>NZ_JBNJNH010000001.1:1352500-6152500 GCF_050936175.1 Dactylosporangium sp. CA-139066 | reverse complement strand
TCCCGGCCGATCCCGGCGCCGCGGTGCCCCGGGTGGACCCCGCCGACGAGCTCGAGCCGGTGCCCACCGGGCGGCGGCAGCGGCACCAGCGCCACGCCGGCGAGCCGCCCGTCGCCGTCGACGACGAGGCGCGTGTCCGTCGCGGCGTCCCGGACCTCGTGCGCCACCATCGCGTCGACCTCGGCGGCGGCGTGCCCGGTGCGCACGCCCCCGGCCGCGAACACGGCATTGATCAGATCGGCGACCGCCTGCGCGTCGCCGGCGCGGTATGCGCGCACCTCGAAACCATCCATCCCCTCCACGGTAGGACGCCCGGCAACCGGATTCCGTTCGATAGGGTCGTGCCCCGTGTTCACCGTCGCGACCTGGAAGCCGAGCCGTTTCCGGACGACCCGGGCAAGGGCCTGCTCGCCGTGGAGATCGAGGGCGTGCTCACCGTCAGCACGCACGTCGGCTTCGGCCCCGCCCGCGCCGCGCACCTGGCCCGCCTGGCCGGCCTGGCCCGCTCCGTGCCGGGCCCGGCGGTGCTGCTCGGCGACTTCAACGCCGACGAGGCCGCCGTCGCCGCCGGCCTCGGCCCCGGCTTCGCCCTGGCCGCGTACCCGCCCGGCTCGCTATCGACCCGCCCGGGCGCGCGGTCGCCGTACATCGACCACGTCGCCGTCCACGGCACCACGGTGAGCGCCGCGACGGTCGAGGACGCGGAGGGCCTGTCCGATCACAACATCGTCCGGGCCACCGTCGAGTCCTGAGCCATCGCGGGCCGGTGGCGTTGCAGGGCGGCGAGCAGCGCGGGCCGGCCGGGCCGCATCAGCCACACGGCGACGGTGAGCGGGGCGCCATCCGGCCCGGCCGGCGTCACGACCAGCGTCGGCGTGGCCCAGCGCCGCACGAGGCGTACCGAGCCCACCGCCGGCCAGCGCAGCAGCACCGGCGCGCGGCCGCGGCTGACCAGCTCCAGGCCCGCGCTGGAGACGCGCACCCAGTCCCGGCACCACAGCCGGCGCAGGCCGGCGAACGTCGTGGCGTAGACGAGCGATCCGGCGACGGCGTCCACGGCGAGGAGCCACCAACCCGAACCGGTCGTCGCCCACGGGGTCAGGGCCACCGCGAGCAGGAGCACCGCCCAGGTCGCGAGGAAGATCGCCACCCCGAAACCGAAGGCGGGCCAGAAGGCGGGCCGGAACGTCACCGCGTCCGCGGCCGGCGGCGGGACCATCTCGGGGCGCGGCATCGCGTCATCATACGGACGGCCGCCAACTGCCATGGCCCGCGTCATGCTCATGCGTGTGCTCGGGCCGCTCGAGGTCCACGTCGACGGCCCCCGTCCGGCCGACCCCGGCGGGCCGCTCCAGCGGACGAGGCCCGGCACCACACCCAGCCGCTCCGCCCGGCCTTGCGCCGGGCGGCGTGCTGTCCGTCAGATAGCAGAGTGGGGACCATCTACGCCCTGATGGTGGGCATCAACGAGTACGCGAGCCCCGAGTTCGGGACCCTGTCAGGGTGCCGCAACGACGTCGAGGCCGCCGTCGAGCTGATCAAGCAGCGCCTGGACCACGGCTTCGCCGTCGACGAGCGGGTGCTGCTCGACGGGGCCGCGACCGGGGCCGCGATCGTCGAGGGGTTCCGCACCCACCTGGCGAAGGCCGGGGCCGGCGACGTCGCGCTGTTCTGGTTCAGCGGCCACGGCTCCACGTTCCAGGTGCCCGACCACTACTGGCACCTGGAGTCCGACGGGCGCCTGGAGACCCTCGTCTGCGCCGACAGCCGCGTCGACGGGCGGCCCGAGCTGCTCGACAAGGAGCTCGCGCTGCTGCTGGACGAGGTCGCCGAGGGCGGCGCGCACGTCGTCGTCGTGCTGGACAGCTGCCACGCCGGCGGCGCCACCCGCGAGGACATCTGGCTGCGCAAGGCCGCCCCGGCCATGCAGCCGCCGGCGTACCACCTGCTGCCGGATCTCGCCGAGCGGTACGCGGCCGGCCCGCCCGCCGCCCGCCACGTCCTGCTGGCCGCGTCCCACAAGGAGGAGGCGGCCGCCGAGGAGCGCCGCGACGGCGACCGGGTGTACGGCCGCTTCAGCTGGGCGCTGCTGTGCGCCCTGCGCCGCGCCGGCCGTGGCGTCTCCTACCGAGAGCTGGTCGCCGTGGCCCGCAACCAGGTCGAGGGCCGGTTCCCCCGCCAGCGGCCGCTGATCTACCCGCCCGGGCCCGGCGCCGCCGACCTGCAGGTGTTCGGCGGCGAGGCGCTCGGCGACCCGCCGGCGATCCTCATGCGCCACGGCCGCGACGGCTGGGAGGTCAACGCCGGCCTCGCGCACGGCGTCGAGCCCGGCCCGGCGCGGTTCGTCCTGGACGGCCCGTCGTCGGCCCGCCTGGTCGCCGTCTCGCGGGCGGAGGCGGCCCGCAGCCTGGTGTACCCGTACGGCTGGACGCCGGATCCCGGCCGGGCGTACTTGTTGAAGTTCCGCAACGCCGCCCGGCTGACCCTCTTCGCCCTCGCCGCCGGGCTGCCCCCGCTGCCCGCGACATTCGCCGGCGACGACCCGCGGATCCGCCTCACCGCCGAGGAGGACGCCGAGCTGCTGCTGGCCCCGGCGCCCGGCGGCGTCCGCCTGATCGACCGCGCCGGCGACGAGCAGATCGCGACCCTCGCCGAGCCCCCGACCCTCGGCCGGCTGCACCACATCGCCCGCTGGTGGCGGGTCAAGAGCCTGAGCAACCCCAGCTCGCGCATCGCCGGCGGCGTCCACCTCGAGGTCGTCGAGGCCAGACCCGACGAGATGGTCGTGCCCCGCGACCGGCCGGCGCTCCCGCCCGGCCCCGACGGCGTGCTGCGCGTGGCCTACGGCACCCGCTGGGGCGTTCCGGCCCCGCCCAGCGTCTTCCTGCGCCTGCGAAACACCACGAGCCGGCCGTTGTACTGCGTGCTGCTGGACCTCACCGAACGCTTCAAGATCGACGGCAGCCTGTTCCGCTACGGCCGCATCGAGCCCGGCGGCACGGCGGCGGTGTCCAGCGGCCGGCCCGTCGACTTCATCCTGCCCGCGGACCTGCTGTCCACCCCCGGCACCTCCTACCGCGACTGGCTCATGGTGATCGCCTCGACGACGGAGCTGCACGCCCGGCCGTACGAGCTGCACACCGTCGGCCCGAGCCGCGACGTGGAGCCGGAGGAAGGCCCCACCGCGGAGTCGTCCGGCGACTGGTGGACCACGGTGCTGAAGGTCGTCACCACCGGCCCGAGCTAACCTGGCCGCCGTGACGACCGACGACGAGTGGGACCTGGACGACATCACGGTCACGGTCGACGCGACCGCGGCGACGGCCCGGATCCCGCTGAGGGACTGGATGCGGATGGGCCCGCGCCGGGTCGGGATGGACCTCAACTCCGCGCAGTCGGCCTCGACGGGGCAGAAGCTGCCGAAGACGGTGATCCCCCTGGCGTACCGCAACGACACCGAGTCGCAGTCGCTGATCGCCGCCGGCCGCATCCCATCGCCGTGGCAGGACATGCCGTGGGACGTCGAGCGCCTGGGCCCGCGCCGCTGCGAGGTGTTCGGCCCGCGCCCGTTCGACGGCACCGCGCTGCCCGACGTCGGCGCGGTGCTGTGCGAGTGGCTGAAGTCCGACGCCCGCCCGCGGGACGTGACCCAGCTGACCGCGATCGTCGACGCCCTGGGCGTGCTGCGGTACGAGCCCGCGGTCGGCCTGCTCAAGAGCCTGGTCGGCCAGGCCGTGTTCGCCTACGCCGACCTCGACCTGGCCCGACGCTGCCTGCGCGCCCTTTGCGCCGTCGGCACCAGCCAGGCCATGTACGGCCTGCTCGAGCTTCGCCTCGGCCGAGAGTTCCCGTCCCCGGTTCCCGAGTGGACGCTCGAGGAGCTCGAAACCTTCGGCCCGTTCAGTGACGCCCTTAGGTCTCTGTTAAATGCGTTTTAGATCGCTGTCGGGTGCGGCCGGGGCGCCCTAACATACCGGCGTGCCGAACGCCTTGATCCGCCTTGGGCGGCTCGCCTGGGGCAAGTGGGGCGTGGTGGCCCTTGTCATGATCGTCGTCGCCGGTGTGGCCGTCTACGTGGGGCGGGTGAGTGCCGGCGCCACACCGTCGAGTGTGGACGGTGCCCCCGCCGCCGGGACGGCCTCGGCCGCGACGGGCGACGCGCCCGGTGCGGCGGCGTCCGGCCCGGCCTCCGGTGCGGCCGGACTGTCGGGGGCCGCGGCGCCGTCGGCCGGCGCCACGACCAAGGTGCCAGCCACCGGGTGGGTGCCCGTCGACAAGGCGGCCTGGAAGGCGCAGGTCGACGCGTACAAGGCGATGGCGACCGACCCGGTGCCGGCCGGGGTCGGCAACCTGCCGGAGTTCCGGGCCGACTGCCAGTACAGCCACTCGCTGGCCGACGACCCGATCGTCGCGCCGGGGCTGCCGGGGGCCTCGCACATGCACTCGTTCGTCGGCAACAACGCGGCCGCGGCCGGGACGGTGGCCGAGGACCTGGCGAAGTACACCGCGACGACCTGCAAGCCCGTGCAGGACCACTCCGCCTACTGGGTGCCGACGCTGTACGACAACGCGACCGGCAAGCCCGTGGAGACGACCGGGTTCCGGGTGTACTACCGCTCGCTCATGAACACCTCCACCGGCCAGATGCCGATGCCCAACGGGCTGCGCATGATCGCCGGGGACGCCAAGAAGAAGGTACCGACGCCGCGGGGGAGCAGCGGGCAGTTCTACTGCGCCTTCTACGGGCCCGGCGACCTCGACGGCGTTGCCCGCAGTACCAACGGGAACTGGCCCATCTGCGGCGGGAACGCGACGCTGCACTTCATCCTGCAGTTCCCGGACTGCTGGGACGGCGAGCACCTCGACAGCCCCAACCACAAGGACCACGTGGCGTTCGGGTCCGGCAACGCCTGCCCGGCGGACCACCCCGTGAAGATCCCGGCGATCACGTTCGACATCCAGTACGGGGCCAAGGGCACGCCCGACGGGTACTACCTGTCCTCCGACAGGGAGGGCAAGAGCGCCTCGTCGATGCACGGCGACGCGTTCGTGATGTGGGACGTCGCCACCATGAACAAGCGGACCAAGGACTGCGTGCTGCAGCGGCGCACCTGCGACAACAACGGGTACCAGAAGTAGTGGCTCAGCGCCGCGCGTAGGCCCCGACGAACGCCGGCGTCCACACGACGGCGTTGCGGGCGACCGCGTCGTCGCGGATGCGCTCGGCCAGGGTGTCGAGCCCCAGCCGCTCCGGATCGGCGACCCCGGTCTTCGCCATCACCGGCGCGAGCGCGCGGGCGACGCCGGCGAGCCAGGCGTACCCGGCGAAGTCGGGCCCGCCGCCGGTGAGCGCCTCGTCGAGCATGGCCGGCGCCGGCAGCCCGGCGGCGAGGAAGGCCCCGAACAGCTGCCGCCCCATCCGCACCT
Organism: Dactylosporangium sp. CA-139066; assembly: GCF_050936175.1. Lineage (NCBI taxonomy): Bacteria > Bacillati > Actinomycetota > Actinomycetes > Micromonosporales > Micromonosporaceae > Dactylosporangium > Dactylosporangium sp. CA-139066. The sequence continues at coordinate 6,147,073 of NZ_JBNJNH010000001.1, read as the reverse complement.
GCATCCCCGCCCGCCGGAACGTCTCGACCACCTGCACGCCGATCTCGTTCCACAGCGTCTCCTCGGGCAGCGACCGCGCGGTGATCGCCGGGTCCTGGTCGAGCTCCTGGAACGCGACCACGCCGCCGGGCCGCACCCGCTCGGCGATGCGCCGGACGGCCTCGGCCGGGTCGGCGCGGTACATGAGCACGAGCCGCCCGACGGCGGCGTCGAACCCGTCGCCGACTTCGGCGCCGTCGGCGTTGCCCTCGACGAACCGCACGTGGCGCAGCCCGAGCGCCTCGGCCCGCCCGCGCGCCACCCGCAGCGCCGCGCCGTCGACGTCGACGCCGACGACCTCGCCCCCGGGCCCGACGAGCTCGGCGGCGAGCAGCGCCACGTCGCCGGCCCCGCTGCCGACGTCGAGCACCCGCATCCCGGGCCCGACGCCCGCCGCCCGCAGGAGCCGTTCGGTGGTGCCGCGCAGGAACGCGGCCTGTCGCGCGAGCCGGTCGTACTCCTCCTGAGCCCGCGCCAGCGCGTACTGCGGATCGACCGTGGATGGATTCTCCATGGGCCCAGGGTCGCACCGCCGGCACCGCCTGTGACCTGTTCGGCGGTGCCGGTTATCCGTCAGCCCCGGCCGTGAACCGGGCGCGCCCGGCGGACGTGCCCGGCATCGGGGGCGGCTCAGCCCGAATGCAGCGCCCGCACCGACTGGCGCAGCGATCCCATCGTGGCGATGACGGCCGTGGGCTCGTAGCCGCAGTGGGCCATGCAGTTGGCGCAGCGCTCGTCGCGGCCGCGGCCGTAGCGCTGCCAGTCGGTCTCCTCCAGCAGCTCCCGGTACGTCCCGGCGTAGCCGTCCGCCATCAGGTAGCAGGGGCGCTGCCAGCCCAGCGGCGAGTACGACGGGATGGCCCAGGCGGTGCACGGGAAGTCCACCCGGCCCTCGAGGAAGTCGAGGAACAGCGGCGAGTGGTTGAGCCGCCAGCGTTTGCGGCGGCCCTCGGCGAACACGGCGGAGAAGAGCCGGCGCGTCTGCTCGACGCCGAGGAAGTGCTCCTGGTCCGGGGCGCGCTCGTACGCGTACGCCGGCGAAATCATCATCTGGTCGACCCGAAGGTCGTCGTTGAGGTAGTTCAGCACCTCGATGACGCTCTGCGGCGTGTCGGTGGAGAAGAAGGTGCTGTTCGTGGTGATCCGGAACCCGCGCCGCTGGGCCTCGCGGACCGCGGCGACGGCGGCGTCGAACACACCGGGCTTGCACACCGACTCGTCGTGGCGGTCCCGCAGCCCGTCGATGTGGACCGTGAACGCGAAGTACCGCGACGGCTTGAACTGATCGAGCTTCTTGGGCAGCAGCAGGGCGTTGGTGCACAGGAACACGTACCGCCGCTGCGCGATGAGCCGGCGCACGATCTCGTCGATCTGCGGGTGCATGAGCGGTTCGCCGCCGGCGATGGAGACCATCGGCGCCCCGCACTCCTCGACCGCCGCGATCGCCTGCTCGACCGGCATGCGCTGCTTGAGCACATCGTGCGGCTGCTCGATCTTGCCGCAGCCGGCGCACTTGAGATTGCAGGCGAACAGCGGCTCCAGCTCGAGCAGGATCGGGAACTTGCGCCGCCCCCGCAGCCGCTGCCCGACGATGTAGCCGCCCACCTTCAGGCTCTGCCGCACTGGCATCGCCATGTCAACGCACCTCCTTCGGCAGCACGAACTCGACCGATTCGACCGCCGTCACGTGTTCGGTCACCTCGGCGGCGCCGAGCCCCGACAGGACCGCCACCACCTCGTCCACCAGGCCGGGCGGGGCGGACGCCCCCGCCGTCACGCCGACCGTGGACGCCCCGGCCAGCCAGCGCAGGTCGATGTCGCCGGGGTGGTCGATGAGGTACGCCGGTCGGCCCTGGCGCCGCGCCACCTCGACGAGCCGCAGGGAGTTCGACGAGTTGGCCGACCCGAGCACGAGCACGATGTCGCACCGGCCGGCCAGCTCCGCCACCGCCCGCTGCCGGTTCGTCGTGGCGTAGCAGATGTCCTCCGACGGCGGCCCCTGCAGCGCCGGGAACCGGCGGCGCAGCGCGTCCACGATGTCGGCCGCCTCGTCGAGGGCGAGCGTCGTCTGCAGCAGGTACCCGACGCGCGACGGGTCGGGCACCGCGATGCGTTCCGCGGTGGCCACGTCCGGCACCAGCAGCGTGCGGCCGGGCGCCTCGCCCATGGTGCCCTCGACCTCCTCGTGCCCGGCGTGCCCGACGAGCAGGATGGTGTTGCCCTGCGCGGCGAACCGGCGCGCCTCGGTGTGCACCTTGGTGACGAGGGGGCAGGTGGCGTCGATGACGGCCAGCTGCCGGCCGTCGGCGGTCGCGCGGACGGCGGGCGCGACGCCGTGGGCGGAGAAGACCACCTGGCTGCCGGCCGGCACCTCGTCCAGCTCGTCGACGAAGACGGCCCCGCGGGACTCGAGGTCGGCCACGACCCGCGTGTTGTGCACGATCTGCTTGCGGACGTACACGGGCGGCCCGTGCCGGTCGAGGACCTGCTCGACGACGGCGATGGCGCGCTCGACGCCGGCGCAGAACGAGCGGGGCGCGGCGAGCACGGTCCGGTCGAGGCCGGCGGCGTCGGCCCAGTCCGCCAGCGCGGCGGCGAGCGTCGAGAGCGTCTCCAGCGCGGCGCGCACGTCGGTCACGGTCGACGGGCGGTACAGCGAGTGCGCCGCGGTGTCGCCGATGACGCGCACGCACGCCGTGGGCCGCTCCGGGCGCTCGCCGAGCAGCCAGGCGCTCTCCATGTCGACGGCGAGCGCGCCCCGCTCGGCCAGCCGCCGGCGGCCCGCGCCGCTCACCGGGCGCCACGTGCTGATCACCGGGCCGACGTGCACGCGGAAGCCGTAGCCGCGCAGCGTCGCGGCCATCGCCGGGGCGGCCGGCACCGACCGGGGCGGCGGCGCGGGCAGGCCGGGCGCGGGGTCGGCGAGCACGGTGTCGGCCACGACGACGTCGCCGGCCCGCAGCGCCGCGCCGGGCAGGGCGCCCGCGATGCCGGCCACGGCCAACGGCCCCTCCGAGCGGGCGGGGTCGCCGCGGCCGTGGCGGCTCGCCCGCCAGGGGCCGACGCCGGTGCGGTGCAGCGCCGGGCGCCGCTGCTCGGGCAGCGTCGCGAAGCCCCGGCGCAGCGCGTCGAGCTCCATCTGCATGGCGGCACACACGGCCCACGGTTGCCGGCCGGTCATCGCGCCTCCTCGCCGCGGAGGAGCCGGCCCAGCGCGAGGACCGGATACACCTGGCGGTACAGCCCGTAGTTGATGAAGAAGTCGCCGGGGAAGCCGGTGCCGGTGTACTGCGGCTCGTCCCAGGAGCCGTCCGGGCGCTGGTGCTCGACGAGCCAGCGCACGCCGCCGGCCGCCGCGTCGCCGGCGCCCTCGTCCGCGGCGTGCAGGGCCATGAGGGCCCAGGCGGTCTGGGATGCGGTCGACGGTCCCCGGCCGATCCACTCCGGGCGCCGGTAGGAGCGCATGTCCTCGCCCCAGCCGCCGTCGTCGTTCTGGTGTACGCGCAGCCAGCCCACGGCCCGGCGCACGGCCGGATGGTCGGCGGTGACGCCGGCGGCGGCCAGGGCCGGCAGGACGGCCGCGGTGCCGTAGACGTGGTTGGCGCCCCAGCGGCCGAACCAGGAACCGTCGCGCTCCTGGGCCCGCAGCAGCCACCGCACGCCCCGGCGCACGGCGGCGGTGCCGGCCCGCCCCTCCCGGCACAGCGCCTCGACCACGTGCGCGGTGACGTCGGCGCTGGGCGGGTCGATGACCTCGCCGAAGTCGCAGAACGGCAGCCGCGCGACGATCCGGCGGGTGTTGTCGGCATCGAACGCGCCCCAGCCGCCGTCGCGGCTCTGCATGGCCTCCAGCCACCGCACCGCCCGCGAGCGGGCCCCGGCGCTCGGCGCGCCGCAGCCGTGCAGCGCCAGCATGACCGCCGCCGTGTCGTCGGTGTCCGGGTACCGGTCGTTGTCGAACTCGAACGCCCACCCGGCCGGCTCGGCCGCCGGCCGGCGGACCTTCCAGTCGCCGGGAATACGGACCTCCTCGCGCAGCAGCCAGCGCCCGGCGGTGCGCAGTGCCGGGTGCCGCGGCGGCACACCGGAGTCGGCCAGCGCGAGGGCGGCCAGCGCGGTGTCCCAGACGGGCGACTGGCAGGCCTCCAGGCGGCGGATCGCGCCGTCCTCGTGCTCCTCGCGCACCGTGAACCGTTCCAGGCCCTGCAGGCCCGCCCGCAGCACCGGATGGTCGAGCGGGTAGCCCAGCAGGTGCAGGGCGATCAGCGAGTACACCCACGGCGGCTGGATGCCGCCCCACGAGCCGTCCGCCTCCTGGCGCGCCACGATCCACTCCGCGGCGCGGCGCAGCGCGTGCCGGCGCACGGTGCGCACGGCGATCCGGTCGTAGCCCGCGGCCAGCCGGTCGAGCCGGTGCAGGACGCCGGCCACGCTGGCCGGCGCGGGCGCCGCCGGCGGCGAGCCCCCGCCGAACAGCTCCGGCACGGCGAAGCCCAGGTCGCGCACCGGCCGGACGGTCCGCACGATGGCCAGCGGCACGATCGTCTGCCGGGCCCAGCACGCGAAGTCGTAGACGTTGAACGGCATCCACTTCGGCAGCAGGATCAGCTCGGGCGGGACGGCCGGCAGGCGCGACCACGGCCACTGCCCGAAGAGGGCGAGCCAGATCCGGGTGAACACGCGGCTGTGCTCGACGCCGCCGGCGGAGCGCACGAAGCGGGCGGCTTCGCGCATGTGCCGCTCGCCCGGCTTGTCGCCGGCCAGCCGCAGCGCGACGTACGCCTCGATGGTGGTGGACAGGTCGCCGGGCCCGCCGTGGAAGGTGGCCCAGGCGCCGTCGGGCCGCTGCTGCGCGCGGATCCAGCGCGCGGTCGCGGCGGTGTCCTCGGGCACGAGGACACCCAGGAACCGCCGCAGCAGCAGGTCCTCGGCCTCCATGGTGACGTTCGTGCGCAGCTCGCCCTTCCACCAGCCGGCCGGGTCCTGGTGCTCGAGCAGCCACTGCCGCCCGCGCCGCAGCGCCTCGTGCGCGGCGCCGCGATCGTCCGGCGTCCCGAGGCCCGGCGCGGCCGGGGCGGCGACGGTGCCGGTCGTGGTCTGGGCCGCCATCAACGATCCCTCCCGGCGGCGAAGGCGGCGATGGCGGCGAGCAGGTCGCGCTCGCCCGGGTCGAGCCCGGCTCCGTCGAGCTGGGCCAGCGCCGCCTCGCACTCCGCCTCGGCCCGTTCGGCGGTCCACTCGTCGGCGCCGCACTGGTGCAGCAGCGCGGTGATGACCGCGACCTCCTGCACCGTCACGGGGTCGCCGCTGCTGTAGCGGGCGGCGAGGCGGCGCCCGGCCGCGCTGTCGTGCTGCAGCGCGTAGGCGACGGGGATGCTCTTCTTGCGCGACCGCACGTCGGAGCCGACCGGCTTGCCGGTCTGGCGCGGGTCGCCCCACACGCCGAGGAGGTCGTCGCGCAGCTGGTAGGCGAGGCCGAGGTGATGGCCGTAGGCGCTGAGCCGGCCGACGACCTCGGCGGAGGCGCCGGCGAGGATCGCGCCCAGCGCGCAGGCGCCGGCGCACAGCGCCGCCGTCTTCCCGGCGGCCATGTCCATCGCCGCCGCGAGGGTCGCCGTCGGCGCCCGCTCCAGCTCCGCATCCGCGGCCTGGCCGGCGAGGAGACGGTGGACGTCGGCCGCGAGGCGCTCGGCCGCCTCGGCGCGCCCGCCCTCGGCGATCTTCTGCATGGCGAGCAGCAGCAGCGCGTCCCCGGCCAGGATGGCGGCGTCGAGGCCGTACACCGTCCACGCGGTCGCCCGGTGCCGGCGGGTGGTGTCCATGTCCATGACGTCGTCGTGCAGGAGTGAGAAGGAGTGGACGAGCTCGACCGCGACGGCGGCCGGCACGGCGACGTCGCGGTCGCCGCCGGCCGCGCCCGCGCAGACCATGGCCAGGGTCGGCCGCAGGCCCTTGCCGCTGCCGGTCGCCGGTTCACCCTCGGCGTCCCAGAACCCGAGCTGGTAGCCGGCCACGAGCCGGTTGCGCTCGTCCAGGGCGTCGACGGCCGCGCGCAGCTCCGGCTCGATGCGCTGGCTGATGCTCCTCATGGCGTCGCTGACGCTGTCGGTCCGGGTCGCGGTCATCGTGTCGTACTCCTCAGGACTCAGATGCGGAAGCTGATGCAAGGTGCCGGAGGACGATGTCGGCGGCGGCGTTGCCGCTGCGGACCGCGCCCTCCATGGTGTCCGGCCATCCTGTGGCGGTCCACGCGCCGGCCAGGACCAGGCCGGGAAACCGCGTGGCGGCGGGCGGCCGCAGCGCCTGCACGCCCGGCGACTGCCGGATCGTGGCGTGCGGTTCGCGGGTGACGAACGCGTCGAGCAGCTCCGTCGCGCGGGCACGGGGCAGCAGCTCGGCGACCGCGTCCCGATAGCGGTCGATGAGGTCGGACGCCGGGACGTCGATGAGCGCCCCGGCCCCGGACAGCGACAGCACCAGCCGCTGGCCGGCGTCGCCCGCGGCGGCGGGGAGCCGGAACAGCCATTGCACGGGCGAGTCGACCGCCGCGGCGAACGGCAGGGCGGTCACCGGCGCCGCGTAGTGCAGGTGCACGTTGACGATCGGCGAGGTCCCCAGCTCGAGCCAGCGCCGCGGGTCGGGCACGGCCCCGGCCGGCACCAGCCGGCTGGCGGCGGGGTGCGGCACCGCGAGGACGACGGCGGGCGTGCGCACCTCGCCGCCGCCGGCCGCGACGGTGTACCCGGCCCCGTCGCGCTCGATGCGCCGCACGGCCGCGCCGCAGCGCACCCGGGCGCCGATGCGGCGCAGCAGGTGCAGCGCGGTCTCGGCGTGGACGGTGGCCAGCGGCGCGGTCAACCGGCCGATGTCGGCGGCGTCGGCCGCGTCGAGCAGCCCCGTGCGGAAGACGTGCGCGGCCAGGGCGAGCGAGGCCTCGGCGCTGGGCACGTTCAGCGCGGCGAGGGTGACGACGTCCCAGAGCCGCCGCACCGCACCCGGCCCCTGTCCGTGCTCGGCGAGCCACTGCCCGAAGGTGACCTCGTCGGCCGCGGGATCCTCCACGGCCACGCCGCGCAGGGCCGCCGCCGCCCGGATCGCGGCCCAGCGCTCGGGGCGGCTGAGCAGCCCGTAGCGCAGCAGCGCCGGCACGAGGTGCGCGGGCGCCGGCAGGGCGTAGCGGCGCAGCCCGTACTGCCGGCCGCCGGGGGCGAGCACCGGGACCGTGAACCGCCGCTGCAGCTCGACGTGGGGCTCGCCGCCGATCGTGCGCAGCAGCTCGCGGTACTCGGTGTAGCAGCGCAGGAACACGTGCTGGCCGGTGTCGACGGGCACGCCGCGGCGCTGGAACGTGTAGGTCGCCCCGCCCAGCCGCGAGCGGCGCTCCAGCAGGGTCACGGGCCGGCCGGCCCGCGCGATGCGGACCGCCGCGGCGATGCCGGCGAGGCCCCCGCCGATGACGCAGACCGGCTCGGGCCCGCCGCGTCCGGCGGACGCTCCGCTCATGCCAGCACCTCCGCTTCGCTCCGGCGCCCGCATGAGTTGAGACGTTCATGATGAGCGGCCACTCCGCTTCGCTCCGTACCGCTCATGCCAGCACCTCCGCTTCGCTCCGGCGCCCGCATGAGTTGAGACGTTCATGATGAGCGGCCACTCCGCTTCGCTCCGTACCGCTCATGCCAGCACCTCCGCTTCGCTCCGGCGCCCGCATGAGTTGAGACGTTCATGATGAGCGGCCACTCCGCTTCGCTCCGTACCGCTCATGCCGTCGCCCGGGTCAGCGAGCGGCCGGCGATCCAGGCCTTGCGCGCGGTCGGCAGCGAGATCCGCCCGGCGGTGACGGCCATCGGATTCCGGGCGATGCGGCGCAACAGGTCCCGGTAGATGCCGGCCATGGTGGCCACGCAGGCGGCGCTTCGCCGGTCGAGCAGGGGCAGCAGGCGCAGGCCGTTGCCGTACCAGGTGTCCGCGCGGCTCGCCTCGAACTGCACGAGGGCGGCCAGGCGGTCCGGGGCGTCCGTGAAGCGCCCGTCCTCCCAACGCAGCTCGCAGCCGAAGCGCCGCAGGTCGCCGGCCGGCAGGTACCGCCGGCCGAGACCCGCGTCCTCGGCCAGGTCCCGCAGGATGTTCGTCAGCTGCAGGGCCACGCCGAGGGCGTCGCCGTAGGCGGCGGCGCGCCGCTGGTCGCGGCTGCCGAAGACGCCGACGCTGATGCGGCCCACCGAGCCGGCGACGCTGCGGCAGTACCACAGCAGGTCGTCGAAGTCCTCGTAGCGCCGGCCGGCGGCGTCGGCCTGGCAGCCGTCGATGATCTCGTCGAACGCGGACAGCGGAATAGGCCGCCGGGACGCCGCGTCCCGGACGGCCAGAATGACCGGGTCGTCGCTGAGCCGGCCCGGCGGCCCGTGCAGATCGCGGCGCAACGCCTCCAGGCGGTCTGCCTTCACCATCGGGGTGAGCAGGCCGTCGTCGCCGATGTCGTCGATGCGCCGCGCCAGCGCGTACGCTGCCGACATCGCCCGCCGCTTGGGCACCGGCAGCAGCCGGATGCCGTAGAAGAAGTTGCGGGCCTCCCGCCGGGTCAGTTCCTCGCAGCGCCGGTAGGCGTCGGCGACCCGGTCGGTCTCATCGGTGTTGTGTCGTTCGGATGCGGCTGTGGTTCTCGTCAACGCCTTCCCCCGTAACGCCAACGAACATGCGGATCGGACGGGACCCCCACCCGCCACGGCGGTGGGCCGAGCCGGCGCCGTCCGGTGAACGCTGGAAGCGACTGCACCTGAAATGCCGTATGTAGGACGGCGCCGCTGTGCGACCAGCGGCCTCTTCCCGGACCGTGGTGACCGAAACACAAACCGGGCCGGTCGTGGCGGCGCTCAGCCCGCCGCCCGCAGGGCCGCCGCCATCCAGTGGCGCAGCACCAGGCGCCGTGGAACGACCACTCGGTTGGCGAGCGGGTCGTGGCCGGCCCGGGCCAGGGAGGTCAGCGCGGCCCGGCCACCGGCGACGTAGCCGCCGACGGCCAGGCGCGCCCAGCCGTCGAGGCTCGAGACGAGGGGTGCCCCGGACTCGAGCCAGGCCGCCGCCCGCTGCGCGGTGAGGGCGATCAGGTCGCGCAGCGCCGGCGTGGCGGCGTCACCACTGAGATCACCCTCGGACACCCCGAACCGCTTCATGTCCTCGCCCGGCAGGTACACGCGGCCCCGCCGGTGGTCCTCGGCCACGTCCTGCAGATGCTCGATGATCTGCAGGGCGGTGCAGATCCGGTCGGACAGTGCGACCCGTTCCTCGCTGGCCCGGCCGAAGACGTGCAGGACGAGCTCGCCGACCGGGTTGGCCGACAGGATGCAGTAGCGGACGAGCTGGTCGAAGGTGGCGTACCGGGTGACGACCTGGTCGACGCGGTTGGCCTCGACCAGCCGCAGCAACGGGTCCGCCGGCAGGTCGCACGCCGCCACGCACGGGCCGAGCGCCCGCACGACCGGCTCGGCGACGGGCCGCCCGGCGTAGAGGTCGTCCACCGCCCGCGCCACCGCATCGAGCGCCGCGAGGCGCTCGGACCGGCCCCCGGCGACCGCGTCCGGCTCGTCGCCGAGGTCGTCGACGTAGCGGGCGTAGCCGTACAGCGCCTCCAGGTGCGCCCGGACGCGGGCCGGCAGGACGCGCAGCGCGACCGGGAAGTTCTCGGCCTGCCGGGCCGAGCGGAAACGGTCCGCGTTCGACATGACCCCCCGCTCGTGCGCAACCCTGACCGGGCACGCCGATACCCGCGCCCTTCGCGGCACAAACCGAACGTTTTGCGTAGACCGGCACGGGTAGCCACCGTCAGGCGGATCCGCGGCGCGACTGCGGGGCGCGGCGGGCGAGCAGGATGAGTCCGGCGGCCAGCGCCAGCACGACGGACCAGCGCCAGGCCGGGATGCGCACCAGGTGCAGGAACAGGCGCGGCCGGCCCATCGGCTCCGTCGGCACCCGGCCGTCGGCCCGGAACTGCAGCAGCGACGAGCAGCCGAAGGCGGCGGCCGCCCCGGCGGCGAGCACCGTGCCGAGCATCGCGGCCGGTCCGTCCAATACGACCTCCGGTCCGCCCGCCGTCCCGCGCGACCCGCTACCCCCGTGCCGGGCGCCCAACCACGGTTTCGCCGGATGGCGGCGCGGGTAGGGCGGGCCGGTTTGGAATCCGGCGAAGGGGTACGGCATGCAGCGCTCGGCGGGACAGCACCCGCGGCGGGTCCTGATCCTGTCCGCCGACATCGGCGGCGGGCACGACGCGACCGGCCGGGCGCTGCAGGAGCGGGCGGAGCGGCTGTGGCCGGGCAGCGTGGTGCGTTGGGCGGACACGCTCGACGTGATGGGCCGCTGGGTCGGCCCGGCGTTCCGGCGGATCTACACCACCAACGTCGAGCTGACCCCCTGGCTCTACGAGTTCTTCTACGCGGCGCTGTGGCGGCACCGCTGGTTCACCCGGGCCGCCAAGCGGTTCGTCGGCGCGTGGGCCGGCCGGCGGCTGGCGCCGGTGCTCGAGGCGTTCGAGCCCGACGTCGTGCTGTCGACGTACCCGCTGGGCAGCGCCGGGCTCGCCTGGCTGCGGGCCCGCCGCGGGCTCGGCGTTCCGGCCGGCGCCTGGGTGTCCGACTTCGCGCCGCATCCGCTGTGGGTGTACCCGGAGCTCGACCTCACGTTCGTCGCGCACCCGGCCGCGGTGCCGCTGGCGTCGGTGGCCGCCCCCGGCGCGCGGGTCGACGTGTGCGAGCCGCCGGTGGCCGGGCGCTACCACCCGGGTGACCCGGACGCCGCGCGCCGGTCGTTCGGCCTGGACCCGCGGCGCCCGGTCGTGCTGGTCTCGTGCGGCTCGCTCGGCTTCGGCGCCGTGCAGGAGGCGGTCCGGGCGCTCGCCGAGGGCGTGCCGGCGGTGACGGTCGTGGCGGTGTGCGGCCGCAACGAGCGGCTGCGGCAACGGCTGTCACGGTGGCCGCACCCGCCCGGGCGCCTGCGGGTGCTCGGCTGGGTCGACCGGATGCCCGAACTGCTGCAGAGCGCCGACCTGCTGATCACCAACGCCGGGGGCGCGACGGCGCTGGAGGCCGTGGCGGCCGGCGTCGACATCGTGATGTACCGCCCGATCGCGGCCCACGGTGCGGCCAATGCCGCGCTCATGACGGCCTGCGGCCTCGCGGAGACGTGCGCCGGGCCCGCGCAGCTGGTGTCCTGGGTCCGGGCCCGGCTCAACGGGCCGGCCCCCGGCGCGGTGGTCCGCCCGGGCGGGCGCCCCGATCTCGGCCTGGCCGCGCTCCTGGACGCGGCGGCGGCCACCGCGGCCGCGGCGCCGGGCCCGGTGCGGCGGCGCCCCAGCTGGCCGATGCGCGCCCAGGACGCGTTCTTCCTGTACGTCGAGTCCGCCTCGGTGCCGCAGCAGATCGGCGCCGTGATCGACCTCGGCCGGCGCCCCGACGGCCGCAGCATCGGGGCGGAGGACGTCGTGCGGCTGCTGGCCGGCCGGCTGGGGGAGTTCACCGCCCTGCGCCGGCGGCCGGTGCACCGGGGCCGCTGGCGCCGCCCGGGGTGGGTCGTCGAGCCCGTGCCCGACCCGGCGGCCCACGTGCAGGCGCGGGCGCTCGCCGCGCACGGCGAGACGCTGCCCGACGCGGCGGCGACGGCCCGGGCGGACGCCGCCGTCGACGAGTTCTGGAGCGGGCCGCTGCCTCGCGACGGGCCGCCGTGGCGAGTGCTGGTGCTCACCGGGCTGCCGCTGGGGCAGACCCGGCTGGTCGTGGCGATGCACCACAGCCTCGCCGACGGCCTGTCCGCGGTCCGCGCGCTCCAGCGCCTGCTGACCGACGCCGCCGAGGCCCGCGCGCCGGCGACCACCCGGCGCGCCATGCCGGCCGCCCGCCCCGGCGCGACGCTGCCGGACTGGCTGCGGCGCGGCCGTACCGTCTGGGGCGGCCTGGCCCGCCTCGCCGGCTCCGGCACCGCGCCGGCCACGGCCTGGAACCGCAGCGCCTCCTCGGGCGGCCGGCGGCTGCTGCGGGCCACGGTGGCCACCGCCGACCTGGCCCGCCTCGCCCGCCTCTGCCGCGCCCATCCGAGCGAGGTGGCGTGCGCCGTCGTCAGCGAGGCGGTGCGGCGCACCTGGCCCGGGGAGTCGATCCCGGCGCGGCTGCGGGCCATGTTCGCGGTCGCGCTCGACCTGCGGGCGCGGGGTAGACGACGCCGTTCATGACGTGGCCCGACGGGTACTCGACCTGCCCCCGGGTGCGCGAAGATCTCCACCCCGCCGTTGTGCGGCGTGCCGCGGTCGGTCCACCGTTTCAGGGTCACGATGAACACGGTCGCCACGATCGGCGTGGCGCCGGCCGGCATGATCGGGGCGAGCGAGCGCAGCCGGCCACGCCACGGCGAACGACACCAGCACGGTCAGCGCGGTCAGCGGCCCGCCCTGCCCCAGATGGTCCAGCACCAGCGCCGGGCGCAGGGTCGCCGGGGTCGCCCGCTCGGCGCACCAGGCGCGGACGGCGAGGTCCGCCCGAGCCAGCGGCGGCCACCACGCCAGGGCCGCGGTGATCGCGGCGAACCCGGCGACGAGCGCCGCATCGAACCACCACCCGCGCGGGGCCGGTTCCGGGTAGGGCCGGTCCCGTGCCGCGTGCTGGTCCATGCCGCCCCGATACCCGGGGTGCCCGGCTTCAGCCGGTGCAAAAAGTGGCATCGGGCGGGCGCCGGGTAGTGGCCCGGGGCCGGTCGGTTCCGGGGTGACGAACGGAGGTCGAGGATGCGGCTCGCCGGATCGGTGGTGCTCGTCACCGGTGCCTCCTCCGGCATCGGCCGCTGCGTGGCCGCCGACCTCGCCGGGGCGGGCGCCACGGTGATCGTGACCGGCCGGGACCCGGCCCGGCTGCGGGCCGTGTCGCGGGAGACCGGCGTGCCCGGGGTGCTCGCCGACCTGTCGCGGCCGGGCGCCGGCGCGCGCCTGGCCGAGCGGGTGCTCGAGCGGTGGGGCCGCGTCGATGCGCTGGTGTGCAACGCCGGGGTCGGCTGGGCGGGTGACGTCGCCGGCATGCCCGAGTCGGTGCTGGACCGGCTGCTGCAGGTCAACCTGCGCGCGCCGATCGACATGACCCGCGTGCTGCTGCCGGGGATGCGCGAGCAGGGCGGGCACCTGCTGTACGTGACCTCGATCGCCGGCCGGCTCGGGGTGGCCGGCGAGGCGGTCTACGCGGCGACCAAGGCGGCCCTCGACGTGTTCGCCCACAGCCTGCGCCTCGAGCTGCGCGGCCGCCCGGTGCGGGTGTCCACCGTCGTGCCGGGCGTCGTCGACACCGAGTTCTTCGACCGGCGCGGGCGGGCGTACGAGCGGCGCATCCCGCGACCGATGCCGCCCGGCCGGGCCGCCGCCGCGGTCGTGCGTGCACTGCGTCACGACCGGGCCGAGGCCTACCTGCCGGGCTGGCTGCGGCTGCCGGTGGCCGTGCGGGCGCTGCTGCCGGCGGTGTACGACGCGATGGCCGGCCGCTTCGGCTGACCCGTTTTTCGCATCAAACCGGGGTCACCGGGGTGATTACGAGCGATTGTCCACGAAATGCGTCGGGTGGGAGGTGGCGGGTAGTGGGCCGGTTGGAACGCAGCTGGTTGTCGTCTGTACGGGAGGTGCATTGTGTCCGGGGTTTCGCAGTACCGCGAGATCGGGGAGCACCCCGACGCCCTTGAGATGCGGCAGCGGTTCGAGCGGGTCGCGGCGAGCGGTCAGGCGGTCGCCATCGACGGGCTGGTACTGCTGGCCGGTGGCTGGCTGGCCATTTCGCCGTGGGTCATCGGGTTCAGCGGTTCGGCGCCGAATGTGGCGGTGAACAACCTGATTCTGGGCATCCTGGTGGGCGTCATCGCGCTCGGGCTGGCCATGGCCCCCGCGCGGATGTACCGGCTCAGTTGGGCGATGACCGCGATCGGCGTGTGGATCATCGTGTCGCCGTTCATCATCCAGCGCTCGTCGAGCACGGCCGGCATCGTGTGGAACAACGCGGTCACCGGCGGGATCACCGTGCTGCTGGGGCTGGGGGCGGTCGCGCTGCTGATGACGGCGCGCCGCCGGGTTCCGGAGACCCGTCGCTAGGCCCCGCCCGTCCTGCCGCTCGGTCCCCGCAGGCACGGGGACCGAGCGTCGCCCGGTTATGGGCGGCCGTAGCCGTACAGCGTGTCGATGTCGATCGGCGAGACCTTCACGACCGTGCGGCTGTTCGGGGCGTGGATGATCTGGTTGTCGCCGATGTAGATGCCCACGTGCCCCAGATTGTTGTAGAACACCAGGTCGCCCGGCTGCAGCTGGCTTCTGGAGATGTGGCGGACCTTCGCGTACTGCTGTGCGGCGTTGTGCGGCAGCGTGACGCCGGCCGCCTTCCACGCCATCATGGTCAGGCCCGAGCAGTCGAACGTGTCCGGCCCCGCGGCGCCCCAGACGTACTGCTTGCCCCGCTGCGCCCAGGCGTAGGCGACCGCCTTGCCGGCGGCGCCGTTGACCTTCGGGGGCGCGCCGGGGTTGGTGTTCGTGTTCGTGGTCGGGGCGGGCTTCTTCGCCGCCGCGGCCGCGGCCTTGGCCGCCGCGTCGGCCTTGCGCTGCATCTCGTCGAGGCGGGCGATGTCACCCTCGATCTGCTTCTTGCGGGTCTCCAGCTCCGCCTTCTGCCGGTTCTGCGCCGCGAGGGTCTCGTTGAGGCGCTGCTTCTGCGCGTCGAAGGTGGTCTTCGCCGACGTGTATGCGGCGAGGTCCTGCTGCTGGCTGCGGGAGATCTGCTCGAGGGTGCCGACGCGGTCGAAGAACGCGTCGGAGGAGCCGGCGCCGAGCACCAGCGACATGGTGCGCAGGTTGCCGCCGCCCGTCTTGTAGGCGTTGACGGCGACCGAGTCGGCGTCGGCGTGCGCCGCGTCCATGCGGGACTGCAGCGGCACCAGGTCGGCCTCGAGCGACGTCAGCGCCGTCTGGGTGGCGGCGAGGTCGCCGTTGACCTTGTTGTACTGCTCGACGATGAGTTCGACCTCGTTGTTGCCCTTGTCGATCTGGGCCTGGATTTCTTCGGGGCTCGGATCGGCGTGCGCGGCGCAGGCCGGGGCGATCAGCGCGGCGACCGCCACGCCGACGACTACGGAGCGCAGCGTCGTTCGTCCGTTGAACACGGCACAGTCCTTCTTCCGTGACCGCCTACCGGGTTAGCTGACGGGTTCGGGCGAGAAGAAGGTGCGCCCTACCGTGGTCACGGATTCACCCCAGGAACGGTGGGTCCCCGGCTCGGAATACGACTCGGCGGCGCCCGCCCGGGTCACCCGGGGTTGGATGACTGTGGCCGGCGGGCTCGACACCGAACGTAACGGAATGATCTCGGCGGCGAAACCGCCCAGCGGGGGATATAAGCAACACTTAACGAGAACGAAAGCGAGCGCGTCGCGGGTCGACATTGCCCGTCGTGGCCGTCAGTATGCCGGGGAGCTCGGCCACCGTGGCGGCGGCCAGGCCGGCCACGGTCTCCTCGGCCAGCGCGCGCCAGGTCTCCTTGACCCGCTCGGCCAGCGCCGCGCCGCTCTCGGTCAGCTCGACCAGGCTCGCCCGTCTGTCGGTGGGCGCCGGCGCGCGGCGGACGTGCCCGGACGCCTCGAGCTTGCGGATCATGAGCGTGACGCTGGGCGGCTCGCAGCCGAGGGCCTCGCTGAGCTGCGCCTGGATGCGGGGGCCGGTCCGGTCGAGCTCGAGCAGCAGCGCCTCCTGGCCCGGATGCAGCCCCAGCGGGGCGAGCAGCGTCGCGGCCCGCGCCCGGTGGCGCAGGCTCAGCAGGCGGATGGCCTGGTTGATCGCGTCGGCCGCAGCGAAGTCCACGACCCCTCCTTGACCGGATTCGTTATGCGCACCACGCGGCCGTCGCCGGCGCCGGGCCGCCACGCCGGGTCTGCGAAACCAGGGCCGCGTGCGACACAATCAGGGCGGACGACGGGGGAGGTCGCGATGCAGCGGTACGCCGAGATCAACGGCCTGCGCACCTGGTACGACGAACGCGGCGCGGGCGAGCCGGTGGTGCTGCTGCACGGCGCGATCGTCGACTCGCGCTGCTTCGCCGGCAACCTCGACGCGCTGGCCGGATCGTTCCGGCTCTACCAGCCGGAGCGGCGCGGCCACGGCCACACCCCGGATCCGGGCGGCCCGCTCAGCCCGCAGGTCATGGCGGCCGACACGGTCGCGTTCCTGGAGCACGTCGTGGGCGAGCCGGCGGCCCTGGTCGGCTACAGCGCGGGCGCGGTGGTGGCGCTGCTGGCCGCGCTGGCCCGTCCGGACCTGGTGTCGCGCCTGGTGCTCATCAGCGGCGCGTTCCACCAGGACGGCGGGCTGCTGCCGCCCGCCTCGCCCGCCGACATCCCGCAGGTCATCTACGACCAGCACGCCGAGGTCTCGCCGGAAGGACCCGGCCATCTCGCCTCCGTCATCGAGCGGATCGCCGCCTCCGCCGCGGCCGGGGACCTCGCGCTGAGCGCGGCCGAGCTGAAGGCGGTGGGCTGCCGCACGCTGGTGCTCGTCGGCGACGACGACGCCGTCTCCCTCGAGCACACCCTGGAGCTGTACCGCGGGCTGCCCGACGCCGAGCTCGCCGTGGTACCGAACGCCTCGCACACGCTGCTGATCGAGAAGCCACGGCTGTGTGCCGACCTGGTCGCGACGTTCCTCGGCGGGCCGGCGGCGCCGACGCACATGCCGATCCGGCGGGCCTGACCCATGGTCCGCTACAGTGCGCCGGTGATCTCCACCCGGACCGAACTGGTCATCGCCGGGGCCGTGCTCATCGCGGGGCTCGGCTGGTGGGCGGCCCAGAGCCTGTTCCCGGTCGCGCCGCCGTCGCCGTTCCAGCTGGCCGCCGCGGCCGGCTGTGCCGAGGCGTCCCGGCTGCCCGCCCAGCCGGGCGTGCGGGAGAGCGTCCAGTGCCAGGTCAACCACCACGACGTCACGGTGGTGACGTTCGACGACGGCCGGCAGCGCGACGACTGGGTCAGCCACATGCACACCGAGACCGTCGTCACGTTCGGCGCCGAGACCGTGGTCGCCGGGGGCCGCTGGGCCGTGCTGACCGCCGACGCCGGGGCCGCCGACCGGCTCGCCGTGCAGGCGCACGGGTGGCGGGTGTGAAGGCCGCGGCCTGGGAGCGGATCGAGGTCGCCACGCTCCTGCTGCTCACGCTCACCGGGCTGTTCGCCCTGATCGCGGTCGCCGACATCGCCGCGCTGCTCGCCGTGATCCCCGGCCTGCCGACGCCGTCGTTGTCACTGCTGGAAAACGGCCAGCGCATCGGTACCGCGGAGACGTTCCTCTTCTACACCCAACTCCTCGCCGCCGTCGCCTGGTACGCCCTGGCCACCCTCCTGGTGCGCAGCCGCGACGGCGATCCGGACGCGGTCCTGCGCACGCGCACGGTGGTGTTCTGGCGGATCGGCGCGGCGGTCGTGGTGGCCGCCGGCTTCGCCCTGCCGCACGCCACCCTCGCCGACGAGCACGGCTTCACGCTGCGGCTGGAGCTGATGATCCCGCTGCTGGTCGCCCGCCTGGCGCTGACGGTCCCGCTGGTGATCGCGGTGCTCCGCCTGCGCCCCCGCCTGCGCGAGCTGCTCTTCGCCGCCGCCTGACGCTCGACGCCGAGGCGAGCGGCCCGGTTTGGTCCACTATGGACAACCAGAGTCGGAGTCCGGTCAGCTGACGAGCTGCTGCTCGCGGTCGGCGGCGGGCGCGGCTTCCTGCTTGGCGAGGCGGCGGATCGCCCGCTCGGCGAAGAACAGCGGCACGATGCCGAACACGCCGAACGACATGTCGATGAGCTGCCACCACCGCGGGATGCCGCGGACCGGGCCGGCGATGAGGGCCAGCGGGATGACGGCCACGCACGCGATCATGCCGAAGTGCACGACCCAGATGTTGCGCACCGGGTCGCGGTACGGGCCCCAGAACGCCACGGCGATGACGAGGTGCGCGAACGCGAGCCAGTCGGTGCCGTACGCCATGAACGGATACTGCCGGCCGGTCTCGACGATGCCGTGGTGGACGCGGTCGAGGAAGTCCACGAGCACCGGCAGGTGCTCGGGCGCCGGCGACCACGAGGCGTGCAGGATCCGCACCAGCAGCCCGCTCTCGGCCTCGAGCGGAAACGCGGTGACGCCGCTGATGTCGAGGCCGATCACAAACAGGACGAGCCAGAAGCGGATTCGGGTGAGGTCGCGCACGGCGGGAGCCTAACCCGCGCCAGCCCCGATGCATGACCGCCTGGGATGGATCTCCATCACATCTCCACAGCGGCGTCAGGCCGCCGGCGCGACGAGCGAGCGCAGCTCCCGCAGGACATCGGTCTCGATGTCGGCGATCGAGCGGGTCTCGCCCTCGCGAATCCACCGGGCGAACGCGATCCCGAACACCGTCATGCCGGTCTGCGCGGCCACCTCGGCCGTGGCCCGGTCGACGCCGCGCGCCTGCAGTGCGGTGGCGAGCGTCACGCCGAGGGTGGCGAGCTTGTGCAGCTCGCGCTCCTGCAGCGCCGGGTTCTCGTCGATCACCGACTGCCGGGTCCGCGAGTGCGGGCGGTGCTCGTCGGTGAAGAAGCCCGCGCCCGAGCGCAGCGCGGCGGTGACCATCTCCATCGGCGACGCGCCGGGCGGGGCCGACTCCACGCCCTCGACGAACGTGCGCACGAGCCTCTCCTGGCCGTAGAACAGGACCTCGCGCTTGTCGCTGAAGTGCCGGAAGAAGGTGCGCTCGGTCAGGCCGACCGACTGCGCGATCTCCGCGGCCGTGGTCTGCTCGAAGCCACGCTCTGTGAACAGCTCCAGCGCGGCTCGTTGCAGCCGCTGCGGGGCTCCCGGTTCCCATCGCACCACAGGATCAGTGTAGTGATGGCAGCGGCTGACATGGCGAGGTACGCTATGTCTGTCACTGACATCGCACGTCGAAGGAGCGCACGTCATGCGCGTATTCGTCACCGGAGCCTCCGGCTGGATCGGCTCCGCCGTGGTCGACGACCTGCTCGCCGCCGGCCACGAGGTCACCGGCCTGGCCCGATCCGACAACTCCGCCGCGGCACTGGAGGCCAAGGGCGCCCGCGTCCGGCGCGGCGACCTCGACGACCTGGACAGCCTCCGCGCCGGCGCGGAGGCCGCCGAGGCCGTCATCCACCTCGCCAACAAGCACGACTGGTCCAACCCGGCCAGTTCCAACGCGGCCGAGCGCAACGCCGTGCAGACCATCGGCGACACCCTCGCCGGCAGCGGGCGCCGGTTCCTGCTCGCCTCCGGCGTCGCCGGGCTCTCCCAGGACCGCGCGGCCACCGAGGCCGACCCCTCGCCGTTCCACGGCCCGGACTCGCCCCGCGGCGGCAGCGAGAACCTCGCGCTCGAGTACGTCGAGCGCGGCGTGCACAGCGTGAGCCTGCGCTTCGCCCCAACCGTGCACGGCGTGGGCGACCACGGGTTCATCGCGATCATCGGCGCGGTCGCCCGCGACAAGGGCGTCTCCGGCTACCCGGGCGACGGCAGCACCGCATGGTCGGCCGTGCACCGCACCGACGCCGCCCGCATGGTCACGCTCGGCCTCGAGAAGGCGCCGGCGGGTTCCCGCCTGCACGCCGTGGCCGAGACCGCCGTGCCGTCGCGGGTGATCGCCGAGGCGCTCGGCCGCGCGTACGACCTGCCCGTCGCCTCGATCGCCCCGGACGACGTGCCCGGCCACTTCGGCTTCATCGGCGGCTTCTTCGCCATGAACCTCGCCGCGAGCAGCACCGCGACGCAGGAGCTGCTCGGCTGGACGCCGACCGGCCCCACCCTGGTCGAGGACATCGACGCGGGCGCGTACTCAAAGTTCTGACCGCGTGCCCGGCCAAATCGCGGGCCCGGCCGGCGGCATCTCGGACGGGGATGTCGCCGGCCGCGCGTCGCCGGGCAAAGGCTGGGCCTACGTCGAGAACGCGCCGACCATCGCCAACACGATCAGCACGGCGACAACGGCGAGCAGCGCGGCCACGGTCAGCACCCTGCGCGGCCGCCGGGGCGCGGGAGGTGACACCGGTGCCGGGACTGGGACGGGCGCTGGGACTAGCACGGGCGCTGCTACGGGAACGGGCTCCGGCACCGGGGCGGGCGGTGGGAGCGCGGCGACGCGGTCGGCCTCTTCCGCCGCGGCGATCAGCCGCGCGATGTGCACGCTCGCCGCGCGCAGCCGGTCGGCCTCCTTCGCGGTGAGCTTACGGTCGGCGATGATCGCGCACGCCCGGGCGACGGCGACGACCAGCGCCGGGTTCGTCACGAGCCCGCGATGACCGGCGAACAGTGCCGAGACCGTCTTGTGGTCGACCGCCTCGCCCGGCGCCAGCCGCCGGGCGCGGACGACGTCGGCGAGCTGGCGGCGGATACCCTGGCTGTGCCCCTTCGGCCCGGTCCGGCGCCGACGACCACGGCGCCGTTCGGCGCGGCGGGCGGCTCGGGCGGCCGCTGAGGTCAGCGCCGCGACGAGCTTCTCGACGGATTCGTCGACCGCCTGCCACCACGGCGTCACCACGTCAGTCAACATCCGCCCCGTCCCCGAGAGTCCCGTCCGCCCGCAATTCTGGCGGCCGGCCGCCATCCGCGCGCGGCGGGGGAGCCGTCAGCGCAGCTCGACGTCGATGCGATGCTCGGTGAGGATGGCGAGCAGGTGGTCGAGGGTGATCGCCGGCCCGTACCGGTGCCGGTCGTAGCCTTCGACGAGGTGCCCGCGGGCGACCGCGGCGTCGCGCCACACGAGCCGGAACGGCGGCCGTGCACCGAAACCGCCGGCGAAACAGTCGTCGAGGGCGTCGAGATTCCAGCCGAAGTACCCGCCGGGCCCGTTGATGGCCTCACCGATCGCGCAGTAGAACCCCTCGATGTCGGTGACGAACCGGCCGTCGAGCTCGTACGTGGCGCCGGCCGCCCGATCCGGCGCCGCGGTACCGGCATGGGACAGCGCCAGCCCCAGCCACTCGTGACGCAGCGCCCGGTCGTACGGCCCCCACAGGTTGCGCTCGCCCGGCCGCCCGCCCCGCCACCGCTCGACGACGCCCCGCGCGGCGGCCGGGTGCGGCTCACGCGGATCGCTGCTGACGGTAACGTCGACCAGCCCGTCGCCGAGCCCGGACGGCGCGACCGCCACGACGGTACCGGTCACCTCGTAGCCAACCAGCCGCACGACCGCACCGTCGTCCCCAACGAGGCACACCTCGGCGGAGAGCTCGCTGTCGAGGCGCGGTGCGGACCGGCATCCGCGAAGCACGACCCACGGTACTGGCGGCTCGCCCTCGCCCCGGAACACGCCCGTGACGTCCGCGCAGCCGCCGCACGGCTCGTCACCGGGCCCGCTGAGCACGTACCCGGTGACGTCCGCGGGCCCCCACACGGCGTCGGTTCGGTCGTACACTTGGACGATGCCGTCGAGATCGACGTCGAGGAGTCCGCTCCCGGCCGCCGAGGGTCGTGCGCGCAGCACCGTCACGTCGAGCAGTTGCTCGCCCACCCAGCCGCGCCGCGTCGCCGGGTCGCCCGGCCGGGCCGCGAGCCACACGTTGCCGAGCCACCCTGTCCCGCCGTCGCGCAGGATCGCGGCAAGCGGCCCGTCGGGCACGCAGCCAACGAGGGTGTACTCCTCACGCGCCCGCGGCGGCAGATCGGCGAACAGCCCTTCGATGTCGGCGCACGCCACGATCGGCTCGTCGTCCTCGTCACGCAGCAGCCATCCGGACACGGCGTCAGATCGTAGCGAGACCAAGCCCACCACGGCGGAACGCGCCGAGGCTACCCACACCCAGACGCCCAACGACGGCGTCGGTTCGCGGTGCGTTCCTTGTCCGCGCCGGTCGGCAGCGCCGAGGCCGCCCGCGCCGAGTGGCCCAACGACGGCGTCGGCTCGCGGTGCGTTCCTTGTCCGCGCCGGTCGGCAGCGCCGAGGCCGCCCACGCCGAGTGGCCCAACGACGGCGCCGGGTCGCGGTGCGTTCCTTGTCCGCGCCGGTCGGCAACGCCGAGGCCGCCCACGCCGGGCCGTTAACGGCGGCGCGTGGTCGCGGTGCGCTCCCGTCCACGGCCGGCCGACAACGCCGAGGCTTGCGAGACCGGGCGTCCGACGACGGCGTGCATGAGGTCGGTGCGAGGTCCAGCCCGCGACGGCTCGCCACGCCGGGGATAGATCACGCCCGAAATGTCCGGCCGGGTCAGAGCTGCCGGGCCGCGGCGCCAAGTCCTCGCGAGGGCCCACAACGCGACGGCCCACAACGCGACGGCCGGCCGCCGCGTCAACTCTCTCCGAGGCCGAGCGCCCGACGACCGGCCGCGCCGAGGCGACCAGGCCATTATTCCCGGGCGCGGGTCGATTCGTTGCGTGGCCCGGCCCCGGCGCGGCTGGCCGGTCGAGGTCCTCCCGCGCCGAGGTCGGCCGGGCTGAGGCTCGCGGGACTGAGGCTGGCCGGGCCGTGCTGGTCGGGCCGACATTCCCGGGCGCGGGTCGTTCGTTGCGTGGCCCGGCCCCCGCGGCGGCTGGCCCGTCGAGGTCCTCCCGCGCCGAGGCTGGCCCGGGCCGAGGTTGGCGGGGCTGAGGCTGGCCGGGCCGTGCTGGTCGGGCCGACATTCCCGGGCGCGGGTCGTTCGTTGCGTGGCCCGGCCCCCGCGGCGGCTGGCCCGTCGAGGTCCTCCCGCGCCGAGGCTGGCCCGGGCCGAGGTTGGCGGGGCTGAGGCTGGCCGGGTCGAGGTGGGCCGGGCGTGGTGGTCGGGCGGGGGTCAGGTCGTGGCGAGGTCCAGGCCGCGGCGGCCGATCGCGTTCAGGTCCGAGAGGCCGAAGCGGTCCGGCCACGAGCGCTCGTAATGCTCCTCCGGAAAGTCCGCCGGGCTCGAGCCCGTCTCGAACGCGGCGCGGACCTTCGCCGCGTAGCGCTCGTTGCGTGGGCACCACGGGGCGGCCGGGATGTACATGACGTTGCCCCAGCCGCGCTGGTTTCGCACCGGGGCGACGCTGTGGATCATGTCGCAGTGCCACCAGACCGAGTCGCCGGCCTTGACGTCGGGGATGCCGGCCTGGGCGCGCATGAGCAGGGGGTGCCACTGCTCGTTGGCCGGGAAGACCTGGTTGACGGTGACGCCGCACATGTCGTCGTCGGGGACGTCGGCGAGCAGGGGGCGCAGCATCAGGTAGGCCATCGCGCCCGGGATCGGCACCGTGTGGAGCACGCCCTGGTCGTGGTCCATGTCCGAGAGTGCCGTCCAGCCCTGGAAGGTGCGGAAGGCCGAGCACATGGTGCTGCCCGGATACTGCGGGCCGTCGGTGCGGTAGGCGGCGTCCCACGGGTCGTACTGCTCGACGCTGCCGTCGAACAGGTGCCGGAACGCCCGCTGGTAGGCCTGGGTCATCCACAGGTCGAGCGTGCCCGGGTCGAGGTGGGTGCCCAGGCCGGCGGAGTCGGCGCCCTCCGGACGGCGGCGGATGCGGTCGGGGTAGAGCGAGTCGCGGTCCGGGTCGAACCATCGCACGCCCTCCGACTCGTACTTCCACTGCCGGTTCAGGAACGCCTGCACCCGCGCCATCCGCTCGCTCTGCCGCGCCTGCATCTGCGCCGCCGACCAGTAGATCGGGTAGATCTCGGGCTTGGAGCCGACGGTGCCGAAGAAGTCGTCGCCCGGGCCGCGGTAGTGCTCGAAGAACCGGTTGCCCTCGACGTAGTCGACGATGCCGCGGTCCCAGCCCAGCGCCTGCTCGCGCTCGAAGTGCCCGCGCACGACCAGGCAGCCGCGGCGGTGCAGGAGCGCCTCCTGCTCGGCGGGGACGGTGCCGGCCGCGATGTCGGCGTAGTCGATGACCGGCCACACCGGCTCGCCGCGGCTCAGCGTGGCCTCGATGTCCTCGACCTCGGCGGCGATGCGCCGCTCGACGACGGCGAAGACCTCCTCGACGGTGCGCCCGGACGCGGCGATCCGCGCGCGGATGGCGGCCTTGATCTCGCGGACGGCGGCCGGCAGGTCGGCCGGCGTCTCCTCCCAGTGTGGAAGCATGGGCGCTCCTTCTAGTTAAGGCGCTTTACTTGATGTAGACCGTACCGAGGGGGACTCTTCTAGGCAAGGGGCCTGACTAGAATTGGCACACATGGACCTGCTCCGCTCGCAGACCGACGAGCACGTGCTGCGCGCCCTCATGCGCCACCGGCGCCTGACCCGCGCCGAGCTGGCCGCCGAGATCGGGATCTCGAAGCCGACCGCGGGAGAGAGCGTGCGCCGCCTCGCCGAGCGTGGGCTGGTCGCCGACACGGGCGAGCGGACCCCGGGCGGGCGGGGCAAGGGCCGCGTCGGCTCGTATTACGCGCTGGCCGAGTCGGCCGGCATGGCCCTGGCGGTGTCGATCGCGCCGCAGGGCATCGTCGGGGAGATCTTCGACGCCTACGGCGACACCGCCGACCGGCTCGAACACTCCGTCGGCCGCCCGGCCGCGCCCGCCGACGTCGCCGCCGCGCTCGAGCGCGTGTGCTGGGAGCTGGCGGCGGGTGCAGGGCCGCCGCGGCTCGCGGTGGTCTCGGCGGCCGACCCGGTCGACCGGGCGACGGACCGGCTCGTGCACCTGCCCGACGCGCCGTTCCTCGTCGGCGAGCTCGACCCGGTCGCCGTCATGGCGGCGCACGTGCGCGGGCCGGTGACGGTCGACAACGACGTCAACTGGGCGGCGCGGGCCGAGCGGGAGCACGCGGGGGAGGACTTCGCGTACCTGTACCTGGGCGAGGGCCTCGGCTGCGCGCTCGTCGCCGGCGGCGAGGTCATCCGCGGCCGGTCCGGCTTCGCCGGGGAGATCGCGCACCTGGTCACGACGGGGCCGCAGGGCCGCGCGATGCCGCTGATCGAGGCGTTCGGCCGGCTCGGCGTGCGCCTGCCGGGCACGACGGCGATCGACGCCGGCGCCGTGCTGGCCGCGGACCGCCGGGCCGTCGGCGCCGCGGTCGCGGGCGTGGTCGCCGCCGTCGTCGCGCTGGTGGACCCCGGGCTCGTCGTCGTCGGCGGGACATGGGGCCCCGCGCTCCTCGGCGCCATTGAGGAGGGCGTTGCGGAGCTGGCTCGTGCGGTACCGCTGAAACCCGCCGCCGTGACGAAGGAGCCCGCGCTGGCGGGGGCCCGCCGCGCCGCCCTCGAACGGCTGCGCGCGGCCGTCGTGGGCGACGCGGCTCAGGACAGTAGCGGGTCTTGATGTGGGCCGGCAGCGTGCGGGCCGAGTAGGGCTGCGCGCGGCCGTCGTGGGCGACGCGGCTCAGGGCAGTAGCGGGTCTTGATGTGGGCCGGCAGCGTGCGGGCCGAGTAGGGCTGCGCGCGGCCGTCGTGGGCGACGCGGCTCAGGACAGCAGCAGGTCCTCGATGTGGGCGAGCAGCGTGCGGGCCGAGTAGGGCTTCGCGAGGTAGGCGTCGGCGCCCGCCATGCGGCCCTCCATCTCGAAGTTCACCTGGGTACGCGCGGTCAGCATGACGATCGGCACGGCGACCGTCGACTCGATGTTGCGCAGCTGCCGGCACACCTCGACGCCGGACATGCCCGGCATGGCGACGTCGAGCACCACCGCGTCCGGCGGCCGCTGCTGGATGAGCGCGATCGCCGCCGGCCCGTCGGCCGCCGTGGCCACCTCGTAGCCGCCGCGCGCCAGCTGGGCGGCCATGAGCGCCCGCAGGTCGGGGTCGTCGTCGACGGCCACGATGTACCCGCGGTGCCCCTCCAGCCGCGGCAGCTGAACTCCCGGCCCTGCGATGCCGATCACCGGCGCTCCCCTTTCGTGTCGATGTTGCCCCGCCCACGATCGTCGCCGGCCGGGGGAGCATCCACGGTGCGATCGAGGAGCCGGGCGGGAGTGGCCTGCCCAGCTGCTTCAGCCGGCGCTGCGCAGGCCGGTCAGGCGGCACAGGGCGGCGAAGCCGTCGTCGGTGCCGGGCCAGTGGGCGCGGACGGCGTCCAGGCCGGAGCGGCGCACGGTGGAGCGCAGCACGGCGACGACGATGATGGCGTCGTCGGCGTAGCCCAGGACGGGGACGAAGTCGGGGATCACGTCGATCGGGACGGCCAGGTAGACCAGCAGCAGCCCGAGCCGGACCCGCACCCCGCGCGGCATGGCCGGATCGGAGGCCAGCCGGCGCAGCAGCCGCAGCAGGTCCGGCAGCAGGCGCACCGCCTCGCCGAGCTGCGCCCTGCCCGGTTTGGCGATCAGCAGCGCGACGATCAGGGCCGCCCAGACGACGACCAGCGCGGCCGCGAGGCCGATCACGGTTTGCAGCCACCACGGCATGAGGGTGTCGTCCTTCACTGGTCCTGTGGAGCGCCGGTCTCGGCGGCCACGGCGGCGGCCTCGAAGTCGGCAAGCGCGGCGGCGCAGCGGTCGATCGCGGCTTGCGCCGCGGTCCGGCCCGGGGCCCCGAAGTAGTCGCGGGCGATGATCTTGGCGATCCAGGCGCGGAACCGCTCGAGGTCGGCCTCGGACTCCTCGACCTCGGCGTACGTCGCGCGGCCGCGGGCGGTCTCGGCCGCCGCGCCGACCTGACCCTGCTGGGCCCGCATTTCGGGATAGACGGCATCGGTACGCGCGTGCGCCGACACCGCCACCAGCTTCTCGACCAGGTGCGGATGGTCGGCCGCGGCCCGCAGCGCGACCCCGCCGCCGAGCGAGTAGCCGACCAGCGCCGCCTTCTCCAGCCCCAGATGCCCGATGAGCGCGGCGATGTCGCTGCCCATGATCCCGAGGTCGAGCGGCCGGTCGACGTCCGCGGTCCGCCCGTGGCCCTGCAGGTCAACGGCGATCACCTGCCGCCGCGCGGCCAGCGCCGGGATCACGGGCCCGAACATCTCGCCGGACCCGAGCCCGCCGTGCAGCAGGATGAGCGGCCGGCCCTCGCCGTGCGTCTCGTAGTACAGGTTGATTCCGTTCAGGTCTGCATACATGACCCGACCGTAACCGCAGCTGTGGGCCGGCGCGGCGGATGCCGTGCTGCGGTGGGCGGTGCCACCCGGCGGGAGGCACCTACCGTCGCGCCGACCAGTGGCCAGCCCATCACTCCGAGCGACGGTTGGGGGCTTGAGGCGCCGAACCTTGCGGCGTCCGCGATATGGGGCGACGCTGCGTAACGCCGGCGGCACCGGCGACGCTCCGGGTTCAGCATCGGATGGCCCTGGCGGCCCCTCAGATCAGCTTGTAGGAGAACTGGGCGCGGCGGCCCGACGTGGCGCCCTCGGCCCGCACGGTGATGACGTCGCCGGGGCCGCTTCGGATGTTGTAGTCCCAGGTGAAGGCGCCCTTGTCGTCGGTGTACACCACCCCGACGATCGGGCCCCGCCAGGCGTTCGGCATCGTGGTAGCGACCGAGAAAATCGCGGGAGGCAGCGGGTGGACCTGGACGAGGCGGCGGCCGTCTTCACCGCCGTGCGCCCGCGGCTGTTCGGGATCGCCTACCGCATGCTCGGCAGCGTCGCCGAGGCCGAGGACCTCGTGCAGGACGTCTGGGTGCGCTGGCAGACGACCGACCGCGCCGCCGTGGCCAACCCGGGCGCGTTCCTGGCCACCGCGACCACCCGCCTGGCCATCAACGCGCTGCAGTCCGCGCGGGCCCGCCGCGAGACCTACGTCGGCCCGTGGTTGCCGGAGCCCGTCGACACCGCCGCCGACCCGCACCTCGGCGCCGAGCGCGGCGAGGCCCTCGAGCTCGCGGTCCTCATGCTCATGGAGCGCCTCTCGCCGACCGAGCGCGCCGCGTACGTGCTCCGCGAGGCGTTCGACTACCCCTACTCCCAGATCGCCGAGATTTTGCAGGCGAACGAGCCGTCCGTACGCCAGCTGGTCAGCCGCGCCCGCAGGCACGTGGCCGGCGAGCGGCGCAACCCGGCGTCCGAAACCGCGCAGAGAGAGCTGCTGACCACGTTCCTGCGGGCGGCCCGCACCGGCGACCTCGAGTCCCTGGAACGCCTCTTCGCCGCCGACGTGGCCAGCATCTCCGACGGCAACGGCGCACCCCGCATCGCCCGCCGCCCGGTCGTCGGCGCCGCCCGTGTCGCGAGCTACCTGCTGGCCTTCGGCGCCTGGTTCTGGGACGGCGTGGAGGTGTCGCTGGTCGCCACCAACGGCCGCACCAGCGCCGTACTGCGCCGCGACGGCAACGTGTTCGGCGCCGTCACGGTCGCCGCGTCGGAGGACGGCATCGAGCACATTCTGTGGCAGATGAACCCGGCCAAGCTCGCCGCCGTGCCCGTCTGAGCACGGCGGCGAGGTCCGCTCAGTGCGACGCCAGCCACTCGCGGTAGTGGGTGGGGGCCAGCACCGCGCCCGGCTTGGCGATGATCGCGTCGCCCGGCACGGCCGCGAACATGCCCGCGGACGGGTCGGTGGTGACGGTGCGCGGGTCGCCCTTCGCGGCCAGCGTGATGCGGCCCAGCTCGTCGAGGGTGAACACGTCCGGGCCGGCGACGTTGCGGATGCCGCCGAGCGGCGCCCCCGCGCTGACGTCGGCCACGGCCCGGGCCACGTCCGCCGCCGCCATCGGCTGGATCGGGGTGGCCGGCAGCCGGACCGTGTGCTCGTCGGAGGTCCAGGACAGGACCGCCTCGACGAACTCGAAGAACTGCGTGGCGCGCACGATCGAGTACGGCACCGGACCGGCCTTGAGCAGCTCCTCCTGCAGGGCCTTGGCCCGGTAGTAGGCCAGGTCCGGCACCTCGTCGGTGCCGACGATGGACAGGATCACCGCGTGGCCGACGCCGTGGGCGCCCGCCGCGGCCAGCAGGTTGTCCATGCTGGTGCGGAAGAACGCGGCCGAGGCGTCGTCGAAGGTCGGCGAGTTGGTCAGGTTGACCACGGTGTCGGCGCCCTTGAGCGCTTCGTCGAGGCCGGCCCCGCTGAGCAGGTCCAGCCCGGTCGACGGCGAGTGCGGTACGGCGTCGTGCCCGGCCGCCTGCAGCAGCTTGACCACCTGCGAGCCGATGAGACCGGTCCCGCCGATCACGGCGATGTTCATGTGCATCACGATCTTTCCGGGGTGGCGCGCCGGTCGGCGCGCAGTTGGAGCTCGTCGGGGTCGACGAGGGTGAGCATGGGCTGGCCGGGGCGGCACAGCATCGTCACGGTGAAGCGCACGGGCGCGTCGTCGCGGTTGTTGCCGTCCTGGTAGTGGACGACGTCGCCGCCGGGCTCCCAGAAGGCCTCGCCGGCGCGCAGGACCCGCATCGGCTCGCCCTCGAGCTCGAAGCGCATCTCGCCCTCGACCACGTAGCCGAACGCCGGGCCGGAGTGCCGGTGCGGCGGTGTGCCGGGGCTGCCGGGCGGGTACTCGACCACGATCGTCATTGCGTGCGCCCCCTCGGGGATGGGAGGGTGCACCTCCTGCAGTACGGTCAGGGCGGTGCGCCACGCCTCGGCGGGCCCGGCGCGGGTGGTGTCGGTTGATGGCATGACTGCCTCCGTCGTTGTCGGTCGCCAGCTATGACCGGACAGCTCCGCCGGTTGTGACGACCTTCCCGAAAAACTCCGGGTAACGCGGGGAGGGGCTGCGCCGCTTGTTGCGGGCGTGGAACCCGTGTTCATGGATCGCAGCGGCCGTCGGCGGCGGCTGGTCACCGCCCTCGGCGCCGCGTTCGGCATCTTGCTGATCGCCGTGGGCGGGCTGCTCATCGCCGGCCTGCTGGGTTCCTCGCCGGTACCGCTGCCGGGCCTGCCGAACGACGGGCAGGGCGTGCTGCAGCGCGGCGGCGCCGACGGCCGCCTCGGCACCGCTCCGGCCCCCGCCGTGCCGTCCGCCGTGGCCCGGCCGCACACGACGACGGCCGGCGCGACACCAGCGGCGAGCCCGACACCGGCGGCGACGACCGGCAAACCGGGCAACCGGCCCACGTCGCACCCGGGCAACAACAAGCCGAGCAAGGCCAAGTAGCCGATGCCCGCACACGCAGGCCGGCGCGAGCCCCGCGCTCACTGGCTGTTATTGCTGCTTGCACTCGCCGTCCTGCTCGGCGAGTTATGCCTCGACGGCTTCGCCTCGAGCCCGGGCGGCGAGGGGCCCCGGGCGCCGGTCGCCGGCGCGGCGCCGGCCGGCGTCGACGGCCCGGTGATCCGCTTCGCGCCCGACGGCGGCGTCGACGCGGCCGGGATGCCGGCGGGCTCGCTCGCGCTGACGTTCGACGACGGGCCGGACCTGCGGTGGACGCCCCAGGTGCTCGACCTGCTGCGCCAGTACCACGCCCACGCCACGTTCTTCGTCATCGGCTCCCAGGTCAACCGCTACCCGCAGCTGGTGCGCCGCATGGTCGACGAGGGCCACGAGGTCGGCGTGCACACGTTCACCCACCCCGACCTCGCCGCCGAGCCGGCCGCCCGGCAGCGCCTGGAGCTGACCCTGACCGCCAACGCGATCGCGGCGGCGACCGGGCGCGCCGTGCGGCTCATGCGCCCGCCGTACTCCTCGACCCCGGACGCGCTCGGCCCCGCCGAGGCCGACGTGCTGCGCACGGCGGCCGGGCAGGGCTACCTCGCCGTCCTGGCCGACCGCGACACCCGCGACTGGGAGCGGCCCGGCGCCGACGCGATCGTGCGGGCCGCCCTCGCCGGCCCGCCCGGCGCCGGTGCGGTCGTCATGCTGCACGACGGCGGCGGCGACCGGTCCCAGACCGTCGCGGCCGTGCACCGGATCCTGGCCGGGGGAGCCGCGACCCGGTTCGTCACCGTCGCGAGCGGGCTCGACCTGCCGGAGGCGCCGGCCGCCGGAAATGTCGCGGTCGCCGCCGGTACCGCCCTGCGCTGGAGCCAGGGCGCCGGGCACCTGCTCAGCCTCGCCATCCGCTGGCTCGTCGCCGCCGCGACCGCCCTCGCGCTGGTCCGGCTCGCCGTGCAGGTCCTGGCCGCCCGCCGGCACGCCCGCCGATCCCGCCGCTATGCGCGCCGCCGGGCGTACCTCGGACCGGTCTCCGTCATCGTCCCGGCGTACAACGAGGCGGCGAACATCCAGCACACCGTGCGCTCCCTGGCCGCCGGCGACTATCCCGACGTCGAGGTCGTGGTCGTCGACGACGGCTCGACCGACCAAACCGCCGCCATCGTCCAGCGGCTGCGGCTGAGCTTGCCCGGCCTGCGGCTGATCCGGCAGCCCAACGCCGGCAAGCCGGCCGCGCTCAACACCGGCATCGCCGCCGCCCGCGCCGATCTGCTGGTGCTCGTGGACGGCGACACGGTGTTCGAGCCCGACGCGATCGGGCGCCTCGTCCAGCCGTTCGCCGACCCGCAGGTCGGCGCGGTCAGCGGCAACACGAAGGTCGCCAACCGCCAGGGGCTGCTCGGGCGGTGGCAGCACCTGGAGTACGTCGTCGGCTTCAACCTCGACCGGCGCCTGTTCGACCTCGGCGAGTGCATGCCGACCATCCCCGGGGCCATCGGCGCGTTCCGGCGCACGGCCCTGCGCGACGCCGGCGGCGTGCCCTCCGACACCCTGGCCGAGGACACCGACCTGACCATGGCGGTGCTGCGCGCCGGCTGGCGGGCGGTCTACGCCGATCGCGCGGTGGCGTGGACGGAGGCGCCGAGCACCGTGGCGCAGTGGTGGCGGCAGCGGTACCGTTGGTGCTTCGGAACCATGCAGGCCGCCTGGAAGCACCGGGCGTCCGTCCTGGAGCGGGGCGCCGGCGGGCGCCTCGGCCGGCGCGGGCTGCTCTACCTGGTGCTCTTCCAGATGCTGCTGCCGCTCGTGGCGCCGCTGGTCGACGTCTACGCCGTCTACGGCGCGCTCTTCCTGCCCGTTGTGCAGGTCGCGGCGGTCTGGTGCGGGTTCACCGTGGTGCAGATGGTCACGACCGCATACGCGCTACGGCTGGACGGCGAACGGATGTCGTCCGTATGGACGGTGCCCCTCCAACAGGCGGTGTACAGACCGTTGCTCTACCTTGTCGTAGTGCAGGGAACGGTGGCGGCGCTGCTCGGCGGGCGGCAGCGATGGAAGCCCATGACGCGCGCCGGCCTGGCCGCGGCGCGCCGATGACGGCCTCGATGCAGCGCGCACAGGACGAGGACCTGGAACCGGCGCTGGCCGCCGCCATCGAGGGCGACCCGGCGTCGTTCGCGGTGCTCT
Organism: Dactylosporangium sp. CA-139066; assembly: GCF_050936175.1. Taxonomy (NCBI): domain Bacteria; kingdom Bacillati; phylum Actinomycetota; class Actinomycetes; order Micromonosporales; family Micromonosporaceae; genus Dactylosporangium; species Dactylosporangium sp. CA-139066. The sequence goes on along the minus strand of NZ_JBNJNH010000001.1, from coordinate 6,114,917 downwards.
GGCGCGCCCTGCACCCGCTCGTGCTGCGGTACCTGCGCGTGGTCGTCGGCGACGCCGCCGAGGACGTCGCCTCGGAGACGTGGCTGCAGGTCTCACGGGACCTGTCGCGGTTCCGGGGTGGCGCGACGGCGTTCCGGGTCTGGCTCTTCCGCGTCGCCCGCAACCGCGGCATCGACGAGAACCGGCGCGCGTGGCGCCGCCACGAGGAACCCCACGAGGCCATCGACCAGCTGCGCGCCGCCGCCGCCGCGCCGGACGTCGCCGCCGAGGTGGTCGAGCTCGCCGACACCGACCGTGCCGTCGGGCTGATCGCCACCCTCCCGCGCGAGCAGGCCGAGGCCGTCATGCTGCGCGTCGTCGCCGGCCTGGACGTCGCCGGCACCGCCCGGGTGCTCGGCAAGCGCTCTGGCGCGGTCCGCATCGCCACGATGCGCGGGCTGCGCCGGCTGGCCGAGCACCCCCAAATTCGTGAGCACCGCAGCGCCGCCGAGGACGGTCGAGATGGAATCTGACGAACTACCCGCCGGCCGGCTGGGTGAGCTGCTGCGCGCCGCCGCGGCGCCGGGCCGCCCGCACGAGCTCGCGGGCGAGGACGCGGCCGTGGCCGGGTTCAGGCGGGTGTACCGCCCGGCGAAGCCGCTGCGCCGCCGGCTGCTGGCCACCGGGGCCGCCGCCTTCGCGGCGCTGTCGATCGGCGGCACCGCCTACGCGACCGGGACCGGCCATCTGCCCGACCCGGTGCGCGACTGGATCGATGGCGGCCATCACGCACCGTCGGCCTCGACGTCACCGCGCGCGACGGACCGCCCCAGCACCACGCCGTCGGGCCGTCCGAGCACGGGCGCCACGTCAGCCACGGGAGCCACGGGAGCCACGGCGACGTTCGCGGCGGCGGATGCCTGCCGGGCGTTCCTGGCGTTCCGGGCGGATTCGCACGCCCGCCCGCTCACCGAAGGCGAGCGGGGTTTCCTGGCCCGCCTGGCCGGCGGCGGCGATCCCGCGGTCGACGCGTACTGCCGCCGTCTGCTCGGCGTCACGGCGACCCCGACGCCGACCCCGACCGACCAGGGCAAGCCCAGTCACCCCGCCCATCCGTCGCACCCGGCGCAGCCCGCACGCCCGACCAACGCATCGAAGAAGTAACGCGCCTGGCCGGCCGCCCGCCACTTCGGCATGCGACGAAGCCTTACGCTGACCGGGGCGGCCATCGCGGCCGCCCTGGTCACGACGACCCCCGCGGCCTCGGCCGCCACCGCGGCCACCTCCGCCGCCGGCACCGTCTTCGCCCCCAACCCGGTCCAGGCGCTCGGCCGGCAGGATCTCACCGACGCCAAGGACGCCGACCTGCCGGCGTTCGCGGCCGCGTACCGCCGGGTGACCCTGACCGACCTCGACGGCTCGGGCCGCCTCGCCGGCCGCTACGTGATCGTGAAGAGCTCGACGGGCAAGGCCGCCACCCTCGTCGACGGCGCCTTCCCGGCCTACCACCGCGACGCCGACCAGTTCGAGCAGGTCATGGGGTACTACTGGGTCACCACCGCCCAGCACTACCTGCAGCACCTGGGCTTCGGCTCCACGCTGCGCCCGGTCAACCAGCGCCAGATCGAGCTGCGCATCGACCAGTACGGCGGCGACAACTCGTTCTTCCGCGACGACAAGGCGAACATCACCCTCGGCAAGGGCGGCGTCGACGACGGCGAGGACGCCGAGGTGATCGTCCACGAGTACGGCCACTCGGTCCAGGACGGTCAGGTCCCCGGCTTCGGCACGACCCTGGAGTCCGGCGCCATCGGCGAGGCCTTCGGCGACTACCTCGCCGTCGCCGTCACCAGCTGGTCCACCGGCACCCCGACCCTGACCCCGGAGGCCTGCGTCGCCGACTGGGACTCCACGTCGTACACCAGCACCACCCCGCACTGCCTGCGCCGCCTCGACGGCAACAAGCACTACCCGGCCGACGTCGTCGGCGAGGTCCACGCCGACGGCGAGATCTGGTCGCGCGCGCTGTGGGACATCCGCACGGCCCTGGGCGACACCCGCGCCACCACGCTGATCGTCGAGGCCCAGTTCGCGTTCACGCCGGACATCACGTTCGCGGCCGCGGCCCAGGCGACGGTCGCCGCCGCGCAGCGCCTCTACGGCCCGTCGGCCGCCGCCGCCACCCGCGCCGCCTTCGCCGCCCGCGGCATCCTGTAGCCCCCGACGGCGGTTGATCCGCCGACAGCGGGAACTGGGCCGGCCAGCGGGCATCCGATGGCCGGCCCAGCACCGCCCGTGTCAGTGGCCTACCAGGCGAAGCGTTCGCGGTGCAGGCGGCCTGGCGCGACCGGTCGAGCAGCGGGGCGTGCCGGGTCAGGCGGGCCGGAAGGAGTCGCGCGCGACGGGCGCCGCGTGCTTGATCATGAGATGGCGGGTGACGGAGTACTCGGCCAGCGACTCCTGGCTCATGTCCTTGCCGAACCCGGAGCCCTTGACCCCGCCGTGCGGCGCCTCGGATGCAATCGGCAGATGATCGTTGATCCAGGTCACACCGACGTCGAGGCGGTGGGCGGTGCGCAGCGCGCGGGCGACGTCGCGGGTCCACACCGAGGACGCCAGGCCGTACTCGACGTCGTTGGCCAGCCGTACCGCGTCGTCCTCGTCGTCGAAGGGCAGCACCACGACGGCGGGTCCGAACACCTCGCCCTGGACGATCTCGCTGCGCTGATCGGCGCCCAGGATCAGGGTCGGCGGGAAGAAGAACCCGGGACCGTCGGCGGGCGAGCCGCCGAGCGCGACGCTCGCCCCGTCGGCCGTCGCGCGGGCCACGAACGCGGCCACCCGGTCCCGGTGCGCGGCCGAGATGAGCGGTCCGATGTCTGTGCCGGCCGACCACGGATCGCCGATGCGGATCTTCGCCATGGTCGCCTCGAGCGCCGCGACGGCATCGGCGAAGGCCGGTCGCTGGACGTACACCCGCGTGGCGGCCGTGCAGTCCTGGCCGGTGTTGTAGGTGGCGCCCATCGCGACGCCCGAGGCCATCTCGGACAGGTCGGCGTCGTCGAAGACGATGGCCGGCGCCTTGCCGCCGAGCTCGAGGTGCACACGCTTGAGGCGGGCCGAGGCGCCGCGCATCACCTCCCGCCCGGTGCGGGTCGACCCGGTGACGCTGACCATGTCCACGCCCGGGTCGTCGACCAGGGCCGCGCCCACGTCGGCGCCGCCGGTGACCACCTGGACGAGCCCGGCGGGGGCCCCGGCCTCCTCGATCAGGCGGGCGAGGGCCAGGGTCGTGCGGGGCGTCTGGGGCGCGGGCTTGATGACCACCGCGTTGCCGGCGGCCACGGCCGGCGCGATCTTCCAGATCGCCATGACGAGCGGGAAGTTCCACGGCGCGATCGAGCCGACGACGCCGACGGGCCGTCGCACGAGCAGCGACGTGTAGCCGGCGGACAGCGTGCCGGCGCCGGTGCCGTCCAGCGACCGCGCCGCGCCGGCGAAGAAGCGCAGGTTGTCCACGCCGAACGGCAGTTCGCCGTCGGACATGACCGGCGCCGGCTTGCCGGTCTCCTCGACCTCGAGGCGGGTCAGTTCCCCGGCGTCGCGTTCGACGAGGTCGGCCAGGCGCAGCAGGACCCGCGACCGTTCGGCCGGGGTGGCCTCGCGCCACTGTTCGAAGGCGGCCCGCGCCGTCGCCACCCGCGCGGCGACGTCCGCCGTGGGCGTGTCGGGGACCTCGCCGATGACGGCGCCGGTCGCCGGGTTCGTCAGTACTGCCACATCCGCTCCTCAGCTGTTGAATCCGACGCCGAACCGATCGAGCAGCCGCAGCCACGGGCCGCGTCGCCCGGCGCGCGCGTCCGCGGCGGCCAGTGCCCGGCGGGTCATTTCCACGACCGGGAACCGTAGCGGCTCGGGCGGGAACGGCATGGGCCGCCGGCGCACCATCTCCAGCCGGGTTCGCTCGGTCTCGCGCCCGGCAAGCAGGTCGAGGGCGACCTGCGCGCCGAACCGGGACGCGGCCACGCCGAGGCCCGTGTAGCCGACGGCGTAGGCGATGCGACGGTCGCGGGTGGTACCGAACATCGGGGTGAACCGGGTGGTGGAGTCGATCACGCCGCCCCAGCGGTGCGTGAACCGTACCCCGTCGAGCTGCGGAAAGGTCTCCGCGAAATGCCGGGCGAGCAGGCGGTGGGTGGCGTCGCGCTGCTCGAGTGCCTCGTCGACGCGGTTGCCGAACCAGTAGACGGCGTCGTAGCCGCCGAACAGGATGCGGTTGTCGTCGGTGAGGCGGTAGTAGTGGAACTGGTTGCCGGCGTCGGTGAGGCCCTGCCCCTCCGGCCACCGCAGCTCCGCGCGCTGCGCGTCGTCGAGCCGCTCGGTGACGAGCACGTAGTCGTAGACCGGCAGGATCCAGTGCCGCAGCCGCCGCAGCGGCGGCGGGTAGGCGTTGGTCCCGATGACGACCCGGTGGCAGGAGATCCGCCCGTCGGCCGTGCGCACCGTCACCCCGGTCGCCGAGCGGTCGAAGCCGGTGACCCGGGTGTCCTCGTGGATGCGCACCCCGAGCGCCTCGGCGGTCCTCGCCAGCCCCCAGGTCAGCCGGGCGGGGTCGACCAGGCCGCCCGTCCCGCGCAGCCGCACGCCGCCGAGGTACGTCGGCGACGCCACGTCCGCGCGCATCCGCTCGCCGTCGAGCACCGTGGCGTCGTCGCCGTGCGAGCGGTGCAGCTCCGCCAGGGCGGCGAGGTCGGCCAGCTGGTGCGGGGCGACCGCGACGGTCGTCTTGCCGCACAGCCTGAGGCCGGCGTCGATGTGGTGTTCCTGCACCGTTTCCGCTATCGCCGCGAGGTTCTCACGGCCGAGGCGGACGAGCGTCGCCAGTTCGGCCGGCCAGCGCGACGCGCCGTGGGACAGGCCGTGGGTGAGCGAGTCGGAGACGAACCCGCCGTTGCGCCCGGAGGCGCCGTGGGCGATCCGGCGGGCCTCCAGCAGCACCACGTCGGCGGTGGGGTTCTCCTGCTTGGCGAGGATGGCCGCCCACAGTCCGGTGAACCCGCCGCCGATCACCACGAGCTCGGCGGTGCCGGCGCCCGTGTGCCGCGGCCGGGGCGGCGGCGCGTCGGCGCGGTCCGTCCAGAACACGGCCGGTGCGGCATCGGCGAGCGAGCGCCGGGCCCGCGCCTCGGCGTCGGCCAGGGCCGCCGCGGCATGCCGCTCGGTCAACGACCGGCCTCGGTCGCGCCGGCCAGCCGCTCGATCGCGTCCGCCGCCTGCCGCAGGCCGTCGGCGGCCCGGATCGCCGCACCGTGCGCCGCGAGGCGGCTGCGCAGGCCGTCGTCGCCCAGGAGGCGCTCGATCGCGCTGTGCAGCTGCTCGTCGGTGAAGCGATACGGGTCGAGGCGCACCCCGAATCCGAGCTCGTCGACCCGCTGCGCGTTGTCGTACTGGTCCCAGAACAGCGGGAGCACCACCATCGGCTTGCCGAAGTGCATGGCCTCGGTCGTGGTGTTGTTGCCGCCGTGCGTGATGACCAGGTCGGCCAGCGGGAGGATCTTCGTCTGCGGCAGGAACTCGGCGCCCCACATGTTGTCCGCCAGCTCGAACTCGGCGTGCAGCGGCCCCTTGGAGACGATGTACCGGTGCGGCGTCTTGGCCAGCGCGTCGACGACCCGCCGCATCAGCTCGACGTCGGCGGACCCGAGCGAGCCGAGGCTGAAGTAGATCAGGGCGCCGTCACGCTCGGCGAGCTGCTTCGGCAGGACGAAGTCGCCGTCGGTCTCCCGCACCGAGGACTCGAGGCGCTGCCACGTGGGTCCGAGCGGCCGGGCGTCGGTGTAGTCGGCGATCGCCGGATACACGTACAGGTTCAGGTCGCCTTCGTGGATGAACTCGAGGTCCGGCAGGCCCGGGGCGCCCTGCTCGCGCACCCACGCGTCGAACTCCTCCCACAGCGGGCGGTGCACGCGGTCGTACTCGGCCCGGAAGTCCGCCCAGCCGGACCGGTCGGCGGCCGGGTAACCGGAGAAGACCGGGGCGATGGCCGGACCCTTGATCTCCAGCGGGTTGCAGGAGACGATCCGGACGAAGGGCACCCCGGCGGTGTTGAGCGCCGGGAAGGCGACCACGTTGTCCTCGACGATGACGTCCGGCCGGACCCGGGCGATGATCTCCAGCAGCCGCGGCTGGCAGTACTTGGCGCCGCTGATGAGCTCGGCCCACACCGGCTTGACCCAGGTCTCGAGCTGCTCGATCGTCGGCTTGCGGAACTCGGGGGCGGTGTCGCGGATGAAGTCCTTCCAGAACTGGCCGGCATCCTGCTCCTCGGCGTTCTCCGCCGGCGGCGCGAGGTCGACGAGGTCCTCCTCGAAGCCCAGCGCCGTCAGCTTCCCCTGCCACGACGCCTCGGCGGCGAACACCACCCGGTGCCCTCGCCGGCGCAGCACGTCGCCGATGCCGATGCAGTTGTTGGTCGGACCGTACGCGCTCTCGGGCATGAACAGGACCGTCAACCGGGACATCGCCCCTCCCAACGTTTTGTTGAACCGAGATTCAACAAGGTCGCCGCTCGACAGTCAATACGCGGGCACTATGGTGGTGTGCATTGTGTTGACGTCGTACTCCGGACCGGTGCCGCATGACCTCCCGCAAGTCACGCTCTGAACGCCGCCAGGACCTCATCGAGGCCGCCCGCCGGGCGATGATCCAGCATGGGACCGACACGGTGCTGCTCAACCAGGTGGCCGAGCAGGCCGGACTGACCTCCGGCGCGGTCCTCTACCACTATCCGGACCTGCGGGACCTGCTGCTGGAAGCGCACCACGCCGGCATGGAGCGCTTCTACGAGCTGCGCGTGAAGAAAATCGCCGACATCGCTGACCCGGTGCAGAAGCTGGTGGTGACCATCCGCTCCGGGTTGCCGACGGACGCCGACGACGCCGACGTGCGGCTGCTGTGCGAGCTCGGCGGCGCGGCCGGCCGCAACCGGGTCTACGCCGCCCTGCTGACCACGCTGTACGACCGGCAGGTCTCGATGTACCAGACGATCCTCGAGCATGGAGCGGCGCAAGGGGCGTTCACCCTCGCGACGGACTCGCAGTCGATCGCCCGCAACCTGGTCGCGCTCGAGGACGCGTACGGCTATCGGATCGTGGCCCGCCACCCGACGCTGCGCGCGGCGGAGGCGGTCGAGCTGATCCTGTCGTACGCGCGGCTGGTCACCGGCAACCCGTTGATCGCACCGGAGGAGCCGGCCCGGACCGGGCGGACCCGGCGCACCACGACGTAGCGGCGGGCGTGGGGTGGTCAGCCGGGCCCGAGCAGCATGGCGTCGCCGACCGACCAGGCCAACCGGGTCTGCTCGCCGACCGCGACCGTGGTGGCGCCGGAGACGGTGGCCAGCAGTGGCCGGTCGAGGCCCGTGACCTGCACCGCCACCCTGGTCGTACCGCCGAAGAAGGTCACGTCTCGCACCACGCCGGCCAGCCCGCCGGCCGATGAGCCGTCCGCGGCCAGCCGGACGCGTTCGGGGCGTATCACCAGAGTCGCACCCGCCCCGACGGCGTCCGCCGGTACCGGGCAGGGCAGCACGCCGACGCCGGGCACGTGCAGGCCGTCGGCCGCGGCCACCCCGGTGACGAGGTTGTTCGCCCCGATGAAGTCCGCCACGAACAGGTCGGCGGGGCGCTCGTACAGCGGCACCGGCGCGTCGATCTGGCGCACCCGGCCCTCGCTGAGCACGGCGATCCGGTCGGCCAGCGACATCGCCTCCTCCTGGTCGTGTGTGACGACCACGAATGTGATGCCCACCTCGTGCTGCAGCCGTTTGAGCTCCAGCTGCATCTCGGCGCGCACCTTCTTGTCCAGCGCGGAGAGGGGTTCGTCGAGCAGCAGCAGCCGGGGGCGCTTCACGATCGCGCGGGCCAGCGCGACGCGCTGCCGCTGGCCGCCGGAGAGCTGGTTCGGCCGGCGCCGGGCCAGGCCCGTGAGGCCGACGGTGGTGAGCACGGCGTCCACCCGTTCGCGGATCTCCGCCTTCGGCAGCCGTTCGCGCTCCAGCCCGTACGCGATGTTCTTTGCCACGCTCATGTGCGGGAACAGCGCGTACGACTGGAACATGAGGTTGACCGGCCGCCGGTGCGGCGGCACGGCGAGCAGGTCGGCGCCGTCGAGGGTCACCGACCCGCTGTCCGGGTGCTCGAAGCCGGCGAGAATCCGCAGCAGGGTCGTCTTGCCGCAGCCACTCGGCCCCAGCAACGCGAAGAACTCGCCCTGGCGGATCTCGAGGCTCACGTGCTCCAGCGCGCGGACCTCGCCGAAGCGGCGGCTGATGGCATCGATGCGAACCAGGGTCTCGGTCAAAGCGACTCCGTAAGGCGGGACAGGCGTTGGGCGATGAGGACGAACGTGAAGCTGACCGCGAGCAGGAGCGTGGCCAGCGCGTTGATCTCGGGCGTGACGCCGAAGCGCACCATGGAATAGATGACGATCGGCAACGTCGGGTCCCGCGGGCCCGCGGTGAAGAATGCGATGACGAACTCGTCGAGGGACAGCGTGAAGGCCAGCAGCGCCCCGGCGACGATGCCCGGAGCGAGCGACGGCAGTGTGATGCGCACGAAGGTCTGCAGCGACGTGGCGCCGAGATCGCGCGACGCCTCCTCGAGCGACCCGTCGACGTGTGCCAGGCGGGTGCGCACCACGGCGGCGACGAACGCGGTGCCGAACACGGCGTGCGCGAGCAGGATGGATTGCCGGCCGAGCGTGAACTGCACGGCGGTGTAGAACGCGAGCAGGCCGATGGCGACCACGATGTCGGGCAGTACCGCCGGTGCCAGCGCGATCGCGTCGAGCACCTTCGAGCGGGTGTGGCGAGCGAGGCCGACGGCGAGCAGGGTGCCCAGGATCGTCGACAGGACGGTCGCGCCGGCGGCGACGAGCAGCGTGTTCACCAGCCCCTCGCGCACGGCCCGGTCGGCGAACAGCTTGGCGTACCAGGCGGTGCCGAACCCGTCCAGCCGGTACGGCGTGTCAGCGGCGTTGAAGGACATCACCACGAGGACCGCGATCGGCAGGTACAGGAACAGGTACGTCACCGCGGCCGGGACGTGCAGCCAGCTGAACCTACGCACGGTTTCCCCCGTCGCTGAGCCGGCGGGCCGCCCACGCCTGCGCCATGAGCAGCAGCACGAGCAGGCCGATGACGATGAGCGCCAGCGTCGAGCCGAACGGCCAGTCGCGGGCCTTGAGGAACTGATCGCGGATGAGGTTGCCGACCATCACGGTGCGGCCGCCGCCGAGCAGCTCGGGGACGACGAAGTTGCCGAGGCTGGGCACGAACACGAAGACGCAGCCGGTCAGCACGCCCGGCAGGGTCAGCGGCAGGGTCACCGACCAGAAGGTCCGCGCCGGGCGGGCGCCGAGGTTCGCCGAGGCCTCGCGCAGCTGCGGGTCCAGGCGCTCGATCGCCGAGTACAGCGGCAGCACCATGAGCGGCAGGTAGGCGTAGAGCAGCCCGCCGACGACGGCACCCTGGGTGTAGAGCAGCTCCAGCGGCCGCGCGATGAGCCCGAGCCCGGCCAGGGCCCGGTTGATGACGCCTTCGCTGTTGAGCAGGATGATCCATGCGTACGTGCGGATGAGGAAGTTGGTCCAGAACGGCAGGACCACCAGCACGAGCGCGACCGTCCGCCAGGTCCGCGGGAGCCGCGCGATGAGGTACGCGGTCGGGTAGCCCAGCAGCAGCGCCAGCAGCGTGGTGATCCCGGCGAGCTTCACCGACGTCCAGATGACGCCGAGGTAGAGCCCGTCGGCGACCCGGGTGTAGTTGTCCGCCGTGACCTCGTACACGATCCCGCCGAACCGGCCACGGTGAAACAGGGTGTAGCCGAGCACGAGCGCGAGCGGTACCAGCATGAACACGGTCAGGTAGCCCAGTCCTGGACCGAGCGTGGCCAGCCGCCCGGCGATGCGTTCCCGCCGGGCGGCCGGCCGCGACGTGCGAGCCGTGGCCATCTATGCGGCCGAGACCTCGGTCGCGATGCGGGTGTAGGCCGGCGCGGCGTCGCCGAGGTCCACCGGCACCTCGTTCTTGCGCAGCTCGGCCGGGGTCATCCGCAGCTGCGGGTGGGTGTCCAGCACCGTGGCGTCGACCTTGGCCATGGCGGCCGCGTTGGGCACCTTGTAGAGGATGTTCTCGGCGGCCCAGCGGTGGTTGTCGGCGTCGAGGATGTAGTTGATGAAGGCGTGCGCGGCCTCCTTGTTCTTCGACGTCTTCAGGACGACCATGGTGTCCACCCAGAGGTCGCTGCCCTCCTTGGGCACCACGAACTTGATCCTCGGGTCGTCGGTGGGGCACCAGCCGTCCCACGACTCGACCAGCGCGGCCTCGCCGGACTTGAGCCGGTCACCGAAGGTCGTGTCGTCGTAGGCCAGCAGCGTCTTCTTCGCCGCGAGCAGCTTCTGCTTCACCTGCTCCAGCTCCCTGGTGTCGGTGGTGTTCGCGGAGAAGTTGAGTGACTTCTGGGCCGGCAGCATCAGCCACCGCTCGGTGGCCATCATGGTCACCTTCTTGGCCGTCTGCGGCTTCGGCGTGAGCAGGTCGTCCCAGCTGTCCGGGGTGTAACCGGTCAGGTCGGTGCGGTAGCACAGCCCGGTCGTGCCCCAGGTGTATGGCACGGAGAAGGTGTTGCCCTTGTCGTAGGCCAGCTGCCCGGCCTCGGGGTAGAGGTTCTTGAGGTTGGGCACGAGATCGGCGTGGATCGGCTCGAGCAGGCCCTGCGCGTTGAGGGCCTGTGCGAACTGGCCGGAGACGAAGGCGACGTCGATGTGGCTGTCGCCGCCTGCGGTCAGCTTCGCCATGATCTCTTCGTTGGTGGCGTGTTTGGTGACGGTGACCGCCGGTCCTCTGGCCGCCTTGAACTTCTCGGGCAGCGCCGGTGGCATGTAGCCGTCCCAGTTGGAGACCGTGAGCGTCTGCTTGCTCAGGTCCGCGTTCGGGTCGAGGGTGTCCGGGCCGGCGGCGTCGGCGTTGTCGGCACCGCCGCCGCACGCGGCCGCGGCCAGGACGAGACCCGCGGCGAGGATCGCTGGGACGACGGCGCGACGGGTCCTGCTGAACAACAACACTCCGCACTCCTGACTGGGGTCGAGACAGGTGAACCGGAGTGTTGCAATGAGTGTCAACATGCGCAAGACTCATGCGGCCTCTTGTAGCTGACTTTTTACGTCGGAAACTGAATTTGCCTTCAACAATCGACCCCATCCTGCCGGGCGCCTCGGCCGCGCTCGTCGAGGCCCTCGCCGGCGGCGACGCCCCGGACGGCCTGCGCGTGCGCCGATACGTTCCGCTCGCCCCCGGCCCGCTCGGGGAACGGATGATCACCGTCGACCAGACGAACACCTCGGTCGTCGTCGGCGAGCGCGTCGTGGTGAAGTGGATGCGGCCGACGCACGACGGCCCGCCGCCCGACCGCGCGCCGGATCTGCTGGCGCAGCTCGTGGCCACCGGCTTCACGCGAACGCCGACACCCTACGCGGCGCTCTACCGCGACGGACCCGACGCCGGCCTCGCCGCCGTCGTGACCGGCTTCCTCCCGGGCGCCGCCGACGGCTGGGACTGGTGCGTCGACGCGCTGATCGACCAGCTCGACGGCGGCCCTCCGGCCGATGCCGCAGGGGACATCGGGGTGCTGGCCGCGGAGCTGCACTGCGCCCTGGCCACACCGTCGGAGGTGTTCCCGGCGCCCGTTGCCGAGGTGCGGCAATCGACGTGGGCGGCGGACGGCCTGGCCGTCCTCGAGCGGGCGTGCCGGGTCATGGCGGACGCCGAGGACGACGACGGGCGCTGGTTCACGGCCCGGGCCCAGCGGCTGGCGGCCGACATCGCGCGGGCCGCGGACGTCGACCGGGCGTACGTCATGCAGCCGCACGGCGACCTGCATGTCGGCCAGATCCTCAAATGGCGCGGCGGGCTCGCGGTGACCGACTTCGACGGCAACCCGAGCCTCACCGGCCCCGGCGGCGCGTTACGCGAGCCGGCGGTCCGCGATGTGGCGCAGCTGCGCACGAGCCTGCTGCACGTCGGGCAGATCGTCGATCGGCGGACCGAGGGGCGGCACCGGCCGGCCGTGGCCGCCTGGTGCCGGCGCGCCGCCGACGACCTCCTGGCCGCGTACCGTCGCACCCTCGACGAGCGCGGCATGGCCGACCTCCTCGACGAGCGGCTGCTGCGGCCGTTCGAGGTCGAACAGGAGTGCCGCGAGCTGTGCTACGCCGCCCGTTTCCTGCCCCGCTGGCGGTACGCGCCGATGGGCGTGCTGCGTTCCTGGTACGACTAGCTCTCGGTACGAATAGCCCGAAGGAGCCCTCGTGGACCCGCGCCTGTTCCTGGCCGACCTGGAGGCCAAGCCGGCCTCGCTGCGCAACCTGGCCTCGATCCTGACCGCCGGCGACGCGTGGGCCGGGCTGCCCGGCCCCGTCGACCGGTTGCTGCTGCTGGGCATGGGCAGCTCGCGGTACGCGGCGCAGATGGCGGCACTGCGACTGCGCGCGGCCGGTGTCGACGCGGTCGCCGAGTACGCGTCGGCCGCCGCCTCCTACCCGCCCGGACCGCGGACCCTCGTGGTCGCCATCTCGGCGAGCGGGACCAGTCAGGAGACGCTCGACGCCGTGCGCCGCCATCAGGGATCGGCGCGGCTGGTCGCGTTGACCAACGCGCCCGAGTCGCCGCTGGCGAGCGTCGCCGACCTCGTCGTACCGATGCATGCCGGAACCGAGGCGGGCGGGGTCGCCTGCCGCACGTTCCAGCACACCCTGGTGCTGCTGCTGGAGCTGGTGGCCCGCCTGGGCGGCGCCGCGCCCGACGTCGCGGCCCTCGCGCGGCGCGCCGCCGACGCCACCGAGGATCTGCTCGCCCGCCGCGACGAGTGGCTGGCAACCGTCGGCGACCTGCTGGACGGACCGCACGGGGTCTACGCCCTCGCCCCGGCGGAGCGGCTCTCCTCGGCGCTGCAATCGGCCCTGATGCTCCGCGAGGGGCCCCGCCGCCCCGCCGCCGGATGCGAGACGGGCGACTGGTCCCACGTCGACGTGTACCTCACCAAGACGCTCGACTACCGCGCGCTGCTCTTCCCCGGCTCGCGCTACGACGGGCCGGCGTTGGACTGGCTGCGGCAGCGGGCGGCCACCGTGCTCGCGGTCGGCGCCGATGTCGTCGGCGCCGCGGCGGTCGTGCGCTACCCCGGCGACGACGACCCGTGGGTGCGACTGCTGACCGAGACGCTGGTAGCGGAGCTGGTGGCGGCCCGCTGGTGGGCGTCATCGATCTGAAACAAAGTTCAGAACCTTCACGAAAGTGGGGCGAGGATCGATGAAATCCTTGACGCCGTAACTTCATCGGGATTTAAATGTCGGCCAGGTCAAGCTCAGGCGCCCGCGACCGGAGGCCAGCCATGAGATCCAGAGGTCGTACACAACTCACCAGCCGTCTACGTACCCTGCTCGCCGCTCACGATCGATCCGAACGGACCGGAATACCGGTCGACGAGATCCTCGACATGCACGCCGCCAACGTGTCCCGCCGCAAGCTGCTCGGCGGCGCCGCCCTCGTCGGCGCCGCCGCCGTCACCTCGGCGGCCGCCCTCACCCGCCCGGCCGCCGCTGCCGCCGCACCGTCCCCCGCCCCGTCGGTGACGATCGTGGGCGCGGGGCTCGCCGGCATCCGCGCCGCTCACTGGCTGTACAAGGTCAAGGGCATCACCGCATCGGTCTACGAGGGCAACACCCGCGTTGGCGGGCGCTGCTACACCCTGCGGGGCTTCTTCGACGACGGCGTCGTCGTCGAGCACGGCGGCGCGTTCATCAACACCGAACACAACACCATTCGCAACCTTGCCAGCAGCCTCGGGCTCAGCCTGCGTGCCGTGTACGCCGGCAACCAGCCGCCCGGCGGCGACAAGTACTGGATCGACGGGGCGGACTACCCCTACAGTGCCGCGAACGCCGACTGGGGCCAGGTCTACCAGGCATTCAAGGCGGCGCAGCAAGCGGCGCCGTATCCCCAGACGTACAACAGCTACACTGCGGCCGGGCGGGCGCTGGACAACCAGACGGTCAACCAGTGGCTCGACGCGAACATCCCGGGCGGACTGTCCAGCCGGTTCGCCAAGCTGATGCAGAGCAACGTCCTCGCCGAGTACGGACTCGACCCGGACCAGCAGTCGGCCCTGAACCTGATCTACCTGCTCGGCTGGAACGGACCGAACTCGCTCGACCCGCTCACCGGCGGCGACGAGAAGTACAGCATCATCGGCGGCAACGACCAGCTCGTCACCGCCATGGTCAACCAGCTGCCGGCCGGCACGGTGACCCTGGACCGCAAGCTGCTGGCGTTGAAGGCCAACGCCAACGGCTCCGTCACCTGTACCTTCCAGGCCGGCAACAAGTCCATCGACGTGACGTCCGACAAGGTGATCCTCGCCCTGCCCTTCACCATGCTGCGCCAGTGCGACCTGAGCAAGGCCGGGTTCTCGGCGGTGAAGATGCGCTCGATCAACCAGTTCGACCTGGGCAGCAACGCCAAGCTCCACGCCCAGTTCACCACCCGGCCGTGGGTGTCCCAGGGCTACGGCGGCTCAACCTACACCAACATGACCGGCTTCCAGTGCGCCTGGGACGACACCGTCAACCAGCCGACAACGACCGGGGTGCTCTGCGAGTTCCCGGGCGGTAGCCAGACCCAGGCGTGGACGGGTGCGGCGTTCGGTGCGGCGCCGGCCGCCCAGGTGACGGCGTTGCTGAACCAGCTGGAGCCCGTCTACCCCGGCATCAGCGCCGCCTACAACGGCAAGGCCTATCGCGACGCGTGGCCGCTCAACCCTTGGACGAAGGGTGCCTACTCGGCGCAACGGACCGGCCAGTACACCAGTTTCTTCGGGATCGAGGGCGTCCGCGAGGGCAACATCCACTTCGCCGGCGAGCACACGTCGATCGAGTTCTTCGGCTACCTCAACGGCGCGGTCGAATCCGGTGAGCGTGCCGCCAAGGAGGTGGCCGGCCCGTAGGACGGATCGGCGCAACGCGGTGCTGCCTCGCCCCCGGCTACCGGGAGGCGGCACCGCGTTGCGCCGTTGAAGGCGTCGATGCCGCCCTTCTGGAACCGGGTGAGAAGCGTGCTCGCGACGGCCGGGGAGGCCGCCGCGAGCACCTTTACTGTGGTCCGCACAGCGGTTGACGGTACGAAGGCGGGCGGGCCGCGCCCAGCGGTTGTGAGCTTTCCGATGCGTTGCCGGAAACCGTTGTCCGCGGCCCTGTCGCGCCTCGTGGACTACGGATAGCTGACGACCGTGTGCGGGGTGACGTGGTCGGGCAGGGCCGCGTCGCCGGTGTCGTTGATGACGTGGGTGATGGAGCCCTTGCCCAGCGACACGGTCAGGATGTCGTGGAACTTCACGTTGGCGCTCACCGGCGCCTCGAAGGAGTGGTAGGCGGCGATGGACGGGTCGGTGGTGAAGACGCAGTAGCTGCCCATGCCCCACGCTTCGTGGGAGGTGACGTTGTTGGACACCTTGTAGGCGGCGTAGCCGGTGATGCCGTCGTGGGACCAGGCGGCGGCGGACGGCGGGTCGTACGGCAGCTCGTTCTGGAAGAAGATGGTCTTGCCGCCGTTGCCGTTCCAGATCACGTTGTACTTCTCGAAGTGCTCGACGAACAGGCCGTAGGCGGTGACGTTCTGGCCGTTGACGATGAGGCCGGTGTCGGCCGGGTTCGACGTCCAGCCCGCCCCGTCGCCGTGGTCGGCCCGCCACGACCAGATGTGGTCGATGATGGTGTTGTTGTTGTTGACCACGAGGGCGTTGGTGACCTTCGCCGCGCCCGCACCACCGACGCGCAGGAACACGTCGGAGATCAGGTTCGGGGCACCCGCGTGGTTCGCGGAGGCGCCGGCCGGGCCGACCTGCAGCAGGGCCGGGGAGTTCGTCGCGCCGGCGTCGAAGAGCAGGCCGGCGATCTTGACACCGTCGACGTCACCGACGGCCATCGGCAGCGCGCCGTTGTCCGCGACGATGGTGGCGTAGCCGAGGCCGAGGACCACGGTGCCGGCCCGGTTGATGTTCACCGTCTGGTTGAGGTGGTACACGCCCGGGGTGAACAGCAGGTTCAGGCCCTGCGCCACGGCCTGGTTCAGCGTCGCCGCGCTCACGCCCGGCTTCGCCACGTAGAACTGGTTGATCGACAGCGAGGTGCCGGGGGTCTGGCCGTTGGTCCACGTGGCGCCGCTGGAGTTGGTGCGCAGCGACGGCACGAAGACCCGGTAGCCGGAGGCGTCGGCGTACAGGTACGGCTTCTCCTGCGTCACCGGCGAGGTGGCCAGGGTCGTGATCGCCGGCGAGGGGAACGAGGTGGCCGGAGCGCCCTGCACGCCGGAGAACACCATGTTCCACAGCGCGCCCTGCCAGCCGCCGATGGTGCTGTCGCGGGTGAACCACTGCTGCTGCGAGCACGGCTTGATGGTGCCGCTGACCCGGGAGTCGGCGATGTAGCCGCCGGAGGCCCAGCCGCAGTTGGGGGAGGCGAGGGTCATGCCGCCGTGCACGTCGATGCGGCGGAAGGGCGCGGCCTGGGCGACGGCCCAGCGGTCGACGCCGGAGACGGGGTAGAGGGACAGGTTCTCGGCGGAGCGCCAGAAGTTCTGGGTGGCGTTGCCCTGCATCCAGCCCGCGTCGACGGTGATGTCGCCGTGGATCTGGACGTCCTGCGGGTTCTGGCCGAGGCCGTTGATCGACGTGTAGAAGCCGATCTGCGCGTTCAGGCCGCTGTAGGAGCCCGGCTTGAACAGGAACTGGTAGCGCTCGGTGCCGAACTGGTTCTTCTCCTGCTGGGTGAAGATCTGGTCCAGCTTGGCCTGGATCGTCGTCGAGGACTGCGACGGGTCGAAGACGATGACGTTGGAGCCGAGGTCGCCGCCGCCGGGCAGCGGCGGCCCCGACGGCGAGGCCGACGTGGACGGCGACGACGACGGGCTGGTGCCCGGTCCACTGTAGACGGAGAACTCGTAGAGCGAGTAGCCGTACTGCGTGGCGCGCGTGGTGCCGTACATGCGGATGTAGCGGCCGGATCCGCTGACGGCCAGGGTCTCCGTGCCGCCGGGGCCGGTGGTGGTGGAGTAGATCGGGGTCCAGCCGTTCACGCCGTCGGAGGAGACCTCGATGCGGTAGGCCTTGGCGTACGAGCGCTGCCACTGCAGGACGACCTGGCAGATCTGCGTGCTCTGGCCGAGGTCGATCTGGATCCACTGTGGATCGACGCCGTGCGCGCTGGACCAGCGGGTGCTGGCGTCGCCGTCGACGGCCTTGGCCGCCGACAGGGTGGCCGACTCGGCCGACGACGCCGTCGCCGGCCGGTTGAGCGCGAGGTTGGTGGTGCCGCAGGCGGTGGCGGCGACGGCCGGCGGGGTGAGGGCGACGAGCGCGTAGGTGCCGAGCGCGGCGAGCACGGCAACGGCGGCGGCCAGCAGCCGCCGATGTGGACGGTGGGGTGTTCGCATGGCATCTCCAGTGTCGTGAGGGCATGCGCCAGTGCCGCCCGAGACGGGCGGTTTGCGGCTGTTCAGGGGCCACGTGCAGGCTGGCGGGCCTGGCGATGGACACGACGGTAGGGCGGCGCCGACAGGGGCGGCAACCGCTTGCCATAATTTGCCAGTTGGATCAATCGTTATGCCGGCGTGCTCGCCGCATCGCCCCGCCGGCCTCATGATCATCGATCATGAGCGGACTGACGGGCTGGGCTCGGGCCGGGGCGTACGCGGCGGTGGCACTGACCGCCATCGCGTGCGGCGACCTCGTCAACCACGACGACGAGCGCCCGCGGCGCAGCGTGCCGGTCGCGGCGCTGTACCTCGACGATGGCCACCCCACCGTCCTGCTCGCCCCGTGCGAGCACACCCGCGTGATCGAGGTGACCGTCGTCGACAACAGCGCGCACAAGATCTGGACCGCCGTCGACAGCGACCCGGCGGACCCGGCAACGACCGTCCGCGTCTTCGCCGTGCCGCCCGGCTGGACGCTGGAGAAGCACAGCGCGGCCGACTTCACCGAGCTCACGCCCGGCCACGACTATCGGTTGTTCACGTCGCTGTACTCGTTGCTGGAGAGCTCGACCCGGGACTCGGCGCCCAACTTCACCTTCACCCCGGCCGACCTGACGGCCCTGAAACCGGACCAGGTCTGGACGGTGGCCGGCGAATCGTCCCCACCGCAGGCGACGCCACGCACCGAGTTCCAGCGGGCGGCGTCAGCCGCCTGCGGGACCCCATAGGCGGAAACGCTCAGCGCAGGGCCTTGCGGGCGCGGATCACCTCCGCGACCGACCAGGCCTGGAACGGGCAGCCGGTGGCGGCGTGCGGGGCGTCGCCGTCCAGGGTTTCCGACACCGAGCCCAGGCCCCACTCCGCCAGGTGCAGCTCGAGGCCGTCGAGCAGGCCGGTGGTGTCGGCGCCGACCCGCACGCAGGCGTCGGTGAACGGGCCGATCAGCCACGGCCACACCGTGCCCTGGTGGTAGGCGCGGTCGCGGTGGGCCGGGTCGCCGCGGTGCGACCCCTGGTAGCCGGGCTCGCCGGGGGCCAGGGTGCGCAGCCCGACCGAGGTCAGCAGGGAAGCCCGGCAGGCCTCGACCGGGCCCGGGTCGGTGATCGGGCCGAACGGCAGGGAGACGGCCAGGAGCTGGTTCGGGCGTACCGCCGCATCGTCCCCGCCCGGACCGTCCACCACGTCGAAGAGGCCGGCGGCGTCCGGGCGCACGAAGCGGCGCCGGAAGGAGGCGGTGGCGCGATCGGCGGCGGCCGCCCAGTCGTTGCGCCGCCGGATGCGGTCGAACAACGCGGCCGCCGTGGCGAGGCCGTTGATCCACAGGGCGTTGAGCTCGACGGCCTTGCCGTGCCGCTCGGTGACGGGCTGGCCGCCGACGCGCGCGTCCATCCAGGTCAGCGCGAAGCCGGGCTTGCCCTGGGTGAGCAGGCCGTCGGCCGGGTCGGCGGCGATGCCGTACCGGGTGCCGTCGCGGTGGTGGGTCAGGATCTCGTCCATCGGGCCGGCCAGCGCCGCCACGGTGTCGAGGTCGCCCGTCGCCTCGGCGTAGCGGCCGATCGCGTGCAGGAACCACAGGGCCGCGTCCGCCGTGTTGTACTCCAGGGTGCCCGTGTCCGCCGTGTTGGCGAGCATGCCCTCGGACACCGTCGTGCCCGCCCGCAGCAGCACCGCGCGGCCCTCGTCCGGGCGGCCGGTGGCCAGGAACAGGCCCTCGAACGACGTCATGAGGTCGCGGGACCACTCGCCGAACCACGGGTACCCGGCCACCGCCGACGGGCCGGTCGGGGTTTCGACGACGAACTGGTCGGCGGCGACCGCCAGCAGCCGGCCGGCGGGGTCGGCGGCGCCGGCGCCGGCCAGGCGGGCGAGGCGGCGGGCCCGCTTGCGCGCCGCCACGACCAGAGCCTTCGCCGAGGGCAGCGGGCCGTCCAAGGGCGCCGCGTCCGCGACCACCTCGGCGGTGCCGCCCGGGGCCAGCTCGGCGACGAACCGGCCGGCCGCCCACAGGTCCTCGGTCGGGTTCAGGCCCCGGGCCGCCTCCTCGCGGGCGTACACGCCGCGGTACCAGTCGCCGCCGGGCTGCCAGTCCGGGCCGGCCACGCGGTAGGCGCCCTCGAACTCGAAGCCGCCGGCGACCGGGGTCACCGCCGGCTCGCCGAACGCGGTGCGCTCGCCGTGGGCGTCCCGCCACGTGCACATCGGGGTCAGCTCGAGCGTCACCGGGCGCGGCGCGTGCAGCAGGGTGAAGACCACGCCGGCGGCGGCGCGGCCGTGCGCCATGGCGATCTCCCGCTGCAGCACGACGTCGCCGAGGTC
The DNA here is from genome assembly GCF_050936175.1 of Dactylosporangium sp. CA-139066. NCBI lineage: Bacteria > Bacillati > Actinomycetota > Actinomycetes > Micromonosporales > Micromonosporaceae > Dactylosporangium > Dactylosporangium sp. CA-139066. The sequence continues at coordinate 6,095,038 of NZ_JBNJNH010000001.1, read as the reverse complement.
CCAGCGCCAGTACGGCACGCCGCCGTCGATCCCGAACTGCGCCAGGTGCACGTGGCCGGCCGGGTCGACGGTGCCGCCGGCCCACTCGTTGGTGGCCAGGCGCACCACCCGCTCGCCGATGCGCACCACCGGGTCGAGCGCGGCCAGGCCGAGCCGGCGCGCGGCGCCGCCGGGCTCGGCGACCACGAGCAGGCCGTGGTACCGCCGGGTGCGCAGGTCGGCGACGGTGCCCATCGCGTAGCCGCCGAGGCCGTCGGTGACGAGCCACTCGCGGGCCGCGGCGGCGTCGAGGTCGCCGCAGACCTGCCGTCCGAATGCGGTCAACGCCGGTCCTCCCGTCGCATGCCCGTGGGCCGGGCGATCATCTCGGCCAGCAGGCCGGTCCAGCCGGTCTGGTGCATCGCACCCAGGCCGGCGCCGTTGTCGGCGTGGAAGTACTCGTAGAACAGCAGGTTGTCCCGCCAGTTCGGGTCGTGCTGGAACCGGTCGGCCCAGCCGAAGGCCGGGCGGCGGCCGTCCGCTCCCCGGCGGTACAGCGACAGCATCCGCTGCCGCAGGTCCTCGGCGATCTCACCGGCGTTGTGCATCTCGCCGGACCCGGTCGGGTACTCCATCTTCACGCCGTCGCCGAGGTTGGCGTCGTAGTCCTCGAGGGTGCGCAGCACGAGGTAGTTCAGCGGCACCCACAGCGGCCCGCGCCAGTTCGAGTTGCCGCCGAACATGCCGGTGGTCGACTCGGCCGGCTCGTAGCCGACGGTCGCCGTCCAGTCCGGCAGCTGCACGGTGAACGGGTGCTCGGCGTGCCACCGCGACAGGGCGCGCAGCCCGTACGGCGACAGGAAGCTGTTCTCGTCGAACAGGTGCGGCAGGATCCGCCGGACCCGGCCGTGGGCGGCGACCCCGACGCCGACGTACCGCTGGCCGCCGGTCGCGCTGATGGTCTGGTGCTCGGGCACGTCCGCGAAGCTCTTGCACAGCCGCCGTACGCGCTGGAAGTCCTCCTCGCGCAGCGCCTTCGTCGCGAACAGCGGAATGACGCCGACCATCGAGCGCACCCGCAGCGGCACGCCGGTGCCGTCCGGCGTGCGCAGCATGTCGTAGTAGAAGCCGTCCTGCTCGTCCCACAGGTCCCGGGCCCCCATCGCCTCGGAGATCTGCGCGAAGTGCTCGAGGAACTTGATGACGAGGTCGTCCAGCGCCGGGTTCTGCTGGGCCAGCTCCCGCGCCATCTCCAGCAGGTTCAGGCAGTAGAACGCCATCCACGCCGTCGCGTCGGACTGCTCGAGGCTGTAGCCGGGCGGCAGGTGGGAGCGGTCGATCGGCCCGATGTTGTCCAGCCCGAGGAACCCGCCCTCGAAGAGGTTGTTGCCGTCGGCGTCCTCGCGGTTGACCCACCACGTGAAGTTCAGCACCAGCTTCGAGAACACCCGGGTCAGGAACGCCTTGTCGCGGCGGCCGTCGATCTCGTACACCTGCAGCGCCGCCCACGCCTGCACCGGCGGGTTGAGGTCCTCGAACGCCCACTCGTAGGCCGGTATCGCCCCGTTGGGGTGCTGGAACCATTCCCGGCACAGCAGGATCAGCTGGTACTTCGCGAACGCCGGGTCGAGGTGGGCGAGCGCGACGGCGTGGAAGGCGGAGTCCCAGGCGGCGAACCAGGGGTACTCCCACGGATCGGGCATCGACATGATGTCGGCGGCGTCGAGGTGCCGCCAGCCGGCGTTGCGCCCGGACTGCCGCCCCGGCGGCGGGGCCGGCTGGCCCGGGTCGCCGCGCAGCCACCGGTCGACGTCGTAGTGGTAGAACTGCTTGCCCCAGATCATGCCGGCGAAGCCCTGCCGCATGATCATGGCGTCCTCGGCGCTCGTGCCCTCGGGGGCGAGGTCGGCGTAGAACGCGTCGGCCTCCGCCTTGCGGTCGCGCAGCACCTGCTCGAACCCGGGCCCGAACGCCTTCTTGCGGTGCTCCGGCGCGAGGCGCAGCGACAGCTCGACGGTCTCGCCGGCGCCGACGGTCAGCCGGTACCAGAACGCCGCCTTCGTCCCCTCCCGCGCGGGGTTGACGGTCGGTGCGCCGTGCACGACGTGGTCGTTGATCCCGTCCTTGGGGTAGGGGCTGGCGGACGGGGACCCGAAGAGCCGTTCGGCGTTGGTGTCGTTGTCGCAGTACACCTGCTGCGGAAGCAACCCGTCCGGCCCGGGCGCGGCCTGCAGCATCAGCGGCCCGAGCCCGTCGTGCTCCACCCCGATGGCGTCCGGCCCGGCGGGGGCGAGCCGCGGCTTCGCGCTGCCCGGTTCCCAGGACCAGGTGTTGCGGTACCACATCGTGGGCAGCACCTGCAGCGCCGCCGCCTCGGGTCCGGCGTTGGTGATGCGCAGCCGCACCTGTACGTCGTGCGGGTCGGCCTTGGCGTAGTCGGCCTCGACGATCCAGTACCGGTCGTCGTCGAACACGCCGGTGTCGAGCAGCTCGTACTCCGGCTCCTCGCGGCCCCGCCGGCGGTTCTCGGCGAGCAGCTGCTCGTAGGGGAACGCGCGCTGGGGGTAGTGGTAGCGCCAGCGCATCCACGCGTGGCTCGGCACGGCGTCGAGGTACCACCAGTACTCCTTGGCGTCCTCGCCGTGGTTGCCCTCGTTGCCGGTCAGCCCGAAGATGCGCTCCTTGAGGATGGGATCCTGCCCGTTCCACAGGGCCAGGGCGAAGCACAGCCGCTGCGAGGCGTCGCAGATGCCGCCGAGCCCGTCCTCGCTCCATCGGTAGGCCCGGGAACGCGCGTGGTCGTGGGGGAACGCCTCCCACGCCGTGCCCCCGCCGCTGTAGTCCTCGCGGACCGTGCCCCAGGCCCGCTCGCTGAGGTAAGGGCCCCACAGGTACCAGGGGCTGGCCTCGGCGAGCCCATCCTCCGGGGGGCCGAAACCGGCCGCCCGCTCCCGCTCCGGATTGGTCATATCGCCCATGATGTTGACGGCGCCGCCCGGCGCCGTCACCCGAGGCGCGTGAGGAGGCAACGATGGCATGGGGCCCCGATGCGTTCGACAACATCGACGGGGTGGACCTCCTCGGCAGTGTGCAGGACGCCGGCCGCGACGGTGCGTACGAGGTGATCGCGGGGGCGCTGGCGGCGGCCGCCGGCACCGGCGCGCGCGGCCGCCGGATGCTCGCCGAGGCCGAGGACCATCTCCGCTCGGCGGCCGACGACGGCGTGTCCCGCGGGCTGGACCCGGTGGCGGCCCAGCGCGAGGCGGTCGACCGGTTCGGCCCGCCGCCGGCCCCCGCGCCGCCGCGGATCGTGCCGCTCGTCCTCGCCGGGCTGGGCCTGGCCGGGCTCGCGTACGGCCTGGCCGCGTTCCTCGGCCGCGCCGTGGCCTACGGGTTCGACGCCGTCGTCCGGGCGGGCGACGGGTTCGGCGTCGCCGACCTCGCCGACGTGTGCGCGTCGCCGATCGTCCAGCCGACGGTCACGTGCACCGACCCGCCGAGCGGCACCCTGCTGGACAACCTGGTCGAGCCGCTGGCCAACCCGTATGCGGCGGCGCTGGCCCTGCTCCTCGGCGTCGTCCTGGTCCTGCCGCTGCGCCGGCCGCACCCGCGGGCCGCCACGCTGGTGTGGTACGCCGCTTCGGCCGTCGGCGCGGCCCTGCTGCTCATCACCGTCATCGAGTCGCTCGCCGGCCCCTGGTCGCACGTGGCCCGGGACGGCGGTGCGGCACTTGCCGCCCTGGCCGTCGCGGGCGTCGCCCAGGCCAGCAGAAAACTGCCTCGAACCGACGCGGCATGGTGATTAACCTGGCGGCCATGACGGGACACGAGGTGCGGTACCGGCCGGAGCAGGAACGCGATCACGCGGCGGTGCGGGAGCTTCACGCTCGCGCGTTCGGCTATCCGGACCGGGTGCCGGACCTAGTCGACGCGCTGCGGGCCGCACCGGCGCCGCTGGCGCCGGTGTCGCTGGTGGCCACCGTCGACGACACCGACGGGGATCGGGTCGTCGGGCATGTGATGCTGAGCGGATGCCGGCTGGATGCGCTGGAGCGTCTGGTGGCCGTGTACTCGCTGTCGCCGCTGGGCGTCCTGCCGGAGTTTCAGCGCTCCGGGATCGGTACTGCGCTGATCGGTCACGCGCTGTCCGCCGCCGAGGCCCAGGGCGTGCCGCTGGTGTTCCTGGAGGGCGCGCCCGACTATCACGGTCCGCGCGGCTTCGACGACGCCGAGCGGCTGGGCTTCCGCCCGCCTTCGCTGCGAAACGTACCGGGCGCGTTCCAGGTGGTCCGGCTGCCGGCGTACGAGGACTGGATGCACGGCACGTTCGTGTACTCCGACGTGTTCTGGGCCCACGACTGCGTCGGCCTGCGCGGCGAACAGCTGCGTGCGGCCCAGCAAGCCGGGGACCGGTGACCCGGCGGCCCAAGATTGCCGGTGCTGCATTTCTGAAGCTGCTCGCGCCGAACGCGCGCAAGGAGGTCGGCACCTGGTTCACTCCGCGGACTACAGGTCGGTGCTGCCGAGCCACATGCCTTTGTCGCCCGGTACCGCCGTGCCGGCGTCGCGGCTCAGTCGAACTCGCGGGACACGACGTGCACGCGGCCCGCGGCGTGGTCGGCGCGGATGGTGTCCAGCGCCAGGCCGTCGAGCTCGGCCGCCTGATCCGCCTCGTGCGGCTCGAGCACCCGCAGCGCGAGCCCCGGCGACTCGGGGCCCAACGGAACATCCTCGGCCAGCACCGCCTCCAGCAGCGCCTGCGCGGCGGACCGCCCCTGCTCGTCGACCGCCATCTGCACCATCAGGTGCTCGTTGCCGGACTCGATCCAGCGAGCGTGCGCGATCCACACGGTCCGCACCGACGGGTACGCCAGGATCCGCGCCGCGAACGCACCTCGCAGCGCCAGGGCGACCGGGTGCGTCGACCACGTCAGCCGCAGCGTCTGGTTGCCCTGGGTGCGGACGCCCCGCTCGCGCAGGGTCGCGGCGACGAGGGCCAATGGGACCTTCGCCCACTGCTCGGCGGCGAAGACGGCGAGCGTCCCGACGCCCGTGTGCTTGGAGATGTCGAGCAGGCGCAGCGCGTCGCAGAGCACGGCCCCGGCCGCGCCGGGCAGCCACCGCTCGCGGGAAGCCTCGCTGGTATAGCCGGGCAGCACCGGACCGGTGTCCTCGTCATTGATGAAGACGACCGAGCCCTGCTCGTCGAACGGCACGTAGACGCCGCCGTCGACGAGCGCGGCGAGCAGTGCGTCGGCCTCGTCTGCGGGCCGGCCGCGCTCGAGGACGGCGGCGAGAGCGTCGTTGGGGCCGGTCACCGGCGGAGCGTAGCGCACCGGCGGCAGGTCACCTCGGGCCCCACCGCCGGCGGCGCCGGTGCAGACGGTCGGTCGCGGGCCACGGCCTAGCCAAGCATCACCGCGGCGGACCCGACGATGTGGCCCGGGGCGGCCCGGTTCCGCAGACGAGGCTCGTAGCGAATCGCTACTGTTGCCGCGTTCGCCAGCCGGGTTCCGCTGGGGAGCGGCTGATGGGTGCCTGGGGAGCCGGGCCGTTCGGGAACGACGGTGCGGGGGATCTCGTCGTCGAGGGCGCCGGCGGCGACCGGCGGCCGCGACCGTGGCCGGGGACTCCCGCTGCCCTCGACGGTGGCGCAGTACTGGGACACCACCGACGACAACCCGGCCGTCGCCGCCGCCGCGGCCCGTGGCACGGGGCTCGTGCTGTCGCCGGCCAACCTGGCGTACCTGGACATGAAGTACACCGACGCCACCCCGCTGGGCCAGGACTGGGCCGCCCTGATCGAGGTCAGGGACGCCTACGGCTGGGACCCGGGCAACTACCTGGCCGGCGCCCCCGCGTCGGCCGTGCGCGGCGTCGAGGCTCCACTGTGGACCGAGACGATCCGCACGTCGGCGGACATCGAGTACATGGCGTTCCCACGGCTGCCGGCCATCGCCGAGCTCGGCTGGTCCCCGGCCGCGACCCACGGCTGGGACGCGTTCCGCCGCCGGCTGGGTGCGCAGGGCCCGCGGTGGACCGCGGCCGGGATCAACTTCTACCGCTCGCCGCAGGTGCCCTGGCGCTGAGGCGCGAGTCGCCCGCGCCCACCTCAAAACCTTGGGATCGCGATCGGAATAGTAGGGTGGGGCGGTGACTTCGATCTCCGCCGCGGACGAGGTGGCCGGCCTCACCAGCGACCTCATCCGCATCGACACGACGAACACCGGCGACCCGGCGACCCTCGCCGGCGAGCGCGCCGCCGCCGAGTACGCCGCGGAGAAGCTGGCCGAGGCCGGCTACGAGACCGTGTACGTCGAGTCGGGCCCGGGCCGCGGCAACGTCATCGCCCGGCTGGCCGGCGCCGACCCCGGCCGCGGCGCGCTGCTCGTCCACGGCCACCTCGACGTGGTGCCGGCCGACCCGTCGGAGTGGAGCGTGCACCCGTTCTCCGGCGAGATCCGCGACGGGTACGTCTGGGGCCGCGGCGCGATCGACATGAAGCACATGGTCGCCATGAGCCTCGCCGTCGCCCGGCAGTTCAAGCGCGAGGGCACCGTGCCGCCGCGCGACATCGTGTTCGCCTTCCTCGCCGACGAGGAGGCGGGCGGGTTCCAGGGCGCCCGCTGGCTCGTCCAGCACCGCCCGGAGCTCTTCGACGGCGTCACCGAGGCGATCAGCGAGGTCGGCGGGTTCTCGCTGACGCTGCAGGACGGGGTGCGCGCCTACCTCGTCGAGACCGCGCAGAAGGGCATCATGTGGCTGCGGCTGAAGGTGCGCGGCACCGCCGGGCACGGCTCCATGGTGCACACCGACAACGCGGTGGCCAAGCTCGCCGCCGCGGTGGCCCGGCTCGACGCGCACCGGTTCCCCGTCGTGCTCACCGGCGCCGTGCGCGAGTTCCTCGAGGGCGTCGCCGAGCTGACCGGGGTGCCGTTCGACCCCGACGACCCGGAGGCGGCGGTCGCCCGGCTCGGCTCGGTCGGCCGGCTCATCGGCGCCACCCTGCGCGACACCGCCAACGTGACGATGTTCAACGCCGGGTACAAGACCAACGTGGTGCCGTCGCTGGCCGAGGCGACCGTGGACGGGCGGATGCTGCCCGGGCGCGAGGAGGCGTTCGAGCGGACCCTGGCCGAGGTGCTCGGGCCGGACGTCGAGCTCAACTGGGACAAGCTGCCGCCGGTCGAGACGACCTTCGACGGGCGGCTGGTCGACGCGATGACGGCGGCCGTCTGCGCCGAGGATCCCGGCGCGCGGCTGCTGCCGTACATGCTGTCCGCGGGTACCGACGCCAAGTCCTTCCAACTGCTCGGCATCCGCAACTTCGGCTTCGCGCCGCTGCGCCTGCCGCCGGAGCTCGACTTCACGTCGCTGTTCCACGGCGTGGACGAGCGCGTGCCGGTCGACGGCCTTGAGTTCGGCACCCGGGTGCTGACCCGCTTCCTGCTCGGCAGCTGACCGGGGCGCCCCGTCCGCGGCCCGCCGGAGGGCACCTACGAGCGCCCGCGCGGGGTCCGGTTCGCCGCCGGGAAGTAGCGGTGTTCGTGCGCGCCGGACCGGCGCAGGTCGGCGCTCGTCGCCGGGCGCCGGGGCCGGGCGGGGGTGCGGCCCGGATCGTCGAGGCGGGCCTCCAGGCGGGCGACCGCCGCCATGACGTCGTCCCGGTTGCGCGCCGACTTCATCCACGCCGGCAGCGTCTCGATCATCGACATCGAGCAGCTCCCGTTGGGGCCGCGCTCGCGCAGGTCCGCCGCCACGTACTGCGCCAGCAGGGCCAGGTGCTCGCGGTTGTACGCCCACAGCACGTGCCCGCGCACCGCCGCCGTCAGCCACAGCGGCTGCTGGAAGAACGGGTCGGCGGCCGCGCCCCACCACGAGGATCCGCTCCGCGGCGACCAGGTCGCCGTGTGCCCGCACGCGGAACACACCAGCCGCCGCGGCCGGGTCGTCGGCGGCCGCTCGTCGCCCGGCTCTCCGATCGAGCGGGCGCGGGCGGCGCAGCGCGGGCACACCACGTCGATCGGGTGCGAGGCCAAGGCATACAGCGAGTACGCCGACGTCGGGTCACGGAAACGCACGGGGTCAGGCCATGTCGACGAGGCCGCGGGTGCGGACCGTGTGTGCGGGAGCGGCGACGGCGCGGGCCGCGGCCGCGAGCGCCGGTGGGAGGTCCGGCGCGGCGGCGGCGAGGGCCTCCTGGTCGGGGGTCATGCCGAGGTGCCCGCGGAAGAGCCGGCGCAGGTGGCGGCCCGACAGCCCCAGCTGCTGGCCGAGCTCGTCCTCCGTGCCGGCGTCGAGAACACCGTCGATGATGAGGCGGACCGCGCGGCAGACCAGCTCCGGCTCGCGCCACGGCGGGGAGCCGGCCAGGCGGTACGGGCGGCAGCGCAGGCAGGCGCGGAAGCCGGCGGCCTCCGCGGCGGCGGCCGAGTCGAAGGTGCGCACGTTGTCGGCGCGGGGGCGGGCGCCGCAGCCGGGCCGGCAGTAGATGCCGGTCGTGACGACGGCCGAGTACAGCGTCATGGGGGCCACGCTAGGCCGGTCGGGTCCGGCGGACCAGCCACATCCGGACACGGGGCGGCGGCCTGCCCGGATCCGATCAGCCAGCGCCGAGTGCGTCGTGCCCGTGCTCACCCTCGGGGCCACCCGCCGGTTCCTCATCAAGCCGCGCGACGGCGGCCGCAGCCGGGCGCTGCCGGCGCGACCGGCGCCACAGCGTGCCGAAGCAGGCGGCGCCGTCCGGGCCGCGGTGAGCGTCAGCTGCTCCAGCCGCGTCCAGGCCGTGCGCGACCGAGTCAGGTGGCACGATTGGTCCAATGCGGATCGACTTGAGCGGGCGCACCGCGCTCGTGACCGGCTCCACCCGCGGGATCGGGGCGGCCATCGCCGCCGGGCTGGCCGAGGCGGGCGCCCGCGTCGGCGTCAACGGGCGCTCCGGCGACACGGTCGAAGCGGCGCTGCGGCACGAGAACCAGGTCGCGGTGCCGGGGGACGTCGCCACCGACGAGGGGACGCAGCGGGTCCTCGAGGCGCTGCCCGAGGTGGACATCCTCGTGAACAACCTCGGGATCTTCGGGACCAAGGCGCCCCTGGACATCACCGACGAGGAGTGGCGGCGGTACTTCGAGACCAACGTCCTGGCCGCCGTGCGGCTCACCCGGGCCTACCTGCCGGGGATGATGGCGCGCGAATGGGGGCGGGTGCAGTACATCGCCAGCGACTCCGCCGTCGTGATCCCGGCCGAGATGATCCACTACGGGGTCTCGAAGACGGCGCTGCTCGGCGTCGCCCGCGGGTTCGCCAAGGCGGCCGCGGGGACCGGCGTCACCGTCAACTCGGTGATCGCCGGGCCCACCCACACCGGCGGGGTCGAGGACTTCGTGTACGAGCTCGTCGACCGCGAGCTGCCGTGGGACGAGGCGCAGCGGGAGTTCATGCGGCGGTACCGCCCGCAGTCGCTCCTGCAGCGCCTCATCGAACCCGAGGAGATCGCGAACATGGTGGTGTACCTCAGCTCGCCGTTCGCCTCGGCCACGACCGGCGGTGCCGTGCGCGTCGACGGCGGCTACGTCGACGCGATCCTGCCGTAGGGCTCAGCCGCAGCCGGGGGCGCCCTGCTGGGCGACGTCGACGGCGATGCGGTCCGGGTCGTGCAGGACGAGGACGCGGAAGCCGCCGTGGACGTTGAGGCCCAGGCCGAAGCCCGCCCGGCCCTCGAAGTATCCGCCGGCGCGGATCTGGCGCAGGGCCGGCAGCTGCGGGTCGTAGACGCGGTTGAGGTCAAGGGCCGGGGTGTCCATGCCGTCGAACGTCACCACCAGGGTGGAGGCGCCGGCGACCGGGACGGCGTCGCCGCGGCCCTGTGAGATCAGGGTGCCGTAGGCGACGCGGTAGCCGGGGGTGCCGCCGGTGAAGTCGAAGACAGCCCGGTCGTAGCCGTCGTGGCGGCCGGTGCGCACGCCGGTCAGGACCGGGCGGCCGGTGCCGGACGCGCTGCCGGCGATCGGGGCGGTGCCCGCCGGGGCGGGCAGGTCGGCGGCGTTGGCGGTGGCCGGGAGGGCCAGCAGCAGCGCGGCGCAGGCCGCCGCGGCGAGCAGGGAACGACGCATCGGGGTGCTCCTTTCGGAAAGAGGTGCACCAATGACGCGCGTCCCTGCCGGCCGGTTTACGTCGGCCACCCGACAGGGCGTCCGGCGTCGTCACATGCGGCGCAGGACGCAGACCACCTTGCCGAGGATCTCCGCGTCGTCGCCCGGGATGACCTGGTAGTGCGGGTTGCGCGGGACGAGCTCGACGTGGCCGTCGCGCTGCCGGTAGGCCTTCACCGTCGCCTCGCCGTCGAGCATCGCGGCCACGATGTCGCCGTTCTCGGCGACCTTCTGCTGGCGCACCACGACGATGTCGCCGTCGCAGATCGCCGCCTCGATCATCGAGTCACCCTTGACGTGCAGGGCGAAGAGCGTGCCGTGCCCGACCAGCGTGGTCGGCAGCGTCAGCTCGTCGTCGGGCACCTGCTCGGCCAGGATCGGCCCACCGGCGGCGATCGTGCCGACGAGCGGCACGGCCACGCCCGGGTCGGCGCCGACGGTCTCGTAGGGCCCGCGGATGTCGACCGCGCGCGGCCCGTGGGCGTCGCGGCGCAGCAGCCCCTGCTTCTCCATCGCCTTGAGGTGATGGGCCACCGAGGACGGTGAGCCGAGCCCGATCGCGGCGCCGATCTCGCGCACGGTCGGCGGGTAGCCGCGCCGCTCGATCGACTCGCGGATGACCGCCAGGATGCTCTGCTGCCGCGGACTCGTCATGGGAGCACGATACCGTAAGGGTTCGATCAGGTGTACGAATCAACCGGAGAAATGATCCGGTGGTGGGACATTCGGCCACGTCCGTTGCCACGCGTTGCCCCGTATGCTGACCGCCATGCTCGACCGGCCGCGGTCGCGGGACCACTACCCTGAACGCCTCGACCTGATCCGCCGGCTCATCGCCGAAGCCGACGACGACAAGCTCGCCGCGGAGCTGGCGGACCTCGCCGCCGCCAACGACGACGTCTGGCGCGAAGACGGCGCCCTGGTCTGCCAGGCGCTCGACGAGCTGCCGGCGGCCCGCCGCCAGGCGCTCATCCTGCGCCTCGCCGACCCGGCGGTGGGCTCGCTGCTCGTCGGGCTCGCCGCGGGCATCGGCCCGGACGCCCTGTCATGGGGCGCGGCCCGGCTTCTGGCCGACGCCGTCGCGCAGCGGGAGGCCGTCGATCCCGGCGTCCTCGGCGCGGTGGCCGAGGTGACCCGGCGCGAGACGGGCGAGGTGCCGGCGGCGCTGGTGGCCGTCATGCGGCGCACCACGCACCGGTACACCAAGCACTGGCCCGTGGAGGACTGGCCCCGGCTGCGGCCGTGGCTGGAGCCGTTCGCGGGCGTCCTGAGCCCCGGCGAGGCGTGGGCGGAGGCGGCCAACGCCGAGGCGCCGTCGCCCGAACTGCTCGCCCACGCCTTGGCGGCCTCGGGCGCGCGCCCGGCCCCGCGCTGGGCCCGGCGCGGCGCCGAGCTGGTCGCGGGGCTCGGCGGCGAGCCGGTCCGGGCGCGGATCCGGTCCTGGTGCGCGCTGGTGCCGCGACCGCGCACCATCCCGCTGCGCGACGGCGGCGCCGGCCTGGCCGACCCGAACCAGGTCCCCGACCCGTACAACGCCCGGGCGCTGCGCGGGCTGGTGTACCTGCTGTCGGTCTCCCCGCACCACCCCGACGACGTCCCCGCGGTCGGCCGGCTCGCCCAGCACGCCGCCGAGAAGGTCCCCGGCCACGGCCCGCGCAGCCAGATGGTCGCCCTCGCCTGCGTCTACGCCCTGGAGCGGTTCACGACGCTGCCGGCGCTGCGGGAGCTGGCCCGGCTGCGCTCGGTCGGCCAGCCGACCGGCATCGCCGCCGCCCTGACCGGCGCGATCGCCCGCCGGTCGGTCGCCCTGAACGTCGACCCCGGCCGCCTGTAGGCGCGCTCAGGAGCGTTGGACCCGCAGCGGGCGCTCGCGCGCCTCGAGGGCGGCCAGCTCGGTCATGCGGGCGCGGTACTCGGCCGGGTCGAGCGACCCGTTGAACAGCGCGTCGGTGGCGCGCCGCTCGGTACGGGCCAGGTGGTCGCCGGCGTCGGCCGGCTCGGGCAGCGGGCCGAAGCGGGCGGCGAGCCAGCGCGCGGCCCGCGGCTCGTAGGCGCCGCGCACCCGGTGGCGGCGGATCATCCGCGCGTGCGCGCCGATCAGCGCCGCGTAGGCCAGCGCGACGATCACGGCAACGACGAGCGGGGCGGGCACCGGCCCAGTGTCCCACGGGTACGCTCGGCGTCATGGGCGCGTCCCTGGTGTACCGCGGCGGAATCCACGACCTCGAGGGGCTGCTGCCGCTCGTGCGCGAGTTCTGCGCGGCCGACCGGCACGAGTTCGACGCCGACCGGGTCACCCGCGCGCTGCGGCCGCTGCTGGCCTCCGACGAGCACGGGCAGGTGTGGCTGCTCGGCTCCGGCGAGGGCGCGGCGCCGGGCGGATACGCGGTGCTGACGTGGGGCTGGAGCCTCGAGTCCGGCGGCCGGGAGGCGCTGCTCGACGAGATCTACGTGCGCGAGCGCGGCGGCGGCCACGGCGCCGCCCTGCTCGGGCGGGTGCTCGAGGCGGCGGCCGCGGCCGGCGCGGCGGCGATGTTCCTGGAGACCGAGGCGCACAACGAGCGGGTCCGCGGCTTCTACGCCCGGCACGGGTTCGCCGCCGAGGCCTCGATCTGGATGAGCCGGCCGCTCGGCGGCGACCGAACCGCGGGGTAACCGTACAGTGTCACGTGCGGGCGCGCCCGGGCCCCGGCACCGGCCCGGGCGCCCCGTCCGCGATCGCCGGCGCGAGGCGCTGGAGGATCTCGGCCAGCACGGCGGGGCCGGTGGCGAAGTTGAGCCGGACGAAGCCGCTGGTGTCGACGTCGGTACCCGCTGAGAACTCCGCCCCCTCGCTCAGGCGCACGCGCGCGTCGCGTTCGAGCCGCTCGGCCGGGCGCGGGCCGGCCACGCCGCCGAGCCAGGCCAGGTAGGTGCCCTCCGGCGGCGTGTGCGCGATCGGCCGGGCCGCCGCCCAGCGCGCGACCGTGTCGCGGTTGGCGGTCAGGGTCGCCCGCAGGCCGTCGAGCCAGGCGTCGCTGTCCCGCCAGGCGGCCGCGGTGGCGAGGCGGGACAGCGTGCTCGGCGTACCGAAGAAGTCCAGCGGCAGCGCGTCCAGCGCGGCGCGCAGGGCGGGCGGGCCGACATGGGCGACCGCGCAGCGCAGGCCGGCGAGGTTGAAGGCCTTCGTGGCCGAGGTGGCCGTCACGGTACGCCGGGCGGCCGCCTCGCCCAGCGCGGCGAACGGCAGGTGGCGGTGCGGCGCGTACACGAGGTCGGCGTGGATCTCGTCGGCCAGCACGGTCAGGTCGTGGCGCTGCGCGAGGTCCAGCAGCGCCTCGAGCTCGTCGCGGCGGAACACGCGCCCGGTCGGGTTCTGCGGGTTGACGAGCACCATCAGCCGCACGCCCCGCAGGTCGGCGCCGTCGCGCAGCGGCACGATGCGCCGCCCGGCCCGCGCGATGCTGGCCAGGAACGGGGGATAGGCCGGCACGTGGATCGCCACCCCGTCGCCGGGCCGGGTGGTGTGCTCGACGACGACCTGCAGGATCTGCAGCACATCGGTGAAGACGCGGGTCTGCCCGCCGCCGGGCGTCCAGCCGTGCCGGCGCGCCATCCACGCCTCGAACGCGGCCACGACCGGGTCGCCGGCGGGCCAGTGCGGGTAGCCGAAGTCCTCCCGCTCCACGCTGTCCAGCAGCGCGTGGCGGATCGCCGGGGCGACGCCGAGGTCCATGTCGGCGACCCACGCGCCGATCGTGTCCGGGGCGAGCGCGCCCCACTTCACGCCGGTGCCGGCGCGCAGCCGCCCGGTGTCCACGGCCCGCTGCGGGCGCAGCAGGTCGCGCAGGATCTCCATCTGCCCGTGGTGCTGGCTGAGCTCCTCGTAGACGTGCAGCAGCGCCGCGCCCTGGGTCGCGATGCCGGCCGGCCCGAGGAAGTCCGGGTCGGGCGGCATCCGCAGCGGCCCGGCGAAGTCGGCCCCGCGGGCGTCGTCGGCCAGCCGCCCGCGGGCCAGCGCGACCCGCTCGAGCAGCGCCGCGACGGGCCCGGAGCTGGTGAACTCGGCGTCGCGGTCGCGCTGGACGGCGCGCCCGGCCACGAGCCCGCCGGCCCAGTACTCGACCACGCCGAGGCAGTGCGTCAGCAGCGCGTACGGCGAGCTGGCGCCCTGCACCGGCGGCCGCGTGTTGGCCAGCTCGTCACCGAGCCCGCCCACGATCCCGGCCATGCCGGACAGCGCCCGCCCGGTCGCGTCCAGGTACTCCTCGACGGTGATCATCGCGCACTCCTCCCGCGTCACCGGCTTGACCGGTGACGCGGACACCTTGCGCTCTCGCCGCGTCACCTGTCAAGGTGGTGACGTGACGTTCGTGTTCGTCAGCGGCGACCTGTCGCTGGACTTCGCCGGGACGCTGAAGTGGCGCCGCAGTGAGCGCCCGGAGGAGCTGCTGTCCACATCGGACGACGCGGCCCGCTGGGCGGTCGCCGCCGGCCTGCTGTCGCGCCCGCCGCGGGTGAGCGCCGAGGAGTTCGGCGAGCTGCTGGCGCTGCGCGAGGCGGTGTACCGCATGCTGCACCCAGACCCGGGCGGCCCGCGCCGCGCCGCGGACGTCCGGTTGCTCAACGCCGCCGCGGCGCGGCCCGGGCCGACCCTGGCGCTGAGCGGCGCCGGGGTGCGCCGCACGGGCGATGCGGCCGCCGTCGCCTCGGCGGTCGCGGCGGCGGCGATCGGCCTGCTGGAGGCGGCCCCGCCGATCCGCGAGTGCGCCGGCGAGGCCTGCACGCGGCTGTTCGTCGACCGCTCCCGCTCCGGCAACCGCCAGTGGTGCGGCATGCAGGAGTGCGGCAACCGCGTGAAGGCCGCCGCCTACCGCGCCCGTCGCGTCAGCAGCCCGTGATCTTCTCGTGGCAGCGCTGCGCCGCGCCCGCGGCGAGGCTGCCGGCCAGGCCGGCCGGGTCGGTGCCGATCGTGGTGTCGTTGAGCCAGATGACGACGTCGCCGCGGCGCACCGCGACGATGTCCGCGACCACGTCGATGCCGATGTCGGTCGAGCCGGTCATGCGCAGCCCGGCCGCGTCGTCGCCGAGCCCGGCCGGCGGCTGGGTCGCGGCGAGCGAGAACTTCACGGAGACGCCGGCGAGCTGCTGGTCGAAGGCCTTGCAGGAGTCCACGGTGCCGCGCAGCCGCGTCATGGCCTCGACGGCCTGCCCGGCCGGGAACTTGACGATGGCGTGGGTAAGGTACGGGCCCATGACGCCCTTGGCGTAGGTCACCGCCGCCGACGTCGTCTCGTCGGTCGTCATCGGCTCCAGCGCCGGGCACCCCGGGAAGCTGCCGCCGCCGATGCTCACCTTGCCGTTGTGGCTGCTCGCGACGGCGACCGGGGTGAACCCGGCCGGCGCGTCGATGAGCCCGCCGCGCAGGTCGTCACCACCCGCCAGCGCCCGGGCCGCGACCTGGACATGCTTGATGCGGGCGACCGGGTCGGCCTCGGCAGGGGCCGAGCATCCGGTCAGCGTCACCGCCATGAGCAGCAGCAGGGCCGCCGCGTTCCTGCGCGTCTTCATGGGCCCGACGCTACGGACGCCGCCGGCGCCGCGTGTCCGAAATTTCGGATTTTCCCCGGAAAATTCGATCTGTGCATGCTTCACTGGCCCGGTGCGGCATCGCCGGTTGGCTCGACTTCGACCGTGACCTGCGCGCGCACGGCCCGACCGTGCGCGCCATGACGGCCGTCCTCGCCCTGCGCGGCCCCGGCGGCGAGGGCGTCTGGCTCGACGAGCACATCGCCCTCGGCCACCGCCGCCTCCCGGTCCTCGACCCGGCCGGCGGCGCCCAGCCGATGCTGGCGAAGGACGGCGAGCGCGTGCTGGCCGCGCTGGCGTACGGCGGGGAGACCTACAACCACCGCGACCTGGCCCTGCCGGCGCAGACCCGCAGCGACACCGAGGCGGTGCTGCGCGCGTACCTGCGGTGGGGCGAGGACTTCGCGCAGCGCCTCGAGGGTATGTACGCCATCGCGCTGTGGGACGCCCGCCGCGAGTGCCTGCTGCTGGTCCGCGACCGGCTGGGCGTCAAGCCGCTGTACTACCTGCCCGCCGGGTCCGGCGCCCTGTTCGCCTCGGAGCCCAAGGCGATCGCCGCGCACCCGCTGGGCCGCCTGAGCGTGGACCTCGACGGCCTGCGGGAGCTGCTGGCGTCGGTGCGCACCCCGGGCCATGCGGTGTACCGCGGCCTGCGCGAGGTCCGCCCCGGCGAGATCGTCCGCATCGACCGCACCGGCGTCCACGCCCGCCGCTACTGGCGGCCGGCCCCGGCCGAGCACCGCGACGACTGGCCGGCGACCGTCCACACGGTACGGTCGCTGCTGTCCCGGGCGGTCACCGGCCAGCTGCACGCCGACGTCCCGCTGTGCGCGCTGCTGTCCGGAGGCCTGGACTCCTCGGCCGTGGCGGCGCTGGCCGTCGCGGCCCGCCCCGACCTGCGCACCGTGTCCCTCGACGACCCGGACGACGCCCCGCACGCCCGCGCCGCCGCCGCGTTCCTGCGCACCCGCCACGAGCAGGTCACGGTGGACGCCGCGCAGCTGGCGGATGTGGTACATCGTGCGGCCGCGCTGACGGCGCTGGAGCTCCCGACGGGACTGGGGGAGTTCCACGTCTCGCTGTACCTGCTGTTCCGCTCGGTCGCCGAGCGCGCCACGGTCGCGTTGACGGGCGAGGGCGCGGACGAGCTCTTCGGCGGCTACCCGTGGTGCCACGACCCGCGCGCGGCGGGCACCTTCCCGTGGCTGGCCGGGCCGTACGCGGCCCGCGCCGACCCGTCCGGCCCGTCGACGGACGTGCTGTCCCCGGAGCTGTCGGCGGCGCTGGAGCTGCCCGAGTACCGTGACGATGCCTATGCCTCGGCACTGTCCGAAGTGGACCACGTGCCGTCGGAGGGCCCGGCGCAACGCCGGATGCGGGCGTCCCGGTACCTGCATCTGACGCGCCTGCTGCCGATCCTGCTGGACCGCATGGACCGGATGAGCATGGCGTGCGGCATCGAGGCGAGGGTCCCGTTCTGCGATCACCGGCTGGTCGAGTACGCGTACAACGTCCCCTGGTCCATGCACACCTACGACGGCCGCGAGAAGAGCCTGCTGCGCGCCGCGGTGAGCGAGGACCTCCCCGCCGACGTCCTGCGGCGCCGCAAACGCCCCTACCCGGTCGCGTCGGATCCGGCGTACGAGCTGGCGCTGCGCTCGCAGCTGCTGCACGTCCTGGAGGACTCGACCAGCCCCGTCCGGCCCCTGCTGGACACCGCCAAGGCCTGGCACCTGATCGTCGCCCCGATCGCCCAACCGGGCCTGGACGCCGGCCGCCGGGCCGTGGAGCTGCTGCTCAGCCTCGACCGCTGGCTCCGCACGGTCCCGCTTGTGTCGCTGCCGTTCTGATGTCGATGAGGGCCTGCAGACGGCTGTGGCGCTGGGATGCGCGACGAACGGCAGGCCCCGGCCGGCATTCGGGCCGGCGTAGTCGAATCGGGAGCTGTCGCCGGGCAGGGCGACCTCGCCGGCAGGGCGAAGCGGCAGCGCGACAGTGTGCGCGATGACCGAAGACCAGCATAGACGCTGCTGCGCGTCGGCCCGCCGCAGTCCGATGTCCGGAAGCTACGCCGTATGATCTCGGTCGTGACCGCCACGACGACGGCATTTCCTGAGGAAGTGGCGCGGCGACTTGCCGGCCGGGTTCAGGGACTGCGATGAATCCGGACCTCGCCGACCTTCGCAGGGGCGACCTCGACACCCGGGAGGAGCACCTCTACCGGTTGCTCGACCGGGCCCGCGACCACGGCGATCCGTCGGCGATCGCGGCGCTGCAGGCGATGGTCCGCGACTACCCCGGCTACCATCGGTCGCTCTACACCCGGGCCATGAACCAGGCGGCCCTGTTCGCGGACCCCGACCTGCGCGAGCCGCTGCTCGAGGCGCTGGCCGACACGCGGTACAACTGCCAAGCTTGGGCGGCGATGGGCTGCGCCGCGATGAACGTCCGCGAGGCCGTGCCGCAGCTGGTCGAACTCCTTGGCCATCCACAGTGGATCGTCGTGGACGAGGCGATCAAGGCGCTCGGTGTGCTCGGCGACGCCTCCGTCGTCCCGGCGCTGCGCCCGCTGCTGCGCGACGACGCCGAGTGGGTGCGCCAGCGTGCCGCCGACGCGCTCGCGAAGATCGGCGGCGCCGAGGCACTGGAGGCGCTGTGGGACGAGTTCGAGCACCGTCGGTTCCCGCGGATCGGCTACATCGCCAGCGGCCTGGCCCTCTTCACCCCGGACGTCATCCCGCGGCTGGTCGAGGCGGCCGCGGACCGGGACCCGAACCGTCGCTACTGGGCCGCAGTCGCCCTCGGCTCGACCGGCGACGAGCGGGTCGTGGCGACGCTGGAGCGTCTGCAGGCCGAGGATCGCGGCGCGACGGTCTTCGATGGCGAGGTCCGCGTCGCGGCGAAGAAGGCCCTGCGCACCGTGCGGCGCATCCAGGCTGCCATCGCCGCGCGCGGTCAGGCATCGTGACGGCAACCGTCGATTACCGGGCCGAACGCGCGTCTCGGCCTGAGTGAACGCGCCCGGTCGCCAGGGAGCCCGTCCCCCGTGCGGCCGCATTGTGGCTGGTAGACGGCTCCGGCCCGCGACGGGCCGCGCGGTCCGGTGACCGTACTCGTCTGGCGCGGTTTTCCCGCCCGACCGTGCAAGCGTCCAGTGACGCACAGCTGTCGATGGAAAAGCTGGTGTGCCGGCCTTGGCGCGAAACCTGATGTCGGACCATACGCCGGCGGCCCCGACTATCCGCAGGCCGGTGCAGCACGGCGACCGACGACCGACCCGCGCGATCGTCGATCATGTGGGCGCGTTGACGGATCGAGCGCAGTGCCGAACCGTTGTTGTTGCGGCGCGTGCTCAAGCGGGTCATCCCGGCGAGGCGTCTGGCCGGCCACGGCGTATTTCAGCCCCTCCGGGGGACTCTGCTGGGTCACCAGAAAATCTATGCTGGAGACACTAGACATACTCCCCATGACCGGCTAGTGTTTCTGGAGTCGAGAACAGGGATCACGAGAGACGCTGACGATCCGCCCCAACAGTCGGGCGTCGAGCTGAGCCGGCAATTCGCGGTTCGCTCGGGTTGCAGGTGGGTGAGCCAGAGCTTGTGTTGGTGGCATCGCCCGTAGGTAGTTCCACCCGCCGGTGGGTCCGTGAAGTTGTGTGGACCCTCAGATGCCGGCGGAGTTCGGTACAGGCAACACAAGGCAAGGTGAACAGAAGCAGAGGAAAGGGAGGGCCGTACACCGTTGGATCGCCCGCACCGGCCGCAGTTCGGCTGGGCGGACACCGTAGCTTCCATCGAACGAGAGGTGGTCTCCGGTCACGCTTATGCGATCCTCGCACCCGGCGCTGTCTGTGGCGTTCGGGGCGGATACGACAAGCCGACGTACGTGTCGGTAGATGGTGTTAGACCCATAACCCTTGGGCCCCGGCGCTATCGCGCCGGGGCCCTCGACACGGAGGTACTGTGGCCCAACCCGATGACATGTTCGGCGACGAAGACTACCCCGCCTACACCATGGGGCGTGCCGCGGAGATCGTCGGCACCTCGCAGGACTTCCTGCGCCGCCTCGACGAGCTGAAACTCATTTCCCCGCAACGCTCCGCCGGCGGACACCGCCGTTACTCCCGCTATCAGCTGCGCCTCGCCGCCCGCGCCCGGGAGATGGTCGATCAGGGCACCGCCGTCGAGGCCGCGTGCCGGATCATCATCCTCGAAGACCAACTCGAGGAAGCACTGCGCATCAACGCCGAACGTCACCCCGCCTGAGGTACCCCGCTCGACATCTGGACCGCGTCCGGGCGTACCTACGGCGCGGACCGGGTGCACCGATAGCTGCGCCGCGACGGGATCCGGGTCGGCCGCAAGCGGGTGAAGCCGCTCGCCGACACCGCGCCGTTCGTCAGGGCGGATGGACGGGTCGATCCAGGGCAGGTGCTCCAGGTCAGACACCGGCCGGCGGTCAGGCGGAGGCGCGCAGCGTGTCCGAGGGGGATTCGCCGTAGCGGGCGCGGTAATACTGGGCGAACCGGCCGAGGTGGGCGAAGCCCCAGCGGTGCGCGATGTCGGCAACGGTCGCGGTTGCCGGCGTGGTGGCCAGTAGGTCGGCCCGCACCCGGCTGAGACGGGCGCCGCGCAGGTACTGCATCGGTGAGGCGTGGACGTACTGCCGGAAGCCGTCCTGCAGGGCGCGTGCACCGACTCCGACGTCGCGGGCGAGTGAAGCGGCGGTGTGGTTGCGCTCCGGCCGATCCTCCAGCATCCGTACGGCGGCGCGGACATGCCACGGCGTGGACATCGGCAGTTCGTCCCGCAGCAGCGCCGAGTAGCTGTGCGGCTGGGACAGCAGCAGTGCGCGCAGCAGGAGCCGCTCGGCGTGTGTCGCCACCCTGGGGTGTTCGAGCAGTCCGCTGCCGGCGTTGAGCTCCTGCGTGAACGACGTGGCGATCGCGAACCAGGACCGCACGCGCTCGCTGGCGAGGTCCATCATCGGCTCGAACCGTAGCGGCTGCTTGATCGGGCCCTCGATGAGCGACTCCAGTTCGTCCTCCAGGGCGCGCCGTTCGATGCGGAAGGCCAGCGTCGCGCAGTCGTGGCTCCACATCATGGCCACCCGGCCGGATGCGGAGGTGACCGACGCCTGGCCGGTGGTGCAGACGAGCTCGGCGTCGGTGACCCGCATGTGCAGACTGCCGGACACCGGCATCTGAATCCACACCGAGGTCGTGTGGTCGTACGAGGAGCGGACTTCGCAGCCGTACGCCAGATACAGCGCGACGATGTGCGGCAGCCGCACGGCGTGCAAGCGCGCGTTGAGCCGCAGGTCTTCGGTGTTGCCCTCGAGCCGGTGCGCCGGCAGCTCGCGGGCGAATTGCCCGTTCACCTCGTCGTTGTCGGTGGAGCAGACGACGACGTGCCGGTCCAGTGGTAGGTCGGGCATCGGCTTCGAGCGTGCCACGACGGTGGACACTCATGGTTACCCTGCCGTTACGTTTGGCGTACGTATCCGGCTCTCCTCGCGGGTGAGCTCGGCCGTCCATGTCTCCTCGAAGACGGTGAACGCGCCGATCCGCACCACGCCGTGAGCATGCAGCGTGTCCTGCGTGGACCGCACCGAGGCGCTGGCCCGGACCCGCTCGCCGGTCGTCAGCCAGACCTCCGCCGTGTGGGTGCCGCTCGTCACGACCGCCTGCGGGCAGGCGCCCGGCAGCTGTGCCCGCAGCGCGCTGGTGAGGCGGTAGACGTGCCCGTCCGGGCTGACCGTATGTGGCACCTCGCCCGCGACGGTCACCGTCGTGGCCCCGCCGACATGGTCCCGCTCGACCAACCAGCCGGGCGGCGTGGCGGCACCCGGCCGGGCCGGTGTGTCCGTCGTCCGGGCCGGCAGGTCCACCGCGGTGCCGGCGTGCTCGCCGGCGACCGGGAGCACCAGCCGCAGCCCGGCGACCCGGATGACACCGCCGCCGGACAGCGGCGTGAGCCGTGGGAAGTCGGCGTCGCCGAGCGCGATCCGCAGCCGGGTGCCGGCCGGCACCCGGTGGTGGACCGGCCGCAGCAGGATCCGGTGCTCCCCGGCGGCGTGGTCCGGCCGCAGGGTGCCGGCGCTGATCAGCGTCGAGCGGCCGCTCGGCTCCACGCCGCACAGCCGCACCACGAGGCGGGCCGGTGTCACGACCCGGCCGTCCTCGTCCGGTGCGATGCGGACGAAGACCTCCGGCCGCCCGGCGAGCAGCAGGTCGGCAATGGCCGGCTCGCCGGTGGCGCACAGCGAGCGCAGGTCGTCGTCGTGCTGGTCCTGCGGCGGGCAGGTCTCACCCAGGCCCAGTCCCGCAAGGCCGCGCAGCGTGCCAACACTGGGATCCGGCACGTGCGTCCCCGGCTGCCGGCGGGGGAGGTCGGGCGTCGCCGGGGTCAGCGTGCCGCCGTCGGCGGCGAGGACGACGCGGCGGCCGGGCGGAGGCCATTCGGCGTATCCGCGCCACTGCGGCACCGGGCCGTCGAGGTGCAGGGCGACCGGCGGCGACGTTGCGGCGTCGTTCGGCACACCGCGCAGCCAGTGGTCCCACCACTGCGCCATGAGCGCGAGGAAGTCGACGGGGTGGTGGGCCGAGTCCTGCGGCATCACGTGCCCCCACGGGCCCATCACGAGCCGTTTCGGTCCGCGGATGCGCTCGTAGGCGTCGATGACCGCGTGGGTGAAGCCGTCGCGCCACCCGCCGGCGCAGAGCACCGGGACCACGATGCGACTGCCGTCGATCGCTCGTTCCGCCCAGATCGGGTCGTCGGCGCCGGCCCGGGCGTAGTCCAGGACCATCGGCCGCTGGGTGCGCAGCCGCGCCCGCCAGCGGCGCTGCGCGCCGGGATCCGCGTAGCCGGCCAGCGGCGGCAGGAGTTGCTGCAGCAGCATCGCGCTGCCGCGGTTGGCCAGGGCGTGCAGGTCGCCGCGGGAGCCGTCGGGGTGGATGCTGTCGCGGCCCGCGTCGAGGCCGTGTGCGACGGCGACGGCTGCCCGCAGGTGCGGCGGGCGCAGGCTGGCCACGCGCAGCGTCGTGTTCGCCGCGTACGACATGCCCCAGGCGCCGACCGCGCCCGTGCACCAGGGCTGGGCCGCGATCCAGTCGATGGCCGCGATGGCGTCGTCGCCCTCGTCGCGGTCGAACTCGGGGCGCCGCTGCCCGTCGGAGGCGCCGATGCCGCGGTGGTCGACGACGAGGCTGGCATATCCGTGCTCGGCGAACCACCGTGCCGGGCCGGCGTAGGTGCCGCCGGCGAGGAAGTCCTTGCGGTACGGCTGCACGGTGACCAGGCCCGGCACCGGTTGCCCGGTCACCGGGCGGTAGAGATCCGCCGAGAGCGTCACGGCGGGATCGGCGGTGGGGAGCCGGACGTCACGGTAGACCCGCGTGCGGAAGCCGGCACCGGTGCCGGCCGGCTCGTCGGGCGAGCCGTGCTGATCCGGGGACACGTCCAGGGACACATCGACCTCCATGACGTCGTGGGCCGGAATTCCACGATACCGTTGCGAAGTGCTTCGCATGAAGGGCTTGACATTGCTTTGGTGGTCGTTGTTACCTGGGCATTGCGTCGATGTAACACACCCCAATCACAGGCCCGCGAAACGGCAGCTGCCTGAAGGAGGAGCCGTGCGCACGTGCCGCAGGACCATCGGCAGGGGACTGCTCACCCTGTCGCTCATCGCCGCGTTATCGGTCTCCGGCTGCGGGTCGGCACCGGCGACGAACTCCGCCGTCGGCGACACGCTGACCGTCGTCACCGCCTCGCCGCCGCAGACCCTCGACCCCGCGAAGACACCGCAGAACAACAGCTGGCTGGAGAACCTCGCCTACGAGCCGCTGATCGTGCGCAAGTCCGACGGCACGCTCACGCCGGGCCTGGCCGAGTCGTGGTCGTACCAGGGCGCGGACAACAAGACGTTCGTGCTCAAGCTCCGCGACGGCGTGACGTTCTCCGACGGCTCGAAGCTCACCGCCCAGAACGTCGTCGACCATCTCAAGTACGTCGTCAGCTCGGCCGGCCAGATGGCGCCGCTGCTGGCCGGCTGCACGTTCACCGCGACCGACCCCCGCACGGTCACCATCGCGGCGCCGGCGCCGAACCCCGACTTCCCCGTCATGCTGACCCAGGACTACATCATCGGCGGCGTCATCGGCAGCGGCGGCCTGGCGAACCCGGCCACGCTCGGCACCGCCACCGTCGGCGCCGGCCCGTACATGCTGGACACGCAGCAGACCGTCGCCGGGGACCACTACACGTACGTGCCGAACCCGCACTACTACAACGCACCGGCGGTGCGCTGGCACAAGGTGGTGATCCGGGTCATCACCACGCCGCAGGCCGTGCTCAACGCGCTCAAGACCGGCCAGGCCGACGTCGCCGTCGGCGACCCGTCCACCGTCGCGGCCGCGAAACAGGCGGGGCTCACCGTCGCCTCCGCGATGTTCCTGTGGACCGGCGTGGTGCTCGCCGACCGGGGCGGCACGCTCGCCAAGCCGCTCGCCGACGTGCGCGTGCGGCAGGCACTGAACTACGCCACCGACCGGGCCGCGATCGCCAAGGCGCTCTTCCCCGGCGTCGGCGAACCCGCGCACCAGATCACCGTCCCCGGCGGCCACGGCTACGACGAGAGCCTCGCCGCCGCATACCCGTACGACCTCGACAAGGCCAGGAGCCTGCTCGCCGCGGCGGGCCACGGCGGCGGCTTCACGCTGACCCTCGTCACGCCCGAGTACCAGCAGCTGCACCTCATGGCCCAGGCGCTGGCGCAGCAGTGGAAGCAGATCGGGGTGGACCTGCAGGTCACCGACCACGCCAACGCCAACCAGTACGCCGCCGACGCGTTCGGCGGCAAGTTCCCCGCCTTCATGACGGCGTTCGGCCAGATCCCGATCTGGATGGAAGGGCCGTCGCTGTTCCTGCCCTCGGCGGCGTTCAACCCGCTCAAGTACGCCGACCCGGCCCTCCAGTCGCTCTACGACGAGGCGGCCCGGACCACGGGGGCGGAGAAGAGTGCGGCGGACAAGAAGGTCGTGGCGTACCTGACCAACCAGGCCTGGTTCGTGCCGGTGGTGATGACCGGGCTGCCGTATTACGCCCGCAACACCGTCGGCGGCGTCAAGACCTCCCCGGGCCAGCCGCTGCTGTCCCTGTACGAGATCGTGCCGGCCGCCTGAGCGCGGCAGAAAGGTCGTCCGCCATGCTCCGCGCCGCGGTCCGCTGGCTCGTCTCGTCGGTGACCCTGCTCTTCGTGGTCACCGGGCTGTCGTTCGTCCTCGTCTCGCTCGCACCCGGGGACGCGGCGACGTCCATCCTCAGCAGCCAGTCGGGCACCTACACCCCCGAGCAGTACGCCCGCACCCGGGAGCTGCTCGGCATCGACGAGCCGCTGCACGTGCGGTACTGGCACTGGCTGCGCGACCTGTTCCACGGCAGCCTGGGCCAGGACCTGTTCAGCGGCCAGCCGGTCGCCGAGATCGTCGGCGGCCGGCTGCTGCCCAGCCTCGCCGTCATCGCCGGCACGGTCGGGGTCTCCGCCGTCGTCGGCACCTGGCTCGGCGTCGCCGGCGCGCGGCGCAGCGGCGCCCTGGGCAAGCTGGTGGACGCGGCGTCGCTGGTCGGTCTCGCGGTGCCCAGCTTCTGGCTGGCGCTGCTCATGGTGGAGCTGTTCGCGGTGCGCCTGGCCTGGCTGCCCGCCGGCGGCTACGTCGATCCCGGCCGCGACCCGGCCGGCTGGCTGCGCAGCATCGTCCTGCCGGTGCTGACGCTGTCCGCCGGTGCGATCGCCTTCGTCGCCAAGCAGACCCGCGACTCGATGGCCACGGTGCTGGACAAGGAGTTCGTCACGATGCTGCGGGCGCGGGGCCTGCCGGTCCGCTCGATCCTCTACAAGCACGCACTGCGCAACGCCGCGGTCCCGGTGGTCACCATGCTGGGGCTGCTGTTCGTCAACCTGCTCAGCGGCGCGGTCCTGATCGAGGGGATCTTCGCCGTGCCGGGCCTCGGCCAGCAGGCAGTGACCGCGAGCGGCAGCCACAACCTTCCGGTGATCACCGGGGTGGCCTTCTGTTTCACCGTTGTCGTCGTCACCGTCAACCTGCTGGTGGACCTGGCGTACCGCTGGCTCGACCCGAAGGTGCGTGCCGCATGACCATGTCGATGGCCGTCGGCGACGCGCAGCCGGTCGGCGGGCACTCCCGGCGGCCGCGCTGGCGGCGTCTGCTGCGCCCCGGTCCGGGGCTCTTCGCGGGGTTCTTCCTGCTCTGCCTGACCGTCGCCACGGCGGGCGCCCGGTGGCTGGCCCCGGCCGACCCGGAGGAGCAGGACCTGGGCGCGGCACTGGCCGGGCCGAGCGCGGCGCACTGGCTCGGCACGGACCGGCTGGGCCGTGACGTGCTGAGCCGGCTGCTGCACGGCGGTCAGGTCACGCTCGTCAGCGTGGTCGAGGCGGTGGCGGTGTTCGTCGTGCTCGGCGTGACGCTCGGCGTGACGGCCGGATACCTCGGCGGCTGGGCCGACCGCGTGATCTCGTGGCTGGCCGACCTGCTGCTCGCCCTGCCGGGCATCATCATGCTGCTCATGGTGCTCGCCGTCTTCCCGGGCAACACGGCCGCCACCATGGTCGTGCTGGGGGTCATCTCCGCCCCGATGCTGCTGCGGGTCACGCGTGGGGTCACCATGAGCGTGAAGCAGGAGTTGTACGTGCGGGCCGCCCGCCTGTCCGGCCTGGGTGAGGTGCGCATCATGACCCGGCACGTCCTGCCCCGGCTCACCGGCCCGATCCTCGTGCAGGTCGCACTGTTCGCCGCCACGGCGGTGCTGGTGCAGGGGGCGCTGTCGTTCCTGGGGCTCAGTGCCCCCGAGACCGACGGCCCGAGCTGGGGCAACATGATCGCGCAGGCGGCCCAGGTCACCAGCCAGGACCTGTGGCTGGCGATCCCCACCGGGGCGCTGTTCACGCTGACGGTCCTGGCACTCGGGCTCTTCGGTGACGCGGTCCGGGACGCCACCGCCGACCACCGCGCGCCGGCGGCCCGGTTCCGCCCGGTGCGCTCCGCCGCCCCGGCCGTCCCGCCCCAGCCGGCGGCGGGGCCCGCGCCGCTGCTGTCGGTGGACGGCCTCACCGTCCAGTTCCCCGGACCGGACGGCCCGGTCACCGTCGTGCGCGATGTCAGCTTCACGGTCGCGCCGGGGGAGTGCGTCGGGGTGATCGGCGAGTCCGGCTCCGGCAAGACGATGATCGCCCGTAGCCTGCTCGGCCTGCTCCCGGCCGGCTGCGCGGTGACGGCGGGCGCCGCCACGCTTCGTGCCGACCCGGGTCCGGGCGTGGACCTGACCCGGCTCGACGAACGCGGCTTCGGCCGCATCCGCGGCCGCCGGATCGCGCTGGTGTCGCAGGAGCCGTCCAGCGGCCTGGACCCCGCGTTCCGGGTCGGCAGCCAGGTCGCCGAGGTGATCCGCCGGCACACCCCGATGAGCCGGCGGCAGGCCGCCCGGGAGGCGATCGAGCTGCTGCGCACCGTACGGCTGCCCGACCCCGAGCGGGTTGCGCGACGCTATCCGCACGAGCTGTCCGGCGGGATGGCGCAACGGGTCGTCATCGCCCTCGCGCTGGCCGGCAAGCCGAGCCTGCTCGTCGCCGACGAGCCCACCACCGCGCTGGACGTCACCGTCCAGGCGGAGATCCTCGCACTGCTCCGCGATCTGCAACGGCGCCTCGGCATGGCGGTCATCCTGGTCACGCACGACTGGGGCGTGCTGGCCGACCTGTGCGACCGGGCGGTGGTCGTGTACGCGGGGGAGGTCGTCGAGCAGGCCGGAGTCGCGGACCTGTACGCCGACGCGCGGCATCCGTACACGCGCAGCCTGCTCGCCGCCGACCCGCACCGCGCGGAGGCCGGGCGGGACCTGCCGACCATCGCCGGGACCGTCCCCTCGCCCAGACAGTGGTCGCCCGGCTGCCGGTTCCGCCCGCGGTGCGGCGTCGCGGTGGACGACTGCGCCGCCGGACGCATCCCGCTGACGATCATGTCCGATGACCGGGTGGCCCGGTGCATCCGAGCGGACGAGGTGGTGAAGCGTTGAACGACACGGTGAACGGTGCGCTGCTGGAACTGCGGGGCCTGACCGTGAACTACGGCCGCGGCCGGCGCCGGATCCCGGACGCGGTCAGCGACGTCAGCCTGTCGGTGGAGCCGGGCGAGACGGTCGCGCTGGTGGGGGAGAGCGGATCGGGCAAGTCGACGATCGGCAACGTCGTGCTGGGCCTCGTCCCGGCGACGGCCGGCACGGTCCGCTTCGACGGCGAGGACATCACGGCGGCCGGGCGCCGTCGGCGACGCATGCTGACCCGGCACATCCAGCCGATCTTCCAGGACCCGTACGGGTCGCTGAACCCGTCCCGGACCATCCGGCAGACGTTGGTCGAGCCGCTGCTGGCGCACGGGCGGGCGGCCGCGGCGGCCGGCGAGCGCATCGCCGAGGTCCTGGATCGGGTCGGCCTGCCGGCGGACGCCGCCGACCGGTACCCCGACGAGTTCTCCGGCGGCCAGCGCCAGCGCATCGCGATCGCCCGGGCGCTCGTCGCCGGGCCGCGCCTGATCGTGTGCGACGAGCCGACCAGCGCCCTGGACCTCTCCATCCAGGCGCAGGTGCTCAACCTGCTGCGGCGGCTGCAGCGCGAGTCCGGCATCGGGTACCTCTTCATCACCCACGACCTGGCGCTCATCCGGCACGTCGCCGACCGGGTGGTCGTGCTCTACCGTGGCCGGGTGATGGAAACCGGCCCGGCGGCTCGCGTGACCCGAGAGCCGCAGCACCCCTACACCCGGGCGCTGCTCGCCGCGGCGCCCGTGCCCGACCCCGTCGAGCAGCGCCGCCGCCGAGAGGCGGCACGGTCACTGCCGCCCGTCACGACAGCGGCCGCGCCGGCCGGCAGCGGCGAGCGCCCGGGGCAGGGAGCGCACAGCCGTGTCTGACACCGTCACGATCTACGACGTGGCCGCCCACGCCCAGGTGAGCATCTCCACCGTCTCGCAGACGATCAACCGGCCCAACCGGGTGAACGCCAAGACGCGCGAGCGGGTCCTGCGCGCGATCGAGGAGCTGCAGTACGTGCCCAAGGGTGTCGCGGTGAGCCAGGCGCGCCGCGGCGTCGGCCGCATCGGCGTGCTCGCCCCGTTCACCTCCTACGACTCGTTCCGCCGCCGGCTCATGGGCGTGCTGGCCGAGTCGGACGGCACGAACCGCGATGTCGTGGTCTACGACCACGAGTCGGCCGCGGCCAGCGTGTCACCGCTGCTGCGCACACTGCCGGTCACGGGGCGGCTCGACGGGCTGCTCATCATGGGCCTGCCCCTCGACGACGCGCTCGCCGAGCACCTGAGCGCCCGGGGGCTGCCGACGGTGCTCGTCGACAGCTCCCGGCCGGAGTTCAGCACCGTCACCATCGACGACGAGGAGGGCGGTGCGATGCTGGCCCGGCACCTGCTGCAGCGCGGTCACACGTCGTTCGCGTTCCTGCAGGAGCCGCAGGAGTCCCACGCGTTCCTCTCCCAGGGCCAGCGGCGCAACCGCGGCTTCCTGCGGATCCTCGCCGACGCCGGCATCGACGCCGCCGAGGTGCCGACGGTCCTCACCGGCAACGACATCGTCAGCAGCCGCAAGGCACTGCACGACGTGCTCGCGCTGCGGCCGGCGCCGACCGCCGTCTTCGCCCATCACGACCTGCTCGCCGCCGGCCTGGTGCTGGAGGCCCGCCGGCAGGGCCTGCGCGTGCCCGACGACCTCGCCGTCGCGGGCTTCGACGACGGCAGCGTCGCCGAGGCGGCCGGCCTGACGACGGTGAGCCAGCCGTTCGAGGAGTCCGGGCGGATCGGCGCCCGGCTGCTGGCGGAGCGGATCGCGGACCCGTCGGCGCCGGTGCAACACGTCATGCTCGGCCTGCGCCTGGTCGTGCGCGACTCGAGCTGATCCGATGATGAGCCCGCAGCGATACGAGGTCGTGGTGCGACACGACGTCCGGGTGCCCACGGCGACGTCCGGGGTGACGCTGTCCGCGGACCTGTTCCTGCCCCGGGCCGGCGGACCCGCTCCGGTGGTGGTGTGCCTCCTGCCGTACCGCAAGGACGCACTCGGCGGCGTCGGGGTCCGCGCGGTGATGCACGAGTTCGCCGCCGGCGGCATCGCCTGCGTACTCGCCGACCCGCTCGGGCTCGGTTCGTCCGACGGCGACGCGCGGCCGCCGTTCGACCCGGCCGAGGCCGATGACGGCGTGGACCTGGTCCGCTGGGCCACCGGGCAGCCCTGGTCCACCGGCGCGGTCGGCATGTGGGGGTACTCCTACGGCGCCCTCCTGGCACTGCGAACGGCGAGCCGCCGCCCGCCCGGGCTGCGCGCGGTCGTGTCCGTGCTGGGCATGCTGGACCCGGAACGGGACTTCGTGCATCCGGGCGGGGCTGCCGGCTGCTTCACCGCGCTTGCGATGTGGGGCCTCACGACGCTGCACAACCTGGTGCTGCCGCCCCTCGGGGACTTCCACGCCGCGGACGAGCAGCGGCGCTGGCGGCGGCGGGTGACGACCGCCGAGCCGTACCTCGCCGACGTGTACCGCCACCGCGCCGGCGACCCGCGGTGGCGTGACCGGGTGGTCGACCCGGCCGCGATCATCGTGCCGGTGCTATGCGTGGCGGGGTGGCGCGACATGTTCTGCGACGGGTCGCTGCGCACCTTCGAGGAGCTCGGCGGCATACGGAAGCTCCTGGTCGGGCCGTGGTCACACACGATCCCGGACGAGGCCGCCCCGGTGGCGGTGCGCTGGTGGCGACGGTGGCTGGCGGATGAGGCGAACGGTGTGGAAACCGAACCGCCGGTGACGCTCCACGTCCCCGGCACCGACCTGCCGGGCGCCGGCTGGCGCGACTTCGACACCTGGCCGCCGGAAGGCGTGTCGCAGGAGGTCATGCCGGTCGCGGCCGGGGCCGCGGTGGCCGCCGCGCCGGACGCGACCGTGGGCGCCCTGAGCGGCATGTGGGGCATCCCGGCCGGCGATGCCGGACGCGTCCTCGACCAGCACGAGGACGACACCCGTGCGGTCGCCCTCACCGGGGAGCCGGTCGGCGAACCGCTGCTGCTGCTCGGCCGGCCGGTGGTGACGCTCGACCTGACCTGGTCGGCGGCGCGGCGGGTCGTGGTCAAGCTGACCGACGTGGACCCCGCCGGCCGTTCGGTCCTGATCACCGGCGGGATCCTGGCCGACGTGCCGGACGACCGGTCGGCACTGCGGATCACGCTGGACCCCGCCTGCCACGAACTGCCGCCCGGTCACGCGTTGCGCGTCGTGGTGAGCGAAAGCGCATTCCCGCGGCTCTGGCCGGCGCCTGGGGGCGGGACGCTGCGGGTCGGTCGCGTCGGCGTCACCGTGCCGGTGGCGCCCGCCGGTGCCGGCAAGCCGGTGTCGCTGCCGGCCCCGGCGCGTCCTGTGGCCGCGTCGCCGTGGCTGGCGCACCGCCCGCTGTGGGAGATCATCCGCGAGCCGGCTCGGGACCGGGTGACCGTGGTGCTGGGCGACGAGACCAGCGCGGTCCTGCCGCACGGCGGGGTGCGGGTCGATGCCGGCAGCCGGGTCTCGGCCGGCACGGACCGGGAGGCGTCAGCCGGGACGCGGGCCGAGGGCACGGCCCGCACGATCGTCGTACTGCCCTCCGGCGAGCGGGTCCGCACGACCGTGCGGTTGCGGCTGACCCCGGAGGCCGGCAGCGCCGAGGCCCGGGTCACCGTCGACGGGGCGGAGGTCCTGCGGCACCGGTGGGAGTTCTGACCGGGCCGCCGAATCCCGGATCCCGGCGCAGAGCACTGCCGCGACGACCGCCGCCAGCGCGGCCCCGGCGAAGAACGCCCGGTACCCCGGGATCGTCCCGGCGCCGGCGGGCGCGAACCCGGCCGTCGCGACCGCGACCGCGGCCAGCACGGCAAGGCCGAGCCCGCCGCCGAGCTGGCCCGCGGTCTGGTAGCCGGCCGTGGCAAGCCCGGCCCGCCGCGGCACCGCCGTGGCCGCCAGCGTCACCGGCACCGACTGCACGCCGAAGCCGAACGCCAGCACGCCGAGGGCCGCCACCGGCCACACCGCAGAGGCCTGCGCGGTCATCGGCACCAGGGCCAGGATGCCCGCGGCCGTGACCGTCGAGCCGGCCACCGCGAGGTGCCACGGCGCGACCCGCCGCAGCAGCGGCGGCGCCGCGGCCGAGCCGGTCACGATCCCCAGGCTCAGCGGCAGCAGCAACAGGCCGGCGGTGACCGCGTCGAAGCGCAGCACCTCCTGCAGCCAGAGGGTGCCCGCGTAGCTCACCCCCACCAGCGCGCCGCAGGACAGCGCCGTCGCCGTGCACGCGGCCGCGACCCGCCGGGCCGGGAACGGCGACCGGTCCGCCGCTGCGGCGCCGGGCGCCGGCCCGGTGCCGTGACCGGACCGCAGGAGCCGTACCGCGGCGAGTGCGGTCGCCGCGCACAGCAGCGCGGGGAGCCAGAACAGCGAGGCCCAGCCGAGCAGCGCGGTGCAGAGCCCGCCGAGCACCGGGCCGAGGGCCACGGCGGCGGCGCCGGTCGCACCCCATACCGCCAGCACCCGCGCCCGCCCGGCCGCGGACCTGGTCGCCGCCGTCGCCACGGCGAGCGCGGCCGGGCTGAACAGCGCCCCGCCGGCACCCTGCACCGCCCGCCCGGCGAACAGCGCCTCGGCGTCGCCGGCGAGCGCGCACAGCACGCAACCCGCGGTGAACAGCGACATCCCGGCGACGAACGGCACCCTGGGCCCGGCACGGTCCGCGACGAGCCCGCCGAGGAACAGGCAACCGCCGAACACGAGGGTGTAGCTGTCCACCACCCAGGGCAGCCGCGCCGGGTCGATCCGCAGGTCGTGCCGCATCACCGGCAGTGCCACGTTGACGATCGTCGCGTCGGCGAGCACGACGAAGTTCGCCACGCACGCCACCAGTACGGTGACCCGCCGACGCGCGGCCGTCAGCACCGGCGCCGCGGCCGGTGCCGACGGTGCGGCCGTTGCGGTCCGGGCCGCCACCGTCACCACTGACCCGCCAGCGCTCCCGCGGCGACCTCGGCGAGGGCGCCGGCGAACTCGTCCGCGACCGCCGCCAGCCGGTCGCGCGGGTACAGCCCGTCGTGCCCGCACACCTCGCCGCCGACCGCGCCGTCGGGATCGACTCGCAGGTTGTACGACAGCGGCAGCACCTCCGGGTGATCCTCGGTGTGGCGCGGCGCCAGGCGCAGCGGATCGATCGGCCGGGCGGCGACACGGACCTTCCTCCCGCCCGGCACGTCCAGCGTCGCGGACAGCGGCGCGGCCGCCGGCAGGTAGTTGTACCGGGTGTCGAAGAGCCGCTGCCGGCGCACGGTCAGGTCGTCCGGGACCACCTGGCGGATCCGGCCGAGGGGGAGCCGATGGGCGAGCGCCTCCCGATATGCCCGAGCGACGTCGGCGACGAGCTCCGCGAAGTGCGCAGGCCGGGACACGTCGACCCGCACCGGGAGGTGGTCGAGCAGCGGGCCGACGACCCGCTGTGACCCCGGCCGGTCACGGCCGGCGCGGGTCACGCCGATCACCTGGTCGTCGCCGGACTGCCGGCGCCGGGCCAGCAGCAGCGTGGCGAGCAGCGCGGTGTTGAGGCCGCCGCCCTGGTCGGCGGCGAGGCGCCGCAGCGCCTCGGCCGCGCGGGCGGGCAACGGCGCGATCGGGGCGCAGATGAACCTGCCGCCGACGGGAGGCAGCGGGGCCAGCGGCGGCAGGCCGCGCAGGCGCTCGCGCCACCACTGCTCGTGACCGGCGTCCCGCCGCCCGCGCTCCGCCGCCGTGTGGTCGCCCAGGTGCAGCGACAGCCGCGGCAGGCGCGGCGCCCGCCCCTCCACCGCCGCCCGGTAGCAGCGGACGAGCTCGTCGTGCAGCACCCCGTGCGACCAGCCGTCGAAGATCAGGTGATGCATGAACAGCGCCAGCACGCAGCGGTCCGGACCGAGGCGCAGCAGCGAGCCGTGCCACAGCGGCGGGCGCTGCAGCTCCCGGGGCCGCTGCGCCTCGGCGACGATGTGCGCGTCCGCCGCCCCGTCCGGATCCGGTGTCCCGCCGAGGTCCGTGACCTCCAGGTCGACGTCGACCGACGGCTGGACGATCTGGTCCACGTCGGGATCGGTGCCGCCGGTGCGCATTCGGAACCCGGTGCGCAGCGCGGCATGCCGGTCGGTGAGGTGGGTCAGCGCGGCGCGCACCGCTTCGGCGTCGAGCGGGCCCGTGACGTCCCAGGCGATCGGTAGGCTGTAGTACGAGCGGCCCTCGACGCACGCGCGCACCCAGTCCCGCTGGTAGTAGCTGGTGGGCAGCCGCGCCGGCTCGGCCAGTGTCAGGGTCGTCACCCGTGTCTCCTTCCTCCAGATGGATGTCGTTCAGAGTCCGGCCACGAGCGCGGCCACGTCGCGGTCGGGCTCGCGGGCGGCCCGCTCCAGCACGCCGCTGAACCGCTCGGCCCACCGGCGCACCTGCGCGGACCCGTGCAGGTGGCCGTCGCCCTCCACCTCGCCGGCCAGCAGACCGCGGTCGATCCGGGGGCGGTAGGCGAGGGTCGCGTCGCCGAGCCACCACGCGTCCGGCCGTGACTTGGCGATGCCGTACGGCAGGAGCAGGTCCTCGTCGGCTGCTGCCGGTGTGGCGCCTGCTGCCGCGGGCCTCGCCGGCGGCAGGAAGTTGAGGTTCACCGCGAAGAGCGGCGCCGGCCGGCGGCCCAGCAGCTCCACCAGCCGGCCTAGCGGCAGCCGGTGCTCGTACGCGTCGAGCAGCGCCTCACGGACCCGGCCGACCAGGCCGCGGAAGGTCGGCCGGCCCGCGATGTCCACGACCAGCGGCAGCTGGTCGGCCAGGCAGCCGACCACCGAGCGCAGGTGCGGCTGGTCGCGGTTGCCGACCGTCAGCCCGATCACGACCCGCTCCTCCCGCGCCGTGTCGAGGTGCGCCGCGACGCTCGCCGCCGCGAGCACCGCCGTCATCGTCGTCCGCGCCGTGGCGGCGAGCCGCTGCAGCGCGGTGACCACGCCGGCCGGCAGCACGGGCAGGGCGGGGCGGTCCATGAGATGGGCGGCGCCGGCGGCCGGGTACGGCAGCCCGAACGTGTCGTCGGCCCCCGACAGGGTCTGTTCCCAGTACCGCCATTGCGCCGCGGTCGGGCGCACGGCGCGCTCCTGCCGGGCGAAGTCCGCCATGTGGGTCACCGGGCGGGGCAGCCGCTCACCCCGCCACAGCCGGGCCGCCTCGTCGGCGAGCACCTGACTGGTGCTGAGATCGGAAATGGCATGGTGCAGCCAGAGCACGAGGACGTGCCGGGCACCCGCGGCGTGCAGCTCGGCGCGGGCGAGCGGGCCGTCCAGGAGCCGGAACGGCCGCTCCGAGCCGGCGAGCAGCCACCGGGGCAGCAGCTCACGGACGCTGCCGTCGTGCCGCTCGTACACGAGGTCCAGCCGGCCCGTGCCCGCCACTCGCTGCCCGGGTGGCGAGCCGGGACCGGCCTCGCTGGTCAGCTCGGTGCGCAGCGCGCCGTGCCGCGCC
This sequence comes from Dactylosporangium sp. CA-139066, assembly GCF_050936175.1. Taxonomy (NCBI): domain Bacteria; kingdom Bacillati; phylum Actinomycetota; class Actinomycetes; order Micromonosporales; family Micromonosporaceae; genus Dactylosporangium; species Dactylosporangium sp. CA-139066. Next base: position 6,059,726 of record NZ_JBNJNH010000001.1, on the reverse strand, counting down.
ACCAGTTCGTCGAGCAGCCCCCGCACTCGATCGACCGCCACCGGTCCGGGCAGCGCCACGACGGACGGCACGTTGACCGCGGATTCGTCGGCGGCCAGGAACGACTCCTGGCAGTACGACACCGGAGCGGTCACCGTCGGGGTCGCCGCGAACGTCTCCGTGCTCACGCGGCGACCTCGCTCGGCGACCGGCCGTCGTCGAGCAGCTCGTCGTCGCCCGCCGCCGGCGCGGCGTCGACCCGCGCGGCGAACTGCCGCAAACTGGTGCTGTCAAGCAGGTCCCGGACCGTGACCTTGCGGCCGAGCTCCTCCGACAGCTCGCTGACCACCTCCATCGCCGCCAGCGACGCCCCGCCGAGCTGCAGGAAGTCGTCGCTCGCGGAGATCTGGTCGAGGTCGAGCGCCACCGACCACAGCTGCGCGGCCCGGATCTCCGTCGGCGTTCGCGGCGGCTCGTAGGGCCGTGCGCCCACGTACTGCTCCAGGTCTTTGCGCAGCTGCCGCTTGTCGACCTTGCCGATCATGTTGCGCGGCATGTCGTCGACCATCACGATCCGCAGCGGTGCGGCGGCGCCCTGGCGCTCGCGCGCGAACTCCTGCAGGGCGGCGACGTCCAGGCCGGGCCTCGCGCGCACGGCGGCCATGACGCACTCGGTGAGCACTGGATGCGGCACGCCGCACACCGCGGCCTCCACGACGCCCGGGAACTCCATGAGCGACGCCTCGACGTCCAATGTGGACACATTGAGTCCACCGGTGTTGACGAGGTCGGGATTGCGGTCGACAAGGTAGAAGTAGCCTTCGGCGTCGACGAGGCCGATGTCCCCGGTCCGGGTCCATCCGCCGTCGAGGAACACCGCCGAGTCCGTGCTCTCGCCGTCGTAGCGGCGCTGCGGCGCGTCGCTGCGCAGCTGGACGTCGCCGGCCACGCCCGGCGGGGCCACGTCGCCGTCCGGCAGGACGATGCGGACCTCGGAACCCGCCGCGGGCCGGCCGAGCGAACGGGGCCGGTCGCGGTCGTAGTCGGTGGCCATCCGGCGCGGCCAGCACTCGGTCGTCGAGTAGACGTTGCGGATGCGGGCCGTCGGGAAGAGTTCGGCGAGGGCCTGCAACGTGGCCGGGTGGATCGGGGCGCTGGTGGTGCGGACCTGTTCGACGCTGCTCAGGTCGTACCGCTGCCGCGCACCGGCGGAGATCAGCGCGATGGCCATCGCGGGCACGAGCACCAGGTCCGTGGGTCGATACCGGGCGATGGCCTCGAGGACCTCCGCGGGGACGAACTGCGGCAGCGTGAGCGTGCGGTGCGGGCTCGGACCGAGGGGCTGCACCAGCAGGCCCTGCCCGACGGTCGTGCCCGGCGGCAGTGCGTGCAGGGCGGTACGCGGCCGGCTCGCCCGCGAGCGCATGAGCGGGAACAGCAGGTTCTCATGCGTCGCGACGACGCCCTTCGGCACCCCGGTCGTCCCCGACGTGTAGATGATCTCGGCGTCGTCCGTGGGCGACACCGGCACGGCGAGCGGCGTGTTCGGCTGCCCGGCGAGCAGATCGGCCACGGTGCACCGATCGGCGTCAACGAGATCGCTGTCGCCGACGACGAGCACCGCCCGTGACGCGTGGAAGGCCGCCGTGGCCTGCTCGCGCCCAGCCGACGGGGACACCGGCACGGCGACGGCGCCCGCCTTGAGCGCACCGGCCCAGGCGATGGCGTAGTCCGTCCAGTACCGCGACGAGACGTTGAGCAGGACACGGGAGCCAGGGGTGACGCCGCGCGCCCGCAGCCCGTGGGCGGCGGCGTCAGAGGCGGCGTCCCACCGGCCATAGGTAAGGTCGGCCGCTCCCGCCACCTGGTGCGCGATCGTGGCCGGCCACTGCGCGGCGCGCAGTCTCAACTGGCCCGGTATTGTCCATTGCGCCACATCATTGGTTTGCGTCACTGAGTCTCTCCCGTTCAAGATTGTTGGACGAGGCGGGGTGACAACCCGCATCACGCTAGGGGCGCGCGGCGGCGTGCGGCAATCCGCAAAGCGATTCCGGCTATCCTTTTTCTGTGCCGTCCGGCGCACGTATGCCCAGGTTGTGAAGCGTGTGTTGCGGGCGTATGAATGACCCGGGGCCTTGACCTGTGCGTTACTTTGCTGCCCCCGGAAATTTACGTGCCACATTGTTCCAGGACTGCCATTACAGATCATGTCTGGTCGATGTACAGATCATTTATGGAGCGCCGGCACGTCGTCGAACCCGACGTGCCCGCCTCACCCCGTACGGCGCCGACCGCCGGAGGACTTCATCCGCTCCTACGGCTGTCCCCTCGACCGTCGCGCGGCGGTGCCGGCGGCGCTCGAATAGGCTCGCTCCGATGAGCGTGCTGAGCCGATTGCGGCCGGGCGAGGGCCGGGTGGCGGTGCTGCGCGACCGTGGCTTTCGACGCTACTTCGCGGGCTATGCGACCTCAATGCTCGGCACCAACATGTCCACGGTTGCCACGGCGTTCGCGGTGCTGCAGAGCGGCGTCGGCCCGGCGGGGCTGGGCTATGTGCTCGCCGCTCGCATCCTGCCGCAGGTGGTGCTCGTGCTCGGCGGCGGCGTGGTCGCCGACCGCATCGGCCGCCGTCAGGTCATGCTGGGCGCCGACGTGCTGCGGTTCGTGACCCAGGCCGGATTTGCCGCGATCATCCTCGTCGGTGCGGCCCCGCTCTGGCTGCTGATCATCCCGGCGGTCCTGCTCGGCGTCGGCGAGGCGTTCTTCAACCCGGCGCTGAGCGCTCTCACCTCGCAGATCGCGCCGGCCGAGCAGTTGACCGACGCCAACGCGCTGCTCGGCCTGGCGCAGTCCACCGCGCGCATCGCCGGGCCGGCGATCGCCGGCCTGCTGGTCGCGGTGACCTCGCCCGCGATCGTCATCGCCGTCGACGCGGCCACCTACGGCGTCAGCGTGCTGTGCCTCGCCCTGATCAACGTGCCGCCGCTGCCGGGCACACCGCGCCGCAACCTGATCGCCGACCTTCGCGAGGGCTGGTCGGAGTTCTCGTCGCACACCTGGCTGTGGGTGACGACGCTGCAGTTCTCGCTGTTCAACCTCATCGTCTGGGGCCCGTTCCTGGCCCTCGGCCCAGTCGCCGCCGACCAGCGACTCGACGGTGCCCGGTCCTGGGGTCTCATCATGGCCGGATACGGCGGCGGTGCGGTCTTCGGCGGCCTGGCCATGCTTGGCCGCCGCCCCCGCCGTCCGCTGCTCGTGGCCGTCGGCGCGTCGCTGGGCTGGGCGGCGCCGTCGGCGTTCCTCGCTGCGGGCCTGCCCACGCTCGGCGTGTTCGTCGGCACCGTCCTGGCCGGCGTCGGCTCGTCCGTCTTCATGGCGCTGTGGACGACCACGACGCAGCGGCGGATCCGCGCCGACGCGCTGGCCCGGGTCAACTCGTACGTCACGCTCGGCACGTTCGGTCTGGGCCCGCTCGGGCTGGCCCTCGCCGGCCCGGTCGGCCTGACGATCGGCATCGGTTCGCTGTTCTGGGTCGGCGCGGTCTGGCAGGTGGCCAGCACCGCCGTTGTGCTCACGCTGCCCAGCACGCGCCGCCTCACGCTCGACCAGGCGCCTTCGACCGAGGCCACGGCGGTGGATGGGCTGCCCGCCGAGGACGATCGCGCGTCGTCGCGGTAGGTCCGGCTCATTGGTCGAGCGCGTCGGCCGGGCGGGGCAGCCATGTGTTCCTCGGCCGCGGCCGGGATGGTGCTGCGGCCGGCTGATCCTGGCCGCCGGGCGGCCAGGTCCAGCAGCGGGGCGAGAAACACGGCTGACCTGACCAAGCGCATGATAATTCGTATTAGCGTCTTGACGCCGTCAGATCCGAACCGCGAAACTCATTGATCATTCGATCGGGCGGAGGGTCAGGAACTCCGGGCATCCGGTCGTCGAGGCGGCGAGCAACCCTGTCCAGCGTTTCGGGGTTCGCGTCAGCCACTTGAAAGGGCAACACATGCGCCGTCTGCTCTCCGCCCTCGCGACCTCCGCCGCGTCCGTCGCGCTCGTCGTGACCGCCGCGCTCGTACCCCCGGAGGCGGTTGCGGCCGACGCCCCCGCCTTCGGCGCCCCGGATGCCGTCGCCGCCGACTACTACGGTGCGCTGCTGCGCCACACCCGGTGGGTCGAGACGGTGTGGGACCCGGCGGCGGGCGCGTACCAGCTGACGGACTACAACTTCGCCGTCGTCCTGGGCAACGCCGTCCTGCTCACGCACGGCGACTACGACGCCGGCCTCGCGGGCGTGAGCAAGGACGTGCTGCGTGCGCAGACGCTGGCCACGATCAAGAAGTTCGCCGCGGACAACCGGCTCGTCCGGGCGGACGGCACGTGGGGCAAGCGGCTGTTCTGGGACTCGACATTCGAGTCGTACTTCCTCGACGCGGGCCGGCTGCTGTGGGACGAGCTGGACCCGGTCACGCAGGCGAACCTCAAGACCATCGCGACGGGCCAGGCGAAGTACACCGCCGACCTGAACTTCGGGCAGGACCCGCTGTCGGGCAGCTGGGACGCTCGGTGGCCCGAGGGCGCCTACCAGGCGGACACGGCGCTGGAGGAGTCCGGCGTGTACACCCAGGCCCTGGCCCCGGGCGTCGCGTGGGCGCCCGACGACCCGGATGCGGGGCGCTGGGCCGACCAGCTGAACACCTGGGGCCGCAACGCGGCCGGGCAGCCGACCGCGGACCGCAACAATCCGGCGCAGGTGGGCGGGGCGCCGATCTCGAGCAACACGATGCACAACATCAACGACACCTACCTCGTGGAGAATCACGGGGCGTACGCGCCGCACTACCAGTCGGACATCTGGCGTTCGGGCGGCCGCAACTCCATCCAGTTCATCCTCAACGGCCGGCCGGTGCCCGACATCCTGCTGCACCAGCCGAATTCGGCCGAGCTGTGGAACTCGCTCCAGCTCGGCATGTCGGCGCAGGGCGAGCCGTTCATGCCGATGGTGGCCGACCGCGAGTTCCTCTACGGCCGTGACGTGATCCCGCTGGCGTTCGTCGGCCAGGTCCTGCGCCGCCCCGAGGCGGTGACCGCCGAGCAGCACCTGGCCGCGGGCCTGGCCGCCTACCAGGCGTACGCGCCGGCGAACCGGCTGACGAAGTTCTCCGGCGAGGCGAAGTACGAGCCCGAGGCGCGCGCGGAGATCGCGATTTCCTACCTGCTGCACGACCACGCGGCAAGCTCGGCCGCCGGGCCGGTGCGGCCCCTGACCGACGCGCAGGCCCTCGCCGCCGCCGCGGGCGTGCGCGACTACGGCGTCAGCGCGGGGATCGTCATGCAGCAGAGCACGACGGCGTGGGCGGCCGCCCTCAGCAAGCCCGGGTACGTCAAGTTCCCGTGGGTGCCCGGCCACGACTCGTGGCTGTTCCAGGTCTCGGGCGCGACGCCGTTCCTGTACCCGTCGACGGGCGCGAAGGTCGCCTCCCGCGACGTCACGACGTACGTTCGGCCGCGCGACGGTTTCGACGGCACGGCGTCGGTCCTGCAGGTCGGGTCCGGCTACGCGGGGCAGGTGACGCTGCCTACGGGGGCGGCGGTCTACGCCTCCACGGGCGCCGGGGCCGATGACGGCATCGTCTCGGTCCGCAACCTCGACATGGGCGGCGCGTTCGGCCTGCGCGGCTCGCGGAGCTACACGACGGCGGAGGGCACCACCACGGTCGCCCCGCCGGCCAGGATCCCCGCCGACCCGGCCGACGCGAAAGCCGCCCGCGTGGACGACCTCACGTTCGACGCGCCCACCACCGCCCGGTACGTGCGCATGCTCGGTCAGCAGGGCAACGCCAAGTACGGCTACTCCATCTACTCGCTGCACGCGTACGGCCCCGGCGACGGTTCGGCGCCGCCCGCCGATGCCGCGGCCGGCCGGCCGGCGACGGCGTCCAGTGAGGACGTCGCGAACGGGTACACGGCTGCCCATGTGACCGACGGCAACCCGTCGACCCGCTGGGCCGTCTCGGTCGCCGAGCGCACCCGGCCGGACTCCTGGCTCCAGGTCGACCTGGGAGCCCCGACCAAGCTGGGCTCGGTCCGCGTCGCGTGGGAGTCGGCGGCCGGCGCCCGCTACCTGGTCCAGGTCTCCGACGACGGGCAGACCTGGCGCACGGCCGCGGCCTACGGCAACGCTCCGGCGGACGTCAACGTCGCGCGCCTCGACACCCTGGACCTGACGCCGCCCGGGCAGACGGCACCGGCGCCGGTCACGACGCGGTACGTGCGGATGCAGGGGGTGCGGGGCAACGCCCAGTACGGCTACTCGCTGTACCACTTCCGGGCGTTCTCGCCCAACGGCACCGACGTCGCGGCCAAGCGGCCGGTGACGGCGTCGAGCGCCGACACCGGGCTCCCCGCGAGCGCCGTCACCGACGGCAGCCCGACCACCCGCTGGGCCGTGTCGAAGGCGGACCGGCTCCGGGGCGACTCGTGGATCCAGGTCGACCTCGGCGGGCCCATCGCGCTGTCGCAGGTGCAGCTGGGCTGGGAGTCCGCGGCGGGAGAGGAGTACATCGTCCAGACCTCGACGGACGGCGTCACCTGGCAGGACGTCGCGCGGCACCGGGAGACCGGCAACCGCGCGCTCGAGTCCCACGGCGGGTGGATCTCCGTCGAGAACAAGGGCGGGTTCGTCGTCCGGGGCTCCAGCGCCCCGATCACCGTCTCCCGCGCGAGCGACACCCAGCAGGTGATCCGCCTCGCCGACGGCGGTCAGGGGCCGCGCCTGATCGAGATGGTGCCGGGCGCCGCCGCCGCGACGGCCGCGCAGGCCGCGCGGCCCGAGCCGACGACGTCGAACCCCGCCACGCAGGCCGCGCTGGTCGACGGCTTCCTGGTCGTCTTCAACCTTTCCGGCGCCGCGGCCACCACGGCGGTCACGATCCCGCACGACGGCGGCGCTGTCGCGCTGTACGCCGGCACCCAGCGCGTCGGGGCGACGTCCTCGGTGCTGGACGTGACGCTCCGCCCGGGCTCGGCCGTCGTGCTCGCCCCGCGGGCCACCGCGGTGACGCCGGGTAAGGGGACGGCACCGGCCGGACTGACCGCCGTCGTCACCGACGCGCGCACCATCCAGGTCTCCTCCCACGGCACGGCCCGCTCGGTGCTGCTGACCAACCTCGAGACCGGCGAGGTACTGGGCGCCGGCCTGCCGCCGACGGGCATGGTCAAGACCGTGTCCTACCCCTCCGCCCACCCGTACCCGGTTGCCGACCTCGCGCTCGGCACGGAGACGTTCCCCGCATCCGTGCTTCCGCAGGGCATGACCCCGCCGTCGCTCGCCGTCGACGGCGACGCAGGCACGGCCTGGGTCCCCGGACCGGACGGGCGCATGGTCGTCGATCTCGGGCGCTCCGCCGCGATCGACACGGTCAGGCTGACCTGGAACGGGACGCAGGCCCCGGCGGCGACCGTGTCGGTCAGCGACGACGGCCTGACCTTCACCGACGTCGGCTCGGTCGCGGCGGGCACGCAGCTGGGCTCGGTCAAGCTGGGCACCACCACAGCGCGGTACGTCGCCCTCACCACCACGTGGCATCCGGGCGACGCCGGGCTCAGCACAGTCGAGGTACGCCCGGGCGTATAACCCCATCGAGTTCGCGTACAGCCGGCCGCGGTCGCCGGACGACGCCGACCGCGGCCACTGCTGCCCGCCGACTCCGGCTGCGTGTCCGCGGGCCGGTCGTATGCTCCGCAAATGGACATCGGTGACACGTCGATGATGGCTGCGGTGCTGGGCGCGGCCGAGGACGCCGCGCCGGTGGATGCCGTGGAGTCGGTCACTCGCGAGCTCGGTACCGCGCTTGACGCGCGGTCGGTGTCGTTCCTGATCGCTGATCTGGGTGGCCGGGCGTTGGTCCGGCTGGCGTATGTGCCGCTGGACGAGGCCACCGGGGACGAGGGGGGCCGGCGAGGTGGTGACGAGGTGGCCACCGTGTTGCCGTTCGACGGCGGGGTCCAGGAGCAGGCGCTGCGTTCGCAGATGCCGCGGGTGTTCGGCGGTCCGGACGGGTGGACGGTGCTGGCGCCGGTCACCGAGCGGGGTGAGGCGATTGGTCTGCTGGAGCTGGTGCTGCCGGTCGAGCCGGACGCCCGCGCCGTGCAGGAGATCAGCCGGGCCGCGCACCTGTTGGGGTTTGTGGTGATCGCGAACCGGCGGCACACGGATCTGTTCGAGTGGGGGCAGCGGACCATGCCGTTCAACCTGTCGGCGGAGATCCAGCGGCGGCTGCTGCCCGGGGCGTACACCTGTGAGGCGGGTGCGTTCACCCTGTCGGGGTGGATGGAGCCGGCGGCGAGCATCGGCGGGGACACCTTCGACTACTCCCTGGCCCGCGACGTGCTGCATTTCAGCGTCACCGACGCCATGGGTCACGGCGTGGCCAGCGCGCTGACCGCGACGCTGGGTGTGGGCAGCCTGCGCAACACCCGCCGCCGCGGGCTGGACCTGGTGGAGCAGGCGGTCCTCGCGAACGCCGCGGTGGCCGCGCACGCGTCCCCTGGTAGCACGTTCATCACCGCGGTGCTCGGCCGGATCGACCTGGCCGGCGGCGTGTGCACGATGATCAATGCCGGGCATCTGCCGCCGCTGCTGGTCCGGGACGGTCAGGTGGAGACCGTGCGGCTGCCGCGCAACTTCCCCCTCGGCATGGTGCCCGACGCGACCTTTCAGACCAGCGAGGTGAAGCTCCGGCCGGGAGACCGTCTGGTGGTCGTCACCGACGGGATGCGGGAGAACCGGGCGGCGCGGCTGGACCTGGACAGCGAGCTGCGCTCGGTCGCGGACCTGCACCCGCGGGAGGCGACCCGGGTGCTGGCCGACGCGGTCCTGCGGGTGGCCGGCCCCGCCCTCGCCGACGACGCCACGCTGCTGATCATCGACTGGTACGGCCGTCACGGGCAACTCCGGCGCACGAGTGCGGGCGCCGACCAGGCCCGCGCGAGCGCACCCGGGCCTGGCTGACCGGCGCCGCCAGGGTCAGGGCGCCGCGTCGGCGGCCAGGCTGTCCTCGGCCGCTTCCACGCTGTCGTAGATGCCGACGAGACGGTCCACCGACGTCAGCTCGAACACGGTGCGCACCATCGGCCGGGCGCCGGCGATGCACACCCCTCCGCCGTCCTGCACCAGCTGTTTGTGCAGCCACACGATCATGCCCAATGCGGTCGAGTCGATGAGCCGCACACCGGCAAGGTCCAGCACCACATGACGGGCACCTTCATCGACAGCCTGCTGCAGCCGTTCCCGCACGTCGGGGGTCGTGGCGAGGTCAAGAACCCCGCCCGCCTGCACGACAACACACCCACGGCCCGGCCGGATCGTCAACGACAGGTCCACCCCACGGCCCTCCCCTCACGCGCGAGCCATCGATCCCCGACGTCAGCCTACGGACCGGATCGGCCCGCCGCCCGCGCATCTGGATGCCCGGGCAGCGCCAAAGTCATGCGCAGCAGCACACAGCCCGGGGCCGTGGGGACGAACTCGGCCCGGTCCGACATCGCGGCGATCAACGCCAGACCACGGCCGCTGGTCTGTTCCGGGTCCAACGGAAGGGCGGGAAACGTCCCGCCGTTCGGGACGCGGCCACGGTTGCCGACCTCCAGCACACAGGTGCCGGCCTCGATCGCGATGTGCAGGTCAAGCGCGGTCCCAGGCTCGCCGTGCTGCACGACGTTCGCGCAGGCTTCGGTGAGCAGGACCGCAAGGCGGTAGCAGGAGCGCTCGTCGGCGTTGGTCAGGCTCAGCAGTACAGCAAGCATCTGGCGGGCTTCACCGATCGACGGCGGCTGCGGCGGCAGCGACTCTGTCAGGGTCAGCCGCACGGGCTCTCCCTCGTCGGCGAAACGCTTCGCTGCCGCGGCGCGCCCTCGGTCATGTCGAAACACTACCCCCGCCGGGTGAGGGCAAACGATGCTCGAACACGCCACCGACGTCGGCCTGCCAGGTCCGGCGCCCCGGACGCTGGTCACGGATCGCAAGCCGTGCCGCGCTACATCGGCGGTCGGCAAGCACTGGTCATGATCAAAAGTGATGAGCGGTTCACGTCGATACGCCGAGAGCGATGCGGATCAGCGGCGGCCGGCTGCGCTTGTCGATGTGTTCCCGGGTTGCTGGCGCTGAGCGTCGTGCGCGGATTCGGGTCGGCTTGAAAGGTGCTCACCCCGACCCACCTGCCGACATCATATCGGTAAGAGGGTGGGTCAGTTGGTGATCTTCTCCACGTAGGGGGCGAGTAGTTCACGGGCGAGGCCGGTGGCGGCGCGCAGTGCCAGTCCGCTTTCGATCATGCGGCTGAGCGTGTAGACGATCGACTGGATCAGCTCCGCCATGCGCTCGGGGTGAGCTGCTCCGTGCTCGGCCAGCGCGGCCTGCAGCGGGACCTGAAGGCTGTCGTGCAGAAGCTTGCTGGAGGTGGCCAGGGCTTCGCTGCTGCCGATGCCCGACAGTGCCCGCACCAGTGCGTGGTCTCCGCGCGCGACAAGCTGCAGGTTGGCCTCGACGTAGGCGAGGATCTTCTGCCCGGGTGTTGCGGCGGCGTCCATGTGTTTGCCGACGTAGGCCGCCCAGCGGGGAAACGTGTCGGTGACCAGGGCGTCGAACATGTCGGTGCGGGACTTGAAGTACGAGTAGGCGCTGGAGCGGGCGAGCCCGGCGTGCTGGGCGACGTCGGCGAGGCTGGGGATCTGGTCGGGGTGTTGTGACAGCAGGGCGCGGGCGGCGTCCAGCAGTGCGGCGCGCTGCGCGGCCCGGTGCTCGGCGACGGTCGAGGCTTGGATCTTCGGCACTGCGGCTCCCGTCCTCCCGGCGACGCGCTGGTGCTGGTCGTGCCCGCGCCCGCTGTCGTCTTCACGTGGCGGCGGTGAGCCTGCCGTCGATCATCTCGTAGACCGTGTCACAGTATTGCAGCACGTCATGGTCGTGGGTGACCATGACCACCGCGACCGAACGGCGGGCGGCTTCGCGCGCCAGCAACTGCACGATGTCGTGACTGCGAGCCCGGTCCAACGCGGCGGTGGGCTCATCGACCAGCAGGACATCCGGCTCGGTCACCAGCGCTCGGGCGATCCCCACGCGTTGCCGCTCGCCACCGGACAGCTGATCCGGACGGCGAGTGGCCATATCGGCCAAGCCGACCTCGGCCAACAGTTCATAGGGGTCGCGGCCGGTACGCTCGGCCCGCGGCCCGAGGCGCTGCACCAGGCGCAGCTGGTCGACGGCGGTCAACGCGGGCAGCAGGTTACCGGACTGGAACACGAACCCCACATGCCGCCGCCGCAGACCGGTACGCACCCGGCGACTGGCGACCGTCATGTCGTGTCCGGCCACCGTGACGCTGCCCCGGTCGGGACGGGCCAGCCCACCGGCGACCGCGAGCAGGCTGGACTTGCCCGCGCCGGACGGCCCGACGATCGCGGCCAGCTCGCCCGGCCGGACGCTCAGATGGACATCGTCGAGGGCCTGCACCGTCTCGGCGGCATTGCCGTGCCGCAGAAAGACCGCCCGCAGCTCCAGCCCCGGTTGAGGGGTCCCGCTACGGTCACCGGACGCGGTGGCTGAGGCAATGGCGTGGTTGCTCATCGGTTTCCTCCCAGCGCGGTCGCGGGGTCGATGGAGGTCAGGCGGATGACGGCGGCGCCCGCGCCGACCAGGCCGAGCACGACCAGGCCGACCGCGGCGGCACCGATGCTCGGCGGACTCAGGGCGAACGGAGCGCCGCTGCCGGCGACCCAGACGCCGAAGCCGAGCCCGATGCCCACCCCGACGACCACCGCACCGGTCAGCAGGACGAAAGCCTGCATCAGCGCGTCGCGCAGCACCCATGAGGTCGAAGCGCCCAGTGCTCGCAGGACTGCCACTTCCTGCTTGCGCTGGATCGCCCACACGGCGAAGAACGCGCCCGCGACGAGAGCCGAGATCGCGTAGAGGAAGCCTTGGATCAGCTGCAGGGTCGTCGTCTCGGCCGTGTAGCCGGGCGAGGCGCCGTAGGACTGCGACAGGGTGAGGCTCTCGGTGTCCGCTGCGGCGTCGCCGGCGGCCAGGTCCACCGACGTACCGGCGTGGGCGCGTACGGCAACTGCGGTGATCTCCTGCGCGGCGTGCGCGGGCAACGGCGTGCCCGGGGCCGTGCCGGACTTGATCGCCTGCCACAGTGGCAGCGGGACGTAGGCGACGTCCACATGCCCGAACGTGTCTTGCTGCCGGGTGACCCCCACCACTCGCATCTTTGTGCCCAGCCTCGCCACCGTGACGACATCGCCGATGTGCAGACCCGCGTCCAGCGCGGTCGGGCTCACCACGATCCCGTCCGAGGGACCGAGCCGCTCTCCCGAACTCACCGCCGGGGACACGAACGAGCCTGGCTGAACCCCGAACAGCGCCAGATCGATCTCGGCGCCCTTGTCTGTGCGGGTGTTGACCAGCACGTTGCCGAACGGAGCGGCATCGGCGACCCCCGGCTGCTTCTGCCAGGCATCTACCGCCGACATGTCCACGACGCTGCGCGAGAACGCCGAATCGATCTGCACGCCGTGCGCGAACGCGAACGAGGTCACCGGCAGGTTCTGCAGACCTGACACTCCGTCGCGGACCAGGCCGACCGACAACCCGGACAACATCACCATCAGCACCGCGATCAGTGCTATCACTGCGGCCACCAGCAAAAACCGCACCCGAGCGAAGCGTAGCTCCCTCCATGCCAGGAACATCAGCGGCCACCATCGCATCTTATCGACATCATGTCGCCATGTTACCAACATGCTGTCGATAACACGCGCTCCGCGTCGCCTCCGCCGCAGCACTCAGGTCATCGCCGACGGCGCCCACGCCAAACTCCTCGGTCACGGCAAGGACGCGCGACCGTGCGGCAAAAGGCGACGCGGCCGTCGTTGCCGACGTGCCGCGTCATCATGTGCTGGTGCCTTTCGATCACAGCAGAAGGTTGAAGACCTGGAGCGCTCCCTCCCAGTGTGCGGTCTGCGGATTCTTCAGCTCCGGGTCCATGATCTTGAAGGTACGCGCGAGCGCGACGCTCAGGCCGCCGACGATGCCCGGCAGCCGGCGCTCGGTCTCGTCGCCCAGCGCGAGGTCCAGCGGTGGCCTTGGGGTGAGCGCGTCCAGGATGGGGCGCAGCTCGATCTCTTCGTCGAGTTTCCGGAACTCGTGGATGCGCTCCTGCAGGCCCTTCGTCACCGGCAGGTCGTGCGGCGCGATGACGTCGCGACCGTTCGCCTTCGCCGTGGCCTGTGCGATCAGGAGCAGGTCGTAGACCTTCTGGTCGACAAAGTCGCTGTAGCGTTTGAGGTCGTTCTTATCCACGTCCAGGCTCGCCGCCGCCCGGAAGAAGCGTTCGAATCGGTCGATGGCCAGCACCGGCATCCCGGTACCTCCTTTTCTGTGAGTCGTCGGCAGCTACCCGCAATCGGGCCGCGCATGCGCCGTCGTACCTCAGCGGCTGAGGGCAGCGTCGCGTGATTCGAGCAGCGCCCGCGGATGGTCGTACACGCGGACTGCGCCCGCCTCGAGCAGCTCTGCGGCGCTGATGCCGCCGCAGGTCAGGCCGATGCAGGGGATGGCGAGTGCGCCGGCGGCGTGGATGTCCCAGACGGAGTCGCCGACGAACACCACCTCTTCCGGGGAGAGTTTGGTCCGGGCGAGCGCGACCTGGACGGTGTCCGGTGCCGGCTTGCTCGCGCCGGCGTCGTCGAGTGACGTGGCGGTGTCGACGAAGTCGTGTGCGTCGAGGGCGATCAGCATGATGTCGAGCTCGGTCCGGGTCGCGGAGGAGGCGATCACGGCCCGCATGCCGCGTTCGTCGACGGCCTGCAGCAGTTCGCGCGCGCCGGGCGTGGGGCGGACGCGCCACCAGTACTGGGCGTAGAGGCTGGTGTGTGCGGCGCGGATGTTGTCGTCGTCGTACCGGTCGTGGTCGGGTCCGAGCAGGTGGTCGATGATCCGGTCGGCACCCATCCCGATGGCTCGATGGATTTTTGCCATCTCGACGTCGCGCTCATACTGACGGAACGCCTGCCACCACGACACGGTGTGCAGGTATGAGGTGTCGACGAGCGTGCCGTCGAGATCGAAGAGCACTCCGCTGGTCATGGTGCCGGGCTACCCGCGTGGGCGGTGGTCATGTCGGCCCGGGCGTCCGGCCGCTGGTGGTCATGCGCGATCGGTGGGACGGCTGGCGCCGTGCGTGAACGACACCGACTCCGGGCCGTGGACCGGGGCGGGCTGCCGCTCGAGCCGGCTCAGCGCCCGGCGCAGGTCGCTCAGCAACAGGTCGGCCAGATCGTGGCTGAACCCGTTGCGCACCACGATACGCAGCACCGCCAGGTCGGTGCGGTGCTCGGGGAACGTGTACGCCGGTACGACCCAGCCGCTCTCACGCAGCTTCAACGAGACGTCGAACACGCTGTACGCGGTGATGTCCTCGCGCAGCGTGACCGCCAGCACCGGCAGCTCGTCACCCCTGGTGAGCACCCGGAACGGCCCCAGCCCGGCAATCTGGTCCGCCAAGGCGGCCGCGACGTCCCGGCTGTGGAGCTGCACCCTGCGGTACCCCTCGAAGCCGAGGCGCAGGAAGTTGTAGTACTGCGCGACGACCTGCGAGCCGGGACGGGAGAACGTGAGCGCGAACGTCGGCATCTCGCCGCCCAGGTAGTTGACCCGGAACACCAGGTCCTCCGGCAGCGCGGCGGCGGCGCGCCAGACCACCCAGCCGAGGCCCGGGCAGACGAGACCGTACTTGTGCCCGGACACGTTGATCGAGGCGACCCTGGGCAGCCGGAAATCCCAGTTTAGGTCCGGGTCGCAGAACGGCGCGATCATCCCGCCGGACGCCGCGTCGACATGCACCGGGATGTCCCATCCGGTGCGTCCCTGCAACTCGTCCAAGGCGGCGCAGATTTCCGCGACCGGCTCGTAGCTGCCGTCGAACGTGGAACCCAGGATGGCCACCACGCCGATCGTGTTCTCGTCGCAGCGCTCCACGGCCGCGGGCCCCGACAGATGGAACCGATCCCCCTCCATCGGTACCAGCCGAGCTTCCACATCCCAGTAGTTGGCGAACTTCTGCCAGCAGACCTGGGTGTTGATCCCCATGACGATGTTCGGCCGCTGCGTCGGCAGTCCCGCGGCCTGGCGCGCGTGCTGCCAGCGGCGCTTGAGGGCCAGCCCACCGAGCATGCACGCCTCACTCGAACCGGACGTCGAGCAGCCTGGCGCCCGCCCCGCGTCGGGGGCGTGCCAGAGCGCGGCCAGCATCCGCACGCAACGGATCTCGATGTCGGCGGTGCGCGGGTACTCGTCTCGGTCGATCATGTTCTTGGTGAGGCTTTCGGTCGCCAGCCGAGTGGCCTCAGGCTCCATCCAGGTGGTGACGAATGTGGCGAGGTTGAGCCGCGGGTTGCCGTCGAGCAGCAGCTCGTCGTGGACCACCTGGTAGGCGACCTGCGGGTCGAGCTCGGTGTGTGGCAGCCGGTCCCGGGGGATCCGGACCGGCTCCCTGGTGAACAGCGGGTTCACCGAGAGCTCTGGCCGCGGCGCCTTCCGTTCGTACTCGGGGAGCGACGACATTTCCTGGGCCCTCCTGTTCGCTTCTGCGCATCGCTTCAGCGCTTCAGCGCTTCAGCGCCACGTTGCGGCCTACCCACGCACGCGGTGATCATGCCCGGTGCCCGCCTCACCCCGGCGAGAGGGTACGGATCGGCCTGGGCCGGGCAACGGTTGGGTGATGCGAGCGTCGTCGTTCCCGTCGATCGAGTCGTACGGGTTCCTATCCGACTGCGAGACGACCGCACTCGTCGCGCCCAGCGGGAACGTGGAGTGGCTGTGCCTGCCGCGGCTCGACTCGCCCAGCGTCTTCGGCGCGATCCTCGACCGGGATGCCGGCGGATTCCGTGTGGGGCCCGCGGACACCATGGTGCCGGCCGCCCGCCGGTACCTGCCGGGCACCATGGTGCTGGAGACCAGCTGGGGCACGCCGACCGGCTGGCTCATCGTCTGCGACGTCCTGCTCATGGGCCCCTGGCACCACGACACCGAGCGATCCCGGACGCACCGCCGCGCGCCGACCGACTACGACGCCGAGCACGTGCTGCTGCGCACGATCCGCTGCGTCAGCGGTGAGGTGCAACTCAACTTGGACTGTGAGCCGATCTTCTGCTACGGCCGGCAGCCGGGGCGCTGGGAGTACCCGGGCCCGGACTACCACGAGGGCCTCTGCCACGCGGACGGCAGCGACATCCAGCTGCGGCTCACCACCGACCTGCGGATCGGCTTCGAGGCGACCCGCGCGGTCGGCCGGACTCTGATGAAGGACGGCGACCGGCGGTTCTGCGCGCTGTCGTGGACCTCGCGCGAGCCGCCGCGCGACTGGGACAACGCACAGGGGCGGCTGATCTGGACCGCCCACCACTGGCAGCGCTGGCTGGCCCGGGGTGATTTCCCGGACCACCCCTTCCGGGCGCACCTGGAGCGCAGCGCGCTGACCCTGAAGGGGCTGAGCTACGCCCCGACCGGCGCACTCGCTGCCGCGGCCACCACCTCCCTGCCGGAGACCCCCAGCGGCGAGCGCAACTTCGACTACCGGTACAGCTGGATCCGCGACTCCTCGTTCACGCTCTGGGCGCTGAACACGCTTGGCCTCACCTGGGAGGCCGACGACTACCGCCGGTTCATCACCGAGATCGCCAGCCGGTACATCGACCTGCAGGTCATGTACGGCGTCGGCGGCGAGCACGACCTCACCGAGCACCCCCTGGACCATCTGCACGGCTACGAAGGCGCGCGCCCGGTACGGGTCGGCAACGACGCATTCCAGCACCACCAGCACGACGTGTGGGGCACGATGGTGGACTCGGTGTACCTGTACACCAAGGCCCGCGACTGGCTCGACGACCGGCTGTGGCAGGTGCTGGTGCACCAGGTGGAGAGCGCTGCGAAGCACTGGCGCGAACCGGACCGCGGCATCTGGGAGGTCCGCGGCGAGCCACGGCATTTCACGTCGTCGAAGGTGATGTGCTGGGTGGCACTGGACCGGGGCGCTCGCCTGGCCCGGCTGCGCGAGGAGTGGGGCCGCGCCGAGCAGTGGCAGCAGTACGCGGACGATGTCCACGCCGACGTCCTGGCCAACGGCGTCGATGAGCACGGCGTCTTCAAGCAGGATTACGACACCGGCATGCTCGACGCCTCGCTGCTGCTGGTGCCGCTGGTCCGTTTCCTGCCGCCGGACGATCCGCGGGTCCGGGCCACCGTGCTGGCCATCGCCGCCGAGCTGACCGTCGACGACCTCGTGCTGCGGTACCGCACCGAAACCACCGACGACGGCTTCACGGGCGAGGAGGGCACGTTCGCGGTGTGCTCGTTCTGGCTGGTGTCCGCGTTGGTGGAGATCGGCGAGGTGGAACGCGGCCGACGGCTGTGCGGCAAGCTGCTGTCCTTCGCCGGGCCGCTCGGGCTGTACGCCGAGCAGATCCAACCCGACAGCGGCCGGCACCTCGGCAACTTCCCGCAGGCGCTCACCCACCT
This sequence comes from Dactylosporangium sp. CA-139066, assembly GCF_050936175.1. Classification (NCBI taxonomy): domain Bacteria; kingdom Bacillati; phylum Actinomycetota; class Actinomycetes; order Micromonosporales; family Micromonosporaceae; genus Dactylosporangium; species Dactylosporangium sp. CA-139066. The sequence goes on along the minus strand of NZ_JBNJNH010000001.1, from coordinate 6,042,181 downwards.
GGCCCTCATCAATGCGGTCTTCCACGTCATCCGCAACGACGAGGCGTACCCCTGATCGCCGCCTCATCCGACCGGACGGCGACCACGGGCAACGTGCCGGTCAGCGCATCCGCAGTCTGTACGGGTTGCGCGCCCGCCCCAGCTCAGCGGGCGCCCGAGCCGGTGGGCTGGGTTGCCGGCTCCGAGGGGCTCTGTACCGGGTTGAACACGTCGTCCGGCAGGGCCGCCTCGACGGGCTGGTAGATGTACCGGACGAACTCGCCGCCCGGGCGCTCGTCCGCGCCCCCGGGCCACAACCCGTTGGTGTCGACGCCGACGACCGAAGTTCGGTCGCTTGTGTTGTCCCGTGCCAGGGCCCACACCGTGATCGGGTACGAGACTGTGTGGGTCGGGCCGAACCGCCATCGGGCATACCACCCGGGCGGGCTCGGCACGATCGAGCCTAGGGTCTTCATCGCTTGGCGGTCCTTCCTTCGTCTCCAGGGTGGTTGTCGTCCGCCGGGTGGTCCATGCCGCCGCGGTACTGCTGCAGCTGAACCAGGTCGGCAGTCATACGCGCCACCTACCCTGCCTGTCGGCGGGGCAAGCATCTGCGCCGGCACCGGCACGGAATTGCGCGGACCACGCACCCCGCACGCACACCACGAGCGGGAGGGGTTCAGCGGCCCTTCCTGGGTAGCGCACCAGACATGACTACGACGCAGGAGGTACTGCAGTACCTGAACGCGGTCGACTACCCGGCGGACAGGGAGGCGTTGCTGCAGGAGGCGGAGCGGGAGGGTGCACCACCCGACGTCCTCAAGGCGATTCGCGGGATGCCACCGGTCGTGTACCGCAACAAGGAAGAGGTCGGGCGCTCCGTGAAGACCCCGATCGCCGAGGAGACGCCCGCGGAGAAGGGGGCGAAGGCCCGCGACCGCAAGCACCAGAACGTTGCCGAGTACCTGCGCCCGCCCGGGCCGTAACACCACCGCGGCGGTTGCGAACAGGACGGGGCGTTCGCCCCGGGATGGTGAACGCGACGGCAGCGAGCCGCGACAGGTTGAGACGAATTGCCACCGATCCCAAGGGGGCGGAGCATGAACTACGACAGTTTCCTCGAAATTGTCCGGCAGGAGGCAGGGATCGAACCGGAGCAGGCCGAAAACATCAGCTGCTCCACCCTGAACCTGCTGGCGCAGCGCATCTCGAAGGGTGAGGCCGAGGATCTCGCCCGCCGGCTGCCCGAGCCGCTGCGGCCCTGCATGGAGCACGGGGGCCCGCGCGCGACCTTCCACGCGGACGCGCTGCTGCAGCGCATCGAGCGGGAGCTGCACAGCGACCACGCGACCGCTGAACGGGTCGCACGAGCGGTGCTGACTGCGGTGTACGTCTCCGTCGGCTCGAAGGAGTACGCCGACATGCGCTCCGAGCTGCCGAAGGACTTCCTGCCACTGCTCGAATCGGCCGAGGCCACCGCGGTACGACTGAGGACCAGGCCGTCGCCGCCGTTCGTCGGCGGGCTCGGCGTCGACGAGTTCGTCGGGCGGGTCGCCGAGCGCGCCGGCCTCACCCAGGATCTGGCGAGAAAGGCCACCGAGGCCGTGCTCGAGGTGCTCGCGATGCGGGTCACCGACGGCCAGATCGAGGACCTCAAGCCGTTCGTCCCGCGGGAGCTGCACGACCCGCTGAACCTCGGCGAGCAGCGCAGCGGCGGGCGTGCGCTGCCGTTGTCCGTCGAACAGTTCCTCGACGAGATCGCACGGCGGGAGGGCGAAGGCGTCACGCGCGAGCAGGCGGCCCAGCACGCCCGCGCCGTTTTCGCCGTCCTGCACGAGGCCGTCGGCGAGAAGGAGTTCCGTGACACCGTCGCGCAGCTGCCGCTGGACTACATTTCGCTCGTCGAGGCCGCACGGACCGGCACCGGCGTCGACGTCGGCAGGGCTCCGGGCGGTACAGTGGCGGCCACCGGCGCACCCTCGCAGCCGCCGGAGTTCATCGGTCCCCTCTCTGCGGACGAGTTCGTCGGGCGGGTCGCCGAACGGGCCCACCTCGACCCCGGCCGGGCCGCCCGCGCGACCGACGCCGTCCTCGAGGCCCTCGCGCTGCGGATCACGGCTGGCGAGGTCGAGGACCTCAGGCCGTTCATCCCGCCGGAGCTGCGCGGCCCGCTCGACCGGGGGGTCGAGCGCAGCCGTGGCCGCGCCCGGCGCATGGAGCTTCAGCACTTCCTCGACGAGATCGCCACGCACGAGGGACCGGGCGTCACGGAGGAGGAGGCGGCCTCCCACGCCCGCGCCGTGTTTGCGGTCCTCTACGAGGTGGTCGGCGAGAAGGAGTTCCGCGACACGATCGCCCAACTGCCCGCCGAGTACGAGCGGATTCTTCCTCAGGTGACGAAGCCGCGCCGCTGACTGACTACGCACACGTACACGTACGGGTTGCCACCCGCCCCCTGAACGCCTGCCTCACGCCGCCCGGCCCGCACCGCAGGCCGGGCGGCGTGTGTGCAGCCGGCGTCAGCGTTCGGCGTCCGCGGCGGCCTCGTCGACGGCGAATTCCAGCTCCGGCAGTGAGTAGCCGCCGTCGTGCCGGTCGCCGTTGATGAAGAAGGTCGGCGTGCCGTTGACCCCGCTGTGAACCCCGCTGACGAAGTCAAAACGGACCTTGTCGAGGTAGTGGTGGCTGCGGATCGCCCCGGCGATCGCTTCGGCGTCGAGCCCCACGGCCTCGGCGCCCGCGAGGATGGTCATCGCGTCGAGCTCATCCTGGTGTTCGAAGAGCCAGTCGTGCATCTGCCAGAAGCGTCCCTTGCTGCCGGCGGCCTCGGCGGCTTCCGCCGCCATCTCCGCGACCGGGTGGACGTTCGTCAGTGGGAAGTGCCGATACGCGAACAGGATCGCGCCCTGTCGCCGGTGCAGCAGCTCACCGACGATCGGGTACGCCCTCCCGCAGTACGGGCACTGGTAGTCGCCGTACTCGACGAGCGTGACCGGCGCGTCGACGGGTCCGAGCGTGTGATCGCGTTCGGTGACCGGTACGACGAGCCGGGCACTCGCGGTCTGCAGTGGCGTTGTCATGGCGTCTCGTCCTCCTGCTCATCTCGACGTGCAGCAACGAGCGTCCGCAGGGCGACCGACCTGCACCGCGGACGGGGCACCTGGCTACCCGAGTGATCAGCGGATGCCCGCAAGGGTCGTGTCGGCCCACTGCCGCAACGCAGCCGCGGGCGCGGCGCCCGACTTGCGCGCGAGGACCTTCCCGTCGTGCATGATCAGCAGCGTCGGCACTGCCTTCACGTCGAAGCGGCGGGACAGCGCCGGAGCGGCATCCACGTCGACCTTGACGAGCTTCACCTTGCCGGCGAGCTCCCGGGCGACCTGCTCCAGGGCGGGCGTCACCATGCGGCACGGCCCGCACCAGGTCGCCCACAGGTCGACCACCACCGGGAGGGCCGACTGCTCCGCCACCGCGGCGAACGTGGTGTCGGTCGCGTCGGCGATCCACGGCAGGGGCTGATGGCAGTTGCCGCACCGCGGGACGCCCGGGGACGCACCGGGGACGCGGTTGCGCCGCCCGCAGTGCGAGCAGACGACGATCTCGCCGCTCATGCGCGGCTTCTACCCCCAGCCGTGGCGGTCATGCACAACATGTGTCCACGCCGGCGGTGAGGTGATCGAGGTCAGAGCATCTCGAGCGGAGTGGGGCCGTCCGGCGGCGGGAACGCACGGTCGAGGTCGGCGAAGTCCTGGGCGGTGAGTCGCACATCCAGCGCGGCACGGTTCTCTGCGGTGTGCTCCGGGTGGGCGGCCTTCGGGATCGTGGTGGTTCCGTCCTGGCGGATCACCCAGGCCAGCGCCACCTGTCCCGGGGTGACACCGTGCCGCTCGGCGACGGCGATGACCGTCGGATGGCGCAGGACGGTTCCCCGGTGGTCGAACGGCGAGTAGGCCATGACCGTCAGCCCGAACCGCTGGCACGCCGGCAGCAGGTCCCACTCGATGCCGCGACGGGCCAGGTTGTACAACACCTGGTCCGTCTGCACGGCGTGGCCGTCGGGGACCGCGGTGGCTGCTCGCAGGTCGGTGGTGTCGAAGTTGCTGAGCCCCCAGAACCGGATCTTGCCCTGCTGCTGCAGCAGCGTGAACGCCTCGACGGTCTCGTCGACGGGCGCCGGGCCGGGCCAATGCAGCAGGTACAGGTCGATGTGATCGGTCCGCAGCCGGTGCAGGCTGCGGTCGCAGGCCTCGATCGTGCCCGCCCGGTCGGCGTGCTCCGGCAGGACCTTCGTCACCAGGAACACCTCGTCGCGGCGGCCGAAGACCGCGTCACCGACGAGGCGTTCGGCGGCGCCGTCGCCGTACATCTCGGCGGTGTCGATGAGGGTCATCTCCAGGTCGAGGCCCAGCCGCAGCGCGGTGAGCTCCTCCTCGCGGCGCATCGGGTCCTCGCCGAGGCCCCACGTTCCCTGTCCCAGCACGGGAATCTGTTCGCCGGCCGGCAGTTCCACCATCCGCATGCTCAACGTCTTCATCGCAGCGCACTACCTCGGCTCCGGGTGAGCAAACCCGGTTGGTTCAGGCGGTGCTCGCGGGGTAGCAGTCGGAGTTTCCCCCAAATCGTTGCGTGAGGGAGTACCCCATGTCTACGTCCTCCGCTGTCCGGCACAGCCCGATCGCCACCGTCAACCCCTACAACAACCAGCTCGTCCGTGAGTTCCCGCCGATGAGCCGGGAGGCCGTCGACAACGCAGCGCAGAACGCGCAGCACGCATTCCAGTCCTGGCGCCGGGTCGGCGTCGACGAACGGGCCGCGCTGGTCGGCCGGGCCGCCCGGCTGCTCCGCGAGCGCGGCGAGGAACTGGCCCAGCTGGTGACGCTGGAGATGGGCAAGCTCATCGGGCACAGCCGCGCCGAGATGGACCTGTCCGCGAGGATCCTGCAGTACTGCGCCGACGAGGGGCCCGGGCTCGTCGCCGACGAGCCGTTGGAACTCGACGGTGGGTCGGCCGCCATCGTCAACGATCCCCTGGGTGTGATCGTGGGCGCCCAGCCGTGGAACTTTCCGGTGTACCAGGTGGTGCGGTTCGCCGGACCGAATCTGGTGCTGGGCAACACGATCCTGCTCAAGCACGCGAGCAACACCCCGCAGTCGGCGCTCGCCATGGAACGGCTGTTCACCGACGCTGGGATACCGCAGGGGGTGTACACCAACCTGCTGATCACCGGCTCCGAGGTCGATCGCGTCGTGGAACTCGACGTCGTGCGCGGCGCGTCGCTGACCGGCAGCGAGCGCGGCGGCGCCAGCGTCGGGGCCGCCGCCGGGCGCAGCATGAAGAAGAGCGTCCTGGAACTGGGCGGCAGCGATCCGTTCATCGTCCTCGACGGCGACAACTTCGAGCACACCGTCGAGGCGGCCATGGCGGGGCGCATGCACAACATGGGGCAGAGCTGCGTGAGCGCGAAGCGGATGATCGTGACGTCCGGCGCGTTCGACCGGTTCGTGACCGCGCTTGCCCAGCGTATGCGCGCGCTGCAGCCCGGTGATCCCGCCGACGAGGCCACCACGCTGGCGCCGCTGTCCTCGGAGCGCGCCGCCGAGAAGCTGTTGGACCAGGTCCGTGATGCCCTCGACAAGGGCGCCACCGCGGTCGTCGGCGGCGGGCGGATCGATCGCCCCGGCGCATTCGTGCAACCCACGGTCCTCGTCGGCGTGACCCCGAAGATGCGCGCCTACCATGAGGAACTGTTCGGTCCGGTCGCCGTCGTTCATCAGGTGGACAGCGACGACGAGGCGGTCGCGCTCGCCAACGACTCGCCCTACGGCCTCGGCGGTGCCGTGTTCGGCAGCGACCTGGCGCGGGCCCGGTCGGTCGCACGCCGGGTCGAGAGCGGGATGGTGTGGATCAACCACCCGACGTCGTCCGAGCCGAACCTTCCCTTCGGCGGCGTCAAGCTGTCGGGGTACGGACGGGAGCTGTCCTCCATCGGCTTCAAGGAGTTCGCCGACCGGAAGCTGGTCGTGACCATGCCCGCGGACACGCCCATCACCGACGCGCTCGGCTGACAGCAGCCGCCTGGAGCGCTGCATCATCTCCATACCGGCATGTCGCCCGACGTGCCGGGCTATCCGCGCGGGCGCTGGTCATGACGGCCCGCGAGGTTCATCCGGTCCAGGGGAAACACATCCTCGGGTACCAGCCCAGGATCGAAGGTGATGCAGCCACCGAAGCCCTCGCGGGAGCCGTCGGCTCCTACTCACGAAGGGAATCGATCACCATGACGATCGCACCGTTCACCTCCAGACGGCGTCGCGGCGGTCAGCTGGCCGGAGCACCGGCGTATCGGTGGGATCCGCGCCAGGAACTGGATGAAATCAACAGCCGGTTCGGGCAGCTGATGCAGGCGGTCCTCGGCGATCCCACCGCGCTGGCCCCGGCCGCCGCGTGGTCGCCGCTGGCGCCGCCGATCGACGTCGAGGAGACCGAGGACGCCTACGTCATCGACGTCGATCTGCCGAACGTCGACCCGGCTGAGGTCAACCTCGAGATGCGGGGCGAGGAGTTGCGCATCTCCGGTTCCTTCCAGGACCGCGAACGCGGCGGCGTGATGCGCCGTCAGAACCGCCAGACCGGTGAGTTCGAATACATCGTCGACCTGCCCAGCGACATTGACGCCGGCCGGGTCGAGGCGACGTACAAGAACGGCGTGCTGACCGTCAGTGTCGGCAAGACGCGCGACGCCCAGCCGCGCCGTATCGAGATCCAGGGCCAGCAGGGCCAGCAGGGCCAGCAGGGCCAGCAGGGCCAGCAGGGCCAGCGGGGCCGCGCGGGCCAGCAGGGGACGACCGGCCAGGGTGGCCAGAGCGGGCGGGGCGACCGGCAGTGACCTGACCGACCAGACAGACGCTGGCAGGACGGTGACACGGATGGCAGTGCAGTACGAAGAGCTCATTCGCCCGGTCCGGCAGAGCCTCGGGGACGACGAGACCGCACTGCGGGCGGTCCGCGCGACCCTCGAGACTCTGGCTGAGCGGATCGGCAAGGACGAGGCGCTGCACCTGGTCCCCGCCCTGCCGGCCGAGGTGGCGCCGTGGCTGCTCACTACCGGCCCGGCGCAACGGTTCGATCCCGCCGATTTCGTGAGCCGGGTGGCTCACCGGGAGGACGCGCCGATCGAGGCGGCGCAACGGCACACGACGGTGGTGATGACAGCGCTGGGCCAGGCGCTGGACGACGAGACGTACCGGCACCTCACGGCACGGCTTCCCCGCACGTTCGCGCCCCTGCTGCCGAAGGGGGCATTCGCCGGCGGTGTCCCAGCGGACAGCTTCGTGCGCAAGGTCGCGGACCGCGCCGGCCTCGACCCGGCGCACGCGCAGCACGTGGCGGAGGTTGTCCTGGAGACCCTGGCCCGGCGGATCGGCGGCGAGGCCGAGGACCTGATGACGTTCCTGCCGGTACAGCTGCATCCGGCGCTGCGGCGGGGCCAGGAGGCACCCGATCCGGACCTGGCTCCGGAGGAGTTCGTCGTCGAGGTCACCCAGCGGACCGGGTTCTCCCCGGACCGCGTGATCCGGTACATCCGGGCCGTGCTGTCGACGGTGCGGGACGTCGTGGACGACGAAGAGTTCTTCGACGTTCAGGTCCAACTGCCCGGCCGGTACCGCGAGCTGTTGCGGGAGCCATGAACGCACCGGTCTCACCCGCGAAGGATGGGCACCGTCGCCCCGACCCGGTGAAGGCTCGAAAAATACGGTGCGCGACGGCGTCGTGACACTGGCCGGCTGGGACGTGCAGCGCCCGGACGCCGACATCGCCGCCGGCGGCGCAGCGCTGAACCCCGGAAAGGAGCGCTGTCGTCATGACCGGACCTGGCAATACCAAAAGCCCGTACGAGAGCAGCGCGATGCAGTTCCGTACGAACGAGCGCCCCGCCACGCCGGACGCCGCCGAGGGCCGGGGCGGCCCGGGGAGGGACGCCCGGGCGGAGGAGCGGCCGATGGTGACGGTCGCGACGTATCCGGACTACCTGTCCGCGCAGGCCGCCGTGGACCTTCTGGCCGACCAGAATTTCCCCGTCGAGCGCGTCACCATCGTCGGCACCGACGTACGCCTCGTGGAGAAGGTGCTGGGCCGGATGACCACGGCCCGCTCGGCGCTGGCGGGAGCCGGCAGCGGCGCCTGGTTCGGCCTGCTGATCGGCATCCTGCTCGGCGTCTTCGCCGTCGGTGCCTGGTGGCAGGTCGTCGTGTTCGGCGTCGTCGCGGGTGTCGTGTGGGGTGCTGTGTTCGGCGCGATCGCCCACGCGATGACCGGTGGCAGGCGGGACTTCGCCTCCGCGAGCGCCATCCAGGCGAACACGTACTCGGTGATGGTCGACGCCGAGTACGCCGACCAGGCGCGGCAGTTGCTCCGCACCCAGGAACGCTGACAGCACGTCCGAGACAGGCGAACGTCCGCACGGGCGAGAGGAGACCGACTCATGGCCAGGGCTGTAGGGATCGACCTGGGCACGACCAACTCGGTGATCGCGGCGTTCGAGGGCGGTCAGGCGACGGTCGTGACCAACGCGGAGGGCAGCCGTACGACACCGTCGGTGGTTGCCTACACCGACACGGGCGAGCGCCTCGTCGGGCAGTTGGCCAGGCGGCAGGCGGTGCTGAACCCGAAGGGCACGATCTACTCGGCGAAGCGGTTCATCGGCCGCAAGTTCGACGAGGTCGCCGAGGAGATCAAAACCGTGACCTACGACGTCGTGCCGGGTCCGGACGGCATGGTGCGCTTCGAGGTACGCGGCAAGCTGATCTCGCCGGAGGAGGTCTCCGCGCAGATCCTGCGCAAGCTCGCCGAGGACGCCGGCAAGTATCTCGGGGAGAAGGTCACCGAAGCGGTGATCACGGTCCCGGCATACTTCAACGACGCCCAGCGGCAGGCGACCAAGGACGCCGGCAAGATCGCCGGCCTCGAGGTCCTGCGGATCATCAACGAGCCCACCGCGGCCGCGCTCGCCTACGGGCTGGACAAGAAGGGCCACGAGACGGTCCTCGTGTTCGACCTGGGCGGCGGCACGTTCGACGTGAGTATCCTGGACGTCGGCGACGGCGTGGTCGAGGTGCGCGCCACGGCCGGCGACACCCACCTGGGCGGCGACAATTTCGACCATCGCCTGGTTGACCACCTCGCCGAGGAGTTCAAGCGGGAGCAGGGCATCGACCTGCGCAAGGACCCGCAGGCCCTGCAGCGGCTCACCGAGGCCGCGGAGCGGGCCAAGATCGAGTTGTCGTCGGTGACGCAGGCCCAGGTGAACCTGCCGTTCATCACCGCCGACGCGAGCGGGCCGAAGCACCTCACGGCGACGGTCGCGCGCGCCAAGTTCGAGGAGCTGACGCACGACCTGTTGGAGCGGACGATGGGTCCGGTACGGCAGGCGATGAGCGACGCCAAGGTCAGCGTGGACGACCTCGACGAGGTCATCCTCGTCGGCGGCGCGACGCGGATGCCCGCGGTGCAGGCCCTCGTCCGCCGGCTGACCGGCGGCAAGGAACCCAACATGACGGTCAACCCCGACGAGGTGGTCGCGCTCGGCGCGGCGATCCAGGCCGGGGTGCTCAAGGGCGACGTGCGCGACGTCGTGCTGCTCGACGTCACCCCGCTCTCCCTCGGAGTCGAAACTCTGGGCGGGCTCATGACGAAGGTCATCGAGCGCAACACCACCATCCCGACCCGGCGCAGCGAGGTGTTCTCCACCGCGGAGGACAACCAGCCCGCAGTCGATGTCGTGGTGCTGCAGGGCGAGCGGGAACGCGCCGCCGACAACCGGGTCCTCGGCCGGATGCGGCTGGAGAACATCCGTCCGGCCCCGCGCGGCGCGCCGCACATCGAGGTCACCTACGACATCGACGCCAACGGCATCCTCAACGTCTCCGCCCGGGACAAAGACACGAACGCGGAACAGAAGATCACCATCACCGAGAGCGGCACGCTCGACACTTCCGAGGTCGAACGGCTGGTCCGCGAGGCCGAACAGCACCGGGCCGAGGACCAGCGGATGCGCGAGGAGGTCGACGCCCGCAACGCGCTGGACAGCATCGCCTACCAGGTCGAGCGCCGCCTGGGCGAGCTCGGTGAGCAGGTGCCGGAGCACGAGCGGGCCCGTGCCTCGATGCTCGTCGAGGAGGCGCGGCAGGCGGTGCGTGACCAGGCGCCGCTCGATCGGGTCCGGTCGCTGACCGGAGACCTTCAGCAGGCGCTGTACTCGCTGAGTGCCCAGCCCGCCGGTGCGCCGGCCGGGCAGGAACCGGGCGAGCAGCAATCCGCCGGTGCCCGGGCCCAGGGCAGCGACGACGTCATCGATGCCGACTTCTCCACGGGGTGAGCCATGACTGAGCCGATCGCCTCCGCGCTCCCGACACCGCCGTCCGCCAGCGACGAGGTTGCGGAGCTCACCGATCGTTTGCACCGGGCGCTCGCCGATGTGGACAACACCCGCAAGGCGGCCGACCGAGACACGGCGGCGCTGCGGCTGTCCGAGCGGCTCGCCGTGTCCGCGGCATGGCTACCCGTCCTCGACCATATCGACCTGGCGCTGCAGCACGCCGATGCCGACCCGCAGTCGATCGTCGCGGGCGTGCAGCAGGTGCGCGAGCAGGCCGTGCGCGTCCTGTCGCAGCTCGGCTTCCAGCCGATCGACACGCCGGGCGTGCCGTTCGACCCGCAGCGGCACGAGGCGGCCGAGGCGGTCCAGGACACCGGCGCCGAGCCCGGGACGGTGGTGCGGGTGCTGCGGCCCGGGTTCGCGGCCGGAGACCGGCTGCTGCGGCCCGCCGTGGTTGTCGTGACCGCGTTCCCGGAGCTGCCCGAGGACACCACCGCCGGCACCGGGGACGACGCCCGACGGGACGGCGGAGCGGACGGTGGCTGACGGAACCGACTTCTATGAGGTGCTCGGCGTGCCCCGGGACGCCGACGCGGAACAGATCCAACGCGCGTACCGGACCCTGGCGCGCCGGCACCATCCGGACGTCAACAAGTCGCCGGGTGCGGAGGACCGGTTCAAGAAGATCAACGAGGCGTACACCGTGCTGTCGGACCCGAAGAGCCGGCGCAAGTACGACCGGTTCGGCGAGGCGTGGCGGCAGGTGCCCGACGACTACGAGCAGGCCGGTGCTCGGGCCGGCGGAAGCGGCAGGACCGGTGCGGGGTTCGGAAACTTCGGCGGGTTCGGCGGGTACGGCGGCCCGCGAGAGTACTCGTCCCGCGCGGGCGGCGGGATCGACGTCGAGGACCTCCTGGAGGGCCTGTTCGGTCAGCGGTCCGGCCGGGCGCGCGGCTACGGGCCCTCGCCTGGCGCCGACACCGAGGCCGAGATCACGATCGGCGTCGAGGACGCCTACCACGGCGGCCGGCGCCGGATCACGCTGCCGGACCCGAACGGGCAGCCGCGGCAGTACGAGGTGAACATTCCGGCCGGCGTGACCGAGGGCCAACGGATCCGGCTCGCCGGACAGGGTTCCTCGGGCGCGGGCGGCGGACCCTCCGGCGACCTGTACCTGGTCGTCCACCTGGCGCCGCACCCGCGCTACCACGTCGAGGGCCGCGACGTCATCGTGGACCTGCCGGTGGCGCCCTGGGAAGCGGCCCTCGGCGCGACCGTGCCGATGGAGACGCCCGGCGGGGCGGTGCAGGTGCAGGTGCCCGCGGGCTCGTCGTGCGGGCGGCGCCTGCGGCTGCGCGAGCGCGGCCTGCCGAACCCCCGGGGCAACCCCGGTGACCTGTTCGCGAAGGTCAAGATCGTGGTGCCGACGCGGCTGCCCGACGAGGAGCGCCGCCTCTTCGAACAGCTGGCGAAGGTGTCCTCGTTCGAACCGCGAGGTGCGTCATGACCTATGCGCTGGTGCGGCCACGGTACCTGTCGCTGGACGCGTTCGCTGCCGCCGCCGGACTGCACCCGGAGCTGGTCGCCCGGCTCGCCGCTCTGGGCCTGTTGGAGCCGTCCGTGGACGCCCGCGGCATCCGCTGGTTCCGGCCGGCGGACTTGGCCGTCGCGGCGCGGATCCACCGGCTGCACACCGGTCTGCCGCTCAACTACGCCGCCATCGGTGTCGTGCTCGACCTGCTCGACCGCATCGACGAACTGGAAGCAACGCTCAGGAGGCGGTCATGGACCTCAACCGGCTGACCGAACGATCTCAGCAAGCCCTCCACGACGCCCAGACCAAGGCCCTGCGCTTCGGCCACACCGAGGTCGACGGCGAACACCTGCTGCTCGCCCTGCTCGACCAGCCGGACGGCATCGTCCCACGGCTGCTGGCCACCATGGACGCCGACGTCGACCAGGTCCGCGAACGCGTCGAGGCGGAGTTGAAGCGCCGGCCGTCGGTCTCCGGGCCCGGCGCCCAGCCCGGTCAGGTCATGGTCACCCAGCGGCTCGCCCGGTCGCTCGAGACCGCCGAGCGCGAGGCCGGCCGGCTCAAGGACGAGTACGTCTCCGTCGAGCACCTGCTGCTCGCGCTCGTCGACGAGGACACCGGCACGGCCGCCGGAAGGATCCTGCGTGACCTGGGCATCAGCCGGGAGCGGGTGCTCACGGCCCTCACCGGCATGCGCGGCGCGCAGCGGGTCACCTCCGCCAACCCGGAGGCGGCGTACGAGGCCCTGGAGAAGTACGGCCGGGACCTGGTCGCCGACGCGCGCGCCGGCCGGCTCGATCCGGTCATCGGCCGCGACGAGGAGATCCGCCGCGTTGTACAGATCGTGTCCCGCAAGACCAAGAACAACCCGGTGCTCATCGGCGACCCCGGCGTCGGCAAGACCGCCATCGTCGAGGGCCTGGCGCAGCGGATCGTCAATCAGGACGTGCCGGAGGGCCTCCGCGACAAGACGATCTTTGCGCTGGACATGGGCTCGCTGGTCGCCGGGGCGAAGTACCGCGGCGAGTTCGAGGAGCGGCTCAAGGCGGTGCTGTCCGAGGTGACCGCCGCGGAGGGACGCATCCTGCTGTTCATCGACGAGCTGCACACCGTCGTCGGCGCCGGCGCCACCGAGGGAGCCCTCGACGCCGGGAACATGCTCAAGCCCATGCTCGCCCGCGGTGAACTGCGGATGATCGGGGCGACCACGCTCGGGGAGTACCGCAAACACATCGAGAAGGACGCGGCCTTCGAACGGCGGGTCCAGCCGATCCTGGTCGAGGAGCCCTCACCGGAGGACGCCGTCACGATCCTGCGCGGGCTGCGGGAGCGGCTGGAGGTGTTCCACGGGGTGCGCATCCAGGACGGTGCGCTCATCGCCGCTGTCCAGCTGTCCCACCGGTACATCCCGGACCGTTTCCTGCCGGACAAGGCGATCGACCTGGTCGACGAGGCCTGCGCCATGCTGCGCACGGAGATCGACTCCCAGCCGGCCGAGCTCGACGAGGCCAGCCGCCGGCTGATGCGCCTGGAGATGGAGCAGGCCGCACTGTCCAAAGAGGAGGATCCGGCGAGCGTCGCCCGCCGCGACCAGATCCAGCGGGAGATCGCCGACCTGCGCGCCCAGGTCGACGCGATGCGGGCCCAGTGGAACGCCGAACGGCAGGCGATCCGCAAGGTCCAGTCGCTGCGGGAGGACATCGAACGCATCCGCCGCGAGGCCGAGCACGCCGAACGCGCCTACGACCTGGACCGCGCGGCCGAGCTGCGGCTGGGCAAGCTCCCCGAGCTGGAGCGCAAGCTGGCGGCCGAGGAGGAGCGGCTCACCTCGAAGCAGAGCGGTCACCGGCTCCTGCGCGAGGTGGTCACCCCGGACGAAATCGCGCAGATCGTGTCCCGGTGGACCCACATACCGACCAGCCGGCTACTCGAAGGCGAGCGCGAGAAGCTCCTCCGCCTCGACGAGATCCTGCACGAGCGCGTCATCGGCCAGGACGAGGCGGTGCAGGCGGTCACCGACGCGATCATCCGGGCCCGCTCCGGCATCCGCAACCCGCGCCGCCCGATCGGTTCGTTCCTGTTCCTCGGCCCCACCGGCGTCGGCAAGACGGAGCTGGCCAAGGCGCTCGCCGAGGCGCTGTTCGACACCGACGAGAACATGGTCCGCCTCGACATGAGCGAGTACCAGGAACGGCACACCGTCGCCCGGCTCGTCGGCGCCCCGCCCGGCTACGTCGGCTACGAGGAGGGCGGCCAGCTCACCGAGGCCGTGCGCCGCAGGCCGTACTCCGTGCTGCTGCTCGACGAGATCGAGAAGGCGCACTCCGACGTGTTCAACACCCTGCTGCAGGTGCTCGACGACGGCCGGCTCACCGACTCGCAGGGCCGCACCGTCGACTTCCGCAATTCAGTCGTGATCATGACCAGCAACATCGGCTCGCAGTACCTCCTCGAAGGCGTCACCAGCGACGGAATGCTCACCGACGAGGCGCGCGCGGCGGTCATGACCTCGCTGCGCGGGCACTTCCGGCCCGAGTTCCTCAACCGCATCGACGAGACCGTGCTGTTCAAGCCGCTGACCCTGGCCGAGATCGAGCTGGTGGTCGACCTCATGCTCCAGGACCTGCGCAACCGGCTCATGGAGGACCGCCGCGTCGGGCTGCGGGTCACCGAAGCCGCCCGACGGCACATCGCGGCCGAGGGATTCGACCCGGTGTTCGGCGCTCGGCCGCTGCGCCGTTATCTGCAGCGGCAGGTCGAGACGCCGATTGCCCGCCTCCTTCTGCGGGGCGAGATCCGCGACGAGGCAACAATTCAGGTCGACCTCGGCCGGGCCGGTCTCCAGATCGACTGGGCCGGCGCACCGGCCGACGTCGGCGCCGCGCCGTCCTAGCCGCGAGCCGGACCGCTCGCTCGCGCTCGCCCCGACCTTGATGGGTCGGGGCGAGCGAGCTTCGAGCTTCTGGTGCTGAGCGGGCGCTACCTACCTACATATCAGGAGGGGGCGACGACGATGCGGTTCTCGACGGTGGTCACGCCGGGCGCGGACCAGGCCACCCGTTCCGCCTCCTGCCGCTCCGCCCACGAGCGGACCCGCCCGGTGAGCACGATCTTGTCGTTCTGCACGTCGACGTTGAGGTGCTCGGCGTCGGTTTCGGCACTGCGTACGAGTGCCTCCTCGATCCGCCTGCGCAGGTCTTTCGGCGACGGCTGCACCCGCGGACGCACCGAAAGCAGATTGGTCACCCCACGCACACCAGGCAGCTTGTCCACGGCGCGTTGCGCGGCCCTGCGCTCATGCTCCCACTCGACCTCGCCGCGCAGCGTGACCCAGCCATTCGTCACCGTCACCTCGACGTGGTCGATCGGGACGAACGCGTCCCATTCCAACGCGCGGACGGCTGCCGCGGCGATCTCCGAGTCCGGCAGCTGCGCCGCGACCGGCAACCGAACCTCGATGTCGTCGGCGACCGCCTTCACTCCACGTATCCGGTGCGCCGCACGCTCGGCGGCCCACTTCTTCGAGTAGTTGTCGACCCATCCGGCCAGCGTCACCACGCCGTGGTGTACCCCGACCGCTATGGCATTGGGCTGCAGGCGGGAGTCCCATCGTAGTTCCTCGATCACGTCCCGCTCGATGTCGGCGTCGGCGCGAGTGAAGGTTGCGGTGCTCATGGCTGCTCCTTCCGTCGGGCCACATTCAACCGTTCTGCGCGAAACCACCTGGTGGGAGTGGTGTGCTCCTCGACACTGCAACGGGCTGACGAGGAGGTCCGGGAAGCTATCGGGGGGTGGCTGCGGTGTCGTCGGCGACGCGGCCGGTGCTTTGGAGGTACTTCCATACCAGCTGCACTGCCGTGGCGCCTTCGCCCACGGCCGAGGTGACCCGCTTGATCGACCCCCGGCGCACGTCGCCGGCGGCGAACACGCCGGGCAGGTTGGTCTGCAGCAGAGACTGTCGCTGCGGGCCCGGCTCGTCGCTGTCCGGGCCGGTGAGGATGAAGCCGTCCTCGTCGGTGGTGACCTGACCGGCCAGCCAACCGGTGCACGGCTGCGCGCCGATGAAGACGAACAGCGCACGGGCGGGAAGCTCGCGGCGCTGCCCGGTGCGCTCGTCCTCGACCACGAGCCGTTCGAGTGTGTGGCCGCCCAGCAGCTCGCGTACCTCGGTTCGGAGGTGGGTCTCAACGGCCGGTGTCGTCTCGATTCGATCAACCAGGTAGCGCGACATGGTCTCGCCGAGGTCCTTGCCGCGGACCAGCAGGTGCACGGCCCGCGTGTATTTCGACAGGAACAGCGCCGCCTGGCCCGCCGAGTTGCCACCGCCCACGACCGCGACCGGGTCGTCGCGGCAGAACAATGCCTCCGGGAGGGTCGCCGCGTAGTACACGCTGGTCGCTTCGAACTCTTCGAATCGCGGGACGTCGAGCTTGCGGTACTGGACGCCCGTCGCGATCAGGACGGTCCGTGCTGTGACCTCACCGCCGTTGTCCAGCTCGATGACATAGTTGCCTTCTCGTTCCTCCAGCCCGCGCGCCCGAGCCGGCACGCTGAATCTGGCTCCGAACTTCTCCGCCTGCACGACCGCCCGCTCGGCCAGTTCCCCGCCGGAGATCCCGGTCGGGAAACCCGGATAGTTCTCGATCTGTGACGTTCGGCTGGCCTGACCGCCGGTGGCGAACTCGTCGAGGGTGACCGTCTCCAGCCCCTCCGAGGCGCCGTAGACGGAGGCGGCGAGGCCTGCCGGGCCCGCCCCGACGATGGCGAGGTCGCACACCGTGGCGCCGGGTTGAGGTGCGGGCAGGCCCACCGCCTGTGCCAGCTCCGCGTTGCTCGGCTTACGCAACACCTGCCCGGCCGGGCAGATCACCACCGGAGTCTGCTCCGCTGGCACGTCGAGTTCGCGCAGCAGTGTCTCGGCGTCCTGGTCGGTCTCCACGTCGACCCACTGGTAGGGAATGCGGTTGCGGGCTGCGAACTCGCGCAGCCGCCGGTTGTCGGGCGAGAAGCAGGATCCGATGATCCGAAGCCCGGCGCCGCGGCCGATCAGCAGGGAGCGGCGGATCAGGTACGCCTTCAGGATCCGGTCACCCAGGCTGGGATCCCGCGCGCAAACGGCCTTGAGACGGTCGACCGGCACCCTGAGGACCTCGCCCGGCTCGCGCACCTGCGATGTGAAGAAGGCGGCCTGGCCGGTGAAAAGGCTCAGCTCCCCCAGAAAGCGCTTGGGGCCGTGCACGCTGATGACACGTTCGTCGCCGCCGAACCCGTCGACATTGGCTACCTTGCCGGCGAGCACCACGAAGAAGTCGTAGTTCTCCTCACCCTCCCGGATGAGCACCTCGCCGGTCTGCGTGCGGTAGCGCCGGCCCTCGGCGGCGAGGGCGTGGATCTGGGCGTCATCCAGGCGTGGGTAGGCCCCGTCGCGGTCCGGCGTCTCGGCCAGCACGTTCACATCGCCCTCCTTACCAGGAAGGCGATCTACCCGAAGCGTCGCCGGCTAACCCTCGTTCCCCGCCATGTCGGGCTCACAAGGTTCGAAGCATCCAGCGGCCGGCTGGAACAGCGTACGATGCGCATCTCGCGCTCGACGCCTCGCTCGGCGGCAGCGCCACGTCGCCCAGGTCGCCGATGGAAGCGTCGTCCTGGGCGACGTAGTGGTTGGTGACCTCGCACCTTCGCGTCAGAGGTCCGGGTGCATGATCACCTTGGTCCAGCCGCGCTCACGCTTGTCGAAGTGCTCGTAGCCTTCCGGTGCCCGGTGCAGCGGCAGCTCGTGCGACACGATGTACGACGGCCGCGCCTTGTCCTCCACGATAAGGTTGAGCAGCGCGCGGTTGTAGTTCTTGACGTTGCATTGCCCGGTGGCCATCGTCTGGCCCTTGGTCCAGAACATGCCGTAGTTGAAGGCGGACTTCCCGTGCTTGTACAGCTGATCGGGGCTGCCGGGGTCCTCGGGTACGAAGACGCCGACGACGCCGATCGTGCCGGCGAACTTGACGGTCTGCACGAGTGAGTTCACCGTCATCTCCGGGTGCTCCTTCCCGGACGCGTCGTGGGCCTGGTAGCCGACGCACTCGCAGCCCCGGTCCGCGCCGAGGCCGTTCGTCTCCTCCATCACCCGGTCCACCACGGACTCCTTGGAGGCGTCGATCGGAATCGCACCGATCTTCGAGGCGAGTTCCAGGCGGTCCTGATGGTGATCCACCACCATGATCTTGGCGGCGTTTTTGATCGTCGCCGAGAGCGCGGCCATCTGACCCACCGGCCCGGCGCCGTAGATCACCACCGAGTCGCCGGGCTGCACGCAGGCGAGCTGTGTCGCGTGCCAGCCGGTCGGGAAGATGTCCGACAGCATCACGTAGTCGCGCTGCCGGTCCCGGTCGCGAGCGTTCTCCGGCAGCACGAGGCAGTTGAAGTCACCGAAGGGCACCCGCAGCATCTGGGCCTGACCGCCGTTGTACGGGCCCATGCCGGCGAAGCCGTACGCGGCGCCGGCCATGTTCGGGTCCGGATTGGTCTGCAGGCAGAAGGCGGTGAGGCCGCGCTCGCAGTTCGCGCAATACCCGCAGGAGATGTTGAACGGCAGGCATACCATGTCGCCGACGCGGACCTTGTCGACGCCCTCGCCTACCTCGACCACCTCGCCGAGGTTCTCGTGGCCGAGGATCCGGCCGGTCTCCATGTCTGTGCGGCCCTCGTACATGTGCAAGTCGGAGCCGCAGATGTTGGTAGTGGTGATCCGGACCAGGACATCTTGCGGGTGCTCGATGCGCGGGTCCGGCACGTCCTTGACCGCGACGTTACGCGGTCCCTCGTACACGACAGCCTTCATGACTCGCGCAGTACCCGGCCACTGGCCGTTGAACTGGCCGGCCGGGCGAACCGGAGGATGTCCCTGTGGGCTTGTCAAGCCGCGAGGCGGATCTCTGCGCGCGGCATCGCGCGGCTTGTTTTTTTCTTGCTCCGTGATCCTGCCCGGCTGACCGCTCAACGCTCGCTCGGGGCACCGGCCGGCAGCAGGTGCGCGACCTCGGGAGCGGTCGCGGCGAGCGCGTACGCCCGGTGCTCGGCCTCGACCTCGAAGCCCGTCGCCCGATGGGAGTGCTGGCGCATGTGCTCCTCCCAGCTCGGCACCTGGAACACCTCGACGAACGTGCCCGGATGCTCTCCCTGGCGGTACAGCCGCCACCGCGTCGCGCCGGTGCGCCGCCGGCCTTCCCCCACCCGCTCCATGGCGTCCACGAACTTGGCCTCGTTCGTCGGCTCGACCCGGTAGGTCACGACGACGAGCACCGGGCCGGCTTCGGGCTCCGGTTCGAGCTCGAGGTGAGGCACCGGCCAGTACACCGTCGGGTTCCGGTCGATGTGGTGGGTGTCGAACAGCGGCAGCAGCCGGACGGTGGCGGCGCCGAGCAGCATCGCAGCGCCGGCGGTCGTGAAGGCCCAGACCAGGCCGGTGCGGGTGGCCACCGCGCCCCACAGCAGCGCGCCGATCGCCTGGCTGCCGAAGATCACGATTTGGTACACCGAGAGCCCGCGCGCCCGTACCCACACCGGCAGGAACAGCTGCATCTGCGCGTTGATGTTGGACAGGACCGCCACCCACGCGATGCCGGCCGGCACGAGCGCGACGGTCACCGCGAGCATGTTGTGCCACAGCGCGATGAGCAGCAGGCAGCCGGCGTAGGCGGCGCTGGCCACGAGCAGGGCGACGTTCGTCGGCAGCAGCCGGTGCAGGTGCGGCAGGACGATCGCGCCGATGATCGCGCCGACGCCCAGGGCGCCCATGAGCGTGCCGTACCCGCCCGCGCCGACGTTCAGCAGCCGGCTCGCGACGAGCGGCAGCAGCGCCCACAGTGCGGTGGCGGGCACCACGAACAGCGTGGAGCGCAGCAGGATCCGGCGGGTCACGGGGGAGTGGCGCACGTACCGGCCGCCGGCGCGCAGCGCGGCCAGGAAGCGCTCCGGGTCCTCGCTCGCCGTCATCGGCCCCGGCCGCCAGGCGATGAGCACGGCCGCGAACACCGCGATCGACAGGGCGTTGAGCGCGAACACGGCCGCGATGCCGATCCACGCGATCACAAGGCCGGCCAGCGCCGGGCCGACGGCGCGGGCGAGGTTGATGCTGACGGCGCCGAGCGCCGAGGCATGGGCCAGTTCCCGGCGTGGTACCAGCTCGGGGATGAGCGCACCGAAGGCCGGGGCCGTCAGCGCCGCGCCCGAACCGAGTGCGAACGTCAGCGTCAGCATCAGCGCCGGCGTCATCGCGCCGAGCGCGGTCGCGACCGCCATCGCGGCGCCGACCGTTGCCATGCACACCTGGACGGCGATGAGCAGGTGGCGGCGGTCCAAGATGTCGGCGAGGACGCCCGCGGGCAGGGCGAGCAGCAGCACCGGCAGCGTGGTCGCGGTCTGGACCATCGCGACGAGGATGTCCGCGCCCGGGATGGACACCAGCAGCCACTGGGCGCCGACCGTCTGCATCCACGTGCCGATGTTGCTGACCAGCAGCGCGATCCACAGGGCGCGGTACGTCGGCACCCGCAGCGGCGCCCATGCCGAACTCGCCGGTCCCCTCACCTGTCCCAGCGTCGCGGTCACGTGAG
The DNA here is from genome assembly GCF_050936175.1 of Dactylosporangium sp. CA-139066. Taxonomy (NCBI): domain Bacteria; kingdom Bacillati; phylum Actinomycetota; class Actinomycetes; order Micromonosporales; family Micromonosporaceae; genus Dactylosporangium; species Dactylosporangium sp. CA-139066. The sequence continues at coordinate 6,021,683 of NZ_JBNJNH010000001.1, read as the reverse complement.
CTACGTACCCACTCGGTACGGCTTGTCGCGCTCCTACCGCGGTTTTCCGCGGAAGTCCGGTCACTGCACGTGCGGGACGTAATCGCGCGACTCGCCGGGATCGCCCGGGCGGGAATCGGCTTCCGGGTGCGTGGAACCGGCGTCGGCCTGCCTGCATCGTCTCGTCACGAGTGGTTCGCCGGTTGCGACGGGCTCAGCAACGCCGCGCCACGAGCATCGTCGGGGTCCATCGCATCCGCGTGTTCGTTCGGACCTGCCCGGCAACTGTGGGTGTAACGCTCCCGAAGTCAAGACGAAACACCTCTTGACACTGCCGCAGGCTGGATTAGTGTTCAGACCACCTGCTCACCCGATCAGATGTTCGCCGGTCGGGTGACGGCGGCGATGCCACGGCGTGCGCTCGGGGGGCCGGGCGACCGCCATCAACGTATCGGGCTTCCACGCCCGCCTCAGACGCCAGAGGAGGATCGATGTCTTCGCTCGACTTCACCTACGAGAACATCGACAAGGTCATTGACCGGTCGACCTGGGTGGCCCCGGTCATCGACCCGGAGAAGACGATGCTGCTGGTGCTCGACATGCAGAAGGCGTGTGCTGAGCCCGGCGGTGCCATGTACATCCCGAGCGTCGGCGGCGCTCCGGAGGGCAAGGACGTCGTCCAGCCGGTGGTCAACGTGCTCGAGGCCTGTCGTGCCAAGGGTATCCCGGTCGTCTGGTCCTTGTGGGGCCTGCGCGGTGACGGCAAGGACGCCGGCTTCGCCGACAGGAAGTGGGGCCTCGTGGGCCAGCTGGACACGTTCCCGGGTTCCTGGGGCAACGGAGGCGACGAGCTGGTGGACGAGCTCAAGCCGCTCGACGACGAGCCGGTGATCCGCAAGCACCGGTTCTCCTCGTTCTACGGCACGGCGCTGACCGAGTACATGCGCCGCGCGGGCCGCGACACCCTCGTCGTCGCCGGCCTGTCCACCGGTAACTGCCAGATCTCCACCGCGATCGACGGCAACAACCAGGACTTCAAGATCATTGTCCTGGCCGACACGACCGCCGCCATCCCGGCCTCCATCCCCGGCGGCGCTGAGCAGCCGCTCGGCTACGGCCAGCACTGGGAGGCCCTGCGCAACATCCAGGCCAACCACGGCGATGTGCGCACCAGCGTCGAGTTCCTGGAGATGATCGGGGCCTGAGTCCCGCAGTTCCGGGCCGGTCGGCGGACGCCCTGCACACGGCCCGCCGGCCGGCCGTATTCGGCACCACCGAACAATCCGTCAGTACGAAAGAAGGACGTGAAATGTCGCTTTCAGGCAAGCGCGTGGCCCTGCTGATCGAAGACGAGTACCAGATCCTCGAGGGCTGGTACCCCTTGCTGCGCCTGCAGGAAGCCGGCGCCGACGTTCGCGTCATCGGCAGCGGTACCAAGAACGTGTACGACAGCAAGGAGCACTACCCGATGCAGGCTGACGCCGCCGCGCAGGACGTGTCCGCCGCCGAGTTCGACGCGGTGGTCATCCCCGGTGGCTTTGCTCCCGACAACATGCGCCTGCACCCGGAGATGGTGGACCTGGTCCGCGACGCCTACGAGTCGGGCAAGCTCGTCGCCGCCATCTGCCACGGCGGCTGGATGCTCGCCTCGGCCGGCGCGACGAAGGGCCGCCGGATCACCGGTTACCTCCCGATCCGGACCGACGTGGAGAACGCGGGCGGGACGTGGGTCGACGAGCCGGTCGTGGAGGACGGCAACGTCATTACCTCCCGCACGCCGGTCGACCTGCCCCAGTTCGGCCGGGCGATCGTCCAGTACCTCGAGCGCGCCTAGCGCGTACGGCGGCGGGCGAGCCGCGAGCACGCTGCAGTCCGTCGCCGTGCGGTGCGCCGAGTGCATCGAGCGCCGGCACGCCGACATCGCCGCCCAGAAGACCACGCCCGGCAACGCCGACGCGCCCGGCTTCTGACCTCTTCATGGCCCATCCAACAAGGGGATAAAGAAATGGCATACACCCCCAAGCCGGAGCCGGTCGACGCGATCGTCGTGGGGCTCGGCGCGACCGGTGGCACCGCCGTCAAGGTGCTCGCCGAAGCCGGCATGAAGGTCGTCGGCTTCGACCGTGGTCCGTGGCTGCGTGCTCACGAGCATTACTCTGGCGACGAAGTCAAGTACGTCAATCGCAACTACCTCTGGCCGGATCCGAAGCTGTTCCCCAGGACGCTGCGCCATGACGAGAACTCGGTCGCCGAGGTGTTCCCGTTCTCGCCGACCCCGCAGCTCGTCGGCGGCGGCACCAACCACTGGGCCGGCTGGGTGCCGCGGCCGCGCGAGTCGGACTTCATCCAGCGCACGCTGCACGGCGACCTGGAGGGCGCGAGCATCGCCGACTGGCCGATCCGCTACGAGCACCTCGAGCCCTACCTGACCAAGGTGGAGTGGGAGTTCGGGGTCTCCGGCGTGGCCGGCGCGGACAAGTACGAGCCGTTTCGCAGCAAGCCGTACCCGAGCGCGCCGCTGCGCCCGACCCGGTTCGGCAAGCGGTTCTACGACGCGGCCAAGAAGATGGGGATCAACGCGTTCCCGATCCCGCACGCCATGGTCACGAACAGGCACAAGGGCCGTGATCCCTTCAACAAGACCAGCTTCTGGAACCAGTACGGCGACCCGAGCGGCGCCCGGTCGAACACGCTGACCACCTTCATCCCGGAGGCGGTGGCGACCGGCAACTTCGAGCTGCGCTCCGAGTGCTTCGTGCGGGAGATCAAGGTCGGCAAGGACGGCCGGGCCACCGGCGTCGTCTACATCGACCCCGACGGTCACGAGGTCGAGCAGGACGCGAAGGTGGTCGTGCTGAGCCTCGGCGCCATCGAGTCGGCGCGGCTGATGCTGATGTCGAAGTCCGCGCAGTACCCCGACGGCCTTGCCAACTCCAGCGGCCTGGTGGGCAAGAACGCCACGTTCCACGAGTACGTGTTCGCCGTCGGCCTGTTCGACAAGGAGGTCGACGACCCGCTGTACGGCTGGGCCGGCAACTACATCAGCGGCGGAACGTTCGAGTTCTACGAGACCGACGAGTCCCGCGGCCACATCGGTGGCTGCCTGATCTCAGCCTCGCAGACGGTCCATCCGGTCAACTGGGTCTTCCCGGGCCGGCCGAGCTGGGGCAGCGCCCTCAAGGACGCCGACCGCGACTACTTCAACTACGCGATGAAGATCGGCGCGATCCTGCACGACATGCCGCGCGAGTCCAACCGCGTCGACCTGGACCCGACCGTCAAGGACGCCTGGGGCCTGCCGGTCGCCCGGATCACCCACCAGCCGCACGACAACGACGTACGCATGAGCAAATGGCAGGTGGACAAGAACGCCGAGATCCTCGAGGTCGCCGGCGCCCGCAAGACGGTCCCGGTCTACCTCGACCGGATGACCGGCAACACCTGCCACCAGCACGGCACGGCCCGGATGGGCAACGACCCGGCCAAGTCGGTGCTCAACGAGTGGTGCCAGACCCACGACATCGACAACCTCTTCGTCGTGGACGGGGCGGGTTTCCCGACCTCGACCGGCGTCAACCCGACGCTGACCATGATGGCCAACGCCTGGCGTGCGTGCGACTACATCGTCTCGACCTATGCCAAGGGCCGCGAAGAGCACATCAAGGTCAACTAGCCAACCGCGTTCACCAAGGAAGGAGGGCGTTGTGACCCTCAAGGCCGACTGGGAGATCGCCGGTTCGCCGGTCGACCCCGACTCGAACGAGCGGCTGTTCTTCACCGAGCACGAGTGGGAGACGGTCGAGGCCGCCACAGCCCGCATCATCCCGACCGACCACGACCCCGGCGCGCGTGAGGCGCGGGTGGTGGTGTTCATCGACCGCTACCTGTCCGGCATCGACTACATCTTCGCCGCGGCCGACGGCAGCGGGTTCCTCAGGCTGACCGGCAAGTTCGCCGAGGCGTGGCGGGCCCGGATGTGGGACATGCAGCAGACGTACCGGCAGGGCATTCGCGACCTGGACGCGGTGGCCCGGACCAACTACAACACCGACTTCAAGGACCTGACCGAGGAGCAGCAGGACAGCGTGCTGGAGATCTCCTCCGGCGCGCCGAAGCCCGCCAAGGTCACCCTGGGCACGACGGAGGCGGTGACCACCTTCCTCCAGGGCACCTTCGACGAGGGCATGGCCTTCTTCCCGGCGCTCTGCCTGCACACCAAGCAGGGCTTCTACTGCGACCCGGTCTACGGCGGCAACAAGGACCAGATCGGCTGGAAGGTCATCGGCTTCCCCGGCCCGAAGTCGCTGAAGGACACGATGGACGGTACCTACGACACGAGCCCGTACTTCATGGAGGGCGAGTACACCTGGGAGGACCTCGTTCCGCACCTGCGGGAGCATCCATTCCAGCCGGTCGGCGGGTGACCCGGAGCGGGAGCCGGTCCGGCTTCGCCATCGCGTGACCCAGGCTCCCGGCGAAATGACACGAGTCTTCGCCGGGAGCCGGCGCCGTCCCGTTGTCATTTGCCAACCGCGCCGTCCAACGGCAAAAGTAAGCGTCTATCGCGACGATGGTAGGATTGTGTTCAGGCCACCTGACCATTGCCGATGAGACTTGCTCCATTTCGGGTGAGACAGTGAGTCCGCTCAGTGAAGGGGGTCACGTGATGACCGGCACCAGCAACGGTGGCATCGAACCGGTGCGCCGGCTGAAAGTCGCCGATTCGGTTGCTGCCCAGCTCGAGCAGCTGATCACCCGCGGCGACTACAAGCCCGGCGAGAAGCTGCCGCCGGAGCGTGTCCTCGCCGAGCGGTTCGGCGTCGGGCGCAGCTCGATGCGTGAGGCGATCCGGGTGGTCGAGGCCGCCGGCCTGCTGCGGACCGATCACGGCCGGGGCGTTTTCGTCATCAGCGACAAGAAGGCCCGCCCGACGCTGTCCGAGCTGCTGGTGTTCGACGACTTCACTGTCCCGGAGCTGTTCGAGGTGCGGTTGTCGCTTGAGCCGGACGCCGCGAGCCTCGCCGCCCGGCGCATCACCGCGCAGGAAGGTGCCGAGCTCGAGCGGATTCTGGCCGAGGCCGCCGATCCGCAGCTGAGCGACGACGCGTTCGTCAAGCTCGACGCCGAGCTGCACCGCGCGATCGTCCGGGCGACGAAGAACACGCTGCTGCTACGGCTCATGGAGAGCATCGAGCCGCTCTTCTTCAAGTACTCCCACCGAGTGATCCAACTGCCCGGGCGCCGGGCGCACGCGCACGAGGGTCACGTCAAGCTGTGCCAGGCCATCATCGGCCACCGGCTGCGCGACGCCAGGATCGCGGCGCTCAACCACATCCGCGACGTCGAGCGTGACATCGCCGAGCACCTGGAGCAGGCCGGCGAGCGGCACTGAGCCCGTAAACGCCGAAGAGCCCGCCCCGCAGCGCCGTTGCTGCGGGGCGGGCTCGCTTCTGTGGGTCAGGCGCCGGCGGCGAGGTCCAGCATCGGTGCGTGGTGCCGCGCGGGCCGGTGGCCCACCTTCCGCAGCGGCTCGGGCGCCTTCGGCATGGCCTCGAACAGGGCCAGGTCGTGGCCGGTGACGAGGAGGGCGTCCGTCGCGGCCGCCAGCGCGGTGAGCCGGTGCATGGACTGCACGGCCGTCACGCTGTCGGTGGTGATGCCCGGCGGAAGATCCTCCTCGATGCACGTGGCGGTGTTGATCGCATCGCCGGCGACGACGACGTTGCCCAGGTCGGGGACGTCCCAGAGCACCACCGACTGGTGCCCGGGGGTGTGGCCCGGTGTCATCACCAGCTGGATGCCGGGGAGCATGTGCCAGTCCCCGTCCGCGAGCGTCCATCTCGTCCTCGTGAAGTCCGCCGGCACGTATGCCTTGCCGGCGTGCCCGTCGGGGCTGAGCGCCCACCGGTGCTCGGCGCGCTGCACGACGTGGACGGCGTCGGGAAAGATCCGCCCGCCGCCGGCGTGGTCGTGGTGGAGGTGTGTGTAGACCACGGCCCTGACGTCACGCGGCGCGAGGCCGAGCAGCCGGAGCTGCTCGGCGGGGTGGTGGTGCGGCTCCATGAGGGGGCGGGCGGCCGTCGCCAGCTCAGCTCCCCAGGTCCCGACCGGGTCGGTGATCACGCCGGGGTCGTTGCCGGTGTCGATCAGGAGGTACCCCGCGCTGGTGCCGACGAGGAACATCTGGATCGGTACCGCGATGCGGCGGCCGAAGGCGGAGCCTGGCACGACGACACTCGACTCCACCTCCAGCAGGCCGCCGTCGAGGAGATGGAGCGAGGTGACGGACGACTTCATGCGGCTGCCGCCTCGGCGCTGGCGTGCAGGCATCGCAACAGCAGCGCCATCGAGGTCGCGCCGGCGTCGACGTGGCCGCGGCTGCGGTCGCCGAGGTAGCTTCCCCGGCCCATCCTGGCCACCATGTCGGCGGTGGCGTCGCGACCCTCCTCGGCCGCCGCGGCGGCGCGCCCGAGCGCCTCCACGAGGCCACAGGAGCGGGTGTCGAGGGACTGGAGCACGGTGACGGCCGGGTGGATCGCGTCGACCAGCGTCTTGTCGCCCGGTGCCGAGCCGCCGAGCTCGCGGATACCGTCCAGGGCGGAGCCCAGGCCTGCGCGGAGGCCGGCGAGGTCCAGGGCGGTCCGGCCCTCGCCCACGTCGCTCAGCCGGAGGAAGAACGTGCCGTAGAGCGCGCCGCTGGCGCCGCCGACGGAGTTGACCAGGGCCATGGCGGCGGCCGACAACTGCTCCTGGACGTCGGTGAACGCTGCGTTGCGCAGCAGGGCCTGCACCGCAGCGGCGCCCTGGCTGAGGTTCGAGCCGTGCTCGCCGTCGCCGGTGGCCGAGTCGAGCTCGTTGAGGTGCGACTCCGCGGCGATGACCTCGGCGCAGAAGCGCTCCAGCCAGGCCGTCACGGCGTCCTGCGACAGTTCCGCGGTCATGTCAGACTCCCCAGCGCAGCGACGGAGTGTGTACGGGCCGGTCCCACAGGTCGAGCATGTCGTCGTCGACGTGGAGCACGGTCAGCAGCGCACCGTGGGAGTCGAGCGACGTGATGTAATTGCCCACCAAGCTGCGGACCGGGTCGGCGCCGAGCTTCACCAGGCGGTCCCGGACCGCGGCGAACAGCCCGTGCAGCTCGATGGAGGGGGTGGAGCCGAGGCCGCTGAGCAGGACCAGGACGCGGTTGCCCGCCTGGAGGCCGAGCTCGGCGGTGACCTTTTCCAGCAGGACGTCCGCGATCTCGTCGACCGGCGGGAGCGGCCGGCGCTCGTGGCCGCGGTCGCCGCCGATGCCGACACCGACCTCGTACTCCCCGTCGGGCAGCTCGAACGTGCGCCGCCCGGTCTTCGGGTGTGTGCAGGAGCTCAACGCGACGCCGAACGTCCGGCTGCGCTCCACGACCCGGCGGGCCAGGCCGGCGACGTCGTCGAGCGAACGCCCCTCCTCGGCCGCGGCGCCGCCGATCTTCTCGACCAGCACCGTGGCGCCCAGTCCGCGGCGCCTGCCCGCGAGCTCCGGCGGGAAGGACGCGTCGTCGTTGACCAGGACCTTCTCGATCCGGATGCCCTTGCGGCGCAGGATCTCGGCGGCGAGCCCGAAGTTCATGACCTCACCGCCGAAGTTCTTGATGATGTACAGCACGCCCGCGCCGTGGTCGGCGCTCTCGGTGGCCGCCATGATCTGGTTCGGCACGGGGGAGGTGAACACCTCACCGGGGCAGGCGGCGTCGAGCATGCCCAGCCCGACGTAGCCCGCGTGCAGCGGCTCGCAGCCGGATCCGCCACCGGAGATGAGTCCCACCTTGCCGGGTCGGGCCGCGGCCCGCCGGACGACGATGCGGCGTTCCTGGTCGAACTCGACTACGTCGGGGTGGGCCGCAGCCAGTCCGCGCAGGTAGTCCGCGACGACCGTGGAGGCCACGCCCATGATTTTCTGCACCCTGTACGCCCCCTTTCTGCATGGATAGGCCGGGCGGTGTCGGCACCGGGCCGGGAGGAAGAAACCGCGGGAACCTCTTGACTTTGCGGTTGCGCGCTCAGGATATTGGTCCGACCACCCGATCACAAGACCAGTGGTTCGCGGGAGAGGAACAGGTATGAAGGCGCCGTCCCCACTGCCGGCCGAGGCGCAGCAACCCGTCGAGGTGCCGCACCTGCGTATGACGGACATCCGAAAGCGTTTCCAGGGCGTGCAGGCCCTCGACGGGGTGAGCCTGTTGGTGCGCAGCGGCGAGATCCACGCCCTGCTCGGTGGCAACGGCGCGGGCAAGTCGACGTTGCTGAACGTGCTGTCCGGCACCGTCACGCCGGACTCCGGCCGCATCGAACTGGCCGGCGAGGAGGTGTCGATCGGTCACCCCCGGCAAGCGCAGGCGCTGGGGATCAGCACCATCCACCAGGAGCTCTCCACGGTGCCGGACCTGACCGTCCTCGAGAACATCTTCCTCGGGCGGGAGGAGGCGTTGACCGGCACCAAGTCGCTGTTCGTCAACCGCCGCCGGATCGCCCGTCAGATCCAGGACCTGGCCGGCGAGTTCGGCATCAGCCGATCCGAGCTGTGGCGTCCGGTCGGTGAGTTCGGCGCCCTGAAGAAGCGCGCCATCGAGATCGTCAAGGCTTTGGCCGTACCGCCGAAGATCCTGATCCTCGACGAGCCCACGTCGGGCCTCGAGGAGCACGAGAAGACGCTGCTCTTCGAGCACATGCGCAGCCTGCAGCGCCGCGGTGTCGCGCTGATCTGGGTCACCCACCACCTCGACGAGATTTTCGGGCTGGCGGACGTGGTCACCGTGATGCGCGACGGGCGCACCATCGCGCGCACCGAGACGGCGCGGCTCACGAAGCGCGAGCTGGCCGCACAGATGTTCGGCGGCGACGCCATGGAACTCATGGAGGCCGCCGACACCGTTCCCGCGCCGAGGAACCGGGCCGACGGCGACGACGCGCCGCCGCGGCTGCGGGCGCGGAACCTGACCCGCCACGGGGTGCTCCGCGACATCTCCTTCGAGGTGCGGCGCGGGGAGATCCTGGGCATCGCGGGACTGGCCGGCGCCGGGCGCACCGAGCTGGTGCGGGCCCTCATGGGCCTGGACAGGCTGTCGTCCGGCCAGATCGAGATCGACGGGCGGGTCCGCCGGATCCGCCATCCGAAGGTGGCCTACAAGGCGGGCCTCGCCATGGTGCCGGAGGACCGTAAACAGCTGGGCATCCTCGCGGAATTCTCCGTCGCCGAGAACATCTCCATCGCCGAGCTCGGCTCCGTCACGGCCGCCGGTGTGCTGCGCGGGCGGCGCGAGCGGACGCTTGCCGACGGGTACATCCGCAGCCTCGGCATCAAGACCCCGGACGGCACGGAGATGATCCGCAATCTCAGCGGTGGCAACCAGCAGAAGGCGATCATCGCGCGTTGCCTGAACACCAAGCCGTCGATCCTCATTTTCGACGAGCCGACCCAGGGCATCGACATCCACGCCAAGGCCGAGGTGCACCGCCTCATCCGGGAGGTTGTGCAGGAGGGGACTTCGGTGATCGTCATCGCCTCAGAGTTCTCCGAGCTCATCAGCCTCTGCGACCGGGTGGTCGTCCTGAACCGCGGAGCGCTCGTCGGCGAGATCCGCGACATCCCCGACCGGGTGGCGACAGAGGGCTACGACGCCGTCAAGCACGCCATCATCGACAAAGCATCGAGAGCTGACCGATGACAACATTTCGCTCGGGCGCCGCTCGAATCCTCGGGATCGAGGGCGTTCCCATCCTCCTGGCCTTCATGGCGGTCACCGTCGGCTTCGCCTTGGCCGTACCGTCGTTCGCCGACGGTGACTCCATCAAGTACTACCTCAACGAAGAAGTTCCGATCTTCATCATCACGGCCGGTCTGGCCCTGGTCATCATCGCCGGCGGGATCGATCTCTCGGTCGGCGCCGTCCTGGGCCTGAGCGCGGGCACCTCGCTGTGGGCGTCGATGCACGGGTTCAACTCGGTGGTGGCGGTGCTCGTCGGCGTCGGGACGGGCCTGGCCTTCGGGCTCGTCAACGGCCTGGTGATCGTCAAGTTCCGGCTCAACGACTTCATCGTGACGCTGGGAACGCTGAACGTGGCCGCCGGCCTGCTCGTGGTGCTCACCGACCACGTCCAGCTCGTCGGGACGCCGGACTCGAAGTACCTCGCCGTCGCCCGTACCTCCGTCGCGGGCCTCACCAGTGCCATGGTGCTGGCGGTGGTTGTCATCGCGGTGCTGCACCTCGTTCTGGTCAAGACCCCGTTCGGCCGCAAGATCCGCGCGACCGGCATGGGCAGTGCCCCCGCGTTGGTCGCCGGAATCGACGTCGGGCGGGTCAAGCTCTACGCCTACCTGGTGTCGGGCGCCCTGGCCGGATTCGCCGGCGTGCTCCTGGCCTCCCGGCTCAACTCCGTCCAGCCCGGCATGGCCAGCGGTTACGAACTCGTCGCGGTCGCCGCAGCGGTGCTCGGCGGCGTGAGCCTCGCGGGCGGCCGGGGCGGCATCTGGCAGGCCGGACTCGGCGCGCTGCTGCTGGTCACCCTCAAGCAGGGTTTCCGGCTCATGGGCGTCGACCCGCTCATCTTCTCCATCATCACGGGCGTCTGCATCCTCGTCGGCGTGATCGTGGACCGCGGTGTCCGCCGCTTCGCGCTGACGTTGCGTACCCCCGAGCCCGTCCAACCACCGGCCAGCGAACTGCAGCCAGCGACAAGTGAGGGACGATGACCACCATCGGGACTGAGCGGGTGTCCGCGTTCCGCATCCGGGTCCTGCGGGATCCCTCGTTCGGCATCCTCGCGCTCCTGGTCGTCGCGGTGGCCGTGATGTCGTTCGCCGAACCGACGTTCGCCACCGCCGGCAACCTGACCAACATCGTCAACGCGATGATCACCGTGAGCTTCCTGGCCATCGGTATGACCGTGGTCCTCATCGCCGGCGGTCTGGATCTGTCGGTGGGATCGGTGATGGGCCTCAGCGCGGGTGTGGCGGCCAGTTGCCTCAACAACGGACTGTCCCTGGCGGTGGCCTTCCTCGCCGCGTTGGGCGTGGGTGCGGGCATCGGCCTGATCAACGGGCTGTTGATCACGAAGCTGGGCATCCCGGACTTCATCGCGACCCTGGCCATGCTCGGCCTGGCCGGTGGGTTCCTGCTGTACTGGACCGCCGGTGTGCCGATCCTCGGCTATATGACCGAGCCCTACTACTACGTCGGCGGGCTCCGCCGGATCCTCGGCCCGATCACCGTGCCGATGCTGCTGGTGCTCGTGGTCGGCGTGGTGGTCTCCGTCTTCCTGCGCCGCACCGCCCTCGGCGTGAAGTTCTACGCGGTCGGCAGCTCACCCACCGGCGCCATGCACGCCGGCATCCGGGTCGACCGCATCAAGATCGCCGCGTACGTCATCAGCGGGCTCATGGCCGCGGTGGCCGGCATCCACATCGCCGGCCGTACCACCACCGTGCCGCCTCTGATCGGCAACGGCTACGAGATCAGTGCCATCGCGGCGGCCGTGATCGGCGGCGCCTCGCTGTCCGGTGGCAAGGGGCGGGTGATCGGCGCGCTCGTCGGCGCGCTCACCCTGACGCTGACCCGCAACATCATCAACCTGACCGGCGTCGAGTCGAGCTGGCAGGCCGTGGTCACCGGCCTGGTGCTCATCCTCGCGATCCTGGCGAACCAGGCGTGGAGCGGCATCGCCCGTTCGGTCGGTGCTCCCCGGCGCTGACGCGCAGCGCGGACAACAGACATCCCGGTAACACCCCTATACACCCCACACAGTTAGAGGAGATCGACATGGCCAACTTCGAAGGGTTGTCGCGCCGAGGCCTACTGCGGACCGCCGGGTTGCTGACCGGGGCGGGCGTAGGCGGGGCACTGCTCGCCGGTTGCTCGCCCAACGGCGGCGCATCGGGCGCCGGCGGTGGCGGTGGCGGCGGGACGGCCGGCGAGTCGTTCGACGAGGCTGTCAAGAAGATTGTCAACGGCCGGGAGATCAAGGTCGGCTTCACCCCGCCGGTCCTCTCGGAGAACTTCACCCAGATCGAGCACGCCGCCTGGCGCAAGATGAACGAGTACGAGCAGCGGTTCGGCTGCCGCTGGACCTGGGAGCGCCAGGCGCCGGTCGGCGACTTCAACGCGGTGCAGGGCACCCTCGGCATCGTCCAGTCGTGGGTCTCGCGCAAGTTCGACGCCATCGCCGTGTGCACCGGCGCCAACTTCGCGACGGTGCAAGGTCTCTACCGCGACGCCTCGGCGAAGGGCGTCAAGATCTACCAGTTCAACCAGCCCGCCGAGCTCTACCCCGAGGACCAGCTGCAGACCGTCACCAACGTCGGCTACGACAACAGGTGGCAGTCGGGCTACCTCGCCGGCAAGTACATCGCGGAGAAGCTCAAAGGCCAGGGCAACATCCTGCAGATCTGGGGCCCGTCCGGCTCGGACTGGACCCGCGGTCGCAAGATCGGCTTCGACAAGGCCCTCACCGAGTACCCGGGGATCAAGGTGGTCGGCGAGGCCGACGGCGGATACGTGCGCGACAAGGGCTTCGCCGCGGCGCAAGACCTGCTCACGAAGAACCGTAACGTCAACGCCGTCTACGGCGAGAACGAGGAGATGGCCCTGGGCGCGTCCCAGGCGATCGACACCGCCGGCCTCAAGCACTGGGACGGCACCAGCGGGATCCTGACCGTCGGCGCCGACGGCCTCGTCTCCGGCTACAAGCAGATCATGGCCGGCAAGCTGACCGCCACCGTGGACATCGGCGGCATCGACCAGGGGCAGAACCTCATCGAGGCGATTTTTGTCTCGGCCGTGCTCGGCCAGGCGGTGACCCAGTTCATCAACAACCCCACTCAGGTGGTCGACAAGTCCAATGTGGACTGGCATCTCGCGTACACCGAGTGGGGCCTCGCAGCCCCGAAGAAGTACGGCGCCTGAGTCGACGGATCAGGCCTGAAGGGTGGGCCGGCGGTGTTCCAGCCGCCGGCTCACCTCAACGTCCAGCAACACCAACTAGGCGAACGGTGAGTTGAACATGAAGATCGCGGGCGTACGGGCATACCCCGTCGGGCTGCCCCTCGAGGAGGAGCTGCGGTGGGGTGCGATGGCGGTGACCACCAAGGGCGGCATCATCGTCGAGGTGAGCACCAGCGATGGGTTGGTGGGAATCGGCGAGGCCGGCTTCTCGGCCGAGTACTTCCCGACCGTCGGCCCGCTGATCAACGGGCAGCTCGGTCCGATGATCACCGGTCGCGACCCCCGGGACATCGGCGCACTGTGGCACGACATGATGCGAGCGACGCACATGTGGGGCCGCCGGGGCGTCGAGACGTACGCGCTGAGCGGCATCGACATCGCCCTGTGGGACCTGCTCGGCAAGATCACCGGGCAGCCGGTCCACCGGCTGCTCGGGACGTCGCAGCACTCGGTGCGGGCCTACTTCGCCCCGTCGTTGAAGCCGGTCGACCAGGCCGTCGCCGAGGCCCGGGAGGCGGTGGCCGCCGGCTACACGGCGATCAAGCTGCGGGTGGACGGTGACCTGTCCCGGGCGATCCGGCTCGTCGAGGCGGTGCGGTCCGCGGTCGGCGCGGACGTCGACCTGATGGTCGACGCCAACATGGCCTACGAGCGCAGGGGCGCCCTGGCGCTCGCCAAGGAGCTGCACAACCTGCAGGTGGCCTGGCTCGAAGAGCCCATCATGTCGCGCAGCCTGTCGCAGTACGTGTCGAGCCACTCGTGGCTGGCGGACCGGATCGACATCCCGCTGGCCGGCGGCGAGTCGCTGCTGACCCGGTACGAGTACATCGATCTGATGGCGAACCTGCCGTTCGACATCATCCAGCCGGACGCCGCCAGCGTCGGCGGCGTCTCCGAGCTCAAGCGGATCGCGGACATGGCCAGCGCCTGGAACCTGCGGTGCGTCCCGCACATCGGCTGCTCGTCGGGGACCGGCATCGGCATCCACGCCGGTCTGCAGGTCATCCTCAGCTGCGACAACGCGCCGCTCATCGAGTTCGACGCCTACGGCGGGCTGGGCTGGGAGGGCTTCCTCGTCAACCCGCCCGTGGTCACCGACGGCCGCGTCTGGGGCAGCGAGGAGCCCGGAATCGGCGCGCGTATCGCTGACGGCGCGGCCGAACGCTACCGTGTCGGCTTCGAGGGCATGACCGCGTAAACCGCTCGCGCGGTCCGGTCCGCGCGGTCACCACGGCGAGGGCGTCCGCGACTCCCGGGCCGCTCGAGGACGTCCGATCAGACGTCGCCGGGGCGGCAATGGGACTACGCCGCTTCGAGCCGGTGGACCTCGACCTTGCCGAGGTCGAGGTCCACCGCTGCCATCGCGCCGCCGATGTGGCGCGGCGTGGGAGCGCCGCGAACGGGAGGCGGGCTACGCGGCGTCGAGCGTGCCGGGGTGGCGCAAGGTGCTGCACCTGATGCTCGGCGACGCCATGGCGGCCGGGCTGATCGCGACGAACCCGGCCGCGCGGCGCCGGGGCCGGGGCCGCCGGGCGGGCCGCTCGCGGCATCGGGCGCCGGAAAGGCGGTGACGACCGCGCTCGGCTTCCTGCGCATGGCCGAGCGCGCGGCGCCGCTGTCGGGCCGGGACGACACAGCGGCCAAGTTCGGCCAGCTCGCCCTCGGGCTCGGCGCGTTCGCCGTCGTCGTCGCCGCGATCCTGTTCGTCGCCGGCCGCCTCGACGGCCCGCGCGGCGACCGGCGGGTGGCCTGGCTGTTCCTCGCCCCGGCTGTCGGCGGCCTCGCCGTCGCCGTCGTCTACCCGGCGGTGCGCACCATCATCGCCTCGTTCTCCGACGCCCACGGCGAACGGTTGGTCGGCCTCGCCAACTACGCGACCGTCTTCGGATCCGCCGACCAGCTGCTCGTCGCGGCCGGCGGCACCCCGCGGCAGTGGCTCATCACCCCGCCGCTCAACACCCTGCTGCTCGTCGTCGTGGTCTCGATGTCCACCGCGATCCGCGACCTGGACGCCGTCTCCCTGCACCTGGGCCACCGCGTCCGCGGCGGCCTCGTCCGCGACGCCCTACTCTGAGGGCTGGCGATGTAAACGATTCGCCGGGCACAGCAACAGATGGAGGTGATATTCCCTAGCGTGCCATCCAAAGGGTTGACCAGACGCCGCCTTGTGAGTGGCGCTGCGGCGACCGTGCTGGCGTTCGCCTCCGGCTGTGCTCATGAAGACGACGACGGCTCCGGTGCCGGCGTGCTCGCCGGCGCACCTCAGGAGGAGTTCACACCGCCGACCGGGAAGCTGTCCGGATCGCTGCGGATCCTTGCCTGGAGCCATTTCGTGCCGACGTACGACCGTTGGTTCGACGACTTCGTCCGCCGGTGGGCGGGGCGGGTCGGCGTCGACGTCAGCATTGACCACATCGATCTGAGTCAGATCACGACCAGGGTGGCGGCCGAAATATACGCCGCTCAGGGCCACGACCTCATCCAGCACGTGGCGCCGTTGCCGCAGTTCGAGCCCGCCGTACTGGACCTGAGCGATCTCGTCAGGGAAGCCAACCGGCGGTGGGGGCCGCAGGCGGACCTGTGTCGGCAGTCGAGCTTCAATCCGACGACGAACCGGTACTTCGCCTACGCACCGGGTTGGGTCCCGGATCCCGGCAACTTCCGGCGCTCGATGTGGTCGGCGGTCGGCCTGCCCGATGGACCGGCAAGCTGGGACGAGCTGTTACGCGGCGGGGCCGAGATCCGCCGGGCCGGCGGCGTCCAGCTCGGCCTGGGGATGTCGCAGGAGCTCGACTCCAACATGGTCGGGTGGTCGCTGTTGTGGTCGTTTGGATCCTCCGTACAGAACGCCGATGGACGGGTCACGCTCAATGGGCCCGAGGCCGTCGCGGCGGTGGAGTTCATGACGCGGCTGTACCGCCAGGCCATGACCGACGAGGTGTTCTCGTGGATTCCCAGCTCCAACAACCAGGGGATGGTCGCCGGTCGGCTGTCGTACATCAGCAACTCGATCTCTGCCTGGCGCGCCGCGCAGCGCAACACTCCTGCGGTCGCGCGCGACATCGAGTTCGTGCCGGCGTTGGGCGGGCCGGCGGGTGCGTTGGCCGCGCACCACCTCGTGCACAACTGGGTCATCCCGAAGTACGCCGCCGGAGCGGCCGCCGGTCAAGAGTTCCTGTTGCATTACACCGCCAACTTCGCGGCCGCCACGTACTCGTCCATGCTGTACGACCTGTGCGCTTGGCCCGGCCGCACGCCAGAGCTGGCAGCCTGGCTGCGGCGCGACCCGTTCGGCGCCAGTCCGCCGGACAAGCTGGCGCTGCTCGCGGGCGCCGCCAAGTGGAGCGTCGGCCTTGGCCACCCGGGCACGGCGAACGCCGCCACCGGTGAGATAGTCAGTAGCTTCGTCATTCCCAACATGTTCGCCCGCGCGGCGCGAGGCGAGGTCAGCGCCGCAACCGCGGTCGCCGACGCGGCGGCTCAGGCCCGGTCCATCTACGCCAAATGGCAGACCCGGGGTCTGGTGGCCTGATGGGAAGTCACACGTTCGCGCAACGTCGCCGCCGCATCCGCGAGCGCGACACCGCGCTTGCCATGCTATTCGTCGTACCGACCGCCGGCTACGTCCTTGCCTTCATCCTCGGGCCGGTCGTCCTGGCCGTCGCCTACGCACTCTCCGACGTGACCGTTGCCGACCCGAGCTTCGACTGGGTTGGCCTGGCCAACATCGACGTCGTCCTGGCCGACTCCGTGTTCTGGCGATCGCTGCTGAACACGTTCGTCATCACCGCAGGAACGACCTCACTGGCCGTGGCCGGCGGCAATGTGCTGGCTCGACTCATGCTGGCTCGCGTGTACGGGCGCTGGCTGGTCCGCCTCTGTGTGCTGCTGCCCTGGGTCACTCCGGTCACCATTTCGGCGGTATCGTGGCTGTGGCTGCTCAACTCGGTCTACTCGCCCCTGGACTGGGCCGGACGGCAGCTGGGCCTGCTCGGCGCGGCTGAGAGCGCCAACTGGCTGGGCCGGCCTTCGACGGCCGTGGCGGCGGTCGTTGCGGTGCAGGCGTGGCGGCTCACCCCGCTCGCCGCCGTGATCATCATGGCCGGGCTCGTCGCGATCCCGCGCAACATCCATGAAGCGGCACGTATCGACGGCGCGGGTCGCTGGATGCGGGCCCGCTTCATGACGGTACCGCTGACCGCCCCGATCGTCGCGGTCGCAGCGTTGTTCTGCGCGGTCTTCACGTTCGGCGACATGGCGGTCGTGCGGATACTGACCGATGGCGGCCCGAACCGCTCCACTGAAATGCTTGCCACGCTTGCGTTCGGCAAAGCCATCGACGGCGGCGACGTGGGTCAGGGCGCCGCGGTGGCGCTGTTCCTGCTGCCCGTGCTGCTCGCGGCCACGCTGGCTATCGTCGGCCTGGTACGTCGGATGGTGGCCCGGTGATCCCCGCGGAGCGCACCGCACGAGCGCGGCGGCGGCAACGGCTCGGCACCATAGCCGTGCACGCGGCGGCGTACACCGCAGCGCTGCTGGGCGCGGGGCCGTTCTTGTGGAGCACCCTCACCGCCGTGAAGCTCAACCGGGACCTGTACGACCCGGCGCACAGCCCTCTGTGGTTCAACGCTCCACCGACCGCAGACCACCTTGTCCATCTGTTGCGGCACACCGCATTCCCGACGTTCGCGCGGAACACGCTGTGGATCAGTACCCTCGTGGTGGCGGGCACCCTCGTGCTCGCCACGCCCGCCGGTTACGCGCTGGCGCGGCTGCGGCGGCCTTGGGCCGGTCGCCTCGGCATGCTCATCTTCCTCACCTATCTGGTCCCGCCCAGCGTCCTGTTCCCGCCGCTGTCGCGGCTCGTCGCCGCCGCCGGGCTGCAGGACTCGGACTGGGCGTTGGTGCTGATCTATCCGACCATGACCATACCGGTTTCTGTCTGGCTGCTGATGGGATTCTTCAGCGCGATTCCGGCGCGGTTGGAGGAGCAGGCGATGGCGGACGGCTGCACCCGTTTCGCCGCGTTTCGCTGGGTTGCGCTGCCGCTGGTGGCGCCGGGGCTGGTGGCCGTCATGGTGCTCAGTTTCGTGCTGTGCATGGGCGAGTATCTCTACGCGACGGCGTTCGTTGCCCGCACCGCCGGGAAGGTGGTCTCGACCGGAGTCCCCACCGAGCTGATCGGCGGTGATCTCTTCTACTGGCAGTCCCTGCAGGGTGCCGTTGTGCTGGTCGTGGTGCCCGTCGCCGTCGTGTTCAACCTGCTGCTCAAGCGGTTCGTTGCGGGATTCACCGCAGGTTCGGTCGCCGTGGGATGAGGCAGGGCGCCGGCTACCGCCGTCGCGGCCGGCCGGGTTGCTGAGAACCCGGCCGGCCGCGATGGCGAACCATCTTTCAGCAGCAGCGCACGGTGGTGCGGTTTTTCAGCCGCTCGAACTCCCGGCGGGTCAGCGGGGCTTGCGCCGTGCGGTGTTTGTGGTGGTGCGCGAGGTAGTGGTCGTAGCCGGTCTCGCCGGCCAGTTCGCGCAGGTACCACCAGAGCCGTGCCAGTAGGTGCCGCCGGTTCATCGGTTGCTGTTGCCGTCGATGGCCGCCGCGACGACGAGTTCCCGGCGCTCGCCGGCCTTGGTGAAGAGGCCGGCGGGCACGGCGATCTCCGATTCCACGAAGGGCGCCTCCGTCGTCGGTACTTCCCGGCCCCGGATGATCGCCTGCAGGCATACCCGGGCTCCGTCGACGATGACGATGATGATCAGGACCGCGAGGAGCACCGCCAGGACGCCCTGGACCGTGGAGTTGGTGACGACCTGCTGCATCTGGTCGAGGTTCTTGGCGGGTGCGAGCACCTTGCCCTGCTCGAGTGCATCGGCGAAGCGCTGGCGCTGGGCGAAGAAGCCCATCTTCGGGTCGGTGGAGAAGATCTTCTGGTAGCTGGCGGTCATTGTCACCGCCGTGACCCAGGCCATCGGGATGGCGGTGACCCAGGCCCATTTGAGCCGGCCGCTCTTGACCAGGATGACGGTGACAATGGCCAGCGCCGCGGCGGCGAGCAGCTGGTTGGCGATGCCGAACAGCGGGTAGAGCTGGTTGATGCCGCCGAGTGGGTTGGTGACGCCGGTGTAGAGGAAGTAGCCCCATGCGCCGACGACGGCCGCGCTGGTCGCCCACACGCCGGGCAGCCAGCTGACCCGGCCGATCGGCTTCCAGATGTTGCCCAGCGTGTCCTGGAGCATGAACCGGCCGACCCGGGTTCCGGCGTCGACCGTGGTCAGGATGAACAGCGCCTCGAACATGATCGCGAAGTGGTACCAGAACGCCTTCACCGCCGTACCGCCGAGGAATCCGGAGAAGATCTCGGAGATCCCCACCGCGAGGGTGGGCGCGCCGCCGGTACGCGACACCAGTGTCGGCTCACCGACGGCCGCGGAGGCGGCCTGCAGGCTGTCGGGCGTGACGGTGAACCCGAGGTTGGTCACCGCGGTCGCGGCGCTCTGGAACGTCGCGCCGACCACGCCACCGGGCGAGTTCATCGCGTAGTACAGCCCCGGGTCCAGCAGCGACGCGGCGATGATGGCCATGACCGCGACGAAGGACTCCATGAGCATGGCGCCGTAGCCGACGAGCCGGACCTGGGACTCCTTCTGGATCATCTTCGGCGTGGTGCCCGAGGACATCAGCGCGTGGAACCCGGACAGCGCTCCGCAGGTGATCGTGATGAAGGCGAACGGGAACAGCCCCCCGACGAAGACCGGGCCGTTGCCGTTCGAGGCGAACTTGGTGATCGCCTCGTTCTGCAGGGACGGATTGGTCACGAGCACGCCGATCGCGAGCAGCGCGATCGTGCCGATCTTCATGAACGTCGAGAGGTAGTCGCGTGGTGTCAGGAGCATCCACACCGGCAGGATCGAGGCGATGAAGCCGTAGCCGATGAGGCAGAACACCAGCGTTTCGGGCTTGAGGGTGAACGCACCCGCCCAGCTCGAGTTCTGCACCCAGCCGCCCGCGGCGATGGCGAAGACCAGCAGGGCGACGCCGATCACGCTGGTCTCCACGACGCGGCCCGGTCTGAGTACCCGCATGTAGAAGCCCATGAACAGGGCGATCGGAATGGTCATGGCGATGGAGAAGGTGCCCCAGGGCGACTTCGCCAGCGCGTTGACCACGACGAGCGCGAGGACACCGAGCAGAATAATCATGATCGAGAAGACCGCGACGAGGGCCGCGGTGCCGCCGACCCGGCCGATCTCGTCGCGAGCCATTTGGCCCAGGCTCTTCCCGTCGCGGCGCATGGACAGGAACATGACCACCATGTCCTGCACGGCCCCGGCGAAGACGACACCGACAATGATCCAGAGGGTCCCGGGCAGGTAGCCCAACTGCGCGGCCAGGATCGGCCCGACCAGCGGCCCGGCGCCCGCGATCGCGGCGAAGTGGTGGCCCAGCAGCACGCGGCGGTCGGTGACGTGGTAGTCGATGCCGTTGTCCAGCCGCTCCGCGGGCGTGGCCCGCCGGTCGTCGACCTTGAGCACGCGCCGGGCGATGAACCGCGCGTAGAACCGGTAGGCGATCGCGTACGAGCACAGCGCCGCGAACACCAGCCAGATCGCCGAGATGTGCTCGCCGCGGGCCAGAGCGACGACTCCCCAGGCGACCGCGCCGACAATCGACACGGCCGTCCAGATCACGATGGACCGCACGCCCGGGCGGGCCCGGGTCGCCGGAGTGAAGATGCTCATGCATGCTCTCCAGGGTGAGGGTGTCCGCCTGGACGCGTCCCCGGCGCACGGACCCCACGGTCCGCGCGCTTCAGTAGCAGATAACTGGCGGTCATCAGCGCCATGCTGAGGAAGATCCAGGCGAACTGGAACCAGTAGAAGAAGGGCAGCCCTGCCAGCCGTGGCGTGGTCCGCGCGTACAGCGGAACGCAGAGGATAGCCACGAGCGGCAGGGCCAGGCCGGTGTACGCAGCGACCCTGATCGCCTTGCGGAATCTCGCCACCCCAGCCTCCGGAACAGTCGTCGACGATGCCTGAATGTTGCGCACCCATGTCGCGCGGTTTACCGCCCGATTGCCTCTTGTTTCGTGTCAACCGATCCGGAAGCCTGCGCAACATACGAAGGACTGAGAGGGTGCCCATGGTCGAATCCGCCAGCACCGCCGCCTTCACGCTGGTCGTCGCCGGCACGTCGCTGCTCGCGATCGCCGCGCGGCGCTTCCGGGTGCGCGACGAGCTGCCCACGCTCGACGACTGGGCGCTGGCGGGGCGGCAGTTCGGGCCCGTGCTTACCTGGTTCCTGCTCGGCGGCACGATCTACACGGCCTACACGTACGCCGCGGTACCAGGTCTGGTGTACGGCGTCGGGGCGCTGGGGTTCTTCGCGCTCGCGTACACGGTGATCGTCTACCCGCTGGCCTTCGTGCTCCTGCCGAGGCTGTGGCAGGTGGCGAGGGACAACGGCCACACGACGGTGGCCGACTACGTGCGAGCCCGCTACGACTCACCGCTGCTCGCGCTCGTGGTGGCGCTCACCGGGATCCTCGCGACCATGCCGTACATCGCCCTGCAGCTGCTCGGCATCCGCGCGGTCCTGGTCGCCGGAGGCCTCTACCCCGACGGGCTCGCGGGCGACCTCACGCTGGTCGCGGTGTTCGCGGTACTGGCCGGCGCCACGTACCGCAGCGGGCTGCGCGCGCCGACCGTCATCTCCCTGGCCAAGGGAGTCCTGGTCGGCACCACGGTCGTCGGCGTCGTCGTGCTCGTGCTCGACCGGCTCGGGGGACCGCAAGCCGTGTTCCGCGCCGCCGGGGACGCCATCACCGCGCGCGGCGTACCGGAGGCCTCCTTGACCCTCACCCCCTCGCTCTACACCGCCTACGCCACGCTGGCGCTCGGCTCGGCGCTCGCGCTGCTCATGTACCCGCACGTCCTGACCGCATCCTTCGCCGCGTCCAGCGGTGACCGGCTCCGCAAGGCGATCGTCGGGCTACCGGCGTGGACCGCCGTGCTGGGCCTCTTCGCGCTGCTCGGCGTCGCCGCGCTCGCCGCCGGCGTACAGGCCCGGCCCGGCAACGCCGAGGCGGCCGTGCCGCTGATGGTGCGGGAACTGACCTCACCGGCTGCCGCCGGCCTCGTGTTCGGCGCGCTCGCGGTGGGCGCGCTGGTGCCTGCCGCGGTGATGTCGGTCGGCGCGGCGGCGCTGTTCGTCCGCAACGTCTACGTCGAGTACTTCCACCCGACCGCGACGCCGAAGCACCAGGCCCACGTCGCCCGCGCGGTGTCGCTGGTGGCGAAGTTCGGCGCGCTGGCGTTCGTCTTCGGCCTGCCGGACCAGGACTCGATCAACCTGCAGCTGCTCGGCGGGGTGTGGATCCTGCAGACGTTCCCCACGGTGGCGCTCGGGCTGTTCACCCGCTGGCCGCACCGCGGCGCACTGCTCGTCGGCTGGCTCGTCGGCATGGTCGCGGGGACCGTATTGCTCGCCTCCGGCGGCTTCTCCTCGGTTGTCTCGTTCGGCGGCGTGCAGGTGTACGTCGCGCTCGCCGCACTGGTGCTCAACCTCGCCGTCGCGGCCGCGCTGACCCCCGCGCTGGACCGGCTCGGCGTCGCCCGGGAAGTCGGCAACGGTACCGCCACGGGAGCGGTGGTTCCGTGACACAACAGGTCTCGTCACGCCCGCTGGCACCGGCCGCCGACCCGGCGCCGGCCGGGCTCGGCCCCGCCGGCGGTAACCTCGCCGATCTGGAACGCGAGGCCGCACTGGCCAGGCTCTTCGACGCCAACCACACCCCGCTGCTGCGCCTGGCGGTGCTGCTCGGCGCGGAGGGCGACGCCGAGGACATTGTCTCGGAGGCGTTCTACGAGCTCTACCGGCGATGGCACCGGTTACGCAGTCACGACGCCGCCCTGAGCTACGTGCGCGCCGTCGTGTGCAACCTCGTCCGGATGCGCGTACGCCGGCTTCAGGTGGCGCGCAGGCACGCGGAGCAGGTGATCGAGTCGGTCGGGTCGGCCGAGGCCGAGGTGCTGCTGCGCGACGACCAGCGCGCCCTGGTGGAGGCGATCAAGCGGCTGCCGAGCCGGCAACGGGAAGCGCTGGTGCTGCGGTACTGGCTGGATCTGCGAGAATCGGAGATAGCCGCAGCAATGGGCATATCGGCCGGCGCGGTCAAGTCACACACGTCGCGGGGCATGGCCACGCTCACGCGGTTACTGGAGGAGCGGAGATGAGTGGCGTTCCATCCGGCCGGGTACCGCGCCGGACACCCGCGACCGGTTCGGCCGCGGACCCGGGAATCGCCGAGGAGCAGCTCCGCGATGTGTTCGACGCGCTTGCGACCTCGATCCACGGCGCGTCGGACCGCTACCCGGCCGCCCTGGCCGACTGGAGGCGCCGGGAACGGCGGCGGCGGATCGTGCTGGCGATCCTCGCCGCGGTGATCTTCGCGGTGGCCGACATCATCGGACTGTGGGCGCTCAGCCGCGCCGACGTCAATATCCACATCATCTTCGACGACCGGCCGGGCAGCAGCACCGAGGCACCTCGGGGCGGCATCGGGCCGCCCCCGTAGCCGGCGCTGCGCCGTTGGACCCCGACGCGAGGTTGGAGCTGTTGCCAGTGTACCGCCGCCAACGACGCTGAAGAATCGGTCGTGCGGCCCTGTTGACCTGCGCAAACTTCTTCTACGGTGACCGTTCGTCGGTGTGACGGCGAACGGGGAGGTCTCCGCTGAACGGCAACGAGACGTCGGTCAACCACCGGGACGAAACCACCAGGGCACGCCTCACCGGGCTGGCCCGCAACCCGGCCATTCCCGCGGAGCTGCTGCGGCGGCTCGTCGACGTGGGGTGGCCCGAAATGCGTAACGCCCTGCTGTTCCGCGAGGACTGGACCGACGAGCAGGTCGAGGCGCTCGTCGGGCATCCCAGCGAAGACGTGCGACGGCTGCTGGCCGAGGCGCCCTTCCTCGGGCCCGAGCAGCGGGCCCGGCTGGTCGAGGATCCGGCGTCGAGCGTGCTGGCCGCGCTCGCGTTCGGGCCCGAGTGGTTCTGGTGGCCGCTGCGGCCGGGGATGCCCCGCTGGGCGTACGAGCGGCTGCTCGAGCGGGCCCCGGGGCTGCGGGTGTGCATGTGGGACAACGGGTGGGCGCCGGAGGATCTGCGGGGGCGGTCGACGCCGGAAGAGGAACCGGCGGACGAGGAGCCGGTGGGAGACGTCAGCGAGGCCGTGGCGCTGGCCGACGACGAGCACGAAGGCAACCGCGCCCACGCCGCCACCGATCCGCGGCTGCCCGCCGAGATCGTCGCGCGGCTGGCGGTGGACCCCTCGGAGCTGGTGCGGATGGTCGTGGCGATGCGGCGCGAGCTCACCGAGGAGCAGCGGGCGGCCATCGACTACCGCGTCGAGCCCTGGGATCGGATCGCCCCCGCCCGGTGGGCCGCGCGGACCCGCGACCGGGAGGAGCAGCGGCGGTGCGTGTACTCGGCGCACATCGGGCTGCGCCGCAGCGTCGCCGGGAATCCGCACCTGGCGCCGGACCTGGTCGCGGTGCTCGCCGGCGATGCGGACTTCGCGGTCCGGCTGCTGCTGTGCGAGGGGCAGCGGGACGTGCCGGGCGACACCGTCCTCGAAACCTACCTGGAGGCCCGGACGATGATCACCCGGGGACGGCTGCTGGATCATCCCAGCTTCCGGCGCGCCGGGCTGGCCCGGCTGGCGGACGCGCCGGAGGCCCAGGCCCGGGCGCTGGCGCGGCTCGATCCCGACGCCCCGCCGGAGCTGATCGAGCGGCTCAGCCGCGATCCGGTGGCCGGGGTCCGCAAGACGGCGGCCGCCGATCCGCGGCTGTCGCTCGAGCGGGTGCTGGAGCTGTTCGACGATCCGTCGACGACGGGCGGGGCGGCCGCCAACCCGCGCCTGCCGGTGGAGCTCATGCGGCGGATCGTGGACGACGCCTGAACGCCCGATCGGGCCGGACCGTGCACCGTCCGGCCCGATCGGGGGGCAGAACCACTCCGGCTTCCGCGCACCGGGTCACGGTGTCGGCGGCCGGGGGTTCAGCTGCAGGTGGAGCCGTTGAGCTTGAAACCGGTGGGGGCGGCGGCGTTGCCGGTGTGGCTGGCCTGGTAGCCGATGGTGGCGGAGCCGCCGGGGGCGAGATTGCCGTTGTAACTGGCGTTGGTCGCGGTCACCGTGCCGCTGGTCGGGGAGTAGGTAGCGTTCCAGCCGCCGGTGATGGTCTGCCCGGCGGGCAGGGTGAAGACGAGGCTCCAGCCGTTGATGGCGGTGCTGCCGGTGTTGGTGATGGTGATGCTGTTGGTCAGGCCGGTGTTCCACGCGTTGACCGCGTTGACGACCCGGCAGGTGCCGGTACCGCCCGGGCTGCTCGTCGAGGTCGTGGGCGACGGCGAGCCGGGCGTCTTGCTCGGGGACGGCGTGACGGGCGGGGTGGTGGGGGACGTGCCGCCGGCGGCGGTCATGATGGCGCTGATGATGCCCTGCTGGGTCACGGTGTTGGAACTGCGGTTGAACAGGCCGAACCCGTACTGGCCGTTGTAGCCGTTGTCCCAGTAGGCGCTCGCCCCGCCGTACTTCTTCGCGGTGGCGACCAGTGCCTTGGCGAAGTTCGCGCGGTAGGTGTTGTTCGCCGGGTCGGCGGACGTTTTGTCGATCGAGCCGTACTCACCGACGAAGAACGGATAGCCCTTGGTGACGAAGGTGTCGTACATCTTCTTCAGCGTGGAGTCCATGTAGTCTTCCTGGCCCCAGGTCGACTTCTTGGCCGAGTTGGTCGCGGCCGCACCCCACTGCGTGATGTTGCCGTCCTCCTGGCCCGTGAAATCCCACGGGTCGTAGTAGTGCACGGAGATCATGAGTCGCTGCTCGCCGCTGGGGATGGAGGACGACCGGTAGGCGTCGGTGGGCAGCGAGAAGCCGTAGCTGCCCGTCGTGTACTCGATATTGGTGTTCCAGCCCGGGATGAGCAGCCATCGCGAGGCGTTGGTGCCGCCGGTCTTCCGGACGGTGTCGACGAAGATCTGGTTGTAGGCGACGATGTTCGAGTAGCACGGCTGGGTGGGGTTGCCGTACTGCCCGTCGAACTCCTCGTTCATCGACTCGAAGATCAGGTGATCGTTGTAGCTCGCGAACTTCGTCGCGACCTGCTGCCAGACCTTCTGGTACTTGGCCTTGATCGTGGTCTGGTCCGATGCGTCGCAGATCAGCCAGGAACCGGTCACGCTCTTGTAGCCGTCGCCGTGCATGTTGATCAGCACGTACAGGCCGGAGTTGTAGGCGTAGTTGACGACCTCCTGGATCCGGTTCAGCCAGGCCGAGTCGACGGTGTAGTTCGGGGCGGCCCCGATCTTTCCCAGGTACGAGATGGGGATGCGGATCGTCTTGAAGCCCGATGCCTTCACCCGGTCGATGAGGGCCTGGGTGATGACCGGGTTGCCCCAGGCCGTCTCGCTGGGAATGCCGTTGGCGTTGGCCTCCAGCTGATTGCCGAGGTTCCACCCGGCGCCCATGTCGGCGACCAGCTGGGGAGCGGTCAGCTGCGCCGCGGCGTTGGCCGCGGGTGCCCTCGTCACGCCGTACACGGCTCCGGCGAGGGCCAGGGTGGCGGCAACGACTGCGAGCCCGGCCCTCCTGACTGTCGAACTCATGAGGTTTCCTCTCGTACGGTCTCGAGCGCCGGACGTGGCGGCGTCTCCGGTCCGAACCTGGCGAGGAGTGTTGCCACGGGCGCGGCGGGTGTCAATCGACGCGCTTCGACGAACATGTTCGGCGGGCCGGCGCAGGCCGCGGAGCAGCCGGTTTGCCGGCGACGGCCGCAAACCGGCTCTGCATCTTTCGGCCGCGGTCGATGATCTTTACTCGCCGCGACTGAGGTGCCCGGCGAGACACTGGATGCGGTCTAGGCCGTGGCGGAGGACCGTGCGGCGGACCTACGTTGGTTGGCTGGCCTGCGGGTTCGCCTCCGCCAAAGCCATCGGCTACACAGAGCGATGGTTGGCCACTCCGTGGCGCCCGGAAGCCGAAGCGGCCACCCGGACGCCCACCCGGGAACTGGCCGCCGCCGTCGTGCGCGGCGGCCTCGGCGAACCCTGATCGGCACCACCGCGGCGCCGGTCACGGCTCACAGCCTGCGGTACGCGCGCAGCGCCACCGCGCCGCCCACGGCCGTGAGCAGCGCGCACCAGCCCAGCGAGGCCAGGACGTAGAAGCCGGCGTCGTGGCTGACGAAGTGGGCGGTCATCGCCTTGCCCTGGATCAGCACCCGCAGGGTGTCGTTGAAGACCGTGACGGGCTGGTTGCGGGCGAACGGCCGCAGCCAGCCCGGCAGGCTCGCGACCGGGATGAAGGCGCTGGAGACGAAGAGGAAGAGGAAGAACGGCGGCGTGAGCGCCTGGACGGTCTCGGGGTTGCGGGTGCTCAGGCCGATGGCAGCGAAGAGGGTGAACAGGGCGACGTTCACGGCGAGCAGGACCGCGAAGCCCGCCAGCACGGCGAGCCCGCCGCCGTGGAACCGGAACCCGAGCGCCAGCCCGGTGGCGAGCGTCAGCAGGGTGGCCACCGCGTTCAGCAGCAGGTCGGCCAGTGCCCGCCCGGCCAGCACCGACGACCGCGGGGTCGGCAGCGACCGGAAGCGGTCCAGGACCCCGCTCGTGGCGTCCTGGGCCAGCCCGGCGGCGCTGGTGAACCCGCCGAAGATGAGGTTCTGCACCAGCATCGCCGGCACTACGTAGTCGATGTAGCTGGTGCCGGGCACCGGGATCGCCCCGCCGAACACGTATCGGAACAGGGTGAGGAACAGGATCGGCGAGGTGAGGGCGGCGATCGCGGTCTGCGGGGTCCGCGCGACGCGCAGCAGTTGCCGGCGGGCGACGGCGAGCGGATCGGTGAACAGCGCCGACAGCGGCAGCCGGCCGCGGTACGGCAGATCGGAAGTGGTCATCGGTGCTCGCTTTCGGGCCGGTTGCCGGTCAGGGCGAGGTAGACGTCCTGCAGGGTCGGCCGGTGCACGGCGATGTCCGCGACCGCGATGTCCGCGTCGTCGAGGAGCCGGACCGCTGCCGCCAGCCCGGCACTGCCGCCGCGCACCGGGGCGGTGATCACGCCCGCCTCCGGGTCGGCCTCCGGGGGCGCCGTGGCGATGGGTGCGAGCCGGCGCACCGCCTCGCCGAGCAGGGCACGGTCGGCCAGGGTGACCGCGATGCGCTCGTCGCCCAGCCGGGCCTTCAGCTGCGCGCCGGTGCCGCTCGCGATGACGGTACCGTGATCGAACACGACGATCGCATCGGCGAGGTGGTCGGCCTCGTCGAGCTGCTGCGTGGTCAGCAGCACCGTGGTGCCCTCCCGCACCAGCCCCCGGATCCGCGACCACAGATCCAGGCGGGCGGCCGGGTCGAGGCCGGTGCTGGGCTCGTCCAGCAGCAGGACCGCCGGCTGCCCCACGAGGCTCGCGCCCAGGTCGAGCCGGCGCCGCATGCCGCCCGAGTACGTCCGCGCCGGCCGGTCCGCGGCCTCGGCCAGGCCGAGCTGGTCGAGGACGTCGGCGGTGCGGCGGCGGGCGTCGCGGCGGCCCAGCCGGTAGAGCCGGCCGACGATCTCCAGGTTCTCCCGCCCGGTCAGCGTCTCGTCGACGGCGGCGTGCTGACCGGCCAGGCCGATCAGCCGGCGTACCGCCACCGGGTGCGCCGCCACGTCGAAGCCGCCGACGACGGCCCGACCGGCGTCCGGCCGGACCAGCGTCGCCAGGACGCGCACCAGGGTCGTCTTCCCCGCGCCGTTGTGCCCGAGCAGCCCCAGGACCGTCCCGCGCTCGACGGCGAGGTCCACGCCGGCCAGCGCCCGGACCCGGCCGAAGCGCTTGCGGAGCGACTCGACCTCGATCATCGACACCACGGCCCTACCCCCGCCCCACCGGCACCGACGCCGGCCGGGCGGGCGCGCCCTCGCCGGGAAGGCCCATGGTGGGCAGCGATCGGGCGAGCCAGGCCGGAAGCCACCACGCGCCCCTGCCGAACAGATGCATCGTCGCCGGCAGGATCAGGCAGCGGATGACGATGGCGTCGAGGAAGACCGCCGAGGCCAGGCCGAGGCCGAACTGCTGGAGCACCCGCTCGGGGCTGAGCATGAAGGCGCCGAAGACGACGATCATGATGGCCGCGGCGGCGGTGACCACGCGCCCGGTCGTGGCCAGCCCCTCGTCCACGGCGGCACCCGGGTCGCGGTCGCGCTCCCACCGCTCGTGCATCCGGGAGAGCAGGAACACCTCGTAGTCCATGGACAGGCCGAAGACGACGGCGAAGTTCATCACCGGCACGTACGCCTCGATGGGCCCCGGCTGGATGCCGAACATGCCGTGCTGGAAGACGAGCGTGATCACGCCGAGCGAGGCGCCGACGCTGAGCAGGTTGAGCACGGCGGCCTTGATCGGAATCAGTACCGAACGGAAGACCAGCATCAGCAGCAGCGAGGAGAGGCCGACCACGATCGCGACGAACAGGGGCAGCCGGGAGGCCACGGCAGCGGCGTAGTCCTGGGTCGCCGCGGTGGCGCCGCCGACGAGGAACGTCGTCCCGCCGCCGCGCGCGAGCGGTGGGAGCACCTCCTGCCGCAGCCGGGTCGCCAGCCGGGCGGTCGCCTCATCCTGCGGCTTGCTGTCGGGGAAGACGACGATCGTGGCGAGGCCGTCCGCGACGGGCCTGGGTGGCGACACGGCGGCCACCCCCGGCATGGCCTTGACGGCGTCGGCCGCCGCTGTGGCCGCCGCCGAGTCACCCTTGACCACGACGATCAGCGGCCCGTTGAACCCGGGGCCGAAGCCCTCGGCGAGCAGGTCGTAGGCGGCCCGGCTGGTGCTGCCGCGCGGATCGCTGCCGGCGTCGGCGAAGCCGAGCCGCAGGCCGAACGCGGGCGCGGCGAGGGCGAGCAGGGCGGCGAAGGGCAGCAGCAGCGCCGCCCACCGGCCGCGGCGCACCAGTACGGACCACCGCCGCCACCCCCCGCCCTCGGGCCGCCGCCGGCGGCTCGCCCGTCGTTGTACGGTCCGCTCGAACCGCCGGCCGAAGATGGTGAGCAGGGAGGGCAGCAGGGTGAGCGAGGCGACGACCGTGAGCGCCACCGTGATCGCGACGGCGACCGCGACGCCCCGCAGCGACCCCAGCCCCAGCGCGACCAGCCCCATCAGGGCGATGATCACCGTGCCGCCAGCGAACATGACGGTGCGGCCCGCCGTGTCCAGGGCCGTGCGTGTCGCCTGCTCCCGGCTCGCACCGGCGGTCAGCTCCGAGCGGTAGCGGGAGAAGACCAGCAGCGCGTAGTCGATCCCGACGCCCAGGCCGACCAGGCTCATCATCGAGACGGTGAAGTCGGCCACGCCTACGACGTGTGAGGCGAGAATGATCACCCCGGTGGTCGCGCCGACGGCGAAGACGGCGATGACGATGGGCAGGGCCGCGGCCAGCAGCGACCCGAACAGCACCACGAGGATGACGAGCGCGGCGAGCACCCCGGCGCCCTCGGCGGCGCCTCCCGGCTTCTGCTCGGCGTCGCTCACCGCCCTGCCGCCCAGTTCGACACGCAGACCACCGGTGCCGGCCGCCTTGGCGGTGTCGATGATCGTCCGGACGTCCTGGGCCGGCACGTCCTCCTTGGTGCCGTCCAGCGTCACCGTGGCGTAGCCGATGGTGCCGTCGCGGGAGATCGCGGCGCGGTCGTCGTACGGGCTGCGCACGTCGACCACGTGCGGCAGGTTTCGCACGCGGCTCAGCATGGCCCGCACCTGATCCTGGACCGGCGGCGTCCAGAGACCGTTCGGGTCCTGCACCACGATCTGCACCGGGTCGCCCGCGTCGGCGGGCGCCTTGGCCCGCATCGTGTCCAGCGCCGCCTGGGACTCGGTGCCGGGCAGCGAGTAGTCGTTGTGGTAGTCGCTGCCCGCCGCGCTCGCACCCACCGTGACGGCGACGAGGACGAGCAGCCACGCCGCCAGGGACCACCAGCGATGTCGCTGGGACCAGCCGGCGAGCCGCACGAAGACGTTGGACCGCTCCGCCATGGTGAGTACCCTCCAAGATCCGTTCGGCTGGATGCGACGGCAACGCTAAGGAGCGGCGGGGTGGACGGAAACGCCCCGCGGGGCGAGCGGCGCGTCCCCTCGCTGGGGGAGCCCGGGTACCACCCCGGTAGGATTCGGCCTGATCATCGGCCGGTTACCATCGAGCGATGCGGCGGCGGGACCTTGTCATCGATGCCGGGATCGGCGCACTGGCGTTCGGCGTCACGGTCGCGATCCTGGCGGCGCGCGGCCTCGGCACCCCGAACCTGCACGATCGCGCCCTGGACGTCCCCGGTGTCCTGCTCGCCGCGGCGTCCACGCTGCCGCTGGCCGCGCGGCGGCGGTTCCCGACGGTGGCCTTTCTGGTCATCGCGGCGGCGAGCCTGGCGCTGATCGGGCTGGCCTACCCGCTCGACGCCCCGATCGGCGCGACGGTCGGTGCGTACGCCCTCGGTGCGACCTACGGCAGTCAGCGCCGGTCGGTCCGTCGCGTGGCGGCCACCCTCGCCGTCGCGGCGTTCATCCCGGCGGTCGCCGTCGTGTACGCCTCGACCGGCGTCGACGTGCCCAGGATCTCGATGGACCTGCTCTTCTGGGCCGCCGTGCTCGCCGGGTTGTGGATCGTCGGCGACCGGACCCGGCTGCGGGCCGAGCGGATCGTCGAGCTGGCCGAGCAGGCCCGGCGCGCCGAACGTGAGGCGCAGCGCGAGCGCCGGCTGGCCGCGGCCGAGGAGCGCACCCGCATCGCCCGCGACCTGCACGACTCGGCCGGCCACGCGATCAACGTGATCCTGGTCCAGGCCGGCGCCGCCCGGCTGCTGCACCAGCGCGATCCGGAGCGCTCGCAGCGCGCCATCGCCACGATCGAGGAGGTCGCCCGCAACCTGATCGGCGAGATCGACGGGCTCGTCCAGGCCCTGCGCGACGACGTACTCCCCGAGCCGTCGACCCCGGGCGACCAGCTCGCGATCGCCGACCTGCTCCGCCAGCACAAGGACGCCGGGCTGCGCATCCGCGCCGACATCCGGGGCACCCGGCCCAGCCTGCCGGCGAGCGTCGCCTGGGCCACCCACCGCATCCTGCGCGAGGCGTTCACCAACGCGACCCGGCACGGCACCGGCACCGCCGAGCTCAGCCTCGTCTTCGGCGCCGAGGAGCTCACGATCACCGTCACCAACCCGACCGGCCCGGCGGCGCCGTCCCGCCGCGCGGCCACCGACCGGCGGGGGCACGGCATCCTGGGCATGCGGGAGCGGGTCGGCCTGCTCGGCGGCGATCTCGACATCGGCGCGGAGGGCGACACCTTCCGGCTGCACGCCCGGCTCCCGTACGGTGGCCTGACGCCGGCGCCTTCCGGGCCGGATCGCCGCGCCCCCGGCGTCAAGAGCATCGGCGCGGCCGTCTCGTGACCGGCCGGCGGGTGCTCATCGTCGACGACGACGACCTGATGCGCGCCGGGCTGCGCGCCATCCTCTCCACCGACGACGCGATCGAGGTCGTCGACGAGGCGACGAACGGCGCCCAGGCGGTGCAGAAGGCTGTCCACCACGGCCCGGACGTGGTGCTCATGGACGTGCGGATGCCCCACCTCGACGGCATCGCGGCGACCCGGCAGATCACC
Organism: Dactylosporangium sp. CA-139066; assembly: GCF_050936175.1. Classification (NCBI taxonomy): domain Bacteria; kingdom Bacillati; phylum Actinomycetota; class Actinomycetes; order Micromonosporales; family Micromonosporaceae; genus Dactylosporangium; species Dactylosporangium sp. CA-139066. The sequence goes on along the minus strand of NZ_JBNJNH010000001.1, from coordinate 5,989,043 downwards.
GCCGCCGTCCCGCACGCCCGGATCCTCGTCCTCACCACGTTCGAGGACGAGGAGTACATCTTCGGCGCGCTCAACGCCGGAGCCTCCGGCTTCCTGCTCAAGCGCACCCAGCCCGAACAGCTCATCGCCGCCATCCACACCATCGCGGACGGCGACTCGCTGCTCTCGCCGTCGGTCACGCGCAAGGTGATCCAGCGCATGGTCGACACCCCGCAGCCCGACTCGTCCGCCGCCCGCCGGCTCGGCACCCTGACCCAGCGCGAGCGCGAGGTGCTGGAGCAGGTCGCCCGCGGCCTCTCCAACGCCGAGATCGCCCACGCCCTCGGCGTCGAGGAGTCGACCGTCAAGACGCACATGAAACGGGTCCTGGCCAAGCTCGGCCTCCGGGACCGGATCCAGGCCGTGATCCTGGCCTACGAAACCGCGCTCGTCCGGCCCGGGAGCTGAGCCGCGCTTTCACGCATGCGCATCAGTCTGGCGGGGAAGCAAGGTGACGCGAACAGGGCGCGTGATCATCTGAATCAGGCGTCGACGGTTCGACGCCCGCGACGGGCCGCGATGCCGGCGATCAGGACCTGCAGGCCCTCGTCGAACGCCGCGTCGCTGTCACCGGCTTCCCGGATGGCCGCAGCAAGGGTGGGAGTGGCCCGGAAGAAGTCGGCCCCGGCCGGAGGCTGCGCGCCCTCGGCGGCGTGGCTGGCCATGGCCTGCTCGTCCAGCACGAAACCGTTCACGTAACGGGTGATGGTGCCGACGGCGTGCAGTGCCTGGCCCGGGGTGAACCCGGCCGTCACGAGCGCGTGCAGTTCGGCTTCGAACTTTTCGATGAGCGCCGGTCCCGCGCGGGTGCCGGCCACGAGCCGGGCGGCATCCCGGCAGGACAGCAGCACCCGGCGGCGGTCCCGTCCCCGCCGAGCCAGCCATTGCTGCCAGGACTCGCCCTCATGTGGCGGCCCGAAGTCCTGCCGCGACTGCAGCATCTGCGCCATCTCGTCGAGCAGTGCCCGCTTGCTCGGGAAATGCCAGTAGAGCGCCGGGTTCTTCACCTGCAGGCGCTCGGCCAGGCGGCGGACGGTCAGCCCGTCCAGCCCGGTCTCGTTGAGCAGGTCCAACGCCGCCCCGACGATCGCGTTCTGGTCCACGCATCCCTCCTCCCGAGGTGCATCTTGACAGCTTAGCAGTGCAAAGGGATAGTACCGACAACGTCATTTAGCGTTGCTAAGGAGGATGCGCGATGACCCTGACGACCCGCTCCCGCTCAACCCGTGCCCTGCTGGCCTGCGGCCTGGCCGCGCCACTGTTCGTCGCGGCGATCTTCGTCGAGGGCGCCCTGCGCCCCGGCTACCGGTCCGTGGACCACTTCATCAGCGAACTCAGCCTCGGCCGATGGGGCTGGATCCAGATCACGAACTTCATCGCAACCGGACTGCTCCTGATCGCCTTCGCTGTCGGCCTGCGCTCGGCCCTGTCCACGGGCCGGGGCTCCCGATCGGCGCCGATCCTGGCGGCCGCCTGTGGCCTGGCACTGATCACGGCCGGCATCTTCAGCATGGACCCCACGCCCGGCTACCACCCGGACGGCTCGGTTCCCGACAAGCCGACGCTGCACGGCACCATCCACGGCTTCATGCCGTTCGCCCTCTACGTCGCGCTCGCCGCGCTCGCCTGCGTGCTCGGCCGCCGCTTCGCCGCCCAAGGTGGGCGGCGTGCCTGGATGTGGTACTGCTACATCTCCGCCGTCGCCACGCCGGCGACCTTCATGCTGGCCGCCACGCAGTACAACTTCCAGACGCAGACCGGCCACAACCACGGGCTGTGGAACCGTGTCAGCCTCGTGATCGGCCTCGGCTGGCTCGGCCTGGTCACCCTCCGCCTGATCCTGGACGCGGCCGACACGCGCCGTGCATCAGGCGCGCCGACGGCACCCGACCGTCCGCTCGCCGCCCGTCCGTGAAGCCCGCCGAGCCGGCGACGTACCAGACCGGCCCCGCGTCGAAGTCCAGCCGCAGCGCGACCGGCACGTCGACCTCGTACGCCGCGCCGACGATCCGGCCGTCGGACCGGTAGCTCGGCCCGATCCGCAGTTGCTCCCAGTGCACGGCCGTGTCGCTGATCTGCGATCCAAGCAACGGCGCCCAGGGGCTGTCGCCCTCGAGGTTCGGCCCGATGCGCTGCGGCCCATGCTCGTCCACGACGACGTGATGCTCGATCGGCTCGTGGAAGACCTCGACGCCGTACGGGTAGAACGTGCTGGTCCAGGTCACCGTGACCGGCCCGAGGTCGGTGCCGAGCTGCACGCCCATGACGGCGTGATGCCAGTCGCCGTAGTCCCACACCGCGGGGTCCGGCCCGTAGTTGTACACGTCCCAGTAGTCGACTGCGGTCAGCCGCCGCCCGCGCAGGCCGCGCACGCTGTCGTTGAACCGCCGCCGTACATCGTCGGCTTCAGCGCCGTTCGTCACGCCCAGATGATCTGCGGCCCTCCGGCGCCCCGCATCCGGTTTTGCCGGCGCGTAGGGTGGCGGCATGCTCGAGTCGCAACGCGAACGCGTGCCGCTCAACGACGGTGGTGAGTTGGACACGGCGATGGCGTTCCTGGCCTTCGCCCGGGCGTGTGTGCTGAAGAAGGTCGACGGCCTCGACGAGGAGCAGCTGCGGAGGCGGCTGGTGGTCTCCGGCACGACGCTGCTCGGGCTGGTGCAGCATCTGACGGACGCCGAGCGGTACTGGTTCGGGCACAAGGTGGCCGGCGACGCCCGCTACGCCGATGTCGACTTCGACATGGACGTCGCCGCGGACCGCCGCGCGGACGAGGTCGTCGCCGGCTACCGGGCCGCGATCGCCGACAGCGACGCGCTCATCCGCGCCGCCGGCGACCTCGAGGCGCGCACGGCGCACCCGGTCCACGACGACACCCGCACGCTGCGCTGGGTGCTGGCCCACATAACGAGCGAGACGGTCCGCCACGCCGGCCACGCCGACATCCTGCGGGAGCTCATCGACGGCGTCACCGGGCGCTGAGCGGGCCGGGCGGGGGAGGAAGCGTCGAACGCGGTGCGGGCCGGCCGGGATCGGGGCAGGATGGACGCGACGCGCGGCCGTCCCGGGGCGCGCGGGACGGAGGCCCACAGTTGTTCGCGAAGACGAAGGCGTTCAGCGGCTTCGCCGTGCCCGACGTCGCCGCCGCGAAGGCGTTCTACGGCGACACGCTCGGGCTTGAGGTGACGGAGCAGCACGGCATCCTGACGCTGCACCTGGCCACCGGCGGCACCGTGATCGCGTACCCGAAGCCGGACCACACCCCGGCGACGTACACCATCCTGAACTTCCCGGTCGACGACATCGACGCCGCGGTCGACGCGCTGGCCGCCAAGGGCGTGACCATGATCCGGTACCCCGGGTTCGACCAGGACGAGCGCGGCGTCTTCCGCGGCGGCGGGCCGTACATCGCCTGGTTCACCGACCCGGCCGGCAACGTCCTGTCGGTACTGCAGGAGCGCTGACGAGGCCGCCGAGCGCGTTGGCGCTCGGCGTCATCGGCCGCCGCGCCCGCCTAACCGGGCACCAGTACGGCGGCGGTGAGCTGTTCAAGCTGGCGCAGTGCGCCCTGGACGTCGCCGGCCAACGGCTGGATCAGCACGTGATCAGCACCGGCGGCATGGTGCGCGCGGATCCGGGCCGCGACTGTCGCCTCGTCGCCCCACGCCACGATCGTGTCGACGAGCCGGTCGCTGCCCGCGCCGGCAAGGTCCTCGTCGGTCAGGCCGAAGCGCTTGAGGTTGTTCACGTAGTTCGGCAGGCCGAGGTAGAAGCCGGTGTGCTGGCGGGCGATCCCCCGCGCCGTGACCGGGTCGGTCTCCAGGCAGATCGCCTGCTCGGGGATGAGCAGCCGATCGGGGCCGAGAACCTCACGGGCCTGTGCCGTGTGCTCGGGCGGGACGAAGTAGGTGTGTGCACCGTCCGCCCGGTCCCGGGCCAGCTCCAGCATCCGGCGCCGCAGCGCCGCCAGCATCCGGGGAACCGGCCTGGGCGGCGGGGAGACCGAGGCCCGGTCCATGCCGTCGAGGTAGTCGCGCATGCGTTCCAGCGGCCGCTCATAGGTCAGGCCGGTCCGGTCGATGAGCGGGGCGTGGCTGACGCCCAGGCCGAGCACGAACCGGCCTGGCCAGGCGTCACCAAGAGCCGCCGCGGCGGCCTGTGCCGTGCCCGGGTGGCGGGCCCAGATGTTGGCGATGCCGGCCCCGGTCACGATCCGGGAGGTTGCACACAGCCATGCCGCCTCCTGGGCGAATACATCGTTTCCACCGACCCCCTCGCCCTCGAAGATCGAGCCGTAGCCCAGCTCCTCGATGCGGCGCACGGCCGAGCGCTGGGTCTGCGCCTGCTCGCGCGCCAGCGCGCCCAGCCATACGCCCACCTGGCCCAGGGCCTGCCTCGTTGCGGTCACCGTCTCAGGTACAGCCACAGCACATCTCCAGGAATCGCCGCGGTCCGCTCGTCGGCCGTGTGATGCCCACATGGCCCGGCATCATGCCTCGCGGCCCAGGATGGCTCGCCCGCGCGCGGCCAGCCCGGGAACCCGGGAGACGGTGCGTTCGGCGAGCGGCCGCCCCGGCTTCGGAGACGTCGGGTTTCATGGCCGGAGTGCCGAAAGGTCAACCGCGTAGGCCCGTCACGTCGAATGTGCCGAACTTCCCGGCATCCGCCTTGCCGCGCATGCTGTCGCCCTCCACGGTGACCGTGAACGCGACCGTCGCTTTCACCCTCAGCAGCTTGTCCAGCGTTTTCGTGACGTTCCACCTGGCATCGTCACCCGAGATCATCCCGTCGGTGATCTCCAGCCGGGTCGTTCGGTAGTCGAGGGACCCGGTCAGCCGGTCGCGGTCACGGTGCAGCACGAGTATGGCCTTCTGCTCGCCGATCGGCGTACTGATCAACAATGTCCACGTTCCCTCGACGGCCACCACGCGACCTCCCACGTCCAGTCCCACCGGCACCTGCCCGGCGATCGCGAACGGTAACCGGCGCCGGTGGTCGTGCTTCGGTAACGGGCCTACCAGCTTGACATCCGAGCGCGCGCGTGCCGCGCACAGGCATTTGCCCTCGGACGAGGCGCTCGGCCACGCCGCCGGCTGACTCCGCCCGACCCGCTGCAGGCGCGCGCTCAGGTGGTCGTGGCCCGTCTAAGCTCGCGGGCATGTCCGACAAACCCGACAACCCTGTGGCGCTGCGGCCGGGCGTCGTGGGGCCGTGGGCGGTGCTGGCCGGGTCGCTGGCGTTCGTGGTGTGCGGGGGCTGGGCCGCGGTGAGCGCCGACAACTGGGGCGACCGGGCCGCCGGGGTGGCCGTCGTGCTGTTCTTCGGGATCGGGGTCGTGGTTGCGGTACACAGGCTGCGCCGGCAGCGGCCCCGGTTCATCGGTGTGCCGAGGAAGCTGCCGGCGGAGGGGCGGGCCGAGCGCTGGTTCCACGACTGGCAGGCCGGGGAGAACGCGTTCACGGAGGCCGAGCGGGCGTTCCTCGACGAGCTGCGGCTCGCGGCGCGCTGGCTGCCGGCCGGTGGGGTGCGCAGCTTCGCCGAGCGCGACGCCGGCGACGGGGTCGAGGCCGTCGTGGCCGTGCAGGACCACACGACGGTGTTCCGGTTCGCGCTGCACCTGTCCGGCGGGCGGCTGCACGGCGACCTGCTGGGGCACGAGCCGGTGCCGCTGGACGGCGTCGCGGCCGGGGTCCGCTGGGTCGACTGGGTGCTGCGCCGGCCGGTGGAGCGGCTGGAGTGGTGGTGCGGCGGGCGGGTGTGCGCGGCGCGGTACCGGTTCGCCGACACGCGTGAGGCGATCGCCGACCTGGTCGAGGCGGGGTGGGAGATCAAGGGGGAGCCGGACGCCGTGGTGGCCGTCCGGGCCCAGGGGTGCTATCTGGAGACGCCGCGGCTGCCGCGGATGACGAGGTTCACCATGTCGACGACCGGGCGGTAGCCCAGCGCGGCGTAGACCTTGTTCGACGTCGGGTTGGCCTGGTCGGTGAACAGGCAGGCCCGGGCGCCTTCGGCGCGGATGCGGCGGGAGACCTCGGCGACGGCGTTGCTGGCCCAGCCGCGGCCGCGCTCGGCCGGCGGCGTGTACACCGGGCCGATCCGCGCGACCCCGAACGACGGCGGGTTGGCGGCCGTCATGTGCACCGGCCGGCCGTCGCCGTCGGTCCACAGCCACACCCAGCCGTCCTCGATGCGGCGGCGGATCTCGGCGGTGTCCGGGGCCTCGTCGGCGCTGGCGTCGCGCGGGCGGCCGGCCTGCTCGTCGGCGTCGCCCATGAACGCCGCGTACCAGGCGGCGACCAGGTCCAGGTCGTCCGGCGTCGCGGGGCGCAGGCCGCCGGGGGCGGGGGCGGGCGCGACGAGGTCGCCGAGCTCGTGCAGGCGGGTGTGCCGGCTGACCTCGACCTCGCCGCCGGTGAGGCGGGCGGTCTCGGCCGCGAACGGCTCGACCGCGGGGCGGGCGCCGTTGACCGCGGCGATCGGCTCGCCGCGCTCGTGCAGCGCCCGGGCCAGGGCGACGGCGGCGTCGGCGGGCATCGGCAGCAGGAACGGCGGGCGCGGCGCGAACGGCGCGGTGCGCATGCCGGCGCCGAGCACCGCGCCGCCGGGGTCCGTCGCCACGACCCACCAGCTCTGCGCGTCGGGCGGCCGGGACTGCAGGCGGTGCGCGTTGGTGGTGACCACGGTGCTGACCACCGGGTCGGCGGCGAGGTGCGCGCCGGCGACGGCCAGGAACTCGCCGGGGTCGTCGTAGAACGCAAGCATCACGCCATTGTGGACCGGGTAGCGTTGGCCGTCGTGCAGATTTTCACGCGCCCGGACGGGTCGCCGCCCGTCAACGGATACAGCCACGCCGTGCGCTTCGACGGCCCGATGGTTGCCGTGTCGGGGCAGGTGCCGCTGGACGCCGAGGGCCGGCTCGTCGGCGACGGGGACCCCGAGGCCCAGGTCCGGCAGGTGTTCGCCAACCTCGCCACCGCGCTGGCGGCGGCCGGCTCCGGCCTCGACCGGATCGTCAAGCTGACCGTGTTCCTCACCGACCTGGCCGACCTGCCGGCGTTCCGGGCCGTCCGCGACGAGCTGCTCGACCCGGCCGCGCCGCCGGCGAGCTCCCTGGTCCAGGTGAGCGGGCTCGTCCACCCGGCGTTCCGGGTGGAGATCGAGGCGCTGGCCGTCGCCTAGGATCAGCGTCGTGAGCATACGGACGTTTGTCGATGCGGCGGGACGGCGCATCGACGCCCTGCACGGTATGGTGGTCATGCGCGGCGACGAGGTCGTCGCCGAGGGATACTGGCACCCATACCGCAAGGACGAGCCGCACCGGCTGTTCTCGCTCAGCAAGAGCTTCACCTCGACCGCCGTGGGCTTCGCCGTCGCCGAGGGCCTGGTCGACCTCGACGAGCCCGTCGCGAGCTACTTCGGCGGGCGCGGCGACCCCCGGATGCTGGTGCGGCACCTGCTCACCATGACCACCGGGCACGTCGACGACACCGCACCGAAGATGCCCCACGCCGGGGACTGGGCCGGCGTCTTCCTCGACCTGCCGGTCCCGCGCGAGCCGGGGACGCACTTCATGTACAACACCGGCGCCACCTATGTCGCGGGCGCCATCGTGCAGCGGGCCACCGGCCGGCGCCTCGTCGACTATCTGCGCCCGCGGCTGTTCGACCCGCTGGGCTTCGGCGAGGTGACGTGGGAGCAGTGCCCGGACGGGTTCGACGTCGCCGGCTGGGGCATGACGGCGCGGACCTCCGAGATCGCCCGGTTCGGCCGGCTGTACCTCCACGACGAGCACGGCATCCTGCCCGCCGGCTGGGCCGCGCAGGCCACCGCGAAGCAGGTCGACAACGCCTACGCCGGCCAGACGCCGGACTGGCAGCAGGGGTACGGCTTCCAGTTCTGGCGCTGCCGCCACAACGCCTACCGGGGTGACGGCGCGTTCGGCCAGTTCTGCGTCGTCGTCCCCGACCACGACCTGGTCCTCGCGCTGAACGCCGGCACGGGCGACCTGCAGGCCGTGCTCGACCTGGTGTGGGAGCACCTGCTCGACGACCTCGAGCCGACGGCGCTGCCGGCGCTCGCCATGCCGGCCGTCGCGGCAACGACGACGAACGCAGACCGCGACGGCACCTACGTCGTGCAGCGGCCGCGCGTCTCCCGGCCCGAGGACTGGCGGCCCAGCCACGAGCGGCCGCCGACGATCCGCTCGATCACGTTCGCCGCCGGGCGGGTCACCGTCGAGGACGAGACCGGCACCCACGAGCACGACTGCCGGCCGGGGGAGTGGCACCGCGACGGGCGCACCGCGGGCACCGGCGGGTGGACCGGCCCGGACGAGTACACCTTCAAGGTCGCCTACACGGACGGACCGTTCGTGCGGACGTACCGCTGCCGCTTCAGCGCCGACGCGGTCCGCATCGACGCGAGCGACAACGTGTCATTCGGCCCGACCGGCTACGCGCCGATCCTGGCGTCGGCGGTCGCTCACCGGCTGTAGCGGTGCTTCACACCGATCGGGAAAAATTCGGAGTCGCCCGGGTCGCGGACCTCGACCAGTGGCGCCTGGTAGGCGGCCGGCACGTAGTTGGCGTACTCGCTGTTGAGCCGCACCAGCGCCGCCCGGATCGCCCCGGCGACCGCGGCCGCGTCCGGGGCGGGCCGGTCGGGGGCGCGCTCGACGGCGACGCAGAAGCGGCGCTCCTCGTCGGCCTCGGTGCGCACCTGCATGACGAACCTGCCGGTGATGTCGTCGGCCAGCGCCGGGTCGTCGAGGGCGGCGGCGACGTTCTCGGGGTAGATGTTGGCGCCGAAGTACGACACCGTGAACAGCGACCGCCCGAAGACGTAGGCGAACGGCCGGTCGTCGCCGTCGCCGGGGTCGAAGCCGTGCCGCCGGCAGAATGCGACGAGGTCGTCGCGGGAGAGCAGCCCGCCCTCGTCGGCGATGTGGTACCGGATGAGCGGCACCCCGCCGTCGCCCGTGAACAGCAGGGTGCCGTCGCGGCTTTCGAAGAAGCGGGTCATGGGGTCGTACTGCACCAGCGTCGGCAGCCGGGAGTCGCCGAACAGCTCGCGGGCCGTCGCCGGGTCCGCCGCGAGGAACCGGCGGATCCGCACGCTCAGCGGCGTCTCGTTGCCCAGCACGCCGGCGTCCGCGGTGCCGTACAGCGACACCGAGTCCCGGTCGGCGTCCGGCATCCCGGCCCGCAGCCCCATGAGGTCGCGCCACTGCTCGCTGAACACCTCGCCGGCCAGCAGCATCCGGATGCGGTACGCGCCCCAGTCCACGCCGCGGCGCGCGCCCTCGTCGACGACGTTCTTCACGAACGGCGGGTAGCCGGCGAGGACCGTCTGCTCGTACCGCGGCGACAGCTCGCCGACGACCCGCAGGATCTCCTCGACGCTGTTGCCGGGCGTGGCCACCGTGACGGGGTAGCCCTTGGCGGCGAGGTGCCGGCAGGCGGCCGCGGTGTACATCCCGCCGACCCAGCTGCCGAGCGCGAAACACACCACGACGAGCGTGCTGGCCCGGTCGCCGCCGAAGCTGTGCACGAGCGCGTCCTCGAACCGCCGCGCCACGGCGAGCTCGTCGACCACGGAGCGCGGCCACACGGTCGGCGACCCGGACGAGCCGGACGACACGGCGACGGTGTCGCTGTCCTGCAGCCGCCCGCCCCGGCACCGCCGCGGCAGCGGATACCGGCGCAGGTACGACTCCTTCGTCACCAGCGGCAGCCGCTCCCACGGCGTGTCGACGCCGGCGCCGTGCTCGGCGAGGAACTCCGCGTAGGCCGGCACGCTCGCCGCCACCTCGCGGAACAGCTCCGCCGCCCGCTGGGCCGGGTCACCGGCGAGGGGCGCGGCCGGCGCCGCGTAGAACTCCCGGAGCCGCTCGAGCGTGTGTGCGGCGCGTTCATGCATGCCCGGAACGTAGCACCACCGGTTGTGGTCAGCGGCGCACGTCGGCGGGCCCCCGGTGCAGCGGCAGGCCGGCCTGCTGCCACGCCTCGACGCCGCCGGCCAGGTCCGTCGCCCGCCACAGCCCGACCCGGCGCAGGCTCTCCGCCGCGAGGCTGGAGCTGTACCCCTGCCGGCACACCACGATCACCTCGACGTCGTACCCGCTCGCCTCGGGTATCCGCGCGTCGCTGGCCGGGTCGAGGCGCCACTCGAGCACCGTGCGGTCGATGACGAGCGCGCCCGGCAGCTCTCCGGCCTCGGCCCGCTGGGTCTCCGTGCGCGTGTCGACGATGAGCGCACCCTGGGCCCGCGCCGCCTCGGCCTCGTGCGGCGTGTACCGCCGGACCCCGCGCCGCGCCTCGGACAGCACCCGGTCGACCCCCGGCCCCCGCTGTGTGATTCTCACGGCACGATTCTGCCGCCCGGACGGCACAATTGGGGCATGAACCTTCGTCGGCGCAAGAAGCTGCAGCGGCGGCTGCTCGAGGCGGCCGCGTGGGCCGAGCCCCGCGACGTGGCCGCGCTGCTGCGGGCCGGCGCCGACCCGGACCGGCCGGGCGGCGGGAGCACGCCGCTGTACCGGGCGAGCGTGCAGGGCCGGGCGGCCAACGTCCGCACCCTGCTGGCCGCGGGCGCCGACCCCGACCGGGAGAGCGGCGCCGGCGAGGAGGGCCTGCCGCTGTGCGCCGCCGCGTGCTGGGGCCACGAGGAGACGGTCCGGGCACTGCTCGCCGCCGGCGCCGACCCGCGCCGCCGCGAGGACGCCGGCCGCGGCCGCACGGCCCTGGAGTGGGCCGAGGCCGCCGGCCACGAGCCCACGCGCGCCCTGCTGGCGGCGGCCGGCGCGAGCCGCTGACCCGCGCGGCGCTCCCGCCCGCGTCGTGGCGGCGCCGGCAGGACTACCATGTCGGACTTATGGCGAGGATTCTGGTCACCGGCTCGACCGACGGGATCGGGCTGGAGACGGCCCGCACGCTGCAGGGCCTCGGGCACGACGTGGTGTTCCACGCGCGCAGCGACGAGCGGGCGGCCGCGCTGGACGGCGCGCCCGAGGTGCTCGTGGGCGACCTCGCCTCGCTGGAGCAGACGCGGGCGATGGCCGCGGCGGCCGGCAAGTTCGACGTGGTGATCCACAACGCGGGGATCGGCGGGCAGGACGAGCGCCGCGAGACCGCCGACGGGATCGAGCGCACGTTCCAGATCAACGTGCTCGCGCCGTACCTGCTCACGGCGCTCATGCCGCGGCCGCAGCGGCTGGTGTACCTCACCTCCGGGCTCGAGTCCGTCGGCGTCGCCGACCTCGCGGACCTGCAGTACACCTCGAAGCCCTGGCACGGCATGCAGGCCTACAGCGACTCGAAGCTGCACGACGTCGCCCTCGCCCTCGCCGTGGCCCGCCTGTGGCCCGACGTGTACAGCAACGCCGTCGACCCGGGCTGGATCCGCACGAAGCTCGGCGGCCCGAACGCCACCGACGAGCTGCCGATCGGCGCCGCCACGCAGGTGTGGCTGGCCGACGGCGACGGCGACGCGCTCGTCACCGGCCGCTACTTCAAGTGGCGCCAGGAGCTGCGCCCCAACCCGGCCGTCCACGACCGCTCGTACCAGGACGGGCTGCTGCGCGCCTGCGCCGAACTCTCCGGGGTCGCGCTCCCGCTGTGAGCAGAACGGGCAGCGGCCGGTAACACCGGGGCGACCGGTCGGCAACACCGCGTCGCGAGCATGGCAGGGGTCACCTGACGAAGGGAACCCGCCGTGCACAGCACCCCACGCTTCCTGCAAGGTGTCTACAACGTCGAGGGCAAGGGCCTGGACCGGCCGGTCCTGATCGACCCGGCGCTGACCTACACGGTGCCGGGCGGCGTGGTGACGCAGCCGGTGTACTTCCGCGGCGGCAACGCCGGCGCCGAGCTGATCTGCGTCTTCCTGATGCGCGACGGCCAGCCGATGCGGTACTTCCCGATCGGCGCGCGGAACCACACCCACGTGGCGCTGCGCGTCGTCGAGGACCTCGAGCCCGGCACCGGCATCGAGCTGCACGCCGCCGCGCCGGCCGGGCTCGCCGTCACCGTCATCATCGACCTGGGGCTGGTCGAGGTCGCATGACGAAACGGAAGCTGGTCGTCGTCGGCAACGGCATGGCCGGCGCGCGCACCGTCGAGGAGATCCTGCGTCGCGGCGGCGCCGAGCGGTTCGACATCACCATGTTCGGGGCCGAACCGTACGGCAACTACAACCGCATCCTGCTCTCCGAGGTGCTCAGCGGCGCCGAGGAGGAGGCCGGCATCTTCCTCAACGACCTGGCCTGGTACCGCGACAACGGCATCGAGCTGCGCGCCGGCGTCCGGGTGACCCGCATCGACCGCTTCGCCCGGCTGGTGCGGGCCGAGGACGGCACCGAGCGGCGCTACGACAAGCTCGTCATCGCCACCGGCAGCCGCCCGCACGTGCCCGACATCCCCGGCATCCACCGCCCGAACCGCGGCTACCACCAGGGCGTGTTCGCGTTCCGCACGCTCGACGACACCCGCGGCATGATCCGCTACGCCCGGGAGCACGAGCGCGCCGTCGTCATCGGCGGCGGGCTGCTCGGCCTCGAGGCGGCCCGCGGCCTGCAGCACCACCTGCCGCACGTCACGCTCGTGCACTCCGGCACCCACCTCATGCACGCCCAGCTCGACGCGCAGGGCGGCGCGATCCTGCAGCGCAGCGTCGAGGCGCTCGGCATCGACGTGGTCCTCGGGGCGTACACGGCGGAGATCCTGGGTCGCGACGCGGTGACCGGGGTGCGGCTGCGCGACGGCCGCGAGCTGCCCTGCGACGTCGTCGTGGTGGCCGCCGGCATCCGCGCCAACACCGAGCTCGCCGAGGTGAGCGGCCTGGTCGTGGAGCGCGGCATCGTCGTCGACGACCACCTGCGGGCGCTGGACGAGCCCGACATCTACGCCGTCGGGGAGTGCGTGCAGCACCGCGGCGAGACCTACGGGCTGGTCGCGCCGCTGTGGGAGCAGGCCCGCGTCCTGGCCGACCACCTCACGGGCGCGGATCCGACGGCGGCGTACCACGGCACCCGCACCGCCACCCGCCTCAAGGTCGCCGGCCTCGACGTCGCCTCCATGGGCGTGCGCGACGGCGACGAGACCCTCTCCTTCGCCGAGCCCGGCCGGGGCATCTACCGCAGCGCCGTCGTCCGCGACGGAAGACTGGTCGGCGCGACCTTCGTCGGCGACGTGAGCCGCGTCGCGCAGCTGACGCGGGTGTACCACGAAGGCCTCCCCCTGCCCGAGGAGCGCGCCGCCCTGCTGTTCGACCTCGGCGAGGCCTCCGCGCTCGAGGACCTTCCCGACGACGCGCAGGTGTGCAACTGCAACGGCGTCAGCAAACGCGCCCTGGTCGAGGCCGTCGGGTCCGGCGCCCGCAGCGCCGGCGCCGCGATGGAGGCCACCCGGGCCGGCAAGGGCTGCGGCTCGTGCAAGACTCTGGTCGCCCAGATCGTCGAGCGGGCGGCCGGCGGCAAGGTCGCCGAGGACCCGTCGGCCTCGTGGTACGTCCCCGGGGTACCGCTGCCGAAACCGGAACTGATGGCGGCCGTGCGGCGCCTGGGCCTGAAGTCGGTCTCGGCCGTCTTCGCCGCCCTGACCCCCGGCGGCATCGAGGACGCGAAGAGCAAGATGGGCCTGGCCTCGCTGCTGCGGATGATGTGGGGCGACGAGTACGTCGACGAGCGCGACGCCCGCTTCATCAACGACCGCGTCCACGCGAACATCCAGAAGGACGGCACCTTCTCGGTGGTACCGCAGCTCAAGGGCGGCGTCACCACCCCGGCCCAGCTGCGCCGCATCGCCGACGTGGCCGAGAAGTACGAGGTCGGCATGGTGAAGCTCACCGGCGGCCAGCGCATCGACCTGCTCGGCGTGCGCAAGGAGGACCTCCCGGCAATGTGGGAGGACCTGGGCATGCCGTCGGGCTGGGCGTACGGCAAGTCGTTCCGCACCGTGAAGACCTGCGTCGGCGCGGAGTTCTGCCGCTTCGGCCTGGGCGACTCGACGTCGCTGGGCATCGCGCTGGAGGAGCGCTACCAGGGCATCGAGGGCCCCGGCAAAATGAAGCTGGCGGTCACCGGCTGCCCCCGCAACTGCGCCGAGGCCTACGTGAAGGACCTGGGCGTCGTGGCCATCGAGGGCTCCCGCTGGGAGATCTACGTCGGCGGCGCCGCGGGCGCGCACGTGCGCAAGGGCGACCTGCTGACGACCGTGTCCACCGCCGCCGAGGTGGTCACGCTGACGGGCCGTTTCCTGCAGTACTACCGGGAGACGGCCAACTGGCTGGAGCGCACCTACGCCTGGGTCCCGCGCCTGGGCATCGACCACATCCGCGCGGTCGTCGTCGACGACGCCGCGGGCCTGGCGGCCCGCCTGGACGAGGCGATGGCGGCGTCGGTCGCCGCGTACCGCGACCCGTGGCTGGAACGCCACGCCGAGGCCACCCCGGGCCAGTTCCGCCCGGCAGTGCCATGACCCGCCTGGGCCCGCTGTCCGACATCCCACCGGGTGAGGGCCGCACCTACATCGTGGACGGCGAACCGGTCGCCGTCTTCCATCTCCGCAACGGCACGGTCCGCGCGGTCTCGGCGATCTGCCCACACGCCGGCGGCCCCTTGGCGGACGGCCTGACCGACCTCCAGCACGTCGTCTGCCCGCTGCACCACCACACGTTCGACCTGTCCACGGGCTGCTCGACGACGAGCGCGTTCGCCTTGACGGTCTACCCGGCCACCGTCGACGAGGAGGGCGAAGTGATCATCGGCCAAGTTCCTTGAGTCGCTCAGGCGTGATCGGGCCACGTACGCACAGTAGTGGAGCCGCGCTCGTGGACCGTCTCCCCGTCGATGAGGACCAGGTCCGCGCGCACGTCGTGCAGCGTGGTGTCCGGAGCGAACGGGTCGCGGTCCAGGACGACCAGGTCCGCGGCCTTCCCGGGCGTTAGGGTGCCGATCACGTCGTCGAGGTGGCTGACGTAGGCCGAACCCGACGTGTACGCGGTCAGCGCCTGCTCCAGTGTCAGGGCCTGCTCCGGGAGCATCGGGGTCTGGGACGCGGGCCACGAGGACTCGGCCGAACCCGGCGGCTCGGTGCGGTGGACCGCCACGTGGATCGCCGGCCACGGGTCCGGGGTGCTCACCGGCCAGTCGCTGCCCGCGGCCAGCCGGCCGCCGGCCCGCGCGATCGCGGCGAACGGGTACTGGTGCGAGACTCGTTCGGGGCCGAAGAACGGCACGCACAGGGTGTCGTTCTGCTCGTGGTGGGTCGCCCACAGGGCCTGGATGTTCGCCGTCACGCCCAGGGCGCCGAAGCGCGGCACGTCCGCGGGGTGGACCACGTGCAGGTGGGCGATGTGGTGGCGGCGGGTGGTGCCGCCGGCCTCCACGGCGTCGAGGCACTCGCGCACCGCGCGGTCGCCGATCGCGTGGAAGTGGACCGCGAAGCCCGCCCGGTCCAGCGCGGCGACGTGGTCCTTCAGCCGGGCCGGGTCCACATTGGACGTACCGCAGAAACCCTTGCCGACATAGGGCTCCAGCATGGCGGCGGTGAAGTTCTCGGCCACGCCGTCCTGCATGATCTTCACGATGCCGGCGCGGAAGCGGGTGGCCCCGGCGGCCAGCGCGCGGCGGGCCGTCAGGGTTTCCAGCTGCTCGGCGCCGCGTTCCCGCTCCCACCACAGGGCGCCGGCGACCCGTGCGCGGAGGCGGCCGGCGGCGTCGGCGCGCAGGTAGGTGCCGAGCTGGTCGCGTGAGCCCGCGTAGGCGCCGACGATGGCGTCCTGCCAGCCCGTGATGCCGAGCGAGAAGAGGTACCGCTGCGCCTCGGTCAGCGCCCGGTCGTAGTCCTCGTCGGTGTCCGGCGGCAGCAGCGGGGTGACGAGGTCCATGGCGGCCTCGTGCAGGACGCCGGTGGGGGTGCCGCCGGGGTCGCGCTCGATGCGGCCGCCGGGCGGGTCCGGGGTCGTGGCGTCGATGCCGGCCCGGGCCAGGGCCGCCGAGCTGACCCAGGCCGAGTGGTGGTCGCGGTTGGGCAGGAACACCGGGCGGCCCGGGGCGGCGGCGTCGAGGTCCTCGCGGCGCGGCAGGCCGCCGGGGAACGCCGACATCGACCAGCCGCCGCCGGTGACCCAGGGCCGGCCGGGGTCGGCGGCGGCGACGGCGCGCAGGTAGGCGTCGCGGTCGTGCAGGTCGGACAGGTCACAGCGCAGGCGCTCCAGGGCGCCGCTGACCGGGTGCACGTGGGCGTCGTGGAAGCCGGGCATGAGCATCCGGCCGGCCAGGTCGACCAGGTCGTACGGGCCGGCGCCCAGCGCCGCCCGCGCTTCGGCCGGGGTGCCGGCGGCCACGATGCGGCCGTCGCGCACGGCGAGCGCCCCGGCCCGGGGGCCGCCGAGCCCGGTCCAGACCGGACCGCCCGTGAACAGGATTCCGCCCATGGTCCACATTGTGAGGCAACCGGCGGGCCCGTATAGGGTGCGGGCGTGATTCGGGTACTGCTCGCCGACGACCACCAGCTCGTCCGGACCGGGTTCCGGGTCATCCTCGAGACGGAGGACGACCTGACCGTCGTCGGCGAGGCGGCGGACGGCCGGCAGGCGGTCGACCTGGCGCGCACCACCGACGCCGACGTGCTGCTCATGGACGTCGAGATGCCGGGGCTCGACGGGCTCGCCGCGACCCGGGAGATCACGGCGGCCGGGGCGGCGCCGGCGGTGCTCATGCTCACCACGTTCGACCGCGACGACTACCTCTTCGCCGCGCTCGAGGCCGGGGCCAGCGGGTTCCTGCTCAAGAACGGCACGCCCGAGGCGCTCATCGACGCGGTGCGGATCGTCGCCCGGGGCGACGCGCTGCTCGCGCCGGAGCTCACCCGGCGGGTCATCGCGGCGTTCGCGCGGCCGAAGACGCAGCCGTCGCGGCGCCTGGAGGAGCTCACGCCGCGGGAGCAGGAGGTCCTCGTCGAGCTCGCCGGCGGGGCGACGAACGCCGAGATCGCGGCGCGGCTGCACCTCGGCGAGGCGACCGTGAAGACGCACGTCAGCCGGGTCCTGACGAAGCTCGGGCTGCGCGACCGCACGGCCGCGGTGGTGTTCGCCTACGAACACGGGGTGGTGACCCCGGGTCCGTCGCGCGACGGACCCCGCGCGTAGATCGCGGGCCGGATTCGCGCCGCCGCCGCAGCGCCTAGCGTGGTCGGTATGAGCGACGCGCTGCAGCTGGAGGGGGTCGACCGGCGCTTCGGCGACCGGCCCGTCCTCACCGACGTCACGTTCGCGGTGGGCGCCGGTCGGATGACCGGGTTCGTCGGGGCGAACGGGGCCGGCAAGACCACGACGATGCGGATCATCCTCGGCGTGCTGGCCGCCGACGCCGGCACCGTCACCTGGCGGGGCTCGCCGCTGAGCCGGGAGGACCGCCGCCAGGTCGGCTACATGCCGGAGGAGCGCGGGCTGTACCCGAAGCAGAGCGTCCGCGAGCAGCTCGTCTACCTGGGCCGGCTGCACGGGCTCGGGCTGGAACGGGTGCGCCGCAACGCGGCCGACCTGATCGACCGGCTGGGGCTGGGGGAGCGGGCCGACGACCCGCTGCAGCAGCTGTCGCTGGGCAACCAGCAGCGGGCGCAGATCGCCGCCGCGCTGGTGCACGACCCGGTGCTGCTTGTCCTCGACGAGCCGTTCTCCGGGCTGGACCCCCTCGCCGTGGATGTGGTGCTGGGTGTACTGCGGGAGCGCACCGCCGCCGGCGTCCCCGTCCTGTTCTCCAGCCACCAGCTCGACGTCGTGGAACGGCTGTGCGACGACCTCGTCATCATCGCCGGCGGGCGGATCCGCGCCGCCGGCACGCGCGCCGAGCTGCGCGCCTCCTACGCCGAGCCCCGCTACGAGCTGCGCGTCGACGGCGACGCCGGCTGGCTGCGCGACCACCCCGGCGTGGCGCTCGTCGACCTCGACGGCGACCGGGCCGTCTTCGACCTCGCCGCGGACGCCGACGACCAGGCGGTCCTGCGCTCCGCGCTGGCCCGCGGCCCCGTGCGCTCGTTCGGCCCCGTCGTGCCGTCCCTGGCCGAGATCTTCCGAGAGGTGACCCGATGAACCGGCTGGAAGCCGTCCGGCTCGTCGCCGCGCGCGAGCTCAAGGTGAAGCTGCGCGACAAGACGTTCCTGTTCAGCACCCTGTTCTTCCTGTTCTTCGCGGCCGTCTCGACGATCCTGCCGGCCCTGTTCGCCGGCGGGCCGTCCAGCGTCGCGGTCGCCCGGGGCTCGGCCTACGAGGCGCCGCTGCGCGACGCCCGCCTCGAGGTCAAGGTCGCCGACAACCCGGAGCAGCTCGTGCGGGACGGCGACGCCGACGCCGCGGTCGTGGACAGGGGCGGCCGGCCCGAGGTGCTCGCGATGAAGTCGGCGCCGAACGACGTCGTGCGGGCGCTGTCGACGGCGCCCGACGTACGGCTGCTGGATCCGAAGGCCGTGGACGAGGTCGCCGCGTTCCTCGTGCCGTTCATGTTCGCACTGGTGTTCTTCTTCACGTCGCTGACCTTCGGCATCCAGATCGCGCAGAGCGTGGCCGAGGAGAAGCAGACCCGGATGGTCGAGATCCTCGTCGCCGCCGTGCCCGTGCGGGCGCTGCTGGTCGGCAAGGTCGTCGCCGGCGGCATCCTGGCCCTCGCCCAGGTCGCGCTCATCGCGCTGGTCAGCGTGACCGCCGCCCAGTTCACCGACGACGCCGGCAAGCTGCTGCCGCTGCTCGCCCCGGCGATGACCTGGTTCATCCCGTTCTTCGTGCTCGGCTTCGTCATGCTCGCCTCGCTCTGGGCGGCCGTCGGCGCGCTCGTCAACCGGCTCGAGGACGTCAACAACGCCGGCATGCCGGTCCAGCTCCTGGTGATGGCCCCGTTCTTCCTGGTCCTCTTCCTGCAGGACAACCCGGTCGCGATGCGCGTGATGTCGTACGTCCCGCTGTCCGCGCCCACCGCGATGCCCGTGCGCCTCTTCGACGGCGACGCCGCCGGCTGGGAGCCGTTCGCGGCCCTGGCCCTGCTGGCCCTCGCCACGGCCGGCGCGCTGCTGGCCGGGGCGCGCATCTACGAGGGCTCGCTGCTGCGCACCAACGGCCGCACCTCGTGGTCGGCGGCCTGGCGCGACCGGGAGCTGCGCCGGGTCTGACAGACTGGCGCAAATGGACTATCCCGCGCACCGGCTGGCGCACGAGGCGGCCCCTCCCTACCTCGGGGAGGGGCCGCACGCGCTGTGGCACTACAGCGAGGACCCCGGCCTCGGCCGGTTCCGGCCGCACACGCCCGTCACCAACCCCACCGCGCCGCCGCTGGTCTGGGCGGTCGACACCCGGCACGCGCCGATGTTCTGGTTCCCGCGGGACTGCCCGCGCGGGTGCGTCTGGCCCGTGTCGAGCACGACGGACGAGGACCGGGAGCGGTTCTTCGGGCAGAGCGCCGCCCCGCGCATCCACGTGACGGAGTCCGGGTGGCTCGACCGGATGCGCTCCTGCCGCCTGTACGCCTACCGCCTCCCGCCCGAGCCGTTCCGCCCGCACGAGGAGGTCGGCGGCTACTGGGTCAGTGACGAGCCGGTCGAGGCGCTGGAGCGGGTGAGCGTCGACGACCTCGTCGGGCGGCACGCGGCGGCCGGGATCGAGCTGCGGCTCACCCCGTCGATCCGGCCCTTCTGGAACCGGGTGACCGCATCGACGCTCGAGTTCAGCGGCTCCCGGCTGCGCAACGCCTCATAGCGACACCGCGTGCAGCGCCAGCCACAGCTGCACGCGGTCGGCCGTCGAGGTGAGCCGCCGGCCGGTCAGGCGCTCGATCTGCTCGATGCGGTAGCGGACCGTGTTGCGGTGCACGTAGAGCCGCGCGGCGACCTTCGCGACCGAGCCGTCGTCCTCGAGGTACGCCCGCAGCGTCTCGACCAGCGCCGCGCCCGATGTCGCGTCGAAGTCCAGCAGCGGCGCGAGCACCTCGCGGCCGAGGTCGGCCAGCGGCAGGTCGTCGCTGGCCAGCAGCAGGCCGGGCAGCGACAGCGGTTCCCGGCCGTTGACGCCGGGGCCGCGGCTGAGTGCCTCGCGGGCCTCGTAGAAGCTCCAGCGCAGGCCGTGCACGCCGGCGTAGGCGCCGCCGACGCCGACCCGGGCGCCGTCGCCGAGCTGCGCGACGTAGGCGAGGGTCTTCGCGGCGACGTCGGCCGCGCTGGGCGAGCGGCCGACGAGCACCACCAGGTGGTCGTCGAGGTGCGCGGTGGCGACCGGCTCGACGCCCGTCTCGGCGAGGGGGTAGACGCTGCCGGGCAGCGCCCGCAGGCCGGCCACGTCCGGCGAGGTGGCCAGGACGACCGTGTACGGGTGGGAGACGTCGACGCCGAACGCGAGCAGCCGCCGCTCGGCCTCCGCCGGGGCGATCGTGGTCCGCACGATGTCCTCGACGAGGTGGCCGATGAGCTCGCGCCGCCCGGCCAGGACGGCCTGGCGGCGGGCCAGCTCCAGCCCGACGAGGCCGGCCGCGTAGGGCAGGATGTCGTCCGGTCCGCCGCCCGCGCCGGCGACCGGCCCGGTGCACAGCGCCGCCTCGACCGTGCCGCCGACCTCGACCGGGTCCTGCCGGGCGGCGCCGGCCGGCCACGGCACCCCGGGTGGGGCCGAGGCGAACACGTGGCCGTAGGCGTCCACGACGCCGACCGGCGCGCCGACCATGCGCCGCAGCGCCTCGACCATGCCGGTGAGCCCGTCGCCGGACAGCAGCGCCCGGGTCAGCTCGTCGTGCATGCGCAGCAGGGCCCGCAGGCGGCCGTAGTGCGCGGCGAAGACGCGGTCGGCGACGAGCCGGTCGACGGCGATGAACGGGGTCTCGTACGGCACCTCGAGGATCGGCAGCCCCGCCGCCCCGGCCGCGGCCAGCGTCGCCGGCGGCACGGTGCGGTGGCTCAGGCCGGTGCCGAAGCCGATCGCGGCGGCCCCGCGCTCGGCGACCCGGCGCACGAACTGCCGCTGGGCGGCGGCGGTGCGCTGGCGCAGCCCGGTGGTGAGCACCAGCTCGCCGCCCTGCAGCCAGTGCCGCGGGTCGTCGAGCTCGGTCACCGCGCACCAGCGGACCTCCCGCTGCAGGTCCGCGCGGGAGCCGGCCCGCACGACGAGGTTGAGCCCTTCATCGGCGAGCAGATCCGCCAGGCGCACGCTCACGGCGTGACTGTACCGCCGCACAACGATTCGCTGAAGCATTGTGCGGCTGTCCATTGGAGTCGGTGCCTGATGTTCATACGGTTCCGTCACCAGATCGCAGCGAAGCGGAGGCCACAGCATGAGCGAGCCGGCGATCCGCCTGACGGGGCTGCGCAAGTCGTTCGGCGCGGTGCACGCCGTCGACGGCGTCGACCTGGAGATCGCCGACGGCGAGTTCTTCTCGATGCTCGGGCCGAGCGGCTCGGGCAAGACGACCGTGCTGCGGCTCATCGCCGGGTTCGAGTCGCCCACCGCCGGCACGATCGAGCTCGCCGGCGCCGACGTCACGCGGCGCCCGCCGTACGAGCGCGACGTCACCACCGTCTTCCAGGACTATGCGCTCTTCCCGCACATGTCCGTGCTCGACAACGTCGCCTACGGGCCGCGGGTGCGCGGCGTGGGCCGGCGGGAGCGGCGCGAGCGGGCCGAGGAGGCGCTGCGCTCGGTGCGACTGGACGGCTACGGCGCCCGGCGCCCGGCCCAGCTGTCCGGCGGCCAGCGCCAGCGCGTCGCCCTGGCCCGGGCGCTGGTGAACCGGCCGCGGGTGCTGCTGCTGGACGAGCCGCTCGGCGCCCTGGACCTCAAGCTGCGCGAGGAGATGCAGGTCGAGCTCAAGGCGCTGCAGCGGCAGGTCGGCATCACGTTCGTGTTCGTCACCCACGACCAGCAGGAGGCGCTGACGATGAGCGACCGCGTCGCCGTCTTCGCCGCCGGTCGCATCGAGCAGGTGGCCGCCCCGGCCGAGCTCTACGAGCGCCCGGCGTCCCCGTTCGTGGCCGGGTTCGTCGGTACATCGAACCTGTTCGCCGGCGACGAGGTCCTCGGCCGGCCCGGGTCGTTCGCCCTGCGCCCCGAGAAGATCCACCTCGACGGCAACGGCGACTGCGCGGCGCCCGGGACCGTGGCCGAGGTGGTGTACGCCGGGGCGTTCACCCGCCTGGTCGTCGACCTCGACGCCGGCCCCCGCCTGGTCGTGCTGCAGACCTCCGCGCCCGGCCTGGACGCCCTGCGCGACCGGCCCGTGCGCCTGACGTGGAACTCCTCCGATCTCATCGCTCTGGACAAGGAGTAGGCATGCGCCGATACATCGCCGTATTCGCGACCGTGCTGGCCCTCGCCGCCTGCGGGGACGACGCCGGCAAGGCCAACGGCCCGGCCGGGCCCGGCGGCGCCCAGCTGCCGAAGATCGACAAGCTGGCCAGCCTCGGGCCCGGCGAGGGCGCGGTGAACATCGTCGCCTGGGCCGGGTACGCCGAGAACGGCAGCAACGACCCGAAGGTCGACTGGGTGACGCCGTTTGAGAAGCAGACCGGCTGCAAGGCCAATGTGAAGATCGCCGGCACGTCCGACGAGATGGTCACGCTCATGAAGACCGGCGACTACGACGTGGTCTCCGCCTCCGGCGACGCGTCCCTGCGGCTCATCTACGGCGGCGTGGTCGCGCCGGTCAACACCGACCTGGTGGCCAACTACAAGGACGTCTTCGACGGGCTGAAGAACAAGGCGTGGAACTCCGTCGGCGGCGTGAGCTACGGCATCCCGCACGGCCGCGGCGCCAACCTGCTCATGTACCGCACCGACGTGGTCAAGCCCGCCCCGACCTCGTGGGACGTGGTGTTCGACGCGAACTCCCCGTACAAGGGCAAGGTCACCGCCTACGACTCGCCGATCTACATCGCCGACGCCGCGCTGTACCTCATGAAGCACAAGCCGGAGCTGGGCATCAAGAACCCGTACGCGCTGGACGACAAGCAGTTCGCCGCGGCCGTGGATCTGCTCAAGGGCCAGCAGAAGGTGATCGGCGAGTACTGGTCGGACTACACCAAGGAGGTGCAGGCGTTCAAGGCCGGCAACTCCGTGCTCGGCACCACCTGGCAGGTCATCGCCAACCTCGCCAAGGCCGACCAGGCGCCGGTCGAGGCGCTCCTGCCCAGCGAGGGCGCGACCGGCTGGTCCGACACCTGGATGATCGCGGCCAAGGCCAAGCACCCCAACTGCGGGTACCTCTGGATGAACCACATCATCTCCCCGGAGGCCAACGCCGCCGTCGCCGAGTGGTTCGGCGAGGCCCCGTCCAACCGCCTCGCGTGCGCCAAGACCGCCGACCCGCAGCACTGCGCCACCTACCACGCCGACGACGAGGCCTACTACGGCCAGGTCTGGTACTGGACGACCCCGGTCGCCGAGTGCCTCGACGGGCGCACCGGCGTGACGTGCAAGGACTACAGCGAGTGGACCAAGGCCTGGACGAGCATCAAGGGATGACGGGTATCAGGGATAGAGGATGACGGCGTTCTTCCATCGCCATCCGCGGGCCCGGCTGGCGGCGCTGCTCTCGGCGCCGCTGGCCTGGCTCGTCGTGGCCTACCTCGGGTCGCTCGCGGTGCTGCTCACCTCGGCGCTGTGGTCGGTCAACACCTTCACCGGCCAGGTGGTGCACACCGCGACGCTGGACAACTTCCGCACGATCCTGACCGAGCCGGTGTACCGCACCGTCGTGCTGCGCAGCGTCGCCGTCGCCGCCGCCGTCACGCTCATCGACGGGGTCCTCGCCGTGCCGATGGCGTTCTTCATGGCGAAGGTGGCCCCGCCGCGGTACCGGCGCATCCTGCTCGTCGCCGTGGTCACCCCGCTGTGGGCGAGCTACCTCGTGAAGGCCTACGCGTGGCGGGTCATGCTGGCCAACGACGGGCCGCTGGACCGCATCTTCGGCGGGCCCGGCTACGGGCTGCCGGCGACCGTGCTGGTGCTGTCGTACATGTGGCTGCCGTACATGATCCTGCCGGTCTACGCGGGCCTGGAGCGGCTGCCCGGCTCGCTGCTGGAGGCGTCCTCCGACCTCGGCGCCCGGCCCGGGCGCACGCTGCGCTCGGTGGTGCTGCCGATGCTCGTGCCCTCGATCGTGGCCGGCTCGATCTTCACGTTCTCGCTGTCGCTGGGCGACTACATCACCGTGCAGATCGTCGGCGGCAAGAGCCAGCTGATCGGCAACCTGGTGTACGCCAACATCGGCGCCGCCAACGACCTGCCCTTCTCCGCCGCCCTGGCCGCGATCCCGGCCCTGGTCATGGTCGTGTACCTGCTGGCGGTCCGGCGCACCGGAGCCCTGGAGAACCTATGACCCTGTCCCGTACGGCCCGCTGGGTGCTCGGCGCCGTCACGGCGCTCGGCCTGGCGTTCGTGTACGTGCCGCTGGCCCTGGTGGTGCTGAACTCCTTCAACGCCGATCGCACGTTCGCCTTTCCGCCGCGCGGGCTGACGCTCGGCTGGTGGTCGCGGGCGTGGGACAGCGCCGGCCTGCGCTCGGCGCTGTGGACGTCGCTGCAGGCGGGGCTCGGCGCCACGCTCGTCGCCCTGGTGCTCGGCACGATGGCCGCGTTCGCGGTGCAGCGCTACCGCTTCTTCGGCCGCGAGGCCGTCTCGCTGCTGGTGCTGCTGCCGATCGCGCTGCCCGGCATCGTCACCGGCATCGCGCTGGACACCGCGTTCCGCTCGGTCGTCGAGCCGCTCGGCGTCGGCAAGGGCCTGCTGTCGGTGGTGATCGGCCACGCCACGTTCTGCGTCGTCGTGGTGTACAACAACGTGCTGGCCCGGCTGCGGCGCACCGGCGCCTCCTACGAGGAGGCGTCCGCGGACCTCGGCGCCCGCCCCGGCCAGACGTTCCGGCTGGTGACGTTTCCGCTGCTGCGCTCGGCCCTGTTCGCCGGTGCGCTGCTGGCGTTCGCGCTGAGCTTCGACGAGATCGTGGTCACCACGTTCACCGCCGGGCCGGGCACCGAGACCCTGCCGATCTGGATCTTCAACAACCTGTTCCGCCCCAACCAGGCCCCGGTCATCAACGTCGTCGCCGCGGTGCTCGTGGTGGCCTCGATCCTGCCGGTGTACCTCGCCCAGCGCGTCTCCTCCGACGCCACCGGCGGGCGGCTCTGACCCCGCATAGCATGGCGGCATGACGCTGAACCTGTTCGCCGGCATCTCCGTGCGCGACCTCGCCGCCGCCGAGGACTGGTACCGGCGGCTGTTCGGCGCGCCGCCCACGTTCTACCCGAACGACGTCGAGGCGGTGTGGCAGCTGGCCGGGGAGCGGTTCGTCTACATCCAGCTGCGGCCCGAGCACGCCGGGCACGCGCTGCACACGCTCGTCGTCGACGACCTCGACGCCACCGTCGCCGGCATCGCCGAGCGGGGCCTCGAGCCGGCCATGCGGGAGACCTACGACAACGGCGTACGCAAAATCACCTACGTCGACACGGACGGTAACGAGATCGGCTTCGGCGGCCTGCCGGCCTGATCGCCGACGGGCCGGCGCGGCAGCGGGAAGCGGGCCCGGACGCGGAAGCCGGGGCCGCCGCTGCGCGGGCCGGCCTCCAGCTCGCCCGCGTGCGCGGCCACCCGCTCCCGCATGCCGATCAGGCCCAGGCCGCCCGGCGAGCGGCGCAGCGGGCCGTGCCCGTCGTCGGCGACGTCGAGCTCGAGCTCGTCGGCGTGGTAGCGGATGCGCACGTCCAGCTTCGTCGCCCCGGCGTGCTTCAGCGTGTTCGTCGCGGCCTCCTGCACGACGCGGTACCCGGCCAGCGACAGCGACTCGGGCAGCTCCACCGCGTCGCCGAACACGCCCAGCGACGTCTGCAGGCCGGCGTGGCGGACCGAGTCGAGCAGCTCGGGGACGCGGTGCAGCCCGAACGCGGCCGGCGCGGCGTCCGGCGCCGGCGCCTCCGGGCCGGGGTCGCCCTGGCGCAGCAGGCCGAGCATGCGGTGCAGCTCGTCGACGGCGGTGCGGGCGCTGTGCTCGACGGCGCTCAGCGCCTGCTTGGCCTGCGCCGGGTCGCGGTCGAGGACCCGGCGGGCGGCCGAGGCCTGCACGCCCATCACCGACACGTGGTGGGCGACCACGTCGTGCAGCTCGCGGGCGATGCGCAGCCGCTCGTGCAGCACCGAGCGGGCGGCCTCCTCCTCCTTCGCGGCCACCAGCTGCGCGGCCTGCGCCTCGACCTGCTGGCGGCGGGACTCGGCGATCCAGGACAGCTCGCCGAAGAAGTACGCGAACCCGAAGATCAGCACATTGATGAGCACGCCGTTGATCGCCGAGGCGAGGATCGGCGACACCGGCCCGTCGGCGTCGGCGAACTCGGCGGCGGACAGGGCGGGCAGCGCGATGAGGTAGGAGATGCCGAGCCACACGAACATCGCGGCGATGATCCCGGCCCGGATCCACGACGCCCGCCGGTGGTCGCGGCCCCACGCGCCGAGGGTGTAGATCGCGGCGAACAGGGCGCCGGAGGTCAGCTGCTGCTCGGGCGCGTGGCGGACCTGCCCGGCGATGAACGCCGCCGACACGACGATCGCGACGGCGTCGGGCCAGCGCCGCCGCACGCACAGCGGCAGGGTGACGAGGACGGCCCACAGCACCTGCTCGAACACCGCCGGCGGGTGCCCGAACGCGTAGAACCCGACGCTGCGCACCAGCGTCAGGCTCAGCAGCGTCGTCGCGGTGACGGCCAGCCCGATGCCGATGTCGATGCGCAGCCGCCGCCCGTCCGGCCGCGGCCGCTGCCAGCTCTCGCTCGTTTCCCCTGGTCCCACGCCCCGCAGTGTACGGGGGCGGCGCCCTCAGGCCCGCTGCCGCGCTCGCTGCCGGGGCTGCTGGGGGCCCACCTCGGCCCCAGGCGGGATCGGGCGCCGGCGCCGCATGTAGTGCTCGATCGCGCCGCTGGCCTGGCCGTCCCTGACCGCCGTCTGCACCGCCTCGCGCAGCCAGTTGGGCAGGCGGCCGCCCAGGGTCGAGCCGTTCTCGACCATCCAGCCCTGGTTGCCCAGCTCGTTGAGCAGCGCGATCTTGCTCGCCACGGCCCCCGACCGGACGCTGTCGCCGTCGACGATGACGGCGGCCATGCCGTACTCGCCGGCCTCGCGCTGCTCCTCGGACATTGTCGACACGAAATACAGGTAGCCGTACTCCCACTTCACGCTCACCCGGCGCAGCCTGCCCCAGCGGCCGTGAACAAAACGTAGATATGCGCCGACGCCATCCCGCCCGGGCCGGCCGTCCGGCCGTGCCTCAGGCGGTCCGGGAACGGTCCACCCGGTCGCCGCGGTCGAGGCGGTGGAGCAGGAGCCGCTGCTGGCGGGCGTACGCGCGCTGGCCCAGCTGCCGCAGCTGTTCCCGGCTGCGGGCACCGCGCAGGTAGTGATCCAGTGGCTCCGCGGGCTCGCCGAGGGCCTCCTCGACCGGCGGGAGCACCGCGTGCTGGGCGAGGCGGTAGGCGCCGGCCCGGCCGGGCACCGCCTCGATCGGCAGCCCGGCCGCGGTCAGCAGGTCGATGTCGAGGTAGATCGTCCGCACGTCGACGCCGAAGCGGCAGGACAGGGCGGCGGCCGAGACCCACGGGCGGGAGCGCAGCTGCAGCAGGATCCCGACGTGCCGGGCGTGGCGGGCGCTCATGCCGTCACCTCCGCAACGCTGCGGCGCCGGCACGAGTCAGAGCTGAGTACATGATGAACGGCCACTCCGCTTCGCCCCGTACCGTTCATGACGCCGCCAGCAGGGCCGACAGGGCCGAGGCCTGGGTGCGCCAGTCCGGCGGTGAGGCCGGGGGCGCCCATCGGCTGCCGACCCGGTTCATCGGGTCGCGGCCGTTCCACAGGCTCGCGGCCTGAGCGTCGGCGAAGGACTGGAACTGCTGGCCGGCTTCGGCGAGGTACCGCATGAACACGCCCTTGAACTGTTTCTGGTTGTCGTCACAGGTCTGCCCGGTCCGGTCGCACGACTCGGTGAGCACGCCGCCCTGCACGAGCGACGAGTTGAGGGCGGCGGTGCCGAGCCGGCGCGCCGCGTCCTGGTAGGCCGTTGAGCCGGTGGCGCGGAAGAGCTCCATCGCCGCGCCGATCGCCAGGCCCTGGTTGTACGTCCACACGGTCTGCCCGTTGTTCTGGCACCCGGTGGTGAGGCCGTCGTTGACGAGCCCGGCCGAGTTGATCATGCCGCTGGCGTTGAACCAGTTCCAGCCGGTGACGGCCCGGTTCAGCCAGGCGGTGTCGCCGGCGATGCGGTTGTGCAGCGCGGCGGTGAGCCGCAGGTACAGCCCGATCGTCACGGCGTTCTTGTACGTGTGCTCGCGGTCCCACCAGACCCCGCCGCCGCAGGTGGCGGTGTCCCAGAAGCCGGCCACGTAGTTGGCGATCGTGACCGCCTCGTTGAGATAGGTCTGGTCGTGGGTGAGGTCGTAGGCGTCGACCCAGGTCAGGCCCCACCACGCGGTGTCGTCGACCGAGCGGCTGATGAAGTGGCCGTCGACGGGGTCGCTGGAGCGGGCGCCGGCCGGGAAGGCGACGCGGTTGACGTCGAAGGTGCGGCGGACCGCCCAGGCGTAGGCCTGGTCGCCGGTGCGCCGGGTGTAGCCGATCACCGCGCTGAGCGCGACGGCGGAGTTCCACCAGCTCGACGGCCACCACGCCGGGTTGGGGTCGTAGTGGTACATGAGCGCGTCGGCCGCCGCGCGCAGGCGGTTGGCCGAGGGGCGGGTCCATGCGGTGCACGCGCCGTTCTGGCCCTCGACCGCCCGGCCGCAGGCGCGCACGGCCCCGCCGTACAGCAGTGAGACGGGGTCGGTCGCGTTGAAGCGGTTGGTGCGGCCGGTACCCGGCTGAGTATTCGTACGGCCGAGGGATGAGCCGCCCGGCCAGCTGGCGCCGCCGTCGAAGGAGCGGTCCAGCCACACCTCGTCGCCGGCCCGGTTGTTGGTGATGGTGCCCCACGCCATCCCGGCCGCGTCGAAGTGCAGCGAGATGCTGCGCCCGGCCAGGGTGACGGTGCTGACCGGCTGGGCGTCGGTGCCGCCGCTCGCGTTGTCGCAGGCCGGGTTGCAGACCTGGGCGTGCACCCAGCCGGTGCAGGCCACGCCGTGCGCGTCGCCGCAGGCGCGGACCATGCCGCGGCGGTGGTACGAGGGATCGGCGAGGTTGTACATCAGGGTCCGGGTCCCGGTCCACGTGGCGGGGATCCACGCCTTGCCGAGCAGGCCCTCCCAGGTGGCGCCGCCGTCCCAGGTGCGGTCCAGCCACACGGACTCGCCCTCGGTGCCGGCGTCGATGCTGGCCCACGCCATGGCGTCGGTGTCGGACAGGTGCAGCCGGATCTGGCGGTTGTTGATGAGCAGCGTGGCGAGCGGGAAGGTCTCCTGGCGGGCCAGCGACGGGTCGCGGGTGTCGCAGTACTGGGCACAGACGGGGGTCGCCGCGTGCGCGGGGTCCGCCGCGACGGCGAGGCCGGCGGCGAGCAGCAGCAGGACGGCGAGCGTCCGGTGGATGGCGGCCACGTTAAACTTCCTTTACAGAAAGCGCTCTCACAACGTTTTACGTCGGCGCGAACCCCCGGTCAACAGGCAGTGTTCCTTCCAGATACGGCTCAGGCGATCGCCCGGACGTCGGCGTCGGTCAATGCCCTGGTCCAGACCTTCAGCTGGTCGATGCGGCCGGGGAAGTGGTCGGCGTCGCCGCCGTTCCACTTGCCCCGGCCGATCGTGAACGCGCCACCGGCGGCCCACGCCGGACTCGCCGCCACGTCGGCAACGAGCACGCCATCGACGTAGAGCCGAAGCCGCCCGCTGGACGCATCCCGCACCCCCGCGAGATGCGTCCAGCCGTCGACACGCGGTGGGAACGGCGACACCGCCCGGGTCGCCGCCGCGTTCGGTTGGTCGGCGGCAACCATCGCGAACGCCCACGCGTTGTCCGCCGCCGAGTACTGCAGGTAGAAGCCGCTCGCCTGCGCGCCGTCCTGCCCCGCCACCGTCGCGAAGTTCGACGTCGCCGCGAGCTGCACCCAGGCCGACACGGAGAAGCTTGCCGAGGTGTCGACCAGCCGCTGCACGGTCGCGTAGCCGGTGCTGCCGTTGAGCACCAGCGCCGAACCGCTGTATCCGCCACCGAGCGCCGCGCCGCCGCTGAGGGTCAGGGACGCGTCGGCGACGTCGAACTGCAACGCCGCGACCTGGCTCGTGGCCAGGCCCGCAGCGGCGGAGATCGTGGCCGCCGGCAGCGCGTGGTCGTAGGTGCGCACGTCCTCGATCGCGCCGGCGAAGGTGTCGGCGGCGGCGCCGTTCCAGCGCGCCCGGCCGATCGCGAGCGGGCCGGCGGCCGGCCAGCCGGCCGTGTAGGCGGCCTGGCCGCGCAGCACGCCGTCGACGTAGAGGCGCAGCTGCCCGGCCTCGGCGTCGTAGACGCCGGCCAGGTGTGCCCACACCCCGGTCGCCGCGGGGGTGGAGGCCACCGCCCGGGTCGAGGCGGCGCCGTCGGCGTCCGCGGCGGTCATCGCGAACGCCCAGCGGCCGTCGGATCCGCAGTACTGCAGGAAGAAGCCGCTCACCCGGGCGCCGTCCTGGCTGACCGCGGTCCGGAACCCGCCGAGGTCGGTGGGGTTGACCCGGGCCATGACCGTGAACGACCCGTCGGTGCGCACCACCGGGCGCGCGGTCGTCAGCGGGCTGCCGGTCGCGTCGTTGCCGTTGCCGCTCGCGTCTTCGCCCGGGGTTGCGAGCTGGCCGCCCTTGAGCGGCCAGGCGCCGGTGAGCCCGTTCGGCGCGTGCCGCAGGGTCGCCAGGGCCAGGACCCCGCCGATGACCGGCCGCGCGGCGAAGCCGGACTGGTTGCCGGTGTCGGTGTCGTGCCAGTCGGTGAACGGCACCCGAGACGGCGTGGTGCTGGCGAACGTGTACGCCTTGGCGATGAGCGCGTCACGGGCCGCGCTCTGCCCGGTGAGGAACGCCGCCGTCCACAGCTCCCAGTCGACCTTCGTGTATGTGTGCCGCGGGTCGAGCGGGACGCCGTACGCGTGCTGGTTCTGCAGGTACCAGCTCGCCTCCTCGGCGGCGATCGTCGCCGGCACGAGGTTGGTGGCGGCGATGCGGTCGGCGAAGCCGTTGTACTTCAGGCTCCACGTCGTGTCGGCGCCGTCGTACGTCAGCTTGAGGTGCGTCCTGGCCGCGTTCTGCGCCATCGTCGCCCACTGCGCGATGTAGGAGCGGGCGGTGGCCGCGTACGTCGAGCCCTGCCCGGCCCAGCGCGCGATCGTGTCCATGGCGCCGATGCCGACGATGCCCTTGAGTGCCAGGTTGACGCTGTGCGCGATGAACCCGGTGAAGTCGTCGGTCTGGTTCTGGTTGCCGGGGTCGGGCAGGTTGGCCACGAGGTAGTCGGCCCACTGCTTGAGCTTCGCGTAGTGCGCGGTGGCGTAGGCGCTCGCCCGGGCCGCCGGCATGCGCGTGAGCAGCGCGGCGACCATGACGAGCAGGTTCGCCGACTCCTCGACCGGCATGTCCTCCTCGGGCTGGCCGATGCGGCCGAACGCGTTGGGGTAGACGCCGAGGTCGTGCGGGGCGAACGGCTTGTCGAAGCCGCGCACCTCGGTGTAGTCGAATAGCGGGGCGAGCAGCAGCTCCAGCCAGCGCGGGCTCAGCTGCAGGTACGCCGGGAACGCCGGGTAGATGACGTCGACGGTGCTGAAGTCGCCGTTGGAGGAGATCTCCTTGAGCATCACCCAGGGTGAGCCGCCGCGGTTGACGAGCTCGGTGCCGCCGAACGCCTGCCGGACGGCGAGCGCACACAGGGCGGCGTACTGGTCGGCGGCCGTGCCCGGGGCGCCGACGGCCTGGCGGGCCCACGCGTCGACCTGGGCGTCGGTCGCGGCGGCCACGGCCCGCGCCGTGTCGCGGTCGGCGCGGAACCAGGCCAGCATGTCCGGCCATCCGGTCCAGTGGGTGCGCCACCACGGGTCGAGGTTGGCGCCGAGGTAGGAGACCGCCGGGGTGCGCACGTGGCCGATGACGAAGGCGACCGTCTGCTGGGTGTTTGCGGTGATGGCTCCGAGCGCGCGGTTGAAGGCGAACACCGGCCAGCTGGAGTTGATCGCCCGCGGCTGGTTGGCGTCGGCGGTGTTGGCGAGGGCGCCGGTCGTGGCGGCCTGGGCGCGCACCGTGGTGTCGGCGCCGGTCTGCCAGGTCAGGCCGGCCACGTCGTCGGTGGACCACACCACGGTGCCCCACGTCGCCTGGTCGTTGACCTCGGCGAGCACCGCCGGGCTCGTGGGCTGGAACGTGTGCACGCGCTGGCCGCCGGTCGCCTGGGTGGCCCAGCCGATCTGCCTGGTGCGGTCGCCGTGGGCCCATTCGCCGGAGACGTCGACGTACAGGCTGACCTGGTGCGTGCCGGCGTCGGCCGAGCTGACGGTCACGGAGAGGTACGACATCGGCACCGACTGGCGGCGCAGGCTCGCCGGGTCCACGGGGGAGAGGAACTCGACCTCGAGGCGGACCGGGCCGGCGGTGATCGTGAACGTCGAGCGGGTCGCGGTGACGGTGAGCGCCGTCTGCGTGGCCAGGGGCCAGCCGCCGGACGGGGCGCCCATGAACACGTACGGCTGGCCGTCGACGCGCACGATGCCGGTGATCGCGGTGACGGCGCCCGCCCAGAACGTGGGCCAGCTGCCCGGCAGGTTGTCGGCCCGCAGCCACGTCGAGAGGTAGGGCGAGCGCACGGCCAGCGGCGTGGCCGGCGGCCGGATCGGGCTGAAGGTCGACGGGCCGGCGGCCGCCGCGGGGCTCGGGGCCAGGGCGAACGGGCCGAGTGCGGAGCCGGCGAGCCCACCCAGGGCCGCGAGGCGGAGCACATCCCGGCGGCTGGGGTGCATCGACGGGTTCACGTGACGTAGCAAACATTTTCCGACGCTAAGTGTCAACGATCGCCATGGATATTCATCGGTACCTGTTGGAAATTGTTGGGTCGATGAAAGTTGCACGAGAGTTCTGAAAACCATTGACAAATTGCGTGTCGGTACAACCCGGCACGGCCCGGCTCGCCTCTAAGGTGTGACCCGCTCGCCGCGAAGGGACCCGTCAGCGTTGCGATCACACCTGGAACACGACTACACGCAGTACGTGGCCGCCCGGCTGCCGCGCCTGCACACGATCGCCTACCAGCTGATCGGGGACCGCCACCGGGCCGACGACGCCGTGCAGGACGCCTTGACCGCGCTCTACCAGCGGTGGGGCCGCATCCGCGAGGTGAACAACCTCGACGCGTACGTCCACACGATGGTCGTGCGGGCGGTGCTGTCCGACCGGCGGCGCTTCTGGGCCCGCGTACAGCTGTGGGGGAGCCCGCCCGAGGAGCCGGCCGGCCCGCCGGAGCACCCCGCCGTCGAGCAGCGCATGGTGCTGCGCCAGGCGCTGCGGGCCCTGCCGGAGGGGCAGCGCACGGTGCTCGTCCTGCGCTTCCTGTGTGACCTGCCGGTCGAGGAGGTCGCCGCGGTGCTGGGCCTGTCCGAAGGAACCGTGAAGAGCCAGACCTCGCATGGGCTCAAGGCGCTGCGGCGTCTTGCCGTTTTGAAGGACGGTGTGCGTTGATCGAGAATCCGCTGCAGCTCCTGCGCGAGGACGCCGCCCCGGGCACTGCGCTGACGCCCGAGCGCCTGCTGGCCGCCGGGCGCGGGCGGGTGCGCCGGCGGCGGGCCGCCATCACCGGGGGCGTCGCGGCCGCCGTGCTCGTCGCCACGGTCGGCGTCGCCGCGTTCGCCGCGCCCGGGCCGACGCCCCGGCCGCCGCTGGCCCCGAGCCCCCGGCCGGCCGCGTCGCTGCCGACCGGGTCGCTGCCGGCCGAGCCGGACTGCCGGTCGAGCAGTCTCACGGTGCCGGGCGGCGGCGCGATCGAGCGGGTCGTCGTCGACCCGACCGGCAGCTGGGCCGCCGGGCTGCGCGCCGACCACCGCGGCGTCGTCATCTGGCACGACGGCGAGGTGTCCAGCACGGTGGCCGACGTCGACGTGACGGCCCTGGCCGGGATCAGCTCGGGCGGCGTCGCGGCCGGTACCGGCCCCGGGCCGCGCGCGCTGACCTTCACCGGCACGCACGCCACCGCGTTGACGCCGCCCGGCGGGTCGTCGTCCACGCAGGCCTTCGACATCAACGGCGCCGGCGACGTCGTCGGCGCGTACGGCACGCCCGGCGGCGGCCAGCAGGCGGTCGAGTGGCGCCGCTCCGACCCGCTGCACCCGCGGACCCTCGCCGTCCCGGCCGGCGAGAGCGCGGCCGCGCTGGTGATCGCCGACGACGGCACGATCGGCGGGTACCTGGGCGCCGCCACCGGCCGCCACCGCGCCCACGTGTGGCCGGCCGACGGTCCGGGCCGCACCCTGGACCCGTCGACCGATCCGCAGACCGACACCGCGATCGACGGGCTCGGCGGCGGCTATGCGTTCGATCTGGGCCGGACGAAGGGGCTGCCGCCACCGGATCGGCTGCCCGGCATGACGCCGGCGCCCCAGGTCGAACGGTGGCCGCTCACCCCGGGCAGCGAGGACCCGGTCGTCCTGCTGCTCCAGCCCGACGACGGCGGCCAGGACGCGGCGGCGGACGGCACCCTGCTGATCAACGAGGGTGAGCGGGCCGTCCTGGAGCGCCTGCACGCCTCGACCGAGCTGCCGCGACCGGCCGGGTTCACCTCGGTGCGCGCCACGTCGCTGAACCGCAACGCCTCCGTGGTCGGCGGCGTGGCGGACGGCGGGCCGCTGCTGTGGCGGTGCGGTAAGGGTTGACCTGCGTCTGTCCCGCCTCGACCGAGCTGCCGCGATCGGCCGGGTTCACGTCGGTGCGCGCCACGTCGGTCAACCGCAACGCCTCCGTGGTCGGCGGCGTTGCGGGCGGCAGCCCGCTGCTGTGGCGGTGCGGTAAGGGTTGACCTGCGTCTGTCCCGCCTCGACCGAGCTGCCGCGATCGGCCGGGTCCACGTCGGTGCGCGCCACGTCGGTCAACCGCAACGCCTCCGTGGTCGGCGGCGTTGCGGACGGCGGCCCGCTGCTGTGGCGGTGCGGTAAGCGTTGACCTGCGTCTGTATTGATAAATGTTGACCAAACGTCGATCAGGGGCTATGAATGTGCATCGAGAGCGCTCTCCCGTCCTCACCGCCACCGAACGGGAGACACCATGCCCCGATCCCGCAAGGTCGACCGGCTGCTCGCCGGCGCGGGCGCCGCCCTCCTGGGCAGCACCATCGCCGTCGTGCAGTTCGCGGCCCCCGCCCAGGCCGCCGACCTCAACCTGACCCAATACGTGAATCCGCTGATCGGTACGGACGACAGCAACTCCCCGAACCCGGTCGGCGGCGGCGCCGGCGGTAGCACCTTCCCGGGTGCGACCGTGCCCTTCGGCATGCTCCAGTTCAGCCCGGACACGCCCACCGCCTCGCCCTCCGGGTACCGCGACTCCGACCGCACGATCGAGGAGTTCAGCCTCACCCACTTCAACGGGGCCGGCTGCCCGAACAACGAGGACCTCGGGCTGCTGCCGGTGACGGGCGCGCTCGGCTCGTCGCCGGGCTCGTCATGGTCGAGCTACTCGTCGGCGTACACCAAGAGCAACGAGGCCGCCCAGGCCGGTTACTACAAGAACCGCCTGGACAAGTACTCGACGAACGTCGAGGTCACCTCCACCACCCGCACCGGCGTGATGCGCCTGACCTTCCCGTCGGGCAACCAGTCGCGGCTGCTCATCAACACGAGCAAGAGCGCGACGGGCAACCGCAGCGGCGCCATCACCATCTCCGGCAGCAACGTCACCGGCAACGTGACCGCCGGCGGGTTCTGCGGCTCCTCCAAGACGTACCCGATCTACTTCTCGATCCACTTCGACCGTGCCCCGTCGTCGTTCGGCACCTGGAGCGGCTCGACGATCAGCAACGGCTCGTCGAGCACCAGCGGCACCAACACCGGCGGCTTCGTCACCTGGGACACCACGAGCAACGCGGTCGTCAACGCCCAGATCGGCGTCTCGTTCGTCAGCGTCGCCAACGCCACCGCCAACCTCAACGCGGAGACCGCGTCGTTCGACACCGCGCGGACCAACGCCAACAACGCCTGGAACTCCGCGCTGAACCGCGTGCAGGCGACCGGCGGCAGCGCGACGGAGCTGCAGAAGTTCTACACGGCGCTCTACCACGTCATGCAGAACCCGAACATCTCCAGCGACACCAACGGGCAGTACCGCGGCTTCGACAACGCGATCCACACCTCGACGCGCAACGTGTACCAGAACTACTCGGGCTGGGACATCTACCGCTCGTGGTCGGCGCTGGTCGCGTTCATCGCCCCGGACATCGCCAGCGACATCATGAACTCGATGGTCCTCGACGGCCAGCAGGGCGGCCTGCTGCCCAAGTGGTCGCAGCAGACCAACGAGGACTTCGTGATGACCGGCGACCCCGGCCCGATCATCGTCGACGAGGCGTACCAGTTCGGCGCCCGCAACTTCGACCAGGCCGCCGCGCTGCAGCTGATGAAGAACGCGATCGCCGGCAACGGCACGCAGGGCTCGCCGATCCGCGGCCGCGAGGCCGAGTACGAGTCGAAGAAGTACATCTCGGGCGCGCCGTCGGACTCGATGGAGTACTCGGCGTCGGACTTCGCCGTGGCCCAGTTCGCCAAGGCGCAGGGCGACACGGCGACGTACAACTCGGCGATGACCCGCGCCCAGTACTGGCGCAACACGTTCAACACCGAGTCGCAGTACATCCACCCGCGTAACAGCGACGGTACGTGGCCGTGGCCGCTGAACCCGGCGCAGGAGAGCCCCTTCACGGAGGGCAACGCCGCGCAGTACACCTGGATGGTCACCTACAACTTCGCCGCGCTCATCAACCTCATGGGTGGCCCGCAGACGGCCAAGCAGCGCCTCGACCACCACTTCACCGAGCTCAACGCCGGCCTGTCCCGCCCGTACTTCTACCTCGGCAACGAGCCCGAGCACGGCGTGCCGTGGGCGTACAACTTCGCCCAGTACCCGGCCGGCGCCTCCTCGGCGGTGCGGCGCGTCATGACCGAGCAGTTCACCACCGGCGCCGGCGGCCTGCCCGGCAACGACGACCTCGGCGCCACCTCGGCCTGGTACGTCTGGGCCGCGATGGGCATGTACCCGGCGACCCCGGGCGCGGACACCCTCGCGATCCACGGCCCGTCGTTCCCGTCGATCCTCATCCAGCGCTCCGCCGGCAACATCCAGATCAACGGCGGCAGCTCGACGTCGCAGTACGTGCAGGGCCTGACCCTCAACGGCTCCGGGGTGTCGCACAACTACCTGCGCTACCCGGACCTCGCCGCCGGCGGCACCCTGCAGTACACGATGGGCACCAGCCCCTCGTCGTGGGGCACCGGCGCCGGTGACGTCCCGCCGTCCTTCACCGACGGCGCCTCGCAGCCGGCCACCCCGCCGAACCTGGGCACCAACCTGGCCCTGGGCAAGACCGCGACGGGCTCGGCCACCTGCGCCGCCGCCGAGTCGCCGGACAAGGCCGTCGACGGCACGCTGCAGAACAACAGCAAGTTCTGCTCGTCCGCGGCGACCAAGTTCCTGCAGGTCGACCTCGGCTCCAACCAGACCGTCGGCTCGGTCGTGGTCAAGCACGCCGGCCTCGGCGCGGAGAACACGGGCTGGAACACCGGCGCGTTCACCATCTCCACCAGCACCGACGGCACGAACTGGACCCAGGCCGCGTCGGTTGCGGGCAACCGCACCAGCCGCACCCTGAGCCAGTTCGCCCAGCGCAGCGCCCGCTACGTGCGCCTGGACATCTCGACACCGGCCAACGACGGCAACGCCGCGGCCCGCATCTACGAGTTCGAGGTGTACAGCGCCGGCCCGGCCGGCAACCTGCTGCTGAACAAGCCGGCGACCGCCGACTCCTCCTGCGCCAGCACCGAGGGCCCGGAGAAGGCCGTCAACGGCAGCGTCTCCGGCGGCAACTCCGACAAGTGGTGCTCGCTCGGCTCGAGCAAGTGGCTGCAGGTCGACATGGGCTCGTCGGTCCACCTGAGCTCGATCGTCGTGAAGCACGCCGGCGCCGGCGGCGAGTCGGCGTCGTGGGACACCCGCGACTTCGACCTGCTGGTGTCCTCGGACGGCAGCACGTGGACGACGGTCGCGTCGCCCCGCGGCAACACGGCGGACACCACGACCCACGCGGTCAACGTGACCGGTCGTTACGTCCGCCTCAACATCATCACGCCGACCCAGACCACCGACGCGGCTGCGCGCATCTACGAGCTGGAGGCGTACGCGTAGCCCTTTCCCGTGCCAATAAGCCGGCGGCACGGTCCTTGTGGGGGGCCGTGCCGCCTCTTTTGTGCGGCGCGGTCCTTGCTTGGGGGGCTGTGTCGCCTCTTTGTGCGGCGCGGTCCTTGCTTTGGGGGCTGTGTCGCCTCTTTGTGCGGCGCGGTCCTTGCTTTGGGGGCTGTGTCGCCTCTTTGCGCGGGGCGGTCCTTGCTTTGGGGGCTGTGTCGCCTCTTTGCGCGGGGCGGTCCTTGCTCTGGGAGCAGTGTCGTCGCTATTTGGGCGCCGGTGATGGTCCGCCGCGAATCTGCGAAACGACGTTGTGCCCGGCTTGTTCCGATTCTCGGCAACGGTCGCGGCCCTTCCGGCCGCGGCCGGTGCTGAGTGTGGATCCCGGCCCGCGTCGTCGGGCCGAGGTCTCAGGCTGGTTCGGCTGTTCGGCCCGCGGCGACCGCGGTACGCGAAAGCCGCGGTGCTCCCGGGCCGCGACCAACATCAACTCCGGGATTGCCGAATTACTGGATTATCGGATTACTGGATCCGGTAATTCGGTAATCCGTGACCTGCGTAAACGCGGCCGTCGCCTATTTAGGGACCGGGCCAGTGGCGGCTGCCGAGCGCGATCAGGCGTAGCTGCCGCTCCGCCAGATCCAGGACGTCCGCCTCGGCCGCCCGGTCGCCGGCCGGCACCTCGAGCAGCATAGCCGCGGTCAGCACCATGTGGTTCACGATGAGCTCGGCCAGCATCCGCAGGTCCTCCGGTTGCCAGCGATCCAGCCGGGCCGCGTGTGGCAGGCGGTGGGTGAGCAGGTCTGTAGCCAGCTCGGCCGCCGAGAGGTCGAGCTGCTCGCGGATCGCGCGCCGGACCGGGGCCACGCCGCCGTGGCGCTCGCGGGCGATGAAGCGGAAGTGCTCGCGCCGCTCGTGCAGCTGCGACCGCAGCACCTCGAGGGAGCGGCCGATCACGGCGTCGCTGTCGGCCATGCCGTCGCGCACCGACCGTACGGCCGCGCGCAGGCCGCCCAGGCACTGCTCGACCAGTGCCACGCCCAGGCTCGCCACGTCGGGGAAATGCCGGTAGAACGCTGTCGGCACGATGCCCACCTCGCGCGTGATCTCCCGCAGGCCGAGGCTGTCCAGGCTGCGATCCTCGAGCAGCCGCAGGGCGGTGTCGAGCAGCGCCTGGCGGGTCTGCGCCTTCTGCTCCTGGCGGGTATGGGCCATGTCACTCAGTAAACACCTGTGCACCGAATCCGTGTGCACCTAGTCTGCGAAGTGAGTGCACAACTGTCCACTGAAAAAGAGGCTGTCAATGGCGCTGCTGATCGGTGCGGTGCTCGTCGCGCTGCTCGTCGTCGGGCCGGCGGCGCTGACCGGCCAACCGGTGCTCATGCTGCTCGGCGTCGTGGCCGCCGCGACGGTGCTGCTCATGGCCCGTCACTGGCCGCCGCGCCGCCTTCGCGACCGGTGAGGGGATCGTCCACAATGGACCACAAGGCAATCGCGCCCGGTGCGGCCGCCGAGCCGGCCGAAACGCCCGGCACGTCCGTCGAGCTGGCCGACATTCCCGGCATGTCCGCCGGGCGGGCCGAAACGCCCGGTGCGGCCGTCGAGCTGGCCGACATTCCCGGCATGTCCGCCGGGCGGGCCGAAACGCCTTGTGCGGTCGCCGAGCCAGTCGACATGCCCGGCACGTCCGCTGGGCCGGCCGACACACGCGGTGCGGCCACCGAGCCGGGCGCGGGGCGCCGGCGGCCCGATGACCGGATCGTGGCGTCACTGGCGCTCGGCGTGGCGGGGCTGTTCCTGTTCAACGTCGTGTTCGGGCCGCTCGCGATCGTGCTCGGGCTGTGGGCGCTGCGCCGCCCGTCGGTCACCGGGCGCGGCCGCGGCTTCGCCGGCCTCGGCGTCGTCCTGGGCCTCGCCGATCTCGTGGTCCTGGCGATCCTCGTCATCGGCGGCGCCCACGGCGGAAGCCTGCTGCACGTCAGCGCCTGACCGGCAACAGTTGCGGCCCATCGGCACGTGACGGGCAACAGTTGCGGCGGTCGGCACGTGACTGGCCACCCCTGCGGCCGCCGGCACGTGACCGGTCGTCGGCACGTGACCGGTCGTCGGCACGTGACCGGCGCCTGACCGGCAACGGTTGCGGCCCGCGCGAGCTAGATCAAGCTCGCGCGGGCCGTTCCGGTGCGGGTTGCCGGGCGTCAGCGCATCAGCACGCGGCGTCGGCGCCGGCCACGTTCACGGCCGTCCACGCCTGCTGCACCGCCTTGTACTCGGCGCTGCACTTGCCGTACAGGTCGGTCGCCGCCGACAGCGTGTAGGCGCGTGCGGTGTTGCCCGGGTTGGCGGTGTCGACGTAGGACGTGTTCGAGGTGAAGTACACGTCCAGTGCTCGATACCAGATCTGCGACGCCTTGTCGCGGCCGATGCCGGTCACCGCGGCGGCGTTGCCGCAGATCGGCGAGGTGCCGTACCTGGTCTTGCCGGTGCCCTCGGCCAGGTCGAAGAAGAAGTGGTTGGCCACGCCCGAGGCGTAGTGGACGTCGACGTCCTTCGTGGTCGTGGACCAGCAGCCGTGGGAGGCGCCGTCCAGTGGCGGGTTGTACATGTACCGTAGCGGAGTGCCGTTGCCGTTGAGGTCCAGGCGCTCCGCGATCTCGTAGTCGCCCGGGTCGCTCGGGTTGTTCGCCCAGAACTCGACCATCGTGCCGAAGATGTCGCTCGTCGCCTCGTTGAGGCCGCCCGACTCGCCGGCGTACGTGAGGTCGTTCGGGACGCTGAACTGCGTGATGCCGTGCGTCATCTCGTGCGCGGCCACGTCGAGCTCGACGAGCGGGTGCGCGTTGTCGCGGCCGTCGCCGTAGTTCATCTGCTTGCCGTCCCAGTACGCGTTCTCGAGCTGGTCGCCGACGTGCACCCGGGACACGACGCCGCGGCCGTTGTTCGCCACGCCCTTGCGCCCGAAGTTCTTCAGGTAGTAGTCGTACGTCAGCGCAGCGCCATAGGCGGCGTCGACGGCGGCGGTCTGCGGGTCGTCGGCCTTGCCGTCACCCCACGTGTTGTCGGCGTCGCTGAGCTGGGTGCAGCTGCCGCTGTCGGCGTGCTTCATGTCGCACACGGAGGCGCGCCCGCGGGTGGTGTCGACGAGGCGGTACTGGCTGCCGGCCCGCTGCGTCTCCAGCGTCACCTTGCCGCTGTACAGGCTGTTGCCGGTGCCGGCGATCGTCTCGATCTCGTCCCACTGGCCGATGACGGCGCCGGAGTGCGCGTCGGTGAGCACGTGCAGCCGCGACGGCGTGCGCCCGTCCTTGGCGACGCCGACGACCAGGTCCTCCCAGGCCAGCCGGCCGGTGCCGGTGGAGGCGTCGACGAGCAGCTTCTGGCCCTGCAGCGAGGTGACTCGCCCGGCGAACTGCGTCTTGGCCTTGACCGAGGCCTCTTGCGCCGACACCTTCGGCACGGTGTCGAGCTTCAGCGGTTCGATCAGACCGTTGGAGCTGCCCCGGTACTCCCCGGAGGCCCCTAAGTGGACGATGACGTCGCCGCCGTACACCGGTAACCCATGGTATGTGCGCGTGTACCGGACGTGGCGCGACCCGTCGGCGTCGGGCCGGAACGCGAAATAGGCGAACTTGTCGTCGGGTGCTGCCTTGACGTCACCGAGGTGCGCGTCGAGCGCCCGGCGCACGGGCGCGGCGGCCGGCGGTTCCTCTTCGGGGGCCGGCGACGCGGCCACCTCGACGGCGTCCGGCTCGGCGCTCTGGCTGGCGTCGGCCGCCCGGTCGGCGGCCTTCGGGGAATTATCGCAACCGGCCAGGGCAACCGCCGTGACCGAGATGGCAACGAGTGCACGTCGAACGTTTGACATGGACCATAGATACGGCCCGGATGCGGGCCGGGTTCGCTTCGTCGTGCACCCTGGCACGAAGCCGGTAGTCGACCGGAGCAACCCTCCGCAATGCAAAGCCAACGCACCCGGAGCAGGCCCCGAACGCGCCGCCCGGAGACCGTGCGAAGTCAGCGCCCGGAGACCGTGCGAAGTCAGCGCCCGGAGACCGTGCGAAGCCAGTGCCCGGTGACCGTGCGAAGCCAGTGCCTGGTGACCGTGCGAAGTCAGCGCCCGGTGGCAGTGCGATGCAAACGACCGGAAACGGCGAAGGCCGATCACCGCGGGTGACCGGCCTTGAGCCAGGGTGGATCAGCGAGACGCTCAGTTCGCGGCGATGCCGAGCCCGGCGTCGCCACCGTGGTACTGGGTGCCCTCCGCGAACGCGGCGTCGAAGCGCTGCTGCAGCGCGTCGAGCTCGCCGAACTCGGCCTGGTGGGCGTGCTCGGAGCCCTCGGCGGCGAAGACGTGGTCGTCGACCGAGCCGTCGTGGCTGTAGTTCGTGTAGTCGTCCGACTCGTAGTGCACGGCCGGGCCCTGGTCGAACTCGGTGTGGTGACCCTGCGAGAAGTCGGTCGAGGTGTCGGCGTGGTGGTCGTTCTCGTACACGCCGTACTGGTTGCCGTAGTCCGACTCCGAGCCGTGGGCCTGGTGCAGCTGGTCGAGACCCGCGTGCTCCTGACCGGCCTCGTAGTGGCCGTAGTCGACGTCGTGGCCGCCGTCGTACGAGCCGGTGTCGATGTCGCTCATCTTGGTGTCCCCCTGGACTTGAAAGCGTTGGTGTTGCCGTTACCGAGAACGTTACGGGCGGCCGGGGCCCGTCGAATCCCGGAAACGTGCCAGCGGCGGCAGTGCCCGGCGGACCGCGGCGCGCACCCGTTCCTCGAGGTCGGGGCGTGACTGCAGCATCGGGTAGGCGTCGGTCAGGTCGATCATGACGTCG
The DNA here is from genome assembly GCF_050936175.1 of Dactylosporangium sp. CA-139066. Taxonomy (NCBI): domain Bacteria; kingdom Bacillati; phylum Actinomycetota; class Actinomycetes; order Micromonosporales; family Micromonosporaceae; genus Dactylosporangium; species Dactylosporangium sp. CA-139066. The sequence continues at coordinate 5,945,854 of NZ_JBNJNH010000001.1, read as the reverse complement.
AGGACGACCTCGTCCTCGAGCGCCGCGGCGTCGTCGGGGCCGACCTTCGATCGGGCGCCGGCGATCCGGGGCGGGTTGACCAGCGTCGCGGCCAGCGCGCCGACGTCGGCGGGGGAGATGTGCGGGTCCCAGGGCCGGGCCTCGCCGAAGCGGGCCTCGTCGAACTCGGGGATCTTGCGCTTGACGATCGGGCGCTCGGCGAGCGGCCGGCGGGCGTCGGGGCGCAGGACGACGCCCTCGGCCGGGTTGTCCGGCAGCGCCGGCAGCCCGAGCGCGGCGGGCACGCGCGAGGCGAACCGGACGGGCACGGCGTCGACGGCCGTGCGCGGACCGCGGGCCAGCAGCGGGACGGCGTCCACGCCACCGGCGGCGGCGATCGCCGCAACGTCCGCGTAGGCCGCGGCGACGTCGGCGAACAGCACGTCGAACAGCGCGAAGCGGATGCCGGGGGAGTACCAGATGCCGGTCTACACCGGGCCGGCGCCGGGGACCGGGGCGACCGACGGGTGCGGATAGTGGCCGCCGTACAGCTCCCCGTAGAGGCGCACCGAAGGCGTCGCGCCGTGGTCGAGGGCGTGACGCGCCGTGCGCAGGAGGGCGCCGCGCAGCAGCTGCCAGCCGAAGAACGTCTCGTCGTCGCGCAGCCACGAACGGCGCTTGCCGACGCGCAGGGTGTGGCCGTCGTACGCCACGACGAGCTGGGCGCCGTGGATCTTCTCGGTGGCGATCCACGGGCCGGCCGACGGGGCGTTGGCGAGCGTCGCGGGGATCTTGGGGTAGGGGACGTGCTCCACGCGCCCATTTTCATTGCCGGTCCGTGTCAACGGGCGGGGGTTTCCCGGGACTCTGTGTGGTGTGCCGACGTTCGAGGAGTACATCGCGGCGCGCGGGCAGGCGCTCGTGCGCTTCGCCGCGCTGCTCACCGGCGATGACCACCGGGCCGAGGACCTCGTGCAGGACGCGCTGGCCAAGGCGTACCTGCGGTGGTCGCGGATCCGGCGCTCGGACGACCCGGACGTGTACCTGCGCCGGCTCGTGCTCAACGCGTCGCGGTCCTGGTGGCGGCGGCGGGCCAACCGCGAGCTGCCGGCGCCGGTGCCCGACGACGTCGCGCAGCCGGGCGCGCTGGATGCGGAGGCGGCCGAGCGGGACGCCCTGTGGCGGCTCATCCGCGCGCTGCCCGAGCAGCAACGGGCCGTCGTCGTCCTGCGCTACTACGAGGACCTCGACGACGCCACGATCGCGCGGATCCTGGACTGCTCGCCCGTCACCGTCCGTACCCACGCCATGCGCGCACTGCACCGGTTGCGCGACGAATACCGCACGGAGGACGTGAAGCCGTGAACGACCTTGAGCGGCGCGTGAGCGCCACGCTGACCGAGCGGGCCGAGCGGACCAGGCCGGCGGAGGCGCTGCACGAAGGCGCCGTCCGCGGGGCGCGGCGGATCCGGCGGCGGCGACGGCTGCTGGGCGCCGCATCGGCGGGCCTCACCGCCGTCGCCGCCCTCGTCCTCGGCGTGACCGGCGCCGGGCCGGCGCCGACGACGCTGCCACCGGAAACCGTGGCGACGGGCGGCGCGGTCGGCACCGATCCGGCGCTGCTGCACTTCGACGTCGACCTGACCCGTATCCCGGCGCGGCTGCGCGACCGGGTCACGGCGACGGAGTGGGTGTCCGGCCGGGGCTACGAGAAGGTCACCGGGTTCGGCCGCGACGACGACATGGTGTTCACGATCGCGCTCACCACCGACCCGGACCGGGCCCGGGACTGGCTGGTCGACCTCGGCGCGGGGCAGACCCGGGCCGAGCGGTGGGACGAGGACGGCACGATCGGCGTCGCCGGCGCGCAACGGGATGACGCCGATCTGTTGCCGGCCGTGGTCTCCGCCGTGCGGCTGGGCCGGACGCAGCGCTGCGTGATGCCGCTGCACCTGTCCGAGCTGCCGCCGGGCGCGTGGTGGTCGGAGTGCCAGACCCGGCTGCGCTACGGCGGCCGGGCCGGCGACCCCGTGTGGATCTTCTCCGGCCTCACCCTCCACCGCGCCGACGACAAGGTCGTGTTCATCTGGGCCGACGGCCGGCCGTTGCCCTATCCGTCGTTCCAGCCCGACCGCACCATCGCCGGTTACCCGGCGCAGTGGCGCAGCGGCCGCGGGCAGTTTCAGAACGGCCTGTGGGTGCCCGCGTTCGGCCCCTACCAGCTGTACGTCACGGACTACGAGACGCAGCCGGCGGACTGGTTCACGCCCGAGGTCGCGCAGTGGTACGCCGCGCGGCTGACCCCGAGCGCCGACCTGAACGATCCGTCATCGTGGCCCGGGCGCGCGGTGGGCTGAGGCGGCCCACCCGGCGGTGTTTGAATCTGTTGGTTACGGAAGTCAAACAGCGCAATGTCTTGACGCTTGGTGAGCACATTTGTTCAGATGAGTGCACTCTCACGGGGGCCATCGCCGAAGGGGAATGCACGGATGCGAAAACTGGACAGACGTCTTGGCCAATTACTGGCGGGGGTGGTCGCGCTGACGACCGCCCTCGTCGCGCCCGCCGGAAGCGCCGCCGCCGCGCTGCCGGCCGACGGGCCCGCCTGGCACGTGGGTATCCCGCCGCTGGCCACGAAGTGGACGGACAAGGTCGGCCCCGACAACGCGCTGCCCGAGTACCCGCGGCCGCAGCTGACCCGGGACAAGTGGCAGAACCTCAACGGCGTATGGGAGTTCGGCCGCGCCACCGTCGGGCAGGCCGTGCCGACCGGGCAGAGCCTCGGCGAGCGGGTGCTGGTGCCGTACCCGATCGAGTCGGCGCTGTCGGGCATCCAGCGCCACGAGGACCGGATGTGGTACCGCCGGACGTTCACGGTGCCGGCCACCTGGAACGTCCAGAAGGGCCAGCGGCTGCAGCTGCACTTCGGCGCCGTGGACTACGACGCCAAGGTGTACGTCAACGGCACGCTCGTGGCCACGCACCGCGGCGGGTACGACGGCTTCGACGCCGACGTGACCGACGCGCTGTCGGGCACCGGGCCGCAGGAGCTCATCGTGTGGGCCGAGGACCTCACCGACGCCACCGGGCAGCCGATCGGCAAGCAGCGGCGCACCTCCGACCACGGGATCTTCTACCAGGGCAGCAGCGGCATCTGGCGTACCGTGTGGATGGAACCGGTGCCCGCGGCCTCGATCTCCGGTCTGACCACGACCCCCGACGTGGCCGGCGGCGTCGTGAAGGTGACCGCGTCCGCCGGCGGCGGCGACGGGCTGCAGGTCAAGGCGGTCGTCAAGACCGGCAACAAGGTCATCGGCACCGCGACCGGCGCGGCCGGGTCCGAGCTGCGCGTGCCGGTGCCCAACGCGAAGCTGTGGTCGCCGGACTCGCCGTTCCTCTACGACCTGCAGGTCAGCCTGCTCGACGGCGGCGGCAAGACCGTCGACTCCGTCGGCTCGTACTTCGGCATGCGCCAGATCGGCACCGCCCGCGGCGCCGACGGCAAGCTGCGCATCGCGCTCAACGGCAAGATCCTGTTCAACCTGGCCAACCTCGACCAGGGCTTCTGGCCCGACGGGCTCAACACGGCGCCGACCGACGCCGCGCTGAAGTTCGACCTCGAGCAGGACAAGGCGATGGGCTTCAACGCGGTGCGCAAGCACATCAAGGTGGAGCCGGACCGCTGGTACTACTGGGCCGACAAGCTCGGCCTCATGGTCTGGCAGGACATGCCGGCCGCGAACACCGGGCCGATCCCCGTGGACTGGCGCGGGCAGTTCGAGTCGGAGCTGCACGAGATGGTCCGCGAGCACAGCTCGTTCACCTCGATCGTGGCGTGGGTGCCGTTCAACGAGGGCTGGGGCGAGTGGGACCGGGCCGCGACCGGGCGGATCGCCGACGACGTCAAGGCGCAGGACCCGACCCGGCTCGTCGACGCGCACAGCGGCGTCAACTGCTGCAACTCCCACGGCGACTCCGGGCGCGGCGACGTGATCGACTTCCACCAGTACCTCGGGCCGGCCTCCCCGGCGCCGTCGGGTGACCGGGTGGCGATCGACGGCGAGCACGGCGGCTTCGGCCTCAAGACGTCCAACCACATGTGGTTCGGCGACGGGCAGGCGTACGAGATGGAGCCCGACAAGGCGACGCTGACCAGCAAGTACGTGGCCAACCAGGAGGCCGTCATCACGTCGGCCAAGTCCTGCGGGATCAGCGCCTCGGTGTACACCCAGATCACCGACGTCGAGGCCGAGCTCAACGGCTTCTTCACCTACGACCGGCAGGTCGCCAAGATGGACCTCAAGCAGGTCAAGGCGGTCAACCAGAAGATCATCGCGCAGGCCGACGGCTCGGCGGCGAACGTCCCGCAGCCGGCGCCCGGCACGCCCGGCCTCACCGGCATCGCGTTCTACCCGCTCGACGGCACCGGCAAGGACGCCGCCGGCAACCACGACGCCGGCCTGGTCGGCGGCGCCGCGTTCGTCGACGCCAAGAACGGCCAGGGCGTGCAGGTCGACGGCAGCACCGGCTACCTCGACGCGGGCGCCCCGGTGCTCAACACGGCGTCGGACTACACCGCGGCGGCGTGGGTGAAGCTCGACAAGGCCGACGGCGCGTTCCAGACCGTCGTCAGCCAGGACGGGCCGACGAACAGCGACTTCTTCCTGCAGTACTCCGGCGCCGACCAGCGCTTCGCGATGAGCTTCGCGGGCGTGCGGGCCCTCGCCCCGGTCAAGCCGAACGTCGGCCAGTGGTACCACATCGTCGGCGTGCGCGACACCGTCAAGGGGGAGCTGCGGCTGTACGTCGACGGCGAGCTCGCCGGCACCGCGAGCGCCTGCATGCCGCAGGCCGGGCCGACCGGCCACACGGTCATCGGCCGCGGCAAGTACGGCGGCAACCCGGTCGACTACCTGGACGGCACCGTCGACCAGGTCCACCTCTACGACCGGGCCCTGTCCGCCGACGAGATCCGCCAGCTGTTCGCGTCCGGCAGCTGACGCCGTCGCGCCCGCCCGGGGTTCAGCCCCGGGCGGGCGCCTCGCGCTGTCATGCCCGGGCGAACAGCACCGCACCGGGCCGCGCGGTGTCCGCCTCGAGCAGCCACTGCGCCTCCACGGCGAATCCCGCGTCGCGCAGCCAGGCCGCGACCCGCTCCGGATTTCGGCGGTACACGTTGATGCGCATCGGCCGCCCGCCGTACCCCTCGGTCTTGGCCCGCACCCCCTCGCCGGCGTGGAAGCCGAGCAGCAGCGGCGCGCCCGGCCGCAGCGACCGCCGGAACCCGGCGAGGATGCCCGGTATCGCGTCGCCGGGCACGTTGACGAGCGAGAACCACGACAGCAGCCCGCCCAGCGGCGCGCCGGCGACATCCTCGTCGGTCATCGAGCCGACCTCGAACCGCACGCCCGGGTGGTCGCGGCGGGCGATCGCCACCATCTGCGCGGACACGTCGATGCCGAACGCGTCCACGCCGAGGCCGCGCAGGTGGGCCGTCACGTGGCCGGGGCCGCAGCCCATGTCGGCGACGGGGCCGGCCTGGACCTGCTCGGCGAAGACCGCCAGCGCGGCCCGGTAGTGCGGCAGGCCGGCCAGCACGTCGCGCACCTGCTCGGCGTAGGCGTCGGCCACGGTGTCGTACGAGATCCGGTTGTCCTCGAGCCAGGTCGTTTCATGCACAGGACAAAAATCGGTCGGCGAACCGATGTGGTCAAGATCGGCGCGCCCATACCATCGCGGGCATGGTGGCCGAGCGGGTTGCGGTCGCGTTCGCCGGCGATGGGGCCGGCGAGGGCGAGCTGTCCTGGGGACAGCAGGACATCTGGCGGGCGATGGTGCGGCAGGAGTCCTGGCTGCCCAACGGGGCGTGGGGGCCGCTGCCGCCGGGCACGACGCTGGACGATGTCGTGGACCGGCTGCGGTACCTCATGAGCCGCTTCCCCACCGCCCGCACCCGGCTGCGGTTCGGCCCGGACGGCGCCCCGCGCCAGGAGGTCTTCGCCGAGGGCGAGGTCGACCTGGAGATCGTCGAGGCCGGCGAGCGGGACCCGGCGGCCCTGGCCGAGCAGCTGCGGCTGAGGCTGCAGGACGACCCGTACGACTTCGAGCGCGACTGGCCGATCCGCATGGCCGCCGTGCGCCGCGGCGGCGAGCTCACCCACCTCGTCGTGGTCATGTGCCACCTCGTCACCGACGGCCTCGGCGCCCTGGTGCTGCTCGAGGAGCTCGACAAGCGCCCGGACGCCCCGGTGCCCGACCTGCAGCCGCTCGAGCAGGCCCGCTGGCAGGCCTCGCCGGCCGGGGTGCGGCAGAACACGATGGCGCTGCGCCACTGGGAGTCGATCCTGCGCGAGATGCCGCTGCATCGGTACCGCGAACCGCGCGAGCTGCCGGCGCCCCGGCACTGGCGCGGCGAGTTCCGCTCGCCCGCGCTCAGCCTCGCGCTGCGCTGCCTCGCCGCCCGGACCGGGATCGCGTCCTCGACGATCGCCCTCGCGCTCTACGCCGTCGCCCTGACCCGGGTGACCGGCGCGCACCCGGCGGTGATCCGGCCCATGGTGAACAACCGCTTCCGGCCCGGCCTGGACCGGGTCGTGTGCATGCTCGCCCAGTACGGCCTGTCCCGCCTCGACGTCGCCGGCGTCTCCTACGCCGAGGCGTTCGACCGGGCCCGCCGCGCGGCGCTGGGCACCTACAAGCACGCCTACTACGACCCGGCCGCCCTCGACGGGCTCCTCGAGCGCGTCGCCGCCGACCGCCCGGGCCTGCAGCTGCCGTGCTACTTCAACGACCGCCGCGACGACCCGACCGGCGCGGCCGCCTCGGAGGCCGGCGCGCCGGGCGTGGACGAGGTGCGCGCGGCCGCCGGCGCCGGCGAGTTCGTCTGGACGACCCGCCAGGACGTGCCGTTCGAGCCGCTGATCGTGCACCTCGACGAGGTCGCGGGCGGCACGCAGGCGACGATCTTCCTCGACACCCACGTCATCGGGCCCGGCGACGCCGAGGCGCTGCTGCGCGGCCTCGAGGCGGCGGCGGTCGCGGCCGTCCTGGACATCGAGGCGCCGACCGGCGCCTGAAACCCGGTGGCCGCGGGCCGGCCGGGCGGTTACCTTCTGCGCATGATGCGCTGGCGGCACGTCACCGAGGACGACTTCGCGCTGCTCGGGAAGTGGCTCGCCGAGCCGCACGTGGCCCGCTGGTGGAACCACGAGACCTCGCCGGAGGCGGTCGCGCGGGACTTCGGGCCGTCGATGCGGCGGGAGGAGCCGAACGAGGACCTCATCGCGTCCCTCGACGGGGTGCCGCTGGGGCTGCTGCAGCGCTCGTGCTTCGAGGACTATCCGGAGTACCTCGACGAGGTGGAGCCGCTGACCGAGGTGCCGCCGCGGGCGATGTCGATCGACTACCTGATCGGCGACGCGAGCCGCATCGGCCGGGGGCTCGGGCCGGCGATGATCCGCTCGGCGCTGGAGGAGATCTGGTCCGGTTTCGCCGACGCGCCCTGCGTGATCGTGCCGGTGCACGCCGACAACGTGCGGTCGTGGCGCGCCCTGGAGAAGGCCGGGCTGGTGCGGGTGGCCAGCGGGGAGATCGAGCCCGACAACCCGATCGACGACCGCCGCCATCACGTCTACCGCATCGACCGGCCCGCCGGCTGAAGCAGGACCGCCCAGTCCGGCCCGGCGGCCCAGTCGGCGAACGTGTGCCAGGCGATCTGCGGGAACTCGCGGCGCAGGCCGGCCACGTCGACGTCGAGTCCGGTCGTGGCGAAGTACGCGAACATGGCCGCCAGGTCCGCCGAGCGGGTGCGGACGTGCTCGAGGGGCACTTCGCGGTACACGATGCAGCGGCCCGTCGCCTCGGCCAGGATCGCGGCCATCTCTGCGGGCGTGCGCTCGTCGGAGGCGATGTCGATGCGCCGGCCCGTGAAGCGGGCCGGCTCTCGCAGGGCGAGGGCGGCGAACGCGCCGATGTCGGCCGCAGGGATCAGCGTCAGCGGCCGGTCGGCCGGCATCGGCCACGCGAACACGCCGTCGCGCAGGCCCTCGAGGGTCCAGCCGCCGGCGTAGTTGTCCATGAACGCGGCCGGGGCGATGACCGTCCACGGCACGCCGGACCCGCGCAGGTGCCGCTCGACCAGGTGCTTGCTCTCGTAGTGCGGGACGCCGGTGCCGCGGTCGGCGTGCGCGACCGAGGTGAGCACGACGTGGCCGACGCCGGCGGCGGCCGCGGCGTCGATGAGGGCGCGGCCCTGGCGTACCTCGGCGGCCGGATCGGTGCCGAACGGCGTGGTGACGGCGAAGAGCCCGCCGGCGCCGTCGAGGGCGGCGCCGAGCGATGCGCGGTCGTCGAAGTCGGCGCGGCGCACGTCGGCGCCGAGGTCGCGCAGCGCGGCGGCGGCCGCGCCTCCGGGGTGGCGGGTGAGGGCGCGGACGGGGTGGCCGGCGGCGAGCAGCGCCCGGGCGGCGGCCCCGCCCTGGGCGCCGGTGGCCCCGGCGACGGCAACGGTGATCATGAACTCTCCAAGCGGTAAGATTGCTGCGTCACGCAGTAGATTAGCTGCGTCGCGCAGCGATTTGGAGTGTGATCCGGGTGACAGACGCCCACCGGGCCGGGTTGTACGAGAAGCTGGCCCTCGCCTCGCGCCGGTACAACGCCGCATACGTGCTGTTCAACCAGGCCCTGGCCGACCATCTCGGGCTGCATCCGACGGACGTGCAGGCGCTGAGCCTGCTGACGGCCGAGCGCGGCCCGGTCACGGTGAAGCAGCTCGCCGTGCTGACCGGCCTGACGACCGGCTCGGCGACGCGGCTCGTGGACCGCCTGGAGCGCAACGGGTACGTGACCCGGACGCCGGACGCGGTGGACCGCCGGCGGGTGCTGGTCGCGCCGGTGCCGGAGCGCCTGGCCGGCGTCACGGCTGTGTGGGACGAGCTCGGTCAGGCGTGGGCGGAGCTGCTGGACGAGCACACGGAGGCGGAGCTCGAGGTGATCACGCGCCACCTGCGGCGGGCGTACGAGCTGAGCCATGTGCAGATGGCGCGGCTGCGGGCCCGCCCGTAGCGGCGCCGACCCGCGCGAGGTCGTAGCCGTCGGGGTACGACTTCGCCCGGATGCCGTTCGCGAACAGCGGCTCGGCCCGCGGCCGGGCGAAGCGCAGCGCTCTCGCGCGGATGCGCAGCGTCAGATGCAGGCCGGCGCGGGCCCACAGCGGCGGCCGCGGCACCGCGTAGGCGCGGCGCAACGGCTCGTCGTAGAGCGCGCCGATGAGCGCGTCGGCGGCGCCGCGCAGCGGGCCGGGGATGCGCCCGCGCAGCAGGTCGCGGGTCACGTGCTCGATCCGCTCCGCCTCGGGGGTGTGGCGCAGGTGCTCGGGCTCGTACGCGTCCAGGTACTCGGCGAACGCGGCGTAGCCCGACGGGATGTCGCGCACGCCCATCCGGCGGCCGACCTCGCGGTAGTACGCCGCGGCGGCCTCGCGCTCGTGGTCGGCGGGGGAGCGCCAGCCGTACCGCTGCAGCCACCGCATGGGGACGACGACCAGCGCGGCGAGGACGTAGACACTGTCGCCGTTGTCGAGGTCGAAGCCCCGGTGCGCGTCGTTGAGCCGGCGCAGCGCCAGGCGGCCGCGGGCGCTGTCCAGCCCGTTGAGCAGGATCTCGTACATGATGATGCCGGTGTCGTCGGCCCGCTTTCTCGGCGTGCGGAGGATCTCGCCGGTCGCCACCAGCAGCCGGGCGACCCGCGGCACCGCGAACGAGCGGTTGAACGCGAGGTTGAAGGCCAGCCGCATGTCCCACGGGAACTCGTGGAACAGCGTGAGCCGGTGAATCTCCTCGAAGTCGCGCGCCGGGTCGAGGGCGTTGATACGGTGAAGGTTGTCGAATCGTCCCCGCATGGGGATGCAGTGTACGAACCATGCCGTACAACAGTGGTATGACGGACCAGCCCCGCGAACGCGCCGCCACCTACACCGTGTTGCACTCCGGCTACGTCGGCGGCCACGTCGCCAGCACCGTGGCGCTCGTCCGCGACGGCGACGTCGTGCTCGTCACCGACCCCGGCATGGTCCGCGACCGCGAGCTGATCCTCGGCCCGCTGCGCGAGCAGGGCGTCGCCCCGGAGGCGGTCACCGACGTCGTGTTCAGCCACCACCACCCCGACCACACGCTGAACGCGGCGCTGTTTCCCAATGCCCGCTTCCACGACCACTGGGCGATCTACGAGGGCGACCTGTGGACGGACCGGGACGCGGAGGGCTTCGAGCTCTCGCCGTCCATCCGCCTCATCCGTACGCCCGGCCACACCCCCGAGGACATCACCACCCTGGTCGGCACGCCGGCCGGCGTGGTCGCCTTCACGCACCTGTGGTGGTCGGCGGACTCGGTGGGCGACCCGTTCGCCACGGACCTGGACGCGCTGCACGCCGGCCGCGCCCGCGTCCTCGCCGTCGCGGACATCGTCGTCCCCGGCCACGGCCCGGCGTTCCGCCCCACGGACCGCACGCCGCGCTAGTGCGCTGACCCGTGGCCGCCGTCAGGCGGGATCGCCCGGCGTGAGCAGGTCGTGCGCGGCGGCGGCGATGTGGTCGGCGTCGATGCCGGCCCAGGCGAGGAGTTCGGCGCTGGTGCCGGAGCCTGGCGTGTCGCGGACGGCGAGGTGCGTGATGTGCAGGCCGGTGATGCCGTCGGCGATGAGGCTGTCGATGACGGCGGAGCCGAGGCCGCCTTCGGGGTGGTGGTCCTCGGCGACGACGATCCGGCCGCCGGTGGCGCGGGCCGCCGCCGCGAGCGTGGCGGCGTCGATGGGTTTGATCGAGTAGGCGTCGATGACGCGGGCGGTGACGCCCTGTTCGGCGAGGGCGTCCGCGGCGGCCAGGGCGGCGTGCAGGGTGACGCCGGCTCCGATGAGGGTGACCTGGTCGTGGTCGCTCGTGCGCAGGGTCTTCGAGCCTCCGACGGGGAAGGTTTCGCCGTCGGGGTAGAGGACAGGGTAGTTGCCGCGGGTGGTGCGCAGGTAGCTGATGCCCGTCGTGGTGGCCATGGCGTCGGTGAGGGCGACGGTGCTGGTGGCGTCGGCCGGATACAGGACGGTGGAGCCGTTCACGGCGCGAAGCATGGCGAGGTCTTCGAGGGCCATCTGGGAGGGGCCGTCGGCGCCGATCTCGACCCCGGCGTGGGAGCCGACCAGGCGCACGGCGACGCCGCTGATGGAGCCCATGCGGATGAAGTCGTAGGCGCGGGTGAGGAACGCGGCGAAGGTCGAGGCGTAGGGCCGGTAGCCCCGCACGGCGAGGCCGGTGGCGGCGGCGACCATCTGCTGCTCGGCGATGAACATCTCGAAGAACCGGTCGGGGTACGCCTTGGCGAACTCGGAGGCGTAGGTGGAGTTGCTGACCTCGCCGTCGAGGGCGACCACCCGCGGGTCGCGGGCGCCGAGCGCGACCAGGGCGTCGCCGTACGCCTTGCGGGTGGCGACCTTCGCACCGACCTCGTACGTGGCCGGGGCCGGCGGCTCGACCGGCTCGGTGGTGTGCGGCCGGGTCGCCCGGCCCGCGGCCGGCGCGGTGCCGCTGCCGTCGCCGCCGTCCCGGGGCAGCGGGCCGCGCACGGTGAGGTGGCGTTCGCCGCCGAGCTCGGCGATGGCGCGGGCGGCCATGTCGGCCGGGAACGGCTTGCCGTGCCAGTCGGGGCGGTTCTCGACCTCGGAGAATCCCTTGCCCTTGACCGTCTTGGCCAGGATCACGACCGGCTGACCGGCACCGTCCGCCGCCGCGGTGAGGACATCATCGATGGCCTCCACGTCGTGGCCGTCGACGGTCAGGACCCGGGCGCCGAACGCGGCGACCCGGGCGGCGTACGCGCCGATGTTCCAGCCGAGGTCGGTCTCGCCGCGCTGGCCGAGCCGGTTGACGTCGACGATCGCGATCAGGTTCGACAGCTGGTAGTGGGAGGCCTTGTCGAACGCCTCCCAGATCGAGCCCTCGGCGAGCTCGCTGTCGCCGCAGAGCACCCAGGTCCGGTACGGCAGCCGGTCGAGGTACTTGCCGGCCAGCGCGACCCCGACACCGTCGGGCAGACCCTGCCCGAGGGAGCCGGTGGCCACGTCCACCCACGGCAGCACCGGGGTGGGATGACCCTGCAGCCGCTGGCCGAAGCGGCGGTAGCCGGTCATCAGCTCCTCGTCGGTGACCACCCCGACGGCCCTGAACACCGCGTACATCAGCGGCGACGCGTGGCCCTTGGAGTAGATCAGGTGGTCGTTGCGCGGATCGGACGGGTTGTCCCAGTCGTAGCGCAGGTGCCGGGTGACGAGCACCGCGAGCAGGTCGGCGGCCGACATGCTGGAGGTGGGGTGCCCGGAGCCGGCGCTGGTGGACGAGCGGATCGCGTCGACGCGCAGCTGGGCGGCGAGCTCGGCGACCGTGCCCAGGTCGGTGTTCGCGGTGGTTGTCGTGGTCATGACGCTTCCTTCGCGGTAGCGGTTCGGACCGAGGTCTGATGCTGGGCCGTTACCCGCGCACGGTGGCGGGTAACGGCGGCTCCTCGCTCGCGTCCCGGTAGCGCCCGGCGAGCTCCCGCAGGAACGTGCGCAGCTCGGGCGGCTCGAGCACGGTGAACGGCACCTCGAACTTTCCCAGGTAGGTGACGAGGTCGTACAGCGAGTCGGTCCCGGTCGCCAGTTCGCACCCGTCCGCGCCGAGGTCGGTGATCCGCCCGGACGTCGGCGTGCTGCGCTCGGCGATCACGGCGGCCGGCGCGGCGAACCGCACCCGCACCCGGTAGCGGAACGGCGCCTGGGTCACGCCCCGCAGCACGTGCGCGACCGCGTCACCGCCGGGTGGTTCCCGCGGCACGAAGCGTGCCGGCGCGTCGCTCGGCAGCGGCGTGATCCGATCCGCGCGGAACGTGCGCCAGTCGTGGCGCTCGGTGTCCCAGGCCAGCAGGTACCAGCGGCGGCCCGTGTACACGAGCGTCTGCGGCTCGACGTCGCGGACCGTCTCCTGCCCGTCGTGCGCCGCGTAGCGCAACCGCAGCCGCTCGTGCCCGTGGGCGGCGGAGGCGATGCGGGTCAGCGTGTCGAGGTCGACGGCCGGCCCGCCGCCGGCCGCGGAGACGGTGGCCGACTTCAGCGCGTCGACCCGCGGCCGCAGCCGGCCCGGCAGCGTGCGCTCGAGCTTGGTGAGCGCGGCGAGCGAGGCGTCCTCGATCCCGGCGACGCTGCCGGCGGCGGCCGCCCGCAGCCCGACGGCGACCGCGACGGCCTCGTCGTCGTCGAGCAGCAGCGGCGGGAGCGCGCTGCCCGGCCCGAGCCGGTATCCGCCGCCGGGGCCGGTGACGGCGTCGACGCGGTACCCGAGCCGGCGCAGCCGGTCGACGTCGTTGCGCACGGTCCGCGTCGTCACCTCGAGCCGCGCCGCCAGCTCGGCGCCGCCCCATTCCCGTCGCTGCTGCAGCACGGACAGCAGTCGCAGCAGCCGGACCGAGGTCTCCAACATTCCCCGAATTTTAGGAACCTGATGTTCCGCAATGCCTCCTACCTTGGGGGCATGACTCTTCGCGGCATGGCCACCGTCAACTACTTCGCCGCCGACTGGGCGGCCGCCCGGGCCTGGTACACGCAGGTCACCGGCGTCGAGCCGTACTTCCTGCGCGACGGCTACGCCGAGTGGCGCCTGGGCGACCACCAGGCCGAGCTGGGCCTGATCGACGCGCGCTTCCGCCCGGCGGACGTCCCGACCGGCCCGGTCGGCGCGGTCCTGTACTGGCACGTCGACGACCTCGAGGCCGAGCTGGCCCGCCTGCTGGAGCTGGGCGCGACGCCGCACGAGCCGGCGCAGCACCGCGGCCACGGCTTCGTGACGGCGACGGTCATCGACCCCTTCGGCAACCTGCTCGGCATCATGTACAACCCGCACTACGCCGAGCTGGCGGCCGCGGCGTGACCGGCGCAGCGACGCCGCTCGCGTTCGCCGGCATCGACGAGTGGGACGCGTGGCTCGGAGATCACGGCGGTCGCGTCACCGAGGCGTGGCTGATCGTGGCCAAGAAGGGCCGCGCGGGCCTGACCGCGGCGCAGGCCGGGGACGTCGCTCTCTGTCACGGCTGGATCGACAGCCACCGCCGCGCCCGCGACGAGGGCTCCTTCCTGCAGCGGTACTCGCCCCGCCGCCCCGGCAGCCCCTGGTCCCGCGTCAACGTCGACCGCGCGAGCGCACTGGCCGCCGCCGGGCGCATGCGGCCGGCCGGCGAGGCACAGATCGCGGCCGCCCGGGCCGACGGGCGGTGGGCCGCCGCGTACGCGCCGCAGCGCGCCGCCTCCGCCCCGCCCGACCTGCTCGCGGCCCTCGCGGCCGAGCCGGCGGCGGCCTCGGCGTTCGCGGCGCTCGGCCGCAGCGGGCAGTACTCGCTCTTCCTGCCGCTGCTCAAGGCCCGCACCCCGGCCGCCCGGTCCACGGCGCTTCGTCGCGCGCTGTCGGCCCTGCACGCCGGGGCGTGAAGGGTTCGGCGGGTGGCCTGCGACGCGTCGCGAAGTTACGCAGCGCAGTGACGGTTACGCTGGCAGGCATGTCGGTCACCGAGGAGTTCGAGCGGGCGCAGGTCGAGGTCAAGGAGCTGGCCAAGAGGCCCGGCAACGAAGTGTTGCTGCAGCTGTACGCGCTGTACAAGCAGGGGACGCAGGGCGACGCGAACGGCAAGCGGCCGGGGGTGTTCGACCTGGTCGGGCGGGCCAAGTACGACGCCTGGAGCGGGCTGGCCGGCACCCCGCAGCAGGACGCCCAGCGGCGCTACGTCGAGCTGGTGCGCCAGCTCCAGGCCGGCGACTGAGTCCAGCCGGTGCGCCGGCTCCAGGCCGGCGGCTGGTGTCGGGCTGGTGGGCCGGCTCCAGGCCGGCGATTGTGCCGAGCTGGTTGGGGTGGGCTCCAGGGCGGCGGCTGTGTCGGGCTGGTGGGCCGGCTCCAGGCCGGCGATTGTGCCGAGCTGGTGCGTCGGCTCCAGGGCGGCGGCTGTGTCGAGCCGGTGGGCCGGCTCCAGGCTGGCGATTGTGTCGGGCTGGTGCGCCGGCTCCAGGGCGGCGGCTGTGCCGGGGCTGGTGGGCGGGCTCCAGGCCGGTGGCTGTGTCGAGCCGGTGCCCTGGTGCGCCGGCTCCCGGTCGGCGACTGCAAGAAAAGCGGCCGGGAGCGTCGAAAATCCGCGTCCTCGTCAGTCGTACCAGGTGAAGAGTTTTTCATCGCGACCAACGAGGAGGCCGGAAGGCCATGGCACTGCCGGAGATCGTCAGCCGGGACGAGTGGCTCGCCGCGCGGCGGGCGCTGCTGGAGGAGGAGAAGGAGGCGCGGCGGCGCCTGGACCGCATCAACGCGGACCGGCGGCGGCTGCCGATGGTGAGGATCGACAAGCGGTACCGGTTCCAGGGGGCCTCCGGCGAGGTCACGCTGGGCGAGCTGTTCGAGGGCCGGCCGCAGCTCATCGTGCAGCACGTGATGTTCGACCCGGGCTGGGACGACGCGTGCCCGAGCTGCTCGGCGTCGATCGACGAGATCGCGCCCGCCCTGCTGCGCCACCTCGCCGCCCGGCGGACCACCTTTGCGCTGGTGTCCCGCGCGCCCTACGCCAAGATCGCCGACTACCGGGAGCGCCGCGGCTGGCAGCTGCCCTGGTACTCCTCCTACGGCGACGACTTCAACTTCGACTTCGACGTGTCGTTCGACGAGTCGGTGAAGCCGCCCGTGTACAACTACCGGTCACTCCCCGTGGTGTCGTCGCCGGAGCTGCCGGGGTTCAGCTGCTTCCTCGCCGACGGTGACGACGTGTACCACACCTACTCGACCTATGCCCGCGGCACCGACTTCGGCGGGGCGTACGCGCTGCTGGACCTGACGGCGCTCGGCCGGCAGGAGCAGTGGGAGGAGCCGAAGGGCCGCGTGCCGGACGCGCACGAGGCGGTCCCGGACTTCACCTGACCGCGGGCCGCTCGGAAGCCGGGCGGCCCCGGTTTGCCATGGTGGATCATTCGACCGTTGCTCGCCGCTGTCCGGCGGGCAGCGGATCGCCGTCACCGCACTGCACCGCGTGGCCCAGCCCGAGCGGATTGGGTTCCGGGGGCGCGACCGGGATGGTGGCCTGCAGCGAGGTGCCACCGTTGGCGGGGCTCGTGATGGTCAGCTGTCCGCCCAGCGCCTCGACCCGGTCCCGCAGTGCGGTGATGCCGGATCCGCGACCGGGGTCGGCGCCCCCGACCCCGTCGTCGCGAACGGACACGCGCAGGACGTTGTCCCGGGTCGCCGCCTGTACGTGCACGACGGAGGCGTGGGCGTGCTTGGCCGTGTTCGTCAGCGCCTCGGAAACGACGTGGTAGGCGGCGATCTCGACGACTGACGGCAGGCGCTCGCCGGCGTCGGTGTCCAGTTCGACCGGTATCGGCGACTTGCGGGCGAGCGATCGGATCGCGGGCTGCAGCCCGCCCGCGGCGAGCAGCGTCGGATGGATGCCCCGCGAGAGCTCCCGCATGTTGTCCACGACGTCGTTCAGGCAGCGCACGGCGTTCGACAGCTCCGCTCTGGCCTGCTCCTGCTCGGGGAGCAGGCTGGCCTGCACCAGGCTCAGCCGCAGCCCGATGCCGATGGTCTGCTGCAACGCGCTGTCGTGCAGCTCGCGCTCGATCCGCTGGCGCGCCTGGTCCGCGGCGGCGACGAGCCGGGCGCGGGATGCGACGAGCTCGGCCCGGCTGTCGGCGTTGGCGATCGCGGTGGCGGCGAGGTCCACGAAGTTCGCCACGCGCCTCTCCGTGCCGGGCGGCAGCGGATCGGGCCGGTCCGACGCGACGGCGGCCACGCCCCACAGCTGCCCCTGGACAACGATCGGGACTCCGACCGCGGAGCGGATACCCAGCTGTCGTGCCAGCTCGGCCGCCGGGCCGATGGCACCGTCGAAGCTGTCCATCCGGGCGGGCCGGCCCGTGTCCCATACCAGTGCCAGGACGTTCTGGCCCTCGGGCGACCAGTGCATCTGCTCCGGCTGGAGACCGGAGAGGCTGGTCGACACGACGGTGACCATGCCGTCGGCTTCGTAGCGAAGCAGCCACGTCGTGTACCGCTGCTGCGCGGCGTCCTTTGCCAGGAGCCGGTACAGCTCCGTGGTGATCGCCTGGAAGACCTCGGGTGGGCGGCCGCCTCGTGCCACCAGCGTCGCCACCCGCCGCAAGGCGGCCTGTTCCCCGGCCAGCCGGCGCAGTTGCTTCCGGCTCGCTTGCAGCGAGTCCACCATGGCCAGGCGTTCGTGCCCGGCCAGCAGCAGCGACGCGAGCGACGGCGCGACGCGCTGCCGCAGGCGCTGCAGGGTCGGCTCCGGCACTCCCCGGGGCACGCGCAGGGTGCCCAGCGAGGTGGCCCCCGCCCGCAGTGGAAACGCCCAGTGCCGGTCATCGCCGGCGACGGCGGCGCGATCGATCACGGCCTCCGGCAGCTCGAGCGTCTCCGCGATGCGCCGCGCGACCACCGGCAGGACGCCGGGAAGGTTGTCCGCGTGCAGCAGCAGCCGGGCCATCTCGGCGGTGAGGTCGGACTCCGTCGCCTGCACGATCCGCAGCCGGAACACGTTCGCGATGACGCTCGTGGCCATCGCGACGACGAAGAACGCCCCCACCTCGGCCAGCTCCCGTACATCCGAGACGGCGACCCGGCCGAAGGGCGGGACATGGAAGATCGCGAAGGCAGCGGCGCTCGACACCGCTGTGAGCATGCCCAGCCACATGCCCCACACCATCGAGACCACGAGTACGCCGATGATGTAGATCATGCCCGGGGACAGCGGCGCGACAACCGATCGCAGCGGGTAGAGCAGAAGCGTCTCTACCACGATCATCAGAACAGCGACCGCTATCCCGACCCTACGGGACGGGGGTGTCGGCCGCACCAGTCGTGACCGGGAACCGACGTGCACCACTTAACCCTAGTTCGAGTTCCTCGCCCCGGCCCCACCGCCAGTGCTGGTGAAGGGTGGACACCCGCCGGCGCGGTGCCGGGGTGCCGCTGGCACCCCGGCGACCTGCGAGATTGGGGTCGGCGCTCAGTCCGACGGCGGGTCGGCGAGGGGCCAGCCGCCGGCGGCGAGGCGGGCGGAGACGCGCACGACGTCCTCGGGGCTCGCCTCCTGCAGTACCTCGTCGTTGACCATGGCTTCGATGTCCTCGGTGGTGATGGGGTCCGAGGTGCGCTGGGACTGTTCGGACAGGCCATGGGCGATCTTGCGCACCTCCTCCTCGGTCAGCTTGCGGCGCAGCAGGCCGAGCAGGGCGACGTAGTCCTGGCGGGGCACGCCCGCCGGGTAGCCGGCGCGCAGCCAGTCGATCGTGCGGCTCAGGAAGTTCGAACGGGACTCGCCCACGGATCCCCCTTTACTTCTTGTCGACGATCGTCGGGTAGATGTGCTCGAAGCTCAACGCCTTGCCGAAGCCGCTGGCCACGATGAACGTGATGCCGAGCGCGACGCCGAGCAGGACCACGGCGAAGCACACGTAGCCGAGCACGGTGCCGACCGGCTGCGCCTTCGGGCCGGCGGTGCCGTCGGCGTGGACCTCGGCGTCGCCGCCGGCGCCCCAGGCCAGCGAGCGCACGCCGAGCGCGAACAGGGTGGGCAGCCCGGCGCCGAGGAGCAGGCCGACGAGCAGGACCCGCCACGCCGACTGCAGGGCGAATTGCAGGTTGTGGACCATCAGCGGACCGCCTCGGCCAGCTCGGGAGTGGCGTCCCACTCGTCGTTGACGTTGTTGTGGTCGACCGGGTCCTGGCGGGAGCGCCAGTACATGAAGCCGGCCAGGGCGAGCAGGATCAGGAACACGACGATGGCGCCGGCCAGGCCGCCGACGAGGTGGCCGATCCACCACATGACGGCGCCGACCACGGCCGCGGCCGGCAGCGTGATGAGCCAGGCGAGGACCATGCGGCCGGCCACCGCCCAGCGCACCTGGGCGCCGGGCTTGCCCAGGCCGGTACCGAGGATGGAGCCCGTCGCCACGTGCGTCGTGGACAGGGCGAAGCCGAGGTGGCTGGAGACCAGGATGACCGCGGCCGAGGCCGACTCGGCGGCCATGCCCTGCGGCGGGGCGATCTCGACGAGGCCCTTGCCGAGCGTGCGGATGATCCGCCAGCCGCCGAGGTAGGTGCCCATCGCGATCGCCAGGGCGCAGGCGGCCTTCACCCAGAAGGGGATGTTCTTGGTGTCGGTCCAGTCGCCGGTCGCGATCAGCGCGAGGGTGATCACGCCCATCGTCTTCTGGGCGTCGTTCGTGCCGTGGGCCAGCGACACCAGCGACGCGGAGCCGATCTGGCCCCAGCGGAAGCCGTTGTCGGTGAACCGGGTGGCGACGCCGACGACGACCTTGTAGATGAGCCAGGTGCCGGCGGCGGCGACGATCGCCGCGATGACGGGGGACATGACCGCGGGCAGCAGCACCTTGCCGACGAGCCCGTCGAGCTTCGTGCCGTTGCCGTTCCAGTTGACCCCGGCCCAGCCCAGCCCGGCGATCGTGGCGCCGACGAGGCCGCCGAACAGTGCGTGCGACGAACTGGAGGGCAGGCCCAGCAGCCAGGTGAGCAGGTTCCACACGATCCCGCCGACGAGGCCGGCGAGGACGATGAGCAGGAGGGCGAAGCCGCCGCCTTGGAGCAGCTCGGCCTTCGGCGTGCCGTTCGAGTTCTGGATCTTCACCACGGCGTTGGTCACCGTGAGCGCGACCTCGACGGAGAGGAAGGCGCCGATGAGATTCAGGATGCCCGACAGCAACACGGCGACCTTGGGTCGCAGCGCGTTCGTCGCGATGGACGTGGCCATTGCGTTGGCCGTGTCGTGGAAGCCGTTGGTGAAGTCGAACCCGAGGGCGGTCACGATCACCAGGACGAGCACCACGGTTGTCTCAGTCACACCAGGATGTTCGCGCGCCGGCGAAGATCGCTCCAGTACAGGACCGCCGCCGGTGAGAAGTTCGACCGCTGTTCACCTTCCGGTGGCCTGAAGGTCGTCTTGGCCGCCCGATTTCGAGCCTCCGAGGGCGATCCGTCCGCTTCGGCCGCAACGACCAGTCGCTGCGTCGGGGCGGCGGGCCGGGCGCCCGGGCGGGTACAACTGGTGGATGTCGTACACGCCGCGGGAGACCGTCGAGAAGACCGGGTTCAGCCTGGACACCCTGCGCTACTACGAGCGGATCGGGCTGCTCGACGGCGTCGATCGCAACCCCGGCGGCCAGCGGGTCTTCACCGACGACGACCTGGCGTGGCTGGGCATCCTGCGCTGCCTGCGCGACACGGGCATGCCGATCCAGCGCATGCTGCGCTACGCCGAGCTGGCCCGCGAGGGCGACGGCACGTTCGCCGAGCGGGCCGAGCTGCTGGAGGAGCACGACCGCGAGATCGAGGCCAAGATCGCCGCGCTGCGCGACGAGCAGTGCCGCATCCGGGAGAAGATCCGGTGGTACCGCGACACCGCCCCCGAGCGGCCTCACAGCGGCGTTACAAGCGGCGACAGCTCGGTGTGACACGCGTGTAACTGATCGTTTGTAGCGTCGGCCCCGTGATGCAGACCCGCTCGGTCTGTTCCTACTGCGGGGTCGGCTGCGGCATGGTCCTCGACGTGGCGACGGACCCCGACGGCCGCCGCCGCGTGGTCAAGGTGCACGGCGACAAGGAGCACCCGGCCAACGCCGGGCGGCTGTGCACCAAGGGCGCGACCAGCGCGGAGATGCTCGCCGGGCCGGGCCGCCTGGGGGCGGCGAGGGTCCGGGCCGAGCGCGGCGGGCCGGCCGTGGACGTGGCGGTCGACGAGGCGATCGCCGGCACCGCGCGACGGCTGCGGGGCATCATCGACGAGCACGGGCCGGACGCGGTCGCCTTCTACGTGTCCGGGCAGATGACGCTCGAGGCGCAGTACCTGGCGAACAAGCTCGCCAAAGGCTTCGTGCGCACCAACCAGATCGAGTCGAACTCGCGGCTGTGCATGGCCAGCGCCGGCAGCGGCTACAAGCTGTCGCTCGGCGCCGACGGGCCGCCCGGCTCGTACGACGACTTCGACCACGCCGACCTGTTCCTCGTCATCGGCTCCAACATGGCCGACTGCCACCCGATCCTGTTCCTGCGCATGATGGACCGGGTCAAGGCGGGCGCGAAGCTCATCGTCGCCGACCCGCGCCGCACCGCGACCGCCGACAAGGCCGACCTGTACCTGCCGGTCCGCCCGGGCACCGACCTCGCCCTGCTCAACGGCCTGCTGCACCTGCTCGTCGAGGGCGGCCACGTCGACGAGGACTTCATCGCGCAGCACACCGAGGGCTGGGACGCGATGCCGGCGTTCCTGGCCGGCTATGCGCCGGACCGGGTGTCCGAAATAACCGGCATATCCGCTCCGGACCTTCGCGAGGCCGCCGCGCTCATCGCCGCCGCCGGCGAGTGGATGAGCTGCTGGACCATGGGGCTCAACCAGAGCACCCACGGCACCTGGAACACCAACGCCCTGGTCAACCTGCACCTGGCCACCGGGGCGATCTGCCGCCCGGGCTCCGGGCCGTTCTCGCTGACCGGCCAGCCCAACGCGATGGGCGGGCGCGAGATGGGGTACATGGGCCCCGGCCTGCCCGGCCAGCGCTCCGTGCTCGTCGCGGCCGACCGCGTGTTCGTCGAGGAGGCCTGGGGGCTGCCCGCCGGCACGCTGCGCACCGACGTCGGCAAGGGCACCGTCGAGCTGTTCGAGCGCATGGCCGCCGGCGAGATCAAGGCGTGCTGGATCATCTGCACCAACCCGGTCGCCTCCGTCGGCAACCGGCGCACGGTCATCCAGGGCCTCGAGCGCGCCGAGCTCGTGATCACCCAGGACGCGTACGCCGAGACCGAGACCAACGCCTACGCCGACGTCATCCTGCCGGCCGCCATGTGGTCCGAGGTCGACGGCGTCATGATCAACTCGGAGCGCAACCTGACGCTCGTCCCGGCCGCCGCCGACCCGCCCGGCGAGGCGCTCGCCGACTGGGAGCTCATCGCCCGGGTCGCGGCCGCCATGGGCTACGGCGACGCGTTCCGCTACGACAGCGCCGAGGACGTCTTCGCCGAGATCCGCGGCTTCCACAATCCGCAGACCGGCTACGACCTGCGGGGCGTCAGCTACGACCGGCTCCGGGAGGGACCCGTGCAGTGGCCCGCCCCGCCCGGGGCCCAACGCCGCAATCCCATCCGGTACCGCACCGAGGCCCCCGGCCCGCGCCTGACCTTCGCCACCGCCAGCGGCCGCGCCGTGTTCTTCCCCCGCCCGCACCTCGACCCGGCCGAGCTGCCCGACGACGACTACCCGTTCGTGCTCAACACCGGCCGCGTCCAGCACCAGTGGCACACGCTGACGAAGACCGGCAAGGTCGGCAAGCTCAACAAGCTCAACCCGGGCCCGTTCGTCGAGCTGAACCCGGCCGACGCACAGCGCCTCGGCGTGGCCCCGGGCGACGAGGTGGAGGTCGCCTCCCGCCGCGGCCGGGCCGTGCTGCCGGCCACCGTCACCGACCGGGTGCAGCCGGGCCACTGCTTCGCCCCGTTCCACTGGAACGACCTGTTCGGCGAGTACCGCAGCGTCAACGCGGTCACCTCCGACGCCGTCGACCCGATCTCGTTCCAGCCCGAGCTCAAGGTCTGCGCGGTCAGCCTGACCCGCGTCGCCGCCGCCGCCGGACCGCCGGCCCCGGCCGCGTCGGACCCGCTGGGGCTGCCGCTCGCGCCGCCGGCGTTCACCGAGGCCGAGCGCTCCTACCTCGCCGGGTTCCTCAGCGCACTGGCCGCCAGCCCGCCGGCGCCGGGGTTCGTGCCGCGGCTGCCGGAGGGCGCGCCGTTCGAGCCGGGGCGGGCCGCCTGGGTCGACGGGTTCCTCGCCGGCACCTACCACCGGCCGGGCGCGCCGGCGGGCGGGGAGAGCACTGGACGTACCGTCGAAATCCTGTGGGCGTCGCAGACCGGCAATGCCGAGGAGTTCGCCGCCCACGTCGGCCGCCGCCTGTCCGACGAGGGCTGGCGGGCGAACGTGCGGGCCATGACGGCCGCCGCCGGCGAGCTGCTGCGCGGCGGCAACGACCTGCTCGTCATCACCAGCACGTTCGGCGACGGCGACGCACCCGACAACGGCACCGCCTTCTGGGAATCGCTGCAGGGCGACGCGCCGCGCCTCGACGGGCGCCGCTACGCCGTCCTCGCCTTCGGCGACTCCAGCTACGCGGACTTCTGCGGCCACGGCCGCCGCCTCGACGCCCGCCTCACCGAGCTCGGCGGCGTGCGCCTGGCCCCGCGGGTGGACTGCGAGCCCGACTTCACCGACGCCGCGCACGGCTGGCTCGACGCGGTCCTCGCCGCCCTGCGCGCCCCGGCCGCCGCCCCCGCGAAGTCCCGCGCCGGCCGGGGCGCGACGGTCACCGGCACGCTGCGCGGCAACCGGCGGCTGAGCCTGCCCGGCTCGGCGAAGGAGGTCCGCCAGTTCACCTTCGACGTGGCCGAGGACTTCGGCTACGCGGCCGGCGACGCGCTCGGCGTGTGGCCGGTGAACTGCCCGGACCTGGTGGAGGAGTGGCTCGCGGTGACCGGCCTCGACCCGGTGTCCACAGTGGACGTCGGCGGCGAGGTCGAGCTGCGCGAGGCCCTGCTGCGCCGCCTCGACATCACCCGCATCACCCCCGAGCTGATGCGCTTCGTCGCCGACCGCGGCCCCGACTCGCCGCTGCGCGCGCTGCTGCGCCCGGACAACCAGGGGGAGCTGGCGAAGTACGCCTGGGGCCGGCAGGCCGTGGACGTCATCGCGGAGCACACCGTGAAGGCGGGCGCGGATGAGTGGGTGACGGTCCTCAAGCGCCTCCAGCCGCGGCAGTACTCCATCTCGTCCTCGCCCCTGCTGGCACCCACCCAGGTGTCGCTGACGGTGTCGGTCGTGCGCTTCGACAACGGCGGCGGCAAGGTGCGCAAGGGCGTCTGCTCGACGTTCCTCGCCGACGCCGAGCCCGACGCCCCGGTCTCCGTGTTCCTGCAGCGCTCCCCGAACTTCCGCCCGCCCGCCGACGACACCGTCCCCATGATCATGGTCGGCCCGGGCACCGGCGTGGCCCCGTTCGTCGCGTTCCTGCAGGAGCGCCACGCCCGGGGTGCCCGCGGCCCCAACTGGCTGTTCTTCGGCGAGCAGCGCCGCGCCACCGACTTCTACTACGCCGAGGAGCTCGCGCAGCTGCAGCGGCAGGGCACGCTGACCCGCCTGGACCTCGCATTCTCCCGCGACCAGCGGGCCAAGGTGTACGTCCAGGACCGCATGCGCGAGCACGGCGCCCAGCTGTGGTCGTGGCTGCAGGACGGCGCGTACTTCTACGTCTGCGGCGACGCCACCCGCATGGCCAAGGACGTCGAGGTGGCCCTGCGCGAGATCGTCGCCGCCCACGGCCACCTCGACGAGGGCGCCGCGGCCGCCTACGTGAAGCAGCTCTCGGCCGAGAAGCGGTACCTGCGCGACGTCTATTAGGCCAGACTTGTGCGGTGATCGACCTCGACCTCCGCGGTCCGGCCGCATCGGCGCCCCGGCGCGCATCGGTGCCACGGCTGCGCCGCTGGTGGCCGCTGGGATTGCTCGTCGTGCTGCTGCTGCCCAGCGACGGCCCGGCCCTGCCGCCGGCCCCGGCCGCGGTGCTGGACGGCGACGGGATCAGCGCCATGCGCGCCGACGCCGGCGCGCTCTACCTGCTGATGAGCGCCGCCGTGGCGGCGTACCGGATGCCGGGCGGCGAACGCCGCTGGATCGTCCCGGTCGAGCCCGGCGCGCAGCTGCTGGCCGCGTCGCACGGCCGGGTCGTGCTGTACGTCGAGGAGGCGGCGACCGGCACGGCCGCGATCGTCGGCCTCGACGCCGCCACCGGAGCCGAGGCCTGGCGGCGCGACGGGTACGTGCCGTCGCTCGCCGCCGGCGAGGGCCCCCCGGGCGTCGTGATCGCCCGCCGGGACGGCACGATCGACGGGCGCATGCTCGGCCTCGACGTCCGCACGGGCGCGGTGCGCTGGGAGCTCGCCACGCCGGCGATCCGCCTCCTGCTGCTCGCTCGCGACGGCGGCATCGAGATCGCCGACCTCGACCCCGGTGGCACGCTGGTCGTCCGCGACGCCGGCTCGGCCGCGGTCGTGCGCACGGTCGCGCTGCCCGGCCTCGGCGCGGTCGACGGCTTCGACATCTCCGGCGACCGGCTGCTCGTCTACCACTTCGAACGCACCACGCTGCTGGACAGCTCCGTGTTCGACCTGACGACGGGCCGCCGCCTGTGGCAGCGCACCGACATGGCGGCGCGCGGCGGCCTGTGGTGGTGCGGGACCCTGCTGTGCACCGGCACCGTGGGACGGACCACGGTGGTGGACCCCGACACCGGCGACGAGCGGTGGCGCCTGACGGGCTGGACGGACCTCGGCCCGTTCGACGCGGGCCACATGTGGGCGACCGCGCCGACCCCGGACACCGCCGACCCCTCGCTCGGCGCCATCGTGCTGGACGCGGCGACGGGCCGGGTCGTGCGCCGCTTCGGCGCGTGGGACGTCGTCGCGGCGCTGCCGGGCCACGCCGCGCTGGTGACCGGCCGCAACCCGGGCGGCTCGCTGGTCGCCCGCCTCGACCTCGCGACGGGCGCGGTAACCGTGCTCGGCCGCGGGGAGCGCTGGCCGGCCCCGCCGAAGTGCCTCGCCACGGCGACGTTGCTGGCCTGCCGCCTCGAGCGGGTCTCGGTCTGGCCGCTGCGGTGATCGACCTCGACCTCCCCGCCCCGGACGCGCCCGCGCCGCCCCCGCACCGGCGCCGGCGCTGGTGGCTGCCGGGGCTGCTCATCGCGCTGGTGCTCCCCGCGGACGGCCCGCCCACGCCGCCGGCGCCCGCGGTCGTGATCGGCGGCGACACGGCCCACGACATGAGCATCGACGGCCGGGACCTGTACGTGCGGACGACCACGGCCCTCACCGCGTACCGCCTGCCGCACGGCGCCCGCCGCTGGAGCGTCCCCGTCGAGCCCACCGCGCAGCTGCTCGCCGCGTCCGGCGGCCGCGTGGTCCTGGCGGTCAAGGAGCCGCAGACCGGCACGGCCGCGCTGGTCGGCCTCGACGCCGCCACGGGCACGCAGGTGTGGCGCGTCGACGGGTACGTGCCGTCGCTCTACGGCGCCACCGGCGCGACCGGCGTCGTCGTCGCCCGCCCCGACCCGGTGCCGCCGCTGTACTCCGACTCGCGCCTGTCCGGCTTCGACCTGCGCACCGGCGCCGTGCGCTGGTCGCTCGGCGCGCCTGCCGGCTACCGGACGCTGGTGTACGCCGGCCCGGACCGGCTCGAGGTCGCGGACCTGGACCCCGACGGCACCCTGCGCATCCGCAGCACCGATTCGGGCCAGGTCGTGCGGACGGCCGCGGTCCACGACCTCGACCAGGTCAACGGCTTCGACCTGTCCGGCGACCGGCTCCTGGCCTACCGCG
This sequence comes from Dactylosporangium sp. CA-139066, assembly GCF_050936175.1. Lineage (NCBI taxonomy): Bacteria > Bacillati > Actinomycetota > Actinomycetes > Micromonosporales > Micromonosporaceae > Dactylosporangium > Dactylosporangium sp. CA-139066. The sequence continues at coordinate 5,919,378 of NZ_JBNJNH010000001.1, read as the reverse complement.
CGGGCCTCGGCACGTTTCTCGAGACCAGCATGTACGACCTGATTACCGGCCGCCGGCTGTGGCATCGCACCGACGAGCCCGGCGGGGTGGCCCTGTGGTGGTGCGGGCGGGTGCTGTGCAGCGGCACGCCGGACCAGACCGAGGTCCTCGACCCCGACACCGGGAGCCGGCTGTGGACGATGACGGCCGGCGACGGAATCGTGCTGGACACCGCGACCCGCCGGACCGTGCGCCTGCCCGGCGGCTGGGGAGTGGTCGGCCACCCCGCCGACCGGCCGGTGCTGATCGCCGGCGGCGCACTCGTCGCCCGGCTCGACCCGCAGACGTCGAGGATCAAGGTCCTGGGCCGGGCGAGCGAGCACTGGTACGCCAACCCGCAGTGCCTGGCCACCGCGCAGTTCCTGGCCTGCCGCCTCGACCACGTCTCGGTCTGGCCGCTGTAGCGCCCGGGTGGCGCGCGTCACCCGCCGGCCGTGTCACACTTCGCCCCGCGGGGACATCTTGTTGGTCGTGACGACATCTCAGGACGGCCTCATCGCTGCCGAGGGCTCGGTACCGCGGCGCACGATCGAGCTGGTGCGGCGCCACGCCGGCCGGATCCGCCGCCGCCGCACCGGCGGAACGCCGGATCGGCACCTCACCGAGGCCGAACGCGTCGCGCTGGAGTTCGTGGAGGCGATCCTCACCCCGGCGCCGTTCGGCCGGCCGGTGCCCGACGAGCTCTACTAGCGCGCGTCCGCGCACTACGACTACCGGGCGCTGTGGACGCTGACGCTCGCCATCACGAGCGGCGGTGGGTGGCGGTGATGAGGACCTCGACGAGGCGGATCAGGTCGCGTGTGCCCGGCTCGTCGTCGGCGCGGCGGGGCACCAGCATGCGTCGAACGTGAGCTCGGTGGCCGCGGCCGCCATGCCCAGGGCACGCCGGAGCTCGTCCGTGCGCGCGTAATCCAGGAACCCGTCGCGGTGGCCGCCGATCGGGCCGGTGACCGGGGTGGAGGCGGTCGCCCACGGTACCGCGGCGCGGACCCGCCACCAGTCGAGCAGGTGGTCAGGCTCCGGCATCGCGCACCACGGACCGGGCGACCCGCTCCGCAACATCGGTGACGACCGGCGCCGGTGGCTCGACCCAGCTCTCGAACCGGCCGCCGATGGCGGCGTCGATCAGGGTGGCGTGCCGGTCGGCGGGGATGGCGGCGGCGGACAGGAACCAGCCGAGGACCTGTTCGCAGTGCGTGTACCAGCCGCTCTCGGCGCCGGTGCGCTCGACCACGACGGTCACCAGGTGGGCGACCGCGCGTTCCCAGGAGCCGGCGACATCCGCCGTGATCGGCAGGAACCGGGCGAAGCGGTCGCGCACTCCTCCAGCCAGCCGCGCCACTCCACGAGGCCGGCGGCGACGGCGGCGGGCGTCGCCTCGGGGGTGGTGATCGAGTGGTTGAAGCAGCACCAGGCGCGGACCGGGCCGCCGTCGAGGTCGCCCTCGCCGACCGCCCAGCGCCAGCCGCTCGCCCAGCGCCCGTAGTGCCCGACGATGGCCGAGCCCATCGCGTCGGCCCACGCCCGCCGGGCGGTCGCGTCGCGGCCCGGAAAGGCGGCGGCGGGCGCCAGGGCGCGCACCACTGCCGGCGCCGCGGCCGCGTCGAACGGGTGCCGGTCCGGGTCGACCTCCGGCCAGGTGAGCGTCCACGCCTCGCGCATCGCGCCAGCCTACGTGTCGAGCGCCGCCGGCGACTCCAGCAGTTCGCGCAGCGCGGCCAGGAACAGCACGGCCTCACGGCCGTTGATGACCCGGTGGTCGTACGCCAGGCCCAGCTGCACCACCGTCCGGGCGGTCACGGTGCCGTCGTCGGCCAGGTCGAGCTCCCGCTGGGTCGCCGGCAGCGACACCGCGCACACCTGGCCGGGGAACACGATCGGCACGGCGAACGTGACGGCGTCGTCGGTGTGCAGGGCCACGACGATGTTGGCGCCGCGCAGGTCCCGGCCGTCGGCCTCGCCGCGCATCGCCGAGAGCCGGAACCGCATCAGCTCGCCGGCCAGCTCGCGCCACGGGCGGGCGGCGGCGTCGCGGACGACGGGCACGCGCAGGCCCGTGCCGACGTCGATGGTGACGCCGACGTGGGCCGCCTCGGCGAGGCGCAGCCGGTCGGCGCCGACCAGCGCGGCGAAGCAGTGCCGGAACCGCGGCTCCAGCGTGGCGACCGCCTTGACCAGCAGCTCGGGCAGGCCGACGAGGCAGCGCTCCCGGCGGGTCAGCTCCCGGCCGAGCGCGAGCGCGGCGTCGACGCGCACCTTCATCGCCGCGAACGCGGCCGGCACGTCGCGGTGGGAGGCCGCGACCGCCTCGGCGACGGCGCGCTGGGCCTTGCTCAGGGCGACGCCGTCGTCGGTGCCGCCGGCGGTACCGGCGGCGCCGGCCAGCTCGGCCACGGCATCGGCCCGCACGATGCGCCGGCCGAGCGCGCGCACCTGCTCCTCGGTGATGCCGTGCTCGGCCATCAGCGCCCGCGCCGGCTCGGTGATCACCACGCCGGCCGTGGCCGCCGCGGCCGTGGACGGCGCCGCCGGCGGGTCCCGGTCCGGGCCGATGCGGCCGACGACCGCGCCGACGCCGCACTCGGCGCCGGCCGCGAGATACACACCACCAAAGCGGCATTGATCAATGTGCGCAACGGGCTGGGCGCCGAGCTGGACGCGATCCGCGCCGAGTCCGGGCTGGCGCCGATGCACCGGTGGGCGGGCTGGTTCGAGCTGCCCGACCTGCTCGTCGGGGCGTGGCCGCGCTGGTTCGACGAGGCCGGCGACCCGTCACCGCCGCGCGTGCGCCTGACCGGCTTCGCCCGCTCCGACGGCGCCGTCGCGCACGGCCCCGCCATCGCGGACAGTTCTGCCGTCGCGGACGGCGGGCCGCCGCCGGTGCTCGTCACCGGCGGCACGGGGCGCATGCACGACCGTTTCTACCCGATCGCGATCGAGGCGGCGGTGCGGGCCGGCCGGCCGGTGCTCGTGGTCGCGCCGGACCGCGCGATGCTGCCCGACCGGCTCCCGCCCGCCGTGCGCTGGCTGCCCCGCCTATCCTTCCCGGCGGCGTTCCCGCAGGCCGGCGCGGTGCTGCACCACGGCGGCATCGGCACCGCGGCGACCGCCCTGGCCGCCGGCGTGCCGCAGGTCATCCTGGCCGACGGCGCCGACCGCCCGGACAACGCCGCCCGGCTGGCGGCGCACGGCCTGACCCGGTGGGCCGACGCGGCGGACGCCTCGCCGCAGCGGCTCACCGAGCGGGTCGCCGCGCTGCTGGCCGAGGCGCTGGCCGACACCGGCCTCCCCGCCCGGTACGCCGCGGTGCGCGACCCGGCCGCCGAGCCCGGCGAGCGGGCCGCCGCCACCCTGATCGCCGGCCTGGCCGGGCGCGCGGTGTCCGGGCCGCGCGCGGCCCGGATGCGACTGGCGGCGCTCGCCCCCGCCCAGCGGGCCCAGGTGCTGCGGCGTCAGCCGGGCTGAACCCGGCCGAAGCGGCTGCGGTGGAACACGAGCGGGGAGGGGTCGGTCAACGGGGTGCGCCGGACCGCGACCAGGCGCAGCAGCACGATCGTGTGGTCGCCGGCGAGGACCTCGTCGTAGACGGTGGTGTCGAACTGGGCCAGGCCGTCGTCGAGGGTGACCGCGCCGTCCGGCGTCGCCGTGAAGGACAGCCCGTCGAAGCGGCGCTCGACGGCGCCGGCCAGCTGCCGGGCGACGCCGGAGTGGTGGTCGGCCAGGATCGTGACGCCGAGGTGGGCGGAGCGGCGCAGGTCCGGCCACGTCTTGGACGCGTTGGCGATGGAGAACGACACCAGCGGCGGGTCGAGGCTCACCGAGGTGAACGAGCTCGCCGCGAGGCCGACGGGGACGCCGCCGACCTCGGCGGCGACGGCCACCACGCCGCTGGGGTAGATGCCGAACACCTCCCGCAGGCGGGTCGCGTCGAGGTCCTGGTTGGTCCGCAGTACCGTCATCATGCCTCCCTGCTCGGTGCCGCCCCGAACGGGACGGCGAACGCCGGCGACCGGCCGGGCGCGGGGTGCCGCCAGAGACCGCGCCGGGCCAGCTCGGGCAGCACGCCCTCGCCGAACCGGTACGCCTCCTCCAGGTGCGGGTAGCCGGAGAGCACCAGCTCCGTGATCCCCGCGGCCACGTACTGCTCGATGAGGTCGGCGATCTGCTCGTGGCTGCCGACGAGGGCGGTCCCGGCGCCGCCGCGGACCAGGCCGACGCCGGCCCACAGGTTGGGGTACACCTCCAGGCCGTCCTTGGTGCCCCCGTTGAGCGCGAGCATCCGCCGCTGCCCCTCGGACTCGCTGCGGCGCAGCCCGGCCTGGACGCGGGCGATCTGCTCCGCGGAGATGCCGGCCAGCAGCCGGTCCGCCTCGGCCCACGCCTCCTGCGCGGTGTCGCGGGCGATGGTGTGCACCCGCAGGCCGTAGGCGAGGGTGCGGCCCTCCCGCTCGGCCAGCTCCCGCACCCGGTGGACCTTCTCGGCCACGGCGGCGGGCGGCTCGCCCCAGGTGAGGTACACGTCGGCGTGTCGGGCGGCGACGTCCAGCGCCGCGGGGGAGGACCCGCCGAAGTAGATCTGCGGTGCCGGGTCGGGCCGCTGGGCCAGGACGGCGTCCTCGAGCGCGTAGTGCTTGCCGTCGAAGGTCACCGGCCGGCCCGTCCACAGCTCCCGGACGATCTGCAGGAACTCGCCGCAGCGCTCGTAGCGGCCGTCCTTGTCCAGGAAGTCGCCGTACATGCGCTGCTCGTGGCTCTCCCCGCCGGTGACGACGTTGAGCAGCAGCCGCCCGCCGGAGAGGTTCTGGAAGGTGCCGGCCATCTGGGCGGCCAGGAACGGCGCGGTGAGGCCGGGCCGGAACGCCACCAGGAACTTCAGCCGCTCCGAGACGGAGGCGAGCATCGCGGTGGTGATCCAGGCGTCCTCGCACCAGGCGCCGGTCGGGGTCAGGGCCGCCTCGAAGCCGAGCTGCTCGGCCGAGCGGGCGATCTGCCCGAGGTAGGCCACGGAGGCGGGCCGGCCGCCGGCGTCGGCCGGGGTGCCGTGGCCGCCGCCGACGACGTGCCGGCCGTCGCCGCCGTTGGTGGGCAGGAACCAGTGGAACTTGAGCTCGCTCATCACACCTGTCCGTGGTTTGGGGGCGGGGTACCTTCGACGGCCCAGCGGCCGAGGTGGTGGATCTTCCAGGCGGCCGGGTCGTGCAGGGTGTGGGTGCGCGCGTTGCGCCAGTGCCGGTCCAGGCCGAGCCCGGCGGCGGCGGAGCGGGCGCCGGCCACCTCGAACAGCCGGCCGCTCGCCTCCAGCGCCGCCCGGGTGGTGGCCGCGCGGGCCGCGGCGACCGTGAGCGAGGCGGCGGCCGCCGACTCGGCGCTCAGGCCGGCGTCGGCGCGGTCGACGGCCCGGGCCGCCTCGGCCAGCAGCGCCTCGGCGCCGCGGACGGCCAGCTCGATCTCGCCGAACGCCTGCACGACGAGCGGGTCGTCGGCGGCCCGCTCCACGCCGGCGTCGGGGTAGGGGCGGCTCCTGGCCACGACGAACCCCGCCGCGTCGGCCAGCGCCGCGCGGGCGATGCCGGCGTCGACGGCCGCGTGCAGCAGCTGGGCGAACGCGCCGAAGGTCTGCGGCCCGTCGAAGGTGTTCTCGTACGGCGTGATGAGCTCGTCCGGCACGTCCACGTCGGCCAGCAGCACCGAGCCGCTGGCGGTCGTGCGCTGGCCCAGGGCGTGCCAGTCGTCGACGACCTCGAGGCCGTCGGCGTGCCGGTCGACCCACGCGACGTGCAGCGGCCCGTCCGGCCCGAGGTGGGCCAGCACCGGGATGCGGTGGGCGAGCAGCGCGCCGGTGGCGTAGAACTTGCGGCCGTTGAGCCGCCACCGCCCGGGGCCGGCCGCCGTCAGGGTGGTGCGGATGTCGCGCACGTGCCTGGTGCCGGCCTCCGACTGGGCGTTGCCGAACCGCCGCCCGGCGAGCACCTCGCCGAACAGGCGCCGCCGCTGGGCGTGCGTTGCCTGGAGGCGGAGGTGGTTGACGTACACGAAATGGCTCTGCGGAATCTGCCCGATGTTCGGGTCGCCGGTCGACAGCCGCCGGATCACCTCGGTCACGACCGCCACCGGCAGGCCGGGCCCGCCGTACTCGGCCGGGACGGTGACGGCCAGCAGCCCGGCGCCGCTGAGCTTGTCGAGCTCGGCCAGCGGCAGGACCCGCCGCGCGTCGCGGTCGGCGGCGTCGCGGGCGAACGCGTCGGCGAACTCGGCCGCCAGGGCCAGCGCCTCGTCGGGGGTCACGCGGCCTCCTCCAGGCGCGGGCGCGGGTACGCCGAGCTCGGGCTGGTGCCGTCGAGCCGGTACTGCCCGACGATCCGGTCGCGGTAGACGATCGGGTTGTGCGAGGCCACGGTGCGGGCGTTGCGCCAGTGCCGGTCCAGCCCCCGCCGCCCGGCGGTCGCGGAGGCCCCGCCGACCTCGAACAGCTCGGTGGTGAGCCCGAGCACGAGACGGGCCACGGCGCCCTGCGCGGCGAAGACGGCGGCGTCGGCCGCGTCGGGGTCGTCGCCGTGCGCCTCGAGCGCCCGGGCGGCGGCCAGGGTGGCCGCGTCGGCGGCGAAGGACGCCCCGGCGATCCGGCCGACGACGGCCTGCACCTGCGGGTCCGCGGCCGCGGGCAGGTCCGGGTTGAACAGGTTGCGGGCGCGGCCGTTGACGAACGCGACGGTCTCGGCGACCGCGGCCCGCCCGATGCCGGCCAGGGTCGCCAGGTGTACCAGCTGGAAGAACGCGGCCAGGGAGGCGTTGGCGGCCGGCTCCACGTCCTGCGGGGCGACCGGCACGTCCTCGAAGATGGTGGTACCGCTGCCGGTGAGCCGCTGGCCGAAGCCGTCCCAGTCGTCGAGGCGGGTCACGCCGGGCGCCGCCGCGGGCACGAACACGTTGACGATGCCGCCGGCCTCGTCGGCCGCGGTGGTGTGGATCCAGTCCGCGAACAGGGTGCCGGTCGAGTAGTACTTGCGGCCGTTGAGGCGCCCGTTCTGCAGCGTCGTCTCCGGGGCCCACCACGACGCGCTGGAGCGCTCGCTCTGGGCGTTGCCGACGATGACCCCGGCGGCGATGCGGCGCAGCCACCGGTCCCGCACCTGCGGGTCCGGGTGCGCGAGGCGGGACTCGACGAAGCCGAGGTGGCCGCGCAGCAGCTGCGGCAGGTTCGAGTCGGCCCGGCCGAGCCGGATGAGCAGCTCGGTGAGCTCGGGGAGGCTCGCCCCCTGCCCGCCGTACTCGCGGGGCACCCGGACCTTGCCGAACCCGGCCTCCCGCAGCCACTGCAGGGGCTCGTGCGGCAGCGTGCGGTCCGACTCGCGCTGCACGGCGCCCTCGGCGATGCGGGCGAAGACCTGCTCGAAGCTCATGCGGACCCCAGCCGCGGTACGGCGGTCAGCAGCCGCTGCGTGTACTCGTGCCGCGGGCTGCGGAAGACCTCGGCGGCGGTGCCGTGCTCCACCACCCGGCCGTCCTTCATGACCAGGATCCGGTCGCTGACGTGGTGGATCACGCCGAGGTCGTGCGAGATGAACAGGTAGCTCACGCCGAGCTCGTCCTGCAGGTCGGTGAGCAGGTCGAGCACCTGGGCCTGGATCGACACGTCCAGCGCGGACACCGGCTCGTCGCACACCACGACGGAGGGCTCGGGCGCGAGGGCCCGGGCGATCGCCACCCGCTGCCGCTGCCCGCCCGACATCCGCAGCGGCGCCGCCGCCAGGTGCGTCTCGCGCAGGCCGACCTGCTCGAGCAGGCGCACGGCCCGCTCGCGCGCCTCGGCCCGCGAGCCCGGCGGCCGGGCGCCGGTGGCGAGGGCGTCGACGATGATGCGCCCGACCGTCCAGCGCGGGTCGAAGGAGCTCAGCGGGTCCTGGTACACCACCCCGACCTGCCGTCGCAGCGGCCGCCGCCGGCCCGGGGTCAGCGCCGACCACGGCTCGCCGCGCAGCAGCACCCGTCCGCCGGTGGCGGCCAGGATCGCCAGGGCGATGCGGGCGGTGGTGGTCTTGCCCGATCCGGACTCGCCGACGATGCCGAGGGTCTCGCCGCCGAACAGCTCGAAGGAGACGTCGTCGACGACGGTCCGGTCGACCTTGTCGGGGCCGCGGAAGACCTTGGTCAGGTGCCGCGCCTGGAGCACGGGCCGGCCCCGGTCGACGGGCCGGCGGGTGCGGACCGCGCCCGGGCGGCTCAGCTTGGTGTCGCGGCTGTGCTCGGACGGGATCGCGTCGAGCAGCATCCGGGTGTACTCGTGGCTCGGCTCGCGCAGCACCCGCTCGGCGGGGCCGTGCTCGACGATCTCGCCGTCGCGCATGACGGCGACCTCGTCGGCCAGCCGCGCCACGACGGACAGGTCGTGGCTGATCAGGATGATCGCCGTGCCGCGCGCCTTGGCCGCGGCGAGCAGGTCGAGCACCTGCGCCTGCACGGTGACGTCGAGGGCGGTCGTCGGCTCGTCGGCGATGAGCAGCGGCGGGTCCAGCGCGATCGCCGAGGCGATCAGGGCCCGCTGGCGCAGGCCGCCGGACAGCTCGTAGGGCCGCTGCCGGGCGCGCATCCGCGGCTCGGGGACGCCGACGGAGTGCAGCAGCTCCACGGCGCGCTCGGCCCGGCCGGCGCGGGTGCCCCAGCCGTGCAGCCGCAGCGGCTCGGCCACCTCGTCGCCGACCCGGCGCAGCTGGTCGAGGGAGACCAGGGCGTCCTGCAGGACGAAGCCGATCCGCCGCCCGCGCACCGTGCGCCAGGCCCGTTCGGACGCGCTGCGCAGGTCGGTGCCGTCCAGGTCGATGCGCTCGGCGGCGACCCGCGAGCCCGGGCCGGCGAGGCCGACGAGGGTGCGGGCGGTGACGCTCTTGCCGGAGCCGGACTCGCCGACGATGGCGAGGCACTGCCCGCGGCGCGCGGCGAACGAGACACCGCGGACGACCTCGGTGCCGCCGAAGGACACGCGCAGGCCCTCGACCTGCAGCAGTGCCAGGCCGGCGGCCGGCTCGACGCGTTGCGCAGCGAGAGTCGTGGTCATCGGGCGGCTCCTCCGAGTAGGTGCTGCAGGTTGCGGCCCAGCGACGTCACGGCGAGGGCCACCAGGACGATCACGACGCCGGGCAGGATCTCCAGCCACCAGGACGTGGTGATGTGCACGCGGCCGGCGTCGAGCAGCGCTCCCCACTCGGAGCTGGGCGGGGCGACGCCGAGGCCGAGGAACGACAGCCCGGAGGCCCACACGACGGACTGGCCGATGCCGAGGGTGGCGACGGCGACGAGGGGCCGCACGGCGTTGGGGAACAGGTGCCGTCGCACGACGGCGAGCCGGGAGTGCCCGAGCGCGGCCGCGGCCTCGATGTATCCGGCCTGGCGCACGGCGAGGACCTGGCCGCGGACCATCCGGGCGTAGCCGGGCGCGGACCCGATGCCGACCGCGGCGATCACGGTGGCGACCGACGGGCCGCGGACCGAGATGACCAGCAGCGCCAGCAGCAGCGCCGGGAAGGCGAACGCGACCTCGAGCACGCGGGTGATGACGGTGTCGACGACCCCGCCGGCGAGCCCGGCGGTGAAGCCGAGCGCGAGGGCGATGAGGAACGCCACCGCCGTCGCGCCGACGCCGATGCCCATCGACTGGCGGGCGCCGTAGATGACCCGGGTGAGCAGGTCCCGGCCGGCGTCGTCGGTGCCGAACGGGTGCGCCCACGACGGCGCCAGCAGCGTCGAGTGCAGGTCGATCTCGGTCGGGCCGCGGCCGGTGAGCAGGCCCGGGCTGAGCGCCGCGATCGCGATGAGCACGACGACCAGCGCGGCCGCCAGGGTCCCCGCGGACGGCAGCCGCCGGCTCATCGGGTGGCCCCCAGCCGCGGGTCGACGATCGCGTAGGCCAGGTCGACGAGCAGGTTGGCCACGACGTAGATCGCCGCCACGACCAGCACGATGCCGGACACGGTGGGCACGTCGCGGGTGTTGACCGCGGTGACGAGCACCTGGCCCAGCCCCGGCCGGCCGAAGATGTTCTCGGCGATGACGGCGCCGGCGACGAGGGCGCCGAGCGCCCAGCCGGACAGCGTGATCGCCGGGAGCACGGCGTGGCGCAGGACGTGGCGCAGCCGCACGCCGAGGTCGGACATCCCGCGGGTGCGGGCCGTGGTCACGAACGGCTGCGCCAGCACCTGCTCGAACTCGTCACGGGTCACCTGCCCGAGGAAGCCGGCCAGGGGGATCGCCAGGGTCAGCACGGGCAGGACGCTGCCCCAGGCGCTGGTGCCCCCGATGATCGGGAACGTCCGCAGCTGCACGGCGAAGACGACGAGCAGCACGACGCCGACCCAGTAGTGCGGCAGGCTGGCCGTGAGCGCCTCCCAGGCGGCCCCGAGGCCGGACAGGAACCGACCGCGCCGGGCGGTCAGCAGTGTCCCGGCCAGCGCCAGGAGCCAGGCGACGGCCAGCGCCGACACCGTCAGGGTCAGGCTCGGCAGCAGCTGGCCGCCGATCACCTCGGTCACCGGGCGCTTCTGGGTGTACGAGGTGCCGAGGTCGCCGTGGAACAGGCCGCCGACGTAGTGCAGGTACTGCACGACGATCGGGTCCTTGAAGCCGAACTGCGCGTTGACCGGGGCCAGCTCCGCGTCCGTCCACTTGCGGTCCTGGCCGGTCTGCAGGTTCATCAGGGTCGTGGCCCGGTCGCCGGGCACGGCCAGCTGGGCGAAGAAGGTGACCGACGCCGCCGCGACGATCACCGCCACCGCGCTCACCAGCTTGAGCAGGACCTTCATCGCCGGCCTACTTCGTGAAGTACGCATCGGAGAACACCGGCTCGCCCTGGCTCTTCTCGAGCCAGACGTCCTTGAGGTTGCGGGCCACGGCGTAGGTGGAGTTCTGGGTGTACAGCCCCACGCCCGCGGCGTCGTCCTGGATGATCTGCTGGGCCTGGCCGTACAGCGCGTTGGCCTTCGCCTCGTCCGGCTCGGCGTTGGCCTGCTGGATCACCGTCGAGAGCGTGTCGTTGTTGTAGAAGGACCGGTTGCTGCCGTTGGGGTTGCCCGGCAGCGAGGGGCGCCAGACGATCCACAGGATCGAGGGGCTGGGGCTGGTCCAGTACGAGGGGGTGGCGTCGAACGTGCTGGGGTCGGAGTACTTGCCGCCCCACAGCTCCGCCTGGGTCGCCGGGATCAGCTTGACGTCGAAGCCGATCTTCTTCCACTGCTCCTGGAGCACCTGCAGTACCGTGGCGCCCTCGGAAGTGAAGATGAACCCGGCGCCGTAGACCAGCTTGATGGTCAGCGGCTTGCCGTCCTTGGCCCGCACGCCGTCGGCGCCCTTGGCCCAGCCGGCCTGGTCCAGCAGCTGCTCGGCCTTGGCCGGGTCGTAGGCGTAGGCCTTGGCCGCCTCGGCGTTGTAGCCGGGGGTGGCCTGGCTGACCGCCGGGTTGCCCTCGTAGGGGATGACGCCGTGGAAGCCGGCCTCGACCGCGGCCCTGCGGTCGGCGCCGTAGGCGAACGCCTGCCGGACGAGCTTGTCCGTGAACGGCCCGGTCTTGGTGTTGATGTAGAACGACACCGGCTTGCCGGGCGTGATGTAGCGGATCGTCTGGTACCGCGCCTGGGCGTCCTTCCAGCTGACCGTCGGCACCTCGTAGACGACGTTCGACTCGCCGGTGCTCAGCGAGGCGTAGCGGGACACGCCGTCGGCGACGAACTTCCAGCGGACCTCGTCGACGATCGCCGAGCCCTGGTGCTTGGCGGTCGCCGGCCACGAGTTGTACGCCGTGTTCTTGGCCAGCACGACCTCCTGGCCGTGCTTCCACTCCTTGACGGTGAAGCCGCCGGAGCCGATCGGCTTCTCGCAGTTCTCCTGCGTGGAGCGGCTCTTGTACGCGGTCGGCGACTGGATCCCGAAGTACCCCTGCGTGATGAGCCGCAGCAGCGGCGGGAACGGCTTGTTCAGGTTGATGTCGACGTGGGTGGCGTCGACCGCGGTGGCCGACTTGTAGTACGGGTCGATGGAGACCTTGGCGGTGCTGTTGCCGTTGTGGTTCTCCCACAGGTCGAAGTTCCAGGCCACGGCCTCGGCGTCGACGGGCGTGCCGTCGGTGAACTGCACGCCCTCCTTGAGCGTGAAGGTGTACGTCAACCCGTCGGGCGACACCGTCCACTTCGTGGCCAGCCAGGGCTGGACGGTGTCGTCGTCGGCGAGGGCCACCAGCCCGTCGAGGACCTGGCGGGAGATGTACGCCTGCTGGATCCAGCCGCCGAAGATGCACGGCGGCTCCTGCACGTGGCCGTAGACGATCGTGCCGCCGGTCTGCGGCGCCCCGCCGGCTTCGGCGGCGGCGCCACCGCACGCGGCGAGCGACCCGCTCGCGAGCACGGCGGCCGTGGCGAGGGCAACGCGGAAGCGTCTGGTCATCGTGGCTTGTCCTTATTTCGCAGGGGAAGGAGGCAGGTGCGCGCCGCCTCGGTAGCGGGCGCCGTAGTGCCGTTGCGGCAGCCGGTCGCCGGCGCCGAAGATGCGTTCGCGCAGGGTTTCGCGCTCGTCGTACTCCTTGCGCAGCCGGCCGCGCTCGCGCAGCACCGGCACGACGAGGTCGATGAAGTCGCGGGCCGTGTCGTAGGAGTGGTACTGCAGCAGGTTGATCCCGTCGATGCCGACCTCGTCGAGCCACCGCTCGATCTCGTCGGCGACCTGCTCGGGGTTGCCCACGGCGAGCAGCGGCTGGCGGCTGAGGTCCCCGAAGCCGGCGAGGAACTCCCCGACGGTCTGCTCGGGGTCCACGGAGCGGAAGCGCCCGGCCCGCCCGCTGTCGACCCCGACGTCCCGCAGCAGCGTCTCGGGCGGGTAGGCGGCGGGGTCCCACGGCAGGCTCGCGTGGGCGAGGTACCCGTCGGGGCTGGCCAGCTCCTGGTAGCGCGCGAGCTTGGCCCGCGCCTCGGCCTCGGTCGGGGCCACGACGACCCCGGCCATGGTGACGAAGCGGACGTCGTCGGCGCGCCGCCCGGCCTCGACCGCCGCGGCCCGGATGCCGGCGATGGTGCGGCCCAGGCTCGCCGCGTCCGGCCCGCCGGTGAACACGACCTCGGCGTGCTTGCCGGCGAAGCGCGTGCCGGCCCCGCTCGCCGTCGCCGTGAACAGCACGGGCGTGCGCTGCCGGCTGGGGGAGGGCAGGTGCGGCCCCTCCACCTTGAACCAGCGGCCCTCGTGGTGGATCGGGCGGATCTTCGCCGGGTCGGCGAACACGTTGCCCGCCCGGTCGGCGACGATCGCGTCCTCGTCCCAGGAGCCCTCCCACAGCTTGTACAGCACGTCGAGGTACTCGTCGGCGATCTCGAAGCGCAGGTCGTGCTCGACCTCGCCGTCGTGGCCGAAGTTGCGGGCCGCGTTGGGCAGGTACGACGTGACGATGTTCCAGCCCACCCGGCCCTTGGTGAGGTGGTCGAGGGTGCTCAGCCGGCGCGCCCACGCGAACGGCGGCTCATAGGTGGTCGAGAACGTGATGCCGAAGCCGAGGTGGCGGGTGACGGCCGCCATGGCCGGCACCACCGACGCCGGGTCGTTGTTGGGGATCTGCAGCCCCTGCCGGATCGCGGTGTCGGCCGAGCCGCGGAAGGTGTCGTAGGTGCCGACCACGTCGGCCAGGAACACCGCGTCGAAGCCGCCGGCCTCCAGCAGCCGGGCCAGTTCCGTCCAGTACTCGATGTCGTTGAACCGCTCGCGGTTGTTGTCCGGCAGCCGCCACAGCCCGTGGGTGATGTGGCTGACGCAGTTCATCTCGAACAGGTTGAGGATGAGGCGTTTCTTGTCGGTCATCTCAGGCTTCCGGCTTCAGGCGGGCACGGCGGTGAACGCGCCGCGGTAGCGCGCGGCGGGATGGGTGGCGGGCAGCCGGTCGCCGCGGCCGAAGAGCTTGTTGCGCAGCGTCCCCGGCCGGTAGTCGCGCCGGGCCAGGCCGCGCTCGCGCAGCACCGGCACGACGTGGTCGACGAACTCCTCGTAGCTGCCCGGGATCTCGGCGTTGACCACGTTGATCCCGTCGACCCCGGCCGCCCGCCACCGCTCGAGCGCATCGGCGATCTGCTCGGGCGTGCCGGTGACCCGGCCGTTGTGCGCGGTGTAGTGCGCGACGTCGCGCAGCGTCGGCGGCCGGTCCTTCACCAGGTCGTTGATCCAGCCGACGATCGACTGCACGCCCTCGGTGCGCAGCTCGCCGACCGGCCGGTCGAGGTCCTCGTGCCCGAAGTCGATGCCGACCGCGCCGGACATGTGCGACAGCTGCGCGTCGTAGTCGATCCACTCGTCGAGCTCGGCGCTCTTGCGCTTCGCCTCCTCCTCGGTCGAGCCGACGACGAAGTGCAGGCCCTGGAAGAACTTCAGGTCGTGCGGCGAGCGGCCGTGCCGGATGGCCCGGGCCCGGATGTCGGTGGTGTCGCGAGCCGCCGCCTCCACCGTGGGCGCGACGATGAACACCGCCTCGGCGTTCCGCGCGGCGAACGTCCGGCCCGCCTCCGACGCGCCGGCCTGGAAGAGCAGCGGCGTGCGCTGCGGCGACGGGCTGACGAGGTGGGGGCCTTCGACGCGGTACCGCGGGCCTTCGTGGTGGATCCGGTGGATCCTGTCGTAGTCCGCGTGCACGCCGGTCTCGCGATCCTGGACGAGCGCGTCCTCGTCCCAGGAGCCCTCCCACAGCTTGTAGGTGACGTCGACGTACTCGTCGGCCCACGCGTAGCGTTCGTCGTGCTTCGTCAGCCCGTCCAGCCCGAAGTTGCGCGAGGCGTTGGGCAGGTAGTTCGTGACGATGTTCCAGGCGATGCGGCCCTGGCTGGCGTGGTCGAGGGTGGAGATCCGCCGGGCGAAGTTGAACGGGTGCTCCTGCAGGATCGACGCGGTGAACGCGATGCCGAGGTGCTCGGTCGCGTAGGCGATGGCGCCGGCGAGCACCGACGGGTCGTTGCTCGGCACCTGCAGCCCCGCCTCGACGTACTTGCGCTCGTCGCCGCGGTAGGGCGCGTACAGCCCGACGACGTCGGCGAAGAAGATCGCGTCGAACCCGCCCCGCTCGAGCGTCCGCGCGAGGTCCACCCACAGGTCGAGCCGGTTGAAGTCGGCCTGGCGCGCCGTCGGCCGCCGCCACGTGCCCTGAATGATGTGACCGGCCGTGTTCATCACGAACGCGGCGAAGTGCAGAGGTCGTTGCGACACGTGAGCTCTCCCCGGCGGGCACTGGATCTTTGTCGGTAAAAACTATAGGGTTAGTAGGGTATCGCCTCGCAAGACCTCGGTTGGAAGGCGTTGTCGATCCCCTGCCAGTTTTTGCCTCTCATGGGAGTCTCGGTGCGCATCGAACAGCTCGAGTACCTGGCGGCGGTGACCCGCTACGGCTCCCTGCGCCGCGCGAGCGAACAGCTGCACGTGTCACAGCCGGCGCTGAGCGAGGCCATCCGCAAGCTCGAGGCCGAGCTCGGCGTGACGCTGCTGGAGCGGCACCGCTCCGGCGCGCGGATCAGCCTCGCCGGCCGCGAGCTGCTCCAGCCGATCGTCGACGTCCTCGAGTCGGTCGAGCGCCTCAAGGCCGCCGCCGGCGACCAGCTGGCCACCCGGCGCCTGCTGCGCATCGGCACGGTCAACGCCGGCACCGCCGCGCTGGTCCTGCCGGCGGTCCGCGCCTTCCAGGCCGAGCACCGCCGCGCCGTGGTCGAGGTGCGCAACCTGCAGCAGGACGAGATCCACGCGTCGCTGCTCGACGGCACCCTGGACCTGGGCCTGGTCAACCTCCTGGACGGCGACGACGTCCCGCCGGCCCTCGAGCCCACGCCGCTGCTCGCCGGCCGCCCCGCGGTGGTCCTGCCCGCCGGCCACCCCCTCGCCGCCCGCCCCGAGGTCTCCGCCGACGACCTGCGCGGCGAGCGGTTCGTGGCGATGCGGGCGGGCTACCTGATGTACCGTTTCGCGCACCGGCTCTTCGGCTCGGACCTCCCGGCGCAGTGGCACTCCACCGATGGTGCGGAGATGGGCAAACTCATGGTCGCCGAGGGCATCGGCCTGACCGTCCTGCCCGACTACAGCGTGCTGGGCGACCCGCTCGAGCGCGCGGGCCTGATCGTGACCCGCCCGCTGGCCGGCGACACCACGGTCGTCACGATGGCCGCGCTGCACCGCCGCCAGCACCGCGTCCCACCGGCCGTGCGCGACATGCTGTCCCTGCTCCGCGAGCGCGCCGCACCACGCCGCGAGCCCGTCCGTCAGTACCGGATATGAGGCCACCGCTCGACGTGTCGCTGATCGTGTCCGGCCCGGCCGTCCCCCTGGCGGGCGCGGGCGTGGACGTGACGGCTCCGCACGGCGGCGTGAAGCCTGGTTTGCGCAACGCGCTGTACGACGTCCGCCTCGAGCGGAGCCGCCGCAGCGCCCTGGCGTCACGCGACGTCGAGCCGGATCAGGACCCGAAGCCGGGCCTGGTGTCGCTGCGCCGCGCCGGGGAGCTGCTCGCCGAGTCCTTCCTGCCCGACCCCGTCTCGGCGGCGCTGCGGGGCCTGCTCGAGCGGGCGATCGGCGCCCACGCGCCGCTGCGGATCGGGATCGACGCGCCCGGCCGGGCCGACCTGCCCTGGGAGGCGCTGCCCGACCCGATCTGCGGCGAGCCGCTGGCGCTGCACCCGCTGGTGGTGGTCTACCGCCGCAGTACCGGTCCCGCGCCCGACCGGCTGCCCGGCCCCTTGCGGATCGTGGTGGCGATCGCCTCGCCCGAAACCGGCGGCGGCTCGTTGCTGGACCACGAGCACGATTCCGAATGAGCGCCTGCTGGCTGTGCCGGTGGGTCCCCTGACGGCGGCGGAGACCGCGAAGCTGCTGTGGTCCCTGCCGCACGTCGACCGCAACGCGACCACCCCGGAGGCGACCGACCAGGTATGGCGGGTCGTCGGCGGCCACCCCCGCTCCCTCGAATACCTGGATGCGTTGCTCGGCGACGGCCGGGGCCGGTTCGATGACATCACCGATCGGCTTACGGACGCGGTCAGCGCTCGCCTCGGCGCCGAGGAAACCGCGACCTGGCTGGCGCAGGACCGCACCCTGGACGCGGCGATGGCCGACACCGTCACCCTGGCGGCCGACGACGTCCTGCTGCGCGAGCACCTCGACCGCCTGGAGCCGATTCCGGGCGCCATCGAGCATCGCTATCGGCTGGCGCTGGCCCTCCACGAGCAGGTCGGCGACCCGGCCGGCATCGCCAGGGCCAACGGCCGCCTCGGCATCCTTGCCGGCGACCGCGGCGACCCCGCCGAGGCGGAACGCCGCCCGCGCTTCGCGCGAGTCCCATCGGCGGGCGCTTGCCATCTTCGAGCGGCTCGGCACGCAAACCGGACAGGCGGCGGCCCTCGGCCGGCTCGGCATCCTTCGCTCCGAGGCGGGGCGGCCCGTCCAAGCCATCGAGTTCCATCTCCGGGCCGCCGCCATCCGTCTCGCCTTCAGCGCGCGCGAAGCCACACCCGACCTCCGGCGCCTGGCTGAGCTTCGCGCGGGCCTGGGCGACGCCGTGTTCGACGATGCGCTCGCGCAGCTCCTGGACGCCGACAGTCACCGGCGCCTCATCGCGATCCTCGACGAATGCGATCAGGCGGCGGGGGAGCGGAACGAGTGACGGTACGCGGCGGGGGTGGTCGACAACGCGTTGCGGAAGCGGCGGCGCAGGTTCACCGCCGACGACAGGCCGACTCGCGTCGCGATCGTCTCGACCGGCAGGTCCGTCTCCTCCAGCAGCGCCCGCGTCCACGCGATCCGCTGGTCCAGCAGCCACCGGCCCGGCGAGATGCCGAGCTGCTCCAGGAAGTGCCGGTTCAGCGTCCGCGCCGACAGGCCCGAGCGGTTCGCCATGTCCCGCAGGGTCAGGGGGCGGTCCAGGTTGGCGATCGCCCAGTCCAGCAGCGGGGCGAGGGAGTCGGGCGCCGGGCCGAGGGCGGTCGGGGCCGGGCCCTGGCGCTGGCAGCCCTCCCGCGGCGGCGCGGCCGACAGCTGGCGGCCGATCCGCATCGCCAGGGCCGCGCCGTGCTGGCGGCGGACCTGGTTGAGGCACAGGTCGACGGCCGTGGCCGAGGCGCCGGCGGTGGCCACGTCGCCGTGGTCGATGTACAGCACCGAGCCGTCCGCATTGACCCGCGGATAGCGGCGGGCCAGGTCGTCCGTGCACTCCCAGTGTGCCGCGGCCCGGCGGCCGTCGAGCAGGCCGAGGGCGGCCGGGACGTACACGCCGCCGAAGACGCCGACGATGCGGGCGCCGCGGTCGTACGCCGCCCGCACCGCCGAGCCGAGGGCGGCCGAGAAGTCGGGGCCGGGGCACCAGCCGGCGATCAGGACCGTGTCGGCGTCGGACAGGGCCGAGAGGTCGTCCGCGACGACGATGTCGGTGCCCAGGGTGGTCGGGATCGGGCCCGGATGCTCGGTGCACAGCCGGAAGTCGTACTGCTGCGGGATCTCCGGGCCGTGGTTGCCGAAGACCGTCGCGTTCTTCACCGGCGTCCCGCCGATGTGGCTGCTGCTGCTCGCCTCGGCGCTGGCGGGCACCGCCGCCGCCATGTTCCAGCCGGGCGTCAACGGCATGGTGCCGCTCGTGGCCCGCGACCCGCAGCGGGCCAACGGCACGCTCAAGGTCGCCGACGCGCTCACGCAGCTCGCCGGGCCCGTCCTGGCCGGCCTGCTGATGGCGGCGACCAGCGCCGGCGCGGTGTACGCGTTCGACGCCGTCACCTTCCTGGTCAGCGGCGTGTGCCTGGGGCTGATCCGGCGCACGCTCACCAGGGACGCGAAGCCGGCCTCGACGGTGTTCACGGACCTCCGCCGCGGCTGGGTGGAGTTCCGCTCCCGCACGTGGGAGTGGGGGGTGATCCTCATCTGGATGGGCTTCGGCCTGTTCGTCTTCGGCCCGTACATCCCCCTGTCGTCTCAGCTCGTCGGCGCCCGGCTCGGCGACGCGGCGTACGGCTGGATGATGGCCGGCCTCGGCACCGGCACCGTGATCGGCGGCCTCGTCGCCATCCGGTTCCGCCCGGCCCGGCCGCTCGCCGCCGGCGCGGTCGTCCTCGCCGGCTGGGTGGCGATCCCGCTGTCGGTCGCGCTGGAGCCGCCGCTGCCCGTCCTCGTCGCCGGGCACGTCGCCGGCGGGGCGGCGTGGGCGTTCTGGTCGGTGATGTGGTCGACGAGCGTGCAGACGCTCGTCCCGCCGGAGGTGCTCAACCGGGTCACGGCGTACGAGGTCGCGGGCTCCGTCTGCGGCATCGCGGCGGGCCAGGCGCTGGTCGGCCCGGTCTCCGCCGTCGTGGCGCCCCGCGACCTGCTGCTGGTCGCGACCGCCGTCACGGCCGGGGTGGTCGCCGTGCTGCTGCTCGTGCGGCCGGTCCGCGACCTGCGCCGGGCGGCGCCGTAGGGTCGGGGGATGGCGTTCGGGTACCTCCTCGTGCACAGCCCCCTGGTCGGCCCGCGCACCTGGGCGGGCGTCGCCGACCGGCTGGAGACGGCCGCCGTGCCGTCGCTGGCGGACATCGGCGCCGGCGGCCCGCCGTTCTGGCCGCGGATCGTGCGCGCGGCCGCCGAGGGGGCGGCCGCGCTGCCGCCCGATCGGCCGGTGGTGCTGGTCGTGCACAGCAGCGCCGGCCTGTTCGTACCGGTGCTGGTGCGGGACCTGCCGCGGACCCCGGCCGCGGTCGTGTTCGTCGAGGCGGCGCTGCCGGCCCGCACCGGCCCGACGCACCCGGCCACCCCGCAGCGCCTCACCCAGCTGCGGGCCATGGCCGAGGACGGCCTGCTGCCGCGCTGGACGGACTGGTGGGGCGCGGACGACATCGCCCGGATGCTCCCGGACGAGCAGCCGCGGCTGCCGCTGAGCTACTACGAGCATCCGGTGCCGAACCCGCCCGGCTGGGAAGCGCTCGTCCGCGGGTACATCCGGTTCAGCGCCCCCTACGCCGACCGCGCCGCCGACGCCCGGGACCGCGGCTGGCCCGTCGTGCACCTGCCCGGCGGCCACCTGCACCAGCTGGTCGACCCGGCGGCGGTGGCCACCGCGATCACCGGACTCGCCGCGGCAGCAGCGCCGCGGTGACGGCCACCCGCGGCACCGCGATCCGCGCGAGCGCGATGGTCGTCGCGCTGCTCGTCGGCGGATGGCTGGTCTTCAGCGGGCCCGCGCGCCCGGCCCCGCCCGCGCCGCCCGGACCGCCCCAGCTCTCGCTGCGCAAGGCCTTCCCGGCCGCCCTGGTCACCGACAGCCCCGGCGCGCTGCCCGACGGCGCGCCGTTCATCCCCGGCCTGTACGTCGACGCGACGACCCAGGTCGGCGTCGCGCCCACCCCGGACGGCACCGCCCAGCGCGTCGTCCTGCGCACCGGCTCGCGGGTGCGCGAGCTGCAGCGGGTGGCGCAGTCCCGGTTCCCGCGCTTCACCGCGTTCGCCCGTGCCGGGTCGAGCGTCCTCTGGGTCGAGTCGACGGCCACCACGACCGAGCCGCTCACCCACCGCCTGTGGCGGGCCTCGATCGACGGGGATTCGGCGGCGGTACCGCTGAGCGCCGACACCGGCGACGCCGAGTTTCTCGGCGCCGAGCACGACCTGGTCGTCCACGGCGACCGGGTGTACTGGGCCGCGGCCACCCCGGACGGCCGGGACACGCAGGTCCGCTCGGTGCCGGTGACCGGCGGCGCGGTGACGGTCGAGCCGGTGGACGGCGCCTACGAGCTGTCGGCCTGGCCCTGGCTGCAGACGGCGGCGAACGTCCGGCAGGGCGGCGGCCGGCACGAGCTGCGCAACCTCGAGACCGGGCAGCGCGTCACGGTCGTGCGCTCCCCGGCCGAGACAGTCGACTGCGGGCCGTCCTGGTGCCGCTCATCGATCAGCGCCGGTACGGGCGGCGACACCAGCTACGACGTCATGCGCCCGGACGGCACGGGCCGTCGCCGGGTCGGCGGTACGGGCACGTTCGCGGCCGTGCCGGCGGTCGCGCTGCTGGACCGCTTCGCGGCGGTGACCGAGGCCGGCACGAGCGGCGCGTTCGACTCGGCGCGCCGGCTCGCGCTGTTCGACGTCGCGACGGGCCGCCTGGTGACGGTCGCCGACGGCGTCGACCAGGTCATGGCCGACGACCACACGCTGTGGTGGTCGGCCGGGGCCCGCCCGGCCGGCGTGTGGCACAGCCTCGACCTGGCGACGCTCGCCGCCTGAGGCGTCAGACGGTGCTGACCATGCCGCCGTCGATCAGCACGTCGGCGCCGGTGATGTTGCCGGCGGTCTCGGACGCCAGCAGCAGCACGACCTGGGCGACCTCGGACGGGCGGCTGAACCGGGCCGTCGGGATGCCGGCGACCGCGGCCGCCCGCACCGCGGCCGGGTCGAGGCCCTGCGCCCGGCCGACGGTCTCGGCCACGCCGCCGGGGCCCAGCCACAGGTCGGTCTCGACCGGGCCCGGGCTGACGGTGTTGACCCGCACCCCGGCCGGTCCCAGCTCCTTCGACAGCGACTTGCAGAAGCTGCGCAGCGCCGCCTTGGCCGCGCTGTAGTCGATGACGCCGGGGTCCGGCAGCGCGGCGTTCACCGAGCACACGGTGACGATGGCCGACGGGGCGCGGCGCAGCAGGTGCGGGACGGCCGCCCGCGTCGCGCGGACGGCCGAGAAGAGGTTGGCCTCCAGCGCCCACTGCCAGTCCTCGTCGGACACCTCGAGGAAGCCCCGGGTGCGCGGATGCACGCCGCCGACGTTGTTGACGAGCAGGTCGATGCCGCCGAAGCGGGCCACCGCCTCGTCGACGAGCGCCTGGCAGCCGGCCGCGGTCGTGAGGTCGTCCAGGACGATGCTCATCTCGCCCCGCTCGGCGAGCGCGCTGAGCTCGGCCGAGCCGTGGCGGGCGCCCGCGGCGACGCGGACGCCCTCCTCGACCAGGGCCTGCGCCACCGCGAGCCCGATGCCCCGGC
Source organism: Dactylosporangium sp. CA-139066 (assembly GCF_050936175.1). NCBI lineage: Bacteria > Bacillati > Actinomycetota > Actinomycetes > Micromonosporales > Micromonosporaceae > Dactylosporangium > Dactylosporangium sp. CA-139066. Next base: position 5,897,373 of record NZ_JBNJNH010000001.1, on the reverse strand, counting down.
CGGCGCCGGTCACCACCGCCGTCCGGCCGGCGAGGCCGAGGTTCACAGCGACTGGTCCTTCAGCCAGGTCAGGCAGGCGTCGGCCACCTCGCGCCACCCGGAGTCGATCGTCAGCGAGTGCGCCTTGCCGGGGAACGTCAGGATGTCGGTGACGGCCTCGGAGTGGCGGTACTGCTTGAGGGTCGCCCGGGTCACGGACTCGGGCACGGTGTGGTCCTTGCCGCTGGCGATCAGCAGCAGGGGCCCGCGGTTCTGGTTCTCGGTGTCGACCTTGGCCGGGGAGTGCGGGTTGAAGTTCGCCGTCGCCGCCTCGAACAGCGGCTTGCCCGGCGCCGGGATGCTCCAGCGCTGGAAGAGCTCGTCCGACTCCTCCTCCGACACGGTGTTGGTGAAGGCGAACCGGAACTGCTCCGCGGTCAGCGACACCGCCCGGTGCAGGTTCGCCGGGTTCTTGAACACCGGCAGCGTGGCCCGCAGCGCCGAGAGCGGCACTGGGAGTACACCCTTGATCTGCGCGGCGTCGATCGCGATGGCCGCGCGGGCCCGGTCCTGGCCGAGCAGCTTCTGGGCGATCATGCCGCCGAACGAGTGCCCGATGAGGATCGGCGCCGACGGCAGCCGCTCGATGACGGCCGCGAAGTGGTCCACCACGTCGTCGATGCCGTGGTCGCCGATCGCGTCGGGGTTGGCGCGCGACGACTCGACCGTGTCGCCGTCGCCGGGCCAGCCCGGGGCCTGCGGGTCGTAGCCGGCGTCGCGGAACAGCTGTACCCACGGGTCCCAGGACGAGGCGTGCAGCCAGAGGCCGTGGATGAAGAGCACGGGGATGGTCACGCGAGCACGGTAGGACGGCGCCGGACCGGCCGGCTTCAGTCGCGGCTAGCGTCAGTTGACTGCAACGCGGCGGCGAGCTGGTTGCGGGAGGTGATGCCGAGCTTCGGGAACATCCGGTACAGGTGCGAGCTGACCGTCCGATGTGACAGGAACAACCGCTGGCCGATCTCCCGGTTGGACAGGCCCTGCGCGGCCAGCTCGGCGATCTGGGCCTCCTGCGGCGACAGCAGCTCGCGCGGGTTTGACGTCGGCTGCCACCCGCGCTCGCCGGTCGCGCGCAGCTCCTGGTCGGCTCGCTGCGCCCAGGTGCGCGCGCCGACGGCGTCGAAGGCGCCGCGCGCCGCCCGCAGCGGGTCGCGGGACTCCACGACGCGCCGCTGCCGGCGCAGCCACGAGCCGTAGGCCAGCTCGACCCGGGCCCGGTGCCAGGGCAGGTGGCCGGCGGCGCCGTGCAGCGCGGCCCGGAACAGCGGCTCGGCCGACGCGCGGTCGGCCAGGACCGCCCGAGAGTACTCCAGGGCGATGATCGACCCCATCGCCGGGGAGCCGCCCGCGAGCTGCTCCATGGCGCCCAGCACCGACCGGGCCTCGGCGCGGCGGCCGGTGCGCACCGCGGCGTCGGCGAGGTAGCTGATCGTCCACACCTGCTGCATGCGCTGGAAGGCCGGGTCGGCGGGCTGGAACACGCGGCGCAGCTCGGCGTGCGCCTGTTCGTGCCGGTCGGCGCCCAGCTCGGCGATGCCGCGGGCCAGCTGCACGCCGGCCAGCAGCGACGACGCGGCGTTCGGGGTGCGCCGGGCCACGTGCTCGGCCTCGGCGAGCAGGTCGTGGCGGGTGTCCCAGCCCCGGCCCACCGCGTCGATGAGCGCCACGGCGATGCGCGCGGTCGCCGCCCACAGCGACTGGCCCGTCTCGTCGGCGAGCCGCATGGCCTCGTCGGCCGAGCTCGCCGCGTCGAAGACCCCGAGGTAGATCTCGCCCCAGGCCCGGATCGCCAGCGCCTCGGCGAGCAGGCTCATGCGGCCCTGGGTGCGCAGCTCCTGCACGGGCGTGGACAGGAACGCGACGGCCCGGCGGAAGTCGCCGGTGCAGAACGCGGCGATGCCCAGCAGGCCGGCCAGGTCGGCCCGCCCGCCGGCGTCGGCGGGCCATCGCGCGAGCTGCTCGATGACCACCGGTGCCTGCTCGGTGGACTCGGCCAGCGCGTAGATGGCCAGCAGGCGCGGGTCGTGCGCGGCGACGCCGACCTGCCGGGCGGCCAGCACGACCTCGTGGCGCAGCGCCTCGCCGGGGTCGCGCCACCAGACCCGCCGGGCCGCGCCGACCAGCAGCTGCATGGCCAGCTCGAGGTCCTGCCCGGCGGTGGCGTGCCGTGCCATGTCGACCAGGCGGCGGACCTCCGCCGGCTCGCCGGTGGAGCCGTCGTGGAAGACGCCCTCCAGCCACGTCAGCCGGGACCGGTCCCGCGGCCGCAGCGTCATGCCGGCGACCTGGGTCTTGATCTGCTCGACCTGGTCGAACCGGCCCAGCTGGTAGCCGAGCTCGGCCGCGCTGAGCAGGCGGGCGGCCTGGGCCTGCGGGTCGGGGCTCAGCGCGGCCGCCCGCTCCAGCCAGGCGGCGGCCGAGGCGACGGCGCCGCGGCGCTGGGCGTTGTCGGCCGCCTGTTCCAGCTCGGCGGCGACGCGCTCGTCGCGGCCGGACACGGCCGCCGCGCGGTGCCACACCGCGCGGTCCGGGTGGGCGACCAGGACGACGGCGAGGGCCTCGTGCGCCTGCTGCCGCTCGACCGGCGGCATGGCCTGGCGCAGGGCCGAACCGACCAGCGGGTGGGCGATGCGGCACCGCTCGCCGGCCACGGTCAGCAGCCCGTGCTCGAACGCCGGCTGCGCCGCGCCGCGGTCCAGCGGCGCGCCGTGCAGGATCTGCGCGGCGGCGAGGACGTCGTTGATGTCGTCGCCGTCGTCGACCGCGGCGACGGTCAGGATCGCGCGCACGGCCGGGCCGAGGTGCTCGGCCCGCGCGGCGAACGCCCGCTCCAGCCGCGTGGTCATCGGCAGGTCCTCGTCGAGCTCGGTCCAGCCGTGCCGCCCGGACTCCAGCGCGGTGGCGAACTCCAGCAGCGCGAGCGGGTTGCCGCGGGCCTGGCGCAGGACCCGTTCGCGGACCGTGGGCGACAGGCCCGGCGCCCGCGCGGTCAGCAGCGCGGCCGCCGACGCCTCGTCGATGCCGCCCAGCTCCATCCACTCGACCGTGTGGGCGTCGGCGAACGGCAGCGTCTCGGGCCGGGACGTGCACAGCACGACGACCCGCTCGCTGACGACCCGGCGGATGACGAAGGCCAGGGCGTCGATCGAGGGCCGGTCCATCCAGTGCAGGTCGTCGAGGCACACCAGCACCGGCGCCTGGCCGGCCGCGTCGACGAGCAGCTCCAGGACCGCCAGGAAGGTGAAGAACGGGTTGACCTCGTGCGGGTCGCTCATGGCGAAGCAGGCCAGCAGGGCCTCGCGCTGCATGGCCGGCAGCCGGTCGGCCCGCGGCAGCAGGGGCCGCAGCACCTGGTGGAGGCTGGCGTACGGCAGGTGCGTCTCGGACTGGCTGCCACGCGCGGTGAGCACGGTGAACCCGAGCGACCGCGCCTGCTCCACGGCCTCGGCCTGCAGGGCGCTCTTGCCGACGCCGGGCTCGCCGAGCAGCCCGACGGCCCGGCCCCGGGTGCCGACCCCGTCGAGGTGCCCGAACAGGGTCTGCAGCTCGCCGTCGCGCCCGACGAGGCGCTGGCCGGTCGTTGTCCCCACGGCGTCGAGCATTCCGGGGCGGACGGGCCCGTGTCTACCGGGCCCCGGCGATGTGGGCCAGGAAACTGCGCACGGCCCCGGCGGGCGGCACCCGCGGCCCGGTCCACACGGCGCGCAGCTCCCGGCGCAGGTCGAGCCCGGCGACGGGGACGCGGCGCAGGCGGCCGGTGCGGATGTCGTCGGCCAGGGCCAGCTCGCTCAGCACGGCCGGGCCGGCGCCGGCCAGCACCGCGGCACGCACGGAGGCGGTCGTGGACAGCTCCAGCGCGGGCCGCGCCTGGCTGACGTCCGGGCCGAGGCGGTGGCGCAGCGCGGTGGCCAGGAACTCGCGGGTGCCGGAGCCGACCTCGCGGGACACCAGCGGCGTGTCGCAGAGCTCCTCGGCGTCGACGGCGGCGGCGCGGCGGGCCCACCGGTGCTCGGGCAGCACGACGAGGACCAGCTCGTCGCGGGCGACGACCCGGCTGCGCAGGCCGCGCGGGGCGGCGAAGCCCTCGACGAAGCCGAGGTCGGCGTCGCCGGCGCGGACCTGGTCGATGACCTGGTTGCTGTTGGTGGCGTGCAGCACGACGTGCAGCGGCTCCTGGCCGCGGTGGCGGGCGTCGGCCTGCAGGGTGACCAGCCACGCCGGCAGCAGCTGCTCGGCGACGGTGAGGCTGGCGGCGATCCGCATCCGGCCGCGGGTGTCGGCGCGCAGCGACGCGATGCCGGCGTCGACCTCGCGGGCGGCCTCCAGCAGGCGATCGGCCCAGCCGGCGAGGACCGTCCCGGCGGACGTGAGGGTGGCGCCCCGGGTGGTGCGCACCGCCAGGCGCACGCCGATGCGCGCCTCGAGGCCGGCCAGGCGCGCGGAGACGGCCTGCTGGGTGAGGCCGAGGTCGCGCCCGGCCGCGCTCAGGCTGCCGGTGCGCGCGATCGCGAGCAGCAGCTCCAGCGACGGCAGGTCGGGCATCTTCGCGCTCAGGGGCACAATCAGTCATGGTATCCGGCCACAAGCCGCGCTTGTGGCCTCACAACCTAGCGCCTGCTACCGGGCGGTGCGCCGCGCGGGCAGCGTAGGGGACGTGAACACTCCGAACTGGTATGCGTCGGTCATGGGGACCGGCATCGTGGCCACCGCCGCGGCGTCGCTGCCCCTCCAGGTCCCCGGGCTGCGGGCGTTCGCCACCGTCGTGTGGGCACTGGCGGTACTGCTGCTGCTCGCCCTCACCGCGGCCGCCCTGGCCCATCGGCGCGGGCACCACCTCGACCCGGTCATGGCGCACTTCTACGGCGCCCCGCCGATGGCACTGCTCACCGTCGGCGCCGGCACGCTGCTGCTGGGCCGCGACGTCATCGGGACCCGCGCCGCGGTCGACATCGACTGGGTGCTGTGGTTCGCCGGGACCCTGGCCGGGCTGTTCACCGCGGCGGCGATCCCGTACCTGCAGTTCACCCGGCACCCGGGCGCGGACCGGCGGCCCGCGTTCGGCGGTTGGCTGATGCCGGTCGTGCCGCCGATGGTGTCGGCGTCGACCGGGGCACTGCTCGTGCCCTACGCGCCGGCCGGGCAGGCCCGCCTGACGCTGGTGCTGGCCTGTTACGCCATGTTCGGGCTCAGCCTGCTCGCCTCGCTGGTCATCATCACCCTGATCTGGGGCGCGCTGGTACGCCAGCAGGCCGGGATGGTGCCGACCCTGTGGATCGGCCTCGGGCCGCTCGGCCAGTCGATCACCGCCGCGAACCTGCTCGGCGGCGTGGCCGGCCTGGCCCTGCCGGCCCCGTACGCGGACGCGCTGCGGGCCTTCGGGGTGCTGTTCGGCGTGCCGGTCTGGGGCTTCGCGCTGCTGTGGGCGTCGCTCGCCGCCGCCGTCACGATCCGCGCCGCCCGCGACCACCTGCCGTTCGCGCTGACCTGGTGGTCGTTCACGTTCCCGGTCGGCACGGTCGTCACCGGCACCTCGGCCCTGGCCCTGCACACCGGCGCCGACCTGTTCCGCGTCGCCGCCGCGCTGTTCTACGCCGGCCTGCTGGCCGCCTGGGCCGTCGTCGCCGTGCGCACCGCCCGGGGCGTCATCCGCGGCGAGCTGACCTCAGCGCAGGGCGGACAGGTCCAGCAGGTGCCAGGTCATCGTCTCGTTGTCGCCGGTGGCCCACCACAGCCAGGAGCCGGACAGGCCCTCGGCGGTCGCGACCGCGATGCTCAGGCGGCGGCCGGCCTTCAGGTCGTACACGCTGAGCCGCTCGCTCGCTGAGGCCGCCTGTGTGGAGATCGGCGCGCTGAGGAACTCGAAGCGGTCCAGCGCGGCGACGTCGACGAACAGCGGCACCTCGCCGTCGGCGTTGATCCGGCCCGTGTCGCCGGTGCCGTCGGTGCGGCGCAGCGTGACGACCGCCGACTGCTGGGTGGTGACGACGGTGCGGCACCAGACGGCGCCGCAGTACACGTCCTGGCCCGGCGGCTCGGTGAACGTGCGCCGCCGGCCGGTGGTCAGGTCGAGCTGGATGACCGGCCGCCCGCCGATGCCGTCGTCGGCCGCCCACGGCCACCCGGTGAGGTGGAAGGTGCCCTCCAGTGGGCGGACGTCGACGGTACCCCCACTCAGCGCCACCGACCGCAGGTCGGTCGTCGGCACGGTCGTGCCGCGGGTCGCCGTCCACCACACCCGGCCCTCGGCGACCTGCAGGTCGTGGGTGCTGCCGGTGAAGGTGGCGTGCCCCGTGTCGGTGGCCAGGACCGTCACGTGCCCGGCGGCGTCGGCCCGGTGCAGGGTGGCGCGGCTGCCGCCCTGATCGTCGGCGACGCTGGACATCCAGTACACCCAGCCGCCGTCGACGGTGACGGCGTCGAAGGAGCCGCCGCCGGCGATCGGGATCCGGTCCAGGCGCCGCGGGTGGGCCGGGTCGGCCGGGTCGAGCAGCGCCAGGGACGCGGTGTCCGGGTCGGCGTCGGCGATCTGGACGACGACGCTGTGCGGGTCCAGCACCGCCGCCGGCGTGAACGTGGTCCCGTCGGGCAGCGTCGCCGCCAGGTCGACGGTGGACCCGCCGAGGGTGTCCGGCGCGGCCGGCGGCGTCGTCGGGCCGCCCGGCGTCGGCAGCAGCAGCAGCGCCGCGGCCGCCGCGGTGGCGGCCCCGGCGGCGAAGCGCAGGCGCACGGCGGCCCTCATGTCTCGTACGGCTGCTTCGGCGCCGGGATCGCGCGCGCGGACGCGACGGCGACGTACGGGATCGGCTCGCCGTCGACCGGGTCGGCGTCGGTGCGGGCCGTGTACGCCCCGGTGACCTCCAGCCACGAGTCCGCGGCCGTCCCGGGCGGCACGGCGCCGTCGAGGCCGACCTTGACCGGCCGGGCGTCGGCCGCGCAGCAGGTGATGATCATGCGGGTCAGGTAGCGCCGGTCGCCGTCCACGACGATGAACCCCGACATCGTGACGGTCCGGCCCTGCAGGCTGCGGCCCTTGTCGAACACGGACCGGGACGCGTACTCCAGCAGCGACACCCGCACCGGGTCCCCGGCCGGCAGCGGCGGGAAGTCGGAGTCCGCGGCCGCGCCGAGCGCCGTGCCGCCGCGGGCGGCCGCGTAGGAGCCGAGGGCGGGCGGAGCGACCAGCAGCAGCGCCAGCGCCGGGGCGACGATCAGCCACGAGGGCTCGAAGCGCCCGTGCCCGTGCTCGTGGTGGTGGTCGTGGTCCTCGCGGCCGGCGAAGAGCCGGACCAGGCTGACGGCGGCGACGGCGAGCAGCACCAGGCCGGCGGCGATGAGGTACCACTGCAGCCCCGGCTTGACGTAGCGCACGTAGGTGCCGGTCCACGCCGTGCGGATGAGCGCGCCGCCGGCCAGCAGCAGCACGACCGACTGGATGCCGGCCCGGGCGTTCACAGCAGCACCGCGCCGGTGAGGGCGGCGATGGCGACGCCGACGGCGAACGTGGCCGGGGCGAAGCGGACCGCGAAGCGGCGGCCGAACGTGCCGGCCTGCATCGCGAACAGCTTCAGGTCGACCATCGGGCCGACGACGAGGAACGCCAGCCGCGCGGTGAGCGAGAACTGGGCCAGCGACGCGGCGACGAACGCGTCGGCCTCGGAGCAGATCGACAGCAGCACCGCGAGGCCGGCCAGGGCGACGACGGCGATCGCGGGGTGGGCCGCGAGCGTGTGCAGCCAGCGCGGCGGGACCAGCACGTTGAGGCAGGCCGCGGCGGCCGCGCCGATGACGAGGAACCCGGCGGCGGAGGCGGCGTCCTCGCGTACCGCCACGAAGAACGACATCGGCGCCCGGCGCGGGATGCGCAGCAGGTCGTCGCGGCCCAGCCGCAGCCACAGCCAGCCCATCGCGAGGCTGGTGGCCAGGCTCGCGACGAGGCGCGCGGCGACCATCATCGGCCGGCCCGGGAAGGCGACCGCGGTGGCGGCCAGCACGACCGGGTTGATCGCCGGCGCGGCGAGCAGGAACGCCAGCGCAGCGGCCGGCGTGACGCCGCGGCGCATGAGCGCGCCGGCGACCGGGACGGAGGCGCACTCGCAGCCGGGCAACGCAAGCCCGGCGACGCCGGCGACCGGCACGGCCAGGGCCGGGCGGGACGGCAGCGCGCGGGCGAAGAACCGCTCCGGCACCAGGGTGGCGATCGCCGCGGACAGCAGCGTGCCGAGCACCACGAACGGCATCGCCTGCACGACGATCGCGACGAAGACGGTCACCCACTCCTGGGCGCGGGGCGACGTGAACGCCCCGCCGATCCAGGTGCGGGCCACGACCGCCGCGACGAGGGCCGCGGCCAGCAGCTCGAGGCCGGCGACGCGGCCCGCCCGTTGGACTTCGTGCACCGGGCGAGGCTACCCGACCGATGCCCACGTAGAAGTATTGCTACATCTGCATCCGGCTACCTGAGGCGGCGGCCCCAGCGCACGCTCCGGCGCTGGTACGGCTGGCCATCGGGGCGGCGTTGGCCGTCCCGCCGTGAAAATCGATTGATGTCGAAACCTTGCCGTGCAACCGGAATGGCCGCCCCGAAGGTCCGGGCGGCCCGGCCGGATCGGATCGACCCGCGCGCCGATAGGTTCGCTCGCGCCGATTTCCTTGCTGTGCGCGACGGCGCCACCACACCATGACGTCCATGGACGACACGCCACGGCCGCCCGCCGGCGGCGCCCAGGCCGCGCGCCGCGACCAGGTGGCATACGCCGAGCGGCTCGCCGTCGACGCGCTCGCGCTCGTTGCCGCGGCCCGGACCGGCCCCGACCTCGCCCCGGCGCTGCAGCGGCTGGGCGAGCAGGCCGAGCGGGTGCTCGCCCTGGTCCGGGAGCCGTACAAGATCGGGGTCATCGGCGAGTACGGCGCCGGCAAGACGCTCTTCGTCGCCTCGCTGCTGGGTTTCCTCGACGACCTGCCGATCGGCGACCGCGCGACCACCGGCAACGTCACGCGGTTCCGGCTGCGCCCGGCGCCGCAGGCCGCCGCGACGACGGTCGCGGCCCGCTCGGTCGTCTTCCTCAGCCGCACCGAGACCGACGCCTGCCTGGCCGACCTGGCCCGGCAGATCCGCGACGGCGGCCTGGCACCGGGCGCCGCGGCCCCGGCGGCCCAGGCGGCCGGCGGCGACCCGTGGCCGCTGCACGAGTGGCTGCGCACCGCCGGCCCGCTCGACGACAGCGCCACCCGGCTCGTCGCGCAGCTGGTCGCGGTGTCGGCGAGCGCGCAGCGCCACGGCGCCGTCCTCGGCACCACCCGCCCGGTGAGCCGGGAGGAGCTCGCCGAGCTCGTCCAGATCCCGTACGCGAGCCCGGTCCGCCCCGCCGAGCCGCCGGCCGACCTGTTCTGGCTGGTCCGGCAGGTGGAGCTGCTGCTCGACGTCCCGGCCGCCCTCGTCGAGGCCCTCGCCGGCGCCGACGCGGCGGCGGCCGACGGCACCACGCTGGAGCTGTGGGACTTCCCGGGCATCCTCAACCACGTCTCCTCCGAGCGCGACCGGCGCCTGACCGAGGTCCTGCTGCACGATGTCGACACCGCCGTGGCCCTGCTCAAGGCGGCCAACCCCGACGGCACCGCCTCCGACGAGCTGTCCCGGCTGCTGGCCGCGGTCAACGGCGGCGCGCTCGCCGGGGTCGGCAACATCTTCGACAGCCCGCAGGCGATCCGGTTCGCCGAGCCCGGGCTCGACACCGACGACGCGGTGCAGCGGCGCCTGCCGGCCGTCGCCGAGCTGCTGCGCACCGCCCGCAACCTGGTGCCGGGCGAGAGCCCGCTGCTGTACGCCGGCCTGGTCGCCCTGAGCCGGCTCGACCCGCGCCCGTCGCTGGCCGGCTTCGACGGCCGCGTCGGCGAGCAGCAGCGCCTCGCCGAGGCCGCCCACGTGGTCGCGCTGCGGTTGCCGGCGGCGAGCATCCTGCGCTCCGCGCTGCAGCCGGTGACCCAGGACGGCGGCCGGGCGCACGCCATGGCCTGCCTGCGCGGGCAGCTCGCCACCCACGGCCTGCGCCGCCGGGCCGAGCGCGTCGAACGCGAGCACGCCCGGCTGCTCGAGCTGCTCGAGCAGCTCGAGGCCGAGGTCGAGCGCGCCCCGGCGGCCGGGACCGTCGCCGCCGACCTCGAGTTCCACCAGGTCCGCTCCGGCCTGGTCATGGCGCTGTCCGCCCTGCGCCGCAGCGTGCCGCTGCAGCTGAACCTGGCGCTGACGGGCGGCGACCCGGGCGAGCTGCCGTTCGCGCGCTTCGTGGAGCAGGCCAGCGCGTGCGCCGTCTACCAGTGGCCCGAGTGGCGCCGGATCCTCGGATCCGTGCGCGGCCGGGACGTGCGCGGCGGCCCCGAGCTGTCCGACGAGCTGATCGCGCCGTTCGCCGACAGCTGCGTGGAGGCCTTCGCGACGGTACGGGCGGAGGCCCTGCGCCGCTGCGAGCGCGCCGTGCAGCGGCAGGCCGAGGTGCTGCTCGCCCACGATCCGACGCTGCTGCCGCGGGCCCGCGACCTGTTCGCCGAGCACCCGGGGCCGTGGACGCACCTGGGCCGGCCGGCGGGCTGGCGGGGCGTGCTGACGAACCCGTCGCCGGGCATGCTGCGGCTGGTGCCCTACCGGGCGCCGGACCGGCAGCGCTACGCCGATGCGGCGCCGGTGCGCCGCAACTCCCGCTTCCTGTGGTCCGTCACCGCCCCGGCGGGCCGGCGACCGGGCGACGCCGACGCCCGCCACCGCCGCCACCCCGGCTACGTGATCCGGCTGCGGCACGAGTTCGTGGCCGCGGCCGCCTACCTGATGCAGAGCGACATCGACGCCCTGCGCGCCTGGGCCGGCGAGATGGTCGAGCTGTTCTTCGACCGGCTCGAGGACGCGGCCGCGCGGACCGGCCCGCCCGCGCCGCCGCCAGGGGCGCAGGAGGCCCGCAACGACCTGCTGGAGGCGATCCGCCGGCTGCTGGCCGCCGGGCCGGATCCTGAGCCGGTGCCCGACTGGATCAACGACCTGGGATTGGCCTGAGATGGACATCGACCTGAGCTTCATCGCGAGCACCGACGGCCAGCCGCGGCAGAGCTTCGCCCTCGACGTCACCGGGCCGGCCGTGCTGCTGCCCGCGCTGGTCATCGCCAACCGGTCGAACCGGGCGCTGCTCGTGCGCTCGATCGTGGTGCGGCCGATCGACCCCGGCGCGCCGGCGGCCGCGGCCCGGCTCGGCGCCGAGTGGGCCCCGGTCATCCCCGGGCCGGGGCTGGACCTGGCCGGGCACGGCCGATACCGCGCGCCGTGGAAGCAGGTGCCGGTCGCCGCCCTGCCGCCCGGCACCACCGAGTTCGTGTGGATGGTCGAGGCCGCCGTTCGCCTCCCCGACGGCCGGCTGCAGCCCGGCACGCCGGTGTACGGCCGCTGTGTGCTGTCCGTGCCGCAGGCCGGGGCGGCGCCTTCGGTGGTGCCGGAGCCGGTCGTGGTGGCGCCGGAGCCCGTCGCGGTGGCGCCGGAGCCGGTCCTGGTGGTCGAGGCGCCGCCGGCGGCGGACGAGGAACCGGCCGAGGAACTGCACGACGGCTGGCTGGCCATCGACTTCGGCATGTCGAACTCGACGATCACGATGTTCGACCAGAACCAGAAACGCGCCCTGATCGGCATCGCGCCGACCCAGGCCGCGGTGCTGCGCGACCGGCTCACCGACCTGCTCGACGGCACGGCCGCCGACACGTTCGGCCTGCCCGCCGAGCGGTGGCGGCAGGCGCTGGAGTCGGCGGGCCGCGCGCTGTCGGCCGGCCGGCCCGGCGACCCGCTCGTCCGGCTCAAGGAGTCCCTCGCCGGCGACGGGCTGTTCGATGTGCTGCTCGCGCTCGACCTGGACATGCACGCGGCCATGCCGGCCGAGCGCGACGCCATGGCCGGCGCGCTGCAGCGGCTGTACCACGAGGCGTTCGCCTGCCCGCCGCTGGAGGAGATGCAGCTGTTCCCGGTGCCCCTGCACGCCGGCGAGCGCACCATCTCCAGCGATGCGCGCATCCTGGGCCTCGACCCGCTGCAGCTGACGCTGCACGCCGACGGCGACGCGGACGCGCACGGCGAGGTGCCGCTGGCGGCGCGGCACCAGCCGGGGCTGAAGCGCTTCGTCGGCACCACCCGGCCGCTGCCCGGCCTGCCCGACGGGCGCGAGCAGCCCACCGCCGGCGAGGCGCTGATCGCGCTGTGGCGCTGCCTGCTGGACAAGGTCGACCGGTTTCGAAGCGACCACGGCGAGCGGTTCGCCGCCGGCCGGATCACCCGCGCCGTGGTCACCTACCCCACGACGGCCCCGCCCCAGACCCGGCTCGACATGGAGGAGCTGGCCGCGTCGGTCGGCCTGACCATCGTCGACACCCGCTTCGACGAGGCCACCGCCGCCGCCATGTTCTCGCTCATGCGCGAGTTCGGCGGCGACCACGCCGTCGGCATCGAGGCCTTCCGCGCCCGCAGCCGCCCCGTCGGCCCGGGCGTGTGGCACTACAACACCCTGGTGATCGACATCGGCGGCGGCTCGACCGACGTGGCGCTGCTCGGGCTCACCCTGCGCGACCGCACCGAGCTGGACGCCGGCGTCCCGCCGGAGCGGCAGGGCCGCTTCTACGAGCTGCGCCCGACGGTGCTGGGCAAGGCCGGCGACCTGCAGCTCGGCGGGGACCGGATCACCCTCGGCATCTTCCACCTGATCAAGGCGACGATCGCCGACCGGCTGCTGACCGTGATGGCCGACCGGGTGAACTTCGAGCAGCCGCCGTTCATCGTGAACGGCCGCTACGTGCCCGGCTCGCTGCTGGCCGCCACCGCCGGCCCGGACGCCGAGGACGGCAACTCCCGCGCGCTCGTCATCGACCGGGCGGTGCCGACCCGGTGGGCCCTGGCGCACGGCGAGTCCGACACGCGCGCCGCACGCGAGCGTTTCGACCGGCTGTGGGCCGAGGCCGAGCGGGCCAAGCGCGCCTCCGTCGGCGGCGGCCCGTTCGTCATGCGCCACGTCGGCGACGTGCTGCAGCTGCCCGTGCCGGCCGCGGCGATCGGGCCGATCGAGATTCCGGTCGCCGCCGTGCGCGCCGAGGTCGAGAAGGTCGTGCGCCGGTCGATGGAGATCGGCCGGGAGGTGGCCCGCCACCGGCTGCCGGTGGCCGACGCCGGCGGGCAGGAGCCGCTGGACGCGGTCATCCTCTCCGGCGGTACCGCGGCGCTGCCGCAGGTCCGCGAGCTGCTGCACGACGTGTTCACCGGCGAGGCGGACGCGGACGAGGGCTCGCTCGGCTGGAACCCGCTGCGGGTGGTGCACGACCAGGCGTACGCGAAGCTCGGCACCTCCATCGGCGCCTGCTGGGCCGAGTACGTGCTGCAGAAGGGCTTCCTCGACGCCCGCTCGGCCAAGGAGCACGTCGCGATGGGCCGCACCGAGCTGCTCATCGACGTCGAGAACCTGCTGCACGGCCTGCCCTACGGCCTCGAGCTGGCCGTGCAGGGCCCGTCCCGGCCGGTGTTCCCGGCCGGTCAGGAGTTCGACCGCATCGGCGAGGACGGCCGGGGCGCGCTGCGCTCGGGCTGGATGAGCGTCGTCAAGGACCTCAAGCTCCACCGGCAGCGGTACATCGAGCACGGCGACCGGCCCAACGACGGCTGGGGGCACCTGAGCCTGGACAGGCTGGCCGACGCCGACAGCGGGCCGCGCCGCGTCGACCTCGACGACTGGGTCCGCCGGGTCCAGGTGCAGTTCGAGATCGACGAGAGGGACATGCTCAAGGCGCACTTCTGCTCCGGCCCGCCCCGCTTCGACCTCGACATGACGACGGGCCGCCCGGACCCGCACCTGATCGGCCCCGCCCACCCGGGCGGGCCGCCGCTGCTGCGCCACGACCTGCTGGTCAACCCGGACGCGGCCGGCGGTTTGGCCAACCACGGCACCACGGTGCTGGCCCGCGGCGCCGAGCCGAACGGCTCGATCCAGTCGCCGGACTCGCCGGCGCCGCTGCGCTGCTGGGAGAGCACGCGGTTCCCGCGCGACACGCCGGCCGACGGCACCTGGTGGATCGGGCGCCGCGACGCCGACAACCCGGAGCTGCTGCACCGCGTCGGCGGCGCGGTCCCGGCCGGCATCCAGCACGGCCGCGGCGCCGACACCCGCCTCGTCGTCGACGAGCGCGGCCGGGTCCGGGCGGTTCGCGGCTTCGTGCCGTACCTGCAGGCGCGGCACATGGCCGACGTCGTCGACCGCCCCGGCTCGGTGCTCAGCGTCCCCATGAAACCGGGGAGCATGGACCTCGACAAGCAGTTCGACCCGTTCACCGGCCGGCAGTGATGGACGGCCTCGAGACCGCGCTGCGCGAGCTGCTCGACGGCGGCGGGCCGCCCGCGGCGGTGGTGCGCGGGCTCATGTCCGGTCTGCAGACGGCGCTGAGCACCCTCGCGCGCGACGGCTCGGCGCCCGACCCGGCGGTGCTGACGCGCGCCGTGGACGCCATCGACCGTCTGGCGGCCCCCGAGCCGCCGCCCTTTGCGGCGGCGGCACCTGCCGTTGTGGCGGCACCGGCCGGGGGCCTCGTCGGGGCGCTCACCGCGCTGTGGCCGGAGGCGGCGAAGCGGGCCGACCAGCGCGATCCGGGCGCGCCGCCGAACGCGCCGGGCCCGCTGTGGGAGGCGCTGCACCTGCTGAGCCTGCGCATGGCGCCGGCCGACGCCGCGGACCTGTCCGCCCGGGCCGCCCGGGCCGCCGTCGCCGAGGGGGCCGAGGCCGTACCGGCCACGGTCACGATCCTGGGCCCGGCCCGCGAGACGCTCCTGCCCGGCCTGCGCGCCGGCGACCGCGTCCTCGCCCCCGGCCTGGCCACCGACCCGCAGGCGCCCCCGCCGGACGGCCTCGCGGCCGGCCCCGGCGCCGACGGGCTGCTGCGGCTGGTGTCGCCCGTGCTGTACCTCCTGGAAGCCGACCCGTATCTGGCGCACTGCCTGCAGGTGCTGCAGTTCACCGGCCTCGCCGACCTGGCCGCGCTGGGGGAGAAGGACCGGCTGCGCACCCAGCTGCTCGGCCGCGCCGCCGCCGTGGCCGCCGCCGACCCGAGCACCCAGGAGTGGCTCGAGCATCTGGTCCGCGCCCACGAGGCGGTCTCCTCGGTGGTGCACAGCCCGCCCGCGCACGACGACAGCTGGTGGGGCCGGCTGCGCACCCAGGGCCACACCCTGGTCCGCGACGCCGCCGCGCCGTTCGGCCCCGGCCTGGTGAAGCTCCCCTCGGCCACCTTCGTCTCGGCGCGGGCCCTCACCGAGCACGACATCCCCCTCAAGGTCCCCACGCGCTCCGGCATGGTGCTGGCCTGCGTGCGGCTCTGGTCGAACATCGGCGGCACCGAGCGTCCCGGACGGGTGATCTATGCAAGCTGAGCCGCCGTACGCCGCCGGCCCGCCCTGGAGGGGCTCGGCCGACGCCTACGCCACCCTGCTGGCCAACGCCGGCGCCGAGTTCCACCCCGACGAGCTGCGTCACGGCTGGCTGGCCGTCGACCGCGACCACCGCCCCACCCCGGAGCGCGTCGGCACGCAGACGGCGTCGTTCCGCATGACCACCGCCAACGGCCGCCGCATCGTCGAGTGCTTCCTGGCCCGCCCGTCCGCCAAGCTGCGTGAGCACTGCCTGCGCCTGACCCGCCTGGACGCCGAGAACGTGCTGCCCCCGGAGGTGCTCGTCCCGCGCTGGTACGACGACGGTCTCTCCCTCGGTACCACCACGATCCCGGTCCTCGTCCACACCGAGCCGTCCGGCCCGACGCTGGCCGAGCGCCTGCCGTTCCTGGCCCCCGCCGAGATCGCCGACCTGCTGCACCGCTGGACCACGCTGCGCGACGACCTGGCCCGCACCTTCGGCCTGCGCCACCGCGGCGCCGCCCCCGAACTGGTCTTCCTGCCCGGCCCCGGCGTGCTGAAGATCCGCGTCGCCGGCTGGGAGCACCCACCGCCCCCCGGCCCGGTCGAGGACCGCCTGGCCGAAGCCTTGGAGCGCCTCCTACCCCCGCCCGCCGCCGAGCCCTCGCCGCCCAAGCCTCGCCCGCGCGACCGCCGGTTGACGCTCGTGGCGATGGCGGCCGCGCTGGTGTTGTGCATCGGCGCCCTCGTCGCATTGGTCGTGGTCGCATGAAGAAGCCGAAGCTCCCGCCGATTCCCCTGCGCCGCCCGAGCCTGCCGGCGTCACTCTTCGCGGCGATGGCCGTGGTCTGCCTCGCCACGGTGGTCGTCGGCATCGTCCGGATCTCGGCCGCGCAGCGGGAGGCCGCGTCGGCCCGCGAGGAGGCGGACGCCGCTCACCGAGCGGCCATGGCGGCCCAGGGCGCGACGGCCTCGGCGGACGCCGTGCAGAGCCAGACCCAGAAGGATTTGGAGGCGGCGCGCCAGGCTCGAGTTGTCGTCGACCCGACGCGCATGCAGGTCGCGTTCCGGGCCATCGGCGAGCGGTCGATGACGCTGGAGAACGCCACCTGCCAGTCGACCAACGTCTGCGACCACCGCAAGACCGTGACCATCGTGCTGGGCCGGTGTGGCGACCGGATCTGTGTATCGGCGTCATCCTGGCCCGAGGTGGAGTCATCCGCCGCCGAACCGTACGGCGACGCGTGGCGCGCGAACGGCACCGTTACGGCCGGTGCAATCGTCTGCAACCTCGGTTCTACCGTACCGGTGGACGACGTCACGTGGACATTCACGGCGACGGTCACCGCGGCGCAATACAGCATTGCCGGCGGCTGGGTTCCGACGGCCCTCGACGTCACCTTCGCCATCGACATACCCCGGGGGACGTGCTCCTCCGGGACCGCGCAGTGGAAGAAGAGCGTGACTCTCTAGCGCGAGGTCCGATGGCCGCCTGCAGGGGCGCGGGCGTCGCCGAGCCGGCGCCCCTTGCGGGGGTGCTGGACGTCTGACGTTTCCGCGCGCGACGAGGCATAGGATCTGGTTGATGGGTTGGCGGGCGGTGACGGCGCCCGCCGCGGGGCCTACGGGGTGCTCGGGGCGAGCGTGCCGCTGTTCGGGGGCGCGGCCGGCGACGGGTGGCGCATGTCGGGGACGTTCCAGCTGCACGGGAGCGACGTGTTCAGCAACGGGGCGTCGCGGCGTGCATCGGGTCGGACGCGCCGATCACGATCGGCATCGACCACGGGTGGAAGCCCGCCGGCGAGCCCCTGGTGGTGACGCAGAGCGGCGAAGGGAGGGTGCATGAGCTCGACGACGAGCCGGCCCTGGACGCCTACCTCGACCGCCTGGGCGCACCCGAGGAGGTCTACAAGGACGAGGTCGCGCTGCGCCACTACGTGCTCAGCCGGCCGCTCGGGGTGCAGCGGCGCAGCGGCATCGAGATCCGCAACATGAGCACCGAGGTCGACGTCGACGGGCGGACCATCGGCGGCGGCGGTGACCTGTCGCTCGGCGCGCTGGCGTTCGCCATGGAGGGCGACGAGGAGTCGGTGGTGACGGCCTCGGCCCGGGCCTGCCGCTCCGCGATCGAGCAGCTCGACGAGGCCACGCCGGTCGGCCTGCTCACCTTCAGCTGCGCCGCCTGCCGGGCCGTGCTCGGCGACGAGTGCGTCGCGATCGAGGGCGCGCGGCTCGCCGGCGAGGCGGGCAGCATTCCCTACGCCGGGTTCTGCACGTACGGTGAGATCGCCCGCACCCGGGG
Source organism: Dactylosporangium sp. CA-139066 (assembly GCF_050936175.1). Lineage (NCBI taxonomy): Bacteria > Bacillati > Actinomycetota > Actinomycetes > Micromonosporales > Micromonosporaceae > Dactylosporangium > Dactylosporangium sp. CA-139066. The sequence goes on along the minus strand of NZ_JBNJNH010000001.1, from coordinate 5,879,626 downwards.
CATCAACGGCTTCCACAACCAGACGATGGCCGTGCTGGCATTCGGCTGAACAGCCGCGCGGAGACACGCCAGGCCGCCCGGCCGAAGCGACATCCGCCGTCGAAACGAGTGTCCAGCCGTGGCCGACGGAGCCCTCGCGGCGCAGCAGCTGGTCGAGCTGCTCGCGGTCGTCACCAGCTGCGACGACGAGGAGACCGCCATCCACGCGGCGATCGAGCGGGCCGCGGAGACCGGCGAGGCGGAGGTCTGCGGCCTGCTCGTCGGCGACGTCGTCATCGACGCCGTCGGCCTGCCCGAGGGCTCGCCCGACTACGCCACCCTGGCCTCGGTGCCGCGCGGCCGCGGCACGATCGAGCTGCCCGGCATCGGGCCGTGCGGCGCCGGCTGGGCCCAGCTCGGCCGGGCCGACGAGGGCGTCCTCGTGCTCGCCCGGCTCGGCGACACGTTCACCGTCGCCGAGCGCAACCTGATCCGCGGCATGGCGAAGGTCCTCGGCCTGACCCTGCGCATGCTGCGCACCCCGGAGGCCGAGCGCCGCCGCGAGCGCCTCATGCGCCACCTCTACGACATCCAGCGCCTCATCTCGCGCCGCGCCCCGCTCGCCGAGGCGCTGCGCGCGGCCCTGTCGGCGGCGGCCGACGTGCTCGCCGCCGGGTCCGGCGACGTGGAGCTGGTGCTGCTCGACCACGACGACCCGGGCCACGCGATGGCCACCCGCGGCGTCGCGTCGGGCCCGATGCGCTGGGTGCGCCGGGCGATGACCGACGACGACCTCGCCGCCGGCGTGATCGGCATCGACCGCGTCCAGGAGCGCGCCGACGACCGCGGGGCCCGCTCGATCGCGGTCCCGGTCCACGAGCGCGGCCGCGCCGTCGGCGCGCTCGCCGTCGACCTGGCCGACGGCCGCCGCCTCGGCGACACCGACCGCGACAACCTGCTGTCGTTCGCGGAGCACATCAGCCTCGCCCTGACCGACGCGCGCACGGCCAGGGACATGGAGGCGGCGCGCCACGACCCGCTGACCGGCCTGCCGGGCCGCGCCCTGTTCCACGAGCGCCTGCGTCACTGCCTGGCCCAGAGCCGCGCGCCGGGCACGGTGGCGCTGCTCTTCGTCGACCTGGACCGCTTCAAGGCCGTCAACGACACCATGGGCCACGCCGCCGGTGACGCCCTGCCGGCCGAGCTGTCCCGGCGCCTGCAGGCGGTCGTGCGCCACGACGACCTGGTCGGCCGCCTCGGCGGCGACGAGTTTGTGGTCGTGCTGTGCCCGGCCGGCGAGCACCACGCCGGCGAGGTCGCGGCCCGCATCATCGACGAGCTGTCGCATCCCGTCCTCCTCCCGGGCGGCATGGCCGAGGTCGGCGCCAGCATCGGCATCGCCCTGAACCGCTCCGGCGACGACGAGGAGCTCATCGCCGACGCCGACGTGGCCATGTATGAGGCCAAGCGCGCCGGCCGCGGCCGCTGCGTGCTGTCCGGGGCCGCCGACGCCGACGCTCGGCGCATCCTCAAGGGCCCGTCACTCGTCCCGCGCGGCCGCTGCGTGCTGTCCGGGGCCGCCGACGCCGACGCTCGGCGCATCCTCAAGGGCCCGTCACTCGTCCCGCGCGGCCGCTACGTGCTGTCCGGGGCCGCCGACGCCGACGCTCGGCGCATCCTCAAGAGCCCGTCACTCGTCCCGTAACAGGCGGCGCACGGCACTCGGCGGGTGCCCGAGGTGCTGGCGCATCGTCCGGCACAGGTGCGCCTGGTCGGTGAAGCCGAGGTCGGCGGCCAGCGCCGCCAGGTCCTCCGCGCCGTCCTCGAGCTTGTCCAGGGCCCGCTCGACCCGGACCCGGTTGCGATAGCGGGTCAGCGACACCCCGAGCTGCCGCGTGAACGCCCGGCTGAGCCGGAACGGCGACACCCCCAGCCGCGCCGCCAGCGGCATCAGCCCGCCGGCCGCCGGATCGTCCGCCCGGATCGCCTCGCGCGCCCGGTCCACCAGCGCCCGGTCCGGGTCGTTCGCCGCCGTCGACCCCAGGGCCGCGGACAGCAGCGCCGTCAGCCGCTCGACGACCCCGTATTCGACGTCGCCGTCGCGCGCCGCCCGCAGCAGCCGGCGATGGGCGAGATCGAGGTGTGCGTCGACGTAGACGGTCCGCGCGGCCGGATCGCCGGCGAGGGCGTCCCACAGCGCCGGTGAGAGGCGCACGGACGTGCACACGTCGCCGCCGGCCGGGTGCGCGAAGTGTTCCTCGTCGCCGGGGCGGCCGATGTAGCCGACGGTCGGGTCGAGATCGGCGGCCCGGCCCGCGACCCGTCGCCGGAACCGGCCGCGCCGGACCAGGACCACGCGATAGTCGGTCTGCTCCTCCGGCGGGGACCAGCCGGCGTGCTGCCGTCCGCAGGTCACCGCGGCGATGTCGAGGCCCGGACGGGATGCCACCAGCTCTGCCTTCACGCCGGTGACGCTACGCCGGGGGTACGACAAAAACGCCCGCCGCAAAGATGTCCAAGCCGGATCGCGCGGCGGGCGGGCAGGCTGGCCGGCGACCAGAAAGGAAGTGGACGACATGGCCACGCTGAGCACGATCATCTTCGACTGCGCCGACCCGGGCGCCCTGGCCGAGTTCTACCGCAAGGCGACCGGATGGGAGGTGGCCTCCGCCGACGACGACTTCGTGTACCTCGGCGACGGGGGCCCGGTCCAGCTGGCGTTCCAGCGCGTCGCCGGCTACCGGGCGCCGGGCTGGCCCGACGACGCCAAGCAGGCCCACCTGGACCTCAAGGTCGACGACGTCGAGCGCGCCGCCGCCGAGCTGGTGGCGTCGGGGGCGACGCGGCCGCAGTTCCAGCCGGGCGACGGGGGCTGGCTGGTCCTGCTCGACCCGGCCGGCCACCCGTTCTGCATCGCCGCCGGCTGACGGACGTCGCGCAACGGTGGCGGTCACGCCGTACGGCGTGACCGCCACCCGCCGCGTCAGGCCGGCGTCATCCGGGTCGAGCAGGTGATGGTCAGGCCGAGTAGCCGCGGCTGGCGACCCAGTTGGCCATCGGATACGTTTCCATCCAGTAGGTGCGCGGGCCGAACATGCCCGACGGGTCGGCGATCTCGACGGCGCGGCCGCGGTCGCGGTAGCCGATGATCGAGATGTAGTGGCCGCCGCCGAACTCGTGGTACCGGCCCGTCACGTCCGTGGCGCCGCCGACGATGTTGGCCACGACGCCGCGGCCCTCGCCGATGGCGCGCACGACGTCGCGCTGCAGCTGCTCGGCCTGGGCGCCGCTCGCGCGCTGGCCGGGGATCCAGTGGGTCTGGTACGCGTCGCGGCCCAGCACCTGGTTGAGCGCCCGAGTGGTGTCCTGGGCGGAGTTGGTGCCGTTGACCGTGGTGCCGAGCAGCCCGGCCAGGTCGCTCTGCGACGGGGCGTTGACGCTGGACGACAGGGCGATCCGCGTGGAGGCGGGGCCACAGAAGTAGAAGTTCGGCTGGAACTGGAAGTCGTAGCTCACCTCCTTCGCCTCCGGCGCCAGCAGCAGCGGGTCGGGCTTGGCCGCCTCGGCCGGCGCCGCCGGGCGCTCGGGCGCGGCGGTGCTGAGGGCGGCGGCGGCTCCCGTGACGTGCGCGTCGGCCGGCTCGGGGGACTGGTTGAGCATGGCCGCGGTCCCGATCGAGACGACGGCGAGCGCGGCGGTGCCCAGTACGGCGGGCAGGGGGCGGCGCAGCGAGGCGAGGTGGTGACGTACGTCGGCCAGTTGCAGGCGCAACAGAAGAACTCCTTCCGGTGCCGCCTACCGGGTTAGCTGACGGATTCGGGCGGGAAGCTCGCCCTACCACGGCCACATGGCCGACGGATTCACCCCGGGACGCATGGGTCCCCGGCTCGCATGCGCGACTCGGCGGGTCCGCGGCCGGGGCCGGGCATTCACGGCGAGGGGACCGGCGCGGACGAGGTGACATTACTGGTCGGTACCGCCCCTGCCAAGAGGGTAAAAGATACTGCCACCAGGCAAAACGCGGTCGCGCCTTACGGTCGGCGGTAGACCGACACGTGCGTGGTGGACTCCGCGGTGAACGACGCGCCCGCCCAGTCCGCGTGCCGGGACTCCAGCTCGAGGCCGGCCAGCCGGGCCATGAGGTCCATTTCGGACGGCCAGATGTAGCGGTGCGGGCTGCGCGTCACGCGCGCCTGCCGCGAGTCGTCGAAGCGGACGTGGTGCGACACGAGGATCTGGTGCAGCGGGTCGTACGTGTCGATGCCGAGGTAGCCGGGCTCGGCCGCGAACACCGTGGCCGGCTGGCCCGGCGGCAGCACGCGCAGCGCCGGCACCTCCAGCTCCACCACGAACCGGCCGCCGGGCCCGAGGTGCGCGGCCGCGTTGGCGAAGCAGGCGACCTGCTCGTCCTGCGTGACCAGGTTGGAGATGGTGTTGAAGACCAGGTACACCAGGCTGTACTCGCCGGGCGCCCGGGTCGTGGCCATGTCGCCGACGACGACCGGGATCGCCGCCTCGTCCGCCTTCGCCCGCAGCCGCTCGAGCATCGGCCGGGACAGCTCGATCCCGGTCACGGGCACGCCCCGCGCGGCCAGCGGCACGGCGATGCGCCCGGTGCCGATCGCGAACTCCAGCGCCCGCCCGCCGCCGGCGAGCGCGGCGAGCCGCTCGACGACCGGGTCCACCGCCTCGGGCGCGAACATGCCGGCGCCGGGTGTGTCGTAGGCCGCGGCCACCTCAGCGTCCCAGATCTCGTCCTGTCGCATGCCCCGACCCTGCCCGCCCGCCGCCGTCGCCGTCCACCGGGTTTCTCCGGACGAGAGCGCTCTCAGCATGTTTGAGCAGCTCATGCCACAGATTGAGAGCGCTCTCTGAAAACTCACCATTGACACTGGTCACAATTGGTGCGCATCATTCCCAGGGACCCCGCAGTGACCGCCACTCTCATCACGGAGTCCATGCCATGCGTCTTGCCCGAGGACGACCCGCCGCGGCCGGTGCCATCGCCGTTGCCCTCGTCGCCACCGCCCTGACCTTCGTCGCATTGACCAACGCCGAGGCCGCCACCCTCGGCTCCGGCAGCTACGCCACCACCGCGCCGGCCGGCACCAGCGGCCCGACCGGGTGCGGCAGCATCGCGACCAACCCCCGCCAGTACGTCACCGCCAACGCCCCCGCCGGCGCGGTGCCGACGAACGACTGGTGGTCGTCGCTGCTGTTCAAGCGCACCGACTGCAACTACTCCTCGCCGCTGCAGGCCCACCCGATGGCCTTCCAGCCCTCCGCCGGCGGCCTCGGCGTCTCCTACACCACCGACGCCGCCATCTCCGGCACCGCCACCGGCGTCGGGGAGTACCACTACCCGTACACCACCGAGTTCACGATCGGCGTGACCGGCCTCAACGCGCCGAACACCCTGGTGGACGGCTGGACCGACTGGACCGTCACGCCGAGCTGGTCCGACGGCGCCCGCACGCTGCGCACCACCATCGGCCACGGCCTGCCGTTCGTCTACGCCCGCACGAGCGGCGGCAACGCCCAGCTCACGTTCGGCGGCGCCCCGGCGGTGTGGTCCAACAGCGGCAACCGGGTCGGGTTCACCGTCCGCGGCCACGACTACATGGCGTACGCGCCGACGGGCGCCACCTGGACCGTCAGCGGCGCCAGCATCACCTCGACGCTGGCCGGCAAGGACTACTTCTCGGTCGCGCTGCTGCCCACGACCACGTCGACGCCGGCCGCCGACCGCACCGCGCTGGCCAACACCTACGGGCAGTACGCCCACAACCACGTCACCGGCACCCGCGTCGGGTGGAGCTACGACCAGGGGTCCAGCACCGTCAACGCGACCTACACGGTCACCACGACGGCCCGCGAGGGCACCGGCTCCGGCACCGTCCTCGCGCTCTACCCGCACCAGTGGAAGAACCTGGCCGGCGCGACGCCCATCGCGCAGACCTACGTCTCCGCGCGGGGACCCATGAAGATCCTGACCGGCGCGGGCGCCTTCACCACCGCCACCCGCTTCCAAGGTGTACTGCCTGAGGTGCCCGCCGTCGCGGACTCCTCCGGCGCCGACCTGACGACCGTCGGCGGCTACCTGGACCAGATCACCGGCGGCGACCCCCTCGCGGGCTTCGGCAACGACACGTACTGGACCGGCAAGGGCCTCGGCCGCGCCGCCCGCGCCGCCGAGATCGCCGACCAGCTCGGCCGCACCGCCCAGCGCGACACGCTGCTGGCCGCGATCCGCACCCGGCTCACCGACTGGTTCACCGCGGGCAGCGGCGAGACGGGCCGCCTGTTCGCGTACAACCAGGCGTGGGGCACGCTCATCGGCTACCCGGCGTCGTACGGTTCGGACCAGGAGCTCAACGACCACCACTTCCACTACGGCTACTACATCGCCGCCGCCGCGACCCTCGCCAAGTACGACAAGGCCTGGGCGGCCACGAGCGCGTACGGCGGCATGGTCAACCTGCTGATCCGCGACGCGAACAACCCCGACCGCGCCGACACGATGTTCCCGTTCCTGCGCGACTTCGACATCTACGCCGGCCACGACTGGGCCTCCGGCCACGGCAACTTCTTCGCCGGCAACAACCAGGAGTCGTCGTCGGAGGGCATGAACTTCGCCAACGCCCTCATCCAGTGGGGCATCGCCACCGGCAACACCGCGGTCCGCGACGCCGGCCTGTACATCTACTCCACGCAGGCGCAGGCGATCCAGGAGTACTGGTTCGACTCGGCCAACCAGAACTTCCCCCCGGCGTTCGCCCACAACACCGTCGGCATGGTCTGGGGCGACGGCGGCGCCTACGCCACCTGGTTCAGCGGCGAGCCCGAGCAGATCCAGGGCATCAACATGCTGCCGGTGACCGGCGGCTCGTTCTACATGGGGTACCGCCCGGCGTACAACACCGTCAACTACAACGAGATGGTGACCAACAACGGCGGCCCGCCCACGATCTGGCAGGACGTGCTGTGGTCGTTCCAGGCGCTGGGCAACGGCGACCAGGCGCTGGCCAACCTGCGGGCCAACCCGGGGTACACCCCGGAGGAGGGCGAAAGCCGGGCACACACGTTCCACTGGATCCGCAACCTGGCCGCGCTCGGCACCGTCGACACCAGCGTCACCGCCAACACGCCGCTGTACGCGGTCTTCACGAAGAACGGCGCCCGCACGTACGCCGCGACGAACCTCGGCACCGCGCCGCTCACCGTGACGTTCTCCGACGGCCGCACCCTGACGGTCGCGGCCGGCAAGACGGCGACCACGGGCGCGTTCACCTGGTCCGGCGGCAACGGCACGAGCACCCCGCCGTCGTCGACCCCGCCCACGTCCCCGTCCCCGTCGCCCTCCAAGTCGCCATCGGCCTCTGCGTCGCCGTCCACGTCCACCTCCACCCCGCCCGCCGGCTCGAACCGCTTCTTCCTGCGCTCGGGCCCGGCACTGTCCACTGTGGCCGGTAGCGCGGCGACGACCCAGACGGTGACCGCGGCGAACGGCAACTGGGACGGCAACCCGCACAACCCGGTCACGTACCAGGCGTGCGGCATCACCGGCCCCACGAACGGCACGGCAACCCAGTTCACGTTCCACGTCGACGCCGGCACCGCCGTCGGCCAGGGCATCCAGGCCCGCGTGTCGTACGACTTCACCGGCGCCGGCACCTACGGCCGGGTGGAGACGTACCGCTACTTCGCCACCGACCCGGTCGTGGGCACGGAGCAGTACACCCAGGCGGTCGGCCTGTCGTCCTCGACGGGCACCCTGTCGGCCATGAACCACGGCTGCGTCCGCCTGGAGCTGTGGAACGCGATCGGCAACGCCCTGACGACGGTCCGCATCGACGCCACGGCCACGGAGGGCCGCCAGTCGACCGTCACCATCCCGTACACCGTCTCCTGACCCTCGTCACGCTCCGCCCGTGCGGCCGGCCCCCGGGCCGGCCGCACGGCGTGCCAGACGACGTCAGCGAGGACGCGGTAGCCGGAGTCCCGCCACGGGCAAGAGACGGTGCAGGTGACGCGTTTATCGCTCGCCCGATCCCGCGCCCGGTGTCATGGTTACGGGCATGGAGGTGGAGCGCGTCGCGGACGGCGAGCGGCTGGTGCCGATCCTGCACGACGCCGAGGAGGACGACGAGCGTATCCGGGCCGCGCTGCGCGACCCGGCCGTCCGGGCGTATGCCGTGCGGCTCGGCGGCGAGACCGTCGGCGCCGCCGTCGTGCGGTGGGCTGAGCCGTCCGAGCTGCTGTACATCGCGATCGTCCCGGGCCGCCGCGGCGCCGGCATCGGCCGGCGGCTCGTCGCCGCGATCCAGGGCGAGCTGCCCGCCCACGGCCGGACCCTGCTCGTCGGCACCGGCAACTGCTCGCTGGACAACATCGCGTTCTACCAGAAGTGTGGCTTCCGCATGCACTCCGTGCGGCGGGACTTCTTCGGCTACATCGACCCGCCATTGGCCGAGCACGGCATCACCATGCGGGACATGATCGTGTTCTCGTACGAGATCGGCGGTTGACGGCGTGGCCAACATCGCGACCGTGTTCGTCCGCGTCGAGCCGGCCGAGGACGGGCTGACGGCGCCGGACGTCGTCGCCGCGGTCGTCAACCCGGACCGGGACAGCTACAACGTGCCGCTGTGGCACGCCGAGCGCGACGGCTTCATCGACATCCAGTACGGCGCCCGCTGGAGCGGCGTCCCGGCCGTGGACTTCATCTGGAACGCGCTCGGCGACGGCGACCAGCTCGGGTCGGTATGGGTGCGCTACTACGACGAGGGCGGCGACTTCGACGTCATCGGCCACCGCACCCTCGCCATGCTCGACACGTCGCCGTGGCGGGTGTGCGAGTACCACTACGACGAGGTCCGGCTCATCGACGGCGCTGGCGCGGTCCGGCGGCGGTCCGTTCCCGGTTCGCGGCGGCGCGCGGCGAACCGGCGCGACGTGCTCGGGCAGTTCGAGCGCGACACGCCGACCACGCCGGCGTCGGCGTGGGCGGGCAAGTACTGCTTCGCGCAGTGGCGCGCCTACGGCGTGCCGCGGGAGACCCTGGACGAGGTCGCCGCGCTCGGGCCGGACCTGCAGCGGGCCGAGCTGTGCTGGCGTGGCCGGCCCGTCGAGGTGGCCGAGCGGGTCGCCCCCGGGGAGCACGGCTGGATCCGCTGGGCGCTCGACGACTGGGACACCTGCGCGGACGCCGCCTACGCCGAGTACTTCGCGTAGTAGCCGGCCACGGCGCGGAACGCCGCCTTCGGCGTCCACGGCAGGCCGCGGTACGGCTCGCCGACCGTCGCGCCCGCCCACGGTATCCAGGCCGCCGGCGTAGGCGTCTTCCGCCCGCGCGGCCGCGACGTTCGCAGGCCGAGGGCGTCCCATCAGGCCGTTTGGTTGACCGTGCCGTCCGCGCCGATGCGCAGCCGCGCCTGGGGTGTGCCGCCCGCGCAGGCGGTCTGCTCGGCGCGGGGGTCCGGGCAGATCAGGCGCGGCTGTACCCGTACCTCCGCGGAGATCCGCGTCGGCGCGTCCGCCGGCGTCGTCACGGTCACGGTCACGGGGTCGAGGGTCAGCTGCGGCACGGGCGCGTAGCCGTACCCCGGCCCCGGCCCCGGCAGCTGCACCGGGCCGCACGCCACCGCGTCGGGGCCCGTCGACGCGCCGGGGCAGGGCGCCGTGCTCGTCGGACCGGCGATCGACAGCGGCACGTCCTGCTCGGCGCAGCCCCACGTGCCGCAGGTCCGCAGGTGTACCTGCGGCACGCGGGCCGAGATCGCCTGGTCCACGTCGATACCGAATCCGCGCAGGGGAGCGGCGCCCGGTGCCGATTGGCCGCCGGGGTCTGACGTGCCGCACCCGTTCGTGCCGGACCAGACGCCGACGAGCAGCACCATGAGGAGAAGTCGCTTCACGCTCGATCCGACGCGGTCGTCGCGGTCCCCGTTCCCTGCTGCCGTTGATCGTCTTGGCGGTTCAGCCGAAGGGCACGGTCGCGGCGAAGGGCGACGAAAGGCCGACGGGTTCAGGTTCGGATGAGTGCGCGGATGTGTGCGACCGCCTTCGCGAAGTAGCGGTGTTCGGGCGGGCGGGTGAGGAAGTCGGCCAGGGAGAACAGGTCCAGGGCGCGGGCCACGCGGCGCCAGCCGGGTGGCAGCTCGCCGCCGGCGTCGCGGTAGCCGGCGACGAACGCGTCGGCGAAGGCGTGCGGGCCCGGGTCGCGCAGCATGTTGGCGACGTCGAACAGTGGCGGCCCGGCGAACGCGAACTCCCAGTCGAGGACGGCGGTGACGCGCCACCGGCCGCCCTCGTGGGCGGCGAGGAGGTTCTTCGGGTTGTAGTCGGCGTGGACGAGCGAGCGCCGGCCGGCCAGCGCGCCGAGGTCGGGCGCGGCCTGCCGGGCGTGGCGCAGCAGGGCGTCCTGCTCGGCGGGGGTGAGGTGGCCGCCGGCGTTGCCCTCGCGCAGGCAGCGCTCGACGAACGCGTCGAGGCCGCTCGCCGGTTCGATGCCGGGCGGGCCGGGCGCGAGGTCGCCGCCGCCGAAGAAGCCGGGCGCGGCGAAGGTCACGGTGCCGACGGCGGCCAGCGTCGCGCCGATCGCGCGGCCCAGCGCGGCGGCGGTGCCGGGGTCGGCGCCGGCGAGCAGCCGGTCGACCGGGCAACCGGGCATGTACCGCGACAGCAGCACCGCGCCGGCCTCGTCGGCGGCGAGCACCTCGGCGACGGGCACGGTGCCGGCCAGCCGCCGGGCCAGGGCCGCCTCGACGGCGCAGGCGTTGCGCCCGCGGTAGCGCCGCAGCACGTACCGCTCGTTGAGCAGCACGTTGTCGTTGCTGTAGCCGCCGGTCAGCGGCCGTGCCGAGGTGACCGGCGCGCCGATGGCGGCCTCGGCCCACGCGGCAAGGCGCGGCTCAAGCTCCATGGTGCATGAGGTCGGCGAGCGTCACCGCATCAAGGTAGTCGAGGCGGGCGCGGTTCGCCCGCTCCCAGAGTCGGCGCAGCCGCTCGATGGAGCGGTCCTCGGGGCCGCCCGCGGCCGGGTCGGCGGCGCCGGGGCCGTCGAGCAGGCGCACGATCTCGCCGAGGGTCAGCTCCGCAGCCGGGCGGGCCAGGACGTAGCCGCCGCCCGTGCCGCGCTGGACCTGCACGAGGTCGGCGCGGCGCAGGTCGGCGAGCAGGTCGTAGAGGTATCCGGCCGGGATGTCCTGGGCGTCGGCGACGTCCTGGGCCTTGACGGTCTGCGGCGCGGCCACGGCCAGGGCCACGAGGGCCCGGACCGAGTACTCGATGCGCTTAGGGACCACGATGCACTTTCGGGACCATGAGAGCGGGTCAGACGGCGGCGAGCGTCCGGGCGTTGGCCTCCGGGCTGAAGTACACCGTGTCGCCGGGCTGCACGTCGATCGCCTTCGCCCCGGCCCGGGTGAGCTGCGCCCAGACGTCCACGTCGCCGGCCCGCGCCTCGATGCGCACCTCGAAGCCCAGCGACACGACCCGGGTCACGACGGCCGCGGTGGCGCCCTCGGCGGGCTCCCGGGAGAGTGCCACGTCGTGCGGGCGGACCAGCTTGCCGTCGAGGCGGGTGACCGGGCCGAGGAAGCTCATGACGAACGGGTTCGCCGGGTTCTCGTAGATCTCGTGCGGGCTGCCGGCCTGCTGCACGACGCCGTCGGCGAGCACGACGATCTCGTCGGAGACGTCCATCGCCTCCTCCTGGTCGTGGGTGACGAACACGGTGGTCACGTGGACCTCGTCGTGCAGGCGGCGCAGCCACGTGCGCAGCTCCTTGCGCACCTGCGCGTCGAGGGCCCCGAACGGCTCGTCGAGCAGCAGCACCTGCGGCTCGGGGGCGAGCGCCCGGGCCAGGGCCATGCGCTGGCGCTGGCCGCCGGACAGCTGCGCGGGGTAGCGGTCGGCGAACTGGTCGAGGTGGACGAGCTCGAGCAGCTCCATGACCCGCTTGCGGATGTCCGGCTTCGGGCGGCGGCGGACCTCGAGGCCGAAGGCGACGTTGCGGTACACCGTCATGTGCTTGAACGCCGCGTAGTGCTGGAACACGAAGCCGACGTTGCGCCGCTGCGGGGTGAGCCGCGTGGCGTCGACCTCGTTGATCCGCACGGTGCCGGTGTCGGGCTGCTCGAGGCCGGCGATGACCCGCAGCAGCGTGGACTTGCCGCCGCCGCTCGGGCCGAGCAGCGCGGTCAGCGAACCGGAGTTGATGTCGATGGAGATGTCGCGCAGCACCGGGGTCTTGCCGAACGACTTGTTGACGTCGCGGACTTCGATGGCCATCAGTCGTTCTCTTTCGGCCGCAGGAGCTTGGTGATGAGCAGGATGACGATCGCGATCAGGGCCAGCACGGCCGCGGTGGTGAACGCCGCCGTCTGCTGGTAGTTCTGGTAGCGCTCCTCGACGTACAGCGTGGCGGTCTGGGTCTGGCCGACGAGGCGGCCGGAGACGACGGCGACGGCACCGTACTCGCCGAGGGCCCGGGCCAGGCACAGCACGACGCCGTAGCCCAGCGCGGCCCGGATGCCGGGCACCGTGATGCGCCGGAAGGTCTGCCAGCGGCTCGCGCCGAGGGTGTGCGCGGCCTGCTCCTGCTCGTCGCCCATCTCCTCCAGGACGGGGACGATGGCCCGCACGACGAGCGGCAGCGACACGAAGATGGTGGCGAGCACCATGCCGGGCAGGGAGAAGATGATCTGCAGGCCGTGGGCCTCGAGCCAGCCGCCGACCGGGGCGAACTTGCCGTACACCAGGATGAGCGCCAGCCCCACGACCACCGGCGACACCGCGAGCGGCAGGTCGATGAGCGCGCCGAGCAGCCGCTTGCCGGGGAAGCGGTGCCGCACGAGCAGCAGCGCCGCGCCGACGCCGAAGATGGTGTTGGCCAGCACCGCCCACACCGCCACCGACAGCGTGACGGCGAACGCGTGCGTGGCGTTCTCCGACGTCAGGGTGTCGATCACCGGCCGCAGCCCGTGCTCGAACGTGCGCCACAGGACCAGGCCGATCGGCAGCACGAGCAGGAACAGCAGGTACACCAGGGCGAGGATGCGCAGGGGGTACTTAGCCACGGCGGGCGCTCCAGCGCTGGAAGACGTCGAGCAGGATGAGCACGACGAACGCGACGACAAGCAGCACGGTGGAGATGGCGGCCGCGGCGGTGGTGTCGTCGCTCTCGATGCGGCCGAAGATGTTCACGGCCGACACCTGCGTCTGGAAGGGGATGCTGCCGGTGAGCAGGTTCGTCGAGCCGTACTCGGCGATCGCCCGGGTGAACGCGAGCCCGGCGCCGGAGATCATGGCCGGGGCGAGGTTCGGCAGGATGATGCGCCGGAACGTGGTGAACGGCGAGGCGCCGAGGGAGTAGGCGGCCTGCTCCATGTCCCGGTCGAGCTCCTTGAGCACCGGCTGCACCGTGCGGACCACGAACGGCAGGGTGACGAACAGCAGCGCGACGCCGACGCTCGCCCTGGTGTAGGCGAGGTTGATGTGCAGGGGGCTGCTGGTGCCGTACAGCGCGAGCAGGACCAGGCCGGCGACGATCGTCGGCAGCGCGAACGGCAGGTCGATGAGGGTGTCGACGACGCCCTTGCCCGGGAACTTGTCGCGCACCAGCACCCAGGCGATGACGGTGCCCATCACGACGTTGATGAGCGCGACGACCAGCGACGCGCCGACGGTGAGCTCGAGCGCGGACCAGGCGTCCGGCGTGCGCACCGCCGCCCAGAACGTGTCCCAGCCGCCGTCGGTGGAGCGCCAGACGACGGCGGCGAGCGGGATGAGCACGATGAGGCTCAGGTACAGCACCGCGGTGCCGAGCCCCAGCGCGGTGCCGACCGGCCGGCGCTTGCGGAACACGGGCCCGGCCGGGCCCGGCGCAATGCCGGACCCGGTGGGCTTCTGGACGGCGGTGGCGGTCATGACTTGGAGGCCGCCGGGCTCGGGGCGGCGGACGTGGACACGCCGAGCTTCTGCTCGATGGTGGCCATGACGCTCTGGCCCGGGTCGAACAGCTCCTTGTTCACCTTCGACCAGCCGCCGAGGTCGCCGATGGTGAACAGCCCGGACGGGTTCGGGAACGACGGGCCGCCGGCGTCCTTGACGACCGGGCGGTAGCCGTTCTCGGCGTAGATCTTCTGTGCGGCCGGGGTGTGCAGGAAGTCCAGGAACGCCTTGGCCTCGGCCGGGTGGGCGCTGTTGGTGGTCACCGCGATCGGGTTCTCGATGAGGATCGTGTCGTCCGGCACGGTGTAGTCGACGGCCTGGCCGTTCTTCTGGGCGAAGAGGGCCTCGTTCTCGTAGGAGATGAACGCGTCGCCCTTGCCGCTGGTGAACGTCTGCAGCGAGGCGCGGCCGCTGTTGTCCTGCACGGGCACGTTGTGGAACAGCGCGTCGAGGTAGGCGGCGCCGGCGGCCTTGTCGGTGCCCTTCTTCGACTTGGCGCCGTAGCCGGCGAGGATGTTCCACTTCGCCCCGCCCGAGGTGAACGGGTTGGGGGTGAGCACCTGCACGCCGGACTTGGCCAGGTCGTCCCACGTCTTGATGTTCTTCGGGTTGCCCTTGCGGGTGCCGATGACCGCGACCGAGTCGGTGATCATGCCCTTGTACTGGTCGGAGTTCCAGCCCGCGTCGACGAGCTTCGCGGTGACCAGGCGGGTGATGTCGGGCTCGAGGGAGAACGCGACGATGTCGGCCTTGAGGCCGGCGGCGACGGCGCGGCTCTGGTCGCCCGACGCGCCGTAGGACTGGGTGAACTTGACCTTCTTGCCCGCGTCGGTCTTCTGGAACGCGGCGATGAGCTGCTCGTACGCGGCCTGCGGGGTCGAGTAGGCGACCAGCGCGAGGGTGACCTCGCCGCCGCTGTCGCCGGAGCTGGAGGAGTTGTCGGCGGTGCCGGCGCAAGCGGTCAGCGCGGTCCCGGGGAGGAGTAACGCTGCAGCGACAGCGAGCACACGGGTACGCAGCTTCACGGGGCCATCCTTGAGGTCAAAGTCTACGTTGCCTACTTAATGAGTAGACAATGTAGTGAAGGTGGCCGCCGATCGTCAATCCCACTCAGCCGATGGGATTAGGCGGGTCGCTCGGGGAGCATCCGCTCCTCGTGGTCGAGCTCCCGCTCAAGGCGGCGCAGGCCCTCGTCCGGCAGGTTGCCGGCGTCGCGCCAGCGCAGCAGCTCCTCCCGCTGCGCCTCGATGGCCAGGCGCTGGATGCGCAGCGCCGACTCGTAGCGCTCCGACACCGGCATCTCGTCGGACTCGGCGCTGTCCAGCACGTCGAGGCGGTGCTCGTAGCGCCGCAGCCGCACCTGCAGCTTGTTGCGCAGCGACTCGACGGCCGGCCCGTCGGCCGGGTCGTCGCCCTCGAGCTCGTCGAGGCGGTCCAGCGCGGCCTGCACGGCGGCGACCCGGGCCTCGTTGCGCTGCCGCGCCTCGTCGACCTCGTTGGCCCGCAGCCCCAGCGCCCGCACCAGCGGCGCGAACGTGAGCCCCTGCCCGACGAGTGTGACGAGCACCACCACGAACGTGCAGAACAGCAGCAGGTCGCGGTCGGGGAACGGGTCGCCGGCGTCGGTGGTCAGCGGCAGCGTGAACACGGCCGCGAGGCTGATCACGCCGCGGGTCCCGGCCCAGCTCAGCGCCATGATCTCCCGCCGGGCCAGGCCCTCGTCCTCCCGGCGCAGCAGCAGGTGGGCCGCCTGCGTCAGGCTCAGCCAGACCGGGCGTAGCAGCAGCGTCACGCCGACGGCGACGGCGACCGCGATCACGACGGTGCTGAGGTGGTACTGCTTGAGCCCGCGGATCACCGTGGGCAGCTGCTGGCCGATGAGCAGGAAGACCAGCCCCTCGAGCAGGAAGTCGACCAGCCGCCACACGGCGCTGGTCTGCAGCCGCCCGGCGCCGGTGCCCGACCGGGGCGTGTCGTGCCCGACGATGAGGCCGGCGACGACGACCGCGAGGACGCCGGAGACGTGCAGCTCCTCGCCGATGAGGTAGGCCACGAACGGGGTGGCCAGCGACAGGGCGTTGGCCAGCAGCGGGTCGCGGGCCAGGGGGCGCAGCAGGCGCACGGCATAGGCGACCCCGATCCCGACGGCGGTGCCGCCGGCCGCGGCCAGCAGGAACAGCGCGCCCGCCTTCGGCAGCGAGAACTGCCCGCCCACGGCCGCGGCGACCGCGACGTTGAGGATGGTGAGCGCGGTGGCGTCGTTGAGCAGCCCCTCGCCCTGGATGATGGTGACGAGCCGCGGCGGCAGCCCGACCCGCCGCCCGACGGCGAGCGCGGCGACCGGGTCCGGCGGGGCGACCGCCGCGCCGACGGCGACCCCGGCGGCGAGCGTCGCACCGGCCACGAACAGCGCGAACCCGGCCCCGATGAGCAGTGCGGTGGCGAACACCAGCAGCACCGACAACCCGATCACGATGCGCAGGTTGGCCCGGATGGCCAGCAGCGAGGAGTCCAGGGCGGCGCTGTACAGCAGCGGCGGCAGCACGAACGTCAGCACGATGTGCGGGTCCAGCTCGATGTTGGGCCCGGGCAGCAGCGCGTACAGGATCCCGATGACGGGCAGCAGCGCCGCCGCCGGCAGCCCGGAGCGCTCACCGAGCCACCGCACCGCCGCGATCACGATGACGGCGCCGAGGCCGAGCAGCAGCAGTGTTTCAGGGCTCACCCGTCGACATTAGTCGGGCGTTGTCACCGATCGGGCCAGTTCGTGCAGCGCCCGGGCCGACGGCGAGCCCGGGGCGGCGGTGATGAACACCACTTGCTGGTCGTCGCCGGGCACGTCGAGCACGTCGCAGTCCAGGCGCAGCCGGCCGAGCCGCGGGTGCTCGACCGTCTTGCTGCGGTGGCCGGCCGCGCGGACCGGGTTGGTGTCCCACACGGCCCGGAACTCGGCGCTGGTGCGCAGGTCGGCGAGGAGGCGCCGCAGCGGCTCGTCGCCGGGGTAGCGGTCGGCGGCCGCGCGCAGCCGGGCCACCGCGATCGCGGCGAACTCCTCGGCGCCGCTGCCCAGCGCCGCGCCGCCGCCGAGAAACCGGCGCCGGGCGAGGTTCGGCGCCCGCCGCAGGTCGCCGAGCAGCGCCTCCGCGAGCGGGTTCCAGGCGATGACGTCGTACGTCGCCGCGGTCACCACGGCCGCGGCGCCGGGGATGCGGCCCAGCAGGTCGGCCACGTGCGGGCGCACCCGCCGGGCGGGCCCGGGCGGCGCGGCCGGCGCCGCCCCGGCCAGGCGGAACAGGTGGTCGCGCTCGGCGGCGGTGAGCCGCAGCGCGCCGGCGAGGGCGCCGAGGATCCGCCGCGACGGCTGGGGCCCGCGGGCCTGTTCGAGCCGGGCGTAGTACTCCACCGACATGCTCGCGAGCCCGGCGACCTCCTCGCGGCGCAGCCCGGGCGTGCGCCGGCGCGGCCCGGCCGGCAGGTCCACGTCCGCCGGTCGCAGCGCCTCCCGCCGGTCGCGCAGGAACCGCCCGAGCTCGGTGCGTGCCATGCCGTACCCCCTTCCAGGCCCAGTCTGTACCTGGAAGCGCGCTTCCGCCCGCGCCAGGCTGGGCGTCATGAACATTTCCACGGCATTGGTCACGGGCGCCAACAAGGGGATCGGCTGGCACATCGCCCGGCAGCTGGCCGACGCGGGCCTGACCGTCTACGTCGGCTCCCGCGACCCGGGGCGCGGCGCGGAGGCGGCCGCGCGCATCGGCGCCGGCGCCCGGCCGCTCACCCTGGACGTGACCGACGCGGGCTCGATCGCCGCCGCGGCCGAGCGGGTCGAGGCGCTCGACGTGCTGGTGAACAACGCCGGCATCATCGCCGAGGAGGCCGCCCCGCCGGAGGCGACCGTCGAGGCGTTCCGCCGCACGTACGAGACGAACGTCTTCGGCGTCCTCGCCGTCACCAACGCGTTCCTGCCGGCGCTGCGCCGCTCGGAGCATCCGCGGATCGTGAACATCTCCAGCGGTACCGGATCCATCTCCGCCAGTGCGGACGGCCCGCAGGCGCGGCACGCGGCCGGCAGCGGCGCGGCCTACCGCTCCTCCAAGGCCGCCCTCAACGCCCTCACGCTCTTCTACGCGCAGGCCCTCGACGAGGCCGGCTTCAGGGTCAACGCCCTGGCGCCGGGCCTGCGCCGCACCGACCTGAACCCGCGGGCCCGGGCCGCCGACGGCGACCCGGCCGAGGCCGCGGCCGCCGCGGTCCGCCTGGCCCTGCTCGGCGACGACGGCCCGACCGGCCGCTTCCACTCGTGGGACGGCACCGAGATGCCCTGGTGAACGCGGCTACCCCGCGGCGCGCAGGGCCGGGTCAGGTTCGGCGCCCATGGCCGCGATGACGGTACTGAAGAAGCAGCGCGCCGCCGCCGCGAGCGCGACGTCGAGGATCTCCGGGTCGCTCAGGCCGTGGCGGCGCAGCGCCTCGACGTCGTCGGCGGTGATGCCGTTCGGGTCGCTGGCGACGCGCTCGGCGAAGTCCATGACCGCGGCGTCGACCGGCGGCAGGGCGCCGTGGCGGTCCTCGGCGATGCGGCGCACTTCGGCGGCGTCGTAGAACCGGTCGCGCAGCACCTTCTCGTGGGCGAGCGTGCAGTAGTCCGAGCCGAGGCGGCGGGCCGCGGCGAGGGTCGCCAGCTCGAAGCGGCGCAGGTCCATGGCGCCCTTGATGGCCTGGCCCAGGCCCTGCCAGGCGGCGATCGCGCCGGGGCGGTGGGCGAGGGCGCGGGTGTAGTTGGCGACGTACCCGAGGCGCTCGCGGTCCTCGGCGTACAGGCGGGCGACGGCCGGGTCGCTCTCCTGCGGCGGTTCCAGGTAGGACATGCGCCTGACGGTAGACCGGGCCGCCGGCGCCGCGCATGGGCAACTCTGCCCATGTTGGGCCGCCTACCGGGCGGCGCGGTCCTCCAGGGCGGCGATGATGTCGGCGCTGACCACCTCGACCGGGCGCACCGCGTCGACGGTGAGCAGGATGCCGCGCCGGGCGTAGAACGCCAGGACGGGCTGCGTCACCTCGCGGTACAGCTTCAGCCGCTGGTGGATGACGGCCTCGGTGTCGTCGGTGCGGTGCTCGATCTCGGCCCGCTTGAGCAGCCGCCGTATGAGCTCGTCGTCGTCCGCGGCGAGGTGCAGCGCGACCTGGGCGGTCATCTGCAGCTCCAGCGCCACCCGGTAGGCGGCCAGGGCCTGCGCCATCGTCCGCGGCACGCCGTCGAGCACGTACCCGCCGCCGTCCGCCCGCGCCTGCGTCAGCCCCTGCCGCATGAGCTCGAGGACCACGTCGTCGGGCACGAGGTCGCCGCGCTCGAGGTACCGCTGCACGCTGCGGCCGAGCGGCGTGCCCTCGGCCACGTTCCGGCGCAGCAGGTCGCCGATGGCCACCCGGGTCAGGTGGAAGTGCTCGGCGATGACCGCACCCTGCGTTCCCTTGCCCGCGCCGGGCGGCGCAATCATCAACACCCGCACCACGCCCACGCTAACGCAGTTCCTATTCGTCCGGAAGAATGGGCACGTCGGCGTGACCTGTCGTTGCTGGAGAACGTCTGCCCGGTGGCTCGCTGGAGCAGATCACCGCGGTGCCTCGATGAATGCCATCAGGTTTCGGTAGCTGTCCTCATCGCCCAGGGCACCGGCCAAGCTCGCCGTAACTGCTGGCGACGCCGGCCTGGTCGCCGAGCTGCTCGTCGATGTCCCACGATTGCCGGTAGCGCCGTTCGGCCTCGGCATAGTCGCCACGATTCTGGGCGAGCATGCCGAGCTGGTGATACGTGTCACTCAGGGCGGCCCCGTCACCCAACTGTCGTTGGATGCCCACCGCCTTCGACGTCGACGTGTCCCGTGCGGCGCCTCGGCCTGACAGGGGCGGTCGCGGCCGCGATCACGTTCGGGGCGGTGTTCGCGTTGTCTTCGTCGCGGTGCGCAGCTTCCCGTGGATGTGGGGCGTGCTCGCCGGGTTCGCCGTCGTGGGGCCGTTCGCGCTCGTGTCGACCGGCCGGTTGCGCGCCGTGGCCCGCCGCTGCCTGGAGGTCGCCGGCTGAGGTTCAGGTGCGGCTGTCGGCCGCTCGGTGGCGCGCTGTGGCCCGCCGCTGCCTGGAGGTCGGCGGCTGAGGCTCAGGTGCGGGCTGTCGACCGTCCGGTGGCGCGCCGCGGGACGGCGCCAACTCGACGTCGTCGGTTGAGGCTCAGGTGTGGCGTGAGGCCGCCGATGTCCACGGTGAGAGATGCCGGCAGGACGGAAGTGGGTGCGTCATGGGTGCGGACAACGGCAGCGGCGGGTGGCTCGCCGATCGGCGAATCCGCACGAAGTTCCTGTTCGCGCTCGTCGCCATGGCGCTGACGGCCGTGCTGACCGGCGGTCTGGCGCTGTCGCGGATGTCGGCGATGAACGACAAGGTCAGCCGGCTGCGGGCCGAGAACGTGCAGGACCTGGTGCTGCTCAGCGACATCCGCGGCGCCCAGTCGCTGATCAACCACAACGCCGCCATGCAGCTCGGGGCCAACGGCGACCCACAGGTGATCGCGGCGGCGGGCAAGGGGACGGCCGACGCGGTGGCGCAGCTCAACGTGGCCCTCACGGCGTACCTCAAGCAGCCCATGACCCCGGCCGCCCAGCAGATCGTGGACCAGTTCACGACCCTGTGGCGGCAGTTCACCGGGGCCATGGCCGACCTCGCCGCCGGGCGGCCGCCGGGCATCGACTTCAACGTCGTCGTGCCCGGCATGGAGGCGGCCGTCGCCAAGCTCGCCGCGCAGCAGACCGCCGACGCCGACGCGGCCGTCGCCGACGCTCACTCGCAGTACTCGACGGCCCGCCTGCAGGTCGCCCTCGCGCTCATCATCGGGCTGGTGGTGGCGACGGGCATCGCGATGTACATCGCCGGGACCATCACCCGCCGGCTCAGCCCCGTCGTCGACGCGATGGACGCGATGGCCGCGGGGGACCTGTCGCGTGAGGCCGGCGTGGCCGGGCGCGACGAGATCGGGGCGATGGCCGGCGCCGTCGACCGGGCCACGGCCAGCGTCCGGGAGACCGTCGGCGCGCTCGCCCGCAGCGCCGAGCTCGTCGCCCGCAGCTCCAGCCAGCTCGACGCGGTCACCGCCGGGGTCGCCGGCAGCGCCCGGGCCGTGTCCGAGCGGGCCCGCGCCGCCGACGCGACCGCCGAGGGGGTCTCCGGCAACGTGCAGACCGTGGCCGCCGCCTCCGACGAGATGTCCGCGTCGATCCGCGAGATCGCCCGCAACGCCAGCGAGGGAGCCCGGGTCGCCGCCCAGGCCGTCACCGTCGTCACCGCCACCAACGAGACGGTCACGAAGCTCGGCGACTCCTCCGCCGAGATCGGCAACGTCGTCAAGGTGATCACGTCGATCGCCGAGCAGACGAACCTGCTCGCCCTCAACGCGACCATCGAGGCGGCCCGCGCCGGGGAGGCCGGCAAGGGCTTCGCCGTCGTCGCCGGCGAGGTCAAGGAGCTGGCCCAGGAGACCGCGCGGGCCACCGAGGACATCGCCACCCGGGTGCAGGCCATCCAGGCCGACACCGCCGGCGCCGTCGCCGCGATCGAGCAGATCAGCGCCATCATCGCGCAGATCAGCCAGTACCAGACGACGATCGCCTCGGCCGTCGACGAGCAGACCGCCACGACCGGCGAGATGACCAGGAACGTCGGCGAGGCGGCGGGCGGTGCGCGTACCATCGCCGCCACCATCGCGGAGGTCGCCGCCGCGGCGGAGGAGACCAACCGCAGCGTCGCCGCCGGCCGCGAGGCCAGCGTCGAGCTGGCCGGGCTCTCCGGCGAGCTGCAGCGGCTGGTGTCGCGCTTCAAACACCGGTAGAACTGCGGTCATGCGGTTGGTACAGGTGGCGCAGCGCGCCGAGGACCTCGAGCGGGCCACGACGTTCTACGCGCAGCTGCTCGGCGCCGCCCCGCGCGCCACCTACGACCCGCCCGGCCTGGTCTTCTTCGACCTCGACGGGGTCCGCCTGCTGCTGGAGCGCGGCGCGCCGTCCGCCCTGCTGTATCTCGCCGTCGACGACATCGACGCCGCCGTGCAACGGCTGCGCGCCGCCGGAGCCCCGATCCGCTCCGAGCCGCACATGATCTTCGCCCACGCCGACGACGCGCTCGGCCCGGCCGGCACCCAGGAGTGGCAGGCCGCGGTCGAGGACAGCGAGGGCAACCTCGTCGTGCTCGTCGAGCAGCGCCCGGCCGGGTAGGCACGGGCGGTACAGTCGCGGCATGCTGCGCATCGGCGTGCTCGGCGCCGCCCGGATCGCACCCGCCGCCATCGTCCGCCCGGCCCGCGCCGTCGAAGGGGTCGCGGTCACGGCCGTCGCCGCCCGCGACCGCGACCGGGCCGCCTCCTTCGCCGGCAAGCACGGCATCGGCACCGTCCACGCGGGCTACGCCGAGCTGCTCGCCGACCCTTCCCTGGACGCGGTGTACAACCCGCTGCCCAACGGCCTGCACGCCGAGTGGACCCTGGCGGCCCTCGCCGCCGGCAAGCACGTGCTGTGCGAGAAGCCGCTCACCGCCAATGCGGCCGAGGCCCGCGCCGTGGCCGAGGCCGCCCGGACCTCCGGGCTCGTCGTCATGGAGGCCTTCCATTATCGGTACCACCCGTTGATGGCCCGCGCGCTGGAGCTCCTGCCGAGCCTCGGCGCCCCGCGCCGCGTCGAGACGTCGCTGGCGTTCCCGCTGCCGAGGTTCGGCGACATCCGGTACAACCTGTCCCTGGCCGGCGGCGCCATGATGGACGCCGGCTGCTACGCGGTCCACGCCCTGCGCACCCTGGCCGGCGCCGAGCCCACGGTCGCGTCGGCCCGCGCCCGGCTGCAGAAGCCCGGCGTCGACCGCGCGATGACGGCGTCGTACACCTTCCCGGGCGGCGCCACCGGCGCGACCACCGCCAGCCTGTGGTCCCGCCGCCTGCTGAGCCTGTCGGCGCGGTACACCGGCAGCGAAGGCTCACTGAAGATCTTCAACTACGTGATGCCGAGCGCCTACCACCGCCTGACGGTGACCGTCGCCGGCCGCACGACCCACGAACGCGTCCCCGGATCGGCGACGTACGTCCACCAGCTGCGCGCCTTCGCGGCGGCCGTCGCCGGCGACGCGTCGGCCAACCTGACCCCGCCGCCGGACTCGATCGCCAACATGACGGTCATCGACGCCGTGTACACCGCCGCCGGCCTCACCCCGCGCGGCTGACTTTCTTACGGTTCCGGAACGCCCATTGCGCGCCGGCGGCCGGCGCCCCATCGTGGAGGCCATGCGGTGGGTCTTCGTCATCGTCGGCGCCCTGCTGACGCTGTCCGGCGCGGTGTGGACGCTGCAGGGCCTGAACGTGCTGGGCGGCAGCGCGATGAGCGGCGCGACGATGTGGGCGATCATCGGCCCGATCGTCGCCGTGATCGGCCTGATCCTGCTGTTCTCCGGGGTCCGCCGCTTCCGCAGCTGAGGGTTCACGGCTGGAGCGCGACGTCGCGCTCCGCCGGCCCGTCGTACCTGGAGCACGAGAAGGCCAGCCGGTCGGCGGCTCGCCTTCGACATCGCCACGGCGATGTGCGCCGCGGGCCTGCTGATGCTGGGCCTGCTCCATCGCGCAAGCTGACCCGCGAAGAGGTGGCCGCCGGCATGGGCGTCATCGCAGGGCGGTGCGGGTCGCCCGGCGAGATCCGATGTTTACCGGGCGCGCGTTCAGCAATCCACCGATTTCAGTGGCGATTGCCGATTGACAACCGCGATACATCCAATGTCTACTCGACACGTCGGCGTACAAGGTTCATCCCTTCCTCCCTCACGTCTTGAGGAGCGTCGATGCAATTCCGATGGCGTCCCGCCGCGCTGGTGTCCCGGAGCGCGGCCGCCTTGCCCCCGGCCCTTGGCCCGGCGTTGACCACGACCAGTGCCGCCGCCCCGACCGTGCGGTCCGCCGCATCCACCCGCGGCGGTCGAGGCGCCGCTGCCCGATATCTGCGGAAGGTGGCGGTAGCCGGTTCGGTCTCCGTCGCCGCGGCGGCCGTGTTCGTCAGCGTGCAGGCACTCGCGGCCACCGGGGTGACGCTGTACGCTTCGCCGTCCGGAACGGGAGGCGCTTGCACACAGGCCGCGCCGTGTTCGCTGCCGGGTGCGCAGGGTGCGGTCCGGACCTCGCTCGCGGCCAACCCCGGCGCCGACGTCAGCGTCCTGCTCGCGGACGGCGTCTACCGGCTGTCGAGCACGTGGCAGTTCGGGGCCGCAGACTCGGGCAGTGCGGGCCATCCCGTGGTGTGGTCGGCGGCGCCGGGGGCGCACCCGGTCATCTCCGGCGCGACACGGGTCACCGGGTGGACCCAGGTGGGGACGAGCGCCGTGTGGTCGGCGGCGACTCCGCCGGCAAGTGCCACCCGTCAGCTGTACGTGGACGGTACGCAGGCGCCGCTCGCCCAGTCCACGCCGTCCGGGCTTGGCATGTCCGGCGGGTGGGCCGGCTCCTCGACCGGGTACAACATCGGAGGCGACCCGGCCGCGAAGGCATGGTTCGGCAGTCTCACCGCCGCGCAGGTCGCCAACGTGGAGTTCGCCTATCCCGGCGGCAACGGCCCGTGGACGGAGTCGCGGTGCCGGGTGGCCTCGTACTCGGCCAGTTCGAGCACGTTGACGATGACCCAGCCGTGCTGGACCGACGTCACGGACCGGGCGCAGTTCAGCCAGGGCAGCGGCGGCCTGCCGTCGATGTCTGTCAACACCATGCCCGCCCGGATCATGAACGCGCGGAACCTGCTGCTCAGCCCCGGGCAGTGGTACCTCGACGGCCCCGCGAACACGCTGTACTACATGCCGCGCCCCGGCCAGTCGATGTCGGCGGCGGACGTCGAACTCCCGCGCCTTGAGTCACTGGTCCAGGGCGCCGGCACCCTCGCGGCTGCGCTGCACGACATCACCTTCAGCGGCCTGCAGTTCTCGTACGCGACGTGGAACGGCCCGTCGACCGGCGCCGGATTCGCCGAGGTCCAGAGCAACCTGCGCATGACCGGTGCCCGCAACCAGGGCATGTGCACGTTCTCCAACCCGGCCGGCAGCTGCCCGTGGGGCGCCCTGACCCAGCCACTGGGCAACATCGCGTTCACCGCCACCAGGAACCTCACCCTCACCGGCAACCGGTTCTCCGAGCTCGGTGGCGCGGGCCTGAGCGTCATGTACGGCGCCTCGAACACGCTGATCGACAGCAACGAATTTACGGACATCGCCTCGACAGCGCTGCTGCTGGGCTGCACCTACGACCCGCTCCCGACCGACCCCGCGCAAGCCGCGGGCATCAAGCAGAACTGCACGCCGAACCCTTCGGCGGTGGCCGGCGACACCATCGGTACCAACGAGATTCTGACCAACACCACCGTGTCCAACAACGTCATCCACCACATCGGCACCGACTACTCCGCCGCCTGCGGCATCACGTTGCTGTTCTCCCAGGGCACGAGCATCCAGAACAACAACCTGTACGACCTGCCGTACACCGGCATCACCGCCGGGGTCATCCAGGGCCACGTCGACCAGGCGAGCACGCCGCAGAATTCGACGAACATCAACAAGAACAACACGATCAAGAACAACGTCATCCACGAGTACATGTCGGTGCGCAGCGACGGCGGCGCCATCTACGTCGAGGGCCATCAGGCCCAGTACGTGTACCAGCCCGGCACCACGACGATCGACCCGGCGGCCACGCTGGCGCAGGGCCTGCAGGTCACCGGGAACATCGCGTACAACGGCGGCAACACCAACTTCACCTACTACGACGACGCCGGCTCGGAGTGGATCAACTGGCAGGGCAACGTCGCGTTCAGCCACGCCGGCAGCGCGGCCCAGGGTGGCTGCAGCTCGACCGGCCACTTCTGGATCACCGGAAACTTCTTCGCGGCCGGCGCGCAGGCCTATGTCTGCGCCGCGCCGGTCGACTCGAACGCGAGCGGGAACACGACCATCGCCGACACCCCCGGCGTCGGCGTCGTCCCGAACGCCAAACTCACCGCCGCCGGGACCGGCCTCGCCGGCACGGGTCCGGCCGGCGCGCGCAGCCCGCAGATCTTCTACGTCTCGCCGACCGCCGGCGTCACGCAGGTGCTGGTCGCGGGCGAAGGCTTCACGTCCAGCACGCCCGTCTACGTCGGCAGCACCCAGGTCAGCAATGTGACCCGCCTGTCGAGCGGCTTCCTCATCGTGCCGATCACGCCCGGCACCCGGGCCTCGCTCATCGGCGTGGGCCGGCCCGTCGCATCCGAACGCATCAACGACACCGACCCGTCGATCAGCTACAGCAACTTCGCCCTTGCCTCCAATCGGGGCCTCGGCGACTACCAGGACGACGTCCACTACGCCACCGCCAACGGGGCGACCGCGACGTTCACCTTCACCGGAACCGGCATCCAGGTCTACGGCGAGCAGAACACCGATCAGGGCAACATCGGTGTACGCATTGACGGAGGCACCCAGACCACGGTCAGCACCGTGCCCAGCGACGGAACGCGACACTCCAACGTTGCCGTCTACACCGCCACCGGCCTGACATCGGCGACGCACACCGTCGTGGTCACCAAGCTGTCCGGCACGTACAGCACCCTGGACGGGTTCCAGGTCTCGGGGCAGTCCGGCCCGGCGAACCCGCAATCATCGATCAGCCTCCGTTCGCACGCGAACAGCAGGTACGTGTGCGCCGACAATGCGGGGAGCCAGCCGCTCATCGCCAACCGCACGGCCATCGGGCCGTGGGAGACGTTCGACGTGCTGGACGCGGGCAACGGCGCCGTCGCGCTGCGCTCACGGGCGAACAACCTCATCGTGACCGCGGACAACGCGGGAGCGCAGCCGCTGATCGCCAGCCGGACCGCGATCGGGCCGTGGGAGAGCTTCCAGCTCATCAACAACGCCGACGGCAGCGTCAGCCTCAAGGCCCTGGCCAACAACCGGTACGTCACCGCCGAGAACGCCGGCGCGCAGCCGCTGATCGCCAACCGGACCACGATCGGCCAATGGGAGGAGTTCGATCTCATCAACGACTGACTGCCTGTGACGACGTCGCGGACGAGCGGTGCGGGGACCTTCTCCGCACGGCTCGTGCGCGGTCAGGCGAAGTCGGACGACGACATGCCGGCGGGGTGGCCGGGCGGCCACTGGACGAGCTCGATGCGGTAGCCGTCGGGGTCGGTGAGCATCGACGTCCGCATGCCCCCGCCCAGGTCGTTGAGCGGCTCGGCCTCGACGCCCCGGCCGGCCAGCTCGGCGATCGTGGCGGCGAGGTCGTCGACCTGGATCACGAGGTGGTTGACGGCGCCGATGTCCGTGACCGGCCGCGCCGGGTCGTGGACGAGCTCGAGGCTGACGAACGGGTCGCCGGGGAGCTGCAGCATGGTGAGGCTGCCGTACGGCGTGTCCGGGACCGTGCCGACCTTCGCGTACCCGACCGCGGTGTAGAAGGCGAGCGACCGCTCCAGGTCGGTGACCCGGAGCCCGGGATGCAGCATGCGCATGCGACGCAGACTAGCCCGGCCCGAGGCGAGCGGGGCCGGCCGGCGGCGCCGGGGCGGGCTCCTTGAGCTCGACAAAGATGCTGTGCGTCGGCGTCGTGCCGGTGTTCTCGCCCGTGTGCTCCTGGGCGCCGACCCACCGGACCGAACCCGCCTCGAGCGTCACGTCGACCGACCGGCCGCCCGATGACACGCGGCGGTCGAAGGAGGTCAGGGTCACCATCACGCTGTCCGGGTGACGGTGCGGGTGGGTCCGGTCGCCGGGCGCGTCGCGGTACTCCAGCACGCGCACCCGCTCGTTCTCGAAGACCACGCGGTAGTGCTCCGGGTCGCTGACCGTCGGGTCGAGCGCTTCATGGGACTCCAGTACCATGGGACCACGGTACCATGAAGCCCGATGAGCGTTCCATATGAGGCGACCGGGCGCACCGGGCAGAAGGCGAAGACCCGGCAGGCGCTCGTGCAGGCCACGCGCGAGCTGCTGGGGGAGGGGTGCACGCCGCAGGTCGAGGAGGCCGCCGAGCGCGCCGGGATCTCGCGGACCACCGCCTACCGGTACTTCCCCAACCAGCGCAGCCTGCTGCTCGCCGCGCACCCCCAGATCTCGCCGGACCGCCTGCTCGGCGACGACGCGCCGGCCGACGCGGTCGCCCGGCTGGATGCCTTCATGGCGGCGTTCTCGCGCTACAACTTCGCCTGGGAGCCGCAGCTGCGCGCCTCGCTGCGGCTGTCGCTCGAGCCCGAGGCGGGGCGCACGGCCCTGCGGCAGGGGCGGGCGATCGGGTGGATCGAGGACGCGCTGCGGCCGTTGCGGGACAGCCACCCGCACATCGACATCACCGCGCTGGCCGTGGCGATCCGCTCCGCGACCGGGATCGAGACGCTCATCTGGCTCGTCGACATCGCCGGGCAGAGCCGGGCGGAGGCCGCCGAAACCGTGCGGCGCACGGCGCAGGCCCTGCTGGCCCAGGCCCTGCCGGCGCCCAAGCCATAACGAATCATTAAAACATCGACATACTTGACTTGCGGCGGAGGTGGACTCGAAACTAATAGGAAACTTTCCTAAGGGAGGGACGAGTGCACCCCACCAGGCTTCTCGCCGCCACTCTGCTCCTTGTATCGACCGCCGTCGCCGTGCCGGGCAGTGCGGACGCCGCCACCGCCGGGCTTACCGCCGCGTTCTCGGCCGCCGACTACGGGTCCTACTGGGTCGACAAGTACATCGTCACGAACCCCACCAGCGCGTCCATCACGGGGTGGACGCTCGAGTTCGACGTGCCCGCCGGGCTCAACGTCGGGCAGGGCTACAACGGGCAGGTGACCAGGACCGGCAACCACGTCACGGTCACCAACGAGCACTACAACGCCACCGTCGCCGCCGGCAAGAACACCGAGCCCTACAGCTTCTGGTTCATCGCGACCGGCACCAACACCGCGCCGCTCAACTGCCGCATCAACGGCAACAAGTGCGACGGCAGCGCCGACCGGGCGCCGGGCGTGCCCGGCGGGCTCGCGGTCAGCGGCCGCACCACGAAGACGGTGTCGCTGACCTGGAACGCCGCCGCGGCGACCGACTTCCCGATCGCCGGGTACGACGTCTACCAGGGCACCACGCTCAAGACGAGCGTCACCGGGACGGCCGCCACCGTGACCGGGCTCAACCCGAACACGTCCTACTCCTTCACGGTCCGGGCGAAG
This sequence comes from Dactylosporangium sp. CA-139066, assembly GCF_050936175.1. Taxonomy (NCBI): domain Bacteria; kingdom Bacillati; phylum Actinomycetota; class Actinomycetes; order Micromonosporales; family Micromonosporaceae; genus Dactylosporangium; species Dactylosporangium sp. CA-139066. Next base: position 5,850,448 of record NZ_JBNJNH010000001.1, on the reverse strand, counting down.
GACACGCGGGGCAACGTCTCCGCCGACAGCGCGCCCGTCAGCGCCACCACGCTCAACCCGGCCGACGACACCACGGCGCCGCCCGCGCCCGGCAACCTGCGCGCGGTCGGCAAGACCGCCGTCAGCGTGAGCCTGGCGTGGAACGCGGTGACCGACCCGAGCGGTATCGCGGGGTACGACATCTACGCCGGCGGCACTCTTAAGGCCACGACGACGGCCACCACCGCGACCGTCACCGGGCTCGCCCCGCTCACCGCCTACTCGTTCACGGTCAAGGCCCGCGACACCTACGACAACGCCTCGCCGGCCAGCGCGGCGCTGGCGGTGACGACCGACGACTCGGTCGGCTCCGGCAGCTACGCCAAGGTGGGGTACTTCGTGCAGTGGGGCATCTACGGCCGTCAGTACTTCGTGCGCAACCTCGACACGTCCGGCGCCGCGGCGAAGCTGACGCACCTCAACTACGCGTTCGCCAACCTCGACCCCGTCAACCTGACGTGCCTGCAGGGCGTCACCCGCGGTACCACCGCGAACCCCCAGGACCCGGACCAGGGCACGGGCGCCGGGGACGCCGACGCCGACTACGGCCGGCCGATGAGCGCGGCGCAGTCCGTGGACGGCGTCGCCGACACCGGCTGGGAGACGCTGCGCGGCAACTACAACCAGCTGCGCAAGCTCAAGGCGAAGTACCCGAACCTCAAGGTGCTCATCTCGATCGGCGGCTGGACGTACTCGAAGTTCTTCGCCGACGCCGCCGCCACCCCGGCGTCGCGGCAGAAGTTCGTGGCCTCCTGCATCGACATGTACATCAAGGGCAACCTGCCGACGTACAACGGCGCCGGCGGCCCGGGCAGCGCGGCCGGCATCTTCGACGGCATCGACCTCGACTGGGAGTGGCCGGGGGCCGATGGGCACGCCGGCAACCGCTACGGCGCGCAGGACAAGGCGAACCTGCTGGCGCTGACCGCCGAGTTCCGCAGGCAGCTCGACGCCCTCGGCGGCAAGCGCTACCTGCTGACCGCGTTCACGCCGGCCGACCCGGTGAAGCTGGCCGCGGGCTGGGACGTGTCCAAGGCCGACGGCACCCCGAGCGTGTTCGACTACCTCGACTTCGCCAACGTGCAGGGGTACGACTTCCACGGGGCCGGCAGCGACAACTCGTGGGAGCCCAACCGCACCGGGCACCAGGGCAACCTCTACGCCGACGCCCAGGACCCCTACTCGTTCACGTTCTCCGTCGACCGGGCCGTCAAGGCGTACACCGACCAGGGCGTCAACCCGCGCCAGCTCACGATCGGCTTCGCGTTCTACGGCCGCGGCTGGCAGGGCGTGGCGGCCGGGCCGGCCGGGACCAACGGCGAGTGGCAGAGCGCGACCGGCGCCGCGCCCGGGCAGTTCGCCGAGGAGGCGGGCACGCGGGGGTACGCCAACCTGCTGGCCATGGTCCCGGGCTGCACCGTCTACCACGACACGCAGTCGGTGTCGACGTACTGCTACACCGGCCCGAACGGCCAGTGGTGGACGTTCGACGACACCTGGTCGATCGGCCAGAAGACGGCCTGGGTCAAGCAGCAGAACCTGCTCGGCGGCATGATCTGGGAGATGTCCGGCGACACGGCGAACGGCACGCTCATGGGTGCCCTGTCCGCCGGACTCTGAACCGCAGCAGCGACCGTTCCGCGGGTTGCCGGCGAGCGCCAGCGCGCGCTCGCCGGCGCCCCGCGCCCCGCCCGGGCGGTCCGCCGCCGGGCAATGATCACATGTCGTACAGCTTCGCGACCTCGAGGGCGGCCGCGCCCAGCGCGGCGCGGACCTCGGGCGGCTCGACCACCTCGACGCGGGCGCCGAAGCCGAGCAGGCCGGCGACGGCGTGGTCCACGCCGTTGAACGACAGCTCCAGCCGGGTGCCGGCGGCGGCCGGGTTGCGCAGGTGGCGGCGCAGCATCCGCCGGCACAGCGCGGCCGCCTCGGGCCGGGCCTCGGCCACCACGTGCAGGTCGCGGGGGCGGGACTCGACGCCCTCGCGCAGCGCCGCCCACGCCGCCTCCAGGTCGAAGCCGTCCGGGCGGGGCGCCGGCTCGTCCAGCACGGTGCACGACTCGACCCGGGCCACGCGCAGCAGCGCCGGCTCGGCCGTGACCAGGTACCACACGCCGGCCTTGGCGACGAGCCCCGCCGGGACGACCGTGCGCTCGGCGCGGAGGTCGTCGCTGTCGCGGTACACCATGGAGATCCGCCGCCGCCGCAGCAGCGCCTCGTGGATGGCGGGCAGGTGCGGGACCGCCTCGCCGGTGCGCATCCACGGGTCGACGTCGACGAGCACGTGGCTGCGGGCCTCGGCCAGCCCGCCGCGCAGGGCCCGCCCGCCGGCGCCGGTGAGCTTCTCCAGGGCGGTGTCGAGGGCGTCGCCGAGCCCCAGGTCGCCGGCCAGCCGCGCCTGCCCGACGGCCAGCCCGGCGCCCTCGGCCCGGCTCAGGTGGGCCAGCCCCGCCCGGTAGGTGTCGAGCAGCCGGATGCCGCCGCCGCGCCCCCGCTCGGTGTAGACCGGGATGCCGGCCGCGCTGAGCGCCTCCACGTCGCGCAGCACGGTCCGCACGGACACCCCGAGCCGCTCGGCGAGGTCGGGCGCGGCCGCCGCGGGCCGCGCCTGGAGCAGCAGCACGAGGGAGAGGAGCCGGTCGCCGCGCATCCGGATACGGTACCGCGGAAAACATGACAACAGATGTCGTGTTCTGCGCCGCAGGCTCCTTCGCATGCAGACGCGAATCGCGGGCCCCTACGACATGGCCCGGCAGAACGAGTACTTCGGCGGCTGGGTCCGCCCCGCCGACCAGCCCCGCTCCATCGTCATGGCCTTCCCCGTCGAGGGCTGGCGGCACTCCGCCGCGGTGGTCCTGCACCAGCGCGGCGACGTGGTCGAGGGCACGGTGCACGGCGCCGCGGGCGAGCGCGCCTGGCAGCAGGCCCTCGCCGCGCTGTCGCTGGACGAGGACGGCTCCGGCTACCCAGCCGTCGGCGAGGCGGACCCGGTGATCGGCGCGCTGCAAGCTGAGCACGCGTACCTGCGCCCGGTGCTGTTCCACTCGCCGTACGAGGCGGCGTGCGCGTTCGTCATCGCCCACCGCCTGCGCATCACGCAGGGCCGCGCCATCCGCGCCCGCATCGCCCGCCTGCACGGCGAGGCCTTCGAGCTGCCGGGCGCCACCGTGCACGCGTTCCCGGCCCCACAGGTGCTGCGCCGCCTGACCGAGCTGCCCGGCGTCAACGCGGAGAAGATCTCCCGCCTGCACGGCATCGCCGACGCCGCGCTCGAGGGCCGCCTGGACCGCACCCGCCTGCGCGCGATGCCCCTCGCCGAGGCGTACGCGGACGTGAAGCGCCTGCGCGGCATCGGCGACTTCTTCGCCACGGCCATCGTGCTGCGCGGCGCCGGCCGCACGGACGCGCTGCCGGACGAGCCGATCACCCGGGCCGGGATCGGCCGCCTGTACGGCCTGCCGCACGACCCGTCGCCGGCGGAGGCGGCCCGGATCGCGGAACGGTGGGCGCCGTACCGGATGTGGTGCTCGGTGCTGATCCACGCGACCGAGCGGCGGTACCGCGCGATGGCGGCCTGATGCGTGCGGCGGGGAGCGGACCACGCTGTCCGCTCCCCGCCACCACCGCCGGAGTTGACGTCCGCCGTCCACATTGGCCGATATTTCTCGAGGATTGCGACAAGTCGGGCGCTCCGCGCCGCGACTTGTCGGATTTTTCTCCTGTCGGGCGAAAAATACGGCCAAAGGCTCACCGCGACATGTTGGATTTATGCCCCGGGCGACAGCACCTGCTCGACCAGGGTCATCGCGAGGCTGTCGAGGGTGCCGCCCGTCGCCGGGTCGGCGAAGGCCGTGGTGTGGTACAGCACGACCGCGCGGTCGCCGGAGTCGCTCACGCCGTTGAACGTGCTGGTGCCGGGACGTCGCCCGGGTGGGCCCAGAAGCCGCCGTCGCGGGTCGGGACCCAGAAGATGCCGAGGCCGTAGCGCATGCCCCGGCGGACGTCCTGGTACGTCTCGGCGAGCACTGTGCGGTGCAGGTCCGCCATCTGGGGCGGGCGCAGCAGCGCGCCGCGCTGCAGTGCGCGCCAGAAGCGGCACAGGTCGGCCGTGGTGCTCACCAGGCCGCCGGCCGCGTCCGCGGCGGTCGGGTTGAGCTCGGTCACGTCCAGCAGCGCGGCGCCGGGGGTGAACTGCTGGTAGGCGCGGGCCGAGGAGCGCGGCAGCGACGGGTGGTCGTACGGGAAGTAGGTGTCGCGCAGGCCCAGCGGCCGGGTGATGCGGTCGCGGACCTGCTCGGCCCAGGAGCGGCCGGTGACCCGGCGGATGATCATGCCGGCGAGGACGTAGTTGGTGTTGGAGTACGACCAGTGGGTGCCCGGCGCGAACAGCGGCTCGTGGCGCATCGCCAGGGCGACGAGGGCGGCCGGGTCGTAGTGGTCGTAGCGGTGGCGCAGGTACTCCTGCGCGGTCTGCACGGCGGCGATGTCCTGGATGTAGTTGTACAGGCCGCTGGTGTGCTGCAGCAGCTGGCGGATCGTGATGCGGCGGCCGTCGTTGCCGTTGCCGGTGACCACGCCGGGCAGCCGGCGCTCGACGGTGTCGTCGAGGGACAGCCTGCCCTCGCCGGCCAGTTGCAGTACCACCGCGGAGACGAAGGGCTTCGTGTTGCTGCCGATGCGGAACCGGCCCCCGGCCGGCATCGGCGCCGGGGCGCCCAGGCTCGCCGCGCCCGCGCGGGCCACCACGTCGCGGGGGCCGGCCGAGACCTGGCCCTGCGCGCCGACGACGCCGAGGGCGTGCATGTGCCCGAGCGTGCCCCGCAGCTCGTCGCCGAGCCGGTCGCGGGCCGGGGCCTCGCCGGCCCAGGCGCGCCCGGCCGGGGCCGTCATCGTCGCGGCGACCGCGGCCGCCCCGGCCTTCGGCAGTGTCCGGCGGTTCGAGATGCGCTCCTGCATGGGCTCCAGCCTCGGCGAACGCCGGTGCGCAGGGCATCCCGCGGGCAGGCCGGTCGGGGGTGGGGTTGTCCCCACCACCGGGCATGATGGGCCGATGCAGCAGATGACGTACCGCACCGCCGCGGCCGACGACGTGCCGGCGCTCGTCGACCTCGTCCAGTCCGCGTACCGCGGCGATCGCAGCCGGGCCGGCTGGACCACCGAGGCCGACCTGCTCGACGGGCAGCGCACCGACGCGCAGATGGTGGCCGCCGCGATCGCCGACCCGCGCGGCGCCGTCCTCGTCGCCGAGTCCGCCGGCGCCCCGATCGCCTGCTGCCAGGTCGAGCGCCGCGACGGCTACGCCTACTTCGGCATGTTCGCCGCCGACCCCGGCCGCCAGCGCGGCGGTCTCGGCGCGGGGCTGCTGGCCGAGGCGGAGCGGTACGCCCGCGCGCAGTGGGGCACCGCCGAGATGCGCATGACGGTGATCGTGCAGCGCGAGGAGCTCATCGCCTGGTATGTGCGCCGCGGCTACCGGCGCACCGGCGAGCTCAGCCCGTTCCCGTACGGCGACGAGCGCTTCGGCCGGCCCCGCCGCGCCGACCTGGCGTTCGAGACCCTGGTCAAGCCGCTGTCCGGCGAGCCGGCGGGACGGCCGTCCGAGGCGGGCGTCAGCCGCTGACCGCGACGGCCGCCTCCGGCCAGCTGCCGGCGCCGGCCTCCTCGCACAGCACCGGGTCGGGCTGCGCCACCGCGGCCACCTGGACCCGCCACCCGGGGCCGCACGCGGCGACGACGCGCTCGGTGGGCTCCGCCCAGCGCCGCGTCAGCCCGGCGACGTCGTCGGGCCGGCCGACCCACAGGCCGCTGGCCGCCGCGACCGCGAGCGTCACGCCGTTGCGGTGGCCGGTGCAGGCCACGTCGGCGGACTCCGCGGGCGCCGGCGACCACCGCGGCTCCTCCCACTCCCCGGCGATGGTCTCGGCGACCGCGATGCGGTTGTCGGCGCGGCGCAGGGCCACGCACACCAGCTCGCCCCAGTCGTTGCCGGCGATGTCGGCCGCGTCGACGCCGCACAGGCCGACGTCGAGCAGGCGGCCCGGGGTGCCGCTGACGACGTCGCCGCCGGCGGTCTCGGCGAGCACGACCGGCGCGCCGTCCGGGCCCTCGCAGGCGGCGAGCACGCGGCGCAGGCCGGCGTCGAAGCGGGCGACGGTGGCCGCGCCGGCGAGCGGGATCGTGACCGCCGCCAGCCGGTCGCGGTCGTCGACGACGAAGGCGCGCACCGAACCGTCGCCGCACCCGGCCAGCCGCACGGGTCCGGCGGCGACGATCCCGTCGACCCGCAGCCAGCAGTCGTCGGGCCGCAGCCACAGCTCGCCGCCGTCGGTGCCGGCGGCCAGGGCGACGGTGCCGTTGCCGCGGCGCGCCGCCGACACCGCGGCGACCCCCGTGGGCCCGGCGGTGTCGCGGCGCAGGGCCGGGTACATCGTCGGCGAGAGCCGCCCGGTCGCCACCGCGCCGCCGCCGGCGCCGGCCAGCACCGTGCCGCCGTAGGCGTCGGCGGCCAGCGCGAGGTCGCGGTACGTGGCCCGCTCGGCGGGCGCGTCGAGCAGCTGCGCGAACGTGCCGGCCCAGTCCGACAGCGGGGCGGGCCGGGCGGCCGGTTCGGCGTCCAGCAGCCGGGTCACGTGCTCGGCCAGCGCGGGGGAGAAGCCGCGGTCGACGAGCTGGCGCCGCGCGGATGCGGGCGCGGCCCGGCCGGCCGCGGGCGCGGCGCCGGTCAGCAGGTGGTGGACGACGGCGCCGACCGAGTACCGGTCGTTGGCGGGGTCGATGTCGAGCTCCGGGGCCGTGAAGCCCTCGGTGGCGATGCGGCGGGTGACCGCGCCGGTGGGGCGCATGAACGCGAAGTCGACGAGGTTGACGCGGCCGTCGGCGCCGACCATGACGTTGCCGGGGGAGATGTCGCGGTGTACCAGGCCCGCCGCGGCGACGTCGTCGACCAGCCGGCACAGCTGCACCACGACGTCGCGCACCTCCTGCGGGGCGCGCCGGTCGCTGCGCCGCCACTCGGCGAGGTTCTGGCCGTCGACCCAGGGCGTCACGAGGTACAGGGTCAGCGGCGAGCCCGGCGGGGCCTGCCGGAAGCGGTGCGGGACCGGCCCGATCAGGACGCGGACCACTGGCACGATCCCGGGGATCGAGCGCAGCGCGACGGTCCGCTCGATGGTCTCGTCCCAGGTGCGGTGCCAGCGCTCCAGCGACTGGCGGCGCGTCTCGTCGTCGGTGCGGTCGATGTGCTCGGCGAGCAGCACCTTGACCGCCCAGGGCCGAGACGCGCCGTCCTGGGTGCGGGTCGCCTGCCACAGCACCCCCTCGCCGCCGCTGTGCACCCGCCGGACGAGCTGGTACTGCGACACCTCGGACTCCCCGACGTACCACCCGGGCCGGCCGGCCGGGTCGAGGTCGGGCGGGTCGGGCGCCGGTTCGGTGCGCGGCGGCGGCGTCATCGCCGATCAGTCCCGCACCGTGAAGCCGACCTCGGTCGGCGCCGGCCGGCGCGGCGGCGGGGCGGCGCCGGCGCCGCCCGCCTCGCGGGCCGGCATCCGCTCCAGCTCCTCGGCCACCCGCTGCAGCAGGGCGGTGAGCGTGACGGCGACGGCGGTCACCAGCGCGCCGGGCGCGGTGCCGCGGGCGGCGCAGACCCGCGCGACGCCGTCGAGGTCGGCCGGGTCCGCGGCGAGCATGGCCTGCAGCTGCTCGAGCAGCGCCTCCAGCTCGCGGACCGCGCCGGGCTGCGGCGACTGCGCCATGGGCCGCAGCAGCCGCGGCACCCGGCGCATCCGGGTCAGGAACTCGCCCTCCGACGTCGCCGACTGCAGCTCCCGCATCGCCCGCATGCCGCTGTCGCGCCGGGTCAGCAGCGACGCGGCCAGCACCCGCGGCGCGGCCGCCTCGGCCCGGGTGAGCGCCCGGCCGAAGGCCTCGACGTGCTCGAGCACGCCGGTCGCGGGCACGCCGGCGCGGCCGCTGTCGTGCAGGATGCGCCGCGCCTGCTCGTCCAGGACCATGCGCGGCGGCGTGGACAGCGCCCGGCGCACCCGGTGGGTGATGCCGGCGCCGACGCCGGAGAAGTACTCGGCGAGCACCTCCAGGCCGCCGATCGTGGTGGGGTCCCCGCCGCCGACCTTCACCAGCTCCTCGAGCAGCTCGTGGTCGGGGGTGATGCCGGGCCGGTGGGCGTAGCGGCGCAGGAACAGCTCGCGGGTGCTCAGGCCGATCGCGTGCAGCCGGATGCCCATCTGCGTGTGCAGGTGCTCCATCATGCTGACCGGCTCGGACTCCGCGTCGATGATCTCGCCGGTGCCGAGGTCGCCGGTCGGCGCCCACTCGGCGCCGTCGCTGACCAGCACCACGAGCCGCTCGTTGCCCTGGTGCCCGTGCTGGTACAGCAGGTCGCCGGCCGCGTGCAGGGCGTTGCCGATGGCGGTGCCGCCGCGGGGCCGCAGCAGGCTGACGGCCTCGCGGAACTGGCTGATGACCTCGGGCGGCGCGCTGGCGTCGAGCTGGGCCATGCCGCCGCCGCGGGGGAAGCGGACCTCCGTCGTGTGCTCGAACGACACCAGCGCGATGCGCGAGATCCGCCCGGCGACCTGCAGCCGCACCGCGAGCAGGTCCAGCAGCGCCTCCTGCAGCGCCTCCATCCGGGTCATGTGCTGCTGCCCGCGCAGCGCCCGCATCGACTCCCGGGGCACGGGGATGTCGTCGACCTGCATCGAGCCGCTGCAGTCGGCCAGGACCACGATGTCGACGCCGGCCCGCACGCCCGGCGCGAAGAGCTCCACGACGGTGCGCGGCCCGATGCGCGCCAGGACGTTGCGCGCGGGCGCGACGTCGACCTGCAGCACCCGGTACGGCACGTCGGCGACGTCCAGCCACAGGTCGTCCTCGGCCGCCGGCACCCACAGCACGGTGCCGACCAGGCCGGCGCCGGCGATGTCGTCGGCGACGTCCTCGGGCCGGCGCTCGGTCGACAGCTCCAGCACGATTCGGCCCGCGTCGACGGCGGCCCGCGGTTCGAGCCGCCACTGCGTCCCCTCCTGCAGGTTCGCCTCGTCGCGCAGGTCCTCGCCGACGGCCAGCACCCCGGCCGGGACGTCGAGCTGCCGGTGCGCGACGACGGCCAGCGTGCGGCCGCCGGCGACGCTCAGCACGGCGGGACCGTCCGGCCCGGCCGCGGGCACGCCGACGTGCTGGCCGCGCACCAGGCCGCGGGGCGGCACGGCGACGACGCGATGGTCCTGCGAGCTCATCATCGGCGACCGCCTCGCATGTCCCCCTCGATCCGGATCATGACCCCGCCGGGCTCGTGCGCCGACAGCGACTCGGCGAACTGCCGGCTGTGCGCCTTGAACAGGCCGCGGTAGTGCTCCGGCAGCCGCACGAACAGCAGGGCCGGGCGCATCTGGCCGCGCACCTCCCGGGCCGGGTTGAAGTCCGCCAGCTCCAGCGCCGCCGCGATCGCCGGGCCGTCACGCCGCAGCGTCCAGCGCACCAGCTCGCGCAGCCGCTCGACCAGCTGCCGGCCGCGGCCCTCGCCGATCTCGATCTCGCCGAGCTCGGCGTCCCAGCCCTTGCGGGTGCGGTACCGCCCGGCGCCCTGCCGCCGCTCCTGCAGCGCCTGGGCGTAGGGGCCCGCCGCCCGCTCCAGCCCGCCGAGCGTCCGGTGGATCCACCGGAAGTTCAGCGCCAGCTCCTCGTGCCCACGCCGGCGCAGGCTGTGCGCGAAGCCGCGCAGGCTCGGCAGCGGCTCGGCGTCGCGGCGGCGGGTCGCCGCGCGGACGCACGCGCCCGCGACGATCTGTTCGATCAGCCAGTCGGGCGGGTAGCCGGGCAGCGCCTGCGCGTGCCGGCGGCACAGCCCGAGCCCGAGCCGCTCGCCCCCGAACACCTGCCAGCGCCGGATGTGCAGGCCGCACGCGCGGGCGCCGCAGGCGTTGTGCCGCTCGTCGGTGATCTCGCAGCGGGCCACGCCGACGTTCGTGCAGCCGGGCCGCTCGCAGCTGGGGAACTGCACGTCGTAGCACTCGGGGCAGTAGCTCACGTCCGGGTCGTGCGGGTGGGCGCGGCGGTGGCTGTCGCAGTGGGCCCGGCGGCGCTGGCAGCGCTGGCCGCCGCACCGGAAGGTGGCCGCCCGCCCGCATTCGGCGCAGGCGGGCGCGTGCTGCGCGCAGGTGGCGATCAGGGCGCCGTCGAGGATGCGCACGTGGTCGTCGCACAGCCGGTTGTCGCGCTCGGCCGAGCCGCAGTCGCGGCAGGTGAACGCGCCGTACTCGGTCCGGCCCGCCGCGGCGCACTCCTTGCAGCGGTACCGGATCCGGGGCCGCTCCATGAGGTTGACGATCTGGAACGTCGTGTCCGGGCCGACCACCGGGCGGCCGCCGAGGCGGCTCCACACCAGCCCGACCCGCACCGCGCCGTCGGGATGGTCGAGCGTGAGCGTGGGCCCGTCACCGAGGTCGCGGCCCCGGATCGCGTCCTCGATCATCGTCCACAGCTCGCCGATCCGCTTCGGCTCGGCGAGGTCGACCGGCCACTGCCGCGCGTCGACGACCACGTCGAGGTCCGGCATCGTCATCGCGCCGCACTCCCGTTCTGGTTCGAGGGCGCCCGGCCGGTGCGCCCGGGCCGGCTTCGGCGGTCTGGGGTTCGCTGGCTCGGGGCCCGGCTCGGCGGGTTGTCGCCGGCGCCGCGGCGGGCCGCGACGATGGCCGCCCACTCGTCCAGCAGCAGGCCGGTGCGGCCGGGCGCGACCTGCCGGGCGGCCTGCAGCAGCGGGCCGCCGGCGCCCGGGTCGAGCAGGGCCCGCGCGGCCGTGCCGGCGAACCCGGCCCGCTGCTGCGCCGCCCACGCGCGCAGCAGCGAGTCCTCGGTGGCGATGTGCGACAGGCCCAGGTCGGGCAGGTCGATCGGGGCCACGACGGGGAAGAGCTCCTCGGGCGTGGCGCCGAGGTTGTCCAGCTCGATCGAGAGCGTCTGCTCCAGGAACCGGCGCAGCTGGGTCCGGGCCGGCACCGGCTCGGGGGCGGCGGCCTCGCGCGGCGGCGCGCCGCGCTGGCCCCGCTCCCGCGGCCCGGCGGGCGGCGCGTCGACCGCGAGCCGCGCGCGCAGGCCGCGGGCGATCACGCGGACACGGTTGCGCTCCAGCAGCTCCTGGGGGACGTTGCCCAGCCGGCGCCCGTCGCGCACCAGCCGCCGGGCCCGCAGCGCCAGCGCGCCGACGAGGACGGCGTGGGCCCGCGTGGTGGCCAGGCTCGCGGCCGCGTCGACGCACCGCACGGTCACGGTCAGCGTCCCGTCCGGCTCGCGGCCCGGGAACACGTCCATCCACGCGATCTGGGCGATCCCGTCGGCGCGGCGCAGCTCGGCCTCGACCCGCGAGAGGTGCCGCGGCGACGTCGAGGCGAGGTAGCGGGCGGCGATGTGCTCGCGCGACCCGGCGAGCCGGTGCGACCCGTCGACCGCCGAGCCGCCCGGATCGGCCCGCCCGGCCAGCGCGATGAGCAGCGGGACGTGCTCCCGGACCAGGTTGCACAGCACCTCCTGCTCGCCGGTCGAGGCGACCTCGACGACGTGGACGTCGTCGCCGGTCGGCGCGACCACCCGGGCGCCGCCGATCTCGGTGGTCGTGGCCGCCGGCAGCAGCACGGCGCGGCGCGCCGCCTCGCTCAGGGCGCCCGCCAGGCTGCCGGCCCACCGGGCGCGGCTCTCCTGGCTGCCGAGCCAGGTCAGCGGCGTGCTCGCGTGCCACAGGCCGGGCGGCGCGCCGGGCCGGGTGTGCAGCGTCACGCCGTGGTGGCCGGAGGCCGGGGCGGGATCGCCCTCCACGACCGCGAAGCCCTTGTGGACCAGCTGGCGCAGCGCGCCGATCCGCGTGACGTTCAGGAGCACGGGCTGTCCTCTCCACCGGCCGCCGGGCCGATCTCGGTCACCTTGGTCGCGCCGGCCGTGGCGTGTGCCGGTGGCTCCTGCCCGGTCTCGAGCGCGCCGGTCTCGCCGGCGGCCAGGAACCGGCGGCCCGACAGGTAGACCCGCAGCACCCCGGCGAGCAGGAGATGGTCGGTGCCGCCGACGACCACCGGCCGGTCGGGGAGCAGCCGCGTGGCGTCGGCGCGCATGCGCACCAGCGTCGTGCCGTTGGTCGCGCCGAGGTCCACCGCGCTCAGCCCGCCGGAGCCGTCGAGGCTGAGCAGCAGGTGCTGCCGGCTCAGCCGGCCGATCCGCGGCGGCGGCTCCGGCATGCTCTCCAGGTCGACGCCCGGGCTGCGGCCGCGCCCGAGCAGCAGGGGAGCGTCGGCCTCGATCGGCAGCCGCAGCAGCTCCGCGCCGCCGTCGGCGGTGCCGATCACGAGCTGCCGGACCAGGGCCCGCGGGCCGAGCGGCACCAGCGTGCTCTCGCACACCGGGCAGTGCGCCCCGCCGGCCCGGTCGACCGCCGGCCACAGCAGCAGCTCGCCGAGCGGATGCTCGCCCTGCGCGCAGCCCCCGGTGGCGCAGCGCCACCGGGTCCGCAGCACGTCGCGGTGCCGGCGCGGGTCGAGCCCGGCGCACTGCAGGTGCTTGAGCTCCCGCATGCGCGACACGACCTGGCGCGCCTCGGGGCGCACGCCGGACGGCACGAAGGCCAGCCCGCCGGCCCCCCACCGCCAGCTCAGGAACCGCTCCGGATGCCGTTCGATCCACGGGTGCTCGGGGCGGTGGTCCAGGAACCGGTCGCGGCTGAGCACCGTCCAGCCGTTCGCCTCGGCCTCGCGCAGGATCAGCTCGTCGGCGACCGGCACGGAGGTGATCTCGAACTCCCGCGCGAGCCGCGGCCAGCGCCGCCGGTCGGCCGCCGACAGGTAGTGCGGCAGCGACCGGTCGGCGACCAGCCGCAGCGGCGCCGCCGCCCCGTGCGCCGCGCGCCAGGCGCGCACCACCGCGTCGAGACGGTCGAGATTCGGCCGGGCCCTCCCTGGATCGGCGGGCGGAATTTCGGCTGACCAGCAGACGTTCGAGACGTCGACTATTGCGCCGCCACCGGCGGTCGTACCCATTCGCCGACCGTATCCCGATGGCATAGCCGGAACGAATGAGACGTTCGGCGCAAGAATTTCACCGGCTGGCATCCGGCCTGGCGAAAGGCCGGAAGCTCATGCTGCGGCGATGCCGGGCGCCAATGCCGGGGTATTCCCCGCGTATTTCGTCACCGACGTGTGCACGACCCGAATGAAAGCGTCAGACAATTGCACGAGACGCTTCACGTCAATCCCGAGGTGGTGTGCGCAGCAGGATCATTGCATTGCCGGGGTAACTGCTGGTCACGGCGGTGACGAGGTCGCGCGGGCGGCGGTTGGTGCGTCGGGTGGGGCGCGGCGGGTTGCGGTTCTGAGCGCCGCCGCAGCGGCGGCGCGTTGGCGCGGGCGTCCCTGTTACGGCAGCGAAGGGGCAACCGGCGCTGCGGGCGCGCCCGGCAGCCTGGTGCCGTCGGGCAGCAGCGACTGGCACGCGTTGACCGCCGCGCCGTACTTCTCGGACCGGGCATCGACCCGCTCATTCCTGATGTCGAAATTGACCAACCCGTCGGAGGAGACGGTGACCTCGGGAAAGTCGGGCAGGCCGTGTGAGCGCATGCAGGCGACGAACGGCCGGGTGTCCTGTGTGCTCGCGTCGGCGGCGGTCTTGCACCCACCCAACCCGAGACCGGCGGCGAGCAATGCCGAGGCGAGGATGGAGTTCCTGATCGTTGAGCCGCGCATAGTGGTTTCCTCTCTGTCGGTGACTGCCGCCAGCGAATCAGAGGTCCGGTTGCGGGACGGGAACAGCGGCGGTTACCTCGCTGTAACCGGGAACCGAGCATGATGAGGGGATCATGAGGGTGCTGATCGTCGAGGACCACGAGGAACTGGCCCACACGGTAGCCGCGGGGCTGCGCCGCGAGGGCATGGCCGTCGACGTGGTGCTCGACGGTCACGCCGCGCTGCAGCGAACCTCGGTGAACCATTACGACGTCGTGATTCTCGACCGGGACCTACCCGGCCGGCACGGCGATGAGGTGTGCAGATCGCTGGTCGACCGGGGCTATCCGGCGCGGGTGCTGATGCTCACCGCGGCGGGAACGACCGACGACAAGGTGACCGGGCTGGGCATCGGCGCCGATGACTACCTGTCCAAGCCGTTCGCCTTTGCTGAACTGGTCGCTCGCATCCGGGCACTGGCAAGACGATCGCAGACGGCGGTCCCGCCGGTACTCGTCCACAGCGACCTGCGCCTGGACCCAGCGACCCGAGTGGCCACCCGCGACGGCCACCGGCTGCCGTTGACTCCCAAGGAGTTCGCCGTATTGGAGCTGCTGCTGGCCGCCGGGGGTGCCGTGATCTCCGCCGAGCAACTGCTGGAGCAGTGTTGGGACGAGTTCGCCGACCCATTCACCCAGACGGTGAAGGTGACGATCAGCCGGCTACGCCGCAAGCTCGGCGACCCCCCGCTGATCGAAACGGTCCCGCAGGCGGGGTACCGGATATGAGACAGTCGATACGGCTGCGGCTTGCGCTGATCTACGGCGGCCTGTTCCTGGCGGCCGGGGTCCTGCTGGTTGCCCTCATCTACGTCCTGGTCGCGTACTCGCCCTTCCCGACGCCACCGGCCGCTCCGGCGCCGCCCGGCGCATCCGCATCGCCGGAGGTCGCAGCGCATGGGCAGCAGGCCGAGACATTGCGTCGGCTGCTGGTCAATTCGCTGGTTGCGTTGGCGGTCATGGCGTCGGCCGCGATATGCATCGGCTGGGTGATGGCGGGGCGAGCACTGCGGCCGGTGGCTGACATGACGGCCACCGTCCGGCGGATTTCGGCCGACCGGCTCGACCGGCGTCTGGCCGTGTCCGGGCCCGACGACGAGCTCAAGAAGCTGGCCGATACCTTCGACGAGTTGCTGGATCGACTGCAGGCCGCGTTCACCGCGCAGCGGCGGTTCATCGCCAACGCTTCCCATGAGTTGCGCACGCCGTTGACGCTGCAGCACACCTTGGCGGAGGTCGCCCTCGCCGACCCGCAGGCCGACGCCCCGTCGCTGCGGGCCGTCCTGGGACGCGTGCTGGTCGCCGGCAGGCAGCAGGAGCACCTCATCGAGGCGTTGCTGACCCTGGCACGAAGTCAGCAGGGCCTGCACCAGCGGCAGCGGGTCGACTTGGCGACGGTCACCAGGCACACCCTCACCCAGGGCGGCGATCCCGGCCTCCGGATCGAATCCGCACTGCATCCGGCAGCCACGTCCGGCGACCGAGCCCTGATCGAGCGCCTCGTCGAGAACCTGCTGGACAACGCCGTGCGGCACAACGTCCCCGACGGCTGGATCAGCGTGACTACCGGCGTGCAGTCCGGCCGGCCCACCCTGAGGATCTCCAACAGCGGCCCGGTGATCCCGCCCGCCCAGGTACCAATGCTTCTGGAGCCCTTTCAACGCTTGGGCAATGACAGAAGGTCCACCAGTGACGGCCTCGGGCTCGGCCTGTCGATCGTTGCCGCGATCATCGATGCTCACCACGGCGCTCTGGACGTCCGGCCCCTCCCACAGGGCGGACTCGACGTGACCGTCACGTTCACATCGTGACGTGATACGCAGACTTCGTTGACGCATCCACGCCGCCGCGTTCGCCGGGAAGGCGGGCCTCACCGCCGCCCAGGTCGCCTGGACGACCGGCGGCGGGGACCCGTCCGACGCGTGCTGGACGGACCCGGCCGACGCCGTCCTCGCCCGCCGCCCGGCTGCCGCCGGAGGCGTGCCCGGCCGCGATCAGGCCGGGGCGAGGACCGGCGAGGAGGGGCGGAAGCCCTTGAAGGTCAGGTACACGCCGACCGACAGCTCCCACGCGGCCACCGGCAGGGTCGCGACCGCCGAGATCGGGGAGACCTGATCGAAGGCGCCGAACAGGACCGCGATTGTGGACAGCAGCAGCAGCGGCCCGCCGATCAGGCCCATTGTGGGGATGAAGCGCGGCACCAGCCGGGAGCGGTACATCAGCGACCCCAGCAGCAGCGCGTTCAGCGACGCCATGAGGCTCGGGCCGAGCAGGAACGTCCAGTTGCGCACCGTCACCAGGGCGCGGCCGGTGCCGACCAGGGCGTCGGCCTCGGCGCCGGTGGCGGTGTGCAGGTCCTGGCGCAGCGAGATGACGGCCAGCAGCGCGATGACGCCGATCATGATGGTCGCCGCCTCGAGGACGCGGGACGTGACGAAGCCGAGCGCCGTCGCCTCGTCCTGGCGGCGGACCACCGGGAACAGCGACACGGCGGTGCCGACGCAGGCCAGGGCGTTGACGATGTCGAGGACCGCGCCGAGGGTCACCCGGCCGTCGGCGCCGGCGCTCAGGATGTACCGGGGGTCGTCCAGGATCGGGCCGAGCAGGAACAGGGCCGGGAACGACGCGGCGAACGTGACGAGGTAGAAGACGCCGCCGAGCAGCGCGGTCTTTCGCGGGCTCAACTCAGGCTCCTTGCGGTTGGGAGGGATCGGCAGGCACGACGGACAGCAGGGGCAGCCCGATGTCGCGCAGCGTGTGCAGCAGGCCGTACAGCGCGGCCTGGTCCACGACGGGCCCCTCGATGGCGGTGACGCCGTCGGCGCCGGTCGTCAGGGTCATCCCGTCGAACCACGCCTGCCAGCGGGGCTCGAGCCGTCCCTTGACCCGGATCTCGTACCGCATGGCGCTCCCTTCACCGTTGGGTGGGAGCACCGTAGGAATCGAGGTGGTGAGCGGTCATCACCACATGTGGTGAGCGCGCGTCAGCGCCTGAGCAGGCGCAGCTGCGCGGCCTGCCGCACGGCGGCGCGGCGGTTGTTGACGCCGAGCTTGGCGTAGATGTGCTTCGTGTGCGTGCGCAGCGTGTTGAGCGACACGCTCAGCCGGCGGGCGATGTCCGGGCCGTCGAGGTCGGTGCCGAGCAGGCGCAGCACGTCCAGCTCCCGCTCGCTCAGCGGCTCGACCAGGGCGGCCGGTGCCGCGCCGAACCCGTCGAGGAGCCGGCGGGGGTACGCCCACGCCCCCCGCCGCCGGGTCAGGGCCCGCAGCAGGGCGGCCATCGGCTCGCCCTCGGCGGTGAACACCCGCGCGTACCCCTCGGGCTCGGCCAGGCGCAGCGCCCGCGCGAGGGGCTCCAGCGCGCCGCCGGTGTCGCCGCGGGCCTGCGCGGCGAGGGCGAGCAGCGCCAGGATCTCCACGACGCTGCCGCCGCGGCCGCCGGCCTCGGCCGCCGCGAGGAGCCGGCGCAGGAGCGGCTCGGCGTCGCCGCGCTGCGCGAGCAGGACGCGGGCGAGGGTCACGTGTTCGTACTCCCGCAGGTACGACAGCTCGTCATCGGCGCTCAGCCCCAGCTGGGCCGCCCAGCGCGCCGCCTCGCCGGGCCGGCCGGCGGCGGCGAGGACCCGCGCCCGCAGCGCCGGGATCGGGCGCACGTCGGGGGAGAAGTCGCCGGTGTACACCCGCTGGGCCTCGTCGAGCAGCCCGAGCGCGGCGTCGGTCTCGCCCCGGGCGGCGCGCAGCAGCGCGGTGGCGACCCGCCGGCGGTACGGATGCTGCGGCAGCCCGGCGTGCTCGCCGAGCTCCTCGCAGCGGCGCAGGTGCGCGTCGGCGGCCTCGAGGTCGTCGCGCTCGACGGCGAGCAGCGCCAGGCCGGCGTGCATGTCGGCGGTGCCCCGCGGCGCGGCGCCGGACGACTCGGCCAGCCGCAGCCCCTGCTCGTAGGCGCGCCGGGCCTCGCCGAGGCGGCCCTGCGTGGCGCGGATGTCGGCGAGGGTGATGGTGCAGCCGAGGACGTCCGGGACGTACCCGATGCGCCGCAGCCCGTCGATGCACACCAGGTAGGCCGCGTGCGCCGCCTCGAGGTCGCCGATCGCCCAGCGGGCCAGGCCCGACAGGCCCGCCGCGCCGGAGCGCACCAGGTCGTCGTCGGCGACCGCGCGCTCGATGGCCAGCCCGGCGCTGGCCAGGGTGGCCGGGATGTCGCCGCGGGCCAGGGCGAGCGCGGCCCGGTACATCGCGAGCGCCCCCGGCAGCCGCTGCAGCTCCGCCGGGTCGGCCGCGACCGGGTCGCCGGGCGCGTCGAGGCGCCGCTCGGCGTCGCGCAGCCGCTCCTCGACGCCGTCCAGCTCCCCGGCGGCGAGCATCGCCCCGGCCAGGCCGGCGGCGAGGACGGGCCGGTCGCGCACGACCGCGGCCGGCAGCGCGTCGGCCCAGGCGCGGATCGTCGCCTCCTGCCGGCTGCGGCGCAGCGCCGGGATGGCGAGCTCCACCAGCGTCGCGGCGTGCTCGTCGTCGCCGGCGGCGAGGGCGTGGCGGACCGCGGGGACGGGCTCGCCGTGCTTGTCGTACCACTCGGCGGCCCGGCGGTGCAGCCCGTCGACCTCGGCCGGGCGTTCGTCGAGCAGCCGGGCCCGCAGCAGGTCGGCGAACAGGTGGTGGTAGCGGTACCACTGGCGGTTGTCGTCCAGCGGTACCACGAACAGGTTCCCCCGGTCGAGGGCCTCCAGCACGGCCCGGCACCCCGGCTCGCCGGTGACGGCGTCGCACAGCGGCCCGCAGAGCCGGTCGAGCACGGAGGTGCGCAGCAGGAACGCCCGCAGGTCGTCGGGCTGGCGGCCGAGGACCTCCTCGACGAGGTAGTCGACGATGTACCGGTCGTCGCCCGCGAAGCCGGCGATGAACCCGGCGGCGTCGCTTCGCCCCTGCATCGACAGGGCGGCGAGCTGCAGGGCGGCGATCCAGCCCTCGGTACGCCCGGCCAGGGTCGCCACGTCGTCGCCGGACAGCGCCAGCCCGGCCACGTCGCCGAGGTAGGCGCCGGCCTCCTCGGGCGTGAAGCGCAGGTCGGCCGCGCGCACCTCGACGAGCTCGCCGCGGGCCCGCAGCCGCGCCAGGGGAAGCGCCGGGTCGGCGCGGGTGCTGATGACGAGGTGCACCTGGGGCGGGAGGCGCTCGAGGAGGAACGCCAGGCCGTCGCGGACGCCGCCGCCGTCGACGAGGTGGTAGTCGTCGAGGACGAGGTCGACGTCGTGCGGTACCGCCGCAAGCTCATTCACCAGGGTGGCCAGGACGGTCTCGAGGGGCCGCGCGGGGTCGACGGCGAGGTCCGGCACCACGCGTTGCAGGGCGGCGACGACGTACGCCCAGAAGACCTCCGGCCGCCCGTCGCCCTCGTCGAGCGACACCCAGGCGACGGGGCGGTCGCGCCCGGCCAGCCACGAGCTCAGCAGGGTCGTCTTGCCGAAGCCGGCCGGGGCGGACACGAGGGTCAGCTTCGCGTCGCGGGCCAGCCGCTCCCCGAGTCGCGGCCGGGCCACCAGGTCGCGGCGGGGCCGGGGCACGAACAGCTTCGTCTCCACCAGAGGGCTCGCCACGGCCGAATATTAGTCGGCCAGCCGAGTCCGGCCCCCCGGGTCGCCTGGGTGTGGGCGCTGGCATGACGACATGCTAACTTGCAAAGATCTTCAATAATGGGAGGTCGGCGGTCGGGATGCCGGCAGCACAGCGAGCGGCGTGGGACGCCTACCTCACCGTCACCCGCGGGCTGCTGCTGCCCGCCGCCGACGACGAGCCGGGCCGTACGGCGACCGGGCACGGCGACCTGCGCGGGCTCGTCCGGCGGATCGAGTGGTACGCGCCGCTGTGGGGCGAGCACGGCCCGATGCTGCTCGCCGCGGTGCGCAGCGTGCTGGCGATGCAGCTCGGCGGCGATCGAGCCGATCTCACCGATCTGCTGCGGGCCATCGCCGACCGGCTGTACCTGATCTCCGCCGGACCCCGGCCGGCGCGGGGCGACGGCCACGACCGCCGCCGCTGCCCGCGCAACGTGGGCGCGTACCGTACCGATCCACCGCACTGAACAGCAACCGGCTCGACGAAGGAACGACGAACGTGGTCCACGACCAGGATCTTGCCTCGGCCTACGAGCTCATCTACACCGTCGCCGCGGGCAAGGACTATCAGCGTGAGGCCTACGACATCACCGACCTGATCCGGCAGCGCAACCCCACGGCGGACAGCCTGCTCGACGTCGCCTGCGGCACCGGTCTGCACCTGTCCCACTTCCGCCACAGCTTCGCGCACGTCGAGGGGCTGGAGCTGGCCGAGCCGATGCGCAGGGCCGCCATCGACCGCCTCGACGGGGTCACGGTGCACGCCGGCGACATGCGTGACTTCCGGCTGGCCCGCACGTTCAGCGCCGTCACCTGCCTGTTCTCCTCCATCGGCTATGCCCGGTCGGTCGAGGAGCTCAACCAGACCGTGGACTGCCTCGCCGCGCACCTGGAACCGGGCGGCGTCCTGCTGCTCGAGCCGTGGTTCACGCCGAGCCAGTGGGTTTCCGGCCCGGTCGACACCGGCACCGCCGCCGACGGCCGCCGGCACCTCACCCGGATGTGCGTGTCCCGTCATACCGGTACGACCTCGACGCTGACCATGCACTACCTGCTCGGCGAGACGGGCACCGGCATCCGGCACTGGAGCGAGGAGCACACCCTGACGCTGTTCACCGACGAGCAGTACCGCGAGGCGATCCGCCGGGCGCGCCTGCACGACGTGCAGTGGCTTCCCGGCTGGGGCGACCGGCGGCCGCGCATCATCGCCGTCAAGCGCCGGCGGGCCCGCCTCCAGGTGGCGGGCCCGCGCCGGGCCGCCGGCCGGGACGCGGGAGAAGCCCAGGCCCCGCACCAGCGACGCGACGATCTCGACGGCCGCCGTGTCGACGGGCGCGGACGGTGGCGGGATCGGCACGAGTCCCGGTCTGATTAGGCGGCGGGCAGGGCGCGCTCCTCGGCGGACGCCACCAGCTGCTCGGAGTCCTCCGGGCCGAGCCGGCGCTCGCACAGGTACCCCAGCGTCGACCACGTTGTGTCGTTCACCGCCTGGGGCGGGAACGCCTCCAGCAGCGCCGGCTCGCCGAGCTGGGCGCGGATCAGCGCCTCGGCGACCGCCGGGTCGACCTCCACGTCCTGGCGCATCGTGGCCACGAACTCGGCGACCTGGCCGGGCTCGGTGTCCTCGTCGAAGAGGCTGCGCACCGCCAGCTCGATCGCGGCGTCGAGCACGCGCGGGTCCTGCTCGTCCGGCGGCCGCTCGGCCGCCCGTTCCGCTGCGTCCTGGTCGCCCCGCACCAGGGCGACGACCACCGCACCGACCCGGGAACGCGGCTCCCAGGTGGCCCCCTGCTCACTCCCCATCGCCCGAGCGTAGCCAGGGACCGCGCCCAACGGCACAACGTGACGCGTTCGTCACAAGAGGCGGTCGAGGGTGATCGGCAGGTCGCGGATGCGGCGGCCGGTGGCGTGGAAGACCGCGTTGGCGATCGCCGGGGCCACGCCGACCAGCCCGATCTCGCCGACGCCCTTGACGCCGACCGGGTTGAAGCGGTCCGGGCCGCCGACGAAGACGACGTCGAGGTCGGGGATGTCGGCGTTGACCGGGATCAGGTAGTCGGCGAGCGTCGCGTTGACGATCCGGCCGGTGCCGGGGTCGGTGACGGTCTCCTCGAGCAGCGCCATGCCGATGCCGCCGACGGTGCCGCCGATGATCTGGCTGCGGGCCGTCTTCTTGTTGAGGATGCGGCCGGCGTCGACGACCGACACCAGGCGGGCCACGCTGATGCGGCCCAGGTCGGCGTCGACGTGGACCTCGGCGAAGCGGGCCGCGAACGGGCCGGCCGGGGCCAGGCCGAGCTCCTCGGGCTTGGCGGGGGCCGCCTCACCGTCGGCGGTGAGGTCGGTCCGGTCGTGGCGCTCGAGCATGTCGCGGTACGACTCCCCGGAACCCGCATCGTCGCGGCGGTGCAGCCGGCCGTCGGCCGGGACCACGTCGGCGGCCCGCAGGCCGCGCAGCGGGGACGCCACGTCGTCGGCGACGAGGTCCAGGAACGCGTCGATGAGGTTGGCGGCGGCGTCGTGCACGGCGCTGCCCAGCGACGCCGTCATCCCGGACCCGCCCTGCATCGGCGCGGCCGGCAGCTCGGTGTCGCCGAGGCCCGTGCGGACCTGGTCGAGGCGCAGGCCGAGGCGGTCGGCCGCGAGCTGGGTCATCACCGTGTACGTCCCGGTGCCGATGTCGGTCGCCGCCGCCCGCACGAAGGCCCGCCCCTCGTGGTCGATCGTGATGCGGGCCCGGCACGGCTGCTGGAACCAGAAGAAGGTGACGCCGGCCAGGCCGTACCCGATGAGCGTGTCCCCGCTGCGCGTCGCGCCGGGCCGCGGGTCGCGCCGCCACCAGCCGAAGCGCTCCGCCCCGACCTCGAAGCAGCGGCGCAGCGCCTTGCTCGACCACGGCAGGCGCAGGCCGGGGTGCTCGTCGGCGTAGTTCTGCAGGCGCAGCTCGAGCGGGTCCATGCCGAGCTCGTACGACAGCTCGTCCAGGGCGGACTCGAGGGCGAAGTGGCCCTGCGCGTCGCCGGGGCCGCGCATCGACGTCGGCACGGGCACGTTGAGGCGGCGCACCCGGTCGCGGGTGGTGACGTTCGGGCAGGCGTACCCGACGGCGGACACCGCGGTGACCGCCTCGACGATGTTGTCGTCGTCGACCGCCGACGGCTGCAGCGACTCGTGCTCGATCGCCGTGAGCGTGCCGTCGCGGCGGGCGCCGAGGCGGATCCGCTGGACCGTCGCGGGGCGGTGACCGATGCCGGTGAACATCTGCGGGCGGGTCAGCACCAGCCGGACCGGCCGCTCGAGCATCCGGGCGGCCATCGCCGCGAGCACGACGTGCGGCCACACGCGCAGGCCGGCGCCGAAGCCGCCGCCGACGTACGGGGCGAGGACGCGCACATTGTCCTCCGGCACCCCGAACGCGCCGGCCAGCGCCGCCCGGGCCGAGTCCGGCCACTGCGTCGCGTCGTGCACCGTGAGCCGGTCCTCGTCCCACGCCGCGACCGTCGCGAACAGGCCCATCGGGTTGTTCGTCTCGTCCGGCGTCGTGTACCGCGCATCCAGCACCACCTCGGCCTCGGCCAGGGCGGCGGCGGTGTCGCCGCGGGTCTCGTCGGTGCCGTAGGCGTTCTCGAGGATCGGGCCGCGCGGGTCGTCGAGGCGGATCACCGGCTCGGCGGCCTCGTAGGTGACCTCGACGAGCCGGGCCGCCTCGGTGGCGCGCTCGAAGGTCTCGGCGACGACCATCGCCACGTACTGCCCGTGGTGCACGACGTCGTCGCGCTGCAGCGGCGCGGGCGGCTGCTTCCACATGCCCGTCTCGGTGCGCTCGACCCGCAGCGCGTTCTCGTGCGTGACGGTCGCCAGCACGCCGGGCACCGCCTCGGCCCGCGACGCGTCGATCGCGACGATGCGCCCGGCGGCGACGGTGCTGCGGACCAGCGCGGCGTGGACCAGGTCCGGATAGGAGACGTCGGTGGAGTACGGCGCCGCGCCCGACGCCTTCACGGGCCCGTCGACCCGGTCGACGCCGGCGCCGAGGACGCTGCGTTCGACGGTGGTCACCGCGTCGGCTCCGCGATCAGGCCGGTCGTGACGCGCAGCGCCCGCACCAGCGTGCGCCGGGCCAGCTCGACCTTGAACTCGGTGCCGGGCACCGTGAACGGCCGCTGGACGGCGGCGTCGGCCGCCGCCCGGAACGAGTCCTCGGACACGGGCGCGTCGCGCAGCACGTCCTCGGCCTCCCAGGCCCGCCAGGGGATCGTGCCGACGCCGCCGAGCGCGATGCGGGCCGAGACCACGAGCCCGGCCTCCACGACGGTGGACACGGCGGCCGAGACGAGCGCGAACTCGTAGGAGGCGCGGTCGCGCACCTTGATGTAGGTCTGCCGGGCCTGGGGCGGCGGCAGCGGTATCTCCACGTCGGTGACGAGCTCCCCGTGCCAGATGACGTTCTCGCGGTCCGGCGAGCGCCCCGGCAGCCGGTAGAACTCGGTCAGCGGCACCCGGCGCGGGCCGCCGCCCGAACGCAGGTGCACGATGGAGCCGAGGGCGGTCAGCGGTACCGCCAAATCGGACGCATGCAGCGCGATGCACGACGGTGACGCTCCCAGGATGGCGTGCATCCGCGCGCCCCCCTCGATCGCGGCGCAGCCGCTGCCGGCGGTGCGCTTGTTGCAGCGCGGCTCGGCCGGGTCGCGGAAGTACCGGCAGCGGGTGCGCTGCAGCAGGTTCCCGCCGATCGTGGCCATGTTGCGCAGCTGCGGCGACGCGCCCAGCAGCAGCGCCTCGCGCACGGACGGCAGCAGCCGCCCGACCCGCTCGTCGGCGGCCATCTGCGCCATCGTCGTCGTCGCGCCGACCCGCAGCGCGCCGCCGTCGACGGTGATGCCCGACAGCGGCAGCCGGCTGATGTCGACCAGCCGCCGCGGCGCGACCACGCCGTCCTTGAACACCAGGTCGACCTCCGTCGTGCCGCCGGCCAGGAACTGCGCGCCCGGATCGGCGCTGACCTCGGCGATGGCCGCCGCCGGGGTGGTCGCGCGGCTGTACGTCACCGTCATCGCCCGGCCACCTCCCGGATCGCGGCCACGATGTTCGGATAGGCGCCGCATCGGCACAGGTTGCCGCTCATGAACTCCCGGATCTCGGCGTCGGTGCCGCCCCGGCCTTCGTTCAGCAGCGCCACCGCCGACATGATCTGGCCGGGGGTGCAGTACCCGCACTGGAACGCGTCGTGGCGCACGAACGCCTCCTGCATCGGGTGGGTGCCGCCGAGCCCCTCGACGGTGCGCACCTCCCGCCCGTCGGCCTGCACGGCCAGGGTCAGGCAGGACAGCACCCGCCGCCCGTCGACGTGGACCGTGCACGCCCCGCAGGCGCCCTGGTCGCAGCCCTTCTTCGTCCCGGTCAGCCCGAGCCGGTCGCGCAGCGCGTCGAGCAGCGTCACGGCGGCGTCGACCCGCAGGTGCTCGGCCCGGCCGTTGACCGTCGCGTTCACGTTGATCTCGTCCATGATGGCGCTGCGGCTACCCGGCGCCCCCACGGGCAAACGCCGGTGCGGCATGATGCTTCGGTATGGACGAGCGAACGTCGCAGTTCCTGACCTCGTTCAAGACATTCCTCGACGAGGTCGTCAGCCAGCATCACGCCCGCCCCGACGACGCCGACGGCCCGGCGCTGCTGCCGATCCTGCGTGAGCACCTCGGCGCCGACCCGCGCCGGCTGCCCGTGGTCGCCGAGGAGCTCCCGGCCCACCTGTTCGTCGACCTCGACGTCGCCCTCGACGAGGTGCAGCGGCGCTGCGGGACCCACCGGACCGTGGGCGTCGGCGGCGGCGAGCAGCGCCGCCACCAGTCGCTGAGCGAGATCCTGCACCACGCCGGCCGGTTCGGGCAGTTCCCGGCGGCCGCCGTGGACTACGTGAGCATCGCCACCGGCCCCGACACCACGCGCGAGGCGGTCTCGTTCGGCCTGCGGCTGTTCACCCACGACGGCGCCCCCGTCGTCGTGCTGCAGCGCGCCGCCGACGTGCACCGCGGCCAGCTCGCGGCGAAGATGGAGGTCATCACCCCGGACGAGGGCGCCGCCGCCGGGCTCATCGCCGCCGTGCGGGAGCTGATGCTGCTCCGCTCGGTGCTGCGCGGGCAGGTGCTGTCGCTGGGCGGGTCGGCGTACGAGCGCGGCCTCGGCGAGATCACGTTCCACCGCCGCCCCGCCGTCGCCGAGTCCGACATCATCCTGCCGGCGGGCGTCCTGGAGCGCGTGCACCGCCACGTCGCCGGCATCGCCGCCCACCGCGACCGGCTGCGCGCGGCCGGCCAGCACCTCAAGCGCGGCCTGCTGCTCTACGGCCCGCCCGGCACCGGCAAGACGCACACGGTGCGGTACCTCCTCTCGGCCCTGCCCGACCTCACCGTGGTGCTGCTGGCCGGCCCCGCGATCGCCTTCGTCGCCGACGCGGCGCGCCTGGCCCGGGCCCTGCAGCCGGCGATGGTCGTGCTCGAGGACTGCGACCTGGTCGCCGACAGCCGGGTGCGCCACCAGGGCCCGCAGCCGCTGCTGTTCACCGTCCTGGAGACCCTCGACGGCCTCGGCGACGACGCCGACGTGGCGTTCCTGCTCACCACCAACCGCGTCGACGTCCTCGAGCCGGCCCTGGCCCAGCGCCCCGGCCGGGTCGACCTGGCCGTCGAGATCCCGCTGCCCGACGAGCCGGCCCGCCGCCGCCTCATGCGCCTGTATGCCCGCGACCTGCCCTTCACCGCCGCCGCCCTCGACCGCGCGGCCGAGCGCACCGCGGGCGTCACGGCGTCGTTCACGAAGGAGCTGCTGCGCCGCGCGGTGCTCATCGCCGCCGAGGCCGGCCACGCCCCCGCCGACGCCGACCTGGACACGGCCCTCGAGGAGATGCTCTCGCAGGCCGAGACGATCACCCGCTCGCTGCTCGGCGGAAATATGACGGGTTGATGGCAATCCGTCACCAGGCTTCAGTCACTGGCGCCGCTTTCGTACCGTCAATGGCGTGACCGAGCCAGTTGACCTTGCCGCCGACGCCGGGGAAGTCCGCGAGGACGGACCTCCGGCCGGGCTCTGGGCGAAGATGAAGGCCGACCCGGAGTACGCGCCGGAGCACCTCGCCATCGAGGCGGTCACGCGGCTGGGCCCCCGGATGGCCGCCGAGCTGGAGAAGCTCAAGGGCCAGAACCCGGGCGCCCCGGCCGACGCGCTCGCGAGCATGATCGTGTACCGGTACGTCAACCAGTCCCGCCTCTCCGGCGCCGTCGGCGGGGCCGTGCCGGTCGCCGGGGCGCTGCTCGACGTCGGGGTGCTCGCCTGGACGCAGGCGCGCATGGTGCTGATGCTGGCCGCCAACTTCGGCCTCGACCCCGCCCACCCCGACCGGGCCGTGGACCTGCTGGTGCTGCAGGGGATGCAC
The DNA here is from genome assembly GCF_050936175.1 of Dactylosporangium sp. CA-139066. NCBI lineage: Bacteria > Bacillati > Actinomycetota > Actinomycetes > Micromonosporales > Micromonosporaceae > Dactylosporangium > Dactylosporangium sp. CA-139066. The sequence continues at coordinate 5,823,588 of NZ_JBNJNH010000001.1, read as the reverse complement.
AAGTACACCCAGACCGCCCGCACGGCCCTCGCGGTGGCCCGCGGCCGGGAGCACATCGAGGCGCTGCTGCCGGCGCAGCGGCCGGAGATGCGCAAGGTGCTCGTGCGGCTCGGCCTGAAGCTGGCCCAGATGGCCGGGGTGCGCGCGGTGAAGAAGATGGCCGCGAAGCTCATCCCGGGCGCCGCGATCATCCTCGGCAGCGTCACCAACGGCAACGCGACGCGGGCGCTGGGCGGCCGGGCGATCACGCTGTACCGCCGCCCGCCCATGCCCATTCCGCACCAGCTCCCGCCCGGCGCTGTGCGCAATTCCTGATCAATCGCGGCCCACCTCGGCCACGCTTGGGGTATGGGTCGCGGACCGGCCGGCCGGACGCTGCGGACGAAGCTGCTCGCCGCTCGACCGCCTTGCCTTCCTGGAGTCCGTCATCGCCGGCGGCATCCTCGTGCTGATCCGTTGAGTTCGAACGCACCCCCGGTCGGCGAGGACGCCGAGCGCTTCTACTGGACTGATCCATCGCGGACACGCGCCGCGGGAGGCTCGGGACTGGGCCTGGCCATCGCCGCGTCGATCGTGCAGCCCGCGGCGGCCGGGTCACGCCGGAGACGCCGGCGGGCGCCGGCGCCCGGTTCAGGTGGTGCGGGTCGGCTGCGGCTCGCCGGTCGGCCGCTGGCGGTTGCCGTTGCCGCCGTTGCCCTGGCGAAGCAGGGCGATGTCGGTGATCTCGGTGGCGGTGGCGGTGTCGCCGGAGACCGTACCGATCACCGTCACGCTGTCGCCGGCCTTCACGTCGGAGATCTTCGCCGCGCCGTTGCCGACCTTCGTGTCAGCCCCGACGACGAAGGTGGTGGCGTGCCCGTCCTCGCTCTTCGCGGTGATCGACGTGGCGCTGACGGCGGTGACGGTGCCCGACTGGAGACGCTCCGTGACGTACTGGCCGTTGCCGCTCTTGACGACGAAGTCCCCGTGCAGGGCTCCACCGAGCGCGTTCGCGCCGCCACCGCGGGTGAACGCGCCGCCGCCACCAGGGAATCCCTGGCCGCCCGGGCCGCCTCCGCCGGGGAAGCCCTGGCCGCCGCCCGGCATGTTCTGGCCGTTGCCGCCGCGCCCGCCGCCCGGGAAGCCCGGGGCGCCGTTGCCGCCCGGACCGCGGTTGTCGGTGGAGTTGCTGTCGCTCGCGGCCTGTGCGACGGCCACCCCGCCGCCGATCACGATGATCGCCGACACCGCCGCCACGATGCCGAGCTTGAGCCGCGACGAACGCCGGGCCGCCGCCGGGGGCATCGGCCCGCCGCTCACGGGTGCGGTCGGCGCCCCGACCGCCCAGATCGGCGTCGTCTCGGGCCCGCCGGGTGCCCCGCCGCCCGCCCGGGCGGCCGTTGCCTCGGGTCCGCTGGGCGCGCCGGCACCGGCCCAGGTCGGCGTTGCCTCCGGTCCGCTGGGTGCGCCGCCGCCCGCCCGGGTTGGCGTTGCCTCGGGCCCGCTGGGTGCGCCGCCGCCCGCCCGGGTTGGCGTTGCCTCGGGTCCGCTGGGTGCGCCGCCGCCCGCCCGGGTTGGCGTTGCCTCGGGTCCGCTGGGTGCGCCGCCGCCCGCCCGGGTTGGCGTTGCCTCGGGTCCGCTGGGGGTCGCGCCGACGGCCCAGACCGGCGTCGGGTCTGCTCCGCCGTCGCCGCCCAGCGTGGCGCCGCCACCGTTGGAAGTCGCGCCGCTACCGGACGTTGCGGTGTTTGCGGTGGGCGCCGTGGGTGTTGCCGGCGACGGATCGTTGCCGAGCGGTGACCCACTGTGCGGGCCGGCCGGTGTGGCCGGGCCGGACGTCGGCGCGGAACCCGCCGGTGCCGGATCGACGTTCGGTGCGTCCTCGTGAGCAGAGCTCATCGCGCGTACTCCATCCAGATTCAAACCTGTCCCCGACGACCGTGCCCGTCACAGCTGTGGCCGTTCTCCCGCGAACCTGCCAAGTGGCTGTGAATGATCGAAGGGCGGCTACGGTACGGCGATGAGTGAGGTCGTCAGCCTGGCGCGCGAGTTGATCCGGTTCGACACGACGAACACCGACGACGCGCGCACGGCCACGGGGGAGCGCGCGGTGGCGGAGTTCGTGGCCGAGCGGCTCGAGGACGCCGGGTACGAGCCGATCTACGTCGAGCCGGCTCCCCGGCGCGGCAACGTCGTCGTGCGGCTGCCCGGCGCCGATCCCGGCCGTGGGGCGCTGCTCGTGCACGGGCACCTCGACGTGGTGCCGGCCGACGCGTCCGACTGGTCGGTGCCGCCGTTCGAGGGCGAGATCCGGCAGGGGTACCTCTGGGGTCGCGGCGCCATCGACATGAAGCACATGGTCGCGATGTCCCTCGCCGTCGCCCGGCGGTTCAAGCGTGACGGGATCGTGCCGGAGCGTGACATCGTGTTCGCGTTCCTCGCCGACGAGGAGGCGGGCGGCGGGCTCGGCGCGGGGTGGCTGGTCGATCACCGTCCCGAGTTGTTCGAGGGCGTGACCGAGGCGATCAGCGAGGTCGGCGGCTTCTCGTACACGGTGCGCGACGACGTGCGCGCCTACCTCGTCGAGACGGCGGAGAAGGGCTCCATGTGGCTGCGGCTCAAGGTGCGCGGCGCCGCCGGGCACGGCTCGCTCGTGCATACCGACAACGCCGCGGTCAAGCTCGCGGCCGCGCTGACCCGCCTCGACAGCCACCGCTTCCCGCTCGTGCTGACCGAGCCGGTGCGGGAGTTCCTGACGGGGGTGTCGGAGCTCACGGGGGAACCGCTGGATCCGGACGACCCCGAAACCGCGGTGGCGAGGCTGGGGTCGCTGGCGCGCATGATCGGCGCCACGCTGCGTGACACGGCGAACACGACGATGCTCAGCGCCGGGTACAAGGCGAACGTCGTCCCGGCGGTGGCCGAGGCGACCGTCGACGGGCGGATGCTGCCCGGGCGGGAGGCGGCGTTCGAGCGCGAGCTGGCCGAGGTGCTCGGCCCGGGCGTCGAGATGGAGTGGGACACGCTGCCGCCGGTGCAGACCACGTTCGACGGGCGGCTGGTCGACGCGATGGCCGCCGCGATCGAGGCCGAGGACCCGGGGGCGCGCGTGCTGCCGTACATGCTGGCGGCCGGCACCGACGCGAAGTCGTTCCAGCGCCTCGGCATCCGCCACTTCGGCTTCGCCCCGCTGCGCCTGCCCCCGGACCTGGACTTCACGTCGCTCTTCCACGGCGTCGACGAGCGCGTGCCGATCGACGGCCTCGAGTTCGGCGACCGGGTCCTGGACCGGCTGCTGCGCACCTGCTGACCGCGCCGGCGTGCGCAGCGGCATTGACTGGTATTCCGGTATGAATAGCATGGATGGATGGCCGTGGCCGGGGTGCTGTTCGCCGGGGCGCTCGTCGCGCTCGTCTTCCGGTCGGAGGCGGCGTTCTGGGTGCTGTTCGGGCTCACCATCGTGTGGCAGCTGGTCGCCCTCGACGGCCGGCCCCGCCGGCGCGGGCCGGACGCGGAATGACGGTCGCGCCGTGTCGGGGCGGCCGGACGCGGAGCGACGGCAGCCGAGCCGGCGGTGGTCAGACGCGCAATGACGGAGCGCGTCCGGCCGGTAGCGGTCGGACGCGCAACGACGGACGTGCGGAGCCGGCGGTGGTCAGACGCGCAATGACGGAGCGCGTCCGGCCGGTAGCGGTCGGACGCGCAACGACGGACGTGCGGGGGCGGCGGTGGTCAGACGCGGAATGACAGGCGGGTCGTGCCGATCACGATCTCGTCGCCCGGGTTGAGGGTCACCGAGTCGACGCGGCGGCCGTTGACCATCGAGCCGTTGGCCGAGCCGAGATCGGTCAGCACCGCGCGGTTGCCGTCGTACTCGACGCGGGCGTGCTGGCGGGACGCGCCGACGTCGGCCAGGCGCAGCGAGGCCTGCTCGCCGCGGCCGATGATCGTGGCGCCGCGCGCCAGGGGGTGGTTCTGGCCGTCCTCGGTGACCAGGCGCACACCCTTGCCCTCGCCCGGGGCGATCTGGCCGCCGGTGTACACCTGCGCGGTGACGCGGAACAGGCCCGTGTCGAGGTCGTCGCCGCGCGTGATCTCCACGACGATGTCGCCGTAGACGGCCCAGCCCTGCTCGCCGACGTACTCGGCCTGGGACTGCGCCAGCTCCTGCGCCAGGGCGGCGGCGAACGGGGCCAGGCGGGAGTGGTCGGCGGGGGCCAGGGCGATGACGTACCGGTTGGGGACCAGGATGCGGCCGCCGGTCATCTGGGTCTGGTTCGCGTTCGCCTCGCCCTGCATGGCATTGAGGATCTCGACCGGGTGCACGACGCCCTTGAACACCTTCGCGAAGGTGCCCTCGACCATGCCTTCCAGCCGCTTCTCGAACCGCTGCAGAGCGCCCAACCCGTCCCCCTCAAGTACAACGCGACTAGCCCGCACCGATTGTTTATCACGCTGACCATGCGCCCGCAGTCGTGAGCGCGACGCGGACGGTGATGGTGACTTACGTCATCGCCGGCACGGCGGCGCGTGCTGGTGTCCCAGGTCGTTGCGGGGCCGGCGGCCGCGGCGGCGAGGCTGACCGTGCACCGGGCGGCGCGTGCCGGTGTCCCAGGTCGTCGCGGGGCCGGCGGCCGCGGCGGCGAGGCTGACCATGCACCGGGCGGCGCGTGCCGGTGACCCAGGTCGTCGCGGGGCCCGCGGCCGCGGCGGCGAGGCTGACCATGCGCCCGCAGTCGTGAGCGCGACGCGGACGGTGATGGTGACTTACGTCATCGCCGGGACCGGGCGGCGCGTGCCGGTGACCCAGGCCATCGCGGGGCCCGCCGCCGCGGCGCCGAGCACGAACACGGCCGCGATCGCCAGCCAGCCGAGGCCGCCGCCGTGCATGGCGAGGAACGTCAGCGACGCGGGGCCGAGCATGCTCTGCACGCCGAACGACATCCGGGCGGCGCCCACGTACTCTCCGCGCACGGCCGGGGGCGGCAGCTCCGTCGTCACGCCCCAGTACCCGGCCGACTGCCACAGCTCACCGAGCGTCACGAGCGCGGAGCCGGCGAGCAGCAGGGCGATCGTCGGCCAGCCGGTGGTCGTGCCGGACAGGTACAGCGCGGCGCAGGCGGCGGCGACCGCGAGGCCGCCGCGGCGCAGGGCGCGGGCGATGCCGGCGGGGGAGTCGACGCCGCGGCTGGCGAGGACCTGCAGGGCGACGCACATGGCGGTGTTGGCGCCGAAGAGTACGGCGAGCATCACCCTGGGTGCATCGGTGCGCGCGGTCAGCCACAGCGGGATCACCTCGGTCGTCAGTGACGCATGGCCGGCCAGCACGCTGCACAGCGCGGCCACCGCGAGGAACGGCCGGTCCCGCCACACCGCGCCCCGCCGGGCGGGCTCGGCCGGGTGCGCGGCCGGCACCGCCCGCGGCGGCGACGGCATCCGGCTCACCAGCACCGCGTTGACCAGCAGGCCCAGGGCGTTGCCGAGCACCATCGCCCGGTACGCCCATCCGGTGCCGATCGCCAGTGGGATCGCGGCCAGCGCGCCGCCGGCGAAGAAGCCGATGTTCATCGCCGAGCGCACGAACGCCAGGCTGCGCACCCGGTCCTCGCGGGCGAGCACCTCGGCCTGGTACACCGTGCGGCCGTTGCTGGCCAGGGTCTCGGCGAGCGCGGCCAGCGGCATCAGGACCAGGAACGCCGCGAAGCCGTGCAGCCAGGGGTACCACAGCAGCACCGACGCCTCCGCCAGCACGCCGGCCAGCCACACGCGGCGCCCGCCGAAGCGGTCGGCCAGGGCGCCCAGCGGCACCGACAGCAGCAGTGACACGGCGCCGGCGATCGAGAACCCGACGCCGACCTGCACCGGCGACAGGCCCGCCACGTGCAGGAAGAACACGGCGCTACCCGTGGTGAACACGCCGTTGCCGACGGCGAAGACCAGCGACTGCACGCACAGTGACCGGGCCACGCCCGGTGGTGGCAGGAGACTCATGACGGTCAGTTCAACGGCTCATGGGGTACCGCTGCCAAGGTTTTAGAATCGGCGAAAAGGTCCTCAGTGGACGGACGGGGGCGCGGGTGTCCGAGGTGCGCTTCGAGGTCTCCGACGTGGCGGAGATCCGGTTCTGCGTGTCACCACTGTGGGAGACCGTGACGAGCCTGTGGGCGCTGCAGCAGCCCGGGCGGCACGCGATCCACCTGCCCTGGATCAAGTCGGCGCGGGTGCTGGCGCGGCGGCGGGACCTCGCCGGCGCCGTCGACCTGCTCGGCGCGTTCGTCCGGCCGCACTCCTGGCTGCCCGACTTCCTGACGCCGCCGCCCGCCTCGCCGCTGTCCGACATCGGCGAAGAGCTCGCGACCGTGCTGGCCACGCCGCCGGACGAGGTGCGGCGCGACATCCTCATCACGGAGGAGTACCGGCCGCTGGCGCCGCTCGCGCAGTCGGTCGCCGACGACCCGGACGGGATGCTGCCGCGCCTGGCCGGCGCGATCCAGGTTTGGTACGACGCCGCCCTCCGGCCGCACTGGCCGCGGATGCGGGCGCTGCTGGAGGCCGACATCGCGTACCGGGCGCGGCAGCTCGCCGGCGGCGGGGCCCGGCTGTTGTTCGACACGCTGCACCCGGCGGCGCGCTGGGACGGCGACCGGCTCGTGATCGCCGACAAGTGGACGCAGTCGCTCACCGTGAGCGGGCGTGGCTTTCCGCTCATGCCGTCGGTGTTCGCGGACAAGGCGCCGCTGATCTCGTGCAGTAACGAGGCCGCGCCCAGCGCCATCTATCCGGCCCGGGCGGTCGGCACGCTGTGGGAGGGGCTCGGCCGGCCGGTCGACGACGACCGCGGCGCGGCGCTCGGCGGGGTGCTCGGCCCGGCCCGGGCGCGGCTGCTCGAGCTGCTGCGCGCGCCGGGGACGACATCGGACCTGGCGCACCGCACCGGGCTGTCCCCGGGCGCTGTCAGCCAGCAACTGGGGCTGCTCTACGACGCGCGGCTCGTGCAGCGTAACCGGCAGGGACGGGCCGTGTACTACCTGTGCACGGAGCTCGGGCTGGCCCTGCTGGAAGGCGACATTCTGAGAGGACCCTGAACTGCAACCGATACCCGTCCCAAATCCGTCTTCAGGGACGAAACGTGGCCGCACACTTCGGGGGGATATTGTGGCGCGCCGAGGGACAGTTGGTGCGGGGAGTGGTATGGCGAAGAAGCGTGGGAAGAAAGACCCGTTGTGGGCGCGGTTGTCCCTGATTTTCGGGGCGTTGCTGCTGCTCGTCAGCGGGGGCGCGCTCGTCGGTGGCAATCTGTTGCTGAATCACTACAGCGACCAGATCACCCACGAGGGCGGCCTCGGCGACGCGGCGGCGACCGGCGCGACCATCGACGGGTCGATCAACCTGCTCCTCGTCGGCATCGACGAGCGCACCAACAACGTCGAGATGGGCGCGCGCTCCGACTCGATCATCGTCGCGCACATCCCGGCGTCGCACGACGCGCTGTACCTGATGTCGATCCCCCGGGACACGCGGGTGCAGATCCCGGCGAGCAAGAGCACGAAGTACAACGGCGGCACCGCGAAGATCAATGCGGCGTTCCAGTTCGGCTACCAGAACGGCGGCGGCCGCGACAACGGCCTCAAACTCCTCGCCGAGACCGTCAGCGGGCTGGCCGGCGGCATGCTGTTCAACGGCGCCGCGATCGTCAACTTCGACGGCTTCGCCGGGCTGGTCAAGGCCCTCGGCGGCGTGCACATGTGCGTCGATGAGAAGGTGACGTCGATCCACACCGGCTGGAACTCCAAGACCGGCGCCGAGGGCGTGCCGTACAACTTCAACGCCGACGGCATCCCGACGACCCTCAAACCCAACATGCAGCCGAAGGTGTACAACGTCGGCTGCTACGACTTCGCGGCGTGGGAGGCCCTGGACTACGTCCGCCAGCGCGACAAGCTGGCGAACAACGACGGCGACTACGGCCGCCAGCGCCACCAGCAGCAGTTCATCAAGGCCATGGCGAAGAAGGCCACCAGCGCGGGCGTCGTGACCAACCCGCTGAAGGTCAACGCGGTGCTCAGCTCCGTCGGCCAGGCGGTGTCGTTCTACCGCGGCAACGTCTCCCTGGCCGACTGGATCTTCACGCTGAAGGACATCGACCCGGACCGGATGGTCACGCTGCGGACCAACAACGGCCAGTTCAAGTCCGAGGTCATCAACGGCGAGTCGTTCGAGATCCTCGACCAGACCGCGCTGGACCTGCTCAAGTCGTTCAAGGACGACAGCGTGGCCACCTTCCTCACCGCCCACCCGGACATGATCGCCAACGACGCCGGGACCCCGGTCAGCAGCCCGTCGACCGGCACCCGCTGACCCGCACGTCCTCCGCGCGGCCCCGCCCTGCCCGGGCGGGGCCGCGCTGCGCCACATGCACGAGCGGGTCGGCGAGGGCGACCGGCTCACGCTCAGCGCCCCGTTCGGCGATCTCCGACATCGCCCCGGCCGCGTCGAGCCCGGCCTCATCCCGGTCGGCCCGGACATCGAGGCGTACCTGTGCGGCCGCGTCCCGTTGATGCAGTCGGTGCGGGCGGCGCTGCGCGAACGCGGCGTGCCCGCCGAGCGCATCCACTACGACGTGTTTGGCGCCGCTGCGTAACACCGGCAATGATGTCGTGATGGACGACGTGCTGCCGTCGGCGGACGTGCTCGCCGTCTTCGATGCCGACCCGCAGGGGTGGGCGTTCGCCCGGGCCGTGCGCACGGCGGGCACCGGCGAGATCGAGGACTTCGAGCTGCTGTACCTCAACGACGCCGGCGCCCGCTACCTCGAACGGCCCCGCGCCGAGCTGATCGGCGGGCGCTACCGGCGGCTGTGGCCGGACACGGTCAACGACGCGACGATGCCGCTGTACCGCAAGGTCGTCGACGGCCGCGAACCCGTCTCCCGCACCGTGTACTACGACCGGCCGAGCGTGTCGGGCCACTTCGAGCTGTGGATCGGCCCCAGCGGCGACGGCTTCGTCGTGCGCTTCGTCGACCTGCGCTCGGTCACGCTCGGCCCGCAGTCGGCCGGCGGCACCCGCCTCTATGACGTGCTCGACGCCGCCTTCGACGGCTTCACGCTGCTGCGCGCGACGGGCGGGGACTTCACGTGCGAGTACGTCAACCGGCTCGGCGCCGCCCTGACCGGCCGCTCCGTCGAGGAGACCATCGGGCGGCGCTGGAGCGACCTGGCCGGCGCCGACGAGCACGGGCTCGGCGAGCGCTGGCGCCAGGTCCTGGAGACCGGGCGGCCCTGGCGGGGCCAGCTGCGCTACGCCGACGCCGGGCAGGTCTGGGAGGTCTCCGCCGCCCGGGCCGGCACCGACGCGGTGGCCGTCTCCTTCCGCGACGTCACCGGGCAGGCCCACCAGCAGGAGCGGATCGAGCAGAGCGGGGCCGCCGCCCGCCGCGCCGCCGCCCGCACCGCCGCGCTGCAGGCGGTCACGTCGGCGCTGGTTGCGGCCAGCACGACCGCCGACGTGTACGCCGCGATCGGCGCGGTGCTGCGCCCCTCGGCCGGCGGCCAGGGCCTCGCGCTGCTGCTGCGCCGCGGCCCGAGCCTGGCGCTGGAGTACCACGCCGGCTACGAGCCGCAGGTGGTCGCGCGGTTGCGGGAGGTACCGCTGACGCATCCATATCCGGCGACGGACGTGGCGCGCACCGGCCGGCCGCGCTACCTGTCGAGCCTGGCCGAGTTCGTGGCGGCGCAGGCCGGCGGCCCCGGCGACCCGATGCCCAGCGGCGGGCGCCAGGCGTGGGCGTTCCTGCCGCTGGCCGTCGGCGGCGACGTCCTGGGCACCCTCGTCGTCGGCTACGGCGCCCCGCGCGACTTCGACGACGACGAGCGCGCGAACCTGGCCGCGTTCGCCGGCCTGTGCGCCCAGGCGCTGCAGCGCGCGCTGCTGTTCGAGGCCCAGGCATCGATCGCCGGCGAGTTGCAGCAGGCCCTGCTCCCGGCGGCGCTGCCGGAGATCCCGGGCCTGCGCCACGCCGCCCGCTACCTGCCGTGGACGCGCGGGGCCGACGTCGGCGGCGACTGGTACGACGTGATCCCGCTGGGCCCCGGCGTCGTCGGCGTGGTCATCGGCGACGTCGTCGGCCACAACGCCACCGCGGCGGCGGTCATGGGCCAGGTCCGCAACGCCCTGCGCGCGTACGCCGCCGAGCGGCACAGCCCCGCGGTGGTCATGCAGCGCGTCAACCGCCTGCTGCTGGACCTGCAGCCCGACGCCGTCGCGACCTGCTGCTACCTGGAGCTGCACCTGACGGAGGGCACCGCGACCGCGGTCGTGGCCGGCCACCCGCCGCCGATCCTGCGCGCCGGCGGCCACGTCGAGACGCTGGCGCTGCGCACCGGCCCGCCGCTGGGCGTCACCGCCGAGGCCGGGCTGAGCTTCACCGAGACCACGTTCCTGGTGCCCGCGGGCGCCAACCTGGTGCTGTACACCGACGGGCTGGTCGAGGACCGCCGGTACCACCTGGACCGGGGCCTGGCGGAGCTGCGCTCGGCGGTGCTGGAGGCCCCGTCCGCCGACCCCGCCGACCTGCTGTCGCACGTGCTCAGCGCCGGCGTCGGCCCGCGCCCGCGCACCGACGACGTGGCGCTGGTGTGCCTGCTGGTCGAGGCGGGCGGCGGGCCCGGCCAGTGCGCCCAGCGCCGTTTCCGCGGCGACGCGGTCAGCGCGTCCGCGGCCCGCCGCTTCGCCGCCGACGTCCTCACCGCGTGGGGCGAGCGCGACCTGGTCGACGACACCCTGCTGCTGCTCGACGAGGTCGTCACCAACGCGATCCAGCACACGGTCGGCGCCGTCCACGTGCGCCTGGACCTCGGCCCGTCGCGTCTGCGCGTCTCGGTCGAGGACCGCAGCGAGCGCCTGCCCAACCCGCGCCCGGCCGGCGCCGAGGCCGAGAACGGCCGCGGCCTGCTGATCGTGTCGTCGCTGGCCGCCGCCTGGGGCACGGACGCGATCGCCGGCGGCGGCAAGGAGGTCTGGTTCGAGATCGCGCGTCTGTCGCCGGGCCCCGCGGAGGACTAGTCTGGACCGCAGGCGGATCGATCACGGGGGATGTATCGATGAGCGCGCGGGAGATCGTGGCCGCGCTGCTCGCCGCCCTGATGCGCCCGCCCCGCCCCTTGACGCCCCGCGCGCTGCTGGCCACGGACCGCGGCTGGCGCTACGCGCGCTCGACGACCGAGGCGGGTTTCGGCGCCCTCGCCGGCCGCTGGCGCGCCGCCCGGTTCCGCGGCCTCGACGACCTGGACCCGTCCGACGAGCTCACGGGCACGCTCGGGTTGCCGTTCACGGTGTTCGACGTGGCGGTGCTGGGCGCGCCGGCGCCGTCGCGGCGCACGGTCTGCGTGGTGCACCTGCCCACCGCGCTGCCGCCGGTCGCCGTCGTGCCCGATCCCGACAACGGTGAGCCGGCCGCCGAGGGCCGGGTCGGCCCGGTGCCGCCGTGGGCGCCGCTGGGCTTCCAGCGGCCGCCGGAGCTGGACGGGGCGCCGCCGGCGTCGCATCCGGCGTTCGCCGAGGAGCTGGTCACCGGCGAGGTTCTGGACCTGACGCGGCGCCACGGCCTGACGGGCTGGCGCATCGCCGGTCCCGACCTGCTGTGGGTCTCGCCGCCGCCGGACGGCCCGTTGTCCCCGGATCGCGTGGTGGAGGTGCTGGACGCGCTGCTGGCCTTGGCTCGGGCCCTGCCGTCGGCGGTGGTCGCCCGCTACGCCGGCTGAGCGAGAGCGCGTGCCGCCCGCGCGCGTTGTCGAGGTCTTCGGCACTGGCTCGGGCCTTGCCATCGGCGGTGGTTGCCGCTACGCCGGTTGAGACGACGTCGCGGGCCGCGCCGCCGACCGTTCTCCTGCACGGTATCAAGCCTCACCAAATCGGCCGCCCAACCGTTCGACGGAGCGTGAAATCCCGTCGCGCAGCGTCATCGCGGGCTCGACTCCAGGCCGTCCAGCAGGGCGTTCAGGCCCGTCGTGAAGGTGCCGTCCGGGGACGAAGCATAGTCGGCCGACGCCGTCTCCAGGCGGGCGCGCAGCCTCGGGAACCGCGACGCCACCTCGCGGGCCTGGGTCATCGCCTCGGCCAGGAGGGCCTCGGCGTCCCCGCCGTCGCGGCGCAGGCGTTTCGGCAGCGACGCTGCGGCCGCGGCGCCCAGGGCGTTGCCGAGCACGAACGTGAACACGGCCGCCGACGCCCGGTCGGCCGCCAGGCCCTCGAAGCCGGCCGCCTCGAACACCGCCAGGCTGTGGTCGTCGTGGCGGGCCTTGCCGGCGCCGAACAGCACGTATGAGCCGAAGGCCTGCACCAGCCACGGGTGCTGCGTGAGCATCGTGTGCAGCGATGTCGCCATCTCCGTCGCGGCCCGGCGCCAGCCGACCGCGGACGGATCCGGCAGGGGCAGTTCGCTCCACAGGCCGTCGGCGGCGAGCGCGATCAGGTTCTCCTTGCTGCCCACGTGCCAGTACACCGCGGTCGCGGCCGAGTTGAGGCGCTTGCCCAGGGCGCGCATGTTCAGCCCCTCCAACCCCTCGTCGTCGAGCAGGGCGACGGCGGTTTGCACGATCTGGTCGCGGGTGAGCACCGGCACATCGTACTTGCACATTGTTCAAGTCCGCGCGTACGGTCCCACTTGAACTTAGTTCAAGTGAACCGAGGAGGCGTGCGATGGATCTGCCCGAGTTCGTGCGAGGGGCCGCCGAAGAGTTCCGCGTGCCGGGCGTTGCGGCCGGCGTGCTCCTCGACGGCACCGACATCTACGCCTGCCACGGCGTGACCAGCGTCGAGAACCCGCTGCCCGTCGACCCCGACACGCTGTTCCTGCTCGGGTCCGTCACCAAGACCTACACCGCCACCGCCCTCGTGCGGCTGGCGGCGCAGCGGCGGGTCGACCTCGATGCGCCGGTGCGGGAGTACGTGACCGACGTGCCGCTGCCGGGCTTCACCGTCGCGCAGCTGCTCAACCACACCGCGGGCCTGGACTGGAACGTCATCGGCGACACCGGTGACGGCGACGACGCGCTCGCCCGGTTCGTGGCCCGGCTCGCCGCCGCGCCGCTCATCGCCGAGCCGGGCGCCCGCGCGTCGTACAGCCAGGGCGGCTACAACCTCGCCGGGCGGGTCGTCGAGCGGGTCACCGGGCAGCCGTTCGAGCGGGCCGTCGCCGAGCTGCTGCTGGAGCCGATCGGCCTGGCGCACAGCAGCTTCCGGCCCGAGGACGTCATGACCCGGCGGTTCGCCGTCGGGCACGACCTGCGCGAGGACGGCACTGCGACGCTCGCGCGGCCGTGGCGGCCCGGCGGGCGGGGCAACAACCCGGGCGGCGGGCTCGCCTCGTCCGTCGCCGACCAGCTGCGCTGGGCCCGCTTCCACCTTGGCGACGGGGGCGGGCTGCTGCCGGCCGAGGCCCTGCACGGGATGCGGCGCGCGACGGTACCGCTGCCGGGCAGCTCCCTCGGCGACGCGCTGGGCATCTGCTGGTTCCTGCGCGACATCGACGGCGCCGCGACGATCGGGCACGGCGGCTCGTCGATGGGCCAGTTCGCCGACCTGCTCATCGTGCCCGAGCGCGGCTTCGCCGTCGTCGCGCTGTCCAACGCCAACCCGACCGGGACGCCGTGCAACCGGGCGATCATCCGGTGGGCGCTGGAGCACTACCTCGGCGTCGTCGAGCGCGACCCGCAGCCCGAGCCGTACGACGCGGCGCGGGCGGGGGAGGTCGCCGCGGTGTACGGCAACAAGGCCATGACGCTCACGATCGGCGCCGACCTGATGCTGGACGTGCGCATCCGGCCGGAGATCCGCGCGGCGTCCGAGATCGAGCTGCCGGCCGACCACGAGCCCGCCCCGATCGGGCTGCTCGGCGGCGACAACTACATCGTCACCGCCGGCGGGCTGCAGGGGCAGCGCGGGTTCTTCACCCGCGACGCGGCCGGTACGGTCACCGGCATCGACCTCGCCGGCCGGCTGTTCAGGCGGGAGTGAACCCCGCGGCTGCACGCTGGCCGGGGCCGAACCAGGACGACAGCCGCTGCCGGCCGCCGGTCTCGGCCAGGTCCACGCGGTCGGCCCGGCCGACGGCGCCGGCCAGCGTCCGGGCCGTACCGAAGGGCCCGACCCCGGCACCGACTTCGACGACGGGCTGCACCCGGTGCTGACCGGCATGGCGGCGCGGCTGCCCTGATCGCCTATCATTCGGGCGGGTTCATGCGGGTCGACACGGACGGAGACTGCGGTGAGCGGCACCTCGGACTGGGCACAACGGGTCGACACGACGGTCGCGCACCCGGCCCGCCGCTACGACTACTGGCTGGGCGGCAAGGACAACTTCGCCGCCGACCGCGACTCCGGCGACGCGATCGCCGCCGCGTTCCCGGCGATCCGCACCGCCGTGGTGGAGAACCGGGCGTTCCTGCGCCGGGCCGTGCGGGTCCTCGCCGAGCAGCACGGCATCCGGCAGTACCTCGACATCGGCACCGGCATCCCCACCAGCCCGAACGTCCACGAGATCGTCCAGGGCGTGTCCCCGGACTCGCGCATCGTCTACGTCGACAACGACCCGATCGTGCTCGCCCACGCCCGCGCGCTGCTGACCAGCGATCCGCGGGGCGCCACCGCGTACGTCGACGCCGACCTGCGCCGCCCGGCCGAGATCCTCGCCGACGAGTCGCTGCGGGCCACCCTCGACCTGTCGAGGCCGACGGCGCTGATCCTGGTGGCCGTGGTGCATTTTCTGCCCGACAGCGACGGGCCGTACGACATCGTCCGGACGCTCCTCGACGCGCTCGCGCCCGGCAGCTTCCTCATCATGTCGCACGCCACGACCGACGGCCTCGCGCCGGAGCTGGCCGCGCAGATCCAGGCCGGCCGCCACGGCCCCGGCAAGCTGCGCGACCGGGCCGAGTTCGCGCGGTTCCTGGACGGCCTCGAGATGCTCGAGCCCGGCATCGTCTCCGTCGCGGAGTGGCGCGCGGAGGGCGAGCCGGGGCCGCGGCCCGCGTTCGACGAGGTCGCGGTGTGGGGCGCGGTGGCCCGCAAAGGGTGAGACGGGCCCCGGGCTGGGTATGTGCACCGTATGGATGAACACGAGGAGGAACGGCCGGACCGCACGGTCGACGAGTACGCCACGATGGGCACCACGGGCACGCCGGGGGGCGACGGGGCGTCCGTCATCGACGAGGAGGACCGGCCCAACGGCTCGGCCCGCGGCATCAGCACCCCGTACGGCCTCGGCGGCGAGGTCGACGACCCGGCGATGCCGTTCGACAAGAAGGTCGACTCCGACGACAAGATCCACCTGCCGCGCAACGCCGTGACGCGCGGTTAGCGGCCCTCGAGCAGCGCGGCCGTCGCCGGCTGCCCCAGATGCCGCGCCCAGTCCAGCGGCGTCGCACCGAAGCGGCGGTCGCGGGCCCGCGGGTCGGCGCCGAGCGCGAGCAGCCGGCGGGTCAGTTCGACGTCGCCGGCGCCCGCGCTGTGGTGCAGTGCGCTCTCCCACTCCTGCTCGACCGGCGCGTCGGCCCGCCCGAGGGCGTTGACGTCGAAGCCGAGGCCGACGAGGAGCTCGACCGCGGCGACGCCCCCGCGGGCGGCGGCCCACACGACGAGCCCCGGCCGCTGCGCGCGGGCCCGCTCGACGACGCCCGGATCGGCCGCCTCGACGGCGGCGCGGTCGCCCCGGAACGCGGCCGCGATGAGCTCGGCGACCGGGTCCGGCGGCGCGGGCGGGGCGCCGCGCGCGACGAGGCCGGCCTCGATCGCCGTGTGCCCGTACAGCCGCGCGAGCTCGACCGGCGTCCGCCCGTCGCCGGGCGCCCAGGCCGGGTTGTCGCCGCCGGTGAACGGGCTCTCGACGTCGACGCCGTGATCGGCCAGCACCCGCACGCGCTCGCGCTGGTCGTGCTCGACGGCCCACCGCAGCTGGATGCGCAGCAGCCCGGCGGGGGAGGGCAGCAGGTCACCGACCCGGTCGCGCCAGGCGTCGCGGCGGGGCCGCCCGAGCCCGTGGGCGAAGAGCAGTTCGAGGTGGTCGGTGCCGCCGCGGAACATGGTGTTGTACAGCCCCTGGGCGTCGTTCGGGTCGGCCCCCGCGGCCAGGAGCCGCTCGGCGAGCGGGCGCCAATGCGGGTGCCGCGGCTGCCGGGCCGGGCCCAGCTCCCCGTCGCCGAGGACGCCGGTGAGGGCGGTGAACGGGTACGGCAGCCCGTCGAACAGGTACCCCTCGTCCGCCGCCGCGCCCGCCGCGAGCAGCGCGTCGGCGACGTCCAGCACGTCGGCCTCGGTCGCGCCGATCCGGGAGTACGCCAAATAGCACAGCGCCCGCCACCGGAACGGCCCGCCGCGGCGTCGCGCCCGCTGTGGTTCGGCGTCCAGGAGCCGCCGCACGTCGGCGGGGCGCGCCGCGGCGGCCGCGGCCCAGAGGTGCTCGCGGGTGAGCTCGGGCCGGGCCGCGAGCATCCGTTCGGCTTCGCGCCATCGATGCGGCCCGTCATCCCGGGTGTACGTCAGGCACGCCAGCCGGCAGAACTCGTTCCCCGGGTCGGGATCGACGCGGCCGGCGCTCGCGGTGTCCCACCCGTGCTCGTCGACGGTGTCAAGGAACCGCTTGAGCCGCGGCCAGCTGGCGAACCCGTATTCGCGGGCCACTACCAGCTGCGCCGCGGACAGCGCAAAGGTCTCGGCCGCCGGCAGGTCCGGGTGGTGTTCGGCGGCGCGCGCGAGGGCGTCCTGGTCGCCGTTGCGGACGGCGCGCTGCAGTTCGCGGGCGCGGCGGCGCAGGCGTTCGGCGTCGGGGCGGTCGGGCAGGGTCGGCACGTGGGCCTCCTCTCGTCCGCCTGAGGTCCGCTTCGTCAGGCGCGAAAGGAGGTCGGTGACCGTGTCGCCGGGGTGGTGCTCCAGGTGGGCTGCGCCCATTTCCGCGGACTGGTGGCGTCCTGGCCGCCGCGTGCCACGATATCGCACCGCCTTGCGCCGCGCTGCCCGCTGAAGCCCGCACTCCCTGTTCCACCGCACCGCGGTCCGTTCGGCCGCGCGCCGCGCTGCCCGGCGAAGCCGGCGCACCCTGTTCCGGCGGACCGCGGTGCGTTTGGCCGCGCGCCTCCTCACGCCCCGGAAAGCGCTTCTCTTCGCGACCTGGGCCGCGCGGCCGAAGCGCGCGCCAATCCCGGCCGCGCGGCCGAAGTGCGTGCCAATCGCGGTCGTGCCTTCGAAGCGCGCGCAAATCCCGGCCGTGCCTTCGAAGCGCGCGCCAAATCCCGGGCGTGCCGCGCCAATCCTGGCCGTGCGGTCGAAGCGCGCTCTCGAATTCCGGCCGTGTGGCCGAAGCGCGTGCCAATCCCGGCCGTGTGGCCGAAGCGCGTGCCAATCCCGGGCGTGCGGCCGAACCGCGCGCTTACGAAATCCGGGCGAAGCGGCCGAACTGTGTGCCGACTCCAGGTCCGCGCCGGGCGATCCGAGCGCGCGCACCGTTTGCCCGGATTTACCGCCCGCCGACGTATAAATCCGACAAGTCGTGGCGCGGAGCGCCCGACTTGTCGTGCAACACAGCCGAGCGAGCAGCGATCAGCCGCGCAGCTCGCGATAGCGGCGCAGCAGCAGGCCCTCGCGCAGCGCCCACGGGCACACGTCCAGCTCGCGCAGGTCCAGGGCCTCCATCACCGTCACCGCCGTGACCGCGCCGGCCAGCAGCTGGCGGGCGCGCGACGGGGCGACGCCGGGCAGCTTCGCCCGCTGCTGCGGCGTCATCGCGGCCAGCCGGGGCAGCCACCGCCGCAGGCCGCGCCGCGTGAGGTGGTCCGACTCGCCCGTGAGCGCGGCGAGCTGCTTGAAGGTCTTGGACGTGCCGATCACGCGGTCGGGGCGTGGGCGGGCGGCGAGGTCCGCGGCGATCGGGGTGACGAGTGAGCGCACGTGGCGGCGTACGCGCTCCACGGCGTCGCGCGGGGCCGGGTGCTCGGGCAGGTGGCGGCGCGTGAGCAGGCCCGCGCCGAGGGGGAGCGACACCGCGAGGTCGGGGCGCTTGCCGGAGCCGGCGGCGATCTCCATCGACATGCCGCCGATGTCGAGCAGCAGCAGGTCGCCGGCGGCGGAGAGCCAGCGGCGCACGGCCAGGAACGTGACCCGGGCCTCGTCCTCGCCGCTCATCGACGACAGCTCCACGCCGGTGGCCTCGCGGACGCGGCGGCGGATCTCGGCGTTGTTCGTGGCGTCGCGGATCGTGGCCGTGGCCACGGGGATCAGGTCCGCGGCGCCCTGGCGGCGGTACGCCTCGACGGTGCATGCGACGGCCTCGACGACGCGGTCGACGCCGTCGGGGGAAAGGGCGCCGTCCGGCGTGACCTCCTCGGCGAGGAGGGTCGGGGCCTTGAGCCGGAAGACCGGCTGCGGTGGCTTGTGATGGCGCGCCTCGACGATCTGCAGGTGCGCGCAGTTCGAACCGACGTCGAGCACGGCCAGCAGCACAGGCATTCCTCCCCGTTGCAAAACCCCACCGTAGTGGACGTGGGCCGCCGCATACCCGGTGGTGTCGCCATCAAAACAGAAGGCGCAAAACAGCACAGTGCAGAAAGGAAAGTGGCGCGCATCCCGCGGACGGGATGCGCGCCCTTTCCCTGTGGCGCTACGCGAGGATCCCCGAAGGGGCCTGGGCGTAGCCGGCCGGGCGGGTCGTGAACGTGCCGCGGCCCTGCGTGCGGCTGCGCAGCCGGGTCGCGTAGCCGAACAGTTCGACCAGCGGCACGACCGCGGTCACGACGACCGAGCCGCCGCGCGTCGTCGAGCCGGTGACCCGGCCCCGGCGCGCGGACAGGTCGCCGAGGACGCCGCCGACCATGTCCTCGGGCACGGTCACGGTGGCGTCAACGACCGGCTCCAGCAGGACCATCTCGGACTCCCGGAAGGCCTGCTCGAGGGCCTCGCGGCCGGCCAGGCGGAACGCCAGGTCGGAGGAGTCCTTCTCGTGCATGCGGCCGTCGGTGAGCGTCACCTTCACGCCCGTGACCGGGTAGCCGCCGACCGGGCCCGTCGCCAGCGCGTCGCGGCAGCCGTCCTCGACCGCGCGGACGTACTCCCTGGCCACGTGGCCACCGACCACAGTGGACTCGAACACGAACTCCTCACCGTCCACAGGGGACACATCGAGCTGGACGTGGGCGTACAGGCCCGCGCCGCCGCGCTGGTGCACGAGGCGGTACAGCAGGCCGCTCACGCCGCGCACCAGCGTCTCGCGGTAGGCGACCTGCGGGCGGCCGACGGAGATCGGCAGGCCGTTGCCGGTCTGTCGCATCTTCTCCACCGCCACCTCCAGGTGCAGTTCGCCCATGCCGCTGAGCACCGTCTGGCCGGTCTCGGCGTCGGCGGTGACCGTCAGCGACGGGTCCTCCTCGACGAGCCGGGCCAGCGCCACCGCGAGGCGGCCGGCGTCGGCGCGGCTCCTCGCCTCGACGGCCACGGAGACGACGGGCGTCGCCGTGGACGGCGGCTCGAGCACGATGCGGTGCTGCGGGTCGCACAGCGTCTCGCCGGTGCGGGCGTGCTTGAGCCCGATGACGGCGACGATGTCGCCCGCGACGGCGGCCGGCACGTCGGTGTGCCGGTCGGCCTGCACGTGCAGGATCCGCGAGACGCGCTCGGTCTGGCCCGCGTTCGGCTCGTACACGTCCGTGCCCTTGTGCAGCGTCCCGGAGTACACCCGCAGGAAGGTGAGCCGGCCGGTCGCGGCCGCCTGCACCTTGAACACGAGCGCCGCCAGCGGCGCGCCCGGTTCGGCCGGGTGTGCCTCGTCGACGGGGGCCTTGTCCAGCGGCGAGGGCAGGTACGCCACCACCGCGTCGAGCAGGGCCTCGATGCCCTTGTCCTTGTACGCCGCGCCGCCCAGCACGACGACCGCGGTGCCGGCGAGGGTCAGCTCGCGCAGCGCCCGGCGCAGCGTTTCGCGGCTCAGGGTGCCGGTCTCGACGTACTCCTCCAATGCCCCGCCGTGCAGCTCGGCCACCTGCTCGACGAGGGACGGGTCCGGGACGGCCGTCAGGTCGGTCATCCCGGCGAAGTCCGACTCGGCCCCGATCGGCGCCTGTACCGCGATCGGCGTGACGCGCAGCCGTTCGCGGATGGATTCGATCGCGGCGGCGAAGGACGCACCGGCCCGGTCGAGCTTGTTGACGAACGCGATCCGGGGCACGCCGTAGCGGTCGGCCTGGCGCCACACCGACTCGCTCTGCGGTTCGACGCCGGCGACGCCGTCGAACACGGCGACCGCGCCGTCGAGGACGCGCAGCGAGCGCTCGACCTCGTCGGCGAAGTCGACGTGGCCGGGCGTGTCGATCAGGTTGATCCGGTGGCCGTCCCAGTCGACGCTGACCGCGGCGGCGAAGATGGTGATGCCGCGGTCGCGCTCCTGGGCGTCGAAGTCCGTGACGGTGGTGCCGTCATGGACCTCGCCCTGTTTATAGGTGGCGCCGGTCGCGAACAGGATCCGTTCGGTGATCGTCGTCTTCCCCGCGTCGACGTGGGCCAGGATGCCGATGTTACGGACGCGGTCCAGTTCGTTACGCACTGTTGCCCCTTCACGGGCTTGTCACGTGGACAGGACAGCGCGATTCGCCCCGCCGGGCCGAGTGCTGCTCAGCCGGTCGCGGGACGCCCCAGTGCCGCCGCGCGTGCGGGCACCGGGGGGAACCAGGACACGCGGATCACCTCGTGCTGCGAGCGGGGAACGATGACAGCGGTGCGGTACTGCACGGCGCGCTCCCTCCACTCGACGAGTTCTCTACGCCAACCGTAGCGCTACGGCGCAACGCTTTATCGCGTAGCGCTATTCCGGCCGAGCGGCCGGCCCGGACTCGAGCAGCGCCTTGAGCCGCGCGAGGTCCTTGGTGTTGGCCCGGCGCATCGCGGCCGCCAGCACCGGGGCGGTGAGCTTGCCGAAGCCGGCGGGCTCGCCGCGGTTGCGCAGCGTCATGCGGGTGCGGGCGGCGTCGAGGGGCTGCCAGGTGTAGGTGGTCTCCATCGGAAAGGGGCCCTGCGCCGTCCGCATGACGAGCCGCTCGCCGGGGACGAGCTCGACGACCTCGTAGGTGTAGGCGAGCGGGCGGCCGAGGAACCGGGCGACGAAGTCCATCGTCGAGCCGACCTGCAACGGCGGCGCGGTGCGCCACTCGACGGAGGTGATGTTGGCGTACCACGCCGTGGCGTTGGTGGGCTCGCCGGCGAACGCCGCGACCTGCGCGCACGGCCGGTCGATGACGATGTCCGTAACGACGTCGACGGCCATAGCCGCGATGCTACTCGCGGCGCGGCGCCGGGACGGCCACGTCGTCGCTCGGGGCCCGGTCGCCGAGCATCGCGGCCATCGCGGCTCCGGGGGCGTCGCCGGTCGGGGTCACGGTGCACCGCCCGCCAGCAGGTCCCACACGCCGGTCAGGTGCAGCACTTCCGCCACGAAGTCGTCGGCCCCGGTGACGCGGAAGGCGCGACCGGCGGCAACAGTGCGGCGGCGGCCGCGGAGGAGGGCGCTGATGCCGGCGGAGTCCAGGAACCGCACGCCGGACAGGTCCACGACGATCGGAGCGGGGGCGCCGCCGTCCAGCGCGGCGTCGAGGGCCGCCTCGAGCGCGGGCGCGGTGTCGGGGTCGACCTCGCCCTGCGGGGTGAGGGTCACCGCCGCCGGGCCGTCCCGCCGTACCACCGTCAGCGCCACAAATCCCCCAAGTCCCGCGTGTCGCTCCCGTGGCGCACCGGTTCGTCTGCGCAGCCACACTACCCGGCCGACCTCATGGCCAACCCGATCACCGCGGTGCTGCTCGGCGCGCTGCTGCTGCACGAGGAGATCCCGCACTCGCCCGGGACGCGGCCGCGTTCGCCGCGTGCCCGGCCGCGGTCGTGGCCGGCGTGGTGCTGCTGTCTACGCACCGTCCGCCGCGGCCGGCGGCGGCGTGAAGTACGCGCCGGGGGAGACGCCCAGCGCCGCGCGGAACGCGGCGATGAACGCGCTCGGGGTGCTGTAGCCGACGCGGCGGGCCACCACGGCCACCGGGGTGCGGGCGGCGAGCAGGAACAGCGCGGCCCGCAGCCGGGCGTTGGTGCGCCAGCGGCCGAAGCTCAGCCCCGTCTCGGCGGTGAACGCCCGGGCCAGGGTCCGGCCGCTGGCGCCGGTCGCGCGGCCCCAGGCGGCCAGGCCGCGGGCGTCGGCCGGGTCGGCCAGGATCGCCTCGGCGACGGCCCGGGCCCGCGGGTCGGCCGGCATCGGCACCTCCAGCGCGGCGGCGCTCACCGGGCGCAGCAGGTCGAGCAGCACGGCCTCGGCGCGGCGGCGGGCGTCGCCGGGCAGGGCGCGGTCGGTCAGGTACCCGGCCAGCTCCCGCAGCAGCGGCGTGACCGCGACGACGGTCGGGGCGGTCCATCCGTGCGGGGAGCGGTCGAGGTGCACGGTCCGGAACACGGCCCGCCCGCTGACGTCCACGGCGTGCTCGACCCCGGCGGGGATCCACAGGGCGCGGGTCGCCGGCAGCACCCAGGCCCCCGCGGCGGTGGAGATCGACACGGTACCTTCCGTGGCCCACGACAGCTGATGCACGGGGTGGCGGTGCGGCGCGAACCGCATCCCGTGCGCCATCGCGAAGTCGCCGACCATGATCGCCGGATGTCCCGATTTCGACATCACATGGCACGATAGCAGCTGGTGGCCACGGCCTGCCGTCACTAGCGTCGATGGCATGAACCTGCTGCACAACCGGCTGTGCAAGTCGGCGAAGTGGTACGAGACCGTCGAGCACCGTCTGCTGCCGTGGGCGCTCAGGGACGTGGCGCTCGACGGCCGGCTGCTCGAGATCGGGCCCGGGTTCGGGGCGACCACGCGGGTGCTGGCCCGCGGCAGCGAGGCGATGACGGCGGTGGAGGTCAACCCGAAGCTCGCCGAGCGCCTGCGCCGGCACGTGCCCGGCGGCGTCACCGTCATCGAGGGCGACGGCGCCGCGATGCCGCTGCCCGACGCGTCCTTCGACGCGGTCGTGTGCTTCACGATGCTGCACCACGTGCCGTCGGTGCAGCAGCAGGACCGGCTGCTGGCCGAGGCCCGCCGGGTCCTGGCGCCCGGCGGGGTCTTCGCCGGCAGTGACAGCCTGCCGACGCCGCGGTTCCGGCTGCTGCACATCGGCGACATCATGGTGCCGCTGGACCCGGCGACGCTGCCGGAGCGCCTCGAGCGGGCCGGCTTCACCGACGTACGGGTGTCCACCGCCGCCAATCGCGTCAAGTTCCGCGCGTCGGCGCGCTGAGCTGCGGCGTGGCGGTGTCCAGCGGCACCGCCCGGCCCGGCACCAGGCCGAGCTGCACGCCCGGGCGGCCGACGGCGGCGGCGATCAGCCAGCCGGCGGCGGTGCGCAGGCGGCCGGCCGGCAGCGCGGACAGGTGGTAGCCGCGGGTCACGGCGCGCGCGAGGAGCCCGCTCAGCGGGACGTGCAGCGGGTCGGCCACGGCCTGCCAGCCGCCGAGGTCGACGACGAAGCCGAGGTCGCGGTGGTGGTACCGCCGCTCCCGCCCGATCCCGAAGGACGCCGCGACGTTGTCGGCGGCGGTGCGGCCCTGCCGGACGGCGTGCTGGGCGGTCAGGGCGGTGTAACGGCCGGGGTGGTGCCCGTCGGGCACCGCGGCGGCGTCGCCGCAGCCGAAGATGTGCGGGTGCCCGGGCACCCGCAGGCAGGCGTCGACGCGCAGGCGGCCCTCGTCGGTCGGCAGGCCGGCCCGCTCGACCAGCGGGTCGGGGCGCACGCCGACGCACCACACGAGGGTCCGCGAGGGCACGAACCGGTCGTCGGTGAGCCGGACGCCCTCGGCGGTGGCCTCGCGCACCGACGTGCCGAGGCGCACGTCGACGCGGCGGGCGCGCAGCACCCGCTCGGCGCCGGCCGCCATGCGCGCGTCCATGCCGGGCAGCACCTGCTCCGCGGTGTCCAGCAGCAGCCAGCGCGGGGGCGTCGCCGCCAGCCGCGGATGGCGGCCGGCGACGTCGGCGGTGAGCAGCTGGCCCTGGGCGGTGACCTCGGTGCCGGTGTACCCGGCGCCGACGACCACGAAGGTCATCCGGGCCGCGCGCTCGGCCGGGTCGTCGGCGGCGTCGGCGAGCTCGATCTGGCGGATCAGGTGGTCGCGCAGGTACAGCGCCTCGGCGATGCCGCGGAAGCCGTGCGCGTTCTCGGCGACTCCCGGGATGGGCAGCAGCCGGTTGACGCTCCCGGTGGCCAGGATCAGCCGGTCGTACCGCAGGATGCCGCTGCCGCCCTCCGGCCCCGCGTAGGTGACGGTGCGCGCCTCGGGGTCGATGCCGTCGACCTCGCCGAGCACGAGCCGGACCCCGGGCAGCGTGTCCTGCAGCGGCACGCTGATCGCCCGCGGGTCGATCACCCCGCCGGCGACCTCGGGCAGCAGCGGCAGGTACAGGAAGTAGTCGGTCGGGTTGACCACGACGACGTCGGCGGCGCCATGGGAGCGCCGCAGCAGCCGGCGGGCGGCCTGAAATCCGGCGAAACCGGCTCCGACGATCACGATCCGCATCGCACCGCACTACCCGCCCTTATCTGTTAAGAACATTGACAGATATGACCCGCCGCGGCTTAATACAAGTCCCGAAGTTAACTCTCCGCCAGGAGGCGACATGGTCCCAACCCGGCCACTCGCTGCACTGCTCGTCGCGGCCACGACGGCCGCCCTCCTCACCTCCGCCCAGCTGCCGGCTTCCGCGGCGGCCACCGCCGTGCAGGTCTACTGGAGCTCGGAGTCCCGTACCGCGGGCTACGAGCCGAAGAACGGCAACTGGTACACCAGCCCCGCCACCGGCCTCGCCGGCACCCCGTACCAGCTGTCCCGCCAGGCCGACATCCCGATCGGCTCGGCGTCGGGCAGCGCCACCGTCACCGTCGACACCAACACGAAGTACCAGAGCATCCTGGGTGTCGGCTCCTCCCTCGAGGAGTCGACCATCTACAACCTGTCGCGCATGTCCGCCGCCGGGCGCGACCGGGCGCTGCGGACCCTCGTCGACCCCTCCGCCGGGGCCGGCTTCAACGTCGCCCGCATCACCTTCGGCACCAGCGACTTCACCTCGCACGACTTCTACACCTACGACGACGGCGCGGCCGACCCGTCGCTGTCGCGGTTCTCCATCCAGCGCGACATCGACTACAACATCATCGCCACGCTCAAGCAGGCCCTGGCCATCAACCCGAACCTGAAGATCTTCGCCAGCGCCTGGTCCGCCCCGCCGTGGATGAAGACCAGCAACAACATCATCGGCGGCAGCCTCAACAGCACCTACATCCCCACCCTCGCCACGTACTACCGGCGGGCCGTGCAGGCGTATGCCGCCCAGGGCATCCCGATCTACGGCCTGACGCTGCAGAACGAGCCGCTGTTCTCCCCGGCGGACTACCCCGGCATGCTGGTGAGCGCCGACCAGGAGCGGCAGCTGGCCAAGGCGCTGCGCACCGAGCTGAGCAACAACTCCCTCGGTACCGTCAAGATCTGGGCCTTCGACCACAACTTCAGCGAGGGCGCGTCCTACGCCGCGGGGGTCCTGGGCAGCGCCTCGAGCCACAGCGACGCCTACTCCTCGGTGGACGGCATCGCCTTCCACGACTACGCCGGCGACCCGTCGGCGATGGCCACGGTGAAGGCGAGCTACCCCGACAAGGACGTCCTCATGACGGAGCGTTCCGTCTGGGGTACCGCGGGAGCCGACCGCATCGTGCAGTACTTCCGCAACTCCGCCACCCTGTACGAGGGCTGGGTTAGCATGCTCGACCAGAACCGCTCGCCCGAGCGCTGGTCCGGCTCGCCCGACCCGACCATGCTCGTGCAGAGCACCACGAACCGCGACACGTACTGGGCCCTGCCCGACTACAACATGGTCGCCCAGTTCTCGAAGTTCGTGCAGGCCGGCGCCCGGCGCGTGGCGACCGGCTACGGCTCGACCGGCAGCGTCACGAACGTCGCCTTCCTCAACCCGGACGGCACCCTGGTCACGGTCGTGGTGAACCAGACCTCGGCGAGCCAGGCGTTCACCCTGCGCGTGGGCAACCAGCAGATCCAGAGCACCCTGCCCACCAAGACCGTCGGCACGTACCTCTGGGCCGGCGCCAACAGCGGCACCCCGACGACCCGCACCGGCCAGATCACCGGCTACGGCGGCAAGTGCGTGGACGTCGCCGGCGCGAGCAGCGCCAACGGGACGAAGATCCAGCTGTACACCTGCAACGGCACGACCGCCCAGCAGTGGACGGTCGGCACCGACGGCACCGTGAAGGCGCTGGGCAAGTGCCTCGACGTGGCCGGCGCGAGTTCCGCGAACGGGACGAAGGTGCAGCTGTACGACTGCAACGGCACGGCGGCCCAGCAGTGGACGGCGGGCGCCGGCGGCAGCCTGCAGTCCCTCGGCAAGTGCCTGGACGCGACCGGCCCGAGCTCCGCGGACGGCACCCAGCTGCAGATCTGGTCGTGCACGGGCGCGGCGAACCAGGCCTGGACGCTGCCCTAGCCTGCGCTCGCACACCCCCGGCCCGCGTTCTCCCACGCGGGCCGGGGGCATGCGCCTGCAGATATGTCCGGATGCTGGCGCATCCAGACATATCCGATTTTTCGCCTGACGGCGGTTATTGGATGACGAAGGTCGTGAAGTAGATGTCCATGACCTCTTTCTTCTTCTCCACCGTGTAGGCCTTGACGACCTTCGCGACGAGCTCCTTCTTGGTCCGGTCGCGCTCGGCGTTGGACATCAGCTCGTCCATCTTGCGGCCGCTGTACTCCTCGATGGCGATGTCGAGGGCCTTGCTGCCGTCGGGGGCCTCGGCGGCCTCGGTGGTGGCCTGCAGGGTCATCTTGAGCTTGAGGTAGTGCCCGTCGGCGAGGTTGATCGTGATCGCGTCCAGTACCGAGACCACGCCGGGCGTCGGGGGCGGCTCGGCGGTGGCCTTCTTGGGTGCGAAGATCATGTACCCGCCGGCGCCGCCGCCGATGAGGGCGACCAGCGCGATCGCGATGATCATGATGAGCTTCTTCTTGCCGCCCTTGGCCGGGGCGTCCTCGGTGGTCTTGTCGTCTTTGGCCATGGTGGGTTACCTCCCCGGTCAGCTGGTGGTGGTGGCCGAGGGCAGCAGCGCCCGGGTGTCGGCCGGCAGGGTGGACAGGACGATGACTTCGACGCGCCGGTTGCGGGTGGTGGCGCGGGGGTCGGTGGCGGGGTAGAGGGGTTTGGTGTCGGCGAAGCCGGTGGCTTGCAGGCGGGTTTCGGCGATGCCGGCGTCGGTGTGCAGCATGCGCAGGACGGCGGAGGCGCGGGCGGTGGACAGTTCCCAGCCGGAGGGGTAGTTGCCGGTGCTGCCGGTGAGCTGGTTGGTGTGCCCGTCGATTTCGATCTTGTTGGGCAGGCCGGCGATGGCGGGGCCGATGCTGTCGATGATGTTCCGGCCGTCGGTGAGGAGGTCGGCTTCGTTGCCGTTGAAGACGATGCTGCTGGTGACGATGGTGACGATGAGGCCGCGTTCGTCGATGGAGTACTGGACCTGGTCCTGGAGGCCCTGTTTGGTGAGGGCGTCGGTGATCTGTTGTTTGATCTTGTCGAAGTTGTGGACTTCGGCCTGGGCGGCGGCCTGGCGTCGGGAGGCTTGGGCGCGTTCTTTGGCTTGGACGGCTTCCTGGATGGCGGTGGCGTCGCTGGTGGTGCCGCCGATGCCGGAGGAGAGGTCCATGGGGGAGTTGGAGTCGGAGGATTCCAGGAGGTTGGCTTCGCCGCCGTTGAAGGCGACGGAGGGGTTGCCGAACCCGACGGCGAGGCCGTTCTTGAGTTCGTTGAACTTTTTCTGGTCGACCTGGGAGATGGCGAACAGCACGATGAACAGGACCATGAGCAGGGTCATCATGTCGGCGTAGGAGACCAGCCACCGCTCGTGGTTCTCGTGCTCTTCCTCTTCGTGGCCGCCCTTCTTGTGCTTGGCGTGCGCGCCGGCCTTCGCCGCGTGTCCACCACTCACGGCGGCCCCCTCCCGATGTCTGTACTCCGACGGTGCTGACATCGGCCCATTCACCCGACTGAACAGTTGCGGCCCGGTGCATCGTGGTAGCGGCTGTGTTCCCGGCTCGCTCAAACCAGCCACCGCGGGCCCGTGCTGTCCGTCAGTGGAAGGCATGGGGATCGGTGAGTCCGCCGCCGCGGCGCCGCGGGGTGCGGCGCTGGACGTGTCGTTGTCGGTCGCTGATGGTGTGGTGCGGTTGTACGGCGCCGATGTGGACGTGTCGGCGCCGCATGGTGGGGTGCTGCCCGGGTTGTCGAACGCGTTGCATGACGTGCGGTTGGAGCGGGCGCGGTCCGGTGTGGCGGTGCGGGAGGTCGGCTCTGACCAGTCGGGGCCGGGTCTGGTGTCGTTGCGCCGGGCGGGTGAGCTGCTGGCTGAGTCGTTCCTGCCGGCGCCGGTGGCGGCCGGGTTGCGGGGTTTGGTGGAGCGTGCGGTACGTGAGCATGTGGCGTTGCGGTTGGCGGTGGACGCGCCGGGTTTGGCGTGGTTGCCGTGGGAGGCGTTGCCGGACCCGGTGACCGGCCGGCCCCTCGCCCTGCATCCCCTGGTGGTGGTTTTCCGGCGGAGTGGTGGGGATGCGGGGGTGCCGGCGGGGTTGGCGGGGCCGTTGCGGATTGTGGTGGCGATCGCGTCGCCGGTGGCTGGTGGTGGTCCGTTGCTGGATTACGAGCACGAGTTGCGGGCGGTGCTGGCGGCGGTGCGGCAGGCGCGGCGGGCGCAGGGCCGGGTGGAGGTGGTGCCGTTCGCGACGACGGCGGCGATCCGGGCCGCGTTGAACGTGCCCGGCGGAGTGCACGTGCTGCACATCTCGGCGCACGGTAAGCCGGGGGCGCTGATTCTGGAGGACGAGGAGGGTCGGGCGCGGGAGGTGACGGCGGAGCAGTTGCTGGTGGAGGCGGTGCCGGCGGGCCGGATGCCGCCGGTGATCAGCTTGGCCGCGTGTTACACCGATGCCGCCGGTGAGGCTGACGGTTCCTCGTACGCGGCGCAGTTGGCGGCTCACGGGGCGTGCGCGGTGATCGGGACGCAGACGAGCGTGACCGATCGCTACGCGACGCTGTTGTTCGCGCGGGTGTATGCGGAGCTGGCGGGGAGTCCGGGGGCGGATGTGGTGCAGGCGGTCGCTGATGCCCGGCGGATGGTGCAGCAGGAGTTGCTGAGCGCTTCGAGTCCGGTCAGCCGCCGGTTGGCGGGGATGGATGAGTGGGGTGTGGTCACTCTGCAGGCCAGCGCCGGGGCGGTCCCGGTGGTCGACGACGGGTTGCCGGCGGTGGCGGTGCCGGCGGCGCGGCCGGCGGCGTGGGGGCCGGTCGAGGCCCGCCCGGTCGGGCAGTTCGTCGGCCGCCGCGCCCTGCAACGACGCCTCCCGTCGGTGCTGGACGGCGATGAGTACGCCGGTCTGGTGTTGTACGGCATTGGTGGGGTGGGGAAGACGACCTTGGCGGCGGAGGTGCTGCGCCGGACGGTCCAGGCTGATCCGGGGTGGCGGGTGGCGAGTCTGTTCGGGGAGGTGACCGTCGACGGGGTCCTGGCCGAGGTGGCGGCGGTCGCTCGGCGGGAGCTGCTGGTGCGCGGGCAGGTGGCCGGGTTGGCGGCGCAGGCGGTGGCGGTTGCCGGGCGGGTGGATGTGCCGTGGCGGGACCGGTTTGAGGTGCTGCGCGAGCATGTCCTGCACGAGGTGCGCATCCTGGTGGTGCTGGACAACTTCGAGGACAACCTCACCGCCGACGGCACGGCCATCGCCGATGCGGGCCTGGCCGGGCTGTTGGCTGCGTGGGCGGGGGCGCCGGCCGGGAGTCGGCTACTGGTCACGTCGCGGCATCCGGTGCCGTTACCGGGTGGGCGGTTGCTGGCGCAGCCGGTGGGTCCGCTGTCGGCGGCGGAGACGGGGAAACTGTTGTGGTCGTTGCCGCACATTGACCGGCACGCCACCGATGACCCGGCGGTGGAGCAGATCTGGCGGGTCGTCGGCGGCCACCCGCGGTCGCTGGAATACCTGGACGCACTGCTCGGCCATGGCCACGCCCGCTTCGAGGACATCACCGCCCGGCTCGCCGACGCGGCGCAGACCCGCCTCGGACCCGACCAGGCCGGGACCTGGCTGGTGCAGGACCGCACCCTGGATGCGGCGCTGGCCGACACGGTCACCCTCGCCGCCGACGACGTCCTGCTCACCGAACACCTCAACCGGCTCACCACCATCCCCGGCGCCATCGACCTGCTCATGGCCATCAGCGTCTACCGCGAACCGATCCCCACGGTTGCGCTCACCTTCCACACCGGCACCCCCAGACCCGCCGAACAGATCACCGCCGGCCAAAAGCGGCGACAAGCCGCCGTCGAGCAGATCACCGCCCTGCTCACCGCGCACGACCTCACCAACGACCAGATGGACGCCGCCCTGGATGAAGGCGGGCCGCTCACCCCGGCCGACCGCAACACGCTGCGGGACCTGCTCGCCGAAGCCACGCAGCCGCCCCGGTCGCCGTACACGGAACCGGCCGGCCTCCCCGAGCTGCTGGACGTCCTGCGGGACAGCAGCCTCATCCACCACGACCCGGCCGACGGGGTGGTGTACATGCACCGATGGACCGCCACCGAACTGCACCACCGCTGGCAGCGCACCACCACCCTCGACCCGAGCAAAGACCCCATCCGCCGGAGCCAGCGCACGGCAGCTGCGTACTGGCAGTGGCGGTGGCATGCGTGGCCGCAGCACCCGGTCGGGGTCATCCACGACCTGGAAGAGGCCCGCCACCACCTGATCGCCGCCGGAGACCTGGACACCGCCAGCGCCGTCACCGAACACATCTGCCTCCAGCTCGAATCGTGGGGCGCGTGGGACCGTGCGGTCAGCCTCATCATCGACACCCTGCGTTGGCTGCCGGCCGGGTCCCCCCGCCGCCCCGCCTATCTCGGCCAGCTCGGTGTCCTCGCCCAGCGGCGCGGCGACTACGCCGAAGCCGAACGTCGC
This sequence comes from Dactylosporangium sp. CA-139066, assembly GCF_050936175.1. Taxonomy (NCBI): domain Bacteria; kingdom Bacillati; phylum Actinomycetota; class Actinomycetes; order Micromonosporales; family Micromonosporaceae; genus Dactylosporangium; species Dactylosporangium sp. CA-139066. The sequence goes on along the minus strand of NZ_JBNJNH010000001.1, from coordinate 5,792,545 downwards.
TACCTGCAGTGCCTGCCCATGTTCGAGCAGCTCGGCGACCAGGCCGGCCTCGCCGCCAGCTACGGACAGCTCGGCATCCTCGCCCAGCGGCGCGGGGACTACGTCGAGGCCGAACGTCGGTACCTGCAGTGCCTGCCCATGTTCGAGCAGCTCGGCGACCAGGGCGGCATCGCCAGCAGTTACGGCCAGCTCGGAAACCTCGCCCAAGAGCGCGGGGACAACGTCGAGGCCGAGCGTCGCTACCTGCAGTGTCTGCCCATGTTCGAGCAGCTCGGCGACGAGGGCGGCCTCGCCACCACCTACCACCAGCTCGGCATTGCCGCCCAGCTGCGCGGGGACTACGTCGAGGCGGAGCGCCGCTACCAGCAATCGCACCGGATAACGGACCGGCTCGGCGACCGGGCCGGCCTCGCCATCAGCCACCACCAGCTCGGCAACCTCGCCTACCTTCGCGGCGACTACACGGAGGCCGAGCGTCGCTACCGGCAGTCCCTCACCATCAAGCAGGAGCTCGGCGACGAGGCCGGGCTCGCCAGCAGCTATCACCAGCTCGGCATCCTCGCCCAGGAGCGTGCGGACTACGCCGAGGCCGAACGCCGCTACCAACAATCGCGCGCGATCAGGGAGCGCCTCGGCGACCAGGCCGGCCTGGCCAGCAACCTGAGCCAGCTCGCCAACCTGCGTGTCGTCACCGGCGACAGCATTGCGGCGATACCTCTGCACATCGAAGCCCTCGCCATCAGGCTCGCCATCGGAGTGCCGCAAGCTGGCAACTCCCTCGGACAACTCGCGCGGATCCGCGGTCAGATCAGCGGGAGCATGTTCTCGGAAGCGGCCCGCCGTGTTCTGGACGACACGTCATATGACCACCTCATCGCGATGCTCGACGACGATCCGTCCGCCGATTGATCGCCCGGGACCGGCTCGGCGCCGGGAGCGGGCTACTCCGCCTCCGCCGGGTGCGTCTCGATGGAAGGCGTGGGCTTCCGCTCGCCGCTGTGAGTGTACAAAGCGGCGGCGCCGGTGCCCAGGCACAGGGCGGCGGAGCTCAGGGCCAGGGACCAGTGCACGCCGATCGCCTGGCCGAGCACGCCGACCGTGACGCCGCTGCCGGCGCGCAGGCCGCTCGCCGAGACGTTGTAGACGCCGATCACGCGGCCGCGCTCCGCGGGAGGCGCCAGGAGCTGGGTCACCGTCTGGCCGATCGACATCGACGCCAGGCTGGCCACGCCGCCGATGAAGAGGACGACGATCGCGAACGCGTAGCTCGTGGTCACGGCGAACAGCAGGCTCGTCACGCCGTACAGCAGCGTCGTCACCAGGGTCGCGCGGACCGTCGGGCGTATCCGGCCGGTCGCCTCCAGCAGGATGCCGCCGATCACGCCGCCGGCGCCGGTGGCGAAGAGCAGGACGCCGTAGATGGACGTGGCGTCCGTGCCGAGGTCGTCGGCGAACGACGGCATCGTGGCCTGCAGGGAGGTACCGACGAAGAACGACGCCAGGCCGGCGAGGATGATCATGCTGATCAGCGTGTGGTCGCCCGCGACCCGGCGCAGCACGCGCACGGTGTCGAAGAGGCCGACGCGGGCCGGGCGGGGGCCGGCGTGGCGGCTGTGGCCGGTGAAGCGCGTGCGGAACAGGAACAGCGTCAGCGGCAGGTAGAACGCGATGTTCACGAGGATGCCGGCCTTCGGGCCCAGCTGCAGCAGCAGCGCGGAGCCGACGGCGGGGCCGAAGAGGACGCCCAGGCTGCGGAAGGTCGCGTTCAGGCGGACGGCCGAGGCGAGCTCCTCGTCGCCGACGAAGTCGTGCAGCATGAGCTGCTCGCCCGGGCCCCACAGCGAGCCCGCCATGCCGTGCAGGACGAGCAGCAGGCAGGCCTGCCAGATCTGCAGGGAGTCGGTGATGAACAGGATGCCCCAGATCAGCGAGACCGCCATGAACAGCACCTGGGCGGCCTGGATCACGCGGCGGCAGTCGTAGCGGTCGGCGAGGCCGCCGAACCACACCGACAGCAGCAGGAACGGCACCCAGTGGCTGATCACCTGGAAGCCGGCCAGGGCCTCGGAGTGGAACTTCTGCCACAGCACCCAGTACGTGATGACGTGCTCGACGTTGTCGGCCATCATCGACAGCGCCGCGCCGAAGAGGTACGGCCGGCAGTCACGGTTGCGCAACGCGGCGAAACGGCGGGCGGCCGGGGCGGCGACGGTCATGGGCATAGCCTGCGCCGCCCCTTACCCGCCGGTCGAGGGGCGGCCGGGCGGAGTGATCGATGCAACAAACCTGCAAACGCCACGCGTTGACTCCCGTGCCGCCGGGTGCCAACGTGTTCGTCAGGAATGCGCTTTCCTCAACGTTCCCGCGACGCAGGAGGAATGCATGCACGCAGCTTTGTCGTATCGGGGGCTCTGCCGGGCCGGGCTCATCGCCGCCACGGTGGCCGGTCTGGCCGCGGCCGGGGTGGCGGTGGCCGCCGCGGCCACCGCCGGCTCGCCGCCCGTGCCGGCCGCGGCCCGTCAAGCCCTCGCCGCCAACGACGGCTGGGCGTCGGCCGGCGCCGGCACCACCGGCGGCTCGGCCGCCGACGACGCGCACGTGTTCGTCGTGCGCACCCGCGACGAGCTGGCCGCCGCCGTGGCCGGGAACACCCCCAAGATCGTGCTGCTGTCCGGCACGATCGACGCCAACGAGGGGCGCGGCTGCGACGCGTACGCCGACCCGGCGTACAACCTCCAGGACTATCTCGCCGCCTATGACCCGGCGGTGTGGGGCCGGGTCGCGCCCAGCGGCCCGCTCGAGGACGCCCGGGTGCGCTCGGCGAAGAACCAGAGCCTCAAGGTCAAGATCGACGTGGGCGCCAACACGACGATCTACGGCGTTCGCAACGCGCGGCTCATCGGCGGCAACCTCCTGCTCACCAACGTCAGCAACGTCATCATCCGCAACGTGACGTTCGTGGACGCGCACGACTGCTTCCCGGCGTGGACCCCGACCGACGGCGACACCGGCAACTGGAACTCGCTCTACGACAACGTCACGCTGAGCGGCAGCACGAACGTGTGGCTCGACCACAACTCGTTCACCGACGGCGACAACCAGGACTCGGGCCAGCCGCTGTACCTCGGCCGCCCCTACCAGGTCCACGACGGCCTCGCCGACATCATCAAGGGCTCGGACTACGTCACCGTGTCGTACAACAACATGTTCGAGCACGACAAGTCCATGCTCATCGGCTCGACCAACACCCCGGGCGTCGACGTCGGCAAGCTGCGCGTCACGCTGCACCACAACCGCCTCGCCAACCTCGGGCAGCGCATGCCGCGCGTGCGGTTCGGCCAGGTCGACGTGTACAACAACTACTACTACGCCACCGACGAGGACACGTTCGTCTACGCCCTCGGCGTCGGCGTGCAGTCGGCGATCTACGCGGAGAACAACTTCGTGCTGCGTAGCGCCGACACGCCGCTGAGCGCGTTCGTGTACAACTGGGGCGGCACGGCGATGACGGAGAAGGGCACCCTGGCCCGGGTCGGCACCGGCCCGGTCGTCGCGGTGAACCTTCTGGCCGAGTACAACGCGGCCTACGACCCCGACATCGCCACCGACGCGGGCTGGACCCCGAGCCGGCGGGCGTCGCTGGACCCGGCGGCCGACGTGCCGCGGATCGTCACCGCCAACGCGGGCGCGAACAAGCTGCCCGCCTGACCGAGGCGTGCGGGACGGTCCTCACCCGCCGGTGAGGACCGTCCCGATCAGCTGCTCGAGGCGCTCGCGGACCTTGGCCCGGCTCCAGCCGCGCTCGTCGACCAGCAGGGCGACGGTGTGCCAGGTGAGCAGCGCCCACAGCATGTCGGTGGCCCGCCCGACGGGCAGCCCGGGCCGCAGCTGTCCGGCCTCGGCCCGGTCGCGCACCAGCCGCTTCAGCTCCGCCCGCCGCCGGCGCTCGTGGCCGCGCCACTGCTCGCGCACCGCCGGCTCGGCCGCGGCGGCCTCCTCGAACGCCCGCAGCAGCGGGTACAGGCGCAGCAGCAGGTCGACGAGGTCGCCGCCGCCGGGCTCGGCCCGCTCCAGCGCGAGCAGCAGCAGCCCCGGCTTGTCGGCCACCGCGTACACCGACTTCGGCGTGACCCCGGCCTCCTCGGCGATGGCCGCCACGGTGGTCGCCGCGTAGCCGTGCCGGGCGAACAGCCGACCGGCCGCCGTCTCGATCGCCGCCCGCGTGGCCGCCGCCTGCGCGACGCGCCGCGGGGCGTGATATTCGCGACTCCGCTTCGATGCAGTCATCGTCACCTCATTTCATGGCCACTGTACCGAACCATCGAGCGCAGGCCGCAACGGCATTCGGGGTGGTGTCGATCGCCGCGCGCGTGGCGCGATCATCCACAGTGGATGATAGTCGGGTGCGGGCGGCTTTATTGAAATCTCGCCGAAACCCTTTGTTTACCCGCCATTTGGCCGTACTGTCTGGTGAGTGCCTGACCCCAGGGAGGTGATTTCGATGGCGAAGAAGTCGAAGAAGGACAAGAAGAAGAACAAGAAGAAGAAGTAAGTTTCGACTGTCTCAATCGCCCGCGTGGGATGCCACGCGGGCGATGAGGCGTCTGCGGGCCGCAGACGACGGTGCCGTGCCCTGACCCGTCGGCGCCGGGAGTGCGCCCGACGGCGCGGCCGCGGCGAGGAAGCCCGGGTCCTGTCAGGCGGCGCCGCCGTTCACGTACACCGTCTGGCCGTTGACCCAGCGCGCCGGCCCGGCGAGGGCCGAGACGACCTCGGCGATGTCGTCCGGGGTGCCGATCCGCCCCATCGGGTTGAGGCCCGCGATGCGCTCGACCGTCGCCGCGTCCTTGCCGTCCAGGAACAGGTCGGTGGCCGTCGGGCCCGGCGCCACCGCGTTCACCGTGACGTCCCGGCCGCGCAGCTCCTTCGCCAGGATCGGGGTGAGCGCCTCGACCGCCGCCTTGCTCGCCACGTACGCCGCGTAGGACGGCGACAGCAGCCGCGTCTGCGAGCTCGAGAAGCTCACCAGCGCACCGCCCGGGCGCAGGCGGCGGGCCGCCTCCCGGGCCACCACGAACGCGCCGCGCACGTTGATGCGGTGGATGCGGTCGAAGGCGTCGAGGTCCAGGTCGGCGACCGGCGAGAGCGCCATGACGCCGGCCGCGTTGACGACGACGTCCACGCCGCCGAAGTCGCGCTCGACCGTGTCGAACAGTCCCGCGACGGCGGCCTCGTCGGCGACGTCGGCCCGCACCGCGGCGGCCCGGACCCCGGCGGCCTCGATCGCGGCGACGGCGGCGTTCGCCTCGGTGTCGTTGCTGGCGTACACCACCACGACGTCCTGCCCGTCCCGCGCCAGGCGTTCGGCCACGGCGCGCCCGATCCCGCGTGATCCACCGGTGACGACGGCGACTCTGCTCACGGTACCACTCCCGATTCCATCGCTAACGCATGACTGTTAGCGATGATAGCGATATCGTTGCGGGCATGCCGCCGACGACCCGGGACCGGATCATCGCGGCCGCCGACGCGCTGTTGCGCGAGGGCGGGCGCGACGCGGTGTCCACGCGCGCCGTCAGTGCCGCGGCCGGGGTGCAGGCGCCGGCCATCTACCGGATCTTCGGCGACAAGCAGGGCCTGCTCGACGCGGTCGCCGACCACGGCTTCGCGACCTACCTGGCCGGCAAGACCGCACTGCCGCAGTCCGGCGACCCGGTCGACGACCTGCGGGCCGGCTGGGACCTGCACGTCGGCTTCGGCGTGGCCAACCCGGCCTGCTACGCCCTCATCTACGGCGAGCCCCGCCCGGGCGCCGACCCGCCGGCCGCCGTCGCCGCCGCCGAGATCCTCGCCGGGCAGGTGCGCCGCATCGCCGAGGCGGGCCGGCTGCGGGTGAGCGAGGAGCGGGCCGCGCACCTCATCCACGCCGCCGGCTGCGGCCTGACGCTGACCCTCATCGCGCTGCCGCCGCAGCGGCGCGACCCCGAGCTGTCGGTGCTCGCCCGCGAGGCGGTCATCGCCGCCGTCACCACCGAGCCCGGCCCCGACCGCGCCGGCGGGCCGGTGGCGGGCGCGATCGCGCTGCGCGCGGCCCTGCCCGGCGCCACCGTGCTCTCACCAGGCGAGAAGGCGTTGATGACGGAGTGGCTCGACCGGTTTACAACTGAGCGGTGAACAACCTCGACGGGTATCTCGGCGCGGTCGTCGACCGCCTGCAGGTGATCTTCCGCGGCCGGCTGGTCGGCGTGTACCCGGCCGGCTCCCTGGCCTTCGACGCCTACCAGCCCGGCCGCTCCGACATCGACCTCGTCGCCGTGGCCGACGAGCCCACGCCCGGCGAGGTCGGGGCGGTGACGGCGGCGCTCGACCACGGCGCGCTGCCGTGCCCGGCGGCCGGCCTCGAGTTCGTCCTCTACGACCGGGCGACCCTCGCGACGCTGTCCACCGAGGCGGGGTTCGCGCTCAACCTCAACACGGGGGCGCAGCTGCCGTACAAGGCCGAGACCGACCCCGGCGACGGGCTCACGTTCTGGTATCCGATCGACCGGGACATGGTGCGCCAGCAGCGCCGCGCCCTGATCGGCCCGCCGTTCGCCGGCCTGGTGACCAGGGTGCGCTCGCGCCGGCTGTTACCGGTCGTCGCCGAGTCGGTCGCCGCCCAGCTGGACGGGCTGGGCGAGCACGGCGACAACGCGGTCCTCAACGGCTGCCGGGCGCTGCGGTACCACGCCACGCACACCTGGTCGCCCAAGCGCGAGGCCGCGGCCTGGGCGGTGGAGGTCCTGCCCCAGGAGTCCGAGCTGATCGAGGCGGCGCTGGCCAGCCACGCGTCAGGCCGCGACGCGGGCCGGACGCTCGACCGGGCCGCCGCGACCGAGTTCCTCACCCGGGTCCACGCCACCCTCACGGCCTGAGCATCGCCGCCGGCGCCCCGCGGCCGCGTCTGGCTGCGGTACCGGATTCGGGCGGCCCGCCTCCGTCCCGAGACCGATGCGCCGGGCGGCCGCGTCCGCCTACAGTCCGGCCAGGACCCGCCGAGCGCCTGTTCGCGCCTGGGATCTCGCCCTGGCCGCGGTCCTGCTCGCGGCCGCGGTGCTCGTGCACGCCACCGCGTACGACGCCGTGGCCGCCAACCGCGCGCCCGACCCCCTGTCGTATGCGCTGACCGCGGCCGCGGTCGCCCCGGTGGCGCTGCGCCGCGTGCGCCCCCTGGCCGTCCTCGTCGCCTGCTTCCCGGGGCTGCTCGCGCTGATGGCGCTGCACTACTCGGTCGGCACGGCCGTGCTCGGCGTCGGGGTCGCCTTCTACACCGTGGCCGCGTGGGACACCCCGCGCAACGGCCGCCTGGGCGTGGCCGTGCTCGTCACCGGGCTCGCCGCGACCGCGGTCCTCGACCCGATCGACCTGTCCGCCGAGGGCATCGCCGTCAACGGCGCCGTCCTGCTCGGCGGCTGGATCCTCGGCAGCGGCACCCGCGAGCGCCGCGAACGCCACGCGGCCGAGATGCTGCGCGCGCAGGCCGAGGCGGCGCGGGCGAGCGCCGAGGAGCGGCTGCGGATCACCCGCGAGCTGCACGACGTCCTCGGCCACGCCCTCAGCGTGATGGTCGTGCAGGCCGGCGTCGCCGAGCACCTCATGGACAGCCGGCCCGAGCAGGCCCGCCGGGCGGTGGCGGCCATCGCGGAGACCGGCCGCGGCTCCCTCGAGGAGATGCGCCGGATGCTCACCGTGCTGCGCGACGAGACCTCGCCGCCGCAGGAGCCGGCCCCGCGGCTGGCAACGCCGCCGCGGCTCGTCGAGCGGGTCGAGCGCGCCGGGCTGGCCGTCACCCTGACCCTCGACGTCGGCGGCGCGCAGCTGTCCGAGGGGGTGGAGCTGGCGGTGTACCGCATCATCCAGGAGGCCCTCACCAACTGCTTCAAGCACGCCCGCGCCGCCCGGGCCGAGGTGCGGGTCACGCACGCCGGCGGCGCGGTGGAGGTCGAGGTCACCGACGACGGGGCGGGGCCGGCGGCCGGGCCGGGCGGCGGGCAGGGGCTGGCCGGCATGCGCGAGCGCGTCGCGGTGTACCGCGGCGAGCTCGACACCGGCCCGGGGGAGCGCGGCGGGTTCCGCGTGCGGGCCCGCCTGCCCGTGGCCGCCCGGGTGCCCGCGTGATCCGCGTCCTCGTCGCCGACGACCAGGCCCTCGTGCGCGGCGGGTTCGCGATGATCCTCGACTCCTACGACGACATCGCCGTCGTCGGCGAGGCCGCCGACGGCGTGCAGGCCCTCGCCGCCGCCCGCCGGCTGCGCCCCGACGTGGTGCTCATGGACATCCGGATGCCCGAGATGAACGGCATCGAGGCGGCCCGGCACCTCACGAGCGGCCCGGACACGACCGGCGTGCGGGTCGTGGTCCTCACGACGTTCGACACCGACGAGCACGTCTACGAGGCGCTGCGGGCCGGGGCGAGCGGCTTCCTGCTCAAGGACATCGCCCCGGCCGAGCTGGCCGCCGCGGTCCGCGTGGTCGCCGGCGGCGACGCCCTGCTCGCCCCGTCGGTGACGCGGCGGCTCATCGACCGGTTCGCGCGCCAGGCCGAGCCGCCGGCCCGCCCCGCCCCGGTCCTGGCGACGCTGACGCAGCGCGAGACGGACGTGCTCGGCGCGGTGGCCCGGGGCCTGTCCAACCACGAGATCGCCGCCGAGATGTTCGTGAGCTACTCGACGGTGAAGACGCACGTGAGCAGCCTGCTGTTCAAGCTCGGCGCCCGCGACCGGGCCCAGCTGGTGATGATCGCCTACCGCTGCGGCCTGGCCCGCGGGTAGCGGGGGCGCACGGATGACGACGCCGGCCGACCTGTTCAGCGCCCGGTCACGCCGCCCCGCCGGCCATCGCCACCAGCGCCCCGCTCGCGGGCGCCCCGGAACGCGCCCAGCTCGTCGTGCGCGCCCGCGTCAGGTTCCACGGGTACCGGGTTCCGTGAGCGGTTTGCGGTACACCGAGACGTGGTCGCGGCTATCGGGGCCGAACGGCTCGCGGCGCCAGCCGGCGTAGCGGGCCTCCAGGCGCAGGCCCGCCGCCGCGGCCAGCTCGTCGATCTGCTCCGGCCACCGGTAGTGCATGCCGAACGGCTTCAGCCGGACCCCGCCGTCGGTGAACGTGATCGTCTGCCGGACGAACGTCTGCGCCTCGCGGTCGTACTGGTGCACGCGGACCGTCACGGCATCCTCCGTCACCGAGCGCACGACGACCTGCTCGTCGCGGTCGAAGTCGGCCGGGTCGGGCACGAACGCCTCGATGACGAACGCCCCGCCCGGCGCCAGGACCCGGGCCACGTTGCGGAAGCAGTCCTCCTGCCGGCCGGCCCCGGTGAGGTTGAACAGCGTGTTGAAGACCAGGTACGCGAGGGGGTAGGGGCCCTCGACGCCGACGTCGGCCATGTCGGCGACGAGCACCGGGACGTCCGCGCCGCCGGGCTTGGCCCGCATGAGGGCCACCATCTCCGGTGCGGCCTCGATGCCCTCGACGGCCACGCCGCGCGCGGCGAGGGGGAGCGCGACGCGGCCGCTGCCGATCGCCAGCTCCAGCGCCGGGCCGCCGCCGGCCAGGCCGGCCAGGAACTCGACGGCGTCGGCCGGGTCGGGGTTGTCGGTGCGGTCGTAGGACGCCGCCCACTGGCGGCCGAAAAGTCCGGGATCGTCCAGGATCGCCATGTGAACCACGGAACACGAAGGACCCCCTCGCCGCAACCGCTATACAGGCGTACAGTCAGCTGCATCGGCGTGTAGTTTGCGATACGCCCGTCTAGGAGGTGGGATCGATGAGCAACCCGGCGTTCGAGGACCTGACGGCCCGGGCACGGATCCGGGACGCCGCGATCCGCCTGTTCACCGAGCGCGGGATGGACGGCACGACGGTGCGCGACATCGCCCAGGCGGCCGGGGTGTCGCCGGGCCTGCTGCGCCACCACTTCGGCTCGAAGGAGGCCCTGCGCGAGGCGTGCGACGCCTACGTGCTGGAGCAGGCCATCAAGCTCAAGGAGCAGGTCATGTTCGACGGGCAGATGGCCAACCCGGCCTTCCTGCCCAACGTGCACCCGACGATCCTGCTCACGTACCGGTACGTGACCCGCGCCCTGCTCGACGGCTCCACCACCGCGGCCGCGATGTTCGACGACCTGGTGGCCCGCACGGAAGAGTGGATGGCCAAGCATGCGCCGGACATCACCGACGACCACCGGGCGCTCGCCGCGGTCCTCGTCGGCATGCAGTCCGGCCTGGCCGTGATGCACGAGCACGTCTCGCGCGCGCTCGGCATCGACGTGTTCAGCCTTGAGGGCCACCTGCGCATGGCGGCCGCACTGGGCGACCTGTACTCCCACCCCCTGCTCGACCCGGAGTTCGTCGCCCAGACCCACGGGGCGCTGGACCGGGTGCGGGCATCGAATCCATCGACCGCCCCGGCCACGGACGCCGGGGCCGAAGGAGCATCAGGATCATGACCGAGGCGATCCGCGCAGACGCACTGGTCAAGACGTTCGGGCGCACCCGCGCGCTCGACGGCCTGGACCTGGTTGTGCAGGCCGGGGAGGTGCACGGCTTCCTCGGGCCCAACGGGGCGGGGAAGTCGACCACCATCCGCGTCCTGCTGGGTCTGCTGCGCGCCGACGCCGGCACCGCCCGGCTGCTCGGCGGCGACCCCTGGACCGACGCCGCCACCCTGCACCGCCGCCTCGCCTACGTGCCCGGCGACGTCACGCTCTGGCCCAACCTCACCGGCGGCGAGGTCATCGACCTGCTGGCCCGCCTGCGCGGCGGCCTCAACCCCACCCGCCGGGCCGAGCTGCTCGAGCGCTTCGACCTCGACCCGCGCAAGAAGGCCCGCACCTACTCCAAGGGCAACCGGCAGAAGGTCGCCCTCGTCGCCGCCCTGGCCTCCGACGTCGAGCTGCTCATCCTCGACGAGCCCACCTCCGGCCTCGACCCGCTCATGGAGGAGGTGTTCCGGCAGGTGGTGCGCGAGGAGCAGCAGCGCGCCGGGCGCACCGTGCTGCTGTCCAGCCACATCCTCAGCGAGGTCGAGTCGCTGTGCGACCGGGTCACCATCATCCGCGACGGCCGGGCCGTGGAGACCGGCACGCTCGCCGGCCTGCGGCACCTGACCCGCACCTCGATCCAGGTCGAGCTGGCCGCCCCGGTCGACGGCCTGGCGGCGATGCCCGGCGTGCACGACCTGCAGACCCACAACGGCACCGTGCGCTTCAACGTCGACAACTCGGCCCTGGATGCCGTACTGCGCCAGCTCACCACGGCCGGCGTCAAGAGCCTGACGAGCCAGCCGCCGACGCTGGAGGAGCTGTTCCTGCGCCACTACGACCGCGTGTCCGGCAACGGCGCGCCGGCCAAGCAGGAGGCGGCCCGATGAGCTCGCTCACCGGCACGCGGGCGCTGACCCGCCTCGCCCTGCGGCTCGACCGCGTCCGGCTCACCGCGTGGGTGGTCGGCCTCGCGGTGATGCCGATGGGGACCGCGGCCAACTACTTCAAGCTGTACCCCACGGACGCCGACCTGCAGGCGGTCAAGGGCGTGCTCAGCAACCCGTCGCTGGTCGCGCTCAGCGGCCCGCTGTTCGGGGTGTCGATCGGCGGCCTGACCGCGTGGAAGATCGGCGCGACCGAGCTCATCCTCATCGGCCTCATGAACCTGCTCACCGTGGTGCGCCACACCCGCACCGAGGAGGAGACCGGGCGCCTGGAGCTGCTGCGGGCGACCGTCATCGGCCGGCACGCCCCGCTCACCGCGGCCCTGATCACCGCCGGCCTCGCCGACCTGGCCATCGCGGTGCTCGCCGCGCTCGGGCTCATGGCCACCGGCCTGCCGGTCGCCGGCTCGCTCGCGTTCGGCCTCGCCACCGGCCTCATGGGGCTGCTGTTCGCCGCGATCGCGGCGGCCGCGGCGCAGCTCACCCAGAGCGCCCGGGCGGCCAACGGCATCGCCGCGGCGGTCCTCGGCGGCGCCTACCTGCTGCGCGCCCTCGGCGACAGCGGCCCGACCGCCCTGTCGTGGATCTCGCCGATCGGCTGGGCGCTGCACTGGCGCTCGTACGCCGGCGAGCGCTGGTGGGTCGCCGCGCTCTTCATCGGCTTCGCGGTCGTGTTCGCCGCCGTCGGCTACGCCCTGCAGGGCCGCCGCGACGTCGGCGCCGGCCTCATCGCCGAGCGGCCCGGCCCGGCCCAGGCCGCGCCCGGGCTGAGCAGCCCGTTCGGCCTTGCGTGGCGGCTGCACCGCGGGCTGCTGCTCGGCTGGACCATCGCCCTGGCCGTGTCCGGCGCGGTGCTCGGCGGCGCCGCCAACGGCCTCAACAGCCTCGAGTCGCCCAACCAGCAGCTCGCCGACGTGCTGGCCCGCATGGGCGGCAAGGCGGGGCTCACCGACGCGTTCCTCGCCGCGATCTTCGGCATCGTCGGCATGGTCGCCGCCGCCTACACCATCCAGGCGACGCTGCGGCTGCGCCAGGAGGAGAGCAGCGGCCGGGTCGAGGCGATCCTCGCCACCCGGGTCGGCCGGCTGCGGTGGGCGGCCAGCCATCTCGTGTTCGCGGTCGCCGGCACGGCGCTGCTGCTGGCCGTGGCCGGGCTCGCCGGCGGCCTCGTCTACGGCGCCGAGGTCCACGACGTCGGCGGCCAGCTCGGCCGGGTCTTCGGCGCCGCGATGGTGCAGCTGCCCGCCGCCTGGGTCCTGGCCGGCTTCGGCATGGCGCTCATCGGCCTGCTGCCGCGGCTGAGCACCCTCGCGTGGGCCGCGCTCATCCTGTCGGTGCTGCTGGTGGAGCTGGGCGCGCTGTTCGGGCTCAACCAGCGGGTGATGGACATCGTGCCGTTCGCGCACGTGCCGAAGCTGCCCGGCGCCGCGTTCACGCTGACGCCGATGCTATGGCTCACCGGGGTCGCCGTGGCCCTCGGCGCGGCCGGCCTGGCCGGGCTGCGCCGCCGGGACATGCCGGTCGGCTGACCGGCGGCCCGGCCGGACGCTCAGGCCTTGAGCTGCTGGTTGAACCGCATCAGGTTGCCGGCGGGGTCGCGGAAGCCGCAGTCGCGCACCCCGTACGGCTGATCCATCGGCTCCTGCAGCACCTCGGCGCCGCTGGCCTGGACCCGCTCGAACAGCGCGTCGACGTCGTCGACCTCGAACACGAGGCCGGACAGCGAGCCCTTGGCCAGCAGCGCCCGCAGCGTGTCGGCGTCCTCCGGCGAGCGGGCCACCCCGACGGACTGCAGGACGATGCCGACGTCGGGCTGGCCCTTCGGGCCGACGGTCAGCCAGCGCGCGTTCTCCATGGCGACGTCCTGGCGCACCTCGAGGCCGAGCGTGTCGCGGTAGAACGCGAGCGCCGCCTCGTGGTCGTCGACCTCCAGGAACGTGTAGCGCAGGTTCAGCTCCATGCCCCAGACGTTACTGGGCGGGGTTGACCTGCGCCGCACGGTCCCGGGTCGGGCGGGTGACGAGCTTGGCCCAGCAGGCCGGGATCGGCGCCAGGTCGCTGTGGTTGCGGGCGCGGTACGCGCTGGGGCTCTCCCCGACGAGCTCGGTGAACCGGGTGCTGAACGAGCCGAGCGAGGTGGCCCCGACGGCCAGGCAGACCTCGGTGACGGACAGGTCGCCGCGGCGCAGCAGCGCCTTGGCCCGCTCGATGCGGCGGGTCATGAGGTACGAATACGGGGTCTCGCCGTAGACGGCCCGGAACTGGCGGGCGAAGTGGGCCGGTGACATCAGCGCGGTGCGGGCCATCGCCGGCACGTCGAGCGGGCTCGCATACTCACGGTCGATCAGGTCGCGAGCCCGGCGCAGGTGCTTGAGGTCCTCCGGCGTCACCCTGCCAGCATGGCACAGCGGCGTTGGGGCCGCGTCGGCCACACCGGCGACGTCACCCTCCGTCGCCGGTCCAGAGCGCGGCGGCGGTACCCCGGGACAGGTGCTCCTCATAGGTGGCGACCTTGCCCTCGATGAGCACCAGGCAGTCGTGCAGCTCCTTGATGCGCCCCTCGACGAGGTCGCGGTGGGCCCGCAGCAGCTCGAGGCGCTCGGCCTCGTTGCCCGCACCCTGCCGGACCAGTTCGGCGAAGCGCCGGATGGCCGACAGCGGCATGCCGGAGGCGCGGAACTTCGTGCAGACGTCGAGCCAGTCGAGGTCCGGCTGGCCGTACAGCCGCCGCCCGGCCGCGTCCCGGCGGACCTCGGTGTACAGGAGCCCCTCGCGCTCATACAGCCGCAGGGTGTGCACGCTCAGGCCGGTCCGGGCCGCGACCTGCCCGATGGTGAGGTCCATGCGGGCAGCGTACGCCGCTTGACCTAGACCGCGGTCGAGGTCATAGCGTCCGTCCGCATGACACAGTTCGATGCCGCGAGCACCGCCGACGAGGTGCTCGCCGGAGTGGACCTGCGCGGCCGCGTGGCCGTCGTGACGGGGGCCGGGTCCGGTATCGGTGTGCCGACGGCGCTGGCCCTTGCCCGGGCCGGCGCCACCGTCGTGGCCGGCGTGCGCGACCCCGCCACCGTCGCGCTGGACGGGGTGCGGGCGCGCCGGCTCGACCTCGCCGACCTGGCGCAGGTCGCGCGGTTCGCCGCCTCCTTGCGTACCGTCGACATCCTGATCGCCAATGCGGGCGTCATGGCCTGCCCGGAGACGCGCGTCGGGCCGGGCCGGGAGCTGCAGTTCGCGGTCAACCACCTCGGGCACTTCGCGCTCGTGCACCACCTGTGGCCGGCCCTGGTGCGCGGCGGCGGCGCCCGGGTCGTGGTGGTGTCCTCCAACGTGCGCCCGGACGCGCCGATCCGCTGGGACGACCCGTTCTTTGCCGCCGAGCCGTACGACCGGTGGGCCGCCTACGGACAGTCGAAGGCCGCCAATGCCCTGTTCGCCGCCCACCTCGACGTCCTCGGCCGCCCGCACGGCGTGCGCGCCTGCTCGGTGCACCCAGGTGAGATCCTCACGCCGCTGCAGCGGCACCTCACCCGCGAGGAGATGGTCGCGGCAGGCTGGATCGACGAGCAGTGCCGGCCCGCGGAGTACTTCAAGACGGCCGAGCAGGGCGCGGCCACACAGGTGTGGGCGGCGGTCCAGCCCGACCTCGGCGGCGTGCACTGCGCCGACTGCGCCGTCACCCCGTTCCGCCCCGACCCGGCCGACGCGGCCCGGCTGTGGTCGCTGTCCGAGGAGCTGATCGGCGGCCATTGAGGTTGCGCCCCGCCCCCGCTATGGTCGCGAGCAACTTTCGCGTTCTCTTGGGGGCCATCGATGCCGCGGTCGCCGTTCGACGAGCCCATCGAGCGGGTCGGCGGCCGCTGGGTCGCCCTGCTCGTGCTCGCCCAGCTCGCCGTGTGGATGGGCTTCTTCACCCCGATCCAGGTGCTGCTGCCCAACCAGATCCAGCAGATCAGCCCGGCCGACAAGGAGAGCATGCTCGGCGTCGTGACCGCGCTCGGCGCGGCCGCCGCCGTCGTGGTCAACCCCCTCGCGGGCGCCCTGTCGGACCGCACGACGTCCCGCTTCGGCCGCCGCCACATCTGGACGGCCGGCGGGGCGGTCCTGGCCGGCGTGGCCCTGGTCCTGCTCGCCACCCAGCACACGATCGCCGGCGTCGCGGTCGGCTGGGTCGCCGCCCAGACCTGCCTCAACGCGATGCTGGCGACGCTGACCGCGGCCGTGCCCGACCGCGTCCCGGTCGGGCAGCGCGGCGCCGTCTCCGCCTGGGTCGGCATCCCGCAGGTCCTCGGCGTGGTGCTGGGCGTCGTGCTGGTCACCGCGATCGTCACCGGCACCGGGCCCGGCTACGCGGCCCTCGCCGTGCTCGTGGTGCTGCTGCCGGTGCCGTTCGTGCTGCTCACCCCCGACGACGCGATCCAGCGCGCGCAGCGCCCGCGGTTCTCCCTGGCCGGCTTCTGGATCAGCCCCCGCCGCCACCCCGACTTCGCCTGGGCGTGGATCACCCGCTTCCTGGTCCAGCTCGGCAACGCCCTGGGCACGCTGTACCTGCTGTACTTCCTCCAGGACCGCGTGCACGTCGCCGACCCGGACACGGGCGTGCTGGTACTCATCCTGGTGTACACCCTGGCGCTCATGGCCACGACGGTCTTCGCCGGCCGCCGCTCCGACCGCACCGGCCGCCGCCGCGTCTTCGTCATCTGGTCCGGCGTCGTGATGGCCGTCGCCGCGCTGCTGCTCGCGTTCTGGCCGACCTGGCCGGTGGCGGTCGCCGCCGCCGCGATCCTGGGCGCCGGCTACGGCGTGTACCAGGCGGTCGACGCCGCCCTGATCACCCAGGTCCTGCCGGCGGCGACGGACCGCGCGAAGGACCTCGGCGTCATCAACATCGCCAACTCGGCCCCGCAGGTGCTGGGCCCGGCGCTGTCCGCCCCGATCGTCGTGCACCTGGGCGGCTACCCGGTCCTGTACGTTTTGACGGCGGTCGTGACGCTGCTCGGTAGCGTCTTCGTGCTGCGCATCCGCACCGTGCCGTAGCGCGCCGCGGCTTCATCCGCGGCGGGCCGTCCACGGCCGGTGGATCTCGGTCGTCCGGTAGTCAGCTCGGGCGGCGCGCGGCGTCGAGCCACTCGGCGTCGTTCCACGCGACGGGTGTGGCGCCGACGGGCTCGAAGCGGAGGTCCGGATCGTCGCTCTGGACCAGGCACATCAGGCGGCGGCCGATGAGCGCGGCGCCGCGCGAGTGGCCGGCCATGATGTCGAGCACGACCTGCGCCGCCCGGGGGCAGTGGCCCGCGAAGGTGTCGTAGCCGACGAAGACCAGGACGAGACCGGCAGCGTCCGGCTGCCACCCGTAGGCCTGGCTCACCACGTCGCGCATGCAGTCGTTGAGGGCGTCGAGGTTGTGCCCGTAGTAGTCCGGGAACTCGAGTGCCGCGGCGACCTCGCGGTGCAGGTCGCGCTCGGTGGACCAACTGGCGGCGTTCAGGCGGGTGATCTGGTAGCCGTGGGCGCCGAGCCAGCCGATCGTCTCGTCCAGCACCTCCGGGCGCCGGAACAGCGTGACCGGCGTGTTGGCCAGCAAGCGGAACGCGTGATCCTGGGCGAGGTCCGTTTCGGGGTCGAAGGCCGCCACGATCGGCCAGTGTAACCAGCGTGGCCGGTGGGCGATGATGGCGATCGTGCAGATCGAGCTTGTCACCGGTGACATCACCGCCGAGCGGGTGGACGCGATCGTCAACGCCGCGAACTCGTCGCTGCTGGGCGGGGGAGGGGTGGACGGCGCGATTCACCGCAAGGGCGGGCCCGCGATCCTCGACGAGTGCCGCGCGCTGCGGGCCAGCCGGTACGGGCGGGGGCTGCCGGTCGGGCAGGCCGTGGCGACGACCGCCGGGCGGCTCCCGGCGCGCTGGGTCATTCACACCGTCGGGCCGGTGTGGAGCGAAACCGAGGACCGCTCGCCGCTGCTGCGCCGCTGCTACCAGAGCTCGCTCGCCGTCGCCGGCGAGCTCGGCGCGGCGTCGGTCGCCTTCCCGCTGATCTCGTCCGGCGTGTACCGCTGGCCGAAAGAGGACGCCGTGATGCAGGCGCTGACGGCCATCGGCGCGCCGCCGCCCGGCGTCGAGCTTCTGCGGCTCGTGCTGTTCGACGACGACACCCGGCAGGCGGCCGAGCGGGTCCGGCAGGCGCTGCACGACCGCCAGTAGACAGCAGCCGCGGCTGAGCGAGCCCGGCAGCTGAAAGGCTTACCGAGGCCCGCGGGTCGGCAGGCTGACCCGCACGACGAGGCCGCCGCCGGGGCGGGGGCGGGCCGTCACCTCGCCGCCGTGGGCCGCGGCGACCGCGCGCACGATCGCCAGGCCCAGGCCGTGGCCGTCCGCGGCGGAGCGCACCCGCTGGGCGCCGAGCCGCTGGAAGGGCTGGAACAGGCGTTCGAGGTCCTCCGGGGGTACCGCCGGACCGGTGTTCGCCACCGTCAACGCCGCACCCTCCGTGGCGACCTCGACCCGCCCGCCGGGGCCGGTGTTGTGCCGGATCGCGTTGTCGACCAGGTTGGCGACGAGGATCTCGGCCAGGCGCTCGTCGCCGAGCGCGGGGGCGGGGGAGAGGGCGGCGGTGACCGTGAGGCCGGCCGCCTCGGCCGCGCCGGCGCGGGCGTCGAGAACGGTGCGGGCCACGGCGGCCAGGTCGAACGGCTCCGGGCGCTCGATGCCCTGCTCGCCGGTGGCCAGGGTGAGCAGCGCGTCGATGAGCCGGGCCTGGGCCTCGCCGAGGGCGAGCACCTCCCGGCCGGCCGCGCGCAGGCTGCCGGCCGACGCGTCCGGGTCGGCGAGGGCCACCTGCAGCAGGGTCCGCTGCGCGGTCAGCGGGGTGCGCAGCTCGTGGGAGGCGTTGGCGACGAAGCGGCGCTGGGCGGCGAAGGACGCCTCGAGCCGGCCGAACAGGTCGTCGAGGGTGCCGGCCAGCTCCGCGAACTCGCCGCGGCGGCCGGCCGGGCCGAGGCGGCGGTGCAGGTTGGTCGCCGAGATGTCCCGCGCGGTGTCGATGATGAGGCGCAGCGGGCGCAGGTAGCGGCCGGCGATGAACCAGCCGGCGGCGATCGCCACGATCACCATCAGCGCGAACGAGACCGCCGACAGCCCCAGCAGCTGGTTGCGCAGCGCACCGCCCCCGCCGGACGGGTGCGGCACCACCGGGCCCGGCCCGCCGCCCTGGCCGGGCACCGGCGCGGTCTCGCTGACGCCGAGCAGCGGGATGAGCAGCAGGGCGGCGCCCGAGACGAGGAACGGGCCGGCGTACAGCAGGGTCAGCTGCCGCCGCAGCGTCCACCGGGCCATCAGGCCTCCCCGACGCGGTAGCCGGCCTCGCGGACCGTGTGGATGACCGGCGGGTCGCCGAGGCGGGCCCGCAGCCGGCGTACCGTCGTCTTCACCGTGGTCGTGAACGGGTCGGCGGCCTCGTCCCACACCCGCTCGAGCAGCTCCTCGGCCGGCACCGGCCGCCCGCCCGCCGCCATGAGGCACTCCAGCACGCCGAACTCCTTCGGCGTGAGCTCCAGCCGGCGCCCGGCCCGGGTCGCGACGCGCTGCGCCGGGTCGAGGGTGAGCTCGCCGGCGGTGAGCACCGGCGGCAGCGCCGTCGACGGGCGCCGGCCCAGCGCCCGGATGCGGGCCACGAGCTCGTCGAAGTCGAACGGCTTGGGCAGGTAGTCGTCGGCGCCGAGGCCGAGTCCCTCGACCCGGTCGCGGACCGTGCCCGACGCGGTCAGCATCAGCACGCGGCTGGCCGGGTGGGCCGCGACGATGTGCCGGCACACGTCGTCGCCGCCGACGCCGGGCAGGTCGCGGTCGAGGACCACCACGTCGTACCGCGTGACGGCCAGCCGCTCCAGCGCGTCGCCGCCGTCCAGGACGACGTCCACGGCGAGGCCCTCGCGGCGCAGGCCGGTGCCGATGGTCCGGGCCAGGATCTCGAAGTCCTCAACGACCAGCACTCGCATGGGTCCACCTTGCCAAATCCGCGGTGTCACCGGGGTGTCACCGGCGGCGGCGTACACCGGACGCCATGATTACCATTGAGGGCCTGCGCAAGCGGTTCGGGCCCACCCTCGCGCTGGACGGGATGACGTTCACCGTCCGTCCCGGGCACGTCACCGGGTTCGTCGGCCCGAACGGCGCCGGCAAGTCCACCACCATGCGGGTGATCCTCGGCCTCGACGCCCCCGACGAGGGCGCCGCGCTGGTCGGCGGCCGCGCCTACCGCAGCCTGGACCGGCCCCTGTGCCACCTCGGCTCGCTGCTGGACGCGGCCGCGCTGCAGCCGGGCCGCACCGCCCGCAACCACCTGCTGTGGCTGGCCCACTCGCAGGGCCTGCCGGCCCGCCGGGTCGACGAGGTCCTCGAGCTCGCCGGCCTCGGCGGGGCCGGGCGGCGCAAGGCCGGCGGCTACTCGCTCGGCATGCGCCAGCGGCTCGGCATCGCCGCCGCGCTGCTCGGCGACCCGCCCGCGCTGATGCTCGACGAGCCGTTCAACGGCATGGACCCCGAGGGCATCATCTGGATGCGTACCTTTCTACGGCAGCTGGCCGAGGATGACGGACGGGCGGTGCTCGTCTCCAGCCATCTCATGAGCGAGCTGCAGGGCACCGCCGAGCACGTCGTCGTGGTCGGCCGCGGCCGGGTCATCGCCGACGCGAGCGTGGCCGAGCTGCTCGCGGGCGCCGCCAACGGACGCATCACGCTGCGGTCCTCCGCGGTCGTGGAGGCTTCGGCGGTACTGCGGGAAGCCGGCGCCACCGTCACGCGCAACGGCGACGGCAGCCTGACCGTCGCCGGGCCGGCCGCGGAGGACGTCGTCGGGGTCCTCAACCGGGCCGGGGTGCCGTTCTCCGAGGTGTCGGCGCACCGGGCCACCCTCGAGGACGCCTACCTCGAGCTCACCCGCGACGCCGTCGAGTTCCGGGCGGCGTCATGACGGGTCCGCAGCGAAGCGGAGGGCGCATGACCGCGTTCGCGCGGCTGCTGCGCGCCGAGTGGACGAAGCTGCGCACGGTGCGCGGCTGGGTGCTGGGGCTGGCCGCCGCGGCCGCCGTGATCGTCGCCCTCGGCCTGGCGCCGGGCCGGCAGGGCTCCTGCGGCCGCAACGGCTCCGACTGCACCCCACTGCTCGGCCCGCAGGGCCAGGAGGTCGCCGACAGCTTCACGCTCGTGCACCGCACCCTCGACGGCGACGGCTCCGTCACCGCCCGGGTCGCGGACCTGCAGGGCTGGATCGAGGACGGGCCGGACCACCGGCGCGACCGGCTCGTGCCGTGGGCGAAGGCCGGCCTCATCATCAAGGCCGGCACCGGCCAGGGCACCGCGTACGCGGCGGTGATGCTCACCGGCGAGCACGGGGTGCGGCTGCAGTACGACTACGACCACGACGAGGGCCGTCCGGCCGGCGCGAAGATCGCGCCGCAGCCGGTGTACCTGCGCCTGACCCGCACCGGCGACGTCGTGAAGGCCGAGTCCTCGAGCGACGGCGCCGCGTGGGCCACCGTCGGCACCGCCCGGCTGCCCGGCCTGCCGGCCGGCGTGACCGCCGGGCTGTTCGTCACCTCGCCGGAGTACGCCGAGCGGGTCAGCCAGGCCGTCGTGCTCACCGGCATCCAGGGCGGCCCCAGCCGGGCCACGGCCGCGTTCGACCACCTGGCCACGGCCGGCTCCTGGTCGCCGGACTGGCGCTCCACGGTCGTCGGCGCCCCGTCCGGCCCGGCCGCCCACCCCGAGGACCTCGGCGCGGAGGCGACCGGAGGCGGCTGGCGGCTCACCGGCAGCGGCGACATCGCCCCGTCGGTGGCGGCCGGCGGCGGGGCCACCGTCACCCAGACCCTCGCCGGCACGTTCGTCGGGCTCATCTTCGTGGTCGTCGTCGGCGCCGTGTTCGTCACCGCCGAGTTCCGCCGCGGCCTGCTGCGCACCACGTTCGCCGCCGCGCCCCGCCGCGGCCGGGTCCTCGCGGCCAAGGCGCTCGTCGTCGGGGCGGTGACCTTCGCCGGCGGGCTCGCCGCCGCATGGCTCGTCGTCGCGTTCGGCATCGACGTGCTGCGGGACAACGGGGTGTACATCCACCCGACCGCGACCGCCGTGCAGGTCCGCGTCGTCGTCGGCACCGCGGTCCTGCTGGCCGGGTGCGCGGCGCTCGGCGTCGGGCTCGGCGCGCTGCTGCGCCGGGGCGTCACCGCGGTCACCGCCGCGATCGTCGTGGTCGTGCTGCCGTACCTGCTGTCGGTCACCGTCCTGCCGCTGCGCGCGGCCGACTGGCTGCTGAGCGTCAGCCCCGCCGCGGCGTTCGCGCTGCAACAGAGCCAGCCACGGTACGCCCAGGTCGACAGCGTCTACTCCCCGGCCGACGGCTACTTCCCGCTCGGCGCGTGCAGCGGCCTGGCGGTGCTCGCCGTGTGGGTCGCGGCGGTGCTCGCGGCGGCGGCGTACCGGCTGCGGCGGAGGGACGCATGAGGACGGCGCTGCACGCGCGAGGCATGGGCACTGCGCTGCACGCGGAATGGACGAAGCTGCGCACGGCGCCGGGCACCTGGTGGCTGCTGCTCGGCGCCGTCGCGGCCACCGCCGGGCTCAGCGCCCTGGCCGCGGCGGCGGTGCGGTGCGGTACCGACTGCGAGGCCGACCTCACCAAGGTCAGCCTCACCGGCGTCCAGCTCGGCCAGGCCGTGGTCGCGATCCTGGCGGCGCTGGTGATCGGCAACGAGTACAGCACCGGCATGGTCCGGGTCAGCCTCGCCGCCGTGCCGCGCCGGACCCGGATGCTCGCCGCGAAGGCGGTCGTCGTCGTGGCCGTCACCGGCGCCGCCGCGGCCGCCGGCGTGGCCGGGTCGCTGCTGGCCGGGCGGCTGCTGCTGCCCGACCACGCGTTCACGTGGCGGCCGGCGGTCGGCTCGGTGGCGTACCTGGTGCTGGTCGGCCTGCTGAGCCTGGGCCTGGCCACGGCGGCGCGCAGCCCGGCCGCGGCCGTCGGGATCGTGCTCGGGCTGCTGTACGCGTGGCCGATCGTGGCCCGCGTCGTGACCGACCCGGCGTGGTCGCGGCGCCTGCAGCAGGCCGGGCCGATGAACGCCGGCACCGCGGTCCAGGCGACCCGCGACCTGGCGTCGCTGCCGATCTCGCCGTGGGCCGGCCTCGGCGTGCTGGGGCTGTGGGCGCTCGGCGCGATGCTCGCCGGGTGGCTGCTACTGGTACGCCGCGACGCCTAGGAACTCGGCGGTCGCGTCGACCGCCTGCGTGACGTAGGGCTCCTGGTCGTACAGGTCGACGTGCCGGTCGGAGTCGAGCCATTCGATGCGCTTGCGGCCCGGCGCCGCCTCGTACACCTGCTCGGCCAGCTCGGGGGCGCAGTACGCGTCCGTGCGGCCGTGCACGACGAGCAGCGGCGTGCGCGCCAGCAGTGGTGCGGCGCCCAGCGCGTCGAACGTCATGAGGGCGTGCAGCGAGCCCTTCGTGACCATCGTGTCGCTCGTGCGGTAGTACGAGTACGGCTCCTCGCCGGGCATGGCGGCCTCGCCGCCGTCCGGCGCCACGGCCGGGATGTACTCGTCGTAGTGCTGGAGGAACTCCGCGAGGGCGGCGCGGTAGGCGTCGGGGTCGCGGGCGAAGTGGGCGGGGCTGTTGTACCCGCCGGCGATGCCCGCGACCGCGCGCACCCGCGGGTCCTGGGCCGCCGCCCGCAGCGCGTAGCCGCCGCCCAGGCACACGCCGAGCACCGCGATGCGCTCCGGGTCGACGGCCGGGTGCGCGGCCAGGACGCCGACGGCGGCGCGCAGGTCGGCGAGCTTGCCCTGCACGTCCTCGTGGCCGCGGCGGCCGCCGCTGCCACCCCAGCCGCGGTGATCGAACGCGAGCGTGACGAACCCCTTGGCCGCGAGCCGCTCCGCGTACAGGCCGGCGACCTGCTCCTTCACCCCGGTGAAGGGCCCGGTGAGCGCCAGGGCCGGGCGCCGGCCCGCCGCCGTGCCGCGCAGGTGGCCCCGCAGCGTGATGCCGTCGCTGACAAATGCGATCTCGTCCATGGGGCGAAGCTAAGCTGCACGTGCGGTACCGAACAGAAGGCACTTCGAGGTGCCCATGCCCGGGGGAGGCGCGATGGCGATTGTGGTGCCCGACGTGCTCGACGAGTCGTGCGCGACCCGGCAGGCGCTGGAGCGGCTGGCGTCCAAGTGGCGGGTGCTGCTCGTCTATGCGCTCGCGGCCGGCCCGCAGCGGCACGCCGAGCTGCGCCGGCGGCTGCCCGGGATCACGCAGAAGGTGCTCACCGAGACGCTGCGCGGGATGGAGGCCGACGGGCTGATCGAGCGGCGGGTGCTCAAACAGGAGGCGCCGCAGCATGTGGAGTACTCCCTGAGCGCCCTCGGCAAGACCCTGGAGGCGCCGCTGCAGGCCGTCTGCGACTGGGCATCCCTGAATGTTTCACCCACGGCGCCGGCCTGACCTGGAAGCTTTCCCGGGCCGGTGGGAAACTGTCGTACCCCCCGCCTAGTGTCCCTGGCATGCGCCGCTCGGTCGTCATCAGTGCCCTGGTTGGTTTGGTCGTGGCGTCGCTGACCGGCGTGCTGCCGGCGGCGGCCGCCGAGCCCTATCTCGACCCCAGCCTGCCCGTCCCGCAGCGGGTCGCCGACCTCATGTCGCGCATGACCCTGGACGAGAAGCTCGGCCAGATGACGCAGGCCGAGCGCGGCTCGGCGAGCGCCGCCGACGTCACGCAGTATCGCCTGGGCTCGGTGCTGTCCGGCGGCGGCTCCGCCCCGTCGCCCAACACCGCGGCGAGCTGGGCCGACATGACCGACAACCTGCAGCGCGGCGCCCTCGCCACCCCGCTGAAGATCCCGCTGCTCTACGGCTCCGACGCCGTGCACGGCCACAACAACGTCGTCGGCGCCACGATCTTCCCGCACAACATCGGCCTCGGCGCCACCCGCGACCCCGCGCTGGCCCAGCAGGTCGGCCGGGTCACCGCCGACGAGGTCCGCGGCACCGGCGTGCAGTGGACGTTCTCGCCGTGCGTGTGCGTGGCCCGCAACGACCGCTGGGGCCGCACCTACGAGTCGTTCGGCGAGAAGCCCGAGCTGCCGGTGTCGATGGCCACCATCATCGACGGCTACCAGTCCGGCGGCGTGCTGGCCACGGCCAAGCACTACGTCGGCGACGGCGGCACCACCGGCGGCGTCGACCAGGGCGACACCCAGCTGTCCGAGGCCGACCTGCGCGCCATCCACCTGCCGCCGTTCCAGGAGGCCGTCCGCCGCAACGTGGCCTCGGTGATGGTCTCGTTCTCCTCGTGGAACGGCCAGAAGATGCACGGCAACGACTACCTCATCAACGGCGTCCTCAAGGGCGAGCTGGGCTTCAACGGCTTCGTCGTGTCGGACTGGAACGGCATCGACCAGATCGAGGGCGGCGAGGGCTTCACCGCCTCCGAGGTCCGCCGCGCCGTCAACGCCGGCATCGACATGGTCATGGTCCCCACGGAGTGGAAGTCGTTCATCACCACGCTGCGCGGCGAGGTCCAGGCCGGCCGCGTCACCACGGCCCGCATCGACGACGCGGTGCGCCGCATCCTGACGAAGAAGTTCGAATACGGGCTGTTCGAGCACCCGTTCGCCGACCGCAACCTGACCGGCACCGTCGGCAGCGCCGCGCACCGCCAGGTCGCCCGCCAGGCCGTGCGCGAGTCCCAGGTCCTGCTCAAGAACACCGGCAACATCCTGCCGCTGCCGAAGTCCGGCAAGCTGTTCGTGGCCGGCAAGAGCGCCGACAACATCGGCCTGCAGAGCGGCGGCTGGACCGTGAGCTGGCAGGGCGCGTCCGGCAGCACGACCCCCGGGACCACGATCCTGCAGGGCATCCGCGCCGCGGCCGGATCGTCGGCCACGGTGACGTACAACGCCTCGGGCGCCGGCATCGACCGCTCCTACGCGGCCGCGGTCGCGGTCATCGGCGAAACCCCGTATGCCGAGGGCCAGGGCGACCGCCCCGGCTCGATGTCCCTGGACGCCACCGACCTGCAGACGCTGTCCACGCTGAAGGCGGCCGGCGTCCCGGTCGTCGTGGTCCTGGTCTCCGGCCGCCCGCTGGACATCGCCGCCCAGCTGCCGGACTGGAGCGCCCTGCTCGCGTCCTGGCTCCCGGGCACCGAGGGCGCCGGCGTCGCCGACGTGCTGTTCGGCGACTACGCCCCGACGGGCAAGCTCCCGGTGACGTGGATGCAGAGCGCGTCGCAGGAGCCCATCAACGACGGCGACGGCAAGCCCGCCCTGTTCCCGTACGGCTTCGGCCTCACCTACACTACGACCCCGCCGCCGGGCGCCCCCGGCCAGCCCGGCACCCCGGCGGTCTCGGCCGTGACCCAGACCTCGGCCACCCTGACGTGGGCCGCCCCGACCACCGGCACCACCGCCACGTCGTACCGCGTCCTGCGCTCCGGCACCCTGCTGGCCACGGTCCCGTCGACGTCCTACCAGCTGACCGGCCTGACCCCGAACTCGACGACGTCGTACACGGTCGTGGCGGTGGACGCCGCCGGCAACGCCGGCCCCGCCTCCAACCCGGCGACCGTGACCACGCTGCCGAACACCACGACGCCACCCCCGTCGGCGTGCTCGGTGACGTACTCGGTCAACGACTGGGGCGGCGCCTTCACCGGCTCGGTGACGCTGAAGAACACCGGCACGTCCACCCTGAACGGCTGGACCCTGGCCTTCACCTTCCCCGGCACCCAGAAGCTCTCCCAGGGCTGGTCCGCGGTCTGGTCCCAGTCCGGCGCCGCGGTCACGGCCCGCAACGAGTCGTGGAACCCGTCGCTGGCTCCGGGCGCCACCGTCTCGCTCGGCTTCAACGCCACCTACACCGGCTCCAACCCCCGCCCGACGTCATTCACCCTGAACGGCGCCCCCTGCGCGGTCTCCTGACCCCGCCCCGTCCACCCGGCTCAGCGGCTCGCTGAGCCGCCGAGCGACCTCGGCCGCGCCGATCTTGGTTGCGGCCTGGAGGCTCGTCGTCAGCACGCGCCGGGCCTCGTCGGTCCGCCCCGCGCCAGCAGGACCCGGCCGTGCTGCTCGCCGACGAGGGCCACGCCGCCGGCCCGTTGCAGCCAGGCGAGGATGTCCAAGGCGGTGGCCAGCCTGGGCGCGGCGGCCGCGTCGTCGTGACGGACGATGTCGATTTCGCCAGGTCCAGTTGGCCACGGCGACGCTGTCGAGGTCGCCGAGCTGCTCACTCGCCGCACTGGTAGGCGACGTCGGCGATGTGGCCCCACGTGGTTGCGATGTGCAGGGCGTCGCGTTCCTCAGCGCCGACCGGGTCAGCTCGGCCTCCACGGTCAGGTCCCAGCTATCTTGGCCGCCCGACCTACCCCAGGCGGCGAACAGCGGTCCGGTCACTGCCGCGGCCAACGCCGCCGGCTCGGTGTGCCGCCGACGGTGCGAGCCGGCCGGCGCTCAACGCGTTGATCGGCACCGCCGCTCGATTCGCATCGACCGGATCCGGGAACTCGTCCAGCAGCCCGAACCCGTTCAGCCGCGTGACGGAGCCACCCGCCGTCCCGGCGAGCACGTCGAGGACGGCCTCGGGCACCGGCAGGTCGAACAGGGTCGCCGCCCGCAGGAGCGGCAGCTACGCCGCGCCGGCCTGGTCGGTGGGGGCGTCCAGCGCGAGCCGCTCCAGGAACGCCTGCACCTCGCCGTCGTCCGGCAGGTTGCCTTGCGCGAGGTAGGTCTCCATGCCGGCCACGACGGCCTCGGCGCGCTCGGGGTCGACTCCCTCGCCAGAGATCAGGCGGAGCCCGATGAGGTCCTGCAGGCCCGGATTGCCGCGGCTCACGACGACCGCCCGGTCGGCCGGGCCGGCTCGCTCGGCCACCCGTTCCGGGGTGGACCGGCCCTTCTGGCGGCGCTGCAGCTTGGACTCTGCGACCGGTGAGAACGGCGGCAGCTGGATCGGCTCGAGGCGGCGCTCCAGCCCGTCGAGCCGGAACGTGAACCGGGTGGTCAGCACGACGCGGCTGTCGGTCTCGGCCGGGTGGAACGCGCGCAGGACCGCCGCCAGCACCGGCGCGTGCTCCGGGGCGACGCGGTGCGGGCCGTCGGGGTCGGCGGCGAGGATCTGTTCGAGGTCGTCGATGATCAGCAGCAGCGGGCGCTCCTGCGGGCCGGCGAGCTGCGCGCACGGGCCGGTGAGCAGGTCGCTCAGGACCGTCTCGATCGACTCCGGGCGGCGGCGCACCTCGTCGCGGCCCCGTTCGATCACGGCGCGGGCCGCGGGGTTCGGGCGGAGCGCGGTCTCGATCGCGTCGAGGAACGCGAGTGCCGTGTAGTCGCCGAACACGACCGCGGTCGCGAAGTCGGGGCGCCGGTCGGCGATCCGGGCGGCCAGGCTCGACTTGCCCAGGCGGCCCTGGCCGTGCAGGACGACCCCCGGCCCGGTCGCCGGAGCGCAGGGCCCGCAGGGCGCGCTGCAGCTCGGGCCGGCGGCCGACGAACATCGACGCCGCCGCGACCGGCACGTGCTGCTTGCGGTCCAGGAACGTCTTCGTCGCGTGGTTCGCCGGGACCAGGCTGCGCCGGCGTACGCCCTTGACGAGGGATTCGCCGCCCGCCGGGCCGAGCCACAGCCGGGAGAGGTGCCAGTCCTGCCGCACGACCGGGTCGTCGGAGTCCAGGAGCGTCCGGCGGGCGTCGGCGACGGCGACCGCGAGATCGGACCGGTCCGCCAGGCGCCGGTACAGCCGGCCCGCGAACAGCGTCGCGGCGCGGTCGTCGACGGAGCCGTCCCAGCCCAGGACGGCCGGTACGCCGGCCGACACGAGGGCCGTGGCCATCGAGTGGGCCACCGCCACCTCGCCGGCCGCCGCCGCGTCGTCCGGTTCGTGCGGGACGGCATCGCGTTGGCCGGGGCCGGGCGGGAGGTGGCCGGCCGAGCCGCCGGCGGTCGCGGTCAGGCAGGCCGAGACGAACACCAGGTGCGGTACCGAGGCGGCGGGCGACCCCGAAGCGCAGCAGGGCGTCCTGCGCCAGGAAGCCGCCGCCGGGCGGGGCCAGCAGCTCCAGCGGCGCCCGCAGCAGCGCCCACGCCCGCTCCGACGGGTTCGCGGGCGCCCGCACCTCGAACACGAGCGGCGCGGGCGGGGCGGCGAGCAGCTCGGTCAGCTGGGCGAGGTCGCCGTCCAGCCACCGGTACAGCTCCCGGCCCACCTCGACGAACGCCTCGGGCTCGGCGCGGGCGTGGACGGCGCGCACGTACCGGGTCGTGAGCGACCGCAGCCGCTCGGCGTCGCCGTCCTCGAGGCGCCGCCGCGGTCCGATCCGCCGGCCGCGGACCAGCACCTCGAAGCCGGTGTCGTCCAGCCACACCCCGGTCATCGTCACGTCCTCATCTGACGGACGGGGCTCGGGGGCGGGTCCCGGCGGCGGCGTCGGGGATGCGCCGGCCGCCGGGACGCGACAGAAGTGACCCGCGAGGGGCGGCGGGAGATACAGGCTGTCGGTGACGCGACAGGTCAGCCGGCGGCGGCCTGCAGGACCAGGTCGCGGGCGTCCTGCAGGCCGACCGCGAGGGCACCGAGGAGCACCGCGTCGGTGCCGAGGGTCGAGACCTCGATGCGCGGGGGCCGCAGCGCGACCAGGTCGCGCAGGCGCTCGGCGATCGGGGTGGTCAGCAGCTCGCCGGGCTGGCCGCCGACGCCGCCGCCGAGCACCACGAGCTCCGGGTCGAGCACGGCGGTGACGCCGGCCAGGGCGTGGCTCAGGTGGTCGACCTCGCGGGCCACGACCGCGCGGGCCGTCGCGTCGCCGGCGCGGGCCGCGTCGAAGACGTCCTTGGCGGTCTCGACGCCGGTCAGGCCGAGCCGGCGGGCCATCGCGACGACGCCGTCGGCCGAGGCGACCGACTCGAACAGGCCCCGTCGGCGGGCCGACGGCGCCTCGGCGAGGGGGTCGTCCTCGCCGACCGGGATGTAGCCGATCTCGCCGGCCGCGCCGCGGAAGCCGCGGTACAGCTTGCCGTCGATGATGATGCCCATGCCGGTGCCCGTGCCGATCGACACGTACACGAAGTGCCGCACGCCCCGGCCGAGGCCGTAGGTGGCCTCGCCGACCGCGGCGAGGTCGATGTCGTTCTCCACCGCGTAGGTGCGGCCCGCGACGCCGGCCAGGCGTTCGACGCTGCCCCGGCGGTTCCAGCCGGGCAGGTTCGGCGCCAGGTGCAGGGCGCCGGTGGCCTTGTCGTGGATTCCCGGGGTACCGAAGACGGACAGGGTGATCTCGTCGCGCCGGATGCCGGCCTCGGACGCCAGCTCGTCGGCCAGGCCCGTCAGCTGCGCGACGAGGTCCCGGGCGCGCAGGCTGCGCGACGGGGAGTCCTTGCGGGCGACGATGCGCCCGACCAGGTCGGCCAGCGCCACGCGCACGTAGGAGCGGCCGACGTCCACCGCGTACACCCAGCCCGCCTCGGGGCGCACCTCGTAGAGCACCGCCGAGCGGCCGGCCGCCCCGGCCCGCAGCCCGACCTGGCGCAGCAGGCCGGCGCGCTCCAGGTTGGCCAGGGCGCCGGCCACGGTCGGCTTGGACAGGCCCGTGTGCTGGGCGAGCTCGGGGCGGGAGACGGTGCCGCGCCGGAAGGTCTCGGCGAACACGGCGCGCTCGTTCATGACCCGCAGCATGCTCGTCGTGCTCGCGGTGGCAATGCTCTGCACGGGGTACAGCCTGCCACATGCCTTCAGAAAGGTCCTTTATCAATTTCGTAAAGGTCCTTGCCAAGGTGGCGAGTGAGGGCCGACGATCCCTGCCATGAGAGCTGGATGGTTCGTCGCAGTGCTGACCGCCGCGGCGGTCCTGGCCGCCGGGTGTGGCAACAACGCCGGCGACAAGCAGTCCGGGTCGGACGCGCCGACGATCGCGCTGTTCCTGCCCGAGTCGAAGACGACCCGCTACGAGGCGTTCGACCGGCCGCTGTTCGAGGCCAAGGTCCGGGCCCTCTGCGCGCAGTGCAAGGTGTTGTACGCCAACGCCGACCAGGACGCCGCCAAGCAACAGCAGCAGGTCGAGGCGGCGCTGGCCCAGGGCGCGGACGTGCTGGTGCTCGACGCCGTCGACGCCGGCGCCGTCGCCTCGCTGGTCAACCAGGCCAAGCAGAAGAAGGTCCCGGTCGTCGCCTACGACCGGCTCATCTCCGGGATCAGCTACGAGTACTACGTCTCCTTCGACAACGTCCGGGTTGGGCAGATGCAGGGCCAGGCGCTGCTGGACGCGATGAGCAAGACCGGCAAGACCGGCCAGATCGTCATGCTCAACGGCTCGCCGACCGACCCGAGCTCGGCCGACTACAAGAAGGGCGCGCACTCCGTCCTCGACGGCAAGGTGCAGATCGGCCGCGAGTACGACACCCCCGACTGGAGCCCGGACAAGGCCCAGCAGGAGATGGAGCAGGCCATCACCGCGCTCGGCCGCGACACCGTCGTCGGGGTGCTGTCGGCCAACGACGGCATGGCCGGCGGCGCCATCGCGGCGATGAAGCGGGCCGGGTACGCCACCCTGCCGCCCATCACCGGCCAGGACGCCGAGCTCGCGGCGGTCCAGCGGATCCTCACCGGCGAGCAGTACATGACCATCTACCTCGACATCCGCACGGAGGCCGAGAAGTCCGCGGAGCTGGCCGTCGCGCTCGGCCGCGGCGAGAAGCCGGCCGCCCCGACGAAGGTGAACAACGGCACCGCCGACATCCCGACGTTCCTGCTCGACCCGACGGCTGTCACCGCCGACAAGATCAAGGACACGATCGTCAAGGACGGCTTCTACAAGCCCGCCGAGATCTGCACCGGCGCCGTCGCCGCCGCGTGCACCAAGGCGGGAATCCAGTAGTGCTCGCCGCCACCGATGTCAGCAAGCGCTACGGCGCGGTCCAGGCTCTCGACGGCGTGAGCCTGGACCTGCCGGCCGGGCGGGTCGTCGCGCTCGTCGGCGACAACGGCGCCGGCAAGTCGACGCTCGTCAAGGTGCTGTCCGGGGTGGTCGCCCCGGACGGCGGCACCATCGAGCTCGACGGGCACCCGGCCCGCATCGCCAACCCGCACGACGCCCAGCGCCTCGGCGTGTCCACCGTGCACCAGGACCTCGCGCTGTGCGAGAACCTCGACGTCGTCGGCAACCTGTTCCTCGGCGCCGAGCGCAACCGCTTCAGCGTGCTGTCCCACATCCGCATGGAGCGGGCCGCGCGCGACCTGCTGGCCTCCCTCGACGTGCGCATCCGCGACATCCGGGTGCCGGTCGCCAACCTCTCCGGCGGCCAGCGCCAGTCGGTGGCGATCGCCCGCGCCCTCATCGGGGAGCCGCGGGTCGTCATCCTCGACGAGCCGACCGCCGCGCTCGGCGTCGAGCAGACCGCGCAGGTCCTCGACCTCATCCGCCGGCTGCGCGAGCGCGGCCTGGCCGTGCTCGTCATCTCCCACAACCTCGCCGACGTCCGCGCCGTCAGCGACCGCATCGCGGTGCTGCGCCTGGGCCGCAACGCCGGCGACTTCGACACCGCCTCGACCACGCCCGAGACCGTGGTCGCCGCCATCACGGGGAGCGCCGCATGAACCGGCTGTTCGGTCACGAGCGCCGGGCCGACCTCGGCGCGTGGCCCGTCGCCGGCGGCCTCGCGCTCATCGCGATCGTCTTCGGCACGCTCAACGACCACTTCCTGTCCGCGGAGAACCTCACCAACCTGGCCCTGCAGATGGCCGCCACCGGCACCATCTCCCTCGGCGTCATCATGGTGATCCTGCTGGGCGAGATCGACCTGTCGGCCGGCTCGGTCAGCGGCCTGTGCGCGGTCGTCATGACGATCCTGTCGGTCCGCCACGGCTGGAACCCGGGCGCCGCCATCGGCCTCGCGCTGGGCGTGGCCGCCCTGATCGGCCTGCTGCACGGGTGGATGTTCACCCGGCTGCGGATGCCGTCGTTCGTCGTCACCCTCGCCGGGCTGATCGGGTGGCAGGGGCTCATGTTGTACCTCCTGGGCCGCGGCGGCACCATCAACCTGCCCTTCGACGGGTTCATCGCCTCGCTCAGCGACACCTGGCTGCCCCCGTGGGCCGGGTGGCTGCTCGCCGCCCTCATCGTCGCGGCGTGGACGGCCGGCTCGCTGCTGCAGCGCCGGGCGCGCCGGGCCGAGGACCTGCCGGTCGGCGCCGCCGTCTGGCTCGCGCTGCGGCTGGGCGGGCTCGCGGTCGCGCTCGCCGTGGCGGTGGCGGTGATGTCGGCCGACCGTGGCGTACCGCTGCTGCTGGTGATCTTCGGCGCGCTCGTCGTCGCGCTCGACCTGATGCTGCGCCACACCGTCTTCGGCCGCCACATGTACGCCGTCGGCGGCAACGCCGAGGCGGCCCGCCGCGCCGGCATCGGCGTCGTGCGCATCCGGGTGCTCGCGTTCACCGCGTCGGCGGTCCTGGCGGCGGCCGGCGGCATCCTCGCGGCCAGCCGGCTCGCCGCGGTCAACCAGAGCTCCGGCGGCAGCGACACCCTGCTCATGGCGATCGCCGCGGCGGTCATCGGCGGCACGTCGCTGTTCGGCGGGCGCGGGCGCGCCTACGCGGCGCTGCTGGGCATCCTCGTCATCCAGTCGATCACCAACGGCATGCTGCTGCTCAGCGTCGACTCCTCGGTGCGCTACATGGTGACCGCCGGGGTCCTCGCCGTCGCCGTCGCGATCGACTCGCTCGCCCGGCCGGGCCGGCCCCGGTGACGCGGCAGGTCCTGGCGATCGACTTCGGCGGCACCAAGGTCGCGCTCGGCGCGGCCCCGGTCGGCGCCACCGAGATCCGCCCCGGCGCGCTCGTCCGGCTCGACACCCGCGGCGACGAGGGGGCGCTGCAGGTGCTCGAGCGGGCGGTGGCGGCCGCCCGGCGGCTCGTCGCCGAGCCGGCCGCGGTCGGCGTGGCCACGTTCGGCGTGGTGCGCGACGGGGTGATCCGGCTGGCCCCGAACGTGCCCGGCTGGGACGGGCTGCCGCTGCCGCGGCTGCTCGCCGACGCGTTCGGCGGCGTGCCCCTGGCGATCGACAACGACGTCAACGCCGGGGCCGCCGCCGAGCTGCGCTGGGGCGCGCTGCGCGGGGCCGACACCGCCCTGTACGTCAACATCGGCACCGGCCTGGCCGCCGCCCTCGTCGCCGGCGGCCGGGTGCTGCCCGGCGCGAACGGCGCGGCCGGCGAGATCGGCTACCTGCGGGACCGGGCCGGCGCGCCCGGGTTCGCCGACGACCGGGCCCCGCTGGAGGAGGCGGTCTCCGGCGGGGCCCTCGCCCGGCGCGGCTCGGCCCTGCTCGGCCGGCCGGTGACCGCCGAGGAGCTGTTCGCGATGTACCCCGACCCGCCCGTCGCCGCCCTGCTCGACGACGCCCTGGAGCTGCTCGCCCGGACCGTGGCCAACCTCAGCGTCGTGCTCGACCCGCAGCACGTCGTGCTCGCCGGCGGCCTCATGGGCGCCGCCGGCCACATCCTGCCCCGCGTCGCGGCCGAACTGGCCGGCGCGGTGCCCTTCCCGCCGCGCCTGGCCGCCGCCCGCTTCGTCGACGACGCGCCCCTGCTCGGTGCCCTGTCGGCGGCCCTCGCGCTGGCCGGGGGCTGATGCCCCGGTCGTCCGGTTGCCGTCCACCGGGACTACGGCGGCAACCGTTGCGCAACCGGCCGGGCAACCGGCCCGCTCCGCCCGGGCCGGATCTTGGTGCGTGCCGAACTCGCACGCCCCGACAGGAGACCGACCCATGCCGCAGCCCACCCGGACGCACCGCATCCGGCGTACCCTCGTCGCCGCCTTCGCCGCGCTGACCGGGACCGTCGCGCCGCTCGCCGCCGCGCCCGGCGCCGCGTCGGCCGCCGACGAACCGGGGCTGCTGTTCTCCTGCCGGGCCCGCGGCGCGGCCTGCGACACGCCGGTGTCGTACACCCTGCCCGAGCCCAGCGGCACCATGACCAACGCCGAGTTCATCGCCGCCGCGGCCCCGGGCGCGCGGCTGAGCCAGCGCGAGCACGGCGTGCCGGCGTCGGTGACGATCGCCCAGGCGATCCTCGAGTCCGGCTGGGGCCGCAGCGCGCTGTCGACGTACGACAGGAACTTCTTCGGCATGAAGTGCTTCGACAAGGGCCCGTACGCGACCGGGTGCAGCACCCACAACACCAGCGAGTGCACCCCGGCCGGGCAGTGCTACCCGACGAGCGCCTCGTTCCGCACGTACGCCACCGCCGCCGACTCCTTCCGCGACCACGGCAACCTGCTCGCCACCAACGCGCGCTACGCCAACGCGTTCGTGTACCGCAGCGACCCGGACCGCTTCGTCGCCGAGGTGGCCGCCGCCGGCTACGCCACCGACCCGCAGTACACGCAGAAGCTGACCGGCATCATGGCGAAGTACAACCTCTACAGCTACGACGCCTAGACTCTGCGGATGCCCGATCGCTTCCTCACCCACCTGCCGGTCGGCGGGCCGGCCCAGCCCTTCGAGGGCGGCATGCCCGGCTGGGAGATCTTCCCGTTCGAGGGCGACCTGCGGGTCAAGCCGCTCGAGGCGCCGGTGCTGCCCGAGCCGCCCCGCGACGGCGAGGACGGCCCGGACACGTGCTCGACGTGCCGGGACCCCATGCGCAACGTCGTGTGGAGCGACGAGCACTGGCGGCTGCGGCACCTCGGGGGGCCCTCCGCCGTACCGCTGACGCTCCTGCTGTGGCCGGCCGGGCACTACGACTCCGACGACCTGCCGGCCGAGCGGGCCGCCGAGCTGTTCCCCCTCGCGCAGCGCATCGAGCGGGCCATCATGGGCCTCGGCGGGATCGGCCGGGTGCACATGATGAAGGTCGGCGACGGCGCCTCGCACCTGCACCTGTGGTTCATGGCCCGCCCCGCCGGACTGACCCAGCTGCGCGGCAGCTGCCTGGCCCTGTGGGACGACCTGCTGCCCAAGCAGGACGACGCCGGATGGCGCGCCGCCCTGGCCGAGGTCGGCGCCGCGCTCGCGGCCGAAAGCGGCACCGCCCACTAGAGTGGCTGCATGGATGCTCCCGTCGCAGCGCAGCAACGGCCGGCCTGGCGGGTCGTCCTCGGTCTCGCCCTCGCCCTCCCGGCCTTCATCCTGCTGCTGACATCCTACGTCGAACCCCTCGTCTGGACGGTCCGCTCCAGCTTCCAGCGGCTCACCGTGATCCGCAGCGCCGCCGGGCCGGACGTGGGCTTCGACAACTACGGCGACGTGTTCAAGGCCGGCCTCGGCGGCGCGTTCGGCCGGGCGCTGCTCCTCGCCGTCGTGCCGCTGCTCGTGGTGCTGCTGCTCGCCCCGGTGCTGGCGTGGCTGGCCCACCGCGGCGGCCCCGCCGGGCGCTGGGCCGCCCGCGGGCTGCTCGCCCTGCCCCTGGCCGCATACGCGCCGACCGCCGCGGCCGCCGGGCCGGTCGCCGCCGCCGCGGACGAGCCCGGCGGCGGCGTGCCGTCGGTGCTCGGCGTGTACTGGCTCACCGGCTTCGGCCTGGCCGCCGCGCTCGGCGTGACGCTCTACCTCGCCGCCCTGCGCCGCCGCTCGCTCACCGGGCCGCTCGTCGCCGCCGCGATCGGCGGACTCGCCGTCGTGGCGGTCGCGCTGCAGAGCTTCACGGTGCCCTTCATCGTCGGCGACGACCGGCAGGGCCAGACCCCGGCGACGGTGATGTACCAGCAGGCGTTCGTCTACGGCAGGTTCGGCACCGCCGCCGCCGTCTCCACCGTCCTGCTGCTCGCCCTGCTCGTGTTCGGGCTGGCCGCCACGCTGCTGCTGATCCTGACGCGGACCCGCCTCGAGTACGACGACGAGCGTCCCGCCCCCTCGCCGCCGAACTACGTCTTCCTCGCCGCCGTCGGCGGGCTGACGATCGCCGTCCTCGTCGTCAGCTGGCTCGGCCTCGGCGACTGGCTCACCCGCATCACCGACAGCCGCGAGCCGTCCGCCGACATCGCCGGCGTCAGTGTCGGCGTCAACACCTGGCTGCCGCCCGTCATCTCCGCCGGCGTCGGCGTCACCGTCGCCGCCCTGGCCGCGGCCGGCATCAGCGGCCTGCGCCCGCTCGGCCGGCACAGCGAGTGGCTGCTGCTGCCGTTCGGGCTGTTCCTGTTCGTCGGCGTCACCCCGCTCGCCGTGCGGGCGTTCGCGGCCGGGCAGACCGCCGGCCGGCTCGACTCGTTCATCGGGCTCATCCCGCCGACCCGGGTCGCGATTCCCGCGCTGGTCGTCCTGGCGCTGCTGGT
Organism: Dactylosporangium sp. CA-139066; assembly: GCF_050936175.1. Taxonomy (NCBI): domain Bacteria; kingdom Bacillati; phylum Actinomycetota; class Actinomycetes; order Micromonosporales; family Micromonosporaceae; genus Dactylosporangium; species Dactylosporangium sp. CA-139066. Next base: position 5,755,785 of record NZ_JBNJNH010000001.1, on the reverse strand, counting down.
GCGCGGGCAGGTGCGCCGCCGCGAGGAGGCCGCCGCGCGCGGGCAGGCGGTGTCCTGGGCGCGCACGATCCTGCCCGCGGCGCCGATGCTGCTGCTGGCGTACCTCGTGACGTGGTTCGTCGAGTCCCAGGACCTCGTGTGGGGCCTGCTGAGCGGGTACGGCGAGCACGCCGACGCCCAGACCTACCTCGCCCAGGCGCTGCGAGACATGCAGTACCGCACCTTCGGCAGGCTGCCGTTCGACACCGTCCTGCCGCTGTGGGCGCTCATCCTGCTGATCCTCCTCGCCGGCGCGGCCCAGCTGCTCTACCTCGACCGGGTCGCGCTGAAGGCCGGCCGCCGCGACGAATAGATACGTGCACGTCCGTCGATTTGTCACACCCGTGCTCTAAGGTGACGACCATGACCGACCCGTACGCGCTGCCGCAGGCACTCCCGGCGCCGGCCGAGCCACAGCGGCCGGCGTGGCGGACGGCCGTCGGACTTCTGCTCGCCCTGCCCGCGTTCGTGCTGCTGCTCACCTCCTACGTCGAGCCGCTCATCTGGACGGTCCGCTCGAGCTTCCGCAACGCGACCCTGCTCGACGGCAAGGCCGAGTCCGTCGGCTTCGACAACTACGGCGCCGTCGCCGACGCCGGCCTCGGCGGCGCGTTCGGCCGGGCCCTGCTGCTCGCCCTCGTCCCGCTGCTCATCGTGCTGCTGCTCGCGCCGGTCCTCGCGTGGCTGGCCCACCGCGGCGGCGTCCCCGGGCGCTGGGCCGCCCGCGCCCTGCTCGCCCTGCCCCTGGCCGCCTACGCGCCGACCGCCGCGGCCGCCGGCCCGATCGCGTCGGCCGCCGAGGGACGCACCGAGCCGCCGTCGGCCCTCGCCGTCTACTGGCTCACCGCCTTCGGCCTCGCCGCCGCGCTGAGCGTCACGCTCTACCTCGCCGCGCTGCGCCGCCGCGGCGTGCCGGCGCTGCTCGTCGCCGGCGGCATCGCCGCGCTCACCGTCGTCGCGCTGGCGCTGCAGAGCTTCACCGTGCCGGCCGTCGTGCGCGGCGCGAGCCGCGACGACAACGTCCCGGCCACGCTGATGTACCAGCAGGGCTTCCTGGCGGCCCGGGTCGGCACCGCCGCCGCCGTGTCGACCGTGCTGCTCATCGTGCTGCTGGTGCTCGGCGCCGCCGCGACCCTGCTGCTGATCCTGTCCCGGACGCGGCTCGAGTTCGACGACGAGCGCCCGGCCGGCGGCGCCTTTCCCGCCGGGGTCTCGCCGATGTACGCATTCGCCGCCATCGCCGGCGTCCTGGCCCTCATCGTGCTCGTCGTGAGCGTGCTCGGCCTCGGCGGCTGGCTCACCCGCAGCACCGAGAGCTTCGAGTCGGGCGGCCAGGAGGGCAACGTCGGCGTCAACACCTGGCTGCCGCCGCTCGTCGGCGCCCTCATCGGCGTCACCGTCGCCGCCCTCGCCGCGGTCGGCATCAGCGGCCTGCGCCCGCTCGGCCGGCACAGCGAGTGGCTCCTGGCCCCGTTCGGCCTCTTCCTGTTCGTCGGCATCACCCCGCTCGCCCTGCGCGCGTTCGAGTCCACGCGCAGCGGCGACCGCCTCGGCACCTTCATCGGCCTGATCCCGCCCGGCAGCAGCGTCGCCATCCCCGCCCTGTTCGTCCTCGCCCTGCTGGTCCGCGGCCAGCTCGAGCGCCGCGCGACGGCCGCCGCCCGCGGCGAGCCGCTCCCGTGGCTGCGCACCGTGCTGGGCGCGGCCCCGATGCTGCTGCTGGCCTACCTCGTGACGTGGATCGTCGCCGCCCAGGACCTCATGTGGGGCCTGCTCGCCGGCGGGCACCACTTCGACGCCCAGGTGCTCATGCTGCAGGCATTGGGCGCCCGCGCCTTCGCCGGCCGCGACCTGCCGTTCAGCTCGGTGCTGCCCCTGTGGGCACTGATCCTGCTGTTCCTGCTGACCCTGGCAGCACAGCTGGTCTACCTCGACCGCGTGGCCCTGCGCACCGGCCGCCGCCCGGACTAGCCCGCTCCCCACGCCCGCCACCCTCGCGGCGGGGTGCTTCGCGCTCGCCGGGCCCGCTGCGCTCGTGGACTTCCTGCGTACCCGCTCAGACCGGTCAACGGCGGACCCGATAGCGCAGGTGAAGCACCCGGTTGCCCTGCATCACCACGTCGGGTCCCTCCAGCAGGTGCTGCGCGCCGACCGGCCCGAAGTAGCGCTTGCCGGACCCGAACACGACGGGTACGACGTCCATGCGCACCTCGTCGACCAGGCCCGCGGCAAGCACCTGGCCGCCGACGTCGCCGGCGGCGACCTCGACCAAGCGGTCACCCGCAAGCTCCTGCGCCTTGGCCACGGCCGCCTCGACGCCGTCGACGAAGTGAAACGGCGCCTCGGAATCCCAGCCCTCGGGCTGCGGCCGGTGCGTCACGACGACCACGTGGTCGACCCCGGCCGGCGGCTTGCCGTCCCAGCCGTCCGTCATGTCGAAGACGTGGCGGCCGACGATCGTGACTCCGATCTGGTCCCAGTACGGCCGGGTGTAGTCGTAGGACGTCTGCGACACCTTCACCTCGCCGCTGTCGTCCAACGGGACGTCACCGCTGGACAGCCAGTCGAATAGCGGCCCGGGCTGGTCATGCTCGTCCGCGATGAAGCCGTCCACCGACACCGAGCTGTACATGACGACCTTGCCCACGGGGCTCTCCTCTGCTTCGGGATGCCCTCAACGTAGCGTCTCGTGAGCCGTCGCTCTTGTAAGAAATCAATCGGCCGGCAGCGGCCAGCCGTCGAACACGTGGCCGGGATGCTCGCGCAGGAACCGCCGCCGGACCTCGACGTACCGGGTCGGCGTGAGCCCGGTGAACGCCCGGAACTCGTGGCCGAAGTGGGCCTGGTCGAAGTAGCCTGCGCCACCGGCGAGCTCGCCCCAGTCGATCGGCCCGGCGGGGTCGATCGCGAACACGGCGGCGGCGAAGCGGTAGGTGCGGGCCAGCCGCTTCGGCGTGACGCCGATGAGCTCCTTGAACCGCTGTGCCAGATGCGTGCCGCTGACACCGGCCGCCACGCTCAGGTCGCCGATCGCCGCCGCCCCGCCGGTCGCCGCGATGACGCCGCTCGTATGGCGGACCAGCCCCAGTCCGGCGGTCTCGCACAGCCGTCGCATCAGCTCCTCCTCGAGCAGCGTCAGCATCTCGTGCGGCCCGTCCGCCGTGGCCAGCCGGTCCCGCAGCTCGGCAACGGCGGCCCGGCCCCACACCTGCTCCACCGTCACCGGCCGGTCACACAGCTCGGCCGCGGGCATCGGCAGGAACGGCGCCAGCCCCCACGGCTTGACGTGCACGCCGACGGAGCTGGTCCCGGGCGGGTAGCCGAACTCCAACGCGCGGGTGGGCGTGGTGACCACGCAGCCGTCGGCGTACTCGGCCGCCTCGAGGTCGGTGCCGCCGCGGATGCGCAACGGCGCCCCGAGGTTGACGATGAGCAACGCCGCCGGCATCGGCGGCAGCATCAGCCGGGCGTACGGCGGCGCCCCCGCCAGGTAGTAGAGGTCGTCGATCAGCCCGTCCAGCGGCGGTCGCGGCACTCTGGACACGTACTCCATGCCCCAGCATCCCCGACGCCACGCCGGAATGGTGCAGCCGCGCTCCCGCGAGTGAACCTGCGCTCGTGCCACGACGGCCCACCACGTCGTCGGCGCGGACGGCGAGTGATATGCGTGCGCCGTGCGGGCCTCCTGATGCCCATCGGCGTGCGAAGTGCCGGAACAGCCCGGCCGCGTCGCCGACCGGGTGCTGCCCGTTCGGTCACATCCGCCCCACCTGTCGCGCAAACGACATCCCATCGCGATCCGGGCGCGGGTCCGATGCGGCACGATGGGCGGGCCGGCGTACCGACGGTGCGTGCTTGGACCACGAAGAGTGCTGGGGGCGCAATGGGGCTGTTCGGCCCGTCCACGGAACCGTTCCTGCCCGACCGCGACTATCTGCCGGTTGCGATGCCGACGACGGACGTCCACGTCCTGCAGGTCCTCACCCGCGACGGGCGGGCCCTGCGCCGCTACAGCGACCTCGAGCGGATCGTCCTGGGACCGGCCGCGCCGCCCGTCGTCGCGCGCGACCAGGCGGTGGTCGACGCCAGCGGCAAGGCGACGAGCCGGGCGAAGCTCGACGTCGGGCTCAACGTGGTGTCGTCGCTGATCCGGGCCCTCGGCGGCGACGCCGGCCTCGACGTCACCGTCGAGCGGGCGGCGACGGTCGAGTACGGCTACTCCGGCGTCGTCGCCGACCGGGTCGACCTCGCCAGCCTCGACCAGTGGCTGGCGGCCGGCGCCCTCGCCCCCGACCTGCGCAACGCCGCCGACCTGATCGGGGCCCGGGATGTGTACGTCGTCGTCGGCGCGCTGAAGGCCCGCGCGGTCGAGGTGCGGCTGCTCGACGAGGCCTCCAACGGCGTCGAGGTCGACGTCCCGGCCATCCAGGCCGCGGTCGGCGGCAAGGTGTCGGTCAGCGGCGGCTCGACCCGCTCGTCCCGGATGACGTTCCAGGGCGAGAACCCGCTCACCGTGGCGGCGAAGGCGGCCCAGCTGCGCCTCGGCGCCGGCGGCCTGTGGATCAACGAGCGGTTCCGCACCGACGGCGAGGTCCGCACCATCGACGAGCCGTACCAGTTCCTCGGCGGCGCCGAGCTCGAGCTGGACTGAGCGGTGCCGGACCACGCGCTGGTCGTCGGCTGCGACGCGTACCCGAACGCGCCCGGGGCCGACCTGCGTGGCGCCGTCGCCGACGCGGTCGCCGTGCGCGACTGGCTGACCGGGCCGGGCGGCGTCCCGGCCGAGCACGTCACCTGCCTGCTGTCGCCGAGCGCCGCCGGGCTGCAGCCGGGCGACGGGGTGGCCACCGGGCCGGCGACGTTCGCCGAGTTCGGGTACGCGATCGACCGCCTCCTGCAGCTGCGCGCCGGGCCGTCCGATCGCCTGTTCGTGTACTTCGCCGGCCACGGCATGCGCACCGACCCGGTCAACCCCGTCGTCGCCCACGACGCCCTGCTGCTGCGCGACTTCGACCGCCGGCTGCCGCAGCTGGGCTGCGTCGGCGTGCAGGACCTCGTGAGCCGGCTCGAACAGACCGGCTTCGGCGCCGTCGTCGTCATCCTCGACGCCTGCCGCGACTTCCCGTTCCGCTGGTCGGTCACGCTCGGCGGCATCGGGTTCAACGGCCCCGCCACGAGCGGCCCGCCGGCCCGGATCTTCCTGCTCCAGGCGACCCTGCCGGGCCGGACCGCGCACGCCGGCGACGTCGGGGGCGTCATCCGCGGCGACTTCACCGTCGCCGTCCTCGACGCCCTGGCCGGCGCCGGCGCCGCCAAGCGCTTCGACGACACCGCCGCCCGCCCGTACATCGTCGACTGGACCGGCCTGACCGCCTACGTCGAGGCGGCCGTGCCGGAGCAGGGCCCCCGCCCGCGCGGCGACGGCAACCTCGTGCTCGCCACGTTCCCCGACGGCGCGTTCGACCCGGTCAAGCTCACCGTCGAGGTCGGCCCCGACGCCGTGCGGGCCGACCCGGCGCTGCGCGTGCGTGTGAGCTACGACGATCCCGGCCGGGCCGAGGACGTACCGCTCATCGGCAACGGCCCGGCCCCCGTCCACCTCGACGTCCCGCCGCGCCGCCACCGCGTCGTGGCCCGCCTCGGCGAGCAGTGGAACCGCCGCGCCGTCGACGTCTACACCGACACGACCGTCACGCTGAGCGTCGACGGCCCCGGCCCGTCGACGCAGCGCACGTACACCCCGGAGGTGTCCCGCCGGGAGGTCACGGGCCCCGAGGGCCTGGTCACCCTCGTCGCCTCCGACCCGCTCGCGCCGATCGAGCTGCGGACGCTGTCGGGCCGGGTGGTGGCGTCCGGGGTCGGCGAGCTGCCGGCGGAGGTGCCCGCCGGGCAGTACACGGCGGCGGCCCTCGACCACGCGGCCCGCGAGCACCTCGAGGCGGTGGAGGTGCTGCCGTTCGTCGCCACCGACATGGCGATGCGGCTGCCGGACCCGGCCTACGTCGCGGTCGAGCACGCCCGCCGCCACGCCGGCACCGACCCGCGCCGGGCCGTGGTGTGTATCGCCGGCGGCTCCGACCCCGACCTGGTCCTCGACGCGCCGCCGCCGTGGCTGACGGTGCCGCTCGCCGGTCACCCGGTCACCGTCCCGCTCGCGCCCGGCGTGATCGCGGTGCTGTCGCTGCTGGACGCGCCGGTGTCGGTGACGCTGTACGACATCGCCGCGCTCGACGACGAACGCGCCCTGCTCGCCCTGGACCGGGCGCAGCGCCTCTATGCGGCCGGCCGGCGCACCCCGGCCGCCCGGGTCTTCGCCCGCGCCGGCGTGGTGGCGCAACCGGCGCCCGTGTTCCGTGCGTTCGGCGAGGCCCTCGGCGGCGCGGCGGGCGAGGCGCTGGGGCACGGGCTGGCGGCCCGCGTCGACCCGGCCGACCGCGGGTTCCTGCTGCCGGCCGCGCCCTGGGCGGTCTTCCTCGACCGCCCGGAGCGCGGCGGCGGCTAGAAGCGCAGCGCGTCGAGGTACTGGAAGCCGTTGCGCGCCGTGGTGAGCGCGTCGGCCGGCGTGCGCGGCGGCGTGCCCGCGTCGTCGCGCTCGATGATGAACTCGGCGATCCCGGCCTCGCGGGCGTGGGCGAAGATACGGCCGAAATCGATCAGCCCGGAGCCGGCGTCCTCGAAGCTGCGGGCGGTGTTGAGGTCCTTGACGTGGACCTGGCGGATGCGGCCCCGGTGCTTGGCGATGAGGTCGACCGGGTCGGCCGCGCCGACCCACGCCCAGAACAGGTCGACCTCGAGGTGGACCAGGCCCGGGTCGGTCTCCGCGGTGAGGATGTCGTAGCCGGTGCGCGGCCCGCCGTCCTGGCGGGTGAACTCCAGGTTGTGGTTGTGGTAGCCGAAGTCGATCCCGGCCTTGCGGGCCAGCGCGCCGGCGCGGTTGAGGTCGCGGGCCATCGCACGGTACTTCGAGCCGTCCCGGATCGGCTGCCCGGTGCTCGGGTCGATGCCGAAGAACGGGTGCACGATGTACCGGTTGCCCACGATGTTGGCGTCCTCGAGGGCCCGCTGCCACGCGGAGGCGTCGAACGGCTGCGGGATGCCGACGTGCCCGGACGTGGCGCGGATGCCGGCGTTGTCCAGCGCGGCCCGGAACTGCGCGGCGGTGCGCCCGACGAACCCGGCGTGCTCGATGCGGGTGTAGCCGATGCGGCGCAGCTCGGCCAGGCTGCCGTCGAGGTCGACGTTGAGCTGGTCGCGCAGGGTGTACAGCTGCACGCTGATCTGCTCGCGCGGCACCCGCTGCGGGCGCCCGCCCTGGTCGCCCTGGTCGCCGGCGCCGGCCGCGGCGGCCGGGCCGGCGCCGAGCGTGACGCCGGTGGCGAGGGCGGCCGCCCCGGCGGTTGCGCCGAGGATGCGGCGGCGGGTGAGGGGCGTGGTGGCGGGGTGTGGCATGGCGGCATCGCCTCCCAGGCGTTCCATGATCGAGCTTCATCAATTGCTTGAGTCACCGTAATCAATTGCTGAAGCAAACGGAACTTTTGATTGCTTCGATGAAAGTTTGCCCGCCGCTCGGCGTGTCGGATGCCCGTCGTATCGGCTCCGCACGGCGCGCGGTCCTCCGAGTCGACCGCGGCGCGATGGCGCCGCGGCAGTCGAGAAGGGGGGATCGAGGCATGACGCTCGTCGTCAACGTCATCACCGACCTAGCGCCTGTTTCATTACTGAGGCGGGGCTGCGGCCGGCCCAGATTCCGCCTGGCGGCGTCCCGCGAAAGCCGGGTTACAACACCGGTAGCCAGGCTTCCGCGGGCCACCGCCAGACGAAATCTGGACTCGGCCTCGCTCCCACCCCAGTAATGAAACAGGCGCTAGGCGGCACCGTGACCGGTATCGACATGGCCGGCCGCCCGGCGCACGCGTTCGGGACGCGGGAGGGCCTGCACACGACGGCCTGGGCGGTGCTCGGCGACGCGGTACGCCGCCGCCTGATCGGCCGCAGCGTGACCGCCGCGGCCACCGCGCTCGGCACGCTGAGCGGCCTGGTCCGGGAGCGGGCCACGTTCAGCGGGACGGTGGCCCTGCCCACCGGCGGCCGCCGGGAGGCGTTCGTGGCGGCGCTGGACGCCGCGGACGATGCCGTCGCCGGCGTCGGCACCGCGGGCGGCGCGGACGCCCGCCGGCTGAGCCTGCAGGAGGCGATCGTGCAGTACCTCACCGCCCGCAACCTGGCCCCGATGGCCGGCGCCGACCTCGGCCAGGCCCAGGCGACCGGCGACGGCAAGGGCACCGCCCGCCGCCTGGCCTCGACCGAGGAGACGTCGGCGGAGCGGATCTACGACGCCGAGGACCTGCAGGCCGCGCTGTGGGGCCTGCTCGACCCGCGCACCATCGCGTACGCCGCCGGCACCGCCTGCACCGACGCCACCATGCCCGGCCAGCGCGGCAACGCGCAGGCCCGCGTCGCCGACCTGATCCGCCGGCATCTGGCCGAGGTCGCGGTCGCGTACCCGCTGGCGTACCGGCGGGCCGAGCTCGCCGACGGCGACGTCGTGGCCGACCTGTACGCCCAGACCCGCCTCGAGTTCGACACCGTGACCCTGCCCGACCTGCCGGGCGGTCTGCGCGGACCCGCGAGCCCCGAGCAGGTGGAGGCGCCGGCCCCCGCGGGCTGGGCCGGCGCCGGCGCGGGCACCGGCACCATGGTCGGCCTGTTCGTGCAGACCGTCGGCGGCACGCCCACCATCTCCTCGGTCCTGGTGGCCGGCCGCGGCCCGACGCTGCTCGGCAGCGGCCGGCAGGGTCACCACCTGACCGCGCACATCGCGGTGGTGCACGCGGTCCGGCGGGCCCTGGCCGGCAAGAGCCTCCCGGACGCCCGCACGAGCCTGCTGTCGCTGGCCAACCACGTGAGCGACCTGCAGACGTACCCGCGGCAGGATCTGGGCCTGGAGGACCCGACCGACACGTTCGCCGACGCCCGCGAGCGGCTGGTCACCGCGATCGGCACGCTGTCCGAGGCGCAGCCCGACGCGCTCGTCACCGCGCTGCAGGCCTGCGCCGCCGCGTACCTGGCGCTGCGCAACGCGATGCCGCTGGCCGGCGTCGACCGCGGCGCGATGGCGAACTCCCGCAACGAGGCCCGCCACGCGCTGCTGCTGTCCCGGGCCCAGCAGGGCACGCCGGCCTCGCCGGCCGCGGTGCGCACCGCGATGTGGGGCCTGCTGGACTCGGCGGCGCTGAAGTTCATCTACGACGGCATCGACCGCTACCAGGCCCCCGGCTCCAACCGCAGCGCCCTCGGCCGCGTGGCCGACGCGCTCAGCGTGCACCTGGACACCCTGGAGCAGGCCTGGCCGGTGCCGTTCGCGGAGGTGAACATGCGCTCGTACGCCTCGATCCAGGGCTTCGTCGGCGCCCTGAACATGGTCATCTCGATCCCGGACCTGCTCGGGCTCATCCACGGGGTGTCGCGGGCGGACGTCGCGGAGGCGGAGGAGGAGGCGAGCAAGGCGCAGCGCAAGCGGCGCCGCGACGCGGAGACCGGCGACCCGGCACGGGAGAGCAACCGGCCGCGCCGGACTTCGGCGTCGATCGCCATCGAGAAGAACCGCAAGCTGCTCAGCGAGGACGGCGTGGAGATGGCGGACGAGGTCTGAAGGAAGTCCCTCACATGTCGCCTGTCAGGGGATAAATCCGACAAGTCGTGGCGCGCCAGCGCCCGACTTGTCGGGTCCGCCATCGGGCGAGCGCGAATTGCATTAGAAACTGTATTAGTTGCTGTTAGAGTCCGGGGGTGTCCGAGGAGGAGCTTGACGTCGTTGAGCTGACCGCCGTGCTCGAGAGCTTCGTGCGCATGTTCATCCGGCTGCCGGCGATCCAGCGGCTGAGCTTCACGACCCTGTCGGTGCTGCACACGCTCGCGCGCGTCGGGCCGATGCGGCTCACCGAGCTCACCGCCAGCGAGCAGGTCACGCAGTCGGCGGTGACGCAGATCGTGACGAAGCTCGAGCGCGACGGCCTCGTGCAACGCCGGCCCGATCCCAGCGACGGGCGGGCCGTGCTCGTCAGCGTCACCGCCGCCGGGGCCGCCGTCGTCGAGGGGCGCCGGGCCGACCGCATCGGGCACCTCCGCACGCTCGTCGCCGCGCTCGGCGACGAGGAGCGCGCGGCGATCGCGGGGGCGCTGCCCGCGCTCATGCGCCTGACCGACCTGGAGGCCCGATGACGTTTCCCCTCACACCGGCCCCGATCCGCGTCGACGACGACGTCCTGGACGACCTGCACCGCCGGCTCGAGCTGACCCGCTGGCCCGAGGGCGAGGGCTACGACGACCCGCACTACGGCGTGCCGCGATCCGTGCTGCGCGGGCTCGTCGACTACTGGCGCGATACCTTCGACTGGCGCGCGGCCGAGCGGGCCATCAACGCGTACGAGCACTACACCGCCGACGTCGACGGCGTGCCGATCCACTTCATGCGCCGGCCGGGCGAGCGGGCCGGCGCGACGCCGCTGATCCTCAGCCACGGCTGGCCGTGGACGTTCTGGCACTGGTCGCGGGTCGTCGACGACCTCGCGCGGGACTTCGACGTCATCGTCCCGTCGCTGCCGGGGTTCGGCTTCTCCGGGACGCGGCCGGGCATGAACTTCTCCGCGATCGCCGAGCTGTGGCACGAGCTCATGACCGGCGTGCTCGGCTTCCCGCGCTACGCGGCGGCCGGCTGCGACGTCGGCGCCCTCGTCACCGGGCAGCTCGGGCACAAGTACGCCGGCGAGCTGCTCGGCATCCACATCGGCTCCGGGCAGAAGCTCACCCTGTTCAACGGCGACCGCGGCTGGGACCTCAGCGGCGGGCAGCCGATCCCGGCGGGGCTGCCACCGGAGGTACACCGGCAGCTCCTGGCCTTCGAAAAGCGCTTCGCCGTGCATCTCGCCGCGCACGTGCTGGCGCCGCACACCCTCGCCTACGGGCTGACCGACTCGCCGGCCGGCATGCTCGCGTGGATCCTGGAGCGCTGGGCGGCGTGGAGCGACAGCCGCGGCGACATCGAGACGGTGTTCACCAAGGACGAGCTGCTGACCCACGCCACCATCTACTGGGCGACCGGGACGATCGGCACCTCCATGCGCACGTACGCCAACAACAACCGCTACCCGTGGACCCCGGCCCACGAGCGCACCCCGCCGGTCGAGGCGCCGACCGGGCTCACGTTCGTCGGCTACGAGAACCCGCCGGGCGTGAGCACGGACCGGCGGGTCGAGCACTTTCTCGGCACCGACCGCGCCGGGTGGTACAACCTGGTGCACCTGACGGCCCACGACCGCGGCGGCCACTTCATCCCGTGGGAGGCGCCGGGGGAGTGGGTCGAGGATCTGCGCCGGACGTTTGGCGTCGGCGAGCCGCCTCGTCCAGGGCGATGAGGTCCTTCAGCCCGGGGCGTCGCGGGCCGGCCAGCAGCGGCGCCAGCGCGGCCGCCGTCACCTGAGCCACCGCGCGGTGGGCGCCGCCGCGCATCGCCTCGGTCAGCGGCGCCACGACCCGGCCGAGCTTCAGCCGCCCGGACCCGGCCAGGGTGGCGATCTCCGCGCCCGTCGCGGCGCCGTCGAAGCCGGGCCGGGCGGCGAGGGCCAGCAGCGCGTCCGCGGCCGCGAGCCGCACGTCCGGGCGGTGGTTTCCCAGGGTGTACGCCAGGACGAGCGCCATCGCCGGCCCGTGCGGACCGTCGGCGGCGGCCAGGCCGGCGAGCATGGCCGTGCCGAGGTTGGACCGGTCGCGGACGGCGACGTGCGGGGTCAGGTGGGCGGCGGCGATCTCGCGGTGCGAGGGCGTCACGAGCGGCCACAGGGCGATGTCGTGGGCGGCCCAGCTGTACTGGATGCGGGCGTGGGCGGTGCGCGGCTCGGCGACGTCCCCGGGCAGGTCCGCGCCGAGCTCGAGGCAGGCGAGCCGCTCGGTCGCGCCCCTGGAGTCCGCCGTCGGCTCCTCGATCCAGACCGCCGGGTCGCAGGGCTCCCGCCGCACCCACTCGGCGAACGTGCGGCCGGCGGTCGAGGCGAGGCGCTCGGCGCCGGCGCGCACGGCGGGGCCGATCTCGCGGGGCAGGCGCAGCAGCGCCTGGGTCAGGTCGCGGTGCCCGGGCGCCCAGCCGTCGCGCTCGGCCGCCGCGAGCAGCGCCAGGACCCGCTCGGGGTCGACGTGCCCGGCGGTCGTGGCCGGGAACGCCAGCAGCGCGCCCGGCGGGTCGGCGGCGAGGCGCTCGGCGAGCTCCGCGCAGCGGGCGTCGATGAACCGCGACAGCGGCTCCCGGCTGCGGCTGTCGAGGTGGCGCGGGTCGGTCACGGGCCGGCCGGCGGCCGCGGCGAGCAGCTCGGACCACAGGCCCGGCCACTGCGGCTGGACGGTCGCCAGGGCCCTGGCGGTGGCGTCGCGGTCGCCGCGGGCGGCGCGGACGAGGCCGTCGAGGACCAGCTCGTGCTGCACGGGGTCGGGCTCGCCGGCGTTGCGCAGCCACGCGGCGGCCTCCATGACGAGATCGTCGAGGTCCAGCGGCGCCGGCATCGCCGCGGGCGGGTCGGCGACGAGCAGGGCAGCGGGCTGCGGCCCGGCGGGGTCGACGCCGAGCAGCTCGGCGAGGCGTTCGCCGAACGGGCCCTCGATCCCCGGTACCTCCGCCACCAGCCGCTCCCGGGTCGCCGCCGGCAGCCGGTCCAGGCGCGGCTCGACGAGGGTGAGGACGAGCTCGGCCAGGTCCGGGGCCGGGTGCTGCAGGCCGTCGGCGAGGGCCTCGGCGAGGTCGGGGAACAGCTCGTCGAGCGGCCGCCGGCGCAGCCACGCCACGTGGGCGCGGACCAGCTTCTTCTCCGGGCGGGTCAGCATGGCCCGGGTGAGCTCGGCGGTCTCGGCGGCGTCGAGGGGCTCCAGCGCGTCGAGCGCGACGAGGCCGTCGCGGGCGAACCCGGCGACCGTCGAGCCGGGCGCGGCGAGCAGGCCGAGCAGCTCGCCGCGGTGCGCGGCCAGCTCCGCCGGCGCCGGGGCCAGCTCGCCCAGCAGTGACAGGAACGGCGCGAGCAGGCCGGGGCGGCCGCCGGTGCGCAGCCGGCGCAGGCAGCCGGCGATGAGCGTCTCGCGGGGCAGGCGCTTGCCCGCCGTCAGCTCGATGAGCGCCAGCGGCCAGTCGCGGCCGGCGTACCCGGTGCCGAACGCCTCGCCGACCCGGTCGTCGTCGAAGATGTACGGCAGCGCCGATGCGAACCACGGGTCGTCCGCCAGGACGTCGGCGAGCCGGTTGCCGCGCCACATCGTCACGTACTGGGCGACGGCGGCCGGCTCCTGCGGCAGCCCCTCGCCGGCCGCGCGCAGCAGCGCCTCGGTGAACGCCCACGGCGCGACCGCCGTGCGGGCCCGGCGGGCCAGGTTGCGCCCGACGGTCGCGCACCACGCCGCGCCCCGGATGCGCAGCAGCGGCCCGGCGGCCTCGGCGGTCAGCGGCAGCGGCGGCTCGGGCCAGCGCCGGTTGGCCGCCCTGACGACGTCGGCGGCGCGGGGCAGCCCGGCGGCGACGGCGAGCGCCCGCGCCGCCCGCCGGCCCTCGTTGACCTGGCGGGCCCGCTGCTGCGCGACCCGCGTCAGGTGCCAGCGCTCCCGCCCGGACCCCGGCTCCCACCTCGCCGCCTGCGGGTCGCCGGCGAGGTACTCCCGCATCGCCTCGAGCCCGTCCGGCACCGTCTCGACGGGCGGCTCGTACGCCTCCAGGGCCGGCAGCAGCGCGGCCCGCCCGGCCGGCGTGGCCGCGGCGAGCAGGTCGGTGAGCCCGTCGAAGTCGCCGTCGTCGATCCGCGCGCGCACCCGGCCCCAGAGCTCGTCCATGCCGAGGCATGATGCCAAAGCCGCCGCCGGGGTGCTGTCCCCCCGGTCCGCTCAGACGACGCAGAGCTCGTTGCCCTCGGGGTCGGCGAGCACGACGTGATCGGGGCGCCCGTCGAGGTCGACCTCGGCCAGCTCATGCCCGCGAGTGTGGCGGGCTTGATAGGCAAGTCGCCACTTGCGTATGCTGGCCGGCGTGGCGGACGGCGACCTCTTCCGGGCGATCGCCGACCCGACGCGGCGCATCATCCTCGACGAGCTGAGCGAGCGCGACGGGCAGACGCTGTTCGAGCTGTGCGGCCGGCTGGCCATGCAGCACGGCATCGCCTCGTCCCGGCAGGCGATCTCCCAGCACCTGGACGTCCTCGAGTCGGCCGGGCTGGTGCGGACCCGCCGCGAGGGGCGGTACAAGTTCCACCACATCGACCCCGCCCCGCTCGAGGCGATCGTCAACCGTTGGCGTCCGAAGGAGAACCCATGAAGATCAATCTGGCCAGCGTGCTGGTCGACGACCAGGCCAAGGCCCTGCGCTTCTACACCGAGGTCCTCGGCTTCGAGAAGAAGCACGACATCCCGCTGGGCCCCGGCGTCAGCTGGCTCACCGTCGTCTCGCCCGAGCTGCCCGACGGCGTCGAGCTCGTCCTCGAGCCCGACTCGCACCCGGCGGTCAAGCCGTTCAAGGACGCCCTCGTCGCCGACGGCATCCCGTGGACGTCGTTCGCCGTCGACGACGTGCAGAAGGAGTACGACCGGCTCGTCGCCGCCGGCGTCGTCTTCACCCAGCCGCCGACCCAGATGGGCCCGGTCACCACCGCCGTCTTCGACGACACCTGCGGCAACCTCATCCAGATCGCCGCCCAGTAGCGGACCGGCGCTAGAGTGTCCGCGTGACCCCGTGCATGACCGGTTGGTGGCGCGCCCCGTAGGGCGGCCCACCCTCCTCATGCACCCACGGCCGCCCTGACCGGGCGGCCGTTTCCGTGTCCACGGTGCCGGGCCGCCCCCGACCGGAAGGACACCCCGTTGCACAACGCTTGGCCGACGCTGCTGGACCGGCTGCTCGCCGGGCACGACCTCACCGCCGGCGCCGCTGCCTGGGCCATGGGCGAGGTGGTCCGCGGCGACGCCACCCCCGCCCAGCTGGCCGCGCTCCTCGTCGCGCTGCGGGCCAAGGGCGAGACCGCGGACGAGCTCGGCGGGTTCGCCGACGCCCTGCTGGACGCCGCGCCCGCCGTGCCCATCCCCGGCCCCACCCTCGACATCGCCGGCACCGGCGGCGACGGCACCAACGCCGTGAACATCTCCACGATGGCCGCGATCGTCGCCGCCGCCGCCGGCGCGCGGGTCGTCAAGCACGGTGGCCGGGCGGCGTCCGCGACGAGCGCCGGGTCCGCCGATGTCGTGGAGCGGCTGGGTGTACCGCTGGATCTCACGCCGGCAGCGCACGCCGCCGTCGCCGTGGACGCCGGGATCACGTTCCTCTTCGCGGCGCAGGTCCACCCCGGCATGCGCCACGCGTCCCCGGTGCGCCGCGAGCTGGGCGTGCCGACCGTGTTCAACGCCCTCGGCCCGCTCATCAACCCGGCCGCACCCACCCACCGCCTCGTCGGCGTCGCCTTCGCCGCGATGCTGCCGCTGCTCGCCGAGGTACTGCGCGCCCGCGGCGCCCGTGCCCTCGTCGTGCGCGGCGACGACGGCCTCGACAAGCTCAGCACCGCGACGACGTCACAGGTCTGGACCGTCCGCGACGGCGCCGCCCACCGCGAGGTCCTCGACCCGGCCGCCCTCGGCATCCCGCACCCGGCCCCCGGGGCGCTGCGCGGCGGCGACGCCGAGGCCAACGCCCGGGTCGTCCACGACCTGCTGGCCGGCCGCCCCGGCGCGGTCCGCGACGCCGTGCTGCTCAACGCCGCCGCCGCGCTCGCCACCTTCGACGACGGCCCGCTCCTGCAGCGCCTCCGGCACCAGCTGGAGCGCTGCGCGGCCGCCGTCGACTCCGGCGCCGCGGCCACCACCCTGGCCCGGTGGGTGACCACGGCGCAGGCGCACGCCGGGTACGCTGCGGCCGGTGCCGTGGGAAGCGGTCCGGGCCCGCATTGACGCCGCCGACCTCGACGGGCTCGCCGAAGCGCTCGCGGCCGCGACCCCGTCCGAGCGCCCGCAGCTGCGGGCGACGCTGGACTCGTTCGACCCGCACATGGACGAGCTCACGTGGCGGGCCCGGTTCGGCGGCGGGCACACGGCCGCCGAGGCGCCCGCGTTCCGGCGCGGCCTCGCGGAGTACCTCGCGCGCCGCGGGGTACGCGGCGCCGCGATCCTGGCCTGCACTGAGCGCGCCGCCGACGCGGTCCGGGCCGCGCACGAGCCGTGGGTCGCCGACACCCCTCGCGACGTGCTCGCCGGCGCCGCCGCCGTGCTGCTGCGGGTCCGCGGTGCGGCGTGGCGCACGACGGTGGCGCGGGGCCTCGTGCGCTGGGCCGCTCGCTGATCTCGCCGTGGCCGTTGACGGAGGCGTTGCTGGGCGCGCACGTGGACCGAGGACATCCCGTGGGGCCCGACCCGCCTGGCCATGCTCGACGCCCCCGGCTTTCCCGCCGTCGTGACGACCCGCGCGAGCCCCCCGCCCGCCTCGCGAACGGCCGCTACCCATGGTCACCCCGTCCCACCGCGAGCTGGCCGCCGCCCACATCCAGCCGTTCGCTGTGTTACTGCACGACAGGGGCGACTTCGGCACGGCCGTGCTCGCCGCGGTGTCGGTCGCCGGCGGCCCGCCGGGCCCGGCGATGGCGCTGACGCTGGCGTACACCTTGGCCAACGATCGCCTCCCGGTCCGCCTGGCCGCCGCGGACGCCCTGCTCGCGCTCTCGTCCCGCCCCGGCTGGACGGCGACGGCGGTCGCCGAACTGGCCACCGCCGCCCTGCCTCTCCTGCGCGCCGCCGCCCCCGCCCAGGCGCCGGGGAACTGGCAGAATTGCTCAGCGTGTCGGCGCGGTGATGGCGGGTCACATCGCAAGATCCAGTTTTTTGGGGTCCTGTACCGTGGATTTATCGGCCCGCCACGGACGCGGCGTCCAGGAATCCCGCAAGCAGTTCGACCCACGCAACGGGGGCATCGAGGTGGACGTCGTGCCCGGCGTCAGCAACGAGCACGCACCGCACACGCCCGCGCGCGTCACGCATCCGCGCATGCTCGCGCGCGTCACGCATCCGCGCATGCTCGCGCGCGTCACGCATCCGCGCATGCTCCGCGCCCGAGGTGGTCCCACGCTCGCCCCGCACCAGCAGCGTCGGCACGCCGATCGAGCCCCACTCGCCCCACCGTGCCTCGCCCGCCACGCCCTCGATCGCGCGCTCCATGACGTCGGCGTCGAACCGGGCCCGAAACCCGTCGGCGTGCTCCTCGAGGTCGGCGGCGAACGCCCGCGCGATCGGCGTCCCGCCGAGGTACTCGACCGCCGCCTCCCGATCGCGAAACGGCACCGGCCACCCGGCGAACCACCGCCCGAGCCGCGCCGGGTAGTCCTCGTCCCCGGGCTCGGTCCCCCCGACGCCGGCCTCGAGCATGACGAGCCGGCTCACCAGCCCCGGGTACCACGCGGCCGTCAGCATCGCCGTGTGCCCGCCCATCGACTGCCCGACGACCGCCACCGGCCGCCCGCCGAAGAGCCGCTCGATCACGGCGGCGACGTCGTCGACGTACGCCCGCCGCGACACGTCCTCGGGGCGCCGCGTGCTGTGGCCGTGGCCGCGCTGGTCGATCGCGACGACCCGGTATCGGGGCGCCAGCGCTTCGGCGGTCGGGCGCATCTCCTCGGCCGCGCCGCCCAGGCCGTGCAGCAGCACCACCGGCTCCCCGCCGGCCGCGCCGCCGGTGAGACAGGAGAGCGTGACGTCGCCGCGCCGGACCTCGACTCGTCGCAGCGGCCGCACCGGCCCGGGGGTGGCGGCCTGGAGGTCGTCGTCGCTCAGCAGGTCGTCCGGGCCGCAGGAGAAGATGCGCCGGGGCTGGGTGGGCTGCACGCATCGATCATCGCAGCCGTCGGCGATCCGGGTCCGTTCCGGCCACCGGCGCGCTCCTAGAACCCCACTGCGGCCGCGGTGCCGTGACTCGCGGCGGCGGGCGGCGGCGCGATCGGTGGTCGACGCGCCGGGCGGGGCGGGACAGGCCGGGAGCGGCCATCGGGCGTGAGCCAAGGCGGGGGCCGAAGACGCGGGCGGGCGTCGTCTGTGGAAAGGCGAAAAAAGCAACCAAAACGGCGTGCCCGGCATATCCGAAATATCCGGGCAATTAGGATGGGGCCACGGGGCGTTGGAGCGGGGGAGACAACATGCGCAGTCGTGGGCGGTTTGCCGTCGTCGTCGGGGTCACCACCGTGGCGGTGCTCGCCGGGACCGCCGGGGCGGCGGGGGCCAGCGATGAAGCGGGCGGGTCGACGGTCGCCCGGTACGACATGAACGAGCGGCCCGGGGCGCGGACCATGGTCGACAGCTCCGGCCACGGCCTCAACGGCGTCGTCGGCTCCGAGGTGATCACCGGCGTGAGCACGAGCAACGCCACCGGGTACCGGTTCACGCGGCTCGAGCCCGACACCCCGCCGACGCATCCGCGGCATCTCGCGACCGTCGGCAGTGCGCCGGCGCTCAACCCCGGCGGGCGGGACTTCGCGGTGACCGTGCGGCTGCGCACGCAGTACCACTTCGGCAACATCGTGCAGAAGGGGCAGGCCACCGTCGACGGCGGGAACTTCAAGCTGCAGATTCCCAACGGGATCGTGCAGTGCCTGTTCCGCGGGGACCGCGGGTCGCTCATCGTGTCGTCGCGCAGCCGGCTCAACGACGGGAACTGGCACACCGTGCGGTGCGAGCGGATCGCGGACGGGCTCACGCTCGCCGTCGACGGGCGGGTCGAGGCGAAGCGGCTGGGGCGCACCGGGTACATCGCCAACTCCTGGCCCCTGTCCATCGGCGGCAAGACGGCCTGCGACCAGGTCGGCGTCGGCTGCGACTACTACGCCGGCGACCTCGACTACGTGCAGCTCGAAGCCCGCTGAGAACACGGGGCCTACCGGGCAGAACCGGGCGTGACCAGGCCCGTCTCGTAGGCGACGACGATCGCCTGGGCCCGGTCGCGCAGCCGCAGCTTGGAGAGGATCCGCGCCACGTGGGTCTTCACCGTCGCGTCGCTGAGGTGCAGCCGCGTCGCCAGTTCGGCGTTGGACAGGCCGCGGGCCAGCAGCGCCAGGACCTCCACCTCCCGCGGGGTCAGCGTCGACAGGTCGCGATGCAGGGTTGCGGTGCGCTCGTCGCGCGAGGCGTAGCGCTCGATGAGCCGCCGCGTGATCGTGGGGGCCAGCAGGGCGTCGCCGGCGCGGACCAGGCGTACCGCCGCGACGAGCTGCTCCGGGCTGACGTCCTTGAGCAGGAAGCCGCTCGCCCCGGCCGACAGCGCCGCGTACACGTACCGGTCCAGGTCGAACGTCGTGAGGATGACGACCCGGGGCGCGGCCGCCGCGTCGGCGGACAGGATGCGCCGGGTCGCCTCGAGCCCGTCCATCTCCGGCATCCGTACGTCCATGAGCACCACGTCCGGCACCATGCGCCGCACCGCCTCGACGGCCTCGACGCCGTTGGCCGCCTCCGCGACGACCTCGATCCCGTCGGCGGTGAGGATCATCCGGAAGCCGGTGCGCACCAGCGCCTGGTCGTCGGCGATCACCACGCGCAGCGCCCCGGTGCTCAAACGCTCTCCTCGGTCAGTGGGATCTCGGCCACGACGCGGTACCCGCCGGTGGGGCGCGGGCCCGCGCTCAGCGTCCCGCCGTAGACCGCGAGCCGCTCGCGCAGCCCGGTCAGGCCGCGGCCGCTGCCGTGCGCGCCGGGCTCGGGGGTGCCGCCGTCGTCGACGACCTCGACCCGCAGTACCGTATCCGAGGCCGTGACGCCGACGTGCACCCTCGCCCCGGAGGCGTGCTTGACCGCGTTGGTGAGCGCCTCCTGGACGACCCGGTAGGCGGCCAGCCCGACGCCCGGCGACACGTCCGGGGTCTCCAGCGACACGGTGACCGGCACGCCGGTCTCCCGGACGCGGGCGGCCAGGCCGGCGATCTGCGCCAGGCCGGGCTGCGGCGCCAGGTCGGTGCCGTCGTTGTCGACGGTGAGCAGCCCGATCACCTGGCGCAGCTCCGTCATCGCGGCCCGCCCGCCGGCCTCGACCGCGAGCAGCGCCTCCTTCGCCATCTCCGGCGCGGTGTCCATGACCTTGCGGGCCGCGCCGGCCTGCACCACCATGACGCTCACGTTGTGGGTCACGACGTCGTGCAGCTCGCGGGCCAGCCGGGCCCGCTCCCGGTCGACGGCCAGGCGGGTCGCCGCCTCATGCTCCCGTTCGAGGGTCCGGGCCCGCTGCCGCCACGTGTGGATGGCGTTCGCGGCCAGCCCGACCGACGACAGCAGCACGAACGTCACCAGGCCCGACGGCAGGCCGGGCAGGTTGTCGTGGTTGTACCCGATGACGAGCGCGGCGGCGGCCACGACGCTGGCGACCGCGAGGTTGCGGTACCGGCTGTACATCGGGGCGCTGTAGGCGGCGATCACGGAGGCGACGACGGTCCACGTCGGGTCGGCGTTCATGTGGTACACCCGGAACGCGCACGCCGCGATGACCAGGAACGACGCCAGGGGATAGCGCCGGCGGGCGGCGAGCGGCAGCGCGGTCAGCGCGGCGACGACGAGCAGCCCGCCGCGAGCGTCGTCCGGCCGGTCGGGCGGCGGCAGCGGGCGGAAGACGGGGTACGGTGCGGGCGGGGCGTCCGGCGGCTCCCACCTGAGGTCGACCTCGGCCTGCATCGCCCTGTCCGGGTTGCCGTGCAGCGGCTCGGCGGCCCCGTTGACCGCGCCGGCGCCCAGCAGGACGGCCAGGATGATGTCCGCGGCCCACGCCCATCCGCTCAGCCGGGGCGGCTGGCCCGGGGTCACCACCCGCAGCCACGCCACCGCGGCGGCCCACCACCGCCGTACGCGCTCCCGCCAACTCACCCGCCCAGTCTCGCCGACGGGCGGGCGGCGGCGCGTCCGGACCGGTGCGTACATCGCAATGATGACGCCGCGCGGCATCCGCACCGCGGGCGACGCGAAACCGCCACCGCGGCCGACGTGCCCGGCCAGGGCGCGGCAATAGCGTCCGCAACCATGACCGAAGCAGGCGTACTCATCGAATTCGACGACGTGACCAAGCAGTACGACGGCGGGACCGCGGCGCTGTCCGGGCTCACCCTGCGGGTGCGCGCCGGCGAGGCCCTCGCCGTCCTCGGGCCGTCCGGCAGCGGCAAGTCGACGCTGCTCAACCTCATCGCCGGGCTCGACAAGCCGTCCAGCGGCACCGTGACCGTCGACGGGGTGCGGGTGGACCGGCTCGGGGAGGCGGCCTCCGCGCAGTACCGGCGCCGCCGCATCGGCATGATCTTCCAGTTCTTCAACCTGCTCGACGACCTGACGGTGCTCGACAACGTGCTGCTGCCGGCGCAGCTGTCCGGGGTAGCGCGGCAGCAGGCGCTGGCGCGGGCCGACGAGCTGCTGACGTACCTCGGCGTCGCCCGCCACGCCAAGGCGTTCCCGGGGCGGCTGTCCGGCGGCGAGCGCCAGCGCGTCGCCGTCGCCCGGGCGCTCATGAACCGCCCGCCGCTGCTGCTGGCCGACGAGCCGACCGGTGCCCTGGACACCGCGTCCGGCCAGGAGGTACGCCAGCTGCTCACCGAGCTCAACCGCGACGGCCAGACGCTGCTGCTGGTGACCCACGACCTGGCCCTGGCCGAGGCGTGCGCGACCCGCACCATCTCCCTCGTCGACGGCCGGCTCGCCGCCGGGGCGGTGACGGGATGAGCGGCGGGCTCGGGCGGGTCGTGCGCTCCGGGGTCGGGCGGCGACGCGTCCAGACGGTCGTCATGACCCTCACGACGCTGCTCGCCGTCACCGCCTCCGTCCTGGCCGTCGGGCTGCTCGTCGCCTCGTCGGAGCCGTTCGCGCGGGCGTTCGCCCGCCAGCAGGGCGCGCACCTCGCCGCCCAGTTCGACGCGGCCAAGGCCACCGCCGCGCAGCTGTCGGCCACCGCGCACGCGCCCGGGGTGACGGCCGCCGCCGGGCCGTTCCCGACCGTCGACCTGCAGCCGCGCACCGTCACCCGGCGCGAGTTCGCGCCGCCGCCCGGCGTCGACCTGCCGGCGATGACGATCGTCGGGCGGCCCGACGCGGGCGCCGACGTCGACCGCCTCGAGCTCAGCGACGGCCGCTGGGCCGCCGGCCCCGGCGAGATCGTCATCGCCGGCGCCGGCGACGGCCGCAAGGGCCCGTTCGCGGTCGGCGACGAACTGCAGTTCCCGTCGGCGCCCGGCGCGCCGACGCTGAAGGTCGTCGGCCTGGCCCGCTCGGTGGGCCGCACCGCCCAGGCATGGGCGACCCCGGCCACGGTGACGGCCCTGACCGGATCGAACCCGGCCGGCTACCAGATGCTCTACCGGTTCGCCAGCCACGACACCGACGCCGACCTGACGGCCGACCGGGACGTCATCTCCGCCGCGGTACCGCCGGGAGCGCTGCTGGGCACCGCCTCCTACCTGCGGGTCAAGACCGACGCCGAGAAGGTGGCGGCCACGTTCGCGCCGTTCGTCGTCGCGTTCGGCGTCCTCGGCCTGGTCATGTCGGTGCTCATCATCGGCATCGTCGTCAGCGGCGCGGTCAGCTCCGCCACCCGGCGCATCGGCATCCTCAAGGCCCTCGGCTACACCCCGGCGCAGGTCGCCCGCGCCTACGTCGGCCAGGCGCTGCTGCCGGCGGCGCGCGGCGCGGTGCTGGGCGTCCCGCTGGGCAACCTCGCCGCGATCCCGGTGCTGGCCGAGGAGGGCGACGCGTTCGGGACCGGCGCGGCCGCCCTCGACTGGTGGGTTTCCGTGGTGGTACCGCTGGCCGCCCTCGCCGCCGTCGTGGCGACCGCGTTCGTGCCGGCGCTGCGGGCCGGGCGGCTGCGCACCGTCGACGCCCTCGCCGTCGGGCGCACCCCGTCGCTCGGCCGCGGCCGGCGCGCCCGGCACCTGCTCGGCCGCCTGCCGCTGCCCCGGCCGATGAGCCTCGGCCTGGCCACGCCGTTCACGCGGCCCGGCCGCTCGGCGACGATCGCGGCCGCGGTCGCCCTCGGCGCGCTCGGCGTCACGTTCGGCGTCGGCCTGGCCCTGTCCGTCGGCGGCGTGCAGACGGCGCTGAACCGCCGCGACGCCGGCGACGTCATCGTGAACATGACGGGACGGATGGAGATCGGCCCGGGCGGGCCCGGCGCGCAGCCGCCGCCGCCACCGGACCGGGCCGCGATCGAGGCGGCGATCAAGGCGGAGCCGGGCACGGTGCGGTACTTCGGCCGCAACATGGGCGAGCTCAACGTCGCCGGGATCACCGGCTCCACCCAGGTCGTGATGTTCGACGGCGACGCGAGCTGGGGGACGTACGAAATCATCTCCGGCCGCTGGTTCGACGGACCGGGGGAGGCGGTCGTGCCCACCGCGTTGCTCGACTCGGCCGGGGTGAAGATCGGCGACACGCTCACGCTGAGCAACGCCGGCCACACCGCCACCGTCCGCATCGTCGGCGAGGTCATGGACCTCAGCGACGACGGCCGCCGGATCGTCACCGACGCCCGCTCGGTGTCCGGCCTCGACCTCAGGGACACGTTCGGGCCCGAGGAGCTCCACGTCGACGTGGCCGACGGCACCGACGTGCGGGCGTGGATCGACGACGTCAACCAGAAGATCCAGAACAAGGGCGGCGAGGCCGACCTCAACGTCGGCGAGATCAGCAGCACGGTCGTGGCCATGGACACCCTGGCCGGCACGCTCACGCTGCTGCTCGTCGCCGTGGCCGGCCTCGGCGTGCTCAACACCGTGGTGCTGGAGACCCGCGAGCGCGTCCACGAGCTCGGCGTGTTCAAGGCGCTCGGGATGGCCCCGCGCCAGACCGTGGCGATGGTCCTCACGTCGGTCGCCGGCATCGGGCTGCTGGCCGGCCTGGTCGGGGTGCCGGCCGGGATCGCCGTGCACGACTGGATCCTGCCCCGGATGGGCCACGCCGCCGGGACGCGCTTCCCGCCGCATATCCTGCAGGTGTACTCCCCGCTGCTGCTGTCCGGCCTCTTCCTCGGCGGCCTGGTGATCGCCCTGGCCGGGGCCCTGCTGCCGGCGGGCTGGGCGGCCCGTACGAGCACCGCCCGGGCCCTGCGCACCGAATAGCCGGCCCGGATCTGTCACGGTTCCGCGTGGTGCTTTGTCTTCAAGGGAAAGCACCACGCGGAAGGGGCATGTCATGCGAGTCTTCGTCACGGGCGCGACGGGGGTGCTGGGCCGGCACCTGGTGCCCGGCCTGGTCGCCGCCGGCCACGAGGTCACGGCCACCACCCGCTCGCCCGGCAACGTGGCCGGCCTGCGGGCGACGGGCGCCGCCGCGGTCGTCGTCGACGGCCTGGACCGCGACGCCGTCGTCGCGGCCGTGCTGGCGGCCCGCCCGGAGGTGATCGTGCACCAGATGACCGCCCTGGCCGCGATGCGCAGCCTGCGCCGGGTCGACCGGGTGTTCGCCGCCACCAACGAGCTGCGCACCCGGGGCACCGACAACCTGCTCGAGGCGGCCGCGCGGGCCGGCACGCGGCGGGTCGTCGCGCAGGGTCACAACTTCGTGTACGAGCAGTCGGGCGGCCCGGTCAAGACCGAGGACGACCCGGTGGAGCAGCACCCGGTCCCGTCGGCGGCGCGCACCATCGCGGCGATCCGCTACGTGGACCGCGTCGTGCCGGAGCGGGCGACGGAGGGGATCGTGCTGCGGTACGGCACCTTCTACGGCCCCGGCGCCTCCGAGCCGATGCTGGACGGCGTGCGCAAGCGGCAGGTCCCGATCGTCGGCGCCGGGACCGGCGTCTGGTCGTTCATCGAGGCCGCCGACGCCGCGTCGGCGACCCTGGCCGCCGTCGAGCGGGGCGCCCCCGGGGCGTACAACATCGTCGACGACGACCCGGCCCCGGTCAGCGAATGGCTGCCGTACCTGGCCGAGGTCGCCGGCGCCAAGCCCCCGCTGCGCCTGCCGGCGTGGCTGGCCCGGCCCCTCGCGGGCGACTTCGTGCTCGCCCAGATGACCACGGCCCGCGGCGCGTCCAACGCCAAGGCCCGTAAGGAGCTCGGCTGGGAGCCGCGCTACCCGAGCTGGCGGGAGGGGTTCCGTGCCTGGGCCCGCGGATGAGGCGGCGTACCGACCGCTGCTGTTCTCCATCGCCTACGGCATGACGGGCGCCGTCGGCGACGCCGAGGACATCGTCCAGGACGCGTACCTGGGCCTGACCCGGGCGCGCCGGGCCGGCACGGTGGTCGCCGACCTGAAGGCGTACCTGACCACGGCCGTGACGCGCCTGGCCATCAACCACCTGCGCTCGGCGCGGGTGCGCCGCGAGACGTACGTGGGGGAGTGGCTCCCGGAACCGGTCGTCGTCGCCTCCGGCGGCCCCGCGGAGCACGCCGAGCTGGCCGACGCCCTGTCGATGGCGTTCCTGGTCATGCTGGAGCACCTGTCGCCGGTCGAGCGGGCCGTCTTCATGCTGCGCGAGGTCTTCGGCTACGCCTACCCGGACGTGGCCCGCCTGACCGGCAAGTCGGAGGTCAACTGCCGCCAGATCTTCGCCCGCGCCCGGCACCGCATCTCGGCCGCCCCGCCGGCGGAACCGGAGCGGCGCGGCGAGGCCGAGGAGCTGTCCCGCCGCTTCTTCGCGGCGGCCGCCGGCGGCGACCTGGACTCCCTGCTGAGCATGCTGGCCCCCGACGTCGTCATGCAGGGCGACGGCGGCGGCAAGGCCCAGGTCGCCCCCCACCCGACGTCGGGTCGCGGGCCGGTGGCCCGCCTGCTCGCCGGCCTGTTCCGCCGCGGCGGCCGGCTCGGCGTGACGCTGCGCCCGGCGTGGGTCAACGCCCGCCCCGGCGCGGTGTGCTACGACGCCCAGTCGCGCGTGGTCGCGGTCTTCGACCTGTCGATCGCCGGCGGCACGGTCGAAACCGTCCGCTGCGTGGTCAACCCGGACAAGCTCGCCCACCTGGGCCCGGTGTCGGACCTGGCCCGCACCCCCGACTAGGGTGTCGACGCATGGAGCTGCACCGCCGCCGGCGGTCGACGGGCCTGGCCGTCCTCGTGATCGTCTTCGGCCTCGTCGCGGTCGTCTGCGCCTGGGGCGCCGCCAACACCGCGACGACGGTCGTCTACGCGCTGTGCGGCGCCCTGGCCCTGGCGATCGGCGGCGTGCTGCTGCGCGACGAGTTCCGCCCGTTCCGGTTCGTCATCGCCGAGGACGGCCTGACCCTGCGCGACGGCGGCACGGTCGCGTGGACCGACCTGGACCACATCGTGCTCGACGAGCCGACCCCGCCGGCCATGTCCGGCCCCCACCTGCTCCTGGAGCCCGGCGACCGCGTCGTGCTGAAGCTGGACGAGGTCAAGGAGTCCCAGGACGAGATCATCGAGGCCCTGCGCCGGTACGCCGGCCCGCGCTTCGACAACCGCATAGCCCGCCGCGGCGACCACGTGAACTTCCTGACGGTCCTGCGCGGCTACGAGCCCGGCCGCGTCGACAACCTCCTGCGCCGCGCCGGCGACGCCCTGCTCTCGGGCGACCCGGCCCAGCGCGCCGAGCTGCGGCAGGAGCTGGAGAACCCCGACCTGGTCGTCGTGCTGCGCGGGTACGACCGCGCCCAGGTCGACGCCCACCTCCGCAAGCTGTACGCCCGCCTCGGCGATTAGCTCGACCCGTGTCACGCGGCCCATCAGATCTCCTCGTCCTGCGCCAGGTCGTCCCACCGCACGTCGCGCAGCCCGGCGGGAAGGTCCGAGCCGCTCGGGACGACGGCATCATCCTGGAACCAGACGACGACCAGCTTGGAGTAGTGCAGCACCGGGTCCAGCGCGGCGACCGGCGTGGAGTCGAACCGGCCCATGCAGGTGACCGCCGGCAGGTACTCCGGCGGCCCGAAGGCCCGCGGCCACGACCCGTCGTCCTCGGCCCGCCTCCGCACCGCCTCGACCACGTGGACCGGCGCGCGGGGGAGCAGGCGCCCGGCCCGCTCGGCCAGCCCGGCGACGAGCCGGTCGTTCAGGCGCGCCATCGGGTACCCCTCGATGAGCCCGCCGTAGGTCGACTTCAGGTGCAGCTCGGACAGCCGGATCTGCCGACCCGAGCCGAGCTCCATTCGCGCCAGTGTCACGATCAGCCAGCGTCGAGCCGATCGCGTGCCGCGTCAAGCCGATTCGCCCGCCGGCGGCGCGTGGTGCCGCGCCGTCGGCGTCAGACCCAGAACGGCGCGGCGTGCTGCGCCGCGCCGACGACGGCGTGTCCATCGACGGTGGCGGAGGCCTGCCCGATGCCGACGTTGCGCCACTCGACGACGAGCTCGAAGGCAACCGGCGGCGGGAGGGGCCAGAGCCAGAGCCGCTGATGGCAGCGATAGTTCCGCTCGTCGCTGGAAGACTCGCTGCCGGCCTCGACGAGCATGGGACGTTCGGGCTTGTCGGTGGGGCGGGCCCAGCCCGGAAACGGATGCTCGACGGTCGTGGCTGCCGAGCCGTCGGGAAAGCGGACGCCGAACTTCAGGCCGCCCTCGGGCTCGGCCCCGTAGTGGCTGCCAACCACGCCTTCCCAGGCCGAGTCGTCCAGCGCTTCCCGGCGGACGGCCAGGTGCAGCGCGAGGACGCAGCCCTCGCGGAACGCCACCGCGTGCTCCAACGCGACGACCGCCCGCCCGGTCTGTGCGACGAACTGCTGGATCGGCACCGTCCGGCCGAGGACATCCATGGGTGGTGCCTGCCAGGCAGCGGCGTCCATGCACGAGACTCTAGACCGCACCCGGATGCCGGGCGCCGTCAAGCGGCGTGTCCTGGGTGCCGGCGGAGAATGTCTCCTGCAGCTGAGCCAGCCAGGCCAGATGCCCCTCCACCGCCCGGCGGCCTTCCGCGGTGAGCCGAAACCACGTGCGCGGCCGCCGGCCGATCGCGCCCTTGCGGACCTCGATGTACCCGGCGTCTTCGAGCGCGCGGGACTGTTTCGACAGTACCGAGTCGCTGATCCCGGCGGCGTCACGCAGCGCGGCGAACTCGACCCAGTCCGCGCCGGCCGCCAGCAGCCCGCAGATCGACAACCGGGTGATCGGGTGGATGAGCGGGTCCGGCTTTGCGGTCACGGCGCCCCTCCGCCGGTGCGCAACGATTCGCGGATCCCTCGAAGTGCGGCCTGCATGCTGACCACCCCCGCCACGACCGCGAGGGCGGCGACGGCGACCGCGGCCACGAGCTGACCGCGATCGATCAGGACGTGTTCGGCCACGAGCGCGACGAGGCTCACGACGAGCATCGCGATCCGTGCGGGGCGGCCCGGCCGATAGGTGAGGTCCGGGAACCCTACGGATATGCCGGTGGCCCGGGCCAGGCCCCATTGCAGCAGCCAGGCCACCACCAGCGCGGCGACCAGCAGGGGCCAGAGGCGAACCCCGGGCGGGAGGTACCGCGACATGAACGGGAACGCGAAGGCCAGTGCGAACAGCATGGCGCCACCGGTCAGGTACCACCACGGCGGCCGCAGGCGGTCCGCCAGCCGGCTCCTCTGCTCCCTCAGCCGCCGCAGCGCTTCCGGACCTTGTGCCGCATCCCGCATGACGCTCCCCCTGTCACGTACTTTCTCTTTGGAAAGTACATGACGGAAACGCGAGACGGAAGCCTCATGCCACTGGCGGTGGACGTCGGTTCGCGTGCGGGAGGCCGATCATGGCCCGCAAGCGAAACCCGAACCGGGAGTCGCTGCGCTGCGGCGACCGATCGCATGCGTTAGGGTCCGAACGATCTGGCGCCCGTCGCGAATGCTCCGCGCCGGCATCACACATCACCGTCCAGCCGATTGCGGAGAGGGCAGGTTCAGATGGCGAAGCGGATCGTTCACGAACACGTCGACGACCTCGACGGCACCCCGGCCGCCGAGACCGTGCGGTTCGGCCTTGACCGAGTCCAGTACGAGATCGACCT
Organism: Dactylosporangium sp. CA-139066; assembly: GCF_050936175.1. NCBI lineage: Bacteria > Bacillati > Actinomycetota > Actinomycetes > Micromonosporales > Micromonosporaceae > Dactylosporangium > Dactylosporangium sp. CA-139066. The sequence goes on along the minus strand of NZ_JBNJNH010000001.1, from coordinate 5,726,811 downwards.
GTCCGCGCGCCATGCCGAGCAGCTGCGCGACGCGCTGGCGCCGTTCATCGGTGCGGGGCGCCGGGTACGCAGTGGGCCACGGCCGCTGTTCCAGCCCAACGCGGCCCGCACCCACGCAGCCCGGGCCGCCGGCCGCGAGGAGAACCGCACGATCCGGGAGTGGGCGGCCGGTCAGGGCATCGAGGTGCCGCGGCTGGGCCGGCTCAAACGCGAGATCGTCGAGCAGTACCGCGCGGCCCACGCCGCTGACAACCGCCCGGCCGGCGCCGGGACGACCTGATCCGGTCGCGTCTCCCAGCCGACCCGACTTCGCCGACAACAGCCCGGGCGTCCGTCACGGTCACGGTCGCGGCGGACGGGACCTGGGTCACCACCTGAGACGTCACCCGAAGCGACGGCCCGCGGAACCGGCCGGCGCCTCCAGCGGGGACGGCTCGGACGGCCGGGGCCGGCGGCGCGGGCCGAGCACCTTCACCATCGGCTTCTCGACGAACTGGAACAGCGGCCAGGAGCAGAACAGGCACCCGGCGAAGAAGCCGGCGATGACCAACGCGGCCTGCGCCGGCGGCCAGCCGCCGCCGTCGGGGTGTACCAGCCGCAGCACGTTCGTGATCACCAGGATCTGCACCAGGTAGAAGGCGAACGACACCTCGCCCAGCCAGACGAGCGCCGGCCGGCGCCACGGTGAGGAACCGCCGCGCAGGTCGGTCTTCGCGGCCGCCTGATCAGCTGAAACGCCGAACCGACCGGTGCTGCGAGACCGCGCCGGACTGGGTGAGCAGGCTGGTGTACCAGCTGTCCGAGGGGTGGTTCGTCGCCGGGTAGTTGGCCAGCGGGTTCGTCGCGTAGCCCGCGCTGTCGAAGTCCCAGCCGCGAACGATGTGGCCGCCCTGGCGGGCCGCGGTGATGAAGGCGCTGTTGGTCGCGGTCGAGGCGTAGAACAGCGCACCTTCCTGGAGGACGGCGGCGTCCCCGGCCTGGTACTCGTCGAACGCGGTCGGGACGTAGCGGATCCGCTCCGAGCTGGTCAGGCCGGTCGAGTACAGCAGCGTCTGGGCGGGTGCGGCGCCGTCGGTGCCGGTGCGCACCGAGACCCGCGCGCTCCCGGCCGCCGAGGTCGCCGTGTCGAACAGGGCGTCCGAGGTCTTGCCGTTCGCGCTCCACGACACCGTCGTCGCGCCGGCGTTGAGGGTGCCGGTCCAGTTCCAGTTCTGGTTGTTCGACTGGCTGTGGTGGACCTCCCGCAGCGTGGTGCCGCCGCTGGTGAACCGGATCGTGGGCAGGACCCCCGAGTCGTACTGGTGGCTGGGCGACCAGGCGATCTCGCCGTCGGCGCCGATCGTGCCGACGTGGTACCACAGCGTGTCCGCGGTCTGTGACTTGTGCACCTCGACCAGCTGACCGCTGTCGTTCAGCGCGACCGCTGGGGTGGTCCCCGAGTCGTAGCGGCCGTGGCGCAGCCACGTGATCCGGCTGTCGGCGCCGTAGGTGCCGGTCCAGTACCACAGCGCGCCGGCCCCCGAGTCGTGCACCTCCACGACCTGGCCGCGCGCGTTGACCGCGACCGCGGGGTGGTACCCGACGTCGCGCCGGTACTCGGTACGGGTGCCGGCGTCGCCGGAGAGCAGGGTCAGGACCCGGCCGCGCAGCGAGCCGACGCGAACGGCAGACTGTCGCCCGGTGTGGCGGCCAGGCCCGCGGCCGGCAGGGCCAGCGCCCCGGCGCAGGCGGTGCCCAGCGCAACCATCGCCGCGGACGACCGCCGCGCGCGCGTCGGACGTAGTGCTGTCATGAAGGCCTCCAGCTCGGGAGCGCGCCACCCGGCACGTCGGCCTTCATCTATGTCACGCGCTCGGCGTCGAGCTCAATGCGCGCGCGGTGAACGTTCGGCGGTCTGTTCATGGACGGCGCCGGAGCTCGGGCGGCCCTCGAACCGGCGCGGGTGGCAGAATGCCGCCCGGGCGGAAGGAGATCACGGGTGACCGGGCGGCAGTGGCCGATGGCGGCGAAGACCGGATGCGGGCGGGCCGCCGACGGCTACCTCGGCGCGGACTGGCGCGCCCTGCACACGTCGCTGGTGCTGTTCGTCCCCACGGCCGAGCAGTGGGGGACCGGGGCGCGGTGGTACCGCTGCGACGTCATGGAGTTCGCCGGGGTGGCCGAGTCGGCGGCGCCCGGGTTCCCGGAGACGGCAGCGGCGCTGGATGCGGCGTTCGGCGACGGGTGCCGGGACCGGGCCCGCGTGTACACGGCCATGTCCGCGGACCTGATGAGCCGGCGCGACGTCACCGCCGGCGCCGTGCCGACCGGCGAGCCGTCGACCTGGGCCGGCGGGGATCGCAGCGCCCGGTGCTGGGTGTTGCTCCACCACAGGGTGACCGGCTCCGTCCGCGGCCTCGGCGACGTGCCCGACTGACGCGCCTCACGCCGAGGGGGTCCGCGCCCGGGCCGCCGCAGCGAGACGAACCGCGACCCCGCGTCACGACGCGGTCACGGGAAGTCCGCCGATGCGTTAAGCCAAACTTAAGCCAGGAATTTTGGAAAAAGCGTAATCGACCGTGAACCCGCACGCCCCGCCGCGATCGCCGTGGCGACCATTTCTAATTCTTCCTTTGTCACTTGAATTAAGGGTCTGAGCTGCACATACTTCAGTTCGCAACGAACCTGGAAGCGCATGCCGGCCGATGTGGGCGGCAGCAAGACAAAGGATCGAAATGCGAACTGACTCAGGGCGCGTCGGCCCAGACCGGCCCGCAAGGCGCCGGGCGACGCGCGTACTGCTCGGGGCCGCGGTCGTCGTGGCGCTCGGCGCCACCGGCGGCATCTACCTCGCCAACGCCAGCGCCGACGAGGTCGGGGCGGCCGGCAGGATCGAGGCCGAGAACTTCTCGGCGCAGTCCGGCGCCCAGACGGAGAACACGGCCGACACCGGCGGCGGCAAGAACGTCGGCTGGCTGGCGTCGGGGGACTGGCTGCGGTACGACAACGTCACCATCGGCGGTGCGGACCTCTCCGCCCGCATCGCGGCCAACAACAAGGCCGGCGGGTCGATCGAGCTGCACCTCGGCTCGCCCGCCGGCGAGCTGCTCGCGACGTTCCCGGTCGCGTACACCGGCGGCTGGCAGAAGTGGACCACCGTCACGGCGAAGGCCGCGCGGGTCCCGTCCGGCCCGCAGTCCCTGGTCGCGGTCATGAAGAGCGCGCAGGGCAGCGACTTCGTCAACGTCAACTGGTTCGCCCTCGGCGCCGGCACCCGGCCGCCGGCGACGGCGACGGTGGCCCCGCCGACGAGCGCCGCGCCGACCGCGACCGGCACCACCGGGGCGCCCCCGGCCGCCGGCTGGGTCGACGTCGACCAGGCCGCGTGGCAGCGGGAGCTCGACGCGTTCCACGCCATCCAGCCGGTCCCGGTGCCGGCCGGCACGACCCGGGTCGCCGAGTTCCACACCGACTGTGCGGTGTCGAACGAGGCCAAGGACGACCCGATCGTGTTCCCGGGCCTGCCGGGCGCCTCGCACATGCACACGTTCTTCGGGCCCACGGTCGACGCCGCGACCAAGCCGGCCGACATCGCGGCCCGCAGTACCAACTGCAACGCCAAGGGCGACAACAGCGCCTACTGGGTGCCGCAGCTGACGCTGAACGGCCAGCCGGTGAAGATCAAGAGCTTCCGCGTGTACTACGGATCGCGCCTCGCCGACCCGTCGGTCGTGGTGCCGTTCCCGCCCGGCCTCGTGATGGTGCAGGGCGACGCGAAGCGGCAGGTGGCCACGCCGAAGGGCGCGAGCGGCCAGTTCTGGTGCGCGGGCAGCGCCGAGACCGGGCGCAGCGCCGACGGCAACTGGCCGGTCTGCGCGCCGGGCGGCAACCTGATCTTCCAGCTGACGTTCCAGGACTGCTGGGACGGCAAGCACATCGACTCGCCGGACCACAAGTCGCACATGGGCGGCATGCAGAACGGCAAGTGCCAGGGCGACTACCCGGTCGCCGTCCCGAACCTGTCGTTCATGGTCAACTACGAGTCCCTCGGCGGCGACGGCCTGGCGCTGTCCTCGGGCATGGCCTCGTCGATGCACGGCGACTTCATGAACGCCTGGAAGCCGGAGAACCTCGGCCCGCTGGTGCGCATCTGCCTGGACCAGAAGGCCAAGTGCGGCACGACCCCGAGCTTCACCGGCGGCTGACCGGCCGCAGAGCAACGGGGGTGGCGCCCGCCAGCGCCACCCCCGTTCTTGTCGATCCAGACATGAGCTACCGCGACGCCCGCCGTGGGCGCGGTCCGTGACTCCCGGGCCTGCGGCGTCCGCGCGCAGTCACCGCGGCGGGCCGGACGGTCGCCGTTTCAGGCCGCCGTCAGCCCGTGGTGGCACGCTGCCGGCCATGACAGTCGTGGACCCCGCGGCCCTGGCGGGTCTGGCGGGCGGCCCCGGCCCGCGGCGGCTCACCGTCGTCGGCGGCGAGGTCGCGACGATGCCCCGCCTGCCGGCCCTGGAGCACGTCCGCTTCGTCGCCTGCCGCCTGGGCGACCTGGGCGCGCTGCTGGACTGCCCGGCGCTGCGCCGCCGCGACCTGCTCTTCAGCGCGCTGCCGACGCTGGCCGCGAACGACGACGAGGTCCTGCTCGCCGCGGCCGGCGGCACGGTCGCCGGCGTACCCCACTCCTCAGCCGTGGCCGCGTACCGGGCCGAGCGCGGCGATCCGACGTCGGAGTACGAACGGATCCAGTGTGTCCGTCTCTGGGAGCGCACCGGGGCGGTCTTCGGCGCCGGTCTGCTGGTCCGCCCCGGCCCGTTCGACGCGGTCCGCATCGCCGCCACCGAGCTGGAACGCGAGCTGGCCCGGCCCGGCTTCTCCCTGGAGGCCGTCTTCGCCCGCTACCCGCCGCTGCCGCACCCGGACCCGGCCGCGCTCCTGTCCGCCGCGGCCGACCCGCCGGGCGCCGCGCTGCTGCGCTGGTCCGCCGCCGAGCTGTGGCCGCCGGAGCGCGCCGGCGCCGACCGCTTCGCGCAGCGCTTCCCGCACGCCCGCCTGCGCACCGACCCGCCGGCGTTCCTCGACGCCGTGGCCGGCCACTACGCGCGGCGGCTGCCCGCCGCGTACCTGCTGCGCTCGCGCATCGCGAAGTGGCTGCTGCTGCGTGACGCCCCCGAGCTGCACCTGGCCCGGTTCCCCGGCCACGCCTGGCGCCTGGGCCTGGCCCCGACCGGCGAGCCGGCCCCCGGCGGCCACCTGGGGGTCGGCCGCAGCGGCGAGGGCTGGACCCTGGCCGCGACGACCGGCGAGACCGAGCGGGTCCTGCGCCTCGACCGGGACGGGCGGGCCGAGCGGGCCTACGGGTCGTTCCGCGACCTGCTCGACGACGTGACGGAAGTGGGCGTCAGTCGACCGGCTGGGGCATGACCGGCTGCAGCCGCTCCACGGTCGCGGCGAGGGCCTCGCCGAAGGTCGGGTCGGTCCAGACGGCGTCCTCGAGGGCCTGCACGACGCGGCGGCGGGTGCCGGCGCTCGGGGTCGGCGAGCCCGCCGCCTCCCGCTCGAGCGTGGCCAGCGCCGGATCGTCCTCAAGCTTGGCCCGCACCAGCCCGGCCAGCCCGCGCAGCTGCTGCTCGATCGCGGGCTCGGCGGGCTCCGCCCGGCCGCGGCTCCACAGATGCGAGGCGAGCCAGCCGACCGCGAGTTCGACCATTGTCACGTGGATACCTTCGCATATTCACCGCCCGTCAAGAATGGCCGCGAACCGCTCCTCGGCGAGGTCGAGCTGGCGGAAGATGTGCTGCTTCACGAGCCGCGAGAGGGGCGTGTCCGGCCGCGCGACGAGTTCACGCAGCACGGGGACCATGGGGCGGTACTTCGTGGCCGAACGTTCCACCTTCGGCCCCGTGGTGTGGATCACACCGACGCCGTTGTCGGTGAAGTCGGAGACCTTGATCACGCGCGCCCACGGCTCGCGCTCGAGGCTCTCCCGGACGTGCTCGCGGTACTGCTCGTAGCGGTCGAACGACGGGTCGTACACGGGATTGGTGACCGCCGCGACGAGCCGCGCGGTGCGCTCCCCGAACCGCTCGGCGAGCACGGCCAGGGCGTCCTCGGTGCCGGTCCCGGCCGCCTCGCCGAGCGCCGCCAGCTCGTCGGGATGATCCTCCACGGCGTCGTGCAGGACGGCGGCCGCGATGACGTCCACATCGGACACGTCGTAGTGATGCATGATGCGGATCGCGACGCGCAGCAGGTGGTTGAGGTACGGCTCCCGCACCCGCCGGTCCTCCCGGTGCAGCTCGGCGGCGAGGGCCAGGGCCGCGGCGAGCCGCTCCCGGTCGTGCGGGCCGAAACGCTCGATTTCGAGGCGGTACCGCTCCCTCAGCCCCGATTCGCCATAGATTTCCGTAATCGCGTGCATCGGCATGGTTCCGAGGTACGACGGGAATTCCATGCGTATGGATTACCAGACGCCACCGAATTTTCGGAGGCCGATGACCGGGGCGCTACGATGCCCGCCATGAACCGCCGTCACCTGCGCTGGGTCCTGCCCGCCGCCACCGTCGTCGTCGCGTCGGTCGTGGCCGTGGTCCTGGCGACGCAGGTCGGCGGCAGCGCCGCGTGCGCGGCCGGCGGCCAGGCGTCGTACTACTCGGCCGGCAAGAACGGCATGTGCAACCTCGGCACGCCCCCGGACGGCGCCTACGCCGCGGTCGGCCGGGCGGAGTACGCCGGCGGCAAGGGCTGCGGCACCTACCTCGACGTCACCGGCCCCAACGGCACGACCCGGGTCCAGGTCGTGGACCTGTGCCCGAGCTGCCCCGCGGGCAAGGTCGACCTCGGCAAGGGCGCGTTCTCGCGGATCGGTGCGCTGAGCGCCGGCATCATCCCGGTGACGTACGCGACGGTCCGCGACCCGCAGGTCGGCCCGCTGTCGGTGAAGCTGAAGGGCGGCACCGCGTACTCGTCGCTGACCGCGATCGTGAACAACCACGGCAATCCGCTGTCCACAGTGGAGCTGCAGACGCCGTCGGGCTGGGCCGCCCTGCGCCACGGCGAGGACAACACGTGGACGGCCCCGCCGGGCGCGGTGGCGGCCCCGGTGACGCTGCGCATCTCCGACGCCTACGGCCACCAGGCCGAGGTCACCGGCCTGGCGCTGGGCCGTAACGACTTCCAGGCGACGCAGACGCTGCTGTACGGCGGCCCGTCCCCCTCGCCCTCCGCGTCCCCGTCCCCCCCTCCGTCCACAGTGGAGTCGTCGGCCCCCGCGGTGCCCTCGTCCCCGCCGTCCTCACTCGCCGCCCACTGCTAGCGACTCCCGCTCCAGGTCGTCCGGATCGGCCCCGGCCTCCCGGAACAGGTCGAACAGTGCCGGCGCCCCCTCCTCCCGCACGAACGCCGCCTCGTCGCCGGTGATCGGCACCAGCCACGTCATCATGATCTCGGTGTCGCCCTCGGCCGCGGTGATGAACGACTCCGGCATCATCAGCGGCTCGTAGATCACCAGCGCCGTGAGATCCCCCCGCCCGAACACGGGCCCGTCTCCCGGCCCGAACACGGTCCCGCGCGGCGGCGCCACCCCGTCCTCGATGATCATCTCCGCGATCTGGAACAGCACCCCCGCGGCGTTGTCCGGCAGGTCCTCGCTCGGCAGGTGCACGACCAGCTCGATGCGCATCCCCGGCCGCCCGTCGTCCTGGCGCAGGTGATGCTTCGACAGCCCCGCGGTGGCCAGCGTCGTCATCCCCGGCCAGGGCCGGTCCGGCGCGAACTGCGCCACGAGCACCCCCGCGGGCGTGGTGTCGTCGCCGCGGTACCCGCTGACGATCTCGCCGAGGTGCGACTCCAGGTGCTCGATCAGCCCGCTCATGGGAGCCGATCATGCCGTACCGGCGCGGGCCGCCCGCCGGGGCCCGCCCCGCCGGTCTCAGCCCCGTTTCAGCGCCACGTCAGCGCCCTCTGCCACCGTGTACCCAGGCACCGCGATACGCCCCGGCCGGGACCGGCCAGCTGCCCAAACTTCACGGGAGCGGCCGGGTCGTATCGCGGTGCCTTCCGCTGCGGCGGCAGTGCGGTGCCCGGCACGGGCTACTGGAAGGCCTGGGCCAGGACGAAGCCGATGGCGGCCGCGCCGAGGCCGGCGACGACCGAGGCGACCACGTTCATCAGCGCGTAGAAGCGGGCGCCCTCCTGGGTCAGGCGCAGCGTCTCGTAGCTGAACGTCGAGTACGTGGTCAGGGCGCCGCAGAAGCCGGTGCCGAGCAGCGCCGTCACCGGTGCGGCCGCCGGCAGGCCGGTGAGCAGGCCCAGCAGCAGCGAGCCGGCGACGTTCACCGTGAGGGTGCCCCACGGGAACACCGAGTCGTGGCGGGACTGCACGGCGCGGTCGGTGAGGTACCGCAGCGGCGCCCCGACGGCCGCGCCGAGCGCGATGAGCAGCAGCGTCATCGGCCCGCACCCCGCCGCACGAGCGCGCGGGCCAGCGCCGAGCCGGCCCACACCGCCGGGAGGGCGCCGGCCAGCGTGCCGGCCAGGTAGGCCAGGGCCGTCCAGGGCGCGCCGGCCGACGCCGTCTGGTGGATCTCGACGGCGTAGGTGGAGAAGGTGGTGTACCCCCCGAGGAATCCGACCCCCAGGAACGGGCGCAGCAGGCGGCGGTGCGGCAGGACCTCGGTGACGACGACCATGAGGACGCCGATGAGCAGGCAGCCGGTGACGTTGATCACGAACGTCGCCCAGGGGAAGCCGCCGGGGTCGGGCGGCCAGGCGTGCGCCACCGCGTAGCGGGCCAGGGCGCCGCAGACGCCGCCGGCCGAGATGGCGGCGAGCACCGGCACGGGGCTGGGGCGCAGCTCCGCGCGTTCTTCCGGGACATGCAGATCGACGTCGGCGTCGATCGGGGCCGGCTCACGCTCCACGATGTGCACACCTCTCCCCACCAGTGACCCTGGCAGGGACCGTTGGCATCGTTGCGGTTCATCCCGGCTCGCCGGAATCGGCGGGCCCCACCGCCGCGGCCAGCTTACCCGATGCGGGCGCGGAGCCGGTCGCGCGTGGCCGGCCCTCCTCGCCGGAGGCCCACGACCGGGACCGGTTGCGCAGGATGCCCTCGAAGACGGCCCCGGTCGCGGCGATCGCGGCGCGGGAGCGCTCGTCACACCGGCATGACATCAGGACGAGGGCCCCACAGCGCCCGGCGCAGCACTGCGCCCAGTTCGGCGTTGTGGCGCTGCGGCCGGCCCGCCGCCGATGTAGCCGGCCCACGCCTGCGCGACCACGAACCGGTCCATCCGCGGCGTGCCGGTGAAGGTGCGCTGCGACCAGGTGTCCTGCCGGTCGTCGAGGGCCGGCTGGTGAGCACCGGCAGGCGGATCGGCGGGCTCTGGCCCTGACCGCGTGGCGGCTACTGGGAGCCTGACGGCTCGGGCACGACGCTGCCGTGCTCGTCGACGACGACCGTGTGCCAGTAGCGGTCCCACTCGTCGCCGACGTACGTCGGCTCCTTGCCCGCCGGGTAGCGCACGTAGCCGGCCGGCGGCTCGGCGCCGTCCGGCACGCAGGTCGCGCCGGTGCGGTTGCCGACGGCCTTCACCGGGTACTGCCCGCCGGCGCACACCCGCTCCCGCGCGGCGCAGCCGGCGGTCGCGAGCCCGGCGGCGAGCAGCAGGGCCGCCGAAATCGATCGGATCCGAACGGCGTCCATCCGTCTATGGTGTACCACGATGGCGCTGTATGACCGGCTCCGCGACGCCCTGCGGGACCCCGACCCCGCGATCCGCCTCGACGCCGCGCGCCGGGCCGCCGGCACCGGCGACCACCGCCTGGCCGGCCCCCTGCTCGACCTCGCCCTGCGCGACACCGCCGAGGTCCGCGTCCCCGGCGGCCTGGGCGAGACGTTCGAGCACGTCGGCGACGCCGCCGCGGTGGCACTCGGCGAGATCCTCGGCGGCCGCGGCGGCCCCGACCCGCTCGTCGCCGCCGCCGTCACCGACCTCGACCACGACGACGACCGCGTCGCCACCCTGCTGTACTACCTGGGCCAGCGCTACGAGCCGCTGCGCCAGCGCCTCGAGTCACACCCCGAGCCGCGGGTCCGCCTGCGCGCCGCGAGGGCGGTCCTGTCGATCCACCGCACCGCGGCGTTCGCGACCCGGCTGCTGTCCGACCGGTCGCCGCTGCTGCGCCTGGAGGGCCTGCAGGTCCCGGCGAGCGTGCGCGACGACGACGTGTGCCGCCGGCTGATGATCGCCGACCCGGCCCCCGAGGTCCGCGCCGCGGCCGCGCTGCTGCTGCGCTTCACCGGCGTCGGCGTCGGGCCGTTCGCCGAGGCGGCCGCCCGCGAACGCGACCCCGGCGTCCGCGCCGCCCTGCTGGCCTGCCTGGCCCACCGCCGCCGCGACCCGGACGCGGTGCGTGCCATCGCCGGCCTGCTCGGCGACCGCGAGCCGGCCGTGCGCCGCGCCGCCGCCGAGGCCCTGCGCGACGCCACCGACCCGTCCACCGCCGCCCTCGCGGGCCCGGCGATCGCGCTGCGCGTCCTGGCCGAGCCCGACGAGACGGTGCTGGCGGCCCTGCTGCGGTACCGCCCGCTGCTGCACGAGGCGCCCGAGCTGCGCCCGCTGATCGAGCGCCTGCACCGGTACGCCAACTTCGACGGCGACCGCCACGCCCTCGGCGCGCTGCTGTCCGTCCCGCCGGTGGCCGCCCGCCCCGCCGCCTACGACGAGCGCCTGCTGCACGAGGTCGCCCGCCAGGCCGCCGACGCCGCCGTCACCCCCGACGCCGAGGCGGCCGACATGACCGAGATGGCCGAGGCGGTCGCCGCCCACGACCTCGAGCGCGCGATGACCGCCGGGGAGATGGTGGCGTACCGGGTGGCGCACGAGGATGTGGCGAACCGCGCCGCCGACCCGGTGCGCGGCCCGGCCACGGCGGCGCGGCGCGCCCTGATGCTGACGCGCGCCGCGCACACCCTGGCCGCCCGGCTGCTGCTCGCGGGCGTGCAGCCGCCGCCGGCCGCCCCGATCCTGCGCCTGCTGCTGCCCGGCGAGAACCCGGTCGAGGCCCTGCGCTCGGTCCTCACGGTCGAGGAGTGCCGCCGCACCCGCAACGTGACCTGGCTGCGGCTGCTGATGCGGCCGGCGGACGAGGAGTGGTACCTCTCGGCGCTGCACGCCGCCAGCCCCGCGTCACCGCCGTCGGAGATCGACGTCGCCGACTGGCACCTGGACCTGGCGGTCACCGCGGCCGAGGGCCGCCGCTACCACTGACCGTCGATCACCAGGTTGCCGGCCGGGTTGCAGGAGGCGAAGCGGGGCCCGGCCGCCTCCGCGCCGATCGGCGAGCTCACGCGGATGCCGGCGTTGGCGGCCGGCGCTTAGCGGGCGACGTTGAGGTGATAGACGGCGCTGGCGGTGAAGCCGTGGCCGTCGCCGCCGGAGAACTCCAGCACGTGGTCGCCCGGCGGCAGCGGCTCGAGCCGCTTCCACAGCCCCCAGACCGTCATGCGGACCGGCCCCCTGGTTCCCGTCACCGGATTCAGCCTGGCGCCGGCGACGACGAACGGCACCGGCGTCGCGATCGTGTCCAGCTCGACCGGCACCGCGTTGACGGTGAGCGCGCCGAAGGCCCTCGCCACGGCGGGCGGCGGGCCCTGGGCGTTGCCGTGCCACATGTTGAACGCCGGGAAGAACAGCGGCCGCCCGGCCCGGACGGTGCAACGCCGCTCCACCCGCCCGCCGAAGGTGCCGGCCAGGAACCACACGTCGTCCGGCTGGTTGATGCCCGCGTGCGCGCCCGTGCGGTCGCGGACCGGGTTCCTGGAGTTCTCGACGCCGGCGACCCAGCGCACCCAGCGGGCCGCAAGTCCTGGCGGCGCACCGGGAGGATAGGGCAGCGGCGCACCCCGGCGGGCGCCGAGCAGGCGGGAGAAGATCGACATGGCGGCACCTTAGTGCAGCCGGCGAAGCCCGCGCCTCTATGGTGGAGCGATGGCAACGGTCAGGCAGGTCCAGGTCACCTTCGACTGCGCGGAACCGGAGCGCGTCGCGCGGTTCTGGTGCGAGGTGCTGGGGTACGTCGTGCCGCCGCCACCGCGGGGCCATGCCTCCTGGGACGAGTACGAGCGGGCGCAGCCGCCCGAGCGTCAGGGTTCGGGCTTCGCCTGCGCCGACCCCACCGGTGCCGGCCCGCGGCTGTACTTCCAGCGCGTCCCCGAGGGCAAGGTCGTCAAGAACCGCGTGCATCTCGACGTACGCGTCGGGACCGGGCTCGTCGGCGAGGAGCGCGTGGCCGCGCTGGAGGCCGAATGCGCGCGCCTGGTCGCGCTCGGCGCGGCCCGCGTGCAACTCCTGCGCGCCGATGAGTACAACGAGTCGTGCCTGGTGATGCAGGACATCGAGGGCAACGAGTTCTGCCTCGACTGAGCCGCCCGCGTCACAGGCCGTTGCGGGCGATCACCGACCTGTACCAGTCCGCGCTCGCCTTGCGGGTGCGCCGCTGCGTGGTGAAGTCGACGTTGACGATGCCCCATCGCTGCGTGTAGCCCTCGGCCCACTCGAAGTTGTCCATCAGCGACCACAGGTGGTAGCTCTCCAGCCGCACGCCCGCCTGGATCGTGCGGTGCGCGGCGGCCAGGTGCTCGCGCAGGAACGCGATGCGGTCCTCGTCGCGCAGCGCGTTGGTGGTGGCCATGCCGTTCTCGGTGATGCTCAGCGGGATGTCGCCGTAGTCGCGCTTGATCCGGGTCAGCAGGTCGAACAGGCCGTCCGGGTAGATCTCCTGCCACGTCGCCTGGGACGTCGGGTGCTTCATGACGCGGCGGCCCGTGCCGGTGACCGTCGTCGCGCCGTAGTAGTTGACGCCCATGATGTCGTTGCGCGCGGCGATGACGGCCAGGTCGCCGTCCTTGATGGCGGCGCGGACCGGGGCGTCGGCGGGCTGGGCGGCCAGCCAGTCGGCCGGGTAGCGGCCGAGCAGGAGCGGGTCGAGCCAGCGGCGGTTCTCCTCGCCGTCGGCGGTGGCGGCCTGGCGGCGGGCCGCGCCGGTGTCGTTGGCCGGGTAGGTGGGGGAGAGGCTCAGCGCCGGGCCGATGCGGGACCGGGCGCCGGTGGCGCGCAGGGCCTGGACCGCCAGGCCGTGACCGAGCAGCAGGTGGTGGCCGACGACGTTGGCCAGGCGGCGGTCGCGCTTGCCGGGGGCGTGGCTGCCCGAGGTGTACCCGTTGTCGACGACGGTCTTCGGCTCGTTGAGGGTCAGCCAGATCGGCACCGCGTCGCCGAACGCGCTGAACATCGTGTGGGCGTAGTCGGCGAACCACTTCGCGCAGTCGCGGTTCTCCCAGCCGCCCAGGTCCTGCAGCGCCTGCGGGGTGTCCCAGTGGAACAGCGTCACCACCGGGCGGATGTTGCGGGCGAGCAGGCCGTCGACCAGGCGGTGGTAGAAGTCCAGGCCCTTCGGGTTCACCGTGCCGCGGCCGGTGGGCAGGACCCGCGACCAGGAGACCGAGAAGCGGTACGACGTCAGGCCCAGGTCCCGCATGAGGTCCAGGTCGTCGCGGTAGCGGTGGTAGTGGTCGGCGGCGACGTCGCCGGTGTCCCCGTTGCGGATGCGGCCCGGCTCGTGGGCGAACACGTCCCACACCGACGGCCCCCGGCCATCCTCCTTGACCGCGCCCTCGATCTGGTACGCCGACGTCGCCGCGCCCCAGCCGAACCCGGCCGGGAACGTGAGGCCGGCCGCCGGGCCCGCCTCGGCCCGGGAGCGCAGGAGGGGACCGGCCACGGCGCCGGCGGCCGCCAGGGTGAGAAGATCTCGCCGTCGCATCCGGCGAACCTAGCTCGACCCCGCCCATACCCACCAAAAACCGCCGCACATTCGACGCGACCTGGCAGATAGCCGCCAGGGCCGTCGATCACACGGCGGCGCGGCCCGGCAGCAGGGCCGCCAGGGCGGCCGCGGCCAGGGCCAGCGCCGACAGGATCGCGCCGATCTCGTGGAAGCCGGCGATCGCGCCGACGTGCGCCGCGCGGGCGGCCAGCAGCGAGCCGAGCACGCCCACGCCGATCGACCCGCCGAGGCGCTGGGCGATGTTGAACAGCGCGCTCCCGTCGGCCATCTGCGCGTCGCCGAGCGGTCCCAGCATGACCGACAGCAGCGGGGTGAGGCCGAACCCGATCGCCGCCGCCCGCCCCGACAGGATCGCCGCGGTGGCCCACAGCGGCGTCCGCTCGTCGATGAACAGCAGCCCGCCCCCGGCGACGGCGAGCAGCACGAAGCCCGCCATGACGAGCGGCCGCACGCCGAGGCGGTCGGCGAGGCGCTGGCCGGCGGCGGCGCCGAGGCCGGTGATGAGGCCCTGCGGCAGCAGCGCGAGGCCGGTGGCGAACGCGGTGTGGTGCTGCACCGCCTGCGTGAACACGGGCAGCAGGAACACCGCGGCGAACGCGACCACCGACGACATGACGCTCAGCGCGAGCGCCAGGGCCGAGCGTCCGTGGCGCAGCAGCGTGAGGTCGACGGCGGGCTGCGAGGTGCGAAGGGCCCAGATGGTGTACCCCATGAGCAGCGCCCCGCCGCCGAGCAGCGGGCCGAGGGCGAGGGGCCGCGACCACCCGTCGACGGTGGCGCGGCTGGCCCCGTAGAGCGCGGCGACCAGGCCGGTGCTGAGCAGGGCGAGGCCGAACGGGTCGAGGCGGGCGCGGCCGTCGGCCGGCGGGGCGACGCCGGCCGGCAGGCGCCGCACGCCCAGCAGGGCGAGCAGCCCGATGGGCAGGTTGGCCAGGAAGATCCAGCGCCAGCCGCCGGCCGCGATGAGCAGCCCGCCGAACGACGGGCCGATCGCCGGGGCGAGGAAGAACAGCAGCCCGGCGGCGAACGGGATCCGGCGCGCTGCGCCCTGGCGGCCCAGCAGCACGCTCATCGCCAGGGGCACCAGCGGCGCGCCGGCCAGGCCCTGCAGCGCGCGGGCGGCGATGAGGACCCCGATGCCGGGCGCCGCCGAGCACAGCGCGGAGGCGAGGACGAACGCGGCGAGGGCGGCGCCGTAGACGCGCATGGTGCCGAAGCGGCGGGCCAGGTACGACGTCGTGGTGAGCCCGGCGGCGAGGGCCAGCAGGTAGCCGCTGACCACCCACTGGGTCGTCGGCAGGCCGGCGCCGAGCTCCTCGGCGATGTCGGGCGTGGCCACGTTGACGATCGACGAGTCGATCATCGACAGCAGCGGGCCGGCGAGCAGCCCGAGCTGCATGAGGCCGCCAAGCCGGGGCGCCTCGGCCGTCCCGGCCGCCGCGGCGGTCGCGGTCATTGCGGCTCGTCCGAGCCGGCGAGGGCGTCCAGCGAGTCGATCCAGGCCAGCTCGCGCTCGATCCGGGCGGCCAGCTCGGCGACGACGAGGCCGCCCCAGCGGTGGTTGCGCGGGCTGGCCGCGGTCCGCCCGGCCAGCTCGGCCATGTGCCGCGCCTGCGCTCGCAGCGCGTCGGCCCGCGCGCCCAGGACGCGCCGCCGCTCCTCGGGCGTGAGGTGCTCGAACTGCCCGAGGCGGGTGAGGAACTCGTGCTCGTCGCCGGCCTGTTCGGCCGGCAGATCGGCGAGCATGTCGTGCAGCAGCTCGCGGCCGACGTCGGTCAGCTCGTACACGTGCCGGGGCGGTTTGCCTTCCTGCTGCTCGGCGCTCTTGGTGACCGCGCCGGCCTCCTCGAAGCGGCGCAGGGCCGGATAGAGCGTGTTGTTGTGCAGCGCGTACGCGGTGGTCGCCGACACCCGCCGCTTGAGCTCGTAGCCGTGGACCGGCCCCCGCTGCAGGTGGCTGAGGATCACGATGTCCATGTACATGTCGTCCAGCCTGACATAGGTACAACTGGACGAGCAAGGCCCGCGCCTCCCTCGCCTTCGCGCGGGCCGAGCGGGGGATGCTCGAGCTGATGTTCCGCCACGACCTGCTGCGCTCCGACCGGCTCGGGCTGCGCGAGACCAGCCTGCCGCTCTTCGAGGCCCTCGCCGCGCTGCTCGCCGAGGCCCGCCCCGGCTCGCCCGTGCCCCCGTCGGTCGCCGCCGGGGGCGCTGTGGGCCGGCGTGCACGGCCTCGCGCAGCTGTGGATCTGGGGCAGGAGTACGTGCCGCGGTACGCCCCGATCAGAGCCGCCTGAGCGTCTCGGCGTCCTCGACCCCGTCGAAGTAGCGGCCGAGGACCCGCGGGAACCGGTTCTCGGCCGGCTCGGCGTGCGCGAACAGCGTCATCGACGAGCGCAGCTTCATCGCGTCGACCGCCCCGAGGATCGCCTCGGCCGTGTGCGTCTCGTCGGCGAGCAGCGCGTCGGCACACTCCAGCAGCCGCGGCCCGAGCACCGGATGCTGCAGGTAGGCGCGGGCCTCGTCGAGCGACGCGATGGCGTACCGCTGGGCCGTCGCGCTGCGCCCGAGCCCCGCGACCTGCGGGAAGACGAACCACATCCAGTGACTCGTCTTGCGCCCGCGCCGCAACTCGTCGAGCGCGTCGGCGTAGGCGTGCTCCTGCGCCTCGACGAACCGGGACAGCTGGTACGGATCCTCCATACCGCCCACGGTACCGATAGTCCCCTACGGCACCGCGTCGAACTCCGCGGCGAGCTCGGTGATCCGCCCCGCCGACCAGTGCCCCGCAGCGTGCCGCCGCCGCCCGCGTCCCACTCGACCCGGGCGATGTCGGCGTCGCCGTCGGACTCGACGGAGGTCACGGTGAGCGTGTCGTCCGGCGGCTGCTGCGCGTACGCCGCGGCGATCGCGTCGAGACCAACGTAGGGGCTGCCGGGATCCCCCTCGATGCGCAGCGTGGCCCCGTCGGCGAACCGGGTCAGGTACGGCCCCCAGTCCCCGGTCCGCACCCCGTCGTTGAAGAGCCGGCACTGCTCCAGCACTCGCTCAGCCATGCCGCTTGTCTATCACTCCACATCGATCGCTGTCACTCATCCTCGGGCGGCGGAGGGGGCTGGGTGGGGTCGACGCCGGTGAGGAAGGCCTCGGCCTGGGCGGCGGTGCGGGCGGAGCCGATCGCCCGGGCCCAGCGGGCGATCTCGGTGGCCAGGGCCGTCGCCCCGGCCTCGTCGCCGGCGTCGCGGGCCAGGACCGCCAGGAGCATCTGCTGGGACAGGGTGCCGGGGACGAAGCCGGCCCGGGCGCCCGCCTCCGTCGCCTCCTGCCAGCGGGCCCGGGCCCGGTCGTGGTCGCCGGCCTCGTGGTCGTGGTCGCCGAGGTGGCGCAGGGCCTCGCGGCGCAGCAGCAGGTCGTCGCCGGCGTCGGCCAGGGCGGTCTCGTAGTGGGCGGGCGCCTCGGACCGCTCGTCGAACAGGTTGTCGGCGATCAGGCCGAGGTAGTGGTGGGCCCAGCCGCGCCGGACCGGGTCCGGGGCGCTGCCGGCGAGGCGCTCGGCCTGGCGGCGGACGTTGCGGTCGGGCCGGCCCAGGTGCTGGCGGTACTCGTAGCGCACCCACGCGAAGTCCAGGTCCCAGCGCTGCACGGGATCCAGCGCGTACTCGTCCACCTTGGACAGCCGGGCGCCCTCGTCGGCGCCGCCGGTGAACCAGCCCGCGTCGACCGACACCTGGGCGGCGGCCAGGGCCAGGCGCGCCGCCGGGGCCCGGGCCTCGGCGCCGGGCGGCAGGTCGGCGTGCGCGGCGTCGAGCAGGGCGGTGGCGCGGTCCCAGCGGCCGGCGTTGGCCAGGTCGCGGGCCGCCTCGATGAGGAGTTCCACGGCAATCATGCCCAGCACGGTAGTAATCGAAAAAACTATCCACAAGAAAACTAGTACGCTGGCGGCATGACGCAGCCGGAGGACACGGTCGACGCGCACGTCGGGGTCTGGGAGAAGGAGCTCGACACGCTCGACCCGGTCGCCGAGGCCATTTTCGCGCGGCTGGCGGTGCTCGCGCGGCACCAGACGCAGCGGCGCCGGGACGTGCTGAGCGCCGGCGGGATGCAGCACTGGCAGTTCAAGGTGCTCATGATGCTGCGAAGGGCCGGGTCGCCGTACACGCAAAGTCCTTCGCGCCTGGCCGACCTGCTCGGGCTGACCCGCGGCGCGCTGTCGGCCCGCCTCGCCGCGATGGAGGAGGCCGGCTGGATCGCCCGCGAGGCCGACACGGGCGACCGGCGGCGGGTGCACGTGCGGCTCACCGAGGCCGGCAACGCGGTCTTCGAACGGCAGATCGGCCGGGAGGAGCGCGGCGAGCAGGCCCTGCTCGCCGTGCTCTCGCCGGCCGAACGGCAGACCCTCGCGGACCTGCTGCGCAAGATGGTGATCGTCGCCGAGGGCGGGGCCGCTACTTCCAGGTCGTGTTGACCGTCTGCGCCGACGTGCCGGTGTTCAGGGTGCGGTTGGCGCCGCTCTCCCAGATGACCGAGCCGTCGGGGTTCTTCTTGATGAACTTGTACTCCACCGCGGTGTTCGCCGGCAGGGTCACCGTCGCCGACCAGACCGGGTAGCCCGCCGAGGACAGGGCGATCGCGCTGCCGGTGTTCCACGAGCCGAGCGCCGGGATCGAGCCGACGAGGAACACGTTCTGGCCGAACGTGGTCGTTGCGTTCTCGTTGAACGTGACCGCCGGGTTGGTCGTCGACGAGCCGTTCCACGTCGTGTTGATGGTGCCGGTGCCGGAGGCCGGGACCGTGTACGTGTGGTTGCTCCCGGGTTCCCAGGTGACGTTGCCCGCGGCGTCCTTGGCGATGAACTTGTACTCGATGGCGGTGTTCGCCGGCAGCGACACCGTCCTGGTCCAGGACGAGCCGCTGGCCGTCATCGGGATGGCGGACGCGGTGTTCCACGAGCCCAGCTGCGAGACCGAGCCGACCAGGTAGATGGGGTTGCCGGTCGGGGCGCCGGTGACCGTGAAGGAGACGCCCGAGGACGTCGGGGTGGCGGTCGGCGTGGTGCCGCCGCCGACGCGGGCGTTGGCGTGGATGGCGACGGCGTCCTTGGCCGCGACGCCGAGCGTGGCCTGGCCGCTGCCGTTCACCGTGACCGTCGGCCCGGAGCAGGTCTGCGCGGTCGCGTTGTAGTCGCCGTGGATCACGTCGCAGTAGACGCCGGCCGGCAGCCCGGTGCTGAACGTGCGGGACCCGACGGCGCCGGAGCCGTTGTTGACGGCGATCCAGCCGTTGGTACCCCGGGAGAAGGCGATCGCGTTCGACCCGTCCGACCACCAGTTGCCCACGGTCGTGTCGGCCCGGGTCGCGTTGTGGAAGCCGACCATGTTCTTGATCGCCCGCTGCCGGTGCTGGCACTCCCACCCGCTGCCACACGTGACCGCGGTGACGTAGCCGTTGCCGTCGGCGGGCGGGGAGGCGTCGTTGTTGCTGAACGAGAAGGAGCTCATGATGTTGGGCGTGCCGAAGTTCCAGGCCAGCATGAACACGTTGGCCAGGGTGTCGGTCGCGCCGGCCTTGTAGTTCAGGGTCGAGCCGTTGCGCTCGGTGTCGTGGTTGGACACGAACACCGTGGACTTCGCGCTGGGCTCCAGGCCCCAGCTCGGCCCGAACGTCTGCAGGTTGGCGATGCTGCCGTTGAACTGGTTCTTGAGGTTGGTGGCGTAGTTGAACTCCAGCACGCCGCCGATGCCCTCGTATGCGGCCGGGGCCAGGTTGCCGGAGCCGCCCGGCATGACCTCCTGCGCGATGTACACGCTCTGGTTCGTCAGCTTGCCCTTGATGGCCGACAGGTCGGCCGGCGGCATGTGCTTGGCCGCGTCGACCCGGAAGCCGTCGACGCCGACGGAGATGAGGTCGTTGAGGTAGCCGGCGATCTTCGTGCGCACGTAGTCGGTGCCCGTCTTGAGGTCCGACAGGCCGACCAGCTGGCAGTTCCAGACCTCGTTCTGGTTGTTGTAGTCGTGGATCTGGTTGTCCGGCTGGGGACAGTCGGCCGGGTAGAAGTGGAAGTCCGAGGAGCTGTAGCCGGCGCTGGGGTAGCTGTAGTTGTTCGTGAAGCTCGCCCCGCCGTACGCGGTCGTGCTGGACTGGTTGGCGCCGGTCATGTGGTTGATGACGGCGTCGACGTACACCTTGACCCCGGCCGCGTGGCAGGCGCTCACCATGCTCGTGAACTGCGCGCGGGTGCCCATGCGGCTGTTGAGGTCGTAGGCGGCGGGCTGGTAGATGTCCCACCACGGGTGGCCGGCGACGCTGATCGAGTCCTCCGGCGGGGCGACCTGCACCGCGCCGTAGCCGGCCGGGCCCAGGACGTTGGTGCACTCGGTGGCGATCGAGGTGAACGGCCACAGCCACAGGTTGGCGATGACGTCGTTGCTGCCGGTGGCGGCCTCGGCCCGGCGGCCGCCGGACAGCAGCGGCACGGCGAGGGCGGCGGCGACGAGGGCCAGGCCGCCGGCCGCGGCGACGGCTCGGGACACGGATCTGGACAGGCGGGGGATGCGCACAAGGGCCTCCGGAATGGCGGTAGCGGAGGAGCGATTGACGCAGAGCCTGTCCCCGGCTGAAACCCAATGTCAAGGACCTTGCAGGAATTGCCCGGACGGCAGTTCTTGCAAGGTCCCTGAGCAGCGGAAATGATCAGGAAGATCTGGCAGTTTTTGCAAAGATCCACACCGCGGCGTCGGCCGGCAGCTCGCCGCCGGACACGTCGGCGCTGGCGAGGACGACCTCCGCGCCCGGCTCGACGACCAGCGGCACCGGCGCCGGTGCCAGGTTCACGACGCAGCGCAGCTCGCCGCGGCTGAAGTCCAGCACGCCGGGGGCGCTGTCGTTCCAGCGCAGCGGCCCGCGCAGCTCACGGCGCCGGCGCAGCGCCCGGCGGTACAGCTCCAGCGTGGAGCCGGGATCCGCGGCCTGGACGTCGGCGGCCAGGGCCGACCAGTCCGGCTGCGGCAGCCACGCCGCCCCGGTGGCCGAGAAGCCGAACGCCGGCGCGGCAGCGGCCCACGGCAGCGGCACGCGGCAGCCGTCGCGGCCGGGGTCGGTGCCGCCGGAGCGGAACCACACCGGGTCCTGCCGCGCGTCGTCGGGCAGGTCGAGGACCTCGGGCAGGCCGAGCTCGTCGCCCTGGTACACGTACGCCGACCCGGGCAGTGCCAGCATGAGCAGCGCCGCGGCGTTGGCCCGGGCGAGGGAGCCCAGGCGGGTCGCGTGCCGGTGCACGTCGTGGTTGGACAGCACCCACGTGGTCGGCGCGCCGACGGACTCGGCGGCGTGGATGCACGAGTCGATGCTCGCCCGCACGGCCGCCGGGTCGGCCCAGTCGGCCTGTAGGAACTCGAAGTTGAACGCCTGGTGCAGCTCGTCCGGGGCGGTGTAGCGGGCCAGGCGCTGCGGCGTGGACGCCCACGCCTCGGCCACCGCGATGCGGTCCCCGGGGTACGAGTCGAGGATCTTGCGCCAGGCGCGGTGGATCTCGTGCACGCCGTCCTGGTCGAAGTACGGCAGGACGCGCCGGCCGAGCAGCCCGATCTGGCCGGTGACGCCGGCGGGCGGGTAGCCGGCGGCCTTCACCATGCCGTGGGCGACGTCGATGCGGAAGCCGTCCACGCCGCGGTCGAGCCAGAACCGCAGTACCGACTCGAACTCGAGCCGGACGTCGGCGTTGTCCCAGTTCAGGTCCGGCTGGGCGGGGTCGAACAGGTGCAGGTACCACTCGCCGTCCTCGACCTGCGTCCACGCGGGGCCGCCGAAGACCGACTCCCAGTCGTTCGGGGCGGTGCCGCCCGTGCGGAAGTGGTAGCGGGGCCGTTGCGAAACGTCTTGCAGGGCTTGCTGGAACCACGGGTGGGCGCTGGAGGTGTGGTTGGGCACCACGTCGATGATGACGCGCAGGCCCAGGTCGTGGGCGGCGGCCAGCATCGCGTCGAAGTCGGCGAGGGTGCCGAACGACGGGTCGACGTCGCGGTGGTCGGCCACGTCGTAGCCGCCGTCGACCATGGGGGAGCGGAAGAACGGGGTCAGCCAGATCGCGTCGACGCCGAGGGCGGCCAGGTGCGGCAGGCGCTCGCGCAGGCCGATGAGGTCGCCGACCCCGTCGCCGTTGCCGTCGGCGAAGCTCCTGACGTACACCTCATACATGACGGCGTTACGCCACCATTTGTCCGGTGTTTCGGGCATAGTGGTCCCTTCGAATGACCGTTGTACGGTGTTTGCCGCGGGGGTTCTTAGCGGGGTGCGATGCCCGTCGAGGCCCGCACGACGAGCTCGGGGGCGAACATGAACTCCGAGTGCGGGCTGGGCTGGCCGTTGATCGCGTCGATGAGCGACTGCGCGGCCGCGTTGGACATGGCCCGCACCGGCTGGCGCAGCGTGGTCAGCGGCGGGTCGGTGAACGCGATGAGCGGCGAGTCGTCGTAGCCGACCACCGACACGTCCCGCGGCACCGACAGGCCCCGGCCCCGGGCGGCCCGCACGGCTCCCAGCGCCATGAGGTCCGAGCCGCAGACCAGGCCGGTGACGCCCTGCTCGAGCAGCCGGCCGGCGGCGGCGTGGCCGCCCTCGACGCCGAACAGCGACAGCTCGATGCGCTCCTGCAGGCCGTGGCGGCGCATCGCCTCGCGGTAGCCGTTGATCTTGCGCTGGACCGGCAGGAACCGCTCGGGGCCGGAGATGAGCCCGATGTCGGTGTGGCCCATGGAGGCCAGGTGGTCCACGGCGATCGCGCTGGCCCGCGCGTCGTCGCAGGAGAAGCACGGCGCCTCGAGCCCGCCCATCCCGGTCAGCATGACGATCGGCAGCGGCCGGTCGATGAGCTTGCGGTAGCGGTCGTGGTCGGCGGTGGTGTCGGCGTGCAGGCCGGAGACGAAGATGATGCCGGCGACCGCGCGGTCCAGCAGCATCTCGACGTACTCGTCCTCGGTCACGCCGCCGGGCGTCTGCGTGCACAGCACCGGCGTGTAGCCGTAGCGGGCCAGGGCGGACTCGATGACCTGCGCGAAGAGCGGGAAGATCGGGTTCTCCAGCTCCGGCGTCACCAGGCCGACGAGGCCGGCGCTGCGCTTGCGGAGCCGTTCGGGGCGTTCGTAACCGAGCACGTCGAGCGCGGTGAGCACCGCGTGCCGGGTGTCGGCGCTGACCCCGGGCCGGTCGTTGAGCACCCGCGAGACGGTGGCCTCGCTGACCTCCGCCTGCCGGGCGATGTCAGCGAGGCGAGCTCGTGGAGCGTCCATGGCCATGGGTCGAGAGTAAGCGGCCGCGCGGCCAAAATGAAAGTCGACTGGAAGGGCTTTCATTCGCTGCAAGTCCTTGCTACGGTCTGCGCCACCGGCAATCGATCGACACCCCTTATGACCTTGCCGGCCCACATTCCCCTGGAGTTCTCCATGCGCATTCCCCTGCGCGTCGTCGGCGTGTCCGCCCTCGCCGCGTTGACCCTGACCGCCTGCGGCGGCGAGAAAACGCCCGCAAGCTCTTCCACCGGCAACGCCCCCGCGGCGACGCTCACGATCTGGGCCGACGACCAGCGCTCGGCCGCCCTCAAGCCGTTCGCCGAGGCGTTCGGCAAGGCCAACCACGTCGACGTGCAGGTCCAGGCCGTCTCCAAGGACCTGCAGACCGTGTACGTGACCGCCGCCCAGTCCGGCAAGGGCCCGGACATCGTCGTCGGCGCCCACGACTGGATCGGCAACCTGGTCCAGAACGGCACCATCGACCCGATCCAGCTGCCGGACTCGCAGAAGTCCGGGTTCGCCGACGTGGCGATGAAGGCCGTGACCTTCAACGGGCAGGTTTACGGGGTGCCGTACGCCATCGAGAACCTGGCCCTCATCCGCAACACCGACCTCGCCCCGAACGCGCCGGCGAGCATCGAGGACCTCGTCGCCGCCGGCAAGGCGCTCAAGGACGCCGGCAAGGTCAGCAACATCATGTCGCTGCAGGTCGGCACGAACGGCGACGCGTACCACATCTACCCGCTGTTCGCCTCGGCCGGCGGCTACCTGTTCGGCACCAAGGCCAACGGCGACTACGACCCGGCCGACCTCGGCGTCGGCAAGCCCGCCTCCGTCGAGGCGTTCAAGAAGATCGCGGCGCTGGGCGAGAAGGGCTCGGGCGCGCTGACCCGCTCGGTCAACAGCGACAACGCCATCCCCACGTTCACCGGCGGCAAGACGCCGTTCCTCATCTCCGGGCCGTGGGCCGTCGCCGACATCAAGAAGGCCGGCATCAAGTACGACATCACGCCGATCCCGGCCTTCGCCGGCGGCAAGCCCGCGCAGCCGTTCGTCGGCGTGCAGGCGTTCTACGTGGCCAGCAAGGGTCGTAGCAAGGCCCTGGCCAACGAGTTCATCACGAACTACCTCACCAAGCCCGAGTTGCAGGTGGCGCTGTACCAGGCCAACCCGCGCCCGCCGGCGCTGAACGCGGCCATGGAACAGGTCAAGGGCAGCGACCCCGACATCGAGAAGTGGCTCGCCGCGGGCAAGGGCGGCGCCGTGCTGCCGGCCATCCCGGCGATGGCCGCGGTGTGGGACCCGTTCGGCAAGGCGGAGTCGGCCATCGTCGGCGGCGCCGACGTGAACACCACGCTCACCGGTGCGTCCAAGACCATCACCGATGCGATCAACAAGTAGCAGCGCACTGATCGGGAAGGTGGCGGTGCTCGGCCTCGCCCTGGCGCTGGCCGTGTACGCCGCCTTCCCGCTCGCCGACGCCCACGCGTGGGGATGGCTCGCCGTCCTCGTCGTCGTCACCGGCCTGATCTTCGCGGTGTACCTGTTGCCGCGGCCGGTCCCGGCGAAGTACCTCGTCCCCGGGGTGCTGTTCCTGCTGGCCTTCCAGGTCGTGCCCGTGCTGCTCACGGTGTCCACCGCGTTCACCAACTACGGCGACGGGCACCGCGGCGGCAAGCAGGACGCGATCACCGCCATCCAGTCCGCGTCGGTACAGCAGGTGCCCGGCTCGACGGAGTACGCGCTCTCGGTCGCCCTCGCCGACGGCGGCGTGCGCTTCCTGCTGCTGTCCGCCGACGGCAGGGCCTACGTCGGCGACGCCGACGGGCTGCACGACCTGCCCGGCGCCACCGTCACCGGCGGGCGCATCACGGCCGCCGACGGCTTCGAGATCCTGGACCTGGGCCAGGCCACGCAGCGCAACGACGAGATCCTCGCCTTCACGGTGCCGACCGAGGGCGGCGCGATCCGCGCGTCCGGCCTCACCCGGGCGTACAACGGCCAGGCGACCCGCTTCTACGACGCCGGCTGCGACTGCATCACCGACCGTTCGACGGGCGCGAAGTGGTTCGCCGATCCCGATGCCGGCGAGTTCGTCGGCGCCGGCGGCGAGTACCTGGCCCAGGGCTGGAAGGTCGGCGTCGGCTTCGCCAACTTCACCCGCGTCGTGTCCGACCCGCGCATCGCCGGGCCGTTCGTCAAGACGCTGGTGTGGAACGTCGCGTTCGCCGTGTCGTCGGTGCTGGTGACGTTCGCCCTCGGGCTGGCCTGCGCGCTCGCCCTGCACTCCGACCGGCTGCGCTTCCGCGGGCTCTACCGGGTGCTGCTCGTGCTGCCGTACAGCATGCCGGGCTTCGCCATGCTGCTGGTCTGGCGGGACCTGTTCAACCAGGACTTCGGCCTCGTCAACCGCATCACCGGGCTGCACGTGGACTGGTTCGGCGCGCCGTGGACGGCCCGCCTGGCCGTGATCCTGGTGCAGCTGTGGATGGGGTACCCGTACATGTTCCTGGTCGCCACCGGCGCCCTGCAGGCGATCCCGAAGGAGATGACGGAGGCCGCCGCGATCGACGGCGCCACCGCGGGCCAGCGCTTCCGGCGGGTCACGCTGCCGCTGCTGCTGGTCGCGCTGACGCCGCTGCTCATCTCGTCGTTCGCGTTCAACTTCAACAACTTCAACGCCATCTACCTCACCACCGAGGGCGCGCCGTTCCCGCCGGGCGACTCGCGGGCCGGGGCCACGGACCTGCTCATCACGTACACGTACCGGCTCGCGTTCGGCGGCTCCGGCGCCGAGTTCGGCTTCGCGGCGGCGATCACCGTCTACATCTTCGCGATCGTCGCGCTCATCTCGGTCGTCGGCTTCCGCCGCAGCCGCAAGCACGAGGAGGTGTACGCGTGATCGCCTGGCTGCGCACCGTCGGCTGGCGCCACGCGGCCGGTCTGGCCGCCGTCGTGTTCTCGCTGTTCCCGATCCTGTTCGTGGTGTCGGCGGCGCTCAACCCGCTGGGCACGCTCAGCTCGACCGGCCTGGTGCCCGCCTCGGTCGGCCTGGGCAACTTCGCCGACCTGTTCCAGCGGACCGAGTTCACGCGGTGGTACCTCAACTCGATCCTCGTCGCCGGCCTGGCCTCGGCGGCGGGGGTGTTCCTGTCGATCCTGGCCGCCTACGCGTTCTCTCGCATGCGGTTCCGCGGCCGGCGGGTCGGCCTCATCACGCTGCTGCTCATCCAGACGTTCCCGCAGTTCCTGTCGATCGTGACGATCTACCTCATCTTCGCCGGGGTCGGCGACTACTACCCGGCGTTCGGGCTGGACAGCCCGTGGGGGCTCATGCTGCTGTACCTCGGCGGCGCCCTGGGCGTGAACACCTGGCTCATGAAGGGCTTCCTCGACACCGTGCCGAAGGAGCTCGACGAGTCCGCGGTCATCGACGGCGCCGGCCACGCGCAGATCTTCTTCCGCGTGACGCTGCCGCTGGTCGCGCCGATCCTGGCGGTGACCGCGCTGCTCGGGTTCATCGGCACCATCAACGAGGTTCTCATGGCCAACATCTTCCTGCGCAGCGACGACGCCAAGACGCTGGCCGTGGGCCTGTACGGGCTCGTCGCCGAGAAGCGCAACGCCAACTTCGGCATGTTCTGCGCCGGCTCGCTGCTCACCGCGATCCCGACGGTGGTGGTGTTCCAGGCACTGCAGCGCTACATCGTGTCCGGTTTGACGAGCGGGGCGGTGAAGGGATGATCCATCACGACGGGTCGGCGCTCTACGTGCCCGACCAGAACCCACGGCTGGGCTCCAACGTGGACGTGTTCCTGCGTTGCGAGACTCCGGTCTCCTCCGTGTACGTCCGCTCCGTCGAGGACGGTGAGCCACGCTTCACGCGGGCCTCGCCCGACCGCCGGGGCTGGTGGCGGGCATCCGTCCTCGTGCGCAACCCCGTCACGCGGTACCGCTTCCTCGTCGACGGCGACTGGTACAACGTGCTCGGCCGCTTCGCCCACGACGTGCCCGACGACGCCGACTTCCGGCTCGTTGCGCACCCCGGTCCGGCGCCGTGGGCGCGCGAGGCGATCGTCTACGAGATCTTCCCCGACCGCTTCGCCCGTTCGGCCACGGCGCCCGCCGCCCCCGACTGGGCGGTGCGCTGCGACTGGGAGGACCCCGTCGACGGCGGCTCCCGCCAGTTCTACGGCGGCGACCTCGACGGCGTCGCCCGCCGCCTCGACCACATCCAGGACCTCGGCGCCGACACCGTCTACCTGACCCCGTTCTTCCCGGCCCGCTCCAACCACCGCTACGACGCCGTCGCCTTCGACCGCGTCGACCCGCTGCTCGGCGGCGACCGCGCCCTGCGCCGGCTGTCCGACGCGCTGCACACCCGCGGCATGCGGCTGGTCGGCGACCTCACCACGAACCACACCGGGGTCGAGCACCCGTGGTTCGACCAGCCCGACCTGTACTACATGAGCGCGGACGGCGGCTACGAGTCCTGGCTGGGCCACGCCTCGCTGCCGAAGCTGAACTGGCACTCGGCCCGGCTGCGCGAGCGCTTCGTCACCGACCCGGACTCGATCGTGCGGCGGTGGCTGCGGTACCTCGACGGCTGGCGCATCGACGTGGCGAACATGACGGGCCGCCGCGCCGGCGACGACCTCACCCACGAGGTGTCCCGCCTGCTCGCCGCATCGGTGCGCGCGGCCCGCCCGGACGCGCTGCTCGTCGCCGAGCACGCCCACGGCGCCGGCGGCGACCTCGACGCGGACGGCTGGCAGGGCACCATGAACTACGCCGGGTTCACGCGTCCACTGTGGACCTGGCTGCGCGCACCGGACCTGGCGCTGCCGGACTTCCTGGGCGTGCCCGGCGGCGTACCGCACCGCGACGGCCCCGCGATGGTGGCCACCATGCGCGCGATGATGGCCACGATGAGCTGGCGGTCGTGGAGCCACTCCTGGAACCTGCTCGGCAGCCACGACACCGCCCGCATCCGCACGGTCGTCGGGGATCTGGGCCGCATGGAGGTCGCGGTCGGCCTGCTCGCCACCCTGCCCGGCGTGCCGATGGTGTTCGCCGGCGACGAGTTCGGCCTGACCGGGTCGACGGGGGAGCAGTCGCGCACCCCGATGCCGTGGCGCAAGGGCATCCAGACCCTGCCGTGGTACTCCCGGTTGCTCGCGCTGCGCCGCAAGCACCCGTCCCTGCGCGGCGGCGGCCTGCGCTTCGCCCACGTGAGCGCCGACGCCGTGGCGTTCTGGCGCGAGACCCACGACGAGCGCCTGCTGGTCCTGGCCCGCCGCGCCCCCGGTGCCCCCGTGCCGTTCGCCGCGGTGACCGAGGCGACCAACCTGTACGGCGGCGCCGAACTGCGCGGCGAGCTGCCGGGCGACGGCCCGACGCTGCAGATCTGGTCCTGTCCGTCCTGATGGTTGCCGTCCGTGATTGATCAGGTGGTACGGGCCGTCGCCAGGCCCGGCACGGGTGCGGCCTCCTCGGCCGGGACCGGTGCCGGCTCCGGCGCCGCGTGCCGGGGCCGCGGGATGAGCAGCGCCACGGCGACCGAGAGCGCCGCGGCCACGCCCAGGGCGACGAACGCCGTCGTGAACGCGTGCTCCGTCGGCAGCCCGTCGGCGCGCAGGTCGCTGGTGACGACGGAGCTGACCACCGCCGTGCCGATGGAGGCGCCGATGGTCCGGATGTTGGCGTTCATGCCGCTCGCCGCGCCGGTCTGGGCCCTCGGGACCGAGTGCACGATGAGGCTCGTCATCGACGCGTAGGCCAGCCCGATGCCGACGCCGAACACCGCCGCGGCGGCCGCGACCTCCCACGGGTGCGCGTGCGCGAAGGCGAACGCGGCGCTGGCCAGGGTGGTGAGCAGCGCGCCGGCGACGACCTGGACCCGGCTGGGGAACCAGGTCGCCATCGGCCCGCTGAGCATGCCCGTGACGGCCATCGTGGCCAGCATCGGGACCATCAGCAGGCCGGCCTCGCCGGCGGAGGAGCCGAAGCCGTAGCCGGTGGACGTGGGGATCTGCATGAACTGGGGCAGGAAGGCGTACACGCCGAACATGCCCGCGCCGAACAGCAGCGCCACGATGTTGGTGGTCCAGACGGCGGGCAGGCGCATCATGCGCATGTCGATCAGCGGGGTGCGCGAGCGGACCTCGACCGCCACCCACGCCGCCGCCAGCAGCGCGGCCAGCGCGAACAGCCCGATCGTGCGCGGCGCCGCCCACCCCCACGCGTTACCCTTGCTCAGCGGTAGCAGCAGCGCGACCAGCCACCCCGACAGCAGCGCGGCCGCCGGCCAGTTCACCCGGCCGGCCGAGCGCACCGGCGACGGCGGCACGAACCGCCACGCCAGCAGCCCGGTGACCGTGACGACGAACAGCGGGATCCAGAACAGCCAGCGCCAGTTCAGCGCCGACACGACCGGCCCGGCCAGCACGATGCCGGTCCCGCCGCCCAGCGCGATCACCGCGGACATCGCCCCGACGGCCGACACGACCCGCCCGGGCGGGAACTCGTCGCGGATGATGCCGAACGACAGCGGGAACAGCGCGCCCCCGAGCCCCTGGATGACCCGGGCGACGATGAGCACGGCGATGTTGGGCGCGAGCGCGGCGAGCAGGCAGCCGACGGCGATCGCGGCGAGCGCGGCCAGCAGGGTGCGCTCCTTGCCGGCCAGGTCGCCGATGCGCCCCATGAGCGGCGTGGCGACGGACGCGGCGAGCAGCCACGCGGTCAGCACCCACGTCACCGTGCCGGCCGAGGTGTGCAGGTCCCGCTGGATCACCGGCAGCACCGGGCTGACGAGCGACTGCAGCATCGAGAACGCCGCCGTCGAGGCCGCCAGCACCGCGAACGTCAGCCGGTGCGAGGCCCTCTGGTTAACTTGAGGCATGCCTCCACAATACCGGAGGCTTGCCTCCGGTCCAGCCTTTTTCCACGCATCGTATGCGTCGCGGGTCACATCCACCCGCCGGCGCCTCCCTCGGGAGGACACTAGGCACCGAGCCGGATGCCTGAAATTGAGGCGCACCCTGCTCTGCGTCCTCGGCGACGACGGCATCCCCGGTGCGAGACCGCTCCGCTTTGCCGTCGCCCTGCTCGGCCACCTCGTGATGCCGCTCCACCCGCACAGGGATTATTGAATTACTGACCCCCGCTCCGCTCCGCCTCGCAGTCGCCTGCGCAGGCAGCTCGCGGCGGCAGTTCGCGCAGCACAGGGATTACCGAATTACTGGATCCGGTAATCCAGTAATTCGGTAATCCGGCCGCGGCCGCGCGTCGAGCCGCGGCCGTTCGTGGCTCCGGGGCGCTGCGGCGTGGATTGAGCCTCCCTTGGTCGAGAGGGGGCGCGACGCCGTTGAGCCGCGGGCGTTTGCGGCTAACGGGCCGTGCGGCGCGGATTGAGCCGCGATTGCCCGGGCGGCGCGGGCGTGGGGCCGGCGGGCCGGGCGGTCGGGGGCGGGCCGGGCGGCGCGGGCGTGGGGCCGGTGGGCCGGGCGGTCGGGGGCGGGCCGGGCGGCGCGGGCGTGGGGCCGGTGGGCCGGGCGGTCGGGGGCGGGCCGGGCGGCGCGGGCGTGGGGTCGGCGGGCCGGGCGGTCGGGGGCGGGCCGGGCGGCGCGGGCGTGGGGTCGGCGGGCCGGGCGGTCGGGGGCGGGCCGGGCGGCGCGGGCGTGGGGCCGGTGGGCCGGGCGGTCGGCGGCGGGCCGGGCGGCGCGGGCGTGGGGCCGGCGGGCCGGGCGGTCGGCGGCAGGCCGCGCGGCGCGGATTGGACCGTGGCCGGTGGCGGCGGTGGCGGCATGATGGCGCCGTGACCGATTTTGCGGATCTCTCAACCCCGCTGATCGCCGACGCCTGCGTGCGTCTCGGCGTGCCGCTGCGGATCGCGCCGGCCGGGGTGCGGGCGGTGACCGCCGGGGCGCGGCTCGCCGGAAGGGTATTGC
Organism: Dactylosporangium sp. CA-139066; assembly: GCF_050936175.1. Classification (NCBI taxonomy): domain Bacteria; kingdom Bacillati; phylum Actinomycetota; class Actinomycetes; order Micromonosporales; family Micromonosporaceae; genus Dactylosporangium; species Dactylosporangium sp. CA-139066. Next base: position 5,695,748 of record NZ_JBNJNH010000001.1, on the reverse strand, counting down.
CGGCCCGGCATTACGGCAGCGTCGACGTGTTCCTCGAGGCGTACACAGGTGCCCGCGCCGGCGACGTGCTCGTCGTCGACAACGGCGGGCGCACCGACGAAGCCTGCGTCGGGGACCTCACCGTGCTCGAGGCGGCCGCCGCCGGCGTCGCCGGGCTGGTCGTGTGGGGGTTGCACCGCGACACCGCCGAGCTCGTCGAGATCGGCGTGCCGGTGTTCAGCTACGGCGCGCTGCCGGCGGGGCCGGTGCGGGTCGACCCGCGCGAAGGCGAGGCGCTGACCAGTGCGCGGTTCGGGGCGCACCTCGTGACGAGCGACGACGTGGTGTTCGCCGACGATGACGGGGTGCTGTTCGTCGGCGGGGAGCGGGTCGAGGAAGTGCTCGACGTCGCCCGCGGCATCCGGGGGACCGAGCGTGACCAGGCCCGGCGCATCGTCGCGGGGGAGACGCTGCGCGAGCAGACGAGCTTCGCCGAGTACCTGGCCCGCCGCGGCGAGGATCCGGAGTACACCTTCCGCCACCACCTGCGGCGGATCCGCAAGGCGATCGAGGAGTAAACCGCAGGGCAGGACATAGGGTCGACCGCCGTTGACGGGCACGTTCGTCGATGTGAAGGTGCCAATCACATTGACGGGCGGCTACGCGTCAGCCCACGAGGCACGCGTAACCCCAACGAAAGGGAACCCCCATGCGCAAGAGACGGACCCTCGCAGTCGGGGCGGCGATCCTTGCCGTCGCCGCGGGCGTCGTCGTCGGGCCCGCGCCCGCCCAGGCGCTCGCGGTCACCGGACTGGGCGCGACGATCGCGCTGAACAACTGCTCGGGCTCGCTGGTGCGCTGGCCGCAGTCGGTCGACGCCGACCGGGCCATGATGCTCACCAACGGCCACTGCTACGAGAACGGGTTCATCAACGCCGGCGTCGTGCTGCAGAACCGCAGCAGCACGCGCTCCGGCACGCTGCTGAGCGACAGCGGGGCGTCGCTGGGCACGGTGCGCTCCGACAAGCTCATCTACGGCACGATGACGAACACGGACGTGGCGCTGTACCAGCTCACCGACACGTTCGCGTCGATCAAGACCAAGTACAACACCACCGCGCTGACCGTGGCCGCCGCCCGTCCGGCCGACGGCACCGCGATGACGATTCCGTCCAGCTACTGGAAGCAGGTCTGGACCTGCACCATCAACGGGTTCGTGCCGACGCTGCGCGAGGACCAGTGGACGTGGCACGACTCGATCCGGTACAACACCGGCTGCCAGACCACCCACGGCACCTCCGGCTCGCCGATCATCCGCTCGTCCGACCGGCAGATCATCGGTATCAACAACACCGGCAACGACGACGGGGCGAGCTGCACGCTCAACAACCCGTGCGAGGTCGACGCCAACGGCAACGTCACCGTCCACCAGGGGCAGTCCTACGGTGAGGAGACGTACTGGTTCACCACCTGCCTCAACTCGTCGCGGGCCGTCGACCTCACCGTCGCCGGCTGCATGCTCACCGGCGCCAGCTCGCCCGGCAACACGGTCACCGTGAGCAACCCGGGCGCGCAGACGGCGACCGTCGGCACCGCGGTGTCGCTGCAGATCACCGCGACTGACTCCGCGTCCGGCCAGACGCTGACGTACTCCGCGACCGGCCTGCCCGCCGGCCTGAGCATCAACGCGAGCACGGGCCTCATCAGCGGTACGCCCACGACCGCCCAGACGACGTCCACCACCGTGACGGCCAGGGACACCACCGGCGCGAGCGGCAGCACGACGTTCAGCTGGACGGTCAGCGGCGGTGGCGGCGGCACCTGCAGCGGCCAGAAGGTCACCAACCCCGGCTTCGAGTCGGGCGCGACCGGCTGGAGCGGCACCACCGGCGCCATCGGCCAGTGGGCGTCGTCGGGCCAGGCGGCCCACGGCGGCACGTACAGCGCGTGGCTGCTCGGCTACGGCTCGACGCACACCGAGAGCGTCTCGCAGGCGGTCACCATCCCGGCCGGCTGCAGCGCCACGCTCACGTTCTGGGTGCACATCGACACCGCCGAGACCACCACGACGACGCAGTACGACAAGCTGACCGTCACGGCCGGCTCGACGACCCTCGCCACGCTGTCGAACCTGAACAAGGGCACCGGGTACGTCCAGAAGTCCTACAGCCTGAACGCGTTCGCCGGGCAGACGGTGACGCTGAAGTGGAACGGCACCGAGGACTCCTCGCTGCAGACGTCGTTCGTCCTCGACGACGTCGCGGTGACCCTGTCCTGAACGCGCGGCGGGCGGGGACCCACCACCCGGTCCCCGCCCGCCCCCTCCTCACCCAGGAGCCTCAGGAGTCCTGCGACCGGCCCGTCGTCAGCCGGGCCACGACCAGCGCGACCAGGATCACCAGGCCGTACACCGCCTGGATCCACTGCGCGGACACGCCGGCCAGGGTCAGGATGTTGCTGACCAGGCCGAGGACGAGCACCCCGCACAGGGCGCCGAACAGCGTGCCCTTGCCGCCGTTCATGCTCACGCCGCCGATGACCGCCGCCGCGAACACCCTGAAGATCATCTGATCGCCCTGGTTGGACGCGATCGAGCCCAGCCGGCCGGCCATGAGCAGCCCGGCGAGCGCGGCCAGCAGCCCCGCGATCATGAAGACCGCGTACATGACCCGGTCGGTGCGCACGCCGGCCGCCCGCGCCGCGTCGACGTTGCCGCCGATGGCGTAGACGGAGCGGCCGTGGCGGAACCAGCCCAGCGCGACGATGCCGGCGGCGAACACGACCGCGCACAGCCACACCGACAGCGGTACACCCGCCCAGACCGTGCTGCCGAGGTACATCACCGACGGCGGCAGGTCGAACAGGCTCTGCCCGCTGGTGATGCCGATCTGCACGCCCCGCAGCGTGATGAGCATGCCCAGCGTCACGATGAACGCCGACAGGCCGAAGCGCAGGATCAGCACCCCGTTGAGCGCCCCGACGAGAACCCCGACCAGCAGGCAGATCGGCACCGCCAGGGCGGTGGCCCACTCGGTGCCGATGCCGTGGCTCGCGGCCGGGATGACCAGCGCCACCCCGAGCGCCGGCGCGAGCCCGACGGTCGACTCCAGGGACAGGTCGAAGCGGCCGCCGATGAGGATCAGCGTCTCGCCGAGCACCAGCAGCGACAGCTCGGTCTGCTGCTGCAGCACGTTGACGAGGTTGTTGGTGGACAGGAACACCGGGTCGATGAGCGCGCCGACGACGAGCAGCGCGACGATCGCCGGCACCAGCGCCAGGTCGCGCAGGCGGGCCAGCCGGGGCACGGGCCGGCGCACCGCCGTCGGCGTGGTCACAGAGGTGCTCATGCGGAGACTCCTTCGACGGCGGCGACCACCTCGGTGTCGCTCCAGCCGGCCGGCAGTTCGGTGATGACGCGCCCGTGGAACATCACGAGCACGCGGTCGCAGTGGCGCAGGTCGTCGAGCTCGTCGGAGACCATGAGCACGCCGGTGCCGTCGTCCGCGGCGGCGCGCACCGCGCCGAGCAGCGACTCCTTGGAGCGCACGTCGACGCCGGCCGTCGGGTTGATGAGCACGAGAAAACTCGGGCCGGTGGACAGCGCCCGGGCCAGCACGACCTTCTGCGCGTTGCCGCCCGACAGGCTGGACACGGGCGCGTCCGGGCCCTCGGTGCGGATGTCGTACCGCTCGATGAACGCGTGCGCCGCCGCCCGCCGCCGCGCCGGCACGACGACCCCGGCCGGGCCGAGCCGGTCGGCGATCGGCAGGGTGGCGTTCTCGGCGACGGAGAGCAGCGGCACGAGGCCCTCGCGGTGACGGTCCAGCGGCACCAGGCCGATGCCGGCCTTCAGCGCGGCGGGCACACCCGGGGCGACGCGGCGCTCGCCCACGGTGACGGTGCCGGCGGTGGCCCGGCGCAGCCCGCCGACGGTCTCGGCCAGCGACACCTTGCCGCTGCTGCCGGAGCCGGTCACGCCGACGATCTCGCCGGTCTTGACCTCCAGCGTCAGCGGCTCGTACGCCCCGTCGAGGGCGAGCCCGTCCAGGCGCAGCGCGGCCGGGGCGTCCGGCGCCACCGGCGGCCGCGGCGCGACATCGGTCAGCCCGACCGCCTCGCCGGTCATCGCGGCCACGAGCTCGTCGTGCCCGATCCCGGCGACCGGCCGGGTGAGGATCCACCGCGCGTCGCGCAGGACGGTGACGGTGTCGCACACGGTGTACACCTCCTGCAAATGGTGTGAAATGAACAGCATCGTCACGCCGCCGGCCGCGAGGGCGCGCAGCCGGGTGAAGAGCCGCTCGATGCCCGTGGCGTCCAGGCGCGCCGTCGGCTCGTCGAGGATGATGAACCGCGCACCCTGCGACAGGGCCCGCGCGATCTCGACCAGCTGCCGCTGCTCCACGTCGAGGTCGCCGGCGAGGGAGCCCGGGTCGACGCCGACCGCGTACTCGTCCAGCAGCTCCCCGGCCCGCCGGCGCAGCGCCCCCCAGCGGATCGGGCCGCGCTCGCTCTGCCGGTTGAGGAACAGGTTCTCGGCCACCGTCAGCGTCGGGATGATCGTGGGGCGCTGGAACACGCAGGCGACCCGCCGCCGCCACGCGCCGCGGTCGGCGACCGGCGGCGCGGGCTCGCCGCCGAAGCGGATCTCGCCGGCGTCGGGCCGGTGCAGGCCGGTGAGCAGCGACACGAGCGTCGACTTGCCGGCGCCGTTGCGCCCGACGAGCGCGTGGGTCTCGCCGGGCGCGATACGCAGGGTGACGTCCGACAGTGCCGTGGTGGCGCCGAAGTGCTTGCTCACCCCGACGGCCGCCACGGCATTTTCCGTTACCGACATCATGTACCGATCTGGTTTCCCCACAACGCCGTGTCCTCGACGTTGTCCTTGGTGACGAGCGGCGCCGGCAGCTGGTCCTCCAGCACGCCGTCGCGGACCTGCACGATCGTGCTGTCGTGGTCGGTCTTGCCGGGCTGGAAGGTCTTGCCCTCGGTCGCCGCCTTGGCGTAGGCGAGCGCGTACTTCGCGTAGAGGTCGGCCGGCTGGGACACGGTCGCGTCGATCTCGCCCTTGCGGATCGCGTCGAACTCCTGCGGGATGCCGTCGTTGGACACGATGAAGATGTGCTTGGGGTCGCTCGGCGGCACGATGAGGTTCTTGGAGCGCAGCAGCTGCAGCGTCGGGGCCAGGAACACGCCGCCGGCCTGCATGTAGATGCCGTTGATGTCCGGGTGCTGCGTGAGGCGGGTCTGCAGCGCCGCGGACGCCTTGGCACCTTCCCAGTCCGTCGGCTCGGCGAACACGGTGATCCCGGGGTACTTCTGCTGCATGCACTCGGCGAAGGCCTCCGAGCGGTCGCGGCCGTTCACCGAGGACAGCGAGCCCTGGAACTCCACGACCTTGCCCTTGCCGCCGAGCTTCTGGCCGAGGAACTCGCACGCCTTCTGCCCGTACGCCCGGTTGTCGGCGCGCACCACCATGTACACGTTGCCCTTGTCGGGCCGGGTGTCGACGGTGACCACGGGTATCTTCTTCTGCTCCAGCGTGTTCAGGGTGGTGGCGATGGCCCCCGTGTCCTGGGGTGCCATCACGATCGCCTTTGCGCCCTGGCTCGTCAACGCCTGCGTGTTGGCCACCAGCTTGGCGATGTCGTTCTGCGAGTTGGTCGGCGTCATCAGGTTGATGCCGCTCTCCTTGGCGTACTGCGGGATGTACTTCGCGTAGGAGTTCCAGAAGTCGGAGTCGGCGCGCGGCAGGTCGACGGCGATCGGCGCGCCGCCGGTGGCGGAGCCGCCCGGCTTGTCGGTCGTGGAGTTGCAGGCCGCGAGGGTGACGACCAGCGCGGCGGCGACGAGCGGTGCCAGCTTTCTCATGGCTGTCCTAAGGGGTGTACGGGCCGCGGGGCGGCGCGGGGTTCCAGATGGGGCCGTCCGGAAACGCGTAGCGGGCGATGCTCTCCGCCCGCATGGTGGAGCTGAAACCCGGTGCGAGCGGCGCGAGGTAGCGGCCCCCGCGTACCCGGACCGGGTCGGCGAAGTGTTCGTGCAGGTGGTCCACGTACTCGATGACGCGGTTGCGCATGCTGCGCGAGACCGCCACGTAGTCGAACATCGACAGGTGCTGCACCAGCTCGCACAGCCCGACGCCGCCGGCGTGCGGGCACACGGGGACGCCGAACTTGGCCGCCAGCAGCAGGATGGCCACGTTCTCGTTCACCCCCGCGACCCGCGCGGCGTCAAGCTGGAGGAACGACACGGCGTGCAGCTGCAGCAGCTGCTTGAACACCACCCGGTTCTGCACGTGCTCGCCGGTGGCCACCGGCACGGGCGCGATGCGGCGGGCGATCTCGGCGTGCCCGACCACGTCGTCGGGCGAGGTGGGCTCCTCGACCCACCAGGGGTGGAACGGGGCCAGGGCGTGCACCCACTCCACGGCGGTGTCGACGTCCCAGCGCTGGTTGGCGTCGACGGCGATGCGCACGTGCGGCCCGCACACGTCGCGGGCGATGCGCATCCGCCGCAGGTCGTCGTCGAGGTCGGCGCCGACCTTGAGCTTGATCTGCGTGAACCCGGCCGCGACGGCCTCCCGGCACAGCCGCGCGAGCTTGTCGTCGTCGTAGCCGAGCCAGCCCGGCGACGTCGCGTACGCCGGGTAGCCCTCCGACAGCAGCGCGTCGATGCGCTCCTCGCGCCCCTCCGCGCCCGGCCGCAGCAGGTCCATCGCCTCGGCCGGGGTGAGGGCGTCGGTGAGGTACCGGAAATCGACCAGGTCGACGAGCTCCTCCGGCGGCATCGAGGCCAGCAGCTGCCACAGCGGCAGTCCGGCCCGCTTCGCCTTGAGGTCCCACAGGGCGTTGACCACGGCGGAGATCGCCATGTGCATGACGCCCTTCTCGGGCCCGAGCCAGCGCAGCTGGGAGTCGTGCACGAGCTCCCGCCACAGCCCGCCCAGGTCGTCGAGGACCTCCTGCACCGGACGCCCGACGATATACGGCTTCAGAGCCAGAATTGCCGCCGTCTGTACCTCGTTGCCGCGCCCGATCGTGAAGGCGAACCCGTGCCCTTCGTGGCCGGCGGGGTCCTCGGTGCTGTGGCGGCCGTCCGTGCGCAGCACGACGTACGCGGCGGAGTAGTCGGGGTCGGGGTTCATGGCGTCGGATCCGTCCAGCTGCCGCGAGGTTGGAAACCGCACGTCGTAGGTGGAAAGCTCCACGAACCGGTTGCTCATCGCCCCGCCCCACCCGCCTCGCGTGCGTAGGTCGTTGATCCGCACAAATACATCCGATGTTTAGCAGGCGAGGTCTTCGAAGGCAAGGCTTTTGTGTCGACGAACAGAAGTGCGCCGACAACTTGACTCAGCCATACCTCGGATGTTCACTACTGACTCGAGGGTTGCCCATGGTTCGATGGCCGGAGCCACCGCCGCGAGCACGGGCGACGCCCTTTTGCCGTGACGCCGACGCGGCAACAGGGCCAAGTGCCGGCTGCGGGGCCCCGCAGCCGGCACAGTGTTTTGCCCGCCTCTGGTGTACTGATGTCGATCGGTACGCGCCATTGACGGGGAGTGAAGTCATGAAGCTCAAGGTGATCCTGCCGGCCCTGGCCGCGCTGCTCGCACTGGCCGCGTGCAGCAGCGACGACGCGAACTCCCACGACATCAAGGGTGTTGCGTGGAAGAACCCGGACAAGATCGAGGTGTACGCCAACGTCGACGGCCACCCGAACATCACGCGCGTGTGCATCGACGGCGTGGCGTTCGCGACGACGAGCCGCGACGCGGGCAACAACTTCATGCGCGTGCCGGAGTGGGACGTGTCGTTCTGCGGCGGCAAGCCGTCGCCGTACGTGCCGCGCACCGCCGCTCCCGAAACCGACCCGTCCCCGACGCCGAAGGCCAACTGAGCACCGCCGCGACGTCCGAGCTGTTCGACGGACCTCGACCGGATCCTGCCCGCGCCGCGGTTCGCGGCGGCCGCCGCCAGCTCCTCCGTCCACCGCCATGCGGCGCTTGCCCCGTTGTCGGCGCCACCGCTCAGGTGCTCGGGGTGTGCCGGACGGTGGCCTGGGGGCCGGCGATGCGGGTGCCGCCGTTGCCGCCGCGGCTGTTTGCAGGGCCACCGATGGCCCGGACGGGGCTCCTCGACGACACACGGCGAAAACGTCGACGGCGAGCCGGGCGTGCTCCGGGCTTCGGCATTCGCCCGTTGGCTGATGTCGGACAGGTGGGCTAGGAAGGCTCGCGGATCGTGTCGCCTGCCGGGGCGACCGGTGCGACGTGATCGTCCGGGTCCGGTGGCTGCGCAGCGGCCGCCGCGACGATGTGCTCCAGCGCGGCCGCGTGCCGCTGGAACGCCTGCCGTCCCTGCGGGGTGAGCTGCACGGAGGTACGCCGCGCCCGGCTTTGCTGGTCCTTGCGAACCGCGACGTATCCGGCCTCGGCCAGTGCCGAGACATGCTTGGACAGGGCCGAGTCGCTGGTGCCGATCGCGTCCCGCAGGAAGCCGAAGTCCACCCAGGCCGCCGGTGCCAGCAGGGCGACGATCGACAACCGCGCTGGGACGTGCAGGAACTCGTCGAAGCGGGGGTCCATCAGGCGCGTCCGCCGTCGCGCAGCACGATCTCCTTGAAGGTCCGGCGGATCAGGGGCGTCAGGGCGACGTAGGTGACAGCGGTGGCGGCCGCGGCGAGCATGCCCTGCGACGCCAGGCCCTGCGCCGGAAGACCGAACAGCACCCAGGCGGCGATCCGGGAGACGCCGAACAGCAGCATCAGGCCGGCCGACAGGCCCACCCAGAACAGCAGCTCCAGGGCGGTGGGCTTTCGCTGCACGAGGGCCCGGCGCTGGTGCACGATCCCCACCGCGACGAAGAGGCCGAAGCCGACCAGGACCACGGCGGTGCGCCAAGGGTTCTGCAGGTCGATGGACGCCAGCCCGACGAAGAGCCCGAGGGCTGCGAGCACGACGTAGGGGAGGGCGAAGCTCTGGCGGACGACCTGCTCCCGGGTCCGGTCCTGGAGGCGTCGGATGTCGTCGAGCGAAGACTGGGCGTCGTGCGGGTGCATGGAGCCATCCTTGGTCGTCGGACTGTTTTCCTTTGAGGAAAGTATCATGCATTTTCCTCGGGGGAAAGCAGTCGAGGGCTGCCGGGCGGATCCTCGCCAAGCTCGGGCTGCAGAGGCGGATGCGGGCGGCGCTCGCGGGGCGGGTGCTTGACATGTGACCCGTTGGTCACCTAACTTCGGGTAGTGGACGACGACGATCGCGTCTTCAAGGCACTCAGCGATCCCACGCGACGGTTTCTGCTCGACCTGCTGTTCGTGCGCGACGGGCGGACGCTCACCGAGCTCGAGTCCGAGCTGTCGATGACGCGGTTCGGCGTCATGAAGCATCTGCGGGTGCTCGAGGAGGCCGGCCTTGTGGTGACCCGGCGCAGCGGGCGGGAGAAGCTGCACTTTCTCAATCCGGTGCCGATCCGGCAGATCCACGACCGGTGGATCGACAAGTACACCAGCGACCGCGCCGGGCAGTTGCTGGATCTGAAGCGACAACTCGAGGAGGAGCCGTGAGCGGCACGCAGGTCTACAAGGTGTACATCCGCGCCACCCCGCAACGCATCTGGGACGCGATCACGTCGCCGGAGTGGAACGGGCGGTACGGCTACCGCGGTACCACCGAGATGGAGCTGCGGCCCGGCGGCGCCGTCGCCGGTCGGTCCAACCCGGGGATGATCGCGGCCGGCGCGCCCGAGATCGGCGTGGACGGCGAGATCCTCGAGGTCGACCCGCCGCACCGGCTCGTGCAGACGTTCCGGATGCTCATGGACCCGGGGACGGCGGCCGAGGGGTTCACGCGGCTGACGTACGAGATCAAGGAGGGCAAGGACGGCGTCTGTGCGCTCACCGTCGTGCACGAGCTCGCCGGCGCGCCCAACCTCGGGCGGCTCATGGGCGGCGAGTTCGAGGAGATGGGGGCCGGCGGCGGGTGGGCCTGGGTGCTCAGCGACCTCAAGTCGCTGCTGGAGACGGGTTCCGCGTTCGGCGACTGAACCGCTGCCCGTTTTGTCAGACTTGGACGCATGTTCAAGATCGGCCGGGCCGCCGCGGCAACAGTCCTGCTGATACCGGCCCCGGCGGCCCTGGCCGAACCGGCGCAAGCGAACTCGGCACAATCCGAAGCGGCCCACGCCAACGCGGCGCGAGCCGAAGCGGCGCAAGAAAATCCGGCGAGCACCGAAGCGTTCAACCCCGGGACCGGCGTGCTCGACGTCGACTACGCCGGATACCTGGCGCAGCACGACGTCGTGTACAACAGCCCGCAGACCGACCCGCTGCGCGGCCTGCCCGTCGGCAACGGCCGGACCGGCGCGATGGTGTGGAGCGGCGACGGCCTCACGATGCAGGTGTCCGGCGTCGACCTGTCCGGCCAGTCCGCGTACGCCGCCGGGCTCGTCAGTCTCGGCCTCGACGAGGGCAGCGGCTCCTACCAGCAGCGCCTGTCGCTGTACGACGGCACCCTCGTCACCAAGGAGGACCAGCGCACCGTCACCGTCCTCGGCGTGCCCGGCTCCGAGGCGATGGGCATCCACGTGGAGGACCCGCGGCCCGGGTCCGCCACCACGGCGCTCGAGCTGAGCCTGTGGCCGCCGGGCCCGGGCGGCGACTCGTGGCAGCGGCCGCAGGCGTACGCCGACGCCGCCGGCGCGGGGCTCAGCCGCGGGCAGGACGACCCGGCCGGCTTCGGCTACACGCTCGCCGCGACCGTCGACGGCGCCGCGTTCACCACGCAGGTCGTCGACGACACCCGGGTGCGGCTGACGATCACGCCGACGCCGAGCTACACGGTCTGGTTCACCGCCGCCGCGCGCATCGACGCGCCGGACAGGGACTCCGGGGCCCGGGCCCGGGGGCAGCTCGCCGCCGCCGGCGGCGCCGGCTACCTGACGACGCTGGGCCGGTACCGCGACTTCTGGCACGACTTCTGGCGGCGCTCCTTCGTGCAGTACCGCGACGGCGGCGACTACCTCGAGAACCTGTACTACCTCGGGACGTACGTGATCGCCGCCGGCGCCTACGGCACGTACCCGGTACACGCCGCCAACGGCGTCTTCCGGGCGGCGCAGGACACCACGAGCGAGAGCGCCGGATATCGGTACCGCGACGAGCGCGCCGTCTACGCGCCGCTCCTGGCCGGCAACCACGCCGACCTGTTCGCCACGCTCAACGGCCTCTACGCCCGCAACGCGGCCACGCTCAACCGCTCCGACGGCCTGTGGGTGCCCGCCACCATGTCGTGGGACGGCCGGCCCGGCGACTCGCGCGCCGGCCTGCTGTCGACGGGCGCCGAGGTCGCGTACGGCATGTACCTGCAGTACCGCTACACCGGCGACGCCGCCTACCTGCGTGACACCGCGTACCCGTTCGTCCGCGACGTCCTGCGCCTGTACCTCAGCCGGGTGCGCGAGCAGGACGGCGAGTGGATCCTCCCGTCCTCCGACGCCCTCGACACGTACCGGGACGTGCGCGACGCCGCCACCGACCTCGCCGCGATCCGGCTGCTCGCCCCGATCGGCGTCATGCTCTCCGCCGCCCTCGGCGTCGACGCCGGCCTGCGCGGGCAGTGGCTGGACCTGCTCGGGCGGCTGCACCCGTACCAGGTCCGGGACGGCGCCTGGCGGCCGCACGACCCGCCGGCCGTCACGGCGCGCGGCACCGACAACGTCGCCGCCGAGCTCATCTGGCCCTTCGACGCCACCGGCCTCGGCGCGAGCGACTACGGCACCGCCCTGGCCACGTGGAAGGCGCGGCCCTACCCGGACGCCGGCGACGCCGCGGTGCAGGCCGCTCGGCTGGGCCTCGGCGACGAGGCGCAGGCGCTCATGAAGGCCATGCTGCAGCGGTACCAGACCTACCCCAACGGCCTGGGCACGGGCCTGGCGTACCTCGGCAACCACCTCAGCGCCGTGCACGAGTCGTTGCTGCAGTCCTACGACGGGCGGATCCGCGTGTTCCCGGCCGTTCCGGGCGGCGCGGGCTTCGCCGGCCGGTTCACGCTGCTGGCGCAGGACGGCTTCCTGGTCAGCTCCGAGCGGCAGGACGGCGACACGGCGTACATCGGCCTGAAAAGCCTCGAAGGGCGACCGGCGACGGTGGTGAACCCGTGGCCCGGCGAGCAGGTCCGGGTCCGCCGGGCCGCCGACGGCGCGATCCTGGCCACCACGACGGCGGACGAGGCCGGCTTCGCCACGCAGGCGGGCGGGGTGTACATCGTGGAGCGCGCCGCCCGCCCGCTCGGCTCGGCGGCCCGCACGACGCTCACCGGCGCCCGCAACGACGGCGCCAAGACGCTGCCCGGCACCACCGCGACGCTGGGCGGCGCGGCGACGCTGCGGCCCCGCCCGACCGGCGGCTCGGCGCTGCGGGCCCGGGCGAATTCGCGGTACGTCACCGCCTCCTACGGCGGCACCGCGCCGCTCGTCGCCGGCCGGAGCACCGTCGGTACCGCGGAGACCTTCGACATCATCGACCTGCCCGGCGGCGACGTCGCCCTGCGCGCCCGGGTCAACGGCCGCTACGTGTGCGCGGAGCACGCGGGCGCCAACCCGCTCATCGCCAACCGCGCCGAGGCCGGCGCCTGGGAGCGCTTCGAACTCGTCCACAACCCCGACGGCAGCGTCAGCCTGAAGGCGGCCGTCAACGGCCGATACGTGACCGCGGAGGGCGCCGGCGCCGGCCCGCTCATCGCCAACCGTGACGCCATCGGCCCGTGGGAGCGGTACGACCTCGTCCCGCAGTAGGGCGTACGACGAACGAGGTAGTCCCGCCGCCGCGCAGGTCCGCCCCGGCGACGTAGCGGGCGAGCAGCCCGGCGGCGAGCAGCATGCCTTCAGGCTCGCCGGGCACGTCGCTGGTGCGGTGGGCCGACGTGCGGTTCGCGCACCGGTTCGCCGGCGGGCCGCCGCCCCGGGTCCTGCCGATGCGCGGGCCCGAACGGGTCAGGTACGAGTATCCGCAGCGTACGGCGGCCCTGCAGGGACGACCGGGTTCGTCGGGGTCGTGGTGGCCGTGTGGCTGGTGGGCTGGCCGGTGTGGGTTCCTGTGGTTCAACTCTTGACTGCCCACACAATCGGGCGTAAACAAAACACAAGCAAAATGAAACGGCGGTGAAACCACATCATGTACGCCGAGGAGCGGCAGCAGGCCATCGTGCGCATCGCCCGTGAGCAGGGGCGGGTCGAGGTGGCCGGGCTGGCCGACGAGCTCAACGTCACGTCGGAGACGATCCGCCGCGACCTCACCACGCTCGAGCGGGCCGGGGTGCTGCGCCGGGTGCACGGCGGGGCCATCCCCGTCGAGCGCATCGGCTTCGAGCCCGCCCTCGCGGCCCGCGACGCCGTGCTCGTGGACGAGAAGGAGCGCATCGCCAAGCTCGCGCTCGCCGAGGTGCCCGAGGAGGGCGCCGTCATCCTCGACGCCGGCACCACCACCATCAAGCTGGCCCACCTGCTGCCCACGGACCGGGAGCTGACCGTCGTGGTCAACTCCCCGGTCATCGCCACCGCGCTCGGCACCCGCACCAACCTCAACGTGCTGCTGCTCGGCGGCCGGGTGCGGGGCAAGACCCTCGCCACCGTCGACGACTGGTCCCTGCGCCCCCTCGCCGACCTCTACGTCGACGTGGCGTTCCTCGGCACCAACGGCATCTCCGTCGAGCGCGGCCTCACCACCCCCGACCCGGCCGAGGCGGCGGTCAAGCGGGCGATGATCCGCGCCGCCCGCCGCACCGTCCTGCTCGCCGACCACACGAAGCTCGGCAACGACTACCTCGCCCGCTTCGGCGAGCTGGCCGACCTCGACCTGTTCATCACCGACACCGGCGCCGACAGCGACCTGGTCGGCGACATCGAGGGCGCCGGCGTACGAGTGGTGCGAGCATGATCGTCACCGTCACGCTCAACCCGAGCCTGGACCGCGCGATGGACGTCGGGCGGCTCGTCCGGGGCGAGGTCATCCGGGCCCGCGAGGCCCACCTCGACCCCGGCGGCAAGGGCGTCAACGTGTCCCGGGCCCTGCTGGCCAACGGCGTGCCGTCCGTCGCCGTGCTGCCCTGCGGCGGCGACGAGGGCGGCCAGCTGGTACGGCTGCTCAAGGCCGAGGGCGTCGAGGTCCTCGCCGTCCCGATCGCCGGGCGCACCCGCTCCAACATCACCCTCGCCGAGCCCGACGGCACCGTCACCAAGGTCAACGAGCCCGGGCCGGCGCTCGTGCGGGCCGAGTTCGACGAGGTCACCGACCAGGTGCTGGCTCGCGCCGGCTCCGCGGACTGGGTCGTGCTGTGCGGCAGCGTCCCGCCCGGGCTGCCCGCCGACGCCTACGCCCAGCTGTGCCGGCGGCTGCGCGCGGCCGGCATCCGGGTCGCCGTCGACACCAGCGGCCCCGCCCTGCGCGAGGCCGCCATGGCCGGCGCGAACCTGCTCAAGCCCAACCGCGACGAGCTGGCCGAGGTCGTCGGCGCGCCCAGGGAAGGCTTCGTCGATCTCGGATCCGTCGTCGCGGCCGCGCAGCAGCTGCGCGCCTGGGGCGCCGGCGCCGTGCTGGCCAGCCTCGGGGCCGACGGGGCCGTCCTCGTCGACCACGACGGCGTCATCACCGGCACCTGCCCGGTGGCCCGGCCGCGCAGCACCGTCGGCGCGGGCGACGCGCTGCTCGCCGGCTTCCTCGCCGGCGGCGCGCACGGCCCGGCGGCGCTGGCCGAGGGCCTCGCGTGGGGCGCGGCCGCGGTGAGCCTGCCCGGCAGCCGCATGCCCGGCCCCGCCGACCTGATCCGCCACAACGTCACCATCAACCCCCGGTCCGCCCTCCTGAAGGAGACACCCCCGTGACCACTTACACCCCTGAGGTCACCGGCTCGGGCTTCCGAGCCTCCGTGCAGCGCGTCGGCGGCTACCTCGCCTCGATGGTCATGCCGAACATCGGCGCGTTCATCGCGTGGGGCCTCATCACCGCGCTGTTCATCCCGACCGGCTGGATTCCCAACGCGCACATCGCGCAGCTCGTCGGCCCGATGATCACGGTGCTGCTGCCGCTGCTCATCGGGTACACCGGCGGCCGGCTCGTGCACGGCCAGCGCGGCGCCGTCGTCGGCGCGGTCGCCACGATGGGCATCGTCGTCGGCGCCGACGTGCCGATGTTCCTCGGCGCGATGATCATCGGCCCGCTCGCCGCCTACGTGCTGAAGCTGTGGGACGGCCTGGTCGAGAACCGCATCCGCCCCGGCTTCGAGATGCTCGTCGACAACTTCAGCGCCGGCATCATCGGCGGCGCGATGGCGGTCGGCGGCCTCTACGGCATCGGCCCCGTCGTCGAGTGGCTCACCAAGACCGCCGGCAAGGGCGCGGACTGGCTCGTCGCGCACGACCTGCTGCCGCTCACCTCCGTCGTCGTGGAGCCGGCCAAGGTGCTGTTCCTGAACAACGCCATCAACCACGGCGTGTTCGGGCCCCTGGGCGTCGCCGAGGCGGCCGAGAAGGGCAAGTCGATCCTGTTCATGATCGAGTCGAACCCCGGCCCCGGCCTCGGCCTGCTGCTGGCGTTCTTCCTCTTCGGCCCCCGCTCGCTGCGCCCCACCGTCCCGGCCGCGATCATCGTGCAGTTCCTCGGCGGCATCCACGAGATCTACTTCCCGTACGTGCTCATGAAGCCGAAGCTGATCCTCGCCATGATCTGCGGCGGGGCCTCGGGCGTCGGCACGTTCATGCTCACCGGCGCCGGCCTGGTCGCCACCCCGTCACCGGGCAGCATCTTCGCCTACATGGCGGTCACCCCGAAGGGCGGCTACTTCGGCGTCCTGCTCGGCATCGTCATCTCGGCCGCGGTCACCTTCGCCGTCGCCTCGCTGCTCATGGGATTCGGCCGCGGCGAGCCGAAGGAGGAGGCGCTCGGCCCGGACGAGGAGACCGTCGTCAACCCCGACGAGGCCGAGAACGCCGCGGCCAAGCTGACCCGCCAGGAGGCGTAGGCGCATGCCGACCATCAGCGGTACCGACATCAAGAAGGTCGTCGTGGCGTGCGACGCGGGCATGGGCAGCAGCGTGATGCTGGCCAGCCAGCTCAAGCGGCAGCTCGCCAAGAACGCGGTGACCGTCGAGCACACCCCGGTCAACTCGATCCCGGCCGACGCCGACGTGGTCCTGTGCCACAAGGGCCTCGCCGCCCGGGCCCGGGTCAGCGCGCCCGACAAGGTGATCATCCCGTTCCAGGTGTTCATCGGCGACCCCGCGGTCACCAAGGTCGTCAACGCCGTCCAGCGCGGCGGTGAGCTCAGTGGGTGAGCTGCTCGCCCGCGACGCGATCCGGCTCGGCGAGCGGGCCGGATCGCGGGAGGAGGCGGTCCGCCGCTGCGGCGCCGTGCTCGTCGAGATCGGCGCGGTCGGCCCCCAGTACGTCGACGCGATGCTCGAGCGGGAAGGGAGCATCTCCACCTACATCGGCGAGGGCGTGGCCATCCCGCACGGCACGCTGCACAGCAAGGGCGCGGTGCGGCGCGACGCGCTCGCCGTCGTCGGGTTCCCCGGCGGCGTCGACTGGGGCGGCGAGGACGTGCGGGTCTGCGTGGCGATCGCCGCCGCCGGCGACGGCCACGTCGGCATCCTCGCCCAGCTCGCCGAGATCCTCATGGACCCCGACCAGGCGGCCCGCCTGCGCGCGGCCACCGAACCCGACGAGGTCCTGGACCTGCTGGTCCTCGAAGCGAACAGGTAATTGGAGCGATCGTGAACGTAGTGCGGTTCCATGCCCCCGGCGACGTGCGCATCGAGGAGGCACCCGAGCCGGCGACCGGCCCCGGCGACGTGAAGATCCGGGTGCGGGCCTGCTCGACCTGCGGTACCGACGTCAAGATCTTGAACTTCGGGCACCACCACATCGTGCCGCCGCGCGTCATGGGGCACGAGATCGCGGGCGAGGTCGAGGAGGTCGGCGTCGACGTCGAGGGCTGGGCGCCCGGCGACCGGGTGCAGGTCATCGCGGCCATCCCGTGCGGGCGCTGCGCCGAGTGCCGCCGCGGCCGGATGACCGTGTGCCCCAACCAGGTGTCGATGGGGTACCACTTCGACGGCGGCTTCGCCGAGCACATGATCGTGCCGCCGAACGTGCTGCGGGTCGACGGCCTCAACCGCATCCCCGACGGCGTCTCCTACGCCGAGGCCTCGGTCGCCGAGCCCCTCGCCTGCGTGCTCAACGGCCAGAACCTCGCCGGCGTCGGCGAGGGCGACGACGTGGTCGTGATGGGCTCCGGCCCGATCGGCTGCCTGCACGTGCGCCTGGCCCGGGCCCGCGGCGCCGCCCGCGTGTTCCTCGTCGACCTCAACCGCGAGCGCCTCGACCTCGCCGCCGACCTGGTCCGGCCCGACGCCGCCGTCTGCGGCGCGCAGATCGACGTCGTCGACGCGGTGCTCAAGCTCACCGAGGGGCGCGGCGCCGACGTGGTCATCACCGCCGCCGCGGCCGGCGCGGCGCAGGAGCAGGCGGTGCAGATGGCCGCCCGGCAGGGCCGGATCAGCTTCTTCGGCGGCCTGCCCAAGG
The DNA here is from genome assembly GCF_050936175.1 of Dactylosporangium sp. CA-139066. Lineage (NCBI taxonomy): Bacteria > Bacillati > Actinomycetota > Actinomycetes > Micromonosporales > Micromonosporaceae > Dactylosporangium > Dactylosporangium sp. CA-139066. The sequence continues at coordinate 5,678,192 of NZ_JBNJNH010000001.1, read as the reverse complement.
ACAAGCCGGTCATCTCGCTGGACTCCAACCTCGTGCACTACCGCGAGCTGACCATCGTCGGCGCCAACGGCTCCAGCCCCGCGCACAACAAGGAGGCGCTGCGTCTCATCGCCGAGGGCGCGGTGCCCGTCGCCGACCTCATCACCCACCGGCTGCCCCTCGACCGCGCGCTCGACGCCTTCGGCATCGTCGCCCGCGGCGAGGCGATCAAGGTCACCGTCGAACCCTAGGAGGCCCCCGTGCCCGAACGGACCGTCGTCGTCGGCTCGGCGAGCGGCCTGCACGCCCGCCCCGCCGCCCTGTTCGTCGCCGCGGCCGCCCGCCAGAGCGTGGCCGTGACCATCCGCACGGATAGCGGCAAGAAGGCCGTCCCGGCCCGTAGCATGCTTGGCGTGCTGTCCCTCGGCGCCAAGCAGGGCACGCCGGTGACCCTCGAGGCCACCGGCGACGGGGCGGACGCCGCCCTCGACGAGCTCGCCGACCTACTCGCCCGCGACCTGGACGCCCCCGATGCGTGAGCTCTCCGGCATCGGCGTGAGCCCGGGCCGGGCCGCCGGCCCGGTGCTGCGCCTGGCCCCGCCGCCGTCCCTGCCGTCACCGTCCGCGGTGGCCGATGCCGCGGCCGAGCATGCGGCGGTACGCCGAGCCGTCGCCGTCGTCGCGGCCGACCTCACCCGGCGGGCCGACGCGGCCGCCGACCCGACGGCCGCGGAGGTGCTGCGCGCGCAGGTCCTCATGGCCACCGACGAGATGCTCACCTCGGCCGCCGACGACGCCGTCGACGGCGGCCTGCCCGCCCCGCACGCCCTGGCCGCGGCCCTGGCCGAGCACCGGGCCGCGTTCGAGGCCGCGGGGGGCTACCTCGCCGAGCGGATCAGCGACCTGGACGACCTGCGCGACCGGCTCATCGCGGCCTGCCTGGGCGTGCCCATGCCCGGCGTGCCGTCGCCCGGTCATCCGTACATCCTGGTGGCGCGCGACCTCGCCCCGGCCGACACCGCCGGGCTCGACCCCGCCGTGGTGCTCGGCCTGGTCACGGCCGAGGGCGGCCCGACCAGCCACACGGCGATCCTGGCCCGGACGCTGGGGATCCCGGCGGTCGTGCGCTGCGCCGACGTCCTCGAGGTCCCGGACCTGTCCGTGGTGGCCGTCGACGGCGCGACCGGCGTCGTGACGGCCGGGCTGACCGATGCCGAGGCGGCGGACGTGAACGACGCCGCGGCCGAGGCGCGGGCCCGGCGGGCGCAGTCGCACGGGCCGGGGCGTACCGCCGACGGGCACCCGGTCGCGCTGCTGGCCAACATCGGCTCCGCCAGGGACCTCATCGGCGACGTCGAGGGCGTCGGGCTGTTCCGGACCGAGCTGCTGTACCTCGACCACACCGACCCGCCCGGCGAGCGCGAGCAGATCGCGGCGTACACGGCCGTGTTCGAGGCCCTGCCCGGCCGCAAGGTCGTGGTCCGCACGCTCGACGCCGGCGCCGACAAGCCCCTGCCGTTCCTGCGCCTGGCCGACGAGCCCAACCCCGCGCTCGGCGTCCGCGGCCTGCGGGTCGCCCGCCGGGCCCCCGAGGTCCTCGACACCCAGCTGGCCGCGATCGCCGCCGCGGCGGCCGCGACGGAGGCCGACGTGTGGGTCATGGCCCCGATGGTCGCCACCGCGGGGGAGGCCGCCGGGTTCGCCGCCGCCTGCCGCGCCCACGGCCTGCGCACGGCCGGCGTCATGATCGAGATCCCGGCGGCCGCGCTGCGGGCCCCGTCGATCCTGCGCGACGTCGACTTCTTGAGCCTCGGCACCAACGACCTCAGCCAGTACACGTTCGCCGCCGACCGCATGTGCGGCGACCTCGCCGACCTGCTCGACCCGTGGCAGCCGGCCCTCATCGCGCTCATCGCCGCCTGCGCCGCCGCGGGCGCCGAGGCCGGCAAGCCGGTCGGGGTGTGCGGCGAGTCGGCCGCCGACCCCGGCTTCGCCCTGGTGCTGACCGGGCTGGGCATCTCCAGCCTGTCGATGGCCCCCCGCAGCATCCCCGCGGTGCGCGAGGCCCTGGCCGCGCACACCCTCGAGGACTGCCGGCGCATCGCCAAGGCCGCCCTGGCCGCCGACACCCCGGAGGCCGCCCGGGCCGCCGCACAGTCCTCGTCGCATTGATGGTGTAAGGCGGCGCGCCCGCGCCCCGCTCGTCCGAGGTGGCCCCTAGCCGCGGACGGCGTCGAGGCGGGTGGATAGGAACGCGCGCTCGACCTCGTTCGCGGTCAGGGCCAGGGCCTCCTCGTAGGCGAGGGCGGCCTCGCCGCGGCGGCCCAGGCGGCGCAGGAAGTCGGCCCGGGCCGCGCTCAGATAGCCGTAGCCGGCCAGGGCCGGCTCGTCCAGCAGCGGGTCGAGCGCGGCCAGCCCGGCCGCCGGGCCGTCGCGCAGGCCGAGCGCGACGGCCCGGTTGAGCCGCACGACCGGCGAGGGCCACAGGCGCAGCAGCACGTCGTACAGCCCGGTGATCTCGTCCCAGTCGGTCGCCTCCCAGGCGGGCGCCTCGGCGTGCACGGCCGCGATCGCCGCCTGCACCGCCCACCGCGTCGGCGCCCGGCGCAGCGCCTCGCCGAGCAGCGCCGCGCCCTCGGCGACCAGGGCCGCGTCCCACAGGGTGCGGTCCTGTTCGGCGAGCAGCCGCAGCCGCCCGTCGGGGCCGACGCGGGCCGCGCGCCGGGCGTCGACGAGCAGCAGCAGCGCGAGCAGGCCGGCGACCTCCGCGTCGCGGGGCAGCAGCAGCCGCAGCAGCCGGGCCACCGTCACCGCGCCGTCCACGAGGTCGTACCGCACCAGCCGCGGCCCGTCCGGCGCCGTGTGCCCGGTCGTGAAGACCAGGTGCACCACCTCGCACACCGCGCTGACGCGGGGCGGCAGCTCGTCGGGGCCGGGGACCCGGTACGGGATCCGGGCCGTCGCGATCTTGCGTTTTGCGCGGGTGATCCGGGCCGCCATGGCCGGCTCCGACACCAGGTACGCCCGCGCCACCTCGGCCGTCGACAGCCCGCACACGAGCCGCAGCGTGAGCGCCACCTGCGCGTCGCGGGACAGGGCCGGGTGGCAGCAGGTGAACAGCAGCCGCAGCCGGTCGTCGTCGAGGCCCTCGTCGGCGGCGGGCGCCTGCGGCTCGGTCACCAGCAGCGGCAGCTTCTGGTGCAGCACCCGCTCCCGGCGCAGCCGGTCCAGGGCGCGGTTGCGGGCCACCGTGGTCAGCCACGCCCCGGGCCGCTGCGGCACGCCGCCGGTCCACGAGGTCAGCGCCTGGGCGAAGGCGTCCTGGACGCACTCCTCGGCGAGGTCGAGGTCGCGGGTGAGCCGGACCGTGGCGGCCAGGACGCGGGCCCACTGCTCACGGTGTACCGCGGCCAGGGTCTGCGCGAGGCTCACGAGTGGTCCACGATCGGGCGCACCTCCACGCCCCCGTGCCCGGAGGCGAGCTCCGGCAGCCGGGCGGCGAGGGCCAGGGCGGCGTCGAGGTCGGGCGCCTCGAGCACGTAGAAGCCGCCGATGGCCTCCTTGGTCTCCAGGAACGGCCCGTCGGTCGGGGTCGGCGCCGCGCCCGCGGCCGAGCGCAGCGTCGTGGCCGTCGACGCGGCCTCCAGCTCGTGGCCGCCGAGCAGGCCCGCCCCGGCGGCGTCGCGGAACGCGCCGTGGGCGGCGTCCTTCGCGGCGCGCTCGGCCTCGGTCTCGGCGTCCCAGCGCTGCTCGTCGCCGTAGATGAGGATGAGGTACTTCGCCATGTCCGTCGCTCCTTTGTCGTGGCTCTCATACAGGCGACGAACGGACCGGCCCCCCGATCGACAGCTCACGCCAGGGTCTTTCACGGGATTTGTACCATCGGTCGCCATGGGCGAGCGAAGGTTGAGCCGGCGGGCGCTGCTGCTGGGCGGCGCGGGCGCGGGCGCGCTCGCGGTCGGCGGCGGGGCCTGGTACGCGTCCCGGCTCGGCGGCCCGGCCGAGCTGCTGTGGCGCCATGCCCTGACCACCCCGGCCGACGCGCTGGACCTGGCCGGCGACACGCTGCTCGTCGCCGGGCGCGGCCTCACCGGCTACGCCGCCGCCGACGGCGCGGTGCGCTGGCGGCAGGACGCCGGGCGCAACGTGATCTCGCCGGGCCGCAGCGGCACCGCCCCGTTCACCGGCGACCGCGACGCGTTCGCGTTCCGCACGGAGAGCGACGGCGTCGCGACGATCCGGGTCGCGGGCCTGGGCGACGGCCGGGAGCGGTGGCGGCGGCCGTTCGAGGGGTACCTCGGCTCGACCCTCATCACCGCCGCCGGCACGGTCGTCGCATCGGCCGACGCCTCCGGCGGGCGGGGTGTCGGCTGCTACGACGCCACCGGCCTGCGCTGGTGGACGCCGGTGCCGGCCGCCGACGAGGGCCCGTACGACCTCGCCGCCGACGGCGCCACCCTGCTCGTCGCGGCCCGGGAGCTGGCCGCCTGCGACCCCGCGGACGGCACCCGCCGCTGGTCGGTCGCGGGGGAGGACGGCCGGGTCTTCGGCCGCCCGGTGCTGCGCGGCGGCGTGGCCGTGGCGCTGGGCATGCGCTACATCGACGACGACTTCGGCTACCGCAACCTGGGCGTGTACGCCGTCGACACCGCCGCCGGCGCGGTGCGCTGGTCCTACGAGGCCCCCGGCGGCTTCCTCCTGGACGGCCCGCCGCCGCTGGCCGGCGGCACCGTCGTCGCCGTGCACGAGAGCGGGCTGCTCACCGGCCTGGACCTCGGCAGCGGCCGGGAACGCTGGAGCAGCGACCGGCAGCCGACGGACCTCGCCGCGCTCGGTGCCCGGCTGTGGCTGGCGCTGCCCGAGGGCGTGGTCGCGCTGGACGCGGCGACGGGCGAGGCCGGCGCGGTGCTGCCCGAGCGCAACGCCTACCGCCTGGCCGCCGCGGGCGACCGGCTGGCCGTGGCCGCGGACGGCACCCTGTCGATGTACCGCATCCGCTGAGCCGGCGCCGTCAGGCCGGGCGGTCCTTCTTGGGCAGCTTGGAGACGACCCAGCGGTAGGACTCCTCGAGCGCCTCGAGGATCTCCTCGTCGGGGATCGCGCCGCCGATGCGCAGCGTGTTCCAGCCGCTGCGGCCGATGTACGCCATCGCGGCGGCGTCATCGGGGTAGCGGTGCAGCCACTCGTCGGCCGCCTCGCGGGTCGGCGCGCACTTCACGCCGAGCGAGCCGGCGCCGACGAAGGCGAAGATCTTCGGGCCGACCTTCGCCACCATGTCGCCCTCCCACGGCTGGTCCGGCCACGCGCCGGGCTTGGCGAGGCAGTGGGCGAGCAGCTCATCCCTGGTCACGCTGCCCGACGCTACCGCAGCCGGCGCCCGGCCAGGCACAGCAGGCGGGTCTGCGGGTCCGCGCCGGGCGGGGGCGCCACCGGCGGGTCGAAGGCGCCGGTGGCGAGCAGGCCGGCGGCGTGCGGCTCGGCGGCGCGCAGCGTGCCGGCGACCTGGTGCGGGTCGAGGGTCTCGTCGCCGCCGGTGGCGCGGGCGAGGTCCCAGGTGTGCACGAGCACCTCGAGGCGGCCGATCACGGCGACGGCGTCGAGGACCGCGACGGCGCCCATCGGGCCGCCGGGCATCCGGATCGCGCGGCGGGCCGGGTCGGCGAGCATCGCCAGCATGTCGTCGCGGACGCGGGTGAACGCGGCGGCCAGGTCGGCGCCGGGCTCGACCGGCGGCGCGCCGGCCATCGGCCCGGTGCCGACGCCGTCGGCGGGCGCCGGGGGCGGCCCGCCGGCCAGGAACAGGATGCCGCGGTGGCCGTTGATCAGGTGCGCGACGACGTCGCGGGCGTTCCAGCCGGGGCACGGGCTGGGCGCGTCCCACCGCTGCGGCGGCACGGCCCGCACGCGGGCCAGGAACCCGTCCGACACGGCCCGGTAGCCGTCGGCGACGTCAGAGTGCATCGAGGATCTCCTCGTCCAGGACCTCGCCGAGCGCGGCGGGCCGCTCGGACCAGAAGGACTCGAACGGGGCGAGCCAGTCGCGGACCTCGCGCAGCGGGTCGGGCTCCAGGCGGTACACCCGCTGCCGCCCCGACCGCGTCTCGCCGGCCAGGCCGGCGTCGCGCAGCACCTTGAGGTGCTCGGAGAAGCTCGGGCGGGCCAGGTCGAAGCGGGTGGCCAGGGCGGCGACGGGCTGCGGGCCCTCCTCGCGCAGGACCTGCAGCACGGCGCGGCGCACCGGGTTGGCCAGCGCGGCGAAGACGGCGGTCTCGGACACGTCAGCGACTGTAGGTCGGAAAAACCCGACGTGTCAAAAGGGGCCGGGCACCCCGCCGCGAAGCGGGGTGCCCGGTTTGTTACCACCCGGCCTTGGGGAAGGTCAGGAGCCGATCAGCAGGCCGTAGTCGGCCATCGCCATGGCGATGTCGGACTGGGCCCAGAACCGGTGGAACGTGAAGGTCGGGGCCGGGCCGGTGCCGTTGAGGTACGCCTGCACCTGCGGCCAGTTCGGGTCGTTCTTGTAGAAGGAGCGGATGTCCAGGAACGACTTGCCGGGGGCGATCACGTCGCCGTTGGGCATGACGCCGCTGTAGCCCGACGGGATGTAGAGACCCTGCTGGTTGCTGGAGCTCCACACGTCGTCGAAGCGGTTGTAGTCGGTCCGGGTCTCGGGGATGCCGACGCCCTGGGCGTCGGTGTGCAGCCAGATGCCGTCGAGCAGCTTCTTCGCCGTGGTCTTGGCCGACGTGTTGTTGGCCTTGGCGCCGTAGTACGTGAGCAGGCGGGCGTAGGCCGCCGCCACGCCGACGTCGGTGCCGGAGCTGACGACCGACACGTGCAGGTTGGTGTTGGCCGCCGGGCTGGACGGGTTCCAGGTGGCCGGCGCGCCGGTCCACGCCAGGGTGTCCGGGATCTTGAAGTCGCCGTTCGCGGTGAACGACGTGTTCGCGATCGCCCAGCTGACCCACTTGTCGAGCAGGGCCTTGGCCTTGGCGTCGCCGGTCGCGTAGTAGTACTCGGCGACCCGCTCCACCGACCACGCCTGGAAGCCGAACCACTGGTTCGACGGCGGGTCGTGGTACACCGGCTGCACGTCGTAGGCCATGCCGTAGAACGTCGGCGTGCCGGCCGGCGGGACGGAGTAGCTGCCGCCCCAGCTGTTCGTCGCGCCGCCGGCGAAGGCGCCCTCGGACGACTGCAGCCACTGGTAGAACTCGAGCTGGCGGCCGAGGCTGGTCTGCCAGTCCGCCTTCGCGGTCGGCGACTTCGGGGTCAGCGCCGACACGTTGGCCAGCGCGTAGGCCGCGAGGGGGTTCTGGTAGCCCTGGTGGTTGTGGCTGGAACCGATGCGCCACGACCACTGGCCGCCCGCGTCGCCGCCCCAGGCGAAGTACCACGACAGCAGGTACGCCGCCGAGTCCTTGCCCGTGCCGGCGGCGCAGGAGGTCGAGGTGCAGCCCGGCTTCTTGAAGTACTTGTCGTACATCGCGTAGCGCAGGTAGTCACCCATCTTCGCGGCCTTGGCCAGCGTCGCGGCCACGTCGGCCTGCTTGCCCTGGGCCGTCGACCACTGCAGCGCCCAGTACGCCGCCTCGACCGCGCGCGCGTCGGCGTCGGGGGCGTCGGTGTAGCGCCACTGCTTCGCCGGGGTGCCGTCGATGAACAGCGGCAGGTAGCCGCCGTTCTGCTTGGCGCCGTAGGTGAAGTCCTCGCAGGACGGGTGGGCGACGGTCTCCCACACCGACTCCTGCGGGCCGCGCTGGTAGGTGTTGATGAACGACACCTTGGAGCCGGCGACCGGGGTGCAGGAGCTGTAGCCGTAGACGTTGTCCACGTCCTCGATCCAGTGCATGGCGTACACGTCGGTGTTGCCGTAGGTCGAGGTCAGCTCGCTGTAGAGCGGGTCGGCGCCGACCTTCACCGACGAGTCGAGGTGGCCGCCCTGCTGCGGGTACAGGCTGGGCTGGTCGGCCTCGGGGGCGTAGTCGGCGGGGTCGCTGGCGTTGTAGCCGTTGCTGGTCTGGTGGGCGTGGCTGGGGATGATGTACGTCTCCATGGTGGTCCAGGCCTTGTTGAACGGGGCCCAGTCACCCTTCACCCGGCCGTACTGCGCCTCCAGCCACAGCCAGAAGCTGAACGCCTCCGACGTGGTCTCGTGGCCCCAGTCCGGCGCCTCGACGACGAGCGTCTCGATCGCGTGGTAGGGCACGCCCTCGGAGGAGAAGTACCCGTTGCTGTGGATCTTGTTGTACTGCTCCAGGAACCGCTGCACGTAGACGCCGCCGGCCACGTCGTCATCGCTCTCGTTCGCGGTGATCGTCGCGGTGGCCCAGCCGGTGGCGGTCAGGGTGAGCGTCGCGGTGCCGTTGGTGGAGTCGGCGTCCTGGGCGTCGGACACGGTCACCGTCTGCGCCGTGTTCCAGTTGGCGGTGGTGAACGTGAGCGTCGCCGGCGTGAACGTGATGTCGGTGTCGCCGGTGCGGGCGATGCTCACGGTCACGTTGGACGTGGGCGCCTGGTTGAGCTTGACCGACAGCGGGGTGGAGCCGCCCTCGGGCACGGTCAGCGGGTTGGGCGTGGCGACGATCTGCGGCCCGACGACCGGGTCGACGAAGACCGGCACGGCGGTGGAGGTGCCCACCGCGCCACGGCTGTCGTAGGCCTTGGCCTGCAGGCTGTACGCCGCCGTCTGGGCCGGCACGCCGGTCCAGTTGTAGGTGAAGGGCGCGCTCGTGTCCGTGCCCAGCAGCAGCCCGTCGTGGTAGAACTCGACCTTCGCGATCGTGTCGCCCGTGTCCGGGTCGGTCGCGCTCGCGGCCATCGAGATCGTCGCCGGGGCGGTGAAGCGGGCGTTGGCCGCCGGGGCGGTCAGCGTCACCGTCGGCGCCTGGTTCGGGCCCGTGCACGGCGTGCCGTTGAGCGCGAACGACGTCGGGTCGACGTTGGTACCGCTGTAGCCCGCATTGAAGCCCGGGTTCACGGTGCCGCCCGAGGGCAGGCTGCCGTTCCAGGGCGCGTTGCGGATGGTGACCTGGTTGCCGCTCTGGGTGAAGTCGCCGTTCCAGCTCTGCTGCAGCTGCTGGTTGCCGGCGAACTGCCAGGTGACGTTCCAGCTGCTCAGTGCGTCGCCGAGGTTCTTGACGACCAGGTCGGCGGTGAACCCGGTCGGCCACTGGCTGCGCACGGTGTATGTCACCTGGCAGCCGGCGGCGGCATGGGCGGTGCCGGCCGGCAGCGCGGCGAACGTGCCGGCGATCAGCAGACCGGCGGCCAACGCGCGGATCCGCTTGAGCGGCCCGCGGCGTCTGGGAATGGACATGTCGCTCCTCGTGAAAGTTTCGTACCGGGGAACGGGCATTCGGCACCGCAATGGCGTTGATGCGTAAGGCCATTGCAGGCAGTGCCCCGGCGGCTCCCAGACGCGAGGTGGCGCTGATTCTGGCATGGGAGCGCTCCCGGGACAAGCGCGCTAGATTCACCGCCACCCATCGATGCCCCGGAGGTGATGCCGAACCCCCGCAATCGCGGCTCCCACGCGAAAGCCGGGCGCGGCGGCCCGGCGTCTGCAGCGCCATCCGCCGTGCCCGGTCCATCCATAAGACCCGTGTCGGGTTAGTTCCGCCGGATACGGGTTAGTGCACGCTCATCCGACCGGAAGGGGGTCGTCATGGTCCGACCCGTCTCAGACCTCGAGGGGCACCCGGACGTCGTCGAGTTGCGCGCGCGGTACGACCAGGTGGCGGAGACGCCCACCGCCCGCATCACCGACGGGGCCCTGGTCCTCGCCGGGCTCTACCTGACCGTGAGCCCGTGGGTGGTGGGCTTCCCGCCGTTCGAGGCGAACCTGTCCGTCAACAACTTCATCTGCGGCGTGGCGGTGGCCTTCCTGGCCGCCGGATTCGCGGTCGCCTACGGCCGCACGCACAACCTGACGTGGGTGACGTTGGTGATCGGCCTGTGGACGATCTTCGCACCACTGATCATCCAGCGCGGTTTCGTCACGACCGGCGCGATCGCGAACAACATCGTGGTGGGACTGATCATCATTGCGCTCGGGATCATCGCGATGCGGCCCGGCCTGCTGGCCCGCAAACGGTGAGACGGGGCCGGCTGAGCCCCCGCCCCACAAGTGGGCTCAGCCGGCACACCCGTTCCGTCCGGCAGGCCGGTCAGCCGGGACACCCGTTCCGGCCGCAGGCCGTCAGCCGGTTTCCCCGTCGATCCGCTGGCGCAGCAGGTCGGCGTGGCCGTTGTGCCGCGCGTACTCCTGGATCAGATGGAGGTACACAGCCCGCAGTGACATCGGCCCCCGCAGGTCGTCCTCGAAGGCGTCGTCCAGTGCGTTGCCGGCGACGGCGTCGCGGGACGACTGCCACTGGGCGATCAGCCGCTCGTAGTCCCGCTCCGCGTACGCCGGGTCGGCCTCGTCGAATGCGGCGTCCCTGGCGTCCGGCCGGCGGTAGAACGACTCCACGACGCGCCCGTGGAAGCGCCGGTGGAACCACTCGAGCTCGACGTCCGTGAGGTGGCGGACCAGGCCCAGCAGCGACAGCGTCGAGGGCGGGCACGCCGCCTCGGCCAGCTCCGCGCCGGTCAGCCCGGTGCACTTGCCGGCGAGCACGGCGCGCTGCCAGTCGAGGAAGCCTTCCAGCAGTGTGCGCTCGTCGGCCACGAGCGAGCCGCCGAACGGCGGCGGCGGGGGAGCGACCCAGGTCATGAGAGTGATCGTCCCACGACTCCGCCGGGCGTGACGGACAGCGACGTGGCAACGTATGGGTATGTCCGTCCATCCCCGCGCAGGGCAGCCCGCGCAGCCCGCCGACCTCGTCGACGTGCCGCGGCTCATCACCAGCTACTACGCCGTGCATCCCGACCCGGCCGACCCCGCCCAGCAGGTCGCCTTCGGCACCTCCGGTCACCGCGGTTCGAGCCTGCGCGGCTCGTTCAACGAGGACCACATCGTCGCCACCAGCCAGGCGATCTGCGACTACCGCGCGGCGCAGGGCACCACCGGCCCGCTGTTCCTGGGCCGTGACACCCACGCCCTGTCGGAGCCGGCGACGGTCAGCGCCCTGGAGGTGTTCGCCGCCAACGACGTGACCGTGCTCATCGACAGCCGCGACGGCTACACCCCGACCCCGGCGGTGTCGCACGCGATTCTCACCAACCGCCACCGCGGCGCCGACGGCGTGGTCGTCACCCCGTCGCACAACCCGCCGGAGGACGGCGGGTTCAAGTACAACCCGCCCAACGGCGGCCCGGCCGACACCGACGTGACGAAGTGGATCCAGGACCGGGCCAACGAGCTGCTGCGCGGCGGGCTCAAGGACGTGCGCCGGGTGACGTTCGCCCGGGCGATGGCCGCCGGCACCACCCAGCGGTACGACTTCCTGGCCGGCTACGCCGACGACCTGCCGGCCGCCATCGACCTGGCCGCGATCGCCGGGGCCGGGGTGCGCATCGGCGCCGACCCGCTCGGCGGGGCGAGCGTCGACTACTGGGCGTACATCGGCGACCGGCACGGCCTGGACCTCACCGTGGTGAACCCGCGCGTCGACCCGGCGTTCGCGTTCATGACGCTGGACTGGGACGGCAAGATCCGCATGGACTGCTCGTCGCCGAACGCGATGGCCTCGCTCATCGGCCGCCGGGCCGAGTACCAGGTGGCGACCGGCAACGACGCCGACGCGGACCGTCACGGCATCGTCACCCCCGACGCCGGGCTCATGAACCCCAACCACTTCCTCGCGGTGGCGATCGACTACCTGTACCGCAACCGCGACGGCTGGCCGGCCGGCACCGCGATCGGCAAGACCCTCGTGTCGTCCTCGATGATCGACCGGGTCGCCGCCGACCTCGGCCGCACCCTGCTCGAGGTCCCCGTCGGCTTCAAATGGTTCGTCCCCGGGCTGCTCGACGGCTCGATCGGCTTCGGCGGCGAGGAGAGCGCGGGGGCGTCGTTCCTGCGCCGCGACGGCGGGGTGTGGACGACCGACAAGGACGGCATCCTGCTGTGCCTGCTCGCCTCGGAGATCCTGGCCCGCACCGGCCGGACCCCGAGCGAGCACTACCGCGACCTCGTCGCCCGCCACGGCGAGCCGGCCTACGCGCGCCTCGACGTCGCCTGCACCCGCGAGGAGAAGGCGGTGCTGGGCAAGCTCTCGCCCGAGCAGGTGAGCGCGACGAGCCTGGCCGGCGAGCCGATCACGGCGAAGCTGACCGCGGCACCGGGCAACGGCGCCGCGATCGGCGGGCTCAAGGTCACGACCGGGTCGGGCTGGTTCGCCGCCCGCCCGTCCGGGACCGAGGACGTCTACAAGGTGTACGCGGAGTCGTTCCAGGGCCCGGAGCACCTGGCCCGGATCCAGGACGAGGCCCGCGGGGTGGTGTCGGCCGCGCTGCGCGGCTGAGCACCGGTGCGGTCAGGCCACCGCCCGGTCCGCGGCGGTGGCCGGCCGGGCGGCGGTGCCGTGCGCGGTGGAGCGCTTGAACGCCCGCTGCAGCTGCACGACGATCGACCAGGTCACCTCGGCCACCGGGCGGGCGCCGTTGACCTGGATGAGCAGCTCGCGCTGGGCGTAGTACTCCAGCAGGGGTCGCGTCTTGTCCTCGTAGACCTTGATCCGGTGGCGGATGACGTCCTCGGTGTCGTCGGCGCCGCGGGCCCGGGCGAGCAGCCGGCGGATCAGCTCCTCCTCGGGCACGTCGAGGTGGACGGCGATCTGGACGCCGACGCCGAGGTTGCCGGCGGTGCGGTACGCCGCCTCGGCCTGCTCGACCGTGCGCGGGAACCCGTCGAGCACGTAGCCGCCGGTGTCGGCGGCGGCCAGGACCGGCTTGCGCAGCATGTCCATGATCATGGCGTCGGGCACGAGCTCGCCCTTGTTGACGATGTCCTCGACGGTGCGCCCGATGGTCGTGCCCTGGGAGATGTGCCGGCGCAGAATGTCGCCGCTGGCGATGTGGGTGATCCCGAACTGCTTCGCGATCGCATCGGCCTGAGTGCCCTTGCCGGCGCCCGGAGCGCCCACCATCAGAATCCGCTTCGCCCGCGCGGCCGCCGACTGCACCGTCATCTGCACACCCCTTCGTATGCCCCGCCTCATCGGCCCGCCGCCGATGGTCCAGCATCGCATCCGAATATGACGAAGCGGCTGAAGGAAGGCTGTGAATTTCTCCATTCCCGGCTGAGGGTTGTGATCCCACCAACCGGGAATGGAGCGACGCGCGACGGCGTTGGATTCCCTGGTCAGTTGGTCCCGAGCAGGTCGACGACGAACACCAGGGTCTCGCCCGGCTTGATCACCCCGGCCGCGCCGCGGTCGCCGTAGCCCAGGTGCGGCGGGATGACGAGCTTGCGGCGGCCGCCGACGCGCATGCCGGCCACGCCCTGGTCCCAGCCGGCGATGACCTGGCCACGGCCCAGATTGAAGTCGAAGCTGCCGCCCCGGTTCCACGACGCGTCGAACTCGCGCCCCGTCGACAGCGAGACTCCCACATAGTGGACGCTCACCTGCTGTCCGGGGACCGCCTCCGGGCCGTCGCCGACGGTGATGTCCTCGATGACCAGGTCGGCGGGCGGCGGGCCGTCGGGCAGGGTGACTTCGGGCTTGCTCAGCGCCATGCGTTGACTCCTTCGTTACGAAACCTCGCCTCCATCCTGCCTCATGGCGTCGTACGGTCAGCGTGTGCATCCCGTCCGGGTGGCGTTCTGGCTGGTGACGGCGTGCGCCGGACTGCAGGCGGGCCAGGCCGTCGCGGCCGGCTGGCTGCTGCTGCGCTACGCCGGCCTGGTCGCACGCCTCGGGCCCTGGACGCGCAACGAGGCGACGCTCATCGAGACCGTCTACGTGCACCTCATCGGCGCGTTCGTGCTCGCCCTGGGCCTGGCCACGCTGCTGGCCGGCGCCGCGATGGCCGTGCCGCGGCGCCGGCCGCAGACCCGCGGCCTGGTCGGCTGGGCGCTGCTGGTGGTCATCCTGTCGCTGCTGCTCAGCGTCGTGTACAGCCCCGACTCGGCGCTGCTGACCGCCGACCAGGCCCAGCTCGACCATCTCCAGCCGCTGCTGCCGCTGTGGTACACCGCAGTGCAGGCCTGCGCCGTCACCGCCGCCATCGGCTGCGTCGTCCTGGCCGTGCTGCGGCTGGGCCGCCCGGACGCCGCCGAGTACTACCTGCGCCACGACCCGACCGCCACCTGGCACGGCTTCACCTCGTGGCTCGACCTGCGCTTCCAGGATTGACCGCCGCCGGATGTCGAGACCGGCCGGGCCGCTCCGACCGGTAGGCATGACGAAGCGTTCACCGTGGCTGGGCCTCGCGGTCCTGGCCCTGCCCGCCCTGCTGGTCTCCATCGACGTGTTCGTGCTCCTGCTCGCCCTGCCGCGCATCGGCGCCGACCTGCACGCGAGCAGCACCGAGCAGCTGTGGATCCTCGACGTGTACGGCTTCCTGCTCTCCGGCTTCATGATCACGATGGGGACGCTCGGCGACCGGATCGGCCGCCGCCGGCTGCTGCTGCTCGGCGCGGCCGCGTTCGGCGCCGCCTCCGCCGTGGCCGCCTACAGCACCGGCCCGGTCATGCTCATCGCCGCCCGCGCCGCCCTCGGCATCGCCGGCGCCACCCTCGCCCCGTCCTCGCTCGCCCTCATCAGCGGCCTGTTCCCCGACCCCCGCCGCCGCGGCCTGGCGATCGGGGTGTGGATGGTGTGCTTCATGAGCGGCGCGATCATCGGCCCGGTCGTCGGCGGCCTGCTGCTGCAGCACTTCTGGTGGGGCTCGGCGTTCCTGCTCGGCGTGCCGGCCATGGTGCTGCTGCTCATCCTGGGCCCGATCCTGCTGCCCGAGCAGCGCCATCCGGGCGCCCGCCGGTTCGACCTGCCCAGCGTCGGGCTGTCCCTGGCCGCGATCCTTCCCATGGTGTACGCCGTGAAGGAGCTCGCCCGCGACGGCGCCCGCCCCCTGCCCGTCGCCGCGCTCGCCCTCGGCCTGACCGTCGCGGTCGTCTTCGTCCGCCGCCAGCGCCGCCTCGCCGACCCCCTGCTCGACCTGCGCCTCTTCGGCGACCGCGCATTCGCGACCGCGCTGGGCGGGATGTTCGCCGGCACGATGGTCACCGGCGCGATGATGGTCTTCATCACCCAGCACCTGCAGCTCGTCGACGCCCTGTCCCCGCGCGACGCCGGCCTGTGGATCCTGCCGGCGGCGATCGCCAGCGCCGCGAGCTTCCAGGTCTCGCCGCTGCTGGCCCGCCGCTTCCGCCCCGGCCGGCTCATCGGCGGCGGCCTGCTGCTGTCCGCCCTCGGCGCCGCCCTGGTGGTGCTGATCCCGGCGACGGCGGGCCCGCTGCCGATCATCGTCGCGTTCGTGATCTCCAACATCGGCATGGGCCCGATGGTCACCCTGGCCACCGGGATCGTGCTCGGCTCGGCCCCGCCGGAGCGCGCCGGCAGCGCGGGCGCCCTGAACGAGGTGAGCGGCGAGTTCGGGTACGCGCTCGGCATCGCGCTGCTCGGCAGCCTCGGCACGGCCGTGTACCGCGCGGTCGTCGACCTCCCGCCGGGCCTGCCGGCACCGGCCGCCGCGGGCGCGCGCGACACGGTGACGGCGGCGACGGCCGCGGCGGGCGGCCTGCCCGCGGACACCGCGGAGCCGCTGCTCGCCGCGGCCCGGGCCGCCGCCACGACCGGCCTGCACGTGACCGCCGCCGTCTGCGCCGTCGTGCTCGTCGCCCTGGCGGCGCTCACGCTGCGTCTGCTGCGGCACGTGCCCGCCCTGACCGCCCCGGCCCCCGCCGCCCCCGAGCCGGAGGAGCTCAGCGTTCCCTGAGCGCCCACCGCACGCAATCGATCACGTTGCGTGACGCTGCGCCATGTGTCCGCGCCGACCGTCCGCAGCACGCCTCGGTGACCGCGTGACCGCCGCCATCTGCACCGTCGTTCGTGAGCGCCCGCAGCACGCCTCGGTGACGGCGTGACCGCCGCCGTGCCCGTCGGCGTGGCGGCGGGCACGCTGCGGATGCTGCACCGGTTCCCCCGCTGACCGCCCCGGCTCCCGCCGCCGGGCCCCGGAGGAGCTCCCGCCGCCGGGCCCCGGAGGTGCTCCCGCCGCCGGGCCCCGAAGGAGCTCTCCCGCCGTCGGGCCCCGGAGGAGCTCCCGCCGTCGGGCCCCGGAGGAGCTCCCGCCGTCGGGCCCCGGAGGTGCTCAGCGTTCGCTGAGCGCCTGCAGGACGCCCTCGGCGACGCCGGCGGCGCTGGCCGGGTTCTGGCCGGTGACGAGGCGGCCGTCGCGGACCGCCTGCGCCTGGAAGGCGGGCGCCGTGCGCACCACGGCGCCGCGCTGCGTCAGGCGCTGCTGCAGCGAGAACGGCACGACGCCGGTGAGCCCGACGGCCTGCTCCTCCTCGTCCGTGAACCCGGCGACCTCCCGCCCGGCGAGCACGGAGGCGGGCAGGCCGGCCGGCCCGTGGCAGACGGCGCCGACGACGCCGCCGCGCTCGTGTACGGCCTCGACGAGGGCCGCGAGCTCCGCCGAGCCGGGAAAGTCCCACATGGTGCCGTGGCCGCCGGCCAGGAACACCGCGTCGTAGCGGGCCGGGTCGGCGGCGCCGACCGGGATCGTGCCGGCCGCCACGACCGGGCGGAAGTCTTCGAATCCGGCCCAGTCGCCGTCGGCGGCGGGCACGCCGCCGGCGATCGAGGCGAGCTCGACCGTGTGGCCGGCGGCGGTGAACGCGCGCCACGGCTCGGCCGCCTCCGAGACGTAGTAGCCGGTCGGCCGGCCGGTGTCGCCGAGGGTCGCGTGGCTGGTCAGGACGATGAGGATCGTGGACATGCGGCCAAGGTTGGCCCACCGGGTGCCATCACGACCAATGTGCTAGCCGGGGCCGTACCATCGCAATTCTTATGGCAGTTTCGTTGGACCTGCTGAGAACCTTCCTGGCCGTGCACCGCGAGGGGTCGGTGACCTCGGCGGCGCGGCGCCTGTCGCTGTCGCAGCCGGCCGTCACCGGGCAGATCCGGGCCCTGGAGGCGGCGCTGGGCCGGCAGCTGTTCGTGCGCCTGCCGCGCGGCGTCGCGCCCACGCCCGTCGCGGACCTGCTGGCCCGCCAGGTGGCCGGGGCCCTCGACGAGCTCGAGGCCGTCGTCGCCCCGCAGCCGGACGCGGCGACGGGCACCGTGCACCTCGGTGGGGCCGCCGAGTTCCTCACCGAGCTGGTGCTGCCGGCCCTCGCGCCGCTGTCCGGGACGGGCCTGCGGCTGCGGGTCACCCTCGGGCTCTCCGACGACCTCGTGCGCGGCCTCGAGTCCGGCGCCCTCGACCTCGCCGTGCTCACCGCGCGGCCCCGGCAGCGGCGCCTCGTCGCCGAGCCGCTCTACGACGAGGAGTTCGTGCTGGTCGCCGCGCCCGGCTGCGACCCCGACCCGCAGCGGGCGCCGCTCGTCGCGTACGCCGAGGAGCTGCCCATCGTGCGGCGGTACTGGCGCAGCGTCTTCGACACCCGCGCCACCCGCACCGCCGACGTGGTCGTGCCCAACCTGCACGCCGTGCTCGCCGCGGTGCGGGCCGGCGCCGGGTTCAGCGTGCTGCCGGAGTACCTGTGCCGGGCCGACCTCGCCGCGGGCCGTCTCGTGGCGCTGCACACGCCCGAGGTACCGCCGCTGAACACGCTGTTCCTCGCCCATCGGACCGGGCTGGCGAACCCCGCGGTCGCCCATGTGCGAGCACGTCTGCTGGAGGCCGCGAAGACCTTCTGAGCCGCCCACATGCGTGCGCGTCTACTGGAGGCGGCGGAAGCTCCTGAGTGGCTCATGTGCGTGCGCATCCGCCGGGTCCCGCGAACGCCTCCGAGCCGTCGATGCGTGTCCGCGTCCGCCGGGTCCCGCGAAACGCCTCCGAGCCGTCGATGTGCGTGCGCATCCGCCGGGTCCCGCGAAACGCCGCTGAGCCGTCGATGCACGTGCGCGTCCGCCGGGTCCCGCGAAACGCTTCTGAGCCGTGCAATGTGCATGCACGCTGGCTGGAGGCCGCGAAACGGCTCTGAGCCGTCCATGTGGACGCGCGTCTGCTGGAGGCCGCGAAAAGCCGCTGCGTCGACGTGGGTCGTCAATGTTGACGCAAAGTGTCAATGTCGACGGTCGGCGTCAATGTCGACACCGGGCTTCGGTCGCGCGCTAGGTTCAAACGGTGACTGTGACGCCAGACCAGCCTCTGGACCTTCCCCGCACGGCAGGCGAGCTCCGCGCGGCCGGCCACCGGTTCCGCACCGTCAAGGAGGAGCTGCGCGAGAACCTCCTGGCCCGGCTGCGCACCGGCGAACCCCGATTCCCCGGCATCGTAGGCTACGACGACACCGTACTGCCCGAGCTCGAGCGGGCCATCCTCGCCGGCCACGACCTCGTCCTGCTCGGCGAGCGCGGCCAGGGCAAGACCCGCGTCATCCGCGGCCTGATCTCCCTGCTCGACGAGTGGACGCCGGTCATCGCCGGCTCCGAGCTCAACGAGCACCCGTTCGAGCCGATCACGCCGGCCAGCCGGCGCCTCGCCGCCGAGGCCGGCGACGCCCTGCCGGTCGAGTGGATCCACCGGTCGGTGCGCTACGGCGAGAAGCTCGCCACCCCCGACACCAGCGTCGGCGACCTCATCGGCGACGTCGACCCCATCCGCGTCGCGCAGGGCCGCACCCTCGGTGACCCCGAGACCATCCACTTCGGGCTCGTCCCGCGCACCAACCGCGGCATCTTCGCCGTCAACGAGCTGCCCGACCTCGCCGAGCGCATCCAGGTGTCGCTGCTCAACGTGCTGGAGGAGCGCGACATCCAGGTCCGCGGCTACAACCTGCGGCTGCCGCTGGACCTGCTGCTCGTGGCCAGCGCCAACCCCGAGGACTACACCAACCGCGGCCGCATCATCACGCCGCTCAAGGACCGCTTCGGCGCCGAGATCCGCACCCACTACCCGCTGGACCTGGATCTGGAGATGGATCTGGTACGGCAGGAGGCCCGCCTCGTCGCCCCGGTCCCCGACCACGTCGTCGAGGTCATCGCCCGCTTCACGCGCGCCGTGCGCGAGTCGCCGGCCGTCGACGCCCGCTCCGGCGTGTCGGCCCGCTTCGCCATCGCCGCCGCCGAGACCGTCGCCGCGTCCGCGCTGCGCCGGGCCGGCATGCTCGGCGAGGACCGGCCCGTCGCCCGCATCGGCGACACCGTGTCGGTCACCAGCACCCTGCGCGGCAAGGTCGAGTTCGACAGCGGCGAGGAGGGCCGCGAGATCGAGATCCTCGCCCACCTGCTGCGCACCGCGACGGCCGACACGTTCCGGGCCCGCCTCGCCGGGCTCGACCTGTCCGGCTTCACCGACCTCGTCGCCGAGGGCCAGGTCGTCGAGACCGGCGAGCTGGCCGGCGCCGACGAGATCCTGCGCCAGGTCGGCACCGTCCCCGGGCTGGCCAAGGTCCTCGAGCGGCTCGGCCTCGGCGACGCGCCCAGCCGCGGCGAGGCCGCCGCCGGCGTCGAGTTCGCCCTCGAGGGCCTGCACCTGACCCGGCGGCTGTCCAAGGACCTCACCGACGACGGCCGCACCGTGTACGGAGGCTGAATTGCGGCACAACCGGTTCCGCTACGGGGCGTGGCGCGGCGGGCCCGACCCGCTCGCCCCGCCCTACGACGTGCGCGCCGCCGTCGACCAGGTCGGCGCGGAGGTCCTCGAGGGCGGCAGCCTCCGCGAGGCGCTGCGCAACCTGCTGCGCCGCGGCCCGCAGGGCGGCCGCGGCCTCGACGACCTCCTCGCCCGGGCGCGCCGGCTGCGCCGCGACGCCATGCGCCGCGGCCAGCTGGACGGCGCCGTCACCCGCGCCTCGCAGCTGCTCGACCAGGCCCTGGCCACCGAGCGGGACGCGCTGGCCCAGCTGGACACCGACGACGCTCGCTTCGCCGAGGCCCAGCTGGACGCGCTGCCGCGCTCGACCGCGCGGGCGGTCTCGGAACTGTCCGACTACCGGTGGACGTCTGCGCAGGCCCGGGCCCTGTACGACCAGATCCTCGACCAGCTCCGCCAGGAGGTCGTCGAGCAGCGCTTCCAGGGCATGCAGCGCGCGCTGCGCGACCCGGAGGCGCAGGCCGCGATGCGCGAGATGCTGCGCGACCTCAACGCCCTGCTCGAGCGCCACGCCCGCGGCGAGAACACCGACGACCAGTTCGCCGAGTTCATGAACCGCCACGGCGACTTCTTCCCGGAGAAGCCGGCGAACGTCGACGAGCTCATCGACGCCCTCGCCCGCCGGGCGGCGGCGGGGGAGCGTATGATGCGCTCCCTGTCGCCGCAGCAGCGCGCCGAGCTCGAGGAGCTCATGGCCCAGTCCCTCGGCGACCTCGCCGGCGAGATGGCCGCCCTCACCGACAACCTGCGCGCGCTGCGGCCCAACCTCAACTGGGGCCGCGGCGAGCGGGTCCGCGGCGAGCGCGACCTCGGCTACGGCGAGGCGGCCGGGGCACTGGAGGAGATCGGCGACCTCGACGACCTGCTCGACCAGCTCGGCCAGGAGCACCCGGGCGCGACCCTCGACGACGTCGACGTGGAGGCGGTCGAGCGGCAGCTGGGCCGCTCCGCCGCCGACGACGTGCGCCGCCTGCGGGAGCTGGAGCAGCAGCTGCGCCGGCAGGGCTGGGTGACCCGCGGCCCGGAGGGGCTGACGCTGAGCCCGAAGGCGCTGCGCCGGCTCGGCGGCACCGCGCTGCGCACGGTGTTCGGCCAGCTGCACGCGGGCCGGCAGGGCCAGCACGACCTGCGCGACGCCGGCGCCGCCGGTGAGCTCACGGGCGCCTCCCGTCAATGGCGGTACGGCGACGAGCAGGCCCTCGACGTGGTACGCACCATCGGCAACGCGGTCCGCCGCCGAGCCGCCGCTCATGACCTGTCGGGCGACGGCACCACGACCATGCCCATCGCCCTGGACGTCGAGGACTTCGAGATCGCCGAGACCGAGCGGCGGGTCTCCGCGGCCGTCGCGCTCTGCGTCGACCTGTCGTTCTCGATGATGGCCGACGGCCGCTGGGGCCCGATGAAGCAGGCCGCGCTCGCCCTGTCGCACCTGGTCGAGACCCGCTTCCCGCAGGACGCGCTGCAGATCATCGGCTTCGGCCGCTACGCGATGACCCTGTCGCAGGAGCAGCTCGCCGCCGTCGAGCCCGACATGGTGCAGGGCACCAACCTGCAGCACGCGCTGAAGCTCGCCGCCCGGCACCTGCGCCGGCACCCGTCCTCCGACCCGGTGATCCTCGTCGTCACCGACGGCGAGCCGACCGCGCACCTGCTCGACGACGGCTCGTCGTACTTCATGTGGCCCTCGACCCGCGAGACGGTCACCGCGACCGTCCACGAGGTCGACCAGCTGACCCGCTACGGCGCCGTACTCAACTTCTTCATGCTCGGCGAGGACCCGGGCCTGCGCCGCTTCGTCGACGCGGTCGCCCGCCGCAACGGCGGCCGGGTCTTCACCCCCGACCCCGACGACCTCGGCCGGTACGTGGTCGCCGACTACATCCGCGCCCGCCGGGGCCGCCGCGGGTGATCAGTGTTTGCGGACCGGGGGGCCCGGGGTAATCAGATCTACGTAGATCGGTACCTCGTCCCCCGGGAGCACACATGATCATCCTAGGCCTGATCCTCTTCCTTGTCGGCCTGTTCCTGCACGTCGGCATCATCGAGACAATCGGCATCGTCCTGCTCATCGTGGGCGCCGTGCTGTGGATCATGGGTGCGGCGGGCCGCCCGCTGGCCGGTCGCCGTCACTATTGGTGACGCCTAACGCTTTCCGAACCAGCGACGTTTCCTGGCCGGCCCGCCCGAATGCTCGGGCGGGCCGGCCGGTTCGTGCTGCCCGGCCGGCTCGTCGTCACGGCGGCTGAGCAGCTCGCGGGCCAGCGCCGCCACCTGCGGCACCATCTGCGGCGTGAGCAGGGCCAGCTCGCCGAGCGACTCGCGGATCGTCACCACCCGGTGGCGCGACTGCTGCATCGCGTCGAGGAAGCGCCGCCCGACGACGCCGCGGACCTCCTCCCGGCAGCCCGGGTCCAGCCACGCCGCCACCACCAGCGCGAACAGCGCCGCCTCGGTCGTCCAGTCCTCGACCCCGAACGCGATCGCGGTCAGCAGCTCCCGCGAGCGGGCCGTGTCGCCCGGCTCCGCGCCGGCCCGCAGTTCCTCGCAGTGCAGCAGACCCAGGCAGGCGTACACCTGACCGGCCCGCTCCCACACACCGTCGGGCAGCTTCGGGTCGGTGCCCGCGGGCGGGTGCACCAGCAGCGAGACGAGCTCCTCGGCGCCGAGCTGGCCCAGCGGCAGCGCCCGGTCATACGCGGCGACGGGGTCCGGCCACAGCGGCCACACCAGGCGATCGAGCAGCTCCCGGGCCCGCTGCGGCGGCGGGGGCACCGCGGGGGTGGCGTGCAGCCCGTCGTACCGCCACAGCACCCGGCCCTCGGGGCGCTGCGGCCCGACCATGTCCGCCGGCGGGGCGCCCTCGATCGTGAGGTCCAGGCCCGGCAGCTCGCGCCGCACGACGGCCAGGGCGCTGGGCACCTCCAGCGCCGACACGGTCGCGGTGCCCTCCAGGCCGGGCCGGCGCTCCCGCTCGACCTGGTGCAGCAGGTTGATGACGGACTCCGACGGGCCGCCGACCATCCCCAGCCACGGCCGGCCGTGGCACGCCCCGGCCAGGTCGGTGTGCTCGTGGCTGGTCAGCGGGTGCTCGCGCATGAAGTCGACGAGGCCGACGAGGTGGGCGGCGTCGCCGTCGCGCTGGAAGCGCAGCCGGGCCGCGGTGTGCACGGCGCAGTCGTAGCCGGGCTCCTGGCGCATCGCCGTGTCGAGCAGCTCGAGGGCCTCGTCGGCGCGGCCGGCGTCGGCGAGCCAGTTGGCCATGTCGGCGCACAGGTCGACCTCGCCGGGCTCGGCCTGCCACGCCTGCCGCATCACCTGCAGCGCGGCGTCGAGGCGGCCGTCGGCCTTCAGCGCGTACGCGTACCAGACCGAGGTCAGCTTGTCAGGGCGCAGCCGGTGGCCGTGCGCGCCCCAGCGGACCGCGTCGGCCAGCGCCGCCGGGGCCAGGGCGGTGAACCGGCGGGCCAGGCCGGCCGCGGCGCCGTGCAGCAGCGCGCTGCCCGGATGGGCGGCGGTGGCCCGGCGGGCCAGGTCCAGGTACACCTCGTTGGCCGCCGCCACCGGCGCCTCGGCCGGGTCGCCGAGGCTCGACATCACGGCCACGAACAGCCGGGCCAGCTCGTTGGGGTCCAGCCGGCGCGGCTCCAGGTGCCGCACCCAGCTCACGTCGGCCCACGGCTGCGCGGAGTCGAACTGGGTCGCCTGGGCGAGCATCCGCAGCCCGCCGATCGGGTCGTGGCGGCCCTGCAGGTGGGCGCGGGCCACGACGGTGCCGATGAACGCCGGCTGCTCGAGCGGGAACAGCTCCAGCGCCCCCTCGTCGCCGGCCCGCGCGGTCAGGGCGGCGAGCAGCTCATGCACCTCCGGCAGGCCGGGCGCCGAGGCGATCGCCCCGGCGACGTGCCCGGCCGCGTGGGCCAGGTCGCCGCCGTCGAGGGCGGCGCGGGCCAGGTCCAGCTCGCCGTGCGCCCGGGCGGTGCGTTCGTCGGTCACGGCGTGAGGGTAGTGCGAACCGGGCGGTTTCGGTGTCCCTGGGCGGGTCGGGCGTGCACTGACAGCGACGTTTGCCGATCGGCGGTATGTTGCGCGACATGACCGACGTCTCCGCCGCACCGCCGCCCCGGCCGCTGCGCGAACTGTTGCCGAACCTGATCTGGGAAGCCGTCCTGCTGCTCATCGCGATCGGCGTCACGATCGCGCTGTACACCGTGAACGACAACGTCTTCGGGCGCGGCGCGGCGTGGTCGACGCTGTCGTGGATGGGCTTCGCCGCGGTCGGGCTCGCCCTGTCGTTTCGCACCGGCACCCCCAACCTCGCCGTGGGGCAGCTCGTCTCGCTGACCGGGTGGGTGTACGCCAGCTCGGGCAGCATGCTGCTGGCGGTGCTCGCCGCGCTCGGCTTCGGCCTGGTGGCGGGCCTGCTGGCCGGCCTGACCGGGCTGCCGGCGTGGGCGGTGACGTTCGCCGGCGGCATGGTCGTCCAGGCTCTCCTGGTCAGTCAGGCGCGCAACGGCACCGTGCGGGTCGAGGACTACTCCCGGCCGGAGAGCTACTGGATCTGGGCGATCGCGTTCGCGCTGGTCTCCATCGCCGGCGCGGTGGTCTTCGCGATCCCGGCGGTGCGCCGCTTCCTGTCGGCCAACCGCGCCGACGGCGGCGAGGCGGGCGCGTTCAGCGGGGCGAAGCTCGTCGGCGCGCTGGTCGGCATCACCGGCTCGTCGCTGCTGGCGGCGGTCGCCGGGCTGCTGCAGACGCGGTACCTCGGCGCGGCGGTGCCGTACGACACGGGCCTGCTCGTCTTCGCCTTCGGCGCGGTGCTGCTCGGCGCGGTGAGCCCGTTCGGCCGCCGGGCCGGGATCCTCGGCGTCGTGCTCGGCACCGTGGTGGTCGACTTCCTGTACCAGATCGTGCAGCTCAAGGGCGGCGGCGCGTGGGTGCCGGTGCTGATCGCCGGGATCTGCGCCCTCGTCGGCCTGCTGGTCATCTGGCTGATCGAGCTGATCGGCCGCCGCGTGTCGCCGTTCGTCGTCGCGCCCGCGCCGGCCGCTGCCGTGGCGCCGGCGGCGTTCGCCCCGCCCGCCGCGCCGGTCGCCCCGTTCGGTGGCTACGCACCGCCGGTGCCGGTCGGCCAGCCGTATGCGCCGCCGCCCATTCCCGGCCAGCCGGCCCCGCCGCCGGCGTTCGGTCAGCCGTTCGCACAGCCGGTTTCGGGGGCGCCGCTGCCGCCGCCGGGTCCCGGGATGCCGCCGCTTGCGCCGCCTGCACCCGGGACGCCGCCGGTGTCGGGGCCGCCGGTCAGCCCGCCGCCACCTGGCGGGCCGGCGTGGCCTCCGGCTCCTGCGCCGCAGTGACCAGGACGGGTCCCTCGCCGACGCCGACCGTGACCGTGTCGCCGGGCCTGATGCCCGCGGCGGCGGGGCTGGGCAGGTCGACGAGGGCCTCGTCGCCGTCGCCGAGCCGGACCGACAGCCGGGTCAGGGCCCCGTGGAACGTGCGGACCACCACGAGGGCGGTGCCGCTGCCCGACGCGGTCAGCGTCATCGCCTCGGGCCGCACCAGCACCACCACGTCGCCGGGCGCGGCCGCGCTGCCCTCGGCCACCGGCCGGTCGGCGCCCAGGACGCGCACGGTGCCGTCCGCGCCGAGCACCCCCGGCAGCCGGTTCATCGTGCCGACGAACTCGCCGACGAACGGCGTGGCCGGGCGGTGGTACAGCGTGTCGGGGTCGGCGAGCTGCTCCAGCCGGCCGGCCTTCATGACCCCGACCCGGTCGGCGACGCTGAGCGCCTCGCCCTGATCGTGGGTGACGAACAGCGTGGTGATGCCGAGACGCTGCTGGATGCGGCGGATCTCGTCGCGCAGCTGCACCCGCACCTGGGCGTCCAGCGCCGACAGCGGCTCGTCGAGCAGCAGCACCCGCGGCTCGATGGCCAGCGCCCTCGCCAGCGCGACGCGCTGCTGCTGGCCGCCGGAGAGCTGGTGCGGGTACCGCCTGCCGACGTGCGCGAGCCCGACGAGCTCGAGCAGGTCCGCGGCCCGCTTGCGGCGGCTCGCGCCGTCCACGCCCCGCACGCGCAGCCCGAAGGCGACGTTGTCGGCGGCGGTGAGGTTGGGGAACAGGCTGAACGCCTGGAACACCATGCCCATGTCGCGCTTGTTCGGCGGGGTGCCGGTGATGTCCTTGTCGCCGACCCAGACGGTGCCGGCGTCGGCGGTCTCGAACCCGGCCAGGACCCGCAGGGCCGTGGTCTTGCCGCAGCCGGACGGGCCGAGCAGGGCGATGAACTCGCCCGGCTCGATGACCAGGTCGAGCCCGTCCAGCGCGTGCACCGCCCCGAAGCTGCGGCGCATGCCGAGCATGCGCACACCCACAGCGGTCATGATTCTCTCCGGGATGTCTTGGGCCGGTCCGCGAGGGACACGACGAGCAGCAGGAGCCAGGTGAACAGCAGGCTGGCGGTGCTGACGGAGACGGACAGCTGCCCGTTCTCGCCGGAGATCTTCACCAGCCACGTGGGCAGCGTCTCGAACAGCAGGATGCTGGCGATGGTGTACTCGCCGAGGACCAGGCCCAGCGTGAGGAACGCGGCGCCGAGGACCGCGCCGCGCAGGTTGGGCAGCAGCACCCGCCACACCACGTCGAACCACGACGAGCCGAGCCCGCGGGCCGCGTCCACCAGCGTGCGGGCGTCGACGGCCCGGATGCCCGCGTCCAGGGAACGGTAGGCGAACGGGGTGGCCAGCACGATGTACACGACGATGAGGATGATCGGCAGCTCGGGGTCCTGCGAGGAGACCAGCGCGTCGCCGAACGGGGTGCCGGCCAGCTGGTTGGGGCCCAGCGCCAGCATGTCGCGGACGCCGGCGACCAGCGCGATCGGCGGGATGACCAGCGGCAGCAGCGACAGGCCCTCGACGATCGGGCGCAGCCGGGGCAGGCGCAGGGTCACAGCCAGCATCGCCGGGACGGTGACGAGCAGCACGCCGAGGACGGTGAGCACGGCGAGGCTGAGCGAGCGGCGCAGCGCGTCGGCGAAGCCCTCGGCCTGCGGGATGCTGGTGTAGTACTCGCCGGTGACCCCACCGTGCACCTTGTCCTGGATGGTGAACCAGATCGCCGCGGCCAGCGGCACGAGGAAGTAGACGCCGGCGACGATCAGGGTCGTCACCCGGGCGGCGCTGCCCCGCTTGCGGCGCTTGACGACGGGCGCCTCGGCGGGCCGGGTCAGCACGGCGGTCACCGCAGCCACCTCGCCGTGCGGCGCTCGATCGCCCAGTAGACCGCCATGACGATCGAGACGAGGATGATCATCTCGATGGCCAGGGCCGCCCCGACGCCGGCGTTGTCGGCGGAGACGTTGCCCGACAGGGCGTTGGCGATCTGGAGGGTGACCAGGGGTACCGTGGCGCCGACCATCGCCTGGGCGGTCGCGAACGCCGAGAGCGAGCCGCAGAACAGCAGCAGCGCGCCGGCCATGACGGGCGGGGCGAGCAGCGGGCCGGCGACGTGGCGCCAGTACTGCCAGCGGCTCGCGCCGAGGTTCTCGGCCGCCTCGGACCATTCGGCGCGCACCCCGTCGAGGGCGGGCGCGATGACGATGACCATGAGCGGTACCAGGAAGTAGAGGTACACGACGGCGAGGCCGCCGAACTGGTACAGGCTGAACGGCGAGTTCGCCAGGTCGAGGCCGGTCCAGTCGTGCAGCGCGGTGGTGACGATGCCGGCGTTGCCGATGGTGGCGATGAACATGAACGCCAGCGGTACGCCGCCGAAGTTCGCCAGCACGCCGGAGGCGGTCAGCACCAGCCGGCGCAGCACGGCGCCGCCGGCGAGCACGGCGCGGGCCACCAGCAGCCCGAACACCGCGCCGAGGACGGCGCAGACGAGCGAGAGCTTGACCGAGCCCCACAGCGCGTGGCGGTAGCCGCTGCCGACGGAGCTGGCCAGCGAGTCGCCCTCGAATGCGCCGGTCGCGAGCGCGATCACCGGCAGCACGAGGCCGACGAGCATCACGAGGAGGAAGGGTGCGACCGCCAGCCAGGGGCCGCACCGCCGGGCACGGTCCGCGAAGGACCGTGCCCGGACGGGAGTTGCGGCGGGGGTGGTCACCCGTTCAGCGCCTTGGTCCAGCCGTCGGTGAGGACCTTCTTGGCCGCGTCGACCTGCTCCGGGGAGGGCAGCTGCGCCTTGGCGGCGTCGACCTGGGGCAGGGCGGCGACGAGCGTGGCGTCGGCCTTGCCGGAGGCGGTCATCTTCGGCAGCCGGACCGGCCGGGCCGAGCCCTTGAGGAACAGGTTCTGGCCCTCGTCGGAGTACAGGTACTCCTGCCACAGCCGCGCGGCGGCCGGGTGCGGAGCGGTCTTGTTGATCGCCTGGCAGTAGAAGTTGCCGTAGATGCCGTCGGCCGGGACCGCGACCTTCCAGTCGATGCCCTTGGCGGCCAGCTCCTTGGTGTAGCCGGCGTTGAGGTAGTCCCAGTCGATCGAGATCGGGGTCTCGCCCTTCTCGATGGTCGCCGGGGTCGACTCGACCGGGATGTAGTTGCCGGACTTCTTCAGCGCGGCGAAGTAGTCGATGCCGGGCTGGATGTTGGTGAAGCTGCCGCCGCCCGCGAGGGCCGCGGCGAACACGCCGGCGAACGCCGAGCCGGACTTGGTCGGGTCGCCGTTGAGCGCGACCTTGCCCTTGTACTCCGGCTTCTTGAGGTCGGCGAACGTCTGCGGGCAGACCGCGATCTTCTTGGCGTCGCAGCCGATGGAGATGTAGCCGCCGTAGTCGTTGTACCAGGCGCCGTCGGCGTCCTTCTGGTTGGCCGGGATGTCGGCCCAGGTCTGCACCTTGTACGGCGCGAACAGGCCCTCCTTCGCGCCGGACTGGGCGAACGCGCCGCCGAGGTCGAGCACGTCGGGCGCGCGGTCCTGGCCCTTGAGTGACTTGACGGCGTTGATCTCGTCCTGGCTCGAGCCGTCGGGGTTGTCGTCGTTGACCTTGATGCCGTACTTCTTGCTGAAGGTGTCCATGATCTCGCCGTAGTTCGCCCAGTCGCGCGGCAGCGTGATCACGTTGAGCGTGCCCTCGGCCTTGGCCGCGGCCACGAGGGCGTCGAGGCCGCCCAGGTCCTGCGCCGACGTCGCGGAGGCGGCGCCGGTCTTATTGTTCTGAGCGTCCGCGGCCTTCTGAGAGGAGCCGCACCCGGCCAGGGCGGCCACGACGGCCACCGCGACGAGTCCGCTTCGGAGAATGTTGCGCTGCATGGTGGCAGCGTCAGGTCAGGTGTTTTCCTGTTGTTGAACGCTGAATGTCAGGTGGGCCGATACGTTCCCAACACCCTCGTGACGGTGACCATGATCACCACGCGTTCGGGATTGATTCTGGGCCGTTTGTACCTGCGCGCATACCGTTCTTCGGCGTCTTTGACGCTCTCGGCATCCGTCTGGATCGTTGCGTGCCCCTCGAGGGTGCTCCAGCGTCGGCCGTCGATCTGGCATATTGCGATCTGCGCGTTATGTTCGATATTTCGGACTTTTTGGGATTTACCGGACGTGATGATGCGCGCCGTGCCGGTCGCCGGGTCGTAGGTCGCGCCGACCGGGACCGTATGGACCGTGCCGTCGCGGCGGATCGTCGACACCGTGCACAGGTGCCGCTCGGCCCAGAACTCCTCGAGGCTCACGCGGCGGTGACCTTGCCGTCGACGACCTCGATGTGCCGGTTGGTGTGCACGGCCTCGAGCATCTGCCGGTCGTGCGTCACCAGCAGCAACGTCCCCGGGTAGCTGTCCAGGGCCGATTCGAGCTGCTCGATCGCCGGCAGGTCGAGGTGGTTGGACGGCTCGTCGAGGACCAGCAGGTTGACGCCCTTGCCCTGCAGCAGTGCGAGGGCGGCGCGGGTGCGCTCGCCGGGGGAGAGGCTGGCCGCCGGCCGCATGACGTGCCCCGACTTGAGCCCGAACTTGGCCAGCAGGGTGCGCACGTCGGCGGGATTCTGCTCCGGTACGGCGAGCCGGAACGCGTCGAGCAGCGAGTGCTCGCCCTCGAACATCCGCCGGGCCTGGTCCACCTCGCCGACGACGACGCCCGGGCCGAGGTGGGCTCGCCCCTCGTCGAGCGGCAGGCGGCCCAGCAGGGCGGCCAGCAGCGTGGTCTTGCCCGAGCCGTTGGCGCCGGTGATGGCGACCCGGTCGGCCCAGTCGATCTGCAGGTCGACGGGGCCGAGGGTGAAGGAACCCCGGTGTACCACGGCGGAACCGAGCGTGGCGACGACCGCGCCCGCCCGTGGCGCCGCGACGATCTCCATCCGCAGCTGCCACTCCTTGCGCGGCTCCTCGACGGCCTCGAGCCGCTCGATGAGCCGCTCCGTCTGGCGGGCCTTCGCCGCCTGCTTCTCCGTCGACTCGATCTTCTTCGACTTGCCGATCTTGTCGTTGTCGGACTGCTTGCGGCGGGCGTTCTTCACGCCCTTCTCCATCCAGGCGCGCTGCATCCGGGCGCGGGCCTCGAGGTCGGACTTCGTGTCGGCGTACTCCTCGTAGCGCTCCCGGGCGTGGCGGCGCGCGACGGCGCGCTCCTCGAGGTAGGCCGCGTACCCGCCGCCGTAGAAGTGCACCTGCTGCTGGTGCAGGTCGAGCTCGAGGATGCCGGTGGCGGTGCGGGCCAGGAACTCCCGGTCGTGGCTGACCACGATGACGGTCTTCGTGCGCTGCCCGTTGACGAACGCCTCGATCTTCTCCAGGCCGTCGAGGTCCAGGTCGTTGGTCGGCTCGTCGAGCAGCAGCACGTCGTAGCGCGACAGCAGCAGGCTGGCCAGGCCGGCCCGGGCCGCCTGGCCGCCGGACAGCGCGGTCATCTCGAGGTCGAGGTCGACGGCCAGGCCGAGGTCGGCGGCGACCTCGCCGGCCCGCTCGTCGAGGTCGGCGCCGCCGAGGGCGAGCCAGCGCTCCAGCGCCGCGCTGTACTCGTCCGCCGCGTCCTGCTGCTGCGTCAGTGCCTCGGCCGCGGCGTCCATGCGCCGCTGGGCCTGCTCGACGCCGGTGCGGCGGGCCAGGAACGCCCGCAGCGTCTCGCCAGGGCGGCGGTCCGGCTCCTGCGGCAGGTAACCCACGGTCGCCGACGGCGGGCTGAGCGCGACGCTGCCGGCCTCGATCGGCAGCAGCCCGGCCAGGGTGCGCAGCAGCGTGGACTTGCCGGCCCCGTTCACCCCGACCAGGCCGATCACGTCGCCGGGCGCCGCGACCAGGTCCAGGCCGGTGAACAGGGCTTTGTCCCCGTGCCCGGCGGCGAGTTGCTTGACCACCAGTGTTGCTGCCACGCGTTGACGCCTCCGTTTTCTGTCGTACCCACCGACTAGTGTCACCGATCGAGGAGTAGCGTGAATTCTGAAACGCGATCGGATCGAAACGGCTTGCTCTCACTTGGAGAACCGCCTTGACCACAACGGCACCCGCCGCGGAGGACAGCACCGTCCTGACCCACCGGCAGATCATCACGATTCTGACCGGTCTCATGATGGCGATGTTCCTCGCCGCGCTCGACCAGACCATCGTCTCGACGGCCATGCGGACCATCGCCGACGACCTCGGCGGGTTCTCGCTGCAGGCGTGGGCGACGACGGCGTTCCTCATCACGTCGACGATCTCCACCCCGCTCTACGGCAAGCTGTCGGACATCTACGGGCGCAAGCCGTTCATCCTGTTCTCGATCGCCATCTTCATCATCGGCTCGGTGCTGTGCGGCGTGGCCGGCAACATCTACCAGCTCGCGGCGTTCCGCGCGGTGCAGGGCATCGGCGCCGGCGGCCTGTTCTCCCTCGCCTTCGCGATCATCGGCGACGTGGTGCCGCCCCGCGAGCGGGCGAAGTACCAGGGCTACTTCCTCGCCGTCTTCGGCACCTCGAGCGTCCTCGGCCCGGTGCTCGGCGGCTTCTTCGCCGGCTCCAGCGACCTGCTCGGCATCACCGGCTGGCGCTGGATCTTCTACATCAACGTCCCGATCGCCGCCGCCGCGTTCATCGTGGTCATGCGCGTGCTGCACATCCCGCACCGCCGCCAGGACCACCGCATCGACTGGCCCGGCGCCCTGGCGCTCATCGTGACGCTGGTGCCGCTGCTGACCGTCGCCGAGCAGGGCCGCGAGTGGGGCTGGGGCTCCGGCCGCTCCCTGCTGTGCTACGGCATCGGCGCCGTCGGCCTGGTGCTGTTCCTCATCGCGGAGTTCGGTTACAAGGACGAGGCCCTGCTGCCGATGCGCCTGTTCCGGGGCCGCACGTTCTCGGTCGCCTCGATCTCGAGCTTCATCCTGGGCATGGCGATGTTCGGCGGCCTGCTGACGCTGCCGCTCTACCTGCAGATCGTCAAGGGCGCGACCCCGACCAAGGCCGGCCTCATGCTGCTGCCGCTGGTGCTCGGCATCATGAGCGGCTCGATCATCTCCGGCCAGGTCATCGCCCGCACCGGCCGCTACCGCATCTTCCCGATCGTCGGCGCCGCCCTCATGCTCGCCGCGCTCGTGCTGTTCTCCCGCATCGGCGCCGACACCCCGCTGTGGCGCACCATGCTCATCATGGCGCTCATGGGCCTCGGCCTGGGCGGCAACATGCAGCCGGTGATCACCGCGGTGCAGAACGCGGCCAACCCCCGCGAGATCGGCGTGGCCACCTCGACGGTCACGTTCTTCCGCTCGATGGGCGGCACGCTCGGCGCCGCCGTCTTCCTGTCCGTCCTGTTCAGCCTCCTGCCCAACAAGATCAAGTCGGCCTTCACCGCCGCCCAGTCGACGCCGTCGTTCCAGTCGGCCGGCCGCGCCCACCCGGAGCAGCTGCAGGCCCTGCAGGCCGCCCAGCAGTCCGGCTCCGGCTCCCTGAACGACACGTCGTTCCTGGAGAAGCTCGACGCCGCGATCGCCCACCCGTTCAAGGTCGGCTTCTCCGACTCGATGAGCGTCGTGTTCCTGGTCGCGTCATGCATCATGGTCGCCGGCCTCATCACCATTCTGTTCCTGCCGGAGATCCCGCTCCGCTCGATGTCCGCCGCCCAGGCCCGCGCCGCCGAGGACGCCGCCTCCGGCTCCACTTCCGCCTCCGCGTCCGGCGCCGGCACACCTTCGCCCACCGGCTCCCTGTCGGCCTCGCCTTCCGCCTCGCCTGCGGCCTCCGGCGTCGGCGCCGCTTCGGGCTCCCTTTCGGCCTCCGAAGCCTCCGCCTCGCCTTCGGCCTCCGGCGCTGGCGCCCCCTCGGGTTCCGTGTCGGCCTCCGCCGCCTCCGGCTCCCCTTCGGCGTCCGGCGCTGGCGCGCCTTCAGGCATCGCGTCGTCGAGCGCCGGTGTGTCCGCTTCGACCGCTCCATCTCCCAACGGCGCCGGCTCCTCGCCCGGCGCTGCGGCCTCCACCTCCCCGAACGGTTCGTCGTCGACTTCGCAGACGACCGATCGGGAGTCGGCAGGCGGCGCCCACGAGGCGACCGGCGTCGCCGGCCCGGCCAGCGACACCCACACCCCGGCCCACGCGCTGCAGGTCGGCGCCCATGAGGCCGACGGCGAGGCCCCTCTGACGGACACCCCGCCCCGCCACTCGCTCTAAACGCCCGCCCACACCCACCGACGCCCGTCTAGCCAGCCGTCCGCCGCGTCCAGCCGTTCACCCCGGCTGTGCCGCGTCGGCCTGCGGCCGTGTGCCGCGTCGGCGTGTGGCCGTGTGCCGCGTCGGCGTGTGGCCGTGTGCCGCGTCGGCGTGTGGCCGTGTGCCGCGTCGGCGTGTGGCCGTGTGCCGCGTCGGCGTGTGGCCGTGTGCCGCGTCGGCGTGTGGCCGTGTGCCGCGTCGGCGTGTGGCCGTGTGCCGCGTCGGCGTGTGGCCGTGTGCCGCGTCGGCGTGTGGCCGTGTGCCGCGTCGGCGTGTGGCCGTGTGCCGCGTCGGCGTGTGGCCGTGTGCCGCGTCGGCGTGTGGCCGTGTGCCGCGTCGGCCTGCGGCCTCGGTGAGCGACTCTCGCGGTCCACGTGCCCTCTGCTGTCCGCGCCCGACGGCACCTGCGAGCCTGCCGTCTGGGCCCCGAAACGAACGCTTCGCCCGCCGCTATACCCGGCCCCGCAACGCCCGCGCCGTGCACGCCACCCACTGAAAGCCCAAGCCGGCGCGCCCACGGGCGGCTGTCCTCCTCCGCGACCGCTCTGGTGGGTGGCACCGCTACCTGATCACGCCCCCTATCCCGGGACCACGAACCAAGCGTCCTAACCTAGCTTCCTAGGATGGCTGAGCGCGCGTGGCGCTCGCCTCTCGTAGCCGGATTCGAGCCACGAGCGGCGAGCGGCGACGGCTTGGTGCTAGTGGCGTCGATTCGGTCCGTGTGCGTGATGCGGACAGGGCGTCGGCTCCTGCGTCGAGCAGTGCGCGGGTGGTGTGGCTGCCGATGAAGCCCGGCCGCCGGTGACGAGGATCAAGCGATGGTCCCGAGAGTGTCGGGATCGATTGCAGGCTGGCGAAAGGTGGCCGGCAGCTCGTTAGCATGCAAACGTGACTGACGTGATTCGCCTGATGGCGCGGGCTCAGAAGCTGTTGCGAGCGGCCGCCGATGAGGCGATGAGCGTGCACGGTGTGCGCATCGGGCAGAACCTTGTGCTCGAAGTGTTGTGGGAGCATGACGGGCTGTCACCGGGGGAGTTGGCGGGCCGGCTGCAGATGGCCACGCCCACCGTGGTGAACACGGCGACACGGATGGTGAAGGACGGGCTGATCGAGCGGCGGCCCGATCCGGGGGACCGGCGTCTGGTGCGCCTGTACCTCACGGACAAGGGGCGCTCGGCCCGGGCGCCGATCGAGGACGCCCAGCGGCGACTGGCCGCTCACGCGCTGGCGACGCTTACGGTGCAGGAGCGCGAGACGCTGGCGAGTGCGTTGCAGAAGATCATTGAGCAGATGCAGTACCCGCCGAACGCCTGAAAGTCCGGGACCGTCGTGCGCCGCGCGGCTCGGATGGCCGCGCGGCGGCTCGGGGTCGGTGCTTCCGGGTTGTCCCGGCGTCTGCCGGTGCGGTGGGGGAGCGGTTCAGGCGTTGGCGGCGCGCCAATTCTGGCGGGTGATGAGGACGCGGGCCTCGTCGGCGTACCCGGCCTCGACGGTCACGGCGTACTGGCCGGCCTGCAGCGAGCTACGCGACGTGAAGTCCCGGCGACCGCCCGTGAGCGCGTGGGCGATGGCGCCGAAGACGCCGCCCCACAGCGCGCCGACGAGGATCGTCGTGACGAGGATGCCCAGCCAGTTCGAGTTGCTGAACAGCGTGAACAGGATGCCCACGAACAGACCGAACCAGGCGCCGCTGGCGACGCCGGCCAGGGCGGCGCGGCCGACGGTGAGGCGGCCGAGGACGTTCTCGACCAGGCGCAGGTCGGTGCCGATGATCGCGGTCCGCTCGACCGGGAAGCCGTTGTCGGACAGGTAATCGACGGCCTGCTGCGCGCCGGCGTAGTCGGCGAAACGGGCGACCGTGACGGTACTGCGGTCAAGCTCCACGAGCTCGTCGATGTTCGGGTTCGGGGCGAGGTCACCGTCGGCCACGGCCTGGGACGCGTCGCTCGCCGATACCGAGGTCGGTTCCGCGACCGGCGCAGGCTGAGCGGCTTCGGCGACGGGCGCGGCCTGAGCAGCTTTGGCGGCCGGCGCGTGGTGATCGGCGTCGGCGATCGCCTCGGGCTGGGCGGCTTCAGCGTCTGGCGCGGGCTGGGGATCGGCGATCGGCTCGGGCTGGGCGGCTTCAGCGTCTGGCGCGGGCTGAGGATCGGCGATCGGCTCAGGCTGGGCGGCCTCAGCGAGCGGCGCGGCGTCGGAGACGTCGGTGGCCGGGGCGGGCTCGGCGGCCGGCGAGGTCCCGGGAGAGTCAGCGGCGCCCGCCGGCTTGGGGGAGCCGGTGGGCGGTTCTTCCAGCGGAGGGGTCGTCATGCGCGTCAGGGTAGAGATGTCCGGCGTGTCCCGCCCGTTTTGCAGCTGGCTTTGCGAGGCGTCGCGGGATGGACCCTGCTGTCGCTGCATTCCGTCAGCGCGGGTGGTGCAATGCTGATCCGCCGAGGCGGTCACGTAGCCGGGCGTGTGCGATCGGTAGGCATCCGGGGCCGGTCTCAGGGGTCGTTCAGGGCGTTACCCGAGGTCGCCGGGGCGCTTCAGCGGGCAACCTTGCAGTCATGACCGACATCAAGCGTCTTCGCCGCTCGCAGACCGACCGCACCGTGGCCGGCGTGCTGGGTGGTATCGCCGAATACCTGAACACCGACCCGACCATGATCCGCGCGGTGTTCCTGTTGTCCATCCTGCTGACCGGCGGCCTGGCCGTGCTGGCGTACCCGATGCTGTGGATCGTCATGCCGGAGGCCCCGCCGGCGCCCGTGAGCCCTGCGCCGAACGATCATCTGACCTATGGTGCGTGAGTGGGCCGCGATCCCGGTGTGACGATCCAGGCACGTACCGTGCCGCCGGCGTCGCGGCCGGTTGCGTCGGCGGTGCTGCTGGCCCACGACGGGCCGGAGTACGAGCGCGTCGCCGGTCTGTCGCGGCTCTTCCCGCACCACAACGTCGTACTGCTGTCACCCGGCAGTCGCAGCGAGTGGTACTCGGCCAACCCCGCCTACGCCGCCGCCCTCGTGCACGACGTGTTACCGAGCCTGCCGCCCGGGCCCGTAGTGGGGCTCGGGGCCAGCCTCGGCGGGCTCGCCCTGCTGCACGCCGAGACCACCTATCCCGGCTGCTTCGCCGGGTTGTTCCTGCAGTCGGGGAGCTTCTTCACCGCTGAGCTCGACCCGCAGGAGTCCGGCTTTCCGTGGTTCCGCCGGATCATCGCCTTCGTCCAGACCGTCCGTCCGGTTGCGGCGCGGGTGGTCTTGACGTGCGGGCGCGACGAGGAGAACCTGCTGAACAACCGTGCAATGGCGGGCCGGCTCGGCGCGCCGCTGCTTGAGGTGCCGGGTGGCCACTCGATGGTCACGTGGCGTGATGCGCTCGACCCTCACCTGCACCGCCTTCTGCAGGAGGTCACGGATGACCGAGATGGAACCGTACGTGACAAGGCCGGCGCGCCCGGCGCACCGGCCGCCCGGGACTGAGCCGAGCGATCGGTGGCCCACGCCGGACGGCCTGTCCCCGGCTGCGCCGGACAACCGCTGGTCAATCATGGAGTGGCCGCCCACGGGCGATCGCTGCTCCGCTTCCGACCATCCGGTTGCGGGTGCCGTGAGCGATCGGTGGTCGAGTACGGACTGGTCGCCCGCGAGGCGGCAGGGCGAGGACCGACCGGTTACGAGCCGAGGACTTGGCGTCGTGGTCAGCGGACCCGGCGGGATGGAGGCCGCGGTGAGGCAATGCCGAGCGAGCGGTAACGCAATCAGCAGCCCACGGTCCGGCTCTCACCGCGCGGCTGCCGCGATGGTGCGATGCCGACTGTCCGATTCCGAGTGCAGCAACCCTCGCGTGATCGATCCGATGGTGGTGCGGTCATGACAGAACATCTCGTCGGGCTGTTGCTCGGCACGGAGCAGGACTGGCCGCGCGCGTACGAGACGCTCGTCGCGCGGCTCGGGACCGTCACCGACCGCAACGGTGGCGGGCATCGGCTGCGGACCGTGCGGGTGACCATCGAACCGTTCAGCCTGCGTGACCGTCCGTCACATGACCTGGTGATCGATCGGCTTGCGTACTGGTACTACCACCCTCGCGAGTGGCTCAAGAAGATCGCGCTCATGGACGACGTGTACCTGCTCAACAGCCCGTTCACGTTCCAGTCCATGGAGAAGCACGCGGCGTACTGCGCGATGATGCGGCTCGGGCTCCACGTGCCGGAGACCGTGCTCGTGCCGTACAAGAACCCGGTCGACCACGCCAAGTGGGCGTACACGGCGGAGCAGTACAACCGTCCGTTCGACCTCGACGCCGTTGCGGAGCGGCTCGGCTACCCGCTGTTCATGAAGCCGTACGACGGGGGCGCCTGGGTCGGGGTGTCACGCATCGCGAACAGTGCGCAGCTCCATGCGGCGTACGACGAGTCCGGCGAGCGGCTCATGCACCTGCAGCAGTCGGTCGAGGGCTACGACGTGTTCGCGCGGTCGCTGTCGATCGGGCCGGAGACGATGGTCATGAAGTTCCGGCCGTCGCTGCCGATGCACGAACGGTACGAGGTGGCGCACGGCTTCCTGACCGACGCCGTCGGCGACGAGGTCGTCACCATCTCGCGGCTGGTCAACGCGTTCTTCCGGTGGGAGTTCAACTCCTGTGAGTGCCTGATCCGTGACGGTGTGGTGTATCCGATCGACTACGCCAACGCCTGCCCGGACGTCGCGCTGACGAGCCTGCACTACTACTTTCCGTGGGCGATGACGGCGCTGCTGCGCTGGACCGCGTTCTGCGTGATCACCGGCCGCCGGGCCCGCCTCGACATGGACACCGCGAACTACTTCGCGGTCGCCGACACCACCGCCGACTACGGCGAGAAACTGCGGCGGTACCGCGAGCTCGCCGACGGCTACTTCGACATCGACGAGTACCGCGAGTTCTGCGACACCACCCTGCGTCACGTGCCGGAACTCGTCGCCGAGTGGGTCCACTCGCCGGGCTTCGACGAGCTGCTGGTGAGCACGGTCCGCAGCACGTACCCGGCACACGAGCACGACCGCTTCATCGGCCACTTCCGTGGCCTGCTCGACCTGTGGCGAAACGACAACGCCCTGTAGGTCAACGGTTGGCGGGGCGGAGGTCGATGCTGAGTTGGGAGCCCAGCTCGCGGAAGCCGAGCGCCCGCGCGACCCGGCGGGACGCCTCGGGCCGGGCCCGCCATTGGGGGAACAGGCCGGCGTCGAGTGCGTGGGCGACGGCAGCGCCGGCGACTATGCGCGCGAGGCCGCGACCACGCACGGCCGGAGTGAGGAGCACGCTGACGTGGGCGGTATCCCTGGGCCACGCCCGGTAACCGGCGGCCGCGACGACGTCCCCGCCGGCACGCAACACGAAGGCCGCGGACGTGATGTCGGAGAGGGCGGCTTCGTCGGCGTCGTCGGCCGGGACCCGGGCGAGCAGCGCCGACATGTCCGCGTGGTCCGCCGGAATCGCCTCGACCTTTCCGGGGTCGAGCGCCACACCGTCGACTGCCGGGCCGTTGAGCGCCGGGCTGCCGACTTCAGCGGTGCCGGCCTCAAGGAGACGGAAGGCGGCAGCATCGCAGTAGGCCAGCGTCGCCGGGCCCAGCTCATCCTGAACGGGCAGCCGGCCGCGCACGGCGGCCGCGTCAATCATGGCGCTGGCGGGGAGATCGCTGAGGGCTTGGCGTACGAGTTCGGCGGTCTCGTCGTCCGGCGCGGTGGCGATGACGGCCTGGCCCAGAGCGACGATGCCCACCCAGCCCGGCGGGCACAGCCACGACTGCGGGGAGGTCGCCACGGTTATGGCCGTTTCCATGAATGTGACCGGCGCCCCGGCCAGGTCCGCCCAGAGCTGCCGGGCGCGTTCGAGCAGCGGATCCGTGGTCACATTCGCATCATCGCAATCGGGTCGATGGGCCGCTACGGACCGCACGGTAGCGCGCAACCGATCGTCACGCGCGCAGAGCGTGCGCGGCGGCACGGTTCGCGACGTACGGGGTGCGCGAACTGAGCGCGAGCGATGCAGACCGTGCGGGACGGCACGTGTGCGGCGCGGGGCTTGCGTGACGCGGGGCTTGCGTGACGCGGGGCTTACGTGACGCTGGGCGGGGTGACGCCGGGATCAGCGGGGCCAGGTGGCGAGGCGCGTGCGTAGCGCCGCGATCCGCGTTGCGTCCAGGCCGTAGAAGGCGAAGCGGCCGTCGTCCAGGCGGTCCAGGTAGCGGCCGGCGGCGACGATGTCGTCGTCCTCCAGCGCCGGGTCCTGGCGGCGGGCCAGGTCGAGCAGCTCGTCGACGGTGTAGCGCTCGAGGGCGGCGGCGACGTCGATGTAGTCGCGTACCTCGCGGCGGTTGACCAGCGCGGCGACCTTCGTGGCGATGAGGTCGTCCAGGTGCATGACCGGGCCGACGTCCATCATCACCGGGCTCTGGTGCCGGTCCAGGCGGGAGAGGGTGAGACGTACCGTGCGGGTGCCGTCGCCGACCGTGAACTCCCGCTGGTCGAAGCCGGCGAAGAGCTCGAGGAGGTCGTCGGCCTCCTCCTCGTGGACGGTGTACCCGGCCTCGCGCAGCGCGGCGCAGACGGCGTCGGCCGCGGCTCCGGCGGCGCCGTCGGTGTCGGTGAACAGGTCGACGTCCTCCGTCGGGCGTTCGACGAGGCCGTTCATGAGCCAGGCGAAGCCACCGCCGAGCACGAAGCCGTGACGCTCCGCCACCGCCAGCGCCACGCGGGCGACGTCGGTGTAGAAGGGGATCACCGGGTGCGCTCGGTATAAGGGGCGGTCACCGGGCGCGCAGGGCGGCGTGGCGGGCCTCCCACGCGCGGCGCACGCCGTGGGGGAGGTTCAGCTCCGGCCACACCTGCAGCAGCAGGCGCTTGTTGAGGAAACGGCGCAGCTCGTCGTGGCGGATTGCTTCGCGGAGCACGTTTTCGTACATCCACAACAGCAGGTCGTGGTTGTCGAGATCGAAGCGGCGCTGCGGATTCCACATCAGCCGCTGCGGCAGTTCGACGACGCCGTGCACCGGGCCGCGCAGTTCCTCGAGGGTGCGCGAAACGAGGGCAGGGCGATGCGGACGGGCCAGAAAGGCCACCGGTCCGCGAGACGACTCGTCCTGCATGGCCCGAAGTGTACAGGTCGCCCGGTTCGCAAACACCATCTCGCCGCCGGCGACGCGCCCGCGGGGGATTGCCGGCGCCATTGAGGACAACGGCGCCGGCGGCTCGTGCGCGTACCGCCGCGGAATCGTGCGAACGGCGAACCTTGGCTAGCGGTTGTTCTGGCGCGGAATGACGACCTCGCGGACGAGCAGTTGCACGGCGGCCACCACCGGGATCGCGATCAGCGCGCCGACGACGCCGAGCAGGGCGACGCCGAGCAGTACCGACAGAATGGCCGCCAGATCGCTGACCTTCACGGCGCGGCGCATCACTGTCGGATAGATGGCGTAGTTTTCGACCTGCTGGTAGAGGACGAAGAACACGACGCACGCGATGCCGGCCTGAATCGACGTGGCGAAACCGACGATGCTCACCACGACCGCGCCGAGCGTGGCGCCGATCTGCGGGATGAGATCGGTGATGGCGACGAGGACCGCCAATGCGTATGGGTACGCGACGCCGATGATGAGCAGGAACACGAACGAGCTGAGCCCGGCGACGACCGCGATGGCCAGGGCGCCGCCGAGGTAGGCGCCGACCTTCGCCAGGATCTCGTCGCCGAGCAGCCGGACGCGCTCGCGGCGGGTCGCCGGGACGAGCCGGTAGCCGCCCTCCTTGAGCCGGTCGAACGCGGCCATGAAGTACACCGTGAGAATGATGACGGTCAAGATGTTGAACAGCGCCGAGAACGCGACCTGGACGCCGCCCCAGACGCCGCCGAGGGCCTTCGTGACGTTTCCCGGCGTCGCGACGTTCTTGAGCTGGTCGAGCAGGTGGTATTGCTCGTTGAGATGATTCAGCTGGTCGTTTCGGCGCAGGTTGTCGATGTACTGCGGGAGATTGTCGACCAGTTCGTTGCTCTGCTGCACCAGCGGCGGAATGAGCGCGACGATGCCGCCGCAGAGCACCAGCATCGCGCCGAGCCCGACGCCGGCGACCGCGAGCCCGCGCGGCAGGCCCCACTTCGTCAGGCGCACGACCGCGGGGTTGAGTCCGATCGCGAGGAACATCGCGATGAAGATGAGAATGAGAATCGAACGCACGTTCTGCACCGCCAGATACGTGCTGTAGGCGAGCAGCAACCCCAGCCCGGCGGTGAACCCGATGATGAGCGGCGAACGGCGCATCGGCGGCCCGGGTTTGCCGAATCGCGACTCCGGCTCGACCACGACCACGTCGACCTCGATGCCGACCGTCTCCGGTGCAACCGCGGGCGAGATGTCGGTCGTTTCCGGTGCATCCGCGGGCGACGGGGCGTCCTGCACCTCATCCTGCACTGTGAACTCCCTGCGAGTCATGTGGTCTTGAGGCAGGGTACCGGGTGCGTCCCAGCTGGGGCCGCTAGCGTATTGTCATGGCAGATCTGGTGTACCCGCCGGTCATCGCGTTCGCGAGGACCCTGTTCGCGCTGCTCGACATGAAGATCAGGATCGAGGGCGAGGAGCACGTGCCGGCCGACGGGGGCGCGGTGATCGCCTGCAATCATGTGTCGTACCTCGACTTCATCTTCTGCGGGCTCGGTGCACGCCGCTCGAAGCGCCTGGTGCGTTTCATGGCCAAGGACTCGATTTTCCGTAACCGCATCGGCGGCCCGCTCATGCGTGGCATGCACCACATTCCCGTCGACCGCGACGCCGGCATGGCCTCGTACAAGGCGGCGCTCACCGCGCTGAAGGCCGGCGAGGTTGTCGGCGTGTTTCCCGAGGCCACGATCAGCCAGTCGTTCATGATCAAGGACATGAAGAGCGGCGCCGCGCGGCTTGCTGCCGCAACCGGTACGCCGCTGATACCCATGGTGCTGTGGG
Organism: Dactylosporangium sp. CA-139066; assembly: GCF_050936175.1. Taxonomy (NCBI): domain Bacteria; kingdom Bacillati; phylum Actinomycetota; class Actinomycetes; order Micromonosporales; family Micromonosporaceae; genus Dactylosporangium; species Dactylosporangium sp. CA-139066. Next base: position 5,635,987 of record NZ_JBNJNH010000001.1, on the reverse strand, counting down.
GGACCCAGCGGTTCTGGACGAAGGGACACCCGCGCGATCTCACGCAGCGTGGTGTCGCAGTCACGATTTCTATTGGGGAGCCGCTGCACCCCGAGCGGCGCGACAGCCAGGACGCGGTCACCGCCGAGCTGCGCGCCCGTATGACGACCATGCTCGACCGGGCCCAGCGGGACTACCCGCAGCAACCGAAGGGTACGGACGACGCATGGTGGCTGCCGGCCCACCTGGGCGGTAGCGCACCGTCACCCGCTGTGTACGAACCGGAGGCCAAGTGAGCCCAGCCGAACCGACCGAGCTGCTCGCGCTGCTGCGCGAGCTCGAACCCGTAGTCGAGGAGAACCTCAACCGACACCTGGCCACGGCCAAGGAGTGGTTCCCGCACGAGTACGTGCCGTGGAGCGAGGGCCGCGACTTCGACGGCATCCTCGGCGGGGAGGCTTGGGAGCCGGGGCAGTCGCGGCTGTCCGAGGTCGCCCGGGTCTCCCTCGTCGTCAACCTGCTGACCGAGGACAACCTGCCCAGCTACCACCACGAGATCGCCACGGTGTTCGGCCGTGATGGAGCGTGGGGGACGTGGGTGCACCGGTGGACGGCCGAGGAGGGCCGGCACGGGATCGCAATCCGTGACTACCTGCTCGCTACCCGTGCCGTCGATCCGGTCGCGCTGGAGCGGGCCCGGATGGCGCACATGGAGGGCGGCTTCCAGAACTCCTACGACGGGCTCGTGGAGTCCGTCGCCTACGTGTCGTTCCAGGAGCTCGCGACCCGCGTGTCGCACCGCAACACCGGCACGATGTCCGGCGACCCCGTCTGTGAGCAGCTCCTCACGCGCGTGGCCGCCGACGAGAACCTCCACATGATCTTCTACCGCAACCTGCTCGGCGCCGCGTTCGACCTCGCGCCGAACGCGGCGATGCGGGCCGTGGCCAAGGTCGCGACCACGTTCCAGATGCCCGGGCACTCCATCGAGGGCTTCGGCCGCAAGTCCGTGCAGATCGCCAAGGCCGGCATCTACGACCTGCGGCTGCACCACGACGACGTGCTCGTCCCGGTGCTGCGGCAGGTGCGGGCGTTCGAGCGCTCATTTTCCGGCGACGGCGAGGCGGCGCGCGACGAGCTGGCGACGTTCATGGCGGACCTCGACGCCCAGGCGTCACGCTTCGTCGAGCGCCGCGAGGCGCAGCGTGCTCGCGCCGCCGTCTGATTTCGCATCGGTACCGCGGGAAGCCCACCGTCACGCACCGGTCTCGCGGCGGCCTCGTACCGTCGCTTCGGTATCGCAGAACGTGCTTGCAGGCACCCGGCAGCCCCTCGCTGCCGGGTGCCCGGCTGTTCGCCGCCTCGCGTCGGGCTGTTCGCCGCCTCGCGTCGGGCTGTTCGCCGCCTCGCGTCGGGCTGTTCGCCGCCTCGCGTCGGGCTGTTCGCCGCCTCGCGTCGGGCTGTTCGCCGCCTCGCGTCGGGCTGTTCGCCGCCTCGCGTCGGGCTGTTCGCCGCCTCGCGTCGGGCTGTTCGCCGCCTCGCGTCGGGCTGTTCGCCGCCTCGCGTCGGGCTGTTCGCCGCCTCGCGTCCGGCAGCTCGAGCGTGCCCCGATGCCGGGCACGTGTTGTTCGGTGATGCCGGCGGCCGTCCATCTGTCGCTGATGGACGGCCGGGCGCCGGGCGCCGGAGCCGCCGCGGCACGGGTAGTTCGGTCGTAGCGGGCGCGTGGAGCGGCTCGGGTGTTCGCACGTTGACGCGTTAACGCCTGCTGGACCGCCGGACTGTCGTCGTGGTCTGCTCGCACTCTGTTACAAATCGTGGCCCTCGTCGGTTGTGAATAGTCGACGCCAAAATCGTTGCGTTCGGTGTTCGATTGGCTGCGATGAGTATCGACCCGGGATGCGCGCGTTGCGGTCCGTGAGAGCGCGGTCGGTTGTGCCCGGGCCTGCCGTCGACCACGCGTTCGACGTCGGGAGTTCGGTTTCCGTTCAGGGCGCCGGTTGCCTTCCGTGAGCGTTGCAGTAGGCTGCGACGACCGTTCCGTGCCCGTCACTGCCCGTCTGACCGTTTTCGGCGTGTCCGGCGGGCGTTGCTGGGCTGCGGAATTTCACTCCCCGTATCGGAAGGCAGCATCGCCAATGGCCAGACGCGTGATCCATGAGCTGATCGACGACCTCGACGGCGGGCTCGCCGACGAGAGCCTCAGCTTCGGCCTCGACGGCGTGCAGTACACCATCGATCTGTCCACGAAGAACGCCGCCGACCTGCGCGACGTCCTGGCGCCGTACGTCGCGGCCGCGACCAAGATCGGCCGGACGGCCGTGCCCGTGCCGCCGGCGCGGGGCGGCGTCCGTGGCCGCCCGGTCCTGTCCGCCCGCGCCGAGCGGGAGCAGAACCGGGCGATCCGCGAATGGGCGCAGGGACAGGGTCTCGAGGTGTCCGACCGTGGCCGGATCCGATCCGACATCGTCGAGCGGTTCCACGCCGAATCGGGAAGCTGAACAGAGGGCGCCCGAGCCGCGGGCGCCCTCTTCGCTCTGGATCAACCCGTGATCGTTGTGTTTACGTAACCCGGCGGCGTTCGTCCCCTGGACTGGCGCTTCCAGTTCCATGCTCGCTGCGGCTCCGGTCCCTCTCGCTTGCTCTCCGCGGCGTAACGTCGCGCACCAGTCACTGGCAGAGTCGGTGCCGCCGAAGCATCTGCGCGGGATCGACGGAGCCGGTCCGTGATGGCGTCGACGCGCACCGCTTCCGCGTGACCGCTGCGGGGCGCAGCCTTCGTCGGCCCTGCCAGAAGCGCCTTCATCCGCGATGGCGTCGACGCGCACCGCTTCCGCGTGACCGCTGTGGGGCGCAGCCTTCGTCGGCCCTGTCAGACGCGCCTTCATCCGCCGCTGCAACGCGGTGCCGAGCGACGTCGTGTGCGGGTGGGCGACGACCCCGCGACCATGGCAGAGCGCCGCGGGGCCGTCACGCTCGGGTGATCAGGTCGTGCCGCTGCCTGAAATCGCCCGGGCTCGCTGCATCCGTGACCGGACCATCGCGGAGAGCGACGCGATGCTCAGCAGCGCGGCGGCGGCACCGGCGACCGTGCCGACGGCCGGCGCCGCGACGAGCGCCGGCAGGGTCCGCACCGCGACCGCGCTGCCCAGCGCCCGCGTCGACGCGCTCCAAGCAAGGACGGTCGTCACGGTCCCGGGCCGGGCCTCCTGCGCCAGGCGCGCGTCCATGCCGCCCTCGAACGCCGTCATGCTCAGGCCCGACAGGAACTGCGCCACGAACAGCCCGGTCACGTGCGCCGGGGCGACCAGCCAGCCGATCACCATGCCGACGCCCCACAGTGGCCAGGTGACCGCGGCGGGTAGCCGCAGCCGGCCGACGCGGTCGACCGCCCATGACGACAGCAGGCAGCCGGCGCTGAACGCCGCCGCCGCGCCGGCGACCGCGTGCTGGCCATGCAGCTCGGTGGCGAGCGCGACCGACAGCAGCGTCGGGCCGGCGGACAGCAGCATGACGCCGCCGCCGGCCGCGAGGACGGGCAGTGGAAGGTGCACCCCGGCGGCGGCGCGGGTCGCCGCCTCCGCCCGGCGCCGTTCGACGCGCGTCGGCCGGGAGCCGGACGGTGCGCGGTCGGTTGCCAGGTGCGACGCGCCGCCGGGCCGCCCGTCCACGGCATCGATGGGCCAGTCGGCGGTGCCGGGCCGCCGGTCCATGGCAGCGATGAACCCATTGGCGGTGCCGGGCCGTCCGTCGGCGGCACCGAACCGAGCATCGTCGGCGCCGACCGCCGTGTCGTTGGCAGACGTCGATGGTGCCCGCCGGCGGTCGATCGGCAGCGCGCGCGGCGCGTTGCGGGGCGACGAGAACACCCGCGCCCGGCGAGCGGTGAGGATCGTGGGGGCGAGGCTCAGGCCGTACACGGCGAAGACCACGGCCAGCGCCGCATGATGCAGCGGCAGCAGCGCCGCGACGCCGGCGCCGGCCGCCTCGACCGCGGCGATCGACAGTGCGTAACGGGTCATGGCCCGTGGGCGAGCATCGACGGCGGCGACCTCGGCCCGCATCGCGGCGAACCCTGCGTAGGCGGCGACGTGCATCAGCGTCACGCCGGCCGCGACCAGGCGGCCGTCGACGCCCGACAACAGCGCCGCGAGGGTTGCCACCCGCAGCACCGCCTCCGTGGCGGCGGCGAGCAGCAGCAGGGTGCGGCCGTGCAGGTGGCGGGCCAGCCAGCCGGTGACCGGCGCGGACAGCACGACGCCGAGCAGCATCGCGGCGTTGAACAGCGCTGCCATGGACAGGCCGCCGTGTGCGGTGGCGACCAGGTTGAACAGGGTCCAGCCCAGCGACAGGCCGAACGAGTCGACCAGGCCGGACACCAGCAGCTCGCGCAGGCGGCCGGCGCGCCGCCGGCCGCCCGTCACAGCGGTGCGGTGACGCGACCGGTGCGGCGCGGCCGCATCGGTCGCGGCCATCAGGCGGCGTCCCCCAGCCGGGCGTACGGCACCGCCGCCGACTGCACCGAAACCTCCCCGACCGGCGCGCGGGAGACCGAAAGCTCCGCCGGAAGCCGCTCGGCCGACGAGTGGGCAACCGAGGGCCCGACGGAAACGTGCGCGGACTGCGTGTGAGCAGCCGCAGGCTTGGGCGGCACGTCCCCGATGTGCGCATGCCCAGCCGCGGGCCTGGCGGACGTGTCCGTAACCCGCGCATGCCCAGCCGCCGCGCGAGTGACGTGTCCGTGGCCGGCATGCGCGTGCGAAGCCATGCCGGTGACGGCGTGGGGGAGCGGACCCGGCGTCGCAGCGGGCGCGGCCGGCGTACCCACCGGGCCACCGACGAACACCGGCTCCGGCGGTGCGAAGCCGTTGAAGTGCGAAGCGTAGCTGAGCGTGTACGCACCGGCGGAGCCGATGTAGAGGCGGTCGCCGACGTCGATCGTCGACGGAAGGTTCACGCCGTAGAACATGGTGTCGGAGCTGTCGCACGACGGGCCGGTGACGGTGAACGGCAGGTGCGGCACCAGGGCGTGGTCGGGGCGGGACGTCCACAGCGGGAACCGCCACTGCTGGACGCTCTGCTGGGTCTCCATCATGCCGTTGTAGGCGCCGACGTCGACGTACAGCCAGTTCTCGCCGGCCCGGACCTCGCGGCCCAGGATCGAGGTGACCATCACGGCACTCTCCGCGACCAGGTGGCGGCCGGGCTCCGCGGCCAGCAGCCGGGGACGGTACGGCAGCAGCTCCTCCAGCGCCGGGTTGATCGTGTCCGCGATCTGGGCCAGCGAGGGGACCCGCTCGACGTACCGGGACGGGAAGCCGCCGCCGAGGTCCAGCATCTCCAGGCGCACGCCGTCCTCGGCGAGCTGGGCCATGAGCCGGCCCGCGGCGGCGATGGCCTGGCGCCACGCGCTCGTCGTGCCGCACTGGGAGCCGACGTGGAAGGTCACGCCGTACGGGTGCAGGCCGAGCTCGCGGGCGAGCAGCAGCAGCGCGCGGGCCTCGTGCGCCTCCGCGCCGAACTTGCGCGACAGCGGGAACAGGCTCGTGGAGTCATCGACCCGCAACCGGATGTACACGGCGGCGCCCGGCGCGTGCTGCGCCAGTTTGCGCAGCTCCCCCTCCGAATCGAAGCCGAACCGCCACAGTCCGGCGCGGCGGGCCTCGGCGATCGCGGCCGGCGGCTTGATCGGGTTGCTGTACAGCACCTCCGACGGGTCCACGCCGATTTCCTGCAGCATGCGCAGCTCACCGATCGAGGCGACCTCGAAGCTCGAGCCCAGCGCCGCCAGGGTGCCGAGCACGTCCTCCGCGGAGTTGCACTTCATCGCGTAGAACGTCGACACGCCCGGGATCGCCGCAGTGAAGGCGGCGTAACGGTCGGCGACCGTCGACAGGTCCACCGCGAGGAACGGCGTCGGCGCGTCGAGCCCGGCGAGCGCGCGGGGGCCGAGCGCGGACGGCCAGTGCCCGGGCAGGTCGAGGCGGGCCTGGTCGGCGATGGCAGCCGTCATCGAGCGAGCTCCTAACTGCGGCGGGTGCTGGCGGGACCGAACATCGGCCGGGTTCCAGGCTGGACACGCTGGGGAGCCAACCGGCTACGGAGACGGTTGCCGAACGGTCACGCGAGCCGCCTCACAGTCCCGCGGGCGGTCACGGCAGGCGAGATCGTGGGCACGAAGAGCGGGTGCAGCGGTGGCGCGCGAAGGCAGGACCGCCCCCGAACCGCCCGGCGGGCCGGCGACCAGGCGAGCGACGCGGCAACGTCGATGACCGGCACCAGCCACCCGGCACGGACGAACACCCGCACCAACCGTCGCGGCGCGATCACCACACCAGGGCAGGCGCGTCACACCGGCAGAGCGGCGCGATCGCGCAGCAGCTCCCCGGCCTCCGCCGCCGGCAACGGCCGCGAGAAGTAGTACCCCTGCGCCAGATCGCACCCCATCCGCCGCAGCGCCCGGAACTGCGCGTACTGCTCAATCCCCTCCGCCACCGTGGCCATCCCGAGACTCTGCCCGAGCTGCACGATCGTCCGGGCCAGGGCCGAGTCCGGCGCCGCGCCGCTCAGCCGCTCGACGAACGAGCGGTCGATCTTCAGCGTGTCGACGGGGAAGCGGCGCAGGTAGGCCAGCGAGGAGTACCCGGTGCCGAAATCGTCGATCGCGAGCTTCACGCCGATGTCCTTGAGGCTCAGCAGTACGGCCAGGTTCTCCTCCGTGTCCGTCATCAGCACGCTCTCGGTCATCTCCAGGCACAGCCGCTCCGCGGGCAGGCCGGTGCCGGCCAGGACCGATCCGACGATCTCCGGCAGGTCCGGCTGGTCGAACTGGCGGCCGGAGACGTTGACGGCCATCGTCATGGCGCGCTGCGGGTCGTCCATGCCCCACGCGACCGCCTGGCGGCAGGCCTCGGCGAGGACCCACCGGCCCAGCGGGCGGATGAGGCCGGTGGACTCGGCGAGCGGGATGAAGTCGGCCGGGCTGATCATGCCGCGGACCGGGTGCCGCCAGCGTACGAGCGCCTCGAACCCGACGATGTTGCCCGAGCGCAGCTCGATCGTCGGCTGGTAGTGCAGCTCGAGCTCGTCGGCGTTCTCCAGGGCCCGGCGCAGGTCCGCGGCCAGCTGGAGGCGCTCGACGAGGCCGGAGTGCATCTGCGGGTCGTAGCGGGCGAACCGGCCCGAGCCGGCGGACTTCGCGCGGTACATCGCCAGGTCCGCATTGCGCATCAGCTGGTCGGCGTCGCGGGCGTCGGGGCCGGTCAGGGCGATGCCGATGCTGCCCTGGACGTGCATCTCCTGGTTCTCGATGTGGAACTGCTCGTCGAGCGCGGCGACGATGCGGGTGGCCAGCTCGTCGGCGTCGCCGGGCCCGGCGACGCTGTCGATGAGCACGGCGAACTCGTCGCCGCCGAAGCGGGCCACGGTGTCGCCGTCGCGCACGGCCTCGGTGAGGCGGGTCGCGACCTGGATGAGCAGATGGTCGCCGGCGGCGTGGCCGAGGCTGTCGTTGACCTCCTTGAACCCGTCGAGGTCCAGGAACAGGATCGCGACCTCGTCGCGGCGGCGCAGCGCCACCTCGAGGCGGTCCTTGAACAGCGCCCGGTTGGCCAGCTTCGTCAGCCCGTCGTGGAACGCCTCGTGCACGAGCTGGTCCTCGAGCTCCTTGCGCTCGCTGATGTCGCGCGAGTTGAGCACGATGCCGCGCACGCTCTCGTCGTGCAGCAGGTTGGTGAGCGTGACCTCGGCCACGCAGCGGTGCCCGTCGGCGTGCAGCATCGGCACCTCGACGACGCGGCTGCCGTACGCGGTGGCCGAGATCGCCTCGATCGCCGCCACCAGCACCTGCGCGGCCTCGGGCATCATGAGGTCGGTGAGCGGGATCCCGTGGAAGCGCGCCGGTTCGTAGCCGAAGACCCGCTGCAGGGACTCGCTCTGGTACGTCACGACGCCCCCCTCGTCGATCACCGTCACGACGTCGGAGCTGTGCTGGACCAGCGCCTGGAAGCGCTGCTCGCTGGCGCGCAGCTCGGCGGTGCGCGCCTCGACCCGGGCCTCCAGGTCCCGGGTCAGCGACCGGTTCTCCAGCAGCGTGAGCAGCTGCCGCCCGACGATGAGCAGGATGATGGACGACCGGCTCCAGGACACGAGCGGGTCGTGGGCGCCGTGGCGCAGCACCTCGGCCGTGCTCGTGGCGAGGGCCCCGAGCACGGCGATGTACGGCAGCATGACCCCGAGCGGCCGCGTGAGCGCGTGCGCGTCCTCGCCCGCGCGGGTCCGCTCCGGCCGCCGCGCGGCGAGCAGCAGCAGCATGAACCCGGTGAACCAGCCGAGGTCCAGCACGTTGCCGGAGCCGTAGCTGTCCAGCAGGGTGAGGTACGCGTACCCCGAGTCCGACACCGTGAACGCGACCAGCCCGGCCCCGACCAGCGGCAGCGACATGGGCCGCCGCCCGCCGCGGCGCAGCCGGGCGACCAGGAACAGCATGATGGTGAGCACGACCACGTCGCCGCCGGGGTACCACAGCGTGATCAGCAGCCCGAGCGCGCTGTCGGCACCCTGGCGCACCAGCGGCCCGAGGATCAGCACCCACGTGATGAGCAGTAGCGACGCCGCGATCATGAGCCCGTCGAGGATGCTGCGCACCTGCTGGGCGATGCTCTGCCGGCTGACCGTGAGCAGCAGCAGCCCGGCCGCCGTGAACGGCATCATCCAGAAGTAGCCGGCGTCGGCCAGCGACGGGAACGGTACCTCCCGGTTCAGCACTGTTTCGTACCAGATGCAGAACCCCTGCCCGATGCCCCACGACAGCGACCCGAGCCCGGTCAGCGCCCACGCCCACCGCACCCGCGCGCGCTCCCGCACCGCCTTGGCCAGGCCCGCCCAGGCCGCCGCGGCGGCGCCGAGGCACAGCGCGACGTTCGACACGTTCTGCGTCACCAGCGCGCCGCCGGGCGCGGTGACGAAGACGACGAACAGGGCGGCCGTCACCAGCGTGACGCCGCCGCAGAGCACGGCATAGCCGCGCGTGGGCGCGGCGGCCCTGAGCAGCCTGCGCGGCCAGCTCGCCATCGTGCCCCCCGATCCGTCTCCGAGCGTCGCGTGACGCCCTGATCGGGCGGGGGACCCCGGAACTGAGCGGCGCGGCCACCAGGCAACCGTGCCGCACCCGTCCGCTGCCTGAAAGAACAGGATTCGAGCTACCGCGACGCCCGCCGTGGGCGCGGTCCGTGACTCCCGGGCCTGCGGCGTCCGCCGCCAGTCACGGAAAAAAACCGAGCGGTCCGTGCCTCCCCGGCCCGTGGCGTCCGCCGTCAGTCACGGAGAACGCCCAGCGGTGCGTAAGCCCCGGGTCTGCAGCGTCCGCCGCCGGTCACGGAGCAGGCCTGGCGGAACGTGACTCCCCGGCCTGCGGCATCCGGGGCCAGTCGGCGAGGAACCCAATCGCCCGGATTTAGGAGGCGGCGGGGTATAAATCCGACAAGTCGTGGCGCGCCAGCGCCCGACTTGTCCGGAGAACAGCCGTCAGCGGGCGACGGGGTCCAGCGGGTCGGCGAAGAGCGGCTCGAAGGCGAGCTCCGCCGCGCCGAGCAGCGCCGCGTCCTGGCCCAGCTGCGGCGTGCGCAGGCGGACGTGCTCGCGGCACGCCGGCAGGCCGTTGCGGTTGAGGCGGCTGCGCACCTGCGCCGCCGAGGCCAGGTACACCTCGCGCAGCGTGCCGCCGAAGATGACCATCTCCGGGTTGAAGATGTTCACCAGGTTGGCCACGCCGAAGCCGAGCCAGTCGCCGACCTGGCGCATCGCGGCCTGCGCCGTGTTGTCGCCGCGGGAGGCGGCGTCGACCACCGCCAGGATGCCGTCGCGGCCCGCGGTCGGGTTGCGCCCGGCCGCGGAGAGCAGCGCGTGCTCGCCGATCTCCGTCTCCCAGCAGCCCCGGGAGCCGCAGCTGCACGCCTTGCCGTTCGGGTTCACCACCATGTGGCCGACCTCGCCGCCGTAGCCGCCGTGGCCCGTGACCGGGCGGCCCGCGGCGATGATGCCGCCGCCGACGCCCGCGTCGCCGTAGAGGTACACCAGGTTGTCGCAGCCGGCGGCGGCGCCGCGGGTGTGCTCGGCCAGCGCCGCCAGGTCGGCGTTGTTGCGCACCGCGACCGCGCCGCCGTCGCCGATGAGGTCGCGCAGCGCCTCGCCCAGGGGCTGGTCGGCCCAGCCGAGCTGGGGGCCGAGGCGGACGAACCCGTCGTCGCGGCGCGCCATGGCCGAAACCGCCGCGCCGCTGCCGATGAGGCGGGCGCCGGCGGCGGCGGTCAGCTGCATCTTGCGCACGAAGTCGGCGATGGGGGCGACGACGGTGGCGGCGTCGTGCTCGCCGCGCGGGCGGGCGGCCTCGAAGCGGTCCAGCAGCACCCCGCCGAGGCCGACCCGGGCGGCGACGATGCGGTCGACCTCGACCGCGAACGCGTAGACGTACACCTTCTCGGACTCCGGGCGGACCACGAGCGACGGGCGGCCGGCCCGGCCCCGCTGCTCGCGCGGCGCGCCCTCGCTCACGAGGCCGGCCGCGGCGAGGTCGGCCGTCAGCGCGCCGATCGTGCTGCGGTTGAGTCCCAGGCTCGTCGTGAGGTCGGCGCGGGACATGGCGCCGTGGAGGTGCACGGAACGCAGGAGCGCTCCGAGGTTGCTCCGGCGGATCTCCTCCTGGCTTGGGCCAACGCGCATGCTCGGCTTTCTTGTGGGGTGCTGACGTGAGACTAGTCGTTGCGCGTCATCGCAGTCCCGCCGCGGCCGCCCGGCGGCGCGTGAGCGCGTCGATGCCGGCGGCCAGCAGCAGCACGACGCCGGTGACGACGTACTTCGTGCCGGGGCTGTAGTCCATCAGGCCCATGCCGTTCTCGATGACGGCCACCACCGCGCCGCCGAGGACCGCGTTGAGCACCCGGCCCTTGCCGCCGAAGAGGCTGGTGCCGCCGATGACGGCGGCGCCGACGGCGTACAGCAGGACGTTGCTGCCGCCGGTGTTGGGGTTGACCGAGGCGTCCCGGGACGCGGCCACGATGCCGCCGACGGCCGCCATCGTCGAGCAGATCACGAACACCGAGATGCGGATGGCGTCCACGTGGATGCCGGCGCGGCGGGCCGCCTCGCGGTTGCCGCCGACGGCGTAGACGTGCCGGCCGAACGCGGTGCGGTTGAGCACGAACGTGCACAGGGCGAGCAGGACGCCGACGATGAGCACGATCATCGGCACGCCGCGCTGGGAGGTCATGTCGCTCTTGGACCGCTCGAGGTTGAGCGCCCAGACGGCGCCGCCGAGCAGCACGGCGACGGTGCCGACCCGCAGCGCGATGACGGCGAGGGGCTCGGCGGACAGGCCGTGGCGGACCCGGCTGTAGCGCTTCCACAGGTGCAGCGCGAGCATGCCGGCGACGGTGACGCCGTAGAGCACCCAGCCCTGCTCGGGCGTGAACCGGCCGTCAAAGTTGATCTTCTTGATCGTCGGGTCGTCGACCGCGACGATCGTGCCGCCCTTCATGAGCAGCAGCACCGCGCCCTGGAAGGCCAGGAACGCGGCCAGGGTCACCACGAACGACGGTATGCCGAGCTTGGCCACGAGCAGGCCGATGAGCAGCCCGATCGCGGCGCCGGTGAGGATGGCCCCGAGCACGGCGACGTACCACGGCAGGCCGAAGTTCGTCAGCAGCACCGCCAGGACCGACGCGCAGACCCCGGAGGCGAACCCGGCGGACAGGTCGATCTCGCCCAGCAGGAGCACGAAGACGAGCCCCATCGCGATGACGGTGACGGCCGCGCCCTGGTTGAGCAGGTTCGCGAGGTTGCCGGCGGTGACGAACCGGGGCCGGGCCACGGAGAACGCGATCGTCAGGGTCAGCAGCCCGAGGACGGCCGGCAGGGCACCCATGTCGCCGCCGCGGACGCGGGCGAGGTAGTCGCGGGCGTACGCCCCGAAGCCCCCCTGCGGCCGCCGGCCGGACTGCTCCTGGGAGGACAGCAGCGAGACGCTCATGCCGTCACCTCCGCTTCGCTGCGGCGCCGGCCCGAGCCGAGACTGTGTGCATTGTTCGCGGCCCCTCCGCTGCGCTCCGGACCGCTCATGCGGCCGCTCCGTTCTGGCGCAGCCCGAGATCGCCGCTGCGGCCGGTGGTGATGAGCTCGACGACCTGGGAGTGGGTCACGTCCGTGGCCCGCACCTCGGCCGCCATCTGCCCCAGGTACAGCGCGGCGATGCGGTCGGCGACCGCGAACACGTCGTTCATGTTGTGGGAGATGAGCACGACCGCCAGCCCGTTGTCGGCCAGGCGGCGCACCAGCTCGAGCACCTGGGCCGTCTGCGCGACGCCGAGCGCGGCGTTGGGCTCGTCGAGGATGACGATGCGGTTGTTCCACAGCACCGCCTTGGCGATCGCCACCGTCTGCCGCTGGCCGCCGGACAGGCTCGAGACCGGCTGGCGGACCGACGCCACCGTGCGCACCGACAGGCTGGCCAGGGTCTCGGCGGCCCGCTGCTCCATGGTGATGTCGTCCAGGACCAGGCCGCGGCGGATCTCCCGGCCCAGGAACATGTTCTGCACGATGTCGAGGTTGTCGCACAGCGCCAGGTCCTGGTACACGATCTCCACGCCGAGCGCGGCGGCGTCGCGCGGCCCGTGCACGGAGACCGGCCGGCCGTCGAAGAAGTAGTCGCCGGAGTCGATCGTGTAGATCCCGCCGACGCATTTGACCAGCGTGGACTTGCCGGCGCCGTTGTCGCCGACGAGGGCGGTGACCTGTCCGGCGTACACCGAGAAGTCCACGTCACGCAGCACCTGGACCGGGCCGAAGCTCTTGCTGAGCCCGCGGATCTCCAGCAGGGGTGTGTCGGTCACGATGCTCCTTCTGCCGGCCCGCGGGCGGCGGGCGCGGCGTCGCCCCGGCGCGGGTGCGCCCGGCACCGCTGCCGCCGCGCGCCCTGCCGGGCTGACAGATCCCCGGGTGAGATCCGGTACCTTACTTGATACCTGCTGCTAGGCATTTCGCGGCGAACTCGCCGGTGCACACGTCCTGCTGCGCGACGTACCCGTCGTCGATGACGTCTTTGACGTTGTCCCTGGTGATCGCCTTGGGCCCGAGCAGGATCGAGTCGATGTAGCGCTTGCCGAGCGGGTCGTAGACCTTGTTGTCGGTGACGCCCGTCTCATGCTTGGCCAGGTTGATGGCGAGCTTCGCCGCGGCCGCCGCCTCGCGCCGCACGTCCTTGTACACCGTCATGCACTGGTCGCCGTTGAGGATGTTCTGCAGCCCCTGCGCGGTGGCGTCCTGGCCGGTGACCGGGATCCGCCCGTTGAGGCCCTGCTTCTTGAGCACGTTGATGGCGGCGTTGGCCAGGCCGTCGTTGGCGGCGATGACCCCGCCGATGTTGGGCTGGGCGGTCAGCATCTGCTCGAACGTGGTCCCGGCGCGGGTGTTGTCCCACTCCTCGATCCACTGGTCGGGTCCCTTGACGTACTCCCCGGACTCGAACCGCGGCTTGAGCACCCCGTCGTAGCCGTCCTTGAACAGCGTCGAGTTGTTGTCCGTCTGCGAGCCGTTGAGCTCCGCGATGACCGGCTTGGTGATCTTCGCGTCGGCGAGGCAGCGGACCAGGCCCTGGCCCTGCAGGGTGCCGACCTGCATGTTGTCGAACGACACGTAGTACCGCGCCGACCCGCCCAGCGTCAGCCGGTCGTAGTCGATGGTGGCGACGCCGGCGTTGCGCGCCTTGTCGAGGACCGCCTTGCCGGTGCCGGAGTCCAGGTTGACGATCATGAGGACGTCGACGCCCTGGGTGATCATCTGCTCGGCGAGGGTCGTGAACGCGCTCTTGTCGTTCTGCGCGTTCTGGATCTCGTAGTCGACGCCGGCCGCCTTGAACGCCGCGGACAGGTACTTGCGGTCGGCGGTCTCCCAGCGCGCCGAGGACTTGCTGTCGGGCAGGATGACCCCGATGCGCGGCCGGTCGCCGGTGCCGGTCACGTGCTCGGTGCACGCGGCGAGGCCGCCGGCGGCCACAAAGCTCGCCGCCAGCAGGGACAGGATCCCTCTGCGCATTGGCACCGATCCTTTCGATCCGGGCGGGGGGTTTGTGTCGGGGAACGTATTGCGCAGCGTCCGTGCGCACAAGCCCGCCGCCGACGCACGAACGGTAGCGGCCCGTAACGATTCCGCAAAGCGCGGTCAGGACCGGTGCGGCCAGGCGCCCGGCGCCGTTGGCGATGCGCGATCCGGCGGCCCGGCCGAGGGCGGCGCGGCACGGCGGCGGGTCGCCGCCCGGCGGGCTGACGCAGCCCTGGTACAGGAGGGCGCCGCGCGGCCGCTCACCCGTCCCCGGCCGGCGCGTGCGCGGTCAGCGCCGCCGTCGTCGCGCCCGGGGTCGCCGGCTCGGCGAGGAGCGGCTGGGTGGTCGTGGCGGCACGATGCCCAGTATCCACCGCATGATCGCCAGATCCGGCACAAATCCGGCAAAAATGGCCGCGCGATGCCGGGCGTCTCCTGGCTGCCCGGCAGGCCCGGACGACCTGGTGCAGGTGTCCTATATGGACTTCGACCGGTCGTGCCCGGGCGCCGTGCCGCCGCCGGCCGGGGCGTCCTATCTGGACAGACAGGCGGGGCTGCCCGGGGATGATGCTGATGGGTGACCCGGTCGTGAAGGCCTTCGCCACCGAGGGCTTCACATGGGCCGGCCCGCGGCTCACCGACACGGATTACCGCGGCACTCCGGGAAAATCGCATAGTTCTCGGTTGCTGTACCGCCGAATGGAGGAACCCGGACCCCGGCATCGACCCCATACTGTGCCAATGCCACGTGTGGTTCTGTTCCGGGTGTTCATCGCGGGGCTGCTGGTGCTCATCGTCGGCGGCATCGCGACGACCGCGTACGCGCTGCGCAACGCCGACGGCAAGCCGCAGCCGCCCGCCGGGGCGAAGTCCACCGCGGCCGTCGCCGGCCCGCCGTCGTCCCCGGCCGCGGCGCCGCCGTTCGCCGGCTGGTCCGACCCGGCGCTGGTCGGCAAGCCGTACGGCACCAAGGTCGAGGGCCTGCTGACGTTCCGTGGCAACCCGACCCGCACGTACTACGGCCAGGGCCCGGTGCCGCGCACGACCCCGGTGCACAAGTGGCAGTTCCCGGCCGACGGCGGCCTGTGCTCGATGTCGACGGACAAGGGCAAGACGTCGGAGTGGTGCGGCAACGGCTGGACCGGCCAGCCCGCCGTCTTCGAGCGCGGGGGCCGCACCTGGGTCGTGTTCGGCGCGTACGACCGCAGCCTGCACTTCCTCGACGCGCCGACCGGGCAGCGCATCATGCCCGACTTCAAGACCGGCGACATCATCAAGGGCAGCGTCACGGTCGACCCCGACGGGTTCCCGCTGCTGTACTCCGGCTCCCGCGACAACTACTTCCGGGTCATCGCCCTGGACCGCGGCAACCCGACGGAGCTGTGGAAGCTCTCGGCCGACGCGGTGAAGCCGACGATGTGGAACGACGACTGGGACGGCTCGGCCCTCGTCATCGACGACTACCTGCTCGAGGGCGGGGAGAACAGCCAGTTCCACATCGTGAAGCTCAACCGCGGCTACGGCCCGGACGGCAAGGTGACGGTCAACCCGCAGCTGGTGTTCCACACGCCCAGCTGGGACGACCAGCTGCTCAAGGACTTCGGCAGCACCGCCATGTCGATCGAGAACTCGGTCGCCGTCTACAAGGACACGGTGTACTTCGCCAACTCCGCCGGCCTGGTCCAGGGCTGGGATCTGTCGGGCCTCAAGCAGGGCCGGGCGCCGACGCGGACGCTGCGGTTCTGGACCGGCGACGACACCGACGCGTCGATCGTCGTGGACCAGGAGGGCTTCCTGTACGTCGGGTCGGAGTTCGAGACCGGCAACGCCCGCTCGCGGGCGGTCGGCCAGATGCTGAAACTGGACCCGACGAAGCCGGACAACCCGGTCGTGTGGTCGGTGAAGGACCAGGGTTCGAAGCCCGCCGGGATCTGGGGTACGCCGGCGCTGTACAAGGACATCGCGGTCTACGACACGACGGGCGGCGACGTGCTCGGCATCGACCGCGCGACCGGCGAGGTCCGGTGGCGCTTCCACCTGCCCGGCGGCGAGACGTGGCAGTCCCCGGTGGTCGTCGACGACACGCTGTTCGTCGGCGACTGCGCCGGCACGATGCACGCGTACGACGTGGCGAACACCCACGCGGACCCTCGGCTGCTGTGGGAGGTCAAGATCGGCGGCTGCATCGAGTCGACCCCCGCGGTCTGGAGGGGCGGCCTGTACTTCGGCACGCGGGCCGGCGCCATCCACGCCCTCACGGTCTCCTAACCTAGCTTCCTAGGACGCCAGAGGCGCGGTGGCCGTCGTCAAGGCAGCTCACGCTCCCACGGCCCGGCAGCTGCAAGCGACCGGCCTTTGGTAGCGCGGGAGTCAGGCACGGCTCGCCTAGGGCGTTGTGCTCACCGCACTGGCCGAGGGCGTTGGTTGTCCGACCGGCGACGCGGCCGGCCACGACCAGGCGGGCGTGTCGCGGCATATGCGTTCGGCGACCCGGCGCTTGGCAGCCGAGCGCGAGCAGGACGGATCGCCAGCAGGCGAATTCGGCGGGCCAACACGGCTCGAGGCGGGGCCGGGCCCGGCACCCTCCATCGGCCGCGCGGCCCCCGAGCCCCGAGGCGGGCCGAGTCGCTGTCCGGCGGCGGCCGGCTCGTGCTCGAAGGTCCTGTCCTAGCATCCTAGGACGCCATAGAGGACGTGGCTTCGCCACGTCTGCAAAGAGCATTCAAGCCGCTGCGCGGCAGATTTTCGTTTTCCGGCCCGCGCTCGACGGCTACGTCGAGGTGGGAGCGGGGGATGGCTGGGCCTGGCAGGCGACGACGGCGTCGAGGTACCAGCCGGCGGTCCGGTCGGTGCGGAAGGTCAGCACGGCGACGGTCCGGGCCTGGCGGTCGAAGCCGATGTCGACGCGGTCGCCGGAGTCGAAGAGGCGGCGCTGCCCGGCGGTGAGGCCGGGCGCGCGGGCGTCGGCCCAGGCGGCGGCGAGCTGGTCCGGGGTGCGGGTCTCGCGGGTGGTGGGAGCGGCCGTGGCCTGGGCGCCGGCGATGCGGGTGCCGCCGTTGCAGTGCAGGTGGGCGGCGGGGTCGAAGCGGGCGGCGTCGCGGTCGCCGGCCCAGTTGACGTACAGGATGAGCGCCGCGGCGGCGATGGAGAGGCCGAGCAGGCGGATGATGGTGCGGCGCACCTACTCAGCGTGCTCTTTCCGCCACCAGTCGGCGCCGGTTTTGGGCAAGGTGTCGATGGGGTCGTAGTAGGGGTAGGTGCGGTCGAGCTGGGTGTCGTCGTCTTCGATGCTGGTGCGGTAGTTCTTGGTCCAGTAGCTGATGCCGCGTTCGCGGTCGTATTCGGTGACCATGTGGACCCAGCGTTTGCCGACGTAGGGGACGTCGCAGACGATGCGGGGGGTGGCGTAGCCGGGCAGGTAGCCCATGATGTCGTGCTGGAGTTGCTGGGCCTGCCAGACGGGGACGCGCCAGTGTTCGGCGTTGGGGATCATGTCGCACATGTAGAAGTAGTAGGGGAGGATGCCGGCCTCGCCCTGGAGTGCGAAGCAGAGGTCGAGGAGGGCTTCTGCGGTGGCGTTGACGCCGCGCATGAGGACGCCCTGGTTGCGTACGTCGCGGACGCCGACTTCGAGGGCGGTGTGGGCGGCCTTGGCGACGAGGGGGGTGAGGGATTGGGCGTGGTTGACGTGGGTGTGGATGGCGAGGTTGACGCCGCGGCGGGCGGCGGTGCGGGCGACGCGTTCGAGGCCTTCGACGACGGTGGGCTGCAGCCAGTGCTGGGGGAGGCCCATGAGGGCTTTGGTGGCGAGGCGGATGTCGCGGATGGTGTCGATGGCGAGCAGCTGCATGAGGAATGACTCGAGCTGGTGCCAGGGGAGGTTGGCGACGTCGCCGCCGGAGACGACGACGTCGCGGACGCCGGGGTGGGCGCGCAGGTAGGTGAGCATGGCTTCGTGGCGGTCGGCGGGTTTGCTGACGAGCTTGAGTTTGGTGACGGTGGGGGTGTTGTTGCCGACGAGGTCCATGCGGGTGCAGTGGCCGCAGTACTGGGGGCAGGTGGAGAGGAGCTCGGCGAGGACTTTGGTGGGGTAGCGGTGGGTGAGGCCTTCGGCGACCCACATGTCGTGTTCGTGGAGTGAGTCGCGGGTGGCGTAGGGGTGGGAGGGCCATTCGGTGAGGCGGTCGCCGGCGACGGGGAGCATGTAGCGGCGGATGGGGTCGGCGCGCAGGGTGTCGTCGGTGGGGGCGGCGCCGGGGACCATGGTGTTGATCATCTGTGGGGGGATGAGCATCGACATGGTGGCGTGGTGGGCCTGGTCGGCGGCGAGGTCGTCGTAGAAGGTGTCGGTGACGAGGTCGCCGAGGACGGCGCGGAGCTGGGCGATGTTCTTGACGCAGTGGGCGCGTTGCCATTGGGCGGATTCCCATTGGTCGCGGGTGACGTCGGCCCAGCCGGGGAAGCGTCGCCAGTCGGGTTCGGTGAGCGCGTGGCGCTCGTAGACGTATGGCTGCACGATGCGCTCCCTGAGTTTTTCCGTCTTATCGGCAGCGTAGCGGGAAATCTTCCGTTGTGCGATCCCTGAGGCGGAAGGTTTACTGTCTGTCGCCTGGTTGGGCGGGATTCGGCGGCCGGTGGGCGGACGGGCGGCGCAAGATCGCGCACATAGCGTGGCGGGGCACCCTGCCCGCACCCGTTGCGCAACCGAGGTCCGATGAAACGACGCTGGTCCGTCCGCGCCAAGATCACCGCGATGATGGCCGTTCCGCTGGTCATGCTCGTGGCGTTGTGGCTGTTCGCGGTGAGTATCACGCTGCCGTCCGCGCTCGACCTGCGCGGCGCGTCGACGATCGCCGACCGGGTCGGTGAGCCGGCCGAGGCGATGGTGACGGCGCTGCAGTCCGAGCGGCAGCTCACCGGCGCCTTTCTGGCCTCGGGGCGTACGAGCGGGCAGGGGGTGATGCTGGAGGCGCGGAAGAAGACCGACGAGGCGGTCGCGGCGTTCCAGCGGCTGTCGTCGAGCGGGCCGGCGAGGTCGGCGTCGTCGGATGAGCTGCTGCTGGCGCTGGACCAGGCGAACCGGGCCCTGGCCGGGGTGGCGGCGATCCGGTCGGCGGCCGATGCCGGCGGTGAGCCCGACGTTGCCCGTAACGGGTTCAACCAGATTGTGAACGTCACGTACGGGGTGTTCCAGGCGGCGTCGACGCACCGGGATGCGGCGGTGGAGCAGGAGGCCCGCGGGGTGTTCGTGCTGTCGCTGGCGCGTGAGCTGCTGGCGGAGGAGGACACGCTGGTCGGTGACTTCACCACGGAGGGCGACTACACGGTCGAGGACTATGCGCAGATCGCGACGCTGGTCGGGCAGTCGCGGCTGATCCTGGGCGCAGGAGCTGGCGGAGCGGCGGTTGCCGTCGGTGGTGGCGAAGCTGCGCCGGGGTGCGGCGGTGGACGTGGCGGCGGAGGCGCCGCCGTTGCGGCTGGGCGCGGACGAGATCGGGCAGGTGGCGGAGGCGTTCAACTCGGTGCAGCGCACGGCGGTCGCGTCGGCGGTCGAGGAGGCGTCGGTGCGGCAGGGGATGAACGAGGTGTTCCTGAACATTGCGCGGCGCAGCCAGACGCTGCTGCACCGGCAGCTGTCGCTGCTGGACGGCATGGAGCGGCGTACGAGTGAGCCGGACGACCTGGCGGACCTGTTCCGGGTCGATCATCTGGCGACGCGGATGCGCCGTCACGCGGAGGATCTGGTGATTCTTGCGGGTGCGACGCCGGGGCGGGGGTGGCGTAACCCGGTGCCGGTGATCGACGTGGTGCGGGGTGCGGTGTCGGAGGTTGAGGACTATGCGCGGGTGCAGGTGCTGCCGGTCGGTGAGGGTGCGGTGGTGGGCCGGGCGGTCGGTGACGTGATCCATCTGCTGGCCGAGCTCCTGGAGAACGCGACGGCGTATTCGCCGCCGCACACCCGGGTGCAGGTGACGGGGCAGTCGGTGCCGAACGGGTTCGTGGTGGAGGTTGAGGATCGCGGGCTGGGGATGGCGGCGGAGGCGATCGAGGCGGCGAATCGGCGGCTGGCGCAGCCGCCGGAGTTCGACCCGGCCAGCAGTGCGCAGCTGGGGCTGTTCGTGGTGGCGCAGCTGGCGGCGCGGCACCGGGTGCGGGTGATGCTGCGGCCGTCGCCGTATGGGGGTGTGACGGCGGTGGTGTTGCTGCCGATGGAGCTGGTGGTGGCGCAGTCGGCGGCGTTGCCGGTGGGGGCGGGGCAGGGCCTGCGTGGCACGCATGAGGTGGCGGTGGTGGCGAAGGAGCCGGCGGCGCGGCCGGCGTTGTCGGTGGTGCCGGAGCCCGGGCCGCCGCCGCAGCCTGAGCCGGTGGCGCGGGCGGTGCCGCGGCCGGGGCGGGAGCCGGCGGAGGTGGCGGATCCGGCGACGCAGGGTGGGTTGCCGAAGCGGGTGCGGCAGCAGAGCCTGGCGCCGCAGCTGCAGACGGATCAGACGGTGGTGATCGACCCAGAGGAGGTGGATCTGCCGGCGGCGACGCGGTCGCCGGAGCAGTTGCGGCGGATGATGTCGTCGTTCCAGGCGGGTACGGCGCGGGGCCGGCACGCGTCGCGGTCCGGTGAGGGTGCGGGTAGCGACACGGACGGGGTTTCGCGATGACGTCGGCGCAGGGGAACAACAGTGGCCTGAACTGGCTGCTCGACGACCTGGTGGATCGGGTGCCGTCGGTGCAGCGGTCGGTGGTGTTGTCGGTGGACGGGCTGATGATGGGCGCGTCGAAGGGGTTGTCGCAGGAGGATGCGGAGCATCTGTCGGCGGTCGCGGCCGGGTTTCAGAGCCTGGCGCGGGGTGCGGGGCGGCATTTCGGGGGCGGGCCGGTGCGGCAGACGATCATCGAGATGGAGTCGGCGTTTCTGTTCGTGACGGCGGCGGGCCGGGGTGCGTGCCTGGCGGTCCTGGCGGATGCGGATGCGGACATCGGGTTGATCGCCTATGAGATGGCGATGTTGGTGCAGCGGGTCGGGCAGAACCTGTCGACGTCGGCGCGTGGGCAGTGACGGATCCGCCGGGCCGGCATGCCGCGTCGCCGCACTGGGACGGGTTTGAGCCGGGCAGCTTCGAGTATGTGCCGGCGGGGTACGAGCCGGAGCCGCCGCCGCAGCCGGTGTATTCGTGGCCGGAGCCGCCGCGGGAGGACCTGCGGGCGCAGCCGTGGACGGACTATGCGTGGGTGGACCGTGACGCGGGTCCGGTGGTGCGGCCGTATGCGATGACGGGTGGCCGGGTGGTGCCGGCGTCGGACAGGTTCGACGTGGTGGCGATGGTGGTGGCGAACCGGGCGGCGGTGGCCGAGGCCGGGTACGGGCTGCAGCCGGAGCATCGGGCGATGCTGGCCTGTGCGCGGGAGCCGTTGGCGGTGGCGGAGCTGGCGTCGCGTCTGGATCTTGCGCTGGGTGTGGTGCGGGTGCTGCTGGGTGACCTGCTGGGGCAGGGGCTGATCGAGCTGTTCGAGCCGCCGGCGGCGGGCGGGTTGCCGAGTGAGGGCGTGTTGAGGGCGGTGATCAATGGACTCCGGGCGCTCTGAGCGGGCTGTGCCGACGGCGGTCAAGATTCTGGTCGCGGGTGGGTTCGGTGCGGGTAAGACGACCCTTGTGGGGGCGGTGAGTGAGATCCGGCCGTTGCAGACGGAGGAGTCGCTGACGGAGGCCGGGATCGGCACCGATGATCTGACGGGGGTGGAGCGGAAGTCGACGACGACGGTGGCGATGGATTTCGGGCGGATCACGATCGGGTCGGAGGTTGTGCTGTACCTGTTCGGGACGCCGGGGCAGGACCGGTTCTGGTTTCTGTGGGACGAGCTGGCGCTGGGTGCGCTGGGTGCGGTGGTGCTGGCGGATACGCGGCGGCTGGCGGACTGCTTCCCGTCGATCGACTACTTCGAGCGGCGGGGTACGCCGTTCGTGGTGGCGGTGAACTGTTTCGACGATGCGGTGTCGTATTCGGAGGCGGAGGTGCGGGAGGCGCTGGATCTGGATGGGCATGTGCCGTTGATGTTGTGTGATGCGCGGGACCGGGAGTCGTCGAAGGCGGTGCTGATCGGTCTGGTGGGGCATGTGCTGACGTTGTCGGGTGCGCGTACCCCCTAGCCAGCGCTTGAAAAATATCCTGTGATCGCGTTAGTGTGCCGGAAAATCTTCGGCACACTTGGAGTGGTGCGGGAAATGAGTTCGCCGATCGGGTTGCATCGTGTCGTTGAACCCGCCGGGGTGCTGCCCCAGGCGGCGCTTCGCCTCGACCCGTCCCCGGCGATCGCCGCGGACGAGGTCCGCATCCGGGTGCAGCGGCTCAACCTCGACGCGGCCAGCTACCGGCAGCTCGCCGACGCCCACCACGGCGACGGTGAGCGGATCCGCGCCGCCGTCATGGGCATCATCGAAAGCCGCGGGAAGATGCACAACCCGGTCACCGGGTCCGGCGGGATGCTCATCGGCGTCGTCGAGGAGGCCGGCCCGGACTCGCCGCTCGGCCTGCGGGCCGGGGACCGGGTCGCGACCCTCGTCTCCCTCACCCTCACGCCCCTCGCCGTCACCGACGGGCTCAAGGACTGGGACGGCCTCGGTGAGCAGGTGCCGTGCGACGGGCACGCCATCCTGTTCGCCCGGTCCATCGCCGCCGTGCTGCCCGGCGACGTCGACCCGCAGCTCGCCCTCGCCGTCCTCGACGTGTGCGGCGCCCCGGCGCTCGTGGCCCGCTGCCTGCGGGAACGGCCGGCGGCCCGGGTCGCGGTCCTCGGCGCCGCCGGGAAGTCCGGCAGCCTCGCCCTCGCCGCGGCGAAGGGCACGGTGCGGGTCGGGGTCGTGCGCGACGACACCGAACGGGCCCGCCTGGCGGGGACCGGGCTGGCCGAGCACGTCGTCGTCGCCGACGCCCGCGACGCCGTCGGCCTCGCCGCCGCCCTCGACGCCGTAGGCGGGCCCGCGGACCTGACCGTGGTGTGTGTCGACGTGCCCGGCTGCGAGCACGCCGCGATTCTGGCCACCGCGCCCGGCGGGACCGTCGTGTTCTTCTCCATGGCCACGTCGTTCCCGGCCGCGGCGCTCGGCGCCGAAGGGCTCGCCGCGGACGTGACGATGCTCATCGGCAACGGGTACGTGCCCGGCCACGCCGAGTACGCCCTCGGGCTGCTGCGATCCGACAGTGCCGTCCGGCGGCTGCTGCAGGCGCGCCTGGAACCGCGATTGGCAGACTGGGCGACATGAGAACCCTGTACCGCGGTGGCCGCGTCCACACCCCGGCCGATCCCTCCGCGACCGCGCTGCTCGCCGACGGTGACCGCATCGCCTGGCTCGGCCCCGACGCCGACGCCCCGGCCGGCGCGGACCGGGTCGTCGACCTCGACGGTGCCCTCGTCACCCCGGCGTTCGTCGACGCGCACGTGCACACCACCGCGACCGGGCTCACCCGCACCGGCCTCGACCTCGCCGGCACCCGCAGCGGCGGCGAGGTCCTGGCCGCCGTCGCCGCCCACGCCGCGACGCTGCCCGCCGACGCCGTCGTCATCGGCCACGGCTGGGACGAGTCCGGGTGGGCCGACCAGGCCACCCCGAGCGCCGCGCAGCTGGACCGGGCCGGCGGCGGCCGGCCCGTGTACCTGTCCCGGACCTGCGTGCACGCCGCGCTCGTGTCCACGGCCCTGCTGACGGAGCCGGCGCGGGCCGCGGCCGGCTACGACGACGGCGGCTGGCTGCGCCGCGACGCCCACCACGTCGTGCGGGAGGCCGCGTACGCGTCGATCACCGCGGCGCAGATCGGCGACGCGCAGCGGGCGGCGCTGCGCCACGCCGCCGCGCTCGGCATCGCCTGCGTCCACGAGTGCGGCGGCCCCGGCACGTCCGGGGAGGCCGACTTCACCACGGCCCTGTCCCACGGCCCCGGATACCCGCTCGTCATCGGGTTGTGGGGTGAGGCCGGCGCCGCGGCGAAGGCGAAGGAGCTCGGCGCGCACGGCGCCGCCGGGGACCTGTATGCCGACGGGGCCCTCGGCGCCCGCACCGCGCACCTGCGTGACGGCTACCGCGACGAACCCGGCTCCTGCGGCCACGGCTACCTCACCGCCGAGCAGGTCACCGAGCATCTCGTCGGCTGCGCCCGGCACCGGGTGCAGGGCGGCTTCCACGCCATCGGCGACGAGGCGATCGGCACCGTCCTTGCCGGGTTCGCCGGCGCCGCCGCGGTCGTCGGGGTCGAGGCGATCCGGGCCGGGCGGCACCGCATCGAACACGCCGAGCTGCTGGACAAGGCGGCGATCGCCCGGTTCGTCGAGTACGGCATCGTCGCGTCGGTCCAGCCGGCGTTCGACCGGCTGTGGGGCGGCGAGCACGGCATGTATGCGCAGCGTCTCGGGGTGGCCAGGTCGCTGGCGGCGAACCCGTTCGGGTCCCTGGCGGGGGTCGGGGTGACGCTCGCGTTCGGGTCGGACAGCCCGGTCACGCCGCTGGACCCGTGGGGGAGCTGCCGGGCGGCGATGCGCCACCACAACCCGGTGCAGTCGATCGGCGCCAAGGCGGCGTTCGCGGCGCACACCCGCGGCGGCTGGCGGGCCGCCGGCGTCGACGACGAAGGGGTCCTCAACCCCGGCGGGACGGCGACGTTCGCGGTGTGGGACACCACCGCCGACCTCGGTGCCGTCCTGCACGGCGACACCAGCCCCGCGGCCCGGATGACGGTGCTGCGCGGCGACACCATCCACACCACCTGACACGAAAGGGGGCGGCGGTGAGCGGGAAACTCGGCCTGGATGCCAGGACCGTGGCCCGGGCCCGGCGGCTGGCCGCCGCGGCCGGGAAACCGGTCGTCGACCTGGCGAAGACGCACACCACCGTCGCCGTGGAACGGGCCACGCTGCGCCTGGCCGGCATCACCGGCGCCGACCCGGACGGGATCCCGTGGGTCAACCGGCTCGTCGACGCCGTCGCCGCCGACATCGGCCTCGGCTACGGCGTCGCCGTCCCCGTCTACGAGGCGCTGCTGCGCGACGGGCACGCCGACCTGACCCTGCTGGCGCAGAAGGCCGCCGCGGGCAGCGTCCATTTCGACGTACCACATCCGGGACGTGACGGGCGGGCCCGGCGGGCGGCGACGGCGGCGGTGCGGCGCGGCCTGGCCCGCATCGACCAGCGGCGGCGGGAACGGGACCGGCTCATCGCCCGGCACGGCGACCCGGCGCAGCGGCCGTGGATCTACCTGATCGTCGCCACCGGCGACATCTACGAGGACATCCCGCAGGCGCAGGCCGCGGCCCGGGCCGGCGCCGACGTCATCGCCGTCATCCGCTCCACCGGCCAGTCGCTGCTGGACTACGTCCCCGAGGGCGCGACCCGGGAAGGGTTCGCGGGCACGTACGCGACGCAGGAGAACTTCCGGCTCATGCGGGCCGCGCTCGACGTCACGTCGAAGGAGGTCGGCCGGTACGTGCGGCTGACGAACTACGCGTCGGGGCTGTGCATGCCGGAGATCGCCGCCCTCGCCGGGCTCGAGCGGCTCGACATGATGCTCAACGACTCCATGTACGGGATCCTGTTCCGCGACATCAACCCGATCCGCACGTTCGTCGACCAGCGGTTCTCCCGGCAGATCCACGCCCGCGCCGGGATCATCATCAACACCGGTGAGGACAACTACCTCACCACCGCCGACGCCGTCGACGCCGCGCACACCGTCACCGTGTCGCAGCTGCTCAACGAGTACTTCGCCACCGAAGCGGGGCTGCAGACGTGGCAGCTGGGGCTCGGGCACGCGTTCGAGATCAACCCGGACCGGCCGGAGTCGTTCCGGCTCGAGCTCGCCCACGCCCTGCTGGCCCGGGAACTGTTCCCCGGGGCGCCGCTGAAATGGATGCCGCCGACGCGGCACATGACCGGCGACGTGTTCCGCGGCAACCTCCTCGACGGGTTCTTCAACCTCGCCGGGGCCCTCACCGGCCAGGGGATCCTGCTGGTCGGGATGATGACGGAGGCGGTCGTCACGCCGTGGCTGTCGGACCGGGACATCGCCCTGCAGAACGTGCAGTACGTGCTGCGGGCGGCGGGGAACCTCCACGAGGACTTCACGCCCGGCTCGTTCATCAAAGACCGGGCGGCGACGGTACTGCGGGAAGCGGTCGAGCTGCTCGAGCGCATCGTCGACGACGGGCTCCTCGAGGCGATCGCCGACGGCACGTTCGGGATCATGCGCCGCCCCGCCGACCGGGGCCGGGGCCTGGACGGGGTCTGGAAACGCGAGGAGCGCTACCACAACCCGGCCGAGGTGCTGCTGGAACAGGGGGCGCGGGCATGAGCGAGGTGGTGCGGCCGTACGGGGACACGACCGGCGACGGCATGGTCCAGGTGTCGTTCACGCTGCCGCTGCCGGCCGGGAAACGGGCCGAGGGGGCGGCGGTGCAACTGGCCGGGAAGATGGGCGTCGACCCCGCCATGGTCGTGCACGCCCGCCCGATCGGCGACGCCCACACGTTCTTCGTCGTCTACGGCCGCGTCAACCACCTCGTCGAACCGGCGAAGGTCGTCGTCGCCGAACGCGACTACCCGCTGCTGTCACCGAAGGACGTCAACGCCGCCGTCCGCGGCCGGCTGCGGCGCAAGCTCGTCGTCGTCGGCGCCTGCATCGGCACCGACGCCCACACCGTCGGCATCGACGCGATCCTGAACGTCAAAGGCATCGCCGGGGAGAAAGGCCTCGAGTACTACCGGGAGCTGCGGGTCGTGAACCTCGGCGCGCAGGTCGCGGTCGCCGACCTCGTCGCCGCCGCCACCGAGGAGAAAGCCGACGCGGTCCTCGTCTCCCAGGTCGTCACGCAGCGCGACGCGCACCTGCACAACACCCGCGCCATGTCCGCGGCGTTCCGGGAGGCGTTCCCGCCGGCCCGCCGGCCGCTGCTCGTCGTCGGCGGGCCCCGCTTCGACGAGCTGATGGCCGGCGAGCTCGGCGTCGACCGGATCTTCGGCCGCGGCACCACCCCCCGCGAGGTCGCCTCGTACCTCGCCCACGCCATCGCCGGAGGCCACCGATGATCGGCACGACCGTCGTGCACCGCCGCTACGTGCCCTACGCCCACGCCCACTACGGCGGGAACCTCGTCGACGGCGCCTACGCCCTGGCCCTGTTCGGTGACGCCGCGACCGAGCTGTGCATCCGCACCGACGGCGACGAGGGCCTCTTCGCCGGGTACGCCACCGTCGCGTTCCACGCCCCCGTCCGCGCCGGCGACGTCGTCGAGGTCACCGCGGTGCTGACCGGGCGCGGGAACCGGTCCCGGACCGTAGGGTTCACCTGCCACGTCACGTGCCGCGCCGACCCGGGCCGGGGCGCGTCCGCGGCGTCGGTGCTGGACCCGCCGCTGCTGGCGGTGTCGGCGACCGGGACCGTCGTGGTGCCGTGACCCGCGTCGCCTGCGTCGACGTCGGCTCCACCGACACGAAACTCGCCGTCGTCGACGTCGACACCGGCGACCTGGTCAGCACCGCCACCCACCCCACGACCCTCGCCACGGACGTCCTCGACGGCGTCGACGCGCTGCTCGGCGGGTGCGGGCCGGTGCAGGAGGTGTACTGCTGCTCCTCCGCCGGTGGCGGGCTGCGCCTGGCCGTCATCGGCTACGAGCAGCTCGTCTCCGCCGACGCCGCCCACCGCGTCGCCCTGTCCGCGGGGGCGCGGGTCGTGCACGTCGCCGCCGGGCCGCTCAGCGTCGCGCAGCTGGCGCAGGTGCGGGCCGCCCGGCCCGACGTGGTCCTGCTCGCCGGCGGCACCGACGGCGGCGACAGCGGCACCATCGTGCACAACGCCCGGCGGCTCGCCGCGGCCCGGTGGCGGGTCCCGGTCGTCGTGGCCGGCAACAACGAGACGACCGCCGGGATCGTGGAGCTGCTGCAGTCGCGGCGGCTGCCGGTCGTCGCCGCCGGCAACGTGCTGCCCCGCATCGGCGTCACCGAACCCGGCCCGGCCCGCGCCGCGATCCGGGACCTGTTCATCCGGCACGTCATCGGCGGGAAACGGCTCTCCCGCGGGCCCCGGTTCGCGCGGCTCGTCACCGCCGCCACCCCCGACGCCGTCCTCACCGGCGTCGGGGTCCTCGCCCGGCGCCTCGACGGTGACCTGCTCGTCGTCGACGTCGGCGGGGCCACCACCGACGTGTACAGCGCGCTGCAGCCCCGCGAGCGCGCACCCGACGCCGTCGCCGGGGTGTCGTGGCAGGCGCGGACCGTCGAAGGTGACCTCGGGGTGCGCTGGAACGTGCCCGGCATCACCGCCGCCGCCGGCCGGGAACGCGTCGGGGTCGGCGACGGGCCGCTCGGGCTGGCCGCGGCGGCGGCGACGGTCGCGGTGCGGCGGCACACCAGAGCGGGACGCGACCTGCGGCACGTCGTGTCGGTCGTGGCGTCCGGCGGCGTGTTCCGCCATGCTGAACCGGCCGCGGCGACCGCCGCCCTCCACCGGGTCCTGGGTGACCACGCCGGGGGGTGGGCGCTGCCGCGCAACCCCCGCGCCGGCGTCGACACCGCCTACGTCCTCGCCGCGGCCGGGCTCCTCGCCGGTGAGCACCCGGCGGCGGCCGCTCACCTGTGTGCACGGCTCGGGTGAGACCGGCGGGTGAACTCCCGGCGGAGGCCGCATGGCCGTCACGCAACGTCACCACCGTTTCGGCACGGACGGTGGGCGGGCCGATACGTGCGGGTGAACACCGGCCGACACGCGGACGCGACACGCCGCCGTGGCGAATTACATGCCACGCACCGGTTGACATCGACGGGGCGCGAACGCGTACCTTCTTTGGCGTCCTACTTCGGGAAGGATGACCGCGGTTCGCTACTCCCCACTGCCGGCTGGCCGGACGCCCGACGTCAACCGACGGGGCGCCCCAAGCTCAGGCGGCGGGGGTCGGCGGGGGCCGTGGACCGGGCATCCACCGGTGGCAGGCCAGGGGGGATCACGCGACCAGTAGACAACGACACGCCACGGCCAGCCAGGCTGTTGCGTGCCGGAACGAAGGCCGCGCACGAACGTCACTGCCGCACCGGCCGGACACGGGCCTGGGAGCGCGGGGCGCGACTTCGGTCGCGCCCCCATTTCAGTTGTGGCCCCCGACCAGGTCATAATTGGCGCCGCAACGTGAGGAACCGTCGGATCACCCCCGGGATGGCGCAGTGACGTTGGTCGAGGAACAGCCCACCACCGCAACCCCCGACGACCAGCCACCCGCCGCACCGCCCGGGCCGCCGCTGCCGGCCTGGGCCGCCATCCTCGCCGCCGCCGTCGCCGGCGGCGCCATGCTCGTCGCGTTCCCGCCGTACGGGCTGTGGTGGGCCGCGCCCGCCGCCGTCGCGCTGCTGGCGATCGCCACCCACCGGCGGCGGATACGCGCCGGGTTCGGGCTCGGCGTCCTCGCCGGGGCGCTGTTCTTCACGCCGCTGCTGTCATGGACGAACCTGCACACCGGCATGGTGCCGTGGCTGCTGCTGTCCGCGATGGAAGCCGTCTACCTCGGGCTGCTCGGCGCCGCCACCGCGTTCGTGTCGCCGCTGCTGGACCGCGGCCGCGGCATCTGGTGGCCCGGCGCCGTCGCCGCCCTGTGGACGGCGCAGGAGGCGCTGCGGGACCGCACACCGTTCGGCGGGTTCCCGTGGGGCCGCATCGCGTTCAGCCAGGACACGTCGCCGCTGCTGCGCCTCGCCGCCGCCGGCGGCGCGCCCCTGCTCACGTTCGCCGTCACGCTCATCGGCGGCCTCGCCGGGTACGCCGTGCTGCGCGGCGCCGGCGCCGGCAACGACACCCGCCGCGTCATCGCCCCCCTCGCCGCCGTCGCCGCCGCCGTCGCCGTGTTCGGCGCCGCCCAGGCCGTGCCGCTGACGAAGCCGTCGGGGAAGGCCGTGTACGTCGCCGTCGTGCAGGGCAACGTCCCCCGCCTCGGCCTGGACTTCAACGAACAGCGCCGCGCCGTCCTCGACAACCACGTCAACGCCACCCTCGCCCTCGCCGACCGGGTCAACGCCGGCACCGCCCGCCGCCCCGACCTCGTCGTATGGCCGGAGAACTCCAGCGACATCGACCCGCTGCGCAACCTCGACGCCGGCATCCTCATCGACCGCGCCGCCGACGCCATCGGCGCCCCCATCCTCGTCGGCGCCGTGCTGTACAGCCCGGAAACCGGCGTCGAGAACGCCGGCCTGGTGTTCAACCCCGGACGCGACACCGGCGACGCCGTACCGCAATATGTGAAACGGCATCCGGTGCCGTTCGCCGAACGGATCCCGCTGCGCGGCATCGCCCGGATCGTGTCCAAGGAGGTCGACCGGGTCTCGGACATGACGGCCGGCACCCGCCCCGGCATCCTGCCCGTCGGGCCGGCCACCGTCGGCGACGTCATCTGCTTCGAGGTCGCCTACGACGGGCTCGTCCGCGACACCGTCACCGGCGGCGGGCAGCTCATCGCCGTGCAGACCAACAACGCCACCTTCGACGAGTCCGAAGCCCGCCAGCAGCTGGCGATGGTGCGGCTGCGGGCCGTCGAACACGGCCGTGACGCGCTCATGGCCTCCACCGTCGGGATCTCCGCGTTCGCCGACGCCACCGGCGCCACCAGCGGCGAAACCGGGTTCAACACCCCCGCCGTCATCCTCGCCGAGCTGCACCTGTCCAACCGACGTACGCTTGCGACAAGGCTCGGCGCCGTCCCCGAGTACGTGATCGTGGCGCTGGCGCTGGCGGCGATCGGCGCCGTCGCGTGGCAGCGGCGCCGCCGCGACCTGCAGGAGGATGCGTGAGCGAATACCCCGGGGTCGGGCGGGTCCTCGTCATCATCCCCACCTACAACGAGGCCGACAACGTCCGCGTCATCGTCGAACGGGTCCGCCGCGCCACCCCCGGCGTCGACGTGCTCATCGCCGACGACAACAGCCCCGACGGCACCGGTACGATCGCCGACGAACTCGCCGCCGCCGACCCGCACGTGCACGTGCTGCACCGGGCCGGGAAACAGGGCCTCGGCGCCGCCTACATCGCCGGGTTCGGCTGGGGCGGCGAACGCGGCTACGACGCCGTCGTGGAAATGGACGCCGACGGCTCCCACGCCCCCGAGGAACTGCCGCGGCTGCTCGACGCCCTCGCCGACGCCGACGTCGTGCTCGGCTCCCGCTACGTCACCGGCGGCACGACCGTCAACTGGCCCGCGCACCGGCAGGCGATCTCCCGCATCGGCAACATGTACGTGCGGCTCGCCCTCGGCATGCCGCTGCGCGACGCGACCGGCGGCTACCGGGCGTACCGCACCCCGGTCCTGGGCAAGATGGACCTCGACACGATCGCGTCGCACGGCTACTGCTTCCAGGTCGACCTCGCCTGGCGCGCCCACAGCGACGGGTTCCGCGTCGTCGAGGTGCCGATCACGTTCACCGAACGCGAACGCGGCCAGTCGAAAATGAGCTCCGGCATCGTCCGCGAGGCATTGTGGAAGGTGACGGTGTGGGGCACCTCGGCCCGGTGGACCGCGCTGAAACGCGCCGTCGCGGGCAACGGCCCGGCGCGCACCTGAGCCGTTTGCGCCGCCCGCGTACGCTGGATCTTTCGCACTTTCCGGTGATATCCGGGTTGGAGGGTTGACCCCATGGCACGGCTCGGCTGGGCGACCGTCGGCGCGTTCCTGCTCATCATCGCCGAGATCACCGTGTTCATCGTCGTCGCCCACGCGATCGGCTGGTCCTGGGCGATCCTCGCCGGCCTCGCCCTCATGGCCGTCGGCGGCCTGCTCATCAAGCGCGAAGGCGTCCGCGCCTGGCGCCGCTTCCGCGCCGCCGTCACCGAGGGCCGCCCCGCCGGCGGCGAGGTGTCCGACGGCCTCACCGGCCTGCTCGGCGCCCTGCTGCTCATCGTCCCCGGCTTCATCACCGGCGCCGCCGGGCTGCTGCTGCTCCTGCCGCCCGTGCGGGCCCTGACCGGCCGGCAGGTCCGCCGCGTCGCCGAACGGCGCATCTCCCCGGCCGCCGCCGGCGACCTGTTCGGCCCCCGCGTCGTGCGCGCCGAACGGCCCCCGGCCACACCCGCCGCGACCACCTCCGCCGACCTCGGCGAGGTCGTCGAGGGCGAGATCATCGACCCCCACCCCCGGCAGCGGTGAAGGCCTCCCCGGTCACCGTCGCCGCCCTCGCCGCCGACCTCGCCGCCCGCGCCGCGGCCGCCGCCGGCCCCCACCCGGCCCGCGTCGCCGTCGACGGCGCCCCGACCGCCGGGACCGCCGACCTCGCCGCCGCCGTCACCGACGCGGTCGCCGGCCTCGGCACACCCGTGCTGCACATCCCCGCCGGCGGGTTCCTGCGCGCCGCGTCGCTGCGCCTCGAACGGGGCCGGACCAACCCCGACGCCTACTACGAGGACTGGCTCGACCTGCGCGCCCTCACCCGCGAAGTGCTCGGCCCGGCCGGGCCCGGCGGCACCGGGCGGGTCCTGCCGTCACTGTGGGACCCCGCCACCGACCGGGCCACCCGCGCCGCCTACGTCACCCTGCCCGCCCACGCCGTCGTTGTGGTCTCCGGCACGTTCCTGCTCGGCGCCGGCCTCGACTTCGACGTTGCCGTACACCTGATGCAAAGCGACGCCGCCCTCACCCGGCGCCTGCCCCCCGACCTCGCCTGGACCCTGCCCGCGTACGCCCGCTACCGCGACGAGGTCATGCCCGAATACCAGGCCGACGTCGTCGTCCGCGCCGACGACCCCCGCCACCCAGCCCTCGTCACAAGCCTCTGAACAGCGGTTTCGGCTGTACGCGGACGGGGCGGGCAAACACCGGCGCGCGGGCTAGGGTCGGAGTGGTGAAGACGTTCTGGCTGGACCGCGACCACGACCGCTACCACGCGCTCGTCCTCGCCGCCCAGCACGCCTTCGCCGACGCCCTCGGCGACATCGCCCCCGTCGAGTTCGCCTGCACCGCCTGGACCCTCGCCACCCCGCCCGCCCTCGACCCCGGCTACGTCCGCTGGCACCGCCGCGTCCTGAGCGCCGCCTGCACCCGCAACCCCTTCGACGGCGGCCTCACCGCCCGCGTCGAGCTCGTCTCGTCCCTGCCCGCCGAGCTCACCTCGACCCGCGCCTGGTGGCGCGACCGCGGCTGGCGCGGCTGGCCCGAGCTGTTCGGCCAGTTCGTCCAGCCCACCGACCGCGACGTCAGCCGCAACCCGCACCTGCGGGCCACCCTCCTCGTCGAGGCGCCCCTGCCGCTGGACGGCCTGCCCGCCGCCCCGGAACCGACCGCGTCACCCGAGGACGTCGCCGCGTCCGCGGAACGGGCCGTCACCGTCCTCGTCCGCGACCTGTCCGACCTGGTCGGCCCGCTGCTGCAGCAGCTGGACACGTCCCGCGCCGTCACCTGACCCCCCTCCGCGCCGATTCCCACTTGCCCCGGGCCGGGCGAATTGGGAAGGTTCTGCCGTGGAGGTACGCCCGCTCAGCCCCGACGAGTGGCAGCTCAAACGCGAGCTGCGGCTCGCGGCCCTCAAAGACAGCCCGGACGCGTTCGCCAGCACGTATGCGCGCGAGTCGCATCGCAGCGAAACCGACTGGCGGACCTGGCCGCCCGGCGGCGCGTTCTTCACCGCCTTCTCCGACGCCACTGCGCCTGGCTTGGGTGACGCCTCCGCGCCCGGCTTCGGTTTCGGCTCTGCGCCCGGGCTCGGTGCCGGCTCTGCGCCCGGGCTCGGTGCCGGCTCTGCGCCCGGGCTCGGTGCCGGCTCTGCGTCTGGGTTCGCTCCGGCGTCCGGTGAGCCGCTGGGGATCGCCGGGACGTGGGTCGCGGCCGCCGAGCCGCGCACCACGCACCTGATCAGCATGTGGGTCGCCCCCGTCGCCCGCGGCCGCGGCGTCGCCGCACTGCTCATCGACGCCGTCGTCGGCTGGGCCCGCGACCACGGCCACGACACCGTCGAACTCGAGGTCGCCCGCGGCAACACGCCCGCGATGAGCGCCTATCTGCGCTGCGGCTTCATCGCCACCGACCGTGAGCCGTTCACCACCGGCGGCACGGTCCTGGTCCGCCCCGTCAAGTAGCCACAATCGGACATTTCGCCTATAACGAGCCACGCGCTCCGGCGGTACCCCCTGGCCGCATGTCCTGCAGCATCTGGCTGAAAGGACGAGGCTTTTTGCGACATTTATGGCCTTTCGCTACATAGTGTAATCGCGTCATCACGACATGATGGGGGAGTCAAGATGCGCAACACACAACGAATCCTGGCGCTGGGCGCCATGACCCTGACCGCCGGCGCGGTCTTCGGCATGACGGCCACGGCCGCCTCCGCCGCCGCCACCACCCAGGACGGCAAGACCACCGTCGCCCAGAACAACCCGAAGCCCGACCCGAAGGGCAGCCCCAAGGGCGACCCGAAGGGCAACGGCAAGGGCGACCCGAAGTGGCACGGCGGCAACGACGGCAAGTGGGACGGCCGCGGCGGCAAGAACCACGACCGCAGCTGGATCGCCGGCTACTACAAGAACAAGAAGAGCTGCGAGATCCACAACTGGTGGGGCGAGCACACCGGCCAGTACGACTGGGGCGTCTGCGTCCCGGCCTTCAACCCGAAGAAGGGCTGGCTGCTGGTCGCCCACGACAACGGCCACCGCGGCCACCGCTAGCCGAGTCGCCAGCCGCCACCTTCGGCCGCGGACCACTGGTCAACAGGCGCCACTAGTCGACTGGCGCGGCTAGCCGGCAGCACGACTGGCTGACGGGCGCGACCAGCTGACGCCGGAGCCGGCCGGCCGGGACGGCTCGACGCGGCGCCACAGCTCGAAGCCAGCGGAACCCACAGCGGGCGGCGTCCCAGACCGGGACGCCGCCCGTCTCCGTCCGCTCTCCGGGTTGCGCCCGAGCCCGCTCGTCGCCGTCCGCCGCTCGGTCCGTCGCTCGCCGCCGCCGTCCGTCCGTCGCTCGCCGCCGCCGTCCGTCCGTCGCTCGCCGCCGCCGCCGTCCGTCGCTCGCCGCCGCCGTCCGTCGCTCGCCGTCGCTCACCGTCGCCGCTCCGCGAGGTCGAACCCGCGCCGGTCGCCGCCTCGTTCACGCAGCGTCACCCAATCGGGTATCGCCACCGCTGCGGAACGTGGCGATCACGAGCAGGATCGGGGTATGCATGTTGCAGTGACGAATCGTGAGGACGGCATCGCCCTCGTGTCCGTGCGCGGCGCCATCGACCTCTCCACGGCCCCCCGGCTCCGCGACGCGATGCACGCCCTCTTCGACACCGGCCAAACCCGAATCCTGGTCGACTTATCCGGCGTCGACTTCTGCGACTCCATCGGGTTAGGCACCTTCGCGTACGGCCACAACCACTGCGTCGCCGCCGGCGGCTTCCTCCGCCTGGTCGGCCCCGCCCCGTTCCTGGCCACCCTGCTGCGCACCGTCGGCCTCGCCGGCCCCGTCCCGGTCCACGACACCATCGAAGACGCCCTGCGCGTCGATCCTTCCACGGTGTGACCGGCCGCGTACGTACCGTCGACTCGAACGCTGATCGAGACCCACGTCGGCATCGACCACGCCCCGCCCATGGGGCACTCCGCATCGTGACCGGCAGTGGCCCCGGGGGATCGCACCGGCTTCCGCGTCCGCTGCTCGGCGATCTCGCGGGCGGCGCCCACGCCGGCCCGCCAAGTCCGCGGCGGCGACTGATCCGGCCCGCCAGGTCAACGGCGGCGCCGGCGCCGGCCGGTAGATCCACGGCGGCGACGGAGCCGGGGCATGTCGAGAATGCCGGGCCGGCTCCGTCCCGGAGGCAGCAACACCGCCACGGGCCACGATCGACCACGGCAACACGGAGGAACAGCCATGCAACCGGACGAAATCACCGAGATTCTGAACCGGCCGCTCAGCCGGGAACTACTGGCCCGCGATCTCACGCGGCTGGCCTACGTCGCCAAGGACGGCACACCCCGTACCATCCCGATCGCGTTCACCTGGAACGGCGCGCAGATCGTCATGTGCACGTCGAAGAATGCCCCGAAACTCCACGCCCTGCGCGTGAACCCGATGGTCGCCCTCACCATCGACACCGAGGTACACCCGCCCAAGATCCTGCTTATGCGCGGCCGCGCGGAACTGGATGTCGTCGACGGCATCCCGGAGGAGTTCCTCACGATGAACGGCACCTACCAGATGACGGCCGAGCAGCGGGTCGGGTGGGAGGCGGAGGTGCGTTCGCTGTACGACGGAATGGTCCGCATCGTGGTGACCCCGACATGGGCGAAACTGATCGACTTCGAGACGACGCTGCCGAGTGCGGTCGAGGAGCTGATCCAGCAGCGCGCCGAGCGTCAGCGCGCCTGAACGCCCCGCGGACCTCTCGAAAATCGGCCGGGAAAATTCGCGGCGAGCTGTCGAGATCCCCTTCGCGGCTGCGTCCCAGGGGTGAAGACGGCCAGAATGGGCCGCACCGCATCAAGGAGAAACACGATGGCCAAATACCTGCTGCTCAAGCACTACCGTGGCGCGCCGGCGGCGGTCAACGACGTACCGATGGAACAGTGGACGCCGGAGGAACTGACCGCCCACGTGCAGTACATGCAGGATTTCGCCGCGCGGCTCGAGGCCACCGGCGAGTTCGTCGAACATCAGGCGCTGTTGCCGGAGGGCGCGTTCGTCCGCTCCGACGGCCAGGGCCGGCCACCGGTCACCGACGGCCCGTTCGCGGAGACGAAGGACCTGATCGCCGGGTGGACGGTGATCGACGTCGACAGCTATGCGCGGGCGCTGGAGCTGGCGGGCGAGTTGTCCGCGGCGCCGGGCGCGGGCGGCAGGCCGATCCACGAGTGGCTCGAGGTGCGCCCGTTCATGACCGCGCCCCCGACCATCACCGAATGACCGCGATGGACGAGGCCCTGCTGCGGACCCTCACCCCCACGGTGATCGCCGTCCTCGTACGCCGCGGAGCAGACTTCGCGGCGGCCGAGGACGCCGTGCAGGAAGCCCTGATCGAAGCGGTACGGGTGTGGCCGCAGGACCCGCCGCGCGACCCCCAGGGCTGGCTGATCACCGTGGCGTGGCGCAAGTTCCTCGACGCCGCCCGCGCCGAAGCCTCCCGGCGGCAGCGTGAGGAGAACGTCCGCGCCGATCCCGCACCCGGGCCGGCCGCGTCGGTCGACGACACCCTGCAGCTGTACTTCCTGTGCGCGCACCCGTCCCTGACCCCGGCCTCGGCGGTCGCGCTCACCTTGCGCGCGGTCGGCGGCCTGACCACCCGCCAGATCGCGCAGGCCTATCTGGTACCCGAGGCGACGATGGCGCAGCGGATCAGCCGGGCCAAGCGGACCGTGTCAGGCATCCGGTTCAACCAGCCCGGTGACCTGGCCACGGTGCTGCGCGTGCTCTACCTGGTCTTCAACGAGGGGTACTCCGGCGAGGTCGACCTCGCCGCCGAGGCGATCCGGCTCACGCGCCAGCTGGCCGTCATGACCAAGCACGAGGAGGCGGCGGGCCTGCTGGCGCTGATGCTGCTGCACCACGCCCGCCGCCCGGCGCGTACCCGCCCCGACGGCAGCCTGGTGCCCCTCGCCGAGCAGGACCGCGGCCGGTGGGACACCCGCCTGATCGCCGAGGGCGTCGACGTACTGCAGGCGGCCCTCGCCCGCGACCGGCTGGGAGAGTTCCAGGCACAGGCCGCCATCGCCGCGCTGCACGCGGATTCCCGCACCGCCGAGGAGACCGACTGGGTCCAGATCGTCGAGTGGTACGACGAACTCGTACGCCTCACCGACAGCCCCGTGGCCCGGCTCAACCGGGCCGTCGCGGTCGGTGAGGCAGACGGCCCGCGGGCCGGTCTGGCGGCCCTGGCCGAACTCGATCCCGCACTGCCCCGCCATACCGCCGCCGCGGCATACCTGCACGAACGCGCCGGCGACCCGGTGACCGCCGCCCGGCTGTACGCCGACGCCGCCCGGACGGCGTCCAACCTCGCCGAACGCGACCATCTCACCCGTCAGGCCGCACGGCTCAACACACGGCTACGCGGGGTGAACGACCGCCCCAGCTTGCGGACCAGGCAGGGGTGACGGTTTGCAGCGGCCGGTTTCGTGCACGCCGCCGGCGTGTCCGGCCGCGGCTGGGCGGGTGAGCGACCGCGCGCGGGTCACGCGGGGTGACGGTCCGCAGCGGCGCCGGTTTCGTGCACGCCGCCGGCGTGTCCGGCCGCGGCTGGGCGGGTGAACGACCGCGCGCGGGTCACGCGGGGTGACGGTCCGCAGCGGCCCGGGTTCGTGCACGCCGCCGGCGAGTCCGGCCGCGTGTCGCCCGGTCGTGCCTGCCCAGGCTCGCGCGCAGCGCGGAAGCGGGCCGACGGCGCGCTACCTGCGATCGATGTCGTCGGCATAGGTCCCGGCGATGCGCTTGCGGCACAGTTTCATCGCACCCGATGTTCCGGGCTGCCGCAGCGGGGCATCGTCAGCGCCAGTGAGCCGGGCGGGTAAGCCGCGACGGCAGCTTCGTCGTCGCGTCGCCCGCGGCGGCGTCGAGCTGGGACTGAATCAGGAACAACGTCGTGCTCAGATCGGCACCGGCCAGGTTCGCGCCGCGCAGGTCCGCGCCGATGACGTCCGCGCCCCGCAGATCCGCGGACCGCAGATCGGCGCCGATCAGCAGCGCCCCACGCAGGTCGGCGCCGCGCAGATCGGCGCGGCGCAGCTTCGCACCGATGAGCTGCCGCCCGGGTGATGTTCCACGGGTGATACGAACCGCCGCACTGACTTCGCGCAGTAACGGCGCAATCCGCCCACGGTGACGTTCCGCCGCCACCGGCGTGAGCTCGTCGCCAGCATCGCGCAGTGCCCGCGTCGTCGACAGCGCGTCATCCAGCGCCTCATGGAAGGGCGTGGACTGGGGCAGGTCGCGGGCTTCGGTGAGGTACCACATCAGTTCATGCAGGATGCGGACCGCGGCGAACACCTCGAACATCCGCGGCGCGGACGCCGGATCGCGACGCCAGTCGCGGCCCGCGTAGACGGCCTGCGCGACATGCTGCCCGGCGCCGAAACAGTCATAGACGGTGCAGCCGGCGAACCCGCGCTGCCGCAGCCGGGTGTGGATGCCGCAGCCGAACGACTCGTCGAGGTTCGGGCAGGCGTGCCCGGCCGGCTTGTCGATCGCGAAGTCCGACGACCGCGCGAACGCGGGAGCCACGCAGCACAGCCCGAAACACTGTGAGCAGTCGGCACGTAGCTCCGGGTTCATGCTGCCTCCGTTCAGTGTGGCGGGCCCTGGGTCGATTCCGGCCGTAGCGGATCAACGACACCGCGTCGACGACAGCCTCGAACGTAGCCGTCGCCCGGGCGAGCTCGCGGCCCAGGGCCTCACCGGGCGCGGCAAAGACGGCCACGCTCGCGGCGCAAGCCGCGTTCGCCGCCGCCGCGGTTCAGGCGGCCCGGCTCGCCGCGCCTCAGCGGCCGGACTTGGGCAACCCGGTTTGGCGGCCCGGCTCATGCACCTCGGCTCGAGTGACTTGCCTGGAGCGGCTTGTCTTGGGCGCGTTGTGCGATCCGGACGGCGAAAAGCCCCGGCCGTGAAGGCCGGGGCTTTCGGCGACATCCGGGCTGTTACGCGGAACGACCGCGGCGCACGCGAACCTCTTCGAGGCGCTCGTTGAGAATGTCCTCGAGCTCGGCGATGGTGCGCCGCTCGAGCAGCATGTCCCAGTGGGTGCGCGGCGGCTTCGCCTTCTTCTGCTCGGGCTCGCTACCGTCGACCAGTCGCGCCACGCTGCCGTCGAACTTGCACTCCCAGGTCATCGGGACCTCGGCGTCGACAGCGAACGGAACCTCGAACTGATGCCCCTTGGCGCACAGGTATTCGCGGGTCTGACGCGGAGCCAGCTCGGTGTTGCGGTCGGACTCGTAGCTGACGGCTCCGAGACGGCTGCCGCGCAGCATGCGCTCGCCCATGGTTGGTCTTCCCCTTCGAATCGTGTTGCGCTTCGCTGTAACCAACGACGCCACGTGGTCTGACGATTCCCACCGCGGGCGGGCAGATTACACGACCTACCCGCGACGGCGGTAGGGTTGTCGCCGGGTCGGTACCCTGATTTTACGTTGGGTTTCAATGATCGACCAGTTGCATCATGGCGTGTCGCGGCTCACCCAAGGTAGTTTCGGCAGGTCACCCCGGAGGTTGACCGTTCTCACCCGCCGCCGGGTGAGCCCTACCCGCCGGCCGTCAACCGGGTGAGAGCGCCCGTGAGCTGCGTCACCTGATCGCGCAGATCGTCCGCCCAGTCGCGTGCCCGGTCCGCCTCGGCCCGCAGCCGGACCAGCTCCTCGCGTGCCGAGATCAGCGCCGCTTCCGCCGCCGCGGCGCGTGCACCCTCCGCGTCCAGCCGCCGCTGCAGCCGACTCTCCGTATCCGCTCCTTCACGCAGCGCCCGCTCGACCGCCGTGTGCGCAACGTCACGCTCCCGCAGCGCGCTGCCGGCGAGGTCGCGGGCGGCGTCGCGTTCGCGGTACGCCTCGGCCCGCAATGCCGCCTCCGTCGCCGCCTCCCGCCGGGCGGCGTCGCGCTCCGCGCCGATGGTGTCGAGCGATTCGCGGTACTGCGCTCGGGCCTCCTCCGCCGCGGCACGCACCGCGGCGACCGTCTCGTCCGCACTCGCCTGCGCCTGAGTGACCTTCCGATCACATTCAGCCCGCGTCTCCTCGACGGTCCGCTCGGCCGCCGCGCGCGCGTCGGTGAGTGCGCGTTCCATCGCGGAGCGTGTCTCTGCAACGGTCTCGGCCGCGGCGGCCTTCGCGTCCGCGATCGCCGCGTCCGCCCGCTTGTGCGCCTCGGCCACGGCCCGGTCGGCCTGTTCGCGGGCTTCGGTGACGGTCGCGGCGGCCGCCGCCTGCGCCTCGGCCACCCGCCGCTCGGCGAGCTGCTCCGCCGCGCTGATCCTGGCGGCGGCGTCCGCGGCCACCTGACGTGCATGGGCTTCGGATTCCGCAGCGGTACGCCGGGACCGCTCCTCCGCGGCATCCACCCGCTGCTGCGCCTCGGCGAGCCGGGCGATGCTCTCGCCGCGCACGTGCTCGGTCTCGTCGCGGGCCGCCTGCAGGTCCGCCTGCGCCTGGAACAAATCCCCGCGGGCCTGCATCGCCGTCGCATGCGACTCGTCCGCCTCGATGCGCTGCCGCGCCGCCTCGTGCTGCGCCAGCTGCATCGCCTCCCGCGCCTTGCGGGTCTCCTCACGGGCGTCGTCGCGTTCGGCGTGCGCGGCGACGACCGCCGCCGCAGCCTCCGCCCGCGCCTCGGCGACGCGCCGCTCGATCCCGGTCGTGGAGACCTCGGCGTGCAACGCCTCGACGAGATCGGTCAACGCCTGGTCGAGCCGCTCGGCGATCTCGAACGCCCGCGCCACCTGCCCCGGCAACCCCGGCGACGTGCGCTGCCGCATCCGCGCGTTGCGGGCGTTGCGCTGGCATTCGCCTTCGTTGTCGCGGCAGTACCGGAACGGCCGCCCGGCCGCGTTGCGCTGGGGGACGGGCCGCCCGCAGTACCCGCACGGCCGGTCGTCGCCGGCGTGGTCCTCGACGATCCACTCGCCGACCGGTGATCCATTGGCGTCGAGCCGCACGTCGATACGAGACTCAGTCACGGGGCACAGCGTAGGCGACCGCAACCTCGCCGGTCGCCACGCCGCGCCGAATTATCGAATTACTATTACCGGTAATTCGATAATTCCCGCCTCCGGCGCCCGGTTCGGCGTTCAACGGCCTTCGCGGGCGGTACACCATAATGACGGTTATGGTGTACGACGCCGCACAGCGTCGATCCCTGGCGCCGTACGGCGCCGCTCGATGGCGAGGGACGCGCCTCTCGCTCCCCGACTGAGGACCTGCTCGCTGCGGGCGCCCGGTGTCGCGCTGCGGGCCAAGGGCGAGACCGCGGACGCATCGGCGGCACCGGGTTCTGGCGCGCCACCTGTTGGCGATGATCGACCCGGTGGACGAGACGTACCGGCGTACCGTCATCCGCCAGCAGAACATCGTCGAATCCCGCCACGCCCTCGCCCGTAAGATCCTGCATGGAAACCGGGGCGAGATCTCCCAGGCGTACCGGGCCGGGCAGGAAGACGGGCTCGGCGCGCTCGGCCTGGTCCTGAACGCGATCGTGCTGTGGAACACCCGCTACATCGACCTGGCGGTCAACCTGCTCCGCGCCCAGGGCTACCCGGTACGCGACGAGGACGCCCGCCTGTCCCCGCTCGGCTATGCGCACATCAACATGCTGGGCCGCTACAGCTTCCCCAAGCCCGGCGACGGACCCCAAGTGCGCCCACCGCACGACCCCGGCAACCCGGAGACCTGATGCGCGTCGGCCCAGCCCACGTCACCCTGCGGGAATCTCGTCGATCCAGGTCGGGGTCAGTTGCCCGTCCGCGCCGGGCAGCATGAACCGGTTGCCGGTCGGGCAGGCGTCCACCTCGGCGCCGTCGATAGTGTCGATTAAAGCGTGGACACGCGGGAACGGCG
Source organism: Dactylosporangium sp. CA-139066 (assembly GCF_050936175.1). NCBI lineage: Bacteria > Bacillati > Actinomycetota > Actinomycetes > Micromonosporales > Micromonosporaceae > Dactylosporangium > Dactylosporangium sp. CA-139066. The sequence goes on along the minus strand of NZ_JBNJNH010000001.1, from coordinate 5,593,403 downwards.
CCTCACGAACCCGCGAGGCGATCTCGGACACCGCCATGATGGACAGCGCCCAGCCGGCCAGATTCGCCGCGCTCCTCGGGTTGAGCGCCGCGGCATGCGCCACCGGCTCCGACTCCATGATCAACGCTTCGTCGCCGACGACCTGGTAGACCACGTGCGCGCCGTCGCGCACGACCGGCACGCTGGTGCCCACCGACAGCTCGCCCGACATGGCTCCCCTCCGCGTTCGGGACGCAACTGAATGGACACATGAGACTCCCCCGGCCACTGACAAACCGGATATAGAAGAACAACGCCTGGGCCCTGCCGGAGTAAGTGGATCAGACTGACTGAAGTAAATACGGGTACCACGCGCTCGGCCGCCCCGTGGAACAGTGAATTGCGCGCGCAATTCGTTCACTCGCACGGGGAAGGGACTGTCTTGAACCGCAGGTCTTTGCTTTCTGCTGCAGCTCTCGGAGGTGCGACCGCCGCGCTTCCCGCGGCCGCGTTCGCCGCGCCGCCGAAGCCGGAGAACGGCGATGTCGCCACCGTCGCCGCGCTCGCCAAGGCGCACCTGGCCGACCGGGCCGGCCGCATCACTGCCGCCGGCGCCCTCGGCGGCATCCCGTCGACCACCGGGGCCGACTCCGCCCGCATGGCCGCGGCGGACCGGCTCGAGGGCGTCCGCAAGCAGCTCAACGCCCTGCACGGCGGCTACAGCCGGGCCACCACCACGGTGTCGGTCGCGGCGCTCACCCCGGCGCCAAGCCGGATCATCGCCCGGGTCGTGGAGGAGACCAGCCTGTACTACGCCCAGTACGCGACCGCCGACGCCGACCACACGACGTACTGGGCCGAGCACGAGGTCGAGCTGCAGCGCAGCGGCTCGCGGTGGGTGCTGGCAGGCGTGCGGTTCCTGCCGGTGAACGCCTTCTCCATCCCGGCCAACCAGTTCCTCGACGAGCTGCCGGACGAGCTGCGCGCGGTCGAGGGGGCGCGCGCCGCGAAGGCCGGGAAGGCCGTCCAGCCGGCCGGCAAGCCGTCCTCACCGAACACCGCCAAGCCGAGCGGCCCGGTCACGGCGAAGGGGGCCGCCACGAGCCTCGCCCTCGCCAGCTACGACTACACGGCCATGGTAAACTACGCCCGCGCCTGGGCGACCGGGCGTAACCCGGCCTACCCCAGCTACAGCGACGACTGCACCAACTTCGCCTCGCAGGTGATGCGCGCTGGCGGCTGGGCGACCGTCGGGTCCTGGCCGTTGAGCTCGCGCAGCAGCAACTCCAACTGGTGGTACGGCTCCTACGCCAGCACGTCGAGCTACACCTGGGGCGGCGCCGAGAACTGGTACTGGTTCGCAACCGGGTCCGGCCGCACGTACATCATCGACATGTGGAACATGGGCAACGGTGACGTGCTGCAGTACGACTACGACTTCGACGGCAACATCAGTCACACCCAGGTGTGCACCGGCCGCGATTCCACCGGTCCGCTCATGACCCAGCACGGGTCCGACTACCGCGACAAACGGCTCACCGAGATCATGGCGAGCTCTTCCAATTACAACGCCTGGAAGTATGCTCACCGGACATGAGGTGGAAGACGATTATCGGCTTGGCCGTAATCGGCGCACTCGCCATTGTGGGAGTGATCGTCTTCGTTCTGCAACGCGGACCTGACGGTGCCGCCAGCCCTGAGTCCGCCGTCTCCGACTACGTGGCGGCGCTCAAGGCGAATGATCGCGGACGGCTGGAGAACATCGCCGACCCCGACCACGACGCGAGCACCGAGATTCCGGCCCGGCTGCGGCAGTTGGGCGCTGGGCGTCTCGTGGTCACCGGCACGGCGATCGGGACGACCGAGTCCGACAGCCAGAGGCCGGTGGACATCACCGGCACTGTCGAGGGCTCCCCGTACAGCGACCGGCTCTGGCTCTATCGCCACGACGGCCGGTGGTTCATCGCACTGGGTCCGAACAGGAACGCCCACCCGAAGGGAACCTGACCTTGCCCAAGACCCTCCTGCGCCTCGGCCTGGCGGCCGCGGCGAGCATCATCGCTGCCGCACTCGGGCAGCCCGCCCAGGCCGCGCCCGTCACGCCGGCGAGCGACACGGCGGCGCCCGCGGCACCGGTGCTGAACGATCTCAATACCCCGGTCTCCGACCACCAGACCAGCGGCCGGGCCCTCCGGCTCTCCGCGACCCAGTACGCCGCCGACCGCCAGGCCGCCGGCAGCCCGCTCTCGGCGGCCGAGCAGGCCCGGCTGGCCGCCTCCCAGTGCTGGACCTGGACCCGCTCGCAGTGGAAGGACAACATCTACGGCGGCACCCTGTTCCGCATCAACGGCACCATCAACTGGTGCCAGGACGGGTCCTCGGTGTGGGGCGGCTCCTACAGCTGGTCGACCTACACGAACTTCGGCTGGTACTTCGACAGCTGGAGCAACTCGCCGACCGGCTACTACAACCCGGCGCACACACGGTACGACACCGTGGCCCAGGCGAAGTTCTGCATCACCTGGTGCGCGGGCTCCTCGTACCTCGGCCAGGACATGTGGGGCAACGCCAACGCGACCTACGGCTCAAGTAACCTGTAGCCCGCCTAACGTGTGCGGACCCGACCGGCCGGCCCGTCCGCGGGGCCGGTCGGCTCGGACCCGATCGCGCCGGACGCAGCTCCTCGACGGGGGAGCGGGCCGCTCACGTACCTCGACCTGCAGCCGGTCCCGCTCGCCCTCGTCGCCGCACCCACCCATCCACTCGCCGAGCGTGACCACCTCGTCACCGGCAACCTCGACGGCGAGCGGCTCCTCGTCAACGTGCCCGAATGCTCGTTCTGGCTCGCCGGCGACGGCGCCGGGCCCAAGCGCGTGCAGGCCGGCGGCGTACCGGTGATGCGGTCCTGGGCCGAACACGGCCTCGGCATCTCGCTGCTGCCCGAGTTCGCGGTCGCGGAGAGTGTCGACGCGGGCACACTGGCGCGGCTGAACCTGCCGGTGCCGGACCTGAGCCTGCGCCTCGTCTGGCGCGAGGACAACGAGGACCTCCCCGGCATGCGCGAGATCCTGTACGCCGCCGCCCGACCGTGAGCCCGGACAGACCAACGGTGACGGCGCCTCGACTGTATGGAGGCGCACCCGCGGCTGCCTGCGGGTGAGGACGTGGTCACCCACAGTTTCAGCAGGTCGTCGTGAACCCCTCGAGCAGGTTGTGGTCGTAGACGAAGATCGCGTACAGCGGGAAGTCGCGACGGGTCACCGGCGGGCCGTACTGGGCGAGGACGTCGGCCGCGGTGCCGTACATCGGGCGCTGCTTCTCCAGCAGCACGAACCGCGCATCGTGCTTGGACGCGTCGTACATGTCCTCGTGCGTCTGCCAGCACATGCCGACCAGTTTGCCGGGTCCGCTCAGCGTCGGCACGACGGTGACCTTGCGTGAGGTGCCGACGGTGATGTTGTTCGACACCCAGTACGAGCCGAGGCCGTACCGCAGGCCCTGCTGCTGCAGCCAGTCCGCCGCCTCCTGCCCCTCGACCGGCTCCGCCCGCGGCGGCGCGTACGCAACCAGGCTCACGAGCTGCACCGCGAGGACCGCGGCGAGCAGCACCTGCGCTCCCCGGACGAACCGCGGCGGGCCGCTCGGCGCCGAACGGCCGGTCCCGGATCCGGCTGGCTTCGGATCAGACTTCGGCTCAGCAGCGGAGGCCGCCGCTGATTGCGGCGCCGTCGCCGGATCCGGGACCCGGCTCGACGCCGAAGCAACGTTCTCACCGGGAGCAATCGCCGCTGGCGGGTCGGGCAGAGCACGATCCGCCCGTGCGTCGCCGGCGGACACGTCGTGGAGTTCTTGATCCGCTGCGGAGGGCGCCGAATCGGGCGGGAACAGCCAGCGCGTGGCCGTACGGCCGGCCAGGACGGCGGCCATCGGCAGCACCGGGGCGATCTCGCGCGTGGCGAGCAGGTCGATCGGCAGCGTCGAGACGATCTCCGCCGCCACGTCGCACACGACCGCGACCGCCAGGATGGCGTCGACCCGGTCAGCAGTACCGCATACGACCGCAACCGCGGTGAGTAGCAGTGCCACCGCGGCCAGGACCAGGCCCGGCGCGTGCACCACCTGCAGTGTCGCCTCCACCCAGCGTGACTGGACGGCGGGCCGGGACGTACCGAACAGGACTCCCGCCATCCGGCCCACGGTCCCGGCCCGGTCCGGCCACTGCGACACCGGCGACAACTCGATCGGCGGCCGCGGCGCGCGGAACCCGCCGAGCCCCTCAATCAGCCACAGCGTGACGTGGGACAGGACCACCGACGCCACGCCGGCGACCGCGAGCCGGGCATCGACGCCGCGGAAGTCGCGGGCGCGCAACGCCCGCCACGCCGCGACCACGATGAGCGGGACGGCACCCACGAACGTGATCATGGGGTCACCCATCGCGCCCCACGCGAGCACCGCGGCGACCACGTACGGCATCCACGCCCGGTCACCGGCCAGCGCGACGAGGAGCCAGGCGAGCAGCAGCGGTACCGCCGAACCGGTGTGGTTCGGCGAGGACAGCAGCGTCTGGTACCCCAGGCCCGGCGCCGGCACCAGCAGGATCGCCACCGCGACCGCCGCGCCGACCCAGCGGCGGCCGGGCGGGACCGAGTACGCGAGCCAGGCCGCAAGCGCGACGACCAGTAGCCACGTGAGTGCCGCGGTGACGTGGATCTGGTCAGTGGTGACGCCGATGACGAGCTGCACCAGTCCGTACTGGATCAGCTCCGTCGGGTAGAACGACACGTCCGACAGCGTCCAGCCGCGCAGCAGCGGGTTGCCGTGGAACAGGTCCCAGGCCTGCAGCGCGTTGCTGGCCCCGTCGCTGTTGACCGTCACCGCGCGGGCCATCCGCAGGTACGCCAGAAACAGACCCAGCGCGGCGAGTATGCAGGCGGACACGATGAGCAACCGTCGGCGGGGGGTCATGAAACGTCATTGTTCCGCACGCTCTGTGAGCCGCGGATCCGCCCGCCCTCGGCGACGAGCCACTCGCCGGTCTCCCCGTCGGTGCGCAGGCCGCGGCGATAGCAGAGATCAAGCCTGAGCTGCAACCGCTTCACGCGCGGCTCCGGAACAGGGCCGCCAAGTGGGCGGAGCACGCGCCGCACTCCAGGACGCGGCAGCCGAAGAACCCTGCCGGCATCAGCGTCGCGGGGCGCCGGTGGTCGGGCCGGCGCCGGGAACGCTCGGACACCGCAGCGTCATGCGGGGTGCACGACTCGTAGTAGCCGATCACGCTCGATACGGGAGTTGCCCGCCGGCAGGCGCCGAGGGTGCCTGGTGAGCCAATTTCAGCGCCGCCGGCGTCAGGCCCCGGTGCTCGAAGCGCAGGAACAGACGCCAGCACACCAGCAGTACCAATGCGAAGACCGGAAGCCAGAGCAGCCGTTCCGGCAGCCAGGACGCGTCCACCGGAGGGGTGTGCAGGCCCGGCAACGGTGCGGGCGACAGCAACGTCACGAGGATCAGGGCGGTCTGGTGCCACAGGAAGATCGTCATCGCGCTGAGGTTCACCGCGGCCACTACCAGCCACGGGCGGGGGCGTTGCATCACGCGGCGCAGCGCCGGCATCAGCAGCAACGCTGCGCCGCACTGGCCGATACCGAATGTCACGGCGGCGAGCGTCGGCGGGTTGAGGTTCGACACGCCCTCGCCGGGGACGCCGACCATCGACACCGGGTAGCCCGCGCCGAGGCAGAGGGCGGCCGTGGCGGCGAAACCGAGGGTGAACATGAGCCACGCCGTGGTCCGGGAGCGGAACGCGCCGCGGGTCCAGGACATGCCGAGGGAGAACGGGACCAGCCAGCCGGCGGCCAGGTTGACCCAGCCCAGCCAGGCGGGAGCGCCGAGCGCGAAGCGGGCCAGGTCGACGGCGGCGACCACCGCCAGCGGCCACACGGGATGCAGGCGACGCAGCAGCGGCGTCGCGGCGGTCAGGGCGGCGAACACCAGCAGGAACCACAGCGGGGACGCGACCAGCTTCAGCACCGTACGCGAGGCGAACGACGTGCCGGGCACGGCGAGTAGCAGCACGGTCCACACCGCCAGCAGCGCCGCGACCGGCCGGAACAGGCGCACCAGGCGAGCGCGCAGCCACGCACCGTAGCGGTCGATCGTCGAGCGGGCCGCGACCATGCCGCCGACGAAGAAGAACAGGGCCAGGGTCTGGAACAGCCACGACGCGGGCGCGAGCCACGGCACCGCCCGCAGCGGGCTGGCCACGCGGACCGTGCCGTCGCCCGGTACGACCACGGCCGTGACCAGCCAGTGGCCGAGGACCACGCCGAGGATCGCGATGGCGCGCAGGGCGTCGATGGCTCGATCACGTTCGGTCGTCATGGCGCGGACCGTACGGGCGCGGCCGGTGGTGTCACGTCACGCCACGGAGTGATCCACGCATAGCTCTCCGGTATTACTGAGGACCATGACGCGAATCCTGATTACCGGCGCGACCGGGTCCCTCGGCCGGCGGATCGTGGCGCGGGCGGTCGCGGACGGGCACACCGTGCTGGGAACCCACGTCAGGGCACTCGACGAAACGGCGGCGCCACTCGGCAATGCGCCGGTGCCGCCCGACGACGGCCACCCGGTGAATGCGGCGTCACCCGATGTGACGACGCTGCCCGGGGCGACAGCAGCATCGTCGCGCGACGAACCCTCGACCGCTCAGGACGCGCAGCGGCGCAGGCCGGACGAGCCGGCGACGACGGCGGGTGCGGCCTCGATGACCCAAGGTGGCGTCTCGATGGTGCGCATGGACATCCGTGATGTGGATGCGGTGCGTGCGGTGATCGGCACGTTCCGGCCCGAGATCGTCATCCACGCGGCCGCCGGGCGCGACCGCAACGACTGGCCGGCCACCGCCGACGGTGCCGCGAACGTCGCCGCAGCCAGCGCCGGCCGGGCGCGGCTCGTGCACGTGTCCAGCGACGCGATCTTCTCCGGCCGGGCCGGGCGCGAGTACACCGAGGACGACGACCCGGACCCGATCTACCCGTACGGCGCGGCGAAGGCGGCGGCCGAGACCGCCGTGCGCGCCATCGACCCCGGCGCGGCCGTCGTGCGGACGTCGCTCATCCTCGGCGACGGCAACGGCGCGCACGAGCGGCTCACCCACGACCTGGCCGCGGGGCGGGTCGACGGAGCGCTGTACACCGACGAGATCCGCAAGCCGATCCACGTCGACGACCTCGCGGCGGCGCTGCTCGAGCTCGGACTGGGGGAGTACCGCGGCGTGCTCAACGTCGCCGGCGCGGACGCCGTCAGCCGGTACGAGCTGGGCGTCCTCGTCGCGCGGCGCGACGGGCTCGACGTCGGCCGGTTACGCAGCGCGACCAGCGCGGGACGGCCCGGTGACCTCCGGCTCGACATCGGGCGGGCGGAGAAGATCCTGCACACGCGGTTGCGGGGCGCGCACGAATTCATGGCGGCGCCGTTAGGGTGATCACTCGTGAACGGTGTCCAGCTGCTGCTCATCATTGTCGGCGGCATCGCCGTCTCGGCGTTTGCGCACCGCAAGGGGATGCAGCCGGGGCTCGTGGTCGTCGTGCTCGCGGCGGGGGCGTCGTTCATTCCCGGGGTACCGCGGCTGGAACTGGACAGCGAGCTCATCCTCACCATCGTGGTGCCGCCGCTGCTGTACTCCGCGGCCCGCGCCGCGTCCGCGTCCGGGTTCTCGCAGAACCTCCGGCCGATCCTCACGCTCGGCGTGACGCTGGTCGTGCTCACCACCGGCGTGGCCGGGATCGTCGGCAGCTGGCTGATGCCGAGCATCGGCCTGCCGGCGGCGCTGCTGCTCGGCGCCGTCCTCGCGCCACCCGACACGACGACGACCGTTTCGCACGGTGACGAGATCGGGCTGACCCGGCGGGTCCAGGCGATCCTCACCGGAGAGAGTCTGGTCAATGACGCTACGGCGTTGACGCTGTTCGGGCTCGCGGCCGCGGCCGCCGGCGGCGAGGAGACGTTCCTCGACAACGCGTTCGCGCTGTTCGGGTACACCGTGGTCAGCGGGCTGGCGGTCGGCGGCGTGCTCTGCGCGATCGCCCTGTGGCTGCGGCCCCGGCTGCACAGCCCGGTGCTGGAGACGTCGCTGGCGCTGCTGCTGCCGTTCACCGCCTTCCTGCTGGCCGAGCAGATCCACGCCTCCGGCATCCTCGCCGTCGTCGTCGCCGCGATCACGTTCAGCGTCAACACCACCCTCGACCCGCAACACCAGTATCCGGGCGCCTACCGAACGCGACTGCAGGAGGACGCGATCTGGCCGGTCCTCGACTTCCTGCTCGAAACGTTCGTCTTCGCCTACATCGGGCTACAGCTGAAGTTCGTGATCGTGGACCTCAGCCACGCGGCGGCGAAGCCGGGGCTGGCGACAACCCTGATTGCCGCAGCGGTACTGCTGGTCACGGTCATCGCCTTCCGCCTCGGCGCCGTCTGGGCGCTCTTCGCCTGGTGGGGCCTGCGCCGCCGCGGAATCCAACGGCGCGTCGCCAACGACCCGCGCTTCCGCGCCCGCTACGAGCGGCGGATCGCCGCCCGGCTCAAGCGGCGCCGCCTCAACCAGGGCGCCGGCGAATGGCGCGGCCCCCTCGGCGAGCCCACGCAACGCGAGTCGCTGATCGTCGGCTGGACCGGCATGCGCGGCATCCTCACCCTGGCCGCCGCCGCGGCGATCCCGCACACCCTGCACAACGGCGAGGAGTTCCCCGGCCGGGACGCGATCCAGGCGATCGCCCTGTTCGTCACCCTCGGCACCCTGCTCATCCAGGGCACCACGATCCCCGCCCTGGTACGCCGGCTCAACATCGACACCGCCGCCGACCGGCGACGCGCCGACGCCCTGCTCGAGCGTGGCCGCGCGATCGCGGAGAGTGCGGTGACGCGCGACGGCCCGCCCACTCGGGCCGACTTCGACGCCATGCGTAACGCGGTCGTACACGGCGTGTTCAACGGCCAGCTCGACGACGACACCGCCCGCATCCTCGTCCACGACGTCGACCTCCGCGAGGCCGCCGAGACGCACCTGGAACGAAAAGAACACCAGACGTCGTGAAATGCCCGACAACGCTTGCGGCCCTGGATTGCCAGGACGCGGCACGGTCGCAGTCAGTGGGGCCGGAATAACCCAGAGGCATAAAGGTGGCGCCCGAAAGCGCCGGGCGTACTACGGTCCCGGGGCATGGACGTCCTGAGCATGCACGAAATCGCCGAGGCCGGGCACCGGATCCTCAATCCGTACACCGAGGAGAAGCTCATGCTCCTCGGTGAGCTCTGCCGCCTGCGGCCCGGACAGCGGATGCTCGACCTGGCCAGCGGCAAGGGGGAGATGCTCTGCCGCTGGGCCGACGCATTCGGCATCGAGGGCCACGGCGTCGACATCAGTACCGTGTTCGTGCCGCTCGCCGAGGCCCGCGCCGCGGAGCTCGGCGTCGCCGACCGTGTCACGTTCACGCTCGGTGAGGCCGCCGCTGCGGCGCCGAAGACGGGGGAGTACGACATCGTGTCGTGCATCGGCGCGACCTGGATCGGCGGCGGCCTCGCCGGCACCGCCGCACTCATGATCCCGGCGCTGCGCGGCAACGGCCTGATCCTCATCGGCGAGCCGTACTGGGCCGAGGACACGCCCGAGGAGGCGTACGCCGCGCTCGGCCTTCCGCGCGACGAGTTCACCACGCTCGACGGCACCCGGGAACGCCTCGAACAGGCGGGACTCCAGCTCGTCGAGATGGTGCTCGCCGACCGTGACGGCTGGGACCGCTACGTCGCCAGCCAATGGTGGACCGTCACGGAGTGGCTGCGCGACAACGCGGAGTCACCGGACGCGCCGGCGATGCGCGAGTACCTCGAAACGTGCCGGCGCACGCACCTGCAGTACCAGCGGAGGTATCTGGGTTGGGGGATCTTCGTGTGCCGGGTCGCTGGACGTTGACAAGAGCAGGCTAGGGGCGCGCCGCGGTCGCGTAGGACGCCAGGGCGAACCAGCCCGGCAGCGCCCGCCGCAGCGACTCCGGCCCGACGATCCGCAGCGCGCCGTCGCGCAGCCCCCGCTGCCACGACACGTCACCCCGCCAGATCTCCACCATCCGCCGCAACGTCCCCTGCACCGCCACCGTCACCGGGAACCCCGGATCGTCGTCGCACACGTCGGCCTGGCGCCCGGCGATCACCAGCCACCAGTACCGCGTCGCGGCACCGACGTCGGTGAACTCGAAGTGCACGACCGAGCGCCCGTCCGGCACGGCGTCGTGGTCGACGCGGCGGTGCATGTCCCACAGCAGCAGCTTGGGGTCGAGATCCGGATCGCCGAGCTCGCCGATCCAGCGGGCGCCCCACACCCCGATCGCCTCCAGGATCGGCCCGAGCTCGCGGCCCGCATCCGTCAGGACGTACAGGCCGCCGTCGACCCGCACCAGGCCCGCGACCGTGAGCTGATGCAGCCGCTTCGACAGCAACGCCGGCGACATCCGGGGCAGGCCCCGGCGCAGGTCGTTGAACCGCCGGCTGCCCATCAGCAGCTCGCGCAGCACCAGCATCGTCCAGCGCTCGTCGAGCAGCTCCATCGCCTTGGCGACGGGGCAGAACTGGTAATACGCTCCCATGCGACGCAGCGTAGGCCCGCGGGCACGCGCCGCCCTAGTACAGATCGTGTACTGGATAGCTCTCTTGCGCGCTACTTAGCGTCGAACGCATGACGACACCACTCAAGGACAAGCACCGCGCCGTCTGGGCGTCCGGTGACTACGCCGCCGTCGCGGCCGACATCATTCCCGAGCTCGGGGCGTTACTCGTCGAGGCCTGCGGGGTCACCGCCGGGCAGCGGGTCCTCGACGTCGCGGCCGGCACCGGCAACGCCGCCATCCCGGCCGCGCTCGCCGGCGCGCGGGTCACCGCCAGCGACCTCACGCCCCAGCTGCTGGAGACCGGGCAGAAGCTCGCCGAGGTGCGCGGCGCCGCGCTCGACTGGGTCGAGGCCGACGCCGAGAACCTGCCGTTCGACACCGGGCAGTACGACACCGTGCTCTCGTGCGTCGGCGTGATGTTCGCGCCGTTCCACCAGGCCGCCGCCGACGAGCTCGTCCGGGTCTGCCGGCCCGGCGGCACGATCGGCCTGCTGAGCTGGACGCCCGCCGGATTCGTCGGGCAGCTGTTCCAGACCATGAAGCCGTACAGCGCCCCGCCCCCGCCCGGCGCCCAGCCCCCGCCGCTGTGGGGCGACGAGGCACACGTCCGCTCCCTGCTCGGCGACCGCGTCACCAACGTGTCGGCGCGGACACAGACGGTAATGATCGACGCGTTCGCCGCGCCGTCGGCGTTCCGGGAGTACTTCAAGCACAACTACGGCCCCACCCTCGCCGTCTACCGTTCGCTGGCGAACGACCCCGACCGCACCGCCGCGCTCGACAGCGCCCTCGACGAGCTCGCGGCCCGATTCCGCGCCCCGGACGGCTCCATGGAATGGGAGTATCTGCTGCTGACCGCCACGCGCTCTGGTGTGTCGACCGGAGCCTAGTTACTCTTCAGTAGGTGAGCACTGAGGCTTTCGTTTTCGACGCCATCCGCACACCGCGCGGCCGGGGCAAGAGGAACGGTTCGCTGCATGGCGTAAAACCCATTTCGCTGGTCGTCGCGCTGATCGACGAGCTGCGCCGGCGCAACCCCGGACTCGATCCCGCGCGGATCGACGACGTGGTGCTCGGCGTCGTCTCGCCGATCGGCGACCAGGGTTCCGACATCGCGCGCATCGCCGCCATTGCCGCCGGGCTGGGGGAGACCGCCGCCGGGGTACAGCTGAATCGCTTCTGTGCATCCGGCCTGGAGGCGGTGAACATCGCCGCGCAGAAAGTCCGGGCCGGATGGGAAGATGTCATTCTGGCCGGCGGCGTCGAGTCCATGTCCCGGGTCGCCATGGGATCCGACGGCGGCGCATGGGCCATGGACCCGGAAACAAACCTCGCGACAAGTTTCGTGCCGCAGGGCGTGGGCGCCGACCTGATTGCGACGATGGACGGGTACACCCGCGAGGACGTCGACGCCTACGCCCTGGAATCGCAGACCCGCGCGGCGAAGGCGTGGGCCGGCGGCTACTTCTCCCGTTCGGTGGTGCCGGTTCGCGACCGCAACGGGCTCGTCGTGCTCGACCGCGACGAGCACATCCGGGCCTCGACGATGGAGGGCCTCGGCGCATTGCCCGCGTCGTTCGCCACGATCGGGGAATTGGCCGGCTTCGATGCGGTGGCGTTGCAGCGGTACCACTGGATCGAACGCATCGATCACGTGCACACGGCCGGCAACTCCTCCGGGATTGTCGACGGGGCGTCGCTGGTGCTCGTGGGCAGCGAGGCCGCCGGTGCGGAGTTCGGTTTGACGCCGCGGGCGCGGATCGTCTCGGCGGCCGTGAGCGGCGCCGACCCGCTCATCATGTTGACCGGTCCGGCGCCGGCCAGCCGCAAAGCCCTGGCCAAGGCGGGGCTGAGCGTGGATGACATTGCGCTGGTCGAGATGAATGAGGCGTTCGCGGCGGTGGTGCTGCATTTCGCCACAGACATGGGGTTCGACCTGGAGCAGGTCAACGTCAACGGCGGCGCGATCGCGATGGGACATCCGCTCGGCGCGACCGGCGGCATGCTGCTCGGCACGCTGGTCGACGAGCTGGAACGGCGCGGCGAACGGTACGGACTGGCCACCATGTGCGTCGGCGGCGGCATGGGCATCGCGACCATTGTGGAGCGGCTGTGAACATTATCCGGTATGAGCGCGGCGAGGACGGCGTCGTGCTGCTCACCATGGACGATCCGGCCCGTTCCGCCAACACCATGAATGCCGCGTTCACCGAGGCTTTCGAGGCCACGATCGAGCGGCTGTACGCCGAAAAGAACGACATCACCGGCGTCGTGCTTACCTCCGCGAAGAAGACATTCTTCGCCGGCGGCGACCTGGACCTGCTCGGCAGCATCGGCCCCGACCAGGCCGCCCAGGTCACGGCGTCCACCACCCACATCAAGGGCCTCCTGCGCCGCCTCGAAACCCTCGGCCGCCCGGTCGTCGCCGCCATCAACGGCTCCGCGCTCGGCGGCGGTCTCGAACTCGCCCTGGCCTGCCACCACCGCATCGTCGCCGACAACGCCCGCATCGAGATCGGCTTCCCCGAGGTCACGCTCGGCCTCCTGCCCGGCGCCGGCGGCGTCGTGCGCACCGTGCGCCTGCTCGGCATCACCGAGGCGCTCATGCAGGTCCTGCTGCGCGGCCAGCGCCACCGCCCGGCGAAGGCCCTCGAGGTCGGCCTGGTCCACGCCGTCGTCCCGGCCGGCGAGCTGCTGTCACGCGCCCGCGAGTGGATTGCCGGCAATGCCAATGCGGTCCAGCCGTGGGACGTCGCGGGATACAAAATCCCCGGTGGTACTCCGAGCAGCCCCGCCCTCGCCGCCAACCTGCCCGCATTCCCGGCGACCCTGCGCAAGGAGCTCAAGGGCGCACCGTACCCGGCCCCGCGCAACATCCTGTGCGCCGCCGTCGAGGGCGCCCAGGTCGACTTCGACACCGCGCTCGTCATCGAGGGCCGGTACTTCGTCGAGCTCGCCACCGGCCAGATCGCCAAGAACATGATCAAGGCGTTCTTCTTCGACCTGCAGGCCGCGAACTCCCGCGGCGCCGCGGACGCCACATTCACGAAGGTCGCCGTCCTCGGCGCCGGCATGATGGGCGCGGCGATCGCGTACGTGTGCGCGAAGGCCGGCCTCCAGGTCGTGCTCAAGGACGTCACGCTCGAGGCCGCGCAGCGCGGCAAGTCGTACGCCGAGACCCGCAAACGCGTCGACCAGGCCCTGCTCGACCGGATCACCCCGACCGCCGAGGTGTCCGACCTCGCCGGCGCCGACCTGGTCATCGAGGCCGTGTTCGAGGACCCGGGCCTGAAGCACAAGGTGTTCGCCGAGATCGAGGGCGTCGTCGCGCCGGACGCGCTGCTGTGCTCCAACACCTCGACGCTGCCGATCTCGCTGCTCGCCGAGGGCGTGCAACGCCGCGCCGACTTCGTCGGCCTGCACTTCTTCTCCCCGGTGGACAAGATGCCACTGGTCGAGGTGATCCGCGGCGCCGAAACGTCGGACACCACCCTGGACCGGGCATTGGCCGTGGTACGCCTACTGCGCAAAACCCCCATCGTGGTCAACGACAGCCGCGGCTTCTTCACCAGCCGCGTCATCGGCACGTTCACGTTGGAGGGCCTGCGCATGCTCGCCGAGGGCGTGCCCGCCCCGTCGATCGAGCAGGCCAGCCTTCAGGCCGGCTACCCCGCCCCGGTCCTGCAGCTCATGGACGAGCTCACGCTCACGCTGCCGCAGAAGATCCGCAACGCCACCGCGGCCGCGATCCGCGCCGCCGGCGGCACCTGGACGCCGAGCCCCGCCGACGAGCTCATCGACCGCATGGTCGACGAGTTCGGCCGCCCCGGCCGCTCGGGCGGCGCCGGCTTCTACAACTACGCCGACGGCAAACGCACCACGCTGTGGCCCGGCCTGCGCGAACACTTCCAGCGCGACACGGCCGGCGTCCCGTTCGCCGACATGCAGGAGCGGATGCTCTTCGCCGAGGCCCTGGAGTCGGTCAAGTGCCTGGACGAGGGCGTGCTGACCTCGGTCGCCGACGCGAACATCGGCTCCATCCTCGGCATCGGCTTCCCCGGCTGGACCGGGGGTGTCCTGCAGTACATCAACCAGTACGACGGAGGCCTGCCCGGCTTCATCGCCCGCGCCGAGGAGCTGGCCGAGCGCTACGGGGAGCGCTTCACGCCTCCTGAGCTGCTCCGTACGAAGGCGGCCAACGGCGAGACCTTCGTGTAACGCCGCGGTGCTTGCCGGCCTTGCGCCGGTTGCAGCGGCCCGTCCCCGGATTCGTGAGGTCCCGGGGCCGGGCCGCCGTGTAACGCCGCAGTGCTTGCCGGCCTTGCGCCGGTTGCAGCGGCCCGTCCCCGGATTCGTGAGGTCCCGGGGCCGGGCCGCCGTGTAACGCCGCAGTGCTTGCCGGCCTTGCGCCGGTTGCAGCGGCCCGTCCCCGGATTCGTGAGGTCCCGGGGCCGGGCCGCCGTGTAACGCCGCAGTGCTTGCCGGCCTTGCGCCGGTTGCAGCGGCCCGTCCCCGGATTCGTGAGGTCCCGGGGCCGGGCCGCTGTCGTCCGCGGTCACCGGCAGATCAGCCGCGGCCGCCATCCGGTCATGCGTCGGCGATCGCCAGGTTGCGAATGGCGATCGCCAATCCTCGTCCGTCGATCGGTTCCCCGGTGACGACGGCCTGCAGCATCGCCCCGTCGACGAGCGCACTGATGCTCCGGGCCGGCGCGTCCCCCACGACGGGCGCAAGCAGCGCATGTACCCCGTCGAGCCAGGCCCGCGCCAGGGGCCGAAGCGCCGGGCTTCGCGCCGCGGCCAGGTACAGCTCGTACTCCAGCAACGCCTTCGGCTGATCCGCGACGTACTCCGCCACCAGCCGGCTCAGCCGCGCGGCGAGCTCGTCGACGTTGCCGATTGCTGTTTCGGCCGTGCCGGTAGGGGGATGTACCGCCGCCCGCCAGGCCTCGAGCTCAGCGGCGACGGTTTCGCTGACCAGCGCCAGCCCGGCGGCGATGAGGTCATTGAGCGTCGGGAAGTAGTACGTCGTCGCGCCGAGCGGCACGCCGGCGCGGGCCGCGACCATGCGATGCGTGGCCCGGCCGACGCCGACCTCGGCGACCACTTCGACGACGGCCTGCGCGAGCGCCCGCTTGCGCCCTTCCGGATCCTGCCGCGCGCCCACTCCGCCCGCCCTCCGTCGCCTCCGTCGCCCGCCGGCCGTCAGTGTCGCCTTCGGGCGTGTCAGTTCAGCGCACCCCGCTTGCCGTAAGTCGCCCTGCTTTGGCGGCAGTTGCCTTCCGCGTGCAGTGAGTTCAGCGCGGCCCACGTGTTGGCAGTCCGATGCGCCCGCTCACTGACAGTTGCCTCCCGCTTGCCGTGAGTTCAGTGCGCCCCGCTTGCCGGCGGTCCGATGCGCCCGCTCACTGACAGTTGCACTCCGCCCGCCGTGAGTTCAGTGGGCCCCGCCGAGGTTGAGCACGACGACCCCGGCGATGACCAGCCCGACCCCGGTGACCTTGACCAGGCTGAGCGGCTCCCCGAGGAACACCGCACCGATGGCGACGATGGCGGCGGTCCCGAGCCCCGACCACATCGCGTACGCAACCCCGACCGGCACCTCCTTCACCGACTGTGCCATGAACACGAACGCCAGCGCGTACGCCACCAGCACCGCCGCCGTCGGCCAGAACCTCGTGAATCCGTCCGTCGCCTTGAGCAGGCTGGTCCCGACCACCTCGACGGCGATTGCCAACGCCAAAAACACGTACGCCACAGGCCCTCCCCGACTCGTGAACTTGTACGATCGTACAAGTTCACGAGTCGGGCCTCACAGCCCGCGAGGGTGACGATGGGGGTGATCAAGGCCCCGGCAATTACCGATTACCGAATTGCTGATAATCGGTAATCCATTAATCCGGTAATCCGCGGGCGGCTCGGCCGGTCCCGGTTCACGTCTGGGCGTTCGCCCCGGTGTCCGACGCTGAGGTACCTTTCGCGCCCGGCCGGGAGCGCTGCCGGGCCGGCTTGGCCGAACCGGGCTTTTGCGCCGGCGCCACCGGCCGAGTCTCCTGCGAGTCCGACCCTAGCGCCACGGTCTCCTGATCCGACGCCTCGGACTCGGCATCGTCCGCGGGGGCCGGTCCGGGCTGCAGTGCAGACCCCGGCGGCACCCCGACCGACGCCGGCTTCTCCGGCCGGTTCGTCTCGGCGCCCGCGGCGGCCTCGGCACCGGCCTCCGTCGCGTCCCGCCCGGTCGGCGCGGACTTCTGCGGCTGGTTCGTCTCGGCGCCCGCGGCGGCCTCGGCACCGGCCTCCGTCGCGTCCCGCCCGGTCGGCGCGGACTTCTGCGGCTGGTTCGTCTCGGCGCCTGCCTCGGCTTCCACCTTGCCCTGCGTCGCGTCCGGCTTCAGCGGCCGCATCGTCTCGGCGCCCGCGGCGGCCTCGGCACCGGCCTCCGTCGCGTCCGGCCCGGTCAACGCCGTGGAGCTCGAGCCGGGCCCCGACCCGGCGGGCCCGGCCGCCCCGGCCACGAGCAGCGCGCGCCGACGGCGTCGGGAGCGAACCACCGCCACCACCCCGACCGCGACCATCAGCACGCCCACCAGGCCGATGCCCATGACGATCCGGGTGATGTCGCGCAGCGACAGACTGTCCAGGAACGAGCGCTCGTTCGCCTTCGGTGCCTGCGCCTGGGGCGCCGCCGCGGCGGAGGGAGCTGCCGGTGGCTGATAGCGGGTGTACCGCAGAATCGGCGTCGCCTTCGGCTGATCCGAAACGGTCAGGAAGTCCTGGCCGTCCTCGGAGTAGGCGATCGCCTCGCCCTGCGGCTCGCTCGGCAGCGGCGTGATCCGCGGCGTGCCGGTCGTAATCGCAGCGATGACGTCACCGTCGGTGACGTCGAACTCGTACGCGTCCGACATCGTGCGCACGACCGCGCGGTTACCGTCCGGGCTCATCGCCGCACCGGTCACGACAGCCGTGCCGACGATGCCGTACGGGTTCGAGGTCCCGGTCGCCTGCGGCTTGAACGACCCGGCGCGGGTCAGCGCAGCCGGATTGGCGTTGTTGGCCGGCAGGGGTTCGTTGAGGGTGTACACCTCGCCGACCGGGTCCTTCGTGATGATGACCGGCCGCCCGTCGCCGTCGAGCAGCAGCGCCTCGGCGTCGCGGGCGCGGCCGTCCGGGTACGCCAGGCGGTGGATCACCGGCGTGTTCGCCCCCGGCGCGAGGCTCCACAGCGCGATCGACGAACGCCGGTTGCCCGAGCCGCCGGTCAGGGTCGTGTTGTCCCCGACGTCGGCGACCCACAGCGTGCCGTCCTTCGCGATCGCGAGGTCCTCCGGGTCGAAGGCGCTGCTCGGGTACGACACGCTGCGCGTCTGCTTGCACTGCTGGTCCAGGAAGAAGATCTTCTCGCGGGATCGCTCAACGTTGCTGTCGTTAATCACCACGTAGCCGTCGGCGGTGACGACCAGCCCGGACACCTCGGTCACCTGAGGGTCATTGATCGTGCACATTGCGATGCCGCTGACCGACGGCCCGAGGTTCGGGTTCGCGGACGCCGACGAACTGGGCCCTGGGCTCGGCGCCTTCGCCACCGCCGGCGACCCGAACGCCACCACGGCTGGTACCACCACCAACAACACGGACGCCCCGAATGCGCCCCCGACCCGCTGCAGCATGCGCGACAGTCTGGCAGACGTCGCTGAGAATTCGTTCGCTGGCCGCCCTGTTCCTAGATCGCCAACGCAACGCTCCGACGGCCCGGGTGCATGCGGGCGATGGCGCACCGACCGCTTCCCGGTTGCGGCGGCCGCATCGCCGTCCACCGCAACTACATCGCCGCTCAGCGCAGTGACATCGCTGACCGAGGCAACTGCATCGCCGCTCAACGCAGTGCCAGAGCTGAACGAGGCGACTGCATCGCCGTTCAAGGCAGTGACATCGCTGACCGAGGCAACTAACTGCATCGCCGTTCAACGCAGTGCCAGAGCTGAACGAGGCAACTGCATCGCCGTCCGAGACCGTTCGATCGACGTCGGCTCAGCGGCGCGCCGGCTCGGGCACCTCGGTCCGCCAGTCGATCGCGGTCACGAGGTCCGTCGGCTCGCGCGGCTCAGTCCCGCCGGTCGGTCACCGTCAGGAGGTCGGCCGACTCGGCGTTCGTGCCGGCCGTAGTGGCCGATTCACGGTGCGCACCGACTGGCCGGCCGGGCTCGGATGTGGTCGGGGCGGCTACCGGCGGTACCGCTGCGGTCGCGGAACGCAGCACGAACACCGCGCCGGCGATCGAGGCGGCCAGCAGGAGGGCGCCGATCGTGAACGCCAGGCGGTAGCCGTCGGTGAGAGCGGCCGCCTCGGCGGCGCCGGAGTGCAGGCGGGCGGTGGTGCGGGCGGAGGCCACTGTGGACAGTGCGGCCACACCGATCGCCATGCCGAGCTGCTGCGTCGTGTTGAACAGGCCCGACGCCAGGCCGGCGTCGTCGGGGCGGGCGCCGGACATGCCCAGGCCGGTGATCGCGGGCAGGACCAGGCCGCCGCCCGCGATGAGCACCATGACCGGGAGCAGGTCGGTTGCGTAGTGCGCGCCGACCGGCAGGCGGGTCACCCAGCCGAGCGCCACGGTCAGCAACGCCAGGCCGGCGACGAGTACGGCGCGTTCGCCGAAGCGGTGGATCAGCCGCGCGGACACGCCGAGTGACACCGCGGCGACCGCGAGTGCGGCGGGCAGCATGGCGAGGCCGGTCTGCAGTGCGGTGTAGTGCAGGACCCGCTGCATGTACAGGGCGATGAGGATCTGGAACGAGAACATCGCGCCGATCATCAGGATCTGCAGCGCGTTGGCGCCGGCGACCTGGCGCGAACGCAGGATCCGCAGCGGCATGAGCGGGGTTGTCGCGGTCGCCTGCCGGGCGACGAATCCGGCCAGGAGCGCCAGCGCGACGGCGGCGGTGATGAGGCGGTTACCGCTGGTCTGCACGACGGCGTAGATGCCGGTCATGAGCCCGGCGGTCACGAGGAGTGCGCCGAGCGCATCCGCTCCGGCGCGCAGGCCGAGGCCGCGGTCGGCCGGCAGGTACGGCACGGCGAGGGCGAGCGTGGCCACGCCGATCGGCACGTTGATCAGGAAGATCCAGTGCCAGCTCAGCGCGTCGGTGAGGACGCCGCCGAGGACCTGGCCGATGGAGGCGCCGGCGGCGCCGGTGAAGGAGAACACGCCGATCGCGCGGGCGCGGTCGCGCTGGTCCGGGAAGAGCGTGACGAGGATGCCGAGGCTGACGGCGCTGGCCATCGCGCTGCCCGCGCCCTGCAGGAAGCGCGCCGCGATCAGGGCGCCGGGGCTGGTCGACAGGCCGGCGAACACGGAGGCGCCGACGAACACCGCGGTCCCGGCCAGGAGCATGCGCTTGCGCCCGAGCAGGTCGCCGAGGCGGCCGGCGAGCAGCAGCAGGCTGCCGAACGCGATGAGATAGGCGTTGACGACCCAGGTGAGCCCCTCGGGCGTGAAGCCGAGGTCACGCTGCATCACGGGCATCGCGACGGTGACGATGCTGCCGTCGAGAATGACCATGAGCATGCCGGTAGCGAGCACAGCCAGGGCGAACCATCGGTTTTGCTTCATGGGTGTGACCGTAGCAGATCGTCTGCTACAGAACTATCTCTCACGGGATGGAGCATGGTGACGTTTCCCGAACCGACCGCGCCGGCGTCCGGCCGGCCCGAAGTCTTCCTGCGCTACCTGGACTTTTATCGCGAGACCGTGCTGGCCAAGGTCGCATCGCTGCCGCCCGGGGCGCGCGGCTCGAGCGCGCTGCCGTCGGGCTGGACGCCGCTGGAGCTGCTCAAGCATCTGCGGTACGTCGAGCTGCGCTGGCTCGTCTGGGGCTTCGAGGGAAAGGACGTCCCCGACCCGTGGGCCGACCGCCGCGGCGACCGCTGGTATGTGGCTCCCGGTGAGGACCTCGACACGCTGAGCGCCGATCTGCGCCGGCAGGGTGAGGTGACGAGGGCGATCGTGCTGGGTACTGCGCTCGACACGCTCGGTGCTCCCGGCCCGAGGTGGGAGGGTGCCGACCCGGCGTCGCTGGAGCGGATCCTGTTCCATCTGGTGCAGGAGTACGCGCGGCACGCGGGCCACATCGACATCGTCACCGAACTGGCCGGCGGCGCGCAGGGTGAGTAGCCGCCGGGGGCTCAGCGGGAGGCGCGCGGCGACTTCGGTGACGCAGCGGCGACGTCGGTGAGACGGCGACAACCAGCGAAGAACGCGAGGTGCGCCGCGGCGGACGTGGCGGAGACGGCGACAACCAGCGAAGAACGCGAGGTGCGCCGCGGCGGACGTGGCGGAGGCGGCGGCGCATAGCGAAGAACGCGAGGTGCGCCGCGGCGGACGTGGCGGAGGCGGCGGGCGAATAGCGAACAACGCGAGAGAGAGGTGCGCGCGGCGAACAGCGAATACGAGAGGTGCGGCGCGGAGGCCGGGCTACTGGCGGGCGCGGCGGACGCCCTGCGCCTCGACCGGGTTGGCCAAGTGGCCCTGGGTCAGCCTGGTCAGGGCGCGAATGAGGACGGCCCGCTCGTCGTCGGGCAGCGAGTCGAGCACCGCGGCGTGGACCGAGTCGGCGATCTCCTGGCTGCGCGCGGCCATCTCGGCGCCCTCCGGCGTGACGGCGATGATGCGGCAGCGCCGATCGGTGCTCGACGGGCGTCGCTGCGCGTAGCCGGCCTTCTCCAGCGCGTCGACGGTGACCACCATCGTCGTCTTGTCCATGCCGCCGATCTCGGCGAGCTGGATCTGCGTGCGCTCCTCGCCGAGTGCGTGCACGAGCACGCAGTGCATGCGTGGCGTCAGCCCGATCTCGGCCAGTGCGGCCGTCATCTGCGTGCGCAGCACGTGACTCGTGTGGTCCAGCAGGAACGACAGGTCCGGCGTGAGCGTTGCGGCCATGTCACCCAGCATAGATACCCGCCGTAGGTACCCCTTCCGGTCGACGCCCCGTCACCCTGCGACAACATAGGGTGCACATACGATCATTGTCGGGCGGGTCCGGACCTTTCGGCAGGAGGTCCGGACCCGCAGCCGCGCAAGAAGCGCAAAACCGGGACGGCAGCCCGAAAGGAGGGCAAACACCGGCCGGTCAGGGAGCCAGGAGCGATTCGCGCTTCAGGGCCGCCGCGGGCTATCGTTGAGCGTTCGGGCAACAAAAAAGACGCCTGAAGGCGTCCGACTGTTGTGAATGTTAGCCGACTGGAGACGGATTGTCAAACTCATCCGACACAGCCGACATCGTTGAGGAACAGGGGCACCTCGACACGCTGTACCGGCATCTTGACGCCCTGCGCGAGGAGGCTTCGGCGCAGCTGTCGAAGGCGCTGCTGCAGGGCGGCGGCACCCCCGCCGACCGGTCGCACCGCGATTCGACGACGGCGTTGTACAACGACCGGATCGCGCAGTACAGCGCCGTGGAGAACGGGCTCTGTTTCGGGCGCCTGGACTTCAAGCAAGACGGTGACAAGCCGGACGGTGAGACGCGGTACATCGGGCGTATCGGCATCTTCGACGAGGAGAACGACTACGAGCCGCTGCTCATCGACTGGCGCGCGCCCGCGAGCCGGCCGTTCTACCTCGCCACCGCGGCCGCGCCGGACGGGGTGAGGCGGCGGCGGCACATCCGGACCGAGCGGCGCTCGGTCACCGGGCTCGACGATGAGGTCCTGGACCTCAACGAGGCGCACGGCACGGGGCGGGGCGCGCACGACGGGGTCACCGGCGAGGCGGCGCTGCTGTCGGCGTTGACGGCTTCGCGTACCGGACGGATGCGCGACATCGTCGAGACCATCCAGGCCGAGCAGGACCACGTGATCCGGGCCGACCTCAACGGGGCGCTGGTCGTGCAGGGCGGGCCGGGGACCGGCAAGACGGCGGTGGCGCTGCACCGGGCCGCGTACCTGCTGTACACCCACCGGCAGATGCTGTCCTCGCGGGTCGTGCTCATCGTCGGGCCCAACGCGACCTTCCTGAAGTACATCGGCCAGGTCCTGCCCTCGCTGGCGGAGACCGGCGTGCTGCTGGGCACCATGGGGGACCTGTTCCCGGGGGTCGTGGCGCACCGGGAGGAGCCCGCCGACATCGCCGCGATCAAGGGGCGGGCGGAGATGGCCGAGGTGCTCGCGGCCGCCGTGCGGGACCGGCAGCGGGTGCCCGACGAGCCGATCCCGCTGCGGCTGGACCTGCTCGACGGCGCCGCGGTGATGCTCGAGCCCGAGGTGATCGAGGACGCGCGGGAGCGGGCGCGGCGGTCCGGGAAGCTGCACAACCTGGCCCGGCCGACGTTCGACACGGAAATCATCCACGCGCTGTCGCTGCTGGTGGCGGACACGATCGGCCTGGACCCGTACGCGGACGACCCCCTCGGCGGCGACGACGCGCCCGGCGAGGCGCAGCTGCTGGACGAGGCCGACCTGGCCGAGATCCGGCGGGAGCTGCGCGGCGAGGCGGAGGTCCTCGGCGCCCTGGACTGGCTGTGGCCGATCCTCACCCCGCAGCAGCTCGTGGCCGGGCTGTTCGCCTCCGACGCGCGCCTGGCGGCGGCCGGCGCCGACCCGCGGCTCAAGCGGCCGGTGCGGGAGGGCTGGACGCCGGCGGACGTGCCGCTGCTGGACGAGGCCGCCGAGCTGCTCGGCGAGGACGAGACCGTGCTGGAGATCATCGCGGAGCGGCGCCGGCGGCAGCAGATCGCCTACGCCGAGGGGGCGCTGGAGATCGCGTTCGGGTCGCGGTCGATCGACGTCGAGGACGAGGACGACCCGGAGCTGCTGTCGGTCACCGACCTGCTCGAGGCCGACCGGCTGGCCGAGCGGCACGACGAGGGTGAGGCCCTCAGCCCGGCCGAGCGGGCCGCCGCCGACCGCAAGTGGGCGTTCGGGCACGTCATCGTCGACGAGGCCCAGGAGCTCTCGGCGATGGCGTGGCGGCTGCTGATGCGCCGCTGCCCGAGCCGCTCGATGACCCTCGTCGGCGACGTCGCGCAGACCGGCGACCTGGCCGGCGCGTCGTCATGGTCGGACGTCCTCACCCCGTACGTCGGGGACCGCTGGCGGCTGCGCGAGCTCACCGTCAACTACCGCACGCCGGCCGAGATCATGTCGGTAGCGGCGGGCGTCCTGGCCGGGATCGACCCGGACATCCGGCCGCCGCGGTCGGTGCGCCAGGCGGGCGTCGAGCCGTGGGTGCGCGGCGTGGCGCCGGCCCGGCTGGCCGAGGCGCTGCGGGACGCGGTCGAGCGGGAGGCGGAGGCGGCCGGGGAGGGCCGCCTGGGCGTGCTGCTGCCGTCGGGTCTGTTCGAGGATCTGGTACCCCACGTGCAGAAGGCGGCCCCCGACGCCGCGCTCGGCGAGCAGCCGGACCTCACCGCGCGGGTCGTCGTGCTGACCGTCAAGCAGGCCAAGGGCCTGGAGTTCGAC
Organism: Dactylosporangium sp. CA-139066; assembly: GCF_050936175.1. Lineage (NCBI taxonomy): Bacteria > Bacillati > Actinomycetota > Actinomycetes > Micromonosporales > Micromonosporaceae > Dactylosporangium > Dactylosporangium sp. CA-139066. Next base: position 5,569,315 of record NZ_JBNJNH010000001.1, on the reverse strand, counting down.
GGCGTCATCGTCGTGGACCCGGAGCGGATGGTGCAGGAGTCGCCGCGGGGCGCCAACGACCTGTACGTGGCGCTGACCCGCGCCACCCAGCGGCTCGGGATCCTGCACCCCGGTTCGCTGCCCGACTCCCTACATGCCGTCGTGGGAATATAAAGGGGTGGTGGCACCCTTTGACGTCCTGGCCGAGCCGACCCGCCGGCGCATCCTCGACGCGCTGCTGGACGGCCCGCAGCCCGTCGGGGCGCTGACCGACCGGCTCGGCCTGACCCAGCCCGGCACCTCGAAGCACCTGCGGGTGCTGCGGCGGGCCGGGCTGGTCCGCGTGCGCACCGAGGCGCAGCGCCGCTACTACGAGCTGAGCCCGGAGCCTTTGGCGGAGATCGATGCGTGGCTGGCACCGTATCGCCGCCTGTGGGCCCGTCACCTGGACCGTCTCGAGCAGGCGCTGGCGGAAGAGGAAAGCCGGGAGCGTGATGGGTCGGACTCCAGCACGCTCACCGAACCGACGTGAGCCTAGCAACCTCCTGGAGGTCGTCCGCCTGCAGGGCGCCGGCCAGCGCCAGCAGCTCGCCGGGCGCGTCCTCGCCCAGCACCCGGGCCGCGCCGCGCAGCATTGCGGCGACGTCTTCCGCCGGCAGCCGGGTCAGGTCCGCCAGCGGTTGCCGCAGCACAACATGCGCGAACTCGAGGCCGTGCAGCCGCTCGGCGCCGGTCAGCGCGGCGGCAGAATGAGCTCCGCGACGACGGCGCGGTGGTCGCTGCCGGGCGTGCGGCGGGTGCCGAACTCCCGCACGCCGACGCGCCGGTCGGCCAGGACGTGGTCGAGGGACACCGGCGGCGTCCAGAACGGCAGCGTCGCGGTCTTGTACGGCCACGTCGGCGACAGCCCCCGCCCGCGCACCGCCGCCGCGTCGCGGTAGCCCAGGCGCAGCAGCCGGCGCAGCGCCGCGTGGTCGAGGGTCGAGTTGAAGTCGCCGAGCAGCACCCGCGCCGGCCCGTGCGGGTCGGGCCCGCGCTGGTCGGCGAGGTTGCCCGCCCACACGCCGACGTGCCCGGGCCGCGGCGGATACGGGTGCGCGGACTCGACGACGACCGGCCGGGCGCCGGGCACGAGCACCGTCGCCGCGGTCTGCGCGAGGCGGACCGGCTCGAGGAACCGGATCGCCGGCCCGTCGATCGGGTGCCGGCTGAACAGCCCCGAACCGCCGCCGCCGGGCCCCGGGCTGACGACCCGGTGCGGCAGCAGCGCGTCGATCCCGGCCTCGTCGAGCGCCTCCAGGCCCTCCGCGGTCAGCTCCTGCACGGCGAGGACGTCGATGTCGTCGACCTTCACCTGCTCGGTGAACGCCGCGGTCGCCCCGGCGCCGAAGAGCAGGTTGGCGCTCATCACCCGCAGCCGCACCCCGCCGGCCGGGCGCCGGGCCGGGATGAGGCGCGGGGCGACGACGGCGGCGAGCAGCAGCCCGCAGGCCAGGCACACCAGGCCCGGCGCCACGCCGCCCGCCGAGACGATGATCCCGCCGGCGGCGAGCGCACCGATCGCGGCATACGGCGAATACGACACCAGCTGCACCAGCGGCGTGCCCCGCTCGGCGCCGAGGACCCGGACCGCGGTGAACGCCGCCGCGAGCGCCGCGACGGTCCAGAACAACGCCGTCACGGCGCCGCCTCGGGGTCGCGGGCCAGGCAGAACGGGTGGCCGGCGGGGTCGAGGAACACCGTCCAGCGCCCGTCGCCGGGCTGGGTGACCGCGCGGGTGGCGCCGAGGGCGAGCAGCCGGTCGCCCGCGGCGGCCGGGTCGGCGGCATACAGGTCGAGGTGGAACTGCTGGGGTGCGGCCGGGTCGGGCCACCGCGGCGGCCGGTAGTCGGCCACCCGCTGGAAGCACAGGTTGATCCCGCCGGGCTGGACGGGCGCGAGGGCCACCTGGTCCTCGCCGTCGTACTCCCGGCGCGCGCCGGTCACCGCCTGGTAGAAGTCCGCCAGTCCCCGTGGGTCGGCGCAGTCGAGGGTGACCGAGCCGACGCGTGCAACCACCGTCATGCGCCAGACGCTACCCAGGGGGTCTGACATTTCTCGGTCAGGACCCGGCGAGCTTGCGCTCCAGCGGCGCCCGGAACCGCGGGGTGACCCGCACGCCGTCGAGCCAGCCGTGCAGCTCGTCGGCGGCGCGGTCGACGGCGCGGCGGGTGGCGGCGGGGACGTCCTCCACAAGCTCGACGGCCACCTCACCCGTCGCCCGCTGCGCCCAGCCGCCGATGATGCGCCCGCCGGCCCAGACGGTGGGGCCGGCGTTTCCGGTGCGGTCGAAGAGGGCGGGGGCGTGCTTGCCGAGGTACCACATCCGGCTCTGAAATCCCATCACCGTGGGATCGAGGCTGGGCAGCAGGGCGACCCACGGCCCGGGGTCGGGCACCGGGTCGGTGTCGTCGGGGAGCACGAACCCGGTCTCGCCGCCGTCCAGGGTCACCTCCACCGCCTCCAGAGCGCGCAGGGCGGCGCGGGTCTGGGTCATCGTCCAGCCGGTCCACCACTTGAGGTCGGCGGCGGTGCCGGGGCCGAAGCGGGCCAGCCAGGCGCGGACGAGCTCGGTGCGGGCGTGCGCCGGGTCGAGGTCGGGCATCGGTTCGGCCAGCCACGTCTCGGCGCAGGACCAGGCGTACTGGCTGCTGATCCACGAGCCGAGCGGGCGGCCGCGCACGATGCGCCCGTCGGCGGCGAGCAGGAACAACAGGCGGCTGGTCACGTACTGGTTGCCCTGCGGGAACACCAGGACCGTGCGCAGGCGTGGTTCGTCCGCGGCGAGCTGGGCGGCGGTCGCGGTACCGCGGCGGCGTAACGCCTCGAACGTGGACTCCTCGACGTCGGCGAGCCAGGCCGCGTCGCCCGCACCGGCCTCGGCGAGGTGGCGCAGCAGCAGTCTGCGCTGCTCGGCGGCGACGGCCCGGGTGGCGCCGGCCTGGATGACGGGCGCGAACCCGGTCGGCACGACAAACATCGTGCGGCGCATGCCGAGCATCCGCAGCAGGCTCCGCCGCTCGTACAGCGCGTCCTCCACCGTCGCGATGAGGGGCTGGTGCAGGCGCGCGGCGACGGACAGGTGCACGGTCGCGGGGTCGGTGGCGTGCAGCGCGACGAGGTCGGCGGCGACGTCCTCGGGCGTCTTGCCGGGCGCCACGGGCCCGGCGAGGCCGTGCCGCCAGGCGAGCCGGGCCCGGCGCTGCTCGGTGTCGATGTGCAGGGTCACGTCGACAAGTATCGCGAGTGTACTGGGCGGTAACCTGTTGGGCATGACGCGATTCGTGCAGACCGGCCCGTCGCTGCGGGACCCGTACACGGCCGATCCGCAGCTGCGCGGCTGGCTCGACCGGCTGCTGGGCGAGGACGGGCACGCCGCCGCCAAACAGCGCCTGGCCGACCTGTCCGCCGAGGTCATCGGCCCGCTGCGGGCGGCGCACCACGACGCCGAGACGCACCCGCCGGCGCTGACCCGCTTCGACGCCTGGGGCCGGCGCATCGAGCGCGTCGAGACCTCCGCCGGCTGGCAGGCCCAGCGGGCCGCGGCCGCCCGCCACGCCGTCGTCGCCCTGCCGTACCTGCCCGACGCCCGGGCCGCGTGGGGGCCGGGCGCGCGGGTCGTACAGCACGCGCTGCTGCACCTGTGGGGCCCGGAGTCGGCGACGTTCTCCTGCCCGGTCGCGATGGCCGACGGCGCCGCCGCGCTGCTCACCCAGACCGGGGCGCAGCGGCAGTGGCTGGCCCGGCTCACCTCCACCGACCCGGCCGTCGCGGTCACCTCCGGGCAGTGGATGACCGAGTCGCAGGGCGGCTCCGACATCGCCCGCTCCACCACCACCGCCCGGCCCGACGGCGACGGCTGGCGCCTGACCGGCGACAAGTGGTTCTGCTCCGCGATCGACTCGGCGATGGCCGTCGCGCTGGCCCGGCCGGAGGGCGCCGGTCCCGGCAGCCGCAACCTGGTTCCTTATCTGGTACCCCGCTATGCCGCCGACGGCGTCTCGCCCGCCGACGGGGTGCAGGTGCTGCGCCTCAAGGACAAGCTGGGCACGCGCGCCGTCCCGACGGGGGAGGTCCGCCTCGACGGCGCCGAGGCGTTCCCGCTCGCCGACCCGGCCGCGCCCGGCCTGGCCACGATGATGACCCTGGTCGTCGTCACCCGCCTGCACAACGCCGCCGCGGCCGCCGGCGGGATGCGCCGCGGCCTCGAATACGCGCTCGGCTATGCGGCCGAGCGCACGGTCGCCGGCGGCATCCTGGCCGACAACCCGCTGCACCGCGCCACCCTCGGTGGCCTCGCCGTCGACGCGGCCGGCGCGTTCGCCCTCGCCATGCACGGGTTCGCGCTGCTGGGCCGGGCCGAGCACGGCGACGCCGCCGCGGCCGCCGAGCTGCGCCTCGCCGCGCCCCTGGCCAAGCTCGCGACCGGGCGGCTCGCGGTCGCCTCGGCCAGCGAGTACCTGGAGTGCTTCGGCGGCGCCGGCTACGTCGAGGACACCGGCATCCCGCGGCTGCTGCGCGACGCCCAGGTGCTGCCGATCTGGGAGGGCACCACCAACGTGCTCTCCGTCGACGTGCTGCGCGCCCTGTCCGGCGGCGACGGCGCGGCCCCGCTGCTGCACCGGCTCACCGCCGCCGCGGACGCCGCCACCCACCGGCTGCCGGGCGCCGCGGAGGCCCTCGCCGGCGCCACCGCCCGCCTCGCCGCCGACGCGGCGACCGCGGCCGCCGACCCGCGCAGCACCCGGGTCCTGGCCGGGGCGCGGGAGCTGGCGCTGCGGCTCGGGCACGCGCTGACCGCGGCGCTGCTGCTGGAGCACGCGGCGTGGGCGGCCGAGCGCGGCGACGAACGCCCGGCGCTGCTCGCCTCGCTGTGGATCCTGCGCCGCCTCGGCCAGGCCGACGTGTCCGCCGAGCTGCACGAGCACCTCGGTCAGCTGATGTAGCCTCTGGTACGCCGGGAACGCGCCGCGGCCAGCGTGTAGGCCGGGTCGCGGTCGAGGTTGTACCGGTCGCGGTCGTAGCGGCGGGTCGTCCTGGGGTCGGCGTGGCCCATCGCGTCCTGGACGTCTTCGAGGGGTACACCCTCGTCCCGGGCGGCGGTGGCGAACGCGTGGCGCAGCGAGTGCGGCGACAGCCGCTCCCAGGCCGGCACCCCCGCGTCGCGGGCCAGCCGGCGCACCAGCCGGAACACGGCGTGCCGGTCGACCCGCCCGCCGGTGGCGGTGGCGAACAGCGGCCCGGGCGCGTCGCCACGGGCCGGCAGGTACTCGTCCAGGGCCCGCCCCACCGCCGGCGTCAGCGCCCTCCGGCGGGCCTTGCCGCCCTTGCCGACGAACCGCACCGTGCGGTGGCCGCGCTCGGCGCCGAGGTCGTCGAGGTCGAGCCCGACGACCTCGCCGACGCGCAGCCCCAGGTCCGCCAGGAACGCGAGGATGGCCCGGTCCCGGGCGGCGGTCGGCCCGTCGAGGCGCGCCGCCGCCGCGAGCATCGCGTCGACCTCCCCGGCGGCCAGCCCGACGGTCGAGGACACGTCGCGCGCCACGCGGGGCCGGTCGGCGCCGCCGACCGGGTTGGCCTTCACGGCCTCGAGACGCAGCAGGAACGCGTACCAGCTCGACAGCGCCGAGAGCTTCCGCGCGACGCTGGCCGGCGCGAGGACCCGCCCGGTCCGGCCGTCCACAGTGGACTCAAGCTCGCGGGCGTACGCGTTGACGTGCAGGAACGACGCCCGCAGCGGCTCCAGGCCGCGCCCCTCACACCAGGCGAGGTACTGCTGCACGTCGCGGCGGTACGCGGCCCGCGTGTGCGCCGACAGCCGCCGGTTGGCCAGCCACCCGTCGGTGAAGTCGGCGAACTGCTCGGCCGTGACCGGCAGTCCGGCCGGCGGGATCGGCGCGGGCGTCGACATCTACGGGTTGACCGCCCACACCGTCGTACGCTTCACCGGCGTGTCCTCCAGGGTCTGCGGCACCGGCACCTGGTACTCGGCCAGCAGCGTCAGGTGCGCCGTCGGCAGGTACGCCCGCCCCGGGTCCCCGACCAGGACGGTCTTGCCCTGCTGGGCGGCCCGCTGCAGGTACGCCAGCATCCGCCGCGTCATCTCCCGGCTGTAGAACACGTCCCCGGCCAGCACGACCTCCGCGTCCGGGTCGGTCTCCAGGATGTCCTTGTTGAGCGCCGTCACGGGCACCCCGTTGGCCTCGGCGTTAATGCCGATCGCGGCGACGGCGAGGGCGTCGATCTCCACGGCGGTGGCCGCCGCGGCGCCGGCCCGCATCGCCGCGATCGCCACGAGGCCCGAACCGGCGGCCAGGTCGAGGACGTTGCGGCCGGCGACGATGGCCGGGCGGTCCAGGATGTGCCGCGCCAGAGCCTGCCCGCCGGCCCACGCGAACGCCCAGAAGGGCGGCGGCATCTGCCCGCCCTGATCGGACTCGGTCCGCTCCCACAGCTCGATGGCCTCGTCGGCGAGGTGCAGCCGGACCTCCGGCGTGAGCGGCACCGCGGCGAGCCGCGTGTTGGCCAGGACGAATTGGATGGTCATCGCGATGGACGCTACCAAGCCCGCTGTCACCCGTGCGTGCGACGCCCCGGCCGGGTCCTCTTCGGTACCGTCGCACCATGGCGGGCGATGCCGTTTTTGTCTGGATCTTCCTCGGCCTGGCCGTGGCCGTGCTGATCCTGATCGCCCTGTACGTCGACTCGTGGCGCCGCCGCAACGACGACGCCTGAGCGATCCGTCGCGGCGCCGGTCGGCTTGTTGCTCCGGAGCCGCTGCTCGGCGAGTTATCCACAGGCGCGGATTGCCTCTTCCGGTGGCTCCGGCGGCCGTGATGGGGTCGTTGTATGGCGCCTCCACCGAGCACCGAGACCATCGCCGCGGGCCTCGCGGCCCTTCGTGACGACGCGACCGCCTGGCTGTCCGCGGCCGCTGACCTCGCTCGGGCGGCTGCCGCCCCGCCGCCGCTGGACGCCGACGAGTTCGGGCTGGCCGGGGAGTGGTCCGGCCTGACCGCGGTCCACGCCGACCTGCGCCGCCAGGTCGCCGATCGCCTGGCCGAGGGCGCCCGCACCGGCACGGCGACGGCCGCCGCGCTGAACGAGGCCGCCGACGGGTACGAGCGCGACGAGCAGGCCGCGGTGCACGGCCTCCTGGGGATCTGGTGAGCGGCATGCCCGCGCTCTGCACTCGCCGGGCACGGCCGCGGCGCGGAGGGCGGTGAGGCGGCGTGGCTGAGCAGGAGTTCGGGCAGCTGCTGCGCGCGGTCGGGCGGCTGCTGGAGGACGTCGACGGCCACGCCCGGCGGGTCGTCGACGACTGCCGGCGCTGGCTGCGGCTGCTCGGCCCGGCCGGTGCCGCCCTCGACCGGCTCGCCGGCCAGGTGGAGCAGGCCGCCGGCGACGCCGCCAACCTGCTGGAGTCGCTGCTGCAGCGGCCCGGCGATCCGATCGCCCTGCACAAGGCCGCCGCGCGCTGGCGGGTCGGCGTCGCCGCCCCGGCCGGCGCCCGCGCGGCGACGTTCACCGCCGAGTTCGCCCGCGCCGACGACCACTGGCGCGGCCCGGCCGCCGACGCCTACCTCGCCACCCTGCCGCCGCAGCACCGCGCCCTCGCCGAGACCCACGAGATCGCCGCCGCGGCCGCGGACTCGCTGCAGGAGTCGGCGGCCGCATTGCTGGCGTTCTGGGCCGCGGCGGTGCCCGCGCTGACGTCGGTGTCGGCCGAGCTGGCCGCGGCCGCGGCCATGACCGCCGACCCGTTCACCGCGCCGGCCGGCGCCGCCCTCGCCCTCGCGGCGCTGGCGGAGGGCATCGCGGTCGTCAACGGCCTGACCCGGGCGCTGTCCGAGGTCCTCGACCGCGAGCGCCGCACGCAGGAGTCGCAGCTCGCCCGCCTGGCCGACGCCGCGGTGTTCCCGGGCGGTCGCTGGCCGGTCGCCGCCGCGGAGTCGCTGTCCGACGCGAGCCTCAGCGACGGCGACGGCACCGACTGGTCGCTGATCCGATGACCGTCCGCCTACGACGAGCAGGACGCGGGCCGGACTGGTTGCCGATCCGATGGACGTCCGCCGGCGACGGGCGGGATCCGCGTGGGGCCGGCCGCACCGCCCTCGGACCGATTGGTTGCTGATCCGATGACCGTCCGCCTGCACCTGTTCCGCCACGGCGAGCGGGACCCGCACGGACCCGGCCTCACCGCCCGCGGCCGGGACCAGGCCGAACGGCTGGGCCGACGGCTACGCGGCATCCCGTTCGGGGCGATCCATCACGGCGCGCTGCCCCGGGCGGCCGAGACCGCCGAGATCGTGGCCCGGCACCTGCCCGGCATTCCCCGCCACGCCTGCGAGCACGCCGCGGACCGCACCCCGTTCCCGTCGCCGGCCCTCCGCGCCGAGTACCCGGCCCGCTACCTGCCCTGGCTCGACACCGTCCCGGTGCAGGAGCGCGACCCGGACGCCGCGGCGCTGCGAGCGGCCGTCGAACACTTCGCGGCGCGGACGGGAGATGAGCTGGTCGTCACGCACAACTTCGTCATCGGCTGGTTCGTGCGGCATGTGCTCGACGCCCCGCATTGGCGCTGGATCGGGCTCAACCAGGCCAACTGCGGGCTGACGATCGTGGAGTGGGAGCCGGGGCGGCCGCCGGTGCTGGTCGCGTTCAACGACACCGGCCACTTGGAGCCGTGACCTGGGCGCATTCCATCCCAGCGGTGCGCGGCAGGGTTCGGGGCGGTCTGCGCGCTGCCTACCGTGCTTCCGCGGGGGACTCCAGGCGGTCGGGTGGGAGCGCCCGGTCCGGGGTGAGGGCGGTCCGCGAGTCGTAGCGGGTGAAGCCCGGCATCAGGGCCGTGCACGCGGCGACCGCGCCCACGCACAGCAGGCCGCCCGCGACGATCGCGGTCCGCAGGCCCGTGAAGCCGGCCATCACGCCGGAGCGCAGCTGCGCCGAGGTGGGGCCGATCGAGTACGACAGCAGCTCGATCCCGGCGAGGCGGCCCCGCAGGTGGTCGGGGACCGTCTGGTTCCAGATCGTGGAGCGGAACAGGCCGCTGACCATGTCCGCGGCGCCGGCCACGACCAGGAACGCGAGGGCGGTCCAGATGTCGCGGGCCAGGCCGAAACCGGTGATCGCGGCGCCCCACGCGGCGGCGGCGAGGAGCACCGCCAGGCCGTGGCGGTGCACGCGCGAGGCCCAGCCGCTGGTCAGCGACACCAGCATGGCGCCGGCCGGGAGGGCGGCGTAGAGCAGGCCGAGCGCCCACCGGGCGTGCAGCGCGTCGGCGACGAACGGGAACAGGGCCATGGGCATGGCCAGGAACATGGCGGTGAGGTCGACGAAGTACGTGCCGAGCAGCTCCGGGCGGGACCAGGCGAAGCGGGCGCCGCGGGCGATGCCGGCCAGGCTCGGGCGTTCCGCGTGCTCCGACGGCGGGACGGGGCGCAGGGCGAACAGCAGGGCGATGGACGCGACGAAGGTGAGGACGTCGATGGCGTACGCGACGGGAACGCCGGCCGCGACGACCAGCGCGCCGCCGACGGCGGGGCCCGCGATGGCGCCGATCTGGTAGCGCAGGCCCTGCAGGGCCGCGGCCGCGGTGAGCTCCTCGCGGGGGACCAGGCGGGGGATGAGCGCGTCGAGGGACGGGCGCTGCAGGCCGTCGAGGGCGGCGACGGCGGCGGCGACGAGGTACAGCGGCCAGACCGCCGGATGGGGCAGCAGCGCGTTGACGAGCAGCCCGCCGGTGCACACGGCCATGCCGGCCTCGCACCACAGGATCACCCGGCGGCGGTCGGCGGCGTCGGCGATCGCGCCGCCCCACAGGCCGCTGAGCACCATCGGGACGAGCTCGGCGACGCCGACGGCGCCGACCGCGACGTACGAGCCGGTGAGCTGCTTGACCTGGAACGGCACGGCGACGATCGTGATGAAGCTGCCGAACATGGTGATCACGCCGCTGGCCACGAGCAGCCGGAAGTCGCGGCGGCGCAGCGGCCGCCCGTCGACGCGCAGCTGCCGCAACCGGTCTGTCAGGCTCACGAACGCCGCAGCGTAGCGAGGCGCCCGCCGGTCGGCGACCGAATAACGCAGACGAGCGAACGCCGATAATTCAGACGAGGCGGAGCTGGCCGCCGGCCCGGGCGGCGGGGCCGAGGTCGCCGACGCGGTGGTGGCGGCGGCACAGCACCTGGTAGTGCACGTCGGCGGGCGGGGGCTCGCCGGCGCCGTCGGCGGCGGTGTCGCCGATGACGACCTGGTCGCCCTGCCGGGCGATGACGCCGTCGACGACGCGGGCGTTGAGCAGGCCGGGGCGCCCGCACCAGCACAGCACCTCGACCTGGACCTTGGTGACCTCGTCGGCGAGCTCGAAGAGCCGCTGCGCGGCCGGGAACAGGGCGGTGCGGAAGTCGGTGGCCAGGCCGAACGCGTAGACGTCGACGTCGGAGTTGTCGACGAGGTCGGCCAGCTGCTCGATCTGCTCGACGGTGTAGAAGCTGGCCTCGTCGCAGATGAGGTAGTCGACGCGGATGCCGCGGGCCCACCGGTCGCGGACCAGGGTGCGCAGGTCGAGGCCGGCGACGTCGACGGCGTCCTTGCCCAGGCCGATGCGGGTCGACAGCCGGCCGGGGCCGGCCCGGTCGATGGTGGTGAGGACCAGGCCGTGGCGGCCCTGGCGGGCGTGGTTGTAGTCCATCTGCAGCGCGAGGGTGGATTTGCCGCAGTCCATCGGGCCGTAGAAGAACTTCAGCCGGCCGCCGCGGCGCAGGCGGCTGTCGCCGGCCGCCACGCAGGCGTCGGGGTCGTCGTCGGTTGGCGTCACGGCGTGAGAGCCTACTTGCCCCCGGGGCCGTCGATGGCGCGCAGGCGCGCCGCCACCTGCTCGCGTTGTGTGGCGCCCATCGCTTCGTACAGCTCCAGCGCCGCCTGCAGCCGCTGCCGGGACAGCCGCGGGTCGTCGGTGCACAGGCCGAGGCCCTCGTAGGCGCGGGCCTGCTCGGCGCGGTAGCCGATGCGCAGCGCCCGCTCCAGCGCGCCGGCGTGGACCAGCTTGGCCTCGTCGAGCCGGCCGGTGGCGCGCAGCCCCTCGCCGAGGTTGTTGTCGATGAGGCAGCCGGTCGGCGGGTCCAGGTGTTCGGCCTCGCGCTGCGCCGCGCGCAGCAGCGCCAGGCCCTGCTCGGGGTCGCCGAGGGCGAGGGTGCTCAGCCCGAGCAGGCTGCGGGCCTCGCACACGGCGGCCGGGCCGACGTCCGAGGTCGGCGGGTGCTCGACGATCGAGCGCAGCAGCAGGGCGGCGACCCGGTGGTGGCCGAGCTGCTGGCGGGTGAACGCCAGTTGCAGGGCGCCGGCCGCGGCGAGCTGGCCGGGGCCGGCGGTGCGGCCGACGACCAGCAGCCGCTGCGCCACGCGCAGCGCCTCGTCGGTGCGCCCCACGGTGCGCAGCAGCGTCGCCAGGCACGTCCACTGGCTGCTGAACGGCGTCTCCACGGTCATCGACCGCTCGAGCATCGACAGCGCCTCGGCGGTGCGGCCGGTGGTCTGGTAGACGGCGGCGAGGTTGTTGGTGGCCATGTTGCGCCACGCCGGGTGCGCCATGCTGCTGTGCAGGTGCCGGATCGTGTCGTCGCCGCGCCCGGCCCGCACGTAGGCGGAGGCGAGGTAGTTGTGGGTCATGGCGATGAGGAACGCGTCGCCGAGCGCCTCGGCCGCGGCCAGGGCCCGCCGGTGCAGGTCGATGGACAGCTCGTTCATCGAGTTGCGGAACAGGAACGCCCACAGGGCCCGGGTGAGCAGGCAGGTGTACCGGTGCAGGCCGGAGCGCTCGGCCAGCCCGATGGCGCCGACGATGTTGCCGACCTCCGCCTCCAGCCAGCGCCGCCCGGCGACGTGGTCGGCGAAGCGCGGCACGGTCGGGCCGGGCGGGTCGTCGTCGACCGGGCCGCGGTGCCGGTTGTGCTCCCACGGGCGGGTCGCGGCCGCGGTCGCCTGCAGGTAGTAGCGGAGCATCCGCTCGGTCGCGGCGCCGCGTTCGGGGTCGGCGGCGGCGAGGCCGGCGGCGTACTCGCGCAGCAGGTCGTGCAGCCGGAACCGGCCGGCGACGGGCTCGATGAGCAGGTGGGCGTCGACGAGCCGGCCGAGCAGCTCGTCGGTGTCGCGCACGGGCGCGCCGGACAGGGCGGCGGCGACGCGGACGGTGAACTCGCCGGTCGGGTGCAGCCCGGCGAGGCGGAACAGGCGCCGGGCCGGCTCGTCCAGCTGGCGGTACGACAGGTCGAACGCCGCCTGCGTGGAGCGCCCGTCGACGGTGAGGTCCAGCGGGGCCGGGTTGGCCTGGCGGAGCCGTTCGGCGAGGTCGGCGACGGTCCACGAGGGCCGGTGGGCGAGCCGGGCGGCGGCGAGGCGCAGCGCGAGCGGCAGCCCGCCGCACAGCCGCACGACCTCGGCGGTGGCGCCGGGGTCGCGGGCGGCGCGGTCGCCGACGACGGTGGCGACGAGCCGGGCGGCGTCGCTGTCGTCGAGGACGTCGAGGGAGACGCTGGCGGCGCCGTCGAGGCCGCCGAGGCGCCGGCGGCTGGTGATGACGACGAGGCTGGCCGAGGAGCCGGGCAGCAGCGGGGTGATCTGGGCGACGTCGGCGGCGTTGTCGAGCACGACGAGCATGCGCCGCTGGGCGAGCTCGGTGCGCCAGCGGGCGATGCGCTCGTCGGGGTCGGCGGGGATGCGTTCGGCGTCGACGCCGAGGTGGCGCAGCAGTAGCCCGAGGGCGTCGTGCGGGGCGAGCGGGGGCCGTTCGCTGTGTGCGCGCAGGTCGACGAAGAGCCGCCCGTCGGGGTAGCGGTCGGCGACGAGGTGCGCGACGTGGACGGCGAGGCTGGTCTTGCCGACGCCGGCCATGCCGTCGACGGTGAGCACGACGGGGTGGCCGTCGCGGCCGGCGTGGGCGGCGGCGACGAGCCGGGCGACGACGTCGTCGCGGCCGGAGAAGTCGGCGACGTCGCGGGGCAGCGTCCACGGGGTCGGCACCGGCACGCGGGCCGGGTGCGGCAGCGCCGACAGCGGCGCCGGCCGGGGCGGGTGCTGCGCCGGGGACGGGGTCGTCGTGGGTTGCAGCAGCCCGCGGTACAACTCCTGCAGCGCGGCGGAGGGGGCCAGCCCCAGTTGTTCGTCGAGGGCCTCGGCGAGGCGCAGGTAGACGGCGATGGCGTCGGCGGTGCGCCCGACCCGGGCCAGGGCCGTCATGAGCTGGCCGTGGAGGCGTTCGCGCAGCGGGTGCTGCTCGGCGAGGCCGGTGAGCTGGCTGACGAGCTCGGCCTGCAGGCCCAGCTGCAGTTCGACGTCGATGCAGTCCTCGAGGGCGCTGTTGTGGCGTTCCTCGAGGGCGACGGCGGCGGCCTGGACGCCGGGGCTGTCGACGCCGGCCAGGGCGGGGCCGCGCCACAGCTCGAGGGCGTCGCGGAGGTGTTTGCGGGCGGCGTGCAGCTCCCCGGCGGCCAGGGATGCGCGGCCGTCGGCGACGAGCCGGGCGAAGACGAGGGTGTCGAGGTCGTCGTCGGCGACGGTGAGCCGGTAGCCGGCGGTGTCGGTGTGGATGGCGCCGGGCAGCTGCCGGCGCAGCCGGGACACGCACGTGTGCAGCTGGGCCCGGGCGGTGGCGGGGGCGGCGTCGCCCCAGACGGCGTCGACGAGCCGGGGCAGGGTGACGACCCGGCCGGGCTGCAGCAGCAGCATGACGAGCAGGATCCGGTCGCGGGCCGCGGAGATCTCCAGCCGGCGCCCGGCGACGTCGACCTCGAGCGGACCGAGCAGCCGGTATCGCACGAACCGAACCTTAACGCAGGGTGTTGTCCCGGCGACAGACGCCGTCAGAGCCGGGCCGGCGGGGTGTTGCCCGCCTGCTCGATCGCGCGGCGCATCGGGACGGCGGCGAGGGCGATGAACCCGGCGACGAAGAACACCAGCAGCGACACGATCGCGACCCGGTAGCTGCGGGTGGCGTCGTAGGCGAGGCCGAACAGCAGCGGCCCGAGCCAGCTGGTGCCCTTGTCGGAGATCTCGTAGATGCCGAAGTACTCGCCTTCCTTGCCCTTCGGGATCAGCTGCGAGAACAGCGACCGGGACAGGGCCTGGCTGCCGCCGAGGACGAGCCCGATGGCGCCGCCGAGCACGACGAACGGCACCGCCTGCTTCGCCGGCAGGAAGAACGCGACGAGGACGACGAGGGTCCACAGCACGAGGCTGACCAGGACGGTCTTCCAGGCGCCGATGGCGCGGGCGAGCCGGCCCAGCAGCAGCGCGCCGGCGAAGGCGAGGAACTGCACCATGAGGATCGTGGGCACCAGGACGCTGTCGGACAGCTGCAGCTCCTCGGTGCCGTACTGGCTGGCCAGGGAGATGACGGTCTGGATGCCGTCGTTGTAGATGAGGTAGGCGACGAGGAAGAACAGCGTCAGCGGGTACGCCTTGAGGCTTTTCAGCGTCGCCCACAGCTGCCGGAACCCGTCGAGGAGCACGTTGCGTTCCTCGACGTCGACGGCGGCCACGACGGGCCGGTTGCGCAGGCGCAGCAGCGGGATCGTGGTGAACCCGGCCCACCACACGCCGGCGGAGACGAGGCTGTAGCGGGCGACCTCGCCGGTGGTGAGCCCGAGCTTGCCCTTGAACAGCACCGCGGCGACGTTGAGCAGCAGCAGCAGGCCGCCGCCGAGGTACCCCCAGGCCCAGCCGAAGCTGGACACGCGGTCGCGGTCCTCTTCGTCGGCGATCTGGGGCAGGAAGGAGTTGTACACCACCACGGACGCGCCGAAGGAGATGTTCGCGAGCAGGAACAGCCCGGCGCCGAGCAGGTAGCGGTCGCCGGTGAGGAACAGCATCGCGATGGTGGCGCCGGCGCCGATGTAGGCGAACAGCGCCAGGAGCTCCTTCTTGCGCTCGGAGCGGTCGGCGATGGCGCCGACGACCGGCAGGACGAACACGGTCAGCAGCACCGACAGCGACACGGTGTAGGGGAACAGGGAGCCGGGGGCGATGGCGATGCCGAGCGGGTGGATGGTGGCGTTGTCGCAGGCGTCGCCGTCGCAGCCGGCGGCCTTCTCCGCGATGGAGGTCAGGTAGGGGCCGAGGAAGACGGTGATGACGGTGGTGGAGAACGCCGAGTTGGCCCAGTCGTAGAAGTACCAGCCGACCCGTTCACGACGAGTGCTGAGTTCCACTGTGGACCCTTCCTGGGCGGGTTACGGCCAGATGCCGCGTTGGACGTACACGTCGCGCAGCACCTCGATGTGATCGGTCATGATGCCATCAACGCCGAGGTCGAGGAAGTGGGAGATCTCCGCCGCGTCGTCGATCGTCCACAGATGCACCTGCAGCCCGGCCCGGTGGCAGTAGTCGACGAACTTCTTCGTGGCCAGCCTGATGCGGCCGTACCGCGGCGGGATCTGGACGGCCACGACGGTCTCGGCGGGGGTGTAGCGGTGCCCGACCTGGTAGGCCGCCCAGAGCCCGGCGACCTCGCGCATGCCCATGGAGGTGGCGACGGTGGGGCCGGCGAGGGCGCGCAGGCGCCGCAGCCGGGCGGAGGAGAACGAGGCGAGCAGGACGCGCTCGTGGGCCTTGAGCCGCTCGACGACCTCGACCGTCGGCCGTACGGCGTGTTCGGTCTTGGCGTCGATGTTGAACCTGATGCCGGGGTGGGCGTCGAGGACCTCGTCGAGGCGGGGCACCGCGGCGGCGCCGCCGACGCGTTCGGTGCGCAGGTCCGCCCACCGTAAGTCGATCATCCGACCCGGGCGCCCCAGGAGCCGCTTCAGCGTGTCATCGTGGAACACGACCGCGACCCCGTCGGCGGTGGCGTGCGTGTCGGTCTCGATGTACCTGTACCCGAGCTCGGCCGCACGGGCGAACGCCGCTGTCGTGTTCTCGTCACCGGCCGCCGCCCCGCCGCGGTGGGCGAAGCCCAGCGGTCCTGGCGCGTCGAGGTAGGGGACCTGCTCTCTCACGCGGCCAGTATGCAGGGGTCTAAGGTCAACTTCGCGCAACGGCGGGTTACGGCAGGCTTGACGGCCGACGCAGAGCGCGCAACGGCAAAGGTAGGGTGACGCACATGCGCGTGCTCGGCATCGACTTCGGCACGTCGAACACGGTCGCGATGGTCCGCACGGCTGACGCGCGGATGCGACCGCTGCTGTTCGACGGTTCCCCCTTGCTGCCCTCTGCCCTGTACTTCAACACCGACGGGAAGGTCCTCGTCGGCCGGGACGCCGAGCGTAACGCGCGGCTCGACCCGGCCCGGTTCGAACCGAACCCGAAGCGCCGCATCGACGACGGCGAGGTGTTCATCGGTGAGCATCCGATGCCCGTGCCGCGGCTGTTCGCGCACGTGCTGGCGCAGGTCAACCAGGAGGCGCGGCGGCAGCTGGGCGCGGCACCGGAGGAGGTGCGCCTGACGCACCCGGCCCGGTGGGGTGAGCGGCGCCGGTCGCTGCTGGTCGAGGCGACGCGGATCTCCGGGCTGGTGCCGAGCAACCAGACGCCGCGGCTGATCGCCGAGCCGGTCGGGGCCGCGTCGTACTTCACCGCCGTGCTCGGCTCGGCCGTGCCGGTCGGGCGCAGCCTGGCGATCTACGACCTGGGCGGCGGCACGTTCGACGCGACCGTGGTGCGCCGCACCCAGTCCGGGTTCGAGGTCCTCGCCGAGGACGGCCTGGCCGACGTCGGCGGCCTCGACTTCGACCACGCCATCATCGAGCACCTCGGCAAGACGTACTCCGAGAGCCACCCGGAGAAGTGGGCGTCGCTGGCCAACCCGACCGACGCCTCCGACCGGCGGCTGCGGCGGATGCTGTACGAGGACGTGCGCGGGGCGAAGGAGATGCTGTCGCGCACCGCGTCGACCGACATCCACATCCCGTCGATGGAGATCGACGCGCACCTGACCCGCGAGGAGCTGGAGACCCTCGTCCGGCCCTACCTGGAGCGGACGGTGGCGTGCCTGCGCCGGGCGATCGAGTCGGCGCGGCTGCAGCCCAAGGACATGGTCGGCATCTTCCTGGTCGGCGGCTCGTCGCGCATCCCGCTCGCGGCACACCTCATCCACACCGAGCTCGGGGTGGCGCCGACGACGCTGGAGCAGCCGGAGACGGTCGTGGTCGAGGGTGCGCTGTGCATCGGCGCCGCGGCCGCGCCGGTGCGCACGTCGGGCACGCCCCGGCAGGTGACCGCGCCGCCGCGGCCGGCGCCGCAGCCGCCCCGCCCGGTGCAGCCGGCGCCGGTGTCGGCGGCGCCGATGTCGGGCGTGCCGGTGTCCCCGGCCGTGCAGCAGCGCCCGCCGGTCGTCCAGCAGGTTCCGCGCCCGCCGGTGGCCCCGCCGCCGCAGCAGGTCGCGCCGCGCCCGGTCGTGCAGCAGCCGGTGGTGCCGCAGCAGCCGGTGTTCCGGCCCCAGCCGGCGCCGCAGCCGGCCCGGCCCGGCCCGTTCCCGCCCCAGGCGGCCCGGCAGGCGCCGGCGCAGCAGGGCGAGGCGGCCGAGCGCAACTGGATCGCCGTGATCGTGGTGGTCCTGGTGCTGGTGGCGGTCCTGTTCGTGATCCTGCTCTACACGGCCCTGAAGTAAGACCCTCCAAGAGCACAGACAGCGGCGGCGGTACTCCCGGGAGTACCGCCGCCGCAATGGTTTTGTGCTTCTGACTGGTTGCGTTTATGACTGGGGCAGCCAGAAGGTCGCCAGGCTGCTGGTGGCCGGGTCCTCGGAGCCCAGCAGCAGGCTCCACGGGTCGGCGCCGGGCGGCACGTCGACGCCGGCGTAGTCGGCCAGGCCGCCCGGTTCGGCCGGCCCGTGCTCGGCGGCGGCCGGGTCGAACGCGGCGGACAGGCTGTGGTCGCCGCCGCCGAGGACGTCGGCGTCGGTCCACGGGAACCCGTCGACCGGCTCCGGCGGGTCGCTCAGCTCGAGGTGCTCGGGGAACGGGACGTCGTGCCAGGCCGGGTCGTCCGCGCCGGCGTGGACGTCGGGGTCGGTGCCGAACGCGGCCTCGTGCCCCGGCTGCTCCTCGTCGTCGCGGCGCAGCGGGTCCTCGTGCGGCCCGTGCTCGTCGTGCGGCCCGTGCTCGTCGTGCGGCCCGTGCTCGTCGTGCGCTGCGGGGTCGTCGTGGTGCTCGCCGCCGCCGGACTCGTCGTAGCCGGGATCCGTGTCGTGGCCGTCGTGCAGGGCCTGGTCGTACTCGGCGGTGGCGTGCTCGGTGCCCAGCGGCTCCTCGAGGGAGTCGTGGTGCGCGTCGAGCCCGCCGCCGAGGTCGTGGTCCTCGGCGCCGCCGAAGTCGGCGTGCAGGTCGTGCCCGCCGTTGCCGAAGTCGCCGCCGTAGTCGGAGGAGAAGTCGGCGTGCAGGTCGTGGCCGCCGTCGCCGCCGAGGTCGGCGGTGTCGGCGTCGTCGCCGTCCGACCAGTCCCAGTGCCCGTCCATCGAACCTCGACCCCCTTACGCCTCGGCCGCCGCTTCGCCCGCGTCGCCAGGCGCGTTCGGGGTGAGCGCGCGGATGCGCACGAGCACCTCGTCGACCTGTTTGATGCGGGAGCGCAGGCCCTCTCGTTCGGTGTTCAGCACGGCCTTGCGCTTGGCGCGTTCGGCCTTGTCCTCGGCCAGTGACTTGTCGATGTTGGCGATGTGCGCGTCGAGCTGCTTGAGCCGCCGCTCGATCGCCTCGTCGAGGGCGAGGGTCAGCGCGTACTGCAGGTCGGTGAACCGGTGCATGATCTCGTCGGACAGGGCGGCGCGGGCCTCGCCCAGGACCTCCCGCAGCCAGGTGCGGGCCTGGACCTTGTCCGCCATGCTCTTCCGCTTGAAGATCATGTACGCGCCGGCGGCGAGGCCGAGGCCGATGCCGACGACCGGCAGGACGAGCCCGGCGCCGGCCAGGCCGACCGCGCCGAGCGCGCTGGCGCCGCCGAGCATGCCGGGCAGGCGGCCGGCCATCATCGCCATACCGGCCGAGGACATGACCACCATGGCGCCGTCGCCGGACTGCTCGCGCCGCGGCTTGGTGCCCAGGGCGTGGCGCAGCCGCGCGTTGAGCCCGCGCAGCACGTGCTGCAGCTCGTTGGGGCTGAACACCTGCGCCAGGACCCGCTCGCCGACCTTGCGGAAGCGGAACTCCAGGTCGTGGCTGAGCCGGACGCTGAGCGCATACAGCGCCTTGTCCAGCTCGGCGGGCAGCTCCTGCATGTCGCCGCGGCCGCCCTTGTCGATCTTCTCCATGAACTGTTCCTGCAGCTGCGTCACGTAGTTGCGCAGCCGCGTGGTGGCCTCGACCCGGGCCCGCTGCGTCTCCGTGGACAGGGCCAGGGACCACTGCCGGGACTCGGTGCGCTTGCGGGTGGCGACCTGGGCGCGTTCCTCCTTGGCCCGTTCGGCGTCGGCCGGGTCGGGGTCGGTGGCCTTCATCCGGTCGCCGAGCTCCTGGTCGACGCGGATGTACTCCGAACGCACCGAGCGCAGCACGTTGGCCTGCTGCAGCAGGTGGCCCTTGCCAGCCAGGTCGATGAGGGCGTGCTGCAGCTCGGCGATGCGCGACTCGCGGATGAGCTCGCCGGCGGACTCCTTCGGCATCTGCATCGCCAGCTCCGCCAGCCGGGCCGAGACCGGGAACCACGGCGCGGAGGCGAAGCGGGGCGCGTGGGTCTGCAGCTGGCCCTTGTTGTCGGCGAGGATGGTGCGCCAGCCGGGGTAGGCGTCGACCTTCGTCAGCGCGAACAGCACGAAGTTGACCTTCTTGCTGGCCTCGATGAGGAAGTTCATCTCCGGCTTGGAGAACGGCGAGGACGAGTCGACGACGAACAGCAGCGCGGTCGCCTTCTCCACGGCGTCCATGGCCACCTCGGCGTGCATCGAGTCCAGGCCGCCGGTGCCGGGGGTGTCGATGAGCGTGAGGTACTGCAGCAGCGGCGCCGAGTGGTGGATCTCGATCCGCCGCGGCGGGCGCATCCCGTCGGGCATGCGGCCCAGCACGGTGCCCCAGTCGCGCAGGTCGCCCAGCCCGATCGGGATCGGGTCCTCGCGGCCGGGCACGTAGGCGCGGGCGCCGTGCTGCGGGTTGTGCTGGAACTCCAGGTACGACGCGGTGGCCACGGCCGCGTCGACCGGCGACAGCCCGGGCACGCCCATGAGCATGTTCGTCAGGGAGCTCTTGCCGCGCTTGGTCTCGCCGACGACGACGATCCGGGGCCGCTGCACGTCGCGGCGGCGCTCCTGGTCGATGTCGGCGGCCGCGTCCGGGTCGATCTTGCGCAGGTAGGCGAGGCTGCCCTCGACGCCGGCCTTGAGCAGCTTGCCCAGCGCCGCGGTCGGGTCGGCCGGCTTCTTCGCCGCCTGCTGTCCGGCGGGCGGGTTGGAGGTCGAGGTCATCGTGGCTGCTCTCTGCGCGGCTGCTGCGTGGTGTGCTGGCCCGTGTGCGGGCCGGGGACGGTCGGGTGGGCGCCGGTGGTGCCGCCGGCGTTGCGGCCGGTGCTGAACACGGTGACGATCGGGGCCCGCAGGACCCGCCCGTCGCGGTCGACGTAGCCGGGGACCTCGACGCCGGAGATCTGCCCGGTCAGGGCCGGGTCGGTGGTCGGGGTGGTGCCCCCGGCCTCGTGGTGGGCCGGGTCGAACCGGACCCCGGTCGGTTCGAGGGTGGTGACGCCGGCCTCCTGCAGGGCGGCGCCGAGCCGGTCGCCGAGGGCCTTGCTGGTGACCCGGTCCCGCACGTAGATCGAGGCCTGCACGAGCGCGCGGCGGTCGGCGTCGGCCTGGCCGCTGCCGCGCCCGGCGGGGGGCGCCGACACGGGCGCGGCCGAGCCGGCGGGCCGGCGGGAGGCGAGCAGCAACAACAGCAGCAGGGCGGCGCCGACGAACAGGGTGCCGACGAACGCCACCAGGGCCGGCTCGACGCCGAAGGACTCCCGGGCGGTGCACGCCGGGGTCTTCACGGTCAGGGCCTCGTTCGTGCCGTGCTCGGCGGGCGGCCCGGTCTTCGTGCCGGCGTTCTTGCCCAGCTCGCTGGCCGCGTCGCTGCCGGTCGGCGTCGGCCCGCCGGCGGTGACCGTCCCGGCGGGACAGTCCGGGGCGCCGCTGATCAGGCCGGTCGCCGCGCCGGTGAGCACCGCGATGATCAGCGCGACGGCAACCGCGACGAGGCGCAGGCTGTTGGAGGACATCTTCGGCTCCTGGGGGTGGGGGCCTCGGCTATTTGCTGGGCTGGTGGTGGTCACGTTAGCGGGCATTGCCCTGCCCCCCGCCGCGGATGCGCTGGGACAGCAGGTAGAAACCACGGTGCGCGACGAGCGCAACCCGCGACTGCGAGGGCGACGCGCCGGCCACGGCGTAGGCGCGCCAGCGGGTGGCGGCGTCGAGCGCGGCCCGGACCATCTGGTCACGGTCGGAGCCGGCGAGGTTGAGGATCCAGCCCGGGTCGTTGGACAGCGCCAGCCGGGTCAGCTCGCCCTCCATCTGGTCGGGCAGGTCGACGGCGCCGGTGGTGACCAGCTGCGCCACCTCGAGCAGGCGCAGCCGGTGCGACTCGGGCTGCTGCAGAACCCGTTCGATGGCGTCGCGCAGCAGCTCCCGGTCGTGGGGCCGCTCGGCGTGGCTGGCGATCTTCTCCAGGCTCGACAGGGCCCAGCCGGCCTTGATCGCGTCGGTGCGCCACCGGAACGCGTGGTCGAGGGTCTGGCGCAGCCGCGGGAACCCGGACGCCTGGAACAGCATCCGCACGAGCTCGCCGGTGGCCAGGGTCGGCTTGGCGACCAGCTGGGCGATGGCGAAGCTGATGCCGTACAGGTCCAGCAGGCGCAGCAGCCGCTCCCGCGACTCGCGGGTGACGGGGCATTCGCGGGTGGTGAACAGGTCGACGGAGGCCAGCAGCACGGTCCGCTCGCCCTGCGGCAGCGCGGCGAGCTGGCGCAGCGCCTCGCAGTCGGCGGCGGTGAGCCGGCCCGCCTCGGTCGTCTCGGCGAGCAGCCCCACGACCGGCACCACGTCGGAGACGACCCGCCGCAGCACCTTCGACTGGTCGTTGGCCAGCGGCGCGACGATCGGCCAGGGGTCCTGCCCGCCGCCGGCGAGCTTGTCGACCTTGTTGAACAGGCCGAGGGAGTTGATCGGGTTGCTCGACAGCCGGGCCGAGATCGACCGGAACGCCTCCAGGGCCTGCACGTCGTCCTCGCGGACCGACTGCGTGAACACGTAGATGATCGCCTCGGCGCCGGACAGCGCCCCGGCGGAGTCGGAGTCGAGGTCGTCGTCGATCGGCGCCTCGGAGAACAGGAACCGGCGGGCCTGGTCGGACACGGACGTGTTGGCGCTGGACAGGCCGGGCGTGTCCACGACGGTCAGGTCGCGCAGGTGGTCGCTGGTGAGCGTGACGTCGACGTAGGCGACCTCGTGGCGGGCCACGCCGAGCCGCTGCGGGATCATGCCGGCCTCGTCGAGGGGGAGGCTGACCCGGGCGCCGTTGCGCTTGACGACGTCGACGCGGTCGGAGGTGCCGTAGCGGAACTGCGTGACGATGCGCGTGCACTCGCCGACCTCGGTCGGCGCGACCCGCCGCCCGATGAGGGCGTTGACCAGGGTCGACTTGCCGGACTTGAGCCGGCCGGCGATCGCGACCCGCAGCGGCTCGCCCAGCCGCCGCCGCACGTCGACCACCTGAGCCTGGGCGGCACCGCCGAGGCGGTTGCCGACCTCGCCGCACAGGTCGGCCACGCGGGAGCTCAGCGGTCCTGGAGCCACGGGGTCAGCTCCGCTTCGCCGGCGCGCACAGACTGATCACCGACTGCGCGAGGCCGGTGGGTTCAGCCACAATGCCGACGTACCCTCGGGTGTCCAAGGGGTGGACCTCGCTCATTATTCGCTCCTGGGTGCAATCAGTACCGTCATGTCACGCACGTACGGCACACACATTACGAATATCCTGCGCGCGCAGGATCCCATGTTCGTGCCAGGAATGGAGGCGACCCGTGCCTGAGGCACCGACTGATGAGCCCGCCGCAGCCTCGGCGGCCGGGTCGGCGGTGGTCGGCCGGGCGAGCGTTCCTGCCGGGGCGTGGCCGCCGCCCGAGCTGATCGCCGCGGCGGTGGACGCCCTGCACAACCCGGGTCTGGTGGTCATCGCCGGCGCTCCCGGGACGGGCCGTTCGAGCGTGCTCAAGCGCCTCGGCGAGTCGTTCCGCGGCGCGGTGTTCTCCGGCGGCGGCCTGGCGATGCTGCGCGGCGTGCCGGCACTGCCGTTGTCGCGGGCGGTCCGGGTGCGATTGCCGTCACACGAGGCGCCGCTGCTCGCCGAGGCGGTCCGCTCCCGCGTCCGTCACGGCCTGTTGCTCCTCGATGACCTGCAGTGGGCGGATCCGCTGACCATGGCCGCCCTCCCGGCCATCGCCGAACACTGTCGGATAGTTGTCAGCCTCCGCACGCCGCACCGCCTCCCGGGTGACGCCGAACGCGCGCTGCGCGCCGCCGCAACCGCCTGGCTGTCGGTACCCCCGATGCCCGCCGACGCCGCCACCGCCCTCGTGCGCCAGCTCGCCCCGTCGGCGTCCCCGGCCGTCGTCGCCGACCTCGTCCGCCGCGCCGGCGGCGTCCCCCTCGCCGTCGTCACCCTCGCCAAGCACGCCGCGCAGGGCGGGGCACCGGGCGACAGCCCGGACGCCGGCCTCGACAAGGGCCTCGCCTACGCCGTCGCCGGCGCCCTGGCCGACCTCACCCGCCCCGCCCGCACCGCGATGGCCGCCCTCGGCCTGCTCGGCCGGCCGGTCACCGCCACCGTCCTCGGCGAGGGCCTCACCGAGCTCGTCGAGACCGGCCTCGTCGAGCTCACCGACGGCGTCGCCGCCCCCGTCTCCCCGTACACCGCCGAGGTCGCCGCCGGCCTGCTCGACGCCGCCGAACGCGCCGCCCTGCACCGCCGCCTCGCCACCCTCGTCCCGCCCCGCGAAGCGGCCCGGCACCTCGCCGCGGCCGGCGCCGCCGCCGAGGCCTACCAGGTCGCCGTCACCGCGGCCGCGTCCGCCGAGTCCTCCGGCGACCGCGCCGAGCTGCTCCTGCTCGCCTGCGACCTGCCCGGCGTCGACGTCGAGACGTCCGTTCGCGTCGCCGCGGCCCGCGCCGCCCTGGCCGCCGGCCGCCCCGGCTCCACCCTGCGGGTCCTCGAGCCACGGTTCTTCCCCGGCGGCGTCGACCCGGCCGCCGCCGTCCTGCGCGGCGAGGCCCTGCTGCAGCAGGGCAGCCCCGTCGAGGCCGCCGCCGCGGTCGCGGCCGTCCCCGACGACGCGCCCGCCGAGACGCTCGGCGCCCGCGACCGCATCCGGCTGCTGTCCATGCTCACCACCGACGCCGGCGGCGCCCTCACCCGCGCCGAGGAGCTGCTCAAGGTCCACGGCGACGCGCCCGCCCACCCCGGCCTGCGCGCCGCGATCGCCGCCGTGCGGGCCGGCACCCGCCAGCCCGGCTGGGAGTACGGCCTCGCCTCCGCCGCCTCCGCGGCCGGCCAGGCCGGCGACGCCCTCGCCGCCCGCTGGTCGGCGTGGCTGCTCGTGGAGACCCTCACCGCCGACGCCCGCCTCGCCGAGGCCGCCCAGGCCGCCGCCGCGGCCGCCGCCGCCTGCGCCGGCGACCTCGCCTACAGCTGGCAGACCCGGTTCCTGGCCGCCCAGCTGTGGTGCGACGCCCTGCGCGGCGACGAGATCGACGAGGTCGTCCGCCGCGCCGGCGACCTCGCCGACCGCACCCTCCCGGCCCTCGCCCGCGGCTACGCCGTCGCCGCCGCCAGCCTCGCCGAGGCCGACGGCGGCCTGCTCGCCCCCGCCCGCGCCCGCCTGGAGGCGCTGCAGAACCGCCCCGCCTCCGCCGGCCCCGTCCTGGACTGGGTGTCCCGGGAGGCGGCGTGGCTCGACGGCCGCCCCGACCAGGCCACCGCCGCGGCGGACGCCGACACCGCCTCACCACTCGTCGACGGCCTGCGCCGCATCACCGCCCGCTGGGCCGCGTTCGACGCCGGCCTGGCCACCACCGACGCGTCCCTCGCCGACGGCTCCCTGCCACCCGTGCGGGCCACCCTCGAGGCGTGGAAGGCCCCCGACCGCTTCACCGCGGCCGCCGCCGCCTGGCACGAGCTCGCCCGCCGCGAGGAGGTCCGCTGCCTGCTCGCCGCCGGCGTCCTCGAGGACACCCCCGACCAGGCCGTCCCCCCGCTGCTGGAAGCCGAACGCCTCGCCGAGGAGGCCGGCCTCATCGTGCTGCTCGGCCGGGCCCGCCGCGCCCTGCGCCGCCACTCGATCCGCCGCGACACCCGCGGCCGCCGCGCCGGCGACGAGCTCACCGACCGCGAACGCGACGTGCTGCGCCTCGTCGCCAACGGCGAACCCACCCGCCGTATCGCCGGCCAGCTCGGCATCTCCCGCGAGACAGTGGAAACCCACATCCGCTCCGGCATGCGCAAGCTCGGCGCCCGCACCCGCACCGAGGCCGCCGCCCTGGCGATCGAGGAACTTGGATGAGCAAAGGTGTGCTCTTGCACGGGACGACCCCTTCATCGCATGGTGGGCGCATGTCCTCACCGATGGGCCGCTGATGGCGCACGACCCCGCACTCGCACCGCGGTACGTCGTGGCGACCGGCGCGGAGGCCACCGCCGTCCTGCGCCGCCTGGCCCGCGCCGGCTGGACCACCCGTGAGGGCTTCGCCCTGACCGACCAGGCCTGGGACGTCTCCGACGCCCGCCTCGCCCTGTTCGGCCGCGTCGCCGACGCCGACACCGCCGAGCTCGCCCTGCTCGCCGCGGCCCGCGGCGCCGGCATCGTCGCCATCAGCGACACCACCGTCGAGATCGGCCGCGCCCTGCTCGCCGACCTCGGCCGCATCGGCCCCGTCACCACCGACCCGGACGCCGAGCTCGGCACCGCCCCCGCCGAGGACGCCGGCGGCCCCGTCCTCGCCCCCGAGCAGCGCGCCCTGCTGGAGCGGCTCGCCGGCGGCGAGACCATCGCCGCGGCGGCCGCCGCCGAGTTCCTGTCGCTGCGCACCGCGAACCGCCGCATCGCCGAGGCCCGCGAGGTCCTCGGCGTCCGCACCACCCGCGAGGCGGTCCTGGCCTACCTGCGCATGCGCCGCGAGGGCGCCTGACCACTTCGGGTGGCCATTTCCGGGACCACCGCAGCGCCTCTTCGCGTGCGCTGACCCCGCACACGCCGCCCGGGCCCAAATGCCGCGGCTTTACCTCGGCACGCCGTCGAGCGTTGCGTGCGCCGGCGCGTCGCCGTGGACCAGCGCCTCGGTGGCCGCGTTTGGCGCGTAGCCGGCTGGGCTCAAGCGGCACTCGGTTCCGTTCCGGGCGGATGGTTCAGCTGGACGGCCGGTTCAGCTGGACGGGCGGTGGCGGCGCTGCACGCTCAACGGCCGTACCGGGTCGATGTAGCGGGGGAGCCGCGGCTCGTCGGCCCGCAACGGCCGCAGCTCGGCCGTGATCGCGTCGATGATCCGGTCGGTGGCCCGCTGCGCCGCCCCCGGCACCCCCGGTTCGATCCCGGACAGGTCCACCGCCGCCCCGAAATGCACCCGCACGACGGGCCGGCGTACCAGGGCCCGGCACAACGCCCGCACCGTCGGCCCGAACCCGCCCCACGCCGCCACCTCGTGCGCCCCCCACTGCGCCACCGCCACCACCGGCACCCCGGTCGCGAGCGCCACCCGCGCCATACCCGTCTTCCCGCGCTCCGGCCACATGCCGGGGTCCAGGGTGATGCGCCCCTCCGGGTACCCGAGCACGTGCGACCCCGCCGCCAGGGCCTCGGTCACGTCGTCGACGGCCGCGGCGACGTCGGCCTGCCGCCGGTTGATCCGGATGTGCCCCGCGGCGCGCATCACACCACCGACGACGGGCGCCCGGAACAGTCCGCCGGTCGCCATGAGCCGCGGCGCCAGCCGGATCACCCGGCACGCGGCCGTGATCGCGATCGGGTCGAACGGCCCGATGTGGTTGACCGCCAGGATGACCGGCCCGCCACGCAACTGCGCCGGCACGTCCCCGGTGACCCGCAGCCGCGCCACGGGGAAGACGACACCGCGCGCCACGGCGAGCAGCACCCGCCACGTCCGCGGCACCCGCCACCGCACAGCGCCACCACGAGCCGCATCCGCGCCCGCAGTGGCGGGGGAGAGGCCGACCTCATCGATGCCCCCGGCAGCAACAGCGGCAGCAGCAGCCTCGGCAGCGACCACAACGGCCGGCTCGTCCGCCAGGCGATCCGGCCCGGCGTCGGTGGACGCTTCCGCAACGCGCCCCGGCCCCGAACTGTCTTCGGCCGGCGAACGCTGCGGCGGCGGGCTCGGATGCCCTTCGACCACGGTGATGGATGCGTCGTCGGCGTGCTGCCCGCCGCCCGGCTCCCCGTCGCTCACGTACCGTTCCCGTCCTGGCCCTGCCGCGGCACCCGCCGGGCCGGCCACCCGGCCCGCCCGGATCGGCGCCGACTCACGACGGCCGGGACGTTCTCGACGCACACCGGACCGGCCGGCTCAGGCGAGCCGACCATGGGAACGGTAGCGTCACACTCCCGCGACGCAACCGTCCCGTCGGCTCGTCTTCACCAAACCGGCCCTACACCGCCATCCCGCCCACGCCCGGCAACCTAGGCGTGCGCCGCCCAAGCCGATGCCATGGGCGGCCCACCGTCGGCCGGGAAGCTGACCCGGTCGGCCATTCGTCGCGGACCCGCAGCGCCACCAGCCGGTCTTACGGAACCCGACCCGGTCGCCCGCACCTGCGCGGCGGGGTCCGGCCAGCCGTCGCCGGCGGAACCGCTACTCGGCCGAACGCAACTCCGCCGACCACGTGCGGCAAAGCCAACGCACGGCCGCACGCAACTTCGCCGGCCAAGCCCGGCAAAGCCGCCAAAGCCGCTCGCCCAAGCACGACCGGACTCGGCCAGCGGGAGCCGGCTCAGCCGGCGGAAGCCGCGAGGACCGGCGGAAGCCGCGAGGACCGGCGGAAGCCGCGAGGACCGGCGGAAGCCGCGAGGACCGGCGGAAGCCGCGAGGACCGGCGGAAGCCGCGAGGACCGGCGGAAGCCGCGAGGACCGGCGGAAGCCGCGAGGACCGGCGGAAGCCGCGAGGACCGGCGGAAGCCGCGAGGACCGGCGGAAGCCGCGAGGACCGGCGGGGCTGCTACTCGGCCTCGCGCAGTTCTGCCAAACGGGCCTCGATCTCCGCCAGCTCCGCCCGCAGCCGCTCCGCCTGCGTCTCCGCCTCCGCCCGGGCCGCGGCGACGATCTCCTCGACCGCCTCGTGCACGCCCGGCACGTCGAGCATCGCGACCATCTTCAATGCCTCGCCGGCCTTGATGACATACGGCTTCGCGAGGGCCTTCGCCCCCTGGTTCGCGGCCACCGTCCACTCACCGTCGGCGTAGGCCAGGGTCACTGTGAGACCAGCGGGGGCCTTCGGCTTCGGCGCGGCCTTCTTCGCCGGGGGCCGGCTCGACGACTTGGACTCGGTGTCGCCCTTGGCCGGCTCGCCCGCGGCGTCAGCCTCGGACGAAGCCGCGGCCGCGGCCGCAGCCGTCGCCGCAGGTGCCGGCGTCGCGGGGGCGGGGGAGGGAGGCGCGGCGGGGGAGTCGGACGCCGCCGGCGCGGCGTCGGCGGGCGAGGCGGTGACGGAAGGGGCTGGCACGGGACTCTCCTCACGAGGTGCGGGAACGGCGGGGGCGCGCTTGACCGGCGCGGTCTTCGGCGCGATCGCCAGGTCGGCGGGGGAGAAGGGCAGCTCGTCGCGGCCGAAGCGGACCACGACCCACTCGTCGGACAGCTCCGGGTCCGTCAACGCGACGACCTGGCCCAGCTGCCCGGCGATCTGTCCGGCCTGCTCCGTGAACACGACCTTCGGTTTCCGGCCGGCCGCGACGGTGTCC
Source organism: Dactylosporangium sp. CA-139066 (assembly GCF_050936175.1). Lineage (NCBI taxonomy): Bacteria > Bacillati > Actinomycetota > Actinomycetes > Micromonosporales > Micromonosporaceae > Dactylosporangium > Dactylosporangium sp. CA-139066. Next base: position 5,540,374 of record NZ_JBNJNH010000001.1, on the reverse strand, counting down.
CGGATCTGCTCCAGATCCACCGTCGACAAGCCCTTGGCCGCGGTCCGCGCGGCAACCATCGCACCCTCCAACCCGCTGAATCGAACATGTGTCGGAACAGTCATACCAGCCACCTATGACATTTTCCGAGTCCGACACACCGTACGGCGGTCAGGGCAGCTCGTCGATCTCCGCCTGCGGGTCCAGGGTGCGCAGCATCTCCGCCCGGTCCGTCACAATTGCCCACCCGGGCCGCGCCTGCGCCCGCCGGACCACGTGCGCCGCCGCGACCAGCGCCGGGCCGCCCTCGCCGCCGAACAGCACACCGCTGTCCACGGCGTCGGCCGCGGTCAGGTCGTCGACGACCACCACCGGCAGCGCCAGCAGCACCTTCAGCACGTCGTAGTCCTTCGGCGACGTCTGCGCCCACGCCTCGGCCAGCGCCGCCGCCGGCACGGCCAGCACCACGCCCTGGTCGACGGCGTGCCACACGATCGCCGACGAGTACGGCTTGCCCGCCACGAACCCCAGGATCGCCGAGCTGTCCAGGATCCGGCCCCCGACCGCGGTCACGACACCGGCCCGCTGGCCGGCGCCACCCCCAGCACCTCACGCGCCCACGCGTGGTGCTCCGGGTCCAGCCGCACGCCCCGGGACGCGTACAGCTCGTTGAGCGTCAGCAGGGCCCGGTCCCGGGCCAGCCGGCCCCGCACCGCCTCGGCCACGTACGCCGACACCGATTCCGCCCCGCCCGCATCCACGAACCGCCGCACCGCCGCGGCGTCGTCGGCGGGCATGGTCACCGTGACCCGCTCCTTGCGCACCTCACGCATACGCACAGGGTAGCGGCCGCATACGCCGCTCACCTAGCGTCGTGTCACCCGGCCGGAGGACATTCGTCACGACCAGCGCCGTTCCGGCCCGGCTGTCCGAAGATCCGCAACCGAACTGTCCGTTGCCAACCAAAGCAACGTAGTTGATTCCGGCTGACCTGCGGTGCCTCAGATTGATCGGCAACGCAGGAGTTCGCTTTGCCAATCAATCTGAGGCAAGTCGCAGCGCAAGCAACGCAACCGGGCGCGGTCGCCGGTCCAGGTTCTCTGGTCACGCAGCGTATTGGCCCGTAGGGGTCGGGCCGCGCGTCGCATGCGGCATGAGCGTGCGCCGTGCTCGGTTGGTCCTGGCGTGACCAAGCGCGATATGAACGGCATGGAAGTCGTTTGAGCGGAGGCGATGATGGACGTGTTGCACTGGTCGGGTGGCCGGAACGTGCGGGACCTGGGTGGTCGGGCGTTGCGCGCCGGTGGCTGCACGGCGTTCGGGAAGGTGTTCCGTTCGGCGGCGCCAGAGCACCTGACCGATGCAGGGTGGGCTGCGGCGAAGGCGGCGGGCGTGCGCACGGTGGTGGACCTGCGCAACGCACCGGCTGAGACGCAGCGGCGAGCAGAGCATCCGATCATCAGCGCCGAGTCGCTGCAGGGCCTGGTCTTCGTGCCGGCGCCGACCGAAGACCCTGATGACACCGAGTTCCTCCGGGTCTGCGGGCCGTTCCTGGATCATCCGCGCTGCTGGGCCGACAATACCCGGCTTGCCCCCGACCGGATCTCCGCCGCGCTGCGCGCGGTCGCCCGGGCAGACGGGGCAGTGCTCGTGCACTGCGCGGGAGGCCGGGACCGCACCGGCATGATCTCCGCGATGCTGTTGCACATCGCCGGCGCGACGGACCACGCCATCATCGATGACTACGCGGCCGGGTGGCGTGGCGCAGCGGCGCATGCCGGGCACGCCTGGGTCTATGACCCCGGCCAGGGCAACTGGCGCGAGCACCAGCAGGAGCCGACAGCCGCGGAGGACGTGGAACGTCAGTTGACGGACAGGACGCCCGCTCTGCGCGAGTGGATCGCGACGTTCGACGCGACCGACCTGTTGGCTCCCGACGAGCTGCGCGCGATCAGAGCGCTGCTCACCCCTGCTGCTCCGTAGGCAGCGCACGGATGCCTCAACTCAAGTGGCAATGCCTCAGGAGTACCCCCGCGGATGTTCGATAATGCACATTATGTCAACTAGACCGGGTCGGCCTACATCGCCGGCCGGTAGAAGAAGGTGCGGCGGCGGGCGATCAGCCCGCCGCGGAACTCGAACCAGTCGGCGAAGATCTCGTTGAGCGGCACCCCGGCGTGGGACATGCCGGCGAAACGGCCCCAGCAGAACCCCTGCCCGCCGGCGGCGACGCACCGGTCGACGTGGTGGCGGCCGGCGGAGACGATGCAGCGGCGCCGGTAGAACGCGACGAACGCGTCGGCGCCCTCGATCGGCGGGCAGCCGGGCCGGTGGTAGACGACGTCGCCGGTCACCAGGCCGGCCAGGCCCGCCCAGTCCCGCCGGTCGATCACGGTCAGCAGGTCGGCCATCAGCCCCGGCTCGTCGCCCATGCTCCTATGACACGGCGCGCGGGGCGGCCGGTCAACGCCCAGCAGGTCGATGTTTACACCCGGAAACGGGACCGTAACCGGGCGCGGGCGCGGCAGACTGAGTGGACGGGTGGTGTGCGCCGGCCGTCGGCGTGCCGGCGCCCACCACCCTCCTCACGGCCTGGCCTGCGGGCGACGGACAGCTGCCGGCGTTCAGGCGGCCGTGTCGACGTGGCTGCGGTCGCCGGCGGCGGCCTGCTGCGTCTGCGCGGACTCCTCGGCGGGCTGGGCGGTGCGGGAGGCGGCGAACGCCATGATGAACGACCAGGGCGGCACGGCGCCGGTGGCGTTGGTGACGGCGCCGGTCGGTGACAGGTGGTAGCCGGTCGCGCCGGCGATGGCGGCGCGGTCGCCGGGGGTGAGCTTGCTCAGCACCTGCTGTGAGGCCGGTAGCCCGCCCTTCGGCGGGGGCTGGACGGCGTCGACCGCGGGGCTGTCGGCCTGTTTCGGCGGCGCCGCCGGCGGTTGCTGTGCCGGCGTGCTCGCCGACAGTTGTCGAATCTCCATGTACGGCCTCCCGAAGCGTCCGTGCTCCAAGCTGATCTTCGTCTACATGACAGCATTTGCGCAGGTGAACGGGCAGCCAGGTGGTTGGTGCGGACAATATCGGCCGTTCGGCGGACGCGGATCCCAGGCGTCGCAGCGGCCACCCTAGACTCGGCGGGTGGATGCGCCCGACATCGCCGGAACCCTGCGCGCGCTGCGTGAGCAGCGGCCGGATCTCGCCGCCGATTTCGCTGCGGCGGTACCGCGGGCCAGGGCCGCCGTCCTCACCCGTCTGTGGGGTGCGTTGTGGCGGGAGGGGATCGTCGATCCGGGCCGTCTCGGCGGTGCTCCCCCGCCGCTGTTCGGGCCGGTCGTGTCCCGGGTGGTGGCCGACGGTGCCGAGCACGACGACCCGGGCGGGCTCGCCGCCGCGCTCGGCCTGGGCGGGCCGCTGCGGGTGGAGCTCGACAACAGTGTCGCGAACCTGGCGCTGGCGTTGACCGCTCCCCCGTCGCCGGGGACGGGGCTGGCCGACGCGGAGCAGTCCATCGTGGACGGTCATCCGCTGCATCCGTGCTGCCGTACGCGGATCGGGATGTCGACGGCGGACGTGCTGGCGTACGCGCCGGAGCATCATCCGGTGGTGCCGCTGCGGGTGGTGGAGACCGACCCGCGGCGGTGGCGTACGGCGGGGGTGCCGGTGCCGCCGCGGTTCCCGGTGCATCCGTGGCAGCTGCCGCGGGCCCTGGCCTCGGGCCTGGTCGCGGACACGGGGGTGGAGGTGCCGGCGCGGCCGCTGATGTCGTTGCGGACCCTGGAGGTGCTCGGCGGGGAGTGGGCGGGCCGGCATGTGAAGACCGCGGTCGAGGTGCAGATGACCAGTGCGGTGCGGACGCTGTCGGAGCCGGCGATCGTGAACGGGCCGCCGGCGTCGCAGCTGGTGGCGGAGCTGTCCCGCGGTACACCCGGAATCCAGGTGCTGCGGGAACGTTCCGCCGGGACGGTGCTGTCCGCGGGTGGCGAGCCGCAGCGGGCGCTCGGCGCGGTCTGGCGCGACGCGCCGCCGGCGACGGCGGTGGTGCTGCCGGCGGCGCTGCTCCCCCACCGGCCGGACCTGCTCACCCCCGCGTTCTTCGCGGCGCTGGTGGAGGTGATGCTGCCGCCGCTGCTGGGGCTGCTGCGCGCCGGGGTGGCGCTGGAGGCGCACGGGCAGAACCTGCTGGTGGAGGTGGCCGGGGGCCGGCCGGTGGGGCTGTACTACCGGGACCTGGGCGGTATCCACGTCCACCCGGACCGGCTGCGGGCGGCGGGGCATGCGATGCCGGCGCTGATCGGGGCGCTGCCGACCCGCGACGACGACGCGCTGCGCACGAAGCTGCTCGCGTCGGCGTTCACGACCGTGCTGGGCAGTCTCGTCGCCGCCGTCGGCGACCCGGGGCTGTGGCGGCAGGTGGCGGCGGTCGTGCGGGACAGTGCCGGCGGGGCGGACCGGGCGGCGCTGTTCGGGGCGGCGTGGCCGGTGAAGGCGACGACGGCGATGCGGCTGGCCGCGGACCCGCTCACCGACCGGTGGTGTGCGGTACCGAATCCACTGCTCTTCTGATCTCGGCGATGACGGCCGGCCACAGCGGCCGCGGCGGGACCTCGTGTCCCATGCCGGGCAGCGGGACGAGGCGGGCGCCGGGGATGGCGGCGGCGAGGGCCCGGCCGTGTTCGAGGGGGAACAGCGGGTCTTCGGTGCCGTGCAGCACGACGGTGGGGGCGGTGATGTCGCCGGTGCGGCCGGTGAGGGGGCGGCCGTCGGCGACGGCGTAGTGGTTGGTGTGGGCGGCGGCGAGGTCGGTGGTGCGGTCGAAGACCCGCCGCGCGAGGTCGCGGACCTCGTCGGGTGCGGCGGTGACGGTACCGGCACAGGCGGCGATGTCGGCGGTGATGTGCTCGACGGCGGCGTCGCGGTCGTGCCAGTCCGGCGGCGGTGCGCTGAACCGGTCGCGGATGCGGTCGGTGGGCGGCGGGAGCCCGTCGGGTCCGCCGGCGGCGAAGGTGGTGTCGATGAGGGTGAGCGACGCGACCCGGCCGGGGTGTTCGATCGCGATCCGCTGTGCGATGGCGCCGCCCATGGACAGCCCGACGAGGTGCAGGGGGCCGTCGGCGAGGGTGAGGACGTCGTCGGCGAGGTCGGCGGCGGTGTAGCCGGGCCGGCCGGGCGGGCTGGACGGGGACTGCCCGGTGTCGCGGTGGTCGTAGCGGATCACGGTGGTGCGGGTGGCGGCGGCGAGGGCGGTGCAGAAGTCGGGGTGCCACCAGTCCATCGACGACGCGGCCCCGCCGATCAGCACGATCGGCGGGGCGCCGGGTGTTGCGGGCGTACCGTACGTTTCGCTGCACAGCATGCCCCGGTTGTACTACACCTTCCCGAAGATCGCCGTGAACAGCACTTCGTTGATGTCGAACGCGGTCTTCGACGTGTAGAGGGCGCCGCCGGAGGCGCGGGAGATGTCCTGCAGGGCGGCGAAGTCGGCGTCGTTGCCGTAGCCGACGGTGACGATCGGGACCTTCTTGTCGGTGCCGGCGTTCGCTTCGAGCTTGCCGCGCAGCTGCTCGAGGGTGAGCCCGCCGGTGGTGTCGTCGTTCTTGCCGTCGGTCATGAGCACGACGAGGTTGGTGGCGCCGGGCTTGTAGCTGTCGACGACGGCCTGCTGGGCGGCGGCGGCGGTGTCGTAGAGGCCGGTGTCGCCGATCGCGGTGAGCTTGTCGATCGCGGCGAGCATCTGGTCGCGGCGGGTCTTTCCCGACACCTGGTCGCCGACCCGGCCGACGGGTACGAGCTGCTTGTAGTCCTGGTTGCCGGCCTGTCTGGTGGAGAAGACCCACAGGCCGGCCTGGACGTCGGCGTCGAAGAGGGCGACGGCGGCGTGCGCGGCGTCCTTGGCCAGCTGCATGCGGGTCTTGCCGGTGCCGGGTACCTGCTCGTTCATGGAGCCGGACACGTCGAGGACCAGCAGTACGTTGGTGGGGCGGGTCAGCGCCGTCCAGGTGTCCATCGACTGTTTCACCGACTCGGGCAGCAGCACGGCCCGCGGGACGGTCTTGATCCGGGCGGAGAACGTGTTGCCGGCCAGGACTGGGCCGCCGACGCGGTTGGGGTCGCGGAACCCGGCGTCGAGGAACACCTTGCGGCCTTCGGGTCCGCGGATGTAGGCCAGGAACGCCTTGGCGACGTCCTGTTTGTCCTTCTTCGCCCACGGGGCCTCGAGGATGAGGTAGGGGTTGTCGGCGTCGGCGCTGCCGTTGGACGGGTACACGGCGACGAGCGGGGTGTGCGGGTTGGCCTTGTTGTAGGTCAGCACGTCCTGTTCGAGGGCGGGGAACGCGGACACGTACTGCAGTCCCTGGTCGGCGCCCTGCTTGTCGGCGTTGCCGAGGCCGGTGAGCAGCTGGGCGGTGGTGTCGGTGTACACGGCCCGTTCGGATTTGAGCTTGGCGAGGGTGGCCTGTTCGTCGGGGGTGACCTCGCCGTCGTCGTTGCCGTCGAGGATCGCCATGAGGGCGAGCAGGCCGGCGGTGGACTGCAGCGGGTCGCTCATCCCGAACTTGAACGTGCCCCATTCCGGTTTGTTGTACTTCGCCCAGCCCTGCGGGTCCGCCGCCACCTTGTTGATCATGTCTTGCCAGGAGATCTCGCCGTCGGGCCAGCCGAGGGCCTCGGCCATCGGCTTGGGCATGGCGAGCACGGACGGGGTGCGGGCGAGGCTGGGCTGCAGGTCGGGCATCATCCGCTCGGCGATCGCGGCGGTGGAGGCGCGGCGCACCCAGGCGGTGGAGTCCGGTACCCACACGTCCGGCGCGGTTCCGGTCTTGCTGTCCCATTCGCTGCCGAGGGCCTGGGCCATGACCGCGGTGTCGCGGGCGGAGACGGTGACGTGGGCGCACTGCCCCGCGACGGCCGGGTCGGTGCCGGACCACTTCGTCGCCAGCCCCTCCAGGAGGGTGGCGGTGGCCGGGGACGCGACGACGTTCGCGGTGATCGAGCCGCTGCAGGAGTTCGCGGTGAGGCGGTTCGCGGCGTAGGCGCCGCCGGCGCCGACGAGCACGACGGCGAGCCCGCCGATGATCCACGGGGTGAATCGGAAACGGCGCTGAGCTGGGCTGCGGCGGTGTGACCGCACATCTGCCCGGTCGGCCGGGTGGGCCATGGGTGTGCCTCCGGGGGTGGGAAGTCGGCACAGTTTAGGCCCTCGTCAAGTGGGGTCCACGCGGCCCCGGCATACCCTTTGACCCGTGACGATCCGACCCATCCGGATTCTTGGCGATCCGGTCCTGCGGACCCCGGCCGAGCCGGTGACCTCCTTCGATGCGCAGCTGCGCGGCCTGGTCCGCGACCTGCTCGACACGCTGACCGGGGAGCCGGGCCGGGCCGGGGTCGCCGCGCCGCAGATCGGTGTGCCGGCCCGGGTGTTCGTGTACGCCGCGGGCGGGGTCTCCGGGCATCTGGTCAACCCGCGCATCACCGCCCGCGCCGGCGTGCAGGACGGCGACGAGGGCTGCCTGTCGGTGCCCGGGCTGGCGTTCCCGACGCCGCGGGCGTGGGAGGTGAGCGCCGAGGGCTTCGACGAGCACGGCGAGCCGGTGACGGTCACCGGCACCGGGTTCCTCGCGCGGGCGTTGCAGCACGAGACCGACCATCTCGACGGCACCCTGTACTTCGACCATCTCACCGGCGAGGTGCGCCGCCAGGCGGTGCGGGCGATCCGCTCGACGTTCTCGCCCCGCTGACGGGTTCAGCCTCCCCCGCTCGGCGCGTTCAGCCGAGCACGGTGAACCGGGGGTGGTCGAGCTTGAGGAAGTCGTGGTGGGCGACCTCCCAGCCGTAGGCGCCGGTCCGCGCGAACAGCAGCACGTCGCCGGCGCGCAGCCGCTCGACGGGTTCGTCGCGGGCCAGCACGTCGCGGGGGTTGCACTGCTCCCCCGCGACCGTCACCGCCGCGTCCTCGACCCCGGGTCGTTCGTGCCCGTACGGCCAGTGCTCGACGGGCAGGACCGTGAACGGGTGGCTGTACCCCCAGGAGGCCGGCAGCCGGAAGTGGTGGGTGCCGCCGCGGATGACGGCGAACCATCGCCCGTGGCTGCGTTTGACGTCGGCGACCTCGGCCGCGTACCAGCCGGCCTCGGCGGCCACGAACCGGCCCGGCTCGACGATCAGCCGCCCGGGCGCGACCCTACGTTCGATCTTGAGAGCGGCGAGGTCGAACCGGGCGGCGCCGGTGACGTCCACGCCGAACCCGCCGCCGGCATTCACCCATGGCCGCGGTACCCCGAGTGCCTCCCCCGCCGCGTCCGCCCACGCGACGCAGTCGTCGATGTACGCCCCGTGCGCGGCGGCGTCGAGGTTGTTCGACACGGCGTGCAGGTGGAACCCTTCGACGGTGTGCCCGCGGCGGCGGGCGTCGGCGACGGCGCCGGCGAGGTCGTCCTCGGCGAGCCCGAACTGCGTCGGCTCCCCCGTCATCCGGTGCGTGCCCGGCAGCGCGGCGTGGGCCCGGTTGACCCGCAGGCAGATCCGCGCCGGCCCCGGGATCCGCGCCAGCTCGTGGCGGCTCTCGACGTTGATGACCGCCCCCGCCGCCACGGCCCGGCCCAGCGCGTCGTCGGACTTCGCCGGCCCGCTGAACAGCACCAGCTTGCCGGCCCGGGCCGCGTCCAGGTCGCCGCCGGAGGCGACCGCGAGCTCCCCGCCGGAGGCGACCTCGAGCCCGTCGCCGGCGTCGAGGGCGGCGGCGACGACCGCGGGGTGGCCGTTCGCCTTCATCGCGTACGCAATCCGGGTCCCCTCGGGCAGCGCCGCCCGCAGCGCGGCGATGCGTGCACGCACGACGCGCAGGTCGTAGACGTAGGCGGGCAGCGGCCCGTCCAGCGCCGCGGCGACGACACGTGGGCTCGGTGACACGGCACTTCCGTTCGAGGGTTCCGGCGACGCGCGTTAGGCTCACGGCGATGCGCCTCATCGACGCCCGCGACCCGATCGCGTTGTGGCAGTACGCGGAACGGTATCTCGGGGTCGGGACCCGCACGTACAGCCCCTACGCCGCGGACCTGGACATCGCCGACGAGTTCCACCCGCAGCGGGGCGCGGCGAGTTTCGAGCTCCCGACGTTCCGCGTCCCGGCCGGCGCCGGCCAGTACCGCCGCGCCGCGCCGCGCTCGCCGCTGCACGGGTTGTACTCTTCGCCGGACGGTTTCCTGCTGCCGGTGCACCCGAACACCCTGGACAGCCCGGACCTGTTCGGCGCCGCGCAGCTGCGCGACCTGGAGCCCGGACCGGCGCTGACGGTGGTCCCGTCCGCGAACGCCCGCACCGTGTTCGTCACCGCCGCCGACGGCACCCCGGTCGAGCCGCACTTCGTGAAGCTGCACTACCCGCGCCGCCTGTCCCGGTTCACCCGCCGCCTGCGCCGCCCGGTGATCGAGCTGCAGCTGTGGGTGTCCGACGAGCTGCTGCGCGTCGGCACGCCGATCCTGCCGGAGGTCGGCGGCGCCTGGTTCGACCCCGCCGGCGCCCTCGGCGAGGAGGCGTGGGGCTACCTGGTCCGCGCCGCCCGCCCGCTGTCGCCGGCCCCCGCGTGGACGGTGCCGCTGTTCGCCCTGTACGGCCACGACGTCCACGCCCCCGGCGACCCCCCGCTGCTGGTCCAGCTGGTCGAGTCGTCCGGCGAGGACCCCACCGACTACGTGGCACAGCGCATCGTGGCCCCGATGGTCGCCCTGTGGTCCTCGACGGCGAGGTCGACGGGCTGCCCGCTGGAGACCCACGGCCAGAACACCCTGTTCACGTTCGACGTGACCACGAACCGGACAAAAGTGATTTACCGGGACTGTGCGATCTACGTCGACAGCGCCGCCCGCGCCGCCGCGTCCCTGCCGGGCGGCCTCCCCCCGGCGAACGTCATCCCCCGCGACGTCCCGCTCGCCGCGGACGAGGTGTTCAGCCTGACGTACGACAGCTTCATGGGCCACCACGCCCTGTCGTACATCGCCGCGCTGGCCGCGGAGCGCTGGAACGTCCGCGAGGAGTCCCTGCACAAGGCCGCCCGGTCGGCGTTCACCACCCCGGACCTACTCCCACCGTCGGTCTTCTACTACGACAACGTCCTGCGCGACGACGGCGACTGGAAGCTCGTCGACACCGGCGAACCCCCGGTGTGGCGCTGACCCGTCGTCCTGGGCCGCCCGCTGGTGGCGCCGGTCGCGTCGGCGAACTGTGGCGCTGACCCCGCACCGTGTTCGTCACCGCGGCCGCCGGTGCCGCCTCCCCCGGATCGCGTGACGGGCGCAGTAGGGTCGTACCGGTGATCGTCGTGCACGGCCTGGTGACCGCGGACGGAAGGCTGGCCTGCTGGGCCGAGACCACCGACCACGCCGACACCCCTTCCACCCGCGACACCGCACCCACCCGTGACGTCCCGCCCGGCCCGGACGTCTCGTCCGGCTGGGACACCGCGGCCGCCGACGGCAGCTCGTCGGGCGCGGGCGCGGCCGGACGAGACACCGCGGCCGCCGACGGCGCCTCGTCCGGCGCGGACATCGCGCCCGGCGCGGGCGCGGTGGCGAGCCCGGGCCGCTCGGACCGCTCGGACGGCCCGGACGTGGGCGGCCACGTGGCCGGCGGGACGCCGTCGCCGCGGCACCCGTTCGCGGTGCTGCCGCCGCTGCCCGGCACGGTCGCCACGGCCGACCTGGTGCTCCCGTCGACCCCGGCCCGCCCGGCCGCCTCCCCCGAACTCGCCGAACACCTCCCGAAGCGCCCCGGTACCGCCGCCCGTCCGCAGCCCCGCCGCCAGTCCCGCTGGACGGTCCCGATCGTCATCCTCCCCCCGGCAATCGACCCGGAAACCCTGCTCTCCACCACCCCGGACGCCCGCCCGGGCTCGTCGATCGGCTACCTCGCCGACGTGACGATGTTCGCCACCTCCCTCGTCGACCGCGGCCGCGTCCTGCCGACCGTGACCACGCAGCCCCGTCCCCTCCGCGCCGCCCAACGCCCGGCGGCACCCACGCCCGCGGTGGCCGTGCCGGCGGCACGGTGGCGCCCGGCCCTGTGGGGCGCGGACGCCGCCACGTTCGACGCCCTGTGCCGCGCGATGCCCGGCGTGGCCGCGGCCGCCGGTTCGTGGTCGACGGCGGAGGCGACCACGGCCGCCGTGCACGCGGCGGTCGACGCCCTGGTACGGACCCGCCTGCGCCACCGCCCCGTGCTCCGGGAGGGTCAGGTCCGCCACGACACCGTCGTACGCTCCTGGCTCGCCGCCCTCACCACCTCCGACGCCCGCCTCCGCACCGCCCCGACCACCTCCACACCCGCCGCCATCGCCTGGCCCGAGCCACCCACCGACGGCCCGGCCACCGAGACCACCCGCCCGTCACGGGCCGGATCGTCGCCCGCAGCCCTCTCGGCCCCCGACGCCGCGGGACCCTGGGCCACCGAAACGCCCGACCTCGAGCCGCCCGGCAGCGCGAACGCCCCCGGCGCAGGCGACGAGTGCGCTGCCGCCGACCACCGCGCGCCCCGGCTCGAGCCCAAGGCGCAGCCGGCCGACCGCACGACTACTCACGGCGGAGGCGACGCCCCCGCTGCCGCCAGCGACCGCTCCGGGCTGCAGCCGCACGACAGCGATCGAGCGCGCGGCCCACATGGTGGGCCGGCCACCGCTGGCCACCGCACGATCCGCCCAGCCGCCGCCGCAATGCTCACCGGCGCGGCGTCCCCGACGACGCCCGACGCGACCGCGTTCCCCGGTGGCGCGGCGGCGAGCGACGGGTCGTTGCCGATCGCCGACGGGCCCGAGGTGGAGCGGCTGCGTGAGGTCGTCGAACGGTGGGCCGACAGCGGGCGGCCCGCGGCCGTGCGCACCTGCTTCCGCCTCACCTACATCGACGACCCCGACGACGACCAGGACGACGCCCCGGACGGCACCGGCACCGTCGCCGAGGCCGCCCAGGACGGCGCCGTCGCCCTCGCTGGTGCTTATGCCCGGACCGCTGCCGGTGCCCCCGACCGCGCCAACGGCGGAGAGGCCGACCGCGACGGGCGCGAGAGTGACGGCTGGGGCCAGAGTGACCGCTGGGGCGACGGCGACGAGCTGGAGGACGGCGGGCCGGACGGTGACGGCTACCGCGACGGAAGGGGCTACCGCGACCGGCCGGAAGGCGGCGGCCACCGTGACGGGCGTGGCGATGGCGACCGGCCGCAGGGTGGCGGCTACGGCGGCGCGGACAGCGATGGCGGGGGCTCGTGGCTTGTCGAGTTTCTGCTGCAGCCCGCCGACGAGCCGGGGCTGCTCGTCCCGGCCGCCGACGTGTGGCGCGATGGCAGCTCGCCGCTGTTTCGGTGGGTGGACTATCCGCAGGACGTGCTGCTGGCGGACCTGGGGCGGGCGAGCCGGCTGTGGCCGGATCTCGACGATGCGCTGCACGTGGCGCGGCCGGAGCTGGTGCGGCTGGACACGGCCGGCGCCTACCGGTTTCTGCAGCATGCGTCGCTGCTGCACGACGCCGGGTTCGGGGTGCTGCTGCCGGCGCAGTGGCAGCGGCGGCAGGAGCTCGGGCTGACGTTGACGGTGCGGGCGCGGCAGCCGGCGGCGCCGGTGCTGCGGGACACGACCACGAACCGCAACGCGATCTTCGCCTACCGGTGGGGGCTCGCGATCGGCGACGAGTTCCTGTCCAAGGCCGATTTGACGGCGCTGGCCCGGGCGAAGGTGCCGCTGGTGCGGCTGCGCGGGCGGTGGGTGCACCTGGACCGGGAACGGCTCGCGGCCGGGCTGGCGTTTCTGCGCCGGGGCGGCACCGGTGAGATCACCGCCGGTGAGGCGATCCGGCTGACCCGGCTCGTCCCGGACGGGGACCTGCCGTTGCCGGTCACCGGCGTCGACGGCTCCGGGTGGCTGGCCGACCTGCTCACCGGCCGGGCCGTGGAGCGCCTGGAGCTGCTGGACCCGCCCCGGTCCCTGACCGCGACGCTGCGGCCGTATCAGCGGCGGGGCCTGTCGTGGCTGGCGTTCCTGGACTCTCTCGGCGTCGGTGCGCTGCTCGCCGACGACATGGGGCTGGGCAAGACGGTGCAGCTGCTGGCGCTTGAGGCGCTGCTGCGGGAGCGGGGGAAGCGGCCGCCGACGCTGATCGTGTGCCCGCTGTCGGTGCTGGGCAACTGGCGCCGCGAGATCGAGCGGTTCACGCCCGGCCTGCGCGTCGTCGTCCACCACGGCAGCGCCCGGCCGGGCCGGGGAGGCACCGCGGACTTCGCCGGCGCTGACCTGGTGCTCACCACGTATCAGGTGGCGACCCGCGACGTCGACACGCTGGCCGGGGTCGGCTGGGACCGGGTGGTGCTCGACGAGGCGCAGCACGTGAAGAACGCGACCGGGGTCACCGCGCGGGCGGTGCGGCGGCTCCCGGCCCGGCACCGGGTCGCGCTGACCGGTACCCCGGTCGAGAACCGGCTCACCGAGCTGTGGTCGATCGCCGACTTCCTCAACCCGGGCCTGCTGGGCGAGGCGAGCATCTTCCGGGCCCGGTACTCTGTGCCGATCGAGCGGTGGGGCGACGCCGACGCGGCCCGCCGGCTGCGCCGGGTGACGCGGCCGTTCCTGCTGCGGCGGGTGAAGACCGACCGGGCGGTGATCGCGGACCTTCCGGAGAAGTTCGAACGCCGCCAGTGGTGCAACCTGACCCTGGAACAGGCGACGCTCTACAAGGCCGTCGTCAACGAGCTGTTCGTGAAGCTGCGTGAGGGCCGGGCCGGGCCGCAGCGCAAGGGCCTGGTGCTGTCGGCGATGACGAAGCTCAAGCAGGTGTGCAACCATCCGGCGCACCTGATGGGTGACGGCACCCCGCTGCCGGGCCGCTCCGGCAAGCTCGCCCGGCTCGAGGAGATCCTCGCCGCCGCCCGGGAGGCCGGCGACCGGGCGCTCGTCTTCACGCAGTTCGCCCGTTTCGGGCACCTGCTCGTCCCGCATCTGGCGGAGCGTCTGGCCACGCCGGTGGAGTTTCTGCACGGCGGTACACCCAAAGGCGCCCGCGACCGGATGGTCGAACGCTTCCAGTCCGGCGCCGGCCCGGGGGTGCTGCTGGTGTCGCTGAAGGCCGGGGGCACGGGCCTGAACCTGACCGCGGCGAACCACGTCGTGCACGTCGACCGGTGGTGGAACCCGGCCGCGGAGGCGCAGGCGACCGACCGCGCGTTCCGCATCGGGCAGCGTCGCGACGTGCAGGTCCACACGTTTGTGTGCATCGGCACGATCGAGGAGCGGGTCGAGCACATCATGGCCGGGAAACGGGGCCTGGCCGGGGTCGCGGTCGGCTCCGGCGAGGGCTGGCTGACCGGCCTGTCGACCGACGACCTGCTTGAGCTGATGTCGCTGTCGCCGGAGGCGGTCGAGGATGCCTGAACGCAGATGGTCGGACCAGTTCATCGTCATGCTGGAATCGTTGCGGATGGGTACGACATTTTCGCAGGGGCGCCGCTACGCCCGCGCCGGGCAGGTACGCTCCGTGACGATCTCCACCAGTATTGTGACGGCGTTGGTCGTGGACGACGACGGTGAGACGTACCGGGCTAGGATCGGCGTCAAGGCGTACACCGCCGCCGACTGGACCCGCATCGAACGTGCCCTGGCCGGCGAGGCGATCCACGCCGCGAAGCTGCTCGCCGGGCACCTGCCCGACGACCTCGACACGATCCTCGCCGGGTTCGGCCTGTCGCTGTTCCCGCAGAGCCTGTCCGACATCGTCCTGGACTGCACCTGCCCCGGCTGGCACAAGCCGTGCCGGCACCTCACCGCCGCCTGCTACGTCCTAGCGGAGGAGTTCGACGCCGACCCGTTCGCGATCCTCGCCTGGCGGGGCCGCGGCCGCGACGAGCTGCTGCACGCACTGCGCTCCCACCGCGTCTCCGCGCTGGGACACATCGCCCGCGACCAGCGCCCGGACCCGGCCGGAACCCCAAACCCCACAAGCGCCGGATCCGGTACCTTCTGGGCCGCCGGTCCACGCATCACCCCGCCCGACCCGTCGGTCCCCGGGTCCGTCCACCGCGGCGACGCGATCCTCGAGCAGCTCGACCCGCTCCCCCTCACCGTCGGCCGGTTCGACGTCACCGACCTGCTCCGTGGCGCCTATCACACGTTCACCGACAGCAACGGCGGGTTGCGGGGCGGCCGCGCCGGCCGCTAACGTCGATGGCAGCGGCATCACGAACGCCGTTGTCAGGGCCGAGAGGCGCTGCGACGGACCCGGCGCTTCCGCCACTTCCTTGTGGTCCAGCCGGATCCGCCACGCTCGGCCATCACTGACTTCCCTTGACCCAAGGGCGCCTCCTGTCACCGGGAGGTGACCTCAGGTATGTCCGACAACCGGTCCGACTCCACCGCACTGCGCCAGCACACCGCGGAAACGCACCCCTACCTGCAGCGACGCAACGGCATCGACTTCGCCGTCGCCGACCTGTCGCTCGCCGCGGCCGGCCGCACCCAGATCCGCCTCGCCGAACACGAGATGCCGGGCCTGATGGCGACCCGCCGCGAGTACGCCGCAGCCCAGCCGCTGCGCGGCGCCCGCATCGCCGGCAGCCTGCACATGACGGTGCAGACCGCGGTCCTCATCGAGACCCTCGTCGCGCTCGGCGCGCAGGTCCGCTGGGTGTCGTGCAACATCTTCTCCACCCAGGACGAGGCCGCCGCCGCGGTCGTCGTCGGCCCGCACGGCACCGCCGAGTCCCCGGCCGGCACCCCGGTGTTCGCCTGGAAGGGCGAGACGCTGCAGGAGTACTGGTGGTGCACCGACCAGCTGTTCCAGTTCCCCGGCGACAACGGCGAGATCCTCGGCCCGAACATGATCGTCGACGACGGCGGCGACGCCACCCTGCTCGTCCACAAGGGCGCCGAGTTCGAGACCACGGGCCGGGTGCCGCAGGCCGGCGAGGGCGACGACGCGGAGTACCGGATCATCCTGGAAACCCTCGCGGCGAGCCTGCAGCGGGATCCGCAGCGGTTCACCCGCATCGCCGCCGGCATCCGCGGCGTCACCGAGGAGACCACCAACGGCGTGAAGCGCCTCTACAAGCTCGCCGACGCCGGCGAGCTGCTGTTCCCGGCGATCAACGTCAACGATTCCGTGACGAAGTCGAAGTTCGACAACACGTACGGTATCCGGCACTCCCTCCTCGACGGCCTGAACCGGGCCACGGACGTCATGCTGGCCGGCAAGCTCGCCGTCGTCTGCGGCTACGGCGACGTCGGCAAGGGCGCCGCGGAGGCGCTGCGCGGCATGGGCGCCCGGGTCGTCGTCACCGAGATCGACCCGATCTGCGCGCTGCAGGCCGCGATGCACGGCCTGCCCGTCGTCCGCCTCGACGACGTCATCACCGACGGTGACGTCTTCATCACCACCACCGGGAACAAGGGGATCATCTCGGCCGAGCAGCTGGCACGGATGAAGCACAACGCGATCGTCGGCAACGTCGGCCACTTCGACAACGAGATCGACATGGCCGGCCTGGCCGCCATCCCCGGCATCACCAAGACCGAGGTCAAGCCGCAGGTCCACGAGTGGACGTTCGCCGACGGCCACGCGATCATCGTGCTGTCCGAGGGCCGCCTGCTCAACCTCGGCAACGCCACCGGCCACCCGAGCTTCGTCATGTCCAACTCGTTCACCAACCAGACGATCGCCCAGATCGAGCTGTACACGAAGCCCGACGCGTACGCCCGCCAGGTGTACCGACTGCCGAAACACCTCGACGAGAAGGTCGCCGCGCTGCACCTGGACGCGCTCGGCGTACGCCTGACCGAGCTCACGAAGGAACAGGCCGAGTACATCGGCGTCGACGTCGCCGGCCCCTACAAGCCGGAGCACTACCGCTACTGAGCGCAGCCACCGCGGCCGGCCCCGGGACGTCCCGGGGCCGGTTCCGCGCCTGGCGATGAATCCGGGGTCCGCCGCTCGTCACAGCACCGACGACTCCCCTGCGACGGAAGGTGCCCACCGATGGCGACCATCCTGTACTCGGCGACCATGTCCCTGGACGGCTTCATCGCCGGCCCCGGCGGCGACATGGGCTGGCTCACCCCGCACATCGCCCCCAACCAGCTCGTCGACGACCTGATCCCGCGGATCGGGGCGCTGATCGTCGGCAACCGCACGTACGGCGGCGACGACCCCCACAAGGGCACCGACCGCGCCGGCAAGCCGTTCGGCGGCGGCTGGGACGGCCCCCAGTTCGTCGTCACCCACCACCCTCGCCCGTCCGGCGACGGCATCACGTTCGTCCCGGACGTCCCCACGGCGCTGCGCGAGGCGACAGCCGCCGCCGGCGACGGCTACGTCAACGTCCTCGGCGCCGACATCGCCCGCCAGTGCCTGGAGGCCGGGGCGCTGGATGAGGTGCTCGCGCTGGTCGCGCCGGTGATGCTCGGCTCGGGCACGCCCCTGTTCGACCGGCCGTCAGGCCCGCCGGTGCGCATGGAACGCTTGCACGTGAGCCACACCGCGCTGGCGGTCAACATCTGGATGCGGATTATCAAATAACTGCAATCCGATAATCGTAATTCGATAATTCCGTGCCCCCGGCCACCGGTCGGCTGGCGGCCGCGCCTGCACACGTCCGCGCCGCCCGCTGCTCGCCGCCGCCGGTCGGGGCGCCCGTCGGCGGGTCTTCCGGCGCGGGCGATCGCGACGCGCTGGCGCTGCCCGCCGGACAGCTCGTGCGGGAACTGGTCGCCGGCGTCGCGCACCGCGGATGCCCAGATCGGCGGGCCTCTGGGCAGCGGGCGTCTTGGATGGTCCGGCGGCTGACGGTTCCCGGATTGTGCGCGGCGCCAATCTCGGCCGACCGACATGGACCTCAGGGCCGACGGCTTGCACGGCGCTGCCGGCCGCCGGGTAGCCGTCAGAGGCATGGCTGGCGTGGCTTCGGCGCGAGGCGTGACCAGATCCAGCCTGACTACTGTTGGTGATTGGACGTCCGACGCAGCGTAAACCGGTAGCTCGGCTCCGGCCGGGCGGCGTAGAAACTGCGGAGTGTTCAAGATCCTGCGCAAGCCGTACGCGGCCGGGTTGTCGGCCATGAACCTGCTCGTGCGGCTCGCGGGTGGAGCCGTCGCGCTCGCGCTCGTGCTGTTCACGCAGGAGACCCGCGGCTCGTTCGCGGCCGCGGGGCTCGTCGCCGGATGCTTCGCCGTCGGTACCGCCGGCGGCGCACCCGTCACCGGACGGCTCGTCGACCGGATCGGCGCCACCCGGGTCCTGCTCGGCACCGCCGGCGTCCACGCCGCGGCGCTGGGGACGATCGCCGCCCTGCCGCGCGCGCCGCTCGGCGTGGTCGCCGCCGTTGCCGTCCTCGCCGGACTGGCCCGGCCGCCGGTCGGGGCGTGGATGCGCGGGATCTGGGTGGCGATCCTCGAGGACGAGCGGGAGCGGCGGGCGTCGTACCGCTTCGAAAGCGCACTACTGGAAATCGGCTTCATCGCCGGGCCCCTGGTCGCCGGGCTTGTCGCGGCGCTCGGCCGGCCCGCCCTCGGCCTGGTCCTCACCGCCGCGGTCGCCGGCGCCGCCACGGTCGTCTTCGCACTCCTGCCGCCGGCTCGGACAGCCGCCCAAAGCGCTGGCCCAAACGCCAACCGGAGTGCCAGCCACAGCGCGGGCGCAGGTGCTGGCGGAAGCGTCGGCCGAAGCGCTGGCGGAAGCGCTGGCGGAAGCGCTGGCGGAAGCGCTGGCGGAAGCGCTGGCGGAAGCGCTGGCGGAAGCGTCGGCCGAAGCGCTGGCCGAATCGTCGGCCGGGCCGAGCGTGCAGGGGCCGGCACGGAGGGTCGAGCGCGGGTGGACGTGCTCGGGGCATTGCGAGCTCCGGCCATCCGGACACTCGTCGTGTCGCGGACCGCACTCGGGGTGACACTCGGGGCGCTGCAGGTTGCGGCTGCCGGGTACGCCGCCGCGCAGGGGCGGGCCGGGTTCGCCGGGGTGCTGCTCGGGGCGTGCGCGTTCGGGAGCCTGCTGGGCGCCGCAGTGCTGCGGCTGCGACCGCTCGTGCTCATCGGCGTGATGGGGGTGGCGCTGCTGCCGCTGTTGCTGCCGGTCGGGCTGTGGTGGCTGGCCGTGATGTTCGTGGTGGCGGGCACGCCCGTGGCGCCGTTGAACGCGGTCGCCTACGAGGTGACCGAGCGCGGGGCCCTCCCGGGGACGGTCACCGAGGCGCGGATGTGGACCAGCACGGCGACCATGGCCGGCAACGCCCTCGGTACCGCCGTCGCCGGCGTCGCGATCGAACACGGATCCGCCCGGGCCGCGGTCCTCGTCGGGATGCTTGGCGTCGCGGCCGCGTTCGTCGCCGACGCAGCCGGCAAGACCGACACGGCCGGCGACCACAATGCCGCCGGCAGCAACGTCGACACGGCCGGCAACGTCGACGCGGCCGGCAAGGCCGACACGGCCGGCGACCACAATGCCGCCGGCGGCAACGTCGACTCGACCGGCGACCAGAACGCCGCCGGCGGCCACAATGCCGCCGCTGACAAAGGTGCAGCCGACAACGCCGGCGACGCCGACCAGGACGTGGTCGTCGGCTCACGGGGGCCGGCGGTCAGCGGCGCTGCCACACCTCGGCGTCGGCCGTCCAACGCAGGGTGATGACGGCCTGCAGGACCAGGCCGCCGGACAGGGCCGGCGTCACGTACAGCTCGTCGGCGAGGGAGCGGATGATGTGCAGGCCCCGCCCGTGCTCGTCCAGGACCGCGTCGAGCAGCGGGTCGGCCGCCCCCATCGGGGTCCGGGCGGCAGGAACCGGCGACTCCGGCAGCGACCCGCCGGCCGTCGCCGCCTCCGCGGCCGACGGCACAGCACCGCCCGAGTCGCCGCCGCCAACTGCATCAGCAGCCCCAGCGGCCTCATCGGTCCCAGCGGTCCCACCAACCCCAGCAGCGCTATTACCCGCGGCGGGGTCACCAACCCAGGCGGCGCCACGAGAACCCGCGGCGTCGCCGACACCGGGGACGTCAACCATCCCGGCAGCGCCGCCGACGCCGGACGACACGCCTTCCGCGGGACGCGAATCGGACGACGGAAGCCGCGCCTCCGGCACGGGCGGCGAAGCCGCGGACAGCAGCGACGCCGCAGAAGACGCGACCGAGCGCCGCGCCGCCGGAGCGGGAGCCGGAGCCGGGCGGGCCGCCGACCCGGCGGGGACAAGACGCGACGCGTCGACGACCGGGCCGGCGTTGATCACGTGGATGACGCAACGCTCGCCGGAGACCTCGATCGTGATCTGGTAGTCGTCGATCTGCAGGGCGTGCTCGATGACGTTCGCACAGGCCTCCGTCAGGATCAGGCCGATGTCGTCGCGGCAGCCGCCGGCCACGCCCAGCGTGTGCAGGGCCTGGTCGAGCAGGCGGCGGACCAGCGGTACCGTCGCCGCGTCGCGCGGAAGGTGCAGCGCCAGGCGCAGCGCGATCGACAACGGGCCAACCCCAATCCGGAACATCCCTAACACACGGTCCCGCATCGGAACCTACCCGCAAACCGCCATCCTCATCCCAGGTGGGTGAGGGTCAGCGCCGAGCAAACGGGAAAGCCCACCAGCGTGCGCCGCACCGTGTGGATTCTCGCCTTCGCCGCCGGCTACGTCGACGGGCTCGCGCTGCTGTACCTCGGCGGCATCTTCGCCAGCGTCGTCACCGGCAACCTCGTCCTCATCGGCGTCGCGGCCGCCACCGACCCGCACCACCTCACCGGCGCCGCCGTCCGCGCGGCACTCGCCGTCGCCGTCTACACCGCCACGGTCATCCTCGCCCGCCGCATCCCACCCGCCCGCTGCCTCGTCGCCGAACTCGCCGCCCTGTGCACCCTCTGTGGCGGCTGGGTCATCGCCCGTCACGACCCGCACGGCGCCACCCAGCTGCCGCTGCTCGCCCTCGCCACCATCGCCACCGCGCTGCAGGCCGCAGCCCTGCGCGACACCGACACCCCCACCACGTACCTCACCGGCACCCTCACCCGCCTCGCCCAGGGCAAAGCCCGCCTCGCCACCGACGGGCCACCGCTCATCGCCATCCCCGCCGGAGCCGCCGGCGCCGCCGTCCTGCTCGACCACGTACCCTGGCTCGGGCCGCTGCCCGCCGTCGCCCTCACCGCCGCCGCCTGCGTCGTACACGCCGTACCCCCACGGCCACCCCGCCCACCGGCAACCGCCCCCCAGCCGGCAGCCGCCTACACCCCGTAGCATTACCCCAATGGGGATGGTGCACACCGTCGGGCTGGTCCTCCACCCACGCCGCGACTCCAAACCGGCCATCGACGCCATCATCGACTGGGCCAGAGCCCGCGAAGCCACCGTCCTCGGCCTGCCCGACGAGGTCGACCGCATCGACTGCACCGCCGTCGCCGTCAACGCCGACGAGCTCGTCGGCCGCGCCTCACTCGTCGTCAGCCTCGGCGGCGACGGCACCATGCTGCGCAGCATGCGCCTGCTGTCCGGCAAACCGACCCCCGTCCTCGGCGTCAACCTCGGCCGCCTCGGATTCCTCGCCGAAATCGGCGTCGACGAACTCCCCGAGGCCCTGTCCGCGATCGACGCCCACCGGTTCACCGTCGAACCCCGCATGGCCGTGCGCACCCAGCTGCCCGACGGCACCAACGTCACGGCGTTCAACGACATAGCCCTCGTCCGTACCCCGGGACACGGCCTCGCCGCCATCGCGATCTCGATGCAGGGCTACCCCTTCGTCCGGTACTCCGCCGACGCCCTCATCGTCGCCACCTCCACCGGCTCCACCGCCTACAGCTTCTCCGCCGGCGGCCCGATCGTCTCCCCCACCGTCGAAGGCATCCTCGTCGTCCCCGCCGCCGCCCACTCCGCGTTCAACCGCGCCCTCGTCCTGTCCCCCAACGAGGACCTCGACCTGGAGCTCCTGCCGGCCAGCGGCCGCCTCGTCGTCGAGGTCGACGGCGAGGTACTCGGCGAGCTCAACCCCGGCGACACCCTCACCGTCTCCGCCGCCCCCGCCGCCGCGAAGGTCGTCCGCCTCGGCTACACCACGTTCTACGAGCGCGCCCGCCGCAAGCTCCAGGTCAACGGCAGCCTCGAGGTCGAACTCCCGCTCAGCTGAAAACCCGGGCATAACCGAAAAATCCGATATATCCGCTCACGCAGTGGGCGGATATATCGGACGAACGCCGCGAAGCGCACCGTCCAGCGGCGCCGCGGATGAGCGCAGAGGCGGCCAGCAGACCACGAGCCACGCGGGCGGGTGCCGGTGGACACGCGCGGACAGCGTCGCAGCGCACCGCCGGCCCGCTTCCGCGCTCGGCGCTCCGCGCGTGCCAGGACAGGCACGACCGGGCGACAAGCGACCGGCGAGCAGCGGCCCGATCCAGGGTGCCGAGTCGAGCACGAGGGATTGGTGGCGAAGGACGGCTCGAAGACGCGAACTCGAGCCACCGCGCAAAGCCACGCCACCCCGCCAGCGACAAGGCCCCACGACAACCAGCACCGAACAGCGGCCGGCGCACAAACACGCCGGCCGCAGCACCACCAGACCGGCTAACTGTGGGAACGCTCCGGCAGACCAGGCACCCGCAGCAACGCCTCATCGGCGTAACACCACACCCAGTCCTCACCCGGCTCGAACGACTGCACCAGCGGATGACCCGCACCATGGAAATGCGCGGTCGCATGCTTCGCCGGCGACGAATCGCAGCAACCCACATGCCCACACGTCAGACACAACCGAAGATGCACCCAACGGCCACCGGCCGCCAGACAATCCTCACAACCATCCGCCGACGGCTCCACCGCCGCGATCTCATCAACATGCGCACACGCAATGCTCACAACACCACCGTACCCACAACCACATTCGGCGACCGCCCACCCGCGTGGTTGGATTAATACCATGGCCAAGCCAGCGATCTTGACCGTCGACGACGACCCCGCCGTCTCCCGCGCCGTCGCCCGCGACCTGCGCCGACAATACGGCGAGGACTACCGCATCGTCCGCGCGGACTCCGGCCACGAAGCCCTCGAAACCCTCAAAGAACTCAAACTCCGCGGCGAACAGGTCGCCGTCCTCCTCGCCGACTACCGCATGCCCGCCATGAACGGCCTGCAGTTCCTCGAAGCCGCCATGGACCTCTACCCCCGCGCCCGCCGCATCCTCCTCACCGCATACGCCGACACCGACGCCGCCATCCAGGCCATCAACATCGTCGACCTCGACCACTACCTCCTCAAACCCTGGCACCCACCAGAAGAGAAGCTCTACCCCGTCATCGACGCCATGCTCGACGCCTGGAAAGCCGCACCCGACCAACCCTCCGCCGACGTCAAAATCGTCGGCCACCGCTGGTCCGCACCATCGTTCAAAGTCCGCGACTTCCTCGCCCGCAACATGATCTCCTACCGCTGGTACACCACCGACGACGCCGAAGGCCAACGCCTCCTCACCGCCGCCGGCGTCAACCCCACCGAAGTACCCCTCGTCATCACCACCGAAGGCAAAGTCCTCGTCAACCCCACCGAAACCGAACTCGCCAACCACGTCGGCCTCACCACCACCCCCACCACCGACTTCTACGACCTCGTCGTCGTCGGCGGCGGACCCGCCGGCCTCGGCGCCGCCGTCTACGGCGCCAGCGAAGGACTCCGCACCGTCCTGCTCGAACAACGCGCCACCGGCGGCCAAGCCGGCCAATCCAGCCGCATCGAAAACTACCTAGGCTTCCCCGACGGCGTATCCGGCGCCCAACTCACCGACCGCGCCCGCCGCCAAGCCGTCAAATTCGGCGCCGAACTCCTCACCGCCTGCCGCGCCACCCGCCTCGACATCCAAGGCAACACCCGCGTCCTGCACTTCGAAGACGGCACCACCATCGCCGCACACGCCGTCATCCTCGCCACCGGCGTCTCCTACCGCCGCCTCACCGCACCCGGCCTCGCCGACCTCCACGGCCGCGGCGTCTACTACGGCAGCGCCGCCACCGAAGCCCCCAGCTGCACCGACCAGGACGTCTACATCGTCGGCGGCGCCAACTCCGCCGGCCAGGCCGCCATGTTCTTCTCCCGCTACGCCCGCAACGTCCACCTCGTCATCCGCGCCCCCAACCTCAACGCCTCCATGTCCCAATACCTCATCGACCAGATCGCCGCCGTCCCCACCATCACCATCCACCCCTGCACCGAAGTCGCCGCCGCCCACGGCGACGAACACCTCGAACACCTCGAACTACGCCCCGTCGACGGCGGACCCACCCGCACCGTCAACGCCTCCTGGCTGTTCATCTTCATCGGCGCCGAACCCCGCACCGACTGGCTCGACGGCACCGTCCAACGCGACCACCGCGGCTTCGTCCTCACCGGCCCCGACCTGCTCACCGGCGACGGCCCACCACCCGGCTGGCTCCTGCAACGCGACCCCTACCACCTCGAATCCTCCGTCCCCGGCGTCTTCGCCGCCGGCGACGTCCGCGCCGACTCCGTCAAACGCGTCGCCTCCGCCGTCGGCGAGGGCGCGATGGCCGTCTCACTAGTCCACCGCTACCTCGTGGAGCGCCAATGACCACCACCGAAACCGCCGGACGCCGCCTCAGCACAGACGAACTGCGCCAACTCTTCCTCTTCGAACAACTCGACGACACCCAGCTCGACTGGATCGCCACCCGCGGCTGGGCCGTCACCCGCCCCGCCGGCGACACCGTCTACACCGAAGGCGAACCCGCCACCTGCTTCGTCGTCCTGCTCTCCGGCACCA
This sequence comes from Dactylosporangium sp. CA-139066, assembly GCF_050936175.1. Classification (NCBI taxonomy): domain Bacteria; kingdom Bacillati; phylum Actinomycetota; class Actinomycetes; order Micromonosporales; family Micromonosporaceae; genus Dactylosporangium; species Dactylosporangium sp. CA-139066. Next base: position 5,515,647 of record NZ_JBNJNH010000001.1, on the reverse strand, counting down.
TCTCCCTCAGCCGCAACATCCGCGGCGACGACGTCGAATTCTCCCGCACCGACCAGAAAGGCGTCTACGGCGGCGCCACCCAGGCCTACCTCGGCGACCAGGTCCCCCAGCTCTACAACAACACCATGCACGCCATCACCGACGCCGAGGTCTACGAACTACCCGCCGCCGAATTCGGCCCCACCATCCGCCAATGGTTCCCCATGGCCATGCACCTGCTCGAAGGCCTCTTCTTCGGCATGCGCAGCAGCAACAACGCCGTCGCCGAACGCGAACGCCTCCTCGCCCTCGGCTCCCTGTCCGCCGGCCTCACCCACGAACTCAACAACCCCGCCGCCGCCGCCGTACGCGCCACCGCCGTCCTCCGCGACAAGATCGCCGGCATGCGGCACAAGCTCGCGCTCATCGCCGACGGCCGCCTCAACGGCGAACAGCTCCACGGCCTCGTCGAGCTCCAGGAAGCCGCCGTCAAGAAGGCCGCCAACGCGCCCAAACGCACCGCCCTGGAAACCTCCGACGCCGAGGACGCCGTCGGCGACTGGCTCGACGACCACGACGTCAGCAGCGCCTGGGACCTCGCACCCACCCTCGTCGCCGGCGGCGTCGACACCGCCTGGCTGCAGGACATCGCCGACGGCATCGGCGACCTCGACCTCGAACCCGCCGTGCGCTGGCTGTCCTACACCATCGAAACCGAACTGCTCATGGGCGAGATCGACGACGCCGTCGCCCGCATCTCCGGCCTCGTCAGCGCCGCCAAGCAGTACTCCCAGCTCGACCGCGGCCCGTTCCAGATCGTCGACGTCCACGAGCTGCTCGACGCGACCCTCATCATGCTCAACGCCAAGATCCCGCAGGGCATCCGCGTCGTCACCCACTACGACCGCGACCTGCCGACCATCCCCGCCTACGCGGCCGAGCTCAACCAGGTGTGGACCAACCTCATCGACAACGCCGTCTCCGCCATGCAGGGCACCGGCACCCTCACCATCACCACGCGGCTCGACGACACCGACTGCCTGGCCGTCGACATCACCGACACCGGCACCGGCATCCCGCCCGAGGTCCGCCCCCGCATCTTCGAACCGTTCTTCACCACGAAGCCCGTCGGCGAAGGCACCGGCCTCGGCCTCGACATCAGCTACCGCATCGTCGTCAAGAAGCACCACGGCGACATCCGCGTGTCCTCCGAGCCCGGCAGCACCACCTTCACCGTCCTGCTCCCCCTTCACGAAGCCGTCTGAGCCGCTTTTGTAGGCGTAGTTCGGCGCGAAGCGCCGATCGTACTGGTGTTTGCGTGCCGTCAGGCACGCTGCCTAAGGCATCCTAGGATGCTAGGAAAACACTAGTCCGGCAGGAGCGGGACCGTCGGGCCCTGGCGGCGGCCGAGCATGGACGCGCGCGTGAGCGCCGCCGAGCCGAAGCGGTTGCGGACCTGGTCCATCGCCGAGTCCAGCTCCGCGCCGGACGTGACGTCGAACGGCAGCTCCAGCTGCCGCGAACCGTCGTCGTCGAGGTTCGCCACCGCGATGCCGACCAGGGTCAGGCCGCGGTTGGCGATGTCGGACACCGATGCGGCGTGCAGCCGGTGTACCGCATCCAGGAGCGTCTGCGTGTGCGACGTCGGCCGGGACAGGGTGTGCGAGCGGGTGGCCCGCGTGAAGTCGCCGAAGCGCAGCCGCAGCACCACGGTGCGGCCCGTGCGGCCGGCCGAGCGCATCCGGCGGGAGACGCGGTCGACGAGGTCGGCCAGGACCGCCTCGACGAACGGGCGCGGATGCGGGCCGCGGCCAAGGGCGCGCTGCGCGCCGATCGAGCGGCGCCGGCGGCCGACGACGACCTTGCGCGGGTCGCGGTTGTGGGCCAGCGCGTCGAGGTGGCGGCCCTGCCCCTCCCCGAGCATCGAGATCAGCGTGGCCTGGCCGAGGCGGGCGACCTGCCCGACGGTCGTGACCCGGTGCGCGTGCAGCTTCGCCGCGGTGACCGTCCCGACGCCCCACAGCCGCTCGACCGGCAGCCGGTGCAGGAACCGCAACTCCTCCTCCGGCGGCACGAGCAGCAGCCCGTCGGGCTTGGCGACGCCGCTGGCCACCTTCGCCAGGAACTTCGTGCGGGCCACGCCGACCGTGATGGCCAGGCCGACCTCGGCGCGGACCCGGGCCCGCAGCCGCTCGGCGATGCCGACCGGGGCGCCGGCGATGCGGTACAGCCCGCCCACGTCCAGGAACGCCTCGTCGATCGACAGGCCCTCCACGACCGGGGTCGTGTCGCGGAAGATCTCGAAGACGGCCTTCGACGCCGCCGAGTACGCCGACATCCGCGGCGGCACCACCACCGCCTCCGGGCACAGCGCCCGCGCCTGCCGGCCGCCCATCGCGGTGCGCACCCCGCGGCGCTTCGCCTCGTAGCTGCACGCCAGCACGACGCCCCCGCCCACGATGACCGGTCGGCCGCGCAGGCGGGGGTCGTCACGCTGCTCGACGGAGGCGTAGAACGCGTCGAGGTCAGCGTGCAGGATGTTGGCACCACCGCCCGGCACGAACATATGTTCGCATAGGGCGCGGTGAGCTGGGAATACTAGGCGCGCAACGAGCGGATCGTGTCGCGGTACCAGTGCGCCGAGCGCTTCGGGGTGCGCTCCTGCGTGTCGTAGTCGACCCGCACGATGCCGAAGCGCTTGTCGTAGCCGTACGCCCACTCGAAGTTGTCCATCAGCGACCACGCGAAGTAGCCGCGGATGTCGGCGCCCTGCTGGCGGGCCAGCGCGACGGCGCCGATGTGGGAGTCGAAGTACGCCACCCGGTTCTCGTCGTCGACGTAGCCCGTCTCGTCGGGCTCGTCGTCGAACGCCGAGCCGTTCTCGGTGACGTAGATCGGCAGGCGGTAGTCGTGGTACAGCCGCGTCAGCAGCTGCGTGAAGCCCTCGGGGACGATCTCCCAGCCCATCGCGGTGATCGGCCGGCCGGTCGGGATGACCCGGGTGACGGGCAGCCCGTCGCCGTCGGTGTCGTTGCCGTCCTCGTCGACGCCGGAGACCGTTTCGGAGAAGTAGTAGTTGACGCCGAGCACGTCCAGCGGGGTGCTGATGACCTCGAGGTCGCCGTCCTGCACGGGCAGCGTGATGCCGCGGCGGGCCAGGTCCTCGACGAGGTCCTGCGGGTAGCGGCCGTGCACGAGCGGGTCGAGGTAGATGCGGGTGCCCAGCGCGTCGGAGCGGCGGGCGGCGTCGCGGTCGGCGGCCGAGTCGGTCTGCGGGGTCGACACGCCCATGTTGAGGGTGATGCCGAACTCGTGCCGGGCCCGCCCTTCGGCGTCCTGGCTGGCCGCGCGCATCCGCTGGGTGGCCAGGCCGTGGCCGAGCAGCAGGTGGTGGACCGCGTGCATGCTGGCGGCGAAGTCGCGCCGGCCGGGGGCGTGGGCGCCGTAGGCGTAGCCGAGCATCGCCGAGCACCACGGCTCGTTGAGCGTCGTCCACGTCTTGATGCGGTCCTGCAGCGCGTCGAAGACCATCATGCTGTAGTCGGCGAAGCGGTAGGCGGTGTCGCGCGCCGGCCAGCCGCCGGCGTCCTCGAGCTCCTGGGGCAGGTCCCAGTGGTACAGCGTCACCCACGGCTCGATGCCGTTGGCGAGCAGCTCGTCGGTGAGGCGGTCGTAGAAGCCGATGCCCTCGGGGTTGACCGGGCCCCGGCCGCGCGGCTGCACGCGCGGCCAGGCCACGGAGAAGCGGTACAGGTCGACGCCGAGGTCCCGGATGAGCGCCACGTCCTGGGGCATGCGGTGGTAGTGGTCGCACGCGACCTCACCGGTGTCGCCCTTGTCGATGGCGTCGGGGACCTCGCAGAAGGTGTCCCAGATGGACCGGGTGCGCCCGCCCTCGTCGACCGCGCCCTCGATCTGGTAGGCCGAGGTCGCCACACCCCAGCGGAACGAGGGCGGGAGCGTGGCGATCGGGTTCGCAAGATCGAGGGGGGTCGCGGTCGTGTCCATGGTTCTCCTGGTGTGCGGTGATTGATGATGCGGCGGCGCGGGGCTATCCGGCGGTGACCGGATGCAGCCAGCACGCCACCGAACGGGCGGCGCCGACGTGGTCGTCGGGCTTGCCCAGGACCGGGATCTCCTTGTCGCACGGCTCGAAGCGCTTCGGGCAGCGCGGGTGGAACGCGCACCCGGACGGCATGCCGCGCAGGTCCGGCGGGGAGCCGGGGATGCCGGCCAGCTCTCGCCGGGCGCCGCGCAGCGCCGGGAACGAGCGCAGCAGGCCGACGCTGTACGGGTGCAGCGGGTCGCGGTAGATGTCGGCGGACGGGGCCTCCTCGACGATCCGCCCGCCGTACATGATCGCGATCCGGTCGCTGAACTCGACGAGCAGCGACAGGTCGTGGGTGATGAACAGCACCGAGAAGCCCAGCCGCTCGCGCAGCTCGACGAGCTGGCCGAGGATCTGGCGCTGCATGACGACGTCGAGCGCGGTCGTCGGCTCGTCCATGATGACCAGCTGCGGCTCCAGCGCCAGCGCCATGCCGATCATGACGCGCTGGCGCATGCCGCCGGAGAGCTGGTGCGGGTACGACTCGAGGCGGTCCTCGGCGATGCCGACCAGGCGCAGCATCTCCTTGGCCCGGTCGAGCCGGGCGGCCTTGGACAGGCCCGGCTCGTGCGCCTTGATCGCGTCCATCATCTGGATGTCGATCTTGTGTACCGGGTTGAGCGAGTTCATCGCGCCCTGGAACACGATCGACGTCTCCGCCCAGCGGAACTTGCGCAGTTCCGCGTGGGAGAGGCTGAGCACGTCGAACGGGTCGCCCGTCGGCGGGTGGTAGGTGACCTGGCCGCCGGCCACGACACCGGGCGGCGGCAGCAGCCGGGTGACGCCGTAGGCCAGGGTCGACTTGCCGCTGCCGCTCTCCCCGGCGAGGCCGACGACCTCGCCGCGGTGGATGGTGAGGTTCACGTCGCGCACCGCGTGGACCGCCTCGTCGCCGAGGCCGTAGTCGACGTTGAGGTTTTTGATCTCCAGCAGCGGCCTGGTGAGGACCTGGGTCATCGCTCGGCACCGTCTTTCATCTGGATGTTCCCGGTCGGCTCGACGGGCCGGATCACGGGGGTGAAGCCGACCTTCATCCGGACCCGCTCGCCGGTGCTGGTGCGCTTCGGGCCCTGCCCGGAGGTACGCAGCCGCGGGCTGACGAACTCGTCGATGCCGAAGTTCACCAGGCTCAGCGCGGTGCCGAGGATGGCGATGGCCAGGCCCGCGGGGACGAACCACCACCAGGCGCCCTGCGCGAGGGCCTGCTGGCCCTGCGCCCAGAACAGGATGGTGCCCCAGTTCCACGACGACACCGAGGAGATGCCGATGAACGCGAGCGTGATCTCCGACAGCACCGCGTAGATGACGGTGCCGATGAAGCCGGAGGCGATGATCGCGGTCAGGTTCGGCAGGATCTCGAAGAAGATGATCCGCCACGTCTTCTCGCCGGTGGCGCGGGCCGCGTCGACGTAGTCGCGGCGGCGCAGGGACAGTGTCTGCGCGCGCAGCACCCGTGACCCCCACGACCAGCTCGTCAACCCGATGACCAGGGCGACGGTGAGGTCGTTGACGTGCGGCAGCGACGTGCAGATGATGATGATCAGCAGCAGGCCGGGGATGACCAGGAACACGTTGGACAGCACGGAGAGGATCTCGTCGGCGATGCCGCCGAGGTAGCCGGCGGTGACACCGACGAGGACCGACAGGATCGTGGCGACGATCCCGGCGACCGCGCCGACGAACACGACGCTGCGGGTGCCGGCCAGCAGCTGGCTGAAGATGTCCTGGCCCAGGTGCGTGGTGCCGAACCAGTGCTTCGCCGACGGCGCCTGGATCACCTCCGAGGTGATCTTGTCCGGGTCGTATGGCGCGACCCACGGGCCGATGATCGCGAACAGCACGTAGATGGCGAGAATGACCAGCCCGGTGGCGGACTTGCCGTTGGCGATGAACCGGAACCGCTTGCGCTTGGCCTTCTTGCCCGCCGGCGCGGCGTCCGGCTGGGCCATCGCGCCCTGCCCGGGGATGACCTGCTCGATGCTCGAGGGGGTGGCGGTCATCGCTCAGCCTGCCTTTCGGGTGCGCGGGTCCAGCAGCGTGTAGGCCACGTCCGCGAGCAGGTTGGCGACCAGCACCGAGATGGTGATGACCAGGAAGATGCCCTGCATCAGCGGGTAGTCGTGGGCGCCGACGGCCTGGAAGAGCTGGTAGCCGACGCCGGGGTAGGAGAACACGATCTCCACCAGCAGGGTGCCGCCGACGATGAAGCCCAGCGAGAGCGCGAACGCGGAGATGTTGGGCAGCAGGGCGTTGCGGGCGGCGTAGCTGAAGGCGACGCGCCGCTCCGACAGGCCCTTGGCGTGGGCGACGGTGATGTAGTCCTCGGCCGACACCGTCACCATCATGTTGCGCATGCCGAGGATCCAGCCGCTCATCGACGACAGCAGGATCGTGCACGCCGGCAGCACGCTGTGGTTGATCGCCGAGCCGATGAAGGTGCCGTCCAGGTACGGCACCAGGCCCGGGGTGTAGCCGCCGGACGACGGGAAGAAGCTGCCCGGCCCGGTGAACACGGCGATGAAGACGAGGCCGAGCCAGAAGTACGGCACCGACGACAGGAACGTCGTGGCCGGCAGCAGGCCGTCGATCCAGGTGCCGCGCCGCCAGCCGGCGCCGATGCCCAGCGTCGTGCCGATCGCGAAGCTCAGCACGGTGGTGATGCCGACCAGGCCGATCGTCCACGGCAGGCTCGACTTGATGACCTCGCCGACCGTCGACGGGAAGAAGTTGAAGGACAGGCCGAGGTCGCCGTGCAGCAGCTGGTTCCAGTAGTCGAGGTACTGCTGCCAGAGGCTCTGTTCCTTGTCCATGCCGAACAGCACCCGCAGCGACTGGATCGCGTCGGAGGACACCGCGCCCTGGTTGCGGGCCAGGAACGAGCTGATCGGGTCGCCCGGGATCATCCGCGGGATGAAGAAGTTGATCGTGATCGCGGCCCAGGCCGTGAACAGGTAGAACGCGAGGCGTTGCAGAATGAACTTCATCGTGCCTCCTCCGGCAGGTGCAGCGCCGGCGGCGTGGGGATCGACGGGTCGGCGGCCGAGCCGACGCCTTCCTTGGCGACCGTCTCTGCGTCGTAGAGCCAGCAGGCCGCCCAGTGGCCGGGCTCGCCACCGACGTCCAGGCGCGGCGGGAGGTCGACGGTGCACCGCTTCATCGCGTGCGGGCAGCGGGGGTGGAACCGGCAGCCGGACGGGGGCCGGATCAGGCTCGGCGGCTCGCCGTTGCCCCGGTCCTTGGCCGACGCGTCGGCGATGCCGGCGATGCGGTCGGGGTCCGGCGCGGACTCGATGAGCAGCCGGGTGTAGGGGTGCGCGGGGTTCTGCGTGACCGACTCGCTGTCGCCGCCCTCGACCATGCGCCCGGCGTACATCACCATCGTCTCGTCGGCGAAGTACCGCGCCGAGGCGATGTCGTGCGTGATGTACAGGATGGCGAGGTTGAGCCGCTCCTTGAGGTCGCGCAGCAGGTTGAGGATGCCCAGGCGGATCGACACGTCGAGCATCGACACCGGCTCGTCGGCCAGCAGCGCCTCGGGGTCGGCGCCGAGGGCGCGGGCGATCGCCACGCGCTGGCGCTGCCCGCCGGACAGCTCGTGCGGGAACTTGTCGATGTAGCGCTCGGGCGGCGTCAGCGCCACCCGGGTCAGCAGCGCGGCGAGGGCGGCCTCGAGCTCCTCGGCCGACTTGCCGGCGTTGCCGTGGATCTTCAGCGCCCGGGTCAGGTGGTAGCGGACGGTGTGCACCGGGTTGAGCGAGCCGAACGGGTCCTGGAAGATGAGCTGGACGCGGCTGACGTACTCACGGAACCGGCGCCCGCCGTGAACCTTCGTCGTCTGACCGTGCAGGCGCAGGTCACCGCCGGTGCGGGGGTAGAGCTGCGCGAAGAGCCGGGCGACGGTCGACTTTCCGGAGCCGGACTCGCCCACCAGTGCGGTGACCCTGCCGCGGCGCAGGGTGAGGGAAACGTCGTCGACCGCGTGCACGACGGCTCGCTTGCCGGTGAAGATGTCGCTCAGCTTCCGCCGGACGGGGAAGTGCTTGGTCAGGCCCTCGGCCTCCAGCACCACCTCGCCGACCGGCGCCGCCGGGCTCTCGCTCAACGTCATTGCCGATGGTCCTGTCTCAAGGGTGTCGTGTCCTCATGGGGTACCGCTCCCCGGACGGCGGCGCAAGCGGCCGTCCGGGGAGCGGTGTCAGAACATTTCCGAGCCGGTCAGGAGCCGGACGGCTTGAGGTGCAGGATGACGTCCAGGGCGTTGGCCTGGGTCGGCTGGGCCGCGCCGTACGGGTTGGCGTCGTCCGGCCAGCCCGTCCAGTTCTTGGCGCTGTACGCGGCACCGATGTTGTCGGCACCGACCGGGATCATCGGGGCCTGCTCGACGAAGATCTTCTGCAGCGTGGCGAGCGCGGTCTTGCGGGCCGCGTCGTCCGTGGCGGCCGCGTAGGCGCGCAGCGCCGCGGTGGCCTCCTTGCTGTCGAAGCGGCCGAAGTTCGCGGCCGGGGAGGCGGTGCCGATCGGCTTGAGCTGGTCGCCGTCCATCACCGTGCGGTAGATGTCGTACGGGGTCGAGCCGCCGTCGGTCCAGCGGAACGCGGCGTCGAACTGGCCGGCCTCGACGTTCTTGAACCACGCGTCCTGGTTGGCCTTGTCGACCGTGGCCTGGATGCCGATCTGGGCCAGGTTGGCCTTCACGATCTCCAGCGAGGTCTGGTAGTCCGACCAACCGGCCGGGTCGGTGAGCGTCAGGGTGACCGCCTTGCCCGACGGGTCCTTGAGCGTGTTGCCGTCGAGCTTGTAGCCGGCGCCGGTGAGCAGGGCCTTCGCGCCCTCGACGTCGATCTTGTAGTCCTTGCCCTTGTACTCGTCGGAGACGTAGGCGTCACCGGCGGGCGAGGGCAGGCCCGTCACGCTCTTGACCAGCGGGTGGAAGTAGCCGGCCTCGGCGGTGTTGAAGATGTCGTCGCGGTTGATGACCATGCCCATCGCGACGCGCAGCTTCGGGTCGTTGAACGGGGCCTTGGTGGTGTTGATGTACAGGCCGTGGATGCCCAGGACCGGCGGCGCCCAGATCTTGTGGTTCGCGGCGTCCTTGTCGATGAAGACCGTCTTCACGTTGGGGATGAAGACGAAGCTCCACTCGCACTCGCCGTTGGCCAGGGCCGTGGTCTGCGCGTTGTTGTCGGCGTAGGACGTGTACCGCAGCTCCTTGACCTGCGGCAGCGTCTGCCAGTAGCCCTTGTCGCGGACCGTCAGGGTCGTGGTCTGCGGGGTGAAGGACTTCAGCGTGTACGGCCCGGAGCCGATCGGGTTCTTGTTGGCCTCGGTCTTGGGGTCGGCGACCTTCTCCCAGATGTGCTTGGGCACGATCGGGATCTGCGCGATGGCCTTCTGCTGGCTGACGAACTGCGGGGTCTTGAACGTGATGGTCACGTCCGAGCCGCTGACCGTCGCGTCGGCGATCGGCACGCCGCCGGAGTTGAGGGCCTCGTTGTCACGGACCAGCTTGTACGTGTACGCGACGTCGTCGGCGGTGACCTTCTCGCCGTCGGACCATGTGGCGTTGTCGCGGATGGAGACGACGACGGAGGTGTAGTCCTTGTTCCACTCCGCCTTGGTCGCCAGCCACGGCTTCATCGGGTCCGCCGGCTTGACCGGGTTCCACATCATGAGCGGCTCGTAGATCACCCAGCGGTAGCCGTCCTTGGCGCCCGCCGAGGTGGTGAGGAACGGGTTCTCGTTCTCGGTGAGCGGGCCGTTGGGCATGCCGACGGTCAGCACCGTCGTCTTGGCAGCACCATTGTCCTTGTTCTGGTTCGGCGAGTCGCCGCACGCAGCCAGGGTCGTCGACGTGGCCAGCAAACCGGCCATGCCGAGCAGAACGGAGCGTCTGGTCAACACGGGGGTGTCTCCTTTGGTACCTGCATCGAGAGGACGGTGCCTGCATCGATAGGTGGGGCGGACAGTTACACATCTCGGGTATGACGACGGGACCTTTGCGGCCGGTCCCGCCCAGTGGTGCGGCGTGACGAAACTTCAGGTGTTGCGCTCGGGCTGCGCCGGCACGGTCGAGCCGCGCACGACGAGCGTGGTGGACAGAATGTTCGGCTCCGCCGTGAGCGGCGTGCCGTCGAAATGGGCGATGAGCCGTCGGGCCGCCATCTCGCCCATCTGGCGCATGGGCTGGCGGACCGTGGTCAGCGGCGGCTCGGTGTGCGCCGACTGCAGGATGTCGTCGAAGCCCACCAGGGCCACGTCCTGCGGCACCGAGCGGCCCGCGATGCGCAGCGCCTGCAGGGCGCCGGCGGCGGACAGGTCGTTGTGCGCGAACACGGCGTCGAACTGCAGCCCGTCGTCCAGCGCCCGCTGGACGGAGACCGCGCCGCATTCGTAGGTGAAGTCCCCCTCGATGACGAGCCGGGGGTCGATCGGCGCGCCGGCCGCCGCGAACACGTCCGCGAAGCCGCCGAGCCGGTCCTGTGTGCAGCCGAACTTCTCGGAGCCGGTGATGACCAGGGGCCGCCGCCGGCCGATCTCCACGAGGTGCCGGGCGGCGAGCGAGCCGCCCGCCCGGTTGGTGGTCGCCACCGACGGCATCAGCGGCTTGTCGCCGCGATCGTCGATGAGCACCACCGGCAGCCCGCCGGCGTACAGATCGGCGAGATAGTCCAGCGTCCCCTCGGGCTCGATGGCCAGCAGGCCGTCGAACGCCTTGCCGGAGACCTGCGCGGAGAACTGCCGCATGGACTCGGCGCCGCGGTTGCACGTGAACAGCAGCAACCCGTATCCCTCCGACTCCACGACGTCCACCGCGCCCTGCACGACCTCACCCATCCATGGCCAGGTCAGCGACGGCACGAGCATCCCGATGACCCGGGTGTGCCCCCGGGCCAGGTTGACCGCCCGCGCGCTGGGCACGTAGCCCAGCTCGTCGATGACCGTGCGAACCCGTGCCGCGGTCGCCTCGTCGACCTCTCCTTTGCCGTTGAGCACCCGCGAGACGGTGGTCTTGCTGACCCCCGCTCGTGCCGCGACATCGGCGATGGTTATCGGCACGCCGCGATCCTTCCGGTGAGAGCGCTTTCTGGCAAGAGAGCGTGTTCTGGAACCGGTTCCGCAACCGGTTCCGGCACACTTAATCGGATCGCGGACAGTGGTGTCAATAACACGGATGTAACGAAACTTAACGACCCGGCAACCCTTGCCATCGCCCTGCGCCATGGTGTTTGCTCGGGATCACCGTCAATGCGCTTGCGGCCGCACCGGCGGCCCAAGCGTGACCATGGCGGTAGCGCTCCCATGGAGCGCTCTCACTGGTTTCAGGACAGCTTCAGTGAGCTGCTGGAACCGCCCACGAGCCCGGATCGCACCCGCAGCTCGGTGAACTTCAGCCCCGCCGGCACGTCGTAGACGAGCGTGCCCTGCACCGTCTCCCCCGGCCCGATGTCGTTGGCCAGCGGCCGGGTCTTGTCGTAGTACAGCAGCGACCACGCATCCGGGTCGTACTCCGTGCCGCCGGAGTCGCGCAGCTTCTGGTTGCCGATCCACAGCCGGCCCTTGCTGTCGCCGGTGTTCTCCACCTTCAGGTCGACCAGGCAGAACTGGCCGCCCTTCGGCTTCTGCATCAGCGGCCAGTCGCCGACCTCCTTCACCCCGCACGAGAACCTCACGACCGAGAAGCGCAGCTTCCCGTCGGTCACCGTCGGGCTCGGCTTCGGCGACGGCTTCGGCGGAGGCGACGACGCCGGCGCGGGCCGGTCGCCGGCCTGCGCGCCGCGGCCCGCGCTCTCGGCCAGCTTCAGCCCGCCCAGCAGGCAGGCCAGCAGCGCCGCCAAGGCCACGACGGTGGCGACGCCCCGCCCGACCCGGCGCGGGCGCCGCCGCGGCGGCGGTGGAGGCGGCGGCAACGGCGCCGGGTGCCGCCCGGCCGGGTCGACCCGTGTCCCCGGGACCGGGGCGGCGAAACGCTGCGTCGGCGGCGACACCGCCGCCGCACCCCTCGCGAACGATGCCGGCGCCCGGCCCACCGGACGCACCGTCGCGGCGACCTGCGCGGCCGCCGGATCGTCCTGGCCGACGAGGGCCAGCAGCACCTGACGGGCCGTGGGCCGGCGGTCCGGGTCCTCGTGCAGCGCCCGGCGCACGACCCCGGCCAGCGACGCGTCGAGGCCGTCGAGGCCGGTCGTGCCCTCCGGCACCGGCATGCGGCCCGTGCCCGCCCAGGCGACGAGCAGCCCCCACGCGTACACGTCGGTGGCCTGGCTCGGCGGCCACCCGCGCACCTGCTCCGGCGCCAGCCAGCCCGGCGTGCCGAAGTTCGGGCCGTGGCCCGCACCGCCCTGCCCGAGCAGCCGGGCCACCCCGAAGTCGACGACCTTCGGCCCGAACGGCGACAGCAGCACGTTACGGGGGCTCAGGTCGGCATGCACCAGCCCGACCGCGTGGATGGCCGTCAGCGCCGCCGCCACCCCGACCGCGACCGCCTCCACCTGACCGGCCAGCGGCCCGTTCGCGGTCGCGTAGTCGTGCAGCGACGGGCCCATCACGTACTCGGTGACCAGATGCGGCACCGGCCCGTCCAGGTCGACGTCCAGGACCCGCGCGGTGCAGAACCCGGCGACCCGCGACGCCGCGGCCGCCTCGGCGGCGAAGCGGTGCCGGAACATCGGGTCGCCGTGCAACGCCGGGTTGATGACCTTCAGCGCCACCCGGCGGCCGTCGGGCGCCTCCGCCAGATACACGGTGCCCATCCCGCCGACCCCGAGCACGCCGAGCAGCCGGTACGACCCGACCGCGGCCGGGTCGCCGGCGCGCAGCGGCGCGGGCGGGTCCCCCATGGATGCCATGGTGCCTCACCCGCGCACATGCGGCGAAATCACCCGCCGGCGACAACCCCCGCGTTGCGCGCGGCCAGCAGCGCCGCCCCGACGATCCCGGCGTTGTTCTGCAGCGCCGCCGGCACCACCTTCGTCGGCACGTCCACCAGATGCAGGTAGCGGTCCGCCTTCTTGCTGACCCCGCCACCGATGATGATCAGGTCCGGCCACAGCAGGGCGTGCAGATGCCGCAGGTACGTCTGCACCCGCTCCGCCCAGTCGGGCCAACTCAGGTCCTCGCTCTCGCGGATGCGGTCCGAGGCGTAGTCCTCCGCATCGCCGCCGTGCAGGTGCAGCCCGCTCATCTGCAGGTGCCCCAGCTCCGTGTTCGGCACCAGCCGCCCGTCGATGAACAGCGCCGAACCGATGCCGGTGCCGAACGTGACCATGACGACCAGGCCGTTCACGCCCTTGCCGGCGCCGTACTCCAGCTCCGCCACCCCGGCCGCGTCCGCGTCGTTGAGCACCGTCACCGGCCGCCCCAGCGCCTCGGCGAACAGCCGCTGCGCCGGCGCGTCCACCCACGACGCGTCAACGTTCGCGGCCGTCTTCGTCACCCCGTGCTGCACCACGGCCGGGAACGTGATGCCGACGCTCGCCGCCGGGTCGAACGACTTCGCCACCGCGGCCACCGTCCGCACCACACTGTCGACGTCGGCCGGCTGCGGCGTCTCGATACGCACCCGATCGGCCGTGAACTCGCCCGTGGCCAGGTCGACCGGCGCACCCTTGATCCCCGACCCACCGATGTCGATTCCCAGCACGACCACAGCAGCTCCTTCACGCCATGAGGCTCCACCTACTTGAAGCAACCCAATCATGGCGTGCAGGAGCGATGATCACCGGGGGAAGCGCTCAGCCCGGATACGCCCCGACCGCATCCCGGATCTCGGACCCGGCCGCCGCGTCCGCCGAACGGGCACAGTGCGCGCAGCAGTAGAACCGCCCCGACACCTCCGAGCCGTGCCCCACGATCCGCGTACCGCAGTGCTCACACACCGGCGCCAGCTTGTGGATCGCACACTCGAACGAGTCGAACGTGTGCGAACCGCCGCCGACGGTACGCACCTCGAACGCCATGTAGTAGTCGTTGCCGCAGGTCTCGCAGACCGCCATGTCAATCCCCCGTTGGTTGGCCTGCCCGAAGCCTCACCGCCCCGCCCGGCCGCCGCCACCGGATCAGCCCGAAATCCCCCGCCGGATCACCAGCAGCGCCACGTCGTCGTCGGTGTCCTCACCCAGCCCCGCCAGCAGCGCGTCGCACACCGCCTCGAGGTCCACCGCCCCCGCGTCCCGGGACATGCCCGCCACCAGCGCCGCCTGCAACCGCTCCAGACCCTGGTTGAAGGTGTACCCCCGCCGCTCGATCAGCCCGTCGGTCACCAGCACCAGCGACTCCCCCCGCCCCAGCACGAACTGCGTCTCCGCGTCGTGCGGCGTCGGCACCCCGAGCAGCGCCACCCGCCCCTCCACAAGGCGCACATCCGACCCGGCAACCAGCAGCGGCGGCGGATGGCCCGCGTTCGCCATCCGGATCGCACCGGTGGACAGCTCGATGCGCAGCAGGCACATCGTCACGATCTCCTCCGGCAGGAACCGCAGCATCATCCGGTTCAGCCGCTCCAGCGTCAGTCCCGGCGCGTGATCCTCCGCCAGATACGCCCGCAGCGCATGCCGCACCTCCGCCATGATCGTCGCCGCGCGCAGCGAATGCCCCGCCACGTCGCCGATCGCCGCCACGACATGCCCCTGCACCGCGACGATCTCGTAGAAGTCGCCGCCGACGTACGCGTGATCGCCCGCCGGCCGGTACCGCACCGCCACGTCATAACCCGGCACCGGCGGCAACGACGGCGGCAGCATGCTGCGCTGCAACGTCAGCGCCGTGCGCCGCTCCTCGTCGTAGCTGCGCAACGCCTCCACCGCCAGCGCCATCGCCTGCCCCAGCTGACGCAGCACGTCCGCGTCGTCGTCACCGAACCCCGCCGCCGGCACCACGATGTGCAACGGCTCCCGGCCCTGCTTCGCCCGCGCCACCACCCGGCACACCGGCGCGTCCCACCACGGCCCGCCGTCCTGCCCGAACAGCTCCGTCCCCGGCCGCCCGCCGAGCGGATCGACCTCGAACTCCACCCGGCTCGCCGGCCGCACCACCGGCAACGCCGCGACCGCATCGACCTGCACCGCCAGCGCACCGGTCTCCGGCGACGCCGCGGCCACCGCCGCCGGCCCGTCGAACACCCGCGCCGCCCCCGCCGCCCCCAGGCGCAGCAGCTGCGGCAGGCTCGTCGCCGCGTTGATCGCCGCCGTCGTCTCCACCAGGCGCGTCAGCCGCCCCGCCAGCCGCTCCGCGCGGTGCCTCGCCCGCGAGTACCGCAACAGCGCACCCACCGTCGCCAGCAGCTCGTCCGGGTCGATCGGCTCCGCCAGGTACGCATCGGCGCCCCGCGTCAGCCCCTGCGTGCGATCCACCGCATGCACCGCCGTCGCCGAGATGTGGATCACCGGCACCGCCGCCGTCCGCGGATCCTCCTTGATCCGCTCCGCCACCTCGAACCCGTCGATGTCCGGCAGCCGCACGTCCAGCACCACCAGCTCCGTCGGCGTCGCCGCATCGTGCAGCAACGCCAGCGCCTCCGCGCCCGTCGCCGCCTCGGTTACCCGATGCCCGTCCCGGCGCAGCCAACTCGTGATGACGTACCGCTTCGACGGGCTGTCGTCGACGACCAGGATGTCGGCGGCTCCGCTCACCGCGCGAGCCCGGCCACGAGATCGACGACCGCCTGCCGGGTCAACCCCTCCTTGCCCACCACCGCCCGCGCCCGCGCCAGCTCCTGCGGCCGCAACTGCGACACATCCGCGCCCGTCACCACGAACACCACCACGCCGTCCAGCGCCCGGTCCGCGGCCAGCCCCGCCAGCAGCTGCGTGCCGTCACCCCCCGGCATCCGCAGATCCAGGAAAATCACCGCCGGGCGCTGCCGCGCCGCGATCGCCAGCCCCGAGCGCACATCCGCGGCCTCGCTCACCTCGTCCGCGATCCCCGCCAGCAGCCGCCGCATCAGCTGCCGCGCCGCCGGGTCGTCATCGACGATCAGCGCCCGCTCCACATGCGGCAACGGCCCCGCCGGCTCCGCCGCCCCCTCCGGCCGCGGCGGGCGCAACGGCAGCTCCAGCGTGAACGTGCTGCCCTCCCCCGGCTCGCTGACCAGGCTCAGCGCCCCACCCAGCAACGCCGCCAACCGCCGCGCATACGGCAACCCCAGACCCGTCCCGCCCGCCTGCCGGGCACCACGCACCTGATGGAACTCCTCGAACACCCGGGCCTGCTCGGCGTACGGAATCCCGATGCCCGTGTCCGCGACCGCGATACGCAACCGCTCACCGTCCACCCAGCCACTCATGCCGACCGAACCGGCATCGGTGAACTTCAACGCATTCGTCAGCAGGTTCCGCAGGATCTGCGTCAGCAGCATCTCGTCGCTGACCAGGTCCGCCACCGGCGGCTCGGACACCTCCAGCTGCACGTCCGGCCGCGCCAGCGGCCGCAGCGTGCCCCGCAGCTGCCCGAACACCGCCGCCAGGTCGACCGGCCCCCACGCCGGCTCGATCCGCCCCGACTCCGCCTTCGCCAGATCCAGCAGGTCGTTCACCCGCGCCAGCAGATCCGCCGCCGAGCCCTGCACCAGCTCCAGCTGATGCGTCTGCTCACCGCTCAGCGGCTCCGAACGCGGATCCAGCAGCAGCCGCGTCAACCCGATGATCGCCGTCACCGGCGCCCGCAGCTCATGCGACACGTTCGCCAGGAACCGGCTCTTGGCCTCGTTGGCCTCCCGCAGCTGCGCCGAACGCTCATCCAGCTCCGCATACAGCGCCACCACACCCTGGTTGGTCTGCTCCAGCTCCTCCGACAGCTGGGTGTACAGCGCCATGACGCCCTTGTTCGTCTCCTCCAGCTCCGCATTGAGCTGCAGCAGCTCGTCCCGGTGCGCCTGCACCTGCTCCAGCGCCGCGACCAGCTGCCGGTTCTGCACACTGAGCTCGTCCAACGCCGTCGTCGGCACGCTCGCCGCCAACTCGTCGCGGACCCGATCGAGCCGCTCCGCGTCGGCCCGGCCGGCCAGGCGCCGCGTCAGCACGATCCGCTCGTCGTCCACCCGCACCTCATCCATCAGCCTCGCCGCCGCCGCGACACCGTCAGCGATCTCCATACCCAACCGCGTCGACGAGACAACAATGGCCAGGTGAGGGCGGGGCTCGACGGCCGCCGAGAACGTCACCACGGCGCCCGGCACCAGCCGCCCGATCTCGCTCAGCGCCGTCGCCACCCGCACCTGATCCTGGTACTCCATGCCCAGCGCGGCCGCCACCTCCCGACCCCGCTGGCGCAGCACGAACACGTCATGATCCTCGCTGAGAACCATCCGCAGCAGCGGCTCGGCGCTCACCCCGGCTCACCGCCGCCACGCGCAACCGCCACGCACGCATCGTCGCGACGCACCCCAGCGTCACGCAACAGGGTCGCCGCCACCAGCAGCGGGTCCCGCCGCGCGAGCCCCGGATGCTCACGCAGGCTCCACCGATCCGACACCCCGTCGGAGTGCAGCACCACGACCCCCTCGGCCGGCAGGTCGTACACGAACTCGCGCACGCCACGCGACTGGTGCCCGACGATCCCCGGCATGCTCACCATGCCCCGCCGCTCCCCATCGGGAAACGCGATCGTCCCGGCCACATTGCCCAGCCCCGCGAACACCACCGACCCGCCGCCCACCCGCGCCACCGACACCGCCGCCCCGCGCGTGTGCGACACCGACCGGTGCAGATGCTCGATCAACGCCCCCGGCGCCGACAACGACGAGGCCAGAAACGCGTCCACGACCGCCGCCGACGCCGCCGCCGCCAGCGGACCGTGCCCCAGCCCGTCGGCCACCAGCACCAGCAGCGACCCGTCCTCAACCACCGCCCGCGCCGCGAACCGGTCCCCGCACACCTTCTCCCCGGTGATCGGCCGCGACAGCCCCGCCACCGGCGGCAACCCGGCCGGCATCCGGTCATGCGGCCACAGCTGCGCCGCAAACACCGTGCCCCGGCCCGGCTCCGAATAGCCGCCCGCCCGATCCGACAGCCGCTGCACCGCGCCGAGACCGATGCCGAGGGTACCCGCCGTGGAATGCCCGTCCAGCGAGCTGAACGGCAGATCCACCATGCCGGGACCGCTGTCGACCGCGACGAGCTCGATACCGCCGACCTCACCGCGGCGCAGCAGCCGCACCGACAGCGCACCGGCGTCGGCGTGACGGTGCAGGTTCGACGCCAGCTCCGCCGCGACGATCGCCACCTCGCCGGCCCGCTGCTCGCTGAACCCGAGCCGGCGCGCGCCGTCGACCGCGACCCGCTTGGCGATCGCGGCGGCGCCGGCGTCGTCGACCGCGAGCCAGCCCAGCTCCTCGACCGTGGGGGGTGCGCCGACCGCGCTCACCGCGCCCACTTGGTTACCGACACGCGTGTACCGCCGCCGGGCTTCGTGTCGATCTCGAACTCGTCGACCAGCCGCCGCGACCCCGACAGGCCCAGACCCAGACCCGAGCCGGTGGTGTAGCCGTCCGTGAACGCCAGCCCCAGGTCCGCGATCCCCGGACCCTCGTCGACGAAGTCGGCCCGCACCCCGGCCCGCCGGCCGTTGTGGACGCCGGCCACCGTCGCATACCCGCCGCCGCCGTGGATCAGCGTGTTGCGGGCCAGCTCGCTGGCCGCGGTCACGAGTTTCGTCTGGTCGACCAGCGGGAGCTTCGCGGCCACGGCGGCGACGCGCACCGCCTGCCGGACCCGCACGACGTCCTTGTCGTCGGCGATCTCCAGCCGCTGCGCCGGGGTGTCGGCACCGAAGTCAGACAACGTCGTCCTCGGGCACGGACAGCAACCCGACGCCGTACACCTGCTTGGCCTCGGCCAGGATCTCCAGGGCCTTGTCGACGTTCAGCGCGGTGCGCACCCCGTTGAGCGACAGCCCCAGCTCCACCAGCGTGATCGCCACCGCCGGGCGCATCCCGACCACGACCGTCTCGGCGTCGAGGACCCGCGACACCGCCGCGATCGTCGACAGCATCCGCCCGATGAACGAGTCGACGATCTCCAGCGCCGAGATGTCGATGACCACGCCGTGCGCCCCGGTGGCCACGATCCGGTCGGACAGGTCCTCCTGCAGCTGCAGCGCCGTCTGGTCGTCGAGGTCGATCTGGATCGATACCAGCAGGATGTCGCCGATCTTGAGGACGGGCACCCGGTCCATCAGGCGCCCCGGCCGCGCTTGACGAACTCCACGCCGCCGGCCCGCAGCGCGTGCACGAGCGCGTCGGCGAGCGACGCCTTCGTCGCGATGTCACCGAACTCGATGCCCAGCGCCACCACGGTCTGCGCGATCTGCGGCCGGATGCCGGAGATGATGCACTCCGCACCCATCAGCCGCGCCGCCACCACGGTCTTGAGGATGTGCTGCGCCACCTGCGTGTCCACCGCCGGCACGCCGGTGATGTCGACGATCGCGTACCCCGACCCGGTGTCGACCAGCGTCTGCAGCAGCTTCTCCATCACCACCTGCGCCCGCGCCGAGTCCAGCGTCCCGACCAGCGGCACCGCCACGACGCCGTCCCACAGCTTCACCACCGGCGTGGACAGCTCCAGCAACTGCTCGGTCTGGTCGGCGATGATCGCCTCCCGGGCCTTCGCCCACGTCTCGAACGTGTACAGGCCCATCTCGTCCACGAGCAGCGACAGCACCAGGAAGTCGGCGGGGACCTGGTCGGCCGCCTCGGTCTCGGCCAGCCCGAGGACGACCTCCTTGATCGTGAACACGAGGTTGGCCGTCTCCGTGGGTGTGAAACCCTGCCGGGCCCACGACCGGGACAGCTCGCCGAGCGCGGCCCGCGACTCGCCGCCGTGCGACCCGGTGAGCTCGCCGTCCCCGTCACCGTCGAGCATGCCCAGCAGCGCGGAGTACACCTCGCGGATCTGGCGGTTCAGCTCAGCGTCGGTGAGCCGGCGCCGCA
Source organism: Dactylosporangium sp. CA-139066 (assembly GCF_050936175.1). Taxonomy (NCBI): domain Bacteria; kingdom Bacillati; phylum Actinomycetota; class Actinomycetes; order Micromonosporales; family Micromonosporaceae; genus Dactylosporangium; species Dactylosporangium sp. CA-139066. Next base: position 5,495,635 of record NZ_JBNJNH010000001.1, on the reverse strand, counting down.
GCGTCCGCGCGGCGATCTGCAACCAGCGACTCAGGATGTCGTCCTCGTGGGAACGCAGCAACTCGCTGAGTCGCTGTTTGGCCTCGGCGTTCACCTTCACCCGCACATTCCCCCTACGAATTCGCACGATTCGCACTGGACGGTACCGCCCGCTCGCGGCCGTGGCGAACGCAGACACCTATTTGTCGTTATGCAACGGTCTCCTCTCTCCGGCGTGTGACCCGGGCGCCTTCGCGTCATGCGTCCTAGGAAGCTAGGCAGAAGCCTGGGACGGCGCGTTAAAGCGTTGCGAGCTTGTGCTCGCGCTGGGCAGACTCGATCGCCTCGCCGCGCGTGTCGCCCAGCCACACGACCGCGGAAGCGGGGGTGCCGACGCGGCTGAGCTGGCCGGTCTCGTCGGTCCAGGCGACCAGCGGCACCGGCTGCACGTGCTCGGTCTGCCACCCGATGACCCGGCCGGCCTGGATGTCCTCGTCCGCCTTCGTGGCCAGCCACAGCGGCGTGCTCTGCGCAATGATCGTCATGCCGGGGTGATGCCCCGGCAACGGAGGGTGCAATCATGGACGACCTCGAGGACCTGCTGGCCGAGGGCGCGCGCGTGCCGGTCGAGGGCTGGGACTTCTCCTGGTTCGACGGGCGCGCGACCGAGCAGCGGCCGCAGTGGGGCTACGCGCGACGCCTCGGCGAGCGGCTCACCACCGCGACCGGGGCGCTGGACGTGCAGACCGGCGGCGGTGAGGTGTTCCGCGAGGCCCTCGCCGCGGCGGCCGCGGCCGGCGGCGGGCCGGGACGGGTGGCGGCGACCGAGTCGTGGGCGCCGAACGCGGCGCTGGCCCGCGCGGCCCTCGCGCCGTTCCGCGGCGAGGTGGCCGAGGTCGCCGACGACGCGCCGCTGCCGTTCCCCGGCGGCACGTTCGACCTCGTGAGCAGCCGCCACCCGGTCGTCGTCGGCTGGGGCGAGATCGCGCGGGTGCTCAGGCCCGGCGGGACGTACTTCGCGCAGCACGTCGGCGTCGGCACCGCCGCCGAGGTGACCGACTTCATGATGGGGCCGCAGCCGGTCGGCGACGGGCGCAGCGTGCGCCGGGCCGTCGACGGCGCGCAAGAGGCAGGCCTCGAGGTCGTCGATGTGCGCGAGGCGCGCCTGCGGATGGAGTTCTTCGACGTCGCGGCGGTCGCGGTGTACCTGCGCAAGGTGATCTGGATCGTTCCCGGTTTCACTGTCCAGCGGTACCGCGACCGCCTGGCCGCCATGCACGAGCTCATCCGGCGGGATGGTTCGTTCGCCGCGACCACGGCCCGGTACCTGATCGAGTGCCGTAAGCCACACGGAGTGGACGGATGGTGAACGGCCGTTGGGGCGGCGGGGATAGTTTGAACCCGAAGAGCACACCCGCCGCTGCTGCAGGAGAAGTCTCATGAGCGACTCGTCCGTCAACGTCACCGTGACCGGCGCGGCCGGCCAGATCGGCTACGCGCTGCTGTTCCGCATCGCCTCCGGGCAGCTGCTCGGCGCGAACACGCGGGTCAAGCTGCGGCTGCTGGAGATCCCGCAGGCCGTGCGCGCCGCCGAGGGCACGGCCCTGGAGCTGCAGGACGGCGCGTTCCCGCTGCTGGCCGGCGTCGACGTGTTCGACGACCCGAAGACGGCGTTCTCGGGCGCCAACGTGGCGCTGCTCGTCGGCGCCCGCCCGCGGACCAAGGGCATGGAGCGCGGCGACCTGCTCGAGGCCAACGGTGGCATCTTCAAGCCGCAGGGCGAGGCGATCAACGCCGGCGCGGCCGACGACATCCGGGTCCTCGTCGTGGGCAACCCGGCCAACACCAACGCGCTCATCGCCCAGCGCAACGCGCCGGACGTGCCGGCCGAGCGGTTCACCGCGATGACCCGCCTCGACCACAACCGCGCCGTCGCGCAGCTCGCCGGCAAGCTCGGCGTCCCGGTCTCCGAGATCCACAAGATCACGATCTGGGGCAACCACTCGGCGACGCAGTACCCCGACATCCTGCACGCCGAGGTCGCCGGCAAGAACGCCGCCGAGGCCGTGGGCGACCAGGCGTGGATCGCCGACGAGTTCATCCCGCGGGTGGCCAAGCGCGGCGCCGAGATCATCGAGGTCCGCGGCGCGTCGTCGGCGGCCTCGGCCGCCTCCGCCGCGATCGACCACGTCTACGACTGGGTGAACGGCACCGCCGAGGGCGACTGGACGTCCGCCGCGATCGTGTCCGACGGCTCGTACGGCGTGCCGGCCGGCCTCATCTCCTCCTTCCCGGTCGCCTCGCGCGGCGGCCGCTGGGAGATCGTGCAGGGCCTCGACATCGACGAGTTCTCCCGGGCCCGCATCGACGCCTCGGTCGCCGAGCTCGACGAGGAGCGCCAGGCCGTCGAGCGCCTCGGCCTGATCTGAGGTCTCATCCGCGGCTGAGTTTCATCCGTGAGGGGCGGCGCCGGGCCGGGCGCCGCCCCTCACGCGTAATAGGCTTCGTCGGTGACGCCTCCCACCGCCGAGACCGACCGGGCCGCGCGCATCCGGCAGCTGCTCGCCGAGCAGTACCCCGACGTCCGCCTCGAGCTGGACTTCGCCTCGCCGCTGCAGCTGCTCGTGGCCGCGACCCTCGCCGCGCAGACCCTGGACGAGCGGGTCAACGCGGTCACGCCGGCGCTGTTCGAGCGGTACCCGACCGCCGCCGACCTCGCCGCCGCCGACCCCGCGGAGATGGAGCAGATCCTGGTCCCGGTCGGGTACTACCGCAAGAAGACGGCGAGCGTCATCAAGCTCGCCACCACGCTCGTCGAACGCCACGACGGCGAGGTGCCGGCCACCCTCGAGGAGCTCGTCGCGCTGCCGTCGGTCGGGCGCAAGACGGCGAACATGGTGCTGGGCAACGCGTTCGGCACGCCCGCCATCTCGGTCGACACGCACGTGTCCCGGGTCGCGCAGCGCCTGGGCTGGGTCGCCGGCAAGGACGTGCTGGCCGCGGAGACGGCGATCCAGCAGCTGTTCTCGCCGGAGGAGTGGGTGAGCATCAACCTGCTGCTCATCCTGCACGGCCGGCGGACCTGCGTCGCGAAGCGCCCGGCCTGCTCCAGCTGCCCGCTGGCGAAGGACTGCCCGTCGTACGAAACCCTGGTCAGCTGATCCGGCGGCGCTCCGCGTCGATGCCCTGCGCCGGCACGGCACCCTGCTCCTCGAACAGCGTCACGCCGTCGGCGTCCCACACGCCGGCGACCCGGCCGCGGTACGCGACGACGGCCGAGATCCAGCCGGCGGCGCGGCTGACCTGGGCCCGGCGCTGCTTCGGCAGGATGCGGGTGTCGGCCGTGCCGGGCCCGAGCACGAACTGGTCGAAGGGCGGCAGCAGGCGTACGTCGTCGAAGCGCTCGACGGCCTTGAGCGAGTCGAGGTCCTCCGCCCGCGCGTAGAGCCGCTCCCCCTCGACGTCGACCGTCGTCAGCACGCCGTCGTCCAGCAGCGCCTTGAACCAGCCCCGCAGCGCCGCCTTGTTCGACCGGCCGCGGATCAGCCACTGGTCGAACGTCTCCGGGGACGCCGGGCCGTACGCGCCGAGGTACGCCGGGATGATCGTGCCGGCCGCCTCCTGCGGCGCCGGCAGGCCCGGCCACCCCGGCAGATAGGTGTCCGGCCGGGTGAACGTGACACGGCTGTCGTCGCTGTTCGGCCCGTACGCGAGGATGCCCTGCCAGGCGAGGGGCTTCAGCACCGCGCCCCACCCGGACGACAGCGGCTCGGCCAGGGACTCGTCGCCGGCGTGCTCGACCACCGCGGCGGCCAGCTCCTCGCGGGTGAGCACCGCGCCGTCCAGCGCCTCGTACGCCGCCGCCGCGATCTTGTCCAGCTGCGCCACGGTCACGAACGTGCGCTGCCACGCCGCCTTCTCCCACGTGCGCGGCGCGGCCAGCAGCGCCAGCTGCGCCGGGGCCTGGCCGGCGTCGAGCAGGTGCAGCGTGCCGCGGGCCGCCCACGTCTTCACGAGCCGCTTGTCCTTGATCGCCGCCCGCACGCCGCCCGGGTCCGGCGTGCGCTGCCGGGCGGCGACGGCCTGCTCGGCGCACGAGGCGACCTGCGCCTGCACGCCCACGAGCGTCCGGGCCACCGTCACCGGATCGTCGGCCTCGGCGGGGCGGTGCAGCAGCTGCTGCCGGCACCGCCAGTGGAGCACGTCGTCCCAGGTCATCGCCAGCGTCACGCCGCCACGGTACAGCGGAAGGGACCCCCGCCCGGGGGCCCCTTCGATGATCGCCGTCCTCGATGTCGATCTGCTGCGCCGAACCCGCTGCCCCGGTCAGATGCCCGCGGGCACGTAGTCCGGGACCGCCGGGCCGTCGGCGCCGTCCGTGGCCGGGCGCAGCGCCAGCGCGAGCACGTCGGCGACGTCGGCCAGCGCGTGGACGGTCAGCTGAGCGCGGACCTCCTCGGGCAGGTCGTCCAGGTCGGGCTCGTTGCGCTTCGGGATGATGACCTCGGTGAGCCCCGCCCGGTGCGCCGCGAGCAGCTTCTGCTTCACCCCGCCGATCGGCAGGACCCGCCCGGCCAGCGTGACCTCGCCGGTCATCCCGAACTCCGGCCGGACCGGCCGCCCGGTGGCCAGCGACGCGAGCGCCGTCACCATCGTGATGCCCGCGCTCGGCCCGTCCTTGGGTACCGCGCCCGCCGGCACGTGCAGGTGGATGCGCCGCCCGGCGAGCTGGTTGGGGTCGATGCCGAGCCGTCGCCCGTTGGAGCGCAGGTACGACAGCGCGATGTGCGCCGACTCCTTCATGACGTCGCCGAGCTGCCCGGTGAGGGTCAGCCCCGGCTCGCCCTCCATGGACGTCGCCTCGATGAACAGCACGTCGCCGCCCGCGCCGGTCACCGCCAGCCCGGTCGCCACGCCCGGCACGGCCGTGCGCTCAGCCGACTCCGGCGTGAACCGGGCCCGCCCGAGGTACTTCGCGACCTCGTCCACGCCCACGTTCACCGGCGCCGGGTCGGTGGCCAGCGCGACCGCGACCTTGCGCAGGATCTTGGCGAGGGCCCGCTCGAGCTGCCGCACGCCCGCCTCCCGCGTGTGCTCCCCCGCGATCCGGGCGAGCGCCTCATCGTTGATCGTGAAGTCGGCCGTCTCCAGGCCGGCCCGTTCGAGCTGCCGCGGCAGCAGGTGGTCGCGGGCGATGGCGACCTTCTCCTGCTCGGTGTACCCGTCGAGGCTCACCAGCTCCATGCGGTCCAGCAGCGGCCCCGGGATGGTCTCCACCACGTTGGCCGTCGCCAGGAACAGCACGTCGGACAGGTCGAGGTCGACCTCGAGGTAGTGGTCGCGGAACGTGTGGTTCTGCGCCGGATCGAGGACCTCCAGCAGCGCGGCGGCCGGGTCGCCGGAGTATCCGGCGGCGAGCTTGTCGACCTCGTCGAGCAGCACGACGGGGTTCATCGAGCCGGCCTCACGCAGCGCGCGCACGATCCGGCCGGGCAGCGCCCCGACGTACGTGCGCCGGTGCCCCCGGATCTCCGCCTCGTCCCGCACGCCGCCGAGCGACACGCGGACGAACTTGCGCCCGAGCGCCCGCGCGACCGACTCGCCGAGGCTGGTCTTGCCGACCCCGGGCGGCCCGGCCAGCGCCAGCACGGCCCCGGAACCACGCCCGCCGACGACCTGCAGGTTCTTCTGCGCCCGCCGGTTGCGCACGGCGAGGTACTCGAGGATGCGGTCCTTCACGTCGTCCAGCCCCGCGTGGTCGGCGTCGAGCACCGCCCGCGCCGCGGCCAGGTCCGTGTTGTCCTCGGTCCGCTCGTTCCACGGCATCTCCAGCACCGTGTCGAGCCAGGTGCGGATCCACCCGGCCTCCGGCGACTGGTCGCTGGCCCGCTCGAGGCGCCCGACCTCGCGCAGCGCCGCCTCCTTCACCTTCTCCGGCAGCTCGGCGCTCTCCACCCGGGCCCGGTAGTCGGCCGACCCGTCGGGCTCGTCCTCCCCCAGCTCCTTGCGGATGGCCGCCAGCTGCTGGCGCAGCAGGAACTCGCGCTGGGTCTTCTCGAGCCCCTCGCGCACGTCATGGTTGATCTTCTCGTTGACCTGCTGCTCGGCCGCGTGCGCCCGGGCCCACTCGACGAGCAGCTCCAGCCGCGCCGTCACGTCGGCCGCCTCGAGCAGCTTGATCTTCTGCGCCAGCGTCAGCCACGGCGCGTACCCCGCGGAGTCCGCCAGCTCGGACGGGTCGGAGATCTTCTCGACGGTGTCGATGACCTGCCACGCGCCGCGTTCCTGCAGCACGCCGATCACCAGCGCCTTGTACTCACGGGCGAGCTCGCGCGCCTTGCCGGCCGGCGCGGGCTCGTCCAGCGGCGTGGCCTCGACCCACAGCGCCGCGCCCGGCCCGGGCACGCCGGCCCCGATGCGGGCCCGCTCGACGCCGCGGATCACGGCCGCCGGCTCGCCGCTGGGCAGCCGCCCAACCTTCTCGAGGACGGCGACGACCCCGAAGGAACCGTATGCGCCGTCGACCCGGGGAACCGCGAGGACCCGCTTGTCCCCCGCGGCCCGCGCGGCGTCGACCGCCGCCTGCGTGGACGCGTCCAGCGTCACGGGAATGACCATGCCGGGCAGCAGGACGTCGTCGTTGAGTGGAAGAACCGGGAGCGTTGCCATCAGGACACACCTGCCATCAGTAGGTTGAGCGTGTCAGGCTTAAGTTACAAATGGTTCCCCATGTTCCCTCCAGTGCCTCCTCTGTGACCCAGGCCACTCGACTCTCGCCACCACCACGCGGGACACCCCGCCGCGCGGCACGCAGCCACCGCCCGCGGGACACAGCCACCACGCGGGACACAGCCACCACGCGGAACACAGCCACCGCGCGGGACACCCCCACCGCGCGCGGGACACCTCCACCGGGCGGGACACAGCCACCACGCGGGACACAGCCACCGGGCGGGACACAGCCACCACGCGGGACACAGCCACCGCGCGGGACACCTCCACCGCGCGGGACACAGCCACCGCGCGGGACACCCCCACCGCGCGGCACGCAGCCACCGCCCGCGGGACACCCCCACCGCGCGGAACACAGCCGCCGCGCGGAACGCAACGGTCGCGCACAGCGCGGACCCGGGCCGGCGGTGCACTGGCGTGCCGGGCGAGGCCGTGGCCTGGGCGGCGAACTACGCCGTCATCTGCAGCGTCGGCACCGTCGGATCGGCGCCGACGCTGTGCGCGCCGCTGCCGCGGCTGGGGGGCGCATGGTCGGCCCAGCATCGTGTTCGCAACGACGTCAATCGCCGCGCCCACCGCCTTTGGCCGCCGGTTTATCGCCCGCCGCCTTGGCCGGCGATAAACCGACGACAACGCGGACACCACTGACCGGGACCCAAGGCCGGGCTCGGGCGCCACGGAGGCGGCCCCGACCACGACGATCGCCGACGCCACCACGGGCCTCCTGCCTGGAGGCGGCTTCGTGGAGGGGTTCAGGACGGCGAAGGTGGTGCTGCCGGGCTCGGACCGGGGACCGGACCGAGGGCCGGACGCCATCTCACCACAGGCCCCCTGCCTGGACCGAGGCCTGGGCCTGGGACTGGGACCGAACGCCATCTCGCCACAGGCACGCCGGCGACCGCAGCAGTCAGGGGCTCACCAGGGCCGGTAGCTCGTACGTGGGCAGCTCGAAGGCCGTCGCGGTCCTCGTCGCCAGGTACTTGAACAGGCGGCGGGCGGGCGGCACGTATCGGACGGTCCTGAAGAAGCGGTTGCGCTGGGCAATCTTCTTCTCCGTCGACGGCACCAGGAAGTCCGGGCTGCCGTCGGCCTGCTTCTGGCAGGTGGCCACGTAGGGCCGCATCAGGCGCTCATATCGCTCGAAGGCCGTGCGGTGATCCCCGCGGGCCGCGTCGAGCTCGCCGGCCAGCACGTGGGCGCCGACGACGGCCAGGCCGGTGCCGTTGCCGCCGGGGCCGCCCGCGTAGCCGGCGTCGCCGAGCAGCACCACCCGGCCGTGCGACCAGCGGTCCAGGCGGATCTGGGTCGTCGAGTCGAACCAGAAGTCATCCGCCCGCTCCATCGCCTCGAGCAGCTCCGGCGTGCGCCACCCCACGCGGGCGAAGCGCTCGGCGATGATCCGGCGCTGCTGGTCGACGTCGCGGTAGTCGAACCGCAGGCCGGGCTCCGCGAACGACATCGACACGATCTGGTCGCCGCCGTGCGGTGACATCACCGAGACGGCGCGGTTGGGTTCGTTGTACATGAACCCGGTGCGCTGCAGGCCCATCGTCCCCGGCATGGTGAAGATGCCGGCGTAGACGCCCAGCGGCTTCTTGTGCGCCGGGTCGTCGCCGAACACCAGGCGCCGCACGCCGGAGTGCACGCCGTCGGCACCCACCACCAGGTCGAACCGCTGCGGCGGGGCGGCCGCGAACGTCACGTCGACACCCCGCTCGTCCTGCGCGATCGCCGTGATCTGGTCGCCGAAGCAGTAGCGCACGCGGTCGCGGGTCGCCGCGTAGAGCACGTCGGCGAGGTCCCCCCGCAGGACCTCGAGGTCGCCGCTGAAGATGGCCGACGGCAGGGCCGAGACCTGCGTGCCCTCGCCGTCGACGATCGAGATGTCCCCCATGTGCGTGGCGCGCGCCTCGAGCCGGTCGCGCAGGCCCATGCGGGCCAGGGTCTCCATGTGCACGCGGCCCCGGAAGTCGACCGCATAGCCGCCGCCCCGCAGTGCGGGCGCCTTCTCCACGACGGTGACCTGGTGACCGTAACGCTGAAGCCACAACGCCAGGGAAGGACCGGCGACGCTGGCTCCCGAGATGAGGATGTCCATGGGAAGGACCATACACCCGTCCTACACGTTTGTATAGGACGTGCGTATAAAACGGCTGTATAGTAAGATCGTGAACCATGGGACATCGCGAGGACCTGCTCGAGGGCGCCGTCCGCTGCCTCTACGAGAAGGGCTACGCCCGGACCACGGCGCGCGACATCGTCGAGGCGTCGGGCACCAACCTGGGCTCGATCGGCTACCACTACGGCGGGATGGTCAACCTGCTCAACGCCGCCCTGGAGCGAGCCGTCGAGAACTGGGGCCTGGAGCTGGCCGAAGCGGTGCTGAACGCGGACGCCGCGGGCCTGACGGGCGCGGCGCGGTTCGAGGCCTACTGGCAGCGCATGATCGACACCACGATCGCCCACCGGCCGGTGCTCATGGCGACGTTCGACGCGTTCCTGCAGATGGACCACTCGCCGGACGTGCGCAACATGCTCGTCAACGGCATGCGCGACGCGCGCCGGCTGTGGGCCCAGGTGTTCCACGGCATCGACCCGGAGGCGGAGCCGGGCCGCGCGGACCAGATCGGGTCGCTCTACCAGGCGCTGGTCAGCGGCGTGCTGGTCCAGGTGCTGATCGACGCCGACGACGCGCCGACGCCACAGGATCTGACCGCGGCGCTGCGCGCGATCGCCGCGTCACTGTGACCGGCCACGGCGGATCCGACGGGCACGACCGCGCCGCCCCACGCGGCCGCGGCGGACCCGACGGGCACGACCGCGCCGCCCCACGCGGCCGCGGCGGACCCGACGAGCACGACCGCGCCGCCACGCCCGGCCGCGGCGGATCCGGCGAGCACGACTGCGCCCCCGCACGCGGTCGCGAGGACCCCGCGGCGAGACCCAGCGTTCCCGTGGGACCGGACAACCGCGCCGCGCACGTGGCGATGAGCCGGCACGGCGACCCTGCACAGGTCGGCGGAGGCGGCGCACGCGACCGGCCCGGACGTGGGGTGGGCCGGTCGGCGGGGCTGCTCGTGGCCGGGGTGCTGCTCATCGGGGCCGTCGGCCGGGCCCCGCTGACCTCCGTCGGACCGCTCGTCGCCGAGGTGCGGGCCGAGCTCGGGCTCTCGTCGGCCGCGACCGGGCTGCTCACCACGCTGCCGCTGCTCGCCTTCGGGCTGTTCTCCCTGCTCGCGCCGCGCATCGCCGGGCGGATCGGGCTTGAGCGCAGCCTCGGGCTCGCCCTCGCGGTGCTCGTCGCCGGCATCGTGGTGCGGTCGGTGCCGACGCAGCTGTGGACCGGCACCGTGGCCGTCGGCGCCGCCATCGCCTGCTTCAACGTACTGCTCCCGGGCGTCGTCAAGCGGGACTACCCGGATCGGGTCGCGCAGCTCACCGGCGGGTACAGCGCCACGCAGAGCGTCGTCGCGGCGATCGCCTCCGGCACCGCCGTGCCCCTGGCGGGGCTGCTCGGCGGGTGGCGGTTCGCGTTGAGCGCGTGGGTGCTGCTCGTGGTCGTCGCGGCCGCCGTCTGGGCGCCGCAGCTGCGTGGCGGGCCGGCTTCGGGGCGCCCATCCGTGGCGGGGGCGGCGCTGCCGTGGCGGCGGGCCCTCGCGTGGCAGGTCACGATGTTCATGGGGCTGCAGTCGCTGTGCTACTACGTGCTGATCGCCTGGCTGCCGACCCTCGAGCGCGACCACGGGATACCGGCCACGGTGGCGGGCTGGCACCTCTTCGCGTCCCTGACCGCGGGCGTCGTGGCCAACCTGACCGTTCCGGTCCTCGTGCGCCGGCTGCCCGACCAGCGGCTCGTCGGCCTGGCGTCCGCGGTGTGCATCGGCGGGGGCGTGGCCGGGCTGCAGTGGCTGCCGTGGACGGCGGCGTTTGCCCTGGCCTCGGTACTGCTGGCCGGCTTCGGCGCCGGCATGGCGATCGTGGTCGTGCTGTCGCTGTTCAGCCTGCGCACGGTGGACGAGAGCCAGACGGCGGCGTTGTCGGCGATGGCGCAGTCGGTCGGATACCTGCTCGCCGCGAGCGGGCCCGTCGTGATCGGGGCCCTGCGCGATGCGAGCGGCGGGTGGACGCTGCCGGCGATCGTGCTGTGCTCGCTCGCCGTTGCGATGGCCGTCTGTGCGGTGCTGGCCGGCCGCGATCGGACCATCCCCGCCGGCGAGCCGCCATAGCGCAGCACAAACCGCGCGTGCGGGGCGGGAACTGGCAGCGCTGGCCGGCCGCCATCGGAGCGCGGCACAAACCGCGAGGGCGGGGCGGGAAACCGGCAGCGCTGGCCGGCCGCCATCGGACCATGCCCGCCGGCGAGCCGCCATAGCGCGGGAGAGGCGCGGGCGGGGCACGAAAGCTGGCAGCGGCGGCGAGAGGTCCGTCGCGCGGCGAGGACAGGCTGCGCTGACGCGGACAGCGGCCGGGGTGGGGCAGGGCGAGGCTCGTGGTGTACCGGATCAGGCGACCTTGACCACGACGGCCGTGGCATTGTCGCGGCCGCCGGCCTCCAGGGACGCCGTGACCAGGGCCGAAGCCATCACGTCGGGGGGTGCGCCGGAGCTGAGGGTGCGCTCCATCGACTGGTACGGGACCTGTTCGGCGATGCCGTCGGTGCACAGGCAGTAGACGTCGCCGGGGAACATCGTCACGCTCAGGACGTCGGGCTCGGGAAGGCCGGGGTGGCCGATGAAGCGGTGCAGCTGGTAGCGGGCGGCGGCGGCCTGGGGGGAGTCGGCCGGATACCAGCCGTGGACGGCGCCGAGCCAGGCCGCGGTGTGGTCGACGGTGAGCAGTTCGAGGAGGCCGCCGCGCAGGCGGTACACGCGGGAGTCGCCGATCTGGGTCACCCACGCGCCGGTGGCGTCGGCCACCAGGGCGGTGAGGGTGCAGCCGGTGAGCTCGCGCAGCTCCTGGCCGGCGGCGCGGACGCGGCGCTGGGCGTCGGCGATCGCGGCGAACAGCGGGGTGGGCTCGAACGGGCCGCGGTGCTGCTGCACGGCGGAGGTGAAGACGTCGACGGCCATCCGGCCCGCGGTGCGGCTGCCCTCGCCCGCGCCCATGCCGTCCGCGACGACGGCGCACAGGCCCGGACGACGCTGCAGCTCGGCGGCGTGCAGCACGTCGAAGTTGGCCGGGTAGCGCCGGCCGACGTCCGTGGCGGCGCCGACGCTCAGCTGCCGTCCGGCGCCCTGGACCTCGATGGTCATCGTCATCGCAGCAAAGCGTAACCGGTGCGGAGACGTCCTTGCGGTCCCCCGTTCATCGTCCGTTCAGCGTTGATCAGTGACGTTCGTCGCTCCCTTGCAGCAGAGCAACAGTGCAGCACACGTACCGCGACGGGCGCGCGACGCGGCGTGAAAGCGCCACCGGAGGGGCGTCACGCCGTGCGGTACGCCCGGACCTCCCACGTCCCGTCGTCGCGGTGCAGCCAGCCGTCGATGTCGCCGCCGAGCTCGGCGAACATCACCACGCGGTCGTAGAGCCAGTCGGCGAAGTCGTCCTGCTCCTGTTCGGTGAGGCCGGTGCGTACCGCGGCGCCGAACGTGATCAGGCCCGTGCCCTCCAGCGGCGAGGCGCCCAGGACGCCGACGACGCGCTCGTCGTCGGGGGCGATGTCGTCGCGCTCCTCGACCTCGAGGTAGCCGCCGTCCGGCATCTCCACCAGGAACGCCACGGGCTCAGCGGGTCGCGGCGGCCAGGCCGTCGCGGACGCCGTCAGCGTCGCGGTCGGTCACGTACACCGGGGTGCCGGGCTCCTGGCGCCAGCTGTCGTCGAGCCCGCCGGCGTCGACCGGGTCGAAGCCGAGCTCGTCGACGAGCCCCATGACCAGGCGCTTGGCGGTGGCGTCGTCACCGGCGACGGGCAGCGCGATGCGGCGCTCGGCGCCCGGCGGGCGGCCCAGGCGGAGCAGATGGTCCGCCTGGATGTTGTTGAAGACCTTGACGAGCTGGGCGCCGGGCAGCCGGCCGGCGGTCCAGCGGGTGGAGGGCGTGCCGGCGTCGATCTCGGGGATCCGGCCGTCGCGGGACGGATAGTAGTTGTCGGCGTCGATGACGATGCGGCCCGCAAGGTCGGCGGCGGGCAGGTCGGGGACGGCCTTCAGCGGTACCGCCACAACCACCAGCTCGGCGTGGGCCGCCTCGGCCGCGGTGCCGGCGGCCGCCCCGGTCTCGGCGGCCAGGCCGGCGAGCGAGCCGGGGCCGCGGGAGTTGGCGACGGTGACGTCGTGGCCGAGCTCGCGAAGGCGGCGGGTGAGCGTGCCGCCGATGTTGCCGGACCCGATGATGCCGATCTTCATGCGTCTCCCCCAGTGCGCGGCGTGCGCCTCCAACGCTACCCGCGCCCGGTGTGACACGTGGCCGGTGGCCGTGTTGACGTACAGTCGCCGGATGGAACCCGCGGCGGGTGCGACGGCGACGCTCCCGGCCCCGCTCACGTCGCTGGTCGGCCGGGACGCCGAGGTGCGGGAGGCCGGGCGGCTGCTCGACAGCGGCGGGCGCCTCGTCTCGCTCGTCGGCCCCGCCGGCTGCGGCAAGACCCGCGTCGCGATCGCCGCCGGGGCCGCGGCGCCGGGGCCGGTGCGGTTCGTCGACCTGTCCACGATGGACGGGCAGGAGCCCGCCGGGTTTGTGCTCGACGCGTTCGGCGTCGCCCGCCGGCCCGACCTGGACGAGTTCGAGACGCTGCTCGAGGCGCTGTCCTCCGCCGCGCCCGACGGGGCACCGCTGCTGCTCGTGCTCGACAACTGCGAGCGCGCCGCCGCCGAGGTCGCCGGGCTGGCGGGGCGCCTGCTTGGGGTACACCCGAAGCTGCAGTTGCTTGTGACCAGCCGGCAGGCGCTCGGGGTGCCGGGCGAGGCGGTGCTCGCCGTCGACCCGCTCGACGGGGACACGGCGCTGCGGCTGTTCGAGACGCGCATGTTCGAACGCACCGGGCGGCCGCTGGCCGCCGGGCACCGCCCGGCCGCGGCGGCGATCTGCGCGGCGCTGGACGGCCTGCCGCTCGCCGTCGAGCTGGCCGCGGCGCGGGCGGCGCTGCTGTCGGTGCCGGAGGTACGCCGCCTGCTGGCCGACCGGTTCCGCGTCCTCGCCGACGCGAAGACGGAGGGCCCCGAGCACCATCGCACGCTGCGCGCCGCGCTGGACTGGAGCTACGAGCTGCTGTCGCCGGACAAGCAGGCGCTGCTGCGCCAGCTCGCCGTCTTCCACGGCGGGTGGGAGGCGCAGGCGGCGGCAATCCTGCCCGCGTACCGCCCGGAGCTCATCCCGGCCCTGGCGGATCGGTCGCTGCTGAGCTCGGACGGGTACCGCGGCCGGATGCTGCAGACGGTCGCCGCCTACGCCGCCGCGCGGCTGGCCGAGCACCCCCGCGAGGCCGGCGCCGCCCTCGACGCGCACGCGGCGTTCTACCTCGACCTGGCCGAGCGCGCCGCCGCCGGCATCCGCGGCCCCGAGCAGCGCACCTGGCTGCGCACGCTCACCCTGGAGCAGGACAACCTGCGCGCCGCCCTCGCCCGCCTCGCCGCGCGCCCGGGCCGCGGCGAGGACGCCGACCTGCGCATGGCCGCCGCCATGGCACCGTTCCAGCATTTCACCGGGGGGTACTTCCAGGGCCGCCACTGGCTGTCCGAAGCCCTCGAGCGCCGTCCCGACGCCCCCGCGCCCGCGCGTGTCGCCGCGTCCTCGGCCGCCGCGACCCTGGCGATGCTCGCCTGCGACTACCCGGCCGCGGCCGCGCTGGCCCACCAGGCCCTCCCCCTGGCCGCCGACCGCGGCCCGCTGCTCACGCTCCTCGGCAGCGTCGAGCGCGAACGGGCCCGCTACGCTCAGTCGCGGTCCCACCTCGAAGAGGCGCGGCAGTTGTACCGCAAAGCCGCCGACGCCTGGGGCGAGGGCCGCGTCACGCAGCTCGCCGGCGCGGCCGCCTGGCTGTCCGGCGACCTCGACGGCGCGGCCGCGCTGCTGGCGCAGAGCCTGACCGCGTTCCGTGACCTGGCCGATGCGGAGTCGGTGGCTTCGTCGCTGACCCACCTCGGCGCGGTGGCGCACTTTCGCGGTGACCAGCCGGCTGCGCGGCGTTACCTGGCGGATGCGCTCGATCGCTTCACCGAGCTCGAGTTCCCCGAGGGCGTGGCGTGGGCGCAGGATCTGCTGGGCCGAGTCGATCTCGCCGGCGGCGACCTGCCGTCGGCATCGTCCCGGCTTCGCGCGAGCCTCACGATCCATCGCCGGGTGGGCGACCGGTGGCGCAGCGCGAGCGTGCTCGAGGCCCTGGCCGAGTGCCGGCGGCGGGCGGGCGATCCGGCACATGCGGCCGCGCTGCTCGGGGCCGCCGATGTGGTACGGCGCGAGATCGCCGCTCCGACGCCCGCGTGCGAGCAGCCGGCTCGGGCCGCTACGGACGCCCGGGTGCGGGCGGCGTTGCCGGCGGCGGGGTTCGAGCGGGCGTACCGCTTCGGCGCCCGCACGCCGATCGAGACGCTCCTAAACCTGACCGGGGCGGCGGCGCTGACTCCGGCGACGACGGCCTGACCGGTTGCAGCCGGCCGCGCCGGCGGGCCGATTTCGACGCGATCACGTCTTGTGCTGGATCAGACTCATTGAGTGAGTACCGTCGGGGGGCCGGGCAGCGGCACCGACCCAGCCGGCCGTCGTAACGCTCCGTCGGCTCCTGCCACGCATGCCGCACCCGGCGATGGTGCGGCGGGCGTTCGCGGCGGCGCCCCGGCGGTTTCCGGCGGTGACCGTCGGGTGGGCGCCGCTCCCGAGGTGGCCGCATCGCCTGGGCCTGCCGGAGGGCCACTCGTCGACGGGCCCCGTCCCGGGGCGGTCTCCTCGACGGCGGCGCTGCAGCGGTTGCTGGGCAGCCTCGTCGCACGTTCTGACGCGGCGATGAACGCAGCTCTGGACCAGATTCTTGCGCGCCTGGCTACGTCGGGACCTGCCGTCCGGCGGGTCAGTCCTCCGGTCGTGGTGCCGTCACCCGTTGTCACGGCCGGTCCTGGCGGTGGCGAGCCACTGCCGGCTCCACCGTCCGATTCCCCTTCGTCACTTACAGTTATGGGAACGTCGCGGGCGTCGCCGGGTGTGTCGTCGCCGCCGCGGCCGGGGGCAGCGCCCGGCCCGACGCAGGGACCGTCTGCGCCCCCACCGTCGACTGCGCTGGCTCGGGGCCCGCTCGCACCGCCGAGCCGACTACCGATCGGCGCGCTCTCGCGACTCAGCGTGCCGTGGGAGGGCATCGGCTCGGACGACCCCGTTCCCCATGCACTCGGCGACGGGGAGAACCCGATCCGTCGCGACATCGCTGTCCACCCGCCCAGGGACCGAACGGGAACCGGCTCGATCGATCTCGTCACCAGGCCGGCACGAGGCTGGGAGGGCATCGCGGGCCTGGCCGAGCCGGGCGAGCGACAGGCCCTCGACGATCTGCAGGCGCTGCTGCCGAGCGATCCGGCCGCGCGCGGCGAGACGGTGCGTGAGGCCATCGCCTGGCTCTCGGCGAACCTCGGTGATCCGCGGCTCACGGCTTCACGGTGTGCGGACTTCGGGCCGACGATCGCGGGTCTCGGCGTGCCGCCGCAGCGCCTCGAGGCGCTCGCCATGCTGCTCGTGGACGCGTTGCGCGCCAACCCGCCGTCGCCGCCGCTGCGGGCCGACGAGGAGGCGGCGTTGCGCGACGCCGGGCGCCTCGTCGCGCGGTGGCTCGAGAGCGGCGCGGCCGGTGCGGCGCACGAGCCGACGCATTGGAGCGCCGTCGTCACGCAATGCCATCGCCGGCGGGTGGACTTGGCGGAGCTGACGCTGCGGACGTACCTGCCGTATCCGTGTCCGCCGGGTATGCGGGCCGTGGTCGAGGCGCCTCGCCTACCGGGCCGGTGGCGCGAGTGCTGGGTCGGCAGCCTCCCCGAGACCGACCGCACGGTACGGCTGCACGTCCCCCTGTACCGCGGCGACCCGATCGGCGCCGAGCTCGTCGAACGGACCGGGCCCGGCGACCGCCTCCGTCTGCGGGTTCCGGTCGGCGAGCCGGCGGATCTGTCAGGCGACGGGCCGCTGTTGTTCGTTGCGCACCGTGATGCGGTCGCACCCGTAGTCGCCGCGCTGACGGCCCTGCGCGCCTCCGCGCCGGAGCCGGCGCGGCGTGATGTGACGGTCTACTGGCCGACGCCGGTGGAGCGCGACGCGTACCGCCTGGCCGGCTTGGCGCCGCCCGGCACCCTCGTCATCCGGGACCGGTTCCCGGCCGACGGCGCCGACGCTGCGGCCGACGGCAGGGACTGGAGCGGTCACCGTGCGTTCGTCGCGGGGACGGCGGTCTCGACCGCCGACGACGCCGATCGCATTGCACGCGCGGGCGTCCCCGCCGCACGAACGGTCATCGCCGCGATCGGTTGACCCGCACAGCGGCCGGACACGACCCATCGGGCTCGACCGCCGACGACGCCGATCGCATTGCACGCGCGGGCGTCCCCGCCGCACGAACGGTCATCGCCGCGATCGGTTGACCCGCACAGCGGCCGGACACGACCCATCGGGCTCGACCGCCGACGACGCCGATCGCATTGCACGCGCGGGCGTCCCCGCCGCACGAACGGCCATCGCCGCGATCGGTTGACCCGCACAGCGGCCGGACACGACCCATCGGGCTCGACCGCCGACGACGCCGATCGCATTGCACGCGCGGGCCTCCCCGCCGCACGAACGGCCATCGCCGCGATCGATTGACCCACGCAGCGGCCGGACACGACCCATCGGGCCGGTTCAAACCCGTGTGATCAAGCGGCGACGGGGCGGACCGCACCGCCACCAAGACTGCTAATTGTGATCAGGAAAGTACTCATTGTCACTCTAACGGGTGAACCGTGCCGGCTGTCCGCGCTGTGACCGAGCGCGCCTTAGCGCATCAATGGTGCAGAACCCGATCTTTGCCGAGATTCCGGACGTAAAGCTGAGATTTGCTTAGTTTCAGACCATCTGCTCTACATCGTGGAGGTGAGATGGGATTCCGGAAGGGTGTCGCCGCGACGCTCGTCGCTGGTGCGGTAGCGGCGGGTGCGGCGGTTCACGCCGGGCCGGCCTTCGCGGCCGACTCCAGCGTGATCCGTGGGGTCATCGCCATCACCAACAGCGTGCGCGCGCGAGCCGGGTGCGGACCGGTCACGCCGAGCACGGGGCTGAACTACGCAGCGTGGGAGCACTCGCGGGACATGGCCGGCCGTGGCTACTTCTCGCACGGGTCACCCAGCGGTGGCTCTCCGGGGACCCGCGTGAGAGCTGCCGGATATCGCTGGTCCGCCTACGGCGAGAACATCGCCTGGGGCCAGCCTGACGCAGGAACCGTCATGAACGCGTGGATGAACAGCCCCGGCCACCGGGCCAACATTCTCAACTGCCGGTTCCGCAATGTCGGCGTGGCCGTGGCGTACGACTACCGCGGCGTGCCCTTCTGGACCCAGGACTTCGCCAGTCCCTGGTAGTTGCCGTTTCGCTCAACACGTCTTCCTGCAGGCACATCGACCCGGCTCCGTGGGCACAAAGCCATGGAGCCGGGTCGCTTTCGGGCGCGACCCGACAGATCCACACAGCGATCGACGCGGAAAATGCCGCAACATCACCCGGTCCGCGCCGGCCGGCGGCGGCTCGAACCAAAAGAAATGGCGCCCCTCCCGTCAGTTGACGTGTGTTGGAGCAGCCGGCGCGTAAGCCCGGGCCGCTCACCCCAGCAGCGCGGCGTGCAGCACCCGTCACGTGCGCACGCAACGCTTTGACGTCGCAGCGCAATTGAGAGGTGCACGCCATGGAAAACCCGCGGCGCGCTCACAGTGGACGCAGCGCGACGGCTGAAGTACCGAAGGCGATCCGGTCGACGCCGCCGCGCCGCCCGACTGCGAACTACCCGATGTCACGGCCACCACACACTTTGCCAGCAGCCGGTACAATCAAGGTGATCTAGCCGTACCGCCGTCGGACACCGTGCATTGCCGCCCGCCATTACCGCGCCGGCCGTCCGACCGGTCGCAGCAGCAGCGCGACCGCAGAAAACGTGTCATCAAGCGGCGAGAAATACCAATCAAAGACCGACATTCATCGATCTTGTACGGCAACCGGGGCTGATTCCGCACCATCAGCAAGTTCTGGCGCCGACGTTCGGGGCCCCGCAGAACCTGCGGACTTACAGCGGCCTCCCATCCAGAGTTCATCGTGCGTTGTCCTCCGGCGCTGGACAGAACGGCCCGCTGACCGCCTAATTGAATGCACCTCGCCCGGCACCCGCCGCCGGCCGGGCCCGCCGCTTCGCCATGCACCTGAACGATCACTTTTCCCAACCGCAACACCACCCTGGGTAGCACGCACCCTTGATCCGGGAGGCCGCCGTGAACGACACGACACCCGCCATCCTCCTTACCGAGGCCACCGCCTCCGCGTACGTCGCCGCCGCCGGGTTCCGGGTCGGGCCGGTGGGGCGGGTCGGGGTCGAGCTGGAGTACTGCGTGCGTGATCCTCGCCGGCCCATGCACCGCCCGGCGCCCGAGCTGCTGCTCGGGCTGCTGGCCCACCTGGGCAACCCGCTGCCGGGCGGCAGCGCCGTCACGATCGAGCCGGGCGGGCAGTTGGAGCTGTCCAGCGCCGTCGGCGCGTCGCTCACCGACTGCACGAGCGCCCTCGCGGGGGACCTGGCGCTCGTGCGGGGCGCGCTCGCCGAGCACGGGCTGTACCTGGACGGCACGGGCCTGGACAACGTCCGCCGGCCACGGTTGGTGACGGATCACCCGCGGTACGTGGCGCTGGCCGAGTACCACGACCGGTCGGGCGCGCGCGGACGCACCGTGATGACCAATTCCGCGTCGATCCAGGTCTGCCTTGACTCGGGTACCGACGAAAATGGCTCCGAAGGCGACGAATGGTCGCACTTCGCGCGGCGCTGGTGGCTCGCGGACGCCATCGGCCCGGTGCTGATGGCCGCGTTCGCGAACTCCCCGCACGTCACCCGGGCCGGCCGGCGGTGGGCCTCCTACCGCCAGGCGCTGCGCTTCGGCACCGACGCCAGCCGGACGCGGGCGCCGCGGCGCACCGCCGACCCCCGCACCGCTTGGGCCCGCTACGCGCTCGCGGCCAAGGTCGCGATGATCGCGCCGGGCGAGGACGAGCCGGTCGACGAGTTCGGCGACGGGCGCTGGCTGGTGCCGAGCGGCCTGACCATGCGTGACTGGCTGCGCGGGCACGGGCCACGGCCGGTGACGCTCACCGACCTCGAGCGCCACCTCGGCACGCTGGTACCACCGGTGCGACCCCGCGGTTACCTGGAGTTGCGGATGATGGACCAGCAGGCCGGCGACGACTGGATCGTGCCGGTCGCGGTGGTGACGTCGCTGCTGGACGACCCGGAGGGCGCCCAGGCCGCGGCCGACGCGACCGAGCACCTGCGCTCGCCGTTGCGGCGCCACCGCGACTGGGTCGGCGCCGCCCGTGACGGGCTGTCAGATCCCGCTCTCGCCGCGGCAGCACTTTCGTGCTTCACCACCGCCCAGTCGGTGCTCGCTCGCCGTGGCGCCCCGCTGCCGGTGCGTGATGCCGTCGCGCAGTTCCTCGACCGTTACGTCCTGCGGGGGCGCTGCCCGGCCGACGACGCGCCACAGCAGCGGGAGCGGCGGATGGGTGTGGTATCAACGGGATGACCAGACCCCGGCCCCGAGGAGTCACGTCCGTGCGCGACATTGCCGTGTTCAGTGGTAGCGCGCACCCCGAGCTCGCGGAGGAGATCTGCGCTCAGCTCGAGGTGCCGCTACAGCCCGTACGAGTGGACCGCTTCGCCAACGACTGCCTCGAGGTGCAACTGCAGGCGAACTGCCGCGAACGCGACGTGTTCCTGATCCAGCCGCTCGTCCCGCCGGTGCAGGAACACCTGGTCGAGCTGCTGCTCATGCTCGACGCGGCGCGCGGTGCGTCGGCGGCGCGGACGACCGTGGTCATGTCGCACTACGCGTACGCACGGTCGGATAAGAAGGACGAACCGCGCATCTCGATCGGTGGGCGCCTGGTCGCGGACCTGTTGACCGCGGCCGGCGCCAGCCGGGTGCTCACGCTGACGCTGCACTCGCCCCAGGTGCACGGGTTCTTCTCGGTGCCCGTCGATCACCTGCATGCGCTGCGTGAGCTGGCCGGCCACTTCCGCGGTCACGAACTGTCCAACAGCGTCGTCGTATCGCCGGACCTGGGCAACGCGAAACCGGCTTCGGCGTTTGCGCGCATGTTGTCGGTACCCGTGGCCGCCGGCGCCAAGCAACGGTTCTCCGACGACCGGGTCGTGATCGGTACCGTGATCGGCGACATCGAGGGCCGCGACGTGATCGTCCTGGACGACGAGATCGCGCGCGGCAGCACGGTGTTCGAGCTCATCGACCGGCTCCGGGAACGCGGCGTGGCCAGCATCCGGGTGGCGTGCACGCACGGTCTGTTCACCGGTGACGCTCTGCGCAGGCTGCAGGAGCAGGACGACGTGCTGGAGATCATCTGCACCAACAGCGTGCCGCTGCCGAAGGACAAGTGGGTGCCGAAGCTCCGCGTGCTGTCGATCGCGCCGGCGATGGCCGAGGCGATGCGGCGCATCCACAACGGCGAGTCGGTCAGCTCCCTGTTCCACTGAGCAAGGGCGTCACTCCGCTCGGTAACGGTGTCCGATCTGCGGCGGGTCGGTTGTTCGTGGCCGCTTGACATGGTCCGATGATGTTGACCTTGTCCGCCGGCCTCCGCGGTGCAGCACCCGACGGCCCCGATCCGACGTGAGTGAACGCGTGTTCGTGACCTGGCGTGAGTGATACAGCATCGGAGCGTGGCGCGGTTGCCGGCGCCGGGGCGACGGCCCCCGGCGCCGCACCGCGTCAGGAAGCGCTCACCGTTCGTGTCGACGTCCTCGGTCCGCTGCGGACCGAGATCGGCGGGACGGTCGTCGACGCCGGCGGGCCGCGGCAGCGGGCGGTCCTGGCCCGGCTGGTCGCGGCCGGCGGGCACGTCGTGCCGACCGACCGGTTCATCGACGATCTCTGGCAGGGCGAGCCGCCCCCGAAGGCCCTCGCCGCACTGCAGGTGTACGTCTCGAACCTGCGCCGCGCCCTCGAGCCGGGGCGGGTGCCCCGCACACCGGCCACGGTCGTCGTGTCGGTCGCGCCCGGGTACGCGCTGCGGCTGCCCGACGAGCAGGTCGACGCCTGGCGCTTCGAGGCGCTGCTGCGGCGCGGCAGCGAGGTCGCCGACGCCGACCCGCGGACCGCCGACACCCTGCTGCGGGCGGCACTGCAGACGTGGGCCGGGCCCGCGTACGCCGAGTTCGCCGACGAGCCGTGGGCCGCGCCCGAGGCCGCCCGCCTCGAGGAGCTGCGCCTCGTGTGCGTCGAGACGGCCGGCCGCGCGGCGCTGCGGCTCGGGCGCGCGGCGCTCGTGGTGCCGGAGCTCGACCGGCACGTGCAGGAGCACCCGCTGCGCGAGGAGGCGGTGCATCTGCTGGCGACCGCGCTGTACCGGGCAGGGCGGCAGGCCGACGCCCTCGCCGCGTTACGGCACGCGCGGCGGCGGCTGAGCGACGAACTCGGGGTCGATCCGGGGCCCGCGCTGCGGGCGCTCGAGGCCGACGTACTCGCACACGCCCCGCATCTGTCCACTGACGTACCGTTCGCCGATTCGGCTCCGGACGGCGGAACGAATTCGGTCACGGTGGGTGGCCCGCCCGCTACGTCTGGCGTGTTTCAAGCCCACGATCCCGATGCGCGTGGTTCCGCGGACGAAGTGCGCGGCGGAGCCGAACTTCGTGAACCCGGCGGGACGCGCGGCGGCGAGACGATCGGCGCGGCAGGCGGTGGCGGCGCGGCGGAGAACGGGGCGGCGTTCCCCGCCGTCGAGGCGGTCGGGCGAGACGCCGAGCTCGACGGGCTGAACGCCGTTGCCGGCGCCGTCGAACACGGCGGGCTGCGCATCGTCTGGATCGGCGGGGAGGCGGGCGCGGGCAAGACGACGCTGCTGCGGGCGTTCGCGGCGGCGATCACCCGGCGTGGGTGGCGGGTTGCCTGGGGCCGGTGTCCCGAGGTCGACGGGGCGCCGCCGGCCTGGGCCTGGACCGAGGTGCTGCGCGACCTCGCCGCCGGCGACGGTGGCGACGAACGGCTCCGGCCGCTGCTCGACGGACGCGGCGGCGAGCCGTACCTCGACGGCGGGGCCGGTGGCTCACACGTCGACAGGCGCAACGGCGGGCCGCAGCTCGACGGACTCGGCCGCGACCTCGGTGGCGAGCCCTACGTCGACGGACGCGGCGGCTGGCCGCTCGACGGACGCGGTCGCGAGCCGCAGGGCGACGGACGCGGCGGCGGCCGGCGGCTCGGCGGACGCGGTCGCGAGCCGCAGGGCGACGGACGGGATGGCGGGTCGGAGGTCGCCAGGCACAGCGGGGCGCCGCCGCTCGCCGGGCGGGGCGGTGGCGATCAGTTCCAGCTTGCCCAGGCCGTCGGTGAGCGGCTCGGGGCCGGCGGGCCGCTCCTCGTCGTGCTCGATGACGTACACCGTGCTGATGGCGAGACGCTGCAAGTCCTGCGGCATGTGGCGGTGGCACTGGCCGAACGGTCGGTGATGGTGGTGGCCACGTTCCGTGCCGGTGAGGCGCACCCGCAGCTCGGGTCGGCCCGCGCGGCGCTGGCCGGGCCGCGCTCGTCCGACGTCGCCCTCAGCGGGCTCGGGCCGGACGCCGCCGCCAAGGTCCTCGCCGGGCACCTCGGCGGGCCGCTCGACGCCGCAACGGCCGCGGTCGTGCACGAGCGCACCGGCGGCAACCCGCTGTTCCTCGCCGAGACCGCGCGGCTCATCTCCGCCGAAGGCGCCGGCAGCGCAGTACGGGCCATCCCCTCCGGCATCGGGCACGTCCTGCGGCGCCGGCTGGCGCGGCTGCCCGCGGCCGCTCAGACGGTACTGCGGCATGCGGCCATCCTCGGCCGTGACGTCGACATCGACGTGCTCACCGAGGCGTTCGCACAGGACGAGGACGCGGTGCTCGACGCGCTCGAGGCGGGCGTGCTGGCCGGTCTGCTCGAGGAGCCCGCGCCGGGGCGTGTGCGGTTCGGTCACGCGCTGCTGCGGGACGTGCTGTACGACGACATGCCGCAGCTTCGTCGCCGGCGGTTGCACGAACGCGTACTCGCCGTGCTGGAGCGCACCAGTCCCGGTGACGTGGCGGCGCTCGGTCACCACGCCCTGGCGGCGGTGACGCCGGCGACCGCCGATCGGGCTGCCGGGCACGCGGCCGCCGCGGCGCGGCAGGCGACGGCGCTGTTCGCGCACCGTGAGGCGGCGGTGCTGTACTCGGGCGCCCTGGACGCGCTGGCGCTGCAGCGGCCGCTGATCGGGCCGCCACGGCGGTCGGTGATGGGAGAGGCGGCGCTGCGTTCCGGGGCGCCGATGCCGCACGACGCAACCGCCACGGCCAGCGGGCAGGCACGGGGCGGACACGCAGAGTCGTGGGCGGTTGACGATCCGCGGCTGCGGGCGGCGACGGCGATGCAGTACCTGTCGAATGCGACCTCGCTGGCGCCGGTCGACGCGGCCACGCGGCTCGAGCTCCTGTGCGGCCTCGTGTCGGCGCGGGCCAACTCCGGCGACGCGGTCGGGGCAAGGGCGGCCCGCAACGAGGCGGCCGCGGTCGCCCACGCGCTGCCGGGGGCCGAGCCGATCGCGCGGGCCCTGGGCGCCTTCGACGCGCCGGTGGCCTGGACGATCCGCGTGACCCGGTACGCCGACGAGCAGCTGGTCCAGCTCATGGAGGAGACGCTCGCCCGGCCCGGCGTCCCGGCGGCGCTGCGCTGCCGGATCCTGGTCGCGCTCGTGTACGAGCTCGAGGGCACGGACCTACGGCGGTGCGACGAGGCGAGCGCGGAAGCGCTGCGGATCGCCGACGACGAGGGTGACCCCCTGCTGCTGTGCCAGGCGCTGAATGCGCGCTACTTCGCGGTACTGAACCCGGAGCGACGGCACGAGCTACCCAGCGTAGGCGAGCGGCTCCTTGAGGTGGCCGAGCGCGCCGGGTCACTCGGGTTTCAGGCGCAGGCACACCACGTGCTGTACCAGGTCGCGCTCGAGCGCAGCGACCTGCGGCTCGCGCAGGAGCATCTGGACCGCGCGCTCGAACGCTCCACGGCCGGCCAGCTCGGCGTGACGCTGCTGGTCATGGCGATGCTCGGCGCGATCGGGGCGCTGTTCGCCGGCGACTACGACGAGGCCGAGCGCCTGTACACCGACCTCGGCGAGCGCATCGAGGCGGCCGGGCAGCCGAACGCGAGCCTCGTCGGGCTCGGCGGCGTGTTCTTCGTGCGGCTGGCCCAGGGGCGCAGTCACACGATGCTGCCGGCCCTCGAGTCGGTACGCGCCTTCGCCCCCGACGACGTCGACGAGCTCATCGTGCGGGCCCTCGTCGACGGCGAGCGGATGGACGAGGCCCGGGCCCGGTGGCGGCCCGAGGCGCCGATCCGGGAGGACTACTACTGGCTCGGCTGGATGGGGGTGCGGGCCGGGAACGCCGCCGCGATCGGTGACGCCGCCGTCGCGGCCCGCTGCTACGAGGACCTGCTGCCGTGGGCGGGGCAGTTCGCCGGCCTGGCCAGCGGGTCGGTGACCGGCCCGCCCGTCGACGAGCTGCTGGGCCGCCTGGCGACGGCGCTCGGCCGGCCCGCCGACGAGCACTTCGCGGCGGCCCGCGAGCTGGCGGCCCGGACCGGCGCTACTCCCTGGATGTGAGTCGCGACCCCGTGCGAGCAGTCGAGGGCTGAGCGACCCGGCCGTCCAATCTCACGAAAGGTAACGGCGGGACGACCTTCCGCAATCTCGGTAATGGAGCGGCGACGGACGCCCTCGGCCGCTGGCCCCGGGGCGCCGCCCGCTGCCCTCGCGGACGGCGACTCCATGAACGCCTGCCGGAACCGCGACGCGACCGGCGAGCCGGCCCGCGAGGTCATGCGGTTCAGCCGAAGATCTGGCGCTCACGGCGGGCGAAACCAGGGCGGACCGCGGCGAGCATGAGCAGGAGCACGGGGCCGGCCACGCGGCGCAGCTCGACGAGCTCGTCCGCCGTGGCGTAGCGCTCGATCCGCGGCAGCTCGAAGCCGGGCTTGGATCCCTTGCGGACCGCGTTCTCGACTCGCTGCCATTGGTCGTGGTTGACGTACCGGCGAATGATCGGGAAGACCGTGCGCTCCTCGTCGTCGATGTGCTCGTCGAGCAGGTCACGCAGGGTGGCCAGGCTCTGCGACAGGCGGCCCGCGGCGTCGCGGTCGGCCGGGGCGGCGGCGAGCGCGGCGGCATCGGCGCGCACGCGGTCCAGCAGCGGGTCGAGCTGCTTGTGGTCGTCGGTCAGCTCGGCCAGGTCGACCTCGGCGCCGGCGGTCTCGCGCAGCACGGGCCACAGCACGTCATCCTCAGCCTGGTGATGGTGGTGGATGCCGGCGCAGAGGTTGGTGAGGTACTGCTGGATGGCCTTCGCGCGAGCGGGCGTACCCGGAAGGCTACCGTCCGCAATCGCGCGGGTGACGTCGGCGAAGCGGCGGGCGTCGCCGCGCATCGAGCGGTGGTTGATCGTGATGCCGAGCAGGTTCGGTTCGGTGTTCTTCATGGGGTACAGCAGACGCGACGACGATTGGCGTGCACTTAATGCCGGCTTGGCGGCCGCGCCACGCCGGGCCCGCAGCCGTGATCCTCACGGTGATATCGGGGAAAGCGCGGATTGGCTACCGTTGATGCGTGACGTCTCCGATGCTGTTCACGCAGGAGTTCTGGAACGACCCCCATCCCGTGTACGCGGCGTTACGGCAGGAGGCGCCGGTGCATCCGGTGACGCTGCCGAACGGCATGGAGATCTGGCTCATCACCCGATATACGGACTGTAAGGCCGCGCTTGCAGATCCACGGCTGTCGAAGCGCCAGGGGGCCGGCAACAACGCGCGCAACCTGTCACCGCAGGCCCGCAGCCCGCTGACGCACCACCTCCTGGCCGCGGACCCGCCCGACCACACGCGGCTGCGCCGGCTCGTGTCGAAGGTGTTCACGGCGCGGCGGGTCGAGGAGCTGCGGCCGCGGGTCGGGGAGCTCAGCGCGGCCCTGATCGAGCCGCTGCGGAGCAAGGACAGCGCGGACCTCGTCGAGGAGTACGCTGTTCACCTGCCGATCCAGGTCATCTGTGAGCTGCTCGGCGTGCCGATCGAGGACCAGGCGGACTTCCGGCACTGGACGTCGGTGATGGTGTCGGCGTCGGCCGGCGGGGCGGGGGTGCCCGAGGCGGCGGCCGCCTTCGTGGGGTACCTCCTGAAGCTCATCGAACGTAAGCGCGCGACCCCGGCGGGTGATCTGCTCAGCGCACTCATCGCGACCAGGGACGAGGGCGACCGGCTCAGCGAGGACGAGCTCACGTCGATGGCGTTCCTGCTGCTGCTCGCCGGGCACGAGACAACGGTGAATCTGATCGGCAACGGGATGTACACCCTGATGAGGCTGCCGGAGGAGCACCGGCGGCTGCGGAAGGATCCGTCGCTGATTCCGGCCGCGGTCGAGGAGTTCCTGCGGCTGGAGAGCCCGGTGGAGACGGCAACGTCACGGACCGCGATGGAGCCGGTCACGTACGGTGGCGTGACCATTCCGGCGGGGGCGATGGTCGCCGTGTCGCTGCTGTCGGCGGACCGGGACCCGGAGCGGTTCCCGGCGCCCGGCGAGTTCGATCTGAGCCGGCCGGAGAACCAGCACCTCGCGTTCGGGTTCGGCATCCACTACTGCCTCGGGGCGCCGCTGGCCCGGCTGGAGGCGCAGATCGCGTTCACGGACCTGCTCACGGCGTTCCCGGACATGCGGCTCGCGGTGCCGCCGTCCGAGGTTTCATGGCGGCCCGGCACGCTCATCCGCGGCACCGCCGCCCTCCCGGTGCTGCTCAGGTAGTCGGCGGGCAACGGCTCGCTGCCGACGATCGAGGCCGCCGTCGCGCTGGAGCCGCTAGCTTGTCGCACCTGCGGCACACGATCGATTACGCAGCGTGTGCTGGGGTACGCGTGCGGGCTTCAGGCGACTGCGGTCACGGACCGTAGTCGCCGCTCGGCGTTTCGGCGAACTGCTGGTGGCCGACGACCGAGAGCAGCGCGAGCTTCTCGGCCGCGTCGGTGCCGGGCGCCGGCGTCAGCACGATGAGCACCTGGCTGTGGTCCGGCGTCGTCAGGGTCTCGCAGTCGAGGTCCACCATGCCGACCTTCGGGTTGTACAGCCGCTTGCGGTCGGCGCGGCGGACCTTCACCTCGTGCTCGTCCCAGCGGCGGGCGAAGTCGGCGCTGACGGCCCGGAGGCGGGCGATGAGGCGCACCACGTCGGCGTCGCCGTGCCGGCGGGCGGCCGTCGCTCTCAGGTCGGCCACGATCACCCGCGAGTGATGCTCGATCTCGTCCGCCGGGCGGTGCGCCTCCCGGTCCGGTTCCGTGAACCAGCGGTACGCAAGGAATCGCGCATCGTCACGGAACTGGCGCTGGTCGCCGGCGAGCAGCGTCGACATGCGGTTCTGCGCCAGGGTCTCCCCCAGGTCCGACATGACGGTCGCCGGGGTGTCGCCGAGCAGGTCGAGCATGCGCAGCAGGCCAGCGCGGGCGTGGGCCTCGGCGCCGACCGACGGCGGCGGCTGGTGGCCGGCCAGGTGGAACAGGTGGTCCCGCTCGTCGTCGCCGAGGCGCAGCGCGCGGGCGAGCGCGGTCAGCATCTGAGCGGAGGGCTGGGCGCTGCGACCCTGCTCGAGGCGTACCACGTAGTCGGTCGACATCCCGGCCAGCATCGCGACCTCCTCGCGGCGCAGTCCCGCGGTGCGGCGGCGCCGGCCTTCGACGAGGCCGACGTCGGCGGGCTGGATGGCGAGGCGCCGGCGACGGAGGAAGTCGGCGAGGTCCTGACGCTGCATGCACCCATCGTCGCCGCCGCGGGGCGGTGACATCCAGGGAGCGGCGCTCCTACGAAGAGTGCTCCGCTGGAAAGGCACCGCGGGCGGCGGCAGGGTGGGCGGTGAAGGCACTCGACGTACAGGAGAAACCACAATGCGCAGCAGGAACCTCGGCGCCGCCGGTCCCGCCGTGTCGGCGCTCGGCCTCGGGGCGATGGCCATGTCCGGCTCGTACGGGCCCGCGGACCGCGACGAGAGCATCGCGACGATCCACGCCGCCCTGGACGCGGGCATCGACCTCATCGACACCGGCGACTTCTACGGGATGGGTCACAACGAGTTGCTGATCCGCGACGCGCTGCAGGCGGCGGGACGGGATCGGGTGCGGCTCAGCGTCAAGTTCGGAGCGTTGCGGGGCCCGGACACGGTGTGGGGCGGGATCGACAACCGGCCCGCGGCGGTGCGCAACTTCCTCGGGTACACGCTGACGAGGCTCGGCACCGACCACGTCGACATCTACCGGCCGGCCCGGCTCGACCCGGCGGTGCCGATCGAGGAGACGGTCGGCGCCCTTTCCGAATTGGTCAAGGCGGGATTCGTCCGGTACATCGGGCTGTCCGAGGTCGACGCCGAGACCATCCGGCGGGCGCACGCCGTGCACCCGATCGCGGACCTGCAGGTCGAGTACTCGCTGATCTCCCGCGAGCCGGAGAACGGGGTGCTTGCGACGCTGCGTGAGCTCGGGATCGGGATGACCGCGTACGAGGTGCTGTCGCGCGGGCTGCTCTCCGGGCACTGGTCGGCGCAGCACCGGTGGGAGGCCGGCGACTTCCGGGTCAACAGCCCACGGTTCTCGGCCGAACACGTTGCGCACAACGTGTCGCTGGCCGAGGCGCTGCGGCCGCTCGCCGAGGCGCGTGGGGCGACCGTCGCGCAGCTGGCGATCGCGTGGGTGCTGGCGCAGGGCGCTGATATCGTGCCGTTGGTCGGGGCGCGGACGCGTACCCGGCTGGTTGAGGCCCTTGGCTCCCTCGACCTCGAGCTCGGCGCCGATGACGTGGCCGAGATCGAGGGCGCGGTGCCCGTCGGGGCGGCCCGTGGTGAGCGTTACCCGGCGACGCTTCGCACCTCGCGCTGACGTCGGCTCGACGCCGATGACATGGCCGAGATCGAAGGCGCCGTGCCCGTCGGGGCGGCCCGTGGTGAGCGTTACCCGGCGACGCTTCGCACCTCGCGCTGACGTCGGCTCGACGCCGATGACATGGCCGAGATCGAAGGCGCCGTGCCCGTCGGGGCGGCCCGTGGTGAGCGTTACCCGGCGACGCTTCGCACCTCGCGCTGACGTCGGCTCGACGCCGATGACATGGCCGAGATCGAAGGCGCCGTGCCCGTCGGGGCGGCCCGTGGTGAGCGGTACCCGGCGCTTCGCACGTCGCGCTGACGTCGGCTCGGCTCCGGGGCCGGCGCGCGAAGCGCCGGCCTCCCGGGAATTATCGTCGGTGTATTGCAGATAATTCGTAATCCAGTAATTCGATAATTCGGCCCCGCGGGGCTCGCTAGTGATCATGGCGACGGCGCGGGCCGGCGGTCACCGGATGGCCGAGATGTACGACCGGGGACAGCTCGCGTACCGACCGTACATGCAGGTACGACGGTGCGGTGTCGCTGACGTGACGGTGGTTCGGCTGGTGACGGTGGTTCCGCATTCGTCGGGACGCGACCGATTTCGTCAGGACGCGACCGATGCGGCGGCACGGGCGGCCAGGCGTTCGGCGATCCACGGCGCGCCGAGGGCCTGCGGCGGATCGACGAGCGATGTCACGCGGATGAACGCGGCCGCGAGCTCTCCATCCTCGACCGCCGCCAGCTGCAGCCGGCGGATCATCTCGCCGGGGCCCGGCGCGGCGGCCGGTTGCGGGCCACCGGCGGCGGCCGGACCGGCGTCGAGTGCCGTGTCGGCGCCGACCGCGAGGGTCCATGGCGCCTCGTGGAGCTCGGCCTGGCGGGCGTGGAAGCGGACCGGGTCGTCGTCCTCGCGCAGCGTGACCGCGGACATCGCGGCCGTCGACATGCCCTGGCCGTACACCGGGTTGAACGCACAGGCGGCGTCGCCGATCACGATGATGCCGGATGGGAGTTCGGTACGTTCGTAGCGGCGGCGGACGTACGCCGGGAAGTGGAACGGGACCGCGTCGCCCAGCGGGGTGCCGGACCTGACGACGGTGGCGGTGTCCGGGACGGTCAGCGACTCGGCATAACCGGTAAAGCCCTCCAGATCGATCGGCGGGCGTTCGCCGTGGACGCCGGCCAGGGTCACCAGGACGCGGCCGCCCTCGAGGCGTTGCATCACCGAGCTGCGGCGCTGGCCGGGGTAGCGCGCGGTGATCACGACGCGGTCGTCGCCGAGCAGGTCGCCGGCGAAGACGCGGGAGGCGTAGCGCACGTCGATGGGCACCACGTCCTCGGGCGGGGGTGCGTAGCCGAGGTCCGCCAACCACTGCGGCATGCGGGAAGCACGGCCCGTGGCGTCGACGACGAGATCGGCGGGGATCACGCGCGAGCCGCCGCCGTTACGGCTGGTTATGCGGACGGTACGGTCCGCGGTCAGATCGACGATGTCGTGGCCGTCGGTGATGCGGACGTTGGGCAGTGCGCGGACCAGGGCGCGGATCGTGTGCTCGATCAGCGGGCGGCTCGCGGTGACCGCATCCAGGCCGATGGAGCTGCGGCGCAGCGGGAGGCCGTTCAGGTACCAGCGGGCGTTGCCCAGCACGTCGCCGGTCAACGCGCCGGCGGCCGTCAGGCGCGCGGTGAAACCGGGCAGGAGCGACTCGATGGCCTGCACGCCGCGGGGCAGGAGGGCGTGGACATGCTGGCCCTGCGGCGCGCCGCGGCGAGGGCGGGGGCCGCTGGGCAGGACGTCCCGTTCGACGATTTCGATCATCCGGTACCGCGGGGACAGCGCCGCGGCGGCCAGGAGCCCGGCGACGCTGCCGCCGAGGACGACTGCGTTCTGCTTCATGCACGTACGGTGAACGCTTCCCGGTCCGGCGTCTGCGTCCTTGTACGCGGTGGGCGCGGCACGAAGCGTCACAACCCCGACACCGCCGGACGGCAACAATCGGCGGGCCGTGACGGCGGTCCGAAGTTCGACGCTAGGCGTGACAGCGGCTTCAGAGCTCAACGCTGGGCCTGGACGGCGGGTCCAGCAACGCCAGCCGTGACGGCGGTCCGAAATTCGACGCTAGGCGTGGACGGCGGGTCCAAGGCTCGACGCTGGGCGTGATGGCGGGCCTGACGCCGAATGCCCCCGGGCGCGGAGTGCCAGGCCCGCCGGATGGTGGGGTGTGGCGGCCGGTCCAGTGGTGGGCGCTAGTCGGGCATGTGGCCCGAGACGCCGAGGATCAATGCGACCAGGCCGAGGACGCCGACGACCAGGCCGGCCAGCTTCGTGAAGCGGCCGGTCGGGTCGGAGACGGTGACGTTGAACCAGCCGCGCGGGTCCACGCGGACGCGGATCTTCTCGCCGACCTCGGGCTCGGCGTTGAGGAAGCGCAGGCGGCCGAGGTTTTCGCCGGTGGAGCGGTCGGCGACCTGGTACGCGGGGAGGCGCTCCTGCGAAACACCGCTCAGGCCGCGCACGACCTGCGTCACGACCGCGTCGGTGGGAATGCCCTCGCGCGACATGTAGACCGGCGGGACCAGCAGGGCGCCCAGCCAGGCGGCGAAGGTCAGGACCATCAGCATCACGATGCGGCTGCCGGCGCTGTGGTCGGGGGCGCCGATGCGGTACAGCAGGTAGCCGGGGACTGCGGCCAGCAGCGACAGGGCGGAGCCGATCGCCAGCCAGGTGAAGCGGGGGCCGCCGGCCAGGATGCCGGTGACGATGACGAATCCCGCCGTCACCGCGAGCGCGAGCAGTGTGCGCCAGATGCCCTTGAACAGCGCGCCCCACGGATAGTGCTTCACGAGTGGCCACCGTAGGCGATCTCGGTTCGATGCGCTGCCCCCGGGTGCCTTGATATTTCTGGTAATTCGATCAAGGCACGCATGGATATGGGAGCGTCGGGCGCACAGCGCGGACCGCCGGACGGACACGGGAGGGATGCGGCCACACGCCCGACGCGGCCATTCGACAGCGACGGGTGCGCGCGCATAGAGATCGCACGGGGCACGCCCATGCGATCTCTCAGCGGAAAAGAGCGCTACCGCCATCGCGGGCCGGCGAGCGACGCGGGATCGCGCCGGCGACGAGAAGGCGTCAGTGGGGGTTAGTCAGTGCCGGCTATTCGGCGTACCGCGGCCGAATAATCGGGGACGGACGACATCGCGGCGGCCAGGCGCAGGTAGGGCAGCGCGTCCTTCGGGCGGTTCTGGCGCTCCAAGGTGCGGCCCAGCAGGTGGCAGGCGTAGTGGTCGCTCGGGTCGCGGTCGACCAGCACGCGCAGGTGCTGCTCGGCGCGGTTGAGCTGGGCGGATGCGAAGTACGCGCGGGCCAGCCACAGGCGGACCTCGGCGTTGCCGGGCTCCTCGTCCAGGACCGTGGACAGGATCTTCGCGGCCTCGAGCGGGTCGCCGGCGTCGAAGTAGAGGACTCCCCTGCGGTACTCGGCGAGCATGTCGGTCATGGTCGACTGTAACGCCGCGGCACGGCGCGGATGTTCCCGGCGACGCTGCGTCAGTGGGACTTCAACCAATCGGTGAGGTCGTCGAGGACGCGATCCTGTTCGGGCTCGTTGTACACCTCGTGATGGAGGCCGTCGTACACGTGCAGGGTCAGGTCCTTGGAGCCGGCCCGATCGGCGATGAGGCGGCTGGACTCGGCGGCGACCAGGCCGTCCTCGGAGCCGTGCAGGACCAGCGTGGGCAGCGTCAGCTCGGGCAGGCGGCGCTGGAACTCGGCCATCTGCGTGAGCATCGCGCCGCCGAGGCCGGCGGGGACCTTGCCGTGGTAGACGAGCGGGTCGGCGTCGTACTTCGCGACGACCGCGGGGTCCTTCGAGATCAGGCTCGACGGCAGGGTCTGGACCGGCGTGCCGGGGGCGATGCGGCCGAGGACCTTCGCGACGGCGATCGCCGGCTTCGAGATGCCCTTGCCGGGCAGCACCGGCGTGCCCGACAGCACGAGGCCGCGCAGGGCGACCTGGTGATCGAGCGCGTACGCGAGGGCGATCATCGCGCCCATGCTGTGGCCGATCAGGAACGGCGTCTGGCCGGAGTGACGCGCGCGGACCTCGGTGAACAACAGATCGAGATCGTCCGTGTACTCCGAGATGCTGCGCGCCAGCAGGCGCTTGCCGCCCGAGCGTCCGTGCCCACGGTGATCGGGCGCGTACACGGCGAGGCCGAGCTCGCCCAGGCGCGCGATGACGTGGTCGTAGCGCCGGGCGTGCTCGCCCATGCCGTGGGAGAGCACGACGAAGCCGGATGCGCCCTGCTCGGGGAGCCAGGCGTCGTACACGATCCGGACGCCGCCACCGCCGGTGAGGGCGAGTTCATCGCGCTGCATGGCAGCATGGTGCGCCGCGCCCGCGCCGTCCGCAAGGAGGGACACGAGCGGTGGGCGACGGGCCGGCCACGCGGCGATCACCGAACGCGACGGCCGAACGCCGGACACGGCGGCCGGATGGGTCGCATCGGCCGCAATCAGGCGACAACAGAGCGTGATCGCGACGACGCGCCCAGCTGCTCGCAAACTGGCCGGATCGAGCGTGTTCGGGCGACGACAGACGGCAACGACGGCAGACCGCCGGCAACGCGACCGAGGCGTGACAGAAGCCGGCAACGCGACCGTTCAGCACCGTGGCCACGAACTGCGACACGACGCCGGCGCCGTGCACGATCGACGCGACGGCAGGCCGGCGACGCGACCTGGACCGGCCGGAAAGCGGCACGGCAGACGCCGGCAGGACGCGACGAGGACGTGGCGCAAAGCGGCAGTGCAGAACCGACAGGGGCGCGAGAGCGGCGAAAGCCACACCGGCCCGAGGCGGCCGACAGCGACCGCGACCGATGCGGCAAGATCAGCCCGTGCGTTCCGCCGCGCTGCGTTCCACGCAGAACTCGTTGCCCTCAGGGTCGGCGAGTACGGCCCAACCGGTACCGTCTGGACGTCTGAAATCACCGACGAGAGAGGCGCCCAGGGCAAGAATGCGATCGATCTCCGTGTCGCGGGTCGCGTCGAGCGGCTGCACGTCGAGGTGGACGCGGTTCTTCACGGCCTTGGGCTCGGGGACGCGGATGAACAGCAGGCCGGCGGAGCCGTCCGTGGCGAGGATGAGCGCCTCGTCATGAGTGGGCAGGTTCGGATCGTTGGGTTGCTCTTCGTAGCCGGTGACCGCGCTCCAGAAGAGGGACAAGCGGTACGGATCGGCGCAGTCGAACGTGATGTGCCTGATGCGGACAGTCATTGCGTCAAGGTATATGTGACAGCGGTGTTGCCGCCGAAGGGAGCCGAAGGTTGCTGACAGCTGGCCCGGCATGGACGGCCACGGCCGACAGCCCGCAGACGCCCGCCCCGCTGCTCGACGGCGCCGATGAGGTGCTCGTCCTCACCCACCAGTGTGATCTCGCCTTCGTCGAGGCCTGCCTGCGGCCGGCGCGGGCCGCGGGGGCCCGCGTCACGGTGCTCTACGACGCGACCGCCGACCGGCCGGAACCGGCAGTGACGGCCACGGGGGCGGTGCGTGACGTGCTGCCCGTGCCGGTGGTGTGCCGCTCCGGCGGCGCGTTCCGGGCACGCGTTGTCATCTCGGCGTCACCCACCGCCGCCGTCGTGTCGATCGGCTCCGGGGACGCCACGCCCGACGGCTGGCTGCGCAACACCGAGGCGTGGACGCACCTGCGCGCCGACGGGGCGAGCGTGCCGACGTTCATCACCGACCTCGCCGACTGGCTGCGGCGCCTGCCGGGGCAGCTGTGGATCGAGGCGGTCGGCGCCGAGCGGCTCGCCGCCGTCGCCGACCTGCTCACCGCGCGCCCGCACGCCGCCGAGCACGACGAGCCGATGCTGCTCACCAACGACGTGGTGCCGATCGTCGAGCAGCTGCCGTTCCCGTCGGGGGCGGACCGGCTCAGCATCGCCGCGCCCGAGTTCGACCCGGCCGGGCGCGCGCTCGGCGAGATCGCGCGCAGCGTCCGGGCGGCCCGCACGCGGCTGCTGCTGCCGGCCGGCGTGCGCTGCGACCCCGTCGGGCTGCTGGTCGCGCTGGACGACGCCGGCGAGTTCGACGTCCAGACGCCGGTTTCCCCGCGGTACCTGCACGCCGGCGCCATCGAATGGTGGACCGGCGGCGCGGGCGTCCTCGTCGGCGGCGGCCTCACCTGCACCCCGGAGGCGCTGCTGAGCACGAGCGCGGAGCCGGGCGGCAACTGCGAGCTGGGCCTGTTGCTGGAGGTGACGGAGTCACTACTTGATGCCGTCGAGGCGCGCGACATCGGGCTGGACGACGACGACCTCCGGCCGCTTCCACCGGCGGTGACGACGGCGGGACCGAGAGTGCTCGCGGTGCGCCGGCACGCGGACCGGATGGAGGCGGCCCTGGTCGCGGCCGGTGCGACGGCGCCCGACGGGCTCGTCGTGACCGTCGGCGAGGCGGCGGTGAAGCTGCCGTGGACCGGCGCCGAGGGGCGCCTCCACACGTACAGCGGAGAAGGCCCGAGCCTCGACGGGCGCAACGCGCAGGTGCGGGCCGCGGACGG
Source organism: Dactylosporangium sp. CA-139066 (assembly GCF_050936175.1). Lineage (NCBI taxonomy): Bacteria > Bacillati > Actinomycetota > Actinomycetes > Micromonosporales > Micromonosporaceae > Dactylosporangium > Dactylosporangium sp. CA-139066. Next base: position 5,459,247 of record NZ_JBNJNH010000001.1, on the reverse strand, counting down.
CACCGCGCTGGGGAACGCGCCCGTCACGGACGTCGCCGGTGCGGTGACCCGGTTCAGCCACGCTTCCCCGCTCGAGACGCTGCCCCTGCCGGCGGTACTTCCCGACGCCGCCCTCGTCGAAGCGCTGTTCGCCGCCGTCGCCCAGCTGGCCGAAGGCCGCACGCCCCGCCACGGCGTGCCCGCCGCCGAGCGTCGCGCGAGCGAGGAGGAGCGGCTGCGCGCCGCGGTGGGGCCCGCCCTGCTCGACCTCGCGTTCGGCCGGGCGGCCATCCGCGCGGGCGACGACACGGACGACGACAGCGTGGCCGCCACGGTGGCCGGGCTCGACGCGCCGCAGCGGGACCGGCTGCGCCAGCTCGTGCTGCGCCTCGGCGGCGCGGCCGCGGGCTGGCCGCTGCCGGCGCGCCTGGCCGCGTTCCGCATCGTGCTCGTGCTCGCGGCCGGCGGGCTGTGGCCCGAGCCGCAGGACTGGACGCCGCTGGTCGCGGCCGGGCTGGACGCGCTCGTCGCGACGGACGACGAGGCGTTCGCCGGCGAGCAGGCGGCCCTGGCCACCGTGGGTCTCGCGGCGGTACACCATGGGCACCGCCTCGCCCCGCTGAGCGGCTTCGCGGATCTGCGCGCGGCGGTGCGGCTCGATCAGGCCCCGCCGGAGGACCTCGTGGCGCGGTACACCGAGGGCCTGGCCGGGCCGGTCCTCGGCGAGGCGTTCGGGGCCGAGGACGTCGCCGCCGACGCCGGGGACCTGCTCGTGCGCTCGGCGTTCGACGACGCGGTCGACGCCATCCCGGAGTCGATCGGCACGGTGCAGCGCACGGACGGCGGCGGGGTGCTCGTCGGCACCGGCAAAGACCCGCGGCGGACCACGCTGCTCGTGCTCGACCTGCTGCGGGACTTCCCCGACACGCACGTCACCGTCCGCGGTACCGCGGGAACCGAGACCCACGGCTGGTGGAACGGCCGGCGCCTGATCCTGCTCAGCCCGTTCGGCGGGCGGTGGCGCGGTTCGCTGTGGCCGGGCCTGATGACGGGCATCGCCACGTACGCGAAGGGCGCCTCTCCCCTGCCGGCGGCCGCCCGCACGTGGATCACCGAGGTCCCCGAGATGGGCGAAGGGTAGCGGAACCGGACTTAAGACCCGTCGGGGAATAAATCCGAAAAGTCGTGGCGCGCCAGCGCCCGACTTTTCGGGAAAGGGCCGGGCCCCGAGAGGCCCAGCCGTCAGAAGCCGCGGGCCAGGGCGCCGCCGACGGCGACGGCCGGGCCGCAAGAGGCCCGGCCGTCGGACAGCGTCAGAAGCCGCGGGCCAGCCGGTAGTAGGCCGCGTTCCAGCGGACCTCCTTCGCGAACTCCCGCGTCGTCGTCGACGAGTCGATGACCAGCAGCTCCGTCGACACCATCTCCGCCAGGTCCTGCAGCTCCTCCACCCCGACCGCCTGCGACAGCACGGTGTGGTGCGGGCCGCCCGCGGTCAGCCACGACTCGGCCGACGTCGACAGGTCGGGGGCCGGCTTCCAGACGGCCCGGGCCACCGGGAGCTTCGGCAGCGGCGCGGACGGCGCGACGACCTCGATCTCGTTCGCCACCAGGCGGAAGCGCTCGCCCAGGTCGGCCAGGCCGAGGACCACGGCCGGCCCCGGCGCGGCGTCGAAGACGAGCCGCACCGGGTCCTCCCGGCCGCCGATGCCGAGCGGGTGAATTTCGCACGACGGGGTGTCCGCCGCGATCGACGGGCACACCTCCAGCATGTGGGCGCCGAGGATGACCTCCTGGCCGGGCGTCAGGTCGTACGTGTAGTCCTCCATGAACGACGTCCCGCCCCCGGGAGCCATCGCCTTGAGCGTGCGCACGAGGACCGAGGTCTTCCAGTCGCCCTCGCCGCCGAAGCCGTAGCCGTCGGCCATCAGGCGCTGCACCGCGAGGCCGGGGAGCTGACGCAGGCCGCCCAGGTCCTCGAAGTTCGTGGTGAAGGCCTTGTACCCGCCGGCCTCCAGGAAGCCGCGCAGGCCCAGCTCGATGCGGGCGGCGTAGCGCAGCGAGTCGGCGCGCTCGCCCAGCAGGGCGGCCGAGACGCGGTACGTGTCGGCGTACTCCTTGACGAGCTTGTCGACGTCGGCGTCGAGCGCGGCGTCGACCGCGGCGACCAGGTCGTTGACGCCGAAGGTGTTGACCGACACGCCGAAGCGCAGCTGGGCCTCGACCTTGTCGCCCTCGGTCACGGCCACGTCGCGCATGTTGTCGCCGAAGCGGACCAGGCGCAGCGAGCGCATCGCCGCGTAGCCGGTGGCGGCGCGCGCCCAGGCGCCGATGCGCTGCAGGACCCGCGGGTCGCTCACGTGGCCGGCGACGGTCTTGCGGGCGACGCCGAGGCGGGACTGGATGTACCCGAACTCGCGGTCGCCGTGCGCGGCCTGGTTGAGGTTCATGAAGTCCATGTCGATGTCGGCCCAGGGCAGCGCGACGTTCGCCTGCGTGTGCAGGTGCAGCAGCGGGGTGCGCAGCGCGTCGAGGCCGGAGATCCACATCTTCGCCGGCGAGAACGTGTGCATCCACGCGATCACGCCGACCACGTTCGGGTCGTTGCCGGCCTCGAGGCACACCCGCAGGATGTCGGCCGCCGAGGTGAGCACGGGCTTCCACACGACGCGCGGGCCGACGTCCGGGGCCTCGTCCAGCGCGGCGGCGATCTCGCGCGACTGCGACGCCACCTGCTCCAGAGTCTCGGGCCCGTACAGACCCTGGCTGCCGGTCAGGAACCAAACCTCGTGCGTCATCGTGCGCCCTTCTGGCCGGGGTGATGCTGTCCATATACGTGCTGGTAGCGGTCGTGCAAGGAATCGACCGCCTGCGACGGCAGTCGTTCCACGGGGCCGAGCTGGCGGGCGAGGTGCATGGTGCGGGCCACGTCCTCACACATGACGGCCGCCTTGACGGCGGCCTTCGCGGTGGTGCCGATCGTGAACGGCCCGTGCTGGCGCATGAGCACCGCCGGCGAGCGGTGGCCGTTCAGGGTCTCGACGATGCCGCGGCCGATGGCGTCGGAGCCGATGAGCGCGAACGGTCCGACGGGGATGTCGCCGCCGAACTCGTCGGCCATCGCGGTGATCGAGCACGGGATCGGCTCGCCGCGGGCGGCCCAGGCCGTCGCGTATGGGCTGTGCGTGTGCACGACCCCGCCGATGTGCGGCATGTGCGCGTAGACGTAACCGTGGGCCTCGGTGTCCGACGACGGCGCATGGTGGCCGTCGACCAGGCGGCCGGCGAAGTCGGCGACGACCATCGCCTCCGGGCTCAGGTCCTCGTACGAGACCCCGGACGGCTTGATGACCAGCAGGTCCTCCCCCGGCACCCGCGCCGAGACGTTTCCCGCGGTCCAGGCGACCAGGCCCCACCGGATGAGCTCCCGGTGCAGATCGCAGACCTCCGCCCGAAGCTTGGCGATCACACTCACCGGGAGACCTCCTCGCGCAGCGCGCGCAACCGATGCAGCACGTCGTTCGCGCCGCGGCCGAAGTAGTCGTGCAGCGCCGAATATTCGGCGTACAGGCGGTCGTACACGTCGGCGGCCGCCGGGTCCGGGACGTAGACGTTCCGCTCGACCTTGCCCATGGCCTCGGCCGCCGCCCGGATGTCCGGGTAGGCGCCGGCGGCGACCGCGGCGTGCATGGCCGAGCCGAGGGCCGGGCCCTGCTCCGAGCCGATCACCGAGATCGGCCGGCGCAGGACGTCGGCGTACACCTGCATCAGGAAGCGGTTCCTGAGCAGCCCGCCCGCCGCGATGAACTCGACGACCGGAACGCCCGACGACTCCAGCGCGTCGACGATCGTGCGGGTGCCGAAGGCCGTCGCCTCGACGAGGGCGCGGTACACGTCCTCGGGGCGGGTGGCCAGGGTCTGGCCGACGATGACGCCCGACAGGCCGTGGTCGACGAGGACCGAGCGGTTGCCGTTGTGCCAGTCGAGGGCGACCAGGCCGTGCGCGCCCGGCTTCTGGGCGGCCGCGAGCTCGGTGAGCTCCTCGTGGGACCGGCCGCCGGAAAGCAGCGTCTCGACGTACCACCCGAAAATGTCGCCGACGCCGGACTGGCCGGCCTCGAAGCCCCACAGGCCCGGGATGATGCCGTCCTGCACCACGCCGCACATGCCGGGCACCTCGGCCTGCGACGCGCCGCTCATCACGTGGCAGGTCGAGGTGCCCATGATCGCGACGAGCTGGCCGGGCTCGACCGCCTTGGCCGCCGGGGCCGTCACGTGCGCGTCGACGTTGCCGACGGCGACCGCGATGCCCGCCGGCAGGCCGGTCCAGCTGGCCGCCTCCTCGGTCAGCGAGCCGGCCCGTCCGCCGAGCGGCGACAGCGGACCGTCCACCTTGGACACCCAGTCGCCGAACCCCTCGTCCAGAGCCGACAAGAAGTCCTTGGACGGGTAGGTGCCGTCCTGGAAGACGCCCTTGTACCCGGCCGTGCACGCGTTACGGGTCTCCACACCGGCCAGCTGCCAGACGATCCAGTCGGCCGCCTCGATGAACCGATCGGCGCGCGCGTAGACGTCCGGGGCCTCCTCGAGCACCTGCAACGCCTTCGCGAGCTGCCACTCCGAGGAGAGCTTCCCGCCGTACCGTTGCAGCCATGGCTCCTGGCGCTGCGCGGCGAGGGCGTTGATCCGGTCGGCCTGGCCCTGCGCCGCGTGGTGTTTCCACAGCTTGGGGTAGGCGTGCGGCACGTCCGGGAGCAGCTCGCACAGCGGCGTGCCGTCGGCCAGCACGGGCAGGAAGGTGCACGCGGTGAAGTCGGTGGCGATGCCGATCACCGAGCCGGGGTCGACGCCGGCCGCCGCGACCGCCGCCGGTACTGCATGCCGCAGTACGTCGACCCAGTCCTGCGGCATCTGCAGCGCCCAGTGCGGCGGCAGCACCTCGCCCGTGGCCGGCAGGGTGCGCTCGACGGCGCCGTGCCGGTACTCGTGGACGGCGGTGCCGAGTTCGGCGCCGTCGCCGACCCGCACCACCACCGCCCGGCCGGACAGGGTGCCGAAGTCGACACCGACTACGTATTGCGTCATGTGGTTCTCCGCGCGGTCTTTTTTCTGGTGACTGTGCGCTGCAGGACGATGAAGACGAACAGCAGTACGCCGATGAAAATCTTGGTCCACCAGGAGCTGAGGGTGCCTTGGAAGGTGATGATGGTTTGGATGAGGCCGAGGACGCCGACGCCGAGGACGGTGCCGAGGACGAAGCCGGAGCCGCCGGTGAGGACGGTGCCGCCGATGACGACGGCGGCGATGGCGTCGAGTTCCATGCCCAGGGCGTTGAGGCCGTAGCCGGACGGGGTGTAGAAGGTGAGCAGGACGCCGCCGAGGGCTGAGCAGATGCCGCTGATGGTGTAGACGGCGATTTTGGTGCGGCCGACGGGCAGGCCCATGAGCAGGGCTGACTGCTGGTTGCCGCCGAGGGCGTAGATGTTGCGGCCCAGCCTGGTGTACGCCAGCACGTAGGCGGCGGCGACGACGAGGGCGGCGGAGATGACGACGCTCCAGCCGATGTGGAAGCCGCCGAAGCGCAGTTTCGCGGAGGCGACGTCGTTCCACCACTGGTTGGTGATGGGGATCGAGTCGGTGCTGATGACGTAGCAGGTGCCGCGGGCCAGGAACATGCCGGCGAGGGTGGCGATGAACGGCTGGATGTCGAAGAAGTGGATGATGCAGCCCATGCCCAGGCCGATCACCGCGCCGACGGCCAGCACCACCACGAGTACCAGCCCCGGGTTGACGCCCTTCTCCAGCAGCGTGGCGGCGATCATCGTGGTCAGCGCCACGACCGCGCCGACCGACAGGTCGATACCCCCGGTCAGGATCACAAAGGTCATGCCGACCGCGACGACGAGCAGGAACGCGTTGTCGATGAAAATGTTCAACACGATCTGCGTGTCGTCGAACCCCGGGTAGCGCACGACGCCGACGCTGTACATGAGCAGCAGCAGGATGCCGGTGGCCATCGCGGGTTTGCGCAGCCAGTTGGCGGCGAGCGTCATGCGCGCACCTGCACCTTCTCATCGGCGGGCACCGCAGCCGTCACGGGCCGCTGCCGCTGGAACATGGCCCGGAACTTCGGCGACTGCGCCAGGCACAGCACGATCACCACGATCGCCTTGAACAGCAGCGTCACCTCCGGCGGGACACCGATGGTGTAGATCGTGATGTCCAAAGTCTTGATGATCACCGCGCCGAGGACCGTGCCGACGATCGAGAACCGGCCGCCCGACAGCGAGGTGCCGCCGAGCACGACGGCGAGGATCGCGTCGAGCTCGATGAGCAGACCGGCATTGTTCCCGTCGGCGCTGGACACGTTGGAGCTGATCATCAGCCCGGCGATGCCGGCGCAGACGGCCGCGAAGACGTACACGGCCAGGATCAGCCACCGCGACTTGATGCCGGCCAGCCGCGACGCCTCGGCGTTGCCGCCCACGGCCTCCAGCAGCATGCCCAGCGCCGAGCGGCGCACGAGCACCGCGGCGAGGGCCACCACCGCGCCGGCGATGAGCACGCACAGCGGCAGGCCGAGCCAGTAGCCGGCCCCGATCATCTTGTACGGCCCGGAGTTGACGGTGATGATCTGCCCGTCGGTGATGAGCTGGGCCAGGCCGCGCCCGGCGACCATGAGGATCAGGGTCGCGATGATCGGCTGGATGCCGATCGTGGCGACCAGGAACCCGTTCCACGCGCCGAGGACCAGCGACAGGCCGATGGCCAGGCCGACGGCGACGAGCACGCCGGTCACGCTGCCCTGATCGCCCAGGCCGCTGATGTGCAGGCAGGCCAGGGCGCCGGCGATGGCGACGACGGCGCCGACCGACAGGTCGATGCCGCCGGTGGCGATCACCAGGGTCATGCCGAGCGCCACCAGGGCCAGCGGGGCCGAGGCGCGCAGGATGTCCACAATGGACCCATAGAGGTGGCCGTCGCGCAGCTCGATGCTGAAGAAGGTGTGCGTGTGGATGACGTTGGTGATGAGCAGCGCGACGAGCACGCCGACGGGCCAGATGAAGCGCTTCACGCGGTACCGCCTCCCTCGGCGATGGCGGCCATGAGCCGGTCCGTGTCGACGTCGTCGGTGTTGGGCAGTTCGGCGACCATTCGGCGGTCGCGCAGTACCGCAATCTTGTGGCTCAGGCGGAGGACCTCTTCCAGTTCGGCGGAGATGAACAGCACCGCCATGCCGCCGTCGGAGAGTTCGGTGACCAGCCGCTGGATTTCGGCCTTGGCGCCGACGTCGATGCCGCGGGTGGGTTCGTCGAGGATGAGCAGCCGCGGCTCGGTGATGAGCCAGCGCGCCAGGAGCACCTTCTGCTGGTTGCCGCCGCTGAGGTTGCGCACCGGCAGCTCGGGGTTGGCCGGGCGGATGTCGAGGGCCTTGATGTACTTCTCGACGAGCTCGTCCTGGCGGCGGCGCGACAACGGCCGGGACCAGCCGCGGGCGGCCTGCAGGGCGAGCACAATGTTCTCCCGCACCGACAGCTCCTCGACGAGCCCCTCGGTGCGGCGGTTCTCCGAACAGAACGCGATGTCGTGCTGCATCGCGGTGCGCGGGCCGTGCATGGCGACCGGCCGGCCGTCGACGGTGAGCCGGCCGCTGTCGGCCTTGTCGGCGCCGAAGAAGAGCCGGGCCGCCTCGGTACGCCCACTGCCCAGCAGCCCCGCCATCCCGACGACCTCGCCCTTGTGGATGGTGAGGCTGAACGGGGCGATGGTGCCGCTGCGGCCGAGCTCCTCGGCCTGCACGACCGGTTCAGCGTTGTCGAGGCGCCGCTTGGGCTGGTCCTCGAGCCGCTCCAGCAGGGCCAGCTCCTTGCCGATCATGAGGCTGACCAGCTCCAGCTGCGGCAGGTCGGCGACGACGTGCTCACCGACGAGCCGGCCGTTACGCAGGATCGTCATCCGGTCGCAGATCTCATACACCTGGTCCAGGAAATGCGACACGAACAGGATCGCGATCCCCTGCTCCTTGAGCTGGCGCATGACCCGGAACAACTGGGCCACCTCACCCGCATCAAGGCTGGACGTCGGCTCGTCCAGGACCAGAACCTTCGCCTCGACATCGATCGCCCGGGCGATCGCCACCATCTGCTGCACCGCAATCGAATAGTCCGACAACGGCGCCGACACATCGAGGTCAAGCTCAAGACGGTGCAGCAGATCCGCCGCCCGCCGACGCATCTCGCGCCAGCGGATGTGCCCGAACGTACGCGGCTCCCGCCCGATGAACACATTCTCCGCGACCGAAAGGTTCGGGCAGAGGTTGACCTCCTGATAGACCGTGCTGATGCCGGCCTGGGTCGCCTGCAGCGGCCCGGAGAACCGCACCGGGGTCCCGTCGAGGACAATCTCGCCCGCGTCGTTGCTGTAGACACCCGTGAGCACCTTGATCAGAGTCGACTTCCCGGCGCCGTTCTCGCCCATGAGGGCGTGGACCTCACCTGGCAACAGGCGAAAGTCCACGTCCTGCAGGGCCATGACACCCGGGAACTGCTTGGTGATGCCGGTCATGGTCAGCATGGTTCAGATCTCTGTGTCAGGACTCGTCAGTACTTGCGGTCCGGAAGCGCGGCCTTCGCCTGCTCCGGCGTGAACTCGGTCTCCACCGTCAGAATCCGCGGCTCCACCGACTCCCCCGCCACGACCTTCTTCGCCAGATCCATCAGCTGAGGGCCGAGCAGCGGGCTGCACTCCACAATGTGGTTGATCTTCCCGGCAGCCAGCGCCGTCATGCCGTCCTTCACCGCATCCACCGAAATGATCTTGATGTCGGTGCCCGGCTTCTTCCCCGCCGCCTCGATCGCCTCGATCGCACCCAGCGCCATGTCATCGTTGTGCGCATACAACACATCGATCTTCGGGTTCGCCTTCAGGAAGGCCTCCATGACCTCCTTGCCCTTCGCCCGCGTGAAGTCACCCGTCTGCGACGCGATGATCTTCAAATTCGGGCTGCCCTTGATCGCATCAGCGAACCCCGCCTTACGGTCATTGGCCGGCGCCGAACCCGTCGTACCCTGCAACTCCACGATGTTCACCGGATCGGTCTTGCCCTGGTACTCCTTCACCAGCCAGTCCCCGGCCTTCTTCCCCTCCACCACAAAGTCCGACCCCAGGAACGTCTTGTACAGCGTGGTGTCCTTCGAGTCCACCGCACGGTCGGTCAGGATCACCGGGATCTTCGCGTCCTTGGCCTCCTTCAACACCGTGTCCCAGCCGGACTCCACGACCGGCGAGAACGCGATGACATCAACCTTCTGCGCGATATAACTCCGGATCGCCTTGATCTGGTTCTCCTGCTTCTGCTGCGCATCAGAGAACTTCAACTCGATACCCGCAGCAGCCGCAGCGTCCTGGATCGACTTCGTGTTCGCCGTCCGCCAGCCACTCTCAGCACCGACCTGCGCAAAACCCATGACAATCTTCTTGTCACCCTTGGGCGCGCTGCCGCTACCGGCGTCATCGCTCTTCTCCCCACCACACGCGCCGAGCGCGCCCGCGAGGAGTACGCCACCAAGGATGGCGGCGGACCATCGTTTCAGCACTGCATCTTTCCCTTCGCCCTAGCGTTAACGTTCACATCGACGAGCCGATGGCCACACGCCTGGGGTGTGTGGCGGTGACCTGGCCGCGCTTGTGGCCCGTTTGCATTGGCCATCGCGGTTGTATTTCGAGAGTGTTAGCGTTCTCATCCCGGGCGTCAAGTAGCGGCGGCCGAGATGTTGCCGGAAGGAGACACTCCGTGTCTGCAGTCATCGGACCGGACCGCGGTCGCCCCGGCCCGGTCGCGCACGCCGGCGGCGGGCCCGACCTGGACGCCGTCGAGCCACCGCTGCGCAAGGTCGGCATGCGCGACGTGGCCCGCCTCGCCGGCGTGTCACATCAGACGGTGTCCCGGGTCCTCAACGACCTGCCGAATGTGAGCGCGGCCACCCGCGAGCGCGTCCTGGACGCCGTGCGGGTGCTCAACTACCGCCGCAATCTGGCCGCCCGCACCCTGGTCACGGCCCGCTCGCGCACGATCGGCCTGATCGGCTTCGAGACCACGCTGGCCGGCCCGGCATCGATGATCTACGGCATCGAGAAGGCCGCACGCGAGGCCGGCTACTACGTCAGCATCGCCACGATCCGCTCGCTGGAGCGCCACGCCGTGCTGGACGCGGTCGAGCAGCTGTGCGCCCAGGCGGTCGAGGGCATCATCGCGATCGCCCCGAAAAACTCCGTCGCCGACGCCCTGACCCAGGTCCCGCCCGGCACCCCCGCCGTCGGCGTCGGCGGCGCGGACGACGGCTTCGTGCCGATGCTGCGCGTCGACAACGTCCGCGGCGCCTGCCTGGCGACCAGCCACCTGCTCGGCCTCGGCCACGAGACGGTCCACCACGTCCCGGGACCTGCCGACTGGCCCGAGGCCCGCGACCGCATCGACGGCTGGCGCCAGACCCTGCACGCCGCCGGCGCCCCGGTCCCCGCCATCGAGCCCGGCGACTGGAGCGCCCGCTCGGGCTACCTGCGCGGCCAGCGCCTGGCGTCGAACCCCCGCGTGACGGCCGTGTTCTGCGGCAACGACCACATCGCGCTCGGCGTGCTGCGCGCGTTCCACGAGGCCGGCCGCGCCGTCCCCACCCGCGTCAGCGTCGTCGGCTTCGACGACACGCCCGAGTCCGGGTACTTCCTGCCGCCGCTCACGACGATCCACCAGGACTTTGCGGAGCTGGGCCGCCGCAGCGTCGAACTGCTCGTGGCGCAGCTGGCCGGCACGCCCGCGCCGGACGTCGGCCCCGTGCATCTTTCACCGCACCTGGTCGTGCGCGCGTCCGCAAACTCCGCGCCGTAGCCCTTTCCGCCGTGGTCGCGCGTGGTCGTTGCGCTTCGCCGTGCGCGGTTGCGGGTCGGGCTTCACGCTACGGTGGCCCGCGTGACGCGGTACCTTCTCGTGCCCGGCCGTGGCATCCCGTTCCCCGGCCACTGGTCGCGGGCCTGGGTGCGCGACCACCCGGAGTTCCGTTGGGCGCCCGAGCCTCCCGGCCCGCCCTACGTCGCCGCCGACCGGGTCGCGGCCCTGCACGCGTCGATCAGCGCCACGGACGAGCCCGCGATCCTCGTCGCGCACAGCGCCGGATGCCTGACCGTCGCCGTCTGGGCCGCGCAGCACACCGGCCCCGTCCGCGCCGCCCTGCTGGTCACGCCGCCGTACCTCGACCCCGCCTGGGCCCCCGCCCCGGGCGAGACCGTCGACGTCTTCATCGACCAGGTGCCCCGCGGCGCGCTGCCGTTCCGCTCGATCGTGGTCGCGAGCCGCAACGACCCGATGACGACGTTCGAGCAGTTCGAGGCGTACGCGCGGGACTGGGGCCCGCAGCTGCACGACGCCGGCGCGGTCGGCCATCTGGACTCCAGGACCGGATTCGGCCCCTGGCCCGACGGCGAGCGCCTGGCCCGATCGCTGGCCTCGCCTGCACAGCCCTGACCGGAGCGCGCCAGCGACCGCACCACACCGCGGCGCGCCGAACACCGCGCCGAGCCGGGCCGTGGACGCGTGCGCCGGCGGGCGGGCGTGCGCGCGAGGCGACTTGCTGGCACCTTGCGAGCAGGCTGCGTCCGTGGCGGTCGAGTCACGGGCATCGGGCGGCGTCGAAGCGAAGCCAACCCCGTCGGCGGCCGCACCGTTCTCCCTCACGCTACCCCACGCCACCAAAACGGCGCCGGATCCGCTCACCCAGCGTGAAAAGGCGTCACGCGGAGCGAGGAGCCGCGGTGCTGCGGCGCAGGATCAGGGTCGGGGCCACGCGCGGGTCGGGCGACGGGCGGTCGGGGCCCTCGCGCAGGTCCGCCTCGATCAGGCGGAGCAGCGCGGCGATGCAGCGGCGGCCGACCTCGTCGAAGTCCTGGCGGATCGTGGTCAGGGGTGGCGACAGGAACTCGGCCTCCGGGATGTCGTCGAAGCCGACGATGCTCACGTCGTCGGGGACGCGGATGCCGCGCTCGTGGAAGGCGCGCATCATGCCCAGGGCCATCTGGTCGTTGCCGGCGAAGACCGCGGTGACGTCGTCGCGGGCGGCGAGCTCCAGGCCGGCGTCGTACCCCGAACGGGCGCTCCAGTCGCCGGTCATGATGGGCGGGGCGGGCAGGCCGGCCTCCTCCAGCGTGAGGCGCCAGCCCTCGATGCGGCCGTGGGTCTCGAGCCAGTCGCGGGGGCCCGAGAGGTGCCAGACCTTGCGGTGGCCCAGATCGAGCAGGTGCCGCACCGCCAGGCGGGCGCCGGTGACCTGGTCGACGGAGATGGCCGGGACCTCGCCGCCGGCGTCGGTCTCCACGGCGACCGCGGCCATGCCGAGCGGCATGTTGTGCAGGGCGGCGACGGCGGCGGTTTGCGGTGCGATGACGACGACGCCCGCGACGGACTGGTCGGCCAGGGCGGACAGCGCGGACACCATGCCGGCGTGGTCGACGCGCTCCAGGGTCACGATGCTGACGCCGTAGCCGGCGGCGCGGGCCGCGCGCTCGATGCCGAGCAGCGTGGAGGCGGGGCCGTAGAGGATGGTGTCGAAGGAGACGACGCCGACGACGCGCGAGCGGCGGCCGGCCAGGCCGCGGGCCATCGCGTTGGGGCGGTAGTTGAGCTGACGGACGGCCTCGAGCACGCGCTCGCGAGTCGCGGGGCTGACGCTCGGGTGGTCGTTGAGGACCCGGGACACCGTCTGGTGCGACACCCCGGCAAGCCGGGCCACGTCGTTCATGACGGCTGCCCGGTTGTGGCTGGTTGCGCGCATGTCCCTCCCCCCGCTGTTGATGTTAGCGCTGCCACGATAAGCCCGTACGCCTGGCATCACGTGGTGCCGGTCACGCAAAATGACCGTTCGGCTGACCTGATGCAGGAATCCCGACCCCACACTCAACGAAACACTACGGAATGCGACAGGGCCGCCGGGGGCGGGAAGCGGGCCGCTGGGAACGTTCCCAGCGATGGGTGTCCACAATGGAGCCCCGCGCCGGAGGTGTGGTGTCAGCCCGTCAGGCGCTCCAGTTCGCGCAGCACGGCCGCGGCGCCGTCCTCCTCGGCCAGGCGGGCGGCCAGGGCCTCGGCCCGGTGCCGGTACGCCGGCTCGCCCACCGCCTCCCGCAGCGCCGCCGCCAGCCGCCCGGCGCTGAGCCGGCGCCGCGGGATCGCGTCGGGCGCGACGCCCAGCAGTCGTAGGCGCTGCGCCCAGAACGGCTGGTCGACCAGGACCGGCACGGGCACCGCCGGCACTGCGGCGCGCAGCCCGGCCGCCGTCGTGCCGGCGCCGGCGTGATGTACCACCGCCGCCATCCGCGGGAAGAGCCACTCGTGCGGCACGTCGTCGACGCCGATGACGTCGTCGCCGGCGCCGGCGCTCAGGCCCGCCCAGCCGGCGCTCACCACGGCCCGCACGCCGGCCCGCCGCACCGCGGACACGAGCAGGGCCGACAGCGCGGCGCGGTGCCGGGCGGGCATGCTGCCGAACCCGATGTACACCGGCGGCGGGCCGGCGTCGAGGAAGTCCGCGAGCTCGGGCGCGGGCCGGAACTGCGGCTCGGGCGCCGGCCACCAGTAGCCGACGGGCCGGTGCCACGCCGGCCAGTCCGGCGGCGCGGGCAGCACCAGCGGGCTGTAGCCGTAGAGGATGGGCCAGCGCCGGGCCTGCTGGGCGGCCAGCCACGCCGACGGCGTCGTCGGCGGCAGTCCCAGCTGCGCGCGCAGCCCGGCGACGGCGTGGCGGAACGGCCGCTGCCCGACGTTGAGCAGCAGCGACGCCAGCCGGAAGTTGGCCGCGCGGCCGAGGGAGCGGGTGGCCAGCGTCGGCGGCGGGAACTCCCGCGTGGGCGAGAGCGGCTGCAGGTACACGCCGAGGCTGGCAATCCCGAGCCCCTCGGCGATGTGCACGCCGAACCAGCTGGTCGGGGTGACCAGCAGCACGTCGGCGCCGCGCGCGGCCTCCAGCATCGCCGTGGCCAGCGGCACCGCGTGCTCGGCGACGACCCGGTTGACGGCCATCGTCATCCGCACCAGCCCGCGGTCGGCGAAGCGCTTCTGCAGCTGCTCCTGGGCGTCCATCGGCAACAGGTGGAAGCCGAGCCCGTGCCGGCGCACGAGGGGCTCGAAGGCGGCGTGCGTGGCGATGGTGACCGGATGGCCGGCCTCCTGCAGCCGTACGCCGAGCCCGGTGTACGGCGCGACGTCGCCCCGGCTGCCGATCGCCATGATTGCCACTCGCGCCATGCGCCGATCATCCCTCCGCACACTGTGACCGCCCTGAGCGGTGCGGCGCGCGGGGGTCGACGGATGCCATACTCGGCTCATGCCGGACGCGGGGGCGCGATGGCCGGGCTATGCCGCGGCCGCGTGGGGTGTGCTGTTCGCCGTGCCGAGCCTGTTCTGGGCGCTCGGCAACGACTTCGGGGCCTCGACGACGGTGTCGCCGTCGCTGGTCGAGCTGGCGCAGGACGGGGTCGCCTGGTTCCTGGCGGTGCTGTGGGCCACGGTCGTGCTCAAGCTCGTCGCCGCCGCCATCGGCCTCGGGCTGACCCGCTCGTGGGGCCCGGCCGCCGGGCGGCTGCTGGTCTGCTGCGGCTGGGGCGCCGGCGTGCTGCTGGCCTGGCACGGCCTGCTGTTCATCGTCCAGGGCCTCCTGGTCGAGGCCGGCGCCGTCGCCATCGACCCGGCGCTGCGCGGCATCAGCCGGTGGTACCTCTACCTCTGGGGCCCCTGGTTCCTGCTGGGCGGCCTGGCCTTCGCCGCGGCGGCGCGGCGGTACGTGCGACGCTCCCCCGACGGCCGCGCCACCCGGATCGCGGGCCTGGTCGGCGCCGGGGGCGCGCTCGCGCTGTCCGCGGCCGCGCTCGTCTCCGGCCTCGGCTGACCCGTTACCGGGACGGTCCGTCAGGCGCCGCGGAAGTGCTCACGGGCCGCGTCGAGACCGTCGCCGGACCCGTTGTCGAAGACCCGGAAGAACTTCCACGTGTACCCGTACGGGTCGACGACCTCGGCGTACCGCTCGCCCCACGGGGCGTCGGCGGGCCCGGCGCCGACCACGCAGCCCGCCGCGGCGGCGCGCCGGGTCAGCTCGTCGACGTCGTCCGGTGCGTCCGCCGCGATGCCGATGACCACCCCGAGGCCACGCGGCCCGGCGACGGTGTGCCGCTCCCGCTCCGTGTCGGGGAACGGCAGCCCCTCGAGCGCGTCGACGAGCAGCTGCAGCGGGCCGCGGCGGGCGATCGCCATCACCGGGCGGCCGCCGGGGGCGGGCACGACGCCGACCGGGACGAAGCCGAAGCGCTCGTACAGCTCGAGGGCCGCGCCGACGTCATCGACCCGCAGCCCGATCCGCACCGGAGGTTCGCCGCCCACCCGGCGACGCTACCCCGGCGGTCCTCGCGTCGTCCGCCCACCGGGCCCGCAGCCGCTGCGCAACCGCGAACCCGGCACTGCCGAGCAGCAGCACACCCCCGCTGACGACCAGCAGCGCAGACCCGAGGTCGAACGGCACCAGCGCCACGGCGAGGAACCCGAGCGCGAACAGCAGCATCGCGGCCCGCCGCTCCAGCCAGGCCAGCGCGAGCAGCGCCAGCCCGATCACCCCGGTCGGATCGAGCACCCGGACCAGATACGGCACGAACGCCGCGCGGTCATCGGCCTGGCTCGGCCCGCCGAGCCCGCGGGCGGACGCCACGACGGTCACGGACAGCGCGGCGAACGCGACGCCGCCGAGCACGTACGGCAGCAGCCGAAACCCGCGACCTCGGCACGCCCGGGCGATCACCACGTACCCGAGCACCAGGCCGGCCCACCAACAGAACTGCACGGCCCGGCACGCAGGCCCGCAGCCGTCGACGACCGGCCGGTACACCGGAATCGCCCAGAGCGCCACCACCCCCAGCACCAGCAGCGGCAGCCAGGTCTCCCGATGCCCGGGCCGCCCCTGCCGCGTCTCCCCGCCGACGCCACCAGATCCTGAAGTCACGCCAATAGGTTTCCATAACAAACCTGTCTGCGCCAGTGCACGGCCGGTGTTCGAGGCGGGGCGCCCGACGCCCCTCAGGCCGATGCCAAGCGGGCCGCCACCAACCGGCGCAGCTCCGCAGCCACCTCCCGGTCCCGCATGGCCCGCTCGATCAACGCCACATCCGGGTCGCGCGAGCTCAGGTAGGCCAGCAGGGGCTCGTAGCGGTCCGGCCGATCGCGCACCAGTTCGGTCACCAGCCGCAGCTCCAGGCGCACCGCCGGGACCACATGGTGCGCCACCGGCAGCTCGACGAAGTGCTTCCAAGGCCCGGTGCCGGCGCACTCGAAGGTGTCGCCGGCGGCCGCATACTCGACCGTGCTCGCCTCCACCTTGAAGCCCTCGACCTCGAAGCTCGCGTAATACTGCGACGCCGCCGCAAGCCAGTTGGGCGGCACCAGGCAGCGGTGCGCGGACAGCGCGGTGGCGAAGCGGTCGACGTCCGGCCGCGTGGCCATCAGGATGTCGATGTCACCGGCCCGCAGCGGCACGCCCTGCGCCAGCGCCGCCGCGGTCCCCGCCAGGCGGTAGTCGCACCCGGCCGGCCCGGCGGTGCGCAGCAGATCGAGCACCAGCACCAGGATCCGGTGCAGGTCGGCCCGGTCGCGAAACGGCCTGGGTCCCCCGTTGTTCTCCTCCATGGCCGCATTCTGCACCGAAGGTACGACACTTTCCGGCGCCTGCGGAGCACCGCCATCGATGTAAGGTCGACCCGGGACAGACGACGGGGAGGGGTGCCGTGGGACTGCCGGAGTGGGTGCCGGACGGGGTCGACATCACCACGCCGAACGCGGCGCGGGTCTACGACTACACGCTCGGCGGGTTTCACAACTTCGAGGTGGATCGCGAGTTCGCCGAGGCGGCCCAGCGGGCGTGGCCCGGCATCTTCCAGCTCGCGCACGCCAACCGGGCCTATCTCGGCCGGGCCGTGCAGTGGCTGACCGACCAGGGCGTGCGGCAGTTCCTCGACATCGGCTCGGGCATCCCGACGCTGGGCAACGTGCACGAGGTGGCGCAGGCGACGGCGCCCGAGGCCCGGGTCATGTATGTCGACATCGACCCCGTCGCCGTCGCGCACAGCCGGCACATCCTGGCCGACAACCCGCGGGCCGGCGCGATCAGCGGCGACCTGCGCCGGCCCGACGAGATCCTGTCGCACCCCGAGGTGCTCGCGATGATCGACTTCTCGGAGCCGGTCGCGTTGCTGCTCATGGCCGTGCTGCACTTCGTGTCCGACGAGGACGCGCCCGGTGCGATGATCAAGCGGTTCGACGAGGCGACCGTCTCCGGCAGCCACGTCGCGCTCTCGCACGGGATTCCCGCCGAGGCCAAGTCCGAGCAGCAGGACCAGGTCCGCACGCTGTACCGGCGCACGCCCACCGCCGTGCACCTGCGCACCCCCGAGCAGGTGGCCGCGCTCATCGACGGATGGGACCTCGTTGCCCCGGGCCTGGTGCCGATCACCTCGTGGCACCCGGACCCCTACGAGGACGAGGCGCCGCAGCCGGCCGTCCTGGCCGCCGTCGCGCGCAAAGGGACGACACCGAGTCCGTGATAGCACGATAGGGCTGGATTTGCCGGAGGGCGGCCCGCAATAATCACTTGCTGGAGGCAAGCACTTCTCGTCTCCGGTTTAGTGCGTCATGTCCTGGAAAGGGTCGCCCACATGACGGAAACCGGCGCGGGCAGCGCGGACGAGCGGGTGGCGGCGTTCGCCGCGACCTGGGACCGCACACTGCCCGCCGGCACCAGCTTCGTGCGCGGCGGGCGGACCCGGCGCCGGCGGCTGCTCGAGGGTTTCACGCACCGTCTCGTCGCGGCGTTACGCGGCGCCGACTTCGACCGCGCGGACGGCTACCGGGTCGGGCACGACATGGTGTACGCCGCCCTCGCCGATCCCCGGGTCCTGCTGGCCAGCTCCCGGCTGCTGCGCGAGCAGCTGCTCGACGCGGTCGGGCTGCGCGACGCGCGGGCCGCGGGCCGGCTCACCGAACTGCTCGACGAGCTCGCGCACGGGTTCACCACGGCGATGCGGGCGCAGGTGTGGGCGGCCGCCGAGTCGCTCGGGCGCGGCGAGCGCGCGGCCTGGCGGGACCGGCAGCGCGACCTCGAGCGGCGGGTCAACCACGCGCTGATGCACGACCCGCTGACCGGGCTGCCCAACCGGGCCGGCCTGATCGCGCTGCTGCGCGACGGCGGGGCCGGGCGGCGGGCGGTGTGCCTGGTCAACCTGCGCCGGTTCGGCGCCGTCAACCAGCTGCTCGGGCACGAGGCCGGCGACCGGCTGCTGCGCGGCATCGCCGAGCGGCTCGGCGCGCTCGCCGCCGAGCGCGGGCACGACCTCGCCCACCTCGGCGGGGACACGTTCGTGCTCGTCGCGGCGGGCACGACCGGGGTCGACGACGCCGTCAAGATCGCCGATGCGGCCCTGCGCGCGGTGCCCGTCGCGTGGAAGGTCGACGGGCACGACGTGCCGGTCGCGGCGCGGGCCGGCGTGGTGGAGTGCGCGGCCGGGTCCGCCGGGCCGGACGAGCTGCTGCGCCAGGCGTCGATGGCCCTGGACTGGGCCCGTCACGACGGCACGGCCTGGGCCGTCTACGACGCCGGCCGCGCCACCGCGCACCTGCGCCGCCACGAGCGGGCCAACGCGCTGCCCGAGGCCCTGACCGCGGGGACGGTGACGGCGGCGTACCAGCCGATCGTCCGCCTCGAGGACCACGCCGTCGTGGGCATGCACGCGCTGCCGCGCTGGGTGCACCCGGCGACCGGTCCGGTGCCGGAGGCGGAGCTGCTGCGCCTGGCCGGCCAGAGCGGCCTGCTGCCCCGGCTCGGGCGGCGGCTGCTGGCCGGCGCGTGCGCCCGCGCCGCCCGCTGGCCCGACAACGCGCACGCGGGCCGCCTGCCGCGCCGGCTGCCCGGCGGGCCGCACGACGCCGGCCGGCACGACGGCCGGCCGCGCACCGAACGGCCGGCCCGCACGCCGGTCGGCGCGCCGTTCGTGAGCCTCGACGTGACCGTGGAACAGCTGCGCCACCCCGACTTCGCCGCTACGGTCGCCGGTGTACTGCGGGACACGGCGCTGCCGCCCGCCCGCCTGCACCTGGCCGTGCCCGAGCACGCCCTGCACGACCCGACCGACGCCGCCGCGTTCGCCCTCGACGGCCTCGACCGGGCCGGCGTGCGCATCGCGGTGGCGCAGGTCGGCATCGGCCACGCCAACCTGACCGCCACCCCGGTGCACAGCGTCCGGCTCGACCCGCAGCTCATCTCGGGCCTCGAACCGACCGAGCCGGGGCACCGCTCCAACCTGTCGATGACCCGCTGGCTCATCTCGATGTTCCACGACCTGGCCATCTCGGTGACCGCGACCGGCGTCGACCTGCGCGGGCAGATGACGGCGCTGCAGCTGCTCGAGTGCGACGCCGGCCTCGGCCGGGCGCTGGGCAAGCCGATGACCGCCGACGCCGCCGACGCGCTGTTCGGCCTGCCCCAGCTGCCGCCGGCGACCCGCAGCGACCAGTAGGGCCCGGTCGCCGCCGCTGCCGGGCACCGGGCGTTACGCGGCGGCGATCAGGTCCGCGCAGGCGCGCGGGTCGTCCGCGAAGGGAAGGTGGCCGCAGCCGGGCAGCCGGACGTGGCGGGCCGAGGGCAGCAGCGCCTGCGCGCGGCGGGCCTGGAACGCCGGCAGGATCAGGTCCCGCGTACCCCAGGCGATGGTGACCGGGATGTCCGGCAGCGGGCCGGCGAACCGGTGGTGGGCGAAGGCCGCGCGCGCCGCGGCGAACCCGGGCGCGGTGGCGAGGTGGCGGGCGTCGGCGACCCCGGCCCGCGGGTCGACGCGGCCCGGGTGGCCGAAGAACAGCCCGAACAGCGCAACGCGGCCGGCGGTCGTGCGGGACAGGGCCGGCAGCGCCGGGGCGAACCCGCGGGCGCAGATCTTCGCCGCGGTCACCGACGCCTGGCACCAGCGGCGCGAGACCGGGCCCCAGAAGCCGATCGGGGAGAACGCCGTCACCGAGCGGGCCGCGCCGCGCCGGCCGAGCTCCAGGGCCACCCCGCCGCCCATCGAGCTGCCCGCGACATGGAACGGCCCGTCGCCCGCGAGGCGCTGCACCTCGTCGGCGAGGTCGGGCACGCTCGCGCCGGCCAGGGTCGGGGCGAGCACGGCGAAGCGCTCCTCGAGCATCGGCAGGACCGGCGCCCATACCTGCCACCGGCTGCCGATGCCGTGCAGCAGCACCAGCGGCTCGCCCCGGCCGCCGCGGTGGGTGCAGAGCGCCACGGCCGAATCGTAGGTTGTTGACAGCCCGACAACAACCGGGCACCGTGCTGGCATGCCCGCGGCGGACGTCGACTACGACGTCATCATCATCGGCTCCGGCTTCGGCGGCAGCGTGTCCGCGCTGCGGCTGGCCGAGAAGGGGTACCGCGTCGGCGTCCTCGAGGCCGGCCGCCGCTTCGCCGACGAGGACTTCGCCCGCACCTCGTGGCGTGCCCGCCGCTCGGCTCGCCCTACGTGCGCCTGGAGGTGCCCCGTCATGACTGAGGTCGTCGCCGAGCGCGGCCGCCGCCTCGAGCCCGACGAGCGCCGCGAGCAGATCCTGTCGTGCGCCGTGAAGCTCTTCGGCCGCCGGCCCTACGCCGAAGTGTCCACAACGGACATCGCCGACGCCGCCGGCGTCGCCCGCGGGCTCATCAACCACTACTTCGGCACCAAGAAGGGCCTGTTCATCGAGGCCGTGCGGGTGCTCGTGACGATCCCGGCGGTCGCGGTCGAGCAGCTGCCGGAGGGCGACCTGGCCACCCGCGTCGACGCGAGCGTCACCTGGTTCCTCGACGTCGTGTCCCGGCACAGCACCTCGTGGCTGGCCGCGGTCGACGGCGGCGGCGTGGGCCGCGACCCGGACGTGCAGCGGGTGCTCGCCGAGGCCGACGACGTCGCCGCGGAGAGCATCCTCGTCGCCGTCGGGTTGGCGGATGCCGAGGAGCACCGCGAGCAGCTGCGGGCGATGATCCGCGCGTACTGCGGCCTGGCCAAGGCCACCGCCCGCGAGTGGCTCGAGCGGGGCGCCCTCGACCGGGCGCAGGTCCACGCGCTGCTGGCCACGACGCTCATCACCCTCGTGCGGGACGTGATCCCGGCCGCGATCGGGCGCCGGCCGTGACCCGCGTCGCCGTCGTCGGCGCCGGGTTCGGCGGCATCGCCGCGGCGCACCTGCTGCGGCGGGCCGGCTTCACCGACCTGACGATCTTCGAGCGGGCCGGCGACGTCGGCGGCGTGTGGCGGGACAACACCTATCCCGGGTGCGCCTGCGACATTCCCGCGCCGCTGTACTCCTACTCGTTCGCCCTCAACCCCGACTGGTCGCAGCGCTTCCCGCCGCGGGCGGAGATCCACGAGTACCTGCGCCGCTGCGTGCGCGACTTCGGCCTCGAGCCCCACCTGCGGCGCAACTCCGGCGTCGCCGAGGCGGCCTGGACCGGCCGCGCGTGGCGGCTGACCCTCGAGGACGGCCACGCCGAGGAGTTCGACGTGCTCGTCCCGGCCACCGGCCAGCTGTCGCGGCCGGTGATCCCGGCCATCCCGGGCGCCGAGGACTTCGCCGGGCGGGCCACGCACACCGCCGGCTGGGATCCGGCGATCGACGTGTCCGGCAGGCGCATCGGCGTGATCGGCACCGGCGCCAGCGCCGTCCAGTTCGTGCCCGCCGTCGCCGGCCGGGCCGCCCGCGTCACCGTGTTCCAGCGCAGCGCGCCCTGGACGCTGCCGAAGCCCAACCGGAGGTACGGCCGAATCCGCAGACGGCTCAACCACGCCTTCCCGTGGCTGATGCGCGCGGCCCGGGCCGGGACGTGGGCGCTGACCGTGGTGACCGGGCGGGCCGTCACCGGCCGCCCGCTGTCGCGCCGGCTCGTCCAGGCGATCTCGGCCGGGCAGCGGTTCGTCCAGGCGCGGCGGCTGCGGGGCCGGGTGACGCCGGACTACGCGATGGGGTGCAAGCGGGTGCTGTTCACCGGCGACTGGTACCGCACCCTGCGCTCCCCGCACGTCAACCTCGTCACCGACGACATCCTGCAGATCACCGGGGCCGGCGTGCACACCGCCGACGGCGCGGTGTACGACTGCGACCTGCTGGTGTACGCCACCGGCTTCGCCGCCACCGCGTTCCTGACGCCCATGCGCGTGACCGGCCGCGACGGCCTGGCCCTCGACGACGTGTGGGCGGGCGGGGCCTACGCGCACCTGGGTATCACGGTGCCGGGCTTCCCGAACATGTTCCTGATGTACGGGCCGAACACGAACACCGGCAACACCTCGGTGGTGTACTTCCTCGAGGCCCAGGCCCGCTACATCGTCCAGGCGGTGCGGGCGATCGCCGCGTCCGGGCCCCTTGAGGTGCGCGCCGACGTCGCGGCGGCGTTCGACGCGGAGATGCAGCGGCGGCTCGCCACCAGCGTCTGGACCGGCTGCTCGAGCTGGTACCGCACCGGCACCGGCCGGGTCGTCACGAACTGGCCGGGGATGGCTTCGGAGTATCGCGCCCGGACCGCGCGCCTTGACCGAACCGCATTCTGAAGTCGCCGGCCACCAGCGACAGGATCGGCCGGCGCCCGGCCAGGAAGGCCAGCGGGCCACCCGGTTCGATCGCCCAGCGGACCCGGGCCGGTCCGCAGCGGGCGGTGGCCCGCACCGGCGTGGTCTTCGCGGCGCCGGCCAGGGCCTGCACGACCCGGAACCCGATGGGCAGCCGGACGCCCGGCCGCCCGCGCAGGCCGACCCCGGCGATCCCGGCGGCGTCCGCGCGCTCGTCGGTCAGCTCGAACGTCGCCAGGTCCTTCGGGATGCCCCACAGCGCCCGGCCGCCGTCGCGGGATTCGACGCTGTCGACCCAGATGTGGGTGATCGTCACGCGCGGTCGCAGCCCGGCCCGCACCAGCACCGCGGCGAGGAGCTCGCGGTAGCTCAGGTCGCCGCCCGGCCGGTAGTCCACCCAGGCCGCCCCGATGACCGCGCGCCCGCCGATCCGCACCACCCGCACCGCGCCGGCCAGCTCCGCGGGCAGGGCCGGGACGGCGGCGGCGGGCAGCACGAACACCGAGACGTACATCCGGCCGCGCAGCGACCAGGGCTCCGCCGGATAGGCCATGCCCGGCACTGTACGCCTCTTGGCAGACTGCCAACAACGGTCGGCGTTCCCCGTCCACGCCGGCCGGATTTCTGCTAAGGCCGGGCGCGGGCGGGCCGATACAGCGCGCATGACGGCCGACCCCTATACGCCTTCGCGTCGCCTGCCGGAGCACGGCTCAGCGAATCCGTACGCCACCTACGTGGACCTCGAGGCGCCCCCGCCGGTCGCCCCGCCGCCGCCCGTGCCGGCCCATACCCCGCCCCCCGCCGCCTACCTCCCGCCGCCGGCGCACACCCGCCGCTCGCGCGGCGTCGGCAAGGTGCTGGCCGTCGTCGCCGTCCTGGTCGCCGCGGGCGGGGCCGGCGCCGGCTACGGCGTCAGCGCCGTCGCCAAGTCGAGGATCTGCGACCAGCTCGCCACCGTCACCGGCCCCGACTCGCCGCAGCCGCCGAACCTCGCCGACGTCGAACTGCCCGACACGTACGGGTACGCGATCGGCTACATGGGTCCCAAGATGCACCGGTCCGCCAACCGGCTGATCGTCCACCCCGCGCTGCGCAACGCCGTCGACAACCTCTACGACGACCTGATGCGGATGCTGGAGCTGAAGAAGTCCGGCGCGACCACCGCGAGCGACGAGGGCACGGTGCAGGAGGTCGTGCTCGTGGTGGGCAACATCGACGCCCACATGAAGGACGCCCAGCGGGCCTGCGGGCAGCCGGTCACCGGCATCCTCAAGAACTGACCCGGTAGCGGCGGCGCGCCCGGACGAACACGAACGCGGCGCCGCCGAGCAGGGCGACGCCGGCCCCGCCGAGCGCGAGGGCGGGACCCGTCCGCCCAGACGACGCCTTGGCCGCCGGGTCGCCGCTCGCCGCGACGGCGGGCGCGGCCGTGGCGGCGGCCGGCGACGGCTTGTGCAGCGCGGCCGCCTCCTCGGGCGTGACGAGCCGGCCGACGGCGCTGCCGGCCGGGCGCGCGAACCCCCAGTCGAGCAGCATCGTGCCCTGCTTCCAGGCGCGGGCGGGCACCACCTCGGCGCCCATGACGGTGACGACCAGCCGCCGGCCGTTGCGCTGGGCGGCGCCGACGTACGTGTGCCGGGCCTCGTCGGTGAAGCCGGTCTTGCCGCCGATCGCGCCCGCGTACTCGGTCAGCAGCTTGTTCTCGTTCTGGATCTGGAAGCCCTTCGGGTCCTTCGGCGGCTGGGCGGGCCACTGGAAGGTGGGCGCGGTGTCGTACTTCAGGAACTCCGGCCGGTCGAAGTCCTCACGGGCGATGAGCGCGAGGTCGTAGGCGCTGGTGAACTGCTCGGGCGCGTCGAGCCCGGAGGGGGTGACCGCGTGGGTGTCGTCGGCGCCCAGCCGGTGCGCCTCGGCGTTCATGGCGGCGACCGTCGCCGGCACCCCGCCGTCGCCGCCCGCGGTCCGCGCGAGGGCGTTGGCGGTGTCGTTGCCGGACTCGAGCAGCAGCCCGTACCAGAGCGTGGAGACCGGGTAGTGCCCGCCGGGGATCATCCCGACGGCGGAGCTGTCGGCCGGCAGGTCGAGGTCGGCGTCGGTGGCCTCGACGACCTGGTCGGGGCTGAGCTTGGGCAGGACGGTCGCGGCGAGCAGCAGCTTCTGCACGCTGGCCGGCCGCCGGCGCAGGTGCGGCGCGCACGCCCCGAGCACCTCGCCGGTGTCGAGGTCGGCGACCACCCACGACATCGCCGACAGCGTCGGCGGCGCGGGGGCCCCGTCGGGCACGGCGAGCCCCGCGGTCCCCATCCGTTCCCCGCCGACGACGGGCGCACCCGGATCGCGCTCGGGCGAGGCCGGCGTGGGCGGGATGGTGGGGATCGACGCATACGGGCACGGCACGGAGGCGGCCGGCGACGGCGCCTCGACCGGCACGGGAGCCAGCGCCAGGGCCGCGCTCAGCGCGGCGCTCAGCAGACGCCGGTCTCCCATGCCGGGCAGCCTACCGACCCGGGACCGATCAGGCCTCTCGGACGGCGATCCAGCCGAGCCGCTCCGCGTGCACGGTGAGGTCGTCGCGCCGCGGCAGCGCCTCGAGCAGTGCGTCGACCGCCTTGACGTCCTCCGGGGTGAGGTCGGCGTTCTCGCGGACCCGCTCGAACGAGGCCTGCGCGTAGCGGCGCGTCGCCTCCAGGGGCGGCTCGCTCAGGTCGGCGGTGAACCGCCGCTCGGCCCGGATCTCGAACCCGGCCGAGCGCAGCGCCGCGCCCCAGTCCCCGCCGAGGTGCGGCATGTCGACGGCCCGCCGCCGGGCGATGGCCGCGTGGATGCGCTCCTCCAGCTCGTCACCCGGCCCGAGAAACCGCGGAAAGCCTTCGATCTCCAGCAGCGCCAGCGCCCCGCCGGGCGCGAGGGCGTCGCGGATGCCGCGCAGCACGCGCACCGGGTCGGCCATGTGGTGCATGGAGTTGGTCGCCCACACCAGGTCCGGCGCCGGCAGCTCCCCCGGCCACCCGGCGTCGAGGTCGGCCAGCACGGTGCGCACCCGGTCGCTGTGCGCCTTGTGCTTGAGCCGGCGCAGCATCTCCTCGGAGCTGTCCACGGCCACGACGGTCGCCTGCGGGTACTGCGCCAGCAGCTCGAACGTCCCCGCCCCGGTCCCGGCTCCGATGTCGACGACGGTGCCCGGTGCGGGCACGTGCTCGCGCACCCAGGCGACGATCCCGGCGTGAAACTCGTGCAGCACAACGGCGTCGAGGTCGAGCATGTCGGCCAGGCCGTCGTGGTGGTGCTCGTGATGGTGGTGATCGTGAGGCATGCCCCAACGGTAGCCGCGCCTTGCCCTGATCGCATACTATCTTGCGTATGACGCAAGACGATGGCGAGCTGGACGCCCTGGTCCGCAAGCGCATCCGCGGCCTGCGGGCGGCCCTGGGCATGTCGCTGGACGACCTGGCCGCGGCCTGCTTCATGAGCCCGTCGACGCTGAGCCGCATCGAGACCGGCCACCGCCGCATCAGCCTGGACCAGCTGACCGCGATCGCCCGCGCCCTCGGCACCACGCTGGACTCCCTGGTGGAGTCCGCCGACGCCGACGTGGTGATCCGCCCGCGACACGAGCCCGAGCGCGGCGTGACGACGTGGACGCTGCGCCACGAGGCCGGCCCCGGCGGCACCACGGTGGCGAAGATGCGCATCGACCGCCCGGTCCCCGGCCCCGACCAGCTGCGCGCCCACCCCGGCTGGGAGTGGTTCACGGTCCTGTCCGGCACGATAGCGTTGCGCCTGGCCGAACGCCTGATCCTGGTGCAGTCCGGCGAGGCCGCGGAGTTCTCGACGATGGTCCCGCACGCCTTCGGCGCCCACGAGGGCCCGGCGGAGCTGCTCGGCATCTTCGACCACGACGGCCGCCGCACCCACCTGCGCCGTTTACCGTAGGCGACGCGATGTCACGGTGCGTGAGCGGAAACGGCGGGGATTTGGCTGGGTGGTGTAGCGTCGGGGAGAAAGCGGAAGCCGCCACGGCGAGCACGTCACGGCCGTTGACGATCCGCGATCCCGGCCCTCACGAGGGGCACCAGACCACGGCCAGCCGCCTCACTCACGCGCGCGCAACCCGAGGTCAGTCCAAGATCAAATCGCGTCCCACGGCACGGCCGCCTCGGCCCGCGCCAGGGCGTCCATGAGTTTCGTATCGACCTCGTAGGCCACGTCGTCGATGCGGCCCACCGCGGTGATGCCGATCGAGTTCGTGACGAACGCGGCCCGGAACGAGCCGAGGTCGCCCACCTCGACCCGCGCGGTCCGCGACGGCACCCCCGCCTCGGGCAGCCGCGCCGCCAACAACTGCATAGCGATGCCGGCCAGGTGCGCCGCCGTGGGCCAGGTGACCGTCTCCCGGTCGTAGAACCCGACGTTGTAGATCGACGCCTCCTCGACCGCGCCGGTGTGGTCGACCAGCAGCGCATCGTCGTAGCCGGCCGCCTGGGCCTGCGCGGCGTGGTAGCCCTGCCCGAACCCGCCGAGGTGCTTGATGTGCGCGGCCGGGCGCTCGTACCGCGCCGAGCGCAACGCCAGCGGACCCGCCGGCGGCGACGACGGCGGGCGGACGACGACCACGATCATGGGCCGGTCGAAGTGGTAGACCAGGACGCGCACCGCGGCGTCCGGGATGTCGCGGATCGCGTGGGCCACGCGGGCGCGGACCTCCGCCTCGTCCAGCTCGACCCGCCAGAGCTCGCGCGTGGCGGCGGACAGCCGGGCCAGGTGCAACGCCAGGCCGCGGACCCGCGACCCGCGGACCTGCATCGCCGTGAAGTGGCCGTAACCGGTCAGGAGCGGGAGGTAGAGGTCTTCGAGGTGCGGTTCGCGGCCGTCAACCTCGACCCGGATCGGCGCCGTCATCACGATCACCCACCATAGTGCGGGCGAAGGCGGCAGGGCCACGCCGCCGCCCAGCAGCGACGGCAGGCAGGCTGTTCGGCGGAGAGCCCGCCGCCTTGCGGCAACTCACCGGCCGAACGGGCTACGGTAGTGCGCGATGCGAGTCAATGACGCGTTCATGGCCCATTACAACCAACCCCGGCGCGCGCGGCTGCGGGGCCTCGCGCGCAATCCCGAGCTGCACGGCGAGCGGCTGCTGCGGGTCCTCGAACACCCCGAGAGGGTCCGCATCTCCGTGTTCTCCCGTCCACACTGGACGGAGGAGGCGTTCGCCACCCTCGCCGCCCATCCGGACCGCCAGGTGCGGGTCGACCTGGCCGAGGCCGGCAGCCTCCCGCCGCCGCTGCGGGCGCGGCTGGTCGACGACCCGGAGGCGTCGGTCCGCGCGGCGACGATCACCGGGCCGTCCTGGCGGCCGTACTGGGAGCGGCGGGAGCCGACGCTGCCGCACTGGGCGTACGAACGGCTGGCGGGCGATCCGAGCGAGCGCGTGCTCGAGACGCTGCGCTCGACGTACTCGGTGCCGGCGCAGTTCCGCGATCCGCCGGCGCCGCCGGCGGCCCAGGAGCTGGATCTCGAGGCGCTGGCGCGCTCGGAGGTCGCCGCCGAGCGGCTCGAGGCGGCGCGGGCGCCCGGGCTGCCGGCGGAGCTGGTTGCGCGGCTGGCCGCCGATCCCGTGCCGTCGATCCGGCTGGCGGTGTCGATGCGCCGCGAGCTGACCGAGCAACAGCGGGCCGCGATCGACTACGAGGTCCGCCCGGCCGACCGCATTCGTGCCGCGCGCTGGGCCGCGACCACCGACGATCCGGACGAGCTGCGCCGGTGCGTCGAGTCGGCGCACATCGGGCTGCGGCGCAGCGTGGCGTACAACCGGAACCTGAGCCCGGCGCAGATCGAGGTGCTCGCCGCCGATCCCGATTTTGCGGTACGCCTCCTGCTCTGCGAGAACCACCGCGAGGTGCCCGGCGACCTGGTGCTGGCCACGTACCTGGAGTCGCGGGTCATCACGGCGCCCGACATGCTGCGCCATCCGAGCTTCCCCCGCCGCGGCCTGGCCGCCCGGGCCGGCGACGAGAACCCGCGCATCCGGGCGCTGGTGCACCTCGACCCGGACGCCTCGCCGGCGCTGATCGACCGTCTCAGCCGCGACGAGCATCCGCAGGTGCGCGCCTGGAGCGCCGGCGACCCGCGCCTGACGGCCGCGCGGGTCCTGGAGCTGCTCGAGGACCCGGAGACGGCGAGCGGGGCGGCGTCCAACCCGAACCTGCCCGAGGCGGCCATGGACGCGATCATCGCGGAGGCCCACGACATCGTCGACGACTACGAGGGCACCCCGACGGTCATGCTCGGCCGGCCACCCGAGACCGACTGAACGGATGAGGACCGGCGCCGCCCCACAACACGGCGCCGGTCCGGATCATCAGCGCAGCGAGAAGGTCGACAGCCGGGCCGGGCCGCCGAAGACCAGGTAGACGTCGTGGCGGCCGCCCGTGCGCGGCAGCGCTGCCGTCACGTCGGCGTACGTGTAGGCGTCCGCCGTGGCCGGGACCGTCACCGTGGTCAGGAGGCGGCCGTTCACCGGGTCGTCCAGGCGGACCTGCACCGTCGCCGGGCCGGCCGGGCTCGCCAGCCGGGCCTTGAACGCCGCCGGGTTGCCGCGCAGGTCCGCGTCCGCGAAGCGCAGCCACTGGCCGGCCGCCGACGCCGACACCGCGGTGCCCGCGGCCTTCGACTCGTCGACCAGCGTGGTGCCCCGGTAGCCGTCGAAGTTCTCCGCGCGCACCGAGCGCAGGTCGCGGGGCGGGATCGTCTCGCCGCGCACCTGCACCTGGGCCGCGGCGCGGATGTCGGCGGACGACGCGCCGAGCAGGATGTCGTGCACGGCGTCCTCGACGACCCAGCGGCCGCGGGTGACGTCCCAGAAGCGCAGGTCCGACGCGGCGAGCGAGAACGTGACCCGCTTCGTCTCGCCCGGGGCCAGGTGGACCCGCTGGAAGCCGCGCAGCTGCTTGACCGGCTGCGGGACGCGGGACGTGCGCTGGTGGGTGTACAGCTGCACGACCTCGTCGCCGGCGCGGGCGCCGGTGTTCGTCACGTCGAGGGAGACCCGCACCGACCCGCGTTCGTCCATTGTGGACGCGGAGACGGAGACCCGGCCGTAACGGAAGGTGGTGTACGACAGGCCGTAGCCGAGCGGGTAGAGGGTGTCGCCGGTGTCGTACTGGTACGTGCGCTTCGAGCCGATGATGTCGTAGTCGGTGATCGGCGGCAGCCCGTCCGTGCCGCGGTACCACGTCTGGGTCAGCCGGCCCGACGGGTTCGCGTCGCCGTAGAGGACGTCGGCGAGGCCGTGGCCGGTCTCCTGGCCGCCGTGGCTCGTCCACAGCAGCGCCGGGGCGTTGGCCTGCTCCCAGTTCAGCGCCGTCGGGTAGCTGTTCTCGACGACCACGACCGTGTTCGGGTTGGCCGCCCGCACGGCGCGGACGATCGCCTCCTGGCCGGCGGCGAGGTCGAGGTCCGCGCGGTCGTGGTCCTCGCGGCCGTTGATGAACGGCATGCTGCCGACCACGACGACGGCGGCGCTCGCGCCCTTCGCCGCCGCGACCGCGCTGTCGACGCCGCTGGTCAGGGTCTCGCGGGCGAACTCGGTCGCCTCGGCGGCGGTGGCCGCGCCGAGGTTGAGGGTGCCGTCGGGCTGCACGACGACGTACGGCGTGCGGTACGACGGCGCCCAGTCGTACGCGGACTCGTAGCCGGCGTAGCGCAGCACCACGTTGCCGTCGGGGCGGGCCTCGAGGGCGAACTGCTGCTGGACGAACCAGCCGTTGGGCTGGGCCTGGTCGGCGGCGAAGCCGGACCAGTTGTAGCCGACGGTCCTGCCGTTGGCGACGTTGCGCAGGGTGACGATGCCGGAGCCCCAGTCGAAGACGTCGAACTGGGCGGCCGGGTCGGCGGCGGGCGCGGTCGCGGCGAGCAGCGCGCCCGCCGCGGTGACGTAGCGGCCGGTGCCGGCCTGCTTGAGGGCGATGCGGTCGACGCCCTCGCTGAACGAGACGCCGGACCGTTCGGCGATGCCCTGGCGCGGGGTCACCTTGTACGGCATGTTGCCGCCGTACCAGTCGCTGTACACGGTGTCGGCGAGCGGGCCGACGACGGCGACGGTGCCGCCGGGGCGCAGCGGCAGGACGCCGTCGTTCTTCAGCAGCACCGCCGACTCGGCCGCGGCCTGGCGGGCGAGGCGCTGGTCGGCGGCGAGATCGGCCTTGACGTTGCCGTAGGGGCCGCCGCCCGGGTCGAACTCGCCGAGGCGGAAGCGCAGCGACAGGTTCTGTTTCACCGCGTCGTCGATGTCGGCGACGCCGAGCAGGCCCCGGTCGAGCGCCGCGTGTACGGCGGCGGCGGTCGCGGCCGGGTCGGTGTTGTCCTGGGTGAAGCTGTTGAGGCCGGCCTTGATGGCGGCGGCGTCGGCCTCGGCCTGGGTGGCGTAGTACGCCTCGGACCCGGTGAGGTTGCCCGGTGCGAAGGCGTCGCTGGGGTTGAACAGCGGCTGGTTGCTCCACGCGCGGATCGCGTCGAGCTCGGGGCTGACGGTGTTGGGGCGGCCGTTGACGAGGTTGTACGACGGCATGACGCCGGTGGCGGCGCCGGCCTGCAGCGGGATGCGGAACGCGGTCTCGTCGTACTCGTGCAGCACCCTCGGCGGTACCGACGCGGACGTCGTGTCGCGGTGGACCTCGTTGTTGTACGCCAGGAAGTGCTTCAGCGTCGGCGCGGCCTTGAGGTAGGTCGGGTCCGGCCCGGCGATCCCGCCGGCGTAGGCGGTGACGAGCCGGCCGGTGAGCCACGGGTCCTCGCTGTAGCCCTCCTCGTTGCGGCCCCAGCGCGGGTCGCGCAGCGGGTTGACGACGGGCGCCCACAGGTTGAGCCCGAACACGTCGGGGTTGGCGGCGTGCTGGTCGCGGGCCTCGTCGCCGACGGCGGAGCCGATGCGGGTCAGCAGCGCCGGGTCCCAGGTGCTGGCCAGGCCGATCGCCTGCGGGTACTGCGTCGCCGTGGCGGTGACGACGTCGCCGTTGTGGTGGTAGTCGTTGGACCAGGCGATGCCGTGCAGCGCCTCGGTGCCGGCCTTGAACAGGCCGATGCCGAGGCGCGGGATCGCCGGCTGGTACTGGTGCAGCAGCGAGATCTTCTCGTCGAGGGTCAACCGGCTCACGAGGTCGTCGACCCGGACCCGCATCGGCAGCCGCGGGTTGCGGAAGTCCGGGGGTGGCGGGGCGGCGGAGACGGCGGAACCGGCGACGACAAGAGCGACGGTGGTGACGAGGATGCGCGCGTCCATGCGGTGCCTCCCGGTTCAGTGCAAGCGCACGATCACCTGCTCGGTGCCGGCGTCCGCCTCGATGAGGACGCCGGATGGGCCAACAACGGAGGAGTCCGCGGGAGCGAGCCGGCCGGCGTCGACGGCCGCCACCGTCGTGACGCCGGCCAGCTGCACCCGCCAGGGCGCCGCGCTCCCGCCGCGGCGCACCTCGACGACGGAACCGGCCCGGCGCACGGTGAACGTGGCGGCGGGCCGGCCCTGGGGGGTGGGGACCTCGACGACCGCGGCGAAGCCGTCCGCGGGTGCGTACAGGCGCAGGGTCACGCCGTCGGCGTAGTCGTAGTCGGGGCGGTCGTCGCGCGCCCCCAGTGCGATGACCGAGCCGGGCCGCACGAGCACCGGGAGGTCGCCGATGCCGTACCGGCGCCGCAACCAGCCCGGGCCGGTCAGCTCCTCCCCGCTGCGCAGGTCCGTCCAGGAGCCCGCCGGCAGGTAGAAGGTGGTGTCGCCGTCGGCGCTGAACACCGGGGCGACGAGGATGTTGTCGCCGAGCATGTACTGCCGGTCGAGGTGGGTGCAGGCCGGGTCGTCGGGGAACTCCAGCGCCATCGGGCGCATGACCGGCACGCCCTCGCGGTGGGCGGTGACCGCGGCGGCGTAGAGGTACGGCATGAGCCGCGCCTTGAGCCGGGTGAACTCGCCGAGCACGGCGACGGCGTCGTCGCCGAACAGCCACGGCACCCGGTAGGACTCGTTGCCGTGCAGCCGGCTGTGCGAGGACAGCAGCCCGAACGGGATCCACCGGGTGAACACCGCCGGGTCGGGGGTGCCCTCGAAGCCGCCGATGTCGTGGCTCCAGAACCCGAACCCGGACATCGCCAGGGACAGCCCGCCGCGCAGGCTCTCGGCCATCGACGGGAACGTCGACTCGCAGTCGCCGCCCCAGTGCACCGGGAACTGCTGGCCGCCGGCGGTCGCGGAGCGGGCGAAGAGCACCGCCTCGCCCTCGCCGCGGTGCTCGCGGAGGACCTCGAAGACGGCGTCGTTGTACAGGTGGGTGTAGTAGTTGTGCATCCGCAGCGGGTCGGAGCCGTCGGCCCACACCACGTCGACGGGGATGCGCTCGCCGAAGTCGGACTTGAACGCATCCACGCCGAGGTCCAGCAGCGCCCGCAGCTTGCCCTGGAACCAGGCGCGGGCGTCGGGGTCGGTGAAGTCGACGAGGCCCATCCCGGCCTGCCAGCGGTCCCACTGCCACACGTCGCCGTTGTCGTACCGCACCAGGTACCCGGCCGCGGCGGCCTCCGCGAACAGCTTCGAGCGCTGCGCGATGTACGGGTTGATCCACAGGCAGATGCGCAGCCCGCGGGCCTTGAGCCGGGCCAGCATGCCGGCCGGGTCCGGGAACGTCTGCGGGTCCCACTCGAAGTCGCACCAGTGGAACTCGCGCATCCAGAACGTGTCGAAGTGGAACACCGACAGCGGCAGGCCCCGCTGCGCCATGCCGTCCACGATGGACGTCACGGTCGCCTCGTCGTAGGAGGTGGTGAACGACGTGGACAGCCACAGCCCGAACGACCACGCGGGCGGCAGCGCGGGCCGGCCGGTCAGGGCGGTGTACTTGCGCAGCACGTCCTTCGGCGTCGGCCCGTACACCACGAGGTACGACAGGATCTGCCCCGGCACGCTGAACTGCACCCGCGACACCGTCTCCGAGCCGACCTCGAAGGAGACCGGGCCGGTGTCGTCGACGAAGACGCCGTAGCCGCCGCTGCTGACGTAGAAGGGCACGTTCTTGTACGCCTGCTCGCTGCTCGTGCCGCCGTCGGCGTTCCAGATGTCGACGACCTGGCCGTTCTTGACCAGCGGCCCGAAGCGCTCGCCGAGGCCGTAGACGCTCTCGCCGACCCCGAGCTCCAGCTGCTCGCGCAGGAAGTGCCCGTCGGGGGTGCGCAGCGCCGCCATCGCCTTGCGCGGGCTGCCGGTGAGCACGCGGCCGCCGGCGATGAAGTCCACCCGCCAGTCCTCGATCGCGAACCGGGCGGACAGCTCGCCGGAGGTGAACGTGACGTGGTCCTCGTCGCGGGTCACCTTGGGCGCGGCGGCCGGGTCGGCCTCGATGCGGAAGTGCGGGCCGCGGTCGACGCCGCCGGTGTAGCGGGCGATGCGCACGGCGATCACGTCCGGGGCCGGCGACGTGCACTGCACCGTGATGAGCGGGGTGTTGAGGGTGTCGCCGCGTTCGGCGACCCGCTTGCTCGGCGCGTACACGGTGAGCCGGTCGGCGCCGATCTCGACGTCGCGGACGTGCACGGGGTACAGCGGCTCCACGCCGGGGCGCAGCTGCCAGTACCCGTCGTTGAACTTCATGCGGGCTCCATCGTGTGGTGCTTACTTGACCGCACCCGCGGTGACGCCGCGGGTGAGGGTGCGCTGGAAGACGAGGAAGAACAGCACCGCGGGGGCGATGCCCAGCAGCGCCGACGCGCTGGTCGTGGTGGCGTCCATCATGCGTTCACCCTGCAGGACGCCGAGGGCGACGGGGACGGTCTGGTTGTCGTTGGAGATGAGGAAGATGAGCGGGATGAACAGCTCGTTCCACGTCCAGACGAAGAAGAACGTGAACAGCACGCCCAGCGTCGAGCGGCTGACCGGGGCAACGACGCGCAGCAGGGTGCGCAGCCGGCCGGCGCCGTCGATCGCGGCCGCGTCCAGCAGCTCCGGCGGGAACTCGGCGAGGACGCCGGAGAGCAGGAATGTGCCGAACGCGGACTGGATGGCGGTGAAGATGATGATGACCGCCAGCCGGGTGTCGTACAGGTCGAGCTGCTTGGCGATGTAGTACAGCGGGTAGATGAGCGCTTCCTGCGGTACCAGGTTGGCCAGCAGGAAGGCGCCGAGGAACCAGTTGCGGCCGCGGACCCGGCCGATGCCCAGCGCGTAGGCGTTGAACAGCGAGAAGAGCACGCCGAGGACGGCCACGCAGCCGGAGATCAGGGCGCTGTTGGCGAGCTTCTGGCCGAACGACACCCGCTGCCAGAACGCCGTGATCCCGTCGACCGTCAGGCGGTGGGGCCAGGCGAGCGGGCCGCCGGCGGCGTAGTCGGCGGGCGTCTTGACGGCGTTGAGCACGATCAGCGCGAACGGTGCGAGCACCAGCAGTACGACGACCAGCAGGGCGGCGAGGACGAACCAGCGTCTCATCGCGGCTGCACCCGGATGAAGACGTACGTCAGCGCCACGATGAGGACCGTCAGCACGCTGGACATCGCCGAGGCGTAGCCGACGTCGGCCCGCTCGAAGTAGTTCTGGTAGGCGAAGTAGGACGGCACGAGGGTCGCGTTGCCGGGCCCGCCGCGGGTCAGCACGAAGATCTGGGCGAAGACCTTCAGGGCGGCGATGGTCGTGGTGATGAGCACGACCGCGATCTCCGGGCGGATCTGGTGCACGGCGATGCGGGTGAAGCGCTGCCACCAGCCGGCCCCGTCGAGGGAGGCGGCCTCGTACAGCTCCGGGTCGACCCGGGCCAGCCCGGCCATGAACATCACGACCGGGTAGCCGATCTGCACCCACACCATGACGGCCATGACGGTGTAGAGGGCGTAGCGGTCGTCGCCGAGCCAGTTGCGGGCCAGCCCGCCGAGCCCGACCTTGGCCAGGACCGTGTTCAGCGCGCCGTAGCTCGGGTGCAGGATCCAGCCCCACACGATGCCGGTGACCGCCAGGGGCAGCACCTGCGGCAGGTAGAGGCCGGAGCGCAGCGCCCGGGCGGTGCGATCGCCCAGGCGCGGCGCCACGTAGTCGAACAGCACGGCGGCGAGGAACAGCCCCAGCAGGGTCGGCACCACCGCCATCGCGACGATCATCAGCACGATGTTGCGGAAGGACTTCCAGAAGTTCTCGTCGTGCATAAGCCGGTCGTAGTTGGCCAGGCCGGTCCAGCGCGGGGAACCCACGCCGGACCATTGCGTGAAGCTGGTGCCGACCGTCATGAGCAGCGGGACCGCCACGACGAGGACCACCAGGACGAGGCCGGGCAGCAGGAACGGCCAGTACCCTCTGCGGTTCATCATCCGCCGACGTTCGCCCGGTTGTCGTTGTACGGCTTGGCGATCTCGTCGAGGACGGCGTCGGGCTTGGCCGAGCCGTTGATGAGCTTCTGCACGCCGGCGACGAGGACGTCGTAGTAGCCGGGGGCCGGCCAGTCGGGGTAGAAGGCGATGCCGTCGTCCTTGGTGATGGCGTCGAAGTTGGCGATCAGCTCCTTGCTCTTCGCGTCGGTGATCTTCGAGGTGTCCGCGGCGACGGGGATGCCGCCGGAGTTGCCGAGCAGGTTCTGGATCTCGGGCTTCATGGTGATGTCGATGAAGTCGTACGCCAGGGACTTGTTCTTCGCCTTGGCCGGCACCACCCACAGGTTGCCGCTCGAGCCCGGGTGCAGCTTCGTGCCCGGGAACAGGAACGTGCCCCACTGGAAGTTGGCCTCCTTGACCATCCGGCCGTACCACCAGCTGCCGGAGATCATGATCGGGTACTTCTGCTGCTCCCAGGCCACGCCCATGTCCTCGGCCTTGATGCCGGCCGAGTTCTTGTCGATGTAGCCCTTCGACACCCAGTCGGCGAACGTGTTCGCCGCGTAGGTCAGCTCCGGGCCGTGGAAGTCGACCTTGTTCTTGTACAGCTGGTAGTCCTCGACCCACGCGCGGTCGGCCTTGCTCAGCGCGAGCAGGTAGAAGATCTGCTGGGCCGGGTACTCGGCGCCGCCGACGGACAGCGGCGTGACGCCGTTGCGCTTGAACGTGTCCATCGCCGCCTCGAGCTCGGCGACGCTGGCCGGGACCTGCACGTTGTACTTCGCGAACAGGTCCTTGTTGTAGTACGCCATCACGTACTCGGCGTAGTTGGGCACGCCGTACCACTTGCCGCTGCCCATGACGCCGCGCTGGTCGTAGCGGGCGGTCGTGGCCAGGCCGGGGGTGAGCGCCTTGGACCAGCCGCGCTTGTCGGCCTCGGCGGTCAGGTCGGTGAGCAGGCCCTGCTTGGACAGCAGCCCGGCGCTGGCGTTGCCCTTGTTGTACTCCATGACGTCCGGCGCGTCGTTGGAGTTGAGGATCATGTTGGCGCTCTGGCGGATCTGCTCGAAGCTCTTCTCCTCGAACGTCACCTTGACGCCCGGGTGCGAGGCCTCGAACTGCTTGATCGCCTCGTTCCAGGCGATGCCCATGGCGCTGGTCTCGCCCTCGTAGTGCCAGAGCTTGAGGGTCTTGCCGTCGCCGGTGTCCTGGTTGCCGTCGCCGCAGGCGGCGACGGCCGAGGCGAGGGTGAGTATGGCGGCCGCGGCGATGGCGACGCGGTGGATGCGCGTGAACACGTCTGCTCCTGGGGGTGGGGTGTTGGGAGCTTCCGAGGGGTTTGTTCAGATTCTTGTCGAAGCGCTTCGACCGCAGGTTACGGAAGCGCTTCGACAGCTGTCAACAGGCAATTTCGCCGCCCAGGTGAGGGCGGCGAGGCGCAGGAAACTTCCAGCCCGCCCGGGTGGGTCAGGCGGCGCCGAGGCGGGCGGCGACCGCGTCGCGCACGTCGGCCATCGACGGGGCCGGGCGCCCGGCCGCCGCGGCGATGCGGGCCAGCGACGTCATCGTGACGCCCGGCAGCCGGCAGGCGGTGAAGCGCTCGTACACGCCGAGGTCGGAGTCGACGTTGAGCGCGAAGCCGTGGCTGGTGACGCCGCCGCGGATGCGCATCCCGATCGACACGATCTTGTGGTGCTCCGGCGTCCACACGCCGACGAGGCTGTCCGCGCCCTTGGGGGTGTCCCGGCGTACCGCCGCGAAACCCAGATCGGCGAGAGCGTCGACCAGGGCGAGCTCGAGCCACCGCACGACGTCGCCGGGGCCGCGCTCGCGCAGGTTCATGACGAGGTAGCCGACGAGCTGCCCGGGCCCGTGGTAGGTGGCGTGGCCGCCGCGGTCGACCTCGACGACCTCGAGCGAGCCGTCCTGCGGCAGGTCGGCCGGCGGGGTGTGTCGGCCGTAGGTGACCACCGGCGGGTGCTCGAGCAGGAACAGCCGATCGGGCGCCGCCCCGGCCTGCCGCTCGCGCACCCAGCCGCGCATCGCCTCGGCCGCCTCGCCGTACCCGACCGTCCCGAGATCCACGCGCACCATGTCCGCCACGGGTCAATCCTCTTACCGTTCTCCGAGAAATCGCGGTTATGTTCGTCTCATGCGCCCAGCCGGCAAGCCCGCCCCGCCGTGGGCCGGGCCCGAGGTGACCGTGACCGTTGAGCCTCCACCGCAGGAGCCGGCGCCCGCTTCGTCCGCTTCGTCCGTCGCGCTGACCCGGCGGGACCTCGCCATCGGCGTCGGCGTCGTGGTGCTCGCCATCGTCGTCACCGCCGTGCTCGCGTTCCGGGCCGGCGGCGGCGCCGGCGCCCCGGCCGCCGGCGCGCGGCCCTCGGCCAAGGCCTCGCCCAGCGCCTCGGGGCCGCCGACGACCGCGCAGATCTACGCGGCCGTCGCGCCGTCCGTGGTGAGCATCGAGGCCGCCGAGGCCGGCGGCACCGCCAGCGGCACCGGCGTCGTGGTCGGCGCCGACGGCACCATCCTCACCGCGCTGCACGTGGTGAAGGGCTCGACCGCGGTCAAGGTGCGCTTCGCCGACGGCACCCAGTCCGCGGCCCAGGTGACCGGCACCGACCCGAAGACCGACACCGCGACGCTCGCCCCCGCGAGCCTGCCCGACGTGCTCGTCCCCGTCGTGCTGGGCAACCCCGGCCGGCTCGCCGTCGGCAACGACGTCGTGGCCATCGGCAACCAGCTCGGGCTGACCAGCAGCGCCACCGCCGGCGTCGTGTCCGGGCTCAACCGCAGCGCGGCCAACCCCGACGGCACCAAGCTCACCGGCCTCATCCAGTTCGACGCGGCGGTCAACCCGGGAAGCTCCGGCGGCCCGCTGGTCAACGGTCGCGGCGAGCTCGTCGGCATCGTCGTCGCGCTGGCCAACCCGACCCCGGCCGGCACCTTCGTCGGCGTCGGCTTCGCCGTGCCGATCACCGCCGCGGGCGGCGGCCTGCCCGGCGGACAGACCTGATTCGAACCGATCACGGCACCTATCCGGTAAGGAAGAGCATGGACGTACCGAACCCCGCCAACGCCGTCGAGCAGGTGCTCTACGAGGTCCGCAAGACGATCGTCGGGCAGGACGCGCTGCTGGAGCGGCTGATGGTGGCGCTGCTCTCGCGCGGGCACATCCTCGTCGAGGGCGTGCCGGGCCTGGCCAAGACCCTCGCCGTCAAGGCCCTCGCCGCGGCGATCGGCGGGCAGTTCCACCGGGTGCAGTTCACCCCGGACCTGGTGCCGGCCGACATCGTGGGCACGCGGGTGTACCACCAGCCCAGCGGCGAGTTCCAGGTGTCCCTCGGCCCGGTGTTCACCAACCTGCTGCTCGCCGACGAGATCAACCGGGCGCCGGCGAAGGTGCAGAGCGCCCTGCTGGAGACGATGCAGGAGCGGCAGGTGACCATCGGGCGGGAGACGCACCAGATCCCGCGCCCGTTCCTGGTCATGGCCACGCAGAACCCGATCGAGTCCGAGGGCGTCTACCCGCTGCCCGAGGCGCAGGTCGACCGGTTCATGATGAAGGTCCTCGTCGGCTACCCCAGCCCCACCGAGGAGTTCGTCGTCGTGGAGCGCTCGCTGCTGCCGGCGCCGGTCACCCAGGCCGTGGTCGACCCCGAGCGGCTGGTCGCCATGCAGGCGCAGGTCGACGACGTGTACGTCGACCCCTCTCTCATCGAGTACTCGGTGCGGCTCACCAACGCCACCCGCAACCCGGCCGACGTGGGGCTGGGCGACCTCACGCGGTACGTCACCTTCGGCGCCAGCCCCCGCGCCTCCATCAACCTCGTGCTCGCCGCCCGCGCCCTGGCGTTCATCCGCGGCCGCGACTACGTGGTGCCCGAGGACCTCGGCGAGCTCGCCGCGGACGTGCTGCGCCACCGGCTGGTGCTGTCCTACGAGGCGCTGTCCGACGACGTGAGCCCCGACATGATCGTGGCGCGGGTCCTCGCGGCCGTGTCGGTCCCGGCGCCCGCGCCGCAGCGCAGCGGAAGCCGCTGAGCCGGATGGCGACCGCCGCCGACCGCCTGTTACGCCGCCTGGAGTGGCAGGTCGTGCGCCGCCTCGACGGGCAGCTGCAGGGCTCGTACCGCACGCTGTTCCGCGGCGGCGGCATCGACTTCGCCGACCTGCGCGAGTACACCGCCGAGGACGACGTCCGGCACATCGACTGGAACGTGACGGCCCGCCTCGACGAGCCCTACGTGCGCCAGTACGCCGAGGACCGCGAGCTCACCGCCTGGCTGGTGCTGGACCTGTCCGCCTCGATGCGCTTCGGCGGCAAGGAATCGTCCATGACGGACCTCGCGGTGAGCCTGGCCCGGATGCTCACCCACGGCGGCAACCGCGTCGGCGCCGTCCTCTACGACGGTTCTGCCGGTTCCGGGCCCTACCGGTTCGTGCTGCCCCCGCGGGCCGGCCGGCTGCACGTGCTGCGGCTGGCCCACGAGATCGGCAAGGCGGCGGCCCGGCCGGCCCGGCCCGGCGCGACCGACGTCGACGGCATGCTCAAGCTCGCCGCGGCGACCGTCCGCCGGCGCAGCCTCATCTTCGTCGTGTCCGACTTCATCGGCGCCGGCGGCGTCGACTGGGAGTCCTCGCTGACCCGGCTCACGTTCCGGCACGAGGTCGTCGCGCTGCGCATCGTCGACCCCGTCGAGCTCGACCTGCCCGCCCTCGGGCTCGTCGTGGTCGAGGACGCCGAGACCGGCGAGCAGGTGCTCGTCGACACCGGCGACCCCCAGTTCCAGCAGCGGCTGCGGGCCGAGGTCGACGCGCGGGAGGCCGCCGTCGACACGGCGATGCGCCGCGCCGGGGTGGCCGCGCACTTCGTGGGCACCGACGAGGACCCGCTGCAGGCCCTCGTCACGATGGTGCGGGACGCCAAGCGCCGGCGGCGCCGGTGAGGTTCCAATACCCCCTCGTCGTCGCCGTCGCGGCCGTCGCCGCGCTGGTGCTGATCCTGCTGTACGTCAGCTCGGCCCGCCGGCGGTCCCGGCTGCTCGCCGGCGCGGGTCTGGCCACGACCCGCCCGCGCCGCGACGCGCTGCGCCGGCACCTGCCGCAGGCGCTGTTCCTCGTCGCCGCCACCCTGCTGCTGCTCGCCGTCGCCCGGCCCGAGGCGCCGCTGTCGCTGGCCCGCTCCAACGGCACCGTGGTCCTGGCCTTCGACGTCTCCAACAGCATGAAGGCCACCGACGTCGCCCCGAGCCGGCTCGCCGCCGCCCAGGCCGCGGCGAAGGACTTCGTCGACGCCCAGCCCGACGGCGTGAGCTTCGGCATCGTCGCGTTCGACGACGGCGCCCTGCTCACCCAGCAGCCGACCACCGACCACGCGGCGACGAACGCGGCCATCCAGCGGCTGCGGGTCAACGGCGGCACCTCGCTGAGCCAGGCCGTCCTCGCCTCGCTGACCGTCGTGGTCGGCAAGACGGTGACCCTGCCGCGCGAGGGCGAGCCGGCGCCGGACCTGGGGTACTTCGGCAACGCCACGATCGTGCTGCTCACCGACGGCGACGACAACACCGGCGGCGACAACGCCGTCACGGCGGCCGGCCTCGCGGCGAAGGCCGGCGTGCGCATCGAGACCGTCGGCGTCGGCACCGTCGACGGCGCCACCGTCGAGGTCGACGGCGTGCAGCGGGCCACCGCGCTCGACGAGGACCTGCTGACCCGGATCGCGCAGACCACGGCCGGCAACTACCACCGGGCGGACAGCGCCGACGCGCTGCACGACGTCTACCAGCACCTCGACCTGCGCCTGACCGTGCAGCGCAAGCCGTTGGAGCTGACCGGCGCGGCCGCCGCGCTCGCGGTGCTGCTGCTCACGGTCGGGGGCATACTGATGACCACCTGGTTCGGACGGATCCTCTGATGTCGCTGACCTGGCCCTGGGCCCTCTGCGCGCTGCTGGCCTTCCCGCTGCTGCTGGCCTACCGCTGGTGGAGCCGCCGCCGGCGCCGCAAGGTGGCCGTGCGCCTGCCCAGCGTCGCCCTCGTGCGCGCCGCCGTGCCCGGCCCGGCGTCGTGGCGGCGCCGGGTGCCGCTCGCGCTGCTGGCCGCCGGCCTCGTCGTGGCCACCACCGCCGCCGCCCGGCCGCAGGCCTCGGTCGTCGTGCCGGACAACACCGCGACGATCCTGCTGGCCATGGACGTGTCCGGGTCGATGTGCTCGACCGACGTCGACCCCAACCGGCTCACCGCCGCGCAGAAGGCGGCGAAGGCGTTCATCGCCGACCACTCCGGCGGGGCGAAGATCGGCCTGGTCACGTTCTCCGGCACCGCCGGCCTGCTCGTGCCGCCGACCACGGACAAGGACAAGCTCAACCAGGCCATCGACGGCCTGCGGACCTCCCGCGGCACGGCGATCGGCCTGGCCATCCTCGCCTCCATCGACGCGATCGCGCAGATCAACCCGGACGTGCCGCCGACCGGCGCCGAGGTCCCCGACAACGGCGGCACGGGCGGCGCGACCCCCGCCGGCGGCGACTACGAGCCCGACACGATCGTCGTGCTCACCGACGGCCGCAACACCGACGGCGTCGACCCGATCACCGCCGCCGAGCAGGCGGCGGCGCGGCGCCTGCGGGTGTACACCATCGGCTTCGGCACCGACCAGCCCTCCCCCATGGTCTGCAGCCGCGACCAGATCAGCGGCGACACCTTCCGCATCCCCGGCGGCAACTTCGGCTTCGGCGGGCGCGGCCGCTTCCAGGACATGGACGAGGAGACGCTGACCAAGGTCGCCGACCTGACCGGGGCCAAGTACTTCAAGGCCGACAACGCCAAGTCCCTCACCGACGTGCTGCGGGACCTGCCCAGCCAGATCACGCTGCAGAAGCAGAGGACGGAGCTGAGCTTCTACTTCACGCTCGTCGCCGCGCTGCTCGTGCTGGCCGCGGTCGGCCTGGCCCAGTGGTGGTCCCGCCCGCCGGTGCGTCAGCCGCCGGTGACCACGGACCAGCCGACGAAGACCAGCAGCAGGGCCGGCACCAGCAGCCCGTAGGCGGCCGGCCGGTCCAGCAGCGGCTTGCCCGGGTCGAGCGTGCGCTCGTTGCGCCCGCGCTCCGGCTCGGCCAGCCGCGCCACCTGCCCGCGGCGCGCCGCGTTGAGCACGAGCACGCCGGCCGCGGCGAACACGGAGAAGATCCCCCACCAGCCGCGCACGAGCGTCTGGGCGCTCATGTCGCGGTAGGCGGCCAGCCCGCAGTCCCGGCAGAACGGCCCGTCGACGCGGCTGAACCGCATGAGCACGACCATGCCCTGATGCCCGTGGAACCGGACGTTGGCGGCGGGCGCCCGGTGGCAGATGCGGCAGGAAATCTCGGACATGAGGCGCTTCTCCGGGTGATCATGGGCTCGGGGCGCGCAAATGCTAGCGGATCAGGCGGGTGCCGCGCTGTCCCGGTCCCGGCCCGGGCGACGTCGGCGCGGCCGCCCGACGCGGCGGCGGCGCTGGTCCCGGCGCCGCGCTACTCCCGGTCACGCCCGCGTCAGCGGTGCGCGATCCCGGTCAAGCGGGCGCCGCGCTGCTCTCGGCGCCGCACTCGTCCCGTCGGCGGTCGCGTCGGCAATGCGCTAGCTCGGTCAGGCGGCGCCGCGGTCGTCCCGTCGGCGCCGCGCTGGTCCCGGCCCCGGTCGCGTCGGCGGTGTGCAGGCTCGGTCAGGCGGGCGCCGCGCTGTCCCGGGCGACGAGCACCGGCGGCACGAGCGTGGCGGCCGGGACCGCGCGGCCGTCGAGCTTTGCCGCGACCAGCTCCACCGCCTGCCGGCCGATCTCCTCCGCCGGGATGGCGACCGAGGTCAGGCGGGGCTTGGCCCGCTCGGCGAGATCGTCGGGGCCGATGGCGACCACCGAGACGTCGCGCGGTACCTGGCGGCCGAGCGCGGCGAAGGCGTCGAGCAGCAGCGGTACCGCCGGCTCGTTGTGCACGACGACGCCGGTGAGGTCGGGGTGGCGGACCAGTAAACCCTCGACGGTGGCCAGCACCGCGTCCGGCGACGGCTCGCACGGCACCGTCGAGCCGGTCAGGCCGCGGCGGCGCAGCGCCTCGTCGAAGCCGGCGGCGGTGCGGCGGGCGAAGCCGAGCTCGCGCTCGTACACCTCGGGCGGCGAGCCGACGAGCGCGACGACCCGGTGGCCGAGGTCGGCGAGGTGGTCCACGCAGGCCGCGCCGGCCGCCGCGAAGTCCAGGTCGATGCAGGTCAGGCCGGAGCCGTCGGCCGGGAAGCCGATGAGCACCGACGGGCGGCCGAGAGTG
Organism: Dactylosporangium sp. CA-139066; assembly: GCF_050936175.1. Lineage (NCBI taxonomy): Bacteria > Bacillati > Actinomycetota > Actinomycetes > Micromonosporales > Micromonosporaceae > Dactylosporangium > Dactylosporangium sp. CA-139066. The sequence continues at coordinate 5,414,969 of NZ_JBNJNH010000001.1, read as the reverse complement.
CGCAGCCGGGGCAGGCGCGGGTCGTGCTCCTCGATGTCCATGACGATGAGGCCGTCGGCGAGGGAGCTGGCCGCCACCCGCTCGAGACCCTTCTCCCCCTCGTCCTGGGTCAGCAGCAGCACGTCGTGGTCGAAGCGGCGGGCCGCGGTGACGACGGAGATCACGAACTGCATGAGGATCGGCACGTACAGGCCGGTGTACAGCGGCATGATCAGCGCGATGACGTTGGAGCGGTTGCTGGCCAGGGCCCGGGCGCCCGCGTGCGGGTGGTAGCCGAGAACCTCGATCGCGGCGAGCACCCGCTGGCGGGTCTCCTCCGAGATGGTGCGCTTGCCGCTCAGGACATACGAGACGGTGCTTGGGGAGACTCCCGCCTGCTTCGCCACGTCACCGATCGTCGCCATGGCCGACACGGTAGCCGGTCAGGCCGGCGCCGTCCCGCACGGACGCGCACCAAGATCGCCGCGGGTGGCCCGGATTGGCGGAGTTTGGCCAGAGTACACCGGGTCTCGGACGGTCGGCCGGTTCGTGCCCGATTCGCGAACGTTGCATACGCAAACTGCTACAGAACGGCTCCTCTGTGTCGATGGCATGGCGAGAATCCGCATGCTTGAGGAGTAGTCGTGGGTGTCCTGTCCCGTTCGCGTGTGCCCCAGGCCGAGCAGCTGCCGATCCCGCAGGACGTCGAGAAGCTTGAGCAGCTCGTCACCGCGCTGTCCGCGGCCCGGGACGAGGCCGACACGTGGCGCATCACGGTCGACACGGTGACGCGCACCCACGACAACGACTACGGCGCCGTGTGGCTGCCGACCGGGCCCGGCGGGGCGCTCGAGGCCGGCTACGCCACCGGCCCCGCCGCCGCCAAGCTGCACGCGCGCAGCTCGCTGATCACCCGGGCCCAGCAGACCCGCACACCGATCTACGCCGCCGACCTGGCGAGCGAGCGCGACTGCCCGCGCTGTGCCGAGGCGGCCCGCGCCGGCCTGGTGTCGGCGATCGTCGTCCCGGTCGTGCACGACGGGCAGGTCGTGGCGGTGTTCGAGTACTACTCGCGGCACCGGCTGCACGTCGACGAGGCGCGCTCGCAGAAGTGGACGACGATTGCCCGCATCGCCGAGCTGGCCCGCAACCAGGCGGTCGCCGCCGCCGAGCTGCGGCAGGTCGCCGACGACCGGGCCGCGGTCACCGCCGTCGTCGCCGGGCTGGGCAAGGCCGCGGACAGCCAGACGGCGATCCGGGCCGCGCTGGACACCGTGCGCGCCGCGTTCGGCTGGGCGTACGGCTCGTACTGGGAGGTCGAGCAGCGCGACGGCGGACCGGTGCTGGTGTTCCGCCACGAGTCCGGCTCGGCCGGCCCGGAGTTTCGCGACGTGACGCTGTCGGCGACGTTCGCGGAGGGCGTCGGGCTGTCCGGCCGCGCGTGGAAGGCCCGCGACCTGGTCTTCGTCGCCGACCTGGCCGAGCTCACCGACTGCGTGCGGGCCCCGGCCGCCAGCCGCGCCGGCGTGCGCTCCGGGGTGTGCTTCCCCGTCATGTCGGGCGGCCGGGTCGTGGGCACGATGGACTTCTTCACCACCGACCGGATCACGCTGAGCGAGTCGCGGGCCTCGGCGCTGCGCAACGTACAGCAGCTCGTCTCGCAGCGGCTGGACATCGTGCGCTCCGGCGAGGCGGCCGAGCGCAACGGCCAGATGCTGCTCGACTCGATCTCCCGGCTGCGCGAGGCCAGCAACGACGCGACCGGCGTGGCCCAGGAGGCGGTCAGCCGGGCCAGCACCATGACCGGCGAGGTCGACGCCCTGGGCCGCGCCTCCGCCGCGATCGGCGACGTGATCAAGATCATCTCGTCGATCGCCGACCAGACGAACCTGCTGGCGCTCAACGCCACGATCGAGGCCGCCCGCGCCGGCGACGTCGGCAAGGGCTTCGCCGTGGTCGCCGGGGAGGTCAAGGACCTGGCCCGGGAGACCGCCGCGGCGACACAGAAGGTGGCCGAGCAGATTGCCGGTATTCAGGACAGCGCCCGCTCGGTGTCGTCGGGCATCCACACGACGAGCGACACCATCGGCCAGATGGACGCGGTGCAGTCACGCATCACCGCGATCCTGGAGGAGCAGGCCCACCTCGCCCGCCTGATCAACGCCCGCTGATCGGCCGCCGGGGTTTGCTCGATTACTGGATTACTGGATTATCGGCTCTGGTAATCCAGTAATCCGCTAGCTGCGCAAACACGTCCGCGGGCCGGATTACCGGCAAACCGGCGCCGCATGGCACCGCCCGCGGCCGCGTCCGGCCGGCTCACAGCCGCGGCGGCCGGCTCACAACGGCGGCGGTCGCCTCGCAGCCGCCGCAGTCGCCTCGCAGCCGTGCCGACTTTGGACCCCACGCGACGCATCGGCGTCGGCGCCGACGAGCTTAGTTGCGGTAGTAGTCGTGGTGGTGGCGGTCGTCGTCGGAGGAGAACGCACGGGCCAGCAGGGCCGCGATCGCCACGCCGACGACGGCGATGCCGACCTGGACGCCGATGACCAGCCAGTCGTACTCGTGGCCGCGCACGACCAGGTGCTTGTCGCTGTGCAGGTCCCACCTGTCGGCGGCCCACGTGCCCGCGACCGCCGCGCCCATCCCGATGAGGACCGTCAGGATGAGCCCGATCGGCTGCCGGCCGGGCAGGATGATCCGCGCCACGACGCCGATGATGGCGCCGAAGATGATCGCGGCCACGTAGTCCTGGATGTGCATCCGATGCCTCCGGAAACCTGAAGGGTGCCTCCCAGAAGCATTGTTCCGTGCCCGCGCAAGGCCGCAAGCGCCGCAAGACCGCAACCCGCGCGAGAACCCGGGACCGCAACCGGCGCCCGTGCGCAAGCCGCGGCCTGCGCGCGGCCGCAAGCCGCAAGCCGCGCAAGACCGCGAGCGGCGCAAGAACGCGGGATCGCCACCGGCGCCCGTGCGCAAGCCGCGGCCTGCGCACGGCGACAAGCCACACGCCGCGCACGGGCGCAAACCGCGCGTAGGCGCCAGACCCGCGATCTGCGCACGGCCTCAGACCGCGTACCGCGCACCGGCGCAAACCGCGCGAAGGTGCCAGACCCGCGATCTGCGCACGGCCGCAAGCGCGCGCCGCGGCAAGCCGCGCAACGTCGCAAGCCGCGCGTCGCCGGAGGCTCCGAAACCGTGCAGAGCGCGCGCGGACGTGGTTGGGTCAGGCGCCCACGTACGACGCCAGGTGCTCGCCGGTGAGGGTGGAACGGGCGGCGACCAGGTCGGCGGGGGTGCCATCGAAGACGATGGTCCCGCCGTCGTGGCCGGCGCCGGGGCCGAGGTCGATGATCCAGTCCGCGTGGGCCATCACCGACTGGTGGTGCTCGATCACGATGACCGACTTGCCGGCGTCGACGAGGCGGTCCAGGAGGGCCAGCAGCTGCTCGACGTCGGCCAGGTGCAGACCCGCGGTGGGCTCGTCGAGGACGTAGACGCCGCCCTTGTCGGCCATGTGCGTGGCCAGCTTCAGGCGCTGGCGCTCGCCGCCGGACAGGGTGGTCAGGGGCTGGCCGATGGTGAGGTAGCCGAGGCCGACGTCGGTGAGGCGCTGCAGGATGGCGTGCGCGGGCGGCAGCTTGGCCTCGCCGGCGCCGAAGAACGCCGTGGCCTCGCTCACCGGCATGGCCAGGACCTCGCTGATGTCGTACCCGCCGAGCTTGTACTGCAGTACCGACGCCTCGAAACGCTTGCCGTCGCACTCCTCGCACACCGAGGAGACGCCGGCCATCATCCCGAGGTCCATGTACACGACCCCGGCGCCGTTGCAGGTGGGGCAGGCGCCGTCGGAGTTGGCCGAGAACAGCGCCGGCTTGACGCCGTTGGCCTTGGCGAACGCCTTGCGGATCGGCTCGAGCAGGCCGGTGTAGGTGGCCGGGTTGCTGCGCCGCGAGCCGCGGATGGCGCCCTGGTCGACCGAGACCACGCCGGCCTCGGGCGGGATCGAGCCGTGCAGCAGGGAGGACTTGCCGGAGCCGGCGACGCCGGTGACGGCGACGAGCACGCCGAGCGGGATGTCGACGTCGACGTCGCGCAGGTTGTGGGTGCTCGCGCCGCGGATGGGCAGCTTCCCGGTGGGCGTGCGCACGGTGTCCTTGAGGGCGAACCGGTCGCCGAGGTGCCGGCCGGTCACGGTGTCGCTGGTCCGCAGCTGCTGCAGCGAGCCCTCGAAGCAGATCTGCCCGCCCCCGGTGCCGGCGCCCGGGCCGAGGTCGACGACGTGGTCGGCGATCGCGATCGTCTCCGGCTTGTGCTCGATGACCAGGACCGTGTTGCCCTTGTCGCGCAGCTGCCGCAGCAGGTCGTTCATGCGCGCGATGTCGTGCGGGTGCAGCCCGATGGTGGGCTCGTCGAACACGTACGTCACGTCGGTCAGCGACGAGCCCAGGTGCCGGACGAGCTTGACCCGCTGGGCCTCGCCGCCGGACAGGGTGCTCGCCGGGCGTTCCAGGGAGAGGTACCCGAGCCCGATCTCCACGAACGAGTCGAGGGCGTGGCGCAGCCCCTCGAGCAGCGGCGCGACCGACGGCTCGTCGAGGCCGCGGATCCACTCGGCGAGGTCGCTGATCTGCATCGCGCACGCGTCGGCGATGTTGAGGTCCTTGATCTTCGAGGAGCGGGCCGCCTCGGCCAGCCGCGTGCCGTCGCAGTCGGGGCAGGTCATGAACGTGACCGCCCGCTCGACGAACGCGCGCACGTGCGGCTGCAGGGCGTCGACGTCCTTGGACAGCATCGACTTCTGGATCTTCGGGATGAGCCCCTCGTACGTCAGGTTGATCCCGTCGACCTTGATCTTCGTCGGCTCCTTGTGCAGGAAGTCGTGCAGCTCCTGCTTCGTGAACTTCTTGATCGGCTTGTCCGGGTCGAAGAAGCCGCAGCCGCGGAAGATCCGGCCGTACCAGCCGTCCATGCTGTATCCGGGGACCGTGATCGCGCCCTCGCCGAGCGACTTGGTCTCGTCGTACAGCTGCGTGAGGTCCAGGTCGGTGACCGAGCCGCGGCCCTCGCAGCGCGGGCACATGCCGCCGAGGCGGGCGAACGTGCGCTTCTCGGTGGTCGTGTTGCCGCGCTCGACGGTGATCGCGCCGGCGCCGCGGACGCTCGGCACGTTGAACGAGAAGGCGTTCGGGCCGCCGATGTGCGGGTGGCCGAGCCGGCTGAAGAGGATCCGCAGCATCGCGTTGACGTCGGTGGCGGTGCCGACCGTGGAGCGCGGGTCGGTGCCGAGGCGCTGCTGGTCGACGACGATCGCGGTCGTCAGGCCCTCGAGCCGGTCGACCTCGGGCCGCGACAGCGTCGGCATGAAGCCCTGGACGAACGCGCTGTACGTCTCGTTGATCATCCGCTGCGACTCGGCGGCGATCGTGCCGAACACCAGCGAGCTCTTGCCCGAGCCGGAGACGCCGGTGAACACCGTGAGCCGGCGCTTCGGGATCTCGATGCTGACATCCTTGAGGTTGTTCTCGCGCGCGCCGTGCACGCGAATCATGTCGTGGGTGTCGGCGGGATGCGCCTGACTCATGGCGGGGGTCTCCTGGGGAAGTCGAATCGGGCAAAAGCGACGGCCGGGTCGGGACCCGGCCGTCATCCGCTCACGCGCTCGTGCCTACTGCGGGTCCTGAATCAGGCCGAGCACGTTGCCGTCGGGGTCGAGGACCGTGGCGACCAGGCGGCCGCCGCCCACGTCGCGCGGCTCGTCCTTGACGGTGCCGCCGGCCGCGGTGACATCGGCGATCTTCGCCGCGATGTCGGTCACGTGCCAGTGCGCCACCGGCGACGTCATGCCCATGGGGCCGCCGCCCGGCACGAGCCCGATCTGCTGGCCCGCGACCTCGTAGCCGACGTAGTACGGGCTGTCGGCCATCGGCTCCCGGCCGAGCAGGGCGGTGTACACCGCCTTGGCCTTCTCCAGGTCGGACACCGGGTGCAGCACGGTCTGAATGCCGAGAACCTCGCTCATGTTCACTCCAAGACTGTTCGTGTTCCGGTCGGGCGTGGCGGCCACGGCATTCACGCTAGCCGCGGGCGATGGCCCGTGCTTCTCGAATCCTGATCGGTCTTCTCACCCGGGTCGGCCGCCCGTGCAACGCGTACCGTACAAACGCAGCCAGGCAGACCGTCAGGGGGAAGAGTCATGCAGGAACGCAGCTTCGACGTCGTCGTGGTCGGGGCCGGTCCGGGCGGTGAGGTCGCGGCCGGCCGGCTCGCCGGCGGCGGGCTCGAGGTGGCCATCGTCGAGGACCGCAAGGTCGGCGGCGAATGCTCGTACTGGGCGTGCATCCCGTCGAAGGCGCTGCTGCGCCCCGGTGAGCTGCTCGCCGAGGCCCGCCGCGTCCCCGGGGCGGCGGAGGCGATCACCGGCCCGCTCGACGCCGCGGCCGTCCTGCGCCGCCGCGACGAGCTGATCAACGACCTCAACGACAGCGGCCAGCTCCCGTGGCTCGAGGAGCGCGGCGTCACCCTGTTCCGCGGTCGTGGCCGCCTCGACGGCGAGCGCCGGGTCGTGGTCGGCGACGAGGTCCTCGTGGCGCGCAAGGCGGTCATCCTGGCCGGCGGCAGCGCACCGGCCCTGCCTCCGATCGAGGGCCTGGCCGACGCCTCCCCCTGGACCAACCGCGAGGCGACCACCGCCAAGACGCTGCCCGGCCGCCTGGTCGTGCTCGGCGGCGGGGTCGTCGGGTCGGAGCTCAGCCAGGCGTACGCGTCGCTGGGCACCCGGGTGACCCTCATCGAGGGCGAGCGGCGCCTGCTGCCCCGCGAGGAGGAGTTCGCATGCGAGCAGGTCACCGCGTCGCTCACCGAGCTGGGCGTGGACATCCGCACCGCGCAGAAGGCCACCTCGGTCCGCCGCGAAGGCGACACCGTCGTGGTCACGCTCGGCGACGGCTCCACCGCCGTCGGCGACGAGCTGCTGGTGGCGACCGGCCGCGTGCCCGAGACGTCCGACCTGGGCCTGGCCACCGTCGGCATCCCCGAGAGCGGCTACATCAAGGTCGACGAGCACACACGGGTGCCGGGCAAGGACTGGCTGTACGTCGTGGGCGACCTCAACGGCCGGGCGCTGTTCACGCACATGGCGAAGTACCAGGCGGCGCTCGCCGCGGGCCACATCCTGGGCCGCCCGATGGCCGCCCAGCACCTCGCCGACGGCACCGGCGCCCCGCGGGTGATCTTCACCGACCCGCAGGTCGCCGCCGTCGGTCACACCACGGCGACGGCGGCCGCGGCCGGCATCTCGGTCCGCGTCGTCGACCTGCCGACGTCGGGCAACGCCGGCGGCTCCTACTACGGCAGCGGCGCCCGCGGCACCAGCCGCTTCCTCATCGACGAGGAGCGCCAGGTGCTCGTCGGCGCCACGATCACCGGCTCGGAGGTCGCCGACTTCCTGCACGCCGCGACGATCGCCGTCGTGGGCGAGGTGCCGCTGGGCCGCCTGCGCCACGCGGTCCCGTCGTTCCCGACGCGCAGTGAGATCTGGCTGTACCTCTTCAACGAACTCGGCCTGTGACGGCCCCGGTGAAAGCCTGGGTGAACCGGCGACCTTCCCCAGGGCGCGCCCACCCGTCGCACGGGATCGTTGCCGCGTGGATATGAAACTCGAGGTCATCGTGCTGCCCGTCGCCGATGCCGAGCGAGCCAAGGACTTCTACGGCGGGCTGGGCTTCCGCCTGGACGCCGACTTCGTGGCGCCCGACGGGCTGCGCGTGATCCAGTACACCCCGCCCGGCTCGGAGTGCTCGATCATCTTCGGCGAGCGGCTCACCACGGCGGCGCCGGGCTCGATGCAGGGGCTGCACCTCACGGTGTACGACATCGAGAAGGCCCGGGCGGACCTGCTCTCCCGCGGCGTGGACGTGAGCGAGCCGTTCCACGACGCGGGCGGCATCTTCCACCATGCGGGCACCGAGGCGCGGGTCGCCGGCCCGCACCCGGACCGCCTCGACTACGGCTCGTTCGCCTCCTTCACCGACCCCGACGGCAACGGCTGGGTGCTGCAGGAGATCAGGGTCAGGGCGCCGGGCCGGTGACCGAGCCCCTGGTCTTCACCTCCGCGGCGGATCTGGCGCGGGCGCTGCGGCGGGCCGCCGAGGCCCACGGCCGGCACGAGGAGGCCCTCGGGCACTACGACGAGGGCTGGCCGGAGTGGTACGCCGACTTCATGATGCGCGAGGAGCGCTCCGAATCCGTGACTCAGCCCCGGCCGCCCTGATCCGGCCGTCGGCGGCGGAGGGTGAGCCCAGGCGGTGCCCCCGGTGGGTACCGTATCGGCGTGGGAACCTGGGAGGTCCGGCACACCGACGGCGAGCCGGTCGCGGGCGGCGCCTTCGACGACCGCGTCGCCGCGCTCGCACACGCCCTGCGGCTGCGCGTCGACAACGGGCGCGAATACCGGGTCCACGGGCCCGACGAGCCGGCCTGCGCCACCAACCGCGAGCTGTACGTGCGGCTCGTCGACGCCGGCGCCGGCATCCGCGCCTCGGGCCGCGACCTGGCCGCGTTCCTGCGCGGCTGGCGGCTGGTCGGGGCGGCCCTGGCCGGCCGCGAGTGGCTCTCCCCCGACGAGGTCGCGGCGATGGTGATCGCCGCCGGCGAGGTCGACCCGGGGGTGGACGACCCGGCGTGGCGGACGGCCGAGTACGACTTCGTCGAGGAGCCGGCCACGTTCGCCGACTGGGAGGCGATCGTCCTGTCGCAGCTGGCCGACCTCGCCGACTTCGCCGCGCAGGGGCCACTGGACCCGTGGGCGTCGTTCGGCGTCGACACGCCCCGGGCCGCGGACTGCCGCCGCGCGACCGGCCGCAGGTGGTACAACTTCGATCCCCGCACCTATCTCGAGTGCGGCGTCGCCGGCACCCTCGGCGGGTGGGACGAGGAGGACGGCCTGCGCGTCCCCGTGCCCGGGCCGGCCGTGCTGCCGGCGCCGGAGCCGGAGCCCGGACACCGGGCGATCGGCGGCCTCGGCTGGGACGTGCTGGGCGAGCTGGCGCGGTGCGGCCAGGAGTACGAGTGAGCGTCCTCGTCGTCGGCGCCGTCAACCGCGACCTGGTCATCCGCGTGCCCCGCATCGCCGCGCCGGGCGAGACCGTCATCGCCGGCGGGTCCGGTGGCGGCGCCGGCGGCAAGGGCGGCAACCAGGCCGTCGCCGTCGCCCGCCTCGGCGGCCGGTGCGCGCTCGTCGCCCGCGTCGGCGCCGACTTCGACCCGGCGACGCTGCCCGGCGTCGACGCCGCCCGCGTGCGCCGCGACGCCACCGAGCCGACCGGGCTCGCCGTCGTCCTCGTCGACGACGCCGGCGAGAACGCCATCACCGTCGTGCCCGGCGCCAACGCCCGGCTCACGCCCGCCGACATCGGCCCGCTCGACGGCCCCGGCGTCGTCCTGGCCAGCCTCGAGGTACCCCTGGAGGCCGTCGCCGAGGCGGCCCGCCGGGCCCGGGCCGCCGGCCGCGTCTTCGTGCTCAACCCGGCCCCCGCGCGGGCGCTCCCGGCCGGCCTGCTCGCGCTCGTCGATGTCCTCGTCCCCAACCAGCACGAGCTCGCCGGCCTCGGCCCGCCCGCCGCCCTGCTCGACGCCGGCGTCGGCGCGGTCGTGGTCACGATGGGCGGCGCCGGCTGCCGCATCCACCGCCGCACCGGCACGCTCGACGTGCCCGGGTACCGCGTCGCGGCGCTCGACACCACCGGCGCCGGCGACGCCTTCTGCGGCGCCCTCGCCTGGGCCCTCGACGCCGGCCGGCCCCTCGACGACGCGGTCCGCCTCGCCGCCGCGGCCGGCGCCCTCGCCACCCGCGCGGTCGGGGCGCGGGCCGCGCTGCCGACCGCCGCCGAGATCGCCGCCCTGATGTCGCAATCCTGCGCAACGGCCCCGCCGGCGGGACATCCCGCCGAGCGCTCGGCGACGCTCGAGGCATGACGAACCAGGGGCGGCTCACCCCGCCCCGGTCACCCGTGCCAGCCGGCGCGCGGCAGCGCGCCCGGCGCGACCCCGCGCGGCCGGCCTTTCACGGGATCGGCACACGGCTACCCGATGCTCAGCGGCTCGTCGGTGACCGCCTCGATGTCGGCGGACGCCGTCATGAGCAGCCGGTGACCGAGGTCGGACAGCGCGCGGGCGGCGGCGAGCTCGTCGCCGATCTCCGGGATGTCCTCGTCGGCCGGGTTGAGCCGGGCGTCGCCGGTACCGGTGACGATCATGTCGTCCTCGGTGTTGAGGCGCGCCTCGGCGTGGGTCCGGCCGCCGTCCTCGCCGATGACAATGTCGACGTTCCAGTGTTTGGTAGGCATCACGATCCGCTCCCCCTTCTCGATGTCGCGCAAGGCCACCAGGGCGTCGCCCAGGTCGCGGCGGGACGCCTCGGCCAGGTCGCCGAGGTCGGCCAGGCCCGGCACCCCGGCGACGGACGGCCCGACCAACGCGAGGGCCCGCGCGGCGGAGCGGGCGAGCCGCCCCGCCTCGACGAGCTCGTCGGCGGCCAGCATCAGCCTGATCTCGCGGCCGAGGCCGGGCAGCGTCGCCCCGTCGGTGTCCGGCGCCAGCCGGCCGGCCACCCGCGCGGGCAGGCGCCCGCCGTCGCGCAGCCCGGCCAGCACGCCGTCCACGCGGCGCTGCCTGCCGTAGCGCTCCAGCAGGCCGATGAGCCCCAGGATGCGCACCACGAGGCGCGGCCGGCCCGGGAACCGGTCGAGCCAGTCGATCAGCCCCACGTCGCCGCCCTCGTACTGCATGATTCGGCCCAGCGCCCGGGCGATCCGGGTCGGCGGCGGCTCCGGCTGGGCGAGCAGCCGCGCGACCTGGCCGGCGAGCGCCGCCTGGCCGTCGTTGCCCAGGCGGCCGGCCAGCATCCGCTCGACGGCCCCGAGGTCGAGGTCGCCGGAGCGATGAGGTTCCGCCGGTGTCCTCACCGGCCAACCGCTACCCGCCGCGCGGGGTGGCAAACGCATCACTCGTTGGAATGACCGGCCCGGCGTATCGGCTGCACCCTCGCTCGCCGGCTGCTCTGCTGAGCGGCGATGGACATCTGGCCGATGATCCGGGCCGAGCGCGCCGCGCTCGCCGCCGAGCACCTGAGGCGCCGCATCGACGGCGTCGCCCTACGCGCCACCCACACCGCCTGGCGCCACGGCGACGGGCCGGAGGCGGCCGGGCCGATGGTCGCCCTGGTGCTCGCCATGACCGGACGGGCCGTCGCCCTCGACGACCTGACCGGCGAGGGCGTCGCCGTCCTGCGCGGCCGGGCGGGCTAGCCGGGCCGCCACCGCGACCACGTTGGTGCCCACCACGATCGCGATGCCAGCCCAGACGTGGGCGGCCGGGACCTGACCCAGGATCGCGGCGCCCGCGAGGGCCGCGAAGACCGGGTGGACGCTCTGCAGCAGGCCGAAGAAGCGCGTCGGGATGCGGCGCAGGGCGACGAGGTCGGCGGCGTACGGGACCACGGAGCACAGCACTCCGGCGCCGATCGCCCAGCCGACCGCGGCGAGCCCGAACCGGCCGTGCATCGCCATGATGACGGCGACCGGGACGTACATGGCGGCGGAGACGGCGGTGGCCGCGGCCGGCGCCTGCAGGCCGGGGAGGCGTTTGCCGACGAGCCGGTTCAGCAGGATGTACGCCGCCCAGCAGACCGCCGCCAGCAGCCCCATGCCCACGCCGAAGAAGTCGCTGCTCGGCCCCGGCAGCACCAGCACGTAGACCCCGGCCCCGGCGACCAGCGCCAGCCCGAGGTCGGCGCTGGTCCGCGAGCCGGCAAGCGCGACCGCGAGGGGGCCGAGAAACTCCAGCGTCACCGCGAGACCGAGCCCGATGCGGTCGACGGCGGTGTACAGGCTGAGGTTCATGGTCGCGAAGACCAGCCCGAGCAGCAGGGTCGGCCACCACTGGGCCCACGTGAAGCGGCGCAGGTTGGGCCGGGCCACCGGCAGCAGTACCGCGGCGGCGACGAACTGCCGCACGGCCACGACCCCGGCGGGCCCGATCGCCGGGAATGCGTGCGCGCCGAGCGCGGCGCCCGCCTGGTTGCCCGCGGCGGAGGCGGCCATCGTCGCCAGCGCGCCGCCCGTGGAAAGGTTCTGCCGGTTCACACGGCCCAGTGTGGGCGGGCCGGGCGGGCCGGAGAAATGCATGCGACGCGCCATTTATACGCTGTACGCATGGATGTCGAGCTGCGCCAGCTGCGCGCGTTCGTCGCCGTCGTCGACGCGGGCACGTTCACCGACGCCGCGACGGCGCTCGGCCTGTCGCAGGCGGCGGTGTCGCGCTCGGTCGCCGCGCTCGAGGCGGCCCTGGGCGTGCGGCTGCTGCACCGCACCACGCGGCAGGTGCGCCTGACGTCGGCCGGCGTGCAGGCGGTGGCCCGCGCGCGGGCGGCGCTCGACGAGGTGGCGCACCTGCGCCGGGCGGTGGAGCGCTCGCGCACCGAGCTGCGGGTCGGCTACGCGTGGGCGGCGATGGGCAAGCACACCCGCCGGCTGCAGCGGGCGTGGGCGGCCCGCCACCCCGGGCTGCCGCTCGTGTTCGCGTACTCCAACACGCCCGCCGCGGGCCTCGTCGACGGCAGCGCCGACGTCGCCGTGATCCGCCGCGCCCTGCCCGATCCGCGCTTCGACACGGCGCTCGTCGGCGTGGAGGCCCGCCACGCGGCGGTGTCGACCGACAACGCCCTGGCGCGGCGCCGGTCGGTGCGGTTGAGCGACCTCGTGCGGTACACGATGGCCATCGACGATCGCACCGGCACCACCACCATGGACCTGTGGCCGGCCGGCGCGGGCCCGGCGACGGTGCGCGCCACCCGCGGCGTGGACGAGTGGCTCACGCTCATCGCCGCCAACCAGGCCGTCGGCCTCACCTCGGAGGCGACGGCGAACCAGAACCCGCGGCCGGGTGTGGCGTACCGCCGCGTGCGTGACGCCCCGCCGATCCACGTCTGGCTGGCGTGGTGGCGCGACGACCCGCCCGCCGGCCTCGACGACCTCATCCGGCTGACGCGGGCGGCGTACGGTCCGGCGGCGCCGTTAGACTCGCCGCCATGAGTCTGCCGCACCGGCTGACGATCCTGGACGCCATGCAGCGCGAGGCCGAGGTCGGGGAGCAGACCCTCGCCCCGAACAGCTACCTCGTGCTGGTCGCGCCGGAGGATCATCCGCACCTGGCGCCGCTGGCCTCGGACCTGGCCCGCTCGCACGCCGGCTGGCTGGACGAGCAGGGCTGGCAGATCCGCGACGCGGTGGTCGTCGACATCGAGCCGGACGGCGACGTGCCGTCGGGCGAGGTGCGGGTGGTCGCCGACGTACGCCGCGCCCGCACCCTCCGCGGCGACGAGGCCGGCCGCGGCATCGGCCTGCTGGTGGCGGACGGCCGCCGCTACACGCTGCAGGCCGGCACGACGGTCATCGGCCGCGGCCGCGAGGCCGACCTGCGCATCCGCGACGAGGGCGTGTCCCGCCGCCACGCGTCGCTGCGCTACGACGGCCGCGCGCTGACGCTGTCCGACCTCGGCTCGACCAACGGCACGACGCTGAACGACCAGCCGGTGCTCGGCGGCCCGACCCCGGTCGCGCCGGGCGACACGATCGGCGTCGGCCCGGTTACACTCACGGTGGAGTCGTAGGGACGCTCAGCGATCGCCTTGAAGGTCAATTAGGCGGCGTGTTGTAGCGTGAAGAAATCGGCGTCGCTCACGGCGGTCTCTGTGCGCGATCGCGGTTGAGCAGCCTCGCTTCGCACGATGTGTGGAGCAGCCGGCACCAGAGCACCTCCGACGGTGATGCGCGCGCGTCACCGCGCGATCGTGGCACCGGTCCAGCGATGCGCGCGGCCGTCGCCCGGGGTTCCGGGGCTAGCCCGCGCCGCTCGTGCGCTATCGGCCGGGTTTGCTCAACGCACGACGTGCATTGCGCGGTGGCGTTTAGGCGCGGGGGTCGTTGCGCGGGCGTGGGTGCGCTTGGGCGTGGTGATCTGACGGGCCCGGGCGACGGCGAGCGTGCGCGTCCCGGGGCCCGCCAGCACGGGCCGCGTCACGGGCCGGGCAGGACCACCGTCCGGGCCGACGCCGAGCCGGCGGCCTGCGCGGCCCAGGCGGCCGGCGCGTCGTCCATCGGCACCGCGTCGAAGTCGACGCTCAGCCGGCCGGCGGCGGCGTGCGCCGCGATCGCCCGCAGGGTTTCGGCGCGTTCGGGCTTGCTCAGGGCGTTGTTCGTGTACCCGAGCAGCCGCAACGACCCGCTGCGCAGCGTCGCCGAGTCGATCGGTGCGGTCGGGCTCGCCGAGCCGCCGAGGTTCACCAGGCGGCCGCCCGGGCGCAGGGTGCGCAGCGCCGCGGCGGCCGGGACGCCGAACAGCGGGTCGAGGACGAGGTCGAGCGGGCCGTCCAGCGCGGCGCGCAGGCGGGCCGCGAGGGTGTCGACGTCGTCGTCGTCCAGCAGGGGTACCACGGCGTCGGCGCCGAGGCGCTCGGCGCGCTCGCGGGCCCGCGGCGAGCGGCAGGCGGCCACGACCCGGCCGGCGCCCAGCAGGCGGGCGATCTGGATCGCGGCCTGGCCGACGATGCCGCCGCCGCCGAGGACCAGGACCTGCTCACCGGGGCGCAGGTCGCCGCAGGTGGCCAGGGACTGCCAGGCGGCGACCGCGGACAGGCCCAGGGCGGCGACCAGGCGATGGTCGGCGCCGGAGGGCAGGGTGACGACGTCGGCGGCGGGGACCGTCGCGCGCTGGGCCAGGCTGCCGTCGCCGGGGCTCATCCCCGCGTCGGTGGCGAACCAGACCGGCGTGCCGTCGGCGAGGGTGCCGACGCCCTGGACGCCGGGGACGTACGGGACGGCGGGGGCGCCGAAGTACGAGGCGCCGGTGGCGCAGAGGACGTCGAGGGGGGTGATCGGCGCGGCGGTCACCGTGATCGACCGGGTGTCGGGGCCGGGCGGTGGCGGGTCGTCGTAGTCGGCGACCACCGGCGGGCGGCCGCACTGCAGGATGAGCGTGGCGCGCATGTCAGGTCGCGATGTCCGGGTACGGCAGCGAGAAGTGGCTCAGCAGCTCGCCGTAGCGCTTCTGGTACGCGAGCGGTTCGGGGTGGTCGCGTTCGAACATGGCGATGAACAGGGTCAGGGTCAGGAACGGGTGGGCGCCGAGGGCGAAGAGTGCGACGTGGTCGTGGGCGGTGAGGGCGCCGCGTTCTTCGTCGGTGAACGACAGCCAGGTGGTGGCTTCGCCGGTGTGGCAGTTCAAGAGCGTGGTGCCGAGCGTGGTTTCCCACCAGGCGACGGTGCCGGCGGGGTCGTTGCGGTAGCGCTCGACGAGGTCGGGGTCGCGGTCCACCGTGTACAGGAACTTGTTCAGCAGGTATTTGCTCATGCCGGTGCTCCGTTGGGGTACCAGGTGAAGTAGGCCTCCATGGTGTGGAACAGGTCGTAGGTGTCGACGTAGTCGGCTTTCCGGTCGGCGCCGGCGACGCCCATCATGAGCATGAAGTCCATGAAGCCGTGGGTGGCGTTGCCGGGTGCGTGCAGGCTGTCGAGGGTGACTTCGGCGAGGCATTGGTCGAGGTCGCCGGTCGCGATCCATTCCACGGCTTTGCGGTCGAATTCGGGGTCGGGGCCGTGCGGGCCGAACTGGCGGGGGCCGCCGAGTTCCAGCGACAGGTGGCCGGTGCCGATGACCGCGACGCGCAGGTCCGAGGGCCACGACTCGATCAGTTGCCGGATCGTCTGTCCCAGTTGGACGAACCGCTTGGGCTGGGGCAGGGGTGGGGCGAAGATGTTGGTGTAGATGGGCACGATCGGCAGGTCGGCGTCGGGGCGCAGGGTGATGATCGGGCAGGTGATGCTGTGGTCGATGCGCAGTTCGTTGCTGAAGGCCAGGTCGAAGCCGGCGTCGAGACCCTCCCGCAGGATGTACGCCGAGAGGTCCTCCTGCCCGCGCAGCAGCAGGCGCGGCAGGCCGAACTCGCGCTGTTCGTTGTACCAGTTGGCGTCGTACATCGGGGCTTTGCCGACGAGGAACTGTGGCATGTTGTCCAGCCACAGCTGGTGGAAGTGGTCGGAGCCGACCATGACGAGGACGTCGGGGCGGGCCTTGGTGAGCGTCTCGCGGAACCGCAGGATCTTGGCCACCCACTCGTCGGCGAACGGGGGGCGGTCCTCGCCGGTGGCGGTGCTGGCCTTGTAGTAGAAGGGATGGTGTGTCGAGGCGATCACCGCGACGATGCTGGCCACGGCTACTCCTTCCGGTACACGGCGTGACGGTCGACGGTGCGGTAGATCTCGAGCCCGAGGTTGGTGCGCTGTTCCTCGGCGAGGTGGCCGAGCAGCCCGGCGGCGCGGGCGAGCAGCGCGAAGCCGCGCAGCATCTGCACCGGCAGGCCCAGGTCGGCGAGGGCGGCGCCGCAGACGCCGGCGCCGTTGAGCGGCAGGGTGCGCCCGATGATCGCCGGGTGGACGCGGCCGATCGCCTCGAACAGCCGCAGATGCGGCCCGCGCAGCCCCTCCTCGTCGGCGATGCGGATCAGCACCGGGGTGCGGGGGTCCTGCACCTTGTGCACCGGATGCCCAAGGCCCGGAATGCGCTTCACGCCGGCAATTGCCGCACGAGCGAGCTCGTCCCAATCGGCGTCGCTGTCTGGAAATTTCGTGATATGTCCGAGTTGTGCGGCCAGGAAGCATCCCGCGTCTTCGGTTACGCCGAGAAAGCGTGAACCACCGCCGAGCAGACCGGCAGCCAGCGCGCCCTGCAGCGATTCAGGGGCTGAGGCGTAGGTGACGCGGGCGGCGATCGCCGTCGGTGTGAAGCCGTGGTCGGCCAGCGCGACCAGGACGGCCTCGAAGACGCGTGTCTCGCCAGGGGTCGGGCGGCGGCCGGCGACGAGCCAGAACGCCAGCTCGCCGAAGCCGACCTTGCCCATCAGGTCGTGGGCCAGGTCCTGACCGAGCAGCCGGATCTCGTCGGCCGACGACGTGCCGATACCCGTCGGGAAACTCAGCTCTTCAGCCACTGCCGGATCTCCTCGCCGTGCTCGTCAAGACCGGGCGGCGGCAGCTCGTACCGCGGCGCCGTCGCCGAAAACGTGATCGGGTTGCGCACGCCCGGCACCCCGCCCGATGACACCACCGGGTCGAGGCCGAGCGACGAGGCGAACGCGACCCCGCCGTCGATGGTGTTGATCGGCGCGCACGGCACCCCGGCCGCGGTCAGCTCCGCGAACCACTCGTCCTTGCCCTTGGCTGCGAGGGCCTCGACCAGCAGCGGGCGCAGCGCCTCGCGGTTGGCGGTGCGGTCCTGGTTGCGCCCGAAGCGCGGATCGTCCGGCAGGTCCGCCAGCCCCAGGACCGCGCACAGCTTGCGGAACTGCCCGTCGTTGCCCGCGATGACGATCAGCTCGCCGTCGGCGGTCGGCAGCGGCTCGTACGGGAACAGACTCGGATGCGCATTGCCCATACGGAACGGCACGGTACCCCCGGCGACGTACCCGCTGCTGTGATTGACCAGCCCCGACAGCGCCGAGGACAGCAGGTTCACCTCGATGTGCTGGCCACAGCCGGTGGCCGTGCGCTGGTGCAGCGCGGCCAGGATGCCGATGTTCGCGTGCATCCCGGCCATCACGTCGAAGACGGAGATCCCGGCCCGGTACGGCGTGCCGTCCGGGTCGCCGGTCAGGCTCATCAGGCCCGAGATCGCCTGCACCATCAGGTCGTAGCCGGGCAGCGACGCGCCGGCGCCCGAGCCGAAGCCGCTGATCGACGCGTAGACGACGCCCGCGTTGCCGGCCGACACCGTGTCGTAGTCGAGCCCGAAGCGGGCCAGGCCGCCCGGCTTGAAGTTCTCGATGAACACGTCAGCCCGCGCCGCCAGCTCGCGCGCGGCGGCCAGGTCCTCCGGGTCGCGCAGGTCCAGGGCGATGGAGCGCTTGTTGCGGTTGATACCGAGGTAGTACGTCGAGACGCCGTCACGCGTCGGCGGCATCCACGTGCGAGTGTCGTCGCCGCCGGGGCCCTCCACCTTGATCACGTCGGCGCCCAGGTCCGCCAGCAGCATCGTCGCGTAGGGGCCCGCGAGGATCCGCGAGAAGTCGGCCACCAGCAGCCCGTCGAGTGGACCCACGACACCTCCTGACCGTCCAGCGGACGAACGTCCGTTAGTCGTTGACACGGTACACCACCGGGCAGAGAATGCCAGGCACCTGACCAATCTGACCGCCTGGCGGACTGACGTCCGAGATTGGAGGCCGCGATGAGCGCCGTGCTCTTCCGCAATGGCCTGGTCCTCACCATGGACGACTCACACAACGTGATGCCCGGCGCCGACGTGCTGGTCGTCGACGACCGCATCGCCGAGATCGGCGTCGGCCTGACCGCCCCGCCGGGGGCCGTCGAGATCGACGCGACCGGCGGCATCGTCATGCCCGGCATGATCGATACTCACCGCCACATGTGGCAGACCGCCATGCGCGGCTACGGCGCCGACTGGACCCTCACGCAGTACTTCGTCTGGTACTACCTCGAGTCGGGCAAGCACTTCCGCCCCGAGGACATCCACGCCGGCAACGTGCTGGCCGCCTGGGAGGCCCTCGACGCCGGGGTCACCACCACCGTCGACTGGTCGCACGGCCTGCAGACCACGCAGCACGCCGACGCCGCCGTCGACGCCCTCGAGTCGGTGCCGGGCCGGTTCGTCCTCGCCTACGGCAACATCCAGCAGGGCCCGTGGGAGTGGTCGGCCGCCCCCGAGTTCCGCGACTTCGTCAACCGGCGCATCCGCGGCGGCGACATGCTCGGCTTCCAGATGGCCTTCGACGTCACCGGCGACCCAACGTTCCCGGAGAAGGCGGCGTTCGAGGTGGCGCGCGACCTCGGCGTGCCGGTCACCACGCACGCCGGCGTCTGGGGCGCCACCAACGACGACGGCATCCGGCTCATGCACGAGCACGGCTTCATGACCCCGCAGACGGTGTACGTCCACGCCGCCACGCTCACGCACGACTCCTACCACCGCATCGCCGCCACCGGCGGTTCCGTGTCGGTGTCGACGGAGAGCGAGCAGAGCGCCGGACAGGGGTACCCGCCCACCTGGCAGCTGCGCGACCACGGCATCCCCGTCTCCCTGTCGATGGACACCAGCGTCTGGTGGAGCGGCGACCTGTTCTCCGCCATGCGCACCACCCTCGGCGCCGACCGGTCCCGCGAGCACATGGCCGCGCACGAGCGCGCCGAGACCGTCACGCAGCTGCACCTGCGCGCCGAGCAGGTCGTGGACTGGGCGACCCGGGGCGGCAGCCGCGCCCTCGGCCTCGATGATCGCATCGGGAGCCTGGAGCCGGGCAAGAAGGCCGATGTCGTACTCCTGAAAAACGACAACTCGCCCGTGATGTTCCCGATCCTCAACCCGTACGGCCACGTCGCCTTCCAGGCCCAGCGCGCCGACGTGCACTCCGTCGTCGTCAACGGCCGCCTCGTCAAGCACGAGCACCGCCTGGTCGGCGCCGACCTGCCGAAGATCCGCGCCGACGTCGAGCGCACGGTGGAGTACCTCATCGCCACCATGGGCCCGGACGCGTGGGCCAAGGGCATGAACCCGGACATCCCGGAAACGAAGGTGATGGACAATCCGTACACCTACACCGAGTGGGACGCCGGATCCGCGCAGTGGAAACATGGAGCGTCCTGACCGGGGCATGAGAGGACACTGATGGCACGCGACGCGGGACCGGACTTCATCGAGGCTCTCGCCCGCGGTCTGGACGTGCTGCGCTGCTTCCGAGCGGGCCGGCCGGTGATGACGCTGAGCGAGATCGCCGCCGCCACCGGCCTGGCCCGCCCCACGGTCCGGCGCATCCTGCTCACGCTGGAGGAGCTGGGCTACGTGCGGGCCGCCGAGCGCGGCTTCGAGCTGACGCCGCGGGTGCTGGAGCTCGGCATGGCGTACGTCAGCGCCCTGAGCCTGTGGGACGTGGCCCGCCCCCACATGCGCCGCCTGGTCGAGCAGACCGGCGAGTCGACGTCGATGGCCCAGCTGGACGGCAGCGACATCGTCTACGTGGCCCGGGTGGCGGTGCCGAAGATCGTGACGCTGGCGGTCACGATCGGCACCCGCTTCCCGGCCCCCGCAACGTCGATGGGCAAGGTGCTGCTGGCCGCCCTCTCCCCCGACGACCTGACGAAGGTCCTGGCCGAGCCCGGCCGCTCGGGCATCACCCCGCGCTGGCAGCCGTCCCGCGACGAGCTCGACGCCGCGCTGCGCGAGGTCCGCGCGAAGGGCTGGGCCCTGGCCGACCAGGACCTGGCCCCGGGCATCCGCTCGATCGCCACGCCGGTCCGCGACGGCGACGGGCGGGTGGTGGCCGCCCTCAACGTCACCGTCCACGCCGCCGAGACCACGCTCGAGCACCTCATCGACCACCACCTCCCCCGGTTGCTGCGCGCCGCCGCCGACATCGGCCACGACTTCGCGCTGCTCGGCTCGGTCCCCCTGGAAGCGTGAGCGCCCCGCGCGTGGACCTGCTCGTCGTCGGCGGGAGCGGGCTGCTCGGGCGTGAGGTCGTGCGGCAGGCCCGGGCCGCGGGCCGCCGGGTGGCCGCGACCTTCCACCGCCGGCCCGCGCTCGCCGGCGGCGTGGCGTGGCACGGCCTCGACATCCGGCGGCGCGAGGACGTGACCGCGCTCCTGGCGCGGCTGCGGCCGGCCGTGGTCGTGAACGCCGCGTACCGGCAGGCGGACTGGGCGAGCACCGCCGACGGGGGCGCGCACGTCGCCGTGGCCGCCGTGGCCGTCCGGGCCCGGCTCGTGCACGTGTCCAGCGACGCGGTGTTCTCCGGCCGGGCCGTGCGCTACGACGAGGCGTGCCCGCCGGACCCCGTCACGCCGTACGGCGCGGCGAAGGCGGCCGCCGAGACCGCCGTCCGCGCGCTGGACCCCGGGGCCGTCATCGCGCGGACGTCGCTCATCGTCGGCGACGAAGGGGACTCGACGCACGAGGCGCGGGTGCGCGCGCTGGTCGCCGGGGAGGCGGACGGGGTCCTGTTCACCGACGACGTCCGCTGCCCGGTCCACGTCGCGGATCTGGCCGCGGCGCTGCTGGACCTGGCCGCCTCCGAGCACCGGGGCGTGCACCACGTGGCCGGCGCCGACGCCGTCAGCCGGCACGAGCTCGGCACGCTGATCGCCCGGCGCGACGGGCTCGACCCCGCGCGGCTGCCGGCCGCCCGGCGGGCCGGCACCGGCCTGCCGGGCGCGCTCGACGTCCGCCTCGACTGCGCGCTCACCCAGTCCCGGCTGACGACCCGGCTGCGGGGCGCCCGCGAATTTCTCTAGGCCCGTTGGTTGAGACGAATGCTTTGCATAGATGTCTTCTCATCGTGGCCGAGCCCCGCCTCCTGACCGATGCCGATGCCCTGAACGCCCTCGCGCACCCCCTGCGGCAGCGGATGCCGGCCCTCGCGGTGGCGGGCAGCCTCGCGCGTTCCCTGCGCGACCTGGGTGCTCAGCGCGTTCCCATGTGATGTCGTACGGCGGATACGGCCGCCACCACCCGATCCAGCTCGGTGCGCAGGGCCGCCAGCTCGGCCTCGGCGTCGCCGGGTAGCCCGGCGCGGGCGCGGGTCTCGAACTCGGCGCTGAGCCGGGCCAGGACCACGGCGCCGACGTTGCCGGCCGCGCCCGTGAGCGTGTGCGCGGCGCCCACGGCGGCGGGCGCGTCGCCGCCGGCGACGGCGCCGGCCAGCCGGCCCAGCGTGTCCGGGGCCTTGGTACGGAACGAGTCGAGCACCCGCCCGACCAGCTCCAGCTCCTGCGGTGAGGGATCGTCGTCGGTCAGCTCGCGCATCCGGGCCCGGATGTCGTCCTCGAGCCCGCCGGGTTCCGGCGCCACGGCAGACTCCGGCGCCGCGGCAGACTCCGGCGCCTCAGCGGGTTCCGGCACCGCGGCGGGCTCCGGCACCGCGGCGGGCTCCGGCGCGGCGGCGGCGCCGGGCACCGCGCGCAACGCGGCGGCCAGGTCGGCCGGGCGGACCGGCTTCGTGAGGTAGTCGTCCATGCCGGCCGCCTCGCACGCGGCGCGGTCCTCGATGAGGGCGCTCGCGGTCAGCGCGATCACGTGCGGCTGCCGCTCGGCGGGCACCTCCGCGCGGATGCGGCGGGTCGCGTCCAGGCCGTCGAGGACCGGCATCTGGACGTCCATGAGCACCACGTCGTAACGGGCCCGGCGCACCGCCTCGAGCGCCTCCGCGCCGTTGGCCGCCACGTCGGCGCGGTGGCCGAGCTTGGCCAGCATCATCGTGGCGACGGTCTGGTTCACCTGGTTGTCCTCGGCGACCAGGATGCGCAGGGGACGCTCATGCGGTACCGGCGCGGCATCATCAGCGGCGGGCACCGCAACCGGGCCGGGCGGGCCGGGCAGCACCCGCCCCAGGACCGCGTGCAGGGCGGCGGCGCGGGCGGGCTTGGTCAGCACCGCCGCGAAGCGCTGCGCCCGGTCGCGCTCGGCGTGCCCGTTGACGCTGCTGAGCAGCACGAGCGGGGTCTGCGCCGTCTGCGGTACCCCGCGAAGCCGCGCGGCCAGCTCCGCCCCGTCGATGTCGGGCATGTGCATGTCGAGCAGGCCCACGTCGAAGTGCTCGCCGGAGCCGGCCAGCGCGAGCGCCTCCTCGGCGGTGGCGGCCACGGCGCACGTCATGCCCCAGCCGGTGAGCTGCGCCTGCAGCACGCGGCGGTTCGCGGCGTTGTCGTCGACGACGAGCGCGGCGCGGCCGGTCAGGTCGGCCGCGCTCGGCGCCGCCGCGGGCGGTTCGCCGGAGACGCGCAGCACGGCGGTGGCGGTGAACGTGGAGCCGGCGCCGGGGCGGCTGGTCACGGTGATGTCACCGCCCATGGCCCGCGCGAGCCGCCGGCTGATGGCCAGGCCGAGTCCGGTGCCGCCGTACGTGCGGGTGGTCGACGTGTCGACCTGCGAGAACGAGCGGAACAGCCGGTCCATGCGCTCGGCCGGGATGCCGATGCCAGTGTCGGCGACCGCGAGGTACACCGGGATCCGCCCGCCCTCGGCCGGCCCGCTGCGCGCGGTGACGACGACCTCGCCGGACGCCGTGAACTTCACCGCGTTGGACAGCAGGTTCACCAGCACCTGCCGCAGCCGGGTCACGTCGCCGCACAGCGGCGGCCCGCCCGCGACGTCGGCCACGAGCTCGATCCCCTTCGCCGCCGCCGGCACCGCGACCAGGGCCAGGGCGCTCTCGACGCACTCGCGCAGGTCGAACACCGCGTCCTCGAGCTCGAGCTGCCCCGCCTCGATCTTGGAGAAGTCCAGGATGTCGTTGATGATCGCCAGCAGCGCCTCGCCGCTGTCGCGCACGGTCGTGGCCAGGTCGCGCTGGTCGTCGCTGAGGTCGGTGTCCAGCAGCAGCCCGGTCATGCCGATGACGGCGTTCATCGGGGTGCGGATCTCGTGGCTCATCGTGGCCAGGAACGCCGACTTCGCCTGCGTGGCGGCCATCGCCTCGTCGCGGGCGCGCAGCACGACCCGGGTCGCCTCGTCGACGGCGTCGGCCATCTCGGCCACCTCCGACGGCCCGCGCGCCTGGGGCCGCGACTCGCGCCCGGCCGGCTCGCCGGTCGCCACCCGCCGGGCCGCCGCGGTCACGGCGGCGATCGGCCGCGACACCGCCCGCGTCGCCCACCAGGCCCCGAGCGCGGACAGCAGCGCGGTGCCGAGCGTCACCGCGATCATCGCGCGCCGGGTGGCGGCGGCCGCCGCGGCGGTGCGGCGCTCGTCGTCGGCGAGCGTGGCCCGCTGCCGGTCGTGCATCTCGCTCAGGATGGACTCGATCTTGTCCATGTACCGCGCCCCGCGCCCGCCGTTCACCACCCGCTGGGCCGCTTCGAAGCCCTCGTCGCGCCGCAGCCGGATCGTCGTGGCGAGCTCGGCGAGCTTGTCGTCGACGGGCCCGCGCAGCCGGTAGGCGGCCCCGTTCTGGTCGGCGTCGCCGGCGGTGCGCTGCTGCAGGCGGGTCATCGTCCGGCCGATGCCCTCGACGGCCGCGGTGTAGGGCGCGAGGTACGCCGGGTCGCCCGTGATGACGTACCCGCGCTGCCCGCGCTCGGCGTCCTGGAGCTGGCCCCGCAGCAGGTTGATGTCGTCCATGACCGCGTGGTTGGCCTCGACCCGGGTTCGGTCGGCGAGCAGGACCCCGATCCGCTCGTGCGCGGCCGCCCCGACCAGCAGCAGCCCGCCGATGGCCAGCACGTACCCGGCGGCGAGCAGCCGCGCCACCGTCCATCCCCACGGCAGCCGCCGCGCGGGCCCGTCCACCGTGCCGGTTCCCTCCTGTCGAGGGCCCTATCGTCCGGTCCGGGCCCGACTTGAGTCAGAGGGGCGCCGCGGGCAGGCTCAGGCGCAGCAGCGCCCCGCCGGACGGGGAGGTCTCGACGGTCAGGGTGCCGTCGTGGGCGACGACGATGTCGCGGGCGATCGACAGGCCCAGGCCGGTGCCGCCGCCGGCGCGGGAGCGGTCGTCGCCGAGGCGGACGAACCGGTCGAAGACGCGCTGGCGCTCCGCCTCGGGGACGCCGGGCCCGTCGTCGGCGACGGCCAGCTCCGCCGTACCGTCGACGGCTCTGAGGCTCATCTCGACGTTGCCGCGGGCGTGCCGGGCGGCGTTGTCCAGCAGGTTGCGCAGGACGCGATGCAGGTGGTGGGCGTCGCCGGCGACGCGGACCGGGCTGACCCGCGCCGTCACGTGCAGGTCGGGGCGTTCGGCGGTCAGGCGGTCGCGTTCGGCGTACACCAGGTCGTCCAGGTCCACGTCCTCCCGCCGCAGCTGCAGGCCGCGCTCGTCGGCGCGGGCGAGCAGGAGCAGGTCGGCGATCAGGCGGGCCATGCGCTCGCTCTCCCGGTGCATGCGGGTGACCTGCGCGGTGGCCGGCCCGGGCAGGTCGGCCGCCTCGAGCAGGTCCAGGCCGGCGTGGATCGTCGCCAGCGGGCTGCGCAGCTCGTGCGAGGCGTCGGCGACGAAGCGGTGCTGGGCCGCGGTGGCCGCCTCGATGCGGTCCAGCATCGTGTTCATCGTGGTCGCCAGGGCGGCGATCTCGTCGGCCGTCGCCGGCACCGGCAGGCGGGTGTCCAGGCTGCGCCCGGTGATCGTCTCGGCCTGCCGGCGCATCGCGTCGACCGGGCGCAGGGTGCGCCCGACGAACAGGAACGTGGCGCCGCCGACGGTCAGGGTCAGCAGCGGCAGCCCGACGATGAGCGCGCCGACGGCCGCCGCGGTGCCGTCGTCGATCTCGTCGATCGACTGGGCCACGAGCACGGTCCGCGGCCCGTTCGCGGTGTCGACGCCGACCGCGGCGATGCGGAAGTACTCGTTGCGGGCCACCTCGAGCCGCCGCTGCTCGCGCTCCGTCTGCCCGGCGCCGGGCCGCAGCGCCGAGATCGGCCGGGCCCCGACGATGGCCGCCGAGGCCACCGTGACCTTGCCGCTGGGGTCGACGACCTGGACCACCGTGCGGTCGCGGGGCGTGGGCCGCATGACGGCGAGGAGGCTGGCGCGGTCGTTGTCGCCGAGCGCCCCGGCGACCTGGGCGGCCCGGTCGGTCAGGTCCTGGTCGACGTTGCGGGTGAGCAGGAACCGGGCCGCGACCACGAACGCGACCCCGGTCAGCATCGAGGCGACGGCCACGACCGCCGCGGCGGCCAGCGCCGAGCGCATCCGCACGCCGAGCCGCCGCCGTACCAGCGCCACAAGTCCCCTCATGCCGCTCGACGCTACCGCCGCGCCGAATACGGTCGCCGGGTGCCTTCGCCGACCCTCGGCCCGCAGGCCGCGGCTTCGACATGATCCGGCGTGATGGCGCCTGGCTGATGATCGCGACAAGTCGGGCACTCCGTGCCACGACTTGTCGGATTTATACCCCGACGGGGGTCAAACCGGTCAAACGGTCATGATGCCGCCGGTTCAGGAGGCAGTGGGGTCGCGGCGCTGCTCGCGGGGCAGCGGCGCGTTGGTCGGCACGGGCACGCCGATGCGCATCGCCAGGGCCGGGTTGCCGACGCCGCCGAGCAGCCCGCGCAGCGCATTGCGCACCGGGACGACCTCGATGACCTCGCTGATCGGCGAAGCCGCCAGCCCGTGGTCGGTCAGCCTCAGCCACACCTCGGACAGCGCCTCGCCGGCCGCCAGCCAGTCGCGGGGCTCGTCGCCGTCGGTGACGAAGATCGCGTACACGGTCCCCCGGTCGGTGCCGGGCCCCGGGTCCACGAGCGGCGCGGGGTCGATCCCGAAGTCCCGCGGCGCGATCGTACGACGCCCGGCCGCCACCACCGCGTGCGGCGCGATGCCGTCGCCGCCGGTGCGCGGGCGAGCGGTCCAGGTGTGGACGTCGTCGTGGAAGCGGGGGTCGGCCTGCTCGATCGCCCCGGCGTGCGCCACCGCCGCCGCGAACGCCGTCACCTGGTCCGGCCGGACGATGTGCAGGTGGACGCCGTGGCGCTCGGCCGCCGTACCCAACTCGTCCAGAACGGCGGCCGAGGGCCGCTCGTCCCCGAACGGCCGCCGGTCGGTGTGACGCCGGTGGATCGCGCGGGCCAGGCGCCCGTCGGCCACGCGCTCCTCGCCGGGGCGGATGCGGGCCACGAGGTCCGGGCGGCCGGGATCGGGCAGCCGCTCGACGTCGGCGTCGTACCCTTCGGCGTGCAGGGCGACGGCCGCGTGATGCAGCGCCGTACCGCAGCTGAGCAGCAGCAGCCGCCCGTCCGGGTCGAGCCCTTCGAGCCGGCGCGAGCGGTCGGCCCACAGCTCGCCGTACGAGCCGGCCAGCCGCCACCGCCACGGCTGCGTGTTCAGCACGGACGGCGCACGCAGCGCCGCGATCGAGGCCTCGGCGACCAGATCGATCTTGTCGCGCAGGTTGCGGGTCATGGCGGGCTCCTCTGCAGTACTTCCGAACGCCCTCCACCCTGGCCCAGCTCCGCCCCACCCGGCAGGGCCGTTGGTCACAACCCTTCCGGGACTCTGGGGCCGGGCAGCGTGACCACCTCCCCGACGTACCGCGCGACATCCGCCCGGTGGCTGATCAGCACCACGCTGCGCGAACCGGCCGCCGCCATGAGGTCGCGCAGCAGCTCCTCGGCCGTCTCCTCGTCGAGGTGCTCGGTCGGCTCGTCGAGCACCAGCACCGGAAAGTCCGCCAGCAGCGCCCGCGCCAGGGCCAGCCGCCGCCGCTGCCCGCCGGACACCGCGACGCCGTGCTCCCCCACGCACGTGCCGAGCCCGTCGGGCAGCCCGCGCACCCACTCCCCGATCCGCGCCGCGTCGAGGGCCGCCTCGATCTCCTCGGGCCGGGCATCCGGCCGCCCGATGCGCAGGTTCTCCTCGATCGTCGTGTCGAACAGGTACGCGTCGTCGCCCAGGTACCCCACCACCCGCCGCACGTCGTCCCCCGCAAGCTCGCGCAGGTCGACGCCGTCGAGCGTCACCCGCCCCCGCGTCGGGTCGAGCCACCGCACGAGCAGCGCCGCGACCGTGCTCTTGCCCGCACCGCTGGGCCCGACGATCGCGACCCGCGCCCCCGGCGGCACCGCGAACGAGACGTCCCGGACCACGTCCGGCCCGTCGCCCCACCCGGCCGAGACGCCCTCGACCCGCAGCTCCCCGGCCGCGGCGACCCGAGGCGCCGCCGGGTCCGGCGCCGGTTCGGCCCGGCCCGCGACCTCCGCCAGCCGCCGCAGCCCACCGCGGGCCGCGGCCAGGCTCTGCGCCGCCGCCGGTACGCCCCCGACCGTCTCGAACACCGCCAGCGGCGTCAGCACCACAACCGCCAGCAGCTCCCCCGGCATGCCACCGCCCCGCACCGCGACGGCCCCGGTGACCAGTCCCGCGAGGACGCTCAGCCCGGTGCACAGCGCGGTGACCGCCGCCGACACCCCGGCCGCCCCGCTGGACCGCCGGGTCGCCGCGAGCAGCTCGCGATCGACCCGGTCCAGCGCCTCGAGGGCGTCGCCCGCCGCCCCGTACGCGATCAGGTCCGGCATCCCCTGCACCAGGTCGACGACCCCGGCGGCGAGCGCCCCGCGCAACGCCGCGAGCCGGGCATCGGCCCGCCGCACAAGAGCGGACTGCAGCAGCGGTACCCCAACCCCGACCACCAGCAGCCCCACCGCCAGCGCAACCCCGGCGGCCGGCAGCAGCGCCCCGATGAGCAGGACGCTGGCCAGCCCCGTCACGGCGGCGACAGTGATCGGCAGCGCGACGCGCACCACGAGGTCGACCACCGCCTCGACGTCGTCGACCAGCCGCGCCGCGAGGTCCCCGCGCCGGAACCCGCCCAGCCCGGCCGGCGCCAGCCGCTCCAGCCGCCGGTACACCCGCACGCGCAGCTCCCCGAGCACTCGCAGCGCCGCGTCGTGCCCGGTGATGCGCTCGACGTACCGCAGCACGCCCCGCCCGATCCCGAACGCCCGCACGGCCACGATCGCGACCATGAGGTGCAGCACCGGCGGATGCATCGCGGCCCGCGAGATCAGCCACGCCGAGGTCGCCATGAGCCCCACGGCACATGCGGCCGCCGCAACCCCACCGAGCACGGACAGCACCAACCCGGCGGCCGCCGGCCGGACAATCCCCCACGCCTCCCGCACAAGCCCACGACCACGTTGCCCACCGCGCCGGTCGCTCGGCGCCTGACCGACATTTCGGATATGTCCGGACACGGAGTGTTCGGACATATCCGGCGCAGCCTCCACTGGATCTGTGGCCACGGCGCCCGAAGTCCGAGCCGCCGCAAACGACGACGCCACGGACGCCAGCGCGGCAGGCATGGCAGGAGCAGCCCCGGGCACCGCAGGCTCGGGGACTGCCTCGGCGGGCCATCCTGACATCCCCGACACCGCCGACACTGCTGAGGCCCCGGTCCCCTCCGACCCTGCCCCGGGCACCGCTTCCACCGCGGGCGGCAGGGGCACCTCGGACACGGCCACGGCATGCACATCGGGTGCGGGCCAGGCGGTCACCGCTTGCACGGCGCCCGGCGAGAGCGACTCGGACGCGAGCTCGGCCGACACGGACACCGCAGGCGCCCGCGCGGCCAACACTGGCGCGGACACGGGCGACGCGGGCACAGACGCAGGCGACGCGGGCACGGGCGACACGGGCACAGACGGCACGGGCACAGACGGCACGGGCGCAGGCAACGTGGGCGCAGGCAACGTGGGCGCGGGAGGGGCGGGGTGCGGTGGTCGGGGTGCGGTCGTGGAGGTCATGCCGGCACCGGGGCCCGGGTGAGGGCGATCTCGCGGTCCGCGATCGCGAGCAGTGACGGGCGGTGGGCGGCCATCACGACCGTGCGGCCGTGGGCGTGGGTGCGGATCGCGTGCAGGATGGACGATTCCGTGGCCGGGTCCAGGCCGGCCGTGGGCTCGTCGAGCAGGACCAGGTCGGCGTCGCGCAGGAAGAGGCGGGCGAGGGCGATGCGCTGCCGCTGGCCCGCCGACAGGCCGGCGCCGGCGTCGCCCAGGCGGGTTTGCAGGCCGTCGGGCAAGGCGTCGATGAATGGCAGGGCGCCGGCCGCCTGCGCTGCGCGGCGGATTGCGGGCTCGTCGGCGGACGGGGAGCCGAGGCGGATGTTGTCGGCGATCGTGCCGGCGCTCAGCCACGGGCGCTGCGGCAGCCAGGCCACGCGGCGGCGCCAGGCGTCCAGGTCCGCCGTGGACAGGTCGGCGCCGCCGGCCGTCACCGTGCCGGAGGACGGAGTGACGAAGCCCATGAGCACCGAGAGGATCGTGGACTTGCCGCAGCCGCTCGGGCCGGTCAGCGCGACCAGCTCGCCCGGCGCGATCGTGGCCGTGAACGGCGGCAGCGGCGGGCGCGACGGATACCGCACCACGACGGCGTCGAACCGCAGCGGTACCGCGGCCGGCGCGACCGTGGCCGTCAACGGCGGCAGCGGCGGACGCGGCGGGTGCTGCGCCACGATGGCGTCGACGTGTGGCGGGACCGCGGCCGTGGACGGCGGCAGCGACGAGTGCTGCACCACGACGGCGTCGACGGGCGGCGGGGGCGCGGCCGGCGGGACCGTGGCGCCGCGCGGTGGGGCGGGGAGGGCGAGGATCGCGAAGACGTCCGTCGCCGCCGCCAGGCCCTCGGCGCTCGCGTGGTAGTTGGCGCCGACCTGGCGCAGCGGCAGGTAGGCCTCGGGGGCCAGGATCAGCACCAGCAGCGCCGTGGTCAGCGGCAGCGCGCCGTCGACCAGGCGCAAGCCGATGCCCACGGCGACCAGCGCGACCGACAGCGTCGACAGCAGCTCCAGGACGAGCGAGGACAGCAGCGCGACGCGCAGGGTGCGCATCGTGACGCGGCGCTGGCGGGCGCTGATCTCGGCGATCGCCGACGCCTGGCGGCCGGCGCGGCCGAAGGCGCGCAGCGTTGGCAGGCCGGCCACGACGTCGAGGAAGTGGCGGGACAGGCGGGTCAGCAGGCGGAACTGGCGGCGGTTGGCGGCCTCGGTGTGCAGGCCGACGAGCGCCATGAACAGCGGGATGAGCGGCAGCGTCAGCGCGATCGTGGCCGCGGCCAGCGTGTCGGCCGGCGCGATGCGGAACAGGACGATGCACGGGATCAGCGCCGCCAGGACCAGCTGCGGCAGGTAGCGCGCGAAGTAGGCGTCCAGGGCGTCCAGGCCGCGGGTGGCGAGCGTGGCGACCTGGCCGCTCGGCGGGGCCGACGCCGGGCCGAGGCGGGTGACGTGAGCCAGGAGCCGGGCGCGCAGCTGGCGCTTGGCGGCGGCCGACGCGCGGGTGGCGCTGGCCTGCTGGGCCCACGCGACCGCGGCCCGCAGCGCGACGATGACGAGCAACCAGGCCAGCGCCGGCGTCAGGTCCGGCACGGAGGCGCCGTGCAGGTAGACGTCCGCGATCGCGTCGGCCAGCAGGGTCGCCTGGGCGACGATCAGGGCGGCCAGGGCCACGCCCAGGGCGACCGACAGCGCGAGGTAGGCGCGGGTCGCCCGGGCGTGACGCAGCAGCCGCGGGTCCAGGGGCCTCACGGGTGGCCCACCGGGATGTGCTCGACCCGCAGGCGCTTGCGGAAGACCCAGTAGGTCCAGCCCTGGTACATGAGCACGACCGGCGTGCAGAACGCCGCGACCCACGTCATGACGCGCAGCGTGTAGGGCGTCGAGGCGGCGTTGGTCACCGTGAGGCTCGCGCCGCCGGTCAGGGTGCTCGGCATGACGTCGGGGAAGAGCGTGACGAACAGCGCGGCGACGGCGAGGACGACCGTGGCGGCCGTGGCCAGGAACGCCCAGCCCTCGCGGCGGACCCGCGCGGCGACGGCGGCCCCGGCGAGGGCCGCCGCGGCGGCCGCGGAGAGGGTCCAGCCCCACGCGTCGTCGTGGGTGAGCTGGGTCCACAGCAGGAAGCCGCCGGCCACGACGATCGCGGGGACGCTGAGCCGGGCGGCCAGGCGGCCGGCGCGCTCGCGCATCTCGCCGTCGGTCTTCAGCGCCAGGAACACGGCGCCGTGCAGCAGGAACAGCGACAGCGTGGTCAGGCCGCCCAGCAGCGCGTAGGGGTTGAGCAGGTCGAGGAACGAGCCCGCATACTCGTGGTGGGCGTCCAGCCGCACCCCGCGCACGATGTTGCCGAAGGCCACGCCCCACAGCAGCGCGGGCACGAGGCTGCCGCCGATGATGGCGGCGTCCCACCGGCGCCTCCACTGTGGACTGTCGAGCTTGCCGCGATACTCGAACGCGAGGCCCCGCAGGATCAGCGCGACCAGGATGATGAGCAGCGGCAGGTAGAAGCCGGAGAAGAGCGTCGCATACCACTCGGGGAACGCGGCGAACGTGGCGCCGCCCGCGACGAGCAGCCACACCTCGTTGCCGTCCCAGACGGGGCCGATGGTGTTGATGAGCAGGCGCCGCTCGCGCTCGTCGCGGCCGAGCACGGGCAGCAGCATGCCGACGCCGAAGTCGAAGCCCTCCAGGAGGAAGTATCCGGCCCAGAGCACGGCGATGAGGACGAACCAGACGGTGGTGAGTGCCATGACTACTGCCTCCTCTCAGTACGCGAACTGCAGCGGGCGGTCGGCTTCATCTTCCTCAGGGGGTACGACAGTTTCGGGCGCGCCGAGCCGGGCGTAGCGCAGCATGAGGACGAGCTCGATGACCGCCAGCCCGCCGTACAGCAACGTCAGCACGATCACCGAGATCGCGGCCTGCGACGTGGCCACCGACGGCGAGACGCTCTGGGCGGTCTTGAACAGGCCGAAGACCGTCCACGGCTGGCGGCCGACCTCGGTGAAGATCCAGCCGAACGAGTTGGACAGCAGCGGCATCGCGATCGTGGACACCGCGGCGATCCACAGCCACCGCCGGCGCGGGAGCCGGCCCCGGCGCGTGCTCCACAGCGCCAGCGCCGCGACCGGCATGGCGAGGCCGCCGAAGCCGATCATCAGGCGGAACGACCAGTACGTGACCGGCACGTAGGGCACGTAGTCGCCGTCGCCGTACTGCTGGGAGTACCGCTGCTGCAGGTTGTTGATCCCTTCGACCTCGCCGTTCGGGTCGGCGGTCGCCATGAACGACAGCAGCGAGGGGATGCGCACGCTCGCGACCTCCGAACGGCCGTCCAGCGAGCCGATCGTGAAGACCGAGAAGGACGCCGGCCGGCTGGTGTCGTAGAGGGCCTCGGCCGCGGCCATCTTCATCGGCTGCTGCTCGGTCATCACGCGGGCCTGCAGGTCGCCGGTGACGAACACGCCGACGCCGGCGACGAGGATCACCCAGGCGCCGAGCTTGAGCCCGGGGCGGAAGACCTCGACCTGGTGGCCCCGGCGCAGGTGCCAGGCGCTGACGGCGAGCAGCAGCGCGCCGGCGGTGAGGAAGCAGGCGGTGATCGTGTGCGGGAACGTCACGAGCGCGGTGCTGTTGGTGAGCACGGCCCCGATGTCGGTGAGCTCGGCGCGGCCGCGCTCGGCGTTGACGGTGTACCCGACCGGGTGCTGCATCCACGAGTTGGCGGCCAGGATGAAGTACGCCGACAGCATCGTGCCGATCGATGCCAGCCAGATCGTGGCCAGGTGCACGCGCCGGGGCAGCCGCTCCCAGCCGAAGATCCACAGGCCGAGGAACGTCGACTCGAGGAAGAACGCGAGCAGCCCCTCGATGGCCAGCGGCGCGCCGAAGATGTCGCCGACGAAGCGCGAGTACGCGCTCCAGTTCATGCCGAACTGGAACTCCTGCACGATGCCGGTGACCACGCCCATCGCGAAGTTGATCAGAAACAGCTTGCCCCAGAACTTCGTCGCGCGCAGGTACTCGTCCCTGCCGGTGCGCACCCACGCGGTCTGCAGCCCGGCGACCAGCGCCGACAGGCCGATCGTGATCGGCACGAAGATGAAGTGGTAGACGGTGGTGATCGCGAACTGCCACCGGGCCAGGTCGAGCGTGTCCATGGCGCCGATTCTCGGCCCGCCGCGACGGGTGGATCAGGGCCGAAGGTCACGGGCCGGACGGGACCACCAGTCCCGTCCCGGCGTCGTAGCGGCGGTACGCCAGGTTCCCGCGCCCGCTGGCGGAGTCCGTGAAGAACAGGAACGGCAGCCACCCCTGCGCCATGTGCGCCGCCGCCTCCTCGGGCGTGAGCACCGGCGGGCGGCGCGGGTTGACGGTCGGCTCGGGGACGCCGCCGGGCGCGGGGTGCATGCTGCGCTGCCGGGTCAGCTGCAGCCCGCTCGGCCCGGCCCGGTGCAGCACCGCGTCCTCGCCCGTGTCGGCGTCGGTGAACAGGTACGCGTCGTAGTCCATGGCGGCCAGGCGCGCCGCGGCCTGGCAGACGCGCCCGCGGTACAGCCGCACGACCTTGACCCGCGTCAGGCCGGTCCGGCCCGGCACCGCGAGCGCGCGCCGCTCCGGGTCGGGCCACGGCCACGGCTCCCAGGCGGTGCGCAGCCGCCGGATCTGCCGGTCGAGGCGGGCGACGCCGGCCGCGAGCGCCTCCGCCGGGCCGCGGCCGGCGACCTGGATGCGCGCGGGCGCGCCGTGCACGCGCAGGTTGGCCTGCACCAGCAGCGGCCCGCCTTCGCAGGCGGCCCCGGTGAGCCGCAGCCGCAGGCCGCCGGGCAGGCCGTGGCGGGTCAGGACGGCGGAGAACAGTGCCTCCGCGGCCTCGCGTTCGTGGTCCCGCACGCCGCGGGCGGTGATGGCGATGGTCGGCACGCCGCCACCATCCGGCCCCGGCCGTACCCCGGACAGGGCCGAAAGTCCCGAAGTCGGGGCCCTCGGCCCTGGTGCGGCACCACAATGGCCGGGTAGGAAGGTAGACATGATCCGGGTGTTCCTGCTTGACGACCACGAGGTCGTCCGTTTCGGTCTGCGCGAGATGCTCGAGCGCGAGGGCGACATCGAGGTCGTCGGCGAGTCCGGCTCGGCGGTCGAGGCCGCGCACCGGATCCCGGCGCTGCGCCCGCACGTCGCCGTGCTCGACGGCCGGCTGCCCGACGGCAGCGGCATCGACGTGTGCCGCGAGGTGCGCTCCGTCGATCCGACCATCAACGCGCTGATCCTGACGTCGTACGACGACGACGAGGCCCTGTTCGCGGCGATCATGGCCGGCGCGTCGGGCTACGTCCTCAAGCAGATCCACGGCACCGACCTCGTCGACGCGGTGCGCCGGGTCGCGGCCGGGCAGTCGCTGCTCGACCCGGCGGTGACCGCGCGGGTGCTCGAGCGCATCCGCAACGGCCCGCAGCAGCCCGACGAGTTCAAGGACCTCACCGACCAGGAGCGCAAGATCCTGCTGCACGTGGCCGAGGGCCTCACCAACCGCGAGATCGCCGAGCGGATGTTCCTGGCCGAGAAGACGGTCAAGAACTACGTGTCGAGCCTGCTGGCCAAGCTCGGGCTGGAACGGCGGACGCAGGCGGCGGTCCTCGCGTCGAGGTTGCTACAAAAGAAGCCGTGACGTCCCCGCTGCCACTTCCGGAGCTGTCCCGCGTCGACCTCGACGCGCTGCTGCAAGAGCTGCTCGCCCGCGTGGGCGAGGTGATGACGAGCCGGGAGCGGCTGCGCGCGCTGCTCGACGCCGTCGTCGGGATCGGCTCGGACCTCGACCTGCACAGCACCCTCGAGCGCATCGTGCGGGCGGCCTGCCAGCTGGCCGACGCGCGCTACGGCGCGCTCGGCGTCATCGGCCACGACCGGATGCTCGTCGAGTTCATCAACCACGGCGTGTCCCCCGAGGAGCGCGCGGCGATCGGCGACCTGCCGCGCGGCCACGGCGTGCTGGGCCTGCTCATCGACGATCCGCGCCCGATCCGGCTGCCCGACATCACCGCGCACCCGCGCGCCTACGGCTTCCCGCCCAACCACCCGCCGATGCACAGCTTCCTCGGCGTGCCGGTCCGCATCCGCGACCAGGTGTTCGGCAACCTGTACCTGGCCGAGAAGCGCGGCGGCGAGCAGTTCACGCAGGACGACGAGGACCTGGTCGCGGCGCTGTCGGTGGCCGCCGGCGCGGCGATCGACAACGCCCGCCTCTACGCCCAGGCGGAGCGCCGGCAGCGCTGGCTGCTCGCCGCCGCGGAGATCACGTCGGTACTGCTGGGCGAGGTCCGCCGCACCGAGGCCCTCGAGCTCGTGGCGACCCGCGCCCGCGACGTCGCCGAGGCCGAACTGGCGATGGTCCTGCTGGCCGACGAGGCCGGCGAGCGGCTCACGGTCGAGGTCGCGGTCGGCGGCCCCCGCGCCGCGGCCGGCTGGTCGATCCCGGTCGCCGGCAGCGAGTTCGCCGACGTCCTGGCCGGCCTGCGGCTGGCCGTCATCACCGACCTCGGCGCCGCCGCCAACTGGCCGATCCTCCTGCCGACCGGCACGGCGCTGCTGGTGCCGCTCGCCGTCGGCGGCGTGGCGCTGGGCGCGCTCGTGGTGGCGTTCGGCAAGGACGGCAGGCCGATCACCGAGGGCATGGAGCTGGCGATGGTCGAGACGTTCGCCGGCCAGGCCGCCCTCGCGCTGGAGCGGGCCCGGGCCCAGGACGAGCGGGAGATGCTCGCCGTCGTCGGCGACCGCGAGCGCATCGCCCGCGACCTGCACGACGTGGTCATCCAGCGGCTGTTCGCGGCCGGCATGCAGCTGCAGGGCGCGGCGCACCGCAGCGGCCAGGACGACGTGCGCGAGCGGATCGGCCGGGTCACCGACGACCTCGACACCACGATCCGCGAGATCCGCGGGGCCATCTTCGAGCTGCGCGGCGCCGACCGGCACAGCCTGCGCAAGCAGCTGCGCGACCTGGTCGACGAGGCCGCGGCGGCGCTCGGCTTCCGGCCTACCCTGCGGGTGGACGGCCCGGTCGACACCGCGGTGCCCGAGGTGGCGCGGACGGCCCTTCTGGCGGTACTGCGGGAGTCGCTGAGCAACGTCGCCAGGCACGCCCGCGCCACCTCGGCCCGGGTCACGATCGCGGTCGGCGGCGGCCGCCTCGACCTGGCCGTCGAGGACGACGGGGCCGGCCCGGCCGCGGACGCCCCCGCGGACGGCGGCTCGACGGGGCACGGCGTGCCCAACATGCGCGCCCGCGCCGCCGACCTCGGCGGCGAGTGCACCGTCGGGCCGGCCGACGCGCACGGCACGCGGGTGACCTGGTCGGTGCCCGTCTGACGCGGCCGGACCCACGGGCCGATGCCGGGCGCGCGGTTCATGCCCGGCATCGTGCCATATGGGCGGTTCCGTACCGCCCGTTACGACGCGGTCGGCGTCGGCGCGGCCGTCGTCGGGGCCGGGGCGGGCGGGGTCGCCTTCGGCGGGCGCTGGACCGGGCCGGGTCCTCCCGGCCCGCGCCAGTCGCGCCGGTACTCGCCCGGGCCCGGGTGCTTGTCGTAGCGGGTGTCGTACCGGCCGTGTTCGCCGTGGTGGAACACCGCGCCGACGACGAGCGCGCCGCACGCGGTCACCGCGCCGCCGAGCAGGCAGCCCAGCAGCACGGCGACGATCAGCAGGCCCGGACCGCGACGGCCGCCCCAGTCCGCCGCCCGCCAGCCCCGGCGCGGCCCGTACGGCGGCGGCGGAGGTGGCGGCGGGGCCGCGGCCGGGGGCGGCGCCGGAGTCTCGGCCGCTTCAACCGGCGGGGTCTCGGGCGGAGTGGGCCGGGGTTCGGCTTCTTCGCTCATCATGGTCTCCAAGGGGTAAACGCGTGTTGCTGCAAGGTTCACGGTCCGCCGCCTCGATGAAGGAACGGGGCCGAGCATCCTAAGAATTGAATGAGAGACCGGCTCTTATCGAACTCTTAGTCTGCGATCATCACGCCTTTCACGGTCGTACCCCGTGATAGAGCTGTGGGCGTGCGGATACTCGTGGTCGACGACGACGCGGCGGTGCGGGACTCGCTGGCGCGGACGTTGCGGTTCGAGGGCTACCAGGTGGAGACGGCGAACGACGGGCGCCAGGCCCTCGACGCCGTGCGCGCCGGCGAGCCCGACACCGTCATCCTCGACGTGAGCATGCCCGTCCTCGACGGGCTGCAGGCCTGCCGGGAGCTGCGGGCCGAGGGCGTGCTCGTGCCGGTGCTCATGCTCACCGCCCGCGACAGCGTCGGCGACCGGGTCGCCGGCCTGGACGCCGGCGCCGACGACTATCTCGTCAAGCCGTTCGCGCTGCAGGAGCTCCTGGCCCGCGTCCGGGCCCTGCTGCGCCGGTCGATGATCACCGCGCCCGGCGCGCCGGCCGCCGCGAACGGCGGCCTGCGCTTCGCCGACCTGCGCCTCGACCCCCAGACCCGGGAGGTGTGGCGCGGCACCCGGCCGCTGCGGCTGACCCGCACCGAGTTCGCCATCCTTGAAGTGTTCCTGCGCCATCCCCGCCAGGTCCTCACCCGCGAGATGCTGTTCGAGCACGTGTGGGGGTACGACTTCGGGGAGACCTCCAACAGCATCCACGTGTACCTCGGCTACCTGCGCCGCAAGCTGGAGGCCGAGGGCGAGGGGCGCTTGCTGCACACCGTGCGCGGGGTCGGGTTCGCGCTGCGCGAGGAGCCCCTGTGATCGCGTGGTGGCACCGGCGCACGCTGCACGCCCGGCTCTCGCTGCTGGTGACCGGGGCGGTCGCGGTCGCCGTGCTGGCCGTCTCCGGGGTGGCGTTCGCGGCCGTGGCCGGGATCCAGCGCCGGCAGCTGCAGGCCCAGCTGACCGCCGACGCGCAGGCCATCGCGGCGCAGCCGGAGCAGTGGCGGGCCAGCACCGCGCAGCTGCCGGAGCCGCCGTACTTCGGCCCCGACCCGGACAGCGGCGGCCCGCCGGGCCCGGGCGGGTTCCACCACCGGCCCCGCGACCTCGGCACCCGCTGGCAAATCATCGGCGCCGACGGCAACGCGGTCAGCGACACCGCGTCGCTGCCCATCACCCAGTCGGTCCGCGACGTGCTCGCCGGGCGCCGCCGCTCCGCCCAGGAGCAGATCATGATCGCCGGCGACCGGTACCTCATGCTGACCATGCCGGCCAACGGCGGCGGCGTGGTCCAGGTCGCCCTCAACGAGGCCCCCGCCGCCCGGACCCTGGCCCAGCTCGGCGCCCTGCTCGCGGCCGGCAGCGCGATCGGGATCGCCGGCGCCGCGCTGCTGGGCCGGGCCGTGGCCCGCGCCGGGCTGCGGCCCGTGCAGCGGCTCACCGAGGCGGTCGAGGACGTCTCCGCCACGATGGATCTCACCCATCCGGTACCCGTACACGGCGCCGACGAGATCGCCCGCCTGGGCCGCTCGGTGAACACGATGCTCGGCGCCATCGACGCCTCCCGCCGCGCGCAGCGGACCCTCGTCGAGGACGCCGGCCACGAGCTGCGCACCCCGCTGACGAGCATCCGCACCAACGTCGAGC
Source organism: Dactylosporangium sp. CA-139066 (assembly GCF_050936175.1). Lineage (NCBI taxonomy): Bacteria > Bacillati > Actinomycetota > Actinomycetes > Micromonosporales > Micromonosporaceae > Dactylosporangium > Dactylosporangium sp. CA-139066. The sequence goes on along the minus strand of NZ_JBNJNH010000001.1, from coordinate 5,376,097 downwards.
TGCTGCTCGCCGTCGAGCGGCGCCCGGAGCTCGCCCACCGCCTCCCGCCGGAGGAGCGGGCCAAGCTCCTGGCGGACCTCGAGGCGCAGGTCGGCGAGCTGGCCACCCTCACCACCGAGCTCGTCGAGCTGGCCCGCGCGGAGGCGACCCGCGGCGAGGCCGAACGCGTCGGGTTCGCCGACGTCGTCGCCGCCGCCATCGAGCGGGTGCGGATCCGGGCGCCGGGCCTCACCTTCGACGCGGCACTGGAACCGGTCACCGTCGACGGGCGCCCCGGGGAGCTGGAGCGGATGGTCGTGAACGTGCTCGACAACGCGGCGAAGTGGAGCCCGCCCGGCGGCACCGTCGCCGTCCGCCTGGACGCCGGCGGCGTGCTGACCGTCGCCGACACCGGGCCCGGCATCGACGAGGCCGACCGGCCGCACGTCTTCGACCGCTTCTACCGGGCCGCCGCCGCCCGCGGCCGCCCCGGCTCCGGGCTGGGCCTGGCGATCGTCGCGCAGACCGCCGCCCAGCACGGCGGCTCGGTCACCGCGGGGCCGAACAAACCGCACGGCACCGTCATCACCATCCGCCTCCCGGTCGCCGGCGGTGCGCGGTGAAGTCCCGCTGGTGGCGCTGGGCGCTGCTGGTCGTGGGCCTGGGCGTCGCCGCGGTGACGCTGCAGGGCCACCTGCCCTCCCCCGCGGACGCCTGGGCCGCGCTGCGCGGCGCGTCGCCGGCCTGGCTGCTGCTGGCCTGCGCGCTGTCGGCGCTGTCGATGGCCGCGTTCGCCGAGCAGCAGCGCCACCTGCTCTCGGCGTTCGGGGTGCGGATGACGGCCCCGGCGTCGCTGGCGCTGAGCTACGCCCGCTCGGCGATGGCCGCCTCCCTGCCGGCCGGCTCGGCGATCTCGGCCGGCTACGCGTTCCGCCAGTTCCGGGCCCGCGGCGCCGGCCCGGCCGCGGCGGGCGCGGTGATCCTGCTGTCGGGCGTGGCGTCGCTGGCCGGGCTGGCCCTGGTGTACATGGTGATCGAGGCCCGCTGGACCCTGTGGCTGCTCGCCGCCGTGGCCCTGCCGCTGGCCCGCATCTCGCGCCCGGCGGTGGACGTCGACGTGCCGCCGCGCTCCGGCGGCCGGCTCCGGCACGTGCTGCGCCTGGCCGCCGCGGTGCCGCCCCGCCGCTGGATCGGCGTGCTGGCCATCGCCGCGTTCAACTGGCTCACCGACCTCGCCTGCCTGCTCGCCGCGATGCAGGCGGTCGGCCTCGACGTGCCGTGGCAGAGCGCCGCGATCGGCTACCTGGTGGCCCAGCTGGTCCGCCAGATCCCGGCGACCCCCGGCGGCGTCGGGGTCATCGAGGCGGCCCTCGTCATCGCGCTCACGACGGCCGGCGCCACGGCCGCCCCGGCCGCCGCGGCGGTGCTCATCTACCGGGTGCTGTCCTGCTGGGGCGTCGTGCCGATCGGGCTGGCCTGCTGGACCGCGCTCAAGGCGCCCGCGCCGGCGCCGGCCTAGCCGCGCTGCTTCGGCTTGGCGACCGCCCAGCCGGACCGGGCCAGCAGGAAGAAGCCCAGGATGGCGACGGGCAGGCCGGTCAGCCACCACAGGGGCACCCCGCCCCAGCGCGCGACGTTCTCCACCCGCCCGACCCGGGACACGCTGTAGCCCTTGTCCCCGATGACGTACGCCTCGACGCTCTCCGGCACGGAGATCCCGGTCGGCAGCTCGACGTCGTGCCAGCCGATGACGACGGTGCCCTCGTGCTGTGCGCCGCCGAGCGCCCAGGTGGCGTGCTCGCAGACGATGTCGGCGTCCGCGCCCTTCGCGCCGCTGGTGTAGACGTGCGTGTCGTTCGCGCACTTGTCGGGCAGGCTCGCGGTCACCCTGGTCCCGTATGCGCCCGTGTAGTCGGCCGGGTCGATCCAGCGCACGGCCTGGCCGCCCAGCCCCGCCAGCCCGGCGGTCAGGGCCACGAACACCACCGGCAGCACCACGAAGCCCAGCAGCGCGACGCGGCGCCGCCGGCCGGGTGCCGGGTCGAAGAGGACGACGGCGATGCAGACCGCGACGACGGGGATGCCGAAGACCAGCAGCCCGATCCCGATGCCCGAGTGCCCGGGCCCGGCGCTGCCGCCGGTGCAGATGACCATGAAGAGCCCGACGATCAGGGCGATGACGACCGGCACGGCCAGCACGGTCGCGCACCCCGCCCCGATCGACTCCGCCGCGCCGGCCGTGGGCTTGGCGGCCCCGCCGTCGGCGCCGACCACCTCGCCTTCCAGCACCTCACCGCCGGTGCCCGCCGGGAATCGCTCCTCATCCATGGGTGACACCGTAGAGCACCCATCGCCGGGCCGTTGTCCGTCAGGCCCCGGTGCGTCAGGCCGCGGGGCGCGGGGCGGCGTCGCGAGCGGGGCGGCCGGTCAACACCTGCGGGCCGGAGGGCGTGACGGCGATGGTGTGCTCCGAATGGGCGGTGCGGGAGCCGTCGGCGGAGCGGATCGTCCAGCCGTCGTCGTCGTACTTGATCTTGTCGGTCGAGCGGCAGAACCAGGGCTCGATGGCGATGGTGAGGCCGGGGTCGAGCTTCAGGCCGCGGCGGGGGCGCCCGTTGTTGGACACGTGCGGGGCCTCGTGCATGGTGCGGCCGATGCCGTGGCCGCCGAACTCGCCGTTGACGCTGTAGCCGTAGGAGTGGGCGACCTCGCCGATCGCGGCGGAGATGTCGCCGAGGCGCCCGCCGGGCTGGGCGGCGGCGATGCCGGCGGCCAGTGCCACCTCGGTGGCCTCGATCAGCTTCAGGTCGGCCGGGTCGGGGGTGCCGACGATGACGGACAGCGCGGAGTCGGCGACCCAGCCGTCGATGCCGACGGCCATGTCGATGCTGAGCAGGTCGCCGTCGCGCAGGACATAGTCGTGCGGCAGGCCGTGCAGCACCGCGTCGTTGACCGACAGGCACAGCACGTTGCGGAACGGGCCGCGGCCGAACGAGGGGGCGTAGTCCCAGTAGCAGGAGTCGGCGCCGCGCTCCTTGATCCGGCGGCGGGCGTGGTGCTCGATGTCCATGAGGTTGACGCCGACCGCCGCGACCCCGCTCAGTTCGGCGAGCAGCTCGCCGACGAACTGGCCGGCCACCGCCATCCGGCCGATCTCCTCGGCGGACTTGAGCTCGATCACGACAGCCTCCCCCTCCGGGTGCAGTATTTCTATGCCGGTATTTTTATACCACGCCGGGTCGGGGGCCCTCGGCAAGATATACCCGGCCGGCCTGGTCGACCACCAGATGGCCCACCTCGACCCGCCCGGTTCCGCTAGCTGACGGCGAGTTCGTCCAGTGAGGTGATGACCTGGCCCGCGGGGCCGGACCGGGCGTCGCGGTCCAGGGTGACGGCCTGATAGCCGAGGGCCCTGGCCGCCGCCACCAGTTGCGGATCGTCGTCGACGAACAGGCACTCGTGCGGTTCGAGGCCGAGCAGGCGGCTGCCCTCGGCGTACATCCGCGGGTCCGGCTTGCGGCAGCCCAGCACCTCGGAGATCGCGAAGCCACGGAAGTAGTGCGCAATGTCCAGGCCGGCGAAGGTGGCCTCCAGGCCGGCCCAGTTGTCGGAGACGACCGACATGCGAATCCCCCGGCGGTGCAGGTCGGCGAGGACACGGCGCACGTCGGGGTACAGCTCGATGACCGGGCCCGCAGCGGGGGCCCGCAGCTGCCGCAGCAGGCGCTGCGACGGCTCGGCGATACCGAGGGCGGCCAGGATCGTCCGGTGGTAGTCGGTGCGGTCGGGCGTTGTGCTTGCGGCGTCCAGGAAGCGCTGACCCGACGCGATGGCGTCCGGGAACCGGTCCGGGCGCACCTGCGGGTGGTGGGCGGCGACAATGGCCTCGAAGTCGTACCGCGGGTTCCACCGGCCGCCGATCGGCCGCGTCAGGACGCCGCCGGCGTCGAACATCACGCCGCGGACGCTCATGCGGAGCCCGCCCGGGCGGACGGGCTCCTCGCGCACGGTCAACGGCGCCGGCTCTGGGACGGGTTGGGGTTTGGGTTCGTGGAGTTGCCCGGGCCCGGCGGCTGGCCGCTCTGCCCCGGGTTGGGGAAGTTGGGGTCGACCGGCAGGCTCGGCTGCGGCGACACGCCGTCGCCGACCTCCTTGTTGCCCGTGCCCTTCGGCGGCGGGAACTTGATCTTCGGCATGTTGACCTTGGTCAGGGCGGCGTCGAGGAAGTCGCGCCAGATCGGGCCGGGCAACTTGCCGCCGATGATGTTCTGGCCGTTCTTGAACTTGATCGCCTGTTCCTCGGCCTTGTTGCCGACCCACACCGCGGCCGCCAGGCCGGGGGACTTCTTGCCGGGGTCGTAGGGGACGAAGCCGCCCATCCAGGCGTGCGCGTTGCCCTTGGAGGTCGTGGCGCCGTACTGCCACGTGCCCGTCTTCCCGGCCAGTTCGTAGCCGTGCGGGGAGCGCAGCTGGTAGTGCTCGGGCACGCCCTTGAGGATGTCGGCCATGTCGTCGGCCATCTGGTCGGTGAAGCCCGGGATGCGCTGCGGCTTGATGACCTCCTGGTAGGTTTTCGTGCTGTCCTTCCACACCTCCTTGAGGAAGTGCGTCTTGACCGCCACGCCCTTGGCGGCGAACGTCGCCAGGCCGCCGGCGTGCTCCAGGACGGTGATCGGGTACTGCCCGAAGGCGACCTCCGTGTCGAAGTACTTCGGCGAGACGTCCTTGCCCGTCTGCTTCGTCAGGTCGATGCGCTGCGGCGCGTTCTGGCCCTGGACGGTCGCCCACATGTCGGTGATGCCGGCCGCGCGCGCCGTGTCGATCACCTTGGCCGCGCCGCCGAGCTCGTTGAACGTCATCGAGTAGAACGGCACGTTGAGCGACTGCACGGTGATCTCTTTGAGCGTGCACCAGTGCGGGTCGCCGGAGTCGCAGTCCGGGTTGACGCCCTCGGTCGCGTTCTTGACCTGGTTGTTGTTCTTCGCCGTCCGGTTGCCGATGTCGTGCGGCGCGCCGTCCCACATCGAGTCGGCCCGGTAGCCGGCCATGAGCGCGGTCGCCAGGGTGTACACCTTGAACGTCGAGCCCGGCGGGTGGCCGCCGCAGCAGCTGTCCTTGCCGGTGGTCAGGACCGGGTCGTTGTAGTAGCCGGCGTAGTCGTTGCCGTTGCCGTTGTCGCCGCCGTAGTACGCCTTCACGCCGCCCGTGCCCGGCTCGACCGCCACGAGGGCGGCCTGCAGGTTGGGCAGCTGGCCGTACATGTTGGAGTCCTTGCTCTGGCTGCTGCCCTCGCGCACGGCGATGGGCTGGATGTCCTTGTCGATCGTCGTGACGATCTTCAGGCCGCCGTTGAGGATCTTGTCGAAGTTCTTCTTGCCGTCGGAGTCCGTGCCCTCGTACAGCAGCCCGCCGGTCTTCGCGTCGGTGATCGCCGCGACCTCGCCCAGGACGTGGTGCATGATGAGGCCCTCGGGCTTGCTGAAGTTGGCCGCCTGCGAGGTGTTGGCGCGGGCCTCGGCCGGCGTGAGCACCTTGTCGGGGTACTTCATCTTGGTCGGCGCGTCGGCCTCCGAGCAGAAGTTCAGCTTGAGCATCTGCCCCTTGATGTAGTCGAACCGGTCGTGCGCCAGCTTCGCGTCGATGTTCGGGTCGAACGGGCTGCCCTTGCCGGCCGTGCCCTCCGGGTTCTTGATCAACCCGGCCAGCACCATGCCCTCGGCCATGCTCAGCTTCTCGGCCGGCTTGCCGAAGTACGCCTGCGCCGCCGCCTCGATCCCGTAGGCACCCCGGCCGAAATAGACGATGTTGAGGTACATCGCCATGATCTCGTCCTTGGAGTACTGCTGGTTCAGCTTCAACGCGATGACCGCCTCGCGCAGCTTCCGCGCGTAGGTGACGCCCTCCAGGTCCGCCCAGTGCCGCGCGTACTGCTGGCTGATCGTCGAGGCGCCCTGCCGGTCACCGCCGGTCACGTTGTTCCACGCCGCCCGGGCGACGCCCTTGTAGTCCACGCCGTCGTTCGTGTAGAAGCTGTTGTCCTCGGCCGCGACCACCGCGTGCTGCACATCCGGCGGGATCTTGTTCAGCGGCAGGACCGTGCGGTTCTCGCCGATGCGACCCATCGGCGTCACGCCGTCGGAGTAGTAGATCGTCGTCGACTGGTCCAGCGTGATGTCGTCGGGCAGCTCGACGTTGTCGAAGTAGTACGTGCCGGCGACGATGCCGATGCCGGCGATCATGATGAACGCGGCGATCGAGGCGATGATGATGTTGCGCCGGCGACGCTTCTTCGCCCGGGCGACCGACGACGGCCGGGCGGCCTTGTCCGGGTTGGGCCCGCCGTCGGCCGGCAGGTCCGGCGGGGCCCCGACCGAGGCCCGTCCGACGGTGGCGCGACCGACCGGGCCGGGCCGGTTCGGCACCGAGGCGGAACCGATGGGCACTGCGGCCGATCCCGTGGGCACGGCGGCCGACCCGGTGGGCACCGACGCGGATCCGACCGAGGCCCGGCCGGAGGCGCCGGGCCCGCCGACGGAGGCGCGACCCGACACGCTGGGTGGCGGCGGCACCGGGACTGACGCCCGGCCTGACGTCGGTCCGGCCTGGTCTCGGCGGCCGAAGGCGCCGAGGTCGTTCATGCCGTTGGCGTCGTTCTCCACGCTTCAGTGACCCCCATATGTCTATGCGGCGGCCTCAGGCTACGTGGTCGCGTCGAGCGGGGCGACCCCCGTCACTATTGGTGACGGTCGAATCAACGGATCGGCAGACCCGCGTAATTCTCGGCGAGGCCGGTCGCGCCGGCCGCGCTCGAGGTGACCCAGCGCAACTGCGACAGCTGCAGCTGGGCGTCGAACGGGTCGCCGGAGGCGTGCAGCATCGTCGTCATCCACCAGGAGAAGTGCGTGCAGCGCCAGACGCGGCGCAGGGCGTCGTCGGAGTACCGGTCGGCGAGGGTGGGATCGCCGCCGCGCAGCAGGGCGGTGAGCGCGTCGCCGAGGCGGGCCACGTCGGCGATGGCCAGGTTGAGGCCCTTGGCGCCGGTCGGGGGGACGATGTGGGCGGCGTCGCCGGCGAGGAACAGCCGGCCGTAGCGCATCGGGGTCTGCACGAAGCTGCGCATCGGCAGCACACTCTTGTCGGTGACCGGGCCGGGGGTCAGCGTCCAGCCGTCCCGGCCGTGGCCGAGCCGCTTGGCGAGCTCGTCCCAGATGCGCGCGTCGGGCCAGTCGGCGAGGTCGGTGCCGTTGGGGACCTGCAGGTACAGGCGGCTGACGGTCGGCGAGCGCATGGAGTGCAGCGCGAAGCCGTCGGGATGCCGGGCGTAGATGAGCTCGTCGGTCGACGGGGCGACGTCGGCGAGGATGCCGAGCCAGGAGTGCGGGTACACGCGCTCGAACGTCTGCCGGGCCGCCTCGGGCACGGCGGCGCGGCTGGGCCCGAACGACCCGTCGCAGCCCGCGATCACGGCCGCGTCGAGGCGGCGGGCGGCGCCGCCGGCGTCGGTGTAGGTGACGTACGGCCGGTCGGTGCCGACGTCGTGCAGCCGCGTGTCGGCGACGTCGTAGACGACCTCGGCGGCCCGCGCGGCGACGAGGTCCTTCTGCACCTCCGTCTGCCCGTACACCCACACGCTGCGCCCGGTGAGGTCCACGAAGTCGAGGTGGTGGCGCTCCCCCGGCCACTGCAGGTAGATCCCGCGGTGCTCGTGCCCCTCGGCCCGCAGCCGCTCGCCGAGCCCGGCGGCGGTGAGCAGCTCGACGCTGGAGTGCTCGAGGATGCCGGCCCGGATGCGCGAGGCCACGTACTCCTGCGACCGCGTCTCCAGCACCACCGACTCGATCCCGGCGCGCGCGAGCAGGTGGGACAGCAGCAGCCCGGCCGGGCCGGCGCCGACGATGGCGACCTCGGTTCGCATGCACCCAGCCGACCGGCTGCCGGCCGTGCGCGACAAGGGGCGCCTTCTGCTCAGTGGAAGATCGTCCGCCCGATGCCCTGGGCCGTGACCCGCAGCGCCGACACCAGGCGGGGCTGCTGGCGGCGCAGGTCGGGCACCACGAGGCCGAGCGCGGCGATCACCTCGCCGTCCGGGCCGCGCACCGGCGGCTCGCCGGCGAGCCGGTGCGCGGTCGCGAGCGGCAGCCCGGCCCGGCGCGCCAGGTCGCTCAGCGTCAGCCGCCGGTGCTCGCCGTCGAACGCGCCCAGCAGCGCCAGCGCCCGGGAGGTCACGCTCGCCCGACTGCTTTCCACCCAACGGAAGGTAACCGTCGCCTCCGGGCCCCGTCGCGCCTACCGTTCGGGACGTGACCAACTTGCCGTCGCAGGCCGACATCTCCGCCGAGATCGCCGCCGCCCGGGCCGAGCCCGGCGGGGCGCAGCCGCGGCTGGACTACGCGCCGTACCGCAGCAGCGTGCTCCGCCACCCGCGGCACCGCCCGCACCCGGTGGACCCGGAGGGCGTCGAGCTGTGGGCGCCGGTGTTCGGCCCGCAGGACGTCGCCGACGACGAGGCCGACCTCACCATCCAGCACCCCGGCGAGCCGATCGGCGAGCGGATCGTGGTGACGGGCCGGGTCCTCGACGGCGACGGCCGGCCGGTCGCCCACCAGCTCGTCGAGATCTGGCAGGCCAACGCCGCCGGGCGCTACCGGCACCAGCGCGACCGGCACCCGGCGCCGCTCGACCCGCACTTCACCGGCGCCGGCCGCTGCCTGACCGGCGCCGACGGCAGCTACCGGTTCACCACGATCAAGCCCGGCCCGTACCCGTGGCGCAACCACCACAACGCGTGGCGGCCCGCGCACATCCACTTCTCGCTGTTCGGCACGCAGTTGTCGCAGCGCCTGGTCACGCAGATGTACTTCCCGGGCGACCCCCTGTTCGCCCTGGACCCGATCTACCAGTCGATCACCGACCCCCTCGCCCGGCAGCGGCTGGTCGCCGCCTACGACCACGACCTGACCGCCCCCGAGCTCAGCCTCGGCTTCCGCTGGGACATCGTGCTGACCGGCGCCCGCCGGACCCCGTTCGAGGAGGGCGCGTGAACGCCACCCCGGGCCAGACGGTCGGCCCCTTCTTCCACCTCGGCCTGCCGTACACCGGCGGCAACGAGCTCGTCCCGGCCACCCATCGCGACGCGGTGCGCCTGCACGGGCGCGTCCTGGACGGCGCCGGCGACCCGGTGCCGGACGCCCTGATCGAGCTGTGGCAGGCCGCCCCCGACGGCCGGGTGCCCCGCGAGCCCGGCTCGCTGCGCCGCGACGGCTGGACGTTCACCGGCTGGGGCCGGGCCGGCACCGACCCGGCCGGCCGCTACTGGTTCTCCACGCTGCGGCCCGGCGCGCCGTTCTTCGCGCTCACCGTGTTCGCCCGCGGCCTCACCGACCGCCTGTTCACGCGGGCCTACCTGCCGGCCGCCCCGGACGTGCTGGCCGCCGACCCGCTGCTGGCGAGCCTGCCGCCGCAGCGCCGCCACACCCTCCTCGCGGTCCCCGACGAGCCCGGCCTGCGCTTCGACGTGCGCCTGCAGGGCGAGGACGAGACCGTCTTCCTGGAGCTGGCGCGGCGAGCCTCAAGCTTGCCGGATCTGCGCCGATGAGCGCGCTCGAGCTGGCCGCGACGCCCCTCGCCGGCGACCCCGGCCGACCGCTGCTGCTCGCCGGGCCCTCGCTCGGCACCTCGGCCGAGGCGCTGTGGACCGCCTGCGCCGAGCGGCTCGCCGACCGCTTCCACGTCGTGGGCTGGGACCTACCGGGCCACGGCCGCAGCGCCCCCACGGCGGTGCCGTTCGGGATCGCCGGGCTGGCCCGCGCGGTCATCGACCTGGCCGAGCGGATCCGCCCCGGGGAGCCGGTGTGGTACGCCGGGGACTCCATCGGCGGCGCGGTCGGCCTCCAGCTGCTGCTCGACGCCCCCGGCCGGGTCGGCGCCGCGGTGCTGCTGTGCACCGGCGCCCGCATCGGCGAGCCCGCCGCCTGGCACGAGCGCGCCGCCGCCGTGCGCGCCGGGGGCCTCGGCCCGCTGGCCGACGCCGCGCCCGCCCGCTGGTTCTCCCCCGGCTTCACCGGCCGCGACCCGGCGGCGGCCGCCGCGCTCGTCGCCGCCCTGCGCGCCGCCGACCCCGGCAGCTACGCTCTGGCGTGTGAGGCGCTCGCCGGCTTCGACGCGCGGCCCCGGCTGGCCGGGATCGCCGCGCCGGTCCTCGCCGTCGCCGGCGCCGACGACGCCGTGACCCCGCCCGAGGGCCTGTCGCTCATCGCCCGGGGCGTGCGCCGCGGCCGGCTGCACGTCCTGGACCGCGCCGCCCACCAGGCCCCGGCCGAGCGGCCCGGCGCCGTCGCCGCGCTCATCGCCGAGCACTTCGGGCGGGCCGCGCCGTGACCGCCCGGGTGTGCACCGCCGCCGAGGCCGTCTCGGCGGTCCGCGACGGCGACACCGTGCTCGTCGGCGGGTTCGGCCTCGCCGGCATGCCGGTCACGCTCATCGACGCGCTCATCGCGCACGGCGCGGGCGAGCTCACCGTCGTGTCCAACAACGCCGGCAACGGCGACACGGGCCTGGCCGCGCTGCTCGCCGCCGGCCGCGTGCGCAAGGTGATCTGCTCGTTCCCGCGGCAGTCCGACTCGTACGTCTTCGACGGGCTCTACCGCGCCGGCCGGATCGAGCTGGAGGTGGTACCGCAGGGCACTCTCGCCGAGCGCCTGCGCGCCGCCGGGGCCGGCATCGGGGCCTTCTACTGCCCGACCGGCGCCGGCACCCCGCTGGCCGAGGGCAAGGAAACCCGCCGCATCGACGGGCGTGACTACGTGCTCGAATACCCGATCCGTGGCGACGTCGCCCTGATCAAGGCGCACGCGGGCGATCGGATGGGCAACCTGGTGTACCGCAAGACCGCCCGCAACTTCGGCCCGGTCATGGCCACGGCCGCGGCCCTGACCGTCGCGGAGGTCGGCCGCGTCCTCGAGCCGGGCGGGCTCGACCCGGAGTCGGTCGTGACGCCGGGCATCTACGTGGACCGGCTCGTGGAGGTCGCCCGATGACGCTGACCCGCGACGAGATGGCCCGGATCGTGGCCCGCGACATCCCCGACGGCGCCTACGTCAACCTCGGCATCGGCCAGCCGACGACGGTGGCCGCGCACCTGGCACCGGAGCGCGGCATCGTGCTGCACACCGAGAACGGCATGCTCGGCATGGGCCCGCCGCCGGCGAGCGCCGCCGAGGAGGACCAGGACCTCATCAACGCCGGCAAGCAGCCGGTCACGGAGCTGCCCGGCGCCGCCTACTTCCACCACGCGGACTCGTTCGCCATGATGCGCGGCGGCCACCTCGACGTGTGCGTCCTCGGCGCCTTCCAGGTCTCCGCGGCCGGCGACCTGGCCAACTGGCACACCGGCGAGCCGGGCGCCGTCCCGGCCGTCGGCGGCGCGATGGATCTCGCGATCGGGGCGAAGCAGGTGTACGTCATGATGACCCTCTTCACGCGCGAGGGCGCCCCCAAGCTGGTCCCGGCGTGCACGTACCCGCTGACCGGCCTGGCCTGCGTCGCGCGCGTGTACACCGAGCACGCCGTCTTCCACATCACGCCCGGCGGCGTTCGGGTCGCCGAGACGTTCGGCACCTCACTCGACGAGCTGCGCGACCGCCTCGCCGTGCCGCTTGTCTAGAGGTACCGGACGCCGGTCAGTTCCTCGGCCGCCGCCCAGAGCCGCCGGCCGGCCGCCGGATCGGCCGCCTCCCGGCTGAGCCGCGCCTCGGCGACCGGCCCCCGCGTCTCCCCGAGCCGGGCCGGCCCGAAGAACTGCCCGCCCCGCACGCCGGGGTCGGTCGCCGCCCGCAGCTGCGGCAACGTGCCCTGCTCCAGCGACTGCGTGAACAGCAGGCCGAGCCACGCGATCACCCGCCCCGACCGGCCGCGGTCCTCCCACGCCCGCGGCGTCAGGTTGGTGCGGGTGATGCCCGGGTGGGCCAGCACGCTGACGACCGGCGACCCGGCGGCCCGCAGCCGGCGGTCCAGCTCCACGCCGAAGATCGTGGTGGCCAGCTTGGAGCGGCCGTAGGCGGCCGAGGCCCGGAAGTCGCGCTCGAACATGAGGTCGTCGAAGTCGAGATGCGCGCCACGGTGGGTGACCGAGCTGAGGCTGACCACCCGGGGCGCCGCGGCCGCGGCCAGCCGGTCCAGCAGCAGCCCGGTCAGCGCGAAGTGGCCGAGCATGTTGGTGGCCAGGTGCAGCTCGAAGCCGTCGGCGCAGACCCGTCGCCGGCCGAGCAGGACCGCGCCGGCGTTGTTGACGAGCAGGTCGATCGCGGGGAGGTCGGCGGCCAGCTTCGCGGCGAAGGCGCGTACCGAGTCCAGGGAGGCCAGGTCCAGCTCCCGCACCTCCACGTCCCCGCCGATCCGGCGGGCCGCCTCGGCGCCGGCCGCGGTGTTGCGCACGGCGAGCACCACGTGGGCGCCGTGGCGGGCCAGCTCGGTCGCGGTCACCAGGCCGAGGCCCGAGTTGGCGCCGGTCACCACGGCGGTACGGCCGCGCTGGTCCGGGATGTTCGCGGCGGTCCATCCGGTCATCTGCTGCTCCTGAGGGTCTCGGCTGCGCTTGGGCGCCGACGCTACGAGCGCCGCGAACCGGCTGGGTAGGTCCGCGGGGCCCACCCAGGCCGCGCCGGAACGCGGCACACTTGCGGCATGACCCATCCGTACGCCCGTGAGCTCGGCGACTTCCTGCGCGCCCGGCGCGGCCGGCTGCACCCGCGCGACGTCGGCCTGGAGCCGGGCGGCCGGCGCAAGGTCACCGGCCTGCGCCGCGACGAGCTGGCCCTGCTGGCCGGCCTGAGCACCGACTACTACCAGCGGATGGAGCAGGGCCGGGAGGTACACCCGTCGGACAACGTCCTGGACGCGCTCGCCGCCGCCCTCGCCCTGGACGCCGAGGAACGCCGCCACCTGTTCACCCTGGCCCACGCGGCCCGCCGCCCGATGCCGGCCCGGGTGGAGCGCGCCCCGGAGCGGGTCCCGGACAGCACCCGGCGGCTGCTGGCGGTGCTGGACACCCCCGCGGTCGTGCTCGGCCGCCACCTCGACGTGCTCGCCTGGAACCGGATGGCGGAGGTGCTGCTCGGCTCCCCGGCCGCGCACGCGCCCGACCGCCTCAACATGCTCCTGCTGATGTTCGACGACACGCTGACCCGCTCGCGGACCTGCCCGGACTGGGAGAGCCAGGCGCTGGACTACATCGGCATGATGCGCGCCGCCGTCGCCACCGACCCGACCCATCCGCGCGCCACCGCGATCGTCGGCGAGCTGAGCATCCGCAGCGCCGAGTTCCGCCGGCTGTGGGCCCGGCACGACGTGCGCGCGACGGTCAGCGGCACGAAGACGTTCCGCATCCCCGAGGTCGGCGACATCGACCTGGACTGGGACACGTACCCCCTGCCCGGCAACCCGGGCCCGGTCATGCTGGTCTTCACCGCCGAGCCCGGCTCCCCCGACGCGGACCGCCTGCAGCTGCTGGCGTCCCTGCACGCGACCGGCTGACGCGGGTCACGCCGGCGGCCCCACCAGCCGGCGGCTGGCCGGTGGACCGGTGCGCCGGCGCGGCGGGCCGCCGAGGCCGCCTACACGTGACCCGTTCCGCCGCCTCCGCGGCGGGCTGGTGGCCGCGATGGAGATCCGCGGGCCGGTGTAACGGTTCTGGGCCACAAATCGCTCCGGGCGGCGCCATTGCAGCCGTCGATCAATTGTTTAGGCTTGTTTCCTAATCGATGGTCGTGCGGCCGAGGGAGTCCTCCGATGCGCCGAATCCTTGCTGCGCTTGCCCTGTTCGCCGCCGTCCTCGTCGCGCCCGCCGGTCCGGCGGCCGCCGCGGTGACCCCGATGCAGATCTATGGCGCCTGGCACTGCAGTAACGACGCCTGCACCTGGGGCGCCACGCGGACGGTGGCCGACTTCGACTCCCAGAACCACTGGCTGGTGGACCGCGGCGACGGCCGGCCGTCCGTCAACGTCGTCGTGCTGAGCTTCGTGGAGCCCCTCAAGCTGCTGCACCTGAGCAACGACGCGACCACCGTCGCGGGCGTCCCGCGGGGCATGACGCCGGACATCGTCGGCTACTTCACCGGCCGCGGCGTCCGCGTGATGCTCTCGATCGGCGGCATCACCTACACCGACGCCTGGAACTCCGCCCTCGCCGAGAACGCCGCGCAGCTCGGCCGCAACGCCGCCGCCGTCGCGCAGCGGCTGGGCGTCGGCATCGAGATCGACTACGAGGAGAACACCAGCCCGAACCTCACCGGGCTGCAGGCGTTCATCGACGCGTACCGCGCGGCGCTGCCCTACGACGCGACCGGCGCCAACCCCGCGGCGCGGCTGACCATCGACGTGGCCGCCGGCGACCGCTACCTCATCGCCCTCAACCGCAAGGCCACCGCCGACTGGCTGCGCACCGACCGGCCGGTCCTGGACTACGCCAACGCGATGGTGCCGGCGCGGCAGCCGTCGGCCAGCGCGGCGACCGCGAGCTGGCAGGAGCACATCGACGGCAAGTCGTCGTACGCGCCGCCGGTGCCGCCGCTGGCCCCGGCCAAGTTCACCGCCGGGCTGTACGTCGCCAGCGGCAGCAAGGTCCTGCCGGAGTGCAACGCCTTCGCCTCGTCGCTGCAGCGCTCCACCGGCACGTTCGTGCAGTCCGCGGCGCCCAACGGCGCGGGCACCACGGCCGGGCTGCTCGGCTACATGTTCTGGGCGGCCGAACGGCCCTCCACGCGCGGCATCGGCACCGTCCCGCCGAACACCTGCGAGGGCGGCATGGGCGCCGGCGCCACCGCCTACCAGATCCCGATCCCGATGCCGGCGCTGCGGCAGAGCTGACGGAGACCGGCAACGGCGGATTCGCCGTTCATGACGGGGGTTCCGGCAGCTCTCGACGACCGGGATGGTGAGGGTGGCCGGCGGGGGCGGCGCGAGCTCCCGCCGGTCCATGACGGCTACGACGGCGTGGGGCGGGACAGCCACTCGGTCAGCAGGGCGCGCTCGGCCGGGGTGATCATCGGCAGGGCCGGGGCCACCGCGAGGAAGGCGTTCACCGTCGACAGTGGATCGGCGGCGGGCAGCGGCGGGGCGTCGGCCAGGATCGTGCGCTGCACCGAGTCCCACATCGCGTCCGGCAGGCCCGGGTCGCGCTCGGCCGGCGGCGAGGACAGCAGCGTCAGCACCGTGCCGATGCCGGCGGCGTGGATGACGGCCACCGCGCGCGGCTCCGGCACCCGCAGGCGGCCGGTCGCGGCCACCCGGTGCACCCGCGCGCGCAGCACCTGCAGGCCGGCGTCCGCGGCCGGCGAGCGGCCGCCCCGGGCCGGGTCGGTGAGCAGGCCGAACAGCGCCGCGTTGGCCAGGCCGAACGCGATGTGCGCCGCCCAGCCGGCGCGCAGGTCGGCGACCGGGTCGTCGACCGGCTCCGTGCCCGCCTTCTGCGTCACGTAGGTCGCTAGGACGTGCTCGGCCACCGCGTCGAGCAGGGCGTCCTTGTCCTCGAAGAAGCGGTAGATGGTCGGGGCCTGCATGCCGGCCGCCTGCGCGACCGCGCGCGTGGTCACCGCCGCCGCGCCCTGCTCGCGCAGCAGCCGCGCGGCCACCTCGACGATGCTCGACCGGGTCCGCTCGCGCCGCTCCTCCGCCACGCTTCCAACGATAACGCAGGGGTGCTACCGTTGTTGCTAACGACGTTAATAACAGCGGTACGAGGAGTGGTCATGATCATCGTTTCCGGCGGGACCGGGCAGCTCGGGCGGCAGGTCGTCGAGAAGCTGCTCGAGCTGGTGCCGGCCGAGCGGGTCGGGGTCAGCGTGCGCGACCCCGGCAAGGCGGGCGACCTCGCGGCGCGCGGGGTGCGGGTGCGGCGCGGGGACTTCGCGGAGCCCGAGACGCTGGCCGAGGCGTTCGACGGGGCCGAGCGCGTGCTCGTCGTCTCCGTCGACCAGATCGGCGAGGCCGCCGTCGCGCGGCACGCCGCCGCCATCGACGCGGCCGCCAAGGCGGGGGCGGGGCGCATCCTGTACACCAGTCATCAGGCGGCCAACCCGGCATCCGCGTTCGCGCCGATGCCCGACCACGCGGCGACCGAGCGGCACCTGCAGAGCACCGGCGTCCCGTACGTCGCGCTGCGCAACGGCTTCTACGCCAGCACCGTCCCGCACCTGATCGGCGGGGCGCTGCAGACCGGCGAGCTCCTCGCGCCGGCCGACGGGCCCGTGTCCTGGACGACGCACGCCGACCTCGCCGAGGCGGCGGCCCGCGTGCTGGCCGACGACGACGCCGCCGGGTTCGACGGGCCGACGCCGCCGCTGACCGCGGCCGAGGCGCTCGACCTGACCACCGTCGCGGCGCTGCTCAGCGTCCGCACCGGGCGGCCGATCCGGCGCGTGGTCGCCGGCGACGAGGAGTGGGTGGCCGCG
The DNA here is from genome assembly GCF_050936175.1 of Dactylosporangium sp. CA-139066. Classification (NCBI taxonomy): domain Bacteria; kingdom Bacillati; phylum Actinomycetota; class Actinomycetes; order Micromonosporales; family Micromonosporaceae; genus Dactylosporangium; species Dactylosporangium sp. CA-139066. The sequence goes on along the minus strand of NZ_JBNJNH010000001.1, from coordinate 5,359,673 downwards.
ACGATCGCGCACGGCGTGCCCGCCGAGCAGGCGAACATGCTGCTCGGGATGTTCGTCGCCGCCCGCAACGGCGAGTTCGCGGTCATCGACCCGGCCCTCGACCGGCTGCTCGGCCGCCGGCCCGCCACGGTGGGTACCGTCATGGAGGGCGTTGCGGGGTTGCTCTGACGTTGCGCTCAGGATGCCGTCCGGGCTGCCGATCAGCCCGGCGTGAGCCGAGCCCCAGTCTCCGTCGTCGTCGTCGCGAGCGGCACCGCCGACATCTTCCGCGACTGCCTGGATTCGCTGCGGGTCAGCCGCGATCAGCGTGACGAGGTCGCCTGCGTCGTGCCGGGCGACCGGCCGGACCTGCTCACCGTGGCCGAGCCCGAGCAGTGGCTCACGATCGTGCCGCACGACACGGGCCGGGCGGCCGACGCCTGGACCGCCGGGCTCGACGCGACCAGGCACCCGGTCGTCGTGCTGCTCGACGGCGACGTCCTGCTCACCCCGCACTGGCTCGACCCGATCGCCGAGGTGTTCGGCGACGCCGAGGTGGTCGCGGCCGGGCCGCGGTGCGACCGCACGTTCGGGCCGCAGGAGGCGCACCTGCCGTCCCACGCGCTGCGTACCCGCGACGCGCTCAAGGAGTTTGCGCGGCACTGGCGCCACCAGCACCGGGGGCGGGTCAGCGCCGTCGAGCGGCTCGGCGCGGTCTGCGTCGCCGTACGCCGGGAAGCCCTGGCAACCGCCGGCGGCCCCGACGCCGAGCTGCCGTTTGCGCGGCTCGCCGAGCGGGGCCGCATCGTCGTGGCGCACGAGTCGCTGGTGGCGCACCTGCGCTCCCCGCGCTGCACGGTGCACGCGCTCGCCGCCCGCCACGGCCCGTTCCTCTCCGCGGTCGTGCTCACGCGCGACGACGAGGCCACGATCGAGGGCTGTCTGCGGTCGGTACAGCCCTTCGCCGACGAAATCCTGGTGTACGACCTCGGATCGTCCGACCGCACCCGCGAACGCGCCGAGGCGCTGGGCGCCACCGTGGTCGCGGGGCGGTTCGACGGCGACTTCGGCGCCGCGCGCACCCGGGCGCTGACCGCGGCGACCGGCGAGTGGGCGCTCTGCATCGACCCGGACGAGACCGCCGCCGGCGACCCGATGGCGGTGCGCGGCCGGCTGCTGTTCACCAACACCGAGGCGATCCTGCTGCCGGTCCGCGCCGAGGAGCGGGCCGCCGCCGTACCCGCGTTCGCGCTGCGCCTCTTCAAGCGGCAGCGGGTGCGGTACACCGGCCGCCGCCACGAACTGGCCGTGGACCGCGTCAGCGGGGAGCCGGTCTCCACCTCGGCCGTCCTGGACCTGCTGGAGATGCTCCACCCGGGCGGCGCACCGGCCGGGAACCTGCGCAACGCCGGGCGGTCGGCCGCCGAGCTCGACGCCGTCGCCGCCACCCAGCTCGACCGCGCCCACGCGGCCATCGCCGCCGGCAACTACCCGGCCGCGGCGCGCCTGTGCCGCGAGATCATCGACGGCGACCTGCGCGGCGGGGTGTACGAGCTGGCGCTGAAATCACTCATGAACGCCCTCATCCCGATGGGGCAGCTCGACGAGGCCAACCGGGTGCTCGGCGAGCTGCGGCTGCGCTCGGCGACGCCCTTCGGCCCCGACGAGTGGGAGGCGCGGATCCGCTTCGCCGAGGGTGACTTCCCGGCGGCCATCGACGCGGTACACCGGCTGCCGGCGCGGCCGCTGCCCGGCGGGCCTCCGTCCGCGTACCGCGACCAGCTCGCCGAGATCGAGATCAAGAGCCTGTTCCTGCTGGAACGGCCGGCAGAGGCGGCCGCCAGGCTGCGCGAGTGCCTGCGCGCCGGGCTGCTGCCGCTGACCCTCGCCGAGACGGCCGAGGCGCTGTCCGCCGACGGATCCGGCCTGGCCGAGGTCGTCGAGCTGGTGCCGGCCGAGCGGCGGCGGGCGCTGTACCAGCTCATCGGCGCGGCCCCGGCCGACCTCGCCGACGAGATGCTCGAGGCCCTGTGGGCCATCCCCGACGAGGCGGCCGGCGTCCTCGGCGCGGCCGCGCAGATCGGCGGCCTGCTGCCGCTGCACCGCGCGCACGCATGGTCGGTGCGGCTGCGCAGCGCCAATCCTTTCGGGCGTGGCATGAACCGGCACTGCGCCCTGCTGCGCATCGCCGAGCACCCCGACCGCACGCCGCGCGACCGGGCGCTGGCCGCGGCGGTGGCGATGGAGCGCTTCGGCACGGTCGAGGCGCTGCCGCTGCTGTCCGAGGCCCTCGGCGCGATGCCCGACGAGCAGGAGGCGCAGGTGCTCGAGGAGCTGCGCGAGATCGCCCCCGGGGTGGTCGCCCTGACAACCACAACGCATGGAGGTGGGTCGTGATCGACCTGGTAACCGTGGTACCCACCCGGGACCGCCCGCAGACCGCGCACGAGCTGGTGGAGGCGTTCACCGCGACCTGCACCGCCGACACGCTGCTCGCGATCGTCGTCGACGACAGCGACCCGTCCGGGGCCCGCTACGCCGAGCCGCTCGGCCTCGAGGTCGTCAGCGCCGTCCACGCCCCCGCGGGCGCCTGGGACGCGTTCCGGGAGCGCACGTACGGCGTCTTCAGCACCCCCAGCCGCACCATGGTCGAGGCGCTGAACCTGGCCGCCACCGCGATGCTCGAGCACGTCAACCCGTTCGCGATCGGGTTCATGGGCGACGACCACCGGCCGCGCACCCCGGGCTGGGACCGCCGCTACGTCGACGAGCTGCGCGACCTGGGCTCCGGCATCGTGTACGGCGACGACCTGCTGCAGGGCCAGAAGCTGCCCACCCAGGCCGCGATGAGCGCCGACATCGTGCGGGAGCTGGGCTACATGGCCCCGCCGAAGCTGGTGCACCTGTACGTCGACAACTTCTGGCGCGACCTCGGCACCCGGGCCGGCTGCCTGCGGTACGTGCCGGACGCCGTCGTCGAGCACCTCCACCCCCTCGCGGGCAAGGGCAACGTCGACGAAGGGTACCGCCGCGTCAACGCCCCGGCCGTCTACAACGCCGACGAGGTGACCTACAAGGCGTACCAGGCGGAGCACTTCGCCGCCGACGTCGAGCGGGTCCGCGCGCTGCGGGAGGTGCGGGTATGAAGCGCGCGCTGGTCACGGGCTCGGCGGGCTTCGTCGGCCGGCACATGGTGCGCGAGCTGGAACACCGCGGCTACGAGGTCGACGGCTGGGACCTCGCCACCGGCCGCGACGCGCTGGAGCTGTTCCGCGACGACGACGCCCCGCGCTACGACCTGGTGGTGCACTGCGCCTACCACGTCGGCGGCCGCGCCGCGATCGACGGCGAGCCCCGGCTGCTGGCCAAGAACCTGGAGCTGGACGCCGGCATGTTCGACTGGGCGTACCGCACGGGCCAGCGCCGGGTCCTCTACTTCTCCTCCAGCGCCGCGTACCCCATCGGCCTGCAGGACGGCGGCCCGGACAGCCGGCTGCTCGCCGAGGACGACATCTCCTTCGGCGGCGTGACGCTCGGGCGCCCCGACTCCCGCTACGGCTGGGCCAAAATCACCGGGGAGCACCTGGCCCGCGCCGCCGCCGACGTCGGCGTGCCGGTCCACGTGTTCCGCCCCATGTCCGGCTACGGCGAGGACCAGGACGAGACGTACCCGTTCCGCGCCATCCTGGAGCGCGCCCGCCGCCGCGAGGACCCGTTCGTCGTGTGGGGCCCGGGCACGCAGGTGCGAGACTGGATCCACATCGACGACGTCATCGCCGGCATCTTCGCCGTCGTCGAGGCCGACGAGCGCCGCCCGGTCAACCTGTGCACCGGCCGCGGGCTGTCGATGCTGGAGCTGGCGGCGCTGGCGTGCGAGGCGTCCGGGTACCGCCCGACGTTCGAGCCCCGCCCGGACAAGCCGACCGGCGTGATGTACCGCGTGGGCGACCCGACGCGCCTGAACCTGTACCACCGCACGGCGGTCACCATCGAGGAGGGCGTCGAGCGCGCGGTCGCCACGCACGCCTACGCCTGACAACGCCCGGATGGCCTCGGGCCCGGCGCTGCTCACCGCGACCGTCGTCAGCGGCGCGGTGTGCGCACTGCTGTGGGCCGCGCTGCGCAGCGTCGCCGACCGCGTCGCGTGATTCAGTCCGCGGCCGCGGCCTAGGTGGGCCGGGGCGCGAAGAAGCGGACGATGTCGTCGGCCGCGGTCGGGGACAGCATCATTGCCTGGACTCGTGCGGACATTTCGGCGATCGGCCGGATCCTGGTGAACATCGCCTCCTCGTACGCCCGGATCGCCGAGCCGGGGTCGGCGGGGTCGGCGGCGAGTTGCGCGGCGAGCTCGGCGGCGTCGAGCATGGCCTGGTTGGCGCCCTCGCCCACCGGCGGCATGAGGTGCGCGGCGTCGCCGATGAGCGTGATGCCCGGCCGGTGGGCCCAGCGTGTGCCGGTGGGCATCGCCTCGATCCGGCGCGCGGACGGCGGGCCGTCGCCGGCTTCGATGAGTGCGGTGAGGCCGGGGTCCCAGCCGTCGAACATGTCCAGCAGCGCGCGCTTGCTGCGGTAGGTGTCCAGGCGGCGGTCGTCCGCGGGTAGGGAGATCCCGACCCGGATGCTGCCGTCGCCGAGGCGTTGCGCGGCCAGGATCCGGCGCACGCCGATGCACCAGAGGTTTCCGGGGCCGACCAGCTCGGCGACATCCGGGTGGCGCCGGTCGGCGTCGCCGATGCTGAGCTCGACCAAGGTGGCCACGCCGGACAGTGGCGCGTCGGTCAGCAGCGGCCGGACGACCGAGCGGGCGCGGTCCGCGCCGATGAGGACGTCGCAGTCGCCGCTGTGGCCGCCGTCGAACGTCAGCCCGAAGCCTCCGCCGGCTCGTGGCGTCGCCGCGACGAGCCGGTGCTGCCACACCACGGTGCCGGCGGGAAGCGAGTCGAGCAGCAGGTCACGCAGCGCGCTGCGGTCGATCTCGGGGCGTCCGGAGAATGAGCCGGGTTGTGGCCTGTGGTGCACGAGGGTGCGCCCGGCCGGGTCGAGGATGCGATGTTCCTCGCTCTCCGGCCGCGCCTCGGACCGGAACTCGCCGGCGAGGCCCGCATCGGCCAGGGCCCGCTGCCCGGACTCCGGATGCAGGTCGAGCGATCCGCCCTGTGATCGCGCGGATCGGCTCGCCTCGCGTTCGTACACCACCGCGGCGATGCCGTGCCGGTGCAGGATCCGGGCCAGCGTCAGGCCGCCGAGGCCACCACCGGCGATCGCAATTCGCATCATCATCTCCGTTACCGTACGCTGTATCGTATGGATACGCTGTACGGTAGCGCACCCCTGCCCGTCTGGGAACGGCCCGAGCCTCAGCCGCGGGCGGCGCCGGTGCCGCTGAGCCGCGCGAAGATCGCCGCCACGGCGATCCGGCTCGCCGACGCGGACGGCCTCGACGGGCTGTCGGTCCGCAAGCTCGCCAAGGAGCTCGGCGTCGGCCCGATGCGGCTCTACGACTACGTGACCAACCGGTCCGAACTGCTCGATCTGATGGTCGACGCCGTGTATGCCCGGATCGCCGAGGCCGGCGAGCACTCCGAGTGGCGCGCCACGGTGCTGGCCATCGTCCACCGGACCCGCGAGGCCGCTCTTGATCATGAGTGGTTCGCCGACCTGCTCGGCGCCAGGCCGCACCTGGGACCGCACGCGCTCGCCGTGGGCGAGTCGACCGCGGCGGCGCTCAGCCAGGCTCCCGGCGTGCGCGGCATCGACGATCTCCAGCGGGCCCTGGGCGCTCTCAACGCGTTCATCGTCGGAGCACTCCGCAGGGAGATCACCGAGCGGCGCACGGCCCGTGCAACCGGCACCGACGTGTCCGCCTGGCAGGCCGCCCTCGGCCCCTACCTGACACGCATGCTCGAGACGGGCCGCTACCCCACCATCGCCCGGCTCGTCATCGACGGCGCCCACCTCAACGCCGAGGAGACCTTCCACCACAACCTGGTCACCATCCTGGACGGCATCACCGGCCATCCCCGCGCGTGACCTCCGGCGTACCCCGGGCCGGGAAGTCGCGCAGCGTGCGGGCCTCGGTGGCGAGCAGGGGCAGGGGGGCGATGACGTAGAGGACGGCGAGCGCCCACATGGCCGGCCGGATCCCGAGCGCCGAGGCCAGCAGGCCGGCGGTCGCCGCACCGAACGGGACGGTACCGAACACGAAGATCCGCGATGCCGCGGTGACCCGGCCGAGCAGGTGCGCGGGAACGAAGCTGCCGCGGAACGTCATGGTCATCACGTTCGACATCGTGGCCCCGGCCAGCGCGATGCAGGAGCCCGCCGCGAACAGCGCCAGGCGCCAGCCGTGGCCGCCGAGCGGCAGCAACAGCACGAACGGGGCGGCCGCGACGTTCGCCACCAGATAGGTGCGGGCGCTGCCGAAGCGCCGGGATGCGCGCGCGGCGAGTGCGGCGCCGAGGATGGCGCCGAGGCTGCCCACGCCGATCACCAGGCCCGCGGTTCCCGGCGCGGTGCCTTCGGCACGCACCAGAAAGACAACCCGCAGTGCCGTGATGCCCAGCAGCGCGAAGTTGGTCACCGCCGCCACCACCAACATGGCCTGCAGCAGGCGTCCGCGCATGATGAAACCGATGCCCTCGGCGATCTGGCGCAGCATGCCCGGGCGATCGCCCGCGGACGGGTGCGGCTCCGGCTGGCAGCGCAGGCCGAGCAGGCAGGCCGCCGACACCAGGAAGGTGCAGGCGTCGATGAGGATCCCGCTGACCGCGCCGGCCGCCTGGGCCAGCAGCCCGCCGAGGCCGGGCCCGACGACCAGGGCGACCGATGCGCTGGTCTGGAGCCTGGCGTTGCCTTCCATGAGGTGCTCCGCGCCGACGAGACGGGGCAGGAACGCGTTGAACGCCACGTTGGCGAAGACACCGGCGACCCCGGCCAGCAGCGCGGCCGCCAGCAGCAATGTCATGGTCAGCGCGCCGGCCCAGGCCGCGACCGGGACGGCGACGAGCACCGCCGCGGAGGCGATGTCGGCGATCAGCAGCGTGCGCCGGCGCGGCCATCGGTCGACCCAGACACCGACCGGCAGCCCGATCAGCAGCCACGGCAGCCAGGTGGCGGCCGTGAGCAGGGCGACCATGGCCGGACCGGCATGCAGGGTCGAGACGGCCACCAGCGGGAGCGCCACCGTCGAGATCGCGGAGCCGACCGCGCTGGTGCTCTGCCCGACCCACAACAGGGCGAAGTTCCGCGTCCGCAGCAGCCCGCCCACAGGCCTGTGCCGTGATGCGGGTCTGCCGTCGATCATCCGGGCAGGATCACACGACAGGCCCGCAACGTCGATTGATTTGCGCTCCTCGGCGTGCATGATGTGGGCATGACCTATCCTCCTCCGCTGTACCACGGCAACGAGGGCGAGATCAGCGCAACCTACCGCCCGGACGGCACCGCTGCGGAGCTCGTCTATCCGAACGGCACCCGGGTGCACTACCTGTCGACCGGCGCGTCGACCGGCGGCCTGTTCGGCCTGTACCGCTGGGAGTGCGGCCCCGATGTGACCGGGCCGGACCCGCACTTCCACCGCTCGATCACGGAGTCCTTCTACATCCTGTCCGGCACCATGCGAATCTTTGACGGCGGGCGCTGGATCGACGCCGAGCCAGGGGACTACGTGCACGTCCCGGCGGGCGGTATCCACGGGTTCAAGAACGAGTCCGGAGCGCCGGTGTCGATGCTGCTGCACTTCTCGCCGGGCGCGCCCCGCGAGGGCTACTTCGAAGGGCTGGTCCGGGTCGCGCAGATGGGCGAGGAGGAACGCGCCGCGTTCTACCGCGAACACGACAACATCTGGCTGACCTGATCCCGGCCGCGGCCGTCACCGGGTGGCGATCGCCAGGGCAGTGGACGCAGCGGCCAGCGCGAACACGACGAGTCCGATCGCGGCCGCGATGCCGAGTGGACGCGGGCCCAGCAGCCCGAGCAGCAGCCCGGCCGCTCCGGCGCCGTCGGCACCTTCCGCAACGTGGAGCGAAACCGCGGGCCGCTGCCGGCGACGGCCCGCGCAGCGGCCCCCGAGATGGGCTCAGGTCAGCGTGTGCAGCCGGACGACGTCCAGGAAGGCCGGCCGATCAGCCGGTGGGGGCGGCGGATGGCGGCTCCGTGAAGTAGTCGCGCAGCATGGCGATCCGGCCGTCGCGGAGGCGGAAGATCTGCAGGAGTGACATCGTCGTGCGCCGCCCGTCGGGCTGGTCGAAGGCGACGTCGATCTCGGCCATGAACACGTCGGGATCCGTGGTGTCGTGCAGGACGTAGGCGGACCGTTCCAGGTTCATCGTGCCCTGGGAGGACGGCTGGGACTGCTGGTGGTACAGCGCGGTCCCGGTCCGGATCGCGTCGCGGCCCACGAGATGGTGCAGCGGATGACCGTCGGGAACCAGCGGCGAGTCGTACACGCCGTCGTCGGTGAACATCGCGGCGATCGCGTCCGGGTTGCGGGTGATCGCGCCGGCGTACATGTACCGCTCGAAGATTTCCTTATGCGAAAGAGCCACTCTCCAGCCTAGCTCCCGCCGGCCTCGAGGCGCAGGAGCGAAGCCGGCCCGCTGCAGCGGCCTGAGCGACCTCACGTTGTCGCCGGCGGCGCGGGCGTACAGCGGCCGGACGGGAACCGCCTCCAGGAGCAGTGTGAGCGCTCGTCCGGCGACACCTTGCCCGCAGAAGGATCTGCCGATCCAGTACGTGATCTCGGTGTCGCCTAAGAGCTGCGCTTGCGGGCGCGGTAGGCGGCGGCGTTCGTGCGGTTGCCGCAGCCGCTCTCGCAGAAGCGGCGCGAGCGGTTCTTCGACAGGTCGATCACGACGTCGTTGCAGTCGTCGGCGGCGCAGAAGCGCAGGCGGTCCAGCTCCTTCTGGCGGATCACGTCCAGCATGGCCATCGCGAACTCGACCTGCATGCGGATGTGCAGGTCCGCGTCCGGTGGGGTGGCGTGCATGTGGTAGTCCCAGCCGTCGTGCTTCACCAGCTGCGGCAGGGCGGCGGACTCGCGCAGCATGGCGTTCACCAGGTCGACCGCCTCGTCCTCCGAGGCGGACCAGACCGCGCGCAGGCGGGGGCGCAGCGAGCGGACGCCGGCCAGCTCCTCCTCGTCGTGGGTGCGCTTGCCCGTCCACGTCCACGGGGACAGGAACCGCTCCAGGGCGGGCACGTCGAGGAGGTGGTCGCCGTCGGAGCCCAGCGTGTTGACCAATGCGGCCGCCGCGACCAGGGACAGCTCGGTGTCATGAGCAAAAAGCATCTTGACTCCTTATCTCGCGGGGCAGTACCGTCGCCGTCATGAGCATAACGCGGTTTGGTGATGACGGGCGGCCCGGGGTCCTTGGGATCGGGCTGGCGCTGCTGTCCGCGTTGACGTTCGGGACCGCCGGGACGTTCGGGGGGTCGCTCATGGCCGCCGGGTGGACGCCGGGGGCCGTGGTCACGCTGCGGATCGGGATCGCCGCGCTCGTGCTCACCATTCCCGCGCTCGTCGCGCTGCGGCGCATGGAACGCAGGGCGCTGCGCCGAGGGATCGGCGAGGTTCTCGCGTTCGGGCTGGTCGCGATCGCGATCGCGCAGCTGACCTTCTTCAACGCCGTCAAGCGGCTCGACGTCGGCGTGGCGCTGCTGCTGGAGTACGGCGGCATCCTGCTCGTCGTCGGCTGGATGTGGCTGCGGCACAAGCAGCGGCCCCGGCGGCTCACGGTCATCGGCGGCGTCGCGGCCCTCGCCGGGCTGGCGCTCGTGCTCGACCCGGCGGGCGGCCGGCTCGACCTCGTCGGCGTGCTGTGGGCGTCGCTGGCCGGGGTGTGCCTCGCCGTGTACTTCACCATGGCCGGCCGCGCCGAAAGCGCCGTGCCGCCGCTGGTCCTCGCGTGGGCGGGCATGGCCGTGGGGGCCATCGCGCTCGGGGTCGCGGCGGCGGCCGGGGTGCTGCCGTTCCGCACGAGCGGCGCGCCGGTGACGCTGCTGGACATGCACGTGAGCTGGGTCGTGCCGGTCGGCGGGCTGGCGCTGGTCGCGGGCGCGTTCGCGTACGCCTCCGGGATCGCCGCCTCGCGCGTGCTCGGGGCGAAGGTGGCCTCGTTCGCGGGGCTGACCGAGGTGCTGTTCGCCGTCCTGATCGCGTGGGCGCTGCTGGGCCAGTCCCCCGGGCCGTGGCAGCTGACCGGCGGACTCGTGGTACTCCTGGGTATCGCGCTGGTCCGGGCCGACGAGCAGCAAGGCGACCGTCTCGCCGACCAGAGCGAAGCGCCGGCCCCTGCGGCCTCGGTCAGCGCCGAGAACGCGGTCAGCGCTGCGGCAGCATCGTGACGGGGAAGTCGACGTGGCGGAACGGGTTGGGCAGGCCGTGCGACGCGGCCAGCTCCGGGTCGTCGACCAGCGCGAAGGGCAGCACCAGGCTCTCCTTGACCCCGAACACGGCGTCGGAGTCCAGGTACGGCGAGCCCTCCACGAACACGTGCGTCGTCAGCGTGCGCCGGCCCGGGGCGGACACCTCGACGTGGATGTGAGCGGCGCGGTACGGGTGGCGGCCGGTCGCCGACAGCAGCCGGCCCACCGGGCCGTCGGTCGGGATCGGGTAGTAGCGCGGGACCACCGTGCGGAACCGGAATCGGCCCTCGTCGTCGGCGGTGAAGAGGCCGCGGAGGTTCTGGTGCGGTACGACACCGGGGCGCTGCACGTCGTAGAAGCCGTCGGCGTCGGCCTGCCACACGTCGACCCGGGCGCCGGGCACGGCGGCGCCGCCCGGGTCGCGGACCTGCCCGGTGACCAGGCAGGGCTCGCCGTTGCCGGTGAGGTCGATGCTGTCGCCGAGCGCGCGGGGCGGGGACGCGACGAGGTGGAACGGGCCCTCGACCGTTGACTCGGTGCCGTCGCCGCCGGCGCGGTAGTGCAGCGTCTCGACCAGCATCGACACGCCGAGGACGTCGGAGAGCAGGATGAACTCCTGGCGGACGTCGTCGCACTGCCGGCCGGTCTCGGTGAGGAACCGGATGCCGGCGGCCCACTCCTCGGGGGTCAGCTCGACGTCCTTGACGAACGCGTGCAGGTGCCGGACCAGCGACGTCATCACCCGCCGGACCCGCTCGTCGGGCGCGGCGGCGAAGCTCTCCGCGACGACGTCGGCCGACCGCTCCTCGTCGAACATCCGCCGAGTCTACGACCGCTCGCCGGCCTCGGCGGGGCCGCATCGGATGAGCCGGACGTCTAGGCTCCCGCGTTGTGCACACGTGGGAGCAGCGCGACGCCGATGACATCCTGGCCTGGGCCGAGCAGGTGACCTCGCTGCCGTGGGGCGAGCCGTTCCCGGTGGGGCTCGCCGCGCAGCGGTTCGGCTGGGCCGCCGACAAGGCGTTCGGGGCCAACCACTTCCTCAGGCGCGCGAGCGTCGCCGAGCCGTGGCAGGTGGTCCGGGCCACCGTCCCGGACGAGACCGTGACCGAGCTGTACCTGCACGTCGACCGCTGGACGCCCGAGCCGGGCCGGCGCAGCACGGAGGCCTCGCCGGCCTGGCTGCGCTCCGACTGCCTGCGCCGGGTCGCGGCGCTGCTCGCCGAGCGGTTCGGGCCGGCCGACGACGTCCTGGAGGACCGGCCGCTGGCCGAGGGGCGGTACTGGTACCGCGGCGACCACACCCTCGTCGTGCACGCCGACGGCACATCGGTGCGCCTGCTGTGCGCCGCCGGGAAGGTGGCGCATGCGCCGCGGGAGACAGCGCCGGTGCCGGCGAGCTGGGCCGAGCTCGGCGAGCGGATCTCGGCCGCGCTGCCGGGACTGCCGTCGAGCTTCTTCCTGCAGATCAACGACCGGGACGACGAACGGGTCGGCGCCTACTACCAGGCGTGGGCCGGCGGCTGGGAGCAGATGACCGAGACGTACGGCGGCGGCCGCATCCTCGGCATGTGGCAGTGGCCGCGCGACGACGCCGCCATCCGGCTCGCCCGCGTCACGGCCGGCCTCGAGGCGCTCGGCGCGGCCGGCGTCCCCGGGCCGCAGCGGCTGCACTACCGCGCGCGGGTCCAGCACCTGCCCGGCGTGACGCGCCTGGCCCGGCTCGGCCTGCCGTGGCGGCCCCCGCCCGAGTCGCTGTGGCTGGAGCACGGGACCGGCGCGCCGCTGCCGGTGCGCCCGTCCGGGCCGGACGGCGGCGTGGAGGTGCTGTTCGGCCAGCCCGCCTTCGACGTGGCGCCCGTCGCGTTCGAGGACTGGCCGGAGCCGGGGCCGCTGGAGGAGACCGACCCGGCGCAGCGCATCGTCGCGGTCGACCGGATCACCGCCGAGCGGGTGGCGCTCGCGCTCACCGGGCGGCCGCTGCCCTACTGACCGGCCGGGGCGGTGCTGCCGCGCACGACCAGGCGGGTCGGGACGAGGTCGGTGCCCGGGCCGGCCGGCTCGTCGCGGATCTGCGCGAGCAGCGCCTGCACGCACCGGCGGCCGACCTCGGCGAAGTCCTGGTGGACCGTGGTCAGCGGGGGCAGGTAGGAGCCGGCGTCGGGGATGTCGTCGAAGCCGACGACGCTGACGCCCGACGGGACCGGGCGGCCGCGCTCGTGCAGGGCGCGCAGGACGCCCAGGGCCATCTGGTCGTTGGCGGCGAACACCGCGGTGCAGTCAGGGCGCTCGGCCAGGCGCAGCCCGGCCCGGTACCCGGACTCCGCCGACCAGTCGCCGCGCTCGATCGGCGGGACCGGCCGGCCGGCCGCCTCGAGGACCGCGCGCCAGGCGCCCGCGCGGCGCTCGGCGGCGTAGGACTCGGCGGGGCCGGCGACGTGGAAGACCGTCCCGTGGCCGAGGTCGAGCAGGTGGCGGACCGCCTGGCGGGCGCCGTCGGCCTGGTCGGTGTCGACGACCGGGTAGCGGTCGCCCGCGTCGGAGTCCACGACGATGACGTGCACGCCGGGCGGCAGCGCGACGGTGCTGGCGTCGAGGAGGTGCACCTCGATGATGACCACGACGCCGTCGACGGCCAGCTCGCCCATGCGCGTGAAGGCGCCGAGGACGTTGTCCTGGGTGGGCACGCCGACCGGGATGAGCGTGATCGCGTAGCCCTCGGCCGCGGCGTGGGTCGCGATCGCCTCGACGGTGCGGCTGTTGCCGGTCGAGGACAGGCCGAACAGGATCACGCCGATGGTGTTGAACTGCCCGTAGCGCAGGGCCCGGGCGGCGCTGTTGGGGCGGTACCCCAGCTCGCGCATCGTGGCGAGGACCTCCCGGCGGGTGGACTCCACGACGCCGGGGTGGCCGTTGGAGACCCGCGAGACGGTCTGCGACGACACCCCGGCGAGCCGGGCCACGTCGGCCATCGACACGCGTTGCTTGCGCCGCTCCCCCGGCACGCCGGATTCAAGGCCGGCAGCGGCGTGCCCGACGTGGCGCAGATCGAGTACTACGCGCTGCCGCAGTTCGCGCTGGCCAAGTCGCTGACCGACCTCGGCGGGTTCGGCTCGGCCAGGCTCGACGGCACGTTCACGCCCGGCCCGTGGAACGCCGTGCACTCCGGCGGGGTCCTCTACGGGCTGCCGATGGACTCCGGCCCGATGGCGCTGTTCTACAACAAGGAGGTCTTCGACAAGCACGGCGTCGCCGCCCCGGCCACCTGGGACGACTACTACGCCGCCGCCCAGAAGCTGCACGCCGCGGATCCCAAGGTGTACATCACCAGCGACACCGGCGACGCGGGCTTCACCACCAGCATGATCTGGCAGGCCGGCGGGCGGCCGTACAAGGTGGACGGCACGAGCGTCGGCATCGACTTCGCCGACGCCGGGACGAAGAAGTTCACGGCCCTGTGGCAGAAGCTCATCGACGGCAAGCTGCTGTCGCCGGTGAACGGGTGGAGCGACGGCTGGTACAAGGGCCTCGGCGACGGCACGATCGCGTCGCTGGTCATCGGCGCCTGGATGCCGGCCAACCTCGAGTCCGGCGTCAAGGCGGCCGACGGCAAGTGGCGGGTCGCGCCGATGCCGCAGTGGGAGGCCGGCGGCAAGGTCACGTCGGAGAACGGCGGCAGCTCCCTCGCGCTGCCCGCGGCCGGGGGCAACAAGAACCTGGCGTGGGCCTTCACGAAGTACGCCACCGTCGACGCCGGGGCGCAGTCGCGGGCCGACAACGGCGCGTTCCCGGCGACCACCGCGCAGCTGAGCGCCCCGTCGTTCCGGGACAAGGAGTTCCCGTACTTCGGCGGCCAGAAGGTCAACCAGGTGCTCGCCGACGCCGCCGCCCAGGTCGCGGGCGGCTGGTCGTACCTGCCGTTCCAGGTGTACGCCAACAGCATCTTCGGCGACACCGCCGGCAAGGCCTACGTCTCCTCGACCCCGCTGCAGGACGCCTTGAAGTCCTGGCAGGACGCATCCGTGAAGTACGGCAAGGACCAGGGCTTCACCGTCAAGTAGGAGTAACCGAAGTGCATCGATGGCTGCGCTGGCCGACCGATCCGCACCGCCCGCGGCTCGGCTTCGGCGCCGACTACAACCCCGAGCAGTGGCCGCGCCACGTCTGGCGCGACGACGCCCGGGCGATGCGGACGGCCGGGGTCAACATCGTCTCGCTGGCGATCTTCTCGTGGGCCCGCATCCAGCCCGGCGCGGACACCTGGGACTTCGCCTGGCTCGACGAGGTGATGGACCTGCTGCACGCGCACGACATCGCGGTGGACCTGGCCACGGCGACGGCCTCGCCGCCGCCGTGGCTGACCGCCGCGCACCCGGAGATCCTCCCCGTGGACCGCGACGGGCGCACCGTCTGGCCCGGCGCCCGCCAGCACTGGCGGCCGACCTCGCCCGTCTTCCGCGAGCACGCCCTGATCCTCGTGCGGGCCATGGCCGAGCGGTATGGCGACCACCCGGCCCTGGCCGCCTGGCACATCAGCAACGAGCTCGGCTGCCACAACGTGTACGACTACTCCGACGACGCCGCGGCGGCGTTCCGCCGCTGGCTGCAGGACCGCTACGGCACCGTCGAGGAGCTCAACCGGGCGTGGGCCACGACGTTCTGGTCGCAGCGCTACGGCGACTGGGACCAGATCCTGCCGCCGCGGCGCACCGGGGCCAGCTCCTACCCGAACCCGACGCAGCAGCTGGACTTCAAGCGGTTCTCCTCCGACGCCCTGCGCGAACACCTGCGGGCCGAGCGAGCCGTGCTGCTGGAGCTCACCCCGGACGTCCCCGTCACCACGAACTTCATGGTGATGGGCGAGACCCGCGGCATGGACTACGCAAGCTGGGCGGCGGAGCTCGACTTCGTCGCCAACGACCACTACGTCGTGCCCGGCCCGCAGGGCCCCGACGAGCAGTCGTTCTCGGCGAACCTGGTCGGGAACCTGGCCGGGGGCCTTCCGTGGTACCTCATGGAGCACTCCACCAGCGCGGTCAACTGGCAGCCGGTGAACGTGGCGAAGGCACCGGGCGAGCTGGCCCGCGACTCGCTGACGCACGTGGCCCACGGCGCCGACGCGGTGTGCTTCTTCCAGTGGCGGCAGTCGGCGGGCGGCGCCGAGAAGTACCACTCGGCGATGCTCCCCCACGCCGGCGAGGACAGCGCCGTCTTCCGCGACGTGTGCTCGCTGGGCGCGACCCTGCGCGACCTCTCCGCCGTCGCCGGCACGCCGCGCACCCCGGCCCGGGCGGCGATCGTCTTCGACTGGGACTCGTGGTGGGCGTCGGAGCAGGACTCGCACCCGACCGACCGGCTGCGCTACCGCCAGGAGGCCCTCGACTGGTACACGGCGTTCCTGGAGCTGGGCATCCGCGCCGACGTCGTGCCGGCCGGCGGCGTGTGGGAGGGCTACGAGCTGCTCGTCGCGCCGATCCTGTACGTCGTGCCGGCCGGCCTGGCCGAGCGCCTGACGCAGTACGTGGCGGCCGGCGGCCACCTCGTCACCACCTACTTCTCCGGCATCGTCGACGAGCACGAGCACGTGTGGCTCGGCGGCTACCCGGGCGCGCTGCGCGAGCTGCTCGGCATCCGCATCGAGGAGTTCGCGCCGCTGCTCGACGACGAGCGGGCCGAGCTGGACAACGGCGCCACCGGCACGCTGTGGACCGACCGCATCGACGTCACCGACCCGGGCGCCGAGATCCTGGCCCGGTACAAGACGGGCGCCCAGGCCGGCCGGCCCGCCATCACCCGCCGGTCGCACGGCCCCGGCTCGGCCGCCTACGTCTCGACCCGCCTCGGCCCCGCCGCCCTGCAACCGGTCCTCGCCGAGCTCGCCGCGCGGGCCGGCGTGACCAGCGAGCTGCCGCCCGACCTGCGCGGCCGCGTGGAGCTGGCCGTGCGCGGCCCGCACCGCTTCCTCATCAACCGCACCGGCCGCACCGTGGACGTCTCGGCCGTGGCCGGCCCCGGCGCGCTGCTGGCGCCGCGCGGGGTGCTGGTCGCCTCTCAGGGAGGTACACCATGATCCAGGAACTGGCGGCCGCCCCACCGGACGAGATCGCCGAGCTGCGCCACCGCCTGTCCCGCGTCCTGGAGGCCGGCGACCTGCAGGTCCTGCAGCGCCTGCGCGGCCGATGATGCGCCAGCCGGGCGTCGACGTCGATGCGGCGCGACCGCCGCGACCCGGACCGGTGTCACAGTGCGAGCGCGGCACGCAGTACCGAGGCGCCCCGCGGCGTGTGCAGCACGTGCGCGGACAGCTTCGGGCCGTCCCGGCGGTCCGCGGCGACCATCAGTGCTCTGGCCCGGTCCTCGCCGGACCGGTCGGAGCAGACAGCGATCCGCGTCCCGTCGATCCCCTCGCCGGCCCCCTGTTCGGCGGCCCAGGCCGCGGCGGCGTAGTCCTCCTCCAACGCGACCGGTACGCGGGCCGTCGGTGCCAGCGAGTAGTCCACGAGGATCACGGCCGCCTGCACGTCCTGCGCAAGGCGGGACGCCCGCCGCTGCGTGCCCGGGTCGCCGAACGCCGCGTCGGCGCCGTGGACGTACAGCACCGCCGGCAGCGGCCCGCGGGCGCCGGGCGGCCGGAAGACCCGGAGCCAGGTGCGCCCCAGCGGGCCGCCGGGCACGGTGAGATCCCGCGTGCCGGGCAGTGTGTCCAGGTGGCGCTGCACGCTCCTGCGGCGCTGCGCCAAGACCCGGCACGTCCCGGTCGGTGGCTGCGGCGTGCCCGGGGCGCAGGCCCGGGCGGCGCCCTGCGGCTGCGGTGCGGCAGAGCCGGTCGTCATCTTCGTCATCTGTGCTCCTGATCCTTCGTCGGCCGGACAATCGTTCGCGCCGGGTGATCAGCGTTCGATCACGATGTCAAGTCTCGGGCCGCCGCCCCGGTCGGGCATGGGTCATGTGACGGTATTGGCCGCCTCCTCGACGATGCCGGACCGGTACGCACCGCGCAGCCGTGGCTCAGCCCTCCGGGTCCGGCCGTCCGTGCGGTGTCGTGGTCTCCAGTGCGCCGCGCAGCGCGGCGCGTGAGGTGATGCCCAGCTTCGGAAACAGCCGGTGCAGGTGGGCCCCGACCGTGCGGGGCGACAGGAACAGCCGTTCGCCGATCTGCTTGTTGGTCAGTCCGGTGGCGGCGAGGGCGGCGATGCGCCGTTCCTGCGGGGTGAGCGCGGCATCGGCGGCGTCACGCCGGCGCGCGGTGGCGACGCCGGCGGCCCGCAGCTCATTGCCGGCCCGGACCGCCCATGACCGGGCACCCAGGCGGTCCAGGCTCTCCAGCGCCTCCCGCAGGTGCCGGCGGGCCCGGGCGGTGTCCCGGTTCCGGCGCAGCCATTGGCCGTAGGCGAGCTGGATCCGCGCCCGCTCGAACGGCCACTGGTCCGCGTCGGGCAGCGACAGGGCCGACTCGAACAGCTCCCGCGCCTCGGCGTCGGGGGCCGAGAGCGCCGCGGCGCCCGTGGTGAGCAGCATCGTGCGCGGGGAGATGCGGGCGATACCGGCCCGCCGGGCGGCGGCGACATGCTCGCGCGCCAGATCGAGGCGCCCGACGCGGACGGCCGCCTCGACCACATCCAGCACCATCCAGCGGCCCGGAACGCCGGCCCCTGTGGCGCCTGACGGGCAGATCCGGGTCGCCTCGGCGAAGGCGTCCTCGTAGTCGCCCCGCCCCAGGGCGGCCGTGACCCGCGCCTGCCGGAGCAGCCCCTGGACCAGCCCGACCCCGCGGGGCGTCGCCCAGCCGCCGACCTCGTCGGTCATCGCGCGGGCGCGGTCCGTGTTGCCGCGGCATGCCTCGATGAGCGCCAGCCGGCACCGGGCGTGCCCCTGCAGCAGCTGGTAGCCGTCGGTCACGGCCAGCTCCAGCGCCTCCCGGGCCAGCCGCTCACCCTCGTCCCAGCGCCCGTGCCCGATGGAGTCGGCGCTGAGCATCAGCAGCCCGGCAATGACCACGGTGGCCACGCCGCCGTCGCGCTCCCGGTCGATGACGTACTGGCACAGGTGCCGGTACTCGCCCAGGGCATCGACCTGCAGCGCCGCCCAGGCCACCGGAATGAAACCCCACAGTGGCGCACCGGCCGTGAACGCCTCGAAGTCCTTGGCGATGCGCTGCCGCACGGGACGGTCCGTCCGGGCGGGATCGGCGTAGGCGTCGTAACACAACTGCAGCGGCGTCACGGCATCGGGATCGAACCGCGACAGCGCGGCGCCCAGCAGCCCCCACGACTCAGGACTGTCGCTGTAGATGCTGACGAACAGCAGCGAGTGGAGAATGCCGTACGAGTCCCGGCCCTGCCGCGCTGTCCCGTCGACCTCGTCGAGCGCCTGGGTCAGCAGGCGGCGAGCCGCATCGACGTCGCCCTCGCCGTTGGTGAGCAGGTGCGCCGCCGCGGCGAAGACGAGTCCGGTCGGGTTGTCCGGCGCCTGCCCGGCATCGACCAGCAGCTGCGGTACCTGATCGAGCTGGCCGGTCACGTTCGCCAGGAACGCGGCGTCGACGAGCCGGCGCGCGCGCAGGCTCGGCTCCGTGCTGAGCTCACCGGCGCGAACGAGTGCGCCGACCGCCCACGCGGCGCTGCTGCGCGGCCGGTTCGAGCCGCCGCGCCAGCCGGCCAGCGCCGCGTCGTCGAGCGCCCGCGCGAGCGTCTCATCCGGCCCCGTCGCCGTCGCGGCCAGGTGCCAGGCACGACGGTCCGGCTCGCCGGCGAGCGCCTCGGCCAGAGCGGCGTGCGCCGCGCGCCGCTCGTCCGCGGATGCCAGCTGGACGACCGCGGCGCGGACGAGGGGGTGGCGGAAGACCGGGCGGTCATCGGCCGCGTCCAGCCGGACGAGGCCGGCCCGCCGTGCCGCCGACAGGTTGTCGATCGGTCCGCAGCGCTGGGCGGCGGCCCGGATCACGGGCATGCCGGCTTCCGCGTCCAGCGCCGCCAGCAGCAGAAGCCGCCGCACCGGTGCGGTCAGGTCCGCCAGCCCGGCCCCGAACGTCGTCTCCAGCCGCGCGTTCAGCGGCAGGAACGCCGGCAGGCGGGAACGGCCCGATCGTTGCCGATCCGTCAGCCCGGACGGGAGCTCCACCAGGGCGAGAGGGTTGCCGGCCGCATCGGCGAGCAGCCGCCGCCGCACAATGCCGGGAAGCCCCGGATGCCGGTTGTCCAACAGCGTCGCCGCCTCGTCGGGAGCGAGCGGGCCGATCGTCCGCTCCGGCAGCCGTACCTCGTCGAACACGCTCGCCGCCCCGCAGCGGACGGAAGCCACGAGCCTCACCGGCGTGTCGGCGATGCGCCGGGCGAGGAACCCGAGGACGGCCGCGCTGCCGTCGTCGATGCACTGCAGGTCGTCGACCAGCACGAGCAGCGGCCGGTCGGCGGCGACCGCGTTGAGCAGCTCGAGCACGGCCGTCGCCGTCACCAGCGGCCCCGCGGGAGGTCCGGCCCGCTGGCCGAAGACGTCGGCGAGGGCGTCGCGCTGGCCGCCGGGTAGCCGTTGCGCGGTTTCCCGGACCGGGTACAGCATCTGGTGCAGCGCCGAGAACCTCATCCGGGCCTCGAACGGCGCGCAGCTCGCGCGCAACACGCGCGCGCCCGCGGCCGCGGCGCGGACCTCCGCCGCGTCCAGCAGGGCGGTCCGGCCCACTCCGGGCTCACCGCGCAGCAGCAGGCCTCCGCCGGCCCGACCGGCCAGCAGCGCATCGATCGCCTCCAGCTCCGCCGAGCGGCCGAGCAGATCAACCCCGTGCGGCGGAGCCGGAGACGGCCGGCCGGAAGGTCCTGCGACGGTCACCGTGCACCTCAGCGCCAGTGGGCGAACAACCGGTCAACGGTATCCCGGGATGAGGTCATTCGACCCATGCCCGGCGCCGCCACCGCAAGCAGCATTGAGCGCTACCAACCGATCCGCCGTGGACAACGCGAGGAGATGACCATGCGGCTGCTGACGATCGCGCCACCCGGAGCCGGAAAGGGCACCCAGGGCTCCCGCATCGCCGCCCATTTCGGCGTACCGCACATTGCCACCGGCACGCTGCTGCGAAGCCACGTCGCCCGCGGCACGGATCTCGGCCGCGCCGTCCGCGGGTATCTCGACCGCGGGCACCTGGTGCCGGACCCGATCGTGCTGGAGATGGCCCACCGGGCGCTGCAGACCTCGAAGACCGCCGGTGTCGGCTACGTCCTCGACGGCTACCCGCGGACACCGGCGCAGGCCTGGGCGATCTACCAGGTCGCGGTGGAGCTCAGGAGACCGCCGAGGTTGCATTGCACCTGCGGGCCGACGACGAGGAGGTGATCCGGCGGCTCCTGGCGCGAGCCGCCGTCGAGCACCGCGACGATGACACCGAACCGGTCATACAGCGGCGCCTGTCGCTGTACCACGACGTGACCAGCCCGGTGCTCGACTGGTACGCGCGGCGCGGCATCCTGCTCTCCGTCGACGGGATGCGCACCGCCGATGAGGTCACCGCCGACGTCATCGGCAGGCTCGAGGCGCTTGCGGCGGACCGGCCACGCGCCTCGTGGGCGAGCTAGCGGTAGATGGTGGCCTCGTGGGAGGTCTGGCGGATGCCGTCCGGGCCGTCGAAGGCGCGGCGGCCCCACCACGTCAGGGCGGCCGGGTTGAACTGCCTCGCCATGTCGAGGTTGGCCACGTCGCCCGTGTTGCCGCTCCACGACCAGGCCAGGTAGCCGATCGCGTCCTTCTGGGTCTCCGACATGATGGCGTCCTCGTCCACGTCGCCGTCCTGGTGGGTGTAGGAGAACTCCGTCACCGCGACGGGCAGCCGGGCCCACAGGTAGTGGTTCAGGTAGGCGTGGGCGTTCGTGGTGCGGCAGAAGGCGCCGTACATGTGGATCGAGAACATCGTGTTGTGCTGTGGGTCCGCCGCGAAGACCTCGGCGGCGTGGTCGCGCATCGTGAAGGAGAGGTCCTGGCCCCAGTCGGGGGCGTCGACCATCAGGGTGTGGCGCAGGCCGGCGCGGCGCAGGCGGCGGATCGAGTCCGTCGTGTCGGCCGGCCAGGTGCGGAAGTTGTCCAGGACGTACGGCTCGTTGGCGACGTCGAGGATGGCGTAGCGCTCCTGGCCCTTCAGGGCGCGGCGGATCGAGATCCAGTAGTCCACCGCCCGGGCCTGCGGGATCGCGGCCGGGCGGTAGCCCCAGCCGGTGGTGTCGGACACGACCAGGACGCAGATCAGGCGGTTGCGGCGGCACAGGCCGATCACGTGGGCGACGTCCGCGACGTCGTTGCGGCGGGCCGTCACGCCCGTCGACAGCTCCACGCGGACCGTGTTGGCGCCCAGCGCCTTCACGTCGCTGAGCACCTGCGCCGTCTTCTCCGGGTACGCGGCGTGGTTGACGCCGACGCCGCGCATCACGAACTCGTGGCCGGCGGCGTCATAGAGGCGGCCCTGCTCGACGTGGAATCCGGGGTGCAGGCGGTGACCCGCGACCAGCGGCGCCAGCAGCACCGCCATGAGCGACGTGGCCGCGACCGCGGTGCGCATGCTCATAGTCCTGAGCACTTCCCCGGCCGGGACGGGTCAACGACTACGGCATAGGATCATCCACGATGTCCTTCCGACTGCGCATCGCCGGTCTTGGCATCCTCGTCGCCGTGATCGGCAACGGGCTGGCCGACCTCGTCGCCTACCTGGCGCTGCGCTCCGCCGGCGGGCCGCTCGGGTGCGGGCCCGCCACCGACACCGGTGAGCGGTTCGGGGTGCTGGTCGCGCTCGTCGTGTCGTACGCGATCGCCCAGCTGGTCCTCGGCGGCGTGGCGGCCGGCCTGTCGGCGCTGGCCAAGCCGCGCGAACCCTACTGGGCGGCGCTCGGCGGGGGCTGGGCGATCCTGACGGTGCTGTCGATCCTGTCCGTGTGCTACCCGGGCTGCTGATCGGCCAGGCGGCGCTGCTCCCGGCGGACCTCGGCGAACGACTCGCGCTCACGGACCAGCCACGGCGGCGGGTCGGCGGCCAGCTCGGCGATCTGCGCCGTGGTCAGGGCCTCGGTGATGCCGCCGCGGGCCAGGCCGCTGTTGGACACCCGCAGGCGGGCGGCGACCACGTTGCGCGGGTGCGGGCCGTCGCGGCGCAGGTCGACCAGCCACTGCGGCGGGTTGCGCTGCAGCTCGTCGAGCTCGTCGCGGGACACCAGGCTTTCCTGGAACTCCCGCGGGGTGGCCGGCAGGTAGACGTCGAGCTTCTGCGCGGCCGTGGCGGGCTTCATCACCTGGGGCTTCTTCGACTTGCTCACCGGGTCAGCGTAGTGGGCGACCGGCGGCTAGGCTGGCGCGGGAGGTTCGGTGACCAACAACCAGGCGTTTCGCCTCATCGTCGTGCCGGGTGTCGTCATCGACCGGTGGGCGCGCACCTGGGCCGAGCGCCGGCCGGGCAACCGCCTCGAGCTGGTGCCGGCCGAGGCCGCCGACGCGGCCGGGCTCATGCCGGGCGAGGCCGATGCCGGGCTCGTGCGGCTGCCGGTGGACCGGGACGTGTTCCACGCCATCCCGCTCTACACCGAAGCCTCCGTCGTGATCATCCCCCGCGACCACGTGCTCAACGCCGCCGAGGAGGTCACCCTCGCCGAGGCCGGTGAGCTCGGCGACGCGTTCCTGCGGCCCCTCGACGACGTCCTCGAATGGGACGCGCCGCCGGCCGGCGGGCTGGAGCGGCCGGCGACGACCGCCGAGGCCGTCGAGTGGGTGGCGGCCGGGGTCGGGCTGCTCGTGGCGCCGCAGTCGCTGGCCCGCCTGCACCACCGGCGCGACCTGAAGTACCGCACCGTCACCGACGCCCCGCAGTCCTCCGTCGTCCTGGCCTGGCCCCGCGACGCGCACAGCGACCTCGTCGAGGAGATGATCGGCATCGTGCGCGGGCGCACCGTCAACAGCACCCGGGGCCGGCCGGGACGCTGACGTCCGCGACGCTCTGACCAGCCTCCTGACCGGCTCGCCCGAGGGCGGCTCACCCGCGGGTGGTGTGGGAGGCGACAGCCGCCGCGGCGACGATTGGAGCCTGGAGGGCCGCGGAAGGGGTGCCGCCGGAATGAGGTTCGACGTCCTGCCGCTGGACCCCGCGGACACGGCGGTCGGCGTCGCGCTCGGGCTGTTCGTTGCCGCGGTGGCGATTGCGGTCGTCGTCACGTACCTCATCCGCGTGTTCGTCCAGCCGATGCGGCGCACCGCCGCGATCGCCGAGCAGCTGACCTGCGGGCGGCTCGACCCGCGGCTGGTCCACACGGGCCTCGGCGAGATCAGCCGCCTCGGCCGGTCCGTGAACATCGTCGGCACATCGATCGGGCGCTGCCTCGGCGACCTGGCCCAGCTCCTCGAGGCGCAGACGGCCCTGCGGCGGGTGGCCACCCTCGTCGCCCGCGGCGCGCCGCAGGACGAGGTGATGGACGCGGTCACCGGCGAGCTCGGGCGGCTCATCTGCGCGGACGGGGCCGACATCGTGCGGTACGAGCCCGACGGGACCGGCACCATCGTCGCCACATGGGGCTGGCCGGGCGACCTGCTGCCGGTCGGCAGCCGGCTGTCGCTGGAGGGGCCGAGCGTTTCGGCGGCGGTACGCCGGACCGGCCGGGCCGCCCGCATGGACAGCTACGAGCACCCCGAGGACCCGGCCCCGCTCGCCACCTTCCTGCGCGACCACGGCATCCGCAGCGCCGTCGGCGCCCCGATCAACGTCGAGGGCCGGCTCTGGGGCGTCGTCACCGCGTCGATGGTCCGCGACGAGCCGCTGCCGAAGGACGCCGAGGCCCGCCTCGCCGACTGCACCGACCTCGTCGCGACCGCGATCGCCAACGCCCAGGCGCGCACCGAGCTCGTCGCCTCCCGCGCCCGGGTCGTGCTCGCCACCGACCAGGCGCGCCGGCGCATCGAGCGCGACCTGCACGACGGCGTCCAGCAGCGGCTGCTCTCGCTCGGCCTGCAGCTGCGCGCCGCCCAGGACGCCGTCCCCGAGCCGCTCGACGCGCTGCGGGACCGCCTGACCGGCGTCGCCACCGGGCTCGCCGGCAGCATCGAGGACCTGCGCGAGATCTGCCGCGGCATCCACCCGACGATCCTCACCGACCGCGGCCTGGCCTCGGCGCTCAAGGGCCTGGCGCGCCGCTCGGGGGTGGCGGTCGAGGTCGACGTGCACCTCGACGGCCGGCTGCCGGAGTCGGTGGAGGCGGCCGCCTACTACGTGGTCGCCGAGGCCCTGGCCAACGCCGCCAAGCACGCCCGCGCCAGCGTGGTGCATATTTCGGTACACCGGGAAGGCGACGCCCTGCGCATGTCCCTGCGCGACGACGGCGTCGGCGGCGCCGACCCCGCCCGCGGCTCGGGCCTGGCCGGCATCGTCGACCGCGTCGAGGCGCTCGGCGGCCATCTCACGCTGTCCAGTCCCCCGGGCGCCGGCACGACCCTCGACGTGCGACTGCCCGTCCTGGATTGACGGCGTGCCGCGCTGCCGGTCCGGCTGCTCGCGAAGGGCTTCGCGGTCCGGGCCGCCGCGCCGGCGGCGCAGCGGCCCGAACCGTCGCCCTACGGGGTGTAGATCTTCGGCAGTGCGGGCGTGCTCATGCCGTCGCCGAGGAGAAGCTCGGGTGCGGCGGCTGGTTGTACGCCGTGTTCTGCCAGGCCACGCCCTCGCGGTACTGCAGGTCGTGCATCAGCGGGTGTACACCCCGCCGCCCGCCGGCGCCGTGGCCGCCTCCGACGGCCAGACCGACACCGCGAGCACGACGCCGGGGACCGCCACCGCGGCGGCGATCCCGGCCGCTCTGATTCGCCTCCTGCTGATGTTGTTGTGCTCGCCCATCACGTTCCACGACACCGTGAAGTTGGTCGTGTCCTTGCGGGAGTCGATGTATCCCGACCGTGGTGCCGCCGGCGCCGCCCGTGGTCCCCTGCGCGAACCCGTCGGCGGTGTTCGACCAGGTGCGGCCGGTCCCCGTGGTGCCGCCACTCGTGGCGTTGAACGTCCACAGCTGGTTGGTCTTCGTACCGTCGCCGCAGCCGTACTGCTGCAGCTGCGTCCCCGACGTCGTCGTGGAACCGGGCACGTCGATGCACCGGCCGCTGTTGCCGTTGACGAGGTTGAACTGCCGTTGGCGCGGGCGGTGGCCGTCCACTGCTGGTCCGTCGCCGCCGCGTTGCAGCCGACCTGGACCAGCGGCGCGCTGTTGTCCGCCGACGCGCCGGCGACGTCGATGCACTTGCCGCTGGCGCCGGAGGCCATCGCGTACACGCCGTTGCCGACCGGCGTGGTGGCGGCCTCGGACGGCCAGACCGTCACCGCCAGCGCGGCGACGGGCACCGCGGCGGTGACGGCCGCCGCGGCGATGACTCTGGTTCTTCGAAGGGACATGCCCCCGTAGATGACGACCGGCGGGCGGGCATAACGAAAACTTCCGGCCTTCGTGAACAGCGTCTTGGTGACCAGCGTCGGCGCGGCCGCGGTCCTGAGCGCGTCGAGGGCCAGGATCGGCACCGGCAGCGCGGCGATGCCGGGCAGCAGCTTCTCCGGCGCGAGCAGGTCCGCGCTCAGCGCCCCGCACCGCGCGCAGCCGCGCACGTGCCGGGTGAGGCGCTTGCGCCACAGGGCGTCGGCGGCGCCGTCCCACGACGTGACCGCCTCGGCGAGCTCGGGGCAGCGCGGCGCCGGCACCAGCCCGCGGGCCGCGTCCAGTTGCGCCCGCATCCGCTGTACGCGTACCGCCGCATGGGTCGTCCTGAGCCCGAGCGCGGCGGCGAGCTCCGCGCGGGTGAGCTCCCCCGCGGCCTCCTGCCACCACAGCGCCAGCAGGTGCCGGTCGGCGTCGTCCAGCCAGCGCGTCGCCTCGGCGAGCTCGCGCCGCTGCCCGGTGAGCATGAGCCCGGTGATGCTGCGCTCGACGAAGTCCCCGCCCGGATCGGCGAGGTCCTCGGGCACCTCGCGGGCCGGCGGGTGCCGCTTCGTCGCGCCGCGCCGGTGCATCTGGATCTGCCGGTAGGCGATGGCGACGACCCAGGAGCGGAACCGCGCCGGCTCACGCAGGCCGGGCAGCCCGCGCACGACCTGGATCATCGTCTCCTGGACGAGGTCGTCGACGCCGGCGTGCCGGTTGAGGGCCCGGCCGACGACGTTGTACACCAGCGGAAGATGCCCCGAGATCAGCTCGTCGAGGGCCTGCTCGTCGCCGCGCTGCGCGGCCCCCACGAGCTCGGCCGTCGTGTCGCGATCGGGCGCGCTCTCACCCTGCGTCACCGTCGTTCCCCTCCGCAAGCCCCGGCAGTGCGCTGGCGGCCGCCCTGCCGGGCCCGCATGTTGGCACAGCTGAAGCGGGCGTGTAAAAGCGCTTCGACTTTTGTGTTATCGCTCCCGTCGCCGGTGCATCTACACAGTGGGCGCTTCATGCTCAACCACGGAGGGTGACGTCCGAGCGGCCGGGCCGGCTCGCGATCAGGCGTGCCAGCGGGTCGGCGCGTCGCCCTCGGGCGTGGCGTACTGCCGCAGGTGGGCCAGCGTCTCGGCGAGGGCCATGCGGCGCATCAGGTCGCGCAGCGCCGCCCACCCGCGCGACCACGTCAGCCGGGTGGCGATGTCCCAGGCGGTCGCCGGCCCGAGGGTCGCGATGACGGCGAGGATCTCGCGGCCGCGCTCGTCGTGGTGGCGCATGAGCTCGGCGGCGCGGGCGTCGATGCCCCGGAACCGGTACTCGTGCGCCGGCAACGCCTCGTCGGCCGCGAACTTGGCGGTCTGCTCGAGCGAGGCGAGGTAGGCGCCCAGCGGGTTGCCGTCGGTGGCCGCGTGCACGCCGATGTTGGGGCTGATGCGGGGCAGCAGGTGGTCGCCGGTGAGCAGGACGCCGGCGGTGGCCTCGTGCAGGCACAGGTGGCCGGGGGTGTGCCCGGGCGTCCAGACGGCCCGCAGCTCGTGGCGGCGCAGCGGCAGCAGGTCGCCGTCCTCGACGGCCCGGTCCGGCTCGGGCATGCCCATCAGGTCGCTGAGGCGCTCCGGGTCGATGGCCAGGGCGCCGGCGTCCTCGTCGGGCACGCCGTGGCGGCGCAGCCAGGCGCGGTCGGCCGCCGGGTCGCGGTCCTTCCACATCCGGGCGGGCAGCGCCCGGGCCTCCAGCGGGTGCATGCCGATCCAGGCGCCGCTGCGCTCCCGCAGCCAGCCGCTCAGCCCGTGGTGGTCGGGGTGGACGTGGGTGGCGACGATCCCGGTGACGTCGGCGAGCCGGGCGCCGGCGCGGTGCAGGCCGGCCTCCAGCGCCGCCCGGCCCTCGGCGCTGTCCCAGCCGGGGTCGACCACGACGACGCCGGGGTCGTCGACGAAGACATAGCTCAGGGTGTACCGCAACGGGCTGTCCGGGATCGGCACGGGAACCGACCACACGCCGGGCCGCACGTGCTCGACCGGGGGCAGGACGCGCCGCTGCCACGCGTCGCGCTGGGCGGCGCCGGTGGCGATCATGCGCCTCCGCCCGCGGGGGCGGCGACGGCGTGCAGCAGGAACTCCACCAGCCGCCGGGCGTGGCCGGCGGTGTCCGCGGCCAGCGCCGCCCGCTTGTGCGGCGGCGTGCTCAGCGCGCGCATCATCGCCCCGCCGACCAGGGTGTCCAGCAGCAGGCTCACGGAGGCGGTGGCGGGCAGCTCGCCGCGCTCGATGCCGCGGCGCACGATGGCGCGGGCGGCCATGATCTGGGCGGCCTGCATCGCCTCGTAGCGCTCGGCGACGCCGGGAATCGTGCCGGCCTCCAGGTTCAGGCGCAGGGCGGCGCGGCTGGCCGGCCCGGCGTACAGTTCGAGCATCTGCGTGGCGAGCTCGACCAGGTCGCCGTGCAGGGTGCCGGTGTCGACGTCGCTGATGCGCACCAGGCCGGTGCTCAGCGCGTCGGCCAGCAGCGCCTCCTTGGTGCTCCAGCGCAGGTACAGCGAGGCCTTGCCGACGCCGGCGCGGCGCGCGACGGTCTCCATCGCAAACCCGGCCCAGCCGCCGTCGCCGAACGCGTCGAGGGCGGCCCGGATGATCCGGCGGTCCACCTCGGGATCGCGGGGCCGGCCCGGCGCCGCGGCGGTCGCGCTCATCGCAGCCCCCTCCTTATTGCTGAACGTTCAGCGTCAGAATACACCCCTCATAAGTGAACGATGCGCGTTCAGTATCGGAGGCGGCCCGGGCGGCCCGGAATCGGGCCGTCCGTTCGGTGCGCCGCGGGCGCCGATCATTCGCACCTCCCGGCCGCGGCGGCCGAATGCGTCGCGAAACGCCGACCGTCCGTGACGCCGGTGCGATGCTGAGCGGCGACCCAGCGGGTGGGGAGGTACGCCGATGAACGGCAGCACCGAAGCGAGGGCAAGGTCCGACGCGCACTACGCCGTCGTCGTCGGCATCAACCGGTACCCGGGCCTGGGTGACCTGCACGGCCCGGTCGACGACGCGGGCCGGTTCCACGAGTGGCTCGTCGACCCGGACGGCGGCGGCCTGCCGGAGCGGAACGTGTGGCTCGTCCCGGCCTCGTCCGACGCCGAGGACCGCCTCACCACGGGCACCGCCCGGCCCGCGCTCGGCGACATCAACGACGCCCTGCGCGACGTCAACGCCGTCGTGCGGCGGCGGGCGGCGGTCGAGCCGACGCTGTGGGACCGCACGCGGCTGTACCTCTTCGTCGCCGGCCACGGGCTGCTGCCCGGCGACGGCGAGGGGGCCCTGCTCGCCGCGAACGCGAGCGGCGAGGAGCCCGGCTACAACCTGGACCTGCGGCTCTACAAGGAGTGGTACCGCCGCTGCGGGCTCTTCCGAGAGCTCGTCGTCTTCGCCGACTGCTGCCGCAACGACTTCCCGGGCGCGACGTCCTACGGGCCTCCGTTCCTGCAGTGCTCGACGGTCGAGCGCGACGTGCGCCTCGCGATCGGCTACGGCGCCGCGTTCGGCGGCCGCGCCTACGAGGGCGTGATCGACGGCGAGTCCCTCTCCCCGTCCGACCGGCGCGGGCTGTTCACCACCGCGCTGCTGCGGGCCCTGCGCCGCCACCGCCGCTGGGACGAGGTGCGCGCGCTGGTCAACCAGACGCTCGCCCAGCTCGCCGAGGAGCGCCGGCGCGACCAGCGCGCGGAGATGGCCGGCGACGACGACATCGTCTTCGGCCGGCCGGGCGCCCCGCCGCCGGACGACGTCTACCAGGTCACGATCGTCTTCCCGGCCGGCGCGCCGGAGGCCGTCGAGGTGTGCGACGGGAGGCTCGCGGTGATCGGCTCGTGGGACACGCGGCAGGGACCGTGGCGGCGGGGGCTGCCGCCCGGCCTGTACTACGTCCGCGGCCGCGACGGCGGGGCGGCCGTCGGCGCGCCGTTCGTGGTGGCGGGGGCGGATGTCGATGTCAAGCTCTGAGGTCTCCGGCCGGATCCGGCTCGCGGCGGCGCAGCCCGGGCTCGAGTTCGTGGTCCGCGACGGCCTGCTCGCCACGGTCGCCGCCGGCACGCAGCGCCTCGACGTGACGGTCGAGCCCGGGCTGTACCAGATCGAGCGCCGCGCCGGCGACGCCACCTCGACCGACGTGGTGCTGGTCCCGCCCGGCGGCGAGCACCGCGAGGACGGCGTGCGGCTGGCGCTGCCGTGCGTGGCACCGGTGTCGGCCGCGGACGGCGCCCGCCCCGAGTTCCGCGCCGCCGCCGAAGCGGCCAGCGCGGCCGTCGCGGACCTCGTCGCCGCCGTCGACGTCACCGGCGTCATGGCCATCGCCGCCGGCCCGCGGCCGCCGGCCGGCACGGGCGCGCTCGTGGTGGCGATGTGCCAGGATGCGCCGCTCGGCGAGCACCCGCACCACCGCGACGTCGAGCTGCTCGACTCGAGGGGCCGGCCGGTGCCGGCGTGGCGGATCGGGTGGCGCCTGGCCGAGCCCGGCATCGCCGCGTGGGGCTCGGTCCTGCCGCCCGGCGGCTATTCGCTGCGCGCGCGCCCGGCGGGGGCGGACGCCGCCACGAACCTGCCGGTGTACGTGGCGGGCGGCTGGCAGACCGTCGTGTTCTGCCTGCACGGCGACCGGCTCGACCGCAAGCGGATGTCGGTGAACATGACGCCGCTGGACGTGCCGTGGCGGGCCGGCGCGCCCTCGCACACGGCCGCGGAGGCGGCGCTGGCCGGGCTGCGCCGCGGCCGGCCGGTCTTCGGCGCCGACGTGACCTCGCACTGGCTCGCCGGTGCGGACCCGATCGACCCGATGGTCGGCATCCTCACCGCGCACGCGCTGCGCGTCGCGGGCGAGGCCGGCGGCGGCGCGTACGACGGCATCGTCGGGCGCCTGCGGGAGCTCCTGCCGGACCATCCGGACGTGACGGCGCTGGCCATGCTGCGCGACGGCCGGATCGACCCCGGTGAGCTGTCGGTCTCGTGGCCGCCGATGCTGCTGGCCTCCTACCGCGACCTGATCCTGCCGGCCGACCTGGTCAGCCCGTCCGCCATCATCGACGGCTCGGCGGCCGAGCGGATCGCCGGCCGCCTGGTCCCCCACGGTCCCTGGCTGGCCTGGTCGGAACCGCCCTCGACGCTGCACGAGCCCCTTTCGCTGGCCGTCGAGACGCTCGCCGGCCGGCTGCTGCCGGATCCGGTGGCGTCCGCGCGGGTGACGCGGTTCCTGGGGCAGGTCGCCGGGTTCGAGGGGACCACGGCCGCCGACGTGCGGACCCGCTGGAGCGCGACCGACATCGCGCGGGCCACCGAGCTGCCGACCCGCGCGGTCAGCGACGTCCTCAGCGGGCCGCCGTCCGGCGGGGCGATGCGCGGGTGGGGGTTGGACCACCCGCGCATCGCCCGGCTGCCGACCTCAGAGGAGGTCGAATGACTCCCACGAGCCGATCGCGGTGCGGTTGGCGATGAGCGACGCGGCGCCGGCGTTCTCGGCGCAGACGTACCTGCCGTTGACGGTCGCGCGCAGGGACACGCTGCCGTCGGGGTTGTGGATCAGGTCGAACGTCTCCCACGAGCCGACCGCGGTGGCGCTTGCGATGAGCGGGTTGGCGCCCGCGTTCGCGGCGCTGACGTACTTGTTGTTGGCGTGTGCGCGCAGCGAGACGCGGCCGCCGCCGAGGTCGGCCAGGTCGAACTGCTCCCACGGGCCGACCGCGGTGCGGTTGGCGATCAGCGCCGCGGCGCCGGCGTTCTCCGCGGTGACCAGCTTGCCGTTGGCGTGGGCGCGGAAGGTGACGACGCGGGTGGCGGGCGGCGTGGACGTACCGAAGAGGGAAAGATCGACGGCGTTGGCGATGGCCTGCAGGCCGGCCTCGTTCGGGTGCAGGTGGTCGCCGGTCTCCAGCGACGCCTGGAACCACGTCGGCCGGGCCGGGTCGTGGGTCGCGGTGTCCATGTCGACGACGCCGTCGCAGCCGCTGCCGGCGCCCCGCACGAACGCGTTGAACGCCTGCCGGCCGTTCTCGCCGGCCTGAGTCCAGTAGCCGGCGCCCTGGAAGGGCGTCAGGGTGGCGCACAGGAACTTCACCCCGGCCGCGTGGGCGCGGCTGATGAGCTGGCGGGTGGCCGCGATGAGCTGGTCGCCGGTGATCGACCCGGCGCTGTTGCCGAGGTCGTTGATCGGGTCGTCGGCGAAGACGACCCACTTCACGCCGGACTGCGACAGCACGTCGCGGTCGAAGCGGTTGGCCGCGCTCTGCCCGGCCCCGTCGGCGAGCAGGCGGTTGCCGCTGATGCCCTGGTTGAGCACGCCGATGGTGCGCCCGGCCTGGCTGAGGCGCACGGCGAGGTCGTTGGGCCAGCGCCGGTTGGCGTCGCCGCCGGACCCGACGCCGTCGGTGATGGACGCGCCGAGCGCCACCACGGCCCCCTCCGACGCCGTGTTCTGCACGTCGAGGTTGGTCAGGAAGAAGTAGTTGCCGCGGGTCTGCGGGCTGGACAGCGTCGCGTTGCCGGCGACGTTGCCGGCGGCGACGTAGTTGGTCTGGTTGCCGAAGTCGTGCACGGTGGCGTTGCCGGTGCTGGACGGCAGGTAGAAGCTGACGGCCACGTCCGACAGCGCGTCGACGGTGAACGCGACCTGGTCGCTGGTGACGCTGCCGCCGACCGGGATCGTCGTCTGCGCGGCACCGCCGAAGGTGACCGCGCGGTCCGAGCCCGCGTCGACGGAGGATCCGCTGGTACGCCGGGCGATGTGCACGTTGGCGACGGTGACCGCCTGGTTGCCGAAGGCGTTGGACAGCCGGATCCGGGCGGCCGTGCCGCCGATGCTGGTGCGCACGATCTGGCGGATCGTCTGCTGGTTGAAGGTGGTGCCGCTGGACTGGGGCGACACGCCCCAGGTGCCGGTCCAGGCGGGCGCGGCCGCGGCCTGCGCGGAGGTGGCCTTGGCGGTGTCCCCGAAGGCGGGCCGCCAGACCCCGGCGGCGACGATGGCGAGCGCCGCGACGAGCGCGGCGGTGGCGAGCTTCCGTGTGCCCATGGCTCCGTTTCCTGCATAACGGTACGGGCGGGAAGCACGATTCGCCGCAATCGTGATAGGCGAACCATAGCCCATGCTCAATGGGATGGCACGCGCGCGCCGCAAACCCCGGGCTCCCTCCCGCGGGAGCGGGTCACCGTGGCGGGTTGACGGCGGCGTCGAGAATCTGCTCCAGGTGCGCGAGGGGGTCCGGCAGGTCGTCGCGGAAGTAGTCCTCGTACCACACCCGGAAGGCCGCGACCGAGCACGCCACCAGCAGGCGGCGGCGCCACTGCAGAGGGGCGCCCCCGCCGCGCGTGGCCAGCTCGGCGGCCAGGTCGGCCTCCTGGTCGGGGCGCACGCCGGGGTAGGTGGCGCGCAGGTGGCTCGACTGCAGCGCCACCGTGCGCAGCCCGGTCAGCAGCTCGCGGTTGTCCACGACGAACCGGCCGACGGCCAGCAGCGCCCGGCGCATCACCTCGGCGTCCGGGGCGTCCGGCGGGGCGGCGGCGATCCGCTCGAAGGCGATCGCGGTCATCCGGCGCACGGGCTCGGCGACGACGTCGTCCTTGCTGGCGAAGTACCGGTGGAAGGTCCGGGGGGCGATGTCCGCCGCGGCGCAGATGTCGTGCACCGTCACGTGGTCGTAGCCGCGCTCGATGAACAGCCGCCACGCCGCCTCGACGGTGGCGGCGCGGTTCTGCTCCCGCTTGCGCTCCCTGAGGCTCTCGATCGCCCCGCTCCTTTCGTTCGTGTGACCGGGGTCTCAACTATCCCTGGGGCCACCTTCCGGCAACAATTCCGTGGCAGGCTCTGCCTCGTGGCACATTGTGCCACGAAACCCCGGAACCCCTGGAGCCTGATCATGACAAACACCGCCGAGGTGACGGCGGCGACCAAGAGCGCGGCGCCCGAACGCGGGGCGTGGACCGCCGGCCAGATCGTCGTCGTGCTGGTCATCGGCACCGCGGCGCTCATGGTGTCGCTGACCCAGTCGCTGCTCGTCCCGGTTCTGTCCAAGATCGCCGTCGACCTCAACGCCGGCGGGGACGGGATCGCCTGGGTGCTCACCTCGACCCTGCTCGTCGGGGCCGTCGCGGTGCCCGCGTTCGGGCGGCTCGGCGACCTGTTCGGCACCCGGCGCATGGTCCTGGTGACCCTGGCCGCGCTCATCGCCGGGTCCCTGATCTGCGCCCTCGCGACCAACCTCACCACCATGATCATCGGGCGGGCGGTCGTGGGGCTCTCGGTGGCCGCGGTACCGCTGAGCATCAGCCTCATCGGGGTCACGCTGCCCAAGGCGCACGCGCCGGCCGGCATCGCCCTCATCAGCGCCATGCTCGGCGTCGGCGGCGCCCTCGGCCTGCCGCTGGCCGGGCTCGTCGCCGAGTACGCCGACTACCACGTGCTGTTCTGGATCTGCGTCGCCGGCGGCGTCCTGGCCGTGCCCGGCATCGTCCTGCTGGTCCGCGAGCCGGCCCGCGTCGCCAAGGGCCGCATGGACCTCGTCGGCACCGCCCTGCTCGGCGCCGCGATGCTCGCCCTGCTGCTGCCCCTGGCCCAGGGCGACTCGTGGGGCTGGACCGACCCGCTCACGATCGGCCTGCTGATCGCCGCCGTGGTACTCCTCGTGCTCTTCGTCGCCGTCGAGCTGCGCCTGCGCTCGCCGCTCGTCGACGTGCGCGCGACCGCCCGGCCGTCCCTGCTGCTGACGAACGTCGCCTCGCTGTGCGTCGGATTCGCGCTGTTCGCCACGCTCATCGGCACCGCCTCCTACGTGCAGGCGCCCGCCGCCACCGGCTACGGCTTCGGCAAGTCGGTCCTCGCCGGCGGCCTGTGCATGCTGCCCGGCGGCATCGCGATGCTGCTGCTCTCGCCGCTGTCGGCGAAGCTGCGCCCGCGCACCGCGCTCGTCATCGGCTCGCTCATCATCGCCGCCGGGTTCGCCACCCGGATCGTGCTGACCGGCAGCCTGTGGCAGGTGGTCCTCGGCGCGACGATCGCCGGCGCGGGCACCGGCATCGCCTACGCCGCCATGCCCGGCCTCATCATCCACGCCGCGCCGCGCTCCGAGCTCGCCGCCGCGAACGGCCTCAACGCCCTGTTCCGCAGCGTCGGCAGCTCGCTGGCCAGCGCGATCGGCGGCGCGATCCTGGCGTCGCAGACCGTCATGCTGGCCGGGCACGCGCTGCCGTCCCTGGCCGGGTACCGCACCCTGTTCGCCATCTGCGCCGGCGCCGCCGTCCTGGCCGCGCTCCTGGCGCTGTTCATCCCGCGGCACGCCAGCGCCGCGGACGCCGCCCTGCCCGAGGAGTAGATCCGTTAGGGTCTCCGGGTGACGATCGAGGTACACGACTACGATCCGGCCTGGCCCGCGCTCGCGGCCGTCGCCATCGACGACGTCCGCGCCGCGATGCCGGGCCGGATCGGCGTCATCGAACACGTCGGCAGCACCGCGGTGCCCGGGCTCGCCGCGAAGCCGGTGATCGACCTGATGGCCGCGACCGAGGACCTCGGCGACTTCGCGGCCCACGAGGCGCCGGTGCTCGCGCTGGGGTACCAGCGGCTGGAGACCGGCATGCGCGAGCGCCTCTTCTACCGCCGCGACGGCTACCACCTGCACGTGGTGGGCGCGCAGTCCTGGCCGACGCGCAACGAGCGGCTGCTGCGCGACCACCTCCTCGCCGACCCGGCCGCCCGCGAGGAGTACGCCGGGCTCAAGCGGTCGCTGGCCGGGCTCGACGGCGACACGTACACCCGTAGCAAGACCGAGCTGATCCAGCGGCTGGTCGACGCCGCCCGCACGGCCCGCGGCCTGCCGCTCGTCGACGTCTGGGAGGACTAGCTCAGCCCGGCCGCTGCGAGCGCTCGCCCAGGACGGCGCTGAACAGCGCCTCGCGCAACGCCAGCTCGCGCGGGTCGTCCCACAGGTGGAAGCCGGAGCGGTTCATGGCGTAGGCGAAGCCGACGCCGGTCTCCGGGTCGGCGAAGCCGAAGGAGCCGCCGGCGCCCGGCGTGCCGAAGGCCTGGTCGCCGGCGGCGCCGAAGCGCAGGCTGGGGAACGGCTTCACGTACCCCAGCGAGAAGACGGTCGGCACCCGCAGTACCACATCCAGGAGCCCTTGGGATGGCGGCTCGGCGGGGCGGGTCAGCGCCCGCAGCGTCCCGGGGGTCAGCCCGAGCCCGGCGCCGCCGGTCGCCGCCTCGCCGTAGGCCCGGGCGATCGCGCGGGCCTCGCCGGTGCCGTTCGCGGCCGGCAGCTCCAGGCGGCGCACGTCCGCGCGGTTGTAGTTGCCGGTCTGGTTGAGCACCTTCGGGTTGGCGAACGAGCGCGCCGTGACGCTGCGCGGGTTGAGGAAGCCCAGCACGAACGCGCGCGGCATGGTGCCCATGTGCAGCAGCAGCTCGGCCGGCTTGAAGCCGTGGATCGTGGCGATCCGCTCCGGGTCCACGGTGCCGGGCAGGCCGATGTGGAACTCGAGGCCGAGCGGCGCGGCGATCGCCTCGGCGAAGAACCGGCCGAGCGAGCGGCGCTGCGGGTCGACGCGGCGCAGGAGTTCGCCTTCGTACCACCCGAGCGAGATCGCGTGGTAGCCGTGCCGCGTCCCGGGCGTCCAGGCGGGGCGCTGCTCGGCGAGGGCCGACGCGACGATGTCGAGGTCGGCGAGGTCGGTGATGCTCAGCGGGCGGTCGACGGCGGCCAGCCCGGCCTGGTGGGCCAGCAGCTGCCGCACGGTTACCGCCTCCTTGCCGGCCTGGGCGAACTCCGGCCAGTAGCGCGCGACCGGGACGTCGTGGTCGATCCAGCCGCGCGCGTGGGCGAGGGCCAGCGCCAGCCCGGAGACGCCCTTCGTGGTGGAGAAGACGGTGACCATGGTGTCCTCGCGCCAGGGGGCAGGATTTCGGCACCGAGGGTGCAATAACCCGAACGGTCAGCGGCGGCGCAGCGCCGGGTCCAGCAGCGCCGGCGGCTGGAAGACCTGGTCGAGGGCGCCCACGTCGGTGCCCGGCGGCACGATCTCGTCGATGCGGTCGAGGATGTCGGCGCCGAGCGTCACCTTGGTCCCGGCCAGGAGGTCGTCCAGCTGCTCCTCGCTGCGGGCCCCGAGCAGCGCGCTGGTCACGCCGGGGTGCGACACGGTGAACGCCATCGCGAGGTGCGTCATCGGGATGCCCGCCTCGTCGGCGACGCCGATGAGGCGCTCGACGACGTCGAGGCGGCGCTCGTCGTTGAGGTGCTTGAAGAAGCGGGCGCGGCTCAGGTCGTTCTCCCCGCCCTTGCGGACCCGGCCGGTGAGCAGCCCCTGGCCGAGCGGGCCCCAGACCATGACGCCCAGGCCGTAGCGCTGCGCGACCGGCAGCACCTCGCGCTCGATGCCGCGGTTGAGCATGGAGTACACCGGCTGCTCGGTCCGGAACCGCTCCAGGCCGCGCCGCTCGGCGACCCACTGGGCCTCGACGATGTCGGAGGCCGGCAGCCCGGAGGTGCCGATCGCCCGGACCTTGCCGCTGCGGACCAGGTCGGTCAGCGCCGACAGCGTCTCCTCGAGGTCGGTCGCCGGGTCGGGCCGGTGCAGCTGGTACACGTCAATCCGGTCGGTCTGCAGCCGGCGCAGCGAGTCCTCGACCGCGGTCATGATCCAGCGCCGGGAGGCGCCCTGCCGGTTGGGGTCCTCGCCCATCGGGCGGCCGAACTTGGTGGCGAGCACGACCTCGTCGCGGCGGCCCTTCAGGGCGCGGCCGACGACCTCCTCCGAGTCGCCGTAGGCGTCGGCGGTGTCGATGAAGTTGATGCCGGCGTCCAGCGCCTTGTGCAGCACGCGGGCGGAGTCGGCGGGGTCGGCGTTGCCGACGGAGGTGGCGAACATCAGCGTGCCCAGCGCGTAGGGGCTGACCTTGATCCCGGTCCGGCCCAGGGTGCGGTACTGCATGACGGGTCTCTCCTGCCGTATCGTGGAGCGAAACGGAACGCTATTCCGCAACTATACGGAAAGCCGTTCCGTTTTGCCAGGAGAGGAGTCCCGTGGCCCGCGCGGACGCGCAGCGCAACCTGAACGCCCTGCTCGAGGCGGCGAAGGCGGTGTTCGCCACGTCCGGGGTGGACGCGCCGGCGAAGGAGATCACCGACCGGGCCGGGGTCGGGGTGGGCACGCTCTACCGGCACTTCCCGCAGCGCTCGGACCTGGTCATCGCCGTGCTGGAGCGCGAGATCGACGCGTGCGCCGACGCGGGGCCGGCGCTGAGTGCCACCAACCCCCCATCGGTGGCGCTCGCCAAGTGGATCCGGCGGTACACGGAGTTCGTCCTGACCAAGGTCGGGCTCGCCTCCGCCCTGCACTCGGCGGAGGGGCTGCGCGCCTACTTCTACGAGCGCATGAGCCCGGTCGTCGAGGCGCTGCTGGCGGCCGCGGCCGGCGAGGTCCGCACCGACGTCCGCGCCCGCGACGTGCTGCACGCGGTGGCCCTGCTGTGCCACGAGGTGCCCGGCGAGGACCCCGGCTACGGCCGCCGGCTCGTCGACGTGTTCATCGACGGCCTGCTGGTGCGCTAGAAGACCTCGCCGAGGAACGCCGTCAGCTCGCGCCAGCTGCGGGCGTCGGCCGCCGGGTGGTACGCGCCGCCGGGCAGGGTGAAGCCGTGCTCGGCGCCGGAGTACGTGGTGACCTGCCAGTCCAGGTCGGGGCGGGTGCGCAGCTCGTCCTGGAACGCCGCGACCGCCGCGTCGGGCACCACCGGGTCGGCGCCGCCGGTGCAGATCAGCACGGAGCCGGTGATCGCGGCGACGTCGGCCGGCTCGTGGGCCACCAGGCGGGCGTGGAACGCGACCGTGCCGGCCAGCGGCGCCCCGGTGCGGGCGAACTCCAGCGCCGCCGAGCCGCCGAAGCAGTACCCGATGACGACGATCCGGCTCGCGTCGGCCTCCGGGTCGTTCGCCACGACGTCGTACGCGGCGCGGACCCGGGCGCGCATCAGCGCGAGGTCACCGTAGTACTTCCCGGCCTCGGCCGCCGCGCTCTGGTGGTCCTCGAAGCGCCGGCCGGTGCCGTA
Source organism: Dactylosporangium sp. CA-139066 (assembly GCF_050936175.1). Lineage (NCBI taxonomy): Bacteria > Bacillati > Actinomycetota > Actinomycetes > Micromonosporales > Micromonosporaceae > Dactylosporangium > Dactylosporangium sp. CA-139066. Next base: position 5,320,845 of record NZ_JBNJNH010000001.1, on the reverse strand, counting down.
GAGGTCGGCGGCGAAGGCGTAGTAGCCGAGGCGCGCGAGCATCTGGGCGCGGGCCTTGGGGTACTCCCGCAGCCCCGTCCAGTCGTGGACGATGATCACGGCGGGCTTCGGCCCGGCGACCGCGGCGTCGTGCGCGCGGTAGCCCTCCATGGGCTGCCCGCCGTGGTCGTAGGCCACCGTCGCCTCGGCGATCCGCGCGCCCGGGCGCTCGGCGACGGCGTCGATGAGCCGCCGGTGCTCGGCGGAGAAGTCGGTCATGACCCCGACTCTACGAGGCCGACCAGCCCGTCCACCGGGCGACGTCGATCGCGATCATCAAGCCCCGGATCCGGTACTGCGGGTAGCGCGCCACCAGCCGCCCCAGCGCCCGGCGGCCCTCCTCACCCGCCGGGTCGACCTCGCGGGCGATGCCGTCGGCGCGGACCCACCACAGCGCGGACCAGTCCTCGTCGTAGTGGTCGGCGAGCACGGCGGCGCGCGGCTCGGCGGCCAGGTTGGCCAGCCGCTGCAGGGCGGTGTGCCGCTTCGGCTTGGCGTCCACGCCGTGGTACACCGTGTCGCCCTCGAGGGCGAACACGATGGGCACGGCGTGGGGAGAGCCGTCCGGGGCGACGGTGGCCAGCCGGGCCACGCGCGCCGCCCCGAACCGCCGCCGGCACTCGTCCGGCGTCACGCGCCTTCGCCGGCGAAGTCGGCGATGGCCCGCTCCCACTGCTCGAGGCCCCGCTCGACGACCGAGCGCTTGCCGGAGGGGATCCACCGGCTGGCGCGCTGGACGCCGGCCTCGTGGAGGCGCTGCAGTACCGCGGGATCGGCCGGCGCCGAGAGCACCTGCACGTCGATCGGGCGCTCGGCCCGGGACCGCAGCTCGCCGATGCGCTCGACGACGCCCTCGCCGTAGTTGGGGAACCAGGCGTCGCCGAACGCCAGCACGCGGTCCAGCACGCCCGGGCCCGTGCCGCCGACGAGGATCGGCGGGTGAGGGCGCTGCGCCGGCTTCGGGAAGGACCAGATCCGTTCGAAGTCGACGTACTTGCCGTGGTACGACGCCTCAACCTTGGCCCAGATCGCCTTCATCGCCTCGACCCGCTCGCGCAGCACGGCCATGCGCACCCGCGGGTCGGTGCCGTGGTTGCGCATCTCCTCGCGGTTCCACCCGGCGCCGACGCCGAACTCGAAGCGGCCGCCGGAGAGGTGGTCGAGCGAGGCGACCTCCTTCGCGGTGATGATGGGGTCGCGCTCGATGACGAGGCAGATCCCGCTGCCGATGCGCAGCCGGCTGGTGGCCGCCGCGGCCGCGGTCAGCGCGACGAAGAGGTCGTAGGTGTGCCAGTACTTCTGCGGCAGCTCCTGCCCGTCCTGGTACGGCGTGTCGCGGCTGGCCGGGATGTGGGTGTGCTCGGCGAAGAACACGGCGGACTGCCCGCGCTCCTCGGCCAGCCGCGCCAGGTCCCCAGGGGCCATGGCGTTGTGGGTGGGGAAATATCCGATTCCGAAGTCCATGGCTGCATCTCTACCCCACCGGCGACGCTTCGACCGGCACAGTGTGCTCGCGCAGCCACCGGCTCAGATCCGCGCCCGGCATCGGCTTGGCGTAGTGGTAGCCCTGGGCGATGTCGCAGCCGAGGTCCTGCAGGGCGGCGGCGTGCGCGGTACCCTCCACGCCCTCGGCGACCACCGTCATGCCGAGGTTGTGGCCGAGCTCGATCGCGCCGCGGACCAGGATCGCGTCGTCGGGGTCGGTGTCCATGTGCTGCACGAACGTGCGGTCGACCTTGAGCTCGTCGACCGGGAGCTGCTTGAGGTACGCCATCGAGGAGTAGCCCGTGCCGTAGTCGTCGATCGACAGGTGGATGCCGAGGTCGTGCAGCTCCGACAGGGTGGCCGTGGCCTGCGCCGGGTTGGCCATGACGGCCGACTCGGTGACCTCCAGGCGCAGCAGCGCGGGCGGCACCCCGAACTCGGCCAGCATCCCGGTCACCCGCCGGACCAGCTCGGCGTCGAGCAGGCAGCGCGGCGAGAGGTTGACGGCGACCGGGATCACCATGCCGGCGTCGTGCCACTCGCGGGCCTGGCGCAGGGCGAGGCGCAGCACGTACAGCGTGAGGCGGTTGATGAGCCCGGTGGTCTCGGCGACCGGGATGAACTCGGCCGGCGAGATCGGGCCGCGGACCGGGTGCTGCCAGCGCACGAGGGCCTCGACGCCGCTCAGCCCGCCGTCGTTGAGGCGCACCTTCGGCTGGTAGTGCAGGGTGAGCTGGTCGGTCGCGTCCAGCGCCCGGCGCAGGTCGCCGAGCAGCAGCAGGCGGCTGCTGTCGTCGGTGTGCATGCTCGCCCGGTAGACGGCGACGCCGTTCTTGGCCTCCTTGGCCGCGTACATCGCGATGTCGGCGGCGCGCAGCAGCGCCTCGGCGCTGTCGCCGTGCCCGGGCGCACCGGCCACGCCGATGCTCGCCTCGACGTCTACCGTCACGTCGCCGAGGGTGAAGCTGCGGTGCAGGTCGTGCTGCAGCCGCTCGGCCAGGCGGACGGCGGCCTCCGGCGACGAGCCGGGCAGCAGGACGGCGAACTCGTCGCCGGCCAGCCGGGCCACGGTGTCGTCGGCCCGCAGCGCCGCGGTGGTGCGCTCGGCGACCTGGCGCAGCAGCTCGTCGCCGTAGTGGTGCCCGAGGGTGTCGTTGACCTCCTTGAACCGGTCGAGGTCGAGCATGAGCACCGACAGGTCGGGCGGACCGCCGGCCCGGGCCGCCTCCAGCGCGGCGTCGGTGCGGCGGGTAAACAGCAGCCGGCTGGGCAGGCCCGTGAGCGCGTCGTGCTGCGCCTGGAACTCGCTGGCCGCCGCCTGCCGCACGAGCCGGCGCTGGTAGCCGGCGGCGAGCAGGGCGAACCCGGCGACGAGGGCCAGGCCGGTCGCGGTGCCGGCGACGGTCGTGGTGAACACCATCGACTCGACCCGGCGCAGGTCGCGCACCGCGCCGGCGGCCGTCGCGGCGCGGGCGTCGGTGACGTCGCGGACCATGGCCGTGAGCGCCTGGAAGGTCGGCTCCGTCTCGGTCTCCTCGATCACCTCGACCTCGTCGGGGCGGCCGTCGTCGACGGCGGCGAAGAGGCGGCGCATCGCGTCGAGGTACCGCTCGTGCAGCGCGTCGATCCGCGGCACTATGGCCCGGTCCTCGCGGGTGCCGACCCGCCGCACCTCGGCGAGGGCGGCCCGCAGGGTGGCGGCGGCCGCGGCGTGGGCGGCGCGCACGTCCTCGCCGGGCTCGAGGCGGTAGTGCTGCTCGCTGAGCTCCTCCGCGGCGACGGCGTCGTGGGCGCGCTCGTAGGCCGCGGCGAGGGCGGCCGAGCGGGTGACGTCGTCCGCGGCGCGGCGGGTGCGGACCACGCCGACGAGACTGAGCGCGGCCAGGGCGAGCACGATCACGGCCAGGCCGGCCGCGGCCGCCTGCCGTACGCGGTGCGGGCGCTGGGTCGCCACCATCCGGTCTCCTCACCGTGCGCGGTCGCGTCAACGGCTCATCGGCAGGATCCGGTCGGAGTTGACCCGTGCTCCAGGCTCATCGGAGGTTCTACGCATTTCGGCCTTCCAAACGTTTTGCAACCGAGGCCTCCGCCGCCTATGTCGCATATGTCGCCGGTGTCCGCCGGGCCGCTCGCGCTGCCGGATGAGCGACAGTCTCCGACCCGCGCGCGACGGTCTTTGCGCTGGTAGCGTGCACGAGCCTAGGTAAGGAGGTCGTCCATGGCCGACGACGGCATACGAGGCCGTTTCAAGGGGGTTCCGAACACGCCGCCCCCGCAGCCGATGCCCATGCATCCGGGACCGATGGACGGTCCCCCCGGTGGCCACGCCGCACCCAATGCGGCCAACGCCCAGCGCGACGCCCTCGTCGTGCTGACCATGGCCCAGCGCACCGCCGACGAGCACGTGGCGAACGCGCACCAGGAGGCCGACCGGATCATCAACGACGCCCGGGCGGCCGCCGACCACATCGTCCAGCAGGCCGAGGCCCACGCCGAGGACATGCGCGCGGACGCCGACGACGTGCTGGGCCAGGCCCGCGCCGACGCCAGCCGCATCGTGCAGGAGGCCCGCGCCCACGCCGACAAGACCGAGCAGGCCGCCGACGACCTGCTCGCCGACGCCCGCGCGCGGGCCGCCGAGATCGTGAAGATCGCCACTCAGCGCGCCGACGACATGAAGCACCAGGCCGAGATGCGCTACCAGGACGTGGTCGGCAGCCTGGCCGCCAAGCGCGAGGGCCTGCAGCAGCAGATCGAGTCGCTGGAGCGGTTCGACCGGGAGTACCGTTCGCGCCTGACGTCGTTCATGCAGACGCAGCTGCGCGCCCTGTGGGTCGACCAGCCCCAGGTCGACCCGGACATCGAGGGCACCGCCGAGCCCCACGACGACCCCCGGCCGGCCAGCGCGATCCCCACCCAGCGCAGCATCGAGGCCGGCACCCTGGACCCGGCCCACTAGGGCCGTGCCCGTGTTGTGACCACCGCTCCCGCCGGGCTGGAGCGGTGGTTGTCCTCCGCCGCAGCGGCGCCGTAGGACATCGACCGGGTTCGCTGTCACCGGGCATCGCGGCGGGGCGCGGTCCCGTATGGTCTGCCCCGTGCGTCGATCTTGGCTCCCCCTCGTCTTGTCCGCGGTCCTGCTGACCGCCGCGTGCACCGAGAGCAAACCGCAACCCGCGGCCGGCGGTAGCGCCGCGCCCGGCGTCTCCGCCGGCCCGGCCGGGCCCGACTACAGCGTGTGGGCGGCGGGCCGTTCCACGCCGGTCGCCGATCCGATGTACGCCAACTACGGCAACCCCGGCGTCGACGTCCTGCACTACGGGCTCGAGCTGGCGTGGCAGCCGGACAGCAAGACGCTGAACGGGGTGGCGACGCTGCAACTGCGCGCCGCGGCCGATCTCAGCGAGGTGAAGCTCGACTTCTCGAAGGCCTACGCGATCGACGGCGTGACGCTGAACGGGGCGGCCACCAGCGGTACCGTCGCCGGCACGAAGCTCACCGTGGCCGCAGCTGTGGCCAAGGACGCGTTCGCGACGCTCGTGGTGAAGTATCACGGGACGCCGGCGACGGTGCCGATGCCGTCGCACCGCGACGACGTCGAGCCGCTCGGGCTGACCGTCACCAAGGACGGCGGGCTGTGGACGATGCAGGAGCCGTACGGTGCGGGCACCTGGTATCCGGCGAACGACCAGCCGTCGGACAAGGCGCTGTACGACATCGCGGTGACCGTGCCGGAGGGCTGGTCGGCGATCGCGAACGGCACGCTGAAGAGCCAGGACGGCAACACGTTCAAGTACTCCGCGACGGAGCCGGTGGCGAGCTACCTGACGACCCTGGCCGTCGGCAAGTACCAGAAGGAGACGGCGACCGGGCCGCACGGGATCCCGCTCACCTACTGGTACCGGCAGGGCCCCGACGACAAGGCGCTGCCGTACCTGCGCAAGTCGCCGCAGTACCTGGAGTGGCTGGAGAAGCACTTCGGCCCGTATCCGTTCGACAGCGCGGGCGTGCTCATGGTGCCGTCGGTCTCGGGTATGGAGACGCAGCAGATGATCACCATGGGGCTGCCCGACTACGGCAGCGACGCCAACTTCAAGTCCGGCTTCGAAGCCGACCTGCTGCACGAGTACTCCCACCAGTGGTTCGGCGACGCGGTCACCCCGACGAACTGGAACGACCTCTGGCTCAACGAGGGCTGGGCCAGCTATGCGCAGCACCTGTACACCAACGAGCGCGACAAGGTCACGGCCAAGCAGTGGGAGGACTGGGCCCGCGGCGTCGACGCCCGGCTGCGCAAGAACCTCGGGCCGCCCGGCAAGCCCAGGGCGGACAGCTTCGCGGAGAGCAACGTCTACATGTGCCCGGCCCTCATGCTGCACCAGATCCACAAGCAGATCGGCGACGCCGCGTTCTTCTCGCTGGCGACCGACTGGGCACAGAAGAACCGCGGCACGACCCAGGACCGGGCGTCGTTCATCGCGTTCGTCAACCAGCACACCGGCAAGGACTTCACGTCCCTCATCAACACCTGGCTCGACTCGCCGACCACGCCGAAGTAGCCGGTCTCATCCGGTGGCCCTGGGCCCGTGTTCCACCCGGTTCCATGAAGGGCCGCTGTGGCAGGATGGCCGCGTGTCCAAGCCCGTCGATCGGTACGGCCCGCAGCGCGCCCGGCGCCTCGAGGGCGTGGCGGCCCGGCTGCGCGAGCTCGGCATCGACGCGGCCTTCGGCGAGCTGGTGCCGTACTACGACCTCTACGGCTCGGTGCCCGAGGGGCTCACCGGCCTCGTCGTGCCCGAGGTGGGCGGCCCGGGCCGGATGCAGGTGACCGTCGTGGGCGCGCGGCCGACGCTGCCGCCCGGCGAGGGCGGGTTCTCCGCCGACGGGCGCATGTGGGTGCGCGACGTCGACCTCGAGTACGACGACCTCGCCGGGCACCTCGTCTTCGAGGTGACCACGCTCGACGCCGCCGGCGCCGGGCCGATGTGGGCGCCGCGCCGCCACGTCGCCACCGAGGAGGGGGTCCTCGACGCGATCCGGCTCTGGCACGGGTACCGCGAAACCCTCCGCAGCACGCCCCCGCGCCCCGACCCGAGGCGCCGCGCGGTCCTCGCGCGGCAGGCGAAGGCCCGCCGCGCCGGCAAGGCCCGGGTCCGCATCGAGGCCGACGCCGAGCGGGTCCCCGCCGACCTCGACGCCGAGCTGCTCTGCTACCACTTCCCGCGCGACCGCAACGGCCGCTACGGCCGCACCGCCGTCGTCGCGCTCGAGGGCGACGGCACGGCGCTGAGCAGGCGCGGGCCGTGGCTGGCCGCGCGGGCCGACGGCGACGCGCTCGTCGTGCGCGTGGAAGGGCTCATCGGGGCGAACCAGGACCACCGCTGGGACCGGCTGCCGTGGCTGTGGCGCGCCGGCGAGCGCGACGCCCCGCCGGCGCGGCGCTGGCAGGCCCCGGACGCGGCCGCCGTCGCCCCGATCGCCGAGCTGCTCGACCGGCACGAGGTCCTCGACGCGCTGACCCTGTGCGGGGTCGAGGTCGACGCGCACATCGGCGCGCTGCTGGCCGGCTACCCGGTCGACTACTCGCACGCGCGCTACACCGAGACGTGGGTGCGCACGCTGTACGCCCAGCTGCCCGGCTGCGCGCCCTGGCGCCTGGCCGCCGCGTACCGGTCCTGGCAGGACGAGCGGCGATCGGCCCGCCGCCCGGCCGGCGAGCCGATCGCGCTCTTCGGGCTCAAGGGCCTCAACCAGCAGTCCCGGCCGATGGTCGGGCTCGACGCGCCCGCGGGCCCGCCGCGGCTGACGATGCTGTGGACGGCGAGCAACGCCCGCCTCCCCCGCGCCCTGTGGGACCGCCCGGCCGACCTGACCGCCGAGCTGCTGGACCGGTAACCACGAAATTCCGGGCCAGCCGGTCGTACCCCTCGTCACGACCGGCCGCGGCCCGTCACCCGACCGTAGACGGGCCGCGCAACCCGGCCGCGGGTTAGCATCGCCGGGTGAAGCGACCGACGATCGCCGACATCGCCCGCGAGGCCGGGGTGTCCAAGGGCGCGGTCTCGTATGCGCTGAACGGGCGCCCCGGCGTGTCCCCGGCGACGCGGGAGCGCATCCTGGCGGTCGCCGACCGGCTCAACTTCCACGCCGACAGCAACGCCCGCGCCCTCGCCGGGGCCAAGGCCCGGGTCGTCGGGCTGACGCTGCAGCGCTCGCCGAGCACGCTGGGCGTCGAGCCCTTCTTCATGGAGCTCATCAGCGGCCTCGAGCAGGAGCTGTCCCGCCAGTCGTACGCGTTGTTGCTGCAGATGGCCACCGGGCGCGACGAGGAGCTGGCGTACCACCGCCGCTGGTTCAGCGAGGGCCGCGTCGACGGGGTGCTCGTCTGCGACGTGCGCACCGGCGACCCGCGGGTGCCCGCCCTGGAGGAGCTCGGCGTGCCGGCCATCGTCATCGGGCCGCCGGACGCCAGCGGCGCGCTGCCCAGCGTGTGGTCCGACGACGCGCAGTCGATGGTGGAGGCGGTGGAGTACCTGGCGGCGCTGGGCCACCGGCGCATCGCCCGCGTCGGCGGCATCGCCGAGTTCGCCCACACCGCGATCCGCACCGCCGCGTTCGACGAGGTCGCCGCCCGCCTCGGCCTGACCGGCGCGGCGACGGTGCCGGCCGACTACACCGGCGAGTCCGGCGCGCGGGCCACCCGGCGGCTGCTCACCGGACCCGACCGCCCGACCGCGATCATCTACGACAACGACATCATGGCCGTGGCCGGCCTGACCGTCGCCAAGGAGCTCGGCATCGCCGTGCCCGCCGAGCTGTCGATCGTCGCCTGGGACGACTCCCCGGTCTGCCGCCTGCTGCACCCGCCGCTGACCGCGCTGAGCCGCGACATCGGCGAGTACGGGGTGCGCGCCGCCCGCCTGCTGCTCGCCGCGATCGCCGGGGAGCCGGTGGCCAGCACGCTCGGCGCGCCCGCCCACCTGAGCCCGCGCGGCAGTACCGCCCGCCTGCACTGAACCGGTTACGCTGTCCGGATGGCGGGGGCGCGGCGACCGACGATGAGCGACATCGCGCGGCGCGTCGGCGTGTCCCGGGTCGCCGTGTCGTACGCGCTCAACGGCCGCCCCGGCGTCTCCGACGACCTGCGCGAGCGCGTCCGCGAGGTCGCCGAGGAGCTCGGCTTCACCGCCCACCGCGCCGCGGTCGCGCTGCACGGCGCCGCCGCCGACGTCGCGGGCCTGGTCCTGCGCCGCACGCCGCCGCAGCTGCGCAGCGAGGTCTTCCGCCGCCAGTTCATCGCCGGCCTGCAGATGGAGTTGTACGCGCGCAGCTACGGCCTCGCGCTGCAGTTCGTCGAGGACCTCGCCGAGGAGATCGCCATCTACCGCCGCTGGCACGCCGAGCGCCGCGTCGACGGCGTCATCCTCGGCGACCTGCACACCGACGACCCGCGCCTGCCCGCCCTGCTGGACCTCGGCCTGCCCGCGGTCGTCGCCGGCGGCTCGGGCGAGCTGCCCGGCCTGGCCAACCTGTCGACCGACGAGCACGCCGGCGCCGGCAAGATCGCCGGCTACCTGGCCGCCCTGGGCCACCGCCGCATCGCCCGCGTGAGCGGCCCGCCGGCCCTGGCCCACACCGCCGCCCGCACCGCCGCCCTGGCCGCGGCGACGACCCAACTGGAGGTCGCGACGGTCCCGGCCGACTACACGGGCGAGGCCGCGGCCCAGGCGACGCGCCGCATCCTCAGCGCCCCGGCCCGCCCGACGGCCATCGTCTACGACAACGACCTCATGGCCCTGGCCGGCCTGGGCGTGGCGGCGGAGATGCACATCACCGTGCCGCACGACCTGTCGATCCTGGCCTGGGAGGACTCACCCCTGTGCCAGCTGGTCCACCCGGCCCTGACGGTCCTGCAGCGCAACATCACCGACTACGGCATGCGCACGGCCCGCCTGCTGTTCGAACTGCTGGACGGCCACCCGCCACGCAGCGTCCGCTACGGCAACGCCGTCCTGGTCGTCCGCGACAGCACCGCCCACGCTCCGTCGTAGCCGCTGCGCAGGTCATGGTTGCCTACGCGGGGGTCAGGCTCCGGGTGAGGGCGTCGTCGATCGTGGCGGCCGGGGACGGGCGGCCCAGCAGGTAGCCCTGGCCGCGGTCGCAGCCCAGGCTGCGCAGCAGTTCCGCGTGCTCGGGCGTCTCGACGCCCTCGGCGACCGTGGTCAGGCTCAGGCTGCGGGCCAGGTCGACGATCGCGCGGACCAGGGCCGTCTGGCCGGGCACGTCGTCGCAGCGGTGGGGCAGGAACGAGCGGTCGATCTTCAGGATGTCGATGGGCAGGTCGCGCAGGTACGCCAGCGACGAGTATCCCGTGCCGAAGTCGTCGATCGCCACCCGGACGCCGATCGCGCGCAGGGCCGTCAGGTGGGCGATCGTCTGCTCGGCCTGGGGGCCCGCGCCGACCAGGACGCCCTCGGTGATCTCCAGCGTCAGCGCGGGGCCGGGCAGGCCCGAGGACGCCAGGGCCCGATGGACGCGGGCGACGAAGTCCGGCTCGGCCAGCTGGCGCGGGGAGACGTTGACGCTCACGCCGGCGCCGGTGCGGGCGTGCCACGAGGCGGCGTCGCGGCAGGCGCGGGCCAGGACCCAGTCGCCCAGGGCGACGATCAGGCCGCTCGCCTCGGCCACCGGGATGAAGCGGTCCGGGCCGATCGGGGCGCCGCCGGGCGGGTACCAGCGCACGAGGGCCTCGACGCCGACGATGCGCTGGCCGTCGAGGGCGACGATGGGCTGGTAGTGCACGGCCAGCTCGTCGGCGGCCAGGGCCGCGCGCAGCAGCTCGGCGGTGCGGCTGCGCTGCAGCTGCTCGTCGCGCAGCTGCTCGTCGAAGGGCAGGACGCGGTCCTTGCCGGCGGCCTTGGCGGCGTACAGGGCGACGTCGGCGTCGCTGAGCACCGTCGTGGCGCCGGTCGCGGCGGTGAAGTGGCGGGCGCCGGCCGTGGCCGAGACGAACAGCTCGGCGCCGCCGACCTCGACCGGCCGGCGCAGGGCGACGAGCATGCGTTCGCCGCGCTCGAGCAGCTCGGCGGCGTCCGCGCGCGGGCACAGCAGCGCGAACTCGTCGCCGCCGAGGCGGGCCAGGGTGTCGCCCGGGTCGAGGAGGGCCTCCAGGCGGCGGGCGACCGCGACGAGCAGGGCGTCGCCGGTCGGGTGGCCGAAGCGGTCGTTGACGTCCTTGAAGCCGTCGAGGTCGAACAGGACCAGGCCGCCGCCGTCGCCCTCGGCGACGCCGCGGCGGCGCGGGTCCGCGCCCGGACGCAGCATGTCGGTGAGGCGGTCGTCGAGCAGGCGGCGGTTGGGCAGGCCGGTGAGCGCGTCGTGCAGCGCGTGGTGGCGCAGCAGGGCCTGCATCTGCGACTGCTGGTGCAGCGCGTCCTGCAGGTCGAGGGAGCGGCGCAGCTCGGCGCGGCCGGCGTGGCCGAGGCGGACGACGAGCAGCACCGCCGTCACCGCGGCGGGGGCCAGCGGGACGATGACGTCGAGCGAGTCGAAGCCGCCCCGGTGCACCTGCAGCAGCAGCGAGTAGACGGCCGCTGCGGGGCCGATGAGCACGACGATGGCGTACACCACCGTCATCCACATCGACGAGGACGGCCGCGCGGGGGCGGGCGGCGCGGCGGCCGACGGGTGCAGCACCGACGCGCCGACGAAGAAGTAGGTGATGGTCCAGCAGAAGACCGAGAAGCCGGGGCCGGCCCAGGAGCCGCCGAGGGCGTTGGACACGAAGTACGACACGTCGGCGGTGAGCAGGCTCGCCGTACCGGCGAGGAGGAGCAGGTGGGTGCCGCGCAGGGTGCCGGTCGCGACCACCATGCGCACGGCGGTGGCCAGGATGAGCAGGTCCAGCGGGGGGTACAGCGTGATGTTCAGGCTGACCGTGTGCCCCGGCTGGTCGCGGATGAAGGGGTCGTACAGCAGCACCCACGTGACCACGACGGCGGTGCACAGCGCGATGCCCGCCTCGGTGAACCCGGCGAGCTTGGAGCCGTACCGGTTCGTCGCCGGCAGGCTGAGCAGCCCGGCGGCGATGACGGGGTACATCGCGAAGTACATGGCCTCGACGGGCACCATCCCGGCGCCCGGGCCGCCGAGGGCGACGTCGACGGCCCAGCAGATGTTCGCCACCGTGGCGCAGCCCATCGCGCCCGCCAGCAGCATCCAGGTGCGCCGCCGGGTCGCCCGGCCGCGCCGCAGCGCGCGCACGACCATGACGATCGCGGAACCGGCGCCGGCGATGTACGACAGCTCCTGGCCGGCGGCCGGCAGCCGCGGGGCGAGCAGCGCCAGCGGCACGCCGGCGAGCAGGTACCACCACCAGGCGTGCGCCCGGGCCGGCCCTGCGCTCACCATCGTTGCGGACGCCCTCACGAAGTCCAGCGTCGCCGGGCGGGGGTGCAGCGCGGGTGCGGCGGCGGTTGGGGGCCGGTTTCAGGCGGATCGCGTGAGTTCCATGATCCAGTTCGGCTCCCAGGTCTCGCCCCCGTCGGCGGAGAACTCCTGCTCCCAGCGGGCCGAGTCGGTGGTGATCGCGGACCAGACGAAGTGCGCCCGGATCGGGCGGCCCTCGTGGGTGTCGTCGCCGTAGAAGTCGCCGCGGCCGTCGCTGAACGTGCCGACCACCGGCGGGTACAGCAGCCCGGTGCGGCTGGAGGCCCAGTAGATCGACCACTCCTTGCGCTCGACGTCGAACAGCCGCAGCGTGAGCCCGCTGCTGCCGAGCGTGGGGAACTCGATCTCGTCGATGTTGCCGCCCCCGTCGAGGATCTGCCGGCAGGTGGCGACGCCGGGGAAGGCGTACCAGTCGTCGCTGCCCGCGAACAGGGTGCGCAACCGGCGGTTGGCGACGTTCCACCGGCCGATCAGGAAGTCGAAGTCGTTCATGCCGCACACCCTGAGGCGGTACCCCTGACATCTATTGTCAGGGGGTGCGCGCGAGCCGGCTGGTCTCCCTGCTGCTGTTGCTGCAGAACCGCGGCCGGCTGAGCGCCGCCCGGCTCGCCGAGGAGCTCGGGGTGACGCCCCGCACCGTGTACCGCGACGTCGAGGCGCTCGCCGCGGCCGGCGTGCCGATCTACGCCGAGCCCGGCCCGACCGGCGGCTACCAGCTCATGGACGGCTACCGCACCCGGCTGACCGGCCTGACCGCGGACGAGGCCGAGTCGCTGTTCCTCACCGGCCTGCCGCAGCCCGCCGCCGAGCTCGGCCTGGGCGCGCAGGTCGCCGCGGCGGAGCTCAAGCTGATGGCGGCGCTGCCCACGCCGTACCGCGACGCCTCCCGCCGCATCCGCCAGCGCTTCCACCTCGATGCGCCCGGGTGGTACCGCGAGCCGGACGCCGTGCCGCACCTGCTGCCCATCGCCGAGGCGCTCTGGCAGGACCGGTGGATCGAGATCCGGTACCGCCGCTGGGCCCCCGAGCCGGGCGAGGTCACCCGCCGCCTGCGCCCGCTGGGCCTGGTCCTCAAGGCCGGCGTCTGGTACCTCATCGCCGCCCGCGACGCCGACCCGCGCACCTACCGCGTCTCGGCCGTCCTGGCGGTCGAGACGCTGCCGGAGCGTTTCGCCCGCCCCGACGCCTTCGACCTGGCGCAGTTCTGGCGGGCGCACGTGGAGCGGTACGAGAGCGCCGAGGAGGCCCGGGTCGCGACCGTGCGCCTCTCCCCCGCCGGCCTCGCCGCACTCCCGGAGGTCCTCGGCCCGCGGGCCACCCGCCTGGCCCGCTCGACGCTGGGCCCGCCGGACCCCGACGGCTGGCGCCAGGCGACGGTGCCGCTCGAGAGCGTCCCGCACGCGGCCGCCGGCCTGCTGCGCCTCGGCGCCGACGCGCAGGTCGTGTCCCCGCCGGAGCTGGTGGCGTACATGGGCGCCACAATCCGGCAAATGGTACGCCTCTACCCCGACCCTGAGCGCAACTTCTTGCAGTGACAGCGTCGGTTCTTGCGCCTAGGATGAGGCCCGTGGCGACGAGGCTCTCCGAGGTGGCGAAGTACGCCGGATACAGCGAGGCGACCGTCAGCCGCGTCCTGCGCGACGTCCCCGGCATCGGCGAGGACACCCGCAACGCGGTGCTGACCGCGCTCGACGTGCTCGGCTACCAGCGCCCGACCCGCCACCGCCGCGAGCTGGGCAGCCTCGTCGGCATGGTCCTGCCCGACCTGCACAACCCGATCTTCCCCGCCTACGCCGAGGCGATGGCCGGCGCCCTGGTGCGCCGCCAGCTCATCCCGGTCCTGTGCACCCGCACCGCGGACGGCGTGTCGGAGGCCCACTACATCGAGATGCTCCTGGCCCGCAAGGTCGCCGGCATCATCTTCGTCGGCGCCAGCTACGCCGACGCCGGCCCCGAGCAGACCAAGGCCCTGCGGGCCCGCAAGCTGCCGATCGTGCTGATCAACGAGGCCGACGTGAACCTCGGCGTGCCCCGCGTGGCGGTCGACGACGCGGTCGCGGTGGACCTCGCCCTGACCCACCTGCGCGAGCTCGGCCACCGCCGGATCGGCCTCATCGTCGGCCCGCGCGGCCACGTCCCGTCGGAGCGCAAGCTGGCCGAGTTCCGCCGCCTGGTCGACGGCCCCGACCGCCAGCGCCTGGTCGCCCACACGATGTTCTCGATCGCCGGCGGCCAGACCGCGATCGCCCCACTGCTGGCGGCCGGCGCGACGGCCGCGGTCTGCGCCAGCGACACCCTGGCCCTGGGCGCCATCCGCGGCGCCCGCAAGCAGGGCCTGCGCGTGCCGGAGCAGCTGTCGGTGGTCGGCTTCGACGACTCGGTGTACATGCCGATGATGGACCCGCCACTGACCACGGTCCGCCAGCCGATCGCCGCGATCGGCGTGGCCGCGGTGAACTCCCTGGTCGCACAGATCGAACGGCGGCCGGTTACGCTCGAGGAGGAGCTCTTCGAGCCGGAACTGATCGTCCGCGACTCGACGGCCGCCTGCCCCGCCTAGCGCTCGCGGAGCGCGGCTTGCGAAGACTTGCGCGCCCGGCCACGGTTCTTGCACAACCGTGGCCGGGCGCGCTGGGACGGGACTAGAGAGCGAGCCAGGCGCAGGCGTCGGGCGGCAGGAAGCCGCCGGTGACCGGAGCGCTCGCCAGCAGCACCGAGGTGTGGTCCGGGAGCCGGGACGGGGCCGTCGAGAGGTTCAGCACGCAGGCGAAGCCGTCGCCGCGGCGGAACGCCAGGACGCCGTCGTCCGTCGTGAGCCACGTGAGGTCCGGCGGCAGGGATACGAGCGCGGAACGGCGAAGGGCGAGTGCCGTGCGGTACAGCTGCAGCATTGAAGCGGGATCGGGCTCCTGGGCGGCCACCGACAGGGCCGACCACGACGCCGGCTGCGGCAGCCACGGCTCCGCGGACGCCGGCGAGGGCGAGAAGCCGAACGGCGCGGCGGACGAGGTCCACGGTAGCGGGACGCGGCAGCCGTCGCGGCCGCGGTCCGTGTGCTCCGAGCGCTCCCACGTCGGGTCCTGGATCCGCTCCAGCGGAATGTCCTCGACCTCCTCCAGGCCGAGCTCGTCGCCCTGGTAGACGTACACGCCGCCGGGCAGGGCGAGGGTGAGCAGGGCCGCGGCGCGGGCGCGGTGGCGGCCCAGCGACAGGTCCGTGGGGCTGCCGTGGCGGCGGTTGCCCAGGTCGAAGGTGGTGTCCTCGCGGCCGTACCGCGTGACGTGCCGGATCGTGTCGTGGTTGGACAGCACCCAGGTGGGCGGCGCGTCGACGAGGCGGTGCGTGTCGAGGGTGTCGTCGATGGTCTTGCGCAGCGCGTTGGGCTCCCAGGCGCAGCACAGGAACTCGAAGTTGAACGCGGAGTGCAGCTCGTCGGGGCGGAGATACCGGATGAACTGCGCCGTCGTCGGCAACCACACCTCCCCGACGAAGACGCGCGGGTCCGCGTAGGAGTCGGCGATGCGGCGCCAGGCGCGGTAGATCTCGTGGACGTCGTCGTGGTCCTGGTACGGCAGGTCCGCCGGGTCCGGGGAGGCGCCGACGTCCGGCAGGCCCGGCGTCTTCATGAGGCCGTGGGCGACGTCGATGCGGAAGCCGTCGACGCCGCGGTCGAACCAGAAGCGCAGCACGTCCTCGAACTCGGCCCGGACCTCGGGGTGCTCCCAGTTCAGGTCCGGCTGCTGGGGGGCGAACATGTGCAGGTACCACTCGCCGTCGGCGACGCGGGTCCACGCGGGGCCGCCGAAGTACGAGCGCCAGTCGTTCGGCGGCAGCGAGCCGCCGGGGCCGCGGCCGGGGCGGAACCAGAACCGCTGCCGGGCCGGGGAACCGGGAGGCGCGGCGAGCGCCTCCCGGAACCACGGGTGCCGGTCGGAGCAGTGGTTGGGCACGAGGTCGACGAGGACCCGCAGGCCGTAGCCGTGCGCCTCGGCGACGAACGCCTCGGCGTCGGCCAGGGTGCCGAACAGCGGGTCGATGTCGCGGTAGTCGGCCACGTCGTAGCCGCCGTCGGCCATCGGGGAGACGTTCCACGGCGTCAGCCAGAGCGCGTCCACGCCCAGGTCCCGCAGGTACGGCAGCCGCGCCCGGAGGCCGGCGAGGTCGCCGACGCCGTCCCCGTCGCCGTCGGCGAAGCTGCGGATGTAGATCTGGTAGATGGCGGCGGTGCGCCACCAGCCGTTCGCACGCATGGAACTGATCTCCAATGGTTAAAGGGTTACCAGCCGGAGTTGCCCGGGCCGCGGGTGATGGTGAAGCCGCCGGGGTTGTTGAGCCCGGCGGTGCCGGTCGCGGTGACGTAGTTGGCCGTCGCCGCACCGGTCACGTTGTTGACGTCGATGGCCCACGTGCCGGCCCCGGCGATGCTCACGTGGTCGAGCAGCAGGTTGCCGATGCGGTGGCCGTAGCTGAGCAGCACCGCCTGGTAGGTGCTGTCCACGATGGACAGATTCGAGACGTTCACCGGGGTGGTGATGTCGGACTGGTCGGCGTACACCCACAGCGCCCCGAGGTTCGTCTGCCAGTTCGGCTCGTAACCGCCGGTGCGGGTCAGCGTGTTGCGCGCGACCGTGGTCGGTCCGCTGAACGGGATGCCGAAGCGGCTGCTCACCGCGATGCCGGCGGCGCCGGTCACGGTGTCGGACAGCAGGCTGTCGGCGACCGTGTTGTTGTTGCCGCCGTAGATGCCGACCGCGTTGGCCAGCAGCGGCGAGGACACCGTGTCGAACGTGAACGAGCAGCCGGTGACGGCGGTGCCATCGGAGAACATGGCCAGGGCGTCGTCGCCGGTGTTGCGCACCGTCGACTGGTCGACCCGGGTGTTCTGGACGTTGGCGTGCAGGTTCACGCCGTCGGCGAACGTGTTCGCGATGCGGACCCCGGCGGCGTACAGCCCGTTGGTGCCCGAGTCGATCCACATGCCGACCTTGGTGTGCTCGATGCGCACGTCGTAGATGATCGAGCCGGTGCCGAAGTTGCCCTCGATGCCGGTGTCGAAGTTGGCGTCGTCGCGGTAGGTGACGTCGCCGGCGATGGTCAGGTCGGCGATGGTGACGCCCGAGCCGGTGGCGAACAGCCCGCCCTTGCCGTTGTTGCCCTTCACGGTGGTGTACCACTGGCCGGCGCCCCGCACCGCGACGCCCGCGAGGTTGATGCGGGAGGAGATGTTGAACGTGCCGGCCGCCAGCCACACCCCCTTGCCGGCCGAGCGGGCCGACGAGACGGCGGCGTTGATCGCGTTCGTGTCGTCGCCGCCCGAGCTCGTCACGGAGACGAAGTTCGCCGGCATGGTGTAGGCGGCCGCGACCTGCTCGGCGTCGACGACGTCGATGGTGTACGACGAGGCGGTGGAGGAGGCGTCCTTCTGCAGCTTCAGCACCGTCCCGGCCGGCCAGTTGCCGATCAGGGCCCGGGTCTCGTCGAAGAAGTGGTGTGCGGAGCCCTGGCCCGGCACGTTGGTGTACGGGTACGCGCCGTAGACCCACGAGTAGCGCGACGTCAGGCTGATGTCCTGGACGCGGGACCCGTTGGCGTAGAGGGCGATGGGCGCGGTGATCCCCGCCCCGTCGGCGCTGTCCGGAATCGAGTAACGGATCGTGAGCGCGTTGGCCGGCTTGGTGAGCGTGAACTGCACGTACTGCCCGGTCGAGGTGAGCTGGACGGCCTGGCGCCCGGTCGCCTCGCCGGCCATCGTCAGGTACGCGCGGCTGGCGGCGAGCCTGGCGCCGTTGGTGGCGAAGTCGCGGTATTCCGTGTAGGGCACGGTGGCGCCCCGCGCGGCGAGCGCCACTCCCCCGGTCACGGTGACGCCGCTGACGGACACGCCGCCCGTGTCGCCGGCGTCGGCCTGCCAGCCGACGAGGTTCAGCCCGGCCCGCAGCGCGACGGTCCGCGACGCGGTGAGGGTCCCCGATCCGGCGGCCAGGCTGACCTGGGCGCTCTTGATGCCGTTGACGTACTGGGAAAGGGTCCGCGCCGACCCCGTCGTGTTGGTGTAGCGGACGCCGACGGCGTAGTTCCCGGCGGCCGGCACGCTGACGCTGTAGATGGTCCGCCCACCGGAGCTGAAGCCGTTGTCGTAGAGCTGCCCGTCGACGGGCGGGGGCGTCCCGCCGGCGGTGAGGTTGTCGAGGTTGACGTTGCCGGAGTCGGTGCTGTCGAAGCGGTAGGCGACCGTGTTGCTGGAACCGGTGAGCGAGACGGCCTCGGTCTCCGTCGCCCAGGTGTCCCAGTTGGCGGTGGCGGGCAGCTGGATCTGGCGGAGCTTGGTGCCGTTGACATACAGGGACAGCGTCATGGTGGAGCCGGTGCCGTTGGCGTAGCGCAGGTCGAGCTGCGCCGCCGTCCCGACCGTGAACGTGGTCGCGGCGCTGCCCTTGTTCGCGTCGGTGTAGCCGGCGACGAACCCGGACCCGGTGTATCCACTGTGGTCGGTGGCGACGACGGCGCCGCCGGACAGCGCCGCCGACTCCGCCTCCAGGCCGCTGGAGGTGACCGAGGACGCCGTCAGGCTGTCGAGGTTGACGTTGCCGGAGTCGGTGCTGTCGAAGCGGTACGCGACCGTGTTGCCGGCGGCGGTCAGCGACACCGGCTCGGTCTCGGTCGCCCAGGTGTCCCAGTTGGCGGTGGCGGGCAGCTGGATCTGGCGGAGCTTGGTGCCGTTGACATACAGGGACAGCGTCATGGTGGAGCCGGTGCCGTTGGCGTAGCGCAGGTCCAGCCGCGACGCCACGCCGACCGTGAACGTGGTGGCGGCCGTGCCCTTGTGCGAGTCGGTGTATCCGGCGACGAATCCGGAGCCGGTATAGCCGGCGTGGTCGGTGGCGACGGCGGCGCCGCCCGACAGGGTGGCCGACTCGGCCTGCAGGATGGACGTGGCGGCGTCCGCGGGCAGGGTGACGAGGGCGGCGGCGGTGGCCAGCATCGCCGCGGCGGCGGCGATCAGGCGTCTGCGGTGCATGGGGTGTCCTCCGTTCAGAAGGTTCAGTGCGCGTAGACCTCGAGCTCGGACAGCTGCGCCGCCGGCCAGCCGGTGTTGCCGGTGAAGGTCAGCGTGAGGGTGCGCACCGTGGTCGCCGGGAACGCAATCGTGACGGCGTTGCCGGTGTCGGGGTTGAGCTCGTAGTCGGCGGCGGGGACGAGGGCGGCCCCGTCGGCGGCGACGGCGATGGTCTCGGCGCGGCCGCCCCAGTTGGCCGGCAGGCGCAGGACGATCCGGTCGACGGACCGGGCGGCGCCGAGGTCGAGCGTGACGGTCTGCGGGAAGGCGTTGTTGGCGCTCTCGAAGTACGTGCCGGGGTCGCCGTCGACGAGGTTGGCCGGGCCGAGCCACGACAGCGCCTGGGAGCTGGACGTGATCTGCTGGCCCAGCGCCAGGTTGCCGTCGGGGTCGAAGCCGACGCCGTGCAGCGCGACGACGTACGGGCCGGCGGGTGAGGTGCTGTCGATCGTCAGCTTGCCGTTGTAGACGCCGGCGCGGGCCGGGGCGAACGCGACCGGCACGGTGCAGGAGCCGCCGACCGGGATCGTGGCGCAGAAGCCGCCGACGGTGTACCCGTCCGTGGCCCGCACCGCGCGGATCGTGATCGGGTCGGGGCCGGGGTTGGCGATCGTCAGCTGCTGCGAACCGGTCGCGTGCAGGGCCTGCTGGCCGAAGTCGAGCGTGCCGGCGCTCAGCCGCAGCGCGCCGGCCGGCGGGAAGCCGCACCGGGTGGACGACCAGCCGGCATCGCCGGGGCCGCGCACGACGTTGAAGCCGCTCGCGCAGTCGTAGCGGCCCGCGGCGCCGACCCCCGTGGCGACGACCGCGGTGAACTTCGCCGAGCCGGGCGCCTGCAGCTGTACCGCGAACGTGCCGGCCTTCACGATGGCGACCCGCTCGAGGGTGACGTTGCTGATCGCCTTGCCGTAGAACTGCACGGCCGAGAACGGGCTGTCCACGATGGACACGTCGTGCACGTCGATCGCGCCGGTCATCGGGGCGTCGGCGGCGTAGAACCACAGCGCGCCGATCTCCTCGGGCGCGTTGGGCACGAGGTTGCCGTCGCGCAGCAGCACGTTGCGGGCGATGGTGGTGGTGCCGGACAGCGGTACCGCGCCGAACCGGTTGCCGACGTGGATCCCGCCGCCCTGGGTGACCGCGTCGCTGGCCACGCTGTCGGTGACCGCGTTGTCGCGGCCGCCGTAGACGGCGAACCCGTTGGCCAGCAGCGGCACGGCGACGGTGTCGTGGACGAAGGCGTTGTCGTGGTCGGCGTTGGCGTCGGACCACATGGCCATGCCGTCGTCGCCGGTGTTGCGCACGAACGTGTCGCGGATCGTGGTGTGGCTGACGCCGTTGTGCAGGTTGATGCCGTCGGCCATGGTGTCCTGGACGCGGGCGTGGCTGACCGTGAGCCCATCCACCGGCCCGTCGAACCACATGCCGACTTTCGTGTGCTCGATCCACACGTTGTCGACGGTGGAGCCGCCGCCGAGCGAGCCGCCGAGGCCGCTGTCGGAGGTCGAGTCGTCGCGGACGGTGGTGTCGCCGGCGATGGCGAAGTCGGCCAGGTGCACGTCGCTGCTCGGCGTGGGCGCGAACCGGCCGAAGACGCCGACGCCGGAGCCGCGCAGCACGGTGTACCACGGGCCGGCGCCCTTGACCGTGACCTTGTCCACGACGAGCTGCCGATGCACCTGGTACGTCCCGGCCGGCAGCCACACGCCGCGGCCCTGGGCGGCGCCGGCGTCGATCGCCGCCTGGATGGCCGGGCCGGAGTCGGCGGCGCCGGTCGGGTCGGCGCCGAAGCCGGCCGCGCTCAGGTAGCCCGCCGGCATCTCGCGGGCGGGGCCGGCCTGCTCGAAGTCGGCGAGGTCGACGACGACGGGCGCGGTGGCGGTGAACCGGACCCGGGTGCCGGCCGGCAGGGTGCGGCCGAGCAGGGCGTGGACGTCGTTGAAGTAGTGGTGCTCGCCGCCGTCCGCGGGGTCGTTGGTGTACGGGTAGTTGCCGTAGACGTGCGAGTAGCGCGCGGTCAGCGTCAGGTCGGTGAGCGAGCGGCCGCCCGCGGACACGTGCAGCGGCGCGTCGGGGCTGCCGTCGGCGACGGAGTAGCGCACGTTGACGGCGTCGGCGCGCTCGGCGAGGGTGAACTCGACGTACTGGCCGGCCTTGAGGGCGACCGCCCGCCGGCCCGAGGCTTCGGCCTCGATGCGGGTGAAGGCGTTGCCGGGGCCGATGCGGGCGCCGTTGGTGGCGGCCGACTCGGCCTCGTAGGTGGTGAATGGCACGTCGGCGCCGGGCGGCGCGGGGCGCGCGTCGGCGGTGCTCGGCACGAGGACGGCGGCACCGACTGCGGCCACCGTGAAAAGGGCACGCGGCATCGCGGAATGAGCCATGAGAAGAGTCCCAACTAGCCTTTGAGGCTGCCAGTGGTGAGGCCGGACATGATGTTCTTCTGGAAGATGAGGAAGAACACGACGGTGGGCACGGCGGCGATGACGGCGCCGGCGATCACCACGTTCTGGGTGAGGCCCTGCGAGAAGGCGTAGATGCCCACGTTGACGGTGCGGTTGTCGGCCGAGGGCTCCACCAGCAGCGGCCACAGGAAGTCCTTCCAGATGGCCGTCAGCGAGAAGATGGACACGACGCCGAGGATCGGCCGGGAGATCGGCAGCACCACGGACCACAGCGTGCGCATCGGGCCGGCGCCGTCGATCGCCGCCGCCGACATGAGGTCCTGCGGAATCGAGTCGAAGAACCGCTTGAGCAGGAAGATGTTGAAGGCGTTGGTGACCGCGGGCAGCCAGATCGCCCACGGCGAGTCGAGCATGTTCCAGTGCACCAGCGGCAGGTCGATGACGGTGACGTACTGCGGGATCACCAGCACCGTCGATGGGATCATCAGCGTGGCGAGCATCAGGCCGAGCAGCGCGTTGCCGAACGCCGGGCGCAGCTTCGAGAACGCGTACGCGGCGGCGACGTCGAAGACCAGCTGGAAGGCGAGGGCCCCGAAGGCGTACCACATCGTGTTGAGCAGCAGCCGGCCCAGGCTGAGCGCCGTCCAGGCCTCCCCGTAGTTGCCCGGCTGCGGGTGCTGCGGGTACAGCGTGGGCGGGACCTGGGCGACCTCGGGGCCGGACTTCAGCGCGCCGGTGATCATCCAGTACAGCGGCCCGGTGAACACGACGGTGAACAGCACGACGACGAGCACGACGATCGTCCAGTAGGCGCGGCGGGCGGCCGGGCGGCGCAGCCGGGCCGGCGAGATCAGGGTGCGGGCGGCGGTGTCGATGGCGGTGTCTCTGGGCATGGGCTGGGCCCCCTAGTCCTGCTTCGGGCTCAGCCGCGCGTAGGCGACCGAGAAGCCGGCGAGGACGACCATCAGCATGACGCCGAGCGCGGCGGCGCCGTTGAGGTCGTTCTGCTTGAACGCGTGCTGGTACATCAGGTAGACCACCGACGTCGCCGAGTCCTCCACGCCGGCCCCGCCGGCCAGGATCAGCGGCTCGATGAACACCTGCATCGTCGCGACGACCTGCAGCAGGAACATCAGCGACAGGATGAGCCGGGTCTGCGGCACCGTGACGTGCCACAGCCGGCGCAGGATGCCGGCCCCGTCGAGCTCGGCGGCCTCGTAGAGCTCGCCGGGGATGTTCTGCAGCGCGGCGAGGTACACCAGGATCGAGCTGCCGACGTTCATCCACGTCGAGGCGATGACCAGCGACGGCTGGGTCATGCTCGTCGACTGCACCCACTGCGACGTCGGCAGGTGCGCCGCGTGCAGCAGGTAGTTGAAGATGCCGGCCTGGCCCGGGTCGTAGGCGTAGCGGAACAGCAGCAGCGCCGAGGCGGGCGGGAGCATGACCGGCAGGTACACCACCGCCCGCAGGTACCCGCGGGCGTGGCGCAGCTCGTTGAGCAGGACGGCGATGAGGAACGGCAGGGCGTACCCGATGAGCAGCGCCAGCAGCGTGAACGTCAGCGTGTTGCGCCACGCGGCGGCGAAGCTCGGGTCGTGCCACAGCCGCACGTAGTTGTGCCAGCCGACCCAGGTGGTCTCGCCGCGCCGGGTGCGCTGGAAGCTCATGACGATCTCGCGCACCATGGGGTACCACGAGAAGACCGCGAAGCACACCACCGCGCCGATCAGGAAGCCGTGCCCGGTCAGGTTGTGCACCAGGCGGCGCTGCCGCAGGCTTTGGGTCTTCGGGAGGGCGCGGGCCGGCCGCACCGCGCTGTCGAGCCGGACCGCGCCGTCCACTCAGGACTCCTGGGAGAGGATCGTGTTGACCTTCTGCTCGGCCGTGCCCAGCAGCGCGTTGATGTCGGCGCCCGGCTGGGTCAGCACGGCGGACATCGCGGCGTCGAGCACGGCGTAGATCGCCTGCGCCCGCGGCGGCTCGGCCTTGATGGTGACCGGGCTGGCGGCGTAGGGCGCGTAGTCGGCCAGGTTGAGGTTGCTGCTGGCCTTCTTGAGCTGGTCGTCCTGCTGCTGCACGTCGCTGCCGGGCTTCCAGATCAGCGGCTCCGGAAGGCCGACCGGCACGCCCATGTCCTTCTGGGCCGAGTAGTTGAACTGGCCCTGGCCCGGCGTGAACTCCTCGAACGCGAGCCACTGCAGGCCGGCCTTGATCTGCGCGGGGCTCAGGCCCTTCTTGAAGAAGTAGCCGCTGCCGCCGCCGAGGGTCGCCTTGGCCGGGCCGTTGTCGCCGGGCATCGGGCCGATCGCCCAGTCCTCGTACTTGCCCTTGAACTGGGTGACGATGGCCTTGATGGTGTCGGGGGCGCCGACGTACATGCCGACCTTGCCGGCGCCGGCGTTGGTGAGCAGGTCCGCCCACTGCAGCAGCTGCTTGTCGCCGACGCTGTTGTCGGTGAAGCGCATGTCGTGCAGGTTCTGCAGTACCGCCTTGCCCATGTCGTTGTTGAACGCGGCCTTCTTGCCGTCGTCGCTCACGACCGAGCCGCCGCGGGAGTACAGGGCGGCGGAGAAGTGCCAGCCGCCGGTGTTGCCCGCGCTGTACTCCTGGTAGCCGGCGATGCCGTTGCCCAGCGCGCTGATCTTCTTGGCCGCCGCGGCGACCTCCTGCCACGTGGCCGGGGGCTTGCTCGGGTCGAGGCCGGCCTGCTTGAACAGGTTCTTGTTGACGACGAGGCCGAGGCCGTAGCCGGCGTAGCCGATGCCGTAGGTCTTGCCGTTCTCGACGAACGGGTCCTTGATGGCCGGCAGCACCTTGTCCCAGTTGGGGATCGTCTCCGGGGTGATGTACTTCGTGATGTCCTCGGCGGCGCCGGCGTCGAGCACCTGGTCGAGGTCGGTCATGTACCCGTAGAAGATGTCGGCCTGGGTGCCGCCCTGCAGGCGGGCGGTGAAGTCCGGCGGGTTGTCGCACTGGCTGCCGACGGACACGGTCTTGATGGTGACGCCCGGGTGCGCCTTCTGGAACGCGGCGACGTCGGCGTTCCACAGCTCCAGCGACTTGCCGTTGTTGTCGGTCTTCTGCGGCGGGCAGTCAACCGTGATCGTCGCGCTGCCGTCGCCGGACGCGGCGTCGTCCTTGCTGTCACCGCAGGCGGCGAGGCCGGCGGCGAGCCCGACCGCCAGCGCGACGCGCAGCAGTTTTATCGACATCGATCAATCCCTTCGGGTAGACCGGTTTCGGGAGGGGTGTGTTTGGTTTTCGCATTGATTGCGTGTCGCAGACAGTACGACCGCCCGCGCCAGAAGTCCAGAGTTTGTTGCAAAAACTCGACGGCTTTCGGGAAGCCGTTTACCGGCACGACTGGCCGCTTACGGGGCGTTTTGGCTGGCCGTCCGCCGCGGCCGGCCGCCGGGCCGTACGATTTCGCCGTCAATTCCGGGAATGGGTTGCTGCAATTTCTGCTACCAAGATCGCAAGCATTTGCAGACGAAAAAGGCCCCGGCCGGAGCCGGGGCCATTCTTCTCGCGGTACTTGTTACAGCTGCGTGCCGGGGCCCGGCTTCGGGCCGGGGTACGGCTGGTTGGAACCGGGCTGCGAGCCGGGGTAGGCCTGCGTGCCGGAGCCGGGCTGCGTGCCGGAGCCGGGCTGCGTGCCGGAGCCGGGCTGCGTGCCGGAACCCGGCTGGGTGCCGGTGCTCGGCCGTTCGTAACCCGACGGGGTGCCGGTGCCGGTGCCCGGCTCGGTGCCGGGACCCGGCACGTCACCGCGCCACCCGCCCGTAGCCTCGCCGCGCTGCTCGACGAACTCCTTGAAGCGCTTCGTGTCGGCCTTCACCTGCATGGTGTCGAGGCCGATCGCGCTGCCGGCCTTCTCGGTCAGGTTCTGCGGCTGCCAGTCCAGCTGCACCGTCACTCGCGTGTCGGTGTCGCCGAGGCGGTGGAAGGTGACGACGCCCGCGTGCGGGGTGTCACCGTCGGTGCTCTTCCACGCGATGCGCTCGTCCGGGTGCTGCTCGGTGATCTCGGCGTCGAACTCGCGCCGGACGCCGCCGATCTTCGTCACCCAATGCGTGTGCCGGGCGTCGATCTGCCGGATCGACTCGACCCCGCTCATGAACTGCGGGAACGACTCGAACTGGGTCCACTGGTCGTAGGCGGTGTGCACCGGGACGTGCACGTCGACGGACTCGGTGACCGTACTCATATGGCAAACCTCCTTGCGGTGTCTCTATTCGGGTGCCCCCGAGAACGCGCCGGAAACGTGCCCGCGGTCACGAGTTGCGGCCATCGGGCGACGTGCGGCACAGCGCGGAGGGCGGTCATCGGCTCGCGGCGGCGCTCCGGACGGAGATCACCCAGGCGGTCGGTCCGCCCAATGCCTCAAGGTGGGGGCGGCGCCGCCGATGAGACGATCGGGCCCACGCTGAACAGGACGTTGATGGACGAAGCGAACGCCGGCACCGGCGAACACCTCACGCCGGAGCAGCTGCACGGCCTCATCTGGCAGGTGTGGACGGCCTACCTCGGGGTGGGGCCGCAGATCGGGGCGGCGCCCGACCGGGACCCCAACCACGCGGAGATCACCGCGAGCGTCTGCATCGCCGGGGCGTGGCTCGGCCACGTCGTGCTGCGCAGCGGGCTGGGCGCGGCCGCCGGGATCGCCGCGGCCATGCTCGACCTGGACCCCGACGGCGTGAAGCCCGACGACATCCAGGACGCCACCGGCGAGCTGACGAACATCATGGCGGGCAACGTGAAGAGCCTGCTGCCGCAGCCCAGCCACCTCGCGCTGCCGCAGGTCGTGGTGGGCCGCGCGTCGATCCTGTGGCCGGGCACGCGCCTGCTGGGCCGGGCCGAGGTCGCCTGGAACGACCACACCGTGACGATCGAGGTCCTGCACGGCGACACGCCGCGCCTGTAGCGCCGCTGTTTTCCGTTCCGGCATGCGGTGCGGTACTCCTGACGGGTGACCTTGCCGGACGAACGCGAACTGCGGGCCTCGACCGTCCCGACCGGCCAGCGACGGACGCTGTCGGTCAGCGTCCGGGACGGTTCGCCGCCGCCCCGGCTGATGTTCATCGAGAAGTACACCGGCGACGGCACCGGCTGGCTGGGCCGGTTCACCTCGTTCCGGGCCGAGGCGCTGCTCGACGGCGATCCCGAGCCGCTCATCGCGGCCATCGCGGAGCTGGCCGGCGCCGGCAAGCTGGACCGGCCGCCGATGGGCGCCCGCGAGCGCGTCGCCGACCTCCTCGAGGCGGCCGGGCTCGTGGTGCGGCGCGAGAGCACCGTCCCGTGGCTGCATCTGGGCCGGCGCGGCACACTGGGCGTCGCGCCCGACGGCCGCCGGGCGGGCATCACCTTCACCCAGAGCGCCGCCGGCGAGGCCCGGTTCCAGGTCGTCGCCGCCTACGACGACCTCGACGCCGTCGCCGCCCACCTCGCGCTGTCGTCCACTGTGGACGTCGCGCCGGCCGACCGCCTCGGCCGCTTCTTCGCGCTGTTCGAGGCGTTCGCGGACGGCGAGGTCAACGCCGAGCGCGTCCAGCGGATGCTGCGCGACGCCGGCGTCGAGTCCGAGCGGCGCGACGAGCGCCGCTACCGCCTCCTGCACGTCGACCGCGAGCACACGGACTGCATCTTCACGCTGACGCTGCTCGTCTCGGCCATCGAGGACAAGATCACGTTCACCGAGTTCTACGACTACCTGCCCCGCTCGGGCGACGCCGGCCGCGAGTACGGCTACGGCGCGACCACCCCGCACGCCTCCCTCCCCCAGCTCACCGCCCACTTCGCGGCCCGCCTCGGCCGCGAGCCCGCCGCCGGCCCCGACGGCCTGGCCGCGTGCTTCCGCGAGCTCGTCGACCGCGGCGTGCTCGGCGAGCACCAGGCCATCGAGAGCAACCGCAACCTCGTCGCCGGCTGGTTCACCGACGCCGGCGTACCCTGGCGCCCCGACGACTGGGTGTGGTTCAACAGCGACTAGGTTACGGTGCGTGGCTGGACGATCCCGCGTCGTTCGCCGAGCGATCCGGGCCCTGGTAGCGGTGTGTCACACGGAGGCGGGGCCGTGGCGCCGCAACGGTTCTGGCACACTGCCCGAATGCAACGACCGGCGATGCGCCTGACCGTCGGGCCGCACCCACCCACCGTCTACTGGCGCCGCCGCGCGTTCGTCGCGGCCGGCCTGCTCGTGCTGGTCCTGCTCGGGTGGTTCGCGATCCGCGGCGGCGGCAGCGACAAGCCGGCCGCCGTGACCAGCGCCCCCGCGGCCGGCACCGGCCAACCGGCCGCCCCCGGCCCGTCGGGCACCCAGGCCGCACCGCGGCCCACGGACCTCGCCTCCCCGTCGTTCGTCCCCGCCAGCCCGGAGCCGACCACGGCCGCCGCGCCTCCGCGCAGCCCCGCCCCGGCCAACGTCGCCCCCTGCACCGACGACCAGATCACCGTGACGGTCACCACAACCCCGTCACCGGGCGTGCTGGGCGGCACGTTCACGTTCAACATCGCGATCGCGTCGAAGGCGGCCGACTGGTGCTCGCGGGACCTGGGCGCCGGGGCCCAGGAGATCCGGATCATGCACGACGGCGCCCTGCTGTTCTCCTCGGACGTCTGCAACACCTCCCACGCCACCGACGTGCGCGCCTTCGCCGCCGGCGACGCGGTCCGGTACACCTTCACCTGGAGCAGCTACCGCGCCAACCCGCACGCGTGCGACACGACCGCGGCACCGGCGCCCGTCGGCAGGTACCAGGTCATCGCGCGGATCGGCACCAAGGAGAGCGCCCCGACGGAGTTCACCATCAACCGCTGACCCCCCGCCGCACGCCCACGGCGAGCGCGGCCAGCGCCAGCCCGCAGGCGACGATCAGCCCGAACCCGCCGGCGGCCCCGCCCGCCTGCACGGCGGCGCCGCCGAGCGGGCCGGCGAGGGCGATCCCGCCCGCACTGAGCGCGGACATGAGGGCGAAGGCCTCGGTGAGCCGCCCCGGCGCGGCCCGCCGCTCGACGAGCGTGCCGGTGACGACGATGATCGGCCCCACCCCGAGCCCGACGACGAACAGCGCCGCGAACCCGCCGCCCGTCTGCCCGAAGGCCACGAGCCCGGCGCCCCCGGCGGCCACGAGCAGCCCGGCGCCGAGGAACCGCCACCAGGCCGGCCGGCGCCGGCGGAGCAGCCCGTATGCGGCGGCGGCGAGCAGGCTGCCGAGGCTCAACGTCAGGTAGTACAGCCCGGCGAGCCCGGCCGCCCCGCGCTCCCGGGCCAGGGCGGCCACGGCGAGCTGGGCGGTGCCGAACAGCAGCCCGAGCACGAGGTTGGCCAGCCCGACCCCGCCCAGCCCGCTCCCGGCCCGCCACCGCGCCCGCCGCGCCGGCCGGTCCTGCACCGGCCGGTCCTGCACCGGCCGGTCCTGCGCGGGCCGGTCCTGCGCGGGCCGGTCCTGCGCGGGCCGAGGCTGCGCCGGCGGCATCGTCCGCCGCTGCCGGGCCAGCGCCACGGACGCCGCGACCGCGAGCGCGCAGGCGAGCGCCGCCGACGCCGGCGCCCCCGCCAGCGACACCGCGCCGGAGACGGCGAGCGGGCCGGCGATGAACGCGACGTCGTTGGCGACCGACTCCAGGGCCATCGCCGTCTCGAAGCGCGGGTCGCCGCGCAGCAGGTGGCTCCAGCGGGCCGCGGCGAGCGCCCCGAGCTGGGGCACGCTCGCCCCCGCGGCGGCGGCGCACGCGGCGGCAACGCCGGCCGGGGCCGCCGCGAGGAGGGCCAGCGCCAGCAGCGCCGCCGCGGTCAGGTGGACGGCCGCGACGGCGGGCAGGGTGCGATGCTGGCCGAGACGGTCGGCGAGGCGTCCGGTGACGGGCCCGCCCACCGCCTCGGCGGCCGCGAACGCGCCGCCGACGATGCCCGCGCGCACGTAGTCGCCGTAGACGGCGGCCGCCGTGAGGATGAGACTCAGCCCGTACATGGCGATGCCGAGCCGGCCGAGCGCCGTCGTCGCGAAGAATCCGGCCGCGCCCGAGGTGCGCAGCAGCCGAACGTAGGACATCCGAGCGCCTTCCCGCCCGCAGGTGCGGCGGGAGCCTGATCTCAGCCTACGCCGCCCGGCGTGCTGGTGCCGACCAGGATGCCGCGGGCCAGGGTGTGCGGGACCATCGCGACGTGCAGCATGGCCAGGCTCGCGTCCGGGGCCAGGGGCAGCGTCTGGACCGACAGCGCGGTCACGCACACGAACAGGCGGTGGGTGCCGGTGCCCGGCGGGGGCTTCACGCCCGTGTACTCGCGCCGGCCCAGGTCGTTGGCCAGCGTGACGCCGGGCGCGGCGGCGGCGTGCTCGAGCCCGCCGGCCGACGCCGGGACGTCGTTGACCGCCCAGTATCACGGCGGCCGGCCGCCGGGCGCTCAACGAGGAGCGGCACAACCGCGCCTCGATCATCGCCCGCGCGCTGGACGCCGACCTCGACGACGAGGAGCGCGAGATCGTGCGCCGCCTCCCCGCTATCCTGCGCAAGCTGCGGACCTAGGCGCTGCCCTGCCGATCACGCCGGCCTGCGCCGGGCCCAGATCTCGCCTGCGCGCACCCGCGAAAGCCGGGTTACAACACCGGTAGCCGTCGCCGGGGCGGTGGCGCCTCTCGGTCGGTGCCGTGTGGCTCCAGGCAATGCCCCTCACCCGTTGCGGACCGGAATCACCCACGCACCTAACCCCGGCAGAGACAGTCGCATTCCGCGGCTGGTCCCGCGTGATGTGTCGCCGCACCGGTGCCGGGTAGCCGGGGTGCATGCGCAGATTCCTAGTCCGACCGCTCCCGGCCGCCATCGGTCTGGCCGCTGTAGGAGCCGGCGCGATCGCCGGCGTCGCCATGGTCGCCAGGCGGCGCCGGGCCGCCGAACCCGACCGTTGGCATACGGTCACCATCAACTGCTCGCCCGGGCAACTCGATCCGCTGCCGCCGCCGCTGAACGAGCTTGATTTCCCGGTGGAGGTCCGCATACAGCCGGCGCCGGGAGACCGGGGCACGGAGCTGGCGGCCCGGGTCGCGCCCGGCGCCGATCGCAAGCGCGTGCGGCGGCTGCGAGCGGCGCTGCGCGAGGCGCGGTCACTTGCCGAGGTCGGTGAGGTGCTGCTGCCGGACGCGCCGGCGACCACGAAGCCGACGCTCAGATCCGCTCCGCTGGCGTACGCGACGAAGCACGGACGTGAGGAGGGCCGGCTGTGAGGGCATTGGTGTGGCAGGGCGTGAACAAGGTAGGCATGGAGACGGTCCCGGATCCGCGGATTCGCAACAGCGGCGACATCATCGTGAAGGTCGCACGGACGGTGACGTGCGGCTCGGACCTGCACCTGCTGGGCGGGTACATCCCGTTCATGCGCCGCGGTGACGTCCTCGGCCATGAGTTCCTCGGCGAGGTCGTCGAGGTCGGGCCGGGCGTGCGCAGGCACAGCGTCGGCGACCGGGTCGTCGTGTCGTCGTTCATCGCGTGCGGGCAGTGCTGGCACTGCCGCCGCGAGGAGTACTCGCTGTGCGACAACGGCAACACGAACCCGGACATCACCGAATTTCTGTGGGGCGCGGCACCGGGCGGCTGCTTCGGGTACTCCCACGCGATGGGCGGCAACGCCGGCAGCCACGCCGAGTACATCCGGGTGCCGTTCGCCGACGTCGGGGCGTTTTCCGTACCCGATTCGGTCAGTGACGAGCGGGCCCTGTTCGCGTCCGACTCAGCCGCGACCGGCTGGATGGGCGCGGATCTCGGCGGCGTACGCCCGGGCGACGTGGTCGCGGTGTGGGGGGCCGGTGCCGTCGGGCAGATGGCCGCCCGGGCCGCGATGCTGCTGGGCGCGGAGCGGGTCGTATGCATCGACCGGTTCGACTACCGCCTCGACATGGTCCGCCGGCACATCGGCGCCGAGACGATCGACTACACCGCCGCCGATGTCGGGGCCGAACTGCTCGAGCGCACCGGCGGCCGCGGCCCGGACGTGTGCATCGAGGCGGTCGGCATGGAGGCTCACGCAGTCGGCCCGCAGAACGTGTACGACAAGACGAAGCAGCAGCTGCGACTCGAAACCGACCGCCCGGCCGCGGTGCGTTCGGCGATCTACAACTGCCGCAAGGGCGGCAGCGTCTTCGTGCTCGGCGTGTTCGCCGGATTCGTGGACAAGTTCCCGCTCGGTGCGCTGATGAACAAGGGCCTGACGGTGCGGGGAGCGCAGATGCATGGTCAGCGGTACATCCCCATGCTCCTGGATCGCATGGCGAAGGACGAGCTCAAGACCGAGCACCTGGCGACCCACACCATGCCGCTGGAACAGGGCCAGACCGGCTACGACATCTTCAAGAAGAAGGAGGACGGCTGCGTCCGGACCGTCTTCGTACCGTGAGCGGTCAGGCGGGACGGCGCGTGCACGGCGCCCCCGGTGCCGTGCACGCGCAGCCTCCGGTTGAACCGCACACCCGGCAGAACCTTTGCTACCGGCCGGCCGCCGGGATCGAGACCGGCACGGCCGGGCCCTGGCCGCCGCTGTCCGGCGCCGCGGGCAGGCCCCCGGCCGCGGAGGCGACCGGGGCCGCCGCGGCGGGGGGCACGGCGCGCCAGACCCGGATCGACCGGTCGTCGCTGCCCGTCGCGAGCAGGGTGCCGTCCATGTTGTACGCCAGGCTCTCCACCTTCTTCGTGTGCCTGTCCAGCGTCGCGGTCACGGCGCCGGTCGACGGGTCGTAGATGCGGGCCCCATTGCCGGTGGCGGCCGCGATGTGGTGGGCGTCCGGGCTGTACCGGACGACCTCGAACGTCGTCGTGGGCTCGAGCGTGGCCCGCGCGAGCGCGCCGGTGGCGACGTTCCAGAACTCGATGCCGCCGGTGTTGCCGTAGCCGGCCGCGGCCAGGGTCCGGCCGTCCGGGGCGTACGCGACGGCGTTGACCCCGGTCCAACCGGTCTCCAGCGTCCGCTGCGTCCTGCCGGACGCGACGTCCCACAGCCGGATCGTGCCGTCGGCCGACGCGGTGGCGACGGTGCGGCCGTCGGGGGCGAACGCCGCGTCGTAGACGGCCTCGGTATGGCCCTGCAGCGTGGCCTTGAGCTTCCCCGTCGGTACGTCCCAGAGCCGGGCGGTGTTGTCGAACGACCCGGTGACGAGGGTCTTGCCGTCGGGGCTGAACGCGACCGTGCGGACCCACTGGTCATGGCCGGTGAGCGTCGCGGTGTTCTCGCCGCGGACGCTCCACAGCCGGGCGGTGTGGTCGGAGTTGCCGCCGGTGGCGATGACCGTGGCGTCGGGGCTGACGGCGACGCAGTAGCCGCCGTGGCCGGACGTGAACGGCCCTTCGCTCGTGCCGGCGGGCATGTTCCACACCCGCATCGTGCCGTCGTTGGAGCTGCTGACCAGGTGCGCGCGGTCGTGCAGGAACGCCAGGCCGGTGACGTCGCCGGTGTGCCCGGTCAAGGTGAACACCAATGGCGAAGTCTCGGCCTTCGCCGCGCCGCCGCCGTAGCCGCTGTTGCTGCCGTAGCCGCTGCTGCTGGCGGCGGAGCCGCGGTCGCGGTTGCTCCAGAGCACGGCGGTGACGGTCACCGCGCCGGCGGCCACGACGCCGGCGAGCACGCCGGCGAGCAGCAGCCGGGAGCGGCGCCGCGGGGCGGCTGGGACGGCCGGCGGAAGCGGGGCGGGCTCGGCGGCGGCCTCGGTGACCGCGGCGACGGGCCCGGGCGGGGCGGACACGACGATCGGGGCGACGGGCGCGGGCGGGGCGGACACGACGATCGGGGCGGGCGCGACCTCGGCGGTGACCGACGGGCTCGCGAGGAGGCTGCCCTCGGCCACGACCAGCTCGGGGCGCTCGACCACCATCGGCGCCACCCCGAGGCGGCGGTGCAGCAGCGTCGCGGCCAGGGGCATGCGCGAGGCGCCGCCGACCATGAAGACGCCGGCCAGGTCGCCCGGGCCGAGGCCGGACTCGCGCAGCGCGGTCTGCGTGGCGCGCATGGTGCGCTCCAGGATCGGCAGCGCCAGCTGCTCGAGCTGCACCCGGGTGAGCAGCGCGTCGTCGTCGAAGATCGGCACGTGCAGCAGCGTCGAGGCGCTGCGCGAGAGCATCTCCTTGCCGATGCGCACGTCCTCGCGGAACGCGTGCGCGGCCCGGCGGTCGGCCGGGGTCTCCGGGCGGGTCAGGCGCTGCCAGGCGGCGGCGTCGCGCTGGGCGTACACCGCGCCGAGGTGCCCGGCGACCGCCGCGTCGATGTCGAGGCCGCCGGCGTCGGGCAGGCCGTGCTCGGCGAGCACCTCGAACCCGTCGCCGCCGGCCCGGACCACCGACGCGTCGAACGTGCCGGCGCCCAGGTCGTAGACGAGCAGCCGGGCGCCCTGCGGGGCCGCGCCGGCCAGGCCCGCGAACGAGCAGGCCGCGGCGACCGGCTCGGCCAGCAGGCGCGGGCGGGGCAGGCCGGCCTGGACCGCGGCGCCGGCGAGGACGGCCTGGCGGCGCGCGCCCCAGCCGGCCGGGCAGGTGAGGACCGCGCCGGGCACCTTGCCGCCGGCGGCGCGCTCGGCCTCGTCGGCGACCCGGCGCAGTACCGCCGAAAAGACGTCCGCGACCGCGAACTCCCGGCCGCCGAGCAGCAGCGTGCCGTCGTCGACGCTGCGCTTGGGGTGCGGCTCGTAGCCGCCGGGGTACGCGCGGGCCGCGTGCACCGCGTCGCGCCCGACGAGCAGGGTGCCGGCCTCGTCGGCGCACACCGCCGAGGGCAGCAGCTCCGTGCCGTCGAAGACGAGCGGGCGCGGCCGCCCGTCGGGGCCGGACAGGACCGCGACCGTGGTCGACGTGCCGAAGTCGACGCCGAGTTGGAGGGTGCTCATCGGGTCTGCATCACCGCGAGCGCCAGCACCGCCGCGACGGCGAGGAACACGACGAAGAAGATGAGCGTGAAGATGCCGTTGAGGACCTTCCGGGCGGGCGAGGGCCGGTAGCCGGACCGCCGGCGCCGTTCGGCGAGCCGCCGGGAGTCCTCCGCCATCTGCATGAAGCGCCGGCCGGCGTCGAAGTTCGGGTTGCTCACGGTCGTCTCCCCATCATGGTGACCGATTCCGGACTACAGCGAGTCGACGATCCCGCGACGGACGGGAGTACGGCATCGTGGTACCCACCGAGAGAATTTCCCTCAGCGGACGTGGACGGGATGCTGATCGAGCGGGAGCGGGACCTGGCGGCGCTCGAGGCGCGGCTGGAACGGGCGGCCGGCGGGCAGGGCGGGACCGTGGTCGTGGAGGGCGCGCCGGGCATCGGCAAGACCGCGCTGCTCGCCGAGGTACGCGCCCGCGCGGCCGGCCGGGGCCTGCGGGTGCTCGCGGCGGCCGGCGGTGAGGTGGAGCAGGATTTGCCCTTCGGGGTGGTGCGCCAGCTGTTCGAGCCGGCGCTGCGCGCGGCGGGCGAGGCCGGGCGGGCGGACCTGATGGCCGGCGCGGCGAGCCTGGCCGCGCCGGTGTTCGGCCCGGCGCCCGGCATCGCGGGCGAGGTCGAGCAGGGCGGGGTGGTGCACGGGCTGTACTGGCTGTGCTGCAACCTCGCCGAGCGCCCCCTGCTGCTCGTCGTCGACGACGCGCACTGGGCCGACGCGGCGTCCCTGCGGTTCGTGTCCCACCTGGCCCGCCGCCTCGGCGACGTCGGGGCGCTGCTGGTGCTGGCCACCCGGCCCCGCCCCGGCGGCGATGACGCGCTGAGCCGGGCGCTGTCCGGGGTACCGCCGCAGACGCTCTTCCCGGAGCCCCTCAGCGAGGCCGGGGTCGGCCGGGTGGTCCGCCACGAGCTCGGCGCCGAGGCCGACGACGAGTTCTGCCGGGCGTGCGCGCGGGCCACCGGCGGCAACCCGTTCCTGCTGACCGAGGCCCTGGCCAGCCTGCGCGAGGACAAGGTCCGCCCGGTCGCCGCGCAGGCCGCGCGGGTGGCCCGGGTGCGGCCGGACACCGTCAGCCGCGCGGTGCTGGCCCGCCTGGCCCGGCTCGGGCCGCCGGCCGCCGCGGTCGCCCGGGCGGTCGCGGTCCTCGGCGCGGCGGCGGCCCCCCGCCGGGTCGCGGCGCTGGCCGGGCTGCCGGTCGCGCGGGTGGCGGAGCTGGCCGCGGCGCTCGTCGCCGAGGCGATCCTGGCGCCCGGCCGGCCGCTGCGGTTCGCGCACCCGCTCGTGCGCACCGCCGTGTACGCCGACGACGCCGGCCTGCGCCGCGCCGCCGACCACAAGCGGGCCGCGCTCATGCTGCGCGACGACGGCGCCGGCCCCGAGGAGCTGGCCGGGCACCTGCTGCTGTCCGAGCCCGACGACGACCCGTGGGTGGTCGGCGCGCTGCGCGAGGCCGCGGCCGGCGCGGTGGCCCGCAACGCGCCCGAGCCGGCGGTGGCGTTCCTGCGCCGGGCCCTGGAGGAGCCGCCGGCCGCTGCGCTGCGGGCCCCGCTGCACGCCGAGCTGGGCCGGGCGCTGGGCATGGCGAAC
Organism: Dactylosporangium sp. CA-139066; assembly: GCF_050936175.1. NCBI lineage: Bacteria > Bacillati > Actinomycetota > Actinomycetes > Micromonosporales > Micromonosporaceae > Dactylosporangium > Dactylosporangium sp. CA-139066. The sequence continues at coordinate 5,284,925 of NZ_JBNJNH010000001.1, read as the reverse complement.
CGCCCCGACGAGGCCGGCGCGGCGCTGCACCGGGCGATCGAGCTGACCGAGTCCGCGCCGCAGCGCACCACCCTGGCGATGGACCTCGGCTGGCTGATGCTGCAGACCGGGCGCAGCCGGGCGGCGATCGAGGCCATGGAGTACGCCCGCGGCCTGTTCGTGACCCACGACGGCGCCCGGCCGCTGGAGCTCGAGGCCCAGTTCGCGATGCTCGACATCATCACGATCCGGCCGCCCGCCGTGTGGCTCGCCCGGCTCGACCCGCTCCTGCCGTCCCTCGGCGGCACCACCGACATCGAGCGGATGCTGCTGTCGATCGCCGCGTTCGGCTCGGCCACGACCGGCGACCGCCCGGCCGCCGACGTCGCCGCCCTCGCGCGCCGCTCGTGCGCGGGCCCGCTGCCGGCCCGCGACAAGTGGATCCTCGTCAACATGGCCTCCGCGGCGCTCGGCGTGGCCGACGACCTGACCGCGGCGCTGGAGCTGCTCGACCGGGGCATCGACGCGGCGGTACGCCTGGGCAACGCCGCCGAGTTCCGCTACCTGGCCGTGCTGCGCTCCCACAGCGCCCTCTACGCCGGCCACCTCGTCGACGCCGAGGGCGACGGCCGGGCGGCGATCGAGCTGCAGGAGGACACCCGCCCGCAGGACCTGCCCCTCGCCGCGGCCGTCCTCATCGACGCCCTGGTGGCCCGCGGCGACCTCGCCGAGGCCGAGCGGATCGTGCGCGACGGCGACCTGGCCGGCGAGCAGCCGATGAACACCCTCATCGCCCACTTCCTGCTCCTGGCCCGCGGCCGCCTGCGCCTGGCCCAGGGCCGCCCCGCCGAGGCCGTCGACGACCTCGAGGCCTGCGGGCGGCTGCTCGGCGACGGCGGGTACGCGAACCCGAACTTCGCCCACTGGCGCACCGCGGCGGCGCAGGCCCGCTTCGCACTGGGGCATCTCGCCGAGGCCGCCGGCCTGGCCGCCGAGGACCTCGCGCTGTCGCGCCGCTTCGGCGCCCCGACCGCGATCGCCCGCGCGCTGCGCGTCGCCGCCCGGGTCGACCCCGGCCGCGACGCCCTCGCCCGGCTCGAGGAGGCGGTCGCGCTGACCGAGGGCCGCGACGCCCTGCTCGAGCGCGCCCTGGCGCTGGTCGACTACGGCGCGGCCCTGCGCCGCACGGGCCGGCGGGCCGACGCCGTGGCCCCCCTGCGCCAGGGCCTGGACCTGGCCGCCCGCTGCGCCGCCGCCCCGCTGGCGGCCCGGGCCGGGGAGGAGCTGGCCGCGGCCGGCGCCCGCCCCCGCCGCGCCCGGCTCACCGGCCGGGAGGCGTTGACGGCCGGCGAGCTGCGCGTCGCCCGGCTGGCCGCGTCGGGCGCCACGAACCGCGAGATCGCCCAGGCGCTCTTCCTGAGCGTGCGCACCGTCGAGATCCACCTGACGAACACGTACCGCAAGCTGGCGATCGGCAGCCGCCAGCAGCTGGCCGACGCGCTGTCCGCCTGACGTTTGCCCCGGCCGTCGCGGGAAACAGGTTTGCGTGATGGGCGACATCAAGGTTGGTACGGCGTCGTGGACCGACCGGACGCTGCTGGAGTCGGGCTGGTACCCGCCGTCGGTCACGACTCCCGAGCAGCGGCTGGGCTACTACGCGCGGCAGTTTCCCCTGGTCGAGGTCGACTCGACCTACTACGCCCCGCCGAACGAGCAGACCACCCGCCTGTGGGCGGCCCGGACCCCGCCCGGCTTCACGTTCAACATCAAGGCGTTCAGCCTGCTGACCGGCCATCCCACGAAGGTGAGCGCGTCCCCCGCGACCTGCGCCCTGACACGGACAAGGCGAACGTGTACCCGCGTGACCTGGCACCCTGCGTCATCGACGAGGTCTGGGCGCGTTTCCTGGCCGCCCTCGAGCCGCTCACCGGCAAGATCGGGTCGCTGCTGTTCCAGTTCCCGCCGTGGTTCACGATCCGCCGCTCCAACAAGCAGACCCTGCTCGAGGCCGCGGCGCGCTGCAAGCCCCTGCGCGCCGCCGTCGAGTTCCGCCACGCATCCTGGTTCGACGGCGACAACGAGCGCGAGACGCTCGACTTCCTGCGCGCGCACGACCTGCCGTACGTGGTGGTCGACATGCCGCAGGGCCACCGCTCGTCGGTCCCCCCGGTCGTCGCGGCCACGTCGGACCTGGCGGTCGTGCGGTTCCACGGCCACAGCGAGCACTGGACGAGCAAGGACATCCACGAGAAGTTCGGCTACCTGTACTCGGACGCGGAGCTGTCGGCCTGGGCCCCGCGCCTGCGCACGCTGGCCGCGGACGCCGCCGAGACCCACGTGCTGATGAACAACTGCTACAGCGACTTCGCCCAGCGCAACGCCGGCGAGCTGGTGGACCTTCTGCACAGTTGAACGCGAACCCGATCCTCGGCACCGAGTACGACTACGTGAACGGCTCGGTGCTCGTGCGGATCACCGGTAAGGTGAAGCCGTCGGTCGCCAAGACCTTCGAGTCGGCGGTGGCCGCGCTGACGCCCCGGTCGGTGTCGCCCTGAGCGTCAGTCGCAGGGCTCCCACATGTTGGTGATCTCGCTGACGTTGCCGGAGCCGTTCTCCTGGGAGCCCATCCAGAAGGTGTTCGGGGCCTTGGGAGTCTGCAGGAGGTACACCTGGAAAGGATCCTGCCACTCCCCCTTGGCACCCGGAATCTTCGTGAGCGCCTGCCGCACCGGCGTGGACGTGGTCACGCCGTAGGGCAGGGTGACGTTGGCGGGCAGCGTGCCGGAGCGCACGGTCCAGCCGACCAGCGTCGCCTTGGAGCTGCCCGGGTCGGCCACGACGACGTCCAGCGCTCCCCACACGAAGTGCCGCCGCGGTACGGCCGGCAGTCCGCTCAGCGAGCACCCCTCCTTGGCGTCCTCGGTGCGGGCGGGCGCGCCGAGTGCGTCGCGCAGCCTCCGTTCGACCTCCTGGCCTGAGCCTCCCGTGGCGACGCCGGCGACGGAGGCGTCGGCGAGCACCACGCTCGACAGGACGGTCACCTTGATCCGGTAGCTGCGCCAGTAGATGAGGTTGTCCAGGGCCGCCTGCACGCCGTTGATCACCAGGCGGAGGCCGTCGACGAGCCACAGACCGATCTTGATCAGGAAGGTGCCGACGGCGCCCTTGAAGCCGTACGCGATCTCCCAGGCCTTCTCGAGGCAGCCGATCGCGTACTTCGTGGCGTCGCGGAACAGGACGCCGGCGGAGTGGCCGTCCGTCACCTCGTTGCGGATCAGGCCGTCGAACGACGAGAAGCAGTCCTTCGCGTCGAAGGCCAGCTTCAGGGCCTTCGCCGACGTCGACAGGTCGGGCTTCGGGCCCCACGGCAGCCTGCCCAACGTCATGGTGAGGGTGTCCAGGCCGTACATCAGGGCATCCATGAGGTACGCCGGGCTGCTCGGGCGGGTCTCGGCCTGGCCCGAGCTGCCGGGCGGGACCGTGAACTGCACCGTGTGGCCGCCCGGCACGATCACGGCCTTCGTGCCGGACGGCGTCGTCGTGAGCAGGCTCGACACGTAGTTGACCGCCTGGTCGACGACCGGGTCGGCGTCGCCGAGGCGGCGGAGCGCCCAACCGGCCGGGTAGTCGATCTCGACGCTGTACTGGCGGTTGTCGGCGACCTGCAGTACCGCCGCGCCCTGGTCGTCGACGCCGGCGCACCACTTGACGAGGTTGCCGCTGTCAGACGCGACGGTGATGCCGTGCGCGGTGGCCTGGTCCTGGTGCGGGCAGGCCGGCTGCTGCGCCTTCTCGGTGGCGCCGAAGAAGCCCTTGAGCAGGTCGCCGGCGCCGTCCAGGAGCTTGCTGGCGTCGACGCGGAACGCGGCCCAGACCGACAGGTGCGGGCTGCTCCCGGCGACGGCGTGGGCGCCGGGGTCGTACTGCGCCTCGGCCGGCTGCCACGCGTTGGACGCCGGGTCGAAGTACGCGAGCACGGCGATGTCCGGGCCCTGGTCGCCGCTCGGGACGGCGGCCGGCAGGGACACGGTGACCGGCGCGGTGAGCGTGGCGCCGTCGAGGTGGAAGTCGAAGACCTGGCCGTCGAACGCCAGGCCGTCGGGGGCGGGCGGCGGGCTGCTCACCACGCTGCCGGTCAGGCGGCCGTTCCCGCTGACCGCGGCGGCCGGCACGTCGACGCGGGCGCCGCCGGGCAGGACGAGCGCCGCCGCCTTGCCCGGCGCGACGTCGACCGTGGCGGTGACGGGGGCGGGCTTGTGCGACGAGCACCCGGTCACGGCCAGGGGCGCGAGCAGCAGCAGGACGAGCGGCCGAGCCAGCATCGCCCGACCGTAACGGCTGCGGACCCGGACTCCGCCCGGCCGATCAGACAGCGTCCGATCCGCCGGGCGGAGCACTCACGTTCAGGCAGCCCCGACGTACTCGGCGAGGTGGCGGCCGGTCAGCGTCGAGCGCGCCTCGACCAGGGCCGCGGGGGTGCCCTCGAAGACGATCTGGCCGCCGTCGTGGCCGGCGCCCGGGCCGAGGTCGATGATCCAGTCCGCGTACGCCATGACGGCCAGATGATGCTCGATCACGATCACCGACTTGCCCGCGTCGACGAGGCGGTCGAGCAGGCCCAGCAGCTGCTCCACGTCGGCCAGGTGCAGGCCCGTGGTCGGCTCGTCCAGGACGTAGACGCCGCCCTTCTCGGCCATGTGGATGGCGAGCTTCAGGCGCTGCCGCTCGCCCCCGGACAGGGTGGTCAGGGGCTGGCCGAGGCTGATGTACCCCAGGCCGACGTCGGCCAGGCGGTCCAGGATCGTGTGCGCGGCCGGCACCTTGGACGGGCCGGCGCCGAAGAACTCCCGCGCCTGCGTGACCGGCATCGCCAGGACCTCGCTGATGTCGCGGCCGCCGAGCTTGTACTCCAGCACCGACGCCTGAAACCGCTTGCCCTCGCACTCCTCGCACACGGTGGCGACGCCGGCCATCATGGCGAGGTCGGTGTAGATGACGCCGTTGCCGTTGCAGTTGGGGCAGGCGCCGGCCGAGTTGGCGCTGAACAGCGCCGGCTTGACCTTGTTGGCCTTCGCGAACGCGGCGCGGATCGGGTCGAGCAGTCCGGTGTACGTCGCCGGGTTGCTGCGCCGCGACCCGCGGATCGCGCCCTGGTCCACGGAGACGACCCCGGCGCCCTTCGGGATCGAGCCGTGGATGAGCGAGCTCTTGCCGGAGCCGGCGACGCCGGTCACCACGGTGAGGACGCCGAGCGGCACGTCGACGCTCACGTCGCGCAGGTTGTGCCGGGTGGCGCCGCGGATCTCCAGCTTGCCCGACGGCCGGCGGACCTCCGGCTTGAGCGCGGCCCGGTAGTCGAGGTGGCGGCCGGTCAGCGTGCCGCTGCGGCGCAGCCCGTCGACGGTGCCCTCGAAGCAGACCGTGCCGCCCGCGCCGCCGGCGCCCGGGCCGAGGTCGACGACGTGGTCGGCGATCGCGATCGTCTCCGGCTTGTGCTCCACGACCAGGACCGTGTTGCCCTTGTCGCGCAGCCGCAGCAGCAGCGAGTTCATCCGCTGGATATCGTGCGGGTGCAGCCCGACGGTCGGCTCGTCGAACACGTACGTGACGTCGGTGAGCGACGAGCCGAGGTGCCGGATCATCTTGGTGCGCTGCGCCTCGCCGCCGGACAGCGTGCCGGAGGGCCGGTCCAGCGAGAGGTACCCCAGCCCGATCTCCACGAACGAGTCCAGCGTGCGCTGCAGCGTGCCGAGCAGCGGCGCCACCGAGTGGTCCTCGACGCCGCGCACCCACTCGGCGAGGTCGCTGATCTGCATCGCGCACGCGTCGGCGATGTTCACCCCGCCGATGCGCGAGCCCAGCGCCGCCTGGTTGAGGCGCGTCCCGCCGCACTCGGGGCAGGCGGTGAACGTGACCGCCCGCTCGACGAACGCCCGGATGTGCGGCTGCATCGCCTCCTTGTCCTTCTGCAGGAACGCCTTCTGCACGCGGGGCACGAGCCCCTCGTACGTCATGTTGATGGTCTCGACCTTGACCTTGGTCGGCTCCTTGTACAGGAAGTCGTGCAGCTCCCGCTCGTCGTAGTCGCGGATCGGCTTGTCCGCGTCCACGAAGCCGGAGGCCGCGAAGATGCGCACGAGCCAGCCGTCCGTGGTGTACCCCGGGATGGTGATCGCGCCCTCGTTGAGCGACTTGTCCCGGTCGAAGAGCTCGTCGAGGTCGATGTCGCTGATGGTGCCCATCCCCTCGCAGCGCGGGCAGGCGCCGGCCGGGGTGTTGAAGCTGTAGTGGAACGCGGGCCCGGCGCTGGGCTCCCCCAGCCGGCTGAAGACGATGCGCAGCATGGCGTTGGCGTCGGTCGCCGTGCCCACGGTGGAGCGGGAGTTCGCCCCCATCCGCTCCTGGTCGACGATGATCGCCGTGGTCAGCCCCTCGAGCAGGTCGACGTCGGGCCGCCCCAGACTGGGCATGAACCCCTGCACGAAGGCGCTGTACGTCTCGTTGATGAGCCGCTGCGACTCGGCGGCGATCGTGCCGAACACCAGCGAGCTCTTGCCCGACCCGGACACACCGGTGAACACGCTCAGCCGGCGCTTGGGGATCTCGACGCTCACGTTCTTGAGGTTATTCTCGCGGGCTCCGTGGACCTGGATGAGGTCGTGGCTGTCGGCGACATGCATCGGGCCACCGTAACCGAACATCCGGGCCGAGCGGGTCATCCGGCGCACCTCAGCCTCGCCCCTCGGCGCGGTCGCGGCGCGCGTCCATCATCTCCTCGAGCAGCCGCCTCGACTCGGCCCACCGGCCCTGCCGGACGAGCAGCTGACCGAGGGCGCGCACCGCCTGCGCGTGCCCGTCGGCGGCGGCGAGGCGCAGCCACCGCTCGGCCTCCGCGGCCCGCATCCCCCGGCCGAGCAGCTCGCCGAGCCGTGCCATCGCCTCGACGTGCCCGGCCCGCGCCGCCCGGCGCAACCAGGCGCTCGCCTCCGGCAACCGGCCCTCCTCCTGCAGCAGCCGGCCGAGCCGCCAGGCCGCGTCCGTGTCGCCCTGCTCCGCGGCTTGCCGGAGCTGCCGCTCGGCCTGCGCCGGGGCGTCGGTCGCCTCGGCCCCGTCTGCGTTCTCCTCCAGCAGTCCCCACAGCCAGGCCGCGGCGGCGGTGCGCCGTCCCTCAATCGACGGCTCGAGCAGCTCCCGGCGGTCGCGGAGGCGAACCAGCCGCCCGTCGATCTCCTGCACCGCGGTACCGGCGATCGACGACCCGGCCTTCGCCCGGTGGCGCAGCAGGCGCTCCGCCCTCGCGCTGGGATGCCGGCGATGGATCGCCGCCAGCGTCGCGTCGGCGATGTCGAGCCGCGGCTGCAGGACACCACGATGCTGGCCCGTGCGCGGCTCCACAACACCGATCAGCTCCTCCACCGCGGCGATCGCCTCGGCCCAGCGCCGGAGGGCCACGCGGGCGACGGCGAGGTTCGACAGCGCGGCGGCGAGGCCCGCGGCCACCGCATCGGGCTCGTCCGCCGCCGCCGGCCGCAACAGCGACACGGCATCCTCGAAGGCGCCCACGGCCTCATCCCAGCGTTTCGACTCCGCGAGCACCGCGCCGACGTTGCTCAGCGAGCGCCCGTGATCGGCGCCGAACGCTTCCGGCATCCCGTCGGCGAGGCGCGCGTAGAGCCGTTCGCTCTCCCTCGCCATCGCCAGCGCTTCGTCGAGCCGGCGCACCGCGACGAGCGGCCCGCAGGCGTTCAGCAGGGCCCGGGCAAGGAACGGGTGGTACGCCGCCGGCCACCCCAGGGCGAGGCGCCGGTAAATCCCGATCGCGTCGGCGCCGGTGGCGACGGCCTCCTGCGGCGCACCGGACTCGTGCTGGCGCAGCGCAAGGTTCTCCAGCGCCGCGGCGAAGGTCCCCTCGAACGCGGGGTTGACGGCGGCGGCCCGGCCGACCATGTCGGTCGCCCGCACGACCGCGTCCAGGGCCTTCGCGTACTGCCCGACGCCGGCGCGATGAATCGCGAGGTTGTTCAGCGCCTCGGCGTAGCGCTGCGTGAAGGACTCCGGATCCGTGCCGGCGAGCCGTTCGTACAGCGCCACGGCCTCCTCGGTCGCCGCCAGCGCCGCCACGTGCTGTCCCATCTCCGATCGATGGATTCCGAGGTTGTACAGCGTTGCCGCCAGCTGGTGCTCGAACAACTCGGGTCGATGCCGGGCAAGCTCCCGGTAGGTCGCCGCCGCGAGGGCGGCGGCCTTGATGCCTTCCTCGCGGCGGCCGACGAGGTGCAGCAGGCCGGCATGCTGCGCGACCGCCTCCGCCATGACCGGCAGGGTGATCGCCGTGTCCGCGGTGAATCGGCCGAGGATGCCGAGCACTTCCTGCATGACCGCCAACGCGTCGCCGGCCCGGCCGACCGCTTGGAGTCGCTGCGCATATACGCTCAGCACCGCCGCGACCCGCGCGGTGGCGCCCGGGTCGCGATCGTCGCGAGGCAGGCCTCGGATGAGCTCGGCCCCGCGTTCGACCGCGGCCAGCGCGGCGTCCAGATCACCGGCGTTGGCCAGCCGCAGGCCCAGGTTGAGGTGCACACCGACGCGTTCATGCGGGTCCTCGCTCCTCGCGAGGCGGTGCTCGGCCACGCGAGCGCTGACGGCGGCGAACCCGACGTCCAGGTCGAGCCGTGGGCCGTCCGGAAACGCCGCCTCGACGGCCTCCAGCGCCTCCAGGTCGACGCCGGGCCGGGCCGCGAGCGCGCTGAGCAGCGCCGAGGATGTCGCGAGGGCGAGATCGGGCCGGGCCCGCAGCAGCGGGTACAGCTGGGTCGTGGCCAGATGCGGCCAGCGGCCCGCCGCCTCCACCAGGAGCGTGACGAGCCGGCCCCCCGCAACGGAGGGGCCTTCGAGGGCGGGCAGCGCCGCGAGCTGGTCGACGGCCGTCGCGGCCCACGGGTCGGCCGGGTAGCCCGCGTCGTGTCCGGGCGACATGAGCGCGACGAAGTCCTCTGCGACCCGGTCGGGCCGCAGTGGCTCGAGCTGCGCCGCCGCGTCGGCCGGCGGATAGCACGAGCGGTGGTCGCGCAGTGCCGCGCCGGCCTCGACGGCGGTAATGCCCCGTTCGGCGATCCCCGCGATGCTCACCGCATCGTCGTGTGAGGCCGGTCCGACCAGGACGGCGAGGTACACCAGCCGCGCCATGATGTGAGCCGGCGTCCGGTGGCCATGGGCGCGGGTCTCGAAGAGGCTCTGCCAGTGCTCCTGCTCCCGGCCGAGCAGATACGCCGACAGTCCCGCCCGGTCGCGCGGCACGGCGGTGTGCCGACGCGCCGCGTCGACGGTCACCAGGGCGGCCATGTGCAGCGTGAGCACGCTGTCGTACCCGTCCGCGTCAAGGTCGGGCGCCACCGGCTCGCCGGCCGGTTGTGCCGGCAGCAGCCGCGCGAACTCGTCGCGGGCGCGCCGGAACACGGCCGCCCGGTCGGCCGGGCTGCGCGCCAGCGGCGGCAGCGGGAGATGCATCACGTCGTCGATGTCGACCTTGGATGCCTGGTGGCGCAGCTGATGCCACCAGCCGGCGGGCCGCGAGAGCAGCAGGATGCGCACGGCACCCCCGGCCGCGACGCGGTGCTGGGCCAGCAGCGTCATCAGGTCATGCAGAGGCCATCGCTCGGCGTAGTCGACGACGAGCAGCACGCCGCCGCCGGACACGACGATCTGATCCGCCGCGGCGCCGGCGGCGGGCTCGCTGCGGTGCCGCACCTCCGCGGCCGCCCAGCCGGCGTCGGCGGACTCGGCGGCGAACTGGATGGCCAGGCGGGTCTTGCCCTGGCCGCCGGGGCCGGTCAGCAACAGGACCGACACCGGCGGTCCCGGCGCGTCGCGCCAGGTGCGGAGACGGTCGAGCTCGGCCTCGCGGCCGGTGAAGGGCACGACCTGGTGGGCGGCGGACAGCAGCCGGCTCGGCGCGGCCGCGATCAGCTCGTCGGCCAGCGGGCGACGGGCCGCGAACGGGCGCATCCGATACGGGGTCGCGTCGCCGTACTGGTAGACGTACTGATTGCCGTGCTGCACCGCATAGACCACGCCGTGGTCCGTTGCATTGATGAACTGGCTGTAGGTCATCCCGAACCATCATGACGCCGGTTTCGAAATTTTCATGAGGTGACGCGTAACAACGCCTGCACGGTTTTTACGTTTCGCTTTACCGCTGTTCAAGGGCCGTTTCGTCCGCTTTTCGGGGCCTAGAGTCGCCGCCGTGGATCTCGGGTCTCTGTCGCGGCGGCCGCGGGTGGTCGCTGCCGTCATCGCCGGTGTTGTGGCGGCGCTGGCCGCCGTCGCGCTGGTGCGCGGCACGGCGGCCGAGGAGCCGCAGGGCGGTCGGGCGGCGCTCCAGGCGGCCGCGGCCGAGGAGCCGGCCGCCGGCGCGGCGCCGTCCGGGAGCGCGTCCGCGTCGCCGTCGGCGAAGACGGCGGGGGCGTGCGGGCGGCCGGTCGGGCAGGTCCGCCTCGAGCATTTCACGACCGGGGCGTCGGACTCGACCGTGCGGACCGGCGCGAGCGCCGCCCATCCGCACCTGGTGACCTACGGCGCGGGGCGGATGCTGCTGGCCTGGGAGTCCGGGTCGTCGATGGCGGCGCAGGTGTACGACTCCGGGACCGGCAAGGCCGTCGGCGCCAGGTTCACGATCGGCGTCAAGGACCACAACTACCAGGCGTTCAAGGCGTACGCCGACGGCAGCGCCGCCTACCCGGCCGCCGGGGCCGGCGGCACGTCGATCCGGATCGCCAGGGTGCTCCCCCAGGGCTAGTTAGCGCTAACAGTCATCTTGCTAAATATCGGGCGAGACGGCAAAGTGAGCGCTCACAAAGGGAGGACCACCGCCATGCCTCAACCCCAGTTCAGCCGCCGCCGGCTGCTGCAGACCTCCGGTGCCGTCGCCGTGGCCGCCGCCGCGGCGCCGCTGGCCGGCGCGCCGGCCGCCGGTGCCGTCGTGGCACCCGCCCGCGCAGACACCGGCGTCTCCGCGTACGCGTTCGACCTCGGGCAGGTGAAACTGACCGCCGGGCGGCTCATGGACAACCAGAACCGGACGCTGTCGTACCTGAAGTTCCTCGACGTCGACCGCATGCTGTACAACTTCCGGGCCAACCACCGGCTCTCGACCGGCGGCGCGGCGGCGACGGGCGGGTGGGACGCCCCGACGTTCCCGTTCCGCACCCACATGCAGGGGCACCTGCTCACTGCCTGGGCCCAGGCCTACGCCGTGCTCGGCGACACCACCTGCCGGGACAAGGCCAACGCGATGGTCGCCGGGCTCGCCGCCTGCCAGGCGAACAACGCCGCCGCCGGGTTCAGCGCCGGGTACCTGTCCGGCTTCCCCGAGTCCGACTTCACCAGCCTCGAGGCGGGAACCCTCGGCAACGGCAACGTTCCGTGGTACTGCATCCACAAGACCCTCGCGGGGCTGCTCGACGTGTGGCGGTACATCGGCAGCACCCAGGCCCGCGACGTGCTCCTCGCGCTCGCCGGCTGGGCCGACTGGCGCACCGGCCGGCTCACCGCCGCGCAGATGCAGAGCGTGCTGGGCACCGAGTTCGGCGGCATGAACGCCGTGCTGACCGACGTGTACCAGCAGACCGGCGACGCCCGCTGGCTCACCGCGGCGCAGCGCTTCGACCACGCCGCCGTCTTCAACCCGCTCGCCGCCAACACCGACCAGCTGGGCGGGCTGCACGCCAACACCCAGGTGCCGAAGTGGGTCGGCGCCGCGCGGGAGTTCAAGGCCACGGGCACCACCCGCTACCGCGACATCGCCGTCAACGCCTGGAACATCACCGTCGGCGCGCACACGTACGCCATCGGCGGCAACAGCCAGGCCGAGCACTTCCGCGCGCCGAACGCCATCGCGGCGTACCTCACCAACGACACCTGCGAACACTGCAACAGCTACAACATGCTCAAGCTCACCCGCGAGCTCTGGCTGATGTACCCGGACAACACGGCCTACTTCGACTTCTACGAACGCGCCCTGTACAACCACCTCGTCGGCGCGCAGAACCCGGCCGACGCGCACGGGCACATCACCTACTTCACCCCGCTCAACCCCGGCGGCCGCCGCGGTGTCGGCCCGGCCTGGGGCGGCGGCACGTGGAGCACGGACTACAACTCGTTCTGGTGCTGCCAGGGCACCGGCGTGGAGGTGAACACGAAGCTCGCCGACTCCATCTACTTCTACAACGGCACCACCCTGACCATGAACCTGTTCACGCCGTCGGTGCTCACCTGGACCCAGCGGGGCATCACCGTCACGCAGGCCACCACGTATCCGGTCAGCGACACCACCACCCTCACGGTCACCGGCACCGCCGGCTCATGGACCATGCGCATCCGCATCCCGGCGTGGACCACCGGCGCCACCGTCAGCGTCAACGGCGTCGCCCAGTCGATCGCCACCACCCCGGGCACGTATGCGAGCCTGACCCGCTCGTGGGCCTCGGGCGACACGGTCACCGTCAAGCTGCCCATGGCCGTGGCGGTCCGCGCCGCCAACGACAACGCCGCCGTCGCCGCCCTCATGTACGGGCCGGTCGTGCTGGCCGGCAACTACGGCAACACCGCCCTGACCGCGCCGCCCTCCCTGGCGACGTCGACGGTCACCCGCACCAGCACCACGTCGCTGGCCTTCACCGCCACCGCCGACGGCGCGACCGTCAACCTGGGCCCGTTCCACGACGCCCAGGGCTTCAACTACGCCGTGTACTGGAACACCGGCGGCACCGGCTTCCGCCTGGCGAACGCGGCCAGCGGCCTGGTGCTGGGCGTGCAGAACATGTCGGCGGCGGACGGCGGCCTCGCCCTGCAGTGGACCGACAACGGCACGGCCGACCACAACTGGGAGCCGGTCGTCGACGGTACGGCGATCCGCCTGCGCAACCTCAACTCCGGCAAGGTGCTGGGCGTGCAGGGCATGTCCACCGCCGACAACGCGGTCGTGCTGCAGTGGGCGGACAACGGCACCGCCGACCACCGCTGGACGGTCCTCGACAACGGCGACGGCACCCACAAGCTGCGCAACGTCAACAGCGGCAAGGTCCTCGGCATCGCCGGCAACGCCACCGCCAACGGCGCGCAGGCCGTGCAGGCGCCGGACGACGGCAGCGCGGACAACCTGTGGCGGTTCGTCCCCAACGGCCCGCACCGCATCCAGAACCTCGGCAGCGGCCTGCTGCTCGGCGTGACGAACATGTCCACCGCCGACGGCGCCCTCGTCATCCAGTGGGCCGACAACGGCACCGCCGACCACCTGTGGACCGCCGTCGTCGACTCGGGCGGCTACCTGCGGCTGCGCAACGCCAACAGCGGCAAGGTCCTCGGCGTCGAGGGCAACGGCACGGCCAACGGCGCCCGCGCGGTGCAGCTGCCGGACACCGGCTCCGACGACCGGCGGTGGCGGCTGCGGTACGGCGGCAACGGCTACTTCCGCATCCAGTCCGCGGGCGGCGGCCGGGTCCTCGGCGTGAGCGGCGCCTCGACGGCCCAGGGCGCGCAGGTCCTCATCTGGGACGACAACGGCACCAACGACCACCTCTGGCGCTTCGTCTAGGCGTCGACGGCGACGAACTCGGCGCCGGCCGCCTCGGCGAGCGACGGGCCGAACAGGGCGCCCGGGGTGTACGCCCCGGGCCGCCCCTCGCCGCGGGCCAGCCGGGCCGCGACCTCGGCGGCGGCCGCCACGGTGAAGTCCATGCCGTCGCCGGCCCGCAGCCAGCCGGTCCGCACGCGGCCGCCCGCCCACTCGACCCGGGCGCGGGCCCACGAGTGCGGCCGCGCCGGCTCGTTCGCCTTCACCTCGACGGCGGCGAGGCGCCGCACCGCGAACCGCCGCAGCGCCGGGACCGACAGCAGCGCGGCGGCGGCCGGCAGCACCGCCCGGATCGCGCGCCCGGTCGGCACGTGCACGTTCGCGGCCACCACGAACGGCGCCCCGCTGACCCGCCGGGCCGCCTCGAGCTCGCCCGACGGCCCGCCCGCGGTCGCCGCGGTCGTGCCCTCCGGCAGCGTGAACCGCTCCACGTCGCCGGCGAGCCGGACGCGCACGAGCCGGCCGTGCTCGTACCGCCGGCCGCCCCCGGCGAGGGCCCCGACCAGGGAGGCGGCGAGCGCCTCGCCGAGGACGCCGGGCTCGTTGCGCACGGAGGCGAGGGCGTCGACCCGCACCCGCAGCGGCGCGGGCTCCCCCGCGCACAGCCGCAGCACGACGCTCTCGGTCGCGAGCACCCCGAAGCCGGCGCCCGGCACGACGGTGCGCCCCTCGGGGTGCAGGTCGAGCAGGCCCGCGATCGAGGGCAGCTCGTTGGACAGATCCAGGTAGTGCGTCCCCGGCGGGCAGGCGCCGGCGACGACGGGCCCGGTCTCGGTGAACGGCCCGATCGTGTTGACCACCACGCCCGGCGCCGCGGCCGCCAGCGCCGCGCCGGCGGCGCCGACGTCGGCCGCCACGACGATGCCCGGGTCGCCCCCGACGGTCGCGGCCGCCTGCCGCAGCCTGGTCGCGTCGCGTCCGACGAGTACCACGGGCACGCCCGCCGACGTCAGCCGCGCGGCGATCGCGCGCCCGGTCCGGCCCGTACCGCCCAAAACCCATGCCGATCGAATCACCCGCTCATCGTCGGCCGGGGCGGCACCCGGCGTCCAAGACCTGGTTCGCACGGCCCGATGCGGTTCGGGCATCGGCCGCGCTACCGTGCGGGGGTGGACCTGGACCTGCGGCTGGTGCGCTACTTCGCCGCCGTCGCCGAGCATCGCCACTTCGGCCGGGCCGCCGCCGCGCTGCACGTCGCCCAGCCGTCGCTGAGCCGCCAGATCCGGTCCCTCGAGGAGCTGATCGGCGCGCCCCTGTTCGACCGCACGCCGCGCGGCGTCGAGCTCACCGACGCCGGCCGGGCGTTCCTGGCGCCGGCCCGGGCGCTGCTGCGGTCGGCCGCCGACGCCGTCGCGCAGGCCCGGGAGAGCGCCGAGCCGAGCCGGATCACCATCGGGTACATCCCGGGCACGATCATCACCGGCGCCGTGCGCGAGCTGCGCCGCCGCCACCCGTCGGCCGACATCCGCACCCGGCACCTGGCCTGGCACGAGCCCCGCGAGGCCCTCCTGGAGCACCGCGTCGACGCCGCCCTGCTGCGGCTGCCGGCGCGCACGGAGGGGCTGAGCGTGACGGCGCTGTACGAGGAGCCCCGGGTCGTGGTGCTGCCCGCCGGTCACCGGCTGGCCGGCAAGGAGTCGCTGACCCTGGACGACATCGCCGACGAGCCCATGCCGCGCCTGCCGGCCGGCGACCCGGCGTGGACGGCGTTCTGGCGGGCCGAGCCCCGCCCCGGCGGCCGGCCGGTCCCCGACGGCCCGGAGATGGCCGCGGTCGAGGACAAGTTCGAGCTCGTCGCGGCCGGCGAGGCCGTCGCGATCCTGCCGCCCGGGTTCGCGGCCATCCGCCGGGACCTCACGGAGGTGCCGCTGCACGGCGTCGAACCGTGCACGATCGCGCTGGCCACGCGCCCCGCCGGCGGCGGCCGCCTGCTCGCCGACTTCCGGGCGATCGCGCGCCGCTTCGCCCGTTACCCGGATTGACATCGTGCCTGGTGGTGACCACCCTGGGCGAGCATGAACTACCGACGGTGGCTGCGCGCCCTCGCGGTCGGCGCCGCCACCCTGGCCTGGCTCGGCCCGCCCGCGCCGGCCGGGATCGCCGCGCCCCGGCTCGCCCCCGGCGACGCGGGCGACGTGCTGTTCGTCGGCAACAGCCTGCTCGGTACCGTCAACCAGGGCAGCCACGAGGACACGCCGAAGCTGGTCCGCCACCTGGCCGAGGCCGCCGGGCGCACGATCAACGTGACCGAGGTCATCCACTCCGGCTACACGCTGCGCCAGACCTGGGACGACGGCCTGGTCGCGGCCGCGCTCGCGGGCGGCCGGCAGTACGACTGCATCGTGCTGCAGGAGTACAGCACCCTGGTCGCCACCGACCCGTCGGCCGCGCGCGCCACGCTGCTGCACACCTACGCCCCGGCGCTGGCCCGCGCGCTGCGGCCGGGCGGCCGGGTGGTGCTGTTCAAGAACTGGGCCCTCGCCGACCCGAGGCCGTTCCCGACCCGGGCCGCCGCGAAGGCGGCGATCGACGCGAACTACGCCGCATTGTCGGCGGCGCTCACCGTGCCCCACGTGCTCGCCCCGATCGGCGACGAGTTCGAGACGATCATCGCCGACCGGGGGCTGTCGTGGCTCATCGCGCCGGACGGCAAGCATCCGAACGACACGGCCATCTATCTCGACGCGGTCACGCTGTACGGCATCCTGTTCCGCGAGTCGCCCCGCGACCTCGCCGACCTCTACCTGGACCCGGCGGTGGCGGCCGAGCTGCGCTCGGTGGCGGCCGCTACCCGGTGAAGCGCGGCGTCGGCCGGCCCCGCGGCCCGTCCGGGTCGACCAGCAGCACCTGGCCGGACAGCGGCGCCGCCGCGAGTTCGGCCTCGCCGAGCCCCATCCGGGCGCTCGTGACGGCCAGCAGCGTCAGGTCGGGGCCGACGAACGCGCAGCGCGTCGGGCGCGGCACGGGCAGGTGGAGCACCCGGTCGACGGTGCCGTCGGGGGCGTAGCGGACGATCCGCCCGCCGGCCCACTTGCAGTTCCACACGTAGCCGTCGGCGTCGACGGTGACGCCGTCGGGGTACCAGCCGGTGCCGGTGTCGTCGACGAAGACGCGGCCCGGGCCGACCGCGCCGGTCACCGGGTCGAAGTCGTGGGCGCGGACGACCTGCCGGGTCGAGTCGACGTGGTACAGCGTGCGGCCGTCGGGGCTCCACGCCGGGCCGTTGGAGCAGATGACCCCGGCGAACGCCCGGGTGAGCGCGCCGCCCGGGCGCAGGCAGTAGAACGCGCCCGTCGGGTCGGTCTCGGCGAGGTCCATGGTGCCGAACCAGAACCGGCCGGCCGGGTCGACCGCCCCGTCGTTGCAGCGGTTGCCGGGCCGGTCGGCCTCGACCGGGGCGAGGATCTCGAACGCGCCGGCGTCCGGGTCGACGTAGGCGACGGCGTGCCGGAACGCCGCCACGAGCCCGCCGGCCTCGCGCAGGGCGACGGAGCCGACCAGGTCGCCGAGCTCGAGGGTGCGGGTGGGGCCGCCGGCCCAGTCGAGGGTGTACACCCGCCCGGCGGTGATGTCGACCCAGTGCAGCCGGCCGAGCCGGTCGTCCCAGACGGCGCTCTCGCCCAGGTGGCAGGGCACGGCGCTGAGCACCGTCCACGGCGTGTCAGTCATCGGCGCGCTCCCGGCCGTAGGTGAACAGGATGGCCAGGATGACCAGGCCGTAGATGATGTCGCGGCCGTACTCCGGCACCCGCTGCGCCTGCAGCAGCGTCACGATCGCGACGAGGGTGACGCTGCCGGCGACCACGCCGGCGTAGTGGCCGCGGCCGCCGAGGATCGACACGCCGCCGACGACGACCGCGGCGATCGACTCGAACAGGTAGGGGTCGCCGAGGCCGAGCGACGGCTGGCCGCCGTAGCCGGCCAGCGCGATGCCGGCGAGCGCGGCGAAGACGCCGGAGAGGGTGTACAGCGCGACGGTGACGGCCCGCACCGGCACCCCGGCGAGGAAGGCGGCGCGCGGGTTGTTGCCGACGGCGTACACCCGCCGGCCGAACGTCGTCAGGCTCAGCAGCACGGTCACGGCCAGCGCGACGCCGATCCACACCAGCAGCTGGGTCGGCACGCCGAGCACCCGGCCCACGACGAGGCGGCGCAGCGGCTCGGGCGCGTAGGACGCGCACGACGCGCAGGTCAGGCCCTTCGACAGGCCGAGCGACAGGCCCTGCAGCACGCCGTTCATGCCGAGCGTCATGACGACCGCGGGCACGCCGAGCCAGGCGACGCCGAGGCCGTTGGCGAGCCCGACGGCGGCCCCGGTGGCCAGTGCGGCCAGCAGCGCGAGCGGCAGCCGGGAGGACTGCCCGAGGCTGGTCGTGGTGAGCACGATCGCGGCGCCGTTGAGCACCCACGGCATGGACAGGTCGATGCCGCCGACGAGGACGACGAGCATCTGCCCGGCGGCGACGAGCCCGATGAAGCTCGCCACCACGAGCATTGCCCGCAGGCTGGTCCACCCGGCGAAGCCCGGGTGCAGCACCGTGCCCGCCACCAGGATGAGCGCGGCGGCGCCGAAGGCGTAGACGAGCCGCTGCACGCTCGGCGTCAAAGCGGTCATGAGGCCGCCTCCCGGCGCCGGCGCGCGAGCAGGGCGCCGGCGCTGCCCAGCAGCACGGCCACGACCAGGAACAGGCCCTGGAACAGCGACTGGTACAGCGGGTCGATCCCGGCGAAGAACAGCACGTCGATGACGAGGGTGAGCGCGAACGCCCCGGCGACGGCGCCGAGCGCGCTGCCCCGCCCGCCGCTGAACGCGATCCCGCCCACGACGACGGCGGCGATCGACGTCAGGATGTAGGGCGCGCCCGCGTTCGGGTCGCCGGACGTCGTCGTGGACACGTAGAAGATCGCGGCGAGGGCGGCGCAGAGGCCGGAGAGGGCGTAGACGGCGACCTTGACCCGGGCCGCCGGCACGCCGACCGCGCGGGCGCTCGCCTCGTCGGAGCCGATGGCGTACACCCGCATGCCGAAACGCGTCCGGCGCAGCCCGAGCCAGCCGGCGACGGCCAGGGCGAGCCAGATCAGGGCGGTCGGGGCGTCCGGGTCGGTGAGCGCGGTGCGCACCGCCGGGTCGACCGAGCCGCCGGGCACGGGCAGCACGCGCAGCGCCAGTCCACTGTAGACGCTCAGGGTGGCGAGCGTGGTGAGGATCGGCGCGATGCGGCCCTTGGCGACGACGAGGCCGTTGACGGTACCGCAGAGCACGCCCACGGCCAGCACGAGCAGCAGCCAGGCGGGCGAGCCGCCGGTCGCGGCGGTGATGGCGACGCCCAGGCTGACGGTGCCGCCGACGGACAGGTCGATGCCGCCGGTGAGCACGACGAGGCTCTGGCCGATGGCGACGAACACGAGCGGCAGGGAGGTGTTGAGCAGCGACAGGTAGTCGAACGCGGTCGGCAGGTGGCCGAGGCTGGTGGTGTACACGGTCAGGTACGCGGCGAAGGTCGCGCCGAGCACCAGCAGTCCCAGGCGCAGGTCACGCATGGTGTACCACATCCTCCTTCATGGCGGCGGCGACGATGCGTTCCGCGTCGCCGACCGGGCCCGGCAGCTCGGCGGTGATCCGGCCCTCCCGCAGGACCAGGACGCGGTGGCAGAGGTGGGCGATCTCCTCGGTCTCGCTGGAGTACAGCAGCACCGCCTTGCCCGCCGCCGCGAGCCGGGCCACGAGGGCGTAGAAGTCGTGTTTGGTGGCGGCGTCGACGCCGCGGGTGACGTCGAACAGCAGCAGGACGTCGGCCTCGGTGAGCAGCCACCGGCCCATGAGGACCTTCTGCTGGTTGCCGCCCGACAGCGTGCCGACCGGCTGGGTCGCCGGCCGGGCGGTGCGGATCGACAGCTGGGCGACCATGCCGGCGACCGCCTCGCGTTCGGCGCGGCGGCGGACGAACCCGGCCGTCGAGACCCGGCCGAGGGTGGCGAGGGTCAGGTTGTCGCGGACCGACATCGGCAGCAGCAGCCCTTCGGCCTTGCGGTCCTCCGGGACGTACGCGATGCCGATCCCGGCCCGGATCGCGTCGGCCGGGCGGCGGATGCGCACCGGCCGGCCCGCGACGAAGACCTCGCCGGCCCGGGACCGCCGCGCGCCGAACAGCGCGAGGAACAGGTCCCGCTGCCCCTGGCCGGCGAGACCGCCCACGCCGAGGATCTCGCCCCGGCGCAGCTCGAAGCCGACGTCGCGCAGGGCCCCGCCGGTGAGGCCCGCAACGCGCAGCGCGGGGGCCGCGTCCGGCGCCGGCCGGTGCGCGGCGACGTCGGGGTAGCCGCCGGCGAGGGTGCGGCCGCTCATGAGCCGCACCGCTTCGGCCTCGGACAGCCGGTCGCGGGTGTCGACCCGGGTGCCGTTGCGAAACACGGTCACCCGGTCGGCGAGGTCCTCGATCTCGCGCCACCGGTGCGAGGTGAACACGACGCAGCCGCCCGCGTCGCGCAGCCGCCGCATGTGCCCGGCCAGCCACGCCACCTGCTGCTCGGCGAGGGCCGCGGTCGGCTCGTCGAGGATGAGCACCCGCGGCTCGGTGGCCAGGACCCGGGCCAGCTCGACGACCTGCCGCTGGGCGACGGTCAGATCCGCGGTGGTGGCCGCCGGGTCGATGTGCTCGACGCCGAGCCGTTCCAGCAGCGATTTCGCCGTCGGTACCAGGGATCGCCGCCGCACCAGGCCGAGGCGCCCGCGCGGCGGGTGCTGCAGCAGCAGGTTCTCGGCGACGGAGAGGTCGGGCAGCAGCGACAGCTCCTGGAACGCCGTCGCCAGGCCGAGCGCCTGGCGGGCGGCGGGCCCGGCGAGCCGGCCGACCGGCTCGCCGAGGATCTCCACGGTGCCGCGCTCGGCGCGCACGAGCCCGCACATGACCTTGATCATCGTGCTCTTGCCGGCGCCGTTCTCCCCGGCCAGGGCGTGGATCTCGCCGGGACGCGCCGCGAAGGACGCGTCCCGCAGCGCCTGGACCCCGCCGAAGGCGCGGTCGACCCCGTCGGCCCGGATGGCGTGCCCGTCCGGCGCGTCGTGGACGTCGCCGGGCGGGCGCTGCGGCCGCATCGACGTCGGAGTCCCCTCCATCTCAGCCCAGCTTCACGTTGAGGGTCGCGCCCGGGCAGGGCGTGCCGTCGGTGGCCGCCTCCTGGCACAGCACCAGCAGCGCATTCGGGCCGGAGTCGGTGAAGTCGGCGAAGAAGCTGTCCGGCAGGTCCGGGAACACGGTCTCGCCGGGCTTGATGCCGTCCGAGGTGGCCACCGGGAACGGGATGGTGATGCTCTGCTTCGGGTGCTCGCCCTTGATGACGGCCCGGGCCAGCTCGAGGGAGATGACCGACAGGAACGGCGGCTGGCCGATCGACATGCCGTTGACCTTCGGCTGGGAGATGCCGGCCATGTACTTGCGGAAGCCGTTCTCAGCCTCGCCGCCGACGACCGGCACGGGCTTGCCGGCCTCGGCGAAGGCCTTGATGACCCCGTCGGTGCCGCCGGAGACCCACACCCCGTCGACCTTCGGCAGGCTCGGCAGCTGCGCCGCCGTCTGTCGCTGGGCGGTCGCGGAGTCCCACTGGCCGCTGTACGTCGCGACGATCTTGATGCCGGGGTTGGCCGCGAAGACCTTCTTCGCCCCGGCGTTGCGGTCGTTGTCGGCGCCGGTGCCGGCCACGCCGGTCACCATGACCACGTTGCCCTGGCCCTTGAGCTGGTCGACGATGAACTGGGCGAGCTGCTCGCCGAACTTCACCTGGTCGGTGTTGACGGTCAGCCCGCACTTCTCGTCGACGGTGTTGTCGAACGACACGACGACGATCCCGCGGTCGCAGGCCTGCTTCACCACGCCGTTGAGGCCGCTCGTCGACGCGGCGTTGATGACGATGCCGTCGACGCCCTGCGCGATGAGGTTCGAGATCTGCCGGGTCTGCACCGCCACGTCGTTGCCGGCGTTGAACACCGTGCAGTCGACCTGGTCCTTGTACGGCGGCATGGCGCACGCCGCCTTGAACACGTTCTCCATCTCGACCCGCCACCCGTTGCCGATGAACGAGTTGGACAAGGCGATCTTGAGCTTGCCCTTCGCGGCGCCGGCGTCCTTGGCCGCCGGGCCGGAGCTGCAACCGGCCGCGACCAGCACGGCCACCGCGCCGGCCGCGAGCAGCCGGATATAGCGGGGTAGCATCATTCGCGCTCCACCTTCGGGTGTGTGGCGGTCCCGAGTTGCCGCTCGGGGCCTTCTGCTGCATTGGGATGTGCGGCGGTGCGGCCAGGGCCTCGCGGCTCTGGCCGTGCGATGTGCGCGTGTGTTTCCGGCGTTGCTGAGTCAGGCGGACGTGCCCGCGCCGAGCGGGAAGTTCGCCGAGTCGCGCAGGACGGCCGCGGCGGCGCCGACCACCACGACCACCTCCCCGTCGAGCCGGCCGGCGACCACTGGCGGGATCGCCTCGCCGGCGTGGATGGCCCGCCGCGCCATGGACTCGCGCAGCGGGTCGATGAGGATGGAGCCGGCCGGTGCCAGGTTGCCGCCCAGCACGATCAGCTCCGGATCCAGCAGGTTGTACATGTTGGCCATCGCGACGCCGATGTGCCGCCCGGCGTCGGCGAGGACCCGCCGGCACCCGGCGTCGCCCTCGTGGGCGAGCCGGATGACCTCGGCGATCGAGGGGTTGCCGGGGTGGGACTGCCACAGGTGAGACGTGATCGCGTCGGCGTTGGCCAGGGTGTTGAGGCACCCCCGGCCGCCGCACTCGCACACGAGGCCGTCCTCGTTGATGGTGGTGTGCCCGATCTCGCCGGCGGTGCCGTTGGCGCCGACGTAGAGCTCGCCGTCGAGGATGAACCCGGCGCCGATGCCGTTGGCGGTGTAGACGTAGGCGTAGTCCCGCAGCCCGCGGGCCACGCCCAGGGTGTGCTCGGCCAGCGCCGCCAGGTTGGCGTCGTTGCCGACGAGGACCGGCAGGCCGAGGATCTCGGTCGCCAGGGCGTGCGGGTTGACGCGCACCCACGGCTTGAGGGTCGTGGCCCGCCCGTTGAGCCCGGTGCGCCGCTGGATCGGCCCCGGCATGGCGATGCCGACCCCGAGCACGTGCTCGCGCCGGAACGCGGTGCGCTCCAGCAGCCGGTCGACGAGCTCCCCGGCCCGCCGCAGCGTCTGCGCCGGATCGGTGCGGTCGTCGACGACCTCGGCGTCGTGCACGAGCAGCTCCTGCGCGACGTTGCAGACCGCGGCCCGGACCGTGCCGTTGGCGATCTCGATGCCGACCGTCGCGCCGAGCCCGCCGTGCAGCCCCACGAGCGTGGGCGGCCGCCCGGTGACGGGCCGCCCGTTGCGGGCCGCGTCGGCGACCTCGACGACGGTGCCGGCGTCGAGCAGCTCGGCCACGACGCTGGCCACGGTGGAGCGGGACAGCCCGATCTCCGCGAGATCGGCCCGCGACATCGCACCGCGCCGCCGCAGCGCGTGCACCACGCGACTGCGGTTGGCGTTGCGCTGCGCGGAGCCCGCATCCATGTTCCGGAGTATTGACGTTCTCGCTGATCCAGTCAATACACTGCCCAGCAGAGCGTTTCCTGCGGCCTATTTTTGCCTGAACCAGTCAAAACGGAGGCGTTGATGGACACCGCCGACACCGCCATGCGCCACTGGATCGCCGGCGCCGCCACCGGCGACTGGTGCGCGCTCGTCGCGCTGCTCGCCCCGGCCGTCGAGTTCCACGTCCCGGTCTCCGGCTTCGCCGGCATCCAGCACGGCGTCGAGCCCGCCGAGCGCTTCTTCGCCGGCTTGACGGCACGGCTACGGGCGGAGCTGACCGTCATTGCCCGCCTGGACGGCGACGGCCGCACGGCGTTCGAGGTGAACGTGGCCGGGCTACTCTCGGGCCGCCCGTTCGAGCAGCGCCTGTGCCTGGTGTTCGTGATCGCGGACGGGAAGGTGCGCGAGTTCCGCGAGTACCTGGCCTTCCCGTCCGCAGCCCTATGACAGCAGCTACGACAGGGTCCAGGTGACCGTGTCCGTGACCGTCGAGCCGTTGATGACGGCGGTCGCCGTCACCGTGTTGGTGCCCGAGCGCAGCGTCACGCCGGTCCACGTGAAGATGTGGTCGGCGCTCGACTTCGCGCCCAGCGACGCGCCGTTGAGCGTCAGCGTGACGCTGGAGGCGTTGGAGTAGATCTTCACGTCGGTGGCCGCCGTCGTGCGCTGGGTCCAGCGGCGGCTCGTGATGTAGACCGTCGGGGCGGCCGACCAGTTGGCCTTGTACCAGTAGAACGCGTCCTTCTTCACCGCGCGGTCGCGGGTCACCAGGCCCTTGTCGTTGATGCCGGGCTGGGCGCCCTCGTTGCGGCCGTCGGAGGCGAAGTCGAACATGTTCCACACGAACTTGCCCCACACGTAGGGGCGGGCCTGCAGCTGCTTCCAGGACTGCTCGTGCAGCAGCGCCTGGTACTCCTCCGGGTGCCACTGGCCGCCGGCGCTGGGCTGGGCCGGGTTGAGCTCGTGCTGGGTGGTGTTCGCGCCGGCGCCGTACTCGCTGACGGCGATCGGGCGGCCGGGCAGCGCGGCGTGCAGCGAGTCGAGGTTGGGGCCGAGGCCGGAGGTGCTGCCGGTGTACCAGCCGTAGTACTTGTTGTAGCCGGTCGTCTCGGCGTGGGTCGGCACGGCGCCGGTGTCGCTGACGCAGCAGCTGGCGTACGTCGAGAGCCGGTCCGGGTCCTCGGTGTTGACGATGCCGGCGAGGTCGGCCAGCAGCGCGTTGGTGGCCGCGTTGTCCTGGCGCTGCTCGTTGCCGATGCTCCAGAACACGATCGAGGGGTGGTTGTAGTTCTGCCGGATCAGCTCGCGCAGCTGCTGCTCGGCGTTGGCGGTGAACGCCGAGGACGCCGTGGTGTCGTTGACGAGCGGGATCTCGGCCCAGACCACCAGGCCGGCGGCGTCGGCCAGGTTGTAGTCCTTCTGGTCGTGCTGGTAGTGGGCCATCCGCACGGCGGTGGCGCCGATCTCCTTGATGAGGTCGAAGTCCTGGGTGTGCTGGGCGTCGTTGACCGCCCAGCCGACGCCGGCGCGGTCCTGGTGCAGGTTGACCCCGTGCAGGTCGAGGTGGTGGCCGTTGAGGCTGAAGCCGGTGTTGGCGTCGATCGAGAACGAGCGCAGCCCGAGCGGCTCGGTGACCACGTCGGTGACCCGGCCGGTGGCGGTGTCGCGCAGCTCGACGTTGGCGTTGTACTGGTACGGGTCGGCGAGGCCGTCCCAGCGGTGCGGGTCGGCGATCGTGACGGTCTGCACGACGTCCTTGCCGGCGTGCGCGGCCACGCTGCCGGCGGCCAGGGTCTGGTCGGCGACGACGTTCCCGGCGGCGTCGGTGATGACGGTGCGCACGGAGACGTTGAGCGCGGCGCCGTTGTTGTTGAACAGCTTCGTGGTCACGTCGACGGTGGCCGCGGCGGCGGTGACGCTGCGCTGGCGCAGGTACACGCCCGGGCCGGCGTAGTCGAGCATCCGGATCTGCACCGGGTCGACGGCCCAGAAGCTCACGTTGCGGTAGATGCCGCCGTCGAAGGAGTAGTCGGCGGACTGCGGCGCGATGTTGTCGTTGTCGGCGTTGTTGACCTTCACCGCGATGACGTTGTCCTGGCCCACGCGGAAGGCGGCGGTCGCGTTGAAGCGGAACCGGGCGTAGCCGCCGGCGTGCTGGCCGAGGTACGTGCCGTTGACCCACACGTCGGCGACCTGGTTGGCCCCGGCGAACTGCAGGTAGAGCTGCTTGCCCGCGTAGGTGGCCGGCACGGTGTAGTGGCGGCGGTACCAGCCGGTGCCGCGGTAGTAGTTGCCGCCGCCGTCGGCGCCGTCGGCGGCGTTCCAGGTGTGCGGGGTGCTCACGCTCGACCAGGCGGCGTCGTTGAACCCGGGCTGCTCGGCGCCGGCGGCGTCGCCCTTGTTGAACTTCCAGCCGGTGTTGAGGTCGACGCGGTTGCGCAGGGTGGGCGGCGAGTAGGTGGCGGCGAAGGCGGATCGGGCCGGCACGAGCAGCGCGGCGACGAGGACCATGAGTGCGATGGCGGATCGCATGGCCTGTCCTTCCTAGGAGTCCGGTTCTTCCTTGACGCGGGCGACGAGCTGGGTGGGGTTGACGATGCGCAGGGCCAGCACGAGCAGCACCAGCATGGTGGCGGTGTAGACGACGGCCATGGCGTCGATCGACTGCTGGGCGCGGATGCCGGGCGAGGCCATCTCGGCGTACAGCTTGACGACCAATGTGGACGATTCCTCGTCGGCGGTCAGGAACGTCAGCTCGAACATGCCGATCGTGCGCACCAGCACCAGGATCGAGGCGGCCAGGATGCCCGGCACCAGCAGCGGGGCCAGGATCCGCAGGAACACCTGGCCGGTGCGGGCGCCGCACATGCGCGCGGCGCGCTCGATGGCCGGGTCGATCTGCTCGATGAACGGGGTCATCGTGAGGATGACGAACGGCACCGACGGCACCAGGTTGGCCAGGATGACCCCGGAGAGGTGGCCCGCGAGGTCGTACTTGTAGAGCACCGTCGCGAGCGGAATGCCGTACGTCATGGGTGGCATCAGGATCGGCAGCAGGAACAGCAGGTACAGCACCCGCTGCCCCGGGAATCGGCGCCGGGCCAGGACGTAGGCGGCCGGGACGCCGATGACGAGCGAGACCGCCACGACCGCCAGGGACACCTCCAGGGTCACCAGCAGCACGTGCAGCAGGTCGAACTCGTCCCAGGCCTGGGCGTACCACTGCGTCGTGAAGGCCTGCGGCAGCCAGGTGTCGAACCAGCTCGTGCCGAAGGAGCTGACCAGGACCGAGCCGACGACGCCGGCGAGGTTGAGCATGAAGAAGACGACGGCGCCCCACACGAGCCAGGCCGCGGGGCGCGCGACGATGCGCCGGTTCATCCCTTGCCTCCCGTCGGGCCGGTGTACAGCAGCGAGCGCCCGCCCAGCACGGCCCCGATGACGACGAGCTCGACCAGGCCCATGACGATGGCGATCGCCGAGCCCTGGGCGTAGTCGTAGTGCTGGTAGCGGGCCTGCCAGGCGGCGTAGGCGATGACCCGGGTCTCCCCCGCCGGGTCGCCGACGAGCACCGCCGACGGGAACACGCTGTAGGCGAGCACGAACGTCAGGCAGAACGTGGTCGCCAGGCCCGGCGCCAGCAGCGGCAGGGTGATGCGCCGGAACCGCGACCACCAGCCGGCGCCGAGGGTCGCCGCGGCCCGCTCGAGGCTCGGGTCGATGCCGGACAGGTAGGACAGCACGAGCAGGAACGCGAACGGGAAGCCGGTGATGACCAGCGACAGGAACACGCCCCACGAGTTGTGGATGAGCCGGATCGGCTCGTCGATGATCCCGGCGTCCAGCAGCGTGCGGTTGAGCCAGCCGGTCGGGCCGAGGTAGTTGAGCAGGCCCTGCGCGGTGAGCACGGTGCCGAGCGTGATGGGCACGACGAGCAGCGTGGTGACGGCCCGCTTGCCGCGGAACCGGCCGCGCATGCGGTAGGCGATCGGCACCGACGCGAGGACGTTGAACAGCGCGGCCGGCAGGGCGATGCGCAGGGTCGTCCAGATCGTGGCGCGCTCGTAGGCGTCGGCGAAGAAGCTGCGGTACGCCTCGAACGGGCCGCCCTTCTCCGGCTGGAACGACAGCCCGACGCCGTAGGCGAACGGGTAGATGAACAGCAGCACGACGAACGCGGCGGCCGGGGCCAGCAGCCACAGCTGCCGGTCGACGCCGCGCTCGGCGAGCCGGTGGCGCAGCGCTACGTCGGCCATGCGTCGTCCTTCGCCGGATACACGAGCAGGTTGGGCGCCGCGGCGGTCACGGTGATGGGGTCCTGGGGGGCCAGTCGCGTTGTGGTGCGCAGATGCAGCACGAGGCCGTCGCCGGTTCGCGCCTCGACGGCCATGTCCCGGCCCTGGTACTCGGCAACGTCCACGACGCACCGGATCCCCTCGTCCGACGGGACCAGGTGCTCGGGCCGGACGGCCGCGATGACATCGTCCCCGGGCCGGACATCGCCGACCGCGGTGCCGGTGAGCCGCACCCCCTCGACGTTCATCACCACGCTGTCGCCGGCGACCTTCTCGGCCTTCAGGTGCAGCAGGTTGCGGAAGCCCATGAAGTCGGCCACGTGCGGGTTGGCCGGCCGGGTGTGCAGCTCCTCGGGCGTGCCCACCTGCTGCACGCGCCCGGAGCGCAGCACCACCAGGCGGTCGGCGAGCGAGAGCGCCTCCTCCTGGTCGTGGGTGACGTAGACGGTGGTGAGGCCGAGGCTCTGGTGCAGCCGGCGGATCTCGGTGCGCATCTCCAGCCGCAGCTTGGCGTCCAGGTTGGACAGTGGCTCGTCCATGAGGACCAGCGACGGGGAGATGACCACGGCGCGGGCGATCGCGACCCGCTGCTGCTGGCCGCCGGAGAGCTGGCCGGGCAGCTTGCCCGCGTGCTCGGTCAGGCGGACCAGCTCGATGGCCTCATCGGTGCGGCGGCGCACCTCGGCCCGCGGCAGGCGGCGCATCTGCAGCCCGAAGGCGACGTTGCCGCGCACGCTCAGGTGCGGGAAGAGCGCGTAGTTCTGGAAGACCATGCCGAAGCCGCGCCGCTCGGGCGGCAGCGTGTCGAGGCGCCGCTCGTCCTGCCAGATGCTGCCGGCCGACAGCGGCAGCAGCCCGGCCAGGCAGTTCAGCGCGGTGGACTTGCCGCAGCCGGACGGGCCGAGCAGCGCGATGAACTCGCCGCGGCGGATGTCCAGCGTGAGCCCCGCCAGCGCGGCGTGCCCGGCGAAGCGCCGGGTCACGCCGTCGAGGCGGAGCGTTTCGAAGGGGGGCTGGGTCACTTCTTCACCTTCGCGCCGCCGATCTCGCGGTCCCAGCGGTCGAACGCGGCGACGAGGGCCTTGGCGTCCAGCGGTACCTCGAGCGGATTGTTGGCGATGAGCGCGTCGTACTCGGGCCGGCCGAAGTCGGCGATCGCCTTCTGGCTCTCGGCGGGCGCCATCGACAGCGGCACGTCCTTGATCGCCGGGCCGGGGTAGAAGTACCCCTTGTCGTACGCCTTCGCCTGCTGCTCCTTGGTCAGCATCGACTGCAGCAGCAACAGGATCGCCGACTGCTTGTCGGCCGACACGCCCTTGGGCACGACCACGTAGTGGGCGTCGGTGACCCAGTGGAAGCCGCTGAGCGAGCCGATCGCGGCCTCCTTCGGCACCTGGCCGAGCACGCGCGGGTTGATGTCCCAGCCGGTCGTCGAAGCGATGATCTTCGCCGAGCCGTTGGCGACGCTCTTCATCGTCTCGCTGGTCGCCGAGGGGTACAGCGTGACGTACTTGTTGAGCTCGGCGAGGTACGCCCACGTCTTCTCCCAGCCGTTGACCGGGTCCTTGGGGTCCTTGTCGCCGAGCAGGTACGGCAGGCCCATGAGGAACGTGCGGCCGGGGCCGGAGTTGGCCGGGCGGGCGTACTGCACGGCGCCGGGGTTGGCCTTGGCGTAGTCGAGCAGTTCCTGCGCGGTCTTGGGCGGGTTGGGCACCTTCGACGGCAGGTACTCGATGAGCGGCCCGGACGGGTAGTAGGTGACGGTGACGCCGTACTCCCCCGCGAGCTTCTGCATCGCCGCCGCGCCCGGCAGGTAGTCGTTCATGGCGGTGAGCCGGCTGGTGAACGGCTGGAACGACATCCACAGGTTCTGGTCGATGCCGGCGGCGAGGCCGTCGACGCCGGTGAGCACCACGTCGATGTCGACCCGGCCGGCGTCCTGCTGGGCCTTGACCTTGCCGGCGAGCTCGGGCGCGGTCGCCTTGGAGTAGGTGACCTTCGAGATGACGCCCGGGTTCTTCTGGACGTACTGGTCGATCATGCCCTGGGTCAGCTGGAGGTTGCCGGCCACGTCGAGGATGTTCAGCGAGACCGGGCCGGAGGGCTTGTCGGGCACGGTGCCGCCGGTCGGCCCGGACTCCCCGGCCGGCTTGTCGGGCGCGCCGCAGGCGGCGACCAGGGTGAGCGAGACGAGCAATGCGGCCGCGCCGAGGCGGCGGCGGGACACGAACATTGGCGGAATCCCTTCGCTAGGAGGAAGGTGCCGGGCCGGTGGAGTTGCGGACCATGAGCTGCGACTCGAGCTCCCGCCGGGGAAGCGTCCCCTCCGGGTCCGCGAGCAGTTGCAGGAGCAGGTCCACGCCGGCCCGGCCGGTCTGCTCCTTGGGCTGGGCGAGCGTGGTGAGCGAGGGGTTGACCATCTCGGACAGGACGATGTCGTCGAAGCCCATGACGCTGATCCGCTCGGGCACGGCGACGCCGCGCGCCGCGAACCGGCTCAGCATGCCGACCGCGACCAGGTCGTTGTAGCCGAGCACCGCGGTGACGCCGGAGGCGAGCACCTGGTCGGCCGCGGCGACGCCGCCGGCGAACTGCGGCGCGACGTTGCCGGTCTCGACCAGCTCGACGCCGGCCGCGGCGCAGCACTGCCGCAGCGCGCGCAGCCGCTCGCGGTTGGACCACGACAGCTTCGGGCCGGGCACGTAGGCGATACGGCGGTGGCCGAGCGCGGTCAGGTGGGCGACCGCCTGCCGGATGCCGTCGGCGCTGTTGACGGTGACCGACGGCATGCGCCCGACGCGCCGGTTGAGCATGACCATCGGCGTCTCGCCGGTCAGCGAGCGCAGCTCCTCCTCGCTCATGCGGGGCGAGCACAGGATGATCCCGTCGACCTGCTTGCTGAGGTTGCGCACGACGTCGGCCTCGGCGGTCGGGTCCTCGTCGGTGTCGGCGAGGAAGACCGCGTAGTCGAACTCGCGGGCCCGGGTCTGCACGCCCTTGACCACGCCGGGGAAGAACGGGTTGGTGAGGTCGGGGACGATGAGACCCAGGTTGCCGGTGCGGCCGGTGATGAGGCCGCGGGCGGCCCGGTTGGGCTTGTACCCGAGCGCGTCGACCGCCTGCTGCACGCGCCGGCGGGTCTCGGCGTGCACCAGCTCGGGCGTGGCCAGCGTGCGGCTCACCGTCGCCGGCGAGACCCCGGCGGCGCGCGCCACATCCTTGATCGTCACTGGCACGTGCGGTCTCCCATCGATCACCGTCGAGTCTGCAAACCTTTTCACAAACTTGTCAAGGCTCAAGTCGACATCGATCGATCTTGGGTGCTGGAACCGAACTGAAACCGTTGTCAACCGTCCGGCTCTCCTGGCCGCCCCGAACCGGCCGACAGTTCTGTGTCAACGCTGCCCGCGGCTCGGAAGGGAGGGGCGGATGTCCTTCAAGAGGTTCGACACGCCGACCCTGGCCTCGGCCGGGGTGGCGCTGTTCGCCGTGCTGGTCTTCGTCGTGAACCTGCCGGGGCAGCACGGCCCGCTGCTGCTGCTGTGGCTCGCCGCGCCGCTGTCGGTCGTCGCGCCGGTGGTGGCGGTGGCCCGCATCAGCCGCACGCCGGGCTTCGCCGCGCCGACCCGGCGCTTCTGGCGGCACCTGGTCCTGACCCTGGCCTTCGTCGGCCTCGGCGCCCTGCTCAACACGTACGACGGCACCGCGCACGGCCCCAGCCCGGACATGTCGGCGGGGACGAGCGCGGCGTACGGCGGCGCGGTCCTGACGCTGCTGTGGGCCCTGTGGCGGCTGCCGCTGGGCGTGCAGGGCCCCGGCGACCGGCTGCGCATCGGCCTGGACGCGGGCACGGTGCTGCTCGCCGCCGCGGTGTTCATGTGGCACTACCAGACCCGGCCGCTGCTCGAGGTCGCCGACTACCGGCCCGGCCCCGTGCTCGCCGTCGGCGCCACGCTGGTGCTCGAGCTCGTCGCGGTGTTCGCCATCGCCAAGGTCGCGCTGTCCGGCGACGCCTTCGTCGCCCGCGGCTCCCTGCACCTCTTCGCCGGCGGCATGATCGCCGGCGCGGTGAGCGGCGTCCTGCAGCGCTTCATCGTGGACAAGCCGCACCTGAGCCTGCCGCAGGTCATCATCCCGCTCGTCATGGTGTGCGTGCCCGCCGCCGCGCACCGCCAGCGCCAGGCCCTCGACGCGCCGGAGCGGCGGCGGGCGGCCGGTGGGCGGCCGTTCAGCATCCTGCCGTACCTCGCCGTGGCCGCCGTCGACGTCCTGCTGCTCTTCGTGATCGCCGTCGGCGACGCCGACGCCCAGGTCGCCGCGATCGCCGCCGTGATGCTGACCGGCCTGGTCGTGTGGCGGCAGATCACCGCGTTCCAGGAGAACAGCCGCCTGGTCGCCCGCCTCGACCACCACGCCACCCACGACGCGCTCACCGGGCTGCCCAACCGGGTGCTGTTCAACGAGCGCCTCGCCGCCGCGCTCGCGGGCCTGGTGCCGCGGGATGCGGTGGGCACGGGCACGAAGACCGACCGCCCGGTCAGCGTCGCCCTCATCGACCTCAACGACTTCAAGCTCGTCAACGACACCCTCGGCCACGGCGCCGGCGACGCGCTGCTGGTCGCCGTCGCCCGGCGCCTGGTCGCCGCGGTCCGCCCGGCCGACCTGGTCGCCCGCCTCGGCGGCGACGAGTTCGTCGTCGTGCTCGACGGCGCCGGCCCGGCCGAGGCCGACCGCGCCGCCCAGCGCATGATCACCGCGCTCGCCGAGCCGGTCGTCGCCGACGGCCACGAGCTGCTCGTGCGGGCCAGCATCGGCCTCGCCGACGGCCGCCCCGGCGACGACGCCGGCGAACTGCTGCGCCGGGCCGACATCGCGATGTACGCCGCCAAGCACGAGGGCGGCGGCGGCTGCCAGCGCTACGCCCCCGGGATGGCCGGCGCCGTCGCCGGTTCGGCCGGCCTCGGCGCCGAGCTACGCCAGGCGATCACCAACGGGGAGCTGTTCCTGCAGTACCAGCCGATCGTGGCCCTCGGCGACGGCCGCCTGACCGGCGTCGAGGCCCTCGCCCGCTGGACCAGCCCGGCCCGCGGCGCGGTGCCGCCGGCGCAGTTCATCCCGATCGCCGAGCGCA
The DNA here is from genome assembly GCF_050936175.1 of Dactylosporangium sp. CA-139066. Taxonomy (NCBI): domain Bacteria; kingdom Bacillati; phylum Actinomycetota; class Actinomycetes; order Micromonosporales; family Micromonosporaceae; genus Dactylosporangium; species Dactylosporangium sp. CA-139066. The sequence continues at coordinate 5,252,330 of NZ_JBNJNH010000001.1, read as the reverse complement.
CCGGCCTCATCGTGCCGCTCGGCGCGTGGGTGCTGCGCGAGGCGTGCCGGCAGATGGCGGCCTGGTCCGCCGGGCACGGCCCGCTGGCGCCGGCCGTCATCCACGTCAACGTCGCCGCCCGCCAGCTCGCCGAGGAGTCCTTCGTCGACCTGGTGCGCTCGGCGCTGGCCGACGCCGGCCTCGAGCCGCACCGCCTCACGCTGGAGATCACCGAGCGCACCGCGGTCGCGCTCGGCGACGCGGTCGCCCACCTCGAGCAGCTGCGCCTGCTCGGCGTGCGCGTCGCCCTGGACGACTTCGGCACCGACCAGTCGTCGCTGGCCCTGCTGCGCGACCTGCCGGTCGACGAGCTCAAGCTCGACCGCTCCTTCGTCGACGCCGACACCACCGGCCGCCGCGGCGCCATGCCGGGCGCCGTGCTGGCCCTGGCCCGGGCCGTCGGCCTCGAGATCGTGGCCGAGGGCGTCGAGGACGGGGCGCAGGCGGACCGCCTGGCCGCGCTGGGGTACCGCAGCGCCCAGGGCTACCACTTCGCCCGCCCGATGGCGGCCGAGGGCATCGACCGGCTCATGACGGCCGTGCCCGCGTGAGACCTTGACGGCGGTCGCTATAGTGAGTTCATGCCGCACCGTTAGGTTCGCGTCTCGCGCCTCTACCTGGTGACCCGCGCCGATCTCCCGCCGGGCGCCCAGGCCTGTCAGGCGGCCCACGCCGCCCTCGACTACGCCTTCGCGCACCCCGGCCCAGCCGCGGGCTGGCACACCTCCTCCAACACGCTCGTGCTGCTCGCCGCCCGCGACGAGCTCGCCCTGCGGCTGCTGTGCGACGACGCGGCAGAGGCGGGCCACCGCCTGGTCCGCGTCCACGAGCCCGACCTCGGCGGCGCCCTCACGGCCGCCGCGCTGGAACCCGCCGCGCACCGGCTGGTCCGCCGCCTGCCCCTTCTCGGTGCGAGAGAGCGCGCGGCCGCGCGCGGGTGAACCATCATGAGTACCTCGGAGACCGTCCGCGCCGAGCTCGACGCCGCCATCGCGGACGCCGACCTCGAGCGGGCGACCCGCCGGCTGCAGCACAAGGTGCTGCGCCAGGCGGCCGCCCTGGACACACTCCACCGCCGCGTCGTGACGCAGCGGTTCGTGCTGCGCACGCTCGACGAGCTGGGCCGCTCGCTCAGCCCCGACGAGTACGCCGCGGCCCGCGCCCGCGTCGGCGACGACGCCCTGCCGGACCGCATTGACCCACCCCGGTAAGTTGGCTTCGATGGGTGCCCGGCCAGGCGCCGCCGACCACCCGCACGCCCCGGAGGCCCTACGGTTGGGCGGCCGCCTCTACAGCGGCGCGCAGCGGGTTCGACTCCCGCTCGGGGCGCTGTCAGCGTTACAGCTCATCCTGCAGTCGCAGACGCAGGACCCGACTCGCGCCGGAGGCACCCGGCCCCGCGAATACCTACCGTTGGTACCTGACACGGCCGAAAGAACGGGGAGGCATTCGATGACGACGAACGAGAACGCGTGGAGCGGGACCGTCGCGAAGAAGTCGCGCGCGCTGCTCGACGGGTCCAACCTGTACCGGCGCCTCGAGGTCCGCCTCGACGACGGCACGCACCTGGACGTCAAGGTGGACCGGGACCTGTGGAACCAGCTCGAGGTGGGCGACCGCCTCGAGCAGCAGGACGGCGAGAAGCCCCGCCGGGCCTGACCCCGAGCCCGCCCGCCACGGGGGGCCGCGCCTGGGCTAGGCGTCGTGGCGGGCGATCACATCCCAGACGTTGTTGAGCTCGATGCCGAGCACGCACGTCATCACGAGGTCGACGAGCGCGCGGTGGCTCACGTTGCCCAGGCGCGTCAAGGCCCGGGCCGCGCCCGAGCGCGGGTAGGCGACCAGCGCCAGCGCGAGCGCGCCGGGCGGGACCGGGGCGAGCTCGTAGGTCTCGGCCAGCGCCGCCGCCAGGCGCAGGCTGCGCCACAGCTCGGCGGTCAGCGGCACGCCGTCGGCGCCGGGCTCGCCGGTGTCGCCGGCCGGGTCGTCCGGCTCGAGGGCCACGCGGGTCTGGGCCAGGTCGCCGGTGTGCAGGAACAGCCGGCCCCATTCCGCCTCGGCGTCGACCGACGCCAGCGCGTTGAACAGGCGGCCGGTGGTCAGCGGGGCGGCGCCGCCGTAGGCGCGGGCGTGCCGGATCGCGCGGGCGGTGGTGTCGGTGGCCGGCAGCGCGCCGAGGGCGTCGATGGCCGCCGCGGCCCGCTCGCCGGCCGACGCGGACGCGTCCGTGGCCGGTGAGCCGGCGGCCGGATCGGACGCGTCAGGCGGCGGCTCGTCGGAGACGGGGCCGGTGGCGCGGTCGATGATGTCGGCCGCGTCGTGCGGCAGCTCCGCCTCGAACGCGAGCCGGGTCGCGTCCTCCAGCGTCATGCCGCCGCCCAGCGCCTCGCGGTGCAGCCGGGCGAAGAGGTCCATCGCCCACGCCGGCATCTCGCCGCCGCGCTCCCGGCGCAGCCACGCCGCCTGCTGCTCCAGCGGGTGCGCGTCCGCCGCCGGGGCACCGATGTAGACGTTGAACGGGGCGCGCTCGCCGGCGAAGTCACACTCGAGCATGATGCGTCTCACGCGTCGCTCCCGGCCGCAGTGGGCGATGTGCGCTCCACTGTACGCGGGCCGTTCGGGTGATTCGGCCGCCGTACGAATCGGGATGTCGCCGTCACGGTGTGCATCGGTAGCCTTGCCTCGTAGGAGTTCCGGCGGTTCCGCAGACCGAAATGGGCGGCATGACAGCGACGGTCCTCTTTGTACACGGCACCGGTGTCCGCACCGAGAGCTACCTGGCCCAGCTGGAGCGGGTCCGCGCCAACGTGGTGCGCCGCCGGCCCGACGTCGCGGTGCTGGACTGCGAGTGGGGCGACAAGCTGGGCGCCGCGATGCACGCCGAGGGCGCCTCCGTGCCGGCCTGGCCGGACGCGCGGCGGCTCAGCGACGAGCGGGCCGCCGAGCGCGACTGGCGCGAGTCGCAGTGGGCGCTGCTGAACGCCGACCCGCTGCACGAGCTGCGCCTCATCGCCTCGGGCGGCCCGGCCGGCGACGAGCAGGCGTTCGTGCTGCGCGCCGAGGCGCCCGGCGACCGGCTGACGGCCCGCGCGCGGGCGCTGCCGGAGGACCCGGCGCTACGGGCGGAGCTCGCCGACGTCGGCCTCGCCGTCGCGTTCGCGGCCGCGGTGCCCGACGTCCTCGATGCCGAGCCCACGCGGCAGGCCCTGGCCGCCGGCCGGCCGCGGGTCGTGGCCGGCGCGCTCGGCCGGGCGATCCTCGCCGAAGCGATCCGGCGGGCCGCCGAGCGGCCCGAGGGCCCGGTTCCGGTGATCGAGGCCCGCCGCGAACGGCTGCTGCTCCTGCTGCTCGAGGCGCTCGGCCACGCCGACCTCGGGTTCGGCTCCAACCTGGCGCGCACGGCCGCGGTGCTGGCCTGGCGCTGGGCCGGCGCCGGCTTCGTGCAGCGCCGCCGCGGCGCGATCACCGACGCGACGTCGCCGATGGCCGGGGACATCCTGCTGTACCTCAGCCGGGGCCAGCGGATCCGGGACTTCATCCGGGCCCGTTGCCGCGACGTCTCGCCCCCGGTCGTGCTGGTCGCGCACAGCCTCGGCGGCATCGCCTGCGTGGACCTGCTGGCCAGCGAGCCGGTGCCGGAGGTCGCGGCGCTGGTGACCGTCGGCTCGCAGGCGCCCTACCTCTACGAGCTCAACGCGCTGCCGTCGCTGACCTTCGGCGAACCGCTGCCGGACCAGGTCCCGCCGTGGACCAACTTCTACGACCCGCGCGACCTGCTCGCCTACGTCGGCGCCGGCATTTTCCCCGGCCGGGTCCGCGACGTCGCGGTACCCAGCGGCAACCCGTTCCCGTTCGCGCACAGCGACTACTTCGGCAACCCCACGTTCTACGACCGCCTCTGCGAGATCATCCCGTGACCGGCGGCGGGCGCGGCGCCCCGTTCGCCGACCCGCGGCGCACGCACGCCCTCGTCGTCGGCGTCGGCCGCTACGCCTCGCCGCATTTCGAGGACCGCCCGGCGCTGGCGCACACGGCCGACCGCTTCGCCGGCTGGCTCGGCGGCCGCGGCGTCCCGGCCGACAACATCGTCATGCTCGGCGGCGGCGCCGGGGACCGGGAGGCGACCAGCGCCAACGTGGGCCGGGCGATCGCCGAGGACATCCCGGACCGCTCGGGCGACCTGCTGTGGATCTTCTGGGCCGGGCACGGCGTGCTCGACGCCGAGCGGCGCCGCCGCCTGGTGCTCGCCGACGCCACCACCCGCAACGCGCAGACCGTCGACCTGGGCGAGCTGATCGCCCTCTACGGCTCGACGTTCCTGGCCGGTTTCGCCCGCCAGATCGTCGTCGTCGACGCGTGCCAGCTGCCGCTGCCGCCCGGCGTCGCGGCGCGCTGGCCGCGGCCGATCAGCCTGCCGCCGGCGTGGGACCTCGCCACCGGGCGCACGCAGCGGGTGTGGCTGGCCGCGAGCGCCGGGGAGGCGGCCGGCTACTCCGGCACCTACGAGCGGGCCTGGTTCAGCGACACGGTGCTCGACGACCTGGAGCGGCAGGACGAGCTGTACTGGGACCCCGACTACGACGACGTCCGCGACGCGCTGGCGGCCAAGCTGCGCCGGTACGTGCCGGACGGCGACTGGGAGCAGCACCCCGTCGCCCTCAGGTTCGCCGACGAGTCCGGCGCCGCCCGCGACGAGGTGCTGCGGCCCGAGCGGCGGGCCGAGCCGGGCGCGGCGCGCGAGGTGTTCTCCGCCGCCGATCCGGTCCTCGAGGCGTACCTGCGGTGGTTCGTCGCCACCCACGAGACCACCGGGGCCCAGATCGCCGGCGCGGAGCTCGGCGCGCCGCTGCGGGACGCGCCGTGGGGCGGCGACCTCGTCGACGACGGCTCCAACGAGCACGCCCGGCGCGGCGAGCTCGGCGACGCCGCGACCGGCCCGATGTCCGGCGAGGCCGAGGCGTGGGAGCTCACCGAGCAGTCCCTGCCGTCGTACCTCGGGGCGTCGGCCGACGCCGACCGGCTCGACCTGAGCGGGCTGACCGTCCACTCCGCCGCCGACCTGCTGCGCTCCACGTGGCGGTGCGTCGTGCTCGGCGACCCGGGCAGCGGCAAGACGACCCTGCTGCGCCGGCTCGCGCTGGCGCAGGCGGCCGCGTCCCGCTTCGACGACCCGCTGTGGCGGCTGCCGGTGCTGTGCACGGCCGCGGACCTCGTCACCCGGCTCGGGCCCGACCGGCCCGGCGCCGGGCGGCACGCACTGGCGATGGCCGCCGCCGAGGCCGGCTGGTCCGGCGTCGCGCCGGCCGACCCGAGCAGCCGCGACCGGTTGTCCGCCGCCGACCTGCACCGCCTGGTCGCCCGCGCCGCCGACGCCGACCGCCTCCTGCTCATGATCGACGGCCTCGACGAGGTGCCGACCCGCGAGCAGCGCACCGACCTGCTGGCCCGGCTCAACCGGATGGTCGACGGCGAGGGCGGCCGGCACCGGCTGCCGGCGGAGCTGCCCGGCAACCAGCTGGCGCTGTCCAGCCGCCTGGTCGGGTACCACCGCAACGACCTGACCGGCCACATCCACCAGCTGATCCTGCGGCCCATGCCGGAGGCGGCGGCGCTGGCGACGTGCGACTTCTGGCTGGGGCACTACTGCGCCGCGACCGGGCTCGGCCCGCGCCGGGCGGCGGAGCTGGGTGCCGAGGTCCGCGCGGCCGTCTCCGGCGCCGGCGGCATCGGGCAGCTGGCGAGCAACCCGTACCTGCTGCTGTCGCTGATCTCGGCGGTCGCCTCCGGCGGCTTCGCGCACCGGCGCCTGCGCGGCGGCTCGCTGTTGCGCAGCGACCTCTACCTGTTCATGGTCGACGACGCGCTCGAGCGGGCGGTCCGCAAACGGCCCGGCGTGCGGCCCGACATGCTCGTCGCGCTGCAGACCGCCGTCGCGTACGAGATCCACCGCGTGTCCCGGCGGCGGGTCATCCGCGCCGCCGACCTGGAGGCGTGCGCGCGCTCGGCGGCGGCGATGCTGCCGCCCGAGGTGGCCTGCGCGCCGGACGAGGGGCCGGAGTACGTCGCGGCGATGGGCCTCATCTCGGAGCGGGCGCCGCACGTGTTCGGGTTCCTGCACCTGACGCTGCAGGAGTACCTCGCCGGGCGCTGGCTGGTCGCCGACGGCGCGGCCGCGGCCGGGCGGATCGCCGGGCATCTGCGCGACCCCCGCTGGGCCGAGCCGATCCGGCTGGGGCTCGGGCACCTGAGCCGCGCCGACCCGGCCGGGCTCGAGGCGCTGCTGCCGGCGCTGCTGGCCGGGCCCGACGGCGAGTACGCGGCGCGCCTGCTCGCGGCCGGCCTCGGCGAGCTGGCCCGGGTCACCGCGGGGCCGGTGGAGCTGGCCGTGACCGCGTCGCTGGCCGCCGACGCGCGGCGCCTGCAGTCGGGCCGGCAGCGGCCGGGCGCCGCGGCCACCGTCGCGCCGCTGCTCGCCTCGGCGGTGACGCTGCCGACCGGCGAGCGCCCCGCGCAGGTCGCGGCGGCCGCGCTCGCCGCCGCCCTGACGTCGGGCTCGCCGTGGGAGATGGCCGCCGCGGCCGGCACCGTCGAGACGCTGCGCCTGTCGGACCGGCGGGTCACCGAGGCGCTGTTCGCCGCGCAGTACCGCGACTCGACGGAGCTGGGCTGGTCGACGCTGCGCGCGCTGCGGGCCGTCGTGGCCGCGGACCCGGGCGACCCGGCCGCGGGGACGGCGGGCGCGGCGACGCCCGGCGACGAGGAGCGGGCCGACCCGGGCCGGGTGTGGGCCGATCTGCTGGAGCGCGACCGGGTGCTGCTGCGGCGGGTCACCGCCACGGCGCCGCCCGCGGCCGAGGCGGCGCCCCGGCTGCCGCTGCCGCCGGCGCTCACGCCGTTCCGCAACCAGCTCAAGCCCTGGCTGGTGGCCCGGCTCGAGGCCGCGCCGCCCGCGCTGGTGCGCCTGGTCATCGGCCTCTATGACGTGGTGAGCTTCCGGGACACGCAGCGGCTGGTCACCGAGCGCAGCCGCCTGACGGCCGAGGCGGCGATGGACGACCTGCCCCCGCCGACCCGGCACGCCGCCGCGGTCCGGCTGGACACGGTGATCGTGCCGGCCCTGGACCAGAGCGACGCCGACCCGCTGCTGGCCCCCGAGCGCATCATCGTGGACTCGCCGCTGACCGCCCGCGTGATGCGCTGGATCGTCGACGAGACCGAGCCCGCCGGCATCGCCGCGGAGCTGGAGGCCCTCGCCCGCGACGCCGGCCAGGACGACGACACCCGCGGCGACGCGCTGGCCGCCTGGATCGCGCTCGGCGTCGGCGGCGCCGCCCGCCCGGTCGCCCTGGCCCAGGTGGCCGGGCCCGGCGTGCGGCGGCGGCTCGCGTGGCGGACGGACCGCACGGCCTTCCTGCTGCGCGACGCGGCGGCCCGGGTCCGGCTCGGGCCGTTCGTGAGCGCGTTCGAGGCCGCGGTGCGCGACGAGGAGACCGACCGCCAGGTCGTGCGGGCGTTCGGCCGCCGCGGCGAGGAGTTCCGCCGGGCCGCCCGCGACGCCCTGCGGCGGGTCACCGACGACGCCTACCTCGGCAGCGGCACCGGTCACCTGACGGTGAGCCTGCAGGAGTACCTCGTCGACGCCACCCGGCGCACGGACTCCCTGCGCCGGTACGAGCTCGCCGCCAGCCTCGACATCCACGGGTTCGCGATCACCCGGGACGGCCCGCTCGCGCTCGCGTACGCCGTCGCCACGGCCCACCAGGCGGCGGACCCGGACGGGCGCAGCACGGGCTGGCGCCTCGACCCGAACGCGCCCCGGGCCGCGCGGCCCGTGCCGGAGATGCTGACGTCGCTGGACGGCATCGCGGCCGAGTTCACGTTTCTGCGCTGCTGGGTGCTGGACCGCACGGCCGGCCTGCTGGCCGCCGACGGGTTCGCGGTGGAGGCCGCGTGCGTGGCGCTGGCCGCCCTGCCGCACGACGCCGAGTCGGTCACCCGCACGCTGGGCCGGCTGGCCGCGGCGATGGCGCAGGAGGACCCGGCGTTCGACCCGGCCACGCTGTCCGTCGGCCACCCGGGCCTGGTCGCCCGGCTGGCCGCCCGGGTGCCGCGCATCGCCGACCCGTACGCGCGGGCCCGCGCCGAGCTGCACCTGGCGCGCCTGGAGGGCCGCGCGCTCGACCCGGACGCCGTCCTTCGCCTCGCCCGGGACGTCGATGAGGCCGACGACCGGCTGCGCCTGCTCGAGCTGGCCGTGACGCTGGCCGTCGCCGACTGGTCGGCGCCGCTGCTGGCCGCCGCCGACGCGTACGCCGCCGCGATCGCGGATCCCCGGGAGCGCGACCTGGCCGCGGCGCGCGTCGCCGGCCACCGCGACGGCGGGCCGGTCCCGGCGGCCGGCCCGCGCGGGGCGGCCCACGCGGACCTGCTGGCCTTCGAGCCGCTGTTCGCCGGCGCGTCCCGCGAACTGCTGTTCAACTGGGCCACGCTCACCTGCGGGCACCTGGTCGCCGAGGCGCGCTCGGCGCTGCAGGCCGAGGACGCCGGCGCGCTGTGGGGCCGCCTCGCCGAGCCGGCGGGCGCCGAGGCCGCCGCCGGCGCGCTGCGCCGCCTCGGCCGGGAGCAGCGCCTGGTGCTGGACGCGGGCGCGTCCGCCGCCGTCGACGCGCTGCTGCGCCGCGACCGGCCCGACCTCGCCGCCGAGATGCTGGCCGTCGGCACGGCGCCGCCGGCGGCCGCGGCCCGCCGGTGGCGGCGCAACCCCGACCGGCGCGTCGCCGACCTGGCCGCCCTGCTGGTGGTCGAGGGCGGCCGGCTCGACGCCGCCGCGGCCGAGGCGCTGCCGCGGCTGCTCGCCGACCGCGACGAGCTCGTGCGGCTGCGCACGAGCGCCGCGCTCATCGACAGCGGCACGCCGCGGTTCACCGACACCGGCCTCGGCGCCGAGACGCTCGCCGCGCTGGTCCGCGTCGCCGACCGCTGCCGGCGCACCGCCCCGGCCGTGGCGACCGACCTGCGGTGGGCGCTGCACGACATCGTCCACGACTCGATCCTGGTGCTGGGCCGCGTCCTCGCCGACCTCGGCGACGCCGACCTGCAGCGCTCGTTCCTGCGCAGCATCGTGCGCGTCACCCCGGTCACCCTGGCCCATCTGGCCGGGCTGCTGCCGTCGCTGAGCGAAGCCAACCAGCTGGCGCTGCTGTACACCCTGCAGGGCACGGCCGTGCGTCCACTCCGCGCCGGGGTCGACCGGGCCGCGGTCGAGCGGGTCGCCGTCGCCGTCCGGGACGCGCGCGAGAACGTCAGCGACCGGGTGCTCGAGGAGCTGCTGTACCTCATCGGCGCCGCCGGCGCGCCGGAGGCGGCCAACCTGCGGCCGCTCGCCGCCGCGGTCGCCGCCGCCGCGGACGGCCGGCCGACGCCGGGCGCGGTCGGCGCCTGCCACGGGCTCGGCTTCCTGCTGGCGCGCTCCTTCGCCGGCGTGGACGCGCCGGCCGCGGCAGCGGCCCGCGAGGACCTGCGCCGGCTCGCCCGCGGCCCGGCGACCGACGAGGCCGAGGCGGCGGTCTCCGCGCTGAGCCGGCTCGACGAGCGGGCGTGGCTGCGGGAGGCGGTCGCCGCCGGCGACGTCGACCCGCTGACGATGTTCTGGGGCCTGGTCGGCGGGCTGGACGCGTTCCGGTGGAGCGACGACGAGCGGCGCCAGGTCGCCGACCTGTGCCGCTTCGTGCTCGCGCCGCCCGCCGGGTCGCCGGCCGACGCCGCCGCGCTGACCCGCTCGCTCGTCCGCGCGCTGGTCGCCGGCGCAAGCGAGCTGCTGGCCGTGCCCATCGAGGAACGCCGCCGCGCCTCGGCGGCGACCGCCATGGCCCGCGACAGCGGCAACATGCTCACCGTCCTGGCCGAGCTGGCGCGGCTGCGCCCGGCCCCGGTCCGCCGGCTCATCGACTCCGCCTTCCCGGCACTGCGCGGGCAGCTCGTGGCCGAGTTCGCCGACGGCGACTGGATGGCCCGGCAGGCCGTCGCCCGGCTCCTGGTCGTCCTGGGCCGGGCCGACGGCGCCGCCGTGGCGGCGATCCTGGACACCGCCGTCGGCACGACGATCGTGCGCCAGGGTTTGTTCGCCGACCTGGCCTGGTTCAACAAGCTGCGGCCCGACGGGCTGGCCGCCCTCCTCGCCGCGGTCGACGACCCCCTCATCCAGCGCTGCTACCTCGCGTTCCAGGTGCTCGCCTACCTGGTCGAGCGCGAGGCGCTGAGCGCCGCCGACCACGCCCGCGCGCTGGTCGCGGTGCAGCGGGTGCTCGCCCGGCCCGACCTCGAGCAGCCGATGTACCTGGAGGAGAGCGGCGAGGTCCGGCCGACCGGCACGTACGCGGACGCCTGCCGGCAGCGGCTCGGCGTCCTGGGCGGGCTGCGCCCACCACCCGGCGCCGAGCCGTCGGCCCGGTGCGTGCTCGTCGAGGCGCCCGACGCAGCGGGCCGGCCGATGCGGCTGCACCTGCCGCTGCACGGGCGGCGCGCCTTCGACCAGCTCGACTTCCAGCTCGCCTACTACGGCCAGGTCGAGCGGCGCGAGCCGGACCGTCCGCTCATCGATGCGCTGATCCGGGCCCAGAACGCCGCCTGGGAGGCGGGCCTGACGCTGCCGCAGCTGCTCGCGCACGCCGCGGCCGGCTAGCGCCTGTTGCATCTCTGAGGCGGGGCTGCGGCCGGCCCAGATTCGGCTGGCGGCGTCCCGCCTCAGTGATGAACCAGGCGCTAGTGACTAGCTAGGAGTACTCCTGCAGGAGGGCCCGCACGCGCGCGGCGTAGGCGGACTTGTCGCAGGCGGCGGCCCGCCCGCGCGGGCGCGGCGGGAGGTCGTAGTGCGGGCGGTTGTCGTCGATGGCCTCGTCGGGCAGCGCCTTCCAGAGGATGGTGGCGTAGTCGATGCGCTGGAACGCCCGCAGCGTCTCGTCGCGGCTGAAGTTCTCGAACATCGAGCCCTTCTGCCTGGCCAGCGAGGCGCGCGCGTAGAGCGCGACCTCCAGGAACGCCTCGGCGCCGGCCGCGTCGCCGGCGCGCTCGCGCTGCACGCCGGTGTGGTACAGCACCATCGCGGCGATCTGGAAGTCCAGGTACTTGCGGGCGATGTCGTCGATCGAGTCGCGCCACTCCTGCAGGGACATCGGCAACTCCGTCCGCCGTGCGGGTCCTGCGCACAGTCTGCCGCCGTCGCGGGCCGGCCGCCAGCACCGCGGCGGGCGGTCACCGTCGTGGACGTCGACGGTGCGCCGGGGATAGCCGAGGCACGGTCAACGTCCGCCGCCCGCTGCCAGGCCCACTGGGTGGCCGAACGGCGGTGACCCTCCAGCGCCGCAAGGCCGCGACACTGTCGCCGTGACACTGTCAGCAGCCAACGCCGCCTGGGCTTCCCCCCGGGATGTGGACACCGGGTTATGCCGCAATCTGTTGCAGGGTAGCGGATGTGAGGGTTCGTTCGTAGTCGGCGGGGCTGTGGTAGCCGAGGGCTGAGTGGCGTCGGCGGTGGTTGTAGAAGGCGATCCAGCGGAACACGTCGCGGCGGGCGTCGGCTTCGCATGCCCAGGTGCGGCGATCGACGTCGAGTTCGCGTTTCAGGGTGGCGAAGAACGCCTCGGCGAGGGCGTTGTCATACGAGGTGCCGGTCCGGCCGGTCGAGCGGCGCACCCCGTGGCGGTCGCAGACCGCGGCGAAGGCGGTGCTGCCGTACTGCGATCCCTTGTCCGTGTGGAAGATGACCCCGTCGACCTGGCCGCCGCGGGCGGCGACCGCGGCCTCGAGGGCGTCGATGACGAGACTGGTACGCATGTGGGTGTTGATCGACCAGCCGATGAGCCGGCGGGTGGCGATGTCGATAACCGTGGCCAGGAACAGCCAACCGGCCCCGACGCGCAGGTAGGTGATGTCGCCGCACCAGCGTTGATCCGGGGCGGTGGCGGTGAAGTCCCGGCGCAGCAGATCCGTGACCGGCGCGGCGGCCGGGTCCGGGATCGTCGTGCGCCGGCGGCGCCGTAGATGCTTCCCGGCGATGCCACGCTGGCGCATGACCCGCTCGACCCGCTTGCGGTTGACCCGCACGCCCTGAGCGTGCAGCTCGGCGGTGACCCGCGGCGATCCGTAGGTGCCACTGGACTCGGTGTGCACGGCGGCGATCTGGTCTGCGAGCTCGTCCTCGGCCTCGGCCCGGGCGCGACGGTCCGGTTCGGCGGCGATCCAGCGGTAGAACCCGGACCGGGACACCGCCAGCAGCCGGCACAGCCGCTTCACGCCGTAGACGGCACGGTGGGTGGAGATGAACTGGAAGCGGCTGGTCACCGATCCATCTCCTTGGCGAAATAGGCGGCTGCCTTGCGCAGGATCTCCTTCTCGACCCGCAGCTCAGCGACCTCGGCGCGGAGCCGGGCGATCTCGGCGTCCTTGTCCGCCACCGACAATCCGACACCCGCCGCCGCACCCTCCGGCCGCGCTGGCTGGTCCTGCCGCCGGACCCAGTTCCGCAACGTCTCGTGGCTCATGCCCAGTTCACGAGCGACCTCGTTGATCGGCCGGCCCGACGAGCGAACCAACTCGACCGCATCACGCCGGAACTCTTCCGTGTACTTCGATGGACGCCCCAACAGGGACACCCCTTCCTCTGGACCAACGTCCAGTCTCAGGGTGTCCACACCTCAGGGGGAAGCCCAGCCACACTGCCGACCCGACACTGTCAGCATCGGACGCCGCCGCACTGCCGACGCGACACTGTCAGCACCCAACGCCGCGAGACTGCCGACCCGACACTGTCAGCATCGGACGCCGCGACACTGCCGACCCGACACTGTCAGCACCCAACGCCGCCTCCGCCTGGGCTTCCCGGGGGGAAGCCCAGGCGCACTGTCACGATGACAGTGTCACGGCGGGCGGCGCCATGTTTGCGTCCGAGCTGGGCCGGGCAGCTTCTGGCCATGACGACAATCACCGCCGACGACATCCGCGCGCTCGCGCAGTGCAACGACGCCGATCCGGCGCTGGCCGCCGACGTTGACGGCGGCGTGCGCCTGGTACCGGAGGCCGCCGCCGCGGACGGGCACATCGTGTACACCCGCGCCGACCTGGTCCGCGACTACGGCGAGGAGATCACCGACGTGCAGGCCGAGGTGCTCGCGGCAGGGCTCACCGCGCAGGAGGCCTAGGCCTCCAGGGTCTTCAGGACCCCGGTGATCTCCACGCCCCGCCGCACCATGCCGGCCGGGTTCACGACCCGCACCGCGACGCCGCCGGCCCGCCCGATGGCGAGGAGATCACCGACGCGCAGGCCGAGGTGCCCGCGGCCGGCCTCACCGCGCAGGAGACCTAGGCCTCCAGGGTCTTCAGGACCCCGGTGATCTCCACGCCCCGCCGCACCATGCCGGCCGGGTTCACGACCCGCACCGCGACGCCGCCGGCCCGCCCGATGGCGAGGAGATCACCGACGCGCAGGCCGAGGTGCCCGCGGCCGGCCTCACCGCGCAGGAGACCTAGGCCTCCAGGGTCTTCAGGACCCCGGTGATCTCCACGCCCCGCCGCACCATGCCGGCCGGGTTCACGACCCGCACCGCGACGCCGCCGGCCCGCCCGATGGCGAGGAGATCACCGACGCGCAGGCCGAGGTGCCCGCGGCCGGGCTCACCGCGCAGGAGGCCTAGGCCTCCGGGGTCTTCAGGACCCCGGTGATCTCCACGACCCGCCGCACCATGCCGGCCGGGTTGACGACCCGCACCGCGACGCCGCCGGCCCGCCCGATGGCGAGGAGATCACCGACGTGCAGGCCGAGGTGCTCGCGGCAGAGCTCACCGCGCAGGAGGCCTAGGCCTCCGGGGTCTTCAGGACCCCGGTGATCTCCACGACCCGCCGCACCATGCCGGCCGGGTTCACGACCCGCACCGCGACGCCGCCGGCCCGCCCGATGGCGAGGAGATCACCGACGCGCAGGCCGAGGTGCCCGCGGCCGGCCTCACTGCGCAGGAGACCTAGGCCTCCAGGGTCTTCAGGACCCCGGTGATCTCCAGGACCCGCCGCACCATGCCGGCCGGGTTGACGACCCGCACCGCGACGCCGCCGGCCCGGCCGGTGCGGTAGGCGGCCAGCAGCGTCGCGATGCCGGTTGAGTCGAGCATGGTCAGCTCGGCGAGGTCGACGACGATCTCGGCGACGCCGGGCTCGGCCAGCGCGCGGTCCAGCGCCTCCTCGAGGACGGGCTGGGTGCCGAGGTCCACCAGGCCGCGCAGGCCGATGTGGACCTGGACCTGGTCGAGGGCGTCACGCTGGACGCTCCGGTCCACGACCAACTCGCTGCGCATGGCGCCCTCCATCCACCGCGATGTCCGAGGCGCCGACAATATACCGAAGGTTACTTGCCCGGAAGCAACTGTCCCCGGCCGATCGCGTCGAGCTCGGCGAGGGCGTCCGGCGGCAGCTGCAGGGCGGCGCCGGCGGCGTTCTCGCGCAGGTGCTCCACCGACGAGGTGCCGGCGATGATCAGCATGTTGGGCGAGCGGTGCAGCAGCCAGGCGAGGGCGAGCGACAGCGGCGTGCTGGCCAGGCGCCGGGCCGCGTCCTGCAGCTCGTCGGACTGCAGCGGGGAGAAGCCGCCGAGCGGGAAGTACGGCACGTAGGCGATCCCCTGCCGTGCGGTGAGGTCGACGAGGTCGTCGTCGCCGCGGCGGGCGATGTTGTACATGTTCTGCACGCACACCACCGGGGCGATCGCCTGCGCCTCGGCGAGCTGCTCGGCGTTGACGGTGCTGAGGCCGAGGTGGCGGATGAGGCCCTCGCGCTGCAGGTCGGCCAGGGCCCCGAACGGCTCGGCGATCGAGCCCGGCTCGGGTGAGTCGAAGCCGCCGACGCGCAGGTTGACCACGTCGAGGGCGTCGAGGCCGAGGTTGCGCAGGTTCTCGTGCACCTGCGTGCGCAGCTCCTGCGGGCTTCGTGCGTGCGGCCAGCCGCCCTGCTCGTCGCGGCGGGCGCCGACCTTGGTCACGATGTGCAGCTCGTCCGGGTACGGCGCCAGGGCCTCCCGGATGATCTCGTTGGTGACGTGGGGGCCGTAGAAGTCGGCGGTGTCGATGTGGGTGATGCCCATCGCCACGGCCTCGCGCAGCACGGCGACGGCGGCGGCGCGGTCCTTCGGCGGGCCGAAGACGCCGGGGCCGGCCAGCTGCATGGCGCCGTACCCGAAGCGGGTGAGCTCGAGGCCGGCGGTGCGGTAGACGCCCCCGGGCAGGTCATTCTTCGTCATGCCACCACCATGCCCCGGGCGGCCGGGCGCAGGCAGAGCCGTGGCCATCCTGGGGGTGGCAGGGCCAGGATGCCCCGCCGGGCGGGCCGTAGGGTGGAGCGGTGACCAGGTCGAACGCGCTGGGCGAGTACCTGCGGGCGCGCCGGGAGCTGGTGGACCCGGCCGACGCGGGGCTGCGCGTGGTCGGGGTGCGCCGCACGCCCGGGCTGCGCCGAGAGGAGGTCGCCACGCTCGCCGGGATCAGTGCCGACTACTACCTGCGCCTCGAGCAGGGCCGCGACCGCAACCCGTCGCCGCCGGTGCTCGAGGCCCTGGCGCGGGTGTTCGGGCTGGACGCGGAGGCGACGCAGTACCTCATGGGGCTGTCCGCGGCCCGCCCCCGCGCGCCGCGGCGGCCGCGCCGGGAGGTGGTGCCGGCCGGCACGCGCCAGCTGCTGGACGTGCTGGGGTTGCCGGCGTTCGTGGAGAGCCGCATGTTCGAGGTCCTGGCGGCCAACCGCCTGGCCACGGCGCTGTCGCCGCGGATCCTCCCGGGCACCAACCGGCTGCGAGACCTGCTGCTCGACCCGGACGAGCGCGACCTGTACCCGGACTGGGACCAGGCCATCGGCGGGATGATCGCCGCCTTCCGCACCTCGATCGGTGACGACGTCGACGACCCCCGCGTCGAGCGGCTCGTCGGCGAGCTCTCCCTGGCCAGTGAGGAGTTCCGCCGGCTGTGGGCCCGCCACGACGTGCGGCCCCTCGCGGGCGCGCCGACCAGGATGCGCCACCCGGAGGTCGGCCTGCTGGAGCTTCGCCGCGAGAAGCTGGCCATCGGCGACTCCGGCGGCCAGCTGCTGGTGATCTACCACGCCGAGCCGGGCTCGGACAGCGCCCGCGGGCTGGCGCTGCTCGGCTCGCTGGCCGCGACCGGCCCGGACGTCACAGCCACGGCTCGGCGTGCCGGCGGGTGATCGGCAGCCGGTGGAACGGGATGGGCCGGTCCGCCGACCATAGCGCGGCCGGGGCGGTGGTCAGCGACGCGAACTGCAGCAGGGTCGCCTCGTAGCGGGCCCGGAACATGACGAAGTCCCGCCAGCAGCGGTCCTGGTCGCGGCACAGCGGCGCGCCGGCCCGCCGCAGCCGGTCGAAGGCGCGGTCGAACTCCGACCGGCCGACCGCCACCGGGTCGCCCATGGCCGCGCCCGGATGCGCGGGCATGCGGAAGTAGTCGCCGACCCGGCGCAGGGCGAGCGTGCCGGCCCGCAGGCACAGGTCGGCGTGCGACGGGCGCACCTCACCCAGCGCGAACGACGAGCACACCAGGGCCGCCGCGTCGAGGACCGTGCCGGCGGCGGTCACCCAGTGCCGCTGCGGTGACGGGGACCGGAAGAACACCAGGATGGGATTCGAGGAGTGCGTCTCCTCGATTTCGTTGAACCAGCGGGTCCACTCGTGCCAGTACCCGTCGAGCAGCCCGATCCCGTCGGCCTCCAGCAGCCGCTCGAGCAGTCGCACGGCCGACGGCGGGGTGCCGGCCTCGGACTCCAGGGAGGTCACCAGGATCTCGCGGCGGGAGTAGGTCGCGTACAGCGCCGGCAGGTAGCTGATGACCAGCGCGAGCAGCAGCAGTCCGAGGGTGGCCTCGACGAGTTGCAGGCAGCCGGTGACGACCCCGACCGACTCGCGGAAGCCGAGGGTGAGCAGCGAGGAGCCGCTGTCCAGCAGTGCGTTCTGCCACGGCCGGACGCCGAGCGCCCAGTACAGCCCGGTGAACCCGAACAGGGTCAGCGCGAGCCATATGCCCGGTAGGGCCAGCATCGTCACCGGCCCGAACAGTACGAGGATCCGGTCGCGCTCGCCGTAGTTGCGGGCCCAGCGCAGCCGCAGGTCGAAGACGGCCCGCACGGCCGCCATCACCCACCGTGTGATGAGCACGGACGTTCCGCGCGGCACGACGACGGTGTGCGCCGCCGACAGCGCGGTGAGGACGATGACCGCCACGGACACCGCGCCGAGGATCGAATCGAGGGCGTCTTCGATCATGGCAACCGCTTCACACGGTACCCCCGGCTCAGACGCGGGCGGCGACCGTCCAGGCCGACGCGGCCACCTCGATCGGCTCGGGGAGCAGCTGCGCGCAGCGGTCCCGCAGCGCCGCGACGCGCTCGGGGCCGAGCGTCCGGACGTAGTCGCCGGCCGGCCCGACACCCAGCGTGAACGGCTCCCACCAGGTCTCGAAGTCGCCGACGGCGACCCGGACGGTGAGCGTCGTGGACTCGATGTGCCGCAGGCCGGCCGCCGTGAAGAGCTCGGCCAGGTGGCCCTCCCGCGCGCCGGCCAGCCCGGACTCGTCGGGGGCGGCCGGGTCGAGCTCGAGGGCCGCCCGCCAGAACGCGGAGAGCGGGCCGGTGCCGCCGGCGTGGTCCCACACGCAGGCGGCCACCACGCCGCCGGGCCGGGTCACGCGGGCCATTTCGCGCAGCCCGGCGACCGGGTCGGCCATGAAGTGCACGACGAGCTGGGCCAGCGCCGTGTCGAACGTGTCGTCGGGGAACGGCAGCCGCTCGGCCGGCGCGAGGCGGATGTCGACGCCGGGGAGCCGCTCGCGGGCGGCGGCGACGAACGCCTCGGACGGGTCGACCGCGGACACGGCGGCCGCGCCGGCGCGGGCGACCAGCTCGGCGGTCAGCGCGCCGCCGCCGCAGCCGACGTCGAGCACGCGCGGCCCCTCGGCGAGGTCGGCGAAGCGCCTCGCCAGGGGTTCGGAGTATCGGCCCATGAAGCGCCCGTAGGCGTCGGCGCTGACCTCGAAGCTCATGCGCCGATCCTAGGCCGGCCGGGCCGGGAAGTTTCATGTGCCACCTGGACGTTCGCGGTCCGGCACGCCGGTTTCGGGTGCCCGGCCGGCGGCCGCACCTACCCTCGCCGCATGCGCCTGCGCCGCTCGATCATGACCGCACTGGTCCTCGCCGCCGCGGGGGTCGCGGCGGTACCGCCCGCCGCCCACGCCGGCGCGCCGCGCCACCCGGCCCGGCCCACCAACGGCTTCTCGCCGCGCGGCCTGTGGAACACGCGGCTGCCCCGTAACGTGCCGCTCGCGCCGAACTCGGCCGCGATCGTCGAGAACATCCGCCTGGACAAGGTGAACAACTACGGGTCGTGGGCGGTCAACACCGACGAGTACTCCACGCCGATCTACACCGTTGACCGGCACACGCCGACGCAGCGCTGGACGTTCTCGGACTGCCTCGGCAAGCCCGAGCTCGGCCCGGTCATCGCCGGCAGCCTGGCCGCCGTGCCGACCCCGGCGAACCTGACGCCGTCGAAGGGCACCGACGGCGCGGTCACGATCTACCGGCCCGACACCGACGAGTACTGGGACTTCTGGCGCGCCGAGCAGGCGCCGGACGGCCACTGGTCGGCGTGCTGGGGAGGCCGGATCGAGCACTACTCGCGCAACCCGGGCATCTTCACCAACCCGCTCGGCGCCACCGCGACCGGGCTGCCGATGGGCGCGTTCGTGATCCGCATCGACGAGCTGCGCCGCGGTTACATCGACCACGCGGTCAACATCGCCACCGTGCGCACCCGGGCGAACTGCCACTCGTGGCCGGCGACCCGCGACGACGGCAACACCGAGGGCGCCGACATCCCGTGCGAGGGGCAGCGGTTCCGGCTCGACCCGGCGTTCGACATCAGCACGGTGCGCAGCCCGGTGGCGCGGATCATCGCGCGGGCCATGCAGGAGTACGGCCTGATCATGACCGACAAGGCGGGCGCCCTGGTGACCCAGGCCGAGGATCCGCGGCCCTACATGCTCGCCACCGGGCGGCCCGACCCGTACCCGGCGCTCATGGATCCCGACGACGTCGTGCCGGACGGCGTGGAGAGGTATGTGATTCTGGGCGACATCCCGGTCGAGCGCCTGCAGGCCCTGCACGGTCGACTTTTGCTTGAGTTAGCGAAAGTTTTGCCAGATTCATCGATACATCTGGACACATTGATAATAACCCCATAGTGTTGCCCGCACAGCTCTGAGAGCGCTCTCTCGAAGATCCGTTCGGCGACGGGTCGTCAACGCACTCGGCTGCGGCGCGGCGGCGCGCGCCCTGCCTGGCAAATGTGGTCAGGAAGGGAAAGCAAGTGACCCGACATCACCCCACCCGGCGATGGCGGCCAATGGCGGCCGCCCTCACCCTCCTCGCGCCGGGGCTCGGCGTGCTCGCCACCCCGGCGACGCCGGCCGCGGCGGCCATCAACCCGGCCGACTTCCAGCAGGTCACGCTGGCCAAGGGCGTCGCCGAGACCGGCGAGCCGATGACCCTGTCGGTGCTGCCGGACCGCTCGGTGCTGCACACCGCCCGGGACGGCACACTGCGGCGCACGGACGCGGCCGGCAACACGTCCGTCATCGCGAAGATCCCGGTGTACACCCACGACGAAGAGGGCCTGCAGGGCGTCGCCGCGGACCCGAACTTCGCCACCAACCGCTACATCTACCTGTACTACGCCCCGCCGCTGAGCACCCCCGCGGGCGACGCGCCGGCCAACGGCACGGCCGCGCAGTTCGCCCCGTTCAACGGCGTCAACCGGCTGTCGCGGTTCACGCTCGGCACCAACTTCACGCTCAGCGGCGAAGCCACGATCCTCGAGGTCGCCACGAACCGCGGGATGTGCTGCCACGTGGGCGGCGACATCGACTTCGACGCGGCCGGCAACCTCTACCTGTCCACGGGCGACGACTCCAACCCGTTCGAGTCGTCCGGGTACTCCCCGCTGGACGAGCGCACCGACCGCAACCCCGTCTACGACGCCCAGCGCTCCGCCGGCAACACGAACGACCTGCGCGGCAAGGTGCTGCGGATCAAGCCGAACGCGACCGGCGGCGGATACACCATCCCGGCCGGCAACCTCTTCGCGCCGGGGACCGCCAACACCCGGCCCGAGATCTACGCCATGGGCTTCCGCAACCCGTTCCGGATGACCGTGGACAAGGCGACCGGCGTCGTCTACCTCGGCGACTACGGGCCGGACGCGGGCACGACCGACGCGAACCGCGGGCCGTCGGGTCAGGTGGAGTTCGACCGGATCACCGGGCCGGGCAACTACGGGTGGCCGTACTGCACCGGCACGAACACCACGACCGAGACGTACAACGAGTGGAACTTCGCGACCAACAGCACCGGCCCGAAGTACAACTGCGCCGGCGGCCCGACGAACAACTCGTTCCGCAACACCGGCCTGACCACCCTGCCCCCGGCGAAGCCGGCCTGGATCCGCTACGCCGGCGACGCCGGCTCCCCGCCGGAGTTCGGCGGCGGCTCCGAGTCGCCGATGGCCGGGCCCGTCTACCGGTACAACGCGAGCAACCCGTCGACGACGAAGTTCCCGGCGTCGCTGGACGGGCAGTTCTTCGCCGGTGAGTTCGGCCGCGGCTGGATCAAGCCGATCGTCGTCAACGCCGACGGCTCCCGCGGCGCGATCGACAGCTTCCCGTGGAACGGCAAGCAGGTCATGGACATGCAGTTCGGCCCCGACGGGTCGCTGTACGTCCTGGACTACGGCACCGGCTACTTCAACGGCGACGCGAACTCGGCGCTGTACCGCTACGACTACGTCGGCTCGGGCGGCAACCGCGCGCCGACGGCCGTGGCCGGCGCCAACAAGACGTCGGGCGCGGCGCCCCTGGCGGTGACGTTCTCGTCGGCCGGGTCGTCCGACCCGGAGGGCGGCGCGCTGACCTACTCGTGGGCGTTCGGCGACGGTGGTACCTCCACCGCCGCGAACCCGGCCCACACGTACACGGCCAACGGCAACTACGTCGCCACCCTCACGGTGCGCGACCCGCAGGGCGCCACCGGCACGGCCAGCGTGCCGATCAGCGTCGGCAACACCGCACCGACGGTCGTCGTCAACAGCCCGGCCTCCGGGCAGCTGGCCCAGTTCGGCGAGTCGGTGCCGTGGAGCGTCACGGTCACCGATCCCGAGGACGGCACCATCGACTGCAGCAAGGTCACGATGAACTACGTGCTCGGCCACGACCAGCACGCGCACCAGATCACGTCGCAGACCGGGTGCTCGGGCACGATCACGATCCCGGTCGACGGCGAGCACGACGACGCGTCGAACATCTTCCCGATCTTCGACGCGCAGTACACCGACAAGGGCGGCCTGACCACGCACGCGCAGAACATCCTGGCGCCCAAGCACCGGCAGGCCGAGTTCTACAAGACCTCGTCGGGCGTCACCAAGTACAGCAAGACCACGGCCGAGGGCGGCGTGGACGTCGGCGACATCAACAACGGCGACTGGATCGAGTTCGACCCGTACAAGCTGAACAACGCCACCTCGTTCACCGCCCGGGTCTCCTCCGCCGGTACCGGAGGGACGCTGCAGCTGCGCACCGGATCCCCGACCGGCACGATCATCGGCTCGGCGGCCGTCACCCCGACCGGCTCGTGGGAGACGTTCACGACCGTCAGCGGCACGATCAGCGGCGCGCCCGCGGGCACCACGTCGCTGTACGTGACGTTCGCCGGGACCGGCACGGCGGCGCTGTTCGACCTGGACAGCTTCACGTTCGTCACCGGCACCACCACCCCGCCGCAGACCGACCTGGCGCTGAACCGGCCGGCGACGGCGTCGAGCACCGAGTCCGCGGCGTACCCGGCCTCGGCCGCGGTCGACGGCTCGGCCACGACCCGGTGGTCCAGCGCGTTCTCCGACCCGCAGTGGATCCAGGTCGACCTGGGCGCCACGCACACGGTCAACCGGGTCCGGCTGCTGTGGGAGGCGGCGTACGGGTCGGCGTACCAGATCCAGACCTCGGCCGACGGCACCACCTGGAGCACCGCCCGCTCCGTCACCGGTGGCAACGGCGGCGAGGACGACAACACCGGCCTCAACGTGCAGGCCCGCTACGTGCGCATCTACGGCACGACCCGGGCCACCCAGTGGGGCTATTCACTCTTCAGCCTGGAGGTGTACGGCACATGATGAAGACGCTTCGCAGATTGGCCTTCGGCCTCGCCGTCGTCGTGGCCGGGCTCGGCCTGACCGCGGTGCCCGCCCACGCCGCGCCGGACTTCTCGGTGCTGGTGTTCAGCAAGACCGCCGGCTTCCGCCACGACTCCATCCCCACCGGCATCACCGCCATCCAGCAGCTCGGCGCGGCGAACAACTTCAGCGTCGAGGCGACCGAGGACGCCAACCAGTTCACCGCGGCCAACCTGGCCCGGTTCAAGGCCGTCATCTGGCTGTCGACGACCGGCGACGTGCTCAACGCGACCCAGCAGACCGCGTTCGAGAACTACGTCCGGGCCGGCGGCGGCTACGTCGGTGTGCACGCGGCCGCGGACACCGAGTACGACTGGGCCTGGTACGGCGGCCTCGTCGGCGCCTACTTCCTCAGCCACCCGGCGATCCAGACCGCGACGGTCCGCGTCGCCGACCCCAGCCACCCGGCCACCCAGGGCCTGCCGGCCGCCTGGTCGCGCAGCGACGAGTGGTACAACTACCGCACCAACCCCCGCGGCTCGGTGCACGTCCTGACGACGCTGGACGAGTCGACGTACAGCGGCGGCACCATGGGCGCCGACCACCCCAACACCTGGTGCCGGGCCTACGACGGCGGCCGCTCGTTCTACACCGGCATGGGCCACACCCAGGCCAGCTACTCCGAGACCGGGTTCCGCAACCTGCTGCTCGGCGGCATCCGCTACGCCGCCCAGGGCATCGGCGACTGCTCCGTCGGCACCACCCCGCCGCCGCCGTCCGACCTGGCCCTGAACCACCCGGCGACGGCGTCGAGCACCGAGAACGCCTCGTACCCGGCGTCCAACGCGGTCGACGCATCCACCACGACCCGCTGGTCGAGCCAGTTCTCCGACCCGCAGTGGATCCAGGTCGACCTCGGCGGCACCCACACCGTCAACCGGGTCCGCCTGGTGTGGGAGGCGGCGTACGGCCGCGACTACCAGATCCAGACCTCGCCCAACGGCACGACCTGGACGACGGTGCGCACGGTGACCGGCGGCAACGGCGGCGAGGACGACAACACCGGCCTCAACGCCTCCACCCGCTACGTGCGCATCTACGGCACGGCCCGCGGCACCCAGTGGGGCTACTCCCTGTTCACCTTCCAGGTGTACGGGACCTGACGGCGGGTAGCCGCCGGGCATGCCGACCTTTTTCGGGCAGCCGCAGGTCCTCGCCAACCTCTTCGGGGTTGAGCTCTGGGAGCGGTTCTCGTTCTACGGCATGCAGGGCATCCTGCTGATCTACCTGTACTACGAAGGCTCCCGCGGTGGCCTCGGCATCGACGAGGCCACCGCGACGAGCATCGTCGGGGCGTACGGCGGGTTCGTCTACCTGTCCACCATCGGCGGCGCGTGGCTGGCCGACCGGGTCGCCGGCGCCGAGCGGGTCCTGTTCGGCAGCGCCGTGCTGGTGATGGCCGGTCACGTCTTCCTCGCCGCCGTACCGGGCCTGCCCGGCGTCGGTCTCGGCCTGGTCTGCGTCGCGCTCGGCAGCGGCGGGGTGAAGGCCAACGCCACCTCGCTCGTCGGGTCCCTCTACGCCGCCGGCGACCCGCGCCGCGACGCCGGCTTCTCGCTGTTCTACCTCGGCGTCAACGTCGGCGCGCTGGCCGGGCCGCTGCTGACCGGCCTCGCGCAGACCGGGCTCGGGTTCCACTACGGCTTCGGGCTGGCGGCGGCCGGCATGGCGATCGGGCTCACGCAGTACACCCTGGGACGCAAACGGCTCCCGGACTCCGCCAACGACGTCCCGCACCCCCTGCCCCCGGCCCGGATCCCGCTCGTGGCCGGGCTCGTCGCGGCCGCGGTGGCGCTGGTGGCGGTGCTCGCCGCGACCGGGGTGCTCGCCGCCCGGCGGCTCGCGACGATCGTCGTGGTGCTCAGCGCCGTCGCCGCCGTGACGTACTTTGTCGTCATCCTCGCCGGCCGGTCCCTCGAGCGCACCGAGCGGGACCGGGTGCTCGCGTTCATCCCGCTGTTCATCGCGAGCGCCGGGTTCTGGTCGCTGTACCAGCAGCAGTTCACGGTCCTGACCGTCTACGCCGATCAGCGCCTCGACCGTGACCTCTTCGGCTGGACGATGCCCGTGTCGTGGGTACAGTCGATCAACCCGGTCTTCATCATCGTGCTCTCCGGCGTCTTCGCCGCGCTGTGGACCCGCCTCGGCGAGCGCCAGCCGTCGACCCCGGTCAAGTTCGCCGCCGGCACGGTCATCATGGGCGTCGCGTTCCTGCTGTTCCTGCCGATGGCCGGCACCGGCCCGGGCGGCGCGCCGCTGCTCGGCCTCATCGGCGTGATCTTCGTGCTGAGCGTCGCCGAGCTGCTGCTGTCGCCGGTCGGGCTGTCGCTGTCGACGAAGCTCGCCCCGGCCGCGTTCCACACCCAGATGGTGGCGCTGTTCTTCCTGTCCGTGGCGCTGGGCACGGCCGCCGCCGGGGCCCTCGCGACCAACTACTCCCCCGCGCGCGAGGTGCCGTACTTCGCCGTCCTCGGCGGCGCCGCCATCGTCCTCGGCGCCGTCATCGCCGCGCTGACGCCGTGGATCCGCGCCCGTATGCACGGGGTTCGCTGAGGGACACTGAGGCGTGACGACTGCGGAGGCGATGCGCAGGGAGGCGGCCGGGCTGTTGCGGGCCGCGCCCGAGCGCGTGCAGGTACCGTTCGACGACGAGCAGCGGCGGCGGTGGATCGAGTACCGGCCCACGCCGTACCGGCCCGGGGTCGGGCTGGGCGAGCTCGGCGACGACGGGCGCAAGGCCGCGCACCGGCTGCTGGCCACCGGGCTCGCCCCGCACGCGTTCGCGCAGGCGATGGCGATCGTGGCGCTCGAGGAGGTGCTGGACCGGGCCGAAGGCTACCGGCGCGGGCGGCACAGCGCCGACTACTGGGTCGCCGTGTTCGGCACACCGGCGCCCGGCACGCGCTGGGGGTGGCGCTTCGAGGGCCACCACCTGTCGGTGACGATGACGCTCGACGGCGACGCGGTGCACCCGACGCCGGTGTTCCTCGGCGCCAACCCGCTCGTCACCGCCTACCGGGGCCGGCCGGTGCTGGCGCCGCTCGCCCCGGAGGCGGACCTCGGCTGGGCGGTGCTGGATGCGGTACCGCGCAACATGCTCCCGCGCGTGGTGCGGACCGCGACGGCCCCGCCCGACATCCTCAGCGGGCCCCGGGCCGACGTCTCGCCCCCGCCGCCCGGGTTCGCGGCCGGGGAGCTGCCCGACGCGGCGCGCGGCCGCCTCGACGAGCTCGTCGCCGTCTACCTCGACCGGGCTGCCCGCCGACATCGCCCCCCGGGTGGACCGCGACCGGCTGGAGTTCACCTGGCACGGCCCCGCCGAGCGCGGCGGGCGCCACTACTACCGGGTGCAGGGCCCCGATCTGCTCATCGAGTACGACAACACGGCCGAGGACGGCAACCACGCCCACACCGTGCTGCGCCGCCCCGCGTCCGACTTCGGCGGCGACGTGCTGCGCGCGCACCGGGCGGCCCGCCCGCACTGACGTCACCGGAACCGCAGCTGCACCTGGCGGATCTCGCCGACCAGGACCGCCAGCGGCCCGCGGGCGTCACTGTCCGGTGGCAGCCGCCGCTCGAGCCGCTCCGCGTCGGTGCGCAGCCCGGCGATCGAGGCGCGGAACACGCCGGACTCGACGTACGTCATCCGCGCCTCGTTGTGGATGCGGCACGTGGCGTCGAAGCGTGAGCGCAGCGCGGCCACCTCGGCCCGCCAGAACGCGGCGGTGACCCGCTGCTGCAGCTCCTCGATCGCCCGCGCCTCGGCCGCGCACTCGGCGCGCTCGTCCGGGTCCTCGGCGGCCCGGTGCAGCCAGCCGCGGGCCGCGGTCAGGTGGTTGTGCATCTTGCGCAGCTGGGCGGAGCCGTCGTCGAGGGCGTCGCCGACCCGCCGGCGCAGCGCGGTCGCCCGCAGCCGGGCCAGGCGCGACCCGCGGTCGTCGACCCGGGAGGCGGCGTCGCAGGCGTGCAGCGCATCGGTGTAGCGCCGCTGCCCCAGCGCCCGCTCGGCGGCGTCGAGCTCCCGGCGGGTGAGCCACCGCACCACCCGCTCGTGCTCGGCGAGCGTCAGGTGCGGGTCGCCGCCGAGGTGTTTGCGGGTGTACGCCCGGACGCTGCGACACAGCGCATCGTTCCCGGCGCCGTCGAGGGCCTCGATCGCGTCGTCGTAGGCGTGCCGGCGCAGCAGCACGCGGGCCAGCTCCAGGTGCGCCAGCCGCAGCCGCGGCGCGAGCAGCCCGCCGTCGTGCCGGCCGGCGGCGTCGAGCAGCTCGCGGCACGTCTTCGGCCGGTCCAGCGCGAGCATGCAGATCGCCTTGGCCAGGTAGGTTTCGGCGTCGTCGCCCCGCACCGACAGGGCCTCGTCCAGCCGCGCGACGGCGGCGTGGTAGTCCGGCGGCCGGCGCCGCATGGCCGCGTACGCCTGCCGGACCAGCGTCTCCGGTTCGCTCTGCACGTGCATGTTGGGCGCCTCCGCCCGCGGTCAACCCCCGTGATCCATTGATGGCCGTCCGGATTCTAACGGGAATATGAACAACGCGTTACGCCATTCGTCACGCCGGATGGTGCCGCGAACTGCCGCCGGTTGCTGCCGGTTGCTGCCGGATTCTGCCGGTGCCGCCGGCGCCGGCGCCCTGACCAGGGGCGGGCGGCTGGATGCGGCCTCAAGTCGACGTTCAGCGATGGAGCACACCGTCCCCCGTACCGTGCGCTGCAGAGGCGGCACCGGTCGAACGGGGGAACGGTGGACTACGTCGCAATCGGCTGCTCTGTGCTGGTCAGCGTGGTGTTCGCGGCCGCCGTGGGGGGCAAGGCGCGCAGCGGCGCGGCGCTGCGCGCGTTCGCCGACACGCTCGTCACCGGCCGGCTGGTGGCCCGCCGCCGGCGGATCCCGGTGGCGGTGGCGCTGACCGCGGCGGAGGCCGGCATCGCGGTGCTCGCCGCCGTGCCGGGCACCGCGCCGTACGGGCTGGCCGCGGCGGCCGTCCTCGCCACCGGGTTCGCGGCCGGCATCCAGGTGACCCTGGCGCGCGGCGCACCCATACCGTGCGTGTGCTTCGGCACCGGATCGGACCGGCCGATGGGCCGGGGATACCAGGTCCGCAACCTCCTGCTCGCCGGGGTCGCCGTCCTCGGCGCCCTCGCCGCCGGCCGCCCCGGCCCGCACGACCTGCGCACGGACGGCGTGGTCGTGGCGGTCGCCGCGGGTGCGCTGCTGGCCGCCCTGGTGGTACGCGGCGACGACGTCGCGTACCTGTTCCGCACCGCCCTGCGCGACCCCTGACCGTTCCCTTCCGGGACCGGAAGACCACTACGACGGGAGCCTCAATCATGGTGTATCTGACCGCCGCCCTGGTGCTTGTCGGCGCCGTGTCGGCCGTGAACCTCGTGTTGGTGATGGGCATCCTCCAGCGCCTGCGGCAGACGGCCGCCGCGCCGCGGCCCCGCGGCCAGCAGTCGCCGCCGACGCTGTTGCCGGCCGGGAAGATGCCCGCACCGTTCGACGCGGTCACCGATGAGGGCGAACCGGTCAGCCGGGAGTCGGTCCTGGGCGGCCTGGTCGGCTTCTTCACGCCGCAGTGCGGGGCCTGCCGCGAGCGGATGCCCGACTTCCTCGCCTACGCGGTGCGCGGCGGGTTCGACCGCAGCCAGGTGCTCGCCGTCCTCATCGGCGAGCCGGACGAGGTGACCGAGATGCGTGCCGAGCTGGCGCCGGTCGCCCGCATCGTCCGGGAGCCGCACGGGGGCGCCGCGGTGCACAAGGCGTTCGAGGTGTACGGGCTGCCGGCCTACTGCCTGCTCGACCGCGACGGCGCGGTGGTCGCGTCCGGGTCCGAAATGATCGACTTTCCGGCGCTGGAGGGCAGCGGGACCGGGAGGGGCCGGTGACGTCGGCGCGCCGCGGCCCGGCCGGGCCGGCGCCGCTGGGCGTCCGCGTGGCGCTGGGCCACGCGCGGGCCGCGTTCGCGCTCGCCTGGCGGGCCGCGCCGGGGTGCGTGCTGACGCTGGTGGCGCTGACCGCCGCCGGTGCGGCGGCGCCGGTGGCCACCGCCTGGCTGACCAAGGTCGTCCTGGACCGGCTGGCCGCGACGGGGTCGGCCTGGCCGGCGCTGCTGCCCTTCGCCGCCGGGCTCGCGGTGGCCGGCCTGGTGACCGGGGTGCTGCCGCACGCGGCCCGCTACGCCTCGGCGGAACTGGAACGGCGCGCCGGCGTCGACGCGCTGGCCCGCCTGTACGCCGCGGTCAACGCCCTGCCCGGACTCGCCCGGCTGGAGAGCTCCCGCTTCCAGGACCGGCTGCTGCTGGCCGAGCGGGCCTGCAAGGGCGGCCCCGGCATGCTGGTGACCAACGCGCTGGTCATGGTGCAGGCGCTGCTCACCGCGGCCGGCCTGCTCGCGGCGCTGGCCGCGCTCACCCCGCTCATCGCCGCGGTGGTGCTCGCCTCCGCGGTGCCGGTGGTGTGGGTGCAGCTGTCGCTCAGCGCCGAGCAGGCGGCGCTGATGTGGCGGGTCGGCCACGGCCAGCGGCGGGAGTTCTTCTACGCCCGGCTGCTCAGCACGCCGAACGTGGCCATGGAGGTACGGCTGTTCGGCCTCGGCGACTTCTTCGGCGCGCGCATGCTGGCCGAGCTGTCCGCGGTCAACGCCGCCAACCGCGCGCTGGGCCGGCGGCAGCTGCGCCGCCAGGGCGCCCTGGCCCTGCTGGGCGCGGCGGTCAGCGCGGGCGGCCTCGGGTGGATGCTCGTCCGGGCGGCGGGCGGCGGCAGCACGGTCGGCGACGTGTCGATGTTCGTCGCCGCCGTGGCCGGGGTGCAGGGCAGCCTGTCCGGCGCGGTGCAGAGCGCGACCGGGATGCACCAGGCGCTGTCGCTGTTCGACCATCTCCGGGCGGTGCTCGCCACCCGGTCCGGCCCGGCGCTGCCGGCGTCTCCCCCGCCGGTGCCGCCGCTGCGGCACGGCATCGAGCTGCGCGACGTCTGGTTCCGCTACGACGCCGACCAGCCGTGGGTGCTGCGCGGGGTGAGCGTGTTCATCCCCTGTGGACAGACGCTCGCCCTGGTCGGGCTCAACGGCGCCGGCAAGTCCACGCTGGTGAAGCTGCTGTGCCGGTTCTACGACCCGGACCGGGGATCGATCCGGTGGGACGGCACCGACCTGCGCGAGCTGGACCCGGCCGGGCTGCGCGAGCGCATCGGCGCGGTGTTCCAGAACTTCGCCGAGTACGACCTCAGCGCCGCGGAGAACGTCGCGGTCGGCGATCTCGGCTCGCTCGACGACCGCGCGCGCATCGAGGCGGCCGCCCGCCGCGCCGGCGTCCACGACGTGCTCGACCGCCTGCCGCTGGGCTACGACACGCTGCTCACCCGGATCTTCATGCGCGGCGCCCCGGGCGACGACCCGCAGGACGGGGTGCTGTTGTCGGGCGGCCAGTGGCAACGCGTGGCCCTGGCCCGGGCGCTGCTGCGGGACACCCGCGACCTCATGATCCTGGACGAGCCGAGCGCCGGGCTCGACGCCCGCGCCGAGCACGAGGTGCACACCACCCTGCGGGCGCGGCGCACCGGGCGTACCACGCTGCTCATCTCGCACCGGCTGAGCACGGTCCGCGACGCCGACCGCATCGTGGTCCTGGCCGACGGCGCGGTGATCGAGGACGGCCGCCACGCGGACCTGGTGGCGCGGCGGGGCCGGTACGCCGAACTGTTCGAGCTCCAGGCCCGCGGGTATGCCGAGCAGCCGGCCCCCGCCGGGGCGCCGTCATGACGGCCGCCGCCCTCGGCGCGCTGGGCGGGGTCGCCGGCCTGCTGGCCGTGACCGTACTGCTGCGCCGCCGGCTGCTGTTCGTCACGGTCGCCGGCCTGAGCATGCAGCCCACCCTGGACCACGGCGACCGGGTCCTCGTCCGGCGGGTGCCGCTCGACGCCGTTCGCGCCGGCCAGCTGGTCGTGCTCGCCGAGCCGGTCGACGGCGATCCCGGCGGCGGCACGGGCGCGTTGATGGTCAAGCGCGCCGTCGCCGTACCCGGGGATCCGGCGCCCCGCGCGACGTTCGCCGCGCTGGCCGCGACGGCCGACCCGGTCGTGCCGGCCGGTCGCCTCGTCGTGAAGGGCGACAACGCCCGGCTCAGCCGCGACTCGCGGCACCTGGGCTACCTGCCGGGCACCGCCCTGGTGGGCGTGGTCGTCCGGCGATGGCCACTCAGATCTCCCGCGGCGCCCGTCGCCGCGGGGCAGCCGCCGGCAGGGCGCCGGCGGATCGCGTCGGAAGGAGGCACGGGATGATCAAGGCCATGGAGCGGATGGGTGAGCGCATGCTCAGCCGGCTGCTGCCGAACGCCACCGCGCAGGCGTTCTGCCGGCCGTGGTGGGAGTGCGTGTACTGCGGGAGCGGCTGCTACAAAGAGGTGTACCACGCCGCCGACTGCTCGACGCAGTACTACGCCTGCTGCGACCACTCCAGCCACTGCTGACCGGCTGAGCGGGGTGGCCGGAGGCATCGGCCACCCCGCGACCGGTGGCGGCGGCGGTGTGCTACACCATGTGGGCGTGCAGACGACCACCATCGTGATCGACCCCGCGTTCCGCATCGGCGAGGCCGACCGCCGCCTCTTCGGCTCGTTCGTGGAACACCTGGGCCGCTGCGTCTACGGCGGCGTGTTCGAGCCCGGCCACCCGGCCGCCGACGCCACCGGCCTGCGCGGCGACGTCCTGGCCCTGACCCGCGAGCTGGGCGTGACGGTGGTGCGCTACCCGGGCGGCAACTTCGTGTCGGGCTACCGCTGGGAGGACGGCGTCGGCCCGGTCGCCGAGCGCCCCCGCCGCCTGGACCTGGCGTGGAAGACCATCGAGACGAACGCGTTCGGCCTGGACGAATTCATGACGTGGGCCAGGCTGGCCGGCGTGGAGCCGATGATGGCCGTCAACCTCGGCACCCGGGGCGTGCAGGAGGCGTGCGACCTGCTCGAGTACGCCAACCACCCCGGCGGCACCGCGCTGTCGGACCGCCGGGGCGGCGACCCGTACGGCATCCGCCTGTGGTGCCTGGGCAACGAGATGGACGGCCCCTGGCAGATCGGCCACAAGACCGCCGCCGAGTACGGGCGCCTGGCGGCGGAGACGGCCCGCGCGATGAAGCTGATCGACCCCTCGGTGAGCCTCGTGGCGTGCGGCAGCTCCGGCCGCGGCATGCCGACCTTCGCGGCGTGGGAGGCCACGGTCCTGGAACACACCTACGAGCACGTCGACTACATCTCGGCCCACGCCTACTACGACCCGACCGACGGCGACCGCCCGAGCCTGCTCGCCTCGGCGGTCGACATGGACCTGTTCATCACCGACGTCGCCGCAACCGCCGACCACGTGGCGGCCCGCCTGCGCATCCCGCGCCGCCTGAAGATCGCCTTCGACGAGTGGAACGTGTGGTACATGTCCAGGCCCGCCGACCCCGACCGCCCCGGCTGGACGACGGCCCCGCCGCTGCTGGAGGACGACTACACGGCCACGGACGCCGTCGTCGTCGGCGACCTGCTCATCACGCTGCTGCGCCACGCCGACCGCGTCGGCGTCGCCTGCCAGGCCCAGCTGGCCAACGTGATCGCCCCGATCCGCACCGCACCCGGCGGCGGCCCGGCCTGGCGCCAGACCATCTTCCACCCGTTCGCCCTGACCGCGGCGCACGCCCGCGGCACGGTCCTGCGCGTCGAGCCCACGGGCCCGTCCCACGACACCCGCCGCTACGGCGAGGTCCCGTCGCTGTCCGCGGTCGCCGTCCACGACGAGGAACGGGGAGAACTGACCCTCTTCGCGGTGAACCGCTCCGACACCGACCTGCCCGTCGACGTCGACCTGCGCGGTCTGCCCGCGATGCGCGCCGTCGAGCACCTGACCATCGCCGCCGGCGACGCCGTCAACACCGCCGACTCCCCCGAGGCGGTGACGCCCACGAGCCGCCCGGCCCCACCGACGGACGCCGGCCGCTGCACACTGCACCTGCCCGGCCCGTCCTGGAACGTCATCCGCTGGAGCATGGAGAAGATGTGAGCCGGGCCGTGACCGTAGTGAGGTTCGGAGCGTCGGCCGAGCCCCGGCCGTTGCGCTGGTTCGTCCTCATCTGTGCGCCGTTCGTCCTGATCCCGTACGTCTTCGGCATCCAGCTGGCCGTCGGCGACCTCGAACGCGGGCCGAGCGCGCAGTCCTGGTGGCTGATGGGGACCGGGGCCGGGTTCGCGCTGCTCGGGACGGCTCTGGTGGCGGTGGAGGCGCACCACCGGCGCGGCCGTTACGCCGGCCCGGACGGCGTGGTCATGCTCGGGCGGACGATGCCCTGGTCCGACATCAGCCGGATCAGCCTGCACGCGGGCGCCGGCGGGCGTGAACTGGTGGCGGTGTGGCGGTCGGGCGCGACGGCGCCGGTATGGCTCGGCGCCGCCAACCACGCGAACGTGCCCCGCGACGAGGCGTTGGCGCTGATCGAGCAGTGGTCCGGGCGACGGATCGACGACTGATGTCCGCTCCACGTCGGCCTGGTAGCGCGCCGGCCTACGCTCCTGAGCCGGCGGCGCGGGCCAGTTCACCGCCGGACAGGCGCTGCTGCTCCTGCGCCACGATCATCCGCGCCAGCTGTACCTCGGAGATGTCCACGGCGCCGGGTGCGGCCTGGGCGATGGTGCTGTGCCGCACGTACGCGTCGAACAGCTGCGCCTTCGAGCCGAGCAGCTCGATCATCCGCTCGTCGACCGAGTCGGCGATGAGCAGGCGGTGCACCTGGACCGTGCGGACCTGGCCCATCCGGTGGGCGCGGGCGATCGCCTGGGCCTCGATCGACGGCTTGACCTGCGGCTCGCACAGGATGACGACCGACGCGGCCTGGATGTTCACGCCGACGCCGGCGGCCTCGATCTGGCAGACCAGGACGGCGGGCTTCGACGCGGCGGTGAACTCGTCCACGACGCGCTGGCGGTCGGCGACCGGCGTGGAGCCGGTGATCGGGCCGCGGGCCGCGGCGCCGAGCGCGTCGCAGACCGTGCCGAGCACGTCGCGGAAGTACGAGAAGACCACGACCTTGCGCCCGTTGGCCATCGCCTCCCGGGACAGCTCCAGCAGGCGGGTCAGCTTCGCCGAGTCGCGCGGGCGGGCCACGGCGAAGGCGGCCCGGCGCATGGCCATGAAGTTGCCCTCCTGCACCGCGGCCCGGTAGGCGGCCCCGTCCTCGGCGCCGAACTCCTCCCACTCGTCGACCTGGACCAGCTCCGGCAGCTCGGTGAGCACGTCGGGCTGGTTGCGGCGCAGGTACACCGGCGCCGCCGCCCGCCGGAACGCCTCGACGCTGATCGCGGCGTGCTCGGGGCCCATGCCGGCGGCGATCTCCGGGCGCAGGTGCTCGATGAGGTTGCGGAACTCGTCGATGCGGTTCTCCATCGGCGTACCGGTGAGGAACAGCACCCGCTCGGCCTGCGCGGCGACCCGGTTGACGGCCTGGGACCGCAGCGCGGCGGGGTTCTTCACGTAGTGGGCCTCGTCGACGACGAGCAGCGCGGGCGTGGGCGGGGGCAGCTTGAGCGCGCCGAGCGAGCCGAACGTGACCACGCCGGCGCCGCCCTGGGCCCGCCACCGGGCGGCCGCTCGCGCCCGGCCGCTGCCGTGCAGGCTGACGACCGGGATCGTCGAGTGCCGGGCGATCTCGCGGGCCCAGTTGATCAGGACGCTGGCCGGGCAGACGACGAGGAAGTGGGTGGCGCCGCGGGCGGCCAGGTGGGCCATCGCCGCGATGGCCTGGACGGTCTTGCCCAGCCCCATCTCGTCGCCGAGCACGACCCGCCGCTGGACCAAGGCGAACCGGGCCCCGAACGACTGGTAGCCGCGCAGGCGCAGGCTGTCGTTGAGCCGCGACGTGTCCAGCTGCTGCGCGCCGACCCGCTCGACGATGTCGGCGGGCAGGAAGCCCTCGCTCGCCGCGACGTCCCCGCCGAGGCCGACGACCTGGCTGAGCAGCCCGTAGTAGTCGGCCGAGCGCAGCTCGAAGTCGCGCCAGATCCGCTTGTCGCCCGGCATGCGGACCGCGCGGGCCTCCCGGGCGGCGCGCACCAGGCCGCTCACCTCGGCCTCGTCGACCAGGACCCGCACCCGTGCCGCGGCGTCGTCGGCGGCGGCCCGGTCGGCCGCCCGCATGAACAGCCGCCGCAGCCGGCCCGCGCCGGTCGCGGCGACCGGCCGCTGCTCGGCCAGCTGCGGGGCGAGCTGCTTGGCGGGCTCCTCGTGCGCCCCGGCGGCGTGCCACACCGCGCCGAAGGTGGCCAGCGCGCGGACCAGCCGGGTCATGTCCGCGTCCTTGGGATCGAACTCGATGCGGAACTGCAGCGAGTCCCGCGCCGCCCGCTTGAGCTGCTCCGCGGCGTGGATGGTCTTGCGGGCCGTACCCTCGCCGATCCCCGGCACCCGGACCAGCCGCTGCGGGCCGGCCCGCAGCACGTCGGCCACCGAGCAGATGCCGTGCGCGGGCAGCTCGTCCAGCCGGGCCCGGCCGTCCACGGTGTCCTTGACCGTCTCGATCGACATCTTCTCGAGCGCGGTCCATACCTGCGGCTCGCTGGCCACCGCGTACGCCTCGACGACCTCCGCCCGGGCCGAGCCGACGATGTCGACGATCGCCTCGGCGGCGGCCTGCGCCTCGGCCGCCCGCGCCAGCAGTGCACGCGTCTCCCGCCCGGTCGGCGCCGTCGTTGTCATGCCCATGAACGTACCGACTGCCCCGCCCCGGCGCCCGTCGATAGTGGTCGACATCGACCGCCATCTCCGGCACAATCGTGGGCTGATGGAGCAACGGGGCGATTTACTCCGTCGGTATCGGCTGCGCGCGGGGATCGACCAGCAGGAGCTGGCCCGCCGGGCCGGCCTGAGCGTGCGCGCGCTGCGCGACATCGAGCACAACCGGGTCCGCCGGCCGCGCGCCGACTCGGTCGAGCGGCTCGCCGGCGCGCTGGGCCTCTCCGACGCCGAGCGGCACGCCCTGCGGTGCGCGCCGGCCGGCGAGGGTCCGTCCGCGCCGCCGCCGGTGCACGTCGGGGTGCTCGGCACCATGTCGGTGCGCCGCGGCGACGCGACGGTGGACGCCGGATCCCCGATGCTGCGGGGGCTGCTGGGCCTGCTGGCCATCCATCCGCGGCAGGCGGTCCCCCGCGACGAGATCGTCGACGTGCTGTGGGACAGTCCGCCGCGGACGTGCCACAACCTGATTCAGGTGTACATCGGGCAGCTGCGCCGGCTGCTGGAGCCCGGCCGCCGGCGGCGCGGCCCCGCGGGCACCGTCCGGCTGGCGCCGGGCGGTTACCTGCTCGACCTGGACGCCGCCGGGCTCGACGTGGCGCACTTCGAGGAGCTGCTGTCGCGGGCGCGCCGGGCCGGCGACCCCGGCGACGCGCAGGAGCACTTCGGCCGGGCGCTGGACTGCTGGCGCGGCCCGGTGCTCGCCGGCGCGGATCTGCGGCTGCGCCAGCACCGCACCGCCGTCGCGCTGAGCCGCCGGCGGGTGGATGCCGCGGTGGCGTACGCCGACCTCGCGCTCGCCGCCGGCGGCGACCCGGTCGCGGTGCAGCGGCTGCTGGCGATCGTGCCCGACGAGCCGCTGCACGAGGGCCTGCACGCCCGGCTGGCGCTGCTGCTGGCCGGCGGCGGCGAGCAGGCCGAGGCGCTGCGCGTGCTGGCCGGCGTCCGGGGCCGCCTGGCCGAGGACCTCGGCGTGGAACCCGGCGACGAGCTGC
This sequence comes from Dactylosporangium sp. CA-139066, assembly GCF_050936175.1. Lineage (NCBI taxonomy): Bacteria > Bacillati > Actinomycetota > Actinomycetes > Micromonosporales > Micromonosporaceae > Dactylosporangium > Dactylosporangium sp. CA-139066. Next base: position 5,216,218 of record NZ_JBNJNH010000001.1, on the reverse strand, counting down.
GCGCGGCCCACCTGCAGGTGCTGCGCCAGCAGCCGGGACCCGCCGTCGACGCGGGCCCGGACGCGGCGGCGGCCCGCGCCGCGCCCGCCAGCGCGAACGCGGGCGCGACCGTGCCCGGCCAACTCCTCGCGGACGTGCCCACCTTCACCGGCCGCGCGGCCGCACTGCGCCGCCTCGACGGCCTCCTCGGCGCCGACGGCGAGCCGCTGGGCGCGGCCGTGGTGGCGATCGCCGGCACCGCCGGGGTCGGCAAGACCGCGCTGGCGATGCACTGGGCGCACCGGGTCAAGGACCGGTTCCCCGACGGGCAGCTGTACGTCAACCTGCGCGGCTACGCCCAGGGCGCCCCGCTGCGGCCGATTGAGGCGCTCGCCCGGTTCCTGCACGCGCTCGGCACGCCCCCGGACGGGGTTCCGCTGGAGGTCGAGGAGGCCGCCGGGGTGTACCGCACCCTGCTGGCCGGCCGCCGGATCCTCGTCGTGCTCGACAACGCCCGCGACGCCGAGCAGGTGCGCCCGCTGCTGCCCGGCGGCGTGGGCTGTCTCGCCGTGGTGACCAGCCGTGACCAGCTCGCCGGCCTGGTCGCCCGGGAGGGCGCCCGGCCGCTCGTCCTCGACGTCCTGGCCGGGGACGAGGCGCGCGAGCTGCTCGGCCGGATCCTCGGCGCCGAACGGACGCGCGCCGAGCCGGCCGCCGCCGACGAGCTCGTCGGCCTCTGCGGCGCGCTGCCGCTCGCGCTGCGCATCGCCGCGGCCGACCTGCTGTGCCACCCGCACCAGAGCATCGCCGCGTACGTGGCGCGGCTGCGCGGCGGCGACCGGCTGACCGCGCTGCGCATCGAGGGCGACCTCGAGACCGCCGTGTCCGCCGCGCTCGACCTGTCCTACGCCGCCCTGCCGCCCGCCGCCCGGCGGATGTTCCGGCTGCTCGGGCTGGTGCCCGGCCCGGACTTCACGGCCGGGGCGGTCGCCGCGCTGGCCGGCGGCGACGCGACCGGCGTCGCCGAGGTGCTGCCGCAGCTGACCCGGGCCCACCTGGTGGAGGAGTCGGGCCCCGGCCGGTTCGCCTTCCACGACCTGCTGCGCCTCTACGCTCAGGCGCGCGGCGCCGCCGAGGACGCCGAGGCCGACCGCGACGCCGCCGCCCGGCGCCTGTTCGACCACTACCTGTTCGGCCTCGACGCCGCCGCCCGCCTGCTGTACCCCGAGAAGCTCCGCCTGCCGCTGCGGCGCGAACCCCCGCCCGGCCCGGCGCCGCAGTTCGCCGACCACGCGCAGGCTCTCGCCTGGGTCGACGCGGAGGAGCCGAACCTCGTCGCCGCCGTGCAGCACACCGCCCGGCACGGCCCGCGCCCGACCGCCTGGCTGCTCGCCGACGCCCTGCGCGGCTACTTCCACCTGCGCATGAACACGATCGACTGGCTCGGCGCCGCCCACACGAGCCTCGCGTGCGCGCGCGCCGCCGACGACCTCGCGGCCCAGGCGGTCAGCCACCTCAGCATCGCCGACGCCCACTGGCGGCGCAGCCGCCACGACCTCGCGATCGAGCACTTCACGCAGGCCCTCGCCGCGGCCCGGCGCACCGACTGGGCCCAGTGCCAGGCGAGCATCCTCGGCAACCTCGGCGCGGTGCACTGGCAGTCCGGCAACCTCAAGGTGGCCGGCGACCGCATCGCCGAGGCCCTCGACCTCAACCGGCGCATCGGCTGGCTCGCCGGCCTGGCCGTCAGCCTCGGCAACCTCGGGCTGGTCCGCATGCAGTCCGGGCAGCTGGAGCTGGCCGCCGGGCACTTCGCGGAGGCCCTCGGCCTCAGCCGCCGGATGGGCTCGCGCAGCAGCGAGGCCAACGTCCTGGGCAACCTCGGCGAGGCGTGCCAGCTGCTGGGCCGCCTCGACGAGGCGGTCGAGCACCTCACCCTGGCCCTGGCGCTGCATCGCGAGCTCGGCGGGCGCGGCAACGAGGCCGACATCCTGCGGACCCTGGCCGCCACGCACCGTGACGCCGGCCGGCTCGAGCGGGCCCGGGAGCTGGCGCAGGCCGCGCTGGACCGCGCCCGCGACACCGACATGCTGCGCCTGGAGATCGACGCGCTGAACGCGCTGGGCGCGGTGCTCGACGCGATGGGCCGGCACGCCGCGTCCGCCGACCGCCACGACCGGGCGCTGGCGATGGCCCGCGAGACCGGCGAGCGGCTGCCGGAGGCGGAGGCGCTCATCGGCGTCGCCGCGGCCCGCCGCCACCTCGGCGAGCTCGACCGGGCGCTGGCCGACACCATGCAGGCGGTGGCGCTCACCCAGCGGGCCGGGTTCCACCAGCACGAGGGGGCCGCGCTGACCGGCCTGGCCGCGATCCACCTGGCCCGCGGTGAGCCGTGGCGGGCCATCCACGCCGGGGAGCGGGCCGGCGCGGTGCACGAGAAGACGGGGTACCGCATCGGCCTGGCCCGGACCGAGGCGCTGCTGGGCGAGGCGTGGGCGGCCGCCGGGCGCCCCGACCTCGGCGCCGGTCACCGGGAGGCGGCGCGGGCGCTGTTCGCCGCCATCGGCACCGTGGACGCCCGGGCCCACGCGGCCGGCGAACCGGCCACGCGTCAGGGCACGGGGCGCAGGGCGTCGAGCCAGGCGTGACCCGGGTGCACCCGGGCCAGGAGCACCGCCAGCGTCGCGCGCTGCCGCGCCGTCAGCCGCGGCAGCGCGCCCTCGAAGTCGGCCTCGTCCTTCGGCCGGGCGTGCTTGGCCTTGAACAGCAGCACGAACTCGGGAGCCAGGTACGGGATGCCGTCCGCCGTGCGCCGGATGATCTCGGCGTACGGCCGCCGGATCGCCTCGTCGCGCCGGCAGATCCACGTGCCGCCGTCGTGCGGCTCACGGAACACGTCGAGCAGGTAGCGGCCGGTGGCCGGGTCGCGCAGCCAGGTCTGATGGGTGGCGCGCAGCACGTCCGGGCCCGCCGACTCCCAGATCCGCGATTCGCCGACGGCGTCGAACGCAAACCCGGCGAAGCGCTCACGCACCTGCGGGAACCGCCCGGCCGGCACGCCGATCTCGAGGTCGCCGTGCTCGCGCGTCTGCTCGCCGCGGAACAGGTCCAGCGCCCAGCCGGCGGCGACGAACCACGGCACGTCGATGCCGGCCAGGCGCCGGGCGACCTCGGGCGGCGTCCAGCACCCCGCCCACCGCGCCTCGATCGCCGGCAGGTCGCCGGGCGCCACGCTGATGCCCCCGCCGGGCGATTCGTCGCTCACCCGGGGCAGCCGGGGAACGCGGGGTCCGGCGGCTCCACCCGCCACTCCAGGCGCGCGAAGTCGTCCGGCGGCAGCTGGGCACGGGCGTGCGCGCGCAGCTTGTCGACCACGTCCGGCTCGGCGGCCACGACGCGCAGCCGGGCGTAGGGGCGGATCTGGTCCAGCTCGGCCCGCAGCTGGGTGAGCTGGGCGTCGAGCTTGGCGCGGGCGCGAGCGGCCCAGGCGACCGCCGTGTCGGACTTGTCGTCGTCGTCGGCGTAGACCAGCCGGCCGTCCGGGGCCACCCGGGCGCCCCACAGCAGCCAGGCGCTGCCCGGGGGCTTGGCCTCGAGCAGGATGTGCGCGCCGCCCTCGCGGCGGTAGCCGTCGAAGTCGCGGTTGCCCAGGTGGTAGCGGATGTCGAAGCGGACGCCGGTGACCTGTTCCTGGTACGCCGGCCCGCCCGTCTGCGGCGCGCGCCCGGCCGTGCGCCAGTGGCCGGGGCCGCCGTCGTCGCCGGCCGGGCGGGCGCACGCCGGCGGCGGGTCGCTCGGGGACGCCGCCGCGGCGGGCGGTTCACCGGCGACGGCCGCGGCGAGGCGGTGCACGTCGGCGCTCGTCAGGGCGCGGCTGCTGGTGCTGGCCCGGGCCCCGATCTCGTACGTGCCGCCGCCGGACGTGTGGTGGATCGTGTACGACGTGGTGCAGGTCGCCGTCGTGCGCCCGTTGGCCGGCATCGTGACCGTCGCGGTGCAGGTGTGCAGGGGCTTGTCGTCGAGGGTCAGCTCGATCGTGACCTCGACGTTGACCTGGGGCACCGGGTGGATGTACGGCGAGCGGAGGTTGACGTTGTTGCTGACGGTGACCGTCGCCACCACGCACGACGTCGGGGCGCACGCGCTGACCTTGATGTCGCCGTCGATGGCCGGGCGGACCTGCGAGTCGAGGGCGCGGTCGAGCTCGGCGACGCGCTGGGCGGCGGTGCGGCGGAAGTCGGCCAGGGACGCGCCGTCCAGCGGCTCCCAGTCGAGCGCGGGGGCGGCGCCGGTCGGCGACGGCGACCCGGGCGCCGGCGCGGGCTCGACGCGGACGATCCGGGGCCGCGGCGCGTTCGTGCTGATCCACACCGTGGCGCCGGCGGTGCGCACCTGGCGGGCCTCGACGCCGTCGATCGTGTCCGGGTCGCCGAGCCGGGGCAGGTCGGCCGGGTCGGGCGCGGCCTCGTCCTCGGCGGTGCGGGGCAGCAGGTCGGCGGCGAGGACCGGCGGGATGAGGGTGCGCGGATCGAAGCCGGCGGCGTCGAAGTCGACGCGGACCCAGCCGGTGCCGTAGGCGCCGACCGGGCCGGGTGCGCGCACGGCGGCCCAGAAGGCGGCGTCGCCGCGGGCGTAGGTGCCGTCGGCGCCGAGGTCGAGCAGGTCGCCGTGGCCGCCGCCGGCGTAGTCCACGGTGGACAGTGTGGTGCCGTCGCGGGTGACGCGCCCGTCGACGCGGGCCTCGCGGCCGCCGGTGGTGGTGACGGCGCCGTGGTAGTGCTGGCCGGGCGCCGCGCTCAGCGCGCCGGTGGCGGCGAGGAGCAGGTCATAGGCCTGGCGGCGGGCCGGGTCGTCGCCGGCCGTGACGGCGACCGGCCGCTCGCTGGCCGGGACGGCGGCGACGAGGTAGGCGGTGAGCCCGACGGCGATCGCGGCCAGCCCGGCCACCAGGGCGGGGAACGCGAGCACCTGGCGGCGGGGCCGGGCAGGCGGACCCGCCGGCGCGGGCCTGGGCTTCGGCGCCCAGGCCACCGGCTGCGAGGGCAGCCACTGCGGCGGTGGCGACGCGGGAGACGCCGGCAGCGACGCGGGTGGCGGTTGCCCGGGATCGTGCGGTGACGACATGCCGACCCTCCCCGTGTCTCGGCACGGGTTGATGTTATCGGATGTCGTCACCACCCCCGGGGTCCGATCACAGACAGCAATGCCCGTACGACGCCCCCGCCGCCGGCCGGCTATCCGGCGAGCTCGCGCTCCAGGGCCTTGTTCACCCCGCCGTGCCAGCCGCCGGCGAGCGGCCGCCGATCGCGGCGGACGCGGCCCGCACCTGCGCGACGTCGGTCACGTCGAGCGTCACCGGGGTCACCCGGCCGTCGGGGTGCTCGAACGGGCGGCGCGTCCCGGCGTACACCCGCCGCGCACCCTGATGAGGGCCTCCTGCACGAGGGCCCGCCCGATGCCGCGGTTGACCCCGGTCACGAGCAGCGTCCGGTCTTCGATGGTCGTCCCCGTCTCCTTCGCTGTGCGATTGGGGGATGCAGACCGGGCGCGCCGCCGGAACTGGCCGGGGTGTGCCGGGCATCACTTGTCGAAGTTCACGCCGGGCCACTCCAGCGACCGGCACGCCTCGCGGGCCTCGTTCCACTGCGGCCGGCCGGTCAGCGGGGCGGCGCCGGTCGGCAGGACGAAGTTGCCCTCGCCGTCCGGGTCGGGCACGTCCGGGATGCCGTGGCCGCGGATGCACTCGGCCCATGTGCGCCGCTGGGCGATCTGGTCGGCGCTGAGCGGCCGGCGCGGGTCGGTGCCCTTCGCGCCGCGGAACTTGTCCAGGCACTCGGGCGGCGGCGTGAGGTCCGAGGCGGGCGGCGGGATCACCCAGCGGCCCTCGGCCTGCACCGGGTCGGGAAAGTCCGCGAACCCGTGGTCGCGCATGCACTGCGCGGCCTCGACGAGCATGCCGTGATCCGCGCCGCCGCTCGGCGCCGCGGCCGGTGCGCCGCCGCCACACCCGGCCAGAGCCAGGGCCAGTGTGGCGGCGGCCCCCAGAAGCACCAGTCGCTGCATGCCGCCCACGGTGCCGCAGGGCGCCCGGCGGGCAATACCCCCGCGGGTGGGTGGCCGGTACCCCTCAATTGAGCCAGGCGTCGAGCTCCGCGACGTACTCGGCGACGAACCGCGGCTCCCACCGCAGGAAGTACACGGCCATCGAGAGCGCGTGGATGGCGTTGCCGAGCCGGACGCGGCCCGCCCAGCCCTCCGGGAGCGGGAACACCTCGTCGTAGGCGGCCAGGAACGCCTCCCGGCCCTCCGGGAAGACGTGCTCGTCGAGCTTGCCGAAGTCGAGGAAGCGGTCGGCGTACCGGCCGTGCTCGAAGTCGAGCAGGCAGGCGATGCGCCCGCCGCGCAGGATGAGGTTCTGCCGCCACAGGTCGCCGTGGGTCAGCGCCGGCGCCTCACCGGCGGGGGCGGTGGCCTCGACGGCGCGGTGCAGCGCGTCGCCCAGGCCGGCCCGGCCGGCGGCGGTGAACTCGGCGGGGGCCTTGGCCAGCCGGGAGTCGACGATCGCGTGCAGGTGGGCACGGGCGTCCGGGTAGCGCTCGACGCCCAGCACGTCGCCGAACCACGGCCCGGTGCAGGCGTGCACCCGCGCGACGAGCCGCCCGAGGTCCTCGGCGAAGGCCAGGCGCGCCGCGGCGTCCATGGCGGGCCACGCCGCGTCGGCGGGCTCCCCCTCCTGGTACTCCTGCACGAGCAGCGGCGCCCCGAGGGCCGCGCTGTGCGGCACGAACGCGCGGAAGCGCACGACCGGCACCCCGCCCTCGGCGGCGCGGCGGGTGGTGGCGATGAGCTTGCGCAGGTGCTCGGGGTCCTTGTCCCGCACCGGCGTCTTGACCAGCAGCCGCCCCTCGTCGGTGTCGGCGACCCACTGCCGGCTGGTGTGCCCGGCGTCGAGCGCCCGCACGCCGTCGACGCGCAGCCCCGGGCAGGCCTCGGCGAGGGCGGCGATGATCTCGTTCGTCACCGGACACTCATACCAGACCGCGGAAGGTGGTGCGGTACACCCGCGGCGTGACCCCGCAGGCCCGCTTGAACTGGGCGCGGAAGTTGGTCGGCGAGGCGAACCCGGTCAGGTGCGCGATCCGGTCCACGCCGTGGTCGGTGGTCTCCAGCAGCTCCTGCGCGCGGCGGATCCGGGCGCCGGCCAGCCACTGCATCGGCGTCTCGCCCGTCTCGGTGCGGAAGCGCCGGTTGAGGGTGCGCACGCTGAGCCCGGCCCGCGCGGCGACGTTGGCGAGGGTCAGGTCGCGCTCGGCGTGCTCCTGCATCCACTGCAGCACCGGGCCGAGCCCGCCGCCGGGCGGCGCTGCGGGCCGGGCGATGAACTGCGCCTGCCCGCCCTCGCGGTGCAGCGGCGAGACCGCGAGCCGGGACGCCTCGGCGGCGGCCGCGGCGCCGTGGTCGCGGCGCACGAGGTGCAGGCACATGTCGACGCCGGCGGTGGCCCCGGCCGAGGTAACGAACTGTCCAGTGTCGACGTACAGCACCCCGGGGTCGAGCCGCACGGCGGGGAACGCGGCCCGGAACGCGCTCGCCGCCGTCCAGTGCGTCGTGGCCCGGTGGCCGTCGAGCAGGCCGGTCGCGGCGAGCGTGAAGGCGCCGACGCAGATCGAGGCCAGGCGCGCCCCGGCGGCCGCGGCGGCCCGCAGCGCGTCCAGCGCCGCCGCCGGGACCGGGCTCAGCGGGTCGTGGCGGCCGGGCACGACGACGGTGTCCGCGCCCGCGAGGGCGTCCAGGCCCCGGTCGATGGCCAGGCGCAGCGGGCCGGCGTCGAGGACGGGCTCGGTGCCGCAGACCTCCACGGTGTACCCCGGCCGGCCCTTGTATTGCCCGCGCCCGAGCACCTCGAGGGGTGTGGCCAGGTCGAACGCGATGGTCCCGGGCAGTGCCAGGACGACGACACGATGCACGAAGCGCAGCGTAGCGCGGCCGGATCCCGCCGGTTTCTGTCCATCTCCGGCGTGGTCTCGCCGCTCGTGCCCGCCGAGGATCGTGTCCATGCTGTTCGCGCAGATCGTGTTGTTCGACGGGTTCGACCCGCTCGACGTCGTCGCGCCGTTTGAGGTCCTGGCCGCGGCCGGGGAGGCGGCCGGCGGCGGCCTCACCGTGGAGCTCGTCGCCGCCGAGGGCCCCCGCACCGTGGCCGGCGGCACCCTCGGACTCACGCTGCGGGCCACGGGCCGCCTCGACCCCGGCCGGCCCGGCTACGTCGTCGTGCCGGGCGCCAGCGGCCCGGTCGACGGCGACCCGGACGAGGTCGAGACGATCCCGGTGCTGCTGGCCCGCTTCGCGAGCTCGCCGGCGGCGCCGCTGCTGCGCGCCGCGATGGACAACCCGCGCGTGACGGTCGCGGCGGTCTGCGGCGGCTCGCTCGCCCTGGCGATGGCCGGCCTGATCGAGGGCCGCCACGCGGTGACCCATCACCTCGGCCTGGAGGTGCTCGAGGCGACGGGCGTGCGCGCGGTCGCGGCCCGGGTCGTCGACGACGGCGACCTCGTCACCGCCGGCGGCGTCACGTCGGGCCTGGACCTGGCCCTGCATCTGGCGGAGCGCTCGTTCGGCCCGCGGGTCGCGCACGCCGTGGAGACCCTGTTCGAGTACGAGCGCCGCGGCATCGTGTGGCGCGCCGCATGAAGGAGACCTCGTTGCATCCCATCGTCGGCACGTGGGACGTCCGCGTGAAGACCCCGATCGGCACCGTCGCCGCCGTGTACACCTTCGCCGCCGAGCCCGGCGGCGGCCTGTCCGGCACCGCGACCGCGGGCGCCGAGACCGTGCCGCTGACCGGCATCGCCGTCGCCGGCGCCACCGTCACGTGGCGGCAGGCGGTGACCCGCCCGATGCGGCTCAACCTCGACTTCGAGGTCGTCGCCGACGGCGATGCGCTGACCGGCCACTCGCGGGCGGGCCGCCTGCCGCGCTCGTCCGTCACCGGCGTCCGTCAGGCGCCCCGCACGGCGCTGTAGAAGCGGCCCGCGACGTCGACGTACTCGTCCATGTCCTCGACCACGTTCGCCACGGTGAGGAACACGTGGTCGACGCCGGCCTCGGCCAGCTGCGCGATGTCGTCCGCGATCTGCTCGATGCTGCCGGTGTACGGCCGCCGGTCCTCGCCCGGCCGCAGCGTGCTCAGCCCGACCTGGAACGTGCACCCGACCTCGGCGGGGTCCCGCCCGGCCGCGGCGGTCAGCTCCCGCAGCCGGCCCAGCGTCTCGCCCACCGCGGCCGGCGGCAGCCCGGTCGGCAGCCACCCGTCGCCCCGCCGCGCGATGCGCCGCAGCGCCACGTCGGTGTTCCCGCCGAGGTACAGGGGAATGCGCCGCGCCGGCTTCGGCCCGAACTCCGCCGGCCGGACCTCGTACCGTTCGTTGCCGAACGACACGGGGTCGGGCGCCCACATCGCCGCGGCCACGTCGAGGAACTCGTCCAGGGCCGCGCCGCGCTCCGCGAACGGCCGCGGCGCCACGGCCGCGAACTCGTCGATGCTCCACCCGCTGCCCAGCCCCGCCACGAGCCGGCCGCCGCTGACGGCGTCGATGCTGGCCAGGGTCCGCGCCAGCCGCGCCGGCACGTGCAGCGGCGCGACGAGCACGCAGGTGCCCAGTTCCACGCGCTCGGTGACCGCCGCGGCCATGGACAGGGCGACGAGGGGGTCGAGCACGCCGCCGTACCGCGGCGGCCACGGCACCCCCGGCATGCGGTACAGCCCGCGCTCGCCGCTCTGGTCGACCGGCAGCAGCAGCCGCTCGAAGACCCAGACGCTGTCGTACCCGATATCCTCGGCCGCCCGCGCGGCGCGCGTCACCGCGGTGGCGGGGTCGAAGTTCTTCAGCTGTGGCAGGCCGATTCCGACCTTCAACGACATGACGATATGGGTACCATGCGGCCCATGCCACGGCCAGTCGTGTTCGACCTCTACAACACGCTTGTCGACGGCGCCGACGACGAGCGTGACCGGGTTGTTGCCGATATGGCCGTACTCGTGGGCGTCGCCCCGGCCGAGCTCGTTTCGCTGTACCACAGCACCTGGCGCGAACGCCTGGTGCGCTGGAACGTCGAGGAGACACTGCGCATCCTCGCCGGCCGCCTCGGCGCGGTGCCGCCGGAGGCCGCGGTCGCGCGGGCGGCGCAGCTGCGGCGCGGCCTCGCCCGCCGCCTGCTCGACACCGTCTCCGGCGAAACCCTGTCGGTGCTGGACGCCCTGCGCGCCGCCGGCCACCGCCTCGCCCTGATCAGCAACGCCACCTCGGAAACGGCCGAGGCGTGGCCGTCCAGCCGCCTGGCCGCCCGCTTCGACGCCGCGGTGTTCTCGTGCGAGACCGGCCTGGCGAAGCCCGACCCGGCCATCTACCACGTCGCGGCCGCCCGCCTCGGCGTGCCCGCGACCGAGTGCGTGTTCGTCGGCGACGGCTCCGACGACGAGCTGACGGGCGCGGCCGCGGCCGGCATGAGCGTGCTGCGCACGACGCAGTTTCGCGACAGCGCTCCACAGTGGACCGGACCGGTCGTCGCGGCCCTGTCCGACCTCGACGCCTAGGAGACCGCTGAACAATCCGGTTTCTGGACCGGGGTCTGGTCAGAGGTGACGGGGAAGGTGTCTCAATAGGCCGTCTGGCGGCGTGTGAGTCACAGCGTGTGGCTGGACAGCGAGCTTGCCTTCCCCGTCAGGTTCAGCGTAGGGGCTGTTGGGCGGGGCGGGGAGTGTCTGGTCTCGGGGGGTTCAGGTCAGGGTCCAGCCGGTGGTCTGTCGGGTGAGGCCGAGGTTGAGCAGGCGGCGGAGGTTGAGGGCGGCGATGCGGGTGCGCAGCCACCAGGTGTTGGCGGTGGTGCCGTGGTAGCGCAGTTTGCGGCAGCGGCCTTTCGGGCCGATGAGCCAGGCGATGGAGCGTTCGACCATGGGCCGGTGGCGGCGGTAGGTGGTGCGCAGGTGGGGGTTGGTGGCCCAGTCGCGGCGGGCGGCGCGCAGCAGCGCGTCGTGTGGGTGCAGGGTGATCGACCGGCCGTCTTTGGCGGTGGTGCACTGCGCGCGTAGCGGGCAGCCGCGGCAGCCGGCACCGAATGTGGCGGTGCGGTTGACGCTCAGCCGCCGGGTGAGCCCGCCCGGGCAGGTGACGGTGCCGTTGGTCTCGTCGATGGTGAAGTCGTCGAGGGTGAACCCGCCGGGCACGGCCGGGCGCAGCGGGCCGGGTTTGATGATCGCGGTGTGCCCGGCCTCGCCGAGGGCGGCGCGGGCTTCGCCGGTGCCGTAGGCGGTGTCACCGAGCACCTCGAACGCTCGGGGGTTGTCGGTGGTGGCTGCGTCGATGTCCTGCTGGAGCAGGGCCAGCCCGACGACGGCCTCGTGGTTGGTCTCACCGGCGGCTTCGGTGAGGGTGGCGCCGGTGAACAGGCCGGTGTCCGGCTCGATGATGACGTGGCCTTTGAACCCGTCCTGGCGGTGGTGGACGGTTTTGTGCACGTGCCGGGCCTGCGGGTCGACGGTGGAGATCACCCGCTCCGGCGCGACCCGGCGGGCGATACGCCACCGCCCGTCGGTGCCGTCGGAGCCCTCGGCCGGTTCGACGTCCTGCCCGGCGACCAGGGCAAGCAGGGCCAGGGCCTGCCCGGCCGGCTCGGTCAGCTTCGCGCCGGCGAACGCGTCCACGACCGTGGTCGCGTCGCCCACCAGCGCTGAGACCAGGGCGTCGCGGGCGGTCTTGTCGTCCCAGGCGATACGGGGCTTACCCGGATCGTCCCAGTCATGAGCGTGACACTGCGCGGCGATGACCCCGGCGGCGCCGGGCACCTCCCGCCGCACCCGGCGCATCGCCGCGATCAACTGCGTAATCGTGTCCTGGGTGGCCACCGCATCGTCGAACACCACCGAATCCAGGGCCCGGCGGGTCTTGCCCGTGAGGACCCCGGTCGCCGCGACCACCGCCCGGACCGCCTCGAAAATCCGGTCCGGGCGGTCCGAGGCCCGCAGCCGCTGCCGCCACACCGTCAACGTCGTCGGATGAAACCCTGCATGGTCGATCGGCAGCCCGCACGCCACCTTCCACCGCAGATCACAGCGCACTGCCTGGACCGCCTCCGGGTCGGACAGATCCTGCAACATCTGCAACACCAGCACCGAGGCGATCACCGCACCCGGCAGCGACGGCCGGCCCCGCCCGGACGGGAACAAGTCCGCGAACATCCCGTCCGGGAACAGCACCTCACGCTGCTCGGCCAGCAACGCGTACACACTGCCCGCCGGGACCAGATGTCCCACCAGCGCCGCGGTGTCCAGCAACTCCCGCCCGGGACCAGAACGACCCTGCACCCACCAATTATCGACCAAACCCGATCAAATTGGGGTAACAGCATGCCGGATTATTCAGCGGTCTCCTAGCGGGCCACGGCGAAGTGGTCGTGCAGGTTGCGCATCGACAGCAGCGACGAGCGGACCTCCTGCAGCAGCTCGGTCGTGCTCAGCGGCCGCCCCCACGCCTGCATGGCGAGCTCGTCGAACCCGACCGTCTCGATGCCGCAGCCGTAGCGGTCGCCGAGCAGCCGGACGGCGTCGCAGTGCTGGTGCCGCACGTACGGGTCGTTCGTCACCAGCAGGACCCGGTCGGTCGGCGCCGGCGCGCCGATGTGCTCGGCCCACCCGATGAGCGTGTCGGCGGTGTTGGCCCGCAGCGGCGGGCGCGTCGACGCGGCGGCGAGCACGTGCACCTCGGCCGCGCCCGGCCCCGCCCACCGCCGGTGCCACCAGTCCTCGCCGCGGCGCAGCGCCACCGGCTCGGGGGTGAGCTCGAAGAAGCGGCGCAGGCTCTCGGCCATCATGTCGGCCTCGGTCTCGATCGGCCCGAGCCCCAGGCGCAGCCCCTCGCGGTGCTCGCGGTCGTCGCGCCACCGCAGGCTCCCGAGCCCGGCCAGGGTCCGCGCGCTGAGCCCGCCGGCAAAGAGCCGGGCGGTGTAGTCGCTGCGCCCCAGGGAGACCCGGATCCCGCCGCCCAGGACGACGACGTGGTCATAGGTGTCGTACCGCGGGTGCGCCCGCCCGCCGAGCCCCAGCGCCCGGATCCGCTCGCGCACCCACGGGTCGAGCTCCGGCCCGAAGTCGATCCGCTCGGTGTCGAACCGTTCCTTCACGCCGGCCCGGAAGTCCCACACCTTCGAGAACTCGGCCAGCCGCTCCAGCACGGTCTCCATCGGCCCGTCCGGCACCTCGCCGCCGAAGTGCCCGACCAGGTCGACCATCGCCGGGGACGTCACCCAGCCCTCGATCGAGGCGGCGATCGCGGCCGCGTCGGGCCCGCCCGGATCGCACGGCGGCAGCGCGAACGGCTCACTCACCCGGGCAGCCTACACTGGCGATTTCACGGATCCGCCGGCCCCCGCCGCCTGCACATACTGACGCCCATCTCTATGCATGGGAGGCAGTTGTGCAGCGACTTGCCCGGATCGGCCTGCGGGCCGCACTGATCCTCGCGCTCATGGGCGGCGGCGTGGCCGTCGCCACCACCCCCGCGATCGCCGACGAGATCGGCCAGGCCCCGACCGCGTCGAACATCACCGGCGACGGCAGCTTCGCGGTCACGTCGGCCGGCATCGCAAGCACGGTCACCGGCTTCGGCGGCGGCCGCGTGTACTACCCGACGGCCACGGGCCGCTACCCGGTCGTCGCCGTCTCCCCCGGCTTCACCGCCACCTGGTCGAGCCTGGCCTGGATCGGCCCGCGCCTGGCATCGTGGGGCTTCGTGGTCGTCGGCATCGAGACCAACTCGGTCTACGACCAGCCGGCGAGCCGCGGCAACCAGCTCCTGGCCGCACTGAACTGGGCCGTCAACACCGCCCCGACCGCCGTGCGCTCCCGCGCCGACGGCAGCCGCCGCGGCGTGGCCGGCCACTCGATGGGCGGCGGCGGCACGCTGGAGGCCCTGGCCGCGGACACCACCGGCCTGGTGAAGGCCGGCGTGCCCCTGGCACCGTGGGACTCGGACAAGACGTGGAACAACGTGAGCGAGCCGGTCCTGATCGTCGGCGGCCAGTCCGACACCGTCGCCCCCGTGGCGAGCCACTCGATCCCGTTCTACAACACCCTGGCGGGCCCGAAGACGTACGTCGAGCTGACCGGCCAGAGCCACTTCTTCCCGCAGACCACCAACGCGACCGCCTCGCGCGCGATGGTCTCGTGGTTCAAGCGGTGGCTGAACCAGGACGCCCGCTTCACGCCGTACACCTGCGGCTTCACCGGCACCGCGGTCTCGGACTTCCGCAGCAACGCCTGCTGAGGCGGCCTGGTTCGAGGGCGGCGCTCCTGGGAGCGTCGCCCTGTTGCTACGCTGGGTAGCGCGCTCGAAGGTCAATTAGGTGGCGTGTTGTAGCGTGGAGGAGCAGGAACCGGATAGCGCGCGACCCGCCTACTCCCTCTGCATTTCCAGTATTTCTAGGCCATGCCGGTCTTCTTTTCTAGGCCATGTCGGTTGCCAGCAGCGACCAGATCTCGGTGTCGTGCCGGACGCCCGCGTACGGGTACGACTCCCGCATCACACCATCAAGCCGCATCCCAAGCCGCCGCGCAACGCTGGCACTGGCCACGTTGTCGGGCCGGCAGTGCCACTCGACCCGGTGCAGCCCACGCGTGCGCAGCGCCCAGTCGATGAGCACCCTCGCCGCCCCGGTGATCAGCCCGCGCCCCTGCCCGGCCGGCTCCAGCCAGCACCCGAGCTCACACACCCCGGAGGCCGCATCGAAGGAGACGAACATCGTGCCGCCCACGAGCGTGCCGTCGAGCCAGATCCCGTACAGCCGTCCGGCGTCACGGGCGGCGAGGTCGGCGTAGCGCTGCAGGGTCGCCCGCGCCGACGCCAGGTCCGTGCTGATCGACGCCCACGGAATCCACGGGTCGACGGTGGCCCGGGCCCGGTCCATGTGCGCGAGAAACTCTTCGGCCTGCCACGGCTCGAGCGGCCGCAGCTGCGCGCCGTCGCTGAGCGGAACGCTGAACATGATCCTCACCGTACCGGCCCGGTTCCCCGCCCCTGGGCTCACCTTCGGTCGGGCGCGCCCGGCCGCGCGGACGTCGCCGCCTGGCGCCAGCGATTGCCGGCGCGGGCGCACCGCCGACGCCCCGTGCCGGCACCCCACGCTCGCGCCGCGCGATCGCGGCCGGCGCATTGCTTTGAAGGCACGCGTTCGCCGGCTTCGGCCTGGAGTGCGCCGCCAGCCGCCGCGAGGCGCGGTTGCCACACGCGGGTGGTGCAGGTGCCGCCCGCGTGCCAGGTGCCGGCCGCGTGCGGTCGTGCCGGTCGGCCGCGTGAAGGCGAACCGCCGGCCGCATGTCGTGCGACGCGGGACGAGTGCTGTTGACGGCCTCGCCGAGTGCTCCCGCGGCGGGTTCGGTCGCCCGCCGCCCGTTCCGTCGCCGCCGCCCGCCGCCCGCCGCCCGTTCCGTCGCCCGTTCCGCCGCCGCCCGTTCCGCCGCCGCCGCCCGCCGCGCGTTCCGTCGGCCGCCGCGTGCGGTCGCGTGGCGGGTGGAGGCGGTTCCTCGTGCCGCGCGTCGCGGGGCGCGCACGCTGCGCTGGCGATCGCGCCGCCTGCCGCGGACCGCGTCGGTGGACGTTGCAGAGCCGCGCGGACGTCGGCGTTGCGGCTGCGTGCTCTTGGTGGCCCTACGGCCACACGAGCAGGACCTGACAGGGGGCGTGGTCGACGACGAAGCGGGTTTGGCGGCCCAGGCTGCGGGGGCCGGGATGGTGGCGTTCGCCGTCGCGGGCCACGATCAGGACGTCCGCGCGCAGGTCGAGGCAGGCGGCGACGACCTCGCGCTCCGACGGGCCGCGGCGGACGGCGGAGGTGGCGGGGCGGGGCAGGCGCGCGGCGGCTGCGGCCAGGAGGTCCTGCTCCGCGGTGGCGGCCATGGCGTCGATTGCCGGGCCGTGGTCGCGGTGGCCGCGGCCGAGCAGGCCCGTCCAGGCGCCGCCGACCTCGGCGATCAGGGCCGGGTCGACGACGTGCAGCAGCGTGATCTCGGCGTCGGGTGGGGCGAAACGGGCGGCGGCGTCGGCGGCGGCTGCCCATGTGCCCTCGGCGATCCAGACGAGCACGTTCATGGGCCAGAGCCTCGCAGATCACCCAAATCGCCGCTACCGGAGCGGCCCCGCAAGCATCCGCCAATTATCGCGGCGCAATTCGGATATTTCATGATTTGCCGCTCAAATCTTGGCGAAACGTCGGCTCATACGCACCTGGGCCACGCGGGCGGCGAAGGCCGGGCGGACGGCAGACGAGGCGGACGGAGGCGAGTGTCGCGAAGACCCGAGCAATCGAAGACCGCACTGCCGCCGTGGCCGGCCAAAAGTCACCGCAGCGCAACGAACGCCACCGCGCAGCCGCAGCACGCCCGGGCGGCTAAGAGGGCGGCCGACAGCGCGGGCCCGAAGCGGCGAGTCAACGCAGCCGGACGAACGCGCGGCCGCTACACGCCCGACAGGCGGAGGCCGGCCCACAGAGCGGCCACCGCCGCCACCAAAGCCGCCGGCACAGTCAACGCACCAAGACGAAGAAACTGGCGAGCCGACGGGGCCGCGTCGCGGGCGTGCAGGATCTGGCGCCACAGCAGCGTGGCCAACGAGCCCACGTACGTCAGGTTCGGGCCCACGTCGACCCCGATGAGCACGGCCAGCAGCAGACCCGGCGAATGCTGAACCGCGGGCAGCAGTACCAGCGTCGCCGGAAGGTTGTTGAGCACGTTCGCCAGCAGGGCGGCCAGAGCGGCGACCGCCAGCAGGCCCAGGAACGTCGGCGCGGCGGGCACCAGCGCGTCCACCAGGCGGCCCAGGCCGTGCTCGCGAACCGCCAGCACCACAATGCCGAGGCCCAGCACGAAGGCGCAGAATGCCGGGTTTGCGGCCTTGACCAGCGAAAGGAATGTAAGGCGGCGAACCAGCGGGACCGCTAGGGCGACGGCGCCGGCCACCGCGGCGAACGCGGGGTGCACGCCGAGCGGCTGGCCGAGGGCGAAACCGGCCAGCGTGGCGGCGAGGACAATGAGCGCGTAGCGGGGGGCCGGCGTCGCAGAGGACGGGGCAGGGTCCACGCCGGCGCCCAGGTCCGCGGCGAAGAAGCGGCGCAGCACCAGGTACTCGACCCCGATCACCACCAGCCAGGGCGCCGCCATGAGGCCGGCGAACGCGGCGAAGCCCAGGCCCGAAGCCGCGAACGCCAGCAGGTTCGTCAGGTTCGACACCGGCAACAGCAGGGATGCCGAATTGGCGAGGTGCGTGCACGCGTACACGTGCGGCGTCGGGCGGGCCCGGATGCGCAGCGCGGCGGCGAAGACGACCGGGGTGAGCAGCACCACCGTCGCGTCGAGGCTGAGCACGGCGGTGACCAGTGAGGCGGCCGCGAACACGGCGGCGAGCAGGCGGCGCGGGCGGCCGCGGCTGCGGCGGGCGGCCACGTCGCCGATGTACGCGAACACGCCGTGCACCTCGGCGAGGTACGACAGCAGCAGCACGGCGGCCAGGAACCCCACGGTCGGGCCGAGCGCCCGCGCCTCCCCCACGGCGTCGCGCCACGGCACCAGGCCGGCACCGACGGCGACCCCGGCAGCGGGCACCGCCGCGACGGCCTCGGGCAGGCCGAACGGGCGGGCCACGGCGAACCCGAGGACCACGACGAGCAGGAGCACCGCAACGAGGAGCACCGCGGCAGCCTACGGCCCGGTCAGTCGGCCCGCACCATGGCCAGCGTCACGAGCAGGCCGGGGTGGTCGGTGACGGGGCTGAGGTCGAGCGCGTCGCTGGTGGTGACGAGAAAATCACCCGTGGCGAACACGTGCTGCACGGCGCCGTCGTTGCGGTCGGCGTAGCCGGACGGGCGGCAGCCGGCGACCGAGGGCAGGTTGAGGTCGCCGGCCAGGACGGTGGGCTCGTAGCCGGACCGGGCGCGCAGGCCGGCGACGGCGGTGCCGAAGAGGTACACGCACTGGGCCAGGGCGACCGAGGGCTTCGTGTTGGCCAGGTGGGTGGTGCAGGCCAGGTAGGCGCCGGGCGCGTGCACGCACACCCAGGCGCGCTCCTCCGGGTCGGTCACGTCCTGGGCCGGGTACAGCCCGCCGTCGACCGAGTACCGCGGCGAACGGAGGTGGGCGAGCAGGCCGATGCCGTACACGCGGCCGTTGCGGCACAGGAACGGGCGGCCGCTGCGCCGGTCGTACGCCGGCCGGAACGCCCGCACCACGGTGTCGCCCGGGTACAGCTCGTGCAGCACGGCGCCGAGGGTGGACACGTCGTCGTCGCAGATCTCGTTGAGGGTGACCACGTCGGGGCGGCGGTCGCGCATGAGGGTCGCCGCGGCGGGCACGGCGCGCCCGGAGAAGCAGCCGGCGTAGCCGCTGTCGCAGAGGTTGAGCTGCAGCACGCGCAGGGGCGGGAGCGCCGGCCGGCCCGGCGCCGGCGAGCTGACCAGGAGCACCATGGCGAGGCACGCCGCGAAGGTCGCCGACCGCCGGAACATCCCGCCACTGTAATCATACGTCCCGCAGCGACCGCGCAAATCGGCCCGAATCACGATTTTCGACCCGGGCGGCGGCCCTACCGTAGGCAGGTCCCCTTGTCTGCCCACACCGAGGAGCACCGTGCCCGACGCCAGGACGCAGGAGATCGCCGCCGAGCAGAAGATCGTCGACCGGGTGTACGAGCGGCTCGAGGACATGCGGGCCGAGGCCTCGGCGCTGGCCGACGAGGGGCACCGGCGCGCGAGTGGCAGCACGGTCACCGGGCTGGTCGAGCGCGACGCGATGGTGCTGAAGGCGGCGGCGCGGCTGCAGACGCTCGACGCCGAGGCCGAGGGGATCGTGTTCGGCCGGCTCGACTTCGATGACGACGAGACGTACCACATCGGCCGCCTCGGCGTCCGGGACGGCATCGAACCGCTCCTGGTCGACTGGCGGGCCCCGGCCGCCGCCCCGTTCTACCGCGCGACGGCCGGCGAGCCGCTCGGCGTGATCCGCCGCCGGGTCATCATCTGCCGCGGGCCCGAGGTGATCGACCTCGACGACGACGTGCTGACCCCGGAGCGGGCCGGCGACCTGCGCGTGCTCGGCGAGGGGGCGCTGCTGGCGGCGCTGCGCCGCTCCCGCGGCCCGCACATGCGCGACATCGTGACCACCATCCAGCAGGAGCAGGACCGGGCGATCCGGGCGCCGGCCCGCGGGGTCACGCTCATCACGGGCGGGCCGGGGACCGGCAAGACGCAGGTCGCGCTGCACCGGGCGGCCTACCTGCTGTACACCGACCGCGGCCGCTTCACCGACGGCCGCATCCTCGTCGTGGGCCCGTCGACGACGTTCACCGCATACATCGGCCGGGTCCTGCCCTCGCTCGGCGAGGACAGCGTCCACCTGCGGGCCGTCGGTGAGCTGTTCGACGGCGTGACCGCGGTCCGCCGCGACCCCGCCGCCGTCGCCGCGGTCAAGGGCGGCGAGCGCATGCTCGGGGTCCTGACGGAGCTCATGTGGCAGGCACCGCCGTCCGCGCCGCAGCGGCTCCGGGTGGTGTACGCCGGGCAGGTCCTCACCCTCGCCGCCGACGACCTCGCCGAGGCCCGCCGGCGGGCGCGCGAGCGCTGCGAGGCCGACGGCCGCCGCCCCAACGCGGGCCGCAAGGACGCCGCCGCGGCGCTGCTGGACGCGCTGTGGGCGCGGGCCGACGGCCGGCACCTGCAGCGCGGGTTGTTCGACGAGGAGGTCGCCGACCGCGGCGAGTTCGTCCGGTTCCTGCACGCGTGGTGGCCGGCGCTCACCCCGCAGACGGTCCTGCCGTGGCTCGCCGACCCCGCGCGGGCCGCCGGGCTGGACGCCGCCGAGGCCGAGGCGCTCGCCGCCACGTACCGCGACCGCGCCGACTGGTCGATCGACGACGTGCCGCTGCTGGACGAGCTCACCGGCATGCTCGGCGCGCCGCCGAAGCGGCCGCGGGCCCCCGAGCCGGAGTGGAAGCTGCGCGAGCTCGGCGCCGAGGCCAGGCCGCCGTCGACGTTCGTGCTCGCCTGCGGGCTGCGTGAGGGCTGGGAGCTGTACGCGCCGGGCCTCCTGACGCCGATGGCCCTCGCGGGGCAGGGCATCGACAACGACCAGGTCGGCGCCGCCCAGCGCTGGGCCGAGGCCGTCATCCTCCGCGAAGGCCACCGCGTCGTCGGCTGGACCGACGGCTTCGACCCGCACGGCGACGAGGGCTACGTGCCGCTGCTCGCCGAACCGCTGCCGGAGGAGGAGGTCGACGACACGCCGGTCCCGGAGCCGTACCTGCACGTCATCCTCGACGAGGCCCAGGACCTCTCGCCGATGGAGTGCCGCATGATCGCCCGGCGGGCCGAGTTCGCGTCGATGACCGTCGTCGGCGACCTCGGCCAGGCCACGCACCCGCTCGCCGTGCCGGACTGGTCCGCGCTGGTCGAGCGCCTCGGCAAGCGCGAGGTCCGAGCCCTGGACCTGCCGACCGGTTATCGCGTACCGCAGGAGATCGCCGACTTCGCCGCCCGGGCCCTCGCCCCGGGCATCACGCCGACGCGCTCCTACCGGCCCGGCGGCACCCTGTCGGTGCGTCAGGTCGACGACCTGCCGTCCGCGGTACAGCAGGCGCTCGCCGACGCCCCGCAGGGCGCGACGGTCGCCGTCATCTGCGCCGACGCGTTCGTGCCGGCGCTGCCCGGCGTGCCGGTGATGCCGGCGAGCCTGGTCAAGGGCCTCGAGTACGACCACGTGATCGTCGTCGAGCCGGCCGACATCGTCGATGCCGAGCCGCGCGGGCTGAGCCGCCTGTACGTGGTGCTCACGCGGGCGGTGGCGGGCCTGGTGGTACTGCACCGGCGCGAACTGCCGGCCGAACTGCGATGAGCAGCACCAGCCCGGCGGCGCAGAGCGCGGTCCCCATGGCGTACGCCGAGCGGTACCCGATCTGCGCCGCCACCCCGAACAGCGGCCCGGCGAGCACCGCCCCGATCGGGAACGTGTTGGTGAACAGGGTCGTGGCCCGGCCCGGCTCGCCGGGGATCATGTCCTGCATGTAGGTGATGCCGACGCCCGACACGGCGGAGATGAAGAAGGCGTTCACGACCTGCGCCGCGGCCAGCACCCAGATCCCGGGGGTGACCAGCGCGATCGCGTAGTAGGCGACGCCGCAGGCGCCGCCGACGAGGATGAGCGTGCGCACCCGGAACCGGGTCGTCAGCGCCCCGAGCCCGAGCATCAGCGGGATCTCCAGCGCCGCGCACAGCCCGAGGATGAGCCCGGCGTTCGACGCGCTGCGGTGCAGGTCCTCGCCGATGAACAGCGGCAGGGCCTGCACCCCGAGCGTCAGCGGCACCTGCAGCAGCACGAACGCGCCCGCGGTGAGCAGCAGTGTCCGGCGCCCCGCGGCCGGCGCCGGCGCGACCGGCCCGCCGTCCGGGGTCGGCTGTGTCCGGACGTCCTCCAGCCGCAGGAACGCGACCAGGGCGGCCAGCGCGTACATCCCGGCCGCCAGCCCGTACACCAGCCGGAACCCGCCGAGGTCGAGCATGAGCGCCCCGATCGGCGGCCCGGCCACCCACGCGAGGGAGAACACGGTGCGCATCGCGCTGATGCCGACGGCCGCGTGGGCCGGGCTGTCGCGCTCGAGGATCTGCCGCGCGTACGCGAAGGTCTGCGGGAACAGCGCCCCGGCGGCCGCGGTGGCGGTGACGGTCAGCGCGAGCAGCACCCAGTAGTCGCGGACGAAGGCGGTGAGCCCGGTCCCGACGACCCCGGCGACGGCCGCCCCGACGAGAATCCACCGCCGGATCGGCCACCGGTCCGACACCCGCCCGACGAGCGTGGTGGCCACGACCCCGGCGAGCGGCGCCGCGGCCAGGAACACGGTCACCCGGACGGGACCGGCGTTGACCGCCGTGCTCAGGAACAGCGACAGGAACGGGAACACCAGCGCCGTGGACAGCCCGACGGCCAGAAACATGAGCCCAAGCGGCACCAGGGCCCACCCGACGGCCCGCCCTTGCACCTTGGCGTCCGCGGTCAGCGTCATGCCGCAACTGTACCGATAAAGCCCCGTCGCCGCGATGCGGTTTACGGCACTGTCGGCGGCTCGGGGGCCGCCGCCTGTGGCAGGTGCGCCGACGGATCGGGGCAGATCATGTAAGGCCCGTGCGGGAAGTACCCGAACGGCGCCGGGGGCGGCGTGACCCGCGGCACGAAGTACCGGTGCGCGGGCGGCAGCGCGAGCAGCAGCACGACGGCCCCGGAGAGCGCGACGACGAGCAGCAGCCCGCCGATCCCCGACGCCATGGCAACGGCGGCGAACGTGTCCGTCCGGCTGTAGAGCGCGTCGAGGAACCCCTGGTCCCCGTCGGGCCCGTCGACGAAGCCGTTGTCGTCGAACGCGAACGCGATCAGCGCGAGCGGGAACCCGCCGCCGCAGACCTGCGAGAGCCCCATCAGCACGAGCCCGCCGCCGGCGACGAACACGAGAATGCGCGCGACGTTGGACCCCCGCCACAGCGGCCGCAGCGTCGCGGCGTACCAGACGGCGAGGATGAGCGCCGGGATCCCCACCAGCAGCGCCGACGCGACGTTTCCGGTCCGCTCGCTGCTGACGGTGTCGGCCTCATCCGGGTACCGCGCCGCAACCTCGGTGATGACGTCGTTGTAGTGCACCGCGTACGCGGCGACGAGCCCGGCCAGCCCGAGCAGCAGCACAATGGCTGCGAGCTGCAGCCAGAGGGCGACCCGCACCTGCACGGGACGGTCCGGACGCACAGCTTCGACGGTCATGGCCCCAGAGGGTACGGGACAATCACGCATCCGGGGGGTCGCAGTTTCGCGGGAACCTTCCGGCCGGGTGGCGGGTCGTTGTGGTGTGAGGCTCATGCGGTACCGAGGAATCGTCCTCGTCATGGCGACCACCCTGGTGGCGGCCTGCACCGGGACCACCGACCACGCCGGCGCGCCCTCGGCTCAGCCCCGGGCGGCCCGCAGCGGGTGCGGTTCGCCCATCGACGGCGGGCCGCTGCCGGAGTGGGCCCGCGACGGCTTCTCTGGCGACACGAGCATGCCGCACGTCATGGGCGACGGCGCCGCGATCGTCGCGGCGCTCTTCGGCGATCCGTTGACGGCCAACCGCACCGACGGGAAGGCCAACAAGATCCTGTGGGTGGCGAAGGACGGGTCCGCCGGGCCGGGCGACCTCGTGATCGACGCCACGCTCGACGGGCCGGGCGAGACGGCCCGGCGCACCGTCCCGGGCGGGCCCGGGCCGTCGATCGTCGACCTGCCGCGGGCCGGGTGCTGGCGGCTGCGCCTCACCTGGCCCGGGCATGCCGACACGATGGATCTCACGTACGGCTGACGCCGCCGGCGCCGTGCTGGGGCGGGTCAGCCCTCGATCGCCGCCGAGGCCTGGCGCAGGCGCTGCACCGTCCGCTGGGCGCCGAGCGCGGCCATCGTGTCGTCCAGCGGCGGGGAGACCGGCTTGCCGACGAGCGCGAGCCGGGCCGTCATGAACGAGCGGCGCCGGTTCAGGCCGAGCTCGGCGACGACGCGGTCGAGCGTGGCCGTGATCTGCGCCTGCTCGAACGGGTCGAGCTGCTCCAGGTTCTTCGCGAACGCCTCGAGGGCCGTGCGCGCGTCGGCGGCGGGCAGGCCGTGCTTGGCCAGGTCGGCCGGCTGGATCTCGACCGTCTCGGCGGCGAGCCAGTCCAGCTGCTCGGCCAGCTCGGAGAGCTTCTTCGTCCGCTCGCGCAGGGGCACGACCAGGCCACGGATGTCCTCGCCGGTGAGGCCGCCCGGCAGGAACGGCTCGGCCGCCCGCAGGAACGCGTCGTCGTCGAGGGCCCGCAGGTAGTGGCCGTTGAGCCAGTTCAGCTTGTCGATGTCGAAGACCGGGCCGACCGGGTTGACGCGGGCGAAGTCGAAGCTCTCCACGACCTCGTCGAAGGTGAAGATCTCCTTGCCGTCGGGCATGGAGTAGCCCATCAGGGCCAGGAAGTTGACCAGCGCCTCGGGCAGGTAGCCCTCCTCCTGGAACCACTTGAGGCGGGCCGCCGGGTTCTTCCGCTTGCTGATCTTCGAGCGGTCGGCGTTGCGCAGCAGCGGCATGTGCGCATACTGCGGCTCCGCCCAGCCCAGCCAGCGGTACAGCAGCAGGTGCTTCGCGGTGGAGCTGATCCACTCCTCGCCGCGGATGACGTGCGTGACGCCCATCGCGTTGTCGTCCACGACGACCGCCAGGTGGTACGTCGGGAAGCCGTCCGCCTTCAGGATGACCTGGTCGTCGGGCTGCGGCGGGGTGATTTCCCCGCGGATGAGGTCGCTGAAGGTGATCCGCGCGTCGTCGGGCACGAGCATGCGCAGCACCGGTACCTCGGTGAAGCCGGGCAGCTCGGCGCGCTCCTCGCGGGTCTTGCCGTAGCACAGCCGGTCGTACCCGGTGGGGATCTTCAGCTTCTGCTGCCGCTCGCGCATCTGGGTGAGCCGCTCCGACGAGCACCAGCACTCGTAGGCGTGCCCCTCGGCGAGAAGCCGCTCGGCGACCTCGCGGTAGATCGGCAGCCGCTCGGACTGCCGGTAGGGCGCGGCGGGCCCGCCGACGTCCGGCCCCTGGTCCCAGCTGAACCCGAGCCACCGCAGCGTGTCGAAGACCTGCTGCTCGCTACCCTCGACGTAGCGCGTGCGGTCGGTGTCCTCCACCCGCAGAATGAACTCGCCGCCGTTCCTGCGCGCGAACGCGAGGTTGAACAGGGCGGCATACGCGGTGCCGACGTGCGGATCGCCGGTGGGCGACGGCGCGATGCGGGTGCGTACGGGTGCCTCGGTTCCAGGAGTGCTCACCACCGTGACGATACGACACGCGCCGTGACCGCCGGGCGCCGGGTTGCCGCGCGCCGCGCAGTTATCCACAGGCTCGAACCGGCTCTTGCCGCCCCTGCCACGACGCGAAAGGCTGAGTCCCGCGTCGCACAATTCGCACTTCACGGGGGTGGAGATCATGGGTGTGACCGCACCTCGCCGTCGCCTGGTTCAGGTTCTCACGACGGCGGCAGCGGTGGCGGTGCCGGCACTGGCCCTCGCCGGGTTACGGCGCCGGCACGGCCGCGGCATACGCGTCGTGTTCGGCGCCGTGGCGCGCGTCGACCTCTATCGCGGCGCGGCGGGCGGACACGTTGACCGCGCCGCGCCGGCTCCGCCTCGGCGCCCGGTCATGGCGGCGGTCGCGCCCGAGCCGCGTTCGGCCATCCGGGGCTCGCCGCCGGACTGACCACAGACCACCGCGAGAGCCGCCGGGCCCGGAGCGACCCCGCAGACACCGGGCCCGGCAGCCCTACGCCGGCTTTGACCGAGGTCGGCGCACGGCCACGCCGCGACGAAAGGAGGAGGTGACCCGGGCCAATGTCCGGCGTGGCCAGGGCCGCCCATCCGGGGCTGGCTGCTTCCGCTTGCCGGCCTTGCGCAGAGCGTCAAGGAACTCGACCGGCGATGGTGCGGATGCATCGGCCGATCCCAGGTGGAAAGGGTTCATAGGAGCCGCGCGGCGCGCGACTCCAGATAGCGCTGCTCGGGACGGCTGAGCGTGAGCCGAGCCGCCAGCCGGTATTGCTCCTGTGCCCCGTCCCGGTCGTCGGCCAGCTCCAGCAGATGGGCCCGGACCGCCGCGGTCCGGTGGTGCCGGGACAGCACCGGGTCGTCGGCGATCTGGTCCAGGGCGGCGAGCCCGGCCTCCGGGCCGTCGACCATGGCGCGTGCCACGATCCGGTTCAGCGTGACCATCGGGCTCGGGGCGAGTGCGTGCAGCATCCCGTACAGGGCGAGGATCTGCGGCCAGTCGGTGTCCTCGGCGCGGGCTGCCTCGTCGTGCACCGCCGCGATCGCGGCCTGCAGCTGGTACGGGCCGATCGGGGCCCGCGCCAGCGTGTGGGTGATGATCGCGACGCCTTCGGCGATCGCGGCCGCGTCCCAGCGGCGCCGGTCCTGCTCGGCGAGCGGGACCAGGGTGCCGTCCGGGCCGGTCCGCGAGGGCCGGCGCGCGTCAGTGAGCAGCATCAACGCTAGCAGGCCGGCCACCTCGCCGTCGTCCGGCAGGCGCCGGTGCAGCTGCCGGGTCAGCCGGATCGCCTCCCGGGTCAGCTCCACCCGGTTCAACGCGTCGCCGGAGCTGGCCGTGTAGCCCTCGTTGAAGATCAGATAGAGCACCTGGCGGACCGCGGTGAGACGCTCGCCCAGCTCGCCCAGCGCGCCCGGCGCGGGCATCTCGAACCGGGTGCCGGTGTCGCGGATGCGCTGCTTGGCGCGGGTGATCCGCTGGCCGACGGTGGCCTCCGGGAGCAGCAGCGCCCGGGCGATCTCCGCGGTGGTGAGGCCGCCGACCGCGCGCAGGGTGAGCGTGACCTGCGCCGGCACGCTCAGCGCGGGATGGCAGCACAGCAGCAGCAACGCCAGCTCGTCGTCGCCGCGGACCTGCGGCGCGGGCTCCTGGCGGACCGCTTCCTCGCGGCGCCGGCGGGCCGTCTCGTTGCGCAGCAGCTCCACCCGCCGGCGGCTCGCCACGGTGATCAGCCAGTTCGACGGGTGCTCCGGGACGCCGGTCTCCGGCCACTGCCGGGCGGCCGCGATCAGCGCCTCCTGCACCGCGTCCTCGCAGGCCTCGAAGTCGCCGTAGCGGCGCACCACGGCGGCCAGGACCTGCGGCGCGCACTCGCGCAGCAGGTCCGGCAGCCCGGTCACAGCTCCCATGTGCTCATATCGAGGATCGGGCGCACCTCGACCCGGGTGTACGCGGCGTCCGGCGCCTTCGCGGCCCAGGCGACCGCCTCGTCGCGATCCGCGACGTCGATCAGGTAGAAGCCGGCCAGGTGCTCCTTGACCTCGGCGTACGGGCCGTCGGAGGTGATCGTCCGGCCGTCGCGCACCGAGACCTGGGTGGCCAGGGCCGGGTCGCCCAGCCCCTCGCTGACCACCAGCACGCCGGCCTCGCGCATCTCCTCGGTCAGCCGCAGGTGGCCGAGGCCGAAGTCGGTGCGCTGCTGATCGGTCAGCGTCTCCCAGACGGCCAGCGACTGCGGGTTCGACTGGATCAGGATCACGTACTTCATGGCTGCTCTCCTTCGCTCTTGCCCGGGATGTCGAAACCGGCCGGCTCGGCTTCGACATCCCGGGCAAGAGAGAAAGGTAGGACCTGTCATGGACGAGATCCGGGAAGCCATCGAGGGCAAGGCCGCGCTGCTGCAGCAGGGTGACGCCAAGGCCATCATGTCGTACTACGCGCCCAGCTTCGTCGAGTACACCCTCGCCCCGCCGCTGCGCCAGGCGGGCGACGGCCGGGACCCGGGCCCGCTGGAGGCCTGGATGGCCACCTTCGAGGCGCCGCCGCGGCGCGAGGTCACCCGGTTGGAGATCACCACGGACGGCGACGTGGCGTTCGCGACCAGCCTCGACTGCCTGACCGCCGTGCCTCGCGGCTCGACCGAGAGCTTCAGCCTGTGGTTCCGGGTGACGCTGGGGCTGCGCCGCATCGACGGGCGCTGGCTGGTGACGCACGAGCACGAGTCGGTGCCGTTCGAGATGGACGGCTCGTTCCGCGCCTCGGTCGGGCTGACCCCCACCGACTGAGCTGAGGTGCTCAGGGGCGCTGGGCCCGCCGCCGATGTCCCTCGGCGGCGGGCCTCAGCCTTCAGAGCTCGTAGTCGAACCAGACGCGGTGGGTGCCGTCCTCGTCGACGGTCAGGCCGCCCGCGCCGCGGATGCCGGCCAGGTCGCCGGTGCCGCTGGACGGCACGATGAGGAAGTACTCGCCGGTGCGGTCGGCGCCGGACGTGGTGGCCGAGTGCACGAAGTTGAACGCGCCGGCGCGGCCGTCGACGGTGCCCTCGAAGGACTCCATCGCAAGGTAGGTCCCGGCGCCGGAGGCCGGGTCGTACGCGGCCGTGAACAGGGTGGCCGAGCGGCCGGCGATCTCGCCGTCGTACACCTTCTCCATGAGCGACAGACCCACCGGCAGCGCCGTGGTGATCGCCGGGTCGGGTACGACCTCCGTCGGCACGAAGCTTTTCACGCTGAAGGTCCCGTTAGCTCGCATGAGCCGCAGCCTACGCGTCGAGCCAGGCGGCGATGCCCTCCAGCGCGCGGGTGATGTCGTCGTCGTCGCTGTACGGCGCCAGGCCCAGCCGCAGCCCGTGCTCGTCGTCGACGGCGAGGCGGCGGAAGGGCTCGTAGGCGTAGAAGGACCCGGCCGGCGCCAGGACGTCGCGGCCGGCGAGGAACTGGAACGCGTCCCACGCCTTGCGGCCGGGGAACGTCAGCAGCAGCGTGGGCGTGCGGGACGCGGCCCGGGAGTGGAGCGTCACGGCGTCGCCGAGGGCGGCCAGGCCGTCCTCGAGGCGCTGCAGCAGCCGCGACTCGTGCTCCTCGATCGCCGCGTACGAGGCGGCGAGGCGGGCCCGGCGGTCGCCGCCACCGGGGGCGATCCCCGCCAGGAAGTCGACCGCCGCCGTCGCGCCGGCCATCACCTCGTACGGCAGGGTGCCGAGCTCGAAGCGCTCCGGCACCTCGTCGGTGGCGGGCAGGAGCTTGTCGAAGTCGAGGGAGTCGAGCAGCGCCGGGGCCGCGGCCAGCACCCCGCAGTGGGGTCCCAGCAGCTTGTACGGCGAGCAGACGAACAGGTCGGCACCGAGCTCGGCCACGTCGACGAACACGTGGGCGGCGTAGTGCACGCCGTCGACGTACACGAGGGCACCGGCCGCATGGGCGGCATCGGCGATCGCGCGCACCGGCGGGCGCGTGCCGATGAGGTTGGAGGCGCCGGTGACGGCCACGAGCCGGGTGCGCGGGGTGATCGCGGCGGCGACGCTGTCCGCGGGGACCTCGGACGTGGCCGGGTCGAAGTCGATCCAGCGCACGGTCGCACCGGCGGCCGCGGCGGCCTGGACCCACGGGCGCACGTTGCAGTCGTGGTCGAGGCGGCTCACCACGACCTCGTCGCCGGGCCGCCAGGTCTTGGCGATCGTGCGCGACAGGTCGTAGGTGAGCTGGGTGGCGCTGCGGCCGTAGACGATGCCGCCGGGCGGCGCGCCGAGGAAGTCGGCGTACGCGAGGCGGAACTGCTCGACGGCCCGCTCGGCCCGCAGCTGCGAGTCGGCGGTCAGCCCCCGGTTGGACAGCGGGCCGGTGAGCGTGTCGGCGACCGCCGCGCCGACCTCGCGCGGGGTCTGGGTGCCGCCGGGCCCGTCGAAGTACGCGGTCGGGCCCTGCAGGGCCGGGAAGTGCTGACGAAGCTCGACGACGTCGTACGGCATGGCGAAATCCTAACGGCGGTTCAGGGCGTGCGCGACGCTCAACCGGCGGGCGCGCACAGCCAGCTCGACCAGCGAGGCCAGGATGATCAGCGCGCTCCAGCTCTTCATCGCCTCGTCGGTCGGGGCGGCGGTGAAGATCGGGCCGGAGCCGATGCCCCAGGTCAGCACCGCGCAGACGGCGAGGCTGCGCCGCCT
This sequence comes from Dactylosporangium sp. CA-139066, assembly GCF_050936175.1. Classification (NCBI taxonomy): domain Bacteria; kingdom Bacillati; phylum Actinomycetota; class Actinomycetes; order Micromonosporales; family Micromonosporaceae; genus Dactylosporangium; species Dactylosporangium sp. CA-139066. The sequence goes on along the minus strand of NZ_JBNJNH010000001.1, from coordinate 5,186,695 downwards.
CGTCGGCCAGCAGGGCCCGCAGCTCGAGCGCCACGTCGGGGCGCTGCGCGCGGGGCAGGAGGCCGACCACGTCGGCGTGCTCTCCTCGATCGGCAGCCCCCGCTCGACGAGGGACTGCCGCAGGTCGTAGCCGTAGCGCGGCTCGCGCAGCACACCGGGCGTTGTACGGTGGCCGGCATGGCGGGGCCGACGCTGCCCGAGGAGCTGCTGCTGGCCGGGCACCCGGCGGACCGGCCGTTCGGCGGGCACGGCGGGGTGCTGGCCATCCGCGTGGCCGGCGCGGCGCTCGGCGAGCTCGTGCTGACCGACCGCCTCGAATCAGCCGAGCCGACCGGCCACCCGCTGCTCGACGCGATGCGCGCCGACCGCTCCGGCAGCGACGCCGAGTGGGTGCACCGGTGGGCGGCGCGCGCCTACGCCCACACCCGCGACGCGCTGGTGGCGCAGGGGGCGCTGCGGCCCGAGCGGCGCCGGCGGCTGTGGCTGCGCACCGACGTGACCCGGCTCCCCGAGGGCGACCCGGGCCGGGCCGCCCTGATCGAGCGGCTGCGCGAGCCGGAGGGCCGCCGCGACCGCCTGCTCGCCGCCCTCCTGCACGCCCTGCGCGGCACCGGCGCGCCGGACGACTGGATCATCGAAACGGTCCGGCGGGCGACGCGGATCAGCGTGGACTAGGGCTTGGCCCAGGAGCGGCCGTTCTGCCAGTACTCGTGGATCTCGTCCAGCGTGCGGCCGCGGGTCTCCGGGGCGCGGCGGAACAGGTAGAACCACGACCCGGCCGACACGGCCAGGAGCGCGGCGAACGTCCGGGCGCCGCCGAGCGTGCTCAGCGCGCCGAGGAAGAACTGCGCGAGGACGAAGTTCGCGGCGAGGTTGGGCAGCAGCAGAGCGGTGGCACCCGCGCCGCGGAGGCGGTCGGTGTACCCCTCGGAGGCGTAGATCCACAGCAGTGAGCCCAGGCCGGCGTTGAAGCCGACGGTGAACGCCAGCAGGCCGGCCAGTCCGAGCGCCGTCCCGCCCCGCTCGGCGGCGAACGCGGCGACCAGCAGGGCGTGGCCGGCCGCCATCACCGCCGTACCGCCGAGCAGCGTCGCGCGGCGGCCCAGCCGGTCGACCGCCGAGGCCGAGGCCAGGGCGGCCAGCAGCCCGCAGACCTGCACGATGGCGGGCAGGATGAGCAGGGCGAACGAGCCGCGGAAGCCCATGCCCTCGAAGATGCGCGGCGCGAAGTTGCCGACCGCGCTCACGCCGGTCAGCTGCACGAGCGCGCCGAGGATGACGACGAAGGTGGTCACCGGGCGGTACCGCGGACCGAACAGCTCGGCGAGCACCCCGGGCCCCGGTTCGCGCCGGGCGCCGGCGACGGTGTCGGGCGCCCTGAGCAGCAGTGCGGCGCAGACGGCGGCGGCCGGGGCGGTGACGGCGAGCATGACGCGCCACAGGCCGGCCGGTGACAGCGCGTAGGCGACCACGAACGCGCCGACGACCCCGCCGACGGTGGCCACCTGGTACAGCACGGCGAGGCGCCCGCGCACCGCCGGCGGCGCGGCCTCGGCGACGTAGACGGGCACGACGACGGTCATGACGCCGACCGCGACGCCGATGAGCAGCCGGGTGCCGTCGATCCACCAGAGGTTTGCGACCAGGGGCGAGACGGCGCCGAGCCCGGCGATCACCAGCGACATGGCCAGCAGCGTGGCCCGTCGCCCGGCACGGGTGACGACGCGGTTGGCGACGAGGACGCCGAAGAGCATGCCCAGCACCGGTACCGCGAACAGGGTCCCCTGCTCGCCGACGCTCAGGCCGAGCTGGGGGCTGAGGAACAGCTGCGCGCCGGCCATGGCGGCGCCGAAGTACCCGTAGTTGAGGCCGGTGGCGACGGCGATGGCGGCGGTGCGGCCCGCCGAGGGCGGGCTCGACATGATCGGAACGGTACCCGAACGATCGCCGCCGTCTTCGGTCAGAGCTCTCGCACGGCCAGGGCCCGGCGCAGGTCGGGGAGCCGATCTCGGGCCGGTCCCGCAGCGCCGCGTCGACGACTTCGGCCAGGGGCCGCGGCACGTCGGGGTTGCGCCGCTGGATCGGCACCCGCCTGGGTCTGCAGCACCACCTGCCAGGCTCCCCGCCGACGTCGGCTCCACAGTGGACGCGCCGCGGTACCACCTTCGCGCGATCCTGCCTGGTGGCCACGACGCGCAGCACCGTGTCGCCCAGCCGGATCTCGTCGCCCCCTGCTCGGGCGTCTGCCCCGAATCGCGCCGCCCGGTCGCAATCCTGCCGGTTTTTGTGGCTCTCCTGACGTGTCCGTGGGTTGGTTGATGATCATCTTCTGGGTAGTGCGGGGCGGTGACCGCCGAGGGTGAGCATGGCCAGTGCGATGAGGGCTTCGGCGGAGTGGAACCCGAACGCGGTGCGGGTGATGAGCCGGATTTTGGTGTTCATCGACTCGATCAGGGCGTTGGACAAGCGGTGCTGGATCGAGGCGAGGATCGCCGGGCGGTTGCGCACGATCTTGCGGGCCAGTTCGACGAACTGGGGCAGGCGGCAGCGGCGGGCCCAGCTCAGCCAGCGGTCCAGGGCCTCGACGGCCTCGACCGGGCTGCGCCGGGCGATGACGAACACGGTCCGGAGGCCTTCTTTCAACGCCCAGGCCCGGTGCAGCGCAGGGTCGGTCTTCGCGATCCAGGCCAGCTGTTCACGCTGCCGGGCGGTCAGGTCGGCCGGGTTCTTCCACAACGCCCACCGAGCGTGTTTGAGGGTCTTGACCGGGCCGGTCGGACGGTGGTTGCGGTGATTGGCGCGGGTCGTGCCACGCGCCGCGCCGCGGGCAGCGTTCCAGGACGCCCGCCGCTGCTCGTCCAGAGCGGCGGTGGCCCAGGCGACCACATGGAACGGGTCAGCCGCCCGGACCGCATCCGGGCAGTACTCGGCCAGCACCGGAGTGATCCATCCCGCAGCGTCGGAGGAGACGTGGGTGAGCCGAGCGCACCGGGCCGGTCCCAGGTGCTGGAAGAACGCGGTCAGGGCCGCCTTGTCCGCCCCTTTGCCGGCCCACACCAGCCGGCCGGTGTCGTGGTCGACCACGACCAGCAGGTATTTGTGGCCTTTGCGATAGGAGACCTCATCAACGCCGATACGACGCAGCCCGTCGAGCAGATCGACACGGCCGGCCGTGTCGGCCCATACCCGGGCGATGATCGCGCCCACACTGCGCCACGCGATGCGCATCAGCGTGGTCACCGCCGCCTTCGAACACACCGTGGCCAGCCACGCCACCGTCTCGTCGAAGCCGCAGGTGTGACCGGCGCCGTGCCGCGCCCACGGCACCGCCGCAACCACGACACCATGGACCGGGCAGCGCACCCGCGGCGCGTCGGCCTCCACGAACGCCAGGACCGCCCCCAGATCCAGAGCCCGCCACCGCCGACGTCCCACACCCTGGTCATAGCCCGGACACCGCCGTCGGCAGACCCCGCACCGCCGTCGCTGCCCCCGCCCCGGCCGCACCGACGCGACGATCACACCCTCCTGCTCGTCGAACTCGACACGCTCAACGACCGTGTCCTCGACGCCCAGCAACCGAGCCCATACCCTGGCACCACGCACGCCGTTCTCCCGCCACCAAGATTCTGACCTTCGACAAGCCAGAACCTAGGCAGGGCAACGGCGTGCACCCATTCAGCCACGCCGACCCACCCACAGGTCGGTCAGGAGAGCCGTTTTTGTCGTACCCCGGGGCTAATGTGCGAGGTGTTGGAACACGAGGGGAGCTTGGTCATGATCGGGAAGCTCGATTCGATTGTGCTCGACGCCGCCGACTTCCGCGGCCTCGCCGCCTTCTACGGCGAGCTCGCCGGCTGGACCGAGCTGCCGGAGGACGCCGACGACGACTGGGTCGCGCTGCGCACGCCGGACGGCTGGACGGTCGCGTTCCAGCACGCCCCCGACCACACCCCGCCGACGTGGCCCGGCCAGGAGCACCCGCAGCAGGCCCACCTGGACCTGCGCGTGCCGGACCTGGACGAGTGGACGAAGCGCGCCGAGTCCCTGGGCGCCACGGTCCTGGCCCGCAACGAGCACTGGCACACCCTGTCCGACCCGTCCGGCCACCCGTTCGACCTGTGCCTCAAGCCCGACAACCCCGGCATCTCCCTGATGGCCGTGATGCTGGACTGCCCCGACGCCGCCGCCCTGGCCGCCTTCTACGCCCAACTGCTCGGCAAGCCCGTCACCTACGAGGCCGACGGCATGGCGATGATCGGCGAGGACGGCGCCCAGCCCCTCATGTTCCAGCAGGTGGCCGACTACAACGCCCCGCGCTGGCCCGACCCGGCGTATCCGCAGCAGTTCCACCTCGACGTCCTGGTCGACGACCTGGACGCGGGCGAGTCGGCGGTGGTCGCGCTGGGCGCCACGCGGGTCCCGAGCTCGGGCACGACGTTCCGCGTCTTCACCGATCCGGCGGACAAGCCCTTCTGCCTCTGCCTCAACCCAACGGCCTGAGCCTTTCCCACTCCAGCCAAGCCACCGCGACCGCCGCGGTCGGTACGCGGTCGCGGGTGCCGGTGACGGCGTGGTGACGCGCTCGGCTCGTCGCGGTCGTCGCGGATGGTGCGAGGTCCCGGGGTGCCGGTGACGGCGTGGTGGCGCGCAGGGCCGTCGCGGGCGGCCAGCAACGCTCGGCCCGCCGCAGCCGTCGCGGGCGCCGCAGCCGTCGCGGGCGCCGCGGGCGGCCAGCAACGCTCGGCCCGCCGCGGTCGTCGCCGTCGCCGCGGCCGCCGCGGCCGCCGCGGGCGGCCGGGAACGTTCGGCCTGTCGCGGCCGCCGCCGCGAGGATGGTGCGAGGTTCCAGGCGCCGGTGACAGCGTGGTGACGCGCTCGGCCGTCGCGGGCGGGCGGTAACCCCAGCCCGTCACGGTCGGCCCTTCACACGCGGCCCGTCACCCCGGCCCGTCGCGGTCGGCCGCGTCGCGGTCGGCCCGTCACGCCCGACCGATCGCGGTGGGCCCGGCGCGGTCGCCTGGTCACACCCGGTCGGTCACGCCTCCCGTCACGGTAGACCCATCGCGGTTCGGCCCGTCACGCCAGCCCGTCGCGGTCGGCCCGCGACGGTCGGGGACCCACCGGATGGCGATCGCCTGCCGCGCGGTGATGGCGTGGGACGGCGGCCGGCGAAGAGGTCAGGGCGCGGGGCGGGCGTACGGGAGGCTGATGCCGTTCGCGGCCAGCGTCTCCTCGTAGAAGTCGAGCATGGAGCGGATTTCGGCCAACGTGTAGTCGAGGTCCTCGACGGTCGTGCCGGCGGTGCGGAGGTGGGCCGTGGCCAGGAGGAGGGCGTGGTACGTGGCGGCGAAGGTGTCGCCCTGGACGTGCAGGCCGGGGAAAGCCCGGCCCGAAAGCTGCGTCACCGCGATGTTGCCGCTCCTGGCCAGCACGCGGGCGTGTTCCTCGGGCATGACGACGATTGTGGCATCGAGGATACTCGCGGACGTGACCATGGTGACGGCGTTCGATCGGCATGAGCGGGAGCACTGGGCGGGGCGGGCCGCGGACTACGAGCGGAGCTTCGCCGGGCTTTGTGGCTATCCGATCGAGAAGCTGCTGGACGCCGCTGGGGTCGGGGCGGGCATGCGGGTGCTCGACGTGGGGACCGGGACCGGCAACGTTGCGGCGGGGGCGCGGCGGCGGGGGGCGCTCGTCGTGGGGGTGGACGCCGAGCCGAGCATGGTCGAGGCGGCGCGGCGGAAGGTGCCGGGCGCCGACGTGCGGCTCGGGGTGCTGCCGGAGCTGCCGTTCGGGGACGGGGAGTTCGACGTGGCCGTAAGCAACTTCGTGGTCAATCATGTCGGGGATCCGCGGGCGGCGGTGCGGGAGATGCGGCGGGTCGTCGCGGGCGGTGGGCGGGTCGCGGTGTCGGTCTGGCCGCAGCCGCGGCCGGCGTTGCAGCGACTGTGGGACGACGTGTTCGCCGCGGCGGGGGGCGAGGCCAAGGTCGCGATGCCGATGGTGGAGCAGGACCGGAACTTCGCGCGCACGGGGGAAGGGGTCGCGGCACTGCTGAACAGCGCCGGGCTCGAGGATGTCGAGTGCGTGGAGCTGCGGTGGGAGCACCGGGTCGATCCGGAGGACTGGTGGGCCGGGCCGGCCGGCGGGCTCGGGGCGCTCGGGATGCTCATGCAGGGGCAGCCGGACGACGTCCGCGCGCGGATCCGCGCCGAGTACGAGCGGGCGGTCGCAAGACATCTCGACGGGGACGGGCGGCTGGCGATGGCTACGGCGGCGTTGATCGGGGCGGGGCGTCGCCCATGAGGCGGTCGTCCAGGTGGGTGTGGGTGACCTGCGGATGCGGCTCGCGCTTCGGGATGAGCACCAGCCACGTGGTCAGGACGAACGGGGCCGTCAGCGTGGGGACGCCGGCCGGGAGCAGGACCGTGTCGAGCGCGGCCTGGACGACCACCGCGAACGCCGCGGCCAGCAGTGCGTAGACCGCCGTGCGGAGCCTGGTGGCGTAGAACGTCACGCCGATGGCGATGGCGGTCAGGACGGCGCTGAAGCCGAACAGGCCCTCGTCGATCGACGTTGCGTCGGCGCCGAGCCAGATGGCGGCCAGCGTGGCCACCACCGAGCCGGCCAGGGCGAACGCGGCCGCCCACAGCGAGGACACCGCCAGGCCGAGCACGATCAGCAGGCCGCTGATCCAGTTGTCCAGCAGCATCACCTGGGCCACGCCGCGCAGGACGGCGCGGGTGGTGGACCACGGTGTGAAGTCGAAGGCGGCGCGGGCGGCGGTGATCGGGTGGGGCAGCGTTGCGGGGCCGAGGGCGATGGGGCCGATTCGGTGGAACTGGTACGCGGCCATGAGCAGCAGCATCGAGGTGACCACGAACGGGGAGGTCAGCGGGGGTACGTCCCACTCCTTCAGGACCTTGCCCAGGGCCAGGGCGGTCACCGTCGTGGCCGCGGAGCCGAAGATCAGGTAGATCCACAGGTGGGAGCCGTGGCCCAGGAACGTCGGCAGCGCCAGGCCGGTCAGGAGGGCGTTGAAGCCGTAGAGGCCGTCGTGGATCGGGGCGCGCAGGGCGACGGCGGTGGCGGTACCGATGACGAGGCCCAGGACGCCGCCGGCCACGACGGTCGGATCGTGGGCGGCGACGGCCGCCCAGGCGATGGCGATCAGGAACAGCAGGCCGGTCAGCGGGCTGTTCTGCAGGAACACCTGGCCGGCGCCGCGCAGCAGGGCGTCGCCGAACGACGTCAGCGTGCGCACGGCTACCGCCAGGCGAAGGGGGGCGGGGCCGGGCGGTCGATCACGGCGCGGCGGGTGGCGTCCCAGCAGGCGCGGATCAGGGCGCGGGCCGGTGCGGTCTCGTGGGAGAGCACCTTGTACGCCAGGCCGGCCTCGTTGGGCAGGCGGGTCGCGCCCGCCGACCAGCCCGACGGGTCCGTGCCCTGCGGGAGCCCGGCCAGCACCCGCTCGGCCACCGGCGGGGGCGTCAGCACCAGCGCCGTGGCGAAGACCGGGTAGCCGCCGAGGCGGGCGGGGGCGGACGGGTCGCGGCGGGCGGGTTCGATGCGGTACCGCTCGGCGAACACCTCCGTGCCGTCGGGGCGGGCGACGCGCGAGGACAGCGACAGCAGCTCGTAGCCGAAGCGCTCGCCGGGGTGGTGGTAGCGGCGGCCGGGGAGCACGATCTCCGTGACCAGGGCGGTGGCCGAGGACGGCAGCACGACGTCGGTGTGGGTGGCGAAGCGGCTGGTGCGGTACGGGATGATCGGCTCCGGCAGGTACTCCAGATAGGCGCCGTCGGCCAGGACGAAGCGGTTCGCCTGGGTGGCGTGGTTGGCGTCCATCTGCTGCACGCGGGTCGCCGACTGGGTGGTGACGTAGGCGTGGGCGTGCTCGTCCAGGCGGGCGTCGATCTCGTAGCGGTCGCCCTGGACGACGCCGCCGGCCGTGTCGACCACGACGATGCAGGCGCAGCCGGGGGCGGCCTCGTCGTAGTGGAGGGCCTGCTGCACGACGAGCGGGGCCTGGCGGTACAGCTCGACGAGCTCCGTGCGCCCGCCGCGGCGGGCCAGGCGCAGCCGCAGGACGCCGTGCTTGCCGACGCTGCCGGCGGGCCGTTGCGCCGGCTCGTCGTCGTAACCGTGCAGCACCGCCGTCACGCGCGGGCGACCAGGTCGAACAGGGCGCCGTCGGTGATCCGGGTGACGAGCTCGTCGATGCCGTGGCCGGTCTTGCAGTTGGTGAACACGACCGGGCGGCCGGCGCGCTGGGCCTCGGCGTCGGAGGCCATGACGCCGAGGTCGGCGTCGACGTACGGGGCCAGGTCGACCTTGTTGATGACCAGGATGTCGGAGCGGGCGATGCCGGGGCCGTTCTTGCGCGGGATCTTGTCGCCGGCGGCGACGTCGATGACGTACACGAAGAAGTCCACCAGCGCGGGGCTGAACGTCAGGGTCAGGTTGTCGCCGCCGCTCTCGATGAGCACGACGTCGGTGTCCGGGAAGCGGGCCTCCATGTCCTCGACGGCGGCGAGGTTCATCGACGGGTCCTCGCGCACCGCCGTGTGCGGGCAGGCGCCGGTCTCCACGCCGATGATGCGCTCCTCGTGCAGCACACCGCGCAGCGCCCGGCGCACGTGCTGGGCGTCCTCGGTGGTGACCACGTCGTTGGTGACGACGAGCACGTGCAGGCCGAGGGCGGCCAGGCGGGGCACGACCGCCTCGATGACCGCGGTCTTGCCGCTGCCGACCGGCCCGCCGACGCCGATCCGGCTGATCTTCTTCACCACAGGCTCCTCGCTAGGACATGAAGAGGCGTACGTGGGCGCGGGTGTGCGCGGCCGACAGGACGCCGAGCTGCGGAGTGAATGCCGACATGTCCGACAGGTCCGTGTCGGCGGCGGATGCGTAGTCGGCCGCGACGCCGTCGGCGAGCGCGCCGAGGATGCGCTGGGTCTGGCGGTGGTCGATCCGCATCAGGCGCAGCGCCGCGCCGGTGATCATGACGGCGAGGCCGTGCTGGTGTACCGCGAACGCCGCCTCCTCGCCCACCCCGAGCGCCGCGCAGACGACGCCCAGGCCGGCCGGGTAGGTGCCGGGGGTCTGCCCCGCGTCGACGGCCGAACGCCAGCGGGCCACCGCCGGCGAGTCCGTGATGGACGTGGCGACCTCGGCCAGCTTGTGGCCCATCCGCACGCACTGGGTGCGCAGCTCCTCGTCGGTCTTGCGCGCGAGCAGGGCCGCGTCGGCCCGCCGGGCGCCGTCCTCGTCGCCGGCCGCGGCGGCGCGGTGGGCGGCCAGCAGCGCCACCCCGTCGGCGCTGGCCGCCTCGCCGGTGACCGCGGCGACGAACGCGGCGAGGGACTCCGGGTCGGCGACGGCGCCCTCCTCGACGGCCGCCTCGAGGGCGTTGGAGAACGCGAACGCCCCGACCGGCAGCGCCGAGTCGCCGAGGTGGACCGCCCGGACGAGCTGCGCGACGTCGCTCACAGCGGCACCGGGTGCTCGTGGGTCACGGCCGCGCCCCCGAACAGGCGGCGGGTCTCGTGCGGGGCGAGGTACGGGATGACCTCCTCGGCGGCGGCGAAGCGGTGGCTGAGTCCGGTGAACGCGTGCGTGCGCATCACCGAGTCCATCACCCGCCGGTCGAGGGTGACCGGCACGAGGACCCGGTCGCCCTGGATCACCGCCGGCCAGTGCTGGTTGCCCAGCGCGTGGCCGAGCTCGACCGCGCAGCGCAGCGCCGCGCCGGGATCCGCCGGGTCGATCTCAGGCAGGTCGACGATCATCACCTCGCCCAGGTCGAGGCGCGCCACGATGAGCTTGGCGCCGCCGGCGTCCGACCACAGCACGTCGCCGTCGGCCAGCCGGGTGCCACGATCCAGGGACAGTTCCACCGGTACGCCGGCCTCGGTGCTCTTGCGGAGCCGGTTCTTCTGCGCCTCCCACTGGTCGAGCCGCAGCACGTCGACGGAGGCGGCGCGGCTCCAGGGCTCGTCGGCGACGTTGCCGCGAACGGTTTCGATCAACACGCGGGGCGCTCCCGTCAGCTGAAGAAGTACACGCGGCCCAGGGCGACCGACTCGGCCGGCGGCACGGTCGCGGGTTCGCCGTCGACGCGGACCGCGAACGTCTCCGGGTCGATGTCGATGGCCGGGGTGGCGTCGTTGCGCACGAGGTCACGCTTGGTGAGGGTGCGGGTGCCGTACACCGGCTCGACCGGCCGGCGCAGCTCCAGCCGGTCGGCGAGGCCCGACTCGTAGCCGGCCCGCGAGACGAAGGTCAGGCAGGTCTCGGTGCGGGCGGCGCCGAACGCGCCGAACATCGGGCGGTACAGCACCGGCTGCGGCGTCGGCAGCGACGCGCCCGGGTCGCCCATGATCGACCAGCTGATCGCGCCGCCCTTGATGACCATCTTGGGCTTGGCGCCGAAGAACGCGGGCTCCCACAGCACGAGGTCGGCGACCTTGCCGGGCTCGATCGAGCCGAGCAGGTGCGACACGCCCTGCGTGATGGCCGGGTTGATGGTGACCTTGGCGACGTAGCGCAGCACCCGCGCGTTGTCGTGCCCGCCGGCGTCCTCGGGCAGCGGGCCGCGGGCGGCCTTCATGGCGCTGGCCGTCTGCATGGTCCGCAGCCACGTCTCGCCGACCCGGCCCATCGCCTGCGAGTCGCTGGTGATCATCGAGATGACGCCGAGGTCGTGCAGGACGTTCTCGGCGGCGATGGTCTCGGCCCGCACCCGGCTTTCGGCGAACGAGACGTCGGAGGGGATCTTCGGGCTGAGGTTGTGGCAGACCATGATCATGTCGTAGAGCTCGGCCTGGGAGTTGATGCCGTACGGCAGCGTCGGGTTGGTCGAGCTGGGCAGCACGTTGAGCTCGCCGGCGACCTTCATGACGTCGGGCGCGTGGCCGCCGCCGGCGCCCTCGGTGTGGAACGTGTGGATGGTCCGGCCCTCGAACGCCGCGATGGTGTCCTCGACGAACCCGGACTCGTTCAGCGTGTCGGTGTGGATGCTCACCTGCACGTCGAACTCGTCGGCGGCGGCGAGGGCGGCGCGGATCGCGGCCGGCGTGGAGCCCCAGTCCTCGTGGACCTTGAAGCCGGCGGCGCCGGCGCGCAGCTGCTCGTCGAGCGGGGCGCGGCCGGAGCAGTTGCCCTTGGCGAGGAAGCCGTAGTTGACCGGCAGCTCCTCCACGGCCCGCAGCATCATCTCGAGGTTCCACACGCCGGAGGTGATGGTCGTGCCGTTGGTACCGTCGGTGGGCCCGGCGCCGCCGCCGAAGAACGTGGTGACGCCGTTGCTCAGGGCGGCGTACGCCTGCTGCGGCGAGATGTAGTGCACGTGCGAGTCGATGCCGGCCGCGGTGAGGATGAGGTGCTCGCCGGAGATGGCGTCCGTGGCGGTGCCGACGACCAGGTCGGGGCTGACGCCGTCCATGGTGGCCGGGTTGCCGGCCTTGCCCAGGCCGACGATGCGGCCGTCCTTGACGCCGACGTCGGCCTTGACCACGCCGGCGACGGCGTCGAGCACGGTCACGTTGGTGATGACGAGGTCCAGCACGCCGCCGGCGGAGGTGAGCTGGTTGTCGCTGCCCATGCCGTCGCGCAGGGACTTACCGCCGCCGTAGACCGCCTCGTCGCCGAGGACGCGCAGGTCGCGCTCGATCTCGATGTACAGGTTGGTGTCGGCGAGGTGGATCTGGTCGCCGGTGGTGGGGCCGAACAGGTCGGCGTACTGGTGCCTAGAGATCCGCATCGGAGGCCCCGTGGAAGCCGCGGTGGACCGCGCGCCGTTCGGCCTCGACGCGCCGGGGCTGGTATCCGGGACGCGGTCCCGCGCCCACCCATCCGTCGACGAGCGCGTTGAAGCCGTACACCTGCTGCCGTCCGCCGAAGGCGACCAGCTCGACGGTGCGCTTGTCGCCGGGCTCGAACCGGACGGCGGTCGAGGCCGGGATGTTCAGCCGCATCCCGAACGCGGACCGCCGCTCGAACTCCAGGAACCGGTTGACCTCGAAGAAGTGGAAGTGGGAGCCGACCTGGATGGGCCGGTCGCCGGTGTTGGTCACCTCGATGCTGACGGTCGCGCGGCCGGCGTTGAGTTCGACCGGCTCGTCGCGCAGCACATAGCCGCCGATCGGGCGTACCGCCTTCGGCACCGGCTCGCCGTGGGCGGCGGGACCGGGCCTGGTTTCGGGAGTCATCAAGCAACCGCCTTCACTGGATCGGGCCGTGCACGGTCACCAGCCGGCTGCCGTCGGTGAAGACGGCCTCGACCTGGATGAACGGCAGCATGTCGGCGACGCCGTCCATGACGTCGTCGCGGGTGAGCGCGGTGCGGGCGGCCGCCATCACCTCCTCGACGTTCTTGCCCTCGCGGGCGCCCTCGAGCGCGGCGGCGGCGATGACCGCGACCGCCTCGGGGTGGTTGAGCTTCAGGCCCCGCTCGCGCCGGGCGGTCGCCACCTGAGCGAGCGAGAGGATGAGGAGCTTGTCCAGCTCCCGGGGAGTCAGATGCACAGTGCCCCCTAGACAACCGCCGGCGGCCTCCACGATCGACTCGAACGCTAGGCGGCGCGGGAGGGAGGCCCGGTCACTCGCCGGGGATGGAAGGCGCCGGGGCGGGTACCTGCGCCCGATGAAGACGATTGGTGGCGCAGCCTCGGCGATCGTCCTCGGGCTGCTGGGAACCTCGCTCACCGGCGCCGCGCCGGCGGCCTACGGGCCGGGCGGGTGCACCGGGAAGCCGACGGTCGTGCTGGTGCACGGCGCGTGGGCGGGCACGTCGAGCTGGAGCGGGGAGGTGTCGCGCCTGCAGGGCAAGGGCTACACGGCGCGCGCGGTCGCCAACCCGCTGCGCGGGCTCACGGCCGACGCGGCCAGCGTGTCGGCCTTCCTCAAGACCGTGCACGGCCCGGTGGTGCTCGTCGGGCACTCGTACGGCGGCTCCGTCATCACCAACGCGGCGGCCGGCAACGCCGGCGTGAAGGCGCTCGTGTACGTCGACGCCGCCGCGCCCGCCGTCGGCGAGACGACCGGCGGCCTGAGCGGCGCCGGCTCGGCGCTCGGCGGCGACCCGGCCACGCTGTACGACAAGGTGGGCACCGACCTGTACCTGAAGGAGCCGGTGTTCACCCACTCGTTCGGCCCCGACCTCGCCCCCGGCCAGGCCGACGTGCTGTGGGCGAGCCAGCGCTCGGCGGCGATGGCGGCGTTCACCACGCCGTCGAAGGCGGCCGCGTGGCAGCACATCCCGTCGTGGTACGTCATCGGCGGCGCGGACAAGATCATCACCCCGGCGTCGCAGGAGGCGATGGCGCACCGCGCGAACGCGACGATCCGCACGGTGCCCGGCGGGTCGCACCTGACCCTGATCAGTCACCCGGACGCGGTGACCGACCAGATCCTGGCGGCCGCCGCGGGCGCCTGCCGGTGACGGACGGGAATCTTTCACGGCCCGGGCGCACGTCAACCGGCATGCCCGGGACACATGATTGACAGCGGCGGATGCGCGGTCCGAGCATCGCGCGGTGGAAGCCGAGACGAGTTACATCATCGTCACGTTCCGGGGCGAAGGCTCCGGCGTTGAGGCGCTGACCTGGGGCCAGCGCGACGTGTGGGACCTGATGCGCCGCACCGGCCGCACCATGAACATCGGCGGCACGGTGCGGGCCGCCGGTGGCGAGACGGTCGAGCGGACCGCGGCGCTGCTGCGCTTCATCATGGAGCGCCACCAGGCGCTGCGCACGCGGCTGCGAGCGGTCGAGGGCGGCCCGCCGCTGCAGGTCGTCCACGCGCACGGCGAGACACGGCTCGAGGTCGTCGACGTCCCGCCGGGGGCCGACCCGGACGCGGTCGCCGAGGAGGTCCGGGTGCGGTACCAGACCACGTTCTTCGACCCGTTCGGCGAGTGGCCGGTGCGCATGGCGGCGGTCCGCGCGGGCGGGGTGATGACGCACGCGGTCGTCATGTACTACCACGTCGTCGTCGACGGTTTCGGCATCGACGCCGTCGTGCGCGATCTCGTGCACATGGGCCGCCCGGCGCACCCGGTCGAGGGCGTGCAGCCGCTGGAGCTGGCGCGGCAGCAGCGGGAGCCGGCGGCGGTGCGGCAGAGCGAGAAGTCGCTGCGGTACTGGGAACGCCAGCTTCGGCGGCTCCCGGAGCGCCCGGCCGCGCCCCGCCCGGCCCCCGCCGACCCGGCGCAGCCGCGCTTCTGGGAGGTCGTCTGCGTCTCGCCGGCGATGGCCCTGGCCGTGCGCGCGATCGCCGCCCGCACCGGCGTGGCCTCCGGCCCGATCCTGCTCGCCGCCTACGCCGTGGCCCTGGCCCGGCTCACCGACGCCGACGCGGCCGCCGTGCAGGTCGTGGTCAGCAACCGCTTCCGCCCGGGCTTCGCCGAGGCGGTCGGCAGCCTGCGGCAGTTCGGCTTCTGCGTCATCGACGTCACCGACGGGACCTTCGACGAGGTCGTCGCGCGGGCGTGGAGCGCGGCCATCGGGGCGTACAAGCACGGCTACTACGACACCGCCGCGCACCAGGAGCTCGTCGCCCGCGTCGGCCGCGACCTCGCCGACGACGTCGACCTGAGCTGCTACCTCAACGACCGCCGCCGCGACACCCGCGACGAGAGCGCCGGCCCCGCCCCCTCGCCCGCCGAGATCGTCGCCGCCCGCCCGCGCTCGACGGTCCGGTGGGGCGTGAAGGAGCCCACCTACGACGGCACGTTCTACGTGCACATCGAGGATGTGCCGGACGCCGTCGGGTACGCCCTGTGGGGCGACACGCACCGCTACCCGCCCGCCGCCATCGAGCGCTGCGCGCGCGACATGGAGACGATCGTCGTGGAGGCCGCGCTCGACGCCGTTGCCGTCCGATAGGGGCCGGCCGGCTATCCGCCGGGCGGCGGCGGCCAGGCCAGCGCCCGCAGCCCGTCCTCGCCGCCGTTGACGACGTCGCGGTCGTGGCTGTGCCGCTGGCCGGAGTCCCCCGGCAGGTACTGCCACAGCGCGAACGTGCTCCACCCGGCCGGCAGCTTCGGGTTCTTCTTCGTGTAGTTCGCGATGTCGAGCGGATATGACCCGAAGGAGGCGTCACCGCCGGTGCACGGATCCCACCAGTACGTGTTCGTGTAGATCATCGGCTTGCGCCCGACGGCGGCCTCGATCCGCCCGATGAACGCGTGAATCCAGTCGCGCAGCTGCGCCGGGGTGAGCCCGTAGCAGTCGCCGGCTTTGATCCCGTCGTAGGGCCACTCGAGGTCGACGAACGGCACCAGCGTCCGCGCGTCGCGGGTGAACCGGGCGTGGCGCAGGAAGTGGTCGGCCTGCCCGAGCGGGTCGCCCTTGTCGGGCCGCGCGTACACGTACGCCCCGACGTACCGCCCGGCCTTGCGCGCCGCTTCGTAGTCGGCGGCGAAGTGCGGGTTGACGTACGACGTGCCCTCGGTCGCCTTGACGTAGACGAACCGGCTGCCGGCGGCGACCTCGGTCGGCCAGTGCACCGTGTTGCGCCCGTGGTCGTGGCTGGAGATGTCGATCCCCCCGACCGGGAACCCGGCCGGCCGCCCGGCCAGGATCGCCGCCACGGCCTCGAGCGAGGGCGCCTCCGCGGGCGGTGGCGGCTTCCCCGGCGGCGCCGAGCCCACCCCCCACACGGA
Organism: Dactylosporangium sp. CA-139066; assembly: GCF_050936175.1. NCBI lineage: Bacteria > Bacillati > Actinomycetota > Actinomycetes > Micromonosporales > Micromonosporaceae > Dactylosporangium > Dactylosporangium sp. CA-139066. The sequence continues at coordinate 5,171,025 of NZ_JBNJNH010000001.1, read as the reverse complement.
CCCGAACAGCACGAGCAGCACAAACGCCAGCCCACGCCGCTGCCGGCGCGTCAGGTCGATCCTGCGCAGGCGCTCCCACACCTCGACCAGCCGCTCCAGCACTCCCCCAGTGTGCCCCGCCGCTCGCGGTTGTGCCGGGTCGGCGGTTCCGGTTCCGGTTCATCATGGTGTACGCCTGGATGGTGGACATCGACGTGACGAAGACGGCCGCGGCGGTCATGCCGTACGTGGCGGCGGCGGTAGCCTCCTACGGCGCGAGCACCCTGGACAAGGTCCGCGACGAGGCCGCGGAGCGCGCCGCCGACGCGACGGTGACGCTGGGCCACCGCCTGCTGCACATGCTGCTGCGCCGCGGCCAGTCCCGCCCGGCGCTCGAGGGCGCGGTCGTCGACGTCGCGGCGGGCGAGCCCGAGGGCCCCGACGCGCTGCGCCTGCAGATCCGCAAGGCCCTGACGGCCGACCCGGTCCTGGCCGGCGAGATCGCCGCCCTGCTCCCGGCGCCGTCGATCCGCATCGAGGCCTCCGGCAACCGCTCGATCGCCATCGGCACGAACTACGGCATCGCGAGCACCGGCAACGACTCGACGTTCTTCCACCGCTGACCGGCCCGCCGCGGGTTCATGCCCGGTCGGCCGGAATCGGTGTGTCACGCAATGTTCCGGCGTCGTCGCGGTACGGGTCGGTGATCTCGCGCAGCGCCGTGAGGGCCTGGCGCAGCTGCGAGGTGCGGCGCTCGCCCAGGTGGGCGGCCCACTCGCGCTCGACCTCGGCGACGATCTCCGCGGCGACCGGGATCGCCGCGGCGCCGCGCGGGGCGACCCTGACCAGACGGGCGCGGGCGTCGGTCGGGTCGGGGGCGCGCTCGACGTAGCCGGCGCGCTCGAGCTGGTCCACGAGGAACCCGGCCGACTGCTTGGTGATCTGGGCCGCCTCGGCGAGGTCGGTCAGCCGGCTGCCACCGTCGGCGATGCGCTGGAACACCCGGGCCTGCGCCGGGGTGATGTCATCGAAGCCCGCCGCGGCGAGGCCGGCGAAGACGCGGGACTCCATGGCGCGGTAGGGGATGTACAGCAGCAGCCCCAGGTTCATGCCGGCCTCCTTGACTATCGTCAGAGCCTCTGACTAATCTCGTCAGAGAACCTTACGAGTTTAGGACGGGCCATGGACGCGGAGGAAAGCTGGCGCGCGATCGCCGCACAGCGGCTCGCGCTCGCCGATCTGCTCGAAGGGCTGCGCGACGAGGAGTGGGAACGGGCCTCGCTGTGCCAGGGGTGGCGGGTGCGCGACGTGGCCGCGCACGTGGCGATGGCGCCGCAGGTGGCGGGGGTCGGCGCGCTGCTGGCCGATGCCGTGCGGGCCCGCGGGAGCTTCCACCGGCTCAACCACGACGCCGCGGTCCGCCACGCCGAGGGCCGGCCCGCGGCGCGGCTCGTCGACGAGTTGCGCACCCACGCGCACTCCCGGCGGCTCCCGGCGGTGACGAACTACCGCAACATCCTGTTCGACACCGTCGTGCACGGGCTCGACGTTGCCGTACCGCTGCATCGCCCCTGGCCCGTGCCGGCGGCGGTGGCGACCGCGGCCGCGGACCGGGTGTGGTCCATGGGCTGGCCGTTCTGGGCGCGGCGGCGGCTGCGCGGGGTGCGCCTGGTCGCCACCGACGCCGACTGGTCCGCGGGCACCGGCGCGGAGGCCCGCGGCCCGATCGCCGCGCTCCTGCTGCTACTGACCGGCCGCACCGCCGCGGCCGCGCCGCGCCTCAGCGGGCCGGGAGCCCCACCGGGCCCGCCCGCCGGCCCGGCGTGACCTCATCGGGGCGCGGGCGGCAGCACGGTCGCGAGCCGCGCGACCACCGGCACGAGCACCCCGATGCCGAAGGGCAGCGGCGTCTTCAGGTCGCGGCCGGTGATCCGCAGCTCGGGCCGGACGACGAGGCCGTCGCGGGCGCAGACGATCTCGAGGCCGCCGACGACGACGCACTCGACGCCGGGCACGCCGGACGGGGGCACCAGGCACCCATCCCGGCTGCCGAAGTCGTCGCACATCGCCTGCGCCCCCGCGTCGCTCGAGCCCGGCGTCACGATGTACACCTCCACCTCGCCGCTCCAGCCGCCGGCCTCGAACGGCCGCCGGTAGGAGAAGCCGGCCGGGTCCTCACCGTCGTGCGCCGAGTAGGCGCGGCTCCCCTCCCCCCTCCAGCGCAGCGCCGGCACCGCCGCCGGCACCTCGCGGTCCAGCCAGGCCGTGAAGTCGCGGTACTGCGTCAGCACCACCGGCGACGCGTGCTGCGACGCCGGCCCGGCGGGCAGCCCCGGCCGCAGCGCCCCGGCCGCCAGGACCGCGGCGACGCCGATCGCCGCCCCGCAGGTCACGAGCCAGCGCCGGCGCCGGCGCGACCGGTCCTGCGCGGCCATGATGCGCTCGACGTCGACGGTGCTCAGCGGCGGCGGGCCGATGAGCTCGTCGAACAGCTCGCGGGTCATCGGGTCTCCCCCATCGCCTCGGCGAGGCTGCGCACCGCTTCGAGCGCGCGCGCCGACTGGCTCTTGACCGTGCCCGCCGAGATCCCGAGGACCTCGGCGGTCTCCTCGACCGAGTAGTCGAGGTAGAAGCGCAGCACGACGACGGCCCGCTGCCGCTTGCCGAGCGAGGCGAGCAGCCGCCCGAGGCGGTCGCGCTCGGTGAGGCCGTCGTACTGCTCCCAATGCTGGTCGGGCAACCGCTCCTGGGCCTGCTCGCGCACCCACGGCCGCCGGCGCTCGTCGAGCCAGACCCGCGTGAGCATCCGCTGCGCGTAGCCGTCGCGGTTGTCGACGGCGGAGGCGCGTCCCCAGTGCTGGTAGAGCTTGCCGACCATGATCGACACGATGTCGTCGGCCGCGTGCCAGTCCTGGCACAGCAGGTAGGCGGTGCGCCGCCAACGGTCCATCCGCACGCTCACGTACGCACGGAAGTCATCCGCGTCGTCCTGGCGCATGCGGAGCTCCTTTCTTCCCCCGTACAACGGACGGACCTCACGCGAGGGTTGCATGGCCGGGCGCAGTGATATGCACGAGGCGATATCTGTCGACGTCTGTGGATGTAGCGTTACCGTGCGGTGAAGGGTTCCTCACGGTAGGAGGTTTTCGATGCTCAAGCGCAGGATCCTCGCGGCGCTGCTCGCCCCCGGCGCCCTGCGGAGGTGCTCATCGCCGGCTGAGGAAAACCCTTTGCCCGCGCGGGATCGGGCCGCCTAACGTCAATGGCGGCTCCCCGCTGCGAGGCCGTCGGGTACTTCACTTCCAGAGAAAACCCCCGCCGGCCAACTGTTCCCGGGGAGCCTTCCAATCACCGCGGGAGGGCCTCGCCATGGCCAAGTTCAACGTCCTGAAGCGCGCCGCCGCGCGGACCCACGAGGGGGGCGCGGGATACGAGCGCGGCGTCAAGGGCGAGCTGTTCATGCTCGCCGTGGCCAACATGGTCGGCGAGGACACGTTCTACGAGAAGGCCGGCGAGCGCGACGCGCGGTTCGCGGATCTCGTGCACCGCGTCGCCGTCGAGGACGTCGAGTGGCTGACCCGGTTCGTGCGCTGGCTGCGCACCGAGGCCAACATGCGCTCCGCGCCGCTGGTCGCCGCCGCCGAGGGCGTGCACGCGCGGCTGGCCGCCGGGATCGCCGGCGGCAACCGGGCGCTGATCGCCGCGTCGATGGACCGGGCCGACGAGCCGGGCGAGCTGCTGGCGTACTGGATGGGCCGGCACGGCCGCAACCTGCCGATGCCGGTCAAGCGCGGCGTGGCCGACGCGGCGATGCGCCTCTACGCGGAGTATCCGCTGCTCAAGTACGACACCGGCGCCCACGGCGTGCGCTTCGCCGACGTCATCGAGCTCACCCACCCGGCGGGCCGGCGCGGCGGGGCGTGGAAGGACGACCTGTTTCGCCACGCGATCGAGCGGCGGCACGGGCGCGCCGAGGCGGCGTCGCAGCGACTGGCGATGGTCCGCGCCAACGCCGAGCTGCGTGCGCTGGCCGCCGGCGAGCCGGAGGCGCTGCTGGACCCGCAGGCGCTGAAGGCGGCCGGCATGACCTGGGAGGACGTGCTGTCCATGGCCGGCTCGGCGCTGCCGAAGGCCCGGCTGTGGGAGGCGCTCATCCCGGCGATGGGCCTGATGGCGCTGGCCCGCAACCTGCGCAACTTCGACGAGGCCGGGGTGTCGGACGAGGCCGCGGCGACCGTCACGGCGCGCTTCGGCGACCCGGCGCAGGTGGCGCGGTCGCGGATGTTCCCGTTCCGGTGGCTCTCGGCGTACGAGCAGGCGCCGTCGCTGCGGTGGGGGCACGCGCTGGACCGGGCGCTGCAGGCGTCGCTGGCCAACCTCCCGTCACTGCCGGGCCGGACGCTGGTCCTGGTCGACACGTCCGCGTCGATGACGCACCGGCCGATCTCGAAGCGCTCCACCGTGACGCCGCTGAAGGCCGCGGCGGTCTTCGGCGTGGCGCTGGCGGCCAAGGGCGAGCGGGTGGACCTGGTCGGGTTCGCCGACGGGACCAGGCCGTTCCGCCACCGGGTGGCGGCGGGCGCGTCGGTGATCCGCGAGGTCGACACGTTCGTGCGCCGCTGCGGCGAGGACGGGCACGGCACCGCGATCGCCGCCTCGCTGCGCGCGACGTACGACCGCCACGACCGGGTCGTCCTCGTCTCCGACATGCAGACGATGGACGACGGCACCACCTCGGCGGTGCCGGCGCACGTCCCGCTCTACGGCTTCAACCTCGGCGGCTACCGGGTGACCACGGTGCCGCAGCGGACCCCGAACCGGGCCGAGTTCGGCGGCCTGACCGACGCCACGTTCCGGATGCTGCCGCTGATCGAGGCCGGCCGCGACGAGGCCTGGCCGTTCTAGCGACCTAGGACCGGTACAGCGAGGCCACCGCGGCGATGTCCGCGTCCTCGAGGCCGGCCCCGGCGGCCTGCTGGTAGAGGGCGCGGACGGTCCGCGCCACCGGCAGATCGGAGCCGGTGGCGCGGGCGACGTCGATGGCCAGGCCGGCGTCCTTCGCGCCGAGGGTCGTCGACCACCAGCCGTCGTGGGCGCCGGTGAGCAGGTCCTCGAAGCGGTTCTGCAGGCCGGGCCCGACGAGCGGGCTGACGCCGAGCAGCTCGCGCAGCTGGTCGTCGCGCAGCCCGCCGCCGCGGCCGACGGCGAACGCCTCGGCCAGGGCGGCCACCTCGGACAGCAGCAGCATGTTGGTCGCCAGCTTCGCCGCCAGGGCCAGGGCCGGCGTGTCGTACAGGCGCACGGACCCCGACAGCGACTCGACCATCGGGTGGACCCGGTCGAGGACGTCGCGGCCCCCGCCGGCGAGCAGCGTGGTCGTGCCGCCGTCGACCGCGGCCGGGCTGCCGACGACGGGCAGGGCGAGGAACCGGGCCGGGAACGCGGCGGCGAGTTCCTCGCTGAGGGCCGGCGAGACCGTGGAGCAGTTGACGTACACCGTGTCGGGCCCGATGGCCGGGCGCAGCTGGTCCAGGGCGACGGAGCGCACCGCCTCGTCGTTCGCCAGCATCGTGACGGCGGCCTCGGCGCCCCGCACGGCGTCGGCGACGGTCCGCTCCTCCCGCGCACCGGCGTACACCAGCTCGGTGGCCCGGCCCTCGGTGCGGTTCCACACCGTCACGCGGTGGCCGCCGGCGAGCAGCCGCCGGGCGATCGCCCGGCCCATGTTCCCCATACCGAGCACGGCGATGTCCATGGCGGCCCCACTACCCCGGGCCGGCGAGGGGGAACCGCTCCGTGGGGGCGAAGGTTAGTGCAGTCGCAGTGCAAATAGAAGCTGGCGTCGAAAAACTTCCGGCGTTAGTTTGGACGCCATGAGCGCGACCCTGTCACTCGCCGCGGTCCTCGCCGAGTCGGCCCGGAAGTACCCCGAGAAGATCGCCGTCGTCGACGGCCCGCAGCGCGTGACGTACCGCCGGCTCTGGCACGAGGCGCTCACCGTCGCCGCCGCCCTGCGCGAGCTCGGCGTCCGGCCGGGCGACCGGGTCGCGCTGCAGATCCCCAACGTCGTGGACTTCCCGCGCGCGTACTACGGCGCCCTCGCCCAGGGCGCCGTCGTCGTACCCGTGCACCTGCTGCTGACCGCGGACGAGGCGGCGTACACCCTGAAGGACAGCGGCGCGCGCCTGCTGGTCTGCCACCCGAGCCAGGCCGCGATGGGCGCGGCGGCGGCCGAGGCGGCCGGCATCCCGGTCGTCGCCCCCGCCGACCTGCTCGGTGCCGAGCCGCTGCGTTCCTACGCCTCCCGCGCGCCGGAGGACCCGGCCGTCATCCTCTACACCAGCGGCACGACGGGCGAGCCCAAGGGCGCGGTCCTCACCCACCTCAACCTGGTGATGAACTCGATGGTGAACGTGTTCGACGCCAACGACGCGCGCACCGAGGACGTCGTGCTCGGCTGCCTGCCGCTGTTCCACACGTTCGGGCAGACGGTCGGCATGAACGGCGCCTTCCGCCTCGGCGCCACCCTGGTGATGCTGGCCCGCTTCACCGGCGAGGCCGCCCTCGACCTCATGACCCGCGAGCACGTGACGGTGTTCCATGGCGTGCCGACGATGTACGTCGCGCTGCTGGCCGCCGCCGAGGGCCGCGCCGACCTGCCCCGCCTGCGGCTGTGCATCTCCGGCGGCGCCGCGCTGCCGGTCGCGGTCCTGGAGCGGTTCAACGCCGCGTTCGCCACGAACATTTTCGAGGGGTACGGCCTGTCGGAGACGTCGCCGACGGCCACCACGAACCAGCCCCACTTCGGCACGCGCGCCGGCACCGTCGGGCACCCGGTGTGGGGCGTCGAGGTCGAGATCGCGCGGCCGGAGATCGAGGAGCGCATCGAGCTGCTCCCCGCCGGCGAGCTCGGCGAGATCGTCATCCGCGGCCACAACGTCTTCGCGGGGTACCTCAACCGCCCCGACGACACCGCCCAGGGCATCGTCGACGGCTGGTTCCGCTCCGGCGACCTCGGCACGAAGGACGAGGACGGCTTCGTCACGATCGTCGACCGCAAGAAGGACATCGTGATCCGGGGCGGCTTCAACGTGTACCCGCGCGAGGTCGAGGAGGCCCTCGCCCGCCACCCCGGCGTCGTGCAGGTCGCCGTCATCGGCGTGCCGCACCCGGTGCACGGCGAGGAGATCTGCGCCGTCGTCGTCGCCGACCCGGACGCGAACCTCACGGCCGACGCGCTCATCGAGTGGTCGAAGGAGCGGCTGGGCCGGCACAAGTACCCGCGCGAGGTCCGCTTCGCCGAGTCGCTGCCGCTGGGCCCGAGCCACAAGGTCCTCAAGCGCGAGCTGCGCCGTTCGATCGGCCGGCCCCCGGTGTAGCGAAGCCGGCGCCGTCCGGCGTCGCCCCGCCGCCGTCGCTTCGCCAGGCCGACGCGCGTACGGTTCGGTTCATGGTGACGCTGGACGAGGCCGCCGAGCTCGCGCGCCGGCTGCCGGAGACGGTCGAGGGCGAGAGCCGCGGGAACCGCACGTGGTCGGTGGGCGGGAAGGCGTACGCGTGGGAGCGTCCCTTCAGCAAGGCCGACCTGAAGCGCTTCGGCGACGCCCCCGTGCCCGACGGCCCCATCCTCGCGATCCGGGTCGGCGACCTGGCCGAGAAGGAGGCCGTGCTCGCCGCCGGCCGGCCGGGCTTCTTCACGATTCCGCACTTCGACGGGTACGCCGCGGTGCTGGTCCAGCTCCGGGAGGTACGACTGCCGGATCTTGAGGAGGCCCTCGAGGACGGCTGGCTCGTGAACCGTTGATCGCAGACCGCGCAACGCTGGTGGAGGGGGAACGACCGAGCCGGCGAGGAGGTCTGCAATGGGTACCGAAATGCCAGTGGTCGTCGGCGTCGACGGGTCGGACGAGGGGCGGTTCGCGCTGGAGTGGGCCGCGCGCGACGCGGCTCATCGCCGGCGGGCGCTGCGCATCGTGCACGCCTACGTGTGGCCGATGATGTACGCGCCGGTCGCCGTGCCCGTGCCGGCGCCGTACGAGACCGGGCTGCAGGAGGCGGCGGCCGAGATCCTGCGCGACGCGACCGAGCGGGCGCAGGCCGTGGCGCCGGGGCTGGCGATCGAGACCGACATGCCGGTGCAGCAGCCGGCGGCGGCGCTGATCGCCGCGGCCGAGCCGGCCTCGATCGTCGTGGTCGGCAACCGCGGCCGCGGCGGGTTCTCCGGCCTGATGCTCGGCTCGGTCGGGGTGGCGCTCGCCGCGCACGCCGCGTGCCCGGCCGTCATCGTGCGCCGCTCCACGCGCCCGGCCGGCCTCGAGGCGGGCCGCGTCGTCGTCGGCATCGACGGCTCCCACGAGTCCGAGCGGGCGCTGGAGTTCGGGTTCGAGGAGGCGGCGTTCCGCGGCGCCGGGCTCACGGCGCTGCACGCGTACGACCGCGACGACGAGCAGCGGGGCCTGGTGGAGACGACGAGCCGGTGGGCCGAGAAGTACCCCGACGTCGACGTGCGCTACCACGGCGTGCGCGCCCGCCCGGCCGAGGCGCTGGCCGACCGCTCCGCGGGCTCCGAGCTGCTAGTCGTCGGATCCCGCGGCCGCGGCGGCTTCGCGGGCCTGCTGCTGGGATCGGTGAGCCAGGCCGCCATCCATCACGCCGCGTGCCCGGTCGCCGTCGTCAAATAGTGAGCACCGCCGCGCCCGAGAAGCGGTCCGCCTCGAGGTCGGCCAGGGCCCGGCCGGCCTCGGCGAGCGGATAGGCGGTGGTGGACACCCGCAGCCGATGCCGCGCGGCGAGGGCGAGGAACTCCCGCCCGTCGTCGCGGGTGTTGGCGGTGACGCTGCGCAGCGTCCGCTCTTCGAAGAGATGCTCGTCGTAGCGCAGCGACGGGATGTCGGTCAGATGGATCCCGGCGATCGCCAGCGTCCCGCCCCGGTCGAGCGCGGCCAGCGCCGGCGGCACGAGCGTGCCCACGGGCGCGAAGAGGATGGCCGCGTCGAGCGGCTCCGGCGGCGCGCCGGCCGACGCGGACGCCGCCCCGAGTGCCAGCGCCAGCTCCCGCGCCGCTGCCGAGCGGGTCACCACGTGGACGGCCGCGCCCTGCGCGATCGCGACCTGCGCGGCCAGGTGCGCCGAGGCGCCGAACCCGTAGATCCCGAGCCGCCCGCCCTCGGGCAGCTCGGCGCGGCGCAGCGCCCGGTAGCCGATGATCCCGGCGCACAGCAGCGGCGCGACCTCCTCGTCGCCGTAGTCCTCCGGCAACCGGTAGACGTAGCCGGCGGGGGCCACGCACCACTGGGCGTAGCCGCCGTCGGCGTCCCATCCGGTGTACCGCGAGTCGGGGCACAGGTTCTCGTCCCCGCGCCGGCAGTAGCGGCACACGCCGCAGGTCCACCGCAGCCAGGCCACGCCCACGCGATCGCCGACGGCGGGCTCGCCGACCCCCGCCCCGACCGCCTCGACGACGCCGACGACCTGGTGCCCCGGCACGGTCCCGGCCCGGTGCGGCGGGAGGTCCCCCTCGGCGAGGTGCAGGTCGGTCCGGCACACGCCGCAGGCCCGCACCCGGATGAGCACCTCGCCGTCGCCCGCCTCCGGCACCGGCAGCGCCGCCTCGCGCAGGGGATGCGTCGCAATGGGCCCGGGCCGCTCGACCCGCCACGCGGTCATCGTCTCCATGCCCCAATTGTCCGCCGAGCCGGCGGGGTGTCAACCTTGGTTGACGACCGGACGGCTGTCAACTACGGTTGACAGCATGTCGGGGATTCAGACTCTCGTCGCCGCCGCCACGCCGGCGCGGCCGCCGCACCGTCCCAACCGCCTGCTCCGCGCCGGCCTCGTCGCCGGCCCGCTGTTCGTCGCCGTGTTCCTGGTGGAGCAGGCGTTCCGCGCCGGCTACGACCCGATGCGGCACCCGGTCAGCTCGCTCGAGCTCGGAGCAGGCGGATGGGTCCAGGTCGTGAACTTCCTCGTCGCCGGGGTGCTCTGCCTCGCCTTCGCCGCCGGCCTGCGGCGCGCGCTGCGCCCCGGGCCGGGCTGCGCCGCCGCGCCCCTGCTGCTCGGCATCTGGGGCGCCGGGCTGCTCGGCGCCGGGGCGTTCGTCACCGACCCGGTGAGCGGCTACCCGAAGGGCACGCCGGCCGTCGCGGACCCGCCGACGTGGCACGGCCAGCTGCACGACCTGGCGTTCTCGCTGCCCGGCTTCGTGTCCTTCGCCGCGGCGATGTTCGTGCTCGCCTACGCCTACGCCCGCCGCCGCGCGCCATGGTCGGCGGTGCTCAGCGGCGCCAGCGGGGTCGCGTTCGTCGCGCTGTTCGTGCTCACCAATCTCGGCTTCTCGCAGCACCCGCACCTCGTCGGCGTGGCCGGCCTGCTGCAGCGGCTGACCGTCGGGGTCGGCTGGCTCTGGCTCGCCCTCGTCGCCGCACGCGAGATCCGGGCGGACCGATAACACGCGTCAACGGCGCGAGGACGATCGCCGCCGCGAACACCGACTCGGACACGGGCTATTGGCCGCCGCCGCTGGAGCCGGTGCGCAGCCGGACCTCGGCGCCGTTCTGGCGTAGCTTTGCTGCGAGACCTGCACGAGGACCGCGTCGCGGTGGAAGTCCGGCAGGGTGGTGGCGCCGCAGCTGACCATGGTGGCGCGCAGTTTCGCCGTGGTGCGCGCGACGTTGGCGTACAGGCTGCCGGCGTAGGGGACGTAGCCGTCAACGCCTTCCTCGAACGGCAGCTCGGTCTCGCCCTGGTCGTAGCGGGCGACGTTGCGGGCGCGCTGCGAGCCCTCGCCCCAGTACTCCTTGAACAGCTGCCCGTCGAGGTTGACGAGGTTGGACGGGCTTTCGTCGAAGCGGGCGAAGTAGCGGCCGAGCATGATGAAGTCGGCGCCGAGGGCGAGGGCGATGGCCATGTGATAGTCGGCGAGCAGGCCGCCGTCGCAGCAGATCGGCACGTAGACGCCGGTTTCCTCGGCGTAGCGGTCGCGCTCGGCGACGACGTCGATGAGGGCCGATGCCTGGCCGCGGCCGATGCCCTTCTGGTCGCGGGTGATGCAGATCGATCCGCCGCCGATGCCGACCTTGACGAACGCGGCGCCCGCGTCGGCGAGATAGCGGAACGCCCGTCCGTCCACGACGTTGCCGGCGCCGACCGGGATGATCCCGCCGAGCTCCTCGACGGCGTACCGCAACGTGTTGCGCTGCCAGACGGAGAAGCCGTCGGAGGAGTCGATGCACAGCACGTCCGCGCCGGCCTCGATCAGGGCGGGGATGCGGTCGCGGTAGTCGCGGGTGTTGATCCCGGCGCCGACCCGGAACCGCTTGTCGGCGTCGATGGACTCGTTGCGGAACTGCTTGTGCAGCTCGTAGTCGCGGCGCAGCACGATCGACGCGAGCCGCCCGTCGTCGGTGACGATCGGGAGCAGGTCGAGCCGGCGGTCCCAGATCAGGGTGTTCGCGTCCGGCAGCGAGATCGTGGGTGGCGCGGTGACGAGCGTGCTCGCCGGGCGCATGCGGGACTCGACAGTGTCGTTGAGGTCGTGCCGCTGCGGGTGGAAGTCGCTGGTGGAGATCAGCCCGACGAAGACACCGGTCGGGGTGCCGTCGTCGGTGACGACGGCGATGTCGCGCTCGGCGGCCTTCAGCAGCCGGCTGACCTCGCCGAGCGTCGCGGTGGGTTTGGTGTTGATGTCGGAGTGGCGGAAGCCGGCCTTGTGCCGTTTGACGGCGCCGACCATCGCCGCCTGCTCGCCGATGGGCTGGTTCTGGTGGGCGAAGCTCAGCCCGCCGGTCTGGGCGAGGGCGATCGCGAGGCGGGGCGAGGAGACCGCCTGCATGATCGCGCTGACGAGCGGGACCGCGATCCGCAGCGGGGACGTCTCCGCCACCGGGTGCCGCACGATCGGGGCCGACAGGTCGACGACGTCGGGTGTGCAGTCCTCGGTGGTGAGGTTCGGCACGAGCAGGTACTCGTTGAGGGTGCGGGAGACCTCGGAGAGGATGACGGCCACGCGGTGCTCCTAAGACACTCCGCCGCTGCGGGCTGGCTGGCTGGAATGCAGCCATACGCTACCAGCGCGGTCCCCGCTCGGTCGGCCCGTGCCACCCGTGCGGGTGCCGCCGGCGGCGCACGCGAGGCCCGACGCCGAGCCCACGATCCGCGCGGGCGGGCCCTCTGTCAGTTGCGCACGACGAGGGTGCCGGCGGCCATGTCGCCGAGGCGGCGGCGGTTGCGGGAGCCCAGGACGACCAGGAAGCCGAGCAGGTAGCCCAGGATGCCGTCGATGAGGCGCAGCGCGGTGCGGACCAGGGCGCGGCCCAGGCCGGGCGGGCGGCCGCGGACCGGGTCGACGACGCGGATGCCGGTGATGAGCTTGCCGATCGTCCAGCCGAACATGCCCTCGAAGATGATGTAGTACAGCGCGGCGGCGACGACCAGGCCCGCCTGGGTCCGGGTCGGCAGGGCGGCGACGTCGACGCCGGACGCGTCGGCGTTAGCCTGGGCGACGCCGCCGCTCACGCAGCTGAAGAGGGCGCCGTCGATGAGCGTCGCGACCACGCGACGGCCGGTGACGTGGACGTTGTAACGAAAGCCGTCGTCGTATGCCACGGCCATGACGGTACAAGGATCATGCAACGGGTCAGGGCACCAGCCGGGACAGCAGGGTGCGGGCGTGGCGGCGGGCGCCGGCCAGGGCGGCGTGGCGGCGGGCCAGGCCCTCGGGCGTGGCGATCGACGGCCGGCGGGCGGCCTCGTCGGCCACGCGCAGCAGCAGGTTGACGGCGAACGGCTCGAGGATGTCGGCCTCGCGGACCCGCAGCTTGAGGGCGTGGCGGACCTGCGCGTCCGGGGCGGCGAGGGCGAGCGCGGCGAGGTCGAAGCCGGCCAGGTACACGCCGGCGTCGGCGAAGTCGGTCAGCGCGAAGCGGTTCGACGGCAGGCGCACGACGTCCCGCGGGGTCAGGTTGCCGTGAGCGAAGGTGCGGTCGCCGCGGCAGTCGCGCAGGGCCTGGCGCAGGCGGCGGGCGTCCTCGGCGCTGAGCCGGCCGCAGCGTTCGTGACGCGCGATCCAGGCGTCGTAGTCGACGGTCCAGGCGTGCTCGTCGGCGGCGTTGGGGTGCCACGTCGACAGCAGGGCCGCGGCGCGCATCACCCCGGACCACAGGCGCTGGCCGGGCGGCGGCGGGTCGTCGGCGCCGGCCTGCAGGGGTTCGCCGATGGCCCGGCTGACCACCAGGACGCGGTCGTCGTGCCAGCGGTACTCGTCGACCGGCACCAGCGGTGGAGTACGCCGGAATGCCTGTGTCACAGCGACCCGATGACGGAAGCGGGCCTGTGCGGCCGGCTCGTCGGCGGTGCGGATGAGCACGGCCACCGGCTCGCCGTTCCACCGGCCGGCCAGCGAGACCTCGGCCGCGGCGCTGCGCAGCGGCGGGCGGCGGTCCAGGGTCAGATCGGGCGGCAGCGCCTGCGGGGTCCACAGGCCGGTCTCGGGGACGACGGCCGCGGGGGCGGGGGCCGGCGGCGGGTCGGTCTCGGCCGCGACGGACGGCAGGGCCGCCGGTGCGCTCAGCGCTCGCAGCTTCCGGCTGCAGCGCTCGGCGATGGTGCCCAGGTCGGCGATCTCGGCGGCCGTCCAGTCCCGCGGGCAGTTGTCGATGGCGCACAGCGCGCCCAGGACGTGGCCGTCGCGGCCGTGCACCGGGGCGCCGGCGTAGGCGACGACGCCGATGTCGCGGATCGCGTCGCTGGTGTGCAGCACCGGGTCGCGGCTCGTGTCGGAGATCGTCAGGGTGGCGCGGGCGCCGACGACGTACTGGCAGATGGAATGCGTCAGCGGGATCTCCCGGCGCTGCTGCCACGGCTCCGGCAGGCCGGCCGCGCCGGGCACGATCTGGCGCGACCGCTCGACCAGCACGAGCAGGGCCATCGGCACGCCCAGGGTCCGGCGGGCGGCCGCGACCACCTCGTCGAACCACGGATACGCGGCCGCGCCGAGCCCGGTGGCCGCCACGGCATACAGCCGGGCGACGTTGTGCACCGCGGCGGCGGCGCCCAGCACGTCGATCACTGGACCTCCCGATCGATCCCGCTCCCCCTCGTCTGAGTATCCCGTCGGACGTTTGCGCTGCTATCGGCCACGCGGCTGGCATCGGCGACGAAGCGGACACGGCAGCGTCGGGAATCGGTCCGGGTGTGGCCCTGATCCTGATCCCCATCGCTCGATCCGGTGCACTTCGGTAGCCACCCAGGTGAGCGGCCGCCACTGATCCGGCGAGAATTTCTGCAATTTGCGCATTGGGTGGACATGTGCTCACGCGCTGTTGCATCGTCGGTTTGACCCCACGGATGGGAGCGAGGCGATGGACCGTCTGGGCGCCATCGAGGCGTTTGCCAAACTCTCCGAGGCCGAGGCCGGCGTGCTGCAGCTGCTTGTCGGGTTCCTCACGGTCGCGGAGATTGCCGGGGCGCTGGGCCAGTCGGCCGGCACGGTTCGCGCCCAAACCGCCGTGATCTACCGCAAGCTCGGCGTGTACCGCCGCCGCGACGCCATACGCCGGGCCCGGGAGCTGGGCCTGGTGTAGCGTCGGCCCGGGCCGGCCGCTCGGCGCCGACCACGCAGGAGGCCGGGGCCGGCCAGTCGGCGCCGACCACGCAGGAGGCCGGGGCCGGCCAGTCGGCGCCGACCACGCAGGAGGCGGGCGTGCGGGACACGGCAAGCATCCTGCACGTCGACCTCGACGCGATGTTCGCCAGCGTCGAGCAGCGCGACAAGCCGTCGCTGCGCGGCCGCCCGGTCGTGGTCGGCGGCATCGGCGGCCGCGGCGTCGTCGCGACCGCCTCCTACGAGGCCCGGGCCTTCGGTGCGCGCTCCGCGATGCCGATCGCCGAGGCGCGGCGCCGCTGCCCGGCCGGCACCGCGTTCCTGGCCCCGCGCTTCGCGGCGTACCGCCGGACCAGCCGCGTCGTGATGGACCTCCTCGCCGGCGTGTCGCCGCTGGTCGAGGCGGTGTCGATCGACGAGGCGTACGTCGACCTGGCCGCCGCCGGCCCGGACGACCTCGGCGTCGCCGCCGTCACCGCGGCCGCGGCCGAGCTCAAGGCCCGCATCGCCGCCGCGACGGGCGGCGTCACGGGCTCGGTCGGCGCCGGCACGTCGAAGCTCATCGCGAAGATCGGCTCGGACCTGCACAAGCCGGACGGCCTCACGGTCGTCGCGCCCGGGACCGAGCGCGCGCTGCTGGGCCCGCTGCCCGTGACCCGGCTGCCGGGCGTCGGGCCGGCGACCGAGGAGCGGCTGCGCCGGGCCGGGGTGCACACGATCGGCGACCTCGCGCAGGTGCCGCCGGCCGACCTGCTGGAGCGGTTCGGGCAGGCCCACGGTGCGGCGCTGTACCGCCTGGCGCGCGCCGACGACGACCGCCCGGTGGTGGGCGAGCGGGAGACCAAGTCGGTGTCCGCCGAGGAGACCTTCGCCACCGACGTCGCCGACCGGGCCCGCCTCGGCGCCGAGCTGGACCTGCTGGCCGCCCAGGTCGGCGCCCGGCTGCGCACCGCCGGGCTGTCCGGGCGGACCGTCACCCTGAAGGCGCGGTACTTCGACTTCACCACGATCACGCGCTCCACGACCCGCGCCCAGGCCACCGACGACCCGCAGGTCATCACGCAGGCCGCGCGCCGGCTGCTGGCCGAGATCGAGGTCACCGGCGGGCTGCGCCTGCTCGGCGTGGGCGTGTCGGGCCTGAGCGAGTTCGCCCAGGACGACCTGCTGTCGCTGCTCGAGCCGCCACCGGCGCCGGCGCCGTCCGAGCCCGTGGAACAGCCGGCGCCCGAGCCGGAGGAGACGCATCCCGGCTGGCGCACCGGCGCCGACGTCCGCCACGACGAGCACGGCGCCGGCTGGGTGTGGGGCAGCGGCCTCGGCCGGGTCACAGTCCGCTTCGAGGGCCCGGACACGGGTCCGGGCCCGGTGCGCACGTTCCCGGCCGACGACCCGCGCCTGCACCCGGCCGACCCGCCCGACTGGTCGTGACCGCCGTTACCAGCGGCGCTCCGTGGCGCCCGAGTGGCGCGTGATCGCCTGCGAGCTCGCGTGGTGGAACACCGAGGACACCGCCACGCGGCCGGGCCCGATCAGGCGCAGCCACACGTTGCGCTGGCTGAACGAGCCGCTCCACGAGAAGCGCTGGCCGCCGCGCGGGTACTCCAGGTGCAGATGCATCTGGACCGACACGTCGCGGTAGAGCAACGCGCCGGGCTGCACCAGGATGGTCTCGCCCGGGGCCAGATCGCGCAGGAACGTGTTGCCCGGCGAGTGCAGCAGCAGCAGGCCGGGGCCCTGCTGCGCGGTGAACAGGTCGCCGAACTGGCCCAGCGGATAGTGCGTCTCGCGGTCGTCGCCGGAGCCGGTGGTGTACCAGATGCCGGTCTGCTGCCACGTGTAGGTGATGTTGCCGGTGGCGGTCAGGAAGCGGTGCTCGCGGGTCCACACCACCCGGCCGGGCATGAGCGGCAGCGCGATCAGCTCGCCGGCGTGGTCGCCCGAGAGCGCGACGTGGCCGGGGCCGCGGGCCTCCAGCATGATCAGCGGCAGGCCGGCCATCATCCGGTTCCAGCCGCCGGCCAGCGAGGTGTTGCTCAGCCGCACCGCCGGGTCGGTCCACAGCAGGGCGTGGTGCGAGAAGTAGATCCACTCCTGGCCGGCGAGGGCGAAGTCGGCGACGGGGACGTACTTGCCCTCGATCTGCACCCGCGACTGGCCGAACTGGATGCGCGTCATGTCCTTGATCGGCGGCTGCTCGATCCAGCCCGACCGGGTGACGACCTGCCGCACGTCCAGCGCGGCGCCGCACGAGGGGCAGGACGGGCCGCCCGGCGGGTGGGGCATGCGGCAGTACCGGCAGACGACAAGGCCCTCGGTCATCGTCGCCTCATTCCGAGTGGTGGTGGACGTACATCGACTGGATGCCCACCCGGCCGGGGCCGGTCATCTCGGCCAGGTACATGCCGCGGCGCATCAGGCCGGTCTTCACCGGCATCTGCACGGCCTGCATGTTCACCGTCGCGTCCTTGTAGAGGAAGCCGCCGGGCTCGACCATGATCTTCTCGCCGGGGCGCAGGTAGCGCTCGAAGACGTTGCCGTAGCCGTGCAGCACGAGCAGGCCGGGGGCGGCCTGGGTCACGAAGCGGTCCAGGTACATGCCGTTGCCGCCGTGCAGCACGTTGGCCAGGCCCTGGATGCGGACGAAGTCGTAGGCGATGGTGTGCGTGGCCAGCAGGAACGCGTGGCCGCGCACGTCGAGCTCCATGCCGGGGTGCAGCGGCAGCACCACGAGCTCGCCGGGCGAGTCGCGGGAGAACGCGACGCGGCCGGGGCCGTGGGCGATCGTGAGCACGAAGGGCATGCCGCCGAAGACGCGCTTCATGCCGCCCCCGGTCGGCATCGCGGTGACCGGGGTCGCCTCGTCCTTCCACAGCAGCACGTGGTGCTCGAAGTAGACGGCGTCGCCGGGCGCGAGCGCCATGTCGATGACCGGGACCAGCTCGCCCTCGACCTGCGCGACCGAGTTGGAGAAGCGGAACTCGGTCATGTCGCGCAGCCGCGGCGCCTCGCGCCAGCCGGAGTCGCTGACCAGGTTCTTCACGTCGAGCGGGGCCCCGCACGTCATGCACGACGTGGCGCCGGGCTGGTTCTGCAGCCGGCACCACTGACACTCGATCCGTTCCACGCGGCGGAACGTAACAGACCAACCTCAAAGATCACTCCGCCTGTAGCCGACCGGACAGCGTGTCCGGGTAGCTGCACCCGAAAAGACGAAAGGACACAGCGATGGCGGACTGCACCGTCGGCGACTACCTCCTGCGCCGCCTCAGGGAGCTGGGCATCCGGCACGTCTTCGGCGTGCCCGGCGACTATCAGCTGGAGTTCCTGGACCAGCTCGAGGCCACGGACTGGCCCAAAGGAGACGGCATCACGTGGGTGGGCAACTGCAACGAGCTCAACGCCGCGTACGCCGCCGACGGCTACGCCCGCCTGCACGGCATCGGCGCGGTCGTCACCACGTTCGGCGTCGGCGAGCTCAGCGCGCTCAACGGGGTCGGCGGCGCGTACGCCGAGCAGGTCCCGCTGGTGTCGATCGTCGGCATGCCGGCGACGTTCGTCATCCGCGAACGCCAGAGCGTGCACCACACCACCGGCGACGGCGACTTCACCCGGGCCGCGAAGTGCGCCGCGGAGTTCACGGTCGCCCAGGCGCTGCTGTCCCGGGACAACGCGGCGGCCGAAATCGACCGCGCGCTGAGCCTGTGCTGGCTGCTCAAGCGGCCGGTGTACCTCATGCTGCCGGCCGACGTCGCCGGTCAGCCGATCCCGGCGCCGGCCGGCCCGCTCGAGCTGCCGGAGCCGACCAGCGACCCGGCCAAGCTCGCCAAGTTCACGCGCGACGCCCAGCGGCTGATCGGCCCGGCCCGCTCGGTGGCCGTGCTGGTCGGCCACGAAGTCGACCGCTACCGGCTCGGCCCGCGCGTCGTCGCGCTGGCCGAGGCGCTCGACGCCCCGGTCGCCTGCCTGAGCAGTGCGAAGGGCGTGTTCCCGGAGGGGCACGAGCTGTTCGCCGGCGGGTACGCGGGCCAGCTCAGCGACCCGGAGACGCGCCGGACGATCGAGGACGCCGAGTGCCTCATCGCGGTCGGCACCGTGTTCACCGACTCGACCACCGGCGGGTTCACGCAGCACATCGACCCGGAACGGTTGATCGAGCTGCACCCGGCGGCGGCCACGGTCGCCGGCACGTGCCACAGCCACGTCGCGATGGCCGACGCCCTCGACGCGCTCACCCGGCCCGCCGACCGCAAGCCCCACCGCGCGGAGCGGCCGCCCCGCCACCGGGCCGCGGCCGAACCGGACGCGCGGCTGGCCCAGAACCGGTTCTGGCCGCTGCTGGGCGAGTTCCTCGAGCCCGGCGACGTGATCATCGCCGAGCAGGGCACGTGCTTCTTCGGCGCCGCCGACATCGCCCTGCCGCGCGACTGCACGTTCTTCGGCCAGCCGCTGTGGGGCTCGATCGGCTACACGCTGCCGGCGCTGCTGGGCAGCATGCTCGCCGCGCCGGACCGCCGCCACGTGCTGCTCATCGGCGACGGCTCCTTCCAGCTCACGGCGCAGGAGCTGGCCACGGTGCTGCGCCTCGGGCTCAACCCGGTGATCGTGCTGGTCAACAACGACGGGTACACCGTCGAGCGGTGCATCCTCGGCCCCGACGCCGACTTCAACGGCATCGCCCGCTGGCGCTACGACCGGCTCGTCGAGGCCTTCGACCCGGCCGGCCGCGCGATCACCGTGACGGTCCGCACCGAGGGCGAGCTGACCGCCGCGCTCGACGCCGCCGCGGCCAACCGGGACCGGCTCGTGTTCGTCGAGGCGGTGATGGACCGGCTGGACGCGCCCGAGTCGGTCGTGCGCATCGGCAAGGCGTTCGCCGCCTCCGACTACCACCACGCCCCCGTATAGCCGCTGTAGGTGAGGGCGCCCGCGGGCGGCCGCGGCGACCGTTGGACCATGACGTCCACGATCCGGGTCGCGCCCCCGGCGGGCCCCGGTGCGGCTGACGCCGATGCTGGGGCCGGCCGCGGTCGCGGCGATCGCCTACGTCGACCCGGGCAACGTCGCCACGAACCTCACCGCCGGCGCGACGCACGGCTACCTGCTGGTCTGGGTCGTCGTCGCGGCCAGCCTCGTGGCGACGCTGGTGCAGTTCCAGGCGGCGAAGCTCGGCGTGGCGACCGGGCGCAGCCTGCCGGAGCTGTGCCGGGAGCGGCTGCCGCGGTGGGCCAGCCGCACGCTGTGGGCGCAGGCCGAGCTGGTGGTGCTGGCCACCGACCTGGCCGAGTTCGTCGGCGCGGCGATCGGGCTCAGGCTGCTGTTCGGGATGCCCGTCGCGGCGGCGGCCCTCGTCACGGCGGCGGTGTCGATGGTACTGCTGGAGCTGCGCCGCCGGGGGCGGCGCCGCTTCGAGCTGCTCACCGTCGCGGCCCTGCTGCTCGTCGGCGCCGGCATGCTCTACGACGTCGTCACGGTCGGGCACCAGACCGCCGCGGGGCTGGCCGGCGGCCTCGTCCCGCGCCTCGACGGCGCGCAGAGCGCGCTGCTGGCCATGGGCATCGTCGGCGCGACCGTCATGCCGCACGCCATCTACCTGCACTCCGCGCTGACGCGTCGCCTGGAGCCGGACGGGCCCGCCCGCCGGCGCCCCGCCGCGCTGGTGCGCCGCGCGCTGCGGCTGGACTGCGGAATCGCGCTGGGCGGGGCCGCGGCGGTGAACGTGTCGATGATCGCGCTCGGTGCCGGCCTCGGCGCGCTCACCGCCGGCGCCTGGTCCGGCGACCTCGCCGACGCCCACGAACAGCTCGCCGCGCGGGTCGGCGGCGGCGCGGCCCTGGCCTTCGCGGTCGCGCTGCTCGCGTCCGGTGTCTCCTCCTCCGGCATCGGCGCGCTCGCCGGCGACTTCGTGATGGAGGGCTTTCTCGGCCGGCGGATACCGACCCGGGTGCGGCGGCTGGTCACCATGCTGCCGGCGGTCGCGGCGCTGCTGGCCGGCGCGCCGCTGACGACGCTGCTCGTGGTGAGCCAGGTCGTGCTCTGCTTCGGCGTGCCGGTGGCGCTGTTCCTGCTGGTGTATTTCTGCCGGGACCGCGCCGTGATGGGCGGCCTCGTCAACGCGGTGGCCACCACGCGGGTCGCCGCCGGAGCCGCGTTCGTCGTCGCCGCGGCCGGGCTGTGCCTGCCCGTGCTGCTCCTGTGGTGAGCCGATGCTGCCGTCCGTCGCGCGGATCCGCGCCAAGACCCTGACCTGCGCCGGCGCCTGCCTGGCCGCCCTCGCCCTGGACGCGGCGCCGGTCGCGGTCCTGGCCCTCGCCTTCGCCACCGCCGCCGTCCCGGCCGCGGCGGCCTTCATCGGCGGCGCGCCCCTGCTGCGCGCGCTGGCCTTCCTCGACCGACCGACCGATCGGAGCGCAGATGACGAACACCGAACCGCTGCCCCAGCCGAAGCGTGGCAGCCAGGGCGGTAGCGACACCGGCCCGCGCAACGTCGCGCTGGACCGGCAGAACCCGGACCTGCTCTCGCCGCCGGCCACGGACCACGGCACGCTGCCCAACCTCAAGTTCTCGATGTCGATGGCGCACACGCGCATCGAGCAGGGCGGCTGGACCCGCGAGGTGACGCAGCGGGAGCTGCCGATCGCGACCGAGCTCGCCGGCGTCGACATGAAGCTGGAGCCGGGCGCGTACCGGGAGCTGCACTGGCACAAGCAGTCGGAGTGGGCGTACGTGCTGCAGGGCAGCTGCCGCATCGGCGCGGTCGACCAGGAGGGCCGCAACTTCCTCGAGGACGTGCGGGAGGGCGACCTGTGGTTCTTCCCGCAGGGCGTGCCGCACCACATCCAGGCCCTCGGCGAGGGCGTGGAGTTCCTGCTCGTCTTCGACGACGGCGGGTTCTCCGAGAACGCGACGTTCATGATGAGCGACTTCTTCGCGCACACCCCGCGCAGCGTGATCGCGAAGAACTTCGGCTGGTCGGCCGAGCAGCTGGACCGGCTGCCGGAGCGGGAGAAGTACATCTTCTCCGGGCAGGTCCCGCCGCCGCTGGAGAGCGACGCGGTGGTCAGCCCGACCGGCGACGTGCCGCGCACCTTCAAGCACCGCCTGCTCGACCAGGAGCCGGAGCGCTTCGACGGCGGGCACGCGCGGGTGGCCGACTCGACGAACTTCGCCGCCGCCGACAAGATCAGCGCCGCGCTGGTGGAGATCGAGCCGGGCGGGCTGCGCGAGCTGCACTGGCACCCGACGGACGACGAGTGGCAGTACTGGATCAAGGGCAGCGGCCGGATGGGCGTCTTCGCCAGCTCCGGCATGAACGGCACCTTCAACTACCAGGCCGGCGACGTCGGCTACGTGCCCTTCGCCTACGGCCACTACATCGAGAACACCGGCAAGGAGCCGCTGGTGTTCCTGGAGATGTTCCGCAACCCGAAGTTCGAGGACATCTCGCTGAGCCAGTGGATGGCCAACACCCCGCCGCAGGTGGCCGCGGAAACGCTGAACCTGCCGCGCGAGACCGTCGAGGCGATCCCGAAGACGAAGGCCCGCATCACGATCTGAGCGCACCGGGGAACAGTGCGTCGAAGACCGCGGCGCGCTCGAACGCCATGGCGTGGGCGCGGGCGCGCCGCTCCAGATCGGCCCGCTCGGCGGCGGACAGGTCCAGCACCACCCGGTCGATGGCGGCGGCCAGGCCGTGCACGTCGCCGGGCTCGACGATGATCGCGGCGTTGTCGACCGCCTCGCCGGTGCCGCCGGTCAGGGTGGTGATCACCGGGCCGCCGCCGGCCAGCATCTTCTCGGTCAGCGCGATGCCGAACGTCTCGACGAAGTCGGGCTCCGGCCGCGTCGGCAGCGCGTACGCCGCGCAGCCCCGCATGAGCAGCGGCTTCTCGGCGTCGTCGACGTCGGTGAGGAACACGATCCGGTCGTCGTCGGCGGCCAGAGCGCGGGCCTGCTCCAGCGCCGGGCCCGTCCCGGCCACGACGAGCTTGGCCTGCGGCCGGCAGCGCATGTACTCGTACGCCGTGATCAGGTCGTAGATGCCCTTGGCCCGCGACACCCGGGACAGGTACAGCACGTACTCGTTGCGCCGCAGCCCCCGGCGGGCCAGCGCGGCGTCGACGGCCGCCTCGTCGAGGTCGATGTACGCGGATACGTCGATCGGCGGGTAGCTGATCGTCACCCGTTCCCGGCACTGCTCGGCGAAGCGCGTACCGCACTGCGCGTCGACCTCGGCCGCCGAGGCCACGATCTCGTCGCGGGTGTACTCCGACACGGCGACGACCCGGTCGTTGGACAGGAACGTCGTGAACAGCGCGATCGCCGCGCCGTGGCGCCCGTCGCGCAGGCAGGAGCGGATCACGTTGGTGACGTCGGAGCCGACCGCCTTCGCCACCGTCAGCACGTCCGGCGCGAACCCGGCGGCGCGCGCGGCGGTCACGGCGTCGGCGACGACGGTGGCGTGCGGGACGAGGTACATCGACAGGCACACCGTCGGCACCGGCTCCATGAGCAGCTCGACGAGCCGCCCGGTGAGCCCGGCCAGGTGCCGCCCGTCCGGGACCCGGTAGTCGCCGACCGGCTCCGGCCGCTCGACGGTGATGCCCGGCGAGTACGGCAGCAGCCGGTCGAGGGGCTTGAGCGGCAGCCCGGCCGCCTGCAGGGCAGGGATCGGCCAGGTGAGCAGCCGCACGTCGTCGAAGCCGCGGGTCAGCGCGACCTCCGCGAGGTTGCGCGCCTCGCCCGAGTGGCCGCAGATCACCGGGTCGGCACGGACCACGATGACGAGGCGGCGGCTGGGGTGGGTCAAAGAGTCTCCTTATGTCACGGAGGCGCGGAGGCGGAGGGGGGCCGGATCCGGTGGCCCCAGCCGGACGGCTCGGGGCCGAGCACCACGTGCAGGCGGCCGCCGCGGTGGATGTCGGCGGCGCCGATGTGCGTCGCCTCCAGGGGCCGGCCGTTGAGCGTCACCGACTGCACGTACTGCGGCAGCGGGTCCTCGTCGATCCCGTCGGCGCCGATCGGGGTCGCCCGGTGCCCGCTGGTCTCCACCACGAACTCCCGGTCGTCGACCCGGATCGCGGCCCGCTCGAACGCGGGCGCGTTGACCAGGAACAGGTTCTGCCCGGCGACGGGGAACAGGCCGAGGGAGGCCCACACGTACCAGGCGCTGAGCCCGCCGGAGTCGTCGTTGCCCGGCAGCCCGCCCGGGCCGGTGCCGAACTGCCAGGTCAGCGCCGCGTGCACGATCTCGGCGGTGCGGTCGGGCCGCCCCGAGTAGTGGTACGCCCAGGGCGCCTCCATGTCGGGCTCGTTGTTGAGCCCCTCGAAGCGGTTCAGGGCGTAGCCGGCGGCCATCTCCGGCGGCTGGGGCCGCTTGCCCGGCTGGGTCACCGGCGGCGCGCCGAAGCCGAAGAAGCGGTCCAGGTTGGCCACGAACGCGTCGTCGCCGCCGCCGAGGGCGATGCGGCCGGCCATGTCGTGCAGCAGGCGGAACGAGTAGTTCCACTTGCCGCCCTCGTAGAACTCCGAGTCGCGCAGCAGCCCGGTGTCCGGGTCGAACGCGTTGCGCCACGCCCCGCTGCGCCGCTCCAGGTCCTCGGCGAGGCGGACGTCGTTGAGCGCGCGGGCGACCTGGGCGGTGCAGTAGTGGCCGTAGGCGAGGTCGAGGGTGTGGCTGATCGGGTGGACGACGCCGTGCTCGAAGAAGTCCTCGCCGTACATCCGGCGCAGGTCGTCGACCATGTGCACCAGCGCCCAGCTCCAGTCCAGGTCCGGCAGGCCCAGGGCGTGCGCGTCGGCGATCGCCGTGTGCGCCAGCGCGCTGGCCTGGCGGAAGAACCGGTCGGCGCCGCGGGCCATCCGGTAGCCGATCGGGAAGTTGCCCTCCTCCTCGCAGACCCGGATGAGCGACTCGAGCAGGTCCCGGGCCCGGGCCGGCGCGATCGCGGTGAGCAGCGGCAGCTGGGTCTTGTAGATGTCCCACATCGTGCAGACGTCGAACGCGAACGGCCCCCGGTTGGGCCAGAACGGGCTCTCGTCGTCGCCGAAGCAGGGCTTGATCATGGAGTGGTACTTCGCGCTGGCGAAGACGGTGCGCCGGGCCGGCGTGCCGCCCTCGACCTCCACCCGGCCCAGGTGGTCGCGCCAGCGCTCCCGGGTCGCGTCGCGCACGGCGGTGAACGCCTGCGCGTCCCAGCCGTCCTGGTCGCACTCCGCCTCGAGGTTGCGCCGGGCCTGCTCGCAGCCGCGCAGGGAGAACCCGAGGCGGATCTCGACGGTCTGGCCGGCCGAGGTCGGGCCCATGTACAGCATCCCGAAGGGCCGCAGCGTGGTCGGCCGGATGCTGTCGAAGTCCAGCCGGGTGCCGCCGTCGATGAGCCGCCGGTCGTACCACAGCATCTGCCGCCAGCCGGGGCTGTCCAGGTCCATGTAGACCGACAGCGGGACGCCCTCCATGACCACGGTGCCCTGGCAGCGGCCGTTGCCGAGGCTCTCGGCGTGCGCGCGCAGCGGGACCGTGCGGCCCAGGTCGATGCCGAGCCCGCCGCAGGACATGTCGATCACGACGCGGGCGTTGGTGTGGCGGGGGAAGGTGTACCGGTGCACGGCGACCTTCTCGCCGACGGTGATCTCGCAGCGCACGCCGGTGCCGAGGGTCGCGGCGTAGTAGCCGGGCTCGGCGACCTCGTCCGTCAGCGGCCAGGACTCGCCCAGGCCGTCGAGCTGCTGCACCATCGGGGTGACCCGGATGTAGTTGTAGTACTTGCGGATGGCGCCCGTGCCGGACTGCTGGAAGTGGGTGAACCCGGAGGCCTGGAGGCGGTCGAACATCTCCTCCGGCACGCCCTCGGTGTTCTTGGTGTAGCGGCCGTAACCGGTCGGGTACGCCCCGGAGTATGCGCAGGCCGAGACCATGCCGAAGGGCGAGGTCGCACCGGGATGCGTGTTACCGACCTGGGGCTTGGGCCACCACCAGGCCGCGGCCAGTCCGCGCGGCCGGGGCAGGTCGGTCGCGGCGGTGCCGATGAAGGGATCAACTTCGTCAAAGATGGCGGGACTCTACCCGTTTCCCGATGGTCCCGTGGTTTCGGACAGATGAAATCGGGGTCCGGCGTGTCGGGCGGACCTGCGCGGGTACCGGCTGGCGATGTTCGGCCACCTCGTCGCGCTCGGCCTGGCCGTGGCCGCGATGTTCGGCTACGGCATCGGCTCCCTGCTGCAGTCCGAGGGCGCCACGGCCGGCGGTGGCGTGCTCGGCATCGTGCGCCGGCCCGCCTACCTCGCCGGCGCCCGCCCTGACCGGCTGGCGCCGGCCCCGGCGGCGACGCCCGCCGCGACCGTCCTCGCGGGGGTGACGCCGTGACCGAGATCCCCGACCGCATCGAGCTCGACCTGGGGCCCGAGGCCGCCGCGCTCGTCTGCGGGGACCTGCACCTCGGCGCCGTACCGTCGGCCGCGACCGCTCTCATGGAGCACGACCTCGTGGCCCGCCTGCACCGCTGGGAAGGCCCGGGCGCGCTGGTGTTCAACGGCGACACGTTCGAGCTGTGGGGCGAGCCGGAGACGACCGTCGCCGACGCGCTCGACGCCCATCCCGCGCTCACCCGCGCGGTCCGCGACTTCGCCGCCGGGCCGGGCCGCGCGGTCGTGGTCGTCGTCGGCAACCACGACGCGCCGATCGCCTGGGACGACCGGTCGGCGGACACCCTCGCCGAGCGCATCGGCGCGCGCTGCGCCCTCGCCGCCGACCTGGTCTTCGACGCCCCGGCCGGGCGGCGGGTGGTGCGCTGCGAACACGGGCACGACCTCGACCCGGCCAACCGCTTCGCCGACCCGCGCAACCCGCTGGACTCCCCGCTCGGCCAGCACATCGTCCAGGAGGTCCTGCCCGAGGTGCGGCGCACGCCGCTGCTGGCCGACATCGGCTGCCTCGCCGACCCCAACGCCATCGGCCGGTTCGTCGCGTCCCGGCTCGTCTACCGGGAGCTGGGCCGCCGCCTGTGGTGGCTGGCCGTGCCGATCGCACTGACGGTCGTGCTGCACGCCCCGGAGTCGGTCCGGCTGCTGGCGCGCTCCGCGACCGCGGTCCGGCTCGAGCGCTGGGCGGCGCTGACCGCCGTCGGGATCGTCGCCCAGGCCGTCCTGCTGCTGGCGCTGGCCGGGCTGGCCGCGCGGATGCTGTACCGCGTCATGGCCGGCAGCCGGTTCGGGCCCCGCGGCGCGAAGCTCAACGCCACGCCGAAGACGGCCGCTGCGGCCGCGTGCGGCGACGGCCTGGCCGGGCTCATCACCGGCCACACCCACCAGCCGGAGCTGGCCGCGCTCGGCGGCGGCTTCTACGCCAACACGGGCAGCGGCACCCGGCAGGTCGAGTCGCGATCGGGGCGGTGGCGGCTGCCGCCGGTCTTCCTGGCCGTGCTGCGCCGCTCCTGGGTGGAGGTCGACGTCGAGCGCGACCTGCGGGTCCGGCTCGTCGCCGCCGAGACCCCGGCCGGGGAGGCGACCCGGCTCGAGCGGCTCGTCGCGCGCCGGGCCGCGCTCGCCCTGCCCGGCGTGCCCACCGTCGTCGCCGAGCTGCCGGGCGCGGCCGGGTGGCCCCTGGAGCAGGAGGCGCTGGGCGCCCGGACGAGGGCCGCGCGGGTGCGTAACGTGGCGGCGCTCGTCGTCGCCGCGGTCGCGGTCGTCAGCGCCCTGTCGGCGCTGACGCCGCCGCTGCCGCACCGGTTCGGGGCGCTGCTCGCGGTGCTGCCGGTCGCCGCGGCGCAGGCGGCCGCGACCAACGCGGTGTTCGTGAGCGTGGCGCTGCTGCTCGTCGCGTGGGGGCTGCACCGCGGCCGCCGGCTCGCCTGGGGCCTCGCGGTCGTGCTGCTGACCGGGTCGGCGCTGCTGCACCTGCTCAAGGGGCTCGACGGCGAGGAGGCGGTGCTCGCCCTGGCCGTCGCCGGGTGGCTGGCCGCGCACCGTTCGGCGTTCCCGACCCGCCCGGACCGCCGCCAGGCGCGCCGGGCCGCGCTGGTCTTCGGCGGCGGGGTCGTCCTCGTCGTCGCCGTGTCCACGGCGCTGGTGGCGATGACCGGGGTCCGCAGCGACGACGAGAGCACGGCCGAGGCGGTCGCCGAGCGGCTCGTCGGCGACGACGCGCTGCCGCTGCCCGGGGCCTGGCGGCTCACCGCGCCGATGCTGCTCGCCGCCGGGCTGTGCCTGCTGCTGGTGCTGGCCGGGTCGCTGCTGCGGCCGCGGCGGCCGGCGCCGTCGAGCCCGGCCGAGCGCCGGGCCGACCTCGAGCGGGCCCGGCGGATCGTGGCCGAGCACGGCGGGGACACGCTCGGGTACTTCGCCCTGCGCGCCGACAAGTCGTGGTTCTTCGCCGGGGAGTGCGTGGTGGCGTACGACATCCGGGAGGGCGTCTGCCTCGTCTCCCCCGACCCGATCGGCCCGCCGGAGCAGCACGCCGACGCCTGGGCGCAGTTCGGGGCGTTCGCCGACCGCAACGGATGGCCGGTGACCGTCGTCGGGGCGAGCGAGGGGTGGCTGCCCATCTACCGGGCGGCCGGGATGCACCCGGCGTACCTCGGCGACGAGGCCATCGTCGACTGCGCCGGGTTCAGCCTCGACGGGCGGGCGATGAAGTCGCTGCGCGGGGCGTACAACCGGGTGAAAAGGGCGGGGTACACGGTCCGCTTCCACGACCCGGCCCGGCTCGACCCGGCGCTGGCCGGCCAGCTGCGCTCGCTGTCGGCGCAGAGCCGGCAGGGCGAGGTCGAGCGCGGCTTCTCCATGACGCTGTCGCGGCTGTTCGACCCGGGCGACACCGGGCTGCTGATCGCCGTCGCCTACGACCCGGACGGCCGCCCGGCCGCCTTCTGCCACTGGATCCCGGCCGCCGACATCACCGGCTGGTCGCTGGACCTCATGCGCCGGGCCACCGACCGGGAGCTGCCCAACGGGCTGACCGACTTCGTCGTGGTGGAGACGATCCTGCACCTCAAGGCCCGCGGCGAGTGGGGCCTGGCGCTGAACTTCGCCGTCATGCGCGGTGTGCTGGCCGGCGAGCGCGGGCAGGGCTCGCTCAGCGACCTGCATCGGCGGGTGCTGCACCGCCTCGGCGACGGCACGCAGATGGAGACGCTGTGGCGGTACAACGAGAAGTACCAGCCGATGTGGCGCCCCCGTTTCGTCGTCCTCGGCGACCTGGTCGGCGCCCCCGCGCAGACCCTCGCCGTGGCCTGCGCGGAGGGCGTCACCGGGATCCCGGTCGTCGGCCGGATCACTGCCCGACGCGGCTGAGCAGGGCCCGCACGACGTCGGCCACGGCGGGCCGCTCGTCGAGCACGACCAGCGCGCCGCCGCGCACGCACACCGCGCGGGCGTGGCCCGGGCCGATGGTCGCGACCGCCACCTCCCCGGGCAGCGGCTCGTCCAGCAGGATCACCGATCGGCCGGGGCCGGCAAAATGCGGCAGCGCGACCGCATCGGGGCAGGACGCCAGGACGACGCCGGTGGAGGTGCCCCGCAGGCCGGCGATGGCGTGCGCGACCGCCTCGGGGTGGGCGTCGCGAGCCGGGCCGTGCGCCGCGGCGACCTCGAACGGGGTGCCCTCGGGGCAGTGGAAGCCGGGCCGGGGCGGGCGCAGCGCCTGCGCCCCGGACGGGTCGTAGCGCACGCCGAGGGCGTCGATGTGCCCCGGCCGGCCGAAGAACCAGCCCTGGCCCCAGGTGGCGCCGAGCTCGAGGGCGGTGTGCAGGTCGGCCTCGGTCTCGACGCCCTCGGCGACCACGACGGCGCCGGTGCGGCGCGCCTCGGCGGCCACGACGGCGCAGACGATGCGGGTGTGCTCGGCGTGCGGGTCGCGCAGCAGGCTCATGTCGAGCTTGATGACCTCGGGCTCGAGCACCGGCATGAACGCCAGCGACATCGGGTCGACGCCGACGTCGTCCAGCGCGATGCCGTTGCCCCACTGCTCGACGACCGCGGACAGGCGCAGCATGTGGCCGGGCACGGCGGGCAGCGAGCGCTCGGTGAACTCGAGCACCTCGCGGAACGGCAGGCCCGAGAGCACCAGCTCCCGCAGGCGCGGCGAGATCGGCTGGTCGAGCACGGCCGGCTCGGCGTTGATGAACAGCAGCGGCGGGGGTGCCTGCGCGGCCACGGCGCACTCCAGGGCGCGCTCGGCGCAGAGCATGTCGAGCTCGCCGAGCCGGCCGGCGGCGCGGGCCGCGGCAAAGAGCCGGTCCGGGGCGTGCACGGCGCTGCCGGCCGGGCCGCGGGCGAGCGCCTCCAGCCCGACGACCGCGCGCGTGCGCAGCTCGACGATCGGCTGGAACACCGGCTCGACCAGCCGGCCGGCCAGGACCGCCTCGATGGCGACGCCGGTCGCCGGGGCGGCCGTGCTCACGCCGCCGCCAGAGAGTTACGCCGGTACACCTCGAAGCCCCCCTTGCCCGCCTGCTTGATCCGGTACATCGCCTGGTCGGCCTCGCGCAGCAGCTGCGTGCCGTCCACGCCGCCGTCGCCGACCGCGACGCCGACGCTGGCGCCGATGCGCAGCTGCGCGCCGGCCACGGCGAACGGCTCGGCGACCGCGGCGACGACGTTCTTCGCGACGCCGACCGCCGAGCCGAGGTCGCCGGCCGCGACGACCACGGCGAACTCGTCGCCGCCGAGGCGGACCACGGTGTCCTGCGGCCCGGCCGCGGCGATGAGCCGGCCGGCCACCGCGATGAGCAGCTCGTCGCCGGCGGCGTGGCCGAGGCGGTCGTTGACCGGCTTGAAGTTGTCGAGGTCGACGAGCAGCAGCGCCTGGTGGCCGCCGCCGGGCTCCAGCAGCGCGGTGAGCGCCCGCCGGTTGGGCAGCCCGGTCAGCGGGTCGTGCGAGGCCTGGTGGCGCACCAGCGCCTCGTGCTCGGCGAGGGTGTCCAGGGCGATGCGCTGCTGGTGCAGCAGCTCCTCGCCGGCCCGCTGGGTGGCCCGGTGCTCGCGCTCGAAGCGGAACAGCAGGATGCCGATCGCGGCGACCGCGGCCGCCATGGCCGTGCCCATCGCGAGGTTGGCGACCTCGTTGGCGCGCAGGGCGTCGTCGGCGGCGGCCGCCTCCAGGTGCTGCAGGGCGACGTTGAGGCGCCCGAAGCGCGGGTCGGTCTCCTGCAGCTCCAGGGCGCGGGCCTCGCTGGTCTTGCCGACGCCGAGCAGGCCGAGCTCCTGGTCCAGCACGAGGTGGTACTCCCGGATCTGCGTCCCCAGGTCCCCCACGCCTCTGAGCGTGTCGAGGATGGCGCGCTCCCGGGCCCGGATGGAGCCCTGCTCGCGGCCCACCGCGACCGGCGAGTTGCGGTCGGCGAGGGTCTTCCACAGCAGCGAGCTCTCCTCGTGCAGCAGCATGTTGAGCTCGCTGACGCGGGAGCGGGTCTCCTCGTGCCGGCGGCTCGCATCGTGCAGCATGATGTTGGCGAAGGCGACGCCGCCGAGCAGGAACACGGCGACGGCCAGCACCCGCGGCCATCGCCATCGCAGCCATTCCAGTCGTCCGTCGTGCATGTCCTCCGCTATCGGCAGCACGCGCGGCGAACTTCGGGATAATTTCCCGCTCAGTCCCGCGGATGCGGCGCCGATGTTCCGGACGTGATGAGGCTCATGGCAGTCGCGGCGGTGGCCGCGCTCGCGGCGACCGGGTGCGCCGCCACCAAGGATTCGGCCCCGGCGGTGCTCGGCTACGACGCCAACCGCCCCGCGGTCACGATCGACTTCTGGTACATGCCGGCCGGCGGGCCGATCCAGGACCAGGCGGTCCTGAAGGAGACCCAGGAGTTCCACGCCAAGCATCCCAACATCACCGTGAAACCGGTGCGGGTGGAGTGGGACGACGCGCTGACCCGGATCAGCACCGCCTCCACCAGCGGCGAGGGCCCCGACGTCACCCAGCTCGGCACGACCTGGGTCGGCGGCTTCAGCTCGCTCGGCGCGCTACGGCCGTACACCACCGCCGAGATCGCCGCCATCGGCGGCCAGCAGGCGTTCGCCGAGGCGGCGTGGAGCTCCAGCCACCTCGCCGGATCCAAGGACATCACGGCCATCCCGTGGCTGGTCGACATCCGCTCGCTGTTCTACCGCACGGACGTGCTGGCGAAGGCCGGCATCGACCCGGGCACCGCGTTTTCGACCTGGCAGTCGTTCGAGGCCACGCTCAAGAAGATCAGGGACGCCAAGCTCGGCGTGGAGCCGCTCGCGATCGGCAACCAGAACAACTTCGGCATCATCCACAACGTCGCGCCGTTCATCTGGGGCGCCGGCGGCGACCTGCTCGACGCCTCCGGCACCCACTCGCGCCTGGCCGAGCCGGCCGCCGTCGACGCGGTCAGCTACTACCAGCGCCTGGTCGCCCTCTACGACGACCCGAAGGCGGTGACCCTCGCCTCCAACAACGTGCCGGCCGCGTTCGCGAGCGGCATCGGCGCGGTCACGATCGACAACTCGCAGTCGATCGCCGACTTCCTGTCCAACCCGGACCGCCCGGGCCTCAAGGCGGGCTGGGCGACCGCCCAGATGCCCGCCGGCCGGGCCGGCCGCTTCGGCTTCCTCGGCGGGTCCAACCTCGCGATCCTCAAGGGCGCCAAGCATCCCGACGCCGCGTTCGAGTTCGTCAAGTTCCTGGCGAGCAAACCGAGCCAGCAACGGTACGCCGTGAACTCCGGCTTCTGGCCCGCGCGCAAGGACGCCGTGGCCGGCACCCGCCTGGAGACGGACCCGGCCTACGTCGCCTTCCGCGAGATGATCCCCCACGGCCGCATGTACCCCTCGGTCCCGGCCTGGATCACCGTGGAGACGGTCATCGCGAAGGACTTCGCCGAGCTGTGGCACGCCAACGGCGCCCTGCCCCGCGAGGAGATCCAGTCGATCCTGACCCGCACGTCGGCCGACATCGACGACGCCCTCAAGGACTCCTCGGCGACCGGCATCGGCGGCAACTGAGCCGCGCCACGGCTCGCTTCGCTCGGCGCTGCTCGGGTCGGCGGGTCGGGTGAGCGAAGCTGCCCACCGCCGGCGCAGTGGGCCGGTAGCCTACGGCTCCGCCGCCTCGACGCGGTCGATCAGCGCCTTCAGGCGCCCGATCTCCGCGTCGAGCGCGGCGCGGCCGGCCGCGGTGAGCGAGATCCAGGTCCGCCCGCGCCGCCCCTCGTAGCCCTTCTCCACCTCGACCAGCCCCGCGCCCTCGAGGACGCCGACGTGCTGCGACAGGTTGCCGGCGGTCAGCTCCAGCTGGTCGCGCAGAAACCCGAACTCCACCCGCCCCGCCTCGCGCGCGATCGTCAGGATGCCCAGCCGCACCCGCTGGTGCACCACGTCGTCGAGGCCGGTGACGGGGTGCGCGGCCGTCTCGTTCACCGCGACCACCGGCGCTGCAACCCGAAGCCCAGCGACCCCAGCAGCAGCATCCCGCCCGAGAACACCAGCGGCGGCGCGAAGCCCCAGTTTGACCCCCAGTGCTCGCCCCACCCGAAGGTCACCGGCACCAGCGCCACCACCAGGTATCCGACGGCGAAGACCAGCAGCGCCACGTGCCGCTCCAGCCACCCCAGCACCAGCAGGGCCAGCCCGATCCCGGCGGCCGGGTCGATGACGTGGGCCAGGATGATCGCGCCCCAGGACGGCGTGTCCGGGTAGGCCGGCGGCCGGTAGAGGAAGAAGAACCCGAGGGCCGCCACCACGAGCCCGACGCCGGTGAGCACATACGGCCACGGCCGCCGCCCGGCCCCGCGGGCCCGGGCGGCGCGGGCGTAGGCAACGACGATCACCGCGTAGGCGGCGAGCAGCGCCACGGCCCAGTAGATCATGTACCCCCAGAACCGCCCGGTGCAGACCTGGCCGTCCGCGACCGCGCGGCAGTGCATCTCCCGGTACCCCCAGCGACCGGCCGGGATCGCCCCGAACGACACCACGCCGAACACCAGCAGCGGCAGCCACGTCATGCGTTGCGCAACCCTCACCCGCAGCGCGAGGTCACGCATCTCCCCGAGCATCCGCCGCGCGTCTCCGCCGGCGGGCAGCGATTCCGAAGCCATGCAGATAGGTTTGCACAACAAACCTATCTGCGCCAGTCCCACGGCCTCGGTCCGGGCGGGCGGCTGGAAGGGCGGGCGGGCGGCTGGAAGGGCGGGCGGGCGGCTGGAAGGGCGGGCGGCCCACGTGGGGCGGCACGGCCTCTCGCGTCACCCGGCACTGTGGGCACCCCTTGACGGACGGCCGTTCCGGCCGCTCCCCGCCGCCGCTCCCCGCCGCTCCCCGCCGCCGCCCCGCCGCTGCCGCTGCATGTCGCCGCCCCGCCGCTCCCCGCCGCCGCCCGCCACCGCCCCGCCGCCGCCCGCCACCGCCCCGCCGCTGCACGTCGCCGCCCCGCCGCTGCACGTCGCCGCCCCGCCACTGGACGCTGCCCGCCGACCGCCGCCGCCGGACGCTCGCCGTCGATCGCGGGCGCGGCAGGTTCGTCGTGACACGACCGCAGGTTCACTTGGACGGGGGGGCTGACAAACGACGCTCGGCCGATAGTGGCGGGCGCTGGCGCGCCCGCTGAACGTATAAGCGTGGTCCGGGTTCGAGGGTGCTCACGGTTGGGCCTCGGGACCGTCTGCCGCTGCCGGATCCGTGCGGGTCATCATTCGGTGCTCCAGGAGTGACGTGCGCCATTTTATATTGTTGGACGTCATTCGGGGCAGCGGTTCTCACTGGGGTCTGGGACAATTGTTGTATGGGGCAGTTGCAGTTGTTTACGGGTACGGAAATAGCTGCCATGCGTGACCGAACCAGGTCGCGTTCTTACTCTCCCATCAATGAGCAGTTTCGGCGAGAACATGAGCGGCATCGTGCCTGGGGGCTTGTCAGGCGGCAGGCCGAGCGCCTGCGGCGGGCGCATGGCGACTTCGCGTCGTCGGCCACGGTGGACGATCGGCCGGAAGAACCCGTGTGCGAATCGTCCCTGGCTGCGGGCGTAGGTTCTGAGCAGGTCGAAGAATCGGGCAGCGACTGCGCGTACGCGGCTGGCAACGTGCCGGACCCAGCCCCAGGCTCGGCCCCGCACGCGGCCCCGGAACCAGAGCCGGCCCCAGACGTGGACCCGGATCCGGAACCAGAGCCGGGCCTGGACGCGGATCTGAAACCAGACGCGGACGCGGACCTGAAACCAGACGCGGACGCGGGCCTGAACGATGCTCAACCCTTGGCGCCAAGCCAGCACCGGGGCGCACCCGCCTTACCACACTGGATCATCCAGGCGGCAAGGCGCAGATCCGTCAGCCGCCGGAATTCACGCCTGCCGGCAGCGACGCAGTGTGCGGAGTCGCGGACGATCTATGACCCGCTCGCGATCATCGAGGCCCTTAAAGAGCCGACGAGGTCAGGTGGTGGTGATGCCGGCCACCTTGTCCAGGCGCTGCAGCAGGTCGTGCGCGGCGAGCTCGACCGACTTGTGGCGCCACTCGGCGGCCCGGTAGACGCAGGCGATCAGGCCGGTGCGGTGAACGCGGCGCAGGTCGCCGTACACGAACGCGTACCGCGCCTTGGTCTCGTCCGTGGCGCCGTCGGTGAGGGCCAGGTGCCACTCGGCGTAGTCGGACCACGAATGGCGCTCCAGGAACGCGTTCTCGTCGTCCGCCCGGGGCTGGGACTCGCGCCAGTCGCTCTCCAGCACGTACTGCTTCGCGTCGATGAGGCGCTTGGCCCGCTCGACGGCGGCGGGGTTGACCGTGTAGCTGGACATGGCAGATGGGTACCCGGTCAGGCCCCACCCGAAGCGGCCGCGGACGCGTACACCACCGACCAGGGGCCCGGGGCGCCCAGGATCGTCTCGGGGGCGGTCGCGCCGGGCGCGAGGACCTCGCGGACCAGGGCGCCGAAGCGGGGCGCGGCCGGGTGCGGGGCGCGGGCCGGCCACACCGCCGACGTCTCCTGCCACAGCGGGTCGCCGGCGAGCGGGCGCCAGGCGACGCGCGGCTCCCGGCGTACTGCGGCCTCGCGCTCCAGGCCGGCGCCGCAGCCGGCCAGCACGAGCCCGCACAGGAAGTCGGGGTTGCGGGCGTGGCGGACGCGGCCGGGCTCGAAGCCGCCGGCGCGGGCAGGCGGCGAGCAGGGTGTCGTACCACGCCGGCGCCGTCGCCCGCGGAAAGACCACGAGCCCCTGCCCGGCCAGCGCGGCGAACGTCACCTCGGACGCGCGGGCCAGCGGCGACGTGCGGGGCAGCACGACGCCGAGCCGGACCCGGGTGGCCGGGCCGGCCCGCAGGTCCGGCGCGTCGATCGGGTGGTGCACGACGCCGACGTCGAGGCGGGCGGCGGCGAGCTGCTCCGCTGGACGTCCTGCCGCTGCTGGCGGCCGAGCTCGGGATGGCCCGCACCCGCATCGTCGGCGGTCCTCGCCAGCTGCTCGAGTCGATGTTCGCCGACGTCGGCGCGCGCGACGGCAACGACTTCGCGCGCCGCTTCGTCGCCCTGCCGGCCGAGCGGATCCGGGCGCTGCGCGTCTTCGACCCGCAGCGCACCACGTCGAGCACGCCGCGGGAGCTGACCCACCTGCTGGGCCTGATCTGGCGCGACGAGGCCGGCCCGGCGCCGGCGTGTTCCGCGGTGCGCGGCCTGATGGTCCGGCAGATGTTCTGGACCCGGCTCGGCGCGGCGTTCCCGGCCGGCGTGCAGGTGTCGGGCAAGACCGGCACGCTGCCCGGGCTCGCGATGGAGGCGGGCGTCGCCGAGTACCCCGACGGCGGCCGGTACGCGGTCGCCGTCTTCGTCCGCGCCGGGGCGGACCGGCCTCAAGGGTGGCAGCGACTTCGTCGAGCGCAACCCTGTCCGGCCTGCAGCCGGACGTGGCGATGGTCGCGCTGGCGTCCAGCACGGCGACCGCCGACTACGTGCCGCGGCTGCTCGAGGCGCTCGGCCGGCCGCGGGTCGTGGTGCCCGTGCACTGGGACAACTTCGAGACCCCGCTGCGCAACCCGCCGCCGTCCGCCCCGGCCGACGCCGACCGGCTCGCCGCGCTCATCGCCGCGGTGCGCAAGGCCTCCCCGCGCTCCCAGGTGATCGTGCCGTCCTACGACACGCCGTACACCTTTTAAAGGCGAATGATCCGGGCAACCGCAGGCCATGCCCGGGTTTGCGAACCGGTGGTCGGTGCTGTCGAACACCACGCTCGGCATGCTCCTGGCCACGGTCAACGCGTCCATCCTGATCATCTCGCTGCCGGCCATCTTCACCGGGATCCGCCTCGACCCGCTCGCCCCGGGCAACGTGAGCTACCTGCTGTGGCTGCTCATGGGGTACCTCCTGGTGACCGCCGTCCTCGTGGTCAGCCTCGGGCGGCTCGGGGACATGTACGGGCGGGTGCGCATCTTCCGCGCCGGGTTCATCGTGTTCGCGCTGGCGTCCGTCGCCCTGGCACTCACCCCGGGCGGCGGGCGGGCGGCGGCGCTGTGGCTGATCGGCTGGCGGCTGGCGCAGGGCGTCGGCGGGGCGATGCTCATGGCCAACTCGACCGCGATCATCACCGACGCCTTCCCGCCGACCCAGCGCGGGACCGCGC
This sequence comes from Dactylosporangium sp. CA-139066, assembly GCF_050936175.1. NCBI lineage: Bacteria > Bacillati > Actinomycetota > Actinomycetes > Micromonosporales > Micromonosporaceae > Dactylosporangium > Dactylosporangium sp. CA-139066. The sequence continues at coordinate 5,133,886 of NZ_JBNJNH010000001.1, read as the reverse complement.
TCGGCGTCAACCAGGTCGCGGCGCTGGCCGGCACGTTCATCGGGCTGGTGCTCGGCGGGGTGCTGTCCGCGTGGCAGTGGCGGGCCATCTTCTGGGTCAGCGTGGTGGTCTCCGTCGCGGGGGCCGTGTGGGCGTACCGCAACCTGCGCGCCATCGCCCCGCCGAGCGCCGGAGTGCGCATCGACTGGCTGGGCAACCTGACCCTGGCCGCCGGGCTGACGCTGGTGCTGGCGTCGATGACGTACGGCATCCAGCCCTACGGCGGCCACACCGAGGGCTGGACCAACCCGATGGTCCTCGCGGGCCTCGTCGGCGGCGGAGCCCTGCTGGTCGTGTTCTGCCTGATCGAGGCCCGCGTGGCGCAGCCCATGTTCGACCTGGGCCTGTTCCGTATCCAGGCGTTCTGGGCCGGCAACGCGGCCGCCCTGCTCAACGCGATCGCCCGCGGCGGCCTGCAGTTCATGCTCATCATCTGGCTGCAGGGCATCTGGCTGCCGCTGCACGGCTACGATTTCGCCGAGACGCCGCTGTGGGCCGGCATCTACCTGCTGCCGCTGACCGCCGGCTTCGTCGCCGCCGGCCCGGTGTCGGGCCACCTCTCCGACCGCTACGGCGCCAAGCTGCTGGCCACCGGCGGCCTGCTGCTCATGGCGGCCTCGTTCATCGGCCTGCTGCTCATCCCGGTCGACTTCGCCTACCCCGAGTTCGCGCTCCTGCTGCTGTTCAACGGCATCGGCTCGGGCCTGTTCTCGGCCCCGAACACCACCGCGGTGATGAACGCGGTGCCGGCCGCCCAGCGCGGCGTCACCTCGGGCATCCGGGCCACGTTCCAGAACGCCGGCATGGTGCTGTCCATCGGGCTGTTCTTCTCGCTGCTCATCGCGGGCCTGTCGAACTCGCTGCCGGCCGCGCTGCACACCGGCCTGGCCGAGCAGGGCGTGCCGGACAACGCGATCGCGCAGATCACCGCGGTACCCCCGGTCGGCCTCATGTTCGCCGCGTTCCTCGGCTACAACCCGATCGGCGCGCTGCTGGCCTCGGCCGGGGTGCTCGAGTCGCTGCCGTCCGCCACGGTGGCCACCCTGACGGCCCGCACGTACCTGCCCCGCCTGCTCGCCGACCCGTTCCACGAGGGCCTGGTCATCGTCTTCATCCTGGCCGCGGCATTGTCGGTCGCCGCCGCGGTGGTCTCCCTCTTCCGCGGCGGCGCCTACATCCACGACGAGGATTAGCACGATCGGTCCCGGCCGCGGGGACCTGCGCATGGGGCCGTCGCCGGCTGTACCGGCCCCCGTAACCTGGCGTTGAATCCCCGAGGTGCGGAGCGTAGCCATGCGGATCATCGACTCGATCGACGATGCACTGATCACAGAGTTGTGCGACCGGCAGGAGTTCTTCTGGCTGGACGTCGCCGGCCCGACCGCAGAGCAGGTCGAGCAACTGGGCGCCGTACTGAAACTGCACCCGCTGGCGGTGGACGACAGCATCCGGTTCGGGCAGCGTCCGAAGCTCGACACGTACGCGGACACGGCGCTGCTGGTGCTGCAGGGCGGGGTCGAGTCCCAGCCGGAGAACGAGAACCCGCATCCGCTCGAGGAGATCCACTGCTACATCAGCGGGGACTACATCGTCACCCTGCACCGCCAGCCGTACGCGCCGCTGGAGAAGCTGAAGACGGTGGTCAAGCGCGTGACGGCGGCCAAGAGCGAGCAGTACTACGTGTACAAGGTCGTCGACGCCATCGTGGACAGCTACTTCCCGATCCTCGCCGACCTCGACGAGGAGATCAACGACCTGGAGGACACGATCGTCGCCGGGGCCGGCCGGCGTCAGCTGGAGGAGATCTTCCGGCTCAAGCGGGTACTGATGCAGCTGCGCAAGGCCGTCGTGCCGATGCGGGACGTCTTCGCCCGCGAGGCCGAGGCGATCGCCGACCTGGCCGGGCTGGAGGCTGACAGCCACGACTACTTCCGCGACGTCTACGACCACCTGATCCGCATCACGGACGAGCTGGACTCCTACCACGAGATGGTCGCAAGCTGCACCGACCTCTATCTGTCCATGGTCGCCAACCGGCAGGGAGAGATCTCCAAGCAGCTGACGGTGATCGCCTCGATCTTCCTGCCGTTGAGCTTTCTGACCGGATTCTTCGGGATGAACTTCGACTGGGAAGGCAGCCATCTCCTCAGCGGGGCGTGGACCTTCCTCGCGCTCGGCCTGGGAACCATGGCCGCCGCCGCCGCGGCGATGTGGTGGTGGTTCCGGTACAACGGCTGGACCAGGTCTGACAACTAAGCCTGCGGTCAGCGGTGTGAAAATCGGCGGCGACCTCGGCGCGTTCGCGGGCGCTCTGCCGGTCGCGTTCCGCCACGGCGTTGTGCGATTGGTACAGCACCAGCGCGGCGCACAGGACCAGCGGCACCAGACCTGCGGCGAGCACCGTCAACCCGAGGCTCGCCCTCCGGAGCCGCTTGTTGAACACACCGACCGATTCGGCGCACGACGGAGGAACTTCATGCAAATGACGATGGCCGGCCGCCAGGGTTGCACCGGCGGCTCACCAGTTCGCGATGTCCTCCGAGTACTCGCCGCCGAAGAAGTTGCGGGCGTGCTCGCGCATGCGGGGGCCGTAGGTGCGGTCGGCGGCCAGGGACGAGTAGCCGGGGCCCCGCTCGACGCCGAGGACCTCGGCGGTGTCGGCCAGGTAGACGTCGAAGCCGGGGTACATGAGCTCGATGCACGGCAGGTCGTCCACGTCGAGGGCGAACACCGGGTACTCGCCCTCGGCGTCCGCGGTGCCGGTGGCCAGCACGCGGCGGGAGTCGCTGCCGCCCGGCAGCAGGAAGCACTCGGCGAACCGGTCGGCCAGCGCGGGCGTGTCGTAGCAGCCGCCGATCTCGCCGAACGCCTCGCGGGCGATCTCGGGCAGGGTGCGCGGGGTCAGGCGGCCGGCGTCGTCGAGCCAGCCGTGGCGGCGCAGCATCGAGCGGTCGTAGGCGAGCCAGCGCCGCACGCTCGGGGGCACCGGACGGCCGCTCGGGAACGCCTCGAGGCCGTTCAGCGGGGCCGGTTCGCCGTCCACCCAGGGGCCGGCCCACCGGTTGTAGCCGAGCACGAGCCGCCCGGGGTCCGCCCGCACCGACTCGATCACGCGCTGCACGAGTGTCTCGCCGTGCCCGCCGGCGTTCGGCCCCAAAACCATACCGATCTTGTACCCCATGAGCCTCACCCGGCCCGCACCGCCCCCTCGGCGCTCAGCCGGTCCGGGCGTGGCGGCGGTACTCCCCGGGCGGCCGCCCGGTCACCCGCTTGAACGTCTTGGCGAACGCGACCGGCGAGTCGTAGCCGACGTGCCGGGCGATCGCCTCGCTGCTGCGCCGCTCGGTGCGCAGCAGCACGGCCGCCTTCTGCATGCGCCACGCCAGCCACGGGGCGGCCGAGTTGCCCGCGGCCCGCACGTGCGGGACGGCCGGCAGCACCGCCCGGAACGCGTCGTGCGGGTCGTCGAAGCGGAACGAGCCGCAGACGAGCTGCGTGGCGCCGGGCCGGGTGCCGGCCGGGTGGCACAGCGCCCCCTCGGCGAGCAGCTCCCGCACGTCGCGGGTGGCCGCGCCCGGGTCGCTGCGCAGCGTGTGCGCGAAGCCGGGGGCGAGCACGACGACGTCGCCGGCGGCGAGCTCCACCGGGTCGGCGGCGTCGGCCGCGAACAGCGCGGTGCCCCGCGACACGACGTGGAAGGCGTAGTGCTCGCGCGGCCCGGTGGCGATGCAGGGCGCCACCAGCTCGGCAACCTGTCGGCGCGGCTGTTCGGCCGCTCGCCGGCCAAGGGCGCCGACACCCCGCTATGGGCCGCGGCCGACCCGTCGCTGCGGGGCCGCACCGGCCGGTACTTCGCGGACCGCGCCGAGAAGGACGCCGGCCCGCGCGACCCCGCGACGATCGCCGCCCTGCGGCGGCGCTGCGCGTCAGTCCTCGTCGAGGCGTAGCGCCCCGGACGGGCAACTGTGCACGGCGTCGTGGACCCGGTCCGCGAGCTCCGGCGGCGGCTGCTCGCGCCGGACGACGACGCGGCCGTCCTCCTCGCGCTGGTCGAAGACCTCCGGCACCATCATGGCGCACATGCCGGACGACACGCAGACGCCGGTGTCGGCGCTGATCCTGGGGGTCACCACGTCACCGGCACCTCATCCACGCCGCCGGTGAGCCGGTTGGACCGGACCTCGATGTCGTCGACGGCGACCGCCAGCCGCAGCCCGGGGAAGCGCCGCAGCAGCGCCGGGAACACGGTGCGCAGCTCGGTGCGGGCCAGGTTGGCGCCCAGGCAGACGTGCACGCCGTGCCCGAAGGCGAGGTGCGCGTTGGGCCGCCGACCGGGGTCGAACGCCTCGGGCTCGGCGAACACCGTCTCGTCCCGGTTGGCCGCGTTGCTGGAGATGATGACCGCGTCGCCGCGGGCGATCGTGAGGCCGCCGACCTCGACGTCGTCGTGGGCGTACCGCAGCAGGCCCAGCCCACCGGGCGCGGTGATGCGCAGGATCTCCTCCACGGTCGGCCCGACCTCGCCGTCGGGGTCCGCGGCGAACCGGTCGCGCCGGCCGAGATCGGCGAGCAGCAGCAGGACGCCGAGGTCGATGCGGGTCGAGGTGGTCTCGTGCCCGGCGAAGATGAGCCCCGCGGCCAGCCGGGCCACCTCGTCGTCGCTGAACGTCGGGTCGTCGCCCTGCGCCGCCACGAGATCGGAGATGACGTCCGGTCCCGGTTCGCGCCGCTTGGCGTCGGCGAGCTTTCCGGTGTACACCCGGAAGTCCGTCATCGCCTTCCGCGCATCTTCGCCGCCGTCGATGAGCCCGATGCGCCGCGACAGATCGCGGAAGTAGGCGCGGTCCTCGTAGGGCACCCCGAGCAGCTCGCAGATGACGAGCACCGGCAGCGGGAACGCCAGCAGCTCGTGCAGGTTCACCGGCTCCCCGGGCCGCGCGTCCCGCGCGGCCTGCATGTCGTCGAGGCAGCGCCCGGTGAGCTCCTCCACCCGCCCGGCGAGCCGCCGCATCCGCGGCGCCGAGAACGCGGGCGCCAGCAGCCGCCGCATCCGGGTGTGCTCGCGCTCCTCGTGCTCGAAGTCCCCGGTGGGCCCGTCGAGCACGGCCGCGTGCGAGACCCGGGCGGCCTCCTGCGGCGCCGGATGCGAGCGCCCGAACCGCCGGTCCCCGAAGATCTGCTTGGCCTCGGCGTAGGCGGTCACCAGCCAGGCCGGATCCCCCGCCGGCGTGGTCACCTTGGTGATCGGCGCCTGTCTGCGCAGGACGTCGTACAGCGGCGCGATGTCGAGCACGTTAGGCCGGTCGAACGGCAGCTGCGGCCGCTCGTGTGCCGTCACGGTCATGAACACTCCTCCGCGATATCCGTCAACATCGATGCCTAGGCTAACACGGCGTCACGCTACCCACTCTCCCCGTAACCATGCGCGGTCCGTCAGATGCACATATGCGAGGCGCTCCCCTGGACGTGGCCCTGGTCGTGTCGGACTCGACGGTCCGCCTGACCGGCGCCGGCGTCGACGTGTCGGCCCCGCACGCGGGCGTCCGCCCGGGCCTGCGCAACGCCCTGCACGACGTCCGCCTCGAGCGCACCCGGCGTACCGACGCCGCGGTGACCCGCGACGTGGAACCCACGCCCGGCCTGGTGTCCCTGCGCCGGGCGGGCGAGCTGCTGGCCGAGTCGTTCCTGCCGGCGCCGGTCGCCGCGGCCCTGCGCGCCCTGCTCGAGCGGGCGGTGCGCGACTTCCTGACGCTGCGGATCGGCGTGGACGCCCCCGGCCTGGCCGCCCTGCCCTGGGAGGCGCTGCCCGACCCGGTGTCCGCGCAGCTCCTGGCGCTGCACCCGCACGTGGTCGTGTACCGGCGCAGCACGCCGCCCGCGGCGTGTGCGCCGTGATCGGCACCCAGACCAGCGTCACCGACCGCTACGCAACCCTGTTGTTCGCCCGCGTCTACGCCGAGCTCGCCGCCAGCCGCGACCCGGACGTGGTCCGCGCGGTGAGCGACGCCCGCCGCTCGGTCCAGCGCGACCTGGTGTCCGCCGCCGACCCGGCCACGCAGGTTCTGGCCGGCATGGACGAGTGGGGCGTGGTGACGCTGCTGGCCAACGCCCCCGCGATCCCGGTCATCGACCACGCGGAGCCCCGGGTCCCCGTCCCCGCGCCGCGAACCGCCGAGTGGGGCCGGGTCGGCGCCCGCCCGGTCGGCCAGTTCGTCGGCCGCCGCGCGCTGCAGCGCTGCCTGCCGGACGTCCTCGCCGCCACCGCGCACGCCGGCCTGGTGCTGCACGGCATCGGCGGCGTCGGCAAGACCACGCTGGCCGCCGAGGTCCTGCGCCGCACCGTGGAGGCCGACCCGGACTGGCGGGTGGCGTCGCTCTACGGCCCGGTCACGACCGACACGCTGCTGTCCGAGGTCGCCACGGTGGCCCGCCGCGAGCTCCTGCGCCGCGACATCGCCACGGGGCCCGCCGCGACGGCGGTCCGGATCGCGACGCGCGCCGACGTCCCGTGGCCCGACCGGCTCTCCCTGCTGCACGACGACGTCCTGGACGAGGTCCCGATCCTGCTCGTCCTGGACAACTTCGAGGACAACCTCACCCCCGGCACGCCCACGATCGCCGACCCCGCCCTGGCCGAGCTCCTCACCGCCTGGGCGGCGGCCCCCGCCCGCAGCCGCCTGCTCATCACTTCGCGCCACTTGGTCCCCCTGCCCGGCCTGCTCGCGGTCCCGGTCGGGCCGTTGTCGGCCGCGGAGACCGGGAAGCTGCTGTGGTCGCTGCCCAACGTCGATCGCCACGCCACCACCAACGCGACCGCCGACCGCGTCTGGCGGGTCGTCGGCGGCCATCCCCGGTCGCTGGAGTACCTGGACGCGCTGCTCGACCAGGGCCAGGGCCGCTTCGACGACATCACCGACCGGCTGAGCCGCGCCGTCACCACCCGCCTCGGCCCCGACGCCGCCGAGACCTGGCTGGCCCAGCACCGCACCCTGGACGCCGCGCTGGCCGACACCGTCACCTGGCCGCCGACGACGTCCTGCTCAGCGACCACCTCCGCCGCCTGTCCACCATCCCCGGCGCCATCGACCTGCTGACGTTGATCAGCGTCTACCGCGAGCCCGTGCCCACCATCGAGCAGGCCTTCGGCGGCACCGAGCCATCACCCGAACTGCTGGCGGCCCTGACGGCCAGCAGCCTGATCCACCACGACCAGGACCACGGCCTCGTGGTGATGCACCGCTGGACCGCGACGGAGCTGCACGGCCACTGGCCACCGGACGCGCTCCTGGAGGCGCATCGCACCGCGGCCACGTACTGGCAGCAGCGCGTCAGGGAACAGGCGAACGACCGTGACGTGCACGACCTGTTCGAGGCCCGCTACCACCTGCTCGCCGCGGCCGATCTCGACATGGCCGCCGCCGTAACCGAGGTCATCGAAGTCCGGCTGGAGGCAGCCAGCGCCTGGGACCAGGCGACCGCACTCATCCACGACACCCTTCGCTGGCTGCCCGAAACCTCCGCCAGTCTTGCCGGCTACATGTATCAGCTCGGCGCGCTGGCCCACAAGCGGGGCGACTACGCCGAGGCCGAGCGCTACTACCACGACGTCATCGCGTTGTGCCGGCAACGCGGCGATCAGATCAGCCTCGCCGCGGCGCACGGCCAGCTCGGCACGCTCACCGAGAAACGTGGTGACTTCGCCGCTGCCACCAATCCCTGGCCATCGCCCGGCAACTCGGCGATCAGCTCAGGATTGCCGTCAACTATCAGCAGCTCGGCCTCCTGGCCCACGATCGCCACGACTTCGCCGAGGCCGAGCGCCGCTACCATCAGGCAATCGCCCTGCTGGCGCAGGTCGGCGACCGGCCCAACCTTGCCCTCGGCCACACGAATCTCGGTCGGCTGTACGCCGAAACGGACCGTCCCGCCGAGGCCGCCCGATGTCACATGATGGCTCTCAAGATCCACCTCGAACTCGGTGCGCCGCAGGTCGCCATCAACCTCGCCGGCCTGGCCGGCCTTCGCGCCACCATCGCCCACGAAACGTTCATTCAGGTCGCGACGGAGGTCTTCGGTCCGAACCATGGTGAAGTAGTCGTCAGAGCACTCGACGCGAGGGCACCGTCCTAAGATCGCGGCATGCCGGGGGTTTCGGCGGTTTCGATGTTCGGTCGGCTGCTTGATCGGTCCGTCGCGGAGATCGGGGAGATCGCGGCCGACGGGCGGCGATTTGACCGCGAGCGGATCGTCAATGTCGCCGACGTCTGGGACAACAACACCTTCCCGTTCTTTGCCGTTGCGCTCACCAGGCCCCGCCGGGTCGCCGAGTGGCGGGCCCGCCGGGCGCTCATGTGGATGGCGGACCTCGGCCCGACCCGCCGCGCATGGATGATCGAGCAGGCCGGCCCCGACCTCGAGGCCCTGCTGCCCTTGCCCGCCGACCGGCCGGCCCACTATCGGGACTACCGCGGCCAGGTGTGGCCCGGCGTGGCGCCGCTCGACAAACACGCGGTCGAGGAGGACTACGACCTGGCCGCTGCCACGGTCCGGACCGTCCGGCTGGAGCGGGCCGGCACCAGCCTCTGCGCCCACGTCGCCCTGCACGCGCCGCGCCGGTTCGACGCGGCCGGCAGCCTCGAGGACGCGGTCGTGCAGCTGTACCTTGACGACGTGCGGGCCGCCGAGTTCGACAGCGACGACGAGCCGGGGGCCGGGATCACGGTGGGCGCAGAAGGGTTCGAGGTCCGGGTCGGCCGCCGCGGGCGGTTGAGGGCCGCCAAGGCGACCGTCGGGTTCGAGGACATGGACTGGTACCGGTCAACGGCGGGGCGGGCCGCCGACGCCGTCACGCCGCGCGGCCGGACCGGGCCGCGGGGGCCGCGGGGCGTCGAGTGGCGCCTGGCGCGCGGTGCGGCGCTGGACGCGGCGCACGTGCTCCACGAGGCGATGCTCGAGCTCAGGTCGGTGCGGTACTCGACGAACGTCGGCCGGGTGCCGCTGCGCGAGCTGTGTGCGGCGTTCGCCGGGGCCGGCGCCGGTGTGCTGGCCGCCGCCGGTGGGGCCCGCGAGCGGGCGTTCCGGGAGCTGGCGGAGGCCTGGATCGCCGCGAGCCCGCCCGCCATGGCCGACCGGATCGCGGACCGGTTCGGGGAAGGGCACTGGGCCCGGGCCGCGATCCGGGCGGACCGGCCGGCCGGGGCCGCGGCGACGGGGACCGCCGAGGTCAGGCTGGTGAGCTACACCGCGGCCCACGTCCAGTGGGGCGTGCCACGCCAAGCGTCGGCCGTGCTGAACCTCGCGGTCCTGCTGGCGGACGGGACCTGGGACATGCGCGCGCAGCAGGAACAGGAGCCGGGACGGGTGACGTTCAGCGCCGACTACTCCTCCTCGATCCAGGCGTCGGTCTCCTCGTCGAAGTAGCGGCGGCTGTAGTTCGTCACGCCCAGCTCGTCCGGGACCTCGGCGAGCCGCAGCAGCTCGGGCTGGGACACGAAGTACACGATGGCGCCGCAGTCCAGGCAGGCGCGCGCGAACGCCGCGGCGAACGTCGGGCGGTTCTGGAACCGGCCCGGCTTGCGGAACTCCAGCCTCGGCGAGACGTGGCCGTGGTACGAAACCTGGGCCAGGGGGCTGAAGCGGTCCGAGTCACATATGTTGCACCGCATCCGCCGGACTGTACAACGTGGACGGCTCAGCCGGCGGCCCGTGTGCGGGCCAGGCGGTCGACCGCGGTGAAGGCGCCGAACGCCAGCAGCCGCACCAGGTCGGCGTCGCCCGTGTGGCGCCAGGCCGCGACCGCGGCATCCGTGAGGCGGTACGGGGCCAGGGCGGCCAGCAGCGCCAGGCGCGCCGCCGGGAGCTGGTCCGGCGGCACCGCGATGAGCGCGGCGTCCAGCCAGGCCGTGCCGAGATCTGGGTGGGCGCCGTCCCAGGCGTCGACGGCGGCGGTCAGGGCGGCCCGGGCGGCCGGGCCCAGCAGGTCGCCGCCGGAGAGGGCGGCCCGCTCGAACGCCGACCACGCCGCGCCGACCGGGGTGCCGGCCGCCCACCGCGGCTCGGGGCCGGCGTCGAGGTCGAGCAGTGCCAGGCTCTCGCCGGGCACGAGGGTGCGGCGGACCGTGCGGGACAGGGCCAGGCCGGCCGCGCGGCGGGACGGGTCGCGCAGGGCTCCGCCGGGCAGCGGCGAGCCGGGGCGCAGCGCGTCGACCATGCGGTTGATGAAGTGGTTGGCCAGGGCCACGCCGACGTACTCGGGGGCGAGCGCCGGCGGGAACGGCCAGGGCAGCGGGTCGGGGCCGCGGGTCGAGCGGGCCCAGGCGACCACGGCGGCGTCCTCGGGATCGTCCGGGGTCTCGCCGGCCAGGACGGCGGCGGCCAGGCGGTGCTCGCCGGTGGCGTGCAGCATCGCGCCGTGGGCGTCGATGCAGAAGGGGCAGCGGTTCACCACGGCGACGGCGGCGGCGACCGCCTCCTTGCGGGCCCGCGGGGCGGCGCCGACGAGCAGCGACTCGCGCAGCACGGCCCACAGGGCGGCGTGCAGCGGCGGCACCGCCGTGAGGTGCGGGGCGAACAACGCGCCGAGCTCGCGGGAGGAGCGTGCATAGACGGCGGCGACGGTGCCGGTGGCGGAGCGCCGCGGGACGGGGACGACGAAGCGGTACGGCGTGGACATGACGGGAATGCTGCCGGGAAACCGCGGGGCCGTCGTCGGACCGGGGGATGCTCTGTGGCGTACGACCGGGGTCGTACGCCACACCCGCTACAGCATGATCGTCGGGCTGCTGACCGGCGGTGTGCCCCAGGTGATGCGCAGCGGGGCGGCCGGCAGGCCGGAGACCGCGAAGCGGCCCAGCTCGTCGGTCGTGCCGGTCCACGTGCCGTCGCGGTGGCGCACGGCGATGGGCGCCACCTCCGGCGAGCTGACCTGGCCCACGAGGCGTACGGTGCCGTCGTCGACGACCAGCTCGACGTCGAGCTGCACGTCGCCGACCGCGAAGCTCAGCATCCGCGGCGAGTCCGACGCCGAGCGGATGCCGGCCGCCTCGCCCGCCACCGCGCTGTCCACGAGCAGCGCCGCCAGCTCAAGGTCGGGGTCGCGCCACGACAGCAGGGCCGAGGCGGCGGCGAGCAGATGCGCCGGCGGCGGGTCCGCCGTCGCGTACATCCGCGACACCGCGGAGCCGAGCTCGTCGTGGCGGTCGTCGGTCACGATCGATCTCCTCCCGATGTGGTGAGCAGGCCGCGCAGCGTCTCCAGGCAGCGGGCCCGGGTGGGTCCGATGCTGCCGACCGGCATGCCCAGCGCCGCGGAGAGCTCCGCGTAGGAGGGCACCGGGTCGGCGCCCATCGCGCGGAGCAGCCGCGAGCACCGGTCCGGCAGCCGGTGGACCGCCTGCCACAGCAGCCGGTCCTCCTCGTCGCGCAGCACGGTCTCCTCCGGCAGGCCGGCGGTCGAGCGAGCGCCGGCCAGTTGGTCGTCGAAGTCGGCGGGCGACTCCCGGCCGCGGCGGCGCAGCAGGTCGATCGCCTCGTTGCGGGCGGTCGTGGCGAGCCAGGAGCCCAGGCCGTCGCCGTTGCGGATCTGGTTGAGCTTCTCCACCAGCCGGAACCAGGTCGCCTGGAACACGTCGGCGGCGTCGGCATCCGTCAGGCGGAACCCCCGCACCGTGGCCCAGATCAGGCCGGAATACCGCGAGACGATGGCATTCCACGCCCTTTGGTCCCCGTCGGCCGCCTCGATCAGCGCAATGGTGGGATCGAATGCCGTCACAATATTGCAGCGTACCCGGCGAACGTGGCCGGGGCGGCGGAGGTGACCTGCTTCGCGGCCGCGAACACCCCGCCCGACTGCGTGGACGCCTCGGCGATCGCGGCGACCACGTGCGGCGTGGCGAACGACGTGCCGCTCCACGCCGCCCAGCCGGAGCTGAAGTCGCTGTGGTTGATGTAGGTGCTCACGATGTCGGCGCCGGGCGCGGCCACGGTCACCCACGGGCCGCTGTTGCTCCAGTCGCAGATCGCCTTGCCGTCGTGGGCCGCGACCGCGATGACCTGCTGGCTCCACGGCACGGCGCTGCCGGCGAACCCGGCCGGCCAGAACGGCGCGCCGGAGATGCCGTCGTTGCCGGCGGCGGCGACGACGAGCCGGTCGTGCCCGGCCAGGAACCCCGCCAGGGCCCAGCGCAGCAGGGCCGGCGGCTGGTCATCGACGGTGTACGCGCCGAGCGAGAGGTTGAGCACGTCGGCGTCGTCGAGGGCGGCGATGCGGCGGGCCAGCTCGAGCTCGGTGCCGACGCCGAAGGAGTCGAGCACCTTGACGATACGCACCTGGGCGCGGCTCGAGGCCTGCAGGATGACGCCGGCGATGAAGTTGGCGTGCCCGACGTCGGAGTCCAGCACGTCGTCGCCGTCGGCGTCGACCACGGTCTCGTAGTCGGCGTCCAGGACCTGGTACCGCGACGCCGGCAGCGGGCTGTCGGCCCACACGCCGGTGTCCATGACGACGACCCGCACGGCGGCGTCGGCCTCCGCGGGCTCGAGCGCGCCGGCCTGCGCGGCGACCGGGCGGCCGAACGGGCCGCCCTGCTCGTGCGGGGAGCCGAGCAGCACGTGGTTGGGGCCGACGAGGGCGCCGGCGCCGGAGCGGCCGCGGACCCGGCGGGTGGCGGCGAGCGGGTCCAGACCCCTGGCCCGGATGCGGCGCACGCCGGGCAGCGGGGCGTCCTCGGTGAGGTCCCGGGCGGCGACGCCGAGGGCGGACACGGCGGAGCGGGCGTCGTCGTAGTGCTCGTCGACGGCCAGCAGCTCGCCGGCGACGTAGCGGACCGGGCGCGCGCCCACGGACTCGGTGGCCAGCCAGGGCAGCGCGGCGAGGTGCTCGGCGCGGCGGCGCCGCCACCGGTCCAACCGATCGGTCGCGTTCACGGCTCCTCCTTCGAACGGATGCGTTGTTTGGATGACGGCCGATTCACCCGACCGATACGTCGGCTGGGCGACAGTTGCCGTCGATGGCAGGATCTGCCCTGTGACGGAAGGTGCGGGGGTACCGATCGCGCTGGCGACGCGGGCGGTCGAGGCCGTGGCCGGTGATCCCCGGCGGGCCCGCACGCTGGCGAGCGCCGCGCTGGCCGCGGCGCGACGGGCCCGGGACGCGGACGCCATATCGATGGCGCACCGCGCGCTCGGCCTTGCCGCCCGGGCATCGTATGACGCACATACCGCCGCAAAACACCTCCGAACGGCACTAAACATCGCACGCCGACACGAACGGATGACCCTTGCGGCCGAGGCAAGAATGAGCCTGGCTTTGGTACTGGAGGATCTCGGCCGCCCCGCCGCCGCCGTCCGCGAGATCGACGCGGCGCTGCACGGGCTGCGGGGCCTGCGCCGGGCCCGCGCCGTCATGCAGCGGGCCCTCATCCTGCGCCGCATGGGCCGCGACGAGGAGGCGATGCAGGGCTACAACGCCGCCCTGCGCGTCTTCCGGCGCAGCGGCGACCGGCTGTGGCAGGCGCGAGCGCTGAACAACCGCGGGATCCTGCACGGGTACCACGGCAACCACCGCTCGGCCCAGGCGGACCTGGAGCGGGCCGCGGCCCTGTACGCGGAGCTGGATCTGGCCGCGTCCGCGGCCCAGGTGCAGCACAACCTCGGCTTCGTGGCCGCGCAGGCCGGCGACGTGCCCGAGGCCCTCGCCCGCTACGCCCGGGCCCGCCCGGCGCTCACCCGCACCGGCTCGGACGCCGTCGGCCTGCTCGACCTCGCCGAGCTGCTGCAGTCGGTCCGGCTGCTGCCCGAGGCGTACCAGGCCGCGCAGGACGCCCTGGACGCGTGCCGCCGGGGCCGGCTGTGGGCGGTGCGCGGCGAGGCCGGGCTGCTGCTGGCCCGCATCACGCTGTCGCGCGGGCGGGCGACGGAGGCGCTCGCGGTGGCCCGCAACGCCCGCCGGGCGTTCGCCAAGCAGGGCCGCACGCTGCTGGCGATGCGCGCCCTCGCCCTGGAACTGTCGGCGACGATCGCCGCCGGGCGCGCCCACCGCGGCACGCTGCGCCGGCTGCAGGAGACGGCGGCGGCGCTGACCCGCGCGGGCTGGCTCATCCCGGGGTGGGAGGCGTGGCTGGAGGCGGCGCAGCTGGCCGTCGCGCTGCATGAGCCGGCGGCGGTACGCCAGAGCCTCGCGGGTGCGGCCGGTGCCGCCCGGCGGGGTCCCGCAGCGCTGCGGGCCCGGCTGTGGCACCTGCGCGCCCAGGCGGGGCTCGCCGGCGGCTCCGTCGCCGACGCGATCCGGGCCGCCGACGCCGGGCTGCGCGAGTTCGAGGCGCACCGGGCCAGCCTCGGCGCGACCGAGCTGCGGGTGCGCAGCGGCGCCACGATCGCCGAGCTGGCCGAGTTCCGGCTGCGCCTGGCCGCCGCCCACGAGGACCCCGAACGGCTGCTGGCGGCGTCGCAGCGCTGCCGGGCGGCGGCGCAGTGGCTGCCGCCGGCGCGGCCCAGCGGCGACCCGGTGATCGCCCGCGGCCTGACGCTGCTGCGCCGGCTGCACGCCGACCTGTCGGCGACCCCGACCAGCGCCGCCCAGGCCGGGCGCCTGATGCAGCGCCAGCACGAGCTCGAGGCCCGCATCCGCGAGCGGTCCTGGCGCGCCTCCGGGTCCGCGCCCGGCTCGGCCGATCACGGGACCGACCCGGCGCCGCGGCGCTTCGCCGCCGAGCTGGCCGCCGACCTCGGCGAGACGGCGCTGGTCGACCTCGTCGCCGTCGACGGCGACCTGCACGCGCTGGTCGTCGCCGGCGGCCGGGTGAGCGACCACCCGCTCGGCCCGCTCGCCCCGATCGTCGCCGAGCTCGACGCACTGCGCTTCGCCCAGCGCCGCCTGGTCACCCGGCGCGGGCACGCCGCCTCGGCCGCCGCCGCCGCCCGGCACGCCGCCGACGCCCTCGACCGGGCCCTGCTCGCCCCGCTCGCGCCGCTGATCGGCGACCGGGCGCTCGTGCTGGCGCCGGCCACGCAGCTGCACGCGCTGCCGTGGCCGCTGCTGGCGACCTGCCGCGGCCGGGCGGTGCGGGTGGCGCCGTCGGCGGCGATGTGGTGGCGGGCGTGGCGGGCCGCCGAGCCGTCGGGCCCGGCGGCGTTCGTCGGTGCGCCCGAGCCGCCGCACGCGCTGGCCGAGGTCGAGCAGATCGCGCAGTACTCCCCCGGCTCCCGCCTGCTGCGCGGCGCCGACGCCCGGGTCGCCGACGTGCTCGCCGCGCTCGACGGCGCCCGGATCGGCCACATCGCCTGCCACGGCGACTTCCGCAGCGACAACGCGCTGTTCTCGGCGCTGCGCCTGGCCGACGGGCCGCTCACCATCTACGACCTGTCCGCGCTGCGGGCCGCGCCCGGCACGCTGGTGCTGTCCGGCTGCGACACCGGCGTCTCCGCGGTACACCCGGGGCAGGAACTGCTGGGGCTGACCAGTGCGCTGCTGCAGCTGGGCACGCGCACGGTGGTGGCGAGCACCGGTCCCGTCGACGACGAGGCGACCCGCGCGCTCATGACCGACTTCCACAAGCGCCTCGCCGCCGGCGGGGGCGCGGCGGCCGCCCTGGCCGCCGCGCAGCTGGCCGCGGATCCGGCGCACTGGTGCAGTACCGCGGCCTTCGTCTGTTTCGGCGCCGGCTGACCTGAAAAACGCGGTCAGCCCGGCGTCGCCGCGGCCAGTGCCGTCGAGCGGGCCGTGTCCGCCGTGGCCCGCGCCGCCGTCACGATCCCCACGATCGCGCCGACGAGCAGCACGATCGCCCAGATGATCGCGACGATCGCGCACACGATGCCGGCGATCGCGTCGGTGATGCTGACCAGGATGCCGGGCACGATGCCGTGCAGGAACGACACCACGATCGTGCACACCAGCGAGGTCAGGGTCAGCAGCACGAGCCCCTTGTTCTGCAGGAAGCGCTGCTGGGCCGCGAAGAGGGAGCCGGCGAAGACGAACTTCAGGAACATGATCAAGGACAGGATCACGGCCGCGGTACCGCGGGGGAAGAACCCGAACCCGATCAGATAGGCGATCGTGCCGAACGGGAACGCCAGCAGCAGCGTCACCATGAGGATCAGCTTGGCGATGGCGAGCACCAGCAGCCCCAGCGAGGCCAGGATCAGCAGGATCGCGAAGATGAGGGTCACGAGGCCCTGCAGGCGCCCGTGCAGCCGCTGCGGCACGACGAGCCCGGCGGCCATGAGCGCGACGGTGAACAGGGCGGCGGCGTCGACCAGGGCGAGGTACGGGATGCCCAGGCCCGACGGCCGTTCGACCTGGCCGCCGGCGGGCACCTGCAGCCCGGCCGCGCCGGCGGAGTCGGTGAGCGCGCCGCCGGCGTCGAAGCCGCCGACCATGAGGTGCTCGCCGAGCTCGACGCAGACGACGAGCGCCATGGCGACGAGGGCGATGATGAAGAACGGGGTGCGGAGGCGGTCCAGCGCCGTCGGGGTCGTCATCGCGCTCACCCGCCCGTGACCAGCGTGAGGGTGCAGGTGCGGGCGCCGGCGCAGATGACGTCGATGTCGGCGCCGTCGCCGGCGACCGCGACGCTGACGGTGGCGCCGGCTTCGACGTCGCTGCGCACGAGCGTGTCCTTGCCGGGCGCCGGGGCCTGCACCGCGACGTCGCTGTCGCTGCGCAGGCGCACGTTGCGCTGGCCGGCGCCGGACTTGGCCACGGTCAGGGTGCAGGTGCCGTCCTTGACGGTCAGCTTGTCCTGCTGCAGGCAGGGTGCGCTGAGGTCGGCGCGGTCGGCGTCCGGGGTACCGCCGAACTGGCGCCCGAGCCAGCCGACGAACCCGCCGGGGTGGGACAGGTCGCCGCCGTTGCCGCCGGCCCGGTGGGTCGTGGCGAGGACAAACAGCACGGCGAGCAGGACGAACACGCCGATGGCGATGCGCTGCCGGGTGAAAATGCTCTTCATGTCAGGCCACCATCTGCGCGGTGAGGACGGCGCTGTAGGGGCCGACGTTGCCGAAGTCGTCGACGGCGGCGACGTTCCACTGGAACTGGCCGTTGAAGTTCAGCGCCGCGATGCCCGCGGCGAACGCGGCGGGGCGCAGCGACGGCGTGTACGACTTGGCGTCGGTGCGCGCCGCCACGATCGACGCCGGCAGGCAGACGCTCGATCCGACGGTGGCGGTCGCCACGAGGGTGCACACGATGGGCGAGACCTGGATCGTCCACGCGGTGACGTACGGCTCCGTCTGCTCCCACTCGAGCTTGCCCGTCTGCATCTTGATCTGCGCGTTCTGCGCCGTCTTCTGCGTCGGCGGGCTGAGCTTCACGGCGATGACGAGGCCGACCTGGGTACCCTTCTCGACCGTCGTGTTGGGCGCGACCGTCTGCTCCAGCACCGACTCGGCGTGGGCCGGGTCGTTGCGGTGGCGGATGGTGCCCGGGGTGAGGCCGGCCTGCTTGAGGGCGAAGACCGCCTGGGTCTCGTTGAGCCGGGCCAGGTCGGGCACGGTCACCGGGCCGGACGCCGACGGCGACGGCTGCGGCTTGGCCTCCTCGGAGGTGCTGCCGCCGCCGAGGGTGAACACGAGCGTCAGGGTGACGGCGGTGATCAGGACCAGCGCGGCGGCGATGGCGATGATCCACCACGGGATCTTGCGCTGCTGCGGCGCGGGCGGGGCGGCGATCTCGAACACGACCCGGTTGCTCAGCACCGAGGACTCCTCGGGCGCCGAGTCGGCCGAGTAGACGCGGCCCTGCAGCTCGTAGGTGCCCGGCCGCGCCGTGTCGGGCACGTGCGCCTTCACCAGGAAGGACACGGACGCGGCCGGGGCGACGCGGCGCTGCGGCTCGTCGACGGTGAACCAGCCGGGGTCGGCGCCCTCGCCGGGCACCGGCTCGAACACGACCCGGTCGGCCCGGGTGCCGGGGTTGGTGACGGTGAATGTGGTCTCCCCCTGCTTCGCGTCGTTGAGCGCAATGCGCTCGGCGGCGGTGGTGACCACCCAGTTGGTGGGCATGTGACGGCTCCTAGGAATCTGCGAGCTCGGCGGTGACGGCGGCGGGTTTCTCCGCCTCCACCGCGAGCCGGATGAGGTACGACTGGTCGCGCGCCGCCTCCGGGATGCGCACGACGATGTGGAACGGGCGGTCGGCGGGCTCGTCGACGACGAAGCCGGCGACGCCGGTCAGGGTCTCCAGCAGGGCGCACAGCCCGGCCGCGGTGCCGCGCACGCGGGCCAGGTCGCCGGCCCGGGCGGCCAGGTCGCGCTGCCGCCCGGGCGGCAGCGACCGCCCGACGTGGTCGACGGCGAGCCAGCCCAGCAGGTACGGCAGGAACGCGTCCGGCGCGCGGTAGGGCGCGAACAGGTCCTCGACCGCGCCGAGGCGGGCCTCGACCGGGGCGTGCAGCCCCTCCATGACGTCCAGCAGCGCGAAGAGCACCCCGCCCGGGCCGGCCGCGTGCTGGTACACGGCCGGCAGCAGGCGCTCGATGTCAGCCCGCCGCATTTTCGCGCACCACCTCGATGTCGTGCTCCGCCGAGCAGAGCAGCCAGGTCTCCGGGATCGTGACGGGCTGGCGGGTCTCGCGGTCCGCCACGAACGCCCACGTGTCGCCGTTGTCGCTGCGGAACACGCCGCGGCTGGTGCCGGCCAGGGTCTGGTGGTCGGGGCCGCCGACGCCGCCGGCGGCGAGCGCCGAGACCGGCTGGAACCGGGTGCGGTCGCGCAGCGGCAGGCCGCAGTTGACCGACGAGGCCTGCCACTGCGGGTTCGCCACCGAGGTGTCCAGGCGCAGGATGCCGGCGCTCTGGGTGGCCGCGACGACCGTGCGGCCGTCGAAGTCGAGATCCCAGCAGGTGCCGCCGGTCCAGCCGCCGCTCATCGCCTCCCAGCGCACGTCGGCCTCGAACAGCCGCGCGCGGTGGCAGCCCTGGCCGGGCTTGCGCGGGTCGGCCTCGCCGGCGCCGACCCAGAGCACGGTGGCGGAGCCGTCCAGCTGTACCTCGATGGCCCGGGCGTCGACGCCGCGCAGCCCGACGTGGGTGAAGGTGCCGGCCGTGCCGCCGGCGACGGAGAGGTACACGCCCTGCTGCGCCTGCGCGGTGACCGCGACGCCGTGCACGCCCCGTTCCGACACGAACGAGCGCACGCCCGCGAAGCCGCGGTCGGGGTCCTGGGCGTCGACCAGGACCTGGATCGGCACCCCGCCGGCGACCGCGGGCACCTCGTAGAGGCCGCTGTCGGTGGCGCACAGCAGGTTAGCGACGCCCTCGCGGTCGATCCAGTCGAGGTCGGCGACGGCGGGCTCGAGGATGGCCACGAGCGTCCACGTCTCGCCCAGGTCGGTCGACAGGTGGATCGCCGAGCCGTCGTCGCGCCGGGTCGCGACCGCCAGGTGCCCGGGGCGGGCGACCACGCCGGGCCGCTGCGCGTCGGGGGCGGTCACGACGCGATGGACCTCCTCGTCGGGGAAGCGCCCGACCGTCTCCCAGCCGTCGCCGTCGTTGCTGGAGCGGAACAGCAGCTCGCCGCAGCCGGCGTACCACGTGTTGCGCTGGAACCGGTCGGCGACCACGGTGCGCACCGCTCCGTCCGGGGCCTCCTCGACGACGAACCGCACGTCGTCGACGTAGCGCACGCCGGGCTCGGCGGACTCGAGCATCCGGTACACGTTGGAGCCCCGCAGCGGCTCCCCGAACGCCCAGCCGGTCGGGTTCAGCGGCGTCGGCAGCGGGCTGATCGTGGCGTGCAGGCGGTCGTTGATGCGCCGGCGCACGGCGTCGACGTCCTCGTGCGGGCCGACGACGACCCGGGCCCGCACCGAGACCGCCTTGTAGCGGGCCCAGCCGGCCAGGACCCGGGTGCCCAGCGCCCGGCGGGCGTCGAGGTCGCGCTGCGCATCGTCCCGCACGTCCTCGGTCTGCACGCCCAGCATCTGCGCCAGCGGCAGCCGCCAGTCGGGTCGGGACTCGGGGCCGATGTGCGGCACCAGGACCACCTCGACCTCGCCGGGCCGGGCGAAGGCCCACATGGTGCTGCGGGTGAACGCCTTCGCGCGGGCCACGGCGGCCGAGGCGGCCGTGGCCAGCAGCTCGAAGTCGCGGGCGGTGACGGCGCGGCGCAGCGCGAAGAACTCGTAGGGGCCGCGCACGAGGGCGGCGTCGGTCGACTCCAGCTCGCGGCCGCCGGACGCCGGCTCGCGGTTGGTGACCGCGACGCCCGGGATCGGCTCGCGCAGGGCGGTGAGGCTCCCGGCGGCGACGTTGCCCGCCGGTCCGCCGCCCGTGCGGTACCACATCCGCACCTCGCGGCCCGAGCGCGGCACGGCGGCCACCGGCGCCCCACCCGCGTCGACGGCGGGCGCGAACGTGACGGTGCCGGTGCTGCGGTCCAGCAGGTACACCCGCGCTCCCGGCGCCACCCCGGCGAACCCGGCGACCGGCTGCCAGATCTCGAACGAGCGCCCGTCGTGGTCGCGGGCCGGCGCGCCCTCGCCCGCCTCCTCGGCCGGCGTCTCGACGCCGAGCATCACGTCGAACGGCTCGGTGGTGGTGACGATCGGCGCGTGCGCGGTCCGCAGCACCTGGCCCGGGCGGCCGGTGCCGAGGCCGAGCAGTTCGGCGGCGACGACCTCGCAGTGGTGGGCCCGCACCCGCACCTCGGCGGCGTCGGCCTCGAGCACGACCGACTCGGTGGTGACGAACACGACCGGGCGCGGGTCGGCGGTGCCGGCCGCGGCGACCCGGGTGCCGGCCGGGATGGCGACGCGCGGCTTCTCCTCACCGGCCCGGGTGAACGTCAGCTCCGCCCACGCCGCGGCCGGCGGCCGGCGGGTCACCCCGAGCAGGTTGAGGAACTCCACGAACGCCTTCTCCGGCAGGCGGTTCAGCCGGTACAGCAGCACCTCGGTCAGGTGCGCGAACGTCTCCACGAGCGTGATGCCCGGGTCGTGCACCGACAGGTCCGTCCACTCGGGACAGGTGCCGGCGATGCGGTCGCGGGCGTCGCGGACGAGGTCGACGAACGAGCGGTCGTCGAGGTTGGGCACGGGCAGGGTCATGACGGGGCTCCCGGGTTCTAGGGCTTCGGTGTGCCGAGGTCCAGCGGCAGGTCGATGACGTCGAGCGTCGCGGTGGCCCGCACCCGGTAGCGCAGCCGGATGTTGAGCCGGGTCGGGACGTCGGGGTCGGCGGCGGCGTCGAGCTCGACGACGTCGGCGCGCGGCTCCCACCGCTGCACGGCCTGGCGCACGTAGTGCACGGCGAGGCCGGCCGTGGTGTGGTCGTTGGGGGCGAACAGCAGGCGGTTGAGGTGGCAGCCGTACTCGGGGCGCATCAGCCGCTCGCCGGGCGTCGTGGACAACAGCAACAGCAGCGCCTGCCGTACGGCGGCATCTCCGTCCACCATGGACAGCGCCCCGGCGGAGGTGAGGACCGGGCCGGTGCCCGCGCCGTAGCCGGCCGAGCCGGCGCCGGCGAAACGGATCGCTCTCATGCGTCCACCGCCACGAACGTCTGCCCCGGCTCGCGCACCGTGTAGTGCACGGTGCCCGGGACGGTGCCGTCGGTGAGACCGTCCAGGTTGGACATCACGACGGCCTGGCCGCCGATGCGCACCCACGAGCTGTAGCCGGAGATCACCGCCAGGGTGGTGGTGCAGGGCTTCATCGTCGGGCCGATGTTCGGGCAGGCGACGATCCCGCGCCGCTCCGGATCGCTGTCGACGAGCACGTCGCCGCCGCCGATGCGGACCCAGTGCTGCGACGCCACGTTCTGCACGCGGCCGTCGTGGCCGCAGCGCACGGTGGCGTCCTTCGTCACGACCTTCATGCGATGCCTCCCGGCAGTCCTAGTGGCGAATGGTCGAAGTCCACCGACGCGGCCCGGACGGTGATGCCCTTGCCGGGCGCCTCGAGCAGCAGGTCGGTCTCGGCGTGCAGGCGCAGCAGGTCCGGGGTCAGCTCGACGTAGGACCCGGCCGCGTTCTGCAGCCGCAGCGAGCGCCGGTCGTCGTCGACGACCACGCTCTGCCCGCCCGACGTGCGCATCGACCAGCGGCGCACGCTCTTGCCGGCCACGCCGGCCCCGTCGGGCGCCTTGGTGGCGCCGTAGAGCCCGCCGAGCACCACGGCGTCGCCGGTCGCCTCGTGCGGCAGCGCGACGAGCACGGGGTCGCCGACGTCGGGCAGTACCACCAGGCCGCGCCCGGCGCCGGCCCCCGGCACCAGCACGGCGAGCCAGCCGAGGTCGAGCCCGCCGTGCGCGCCGAGCGCGACCCGCACCCGGCCGCAGCCGTCCGGGTCGTCGACGGCGGTGACCGCGCCCAGGCTCAGCGTCGTCGCCGGGTTGGGCAGGCGCCGGGTGGGCGGCCGGGTCGAGATCGTCGCGAGGTACCCGTCGGCGTCGACGGTCGTGACCACCTCGCTCAGCACGTACGTCCCGTCGAGCGCCCGCGCGACGTTGTCGGCCCGCACCCGGCGGCCCGGCCGCAGCCCGGCGTCGCCGGCCACGACCGCGTCGAGCACGACGGTCCGCGCCGCGCTCGCGTCCAGCGCCCCCTGCGCCACCGCCAGCAGCTCGTCGTCGCTGCCGGCCGTCTCGTCGACGAGCGTCAGCGAGGCCTGGATCTCCGGCTTCAGCGCGATGTCCCTGCTGCTGCGCGGCTGTTCCACCGCCGCGGTGAGCACGTCGGCCGTCCGGGGCCGCCACGCCAGCGCCGCGCATGTCGCGGCGGCGCGCTCCAGGCTCGCGCTGACCTCGACGCGGTGCAGATTGCGGCCGTACCGCAGGACAACCGGCGGCCCGTACCCCTCCAGCGTCAGCACCCGCAGGTCGTCGCCGTCGAGCGCGACATAGAGCCCGACCCGTTCCAGCGTCTCGGTCAGCAGCTCCAGGTCGCGCTGCCGGTGCTGTACGACCCGCTCGAACCGCGGCCCGCGCGCCTCGGCCCTGACCGTCAGGCCTTCACACACGATCCCGGCGAGGTCGGCGGCGTCGACCCGCTCGAGGCAGCGCAGCGTCTGCCGCTTGCGAAGCCGGTGCAGCCGGTCGTACGCGATGACCCGCGTGACGGTCTCCCCGTCGCCCCCGCGCACCAGGTCCACGCCGGTGACCTCGCCCGCGAACAGGACCCCGTCCTCCTCGGCGACCCGGATCGCCAGCGGCGCCCCGAGCAGCTCGAGCGCCCGCCCGTCGGGATCGTCGAGCGTCAGCTCACACTGCGCCGGCATCGACAGCCGCGCCGCGACCCGGACCGCGATGGCCCGGCACGTGCCGGCCAGCGGCGCGCCGCCGGCGGTGATCTCGACCGCGGGCATCATGACGGGCCCCCGGCGGACGGCACGGCCATGACGCTGCCGGCCGGCACGTCGAGCGGGTTGTCCACGCCGTTGTGCGCGGCGAGGTCCCGCCAGTGCATCGGGCTGCCGAGCGCCTCGGCGGCGAGCAGGTCGATGCGCACCCCGCTGGTGCCCTGCCCGTCGGTCCCCCCGCCGACGGCCTGGACGGCCGCGGGCCGCTCGGCGTCGGGCTTGGCGACCGCGGTCTGCGCCAGCTCCTCGTCGAAGGACCGCGCGGCCCCGTCCTCGGGCTCGTCGACGCGCAGCAGCTTGAGCCGCATCCACGACCGCCCGGGCGCGCCGGTGGCGTTGAACGCGTCGAACCGCTCGGCGATGGCCGACACCACGCCCGGCACGTTCCAGGACTTGCCCCAGACGAGCCGCACGAGCGGCGGCCGTACGGCCCCGCGCTCCTGCGCCGAGTTCTCGGCGAGGTTCCACAGCCGCGCGGTCAGCTGCCGGACGTCCTGCGGCGCGTTGCCGGACTCGACGAGCTCGACGTCGAACACCATGTCGAGCAGCAGCTCGGTCCGCCCGCCACCGGTGAAGCGCACCGGGTCGTCGGCGCGCCCGCGCCCGACGAGGCGCTCCCCACCGGCCGCGAAGGCCCGGATCCCGGCGAGCCGTTTGACCTCGAACGTCTCCGGGTTGAGCAGGCAGTCGATCCGCTCACCGGTGTCATCGACGATGAACGCTACGCGTTCCATGGCAGCCCTCGCTGTTCCTCATCCAGGTATGTCGCGCGTTCCCGGCGGCTGGGCCCTACGACGAACGTCCACTGTGGTGTGTCGTCCGGCAGGGTGGGCCATCCGGCGTTCACGGCGTCCGCGGGGATGCCGCGTCCGCCGCCGGTCGCCGCGTCCGCGGGGAATCTCCTTGCCCCGCCGGTCGTCGCGTCCGCGGGGAATCCCCTCCCGCCACCGGTCGCCGCGTCCGCGGGGAATCCCCTGCCGCCGCCGGTCGTCGCGTCCGCGGGGAATCCCCTCCCGCCACCGGTCGCCGCGTCCGGGACGGCCCCCCGCCGCCCGGCCGCGTGCGGATCCGGCCCACCGGCCGCATCTGCGTCGCCCCATCCCGACGCGCGACCCGCCCGCCCGGCCGCGTGCGGATCCGGCCCACCGACCGCATCTGCGTCGCCCCATCCGGACGCGCGACCCGCCCACCTGGCCGCGTGCAGATCCGGCCCGCCAGCCGCAGCTGCGTCGCCCCATCCCGACGCGCGACCCGCCCGTCCGTCCGCCGTTGCGTCATCCGGGGGGAATTCCCACCCGGTCCACGCGTCGCGCAGCTCGGGTCCGAACCCTCCGGCCCCGACCATGACCGCCCGCCGCCCGTGCTCGTCGCCGGCTTGTCCTGCGGCCGCCCCCCTCGAAGCGGCCGCAGGTCCCCACGTTGAGCGTCGACTCGATCGCCCACCGTCACCGGCGGCCGGTGTTGCCCCCACGGCGTCGGCGGACGGAGGTACGATCGATGTCGCCGGTACGCTTCCCGCTCTTGCCGCCGGCTCCGTCTGGTCAGCCCACGCCGCCAACCTGCCGGCGGCGCTCGGTTCTTCCTCTTGCGGCCCGTCTTCCGTCACTGTCGCGTCGTCGCCCGCCTGGTTCCGGGACTCGACCGACGGCCTCGTTGCCGTCGTCGTTCCCGGGCCCACTGCCGGCGTCGCCGCCGACTCGAACTCCGATCCACGCGTGCGCTCCGACGTCGTCGCGGCGTGCGGGTCCGGCCACGTTGCCGGCACTCGCTGGCCGGACGCCGTCGTTCCTAGCGGCGCGACAACTGAATCCGCCGTGGTGGTCTCGCCAGCCGTCCCGGTCGCGCCCACAACCCCGGCCTTGGCCCCGGCCCCGGCCCCGGTCTCGGTCGGCCCCGCAGCCCCGGTCCCGCCCGTGGCGGCTGTGCCGGCCGAGCCCACGGACCCGGTCGCGCCCGTGGCCGCTGTGCCGGTCGAGCCCACGGACCCGGTCGCGCCCGTGGCCGCAGTCTCGGTCTCGGTCGAGCCCACGGTTCCGGTCACGGCCGTGGCTGTGGTCTCGGTCCCGCCTGTGGCCGCGGTCGAAGCCGCTGCCGCCTGGTTCGAGCCCGGCGTCGCCGTCGAGGTCTCGGGGGCGCTCGGGTCCGCGTGCGGATGCGGTGGTGCCGGCTCCGACGCCGGTCGGGGTGTCGGGGCGACGCCGCCGATCCTGTCGCCGGTCAGCAGCTGGGGCGCCCGCTCGCGGATCGCCGCCAGCCAGTGCTCCGGGGCGGACCGCGGGTCGGCCGGTGCGCCCAGCGGCCTTGCGACTGTCGCCGGGTCGTCCGCGCCCCGTGCGACCGTCGCTGAGTCGTCCGCGCCCTGTGCGACCGTCAGCGGGTCGTCCCCGCCCCGGGCGGCCGTCGTCAGGCCGTCCGCGCCCTGGACGGCCGTCGTCAGCTCGTCCGCGCCCTGGGCGGCCGTCGTCGGGTCGTCCGCGCCCCGGGCGGCCGTCGAAGCGTCCGCGGCCGGCTCGAGGTCCGTCGTCGCGCTCGGGGCGGCCGTCTCCGGAGCCTCGGGCTCGGCGGGGGCGGCCGGGGCCGGCGGCGACGCCGGGCCCCGGGAGCGCGATGACATCGATCGGCGCAGCGCGGACAGGGCGCTACGCAGCGGGCCCACCGCCGGCCTCTCGTTGCAGGCCCTCGTGGGCCAGAGACAGCGTCTCGATGGCGAGTTCGCGGGTCATGGCGTCGAGGGGGGTGCCGTACCACTCCTGGGGCCACGCGTTGAGCAGGTTCCAGCGCAGGACCTCCGTGGAGCCCGCGGAGTCCAGCAGGACGATGGAGGCGTTGCGGCGGCTCACGCGGCCCTCGACCGCGGACATCAGCCAGTCCCACAGCTCCGTGGAGTTGGTCAGGCCGAACTTCAGCGTGACCGGCGGGTAGGTGACGCGGCTGGGGATGGCGCGGACGATGCTGTTGTTGCCGGCCTCGCGGTAGGAGATCCGCTCGACCTTGACGCCCAGGCCGGTGACCTCCGTGAAGTGGCCCTCGGTGACGTTGTTGATGAGCAGCTTGAAGTTGTAGGCGCGGTACGGATCGACCCAATTGCCGGGCTGGGCCGCCGGGGTGGGACTGGTCATCGCGAGGAACTCCCTTACTGGGCTTCGGTGCCGACGGAGGACTGGCTGAGCTTGAAGACGACGAACTCGGCCGGCTTGACCGGCGCCACGCCGATGAGGGCGACGACCTGGCCGGCGTCGCGGACCTCCGGCGGGTTGGTCTCGGCGTCGCACTTGACGAAGAAGGCCTGCTGCGGGGTGCTGCCCATGAGGGCGCCGTCGCGCCAGACCCGGGTCAGGAACGCGCCGATGTCGCGGCGGATGGAGCGCCACAGCTGCTCGTCGTTCGGCTCGAAGACGATCCAGCGGGTGCCGTCGCCGATCGACTCCTTGAGCATGCTGAACAGGCGGCGCACGTTCAGGTAGCGCCACTCCGACGCCTCCGCGGCGAGCGTGCGGGCGCCCCAGATGCGGATGCCCTCGGCCGGGAAGTACCGGATGCAGTTGACGCCGGCCGGGTTCAGCAGCTCCTGCTCGGCGCGCGTGACGCGGTAGGCGAGGTCGACGGCGCCGCGGACCGGCTCGTTGGCGGGGGCCTTGTGCACGCCGCGCACGGTGTCGGTGCGGGCCCACACGCCGGCGACGTGGCCGCTCGGCGGGGTCGAGACGACCTCGCCGCTCAGCGGGTCGCGCACGACCAGCCACGGCAGGTAGAAGGTGCCATAGTCGGACTGGCGGGGGCGCAGGCCGCCGTCGTTGGTGTTCGGCGGGGGCGGGGCCTGGTCGTCGGCCTTGGGCTTGGCCTTCGGCGGGGTGGCCGAGGCGACCCGGGTGAGGCGCTCGACGTCGGTGATCTCCTCCGGCGGGTCGAGGATCGCGACCCGGTCGCCCATCAGCTCGCAGTGCTTGAGCAGGTCCTCGTGCGACAGCGGGTCGCTGTAGCCGGGGGCGGCGACGATCGCGACCTCGTCGATCGCCTCGAGCAGGGCCAGGCCGCTGCGGGTGCGGCCGCTGCCGCCGATCGGCTCGCCCTGCGCGACGTTCACGACGTAGCAGCGGCCGCCGCCGTTGTCGAAGAAGCCGTAGACGGCGCGGGACAGCGGCGTGCTCGCGGCCCGCTCGTCGGCGGCGAAGATGCGCAGGAACTCCGACCACGAACCGATCGCGACGGCCTCGTTGCGGCGGGCGTCGGGCACCGGTGCGGTACCGACGAAACCGGCCGTGCTCGTGCCGACCGCGCCGATGGGGCGGGCGCCGCCGCTGACCTCTTCGACGTAGACGCCCGGGGATGCGTAGTGTGGCATGTCAGTCCTCTCTGAACTCGCAGCGGATCACCGCGGGCCGCGGGTCGTCCGCCGGGACCTGGTGGTGGAACTGGCGGCCGCGGCCGGTCAGCCGCAGCGTGATCGGCCGGTCGGCGGGCAGCCCGGGCAGCGTGAACCGCCCGGCGCCGTCGGTGTGGGCCGCGGCGAGGCCGTCGCCGGTCTCGACGCGCAGGCCCGGGACGGGCACGTCGCCGGGGCCGAGGACCACGCCGGCGACCGCCCGCATCGGCGCCGTGTCCAGCCGCAGCGGCGCGGTGACCCGCGGGGCGGGCGGCCGGGGCCGGTCGAGGCGGGCGACGACGTCGACGTAGAAGGCGGGCCGCGGCGCGACGTGCACCGCGGACCAGATCTGCTCGGGCACCGGCTCGAACACCGGCTGGTACGGGCCGCCGATGCTCGCCTCCAGGAGCCGGTCGAGCGGCTCGAGGTCGTCGGGGCGCCCGGCGCACAGCAGGTACCGCAGCCGCAGCCGCACCGGGTTGGCGCCGGTGCCGGGCCGCAGCTCCTGCTCGGGCAGCAGGGCCAGCAGCCAGCAGTACGCCGGAGCGGGCGACTCCGCCGCCGGCGGCCCGGCCACGGCCGTGAGGCCCGCCCCGGCCGCCCAGCGCAGCAGCGCCCCGGTCGTGGCCGAGATGACTCCCTCAGGCATCGCCGCTCCCTCCGTCCGCTCGGTGCATCAGCGGTCAGAAAGACGGCGGGTTGCTCAGGGTGATACGGAACCGCCTGTCAGCAACACGACGGTGTTGAACCGCTCCCCCGATAGGGTGGCGCCGTGGAACTGCCGGACGGGACGAGCACCCCGGCGCTCGTGGTCGACGTCGACGTGCTCGATCGCAACATCGAACGGATGGCGGCGGCCGCCCGGGCCGGCGGGTTCGCCCTGCGGCCGCACGCCAAGGCCCACAAATGCGCCGAGATCGCGGCCCGGCAGCGCGCGGCCGGGGCATCGGGGCTGTCGGTGGCGACGCTGAGCGAGGCCGAGGCGTTCGCCCGGCCGGGCGTCGATGATCTCTTCATCGCGTACCCGCTGTGGCTCGACGCGCCGAAGGCCCGCCGGTTCGGCCGGCTCGCCGGCGCGGCGCGGCTGCGGGTCGGGGTGGACTCCGCCGAGGCCGCCCGCCGGCTCGGCGACGCCCTGCGCGGCACGGCCCGCCCGGTCGAGGCGCTGATCGAGGTCGACTGCGGGTGCGGGCGGACCGGCGTCGCCCCGCCCGAGGCCGGCGCCCTGGCCGAGGCGGCGGCCGGCGCCGGTCTCGCGGTCGCGGGCGTGTTCACGTTCCCCGGCCACGGCTATGCGCACGATCCGGGTGCGCGCGCCCGGGCGGCCCGCGACGAGGAGCGGGCCCTGGCGGAGGCCGCCGCGGCCCTGGAAGCCCGCGGGTTCGAGGCCCGCGTGCGCAGCGGCGGGTCGACGCCGACGGCCGGCGAGTGGCGGCCCGGCGCGGTGAACGAGCTGCGGCCCGGCGTGTACGTGTTCAACGACGCCATCCAGCTCGGCATCGGCACCTGTGCGCCGGAGGACCTCGCCCTGGCCGCCGCGGCGACGGTGGTCAGCCGGCCCGCGCCCGGCCGGTTCGTCCTCGACGCCGGCAGCAAGGTCCTCGGCGCCGACCGCTCGCCCTGGGTGGACGGCCACGGCTACCTGCCGGCGTATCCCCGGGCGACGGTGACCGGGCTGTGGGAGCACCACGCGGTCGTCCAGCTGCCCGCCGGCGAACCCGCGCCGGCCCTCGGTGCGGTCGTCACCGTGGTGCCCAACCACTGCTGCAACGCGGTGAACCTCGCCGACGAACTGCTCGTGGCGCAGCGCGGCGCGGTGGTGGACCGCTGGCGGGTGTCGGCCCGCGGCACCAACACCTGACAGCGCGACCGTGAACGTGGCCGGCGCGGCGGGCAGCACGTACTGCGGCAGCACGCCCGGCCCGCAGGCGGCGGTGCCGGGGCCGTGGTGGGCCGCGCCGTGAAGTCGATGCGCGGCCGGGCCGGTTCACGCTGGTGGGCGCGGTCGCGGCGGCGATAGTTTGAGCGGATGCAGGTCAGGCTCCTCGGCCCCGTCGACGCCGAGGTGGACGGCGCCGTCCGCGAGATCTCCGGGCTGCGGCGCAAGGCGGTCCTCGCCGCGCTCGCGGTCGCCCACGGCGAGATCGTGAGCACCGACCGGCTCATCGAGGCGGTCTGGGGCGACGACCCGCCGGCGACCGCCCTCAACACCCTGCAGCGGCACGTCTCCTACCTGCGCCAGGTCCTCGGCGACCGGGACGCGATCCGGGCCCGCCCGCCCGGGTACGTGCTGGACCTCGGCCCGGCCGACCCGACCGACGCGGCCCGGGCGGAGCGGCTCATCGCGCAGGCCGACCGGGCCGGCGCTCCGGCCGAGCGGGCCGGCCTGCTGCAGGCGGCCCTGGCGCTGTGGCGGGGCCGGGCCCTGGAGGACGTGGCCGGCCTGGCCGGGCTGGACGCCGAGGCCGAGCGGCTGGACAACCTGTGGGTCGCCGCGCGGACCGCGCTGGTCGACGCGCGGCTCCTGCTCGGCGAGCACGCGCAGGTGCTGCCGGACCTCGAGCGGCTGGCCCGCGACCACCCGCTCGACGAGCGCGTCCACGGGCAGCTGATGCTCGCGCTGTACCGCGGCGGCCGCCCCTCCGACGCCCTGGCCGCCTACCGGCGGCTGCGCAGCGCCCTGGCCGCCGACCTCGGGCTCGACCCGGGCCAGCCGCTGCGCGACCTCGAGGCGGCGATCCTGCGCCAGGACCCGTCGCTGGACCAGGCCGGCCCGGGCCGCGCCGTGCCCGCGCAGCTGCCGCTCGCCGTGCGCGGCTTCACCGGCCGGGCGGCCGAGCTGGCGCGGCTCGACGCCCTGCTCGACCCGGGCGCCGTCGTCGTCTGCGCGGTGACCGGCCCGCCCGGTGTGGGCAAGACGAGCCTGGCCGTGCACTGGGCGCACGGCGCGGCGCGGCATTTCCCCGGCGGGCAGCTGTACGCCAACCTGCGCGACCAGGAGCCGGCCGACGCCCTGCGCGGCTTCCTCGGCGCGCTCGGCGTCGCCGCCGACGCGCTGCCGGCCGGGACCGACGCGCTGGCCACGCTGTACCGCAGCACGGTCGCCGGCCGCCGGCTCCTCGTCATCCTCGACAACGCCCGCGACGCCGAGCAGGTCCGGCCGCTGCTGCCCGGCGCCCCCGGCTGCCTGGTCCTGGTGACCGCCCGCCGGCAGCTCACCCCACTCGTCGCGGCCGAGGGCGCGCACGCGCTGGCCCTGGACCTGCTCTCCGCCGGCGAGGCCCGCGACCTGCTCGCCCGCCGCCTCGGCGCCGAACGGGTGGCCGCCGAGCCCGGCGCCGCCGACGAGATCATCGCCCGCTGCGCCCGGCTGCCCCTGGCCCTGGCCATCGCCGCCGCGCACGCCGCGATCCGCCCCGGCGCCCCGCTGTCGACGCAGGCCGCGCAGCTGCGCGACGCCGCCGGCGGCCTCGCCGCGCTCGACGGCGGCGACCCGGCCACCGACGTGCGCACGGTGTTCTCGTGGTCGTACCGCGCCCTCGACGACGCCGCCGCCCGGCTGTTCCGGCTGCTCGGCCTGCACCCCGGCCCGGACTTCACCGCGCCCGGCGCCGCCAGCCTGGCCGGCCTGCCGCTGCCGCGGGCGCGGGCGCTGCTGGCCACCCTCGTGGAGGCCAATCTCCTCACCGAGCACGCCCCCGGCCGGTTCGGCTTCCACGACCTGTTGCGCCGCTACGCCGCCGAGCGCGCCCAGGCCACCGACGCCGAGCCGGAGCGGCGCGCGGCGCTGCACCGCGTCCTCGACCACCACCTGCACGCCGCGCACACCGCCGCGATGCTCATCGACCCGGCCCGGCAGTCGGTCGGCCCGGCCCCGCCGCTGGACGGCGTCACCGTGCCCCGGCTCGACGGGCCCGAGCGGGCCCTGGACTGGTTCGCGGCCAACCACCGGGTGCTGACCTCGGCGGTACGCCGGGCCGCCGACGACGGCTTCGACGCCCACGCCTGGCGGCTGGCGTGGACGCTGACGACGTACTTCGACTGGCAGGGCCGCTTCGACGACCTCATCGCCACCCAGGAGGCCGCGCTGGACGCCCTGCGCCGCCTCGACGAGCTCCCGGGCAGTGCCCATGCCCACGTGCACCGCGACACCGGCCGGACCCTCGCCCGGCTGGGCCGCTACGAGGAGGCCGAGGCCCACCTGCGCCGGGCCCTCGAGCTGTACGAGCGCCTGGGCGACCAGGCCGGGATGGGCCGCGTCCACCACAGCGTCGGCTGGATGCTGCAGCAGCAGGGCCGCCACCGCGAGGCGCTCGCCCAGGCCGAGCACGCCGTCGCCCGCTTCCGCGCCGCCGGCGACCGGCTGTGGCAGGCCCGCGCCCTCGGCGCGGCCGGCTGGCTGCACGCCCAGCTCGGCGACCACGCCCACAGCCTCGAGCTGTGCCGGCAGGCCCTGGCGCTGCAGGAGGAGGCCGGCGACCGCCACGCCATGGCCGGCACCTGGGACAGCATCGCCTTCGCCCACCACCGCCTCGGCGACCTCGACGCCGCCCGGCACGCCTACGAGCAGGCGATCCGCCTCTTCGACTCGCTCGGCGACCGCGCCTCCACGGCCGAGGTCCTCGTCCACCTGGGCGACACCCGCCTCGCCGCCGGCGACCGGCAGGCCGCCCGCGCCGACTGGCAGCGCGCCCTGGACCTGCTCGACACGCCGGGCCACCCGGCGGCGGCCGAGGCCCGCGAGCGCCTGGCCCGCCCGTGACCGCCGGTCAGCGCCCGGTGATCCGGTCGGCCTCGATCGTGAGCAGCAGCCGCACCTGGTCCCGCCCGCCGAACCACGGGTACGGGCCGCCGAGGTAGCGGTGGGCGAGCTTCTCGATGTGCTCGGCCGCGCCGTCCTCGGTCACCGAGATCACCCGACCGCGGACCTGGAAGTAGCGGCGCGGCTCGGCGCTGTCGCCGATCGCGACGGCGACGCGCGGGTCACGCTCGATGTTGCGCACCTTCTGGTGGCCGCGGACGGTGTTGATGAGGACGTGCTCGCCGTCGGTGTCGGCCCACGTCTGGGTGATCTGCGGCGAGCCGTCGGGCATGAGCGTGGTCAGGTAGCAGAGGCTGGGCAGTTCCAGGAGCTGGAGCAGGCCTTCGGGAAGATCCACACCGCGCAGGCTACTCCCGTTCCTTGAGCCGCCGCAGCAGGGCCAGCGCGTACGCGTCCTCGGGCCCCGCCCCGAACGTGTCGGCCTGCCCGTCGACCGTGACCCGCCACCCGTCGCCGGCCCGCTCGAGCCGCCGGAACCCGCCGCCGAGCAGGTCGCGCAGCTGGTCCTCGCGCGGCAGCCAGATCGCCTCGTCGCGCTCCACGTCGTCCAGCGCCCACTCGGTGGTCCCGTTGAACCCGATCACGGTGCTGCCGAACGGCAGCTCGTGCACCTGGGCGATCATGTCGCTGAGCACGAACGTCTGGTCGTCGAGGCCCCGGTCGGGGATGGCGAACCGGTCCCCCGGCCGCGGCCGCCAGTCCAGCCCCGCGTCCCGCAGCTCGCCCGCCAGCTCGATACTGATCACCCTCCAATGGTGCCCGACGCTGGGGTCGTTGCCATGATCGTGCTGACCGGCGCCGCGGGTGGCGTCGCCTCCCTGCTCGACCTCGAGGGCCCGGTCCGCCGCACCGACCGGCGCGCCACGACCCCGGACATCGTCCCCGGCGACCGGTCGAGCTGCGCTTCGAGGTCCGCGGGCCGATGCGGGACCTTGACGATCCGGTAGGCCGTCCCGTCGGTGAGCCGGCGCTGGACGACCGGGGAGTGCTCGCCCTCGATAAGCTCCTCATCGGAACGGCCCGATAGGACGCGGCCTGCTCGGCGAGCAGCCCCGCCAGCCGGTTCCCGTCATCCATCCGTCAATATTTGGGAGCCCTGGCCGAGCCGCAACACGTTGATGGGCTCCTATAGCATCGCGAGCCGCGGGGCCAACGTCTCCTAAACGCAGAGCGAGGGTCGGGATGCTGCTCGGCATCGACTTCGGCACCACGCACACCGCCGCCGTCCTGTTCGATCCGGAGGGTGCGGGCGCGCCCGTGCCGCTGCTGTTCGACGCGTCGCCGCTGTTGCTCTCGGGGGTGCATCTCACGGCCGACGGGCAGTTGCTCACGGGGCGGGACACGGCCCGCAACGCGCTGTCGGACCCGGGGCGCAGCGAGCCCAACCCCAAGCTTCGCGTCGATGAGGGCACGGTGCTGCTCGGGGACGCCGAGGTGCAGGTGCACGCGCTCATCGCGGCCGTGCTCGGGCGGGTGCACGACGAGGCGGTACGCCATGCCGGCGCCCCGGTCGGGCGGACCGTGCTCACCCATCCGGCCTCGTGGGCGACCCATCGGCGCGATGTGCTGCTGCGGGCCGCCGAGGCCGCCGGGCTGCCCGGCGTGACGCTGGTGCCGGAGCCGGTCGCGGCGGCCGCGTTCCATGCCCGCGCCTCCGGGCGGCCGTTGCCGGCCGGGGCGACGATCGCGGTGTACGACCTCGGGGGTGGCACCTTCGACGTCTCCGTGCTGCGGCGCACCGACGCCGGGTGGGCGATCGTGGCCACCGCGGGGCTCGACGACGTGGGCGGGATCGATCTCGACGCGGCGCTGGCCGAGCACATCGGGCGGACCGCGGGTGCGGGGGACGCGCGGAAGTGGCGGCGGCTCGTCGAGCCCGTCGACGCGGCCGGGCGGCGGGTGCTGCGCGGGTTCCGCGACGACGTGCGCGGGGCCAAGGAGCAGCTGTCGCGGACCACGTCGGCGACGGTGCGGGTGCCGCTGCTGGAGGTGGAGGCGTACCTGTCGCGGGAGGAGTTCGAGGCGGTGGCCGCGCCGCCGCTGACCCGGACGGCCGATCTCGTCGGCGCGGCGCTGCGGCAGGCCGGCGTCGACCCGCGGGGGCTCACGGCGCTGTACCTCGTCGGCGGGTCCAGCCGCATCCCGCTCGTGGCGACGATGCTGCACCAGCGGTTCGGGGTGGCGCCGACGCTGGTCGACGAGCCGCAGCTGGTGGTCGCGGCCGGCAGCGTCGCCGCGGCCGGCACGCCGGTGATCGCGCCGCCGGCCGCCACGTTCGCGGCTCCCCCGCCGCCCCCGCCGGCCCCGCCGGGCGGCCCCGCCGCACCCGTCGCACCGGCCGCCTCCGTCCCGCCGGGGCAGGCGCCGCCGCCGCGCCGCAGGAGCGTGCCGGGCGCCGCGATCCTGGTGGCGGCGCTGGTCGCGGGCCTGCTCATCTGGCACCCCTGGACGGCGTCGCGCGGCAGCGACGACCCGACCCAGGGCGACGGCGCACGGGCGACCGCCACCGGCAACCCCGCCGCAGTGGCCGGGCCCGGCGGCAAGCGCACGTTCCACGTGGACAAGGACGCCTGGTTCGCCGGGTTCCAGCTGCACATCAAGGACGCCGTCTACGACCCGGCGGACGCCGACTCCGCGCTCGTGGTCAGCGTGCGGGCCACCAACCTCGCCCACAGCGACGAGGGCGTCGACACCGCCGTGCCGTTCTCGGTGCGGTTCGGCAGCGGGCCGTACAACGGCCGCTACCTCGGCTCGTCGCTGACCGCGCCGGCGGGCTCGTACATCGACGCCACCGTCGCCTTCCGCATCACCGAGAAGGTCGACCCGGCGACCGGCGTCGTCGTGCTGGGCGCCAACTCCCAGCGCCTGGCCAAGGTGCCCTTCACGGGCGCCGAAGGGCTCGTGGCGCTGCAGCCGCAGCCGGTGCTGAGCCCGGCGCAGGCGGAGATGCACCAGCTGAAGTTCACCAACGTGCAGTGCACGGCGGGCGCCGCCATCCCGGAGCGGTTCCGGCAGGTGAGCGACGGTGAGCGGTCGGTGCACTGCACCTACGACGCGGAGTACACCGGCACCGAGATCGGCATCGAGGCCGGGCACGACGCCTTCCGCCTGGTCCGCCCGGACAACACCGAGGTGGCGCCGACCGACTCCAAGGTCGCGAGCCTCAGCGGCGGCGACTCGCTGCGCGGCCTGTACGTCACGTTCGTCCTCGCCGCCGGCGCGAGCGGCGCGTTCAAGCTGCGGATGCGCTACCGCGGCTCGTACACCCGCGTGACCGACCAGCGCGACGTGCCCTTGACGGTGCAGCCGGACTGACGGCCGCCCTCATACCGCGGCATACCCGCAGGGTCGCGCACCGTGTCAACGGTCAGGAGCGCAGCGCGG
Source organism: Dactylosporangium sp. CA-139066 (assembly GCF_050936175.1). Classification (NCBI taxonomy): domain Bacteria; kingdom Bacillati; phylum Actinomycetota; class Actinomycetes; order Micromonosporales; family Micromonosporaceae; genus Dactylosporangium; species Dactylosporangium sp. CA-139066. The sequence continues at coordinate 5,097,985 of NZ_JBNJNH010000001.1, read as the reverse complement.
CCCGGGCGTGGATGAGGTTGGCCGACAGCAGCAGGTCGCGGTCGTCGAGGACCTGGGCGGTCGGGGCGTCGGCGATCACCCGGTGCTGTTCGCTGAAGACGACGCACCGGTCGGCGAGGTCGGGCAGCGTGTCGAGGTCGTGGGTGGCCAGGACGATGGTCTTGCCGGCCGCGCGCAGCTGCTCGAGCAGCTCGATGAGCCAGAACTGGGTCCGCGGGTCGAGGGCGGCGGTCGGCTCGTCGAAGAGCAGGACCTCGGGGTTCATGACGAGGACCGAGGCGATGGCGACGCGCTTCTTCTGGCCGCCGGAGAGCTGGAACGGGGCGCGGTCGGCGAGGTCGGCGATGTCGAGCATTTCCAGCACGTCGTCGACCCGGGCGCTCGTGGTCGCCCGGTCCAGGCCCAGCTGCAGGCAGCCGAACGCGATCTCCTCGCGCACCGACGGGGAGAAGACCTGGGCGTCGGAGTTCTGGAAGACGAAGCCGACGCGGGCGCGGAAGCCGCGGTTGAACTGCTCGTCCTCGAGCTTGTCCTCGGTGACCTCCTCGCCGAACGCGGTGAAGGTGCCGCGCTCGGCGAAGAGCAGGCCGTCGAGGAGCTTGAGCAGGGTGGACTTGCCGCAGCCGTTGGCGCCGAGCAGCGCGACCGTCTCGCCGCGCCCGACCCGGAGGCTGACGCCGTCGAGGGCGGGGAAGCGTTCGACGTACCGATAATGCAGGTCCTTGCACTCGAAGACCGTGGTCATCGTCCCACCTTGTGATCCGCCACCAGGATCGCCGCGGCCAGGGCGGCGGCGAAGAGCGTGAACGCGATGTCGGCGCCGCGCAGCCGGAAGCCGGCGAGGGTGCGGGCGTCGCCGGCGTAGCCGCGGGCGGTCATCGCCTGATGCACCTCTTCGGAGAGCTGGTGGGCCTTGCCGAACAGCGTACCGGCGCCGGCGGCGACGAACTTGCGCCCGCTCGCGGTCGCGGCGCGGCCGGTGTCGGCGACGAGGGTGCGGGCGCGGCGCGCGGTGTACATGTCGTCGACCGAGTCGAGCAGCAGGAACAGGTAGCGGTAGGCCATGCCGATGATGAGCACGAAGATCTTCGGCACGCCGAGCCCGCGCAGCGCGGCCAGCAGCCGGGCCCAGGGCGTGGTGAGCGTGAGCAGCACGACGAGGGAGATCGAGGTGGCCACCCGGGCGATGATGATCCCGGCGCCGTGCAGGCCCTGCTCGGTGACGCCGTGGGTGTGGCCGTGCCAGGTCCACAGCGGCAGCAGCACGTGCCCGGGCGTGACGATCGACAGGGTGGCCGGCAGCACCACGATCCCGGTGAAGATGGGGATGAACAACCAGACGCGCTTGATGAAGAAGCTCAGCGACAGCCCCGAGGCGACGGCCAGCGCGACGGTGGCGACGTAGGCGCCGGCGAGGATCGGCAGGGAGTGCACGAGCCCGACGACGATGAGCAGGCCGACCATCGTGACGAGCTTGACCCGCGGGTCGAGGCGCTGCAGCAGCCCGGGGCTCTTGGCGATGTCCTCGGAGAAGATCGCCTGGCGCAGCACGCCGGTCGCCCCGGCGAGGGTCTTGGCCACGAAGCTGCCCTTGCGCCGCTTGCCGATGCAGCCGCACGGGCACAGGCCCAGCTCCGGCTCCAGCAGCCACGCCGGGGTCGTCATGAGTGCACCGGCGGGGAGTCGAGGTCGGCCGCCTCCCGCTCGCCGCCGCGCAGCCGGCCGATGAGCCAGGTGACGCCGAAGACGAGGCCGGCGACGACGACCACGCCGATCAGGGCCGAGAGGATGTACTGCCACCAGCTCCCGCCGCCGTAGTCGGGCAGCAGGGTGCTGCCCCAGAAGTCGGTGTACTTCTGCAGCCCCTCGGGCACCGCGCCGAGATGGTACTTGGCCAGGTCGAGGTCCTCGGGGGCGTCCTCGCCGAACGCGCCGCCGGGCGCCAGCAGCCCCAGCGGGCTGATGACGGCCATGATCCCGAGCGTGACGAGGGCGGCGCGCAGCGGGCTGACCGGCCGGCGCTGCGTCTCGGCCGCGGTGAGCGGCACCTCGGGCGCGTTGATGCGCAGCAGCGGCACGTTGGCCCGCTGCAGGTAGGCGACGACGCCGCCGGTGAGCACGCCCTCCACGACGCCGGCCACGACGAGGTGGGCGAGCATCATCGCCGGGATTGTCTGCGAGAGGTGGAACGGCGCGTAGAGCGGGGTGCCGTCGGCCTTGTGGAACAGGTCCGGCTGCACGCCGAACTCGACCGCGGCGGCCAGCGCCGAGGCGTTGAGCCCGGCGTAGGCGCCGACCGCGCCGGCCCAGACGCGCCGGCTCGAGGTGAGCGCGGTGTTGCGGGTCAGCAGCCGGTACACCCCGTAGGCGACGAACGGCAGCACCACCGCCATGTTGAAGGCGTTGGCCGGGAAGGCCAGGATGCCGCCGTCGCCGAAGAACAGGGCCTGGATGAGCAGGGCTATGGACACGGCTATGCATGCCGCCCACGGCCCGAGCAGGATGGCGATCAGCCCGCCGCCGACCGCGTGCGCGGTGGTGCCGTCCGGGATCGGGATGTTGAACATCATGACCACGAACGAGAACGCGGCGCCGAGGGCGACCAGCGGCACGTAGCGGCTCTTGACGACCTTCTTCACGCGCCGCGCGGACTGCCACCACAGCGGCAGCATGGCCGCGCCGAACACGGCGCTGGTCTGCGGGCTCAGGTATCCGTCCGGAATGTGCACGACCGCCTCCTAGGTTGTTGGCAGTCTTTCGCTATCGCCAGTTATTTGCAACAACGTCCGGCGATGTGATCCACTGCACAGCGTCGAGGTCGGCGTAGCAGCCCTGCAGGTGGCGGTCCCACGAGCCGGCCGCGTCGGCGAACGCGGTGCGGGCGTGCAGCACCCGGGTGTTGTCGAAGATCACGCAGTCGCCGGGGGCCAGCTTGAAGGTGACCATCGCCGCGAAGCGTGCCATCGCCGCATGAACGGCGCCGGAACGCCGGATATCCCTTCGGCGCGGCGCGGCCGTTACCGTCGTCGCCGTGACGACGCGGTTCCAGGTGGTGTACTGCGACGGCTTGCACCGTGCTGCTGCGTCGCGGGCACCGTGGCGGCCGCCCCTGCATGTCCGATCCCGGGGGCGCGGCGGCGGACCCGGCGGGTCGATGAGCAGGGGGTACGCTCGGGCGGATGCGCACGGTTGACTTCCACACCGGCGGGGAGCCGTTCCGGATCGTTCCCGAGCCGCCGGTGGAGATCCGCGGCGCGACGGTGGCCGAGCGGCGGGTCTTCGCGATGGCCGACCCGGCGGTCGACGGCCTGCGCCGCCTGCTCTGCTTCGAGCCCAGGGGCCACGCCGACATGTACGGCGGGTTCCTCGTCCCGCCCGACGACGCCGGCGCCCACCTCGGCGTGCTGTTCTGGCACAAGGACGGCTTCTCCACCGCCTGCGGGCACGGCACCATCGCCCTGGGCGTGTGGGCGGTCCGCTCGGGCCGGGTCCCGGCGCCGGCGGACGGCCGCGCCGACGTGGTCATCGACGTCCCGTCGGGCCGGGTGACCGCCCGCGTGCACCGCACGGCGGGGAAGGTGACCGCGGTCGACTTCGTGAGCGTGCCGTCGTTCCTGATCGCGGCCGCCGTCGAGGTGCCGACGAGCCGGGGCCCGGTCGAGGCCGCCGTGAGCTACGGCGGCGCGATCTACGCCCAGGTCGACGCGGCCGCGGCCGGCCTCAGCGTGGCCCCGGAGCACCACCAGGCGCTCATCGCGCTGGGCCGCGAGGTGAAGTGGGCGCTCAACGACCACCCGGTGGCCCGCCACCCCACCGACGAGCGGCTCAGCGGCATCTACGGCACGATCCTCTACGAGCGGGTCGGACCGCTGCACCAGCGCAACGTGACCATCTTCGCCGACGGCGAGCTGGACCGCTCCCCGTGCGGGTCCGGCACCGCGGCCCGGGTGGCCACGCTGATGGCCACGGGCGAGCTGCCGCCCGGGGCCACCCTGGTCCACGACTCGATCGTCGGCTCGCGCTTCACCGCCCTCGCGGAGCCCTCGCCGGTCATCACCGGGATGGCGTACCCGACCGGCACCCACGAGTTCGTCGTGGACCCCGACGACCCTCTCGTGCCCGGGTTCGTGCTGCGATGATCCCGTACTTCTCCGCCGCCGACATCGCGCGCCGGGTGCCGCCCGCGGCCGCGGTCGCCGCGATCGAGTCGGCGCTGCGCGGCCCGGTCGACCCGGCGGCCGGCGTGCCGCGCTCCTCGGTGCCGGTGCCGGCGGGCGAGCTGCTGCTCATGCCGGCCGCCTCGGCCGCGCACGCGGGCGTGAAGATCGCCGCCGTCGCCCCGGCCAACCCGGCTCGCGGCCTGCCCCGCATCAGCGCCGTCTACGTGCTCTTCGACGGGCCGACGCTCCGGCCGGTCGCGCTGCTGGACGGCGCCGCCCTGACCGCGCTGCGCACGCCCGCGGTGTCGGTCGCCGCGATCCGCCCGTCGCTGCCCGCCGGCCCGCTGCGGGCGGTCGTCTTCGGCGCCGGCCCGCAGGGCACCGGCCACATCGCGGCGCTGTCCGCGGTCGCGCAGCTGTCCGCCGTGGCCGTTGTCGTGCGCCACCCGGACCCGGGCTCCGGGTTCCTGCGCGCCGGCACGCCCGAGGTGGCGGCCGCGCTCGAGGCGGCGGACGTGGTCGTGTGCGCGACGACGGCCCGCACGCCGCTGTTCGACTCGGCGCTGCTGCGCGACACCGCGGCGGTGATCGCCGTCGGTTCGCACGAGCCCGACGCCCGCGAGGTCGACGCGGCCCTGTGCGCCCGCGCGGCGGTCGTCGTCGAGGACCCGGCCACGGCCCTGCGCGAGTGCGGCGACGTGATCCTGGCCGTCGCGGAGGGCGCCCTCTCCCCCACCGACCTGATCCCGATGCGCACGGCGGTCCGCTCCGCCGCCCGCCCGGGCAACGGGATCGTGCTGTTCAAGGGCTCGGGCATGGCGTGGCAGGACCTCGTGGTCGCGGAGGCGGTCGCCGCGGCCGCCTAGGGTTCCACGGCGGCGGCGAGCTCCCGGTCGTCGGCGAGGTCGGGGGCCAGGCGGGCGAGGACCGCCCGGGCGGACGACGCGACGGCCACGTACGGGGCGGCGCCGGCGTCGCGGACCGGGATCGGGCCGCCGCGCAGGTGGCGGATCCAGGCGGCGAGGATGCCGGCCGCGCCGGCCGGCAGGCGGCCCGCCGCTCGTTGCGAGCGCAGGACCGGCAGGACGCGCACCGGCAGCTTCTGCGAGCCGTCGGCCGCGATCTGCTCGAGGCGGTGCCGGATGCGCCCGTTCGACCAGCGTCGCAGCAGCGCCGCCCGGTAGTCGGCCACCTCGGCCGGCGGCAGCGGCAGGCAGGGCGACGCCTCGTCCCACCACCGCTCGAGCTGCGCGCGGCACGCCGGGTCGGCCACGGCGTCGGCGACGGTTTCGTGGCCGCGGGCGCCGCCGGCGTACGCGAGCAGGGAATGGCCGCCGTTGAGCAGCCACAGCTTGCGCTGCTCGTGGGGGCGCACGTCGGCGACGAAGCGGGCGCCGGGCACCTCCCAGGCCGGGCGGCCGGCGGGGAAGTCGCCGCTGAGGACCCATTCGTGGTAGGGCTCGGTGACGACCGGGGCGGCGGGCGGCGAGGCGGGGGTGATGCGGTCGACCATCGTCGACACGAACGACACGTGCTCGCCGATCCAGGACGCCAGGGCCGGGCCGGCGGCGGCCGTCACCGCGGTGCGCAGCACGTCGCCGTTGGACGGCAGGTTGTCGCACGGGACGATCGCGATCGGGCCGGCGCCGGCGGCACGGCGGGCCGACAGGCCGTCGAGCAGGCGGGCGGCGAGCGCCGGGTCGGCGTAGGCGGCCTCGGTGACGGTCAGCGTCGCGATCGCGGTCCGCGGGCTGGACCAGACGCGGCGCCAGGCCGCGACGTCGGTGCCGGGGTGGACCTCGCTCAGCGACGCCGGTACCACCGTCTCGTCGGTCTGCGGGCCGCGGATCACCAGGTCGTAGACGCCGTCGCGGGCGCGCAACACGTCGGGCAGGGCGGATGAGCGGCCCGTGAACGCGGCGATGCCCCACTCGGCGGCGTCGGGGGCGGCGTGGGTGTACCAGGCCTGGTGGGCCCGGAAGAAGGCGCCGAGTCCCAGGTGGACGATCCGGGTGGGCGGCCGGCGGCGGCTCACAGCTTGAAGACCTTCGCCGGCTGGGTCGTGACGAGCGCCTCGATGGTGTCGAGGGCCTCGTCCTCCTCAAGGCGGTGCTCGGCGACGAGGCCGGCGAGGAACCCGGCGTCGAGGCGGCGGGACATGTCGTGGCGGGCCGGGATCGAGCAGAACGCGCGGGTGTCGTCGATGAAGCCCGACAGCCGGCCGAAGCCCGCGATCTCGGTGACCGCCTGCTGGAAGCCGCGGATCGCGGCCGGGTTGTCCAGGAACCACCACGGGACACCGGCGTACACGGCCGGGTAGAAGCCGGCGAGCGGGGCGATCTCGCGGGCGTACACCGACGGGTCGACCGTGAACAGGACCAGGTGCAGGTTGGGGTGGGTGCCGTAGCGGGCCAGCAGCGGCTGCAGGGCGCGCGTGAACTCGGCGGCGACCGGGATGTCGTGGCCGGTGTCCGGTCCGAAGGCCTCCAGCGACGCCGGGTGGTGGTTGCGGTACACCCCCGGATGCACGGTCATCACCAGCCCGTCGTCGCACGACATCCGGGCCATCTCGAGGATCATGTGGCGGCGGAACGCGGTCGCCTCCGCCGGCGTCGCCTCGCCGGCCAGCGCGCGGGCGTAGATGCGGGCCGCGTCGGACGGGTCGAGGGGCGCGGCGGCGGCGTCGATGTGGCCGTGGTCGGTGGAGACGGCGCCGCGCTCGATGAAGTACCGCCGCCGGGCCTCCAGCGCGGCCACGAACCCCGCGTAGTGGCCGGTGTCGGCGTCGGCGACGGCGCCGAGGCGCTTGACGGCCCCGGGCCAGTCGCGGCGGCCGGGCTCCAGGTAGCGGTCCGGGCGGAACGTCGGCACGACCCGGGCCGCCACGCCGGGGTCGGCGGCCAGGGCGGCGTGCGCCTCGAGGTCGTCGGCGGGGTCGTCGGTGGTGGCCAGGAACTCGATGCCGAAGCGGCGCAGCAGCGCCCGCGGCCGGTAGGCGTCCTCGCGCAGCCGGGCGGCGATCGCGTCGTACAGCGCGTCGGGGTCGGCGGTGTCGGGGCGCTGCGCCACGCCGAAGATGTCGTGCAGCTCGGTGGCGAGCCAATACTGCACGGGTGTACCGCGGAATGCCGCCCAGTGCGCGCACAGCTCCCGCCAGACGGCGCGGGCGCGGTCCTCGGGCAGCGGGCCTTCCCCGACCCCGAGCCGCCGCAACGGTACGCCGTGCGCGTGCAGGATCCGCGTCACGTAATGGTCGGGCTGGATGAACAGCGAGGCCGGGTCGGCGAACGGCGCGTCGTCGCGCAGCATGCGCGGGTCGACGTGCCCGTGCGGCGAGATGATCGGCCGGTCGCGCACCGCCTCGTACAGCCGGCGGGCGACCGGCCGGACCGCCGGGTCGGCCGGCAGGAGACGGTCGGGGTCCAGCCGCAGGGGCACGGGGATCTTCGCCATGCCACGACCCTGCGGTACCGCCACCCGTCACGCCAAACGGTTGCCACGTGTTGCCAGGACTTGCCACGCCGGCGTATGGTTGGCAACCGGTTGCCTTCTGCCTGGCTGTCGCTGTCGTCTGGTCGTTTTCTGGAGTGCTCCTGTGGCCGAGGACGGACCCGCCCGCCGCTCGCCGACGACGATCTACGACATCGCCCGGACGCTCGGCGTCAGCCCGTCGACCGTGTCCCGCGCGCTGCACAAGCCCGGCCGCACCAACGCCAAGACCGAGCAGCGCATCCGGGAGGCGGCCGAGGCGCTCGGGTACCGGATCAATCCCCTGGCCCGGGCCCTGCCGACCGGACGGACCGGAACCCTCGCCCTGATCCTGTCCGACATCACCAACCCGGTGTGGTTCGACCTGATCCGCGGCGCCGAGCGCGTCACCGCCGAGCACGGCCGCACGCTGGTGCTCGCCGAGTCGCAGGAGTCGCCGGAACTGGAGCGGCACACCGCCGACCGCCTCGTGCCGTCCGTCGACGGTTTCGTGCTCGTCGCCTCGCGCCTGGACGACGCCGAGATCCGCGCGCTGGCCGCGCGCAAGCCGGTCGTCGCCGTCAACCGGGCCGTCGCCGGCGTCGAGTGCCTCGTCCCCGACGTGGCCCCCGGCATCCGCGCCGCCCTGGCCCACCTCGCCGGGGCCGGCCACCGCTCGGCGGTCTTCCTGTCCGGCCCGGCCGCGTCGTGGATGAGCCAGGCCCGCTGGGACATCGTGTTCGACGAGGCCCCGCGCCGCGGCCTGTCCATTGTGGAGATCGGCCCCGGCGCCCCGACGATGGAGGGCGGCGCGTCGGCCCTGCGCCGCGTCCTGGCCAGCGGGGCGAGCGCCGTGCTGGCCTACAACGACCTCATGGCGATCGGCCTGCTGCACGCCTGCCGCGACGCGGGCGTGGCGGTGCCGGACCGGCTCAGCATCGTCGGCTTCGACGACATCTTCGGCTCGGACTTCACCTCGCCGCCGATCACCACAATCCGGGCGCCGCTGGGCGCGCTGGGGGGCGGGGCGGTGCGGCGGCTGATCGCGCTGACCGCCGGCGAGCCGCCCCCGAAGCAGGCCCCGCTGTCGACGGAGTTCGTACCGCGCGGCTCAACGTCACGCCGCTGAACGTGCCGACCGATAAGTCGGGCGCTGGCGCGCCACGACTTATCGGATTTTTCTCCCGACGGGGCATATGTCCGATACAGCGAACCGGGCAGGTCGCGTGCGCCCGGCCTCGCCCAGCGGACCGGGACGATCGCCCAGCTTCGGCCGCCCGGTCATGCGGGACCGAGCACGGCCGGACGAACGAGGCGGTGCGGCCCCGGCTGGCCGCGCCCGCGGCCGCGATGCGCCGATGTGCGTGAGGGCTGTGCGAAGTTCCGGCGCCCGACGCACCCGGGCGGAGCGTGATCCGGGAGCGAGAACGTCACCAGTCGTGGACCGTGCCGTCGGCGAGCCGGTTGAAGGGCAGGTACGCCTGCTCGTACGGGTACTTGCCCGCCTCGTCGACATCCAACTCGACGCCGAGCCCCGGCTTGTCCCCCGGATGCAGCAGCCCGCCCGACCACGTGAACGACTGCTGGAACACGGCGTCGGTGCGCGAGCCGTGCAGCATGTACTCCTGGATGCCGAAGTTGTGGATCGCGAGCCCCAGATGCAGCGCCGCGGCCATGCCGACCGGCGAGATGTCGGTCGGGCCGTGCATGCCGGACTTGATCTGGTACTGCGCCGCGAAGTCGAGAATCTTGCGCAGGTGCGTGATCCCGCCGGTGTGCGTGACCGCGGAGCGCACGTAGTCGATCAGCTGCTCGCGGATGATCAGCTGGTAGTCCCAGACGGTGTTGAACACCTCGCCGATGGCCAGCGGCGTCACGGTGTGGCTGCGCACGAGACGCAGCGCCTCCTGGTTCTCCGCCGGCGTACAGTCCTCGAGCCAGAACAGGTCGTACGGCTCCAGCGACCGGCCCAGCTTCGCCGCCTGGATCGGGGTGAGCCGGTGGTGGGCGTCGTGCAGCAGCGGCACCTCCGGGCCGAACTCCGAGCGCACCGCCTCGAACACGGTCGGCAGGTGCCGCAGGTACGCGCGGGTGTCCCAGTCCTCCTCGGCCGGCTGGACGCCGCGCTGCGCGGGCTCGTGGTCGTAGCGCACGCCGGCGTTGGCGTCGAACGCGACGTTGGAGGCGATGCCGTAGATGCGGTTGAGGCCCGGCACCCCGGACTGGATGCGGATCGCCCGGAACCCCAGCTCCTGGTGCTTGCGCACGCTGTCGAACAGCTCCGGCAGGTCCCGGCCGGAGGCGTGGCCGTAGGCGAGCAGCCCGGCCCGGGAGGCGCCGCCGAGCAGCTGGTACAGCGGCATCCCGGCCGCCTTGGCCTTGATGTCCCACAGCGCCACGTCGACGGCCGCGATGGCCGCCATCGTCACCGGCCCGCGCCGCCAGTACGCGCTGCGGTACAGGAACTGCCACGTGTCCTCGATGCGCCCGGCGTCGCGGCCGATGAGCAGCGGCACGACGTGGTCGCGCAGGTAGCTGACCACGGACAGCTCGCGCCCGTTGAGGGTGGCGTCGCCGAGCCCGGTGAGCCCGTCGTCGGTGGTGAGCTTCAGCGTCACGAAGTTGCGGTCGGGGCTGGTGACGATGACTTCGGCCCGATCGATGATCATGCGAGTCCCTTGCGGGTCGGCGGCGGGTGCGCTCCATCCGACCGCCCCGGGACCGCCTTTGTCAACCGGTTGCCACCGCTGCCCCGCAACCCCTTGGCCGGGACCCGACGCTACGGCCGGACGACCAGTACCCGGGACTCCAGCCAGGCGTCGAGCTGCTCGGCCGGCATCGGCCGGGCGTAGTGGAAGCCCTGCGCGATGTCGCAGCCCAGCTCGTGCAGCGCGTCGACGTGGGCGCTGCCCTCCACCCCCTCGGCGACGACGGTCATGCCCAGGTTGTGGCCGAGCTCGATCGCGCCCCGCACCAGGACGGCGTCGTCGTGGTCGGTGTCCATGTGCTGCACGAACGTACGGTCGACCTTGAGCTCGTCGACGGGCAGCTGCTTGAGGTACGCCATCGAGGAGTACCCGGTGCCGTAGTCGTCGATCGACAGGTGTACACCGAGGTCGTGCAGCTGCCGCAGCGTCGCCGTGGCCTGCGCCGGGTTGGCCATGACGGCCGACTCGGTGACCTCCAGGCGCAGCAGCGCGGCTGGTACCCGGTGCTCGCCCAGCAGCCGCGTGACGTGCTCCACCAGGGCCGGGTCGAGCAGGCACCGGGGCGAGAGGTTCACGGCGACGGGCACCTCCCGGCCCGCGTCGAGCCAGGCCCGGGTCTGCGCCAGGGCGCGGCGCAGGACGTACAACGTCAGGCGGTTGATCAGTCCGGTCGTCTCGGCGACCGGAATGAAGTCGTTCGGGGCGATCGGCCCGCGCACCGGGTGCTGCCAGCGCACGAGCGCCTCCACACCGCTGAGCCCGCCGTCGCTCAGGCGCACCTTCGGCTGGTAGTGCAGCGTGATCTGGTCCTCGGTCTCCAGCGCCCGGCGCAGGTCGCCGAGCAGCAGCAGCCGGCTGCTGTCCTCCGCGTGCATCGCCGGCCGGTAGGCGACCGTGCCGGTCTTGGCGTCCTTCGCCGCGTACATCGCGATGTCGGCGCAGCGCAGCAGCTCGTCGGCGCTCGCGGCGTCCTGCGGGGCGGAGGCGACGCCGATGCTCGCCTCGATGTCGACGGTGACGTCGCCGAGGACGAAACTGCGGTGCAGCTCGGCCTGCACGCGCTGGGCGAGCTGCACCGCGTCTTCACTGCCGGTGTCGGGCAGCAGAATCGCGAACTCGTCCCCGGCCAGCCGCGCGACGGTGTCGCCGGTCCGCACCGCGCCGGTGGCGCGCCTGGCGACCTGGCGCAGCAGCTCGTCCCCGTAGTGGTGGCCGAGGGTGTCGTTGACCTCCTTGAACCGGTCCAGGTCGAGCATGAGCACCGACGGCTCACCCTCGAAAGCCTCGGTGGTCCGGGAGGTGAACAGCGCCCGGTTGGGCAGCCCGGTGAGCGGATCATGGGTTGCGCGGTGCGCACTCTCGGTCGCCTGGCGCACAAGCCGCCGCTGGTACCCCACCGCGATCGCGGAGAACGCCACGATCATCGCCAGCCCCACCCCGAACGTCGACACCGTCGCGAGGAACACGACATGCTCGACCTGGTTCAGGCGGGTGTTGGCCTCCGCGGCCGCGGCCACGTGCTCGGCCGTCGCCTCCTGCAGCATGAAGTCGATCTGGTATGCCGCCGGGTCCACCTCGTCGCGGTTGAGCCGGAAGATCTCGGCCGGGTTGGCGTGGTCGACGGCGGCGAACAGCTTCTCGACCGAGGCCAGGTACAGCGGCTGCAGGATCCGGGCCTGCACGACGAGGGCCCGGTCGTGAGCATTGCCGCGAGCCTGGATCTGGTCCAGCGCCGCCTGGAAGTGCGCGGCCGCCTCGGCATGCTGGGCGCGGGCACGGCGCTCGGGTTCGATGCGGTACTGCTGCTCGTAGATCTCCTCGCGCGCCACCGCGTCACGGGCGATGTGGTACGACTCCGCCAGCGACGTGGCGGTCTGCGCCGCGCGGGCCGCGTTACGGGTGGCGACCGTGCCGACGACGCTCACGCCGGTCAGCGCCAGCAGCACCGCGGCCAGGCCGATGAGCGCGGCGCGCCGCCTGAGTTGCGATCGTGGCACCCGTGCCCGCTCTCGTCCACGCGCCCGCCAGCCGGCCGCACCGAACGTACCGTCGGCACGCCGACCGCCGCGTTGACATCGCCGAAGTTGCGGAACAGGTGCAGCTCGCCCCGGGCCACCCCTGAGGCCCGGCCGCTGCTCCCGGCCGGCACCCGCAGCGCAGCCGAACAGCAGCACCGCGCGACGTTCCCGGCGCCACGGTCCCAGCGCCTGGAGTCTTAGGGCAGGCGGATGGCGAGCTCGACGCGGCGGTTGAACGCGCGACCGGCGAGGCTCGGCGAGCCGTCCGGGTTGGTCTCCTCGACCAGCGGCTGGCTGCTGCCCAGCCCGGCCGCGCTGACCTGCCCGGCCTTGACGCCGTGCCCGGTGAGGTAGTCCCGCACGGTCGCGGCCCGCCGCTCCGACAGCGCCTGGTTGTTCGAGGCCGTACCCGTCTTGTCGGTGTGCCCGCGGACCTGGATCGCACCCCCGGCGAACTTCGCGTTGATGAGCGCCACGACCGGGTCGAGCGTGTTGTTGTCACCGAGCCTGTCGCTGCCGGTGGCGAACAGGTTGTCGCTGTTGAACACGAAGATCACGACGCGTTTCCCGTCGGTGGCGCGGGCCGTGACCAGCGACCCGGAGATCCCGGTGAGGTCCGCGTCATAGGACGGCAGCCGGTACAGCGAGTCCTTCACCAGCCGCGTCCCGTCGTCCGGGTCGTTGGGGTTGGGGATCGTGCACGGGATGCGCAGCACGAGCCCGGCGCCGAAGTCCTGCTGCCCGCAGTCCGGGTCCGGCGTACCGTCCTGGTCGAGATCGTCGACCCCGAGCGACGACGCCGCGGCCGACGCCGGCGCACCGGTCGCCGCCCCCGGTCCAGCGGCGACCGGCGCGGCCGGCTCGCCCTTGTCGCCGGACGAGCATCCGGCCAGCAGCAACCCGCCCACGATCACCATCGGTAACAGCGCCCTCATGCGCCGCAATCTAGGCGCCGCCCGTTTCCGCCGCCCGCCTGTAGCGGATTGCCGACACCGCTTACGGCAACCGGCGCCGCGAAGCCAAACCGACCAGCCGCCACACCGACGCGCCGCGCAACACCGCTCGGTCGCGGCGGCCGCCGAGAACACGGCGACATCGACCGTCCGGCCGTTAGAGCGCCGCGCCGCGCAGCGCCGCCAAAGCCTGCAGCGTCGCAAAGCCCCGCCACGCGATCGCGGAAGCCATCGAGGGGGGCGGGCGAGCGGCGCGGCGGGCGAGCGGGCGCCGCGGCGGGCGAGCAGGCGCCGCGGCGGGCGAGCGGCGCGACGGTCGGGCGGCGCGGCAGGCGAGCGAGGACGACGGCGGGCGAGCGGCGCGGCGGGCGAGGACGACGGCGGGCGAGCGACGCGGCGGGCGAGGACGACGGCGGGCAAGCGGGCGGCACGGCGGGCAAGCGGGCGGCACGGCGGGCAAGCAGGCGGCGGGCGAGGACGACGGCGGGCAAGCGGGCGGCGCGGCGGGCGAGCGGGTGGCGCGACGGTCGGGCGGCGCGGCAGGCGAGCGAGGACGACGGCGGGCGGGCGGCGGCGCCGCGGCGCGGCGGGCGAGGACGGCGACGGGCCGGCGACGGCCGCGGTGGACTGCGCCCCGGCCGGCGGCTGCGGCCTGCCGTCGGCGTTGCGCAGCGCGTGGTGACGTCGGCCGTCCGGACCGTTACAGCGACGCGCCGCGCAGCGCCGCCAAAGCCTGCAGCGTCGCGAAGCCCCGCCACTCGATCGCGGCGGCCGGCGAGAACGCGGTGAAGTCGACCGTCCAGCCGCCGTCCTCGCGCTGCCCGGCCGCGGTCCGGGACAGCTCGGCCCGCACCGTGGCGGCGTCGAACATGGCGCGGGCCGGCCCGTCGGCGTGCGGGGCGAAGCTGAGCGGATGCAGGACCTCGCCCTCGGCGCCGCCGGCGACCGGGGTCGGCCCGTCGCGGACCACGAACCGGCTCAGGTGCTCCAGCAGTTGCCCGGCCCGCGGCACCCGGGCGGCGGCCGCGTCCAGGAAGTGCATGGCGAACATCAGCACGTAGGCGTGCGGGGCCTCCTCGGTGCGCTCGATCTCGTCGAGGCAGTAGCCGGTCGCGGCGGCCAGCCACGGATGCTCGGCGACGTCGGCGCGGTGCCGGGCGAGGCGGTGGGCCTGGGCGGCGAGCTGTGCCGTCATCTGCAGCGTCGGCACCGCCGGGTCGGCGCCGACCCAGTGCGGAGCGCTGCCCTCGGTGTCGGGGAACCCCAGCGCGAACGGCACGCCGCCGCCGGCGAACGTGTGGGCGGCGAGCCAGTCGAGCAGCTCGATCGGGCGGCGGCTCGTGGTGTCCGGCAGGTCGGCGAGGACCTCCAGCGCGCACATGGCGCCGACCGGCTGGCTCGTCGTGGAGCGCAGGTCGGGCTCCAGGCCCCAGCCGTAGCCGCCGTCGGGGTTGCGGTAGGCATCGAGCGCGGCGAGCACGTCGTCGGCGGTGGCGTGACCCAGGGCGAACTGCAGCCGCCGCCGGTCGAGCACGCGGGCGTGCGTCGTCATGAACGCCACGGCGGCGTCGAGGTCGATGTCCATGCCTCTGATCCTGCCAGCGGGGTACGACAAAAACGCCCGGCTCACATGGCGCACCGCATCCTAGGAAACTAGGTAAGCACCCCAGCCATCGACGCGGGCGAGGCGAACGCCCGCGCACGCACGCACAGAGCGAACGCCCGCGAACGCACAGAGCGGCAGAGTGGCGCACATGATCGGCGGGTGAGGGCGGGGACGTCGGTGCGGGCTAGCGTTCGTACCGGAAGCGTCGGAGGGAGCCGCCATGTCGTCTGTCACGACCACACTCGCCGTCATCGTGATCGTGCTCATCATCGCCGCGGCCGTCGTCATGGCCGTCGGGCGGTATCGGCGCTCGCGAGACCTGCGGCGGCGCTTCGGGCCGGAGTACGACCGGGCCGTCGCCGAGCAGCCCAGCCGCCGGGCGGCGGAGCGCGACCTGCAGGGGCGGGAGCGGCGCCACGCCGGACTGCAGCTCAAGGAACTCGAGCCCGAGCAGCGGCAACGGTACGCCGAGCAGTGGCAGCAGACGCAGGCGCACTTCGTCGAGCAGCCGGAGGCGGCCACCCGGGAGGCGGACGAGCTCGTGACGCTCGTGATGGCCGAGCGCGGCTACCCGGTCGGCGACTTCGACACCCAGGTCCAGGATCTCAGCGTCGAACACGCCGAGACCCTGGGCCACTACCGCGACGCCCACGAGATCAACCAGATCAACGAGCGCGGCCAGGCCTCGACCGAGCAGCTGCGGCAGGCGCTGATGCACTACCGCATCCTGTTCGCCGACCTGGTCGGCGACCCCCGCGGCGGCGGGCCGGTACCCCGCCACGGCTGACCACGCAATCTCTCTGGAAAGGCGGACCCGCCATGCAGGAGCAGCGCCCGACCGAGACCACGCCGGGCACCGCGATCCCGATGCCGCCGGCCACCCCGCAGGCGCCGGGGCAGCCCGCCCCGCAACCGGCAACGCAGGCCACCACACCGCCGCCGGCGCCGGCGCCGGCGCCGACGGCCCCGCAGGCGGCCCCGCCGGGCACGCAGCCGACCCAGGAGGCGAGCCCGGAGCCGGCCGCCGCGAGCAGCGAGAGCACGTGCATCTGGGATCCGGGGCAGGCCGAGCAGCTACGGCAGCGCTGGCACGAGATGCAGACCCGGTTCGTCGAGGACCCCACCGCGACCGTCGCCGAGGCCCGGCAGCTGCTCGACGAGGCCGTGCAGTCCCTGGCGGACAACGTCCACGAGCGCGAGGAGCAGCTGGCCCGCGCCGGCGCCCGCGGCTCGGACAGCACCGAGGGCAAGCGCGACGCGGTGCAGCAGTACCACCGCCTGCTCGACCGCCTCCTGGCGGTCTAGGACGAGCTGCCGTCCAGGGTCACGGCGACCACGAACAGTACGAACAGCGCGACCGGGATGCACAGGCCGATGATGGACATCGGGCGGGCCAGCAGCGGCTTGCCCGGGTCCATCGGGCGCTGGCCGCTGCCGTCGGCGGCGGGCTGCGGCGCCGGCAGGCTGGCGACCTTGCCGCGCCGGAACAGGTTGATGAGGATCGTGATCGGGGCCGCGATGATCGAGCCGTAGCTGTACCAGCCCTGGATGAGCGTCTTCGACGTCATGCTGCGAAACGTCGCCAGGCCGCAGTCGCGGCAGAACGGGCCCTGCAGGCTCAGGAACCGCATCAGGATGATCATGCCCTGGTGGCCGCGGAACGTCGTCTGCACCGCCGGCACGCAGCCGCAGAAGCGGCACCGCACCGCTTGGGCGCCGGCGTACTGCTGGGCCGGCGACGGGAAGGTCTGGCTCATGGAGGGGGCCTCATTCATTGATCACGGGGTACGGAAGCACGCAGAGATTACGCGAAACTTCCCGACCCGTGGGGGCACCCTCAGGCGACCGGTCCGCCGACCGCGTCCAGGTCCGGATCGGAGTCCTCGACGGCGACGGCCGGCGCGGGGACCGGGCGGTCGCGGAAGACCCACCAGCGCGACGCCGTGTAGGTGAAGACGGCGACGAAGACGGAGGCCAGCACCCGCGCGATGCGGAAGTCCAGGCCGAGCATCGTCAGCGCGGTGGTCACCACGACGGTGATGAGGAAGTCGCCGACCATGACCACCGCGTAGCGCAGGAACTGCTTGCCCACCGGCGCGTGCGAGCGGAAGTTCACGGTCCGGTTGAGCATGAAGTTGAGCGTGAACGCCCCGATGTAGGCGATGGCGACCGCGACCGCGATCGGCAGGTGCGTCCAGTGCCGCAGCATGGCCAGGACGGCCAGGTCGATGGCGAACGTGAAGCCGCCCAGCATCGCGAACCCGGCCAGCTCCCGCGGCACGAACCGGCGCACCCGCGGCGGGAGCCGGTCGACCCAGGCGGTGAGGAGGTCGCCCAGGCGTTCGGCGCGCGTGCGGTCCACCGTCATGGGCCAATCATGACCGAGCGCGCCGGGGCGCCGGTCACCAGGTTCCGATTGCGGACATTCGCTACGGCCCCGGTGTCAGATGGTGGTCCAGCGCGTACCGGGTCGCGGCGGCCCGGTTGCGCACGCCGATCTTGCGATAGATCGCCCGGAGGTGTGCGGCGATCGTGCGCTCGCTCACGTGCAGGCGCCGGGCCATCTGCGCGCTGGTGAGGCCCTCGGCGAGGATGCCGAGCACCATGCGCTCGCGCTCCGTGAGGCCGTCGCCGTCCGCGAGCACGGGGCGCTCGGTACCGGCCGGGGCGAGCAGCCGGCCCGGTTCGGGGCAGGCGGCCAGGATGCGCCGGGCCCGGGCGCGCAGCGCGGCCGCGGAGTCGTCCTCGCCCAGCCGGTCGCGGGCCTCGGCCAGGGCGGCGAGGACCTCGACGAGCTCGATGCGGTACGGGCCGCGCTGGGCCAGCTCCAGCGCCCGGCGCAGGCGCGGCTCGGCGGTGTCGGGGCGCCCCTCGGCCAGGTCCAGCCAGCCGGCGACGTAATGCCGGGAGTAGGTCGAGCAGTGCTCGTCGAGGCGCCGCCAGCGCTCGTCGCGGGCGGTGCGCTCGGTCCACTCGCGGGCCGCGTCGAGGCGGCCGAGGCTGCAGTACGTCAGCATCATCCCGCCCTTGGCCTGCACCGTCAGCAGGTGGTTGCCGGTCGCCTCGGCCCGGGCCAGGCACCGGCGCAGCGCATGCACCGCGGCGTCGTCCTCGCCCCGGCGCCGGTCGGCGTAAGCGGCGTGGACCAGCGACAGGCTGTACCAGACATCGCTTCGAGGAAGGTCGGACAGCGCGCTGCGCGACCAGCGCCGCGCCTGCCCCACATCACCCGCGGCGTAGCCGCGCAACTGCCGCAGCATCGCCTTCTTGGCCTCGATCCGGGCCCGCAGCCGGTCGTTGCGGCGCGGCGACGAGCCGGCCTCCTCCAGCCACGCCGCGGCGCCGTCGAAGTCGCCGGCCAGCACCGCGGTCATCGCGCGGGCGATGAGCAGGCGGGCGTCGGCCTGCAGGATCGCGCCGCCCATCGCGTCGAACCAGGACAGCACCGCGGCCACGTCGCCGTCGTTGGCGACGCGGAAGAAGTTGGCGCGGATGAGCCGCCCGGCGGTGTCGGGGTCGCCGGCGGCGACGGCGTGACGGACCGCCTCCGCGGCCAGGCCGTGCGCCTGCAGCCAGGCCGCGGCCCGCCGGTGCAGCTGCGGCACCAGCTCCGGCTCGGTGGCCCGCAGCTCGCCCAGCAGGATGTCGCGCAGCAGGCGGTGATAGCGAAACCACGTGCCGTGGCTGTCCAGCGCGACGAGGAACAGGTGGTCCCGCTCGGCCCGGCGCAGGATCTCGGCCGCGTCGTGACCGCCGGTGACCTGGTCGCACAGCTCGGCGCAGTACCGGTTGAGGATGGCCGTACGGCGCAGGAAGGTGCGCACGGCGGCCGGTTCGCGGCCCAGGAGCTCGGCCATGAGGTACTCCGCGATGTTGCGGTCGGCGCCGGAGAACGCCTCGACGACCTGGTGGACGTCGGGCCGTCCGCGCAGCGACAGCGCCGCCAGGTGCAGCCCCGCGCACCAGCCCTCGGTGCGCTCGTAGAGCAGGTCGAGGTCGGCCTCGGGCAGCGGCGCGCCGATCTCCTGGGCCAGCAGCCGGGCCGCCTCCTCGCGGGTGAGCCGCAGCTCCTGCGGGCCGAGGTCGACCAGCAGGTTGCGGGCCCGCAGGCGGCTCGTCGGCCACTCGGCGGGCGGCTCGTGGCGGCTGGCCACGACGAGGCTCAGCGACGGCGGCAGGTGCTCGACGAGGAACCCGAGGGTCGCGTGGATGGCCGGCGCGGCGACGAGGTCGTAGTCGTCGATGACCAGCGTGACCGGGTGGTCGAGGACGGTGAGGTCGTTGATCAGCGTGGGCAGGACGTCGCCGGGCACCGTGGTGCCGGGCGCGGCCAGGACCCGCCCGGCCCGGCTCGCGGCATCGCCGACGGCGTCGGTGAGGGCGGCGATGACGTACGCCCAGAACGAGGTGACGGTGTTGTCGCCGGCGTCGGGGCTGTACCAGGCGAGGTGGCCCGAGGCGGCGATGCGCCGGGCCAGCAGCGCCAGCAGGGTCGACTTGCCGCAGCCGACCGGGGCGCCGACGAAGGCGAGCCGGCCCGGCACCGCGCGTTCGGCCAGCTGGTCGACGAGCGCGGGGCGGTCGAGGTAGCCGGGCCACAGCCGCGGCGGCACGAGCTTGTTGCGCAGCAGCGGCGTGAATGCCGGCGCGACCTCTTGCTCCAGCACCCGTCCGACCGTAGCGCGTAGGCGGACCCGCCTACGCAGGCCGCCGCGGCCGGGTTCGGCAGTTGTGCCGATGGAGGGCCGGTACGCCGCCCGTAGCGTCGAGCGCGTTCACCCGACCGATCGCCATCCCGACCAGGAGACGATGCATGCGAGTCCTGCTGATCGGCGCCCCCGGTGCCGGCAAGGGCACTCAGGGCGCGCGGATCGCCGCCCACTTCCACATCCCGCACATCGCCGCCGGCGACATCCTTCGCGGCCACGTGGCCCGCCGCACCGCCATCGGCCGGGCGGCCCGCCGCCACCTCGACCGCGGCGCGCTGGTCCCCGACGACGTCTTGTTCGACGCGCTCGGCCACGCGCTGACCGGCGCCGCCGGCTACGTCCTGGACGGCCTGCCCCGCACGGTGGAGCAGGCGCACCGCCTGGAGCGCCTCGGCGCCGAGCACGGCCTGGAGCCCGACGTCGCGCTGCACCTGCGGGCCGATGACGAGGAGCTGACCCGGCGGCTGCTGGCCCGGGGCGCGACCGGCGGGCGCAGCGACGACACCGCGCCGGTGATCCGGGAGCGGCTGGGCCTCTACCACCGCACGACGGCGCCGCTGCGGGCCTGGTACTCGCTGCGCGGGCGGCTGCTGTCCGTCGACGCGATGCGCCCGGCCGACCTGGTCGGCCGCGACGTCCTCGCCGCGCTGGAGGCGCGCTTCGCCGCGTGAGCCTCAGCCGTACCGCAGGTCCCGCGCCATCCGCCGGAACTCCCCCGCCAGCTCGGCGTCCACCCCGGCGCAGCCGGCGTCGTCCCGCGGCGGCGCCGGGTGATCCGGCAGCGACCGCAGGAGCCGCATCCGGTACGCCGGCGGCGGATGACCGGCGAACGGCGAGGCGTCCGGCGCCGACTCGGCGACGCCGTGCTCCAGCACCGAGCGGGCGAGGGCCCGCCACGCCTCGGGGTCGGGCCGGTCGCTGCCCCCGGCGCGCACGTGCCGGCGCAGCACGGTGAGCACCGGCTCCCGGGCCGCGAGCAGCGACACGGCCTCGAGCGCGGCCGCCGAACCGGCGACCTCGGCGGCGACCGCATCCGCGCGGTACTCGGCCCGGTGCACGTCGGACCGGGCCGCGCCGACGACGGCCAGCCGGACCAGCACCGACAGCCACTGCAGGACGGCGAGGACGGGGCGCAGGAGGACCTCGGCGTACCAGACGTCGGCGGCCACGCCACCGAGCTTGCCGAACCCGCCGGTGGCCAGGCTCGCCCGCAGGAGCTGCGGATCGTTCGTGGCCCGCATGGTGGCGGGTGGGCGCGGCTCGAACAGCAGGACCAGCGCCGACAGGCTCTCGTCGACGGCGGCGGCCGGACCGCCGCGCAGCGGGTCGCCGCTGTCGAAGTGCGCCAGCTGGTGGGCCACGACGGCGGCGCGCTGATCGGCGTCGAGGACCGCGAGCAGCGGCGCGCCGAGCCGCAGGTAGCGGCGGCGCAGCACGCCCGTGGTCGCGCCGTCGGCGGCGAAGCGGTCGTCGACGACGATGAGGCCCGGGGCGGGCACCCCGACCCGCTCGGCGACCCGGTCGACGAACGCGAACAGGTGCGGCGCGTCGCGGCGGTGCAACCGGGTGGCGTACCGCGGCAGGCCCGGCGGCCGCGGCAGCAGCACCACGCCGAAGGCGAGCAGCGCCACGCCCGGCAGCAGCGTGTAGCTCGGGAAGTGCCGCACGCACAGCCACGCGCCGAGCGCGAGCGAGCCGAGGGCGACGATCTGGACCAGCACCGCGGCCGCGACGACGAAGGCCCGCGTGAGGTGCCAGCCGGGCCGAGCCGGCGTGCGGCCGGCCGCGACCAGTTCGGCGACGAGCGCCGCGTCGTCCCGCGCCGCCCGCCGGGCGATCCAGCGGTTGAAACGGTTCACGCCTCCACTGTCAACCTTCGATGCAAACCGGCGCAACGGGTCAGGCTGTGACCGTACTCTCCCGCACGACGAGCGAGGTCGCGAGCTCCATCCGCGGCGTCTCGATGTCCTCGCCCCGGGCCAGGCGCAGCACGGTGCGGGCGGCGAGCAGGCCCATCTCGGCCAGCGGCTGGCGCACAGTGGTCAGCGGCGGCGATGCCCAGCGGCTCTCCGGCAGGTCGTCGAAGCCGACCACGGACACGTCGTCGGGCACGCGCAGACCGCGGCGGCGCACCGCCTCGTAGACGCCGAACGCCATCTGGTCGCTGGCCGCGAAGATCGCGGTCGGCGGCCGGTCCAGGCGCAGCAGCGCGTCCGCGCCGGCGCAGCCGGACTCGTGGTAGAAGTCGCCGGGCTGGATGAGCTCCGGGTCGGCCTCGACGCCGGCCGCGGCCAGCGCCGCGCCGTAGCCGTCGAGGCGGGCCCGGCTGCACAGCAGCCGCTTCGGCCCGGCGATGAAGCCGATGCGCCGGTGCCCGAGCGCCAGCAGGTGCTCGGTCGCGGCCAGGCCGCCGGCCCAGTTGGTCGCGCCGATCGTCGGCACGTCGTTGACCGGCCCGCCGGCCGGGTCGACCACGGCGAGCGGGATGTCGAGGCGGCGCAGTTCGGCGTGCAGCGGCGGGGTCACGTCGGAGGTCACGAAGATGACGCCGTCGGTGGCCCGGGCCCGCAGGTTCGACAGCCACTGCCGGGCCGAGGCGGCCTCGCCGTGGATGGCGGAGACGACGGTGCCGATGCCCGCGGTGTGGGCGGCCTCCTCCACCCCGCGGATGATCTCGACCGCCCACGGGCTGTCGAGGTCGTTGAACACGAGGTCGAGCAGGCCCGACGAGGAGCGCCCGGGCACCCGGCGGCGGTACCCGTGCTCGCGCAGGATCGCCTCGACGCGCTCGCGGGTCCCCGGCGACACGTCGGCGCGACCGTTGAGCACCCGCGATACGGTTGGCACCGACACCCCGGCCGCCCGCGCGACCGCCGCAAGGTTTCCGGAATTCCCCTGGCTCACGGTTGCACGATACGGGTGTACATCCACCAGGAACAGCCGGAAACGCGCTGAAAGGCTTCCGGAAAACATTGACAGGCCCGAGTGGCCGGTCCAATATTGGCGCCATCGACGAGCCTCGACGGCCGCCGACCCGGTCACCCGCCATGACCGCTGCGCCCACGCCGTGCCGCACCGTGCCGCCCCGCCTGGGCCTCCCGCCATTCGCGCACGAGGAGGAAGCGCGCATGCACGTCCCCGTTCGACTGCGCCACCGGGCCGGCCTGCTGGCCGGCGCCTGCGCCGCGGCGCTGGTCACGGCCGCGGTGGCCCTGCCGGGCACCGCGGCCGCCACGCACACCGCCGGCGTCGCCGCGGCCGCACCCGCGCTCGCCGCGACCTGCAACGGCTACGTCGGGCTGACCTTCGACGACGGCCCGTCCAACGACCACACGCCCGCGATCCTCAACGCCCTGCGGCAGAACGGGCTGCAGGCCACGATGTTCAACGAGGGCCAGTACGCCGCCGCCTACCCGAGCCAGGTCGCGGCCGAGGTCGCCGCCGGCATGTGGGTCGGCAACCACAGCTACACGCACCCGCACCTGATCCAGCAGAGCCAGGCACAGATCGACTCGGAGGTCTCGCGCACCCAGCAG
This sequence comes from Dactylosporangium sp. CA-139066, assembly GCF_050936175.1. Taxonomy (NCBI): domain Bacteria; kingdom Bacillati; phylum Actinomycetota; class Actinomycetes; order Micromonosporales; family Micromonosporaceae; genus Dactylosporangium; species Dactylosporangium sp. CA-139066. Next base: position 5,074,827 of record NZ_JBNJNH010000001.1, on the reverse strand, counting down.
GCGATCGCCAACGCCGGCGGCGGCACCCCGAAGCTGTTCCGCCCGCCGTACGGCGAGACGAACGGCACCCTGCAGTCCGTCGAGGCGAAGTACGGGCTGACCCAGATCATCTGGGACGTCGACTCGCAGGACTGGAACGGCGCGAGCGTCGACGCGATCGTGGCCGCCAACGCCCGGCTCACCAACGGGCAGATCATCCTGATGCACGAGTGGCCGGCCAACACCCTGGCCGCCATCCCGCGCATCGCGCAGGGCCTCGCGAGCCGCGGCCTGTGCGCGGGCATGATCTCCCCGCAGACCGGCCGCGCCGTCGCCCCGACCGGGACCGGCGGGGGCGGAGGGGGCGGCGGTGGCGGAGGCGGCGGCAGCTGTACGGCGAGCCTCTCCGCCGGCCAGTCGTGGAGCGACCGCTACAACCTCAACGTCACCGTGAGCGGTTCGAACACGTGGACGGTCACGATGAACGTCCCGACCCCCGAGAAGATCATCGCCACCTGGAACACGAACGCGACCTGGCCCAGCGCGCAGGTGATGGTGGCCAAACCGAACGGCAGCGGCAACACGTTCGGCGTCACCATCCAGACCAACGGCAACCGCACCTGGCCGACCGTCTCCTGCAGTCCCAGCTGACCCTGGCGGGGGTCGACGGCGCGGCGGTCCCCTGCGGGCCCGCCGCGCCGCCCCGTTTATGATGCTGCGGCTCATACACGGGGAGAGATCGACATGAGGTACCTGACCGCCGCGGCCCTGATCCTGGCGCTGCTCGCCGGCTGCGACGACGACGTCACAGTGCAGCCGGCCGCGGCCCCGACAACCGCGGCCGCGACCACCGCGACGGCGTCGCCGCAGCCGACCGCCTTCGACCGGACCGCCGACCTGCGGGCAGCCCTGCAGAAGACGACGGCGGCCGGGTTCGCGTTCACGTTCGGCCCGGCGTCCGGGGTCTACGACGCGCGCAGCGGCGGGGCCCGGATGACGATGGGCCAGGACGAGCTCACGGTCATCGGCACCGACGTCTGGGCGCGGGTCGAGCCGAACGTCTGGCTGCATCTGAGCGTGCTCAAGTTCGCGCCGGGACAGAACCAGCTGAGCGTCGCGTTCCCCATGGCGCTGCTGGCCTACCTCGCGGTGCTGCCGAAGTGCGTCAGCCCCGCGGCGGCGGCCGCGTCCTGCAGCGCCGAGCTGGACCTGACCGCGATCGCGCCGCTGGTGCCGGCCGGGCCGAAGAAGCTCGCCGAGGTGCTCGCCACGATGCTGCCGTCGGCCGAGGCGGCGGGGCACGTGCCGGTGACCGTGACGTTCGCCGCCGGCGGCGGGCTCGGCGCCGTCACGGTCACGATGGCGGTGGACGCCGGGCCGAGCCAGGGCACGCTGACCGTCACCGGGCCCAGCACCGCCGCGGTGGCCAAGCCCACCGGGCGGATCGTCGAGGCGCCGATGGACGCCTACTGACCGGCGGCCGCCGCGGCGGCGTCGCGCCGGTTGGCCAGCAGGCTCGACGCCGTCACCGCGACCAGGGTCGCCACGATGACGAGCAGCGACAGCGGGGTCGGCACGTCCGGGACCGACGGCCAGACCGTGTGCGCCCAGTGCAGCACGAGCTTGGCGCCGATGAACGCCAGGATGACCGCCAGGCCGTGGTTGAGGTGGCGCAGCTTCGCCAGGGCGTTGCGCAGCACGAAGTACAGCGCGCGCAGGCCCAGCAGCGCGAACGCGTTCGTGGCGAAGACCAGGTAGGGGTCGCTCGTCACGCCGTACACCGCGGGCACCGAGTCCACGGCGAACACCACGTCGGTGAGGAACACCGCGGCGACGACGAGCGCCATCGGGGTCAGCGCCCGCCGCCCGGCCCGGCGCACGGTGAGGCGGGCGCCGTGGTACTCGTCGGTGACCGGCATCAGCCGGCGCAGCAGCCGCGTGCCGCGCATCGAGCCGGGGTCGACCTGGTGCTCGCCGCCGCGCAGCGCGTCGCGCAGCACCTTGGCCGCGGTCACGATGAGCACGGCGCCGAACAGCAGGAACGCCCACGTCCCGGCCGACAGCAGCGCGGCGCCGAGCGCGATGAAGATGCCGCGCAGCACGAGCGCACCCACGATGCCGTACAGCAGCACCCGCTGGGCCAGCGCCGCCGGCACCGCGAAGGCGCCGAGCAGCAGCATGAAGACGAACAGGTTGTCGACCGACAGCGACTTCTCCACGACGTAGCCGGTGAAGAACTCGACGCCGGCGGTGCCGCCGTGGGCCAGCCAGACGTACGCCCCGAACGCGGCGGGCAGCGCCAGGTAGAAGACCGACCAGCCGACCGCCTCGCGCATCGGCACGTCGTGCGGGCGGCGCGTGAGCACGAAGTCGAGCGCCAGCAGCCCCAGCAGCACGGCGACGGTCACCGCCCACAGCGCGGGCGACGCGATGGACTCGGTCATGATCGGACCCCCTCGAACGCAGCATGCACTCGTTCGAGGTCTCTCTCGCCCGCCGGGACGGGTGGCCGACCGGGAAGCCGCACTGGGGCGGCTCGTGCTGACCGGAGCGGCCGTTGGGAGATACTCCCCTCGCCGGTTGCCGAGGCTACCGGCCCAACCTGAACGTTTCCTGGGACAGGAGCGGATGAGCGCCCGCAGCGTGTACCGCTGGACGATGCTGTCGATCATCGCCGGCTGCGCCGTCGTGTCCTACTTCGTCCTCACCCACCGCCCGTCACCCCCGCCGCCGAAGCCGGGCCCCCGGCCCGCCTTCCAGCTGCCGTTCCCGTGCGGCGAGACGTGGCGGCTCACGACGTACCCCGGGCACGACGACTACGACATCGACTTCTTCGCGGTGCAGGGCGACACCGGGGGCCGCAGCGTGCTCGCCTCGGCGGCCGGCACGGTCACCTGGGCCGGCTGGAGCGCGACGCTGGAGAACGGCGCCCAGGCGGCCCCCGGCACGTCGGGGACCCGCGGCGGCCTCGGCTACGGCGTGATCATCGACCACGGCGGCGGCTGGTTCACGGAGTACGGCCACCTGGCCGCCGCCCCGCTGGTGCGCACCGGCGACCGCGTGCGCCAGGGCCAGCAGCTGGGCCAGGTCGGCCACACCGGCTCGACCACGGTCGACCACCTGCACTACGAGCAGCTGGACGACACCCGCGACCCGAAGCACACCCGCGGCGTGCAGGACAAGGTGGAGGCGGTCTTCGACGGCGTACCGTCCGGGATCACGTCGGACGGCAGCGCGGCGACGGGCCCGCTGCGCACGGCCGGGCCCCAGTCCCCCGACCAGACCCGCACGAGCCGCAACTGCCCCTGACGGCCCGGTCGCGCTACACGGCCCGCAGCCCCGGCCGCGACGGGCGCCGGGCCACCAGGTCGGCCAGGCGCTCGGCGTCGCGGTGTGCCTCGCGCGTGTCGACCAGCGCGTGCACCTCATCGGCGTCCGCGGCCAGGTGGCGCAGCCGGTCCGCCCAGTCGGCCAGCCGCCGCTCATCCTCGCCCTCCCCCGGCGAGCCCGGGCCGTCCTCGATGCGCACCAGCGCCGGCTCGGCCGTGACCGACAGGCCGTGCAGGTCGCTCACGCAGACGAACGACGCGCCGGCCTCGTGCAGCATGAGCAGCGTCTCGGCGGCCCGCGTGCCCTCGAACCACGACGGGTGGCGCAGCTCGACCGCGGCGCGGCGGTGTGCGCAGCGCTCGACGGTGTCCAGGACGCGGCGGCGGGCGCCCGGCCCGTAGGCGAGCCAGCCCGGGAAGTCCAGCACCACCGCGCCGAGCCGGTCGGCCTCCTCCAGCGGGTCGAGGGCCTGGTGGAAGCGGTGCCACAGCTCGTCGATCGCCTCGATCGGCAGGTCGCCGCGGCGCAGCCGGGTGGTCACGTCCACGCCGTCAGGGCGCAGGTCGGCGGGGAACGCGGCCAGCGCCGTCGGGTGCCCCGTCAGCAGCCCGAACGCCTTGACGTCGAACGTGAATCCGGCGGGGGTCGCGGCCGCCCACGCCTCGGTCATCTCGGGCGCCGGGATCGCGTACAGGCTCGTGTCGGCCTCGACCACGTCGAAGCGGGCGGCATAGTGGGCCAGGCGCCCGGCCGCGGTGCGCACCGGGCGCGGGTACCAGCCCGACGCCAGCTGCCGGCGGTTCGCCCACGAGGCCGTACCGACCCGAATCACACCCATGTAATGCATTCGACCGCGTACGCCCGCCAACCGCAAATCGCCGCATGGATCGAGGGACTTGAGCGTTTGCGGGCCCGCCGGGTACATTGACCACCAACCCTCACGTTCCACTGTTCACTCGCCGGACGGCACCGGCGGACCGCCTGATCTATTCGTGCAGCGAATCGGCGCGCCCGCACGCGGACATCCGTGACGACGAGGAACGAGGGGGCGCCATGCCCGTCATCAGCGTGCGCAATCCGGGGACCGGAGAGCCGCTGGGCGAGGTGGTCGAGCACGATTCCGGGCAGGTCGACGCGATCGTCGCCCGGGCCGCGGGCGAGGGACGACAGGCCATGGCGGCCCTGGCCGCGCACGAGCGCGAAGGGCTGCTGCGCCGCGTCGCCGACCTCATCGAGTCCGAGCTGGAGGACCTGGCACGGCTGCTCGCGGCCGAGAACGGCAAGCCGATCCAGCAGACCCGCGGCGAGGTGCAGGCCGCCGTGCGCATCTTCCGCGGGTACGCCGGCGAGGCCACCCGTCTCTTCGGCCGCCAGATCCCGCTGGACGCCGTGCCCGGGCTGGAGCGCCACCTCGCGGTGACCGTCCGCGAGCCGCTCGGCGTCGTCGCCGCGCTCGTGCCGTTCAACTACCCCGTCGAGCTGTACGCCCACAAGGCCGCCGCCGCCCTCGCCGCCGGCAACCCCGTCGTCGTCCAGCCGCCGCTGCGCTGCCCCCTCGCGGTGCTGCGCGTGGCCGAGCTGGTGCAGCTGGCCGGGGCGCCGAAGCACGCGCACCAGGTGGTGCTCGGCGGGGCCGCCCTGTCGCAGGCCCTCGCCGCGCACCCCGGCATCGCCGCGGTCAGCCTCACCGGCAGCACCGCCGCAGGCCGGGAGATCGCCCGGCTCGGCGCGGCCACGCTGAAGAAGGTCTGCCTCGAGCTCGGCGGCAACGACGCGCTCATCGTGTGCGCCGACGCCGACCCCGAGCAGGCCGCCCGCGCCGTGGTGCTGGGCCGGCTGGCCCGCGGCAACGGCCAGATCTGCTGCGCGGTCAAGCGGGTGTACGTCCAGTCGCTGATCCACGACGCCTTCGTCGACGCCCTGCTCACGCAGACCGCGAAGCTCGTCGTCGGCGACCAGCTGCTCGAGCCGACCGACGTCGGGCCGCTGATCGCGGAGCCGGCCGCCGAACGGGTGGCGGCCGCGGTACGGACCCTGGTCGGCGACGGCGCCCGGCTCGTGGCCGGCGGCGGGCGCAACGGCGCGTTCGTCGAACCGGCCGTCCTCGTCGACGTGCCCGCCGACAGCCCCGCGTTCGCCGAGGAGATCTTCGGCCCGGTCGCCCCCGTCGCGCGGTTCGACGACGTCGACGAGGCGGTGGCGATGGCCAACGCGTCGCCGTACGGGCTGCAGGCCGCCGTGTTCACCCGCGACATCGGCCGGGCGTTCGACATCGCGCGGCGCCTCGACGTCGGCGGCGTCGTCGTCAACGGCTCCACCGCCCTGCGGGCCGAGAACCTGCCCTTCGGCGGGACGAAGGACACCGGCGGGTACCGCGAGGGCATCCACGACACCGCCCTCGACCTCACCCGCCAGAAGACGATCATCGTGATGGACGCGTTCCGGTGAGTCTCCGCCTGCGCGGGGTGCGCAAGGCGTTCGCGGGCGTGGAGGTGCTGCACGGCGTCGACTTCGACGCCGAGCCGGGCCAGGTGCTGGCGATCGTCGGGGCCAACGGCGCCGGCAAGTCCACGCTCATCCGCATCCTCGCCGGGGCGCTGCCGGCCGACGGCGGCGAGATCGCCCTCGGCGGCGCCGCCGTGGCGCTGCGCTCGCCGCACGACGCCCACGACCTGGGGATCCGCACGGTGTACCAGGAGCTGTCCCTCGTGCCGGAGCTGTCCGTCACCGAGAACCTGCTCATGGGCAACTTCCCCCGCCGCCTCGGGCTCATCGACTGGCCGGCCGCGCACCGCCGCGCCCGGCAGCTGCTGGACGCGGCCGGCTTCGGCATGATCGACCCGCGGACCCGGGCCGGGCGGCTGCCGGTCGCCCGCCAGCAGATGGTCGAGATCGCCAAGGCCCTCGTCAGCGACCCGCGGGTGCTCATCCTCGACGAGCCGTCCGCGGTCCTCGCCGGCGCCGACCTCGACGCCCTCTTCGCCCTCGTGCGGCGCCTGCGCGACCGGGGCGTGCTGGTGCTGTACGTGTCGCACCGCCTCGCCGAGGTGCTCGACCTCGCCGACCGCATCGTCGTGCTCAAGGACGGCACGGTCGTCGCCACGCCGGATCCAGGAGCCACGAGCGAAGCCGATCTCGTACGCCTGATGGCCGGCCGGCAGATCGAGCGCATCTACCCGCCGCGCCGCCCCGCGCCCGGCGAGCCGCGGCTGCGCGTCGACGGCCTCACCCGGCCCGGAGAGTTCGACGGCGTGACGTTCGAGGTCCGCGCGGGCGAGATCGTCGGCCTGTTCGGCCTCGTCGGCTCCGGCCGCAGCGAGCTGGCCGCGTGCCTGTTCGGCGCGAGCCCGCCGGCCGCGGGCGAGGGCGCGCAGCCCACCCCGGCGGCGGCGATCCGGGCCGGGCTCGCGCTCGTCACCGAGGACCGGGCCGGCAGCGGCCTCGTGCTCGGCCTCACCGTGCGCGACAACATCGGCCTGGCCACCTGGCGCACCGCCCGCCGCGGCCCGCTGCTGGACCGGGCCCGGCAGCGCCGCGACGCCGAGGCCATGATCGGCCGGCTCGACATCCGGCCCCCGCACTGCGCGGCGATGCCGGCGGTGCGCCTCAGCGGCGGCAACCAGCAGAAGGTCGTGCTCGCCAAGTGGCTGCTCACCGGGCCGCGGGTGCTCATCCTCGACGAGCCGACCCGCGGCGTCGACATGGCCACCCGGGTCGAAATCTACCGGCTCGTCGACGAGCTGGCCCGCGCCGGGCTGGCCGTGCTGCTCATCTCCTCCGACCTCACCGAGGTGCTCGGCGCCACCGACCGCGTCCTGGTCATGAACGCCGGCCGGATCGCCGGCGAGCTGCCGTCGGAGGGCACCACCGAAGACCAGGTACTGGAGAGGGCGATCGCAGCATGAGCGGTACGGAGCGAAGCGGAGTGGCCGCTCATCATGAACGTCACAACTCGTGCGGGCACCGGAGCGCAGCGGAGGTGTCCGCATGAGCACTCTCGCGGTCAGGGTCCGCGGGCGGGACATCACCGTGGAGCTGGCGTTCACGCTGCTGATCGTCGCGCTCGTCGTGGTCGCGGCGACCACGTCGGACAGCTTCCTGTCCCAGACCAACCTCACCAACCTGCTCAAGCAGATGGTCACCACCGGGCTGCTCGCGTTCGGGATGCTCGTGGTCATCCTCACCGGCGGCATCGACCTGTCCGTCGGCTCCGTCGTCGCGTTCTCCGGCATCGTCACCGCCGGGCTCGCCGCCGACCTGCCGATCCCCCTCGCCATGGCGGTCGGCATCGCCGGCGGCGCGGGCTTCGGCGCGCTCAACGGCGTCCTCGTCGCCCGCTTCGCCCTCGCCCCGTTCGTGGTGACCCTCGCGGCGCTGACCACGATCCGGGGCCTGGCGTTCGTGTACTCCGAGGTGCCGATCTCCCCGGCGGATCCGGGGTTCCTGTGGCTCGGCTCGGCGATGGCCGGGCCGATACCGCTGATCACGCTCGTGATGCTGGCCGTCTTCGCCGTCGGCTGGGTGTTCCTGGAACGGACCCCGGCCGGGCGCTCCATCGTCGCCATCGGCGGCAATGCCGAGACGGTCCGCCTCGCGGGCATCAACGTGCGCCGGCACGTCATCCTGGCGTACGTCATCAGCGGCTTCTGCGCCGGCCTGGCGGGTGTCATCCTCACCAGCCGGGTCGGCATCGCCCAACCCAGCGTCGGCGTGGCGTTCGAGCTCGACGCGATCGCGGCCTGTGTCATCGGCGGCGCGAGCCTGGCCGGCGGCAAGGGTTCGGCCAAGGGTGCCTTCGGCGGGGTGCTCGTCCTGGTCCTCATCAACAACCTGCTGAACCTCTACGGGGTGCAGAGCTTCTGGCAGCAGGTGGCGAAGGGCCTGATCATCATCGCGGTCATCCTCGTGCAGCGCACGAACCGGCCGCGCACCGTGAAGGGACGCGCATGAAGAAACTCCTCGCCGGCTTAGCCATCGCCGGCCTGGTGCTGCCGGCCGCCGCCTGCAAGGGCGACGACTCCGCCGGCGGCGCCAAGACGTACACGATCGGCATCGCCAACTTCCTGCTCAGCGGGCCGTACTTCAGCGGCATGGACGCCGCCATCGCCGCGCAGGCCAAGACGAAGGGCAACGTCAAGACGATCAGCACCGACGCCGGCGGCGACGCGGCGAAGCTCGCCGCCAACGTCGAGGACCTGCTGAGCAAGAACGTCGACGCCGTCATCATCTCCGGCGGCCCCCTCGAGTCCGCGCCGGCCACGCTGAACGCGATCAAGGCGGCCGGCAAGCCCGTCGTGCTCGTCGACCGCAAGTTCGCCGTCGGGGAGTACACCAGCTGGATCGGCCCCGACAACGAGGCCATCGGCAAGCAGGACGGGCAGTTCCTCGCCCAGAAGCTGACCGCCGGCGGCAAGGTCGCCATCATCAAGGGCGGCCCCGCCGACAACTCGATCGGCCTGGCCCGCACCAACGGGCTCAAGTCGGTGCTTGGCAAGGACTCCCGCTTCACCCTGGTCGAGGCGCCCGACTTCGGCAACTGGGGCTCCGACGGCGGCCTCACCGTCATGGAGGGGCTGCTGGCGAAGCACCCGGACCTGGTCGCCGTGTTCTGCGAGAACGACGCGATGTGCCTCGGCGCGCAGCGGGCGGTCGCGTCGGCGAACAAGACCGCCCAGATCGTGCTCGCCGGCGTCGACGGGCAGGCCGAGGCGCTCAAGGCCATCCAGGACGGCACCAACTACGTCGTGACCGGGCTCAACAGCCCCAACGTCATCGGCAAGCTGGCGCTGGACCGGACCGTCGAGGTGCTCGGCGGGGCCAAGGTCGAGAAGGACACCGTCGTCCCGTCGCCGCAGATCACCAAGGAAACCGCCGCGCAGTACATGAACAGCTGAGGAGTCCGTATGAGACTGCACAAGTTCGTGGCCGCGACCCTGATGGCGAGTTCCCTCGTCTTCGTCCCGCTGTCGTCGGCGGTCGCCGCCCCGACGTGGAAGTTGTTGTATTCCGAGAACTTCGGCACCGCGTTCAACAGCGACACGGTGCCGTGGGTGAGGGACACCTACGCGACCGGGTTCGACAACATCACCGACGACGCCGGCCTGTGGTACCACAACGACTACGGCTCGGCCTGGGACACCCAGCTCAACTCGTTCGCCACCTACCGCAAGGAGTTCCGCGTCGGCCAGGACGGCTGGCTGACCGCGTCGCTGTCGGCGCGTGACTTCAACAAGGACGGCGTCATCGAGCAGCCGCCGAGCATCACCACCCAGGCGCTGGGCAGCGAGCACGTCGCCGTGCTCAACGTCCCCGAGAGCACCGGCGGCGCCATTTTCCGGCCCACCAACAGGCTGCCGGACCAGTACCGCATCGAGTACAAGCTCAAGACGCTGGACTTCGGCGGCAAGCGCAACGGCACCATCAACTACAACGGCAAGATCAACGGGTACAGCACCACGGGCTGCAAGACCCAGCACCCGTGGGGCGAGGGCTCGCGCTCCGCCGGCTGGACCGGCGACGCCTCCGTGCCGTACTGCCAGTGGCAGGACGACCGCGAGGGCCCGTTCGGGTACAACGGCTTCCACTACCTGTCCATTGTGGACTTCGCCAACCCGGCCCCGCGCAACAACCACTTCTGGCACTACCACCGCAAGGTGCTCATGGACCAGTTCGCCCAGCACCCGGACCGCATCGGCACCGGCACCGGCGGGCGGGTCTGCGACTCGAACACCAACACGTACTACAACTATCGCGACGGCAACTTCAACACCGTCAACATGTGGATGAGCGGGATGCCGAACTGGAATCCCGGCCCCGGCGGCCTGCCCGGCAACTCCCAGTGGTTCATGACCAGCTGCTCCGGCGGGGCCGCCGAGAACCAGCTGTCCAGCGCCGCCGAGCTGCAGCCGGAGCTGATGCCCAACACGTACTACACGTTCGCCATCGAGCGCGACGCGACCGGCTACACGCTCGAGGCCAGCGGCAACTTCGCCCGCGTCGGCCAGAAGACGCTGCGCTTCCACCGCAACTTCGTCGTCAACAACGTGCCGATCTGGCACTACAACACGACCGCGGCGGAGTACAACGGCCAGTTCAACGGCACGCTGACCCAGAACGACGCGCACGGCAGCGCGTCGTGGCCCAACCAGTGGCCGGCCGGCTCGGCGTACCCGGACTACTTCGTCATCGGCGACCTGTACACCAACGTCTACGAGGGCAGCGCCAGCCTCACCGACATCAAGCTGTTCGTCCCCGACACCGCCGCTCCCACCAACCTGGCCCTGAACAAGCCGGCCACGGCCTCGGGCCAGTGCGCGGCGACGGAGGGCCCGGAGAAGGCCGTCAACGGCTCCTGGACCGGCGGCAACGCCGACAAGTGGTGCGCGCTCGGCTCCAACCGGTTCCTGCGTGTCGACCTCGGCTCCCCCCAGACCGTCGGCAAGGTCGTGCTGCGCCACGCCGCGGCCGGCGGCGAGAAGGCCAGCTGGAACACGAAGGACTTCGACATCCAGGTGAGCACCGACGGCAACACCTGGACGACGGTCGCCTCGCCGCGCGGCAACACCGCGGCGGTGACGACCCACACGTTCACGCCCCGCCAGGCCCGATACATCAGGCTGAACATCATCACCCCGACCAGCGACACCGACACCGCCGCCCGCATCTACGAGCTGGAGGCGTACGCCTCCTGACGGTTCACGGGGTGCTGCCGACGCCGGTGATGACCAGCCGCAGCGGCAGCACCCCGTGGCTCAGCGTGGCGGCCAGGGCGCTCGCCCCGTCCCTGCTCGACAGGTCCCCGCCGGAGACCTGCGCGTCGCCGGGGATGACGGCCTGGATCGCCGGGGCGGTCACGACCTGGTTGTCCATGAGCACGGCGACCTGGGCGCTCACGCCGGAGGACTGCCCCTTGTCCATGGCCTCCCTGGTCAGCGCCGTCCACCGCGGCTGCCCGCCGGCGCTGAAGCGGATGAGGACGTTCCAGCCGCCGGCCTGCGGGTCGTTCTGTGCCTTGGCCGAGGCGAGGTCCGCGCCGGTCACCTCGGCCACGTCCATGAGGTACTTGATGCGCCCCTCGTCGCACGCCACCCCCTGCGCGCCGTCCTCGACCCCGCCGGCCGGCCGCCCGTCGAGCATCGCGCAGGTGACGCCGGGCACGTTGTACTGCACCGCGGGCGGCAGCGCCGCCACCTCGGCACAAGTCAGCGTGTCGAACCCGGTGAGCGCCCCGGCCGCGGACGCCTCGGCCGGCTCCTTGAGCGCCACGGCCGCGTCGTAGGCGGCGCCGAGCTTGCCCTTCGCCGACTCCAGCGCCGCGGCCCGGCCGGTCGGCGCCTGCGGGTCCGCCTTGCACCCGGCGTCCCCGGGCGCGGAAACCTGCCCGAGCACCAGCCGGAACGTCAGGTTGCCGGGCACGAGCACGGCCTTGACCCGCTCGGCGTCCTTGGCCGCGGCGGTGACGAGCAGCGTGTCGTCGCCCTGCGCGGTCACCGTCGGCCGCTCCAGGTCGAGCTGGCGCATCCGCTCGAGCAGGATCTTCCTCGTCTGCTGCACCGCGTCGCCGGACGGCTTCGCCCCGTCGGCCCCCAGCAGCCGCACGGTGATGGCGGCGTCCCCCGTGGCCGCCCTGCCGTCCCACCGCCGCGACAGCAGCAGCACGGTCGCCCCCGCGGCCACGAGCACGAGCGCGACGAGGGCCAGCAGGAGCCACAGCCACAGCAGCCGCCCGCCGCGCGCGGGGGCCGGCGGGGCGTACGGCATCGGCGGCGGTTCGCACGTGGACATGGCCGCCAGCGTACGGGCGCCTATGGTGCGAGGCGGGCCGCCGCGCCGGTTTCCAGGGCCACCCAGACGGCGCCGTCGGGCCCGACGGTGATCCCGAACGGTCCGCTGCCCGGCGTCGGCGTGGCGAACGACGTGGCCACGCCGTCGGTGGTGACCCGCCCGATCCGGTGGTCGCGGTTGCCGGTGTACCACAGCGCGCCGTCCGGGCCGGTCGTGACGCCGTACGGCCCGGCGCCCCGATCGGCGATCGGCAGCTCGGCGATTCCCTGGCGTTCGTGCGACATCGGGTACTCCTTCGTGGCCGGCGCAACGAATCTCAGCAAAGCCGGACCTTACGGCACCTACCGGGCCACCATGGAAGGCGTGACGCCGATCGAGCGGGGTGACCTCTGGGCGCTGGTCGCCGCGCACGGCGGCGACCACCCGGACTACCAGGGGATGACGGACGAGCTCGCCCGGCTCGGGCCCGAGGCCGCCGAGGGGTTCGCCGAACAGCTCGCCCAGGCCCTGCACGACATCGACACACCGGCGCACTTCGCCGAGATCCGGCCGTACACGGTCGGCGACGACTCCTACCTCTACGCCCGCTGCGCCGTGGTGGCCGCCGGGAAGCGGGCCTTCGACCGGGTCGTGCGGCGGCCCGAGCGCTTCGGCAGGTTCGTCGACCGCGACGCCGAGCCGCTGCTGGCCGTCGCGCCGGACGCGTACGAGCGGGCGACCGGGCGGCCCTGGGAGTACACCACCAGGGTCAGCTACGAGATGCGCAGCGACGACTGGCTGTCCATCGACGTCGAGTGGCCGATCGCCGAGGGGTGGCCGCTGGCGTACGACCACGTCGTCGAGGCCGTCCGCCGGGCGCTGTGCGCCGATCCGGGCCGGCGGGGCCACGAGCCGCTCGTCCTGGTGCTCACGCCGGACCTCGAGCCGTTCGCCGAGCGGGATCCGGCGCGGCTGCTGGAGCTCGTGATCCGCGATGTGAGCCGCGCGCTCGGCCCGGTGCCGGCGGTCGAACTTCCGCGGGATCTCCCCGAGGACTACTTCGTCGCGGAACCTCCGCCGGCGCTGCCCGCGCCGCTGGTCAAGCGGGTCGCGCGGCAGGGCGGGCTCAAGACGTCGTCGATCGTCGCCTACTACCGGCACAATCCGGACGCGCCGGGCGCCGGCTATTGGGCCAAGCGCCTCGGGCTGCGGTAGCCGCGTCAGCGGGGGTGGTCGCGCAGCCAGGCGCTCGCGCGGCGGGCCGAGGCGCGCGACAGCCAGGCGTCCTGGACGAGCTCGGCCACCTCGCGGCGGGTGAGCTCGCCGAGGCGGGCGGCGCGCAGCAGGACCGACGGGTGGCCGTCGAAATGGGGCGTGGTGAAGAACGGCGTCGTCGCGTCCTGGATCAGGGCCTGCTTGTCGGCCTCGGACTCGACCCAGAACACGATCACGTCCGAGTACCGTTCGCCGGTCTGCGGGTCGAACGCGTCCGGGCGCGGGGTGCGGAAGAACACGAAGGACTTCCCGCCCACCTGGTACACCGGGTTGTCCCCGCTGCCGTAGACCACGGTGACGTGCGGCATCGCCTCGGCGAGGGCGTGGACGTCCTCGAGCCGGGCCGGCCGCTCGTCGTCGCGGGACACCTGCACACCATAGGCGTCAGCCGGCCGGGCCGGTGGCCAGGCGTACCGTGGCGGAACGGGAACGGCCCGAGCGGTCCACCCAGTCCACGCGGACCTCGTCGCCCGGATGGTGCAGGTCGATCGCCGACGTGAGGTCCGCGGCCGAGCCGACGCCGGTCCCGTCGACCGCGCGGATCACGTCGCCCTCGGCCAGGCCGGCGCGGGCGGCCGGGCTGCCGGAGACGACGCCGGTCACCTCGGCGCCCGGCGTGCGGCCGCTCGCGTCCCGCGCGGCGACGCCGAGCAGCGCCGTCGCGCCGATGTGGATCGTCGCCGAGCCCTGGCCGGACTGGATGCGCGAGGCGATGCCGACCGCGGTGTTGCTCGGCACCGCGAAGCCCTGGCCGGCCGGGCTCTGGTCGCGCGGGTCGATCGACGCGGCGGTGTTGATGCCGATGAGCCGGCCGGTCCGGTCGACGAGCGGGCCGCCGGAGTCGCCGGCCCGGATGTCCGCGGCGACCTGGATGAGGCCGTCGAGGCGCCGCGAGGCGCCGCCGTCGGGGTCCTGGGCGTTGATCGAGCGGTTGAGGCCGGTCACCGAGCCGGTCACCGCCTCGGGGGTGCCGCCCTGCCCGCCGGCGTTGCCGACCGCGACGATCGGGTCGCCGACCTTCACCTGGCCGGAGTCGGCGACGCCGAGGCGGGGCAGGCCGCTCGCGCCGGCGAGCTGGATCACCGCGATGTCGTGCGAGCGGTCGTACCCCACGACGCCGGCCTGAAACGTCCGCCCGTTGACCACGGCGACGGCGCTGATCGAGGTCGCGCCGGCGATGACGTGGTTGTTGGTCAGGACCAGGCCGCTCGCGTTGAGGATGACGCCGGTGCCGGCGACGCGGGTGTTGCGCAGGCCGAGCGTGCTGGTGATGTTCACGACGCTCCTGTTCACCGCCGCGATGATCTCCGGCGTGTTCAGCGCCCGGGTCGGGGTCGGTGACACTGCCGCGCTCGGCGACTCCCCCGGCCCGTCCGTCGGCAGCAGCGGGGCGGCCACGTTCGGCTCGGCCGGCGCCGACGCGCGCGGCGACGGACCCGGGTTGCGGGCGCCGACGATCGCGGCCAGGCCGGCCGCGGCGACCGCGAGGGCCAGCCCGACGATCGCGATGGCGCCGACGATCCAGCGCAGCAGGCGGCGGACCGGGCGGGGCCGCGGCTCGTCCCACTCGGGCGGGCGGTGCCAGTGCGGAGGGCGGGGCGGCGGGACCGGGCCGTCCCAGCCGCCCCACCGGTCCGGGCCGTACCAGTCCGCGCCGCCGCCCGGCACCGCGGTCGCGGGGACCGCCGTCGCCGGGACCGCCGTGACCGGCGCCGGGCGCCCGTACGCGGCCGGCCGCCGTGGCGCGGCCGTGCCGGGCGCGGTCGCCACGCCGTATGCGAAGTGCGGTTCCGACACCGTCCACCGCCCCCGATCTCGCCGTCGCCGATCTGACCACCTATCAGCGACTACGGGTCCCGCTCGGGTGAAGGTTCAACGGCCGGGCGCTAAACTCGGTGACTGTGAGCGGCGACGAGCTGGTCTGCGGGTATGAGCCGGATCTGCCCGTGGCCGTATTGCGCGCGGCCGGGCCCCTGACGCTGTCCAGCGTGGCCGGGCTGCGCCGGGCCGCGCTGAAGGCCCTCACGGACCGGCCGGAGCTGCTGGTCCTCGACGTGTCCGGGCTGGAGGCGGTCGACGACATCGCCCTGACCGTGTTCCCGGCCCTGGCCCGCCAGGCCGCCGAGGACGGCGTCGACGTGATGCTGGCCGCCGCGGGTGCGGTGCTGCGCGAGCAGCTGGAGCGGCTGGCCGTGACCCGCCAGGTGCGGCTGCTGCCGAGCGTCGAGCAGGCGCGCGACGAGCACGCCCGCCGGACCGGGCCGCTGCGCGCCGAGACCGAGCTGCTGCCGGCGCCGGGGGCGACCGCCCGGGCCCGGGCCCTGGTCGACGGGGCGTGCGCGCGGTGGGACCTCGCGCCGCTGGCCGACACCGCCGCGCTCGTCGTGACCGAGCTGGTCGCCAACGCCGTCGAGCACGCCGGCACCCAGATCCGCGTCGCCGTCGCCCTGCGCGAGCGGCACCTGCACCTCGCCGTCCACGACGCCAGCCCGCTGCCGGTCCGCCGCAGCGGCGACCCGGACGAGGACGACCCGGGGCGCGGGCTCCTGATCGTCGAGGGGCTGGCGTCCTCCTGGGGGTGGATGCCAACCGGCGAGGGAAAGGTGGTGTGGGCGACGCTGCGGCGACCATCGACGCGGTAGCGTGGCCCGGTGATTGAGGCCGGCTCCGATTTCGAGGCTTTGCTGGTGTACCTCAAAGAGGCCCGCGGCTTCGACTTCACCGGATACAAGCGTTCCAGCCTGACCCGGCGGGTCGGGCGGCGCATGGCGCAGCTGCCGGTGGCCGACCACGCGGAGTACCTCGACTACCTGCAGGTCCATCCCGACGAGTTCACCGCGCTGTTCAACACGATCCTGATCAACGTGACCGGGTTCTTCCGCGACCCGGACGCGTGGGCGGCGCTGGCCCGCACCGTGCTGCCGGCGCTGCTGGCCGAGCAGGCGGAGCGCACCGGCCCGCTGCGGGTGTGGAGCGCCGGCTGCGCGTCCGGCGAGGAGGCGTACAGCCTCGCCATGATCATGGCCGACGCGCTCGGCCCCGAGCGCTTCCGCGACCGGGTCAAGATCTACGCGACCGACGTCGACGAGGAGGCGCTGGTCACCGCCCGGCAGGGGGTGTACACCGCCGCCGAGCTGCAGCACGTCGCGCCCGAGCGGGTCGAGCGCTACTTCGAGCGGGGCGACGGGCGGTACACCTTCCGCAAGGATCTGCGCCGTTCGATCGTCTTCGGCCGCAACGATCTGGTCCAGGACGCGCCGATCGGGCGCATCGACCTGCTCGTGTGCCGCAACACGCTCATGTACTTCAACGCCGAGACGCAGGCGCGCATCGTCTCCCGGTTGCACTTCGCCCTCGCCCCGCACGGCGCGCTGTTCCTCGGCAAGGCCGAGATGCTGCTGCGCCACGGCGCGCTGTTCACCCCCGTCGACCTGCCGCAGCGCATCTTCCGCCGGGCCGCGGCGGCGTGCGGGGCGGCGCCGATCCCCGACCCGCCGTGCGAGGACTCGCCGAGCCTGGAGCGGCTGCGCACCGAGGCGTTCCTGGCCGGGCCCGTCGCCCAGCTCGTCGTGACCGGCGAGGGCATCGTGACGCTGGCGAACCGGCGGGCCGGCGCGCTGCTGGGCATCGGCCCCGGTGACGCCGGCCGCCCGCTGCGCGACCTGGCCCTGCCGCCGCGCTTCGCCGGCCTGCGCGGCCACGTCGAGCGGGCCCAGGACGAGCGGCGCGCCCTGCAGGTCGACGACGCCGGCGCCGAGGAGCCCGCGTACCTCGACGTGCGCATCGACCCGCTGCCCGACGAGCCCGGCGAGCGCCCGACCGTGCTCGTCGCCGTCCACGACGTCACCGCCGCCCGCCGCCTGCAGGAGGACCTCGAGCGGGCCAACCGGCAGCTGGAGGCCGCGTACGAGGAGCTGCAGTCGGCGAACGAGGAGCTCGAGACGACCAACGAGGAGCTGCAGTCCACGGTCGAGGAGCTGGAGACCACCAACGAGGAGCTCCAGTCGACCAACGAGGAGCTCGAGACGATGAACGAGGAGCTGCAGTCGGCCAACGACGAGCTGCGCGACCGCACCGCCGAGCTCGGCGACGCCAACCGCTTCATGGCCGCGGTCCTGTCCAGCCTGCGCGCCGGCGTGATCGTCCTCGACCGCAGCATGCACGTGCTGGTGTGGAACAGCGGCGCGTCGGACCTGTGGGGCCTGCGCTCGGACGAGACGGTCGGCCGGCACCTGCTCGACCTCGACAGCGGCCTGCCGGTCGAGCGGCTGCGCCCGGCGGTCCGCGAGGTCCTGGCCGGCGCCTCCCCGCGCCTGGAGTCCGAACACCCCGTCGTCGACCGCCGCGGCCGGCCGGTGCGCCTGCGCTTCGGCTGCTCCCCGCTGACCGGCGAGCCGGACGGCATCATCGGCGCGATCGTCGTCATGGAGCCCGTGCCGGGTGCCGATTCGCCCGCTCCGCCTGCGCCGCCGCGCTCCTCGGCTTAACCTGCTTCGAGGAGGCCGGATGGAGCTCACGATCGCGGTGGCGGACAGGCAGGGCGAACGCCTCGTCGAGATCGGCGGGCCGCTGGACTACGCCTCGGCGCCCTACCTGCGCCGCATCGTGCTCGGCCTGTTCGACGACGGCGCGGCCGGCGTCACGCTCGACCTGGCCGGCGCCCGCCTGGTCGACGCCGCGGCGATCAGGGTCCTGCTGTACCTGCACCAGCGCGGCGCCCAGGTCGGCACCGAGCTGCGCACCGCCAACGCCGCGGGCGTCGTCCTGACGGCCCTGGAGATCGCCGGCGTCGCGAAGACCCTGGCCGCGTACGACGCGGTGACCTGGCCGGGCCCGGCCGCCGACCCGGTCGACCTCGGCTCGATCGAGGTCGGCTACGGCCACTGGCCGGCCGACGTGACCGGCCGGCTGCTGCAGCTGCACGCGATGCACCCCACCGACCCGGCCCGGGCGGCCGCCCGCCGCGCCGTGATCGAGCGGAGCCTGCCGGCCGCGCACCGCCTGGCCCGCCGCTACGCCGGCGCCGGCGAGCCCCTGGCCGATCTGTCCCAGGTGGCCGCGCTGGGCCTGGTCAAGGCGGTCGACGGTTTCGACCCCGACCGCGGGATCGAGTTCCCGACCTACGCCACCCCGACCATCGTCGGCGAGCTCAAGCGCCACTTCCGCGACCGCTCGTCCGGGGTGCGCCTGCCCCGCCGCCTGCAGGAGCTGCGCATGGCGGTGAACCAGACCCGCGACGCCCTGACGCAGCGCCTCGGCCACGCCCCCACGACGGCCGAGCTGGCGGCGGAGGTCGGCGTGCCCGAGGAGCGGATCATCGAGCTGATGAGCGCGCTGCGCGCCTATCGCCCGGTGTCGGTCGACACGCCGGTCGCCGCGGCGCCCGCCGCCGGCCTGGACACCGACGCCACGATCCTGGACGTGCTGGGCGCCGAGGCCCCCGAATACGGCCTGGTCGACGCGCGGGAGTCGCTGCGCCGGATCATCGGCCGCCTGCCGGAGCGCGAGCAGCGGATCCTGTCGCTGCGCTTCTTCGGCAACCTGTCCCAGGCCCAGATCGGTGAGCAGGTCGGGATGTCGCAGATGCACGTGTCGCGCCTGCTGAACCACGCCCTGGGCTTCATCCGCCGCCGTCTGTCCGAGTGAGCGACCCCTTCGACGCGTGGCGCAAGTGCCCTGCGGCGGCGCGGCCGATTTCTCACCTTGAGCTTACAGCCCGCCACCAAACTGATCTCCAATCGCGTGACGGCGCCGTCACGCGATGCGATGCTCAGCCCTTCTTCAGCTGGTCGATGTCGATGACCAGCGCGAAGGCGCCCGTGACGTGGCCCGCGCGGTCGCGGATCGGGGCCGACGCTATCAGCGTCCACGCCTGTGTGCCGTCGTCGGCCGTGTAGCGCATCGGCAGGCCCGGCACGACGGTGTCGCCGCGCAGCGCCCGCGCCACGGGGAAGTCGCTCGGGGCCACGACCGTGCCGTCCGCGTCGACGCCCTGCCAGCGGGCCACGCGCGACGGGTCGCTGGACGGGATGACGCCCGTCGGCACGTACCGGCGCATGTGCTCGTTGGCCAGCAGCATCGCGCCGGACGCGTCGACGACGGCCACGCCGACCGGCAGCGCCTGGAAGACGAGCGCCAGGCGCTGCTGGGCGCGCGAGCGCTCCACCTCCGCCCACGTGCGCTCCGCCACCTCCCGGACCAGGGCCACCTCGTCGTCGGGCCACGCGTACGCCTCGGCGTGCTGCACGCCGAGACAGGACACGAAACGGCCGCGCTTGATCAGCGGCACCAGGCACATGGCGGCGACGCCGAGCCCGGCCAGGGCCTCCCGCTCCGCCGGGAGCAGCCGCGGATCCGTGCTCACGTCCGCCACGACGACCGTCTCACCGGCCGCCAGCCGCTCCAGGAGGGCGACGCCGAAATCCGCCATCCGGTACCGCCCGGCCGGGTTCGGCCGCCCCGTGACGACGTAGCCGGGGCCGGTCACCATGTGCGTGCCGCCCGGGGCGACCTCGCCGTACGTGACCCGGGCCGCGGCCAGGTGCTCGCCGAGCACGCGGGCGGCGGCGGTCTGGACCTCGAGCGGTTCGCCGAGCGGGCGCAGCACGTCGGACAGGCGCAGCAGGACGGCCTGGCGGCGCGCCGTGCGGCGGCGCAGGCGGGCCAGCTCGAGCTGCGCGCCGACCCGGGCCACGAGCTCGCGGGCGGAGAACGGCTTCACGATGTAGTCGTCGGCGCCGGCCAGCAGGCCCTCGATCGCGCTCTCCTCGCCGGCCCGCGCGGTCACCAGCACGACCGGCACGTGGGCCAGGGCCTCGTCGCCGCGGATCGCGCTGAGCAGCGCGAAGCCGTCCGGGGCGGGCATCATCACGTCGGCGACGACGATGTCGAACGGCGCGGCGCGGGCCAGGCGCAGCGCCTGCTCGCCGTCCGGCGCGGCGGTCACCGTCCAGGCCTCGCCGAGCAGGCGGCCGAGGTAGTCGCGCATGTCGGCGTTGTCCTCCACGACGAGGACCCGGGCGCCGGGGGCGCGGCGGGGCAGGGCCGGGGCCTCGGCCGGGTCGAGCACGCCCTGGGCCGCGACCGCGCGCTCGTGCTCGGCGTCCCACCGGGCCGCGTCGCCGGCCATCGCGGCGGCGATCGAGCCGGTGCGCGGCGACGGGCCGGGCGCCTCCGCGGCGGCCGGCCGGCGCGACAGCGGCAGCCACACGGTGAACGTCGTGCCGGCGCCCTCGACGCTGCTGACCCGGATGCGGCCGTGGTGCAGGCGCACGAGCTGCTCGACCAGCGCCAGGCCGATGCCGGCGCCCTCGCTCGTGCGGGCACGGGCCCGCGGTACGCGATGGAAGCGCTGAAACACCAGCGGCACCTCGGCGCTGGGGATGCCGACGCCCGTGTCCCGCACGACGAGCTCGGCGTGCTGGGGAAGGGCCCGCAGGCGTACCTCGACCGTGCCCTGCCAGGTGAACTTCAGCGCGTTGGAGAGCAGGTTGGACACGACCTTCTCCCACATCTGCGCGTCCACCCACACCGGCTCCGGCAGCGGCGGCGCGTCGATGACGAGCCGCAGCCCGGCGGCGTCCGCGGCGCCGGCGAACATGACGGCGATCTCCGCGGTGAGCGCGGCGAGGTCGGTCGGCGCGAACGCGGCCCGCAGCCGGCCCGCCTCGGCGGCGGAGAAGTCGAGCAGGGCGCCGACGAGCCGCAGCAGCCGGCGGGCGTTGCGATGAACCAGGTCGACGTCGGCGAGGCGCTCCTCGGTCGGGCGCTCGGGGTGGCGCAGCAGCTCCTCGAGCGGGGCGAGCATGAGCGTGAGCGGCGTGCGGAACTCGTGGCTGACGCTGGTGAAGAACTCGGTCTTGGCCCGGTCGAGCTCGGCCAGGCGCTCCAGGCGCTGGCGCTCGCGCTGCCGGGCGTGCGACTCGGCGACCTTCGCGGTGACGGTCTCGGCGATGAGGGACAGGAACTCGCGGTACGGGCCGTCGACGGGCAGCCGCGGGTGCGTGCCGAGCACGAGCACGCCGGCGACGGTGTCCTCGGCCTCGTCGCGCAGCGGGTGCAGCGCCGCGCTGTCGGGGGCGAGCCGCTCGGGGCCGACGAGGTGGCCGCGGAAGCGGGCGGCGACGTCGTCGACGACGACGGGGGCGCGGCCGGCGACGACCTTCTGCAGCGGCCAGGCGCCCCCGACCGCGACCCGCACGTCCCGCGGCGCGAGGGATCCGCCGGGCTCGACGCCGACCGCGCCGACCAGGCCGGCCCGGGTGCCGGCGGCGTCGAGCAGGTACGCGACGGCGAACGCCACGTCGGGCGCGTCGCCGAGCACCGCCAGCGCCGCCTCCAGCGCAGCCCGCCGCCCGGAGCTCGCGGGCGTGGTGGCGAGGCGGTTGAGCACCTGCAGGCGGCGCGCGGCAAGGACCTCGGCGGTGCGCTCGTGCGAGGCCTGCAGGATGCCGACGATCGCGCCGTCCTCGCCGCGGACCGGCGTGTAGGACACGTCGAACCAGGCGAGCTCGGGCCGGCCGCGGCGCTGGACGAGGCCCTCGCTGTCCGGGCGGTACACCGTCTCGCCCCGCATCACGCGGTCGTACAGCGGCCCGAGGATTGGCCGCGCCTCCGCCCACGTCTCGAGGCTCGAGCGGGCGAACTGCTCCGGATGCTTGGCGCCGCTGGGTTCGATGGCGGCGTCGTTGTACAGCAGGATGTGCTGCCCGCCCCACAGCAGGTTGAGCGGCTTCGGCGCCGCCATGACCAGCGCCACCATCGTGCGCAGCGTGGGATCCCAGCCGGCCACGGGTCCGAGCGGGGTCTTCGACCAGTCGATGTCCCGGGCGATGCTTTCCATGGTGGTGGTACCGCGGAAAAGCTCCCGGACCGCCGCGTCCTCGGCCGAGGCCCGCGGCAGGCGCCCGCCCCGCACGGCGCTCGCGATCGCCGGGCCGATCTCGTGCAGCGGCAGGACCAGGTCGGCGCCTGCCTCGGCGGCGGCGCGCGGCATCGACGGCTGCTCGGCGGTGTCCTCGCTCTGCGCGATGACCATCCCGCCGGCCGCCTTCAGCGCCGCCGTGCCGGCCGCGCCGTCGTTGAGCATGCCGGTGAGCACCACGGCGAGCGCACGGGGGCCGTAGGAGTCGGCCAGGGAGACCAGCAGCGCGTCGTGCGGGCGCTCGCGGGCCCCGGCGGAGGGCATGAGCGCGCAGGTGCCGTCGGGCAGTACCTCGAAGTGCCGCCGCGGCGGGCAGACCAGCACGGCGCCGGGCGTGAGCCGGTCACCGTCGGCCGCGACCGCCACGGCCCGGCCGGTGCGCCGGGCCAGGACCTGCGGCAGGGCGCTGCTGCGCGCGGCGAGGTGCTGCTGGACGACGACTGCGGCCTCGAGGTCGGCGGGCAGGCCGCGCAGGACCGTCGTGAGCGCCCCGAGGCCGCCGGCGGAGGCCACGAGCGCGACCACGTCGACGGCCGTCCCCATGACACTCTCCTACCACACAGCGGCGAATCTACTCACCCGTCTCGGTCACGTCGGCGGACGGAGTGCCGGCCGGGCAGGTGACGATGACCCGGAGCGTCCGGTTGCCGTGGCGGAAGTCGACGGACACGGACGCCGCCGGCCCGGGCACGGGCCGCTCCGCCCTGAACGCCCTGGCCGGGGTGTACTCCAGCAGGTGGGCCTGCCCGGCCGCGGTGCACTCGGCGCGGACGGTGCCGCCCTCGGTCTCGAACGTGCGCGGCGCGGACGGCGCGCCCGTGGTGGGCGGCGCGCTCGTGGTGCTCGTCGTGGCCGGCGGCGCGCCGGTCGTCCCCCCGGCCGAGCCGGGGACGGCGGGGTCAGTGGCCGTGCCCGCCCGCGGCCGGCCGTTCTCGCCGGCGGGCGTCGGCGTCGGTGCCGCACCGGAGCCCCTCGGCGCCGCCACCCCCGACGCCGCCGGGCGGTCGCCCCTCGCGGGCCGTTCGGCGGCCGGCTGCTGCTCCGGCGCGACGGCGAACTGCCAGGCGATGACGACGGCCGCGACGACGGCGGCGGCCGACACGGCGAACCACACGGGCAGCCAGCCGCCCGAGCCGGCGGCGCCGGTGCCGGGCGCCGCCGCGATCGGGCCGGTCGCCTCCGCCAGCACGGCGGCGACCTCGGCCGCCGTGGGCCGGGCGGCCGGGTCCTTGTCCAGGCAGCGCCGGCACAGGTCGGCGACGAAGCGGGGCACCCCGGGCCGCTCGGGCAGCGGGTCCGGCGTCTTGTGCAGGTGCGCCTCGAGGATGCCGGTCGCCGACGCCACCGGCCACGGCAGCCGCTCGGCGAGCAGCTTGTAGAGCACGATCCCGAGCGAGTACACGTCGGAGGCGGCGTTGACGGTGTCGCCGGTGACGCGCTCCGGGGCCAGGTACACGGGCGTGCCGAACACCTGCGCGCCGTACTCCCCCGACGCCAGCGGCCCGGCCGCGGCCGCGATGCCGAAGTCGACGACCTTGGCCCCCGCCGGGGAGAGGATCACGTTGGCCGGCTTCACGTCGCGGTGCACCAGCCCGTCGGCGTGCGCGGCGGCGAGGCCGGCGGCCACCTCGGCGCCGATGCGGAACACCTCGGCCGGCGGCAGGGGCGCGCGCGCGGCCCGCTGCTGCAGGGTCGGTCCGGGGACGAGTTCCATCACGACGTACGGGATCGGCTGCCCGTGCTCGATCGCCTCGCCGTAGTCGTGGACCTGCGCCACGTTCGGGTGCGACAGGGCGGCCGCCGCGCGCGCCTCCTCGCGGATGCGACGCCGGGCCGGCGCGTCGGTCACGTACTGCCCGGACAGCAGCTTGACCGCGACGGGCCGCCCGAGGACCTCGTCGCGGGCGCGCCACACCGTCGACATGCCGCCAACGCCCAGCACGTCCTCCAGCCGGTACCGCCCACCGATGAGCCGGTGGCCGTCCCCGGTCGCTTCGTCGTCCATCGATGGCACCGTACACACTCCGGATTTCGTCGCTACGCCCGGCGGGTCCCATGCACCGCCCGCGAGCGGAGACAGGACGGCCCGCCGATGCCGGCGATCAGGCCGAGGGCGACGATGAGGTGCAGCCACGGCATGGCGCTGCCGAACAGCGGCGCATCGACGCGGCCGTCGGGCCGCGACACGACCGCGACGGTGTGGGAGGTGCCGAGATCGACCCCGAGCCTCATGGCCCGGCACGTTACGGCGCGGCGCAAGACATCTACAGCACCCGTTCGGCCGTGTTCGGCGGCACTGTCGGCTCGCGACCCGCTCCGGGCACGGTCGCCGGGCGGCGGGTCAGGGGCGCACGCCGGGGCGATGCGCATGCAAGGGTGGTCCGCATGGAGATGACGGGGAGCCGGCGCATCGACTGGGCGGTCGTGCCCGCCGCGGTGCGGGCACGGGTTGCGCAGCTGCTCGGCCGCGAGATCGCGAGTGCGCAGAGCCTGCCGGGCGGGTTCTCCGAGGGCGTGGCGGCCCGGCTGCGGCTCGACGACGGCACGGACGTCTTCGTGAAGGCGATCTCCGCGACCACCGCGCCCGCCGTGGCCGGGTTCCACCGCCGGGAGGCCGCCGTCGCGCGCCGGCTTCCGGCGGCGGTGCCGGCGCCGCGGCTCATCGCCGACTACGACGACGGCGAGTGGGTGGCGCTGCTGTTCGAGCACGTCGCCGGCGCCCTGCCGGCCCAGCCCTGGCGCCCGGAGGACTTCGAGCGGGTCCTGGACGCGGCGACGGAGATGGCGGCCGCGCTCACCCCGTCGCCGATCCCGGCCGCGGACGCCGCCCGCCCGCGGCTGCTGGAGACGGTGCCGTTCGCGGGCGACACCCTGCTGCACGGCGACCTGTACCCGTTCAACGTCCTGCTCGACGCCGGCCGCGTGCACGTCGTCGACTGGCCGCACGCGTGGGTCGGGCCGGTGTACGCCGACGTCCTGACCCTCATGTCGACCGCCCCCGACCCGGAGCGGCACCTGGCCCGCAACCCGCTCACCCGGGACCTGCCGCCGCGCGAGGTCGACGCGTTCCTGGCCGCGCACTCCGGGTTCCTGCTGCGCCTGGCCGCCACCGCCGGTCCGGGCGCCGATCCGCGCCTGGTCGACATGGCCACCACCCTGGGCCGCAACTCGCTGCGCTGGCGGCAGCGCAGGGCCTGAACCCCCGGACGACCGCTGCAGACGCGAGACATCGACGTGGCAAGCTGACCTGCCACGGATGAGGCGAGGTGCGCATGGCGACAGGCAGCGAAGACCGGGCACCGGGGCCGCCGGCCCACGACCTGGCGAGCCGCAGGCACGACGACCTGCACACGCCCGGCGACCCGGTCCGCCTCGACACGCCCGACGGGCCGGCCTGGGTGCTGCGCCGCCGGGCCGACATCCGCGCGGCGTACACCGACCCGCGCCTCTCGCCGTGCCCGCGCCACGCGGCCGGCGGCGACTACCGCGGCTACGACCTGCCGCCCGAGTTCCGCGACAACATCATCAGCGCCGAGCCCGCCGACCACCGCCGCGTCCGCCCGCTCGTCGTTGCGCTGATGGACCGCGCCGCCGCGGCCCGCCTCGCCCCGTCGCTGCGGGCCGTCGCCGACGACGTGCTGGCCCGGGCCGGCGGGGAGTTCGACGCCGTCGCCGACTTCGCCGGGCCCTACGTCGCCGAGGCCGTCGCCGGCTGGATCGGCCTGCCGGCCCAGCCCCGCGCGGCGTACCTGGCCTGGGCGGCGACGATCGCCGGACCCGGCTGGCAGCGCGTCCGCGCCCGCGACACGCTGCCCGGCATGCTCGCCACCGTGCGCGCGCTCGACGAGGCCGCCGCGGGCACCGTCGCCCACGTCCTGCTCGCACACCGCGCCGCCGGGCGGATCAGCGCCGGCGAGACCAGCGCGATGCTGTTCTACCTGCTGTACGTCTGGTTCGAGGTCTGCGTCGACGCCATCGCCGAGGCCCTCGCCGGCCCCGGCGACCTCGACCAGGCCCTGGCCGCGCACGCGCCCCAGGTCACCGCGTTCCGGCGGTTCGCGACACACGACGTCGATCTCGGCGGTACCACCATCCGCGCGGGCCAGAGCGTCCTGTACTCGCTGCGCGCCGCCGGCGTCGACGGGCCGGACCGCGGCCACCTGGCGTTCGGTCACGGCCCGCACCGCTGCCCGGGCGAGCCGGTCGCCCGCGCCCTGGTCGAGGAGGCCGTCGCGGCCGCCCGGCGCGCCGGCGTCACCGTCGGCACCGGCGGCTGCGTGCGCACGAACGGCCTGCGCACCGACGGTCTGCGGCGCCTGCGCGCCACCCGGTGACCAACCGGCACGAAATTGTCAGAATCAGTGCTGGCGGAAAGCCTCACCGCTCAACTAACCTAGTGCGCGAGACCGGCATCTTCCCCCGTGGATGCCGGTCTCCGTATTTGTCGGACCCTCCGGTCGCGCAGCGCCTCGGCCAGGACTCAGGCCCTCCGGTTGCGCAGCGCCTCGGCGAGGACCTGGACCAGGTGGCGGCCGTCGACGCCGGCCAGGTCGGCCGCCTGGGTCCGGCAGGAGAAGCCGTCGGCCAGGAACACGTCCCCCGGCTGCGCGTCGCGCAGCGCCGGGAGCAGCTGCTGCTCCGCCACCTGCACCGACACCTCGTAGTGGCCGCGCTCCACGCCGAAGTTCCCGGCCAGGCCGCAGCAGCCGCCGAGCCGCCGCACGTCCGCGCCGGCCGACTTGAGCAGCTTCGCGTCGGCCTCCCAGCCCATCACCGCGTGGTGGTGGCAGTGCGGCTGGGCGACGACCCGGACCCCGGACAGCGACGGCGGCGTCCAGCCCGGCGTGCGCGCGAGCAGCTCGGCGACCGTCACCGTCGCCTCGCTCACCGAGCGCGCGTCGGCGCCGTCGAGCAGCTCCGGCAGGTCGCCGCGCAGCACGCCGGTGCACGACGGCTCCAGCCCGACGATCGGCGTGCCCTGCGCGGCCGCCTCCCGCAGCCGGTCCACGGTCGAGCCGAGGATGCGCTTGGCCGCGTCGAGCTGCCCGGTGCTGATCCACGTCAGCCCGCAGCACACCGGGTCGGCGGTGACCTGCGGCGCGTACCCGGCGGCGGTGAGCACCTCGACCGCGTCCTTGGCGATCTCGGGTGAGAAGTGGTCGGTGAAGCTGTCGACGAACAGCACCACCGGCGTGCCCGCCGCCGGCCGCTGCGCCGCCGTCGCCTTGAACCAGCGGCGGAACGTCTGCCCGGCGAACGCGGGGATGGCGCGGCGCTTGTCGACCCCGGCGAGGTACAGCGCGAGCCCCCGCACGCCGGGCAGCCGCATCACGCCGTTGGCCAGCTTCGGCATCCGCGCCGCCAGCCGCGACCAGCGCGGCAGCCGGCCCAGCGAATAGTGGGAGCGCGGCCGCAGCCGGCCCCGGTAGCTCTGGTGCAGCACCTCGGCCTTGTAGGCGGCCATGTCGATGCCCGTCGGGCAGTCCGACGCGCAGCCCTTGCACGACAGGCACAGGTCGAGGGCGTCGTGGACGGCCGGGGCCCGCCAGTCGGGGGCCAGGTCGCCGTCGAGCATCTCCTGCAGTACCCGCGCGCGGCCCCGGGTCGAGTCCTTCTCGGTCCGGGTGGCCACGAACGACGGGCACATGACGCCGCCGAGGACGCGGGTGTCGGCGCGGCACTTGCCGACGCCGGTGCAGCGGTGCACGGCCTGGTTGAAGTCGCCGCCGTCGGCGTGGTAGCCGAACGCGAGCGGCCGGCGCACCGGGCGGGCCGACGAGACGCGGATCGCGGCGTCGACCGGGTCGGGGTCGACGAGCACGCCCGGGTTGAGCAGGTTGGCCGGGTCGAACGCCTGCTTGACGGCGCGGAACAGGTCGATCGCTTCCGGGGAGTACATCCGCGGCAGCAGCTCGCTGCGGGCCCGCCCGTCGCCGTGCTCCCCCGACAGCGACCCGCCGTAGCGGACGACCAGGTCGGCGGCGTCCTCCAGGAACGCCCGGAACCTTGCCGGCCCGCCCTCGTGGTCGAGGGGGAAGTCGAGGCGGACGTGGACGCAGCCGTCGCCGAGGTGCCCGTACGGCATGGAGCTGAGCCCGTGCTGCTCCACCAGGACGTCGAAGTCGCGCAGGTAGTCGCCGATCCGGGCCGGCGGCACGGCGGCGTCCTCCCAGCCGGCGTGCGCGGGCCTGCCCGACGGCGCCCGCCCGGCCAGCCCGGCGCCGTCCTCGCGGATGCGCCACAGCGGCGCCGCCTTCGCCGGGTCCTCGACGATGAGGGTGTCGACGGCCGCCGCCGCCTGGACCAGCCGCTGGGCCCGCTCCCGCGCCTCGCCGAGGTCGTCCCCGGCGATCTCCACGAACAGCCACGACGAGCCGCCCGGCAGCGGCGGCACCGAGCCCGGGCCGCGCCGGCTGCGGACGATCTCGACGATGCGCGAGTCGATGCCCTCGCACGCGGTCGGGTCGAACGTGAGGATCGTGGGCACCGCGTCCCCGGCGGTGCCGAAGTCGGGGTAGCCGAGCACGACGAGCAGCCGGTGCGCGGGGTCGACGACGAGGCGTACCGTGGCCTCGGTCACCACCGCGAGGGTCCCTTCGCTGCCGACCAGCAGCCCGGTCAGGTCGAAGCCGCGCTCCGGCAGCAGGTGCTCGACGGCGTAGCCGGACACCTGCCGCGGGAACGTCGCAAACTCGGTCCGCGCCACGGCGAGGTTCGCGCCCATGATCGCCTGCAGGTTCTCGGCGATCGCCTTGGCGCCCTCCAGCGTCGGTCGCCCCTGCTCGTCCCGCCCGGTGGCCAGCCGCTCCCCGTCGACGGTGAGCGCGGTGATCCCGGTGACGTTGTCGGAGGTCCGCCCGTACCCCAGCGTCCGCGACCCGCACGAGTTGTTCCCGATCATCCCGCCGATCGTGCACCGCGTGTGCGTCGACGGATCGGGCCCGAACCGCAGCCCGTGCGGCCGCGCCGCCGCCTGCAGGACGGCGTGCACGGTGCCGGCCTGCACCCGGGCCGTCCGGCTCCCGGCATCGACCTCGAGGACCTTGTCCAGGTGCCGGCTGAAGTCGAGCACCACACCCGGCCCGATCGCGTTGCCGGCCACGGACGTCCCGGCCCCCCGCGCGGTGACCGGCACCCCGAGCGCCCGGCACACCTCGAGCGTCGCGATGACGTCCTCGTCGGAGCGCGGCCGCACGACGGCGCGGGGCACGACCCGGTACAGCGAGGCGTCGCTGCCGTAGGCGGCCCGGTGCGCCGAGTCGGCCAGCACGTCGGTCACCCCGGCCCGCGCGAGCCGCCCGAGAAGATCATCACGAATGTCGACGGTCATGTCCCTCTTCGCCGTTTCTGTGGTGCCGGCCTGAGGCTCCGTCGCCGCCTGCACGCTCCGTGGACCCCGCCATGATAGTTCGACCGCGGTTTCCCTCGCCGAGCGGGCGCTGCGGCCCGGCTCACTCGTTGTCCGCGATCTCGCGGTAGCCCTGCATCGTGAGCACGAGGTCAGCCAGGGCGGCCGCGTCAAGCACGGCGGCGGCAAGGCCGGCCCAGACCTCCCGGCCCAACTGGATGTAGATCTCGGCGAGCGCCGCGACGTCGGCGTCGGTGGCGAACACGCCGAGCTCCCGGCGGACCGCGAACGCCAGGCAGTGCCACTCGATCCGGTCCTCGGGGCGGCCGGTCCGCGCCAGCAGCGCCCCGATACCGCTGTAGCTCGAGGCCACGCCGGCCCGCTTGCCCAGCTCCTCGAAGATGTCCAGCGCGCGGTGGTACCGCCGCTGGGCGCCGGATCCCGCAGCTGGATCGCCCGGTAGCCCTCGGCCGCCCGCTCGATGACGGCGACCAGGTCGTCGTCGATCGCCACCATGCGGGAGCGAACCCCCGCGGCCAGCCGCTGGATCTCGTCGACGCTCATACCCAACCGGCTCACCGTCCTCATCCGTACGCTGACGGACAGCGACGACTCCAGGCCGTCGGGAGGGTGACGACGAAGCAGGCGCCCGGGTCGGCGGGCTCGTAGCGGGCGTCGCCGCCGTGCGCGCGGGCCAGCTCGCGCGCGATCCACAGCCCCAGCCCGACCGAGTCCGCGCCGCCGCCCGCGTAGCGCTCGAACAGCTGGTCGCGGCGGTCCGCCGGCACCCCGTCCCCGTGGTCGCGCACGGTGACGTCGACGGTGGCGCCGGACGTGGTGGCGGCGATGACGATCGGGGCGCGGCCGTGGCGGGCGGCGTTGCCGACCAGGTTGACCAGGATCTGCTCCAGCCGGTCCGGGTCCGCGTCGACGGTCAGTTCATCGGGGATCGACACGACGGTCACGGCCGCGGCCGGGGTCAGCGCGGCGGCCGACTCGCAGGCGGCGCGCAGCGCGACGGGGCGGCGGTCCAGGCGCAGCGTGCCGTGCTCGATGCGGCCGACGTCGAGCAGGCCGCCGGCCAGCCGGGTGATCCGCGCGGTCTGGCGCAGGGCGCTGCCGGTGAGCCGCAGCCGGTCGGCCGGGGCCGGCGGCGGGTCCTCGGCCAGCATCTCCAGGACCATCTGCACCGAGGTCAGCGGGGCCCGGACGTCGTGGGCGAGGGTGACCATGAGCGCGGCCCGCCAGCGTTCGGCGTCCTCGACCTCGCGGCGGGCGCGGTGCAGCTGCCGGACGCGGCGGGCGATGACCTCGCCGACCGCGGTCGTCACCGGGACGAAGACGACGGCGCTGCCGATGACGGCCGCGGGCCGGTGGGCGGCGACGAGCGGCGCGACGTAGGCGGCGGCGGTCAGCGGGGCGAGCGCGACCGACGTCCACGGCGGGTGGTGCAGGCCGACCCAGGCGAACAGCAGCACGAAGAAGGGGCCGGTGCCGGTGGCCATGCCGCCGAAGGCCCAGGTCGAGTACGCGAGCACGACCAGGCCGGCGACGGCCAGCGCGATCGTCCGCCGCGGCGGCAGCCGCCAGGCGACGGCGGCGATGAGCAGGTCGGCGATCGCGACGATGAGCAGGTCGCGGGCGCGGCTGCCGGGCTGGGCGATCCCGGCCAGCGCGAGGACGCCGGCGAGCGCGAACAGTCCGGACGCGCTGCGGCCGGCCATCGCATCCTCACACCCTCGTCGCCTGCTCCCCCGGGCCTCATCGGCCGCGGCGGGGCCGACTTGAGGCTCAGAGCCAGTGCAGGAGCGGCGGGGTCGCGGGTGCGGCCAGGCGGGCCAGCCAGCTCGCGACGCCGGCCGAGCCCTGCATGAACCCGGGCTCCGGCGGCAGGTCCGGCGGGGTCTTCGTGTGCTCCGTGTTCGACCAGGTCACGCCGTCGGGCCGCTGCACCGTGCGGCTCAGCACGTCGGCGGCGAGCACGTGGGCCCACTCGAGCAGCGCCGGGTCGCCGGCCGTGCGGTAACACTGCAGCAGGAACTGGCCGACGCCGGCCGTGCCGCAGCAGCGGGCCACGTTGTCCCAGTACCCCGGGTAGAGCCGTTCGGGGAGCCGGCTGTCGCGCAGCGCGCCCAGGGCCGCCTCCACGGCGGCCGACCAGCGCGGCTGCGGGTCGACGGCGTCGAGGAGCGTGAAGAGCCGGGCCGTCCCGCTCGGGCCGTGACACCAGCCGAACATCACCGGTGGCCGGTGTTCCTGTGGCGGTACCACCAATGGCACCGCCCACCGCTGCGGGAACCCGGCCATCGTCATCAGGCCGTCCGCGGCCCGGACGGCGATGGCGACCAGGTCGTCGCGGCCGAGCGCGCGCCCGGCGACCGCGAGGGCGTACGCGACGCCGGCGGTGCCGTGGGAGAAGCCGGGCATGAGCCGTTCGTACCCGGCGCCCATCATCCAGTGCGGGCCCTCGGGCCGCTCGTCGGCGAGCGCGACGAGCCCGCCGGCGAGCCGGCCGGCCGCCTCCAGCGCCTCCGGGGACGGCTCCGGCGGGCCGAGCAGCGCCAGGATGATGCCCGCATCGCCGGAGATGATGTCGGTGTACCGGTCCGGCTCGAGCGTGCGGCGCATCGTGCGCTCCGCGATGGCGGCCGTCAGGCGCTCGGCGGCCGCTGCGGCGGGACGGTCGCCGGCGGTGGCGCCCCACGCGCGCAGCGCGACGGCGACGCCGGACCACCCCGTGAAGAGGCCGTCGTCCGGCATCGCCGCCGGGTCGCCGGCCGCCAGGTGCAGCAGCCGGTCCCGGGCCGCGGCAGCGACCCGGGACACCGCGGCGGGCTGTGCGTCCCCCGTGGACGCCTCGGCGGCGGCGAGGAGCACGCCGGCGGTGCCGCAGTACAGGTCGTCGTAGGGGATGCCGGCCTCGGGCCACTGCGGACCGCCCTCGGCCGCCACGGCCATCGACTCGATCCACTCGAAGGCTCCGGCCACCACATCGCGCACGGCGCCGATCCTGCCACGCCGCCGGCGTCCCGCTACTTGTTTTTCGGCTCGCCGGACGGCGCGGGCTTGCGCTCGGGCCCCGGCTCCTTGCCGCCGCCGGCGCCCTGCTTCGCGTTGCCGTTCGGCGGCGGCGGCGTGGTCGTGCAGGTCAGCTGCACCCCGGTGGAGACGAGCCGCTCGACGGAGCCGGGCGCGCCGCCGGTGACCTGCAGCTGCGCGTCGTTGAGGTACCCGATGAACAGCTGCTTGCCGGCCGGCATGGCGGCGGCGTTGAACGTGAAGATCACCCGGCCGTCCTCCTCGCGCTCGGCGCCGACGACGGCGTCGACGCCCGGACCGGTGCCGCTGCGATCGAGCGTGGTGTCGTCGCCCGGGCCGGCGCAGAACTCGCCGACGCGGATGACGACCGGGAACCCGGCCTGGTGCAGGGCCGCTTCGAGGCCGGCGCGGTCGTCGAAGTACCGCTGCTTGTCCCACGTGACCTTGACGATCCCGCCGGCGGTGCGGTCGACGGTGTACCCGACGGTCTGGATGTGCAGCGCCACCGCGTCGTCGGGGGCGGCGGGCGGCGCGGCCGCCGGGTTGGCGTAGGTGGTGACGCCGAGGGCGACCCCACCGGCGACGACCGCGGCGGCCACCCCCGTGGCGACGCGCCGCCGCTGCCGCCGGGCCCGCCCGGCGGCGACGATGCGCTCGACCGGCGTGCCCATGGTGACGCCGTCCATCGAGGCCCGCAGGGCGTCCAGCACCGCCGGGGCGTCCGGCCCGCAGGCCTCGTACGTGTCGTGGTCGTTCATGCTCCACCCTCTCCTGGTTCGGTGACGAGATGCGCGCGCAGCGTGGCCACGGCGCGCGAGAGGTGGGCGGTGACGGTGCCCTTGGCCATGCCGAGCGCCCGGGCCGTGGTCTCGGTGTCGAGGTCGAGCAGGACCCGGAACACGATCACCTCCCGCTGCCGCGGCGGAAGGCCGCGCAGCAGGCTCAGGAGTCGCGGGTCCACCCCGGGGTCGCCCGGCCCGGCGACGGGCACGTCGTCGCCCTCGGTCAGCGCCACCTCGCGGCGCCGGCGGCGCCACCAGGAGATCCGCGCGTTCAGCGCGGTGCGCACGACCCAGGCCCGCGGGGCCGGGTGCCGGCGCACCTTGGACCAGCCGGTCCAGGCGCGCGTGAACGCCTCGGCCACCAGGTCCTCGGCCAGCGGCCGCTCCCCGACGACCGCGAGCACGGCGCGCAGGCACCGGTCCCGCTCGTCCCGGTAGAACTCCGTGAACTCCATCTGTCCCACGCCCCGTACACGCCCGAGAGGCCCGCGACGCTTACCCGGCCGCCGAACACGATAAGGCGCGCAGGTGCTCGTCGAGGCGGGCGGCGGCGGCGAGCATCGCGCGGCCGCGGGTGACGTGCCGCTCGCGCCACGCTTCCAGCGACGCGGCCAGGGGCTCCGGGCCGCCGGCCGTGCGGACCTGCCGGACCACCGTGGCGATGTGGGCGAGCAGGTAGCCGCCGCGGCGCAGCAGGTGGGTCAGGTCGGCGTCGCGGACGTCGTCGGCGTCGTAGACGCGCTGGCGCGTCACCCGGTCGCGGGCCGGGGCGAGGATGCCGGCCCGCTCCCACTTGCGCAGCGTCGCCGGCTTCACGCCGAGGCGGTGCGCGAGCGCGCCGATCGGCAGCGGCCGGCCCGGCGGCGTCGAGCGGGCCGGGGCGGTGAGGGCGCCGGCGGCCGCGGCGACGGCGTCGAGGGTCTCGCGGTCGCGCAGCAGCTGGGCGTGGCCGGCGTCGATCGTGCGCAACGCGGTGTCGAGGTCGCCGGCGGCGACCGCGCGCATGACGGCGGTGGCGGGGGCGTGGCCGTAGGCGGGTACCAGTGCCAGGAACGCGCGCAGGGCGCCGGCGTGGACCGGGGTGTAGCGGCGGTAGCCGGACGGGGTGCGCTCCGCGGGCGGCAGGACGCCGTCGCGTTCGTAGTTGCGCACCGTCTGCGGGCTGATGCCGTGCTCGCGGGCCAGGTCGGCCGGGCGGTGGTGTCCCGCGGTTTGAGGGTTCAGGGCATGGCCTCCCAGACAAAGGCGCGTGAACATTCACTGGACGGTTCAACGATACGGTAGAGGTCATGGTTGAGGTACGACTGCATGACGGAAGCATCGTCGAAGCCGAGGTGGCCGGGGCCGGGCCGGCCGTGCTGCTGCCGGTCAACCCGGTGCCCGTGGACGGGCCGCGGGGCGAGGAGCTGCGGCGGTGGGGGGCCGACCCCGAGCTCGGGCGCAAGCTGGTCGACGGGCTGCGCGACCGGCACCGGGTGATCGCGTTCGACTACGAGGGGCACCTGCTCGCCTCGCCGCAGCCGGACACGCTGACGCCGGACACCATCGCGGCCGACCTGCTCGCCGTGGCCGATGCGGGCGGGGCCGAGCGCTTCGCCTACTACGGGTACTCGTGGCTGGCCGTCGCCGGGCTGCAGCTCGCGCTGCGCACCGACCGGCTCACCGGGCTCGCGATGGGCGGGTACCCGCCGCTGGACGGGCCGTACGAGGAGATGCTCACGGTCACGCGGGCCACCCACGCGCTGGCCGTTGAAGCCGCCGGGGCCCCGCCGCAGCCCGCGAGCGAGCCGACGGACGAGATCGACTGGTCGAGCGTCGTGATGACGTTGTCGCCGGCGCAGACGCGGCAGTGGGTCACGCTGTACGAGGCGCTGCAAGGGTTCGACGAGCGCGCCGCGCTCGCCCGCATCGGCGGTGCGCGGATGTGCTTCGTCGGCAGCCGGGACGAGATCAGCTACGACGAGCGGTGGGGCGGCGTGAGCGTCAGCATGGCCGCGCCGGCCGTCGAGCACCGGGCCGAGCTCGAACGGCTCGGCTGGGACGTGCGGGTGCTCGACGGCCTGGACCACATGGGGGCCATGCAGGCGGCGGTGGTGGTACCGATGCTGCGGGAATGGCTCAGTTCTTGACGGAGCCGGCCATCAGCCCGCCGATGAACCAGCGGCCCAGGACGATGTAGACGACCAGGGTCGGCAGCGAGGCGATGAGGGCGCCGGCCATCGAGGCGGCGTAGTCGGGCGACTGGGCACCCGCAAGGGCGTTGAGCGCGATCGTGATCGGGCCGTTGCGGGTGTTCGACATGAAGATGGCGAACAGGTAGTCGTTCCAGGCCGAGGTGAACTGCCAGATGACGGTGACGACGAAGCCGGGCGCCGACAGCGGCAGGATCACCGAGGCGTAGGTGCGCAGCATACCCGCCCCGTCGACCCGGCTCGCCTCGATGAGCTCGACCGGCACCGTCGTCGCGTAGTAGTTGCGGAAGATCAGCGTGCAGATCGGGATGCCGTAGACGCAGTGGACGAACACCAGCGTCGGGATGCCCGGCGGCAGGCCGAGCTCGTGCACGATCTGGCGCAGCGGGATCATCACCGCCTGGTACGGGATGAACATGCCGAACAGGATCAGCGTGAAGACGACGTCGGCGCCGGGGAAGCGCCAGCGGGACAGCACGAAGCCGTTGGCCGAGCCGAGTACCGAGGAGATGAGCGCGACCGGGATCGCGAGCTCGAAGGTCCGCACGAACGACGGGCGCAGCGAGTGCCAGGCCTTGGCCCACGAGGCGAAGGTCCAGTGCCCGGGCAGGTTCCACTGGCCGTTGACGCCGATCTCGCGGCCGGACTTGAGGCTGGTCACCACCAGCACGTACGCCGGCATGAGCACGATGATCAGGAAGAACAGCAGCAGGAGGTACCGCACGGCCTGCGCGGCCGGCGAGCGGCGGTTGATCCCGCCGGGCGCGCGGCGGGCCGGCGGGGCGGCCAGGTCGGGGCGCACGTGCGCGGCGGTCGTCGTCATGAGCGGCGCTCCACGCGGTTGTTGTAGACGAGGTACGGGACGATGACGATCGCCACGAGCAGCAGCAGGATGATCGAGATCGCCGCCGCCTTGGCGTAGTCGCTGGTCAGCAGCGTCTGCCAGACGTAGACGGCGGGCACCTCGGTGAGCCACTGCGCGCCCGAGACGCTCATGATCAGGTCGAACATCTTCATCGACATGTGGCCGAGAATGATCAGCGCGGACAGCGCCGTCGGGGTCAGCTGCGGGAAGAGCACGTGCCGGTAGAGGCGGTAGCCGCTGGCGCCGTCCATCGCGGCCGCCTCGCGCAGCTCGGCCGGGATCCCGCGGAACCCGGACAGGAACAGCGCCATCACGTACCCCGACAGCTGCCAGATCGCCGGCAGCGCCATCGCCGCCATGCCCCAGTCCGGATCCGTCCACCAGGGGTTCTCGAGGAAGCGCAGGTGCAGGTCCTCGAAGATGCGGTTGAGCCCGCCGGCCTGGGCGCCGTCGGAGGAGTTCATCAG
Source organism: Dactylosporangium sp. CA-139066 (assembly GCF_050936175.1). Taxonomy (NCBI): domain Bacteria; kingdom Bacillati; phylum Actinomycetota; class Actinomycetes; order Micromonosporales; family Micromonosporaceae; genus Dactylosporangium; species Dactylosporangium sp. CA-139066. Next base: position 5,037,864 of record NZ_JBNJNH010000001.1, on the reverse strand, counting down.
CCAGCGCCACACGACGCCGGAGGCGACGAACGACACGGCCATCGGGAAGAGGTAGACGGAGCGGAAGAAGCCCTCGCCGCGGGCGCCGCGCTCCAGCAGCAGCGACCACAGCAGGCCCATGAGCAGCGCGCCGAGCATGAACACGACCGTGAAGACGAGCAGGTTCTTCAGCGAGTGGACGAACCGGCCGCTGATGTCCTCGGTGAACAGGTCGGTGAAGTTCTTCAGGCCGACGAAGCCCTTGTTGCCCAGGGCGTCGTGCTCGTCGCTGAGCGACAGCTTGATCGTCCAGCCGATGAGCCCGTAGACGAAGACGGCCAGCAGTACCAGCGACGGGGAGAGCAGCAGCAGGCCGGGCAGCCAGCGGCGCACGGCCGCTCCGGTTTTCGACACCGATCGAGTCCTTCGCGTATGGGTGCGGCGGAGCGGGGCCCAGACCCCGCCCCGCCGCGGCTCTGCGGGATGTTACTTGCCGGCGAACTGCTTGGCCGCCGCCACGAGCGCCTTCTGCAGCCCGGCGACGTCGCCGTCGCTGGAGAACTTGCCCTGGGCCGAGTTGACCGCGCCCTGCCAGCCCTGCGAGCAGGCCGAGCCGTGCGGGCACGACGGGACCGCGACGTCCTTGGCCCAGTCCGCGATCGCCGACTGCTGGTACGCCGGGTAGTCCGCCGCCACGGTGTCGGTGCGGGCCGGGATCGAGCCCTTCTTGGTGTTGAACGCCTTCTGGCCGGCGGCCGAGCCGACGGTCTTGAGCCAGCACTTGGTGCCCTCGGGGTTCTTCGCGCCCTTGGGCAGCACGAACGAGTCGGCGAGCCATTGGTAGGCGTTGCCGTTGCCGGGGAACACCGTGTACGAGTAGTCCTTGAAGCCCTTGGCGTCCATGTCGGCGGCTTCCCAGTCACCCATCAGCTGGAACGCGGCCTTGCCGTCCATGACGGACTTCTCGGCGTCGGTCCAGTCGAGGCTGTCCCGGTCCTTGTTCGTGTAGTCGAGCAGCTTCTTGTAGTCGTTGATGGCGGTGGTGACGTCCGCGCCGGCCCAGTCGGTCTTGCCGCTCCACAGGCCGATGAACTTGTCGGTGCCGAGGTCGGAGATGAGCACCGCCTCGAAGAGCATCTGCTGGGTCCAGTCCTTGCCCAGGGCGAGCGGGGTGACGCCCTTGGCCTTGAGGGTGTCCAGCTGGGTGAAGAACTGCGGCAGCGTGGTGGCCACCGACGTGATCCCGGCGCCGTCGAGGACCTTCTTGTTGGCCCACAGCACGTTGGCGCGGTGGATGTTCGCCGGCACGGAGTAGATCTTGCCGTTGACGGTCAGGCTGTCGACGAGGCCCTTCGGGAACGCCGTGGCGAGGCCCCAGTCCTTGTACTGCGCGGAGAGGTCCTCGATCTGCCCGGCCTTGATGTAGTCGGCGAGCTCGGCGCCGGCGTGCGCCTGGAACGTGTCCGGCGGGTCGCTCTGCTGCAGGCGGGACGCGAGGACCTGCTTGGCGTTGGACCCCGCGCCGCCGGCGACCGCGCCGTTGACGAACTCGTACTGCGCGCAGTCCGTCTTGAACTGGCTCACCAGCCCGTCGAGGCCCTGCTTCTCACCGCCGTCGGCCCACCAGGTGAAGACCTCGACCTTCTTGGAGCCTCCGCCGCCGCCACCGTTGTCGGTGCCGTCACCCTCGTCGGCACCGCAGCCACCGGCCAGCAGGGCCAGGGCGATGCCGGCGGCGGCGAGGGTGGTCGCACGCCCGTAATAGCGCATCCGTCCTCCAGATAGGGGTGTACCGCTGTTTGAGTGTGTGTGTTGGGGTGTCGTTGATGCTCACGCTTGGTCGAACGTGTTGAAGCATGATGATGTCCGTAAGAGGTACGCGGCGGCGGCCAGTTCTGTCAACGCTTTGCGATAACAAGGCCGTCACATCGGGTCGGCCGATGTTCAAGATCGACATTTCGGGACATCCACGGTAAGGAGTTGACAGAACTGCGGGCGGTTACTTCCAACGCCCGCCTGCTGTTGTTACACAACAACCAACACAGCGGGTCTAGGGTCGGCAGCATGGGAGCCGCCACGCGCACCTTCACCGCGACCGTCGCCGCCGGCCCGCGCGGGCGGCTCGTCGTGCCCGTGCCGTTCGACCCGGACGAGGCCTGGGGCGCCAAGGCCCGCCACCTCGTCGGCGGCACGGTCGGCGGTCGGCGGGTGCGCGGCGAGGTCGAGCGCACCGCCGACGGCCCCGCGCTCGTGATGGGCCCGGCCTGGCAGCGCGACTGCGGCCTCGCCGCCGGCACGACGGTGAGCGTCGAGCTCACGCCCGAGGGGCCGCAGCGCGCCGACCTGGCCGAGGACGTCGCCGAGGCGCTGGCCGCGGATGCGGCCGCCGCGCTGTTCTTCGACTCGCTCGCGCAGTTCTACCGCAAGGCCTACCTGCGCTGGGTCGACGCCACGAAGCGCCGGCCGGACGAGCGGGCCGGGCGCATCGCGGAGATGGTCCGCCTGCTCGCCGCCGGTCACAAGGAGCGGCCGAAGCCCTGACCGTCCCGGGACACCCACCAGCGCGACAGCGTGCAGGTGAACGCGGCCACGAGCGCCGCGGCGGCGACCCGCGCCGCGCCTACGTCCAGGCCCAGGGCGTACAACCCGGACGCCCCCGCCCGCTCCCCCAACGCCCCTCGAGACCGCGTGCTGTGACCACTGACGTTCGCCGGGTTGGACAGAGGGGCGGGCCTACCCGGCGAAGGTTTCCGGTCACCGCAGTAGCGTCGGGCTCATGAGAGCGGAACGGGTGTTGGTGACCGGTGGTACGAGCGGGCTCGGGCGGGCGATGGCCGCGGCCCTCGCCGCTGCCGGGTCGGCGGTGGCGCTGACCGGCCGCGACGGGGACCGCGCCGCGGCGGTGGCGGCCGGGCTGCCCGGCGCCGTCGGCCTCGAGCTCGACGTGCGCGACGAGGCCTCGGTGGCCCGCGCGGTCGACGCGGCGTGGAAGCGCCTCGGCGGGATCGACCTGCTGGTGAACAACGCGGGCATCGGGATGCGCACCGTCAACCCGCGGTTCATGACCGAGCCCCAGGGGTTCTGGTCGGTGGCGCCCGAGCAGTTCCGGGCCGTCGTCGCCACGAATCTCACGGGGTACTTCCTGGTGGCCCGCGAGGTGACGCCCCGGATGCTGGCGGCCGGCGCCGGCCGGATCGTCAACGTGTCGGTGAGCGAGTCGACGATGCGGCGGGCCGGCTTCGTCCCCTACGGCCCGTCGCGCGCCGGCAGCGAGTCCCTGTCCCGCGTCATGGCCGCCGACCTGCGCGGCACCGGCGTGACGGTGAACGTGCTGCTGCCCGGCGGCCCCACCGCCACGGGCATGCTCCCGCCGGACGCCCCGGCGCAGGGCGTCCTGCGGCCCGAGGTGATGGGCCCGCCGATCGTGTGGCTCGCCTCCGAGGCCGCCGAGGGCGTGCACGACGAGCGGATCGTCGCCGCCGAGTTCGACGCCTGGCTGCGCGCCCGCGCCGCGGGCCCCACCGGCGGCGCGGGCGGCCCGGCGCGCTGAGCCGTGCGCCGGGGCGCCGCCTGAGCGGGCAGCACGGCATCCATGGCCGCCGCAGGTCGCGGACTTGCCTGTGCCTCGTGATCGACGAGACCGGACAGCCGACGTTGCGGTGCTCGAGCCGGGTCTTGCAGACGTGGTGACGCTGGAGCGGCGTCGCGCGGCGGGTGCCGGCCACGAGCAGGCGCTGTTGCTGGATACGCTTGCGGAGTACCAGTGGGCAGGCAATCGCCGCAGTGCTGGTCACGCCTGGCTGGCCCTGAGTGGGCCGGCCCCGTCGCTGCTGCTACTTCGATGGGGCGGTCGGCCAGAGCCGGGCGACGCCGTCCTCGCACGCGGCGGCGAGGGTGCCCGCGTCCGGGCTGAATGCGATCCCGCGGGGCTTGCAGGCGTGCTGGATCCGCGCGCCCGTCTCCTGCCCGGTGGCCACGTCCCACAGGGTGATGTCGCCCTCCTTCCCGGCCGTCGCGAAGAGCCGTCCGTCGGGGCTGAAGGCGTATGTCTCGATGTTGTTGGCGTCGCCGGCCCGGAACGTCGCCTTCTGCTCGCCACCCGGCACGCTCCAGACCGACACGGTGACATCGTGGTCTCCGTCGCTCGCCGTCAGCAGCGTCGTGCCGTCCGGGGCGGACAGCATGGCATGCACCCGCCCGGGCTGGCTGGCGAACTCGGCGGATCGGTTCCCGCTCGACACCTCCCAGAGCCGGATCGGGCCGTTCGAGCTGGCGGTCGCGACGGTGCGGCCGTCGCGGCTGAAGGCGATCGCCGAGACGAAGTGGGGCAGTCCGGAGGTCACTGTGGGCTCGGTGACGATCTCGCGGACCTGCGCGCGGGTCGCCGTACTCCACAGCCGAATGCCGTTCTCGCCGAGGCTGCCGGTGGCCAGGAGCCCACCGTCGCGACTGAACACGACGGTTGAGATGATAAACGCGCTGCCGTGGTAAGTGTCGATCGGCTGTCCGTTGGCGGCGTTCCACAGTCGAATGGTCGCATCGCCGCTCACAGTGACGACGCTCTCGCCGTCCGGGCTGTAGACGATCTTGCCCACGCTGTTGGTGTGCCCCGTCAGGGTGGCGATGGGCTGGCCGGTGGCCGCGTTCCACAGTCGAGCGGTGTGGTCGACGCTGCTGGTGGCGATGGTCTTGCCGTCCGGACTCCACGCCACCGTGTTGACGGCCCCGGTGTGGCCGGTGAGGGTGAGCGCCGGCATGGGACTGGGGCTGGCGGTCTCGCTGGTCCCAGAGGTGGCGGTGTTCCGATCGCGGTTGCTCAGCACGACGCCGGCGATTACGCCGGCCACGACGAGCACGGCGACCGCTGTGGCGAGGACCACGACGCGCCGCCGACCGCGACGACCCGTTGGCGGCGGTTCGGCGGGGCTATCGGCGGCCCGCGCAGGACTTGCTGCTGCCAACGGTGCGGAAAGGCGTGGCGCCTGCTCGGCCGCGGCGAGCCCGGACGCTGTCGGCTCAGGCTCGGCAGCCTCGGTTCCGGCGGGTTCGGCGGTTGCTGGTGTGGTCGCTGGTTCGGCGGTGGGTGGTCCGGCGTGCTCGGCGGGCTCGGTTCCGGTGGCCTCGGGCGCGGCAGGCTCTACGTCCGCCCGAGTCAGCCGCGCCCGACCATGACCCTCGCCGGTTGGTCCAGCGGGTTCGGCGGAACGGCCCGGCGTGGGCTCGGCCGCGACAGGTGCGGTAACCGGCTCCGACTGAGCGGGATCGGTGACTGGCTCGGGCATGGTCGACACGGTTACCGGCTCGGGCACGGTGGGCACGGCCGCTCGCGCCAGCACGGCGGCTGCCGACGCGGCCTCGGTCGTGGCCTGCTCCACCGCAGGCGGTGCGGCCTTCGCTGCGGGCGGTGCGGCCTTCGCTGCGGGCGGTGCGGCCTTCGCTGCGGGCGGTGCGGCCTCCACAGTGGACGCTGCCGCTGCGGCCGGTGCGGGCCTTGCCTCGGCGTGCAGGCTTCCGATCGCGACCACCAGCTCCGGCTGGTCGATGACGGTCGGGGCGATCCGCAACGCCCGGTGCAGCAGACTCGCCACCAGCGGGATCCGGCTCGAACCGCCGACGAGGAACACGCCGGCGATCTCCTCGTGGCGCACCCCGGCGGTGCGCAGCGTAGCGAGCGTCAGCGCAACCGTCCGGTCCAGCAGCGGCCGCGCGGCGCGTTCGAACTCGTCCCGGGTCACGTGCACGTCCGCGTCCACCAGCGGCACGTGCAGATCCGCCTTCGCGTGCCGGGACAGCTGCTCCTTGACCGCCCGGGCGCCCTGCCACAGCGCGCGATGGGCCCGCTGGTCGGCGGGCGTCTCCGGCCAGTCCAGCCGCCCCCAGCCGGCCTGCTTCCCGGACGTGACCGACCGGGCGTGCGCGACCACAACCGCGTCGACGTCCAGGCCGCCGACGTCGGCGAGGCCGTCGGTGGCTATGACCTCCGCGCGGTCCGCCGTGTGGCGCACGACGCTCACGTCGAACGTCCCGGCACCGAGGTCGTACACCACAAGGCACTGCCCCCGCGGGAGCTCACGGCCGAGAACGGTCGCGAAATAGGCGGCGGCCGCGACGGGCTCGGCCACGAACCCGACCTCGGTGATCCCGGCGTCCCATGCGGCCGCCGACAGCAGCCCCAGCCGGCTTCGGCTCCAGGCCACCGGGTGCGTCAGCACTGCCGAGCCCGGCACAGTTCCGCCAACCCGCTCGGCCTCGGCCATCACCCGCCGCAAGACCGCCGCGACCAGTGCCGCCACCGGCAGCTCCCGCTCGCTCAGCCGGACGGCGCGGTCGTCAATGCGCCGCTTCGGGTTGGCCTCGAACCCGGCCGGGTGCGCGGTCGCGGCCCGCTCGGCGTCCGCACCGGTCAGCAGTTCGCCGTCCGCGTCGGCGAAGACCCCGGACGCCAGCAGCGGCGACGAATCGAACAGCAGCGGCATCGCCGCACCGTTGTCGCGGCGCAGCACCGCGACCGTGTTGGACGTGCCGAAGTCGACACCCAGCCGCACCGTGTTGGTGACCACGCGCACACCTTAAGCCACCGCAGCCACTGCGGGAGCTACGCCTTTCCGCGCCGATGAGGCGCCGCTAAGTTGGACATGTTGCTGCCGTGACTGCGGCGCTCGGTGCGAGCGGCATGACATCGCGACGTCGTCAGGCCCTGGCGTACCAGGGGATGGTCGTCGGCGAGCAGAACGCGGATCATGGCGGCTCCGGGAGCGGGAATCGGGCGGTGACGGCTCCGCCGTCCGGGCCGGGACCGGCGTGGCGGCGGCCGCCGAGTTCGGCGGCGCGCTCGCGCATCGCGGTGACCCCGACGCCGGGCAGCCAGGGCCCGGTGGAGGTGCCATCGTCGCCGACGTCCGGCGCGAGCTCGCGGGCCGACGCCGAAAGGCGTATGCGGCAGCGTTGCCCGTTGCTGTGGCGTACCGCGTTGGTGATCGCCTCCACGGCGGTGCGGTAGGCGGCGACCTCGACGGCGGCCGGCAGGTCCGGAAGGTCGCCGGCGTCGATGGTGCACCGCAGGTGGGAGCCGGCGGTGAGCCGGTCCGCCTGCGAGCGCAGGGCGCCGCCAAAGCCCGACCTGCCCCTCGTACGTCAGGGGCCGGCGCACCGGCGGGCCGGCCGCGACGCCGTGGGAGGCGACCGGCCTGCCGCTGGCGCTCTCGATGGCCACGTAGGGCAGCCGCAACATGGTGGCGATCGCGTCCGCGAACGAGCCGAGCGCCTCAGGATCCCGCCCAGGATGACGAGGGCCGTGCTGGTGATGAGCACCTTCTCGAGCAGGCTGCCCCATCGGCTGGCCGGCCGGCCCGACGGGAACCGGATGTTGATCAGGCCCTGCGCCGCGATCGGCGCGAAGCCGAAGGCCGAGACGGTCAGCCCCCAGCGTGGCGCCGCGCCGTGGTCGCCGTGCACGACGGCCTCGTACGACGGCGGCAGGACCAGCATCTCAACGACGACGAGCACCGCGGCACCGGCGAGCATCCACCCGGACGGCAGGTCCGGCCGCCGGTCGATGAGCAGCGCACCCGCCACGCCGTAGGCGACCATCGTGACCAGCGGTTCCAGCCACCCCGGCGACGCGTCGTCAGCGTCAGGGAAGGAATGGCCGCCGGTCACCCAGCCGAGCAGGAACAGCATCCCGACCAGGACGGCCACCAGCGTCGCGGCCGCCCACCGGCTGGCGTCGCGCTTCGGGTGCGTTCGTGCAGCGTCGATGCGGCGAGTATCGCAACCCGGACCGGCCTGACCATCGGCCGCGGTTCCCGACCGGCCGGGAACGCCTTCCCGGCCGCCCGGGACGCCGCCGCCGCGCCGCGGGAAGCGCCGCCCTGGCTCGGTGAGCGCGGCGCGGCCGACGCTGAGCGCATCGACACCACAGGGAGGCCGTCATGAGAACGATCCGCTACAGCGCCGCCGCCGTCACCATCGTCATGTCACTGCTCAACCTGCCGATCGCGTTCGACGACGGAGGCGCCGGCATCCCCGCCCCGCTGGCCTGGCTCGTCAGCATGCTCGGCGTCGCCGGCATCGTCGCCGCCGTCGCGCTGCTACGCTCGGCCGCCTTGGCCGTGCCCGCCGTGATCACCGTGGGCGCTCTCAACCTCGTCGGCGCCGTCGTCGAGCTCGTCAGGAAGTCCGACGGGGCGATCATCGGCCTTGTGCTCAGCGTCGTCGGAACCGCCCTGGCCGTCGCGTACGCGATGCGCAAGCCCCCGACCGCGGCGCCGGCCCGCTGATCGCGGCCGGAAAGGACCTCCAGGAGCGACACCATGCGCACCGCTGGTCGCCGCGGTCGGCTTCGCCGGCGCCAGCGTCGCCCTGCTGCGCACGCGCAACAACGACTTCGACCTCGCGCCTGCGAGGTTCACCCCGGGAGCGTAGGACCACCCGGCAACCGTGACCGCCGGCACCGAACCAGCCGGCGGTCACGCTGATCGTCTTCGACGCCGCGCGGCAGCACGTCCCGTCCTCACCCGCGTCTGCGGCGTGCTCGTCCGCCCCCGGACGGCACACTCGCGCTGCAGCACCGCGGCGGGTTCCGGACGGTGGAGGCGGTCGCGGTGGCCGACGGCAGCCCGCGGTACACCCTCTTCGGCCACGGCGACGCCGTCACCGCGGCCGAGGACCGCACCGTGCGCGTGTGGGACCTCGCCACCGGCGAGTGCCGCCACGTGCTGAGCGGGCACAAGGAGAAGCTGTCCGCCCTCGCCGTCAGCGCCGACGGGCGCACCGCCCGGGCCACCGCGCGGCGCAGCGGCCAGCAGCTGCGGGCGCGACGCCGGTCGGGCGGCCGGCGTGTCGATCCGGGCCGGCTGCCGATCGTCGTAGGGACGTGACCACGAGCATTCCCCGCCGCGCCGTGACGGCCGTGTTCCTCATCAACGGGCTGACGCTGTCGACGTACATCGTCCGCGCCCCCTCCATCAAGAGCACCTTCCGCCTGAGCGACGCCGAGTTCGGCGCCACCGGCCTCCTGTTCGCCGTCGCGGCGCTGGCCAGCATGCAGCTGGTCGGCCCCCTGGTCGCCCGGGCCGGCAGCCGCGCGGTGCTGCGCGCCATGCTGGTCGTCATGCCGGTGCTGCTCGCCGCCGTCGCCGCGGCGCCCGGGCCGTGGACGTTCGCCGCGGTGGCCACCGCGCTCGGGGCCGCCCACGGCACCACCGACGCGGCGATGAACGCCAACGCGGTCACCGTCGAGCGCCTGGCCGGCCGACCCATCCTCAACGGCTGCCACGCCGCGTGGAGCGTCAGCGCCGTCGTCGCCTCGCTGGCCACCGCGCTGCTGAGCCACGCCGGCGTCCCGCTGTCCGCGCATCTCGTCGTGGCCGCGGTTGTACTCCTCGTGGCGGGCCTGTTCGTCACCCCGCACCTGCTCCCCCAGGTCCTGGAGCAGGGTTCGGCCACCGCTGCGCGGGCCCCGCTGACCCGCCCGCTCATCGTGCTGGGCCTGACCGGCACCGCCCTGATGGTCTGCGAGGGCGCCGCGCTGGGCTGGGGCGGCATCTTCCTGCACGAGACCCGCGGCGCCACGCTCCCCGTCGCCGCGGCGGCGGTCACCGCGTACACGGCCGGCCAGACCGCGGGCCGCCTGGCCGGTGACCGCCTGAGCCTGCGCGTCGGCGCCGGCCCCCTGTTCCGCTCGGGCGCGGCCCTGGCCGCCGCCGGGTTCGCGGTCGCGGTGCTCTGCGGCCACCCGTACGCCGCGGTCGCGGGCTTCGCCCTGGCCGGCCTCGGCACGTCGGTCCTGATCCCGCTCACGTTCAGCGCGATCGGGAAGCTGCCCGGCGCCGCCACCGCCGCGCTGGTGTCGCGGTTCACCACGTTCACGTACGCCGGCATCCTGCTCGGCCCGGCCCTCATCGGCTGGGCGGCCCAGGTCGCCGGCCTGGCCCGGACCCTGGCCGCCCTGGTACCCATGCTCGTGGTGATCGCGTTGCTGCCGCGCCCGGCTACGGTGCCGGCCGGCAGCGCACGCTGAGCGCGGCCGCGGGGTCGCCGTCGCCGAGGCGGAGCCGGACCGGGGCGGCGCCGGGGTTGCCGGCGGCCCTCGCGCCGATCCGCGCCCCCTTGGCGACGTCGCAGTCCAGGAACCCCGGCCGGCACGGAAGAGGCCGCGCTCATCGAGGCGGCCGCGGGCCGCTCGGTGCGGCTGCACGGCCTGGCCCGCTACCGTGTCGCGGGGCCGCCGGGCCCGCCGGGGCCGACCTGCTCGGTGCGCCGGGCGCCGCCGGTCGCGGGGCAACGCCCGGCGCGCGGGCGGTCAGTGCGAGGCGATGGACAGCCCGCCGTCGCCCTCGCCCAGGTGCAGCTGGGTGCCCTGGGCGAAGCTCGAGCCGAACTGCGCCCGCAGCGCGTCGAGCTCCGAGAAGCTCGCGGTGTGTGCCGACTCGCTGCCCTGGGCGGCGAAGACCGAGTCCGAGGTGTGCGAGTCGTTGGAGTAGTTCGTGAAGTCCGTCGACTCGTAGTGGCTGCCGTCCGCGCCGTCGAACTCGACGTGCCGGCCGGTGCTGAAGTCGGTGGACTCCGAGGCGCTGTGGTCCTCGCCGTACACGCCGAACTGCGACGCGTAGTCCGACTCGCTGCCCGCCGCCTGGTGCAGCTTATCGAGCTCGCCGGACTCCTGGCCGGCCTGGAAGTTGCTGTACTCGAGGTCGCCGTACTCGCTCATCAGGGTGGTCCTTCCACGATGCGGGGGAATTCGGCGCGCTCGCCGATGACCAGCACACTACTATCGCAGCTAGTAGGAAAACCTCCCCGAAACGTGCCACTCGATCGCCCCTACGAACCGGCGTCGTTGCGAAGTACGATGACGCGGTGCAGGTTTCGGGGAACTTGAGGCGGCGCTCATGGAGCTGCTGTGGCAGCGGCCCGCCCCGACCACGGTCCGCGAGGCGCTGGCCGGGCTGGACTGGCACCGCGAGCTCGCCTACACCACGGTGATGACCGTCCTGGACAACCTGCACCGCAAGGGCTGGCTCACCCGCGAGCCCGACGGCCGGGCCTACCGCTACACGCCCGCCCTGACCCGCGAGGAGTACGTGGCCCGGGCCATGCACGACGCGCTCGTCGACAGCGGCGACCGCGCGGTGGCGCTGACCCACTTCGTCGGCCGGATGAGCCTGGACGACGCCGCGGCGCTGCGGGCCGCGCTGCGCACCTACGAGCGCCGGATCGCCGGCCGGTGAGCCCGCTGCTGCTGGCCGGGTTCACCGCGGTGCTCGCCCTGGCGGTCGCGCCCCGGCTGGCGTCGGCGCGCTGGGTGGTGCGAGCGCCCCGGCTCGCCGTCGGGGCCTGGCTCGGGCTGTCCGGCGCGATGCTGCTCGCGGCGGTGCTCACCGGCCTGACCCTGGCGCTGCACTGGAACCGGACCCACGACCTGGTCGAGGGGGCCTGGCACATCTGCCTCGACGCGCTGCTGGGCCGCCATCACCGCCCGGCCCAGGCGGCGGCGCTCGCCGGGCTGGCCGGCCTGCTCGCCCTGACCGCCCGGCTCGCCGTCCACGCCCGCCGGATGGTCGCCGCCGCCCGCACCCGCCGCGCCGAGCTGCGCCTGGCGGTGCGGCTCGGGACCGTGCCCTCGCCGCTGCCCGGTGCCAGCGTGGTGCGCCACGCCGAACCGGCCGCCTACCTCATGCCCGGCCCCAGCCTGCCCGGCCGCGCGGCGGAGATCGTCGTCACCTCGGCCGCCGTCGAGCGCCTCCCGTCCGCGCAGCTCGCCGCGGTGCTGGCCCACGAGCGCGCGCACCATGCCGGCCACCACTACGAGCTCGTCCACTGGATGCGGCTGCTCATGGCCGCGTTCCCGTGGCCGGCCTGCTTCCGGCTCGGCAGCCGCCACATGGACCGGCTGGTGGAGCTGTGCGCCGACGACGCCGCGGCCCGCAGCGCCGCGCGGATCGACCTGGCCCGGGCGCTGGTCACGCTGGCCCAGCCGGCGCCCGGCCCGGCCGGCGGGCCGCTGGCCGCCGGCGGCGGCGACAGCCTGGAGCGCCTGCACCGCCTGCTGAACCCGCCCCGGCCGCTGCCCTGGCCGGCCCGCGCCGCGATCGTCGCCGCCACCGCCGCGGTCCTCGCCGCCCCGGCCGCCCTGGCGGTGTTCGACCGCTATGTCGCCTGGGCGTCCGCGCTGCTGCCGCTGTAGCCGACCGCGGCCGCGTCGAGCGGGGCCGTGCCGGAGACACAGCGACCAAGGGGATGGTTGGCGGAACCCGGCACGGCCCGCCACCACTCTACTACGATTTGCCGTAGTAGTCAGCCGACCGGCACAAGCGCGGTGACGGTGGCCTGGTCGAAGTCCGATACGCGCAGCGTGATGGCGAGCCGCCATTCGCCGCGCAGCGGGAACGTCAGGTTGCCCAGGCCCTGGTTGCCGGTGAGCGTGAAGACCGGGTTGGGCATCGGCTCGATGCCGCGCTCCGGCAGCGCCGCCGTCACCGTCCACTCGGCGACCGGCAGCGGCCGGCCCTCCGGCGTGAACACGTAGGCGTGGAAGCTGTTGTACTCGCCCACCGTCGCGGGGTACACCTCGAGCTGCACCGCATAGAGCGCGCTCGTCAGCGTCGCGGTGTAGCCGCCCGCCCGCGCGGCCGCGGCCGCCTCCACGTCGCCGGTGCGGCCCGGGCTGAGCTGCACGAGGACGGCGGTGGCGGCCAGCACGGCGAGCGCGACGGCGGCCTCGGCCCGGACCGTCCGGCGCAGCCGCGCCGGCGCCGCCGTGGCGGTCCCGCGCCGGACCAGGCGGCGGGAGGCGGCGGCCGCGGCGAGCATCGCTACCACCAGGGCGGCCTTGGCCAGCAGGACCCGGCCGTACGCGCTGCCGGTGACCGCCGCCCAGCCGCCGGCCTGCACGAGCGCCTGCACCAGACCCGCGGCGACCAGCCAGTACACCGCGACCATGGCCCACCGCGACCACGACGGCAGGATCAGCCGCAGCTCGCGCGGGTCGGCCCGGCGCAGCACCACCGCCCAGAGGCAGACCAGCCCGCCGATCCACAGGCCCATCGCCGCCAGGTGCAGGACGTCCGCCGCCACCAGCAGCGCCGCGTGCGGCGAGGCCACCGGATGGCCCGTGAGCGGCCACGTCGCCAGGCCCGCCGCCGCGGTCAGGGCGAGCGCCGTGCCGCGCCGCCACCCGGGCCGGCGGCGCAGGCCGCCCAGCAGCGCCGCGGCGACCGCGACGGCGAGCAGCCGGCCGAGCAGAATGAGGCCGAACGGGCTCGCCACGACGTCGCGCACCTCGGCCGGGGACACGTCGAACGGTCCCGCGCCCGAGGCGGCCGGCGCCTGCAGCCACAGCGCGGCAAGGGTGCCGGCGGCCACCGCGACGAGGCCCGCCCGGGCCAGGCGCAGCGGGACGCGCCGGGGCAGGCGGCGCGGGTACCACACCGCGAGCATCACCGCGGGCCCGATCAGCAGGACCAGCCCCAGGTAGCCGGCGAACCTGGCCGCCGGGACCGCGGCCCGCACGGCCGGATCGGTGCCGGTCGGCACGGCGGCGACCGGACCGGCGGACGGCGCGCCGACCGAGAAGCTGAACGAGCCGGAGACCGGGTGGCTGTCGGCGGAGATCACCCGGTAGGAGACGACGTAGGTCCCGGTCCGCGGCTCGGCGGAGCGCAGCCGGATGGACAGCGCGCCCGGCGACGCCGCCGGGTCGCCGGCGTTGATGCGCTTGCCGTCCGGGCCGACCACCACGGTGCGGCCGGGGACCGCCCGCACGGGCTCGTTGAACGCGAGCCGGATCTCGGCGGGCAGCGCGGGCACGACCGAGCCCGGCGGCGGGTTGGAGTCGCTGAGCACCGCGTGCGCGCCGGCCGGCCCGGCCGGCCCGAGGAGCACGGCGGCGACGCCGGCCACGGCCGCCGACAGCCACCAGGTCACGCGCCGCCGCTGTCGTCCCACATCAGGGCGTACGGGACGGGCGGCGCGAGGGTTCAACCCGGACGGCGGTAACCGGCGATCCGTCGTCGGGGCGCGCACCATCCAGCCGCCGCCCGCGCAGGACTACCCCTAAGCACGTTCGTAGTCCACTGTGGACATCAGGCGGGCCGCCCGGGCGATCGTCTCACGCAGGTTGGGCTCCGCCGTCACCGACAGCGCCTCCGGCACCGTCAGCCAGCGCAGCGGGGCGCTCGGGCGCTCCGGGCGGGCCGCGTCGGGGGTCGCGGTGGCCAGGACCAGGCGCACGTCGGCGTGCTCATGCGCCGGCTCGTCGCCCTTCGCGTTCACCGGGACGATCACGACGTGCACGAGCCCGGCGTCCGGCCAGGGCGCGAGGTCGCCCAGCCCGGTCTCCTCGCGACCCTCGCGCAGCGCGACGGCGAGCGGGTCGGTCTCGCCGGGGTCCGCGTGGCCGCCGACGTGCAGCCAGGCGCCCTGCCGCTCGTGCCACCGCAGCAGCACGCGCGCGGTCGGCGGGTGCACGATCAGCGCCGACCCGGTGACGTGCAGCGGGCTCGCCCGCGTCCACGGGTCGTCCGCGCCGGCGAGCAGGGCGCGGAGGCGGGCGACGTCGGCCTCCTCGGCGGGGCCGGCGGCGCGGTAGCGGGCGAGGACGTCGGCAAGCACGCCACGCAGCCTAGATCACGGCTCGGGACGGCACAGATTATTCAGCGCGTAAGTTCCCCTTGCGCGGAGCCTACGGATCCTGCACGGCCGTGCTGACTCAATCGGTTATGTAGTCCGTGATCCGACACCACCAACCGTCTGGAACGCGAAGGCTACCCAGAGCGGCCGCCAGGTGACCGCCGGAAAAGCCCTCAAGCGGCCGCAATCACCGCCGATCGGGCTGGTAATGCTCAAAGGCGGGGGGACAGTGCCATGTCGCAACAGGGCGTCGCGGTGACCGTACGGCGGGGAGCGTTCACCGGGTGGGTGGCTGACCGGGGCGTCATCACCAAGGCGTTTCTCGTGGTCCTGCTCATGGCGGTGGTCGCCGCCGCCATCGGCGTCCTGGCCCTCGTGCGGATGTCGGACCTCAACGCCGGCCTGCACGACATGAAGCGCCGCCACCTCGACAGCTCACAGCAGCTCATCCGGCTGCGCGGCGGCCTCGCCGACATGTACCGCAACGCGCTCATGTTCTCGGTCTTCACGTCCAACAACGACCCGGCGGACGCCAAGCAGTCCCGCGCCGCGGTGGCGGAGGCCGACAACGCCGTCGACGCGGCCGCGGCGGCCTACCGCATCGCGGCCGCCGGCTCGGCGGCCCGGCTGGCCGCCCTCGAGCAGGTGACCGCCGCCGTCGCGAAGTACCGCTCCCTGCGCAACGTGACCCTCTTCCTGGAGGCGCCGCCGGCCGGCTACACCCTGCCGCCCCAGGACCAGATCGTGGCGACCGCCAACTCCCTGGAAAACCAGGTCAAGGCCGCGATCGAGCACCTGCAGACCGTCGAGAGCGACGAGGCCACGGCCACCGCGAACGAGGCCGACGCCGCGTACGGCCGCGCCCGCACGCTCATCGGCACCATCCTCGTCCTGGGGATCGTCGCGGCGCTGCTGGCCGGCGCCTGGATCGCGCGCATCCTGCGCCGGCAGCTCGGCAGCGTCGCCGGCGCCCTGCACGCCCTCGCCGGGGCCGACCTGACCGTGCCGGCCGAGGTGTACGCCCGCGACGAGCTCGGCGCGATGGCGACCGCCGTCAACAACGCCCGCGAGGGCCTGCGCAACACCGTGAACGCCATCACCGGCGGCGCACAGACGCTCGGCCAGAGCTCGCAGCAGCTCACCGCGATCACCGGCCGCATCGCCACGAACGCCCGCGACGCCGCCCGGCAGGCCGACGTCGCCGCGGGCGCGGCCGACGCGGTGTCGCACAACGTGCAGACCGTCGCCGCCGGCGCCGAGCAGATGGGCTCGTCGATCCGCGAGATCGCCCGCAACGCCGGCGAGGCCGCCCAGGTCGCCGCCGAGGCGGTCGGCGTGGCCCAGTCGACGAACCAGACCGTGTCGAAGCTCGGCGACTCCTCGGCCGAGATCGGCAACGTCGTCAAGGTCATCACCTCGATCGCCGAGCAGACCAACCTGCTGGCGCTCAACGCCACCATCGAAGCGGCCCGCGCGGGCGAGGCCGGCAAGGGCTTCGCCGTCGTGGCGAACGAGGTGAAGGAGCTCGCCCAGGAGACGGCCCGGGCCACCGAGGACATCTCGCGGCGGGTCGAGGCGATCCAGGCGGACACGGGCAACGCCGTCTCCGCGATCGGCGAGATCAGCCGGATCATCGCCCGGATCAACGACTACCAGCTGACGATCGCGTCCGCGGTCGAGGAGCAGACCGCCACCACGGCGGAGATGAGCCGCAGCGTGAGCGAGGCCGCCGGCGGCGCGAACAACATCGCCGGCAACATCGCGGGCGTCGCCCAGACCACCCAGGCCACCACGTCGGTCCTCACCGAGGCCGACACCACGGTCACCCAGCTGTCGCAGCTGGCGGCGCGGCTCCAGCACGAGGTCGCCCGCTTCCGCGCCTGACCCGGGACGCTTCCCGCCCCCTGACGCCGCCCGGAGACCCGGGCGGCGTTAAGAGTGCGTCAAGAACCCCACGGCGGGCGTAGGGATTCCGTCAAGACGTCTGGGCGGCGCCGGTGCCCGGGTCTTCACTTGCAGCGGGCCGGACGGAAGGCCCTCGGCGCGAGTGTCGAAGCGGGTGCGACATGCACGAGAACTGGTGGCTGGTGCGGCTGCACGCCGCGCCGACCGGCATCACGCTCGCCGCGGGCTCGGCCGCGGTCGTCGCCACGGCGTTGTTCGCCGCCGCGGCGACCGCGCCGTCGCAGCCGGTGGCGCGGCTCGTGGCGATGGCGCTGTGCGTCGCCGCGATCGGAGCGTTCGGCGGGAACCTCGCCGCCGCGCTCGCCACGGCCGGGATCGCCTGGTCGGTGCTCGACGGGTTCCTGGTGAACCGGCTGGGCGAGCTGACCTGGCACGGCCCGGCGGACGTCGTCCGGCTCGGCGTGCTGGCCGGCGTCGCCGTCGCCGGCTGGCTGGGCGCGCGCTCGCACCGGGCGGCGCGGCACCGGCGGCACGTGGTCCGCATGCGCGCCTGGCTGCACGGCGAGGAGTTCGCGTCGACGATCCGCGCACACAAGGAGGCAAGCCCCAGTGGCTGATGTGGTGTTCGTACTGCTGACGATCGCGTTGTTCGCGGTCCTCGGCCTGGCGGTGCGGGCGGTGGAGCGGCTGTGAACGCCGAGAACCTCGTCGGCCTCGTCCTCGCGGTCGCCCTGACCGCGTTCCTGATCGCTGCCCTACTCTTCCCGGAGCGGTTCTGATGAGCCCCACCCTGGCGGGCGTGCTGTTCATCGCCTCGCTGGTCCTCGTGCTGGCGCTGCTGTACCGGCCCTTCGGGGACTACATGTACCGGGCGATCACGTCTGTGCGGCACCTGCGCGCCGAACGCGTGCTCTACCGCGCCGTCGGCGTCAACCCCGACGGCGAGCAGTCGTGGGGTGTCTACGCGCGCAGCGTCCTGGCGTTCTCGGCGGTGTCGATCCTCTTCCTGTACCTCTTCCAGCGCCTGCAGAACCACCTGTGGCTCAGCCTCGGCTTCGACCCGGTGAAACCCGACCAGGCGTGGAACACGGCCGTGAGCTTCGTGACGAACACGAACTGGCAGTCGTACTCCGGCGAGTCCACGATGGGCCACCTCGTGCAGATGGCCGGCCTCGCGGTGCAGAACTTCGCCTCCGCCGCGGTCGGCGTCGCCGTCGCCGTGGCCCTGGTGCGCGGCTTCTCCCGGTCCCGGACCGAGCAGCTGGGCAACTTCTGGGTCGACCTGGTCCGCGTGAGCCTGCGGATCCTGCTGCCCGTGGCGGTGCTCGGCTCGCTGGTGCTCATCGCCGGCGGCGTGGTGCAGAACCTGTCCGGCGGCACCGACGTGACCACCCTCGCCGGGGCCGCCCAGCACGTGACCGGCGGGCCGGTCGCCTCCCAGGAGGTCATCAAGGAGCTCGGCACGAACGGGGGCGGGTTCTACAACGCCAACAGCTCCCACCCGTTCGAAAACCCGACCGGCTGGACCAACTGGTTCGAGATCTTCCTGATCCTGCTGATCCCGTTCTGCCTGCCGCGCGTCTTCGGCCGCATGGTCGGCGACAAGCGCCAGGGCCTGGCGATCGCCGGCATCATGGCGATCCTGGCGATCGGTAGCGTCATCACGCTCAACGCGCTGCAGATCCACCACGCGGGCACCGTCCCGGCGTCGGTCGGCGCGGCCACGGAGGGCGTGGAGACCCGCTTCGGCGTGCCGCAGTCGGCGACGTTCGCCGCGGCCACGACGCTGACGTCCACGGGGGCGGTGAACTCGTTCCACGACTCGTACACGGCGCTGGGCGGCATGGTCGCGATGCTGAACATGATGCTCGGCGAGGTCGCTCCCGGCGGGGTGGGCTCCGGGTTGTACGGCATGCTGATCCTCGCCGTCATCACGGTCTTCGTGGCCGGGCTCATGGTGGGGCGCACTCCCGAGTACCTCGGCAAGAAGATCGGCGCGCGGGAGATCAAGTTCGCGTCGCTGTACCTGCTCACGACGCCGGCGCTGGTCCTGGTCGGCACGGCGATCGCGATGGGGTCGGCGAAGGCCCGCGAGTCGATGGCCAACCCGGGCGCGCACGGCCTGTCCGAGGTGCTCTACGCCTTCACGTCGGCGTCGAACAACAACGGCTCCGCGTTCGCCGGCATCAGCGTCAACACGACGTTCTACAACACCGCGCTGGGCCTGTGCATGCTGCTCGGCCGGTTCCTGCCCATCATCTTCGTCCTCGGCCTGGCCGGCTCGCTCGCCCGCCAGCAGCCGGTGCCGGCGTCGACGGGGACGCTGCGGACGTACCAACCGCTGTTCATCGGCATGGTGGTCGCCGTCACGGTCGTCGTCGTGCTGCTCACGTACCTGCCGGCGGTCGCGCTCGGCCCCCTTGCGGAAGGAATTCGATGACCACCCCGACGCCGCGCAGGATCGCCGGCGGTCTGCTGGACCCGGCACAGCTGTGGCGGTCCACGCCGGACGCGCTGCGCAAGCTCAACCCGGCGACGCTGTGGCGCAACCCGGTCATGTTCATCGTCGAGGTCGGGTCGGTGTTCACCACCGTGCTCGCCGTGCTGCACCCGAGCGTGTTCGCGTGGGCGATCACCGTCTGGCTGTGGCTGACCGTGCTGTTCGCGAACGTCGCCGAGGCCGTCGCCGAGGGCCGCGGCAAGGCCCAGGCCGACACGCTGCGGCGGGCCAAGCAGGACACCGTGGCCCGCCGGCTCGTCGACGGCGTCGAGGAGCAGGTGCCGGCCCCGCAGCTGCGCCAGGGCGACATCGTCGTGGTCGAGGCCGGGCAGGTGATCCCCGGCGACGGCGACGTCATCGAGGGCATCGCCTCCGTCGACGAGTCGGCGATCACCGGCGAGTCCGCGCCGGTCATCCGCGAGTCGGGCGGTGACCGCTCGGCGGTCACCGGCGGCACGAAGGTGCTGTCCGACCGGATCGTCGTGAAGATCACCCAGAAGCCGGGCGAGTCGTTCATCGACCGCATGATCGCGCTCGTCGAGGGCGCGAACCGGCAGAAGACGCCGAACGAGATCGCGCTCAACATCCTGCTGGCCTCGCTGACGATCATCTTCCTGCTGGCCGTCGCGACCCTGCAGCCCCTGGCGATCTTCTCGAAGAGCGTCCAGGCGTTCGCCCCGGACAGCGCCGCGCTCAACGCCGACGGCGTCACCGGCATCGTCCTGGTGTCGCTGCTGGTCTGCCTGATCCCGACGACGATCGGCGCGCTGCTGTCGGCGATCGGCATCGCCGGCATGGACCGGCTCGTGCAGCGCAACGTCCTGGCCATGTCCGGCCGGGCGGTCGAGGCGGCCGGCGACGTCAATACGCTGCTGCTGGACAAGACCGGCACCATCACGCTGGGCAACCGGCAGGCCGGCGACCTGCTGCCGGTCGACGGCGTCACGATCGACGAGCTCGCCGAGGCCGCCCAGCTGTCCTCCCTCGCCGACGAGACCCCCGAGGGGCGCAGCATCGTGGTGTACGCCAAGGAGCACCACGGCCTGCGCGAACGCGACGTGTCCGGTGCGGCGTGGGTGCCGTTCACCGCGAACACCCGCATGTCCGGCGTGGACGTCGACGGCCGCGAGGTCCGCAAGGGCGCCGCGACCGCGGTCATGAAGTGGGTCCGGGACAACGGCGGCCACCCGACGGCCGAGGTCGGGTCCATCGTGGACGCCGTCTCCTCCTCCGGCGGCACCCCGCTGGTGGTGGCGGCCCGCACGCCGGGCGAGCCCGCCCGCACCCTCGGCGTCATCCACCTCAAGGACGTCGTCAAACAGGGCATGCGGGAGCGGTTCGACGCGATGCGCCGCATGGGCATCCGCACCGTCATGATCACCGGCGACAACCCGCTCACCGCGAAGGCCATCGCCGAGGAGGCGGGCGTCGACGACTTCCTCGCCGAGGCCACCCCCGAGGACAAGATGGCCCTCATCAAGCGGGAGCAGGAGGGCGGCAAGCTCGTCGCGATGACCGGCGACGGCACCAACGACGCCCCGGCCCTCGCGCAGGCCGACGTCGGCGTGGCGATGAACACCGGCACGTCGGCCGCCAAGGAGGCCGGCAACATGGTCGACCTCGACTCCGACCCGACCAAGCTCATCGAGATCGTCGAGATCGGCAAGCAGCTGCTCATCACCCGCGGCGCCCTGACCACGTTCTCCATCGCCAACGACATCGCCAAGTACTTCGCGATCATCCCGGCCATGTTCGCCGCGATCTACCCCGGCCTCGACCGGCTCAACATCATGCGGCTGCACTCGCCGACCTCGGCGGTCCTGTCCGCGGTCATCTTCAACGCCCTCGTCATCGTCGCGCTCATCCCGCTCGCGCTGCGCGGCGTGCGCTACCGGCCCAGCTCCGCGGCGGCCATGCTGCGGCGCAACCTGCTGGTCTACGGCATCGGCGGCATCATCGTGCCGTTCGCCGGCATCAAGCTCATCGACCTCTTCATCATGTCCATCCCGGGGATCTCCTGATGCGCCTCCCATCGTGGCTCGCCCAGCACCTGGCCGCCCTGCGCGCCCTGATCGTGCTGACGATCGTGCTCGGCCTGGCCTACCCGCTGCTCATGGTCGCCGTCGCCCGCATACCGGGCCTGGCCCACCACGCCGACGGTTCCCTCCTCGCCGGCAACAAGGGCAGCGCCCTCATCGGGCAGTCCTTCACCGACAAGGACGGCAAACCCCTCAGGCAGTACTTCCAGTCCCGCCCGTCCGCGGCCGGCGAAGGCTACGACCCGACCGCGACGTCGGCGAGCAACCTGGGGCCCGAGAACCTCAAGCTGCTCAACCTCGTCTGCGAGCGCAGCAAGGCGGTCGGCGAGCTCGAGCACGTCGACGGGGCCCGGCCCTACTGCACGCCCGGCGGGGAAGGCGCCGTCCTCGCGGTCTACCCGGACCACGCGGTGAGCCTCGGGGAGGCCTGCCCGGCCAGGCCGTTCATCGCGCAGTACCAGGGCCGGCCGGTCCAGTGCGCCGAGCCCGGCAGGGACTACGGCGACGGCGTCACCACCCCGATCCGCGGCGACGCGCCGGAGCACCCGGCGGTGCCGGCCGACGCGGTCACCGCCAGCGGCAGCGGCCTCGACCCGCACATCAGCGTCGCCTACGCCGACCTGCAGGTGCCGCGGATCGCGGCCGAGCGCCACCTGAGCGAGGCGCAGGTGCGCAGACTGGTCGAGGAGCACACCGAGGGCCGTACCCTCGGGTTCATCGGGGAACCGGCGGTCAACGTCCTGCAACTCAACCTCGCCCTGGACGGGAGCTGACATGACGGCGCGCGGGACGCTGCGGGTGTACCTGGGTGCGGCGCCCGGCGTCGGCAAGACCTACAAGATGCTCGAGGAGGGGCGGCGGCGCCAGGACCGCGGGACCGACGTCGTCGTCGGGTTCGTGGAGACCCACGACCGCCCCTTCACCCAGGCGATGCTCGACGGGCTCGAGATCGTGCCGCGCAAGGACATGCAGTACCGCGGCGCCGCCTTCACCGAGCTCGACCTCGACGCGGTCCTGGCCCGCCACCCCGAGGTGGCCGTGGTCGACGAGCTCGCCCACACCAACGTGCCCGGCAGCCTGCACGCGAAGCGCTGGCAGGACGTCGACGTGCTGCTCGACGCCGGCATCGACGTGCTCACCACGGTCAACATCCAGCACCTCGAGTCGCTCAACGACGTGGTCGAGGCCATCACCGGCGTACCGCAGCGCGAAACCATCCCGGACGCGGTCGTGCGCCGGGCCGAGCAGATCGAGCTCGTCGACATGACCCCGGAGGCCCTGCGGCGGCGCATGGCCCACGGCAACATCTACAAGCCCGAGAAGATCGACGCGGCGCTGGGCAACTACTTCCGCGTCGGCAACCTCACCGCGCTGCGCGAGCTCGCGCTGCTGTGGCTCGCCGACAAGGTCGACGAGCAGCTGGACCGCTACCGGGCCGACCACGCCATCGACAAGACGTGGGAGGCCCGCGAGCGGGTGGTCGTCGCGCTCACCGGCGGCCCCGAGGGCGACACGCTCGTGCGGCGGGCGGCGCGCATCGCCGCGCGGACCAAGGGCGCCGACGTCCTCGCCGTCCACGTCGTGCGTGGCGACGGCCTCGCCGACGCCCACCCGGCCAACCTGACCCGGCAGCGGCTGCTCGTCGAGTCCCTCGGCGGCACCTACCACCAGGTCCTCGGCGCCGACGTGCCCCGCGCCCTGCTCGACTTCGCCCGCGGCGTCAACGCCACCCAGCTCGTCCTCGGCGCCAGCCGCCGCGGCCGCCTCGCCCAGATCCTCTCCCCCGGCGTCGGCGTCACCACCACCGCCGAGTCCGGCACCATCGACGTGCACCTCGTCACCCACGAGCACATGCGCCGCTTCCCGTGGCGGCGCACCGGCACCGCCGCCGGCCTCGACCTGCGCCGCCGGCTGCTCGGCGTCGCGATCGCCCTGGCCGGGCTGCCGGCCCTGACCGCGGCCCTGGGCGCGATGCGCGGCGACATGGCGCTGCCCAGCGACATCCTCGCCTACCTCATCCTCGCCGTCGCCGCGGCCCTGGTCGGCGGCCTCCTGCCGGCGCTGATCTGCGCGGTGGGCGGCTTCCTGCTGCTGAACTGGTACTTCACGCCGCCGCTGTACGAGTTCACGATCGCCGAACGCGAGAACGTCTTCGCCCTCGTGGCGTTCGTCTTCGTCGCCGTCGCCGTGGCGACCGTCGTCGACCGGGCCGCCCGCCGCGCCCGCGACTCCGCCCGCGCCTCGGCCGAGGCGCAGACCCTGGCGACGCTGGCCGGCAGCGTCCTGCACGGCGACAACCCCCTCGAGGCGCTGCTGGAACGGGTCCGGGAGTCCTTCCACCTGGCGAGCGTCACGCTGCTGGAACGCGACCGCCCGCACGCACCGTGGCGCATCGCCGCCACCGTCGGCGGGCCGCCGTGCACCTCGCCGTCCGAGGGCGAGGCCGAGGTGCCCGTCGAGGAGGACGTCTCCCTCGTCCTGCGCGGCCACGCCCTGCCCGCCGCGGCCCGCCGCCTCGTCGAGGCCTTCGCCGCCCACGCCGCCATCGCCCTGCGCCAGCGCCGCCTCGCCGAGCAGGCCGCCGAGGCCGGCACCCTCGCCGAGGTCGACCGGCTGCGCACCGCGCTGCTCTCGGCCGTCAGCCACGACCTGCGCACCCCGCTCGCCTCGGCCAAGGCCGCCGTCGGCAGCCTGCGCAGCCCCGACGTCGCGTTCTCCCCGGCCGACACCGAGGAGCTGCTGGCCACCGCCGAGGAGTCCCTCGACAAGCTCACCCGGCTCGTCGAGAACCTCCTCGACATGTCCCGCCTGCAGGCCGGCGCCCTCGCGATGACGATGCAGCCGGTCGACCTGGCCGACGCCCTGCCCCGCGCCGCCGACGACCTCGACGCCGCCGTCGCGCTCAGCGTCCCCGAGCTGCTGCCCGAGGTCCGCGCCGACCCGGCCCTGCTCGAGCGGATCCTGGTCAACCTGCTCGCCAACGCGCTTCGCCACAGCCCGCCGGACCGCCCGCCGTCGATGAGCGCCAGCGAGCACGCCGGCCGCGTCGAGATCCGGGTCGTCGACCACGGCCCCGGCATCCCCTCCGCCGACCGGGAGCGGGTCTTCCAGCCCTTCCAGCGCCTCGGCGACCGCGACAACGCCACCGGCGTCGGCCTTGGCCTGGCCCTGTCCCGCGGCCTCGCCGAGGCGATGGGCGGCACCCTGCAGCCCGAGCACACCCCCGGCGGCGGCCTCACCATGACCCTGACCCTGCTCGCCGAAAAGACCGAGCCCCGATGACCCGCACCCGCGTCCTCATCGTCGACGACGAGCCCCAGCTGCTGCGCGCCCTGCGGATCAACCTGCAGGCCCGCGAGTACGACGTGGTGACGGCGGGCGACGGCACGACCGCCCTGCGCGCCGCGGCCGAGCAGCACCCCGACGTCGTCGTGCTCGACCTCGGCCTGCCCGACATCGGCGGCCTCGAGGTCCTGCGCTCCCTGCGCGCCTGGACCCCGGTCCCGGTCGTCGTGCTGTCGGGCCGCCTCGGCAGCTCCGAGAAGGTCGCCGCGCTCGACGCCGGCGCCGACGACTACGTCACGAAGCCCTTCAGCGTCGACGAGCTCCTGGCCCGCCTGCGCGCCGTGTCCCGCCGCCGCCCCGAGCCGGAGCTGACGCCCGCGGTGCGCATCGGCGACTACGAGGTCGACGTGGCCGCGCGCGACGTGCGCCGCGCCGACGGCAGCGGCGAGCGGGTGCACCTGACCCGCACCGAGTGGCGGATGCTGGAGCTGCTGGTGCGCAACCCCGGCCGGCTGGTCGGCCGCCGGGAGCTGCTGCGGCACGTGTGGGGCCCGACGTACGTCGGGGAGACCCACTACCTGCGCCAGTACATGACCCAGCTGCGCCGCAAGCTCGAGCACGACCCGTCCCGCCCGCGGCACCTGCTGACCGAGCCGGCGATGGGCTACCGCTACCAGCCCTAACCCGCGTGGACGTGGGGCCGCCGGCCGCGGTCCGGCTCGGAGCGGCGCAGCATCTCCCGGGTCACCGGGGCGACCTCGCCCTGGCCGAACGCCAGGTAGCGCAGGAAGTTCAGCGCCGGGTTGCCCTCGGTCCACTCGAAGTAGATGTGCGGGCGGCGGCCGGTGCGGTCGCGGATGTGCAGCAGCAGCGCGGCCAGGGCGTTGGGGACCGACGAGCTCTCCATGACCAGGACGCGGTAGCGCCCGTGGACCACCGCGCCGCGCACGCGCAGGTCGGCCTCGAACTCCGACGGGTCGGTGACCTCGACCTCGACGAAGATGATGTCGTTCGGGTCCGGCAGGTCGTTGTCCGCGGTGATCTGGGCGAGCTTGTCGCGGTACTCCCCGGCGTCGCGGCGGTCCGGCTCGCTGGCCACCAGGCGGATCGAGCGGCGGGCGCACTCGTGGATGAAGCGCTCGGCCACCGGGTCGGTCTCCACGTGGGTGACCCGCAGCTCGAACGCCCGGTACAGCCGCGACAGCAGCGACACCGCCATGATGCCGCCGATGAAGCAGGCGGCGATCTTCACGCCGTCGGGGCGTTCGACGACGTTGTCGACGGTGGTGTACGCCAGGACGGCCGTGATGAGGCCGAAGCCCACGGTCTTCGCGCGCTGGCGGCGCCGGCGGGCCGACAGGGTGACGGCGACCGCGGCCGACGTGATGAGCACGAGCACGCCGGTGGCGTAGGCGCCGCCCTGCGCGTCGACGTCGGCGCCGAACCAGACGGTGATGAGGAACGCGACCGCGGTGAACACGAGGACCAGCGGCCGCACGGCACGGGCCCAGGTGGGCGCCATGCCGTAGCGCGGAAGGTAGCGCGGCACGAGGTTGAGCAGGCCCGCCATGGCCGAGGCGCCGGCGAACCAGAGGATGGCGATGGTGGCGAGGTCGTACACCGTGCCGAACCCGCCGCCGAGGTTCTGATGCGCCAGGTAGGCCAGGGCCCGGCCGTTCGCGGCGCCGCCGGGCTTGAACGCGTCGGCCGGGATGAGCACGGTGGTGACGATGCTGCTGGAGATGAGGAAGACGCTCATGATGGCCGCGGCCGTGGTGAGCAGCTTCCGGGCGCCGCGGATGCGCCCCGCCGGGTGCTCCTCGGTGTCGCCCGGGTCGCCCTTGACGTGCGGCATCACCGCCACCCCGGTCTCGAACCCGGACAGCCCGAGGGCCAGCTTCGGGAAGACGAGCAGCGCGATCGCGACCATCATGAACGGGTCGCCGTGCTGGGCGGTCAGCGCCGCGGTCCAGTCGCCCACCGCCGCCGGGTGGCTCACGACGCGCCACAGCCCGTCGGCGACGACGACGGCGTTGAGCGCCAGGTACACCCCGACCAGCCCGACCGCGATCCCGATCGCCTCGGTGAAGCCCTTCAGGAACACCGCCCCCAGCAGCCCCACCAGCACCAGGGTGACGATGACCGGATGGCCGTGCAGGCTCGCCGGCCAGAACGGGTTCTCGTTGATGTGCGCCGTCGCGTCCGCCGCCGACAGCGTCACGGTGATGATGAAGTCGGTCGCGGCGAAGCCGAGCAGCACCAGGACGAAGAGCTTGCCCTGCCAGTACGTCAGCAGCCGCACCAGCATCGCGATCGAGCCCTCGCCGTGCGGGCTGTCGACGGCCACCCGGCGGTACACCGGCAGCGCCCCCAGCAGCGTGACGAGCACGAGCACGGCCGTGGCGATCGGGGAGAGCACCCCCGCGGCCAGCGCCGCGATGCCCGGCTGGTAGCCGAGCGTGGAGAAGTAGTCCACGCCGGTGAGGCACATGACCTTCCACCAGGCGTGCGTCTTGTCCTCGGGCGGCCGCGCGTGCGGCCCCTGGTGCTGCAGTGACCGCTCCGACAGACCGGAGAGCAGCCAGTCGCGCACCGGCCCACCCTTCACACGCCCGGGCGCAACGGTCGTCGACACGCTGAACCGGCCTCCTCCCGTTCTCGAGCCCCGCCCTGTATTGAGCCACCAACTCCCGGCCGGTTGCCCCACGCGGGGCGTTAAGAACGCGTCAAGAATGCCGGCGGGGCCGCACGAAGCGCGGAGCCGGTACAACCGTGATCCCTCTCAGCTCCGGAGCCGTATGGACGATTGAGACAGCGCAGTCGGTACCCGGCGGAGCGAGGGAGGGCCGTGAGCACACCGCGTGACCGGGCGTCCTCGGGCGCCATGCTGCGCGACCCGGTCCTGCGCGGGCTCGTCGCGCTCGGCGGTGTGTGCCTGGTGTGGTACCTCATGCCCGGCGCCGGCGCCGCGGCCAAGCTCGCGCTGTTCTGGCCGATCCAGGTGCTGCTCGACGTCGCGTTCGCGATCATGTGCGCCCGGATGAGCGCGCTGGCCGGCGTGGACCGCTCGATGCGGCGGTTCTGGCGGATCATCTCGGCCGGCGCCGTGCTGTTCACGGTGGCCGACACCGTCCAGGGCGCGGCGACGTTCGCGCACCCGGTCGACGGCATGGTGCAGGGCGGGCCGGTGCAGTCGGCGCTGGTGACGCTGGGGTCGCTGGTGTGCCTGCTGGCGATGGTGCAGCACCCGACGCGCACGAGCGGTCGGGAGAAGCTGCGGTTCGTGCTCGACGCGGCCACCGTGGTCGCGGCGACGGCGGTCTTCGTGTGGTACCTCTCCCCCTCCGTCGACGTGCGCGAGGGCGGCATGGCCGTGCTGCTGCCGTTCGCCTCCGCCGGGGCCAGCCTCGCCGGGTCGTTCGGGCTGGTGAAGCTCATCCTCGGGCGCAACATGCCGTTCACCCCGATCGCCGGGTGGTGCGCCGGGCTGGCCGGCGTGCTCGTCGGCCTGAGCACCGGGCTGACCCCGGCGCTGGTCGGGGTGGCCGGCCCCGAGGTGGCCATGCTCGCCCGGCTGCTGCCGTGCGTGCTGCTGGCCGCGGTGCCGCGGATCAACGAGGTGAACCTGCGCGCCGACCCGGACATCCTGGCCCGCCGCCGGTCCCGTCCCTACAGCCTGCTGCCGTACTTCGGCGTCGCCGGCGTCTTCGCCCTGCTGATCGTCGCGCTGTCCGGCGGGACGCTGGGCGTGCGGGTCTGGGGTGTCGTGGCCGGGGTCGTGCTCGTCACCGGGTTCGTCGTGAGCCGCCAGCTCGTCGCGTTCACCGACAACGCCCGGCTGCTCGCCGAGGTCGTCGCGTTCCAGGACCGGCTGCGTCACGAGGCGACCCACGACCCGCTGACGGGGCTGGCCAACCGGGCGCTGTTCGCCGAGCGCATCGCCGAGGCCGGCGGCACCGCGGCCATCCTCATCATCGACCTCGACGGCTTCAAGACGGTCAACGACACCCTCGGCCACCACGCCGGGGACGCGCTGCTGCGGGCGGTCGCCGACCGGCTGCGCGGCTGCGTGCGGGCCGGCGACACGGTGGCCCGCCTCGGCGGGGACGAGTTCGCGGTGCTGCTGCCGGGCACCTCGCGGGCCTACGCCGACGACCTCGTGCCGCGGCTGCACGAGTCCTTCGCCGAGCCGGTGCCGATCGAGGCGGCCCGGGTGCCGATCCGGGCCAGCATCGGCGTGGCCCACGGACCCCTCGCGCAGGCCGAGGCGCTGCTGCGCGACGCGGACATCGCGATGTACGCCACAAAACACCGCCGGGACCGGGCGGGCGTCGCGCCGCTGTGACATGCTGCGCCACCTGGGGGCCGCCGGGTGATTGACGGTTCCCGCTACGGGCCGTAGCGTTCGGCCCATCGACGGTGACAGGAAGCCGGTGCAAGCCCGGCACGGTCGCGCCACTGTGAGCCGCCCGCCCCGCCAGGGTGGTCGGTGAGTCAGACCCTCCGCCGTCGCTCGCCACTACACGAGTGGGACGCTTGATCCCCGAAGGAGGCTCTCCGTGAGCTCGTCGTCCACCACGACCCCCGCCGCCGCGACGCCGGTCGTCATCCCGCTGTCCCGGTCGCTGGTCTGGCTCGTCGGCACCGCCGCGCTGGCCGCGCTCATCTACTACTTCGTCGGCATCGACCAGGGCGCGGTGTCGATCTTCGGCAACGACACCCACGTGCACGAGTTCGTGCACGACGGGCGCCACTTCCTCGGCTTCCCCTGCCACTGAGCGGGGCGGACCCCATGGAGAAGCGGATCATCCTCCGCGGCGCCCTCGCCGGCGCGATCGCCGGGCTGGTCGCGTTCGTGTTCGCGCGGATCTTCGCCGAACCGCTCATCGGCGAGGCCGTCGACTACGAGTCCGGCCGCGACGGGGCCCAGCACGCGCTGGACGAGGCGGCCGGCATGGCGGTCGGCGAGCACGACCACGAGCTGTTCAGCCGGGCGATCCAGGCCAACGTCGGCATCGGCGTCGGCATGATCCTGTTCGGGCTGGCCATGGGCGCGATGTTCGCCGTCGCCTACATGGTGTGCCTGGGGCGGGTCGGCAACCTGCGGCCGCGCAGCCTGGCCGTGCTGCTGGCCGGGGCCGGGTTCCTGACGCTGTACTTCGTGCCGTTCCTGAAGTACCCGGCCGAACCACCGTCCGTCGGGCAGGAGGACACGATCGGGCAGCGCAGCGCCTACTACCTGATCATGGTGCTCGCCTCGGTGCTCTTCATGATCCTGGCCGGCATCCTCGGGCAGCGGCTGCGCCACCGGTTCGGCACCTGGAACGCGAGCCTGCTCGCCGGCGGCGCGTTCATCGTGGCCGTCGGCGTGCTCATGGCGCTGCTGCCCGGCTTCGACGAGACGCCGCAGGCGCTGAAGAACGAGGCCGGCAGCCTGGTGTTCCCGGGCTTCGACGCCGACCTGCTGTTCCACTTCCGGCTGTACTCCGTCGGCGCCCAGCTGGTGCTGTGGGCCGTCATCGGCCTGGTGTTCGCGCCGCTGGCCGAGCGGCTGCTGGGCAACCGCCCGGTGCACGCGGCGCCGGCCCGCGAGACCGCCGCGGCCTGACCGGCGGCGCAGAGGCGAAACCCCGTGTGATCGGACCTCAGGTGACCGGCCTGAGGTCCGATGGGTGTGGTGTACACCGCACCACAACGGGAGGGTTGCCGCCATGACCACAGCACCGAGCCCGCGCCGCCGGTCCGTCACGGCCGTGTTCCGGGACGTGTCGGTCGCCTGGAAGCTGCGCATCGTCGCCGTGGTGGTGTGTGCCCTGCTGGCCGCCGTGGGGCTCATCGGCCTGCTGTACCTCGGCAGCAGCCAGACCCGGCTCGACGAGCTGTACAACCGCAACCTGCGAGCGGTGCAGAACCTCGGCGAGGCCCAGGCCGACTACCGGCAGCTGCGCTTCGACGTCCGCGGCCTCGCGCTGGCCCAGGGCGACAGCGAGCAGGCCGCCGCCGCCCAGCGCATCGCCGACGCGACCAAGGGCCTCGACGACAGCTGGAAGGGCTTCGTCGCACACAACGACGACGCGGCGACAAGGCAGAGCCGCGCCGACTTCGAGTCCGCGTGGTCGGACTACCAGAAGATCCTCAACGGCAAGATGATCCCGGCCGCCCGCGCCGGCAATATCGTCGAGTTCAACCGGATCACCCGCGAGGAGGTAGAGCCGATCGTGCAGCGCATCGACGCGGCCGTCCAGAGCCTCGTGGCGCAGCAGGACACGGCGGCGAAGGCCGCGCTGGACGTGTCGCGGTCCAACTACAACTCGGCCCGGCTGCTGCTGATCGGGCTGACGCTGCTCGCCATCGTCATCACCTTCGGCATGGTCACCGTGGTGGTGCGGGCCGTGTCGCGGCCGCTGCGTCAGACCGTCGAGGTGCTCACCGGGCTCGCCCGCGGCCGGCTCGACCAGCGCCTGGCGGTGGACAGCCAGGACGAGGTCGGGCGGATGGGCGCCGCGCTCAACAGCGCCCTGGACCGGCTCTCGGAGACCGTCCGCACCGTCGTGGACTCAACCCACCAGCTCGCCAACGCCTCCAACCAGATCAGCGGGGCGTCGCAGAGCCTGTCGCAGGCCGCGACCGAGCAGGCGGCCAGCGTGGAGGAGACCACCTCGAGCATGGAGCAGATGACCGCCAGCATCAGCCAGAACAGCGACAACGCCACCACCACGGAGGGCATCGCCGGGCAGGCCGCGACCGAGGCCGACGAGGGCGGCGAGGCCGTGCAGCGCACCGTGGACGCGATGAAGCAGATCACCGGCAAGATCGGCATCATCGACGACATCGCGTTCCAGACGAACATGCTGGCGCTCAACGCGACGATCGAGGCGGCCCGGGCCGGCGAGCACGGCAAGGGCTTCGCCGTCGTGGCCACCGAGGTCGGCAAGCTCGCCGAGCGCAGCCAGATCGCCGCCCAGGAGATCAGCGAGCTGGCGGCGGAGAGCGTGCAGACGGCCGAGCGGGCCGGCGACCTGCTCGGCAAGATCATCCCGAGCATCACCCGCACCTCCGACCTCGTGCAGGAGATCGCGGCGGCGAGCAACGAGCAGGCGACCGGCGTGCGCCAGATCAACATCGCGATGACCCAGATCGGCAAGGTCACCGAGCAGACGGCCTCCTCGAGCGAGGAGCTGGCCGCGACCGCCGAGCAGATGGCGGCGCAGACGGCCCAGCTGCAGGACCTCATGACGTTCTTCGTCACGGACGAGCACGGGCCGGCGCGGGCGCTGACCGGGCGGCCGTCGTTCGACCGGGGCGCGCACCGCCACCTCGGCGGCAGCGGCCGCGCCGCTCAGCGCCCGGCGCCGGCGCTGGTCTCCGCCGCGGCCGGTCGCTCCGGCGACGCCGGCATCGACGAGAGCAAGTTCGACCGGTTCTGAGCCTGCCGGTCCCGCGCGATGTGCTGGGAGACCAGCGCGTCGATGTCGAGGATCAGGGCGACGTCGCCGTTGCCGAGGATGGTCGAGCCGCTGACGCAGCGCACGTCCTGGAACAGCTTGCCCAGCGGCTTGATGACCGTCTGCGACTGCCCGAGGAGCTGGTCGACGACGAACCCGGCGCGCTGGCCGGCGTGCTCGATGACCACGACCGACTGCCGCCGCGGCGCCCGCCCGGCCAGGCCGAAGACCTCGCGCAGCCGTACGAACGGCAGCACCTGCTCGCGCAGGTGCATGAAGGAGCGGTGCTCGGCGCCGGGCGGCAGCTCCACGCACTCCACGACCCGGTCCAGCGGGATGATGAAGTGCGACTCGCCGGCGTTGACCAGAAACCCGTCGATGATGGCCAGGGTGAGCGGCAGCCGGATCTGCATCGCGGTGCCCGCGCCGGGCGTGGTCTGCACGTCGATGCTGCCGCGCAGGGCGGTCACGGCGCCGCGCACGACGTCCATGCCGACGCCGCGGCCGGACAGGTTGGACACGGCCTCGGCGGTGGAGAACCCGGGCTCGAAGATGAGCGCGTAGACCTCCTGGTCGCTGAGCACGTCGGTGCGGCTCACCAGGCCCCGTTCGGCGGCCTTGGCGAAGATCCGGTCCCGGTCCAGGCCGCGGCCGTCGTCGGAGACCTCGATGACGATGCTGCCGCCGTCGTGGGCGGCGTTGAGCGACAGCCGGCCGCGCGGGGACTTGCCGCGCCGCTGCCGCTCCTGCGACGTCTCGATGCCGTGGTCGAGGGCGTTGCGGACCAGGTGCAGCAGCGGGTCGCCGATGCGCTCGACGAGGGCCTTGTCCATCTCGGCGTCGCCGCCGGTGATGACGAGGTCGACCTCCTTGCCCAGCTCGACGCTCACGTCGCGCACGACCCGCTCGAAGCGGCGCAGCGTCGTGCCGATCGGCACCATCCGCAGCGACAGCGCGGTGTGCCGGACCTCCTCGACCAGCCGCATCACGTGCGCCTGCTCCTCCGACACGCCGTCGGCCGCGCCGACGCCGGCCTGGGCGATCACCAGCTCGCCGACGAGGTCGATGAGCTTGTCGAGGCGGGAGGCGAACACCCGGATCGTCTGGTTGTCCTGCTGACGGCCCTCGGCGCTCTTGCGCTGGCGGTTGAGCGCGGCGTCGACGACCGGCTGCTGGACGATCTGCTCCTCGACGAGGATCTCGCCGAGCGGCCGCCCGGCCCCGGCGCCCTCGTGCTGCAGCTGCAGCGCCTTGGCCAGCTCCAGGTCGGTGACGACGCCGCCGCGGCGCAGCAGGTCGCCCAGCCGGTCGGACTCCGGCAGCGACTCGATGAGCTCCGCCGCCCCGTCCGCGGGCAGGATGCGGATCGTGCTGTCCTCGCGGACGAACTCGAACACGTCCTCGATCTCGGCCTTCGCCGCCGCGGTGACGAACTCGAGGTCGAAGCCGAGGTAGCAGACCTCCGGGTCGGCCTCATCGGCGCGCGGCAGGGCGTCGGTGCGGGTGACCATCCGCGCGATCGTGCCCAGCGTCGTGAGATACCGCAGAAACGACAGCGGATCCATCCCGTTGCGCAGACAGTCGGGGCCGAACCACAGGCTCAGCAGCCAGGACCGCGGCCCGCCGCCGGCCGCCGCGCCGGCGTCCCCGGCCGCGGCCGGCGCCTCGTCGGCCCGGAACGGGGCCAGGCCGGCCAGCAGCCGGGCGCTCATCTCCTGCTCGGCCGCGCCGGGCTCGCCGCGCCCGGCGGCGACCGCGTCGACCAGCGCGGTGATGTGGTCGGCGCACGGCAGCAGCGCGCTCACGAGGTCGGCGCTGACCTGCAGCCGCCCGTCGCGCAGGTCGTCGAGGACCGACTCGAGCACGTGCGTGAACGACACGAGGTGGTTGAGGCCGAACAGCCCGGAGGAGCCCTTGAGCGTGTGCATGGCCCGGAAGAGCGCGTTGACCGCCTCCGGGCCGTCGGGCGCCGACTCGAGCTCCAGCAGCCCCTCCTCGAAGTCCTGCACCAGCTCGCGCGCCTCGGTGATGAACGTGTCGAGCGCGTCGCGGATGTCGTCCTCGTTCACGCCGCCGCCTCCAGCTCCGGGGTCAGCCGGGCCAGGGCGAGCACGTCCAGTACCGCGGGCGAGAGCCCGGCCAGCCGCAGCACCACGCCCCGGCGCCGGGCCTCCCGCCGGGCCAGCAGCAGCACCTGCAGGCCGGCGGTGTCGAGGTCGGTGACGCCCGACAACCCGACCTCGACGTCCCCGTCGCCGAACGCCTGCAGCAGCCGCTCGTGGTGCTCGCTCGCCGTGAGGATCGTGAGCTCGCCCTCGATCTGCAGAGTCGAGGTCATGGCGCGATGAGCTTCGACACGGCGGCGAGCATCTGCGCCGGCTGGAACGGCTTGGTGACCCACGCCTTGGCCCCGGCCGCCTGCGCCTGGCGCTTCTTCTCCTCCTGCGACTCGGTGGTCAGCATGATGATCGGCGTGAACCGGTGGTCGGGCTGCTTGCGGATCTCCCCGACCAGCGTGATGCCGTCCATGTTGGGCATGTTGACGTCGGAGATGATGAGGTGGACCCGCCGCCCGGTGAGCTTGCGCAGGGCGTCCTGGCCGTCCACGGCGTCCACCACCTCGTAACCGGCGCCCTTGAGCGCGATCGTGACGACCTGGCGCACCGAAGCCGAATCGTCCACGACCATGACCGTCTTGGACATGCTGCCCCCTCCTAGAAGAACGTGACTTCGGACGTCGGCGCCTCGGTCACCGCGCCGGAGCGGTGCGCCTGCAGCTCGCCCTGCATGGTGTACGTCCGCTCGAGCTCGGCCAGCAGCGGCCGGGCCTGCGGGCCGCTCGCGGGCGCGTCGGCGACGTGCCCGGGCAGGCGCTTGATGTTGTCCTCGAGGTGCTGCAGGACCTGCCCGACGCGATCCTGGAACTGCAGGTTCACGATGGCGTCGGAGACCGCGGAGCGGATGTCCACGGCGGCCCGCTCCAGGCGCTGCGACGACTCCCGCGAGCGCATGACGACGGCCTGCAGGTCGTCGATGACCTCCCGCACGTCGTCGCCGGCCCGCGCGACGGCGACGCTCTCCCGCTCCGCGTCGCCCTCCGCCGTGGCCAGCACCGCGTTGATGGCCGTCTCGATCCCGGCGACCTTCTCCGCCATCTGCACGCTGGTCTGCAGCGAGCGGTCGGCGAGGCGGCGGACCTCCATGGCCACGACGCCGAAGCCGGCGCCGGCCGCGCCGACCCGGGCCGCCTCGATCGAGGCGTTGAGGGCCAGCAGGTTGGTCTGCGCGGCGATCTGGGCCACGTCGGCGGTCATCTGCTTGAGCTCGTCGTTGAACCCGGCCAGCCCGGCCAGGTCGTGCACGGCCTGCCGCTTGGCCCGCATCGCGCTGTCGAGGGTGTGCACGACGTTGGCGAGGCGCTCCCGGCCGCGGTCGAACGAGCCCGCCCCCTCGCCCGGCTGGCCGATCGCGTTCGCCGAGGACGCCAGGACCGCGTCGACGTTGTCGACGATCTGGCTGAACCGGTGCGTGACGGCGCCGATGCCGGACTCCATCTGGGCCCGCGACGACTCGATCTGCGCCGACCAGACCGGTGCGACCTCGGCGGCGAAGGAGCCGACGCCGCGGCGGTATTCGTCGGGCGCGGCGGGCGCCGGTGGCCCCTCGGGCCGGGCGTGCCGCGCCCGCCCGGCGGCGTAGCCGGCGGCCGCGCCGGCGATGAGCGCGGCGACGATGTACAGGAACTCAGCCATGGTTGCGAATCACCTCTGCAATCGCGGGGAGCGGCACCTCGCGCTCGACCGCCCCGATGAGCACGGCTTCCTTGGGCATGCCGTGTACGACGCACGTCTGCTCGTCCTGCGCGACGGTGGCCGCGCCGGCGCGGCGCATCTCCAGCAGCCCCCGGGCGCCGTCGTCGCCCATGCCGGTCATGATGACGCCGAGCGCGTCCGGGCCGGCGGCGCGCGCCACGGACCGGAACAGCACGTCGACCGACGGCCGGTGGCGGTTGACCGGCGGGCCGTCGAAGACCCGGACGCGGTACCCCAGCCCGTCCCCGACCAGCTCCAGGTGCCGGCCGCCGGGCGCGACGAGGACGAGCCCGTCGGCGACCCGGTCGGCGTCGGCGGCCTCGCGCACCTCCACCGCGCACAGCCTGTTCATCCGGTCGGCGAACGCGGCGGTGAAGCGCTCCGGCATGTGCTGCACGACCACGACGGCGGGCGAGCGGGCCGGCAGGGCGGTGAGCACCCGCTCGAGCGCCTGGGTGCCGCCGGTGGACGTGCCGATCGCCACCACCCGCCGCTCCTCGCGCCGGGCCGGGCGCGGGGGCGGCTCGGCCAGCCGCGACGGGGGCCGTCCGGCGCGGCGGACGCGGCCCGCGGCGGCGGCGCGCACCGCGGCCACGATGTTGCCGCTGTCGTCCTCGAGGTAGCGCTTCAGGCCGCTCTCCGGCTTCGGCACCGCGCTCACCGCGCCGGCGGCCAGCGCGTCGAGGCCGGCCCGCGCGTTGCGCCCGACCAGGGTCGAGCAGATCACGATCGGGGTGGGCCGGGTCGCCATCACCTGCTTGACGAACGTGAGGCCGTCCATGCGCGGCATCTCGATGTCGGAGACGATCACGTCGGGCCAGTCGCGCCGCATGATGTCCATCGCGCGGACCGGGTCGGGGACGGCGCCGATGACCTCGATGCCGGGCGCCGCGGCGAGCACGGAGGTGAGCACCTGCCGTACGACGGCGGAATCGTCCACGATGAGCGTCTTGACGGTCATGAGGCCACGCCCAGGTCGAGGCGGCCGGCGCGGCGCACCCAGACGTCGCCGGTGGCCAGGTCGAAGCGCAGCACGCGCGCCCCCGTGCCGCCGACGTCGCGGGCGGCGAGGGTGAAGCCGTGCCGCTCCAGCAGCGCCAGCCCGGCCCGCACGTTGGCCGCGGCCACGCCATCGGCGAGCAGCTGCGCGGCGCCGCCGAAGATCTTCGCGTGGTACTGCGGGGGCCGCGTCCCGGTCCGCGCCAGCTCGCGGCCGAAGAGCGCGAACGCGTCCTCGGCGAACCGGCCGTCCGGGCGCGCCGCTGCCTGCGGCCAGTCACCCGAGCGGCCGGGCAGCATGAAGTGGCACAGCCCGCCGATGCGCCGCCCCGGGTGCCACAGGCTCACGGCGACGCACGAGCCCAGCAGCGTCGCCAGGACGGTGCCGGTCTCGGCGAAGCGGAACTCGCCCGGGTGGAGGAAGACGTCAGTCACGGGAGCCCGCCGGGAGCCGGTAGATGGAGGGCCGGACCATGCGCAGGTGCGACGGGATGCCGTTGAGCGTCTCGGACAGGCTCACGATGAGGTGCCCCTCGGGGTGCAGCATGTTCTGCAGCCGCTGCACCAGCGCCGCCTTCGTCGGCTGGTCGAAGTAGATCATGACGTTGCGCAGCAGGATGACGTCGAAGCGGCCCAGGTCGCCGAGGTCGTCGAGCAGGTTGGCGTGCAGGAACGTGACCCGCTCGCGCAGCGTCGAGCCGGCCGCCATGAGCCCGGCGTACTCGTCGCGCCCCTTGAGCCAGTACTTGCGCAGCAGCTCGGGCGGGATCCGCGCGGATGCCTCCAGCGGGTAGAGGCCGCGCCGGGCGCCGGCGACGATCCGGGTCGACACGTCGGTGCCGTAGATCTCGAACCCGCCCTGCGGCGGCCGCTCGAGCAGGACCATCGCCGCGGTGTACGCCTCCTCGCCGCTGGAGCTCGCCGCGCTCCACAACCGGAAGAGCCGCCCGCCGGGGTGGCGCGGCACGACGGTGTCGCGCAGGTAGTCGAAGTGCTGCGGCTCGCGGAAGAACGACGTCTCGTTCGTGGTGAGCAGGTCGATCGCCTGCCCCAGCTCGTGGCCGTCGGGGTGGTGCAGCAGCCGCACGTACTCGTCGTAGCCGCCGATCCCGAGCTGGCGCAGCCGCCGGCTGAGCCGCCCCATGACGAGCGTCTCCTTGCCCGGCACGAGGCGGATGCCGGTGCGCTGGTGCAGCAGCGCGCTGATCGCCGCGAAGTCGTCGCGCGTGATCTCCGGAGGCGCATCCAGCGACCCGGTCACGATCCGTCGTCCGCCGCGAGGTCGCGCCCGGCGCGGGCCAGCGCCGCCACGTCCGACGGCGACAGGATCCGCTCCAGGTCGAGGACGATGATGAAGTCGTGCTCGCGGCGGGCCATGCCGCTGATGTACTCCGGCTGGATCCCGCTGCCGAAGGTCGGCGGCGGCTCGAGGTCGCCGGCGCCGAACCCGGCGACCTTGTTCACCATGTCGACGAGGATCCCGACGTCCTGGCTCTCGGCGCCGCCCGGCTCGCCGCTGCGCACGATGATGATGCTGGTGCGCCGGGCGACCGCCGTGGCGCCCCGCCCGAAGCGGATGCCGAGGTCGACGACGGGCACGGCGCGGCCGCGCAGGTTGATGACGCCCCGCACGAAGTCGGGCGCCATCGGCACGGCGGTCAGGTTGCGGTACGCGATGATCTCGATGACGTGGAAGATGTCCAGCGCGTAGGACTCGCCGTGCAGCGTGAACGTCAGATACCGCCCGGCCTCGACGCCGCCGGCGTCCTGCGCGTCCTGCGCGGTGGTATGCGTGATGCTCACCGGTCTGCCCGTTTCCGTGCGTCGGCAAAATTGTCGTACGTTTCGCTGATCGGCGCCGGCCGGCCGGTCTGTAGCGTTTCGGTTCCCTCAGGCGGTCATCGCCGGTCAGGAGATCCGGCGGCGGTACGTGACCATCGCGAAGGCGTATGCGACGGCGAGGATGCCGAGGCACCAGCCGAGCGCGATCCAGATGTCGCGGTCGACCGGCCGGCGGGTCAGCAGGTCGCGGATCGCGTTGACGATCGAGGTCACCGGCTGGTGCTCGGCGAAGGCGCGCACCGGGCCCGGCATGGTCCCGGTGGGCACGAACGCCGAGCTGATGAACGGCAGGAAGATCAGTGGGTAGGAGAACGCGCTCGCGCCGTCCACGGACTTCGCGGTGAGACCGGGGATGACGGCGATCCACGTCAGCGACAGCGTGAACAGCATCAGGATGCCGGCGACCGCGAGCCACGCCGGCAGTCCCGCCGCGGAGCGGAATCCCATGACGAGGGCGACGAGCACGACGACGACGATCGAGATCAGATTGGCGACGAGCGACGTCAGCACGTGCGCCCACAGCACCGACGAGCGCGCGATCGGCATCGACTGCAGCCGCTCGAAGACGCCGCGCTGCATGTCCAGGAAGAGCCGGAACGCGGTGTAGGAGATGCCGGAGGCGATCGTGATGAGCAGGATGCCGGGCAGCAGGTAGTTCACGTACGGGCCCGGGCCGGCGTTGATGGCGCCGCCGAACACGTAGACGAACAGCAGCATGAAGGCGACCGGCATGATCGTGGTGGTGATGATGGTGTCCGGGCTGCGCATGATGTGCCGCAGCGACCGCCCCAGCAGGACGGCGGTGTCACCGGGGAAATGCCTGTTCACGGCCCTCACGCCCCCTGGCTGCCGGCGCCGACGAGCGCGAGGAAGACGTCCTCGAGGGTCGGCTGCTTCTCGACGTACTCGACCTTGGCCGGCGGCAGCAGCGCCTTGAGCTCGGCGAGGGTGCCGGTGACGATGATCCGGCCCTCGTGCAGGATCGCGATCCGGTCGGCGAGCTGCTCGGCCTCGTCCAGGTACTGCGTGGTGAGCAGCACCGTCGTGCCCTTCCCGGCGAGCTCCTTGACGCTGCTCCACACCTCGAGGCGCGACTGCGGGTCGAGCCCGGTGGTCGGCTCGTCCAGGAAGATCACCGGCGGGTTGCCGATCAGGCTCATCGCGATGTCGAGGCGCCGGCGCATGCCGCCCGAGTACGTCGCCACCCTCCGCGCCGCCGCGTCGGTCAGCGAGAACCGCGCGAGCAGCTCGTCGGCGATCGGGCCCGGGTTCCTCAGGTGCCGCAGCCGGGCCACCAGCACGAGGTTCTCCCGCCCGGTGAGGATCTCGTCGACGGCCGCGAACTGCCCGGTGAGGCTGATCGACTCCCGCACGTCCGCGGCGTGCGTGGCGACGTCGAAGCCGTTGACGGTGGCCGTGCCCGCGTCCGCCTTGAGCAGCGTGGACAAGATCTTCACGACCGTGGTCTTGCCGGCGCCGTTCGAGCCGAGCAGGGCGAAGATGCTGCCCGGCTCGACGTCGAAGTCGACGCCGCGCAGCACGTGCAGATCCTGGTACGACTTCTGCAGCCCTTGCACGTGGATCGCCATCAGGCCGCCCCCTCTTCTTCCTCGCGTGCGGCGCGGGCGACGGCGTCGGTCAGCCGCTCCCGCTCCCGGACGATCCAGCGGCCCTGCGGGTAGTTGCGGATGAACGTCTCGACGAACTCGACCGGGTCGTCGCCGACGATCTCGCGGATCGGGGTGCCGCTCGCCGCGCCCTGCTCGAACAGGTCGATGAGGTCGCCGAACATCGCCATCCCGTCGCCGCCCCCGCCGAAGTACATGAGGTAGCGCTCCACCGCATCGATCGTGGTGCGATAACTCGGGGGAAGCCGTCTCGCGCGCGCCTTGTACGCCCGCCACTCCTTCTTCGGGCCGATCACCGTTTCGACGATCTTCGAGAACATGCTCAGCTACCTCCTTCGCGGAGCTGCCCGAGCCGGTCGGCGAGGAAGCCCCAGGTCCGCCAGAACTCTTCGAGGTATTCGCGGCCTTGCGCATTGAGGGAGTACACCTTGCGGGGCGGGCCCTTCTCCGACGGCACCTTCTCCACGTCGACGAGGCCCTTCTGCTCGACCCGCACGAGCAGCGCGTAGACCGTCCCCTCGGCGATGCCGGAGAAGCCCTGCTCCCGCAGCCACGCCGTGATCTCGTAGCCGTAGGCGGCCCGCATGGCGAGGATCGCGAGGACGATGCC
Source organism: Dactylosporangium sp. CA-139066 (assembly GCF_050936175.1). Lineage (NCBI taxonomy): Bacteria > Bacillati > Actinomycetota > Actinomycetes > Micromonosporales > Micromonosporaceae > Dactylosporangium > Dactylosporangium sp. CA-139066. Next base: position 4,997,192 of record NZ_JBNJNH010000001.1, on the reverse strand, counting down.
CTCCAGCGTGCCCTTGAGCATCTCCGTCATCTGCCGGCCCACGCAACGCCTCCCCGGACTACTCAGTGGTGTTGACTACCGGTACATAGTAGCGCTGACTAGTGCCGGCGCAAGCCCCCGCGGAGGACCATCGGGGTCGTGTTCGACAGCATCCCGGCGCTGGTCTCGCGGATGGAGAGCGACCTCGCGCGCCTCGGCGAACGAGACGCGCGGCGGCACTTCCTCGGGACCTACCTGCGCACCACCCGCGCGGTCGCCGCCGAGATCGAGCGGGGCGGGTTCCTCGACGGGCCGTGGCTGCAGCGGTGGGACGTCGTGTTCGCGCAGCTGTACCTCGACGCGTTCGACGCCGAGCTGGCCGGACGGCCCGTGCCGGCGCCGTGGCGGATCGCGTTCGACGCGGCGCGCGAGCGGCCCGATGCGCCGGCGCTGCGGCACGTGCTGCTCGGCATGAACGCGCACATCAACTACGACCTGCCGCAGGCACTCATCGCGGTCATCGCGCCCGCGGAGTTCGACGACCCGGCCGTGCTCGCCGCCCGCAACCGGGACCACACGCACGTCGACACCGTTTTACTGGCGCGCGTGGGAGCCGAGGACGGCGAGATGCGGGCCACCGTGGCCCGGATCGGCCTCGTCGACCGGCTGCTGGGGCCGCTCAACCGGGCCGCCACGCGGCGGCTGCTGGCCGAGTCGCGGGCCAAGGTGTGGCACAACACCGCGGCGCTGGACCGGGCGCGGCGGGAGGGCCCGGCGCGGTACGACATCGTGCTGCGGGAACTGGAAGCCCTCTGCGCGGCCAAGGTGGCCGAGCTGACCGCCCCCGGGCAGGTGCTGCTGCGCCTCGCCCGGCGCGGCTTCGGCGTGACCCTGTCAGGCCCGTGAACGGGCCGGAAAAGCGGGTGGGGCCGCCGGCCTCGTGAGCCGGCGACCCCACCGTGGTACTGCCGGTGCTATCGCACCGCGTTGTACGCGTCGACCTCACCGGCTCCGTAGAAGCCGTTGCGGTTGCCGCCCGAGCACGTCGCCTCGAAGCCCTGCAGGTTGGGCACCGGGTTGTACACGCCGCTGGGGCAGGGAAGCGCGACGGCGGTGCGCTCCAGCCACGACGCCAGGGCGCCCGGCTGCATGCCGGGGTGGGCGGAGAGCGCCAGGGCGGCGACGCCGGCCGCGTGCGGACCGGCCATCGACGTACCCTGCTTGTAGCCCCAGCCGTTGGTCTTCGTCGCGGTGTTGAAGGTGGTCGACAGGACCGCGTCGGTCAGCGTCGACCTGGAGCCGAGGGTCCGGAACCGGGTGTCGCCACCGGGCGCCGCGACGTCCACGACCCCCTGGCCGTACGACGAGTAGTAGCTCTTCAACCGGGTCGGGCCGACCGCCGACACGGTCACCACGCCGGGCGCCTCGGCCGGCAGGTCAAGGCAGGCGCCGGTGATCGTGCGGTCCTCGACCGGGAAGCTGCCGTCGTTCGGGCTGCCGGCGTCGACGAACTTGTGCTGCAGGTCGACGTTGGAGTTGCCCGCCGAGGCGATGTTGAGCACGCCCTTGTTCTGCGAGTACCGGATCGCGCGCTGGACGGCCTGCCAGACCGGGCGCTGCCGCACGTCGTTACGGCAGTTGAACTCCCACGGGTCGATGTAGTAGCTGTTGTTCGTGATCTGCATGCCGTGGTCGGCGGCCCAGAGGAAGCCGCACACCGCGGCCTCCGGGTAGATGAAGCCGTCGTCGTTCACGACCTTCACGGAGGCGACCTTCACCCCGGGGGCCACGCCGGCGATGCCGACACCGTTGATCGCGGCGGCGATCGTGCCGGCGACGTGCGTGCCGTGGTCGGAGGTGGTCGGGTTCCAGGCGGCCTCGGCCGTGTCGACCGAGCCGCCGATGCAGGACGCGCTCTTGTCCTTCGCGATCTGCGTGGCGAGGTCGGGGTGGGTGCTGGAGATGCCGCTGTCCAGGATGCCGACGACCACGTTCGGGCTGCCGGTGGTCACCTTGTGCGCCTGGGCAACGTTGATCTGGGCCATGTCCCACTGCTGGCCGAACAGCGGCTCGCCGGTCGGGTCGCCGGTGCTCTGCTGCGCGGCCGGTTCGGCGACCTCCACGGTGGCGCCGTCCTCGAGCGCGGTGCCCAGGCCGGCGGTGGACGCGACGGCGTCCACGCCCGCACCCGCTACCGAGGTCGCGAACGACGGGTTGGTGGAGCGCGCGACGAGCACGCCGATCTGGTTGTAGTTGGCGACGACCGTGCCACCGGCGGCGGCGATCCGGTCCGCGGCCCGAGTTGTCGACTGACCCTTTGGAGCAAGCACGATGTAGGTGCTTTCCGGTCCGGCCGCCAACGCCTGCGTCGGTAACGCTGCGGCGGTCAGGACGCCGGCACCGACCACGGCGGCGGACGCGGCTGCCAGTGCCTTGCGACGAGATAGTCTCACGGTGAACCTTTCCGTCGGACTGTCCGATCGACGTCGCGCTGTAAACGCCACGTCCGCGGAATGAGCGGCGTCGGGGAGCCCGGCGTTACACCGGGACGTGGCACTGGACGGTGCCTGGGGCACCGGTCACCGGCCGCGAGGCTTTGGTGGGACATGGACAACGACACCGCAGATCTGACCGGGTTGGTCGATCGGCTCCGTCGCGATCGCCGCGCGGATCCCTGCCGGGGCCGGCGCGAGTATTCGCAGACGGCCCGCGACCTGGCCGACCGGTGTGCGGCGCTGATCGACGCCGGCGCCGCGGCGAGCGTGGTGCCCGCGCTGCGCAAGGCGGTCGACCGGATCACGCCCGCGCTGATGTACATGGACGACCCGTCCGGCGTGGTCGGCGACGACCTGCAGCAGCTCATGGAGCTCTACGCCCGCGCCTGCATCGCGGTACCCCAGAACCCGAGACAGCTGGCCGGCTGGCTGGTGAGACTCCAGTGCGACGGCCCGGGATGGCCGCGGATCGTGCTGCGCGACTTCGCCCCGGCGCTCGGCGCGCCCGGGCTGGGCGAGGTCGAGCGGCTGGTCGCCGATCGGGCCGAGACGGTGGATCCCGAGTCATGGCGGGGACGGTTCGCGGTGCAGGATCTGCGCCAGCAGTTGGCCGAGCTGTCCTGTGACCGGCACGTCCAGGTGCTCGCCGGGCATTCGGCCAGTGCCGTGCGGTACGCGCGGACCGTCGACACGCTGCGCGCGGCCGGCCGGACCACGGAGGCGATCGCCTGGGCGCGGCGCGGGCTGGTGGAGAAGGCCGGCTGGCCGTACGCCGACCAGCTTCTCGACACGCTGGTGGCGTTGCTGCTCGAACAGGGCGACAGCGAGGCCGCGCTGGCGGTGCGGCGGGAAGAGTTCGACCGGCACCCGTCGCTCGAGGCCTTCCAGGCATGGGAGAGCACCGCGGTGCAGGCCGGCGCCGCCGACCCGACCCCAGCGGCGCTCGAGCGGCTACGGCAGCGCGTCGCCGAGCAGCCCCTCTACGTGTCCGAACTGGTCGACGTGCTCAGCGCGGTCGGTGCCGCCGGCGAGGCCTGGGCGATCGGCCGGGCCGACGCCGGCCGGCTCGGCCGGCGGCGCTGGCTCGAGCTGCTCGAGCGGCGGGGCACGACCGAGCCGGCCGACGTGATCGAGCCGTACCAGGACCTCATCGAGGAGCAGATCCGCGCCGGCGGCGACGGCGACCGGGACCGGTTCCGCCGGGCGCTGCCGCTGTTGCGGGCCCTGCAGGCGGCCTGCCGGGCGGCCGGACAGGGCGATCGGTTCGCCGCCTACCTTGCCGATGTCCGCAGGCGGCAAATTCCGTAGCCTAACTACGTAGTATGCTGACGTATATGAGCCAGGAGCCGACACCCGCCGCGGCGGCCGCCGCGCGCGACCTGATCGTCGTCTTCCGGCGGCTGCGGGCCCGGCTGCGGGAGCTGCCGTCCGGCGGGCTGACCCCGTCGCAGACGTCGGTCCTCGTGCGCCTGCACCGCGACGGCGCCTCCACGACGACCGCGCTCGCGCTCGCCGAAGGGGTGCGCTCGCAGTCGATGACGGCGACGCTCAACGCGCTGGACGAGCTGGGGCTGATCGAGCGGGCGCCCGATCCCGAGGACGGCCGCCGGCACATCATCACGCTCAGCGCTTCCGGGCGGAGCCGGGCGAGCGCCGACAAACAGGGCCGCGGCGAGTGGCTGGCCCGGGAGATGGACCGCCGGTACTCGGCCGGCGAGCTCGCCACCATCAACGCGGCGCTCGCCCTGCTCGGCGAGCTCGCGGATCAGTGAACCCCAGGAAAGGAACGCTCATGTCCGACGCCCGTCCCGTCCTGCTCGTGATGGACTTCCAGCAGGGCATCGTCGCGCGCCTCGGCAACGAGGACGTGCTGGCCGCCGCCGGCCGCGCCGTCGAGGCGGCCCGGGAGGCCGGCGTGCCGGTCATGTTCGTGCGGGTCGGGTTCCGGCCCGGCTACCCCGAGGCCGCCGAGTCGAACCGGACGTTCGGCGCCATCTCGGCCGCCGGGGACACCATGACCCAGGACCACCCGGCCACGCAGATCCACCCGGCGCTGCAGCCGCGGCCCGACGAGCCGGTCGTCGTCAAGCGCCGCGTCAGCGCCTTCAGCGGCAGCGACCTCGACGTGCTGCTGCGCGGCGCGCGGGCCGGCGCGCTGGTGCTGGCCGGCATCTCCACCAGCGGGGTCGTGCTCTCCACGCTGCGGCAGGCGGCCGACCTCGACTACGGGCTGACGGTCCTCGCCGACGCCTGCGCCGACCCCGATCCCGAGGTCCACCGGGTGTTGACCGAGAAGGTGTTCCCGCGCCAGGCGGAGGTCACCACCGCCGACGCGTGGGCGAAGACGCTCAACCCGTGATGTAGCCGGCCCGCGGCAGCTCCCGGTCGCGCCGGCGGCCGGGAGCTCTGTTTCGCCTGTGTCGCGCCCGGGTACGGGCGACGCCATGCGACTGCGGCGCAGCCACCCCGACCGCCCCGGCCTCGGCCGGCGCCGGGCCGGGCGCGGCTTCGTCTATCTCGGCACCGGGGGCCGGCCGCTCAAGGACCGCGCCGCCATCGAGCGGATCAAGGGCCTGGTCATCCCGCCGGCGTGGAAGGACGTCTGGATCAGCCCCGACGAGCGCGGCCACATCCAGGCCACCGGCGTCGACGCGGCCGGGCGCACGCAGTACCTGTACCACCCGCAGTGGCGGCAGCGGCGCGACCGCAAGAAGTTCGACCACGTTCTCGAGGTCGCCGAGCACCTGCCGGACCTGCGCGACCGCGTGCGCCGCGACCTGACCCGCGGCCGCGGCCTGACCCGCGAGCGGGTGCTCGCCGCCATCGTCGCGCTGCTGGACCGGGGCATGTTCCGCGTCGGCGGCGCCCAGTCGGCCGACCGCGACGAGGACCCCTCCTACGGCCTGTCCACGCTGCGCCCCGACCACGTCCGCGGCCGCGACGGCTGCATGGTGCTGGAGTTCGTCGGCAAGTCCGGCATCGAGCACACGTCGGCCGTCGACGACGGCGAGGTCTGCGCCGTGCTGCGCGCCCTGCGCCGGCGCCGCCGCGGCGAGGACCGGCTGTTCGCCTACTGGGACCCGTCCGCCCGCCGCTGGCGCGAGATCTCCGCCGCGGAGATCAACGACTATCTCGGCGAGGAGATGACCGCCAAGGACTTCCGCACCTGGCACGGCACCGTCACCGCGGCGCGGGCCCTCGACGAGGCCGGCCCGCAGCCGACGAAGACGGCCCGCCGCAAGGCGGTGGCCGGCGCCATGCGGGAGGTGGCGGACCGGCTCGGCAACACACCGGCGGTCGCGCGTTCGTCCTATGTGGACCCGCGGGTGGTCGAGGCGTACGAGTCGGGCGTGACCGCCGCCACCGAGGCCGGGGTGGCGGACCTGCTGACCCCGTGACGGCCCGGGCCGCCTCGGCAACGGGCGCTCAGACGGCGCCGACGGTCAGGCCGGCCGGCGCGTGCACGATCGGGTCGTGGTCGCGCCACCGCGGCCGCGGCCCGCTGAGCGCCAGCCGCGGGAAGGCCTCGAGCAGCGCGGTCAGGGCGGCGCGGGCCGTCAGGCGGCTCAGCTCGGCGCCGGGGCAGTAGTGCCGGCCCAGCCCGAACGACAGGTGCGGGTTGGGCCGGCGGCCCGGGTCGAACCGGTCCGGATCGGGGAAGCGGGCCGGGTCGCGGTTCGCCGCGGCGGTCATCACCACCAGCTCGGCGCCGGCCGGCACCGCCCGGCCGGCGATGAGCACGTCCCGGGTGGCCCGGCGCAGCACGCCCAGCACGGGCGGCGCGAACCGCGCCCCCTCCTCCACCAGCGCCCCGGGATCGCCCGTCGCCGCGTGGCGCAGCACGGCGTGGACGGTGTTCACGATGAGGTTCTGCGTGGTCTCCACGCCGGCGAAGACGAGCATCAGGCTGTGCGCGCCGACGAGGTCCTCGTCGTCGCCCCACGCCGCGCGCAACGCGGACATCATCGGCGCGTCGCAGCGCTGGTACCTGCGGGTGGTCTCGGCGGCGGCCGCCATCGCCTCGAGCCCGGCCCGGCGCGCCTGCGGGTCGCGGGCGCAGGCGTCGGCCCGTTCCAGGACGCGCGCCTGGGCCAGGAACTCCTCGGTCGCCGCGCCCGGCGGCCGCAGCAGCCCGGCGATGACCCGCGCCGCCAGTGGGTGCGCGAGGTCGGCGAGGACGTCGAACTCGGGCCGCGGCAGGTCGCCGACCAGCCGGCGGGCCAGCTCGCCGACCGGGCCGGCCAGGTGCGCCAGGGCCCGCGGCGCAAGGGCCCGGGCGACCGGCCCGCGCCTGGCCGCGTGCTCCGGCGGGTCGAGGAAGAACAGCCACCGCGCCGACCACCGCGTGAACTCGGCCAGCAGGTCGCGGTCGGCCGGCGGGACCTGCGGGATGACGGCGGAGGAGTACGTGGCGGGGTCCTGCAGGACGGCGGCGACGTCGGCGTAGCGGGTCAGGACGAACCGCCGCAGCCGCGGGCTCCAGAACACCGGCTCGGACCGGCGGAGCCGGGCGAGCGCCGGAAACGGATCCGCGGCGTAGCCGGCCCCGAACGGGTCCCAGCCGCTCATCGCCCCAGCAGCTCGTCGACCGCCGCGACGGCCCGCTCGAACCGCTCGTCGAACGACCCCTCGATGGTGACGAACGGCCGCCCGAGCCGCTTGAGCTCCCGCTCGCAGGCGGCGTGGAACTCCCGGCGCTCCCCCGGCCGGTTCAGCTCGTCGGCCCCCGCGAAGGGCAGGTCGGGCGCCATGAGCAGGTGCAGGTCGGCCGCCGGGCGCTCGGCCGCGTCGACGAGCCACTGCGGCGCGGCGCCGAACAGCCGCTCGCACCACAGCCGCATCGACAGCACGTCGGTGTCGCACAGCAGCACCCGGCTGGCCCGCCGGGCGAGCAGGTCCTCGGCCGCCCGCTGCCCGAACGCCGCGTCGGCGACGTCCGCCGGGTCGTCGGCGCAGACGCTGTAGGACCGCAGCCGCTCGGGCGCCCAGGTGGTGCCGTAGTGCTCGGCCAGCCGCCGGGCGAGGGTCGTCTTGCCGGTGGACTCGGCGCCGATGAGGCAGACGCGGCGGGTGTACCAGGCCCGCACGGGCGGCGGCAGGTACCGCTCGTACGCCCACGGGTCGGCCCGCACCTGCGTCCCGGTGACGGGGACGTGCTCGCGGTCGACGCACACGTACCGCGCGCCGAGCCGCCGCGCGAGCACATACCCCCACCCCTCGCCGGAGAAGACGTAGTCCGGGTGCACCTCGGCCAGGATCCGCTCGGCCCAGCGCCCTTCGTCGATGCGCGGACCGTCCTCGACGGCGTGGACGCTGACGTCCGGGAACAGCTCGCGCAGCCAGTCGCGCCGCACCTCCCACGGGATCGGATCGTCCTGCTGCACCCGCACGAAGACGAACACCCGGCCGGCCCAGGCCCGGGCGAACTCGATGAGGTACCGGTGCCCGTCGTGCACGGGCAGGAAGCGCCCGAGCACGAGCCCGGCCCGCTCGGCGCCACCCGGCTCGTCGCCGAACTGCTCGGGCGTGAACCCGGCCGTCCGCCGCGCCCGCGCCTGCTCGGCCGCGGCATCGCGCTCGGCGTCGGTGGGCGGCTCCGGCTCTTCGTCGTAGTAGGCGAAGCTGCCGCCGTACCAGGCCAGCGGCGGCGGATCGGTGGCGAGGGTCACGCCGTCAATTTAACCCGCACCGGGCCACGCGGTCACGACGGCTTGGCGATCACCGCGAAGCGGTTCTCCTCGCGGCGGGCGAACTTCATGAAGCCGCGCAGGCCGGGCACGCCCTCCAACAGGCCGAAGACCGGGATCAGCAGCACCACCGCGACCAGCTCCCACCACCGGCGGCGGCCGTCGGCGGAGACCTCGGCGTTCACGCGCAGGCCCTCCCAGTACATCCACACCACGTACGCCATGTTCAGGGCCCAGAACGGGATGACCCACGCCGCCACCGGGGACGTGTTCGGGTCGGCGATCAGGACGCCGAGCAGCATGACGATGCCGACGTTCTGGATCGGGCCGACCACCCAGGACAGCACCGAGTAGCCGAGCAGAACGCGGTTGCGCAGCTGCAGCGAGCGGTTGAAGACGAGCGCGGCCAGGCCCCACGACCATCGTTCCCGCTGCCGGAAGAAGTCGTGCACGGTCGCCGGTGAGGCGCCGTAGCAGCGGCCCGCGACCCAGGCGCTGCGGCCGGGGTAGCGGGCGCTGAAGTACAACGCGAACTGGGCGTCCTCGACCAGGGTCCGCGGCCCGAAGTCCCAGCCGATCGCGGCCTCGATCGAGGCCCGGACGAGCAGCAGCTCGCCGTGCACGCCGGCCCTCGGGGTGCCGCCGCCGGTCCAGGCGGAGAAGCGGCCCACGTCCTCGGCCGGCCGGGCGGCGTCGGCCAGCCAGGTCAGGCGGTTGCGGGCATACTCGCGGGGATACGTCAGGATGCCCTGGGCCAGATGCTTGCCGTCATCGCCCGCCTCCGCCTGCTCGGCGATGAAGCGGGCCATCGCCAGGGCCGTGTCGGGGCCGACGCCGGTGTCGTCGTCCATGTGCAGGACCCACACGTCGTCGCGCGCCTCGTCCTCGTGGATGCGCAGCTCGTGCAGGTAGTGGGTGGCGCGGGCCTTGAAGCGCGTGCCGTTCGGCGTGGAGTACGACTCCGGGACCGTGATGAGGCGGATGGCCTCGCTGCCGGAGGCCAGCGCGGCGATGTCCGCAAACGCCTCGCAGCCCTCGTCGACGACGATGTCGATGCGCAGGTGGGGAAAGCAGGGCGGCAGATACGCGAGGAAGGAGCGGACCGAGCGCTCCAGTGCGGGAAAGGTGTCGTGCCGCCCGACGGTCGGCACGGCGACGATGAGCAGTTCGTCGCTGGTCGTGATGCCCTTGCCGGACCAGCGCTCGGCCGAGCGGCGCAGGGCCTGGCGGGTGCGGCGGATGCCGACGATGCCGGTCAGCGTGGTGAAGAGGGGCCAGCTCCACAGGATGGTGAGCGGCCAGCCGAGCGTCCCGGGGGTCGGGCCGTTCGACCAGAAGTCGCTGGCCACGACGACCAGGTACGCGAGGATCAGCGGGAGGTACGCCGGTCTCCACCGGGCGATCCGGCGGTGCAGGTCCGCCGCGCGCCCGGTGGCGACCGCTTGCGAAAGTCGGGCCTCCCACTCAGGACTCAACGCCTCGGGTTGTCCCACCCAGCGTCTCTACCCGCGGGCCGCCAACCCACGCTCGCCGTAGACGGCCGCCTCGCGGGACGTCGCACGAATGCCGTCGGGGCCGTTGAAGATGCGCTCGCCCCACTCCGTGAGGCGGTCCGGATCGAATCCGAGGGCCATGTCGAGGTACTCCACCCCGCCGCTGTTGCCGCTCCACGACCAGCCCAGGTAGCCGATCCCGCGGGCCTGGGCCTCGTGCATGATGGCGTCCTCGGCCACGTCGCCGTCGGTGTGCTTCCAGCCGAACTCGCCGACGACGAGCGGCAGGCCGGCGCGCGCGAACGCGTCGAAGTAGCCGGTCACCTTGTCGGCCGTGCCGTAGACGCCGTACATGTGCACCGAGAACACCGTGTTGTGCCGCGGGTCGGCGGCGAGGACCGCGGGGGCGTTGTCGCGCATGATGCCCGACCAGTCCTGCCCCCAGTTGGGGGCGTCGACCATGAGCATGTGGCGCAGGCCGGCGGCGCGCAGCGTCTGGATCGCGGCGGTCGTGGCGGCCGTCCACCCGTCGGCACCCGCGTTGCCGAACGGCTCATTGCCGATGTTGACCACGACGTAGTCCTCCTGGCCCTCGAGCACCTTGCGCAGGCCGGTCCAGTAGGCGGCCGCCCGGTCCAGGGACACACTGCCGGGCTGCTCGCCGTGGCCGGTGGTGTCGTGGTACTCCAGCACGCAGATCAGCCGGTTGGCCTTGCACTGCGCGATGACACCGGCCACCCGGCCGGCGTCCACGGTGGAGTCGAGCACCACGCGGATGGTGTTGGCGCCCAACCGCTTGATGTCGCCGAACGCCCGGTCCTGGCCGAGCCAGGCATACCCGTGGCTGACGCCCCGCATCACCAACGGGCTCCCGCCCGCCTCGACGATGTTCTTCCCGCTCACGTGCAGTCCCGTGAGCGGGGGCGACGACCGGCTCGATTTCGAAGGTTTGTGCCACGCGAACGCGAAGAGCAGAGCACACACAACAGCAACAACTACCGCTAGTTTCTTCAAGGAATCTCCGACACGGCCGGCAACAACGCGGGGTGAAGTGTAATCACCCGCCGGAGGCGACCTGATATGCCGAAGCGTCGGAAGACTTGAAGGTCAGCCCGTTGCCGGGGGCCGAAAAGTCCGGGCGCAGAACGCCCCCGGGCGAAGGGGAGGCCACCCCGTCGAAGAGCATGGACTCGATGCGGACGTGGTCGTGGAAGTACTCCAGGTGGCGCAGGTTCGGCACCGCCGCGGCCACGTCGAGGTGCAGCGCGGGGGCGCAGTGGCCGGACAGGTCCAGGCCGACCGAGGCGGCCACGGCGGCGACGCGCAGCCACTCGGTGATGCCGCCGCAGCGGGTCACGTCGGCCTGCAGGCAGTCGACGCTGCCGGCCATGCGGGCGAAGTACCGCAGGTCGTAGCCGTACTCCCCGGCCGCGACGTCGGCGGCGACGGCGTCGCGCACCCGGCGCAGCCCGTCGAGGTCGTCGGAGGAGACCGGCTCCTCGAACCAGCGCACGTCCGGGAAGTCCGCCGCCATCCGGATCGCCTGCGCGGCGCTGTAGGCGCCGTTCGCGTCGACGAAGAGCTCCCGGCCGGGGCCGAGGGCCTTGCGGGCGACACCGATGCGGCGGCGGTCGGCCGCCTCGGTACCGCCGCCGATCTTGATTTTGGCTCGTGGCACGTCGCCGTTGTCGTCCAGCCAGGCGGCCAGCCGGCGGTCGTCCCAGTTGGTGAAGCCGCCGCTGGCGTAGATGGGCACGGCGTCGCGGGCCGCGCCGAGCAGGGTGGCCAGCCGCACGCCGAGCAGGCGGGCCTTGAGGTCCCACAGGGCGGCGTCGACGGCGGAGATCGCGGTCGCGGCGACGCCCGGGCGGCCGGCGTTGCGCACCGCCCGGGCCATCGCCGCGTTGGCCCCCGGGATGTCCGCCGCGTCGCGGCCGGCCACGTGCGGGGTCAGCAGCTCCTCGACGATCTGCCCGGCGGCGGCCGGGGCGTAGGTCCAGCCGACGCCGGTGCCGTGCTCGGCCTCGACGTGCACGACGACCATCGTGGTGGCGTCCCACTCGAGGGTGCCGTCGGACTCGGGGCGGTCGGTCGGGATGCGGTACGCCGCCCAGCGCACCGCCCGCACCTCAGCGGACATCGGTGCCCCGTATCGCCGCGTTGACGACCTCGGCGATGTGGACGGGGCGGCGGCCCGTGTGGGCGTCCTCGATCTGGGTGCGGCAGGAGAACCCGTCGGCCAGCACGAGCGTGTCCGGCGCGGCGCCGCGCACGGCGGGCAGCAGCGCCTGCTCGGCGCAGGCGAGCGACACGTCGCGGTGCTCCGGCGTCATGCCGAAGTCGCCGGCCAGGCCGCAGCAGCCGGAGTCGAGCTCCTCGGCCTCGAGCCCGATGGCGTCCATGAGCCGCCGGTCGGCGGAGGCGCCGAGGATGGCGTGGTGGTGGCAGTGCCGCTGCACGATCGCCCGGGTGCCCTCCGGCAGCCGCGGCGCGAAGTCCGGGGCCCGGTCGGCGAGCAGCTCGGCCAGGGTCACGCTCTGCCGGGCGAGGCGGTCGGCGTCCTGGTCGCGGCCGAAGAGCTCGCCCATGTCGGAGCGGAAGACCGCGGTGCACGACGGCTCCAGGCCCACCATGGGCAGGCCTTCGCGGATGTACGGCGAGACGACGTCGACCGTGCGCCGCAGCACCCGTTCGGCGACGCCGAGCTGGCCGGTGGAGATCCACGTCAGTCCGCAGCAGATGGTCTTCGGCGGCACGACCACCTCGAAGCCGGCCGTCTCCAGCACGCCGACGGCGGCCGCGGCGATCCGCGGCGTGAACGCCGTCGTGAACGAGTCGAGGAACAGCAGCACCTTCCCGCGCTCGCCGGTGCCGGCGGGCCGGCGGCGGCGCAGCCAGCGGTCGATGCGGGCCGGCGCGAAGCGGGGCACGGTGCGCTGCGGGTCGACGCCGGCGAGGCGCTTGGCCAGCGGCAGCCGGCCGGCGGCGTTGGCCAGGTCGGGCGCGATCGCGGCGGCCCGGGCGAGCAGCGGCAGCCAGCCCAGCGTGTAGTGCGCGCGCGGGCGGATCCGGCCCTTGTAGTGGTGGTACAGGAACTCGGCCTTGTAGGTGGCCATGTCGACCTGCACCGGGCAGTCGCTCTTGCAGCCCTTGCAGGCCAGGCACAGGTCGAGGGAGTCGTGCACCGCCTGGCTGCGCCAGCCGTCGTCGATGACGCCGCCGTTGACCATCTCGAACAGCAGCCGGGAGCGGCCCCGGGTGGAGTGCTCCTCGTCGCGGGTGACCTGGTAGCTGGGGCACATGACGCCGCCGCCCGGGTGGGTGCGGCGGCAGTCGCCGACGCCGGCGCAGCGCAGCGCGGCCCGGGCGAAGGAGCCGTCGTCCTCGTGGTAGCCGAACCGGGTCGCCGGCTGGGCGGGGGCGTAGTCGGCGCCGAGACGCAGGTCGTAGTCGAGGGGCCGGGCGTGCACGACCTTGCCGGGGTTCATCTTCCCGTTCGGGTCGAAGATCGCCTTGAACTCCTCGAAGGCGTGCACGACGTCGTCGCCGTACATGATGGACAGCAGCTCGCCGCGGGCCTGGCCGTCGCCGTGCTCGCCGGACAGCGAGCCGTGGTGCTCGACGCAGAGCCGGGCGGCGCGCTGCACGAACTCGCGGTAGCGGGCGATGCCGGGCTGGCTGGTGAGGTCGAACGGGATGCTGCAGTGCACGCAGCCCTGCCCGAAGTGGCCGTAGACGCTGGTCGCGCCGTAGCCGAACTCCTCGAGCAGGCCGGTGAACGCCCGCAGGTAGTCCCCGAGCTGCGCGGGGTCGACGGCCGAGTCCTCCCAGCCGGGCCACGCGTCGGGGCCGTTGGGGGTGCGGGCCGTGGTGGCCAGCGCCGCCTCCCGCACGGCCGAGAGCCGCTCGCGCATGTCGTCGTCCTCGAGGATGGTCGCGGTGCCGCCCGTGGCCGGATCGGCGACGAGCGCCTCGGCCTTGGCGCGGGCCTCGTCCTCGGTGTCGGCGCCGAGATCGACGCAGAGCCAGGCGCGGCCGGGCGGCAGCGCGTTGAGGATCTCCGTCGGCCGGTGTTCCTCGCGCTCGTAGTGCAGCAGCTTTTCGTCCAGCCCCTCGAGCTGGATCGGCGCGTGGCGGGCCACGGCCGGGGCGGCGTCGCCGGTGGCGGCGATGTCCGGGTAGCCCAGCAGCACCGTGACCATGTGGGACGGCTTGTGCAGCAGCCGCACCTCGGCGCGCAGGATGACCACGCACGTGGACTCGGTGCCGACGAGCGCCCGGGCGACGTTGAACCCGCGCTCGGCGGTGAGCTCGGGCAGGTTGTAGCCGGAGACGCGGCGCGGAATGTCGGGGAAGCGCGACGCGATCTGCTCGGCGTAGCGCTGCCGCAGCTCCCGCAGCGAGCGGTAGATCTCGGCGCGGCGCCCGCCCGCGTTCACGATGCGCTCGTACTCCTCGTCGCTGGTCGGGCCGACCCACATCCGCTCGCCGTCGTAGGTGAGCACCTCCAGGCGCTCGATGTTGGCCGCCATGGTGCCGGCCCACTGCGCGGTGGCGCCGCACGAGTTGTTGCCGGCCATGCCGCCGATCGTGCAGTGCGAATGGGTCGCCGGCTTCGGCCCGATGGTGAGCCCGTGCTTGGCGAAGACGGCGTTGGCGTCGTCCAGCGGCGTGCCCGGCAGCACGACCGCGGTGCGGGCGTCCGGGTCGACGGACTCGACGCCGCGCACGTACTTCGTGAAGTCCAGCACGACGGCGACGTTGCAGCACTGCCCGCCCAGGCTGGTGCCGCCGCCGCGGGAGACGACGGGGACGTCGTGCTCGGCGCAGACCCGCACGGCGGCAACCGCGTCCTCGACGTCGCGCGGGCACACCACGGCGATCGGGACCATTCGGTAGTTGGAGCCGTCGGTGGAGTACGCGGCGCGTGCCCCGGCATCGAATCGCACGTCGCCGCGGACCGCCTGGCGCAGCGCGGCCTCCAGCCCGGAGATGTCCCGGGCCGGGGCGGCGCGGCGGGCGGTCGGGGTCGGCAGGGAGATGACCGCCATGGTGGCTCAGCCCTTCAGCTGCTGGATCTTGTCCTTGAACAGGGTGGTGGCGATCGACGCCTTGTGCGGCTGCCCCTTGAGGAACGCCGCCGCGAACTTCTTCGCCTGGTCGTAGGTGACCTTCGCCGGCAGCGGCGGCTCGTTGGGGTCGACGGCGACGTCGACCAGCGCCGCGCCCGGGTGCGCGAACGCGTCGCGCAGCGTGCCGGCCAGATCGCCGGGCTTGTCCACGCGGGCGCCGTAGCCGCCGCAGGCCCGGGCGATCGCCGCGTAGTCGGGCGCCGGCTCGCCGAAGCGCACGCCGTGCTCGGGGTAGCCCAGCACCATCTGCTCCCACAGGATCTGGCCGAGGGCGTTGTTGTTGTTCACCACGACCTTGATCGGCAGCCCGTAGCGCACGGCGGTGTTGAAGTCGGCCATGAGCATCGCGAAGCCGCCGTCGCCGACGAACGCCACCACCTGCCGGCCCGGGTGGGCGTACTGGGCGGCGACCGCGTAGGGCAGGCCGGGCGCCATCGTGGCCAGGGTGCCGGACAGGTAGAACTCGCGGCGGCCGCGGATCTGCCAGTGCCGCGCGGCCCAGGTCGCGATGGTGCCGGAGTCGCAGGTGAGGATCGTGTCGTCGGTGCACAGCTCGTCGAGCTGCTGGGCCAGGTACTGCGGGGCGATCGGGTCGCGGTCCGGGGACTCCAGCGCGATCATGTGCTCGCGCCAGTCGCGGACCATCTCCTGGTACCGCCGCAGATGCTCCTTGCTCTTGGGCTGCAGCAGCGGCAGCAGCGCCTCCAGGGTGGCCCCGACGTCGCCGACGAGGGGCACGTCGGTGGCGATGCGGGTGCCGGCCCGGGTCGGGTCGATCTCGATCTGCACCACCTTCGCCGTGCCGGGCTTGGGCAGGAACTTCGTGTAGGGGAAGTTGGTGCCGAGCATGAACAGGACGTCGATGTCGTCCATGAGCTCCTCGCTCGGCCGGGTGCCGAGCAGCCCGAGGCCGCCGGTGACGTACGGCGAGTCGTCGGGCACGACCATCTTGCCCGACAGCGTCTTGACGATCGGCGCGCCGAGCACCTCGGCGACCCGCTCGACGAGCGGCCCGGCCCCGCGGGCGCCGATGCCGGCCAGGATGCCGACCTTCTGCGCGCTGTTGAGGATGTCCGCGGCGGCGCGCAGGTCCTCGTCGCGGGGCCGCACGGCCGGCGCCAGGTAGATCGGCGCGCTCGAGGGCGGGCTGACCGGGGCGACCGTCGTGTACGGGTCCTTGTTGGCCGGCGCGACCTGGATGTCGTTCGGGATCGTCAGGTGCGCCACGCCGCGGCGGGCGTAGGCGGTGCGGATCGCGACGTCGACCAGCGTCGGCAGCTGGGCCGGGTTCATGATGATCTGGTTGTACTCGGCCACGTCCTCGTACAGCCGGTCCAGGTTGACCTCCTGCTGGTAGCGGGTGCCCAGCACGCTCGACTCCTGCAGCCCGGTGATCGCGAGCACCGGCACGTGGTCGAGCTTGGCGTCGTACAACCCGTTGGCCAGATGAATGCCCCCCGGCCCGGAGGTGGCCAGGCACACGCCGATCCGGCCGGTCGTCTTGGCGTAGGCGGTGGCCATGAAGGCGGCCGCCTCCTCGTGATGCACGAGGACGAACCTGACCCTGTCGCTGTTGCGGCGCAGGCCCTCCATGATGCCGTTGATGCCGTCACCGGGAATGCCGAACACGGTGTCGACACCCCATTCGGCGAGCCGGGAAATCAGAACCTCTGACGTGATGTCACCCATGTTTGAAGCCGTTACCCCGCCGCCGCCGTCATACGCGGGCCACGGGCAATTCGCAGCCTTCTCCCAACCGCCCAGCGCCACGTTGCGGTTCGCCCGGTTTGCCCGGGGCGTGCGGGGGTACGCGGCCAGACGTGTCGCGGGTGGTGGCCCTGTTCTGCTGGGCCGAGCTGACGTGGACGCTGCTGTCGTTCACGGCGACGGCCGAGCAGATCACCGCCGGCGTCATCGTGAGCCTGATCGCGGCGCTCGCCTGCGCGCCGCTCGGCCCGGTCGCCGGCCCGTGGCGGCTGCTGCTCCCGCGCCGCATCCCGCCGCTGCTCGCCCTGTCGGCCGCGGTCGCGTGGCGGGTGGTGCGGGCGAACCTGGACCTGACCCGCCGCATCTGGACGCCGGGCCGGCCGCCCAGCGGCATGCTCACGACCCCGACGCAGGCCCGCACCGACGCCGAGCTGACCGCGGTCGGGCTGCTGACGTCGCTCATCGTCAACTCGCAGCTCGTCGACGTCGACCAGCAGCGCCACCGGCTGCGCTTCCACGTCGTCTCCGTCGGCGCCGACGACCCGGTGAACCGCGCGATCGAGGCGCGGGTGCTGGCGGTGACCCGCCGATGACGACGGCGTTCTGGCTCGCCGGCGTCACCGAGCTGCTGGTGTGCGGGCTGCTGCTGGTCCGGGTCGGGGCCGGGCCGGCCGTCTGCGACCGGATCGTCGCCCTGAACATGATGTCCACCCAGCTCAGCCTGGCCGTGTTCGCATTCGCCGTCGTCTCCGGGCGGGCGATCTACACGGACACCGCGCTGTGGCTGTGCTCGTTCAGCTACCTCGGCGCCCTGGTGTGGGCCCGCTACCTGGAACGGGGACTGCTGTGACCACCGTGATCGTGTACGTCCTGCTCGGGCTCGGCTTCGTCACCGCCCTGTCGGGGGCGGTCGGCGTGCTGCGGCTGCCGGACACGTACCTGCGCATCCAGGCGTCCTCGAAGACCGTCACGCTCGGCGTGCTGCCGACCCTGGTGGCGGTCGTCGTCGCCGAGGGCGTCGACAGCGTCTACGCGTCGCGGGCGTTGCTGGTGGCGGTGCTGGTGCTGGTGATGAACCCGGTCGCCGCGCACGCCCTGGCCCGGGCCGCCACCAGGGCCGGCGTGCCGATGTGGCGCAGGGACTCCTGATGTTCTGGGTCGCCGACTACGTCGCCCTCGCGCTGATCCTGACCGCCGGGGTCCTCGTCGTGCGCCTGCGCAACCTCAACGGCTCGGTCATGGCGCTCTCCGCGCTGGGTCTGGTGCTGTCGCTGCTGTTCGTGCTGCTCGGCGCCCCCGACGACGCCCACGCCGAGATCGTGGTCGGGGCCATCGCGCTGCCGACGATGTACCTCATCGCGCTGAGCAAGCTGCGCACCGCCGTCAGCGACGAGCCCGAACTCGGCGAGGACGCGTCATGACCCACCGCCCGCGGCTGGGGCTGCTCGTGGCCGGGCTCGTCACGCTGCTGCTGGGCGCGGCGGCCTGGGTCACGCCGCGCGAGCACGCCGGCCTGCCGCTGCTGGCCCGCCGGGCCCTGGACGGGGCGCTGCCGGACTGGCACAGCACCGAGCCGGTGGCCGCGATCGTGTACGGGTACCGCGGCTTCGACACCTTCGGCGAGACGTTCATCCTCCTGGCCGCCGTCGTCGGCATCGCCCTGCTGACCCGGCGGCGCGAGCCCCGGCACGGCTACGTCGGCGAGGCCGCCGCCGGCCGCCGCGAGCAGCGCCGGGTCCCCGTCGGCGAGCACGGCACCACCGTCACCGAGCGCGAGGCGCTGCGGGCCGAGGCGGCCGAGATCGGCGAGGCGCCCGAGCCCCCGGAAGGGGCGGGGATGAGCGTCGTGGTCCGCGGCGGGGTACGCGTGGTGGCGCCCGTCCTCGCGGTGGCCGGGATGTACCTCGTCGCGTGGGGCTACTCCCCCGGCGGCGGGTTCCCGGGCGGCGCCGTCGCCCTCGGCGTGGCGCTGCTCGCGTACGTGTCCGTCGGCTACCGCCGCGTCCAGCCGCTCATCCGCCCCGAGGTCATGGAGCCGGCCGAACTCGCCGGCGGCCTGGAGATCCTCGCCGTCATGGGGCTCGGCCTCCCGCTGGCCGGCTCGATCTCGGCGAACTTCCTGCCGCTCGGCACGCCGCAGACGATCCTCAGCGGCGGCATCCTGCAGGCGTTCTCGTTCGGCGAGCTGCTCGAGGTCGGCACCGGCCTGATCCTGGCGGTCTTCGCGCTGCTCACGATGGGCCATGACTGGTGATCGTGGCCAACTACCTCGCCGCCGCCGCCCTGTTCGGGCTCGGCCTCTACACGGTGCTCACCCGCCGCAACATCATCAAGATCGTGATGGGGCTGTCGCTCATGGAGGCGTCGGGTTACCTGCTGCTGCTGTCCATGGCGTACCGCGCCGGCTCGACCGCCCCCGTCCTGATCAACCCGCCGCACCGCCGCTTCGCCGACCCGATGCTGCAGAACATCTGCCTCACGGCGATCGTCATCGGCGTGGCGATCACCGGCGTGTTTCTCGCCGTCGTCGTCCGCCTGGCCCAGCACCACCGCACGCTGGACGCCGGGCGCATCCGCGACCTGCGCGGCTGACGTGGCGCTGCCGCTGGCCGTGCTCGTGCCGATCGCCGGCGGCGTGCTGGCCCCGCTGCTGGCGAGGTGGTCGGCCCGGCTCGCGCTCGCCGTCGCGGTGCTCGCCTCGGCCGCCTCCGGCGTCGTGCTGGCGCTGGCCGGCCGGACCGGCCCGACGTACCTGGGCGGCTGGGGCCCGGTGATCGGCATCGAGTACGTCGCCGACCGCTTCGGGTTCACCGTCGCCCTGGCCGCGTCGGTCGTCGGCACGCTGGCCCTGCTGGCCACCCTGTCGGGCATGCAGGAGCTGGGCCGCCGGGAGCTCGGCGGCTACGCCTGCCTGTCGCTGCTGCTCATCGCCGCGGTCATCGCCGCCGCCCTGACCGCCGACCTGCTGCACCTGTTCGTGTGGTTCGAGGTGGCGGGCCTTGCCAGCTACGCGCTCACGGGCTTCTTCCTGGAGCGCCCGCACGCGCTGGAGGCGACGTTCAAAATCATCGTCCTGACGTCGATCGCCGGCTTCTTCATCTTCATCGGTACCGCGCTGCTGTACCAGGCCCACGCCGTGGTCAACCTGCCGCAGCTGCAGCGCGCGTTCGCCGCGCGGCCCAGCGTGCTCGACGCGGCGGCGGTCGCCCTGCTGCTGGCCGGGTTCGCCACGAAGGCGGGCCTGATCCCGTTCTGCGGCTGGCTGCCGGACGCCCACACCGCCGCCCCCGGCCCGATCAGCGCCCTCTTCTCCGGCATGATGGTGAACCTGGGCGTCGTCGGCATCGTCCGCGTCACGGCCGCCGCGCCCCACCTGCCCACCTCCGGCGTCCTCACGGTCGTGGGCTGCGCGTCGGCGCTGTTCGGCGCCTTCGCGGCCGCGGTGCAGGAGGATCTCAAGCGGCTGCTGGCGTACGACACGATCTCGCAGATCGGCATCGTCACCGCGGGCCTGGCGGTCTCACGGGACGCCGCGCTGTACCACCTGGTCAGCCACGCCCTGTTCAAGGCGCTGCTGTTCCTGGTCGCCGGCGCGATCGTCCACACCACGGGCGCCACGCAGCTGGCGGAGCTGGCCGGCACCGGCCGCCGCTCCCCCGCCCTGGCGCTGCTGTTCATCGTCGGCGTGGCCGCGATCGCCGGCGTGCCGCCGCTGAACGGCTACGTCTCGCTCGGTCTGCTGCACGCCGCGCTGCGCTCGAGCCACCAGACGGTCGCCCTGACGGCGGTGCTCGTCGCCCAGGTGGCCACGGTGGCCGCCCTGACCCGCGCGGTGCGGGCGATGTGGGCCCGCACGCAGGACCCGCAGTTCGCCCGCGACGAGCGGCTGCGCCCCGGCATGGCGGTGGCGCTGGGCACCCTGGCCCTGGCCTGCGTCGCCACCGGCGTGGCGACGCCGGTGGCGTTCGACTGGGCCGACCCGGTGGAGCTGCTCTTCACCGGGGTGACGGTCGCGGCCGGCATCGCACTGGCGTCGATGGTGAGCCCGCGCGCACCCCGCCTGCGCGACCGCCTGGCAGTGGTCGCGACCGGCTCGGTGAACGACTACGCCCTGTACCTCTCCGCCGGCCTGATCGTCGTGTTCGCCGCCGTCCGGCTGGGCTGAGCCGGCTACGGGCCGATGTAGCAGGCCTTGACGACGTTGTAGAACGCGTCGCCGAAGGTGGCGTTGGTGCAGGCGGCCGAGCCGGTGACGGTGCGGTAGGCGAACGATCCGTTGGCCCCGTAGGCGACGCTGTGCGTGCCGCTGACGGTGCACGTGCCGTTCTCCGCGGCGCATCGCGTGTATCCGGACGGCCCGCCGATGGGGGCGGCGTAGCAGGACTTCAGCGAGCCGTAGGCGGGATCGGCGCCGAACGCCGCGCTCGTGCACGGCACGGTGCCCGCGGGCGCGGTCTGGTACACCAGCGTCCCGGCGCCGTAGGCCACGACCGAGGGCGCGGTGAGCGTGCAGAGGCCGTGCTCGCCGGCGCAGCGGGTCCATCCGGCGGGAACCGGGCCGGCCGGCAGCGCGGCCCTTGCGCTGACGGTGGTCGCGAACCGGGTCGTCCGGTTCGCCTCGGCGCGGAAGGTGGCGCCGCCGTCGCTGCTGTAGCCCTGGCCGCCGCCGGGGTACGGGGCGGCGTCGTTGTGCAGCATGCCGTAGCAGCCGGTGGTGTTGGCCGACTTCACGACGATGCCGTAGCGGGTGCCGGCGGTCACCGGGATGTTGGGGTACACCGTCGCGTCCCTCGGGGCCCAGCCGATCGAGTAGGCCGGCAGGACGGTGCTGTACAACGCGGCGCCGGTCGGCTGGAACGAGGCGTTCGCCTGGTAGATCGCGATCTGCAGCCCGGCGTCCGGGTTGCCCTGCTGGTACGTGGTGTACGAGGCGGAGGTGAGGGTGCCGGTGCGGCCGGCGACGAACGTCTGGACCCGCGCGATGTTCCGGCCGATGTCGCACCAGGACTGGTATCCGTCCACGCCGCCGGACTGGTCCAGCTCGGGCGAGGGCTGCTGGGCGCCGGCCGCGCCGGTCGCGAGGGCCAGCGCGAACGAGGCCTGGCACGTGATCGGGGCGATCGCGCCGTTGGCGCCGAACTCCAGCGGCGCCCAGTAGGCGTTGGCGAGGGCCTCGTTGGGGTCGGCGTTGTTCCACAGGTCGCTGGCGTACAGGTAGGCGGTGCCGGTCGTGGTCGGGATCGCCGAGACGAACGCGGGCTGCCCGCCGCAGGAGTTCGTCGTGATCTTCGTGGCGGCCGACCACGTCCCGAGCGGGTTGCCGGCGGTGCGGTAGGACGTCCCGGTGCCGGCGCAGTAGCCGCAGTTCGGGTCGGAGTACGTGATGTAGTACGTGCCGTTGCGCTTGAACAGCGCGGGCGCCTCGGTCGCGGACTGGTGCAGGCGCGTGTAGCTGCCGGTGCCGGAGAGGTAGGACGCGTTGAGCCGCTCGACGACGATGTCGCCGGAGGAGCGCCAGTCGGTGTACGCCAGGTAGGCGGTGCCGTCGTCGTCGACGAAGACGGTGTGATCGCCGTTGTTCACCCCGGCGACGGGCGCGTTGTTGTTCACGGCCAGCGTCGGCACGGCGGCCTCGGTGAACGGGCCGGTCGGCGAGGGGGACGTGAAGACGCGGTAGCCGACGCTGTTGTCGTACACGTTGATCCACAGCACGTACTGGCCGGTCGAGGCGTTGCGCACGACGTGCGGCCGGAAGCAGCCGTAGGTGTTGCCGTTGCAGCGGGTCTGCCAGGTCGCGGTGGTGGGGTCGAACAGATAGCCGCGATCGGACCAGTGCACCAGGTCGGAGGAGGTGTACACCTTGAACCCGCAGAACGGCGTGCCGGCCCGCTGCCATCGGTAGCCGCAGTCGTAGCTGGTGCCGTACAGGTGGTACAGGCCGTCGAACAGCGCAATGTGCCCGTCGTGGGCGTCGACCGCGTTGCCGCGGGTGTCCAGGCGGACGACCTGATGGCCGCCGGCGTCGAAGTTCGTCACCGTGGTCTGGTAGGCCGCGTCCGCCCGGCCCGGCGTGCTGAGGGACGCGAGGGTGGCGGCGGCCAGGACAGCGAGAGCGGCGACGACTCGGCGCATGGATCCTCCACTGGCGGATGAAACGTTCCAATCGTTCGTCCTAAGAGGAGGCTAGGAGCCGGGCGCATCAATAGCAATGGATAGGTTTTGTAAACCTGGACCGTCGGATAGCCGACGCGCGGTATCACGTATCTGCGTGCCGCCGGGGCCGGTCATCCCCGCCGATCCCGACGGACCGCAGCCGGCGTCCGCCGACCGACAGGCGAGGAGCAGCCATGACCCAGCCCAGCGCCCGTAAGCCTCCGCCTTCGTACCCGCCGCCGCCCCGCCCGACCACGACCACCACCACGACGACCACCACGACCACCACCACGCCCACGACCTCGGGCTCCGGCTCGTCGATGTCGAGCGGATCGTCGTCATCGGTGACGTCGACGCCCGCGCCCACGCTGCCCCCGGCACCCGCGCCGCCCGCGTTCACGGCGGTCAAGGTGGGGCGGTGGCGGGTTCCGGCCGGCACCCGGATCACCGGCGTACCGACCGAAACCCCCCACGGCCATGCCGCCGAGTTCGACCTCATCGAGCTCGACGCGCGCGTCGTCACCGGCGCCTCGTTCGCGGTGACGATCGTGGCGCCGGGCGGCACCTCGGCGCGCCAGGTCGTCGTCGACCGCGCCGAGGCGCTGCGCGTCATGCGGCTCGGCCACGAGGAGCCCGACGTGCTGACGAAGCACATCACGGAGGTCTTCTACGCCCGCTACGCCGGGCAGCTGTTCGGCACCGAGATCAGCCCGCGTGACGTACGACAGGGTTCTCCCGGCGACTGCCGGACCATGTCGTCGCTGCAGGCGATCGCCGACGTCAGGGGCGGCCCCGACTTCCTGCGCAGCAAGATCACGCCGGTCGCCGGCGGCTACCTCGTGTCCCTCCTCGACGTGCCCGCCCCCGGGACGGCGCAGGGCGGCCGGCGCATCACGCAGCGGCAGGTCTTCGTCTCGGACTATTTCCCGACCGCCATCGCCGGCGACGCCACGGACCGGGTGGCCCGGTACGCCTCCAGCGGGCGCAGGCCCGGCCCGGCGGTCACGTTCCCGCTCTGGCCGGCGGTCCTGGAGAAGGCCCTGGCCACGCTCTGGGGCGGCTACGGGAAGCTGGAGCACTTCGACATCCATGAGGACCTGGTGTTCCGGGCGCTCGGCATCTACGCGAAGCAGGGCCACACGCTGAGCCTGACCAACTCCGGGCCCGGCGGGCAGCGGCCGACCGCCGCCACCGTCGAGCAGTTCGTGCGCGCGGCCGCCGGGCGCGGCGCGGCCATCACGGCCCCCGGCATGAGCAGCCAGCACAACTTCGCGGTGCTGGACGTGCGGCCCGGCGGCGTGACGCTGGCCGACCCGCGTACCGCCCAGGGCAGCGGGGACCTGGCCCGCTGGGACAACCCGAAGAACGGCAGCGACGCCGAGGAGTCGGAGCTGGCGGACTACGCCTACTGGCCGATGCGCTTCACCTGGCAGGACCTGATGAAGCGGGTCCGCTGGTTCTGCACCTACGACATCCCGGAGCTCGAGAAGGACAGCGACGGCAAGGAGGGCAAGGGCGGCAAGGACGGCAGGTAGCCCCGGCCGCCGGCGGCGAGGCCCCCCGGCTACCGGGGCCCTCGCCGTCGCGGCTCACCGCAGGACGCAGGCGGCCTGCAGCAGCATGGCGTGCACGAAGCTCTGCGGGAGGTTGCCCCGCAGCTGGCGCTGGCGGACGTCGTACTCCTCCGCGAACAGCCCGGGCGGCCCGCACGCGGCGCGGTTGCGCTCGAACACGCGCACCGCGGCGACGGTGTCGCCGGCCCGGTGCAGGGCCTGGGCGTGCGCGAAGCCGCACAGCAGGAACGCGCCCTCGGCCTCGCCCAGCGGGCGGTCGTCGGGGCGGTAGCGGTACACGAGATCGTCCTCGGTGAGCTCGGCCGCCACCGCGGCGAGGGTGGCCCGGTAGCGCGGGTCGGCGTCGTCGAGGGCGCCGAACAGCGGCGGCAGCAGCAGCGCGGCGTCCACGCGCGGGTCGTCGCGGGCGCGCTGCCAGCGGCCCGACGGGTGGGTGTGGTGGCGGGCCAGATCGGCGGCCATGCGGTCGGCCAGGCCCGTCCAGTCGCGCGCGGCCGCGGCGCCGATGCGCTCGGGGGCGGCCTCGGCGGCGGCGCGCAGGCCGGCGACGGCGGTCAGGCCGGACTGGGTCCAGCGGGCCGGCGCCAGCTCCCAGATGCCGTTGTCGGGGTGGCGCCACCGCTCGGCGATCGTGCGGGCGGCGGCGCGCATCGCGGCCTCGGCGCCGGCGTCGAGGCGGCCGGCGCGGGCGGCGGCGGCGAAGAGGCCGAGCGCGTTGCCGAACATGTCGAGCTGGAACTGGTCGTTGACGTGGTTGCCGGTGATGGCGACGCCGCCGGGGTAGCCGGGCAGGCCCGGCACCGGGCGCTCGTCCGGGACGGGCGCGCCGGTCACCGTGTAGGCGGGGGCGGTCGCCGGGCCGTGCTCGTTGAGGCGGGCCGCAACGAACCGGACCACGCCGTCGAGCAGTCCGTCGACGCCGGCCGCCGCGGCGGCGTGGCCGGTGATGCACAGGTCGCGCAGCCAGGCGTAGCGGTAGTCGTAGTTGCGGCCCTGCTCGGCGCGTTCCGGCACCGACGTGGTCGCGGCGGCCACGATGCCGCCGCCGGGGTGCATCATGCCGCGCAGCACCGCGACCGCGTGCGCGGCGTCGCGCGCGGCCGGCAGCCCGTCGAGCTCGGGGCGCTCGGCGAGCCAGGCGGCCTCGGTGCGCTCCCAGGCGGCGAGCGGGTCGGCCTCCTGCGGGTCCGGGTCGCGGTCGGCGATCTGCAGCACGAGGTCGTAGCGGGAGCCGGCCGGGACGCGCAGCCGCCCGCGCAGGACGCCGTCGTCGCCGGCGCGCACCCCGAACCGGGCGGACCAGCGCCACCGCAGGGCGCCGCAGCGGCCGGTCCAGGAGCCGTCGCGGTGGCGGTGGGCCTGCCCGCGGTAGCGCCCGAAGCCGCCCCGCACGTCCAGGCTCACGTCGAGCACGGCGTCGCCCTCGACCGCCTCGATGCGGCGCAGCAGCATCGGGCCGTGCGGGTCGCCGGGGAACGCGAGGGCGTCGCGGCAGTGCACGACGCCGTCGCGGGTGACCCAGCGGTTGGTCCAGATGAGCGTGCCCGGCTCGTAGAAGCCGCCCCAGGTGTGGTGCGGGTCGGCCGGGGTGACGGTGTACTGCCCCCGGCCGCCCAGCAGCGTGGCGAAGACGTCTGGCGAGTGCCAGTCGGGCACGCACAGGAAGCCGATGTCGCCGCTCGGGCCCAGCACCGCGCCGCGCCGGCCGTCGCCGAGGAACGCGAGGTCCCGCAGGACGTGCGGCACGGCTACAGGAACTCTTTGCGGTACAGGTCGATGAGCTCGCCGTAGTGCGGGCCGATGTTGGCCACGTACACCTCGTCGAAGCCCGCGTCCTCATACGCCCTCAGCTGCGCGGCCTGCTTCGCCGGGTCGGGGCCGCAGGCGATCGCCTCGCGCACGGCGTCCGGCGTCACCAGCTGCGAGGCCTGCTCGAAGTGCTTCGGCGACGGCAGGACCTGCAACAGCTCGCCGGGCAGGCCCTCGTTGGGCCACAGCCGGTGGGCGGTCGCCACGCCCTCGTCCTCGGTGGGCGCCCACGACGCCTTGAAGCCGCCCTGCACCGGTTTGTCGCCGCCGCCCGCCTCGCGGAACCCGCGGACCAGGCCGGCGTCGGGCATGGTGAGGATGTAGCCGTCGGCGATGCGGCCGGCGAGGGCGAGCGCCTTCGGCCCGAACGCCGACAGGTAGACCCTGGGTGGCGTCGGCGTCCGGGTGTACACCTGAGCCTGCTCGACCGCGAAGTGCCGCCCGCGATGGTTGACGAACCCGCCGTCCCACAGCTTGCGCATCACGTCCACGGCCTCCTCGAGCATCTCGAGGCGCTCGCCCGCCGAGGGCCACCGTTCGCCGGTGACGTGCTCGTTGAGCGCCTCGCCGGTGCCGACGCCGAGGACGAACCGCCCGTCGTGCAGCACGGCGCTGGTCGCCGCGGCCTGGGCGACGACCGCCGGATGGACCCGCTGGATCGGGCAGGTCACGGCGGTGGTGACCGGGATGTCCACGACCTGGCTGAGGGCCCCGATCATGGACCAGACGAACGAGCTCTGTCCCTGCTCGTCGTTCCACGGGTGGTAGTGGTCGGAGATCCACAGCCCCTGGAACCCGGCGTCCTGCGCCATCCGCGCCTGCTCGATCAGCTGGGCCGGGGTGTACTCCTCGCAGGAGAGGAAGTAGCCGATGCGCATGCGTTCACCCGGACCGCAGCGCGTCGCGGATGCGGTCGAAGACGGCCACCGGCGGGCCGAGGAGCAGGTTGGCCGTCGCGGACTCGCCGGCCGCCGGGTGCGGGCGGGTCGGCGCCACCTTCTCGGCCGCCTCGAACACCGACACCATGCGGCGCAGCTTGTCCGGGTCGACGCGCTCGCGCAGCCGCGGGAACTCCTCCTGCTCCTCGTGCGTGGCGTGCTCGACGACGTCCTGCGCGAACTCGGCCATCCGCGCGTCGAACTCCGGGTGCTCGACGCCGAGCTCGTAGAGGTCGGACAGGACCCGCTTCGCCGCGGCCTCCTCGTGCAGCCGCGCCTCCACGACGCGCTCGCCGCCCTCGCCGATGGCGCGGCGGGCCTCCGGGTGCACGATCTGCTCCTCGGCGCTCTCGTGCACGGCGAGCAGCCGGACGAGGTCGTAGAAGAGCTCCTGCTTCTGCTTGTCCTGGGCCGTCGCGATCCGCTCGAACAGTCCCTTGATCTCGCGGTGCTGCTCGAGCAGGACGTCGACGACGTCCTTGTGCTGCAACTGAGTCATGATCTGCGGTTACCCGCCGCCGGGCCACCGTAACGGCGGGATTGTTTCCGGGTGAGGGGCGGGGGTAAGCGCCGGGCCATGAGCGACGAAACGATGGCCGGGCCCGGGAGAGCGTCGTGATCCCGTTACCCTCGCCGGGTTCCTGCCCGACGCGGTGGCGGAGAAGTTCATCGACAAGGCCGGCGTCGACCGGCTCGCCGCGCTGCACCTGGCCATCGACGCGGTGCGCCGCGGCGGCACGATCTCGCTGTCCGGCGTGTACGGCGGCACCGCCGACCCGCTGCCGATGATGGTGCTGTTCGACAAGCAGATCCAGCTGCGCATGGGCCAGGCCGACGTGAAGCGCTGGATCGACGACATCCTGCCGCTGCTGGGCGACGACGACCCGCTCGGCGTCTACTCGTTCGCCACCCACCGGCTGCCGCTGGACGACGCGCCCGGGGCCTACGAGCGGTTCCAGGAGAAGAAGGACGGCACGGTCAAGGTGCTCCTGCAACCCGCTCTGCGGCCCTGAGCACGTCGCCGACGGCGATCCGCAGCAGGGCCGGGTGCGGGTCCGGGCCGGGCGTGTCGCCCGGCTCGGCCGCCCCGCCCGGCCACAGCGCCGCGTGCCGCGGCCGGTCCGGCGGCGGGCCCCACAGCCGCGGGGGCACCGGGCCGAACAGCACCACCGACGGCGTGCCGTAGGCGGTGGCCAGGTGTGCAATGCCGGTGTCGCCGCTGACCAGCAGCCGGGCGTGGGCGACGAGCGCGGCGAGCTCGCGCAGGCCGGTCCGGCCGGCGAGGACGGCCGCGGCCGGCAGGCCGGCGAGGCCGGCGACCTGCCGCGCGAGGGGCTCCTCGGCCGCCGAGCCGGTGACCACGACGTCGTGGCCGGCGCCGGCCAGGGCGCGGGCCGTCCCGGCGAAGCGCGCCGCGGGCCAGCGCCGCCGGCCCGACTTCGCGCCGGGGTGCACGATCGTGACGCCGGGTCGGCCGGTCGGCGGCCGCTCGAGGGCGAGGTCGGCGGGGTCGGCCTCGATGCAGAACCACCGCAGCAGCCGGACCCAGCGGGCCACCTCGTGCTCCTCGGCGCGCCACCGCGGGCCGCCGCCGCCGAACGCGAGCAGCCGGGCGGGCCCGGTCGCGCGCAGGAGGCGGTGCGACTCGGGCCCCTTGCCGTGCAGGTTGACCGCGACCGCCGGGCACAGCACCGGCAGCGGGTCGTCGAGGCCGGCGCAGGGCAGCAGCTCGTCGACCGCGCCGGTGAGCTCGGCCAGCGGGGCGAGCCAGTCCGGCGCGGCCAGGACGAGGGGCTCGGGCGCGAAGGCGCGGCGCAGCGCCCGCAGCGCCGGCACCCCGGTGGCGAGGTCGCCGACGCCGAGGGCACGCAGGACGAGGATCACGGATAGGACGTCTCCGTCTCCGCGCAGACGACGAGCTCCCGCACGGCGCAGCCGCGGGGCTGGCCGACGGCGAACATGACCGCCGAGGCGACGTTCGCCGGATCGTTCAGGACGGCGTCGGGGCCCGGCTTGTACTGCGCGTCCCGGTCGTCGAAGAACTTCGTGCGCATCCCGCCCGGCACCACGAGCGTCACGCCGACGCTGCCGGCCAGCTCGGCGGCGAGGGCCCGGGTGAAGCCGACGACGCCGAACTTGGCCGCGCAGTACGCGGTGGCGTCGCTGACCGCCTTGACGCCGAGCGTGGAGGCGATCGTGACCACATTGCCGTGGCTGGCGGTCAGCGCCGGCAGGGCGGCCCGGATGACGGCGGCGGTGGCGAGCAGGTCGACGGCGACGACCCGCTCCCACGTCTCGGCCGGCACGTCGGCGAGCCGGCCGGGCACGTCCATGCCGGCCGCGGTCACGACGGCGTCGAGGCCGGCGAGGTGCTCGGCCGCGCGCCGGGTGGCGTCCTGCGCGGCGCGGGTGTCGGCCAGGTCGCACTCGGCCCAGGGCACGCCCTCGACCGGCGGCTGCCGGTCGATGACGAACGGGCGCCAGCCGGCCTTGACGGCGGCGCCGACGACCGCGGCGCCGAGGCCGCTCGAGCCGCCGGTGACGAGGATCGCGGGTCCGGCCTGGGTCATGTGGTACCTCCCGAACGGGCAGTGGTGATCATCTTGGTGGTGGAGCGGCCGTCGAGGTAGGGCACGACCACGGTGTGCCCGCCCCAGCGGCGCATGAGGTCGGCCTCCGGCAGGGCTGGCCCGCCGTCGGCGTAGTCGCCGCCCTTCACCCACAGGTCGGGGCGCAGCCAGGACAGGACCGCCTCGGGCGTGGGCTCGTCGAAGACGACGACGGCGTCGACGCAGGCGAGCGCCCGCAGCAGCCGGGCCCGGTCCTCCTGCGCCACCACCGGCCGGTCGGGGCCCTTGAGCCCGCGGACGCTGGCGTCGGAGTTGAGGCACACGACGAGGCAGTCGCCGAGCGAGCGGGCCGCCTCGAGGGTCGCGACGTGCCCGGCGTGCAGCAGGTCGAAGCACCCGCCGGTGGCCACGACGGTGCCGCCGCGGGCCCGCACCCGGGCGACGGCGTCGCCGCCGGGGGATTCGCCGGCCTCGGTGCGGGGCGGCGCGGCCACATACTCGCCGGCCGCGGCGACGGCGGCGGTGACCGCCTCGGACGGCAGCGCGCCCGCGGCGACCGCGGCCGCGGCCGCGGCGGCGAAGCGGTCGCCGGCCCCGCAGGTGTCCCCCTCGGTCACCTGCGGGGCCGGGACCACCAGCGGGGTTGGTCCGGCGTGGCAGAGCACGGCGCCGGCGGCGCCGGTGGTGACGGCGACGGCCCCGGCCCGCCACCGCTGCCGCAGCGTGTGCCCGGCCCGGGTGGCGGCGGCGATGCGGCCGCCGCCGCCGGCGTCGCCGCTGAGCGCCCGCGCCTCGGCCTCGTTCGGGGTGACGAGGCGGGCGCCGGCGACGGGGGCGGCGCCGCGCGGGTGCGGGTCCCACACGATCGGGGTGGCCGTGCCGGCGAGCGCGGCCCGCAGCCACGGCCGGCCGGTCATTCCCCGGCCGTAGTCGCTGACGAGGATCGCGCCGGCGCAGTCGAGCAGCTCGGCCAGGTCGACCGGCGCGTCGCCGGGGACCGCCGGCTCGGTGCCGCCGCGGTCGAGGCGCAGCAGCACCTGGCCGCCGGCCCGCAGCCGCACCTTCTCCGGCGTCGGGCCGGGCAGCGGCACCGGATGCAGCTGTACGCCGGCCGCGGTGAGCAGCTCGGCCAGCCGCTGCCCGCCGGCGTCGTCGGCGATCGCGGTGACGAGGGCGACGTCGAGGCCCTCGCGGGCGGCCAGCAGTGCGGCGAGGCCGGCCCCGCCGGGCCGTTCGGTGACGCGCTCCTCATCGAGCACGAGGGCGGGCGCGTCCGGGCTGACCCGCCGCACCCCGCCGTCGACGTCGCGGTCCAGCAGCGTGTCGCCCATGACGACGATGCGGTCGGTCATGACGCCACCAGCTCGGCGGCCGGGGCGAAAGGGCGCGACAGGGCCCGATCCACGTATTCGCACAGGACGTGGACGGCGACGAGGTGCAGCTCCTGCACCACCTGGCCGTCGGCGCCGGGGCAGGCGACCGCCTCGTCGCAGGCCGCGGCGAGCGGGCTGGGCGCCGGGCCGGTGAGCGCCCAGGTGTGCAGGCCGCTCTCCCGCGCCGCGGCGACGGCGGCGAGGACGTTGGGGCTGCGGCCGCTGGTCGACAGGGCCATGAGGACGTCGCCGGGCCGGCCGTGTCCGCGCACCTGGCGGGCGAAGAGCTCCTCGAAGCCGTAGTCGTTGCCGATCGCGGTGACCGCCGAGGAGTCGGCGCACAGCGCGATCGCCGACAGCGGGGCCCGCTCGTCGCGCAGCCGGCCGACGAGCTCGGCCGCGAGGTGCTGGGCCTGGGCGGCGCTGCCGCCGTTGCCGCAGACGAGCAGGCGGCCGCCGCGGCCGAGGATCCGGGCGAGGCGGGCGCCCCACTGCTCCAGGCGCGCGGCCTCCTGCCGGAACGGGCCGATCGCCGCGGCCAGGCCGGCGAGGTGGGTCTCCAGCGGGCTCATCCGGCCACCGCCTCGGTGAGCACGGCGCCGGTCACGGTCGCGTACAGCGCCTGCAGCTGCTCGGCGGCGCGCCGCCACGAGTACCGCTCGGCGGCGCGGTCCTCGGCCGCGGCCGCGTAGCTGTAGCGGCGCATCGGGTCGTCGAGGAGCCGGCGCAGCGCCCGGCCGAGGGCGACGGGGTCGCGGGGCGGCACGAGGTCGCCGGTGACGCCGTCGACGACGGTGTCCAGGTGCCCGCCGACGGCGGTGGCGACCACGGGGCGGCCGCAGGCCATCGCTTCGAGGACGGTCAGGCCGAACGGTTCATACCACGGCACCGCGGCGACGAGGTCGGCGGTGCGGTACCACCGCGGCATGTCGGCGGCGGGGGCCTGGCCGGTGAGGTGCACGCGGTCGGCGACCCCGCACTCCTCGGCGACGCGGCGCAGCCGGGCGGCCTCCGGGTGGGCGCCGAGCTCGCCGGCCGGCGGGCCGCCGACGATCACGCACTCGGCGCCCGGCACGAGTGGCAGGGCCCGGATGAGCTCGGCGAAGCCCTTGCGCTCCACCAGCCGCCCGCTGGAGAGGAGCCGCCGGGTGGCCGGGCCGGCCGGCGCCTGCGGGCCGTGGGGGGTGAACCGCGACCCGTCGACGCCGGAGGGGATGAGCGCGATGCGAGCGCGCGGCACGCCCATCCGGACCAGCTCGCGGATCTCGTCGCGGCACTGGGCGACGACCCGGTCGACGGTGCGGCCGATGCGCCGCTCGAAGTGGGTCCGCTGCGGCGGGCTGGTGTCGGCGGCGCCCTGGTGGCGGCGCTTGACCGCGCCGAGGGCGTGGTAGGTCTGCACGACCGGCGTGGCCCGCCCGGCGACGGCCGTGAGCGCGGCCAGGCCGCTCATCCAGAAGTGGGCATGGACGATGTCGGGCGCCCAGGCGCCGTCGTCCCAGTGCGCGGCGAGCCAGCGGCCGAAGTCGCCCATGTACGGCAGCAACTCGTCCTTCGGCACCGCCGCCGGCGGCCCGGCCGGCACGTGCACGACGGACACCCCGTCACGCATCGCCACCATGACGGGGCGTGCGGCGTCGTCGCGGCGCGTGTAGACGCGCACGTCATGGCCCAGCGTGGCGAGGGCCGCCGACAGCTCGGCGACGTGGGTGTTCTGCCCGCCGGCGTCCTCGCCGCCGAGGGCGGCCAGCGGGCTGGCGTGTTCCGAGATCATCGCGATGCGCACAGTTGCTCCTCCAGCAGGTGGTCCCAGTCGGCGAGGAAGCGGTCCAGCCCGTAGCGGCGCCGGGCGGCCGCCCGGCCGGCGGCGCCGAGGCGCAGGGCCTCCCCGGGTGACTCGATCAGCCACAGCGCCGCGTCGACGAGCGTGTCGACGCGCGTGGACAGCACGCCCGCGCCGGGCGGCACGGCCTCGACGGCCTCGGTCGTGGCCAGCGCGACGACCGGCAGGCCGATGGTCATCGCCTCGATGAGGCTGAGCCCCAGCGACGTCCAGCGGCACAGGTGCAGGTAGGCGCGGCGGCGGGCTAGCAGCGTGTGCATGGCCGCCTGCGGCGGGTCCTCGAACGTGTCGACCCGCGGCCCGGCCAGCCCGGCGACGCCGATGCCGAAGACGTCCAGCGGCGCGGCGGCGGCGAAGCGTGCGAAGAGGTCGGTGCCGGTGACCCGGCCGCGGCGCAGCGGCTCGTTCGTCACCACGGCCAGCCGTTCGAGGTCGCCGCGGTAGTCGGCGACGGGCGGCACGATCCCGTGCTCGATCACGGCCGTGCGGGTGCCGCCGCAGTCCCAGAACAGCTGGTTGAAGTGGGTGACGTGCACGATGAGCAGGTCGTCGCGGTCGCCCATGGGGTGCCGGGTGGCCGGCACGTCGCCCTTCGGGGTGTTGTGCTCGACGTAGATTTTCGGCAGTCGTACCGCGGGCGCCCACGCGGACAGCAGCGCCAGCTCCTCGGGGCGTTGCAGGATCACCGCGTCGATCTCGTGGGCGCCCAGCCGGTCGTAGGGGACCTCCTCGACGCTGTCCGGCCAGGAATAGGTCTGCGCCCGGCCGCGGCCCCAGGGCCCGCGATCGGCGCTCACCGGTACCAGATAGCGGTGCTTGCCCTGGACGAACGCCGTCGTCCAGGAGCCGTGCACGTGCCACAGCAGGATGTTCACGCGCGCCCTCCGGCGGTGAGCAGGCCGACGGCGGCCACGACGGCGGCGGGGTCGATCGCGCCGAGGCACGGATGGCCCGGCACGGGGCAGCGGGCGGCCCGCGTGTCCCGGCACGCCGCCGCCGCGTCGCCGAGCCGTACCACCGGCACCCGGTAGGGTGCCCACTGTCCGAAGGGGACGGTCGGGGCGAAGAGGCTCACGACGGGCGTGCCGGTCGCGGCGGCGACGTGCGCGGGCCCGGTGTTGCCGGCCACGAGGCAGCCGGCGCCGGCGACGAGCGCGGCCAGCCCGGCCAGGTCGCTCGCGCCGCCGAGGTCGGCGGCGTCGTCGCCGGCGACCTCGGCGGTGAGCGCCTTCTCCGCGGTCGAGCCGGTGACGAGCACGCGGTGGCCGGCGGCGGCGAGCGCGGCGACGATGCGCCGGGACACCGCGGCCGGGACCGTGCGGGCCGGCACCGACGCGCCGGGGTGGACGACGACGTAGGGGCCGGGCTCGCCGGCGGGGGCGAGCGGGCGCAGCCGCAGCCGCAGGTCGTCGCCGGGCGGCGGGAGGAAGCCGGCCGCCGCGGCCAGCGACAGCGCCCGCTCGGGCTCGGGGACTCCGGGCGGTACGCGATGGCGCACGTCGAGCAGCGAGCCCGGGTAGTCGTCGCTGATCGCGCTCACCCGGGCGACGCCGGCCGCGCGCAGCACGAGCGCGGTGGGCAGCGGCGACTGGTGGAACGACGTGAACACGACGGCCTCGGCAGCCCCGGTGGCGGCGAGCCGGCCGGTGAGCGCGGCCAGGTCGGCGGGGTCGACCGGGTCGGGCTCGGGGTCGATCCAGGGCAGCCGCCACTCGACGATCTCGTCGACGCCGGGCAGCAGCTCGGCGGCGGCGCGGCCGCGCGGCCCGCACAGCAGCACCACCCGCTCGGCGCCCGCGGCGAGGGCCCGGATGGCCGGGCCGGTGACGAGCACGTCGCCGGCCGAGTCGGGCCGCACGGCGAGCACGGTGCCCGGCCGGCGCAGCGCCCGCAGCCCGTCGAGGTGCAGCTCGTGGCGGCGCAGGATCAGCTCGACGGCCGCGGGAAGGTCCGCGGCGACGGCCGGCGCGGCGGCGACCTCCGCGGGCCGGGTCACCCCCGTCGGCACCAGCACACCGGCGGCGCCCGCGGCGAGGGCCGCGTCCATGTCCGGCCCGATGTCGCCGACCACGACGCAGCGCCCGGCGGTGGTGCCGATGGCGGCCGCGGCCGCGTGGACCAGGCCCGGGCGGGGCTTGCGGCAGGAGCACCCGTCGGCGTCGGCGTGGGGGCAGTACCGCCACACGTCGAACGGCCCGAGCAGCTCCTCGACGCGCCGGTTGACCCGCCGCACCTGCTCCTCGCTGAGCAGGCCCCGCGCGATGCCGGACTGGTTGCTGACGACGCCCAGCCGCAGCCCGCGCTCGCGCAGCCGGTCCAGGGCGGCGCGGGCGCCGGGCACGGGGCGGACCAGGCCGGGGTCGCCGTTGTAGGGCACGTCCTCGACCAGGGTGCCGTCCCGGTCGAAGAGGACCGCCTCGAAGACGCTCACCGCTCGCCGGCCCCGTCGATCGGCCACGGGCCGGCCGAGCGCCAGCGCCACCGGCCGGCGAGCCAGTGCCCAACGGCCAGGGGCGGGATCGCGACGCTGGTCGCGGTCATGGCGGCGATCTCGGCCGGGGTGCGCGGGCCGGGCGCGATCCGGGCCGCGGCGAGCTCGGCGGTGCCGGCCGCCCAGGCGAGCCCCGCGCCGACGGCGAGGGGCCGCCACCGCCTCGGCAGCGCGGCGGCGCCGAGGGCGGTGAGCCCGGCGGCGACGACGGCGGCGTGCCGGGCGCGGCGGCCGCGCGGGATCTCCAGGTGGGCGCGCCAGCCGGGGCCGTGCAGGCGGCGCAGCAGCGCGTCGTCGGCGTTGCCGCGCTGCGCGCGCAGGCTCGCCAGCGGGCCCGCCGGCCGCACCGGGTGGGTGACCGTGCGGCGGCCGCGGACCAGCCGCCAGCCGCCGGCGCGGACCCGGTGGGCGAGGTCGGCGTCCTCGCGGTACGCCCGCGGGAAACGCTCGTCGAAGCCGCCGGCCGCGGCCAGGGCGGCCCGCCGGTACGCCATGTCGGCGGTGATCCAGGCGCCGCCGGACAGGGCCGCGGTGCCGCGCTCCCAGTCGGTCGGCCGCCGGTGCGCGGGCAGCGGCACCTCGACGCGGCCCTGCACGCCGCCGACGCCGGGGTCCACGTCGAGGTCGGCGAGCAGGTCGTCGTACCAGCCGGCGGCGGGCACCACGTCGTCGTCGAGGAAGACGACCCACTCGTGGCGGGCGGCCCGCCAGCCGATGTTGCGGGCGGCGGCGGGACCACCGCGACCCGCTTGCGCGCGGCCGGTGAGGACCTTCGCGCCGCCCGGCAGCGGGGCCGCCCGGTCCCGCCGGTCGTCGACCAGCAGCAGCTCCACGGCCGGCGGGAGGGCCGACAGCGCGTCGAGCAGCGCCCGCAGGCTCGGCCGGCCGAGGGTCGGCACGACGATGCTGACGCCGCTCACCGTGCGTTCCCCGGCAGGCCCGGCGCCGCACCGAACGCCGCGGCCCGTCGCACCGCGAACGGGCCGAGCGCGAGCAGGTCGATGGGGGCGGAGCCGAACAGCTCCATCGCCTCGCGGGGCGTGTCGGCCATCGGCCGGCCGGCGGTGTTCAGCGACGTGTTGACCAGGACGGGCAGGCCGGTGCGCCGCTCGAACGCCGCGAGCAGCCGCGCCACGAGGGGCTCGGTCTGCGGGTGTACGGTCTGCACCCGCGCCGTGCCGTCCACGTGGACGACGGCCGGGATCCGATCCGTCCACTCAGGACGGACGCGGTGCACGAAGAGCATGTACGGGCTCGGGTACACCCCCTCGAACACGTCGGCGAAGCGCTCGGCGCGCACCATGGGCGCGATCGGGCGGAACTGCTCGCGGCCCTTGATGTCGTTCATCCGCGCGGTCGTCTCGCGGTCGCCGGGGTGGGCCAGCAGCGAGCGGTGCCCGAGGGCCCGCGGCCCGTACTCGCTGCGCCCCTGGAACCAGGCGACGGTGCCGTTGCCGGCGAGGACGGCGGCCGCCTCGGCGGCGATGTCGCCGGGGCGGGTGTAGGGCAGCGCGGCCCGGCGCAGCTCCGCCTCGAGCTCGGCGTCGCTCCAGCCGCGGCCGAGGTCGGCGCCGCGCATCGGCTCGATCGACGCCCCGGTCCCGGACGCCACGTGCAGGGCGGCGCCGAGCGCGGTGCCGGCGTCACCGGCGGCCGGCTGCACCCACACCCGCTCGAACGGGCCCTGCGCGGCCAGCCGGGCGTTGGCCACGCAGTTCAGCGCCACGCCGCCGGCCAGGGTCAGCGTCTGCGGGCCGCCGGCCGCCTCGTGGGTCCAGCGGGCCAGGTCGAGCAGGACCTCCTCCAGGCGCTGCTGGACGGAGGCGGCGAGGTCGGCGTGGTCGTCGGTGAGCTCACCGTCGGCGGCGCGGGCCTTGGCCAGCGACGGCCAGTCGACGGGCTCGGCGCGGAAGCCGCCGCCGCCGGTGGCGCACACGAGCTCGCGCAGCTCGGGCAGGAACCGGGGCCGGCCGTAGGAGGCCAGGGCCATGACCTTGTACTCGTCGCTGGAGTGCAGGAACCCGAGATGGCGGGTCAGGTCCTCGTACAGCAGCCCGAGCGAGTGCGGCAGGCGCTGCGCGGCCAGGGTGGTGAGCTCGCCGCCGCGGTACACGCCGGCGAGGTGGCTCGCGGCCTCGCCCCGCCCGTCCAGCACGAGTACCGCGCCGTCGCCGCCCGCGCACAGCCCGGCGGAGGCGGCGTGCGCGACGTGGTGGGGCACGAACCGCACCTTCTGCGGGTCGAGGCCGGGCAGCGCCTCGGCCAGGAACCAGGGCGCGCGCCGCGCGTAGTCCACGCGCATCGGGTCCCACGGGTCGCTGAGGCCGAGCGTGCCGGGGTCCGCGCAGAGCGCGGGATCGAAGGAGTACGCGACGGCGTCGATGTCCTCGGGTGACAGGCCGGCGGCGCGCAGGCACCAGGCGGCGGACAGCTCGGGCAGCTCCCAGGCCGAGAACGGCACCGGCCGCTTGCCGTGCTTGCGGCGGCTGAACCGCTCCTCCTCGGCGGCCGCCACCGTCCGCCCGCCGACGACCAGGGCCGCGGAAGGATCATGAAATATCGCGTTGATCCCAAGCACTCTCATGCCCGAGCCAGCTACCCGTCGCCGGGCGAGACAACCAAATCGGTTCTCACGCAGAACCGTTTGGCTCGGGCGTGGCCGGGAAGCCGGAGGTCATGCAGGTTGTCGAACACCTCGTCGCCGGCGCCTGGCGCGCCGGCCGCGACCGGTTCACGGTCGCCGATCCGCACGACGGCGTGACGGTCGTCACTGCCCCGGCCGCCGGGCCCGAGGAGGTCGCCGAGGCGGTCGCCGCCGCCCGTGCCGCGCAGCCCGGCTGGGCGGCCACCGCCCCGGCCGAGCGGGCCCGGGCGCTGCACGAGGCGGCCGCGGCGCTGGAGCGCGGGGCCGGCGCGCTGGCCGCGCTGCTGTCGGCGGAGACGGGCAAGCCGGTCGCCGACGCCGCCGGTTCGATCGCCGCCGCCGTGGGCACGCTGCGGCAGTACGCCGAGCTCGGGCCGCTGCACGGCGGCCGGGCCCTCGCGGGCGACCCGGACGCGATCGACTTCATGCGACCCGGCCCGCGCGGCGTGGTCGCCGCCATCACACCCTGGAACGATCCGGTCGCCGTGTCGTGCGGGCTGCTCGGGGCGGCCCTCGTCACCGGCAACGCGGTCGTGTACAAGCCCAGCGAGCGAGCACCGGGCACCGGCTGGCGGCTGGCCGGGCTGCTCGCCCCGCATTTCCCGCCGGCGGTGCTGTCGATGCTCGCCGGCGCGGGCCCGACCGGCGCCGCCCTGGCCGGCTGCGCCGTCGACGTCGTCGCGCACGTCGGCTCCACGGCGGCCGGCCGGGCGATCGCCGCCGCGACGGCCCGCTCCGGCGCGAAGGCGCTGCTGGAGAACGGCGGCAGCGACCCGCTCATCGTCGACGCCGGCGTCGACCCGGCCTGGGCCGCCGCCCAGGCGGCGCTGGGCGCGTTCGCCAACGCGGGGCAGATCTGCGTGTCCGTCGAGCGCATCTACGTGCACGCCGACGTCGCCGAGGACTTCCTGACGGCGCTGGCCAAGGAGGCGGCCGGCTTCGAGATCGGGCCGCTGGTCGACGTGCGCCACCGCGAGAGCGTGCACGCCCAGGTCGACGCGGCCGCCGGGCAGGGTGCGCGGGTGCTGGCCGGCGGCGCGGTGCCGGAGGGCCCGGGCGCCTGGTACCCGCCGACGGTCCTCGCCGGCTGCACCGACGACATGCGGGTCGTGGCCGCGGAGACGTTCGGCCCGGTCGCGCCGGTCGTCACGGTCGGCTCGTTCGACGAGGCGCTGCGCCGGGCGGCCGACAGCCGGTACGGGCTCGCGGCGACCGTGCTCACCCCGTCGATGGGCAACGCGCAGCGGGCCTGGCGCGCGCTGGACGTCGGCACGGTGAAGATCAACGCGGTGTTCGGCGGCGCGCCGGGCGGCGCCGCGCACCCCCGCCGGGCCAGCGGGCAGGGGTTCGGCTACGGCCCCGAGCTGCTGGACGAGATGACGGCAACGAAGGTGGTACACGCACAGCCGCCACCGTCGGGCTGGTGAGTGAGCCCGGGCGCTCAGGCGTCGAGGTGGCGGCGCAGGAAGGCGAGGGAGTGCGCGAGCAGGCGCGACACGTGCATCTGCGACAGGCCGACCTGCTGGGCGATCTCGGACTGCGTGTGGTTGCCGTAGAAGCGCAGCGACAGGATCCGCTGCTCGCGGGCGGGCAGCCGGGCGATCACCCGGCGCAGTGACTCACGGTGGTCGATCAGGTCGTACTCGGGGGCGTCGCCGCCGACGGTCTCCCCCAGGGTGCTGTCGTCGGCCGCCCCGGCCGCCGGGGCCTCCAGCGACAGCGGGCGGTACGCCTGGCCGGCCGCGACCACCTCGATGATCGCCTCCTCGGGCTCGCCGAGGTGGACGGCCAGGTCGGACACGGTCGGTGAGCGCTGCAGGGCCTGCACCAGCTCGTCGCGGGCCGCGTTGACCCGCAGCCGCAGCTCCTGCAGCCGGCGGGGCACGCGCACGCCCGACGTGCGGTCGCGGAAGTACCGCTTGATCTCCCCCACGATCGTCGGCGTCGCGTAGGCGCCGAAGTCGATGCCCCGCTCGCTGTCGAACCCGTCGACGGCCTTGACCAGCCCGAGCGCGGCGACCTGGGTCAGATCGCTGACCGGCTCCGTCGCGCCGTAGCGGCGGGCGAGGCGGCGCGCCATCGGCAGGCACAGCTCGATGACCTCGTCGCGGGCCCGGGCCCGGGCCGGGTCGCCGGGGTCGAGGCCGCGCAGCCGGCCGACGAGCTCGGTGGCCTCGGCCGGGAAGTGCCCGGGCAGCGTCTGCAGGTCGTCCAGGGGCACCGGTTCGCGCACGCGGTGCCGTACCGGCCAGCCGGAGTCGTCGTAGGCGTGCAGCTCCTTGGCGACGCCGGTGATCTCCAGCGCCGACAGCACCGTGCCGGTCGCGCCGGCCAGGCGCAGGCCGGCGCCGATCTGCTCGGCCCGGCGGCGCAGGTACAGCACCACCTTGATCGCCCCGGCATCGAGCACCCGGACCCGCGACACCTCGATCACGATGTCGTGCGCCCCGGCGTCGAGCTGCCGGAACACCAGCTGTCTCACGTACGGCGCGGACGCGTAGTCCAGGACGCCGGACAGCTCCAGCAGGCACCGGTTGCCCCGCGTCGACGACAGGACACACAAGTCCATATGACCGCCCCCTTGGTTCCATGGTGTTTGCGCGAATCGCCCGGCGACTAGGTCGCGGAGCGCTGTGAACCGGGTGGCTGTCAACTGGGCGAACGAATTGTTTGGACGTGCGTTTTCCGGGTAGATGGGCGGGTCATCCTGTACGCGCGACCGCCCGCCCCCGGAGGCTCAGGATGGCGACCACATTCGAGACGACGGACCTGGCCGCCGCCCAGCGGTTTCTGCGCACCACGTACGGCGGGCTCCATCTCACCGTAGCCGACGGGCCGCATCAGATCCGGCTGACGCAGTACTCGCTCGGCGCGGTTCAGCTGCACCACGTGATCCTGCGGCTGCGCGGTCGCGTACACGGCCCGCCGCGGCCGACCCTCGCCATCGCCCGCATCGTCGGCGGCACCGTCACCTGCCGCGGCCCCGGCCGGCGTCGCACCCACCACACGGCCGGCGACGTGTTCATCGCCGCCCAGCCCGGCGAGGCGTTCGACGCCGCGGTCACCGACCCCGACCTCGAGCTGACCCTCATCGATCCCGAGCTGCTCGCCCAGGTGGCCGACGGCGCTGCGAAACGCGTCGCGCGCACGCTGCGCTTCACCGGCGAGCACCCCCTGTCACCGGCCGCGGCGGCGCTGTGGAGCAGCACCTACGACTACGTCCGGCGCGTCATCGCCGACGGCCCCGCCATCGACAAGCCGATGATCGTCGCCAGCGCCGGCCGCCTGCTCGCCGCCGCGTCCCTGGTGGTGTTCCCCAACACCGCGCTGGGCGAGCCCGCCGCCGAGGACCGCGACGGCCCGCACCCCGCGATCGTGCGCCGCGCCGTCGGCTTCGTCGACGACAACGCCCACCGTGCCATCGGGCCGGCGGACATCGCCGGGGCGGCGAACGTCTCGATCCGGGCGCTGCAGGTCGCGTTCCGCCGCTACCTGGACACGACGCCGATGGCGTACCTGCGCCGGGTCCGCCTCGAGCACGCCCACCGCGAGCTGCGCGCCGCCGACCCGACCACGACCGTGCACACCGTCGCCGCCCGGTGGGGCTTTCCCAACCACAGCCGGTTCACGGCGCTGTACCGCTCGGCGTACGGCGTCACGCCCTCGCACACATTGAGCCGCGCCGAGGCGCGGTGAAGCATTCCGTTTCTCGCGCGGGCGAAAGGGTACGCCAGGGGGCATGGTCCTGGAGGTGACGGCCCCGGCCGACCGGCGTGCCCGGCCGGCGACCGGCGTCGGCGTGCTCGACACGCTGCGGTGCGCCGGCGGTGTGCTCGCCCCGATGCTCGCCCAGGGCTGGGCGAACCTGCGGCCGCGCCGGGAGCACCTGCGCGCCCGGTTCCAGCGCCGCGTCGACGCCTACGTCCGCGCCGCCGAGCCCGTCAGCCTCGCCGGCGTCATGGCCGGCGAGGCGTGGCTGGCCGGCGCGCCGCAGCGCGGCTGGACCGTCTACCCGTTCAGCGCCGGCCCCGGCGTGTGCCCCACGCGCAACCTGGTGCTGCTCGCCACGACCACGCTGCCGGCCGCGCTGCTGCAGCGCTTCCCGGACCTGCCCGCGCCGCGGCCGCTGCCCGAGCCGCTGCCGCGCACCCTCGACCACACCGGCCTCCAACCGGCCCTTCAACACTGAGGAGATCCATGTCCACCGACGCCATCGTCATGCTCAAAGAGGACCACAAGAAGGTCAAGCGCCTGTTCAAGGAGTTCCAGGCGGCCGAGGAGGGCCCGGCCGAGGCCAAGGGCCGCATCGTCGAGCAGATCCTGCAGGAGCTGACGGTGCACACCTACCTCGAGAACGAGGTCATGTACCCGGAGGTCCGCCGCCTGCTGCCCGACCTCGAGGACGACATCCTCGAGTCGTACGAGGAGCACCACGTCGCCGACGTCCTCTGCCTCGAACTGTCCACGATGGACCCCGACGAGGAGCACTTCGACGCGAAGGTCACCGTCCTCATCGAGAGCGTGACGCACCACATCCAGGAGGAAGAGGAGGAGTGGTTCCCGAAGGTCCGCGAGAACCTCGGCCGCCAGCAGCTGCAGGAGCTCGGGGCGAAGATGCTCGAGCTGCGGCCGAAGGCGCCGACGAAGCCCAGCGAGCCGGCCGCCCTCAAGAAGGCCCTGGACGCGGTCCGGGCCTGAAGCGCGCGCGAAGGAGGGGGCCGGCGCCGGCCCCCTCCTTCGTCACGCCGGTCGTCCGGTCAGTGCTGGCCCGGACGCAGCAGGACCTTCGTCCAGCCGGCCTCGCGCCGGTCGAAGTGGTCGTACGCCTCGGCCGCCCGCTCCAGCGGCAGCTCGTGGGAGACCAGGAACGACGGCGTCGCCCGGCCGGTGATGATGAGGTCGCGCAGATGGCGGTTGTACCGCATGACCGGGCACTGCCCGGTGCCCATCCGCTGCCCCTTGCTGAAGAACGTGCCGTAGTCGAAGCCGATCCGGCCCTGCTTCGCAGCGTCGGTCGCCGCGCCGGGGTCCTGCGGGACGTACACGCCGACCACGCCGATGCCGCCGGTGGAGCGCACGACCGTGACGAGGTTGTCCAGCACCAGCTCCGGGTGCTCCTCGCCGCTCGGGTCGTGCGCCTGGTAGCCGACCGCCTCCACGCCGCAGTCCGCGCCGCGCCCGCCGGTCGCCTCCAGAATCTGCTCGGCCGGGTCGCCGCGGCTGAAGTCGACCGGCGTCGCGCCGATCTTCACCGCCAGGTCGAGCCGGTCCTGCTCCTTGTCGACGACGAAGACCTCGGACGCGCCGCGGATCATCGCCGAGTGCGCGGCCATCAGCCCGACCGGACCGGCGCCGAAGACGGCCACCCGGTCCCCCGGCCGCATGCCGGCCAGCTCCGTGCCGTGCCAGCCCGTCGGGAAGATGTCCGAGAGCATGGCGAAGTCGTTCTCGTGCTCGGTGCCCGGCGGCAGCTCGAGCAGGTTGAAGTCGGCGTACGGCACGCGCAGCAGTTCGGCCTGGCCGCCGTCGTACGGCCCCATGTTGGCGTACCCGTAGGCGGCCCCGTCCACGCCTTCGATCGGGTTGGTGCGCAGGCAGAAGCTGGTCCAGCCCTCCACGCAGTTGCGGCAGGTGCCGCAGGCGACGTTGAACGGCACCGAGACGCGGTCGCCGACCTTGATCCGGCTCACCCCCGGCCCGACCGCCTCGACGACGCCCATGTTCTCGTGCCCGAGGATCTTGCCTTGCTCGACGGTGCTGCGCCCCTCGTACATGTGCAGGTCCGACCCGCAGATGTTGGTCGTGGTGATCCGCACGATGGCGTCCGTCGGCGCCTGCAGCTGCGGGTCGTCGACCTCGGTCACCGCGACGTTGCGCGGGCCCTGGTACACGACTGCCTTCATGAGTTATCCCTCCTCGCCTTCCAGCTACCGGCTACCCGCGACGGAGGCGGCTACGCGCCGGCCTCGCGACCGCGCGGTCGTGATCCGCGGCACGGAGAGGTCTTTCCTACTTCCTCGATAGATATGATCGCCGCCATGCGTCCCCCGTCCCTCCTTCTCGCGGCCGGACTCACCGGCGTCCTGGCCGCCGTGGCCGGCTGCGCACCGGCCGATGACGACACCGCGGCACCGGCCGCCTCCGGCGGTGCCACCAGCGCCGCCTCCTGCGCCCCGGCGCAGCTCAAGACCCTC
Organism: Dactylosporangium sp. CA-139066; assembly: GCF_050936175.1. Taxonomy (NCBI): domain Bacteria; kingdom Bacillati; phylum Actinomycetota; class Actinomycetes; order Micromonosporales; family Micromonosporaceae; genus Dactylosporangium; species Dactylosporangium sp. CA-139066. The sequence goes on along the minus strand of NZ_JBNJNH010000001.1, from coordinate 4,953,110 downwards.
ACCGCGGGCAAGCTCACCGTCGGGACCGACGATCCGGTGTACCCGCCGTGGTTCGCCGACAACAAGCCCGGCAGCGGGCAGGGCTTCGAGGCGGCCGTGGCCTACGCCGTGGCCTCGAAGCTCGGCTACACCAAGGACCAGGTCGCCTGGGTCCGCGTGACGTTCAACAACGCCATCGCCCCCGGGCCCAAGACGTTCGACTTCGACATCAACGAGTTCTCGATCACCGACGAGCGCCGGCAGGCGGTCGACTTCTCCTCGCCGTACTACGACGTGACGCAGACGGTCATCGCGCTGAAGGGCTCGAAGATCGCCGGCGCCCGGTCGGTCGCCGACCTCAAGGGCGCCAAGCTCGGCGCGCAGGTGGGCACGACGAGCTACCGCTCCATCACCGAGGTCGTGAAGCCCGCGAGTCAGCCCTCCGTGTACAACAACAACGACGACGCCAAGAAGGCGTTGCAGAACGGGCAGATCGACGGGCTCGTGGTGGACCTGCCGACCGCCTTCTACATCACCGGGGCCGAGATCACCGATGCGGTGATCGTCGGGCAGCTGCCGCCGGTCGCCGGCACGCCGGAGCAGTTCGGGCTCGTGCTCGACAAGGGCTCGCCGCTCACGGGCTGCGTGAGCGGGGCCGTCGACGCGCTGAGGGCCGACGGGACGCTCAAGAACCTGCAGCAGCAGTGGCTCGCGGCGGCCCAGGGCGCGCCGGCGCTCAGCTGATGTTCGAGCGCTCCGCCGTCCAGCTCCAGCGCGAGGCGTACCGCCGCCGGCAGACGATCCTGTCGGTGGCGGTCGCCGCCGCGTCCACCTTGGCGCTCGGGTTCCTGCTGTACTTCGCCATCACCGGCGCGCCCGGCTGGGCCCGCGTCAAGCGGAGCTTCTTCGACCCGCACATCGCGCGCCGGGCGCTGCCGGCGGTGCTGCACGGCCTGTGGCTCAACATCGAGCTGCTGGCGTTCTGCGCCGCCGGCGCGCTGCTGCTCGGGCTCGGCATCGCGCTGCTGCGCACGCTGCGGCGCCCCGTGTTCTTCCCGCTGCGGGCGCTCGCCGGCGGTTACACGTACACCTTCCGCGGCTTGCCCCTGATCATCACCATCTACCTGTTCGCGTTCGGGGTGCCCGGCCTGCGGCTGCGCGGCATGCCGTCGGTCCTGGTGCTCGGCGGGGCGGCGCTGGTGCTGACCTACGGCGCGTACATCGCCGAGGTGTTCCGCGCCGGCATCGAGTCGGTCCACCCCTCGCAGCGGGCCGCCGCCCGCTCGCTCGGGCTCACCTACCGCCAGAGCATGCGCCACGTGGTGCTGCCGCAGGCGGTGCGCCGCATCGCCCCGCCGCTGCTCAACGACCTGGTGGCGATGCAGAAGGACGTCGGCCTGATCTCCCTGGCCGGGCCCGTCGACGCCATCCGGGCCGCCCAGATCGAGACCTCGGTGTCGTACAACTACACGCCCTACATCGTCGCCGGCGCGCTGTTCGTGCTGCTGGCCGTCCCGCTCGTCGCGGTGACCGACGCGGTCACCCTGCGGGCGGCCCGGCGGCAGTCCGCGGAGGCCGGCCTATGACCACCGTCCTGTCGATCGACGCGGTGCACAAGGTGTTCGGCGAGCGCCACGTGCTGCGCGGGGTCTCCCTCGACGTCGCCGAGCACGAGGTGGTGGCGCTCATCGGCGCGAGCGGCTCGGGCAAGTCCACGCTGCTGCGCTGCGTCAACCTGCTCGAGCCGGTCGACGACGGCACGATCCGCCTCGACGGCGAGGACATCACCGACCCGCGGGCCGACCCCGACCGCGTCCGCCGCCGCATCGGCCTGGTGTTCCAGGCGTACAACCTCTTCCCCCACATGACGGTGCTGGCCAACGTCACCCTGGCCCCGCGCCGGGTGCACGGCGTGCCGGCGGCGCAGGCCCGCGACCGGGCGATGGCGCTGCTCGCGCGCATCGGCCTGGCCGAGCTCGCCGGGGCGTACCCGGACCGCCTCTCCGGCGGCCAGCAGCAGCGCGTCGCGATCGTTCGGGCCCTGATGAACTCGCCGCGCCTGCTGCTGCTCGACGAGGTGACCTCGGCCCTGGACCCCGAGCTCGTCGGCGAGGTCCTGGCGCTGGTCCAGGAGCTTCGGGCCGAGGGCATGACGATGCTGCTCGCCACGCACGAGATGGGCTTCGCCCGGCAGGTCGCCGACCGGGTCTGCTTCCTCGACGGCGGCACGCTGGTCGAGCAGGGGCCGCCGGAGCAGGTGCTGGGCGAGCCGCGCGAGCCCCGCACCCGCCAGTTCCTGCGCCGGATCATCGAGGCCGGCCGCCTGTAGCGGGTACCTTGATCGCCGATCGGCGCCGGCAGCGAGCGAGTGGCCGCGCGCGCCGCGGTGACGATGCTCGTGGCGCTGCTGGCGCCGTGGGGCGACGACCGGCTCGACCACGCCGCCTACGCGACGTTCGGGGCCTTCGCGTCCGTCTACGGCGGCCCGGCCCGCTCGCCGCGGCGCTGGCGCCTGCAGGCCGCGGCCGGCGCGGTGCTCGTGCTCGCCGTCGGGTCCGGCGCCGCCACCGGCACGCTGCCCGCGCGGGCCTGGGCCGCAGGTCGTGCGCGGCGTGCACCGGGTCGTCGGCACCCTCGCGGGCCCGCGGTGGCGGCCGGGCTGCTCGTCCTGCCGCTGCCGGCCCTGTCGGTCATCGTGCTCGTGGCCGCCTGCCAGGCCCTGACCGAGCTGCTGGTACCGCGGCACTACGGCGCCGCCCTCGTCTTCATCACCCCGCTGGCGCTGCTGATCGGCCAGCTCGCCAACCGTCAGCCGGTCGGCGAGCTGCTCGTGTCCAGGCTGCTCGAGACGGTGATCGGCGTCGGCGTGGGCGTGGCGTTCGCGATCGCCACCCGCGAGCGCCGCTGACGGGTCCGGTCCGCGGCGGAGAGGCCCAGCGCGGCCAGCACGAGGGCGAGGCAAAGCAGGACGCCGTGCAGCAGCGCGGCCCGGCCCGGGCCGCGCAGGGACAGCGCGGTGGCCGCGGCGATGCCGACGCTCGCCACGAGCCGCTGCGACAGCTGCAGGATGCCCGCGCTGAGGCCGCCGGCGCCGCTCGGCGCGTGCTCGAGGGTGAGCGCCTGGTTCGGGGCGTTGACGAGGCCGCCCGCCGCACCGGTGACGAGCTGCCCGGCGGCCAGGGCGGCGATGAGCCACGGCGCCGGCAGCAGCGCGACCGCGAGCGCGTCGACGGCGACGCCGCCGGCGGCGACCGCGATGGCCACCGTCACGCCGGGCCGGCCGAACCGGGCCAGCACGGCCGCGCCAGCCGCCGAGGCGGCGGCGAAGCCGACGGCGCCGGGCAGCGACATGGCCGCGGCGGCCAGCGGCGCGAAGCCGAGCTCGTCCTGCAGGAACAGGGAGAGCACCAGGTTCAGGGCGAGGGTGGCGCCGAAGTGGCACATGGCGACGAGGGTCCCCAGGACGTACCCCCGGCTGCGGGTCAGCGCCGGCAGCAGCACCGGGGTGCGGCCCCGCGCGGCGTAGCGGCGCTCCCAGGCGACGAACCCGGCGGCGGCCACCGCGGCGAGCGCGGCCCACCGCCAGCCGCCCGCGGTCCCGACCAGCGGCAGGATGACGGCCACGGTCGCCGCGCCGAGCAGCAGCAGCCCCGGCGCGTCGAGGTCGGCGCGGCGGCCCGCCGGGCGCCCGGCCGGCAGGCAGCGCCAGGCCAGCGGCACGGTGACGAGCGCGAACGGCAGGTTGGCCAGCAGCACCAGGCGCCACCCGGGGTCCGGCCCGGCCAGCTGCAGCACGAGCCCGCCGAGCGGCGGCCCGACCGACCCGGACAGCCCGCCGATGACGGCGTAGGCGCCGAGCGCGCGGGCCCGCTCCCGGCCCCGGAAGAGGTCCTGTATCAGCCCGATGATCTGCGGGTTGACGGTGCCGGCCCCGACACCCTGCACGAGCCGGGCCGCCGCGACCAGCCAGGCCCGGTCGGCGCCGGCGGCGACAATCCCGCCGGCGGCGAAGAGGGCGAGCCCGCCGGCGAACAGCCCGCGCCGCCCGAACATGTCGCCGAGCCGCCCGGCCGGCACCAGCGCCAGCCCGAACGTGAGCGAGTACCCCGCCATGATCCACTGCAGCGCACCGTCACCGGCGCCGAGCGCGGCGCGGATGGCCGGGAGGTTGACGTTGAGGATCGACTGGTCCAGCAGCGTGGTCCAGCCGGCGCCGAGGCAGACGAGCAGGACCACCCGGCGCGAACGGCCCACCCTCAGCGGCCGGCGAGACGGTGCAGCCGCCGCTCGGCGGCGAGCTCGGCCCAGGCCGGCGCCTCCAGCGCGGAGGCGCCCGCGAAGGGCTCCCCCGCCCCGAAGCCGACCAGCCGATGCGCGAGCCCGACGGCCCGGTTGACGAGCCGCGTCACCGCCGCCTGCATGAAGAACCTCATGCGGCGAAGGTATCAGATATCCTATCTTCCCGATAGGATTAATTCGACGCCATGCCCGGCGCAGCGTCAGGCGGGCACGGCGCGGTCCACCACGACCTCGTAGACCAGGTCCGTCGTGATCGAGCCGACCCGGGCCAGCTCCGACGTGATGCGGGCCAGGTCCGGCATGTCGGCGGCGAGCACCTCGGCCACGTAGCAGGCCTCGCCCGTCACCCGCACGCAGCGCACGATCTGCGGCTCACGCTCCAGCACCGCGGCGACCTTGTCGTACAGCGCGCCGTGCACCTTCATCCGCACCACCGCCCGCAGCGGCAGGCCGCACGCCGCCGGGTCGACCCGGGCCGTGTAGCCGGTGACGACGCCGCGCTCCTCCAGGGCGCGCAGCCGCACCCGCGTGGCGGACACGCCCAGGTGGATCGCGCGGGCCAGGTCGGTCAGCGAGGCCCGGGCGTCGCGCTGCAGCTCGGCCACCAGGCGCCGGTCGACCTCGTCGAGGGGTGCGGTCATCGCGCGACGGTACCGCAAATCGTGCGGCGAACCCGCCGGACAACCGCCGGATCGCGCTGGGCCGGGCGCCCGCCGCGGTCGTAGCGTCGTAGGCGTGACCGAGATCGAGTTCGCCTATGTGGACGTGTTCGCCACCGCACCGCTCACCGGGGCGCCGCTCACGCTCGTGCCCGGCGCCGACGGGCTGAGCGACGAGCAGATGCGGGCCGTCGCGCGGGAGTTCAACCAGTCCGAGACCACGTTCATCCAGCGGCCCACGACCGCCGGCGCGACGTGGCGGCTGCGGTCGTTCACGCCGAGCGGGGCGGAGGTGTTCGGGGCCGGGCACAACGCGCTCGGCGCCTGGCTGTGGCTGGCCGCCTCCGGGCGGGTCGGCGACGGCGACTTCACGCAGCAGATCGGGCCGGACGTGCTGCCGGTGTACGTCCGGGGGCTTTTCGTCACGGTGGAGCAGTCGCCGCCCGTGTTCGGCGCGATCGCGGCGGACCGCGAGGGGCTCGCCGCGGCGCTCGGGCTGGACGTCGAGGACCTGGCGGCCGACCGCCCGGCGCAGGTCGTGTCCACGGGGGCCGGGCATCTGCTCGTGCCGGTCCGCGACCGTGCCGCGGTGGGGCGGGCCGCGCCCGACGCCGGCCGCCTGGTCGCCGCGCTGCGTGCGGTCGGGGGCGAGGGCTGCTACGTGTACACGCACGACACCGTCGACCCGGCCGCCACCGCCCACGCCCGGTTCTTCAACCCGGCGATGGGCATCGCGGAGGACCCGGCCACCGGCACGGCCGCGGGACCCCTCGCCGCGCTGCTGAGCGCCGGCGGCGTGGTCGTCATCGAGCAGGGGCACGCGATGGGCCGGCCGAGCACGATCACCGTGACCGTCGCCGGGGACCGGGTGCGCGTCACCGGGTCCGGCCGGGTCGTCGCCCGGGGCACCATGACCGTGGCCGACGCCGAGCCGGTCACGGCGGACGAGGAGGGGTTCCTGCGCCGCGCGATCGGCCTCGCCGCCCGCTCCCGCGCCGCCGGCGACGCGCCGTTCGGGTCGCTGCTCGTCGGCCCCGGCGGTGAGGTCCTCGCCGAGGAGCACAACACGGTGCGCTCCGACGACGACATCACCGCCCACCCGGAGCTCAAGCTCGCCCGCTGGGCCGCGCGCAACCTGGACGCCGCGGCGGCGGCCGGCACCACGATGTACACCAGCTGCCAGCCCTGCGGCATGTGCGCCGGCGCCATCGACCGCTCCGGCCTCGGCCGGGTCGTCTACGCCCTCTCCGGCGCGCAGCTGGAGGCGTTGCAGGCCCCCGGCGGCGGGCGGTCCGGCGCCGGGCGGCGCGGCCCGGCGCTGTTCGAGGAGGCCCGCGCGGTCCTGGAGGGCTACTACTCCTGATCATCCGAGGTGATTGAGAGGGCCCCCGGCGGGGCATCGAGCAGTCGTGCAGTGGTTCATCTGGGTTTTGGCGGGGGCTCTCGCCCTCCGCGGCGTCGCGGGCCTGTTGGTGCTGAGCGACCGGCGACGGATCAGGCGGTGAGCGCGGTGGGTGACCTGGGCTGGCTCGGTGTCGTCCGGCACGGGCAGAGCACCGGCAACGTCCAGGCGCAGCTGGCCGAGCAGGCCGGGCTCGACGTCATCGACATCGCCGAGCGCGACGCCGACGTGCCGCTGTCCGACCTCGGCCGGGTGCAGGCCCGCGCGGTCGGCAAGTGGCTGGGTGAGCTGGGCGAGGGCGAGCGGCCGGACCTCGCCGTGGTGTCGCCGTACCGGCGCACGGTGCAGACGGCGGAGCTCGCGCTGGCCGGGACCGGGATCGACGCCGTGTTCGACGAGCGGCTGCGCGACCGGGAGCTCGGCGTCCTCGACCTGCTGACCCGCAAGGGCGTCCAGGCGCGGCTGCCGGAGGAGGCCGAGCGGCGCCGGCACCTCGGCAAGCTCTACTACCGCCCGCCGGGCGGCGAGTCGTGGGCCGACGTGCTGCTGAGACTGCGGAGCCTGCTGGGGGATCTGCGCACCCAGCGGCCGGGCGGGCGGGTGGTGCTGTTCGGGCACGAGGCGATCGTGCTGCTGCTGCGGTACCAGATCGAAGGCCTCGACGAGGAGGAGCTCATGGCGATCGCCGGCGCGACCGCGATCGCCAACGGCTCGGTCACCAGCTGGCACGCCGAGGACGGGCGGCTGCGCCTGGAGCGATTCAACGCCACCGACCACCTGCGGGAGGCCGAGGCCCCGGTGACGCGCCAGGAGGACGTCCATGGCTGACCCGTGCATCATCACGCCCGGCACCTTGCGCGCCTGGCCCCTGCCGGCCGGCGACGCGCGGGACAAGCGCGGCCGCGGCACGGTGCTCGTCATCGGCGGCTCGCGCAACACGCCCGGCGCCGTGCTACTCGCCGGGATCGCCGCGCTGCGCGCCGGCGCCGGGCGGCTGCAGCTGGCGGTCGCGCAGACCGCGGCCACGGCCCTGAGCATCGCCGTGCCCGAGGCCAAGGTCGTCGGCCTGCCGGAGACCCCCGCCGGCGGCGCCGCCGCCCTGCCGCAGGCCCTGCTGGAGCTGGTGGCGGCGGCCGACACCATCGCCGTCGGGCCCGGCCTGGACGACGTCGAGGAAACCGGGAAAATCCTGGACACGGTACTGCACGAGGCCGCACCCGGCACCACCGTCGTGCTCGACGCCTACGCCCTCGGCGCGCTGAGCCTGCGCCCGCAGCTGCTGGAGGACGGCAGGCGCGGCGTGGTGCTCACCCCCAACCGCGTCGAGGCCGAGCACCTGCTGGGCCGCGAGCTCGGCGCCGACCTGGGCGCGGAGGCGGCCGCCCTGGCCGCCCGCCACGGCGCCGCGGTGTGCCTGCACGGCCACGTCGCCGACCCCGACGGCACCGTGTGGCGGGAGGAGAGCGGCGACGCCGGCCTCGGCACCTCGGGCAGCGGCGACGTCCTGGCCGGCCTGGTCGCCGGGCTGCTGGCCCGCGGCGCGCGGCCCGCGCAGGCCGGCTGCTGGGCGACGTACGCGCACGCCGTCACCGGCCAGCGCCTGGCCCCCCGCTTCGGCCGCACCGGCTTCCTGGCCCGCGAGCTGCTGGACGAGGTCGCCTACACCATCGCAACGGTGTAGGCGGCCCCGCGCCGGCTCAGGCGACGGTCGCCGGGAAGCGCTCCCAGGCGCGGTGGGTGCCCAGCGCCTCGAGCACGGTGGCGAAGACGCCGGTACCGCTGTCGCCGGTGACGACACCCGCGCCGTTGCCGATGCCGGCCAGGCCGGCCGTGGCGACGACCGTCGTGCCCTCGCCCCAGGCGCCGATCGCCTTGGCGTGGCGCCAGGACTCCTCGACCAGCAGCAGCACCCGCGGATCGATGGTCGCGGTGTCGCTCGCCGCGGCCTTCGCGTCGCGGGCCGGGACCGCGTCCGCGGCGGGGGCCGGTGCGCCGGACAGCAGCAGCGCGTCGTACTCGACCGACCGCGCGGTGGCGAACGTCCGCTGCACCGGCACGCCGTCGACCAGGCCGCCGCGCGGGGCGATGAGCAGCGGCACCAGGCCGGCCGCGAAGACCGCCTCGCGCAGCGCGCGCAGGCCGCCGAGGTCGCCGTCGGGGTCGACGACGATGCCGATCGTGCGGCCGTCGGGCGGCCACGCCCGGCCGACCTGCGACAGCGCCGGGCTCGGGACGACCTTGGCGAGCGGGACCGTCGGTGCCGGCGCGGGCAGGCCCAGGCCGGCGGCGACCTCGGCGCACAGGGTCGCGTCGATGTTCGCCAGGCACAGCAGCTGCCGCTCCTTGATCGCCTGCTCGTAGCACTTGCCGAGCTCGAAGGTGTACGCCCGGATGATGTGCTCCTTCTCCACCGGCGACATGCTCACCCAGAACAGCCGCACCTGGCTGTAGTGGTCGTCGAAGGACACCGGGTTGGCGCGGACCTTGCGCGACTCGGCGACCGTCACCGGCACGTCGAGGAACGCGTGCTCGGCGTCGCCGGCCAGGAACGGGTTGCCGCCGTCGAGGGAGTTCGGGCGGTACGGCGCCACGCCCCCGTGCACCGCGTTCTGGTGGAAGCCGTCGCGGAGCATGTCGTTGACCGGGGCGTGCGGCCGGTTGATCGGGATCTGCGGGAAGTTGGGCCCGGCCAGCCGGGTGATCTGGGTGTCGACGTAGGAGAACAGGCGGGCCTGCAGCAGCGGGTCGTTGGTCACGTCGATGCCGGGCGGGAGGTTGCCCAGGTGGAACGCGGCCTGCTCGACCTCGGCGAAGAAGTTGGTCGGCGTGCGGTTGAGCGTCAAGCGCCCGATCGGCTGGACCGGCGCGAGCTCCTCCGGCACGATCTTCGTCGGGTCGAGCAGGTCGATGCCCTCGAAGGTCTCCTCCGGCGTGTCCGGCAGCACCTGGATGCCCAGCTCCCACTCCGGGAACGCGCCCGCCTCGATGGCGTCGTAGAGGTCGCGGCGATGGAAGTCGGGGTCCATGCCGGCGAGCATCTGGGCCTCCTCCCACTCCAGGGAGTGCACGCCGAGCCTGGGCTTCCAGTGGAACTTGACCAGCACCGTCTCGCCGGCATCGTTGATGAGCCGGAAGGTGTGCACGCCGAAGCCTTCCATCATGCGGAACGAGCGGGGGATCCCCCGGTCCGACATGTTCCACATCGTGTGGTGCTGGGCCTCGGTGTGCAGCGACACGAAGTCCCAGAACGTGTCGTGCGCGCTCTGCGCCTGCGGTATCTCGCGGTCCGGGTGCGGCTTGACGGCGTGGATGACGTCCGGGAACTTGATGCCGTCCTGGATGAAGAAGACGGGGATGTTGTTGCCGACGAGGTCGAAGTTGCCCTCCTCGGTGTAGAACTTCGTGGCGAAGCCGCGGGTGTCGCGCACGGTGTCGGCGGAGCCGCGCGAGCCCACCACGGTGGAGAACCGCACGAACACGTCGGTCCGCCGGCCCTTGCGCAGGAACGCGGCCCGGCAGACCGGCTCGGCGGTGCCGTACGCCTCGAAGACCCCGTGCGCGCCGGCGCCCCGGGCGTGCACGACCCGCTCCGGGATCCGCTCGTGGTCGAAGTGCGTGATCTTCTCGCGGAGATGGTGGTCCTGCAGCAGGATCGGGCCGCGGGGGCCGGCCTTCAGCGAGTGGTCGGTGTCGCGCAGGCGGGCCCCTTGCGCCGTGGTCAGGTACTCGCCCTGCTGGGCGTTGGCGGCCGGCGGCCCGCCCATGCTCGCGCCGGTCGGTGTGCGCGGCTCCGGCGTGCCCTGCTCCCCCTTCGGCGGCAGCGGCTCACGGGGCTCGACCGGCTCGTCGACGCTCGGCGTGCCGCTGCCCGGGGCGCCGGGCACATCGGGTGTCACGAGATCGACGACCTTCTCGGCGGCGGCCTCGACGGCGTTCTTCACGGCCTTCGCGGGCTTGCTGTCCATAGGGTATCGGCACCTTTCGCCGGAGGATCTACTGCGGACGCTGCCGCTTACCCGCCGGTCCCTGCCGAAAACACCGTTTGGCCTCCTCGGCGCTGGGCACGGCAACCGTTATGAGCGAGCTGATGACGAGGCTGGAAGGCGTGCGGTCGCTGGACCGCATCGGCGACAGGCTGCGGCGCTTCGCGCTGGCCACCGTGGGCCGGGGCCGGCTCGGCGACGCGCTGCACGGCCGGTGGTTCGGCCATCCGCTGCACCCGGCCGCGGTGCAGGTGCCGGTCGGGGCGTGGACGAGCGCGGCGATGCTGGACCTGGTGCCGGGCACCGGGCCGGCCGCGACGGCGCTGCTCACCGTCGGCACCGCCGCCGCCGTGCCGACCGCGGCGACCGGCTGGGCCGACTTCGCCACCCTGTCGCCGCAGCAGCGGCGGGTCGCGGTGGTGCACGCCGCCGCGAACGTCACCGCGGTCGGGCTGATGGCCGCCTCGGTGGTCGCGCGGCTGCGGGGCCACCGCCGCCGCGGGCAGGCGCTCACCCTGGCCGGGCTCGGCGTCGCCAGCGCCGGGGCGTACCTCGGCGGGCACCTCGCGTACAGCGAGGGCGCCGGGGTCAGCCACGCCACCACGGCCCTGCCGCAGGTGCCGGTCGGCTGGCACGAGGTCGCGGCCGTGGACACGATTCCCGACGGCCAGGCGTACCGGCGCACGATCGGGGAGACGCCGGTGATGGTGTACCGCGACCAGGACCGCTTCACCGTCCTGATCGCCCGCTGCGCGCACCAGGGCGGGCCGCTGCCCGACGGCCGCATGGTCGACGTCGACGGCGACCAGTGCATCGAGTGCCCCTGGCACGGCAGCGTGTTCCGCCTGCGTGACGGCAAGGCCATGCACGGCCCGGCCGCGTCGGACCAGCCGCGGCTGCGCACCCGCGTCCGCGACGGCCGGCTCGAGGCGGCCCTGCTCTAGCTTGGTGTACTGACCTACGAGGTCCAGTCCCAGGCGGTCAGTGCGGAGCGCATGAGCCGGGCGGCGGGCGACAGGTGGCTCCCGGCGCCCCAGTACAGCGTCACCGTGCGCCGGCAGTCGGGGCTGTCGACGGCGATCCACGCGCCCGTGGCCGGCCCGGCGTAGCGGCCGGCGAAGGCGGGGACGAGCCCGACGCCGAGCCACGCGCCGATCAGGTCGGCGATGGCGCCGTGCTCGTCGCTCTCGCAGACGATGCGGGGGGTGCGGCCGCGGGCGGCGAAGAGCCGGCACGCCACCGGCGCCGACGTGGTGACCTCGATCGGCTACCTGCAGCTGCTCGCGGCGGCCGCGATCTGTGTGCGCCGCCGCCGGCCCGGGCCGCTGCCGGCCACGGCGGCGCTGGTGGCGGCGGAGACGGTGCAGTACTTCGCCGGCCTGGCCGGCGCCCTGTGGCTGCACATCCCGCTGGGCGTGCTCACCGTCACCGGGCTCGTCGTGCAGTTCGCCGCCGCCTGGCGCGAGCCGCTGCGCAGGCGGGTGGCCGGCGATGCCTGAGCGCGACGGCGGCGTCACCCGGCGGCGGATGCTCGGCATCGGCGGAGCGCTCGGGCTGGTGGCGGCCGGCGGGCTGTCGGCCTCGGCCGCGCTGGCCCGCCGGCCCGCGTTCACCGGCGCGCAGCTGCGCAGCGAGGTGCCGCTGCCGCCGCCGTTCCGGGTGCCGCTGCCGATCCCCCGGCCGCTGGCCCCGGCCGGCCCCGGCCGGTACGCGATCACCCAGCGCGAGGCGACCGTGGAGCTCCTGCCGGGCGTCCCGACGCGGCTGTGGACGTACGAGGGAACGTTTCCCGGGCCGACGATCGAGTCGCGCCGCGGCCGGCCGCTCACCGTGACGCACCGCAACGAGCTGCCCGTCCCGTCCGTCGTACACCTGCACGGCGGGCGGACCCCGGCGTCCTCCGACGGCTACCCGACCGACCTCGTGCTCCCCGCGGGCTGGGCCGAGCACCACCGGCACGACCCGCGGGCGGTGACGAGCGAGGTGACGCGGGAGTACGCCTTCCCGCTGGACCAGCGGGCGGCGATGCTGTGGTACCACGACCATCGCATGGACTTCACCGCCCCGGCGATCTGGCGGGGCCTGGCCGGGCTGCACATCGTCCGCGACGATGCCGAGGACGCCCTCGGCCTGCCGGCCGGCCCGCGCGAGCTGCCCCTGGTGCTCGCCGACCGGGCCTTCGGCGCCGACGGCGGCCTCGCCTACCCCTCCCTCGACCCGGCCCTGCGCGAGCGGCCGGGCGTGCGCGAGCGCTACGTCGCCGGCGTGCTCGGCGACGTCATCCTCGTCAACGGCGCCCCGTGGCCGGTGCACGAGGTCGACGCGGTGCGGTACCGGCTGCGGATCCTCAACGCCTCGAACGCCCGCCAGTACGAGCTCGAGGCCGTCACCGACGACGGCCGCCGGCTGGACCTGGTCCAGGTCGGCGCCGACCAGGGCCTGCTCGCCGCGCCGGTGACCCACCGGCGCCTGCCCCTCGCGCCGGCCGAGCGCTACGACGTCGTCGTCGACTTCGCGGGCGTCCCGCCCGGCGGGCGCGTGCGGCTCGTCAACCGGCTCGGGTCGGGACGCACGGCGGACGTCATGGCCTTCCGGGTCGCCCGCCGCGCCGCCGACGACAGCCGCGTCCCGCCGGTGCTGAGCGCCGATCTGCCGGCGTGGCCGCGCACGGACGCCGTCCGCGTGCGGGACTTCGCCTTCCGCGCCGGCCGCATGGGCGACGGCCGCGGCTGGCTGATCGGCGGCCGCCCGTTCGACCCGGCCCGCGCGGACGTCACCGTCGGCCTGGGCGACGTCGAGGTGTGGCGGCTGGTCGCCGACGTGCACCATCCCGTGCACCTGCACCTGGCCGGCTTCCGGGTGCTCTCGCGCGGCGGCCGGGCGCCGCTGCCGCACGACGCCGGGCTCAAGGACACCGTCGCCCTGCGCCCGGGCGAGGCGGTGGAGATCATCACCCGGTTCGAGGGCTACCGCGGCCGGTACCTGTTCCACTGCCACAACGCCGAGCACGAGGACATGGGCATGATGGCCAACCTGGAGATCGTGTGAGGCCTAAGGACGCGGCGGCACCAGCGTGACGACCGCGTCGGCCACGGCGGGTGAGCCGCGCAGCCGCTCGCGCAGGTCGCCGACGCGGTCGAGCAGTTCCGCGCCGGGCCGCTCCCCCAGTTCCGCGCGCGGCTCGACGCCGAGCGTGACGAGCAGCTGGGACGGGCCCACGTACACCGCCCGGAACTCGTGCACCTCCCGGATCCACGGCTGCGGGCCCATCGCCTCGCGCAGCCGCTGCATCACGTCCTCCGGGGCGGCCGCGTCGATGAGCAGCGTCTTGGAGCGCCGGGCGAGCAGCCACGCCACGACGGCGAGCAGCACGCCAATGGCCATGCTGGCGGCGGCGTCCCACCACGCCCAGCCGGTGACCATGTGCAGGATCAGGGCGAGCAGGGCCAGGCCGATGCCGACGAGGGCGGCGGTGTCCTCGAGGTACACCGTCGTCGCGCTCGGGTCGGAGGCCAGCGCGAGATGCTCGCGCACGGACCGGCGGCGCCGGGCCGCGTCCCGGCGCAGCTGGCGGCGGGCGGTGCGCCAGGAGTACCCCTCGAAGGCCGCGGACACCACCAGCACGGCGATGCCGATCCACGGGCTCTGGAGGGGCTCCGGGACGAGCAGGCTGCGCACGCCCTCGGCGACCGACAGCAGCCCGCCGACGAGGAAGATGCCGAGCGCGGCCAGGAACGCCCAGAAGAAGCGTTCCTGGCCGTAGCCGAAGGGATGCCGGCGGTCGGCGCCACGCTTGGAGCGGCGCAGCCCCAGCCACAGCAGCACCTCGTTGCCGGTGTCGGCGAGCGAGTGCAGGGTCTCGGCCCACAGCGCGGCCGAGCCGGTCAGCAGGGCGGCCACCGCCTTGGCCGCCGCGATGCCCAGGTTGGCCGCGGCCGCGACCACGACCGTGCGCGTGCTGTCCTCATGCTCCGGCATGCCGTGCCGGCGTCAGGGCTTGGGGTGCCCGGCCACCAGGGGCGCGGAGCCGTTGGCCGGCGTGGTCGTGGGCGGCGTGCTGGTCACGTTGCGGACCGTCTTCTGCACCTGGTCGAACGTCGGGTTGGCGCGCACGTCGCGCAGGCCCTCGACCAGCTGCACGTACTTCTCGCGCCCCGCGCGGGTGCCCAGCACATAACCCACCGCAACGCCGGCGGCCACAGGAATCCATCGCATCATGCGAATCGGGCTACCCCTGCGGTGTCAGCCGGAAACACCCGGGTGCTTGGTGAGCTCCTCGCCCGCCTCCGCGCCGGCGACGACCGTGGCGAGCGCGGCGCCGTCCTGCACCGGCGGCGAGAAGGCCTCGTCCGGTGCGGCCTCCGCGGGCGGCTCGGGCTCCACGGGAGCGGGGCCGACGGCGGCGGCCAGCAGCGCCGAGTTGGGGATGTTCAGGGGGCCGTCGGTGGTTTCCAGCATGGTGTACAGCAGGCCGGCCGAGACGATGTAGCCGGTGTGCGGGCCGTTGATCGCACCCGACATGACCCGCACCTGCTGGCCCGGCACGTAGGGGCGGGCGAAGAGCAGCACCAGGCCGGCGAAGAGGTTGCCCAGCACCGGCTGGGCCGCGAGGCCGACGACGATGCCGGTGATCGCCCCGCCGACGAGGACCTGCCGCAGCTGCACGCCGAGCAGGTCGCAGACGGCCAGGACGGCGATGAGGTACCCGCCGAGGAGCACGAACAGCCGAAGCGGCGTCCCCGCCACGGCGCCCGCGCGGGCGACGGCGATGCGCTGCACCTCGCGCGCCGCCGTCCGGCTCGCCGCCACCCCGAACACGGCGGTGACGAGCGCGCAGCCGTAGGCGATCAGGCGGATCCGCAGCGACTCGGCGTGCACGCCGCCGACGTCGTGCCCGGCGACCAGGGCGATGAGCGCGATCGCGCCGAAGATGACGGTGCGCCGGAAGTCGGGCCGCACCCGCAGGTCGATCGACCGCAGTGCGCCGAGGCCGGGCGTGTGATGGCCCGCCGCGCCGTCGTCGCCGTTGCGCCGTCCCCGCGCCTGCCAGACCATGCCACTCCTCCTCGCGCCCGTGTGCACCGACCGCGACCATACCTCCGTCGGTCGTTCGCGATCATGATGCCCACGGGCGGCGAGGCGTTATCCGGTGATGCAGATCACCACCTGGCTGCGTTCCGCCTACCGGCCGCGCGACTTGCGAGTGCTGCTCGCGTTGGCCTTCTGGATGGCGTCGACCAGCTGCGGCTTGGTCATCCGCGACCGCCCGTTGATGTCGAGCCGCTTGGCCACGTCCATGAGGTGGTGCTTGCTGGCGTTGGCGTCGACGCCGCCGGCGGTCTGGGCGCGCGTGTTGCGCCCGCCGGCCGCCTTAGCGTCGCTGGGGCCCTTCTTGGCCTTGGGCTCCCAGTGGTCGCCGACCTTCTCGAACGAGTGCTTCACGGCGGCCAGGGCGGTGCGGTGGGCGCGCTCGCCCTCGCCGTACTCCTCGACGGCCGAGTCGTGCGCCTTGACGTACGTGTCCTGCGCCTTCTTCGGCGACCGCTTGAGCGTGCTGGGCATGTCCTGACGCGCTGGCATGACCGTCCTCCTTTCCCCGGTGACGACGTGCTCGGTCACCACTTGGACCGGTGCCCGGGCGACCGTGGTTCAAACGGCCGCCGTCACGCCGCCAGTACCGATCGGCTCCGCACCGGTAGGCGGCGTAACGGTTCCAGCGGCCCGGCGGCCCGCCGAATTGTTTCGGCCGCCCGCTGCCGGAAAGTCGCCCGCGTGTCGGCGCGGCGGCTCCGCAGAGGGGGCAGGGGCCGCCGCGTGCGGCTTGGCCGTGCCGCAGCGTTCGCGAGGGAGATCGCGTGTTCAACCCATTGGATCATCGGGGCATCCCGCTGGAGCAGCAGATCCGCAACTGGCGGGAGCTCGACGTCGAGCCCATCGACCCGGAGGCCGTCGACCCGTACACCCGGTGCCGCATCATCACCATGAACGGCATCGAGGTCGAGGCGGTCATGTTCCAGCACCAGTTCGCCCGCAACTGCCCGGACCCGGAGGTCCGCCGGGAGCTGGCGCTCGTCCGTTACGTCGAGAGCCAGCAGCAGCGGGCCGTGAACTGGCTGCTACCGGGCGTATCCAGCGTGCTGGAGACGACGCTGGGCTACGAGCAGGTCGCCGTCGACCTCACCGCGTGGGTGGCCCGGCACGAGCCGGACCCCTCCCTGCGCCAGGCCTACGAGTTCGGCGTGCTCGAGGACTTCGACCACCTGTACCGCTACGCCAACCTCTACGAGATGATCGAGCACCGCCGGGCGGAGAAGATCGTCGACGCGCTCACCGAGGTGATGCCCGGCCGGCCCACCGCGCAGCAGCACCGCCACCCGTACGACGACGTGTGCGCGCCCTACGACAAGGACGCGGTCGACCCGCGCTCCAAGCTCAACGCGCTGACGATCCTCTCGGCCGAGCAGCAGGTGATGCTCTACTACATGAACGTCGGCCCGCAGTACATGGAGCCGATCGCCCGGCAGCTGTACCAGGAGATCAGCCTCATCGAGCAGGAGCACGTCACCCACTACGAGTCGCTGCTCGACCCGGGCGAGAACTGGTGGGAACGGCTGCTGATCCACCAGTACAACGAATGCTGGCTGTACTACTCCTTCATGGAGCAGGAGAGCGACCGACGGATCAAGTCGCTGTGGGAGCTGCACCTGCAGATGGAGCTCGGCCACCTGCAGCAGGCGGCGGGCCTCCTGCGCCGCCACGACGGCCGCGAGCCCGAGCAGATCGCCGGCGCCGCCGGCGTGCCCGAGCCGCTGCGGTTCGAGCCGAACAAGGGGTTCCTGCGCCACCTGCTGGCCACCCAGATCGACCTCACGAAGCTCGGCGAGGGCTACGTGCGCGAGGCCCACCAGCGCTTCGAGTGGATGCAGCGGCAGGTGCACGGCGGCGAGCAGCCGCCGTCCGAGGACGTCATCGACCGGCACCGGGAGCGCTTCGGCGGCGAGTACCGCATCGAGACCGACGGCCCGCACCCGGTCGAGTCGCTGCGCGAGCGCCTGGGGGCCGGCCGTGGCTGACACCGCGACCCGCACCGAGGACGTCGTGGACCTGCTGCTGGTCCAGCACGCCCGGATCGAGGAGCTGTTCCTGCTCGTCACCGGCGGCTCCGGCCAGGCCCGCCGCCGCGCCTTCGACGAGCTCGTGCGCCTGCTGGCCGTGCACGAGACGGCGGAGGAGGAGCTGATCCACCCGCTCGTGCGGAGGCTGCCCGGCGGCGGCGACGATCTCGTCGACGACCGGCTGGCCGAGGAGCGCGAGGCGAAGCAGGCCCTGGCCGTGCTCGTCGAGCAGGGCGTGGACGCCCCGGGGTTCGAGGCCGCGGTCGTGCTGCTGCGCGAGGCGGTCCTCGAGCACGCCCGGCACGAGGAGCGCTACGAGTTCAACCGGCTGCGCCAGCACGTGGAGCCGGCGCGGCTGGGCCGGCTGGCCACCGCGCTGCGGGCCGCCGAGGCCGTCGCGCCCACCCGCCCGCACCCGGGCGCCGAGTCCGCCCTGGCGAACGTGGCCGCCGGCCCGTTCCTCGCGGTGGCCGACCGCGTCCGCGACGCGATCCGCGCCGTGAGCGCCGGCGGCGGCCCGGCGCCCGACCGGCGGTAGGGTTGAACAGGGCCCCGGAGCCCCGCGGTCGTGGTCGATCATGCGGTACTCCTCTCGTCGCTGCGCTTGCCGCCGCCCGTGTTCCGCTGACGGCGGCCGTTTCATCGCGTTGCCGGCGGGAAGTGGGCACGCCGCATGAGCCGAATCTGTCGACCTTCAGAAGGTGGCGGCGCCCATGACCGATCCGGACCCACCACCCCCTGCGCCGGGCAGCGGCGCCCGCCACAGGGCCGAGCGTTGATCCGGCCGCCGCTGGAGCACCTCTTCGCGCGGGCGTCGGCCGAGGCGCTGCGCCACGGCGCCGTGCGGCCGCCGCGGCGGCACCCGGGCCTGGTGCTCGGCGCGGCGCACGGCTCGGCCGTCCACCTCGCGCTGGCCCTCGGGGTGCCCTGGCAGCCGCTCGACGGCGGCTGGCCGGCGGCGCTCGACGAGCACGTCGCGCCGAGCGGCACCGTGGTGCTGGTCCACGGACCGCGGCAGGTCGACCGGGGCACGGCCCGGGCCCTCTTCGACGCCTGCCGGCGCCGGCGGCTGACCGCCCGCGAGGTGCTCTACTCGAGCGCGGCCGCGCTCAGCGCCGCCGTCGCCGACCTGTACCGCCACTGGCTGCGCGCCGACGGCCGCACCGGCAACCGGCTCGTCGTCGAGTGCGGCCGGCTCGTGGACCCGTGGAACGTGCTGCGGGCCGGGCTGGTGCCGTACTGGTGCCGGGAGCCGACCTGGGACACCGTGCAGGAGCTGTGCTGGTGGCTGGCCGGCAGCGAGCCGTTCACCGCCATCGAGGCGTTCCCGGAGCCGCCGGGCGCGCACCGGCCGAGCACCGCGCCGCTGGACAGCTGGCGGGCGGCGGCCGCGTTCGCCACCCGCCGGGGCGTCGTCGACGGCCGCTGCACCCGCCGCTACCCGACCGGCACCGTGCCGCCCGGGCACGCGACCAAGGTGCTGGCCCGCCAGCCGTACGACCTGCCGCTGCTCGCGCCGCTGCGCCCGGACGACGCGCTGGGCCGCCTCGCCGGACCCGACACGGCGCCGGGGCTGCTGGTGCGCTGAGGGGCCGGCTCAGACCTTCGTACCGGTCGAGTCGCCGTGGACGGCGTCGAAGACCGGGCGGTTGGAGCGGATGCGGGGCAGGGTGGTGAAGTTGTGCCGCGGCGGCGGGCACGTGGTCGCCCACTCCAGCGAGTTCGTGTACCCCCAGGGGTCGTTGCCCTCGACCAGGCGGCCGAAGCGGTAGGAGGACCACAGGTTGTACAGCAGCGGCAGCATCGACAGGCCCAGGATCAACGCGCCGATGCTCGAGATGGTGTTGTACGTGGTGAAGCCGTCCGACGGCAGGTAGTCCGCGTACCGGCGCGGCATGCCCCTCGTGCCGAGCCAGTGCTGGACGAGGAACGTGGTGTGGAAGCCGACGAAGGTGAGCCAGAAGTGCAGCTTGCCGAGGCGCTCGCCGAGCATCCGGCCGGTGATCTTCGGGAACCAGAAGTACAGGCCGCCGAACGCGGCGAACACGATCGTGCCGAACAGCACGTAGTGCATGTGGGCGACGACGAAGTACGTGTCGGAGACGTGGAAGTCCACCGGCGGCGAGGCCAGCAGCACGCCGGACAGGCCGCCGAAGAGGAACGTCACGAGGAAGCCCAGCGACCACAGCATCGGCGTCGGGAACGTCAGCTGGCCGTGCCACATCGAGCCGATCCAGTTGAAGAACTTGATGCCGGTGGGCACGGCGATGAGGTACGACAGGAACGAGAAGAACGGCAGCAGCACGTTGCCGGTGACGAACATGTGGTGCGCCCACACGCTCATGGACAGCAGCGCGATGGCGATGGTGGCCCCGACGAGGCCCTTGTAGCCGAAGATCGGGCGGCGCGAGAAGACCGGCAGGATCTCGGTGACGATGCCGAAGAACGGCAGCGCCACGATGTAGACCTCGGGATGGCCGAAGAACCAGAAGAGGTGCTGCCACAGCAGCGGACCGCCGACCGCGGGGTCGTACACGTGCGCGCCGAGCTTGCGGTCGATCTCCAGGACCAGCAGCGCGGCGGTCAGCACCGGGAACGCCAGGAGCACCATGAACGCGGTGGCGAAGATGTTCCAGGTCAGGATCGGCATCCGGAACATCGTCATCCCGGGCGCACGCAGCGTGAGCACGGTCGTGATCATGTTGACGGCGCCGATCACCGTGCCGGCGCCGGACACGACCAGGCCCATGATCCACAGGTCGGAGCCGACGCCGGGCGAGTTGATCTCGCTGTTGAGCGGCGCGTAGGCGAACCAGCCGAAGTCGGCGGCGCCGCCCGGGCTCGCGAAGCCGCCGAGCGCGACGAGGCCGCCGGTGAGGTACAGCCAGTAGGCCAGGGCGTTGAGCCGCGGGAAGGCGACGTCGGCCGCGCCGATCTGCAGCGGCACGAGGAAGTTGCCGAAGCCGAAGACGAGCGGGGTCGCGAACAGCAGCAGCATGATCGTGCCGTGCATGGTGAACAGCTGGTTGTACTGCTCGGTCGAGAGGAACTGCAGCCCCGGCCGGGCGAGCTCGGCCCGCATCAGCAGCGCCAGGATGCCGCCGACGATGAAGAAGCCGAACGACGTCACCAGGTACAGCACGCCGATCCGCTTGGCGTCGGTGGTCCCGAGGGCCTCGACGACCCGGCCGCCCGGCGCGACGCGCCGGCGCGGCCCCGGCAGGCTCGGGGTGTGCACCGGGTCGACGGGCACCACCCTGCGGTCAGTCATCGGCGGTCTCCTTCGCGGGCGCCTTCTCCAGCTCCGCCTTGTCCGGGGCCCGCTCCAGGGCGGGACGGTTGACGCCGAGGCGCTGCATGCGCTTCGGCACGGCCCAGCCCGCGTACGGCAGCGGCAGCTCGCCCGGCCGGGCGAGGGGCTGTTCGATCTCGCGGTATTCCCCGTCGGGCGTGCGGATGACGATCCCGGTCTCCAGGCCGTGGGCGAGCCGCTTGCGGTCCTGCTGCTGGAAGCCCAGGCACAGGCGGCGGGTGAGGTAGAAGGCGAGCGGCGGCAGCACGACCGCGCCGATACGCCCGGCCCAGACCATCGCGTTGAGGCTGATGTGGAACTTGTCGGCGAGGACGTCGTTGGCGGCCGAGACGGTCAGCACCATGAAGAAGGTGACGGCCATGGCGCCGACCGCCGCGCGGGTGGGCGCGTCGCGCGGGCGCTGCAGCAGGTTCTGGTAGCCCTGCCCGCGGTGGCGCCAGGCGTGGCCGAACGGGTAGGCGAGGGCGAGCCCGGTGAGCACGCCGGGCAGCACGACGCCGGGCCAGAAGACCGGGGACAGTGTGTAGCCGAACGCGCGGATCTCCCACGGCGGCATGAGCCGCAGGCCGCCGTCGAGGAACATGACGTACCAGTCGGGCTGGCTGGCCGCGGTGACCACCGCGGACTCGTAGGGGCCGAACAGCCACAGCGGGTTGATCTGCACCAGCCCGCCGAGCCCGGCCAGCATCGCGAACACCATGAGCGCGAGCCCGGTCGAGCGGCCGGCGAAGCCCGGCACCATCCGCTCGCCGACGACGTTGTCGTTCGTGCTCCCCGCCCGCGGCCACTGGGTGTGCTTCTGCTTCACGACCAGGCCGAGGTGCACGGTGATGAGCGCCACGAGGGCGCCGGGCACGAGCAGGACGTGGACGATGTACAGCCGCCCGATGATCACCTCGCCCGGGAACTCGCCGCCGAACAGCGCGTTGGACGCCCAGGTGCCGATGATCGGCAGCGACTCGACGATGCTGGCCGCGATGCGCAGGCCGGTGCCGGACAGGCCGTCGTCGGGCAGCGAGTAGCCGGCGAAGCCCTCGATGAACCCGAGCCAGAACATGAAGATGCCGATGACCCAGTTGACCTCGCGCGGCTTGCGGAACGCCCCGGTGAGGAAGATGCGGCCCATGTGCACGACGATCGCGGCCATGAACAGGTCCGCCGCCCAGTGGTGCATCTGGCGCAGGAACAGCCCGCCGCGTATGTCGAAGCTGATCTGCAGCGCGGAGTCGTACGCCGCCGACATCGGCAGCCCGCGCAGCGGGGTGTAGGAGCCGTCGTAGTGCACCACCCGCATCGACGGGTCGAAGAACAGCGCGAGCACGGTGCCGGTCAGCAGGAGCGCGATGAAGGAGTACAGCGCCAGCTCGCCCAGCATGAACGTCCAGTGGTCCGGGAAGACCTTGTTCAGGATGCCCCGCAGCGGTGTGGCGGCCTGGAAGCGCTCGTCGAGGGCGATGGCCGCCGCGCGGGCAGCCCGCCGGGACCGGTGCCTCACCGCGACTCCGGCGCGCCGGCGTAGAACTCGAAGACCAGCCCCGCCGTGGCGAGCAGCAGGGCGATGATGGCCGCGCCGAGCAGCCACCACTGGCTGACCGCGATGCCGACCGCGCCGGCGGAGACCGACACCGCGATGCCGAACGGCCAGAACCCGGGCGGCGCGAAGAACCCGACCGTCCCCGCGCCGTCGGCGATCTCGGCGCCGGGCCGGTCCTCGGGCCGCAGCGGCATCCGCCGCGCGACCAACCAGCAGTAGCTCCCGCACAGCGTGCTCATGAGGCCGGACACGCCGAGCGCCAGCGTGCCCGCCCACTCCGGATGCGCCGCCCCGAGGCCGGTCCACCACATGTAGACGCCGGTCGTGACCAGCAGAAACAGCGCGATGACCCCGAACACCTTCGCTTCGGTCCGCACGGACACCTCCCCACAGGGGCGCCTCTAACCCAGCCGCGGCCGATTCAAACAACCTGCCCGCGAATCGCCCGCGACCAGGTGAGCCCGTAGCGCCGCCCGCGCCGCAGCTGCCCCCAGGCGACCACGACCTCCTCGGCGACGAACAGCGGAATGGTCAGCGACAGCGCCGCGGAGACCAGGCACAGCGTGCAGAAGGCGTGCAGCACGAAGATCTGCATCGCCACGAGCCCGATCGCGGTGACGGCCATGGCGGCCGACACGAGCCCGAGCAGCAGCACGTGCCAGGGCCGCCGCCAGCGGGACAGGCCCCCGGTGACCTCCAGGACGAGCTCGATCAGGTACGCCACCGCGCCGAGCGCGGCGTCACGCACGGGCAGCGACCGCGAGAACGCCGAGTCGAGCACCTTCACGCTGCCGTCGCCGAACCACGGGTCCCACACGGTGTCCGTCAGCCCGTACTGGAAGAACGCGAGCTGCATCGACACGAGGAACCCGGCCAGCGCCAGCACCGCCACGGCCACCCGCCGCGGCAACCCCGACGGCCCGTCGAACCAGCGCCACACGATCGCCACCTCCCGCCTGTCCGTTTCCCCGCGACGGGCCCGCTCAACCGGACACCGGCGGGCAGGCGGCGCAGATGCCTCCTGAGCTTGTTTTCCGTGCCGGGGCCCGGGTAACGGCCGACCATGCCCGAACCTCAGCAGCAGCCACCCGGCACGATCGCCGCGATGGCCGAGAAGCCGGACCACGGCGAGCACAGCTACCGCGGCAGCGGCCGCCTCAACGGCAAGACCGCGGTCATCACCGGTGGCGACAGCGGCATCGGCCGGGCCGTCGCGATCGCGTTCGCTCGCGAGGGCGCCGATGTCCTCATCGCGTACCTCGACGAGCACGACGACGCCCGCGACACCGCCGGGTGGGTGCAGGAGGCGGGGCGCCGGGCCGTGCTGGTGCCCGGCGACCTCGCCGGGCGCGAGCACTGCGAGACGGTCGTCGCCACCGCCGTGCGCGAGTTCGGGCACATCGACGTGCTGGTCAACAACGCCGCCTACCAGATGACCCACGAGAGCGTCGAGGAGATCACCGACGAGGAGTGGACGCGCACGTTCGACATCAACATCCATGCCATGTTCCGGCTGGTGAAGGCGGCGCTGCGCAGCCTGCCGGAGGGCGCGTCGATCATCAACACCAGCTCGGTCAACTACGACATGCCGCGCCCGACGCTGCTGCCGTACGCGACCACGAAGGGCGCGATCGCGAACTTCACCGCGGGCCTGGCCCAGCTGCTCGGCCCGCGCGGCGTGCGGGTCAACGCGGTCGCCCCCGGCCCCGTCTGGACCCCGCTGATCCCGTCGACGATGCCGCCGGAGCAGGTCGAGGAGTTCGGCCGCAACACCCCGCTGGGCCGGCCGGGGCAGCCCGCCGAGGTCGCACCGGTGTACGTCCTGCTGGCCTCGGGCGAGGCGAGCTACATCTCCGGCGCGGTCGTGCCGGTCACCGGCGGCAAACCCATCCTCTGACCGCGCCTCAGCCCTCGACGCCGGTGGCATCGTGGGCCGCGCCGACCGGCTTGGACTCCGGGGAGCCGCGCTGGCGCAGGTAGATGGACAGGATCGCCATCGACGCCACGGCCAGCAGCTCCGACTGCCAGTTCTGCAGGGTGCGGTTCCAGAAGTCGGGCTCGGTCAGGTACTTCGCCCAGCTGACCGGGTCCTGCAGCCGGCTGAGCTGCCGCTCGTTGAACGACGTCACGCCGGCGACCGACTGCGCCAGCCAGGACAGCAGGAAGATCAGGCCCATCACGAGGCCGAGCGAGTTGGACAGCAGCCACCGGCGCGAGCCGCCGGCCCGCGCCCACGACGGCGACTCCCCGCCGGCGTGCGCGCCGACCTGCTGGTCCGCGTCCGACTCGGTGCCGGCCTCGTCCAGCGACTTGGACTCCGGGGAGCCCTTCTGCAGCAGCCAGACGGTCAGCACGATGTACAGGAAGAACTGCAGGTACTCCGACTGCCAGTTCTCCGCCACGTC
This sequence comes from Dactylosporangium sp. CA-139066, assembly GCF_050936175.1. Classification (NCBI taxonomy): domain Bacteria; kingdom Bacillati; phylum Actinomycetota; class Actinomycetes; order Micromonosporales; family Micromonosporaceae; genus Dactylosporangium; species Dactylosporangium sp. CA-139066. Next base: position 4,928,421 of record NZ_JBNJNH010000001.1, on the reverse strand, counting down.
CGCCGCGAACGACGCCGAGGTCAGGTACCGCCCCAGCGACACCGGCGGCAGGCCGTCGGTGAGCTGGTCGGCGTTGAACTGGGCGTGCCCGGCCACGCCCTGCCCGGCCAGCGCCAGCAGGAACAGCACCCCGAAGACCAGCCCGAGCGAGTGCTCGCGGATCCACCGCCGCCGCGCGCTCACCGGTGCATCGCCCCGATCACGAAGAAGTACGCCAGCCCGACCGCGATCACGCCGAGGCACAACGCGAACAGTGTGCGCATGTCAGCCTCCCTGGACCGCGCAGTCGTACGGCCGCTGCCCGCGCGAGCGGCAGCCGGCCGCGGCGACGCGCCAGCCGCCCGGGAACATGGCCAGGAACACGGTGCCGTCGCCGTCGGCGGCGCTGAGGGCGACCTTGGCCCACTGCCCGTCGATGTCCACACCCGTCACGGCGCCCGGGCCGGGCAGGTGCTCGTCGCCGATCGCGTCCGCGCAGGCCTTGCCGGCGGACTTCGCGACCGCGTCCGCGGTACCGGGCGCCAGCAGCGCGCAGGCGGCCGTGCCGTCACCGTCCCGGACGTGCTGCAGCAGCCGCACCGCCACGTCGGCCGCGGCATCGCGCCGCCCCGGTGCGGTGGCGCATGCGCTCAGGGCGAGCAGTGCGAGCGCCGCGGGCCAGAAACGCAGTAGCCTCATGGGCATTGCATTCCCCGCCGTGGCGTCGGTCAATCGGCGTTGCGCGCCGGGCCGTGGCCGGCGAGCGGGTCGCGATCTATGACGGCCCACCCGACCGCAGCCGCCGCGGGTCCACGGCGCGGTCGGGGAAGCGGCGCAGGAACTCGGCCTCCAGCTCCTCGGTGCGCGCGTCATGGTTGGCCAGAGCCTGCGCCGAGCCGTGGCGGAACGTGTCGTCGCGGGTCTCGTGCAGGTGGCCGAGCTCCCGGGACAGGTCGTCGTCGGTCAGCTCGGCGGCCGGCACGCCGACGCCGTCGCCCGTGTCCTGGCCGGCCAGCGCGTCCAGGACCTCGTCGTAGCTGTACTCGCCCTCGGGCAGCGAGCCGAGCCGCTCGACGGCACCGGCGGGCGCGTCGGCGGCCACCGCGTGCCGGCGCAGCTCGCCGGCGCTCAGCCGCTCCCGCCCGGCGTAGAGGCCGTCGAGCAGCTTCTCAACCTCATCCATGCCCGAACCGTTACCCGCCCGCCGTCGCGCGGAACATCGGGCTCAGCCGCTCGTTGTCGCCGCGGCGAGGTCGTCCAGCACCGCCGGCAGGCCGCCGCGGGCGTGGACGCGGCGCTGGCGGGTCGCGCCGTTGCCGCGCTCGCGCAGCGCGGCCAGGCCCGCGCGCACGGTCTCGCGGTCGTCGTGGCGCTCCAGCGCGGGCCCGGTCCGGGCGACGAGCTCGTCGACCAGCTGCCAGGCCGGCCGGGGCTCGCGCACGCGCAGGTCGGTCAGCGTGCCGTCCAGGCCGGCGTGGGCGGCGTTCCAGTGGGCCGCCCGCAGCAGGTGCTCCGGCGGGCGCAGGGCCGGGCGCCCGGCGGCGACGTCGGCGACGGCGGTCGCGACCAGCCCGCGCACGAGGGCGGCGACGAGGACGGTGTCGTCGGCGGTCGGGCACACGTCGCCGACGCGCACCTCCACCGTCGGGTACCGCGACGACGGCCGCGCCCACCACAGCACCATCGAGGCGTCGAGCATGACGCCGGTGTCGACCAGTTCCTGCACGGTGCGGTCGTAGTCCTCGGGCGAGTCGAGGTACGGCGCCGGCCCGAGGCTCGGCCAGCGCTCCAGCGCGATGGCCCGCCAGCTGGCGTGCCCGGTGTCGGCGCCGGCGTGGAAGGGCGAGTTCGCGGTGATCGCCTGCACGACCGGCAGCCAGGGCCGGATCGCGTTGCACGCCTGGATGGCCAGCGCCCGGTCCGGCACGCCGACGTGGACGTGGACGCCGCACAGCGCGGGGTCGTGGGCGATGGGCCCGTAGTGCCGCGCGATCGCGTGGAACCGCGGCGTGTCGACGACCGCCCGGTCCGGCTCGGCCACCGGCGTCGCCCCGACCGCCACCAGCCGGGCGCCGACGGCGGCGGCGGACCCGGCCGCCGCCCGCCGGTTGTCCAGCAGGTGCCCCCGCAGCCGCCGCGCGTCCGTGCACACGGGCGTGACCATCTCGAACATGCTGCGGCGGAACTCGGACCGGCTGCGCTCGTGCATCGCCGGCGGCAGCGTCAGGCGCGCCTGCTCGGCCACCGGCCGGTTGGCCCACGTGTCGGGGTCCAGCAGCAGGAACTCCTCCTCGACGCCGAACGTGAACGGGCGGCGGGCCACCTCGGCGGCGATCTCGGCCGGCCGGGCCGCGGTCAGCGACATGAGTGCTCCTCCCCCGGTCGCGTCGCGGTCAGCACGACGAGCGCGATCCGGTCGGCGTGGGCGTAGGCGGGGTCTTCGAGGTTCTCGCCGTACGCGTCCGGGTCGACCTCCCGGTAGGTCCACTGCAGGCCGGTGCCGGCCAGCCGGCCGGCCACGGCGGCGCGCAGCGGGTCGCGGCCCTCGACGACGCCGGTGCCGGCGAAGAGCACCAGGGACCCGCCCGGGGCGAGCCGCCCGGCCGCCGCCGACACGAGCGCCAGCGGCACGTCGTGACCGTGCTCGCCGCCGCCGTCGCGGTAGGCCCGCCGCTGCGGGTCGATCATGAACGGCGGGTTCGAGACGATCAGGTCGAAGTCCCCGGGCACGTCGTCGAGCAGGTCGCTGCGCGCGACACGGACGTTGCCGGCGCCCGCCGCGGCGGCGTTGACGCGGCTCAGCTGCAGCGCGGCCGGGTTGATGTCGACGGCGAGGACCTCGGCGCCGGGCAGCCGCTTCGCGACCGTCACGGCGACGGCGCCGCTGCCGCACCCGACGTCGACGACCCGCCGCGGCGGCTCGGCGCGCCCCGCCAGGTGCTCCAGCACGGCGTCGGCGGTGCGGTGGGTGTCGGGCCCGAAGAACACCGCGTCCGCCTCGGCCGGCGGGAACGCGGAGTGCACGAACAGCTCGCCGCCGTAGCCGGAGACGCGCACGGCGCTTCGCCACAGCGCGCCGTCGCGGCGCAGCGCACCGGCCCGGTCCAGCGCGTCCACCACGTCCGGCGGCAGGTCGGCCCGGTCGAACGGCCGGCTCCAGCCCAGCGCGTCGGCGACGGTGCGGCCGCGGCCGGCGCCGTAGCGGCGGTTGACCCGCTCGTGCGTGGCCGGCGTGACGGTCGTGAACCGGTAGCCGGCCGAGCGCAGGACGGTGACCAGCCGGAGCAGCTCGGCGTCGGCGAGCGGCGAGGCGGGCGCGACTGACGTCATGCGCGTACGTTCCCCCGAGAATTCCCGCTTAACCGACCCGGTCGCGGGAATCCCCTCACCCATGCAGCTACCGCAGCCCAGAGGGCCGATCTCGGCGGGCCTCGTCGACGCGCTGGCCCGCGCACCCCACGACCTCCCCGACTCCCTGGCCGCCGCGGCGGGCGCCGCGGGCGGCGACCTCGACGACGAGGACCTGCAGCTGAGCCTGCACGTGTGCTACGAGCTGCACTACCGCGGCTTCGACGGCGTCGACGAGGACTGGGAGTGGCACCCGTCGCTGCTGGCCGTGCGCCGGGCCGCGGAGCGGCGCTTCGAGGCCGCGCTGCGCCGGCTCGTGCCCGTCCCGGCGGCCGTCCCCCCGGCGCAGGTGCCGGGGGCGCTGGCCGCCCTCGTCGAGGCCGACGACGGGCCGGGGCTGTCGAAGTACCTCACCGCGCGGGCGACGCTGGAGCAGTTCCGCGAGTTCGTCATGCACCGCTCGATCTACCACCTGCGCGAGGCCGACCCCCACACGTGGGCCATCCCGCGGCTGGCCGGCCGGGCCAAGGCGGCCCTGGTCGAGGTCCAGGCCGACGAGTACGGCGGCGGCCGCCCGGAGCGCATGCACGCCGAGCTGTTCCGCACCACGATGGACCGGCTCGGCCTGGACACCGCCTACGGCGCCCACCTGGACGCGGTACCGGCGGTCACGCTGGCCACGAACAACCTGATGTCGCTGTTCGGGCTGCACCGCCGGCTGCGCGGGGCGGTGCTGGGCCACCTGGCGGCGTTCGAGATGACGTCCTCGCTGCCCAACCGCCGCTACGGCAACGGCCTGCGCCGCCTCGGCGGCGACGACGACGCCACCCGGTTCTACGACGAGCACGTCGAGGCCGACGCGGTGCACGAGCAGATCGCGGCGCACGACCTGTGCGGCGGGTTCTGCGCGGACCTGCCGGAGCGGGAACGCGAGCAGCAGACGTCGCTGCTGCTCTTCGGCGCCGCGTGCGCGCTGGCCCTCGACGGGCGCTTCGCCGCGCACCTGCTGCAGCGCTGGGAGGCGGGCGAGAGCTCGCTGCGTCAGCCGGAGTCCAGCGGCCGGTCGCTCGTCGGCGCGCTCGGCGCCTGAAAGCCGATCGACTTGTGCGTGCCGTCGCAGAACGGCTTGATCGCGGAGGCGCCGCACCGGCACAGCGCCACGGTGCGGCGCCCGGGGTCGATGACCTCGCCGTCCTGGGTCAGCAGCTCGAACGAGCCCCGCAGCAGCAGCGGCCCGTCCGCGCAGGCCGTCAGCGAGGCCGCGGCGCCGTCCGGATTCCTATCCACCTCGCTGGTGGTTCCCGCCGATCGACCGCGCAAACTGTTTGATCGCCGGGCGGCGGGTCAGTGCTCCAGGCGTGACCGAGGTGACGGTTGTGATCGCCACCCGCGACCGGCGCGCCGGCCTGGAGCGCACGCTGCGCGAGCTGCGCGGCGACGCCGAGGCGCCGGCGACGGTCGTCGTCGACAACGGTTCCGGTGACGGTACGCCGGACATGCTCGCCGCCCGCTTCCCCGACGTCCGGGTGCTGGCACTGGGCCGCAACGCCGGGGCGGTGGCGCGCAACCACGGCGTCGCGGCGGCCCGGACACCCTACGTCGCCTTCGCCGACGACGACTCGTGGTGGGCGCCCGGCGCGCTGGCCCGCGCGGCGCGCCACCTCGACGCCGCCCCGCGGCTCGCCCTCGTGGCGGCCCGCACGCTCGTCGGCCCCGGCGAGTGGCTCGACCCGATGTCGGCGTTCATGGCCCAGGCGCCGCTGGGCACCCCCGACGACCTGCCCGGCCCGTCGGTGCTGGGCTTCCTGGCCTGCGCCGCGGTGGTCCGCCGGGACGCGTTCCTGGCCTGCGGTGGCTTCGACCCGGTGGTGTTCTTCATGGGCGAGGAGGCCCGGGTGACGCTGGACCTGCGCACCGCCGGGTGCGGGCTGGCCTACTGCGACGACGTCGTCGCCCACCACCATCCGCGGGCCGACGCCGCCGGCCGGGCCGCGAAGCGGCTGCTGGCCGCGCGCAACCGGGCCCTCACCGCATGGATGCGCCGCCCGGCCCGCATCGCCGTGCGGGAGAGCGTCGCGCTGCTGACGGCCGCGCGGGCGGACCCGGCCGCCCGCGGCGCCGCATGGCAGCTGCTGCGCCGGCTGCCGGGCGCGCTGGCCCGCCGGCGCCCCGTCCCGGCCGAGGTCGAGCGGGAACTCGCCGCGCTCGCCGCCGCCGAGCAGCGCCATTGTGCGGCATCGTGAGGGCGAGCAGCGCCTTTGCGCGGCACCGTGAGGGCGAGCAGCGCCTTTGCGCGGCACCGTGAGGGCGAGCAGCGCCTTTGCGCGGCACCGTGAGGGCGAGCAGCGCCTTTGCGCGGCACCGTGAGGGCGAGCAGCGCCTTTGCGCGGCACCGTGAGGGCGAGCAGCGCCTTTGCGCGGCACCGTGAGGGCGAGCAGCGCCTTTGTGTGGCGCCGTGAGGGGCGGGTAGCCGAACCCACATGACCGAAACCGAGGCAACCTTCATCGGTACCGCGACGGTCCTGCTGCGGCTGGGCCGGTTCACGGTCCTCACCGACCCGAATTTCCTGCACAAGGGCCAGCGCGCCTACCTCGGCCACGGCCTGTGGACCCGGCGGCGCACCGAGCCCGCGCTGGACGTCGACGAGCTGCCGGCGCTCGACGGGATCGTGCTGTCGCACCTGCACGGCGACCACTTCGACCGGGTCGCCCGGCACGGGCTGCCGCAGGACGTGCCCATCGCGACCACGCGCCCGGCCGCGCGGCGGCTGCGCCGCTGGCAGTTCGACCGCGCCGTCGGGCTGCCCGACTGGGGGGACGTCGTGTGGTACCGCGGAAACGAGGCCCTGCGGGTCACCGCCGTCCCCGCCCGGCACGGCCCGACGGGGGTGCACCTGGCGATGCCGGCCACGATGGGCAGCGTCCTGGACTGGGAGCGCGACGGCGAGCGGCGCCTGCGCCTCTACATCAGCGGCGACACCCGCTACAACCCGCGGGTCCTGCGCGACATCCCGGAGCGCTTCGGCGACATCGACGCCGCGCTGCTGCACCTCGGCGGCACGCGCATTCTCGGGGTACTGGTGACGATGAACGCCCGCGACGGCCTCGCGCTGTCCCGGCTGGTGCGGCCCCGGCGGATCGTGCCGATCCACTACGACGACTACACGGTGTTCCGCGAGTCGCTGCCGCCCTTCCTGCGTCTGGCCGCGGCGAGCGAGTTCGCGGACGCGGTCCAGCCGGTCCTGCGGGGGCAGACGATCGACCTGCTCGAGCCCGCGGTCAGCGGCGCCCGTCCGTAGGGGGCCGCCGGTCTCAGTACGGGTTGCCCGTCCCCGGCAGCCGGCCGTGCAGCAGCAGGGCGGCCAGGCGGCCGGGGCTGCGCGGGTCGCCGGACAGCGGCGCGGTCGCGGCGTGGGCGCGCGTGGCCATGCCCGTGGTGAGCTCCCGCAGCGCCTCGGTGGCGTCGATCGACGGCCGCCAGCCGAGCTCGGTGGTCGCCCGCGTCGTGGCCAGCAGCGGGGCGCACAGCGCGAGCTGCACCCAGCCGGCGTCGACCGGCTGCAGGCGCAGCCGCCAGCTCGCGTCCGCCCCGGTGCGCAGCAGCGTCGCCGGGACCGGGAACGTGCGGCCGTGGAACAGCTCGGCGGCCACCCGCGGCGTGAGGACCGGCTCGGCGGCGATGTTGAAGGCGCCGCGCACGTCGGCGCTCAGCGCCCGCGCATACGCGTCGGCGACGTCGTCGGCGTGCACGGCCTGCAGGCGCAGCCGGGGATGGTCCGGGATCAGCGGTACGCGGCCGAAGCGCAGCAGCCGCACGGGCGCCAGCGGCCCGAGGAAGTAGCGGGCGATCTCGGTGCCCGCGGCGCGCTGGAAGATCAGGCCCGGGCGCAGGCGCACCACCCGCAGCCGGTCCTCGACGCCGTCGAGCAGCCGCTCCATGGCGACCTTGTCCCGGCTGTACGACGACGCGGCGACACCGGTGGCCAGCCAGTCCTCGCCGACGAGCCGGTCCTTGGGGCCCGGGGCGTAGACGCCGACCGACGAGGCCGCCACGAGCGCGCCGACGCCGGCCCGCACCGCGGCGGTGACGACCGCGCGGCTGCCGTCGACGTTCGTGCGCCGCAGCGCCGCCCGGTCGTGGCTCGGCTGGATCTGCCACGCCAGGTGCACGACGGCGTCGGCCCCGCCGAACACCGTGGTCAGCGCCTCGGCGGCGTCCGGCGCCCCGACGTCGCACGCGTGCCACTCCACGCCCGCGTACTCCGGCCCGTCCGGCGGCCGGCGGGCCACCCCGGCGAGATGGTGCCCGCCCTCGGCCCGCAGCCGCCGCAGCAGCGCCGTGCCCGCGTTGCCCGATGCGCCGACGACCACGATCCGCATGCCGCCACCGCCTTCTCTTCGCCGGTCCCCCGCGCGCCCGGTTGCGGATATGTCCGCCACTGCGTGACGGACATATCCGACATATCGGTTATGCGCGTTTCCGAGAGTATGTCGCGGCGCGACCGAGCCCGGGAGCGCTCTGCTGGATTTCACGGTTCGAGCCGCCGCGCCGCGACGACCGGCCCGTTTCCCGCGCTGCCGGGGCGCAAACAAACCCGGTCCGGGCGGCTTACGGTACCGGCGCGGTGGTCGGCGACGCGGCCGGCGTCGGGCGCCGGGTCGGCCACAGGGTCGGCAGCGGCAGGCGCGTCGGCAGCCATGTCGGCAGGACGGTCGGGCGTGTCGTCGGCCGCGCGGTCGGGGTGCCGGTCGGGGTGACCGTCGGCCGGTGGCTCGGGCGGCCGGTCGGCCACATCGTCGGATGCGCCGTCGGGTGGTGGGTCGGCCTCGTCGTCGGCACCGGCCACGGAATCGGCCACGGCGGGCTCGGCTGCCCGATCGGGCCGGTGCCGTTGTCGTTGCCGGTGCCGCAGGTCAGGTTCTTCACGTTCGTGGCGGCCGTCGCGCGATGCTCGCGCAGGGCCGGCAGCGTGTCGCGGGCGAACGCGCGCAGCTTCGAGTTCTGGCCGTCGGCGGCCTCGCGCTCGAACAGGCCGACGTCGGCGACGTGGTCGGCGTACATCATGGGCGCGTACGAGCAGTCGAACGCCGCGCCGGCCAGCGACGACCACTGGCTGAGGATGGCCCGCTGCACGCTGTCGGGCGAGCCGGGAACGCTGATGCCGAGACTGTCGGCCAGGGCCGTCAGCTTGTCGCCGGCCTTGCTGTGGTCGGTGACCATGCGCCGGCCGAACGCTCTCAGCGCCGGGTCCGACGCCCGGTCGCCGGCGAGCACGCCGGCCGCGACCTCGAAGGCGCCGCCGTGGCCGGCCGCGTCGACGAACGCGCGGTCCTGGGCCGACAGGTCGGTGGCGGCGGCCTCGGCGGGCGCGGCAGCGGCGGCGACGGCGAGCAGGGACGCCGCCACGGTACAGACCTTGACACTCAACGGGACGCGCATGCGTGCGCCCTCCAATCGTGCGGACCGAACAGATGCCGCAACTCTCTGTAACCGAACGACTACAAATCTAACGCAAGGCTCGGTTGCAAAACGCGAGGTCGCCGAACGGCGGGCCGACTACGCCGGGTGGCGGCCGTCGAACAGCGCGAGCTCGCCGGCGTCGGGTGCCTCGAACAGCGGGGCGTGCTCGTCGAGCATCGCGCGGGTGATCGGCCTCGCGTCGGCGCGGGCCGCCAGCCGCCGGGCCAGCTCGTCCAGCGGCACGTCGAGGTAGTGCAGCTGGACCGAGGCGCCGAGCGCGCGGGCGCCGAGGCGCTTCTCGTCGCGGTCCGCGCGCAGCCAGAAGCCCGACTCCAGGATCACGCTGCGGCCCAGCCGCAGCAGATCCTGCGCCAGCCGCCAGAACTGCCGCTCCAGCCGGATGCGGGCCGCGACGTCGAACAGGTCGATGTCCAGCGCGGCCATCCACTCGTCGGCGCACAGGCGCACCGCCGGGACCTCGCCGGCCAGGCGCCGGGCCAGGGTCGTCTTGCCGGCGCCGGGCAACCCGCACAGCAGGTACAGCGTCGGTCGATCCACGTCCCTATTATCGGCGGATGGCGAACGAGCTGCGGGAAGCGTTGTTCGATGCGGTCACGCGCGGGGACGAGCGGCGGATGCAGCAGCTGTGCACCGCGAACCGCGACGCGATCCGGCGGGAGTTTCCGTCGTGGACGCGGGTTCCGGTCGAGCTGCGCAACGATCCGGCGGCCGTGCAGCGCTACGGCAACGGCCTCATCGGCCTGGCGCAGTTCTTCGCGGCGCGGCTCGGCGACCCGAGCCTCATGAACGCGCTGAGCGGCCCGGACGACGACGACAACCCGCTCGTGGCCTGGCAGCAGGCGCTGCGCCGGGCCCGCGGGCTGATGGGCGAGGCGCGGTTCGGCGAGGCCCGGGCGCTGCTGTCGCAGGCCCTCGAGCCGGTGCGCGGGCTGCAGGGGCCGGGCGTGGACCGCCTCATGCCGATCACCCTCGGCATGCTCGGCGAGTGCTGCTTCCAGCTCGGCGACGCGGGCGCGGCCGTCGAGCCGAGCACCGCGGCCCTGCGCCTGTGCGAGGCCAACCGCGACCTGGAGGGCGTGCTGGCCTATCTGGGAAACCTGTTCGAGATTCGGCGGTACCTCGGGCAGTGCGCCGAAGCGGCGGCCGTCGCCGAGCGGTATGCCGAGGTGCTGGCGTCCGCCGGGCAGCCGGCGCACGAATGGCGGCGGCGGGCGGCCGCGACCCGCGCCGGGGAGCCCGCCAACCGGGTCGTCGTCGTGGTCGGCGGCCGGCACCGCGAGCTCGGCGACCCGGGCGACATCTCCGGCCCGGTCGAGTTCGTGTACCAGCGCAACCGGCTCACGCTCGAGCCCGCGCGGCGGCGCACCGCCGACGGGGAGCGGCTCGGCGGCGAGGGCCGCCACGCCGAGGCTCTGGAGGCCTTCCGGGACGCGGCCCGGCTCGACGCGTTCGACCCCCACCCGCGGTACCTGGCCGGCCTCGCCCTGCTGCAACTGGGCCGCTACGCGGAGGCCGCCGCCGAGTACGAGGCGACCGAGCGCCTCGCGCCGGGCTGGTTCCACTGCCGCACCGACCTGTGGCTGGCCCGCGAGCTCGCCCGGGGCGCGATCGCGCCGGAGCTCTACCCGATGCTGTACGTGCTGGAGGACGCCCCCGCGCCGCCGGCCGAGAAGGTGCGCATCGCCGATGCGGCGCTGCGCTCGGCGCCGGGGCTGGCGCCGCTGCACCTGTTCCGCGGGCAGGCGCTCGCCGCGCTCGGCAACGCCGCCGAGGCCGAGGCCGCGTACCGCGCGGGTCTGGGCTGCGCGGCCGAGCCCGACCTGCGCAGCCGCCTGCTCGTCGCGCTCGGCACGCTCACGCGCTCGGCCCAGGAGCGCACGGCGGCGCTGTCGGAGGCGGCGGCGCTGCCGGGCGGCAACCTCGTCGCCGCGGCCATGGCCACCGTCGCGCTGCGCAGCGGCTCCTAGATCCCGCTCGGTCCGTCGGCGCTGCGCACCGTCCCAGGCGGCAACCGCAGCGGCCCCCTGGATGCCGCTCGGGCCGTCGACGATGCGCAGCGTCCCAGGCGGCGACCGCGAGGGCGGTCACATCGGTGCGCAACCGCTGCCGGAACCCGGTCAGCATCGCCCGCCGGCTGGCCCGCATCTCGGCGTCGATCATACCTTGATGGGCCCGCCGCATCCGGCCGTCCCGGTCGGCCGGTGGTTGCGAGGCCGCGGTCACAGCCCCACGCTACGCCGGTCCGGGACCGGCGGGCGTGCCTTCATCGCCCGCTCGAGGATCGGCGGTGACCTGCGGAAGATCGACGAGATCGCTCGATGCCGCCGGACGGCGCCGTCCGGCGGCATCGAACGTCCTACTGGGTGTCGCCGACCTTGTCGACGATGATCGCCTTGGTGTAGACGGCCTGGCGCAGCACGGCCCCCTTCGGGGTGAAGACGTCGTTGCCGTGCTCATCGGTGTCGTGGTGGTCGGCGATGGCCACCAGGCGTTCGCCGATGATGCGGTACGTCTGCGGGTCGAACAGCAGCTCCTGCGACAGGTACCCCTCGAGCACCTTGCCCAGCCCGATCGCCGGGCGCCCGTCGATGTTCACCGCGTCGGGGTTGAGCCGCACGTCGTCGCCCTGGGCGAGGGCGCCGTAGAACGCGGCCTCGACGGCGGGGGGCAGGACGTACTGGCCGAGCAGCGCGTCCAGGCGCACGCCGAAGTTCTTGTCGGCCTTGTCCCAGGCGAGCACCTTCGCCGGGGTGTTGAGCTTCCTGAGTTCGTCGTAGTTGAGCTGGCCCCACTGGATGCCCTGGCCCTGGTGGTACACCTCCAGCTTCCCGCTTTCGTTGGTCGCCATCACCTGGGCGTCGATGCGCTTCCACTCCTGCCTGGTGATCGTGCGGGTGTGCCCGGGGATGATGTACCCGTTGGGGTGCTCTCGCTCGTACGCCAGCTCGTTGCGCAGCTCGCGGTCCTCGTTGTACATGAACTGGTCCGGCCGCGGGTCGGTCCACGGCCGCTTCTTGGCCGCCCAGGCGGCGTTGGTGAGCACCTCGGCGGCGCTGGCCGGCTTCGGGAACGGCAGACCGACGGTGGAGTACCCCTTGCCGCTGTCGTCGACCGTGCCGATGTTCTCCACGGCGACGACGCCGATGACCGCCGCCGCGGCGGCCGCGGCCGTGAGCGCCACCCGCAGCGGCCAGCGCCGCCGGTGCCGGACGTGGTGGGCCGGCGCGCCGCCCTCCATGCGGTGCAGCAGGGCCGCGCGGGCCCGGTCGTGCGCGTCGGGCGGCGGGACCGGGTCGGGCCCGAACGCCTCACGCAGCGTCGTCATGTCGTCCTTCACGGTGCTTCCTCCTCGTTCGGGCCCGGACCTTCGGTGCCGAGCGCCTTGCGCATCTCCTGGCGGGCGCGGTGCAGGCGGGAGCGGGCGGTGCCGGGCGGGATGCCCAGCGCCGCGGCGGCCTCCTGCTGGTTGAGCCCGGCCCACGCCACGAGCAGCAGTACCTCGCGGTCGGCGGGCGCGAGCCGGCGCAGGGCGGCGGCGAGCCGGGCCCGCGCGAGCCGTGCGTCGACCCGCCCGGCGATCGCGTCGGTCTCGTCGGGGCCCTCGCCCGGGTCCGCGCCGCGCGCGAGGGCGCGGTAGCGGCGGGCCTCCGCCCGCGAGTGCCGCATGATCAGGTTGGCCGCGATGCCGTACAGCCACGGCCGCGCCTCGGCGCGCCGCGGGTCGAAGGTGTCGCGGCGGTCGTAGGCGACCAGGAACGTCTCGGCCGCGACGTCCTCCCCCAGGTCGGGCCCGAGGCGTCGCGCCGCGTAGGCGTAGATGTGCTCATAGTGCCGCTCGAACACGTCGGCGAACCGGTCCCGGACCAGGTCGGCGTCGGTCGGCGGCGGTTCCAGCTCCGTCTCCCTCACAACCCCTGTTCGCCGCAGGCCGGCAAAGTGTTCGCGCTACCCGGCGACGCCGGCCGCCGTGGCTCGCGCCCGCACGTCCGCATGCTATGCGTCCGGAACATCAGGCGCCGGGGCTCGGCGCGCCGCCGCGCCGGCCCTGGTCGCGATGAGGACCGCGGCGCTCCCGCCGAGGGCGAGCGTGGCGACGGCGCACGCGAGGAGCGTTTCGCGGGCGCCGATGGCGGTGACGAGCGGGGCGCCGAGGACGGTGCCGAGCGGCACCGCGATCACCAGGACCGAGCCGTTGGCGGCCAGGACCCGGGTGAGCTGGTCGGCCGGTGCGCTGCGCTGGAAGAGCGCCATCGACGTGGACATGTAGGGCGCCCAGACCGCGCCGGCCAGGGCGAAGCTCGTCAGGGCGAGGCCCGTGGGGGCGCCGAGGCCGAGCGGCAGCAGCGCGGCGCCGAAGGCGATGACGATGCCGACCGTGGTGGGCCAGAGCCGCCAGCGGCGCAGGTAGCCGGTGATGAGCCCGCCGGCGACGGCGCCGATGCCGAAGGCGGTGTAGTACGCGCCGAGGAGGGTCGCCGGGGCGTGCAGGTCCTCGGCGACGTGGATCGGCAGGGCGGCGTAGAAGGGGCCGAAGAGCAGGAAGAAGCCGAACGACAGGCTCAGCAGGCCGATCAGGGCGGGTTCGCGGCGGATCAGGTGGAAGCCGCCCGTGCGTGCCGGTGCGGTCTCGGCGCGACGAGCCGGCGCCGGCAGCGCCAGCCGGTAGGTGACGGCGAGGAGCATGAAGCTGACGGCGTCGACGGCGATGACGACGACGGCGTTGCTCCAGCCGATGAGGAATCCGGCCAGCGGCGGCCCGACGATGGTGGCGAACTCGCCGATCGTGGTCATCACGGCGTTGGCGGGAAGATGGTGCCGGCCGGGCAGCAGCTCGGCGACGAGGGCGTACCGGCCGGCCGAGCCCCAGGCGGCCAGCAGCGACGACACGGCGAGCAGCGCCACGTACGTTGCGGCATTGAGCCGGCCGAGGCCGTAGAGGGCGACGATGGCGGCGAGCGAGACCGCTCGCAGGATGGCGTTCCAGCCCGCGAGCTGGGCACCGCCGCGGCCGCTCATGAACCGGCCGAGCAGGACGCCGCCGGCGGCGCTGGGCAGCGAGTAGGCCGCGACCGCCACCGCGACCCAGATGCCCCGCTGTGCCGTGGGTGCCAGTTGCAGCGCGAGCCAGCTGATGGCGACGATCGACATGCCGTCGCCGAGCGCGGAGATGGCCAGGCCGGGCAGGACGCGTCGAAGCTGCGGGTGGGAGACGACGGGCCAGTACGGCGACGATCGCGGGAAACGCCGCTTCACGGGGCTGGGCTGCATGCCTCCACCGCACCGTACCGGCCGGGCGTCAGGCAATCGAACTCGCTTGCAGCGTATTGCGCTCAGAGCGGAGCAACGGCCGCGGCGGTGCGGCGGCGGATGGCCGGGCCGACGGCGAGCATGCCCGCGGCGGCGAGCAGGCCGGCGCCGCCGACGCTGAACCACAGCGCCTCGACGCCGGCCGTGAGCAGGCGGCTGCCGGCCAGCGGGGCGACGACCGCGGCGAGCGCCCAGGCGAAGCCGTACACGCCGTTGTAGCGGCCGCGCAGGTGGGCCGGGGCCAGCGTGGCGACGATCGTGCCGCCGATGCCGGCCGTGACGATCTCGCCGGCCGTCCACACGGCGACGGTGACGGCGAGGCCGGCGACGGTGGTCGCGTACGCGGTCGCGGCGAAGCCCAGGGCCATCACGGCGAGGCCGAGGGCCATCACCCGCGACGGGTCGAAGCGGTCCAGCCGGGCGGAGACGAACGGCTGGAGGGCGACGATGAGCAGGCCGTTGAGCGCCATCGCCATGCCGAACTCGCTCGGGCTCAGGCCGGCGACGTCCGTCATGGCCACCGGGAGCATCGTCACCGTCTGGAGGTACACCAGCGCCTGCCCCAGCGTGATGACCGTGAACGCCAGCATCGCCCGGTCGCGCAGGACGGCCCCGAACCCGCCGGCCGGGCGCTCGTCGTGGGTGGGCCGGGTCTCCGGTACCGCCCGCCACACCAGCACGGCGAAGACCGTGCACGTCACCGCGTCGGCCCAGAACAGCCACGAGAAGCCGAGGCGGGCCAGCCAGCCGCCGGCCACCATGGCGACGGCGTAGCCGAGGTTGACCGCCCAGAACAGCAGGCCGAACGCGCGCGGCCGCAGCGCCGCGGGCACCAGGTCGGCGACGAGGGCGCTGGAGGCCGGGCGGTAGGCGTCGATGAGCAGGCCGAGGACGAACATGCCGGCCAGGATGGCGGGCAGCGCGGTGCTGTACCCGAGGGCGAGCATCACCACGGCGGTGCCGACCATGCTGCCGCACAGCGTGGCGCGCCGCCCGATGCGGTCGGTGAGCAGCCCGGCGGCCAGCTGCGACATGAGCGAGCCGATGCCGAACAGCGTCATCGCGAGGCCGGCGACGGCGACGGAGAAGCCGCGGGCCTGGGTGAGGTACACACCGGTGAACGGCATGACCATGGTGCCGAGCCGGTTCACGAGCGTGCCCGACCACAGCGCCCAGAACGGTCCGGGCAGCGTGCGCGGTTGCCGTACCGGCGGCGTGGTGGTGGTTGTGGTTGTCCCCGTTGTCGTCGTCACCGGCACAGCGTCGGATCTCGCACCGGCGCCTGGCCAACCTCTTAGCGTAGGCTAAATCGTATGGGGGTGACCTGGCTGCTCGACCCGGAGGACGTGGCCCGGATCCGGTTCGCGTACTCGCCGATATGGGAGCTCGTGGCCAGCCTGCGCACCCTCGCCGACCCGGCCCGCCAGGCGATCCACCGCCCGTGGGTGACCGCCGTGCGGCCCCGCCTGGCCGGCATCGAGGGCTTCGACGAGCTCGTCGCGATCGTGCCCCCGGACGGGTACATGCCGGACTTCCTGACCCCGCCGCCGGAGCAGCAGGCGCCGACGTTCGCGGCCGAGCTCGAGCGCATCCGGGCCACGCCGCCGCAGACCGCGCATGCCGAGGTGAGCCAGCTGCGCCGGCGCCGCTCCCCGCTGGTGGAGGCATTCCTGGACGACGCGGCGGCCGGCGTCGAGCGGGTCGCCGGGACCCTGGCCCGCTACTGGGACGCGTGCCTGCGCGAGCACTGGCCGCGGGTGCACGGGCTGCTGGAGGCCGACGTCATCCGCCGCACGCGCACCCTGGCCGCCGGCGGCGCCCGGGCCCTGTTCGACTCGCTGCACCCGGACGTGGCGTGGACCGGCGACCGGCTGCAGATCAACCGCCGGCACCGCCACGTCGAGGAGCCGCACGGCGAGGGCCTGGTGCTGGTGCCGAGCGCGTTCCACTGGCCGGCGGTGGCGGTGATGTCCGCGCCGTACCGCCTGATGCTGGCCTATCCGGTGGCCGGCGTCGGCACGCTGTGGGAGGACGCCCCGCCCCCGGCGCCGGACGGGCTCGCCGCGCTCATCGGCCGCAGCCGCGCCCAGATGCTCGTCGCGCTCGCCGAGCCGTCCACCACCACCGCCCTGGCCCGCCGGCTGTCCCTGACCACCGGCGCGGTCAGCCAGCACCTGGCCGTGCTGCGCGGCGGCGGCCTGGCCGTGGGCAAGCGGGTGGGCAAGGAGGTGTACTACCGCCGCACCGCGACCGGCGACGCCCTGGCCCGCAGCGCGCTATGACGCCTCGCGCTCGATGATCTTGTGGGCGCGCTGGCGCAGCTCGGGCGGGATGAGGTCGAGCAGCTGCCCGGGCCGCAGCGGCAGGTCGAGCAGGCTGAGCTTGATCCGGCTGCGGCTGGCGTGCTCGTCCGCCGACAGCCGCACCACCTCGGCCGCGTCGCGGCGCAGGGCCACGCTCAGGCGCCCGCCGCGCTCGAGGGTGCCGCCGGGCGTACCGTCGACGTCCACCGCGATCGGCGCGCTGTCCTCGGCGACCGCGAGCGTGACCCGGTCGCCCGCGCCGAGCACCACCGCCCGGCTGATCCCGGCCATCGGCGCCACGGGCGTGACGACGAGCGCCTCCGACGAGGGCGACAGCACCGGCCCGCCGGCCGCGTAGTTGTACGCCGTCGACCCGGTCGGCGTGGCCACGACGACGGCGTCGGCCCGGTAGTAGCCGTAGCGCACGTCGTTGACCCACAGGTCCACGGACACGGCCCCGGTGCACGAGCCGCGGGCCAGCACGACGTCGTTGAAGCCGAACCGCGGCTCGGCGTCGGTCTCCAGGCACGCGTGCCGCTCGATGGTGAAGTCCCCTTCGGCGAGCCGCTGCAGCGCCGCCGGCAGCTCGCCCGGCGCCACCTCGACGAGGAATCCGAGGTTGCCGTGGTTGACGCCGAGCACGGGCACGGGCCGCTCCACGACGAGCCGCATGGCCCCGAGCATGGTCCCGTCCCCGCCGAGCGCGATGAGCCCGTCGACCTCGCGCACGAACGCCGCCTCGTCGACCACCTCGACGCCGCCGGGCACCCGCTCCCGGTCGGGTTCGCGGACGACCACCCGGATCGGCTGGTCGCGGCCGGCGTCGAGGATGGTGGCGACGGAGTCGAGGATGGTGGCGACGGAGTCGCCCACCGCCTTGCGCGGATGCATCACGAGCCCGAGCACGTGCACGGCGTCCATCTGCCTCATCCCGCTTCGCGGAGTTGGGCCGGCGTCAGGGGCGGCGCCGGGAGGGGGTGGGCGGCCTCGGCGCGCAGGCCGTCGAGCAGCAGGGCCAGGTGGCGGCGCCACATCTGCGGGGCCACGGCGCGGGTGGCGTCCATCGTGGACACCGCCGCCCACGTCAGGATGGCGATGTCCGTCGACTCGACGTCGGCGCGCAGGGCTCCGGAGCGCTTCGCGCGGTCCAGGATGGACAGTTTCAGGGCCGTCAGGCGGTCCTTCGCGGCGCTGATGACCGGGGTGTCCGGGACGGTCGCGCGATACACGTCGGCGTAGCCGCGCTCGGCGGCGAACAGGGCGCACGTGTCCTCGACGTACATCGCGAAGCCGGCCCACGGGTCGTCGGCGCCGGCGGCGGCCTCGGCCAGCTCGACGGCGCGCTCGGCCAGGGGGCCCAGGGCGGCGTCGACGAGCTCGCTGCGGCTCGGGAAGCGGTTGTACAGGGTGCCGATCGCCACCCCGGCCTCGCGCGCGATGTCCTCGAGGGGCGCGTGCAGGCCCTTGCGGCGGAAGACCTCGCGCGCGGCCAGCACCAGTCGCTCGCGGTTGCGGGCGGCATCCTGGCGCAGCGGGCGGGCGGTGGTCACGCGCCCAGCATATGGCCGGGCACCGGTACGGATGCCAAGTTGAGGATCACCCTCAACTTACGAGAGGATGCATGGGCACGATCGCGATCTTCGGTGCGGGGCCGTCGCTCGGGCTGGCCACGGCGCGGCGGTTCGGGCGGGAAGGGTTCCGCGCCGCGCTCGTGGCGCGGGACCGGCGCCGGCTCGACGACATGGTGGGCGAGCTGGGCGGCGCCGGCATCGAGGCGGCCGGGTTCGTCGCGGACCTCGCCGATCGCGTTCACCGACGGCTTCCACCGAGCGTGAGCCGTTTCCACGATGGACGGCCGCGGCCCGCCGCTGTCATCCTGTCCCGATGCGGAAACGGGGGTTCGTGCTGCTGTGGCTTGCCGGGATCGCGGTCGCCGCCCTGACCCGGCGCTCGTGCAACGGCCTGCAGGCGGCGCGCAACCTGCGGCAGGTCGGCGAGGTGCTGTCGGTCGTCGAGGGCGCCCGGCCCGGCACGGTCGTCGTGCACACGCACAACCCGAACTACCGGGACGACCAGGTCTGGCTCGTCGGCGACGACGGCGACGTGACCGCCATGGACGCCGACGCGGTCGAGGCGCCCGGCGCCACCCCGCAGCGCCAGGCGTGCGCCGGCGACTCGTGCTACCGCGTCGCCGGCGACACGCTGCGCGTCGAGGGCAGCACGGACGGCGGCCGCACGTGGGCGACGGCGTGGGAGGTGAGCGCTCCGGCGTACGCCGCGCTCGTGCACACCTATCCGGACCTCGGCGACCCGGCCCGGCACCTGGCGTCCACGTCGCTCGTCGTGCACGCGGTCGCCGGCGGGCATGTGGTGTACGTCGCCGACGGCCGCGACGGGCTGCTGCGCCGCGACCGGACCGGCGCCTGGCAGCGCATCGGCAGCCCGGACTCCGGCGAGGGGTGCTGCTTTCTGGACCCGGTGCCGCGGCTGTCGAGCGATCCGGTGCCGTTCGACCCGGCGCCGTACGCGGCCGGCGCCGCCGCGGTCGTCATCCTGGCGGCCGGCGGGATCGCCGCGGCCCGCCGCCGGAACGGCCGGTGGAGCGTGCTGCTCGCGGTGGCCGCCCTCGCCGCGCTCGGCGGCTACATGGCCTACCTCGGCGCCGGCATCCCCGACGCCGGCATGTTCCCCGGCCTGCTCTACGGCATCCCGTGCATCGTGCTGAGCCTCGCCGGCGGCGCGCTGCTGGCCGTCCGGTTCGTCCGGCCGCCGCGCCCGGCGGAGGAGGGCGGTGACCCGCCCTCCTCCCCTGACGATCAGGCGTAGGTCTCGAACTCGGCGACCTTCGGCGTCCCCGACGCACTGGTGATCGTGAACGTCACCTTCTTCAGCGACGTCGCCGTGAAGCTGATGACGCCCGCGCCGCTGCCGGACTTCAGCACGGCGCCGGTGTCGGCGTTGACGACCTGCCAGGACCCGATGGTGCCGGCCGAGCCGGACGCCTCCCGGATGTTGATCGACCGCACCGTCTTGGCGGAGCCCCACTTGACCGAGATGGAGCCGGTCGTGCCGGACGGCGACCAGTACGTGCCCATGTCGCCGTCGATCACGTTGCCGTAGCTCGTGCCGCCGCCCTTGCTGGAGCCGTCGGCGCCGGCGCCGATGCTCAGGTTGGTGCCGGACGGCGCCGGGCCGGTGGTCGGGCTCTTGGTCGGCGTCGGGCTGGCGCTGGTCGACGGCCGCGGCGAGGTGGTCGTCGGCGTCACCACCGAGCAGCTGCCGCTGGAGACCTGCAGGCCCTTGCCGGCGCCGGCGGTCTGCCCGACGATCGTCGGCACGCAGCCGGCGGCGTCGAGGCTGTACGAGTACGGGACGCTGATGCTGGTGTTCGACTGCACGTTGGGCCCGGCCGGGTGGTTCTCGGTGCCGGGGCTGGTCCAGGTCACGTTGTCGAAGATGTTGCCGGCGACCTGCCAGCTGCCCATCAGGTCGGTGTAGAACGTGCCCAGGACGTCCTGGGAGTTCTTGAAGTAGTTGTTCTCGACCTTGGCCTTGCCGCCGTCGCGCGGGTTGATGCCGGACTTGTTCAGGCTCACGTAGTAGTTGTTGTAGATGTGCGCCGTGGCCGCGCGCAGCAGGGGCGTGCGGGAGTCGATGTTCTCGTACAGGTTGTGGTGGAACGTCACCGGGCCGTTGCCCGTGTCGCTGTCACTGGACCCGATGAGCCCGCCCCGGCCGGAGTTGCGCAGCGTGTTGTAGGAGACGGTCACGTAGTTCGTGCCGGCCTTCATGTCGATGAGCGAGTCGTAGCCCTGGTCCTCACCGCCCGAGGCCAGCAGGCTGTTGTGGTCGACCCAGACGTTGTGGACGTTGCTCTCCATGCCGATGGCGTCGCCGCCGTTGGAGGTGGGCGAGCCCGACTTCTTCACGTTCTGGACGGTCACGTTCTGGATGATGATGTTGCTCGACTCGCGGATGTGAATGCCGATCTGGTCGAAGACGGCGCCGGCGCCGACCCCGACGATCGTGACGTTGCTGATCTGCTTGAGCTCGATGACCCCGGCGGCGGTGTTGCAGCTGTTGCCGGAAACCTTGGCGGTGTTCCCGACGGTGATCGTGCCCTCGACCTGGATGATGATCGGGGTGCTGCTCGAGGCCCGGTTGCACAGGGCGGTGTGGATCGCGGTGCCCGTGGTGGCCCGGACCGTCTGGCCGCCCGCGCCGCCGGTGGTGCCGCCGTTCTGGGTCGCGTAGCCGGTGACGCCGCCGGTCGCGGCCGACGCCTGTGGCACCACCAGCGCCACGCCGATCGCGGTCGCGGCGGCCGCCGCACCCACCGCCAGGAGTCGCAACGCGCCTGGTCGTCTCATCCTCGTCTCACCTTCGTCTCGCGTGATGGGGGTGTCGCTGCTCCTGCGGCCGTTAGGAAAGCGCATTCCTCAACCAAACTGCCGGGACCATGAGTTGAAGTCAATGGATGGCGTTTGCAGGTTTGTTGCAGCCCCGACGTGGATCTCAACAAGCACCACACACGGCCGTAACACGTCGCCCTTAGCGTCGGGCCACGCTGCGACCGAGGAGATCACCGTGGGCAAATCGATAGATCGACGTTCACTGCTGTTCGGCAGCGCCGGGGCCCTGGGCCTGGCCGTGCTCGCGGCGTGCGGGGACGACAAGCCCGCCGCGACGCCCGGCGGCAAGGCCGACCTCGGCAAGCTCACCTACCAGCTGTCCTGGATCAAGAACGTCGAGTTCGCCGGGATGTACATCGCCGACACCAACGGCTACTACAAGGACGCCGGGTTCAGCTCGGTCGAGCTCCTCGCCGGCGGGCCGAACGTGAGCCAGGACTCCGTCGTGGCCGCCGGCAAGGCCCTGGTCGGCATCTCCTCGCCGGACATCACCGGGGCGGCGATCCTCAAGGGGGCGCCGATCATCGCGATCGGGGCGCAGTACCAGAAGAACCCGTTCGCGATCATGAGCCTGGCCAGCAACCCGATCAACTCGCCGCAGGACCTCATCGGCAAGAAGATCGGCGTGCAGGCGACCAACGAGCCCGTCTGGAACGCCTTCCTCAAGGCCAACGGCATCGACCCGGGCCGGATCACGAAGGTGCCGGCGCAGTTCGACCCCCAGCCGCTGGTGGTCAAGGAGGTCGACGGCTGGTTCTCGTTCTTCACCAACGAGCCCAACCTGCTCAAGACCAAGGGCATCGACACGGCGGTCATGCTGCTCAACGACCACGGCTACCCGATGGTCTCGGAGATCTACGTGGTACGCAAGGACTCGCTGGTCAAGGACCGCGACAAGGTCAAGGCGATGCTCACCGGCGACATCCGGGGCTGGACGATGTCCGTGCGGGACCCGGCGCTCGGGGCCAAACTCGCCGCCGGCACCTACGGCAAGGACCTCAAGCTCGACGAGGCCGAGCAGGCGCTGGAGTCCAAGGCTCAGAACACCGTCATCGCCACCGACGACACCAAGGCCAACGGGCTGTTCACCATCACCGGCAGGCAGATCGACGAGACCATCAAGACCCTCGCACTCGGCGGGCTGACCATCACCAAGGAGCAGCTGTTCGACCTGTCGGTCCTCGAGGAGGTCTACCAGGACGACCCGGGCCTGAAGGCGTCCTGAACGCCATGGCCGACTACGGCATCGAACTGCGCGGACTCACCAAGCAGTTCACGATCCGCCGGGCGAGCGTCACCGCGCTGGACGGGGTCGACCTCGCCACGAAGGCCGGCGCCTTCGTCGCGCTGCTCGGCCCGTCCGGCTGCGGCAAGTCCACCATCCTGCGCATCCTCGCCGACCTCGACCGGCCGACGTCCGGCGAGGCGTTCGTGCACGGCGAGGCGCCGGCCCTGACCCGCAGCCGGCACCAGCTCGGCATCGCCTTCCAGGACGCGGCGCTGCTGCCCTGGCGGTCGGTGACGGCGAACATCCGCCTTCCGCTCGAGGTCAGCGGCGTGAAGGCCGACGACGCGGCGATCGCCGAGCTCATCCGGCTCGTCGGGCTCGACGGCTTCGAGGCGGCCCGGCCGGCCCAGCTGTCCGGCGGCATGCGCCAGCGCGTCGCGATCGCCCGCGCCCTCGTCGTGCAGCCGCGGATCCTGCTGCTGGACGAGCCGTTCGGCGCGCTCGACGAGATGACCCGCCAGCGCCTCAACCTCGAGCTGCAGCGCATCTGGACCGAGCGGGCCACCACCACGCTGCTCGTCACGCACTCCATCGCCGAGGCCGTCTTCCTCGCCGACACCGTCGCCGTCATGAGCCCGCGACCCGGGCGCATCGTGGCCCAGGTCGACATCGACCTGCCCCGGCCCCGCACGCCCCAGATGCTGCGCACGCAACGCTTCCACGAGCTGGAGGACGAGCTGTCCGCCCTGCTGTTCGGCGGGTCCGTCGCCGAGGAGCGGCGGTGAGGGCCGGCGCGCTCGGCCCGGTCGCGCTGCTGGCGCTCTGGGAGGTCCTCGGCCGCACCGTGTTCGCCGCGAGCCGCGTCGTGCCGCCGCCCAGCGCGATCCTGTCGCACATGGCCGACGACGGCTTCTCGTTCTACTGGTCCAACAGCGTGACCACGCTGCGCGAGGCCGGCGCCGGCTGGCTCTACGGCAACGCGGTCGCGCTCGTCCTCGCGATCGCGTTCGTGCAGATCCCGCTGCTCGAGCGGGCGCTGCTGCAGCTGGCCCTCGCCAGCTACTGCCTGCCGGTCATCGCCATCGGGCCGGTCCTGGCCGTGCTGTTCGGCGGCGACACCCCGAAGGTCATCCTGGCCGCGCTGTCGGTCATCTTCACCACGCTGATCAGCACGCTCGTCGGGCTGCGCGGCGCCGACCGCACCAGCCTCGACCTCGTGCGGGCCTACGGCGGCGGCTCGTGGACCCAGCTGCGGCGGGTCCGCCTGCGCGCCGCCCTGCCCGGCCTGTTCGCCGGCCTGCGCATCGCCGCGCCGGCCGCGATGCTCGGCGCCATCATCGGCGAGTACCTCGGCGCCGAGTCCGGCCTCGGCGTGGCCATGATCAATTCGCAGCAGAGCCTGGCGGTGGAGCGCACCTGGGGCATCGCGCTGGTGGCGACCGCGCTGTCCGGCGTCGCGTACGGCATCACGGCCCTCGCCGGACGCCTGCTGACGCCCTGGGCGCCGAGGATCGCGCGATGAACCGCCACCTCGCCCGCCGGGCGCTGCTCGGCCTGGGCGGTGCGGTGCTGTCGGTGGCGGTCGTCTGCGCCGTGTGGCAGGGCCTGATCAGCGGGTTCGGCCTCGACCCGTTCCTCACCCGGGGGCCGCTCGACGTGTGGCGGTACCTCATCGACCCCACCCACGACGCCGAGCGCTCGCTGCTGTGGGAGGCGACCCGGATCACCGCCCGCGACGCGCTCGTCGGCATGGCGGCCGGCACGATCGCCGCCGCCGGCACCGCCACCGCGTTCGCGCTGTGGCGCCCCGTCGAGCAGACGCTCATGCCGGTCGCGATGGCGCTGCGCGCGGTGCCGCTCGTCGCCATGACCCCGCTGATCGCCCTGGTGTTCGGCCGCGGCCTGCTGTCGGTCACGGTCATCGCCGGCATCGTCACGTTCTTCCCGGTGCTGGTCAACGTGTCGCTGGCGCTGCGGGCGGTGCCGGCCCCGGCGCTCGACCTGATGCGGGCGTGCGGCGCGTCGCCGTACTTCACGCTGTGGCGGGTCCAGGTGCCGACCGCGCTGCCGGCACTGTTCGCCGCGATGCGGGTCGCGGCCCCGCTCGCGCTCGTCGGCGCCCTGCTGGCCGAGTGGCTCACCACCGGCCGGGGCCTCGGCTACCTGATGCTGCAGGCGGTCACCACGTTCGAGCTGGACCGGATGTGGGCGGCGGTGACCGTCGTGACGGCGGCGTCGATCCTGCTGTACACCGTCATCAGCATCCTGGAGCAGCTGACCCTCGCCCGCTACGCCCCGCAGCAGGACCGCCGCCCGCTGTGAGCCGTCACCGTCCGACGTGGACGTGGCCGGCCCAGAAGCTCGGGTTCCCCGGCCGGTCGGCGGCGAGGCCGGCCGCGGCCCGCCGCAGCGCCTCGGCCGGCCCGAGGGCGTCGAGGCGGGCGTAGAAGGACGCGGCCGTCGGCAGCGCCGCGAGGCGGTCGTCGACGGCCCACAGGGTGCCGACGACGTTGGCGAACCCGGCGTGGCGGAACGCGGCGGCGAGGTGCACCGCCTCGTCGGCCAGGCCGCGGCCGCTGAGCATCGTCGCGCACGAGGACAGGTACGCCAGCCACGCCCCGGGCAACCGCAGCCGGGCCACGTCGTGCAGGGTGAACGGGTGCCGGGCGTGGTCGTGCAGCAGCAGCCGCGCGTTGCCCGGCCGCTCGGGGTCGGCGACGCTGTGGCAGGCGAAGTGCGCGATGTCGCAGCCGGCGAGCGCCTCGACGACGGCGGCGCGGGTGGCGTCCGGCCCGATGAGCTCCACCGG
Source organism: Dactylosporangium sp. CA-139066 (assembly GCF_050936175.1). NCBI lineage: Bacteria > Bacillati > Actinomycetota > Actinomycetes > Micromonosporales > Micromonosporaceae > Dactylosporangium > Dactylosporangium sp. CA-139066. Next base: position 4,903,552 of record NZ_JBNJNH010000001.1, on the reverse strand, counting down.
GTCGCGGCCCGCCCGCAGCAGCTCGGCCTCGGCCCCGGCGCCCGGCAGCGGCGCCGCGCCGGGCGTCTGCGGCATCGCGACCACGAGCGTGCGCGGCGCCGCCGGAGCGGCCGGGCCCGTGCCGCGCAGCGCCGCCAGCGTCGGGCTGAACGAGGAGCAGGCCCGGGTCAGGGCGTCGCCGGCGGCGTGGATGGGCAGCGCCGCGAGCGGCCCGGCCGGCACCCACCAGAGGCGGTGCGGCCCGCCGGCCGGGGCGATGCGGTCGAGCCGGTCGAGGACCGGCCCGGTCACCGCGGACCACAGCCAGTCGAGCACGGCCCCGATCTCCGCCTCGGCGCGCAGCTGCCCGGCGTGGCCGGTGCCGGGGTCCTGCAGGGCGAGCAGGGCGTCGCGCACGCGGTCGGCGGCGTCGGCCGCGGCGCCGGGCGGGGCGGCGGGCAGCGGCACCGGCTCGATGCCGCCGCCGGGCAGCAGCAGGACGGCGTACGACCCGTGGGCGCCGGCCGCGAGCAGCGCCACGGCGCCGGGCACGCCCGGATGCACGGCGTCGGCCGGCGCGCCCGGGTCGTCGGCCTCGCCCAGCCGGGCCAGCAGCGCCCGCCACTCGGCGCCGAGGAGTCGGCGGCGCTCCGCGAGGCGCCCGGCGGACTCGGGCGACAGGGGCTCGCGGGTGTACGGCTCGTCGAGCGCGTCGCGCAGGTCCGCGTACCGGCCGGCGAGGCCGGGCGCGCGGGCGGACAGCCGGGCCAGGTCCGCGTCGCCGCGCATCAGCCGGGCCCACAGCACGCCCCGGCCGGCCTCGAGCAGGCCGGCCGCGACCGCCGGCTCCCCCGCCCGCAGCGCCGCCACGCCGGCGTCGGAGGCGAGGTCGGCGGCGTGGCTGAGCCGGTACTCCTGGTCGGCCCGCAGCAGTGTCCGCGGCGCCAGCTGCGGCAGCAGGCCGACCGCGAGCCGGTAGGCGGCGACGGCACCGCCCCAGTCGCCACCGGCGGCCAGCGCGGCGCCCCACCGCCGGGCCGCGTTCACCCGGTCGACCGGCGCCGCGTCGGCCCGCTTCGCCACGGCGGCGAGGAAGCGCGCCGCCTCCCGCATCGTGCGCTCGTCGCCGTCGCGGCGCGCCCGCTCGTACAACACCTCGCCCAGCTCCGGGTGCAGCTCGGTCTTGTCGAGCCCGACGCGGCGGGCCTGCCGCAGCAGCCGTTCGGCCTCCCGCGAATGCTCGGGCGCGTCCGGATCCAGCAGCCAGAGCCGCTGCAGCAGCCGGGCCAGCTCGATCCGGCCGGCCCGGTCGAGGGGGCCGGCCCGGCGGATCGCCACGGCCTCCGCCAGCCGGGCGCGGTCGCCGGGCGTCCCGGTCGGGGTCGACAGGACGGTGGCCAGGGTCCAGCGGGCATGCTCGGCGTGCCGGTCGCTGCCCGCCTCGTCCACCGCCGTACGGGCCAGCCGCACCGCATCGGCGATCTCGTCCGCGGAGCCGGTGCGGCCGGCCCGCGCGGCCAGGTGCCGGGCCAGGGCGGCGCGGGCGACGGACGCGAACGAGTGACCGTCCGGCACCTCGGCCAGCACCGCGCGGGCCAGCGCGACAGCGTCGTCGAGGTCGCTGATCGCGCCGTGCTCGCGGTAGCGCAGCCCGATGGCGGTGCCGAGCGCGTACAGGCTCTCGTGCCGGCGCGTCCAGTGGCCGTCGGCCATGGCCTCCCACGCGTCGCGGGCCGCCTGCGCCGCCTCGTCGAGGTCGGCCACCGAGCCGCCGGCGTAGTACCGCGCCACGAGGGCGGCGCTGAGGTTGTTCAGCACGGTCGGGCGGTTCTCGTCGCCGTCGGGGATGCCCGCGCCCTCGCGCAGCAGGCCGATCCCGGCGTCGAGGTCGGCGCCGGGGACGCCGTCGGTCGCCGCGTACACGGTGGCGTGCCCCAGCCCGGCCCGGGCCAGGAACGCCACCGCGCTGCCGGCCGGCGCCAGCCGCACCGCCCGGGCCGCCAGGGCCATGGCCTCGTCGAGGTCGGGCCGCCGCCCGCCGTCCTCGTACCGGCCCACCAGGTAGCTGGCCAGATCGGCGTAGTGCCGGGCCAGCTCGCCGGGGTCGCGCACCGAGCGCAGCGCCAGGAACTCGCGCAGCCGGGCGATGACCGCGTCGAGGTCGGCCGGGTCGCCGTCGGCGTCGAGCCGGGCCAGCAGGGCGCGGAACAGCGCCAGCAGGCATCGGCCGCGCCGCGGGTCGTGGCGCGGGCACAGCCGGACCGCCTCGGTGGCCGCCCGCACCGCCTGGTCGAGCAGCTCGCGGTCGTGCCGCTCCCGGTAGCGGCGCAGGTGGTGCTCGGACAACTCGGCGAGGAGCTCGGCCCGCCCGCCGCGGTCGCGCGGGGGCCGGGCGGCGATGTCCTCCTCGATGTGCTGCGCGGTGGCCTCGCCGAGGTTGATGTTCGCCACCCGCAGCGGCTCGCCGCCGCCGCGGTCGAGGTCGATCATCCCGCCCCGCGGCACGACCGTGATCCGGTACGGCTCGTCGGCCCGGACGTTCCAGAAGTCGTCGAGCGCCGTGCCGCCGGAGCGCAGGTACACGGTGCCGGCGGCGTGGCCGATCGCGGCGGTCATGTAGCCGACCGACCCGAAGCGCGCCAGCGACACGACATGGTCGCGCATGAACGCGGCGAGCACGGGCGCATGGACCCCCAGCTCGCTCAGGTGGGTTTCGTCGCCGTCGTACGCGTACATCAGCATCAACGCCCAGCGCAGCGCCTCGCGCATCTCGTCCAGCCGGTCGTTGTCCGGGCGGGCGCTGGCCAGGCTCAGCCGGCGCACGGCCAGCAGGTGCGGTATCGGCCCCGGCTGGTTCGACGCGCCGACGAGGCGCTGCAACTCGTCGCCGTGCAGGGCGAGCAGGTCCGCGGCCAGCTCGCCCTCCGGCTGCGCATAGTCGATCGCGAGCCGGGTCAGCCCGACCGTCGTCAGCAGGAGCTGGACGTCCTGGGGGCCGTGGTCCTCCGCGAGGTGCTCCGACAGCTCGTACGCGGCGACCGCCAGCTGGACGGGGTGGCAGGGCGCGCCGGGCACCGCCGCCTCGACGTCGGGCTGGACGTCGGCGGCGAAGATGCGCCGGACGAGGTCGGGCTGCTCCCGCTGGGGCAGGTCGGCGTAGAGGCGCAGGGCCCGGTCCAGCCCCTCGACGTCGAGGTAGTCCTCCTCGCCGGACCACAGCAGCAGGAATATCGTGGCCGCCGCCAGCGCGGCCGCCGCATCGGTGCCCGCGAACCCCTCCAGCGCCGCCGCGAGCACGCGACCGTCCTCGTCGCTTCCCTCGTGACCGATCCACTCGCGCGCCGCTTCGAGCAACTGCTGCAGATTCATGGGATCATCGCAATCCGTCGAGGCACAGATCCAGGCTCATCGTACGAACGCCGGTCACTCCGGAAGGGAGACGCGCCATGGATGACGAGCCACCCGGCGTCGAGCAGCTCGTCGGCGCACTGTGCCTCCGGCTGGGCGAGCGCGGCGGCCCCCTCGCCGAGGACTCCGCATCCCGGGCGGCGGCCGAGGCGGTCGTCGCCGCGGTGCGCGACGGCGCCGCCGAGCCGGCCCTGCGGGAGCTGTTCGCGCGGCTCGAGGCGGCGCTGCACAAGGCCGGTCTGCCGCACGGCCTCGGCGCCGGCGGCTTCCGGGGCGAGGCCGGCGGCTACCAGCGGCTGCCCGGCGGCCCCGGGCATGCGATCCACCGGGTGCTGCGCTGCCCCGCCCCCAACCGGTGCGCCCGGACGGAGCGGGCGACCTGGGCCACCCGGGACGACCCGCCGGTGTGCGCGGTGCACGGCGCGGCGCTGGAGCCGGAGCGGCGGCGGTGACCGGGTTCCTGTCCGAGCTGGGCAAGAAGGCGGCCGAGCGGTGGCTGGCCCTCATCGTGGTGCCGGGCCTGCTGCTCGTCGCCGTGGTCTGGGCGAGCTGGACGCTGCGCCGCCACAATGTGTGGTTCGACCCGGCTCCGCTGCGCGCCGACGTGCGGCGCTGGTCGGGCGAGCGGGCGGAGGCGCTGGTGCTGGGCGCGGCCGGCGCGCTGCTCGCCGCGGCCGGGGCCGCGCAGCTCGCCCGGGGCCTGTCCGGCGCGGTCGAGCGGCTGTGGTTCGCCGCCGGGCTGGGCGGGCTGGGCCGCCGCCTGACGCGGCGGCGCGCCGAGCGCTGGCAGGAGCGGGACCGCGCCTACGAGCGGGCGCTGCTCGCCGAGCCCGGCGGGGCCGACCTCGACGCGCTGCTCGCCGCCCGCGACCGGATCTGCCCGGTCCGGCCGGCCCGCCCGACGTGGATGGCCGACCGGGCGCGGGCCGCCGGGGAGCGGGTGTATCTCGCGTACGACCTCGATCTGACCTCGCTGTGGCCCCGCCTGTGGCTCATCGTGCCCGAGGCGGCCCGCAACGAGCTGGCGGCCGCGCGCACCGCCGTGACCGCGAACGCGCGGCTGTTCGCGTGGGGCGTGCTGTACCTGGTGCCGGCGCTGTGGTGGTGGCCGGCCGCCCTCGTCGCGGTGGTGACCGGCGCCGTGGCCTGGCGGCGGGCCCGCGCCGCCACCGACGTGCTCGCCGACCTCGCCGAGTCGGCGGTCGACCTCTACGGCCCGGCACTGGCCGCCCAGCTCGGCGTCGCCGCGCCGGACGGCCTCACCCCGGCGGTCGGCCTCGCGGTCACCGAGCGCCTGCGCAAGGACGGCTAGCCCAGCACCTCGCGCAGGCGCGCGGCGAACTCGGCCGGCCGGCCGGCGTAGCCGTGCTCGCCGCCCAGGAAGCCGCCGTGGTGGCTCGGGAACACCGTCGCCTTCTGGCCGATCGCGGCGGCCATCCCCTCGGCGGTGCGGGCCGTGTACGTCCCGGCGGACTCCTCGCCGACCGCGATCACGATCCGGGTCGGCACCGACGCGAGGCGCTCGGCGTCGGGCCGGTAGTCGGTGATCGCCCACGAGTGCTTCGACAGCAGCGGGTCGTCGCGGCCGCCGTCGTCCTCGGCCGGCATCCCGAACGCCGCCGGGTCGGGCAGGGGCATGGCGAAGAACGCTTCCGTGTACTCCCCCTGCCACGACGTCATCGCAATGAACGCGGCCATCCCGGCGCCGGCGCCGCCGCGCTCGTAGGCGTCGTTGAACCGGGCCCGGGCGCGGTCGGCGGCGTCGGCATCGGCCAGTACGGCATTGATGGGCGGCTCGTGCGCCACCAGCGTGACCACGTCCTCCGGGTGGGTGGCCACCAGCTCGAGGCCGGTCACCGCGCCGCCGCTGCTGCCGAACACCTCGACGGGCCCGGCGCCCAGGTGCTCGATCAGCCGGTGCAGGTCGGCGGCCTGCTGCTGCGGCGTGTTGTCCCGCCGCCCGTCGGTGCGCACGCTGCGCCCGAGCCCGCGCGGGTCGTAGGTGACCACGGTGCGATCGTCGAAGTGGCTCGCGAGCGCGGCGAAGCCGTCGGCGGTCATCGGCTGGCCGATCATGAGCAGCACGGGCCGCCCGCCGGCGGGCGGCAGCGGCCCCCGCACGTCGTACACCAGGTCAGCGCCCGGCAGGGCCAGGGTGAACGTCTCGGTCATATCGGCGACCCTACCCGCCGAAGGTGAGTCGGACGGGTTGTTCCGCCGCGACGCTGGCAGGGTGCGGTATCGAACCGGCGGTATCGCACTTCCAGATCTGATAGAGGGAAGGTGCCATGACTGATCTCGTTGCCATCGGCTACCGCGACCTGTCCACCGCCAACGCGGCCCGCGACAAGATCATGGACCTGCAGCGGCAGGGCCTCATCACGGTACGCGACACCGCCGTCGTGGAGTGCCAGCCGGACGGCAAGGTCAAGCTGCATCAGTCCAGCAGCGCCGCGGCGATGGGCGCGGCCGGCGGGGCCCTGTGGGGCGGCCTGATCGGCCTGCTGTTCCTGGCCCCGTTCATCGGCATGGCGGTCGGCGCGGGCGCGGGCGCCCTGGCCGGCAAGGCCACGGACATGGGCGTGGACGACAGCTTCATGAAGGACCTGGGACGCTCGCTGGAGCCCGGGACCGCGGCGCTCTTCCTCCTCGTCGACCAGGTCACGGTCGACAAGGTGATGGCGGAGATGGCCCCGTACAACTTCGGCGGCCGCCTGCTGCACAGCTCCCTGAGCATGGAGGCCGAGCAGCGCCTCCGCGACGCCATCGACGCCGCCCACCTGACGCGAGTCTGAGCCGTAGGCCGGCGCCCGGTCACGGGTGCCGGCCGTCCGCGCTGTCTGCCTCGCCACCGATTGCGACCGGAGGCGGCCCGTGGACATCGACATGATCGTGGAGACTCCGGCCGGCTCGCAGAACAAGTACGAGATGGACCTTCGGTACGGCCGGATCCGGCTGGATCGAACGCTGTTCACCGCCACCGCCTACCCGGCCGACTACGGCTACGTCCCCAACACCCTGGCCGAGGACGGCGACCCGATCGACGCGATGGTCCTGTTGGACGAGCCCACGTTCCCCGGCTGCACGGTCCGGGTGCGGCCGATCGGGGTGTTCTGGATGTCCGACGAGCAGGGACCGGACGTCAAGCTGCTGTGCGTGCCGGCCGCCGATCCCCGCTGGCAGGCCGTCAACGGCCTCGCGGACCTGCCGGCACACATGCTCGACGAGATCGGCCACTTTTTCGACGTCTACAAGGAACTCGAACCCGGCAAGCACACGGACGTACAGGGCTGGCGAGACCGCCCGGCCGCCGAAGCCGCCCTGACCGCGGCGTGCACGCGGCACCATGCGGCGACCCACGCGGCCGGCTGACACCGCCGGTGCCGCCATGGCGGGCCGATACCCGGGTCAGGGGCCGGCCACGCCCGCGCCGGCGTCGAGCACGCGGGTGACGTAGGCGGTGGCCGGCCCGCCGAAGACCCGCAGGACGTCGCTGATCGCGTGCCACAGGGCCGGCGCGGGCCAGCCGGGCGGGAACAGCGCCGCGGGGAGCCGGGGGCTGCGCAGGGTGTCGACCAGGGTGGTCTTCAGCAGATCCACGTAGCGGCGCAGGGTGTCCGGGCCCGGCTCGGGCGGCTCGGCCAGGTCGCGCAGGGCCGCGCGCAGCGCCTGTTCATGCGCGGCGAACGTACCGGCCAGTGTGTCGAGGTCCCACGCGAGGTGCGCCGCCCGCGCCGCCTCCGCCTCGTCCATGCCAAGGCTCGTCACGAACAGTCGCGCCTCCGGCGGCGGGTCGGCGAGGGGGGTGAGCAGGGCGGTCCGGTCCTCCAGCGCGATGAGGACGCCCTGCTGGAGCTGCCCGTAGCCAGCGTGGACGGCGGAGCGGCGCAAGGCGTCGCGGAACGCCCGCCGCGACTCGGGCACCTGGTAGAGCAGCGCGTGGTAGGCGCCGGGCCACTCCAGCTGCGGCGCGCGGTCGGCCCCGCGGATGCGATCGAACCGGTTGCCGTACTCACCGGCGAGCCGGTAGCCGACCATCCGCCCCCGGCGCACGCTGTCGAGCTTGCCCTCCTGCCGCATCCGCAGCAGCAGCGCCCGGGCGGCGGCCTCGGTGAGCCCGAGGTCGCCGAGCAGCCGGACCAGCCCGACGCCGGGCAGTTCGGGCCGATGCGCGACGCCGAACAGGAACGGCACCAGTGAGGCCGACCGCCCGCTTCGATCTGATGCTACGCTTTCGCTCACGCTCGTGAGCTTACCTGACTAGTTCGAGGAGGGCGGCCGTGGGCCGGTTCGGAAGTGTGCTGCTCAACTGGGGTCCCACCGTCGTGTGCAACGTCGTGCTGCCGCTGATCACGTATTCGGTGCTGACCGGCCGCGGGACCGGCGAGGTCCCTGCGCTGGCACTCAGTGCGGTGTGGCCGGCCGTCGAGGTGGGGGTCCTGTTCGCGATCCGCCGCCGGGTCGACGAGATCGGCGCACTGACGCTCGTCATCATCGCGGTCGGCGTCGGCTCGTCGCTGCTGCTGCACGACGGCCGCCTGGTCCTGCTCAAAGACTCGGCGTTCACCGGCCTGTTCGGCCTCGGCCTGCTGGGCTCGCTGCTGGCGCCGCGGCCGCTGATGTTCTACTTCGGCCGCAAGTTCGCCACCGACGGCTCCGCCGAGCGCCTCGCCTGGTGGAACGGGCTGTGGCAGTTCGCGGGCTTCCGCCGCACGCAGCGGATCATGACCGTCGTGTGGGGCGTGACGTTCCTCGCCGAGGCGGTCGTGCGCATCGCGCTCACCGAAACGCTCTCCACCGACGCGATGGTCGCCGTCAACGCCGTCCTGCCCTATGCGGTGACCGCGGCCCTCGTCACCTGGACGATCCTCTACGGCCGCCGCGCCCGCGAACGCGCCGCCGCGGCGAACCCGGCCGCGAACCCGCCGGCGGGCCCGGGGGCCGTGGCGGAGGCGGTCACCGGCTGACGCCTACGCGGCGGGCCGGGCCGCTCAACGGCCGGCACCCCGTGCGAGGGCGTGCGGCGATCACGGCGTATCCCCGGAACGTGCCACCGGCGCGAGGCCGGTGCAGGCGCGCAGGTCGGTGAAGCGCTTGGCCGCGCTCGCCGCCGCCGTGCCGGTCAGGGGCGCCGGCCGGCCCGTCGACGAGACCACCGCCGGGATCAGGTCGGCGGAGGTCACCGACCGGCCGTGGACCCGGACCTTCAGGACGCCGGTGGCGCCCGAGCCGACGTACCACACGAAGTTGCCGAGGCCGTACGCGACGTACGTGCGGCCCAGCATGCCGTCGCCCTGCAGGACGTGGGCGTGGGCGCCGATGATCAGGTCCGCGCCGGCGTCGGCCAGCGCGGCCGCGAAGCGCTTCTGGTCGTCGTTGGGGCAGGAGACCGTTTCGGTACCCCAGTGGTTGAACACGACCACGAGGTCCGCCCGCTCGCGGGCCGACCGCACGGCGGCGACGGCGCGCGGGACGTCCCACGCCATGGCGATGCCCGGCGTCGACGGGCCGGCCTTCCAGGACTCGGCGAGGGTGTGAATCTGGCTGAAGCCGAGGATCGCCACGCGGACGCCGCGCACCGGCAGGATCAGCGGCGCGTACGCCTCGTCGATGTTGCGCCCGCCGCCGAAGACCGGCATCCCGGCCGCCGCCGCGCCGTCGAGGGTGTCGGCGAACCCGACGCGGCCGTAGTCGAGGGCGTGGTTGTTCGCGACCGACACGGCGTCGACGCCGGCCGCCTTCGCCGCCGCGTACGCCGACACCGGGGCCCGGAAGTGGTACTCCTTCGGCTCCGGCGTGCCGCGCGTGGTGATCGCGGTCTCGAAGTTGACCACGGCGAGGTCGGCGCCGGACAGGACGCTCGCGATCGGGCCGAACGCCGTCGCCGGATCCTTCAGCAGATCCGCCGTACGCCCGGTGAAATGCACGTCCCCGCCGAAGGCCAGGGTCAGGTCCGCGGGCGTCGGCGAGGGCGCGGGCGGGGCCGAGGCCGGCGGGGACGCGGACGGCGACGCCGGGGCCGGCTGCGCGGCCGGCGGGCCGGCGTCGCATCCGGCCAGGAGTACGACCAGTGCCGCCGAAACCGCCCGCCCAGCCTTCACGGCGACAGCGTACGGCCCCCGCTGTCCGGCATGTCGCCATCAGTCTGGGCGAGGGCAAGGTCATCGGCACGTCCGTGTCGGGCCGCGTGGGCGTGGCGGGCCACCTCGACCACGGCATGTACCGCGGCTGGCCGGTCGCCTACCTCCCGGCCGCCTGCTAACCGCTGGCACGTTTCCGGGATTCGAGCGGATCTTCCGGCCCCTAATGTTCTCCTCAACAGCGACACGGACTGCTTGAGGGAGACATAGACATGAGCGACGTCGACTACGGCCACTTCGAGTCCGGCCAGGAGCACGACGGCCTCGACCAGCTGCACCAGGCCCAGGGCTCCGAGGCCGACTACAACAACCAGTTCGGCGTCTACGAGGCCGACCACCACGCCGACACCTCGACCGACTTCTCCCAGGGCCACCACACCGAGTTCGACCAGGGCCCGGCCGTGCACTACGAGTCCGACGACTACACCAACTACAGCCACGACGCCAACGTCGACGACCACGTCTTCGCCGCCGAAGGCTCCGAAAACGCCCACCAGGCCGAGTTCGGCGAGCTCGACGCGCTGCAGCAGCGCTTCGACGCCGCCTTCGCCCAGGGCACCGAATTCCACGGCGACAACGCCGGCCTCGGCATCGCCGCCAACTAACGCCCCACCGACCACACCAACGGCCGGCACCCCTCGCACGGGTGCCGGCCGTTGCGTCGCCCCCATGGGGCCAGCTTCCGGTTCCAGGAAATTGGTCCCTGGACACGGCATGCCCGTCGCCGCCGAGCCGGTGCTGCCGCGGCTGGTGGCCGGCCGGCGCTCGTGTTCGGCGCGGCCGCCACGCTCGCCGGGATCGTGGCCACGTTCCTGCCCGCGGCGCTGCCGCACGCCACCGCGGGGCTGGTCGCCGCCGCGCTGCTCGTGCAGTCCGTGGCGGCCACCGTGACCCGCTGGTGCGCCGGGAAGGCCGGCGACCGGATCGGGCCGCGGCGGCTGCTCGGGCCGGCGCTGCTCGTGACCGCCGCCGGCCTCGCCGCGCTGCCGTTCGCCGGCCGTCCGGCCGCCGCGCTGGACGCGGCCGCCGTCTTCGGCGCCGGATTCGGGGCGCTGCAGGCCGCGAGCCTCACCGTGATGCTGGATTCGGTACCGCAGAGCCGCTACGGCACGGTCACCGCGCTCTGGAGCGTGGCGTACGACGCCGGGCTCGGCATCGGCGCGGCGGGCTTCGGCCTGCTGGCCTCGGCGACCGGGTACCGGACCGGCCTGCTCGTCACCGCGGTCCTCGCGGCGGCGACGGTGATCTCGCTACGCCGCCGGCCAGGATCGGCGAGCCGCCCCGGGCCGGCCCGAGGCGAGCGAGAACCCGCGGCGTGACGCGCCGGTACGCGGCCGGGTCGACCGGGTTGAGCCAGTGCGAGGCGCGCACCGCGGCGCTGATGTTGACGCCCAGGTCGCCCAGCACCTCGTCGAGGTTGTGCAGCGAGAACGGGATGATCTTCCCGCCGCGGCAGTGGTGGGTGTTCGTCGCCTCGTCCATGAACGCGAGCTGCGCCTCGACCTCGCGCCGCATGGCGGGCGGCGCCGGCCGGTCGAGCGCCCCGGCGAGGTCCGCGGCGATCCACAGTGCCGCCATCTCCGCGTTGAGGGGGCTGAAGAACGAGGAGTTGTACCCGTTGAAGTACAGGTCGTCGACGCCGACCGGGCAGATCTGGCGGTACAGCATGAAGTTGCCCCGCTCGTCCAGCAGCCGGCCGGTGACGTCGGCGTCGAGGAAGGGCACGCCCTGCGTGAAGCCGGTCGCGCAGACGATCAGGTCGGCGGGCAGGACGGTGCCGTCGTCGAGCTCGGCGGCGGGGCCGGGGAGCAGGCGGGCGATGGTGCGCTCCTTGCGCACGACGATCCGGCCGGCGGCGACGCCCTCGAAGAAGCCCTCCGTGGCCAGGCCGATCGCCCCGCGCACGATGTCCTCCATCCGGCCCGGCGGGACGAGGCCGAGCTGCTTGAGGCGGTACTGCCGCACCGACACGCCGCCGATAGAGTTGATCATGCGGCCGCGCAGGCCGTTGCCGGGGCCGTGCAGGAAGCGCTCGACGCCGCGCAGATGGCGGTAGCGGAACAGCGCCTCGCCCATCCGGGTCAGCAGCAGCATCTTGAAGTTGAGCCGGCCGCCGATGCGGCGCGGCACCTTCCACAGCAGGTGCCGGGCGATGACGTCGGTACTCGCGGCGACCTCGCTGAGCGGGACGGCGACGTCGCAGGCGGACTTGCCGTAGCCGACGACGAGGACCCGTTTGCCGCGGGCCGTCTCGGCGTCGTGCAGCTCGGTGCCGGCCAGCACGCGGCCGCCGGCGGCGGTGAACTCGGCCCGGCCGGGGTAGGCGGGCACGGCCGGCTCGCAGAACACGCCGTTGGCCACGACGAGCTTGTCGACGTGCTCGACGCCGTCGGCGGTGGCCACGCTCCAGCCGCCGCCCGCCGCCGGGGTGGCCGCGGTGACCTCCGTCGACAGCCGCAGCACCGCCTCGAGGCCGAAGTGGCTCGCGTACCCGGCGAGGTACTCCTGCACCTGCTCCCCCGTCGGCCACTGCGGGTAGGCGCGCGGCATCGGGTAGTCCGACAGGGAGTACTGCGCCTTGGGGCTCTGCGTCGTCAGGCCCGGGTACCGGCGGGTGCGGCTCCACACGCCGCCGACGTCGGGGGCCTTGTCCCAGACGATGACCTCGTGGCCGGCCTGCCGCAGGACCTTCGCGGTGCTCAGCCCGGCGACGCCGGCACCGATGATCCCGACGCGCATGCTCAGCTCACCTGGGGCGGCAGCTGCAGCCGGATGCCGAAGTCGGCCATGATCGTCTTGATCTTCGTGATGTCCTTCGGCCCGGGCGGGAGCTCGGCGAGGGCCTGGTAGTAGCCCTCGAGCCCGACCGGGGAGACGACGGAGATGACGCGGGCCTCCTCGTCGTAGGTGTTGCGGAACGTGTGCACGACGTCGCGCGGCAGGTACAGGTAGTCGCCCATGCCGATCGTGAAGTCCTCGCCGCCGAGCTGCACGTCGAGTTTGCCCGCGAGGCAGACGAACGACTCGTCCTCGCGGGTGTGGATGTGCGCCGGCGGGCCGTCGGTGCGCGGCGGGATGGCGTACTCGAACAGCGAGTACGCGTCGTGGGTCGACTTGCCGTTGGTCTTCATCGTGATGCCGAGGCCGATCGCCGCGATCTGGGTTCCCTCGCGGGAGGGCAGCATGTACCCGCCGCCGAGCGTCATCGTCGTCTCCCTTGCGACCGCACACCGCGCCGGTCGCGGATGTGTCAGGGCTCACAGCCTGCGGGCCGCGCGCGCACAGCCGCAATCGGGAGTCCCGCTGGCCGGGACGCTTTAACGGCGGAGGCTGTACGCCCGGGAGGCCGCGGCGGCCGCCATGCGCACCGCGGGCCCGATGCGGTCGGCGCGCACCAGCTGGCTGGGGCCGGTCACCGACAGGGCGGCCGCGACCTCGCCCAGCGGCCCGAAGATGGGGGCGGCGACGCAGCTGACGCCGATGTTGCCCTCCTCCCGGTCGACGGCCCAGCCGCGCTCCGGCACCGCGGTCAGCTCGCGCATGATGGCGACCGGGCTGGTGAGCGTGCGGGGCGTGCGCGCGGGCAGGTCGCCGGCGAGCGCGGCATCGATGACGTCGGCCTCGCAGTACGCCAGGATCGCCCGCCCGAGCGCCGAGCAGTACGCGGGAATCGTCCCGCCGACCTGCGCCAGGATCGGCATCGCCCGGTGCCCGGTGATCTTCTCCACGACGAGGATCTGGGCGCCGTCCAGCACCCCGAGCTGCACGGTGATCTTCGTGGCGTGGTGCAGGTCCTGCAGGAACGGCAGCACGGCCTCGCGCAGCTGCAGCCGGATCGGGGCGAGGCTGGCGATCTCGAACAGCCGGTTGCCGATCCGGTACCGCCCGGCCGGCTTGTCCAGCCAGCCGAGCCTGATCATCTTGTCGGCGGTGCGGTGGGTGGTCGAGCGGGGCAGTCCGCACCGGGCGACCAGCGCGGCCAGGGTCAGCTCCCGGTGCGCGGCGTCGAACGCGCCGAGGATGGCGGCGGCCCGGTCCAGCCCACCCTCGGCGGCCCCCTCGTCCCGCTGAGCGGGACTCATCGTTGGCTCCGGCGGTCCATGTCGGCCAGGCTAAGGCCCACGCGGCAATCGCACGAGACCCGGGAGGCCGCCATCACCGCACGCAACGCTCTCATCGGCGGCGGCAGCGCCGGCATCGGCTTCGCGATCGCCGCCCGCCTCGCGCCCACCCATCGCACGGTCATCGCCGGGCGCACCGCCGGCTCGCTGGAGCAGGCGGCGGCCCGGCTGCTGGAGCAGACCGGGACTGCGGTCGAGACCCTCGCCGCCGACCTTTCGGCCCCGCATGACGACGCCCTCGCGGCGGCCGCCGAGTGCGACGTCCTGGTGCTCAACGCCGGCGGTCCCCCGCCCGGCCGCATCCTCGATGTCGGCGACGACGCGTGGCGGCACGGCCTCGGGCTGTTGCTGCTCGGACCGCTCGCCCTGTGCCGGAATGCGTTGCCGGCCATGGCGAGGCGCGGGTTCGGCCGGGTGGTGTTCGTGACCTCGACCGCGGTGCGCCAGCCGCAGCCCGACCTCGCCGTCTCGGTCGTGGTGCGCTCCGCCGTCACCGCGGCCGCGAAGCTGCTCTCCCGCGAGTACGCGGCCGACGGCGTGACGGTGAACTGTGTGGCCCCCGGCCCCACCGACACCGCGCGCCGCCGGGAGATCCTCGAGGCGCGCTCGGCGCGGGCCGGGCGGCCGATCGGCGACGTGCTCGGCGAGGACCTGGCCGCGGTGCCGGCCGGCCGCGCCGCGGATCCGGACGAGATCGCGGCGGCGGTGGAGTTCCTCGTCTCCCCCGCCGCCGGCTATGTCAACGGGACCGTGCTCACGGTCGACGGCGGGCGGACGGAGATGGTGTGATGGCAACCTCCGGCGAAGGCTTCCGCATGGCCGACTTCCTCGGCGCGCTCACCGGCTCGGTCCGCCCGAGCGCCGCCCGGCCGCTCGTCGTGCACGCCGGCGAGCTCGAGACCCTGCCGGCCGGGCAGATCCACAACCCGACCACGCTGTCGATCGCCGGGAAGCTGCCGACCGCGACGTTCGAGCTGTTCCGGCAGACGATCCCGCCGGGCGAGAGCTCCGACATGCAGCGGCACTACCACGAGACGGTCCACTTCGTCATCGCCGGGCGCGGCCACAGCGACATCGAGGACGAGACCGAGGCGTGGGCGTCCGGCGACTTCATCTACACGCCGCCGTGGACCTGGCACCGGCACTACAACGACTCGGCCGGCGAGCCGGTCGAGTTCCTCACCATCGAGAACTCCCGCCTGCTCGCCGCGCTCGGCATCGCGCGGCGGCAGAGCGCCGGGCTGTGCACCGTCGACGAGGCCCGGGCCCGATTCCCGCAGGAGCGAGCATGAGCGACCTTCCCGAGCACATCAGCATCTGGGGCGAGCTGGCCGACGTCGACCACGAGCTGCGCCACGTCAACGTCGCCGGGGTGCGCACCCGGGTCCTGCGGGCCGGCGCCGGCCCCGACCTCGTGCTGCTGCACGGCACCGGCGGCCACCTCGAGGCGTACGCGCGCGACATCGCCGGCCTGGCCGAGGACTTCACCGTCACCGCGTACGACATGGTCGGGCACGGCTGGTCCGGCCTGCCCGACCGGCCGTACACCGTCGACGTGCTCAGCGAGCACCTGCTCGGCCTGCTCGACGCGCTCGGCATCGGCTCGGCGCACCTGTCCGGGGAGTCGCTCGGCGGCTGGGTCGCGGCGTGGACGGCGGCGCACCACCCGCACCGCCTCGACCGGCTCGTGCTCAACACGCCCGGCAACATCGCCAACAAGCCCGAGGTGATGGCCGGGCTCTCGGCCAGCACCCGCGCGGCGGTGCGGGATCCCAGCGACGCCACCGTCCGCCGGCGGGTCGAGTTCCTGTTCCACCACACGGAGATGGTCACCGACGAGCTGGTGCTGCTGCGGCGCGCCGTGTACAGCCGGCCCGGGTTCGTCACCGCCATCGAGAACACGCTGGTGCTGCAGGACCCGGCCGTGCGCAAGGACTTCGCGTGGGACCCCGGCTGGGTCGGCAAGATCGTGACGCCGACGCTGCTGCTGTGGACCGACCACGACCCGACCGGCGGGCTCGACGAGGCCCGGCTGCTGCTCGACTGGCTGCCCGACGCGCGCCTGCACGTCATCTCCGACGCCGGGCACTGGCCGCAGTGGGAGAAGCCGCGGGAGTACCTCGCCGTGCACCGCGAGTTCCTGCTGGGCCGGGCCGAGCGATGAGCGAGATCGTCGGCCTGGTCGGCATGTCCCACTCGCCGTTCGCGACCCTGCTCCCCCGCGGCGGCCCGGACGCGCCCGGCGGCCGGTTCCTCGCCGACGCCGGCCGGGTCGCCGCCGCCGTCGCCCGCCTCGCCCCGGACGCGCTCGTGGTGGTCGGCCCGGACCACTTCCACGCCAACTTCTACGACGCCATGCCGCCGTTCGTGCTCGGCGTCGAGCAGGTGGCCGCGTTCGGCGACTTCGACAGCCGCCGCGGCGCGCTGCCGGTGGCCGCGCAGCTGGCCTGGTCGATCCGCGACGGGCTGGCCGATGCCTTCGACGTGTCGCTGTCGTACGCCCTGGCCGTCGACCACGGCATCGTGCAGAGCTACGAGATGGTCCGCGGCCGCGCCGAGCTGCCGCTGGTGCCGTTCGTGGTGAACACCGCCGCGCCGCCGCTGCCCGGCATGGCCCGCTGCGTGGAGCTGGGCCGGGCGATGGGCGCGGCGATCCGCCGCTCCCCGTTCCCCGGCCGGGTGCTGGTGGTGGCCAGCGGCGGCCTGTCGCACTGGCTGCCGTCCAACGACCCGCGCGACCCGATGCCGGCCGAGCGGCGGGCGTCGCTCATCCACGGCCGGCGCGACGTGCACGCGTTCTCGGCCGCCCGCGAGCCGCGGGTGCGGGCCATGGCCGGCAACCCCGACGCGCCGGTGAACGCGGCCTGGGACGCCTGGTTCCTCAAGCAGCTCGCGGCCGGCGACCCCGAGCCGGTGGTCGGCCTCGGCGACGACGGGCTGAGCGAGCGGGCCGGCAGCGGCGGCCACGAGATCCGCACCTGGCTCATCGGCCTGGCCGCGGTGGGGCGGCCGCTGGTGTGGACGAGCTACGAGCCGGTGCCCGAGTGGATCACCGGCATGGGCATCGGTACGACGTTCGAGGTGGCCTGAGATGGCCCTGGCCGAACTGCTGCGGGCGCGGGAGACGGGCCGGCCGTGCCCGCCGGTCCGGGGGCTGCTGCCCGACGGCGACGTCGCCGCCGCGTACGCGGTGCAGGCCGCCTGGGTCGAGCACGAGGTGGCCGCCGGCGCGTCCGTCGTCGGGCGCAAGGTCGGGCTGACCAACGCCGCCGTGCAGGCCCAGCTCGGCGTGGACCGGCCCGACTTCGGCACCCTGCTGTCCTGGATGGACTGTCCACATGGGACGCCGATCGACGCGTCGCGGCTGCTGCAGCCGCGCATCGAGGCCGAGGTGGCGTTCGTGCTCGGCGCCGACCTCGACGCCGGGCGCATCGGGCCGCCCGAGGTCCGCGCGGCGACCGCGGCGCTGGCGCCCGCACTGGAGATCGTCGACAGCCGCATCGCCGGCTGGGACATCGGGATCGTCGACACCGTCGCCGACAATGCCTCGTCCGGGCTGTTCGTGCTCGGCGACGCGCGGGTGCCGCTCGGCGGGCTCGACCTGCGGTACCACACCATGGAAATGCGGCGCGGGGACGTCGTGGTGTCGGCGGGCTCCGGCGCGGCCTGCCTCGGCGACCCGGTGCTCGCGGTGGCCTGGCTGGCGAACACGGCCCGGGACCTCGGCCGCCCGCTGTGCGCGGGCGAGATCGTGCTGTCGGGGGCGCTCGGCCCGATGGTGCCCGTCGTGGCCGGCGACCGGTTCGCGGCCGACATCGACGGGCTCGGCCCGGTGACGGCGGCGTTCCGGTGAGCGCGGGTGCGGCGATCATCGGCTCCGGCAACATCGGCACCGACCTGATGATCAAGCTGCTGCGCGGCGGGCGCGGGCTGCGGGCGCTCGCGATGGCCGGCATCGACCCCGGCTCCGACGGGCTGGCGCGGGCGGCCCGGCTCGGGCTGGCGACCACGGCGGGCGGCGTCGACGGGCTCGTCAGGCTGCCCTGCTTCGAGGACGTCCGGGTCGTGTTCGACGCGACCTCGGCGGCCGCGCACCGGGCCAACGCCGAGGCGCTCGCGCCGTTCGGGGTGCGGGTCGTCGACCTGACCCCGGCGGCCCTGGGCCCGTTCGTGGTGCCGGCCGTGAACCTCGACGCGCACCTCGACGCCCCCGAGGTCAACCTGGTCACCTGCGGCGGGCAGGCGACGATCCCGATCGTGGCCGCGGTCGCGTCCGTCGTCCCGGTCCCCTACGCCGAGATCGTCGCCTCGATCGCCTCGCGCTCGGCCGGGCCCGGCACCCGCGCCAACATCGACGAGTTCACCGAGACGACGGCCCGCGCCATCGAGGGCGTCGGCGGCGCCGGGCGCGGCAAGGCCATCATCGTGCTCAACCCGGCCGAGCCGCCGCTCATCATGCGCGACACCGTCTTCTGCCTCGTCAACCTGGAGCGGCCCGACGACGGGCGCGCCATCGTGCGGGCCGTCGGCAAGATGGTGGCCGACGTGGCCGCATACGTGCCCGGCTACCGGCTCAAGCAGCCCGTCCAGGTCACGCCGGTCGGCGACGGCACGGCGACCCTGGCCACCGGCGTCACCCACCAGGTGAGCGTGCTGCTGGAGGTCGAGGGCGCCGGGCACTATCTGCCCGCCTACGCGGGCAACCTCGACATCATGACGTCGGCCGCGGTGCGGGCCGGCGAGCGGCTGGCGGCGCGATGAGGCTGTATCTGCAGGACGTGACGCTCCGCGACGGCATGCACGCCACCCGGCACCGTCTTGAGCCGGCCCGGGCGGCGGCGATCGCGGCCGCCCTCGACGCCGCCGGCGTGGACGCGATCGAGGTCGCCCACGGCGACGGCCTGGCCGGCGGCAGCGTCACCTACGGCCCCGGCAGCCACACCGACGCCGACTGGATCGCCGCGGTCGCCGGCGCCGTCACCCGGGCCCGGCTCACCACGCTGCTGCTGCCCGGCATCGGCACCGTCGGCGACCTGCACCGCGCCCACGCCCTCGGCGTCCGCTCGGTGCGGGTCGCCACCCACTGCACCGAGGCCGACGTGGCCGCCCAGCACATCGCCACCGCCCGCGAGCTCGGCCTGGACGTGTCCGGGTTCCTCATGATGAGCCACATGGCCGAGCCCGCGGCCCTCGCGGGCCAGGCCCGGCTCATGGAGTCCTACGGCGCCCGCTGCGTCTACGTCACCGACTCCGGCGGCCACCTCACCCCGCGCGGCGTCCGCGACCGGGTCCGGGCCTACCGCGACGCCCTCGACCCCGGCACAGAGATCGGCATACATGCGCACGACAACCTCTCGCTCGCCGTCGCCAACTCCCTCGCCGCCGTCGAGGAGGGCGCGGTGCGCGTCGACGCGTCGCTCGCCGCCCACGGCGCCGGGGCCGGCAACTGCCCGCTCGAGGTCTTCGCCGCCGCGGCGCGCCTGGACGGCTGGGCGCACGACGCCGACCTGCACGCGCTGCAGGACGCGGCCGAGGACCTCGTCCGGCCGCTGCAGGACCGGCCGGTGCGGGTCGACCGGGAGACGCTGACGCTCGGGTACGCCGGGGTGTACTCGAGCTTCCTGCGCCACGCCGAGACCATCGGCGCCCGATACGGCGTCGCGGTGCGGGAGCTGCTGCTCGAGGCCGGCCGGCGACGGCTCGTGGGTGGGCAGGAGGACCTGCTGCTCGACATCGCGCTCGACCTCGCGGTGTGACGGCGACGCAGCGGCGCTGAACCCGGCTTTTTGAGACGGCGTAAGGCCTGGTGGCGCCTCGCCGCCGGTCGGCCGGGTCGCGCCCGCCGATCGCTTCCCCACTGGTTTCGCCCCAGGGGGTGGGGGTACCGGACGGTTTGCCCCCCACTGCCGAAGGGAGAGGCCAATGCATTGCAAAACCCAGGTGGCTCTGGCCGCCGGAATCGGCTATCTGCTCGGGCGCCAGCGCAAGCTGCGGTGGGGCCTGCTGCTGGGGGCCGCCATCGCGGCCGGGCGCTTCGGCCGGCCCGGATCCCTTGTGGAGCACGGGTTGCGGGCGCTCAAGTCGACGCCGGAGCTCGGCAAGCTGGGCGAGATGGGCGCGCCGCTCGTCAACGCCACGAAGGAGGCCGCCAAGGCGGCCGTCACCGGCCGGATCGCCTCGGTGAGCGACCGGCTGCGCGATCGCACCTCGTCGCTGCTCCAGCAGGAGAAGGAGAGGAAGGCCGAAGAGGAGCCGGCCGAAGAGGAAGAGGCGCCTCGCCAGCGGGACGAGGGCCGGGCACCGCGACGGCGGCCGCGCCGTCGGCCACCCGCCGAGGAGGCCGAGGAAGAGGAGCGGTACGAGCGCGAGGAGGAGCCCGAGGACGAGGAGGACTACGAGGAGGAGGAAGGAGACCAGGAAGAAGAGGAAGAGGAAGAGGAAGAGGAAGAGCCGGTGAGCGCTCGCGTACGGTCCGCAGTCCGGGCCCCGGTACGGCGGCGCAGATAGGGCGGCGGCCATGGCTGAGAAGACAGGCGACAAGAGCCTCGGCGCGCAACTCGCCGGGATGGTCGCACGGGACGCGCGAGAACTGGCGGCGGTGGCCGGGCGGCGGGCGCTGAGCCGGGTCGGCGAGAGGCTCGGGTCCGTCACTGAGCGCCTGACCGACTACGCCGGCGGCAAGAGCAGCCCGGGATTGGCCGCGGCGGCGTCGGGGGCGGGACAGATCGCCGAGGGCAAGTCGCCGTTCCGCGCCGCGCTGTCCGGCGGATGGACCGGGCTCAAGGAGAAGGTGAAGGGATTCTTCGGCAAGGGCGGCGGCCGGGGCAAGAAGCTCAAGGTCACCAACATCGAGGAGTCGCTCGACGTGGGCGTGCCCCTGCGGGTCGCCTACAACCAGTGGACGCAGTTCGCGGACTTCCCGAGCTTCATGAAGAAGGTCGAGACCGTTGAGGCGGAGTCCGACGAGAAGCTCAACTGGAAGGCCCAGATCTTCTGGTCGCACCGCAAGTGGGAATCCTCGATCATCCAGCAGATCCCGGACTACTGCATCGTCTGGAAGTCCAAGGGCGCCAAGGGCCACGTCGACGGCACCGTCACGTTCCACGAGCTGCGGCCGAACCTGACGCGCATCATGCTGGCGTTGGAGTACCACCCCCAGGGCATGTTCGAACGCACCGGAAACCTGTGGCGGGCCCAGGGCCGGCGCACGCGGCTGGAGTTCAAGCACTTCCGGCGGCACGTGATGACGCAGACGATCCTCGACCCGGACTCGGTAGAGGGCTGGCGCGGCGAGATCCGCGACGGCGAGGTGGTCAAGGACCACCAGACCGCGATGCAGGAAGAGGAGCAGGCCAAGGAAGAGGAAGAGCGCAAGGGCCAGGAAGAGGAAGAGCCCCAGGGCAAGGAAGAGGAACAGCCCGAGGAAGAGGAACAGCCCGAGGAAGAGGAAGAGGAACAGCCCGAGGAGGAAGAGGAAGAGGAACAACCTGAGGAAGGCCGCGAGCCCAGGCAGCGGCGCCGGCCTAAGCAAGAGGAACCGCCCGAGGAAGAGGAACAACCTGAGGAAGGCCGGCGGCCCAGGCCGCAGCGGCAGACCAGGCGAGCACGGCCGGCCAACCAGCAGCGGCGGTCCCAGGAAGAGCAGCAGCCCGAGGAGGCAGAACGATGACCACGGCCATGCAGCCACGCGGCGGCGGCGTCGTCGACAGGCCGAATTCGGCCTCGCTCGCCGAGGTGGTCGGCATGATCCTCGACAAGGGGCTCGTCATCGACGCCTACGTGCGGGTCTCGCTCGTCGGCATCGAGCTGCTGACCATCGACGCACGCATCGTCGTGGCGAGCGTCGACACCTACCTGCGCTTCGCCGAGGCGGTGAACCGGCTGGACATCTCGCAGGAGAAGGCCGGGCTGCCCGAGCTCGTGGGCGACATCACCCAGGGCGGCGCCAAGCACAAGGTGAAGGGCGGCGTGAAGGGCGCGCTCGAGGCCGCCGGCGACAAGGTCCGGGACGTGCTCGAGCCGCAGGAGCGGCCGCGTCAGCGGCGCAGTCAGCGGGAGGGGGACTGACATGCCCACCGCGACCGGTGTCTACATCTACGGCATCGTCCCGGCCGACGTGGAGACCGACCCAGAGGCGCACGGCATCGGCGAGGAATCGGCGCGGGTCGACGTCGTGCGGCACGGCCGCATCGCGGCGCTCGTCACCGACGTGTCCCTCGACCGTCCACTCGGGACACCCGACGACCTCCTCGGCCACGAGGGGCTGCTGGACGCCGTTGCCGCCGTCGTGCCGGTGCTGCCGATGCGCTTCGGCGCGGTCCTGACGAGCCGCGAGGCGACGGTCGACGAGCTGCTCGCGCCGCACCACGACGAGTTCGAGGCGGCGCTGCGCGAGCTCGAGGGCCTGGCGCAGTACCTTGTCAGCGCCCGTTACGTGCGCGACACCGTCCTGCGCGAGGTGCTCACCGAGGACCCGGACCTGCGGCGGCGCCGGGACGCGATCCGGGACCGGCCCGAGGAGGAGACCCACGCCGAGCGCATCGCGCTGGGCGAGCGCATCGGCGGTGCGATCGACACGCGCCGCGACGCGGATGCGGCGAAGCTCGCCGACGCCCTGGAGCCGGTCTGCACCGACCTGGTCAGGCGGGCGCCGACCGGCGAGTTCGACGTCGCCGCCATCGCCGTGCTGGCCGAGACGGCCCGGGAACGGGAGCTGGTGCGCACGGTGGAGCGGCTGGCCCACGACTGGGACGGGCGCATCGAGGTCCGGCTGCTCGGCCCGGTCGCGCCTTACGACTTCACCGCCGAGCCCCAGCCGGAGGGGTGAACGTGGGACTCGTCAGCGCGATCCTGACGTTGCCGCTCGCCCCGGCCCGCATGGTCATCTGGGTCGGCGAGGTGATCCGCGACCAGGTCGAGCACGAGCTGTACGACCCAACGGTGATCCGGCGCAAGCTCGTCGAGGTCGACGAGGCCAAGGCCGCCGGCCGGATCGAACCGGAGGAGGCCGACCGGCAGCAGCGCGAGCTCATCGGCAGGCTCCTCCAGACCAGGCAGGGGGGCTGATGCATGGCCCAGAGCGATGAACGCTACGACGACGAGTACGAGGTGGACGCGGGCACGGTCGTACGGGCGGTCCTGCACGACGTCGCCGAACTGACCGGGAAGCCCCCGTCGGGCGTCACCGCGCTGGAGCGTGACGCCAAGGACGGCTGGCTGGTCGAGGTCGAGGTGGTCGAGGACCGGCGCATCCCGTCCTCCAGCGACATCCTGGCCACGTACCGGGCGGAGGTCAGCCCCGACGGGGACCTGACCTCGCTGCGGCGCACAAAGCGCTACCCGCGCGGCAAGGGCGACGAGGGGGCGTGAAATGACGCAGCAGCAGGTGGTGCCCTCCCACGAGCCGGCCAACCTCGGCGACATCCTGGAGCGGGTGCTGGACCGCGGCATCGTCATCGTCGGCGACATCCGGGTGAGCCTGCTCGACATCGAGCTGCTCACGCTCAAGCTGCGCCTGGTCGTCGCCTCGGTCGACACCGCCCGGCAGATGGGCATCGACTGGTGGGAGCACGACCCGTGGCTCACCTCCGGGGCGCGCGAGGCGCTTCCCGACAGCAAGACCAAGCCCGCGGCGATCGAAGAGGGCAAGGCCAAGCCCGCGATCGACGAGGGCAGGGTCAGGTCCGGCGTCGACGAGGGCAGGGCCAGGTCAGCCACCGGCCGGGAGGAGCGCCATGACTGACGGCCTCTGGCTGCACGCGGTCGCCCGCGGGCCCGGGCCTACCGCGCCGGCCGGGCTCGCCGACGTCACCGGGATCGGCGGCGAGGCGGTCCGCACGGTCGCCGCCGCAGGACTGCTCGCCGTGGTCAGCCCCGTGGACCTGGCCGAGTTCGGCGAGGCGGCGCTGCGGCGCAACCTGGAGAACCTGGCCTGGCTGGAGGGCGTGGCCCGGTCCCACCATGCCGTGGTGGCGGCGGCCGGCCGCCTCGGCGCCGTGGTCCCGGCGACCCTGGCCACCGTGTACCGCGACGACGACGGCGTCCGGGCGATGCTGCAGGAGCGCCACGGCGACTTCGAGGCCGTGCTCGAGCGCATCGAGGGGCGCGCGGAGTGGGGCGTCAAGGCGTACGCCGAGCCGGCACCGGCGCCGTCCGTCGCGGCCGACGCCCGCCCGGGGGTCGCCTACCTGCAGCGGCGGCGCGCGCAGCTCACCGCCGACGACGAGCGGCTGCGGCGGGCGCGCGAGGGTGCCGAGGAGGTGCACGCGGCGCTGGCCGGCGGCGCCGTGGCCGCCCGCCGCCACCCGCCGCAGGATCGGCGCCTCACCGGCCGGGGCGAGCCGATGGTGCTCAACGGGGCGTACCTGGTCGCGGGCGGGGTGGCCTTCGGCGAGGCCGTGGACGCGCAGGCCGAGCGCCACCCGGAGCTGCACCTGGAGCTCACCGGGCCCTGGCCGCCGTACTCGTTCGCGTCGGCCGAGGACGAGCACGAGACACGGGACGAGGACCAGGAGGCGCCGGCGCCATGACGACGACCGAGGTGAGCGACCCGGTCGGCCTCGTCGACCTGCTCGACCGGCTCCTTGCCAAGGGCGTGGTCATCACCGGCGACGTGACCCTGTCGATCGCCGGCGTCGACCTGGTCTACCTGTCGCTGCGCGCACTGGTGACGTCGGTCGGCGAGGGAGGGCCGCTCCGCCTGGCGGC
This sequence comes from Dactylosporangium sp. CA-139066, assembly GCF_050936175.1. Taxonomy (NCBI): domain Bacteria; kingdom Bacillati; phylum Actinomycetota; class Actinomycetes; order Micromonosporales; family Micromonosporaceae; genus Dactylosporangium; species Dactylosporangium sp. CA-139066. The sequence continues at coordinate 4,879,197 of NZ_JBNJNH010000001.1, read as the reverse complement.
GCCGGTCCAGCAGGGGGCGCCGGTCCTCGAGGGCACACCGGTCCGCAAGACGGCGCCGGTCGGCGAGGAGGCGTCAACACGCGAGGAGGCGGGGCGGTGAACCCGCGCATCGAGCTCGACCGGGACGACTTCGAGCGCGGCTTCGCCGCCCTGGTGCTCACCGTCCTCGATCTCGTGCGCGAGCTGATGGAGCGCCAGGCGCTGCGCCGCATCGACGTCGGCGACCTCAGCGACGAGCAGGTCGAGCGGATCGGCGACACCCTGATGGCCCTTGACGAGCGGATGCGGGAGCTGCGCGAGCGCTTCGGCGTGAGCGCCGCCGACCTCGGCATCGACATCCGGACGCCGGACCTCGCGCCGGAAGGCATGCCGGACAGGATGCCGGACGTCACGCCGGAAAGTCGGCCTCGACCGTGAGGCCGCCGTCGCGGCGGGCCCGGGCCGACACCGTCGCGCCGTGGGCGACCGCGATGGCCCGCACGATCGACAGGCCGAGGCCGTGGTGGCCGTCGTCGGCGACGCGGCGCAGCCGCTGGAACGGCTCGAAGAGCCGCTCGACCTGCTCGGGCGGCACCACGGCGCCGGTGTTGGCGATGCGCAGCCGGGTGCGGCCCTCGTAGCCGCGCACGCTCACCTCGATGCGGCCGCCGGGCGCGTTGTAGTGGATGGCGTTGTCGAGCAGGTTGGCGACCAGGCGGGCCACGAGCAGCGGGTCGCCGACGAGCGGCGCCGGGCGCACGGTGGCCTCGACGCTCAGCCCGCGCTCGCCGAGCTGGTCCGCGCGCTCGCGCAGCGCCGCCGTCACCACGTCGCCGAGGTCCAGCGGCTCGCCGCCGTCGCGCGCCGACTCGCTGGCGGCCAGCGTCAGCAGCGACTCCAGCAGCTCGCCGCGGTGCCGGTTGACGGCGATGAGCTGCTCGAAGTTCGCCCGGTACGACTCGACGGTGGCGCCGGCGTCGATGAGCGGCTCCTCGAGCAGGGCATGCTCGACGGTGATCGGGGTGCGCAGCTCGTGGGCGGCGTTGGCGACGAAGCGCTTGTGGCCGTCCAGCGCTTGCTCGAGGCGGCCGAGCAGGCCGTCGATGGTGTCGGCGAGGTCCTTGAACTCGTCGCGGGGCCCGGCCACCGCCAGGCGCTCGTGGACGTTGCGGCCCGAGATCTGCTGCAGCGACTCGGTCATCGTGCGCACCGGGCGCAGCAGGCGGCCGGCGAAGTACCAGCCGAACGCCAGCGAGATGGGCACCATGATGAGCAGCGCGATGCCGGGCACGAGGAGCACCCGCTCGCGGTAGTCGTCGCGGTCGCCGGGGTAGACCACCGCCCGAGCCGGGGGCTCGGGGCGCAGGATTGGCACCGCGTGCGGCCGTGCCTGGCTGACGCTGGCGCCGCCGGGCAGGCTCAGCGACACCAGGGTGAGCAGGACCAGCAGGACGATGCCGGAGATGCTCGCCGCCACGCAGTAGAGCAGGGTCAGCCGCCGGCGCAGCCGGTTGGCCGGGCGCACGGGCTCAGATCCGGTAGCCGGCGCGGGCGACGGTCTCGATCAGCGGTGGGTCGCCGAGCTTGGCCCGCAGCCGGTTGACGGTCGCCTTGACGGTGGTCGTGAACGGGTCGGCGGCCTCGTCCCAGACCCGCTCGAGCAGCTCCTCGGCCGGGATCACGCGGCCCCGGCCGCCGAGCAGGTACTCCAGCACCGCGAACTCCTTCGGGCTGAGCGGCAGGCGGGCGCCGGCCCGGGTGGCGACCCGCTGCGCCGGGTCGAGGCGCAGGTCGCCGTGGGTGAGCACGGGCGGCGCGGCCGGGCGGGTGCGCCGGGCGACGGCCCGGATCCGGGCGACGAGCTCGGCGTAGGCGAACGGCTTCGGCAGGTAGTCGTCGGCGCCGAGGCCGAGGCCCTCGACCCGCTGGGCGACGGTGCCCGAGGCGGTCAGCATGAGCACCCGGCTGGGCGCCTCGCGGGCCACGAGGGCGCGGCACACCTCGTCGCCGTGCACGCCGGGCAGGTCGCGGTCGAGCACGACGACGTCGTACTCGACGACGTCCGTGCGCTCGAGCGCGGCGTCGCCGTCGTAGGCCACGTCGACCGCCATGCCCTCGCGGCGCAGCACCCGCGCGACCGAGTCGGCCAGCGGCCTGTGGTCCTCCACCACCAGCACCCTCATCGCGCCGAGCCTAACCGGGCCGCGGTCACAGGGCGGTCACAGCGGCGCGGACCGTCCTGTGACCGCTTCGTGGCTAGAACTGGCCGTATCACCGGAAAGGACGGGAGATCATTCATGACGTCGGTCATCGAGACGACGGCGCTGAGCAAACGGTACGGCCGCAAGACGGCGCTGAGCGACTGCACCATCCGTATCCCGGCGGGCCGGATCGTGGGCCTCGTCGGCCCCAACGGCGCCGGCAAGTCGACGCTGCTGGGCCTGGCCGGCGGGCTGATCGCGCCGAGCGGCGGGCGCATCGAGGTCCTCGGCGCCGTCCCCGCCGGCAGCGCCGGGCAGCTGGCCCGGGTCGGCTTCGTGGCGCAGGACGCGCCGGTGTACGCCGGCCTGTCCGTCGCCGACCACCTGCGTCTCGGCGCGCGCCTCAACCCCGGCTGGGACGCGAGCCTGGCGAAGCGGCGCATCGAGCGGCTCGGCCTCGACCCGCAGCAGAAGGCCGGCCGGCTCTCCGGCGGCCAGCGGGCCCAGCTCGCCCTGACCGTGGCCGCGGCCAAGCGCGGCGAGCTGCTCATCCTCGACGAGCCGGTCGCCTCGCTCGACCCGATCGCCCGGCGCACGTTCCTGCACGACCTGCTCGAGTTCGTCGAGGAGCTCGGCGTGAGCGTCGTGCTGTCCTCGCACCTGCTGGGCGACCTGGCCCAGGTCTGCGACCACCTGATCGTGCTGGCCGGCGGGCGGGTGCAGATCGACGGCGCCGTCGCCGACCTCGTCGCCGTGCACCACCGGCTGCGCCTGGACGGCGAGCACGATCCGGCGCTCGGCGCGCTGCCCGCCGCGGCCCGGGTCGTGCACACCGACCGCACCACCGCGGGCCGCACGGCGATCGTGCGGTCGGCGGATCCGATCCCCGGCGCCGAGCGCGCCGATCTCGAGGACGTGGGGCTGGCGTACATGATGGCGACGGAGGCGCAGCGATGATCTGGCTCACCTGGCGGCAGTTCCGCATCCAGGCGCTCGTCGCCGCGGTCGCGCTGTTCGCGGTCGCCGCCTACCTGCTGTACCTCGGCGTGCAGATCCGCCACGACTACGCCGCCGACGTCGTCAACTGCGTGCCGTCGGACTGCGCGACGACCCGGCGGCTGTTCTCCGACCGCTACGAGGCGCCGGTGGCGCTGCTCGGCGCGCTGCTCATCGCCGTGCCGGGGTTCATCGGCGTCTTCTGGGGCGCGCCGCTGGTCGCCCGCGAGCTGGAGGCGCACACCGACCGCCTGGTGTGGAACCAGAGCGTGACCCGCCGCCGCTGGCTGGCCGTGAAGCTGGCGGTGCTGGGCGCCGCGGCGGTCGCCGTCACCGGGGTGTACAGCCTGCTGCTCACGTGGAATGCGAGCCGCTACGACCAGTGGGCCGGCGGCCGCTTCGGGGCGATGAACTTCGCGTCCCGCGACGTCACCCCGCTGGGCTACGCGCTGTTCGCGTTCACCCTCGGCGTGGTCGTGGGCCTGCTGGTACGCCGCACGGTGGCGAGCATGGCGATCGTCGCCGGCGCGTTCGTCGTGCTGCAGATCGTGGTGCCCAACGTCGTGCGGGTCCATCTCATGCCGCCGATCACCACGGACGTGGCATTCACCGCCGACGTGATGGAGCACGCCAACGGCTTCGGGTTCAACGACACGTCGGCGCGCATCATCGGGTACACGATGCCGGGCGCCTGGTCGATGGACCCGGTCAGCCAGATCTACAACGCCGACGGCACCCCGTACAACGCCAAGCAGGCGCGCCCGTGCGTCACCGGCGACCGCGCGCAGGACCAGGACTGCATGGCGAAGCAGCACCTGCATTTCCAGTACACCTACCAGCCCGGCCGCCGCTACTGGCCCTTCCAGTGGATCGAGCTGTCCGCGTACACGGCGCTGTCCGCGCTGCTGGCCGCCTTCGGCCTGTGGCGGGTCCGCCGCCGGGTCACACTCCGCTGAGCCTGCCCGAATTAAACCATTTGACGGTACCGATAATCTGATCCTCCGTGTCTCAGAGGCGAGCTCGAGGGGGGCACCTGACCCTCCTCGACACTCGGGAGCCACGATGCGCCGGGCCTCTGCCCCTGCCCTGTCCTTCCTGCTCGTCTCCGTGTTCATCGACATGCTCGGCCTCGGCCTGGTCGTGCCGATCCTGCCGGCGCTGATGGCGGCCCTGACCGGCCACGCCACCGACGGCGCCCGCTGGTCCGGCGTGCTCGGCTCCAGCTTCGGCATGCTGCAGTTCCTGTGCTCGCCCCTGCTCGGGCGGATCGCCGACCGCTACGGCCGCCGGCCCGTCCTGCTCGTGTCGCTCGCCTGCCTCGGCGTGGACTGGCTGGCCCACGCGGTCGCGCCGGCGCCCGCGCTGCTGCTGGTGTTCCACGCGGCCGCCGGCGCCTGCGCCGGGACGAACACGGTCGTCAACGCCTACATCGCCGACGTCGTCGAGCCCGCCGGCCGCGCCCGCGCGTACGGCCTGGTCGGCACGGCGTTCGGGCTGGGCTTCATCGCCGGTCCCACGCTCGGCGGCCTGCTCGGGGCCGTGGACGTGCGGCTGCCGTTCTACGCCGCGGCCGGGCTGGCGTTCGCCAACGTCGCGTACGGGTACTTCGTCCTGCCGGAGTCCCGCCCCGGCGATCGCACCACGCCGCTGACCCTGCGCCTGGCCAACCCGGTCACCGCCCTCGCCGCCGTGCTGCGCCGTCCGGTGCTGGGCCGGCTCGCCCTGGCCCGGTTCTTCGCCGACCTCGGCCGGATGACGCACCAGGCGGTGTGGGCGTTCTTCCTGACGTACCGCTTCGCGTGGAGCCCGGCCCGGGTCGGGCTCGTGATGGCGGCGGGCGCGCTCGCCGTCGCGGCGTTCCAGGCCCGCCTCGTCGGCCCGGGCGTGCGGTGGCTGGGCGACAAGCGGGCCGCGGTGCTCGGCGGCGCGCTCGGCGTCGTGTCCTTCGGCGGCACCGCGTTCGTGACCGGGCCGTGGGCGCTCTACGCGCTGCAGGCCGTCGGCGTGCTGAGCACCCTCGGCATCGCGGCGGCGCAGGCGTGGCTGTCCGGGCAGGCCGGCGCGGACGAGCAGGGCACGGTGCAGGGCGCGGTGACCGGCATCGGCGCGATCGCCGAGACGGTGGTGCCGGTGACGGCCGGCGCGGCGTTCGCGTGGTCGCTGGCGCACGCGCAGCCGGGCCTGGTGTACCTCGCCGCGGCCGGGTTCGCGGTCGCCTCGACGCTCCTGCTGGCCGCGACGCCGGCCCGGGCCGCCGTCAGGTCGTGACGTAGCCGGCGGCCTGGAGGCGGAACAGCTCCGCGTAGCGGCCGCCGGCGGCGATGAGCTCGGCGTGCGTGCCAGACTCGACCAGGGCGCCGTGGTGCAGTACGAAGATCCGGTCGGCGTGGCGGACGTTGGCCAGCCGGTGTGTGATCAGGATCGTCGTCGCGGTGCCCTGGCGGTCCCGGATCGCCTGGAAGAGTGCGTCCTCCGCGCGCGGGTCGAGCGCGGAGGACGGCTCGTCCATGATGAGCAGCTCGGCGTCGCGCATGAAGCCGCGGGCGGCGGTGATGCGCTGCCACTGGCCGCCGGAGAGGTCCTGGCCGTTGGCGAACGTGCGGTCCAGCAGCGTCTCGTAGCCGTGCGGGAGCTCGCGGATCATGTCGTGGGCGACGGCGCGGGCCGCGGCGGCCTCGATCCGGTCGCGGGACGGCTCGGCCGCGATGTCGCCGATGGCGATGTTCGTCGCCGCGGTGAACGGCCACTTGTGGTACTCCTGCGTCACCACCCCGATCCGGGCCCGCAGCGCCTCGGGGTCGCAGTCCTCCAGCGGCCGGCCGTTCCACTCCACGACGCCGGCGACCGGCCGGCGCAGCGCGGCGATGACCGCGGCCAGCGACGTCTTGCCGGAGCCGTTCTCGCCGACGAAGGCGACCGTCTGCCCGGCGTGGATGGTGAGGCTGACGTCGTCGACGGCGGCCTCGTCGCGGTCGGGGTAGCGCAGGCTGACCCCGCGCACGCTGAGCGTGGCGAGGTCGCCGGGGTCGCGGCGCGCGGGCGACGCCGGCTCGGGCAGGTGCTCGGCGGCGCGCTGCATGAAGCCGGTGTAGTCGCTGAAGTGCTGGCCGTCGGTGTAGATGTGGTCGACCTGGAACGTCACGGTCACCAGCGCCCGCTGCGCGGCCTGCACGGCGATGACGCAGGTCGCGGCGGCGGCCAGCGGGATGCGCCCGTCGTGCAGCAGCACGCCGAGCAGGACGTAGACGGCGCCGGTGGCCAGGCCGCCGATGACGGAGCCGGCGCTGGTCGTGGTGGTGACCCGGCGGGCCAGCGCGAGCTGGATGTCGGTCTCGGCGCCCATGACCCGGTCGTACTGGTCGAGCAGGAAGCGGCGCAGCCCGTACGCGCGCAGCTCCCCGGCCGACTCGCGCTCGGCCATGAGCCGGTGCAGCAGCCACAGCCGCCGGCGGCGCACCGAGCCGGCCAGGTACGTCTGGTACCGCTGATGCCCGGCCCGCAGCGACGCCCACGCGTTGGGCACCGTGGCGAACAGCAGCGCGACGAGCAGCAGCGGGTGGATGACGATGACCGCGGCGGCCACGGCGAGCAGGCTCACGAGGCCGGCGCAGAGGTTCATCGCGCCCTGCACGAGCGAGATCGCCGAGTCGTTGCCGCGGGAGGCGCGCTCCATGTCGTCGGCGAACGCGTCGGCGTCGAACGCGTCGAGCCGCACGGCGGTGGTGACCTCGAACAGCCGCCGCTCGACCTCGCGGCTCACCCGCGGGGTCAGGCCGTTTTGGGCGTATCCGGTGGCGATGCCCAGGCCGGCGCGGACCGCGGTGACGGCGGCGAGCGCGGCCAGGGCGGGCAGCGCGGCGATGACCTTGTCGGAGGTCGGGCCGCCCGCGAAGAGCTGCACCAGCACCCGCTGCGTGGCCAGCAGGCCGAACGCGGCCATGACGCCGGCCCCGACGGTGGCCAGGGCCACGGTCAGCGTGCGCGCCCGGTCGGCGCGCCAGCTGATGACCAGGGCCCGGCCGACGAGCCCGGGCAGCTCGGCGAAGACCGCGAAGAGGCCGGCGTCGACCCGCGCCCGCATCCCCGTCTCCCACCACATTGTCCGCAGTTCCGGCAGGACCGACTCGCCGATGGTGGATGCCGCCACGGAGACCTCCTCAACGCGCGCCTGGCCCAAGGCTATGGGTCGGAATCAATGCGGAGGCAAGAGTCCGCGGCCCGGGTTCGCTCGAAGGTATGGCAGGGCTTGCGGTTGACAGCGAAACACGTTCCGGGCATCCTGTCCTACTGTCGTAGGACAATAGAGAGAGTCGGCAGCGGTGATCGAGTTCGTGCTGGACGGCCGGTCCAAGGTCGCGACCTACATGCAGCTGGTACAGCAGGTGCGGCAGGCCCTGCGGGTCGGCCTGGCGCGCCCGGGCGACCAGCTGCCGAAGGTGCGCGACGTGGCCCAGACGCTGGCGATCAATCCCAACACCGTGCTCAAGGCGTACCGCGAGCTGGAGCTCGAGGGCCTGGCCGAGGGCCGGCCCGGCGTCGGCACGTTCCTGGTCGCCACGCTCGCCGGCCCGTCGCTGGACAACCAGGTGGAGCTGCGCGAGGAGCTCGTCGCCTGGCTGGGGCGGGCCCGGGCGGCCGGCCTCGGCGCCGACGACATCAGGGCGCTGATCGAGACCACCATGCGCAGCAACCAACCGGAAATGAGGACGTGAGGACACCGATGGACGACATCGCGATCCAGGCCGATCGTCTCGGCAAGCGGTACCGCAAGAAATGGGCCCTGCGCGACTGCTCCCTGCACATTCCGGCCGGCCGGATCGCGGCGCTCGTCGGGCCCAACGGCGCCGGCAAGAGCACCCTGCTGCACCTCGCCGTCGGCCTGCTGCGCCCCGACGAGGGCGAGGTGCGCGTCTTCGGCGCCGCGCCGCGCAACAACACCGCACTGCTCGCCGACATCGGCTTCGTGGCCCAGGACACCCCGCTGTACCAGGACTTCACCGGCGCCGAGCTGATCACCTTCGGCACCCGGCTCAACCGCCGCTTCGACACGGCACTGGCCCGGGAGCGCCTCGCCCAGCTGCGCATCCCCCTCGACCAGGCGGTCGGCACGCTGTCGGGCGGGCAGCGCGCCCAGGTCGCGCTCACCCTCGCCATCGCCAAGCGGCCCAGGGTGCTGCTGCTGGACGAGCCGGTCGCGAGCCTCGACCCACTGTCGCGCCGCGAGTTCCTGCAGGCGCTCATGGGCGGCGTCGCCGAGTCGGGCACGACGGTCGTGCTGTCCTCGCACCTGCTCGCCGACCTCGAGCGGATCTGCGACTACCTCATCGTGCTGCAGACCGCGCACGTCCAGCTGGCCGGTCCGGTCGACGAGCTGCTCGAGGCGCACCGGGTGCTGATCGGGCCGCGCGGCGCCGGCTCGCCGGGCGAGGTGATCCGGGAGAGCCACACCGACCGCCAGAGCACGCTGCTGGTCCGCTCCGGCACCGCCCCGGTACCTCCACAGTGGACGGCGCAGGAGGTGTCGCTGGAGGACCTGGTCCTGGCGTACCTCGCCAACGCCGACGCCGGGCTGGAGCGGGCCGCATGATCTGGCTGACCTGGCGCCAGCACCGGCGGGAGGCGCTGTTCACGCTGCTGGCGCTGGCCGCGCTCGCGGCGTTCACGATCCCGACCGGCGTGGCCATGCACCGCGCGTTCGACCGGGACGTCGCCGGTTGCCTGCGCGCACTGGGCGCCGGCGTGCTCGTACCGTTGCGGGGGTCCTGCCAGCAGCCGGCGAGCGCGTTCGCCGACCAGTACGCCGGCTACCGTGTCGTGGCGCCGCTGCTGCTGTTCGCACCGGCCGTCATCGGGCTGTTCTGGGGCGCGCCGCTGCTGGCCCGGGAGCTCGAGCAGCAGACCCACCGGCTGGTCTGGACCCAGGGCGTCGGCCGGCTGCGCTGGGCCGCGACCAAGTTCGGCCTGGTGCTCGGCTTCGCCGCCCTCGTCGCCGCCGCCTGCGCCGCCCTGCTGTCGTGGTGGCTGCGGCCCCTGGCCACCGCGCTCGGCGACCGGTTCGAGTTCCCCGTCTTCGACCTCGGCGGCCCCGCCGCCGTCGCCTACACGCTGTTCGCGGTGGCGCTGGGCATCGCGGCCGGGGCGGACCGGCGTAAGGTCCTGCCCGCGATGGGTGTCCTGCTCGCCGTGTTCCTCGCCGCCCGGATCGGGGTGACGGTCTTCGCCCGGCCGGGCTACCTGCCGGCCGAGGAGGCGACGGTCGCGGCGACGTCGCCCGAGCACTTCAACCGGCTCGGCGGCGGCTGGGTGCTCGACCAGGCGGTAAGGGCCCCCGACGGCCGGGTGATCCACCCCAACGCCGAGCAGCGCTGCGACCCGGACCACCCGGCCGAGGAGTGCGACCGCGGCGCCGTGAACTGGGTGCGGTACCAGCCGGCGCAGCGCTACTGGACGTTTCAGGCCATCGAGTCGGGCGTCTTCCTGCTCGGCGCGGCCGGGCTGGTGCTGGTCGCGCTGCGGCGGACCGGGCGGCTGGCATGATCTGGCTGACCTGGCGGCAGCACCGCCGCGCCGCGCTGTTCACGCTGCTCGGGCTGGCCGCCCTGGCCGCGTTCCTGATCCCGACCGGCCTCGGTATGCACCGCGCCTACGACCGCGACGTCGCCGAGTGCGCCCGCCGGGCCGGCACCGGCCTGCTGCTGCCACCGGGGATGCAGTGCCCGGCCGTGGCGTCGTTCGAGGCCGAGTACAAACCCTACATCGTCATCGTCGCGCTGTTCATGGCGCTGCCGCTGCTCGTCGGGCTGTTCTGGGGCGCGCCGCTCGTCGCGGCCGAGGTCGACCAGGGCACCCACCGGCTGGCGTGGACGCAGGGCATCAGCCGCACCCGCTGGCTTGTCGTGAAGCTGTCGCTGGTGCTGGGCTTCGCCCTCGCCGTCGGTGCCGCCTACGCCGCCCTGCTGAACTGGTGGGTCGAGCCGATCGCCCGCGCCAACGGCGAGCGGTTCGCGTTCCCGGCGTTCGACGTCGCCGGCGTCGTCCCCGTCGCCTACACGATGTTCGCGGTGGCGCTGGGGCTCGGCGCCGGCACGCTCTGGCGCCGGCTCCAGCCGACCGTAGCGACGCTGCTGGTGGTGTACATCGCCGTGCGCACCGCCGTCACCACGCTGGCCCGGCCGAACTACCGCGCGCCCGTCACCGCCGACCTGCCGGCCTCGGCCGGCAGCGACGGCAACGTCACCGCGGGCAACTGGCTGCTGTCCGACCAGGTGCGCGACGCCGCCGGGCGCACGCTGTTGCGCAACGGGTGGATCGACTGCGACACCCCGGCGGGTTGCCCCGCCGGGGTGCACAACTGGGCCAGCTATCAGCCGGCCGACCGGTTCTGGCCGTTCCAGTACGTCGAGGCCGGCATCTTCCTCGCGCTGGCGGCGCTGCTGCTGTGGCTGGCCGCCACCCGCCTGCGCCGCCTGGCTTAGGCCGGGCGGTAGGGCCGGAAGAACTCGCGCAGCTCCTCGGCGTACGACCGCGGATCCTCGAACGGGGCGAAGTGCCCGCCGCGCGGGTGCTCGCGCACCCGAACGGTGTTGGCGATCCGGTCGAGCCAGGCGCGGGGCGGCCGCACCAGGTCGGCCGGGAACAGCGAGAAATCCGACGGCACCTCGACCCGGCGGGCGTGCTGGGCCGCCGGGAAGGCGCCGTTCACGCGGTACATCCGCATCGCCGAGCCGATCGTGCCGGTGAGCCAGTAGATGGTGACGTTGGTGAGGATCTCGTCGCGGGTGAAGGCGCGTTCGACGTCGCCGCCGCAGTCGCTCCACGCGCGCAGCTTCTCCACGATCCAGGCGGCCAGCCCCGCCGGCGAGTCGTAGAGGCCGACGGCGGCGGTCTGCGGCTTGGTGCGGTGCATGGCGGCGTAGGCGCCCTCGGCGGCGGCCCAGCCGGCGGCGCCGTCGAGGAAGTCGCGCTCCTCGGGCGCGAGGTCGGCCCGGTCGCCGAGGTACACGGGCAGCCCGGCGTCCATGCGGTGCACCGCCACTACCCGGTCCGGATGATCGAGGGCGAGGTAGCGGCTCACCCCGCTGCCGATGTCGCCGCCGGCCGCGCCGAAGCGCTCGTAGCCGAGGCGGCCCATGAGCTCGGCCCACAGCGAACGGTTCGATCATGCCGCCACGGTAACGCGCGGCCGGGATGGTGTGCGCCATCCCGGCGGGTTGCCCCGCCGGGGTGTGCACCCGGGCCGGCCGTCAGGCGGGCAGGTTCCAGTGCTGGGCGTTGGTGCCGTTGCAGTCGTAGATCTGCAGCTGCGTGCCGTCCGTGGTGCTGGAGTTCGGCACGTCGAGGCAGCGGCCCGACTGCGGGTTGCGCAGCGCGCCGGTGCCCGCCACGTACTGCCACTGCTGGGCCCCGCTGCTGTTGCAGTCCCACAGCTGCACGAGCGTGCCGTTGGCGGTGCCGCTGTTGGACACGTCCATGCACTTGCCCAGCGCGCGGATCGTGCCGTCGCCGGGCAGCGTCCACACCTGCGCGGCCGAGGTGTTGCACGACCAGATCTGGATCTTCGTGCCGTTGCCCGTCGCGGCGCCGTTGACGTCGGCGCACTTGCCGGCGATCGCCGAGGTGATCTGCCCGGTCGGGGCGTGTGGCACCGTCCAGTGCTGGGCGTTGGTGCCGTTGCAGTCGTAGATCTGCAACTGCGTGCCGTCCGTGGTGCTGGAGCCGGGGTCGTCGAGGCAGCGGTTCGACTGCGGGTTGCGCAGCGCGCCGGTGCCCGAGTCGTACGCCCACTGCTGCGCGCCGGATGCGTTGCACGTCCACAGCTGCACCTTCGTGCCGTTCGCGGTGCCGCTGTTGGACACGTCCAGGCACTTGCCGAAGGCCTGCAGCGTGCCGTTCACCGGCGTCCACGCCTGGGCCAGCGAGCCGTTGCACGTCCACAGCTGCACCTTGGTGCCGTCTGCGGTGCCGGAGTGGTCGACGTCGACGCACTTGCCGGCGATCGCCGAGGCGATCGGGCCGGTGGCCCCGCCCGGGTTGGTGGGCGGCTGGCTGCCGCCGTTGCCGTTGTACGACGGCGGCGCCGACGACGCCGCGGTCGCCCACGAGGTGTTGGCCGCGGTACCGAGGACGAAGTCGAGCGTCCCGCCGTTGAGCGCGAACGACGCCGGCAGGTAGGCGTTGTTCCACGCCGCGCCGTTGAGGTTCAGGCTCTGCACGTACGGCGCGTTGTTCGCCGCCGCCGGCGCGTTGATCGTGATGGTCCCGCCGCCGCCGAGGTGCACGATCGCCTGGGTGAACACCGGGCTGCCCAGCGCCAGGTCCGAGGTGCCCGGCGTCTGCGGGAACATGCCGAGCGCCGACCACACGTACCAGGCGCTCATGGTGCCGAGGTCGTCGTTGCCGACGCCCCAGCCGGCCGGGTTGTTCGGCCACAGCTGGTTCTGCACCTGCCGCACGACGGCCTGGGTCTTCCACGGCTGCCCGACGTAGTCGTACTCCCACGGCAGCTCGATCGACGGCTCGTTGCCGAGGTCGGCGTGCGTGCCGCCGGAGCCGTTGAACGCGGCCAGGACGTTGTCCAGATAGGACACCATGGCCGCGTTGCCGCCCTTGGCGTCGGCCAGGCCGCGGACGTTGAAGGGGACCATGCCGGTGTACTGCCACGAGGTGCCCTCGACGAAGTCGTCCCCGGAGGCGGGGTTGAAGCCGTCCTTCCACGCCCCGCTGGTGAGCTTCGGCTGCATGAAGCCGCTGGCGGTGTTGAGCATGTTGCGCCAGTCCTGCGCGCGGTTGTAGAACTGGTCGCGGGTGGTCGTGTCGCCCAGCGCCCCGGCGAAGGCGCCGACGGCGAAGTCCGCGGTGTTGTACTCCAGCAGCGTCGAGACCGGCCCGTAGAAGTTGCAGCAGCCGTACGAGCCGTCGGAGGGCAGGTAGCCCATCCCGGCCAGGTAGTTCAGCCCCGGCCGCGCACCGTTGGCGACGGTCGCCTGCTGCACCATCGCGTTCTTCGCCGCCGCGGTGTCGAAGCTGCGCGCGCCGAAGGCGTAGTACCCGGCGATGATGCCGTCGGCCGGGTCGCCGACCATCACGTAGGTCTCGCCGTTGTAGAACGACCACTTCGGCAGCGTGCCGCCCTGGGCGTAGTCGTTCACCATCGACTGGGCGCTGTCGCTCATCTGCTGCGGCGCCACCAGCGCGGACAGCTGCGCCTGGGCGCGGTAGATGTCCCAGCCGGAGTAGTTGCCGTACTGCGCCTGGTGCCCGGCGGTCACGGTGTGCACCGCGTTGTCGAAGCCGCGGTACTGCCCGTTGCTGTCGCTGACCACGTTCGGGTGCAGCAGGGCGTGGTAGAGCGACGTGTAGAACACCACCTGCGAGTCGGTCGTCCCGCCGCTGACCTGGATCTTGTTCAGCAGGGTGTTCCACGCGTTGTGGGTGGCGGTGCGCGTGCCGGCGAAGTCCCAGCCGGAGTTCTCGGCCGCGCGGTTGCCCGCGGCGTTCGCGGTCGAGACGAAGGAGATGCCCACCTTGGCCTGCACGACCTGGTTGCTCGAGGCGTCGAAGGTGACCGACCCGAGCCCGTTGCTGAAGCCGCTGGAGGAGAACGCGCGGTCGAACACGACGTCGTAGTAGAGCGTGTAGTGGTACGCCGAGCCGCAGAAGCCGCCGGCGGTCACCGACCCGCTCACCTCGGTGTTGCCCACCGCGGTGAACGACGGGTTGCTGGTGCCGGTCATCGCGCTCGTGAGCTTGAACAGCAGGTTGGCCTGCCCGGTCGCCGGGAATGTGAACCGGGCCATGCCGGAGCGGGTGGTGGCGGTGAGCTCGGTCTTGACGTTGTTGCCGAGCGTCACGGTGTACGCCCCGGCGCTGGCCGTTTCGTTGCTGTGCGAGTACGAGACGCTGGCGGTGCTGGCCACGGCCCCGACGGTGGGCAGGATCGGCACGTCGCCCGTGGCGTCGCAGCCCGGCCCCGACAGGTGGGTCAGGCTGAAGCCGGTGATCGCGGTGTCGCCGTAGGCGTAGCCGCCGCCCTGGGCGCGCGAGGGCGTGTCCGGGCTCCACTGCACCATGCCGAAGGGCGCGTCGGCGCCCGGGAACGTGTTGCCGCCGTGGCTGGTGCCGAGGCGGGGATTGACGATCGCGGCGGGGTCCGCAACGGGCGCCGCGGCCGCCGGGCCGGCCCCGAACAGCAGGACCGGCGTGGTGACCGTCGCAATGGTCGCGAGCGCAAGCCCCGCAACCCTGACTCTGGCGGAAGACATGGATACATGGAAGTCTCTCAATAATTACATGTCAATATTTGACAGAACTGATCCTAGATCCGGCTTGCCAGGCGTTCGGTTTTGTTGACTCTTCGCGAAACAATGTGGCGGTGGGCGACGGCGAGGGCGCAGTACAGCAGGCCGCCGGCCAGGAAGTAGAGGTCGATGGCGCTGCTGGACCACAGGGTGTAGGCGTTCGGGTGGGCGACGCCCATCTCCTGCTCGTACGTCAGGCCGGTGATGCCCCGCTGCGACAGGCCTGACGCGCGCACCAGGGTGTCGAGCAGGCCCGCGGCGCCGCGCAGGGTCAGCAGGGCGCCGCCGATCCAGCAGCAGGCGATGAGGGCGCGGCCGCGCAGCCGGGCGCCCCACGGCTGGTACAGCGCCAGCGGCACCGCCGCGCCGATGATGAACGCGACGGCCAGGAAGCCGGTGAAGACCCACGCGCCGGCGCTGTCGACCGTCGGCACCGTGGTCGGCGCGTCGCCGAAGCCGAAGTGCCCGCCGAGCTCCCAGTAGACGTGGAAGGCCGCGAACACCGCGACCCAGCCGAACACGATGTTGTCCAGGTTGCGCAATCCCCGTGTGGTCACGCTCTCAGGGTGGGCGATCGGGCCTGAGAGCGAACTGAGCGACGCTGTTAGATGTCTCAGCCGCGCGGCCGCCGCGCCCTGCCGGACCGCCGCGGCGCCAGGCCCGGGATGCACGCTCCTCGGCGTACGACCTCGGCACGCTGTTCGGCTGCGCCCTGCTGTGCCTGTGCCCGGTGGCGGCGGGAGCGGGCGCCGCCCCTACTGATCCCGCGGCGGCGGGGCGGTCGAGGCGCGCGGGACCAGGACCGGGGCCTCGGCGGCGTGCGAGCGCGGGTCGCCGCGGCGCATGACCTCGAACAGCGTCTCGGTGACGTCGGCGCCGAACGAGTGGATGTCGTGGCGCATCGCCGACAGGGTGGGGCGGGTCAGCTGGCACAGCTGGGAGTCGTCCCAGGCCAGCAGGGAGAGCTCGCGCGGCACCTCGAGCCCGAACTCGGCGGCGACGCCCAGCGCGGTCACGGCCATGAGGTCGTTGTCGAAGACGATCGCCGTCGGGCGGTCCGGGGACGACAGCAGCGTGCGGCAGGCGCGGCCGCCCTGGTCGGCGGAGAAGTCGGCGACCACGGTCTGGGCGCGCACCCCGAGCTCGGCGCACGCGGCGGCGAACGCGGTCGTGCGGATGGCACTGTGGCCGAGGTCGGCAGGGCCGCTGACGCGGGCGATGCGGCGGTGGCCGAGCGCGGCGAGGTACCGCACCGCCTCGGTGATCGCGGCCGCGTCGTCGGTCCACACGGCGGTGAACGGCCCGGCCAGGGACGGGTGCCCGACGGCGACGGCGGGCAGGCCGATCGCCGCGAGGGCGGGGACCCGCGGGTCCTCGACGCGCAGGTCGACGAGGATGCTGCCGTTGACCCGGTTGCCCCGCCACCACTCGCGGTGCACGGCGATCTCCTCCAGCGCGTCCGGGCCGGCCGGCTCGATCAGGCGCAGCAGCAGCGAGCAGCCGTGTCGGCCGAGGACGCTCTCGATGCCGGAGATGAACTCCATGTAGAACGGCTCGAGGCCGAGCATCCGGGCCGGGCGGGCGATGGCCAGGCCGACGGTGTGCAGGGCCTGGCTGGACAGCGATCGGGCCGCCTGGTTGGGGCTCCAGCCGAGGTCGGCGGCGGCCTGCAGGATGCGGGCGCGGGTGGCGGCGGAGATGCCGGGCTTGTCGTGCACGGCGAGCGTGACGGCCGCGGTCGACACGCCGGCCCGCTTCGCGACGTCCCTGATCGTCACCCGCCGCGCCCCCTCCATGCGAGCGATCCTGGCATGCGGGCCGGGGCCGCCACGCGCGACCCCGGCCCGGCAGGACGTCAGCTCGGCAGGTGCCAGAGCTGCCAGGCGTTGGCGTTGGCGTCCCAGATCTGCAGCCGCGTCCCGTTGGCGGTGCTGCCGCCGGGGTCGTCGAGGTAGCGGCCGGACTGCGGGTTGCGCAGGTGACCGTCGGCCTGGGCGACCCACTGCTGGGCGCCCGAGCCGTTGCAGTCCCAGATCTGCAGCTTCGTGCCGTTCGCGGTGCCCTGACCGGTCACGTCCAGGCACTTACCGAGCGCCCGGATCGTGCCGTCGGTCCCCACGGTCCACTGCTGGGCCGCGGTGCCGTTGCAGTCGTAGAGCTGCACGGCCGTACCGTTGGCGCTGCTGGAACCGGCGACGTCCACGCATTTGCCGCCGATGCCGGTGATGGCGCCCGTCCTGGAGCCGCCGCCGGTGCCCCCGGTCGTGATGTGGACCTCGCCCTGGCTCAGGGTGCGGGGGTCGTTGTAGCCGGCCCGGATGTAGTCGTCGGTGGGGTTGTAGTCGCGCATGGTGAGCCAGTCCAGCCACACGCTCCAGTACACCCACTTCGGCTGCGACGCCATCTGGCTCGGCTGCGGCACGGCGCCGACCTCGGCCAGCGCCATCGGCTTCTTCGTGCCGGCGATGCCGCCCAGCGCGTTGTACCAGTCGGTGGACGGGAACTTGTCGACCCACACGTCCAGCGCGACGACGTCGACGTAGGCGTCGCCGGGGTAGTAGCTGGACGCCTGCGCGGCGCCGCCGGCCACGTCCTTGAGCGCCCACACCCAGATGATGTTGCTGAGGCCCTTGGACTCGAGGTAGTCGTGGGTGATCTGGTACAGCCGGGCGCTGCCGTTCGGCCCGGCCTGCCCGCCCCACCAGGCCCAGCCCTCGTTCATCTCGTGCAGCGGCCGGAACATGATGGGGATGCCGGCGTCCTTGAGCTGCTGGAAGTACGGCACGAACTGGTCGAGCTTGCGCTTGTACGCGGTGTTGAGGGAGGTGCCGTCCTGCACGATCTGGCCCCACTCGGCCGCGGACAGCCGGCTGCCCTTGACCGGGTTCGAGCCGCCCTCGAAGTTGCAGGTGGCCACGTCGGGGCGGCAGGCGTGCATCGTCAGGGAGCCCAGCGTGCCGTTGTTCCACTCGGTCTTGGCCTGGTTGATGACGGTCTGGCGGTTGTCGATGTCGTTCTGGCTGAAGCCGAAGTCCCCGCCCCACAGGCCGGGGTACTGCCCGGTGATGTCGTGCACGGTCTGGATCCACTGGCCGGGGTTGTTGTTCGCCCCGCCCTGCTGGCCGGAGAGCGTGTTGCGGCCGGTCAGGCCCTTCAGGTAGTTGATGACGTCGGCGCGGGTGACCCCGGCCGGCGCCGGCGGGGCCGCGGCCGCCGGGCTCTGGGCGACGGCGAACGCGATGCCCGTGACGGCGACCGCGAGCAGTGTCAGGCGTCGTTTCATGGACTGTCCTTCTCGGGGTCAGGCGGGCAGGTGCCAGAGCTGCCAGGCGTTGGCGTTGGCGTCCCAGATCTGCAGCCGGGTGCCGTTGGCGGTCGAGCCGGCCGGGTCGTCGAGGTAGCGGCCGGACTGCGGGTTGCGCAGGTGCCCGTCCGCCTCCGCGACCCACTGCTGGGCGCCGGAGCCGTTGCAGTCCCAGATCTGCAGCTTGGTGCCGTTGGCGGTGCCCTGGCCGGTCACGTCGAGGCACTTGCCGAGGGCCCGGATCGTGCCGTCGGTGCCGACGGTCCACGACTGCGCCCCGGTGCCGTTGCAGTCGTAGAGCTGCACGGCCGTACCGTTGGCGCTGCTGGAACCGGCGACGTCGACGCACTTGCCGCCGATGCCGGTGATGGCGCCCGTCCTCGACGAGCCGCCGCCGGAAATGGTGAACTGCCCCTGGCTCAGGGTGCGGGAGTTGTTGAAGGTCGCCTGGATGGCCGAGTTGCAGTTGCACGAGGTCAGGTACTCCGACCAGATCATGAAGTACGCCCACAGCGGCTGCGAGGACAGCTGCGCCGCCGACGGGATGTTGCCGACCTCGGCCAGGGCGATCGGCTTGCCGTGCGAGACGTTGACGATGGCGGAGTACCAGTCCGACGGCGGGAAGCCGTGCACCCAGGGGTCGAGGGTGACGACGTCGACGTACGCGTCGCCGGGGTAGAACGACGCCACCGAGCTCGAGCTGCCGTTGTCCTTGACGTTCCAGACCCAGATGAGGTTGGTCAGGCCCTTGGACAGCAGGTAGTCGTGCGTGATCTGGTACAGCCGGGCGCTGCCGCTCGACCCCGAGCGCCCGCCCCACCAGGCCCAGCCCTCGCTCATCTCGTGCAGGGGCCGGAACAGCACCGGCACGCCGGCGTCCTTGAGCTGCTGCAGGTACGGCACGGCGGTGTCGAGCTTGGCCTTGTACGCGTTGTTCATCGCGGTGCCGCTGGTGATGAGCTGCGTCCACTCCGTCGCCGACAGTGAGCTGCCGTTGACGCCGCCGTCGAACTCGCACGTGGACACGTCGGGGCGGCACATGTGCCAGGTCAGGGCGACCAGCGAGCCGTTGGCCCACTCCGTCTTGGCCTGGTTGATCATCGTCTGGCGGTTGGCGATGTCGTCGGCCCGGAAGCCGAGCTCGCCGCCCCACAGGCCCGGCCACTTGCCGGTGATGGTGTGGGCCTGCGCGGTGTACGCCGACGGGGAGCTCAGCGGCTCCTTGTTGTGCACGCCGCTGATGACGTGGTTGCCGCTGATCGTGCGCAGGTAGCCGACCACGGCCGACGGCGTCGACGCGCCGAAGGCCGAGGCCGGCGTGGGAAAGGCGGCGAGGCCGCCGAGGGTGGCGGCCACGGCGGCCGCGATGAGTCTTGCTCTCACTGGGGGAAGCCTTCCTCGGGTGGCGGAGGGCGCCGGCCTGGAACGTTGAAGTCGCTGGCGGGCGGCACTGATCGGGGCCGATGCGTGGCGGCGCACCAAGGCCGAGCTAGACGACGTGAGACATTGACATCGACCAGGTCCGGGCTGAACGTCTCTGCAACTTACTCGGTTCGGTACGGCACTTGTCAAGCCCGGTATCGAGGAGATGGCATATGCACAGGCGTTCGCGACTTCATCGCCGCCGGGCTCGTCGACCACATCCACCCGGTCCAGGTGCCGATCGTGACCGCCAGTTGCCCACAGTGGACAGGGCGCGGGACTCCGGCGTCGCGAACGCGACACCGGGGAACGGCGCGGGCCACCCGCCCATCTCAGTGGGCATGAAACGCGGACTTCTCCTGATCCCGGCGGTCGCGCTGGTGGTCGGCGGGTGCAGGCCCGGGGCCGACGGTCTCGTCACCCCGGAGCCGGTCGCCTCGCCGACCACGGCGGCGGTCACCGGGCCGGTCGCCTTCCACGTCCGGCTCAACGCCGGCCAGAGCATCACGACCCGCCCGGCGCCGTCGGCCGGCTGCCCGGGCCTCGACGCCCGCGTCGACCTCGGCGCCGCCGGCCACGTGCGGCTCGCGGCCTACGCGAGCACCTGCTCCCCCGGCGACAACGCTCAGCCGGGCAACGGGCGGCACGGGGTGTACCGCACCAAGGCCGACATCCCCGCCCAGCGCAGCACCACCGAAGTGCGGACCGCCCTGGGCGAGGCGACGGTCTTCAGCCAGCCCTACTACGAGTGCACGAACTCCTGCCACAACTACACGGAGGCGGTCGCGGTGATCGCCCTCGACAAGCCCGCGGACCCCGCCTACCCGACCCTGGTCCTGTACGCCGAGAAGGGCGACACGACCCCCGACCGCCTCACGGCCCTGCTGCGCGACCAGCTGGCTGCGTGACGACCCGGACGATCCGCGAGACACGCAACCTCATGCTGGAGGAGTCGCCGCGTTGCGGGGCCGCATCGCCGCCTACGTCGAGCATGCCGATCCATCGGGCGTGCTCGACGGCCGGGCACTCGACGAAGCCCCGCAGGTGCGGCCGTTCCGCAATCGACGTTCGTGACCATGCGGATCAGGGCTGAGCGGCTTCGTACAGCACGTACTCGGCGTCATACGCCACCGGCTGTTCGGCCCCGTCCGCACACGGGCCGGCGGGGGCGAGGCCGCGCCGGGTGTGCAGCCGCTGGATGTAGCTGACCCTCGACAGCTCGCCGCCAATCGTGCCGGCGTGACCGGTGACCTCCAGCAGCAGCTGCGGGATCGCGCCGGGCACGGGCGACTCCGCCTTCTTGACCGCGGTGACGGCCGACCCGTCGGTCATCGACTGCCACGTAGGTCCGGCGGAGTGGTAGATGGCCCGGGAGGCGGCCTCGCCGTGGCGCAGCATGGCCGCCGGCCCCTTGAGGCCCCAGGCGCCGCCGACGCATCGGTAGATCTGGAAGCCGGTGGTGACCCGGTAGGTCGCCACCTTGACCGAGCCGGCCGGCGGCCGGATGGCGGCGGGCACCGCGGGTTCGCGGCCGGCGGGTCCGGCCGAGGCGGCGGTCGGCCCGAGGGCTGCCGTGGCGATGGCCGCGACGGCGAGGAAGGGCCGGACGAGCCGTGAGGAATGCATGTCCTGGTCTGCCTTTCGATGTGGTCTGATCCGGGCCGGGATCCGGTGCGGCAGGGTCAGCCGCAGCAGAAGTACCCCGTCGCGACGTTGGACTGGACCTGGGAGCTGACGCCGTCGCCGTCGGTCCACACCGCCGTGAAGTAGATCTCGTCGCGGTAGTTGTTCCCGAGCCAGTCGCTCGGGTCCTCGTCGAGCTCACGGCCCGGCGCCAGGAACTGGTACCGCAGATGGATGCCGTCCGGCTCCGCCGTGTACCCGGGGTCGTGCGCCTGCCAGGTCTTGGCCGACGCCGTGCCGTTGGCGAAGGGCGCCAGCAGGGCGTCGAAGAGCGGGTCGTCGGCGAAGAACCGGGCCGAGATGCGGGCGCCGTTGTTGTAGTACCCGTACGAGTCGAACTCGTTCATCGGGATCCACACGTCCATGCTGACCAGGTACGTGCCGCCGGGCCGCGGATTCCGGTCGATGTCGAGCGTGGCGTGCATGGTCTTGGCCTGTGCCGGCGCGGCGTCCAAGCCCACAGCCACGCCGAGCGCCAGCGCCAGGCCGGCGGCCGTCACCCCGATCCGCGCGGCGTTACGGGCCGCCGACCGCATGAAACTCACCATGATCTCTCTTCCTTTCGTTGTGGTAGGCGAGACCATTGACCACGACGAGCCTTCCCCGCGCCTTCCCCGGCGCAGCCGGCAAACGCGGTCCCACCGGCCGCGGGGAAGGGCCGGGGAAGGCGTCTCGGGCACGGTGAGGCCATGCAGACACACGAGACGTCCCCGCCGGCGACGGCCGCCGCCCTTCCCGCCGAGCGACTGGGCACGCTGCTGGGCGTGTGGGCGCACCCCGACGACGAGGCGTACCTGTCCGCCGGGCTCATGGCGACCGCCCGCGCGGCCGGGCATCGCGTGGTCGTGGCCACGGCCACGCGCGGCGAGCACGGCACCGCCGACCCGGGCGCGTGGCCGCCGGCCCGCCTGGCCGGGCTGCGCGAGCGGGAGCTCGCCGAGAGCCTGGCCGCGGTCGGCGTCGAGGAGCACCACTGGCTCGGCCACGTCGACGGCACGCTCGACCGCGTCGATCCGCGGGCGGGCGCCGGCCAGGTCGCCGAGCTGCTCGATCGGGTCCGGCCCGACATCGTGGTCACGTTCGGCCCCGATGGCATGACCGGCCACCCGGACCACCGGGCCGTGTCCGCCTGGGTCACCGACGCCTGGCACCGGACCGGGCGCGTGGCGCGGCTGTGGTACGCAACGCTCACCCCCGAGTTCCACGCCCGCTGGGGCGCCGTCAACGACACCGCCGGCCTCTGGCCGGATCCGGCCGCCGCGCCCCGCACGCCGGGAGGCGAGCTGGCGCACGTGGTGCGGTGCGAGGGCCCGATGCTGACCCGGAAGTACGAGGCGCTGCGCAGTCACCGCTCGCAGACCGGGAACCTCATCGAGCTGGTCGGGGAGGACGTCTACCGGGACTGGTGGGCGATCGAGTACTTCACCACGCCCGGCGCAAGCCGGCGATGAGGGCCGGGTTCGTCGCCCGGCACCGCGCGGCGTCGAGGGGCTGTGCCGACGCCTCGAACATCTCGGCGGCCCGGTCGAGCAGCCGCTGCGCCTCGGCCGGTCGCCCCTCGGCGCCGGCGATGTGGGCGCGCACCTCGACGAGGGCCGCCTCCCAGGCGGTGCCCTCCCACAGTGCGGCCGACCGCTCGGCCTGCCCCAGGTGGCGCCGCGCCTCCGCCACGTCGCCGACGCCGGCGCACGCGATGGCGGCCGGCACCGCGAACGTCACCGGGCAGAACGAGCAGCGCTCGTGCTCGTCGAGGGTGGCCTCACCGGCGTCGACGACCGCGCGGGCCGCCTCCGGATCCTCGGCGGCACGGATCATCGTGCCGTACACGCGGTACAACACGTGCATCGACAGCTGCGACCAGCGCCCGAGCGGCAGCGCCCGGCGCAGCAGGCGGTTGGCGGCGGCCCGGTCGCCGCGGGCGAGCTCCACCTCGGCGAGCCGTTGCAGGCAGTGCGCCTCGCCGGCGGGGGCCGCGAGCTCGCGGTGCAGGTCCGCCGCGTCGGACAACTCGCGCGATGCCAGCGCGAGGTCGCCCGCGAGCAGTGCCGCCTCGCCGACCAGCGCACCGGCGAAGGCCACCGCGCGCAGCGCGCCGGCGCGTTCGGCCGTCTCCCGCAGCCCGTTGGCCATCTCGATCACCTTGGCGTACGGGGTGGCGCCGTACAGGAAGTACTCGGCCACGCACAGGTGCGAGTCGAACACGACCGTGGCCAGCCCGGGATCGTTGCGGGTGCGGTGGAGCTCGGTCCACAGCAGCCGGCTCCACCTCCCCCGGTTGTGCGAGATCAGGCCCTTCAGGGAGATCATCTCCAGCCGCTCCCAGCCCGAGTTCCCGTCGACGGACCGGCCGGCCTCGTCCGCCGCCGCCAGGGCCGCATCGAGGTCGCCGGTGAAATAGGCGAGACCGCCGCGGGCGAGCAGGATGGCGCCGTCGTGCGGGCCGCCGTCCGGCTGCAGCCCGTCCAGCGCGGCCGCGGCGGTGTCGAACTCCCCGGCGTGCAGCGCGATCCAGGCCATCCGGGCGCGCAGCCGCCGCCGCTCGTGCGGGCCCGCACGGTTGATGGCCTGGCGGTAGGCCGGCAGGGCCCCGGGATCGCCCATCGCGCCGAGCAGGTCGGCACGCAAGGCGAGGGCCCGCGCCACGTCGTCGCCGCCGGCGGCCGACCGGACGGAGTCCACGAGCGACAGCGCATCGCGGTAGGCGCCGACGGCGGCGGTCGTCTCGGCCGCGGCGAGCACGTACGGGACGGCCGTGCGCGGCTCGCCGGCCGCCAGGAGGTGGTGCCCGATCCGCGTGGGCGACGCCTCGAGCGCGATGAGGCGTTGCGCACACGTGCGGTGCAGCGCCCGCTGCCGGTGCGGCGGCAGCTCGGCGAGCAGGGCCTCCCGGATCAGCGGGTGGCGGAACCGGTAGCCCGACAGGGTCCGCTCGACGACGAGCGCCGCCAGCGCGGCGTCGAGACAGTCGAACGCCTCCGGCTCCGGCAGGCCGGACAGGGCGACGAACTCGTCCGTGTCGAACGTGGCACCCGCGGTCGCGACGTGCTGCAGGGCGACGCGGGCGGCCGGACCAAGCGTGGCCAGGACGGCATCGCCGGGGCGCTGCTGCTCGATGGGCGTGGTCCCGGCGGTACGACTGAGCTCGACAACGGCGAACGGCAGGCCCCCGGAGATCTTGAAGATGCGCTCGGCGGCGTCCGGCGGCAGGCCGGGGCGGCACGCGGCGACCAGCACGGCGGTCTCGTCGCGGTCCAGCGGGCCCAGTGACACGTCGACGGCGGCGGCGCGGCCGATCAGGCTGGCGCGGACCTGCTCGAACGTGTCGGTGACCGGCTGACGCCGGTGCGCGAGCACGAGTACGACGCGCTCGGTCACGCAGCTGCGCGCGAGGTAGTGCAGCAGCCGCAGGCTGGCCTCGTCGGCCTCGTGCCCGCCGTCCACGCTCAGCAGCAGTCCCTGATCGGCCGCCGCGAGCCGGACCAGCTCCGCCGTCGCCACGAAGAGCCGCTGGTGCGCCGTCTGCCCGGTCCATTCCAGCGAACCGCCGGCCAGCGCCCGGTCCAGATCGCCGCGGCAACGGTCGTCGAGGCCGTCGAGCAGGGTGGGGTGGCGACGGCAGAGATCGGCGACGGCCTCCAGGACCGGCGCGTACGGCCAGGCGCCTTCGATGGCGGACGCGACCCCGTGCCCGGTCCGCCAGCCCCGGCCGCCCGCCTGGTGCCGCAGCCACGCAAGGAGCGTCGACTTGCCCGTGCCGGCGGCGCCGCCCACGAACACGGTCCGGCCGCGGCCCTCGGCCGCCTCGCCCAGCGTCCGCAGCAATGTGCCGGTCTGGGCGCCGCGGCCGACCCACGTGGGGTGCGGGCGTGTCGTTCCCGCCCGGCCGGACCGGTCGGCCTCTGCGGCCAGCAGCGAGTCACGCAGGGCGACGGCCTCGTCGCTCGGGCCGACCCCGAGCTCCCGGTGCAGCGCCCGCTCCATCCGCTCAAACTGGCGCAGCGCGCCGCGACGGTCGCCCCGGGCGGCGAGGCGGCGCATGAGCTGCGCATGCGCGTCGGCGTCGGCGGGGTCGAGCTCCACGAGCCGCTCGAAGCGCCCGGCCTGCCGCAGCATCCGCAGGTGCAGCTGCTCCAGCCGGTCCCGGGTGTCGCCGGCCCAGGCCTCGTACCGATCCTCGGGCAGCAGGGGGCCGCCGTAGGCGTCCGCGGCCTGCGCGGCGGACGCCTCCCCACCGGCGTCCAGCGCACTGGCCGCCAGGTCCTGGAAGATCGCGGCGTCGATCCGGACCGGTCGTTGCGGGAAGAGTGCCACCGTGTCGTCGCGCAGCACGAGACTGTCCGGGCCGAGCACGCGGCGGGCGTAGTGGGCCGCCTTGTGCAGCCGGGGTGCCACCTCGTGCACCGGCACCCCGGGCCACAGCACGTCCATGACCTGCTCGCGGTGCAGCTGCCGGCGCGGCGCGAGCGCGAGCACCTTGACCAGCGCCGCCGCCTGACGGCGGCGCCACGCCTCCGCGGGCACGCTGTGTCCGTCGAGGCACACGTCGAACCGCCCGAGAACGCTGATGTCGACAGTCACCGGCTCATGGTGGCGCACCCGGCCGTGACCGCCTGTCAACTATCGGTCCCCGGCACCGCCTCCATCTCGCACGGCGCCGAACCTACGAGGGCCGCCCTCCCGCGGCCTGCCTGCCGGATCGCCGCACAGCCGGGGTGAGGTATCCGGGTGGTTGTGCCGCAATCCTCAACCTAACGGCCGTTGCGTCGAATTGCGCGTCGTTTTCGGGCTACGTTCGACCGGACCACTGTTTCCGAAGTCCCCCGGGGTGCCACATGAACCAGGTAGAGCAGGCGAACGCCACCGCCGCGACGAACGACGGACTGCACAACGGCGGTACGCCGGCGCCCGCCTCGGTCATCCCGCGTCTGGTCGACGAACTCCAACCCGGGAAGCGGCCCGCCACCGATCAGGACGCCATCCAGCAGTTGGCGGTCCTCATCGCCCGCTGCGTGCCGGCGGATGAGGCGATGGCCGTGGTCGCCTCGGCGACGGCCGCGCTGCTCGATGCCGACGCGGCGCAGCTGCTGCAGTTCGCCGCCGTCATCGACGCCGAGAGCCGCACGCAGCTCAATGCGTCGCGGGCCCGCATCGTCCTCGCCGCCGACGAAGCGCGCCGCGGGTTCGAACGCGACCTGCATGACAGCGTCCAGCAACGCCTCGTCTCGCTCGGCCTCGAACTGCGCACCCTGGAAGCGCTGGTGGGTGACGACCGCAGCGAGCTCAAGCCGCGGATCGGACGGACCATCGACGGCTTGACGCGTGCCTACGAGGACCTGCAGGAGATCTCCCGCCGCCTGCACCCGGCCATCCTCACGCAGGGCGGCCTGTCGTCGGCGCTCAAGGCGCTCGCCCGCCGCAGCCCCGTACCGGTCACCGTCGACGTTCGTTGCGAACGCCGGTTCTGCAGCAGCGTCGAGACGGCCGCCTACCACGTCGTGTCGGAGGCGCTCACCCTCGTGGCCGAACATGCACAAGCCTCCGCCGTCACGGTCGACGTCGACGTCAACCCCGCCACCGCGACCACACGCGAAATGCTCGCGCTGTCGATCCACGCCCACGGCACCGGCGGCGATGACGCGGCCCTCGACTCGCGACTCGTCGGCCTCGTCGACCGGGTCGAGGCACTCGGCGGACACCTACGGCTGGCCGGCCCGCCGCCCGGCAGAACGCCGCTGCTGGTCACGCTGCCGGCCGACGGGCGACCACTCCCCGGGTGAACGCCGTCAACGGTCGCCGGCCATGAAGTACTTCGGGAAAGACGTCCCGGCCGGTGAATCTCGTCCGGTCGACCGTCTGCGCCGCGCCGTTGACGGTCGCCCACATCGATCCGGTCCCGGCGGCGCGGGCGGTGCCACGGCGGTCGGGTTGGTACCGCTGGTGGTCTGGCGCGGGGTGAGCCGACCGAGCCGTGAGCAGCTCCTAGCCGACTGGGGCGGACTCGCCACCGACGCGGCCGACTGCGCCATCGCCACCAACCAACCCGACCGGACCCTCGAGCTGCTCGAGCAGGGCCGCGCGGTGCTGTGGTCCCAGCTGCTGGAGACCCGCACCGACCTCCACGCCCTCCACGCTTCCGGTGACGGGGGCCCGCCGCGGCGTGCGCAGCCAGTCGTCGCGGCCCAGCCGCAGCCAGCCCATCGCCAGGCTGGTGGCCAGGCTCGCCACCAGCCGGGCGGCCACCATCATCGGGCGGCCTGGGAACGCGACCGCGGTCGCGGCCAGCACGACCGGGTTGATCGCGGGTGCGGCGAGCAGGAACGCCAGGGCCGCGGCCGGGGTGACGCCGCGGCGCATGAGCGCGCCCGCCACCGGCACCGACGCGCATTCGCAGCCGGGCAGCGCCAGGCCCGCCATCCCGGCGACCGGCACCGCGAGCACCGGGCGGGACGGCAGCGCCCGGGCGAAGAACCGCACCGACACCAGGGTGGCGATCGCCGCGGACAGCAGCGTGCCCAGCACCACGAACGGCATCGCCTGCACGACGATCGCGACGAAGACGGTCACCCATTCCTGGGCCCGCGGCGAGGTGAACGCGCCGCCGATCCAGGTGCGGGCCCCGATGGCCGCGACCAGCGCCACGGCCAGGATCTCGAGCGCCCACGAGCGGCGCGGCCGGTGCGTACCGGCACCGCCGTCCGGCGGCACCGGCGCCTCGATCACGCCGACGGGCGGTTGGGTGTCCTGCATCGGGCACGGGGTACGCCTCCGGCCGACGCGGTCACAGGTCGAGTGCATTCGTAAACGCATTGCTATATCTGCATTTGGGCGGCTCGCAACGCCGGGATCACCTCCCTGCCCCGCCGATCGATGTTGCGCAGCGTGTACCCGGGGTCGCCGCGCGACACACCACTGGGGTCAGCTTGCCGGGCTTTGATCTTCGTGTGCCGGCCGGGCGCTACCGACCGGTCTCCGCTACGACTGCCCGGATCGAGCCGGAACCGGGTCCTCGGGCGACACATCCAACCTTCATGATGCGTTCGAAACGGATCGTCACTGTTGTGTCCGTCGTCGCGGCGGCCGTGCTGGCCGGATGCGCCAGCGCCTCGAGGACGGCCGCGTCTTCAGGCCCACCCGTGAGCACCTCATCCGAATCTGCTGGCGGGGGCGGCGGCTCGGCGGGCCCGGACGGCTGCACCGGCGACCCGGGCACGACCCGGCTGGTGTTGACCGAGGCGGACAACGGCTCGCGTCGATGCTTGTCGGTTTCCGGGGCCGTCGAGGTGTACCTGCACGGCACCGCCGAGGATCGGTGGTCGCCCGTGGGGCTGGCCGGCACCGCGCTACAGGTCGCGCCGAGCGGGAAGGGCGCCTTACCGATCGGCGTCACCGCGGGTTTCTTCGCCGGCGCCGCGCCCGGGGAGGCACGGCTCAGTGCATTCCGGTCGCCATGCATCGCCGCGGTCGCCTGCGACGCGGCGCACCTGATGGTGGTCATTGTCATCGTGCGGTAACCGTCGCCCTGCGGGCGCCGCGTACAGGGTGACGGAGAGGGTTCTGCGCGCCGCCACCCTCTCCCACACCCTGCGGCTTGATTGATGAATTTCCATGCATTGACCCGCGATCGGCCCGTCCCTAGGGTTCGGCCTCACCTGGCGTCATATCCGGTGTCCAGGGCCCGGCGCGCTGCGTCCCGCGCGCGCCGGACGACCCCATTCCCGTTGCGAGATCCGCAGAAGGGACCACCATGCCACGTCGCGAGTCACCCCGCTGGGCAGCCCGAATCGGCCTGGCGTCGCTGTCGGCGCTCACCTTGGCGATCGGCACCGTCGCGCTGTCCACACCAGCCCAGGCGGCGTCCGCGAACCCGTACGCCCCGGCGTACGGGCACCCGTACCGGCACGGCGCATTGCCCACCCGCCCCGTCAACGACCAGATGCGCTCCTACCAGGCCGCGCACCCCGATGCCGCCGCGATCCCGGCGGTCGGCTCCGGCCCCCTGCACTACGGTGGTGGCGTCGACGGCATCGGTGTCACCACCGGCGCGCCCAAGGTGTACCTGGTGTTCTACGGCTCCCAGTGGGGCAGCACCGGCACCGACGCCAACGGCAACACCACCTTCTCCGGCGACAGTGTCGGCATGGCGCCGCGCCTGCAGCAGCTGTTCAAGGGCATCGGCACGAACAACGAGCTGTACTCCGGCGTGATGACCCAGTACTGCGAGGGCGTCGCCAGCGGCGCGACGAGCTGCCCGGCGAGCGCGGCGCACGTCGGATACCCCACCGGCGGGGCACTGGCCGGCGTCTGGGCGGACACCGGCGCCGCCTCGCCGTCCTCGGCGAACGGGCATCAGCTCGGCGTCGTGGCGGTCGCCGCCGCCGCACACTTCGGCAACACCACCGCGGCGGCCAACCGCAATGCCCAGTACGTCATCGTGTCGCCGCACGGCACCACGCCGGACGGGTTCAACACGCCCAGCGGCGGCTTCTGCGCCTGGCACGACTGGAACGGTGACACCACCCTGACCGGCGGCGCGGTCACCTCGACGGTCGGCGACGTCGCGTTCACCAACATGCCCTACGTGACCGACGCCGGCTCCGGCTGTGGCCAGAACTTCGTCAACTCCGGCAGCGCCGGCACCCTCGACGGGGTCACTATCGTCGAGGGGCACGAATACGCGGAGACGATCACCGACCAGAACCCGGCCGGCGGCTGGACCGACACCACCGGCTACGAGAACGCCGACAAATGCGCGTGGGTCAGCACCGGTACGGGCGCATCGGCGAACTTCACATTCTCGACCGGCACGTTCGCCATGCAGACCACCTGGTCCAACGACATCAACGGCTGCCAGATGACGCACGCGATCGTCGGCGGCGGCAGCGGCGGCGTGACGGTGACCAACCCCGGTAACCGGACCGGGACGGTGGGCACGGCGACCAGCCTGACGCTGACCGCGTCCGGTGGCACCGGCAGCTACACCTGGAGCGCCACCGGCCTGCCGCCCGGGCTGTCGATCAACACGTCGACCGGCGTGATCAGCGGTACGCCGACCACGGCGGGCACCTACAACGTGGCGGCGACCGCAACCAGTGGCGGGCAGAGCGGCAGCACGTCGTTCACCTGGACGATCAACCCGTCGGGCGGGGGTGGCTGCACGAGTCCCGGGCAGAAACTGGGCAACCCCGGCTTCGAGACCGGTACGGCGGCGCCGTGGAGCGCGACGTCCGGTGTGATCGACAGCTCGTCGGGCGAGCCGGCCCACTCGGGTTCGTGGAAGGCGTGGCTTGATGGCTACGGCAGCACGCACACCGACACGCTGACCCAATCGGTCAGCATCCCGGCGGGCTGCACGTCGTACACCTTCAGCTTCTACCTGCACATCGACACGGCGGAGACCACGACGTCAACCGCCTACGACAAGCTGACGGTGAAGGTGGGCTCGACCACCGAGGCGACGTACTCGAACCTCAACGCGGCCTCCGGGTACATCCTGAGGTCCTTCAACGTCGCCGGCTTCGCCGGCCAGACCGTCACGATCTCCTTCAGCGGCACCGAGGACGCCTCGCTGCAGACGTCGTTCGTCGTGGACGACACGGCGCTGACGGTGAGCTGACACCGCACCACCGACCGGCGTCCGAGCCGCAACCGTCCCGGACGCCGGTCACCGCCGGGCAGCTTGCGGACCCCCGGTCACCACAGGAACGCGGAGGCGGGCGAACCGTCGTCGGACAGGCCGTACTGCTCGACCAAGGCCGCGGACGTCGTGTCGCCGAGCGCGCGCAGCACCCGGGCCAGCTCGGGTGCTGCGCCCGCAACGGCGCGGTTCGCGGCGGCGAGGCACAGCGCGGGGGCACCGCCGGGGTCGCCGGCCGCGAGCCCCAGGCGGGCCAGGACGAGCAGTGCGCCGCCCACGTGGCGTTCGGCCGCCCGGTGGTACAGCTCCGCCACGTGGTGCGGCGGCGGGCGCCCGTCGGCGAGCCGCAGCCGCACGATCTCATGCAGATCCACGAGCTGCCCGCGGTGCATCGCGGCCAGGTTCAGGGCCTCGGCGCCGTCGAGATCGCCACACGCCGCGCGCAGCAGCGCCAGGTCGGTGACAGCGCCGACGCGTCCGCGGTCCGCGGCCTCGAGCGCCAGGGCGGTGGCGAGCGCAGGGTCGCCGTGGTCCTCCTGCCGCATGTGCGGCAGGTTGAGCAGCACCGCCGGGTCGCCGTGCTCGTGCGCCGTCCAGTACAGCGCGTCGGCGCTCGCCTGGTCCCCGGCCTGCTCGCACAGCTCGGCCAGGTACCGCAGCGGTGCCGTGCAGCCTGTCTCCGCGGCCCGGGCGGCGAGCGCGGTCAGGGCTCGGCCGCCGTGGTGACGGTGCCAGATCCGGGCGAGGTCCCGGCCAGCCAGCTCGTCGCCGTGCCGGGCCGCCCGCTGCAGCAGGTCCGCGGCGGCCTCGTAGTCCCCGGCCGCCAGCCGGCGCTGCGCCAGCTCCCGCAGTGCGCTGGTGTCGCCCTCCTCGGCGGCCTTCGCGGCAAGTTCGCCGGCGTCGTGCGTGGCGCCGGTCGAGTCGTGCAGCAGGGCGACGCTGCACAGCGCGTGGACCACGCCGTGGGCGGCGGCGCGCAGATACATCGCCGCGGCCTCGTCGATCTTGCCGGCCCGCTCGTGATGCCGCGCCAGGCCGCACATCGCCTCCGCATTTCCGGCGGCGGCCGCTTCGTGCAGTACCGCGACGGCCTGGGCGTGCTCGCCCCGTTGCTCGTGCCGGCGGGCGAGCCGCCGCATCGCGGTCGTGTCGCCGCGGGCCGCGGCACGCCGGGCGAGCGCGGCGGCGGGCTGCATGTCGCCGGCGCGGGCCATCTCCGCCGCCAGCATGCCCAGCCCAACCGGGTCGCCGCGCGCGGCGCAGATGTTGGCCAGCCGCAGGGCGTGGCGCGGGTCGCCGTGCCCGTGCCAGTAGACGACGAGCTCGCGAAGCGCCCCGGTGTGGCGGCGGGCGGCGATCTGCACCGCCATCGCCATCGCCATCGAGGCGTTGGCACGGAGCAGCCGGTTCAGCCGGCGTGCCTCGCTGTCGTCCGCCGTTCCCGCGCAGCGCCGCGCCAAGGCCTGGGCGACCTGCTGCACGCTGAAGCGGCGGCGCTGCTGGGCCAGGTCGCGGCGGTCGTAGGCGAACCCGAGTTCGGCGGCGCTCAGCGCGAGGCGCTCGGCGCCGCCCAGGTCTCCGGCTGCCCGCCGGGCCCGGGCCAGCCGCTGCAGGGCGCCGGTGTCGCCGGCCTCGGCGGCGCGCAGCGCGAACGGCTCCGCACCCTCCACGTCGCCGTCGTCGAGCCTGATCATGGCGACCCTCGCCGACGCGGCCACGTCGCCGTACCCGGCGGCCGTGCGGTACAGCGCCTCGCCACGGGCCGACCCGGCGTGCCGCTCAGCGAGCAGCATGAGCGGCCCGAGGTCGCCGCGCGCCGCGGCGTCGCGAGCCAGCGCGTCGGCCTCGGCCGCGGCGCGCATGTCATCGCGGGCGACCGCGAGCCGGCGCAGCGCCGCGGTGTCGCCAAGGTCGGCGGCGTGCAGCGCGAGCCGGTGCGCACCCCGCCGGTCGTGCGTCGACTCCCGCAACAGCGCCAGGGCGGTCATCGCGTGCGTGTCGCCCCGGCGGGCGGCATGGTCGTACGCCTGGCCGGCTCGGCTCAGCCGCCCGCGCAGCTGGGCCTGCAGCCCGGCGGCCAGCAGCACGGCAGGGTCCGTCACGGTCCGGGTGAGCGCCTCCCAGAACCGCGGCGGCGGGAACGCGTCCGCACGCTCCAGCCGGGCCGCGTGGTCGAGGCACGGTGCGAGACGGTAGGCGGATGCGTCGGGCACCGTGACGTGGCCGCCGCTCACCGGCACCGGCGTGAGCATGGGCGGCCGGCCAGGCGCCGGCGCCGTGACGTGCTCCAGTGCCGCGGCGTACTCCTCGGCCCACGGACGCACCTGCGCGGCGCTGGCCGGCGGGTGCGGGTGGACCGGGAGATAGCCCGCAGCGGCGTAGGCGAGGAACGCGCCCGGCAGCTCTCGCGGCAACCCGAATCGCCGGGCGTCCATCGCGGCGTGAACGACGGCCCGGGCGGCCGGCGGGGCCTCGCGGTAGCAGCGCAACAGTTCCGGTATGCCGCTCAAGGTCCGCGTGCCGGCGCCGTCCGGCACGGTCAG
Source organism: Dactylosporangium sp. CA-139066 (assembly GCF_050936175.1). Taxonomy (NCBI): domain Bacteria; kingdom Bacillati; phylum Actinomycetota; class Actinomycetes; order Micromonosporales; family Micromonosporaceae; genus Dactylosporangium; species Dactylosporangium sp. CA-139066. The sequence continues at coordinate 4,846,138 of NZ_JBNJNH010000001.1, read as the reverse complement.
CGCGTTCGCCCGCAGCCACGCCGTCGCCTCGTGCGCGGGTGCAGGAGCCGCGGCCAGACCGGCCCACGGCTCGGGCCAGATCGTCGCGAGCACGAGCACCGGGGCGCGGCCAGGGTCATCGAGCAGGCGACGTACCGCTGCGGCGACCTCTGCGGACGTGTCATGGGCGTCCATCGGTCGAAGGTGGTCGTGCACGTCCGGCAGCCACACAACGGTATGCGGCCGGGCGCGCGCCACGCCTGCGGCAACGTCACCCGGCGTGGCGTCGGCGGGCGGCTGCCAGAGCCGCCACCGGTCCGGCAACCGCCGCACCGCCTCCCAAAAGGACCTCGCCCGGCCGGAACCCGGCTCGCCGACCAGCAGCAGGCACCCGCTCGTGCCGCCGGCCGCCGCCCCGAAGACCTGGGCCACGCGGGCGTCGTGGGCACGCGGGACGTACGCAGGCAGCACCGGCTGCTCGCCCACGGGCCGGTGGACGCCGAAGACGAACGGATCACAGCCGGCCGCCGGCCGCTCCGGCGGTTCGCGGTCGTGCGGGCGGGTCCAGGCATGCGCCCGCGTCCAGAGCCCGCCCAGGTGCGCCGCAGCCGGCCCGGCGGCACGGCCCGCGCGACGCGCCAGCACGACCGCGACCGCCACCGCGTACTCGCGGGTCGGCAGCCCCGCCGCGTGGTTGAACATGGCGCCAACGGTGACCCGGGACGGCACGCGGGACAGCCCAAGGCCGGCGGCCGACTCCCGAAGGTCGTCGACGATCGCGCTGAGCGGCGGGCAGCCCGCCGCGGCGTACAGCTCGTAGAGCGCGTCTTTGAGCTCGTCCGGCGGGATCGGCGGGGCGCCCGTGACCGTCGCGGTCACTGGGGGGTCCCTGAGATGGCCCTAGTAGTTATGAGAACCATTGTCATCAATGCCGCCCGCCGCACAAGGGTCCGCCGAAACGTAGACTCTTGCGCATATTCACAATGCTTCGTGCGCAGCGCCCGCTCCCAGCAGGCGATCGCCTCCCGCCATGATGGCAGTGGTTGTCGTTTCCGGCGCCATCCGCGGATGAGCAGCTGGACGGCTTCGCCGCCGCGCTCGACCTGCCGTTAGCCGGCCTGTCCGGCGCCGACACTGTCCGCGGCGACCGGCACCGGTTCCCGTTCCCCGAGGTCGCAAATGGGCGCCCCGCGCCGCGTCGAGACGTCGCTGTGCCGGTCGCCGAACGGGCGATCCCGATGTGGGTGGCGGACGCCTCGGCGCCGACCGTCGAGCCGGCCGCGGTCCGGGCGCTGCCGCCGCGCTCGCCGCCACCGGGGTGCGGCAGCTGCTGCTCATGGTCGAAGGCGGCGGCGAACCGCGGCGAACCCTCGCCAACCTCGAGCGCCTCGGCCGCGAGGTCCTTCCGCCGCTGCGCCGCCTACACTGAACCCCTCGGCCGGACATATCGTGGGGTGGCAATGAATGACATGATCAGTGGCGCGTCCCGCAACACCAGGCAACGCTACGAGGTCATCGCACTGCTGGACGAGATCGCGGACTTCCGCACACCGCAGCAGCTGCACGCCCTGCTGCGCGAGCGCGGGGCGCAGGTCGGGCTGACCACGGTGTACCGGACACTGCAACTGCTCCAGGAGGCCGGCGAGGTCGACGTGACCCGGCTGCCCGGCGGCGAGCAGCTGTTCCGCCGCTGCGGCGCCAGCCACCATCATCACCTCGTCTGCCGTTCCTGCAACGCCACCGTCGAGGTCCGCGGCCCGGCCGTGGAGCGCTGGACCGAACGCATTGCCGCCGAGCACGGCTTCAGCGACGTCGGGCACACCCTCGAGATCTTCGGCACCTGTTCGCGCTGCAGCCGCTGACCGCGGCACTCCCGTCCCCGGCATGCTCACATCACGTCCAGCATCGCTCGGCATGAACGGGCCGCCGAACGTCCGTGGGGCCGGCAGGACTCGTGGCGTACGGCGGGTCTGCTCGGTGTGATCGCATTACTGCATGCGGCGGCCTGGGGTGTACTGCTGATCGCGGTCGTGCCGTACCGGTTTCAGGTGGGCAGCATGGTGTTCGGGCTGGGCCTCGGTGTGACCGCGTACGTGCTCGGGGTGCGGCACGCGTTCGACGTGGACCACATCGCGGCGATCGACAACACCACCCGCAAGCTGATGGTGGAGGGCCGGCGGCCGGTGTCGGCCGGGTTCTGGCTCGCGCTGGGCCGCTCGGCCGTCGTGGTCGTCCTGGCGGTGCTGATCGCCACCGGTGCGCGCGCCGCCACTGGTGCGCTGCTGGACGACTCCTCGCGGGTGCACCAGACCCTCGGCGTGGTCGGCACGAGCGTGTCCGGGTTGTTCCTGTACCTCATCGGCGTGCTGACCCTCGTCGCGCTGGCCGGCGTGGTGCGGCTGTTCCGCCGGCTCCGCCGCGGCGAGGTCGATCCGGCCGGCCTGGACACCTCGATCGCGGCGCGTGGCATGCTCAGCCGTGTCGTGCGCCGGCTGACCGGTACTGCATGACAAGCTGCGCCTGGCCGGTGTCGGCCGGTGTTGCCTGCTCAACCGGCCGGGATCGCCGGACGGCGAAGTCGGAATTGCCGTAGGAACGTGAAGAAGGCCCTGGACTGAGGTCCAGAGCCTTGCTTCCGTCAGCTTCTCGGGCCCACGGGGTGATCTTTCAGGTCAGTGGCCCATGGATGAATCGACGGTCAAGCGGTGCGACCGGCCCGTCGATACGCGAGTACGCCGGCGACGAGGCCGGCGAGGCCGAGGACGAGTCCGGCGATGCCCAGGCTGATGGCAGTGCCGTTGTTGTTGGTGGTGCTGTCCTTCGTGGTGGCGGCGGCGTCCTGGGCGGCAGCGCTCGCGTTGGTGTTGGTGGCGGCGCCGGCCTTGGCGAGTTTCAGGGTCGGCGCGGGGTGGTCGGGCTCGGCGCCGCCGGTGGGCTCGTCGATCCACCGGACGACCTCGCCGTCGGAGTAGGTCTGCAGGGCTTTGAAGACCAGCTGGTCGGTCTCGGGCAGCGGGCCGAGGGACACGTCAAACTCCTGAAACTCATGCGGTTTGATCGCGGCGCTGGCGTCGGCGGTCCAGGTGATCTTCGAGACGGCTTCGGTGACCTCGCCGTCGTCGGTCTTGATCGGGGTGGCGAGTTTCGAGGTTTCGGTGACGGCGGTCCAGCCGGTGACGGGTTTGAGGCCCACGGAGGCGATCGGCTTGTCGGTGGGGATCGCGACCTCGAGCTTGGTGGTGGTGCCGGTGTCCTTCTCGTTGGGCACCCGGAAGGTGATCTTGGTGTAGCCGCCCTGCACGGCGGAGGCCGAGCTGACCGTGACGTGCGCCGACGCGGCAGCAGGGAACGCGAGGGCGGCGGCCGCGGCGGCAAGGGCCGCTGCACCGGCGCGGAGCAGAGCGGTTCGACGCACCATGAGTCCATTTCATGAGGTGAGGCGGAACAACGTCGTGGGGTAGTCGTCCGTCACCAGGCTGCGGTTCCCGGCCCGTCCGCCGGAATTCTCGGGAACCAGCAGGGGTCGCCGGCCGACCATCTGGGTGATGTTCACGGGACTGCACTCGTATGCCACGATTCGTCGCTGTCTGAGGGCGTTGTGACCGCGCGCCGCCTTGCCTTCGGCGTGGGCGCGGCCGTCATGCTGGTGGCGACCCTGGTCGCCGCGTTGCGGTGGGGCGGCGCGGTGACCAGCTGGATTCCTGGCCTGCCCGACGCCGGCGCGGGCACGCGGTGGGGCCTGCCGGTGGCGCGGGCGGCGGTCGACGTCGGCTGTGTGGCCACGGTCGGCTGGTGTGTGGTGGCGGCGTTCCTGCTGCCCGGCACCGATCCCGGCAACACCGTCAATGCGCACGGGCGGGGCCAGTTGCTCGGCCCGGCCGGGTACCGGTTGCTGCGGCGGGCGTCGTGGTGGGCCGCCGGCTGGACAGTGACCAGTCTGGCGATCCTGCCGTTGACGCTGTCCGACCTGCTGGGCCGGCCGGTGTCGGCGGTGACCTTCGCCGGTGTGCGGAGCTTGGCGTGGTCGGTGGCGCAAGGCCAGTCGGCGCTCGCGCAGGCGGCGCTGGCCGCCGTCGTGGCGGTGGCCTGCCGCATGGTCTTGACCCGCACCGGCGCTGGTGTGGTCGCGGTCGTGGCGTGCGTGGCGGCCGTGCCGCCGGCGCTGACCGGACACGCGGCCGGTGCCGGGAACCACCAGCTGGCGGTCACCAGTCTCGCCGCGCACATCCTCGCCGCGGCCGTCTGGGTCGGCGGCCTCGCCGCGTTGCTGACGCTGCGCTCCGACCGGGTCCTCGGCGTCGCCGCGCACGGCTACAGCCGCCTGGCGCTGGGCTGTTGGGCAGTCGTCGTGGTGAGCGGGGTCGCCAACGCGGCCGTGCGGCTCGGCTCGGCCGCCGAGCTGTGGCAGTCGCGGTACGGGCTGCTGGTCCTGGGTAAGGCGGCGGCGCTCACCGCGGTCGGTGTCATCGGTGCTGTCCACCGGAGCCGGACCTTGCCGGCGTTGCGGGCCGCAACGCCACGGGCGTTTCGCCGGCTCGCGTGCGGGGAGCTGCTGGTCTTCGCCGCGACGCTCGGGCTGGCAGTGGCGTTGTCGCGGACACCGACACCGGTACCGACCAACCCGGTCGACACCGACCCGGTGACCGATCTGCTCGGGTTCGCCGCACCGGCGCCGTTGACGGCGGCACGGGTGTTGTGGCCGCCGCTGCTGGACGCGTTCTTCCTGACCGTCGTCGCCCTCGGGGTGGCCGGCTACCTGGCCGGCGTGTGGCGGCTCTATCGGGCGGGGCATCGGTGGCCGGTGAGCCGGACCGTGAGCTGGCTTGGCGGGATGCTGCTGCTGGCGGGGTTCACGGTGACCGGTTTCGCCCGGTACGCCTACGTGCTGTTCTCCGCGCACATGGCGCAGCACATGGTCCTCGGCATGGTGGTGCCGATCCTGCTGGTCGGCGGCGCCCCGGTCACCCTCGCCCTGCGCAGCCTGCGCAAACCCGCCGACCCAGGCGTGCGCGGCGCCCGGAACTGGCTGCTGCTCATCCTGCACAGCCGGGTCCTGCGGCTGCTGTCCCATCCGCTGGTCGCGCTCGCCCTGTATGTGGTGAGCCTCTACGCCCTGTACTTCAGCAACCTGCTCGGGGTGCTGATGCGCTACCACCTGGGGCATCTGGCGATGCTGACGCACTTCGTGGTCGTCGGGTTCCTGTTCTACTGGGTCCTCATCGGCGTCGACCCGGGCCGCCGGCCGGTACCGCCGCCGCTGCTGGTCCTGATCCACTTCGCCGGGATGGCGTTCCACGCGTTCCTCGGGGTCGCGCTGATGCAGTCCCGCACCGTGATCGCCCCGGACTGGTACGGCAGCGTCCACCCGGCCTGGGCAAGCAGTCTCCTCACCGACCAGCACCTCGGAGCCGGGCTGGCGTGGAGCTTCGGCGAGATCCCCGCCGCGATCATCCTGATCCTGCTCGTCGTGCGGTGGATCCGCGCCGACGAACGCGAACAGCGCCGCCTCGACCGGGCCGCGGACCGCGCCGAGGCCACCGGCGAGGACGACGAACTGGCCCGCTACAACGACTTCCTGCGCCGCGCCGCCGAAGCCGAACGCCGCTGACCCGCCGGTCGGCACCGACGTCACCTGCCCCAGCCGGGGCCTGACCAGAGCTCGGCGGCGGCGTACCGGGCGGGTACCACCAACCCAGCCCGCCCGGTGCGCTGCTGCCTCATCCGCATCTTCCGGCACGGCGGACGAGATAGACGTGCACGGCTACGACCGCAAAGCCGAACTCGCACCCGGTGTGCCGGCCTCAGTGCAGTTCCGCGCCGACACCACCGGACTGTTCCAGCTCGCCGTCCGCTGAACCGAACCACTGCCCACCGTGCAGTACACGGAGGGATCAGGGGCTGCCAGACGTGCGCCGGCGCCACCACAGCCAGCCCCCGGCCAACACCACCAGCAGTAGCGCAACGCCGATGGCCGCCCGTATCGCACCACTCAAACCCGACGACGTGCCGGCCCGCGACGCGATCGGCGCTGCGATGCTCGCTGCCGCCGACGGCACCAACACGGCCCCGGCGGACACCGAAGCGGACGCTGGCGCGGAGACCGAGGCGGCGCCGGACGGCGCCGGCACGGCGTACATGAACGCAAACTGGCCCTCGACCGGGTGACCATCGGCGGAAACCACGCGCCACGCCACCATGACCTTCCCGGTTGGGAGCGCCTTGACCGCCTGGGTCAGGTTCCGGTCGACCGAGCGGGGCGTGCCCTCGCTGTAGGAGACCCCGTCAGCGCCGGTGACGACCACGGTACTGAACTGCTGCTTCACCATCTCGTTGAACGTCAACGTCACCGCCGTGACCGGCGTACTGACGGTGGCGTTGGCCGCCGGGTCGGTTTTGACAAGCTGCGAGTGCGCGAACGCCGGCTGCGCAGGCACCATAACCACCAACGCGGCAGCCAACACAGGCCCGGATGAGGCCAGCACACCGCGAAGAATCCTAGGCAGTCGCATCCCCCCATCCTGGACCACCAACGCAGCAAGCGGCCGGCGACGAGGAGTGCGATGGCGTTGACAACTCGACGGAACTCGAGCCGGCTGCGCAGCGACTACCTTCCGCAGACCCACAATCCGCCACGCCACCGGCAGACGCGTCCTCGACCTGGCGATCACCCTCGACAAGCTGCTGTAACACCAGAACCGGCACCCCCCGCCCGATGCGGACGATCGCCTACCGCGTCTCGGGGGCCGGCTCGGTGAGCTCCGGGAGCTCCGGCCCGTGCGGGATGTCGATGCGCTCCTCGCCGGTCCGCAACGCCCGCAGGATGACCCGCCCGACGTACTCCGCGGTGTGCACGACCATGCCCGGCCGCGCCCCCGCCGCCCCGGGCAGAAACCGCCCGCCGGCGAACTCCGACGCCGTGATCGACGGCAGCACCAGCGACACGTCGACACCGTCGGCCGCGAACTCCTTGCGCGCCACCTCCGTGAGCATGTTCATCGCCGCCTTGGACGCCGCATACCCGCCCGCGCCCGGCGGGGCCATCCGCGTCGTGCCGGAACTGACCGAGACGATGCGACCCGCCCGCTGCCGGCGCATCACCGGCAGCACCGCCTGCATCCCCGCCACCACACTGACCACGTTGAGCTTCAGCAGCTGCAGATACGCGGCCGGGTCGATGTCCTCCAGCCGGTGATGGAAGCTGGCGCCCGCATTGATAACCAGCCCATCAACGCGGCCGTGACGCTCCAACGCCGCCTGCACCAGCGCCCGCTGCTGCTCGGGGTCCGTCACATCGGTCGGCACCGCCAGCGCCCCGCCCAGCTCCGCACTCAGTCCGGCCAGGCGATCGGCCCGCCGGGCGGCGAGGACAGGCAGCGCACCCGCGGCGTGCAGGAGGCGGGCGGTGGCCTCGCCGATGCCGGACGAGCTTCCGGTGACGATCACGACTTTGCCGGTCAGATCAAGCAGGGCAACCACCTGATGATTATGGCGCCCCCGCGACACCCGCAGGCGCACGCGTGAAAGCATTGCCATGTCTGCATTTCCGTCGCCTAGAACGCGTCCGGGTGCAGCTGGCGCGCCAGGACGGGGACACCGTCGACGGAGCGCAGCGCCCCGCCGAAGGTGGCCTCCGGGGTGGCGATCATCCGGCCGGTGCGCACCGCGGTGGTGTCGGCGAACGTGCGGCGCAGGTAGTCCTCGGAGGCGGCGCGGCCGGTGTCGTCGAGGTAGGTGTAGACGATGACGTCGGGGTTCTTGCGGGCGACGGTCTCGGCCGAGACCTGGGCGTAGTATTCGCCGGCCGGCAGCTCGGACGGGTCGGTGACGTTGCGGCCGCCGGCCAGGGTCAGCACGTCGGTGTAGAGGCCACCGGCGTCGGCGTAGAGCGCCTTGTCGTAGACGGTGACGAGCGCGCAGCGGGCCGGGGCCCGGCTGGACAGCCGGGCCCCGGTATCGGCCAGGGTCTGCTTCGCGGCCGCGGCGAGGGCGGCGGCCCGGTCTGCGACGCCGAAGATCCGGCCCAGGCCGGTCAGGTCGGTGTCGACGTCGCCGACCTTCGCCAGGGTCTTACGTCCGTCGCAGAAGGAGGCGTTACGGTACACGGGGATGCCTTTGGCGGCCAGATCGTCGATGGTGGGCAACTGTTTGCCGTCGAAGTGGTAGCCGGCGTCGGCGACGATGAGGTCGGGCCGGGCGGCCAGGAGCACCTCGATCGAAGGTTCCTGCTCGGCGAGGACTTTGACCGCGGTGTACCGCTGTGCATAGGTGGGGCTGGGCGGGGACTGGTTGGTGTTGACCTGCCCGGCGAGGCGTTCGTCGAGGCCGAGGGCGAGCAGCAGTTCGGTCATGGCCGGGTAGAACGACACCACGCGCTGCGGCGGTGCGGCGAACGTCAGGTCCCCCCCGCAGGCGGTGACCGACGTCGCGGCGGCGGTCGCCGGCTTCGGCGGCCCTGCGGCCGGGGCCCGGCCGCAGCCGGCCAGCAGGAACGCACCGGCGCCCGCCAACAGTGTCCGGCGGCGAAGGACGGCATCCATCTAGGTCTCCTCGGGGTCGAGCGGCGCGAGATACAGGTGGGGTGCGCCGGTCAGCGGATTGGTGCCCAGGCGGGCACGGACGTGAAAGATCCGGGCGATCAGGCCGGGGGTGAGCACGTCGGCGGGAGGCCCGGCCGCGACGACCCGCCCGTGGTGCAGCACGTAGACGCGGTCGCAGAACGCGGCGGCGTGGTTGAGGTCGTGCAGCGCGGCGAGGGTGGTGAGCCGCAGCCGGCGGATGAGCCGCAGCTGCTGGAGCTGGGCGGTGATGTCGAGGTGGTTGGTCGGTTCGTCGAGCACGAGCAGCCGCGGCTGCTGCGCCAAGGCCCGGGCGAGCAGCACCCGCTGCTTCTCACCGCCGGACAGGGTGTGCACCAGCCGGCCGGCGTGGCCGGGCAGGCCAACCTGCTCCAGCGCGGCCAGGACGATCGCAGCGTCGGCGGCCGTGTCGCCGTCCAGGTGGCGCTTGTGCGGGGTGCGGCCGGCGAGGACCGTCTCGGCGACCGTGAACGGGAAGTCACCGCCGTATTCCTGCGGCAGCGCGGCGGTGTGCCGGGCGGCCTCGCGGATACCGACGTCGCGCCAGAGGTCTCGGCCGTCGACCCGGACGGCACCGGCCGCCGGGCGCAGCGCCCGGTACACGGTGCGCAGCACGGTTGACTTGCCGCAGCCGTTCGGGCCCAGCAGCCCGACCAGTTCCCCGGGCTGCACGTGCAGCTCAACCGCGTCGACGACGGTGGTGCCGCCGAGCCGCACGTGGACGGCGTCGAGGCGCAGGTCCATCAGCGCACCGCCGGGTCGGTGTCGCCGCGGCGCAGCAGCCACAACAGCACCGGGGTGCCGAGCACGGCGGTAAGGATGCCGACGGGCAGTTCAACCGGCCGGGCCAGGGTGCGGGCGGCGGTGTCGACGAGCAGCAGATAGCCGCCGCCGAGCAACGCGGCCAGCGGCAGGACCCGCCGGTGGTCGGCGCCGACGAGGAGGCGGACCACGTGCGGCACGAGCAGGCCGACGAAGCCGATCGCGCCGACCTCGGCTATGACCGTGCCGGTGACCAGTGCGGTGACCAGCAGCAGCCCAAGCCGGAACCGGCTCGTGTCCACCCCCAGCGCGGCGGCGGTCTCGTCACCGAAGGTCAGCGCGTTGAGCTGCCGGCCCCGGGTGAGCAGCCATAGCGTGCCGCCCACCACGCACAGCGCGGGTACGCCCAGCTGTGGCCAGTGCGCTCCGGTGAGCGAGCCCAGCAGCCAGAACAGCACCCCGGCGAGCTGGTCGGGGTGGGCGCGCAGCTGCAGGTAGCTGGTGACCGCGGAGGCGAGGTAGCCGATGGCGACGCCGGCGAGCAGCAGCCGGCCCGGCCGCAACTGCCCAGTCTGCCGGCCTAGCGCCAGCACGAGCGCGAGCGCGGCGGCGGCGCCGGCGAACGCGGCGGCCGGCAGGCTCAGCCCCGCCACGGCGGCGCTGCCGAGGGTGAGCACAGCTACCGCGCCGAGCGAGGCGCCGGAGGCCAGCCCGAGCACATACGGGTCTGCAAGAGGGTTGCGGACCACCGCCTGCAGCACCGTGCCGGCCACCGACAGTCCCGCGCCGGCGACGACGGCCAGCAACGCCCGGGGCGCCCGGTACTGCCACACGATGTCGTCGCCGATCAGGTCGGCGTCGTAGCGGCCACCGGCCAGGTGCGCGGCGACAATGCGGACCACGTCACCGACCGGCACCGGCACCGCCCCGGTTCCCAGCGCGAGCACCGTCCCGCCGAGGACCGCGCCGGCCGACGCGGCCATGAACCAACGGAACCGCCGCCTCGCCAACTGCCGCCTCCCAGTTCGGTACCGCCGAATGCTGATGCGGCGCGACCGTATCACTGTTGAATATGGTTTTCAATTGCGGTAAGCCGTACGACATGACTGCAGACATCGACGCCCCCGTGGTACCGCTGCGCACCGATCCGCTGTGGCGGCGGTACCTGCTGGCCCGGGCGGTGTCCTGGTCGGGTTCGACGCTGACGCTGGTGGCGTTGCCGATGCTGGCGTTCCAGCGCACCGGCAGCCCGGCCGTGGTCGCGGCACTCACCGCGGCGGAGGCGGTGCCGTACCTGCTGTTCGGCCTGCTGGCCGGCGCGCTGGCCGACCGCTGGGACCGCCGGCGGATCATGGTGACGGCCGGACTGGCGGAGGCGGTCCTGCTCGGCGGCATCCCGGTCGCCGCCGCCTTCGACGCGCTGACCCCCGCGTACATCCTCGCGGCGGCCGCGGGCAGCGCCACCGCCGCGGTCTTCTTCGACGCCGCCGCCTTCGCGGCCCTGCCCACGCTCGTCGGGCGCCGCCGCATCGCCCAGGCGACCGCGAGCAGCATCAGCGTCTACACGCTCATCGGCCTCGCCGGCCCCGCCGCCGGCGGCGCGCTCGCCGCCGTCGCGGGCCCGCCGGCCGCGATCGGCCTCGACGCGCTGAGCTTCCTCGCGGCGACGGGACTGCTGGCCCGGCTACCGGCCGCCCGGCTCACCCCGGCCGGGCCGCCGCCTGTGGCGGCACGGCACCTCGGCGCCGAGATCCGCGAAGGCCTGACCTTCATCCGCCGCCACCCGGCGGTGGGCTCCTACACCGTGCTCGGCATCGGCAACAGCCTCACCGCCGGCGCCGTCCTCGGCCTCGTCGTCGTGGTCGCCGTCGACCGGCTCGGCCTGCCGGCCAGCGACTGGCGCATCGGGCTGTGCTACGCCGCGGCGTGCGCCGGCACCCTGGCCGCCAACGCCGCCCTGCCCCGGCTGCGGTCCCGGGTGCCGGCCGGCTGGATTACCCTCGCCGGCCTGGCCGGCAACTGGCTGGCCCTGCTCGCCTGGGCCGGACTCACCAGCCTCGGCCCGGCCCTCGCCGCCCTGCTGCTGTGGCAGGCCACCAACAGCCTGGTCAGCGTCAACGGCATCATCGCCCGCCAGGAAGCCACCCCCGAGCACCTGCAGGGCCGGGTCAACACCACCGCCCGGATGATCGCCTGGGGCGGCCAGCCCGTCGGGGCCGCCCTCGGCGGCGTGCTCGCCGACGCCGCCGGCGTGCGCACCGCCCTGCTCGTCACCGGCTGCGGGGTCCTTGCCGCCGCCGTGGCCGGCTGGGCCACACCCCTGCGGCACCGCGCACCCGACGCGTAGCCGCATGCGGATACGGCCACCCATCGACGGATCCCTTGCCCAGGCACGCGGCCCGCCACTACTGTCGGCTTATCGAAAACGGGAGTCGTTTTCGATAACTTGGAGGAGGTTCCATGAAGGTCACGTTCGAGCCGGTGCGTGAGACCGCGCCGCTGCGGGCGCTGCAGGGCCCGGGCACCAACGCGCTGGTCCACACGCCGTTCACGTTCGAGCCGGTGCGTGAGACGGCGCCGCTGCGGGCGCTGCAGGGCCCGGGCACCAACGCGCTGGTCCACAGCCCGTTCATGTACCAGAGCTGACCGGCTGACCGGCCGCGCCTTCATCCCGGAGCCTCGATGACCCACACCCTTGCCCGCCTCGCCACCGGCGCCCACCTGTACCCGGGCCCGGACGGTGTCTGGCGCTATCACCTGCCCGGCGACGGTTTCGTCCGCATCACCGCCCCGGCCGAGCTCATGGCGGCCGCCCAGCGGCTGCTGCACGGTGCCCCGCCCGGCGAGGCGACCGGCGAGCTCGACGAGCTGCTGGCCGCGTTCGCCGGGCGCGGCTGGCTGGCCGAGCCGCGACCGGACGTGCCGCGGACCCTGGCCACGGTCTGGGTCGACGGCGACAACCCGATCGCCGAACAGGTGACGCTCCTGCTGGCGGGCGAGGTGCGGGTGCTGACCGGCCCGGCCGATGAAGGCGCGGTCGCCGCCGCCGACCTCGTCGTCGCCTGCGCCGGCTGGCTGCCCGATGCCCGCTGGCAACGCCTCGACGCGTGGTGCCGCCAGCAGGGCACGCCGTGGCACATGTGCTACGCCGAGGGGCGCCGCTGGTACCTCGGGCCCCTCGCCGTCCCGGACAGCACCGCACGCTACATGGACGTGCGCGCCCGGCGGCTCGCCGCCAGCGGCGTGCCGGACGAGCTGCTCGCCCATTGGGCCTACCTCGACACGACCACTGTCGCCCCGCCGGTGCCGTGGCCGGCGCCCGGGGTTGCCGCGATCGTCGCCGGGCTCATCGTCACCGACATCCTGGTCTGGCGCGACACCGGCGTCGCCGCCGCCCACGGTGTGCAGACCGGCGTGGACGGGGCGACCGGCGAGCTGACCCGCCACCCGGTGCTGCCACTGCCCGTCTTCGCCGCGGAGGTCCAGCCGTGACCGCCGTGCACGCGAACCTGCGCCTCGCCGCCGGTGACGGCACCGCCCTGGCCACCGACGTCTACCTGCCCCAGCAGACCCCGGCCCTGGTCGTGGTGACCCGCACCGCCTACGACCGCTCCGCGCACCTGCACGAAGGGCTCGGCTGGGCCCGGCGCGGCTACGCGTTTGTGGTCCAGGACGTGCGTGGCCGCTACGGCTCCGACGGCGTCTGGCGGCCGTACCGGGCCGAACGCGCCGACGGGGCGGCGCTGGCCGACTGGGTCGCCGCCCAGCCGTGGTGCGACGGCCGGCTCGTGCCGCTCGGCGGCTCCTACAGCGCCTACACCGCCTGGACGATGGCGGTCGAGCGGCCCGATCTGATCGCCGGGCTGATCAGCCTCGGCCCGGCGATGGGCCTGGCCCGGGTCAAGTACGACCGGTCCGGCATTCTGCGCCTGGCCGAGCATGCCGCCTGGTGGCTGGAGCGGGCCGAGGCCCGCACCAGCCGCACCGGGCTGGCCGCGGCCATGTTCGCCGCCGAGCCCGGCCTGCTGCGCCACCTGCCCGTCGCCGCACTGCCTGAGCGGATGTGGGCCCACCTCGAGCAGTGGACCGACACCATCGACGCCGGCCCCGACCACGAACCGCCGGAGGCCGTCACCGACGCGGAACTGGCCAAGGTCGGCGCGCCCACGCTGCACGTCGGCGGCTGGTACGACCTGCTGCTGCCCGAAACCCTGCACCAGTGGGCCCGGGTCGGCGGGGACCGCACCCTCGTCATCGGACCCTGGGACCACGACCTATGCTGGTCGTCGGCCACCCTCGTCGGCGCCCGCGAGCACGGCCCGGACTCCCGCGTCGAGCCCGGCCGGCTCATGCTCGACTGGCTCGGCCGCACCCTCGGCGGTGGCCCACCCGCCAGCGAGGCCCGCATCTTTGATCTCGGCACCCGCCGGTGGCGGACCAGCACCGACTGGCCGCCGCCCACCAACGCGTGCACCTGGTACACCGGCGCCGGCGGGAACCTGACCCCGGCCCTGCCCGGCGATGGCACCGACCGGTACCGCTACGACCCGCATGACCCGTACCCGTCGGCCGACCCGGGCGCCGACCGCGCCGCGCTGCAGGACCGCAGCGATGCCGTCCGCTACACCACCGAGCCGCTGCGGGCACCGGTCACGATCGCCGGCGCGGCAACTGTCACCCTGTACGCCGCGACCGACGCGGACGGCACCGACTTCGTCGCGCGGCTGCTGGAATGCCGCCCCGACGGCCGCGTGCTGGCCCTCGCGCAGGGCGCCGTCGACACCGGCCGGGCCAGCGCGCCGTACCGCGTCGACCTCGACCCGGTCGCCGTCACCGTCCCGGCCGGTGCCCGGCTGCGGCTGGAGATCACCAGCAGCGACTTCCCGCACCTGGCCCGGCACCTCGGCAGCGGCTTCGACCGCTACCACGCCACCACGGTGCGAGCCGCTGAGCAGACCATCCGCAGCGGCGCGGCCTGTCCGACCGCGGTCACCATTCCCGTGCTGGAGGAACCGTGCCCGACGCGCTGACCGAGCTGGCTGAGCGGCTCTACGCCACCGCGGCGCCGGCCGAGCGGTGGCTGGTCGACCCAAGGCTCGGGCTACTCACCGCCGTCACCCGCCAACCGGCCCAGCCCGGCGCCCCCGCCGGCTGGACCGGGTACGGCGCCCACGTCGCCGACACCACCGTCTACGCCCCGTGGACCACCGACCGGTACGGGTTCGGCGCCGCCCTGTACGAGCCCGGCCGGGCCCGCCGCGCCGCGGTCGGCGAGGCCGTCGAACGCTACTGCGGCAACACCGTCCCACCCGGCCTGCCCCTGGCCAGCCACGCCGACCTCGTCGCGGCCGGGCACCGCGCGATCGACCCGGCGGACCTGGCCCTCTACTCGGCCGGGCAGTACGCCGAACCGGGCTTCCCGTTCGTGCCGTTCACCCGCGACCTGCGCGTGTCGTGGGTGCGCGGCACCTGCCTGCACACCGGTGCGGCCACGTTCGTCCCTGCGTCCCTGGCCTACCTGAACCTGCCCGGGACCGGCCCGGCCACCAACGCCCTGTCCTACGCCGGCATCGCCGCCGGCACCGACCGCGGCCACGCCGAACGGTTCGCCATCGAGGAACTCCTCGAACGCGACGCCACCGCCCTGTGGTGGACCACCGGCACCCCCGCCGCGCTGATCACCGACGAGATGCCGGCCGCCGACGGCCACCGGGTCCGGCTGCTGCACGTGCCGTCCGAGTTCGGTGTCCCGGTCGTCGCCGCGTTCATCGAGGACCCCGGCGCCGGCGTGGTCGCCTTCGGCAGCGCCTGCCGCGCCGACCCACGGCAGGCGGCCGTCAAGGCCTTCGTCGAGGCGACCGGCATGTACGCGCTCACCGTCAAGCTCACCGACCCCGGCTCCGACGTGTGGGCCGCGATCGCCGAGGGCACCATCCCCGGCCACGTCTTCCGGCCCTACCGCGCCGACCGCCGCTACCGCGACGCGTTTCGGCCCGACCTGCGCGACCTCGTCGACCTGCCCGCCGTCGCCCAGCTCTACCTCGACCCCCGCATGCACGGCGAGCCCCTCGACCGGCTCCGCGTCACCGACCCGGTCACCACCCTCGCCGACCTGCCCACCGTCCCGGACGCGACGGCCCGGCAGGTGTACCTCGACCGGCTCGCCCGCGCCGGCCTGGCCGCGGTCAGCGTCGAGCTCACCACGCCCGACGTCGCCGCCGCCGGGCTGTGCGTGGTCCGCGTCGTCGTGCCCGGCCTGTACGGCAACGCCCCGCCCGCCTTCCCCCTGCACGGCGGCCGCCGCCTGCACGCCGCATCGCTCACCCCGGCCGACCTGACCCGGCCCCCGATCCCCCTAGCCTGAGGCCGCCCCGTGGACCCGACCCTGCTCTACGACACCCGCACCGGCATCGTCCGGCGCCTCGCCCCGCATCCCGTCCCGGCGCACTTCCCGCCCGGCTACCGGCTCGTCGACGCCTTCCTCGCCGACGCGCGCACGTTCAGCCCGTGGCCGGTCGAGTCGGCAGGCGCCGGGCACACGTTCACCGACCCGGCACGGGCGGTCGCCGCGGCACTCGGCGAGGCCGCCGAACGCTATTGCGGCAACCTCATCCCGCCGGGCCTGCCGGTCAACAGCCACATGGGTCTTGTCGCGGCCGGCGGCGACGCCGTCGACCCGGACACCTTCGCGCTGTTCGCGGCGCACCAGTACGCCGCGCCCGGGTTCCCGTTCACGCCGCTGACCCGTGACCTGCCGGTCCCCTGGGCCACCGGCACCGACCTGGCCAGCGGCCGGCCGGCCAAGGTTCCAGCCGCCCTGGTCTGGGTGAACCATCCCGGCGGCCCGCGCACCAACCCGATCGTGCAGGCCGGCCTCGCCGCCGGCCCTTCCCGCGCCGCCGCCGACTGGGGTGCCCTGTGCGAGGTCGTGGAACGCGACGCCATGACCGTCACCTGGACCGGCGGGCGGCCGCTGTACCGTATCCGCCCCACCGATGCCCTCCGCCGGCTGGGCACCGGCCCGACCGGCGACCTGCACACCGACTGGTACTGGTTCCCCGCCGAGACCGGGCTGCCGGTCGTCGGCGCCCTGGTCCGCGACCGCAGCACCGGCTACCTTGCCCTGGGCATGGGCTGTAGCCCGGACCCGGTCGCCGCGATGACCAAGGCGCTCGGCGAGGCCCTGCAGCTGCAGGTGCTGCTCGCCGACTACGACGACCCCGACGGCCCGTTCGCCCGCGCCGCCGCCGGCCCGGGCAGCCCGCTCAAGCCGTGGCGGGCCCGCCGCGACTACGCCGCCGCCTACCGCCCTGACCTCGCCGACGCCGTCGACTACGGCTGCCATCTGCAGCTGCACCTCGACCCCACCGTGCAACAGCAGTTCCTGGCGCAGCTGCACGCCCGCGTCGACGGCGGGGCGGAGCCCGCCGACCTCGCCGCGGACACCCCGACCGACCTGCCCGCCACAGTGCGCCGGTTGACCGAACTCGGCCACCGGGTACTCAGCGTCGACGTCACCACCGCCGACATCCGCGCCGCCGGCCTGCACGTGACCCGGGTCGTCGTGCCCGGCTACTACACCAACGCCGCAGCCGGGCTCCCACTGCTCGGCGGCACCCGCCTGCCCCAGGCCGCCGGTGACCGGCCTGTGCCGCTGCCGCACTGACCCGTCACCACACCGGCGCGGAGGCACCGTCGTCGTCCAGACCAGTACCGCTGCGCCAGGCGACCCGGCCGGCGTGCTGGCTGATGACCGCCGGCGACGGCTGACCGGCCTCGGTGTACAGGCCGTGCAGTACCTGCTGCAACGCGCGGGCTGCCGCCATGGCCGGGGTCACGACGCGTCGCCGAAGCAGCGGGCCGCGGCGGCGAGGACCGCGGCGACCTCCGGGTCGGCGAGCCGGTACACGACGCTGCGCCCGTCCTGGGCCCGGTCGACGAGCTGGGCGTGGCGCAGCACCCGCAGGTGCTGCGACGTCAGCGTCTGCGGCGCGCCGATCGCCTCGACGATCTCGTGGACGTGCAGCTGGTGGTGCACGATGAGCAGCTCGACGATGGCCAGCCGCAGCGGCGCCGCCAGGGCACGGAACAGGGCACTGATCTGTTCGTGACGCTCGGCGTACGACATCGGCTGCTCCCGGCCCCCAAACTCGACGCGCAGACGATACGGGTTTTCATTTCTGATAACGAGACGTCGCATTGCGATGTGCGCATACGCGACGGTCGCGCTCAGGTCTGGGCGGGGGCGACGCGGGCGTGTGGTCGCCGGCGCCGCAGGTGGGTGAGCAGGCTCTGCCGCGGGGCGACGAGCGTGGACAGCGCGAATGCGGCGGCGGCGAGCAGGCTGACCGCGCCGCCGGCGGCGACGTCGAACAGCCGGGACAGAAAGAGACCGCCGATTGCGCTGGCCACCGCGACGGTGACGGCCAGGACGGTCATGGCGGCGAACCGGTCCGTCCACAGCCGGGCCGCGCCGGCCGGGGCGACGACGAGCGCGAGGGTGAGGATCGTGCCGACGGCCGGGACCGCGGTGGCGACCACCGCTTCGATGAGCACGAGGACGAGCAGGTCAAGCGCGGCGGTGCGGTACCCGGCCGCCCGGGCCCCCGCCGGGTCGAACGCGGTGTACAGGAGCTCCTTGTGCAGCACGGTGAGGATGACGGCGACGGTGGCGGTGACGCCGGCGGCGACGAGCAGGTCGGGGCGGGCGACGGTGAGGATGGAGCCGGTCAGGTAGGCGGTGAGGTCCTTGGTGAAGCCGTTCTGGGCGGACATGAGCGCGACGCCGAGGGCGAACCCGGCGGCGAGGGCGACGGCGGTGGCGGTGCTCGGGTCGTGACCGCGGCGGCGGGCCAGGGCGGTGACCGCGAACGCGGCGACGACCCCGGCGGCGAACCCGCCCAGATACAGGTTCAGACCGGTGACGGCGGCGATGACCACGCCGGGGAACGTGGCGTGGGTCATCGCCATGGTGAAGAACGCCTGCCGGCGCAGCACCACGTGCACGCCGATCAGCCCGCACACGGTGCCGACGAGGACGGCCTCGATGAGGGCGCGGTGGAAGGCGACGTCAAGCCACGGCATCGGCGCTCCGGCGCGGGCGCAGGGCTCGGGCGGATGCCGCGGCGAGCAGGGTGAGCAGATAGACCGCGACGAGGGTCAGCACGACGGTCGCGCCGCCGGCAAGCCGCAGCCCGTAGCTGATCGAGGCGTGGTAGCTGACGGTCAGCCCGAGGTACCCGGCCAGGGCCGCGGCCGCCACGCCGATCGCGGTGATCGGCCCGATCCGGTCGGCGACGAGGCGGCCGGTGGCGGCTGGGACGACGAGCAGGGCGATGACGAGGATCGTGCCGACGGACTGCGCGGCGGCGACCACGACGAGCGCGACGGCGAGGTTGAGGGCCAGGTCGAGCAGCCAGACCCGGTAGCCGAGTGCGGCCGCGGCGGCTGGGTCGAACGCGCGCAGCAGCAGCTCCTTGTGCAGCAGGGCGAGCGTGACCAGCACGACGGCGGCGACGACGGCGGTCTGGGTGATCTGCCCGGTGCTGACGGTGAGCAGCCGGCCGAACAGGAACGAGGTGAGGTCCGCGGTGTACGAGGCGCGCCGCGAGACGAGCACGACACCGACGGCGAACATGGCCGCCAGGAGCACGGCGAGGGCGGTGTCGTCGGTGATGCGGCGGATGCGGGTGAACGCGGTGAGCAGGATCGCGGTGATCGCGGCGGCGAGCAGCGCGCCGGGGAAGACACCGGAGATACCGGCGGTGAGGAAGCCCAGCACGACGCCGGGGAAGACGGTGTGGGTCAGGGTGTCGGCGACGAAGCCGAGCCGGCGGGTAAGGACGTGGGTGCTGACCACACCGGCCAGGACGGCGAGCAGCAGCAGCTCGGTCAGGGCGCGGCCCATGAACGGCGGCGCGAACGGGGCGATGAGGGTGGCGTACACGCGGGCCTCAGTGGTGGGCGACGACGATCTGGTCGCCGTGCAGGTCGAGGGCCTGGTGGCCGTAGGCGGTCCGCAGCAGGTCCGGGGTGAGTGTGTCGGCGGTGGGGCCGAAGCCGACCATGCGCCGGTTGAGCAGGCAGGCGTGGTCGGCGACGTGCCGGGCCAGGGTCAGGTCGTGGGTCGAGATGAGTACCGCGGTGCCCTCCTGCTGCAGCTGCGTGAGGACCCGCAGCAGGGCCTCCTGGCTGACCAGGTCGACGCCGTTGAACGGCTCGTCGAGCAGCAGCAGCCGCGGCTGCTGGGCGATCGCCCGGGCCAGCAGCACCCGCTGCCGCTGCCCGCCGGACAGGGTGCCGAACGTCGCCCCGGCCCGCTCGGTCAGGCCGACCTGCTCGAGGGCCTCGGCGGCGACGGTCCGGTCGGCTCGGCCGGGCCGGCGTAGCCAGCCGACCTGCCGGTAGCGGCCCATGAGCACGACCTGCGCGACCGAGATCGGGAACTGGGCGTCGAGGGTGCCGGCCTGTGGGACGTAGCCGACGTCGCGCCGCGCCGCCGCCGGGGAGCGGCCGAGGACGGTGATGCGGCCGGCGACGACGGGTACGAGGCCGAGGACGGCCTTGATGAGGGTGGACTTGCCGGCCCCGTTGGGGCCGATGAGGGCGACGACCTGCCCGGCCATGACGGCGCCGTGCACGCCGGTCAGCACCGGCTCGGCGTCGTAGGCGACCGTGGCGTCCTCGATGTGCAGGGCCGGTGCTTCCTGGTCAGCCACCGAGGGCCTGCACGATGACGTCGGTGTTGTGCTGTTCCATCTTCAGGTAGGTGTCGCCGGCCGAGCCTTGCGGGCCGAGGGTGTCGCCGTACAGGGAGTCCTCGCCCGCGACCACCTTGACGCCGGCCTGCTTGGCGATCGCCTCGGCCGTCTTGGGCGGCAGCGAGCTTTCGGAGAACACCGCTTTCGTGCCGGTCTGCTTGATCTTGGCGACGATGTCGTCGATGTCCTTTGCGGACAGTTCGGCCGAGGTGTCGAAGCTGGGGATGATCGAGCCGACGAACTCCAGCCGGTAGCGCTCGATGTAGTAGCCGAACGCGTCGTGGTTGGTGACAAGTTTGCGGTTGTCGGGCGGCAGCTTGTCGATCTTCGCCTGAATGTCGGCGTCGAGCTGGTCCAGCTTCGCGGTGTAGGCGGCGAGGTTCTGCGCATAGACGGCGGCGTCGGCCGGGTCGGCGGCGGCGAACGCCTGCTCGATGTTCTGCACCATGATCTTGACGTTGCGGGGGTTGTGCCAGATGTGCGGGTCGCCGGCGGCCTCTTCCTCCTCGCCGTTGCCCTGCCGGATCTGCACACCCTTACTGGCGTCGGCGGTCGCTCCCTTGAAACCGGCGGAGGCGATCGTCTCGTCGAGCCACTTCTCCAGGCCGACACCGCTCTTGACGAGGACCTTCGCGGCGCCGATCGCGGTGATGTCGGCGGGGGTCGGTTCGTAGTCGTGCGGGTCGACGTTGGGCTTGAGGATCTGGGTGACGCTCACCTTGTCACCGCCGATGTTGCGGGCGAAGTCGGCGACCTGGGTCGTCGTGGCCACCACGGCGAGCGTGCCGCCGCCGGCGGCTGCCGGTTGTGGCGTGGCGTCGTCGCCGCAGGCGGCGAGGAGTATCGCGGCCGCGACGGCGGGGCCGATGGTGGCGATCTGGCGCCGGGATACGCGCATGGTGGTGCTCCTGCAAGGCCGAGGGGCGGAACACGCTAGACGGTACTCGTTTTCATTACCGATAACGAGACGTCGTATCGCGATGTACGCATGCGGCCCGTCCGGGTCACGTCGGCCTCACCGGCTTCCTGCAGCAGTTGCAGCGTCCGGTACACCGTGGTCAGCCCGACTTCGGCGGCTCGCCGGCGCAGCATCTCGTGCAGCTGCTGCGGCGTGCGGAAGTCCGCGACCTCGTCGAGCAGCGCGAGGACCTTTGGCGCTCACTGGCGGGTGTTGCGGGTCGCGCCGCCGATCATCTCGGTCACCCGCCGCCTCCCCGCACACCACTGGAACTGATCGTCAGTGTAGGCGGCGCAGCTCGGGCAGCACCTCGCGGCCGAGGCGTTCGATGTTGTCGCGGGTGCGGCCGGGATCGCGGCCGCCTTCGACCATGAGCAGCAGCCGCCGGACGCCGGTCGCGGCGAGGGCGGCGTGGAGGCGTGCCACGCACCGCGATGGCGGGCCCACGGGGTGGATCGCGAGCAGATGCTCCAGATAGGCGTCCAGGTCTCGGCGTTGCGCAGCCGACCCGTCGAGGCGCACCGAGGCGCCCGCGGTGGCGAGCCAGCCGGGCATCGCGTCGCGGAGCACCGTCTCCGCCTCGGTGACGGTGTCGGCGACGAAGGCCAAATGGGTGGAGGCGTGCGGGGCAGCGGCCGTGCCGGTCGCGGCGTACCGGTGGAGCATGGCGGCCTTGGCGATGTCGTCGTCGTGCATGCCCAGCAGCAGCGGCAGGCCCCGGGCAGCGGCCAGCTCGACAGTCGGGGCTGCGGTCGCGGCGACCCAGACGGGCATGCGCCGCTCGACGGCCGGCACCATCGCGACTTCGCGGAACGGGAACCGGTCGTCGTCGCCGATCAGCGTGCCGGCCCCGGACAGGCCCGCCAGCAGCAGGTCGAGGGCGGCGGTGAACCCGTCATGGCGGTAGCGGTCCAGGCCGGTGCCGAAGACCTCGAGGTCGACCCACGGGCCGCCGCGGGCGACGCCGAGGTCGAACCGGCCGCTGGAGACCGCGTCGAGCAGCGCGGCCTCCTCGGCGAGGGCGACCGGGTGCCGGTTGGGCAGGATGGCCGCGGCGGTGCCGACCCGCAGCCGGCTGGTGCGGCCCAGCAGGTGCCCGGCCAGGGCCACCGCCGACGGGCAGGTGCCGTAGCCGCTGAAATGGTGCTCGGCCAGCCACACGCCGTCGAACCCGGCCCGCTCGGCCGCCACGGCGTGGCCGACGGCAGCACGCAGCGCCGCACCGTGGGACCGGTCCGGCACCGGGCGGGCGAGCAGGAACGCGTCGACCTGCAGAGCCGGGCCGGCCGCTGCCGGCCCGGCTTGCCCGTGGGGGTCAGCAGTCACGGAGCTCCGGGGACTGGTTGAGCAGCTGCCCGCGAGGCGAGACGAACGCCCGGTAGCGGTCGCCGCCGACCGCGCTCGGGGTGAACGCCGCGACCCGGTGGCAGTTCTGGAACGCCAGGGTGACACCGAAATGCCGTTCGAGGCCGCCACGGATGGCGTCGCTGGCCAGCGCGCGCAGCAACTGCCCGCGCTCCGCCTCGCTCGGCGGCGGCACGCTGTGCTCGGCGAACTCACCGCCGCCGGCGTGCAGGTCGGCGGCGACACCGCTGATGATCTGCCACGCGTACGGCAGCGACTCCCGCACGCAGGCGACGAACTCGGCGTCGTCGACCGGACCGGCCTCGGCGCGTTCCAGCAGGGCGGTGGGGACGGACAGGGACATGCGCTCCTCCTCGATCGTGCTCAGCGCGCGGCGGTCGCCGGCGCCAGCGTGAAACCCGGTGCAATCTGGCCGGTCAGGTCCGCCCCGGCCCGGGCGTTGCCCCAGGCGGCCGCGTTCCGTGCGTGGAACTCGGCGGCCTGGGCGGCGTAGCGGTCCCAGTCCTTCTCGCAGCCGTCCACCGCGGTCCGCATCGCGGCCAGGGCGTGCGCGTTGCCCGGTTCGAGCTCATCGATGGGCAGGAACCGGCCGCGCTCGCCCGCCTTGACGAAGCCGGACCGGCCGACCCAGCACAGCAGGTCAGCGCCGACCTCGTCGCGCAGGAACGCCACGTCGTCGGCGTCGTCGACCTTGTTGCCCACCACCGCCACGCGCACGCCGTAGTCGCGTGCGTAGCCGACATACTGCCTATACACCCCGACGCTACGCACCGTCGGCTCGCACACCACGAACGTCAGGTCGAACCGGGTGAACAGCCCCGACGCGAACGAGTCCGCGCCCGCGGTCATGTCCACCACCGCGTACTCGCCGGGCCCGTCCGTCATGTGGTTGAGCAGCAGCTCCACCGCACCGACCTTCGAGTGGTAGCAGGAAACGCCCAGATCGTCGGCGGCGAACGGGCCGGTCACCGCCAGCCGGACCCCACCGAACGTCCGGACCAGCCCGTCATAGAGCGGGTTGCGCTCCTCCACCCGGACCAGCCGCGACCCGGGGCCGGGCGGGGTGGTCTTCAGCATCGCGGCGGACGAGGCGATCCGCGGGTTCTCGCCGCGCAGATACTCCTTGATCACGTCGAGGTGATCGCCGAGCGCCGGCAGCAGCGCTGCCTCCTCCGGATCCGCGCCGAGAGCGACGGCCAGGTGCTGGTTGATATCGGCATCGAACGCCAGAACCCGTGCGGCGTCCTGGATCGCAAGGTATCGGCAGAACAGGGCGGCCAGGGTGGTCTTCCCGCTCCCGCCCTTGCCGACGAAGGCAACTTTCACACCATACTGGTATCGGTTTTCATTTCGCTGGTCAAGCGGAACGCCGGAATAACCCGCGGCAGAGCGCATATTGCCAATTGCAGCTATGCACATTCGGGCATGAACGCGGCCCCTTTACAATGAAAATCGTTTGCAACAGGATGATGATATGGCAACGTACCGGCTCACGCGCCGACGAGCCGAGGTCATGGCGCAGCTGACCGATACGCAACAGTTCCTCAGCGTCCGGGAACTGCACTACCGGCTGCAGCACAACGGGTCGACGGTCGGGCTCACCACCGTCTACCGGATCGTGCAGACGCTCTGCGACGCGGGTGAGATCGACACCGTACGGCTCGGATCCGGTGAGCAGCGCTACCGCCGATGCGACAACCGGCGACAACATCACCACCTGACCTGCCGCAGGTGCGCACGTGCCGTCGAGGTCGATGGCCTGGACATGGAGCCCTGGGTCAGACGAACCGCCGGACTGCACGGCTACACCGACGTGCGGCACACCGTCGAACTCACCGGCATCTGCCGGGAGTGCACCGGCCCTGCTGGAGACTGACGTTCATCGTCGCGCGGCGGTCACGGGCGCGATGCCGCAAGGTCCGGGATGTGCCAGGTACTGGATGGCCGGCTACCGGTAGACACCACAGCATGTGACCCGCGCCGCCGACCTGGTCGAATTTCCGCGACGGTCACCAGCCGGCCGGCAGCCAGGTCATACACCAGCAGCCGCCGCGCAACATCGAACGCGGTCCGCGTCCCGGTCTGCACCATGACGACAAACCGATCCAGCAGCGCGACCGCAGGCACCGCCGGGGTGCTGTTACCTGCGCCCGCCCGCCGTCGGCCCGTACCGTCCACCCGCAGCACGCCGAGGTGACGACATGACCCGGATTCCGCACCCGATGACCGATCGGCGGCCGTCGTCGGACGCCCGGCGACCTGGGCCCGCGCCGCGGCACGTCCGCGCCGTGCTGGCGCTGGCGTGGTTCGAGGGCCTCCGGCTGGTGCGGCGACCGGTCGTCGTGGCGGCACTGCTCGTGTTGTGTCCGTTGTGGTACCTGGCCAACGCCGATCGGGCCTGGCGGTTCGCGGTGCTCTACGAGGCCGACCAGTGGCTGCAGCCGCCGGGCCTGCTGCTGGGTGGGGTCGCCCTCATCGCCAGCAACCTGGCGGTGACCCGGGCGCACCGCGACGGCGCGACCGCGCTGCTCGATGTGCTCACCCTGCCCTTGTCCCGGCGGGTCGGTGCCCACCTGGTCGCCCTGCTGCCGCTGACCGCCGTCGCCGGCGTGTTCGTGGCCGGGCACATCGCGGTGCTGGCCGCGCTCGACGGTTCGGTGGGACGGCCCCGCGTCTTCGAGCTGGCGACCGGCCCGGCGGTGGTGCTGCTGTCCGGCGCCGTTGGCGTGCTGCTCGGCCGCATCGTCCGGGGCGCGTTCGTCGCGCCGCTGCTCACGGTGGCTTTCGTCGCGTACACCATCATCTCATTGGGGATGGCTCCCACCGGCGGGTCGAATCCGAACTGGTTCGTCCCGGTGATCGGGCGAGCCGGCGGCGATCCCGAGTTCGGGCTTCCGCCGCTGCCGCCCGCCCTCATGGCCAGGCCGGCCGGCTGGCACTTGATGTACCTGCTCGGGGTGGCGGCGCTGGTCGCGACGCTCGCCCTGCTGCTGGCCCGGTGCCGGCGCGGTGTCGCTGCGGTCGCCGCCGCGGCGGCGCTGCTCGTCACCGGGGTCGCCGGGACGGCCCAGGCGGGCGCGACGGGCCGAGGTGACGACGCCGCGCTCATCGCCGCGACACGGCGGCCCGGCGCGACCCAGACCTGCGAGCGGATCGCCCGGGTCACCTACTGCTCCTTCGCCGGCTTCGAGCCGTGGGTGGAGCAGTGGGACGCGGTCGCCCGCGGGGTGTCGCGCCAGACCCCCGCCGCCGTGTCGGAGCAGCCGCTCGCCGTGCGGCAACGCCTCGATGCGTACGCGTACAGCCGCCCGGGCGGCAGCCCGGCACCCGGCACCGTGCCGGTGCCTGCGCCCCTCGAGTCCTGGCAGGCCGAAGATCGCGCCGCCGGCATCCCCAACGCGATCACCGCAAGCACCCGCTGGGGGGACGGCTGGAGCGAGGCCAGCCTGGCCGCACGCCTGGCCTACGAGCTGATCACGCGGAGCGGACCGGGCGCACAGTCGCACGAGTGCGGCGCGCGGGGCGTGCTCATCGGCTGGCTGGCCGGCCAGGCGACCCCGGCAACGGGCGCCGGCCTGCGCAGGATCGCCGAGTTCAGCGGCGGGCGGCTCTACTTCGCCGAGGCGAACTTCCCCACCGGGATCGGCCTCTCCGACCGGGTCACCGCCAGTGGTGGGCATGCATCGCCGTCGCCGCCCTGGGTACCTACGGATGGGCGGCGCACGACCGCAACCGTCGGCCTTGGCTTCGCCTCCACGCCCGCGCGCCTACACGGAGCGGCCGCGAGGACGGGCCGCACCTCTAGCGATCCGGAGCCCACGCCACGCGCTCGGCGGTGTCGGCGCTGGGCTGCGGGTTCTGCCCCCTTGATCAGGTTACCGAGGTCGCCGCCCTCTGCGTCGCCGGCCACGCCGACCGCTACCCACCCCTGGATCCTCGGTTTCTCGGCCGGACCCGGCAACCCGACTCCCTCGCAACCGACAACTGGGTCTTCGGCCGCTCCGCCCGCTACTGCCCGACCTGCCTTACCGGGGACGGCAGCACCATCCAGACCCTGCACGGCGGGGCCTGGCAACGCCGCTGGTACCTACCGGTCGTGTTCGCCTGCACCACCCACCGGCAACTCCTCACCCGGCACTGCACCGCCTGCGGCCTGCCGGTGCATCACGGCGCCAAGCAGCCCGTGCGCGCAGCGGCCGTGCCCGGCCTGCACCCCGCCCAGTGCCGCAACCCGATCGCCGGACGGTGAAGCACGCATGCCCGGTCGATGGATTCGCCCGCTTGCAACTCCCTGACCGGAGTTGTCGGCTGTTTGTCGATGCGAGTCCGCGCCGAGCGGTGACACAATCGGCGCGTCCAGTAACGGAAGGTGATCTTGTGTCCGAGGTTGAGCTGATCCTGACCGCGTTGATGACCGGCGCGGCCGCAGGCGGGACCGCTGGGGTGACCACGGCGGCGCAGTCCGCGGTCCTGGACGCCTACACCGGGCTGAGGGACCTGCTACGTCGAGTCCTGACCCGGCAGGGCAGCTCAGGCGAGGTGCTGGACGCGGTCGAGGCAGCGCCCGGCACCTGGCAGACCAGCCTCGGCGAAGCCCTCACCAGCGCCCACGCCGACCAAGACGCGCAGGTGCTAGCCGCCGCACGGACGCTGCTGGCCGCCGCCGACCCGACCAGTACCGCAGCCGGCAAAAACACCGTCAGCATCTCCGACTCAACCGGAATCCAGGTCGGGGACCACACCACGCACATCGGCACCCTCAACGGCCCGAACATCGGCGAGACGCACGCGCCGATGCACCTGTCGTACGGACAGGTTGCGGACCCCCCGTCCCGGCCGGGGGCGTGAGCAGGTCACCCGTCCCCGGCAGTGGCACCGACCACACCGGCATCCGCGACGTGCACGGCGCCGCCGTGCACACCGTGCACGGCAACGTTATCGTCACCGGCCGGCCCGACGTGTTGTGGCCGCGTCTTGTGGGGGTGCTGCCGCCGGTGGCCGTGGGCCGGCTGAACCGTCCGGCCGACTCCGTGCTCGACGCAGCAGTCGCGGCAGGTGGCCAGACGACGGTGGTGTGTCAGGTCCTCATCGGTCTCGGCGGGGTCGGCAAAACGCAGCTCGCGGCGAGTCTGGCCCACCGCTGGTGGCAGGACCGGCGAGTGGATCTGCTGGTGTGGGTGACCGCCACTTCCCGCACGGCAGTGTTGACCAGGCTGGCGCAGGCGGCCGCGGAGGTGACCGGGATACAGGACGCTGACCCGGTTGAGGCCGCGATGCGGCTGCTTGGCTGGCTGGCGTCGACGCCGCGGCGATGGCTAATGGTGCTCGATGACGTCGCCGATCCAGCCGACCTGCACGACTTGTGGCCGCCGATGGCGACGGTCGGAGCGACGGTCGTGACCACCCGCCGCAGGGACACCGCACTGTTGGCCGGCAGGACGGTGATCGGCATCGACACATTCACCGCCGACGAGGCGATCAACTTC
This sequence comes from Dactylosporangium sp. CA-139066, assembly GCF_050936175.1. Lineage (NCBI taxonomy): Bacteria > Bacillati > Actinomycetota > Actinomycetes > Micromonosporales > Micromonosporaceae > Dactylosporangium > Dactylosporangium sp. CA-139066. The sequence continues at coordinate 4,818,252 of NZ_JBNJNH010000001.1, read as the reverse complement.
CTGCACGGCCGGCTCGGCGAACAGCCGTACCGTCTCGATGAGGCTGCCGACCTGGCCGCAGACCTCGGTCATCTGCCCCTCGCGCTGGCACAGGCCGCCGCATACATCGCGGATCAAGATCTGACCTGCGCCGGCTACCGGCAGCGGCTGACCCGCCGCCGCCTGGATGCGCTGCGCCCAGCCGTGCTCCCCGACGGCCAGCACACCGCGGTGGCGGATACGTGGGCACTGTCGATCGAAGCGGCCGACGCCGCCACCGGCGGTATCGCAGGTGTGTTGTTGCAGCTGGCCGGGCTCCTGGACCCCAACGGCGCCCCCTCCGCACTGTTCACCACCACCGCGGTGGCTGGCTACTGCAGCGAGCGCACCGGGCGGCCGGTCGACGGCGACGACGCCCACGACGGGCTACGAGCACTGCACCGCCTCGGCCTGCTCACCGCCCCACCATCTGGCGATGAGGCTGGGCTGGTGCGGATGCATGCCCTACTGCAACGCGTTGTCCGGGAAAACACCCCCACCGAGCACCAGCATGGTCTTGCTGTGGCCGCCGCCGACGCCATCGACGGACTCTGGCCCGGCCATGAACAGGACGCCGCTACGGCGCAGCTGTTACGCGCGAACACCACCATCCTGCACCAGCACACCGGCACACACTTGTGGACCACTACGGACGCCGCCCACCCAATCCTGTTCCGCACCGGCAGCAGCCTCGGCGAAACCGGTCTGGTCACCGCCGCGCGTGACTACTTCCAGCAACTGCACTCCGCAGCCACCACCATCCTCGGCCCGGACCACCCCGACACCCTCGACATCCGCGGCGAACTCGCCTACTGGCGGGGTAAAGCCGGCGATCCGGCCGGTGCGGCCGCCGCCCTGGAACGGCTGCTTGACGACCAGCTGCGGGTACTAGGGCCGGACCACTCTGACACCTTGGTCACCCGCATGGAACTTGCCCGATGGCAGGCACTGGCCGGGGACCCGGCTGGCGCTGCCAGCGCCCTGCAGCGGCTGCTTGCCGATAGGGTTCGGATCCTCGGCCCAGACCACCCTGGCACCCTCGTCACCCGCCACGAGCTCGCCTACTGGCGGGGTGAGGCCGGGGACCCGGCTGGCGCTGCCAGCGCCCTGGAGCAGCTGCTCGCCGATGAGGTTCGCGTCCACGGCCCAGACAACCCCCACACCCTCACCACCCGTCATAGCCTCGCTCACTGGCGGGGTGAGGCTGGGGACCCGGCTGGCGCTGCCGCCGCCCTGGAGCAGCTGCTCGCCGATAAGGCTCGGGTCCACGGCCCGGACCACCCCGACACCCTCATCACTCGCAGGTACCTCGCTCACTGGCGGGGTGAGGCTGGGGACCCGGCTGGCGCTGCCGCCGCCCTGGAGCAGCTGCTCGCCGATGAGGTTCGGGTCCTCGACCAAGACCACCCCCAGATCCTCCGCACCCGCCAAGCCCTGGCCCGTTGGCAGGGCGAGGCCGGAGATCCGGCCGGCGCGGACGCCGCGTTTCGAGCGGCTACTCGACAACCAGCCGCCGAGACTGAGGCCGGACCACCCTGACACCCTGCCCCGTTCGCTCACTGGCCGGGACAGGCGGGCCAGTCCTCCACGGAAAGTGCCAGATAGGTCCGGACACTTCTCGTCGCACTGTCCGGCCGAACTTGTCGCACCGCAGGTTGCGCATGGCGGCTCCGTGAAGGTCAGCCGTACGGGACAGTGGGTGTTAGTTCTCAGCGAAGCTGATCTGTTCTCACTTCAACTCGTCTCTACTCGTGTTGTCTCGGTCAGGTTGATCCAAATCAATGCCGGGTTTGGGCAGTACGTCGCCGTATGGTACGCCCGGGCAGCTTCCTCAGTTGATCAATGGCAGGGTCATGGCGTATGCGGTGAGCAGCACACTGCTTCGATGCGGGTCACACGGTAGCGGCGGTACAGCACGAGCCAGGCCAGCAGTGCCACGGCGGCCATGGCGGCGAGGACGGGGTAGTCGAGGCGGGCCGGTTCGCCGCGCCCGGCGAGGCCGACGAGGGCCCCGCCGGCGACGCTGTTGAAGAGGTTGCTGCCGAGCAGGTTGCCGACGAGGAGGTCGCCGTCGCCGCGGCGCTGCGCCTGGACGGCGGTGAACAGTTCCGGCAGGGGGGTGCCGAGCGCCGCGACGGTGAAGCCGATGACGGCGGCTGTCGTAATGCCGCCGCATTCGTCGCGGTGGCGTGGTGACCGCGGGCGCACCCCGGCCCGACCCCGACCCGTCCCCGGGGGAGGCGTCGCTGGCGCGGGCATGACGCGGCGAGTGCGGGCGACGGTGCGGCGACGCGCAGAAACCCGCCGCGCTCGGCCGCCACCTCGCCAGCTGCGGTCAGCATCGTCGCTGCCGTGGCGTCGCAGGCGGCTGCTGCGTGGGCGTCGGATCACAATGTTCGGCGGACGGCGGGTCAGGGCCAGCGCCAGCCGCGCCCCGACGGTCAGCGCGGTCAGAGCCACGAACTGACCCGTCAGCCGCAGGATCACGAAATCGTCGAGGTCCTCGTACCGCACGGACACCCGCGGCTGTTGCACGTTGCCGACCAGGCTTCCCGGCGCACCGGCGCTTACCCTACCGACGCCCGCCCACCGGTGGGATCGGCGCAACGGCTACGCCGACGCGGCAGCATGGCCGCCCGCTCGGCCGCGAGCCGTGACGCGGCGGGCGCCTAGGTCAGCGACAACGCAAGACCTGCACCGTGCGGCGTGGGTACACCGCACAGTGAATCCTGTCGGGGTGTCGCTCAGCGCGTCCAGCGACACCCCGGCGTCCGCCACCGACAGCTGCCTGCCGCAGCGGCTCGCTGTCCGGCAGGATTCGACACCGCCGGGCCTGCCGACGTTGCGGCCTTCGGGGCCGCCGCCGCTGCCGGTGCTGCGCCCGCCAGCCAGATGGCGGCGACAACGCCGGTGAGCATGACCTTGCCGGATCGGTGCATACAGCCCTCCAGCCGCGTGGTGGATGCCTCGACCATGGCACCGCTCTCGGCGCATCCGCGGCGCGGCATCGGTGCACTTCGGGAGTATCTCCGGCGGCCGGGCGGTGGCGTCAGTCGGGCGGCCAGCCGAGCAGGCGGGCGCCGAGGACCGCGGTGTGCAGGGTGAACCGCTGGGTGGGCTGGCTGGGGTGGTAGCCGGTCAGCTCGCGGATCCGGTCGAGGCGGTACGCGACGGCCCGCACGGACAGGTGCAGGGCGCGGGCGGTCGCGGTGTGGTTGCCCTGGTGGTCGAAGAGCACGGTCAGGGTGTCCAGGTACATCCGGGCCCCGCCGCGGGCGGTGGTGAGCGGGCCGAGGACGGTGTGGACGAGGTCAGTGATCGCGTCGCGGTCGCGCAGCAGTACGGGGAAGACGAGCAGGTCGGCGGCGTGCAGGACGGGGGCGGTGAAGCCGAGTTTGGCGGCGTGGTCGAGGCTGTTGCGGGCCTCGTCGAGCGAGGCGGCCAGCCCGGCCACGCCGGCGTGGGGGCGGCCGACGGCGATCTGCCAGCGGCCCGGCCCGACGTGGGTGAGCAGCAGGTGGGCGAGTTCGGGGGCGATGCCGCGCAGCCCGCCGGCGCTGATGCAGACCAGCTCCCCGTCGCGCAGCGTCGTCAGGGTGTTGCCGTCACCGAACCGGGCGGCGAGGGCGGCGTCGACCCGGTGGGCCAGGGCGGCGTTCAGATCCGTGCCGCGGGCCACGTGGACGACGTGGGTGGCGGCGAGCCTGATGCCGTAGCGGTGCGCCCGCTCGGCGAGCACCCCGGGATCGACCCGTCCGGCGAGGAGGTCGCCGACGAACGCGGCCCGCTCGTCGTCGTGGCGGACCACGGTGGCCCGGGCCGCTCGGGCGTAGCCGTCCAGTGCCGCCGCGGCGACCGCCTGCGTATCGGCCAGGAGGACGGCCGCAGCCGCGTGCACCGCCGCGGTTCCGGTGGCGGACACGGTGGCCGCCCACGCGGCCGCGGCGCCGCGCAGGATCTGGACCACGACGTCGCGCTGCGCAAGGCCGGCGTCCGCGGCGCGGGCTCCGAGCCCTGCCGCGGCGCGCAGCCGGTCCCCGTCGGTCGGGCCGGCCAGCAGCGCGGCGCAGCCGTCGGCGAGCCACCCGTCATCGCTCATCGCCGCGCTCAGACACCGACGTCGCGGCGGTCGAACCGCACGATCCCGGCCGCCGCGGTCACCACACCGGCGGCCACCAGGACGGTGAGTTCGAGCGGGTGCCAGCCAGTGTGCAGCGGGTCGGTGCCGATGAAATAGTGAAACGGCGACAGCCAGCACAGCCAGTGCCAGCCGTCGAGCATCCCGCCGAGCGCGTTGGCCATGTAGGTGGCGACCGCAACGGCGCCGGTCACGGCCAGGACGGTGCCGCGGCGGCCGGTCACCGCCCCGACGAGGAACGCCACTCCGGCGAAGCACCAGGCCAGTGCCACCAGGCCCGCGCTGGCGGCGGCGACGTTCGACAGCGGAATGTCCATGCCGACGCCTGGCACGATGAGCATCAGCAGCAGCCACGGCACGCCAGCCACCGCGGTCACCGCGATACCGGTCGCGGCGAGCCGCTGCCCGGCGAAGCGGACCCGTGACACCGGGACGGTCAGCAGCAGCTCCAAGCCGCCGTCCTCCTCCGGCCGGGCGATCGTGCGGGCCATGAGGGTCACCGCGCACATGAGCACCAGCAGCGGCCCGATCAGGCTGAACACCGTCGCCTGCAGGTATCCGGCGGCGGAGAGCATGTCGGCGATGCCGAGGAAGTCCAGCATGCCCTTCGGCAGCGCGTCCTGCTTGAGCTCGGCGGCGCCCTGGAAGCTCGAGTAGAACGACGTGTAGATGGCGGTGAACGCGGCCACGCCGGCGGCCCAGCCGATCAGCGCCCGCCGGTCGTCCCGCCACGTCTTACGCATCAGCGCGGGCAGCATCCGAGGTCCCTTCCGAGTGGTAGTAGTACGACAGGAACGTCTCCTCCAGGTCCGGCTCCGCCGACAGCAGGTCGATCACCTCGTGCCGGGCGGCTGCCTTGACCAGCGGATCCAGGCGGCCGTCGACGGTGCACGTGAGGACCGGGCCGGACACGGACACGTCGTGGACACCAGGCAGCGCAGTGAACTCGGCCGGGTCGACCGGATCGGCGAAGTGCACCTCGACGGTCCGCACCGCGCGGCGGCCCAGCGACTCCACCCGTTCCACCGCGGCGAGCCGCCCGTCGCGCACGATCGCGACCCGGTCGGCGACCTGCTGCACCTCGGCCAGGACGTGCGAGGACATGAACACTGTCTGCCCGGCCGCCCGGGCATCGCGGACCAGGCTGAGGAACTCCTGCTGCATCAGGGGGTCCAGGCCGCTGGTCGGCTCGTCGAGGATGAGCAGGTCCGGCCGGTGCATGAACGCCTGCACGAGACCGACCTTCTGTTTATTGCCCTTGCTCATCGCCCGGACTGGGCGGGTCAGGTCCAGTTCCAAGCGGCCGGCCAGGTCGGTCAGGTGCGACCAGTCCACCCCGCCGCGGGCGGCGGCGAAGAACCGCAGCAGCTCATCGGCGCGGCCCGACCCGGGGAACGTGAGTTCGCCGGGCAGGTAGCCGATGCGGCGGTGCAGGGCGGCCTTGTCTCGGCGCGGGTCGACGCCGAGGACGACGGCGCGTCCGCGGGTCGGGCGCAGGAAGTCCAGCAGCAGCCGGATGGTGGTGGTCTTCCCCGCGCCGTTCGGGCCGAGGAACCCCATCACCTCCCCGGCCGCCACCTCCAAGTCGAGGTCCTCGATCCCGCGGTGGGTTCCGTAGAACTTCGTCAATCGCTCAGCGTGTACGGCGACATCGCCAGTCATGCCCACATCCTCCGACCCGGGCCCGCACCGATCCAGGTCCGCACCCGGACACGATCCCGGCCCCCGGACTGCCGAACCTCCGCAAAGGCCCAGGTCATCGGCGTCACCGGTGCGCGGCGGCGGTCACTGCGACTGGTCGGCGTGCCGCCACCAGGACACCGTGCCCACCACCGCGACGGCCGCGACCGCGGCAACGCTCAGCGGGCTCCACCACACCGGATGCTGCCCGTCGGGGCCGCTGATGCCGGCGTACAGCGCCGGCGCCGACCAGGGGAACCAGGTGCCGTAACCCAGCGCGGTGACGATCTGGGTGACGAAGACGGTGACGACCATCGCGCCGACCGCCGGCAGGTAGCCGCGCCCGGCCGACGCGGCCAGCCCGAACGGCGTACACAGCAGGAAGGTCAGCAGCGCCACCATCACCAGCCGCCCCAACGCGGCCGCGGCGACCGGACCGGTCCACCCGGGCAGGCCCAGCACCAGCCCGCCGGCGACGCCGAGCACTGCCAGGTACACCGCGAGGACGACTGCCCAGGCGCCGGCAACGACGAACTTCGCCAGCACGATCGCGGCTCGGCTGGTCGGCAAGGCGAGGAGGTCCTTGGCGGTGCGGTCGCTGAACTCCCGACCGAACATCCAGATGACTAGCAGCCCGTACAGCAGCAGTCCCCCAACCGCGGCGATCTGGCCGAGCAGCTGCAGGTGGCCGGGCCAGTCGGTGGGCACGCCGCGCAGCTGCGCCTTGGCCCCGACGATCCCCAGGTCCTCGGCGCGGTCCGGGTTGCGGCCGATGTAGGTGAACAGGCTGCCCATCAATCCGGCCACGGTGAAGCCGACCAGGGTGATCCACCACAGCCGGGACCGCAGGAGCTTGACCCGCTCGGCGTACACCGCGGCGCCGATCACGGCCCCTCCCCGGCAGTGACCCGGCGCAGGAAGTACTGCTCGAGATCCTCGGTCTCGACCGCCAGATGGGTCGGCGGGCAGCCCACAGCCACCAGCGCGGCCGCAACCTCATCCGGTCGTTCGGCAGCGTCCGGCCCGTGCACCTCGATCCGCTCGTCGTACACGGTGGCGGCGACGTAGCCGGCCGCCGTCAGGGCGGTCACCGCGGCGGCCTGATTGCGGGCGGCGACGACCAGCCTACGCCGCAACCGGCCCGGCAACTCCGCCGCCGTCACCTCCTCCAGCAGCCGGCCGCGGTGCAGCAGCCCGATCCGCGTCGCGGTCCGCGCCACCTCGGCGAGCAGGTGGCTCGACAGCAGCACCGTGGTCTCGTGCCGGGCGGCGAGGTCCCGCAGCATCTCCCGGATCTCCACGACGCCGGCCGGATCGAGGCCGTTGACCGGTTCGTCGAGCAGCAGCAGCCGCGGCCGGTGCAGCATCGCCTTGGCCAGGCCCAGCCGCTGCGCGTTGCCCAGCGACAGCTGCCCGGCCCGCCGCCCGGCGTACCGGTCCAGACCCAGCCGATCCAGCACCTCGTCGACGGCGACCCGCTCGGCGACCCCGCGCAACCGCCGCACCAGCTCCAGATTCTCCCGCACCGTGAGCTCCGGATACGCGGCCGGGCCCTCGACCAGATACCCGACGTCAGCCCAGACCCCGCTCGCCACCCGGCCGATCCTGGAGCCCAGGACGCGCACCGTACCCGCACTCGGCCGGACCATACCCAGCACCATCCGGATCAGCGTCGTCTTACCCGCCCCGTTGAGACCCAGCAGCGCGTAGATCTCCGCCGGGTCCACCGCGAGGTCGACGCCGTCGACAGCCCGCACGTCGCCGTAGCGCTTCCGGAGCCCGTCGGCGGCGATCACTGGTCCGCCCGGGGCCCTCACGGTCCCCACCACCGCGCATCATCGCGGTGGTGAAGTCCGGCCGATGCCGGGCCGCAACACGGCCCGTCGGCTCGTGCACCTGTTCGACTCGGCACCTGCGGCCTCCCGCCATGTCACCAGCATGACTTCGCCGACCAGGCTTCCCGGCACTCCTGTCGGCACGGTACCGCCCGCGCGCAAGTCCGTGCACGCCCGCGTCACCCGACCACAAGGTATGCTGCTGGAACACACACAGCCGGTGCGGTCGACGCGCCCGGCGGGCCAGCCGGGCCGGGACGGTGATCAGCTGTCGGCGGATGGTGGCGGCCCGGGCGGTGGCGTAGCGAGGGCTGGTGAGGCAGCCGGCGGCGCGCAGCACGTTGTGGGTCATGGCGGCCAGGGTCAGCCAGGCGGCGTTGGCGGCGAAGCGGCCCGAGGGCAGGTGCGCGAGGGGTCCGTCGATGAGGTCGGCGAAGACCTGTTCGACGACGGCGTGGCCGCGGTGGGTTAGGTCAGCGTCCACTGTGGATTCTGTGGTGTCGGTGAGGAAGGTGTGATACCGCCACAGCGGGAACAGTTCCTCCTGCCCTTCGGGTGCGGGGTTGCGTTCCTTGACCCGGCGCACGACGAGGCGGGCGGTGACCTTGTGGCGGGTGGACTCGAACGCGGTGTAGACCGTTTCGGCGACCTCGGCCTCGGAGATCCAGCAGCCGGCGGCCTCGTCGTAGACCGCACTGGGGTCGCGCACCGGGGTCCACGCCTGCTCGTCGATACCGGCGATCGCGGCGCGCAGCACGACGTCACGTTGGTCGTAGGGTCGGGAGCTGGCGCGGTGGCCCGGGTTGGCGGTAGGTCCGACAGCCTTCTCGTTCCAGTGGTTTCCCGTCCGGTTGTCCCACTGCCGTAACCATGACCAGGGTGCTCCGTTTCCAGCTCCCGCCGCATCGAACCGTGCATGCGGTTCTCCCGCACACGGCTCACCGACGCCGTTCACCGCCGGCATTCGGCTTGTCCCGCCGCCACGGTTTGAATGGCCGTGGCGCGACGACGGTCCCCAGGCCGACCAGGCCCAACTCGTTGTCCGACTGGAACGACAGCACCTGCCAGCCGAACTCCCGGCTGCGCTTGTGCCGTTTGGCGATCACCAACGCCAGCCGCAGCTTCGCGTAGTACCTGATCTTCTCGAAATGGCGGGCCGAGTTGCCGTACTTGAAGAACCCGGCCCAGCCGCGCAGGAACATGTTGATGTCCTGCACGATCCACTCCGTCGACAGCAACAGCCGCGACCGGTCCGTCAACTGCCGGATCCGGTCACGGGCATGCTGCATAGCCTTGCTCGCGGGCCAGCGGGCCAGAAAAGTGACCTGCTTGCCACCCGTGCGGGCCCAGGCGCGCACCAGCCGGTGATGGAAACCGAGGAAATCCACGCCTTCCCCACCGACCTCAAGGTGCACGATCCTGGTCTTGGCCTCCTTCGGCTCCAAACCGAGGTCGGCCAACAGCTCCCGAAGCCGCTGCAACGCGGCCTCGGCCTGCGCCCGAGAGGCGCACATCACCAGCAGATCGTCAGCGAACCGGACCAGCACCCCATGCGCCCGCGCATCCCACGCCCGATCGAGTCGGTGCAGGTAGACGTTACAGAGCAACGGTGAAATGACACCGCCTTGGGGGCTTCCGGTGACCGGCCGCCGGACCTGGCCGTCCTCCATCACCCCGGCGCGCAGCATCGCCCGCAAGAGCTTCAAGACCGCCTGGTCACAGACCCGTTCCTGGACTGCTTGCATCAACTCGTCGTGCGGAATCGCCGAGAAGCAGTTGGCGATGTCCGTCTCGACCACCCACCGCCGACCCCGCCAGGACTCGTCAACGAGCACCTGCAGGGCATCGTGCACCGAGCGTTTCGGGCGGAACCCGAAACTGCACGGCAGCATGTCGGCTTCGAAGACCGGCTCGAGCACGATCTTCACCGCTGCCTGCACGATACGGTCACGAACCGCGGGAATCGACAACGGCCGCTGCTCGGTCGTTCCCGGCTTCGGGATAAACACCCGACGAGCCGGTAACGGCCGATAACCGCCGTGCCGCAGTTCCGCGGCCAGTTCGTCGAGCAGCCGGGCCACCCCGTACTCCTCGACCTGATCCAGGGTGATCTTGTCGATGCCCGGCGCGCCGTTGTTGCGGCGCACCGCGACCCACGCCCGCCACAAAACGTCCCTGCGGAAGACCTTGTCTCGCAGCGCATGGAACCGACGCCCGGGATCGGCCTTGGCCGCCCGGTAGAGCGCATGCTGCAAAGCTCGAACCGGGTCCAACACGAACCCCAACGCGGCGGGACTAGCCGAAACGGCACTCACCGGGCACCCCTTCACCAGCACTACGCATCGACGAAGTAGCGGCCCTTCCCATCACCGGCGGTTGTGTTGTCCGCCCGGCTCAATCGGTACTACGACCGCCTCCGACTCCCTCCCGGCACGAAATCCACTTCCCGGCGTGAACCGGTTATAGGACCCGACACTCCAGTGCGCATCCGCAGCACACCGGGCCGGGGAGGGTCTCCCCAGTTCCCGCCGCCACCATCTGAACGTTCCGCGCCCAGTACGCCGGGGAGTTCTTCGCGGCTGCAATCCAGGAGCTACACCGCTTCCATGGCCTTCACCCTGACATCGGGGGCTCGGCTCTCCCTCTGCCCCACCCTCAACAAGTGAGACCTCTAACGACGCCGCAGGCTTCGCGTCATGCTACGGACCGCTCAGTCGCTCCCCCATCAGGGCTTTTGACGCTGGGCTTCGACCCGACCCGTTTCCAGACCGAGCCGCCAGCCTGCTACCGGGCCTCCTGGCAGCTACCCGGACCGGACTTGCACCGGCAGGCGACGACGAGCTTACGACTGCAGCTGAGCTACACACTCACCTCCAGGTTCGCTGGGCGCACGGTGGATCGAGGCTAAGGTCCGGGTCTGGCTCAGCCGGCGGCGGGCCGTGCAGGCGCGCGGAGATCCTCGCACCGGACGAGAGCCGCGACCGGCTCCAGCAGTACGTGGACCAGCATCCGAGGTCGGCCGCCGGCCTGGGCTGGATGCCGGGCATCGCCGACCTGACAACCGGCACCGCCCTGCCGCCCGACGTCGCCGCGCGCCTGCCGCTCGTGACGTTCCGATACACGGCCGAACCCACCTGACTCCCAGGTTGTGCCAGATCGCGATCCCCGGTGGTCAGGACGGCAAGACGAGCTCGGCGTAGTCGGCGCTGGTGAGCTGCCCGTCGGCCAGCGAGGCGTCGGCGCGTGGGACGCGCAACGGCTGCCCGTCATGCAGGAACGCTACGGCGTCCACGTCGGCGCGGCTCGTGAGCGTGCACACGATCTGTCCGTAGGCCAAGACCTCGTCGCTGCGCCCGGCGACGTCGGAGCGGTCACCGACCTCGACCGCCGCCGTCGCGCCGTGCAGCGTCACGCCGATCACCGTGATGCCCGTCAGGGCACCGACATATCCGTCGTCGCGTTCTCGTGCCGTCGGGCCGGACAACAGATGCTGCATCTGATCGTCGATCGCCGGTAGCTGCTCAGCCGCTCGACGGACGGCGACCAGGCGGGCGTTGCGCACCAGATACAGCAGCTCGACCGGTTCCCCGGGCGCCGGGCTGGCCGTTCTGGCCCCGGTCGTGGCGCTCGGCCGGCCGTCGGCCACGGCGATCGGCTGCGGGCTTCGTTCGCTCGGGACGCCGCACCCCGCCACCGTCATCAACAGCGCCAACGCAGTCACGCATGCTCTGGTCCGGAAGATCACGGCAGCCCGCCTCCCAGTTCGACTCGGAACCGTGCGCCGCCGCCCGGTCGGTCTAGCACGACCGCACGGCCCCCGTGCGCGGCCGCGTACTGCGAGACCAGCGCCAGCCCCAGGCCGGTGCCGCCGTCGCCGGTGCGGGCTCGGGCCGCCCGGCCGCGAACGAATCGATCGAAGATGACGGCCTTGTCGTCCGGGCTCACGCCCGGGCCTTCGTCGTCGACCTCGATGTACCACCGCTCGGCGCTGCCGCCGATACGGACCACCGTCGCGCCACCGCCGTACCGCGCAGCGTTGTCAAGGAGGTTGCCGATGATCTGCTCGACCCGTCGGCCGTCGACCAGCCAGCGGCTCGGCGAGCCGTCGACGACGGTCACGACGTCGGGCGACAGGTTGCGCGCCTGGCAGGCCCGTTGCGCGACGTGCAGGACGTCGACGTCGCTGCGTTGGGCCGGTTGGTCGCTTCGGGCCAGTTCGAGCAGATCGTCGATGAGCGACTGGAATCGTTCGACCTCCTCGACGATCAGCCGCACGGCCGTGCCCGTCCGCTCATCGAGCGCGTCCTGTCGCCGGGTGAGCACGCTCGCCGACGCGGCCAGCGTCTGCAGCGGCGAGCGCAGCTCGTGACTGACATCAGCGGCGAACCGCCGGTCCTGTTCCGCCCGTTTGGCGAGCCGGTCCACCATGTCGTTGAACGACGTGGCGAGCTGGAGCAGATCGGGTTCGACGGCCGGGTCGAGGCGCGTCGACAGGTCACCGGCGGCGATGTTCTGCGCCGCCCCCGCAACGGATCGCAGCGGCCGCGCCACATACCGGGCCGCGTACCAGCCGAGACCGGCGCCAGCGGCAGCGGTCAGCGCCGCCACGACCGTCAGGACCCAGCTCAGCACCCGCAGCGTCTGGTCCAGTTCGCGCAGCAGATCGACCTCGTACAGCGCGGTCGACTCCGTCAGCGGCACACCTACGACAATCGCGGGGACGCCATTGACGCGGACGCGTTGCTTTCCGGCCTGGCCGTGGCGGACGAGCTGCTGCAAGCTCTCCGGCACCGCCTGCGTGGCGCCGTCGTCCGCGGCCCGGCCGAACCAGCCGCCGTCGCGGTACAACATCGCCCGACGATTGCCGCCGGTGTTGAGCGAGCTGAGCAGCTCCACCACGTCCGCCCGGTCGGACAGCACGCCCTCCCGCAGGATCCGGGCATCGAACGACACTGTACGGACCGACACTCGCTCGCGGCCTTCCAGCAGGGACCGGCGGGTCGCCTGGTACGTCGCGAAGGCCATCGACGCCGAGAGCACCAACGCGCCGACGGCGAACCCGCCGACGACCCGCGTCTGAAGCCCGGCCCGTCTCATCGCTGCAGCTTGTAGCCCATGCCACGGACCGTGACCAGCCGCCGCGGCGCCCGCGGGCCGTCCTCGATCTTCAGCCGGGCCGGCCGGCCCCGCAGCGTCTCGTGGACCGCGGCAAGCAGGCTCGGCACAGTTGCGGCGTCGAGCTCGCCGCGCACGATCACGCCCGTCCATGAGCGGATCCGCCGCGTGGAGCATTTGTCACTGATTGTCGACCGGAATCCTTCACTCCCGTGACGGTTGCGGGTCACGCGACGGCGAGATTGCACGGCGAGGAGCTCGGCATGCGGCACTGCCGGTGGCCGCCTGATGCGCGGCGCTTCGCCTGGGCAGTTCCCACACTCTAGGGTTGTCGCATGGCAAACGATGCACGAGCTATGGACGCCGGGATCGACGCCGCTGAGGCGGTCGAGGCGCTGCTGGCGGCCAGCCGTGCACTGGTCGGCATCGCCGCCCGGTCCCTTGCCGACATCGACCCTGACGTCACGCTCCCGCAGTACCGGGCCCTCGTCGTGCTCGCCGCCCGCGGACCCCAGCGCGTCGCCGACATCTCCGCCGAGCTTCAGGTCGCCGCGTCCACCGGCACCCGCATGTGCGAGCGGCTCGTGCGCAAAGGCCTCGCCCGCCGCTCCCGGCCGTCTTCCGACCGGCGCGTGGTCCGCCTCACCCTCACCGCAGCCGGCCGACGGCTCGTCCAGCGGGTCACCGCCAGCCGGCGCAAGCAGCTCGCCGCCGTCGTCGCGGCCACCGCCGACATGTGGCATCCCGCCGTCGCGCCCGCCCTGCGCGCCTTCGCCGCCGCGTCCGGAGAGGTGCCCGAGGACGAATGGTGGCTCGGCTTCCCGTCCGTCGACGACGAAGCCGAGCCGATCGAAGCCTGACGCGTCGCACTCAGCTGCCCGCCGGCACCGCCTGACGGTCCCGCCCCGCCGTGACCGCGGCAAGGATGTCCCGGTGGGTGACCCATCCGACGAGCGCGTCGTCCCGCTCCACCGGCACCCCCACGCCACCGGCGCGGACCACCGCGTCCAAGGCCTCGTCGAGCGACTGGCCGGCCCGCAGTACCGGAACGCTGGCGGCCAGGTCACCGGCCGTCAGATCCGCCGAAGCATCGCGCACCGCTCGCTCAACCTCGACGGCGGGCACCACGCCGCGCAGCCGGCCCTGCTCATCGACCACCGGCAGCGCGTCGTACCGCCCATCGGTGAACCGCTCGACGACCTCGGCCAACCGCGCATCGGCCGCGAGCGCAACCGGCAGCGCTCCGGCAATCGCCTCGACCGTCGGCGCCGGCGCTTGCACGGCATCGCGTCCCAGGTCGACCCCGCGCCGGTGCAGCTTGCGTGTGTAGATGGTGTCGGCCGACAACAGCCGCGACGCACCCGCGGCGAGCGCCACCGCGACCATGAGCGGCAGCACGACCGAGTACTCCCCGGTCAGCTCGAACACCATGACCACCGCGGTGATCGGCGTCCGGGCGGCGCCGGCGAACACCGCCCCCATGCCGACCAAGGCGTATGCCCCCGCGGACGCGACGTGGCCGGGCATCGCGGCATGCGCGGCATCGCCGACAGCGGCGCCCAGCATCGCGCCGACGAACAGGCTCGGGCCGAACACGCCACCGGAGCCGCCGATACCGATCGTCAGACTCGCCGCCACCATCTTGCCGACCAGCAGCACGAGCAGGAACAGCACCGAGTAGCCGCCGACCACCGCACGGTCCAGCACCGGGTATCCGACGCCGTACAGCTGCGGCACAGCCAGCAGCACGCCGCCGAGCAGCACGCCGCCCACCGCGGGGCGCAGCCATTCCGGGCCCTGCCAGCACCGGTCGCAGACATCCTCCACGAGGTACAGGATCCGGCTGAAGCCCACCCCGACGACCGCGGCGACGAGACCGAGGCCCGCGTACCACAGATACTCGATCGGCGACGTCACATGGAACGCAGGAAGCGCGAGAAACGGGTGGTCACCGATCAGCGCCCGGCTGATCGCGCTGGACGTCACCGACGCGAGTACTACGGCGGCAAAGGACTCGACGGCGAAGTCGGCCAGGATCAGCTCGAGGGCGAAGAAGACCGCCGCGATCGGCGCGTTGAACGTCGCCGACACCGCGCCGGCCGCCCCCGCCGCGACCAACAGGCGCAGCCGGGAGTCCGGCAGCCGGACCAGCTGGCCGAGGGCGGAGGCCAGCGCGGACCCGACCTGCACGATCGGCCCCTCCCGCCCGACCGACCCTCCCCCGCCGATGCACAGGGCACTGGCCAGCGACTTCACCACGGCCACCCGCGGGCGGATCCGGCCGCCATGGGCCGTCACCGCGTACATGACTTCAGGCACACCGTGGCCGCGGGCCTCGCGCGCCCCGAGGTGGATCAACGGCCCATACAGCAGGCCCGCCACCACGGGCGCCGCCACGACGAACCAGCGACCGGCCCACGGCAGCCACCCGTGCGCAGACCCGGCGTGACCTGCGTAGTCCGTCCATCCGCTGAACAACCGCGTCGCGGCGGCGACGAGCCAGCGGAAGCCGACCGCGCCGAGGCTCGCCCCGGCCCCCACGACGACCGCAAGCACCAGCAGGCCGGCCGAGCCGCCCCGCAACCGGTCCCACACCACGAGGCGACGCTCGTTTGGCACACGCACTGATAGCTGCATACAGCAATCATTGCAGTACGGAGGCATGTGCGGGACGCACTGAACGTTGTATGTGTGCAATAATACGCTTATGCCAATGGACGTGGAGCCGCCGACGATCGCCTCTCACGCCTTCGCCATTCGGCCGGCGCTGCTGACCCTGACGATCGGCGGCACAACCATTGCGACGTCGTGCTGGCTCGGTTGGGACGTCGCCGCACTGCTCGCTGCCGAGGCGGCCACCGGCATCGGGCTGGCCGTGGCGGTCGGCGAGCCCGACGACGACATCTCGTCGATCTAGGTGCCGCTCCCGTTGACCGGCCCGCCGCGGGGCGCTGTCACATGGGCCAGTACCAGGCCAGGCGGCGTTCGGCCACGTTCGGGTCGACGTCGCGGGTGTCGACCTGGATCTGGTACGCGTCGGCACGGAGCCCACCGACGCGGGTGAGTTCGCCACGGATGATGCGCACGCTGTCATCGGTCTGCTCCTCTCGTCATACGGAAGGTTTCGCGCTGGGACGACGGGGTCTCTGCGCACCCCATGACGAGGTCGTGACGCCGGCCGTTCGTACTGTTGCACTTCGGCAACATTTCGCGGGCGCCCGTCCGCCGACATGACGGTCCTGTGTCAATGCCGTTCGGGCAGCGTCTCGGGCTGGGCAGGCGGGAATGCGACTGGATAGCGTCTGCAGAAAAGACGTCCGGCGTGGAGAAGGGAAGCACGATGGCAACGGTGGCCCGGCGTTACCGGCTCATGAGCCAGGCCGGCACCGGCGGGATGGCCGAGGTATGGCGGGCCGTCGACACCCGGCTCGAGCGCACCGTGGCCGTGAAGCTGCTCCTGCCCGACCTCGCCGGGTCCGCGCAGGCCCGTGAGCGTGCCGTGGCGGAGGCGCGCGCGGTCGCCCGGATCAACCACCCGAACGTCGCCGCGGTCTTCGACGCCGGCGATCGCGCCCGCGGGCTGCACAAACCGGCGCCCTACCTGGTCATGGAGTTCGTCGACGGCGAGACGCTCGACCGCCGGTTGGCCGGACCGAGATCATTGGACTGGCTGGATGCCGCCCGCATCGCGGTGCAGGTCGCCGACGCGCTCGCCGCGGCGCATCTGCACCGCGTGGTCCACCGTGACATCAAGCCGGGCAACATCATGCTCACCCCCGCCGGGGTCAAGGTCATCGACTTCGGGCTCGCCGCGATCCTCAGCGCCGTCCCGACCGGGCCGGCCGGCGTCCTACTCGGCACGCCCGAGTACATGGCGCCGGAGCAGCTGCGCGGCGAGGCGGTGACGGCGGCGACCGACATGTATGCGTTCGGGCTCGTGCTGTACCGCATGCTCACCGGCGCACTGCCATGGACCGCACCAACCCGCCACGCGATCATGCGGGAGCGCCGAACCTGGCGGACGCTGCGCCTGCCGCCGATGTCCGGCGTTCCCGCCGCGGTGGTCGCGGTGGTGGACGCGTGTCTCGCCGAGGAGCCGGACACCCGACCTTCGAGCCGGACCGTGGCGGCGGCCCTGCGGTCCGCCATGTCGGGGTGTGCGGCCGCACCGGACCGCCCGGTCGCGATCGAACCGGTGGCTACGCCGTACCGTCCGCAGCGGCCCGAGCATCCCTGCACCATTCCGTGGCGATCCCAGCCCGCGCGTCCCTGGCGGCGCCGCGCGGCGCTCGTCACCGCAGCCGCGCTCATCGGCGCCGGTGGCTGGGTCCGGCCACTGTGGTCGACGGCGGCGGCGAGCGCCGGCGGCGAACACACCGGTTCAACCCAGGGATGCGCGGTGCGGTACATCGGGCATCGCACCGCGGCTGGCTTCACCGCCGACGTCACCGTCACCGCGGACGAGCCGGCGTCATGGACACTGCAGTTCGCCGCACCGCCGGGCCAGCAGGTCACCCAGGTGCCCGGCTCCACATGGCGCCAGACCGGCTCGGTCGTCACCGTCGCGGGGAACGAGCCGTTCACCGCCGACGCGCCGGCCCGGATCGAGCTCCGCGGCGTGCTGGAACGGTCTGACGCCGGCTTCCCGACGGCCTTCACGCTCGACGGGGTCTCCTGTCAGCGCGCCGTGTCCATCTACACCGTCGCCGCGGCGGACAGCTGACCGGACCCCCATCCGCCGGCTGGGCGACGTCCTGTACCCCACCGACCGACCGGGCTCAGGCGAACGCGAGATAGCGCAGCCATAGGTACGGCATGCAGACGGCGACCGTGACGCCGGCGACGATCAGGCCGCAGCGGGTGAACTGCCAGAAGCTGATCTTCGTGCCGGCGCGCTCGGCAAGGCCGAGGATGACGACGTTCGCGGAGGCGCCGACCGCGGTGGCGTTGCCGCCGAGGTCGGCGCCGAGCTTCGCACCTCGGCCGGGCGCGGAGATGACGGTCTCATGTCACGCTGCCGCCAGGCGGGCGTAGAGACAGCCCGTGAGATGCGAGGCCCGCGACCGGGCCGGCGACGCATGCGAGGATGGAGCGGTGCCCGAGACAGACGATGAGGCGCTCGTCAGCGCACTATTGGCCGTGAGCCGGACCATGGTGGCACTCACGGCACGCAACCTCGCCGAACTCGACGTGGACGTCACGCTGCCCCAGTACCGCGCGCTGGTGATCTTGGCCGGCGAGCCGCGGCGCAGCACCGACCTCGCCGCCGAACTCCGGGTCGCGGCGTCGACGCTCACCCGAATGTCCAACCGCCTGTGCCAGAAAGGGCTCGTACACCGGTTCCAGCGGGACGGGAACCGGCGCACAATCTGGCTCGGCCTCACCCCCGCCGGCCGGGACACCGTCGGCGCCGTCATGGAGGCGCGGCGCGGCGAGATACACCGGATCGTGCAGGAGGCCGCCCTGGTCGCCTCGGGCCGGACGTTGAATCTCCTGCACCGTTTCGTCCTGGCCGCCGGCGAGCTGCCGGACGACGAATGGTGGCAGCAGTGGCAGCGGTCCGCCGACGAGGCACCCAGACCGACAAGGCGGCGAGCGGGCTGACGGTCGGCATTGCCGAAACGGTATCCCCGGAATCCCCAGCGGCGCACGAAGACTGGCCGCCGACCCGGCCGGCTACCAGGCCTCGAGCGCCGATTGCGCCATGCAACGGGGGCAGCCGTGAGGCCCGCGCTGCGAGCGTTCGCCGATCCAGCCGTAGCGCCTGACGACACTCCACGCCAGGTCCCACCTGCGCAAGGTCGCCCCCAGATGCTCGACGACGGCACCACAGCCGTCGCAGACGAGCCGGAAGTCGCCCCCATCGGACTCCTGCAATACCGTCATGGCCAGACCTCCTGCCGTCAATCGTCACATCCGGTGCACCACACCCATCCCGCGGACGTATGACGATCGCGCGACATCCCACGAACGTTACATAGACCAACGGTTGCGTCATGGCAAATGTTGCGTTTCGCCCATCGTCGCCGCTGACCAGGGTTCGATCCCAGGCGTCATATGACTGTCATTGAACCGTCCCAGGGGCTCCACAAGCCGGATTCACGGTGGAGGTACGACAGTCGTCGACGAACGGAGGACTCATGCCGGCCACCGACATGCCAGCGGTGCCATTCGTTGAGGTAGTCGTGGTGGGCGCGTTGGATGCCGCCGCGATTCCCCGTATGCGGGTCCAGCTCGAGGACGCCGCCGCGCTCAGGCCGGTGCACATGGTCGTCGATCTGGCCGACTGCCCGAGGCTCGACGCAGCCGGCATCGACCTGCTGGTCAGCGTGCACCGTGCGGTGTGGAGCTCGGGTGGCCGGCTGACATTGCGCGGCATGTCGTCGCGGCTGTACCGGCTGCTGGCACTCGCGCGAGTTGATCGCGTATTGCAGACCGCACCGACTCCGGCCGGTTACGAGCCGAGGCATCGATCGCCCGGAACGTCCGGGCGTACCGAGGCCGCCGGCACGGAATGTAGCCAGCGCGACGACGAGGTGCGTTGGTGGGAGACCGCCGCGACCGGCTGACCGCCGATCGGCCGCGCGGACCCAGCGAAATCAGGCATCCCACTGCTGATCCTCCTCGGCGACGAGCGCCGGCCCGCCGTCGCCGGCGTAGACGACCTCCGCCCCGTAGCGCGATGCGATGACCTCGCTGAACGCCCGGGCGTACTGCTCGTAGAGGTCCCGGCCGCCGTCGGCGAACCGCAGCAGATTCAGCATCACCACCGGTGCGTCCGGATCGGCGTCCAGGAACATGGCGAGATCACTCCCGCGCGGATCGACAGCCATGCCAACTCCTTCCGCAGACGACCGGCACAGTATATGCACTATCCATGCACAATATTCTGGTCAACATCGCAACGACCGCATCGCCTCCCCGAAACCGGCGGCCGACCGGTCGAGATAATCGTGGCCACGATCCGCGTCAACGGCCACGGACGGCGCGGCGGCCAGGAGCGAAGGCGGCAGGCGACGGGGTGGCGATGATGGACGCCGGGCGAAGGCCCATCATCGCCGGTACGGGGACTCATCCGGACGACGCGGCCCGGTGTCTCGGATGATGGCCGACTGCGGCGTCCGCGATCTGCAGCACGCGGTCGACTCGCGCGAGGGTCAGCAGCCGGGACAGCCGCGCCGACACACCACGCAACGTCAGCCGTCCCCCGTCGGCCCATAGGCGCCGGTGTACCTCGACGAGCACGTCGATTCCGGCGGTGTCGAGGCTGTCGCAGGCGGTCAGGTCGACGACCATGTGGGCAGGACGTGTGGCGGCGGCGTCGTCCGCCAGGGTTCGCCACCGGTCCACGGTGGCGGCAGTTAACGCCCCGGTGACGAGGACCTCGATCGGAGACGTTGCCGCTTCGCCAGCGGTCCCTCGCATGCCACCTCCTCGTGGTCTGCCGCTCGCTCAACGGTGCGACGTCGTTGTGGTGACCACCCGGCGGCGCCGTGAGAGTTCGATGACGCCCGGTCCGTCACTGGTCGACGCCTCGGTGCGATGCACGGCCCGCTGGAGGAATCACTGTCCGGTCGAAAGGGCGGCGGTGGTCCGTTCTCGCGCCAATGGCTGAGCGTCCTGCAGGAGGCACCGCGGGCATCGGTGCGGTCCATCCGCCGCGCCGGAGCCGACCCAGCCGTGCCGCTTGAAGAATATCCAAGCCAGATCCCAGTTGTGCAGGTTCGCGCCGAGACGTCCGACGATGAGACCGCATCCGTCGCATACGAGACTGAAGTCCTCGCCGTCATCCGCCTGCATCACGGTCATGTCCGTCCTTCACGCCAACTCGGCCGTCGGGCGCACCGGTACCGATGCAGCACCACTCACCCGCGAAAATTGTATTCATACAAGCGACGAGTCTGGGCGACGCCCATGACCACTGTTGTGCGCCATGATGGCAAACGCATGACAATCCCGACCGACATGACGGGCCCACATCTCACCCGGCAAACGGTGGTCAAGGCCCCGAGGGCGTCCGGGACGGTCACGACGGCACGGGATGACCGGCGCGCAGCCACTCGAGGGCGGTGACCTGATCCGCATGCGTCGGCAGGACGTCATCCAGACAGAGCAGCCTCAGCGCCGCGGCCACCGCAGCGGGCGCGCCGACGAGACAGGTACGGCCACCCCGTTCGGCGGCGCAGTGCGCCGCCCGCACCAGCACGTCGACCGTTGCCGATGTCAGCCGGCGAACCCGGCTGACATCGACCATGAGATGCGCGCACCGCCCCGGATCGCCGCTGAGCATGTCCCAGAGCCGGGCGTCGTCGGCACACAGCAGATCACCGCGCAGGTACACCGCCCGGACGTCGGACAGCAGTTGTGTCACCACGCGAGACGACCCTCGACCGGCCGGCGTCAACGACGGCACGTCGAGAGTCCGGGCAACGACGCCGGTCAGTACAGTCGGCGGTCCGCAGCGGCCGCAGGCGTGCGGTCCGACGGCGAGATCGCTGCCTTGCCACCCGTCGACGCTGAACAATTGCCAGGCCACGTCCCACGAGCCCGTTGAGGCCGCCAGGTTACCGACGACGGAGCCGCAGGCATCGCACACCAGACTGAAGTCGGTGCCATCGCGGCTGAGCAACGCGGTCATGAAAGCATCAATGCAACCGTGAGCATCATGCAACGATCTGGCATCCGTACGACGGTGGATGCAAGGCATCATCACGGTTTCGTGACTACTCCAGCTACGTCAGGGACGGCCGGCCGCCCGGTTCACGGCAGCTCGGCTCAGCGGATGAGCGGCAGCGTGAGCGCGTACATCACGAGAAGCGCCAACGCCTCGGCGCGGCTGACCCGGTAGTGTCGATACAGCACCAGCCACGACAGCAACGAGACAGCGACCATGGCGGCCAGCACGGGGTAGCCGAGCCGGGCCGCCTCTCCACGACCGAAGAGCCCTACCAGGGCACCTCCGGCGACACTGTTGAACAGGTTGCTGCCGAGGAGGTTGCCGACGAGCAGGTCGCCGTTGCCGCGGCGCTGGGCCTGCACCGCGGTGACCAGCTCGGGCAGCGACGTGCCGAGCGCGACGACGGTGAAGCCGATCACCGCCGGCGCGACGCCGAGGCGTTGCGCCACGCCCGAGGCGCCGGCGGTCAGCAGCTGCGCTCCGGCGAGCGTGCCGACCAGCCCGCTGCAGGGCATCGCGCTGGTCACCGGCATGACGCGACGCGAGGAGGAGTCGGGCCGGCTCGAGACGGTCCTCGGCGGGCGGATCGCCCGGCACCAGCCCGCGCTGGCCGCGCTCACCGTCGCGACCGCGGGAATCTTCGTCACCGCCGTGCTCTTCGCGACCGGACTGGCCCTCGCGGGAGTGCCGGCGTCGGGGGCGGTCCTCTACTCGGCGGCGCTCGGCACACTGGCGTTCGTGTTCGCCGGACTCGCCGCCCAGCTCGCACAGATCGCGCTGCATGCCCGCGCTGTCTACACCTGGAGCCTGATCGGACTGGCCGCCGCTTATGTGCTGCGTGGCGTCGGCGACACGACCAACACCTGGCTCGCCTGGCTCTCGCCCCTCGGTTGGGCGGAGAAGACCTCCCCCTTCGCCGCCCAGCGGTGGTGGGTGCTCGCCATCCCCGTCGCCGCCGGCATCGCCTCGGGCGCCACGGCGACGTGGCTGGCCGCACGCCGTGACGTCGGCAGCGCGCTGCTGCGGGGCGGCACAGGACCTACGCGAGCAACCACACGACGGCGATCGGCGCTCGGCTTCGCGGCCTGGATCCACCGCCCGGCCATCGCGGGCTGGCTGGCGGGCGGCGCGCTGCTCACTGCCATGATGGGCGCACTCGCCCGGCAGTTCATCGACACGATGGCGGGCAACCCGGCACTCGCCGAAACCATGGGCATCGGCGACGGCCGCCCGCTGGACGGCTTCGTCGCCGCCGCGCAGCTCTACGTAGCCGTCATCGGGGCCGGATACGTCATTCAGGCGATCGGCACGCTGCGGTCGGAGGAGGCCGCCGGCCGTCTCGAGACCCGTCTCGCGGGCACCCTGCCGCGCGTCGGCTGGCTGGCCGCCCACGGCAGCGTCGTCATCGCCGGACTCGCACTGACCGTCGTCGTCCCGTCCTTGATCCTGGCGACGGCGACCATGTGGTCGGTCGGCGACGCCGACGAGTTCGGCGCCATCCTCGCGTCCGGACTGGCCTACCTGCCGGCCGAACTGGTGTTCGCGGGTCTCGCGCTGGCTCTGTTCGGCCTGTGGCCGCGGGGATTCGGACTGGCCTGGGCCGGGTACGCCGCGGCGACCTTCATCGCGTTTCTCGGCCCAGGCCTGAACCTCCGGCACTGGTTGCTCGACGTCGCCCCGACCACGCATGTCGGGAACCCACCAGTGGGATCGGTAAATGCCGGCCGCCTGACACTGCTCGGTGTGATCGCGTTCGTACTCGCGCTGGTCGGATGCGTCGCATTTCGCCGTCGGGACATACCGCGGACCTGACGTATGCCGCGCGACGCGTCAGCCGGGCGGCGGCCAACCCAGCAGCTGGGCGCCGAGCACGGCCGTGTGCAGCGTGAAGCGTTGCGTCGGCGCGCTTGTGTGGTAGCCGGTCAGGTCGCGGATACGCTCGAGGCGGTACGCGACGGCGCGCACGGACAGATGCATCTGCCGGGCGGTGGCGGTGTGGTTGCCCTGGTTGCCGAAGAGCGCGCTCAGCGTCTCCAGGTACGGCCGGGCGCCTCCGCGGGCCGCGGTGAGCGGACCGAGGACGGTGGTGACCAGGCCCGTGATGGCATCGCGATCGCGCAGCAGCACCGGGAAGACGAGACACGAGGAACGCCCAGGCCCCCAAAGAACCGGAGGCAACCTCCCGATTTACCCGGCTCATGCCGCTCCGGCGTCAGGTCGTACACCACAGTGCCCAGTGCGCGAACAGGCGGGGCGACCGTTGCCGGACCCACTGTAGCCAGGCCCGTGCTTGGGCTTCGCTGTGTCTGAGTCGTTTGTACTTCCCTCGCCCAGCGCATGAGATGACGATCGACGCGCACGCCGCAGCGTTCCCCAGCACCGTCGCTGGCGGCTCGACCTAGCGCGGGCCACTCGCCGGAGACGATACTGCTTTGCGCCGCCGGGCGCGCATGTATAGCCCCAACCAACCCGTCCGATCACCGGCCCGTGTGCGGTCGGTTGTACGCGCCTGCCTAGCGTGTCGCTTCTAGAAGGATCCGACATTGCCGTTCACCGTAAGCCATCCGGCCGCGATCATCCGCCCGCCGGGCTTCCGTTCCTTGTCTCGGCCCTGGCCGCCCTCGCCCTTGCGCCCGACGTACCGTACTTCGTCCCGCTTGTGGGTGACAGGGCCGACAGCCTCCGGAGGCGCCGGGGCATACATCTGACGCTCACCGTGCGAGCCGCCCGGGAGACCTTTGTGGGTCATCCGGACGCGCCGGGTCGGCCGCCAACCCAGCAGGCCGACCCCTGACGCGAGAGGTCGGTTAGCTGGACAGGTGTCGGGTATCCCTAGGAAGATGGCGAAGAAGATCCGGTTACAGAAGCCCGCAACCGGCTCGGCAAAGGGCATCGGCATCGGCATCGCGGCGGGTGTAGCGGCGGGAGGGGCCGTTCTGCTGAGCCGTAAGGTCATGGCCACTGCCAAGATCGGCAAAGGTCACGCTCTCAAACACCGGGTGCTCGACATTGCCGCAGGTGCGATGCAACCGAAGTATCCGTTGCAGGCGATGAGCACCTATCTCAACGGTTTCCACATGTACGCCGACGACATGGGCCGCCAGGTCGAGGCAAGCCACTTCTGCATTCACCGACAACACGACCTGCACCAGTGCGTCATTTTCGATCGGAACGCCGCCGATGCCCGCTTGATCGGGATTGAGTACATCATCAGTGAAGAACGCTTCCGCGACCTGCCTGCGGAGGAGAAACGGCTATGGCACAGCCACCACTACGAGGTGAAGGCGGGGATCCTGGCCGCTCCTGGGATTCCTGAACTTGCGGAGCATGCCTACTTCGCAGACCTGGTCACTACGTACGGCAAGACCTTCCACACCTGGCAATACGACCGCGACGACTTCCCCTACGGTATCCCGCAGCTCATGATGGGCCTGACCGAAGACGGCCAGGCCCGCGAAGAGCTCATCCACGAACGCGACCGCCGGCTCGGCATTTCCACGGCGCACAAGCGGAACAACCGGTCCAATATCCCCATGCCGAACGTGATAGCCGGCGCGAACCCTTGGGAGAGCGGCCGCACCGTCCAGACCCAGCTGCAGGAACTCGACTTCAAAAGCCACAAATCTTGAAAGGCCGCCCGGCGGCACATCCGGTGTCGGCGAACGATGCGCCAGTCCATTCGGCAGCCGGCCGGCGAGGAGTGTCAGCGGTTGAGGACAGCGCGGGTGTACAGCACGTCGAAGCCCCGCCGCTGCACGTTGCGCTGGGACGGCGCGGCTGCGCGGTGACGGCGGCCACTTCGGCGCCGGCAGCGGCGGGTCGGGCGGCCATCAGGGCGCCCTCCACGTCGCGGCGGGGAAGTTGGGGCGCGGTCCCCACGCTGAACGTCGCGATTCCATCCCGGGCGTACATACTCGCGCCGTCGGCCGGCACGCCGTCGACGAGTGCAAGATAGCGGCCGGCGTCGGAGGCCGCGATGTCCGCTCGGCGCCGGCGACGATCTGGCGCGGGTAGCGATAGCCTTGCACGGCAGAGACCCGCCCTGGCGAGGAGCCAAGTCGATGAACGAGCGCCCGCTGCGCCGAGCGGCTGGCCTGGCAGGCGAACGACCCGAGCCGGGCAGCGCCCTGGCCGACACCATCGCCTGGCTGCGGCGCGCGTTGCGTGTGTGGCCCGCGTGGCCGATCCGAGCAACCAGCTGTCGGTTGCGCAGCTTGAGCTGCTCGTTTGCCTCGCCGAGCACCCCGGCGCTCAGCCGGGTCAGCTCACCAGGCTGCTCAACCTGCGGACAAACACCGTCACCACGCTCGTGAACGCCCTGACCGGGCTCGGCATAGTCAGGCAGTTGCCAGGGGGCGCCGGCGACCGCAGGACGGTCGAGCTCGGCATTACCGGCGACGGGTTCCGCGCCGTGCAGCCTGGCAAGCGACCAACAGCGCCGTGCTCAACCTCGCCGTGTCCACCCTGCCCGCTGGCCGGCGCAACACCCTCACCCGCGCACCGCCGCCCTTGACACCGATCGACCGCGGTCGCGTTGTTTAGGACGGGTGGGGTAGGCGATCGGTGATGTCACGCAGGACTTCGCTGTCGGCGGGCGTCGTCTGGCCTCCGTGGCGCACGACCGACAGCTGTCCGCGTTGCTCCAGGATGACGTAGCGCACGTCCTTCAGACCATGTACGCCGTGTCGGCGTAGCAGGCCGTACAGATCACGCCGGGTCAGGCCGCCGCGCCGGAGGTTCGCGTCGTTCAGCCGCCCGTCAACGACGAGCAGCAGCGGCTCGCGATCGATCAGCCGTGCCAGCAAGGGCATGAAGCGCAACCGCGAGATGATCCGGTGCGCGACGAGCACCGTGACCAGGGTTGTCGCGCCGGCCAGATAGCCGGCGTCGCTGGCATTCGGTACCCGGCCGACAATGGCGCCGACCGCTATGGCCGCGACGAAATCGAAGCCTGACATCTCGGCCAGCGTGCGGCGCTCACCGAGGCGGAAGCCCACGATCGCGGTGACATAGAGCAGCAGTGCTTTCAGCGCTACCACACCCAACGCTCCGACCGGGCCGAAAACACCTGATGACATTGCCGCTCCTCTCATCCGCGCCGGGCGACTCGGCTACCCGGTCCCGATCGGGGCGAAACCCTCTTCCGCGTTGACGGCGGCTGCTGGGCAAGCCCCCGTGGCCCTGTCGGTGCCCCAAACCTGGCGACACCCCAGCCCACCCGGCACGGCTCGGCGCTGGCGGTGGTGACGCCGTTACCGAACGTGGCTCAATCTGCCGCGACCGGATCGCCGTGTTGGCGTGGCGCCCTGGTGTTGGCGGATCCGCCGGTCGTGACTTCGACGGCGCGCCTTGGCGGCGCGTCGGTCCCAGCCATCGGCGCTGCGCCGGGCGGAAGGCACACTCCGGCGTCGGCATTGACACTTCGCATCAGAGCTGGCCAGACCGCAGGCCATGCCGACGTACGCGATCCCGCGTCGCATTCGAAGGGCCGGCCCAATCAGCGTGGGAACGGACCCAGAGGTGACTTGTCGCCTACGGACCACTTGTGACCGAACGGGTCCGTGAAGCCACCTTGACGGTGCGTCCCCCAGGGCACGTGGTGATCCTCGATCCCCGGTCCGGCGATCGCGCCCGCGGCCACGGCGCGCTCGATGAAGGTGTCGGGATCATCGCCGAACACCTCGATGCGGGTGCTTGTGACCCCCGCCTGGCCCGGACTGGTCTCTGTGGGGTTCTCGGGATTGACCTCATGGAGGAAGAAGGCTGCGCCTCTGACCTCAAGGCCGGCCACGCCACCAAGGTTCCACAGCTCCGTCGCGCCCAGCGCAGCCCTGTACCAGGCGACCGCCGCGTCAGCATCCGGGACGATCAGCATCACAGAGATCACCGATGGCGAAGCGGACACCGTGTCGCCGGACGGCACGGAACGATCTCTCAGTTCCTCGGTCATACCCACAGCATGCCCGATGTCACCAGCAGCGTCTCCCCAGTCCAGCCCACGGCCAGACTCCACCAGCCCCGAAGACGAGCAGCTCGCGAAGCGTCAGTGCCGACCAAACCTTTGCTGAGATCACTTCATTGAGGGGGTTGGTAAATCTCTGCCGTCCCACCGACCTCGATCCGCACGCGGCGCTGGACCAGCGAGGCCGTCGCGTCCCGGTGCCCATACCGTCGCAGGCAGAACCGACCTGGCTCGATCGGCACCCTGAGTTCGCCTACCACCAAACTCGGCCAGCCGCCGTTCGTCGCCCGGCACGCCCTCATCCCCAACGTGGTTATTCGACGGTCATGTCGTCGTGTCCCATCGGGGCGCCGCTGCTCAGCAGGGTGCTTGCCGACCGGTGGATCTTCGCGAGCGCGCTCATGAGGTGCTTGCGTTCCGTCGCCGTGAGGTCTTCGGTGATTTGCTCTTCCAGGAGCCGCCGTTCCGCCTCAATCGGCTCCTGTAACGCCCGTCCCGCGTCGGTAAGCCATAGCCGTACGAGCCGGTTGTCCCG
Source organism: Dactylosporangium sp. CA-139066 (assembly GCF_050936175.1). NCBI lineage: Bacteria > Bacillati > Actinomycetota > Actinomycetes > Micromonosporales > Micromonosporaceae > Dactylosporangium > Dactylosporangium sp. CA-139066. The sequence continues at coordinate 4,790,292 of NZ_JBNJNH010000001.1, read as the reverse complement.
CTCGTCGCGCCGTCGGGTGAGCAGCCCGGCCTCCGCCATCCGGGCGGCGAGCTTGGTCACGGCCGGAGTCGTGACGTTCGCCGCGGCGGCCACCTCGCCGGGGGTGCGGCCGTCCTGCTCCCACAGCGTCGCGAGCAGGTGGTCCTGGCCGAGGCGCAGCCCGTGGCGGCGCATCGCGGCGTCCGCGGCCGCTCGGAGCACCTTCGTCGTCTTGCTGTGCAGATCCAGCAGTTCGGGCACGGTGTGCCTCCGGTGGGGTGCGGGCCTGCCGGGGTCGGGCCGACGATGGCCGATTGACGGGCGATCGTTTACCGGTTAACGTTCGGCGCGAAAATACGTTAACCGGTAAACGACCTTCTGGAGTCCCTTATGCTAATGGTCATCGGTGCCACCGGACACATCGGCCGTGAACTCGTCCGCGAACTCGACGCGAGAGGCGCCGCCTTCCGCGTCCTGGCACGCGACCCCGCCCGCGCCGCCGGCCTGCCGGAACGTGTCGAGCGCGTCGTCGGCGACCTGGACACACCCGCGACGCTGGCGCCCGCCCTCGACGGCGTCGAGCGGTTGTTCCTGCTCGTACCCGGTATCGGCATCGACCACACCGCACATGCGATCGCCGCAGCGCAGGCGGCCGGCGTACGGCACATCGTCTACCTGTCCTCGTACGCCGTCATCGGCGACCCGATGCCCGCGATGGGACGCTGGCACCACGAACGCGAACAGCTGATCCGCGCCAGTGGCATCCCCGCGACGTTCCTACGGCCCTGCGGCTTCATGACCAACGCCTTCGACTGGTTGCCCACGCTCCGCGAGGCCGGCTACGTCCTCGACCCGATCGGCCCCGGCCGCGCCGCGCCCATCGATCCGGCCGACATCGCCGCGGTCGCCGCCGTCACACTGACCGAAGACGGCCACCAGGGCAAGGAGTACCTGCTGACCGGCGGCGAGGTATTCACCGTCGCGGAGCAAGTCCAGATCCTCGCCAAGGCCCTCGGCCGCGACATCGAGATACGGACAGTGGCCACGCCCGCCGAAGCGGTCCGTTTCCGTTACCCCCACGGAGCGCCGCCGGCTCTCGCCGACGCCCTCATCGAAGGGCTCAACCTGATGCGCGCGGACACCACCGGAGTATGCAGCGACGCCGTTCAACGCCTCCTCGGCCGCGAGCCACGGACCTTCGCCGACTGGTGCGCTCACAACGCTCATGCGTTCCCCGGGGCCGCCCCGGCCTGATCCAGATCCCGACAGCCGCGGGACCGACACCTCGACCCGTGCTTCGCACCGCTACGCATCCGGCCGCGACGATGATCGGCGCGACGTTCAGGCAGCCCGGGCAGCAGGTTGCGGGCGCCGACCTGCGCGGCGAGCTTCGCGCACTCCCAGCGCAGCACCGTGAGCTTCGGCGCAGCCGTCCTCGACGGGGCGTTCGACCAGGCTGACCACGCCGTTGGTGCGACGGAACAGGTTTTGGCATCGTCGCGCCTGTGGGGATGCCTGGGATGGCGTAGCACAGTCCGCGGGTATTCCTCGACGCTGGCCGAGTGCGGCGGTCTGCGTCTTCGCCGCGGGAGGATCGCGCCGGAATGCCTCGCACGAAACGCTGAGGCACACCCCGCGCGGGCCGGAGACAATGAGCGGCGTGCGTGTGCTGTTCACCGCGGTACCGGTCTACGGGCACCTGCTGCCGCTGCTACCCCTCGCCGAGGCCGCAGCCACGGCCGGCGACGAGACCGCCGTCCGCTTCGTGGACTTCGCGCCGATGGCGCAACTGCTCGCCACCGGCGTGACCACGGTCGTGGTTGTCCGGCATTCAGAATGCCGATGCACGGGGCGTTGTGGATGCCGATGTGGTGAGGCAGGAACGCCCCGCCGGTGGTGTTCTGGCGGGGCGTTCGTTGGTGCGGTGTCGCCGTTCGTGGGCAAGGTGCCGGGTTTCTAGTGCCACGTCAGGCAACGTTGGCCCTGTCCGCTACCGGCACCTCGGGGCGATGTCCCCTGTCGATATGTCCTCGCGTTCGGGGGCACGGCCAGCGCGGGGCAACGCGACCCCGAGCCGTCGTTCCGTCGCAAGGCAGCGGCCAACGTGCCAGGACACATCACGTCAAGCCGGAGCGCGCGTGGGTCGGTATCGCAGGGCGATCGCCCCCGACCGGAACGCATGGCGGTCCACGAGCTCGAGCTGGATGCGCTCGCGCAGACCGGCGAGCAACGTCGGCCCGTGTCCGGCAAGGACCGGCTGCACAAGGAACTCGTACTCGTCGATCAGTCCCAGATCCGCCAACGCCAGGGGAAGCGTCACGCCGCCCACCCACAGGCCCTCGCCTGGCTCCTGCTTGAGCCGCTGAACCGCTTGCCCCAAGTCGCCTCGCACCAGCTCGGCATTCCAATCGGCCCCGCTCAGCGTGCTCGACACGACGTACTTCTTCGCCCGGTCGATGGTCTCGGCGAACGGGATCTGCCACTCACCCATCCAGTCAGGCCACGTGCCCGTGGCCGGCTTCCGCCACGCCGACTCCATCATCTCGTAGGTCACCCGGCCGAACAGCAGGGCATCGGCTCGTTCCATCTCAGCGGTCCAGTAGCGCATCGACTCCTCGTCCGGCGGGAGCCCTGCCTCGTGATGGCAGCAGCCATCGAGCGTGACGTTGATCGAGTATCGAAGTGGTCTCATCTCGTTGCTCTCCCTTGATGCGGGCCCCGCGTTCACCAGTCCATATTGAGACGACTGCCGACGCCATTTCTCATCGGCGCCCCGATCGCACCTACTCAACACCGTCGTGATGCGAACCAGACCGCAGACCGAGCGCGCGACCCGATTCGGCGCTCGGGACGTTCAGGTTCGCGACCGGACGGCGCCCATAACGCTCGACTTCGATGCACGGTGTCACGCCGCCCTACCGCCGGCTCAGGGTCAGCCAGGCTCACCGACGCCCTCGCCACGGCCGTCACCGTCGGTCCGCAGCCCGGCGTCCCCGCGGCCGCTTCAGTGAAGATCCGACTGAACCTCGGTCAGTCGATGCCTTCGACGATGCGGAAGTCGCGCTCGACGCCGTCGGAGAGGGCGACCAGCGCCTCCTGATAGGCCGCACTCTCGCGCGCCGCGACGGCCTGCTCGAAGCTGTCGAACTCGACCAGGACGGTGCGCTCGGCGATTCCGGCGTCATGCGCCACGACCCGACCGCCACGGACGAGGACCCGACCGCCCCCGGCTGCGACGGCCGCACGGGCCAGCTTGTTGTAAGCAGCCAGCTTCTCAGGGTCTGCAATGGTGCGGTAGACGCTGACCCAGTAGCCCTTGGCCATGGAACCTCCAGTGTTCGGATGAGTGCATCTGACTTACGGGTTGGTCTCGGACGAGCGTCGGCGGGCGAGAGCGAGGCTTGTCAGCGTCGTGATCGCCATGGCGCCGATGCCGACCAGCGCCGCGGCGGTGTAGGCGCTGTCGTCGGGGAAGAGGTGGCCGGGGACGGTGCCCGCGGCGAGGATCAGGCCGCCGATGGCGCTGCCCAGGGAGTACCCGACGCTGCGGACGACGTAGTTGAAGCTCATGGCGCTCGACGTCTCGCTCTTGGGGGTGACGGCCAGGATGACGCCGGGCATCGCGGCCGAGAAGCCGCCGACGCCGAAGCCGAGCACGCCCATCGCCACGAACAGTTCGGCCAGATCCGACCGGGCCGCCGCGAACAGGGCGAAACCGCCGCCGACCACGACGGCGCTGCCGGCCAGGAGCAGGGGGTCGGCGATCCGCGTCTGGACCCGCGGCGTGAGCTTGCCGGCGACGAACCCCAGCACCGAGAACGGGATGAGGACCAGCCCGGCGACGAAGGTCGTCAGCCCGAAGCCGTAGCCGGCGCCGTGCGGCGTCTGCGCGTACCGGGTGATGAGCGTGAGCAGGAGGTACATGCCGATCCCGCCGACGAACATGGCGAGGTTCGCCCCGGCAACCGCCGGGTGCCGCACCGCCCGCACATCGACCAGGGGCGTCGTGCTGCGCAGCTCGATGACGGCCCAGACGCAGAGCAGCACCACCGCGACGACGGTGAGGCCCGCCGCCACGGTGAGGTGCCGGCTCCACAGACTCCGTTCGCCGGCGAGGAACAGCACCAGGAGCAGCGCAGCGGCCAGGACGACCGCGCCTGCGACGTCGACGTGGGCGGAGCGGCCTTCGGGGGCTTCGGGCATGGCGCGCCACGCGGTCAGGAAGGCGGCGGCGGTGACGACCAGGCCGAGGCCGTACGCGGCCCGTACCCCGCCGAGCTCGGCGAGCAGTGCGGCCAGCGGGTAGCCGACGCCGGCCCCGATGATCGAGACCACCGAGATCAGGGCGATCACGGCCGCGCTGCGCTCCTCGGGGAGGTGGTCGCGGGCCACGCCCATCATCAGCGCCGTCAGCCCGAGCCCGACGCCCTGGGCGGCCCTGCCGGCCAGCAGCCACGCGAACGGCAGCGGCAGCACGGTGAGCGCGCTGCCGGCGACGACGACGGCCAGCGTGGCCAGGATCGTGGCCCGCCGGTGCGGGCCGGCTCCGAGCCGGCCCAGGACCGGCGTGGCGACGGCGCCGCTGAACAGCGCGACGGTCAGCGTCCACTGCGCGCTGCCGAGCGAGACGTGCAACGAGGTCGCCACGCTGGTGATGAGCGGCGTCCCGAGGCTGGCGACCGCCGCCACGACCAGAGCGATGAACATCAGGGCGGGAACCAGCAGCCGCGCCTCGGAACGCGCCACCGGCAACGCCTGCACCGCGTCCCCGCCGACCGGCTGCCCGGTCACTGCTTCGGCCCTTCGCGGTCCTGGCTGTCGAGCTCTGCCAGATGCTTCAGCGCCGGAAGGGCCGCCACCAGCGCCTCGACCTCGTCGCCGGTGAGTTCGCCGATCAACCGCTCGAACGCGTGAACGCCCGCCTGGCGCCGCTCCCGGACATAGGAGGCGCCGGCCTCGGTCAGGCACACCAGCGTGACCCGCTTGTCGGACGCGTCGCCCCGCCGCTCGACCAGGCCGGACTCCTCCATCACCCGGACCAGGGTGGTCATCGCGGGCTGGGTGACGCCCTCGACCGCGGCCAGATCGGTGATGCGCCGCGGGCCGGTCCGGTCCAGGGTGGCCAGGGTTGCGGCGGACGTCAGGCTCATGTCCCGGGGCAGGCGTCTCGCGGCCCTGGTGGCCAGGCCGTAGAGGGCTGCCCCGATGGCGGCGGACGCGCCAGGAACGGTGTCTTGACGACTCATGCTCGAAGCATAGCAACTTTATATTCAAACTCTATGTAACTGCTCGACCGGCGCGGGCGCTCGCCCGCCGTCACGCCCGCCGGGATGGGATTGCTCAGGTCTGATCCGACATCGAGAGTCCTCAGCGCGATCCTGAAACGCGCTCGCGGCGGTTAAATGTCCTACTATCCAAATGCCCAACATTTGGAGGTCGCAACATGCTGACGAACCCACGCCGGGGCGCGCCGCTCGCCGCGCAGGTCGCCGATCAGCTCAAAGCGCTGATCGTGGCCGGTGACTGGCCGATCGGCACGCGCATCCCGCCCGAACACCGGCTCACTGAGGAGCTCGGGGTCAGCCGCAACACCATCCGGGAAGCCCTCAGCGCGCTCGTACACCTGGGACTCCTCGAAGCGCGGCCAGGTGACGGCACCTACGTGCGAGCGAACAGCGAGCTGCAGGTCTCGCTCGGTCGCCGGGTCGCCGAGGCCGACCCGCACGACGCGTTCGAGGTCCGCGCCCTGCTCGAGCACCGCGGCTCCCGCCGGGCCGCGCAGCACGCCACCGCCGAGGACGTCGCCCGCATACGCGAGTACCTCGAGCGCCGCGACGCCGCCCGGGCCGCCGGCGATCTGCCCGGCTTCGTCGAGGCGGACTTCGCGTTCCACCGCGCGGTCGTCATCGCCGGCGGCAACCCGCTGCTCGCCGAGCTCTACCAGCACCTCAGCCCGGTCATCACGCAGACCATCAGCAGGACGGCCGCGCTGCACGACGACCGCGCCGTCCACGATCTGCACCACCGGCTGGTCGATGCGATTGCCGCCGGCGACCCCGACGCCGCCGAAGCGTGCAGCGTCGCGCTCGTCGACGAGGGCCGCGACATTCTGCACGGGACCGCCGCATGATCACATCGGCGCAGCGGACCGACGCCCCGCCCCGTCAGCGCGCCGGTCTGCTGGTGGTGGGCATCCTGCTGATCGCCACGAACCTGCGAGCGGCGCTGACCTCGGTCGGCCCGGTGCTCGACCACGTCCGCGCCGACCTCGGCCTGACGGCTACCGCGGCGGGCGTGCTGACCGCCCTGCCGCTGCTCGCCTTCGCGGGCTTCTCCCCGGTCGCGCCGCCGATCGCGAGGAGGCTCGGGCTCGAGCGCACCGTCGGGCTGGCGCTCGCGGTGCTCGCCGCCGGTATCGTGCTGCGGTCGCTGCCGGTCGTCGGCGCGATCTGGGCCGGCACCGTCGCCATCGGCGCCGCGATCGCGTTCTTCAACGTACTGCTGCCCAGCCTGGTCAAACGCGACTTCCCCGATCGGGTGGCCCAGCTGTCCGGCAGCTACTCCGCGACGCAGAGCATCGTCGCCGCCATCGCCTCCGGCGTGGCCGTGCCGATCGCGGGCGAGTCCCCGGCCGGCTGGCGGATCGCACTGGGCTGCTGGGTCGGGTTGACCGTCATCGCCGCGGCCTTCTGGCTTCCGCAACTGCGCGCGAACCCGCCCGGCCGCGGCCCCGGCGGCAGCCCAGCCGAGACGGCCGCCCACCGCTCACCGTGGCGCAGCGCCCTCGGCTGGCAGGTCACCCTGTTCATGGGCCTGCAGTCGCTGGTCTTCTACGCGATGATCGCGTGGCTGCCCACCATCGAACAGGACCACGGCGTGGCCGCGGCGACGGCCGGCTGGCATCTGTTCGTCTATCTGATCGCCGCGGTCGTGGCCAATGTGGCCGCACCGCAGATCATGCGTCGCCTGCCCGATCAACGGCTCGTCGGCCTGCTGTGTGCCGTGCTCATCCTGATCGGGGTCGGCGGCCTCCTACGCGCGCCCGGCGCCTCGGTACTGTGGCTGGTCTGCGCCGGCCTCGGGGCGGGTATGTCCCTGGTGCTGTGCCTGTCGCTGTTCAGTCTGCGCGCCGTCGACCACCGCCAGGCCGCAGCGCTGTCCGGCATGGCGCAGTCGATCGGCTACCTGCTGGCGGCCTGCGGGCCCGTCCTCATCGGCGCGCTGCGCGACGCCAGCGGGGCGTGGACCCTGCCGTTGTCCGTCATGTGCGCCCTGATCGCGGTGATGGGCGGCTTCGCCTTCCTGTCCGGCCGGACGCGGGTGGTCGGCTGACCCCGGCCGCCCCGCGCATCGACATCGGGGTCGGTGTCTCCGAGATGCTCCGGGATGTCTGTCACGGCTGGACCCCGGTGCCGATCTTCTTGTCGCCGGTGCCGACCTTCGCCGGGAACGTCGCCTTGGGCGCGTTGGTCTCGGTCAGCGCGCCGTCGAGGAAGTCGCGCCAGATCTGGCCCGGCAGGCTGCCGCCGATGATGGCGTGGCCGTCCTTGTCGACGATCTTCTGCTCCGGGCCCTTGTTGCCCACCCACACCGCGACCGCGAGGCCGGGCGCGTCGTGGCCCGGGTCGGAGGCGGTGTACCCCACCATCCACGCGTGCCCGGTGTCGCTGGTCGGCCCCAACTGCCAGGTCCCGGTGGCGCCGGCGACCTGGCGGCCGTCGTGCGGCGTCAGGTTGTAGTGCTGGGGCACGCCCTGCAGCGCGGCGCTGAGGTCGGCGGCCATCGCCTCGGTGAACCCGGGGATTCGAACCGGGCGGACCGGCGCGGCGTAGGTCTTCCGGCCGTCCGTCCAAATCTCCTTGAGGAAATGCGTCCTGGCGGCGGCGCCGCGCGCGGCGAAGGTGGCCATGCCGCCGGCCTGGTCCAGAACGGTCACCGGATACTGCCCCAGGGCGACCTCGGGGCCGAAGTACTTCGGGAAGACGTCCCTGCCGGTGGTCGTCGTCAGGTCGACCTTCTGCGCCGTGCCGTTGACGGTCGCCCACATCGTGCCGATCCCGGCGGCGCGGGCGGTGTCGATCACCTTGTCCGGGCCGGCCTTCTCGGCGAGGGCGAAGAACGGGACGTTGAGCGACAGCACGGCCGACTCGTCGAGGGTGCACCACTTGGCGGAGCCCGACGCGCACGGCGGCGAGGCCAGGTTGCCCTCGCCGAGGTTGCGGACCGGGTTGTTGTTCTTGATCGCGCGGCCGCTCGCCGGGAAGTCCTGCGGGGACTCGCCGTTCCAGTGCGAGTCGGTGGAGTACCCGTCGATGAGGCCGGTCGCCATGGTGTAGACGTTGAACGTCGCGCCGGCCGGGTGGCCGCCGCAGCACGAGTCCTGCCCGTTGCCGAGCACCGGGTCGCGGTAGGAGCCGGCGTAGTCGTTGCCGTTGCCGCTGTCGCCGCCGTAGTACGCCTTGACCTCGCCCGTGCCCGGCTCGACCGCGACGAGCGCGGCCTGCAGGTTGGCCGGCTGTTTGTCCATGTTGGATTCAGCGGTGCGGCTCGCCTCGCGGATCGCGACCTGCTGCATCGTCGGGTCGATCGTGGTGACGACCTTCAGGCCGTCGTTGCGGATCCGGTCGAAGTGCTTCGCGCCGTCCCTGTCGGTGTCCTCGTACACCGGCTTGCCGGTGGCCGGGTCGATGAGCGCGGCGACCTCGCCGAGCACGTGGTGCACGATGAGGCCGCCGGGCTTGTCCATGCCGCCGTACACCGTGGCTGCGCGGGCGCGGGCCTGCGCCGCGGTCAGCACCCGGGTCGGGTAGACCGCCTTCTGCTCGGCGTCCGCGGGCGTCAGGTAATCCAGCGCGACCATCTGCTGCTTGATGTAGTCGAAGCGCTCGTGCGCCCGCGTCGCGTCGACCGACGGGTCGAACGGGCTGCCTTTGCCGTCGTTGCCCTCCGGGCTCTTGATCAGCCCGGCCAGGACGATGCCCTCGGCGAGCGTGAGGTCACTGACCGGCTTGTCGAAGTACGCCTGCGCGGCCGCCTCGATCCCGTAGGCGCCGCGGCCGAAGTAGACGATGTTGAGGTACAGCGCCAGGATCTGGTCCTTGCTGTACTGGTCGTTGAGCTTCAGCGCGATGACCGACTCGCGCAGCTTGCGCGAGTACGTCACGCCCTCGAGGTCGGCCCACTGGCGCGCGTACTGCTGGCTGATGGTCGCCGCGCCCTGGCTGCCGTCGCCGAAGACGTGGTTCCACGCCGCCCCGGCCGCGTCGCCGTAGTCCACGCCCCGGTTGCTGTAGAACGACGGGTCCTCGGCCGCGACGACCGCGTGCTGGACGTGGGGGGGGATCTGGCCGATCGTGACGAGCGTGCGGTTCTGCTCGCCGATGCGCGCCAGCGGCGTCGTGCCGTCGGCGTAGTAGATCGTCGTCGCCCGGTTGAGGCGGAGGTCGTCGGGCAGGGCGACCGAGTCGTAGTAGTACGTGCCGCCGACCAGGCACAGCGCGGCGAGCACGACGAACGCCACGAGCGACCGGATGAGGATCTTCCGCAGCCGTCGCCTCCCCTTCGCCGGGGCCGGCGGGACGTCGAGGTCGGCGGGGGGAGCTTCAGGGCTGTTCAGGTCGTCGTCGTCCACGTGCTCCCCCGCTGTCGCGTCGCCGTTGATCGATCGCAAGGGATGGTACAAAACCGCGGCCGAGATCGTTGCCCCTCGCCGCTAGGGTACGATCCCTAACATGACGGAGGGTGCCCGGCAGCGGCGCAGCGCTGCGGAGACGCGCGAGCACATCCTGAGCGTCGCGCACGACCTGTTCTACAACGGCGGGCTGCACGCGACCGGCGTGGACACCGTGGCCGGCGCGGCGCAGGTCGCCCCGACGACGCTGTACCGCGTCTTCGGCAGCAAGGACGACCTCGTCGCCGCCTACGTCCAGCGGGCCGACCTCGCGAACCGGGCGTGGGTCGAGGCGGCGATCGGCGCGGCGCCGGGCGACGCGCGCTCGGCGATCCTCGCCGTCTTCGACGGGCTGCGGGGCCACCTCGATCCGGCGACGTACCGCGGATGCGCGTGCCAGATGACCCTCGCGGAGTACGGGGACGGCTCCAGCGCGCCGCACCGCGCCGCGGTGGCGGCCAAGGAGTGGCTGCGCGAGCGGTTCGCGGGGCTGCTGCGCGACGGCGAGCTCGCCGACCAGCTGATGGTGATCCACGAGGGCGCCCTCGCGTCGGCGCAGCGGCTCGGCACCGACGAGCCGGCGGTCCAGGCCCGGGCGCTCGCAGAGCTGCTGCTCGACAGCCGGCTGTGACGGGCGTCATGTTAGGGATCGTTCCCTTACCTTGCTAGCGTGGCGGCATGGACCTCAGCCTGACCGGCAAGACCGCCCTGGTGACCGGCGGCAGCAAGGGCATCGGCCTGGCCGTCGTGCGCGCCCTGCTCGCCGAGGGTGTCCGCGTCGTCACCGGGTCGCGCACCGTCACGCCCGAGCTCGCGCGGACCGCGGCCGTCCCGGTGACCGTCGACCTCGCCACGGCGGCCGGCGCCGCCGAGCTCGTCGAGCGGGCCCGCGCCCACCTCGGCGGCATCGACCTGCTCATCAACAACGTCGGCGTCGGCGACCCCGAGCGGCTCGTCGACGGCGCGGTGCGGCCGCTGGCCGAGCTGCCCGACGGCGACTGGACCGACGCCTTCGAGCTGACCTTCTACAGCGCCCTGCGGGTCAGCCGGGCCGCGCTGCCGAGCCTGGTCGAGCGGCGCGGCGTCATCGTGAACGTGTCGTCGGCCGGCGCGCACGCCGTCACGGCCGGGCCGGTGACCTACAACGTCGCCAAGGCGGCGCTCAACGCCCTGACGAAGGTCATCGCCGAGCAGTACGGCGGGCTCGGCGTCCGCGCGATCACGGTCTCCCCCGGCCCGGTGAGCACCGCGGTCTGGACGGACCCCGACGGGTTCATCGGCCGGGTCGGCCGCCGGCAGGGGCTGGACCACGAGACCTTCGCCGCGCGGATGCGGGCCTCCCTCGGCGCCTCGACCGGCCGGATCTCGACCCCGGAGGAGGTGGCCCGGCTCGTCGTCTTCGCCGCCGCGCCGAACAACATCAGCGGCGCCGAGCTGATCGTGGACGGCGGGCTGCTCAAGCACCGCTGAGCGCGGCGTGCCATCATCGGCGGGGCCGCCGCGCGGGCGGCCCTCAGCGTCGGAGGTGCGCCCTGGTTTCGCCCGAACGGTCCGCGGCGAGGTCCGGCGTGCTCGTGCCGGCGATCCTGGCCGCGGCCGCCGTGACCGCGCTCTACCTGGCCCCCTTCGGCCCGACGATGCTCGACCTCGGCGTCTACCGGGCCGGCGCCCGCGCGCTGATCGACGGCGCCGACGTGTACAAGGTCGTCGGCCCGGGCGGGCTGCCGTTCACCTACCCGGTGTTCGCCGCGGTCGTCTTCGTGCCCTTCGCGGTGGTACCCCCCGTGGTGGCGAAGCTCGCGATCACGCTGCTGTCCCTGTGCGCCCTGTTCGTGCTCTGCTACCTGACGCTGCGCGAGGTGCTCCCCCGCGCCGAGCGGGTGGTGCTGCTGCGCTGGAGCCTGCCCGCCGCGCTGGTCGCCAGCGTCGCCTACCCGGTGCTCGGGACGCTGCTGTACGGCCAGGTCAACCTCGTCCTGGCCGGCATGGTGCTCATCGACGTGCTGGTGGTGCGGGGCCGGGCCCGCGGCGTCCTCGTCGGGCTCGCCACCGGCATCAAGCTGACGCCCGGGCTGTTCGTCGTCTACTACCTGGCCACCGGGCAGTGGCGGGCGGCCCGTAACGCCGCCCTCACCGCCGGGGCGACCCTCGCCGTCGGCCTGCTGGTGGCGCCGGGCCCGACGTGGGCGTTCCTGACCGGCTACATGCTCGACCCGGGCCGCACGGGCGACGTCGCCTTCAACGGCAACCAGTCGATCCTGGCCATGACCGCGCGGCTGCTGGGCGACACGCACCCGCCGAAGGCGCTGACCTGGCTGGTCGCCGCCGTCGTGGTCCTCGCCGCGATGGTCGCGGCCCGCCGGCTGCACGCGCGGGGTCAGGAACTGGCCGCGGTCTGCGCCGTGGCGGCCGCCGCGCTGCTGGCCTCCCCCGTGTCGTGGACCCATCACTGGGTGTGGTGCGTTCCCGCCACCGGGGTGCTGGCGGCGTGGGCGTACCGCGGCGGCCCGTGGCGCGTCACCCCGTGGCGCTGGTGCGTCATCGGCGCGGCGGCGCTGGTGCTGTGGATCGGGCCGATGCAGTTCACGCCGGCCGACGGGCTGCCGGCGGTGATGGCCGACGCCTACGGCCTGCTGGCGCTGGTGTTCCTCGGCTGGGCGGCGCTGCAGGCCCGCCGGGCGCCGGACGTCACTGGACGTTGAGCCGGGCCAGCAGCGCCCGGCGCTCGCCGGCGAAGCCCGGGGCGTCGGCGGTACGGGGGCGCGGCAGGGACACCGGCCGGTCCTCGGCGATGCGCCCGGCGTCCAGGATGAGGATGCGGTCGGCGAGCAGCAGCGCCTCGTCGACGTCGTGGGTGACCAGCAGCGCCGCGAAGCCGTGACGCTCGCGCAGCCGGCCGAACAGGGCCTGCATCCGCAGCCGGGTCAGGGCGTCCAGGGCACCGAACGGCTCGTCGAGCAGCAGCAGGTCGGGCCGGCGCACCAGGGCGCGCGCGAACGCGACCCGCTGGGCCTGCCCGCCGGACAGCTCGGCCGGCCAGGCGGCGGCCCGGTCGGCCAGCCCGACCTCGGTGAGCGCCTCGCGCACCCGGGCCGGCAGGTCGCCGCCGCGCACGCCCAGGGCCACGTTCGCCCCGACGCGCTTCCAGGGCAGCAGCCGGTGCTCCTGGAAGACCACGGCGGTCGCGCCCTCGGTGCGGTACGTGCCGCTCGCCTCGTCGTCGAGGCCGGCCAGCACGCGCAGCAGCGTGCTCTTGCCCGAGCCGCTGGCGCCCAGCAGCGCCACCACCTCGCCCCGGGCGATGGTGAGGTCGACGGCGTCGAGGACGACGGCCGGGCCGAACGCGCGGCGCACCCCGGCCGCGACCGCTACGTCGCCCGCAGGCCCCGGCGCCATGCCAGCGTCCTCCGTTCCGCGTATCGCAGTGCGAGGTCGGAGAGCAGGCCGAGCAGCGCGTACGCCACCAGGCCCAGCACGACGACGTCGGTCTGGCTGAACTCGCGGGCCTCCATCATCATGAAGCCGAGGCCGCCCTGGCCGTTGACCTGCTCGCCGACGACGAGGCTGAGCCAGCCGGCGGCGAAGGCGAGCCGGACGCCGAGGAAGAGCGAGGGCAGCGCGCCGGGGATGACGACGTGCCGGACGCGTTCCAGGGCGCTCAGGCCGCACGCCCGGGCCGCCTCGACCAGCTTCTCGTCGATGTTGCGGATGCCGGCGTAGGTGTTGAGGTACACCGGGAAGAACGCCCCGAGCGCGACCAGCGTGATCTTCAGGGACTCCCCGATGCCGACCCAGATGATGAGCAGCGGCACCAGGCCCAGGTGCGGCAGCATGCGGCCCATCTGCACGGTCGGGTCGACGAGGTCGTCGCCGAGGCGGGACAGCCCGGCCAGGGCGCCCAGCGCGAGGCCGAGCAGGCCGCCGATGAGCAGCCCGAGCAGCGCCCGCTGGATCGAGTCGAGCAGGTAGCCGCCGAGCGTGCCGTCGGCGGCCAGGCGCCAGCCCGTCTCGAGCACGGTGCTGGGCGCCGGCAGCTTGTCGGTGTCGAGCAGCCCGGCCCGGGCGCCGCCCTCCCAGGCGGCGAGCAGGGCGACGGGCGTGAGCGCACGCCGCCACCGCCGGGCGCGGGCCCGCCGGGCGGTGGCGGGCGCGGCGGCGGTGGCCGCGGCGGCGCGGGCCAGCAGCGTCATCGCAGCAGGTCCGAGAACTGCTCGTCGACGCGGGCCTTGATGTCGACCTTGCCGGGGATCAGCTGCAGGTCGGTGAAGCCGTCGGAGATCTGCTGCAGTTCGGCGCCGATCTCGGGGGTGATCGCGGCCAGCGGCTGGGCGCTGCGCCCCAGCGCCCGGCGGGCGACGTCCTCGGGGATGCCCAGCTCCGGGGCGAGGATCTTCACCCGCTCGTCGGGGTTGGCGATCCCCCAGTCGGTGACCTGCCGGTACGTCCTGAGGAACTCGCGGATCCTCCCGGGCTTGCTCTTCAGCGCCTGCGGGGACACCAGCAGGTACTCGCGGTTGTTGGCCAGCCCGGTGGCGTCGACGAGGACCTTGACGCCGGGCGTCTCGGCCAGCGCGAAGTAGGGGTCCCAGATGATCCACGCGTCGACCTGGTCGTTGTCGAAGGCGGGCCGGGCGTCGGCGGGCTTGAGGTACTGCACGTCGATGTCCTTGATGGTCATGCCGTTGGCCTCGAGCAGCCGCACGAGCAGCCAGTTGACGTTGGAGCCCTTGTTCAGCGCCACCTTCTTGCCGCGCAGGTCCTTGAACGAGGTGTACCCCTTGCTCGCCTTCACCAGCACGGCCTCGCCCTTCGGCACCGGCGCCGACGTGCCGATGATCCTGAAGTCGATCTTCCCGGCGGCGGCGAAGATGGGCGGCGCCTCGCCGACCTGGCCGATGTCGATGGCGCCGGCCTTGAGCCCCTCGGTGAGCGCCGGCCCGCTCTCGAACAGCGACCAGCTCGTGCCGGCCGCCCCGGCCTTCTTCGCCTTGACCAGGCTGAGGCCGCCGAAGCGCTGGTAGCCCACGCGCAGCGGCTCCTCGGCCCCGCCCGGCGCGGCGGCGGAATCGGCGGCCTTGCCGGCGCAGCCGGCGACCAGCGACGCGCTGAGCAGCAGCACGCCGGCCAGAACGGCCGTGAGTCGACGCATCGGTGTACTCCCATGGCGGTCGGGTTCGATCCAACGACTCGGCACTATACCTACTACACCTACCTCTTGGATAGGATTAGCCGGTGACCCTCGAGTTTCTGTGGTACATCCCCAACCAGGCCGAGCCCGGCCATCGCGGTGACGACGTCGTCGACGGGCACAACGGCCTCGGCACGCTGACCGCCCAGGCCCGGGCCATCGAGGAGCACGGCTGGGGCGGCGCGCTGATCGGCACGGGCTGGGGCCGGCCGGACACCTTCACCGTCGCCACCGCCCTCGCGGCGCGGACCACCACGTTCCGGCCGCTGATCGCCGTGCGGCCCGGCTACTGGCGCCCGGCGCAGTTCGCCTCGGCCGCCGCCACCCTCGACGACCTCACCGGCGGCCGGGTGCTGGTGAACATCGTGTCCGGCCGCGACGACCTGGCCGCGTACGGCGACGCCGAGGGCGACCAGGCCCAGCGCTACGCCCGGACCGGGGAGTTCATGCGGCTCGTGCGCCGGCTGTGGACCGAGGAGCGGGTGACGTTCCGCGGCGAGCACTTCGCCGTCACCGCCGCCACGCTCGCGCCGCGTCCGGCCGGGCCCGGCGGGCGCCGCCATCCCCGGCTGTACTTCGGCGGCGCGTCCGAGGCCGCCGAGCGGGTCGCCGCCGCCGAGGCCGACGTGCAGCTGTTCTGGGGCGAGCCCCTGGACGGCGTGCGCGAGCGGATCGAGCGGCTGCGCGACCTGTCCGCGCGGCTCGGGCGCGCGCATCCGCCGCTGGAGTTCGGGCTGCGGGTGACGACCGTCGTGCGGGACACCACCGCGCAGGCGTGGGCCGACGCCGAGGCCAAGGTCGCCGCCATGGCCTCGGCCGCACCCGACCCGAACCGCCACGCCGCGGTCGGCCAGCAGCGGCTGCTCGACCTCGCCGCGCGGGGCGAGGTGCTCGACGAGAACCTGTACACCGCACCCGGCCGCTACGGTGGCGGCGGCGCGGGCACCACCTGGCTCGTCGGCTCCGCCGAGGACGTGGCCCGGGCCCTACGGCGCTACCGCGACCTCGGCATCACCCATTTCGTGCTCTCCGACACGCCGTACCTGCCCGAGATCCGCCGCCAGGGTGACCGGCTGCTGCCGCTGCTGCGCGGCTGAACGGCGCGACACCAGCCATCCGATCAGCGCGGCGGCGAGGCCGGCCAGCCCGGCCGCCACGAAGCCGCCCGCCGGCACCGAATGGTCGATCGCCAGCCCGGCCAGCGGGGAGCCGAGCGCGAAACCGCCGCTCTGCGCCGCGGACTGCAGGCCCGTCGCCTCGCCGCGCACGCCGGCCGGCGCGAGCCGGCTCACCGCGTCGGCCACCGTCGACAGGGTCGGCGCCGTGAGCAGCCCGGTGACGACGATGGCCGCGCACAGCCACGGCCCGTTGCGGGCCAGCCCGAGTGGGACGGTCGCGAGCCCGAGCAGGCCGAGCAGCAGCCACGTCGGCCGCGGCCGGGACCGCGCGCCGTAGACCAGCCCGCCGGCGATCGACGCCGCGCCGAAGACGGCGACGACGCCGGCGGCCCACGACACCTGACCCGCCTCCTTCAGCGTGGCGACGATCGCGATGTCGACGCCGCTGAGCAGGATCGTGGTGCCGACCGCCATCGTCAGCACGGCCAGCATGGCGGCGCCCAGCCACTCGCGGCGCGGCGGGCGGGCGACCACACCGGTCCTCGCCTCGCCCTCGGCCCGGACCGGCGGGTCGAGCAGGGCCATCCCGGCCCCGCCGGCCGCGATCGCGGCGCCGACGCCCCACGCCACCACCCCGGGCGACAGCTGCGCCGCGCACAGGATCACCACCGCCGGGCCCACGATGTACGACAGCTCGCCCTGCACCGACTCCAGCGCGAACGCGGCCCGGCGCTGGCCCGCCGTCGTCATCGCGGCGATCGCCTGCCGGGTCACCGATGGGGCCGGCACCATCAGCAGGCCCGCCACGAAGGCGGCGCCGAGCAGGGCGCCGTACGGCAGGACCGGCACGCTCAGCCAGAACACGACCTGCATGACGACCGTCGCCAGCAGCACGGCGCGCACGCCCCGCCGGTCGATCAGGCGGCCGAGCAGCGGCCCGCCGAGCGCCATCCCGGCGGTCAGCGCCGCCGCGACCACGCCGGCGGCCGCATAGCTCAGGTCGAGGCCCAGCACGACGTACATCGTCAGGGCCATCACGTCGGCCGTGATCGCGATGCGCGCCAGCAGCGAGACGCCGAGCAGCGATGCCATCCCCCGCACCGCGAGAACCTGCCCGTAACTGGTCACCCTGGCGACGCTAGGCCGTCCGGCGCCCCATAGGAACCGCTAATTTGCTAGGACCGGGCATAATGCATTGTTATGGCTCGGGATCTCGAAATCGTGCTGCTGCGCTCGTTCGTCGCCGCCGTGCGGGCCGGCAGCATCAGCCGCGCCGCGACCGCGCTCGGGCAGACCCAGCCCGCGCTCAGCCAGCAGCTGCAGAAGCTCGAGCGCGTCGTCGGCCGGCCGCTGCTGCGCCGCTCGCCGTCCGGCGTCGCGCTGACGCGGGCGGGCGAGGAGCTGCTGCCCTACGCCGAACGCATCCTCTCCCTCTCGGCGCAGGCGCTCACCGAGTCCGGGCGGGCGCTCACCGGCCACTGCGGCGTCGGGCTGCTCGAGGACCTCGCCGCGGCCCAGCTGCCGCAGGTCCTCGCCGACCTCGCCCGGCTGCATCCCGGCGCGACGCTGGAGGTGCTCAGCGTCTCCAGCGCCGCGATGCGGGAGGCGTACGACGCGGGCCGGGTCCATCTCGTGCTCGACGAGGTGGCCGACCTTCCCGGGCCGCCGCGCTGGACGGTGCGCCGCCCGCTGGTCTGGGCGGCCGGCCGGGACGTGGACGTGTCCGCCGATCCGCTGCCGGTCGTGCTGTTCTCCAACGCGTGCGTCTGGCGCACGGCGGTGCTGGAGACGCTGGGGCGCACCGATCGGCCGTGGCGGGTGGCGTTCGAGAGCAACAGCCTGGTCGGCGTGCTCGCCGCCGTACGGGCCGGGCTCGGCGTCGCGGCCCTCATGCCCGCGAACCTCGAACCGGCCATGGCCGGTCACGACGCGGACGCCCTGCCCACCCTGCCCGACGTCGAGCTCGGCCTCGCCCGCCACCCGCGCAGCGACGGGGACCCGCTCGTCGATGCCGTGGAGACGGCGCTACGACGCACGCTGTGAGCCCGGGACATCGCAGTAGACGGACACCTCGCTCCGGGCCGGGTCCGCGGTGGCGGGGAGGTGGAGGGCGGGCACCCCATATCCGCCGCCGGCGCCGGAGCAGCTGCCCTCGCCGGCGCCGAGGGCGAGGCCGCCGCCGACGATCGCGTCGCCGGCGTCCCGGAACGCCATGCCCACGCCGCGCTCGGCCAGGCCCGCGTCCCGGCAGCCGCTGTCGTCGATCAAGAAACTGATCTCGGCGGGCCGTGCCGGATCGGACAGCCGGCCGACCAGGGACGTCACTGGCGGCCGGAGCAGCGGGTTGCGCGTGTCGTAGGCGACCCAGCGGGTTGCGCTCAGGTCGAAGACGACGCCGGAGACGGCCGCCCGGTCGGCGGCGGGCACGTGCACCGCGGCGCCCACGGCCACGCGGCGACCGGGCAGCACGACCGGGATCTCCTGGAACGGGTCCGGCGACAGGACCGGCGTGCCGTCGATGCGGACCACCCGGAACGTGACCCGCGTGCGGTACGCGACCTGCTGCTTGCCGTGGTTGCCGAGGATGGCGCCGATGCTGAGCGTGCCGTCGTCGCCGAGCGTGAAGCCCTGCTCGACGACGGCGAGGTCACCGGGGGCGGCGGCCGACAGCGCGGCCGGCCGGCACGCCGGCTCCCCGTCGACGCCGGAGGACAGCGGCCGCCAC
This sequence comes from Dactylosporangium sp. CA-139066, assembly GCF_050936175.1. Taxonomy (NCBI): domain Bacteria; kingdom Bacillati; phylum Actinomycetota; class Actinomycetes; order Micromonosporales; family Micromonosporaceae; genus Dactylosporangium; species Dactylosporangium sp. CA-139066. The sequence continues at coordinate 4,771,612 of NZ_JBNJNH010000001.1, read as the reverse complement.
TGCAGCGCGACCGCGCACACGCCGCACACCGCCACCGCGAGCGCCGCGGCGACCGCGTAGCCGAGCCGATGCCGCCATCGCCCACCCACGGGCTACACGGTAGTGCCCGGATGCACCACCGACGTGGCGAGCGTGGGCACGGCGGCCAGCAGCGCCCGGGTGTACTCGTGCGCGGGGTCGGTGAAGACGCCGGTCACCGGGCCGTGCTCGACCACCCGGCCCTCGTGCAGCACCAGAACGCGGTCGGCGACGTGGTGGATGACGCCGAGGTCGTGGGAGATGAACAGCAGCGCGGTGCCGTCCGCCGCCTGCAGGTCGGCCAGCAGGTCCAGGACCTGGGCCTGGATCGACACGTCGAGCGCCGACACCGGCTCGTCGCAGACCAGCACGTCCGGGCGGGGGCCGATGGCGCGGGCGATCGCGACGCGCTGGCGCTGGCCGCCGGACAGGGCGCGCGGGTGGCGGCCCAGGTGCTCGGCGCCGAGCCCGACGCGCTGCAGGAGCTCGACGACGCGGTCGCGGCGGGCCCGGCCGCGCTCGTGGAGGGGTTCGCCGACGAGCCTTTCCACGGTGTACCGCGGGTCGAACGAGCTCAGCGGGTCCTGCGCGATGACCTGCAGCCGGCGGCGGTGGGGGCGGCGGCGGCGCTCGGGCACGCCGGTCCAGTCGACGTCGCCGAGGCGGACCGCGCCGGCGGACGGCTCGACGAGGCCGAGCGCGATGCGGGCCAGGGTCGTCTTGCCGGAGCCGGACTCGCCGACGACGCCGAGGGTCTCGCCGCGGGCCAGGGTGAAGGAGACGTCGGCGACGGCGTGCCTGCTGCCGTACCACTTCTGGATCCCGGTCGCGGACAGCACGATCCGGTCGGGCCGCACGTCCCGCGGCGGCAGCGGCTGCGGCTCGGTGACGCTCAGGCGGCGGCCGCGGGAAGCGGCGGTGGGCACGGCGGCGAGCAGCAGCCGGGTGTAGGGGTGCTCAGGGGCGGCGAGGACCTGCGCGGTGGGTCCCTGCTCGACGATCTCGCCGGCCCGCATGACGAGGACGCGGTCGGCGATGCGGGCCACCACCGCCAGGTCGTGGCTGACGAGCAGGATGGTCGAGCCGGCGGCGCGGCGCTCGGCGAGCAGGTCGAGCAGCTGGGCCTGGACGGTGGCGTCGAGCGCGGTGGTCGGCTCGTCGGCGATGAGCAGCGGCGGGTCGGCGGCGATCGCGGAGGCGATGAGCGCGCGCTGGCGCAGGCCGCCGGAGAGCTGGTGCGGATACTGCCGCGCGCGTTCCCCGGGATCCGGCACGTGTACCGTGGACAGCAGCTCGACCGCGCGGGCCGGGCGCTCGGCGGGCCGGCCGATGCCGTGCGCGCGCAGCACCTCGCCGATCTCGGCGCCGACGGTGTTGAGCGGGTCGAGCGACACGAGGGCGTCCTGCAGTACCAGGCCGGCGACGCGGCCGCGCAGCCGGCGCCAGTCGCGCTCGCCGTAGCCGGTGGTGTCGCGGCCGTCGAGGCTCAGCCGGGCGGCGCGCACGTGCGCGCCCGCGCCGGCCAGGCCGACGATGCTGCGGGCGGTGACGCTCTTGCCCGAGCCGCTCTCGCCGACGAGGGCGACGCACTCGCCGGGCTCGATGTCGAGGCTGACGCCCCGCACGGCGTGGACCGGACCCGGGAACGTGACGTGCAGGTCCTGGATGGACAGCAGCGGCGCCATCAGCGCCTCCCCTCGAAGCGGGCCTGCAGCCGGCGGCCGACGGCGGTGAGCGCGATGACGGTGAGCGTCAGGGTGGCGCCGGGCAGGATCGCCGACCACCACGCCACCCGCAGGTAGTTGCGGCTCTCCGAGAGCATCGCGCCCCACTCCGGCGACGGCGGCTGCGGCCCCATGCCGAGGAACGACAGGGCGGAGGCGTTGACGATCGCCGTGCCCAGGCCGATGGTGGCGAGGATGGGCAGCGGGCCGAGCACGTTGGGCACGATGTGCCGCCAGGCCAGCCGGAAGCGGGACAGGCCGAAGGTGACCGCCTGCTCGACGTAGCCGGCGCGCCGCACGAGCAGCGTCTGGGCGCGCACGATCCGGCCGTAGCGGGGCGCGAACGCCAGCGCGATGGCCAGGATGAGGCTCGGGGTGCCGGGCTCGGTGAACGCGATGAACAGCAGGGCCAGCAGGACCTCCGGGAACGACGACAGCACGTCGAGGGCCCGGCTGACGACCTCGTCGACCGCGCGCGGGGCGAGCCCGGCCAGCAGCCCGAGCACGCCGCCGGCCAGCACCGACAGCGCGGTGGCGAGGGCGCCGATGAACAGCGAGTAGCGGGCGCCGTAGACGGTCCGGGTGAACACGTCCCGGCCCAGCTGGTCGGTGCCGAACCAGTGCGCGCCGCTCGGTGCCTGCAGGGCGGCGAACGGATCGGCGGCCAGCGGATCGGTGTGGGCGAGCAGGCCCGGCGCGATCGCGGCGGCGAGCATGAGGGCCAGGAGCAGGGCCGCGACCCGGGTTGTTGCCGTGGGCATCTCAGGCCTTCCGCAGTCGCGGGTCGATCAGCAGGTACGCGAGGTCGGCGATCGTGCTCAGCGCCACGTAGATGGCCGCCGAGAGCATCACGACCGCGAGGACCACCGGGATGTCCTTGGTCCCGACCGCGTCGGTGGCGACCTGCCCGAGGCCCGGGCGGCCGAAGACGCGCTCGACCACGACGGCGGCGCTGAGCAGGAAGCCGATGAGCGTGCCGGCGAGGGTGACGGCCGGCAGCAGGGCGTGGCGCAGCGCGTGCCGCCACAGCAGCGCCTGCCGGGTCAGGCCCCGGGCCCGGGCGGTGACCGCGAACGGCTCGTCCAGTGCCCGCTCCAGGCCCTCGCGGATGACCTGGCTGAGCAGGCCGCCGAGCGGCAGGGCGAGGGACAGCGCGGGCAGCACGAGCGCGGAGGCGTCCCGGTCGCCGGAGACCGGGAACCAGCCGAGCCGGAACGAGAACACGCTCAGCAGCAGCACGCCGATGAGGAACCCGGGCGCGGAGACGACGGAGAGCTCCAGCGCCGAGACCAGGCCCCGCACGAGGCGGCCCCGCCCGGTGCTGACCAGGGCCAGGCCGACCGCGATGACGACCGTGAAGGCGCTGGCGAGCAGGGTCAGCTTCACCGTCGGCCAGACCTGGCTGGCGATGATGTCGGCGACCGGGCGCTGCAGCACGTAGGAGCGGCCGAAGTCCAGGTGCAGCAGGCGCCACAGGTACGCGACGTACTGCACCACGGCCGGGCGGTCCAGGCCGAGGTCGGCGGCGATCTGGGCGCGGATCTGCGGCGTGTCCGGGCCGTCGCCGACGAGGGTGTCGACGGTGTCGCCCGGTGCCAGGTGCAGCGCGAGGTAGGCCGCGGTGGCGGCGGCCCAGAGGACCACCGCCCCGCTGCCGAGACGTCGCAGGACGGCTCGCCACATCGCTACTTGCCGATCCAGAGGTTGTACGCGCTGCCGGGCACCCCCGCCGTGGGCTCGAAGCCGAGGCCGCCGACCTTCTTCTGCGCGGCGATCTGGTCGGCCGGGGCGTAGAGCGGCAGCAGCGTCGCGTTGTCGGTCAGCGCGCGCTGCACGGCCACGTAGGCGTCCTTGCGCTTGGCGGTGTCGGTGGTGGCCGCCGCGGCGGCGATCTGGGCCTCCAGGTCGGCGCTGGTGAAGCCGTGCCGGTTGATCGGCGCCCCCTTGGGCACGATGAGGGCGAGCGCGGCGCCGGCGTCGGTGTCGGCGCGGGAGTTGTCGAAGACCTCGAACTCGTTCTTGTTCAGCGCGTCGGTCGCGGTGCCCTGGTCGACCACCTTGACCTGCAGGTCGATGCCGGCGCTCTGCTTGACCGCGGCCTGTACGCCCTGGGCCAGGATGTCGCGCTTGTCGCGCACGAACGGCGCGGAGAGCACGATGCGCACGGTGAGCCGCCTGCCGTCCCTGGTGCGGAAGCCCTCGCTGTCCTTTGTGGACCATCCGGCCTGGTCGAGCAGCTGGTTGGCCTCGGCCGGGTTGTTGCCGAAGGTCTTCTCGAGCGAGGGGTCGTAGTACGGGCCGGACGGGCTGAGGATGCTCCACGCCCTCGTGGCCGTCCCGCGGTACACCCCCTGCAGCACCGCATCGACGTCCACCGCGTCGCGGAAGGCCTTGCGGACCCGGATGTCGTCGAACGGCGCGCGGGTCTGGTTGAAGTAGTAGTTGTACGCCGTGCCGCTGTTGAGGTGCTGCGCGAACTGCAGGCCGGGATCGGCCTTGACGAGGCTCTGCTCGGTGGCGGGGACGCCCTCGATGACGTCGACCTGGCCGGAGGTCAGCGCGCCGACGCGCACCGAGGACTCCTTGAGGAACCGGTAGGTGATCTCGTCGAGGTAGGCCGGGCCCTGGTGCCCGGCGTTGGCCGGCGCCCAATTGTAGCCCGGGTTCTTCTTGTAGTGCACCTCCTGGCCCTTGGTGTAGCGGTCCAGGATGAAGGGGCCGGTGCCGACGACGTCGGGGCCGCCGGCCTTGAGGTTGGGGCTCTTGAGCGACTTCGGCGAGATCTGCGCGCCCTGCGGCGAGGCGAAGAAGTCGAGGATCAGCACGTCGGGCCGCTTGAGGTGCACGGCGATGGTGGCGGGGTCGACGACCTGCGCGTCCTTGAAGTTCTTCAGCTGGGTCGAGGTCACGCCGGGGGCGTAGCCGGGGACGAACAGCTGGTCGAGGTTGGCCTTCACCGCGGCGGCGTCGAACTTCTCGCCGTCGTGGAAGGTGACGTCGTCGCGGAGCTTGAAGGTGTACGTCAGCCCGTCCGCCGACACGTCGTAGGAGCGCGCCAGCCAGGGCAGGTAGCCGCCCTTGTCGTCGTGGGTGAGCAGCGCCTCGAAGCTGTTCCAGACCAGCAGCCGGGCCTTGGCCTGTGCGTACTGGTGGGGGTTGAAGGTGATCGGCTCGGTCTCGACGGCCCAGGTGAGCGAGCCGCCCTGGACCGGGGCCCCGGCGCCGGCGGCCGGGTCGGCGGCGGCACCGCCGCAGCCGGCGAGTAACAGGCCGGCGGCGACGGCTACGGCAGCGAATCTACGCATGGGGGGACCTCGAAGTTTGTGGGGTTCGGTTCCGTCAGTGCAGCAGCGCCCGTCGACGGGCGTCAACGAACCGAGGTCAGCGTCACGAACCCCTAGCCTAAACCATATCTTGCACGTAGGATTAGTCGGCATTTAGCTCCGGAGGTTCACATGCCGACCCTGGCCAGCCCCGTCGACACCGCGACACACGGGGACTACCGCATCGTCAACCCGAATCCCCTGTACCGGTTCACCGGCCGCATCGAGCACGCCGCCGCCGGCCGGTATCACATCTACGCGGGCTGGTTCTGCCCGTGGTCGCACCGCGTCACCATCGCCCGGGAGCTCGCCGGCCTGCACGACGCCGTCAGTGTGTCCTATGTGGACAGCGAGCGGGACGGCCGCGGCTGGGCCTTCCGCGAGCGCTACGGCCCCGATCCGGTCAACGGGTTCGCACTGCTGCGCGAGGCGTACGAGAAGACCGAGCCCGGCTTCGACGGCCACATCTGCGTGCCGACGCTGTGGGACCGCTCGACCGGCGCCGTGCTGAGCAACGACTACCGCACGATCGGCATCGACCTCGCCACCCGCTTCGGCGACGTCGCCACGCCGGTCGTGCCGACCTATCCCGAGCCGCTGCGCGAGCAGATCGAGGCGCTGACCGGCTGGATCGCGCCGGGCGTCGCGCTCGAGCCCCGTCTGGCCGAGTTCGAGGAGCGCGTCGCGGGCCGGCCGTACCTCGTCGGCGACGGCATCACCGAGGCCGACATCCGGCTGTACGTCGCGCTGATCCGCCACGGCGGGCTGGACGCGTACCCGAACCTGCAGGCCTACGCGCGGCACCTCTACACCGTGCCGGCGTTCCGCGACACCACGGAGGTCTTCGCCGTATGAGCCCCGAGCTGCACATCGCCGTCGCGCTCGACGGCGCCGGGTCGCACCCCGACGCCTGGCGCGCCCCGGGCGCCCGCCCGGCGGAGCTGTTCACGCCGGCGTACTGGCTGTCGCTGGTCCGCGAGGCCGAGCGCGGCCGCCTCGACTTCGTCACCATCGAGGACTCCTACAACATCACCGGCCACGCCGGCCGGGTCCAGGGCCGCCTCGAGGCGCTGCTCATCGCGGCCCGCATCGCGCCGGTGACGAAGGGCATCGGGATCGTGCCCGCGGTCGCCGTCGCCGCCACCGAACCGTTCCACGTCTCCACCCAGGTCGCCACGCTGGACTACCTCAGCCGCGGCCGGGCGGGCTGGCAGGTGCTGCCCGGCGAGGCCCTCGACGAGGCGGCCGACCACGTCGAGGTGGTCCGGCGGCTCTGGGACAGCTGGGAGGACGACGCCGTCATCCGCGACGTCGGCACCGGCCGGTTCATCGACCGCGACAAGCTGCACTACGTCGACTTCACGGGCCGCCACTTCAGCGTCCGCGGGCCGTCCATCACGCCGCGCCCGCCGCAGGGCCAGCCGCTGGTGGCCACCGTCGCGTCCGGCCCGGTCGCCGCGGCGGACGTCGTCTTCGTCGACTCCCCCGCATCGGCCGCCGCGGTCCGCGCCGACGCGCCCGCCGCGAAGATCTTCGTGGACGTCGCCGTGTCATCCGACGACGGCCCGCCGCAGCGGCTCGCCGACCGGCTGCTCGACTGGCGCGACGCCGGCGTCGACGGCTTCCGGCTGCACCCCGGCGTGCTGGCCGCCGACCTCACCGCGATCGTCGACGGGCTGCTGCCGATCCTGCGCGAGCGCGGGGCGTTCCGGCGGGAGTACACGGCCACCACCCTGCGCGGGCACCTCGGCCTGCACCGGCCCGCCAACCGCTACGCGAAGGCCACCGCATGAAGCAGATCATCCTCGCCGCCCACTTCCCCGGCGTGAACAACACCACGGTGTGGAGCGACCCGGCGGCCGGCAGCCAGATCGAGTTCGAGTCGTTCGAGCGCCTCGCCCGCACGGCCGAGCGCGGCCGCTTCGACTTCTTCTTCCTCGCCGAGGGCCTGCGGCTGCGCGAGCAGCGCGGGCGCATCCACGACCTCGACGTCGTCGGCCGGCCCGACAACGTGACCGTCCTGGGCGGCCTCGCCGCGGTGACCACCCATCTCGGCCTCACCGGCACCGTCAACTCGACGTTCAACGAGCCGGTCGACCTCGCCCGCCGCATCGCCACGCTCGACCATCTCTCCGGCGGCCGCGCCGGCTGGAACGTCGTCACCTCGTGGGACGCGTTCACCGGCGAGAACTTCCGCCGCGGCGGCTACCTCGACCGCGCCGACCGGTACTCCCGCGCCGAGGAGGTCCTGCAGACCGTTCGCGAGCTGTGGGACGCCTGGGACGCCGACGAGCTCGTCGCCGACCCGGCCGCCGGCCGCTTCACCCGGCACGACTGGCCCGGCGCGTACGCCCACAGGGGGCGCCACGTCGACATCGAGGGCCACTTCCCGGTGCCGCGCAGCCCGCAGGGCCGCCCGATCATCCTGCAGGCCGGCGACTCCGAGCAGGGCCGGGAGTTCGCCGCCCGGTCCGCCGACGCGATCTTCTCCCGGCACGGCACCCTCGAGGCCGGCAAGGCCTTCTACGCCGACGTCAAGGGCCGCCTGGCCGCCTACGGCCGCCGCCCCGACGAGCTGAAGATCCTGCCGGCCAGCACGTTCGTCCTCGGCGACAGCGAGGCCGACGCCCAGGAGCGGGCCCACCACATCCGCCGCCAGCAGGTCAGCCCGCAGACGGCGATCCTGCTGCTGGAGCAGCTGTGGAACAAGGACCTCAGCGACCTCGACCCGGAGGGCCCGCTGCCGCCGTTCGACCCGGTGCTCGACGACGACACGATCATCAAGGGCCGGGCCGGGATGTACCCCGACCGGCTCGCCACCGCCGCGCAGTGGCGGGCGATCGCCGAGGAGCGCAAGCTCGGCATCCGCGACCTCATCATCGAGGTCACCGGCCGGCAGACGTTCATCGGCACCCCGCAGCGCGTGGCGGCGACGCTGCACGAGTTCGTGCAGAGCGACGCGGCCGACGGGTTCATCCTCGTGCCGCACGTCGTCCCCGGCGGCCTCGACGAGTTCGTCGACACGGTCGTGCCGCTGCTGCAGGAACGCGGCGCCCTGCGCACCGAGTACACCACCACGACCCTGCGCGGGCACCTGGGGCTGGCGGCATGAAGTTCCTGGCGATCACCCTCATCGTCCACGACCGCCGCAAGCCGCCGCGCGAGCGCCTGCGCGAGGTCGTCGACAACGCCATCCTCGCCGAGCAGCTGGGCTTCGACGGCTTCGGCGTCGGCGAGCGCCACGAGCGGCCGTTCATCTCCTCCTCGCCGCCGGTGGTGCTCAGCCACATCGCGGCCCGCACCAGCCACATCCGGCTGTTCACCGCGGTGACCACGCTCAGCCTGCTCGACCCGGTCCGCGCGTTCGAGGACTACTCCACCCTGGACAACCTGTCCGGCGGCCGGCTGGAGCTCATCGTCGGCAAGGGCAACGGCGCCGCCCAGGCGCAGCTGTTCCACGTCACCGCCGAGGACCAGTGGGACCGCAACCGCGAGGGCTACGAGCTGTTCGTGCGACTGTGGCGGGAGGAGCGGGTCACCTGGTCGGGCCGCTTCCGCCCGTCGCTGACCGACGCCGAGGCCCTGCCCCGGCCGCTGCAGCCGGACATCCGCATCTGGCACGGCAGCGCCACCAGCAAGGCATCGGTGGAGCTCGCCGCCCTGCACGGCGACCCGCTGTTCTCCGCCAACGTCACCAACCCGGTCGAGCCCTACGCCGAGCTGGTCGCGCACTACCGCGAGCGGCTCGCGTTCCACGGCTACCCGCCGGAGCGGGCGCTGGTCGGCGCCGGCAGCGCGGGCCTCTACGTGGCGCGCACGTCGCAGGAGGCGGTCGAGACGTACCGCCCGGTCTACAACGCCCGGCTGGAGACCTTCCGCCGCGTCGGCGTCGAGCCGGTCTTCACCTCCTTCGAGGACGCGATCGAGCGCAGCTCGATCCTCGTCGGCAGCCCGCAGCAGGTCATCGACAAGGTCCACCGCTACCACGAGCGGCTCGGCCACGAGGTGATGCACGTCCAGGCCGACGCCGACGGGCTCACCGACAAGCAGCACCACGCCTCCCTGGAGCTGTTCCAGGCCGAGGTCGCCCCGGTCCTGCGCCGCTCGATCCCCAGCCGGCCGTTCCCCGCACCACCGGAGGTCGCCACGCCATGACCGTGCCGCTGTCCATCCTGGACCTCTCCCCGATCCCCTCCGGCGCCGACGCCGGCACGGCGCTGCGCAACTCGATCGACCTGGCCCGGCGGGCTGAGTCGTTCGGGTACCACCGCTACTGGGTGGCCGAGCACCACTTCGCCGACGGCGTCGCCGGCGCGGCCCCGGCCGTGCTCATCGGCCTCATCGCCGCGGCCACCGACCGCATCCGGGTCGGCTCCGGCGCCGTCCAGGTCGGCCACCACACCGCGCTGTCCATTGTGGAGTCCTTCGGCCTGCTCGACGCCGTCTACCCGGGCCGCATCGACCTCGGCCTCGGCCGCTCCGGCGGCGCCTCCTCCGGCCGGGGCGCGCCGGCGGCCGCTCCGGCCAGGTTCGTCGACGGCCTGCTCATCCCGCCCCCGTTCGACTTCTCCAAGCTGGCGGCGTCGCCGCGGTGGGCGTCGCGGGCCGGGCTGCTGCAGCAGCCGGGCGCGGTGACGCCGGACTTCGCCGAGGTCGTCGCCGACATCGCCGCGCTCATCGCCGGCACCTACACCCGCGACGGCTACGACGTGCACGCCACGCCCGGCGAGGGCGCCGGCGTGCAGCTGTGGATCCTGGGCAGCAGCGCCGGGCAGAGCGCCACGGTGGCCGGCGAGCGGGGCCTGCCGTTCGCCGCCAACTACCACGTCAGCCCGGCCACGGTCCTGCAGGCCGTCGAGGCCTACCGGGCCGCGTTCCGCCCGTCGCCGGTCCTCGACCGCCCGCACGTGCTCGTCTCGGCCGACGTCGTCGTCGCCCCGACCGACGAGGAGGCGGCCCGGCTGGCCGCGGGCTACGGCCTGTGGGTGCGCAGCATCCGCACGGGCCGCGGCGCGATCCCGTTCCCGACGCCCGAGCAGGCCGCGGCCGCGTCGTGGACGCCCGAGGACCGGGCCCTGGTCCAGGACCGCCTGGACACCCAGTTCGCCGGTACCCCGGAGTCGGTCGCCGACCGCCTGCGCACCCTGCAGCGGGTCACCGGCGCCGACGAGCTGCTCGTCACCACCATCACCCACGACCACGCCGACCGCGTCCGGTCGTTCGAACTGCTGGCGAAGGAGTGGTCATGACCGCGCCGACGGCCCTGTCCCCCGCCGACCTGCGCCGCGTCTTCGGCGCCTTCCCCACCGGCGTCACGGCGGTGGCCGCGCTGGTCGACGGCGCCGCCGTCGGCCTCGCGGCCAGCTCGTTCACGTCGGTGTCGCTCGACCCGCCGCTGGTGTCGGTCTGCATCGCCCGGACCTCCACCACCTGGCCGGTCCTGCGCCGCGCCCGCCGGCTGGGCGTGAGCGTGCTGAGCGCCGACCAGGAGCACCTGGGCCGCCAGCTGTCCCGGCGCGGCGCCGACCGCTTCGCCGGCGCGACGTGGCGCGCCAGCAACGGCGGCGAGATCCTCCTCAACGGGGCGTGCGCCTGGCTGGACTGCACGATCTACGACGAGTACCCGGCCGGCGACCACACGATCGTCCTGCTGCAGGTGCAGGACCTCGACGCGGACCAGGCCACGGCGCCGCTGGTCTTCCACCGCAGCTCGTTCGGACGCCTGCAGGCGGCCGCCTGACCCTGATCCTTGCATCGGCCTGCAACAATCGGTTCATGTCGACGGGGGACGACACACCGCAGGCCCGACGGAGGCGCACGGCGGTGCTGGCCGCACTGCTGGCGGCCGGTTGCGGTGTGCTGGCCGCCTGGCACTGGCTGGGCTGGATGATCGGGGCGCTGCTGTTCGCGAAGGTCGTGGGCGTCTCCGCCCTGCTGTCGGCCGACGGGAAGCCCGACGAGGAGCACGCCGCGATGTAGGCCGGCGCGAGCGGCTACGGCACCAGGACGAGCTTTCCGGTGGCCTCGTCGCCCTCCATGTACCGGTGGGCGGCGACGATGTCGTCCAGGCCGAACACCCGGTCGATGTTGGGCCGGTAGGCGCCGGCCTCGACCGCGTGGACGACGCGCTGCAGCACGGCCGCGCCCGCCGCGCCCTTCATGGTGTCGCTGTGGAACGCCGTGAGCCTGGTCCCGGACGGGATCATCGCGATGGGCTCGAAGTCCGCGACCGCCCACCCGCTGAGCGAGCCGGCCACGCACACCGTCCCGCCGGCGCGGACGAGGCGCAGGGAGTCGAGCACGGTCCTCGCCCCGACGAGCTCGAGGACGTAGTCGGGTCCCTCGGGCCAGAGCGCGCGCACGTCGTCGCCGCCGTCGAGCAGGACGTGGCCGACGCCCAGCGCGGCCAGCGCGCCGGCCTTGCGCCGCTGCCTTGTCGTGGCCGCGGTCTCGACGCCGAGGCCGGCCGCGATCGACGCGGCCGCCATCCCGACCGACGACGTCCCGCCGCGGATGAGCAGCCGCCCGCCCGGCGCGATGCCCAGCGTGTCCAGGGCGCCCTGCGCGGTCAGGTAGGTCTCGGGCAGCGCGGCCAGGACGGGCCAGGGCAGCACGGTGGCGACCGGCATGAGCAGCGCGTTGGGTAGCAGCGCGAACTGTGCGTAGCCGCCGTCGAAGGCCCGGCCCATCTCCCCCATCACCGCCGCCACGGTCGTGCCCTCCGGCAGCCCGGCATCGGTGGAGACGGCCACGGTGCCGACGCACTCGATCCCGAGCACCCGCGGGAACGTCACCGCCGGGGAATGTCCCTGCCGGGTCCGCAGCTCGGATCGGTTCAGGCCAGCGCCCCGGACCCGCACGAGGCTCCAGCCGTCGCGGACCGCCGGCACCGGCACGTCACGGACCTGCAGCACCTCCGGGCCGCCGGCCCCGACACAGACCACCGCTCGCATCGTCGCATCGCTCATACAGGCCACTGTGGTCGGCGGCGTCGTGGCGGACCACCGATAGAATGCCAGGTTATGCCGATCGGCCGCCATTCCCCGACGTCGCGTCTCTGGCCGGGCGGCGGCGCGCATCTGTGGCCGTCGGGGGGAACGAGCGAGGCGCAGGTCCACCCGCGCGGGCATCTGGTGTACGCGGCCCGGGGCGTGCTGTCGGTGCACACGAAAGACGGCACCTCGATCGTTCCGGCGAACCGGGTCGGATGGACGCCGGCCGGGTTCACCCACTACCACCGCGCCCACGGCGACACCGACATGCGCATCGTGTTCCTGCCGGCCGCCCTGGCCCGGCTGGTTCCGGCCCGGCCGGCCGTGTTCGGAGTCTCCGGCCTCGCCCGCGAGATCCTGCTGGCCCTCACCGAGCCGCCCCACGACGCCCGCGACCGGGCCGCGACCGCCCGCCTGCGCCGGGTCCTCGTCGACGAGCTCCGCGAGGCCCGCGAGCAGCCGCTGCGGCTGCCGGAGCCGCGCGACGACCGGCTGCGGGCGGTGGCGCGCAGGCTGTACGAGAACCCCGGCGACACCACGCCGCTGGCCGGCCTCGGCCGCTCGATCGGCGCCAGCCCGCGGACGCTGAGCCGGCTGTTCCACGACGAGCTCGGCATGACGTTCTACGAGTGGCGCACGCAGCTGCGCATCTACCACGCCCTGGTGCTGCTCGCCGACGGTCACGACACCACCCACGTCGCGCACGCCTGCGGCTGGGCCAACCCCAGCGGGTTCATCGCCGCCTTCTCCGGCGTCATCGGCACCACGCCGGGCCGCTACCGACTGTGAGGCCTCCGCCTCCGTGCCCTCGCCGTCGGGTCCCCGGGCTTAGGTCAAGCGGCGGGAGACGCCGACTTCGCGGTGCGCACAAACCGCGTGGCGGCGACCACGCCGACCAGCGCCAGCGACCCTACGAGGACGACCTGGTAGGCACGCTGCCCGGCGGTGAGCCGCTCGTCGGCGTACCCGCCGTCGAAGAAGCCCGAGATCACGCTGACGAACAGCGCCGCGGCGACGAGCCCGGAGCCGGTCAGCGCGAGGGCGCGGCGGCGTGTTCCGGCGCACAGGGCCAGCAGGAGCTGGCCGGCGATCATCGGGATCGGAATGGACAGCCGCCCCGCCGGGCCCATGGCGTCGAGCAGGCTTGGGCTGAGCCCGCTCGCCACCGAGATGACGCCGCCGAGCACGGAGATCACGGCGAGGGCAAGGACCCCGTAGAGCACGGAGCGGCTCGGCGGGATCGCCGCCCGGGGTGGCTGGGTGACAGTGGTCATGGCTGGCTCCGGATCTCGGGAGGGGTCGTCGGTGGTGCGCCTTCGAGGGGACTCCCGGCCGCTTGGATTCGGCTTGAATCCGACTGCATGATCGTTGCGCCGGCTCGCGGCCGTATCCTCGGCAAGTGCGTGTGGCGGTCCTGGGGCCGGCGGAGGTCCTCGACGACGGCGTTCCGGTCGACGCCGGCTCGCCGAAGCAGCGTGCGATCCTCGCCGCCCTGGTGCTGCACCGGCCCCGGGCTGTCGCCGTCGACGCGCTGGTCGACCTTGTCTGGGGTGACGACCCGCCGCCCTCGCCGCTGAGCTCGCTGCACGGCTACGTCGCCGGCCTGCGCCGGGTCGTGGAGCCGCGGCGGGCGCCGCGCGAGCGGGCGGCGGTGCTGGTGACCATGGCGCCCGGTTATGCGCTGCGGCTGCCCGACGACGACGTCGACGTGACCCGGTTCGCAGCGGCCGTCGACGACGTGCACCGCCGGCTGGTGGTCTGCGACGGTTCGGCGCTTCCGGCGGTGCCGCCGGAAGCCGGCCCGGCGGACCTGGCCGGCATGTCGATGCGCCTGAGGGAGGCGCTCGGCCTGTGGCGCGGGACGCCGTTCCACGAACTCGAGGAGGCCGACGCGGCGGCCGCCGAGCGGGCCCGGCTGGAGGAGCTGCGGCTGATCGCGGTCGAGGACCTCGCGCTGCTCCGGCTGGAGTCAGCCGAGCACGCGACCGTCGCCGCCGAGCTGACGGCCTTCGCGCAGCGGCACCCGCTGCGGGAACGGCTGTGGGCGCTGCGCGCACTCGCCCTGGCCCGCTCGGGCCGGCAGGCCGACGCCCTGGAGGCACTGCAGGCGATCCGTCGTGCGCTCGGCGAGGAGCTGGGGGTGGACCCGGGGCCGCAGCTGCGGGCCGTGGAACTGGCGATCCTCCGGCAGGACCCGGCGGCGGCCCGAAGTCGACGGCCGGCGGCCGCGCCCGTTTCGGCCGCGGCGGCGTCTGCCGCGGTCGCGCCGGCCGCGGTCGCGCCAGCCGCGGTCGCGCCAGCCGCGGTCGCGCCAGCCGCGGTCGCGCCAGCCGGTGATGGGGCGCCGGAGGCCGGGCCGCCCGTCGCGTCGGCGGACCCGAGCGCCTGGCCGCTCGTCGGCCGGGACGCGGAGCTGGCCACGCTGATCGAGCTGCTCGGTCCGGCTCGCGAAGGCCGTACCCGCTGGGCGTCGCTCGTCGGCGAGCCCGGCATCGGCAAGTCACGGCTCGTCGCCGAGCTGGCCCGGCACGCGGCCGGCGACGGATTTGCCGTGCTCGTGGGGCGCTGCTCCGACGACGAGGGCGCGCCGCCGTTCTGGCCGTGGGCGGGCGGGCTGCGCGCCCTGCCGGCCGTGCTCGGCGACGACGCCCTGCGTGCGCTGGCCGGTGCCGACGCTGACCGGCTCGCGGCCCTGCTGCCCGCACTGGCCGGCCCCGGCCGGCGCGCACCGGTGGCGCAGGACGGCGCCGAGGCAGCGTCGGCCGACGCGGAGCGGTTCCGGATCTCCGACGCCGTCGCCCGGCTGCTCGCCGCCGCGGCCGAGCGCCGGCCGCTGCTCGTCGTGCTTGAGGACCTGCACTGGGCCGACGCCTCGTCGCTGCGCCTGCTGCACCACCTCGCCGGTCATCTCACGGACGCGCGGGTGCTCATCGTCGTGACCTGGCGGCCCCGTCCGGAACCGGCCGGCGTGCTGGCCGAGGTGGTGGCCGGGCTGGGCCGGCGGCACGCGCTGCGGCTCGACCTGGCCGGCCTGCGCGCCGCCGGCGTCGCCGAGCTCGCGCGGGCGGTGACGGGCGAGGCGCCGGCCGCAGCGCGGGTGGAGTCGTTGCACGAGCGTACCGACGGCAACCCGTTCTTCCTGGTTGAGCTGCTGCGCCTGCCCGGCGCCGCGGACATCCCGGCGGCCGTCACCGACGTCGTCGCCCGGCGGGTGGCCCGCCTGCCCGAGGTGACCCGGGAGTTGCTGCGGACCGCGGCCGTCATCGGCCGGCAGTACGACGTGGATCTGCTCGCGGCCGCGACCGCTCACGATGCGGACACGGTGCTCGACGCCCTCGACCCGGCCCTCGCGGACGGGGTCGTGCTGGAGGAGGCGACGCCGGGCGCGTTCCGGTTCGCGCATGCCCTGGTCCGCGACGTCGTGTACCGCGGGCAGACCGCCACCCGCCGGACTCGGCGCCACGCCGCCGTCGCGGCCGCGCTGCGCGAGGACGGCGACGAGCGGCTCCTGGAGGCGGCCCGGCACTGGCTCGCGGCCGGACCCGCCCACGCCGGGACCGCGTGGCGGACGGCCGCCCGGGCGGCCCGGCAGGCGCGCTCGATCCACGGCTACGAGGAGGCCGCCGCGCTGCTCGCGGCGGCCCGGACCGCCCAGGCGCAGGACCGGTCGTGCGATCCGGCGGACCGGTACGACCTGCTGATGGCCCACGCCGAGGCCGGCCGCTGGATCGGTGACCGCGACACACAGCTCGAGGCGCTGGGTCACGCCCGCCGGGTGGCCGAGGAGCTCGGCGACGTCGACCGGCTCGCCCGCGCCGCGGTCGGCTCCGCCGACGGCTCGGTGTGGACCGTGCGGGACCGCGGCGTCGTCGACCAGCCGGCGGTCGCCGCGCTGCGCCGAGTACTGCGGGAGCTGCCGGCCGGCGACAGTGACCTGCGGTGCCGGGCCCTGCTGACCCTGGCCGGCGAGCTGCACTATGCCGACGCGCCACGGGAACGCGACGCCCTCGCCGAGGAGGGGCTCGCCATGGCCCGGCGGATCGGCGACCTGGAGCTGATCGTGTGGGCGGCGGCGACCGCGTTTGTCGCCACCTGGCAGGCGACCAATGCCGAGCAGCGGTGGCGCCGGGTCGATGCGGCGCTCGCGCGGTGCGAGGAGCGCTCCGGTGGTGATGCCGCCCGCACCCACCTGCTCACGTTCCGGGCGATCGCCGGGATGGAGACGGGCCGCATCGCGCAGATGTGGCGGGACGTCGCCGAGGCGAGGGCCGGCGCCGAGCGGCTGCGCCTGCTGTACCCGCTGGTGGTCCTCAACGGTCTCGAGCTGCCCTGGCGGGCGATGCAGGGCCGCTTCGCCGAGGCCGAGGAGCTGATCGCCGAGGCGGACGCCCTGTCCGCGCGCACCGCGCTGCCCGCCCGTGCGTACTTCGGCCTGTCCTCGCTGTTCGTGCGCATCTGGCAGGGCAGGGCCGGCGAGTTTCTGCCGATGGCCCGCACGATGTACGAGGCGGCGCCGGCGCTCTCCGTCGCCTTCTACCTGCTCGTCCTGGTCCGGGCTGGGCGCCACGACGAGGCCGCCGCGGTGCTGGAGCGCAGCGGGTGGGTGCCGGACGGCGGGTCGTGGGCGGCGACGTCCGACCTGGCCATCGGCGCGCACGTCGCCTACGCGGCGCGACGGCCGCAGTTCGCCGCCGAGGTGTACGAGCGGCTGGCGCCCTACGCGGGCCGGCCCGCCACGGCGGGCTCCAGCGGTGCGCTCGGTCCCGTCGACGCGTTCCTCGCCCTCGCCGCCGCGACCGCCGGGGAGCCTGCCACGGCCGCCCGCCACGCCGACGACGCGGCCGCCCTCGCCGCGGCGTGGGGCCTGCCCCTGGTGACCGAGTGGCTGGCGGCGCTGCGTGCCGACGGCGGATTCTGATCAGTCCGCGTAGCGGAAGACCCGGTCAATCCGCGTAGCGGAAGACCCGGCGTTCCCATGGCGTCGAGCACGCTCGCCCCCGCCGCGCCCGCCCCGCCCCGCAGCGCGGGCCAGATCCCCGCGTCCTCGCCGGCGTGGTGGTCGTGCAGGACGTGGCGGAACAGGCCCCATCGGCGGGCCAGCGCGCGCCACACCACCCGGTCGTCGACCGGCGTGCGGATCACGGCTGCCGCGAAACGGTGCAGGTCTCGGCGCAACGCCCAGTGCATGACCAACATGCCGGTCAGATCGAGCGGGCCGGCCGGCGCCGCCGCCTGACCGGGAAGGCGCAGCTGGTCGACGGCCGGTGAGCTGGTACTGCGAGTCATGCCCCGCAGCCTGCGCACCGCCGCTTGACGCGCACTGGGAGGCGGCTGGGATCGGCCTCCCGTGCACGCCCAGTGCGTGCCAAGGGCGGGCTCGCACAGTGACGGCACCGCTGGTCAGAACCTCTCTCAGACTGGAGCAAGACGGTGCGCAACGTATATCTGGGCATGAGCGGCCTGGTGCTGCTCGCGGTGCTGGCCCAGTTCTATTTCGCCGCGTTCGGCGCGTTCTCGATCCCGCGCGACCACGCGTCCTTCGAGATGCATTCCGTGAACGGCGTCATCGTGATCCCGTTCGCGTCGCTGCTCACCACGGCCGTCGCCGCGGCGGCCCGCGTGCCCGGCCGGCTGGTCGGGCTCGCGGCCGCCCCGTTCGGGTTGGTGGTCGTGCAGATCCTGATCTTCGTGCTGGTGCACCTCGTCACCGAGATGACCATGGAGCAGAGCACGCCCGGCGCCCAGTGGATCCTCGGCTTCCACGCGCTCAACGGACTCGCGATCGTGTCCGTCGCCGTGCTGGGCGTGGTGCGGGCCCGCAGGTTCGTGCGCACCGCACCGCCGCGAACCAGGAGGTCCGCGGCCCGGCCCGGCACAGCGGGGGAAGCCTCGGGCGCGTCCGGGAAGGCGCTGAGCGAGGTGGCGGTGTGACCGCCCGGCTCATCGACCTGGAGGTGCTCGCCGGCGCCCTGTCGGCGGCGGCCTGGCTCGCCGCGGCGGGCTGCGTCGCGGCCCGGCGCCGCCGCTCGGCCGCCGCGCTCGCCGCCGTCGCGGTCCTTGCGTTCCTCGCCCGGATCGGCCTCGTCGCGGCGCTCGGCCGGGCCGGCTGGTGGTTCGTCGAGGAGAAGCTGACGGTGACGCTGCCGCTGGCGGCGGTGACCGCGGTCGCGGCCGGCGCTGCGGCGCTCACGGCGCGCCGGTGGACGGCGCTCGCGCTCGCCGTCGCCGGGTACGCCGCGGCCGCCGGGCCGGTCCTCGCCCTGTTCGCCGGATATCCGCCCGGCTGGGGTACCGGGCTGGTCACGGCCGGCGCGGTCGGGCTGGCCGGCGTCGTCACCCGGCGGGCGGCGGGCCACCGCTCGCGCCGGGCGCCGTTGGTGTGGCTGCTGGCGCTGGCGCCGGTCGTGCTCGGCGCCGCCGTTGCCGTCCCGCCGCCGGCGTCCGCCGACGACGGCGGGCACGGCGTGCCGGTGAGCTCGGTGCGCGGACCGGATCCCGGGACCGCCGCGGCGTCCGGGATTCCGGTCCGCCGGTTCACGCTCACCGCTCGGACCGCGACGGTCACGCTCGGCTCCGGCCGGCGCGTCGAGGCGTGGACCTTCGACGGCCGGGTTCCTGGGCCGGCCCTCGAGGTGACGCAGGGTGACCTTGTCGTTGTGACGCTGCGCAACGCCGACATCGCGGCCGGGGTCACGCTGCACTGGCACGGCTACGACGTGCCGGCCGGCGAGGACGGGGTCGCGGGCATGACCCAGGAGGCGGTCCGGCCGGGCGAGTCCTTCGAGTACCGGTTCCGCGCCGACCAGACGGGCACGTACTGGTACCACACCCATGAGGCGTCCGACCGCGCGGTCCGGCTGGGGCTGTACGGCACGCTGGTCGTCCGGCCGCGCGCCGCCGCCGGCGGGGCCGACCTCACGCTGCCGCTGCACACGTTCGGCACCGTCCTCGCTGTCGGCGACCGCGACCTGCCCGTCACGCACTTCGTGGCGCCGGGCACGCCGGTGCGGCTGCGGGTGGTCAACACCGACGACGGTCCGCACCGGCTCACGCTCACCGCGCCGTTCCGGCTGGTGGCCGTCGACGGCACCGACCTCAACGGGCCTGGCGTCCTGGAGCGGGTGGCGATCAGGCTGCCCGCGGGCGCCCGCGCCGATGTTGCGATCACTGCGGGTGTGACGCCGGTGGCGCTGCAGGTCGACGACGGCCGGGCCACGGTCCGGCTCGCGCCCGCCGCAGACACGCCCGCCCCGCCGCCGGTCGGCACCGCGGCCTGGCCGACGCTCGACCAGACCCGCTACGGAACGCCGGCCCCGACGCCGCTGGACGCGCAGAGCCGGTTCGACCGGCGGTTCACGATGGTGCTCGACCGGGGCGTGACCCTGGCGGACGGCCTGCCGAAGTACGCCTTCACCGTCAACGGCCGCGCCTACCCGTACGTCACCACGCAGACCGTCCGCGCCGGAGACCTCGTGCACCTCACGATCGTCAACCGCGGCCGGGACACGCACCCGATGCACCTGCACGGCCACCACGTGCTGGCACTGCGGTACAACGGCCGCCCCTTCACCGGAAGTCCACTGTGGATGGACACGTTCGACGTCCAGCCCGGCGAGGTGTGGGAGGTCGGCCTGCGGGCCGACAACCCGGGCGTGTGGATGAACCACTGCCACAACCTCAAACACGCCGCCAAGGGCATGGCCGTGCACCTCGCCTACGCGGGCTATCACCCGGCGTCCCACCACGCGCACGGCGCTTGACGCCGACCCAGCCGGACCGGGGCCGGCGCAGGCATCCGACAGCGACCGGGGCGGTGCCGCTCGTACGATCACCGGATGGAGTTGTGGGAGCGGTCCGCGGCGCTCGACCTGCTCGACGACCTCTTGCGTCGCAGCGGCGACGGCGGGCGTGTCGCGGTCGTGTCCGGCGAGGCCGGCCTCGGCAAGTCCGCTCTGGTCGCCGAGTTCGCCCGGCGCTGCGGAAGCCGGGCCCGGATCCTGTGGGGCGCGTGCGACCGGCTGGTCACCCCGCGGGTGCTCGGCCCGCTGCAGGACATCGGCGCTCAGACGGGCGGCATCCTCGCCGCCCGCCTGAGCGCCGGCGCCCCGCAGGGCGAGGTGTTCGCCGCGTTCCTCGACGAGCTGTCGGGACCGCGGCAGCGGGTGCGTCCCGTCGTCGTGGTCGAGGACGCGCACTGGGCCGACGAGGCGACCCTGGACTGGCTGGTGTTCCTCGGCCGGCGCATCGACCGCGTCGCGGCGCTGCTCGTGCTGACGTACCGCACCGACGAGCTGGGCCTGGAGCACCCGCTGCGCGGCGCGCTCGCCGCCCTGCCGAGCCGGGCCGTGGACCGGATTGCGCTGACCTCGCTGTCCGAGGCGACCGTCGCCGAGCAGGCGCGCCGGGCCGGCCGCGACCCTTCGGTGGTGTACCGGCTCACCGGCGGCAACCCGCTGCTCGTCACGGAGCTGCTCAAGACCGACCTGCTCGACGGCGACGCCGTCCCCGCCGCGGTGCAGGACCTCATCCTCGACCGGATGCGCGCGCTGCCGGCGCCCGCCCGGGAGCTGGCGCAGCTGGTGTCCGTGGTGCCGACCCGCGCCGACGCGGCGCTCGTCGCGGACGCGCCCGACCTGGTCGACGCGGCGATCGAGGGCGGGGTCCTGGTGCCGTCCGGCGACGGCGTGGCGTTCCGGCACGAGCTGCTGCGCGGCGCCGTCGAGGACGCGCTGTCGCCCGCCCGGCGGGCCGCGCTGCACCGGCGGGTGCTGGCGGTCCTGGCCCGGGTGGCCGGGGTCGACCCGGGCCGGCTGGTCCACCACGCCGTGCACGCCGGCGACAGCGGGGCGGTGCTGCGCTACGGGCAGGTCGCCGGCGCCGGCGCCGCGCGTCAGGGCGCCCACCGCGAGGCCGCCGCGCACTACCGCGCCGCCGTCGGGCATGCCGCGCAGCTCGCCCCGGCCGAGCGGGCCGCGTTGCTGGAGGAGTACGCCGAGCAGGCCTACCTCGCCGGCCTGCACGACGAGGGCCTGCGCGCCCGCCACGCCGCGCTCGCGCTGCGTGAAGGCCTGGACCAGCCGGAGCGGGTGGGTGAGAACCTGCGCTGGATCTCCCGGCTGGCCTGGTGGACCGGCGACGCCGCGCTGGCCCGGCAGGCGGCCAACCGGGCGGTGACCGTCCTGGAAGGGCACGACGAGCAGCTGCTCGCGACGGCGTACGGGAACCTGGCGCACCTCTACTGCCTCACGTACGAGCTCGACGACGCCGTCGCCTGGGGCGAGCGCGCCCGCGACCTCGCCGAACGGCTCGGCGACCTCGACACCGCGCTCTACGCCACGATCAGCGTCAACACGGCCCGGCTCGCCCTGGACGCCCCCGGTGCGCGGGAGGCCCTGGAGACCGCGCACCGCACCGCCGCCGCGCACGGCTTCGCCGCGCACGCCTCCCGCGCCCTGGGCAACATCGCCGGCGTCCTCGCCGACGAGCTGGCCCGATACGCCGATGCGGCGGCGGCCGTGGAACCGGCCTGCGCGTACACGGTCGCGCAGAACCTCGACGGCTACGCCCTGTTCGCGCTCGGAATCCGGACCCGGATCCGGTTCGAGCGCGCGGACTGGGACGGTGCGCTCGCCGACGCCGACGAGATCATCGCCCGCAGCGGCCGGGTCGGCGTCAACGCCGTGCTGCCGCTCGCCATGAAGGGCCGCATCCTGGCCGCGCGCGGGCACCCCGACGCGCTGTCCACATTGGACGCCGGGCTGCGGGAGGCGCTGCGCGTCAACGCCGTCCAGTTCGTTGCGCCCGTCGCCGACGGCCGCTCGGAGTACTTCCTGCTGGCCGGCGAACCGCAGCGCGCCCAGCAGGAGGCGCTACGCGGGCTGGAGCTCGCCGGGACCGTCGTCGGCCAGCCGTTCGTCACCGGCCGGCTCGCCTACCGGTACCGGCGCGCCGGCGGCCGCGGCCCGCTGCCGGACGGCATCGCCCGCCCGTACCAGCTGATGATCGACGGCGAATGGCAACAGGCCGCCGACGAGTGGCAGCGCCGCGGCGCGACCTACCTGCGGGCCGAGGCGCTGTCCGCCGGGGACGAGCCGGCCGCGCTCGAGGCGCTGCGCCTCTACGACGAGCTCGGCGCGGTCCTGCCCGCCGACCGCCTGCGGGCGGATCTGCGCCGGCGTGGTGTGGCCAAGGTGCCGCGCGGTCCGCGCCGGGCGACCGCCGAGCACGCCGCCGGGCTGACCCCGCGCCAGGCCGACGTCCTCGAGCTGCTCGTCGAGGGCCTGTCCAATGCCGAGATCGCCGCCCGGCTCACGCTGTCGGCGAAGACCGTCGACCACCACATCTCGGCGGTGCTGGCCAAGCTCGGCGTAGCCAACCGCGCCCAGGCCGTCGCCGCCGCCCATCGCCGCAATCTGGGTGGTGCCGGGGAGCCAAGTTAGGGGGCGCTCCCCATTCGGCACACGGCGGGCGAACCTACCGTTCGATCCCGTGAACGTATTACACGACGTCGTCATTGTCGGTGGCCGGGCCGCCGGGGCGGCCACCGCGCTGCTGCTGGCCCGGCTGGGCCACGACGTGGTCGTCGTCGACCGGGCGACGTTCCCGTCCGACACCATCTCGACGCACCAGCTGGCCCGGCCCGGCATCGTCCAGCTGGACCGCTGGGGCCTGCTCGACACGGTACTGGCGAGCGGGGCGCCCGCCATCCGGCAGGTGACCTTCAGCGCCGCCGGCGCGTCCGTCACCCGCACCATCAAGCACAAGGCCGGCGTCGACCTGCTCGCCGCGCCGCGCCGGAGCGTGCTGGACACGATCGTCCTCGACGCGGCCGCCCGGGCCGGCGCCCGGGCCGTCACCGGCGTCACGGTCGACGGCGTCCGGTTCGACGGCACCGGCCGCGCCTGCGGCGTCGTCGGGCGGGGGGCGTCGGGTGCCCCGGTGTCGATCGCCGCGCGCTACGTCGTCGGCGCCGACGGCCTGCGGTCCGTCATCGCCCGGTCCGTCACCGCCGAGGTGATCGAGGACCGCGGCGATCAGGGCGCGGCGCAGTACGCCTACTACGGCGGGCTGCCCTGGCACGGCATCGAGCTCGTCGCGGCCGACCGGGCTCTGGCCGGCGTCTTCCCGACCAACGGCGGCGAGGCCTGCATCTGGGTGACGACGCCCACCGAGGACGCGCGGGCGCAGCGGCGCGCGGCCCCGTCGCGGGCCGCCGCCTTCGAAGCGCTCCTGCGGCGGGCGGCGCCCGAGCTCGCGGACCGGCTGGCCGGTGGCCGGCGGACGTCCCCGGTCGCCGGCATGCTGCGCCACCCCAACATCCTGCGCCGCGCTCACGGCCCGGGCTGGGCCCTCGTCGGCGACGCCGGCTACCACCGCGACGCCGTCACCGGCCACGGGCTCAGCGACGCCTACCGCGACGCGGAACTGCTCGCCGACGCCCTCGACCGGGCGCTGCGCGGCGGCGGCGACGGCGAGCTCGCCGAGTATCAGCGGCGACGCGACCGCGCCCTGCGCGAAGTCTTCGACCTGACGTGCGCCCTGGCGGCCTACCCGCCGGTCGCCGACTTCGTCGAACTGCAAAAGCAGCTCTCCCACGCCCTCGACGTCGAGGCGGAGGAGCTGGTGTCCCTACCACTTGTCAGGAGTTCACGATGACCAACGGCGTCGACACCGCCACCCTGTTCGCCACCATCGACGCGGTCAAGGCCGCTCCCGAGGCGGCCCGATTCCAGTTCCGCGCCGCCAACAGCTGGGTCAGCGGCACCCACAACCGCAGCACCATCCACGGCTACTTCGGCGTCGGGGAGGAGCGCACCCACGAGCGCAGCTTCACCTTCGACGCCGACCACCCGGCCGTGCTCGTCGGCAAGGACAACGGCCCGACCCCGGTCGAGTACGTGCTGCACGCCCTCGCCGCCTGCCTGACCGCCGGCATCGCCAACATCGCGGCCGCCCGCGGGGTCACCCTCACCTCGGTGCGTTCGGAGGTCGCCGGCGACATCGACCTCAACGGCATCCTCGGCCTCGACCCGGGTGTGCGCAACGGGTACCAGAACATCGCGGTCCGGTTCATGATCGAGGGCGACGCCCCGGCCGACACGCTGCGGCAGATCGTCGAGCAGTCGACGGCTCGCTCGGCCGTGTTCGACGTCCTCGCCAACCCCGTGCCGGTTACGGTCACGGTCGGCTGAAATGTCCTACCTGGACCCACCGGAGGAGGCGCTGGCGGGCGAGGACGTCGCCCGCCAGTTCGCCGCCGACCGCGCCCGCCACGGGTACGTCGCCAACTACACGCGGGTGTTCGCGCTGCGCCCGGCCGTGCTGGACGCCTGGGCGGGGCTCAACGTCGCCATCAAGTCCGGGATGCAGCACCGGCGGTACGAGCTGGCCACCCTGGCGGCGGCCCGGCGCCTGCGGTCGAGCTACTGCGCGCTGGCCCACGGCACGCTGCTGCGGCAGCGGTACTTCGACGCGGCGACCCTGCACCGCGTCGCCCTCGACCACCACGACGCCGGCCTGGACCCGGTGGACGTGGCGGTGATGGACTTCGCGGAGAAGGTCGCCGGCAACCCGACCGCCGTCACCGCCGCCGACGTGGAGACGCTTCGCCGCCACGGCCTGAGCGACACGGAGATCTTCGACGTGGCGCTGACCGCCGCGGCGCGCTGCTTCTTCAGTACCGTCGTCGACGCCGTCGGCGCCGAACCGGACGCGGAATACCGCTCGTCGCTGGAGCCGGAGCTTCGGCAGGCGCTGACGGTCGGCCGGGCGATCGCCACGGCCGGGCACCCGAACGGGGCACCCGCATGAGCGCCCGGGCCGCCGATCCGTCCACCGCCGCAGGACCGGTCGCGGACGACCGCGGAGGCGGACACGGAGGCAGCGAACGGCCCCGGCGGTGGGCCGGCCCATGCTGCCACTGAGGGCTGCGCGGATCAGGTGACGGCGCGACGCGGCGACGTCGCCCTGCACGGACGCCCCACGCCGGCCACCCCCATGGGCGGCCGGCGTGGGGCCGGCCCGTTCAGCCGTTGGAGCAGGCGGTGCCGTTCAGCCGGAACGAGGTGGGGTTGCTGTCGTTGGAGTTCCAGGTTCCCTGGAAACCGAAGGACGTGTTGCCGCCGGGTGGGATCTGGGCGTTGTATCCGACGTTGGTGGCGGTCACCGCCGAGCCGCTCTGGCTGACCGTGGCGCTCCACGCGTTCGTGATGTGCTGATCGCCGGGGAACGAGAAGCCCAGCGACCAGCCGTTGATCGGGCTCGTGCCGGTGTTGGTCACGGTGACGTTTCCGGTGAAGCCGCCGGGCCACTCCGACTTCGTGTAGCTGACCCGGCAGCTTGCGCCGCCCGTCCCGCCGCCGGTGGAACTCGGGCTGGGCGAGCCGGTGCTGCCGCCGCCGATGCTGTACGAGAAGTTGTTGACGGCCAGGCCGGTGCCGTTGACCCAGGGCTCGAAGCCGGCCTGGACGCTGGTGATGTACCAGGAGTTCTGGGCGTAGCCGCGGTTGACCATGTCCCGGTAGAAGGGTGACACGTTGAAGCTGATCGACGAGGTCGGGCTCTGCCGGACGTAGGACACGACGTTCCAGCCGTAGTTGCCGTACCAGACGTCCCAGTTCGCGCCCGCGATGTTGACCGTGCCGACCTGTGAGCCGGCGGCGTGCACGGACCCGGTCTTGTTGAGCCAGACCATCAGCTCGGCGCCGGTGTTCTGGCCGTCGGTGCGCGGGGTCGGGTCGAACCAGACGTCGTAGGAGGCGTCGTACACGCTGCCGTTGTTGGGGTACGACATGCTGACGCTCGTGGCGATGGTGGCGAACCGGCTGTCGCTCACCGCGAGCGGCAGGCCGCTGCCCGAGGTGCAGTTGCCGTAGTGGCATCCGGCGTACACCGAGGGATAGGCCGCCGGCGCGCCGTTCTGCGGCAGGTTGTGGACCGCGGAGGTGACCGCGAAGCCGGTGTTCGTGACGTTGATGCACTGGGTCGTGTCGTCGCCCCAGACGTTGTTCTGCACGATGTACCGGCCGCCCTGGATGGACGTCGACCCGTACTTGGTGCAGATCTGGGTGTCGGCGCCGGCCGGCGCCGCCACCGCGACGGCGACGGCCCCGCCGACCGCGAGCAGTGTCGCGGCGGCGGCGACGGACAGTCGTTTCATGGAAATCCTCCGATGCGGACGGTGAGCGAGGTGGAACCGCTTCCAGATCTGTCACCGTTCGACCGGAGAGATCCGCAGGTGATAAGCTATGGAAGCGCTTCCAACAGTCTCGGGCCGTGAGCGCGCTGCGGGCGCAATGACGAGGCGGGCCGGGGCGCGGTCCGTCAGATGCGGCGAGGTGGGAGCGTGTGCGTGCGCGCGGCCGGAGCTGAAAGTTTCAGGCCGATTCCCGCACCACCAGGCGCGTGGGCAGGATGAGCGGGTTGGGCTGCTGGCCGGACAGCAGCGCCGTGAGCATCCGGGCCATCTCCTCGCCCAGCGCGCGGACCGGCTGGTGCACCGTGGTCAGCGGCGGGTCCGTGCGGGTCGCGATCTCGAGGTCGTCGAAGCCGACGACGGCCACGTCGTCGGGCACCCGGCGCCCGCGCTCGCGCAGCACGCGCATGGCGCCCGCCGCCATGTTGTCGTTGGCGACGAACACCGCGTCGAGGTCGGCCCGGGCGTCCAGCAGGGCCGTCATCGCCGCGGCGCCGCCGGTGACGGTGAAGTCGCCGGCCGCCACGGCGGGCGGGGTCAGCCCGGCGGCGGCCATCGCATCGCGGTAGCCGCGCTCCCGGGCCTCACTGACCTCGGTGTCGGGCAGGCCGGTGACGACGGCGACGCGGGTCCGCCCGAGCCCGATCAGGTAATCGGTGGCCTTCCGGGCCCCGCCGTGGTTGTCCGCGTCGACGAACCATCTGGGTTCGCCGCGCAGCGGCCGGCCGCCGTAGACGGTGGGCAGGCCGGACCGCTCCACGATGTGCACGAGCGGATCGTCGCCGCGCAGCGCGACGAGCAGGACGCCGTCGACCGCGCGCGTGCCGAGGAGGCCCTTGAACCGCGCATGCGAGCGGGCCGACGCCGCCAGGCACAGCAGCAGGTGCAGGTCGGTCTCCTCCAGCACCGCCGAGATGCCGACGATGACGTGGGCGAAGAACGGATCGGCGAAGAGGGCGGGGTCGTCGCCGGAGACGGCCAGCGCGATCACGCCGCTCTTGCGGGTGGCCAGCGCGCGGGCGCTGCGGCTGGGGGCGTAGCCGAGATCCCGGATGGCCTTCTCGACGGCCTCCCGCTTGGCCCGGCTCACGTGCGGCGCATTGTTGATCACCCGTGAGGCCGCGGTCATCGACACACCGGCGCGCGCGGCGACCTCGGCGAGTGTGGGCCGCCGACGGGATGGCCCCGCCGTCGTTGCCATGCCTCGTCCCTTCGCCGGCACCCGTTCGCACCACGAACGGTGCACCGACAAGAGTACGAGGCGGGCCCGGGCACGGCTCAGCCCGCATCCGCATGCGTGTGTCCGGCGCCGGTCCGGCGCCGGACACACCCGGCCCGGGTCAGCTGCGCAGGCTCCACTGCTGGTTGGAGCCGCCGTGACACGACCAGAGCTGCACCTTGGTGCCGTTGGCCGTGGCGGCGCCGCTGACGTCGAGGCACAGTCCGGACTGGACGCCCGTGATCGTGCCGTTGGCGTTGACGTTCCACTGCTGGTTGCTCTGACCGTTGCAGTCCCAGATGACGGCGGCCGTGCCGTTGCTCGTCCCCTGCCCGCTGGCGTCCAGGCACTTGTTGCCGTACACCGTCAGCTGCCGGCCGGCGGTGTAGGTCCAGCGCTGGTTGGAGCCGCCGTGGCAGTCCCACAGCTGCACCTGTGCGCCGTTCGTCGTGCTGGAACCCGGCACGTCGAGGCAGCGACCCGACGCCGCCCCCACGATCGTCACGTTGGACTGGCCGGCCGGGGGGCTGCTCGACGGCGAACCGGACACCGGCGGGCTGGACGGCGACGTGGTCCCGAACGACGAGATGAACCGCCAGGCCTCACCCTTGGTCCACGTCCGGGCGCCGTCGTCGCAGCCGGAGCAGCCGTCCACGGGAGCGGGTCCGTGACCGCCGTCGAAGGCCGCCCACTGCACCGGGTACCCGGCCCGGCACGAATAGACGGTCGTGATGTGCCGCCCGCTGCCCGGCGCCGGCTCCGGCGCGTTCTGCGCGGCGCAGCCGTTGTTGCGCACGAACGTGTCGCGCAGCGCCCGGCCCGAGGAGATGTTGAGGACATTGTCGGAGACGCCGTGGATGCCGAAGTACCCGATCGGCTGGGTGCCGCCGCTGCAGCCGGACAGCTGCGCGCCGGAGTAGACCACAACCGCCCGGAAGACGGTGGCCCGGGCGCACGCGACGGCGTAGCTCATCCCGCCGCCGTAGCTGAATCCCATGGCGAACAGCTGCGTCGTGTCGACGCAGAGGTCGTTCTCGATCATCCGGACCATGTCGTCGGTGAACGTGAGGTCCTGGCCGTTGGTGTTGGCCCAGCCGTTGCCGATGCCCTGCGGCGCGACCAGGATCGCGCTGTTGTTGGACTGCTCCTGCATGCCGTAGTACGACCAGGTGGCGCCGCTGGTGCCGCCCGAGGAGACGTCGTTCATGGTGCCGCCGCGCCAGTGGTACGCGAAGATCAGCCGGTACGCGCGCGCGTTGCTGTAGCCGTCGGGAATCCGCAGGATGAAGCTCCGGCTCTGGCCGCTGCTCTGGATGGTGTACGAGCCGTTGTGCAGTGTCGGGGTCTTGCCGCAGCCGGCCGTCGTCGCCGCGGAGGCGGGCGGGACGGTGGCCGTCATGACGGCGAGCGTCGCGGCGGCGACCGTGGCGACGGCGCCGACGACGGCGAGCCACCGGGGAACCAGGCGGCGTCTCTGCAGTGTTCTCACAGCTGTGGCTCCTTGCTGGTGATCGACATCCATCGGGGGTCCGGATCACGACCGGAGACGTCCCGGAAACATAGGTCGTATGACGTATTGAGTCAACGATTTGCACCAATCGATGCGGCACACCCCATCGGCCGGTGAAACTTTCACGTGGCTCGGTATCGATATTGACCTATTCCAACGCTCGCCCTTAACGTAATACGTCCTATGTCCAGATCCCCTACATCCGCCAGTGGCCGGGGAAAGCGAGAGATACACATGTCGAGAAGAGCGATGCGCCTGCGACCGCCGGCGGCGCGCCGATGGCGGGCCGCCGCCGCGGCGATCGCCATGGGCGCGGCCGCCGTCCTGGTGTGGGCGGCCTCCCCGGCGCACGCCGCGACGGCGATCACGATCAACGGCGCGTCGGGCGGGCGCGTGCTCGACGGCGTGGGCGCCGTCAGCGGTGGCGGCGGCAACTCGCGGCTGCTGACCGACTACCCGGAGCCTCAGCGCAGCGACATCCTGGACTACCTGTTCAAGCCGGGCTACGGCGCGGCGATGCAGATCCTGAAGGTGGAGATCGGCGGGGACACCAACTCGACCTCGGGCGCGGAGCCCAGCCACGAGCACACGCGGGGCAGCGTCAACTGCAACCGGGGGTACGAGTGGTGGCTGATGGAGCAGGCGAAAGCCCGCAACCCGAACATCAACCTGGTCGGCCTGGCGTGGGGCGCCCCCGGCTGGATCGGCAACGGCAACTTCTGGTCCAACGACTCGATCGACTACCTGCTGGCGTGGCTGGACTGCGCGGGCACGCACGGGCTGACGATCAACTACCTCGGCGGCTGGAACGAGAAGGGCTACAACGTCACCTGGTACAAGAACCTGCGCTCCGCCCTGAACTCGCGCGGGTACGCCAATGTGAAGCTCGTGGCCTCGGACGACTTCGGCTGGGCCGCCGCCGACGACTCGCTGCGTGACCCGGCGTTCGCCGGCGCCGTGTCGGTCTTCGGCAGCCACTACGTCTGCGGGTACCGCAGCGCGCAGAGCAGTTGCCCCAGCTCCGGCAACGCCGTGTCGACCGGCAAGGCGCTGTGGGCCAGCGAGAACGGCTCGGACGACTACAACGCGGGCGCCGCGGCGCTCGCCCGCGGCATCAACCGCGGCTACATCGACGGCAAGATGACCGGCTACATCAACTGGCCCGTGATCGCCGCCATCACTCCCAACATCCCCTGGGCCACCACCGGCGTCGCGGTCGCCCCGCAGCCCTGGTCCGGCTACTACTCCATCGGCAGGAACACCTGGGTCATGGCGCAGACCACCCAGTTCACCGCGCCCGGATGGCGCTACCTGGACAGCTCCAGCGGCTACATCGGCGGCAACCGCAACAACGGCAGCTACGTCTCGCTCCGGTCGCCGGCCGGGGCCGACTACAGCACCGTCGTGGAGACGATGGACGCGACCGCGGCGCAGACGCTGACGTTCAGCGTCACCGGTGGCCTGTCCACCGGCACCGTGCACGTGTGGTCCAGCAACGTCCGGTCCAACAGCCCGGCCGACCAGTTCGTGCGCGGGGCCGACATCACGCCGTCCGGCGGCAGCTTCTCGCTCACCGTCCAGCCCGGCTACGTGTACAGCATCACGACCACCACCGGGCAGGGCAAGGGCGCGGCGGCCAGCCCGGCGCAGGGCAACCTGAAGCTGCCCTACAGCGACAACTTCGACGGCTACGCGACCGGCCGCGAGGCGAAGTACCTCATGGACCAGCAGGGCTCGTTCGAGGTCGCCGGGTGCGGGGGCGGGCGCAGCGGGCAGTGCGTCCGTCAGATGTCCGAGCAGGCGCCCATCTTCTGGACGTCCGGCCAGGCCGAGCCGTTCACGCTGCTGGGCGACCTGACCTGGCGCAACTACACCGTCTCATCGGACGTCATGCTGGAGAAGCCCGGCTACGTGCAGCTCATCGGCCGCGGCAACACCTACAACCACCAGGGCCCGCAGAACCTCAACGGCTACTACCTGCGCGTCTCCGACACCGGCGCCTGGTCGATCCGCAGCAACAACACCAGCGGCAACTGGCGCACGCTGGCCAGCGGCACCACGTCGGCGCTGGGCACCGGGCGCTGGCACTCGTTGTCGCTCACGCTCAACGGGAGCACCCTCACCGCGGCGATCGACGGCACCACCCTCGGCAGCGTCTCGGACTCCACCTGGGTGGCCGGCCAGATCGGGTACGCCACCGCCCAGGGCGTGACCGCGCAGTTCGACAACCTGTCCATCACCCCGGTGGGCGGCACCGGCGGCGCCACCGGCGAGGTGCGCGGCGCGGGCTCGAACCGGTGCCTCGACGTCAACGGCGCCAGCCAGGCCGACGGGGCCGTCGTGCAGATCTGGGACTGCAACGGCGGGGCGAACCAGCAGTGGACGGCGACCGCAGGCAACCAGCTGACGGTGTACGGCAACAAGTGCCTGGACGTGCCCGGCACCTCGGCGGGCTCCCGGGCCCGGATCTGGACCTGCACCGGCGGGACCAGCCAGCAGTGGCGCCTCAACGCCGACGGCACGATCGTCGGCGTCGGTTCGGGGCTCTGCCTGGACGTCAACGGCGCGGGCACGGCCAACGGCACCGCCGTGCAGCTCTGGACCTGCAACGGCGGCAGCAACCAGCAGTGGATCCGCGCCTGACGGCCTGACCTTGACCGTCGGCGCGACGCACGGGAGCGTTGCCTCCGGGGCCCCCGCAACCGCGGGCCTCGGGGGCGGCGCCGCCGGTGTGGGCTGACGGCCGGGCCGGGCGATCATCTCCCCGTCGGGGCGGAGGTGTAGCGGCCCGCGCGGTGCAGCGCGCTGAGCAGGGTGTCGTCGATGATTTCGCGCTGGGCGTCGCTGCCGCCGAGCCGGACCCACTCGCCCGTGCGGCGGGAGATCAGCTCGACGGTGAGCGCGTAGTCGCCGGTGAGGTACGCGATCAGCGCCCGGACGAGGACGGCGACGAGGTCGAACGCCGGCTCGGTGCGGCCGGCGGCGTACCGGCGCAGGGCGTCGAGCCGGTCGAGGTCGCCCGCGGCGGCCAGGGCGAGCGCGGCGTGCAGGCCGATGAAGGCGGTCGGCGGCTCGTGCAGCAGCTCCTGCGCAACCGCGCCGAGCACCTCGTCGATCGCCACCGGCTGGGCCGACGCGCCGAGCACGTGGCAGCGCCACAGCAGCGACGCCGAGTCGACGAGCGCCCGCACGCCGCTGACCGAGGGCGGCGACAGCTGGCCCCGCAGCCGGGCCGACACGTCGGCCCAGCGTTCGAGGGCGATCTCGTGCAGCGCGGCGTGCCACGAGTAGTGCGCGCTCTGGAACGCGGTCCGGCCCGGCCCCCTGATCCAGCCGTCGAGCCACTCGAGCCCGGCGCGGTGCTCGCCGGTCTCGTAGTAGACGTGGCTGCGGGCGTGCGCCGCATGACCGCCGGACGGGTCGGCGGCGAGGGCGCGCTCGGCGAGGTCGGCGCTCAGGGCCCACCGGTGCTGTTCCTGCCGTACGAACGCCAGGAGCCCGAGGTACCACCAGTCCTCGCCGTACACCGGGGCCAGCCGCTCGACGATCGCCCAGGCGTGCTGCGGGACCTGGGTCGCGCCGCCGAACGCGATCGTCGGCACGCACGCGTTGACCACGAGCGCGTCGCGGGGGAACTCGTCGATGTGCCGGAGCAGCCCGGCCGGGTCGTTCGCCCGGACGCGGCCGGTGACGGCCCGCAGGAGGCTGCCGGTGCGGGCGTCGGTGCGCGTGCCCGCGGCCCGCTCGGCCTCGGCCAGGGCGCCGCGCGCGTCGGCGACGATGACCCCCTCGGCGGCCAGCAGCGCGCGCACAATGTGCGCGAGCGCGAACGACGGGTCCTCGGCGATCGCCGCATCGAGGGCCTCTTCCGCGCCCCGCTGGACGCGCAGGACCCGCCGCACCGCGTCGTCGAAGTGCTCGCCGGCCCGCGCCGTGGTCAGGATCGGCAGGCCGTACTGGTCGCGGCGGACCAGGTGGCCGGAGCCGCGCCGCGGTCCGGGGCCGCGCCGCGGCGACGGCGTGTCGCGCAGGCGCTCGGCGAGGTCCAGGGCCTGTGCCCGGATCTCCGGCACCGCGGTGGTCTCCAGCAGCTGGCCCCGGCGGGTGCTGCCGAGGGTCCACAGGCCCGGCACCGCTTCGCCGTAGGCGTCGCGCAGCTGCCCGTCGTCCGTGGTCGCCCAGCCCATGCCCAGCGGGCCCGTCGTGACGTACCCCTCGGCGAAGAGCTGCTGGATCAGCGGGTTCGTCGACCCGGCCAGGTCCGGGTCGGGCCCGGTGGTGTTGATGATCCAGCTGTCGGGCCCGGCGACGGCGATGGCGACCGACGGGTGCTCGGCGGCGATCAGCAGCCGGCCCTCCGCCCGCAGCCCGGCGATCGCGTCGGCCACCGTGGGCGCCATGCGGTGCCGCGCATTCTCCCAGCGGCGCAGGTCCCGCCGCAGGAACTCGCGCCGGTCCGCCTCCGGAAGGCCCGACCAGATCGCCTGCGTGTGCGGCCGCAGCCCGTCGATGGCCGGGCGCCAGTCGCCGGTCGCCGCGATCGACTCGCGCACACGGCGATGCACCAGCCGCCGCAGCTCCTTGACGCTGGCGGGCAGCTCGCCGCCGTCGAGCGGCATGGACGCGCGGGCCTCGCGCGTGTGGGCGAACGGCAGCAGGCCGTTGCGCGAGGTGGCGGTGATCGGCCGCCGGGTCCGCGCCGACAGCGACACGGCGACGTCGACGGCGGTGAGCCCGGTGCCGACGATGAGGACCGGGTCGCCGGGCCCGACGCCGTCCAGGGCGCCGGGCCGCCACGGATCGGCGACGAACCGGGGCCGGCCGCGCAGGCGGCGCGGCACCCAGGCCTGGGCCGGCGGCTCGATGCCGATGGCCAGCACGACCTCGCTCGCGTGCACCGGGGCGGCCCCGTCGATGGTGATCGTCCAGCCGTCGGGGCTGCGGTGCAGGCCGTTGGCCCGGCCCCGGATCAGGCGCACGTCCGCCTGGCCGCCGCCGGCGGCGTCGTAGGCCAGCGAGGCGAGGTAGGCCCCGTAGGCGGCGCGCTGGGCGAAGTCCTCGCCGCCCACGCCGCCCCACCCGTTGGCCGAGAGCCAGCGGGCGAAGTGGTCGGGCCGGTCCGGCCAGGCGCTCATCGCCCCGGCCCGGACGTTGAGCAGGTGCGCCGGGTCCGGGGTGCGGTACGCGGTGCCGCTGCCGACCTCGCCGGGCCCGCAGTCGATCAGGGCGACCCGGACCCGGGCGGCGGCGAGCCGGGTCAGGTGCGCCAGCACCAGCGCACCGGCGGCCCCGCCGCCGACCACCGCAACATCGACATCGCTCACGATTCACCCTATTGTTCGCAAATAACCGCCTGAAGATCAGACTACGGCGCGCCCGGCGGCGTAGCGGCCCGCGGGAGGTTGAATCGGTGGTCACGGGCCGCGGACGGCCGTCATCCGTGTGACGATGCACGAGGAGGTGACGCCATGACCGGGGTTCGGGTGCTCGTCGGCACGCGCAAGGGTGCGTTCGTCCTCACCGCGGACGGCAAGCGCCAGGACTGGAAGGTGGACGGGCCGCATTTCGGCGGGTGGGAGGTGTACCACGTCAACGCCTCGCCCGCGGACCCCGACCGGCTCTATGCCTCGCAGTCCGGGGGCTGGTTCGGGCAGCTGATCCAGCGCTCCTGCGACGGCGGCCGCACCTGGGAGCCGGTCGGCAACGACTTCGGCTACGCGGGTGAGGTCGGAGAGCACCTGTGGTACGACGGCACGCCCCGGCCGTGGGAGTTCAAGCGGATCTGGCACCTCGAACCGTCCCGCGACGACCCGGACACGGTCTACGCCGGAGCCGAGGACGCCGCGCTGTTCCGCTCGACCGACGGCGGCCACGAGTGGCAGGAGCTCACCGCGCTGCGCCGGCACGACTCCGGGCCGCGGTGGCAGCCGGGCGCCGGCGGCATGTGCCTGCACACGATCATCCTCGACCCGGTGCACCCGGACCGGATCTACGTGGCGATCTCGGCGGCCGGGGCGTTCCGGTCCGACGACGCGGGGCAGAGCTGGCGGCCGATCAACCGGGGGCTCGTGTCGGGCCAGATCCCCGACCCCGACGCCGAGGTCGGGCACTGCGTGCACCGGCTCGCGATGCACCCGTCGCGCCCCGACGTGCTCTACATGCAGAAGCACTGGGACGTCATGCGCACCGACGACGGCGGGGGGTCGTGGCGGGAGATCAGCGGCGACCTGCCGACCGACTTCGGCTTCCCGATCGCCGTGCACGCGCACGAGCCGGAGACCGTCTACGTCGTGCCGATCACGAGCGACTCGGAGCACTACGTGCCGGACGGGCGGCTGCGCGTGTACCGCTCCCGCAGCGGCGGCGACGAGTGGCAGCCGCTCACCGAGGGCCTGCCGCAGGCCAACTGCTACGTCAACGTGCTGCGCGACGCCATGGCGGTCGACACGCTGGACGAGTGCGGGATCTACTTCGGCACCACGGGCGGGCAGGTGTACCGCTCCGCCGACGCCGGCGACACCTGGGCGCCGATCGTGCGGGACCTGCCGGCCGTGCTCTCCGTCGAGGTGCAGACGCTGCCGTGATCCGGGTCGTGCTGCCGCCGCACCTGCGCAACCTGGCCAAGGCCGGCCGCGAGGTCGAGCTGGACGTGGCCGGGGAGCCGACGCTCGCGCGGGTTCTCGACGCGCTGGAGGCCCGCTACCCGGTGCTGCTCGGCACGGTCCGCGACCGGGGCAGCGGCCGGCGCCGAGCGTTCGTGCGCTTCTACGCGTGCGAGGAGGACCTGTCCAACGACCCGCCGGACACCCCGCTGCCGGCGCCGGTCGCGGCGGGGCTCGAGCCGCTGCTGATCATCGGGGCGATGGCCGGCGGGTAGCGCCGGCCGCCCGAGGCGAGGGCCGAGCCGCCGCGGCGGCCGTCAGCGCCGCGCGGCGGCCGGAACGCCCGCGCCGGGGGTGAACGCCGGGCGGTCGAGGCGGCCGGCGAGGCTGTCGTGCAGGCGGGTCAGCGTGTCGAGGCGCTCGCGGATGAGGGCGAGCCGCTCGTCGGCGACCCGCATCGCGGCCGCGCATCCGGGGCCCACGGCGAACGTCGGCGGCAGGTCGCGGTCGAGCCACGGCAGGAACTCGCGCACGTCGGCGATGGTGAAGCCGAGCGCCAGCAGCTCGCGGATGTTGCGCACGCGGCGTACCGCGGCAAGGTCGTAGTCGCGGTAGCCGGCCGGCGTGCGGGCGCTGGTGAGCAGGCCCTCCTGCTCGTAGTACCGCAGCGTCCTGGTGGTCGTCCCGGCCGCCTCGGCCAGTGCCCCGATGCGCATCACCCCACTATGCCAGCCGAACCACCACGGTCCCGGTATGGCGGCCGGCGAACAGGTCGAGCAGGGCCTGCGGCGCGGCGGCGAGGCCGTCGACCACGGTGTGCGGCACCGCGATCCGCAGGCCCAGGAACTCCGCCTCGTGCCGCGGCTCGTCGGCCGTGGTGAACCCGTGCAGCGACAGCCGCCGGCCGATGACCGTCGTCAGGTCGAGCGCCGGGTCGCCGGCGCCGCCGAGCTGGGCCGCCAGCGCCCCGCACAGCGCGATGCGGCCCCGCGGCCGCATCGCGCCGACGAGCTCCGCGAGCAGCGGGCCGCCGACGGTGTCGAAGCCGACGTCCACCCCGTCCGGCGCCGCCGAGCGCAGCGCCTCCACACCGTGCTGGAATCCGAGGTCGTACCCGAACCGCTCCGTCAGCGCCGCCACCTTGCCCGCGCTGCCGGTGCTGCCGATCACCCGCCCGGCCCCGAGCGCCCGCGCGATCACCCCGGCGAGGCTGCCGATGCCGCCGGCCGCGCCGGACACGTACACCGTCTCCCCGGGCCGCAGCCCGGCCGCGCGCAGCCCCGCGTACGCGGTCAGGCCGCCCGACAGCAGCGCGACCTCGTCGCCCGCGTCGATCCGGCGGAACCGCGCCGCCGGGCCGGCCGCGTACTCGCGCCACCCGAGCCCGTGCAGCACGGTCGCGCCGACCGGCAGCGCCGGGCTCGCCGAGGCCGCCACCTCGCCGACCGCCTTGCCGAA
The DNA here is from genome assembly GCF_050936175.1 of Dactylosporangium sp. CA-139066. Classification (NCBI taxonomy): domain Bacteria; kingdom Bacillati; phylum Actinomycetota; class Actinomycetes; order Micromonosporales; family Micromonosporaceae; genus Dactylosporangium; species Dactylosporangium sp. CA-139066. Next base: position 4,734,572 of record NZ_JBNJNH010000001.1, on the reverse strand, counting down.
CAGCGGCTCCCCCACCTCGTAGCCGGGCCGCACGCCGAGCCCGCCGGCCAGCAGCGACCGCATCGCCGCGCCGAGCGCCATGAGCCGGTTGCGGACCACCACCTCGCCGCCGGCCGGGTCGGGCAGCTCCCGCACGGCCGGCTCGAAGTCGTCCATCACCGGTACGGCGCCCGGCCGCCGGGCCAGCCTGATCTCCGCGCTTCTCATGGGCCGGAGGTTAGGCCTTGACGTACACGTGAAGGTCAAGCTCTGGGTGCAGCGCTCTGCAGCGCCGCACGGATCGCCGACGCGTCGGCGGGGTGCCCGACCGGGTCGCTGAACGGCCCGTACGGGTTGCCGTAGACGGGCGTGCCGGGTTCGCTGCGCCAGCTGTCGGCGAGCGTCCCGGCGTCCACGGCGTCGAAGCCGATGGCGTCCAGCAGCGCCGTGACGGTCCGCTTGGCCTCGGCGTCGTCGCCGGCGATCGGCAGGGCGGTGCGGTCGGCCGCGCCCGCGGGCCTGGCCAGCGAGCCCAGGTGCAGGTAGAAGATGTTGTTGAAGCCCTTGACGACGCTCGCCTCGGGCAGGTGGCGCTGCAGCAGCGCGCTGCTCGTCGCCGTGCCCTCGTCGAGCTCGCGGATCTGGCCGTCGCGCTGCGGGTAGTAGTTGTTGGTGTCGATGACGACCTTGCCCTTGAGCGGCTCGGCCGGCACGTCGCGGTACGCGCGCAGGGGGATCGTCACCACGACGATGTCCCCGGCCGCGGCGGCGTCCGCGGGCCGCCCGGCGCGAGCGTTCGGGCCGAGCTCGGCGACCAGGCCGGCGAGCGTTTCCGGGTCGCGCGAGTTGCTGAGGACGACGTCGTAGCCGGCGGCGACCGCCAGCCGCGCCACGGTGGAGCCGATGTTGCCGCTTCCGATGAAGCCGATCGTGGTCATACCCGCCGGAACTCCGCCGGCGGGCCGGTCATTCCGTCCCGGTCGAGGCCCGTCTGTGGCGACCGACATACCCAAGCCGGGAATAGACGGGAACAGGAAAAGTGTGTCGACGGCCACTCGAGGAATACATGACATGTCACGTAAGTTGGCGAGCAGGTAGGTCATCGACGAGCAAGGAGCAATGAGATGCATCGGCTGCAGGGCAAGACCGCGCTGGTGACAGGGGGCACGTCGGGTATCGGGCTGGCGGTCGCGCGGCGCTTCGCCGACGAGGGTGCGCACGTGTTCGTGACGGGGCGGCGCAAGGAAACCGTCGACGAGGCGGTCGCTCTGATCGGCCCGTCCGCCACCGGCGTGGCCGGCGACGTCACCGATCAGGATGATCTCGACCGGCTCTTCGCGACGATCGGCCGGCGCGGGCGCGGACTCGACGTGCTGATGGCCAACGCGGGCGGCGGGTCGTTCGCGCCGCTGGATGCGATCACCGCGCAGGACTACCGGGCGACGTTCGACCGCAACGTCGGCGGCACGCTGTTCACCGTGCAGAAGGCGCTGCCGCTGCTCAGGCCGGGCGCATCGATCATCCTGACCGGTTCCACCGCGGCCTCCACCGGCACACCGGCATTCGGGCTGTACGCGGCGACGAAGGCGGCCATCCGTTCGTTCGGGCGCACGTGGGCGGCCGAACTGGTCGACCGGGGCGTCCGGGTGAACACGCTGGTCCCCGGGCCCGTCCAGACGCCCGGGCTGGCCGGCCTCGCCGGCGACCCTTCGGGCGTCGAGCCGCTGTTCGCGTCGCTGGCCGCCGGTGTACCGCTCGGGCGGCTGGGCCGTCCCGAGGAGATCGCGGCGGCAGCGGTGTTCCTGGCCTCGGACGACAGCAGCTTCATGACCGGTGCCGAGATCTTCGTGGACGGCGGCGCCGAGCAGATCTGAGTTCCGTGACGGGTCACGTAACTGGCACCATGGCGGTATGACGGCCAAGGTTCCGGCCCGAGGCTGGCTCGATCGCGACGAGCAGCGCACGTGGCTCGCCTACATCCGCCTCCAGCTCCGGCTCACGTACGAGATCAACCGGCAGGTGCAGGCCAATAGCGACCTCTCGCTGCCGGACTACGACGTCCTCACCGCCCTGAGCGTCGCCCCGGCCGGGTGTCTGACCATGACCGCGCTGGCCAACCAGATCGGCTGGGAACGCAGCCGGTTGTCGCACCACGCCAAACGGATGGCCCAGCGCGGCCTGGTCGACCTCGACCAGGCCCTCAACGACCGGCGCGTGACCGAGGTGTCCCTCACCACGGCCGGGCGGCACGCCCTCGAGGCGGCCGCACCGGGCCACGTCGATCTGATCCACGACCTGTTCTTCGACGGCCTGCCGGCCGACCTGCGGGCGCCGTTCACCGCGGCTCTCGAACGTATCTACGACAACGTCCTGGCCCGGGGAACGCTGCCCCGGCCCTGACCAGAGGAGTCACCGATGCCCAAGGCTGTCGTACTCGACGCGTACGGCCCACCCGACGTCCTGATCTGGAAGGACGTGCCGCTGCCGGAATCGTCGTAGGATCGGCGGATGACCACCCATCGCACGCAGCGGGAGCCGTTCGTGTGGGAGGGCGGGGACGTGCTCGCGTACAAGGAGCAGGACGGCACGTTCCGGTCGGTCACCCGGCAGGTGCTCACCGACGCCGAGCACGGTCAGGGCACGTCGCTGCGATACTTCGAGGTCGGCCCGGGCGGGCACACGACGCTGGAGCGCCACGCGCACACGCACGTGGTGGTGCCGATCCGCGGGCGGGGCCGCGCGCTGGTCGTCGACCGCGTCGTACCGCTGGCGCTGCACGACGTGGTGTTCGTGCCGAGCTGGGGGTGGCATCAGTTCCGGGCCGCCGACGACGAGCCGCTCGGCTTCCTGTGCGCGGTCACGCTCGAGCGGGACCGGCCGGTGCTGCCGACGGCCGCGGAGGTTGCCGAGCTGCGCCGCGACCCGGCCGTTGCGGCGTTCATCCGGGTCGCCGCCGACCTGGGGTAGCCGCCGGTCAGCGGGTGGCGGCGACCAGTCGCTCGGCGGCGCGGCGGGGATCGCCGCCGCGCTGCAGGTCCGCCCCCACCAGGAAGACGGTGTCCGGGCCGTAGGCGGCCAGCAGCTCCGGCGCGCGCTCGATCGACATGCCGCCGCCGGGCGCGGGCAGCGCCGGCGCCAGGCCGTGCCACGGGCGGCGCGCCGCCTCGGCGATGGCCAGGCACTCCGGGCGGCCGAGGCTGAAGCGCCCGCCCCAGCTCGGGAACACGGTCACGTCGGCCCCGGCCAGCCGCAGCAGCGTGCCGAAGAGCACCGGCGGCGCGATGCCGTGGCTCGCCGCGGCCGTGAACCCGCCCAGGAACGCGGGGTGGGCCAGCACGATGCCTCCGTCGAGCAGGTCGGCGGCGCCGGCGAGGGCGCCGAACCCGGCGATGCCGGGCATCACCAGTACCCCCTGCGCGCCCTCCCGCCGCGCGAGGCGGATCTGCTCGGCCGAGCCGTTCACGGAGGGAAGGTAGGCGCAGTGCCCGCCCGTGTCCTGGTTGGCGCGGCGGACCGCCTCGGCCACCCGCGGCACCCGCTCGGCGAACGGCGCCCACGGCTGGTTGGCCAGGCCCTGGTCGTCCTTGAGGAGGTGCAGCCCGCCGGCGGCCAGCTCGTAGGCGAGCGCGGCCAGCTGTTCGGCGGTCATGCCCACGGGCTTCAGCGCCGTGGCGAGCAGGGCGCCGCCGGGCTCGGCCACGAGCGCCCGCACCCCGGCCACGCCGAGCCGGGGGCCGGGCAGCGCGGCCACGAGGGACCCGGGCAGCTCCACGTCGACGAGCCGCACGCCGTCCTGCAGCGACACGTTGCCCAGCAGCAGCACCAGCAGCTGCCCGAGCTCGCCGCCGGCGAGATCGGCCGGGTAGTCGACGGTGACCAGCGCGGGCCGGCCCGCCCGCCGTTCGACGGTGCGGACGTGGGCGAGCGAGTCGCGCACCGCGTTGCCGGGCGCGAGCTCGGTGGGCAGCTCGTGGCTCTGCTCGACCGCCACGGCGGCGGCGCGCCCGGCCGGATCGTCCGCGGTGATCTCGTACACGGCCGTGATGATCTCGGGCATGACGCCGCCTCGTCCTCGGGTGCGTGCGCGGACCTGACGATCGTATGCGCCCTACGGGCCGGCCGGGACGTCGCCGCGCAGCGTGATGCGGTGTATCACCCGGTCGCTCGAACCTGACGCCCATCCGACACAGGTATCAGGCGGCCGCCCGGGCCGGTCTTCCCCGCACCAGTTCGGCACACAGCGAGATCGAGGGAGGCCGCAATGACGGACAAGCGTGCGGAGGAGGCGATGGAGGTCCTGTACGGCAACGCCCTGCGGGAGCTCGAGGAGGCGGACGAGGAGGCCGGCGAGCAGCCGCTGAGCGAGGCCGACCGCGACCAGGTCCGCGCCTACATCCGGACGGGGTACCGGCCCGGCATGAGCGCCGAGGAGGCCGCCGCGCTCCAGGCGGCCGCGGTCGACGACCTGCTGCGGACCCTCGAGTTCGAGCCCGGCGGCGCGCTCGCGGACCTGTTGCCGCAGGTCCGGGCCCTCGGGGAGGTCATCACGAAGGTCAAGGAGGCCCGCGAGGCCGCGTCAGCAGGGTCCTGACCGCCGACCGGCGGCGGAACAACGACACGAGAAAGAGGGAACCCATGGGCACGACCCAGGCCGTCATGAACGCCGACAACCGCCTGTTGACACTGACCGGCGAGCTCGGGCAGCTGCAACGCCGCATCGGCGACGAGCTCGTCGCCGGCCCCGGCGCGCGCAACACCGACCAGCTCCTCGCGGATGCCGACAACCTGCTCGCCGACGTGCAGCAGGAACTCATCACGATCGACCCCAGCCTGGGACCGCGGTACCGCGACGAGTTTCACGCCGTCACCAACGCGGTCCAGCACGTCCGGGACGAGATCCTCAAGATCCCGCTCTTCCACGTCAAGCAGGATCTGCGCACGCTGCTGGGCCCCGGCTGGCAGGCCGCGGCGCCGGCGGGCTTCGCCTGGTTCCGCGGGACCCCGCTGCCCAATGCCCTCGAGGTGCTCCAGGCCGGCCATTTCAACGCGCGCAAGACGAACCATGGCGCCTACTTCGGCCTGGGCACGTACTTCGCGCCGGGCCTGGCGACGGCGTTGACGTACGGCCCCAAGTGCGTGTTCGGGTTGAACCCCCATCCCAACCGGGTCCTGCGGGTCCTGGAGGCCGGGTATCCGGTGTTCGCGTCCGCGTTCGGCGGGGCGTTCGTCGTCAACGACGTGATCTACAGCGTCCAGCTCGAGATCGTCCTGGACTATGAGGAGAAGCGGCGGATCAGGGACTCCGGCAACGCCGCCAGCGCGGTGGCGGAGATCGCCCGGAGCCGGCAGTACGACGCCGTGGAGGTCCTGGCGTCGCGGGAGGGCCACCTGCTCATCCTCCTGGACAAGCACAACGTTGCTCCCGCCAACGTGGTGTACCTCGACCTCATGTGACCGCTGAACGCCTCAACCGTGGACCGCGGCGCCGGTGGGGCGCAGCCGGCGCCGCAGGGCGGCCACGCCGACGCCCACGATCCAGACGATGGCGAGCAGGCGGTACAGCGGCTCGAGCCTGACCAGCGGCGGCCATGCGATCGAGACGACCGACACGGCGATCAACGGCGCGGCCCACCGTCCGTAGCGGAACATCCAGCGGGTTCGGGCGTCGCTGCGCAGGCCCGCGACGGACGCCGCGGCGACCAGCCCGGCGAAGCCGCCGAGGTGCAGGGCGCCGCCGCACAGCAGCGTCGCCTTGCCCAGCGCGGAGACGACGCCGGCGCCGGCCGTGTCCGCAACGGCGGCGAGGATCAGCGACGTGAGGACCGACAGCAGCAGGAACCCGGCCGCTGCGCGGTTGCCCCAGGCCGCCGCCCGTTCCAGCCGACCGGCCGCCGCGAACGCGCGGCCGGGCCAGAGCGCGGCGTGCAGCCCGCGCCCGAACAGGTACAGCGCGGCGGCGGCGAGCACCTGCAGCACACTCTGCGTGAGCACGGCGGCGCGGCTGCCGCCGTAGAACGCCCGCAGGTCTTCGACCGAGGCGCCGGGCAGATACAGCGTCTTGCCGGTCGTCAGCGCGCCGCCGGCGACGATGCTCGCGACCAGCGCGACCGCGAAGACCGGCCCGAACCAGCCCCATCGCTTCATGAACAACCCACCGCCCTCATGACCAACTTCATGCTCACCACCCTGCCGGGATTGCCGCCAGGTGGCGTCCGGGCCGGCGCGGCTTCTGCCGTACGTCATGGCGCGTACGCGGCCCGGTGGCACTACGTCCCCTGCGGTACGCCCGGATTCGCCGGTCGGCGCAGTGCGCCCATGCCCGGCTGGGGCATCATCGGGTGATGCGGTCGACACGGTGGTCCACGCGGCGGCCCCCGCCCGCCGATCTCCTGCTGGCGGGGGCGCTCGCGGCGCTCTGTGCGGCCGGCACCGCCGTGCCGTGGGCGGGGCAGCACGGCCGGGGCGCGGATCTGGCGGCGGCCGGGCTCGCCGTGCTGGCCGCGCTGCCCCTCGCCGTGCGGCGGGCGTGGCCGCTGGGGAGCCTGCTCGTCACCGCCGGGGCGACCACGGTGTACCTGGCGCGCGGATACCCGTACGGGCTGATCTTCGCGGCGCTGGCCGTGGCGGTGTACACGGCCGCGTCCCGGCTGCCGTGGCCGCGCTCGCTGCCGGCCGGCGCGGCGGCGCTCGCACCGTTGGCCATGCACGCGGCGATGCCGGGCGGCAGCGTGCTCGGCGCGGCCGCGGCAAGCTCGGCGTGGGTGGTGGTGCCGTTCGCGGTCGGCTGGGTCGTGCGCACCGGCCGTGAGTCGGCCGCGCTCGGGCAGGCGGAGCAGGCGCGGCGGTTCGCGTACGAGGAGCGGCTGCGCATCGCGCAGGAGGTGCACGACGTGGTCGGGCACGGGCTGGCGGCGATCACCATGCAGGCCGAGGTGGCGCTGCACGTGCTGCCCAAGCGGCCGCAGCAGGCCGAGGCGGCGCTGACGGCGATCAGCCGCACCGGCAAGGAGGCGCTGGACGAGCTGCGCGCCACCCTCGCCGTCGTGCGCCGCGACGAGGATGACGGCCCGGTCCCGCGCCCGGAGCTGGCCCGCCTGGACGAGTTCGTGGCCCGGATGGCGGGCGCCGGGGTCGCGGTGAGCGTCGAGGTGACCGGAACGCCGCGGCGGCTGCCGGCCGCGGTGGACCTCGCGGCGTACCGGATCGTGCAGGAGGCGCTCACCAACGTGCTGCGCCACGCGGGCAGCCCGACCGCCACGGTCCGCCTCGACCACCGGCCGGGCCGGCTCCTCGTGGAGGTGACCGACGAGGGCCGCGGCGCCCCGGCGGCACCCGAGCGGCCCGGCCACGCGACCTCCGCCCCGCTGCGCGGCGGCCACGGCATCGCCGGCATGCGGGAGCGGGCCATCGCCCTCGGCGGCGAGCTCACCGCGGGCCGCCGGCCGGGCGGGGGCTTCCGGGTGGCCGCCCGGCTTCCGGTACCGGAGCCGACGCCGTGATCCGGGCCCTGCTCGCCGACGACCAGGACCTCGTCCGGCTCGGCCTGCACGTGCTGCTCGACAACGAGGAGGACATGGAGGTCGCCGGCGAGGCGGCCGACGGGCTGGAGACCGTGGAACTGGCCCGGCGGCTCCGGCCGGATGTGGTCCTGATGGACGTGCGCATGCCGGGCATCGACGGCATCGAGGCGACCCGCCGGATCGTGGCCGATCCCGCCCTCGCGGCGACGCGCGTCGTGGTCCTCACCACGTTCGAGGTGGACGAGTACATCTTCGCGGCGCTGCGCGCGGGTGCCAGCGGCTTCCTCATGAAGGACACCAAGCCCGCCCAGCTGCTGGACGCCGTGCGCCGGGTCGCGGCCGGCGACGCGCTGCTGTCGCCCTCGGTGACGCGCCGGGTGATCCGCGAGTTCGCGGCCGGGCGGCCCCGGGTCCGCAGCCCGCACCCGCTGCTCGACACCCTCACCGACCGGGAGCGCGAGGTGCTCGTCCTCGTCGCCGAGGGCCTGAGCAACGACGAGATCGCGGCGCAGCTCGTCATCAGCCCGGCGACCGCGCGCACCCACGTCAGCCGCATCATGGCCAAGCTCGCCGCCCGCGACCGCGCCCAGCTGGTGGTCGCCGCCTACCGCTCCGGCCTGCTCGACTGAGCTTCGCCCCGCGCTGCACCGAGCGGTGGTCAACGCGGGTGGAGCGCGCGGTGCACGAAGGCGGGCGGGAGGTTCGCCCACACCAGCGGCGTACGCTCCAGCGTCCGGAACCGCGCGTCGAGCTCGGCGGCGAAGTCCCGCGCCGGCGGGGTCCACGCGGCGTGGGCGTACGCGAACGTGGTGAACCCGCCGTGCGGGGCGAGCACCGCGCCGATCGCGTCGAGGATCCTGGTGCGCACCGGGCGCGGCAGCACCGTCCACGGCAGGCCGGACACCACCGCGTCGACCGGGCCGTCGACGAGGTCGGCGAGCCGCTCCGCGGAGTCGTGGACGACCTCGACCGGTCGCAGGCGAAACCGCCGGCGCAGCGCCGCGGCCAGCCGCGCGTTGGCCTCCACCGCGACGAACCGCGCGCCGGGCGCCATGCGCCGCAGGATGGCCGCCGTCGCCGGCCCCGTCCCCGGACCGAGCTCGACGATGGTGCGGGCGTGCTGCAGGCGCAGCCCGTCGGTGAGCGCGCGGGCGAGGGAGGACGAGCTCGCCGCGACAGCGCCGGTCGTGCGCGGATGCAGCAGGAACTCCTGGAAGATCGACATGCCGGCGACGCTATGGAGGGCCGCCGTACACGGGCGTCATGCTGCGGGCTCGCGGACGTCCTCCCGCAGGAGGAACCGACCCGTATCGTGGGTCGGGTGCATGGGCTGGCCAGGCTGGTATGGACGCGCGACGCGGCGATCGCCACGGCGCTGACGGCGGTGTCCCTGACCGCTCTGCCCGAGGGGCGGCCCCGGTGGGTCCAGGCGGCGCTGCTCGTCGTGCTCGCCTCGGCGTTGCTGTGGCGCCGGCGGCGACCGCTCACCGCGGCCGCGGTCGTGCTCGGCGCGGCCTGGCTGGGGTTGCTCGGCACGGTCTGGCGCGAGCATCTGCCGCTGGGTCATCTCGCCGTCGAGATCGTGGTGTGCACGCTGGTGCAGGCCGGCCGGCGCGGGGCGGCGGCGGTGGTCTCGGCGATCGGCGCCGGGTTCTTCGTCGCCTGGGCCGTGCGCTGGTACCCCGGGGTCGGCGCGTTCTGGGGCTCCGCCGGGTTCTGCCTGTCCCTCGCCGTGGCCTGGCTGCTCGGCGCGTACCTGCGCGCGCGGCAGGCCCGGGCGGCGGCCGAGCGCCGGGCCCTGGCCGCCGCGGCCGCCGCGGGCGAGCGCGCCCGGATCGCCCGCGAGCTGCACGACGTGCTCGCCCACAGCGTCGGCGTCATGGTGGTCAACGCCGAGGGCGCCCGGCTGATGCGCCACGCCGACCCGGCCGTCGTCGACCGGACGTTCGAGTTGATCAGCACCACCGGGCGGGGCGCGCTGGAGGAGCTGCGCCGCCTGCTGGCGGCACTGGACGAGCACGCCTGCACGGCGGCCGACCTCGAGGACCTGGTGCGCCGCGCCGGCGCCGCGCTGCGCGTCTCGGGGAGCGCGGACGGGGTGCCGCCGGAGGTGCTGGCCCAGGCGTACCGCATCGTCCAGGAGGCACTGACCAACGTCATCAAGCACGCCGGAGCGGGTGCCCGGACCGAGGTCGTGGTCGGATTCGGTACTCCGAGACGCCGCACGCTGCGCATCGAGGTACTCGACACCGGGGGGACCGGGGCCGCCGCCGGCCTGCCGTCGTCCGGGCGCGGGCTGGCCGGCATGCGGGAGCGGGCCGCCCTCGTCGGCGGCACGCTGAGCGCCGAGCCGGTCGAGGGCGGCGGATTCCGCGTGGTCGCGACGCTGCCGTACGACTCCACAGCCGGCTCTCAGCCGCGCACAGCGGGCGCACAGGCGCCCGCGGGCAGGATCGGCATGTGGCGGCACGGGTACTGATCTGCGACGACCAGGAGCTCATGCGGGTCGGGCTGCGGATGGTGGTGGACAGCCAGCCCGACCTGACCGTGGTGGGCGAGGCCGCCGACGGGGCCGCCGCGGTGAGCCTGGCCGAGCGGACGTCGCCCGACGTGGTGCTGCTCGACGTACGGATGCCGGCCCTCGACGGGGTGACCGCGGCGGCACGGATCGCCGCCGCCGTGCCCGGGACGAGGCTGCTCATGATCACCGCGTTCGACCTGGACGAATACGCCTACGCCGCACTACGGGCCGGCGCGCACGGGTTCGTGCTCAAGGATGCGCCCGCCGCGGAGCTGCTGGTCGCGATCCGCGGCGTGCTGCGCGGGAACGCGATGGTGGCGCCGTCGGTGACCCGGCGACTGCTGGAGCGGTACCTGACCGGGCCCGCGGCGCCGGAGCCCGATCCGCGCTGCGACCTGCTGACCGAGCGGGAGCGGGAGGTGCTCGGCCTGGTCGCGCTCGGGCTGAGCAACGCCGAGATCGCCGGCCGGCTGTTCCTCGGCGAGACGACCGTGAAGACGCACATCGGCCGGATCCTCACCAAACTGCGGCTGCGGGACCGCATCGGCGCCGTGGTGTTCGCATACGAGTCGGGCCTGGCCCGCCCGGGCGGTCAGGCCGCGCCGACTAAGGTGCGAGGGTAACGAGTACCCCTCGGGAAGCGGAAGCGCGCATCGGTCCGATCGGCGCGCTCCTGTGCCGACTGCTGTTCCTGGCCATCTGCCTGCCCGGACCGGTCCTGCTCGCCGCCGCCGTGACGCGAGACCCGGTGCGGTCGCCCGCAGACTTTCTGGGGCCTGCTCGCCGGCGGCGTCCTGATGACGATCGTCGGTGTCGGCTTCGGCGTCTTCGGCTGGCGGCTGGTCACCCGCTCGCGCCACGACGCGCGCCGGCTGTCCGCCGCCGGTGTCGCCGCGACGGCGGAGGTTCTCGCGGTGGCGAACCACCTGGGCGGGGAGGATCCCGGGCTGGAACTGCGCCTGCGGATCAGCGGGCCCGGGTTCGCCACGTTCGAGGCCGACACGATCCGCGCCGACGACCCGGCCCTCGTGCCCGGCGCGGTGCTGGCCGCCGTCGTGGACCCCGCCGACCGGCTCTTTTCGATCACGTAGCTACTGCAGGCCGCCCCGGACCGAGGTGATCCGCTGCGTGTTGAAGCCGAGCCAGTGCATCCGGCCGTTGTACCGCGCGTGCTCGATCTTCAGGCAGCGGTCCACGACGACGGTGAGGCCGCCCTCCTCGGCGATGCGGTTGCCCTCGTCGTTGATGACGCCGAACTGGCACCACAGCGTGCCGGCGCCGATCGCCACGGCGTCGCGGGCGATGTCCGGCAGGGCGTCCGGCGCGCGGAAGACGTCGACCACGTCGACGTGCTCGGGCACGTCGCGCAGGCTCGCGTACGAGGTCTCGCCGAGGATGCGCGGCTCGCGCGGGTTGACCGGGATGACGCGGTAGCCGTGGCGCTGCAGGTAGTACCCGACGAAGTTGCTGGCCCGCAGCTCGTTGCCGGACAGCCCGACGATCGCGATCGTGCCCGCGGTGTGCAGCACGCGCTGGATGGTCAGCGGGTCCTGATACCCGTTCATGCCTTCACCGCCGCCAATCCCTGCTCCAGGTCCCAGATGAGGTCCTCGACGGACTCGAGGCCGACCGACAGGCGCACCGTGCCGGGGCCGACGCCCGAGGCGCGCAGCTCGTCGTCGCCGAGCTGGCGGTGCGTGGTGCTCGCCGGATGGATGACGAGGCTCTTGGCGTCGCCGACGTTGGCCAGGTGCGACCACAGCGTCAGGCCGCGGATGAGGTCCTGGCCGCCGTCGCGGCCACCGGCGCAGTCGAAGGAGAACACCGCCCCGGCGCCGCGCGGCAGGTACTTCTCCACCAGCGGGCGGTAGCGGCTCGACGGCAGGCCGGGGTAGGTCACGTTCGAGGCCAGCTCGTGCCCGTCGAGGAACGCGGCGACCGCGGCGGCGTTGCCGACGTGGCGCTCCATGCGCAGCGACAGCGTCTCCAGGCCCTGCAGGAACAGGAACGCGTTGAACGGCGACATCGCCGCGCCGAGGTCGCGCAGGGTCTCGGCGCGCAGCTTCATGAGGTACCCGTAGGTGCCGAACGTCTCGTGGAACTTGAGCCCGTGGTAGGCCGGCGACGGCTCGGCGATCACCGGGTAGCGCCCGTTGGACCAGTCGAACGTGCCCGCGTCGACCACCACGCCGCCGATGCTCGTGCCGTGCCCGCCGATGAACTTCGTCGCCGAGTGCACGACGATGTCGGCGCCCCACTCGATCGGCCGGCACAGGTACGGGGTGGCGAACGTGTTGTCCACGATCAGCGGCAGGTCGTGCTCGTGCGCGATCGCCGCGACGGCCTCGATGTCGAGGACGTTGCCGGCCGGGTTGCCGATCGTCTCGGCGAAGAACGCCTTGGTCTGCGGCGTTACCGCGGCCCGCCACGCGTCGGCGTCGTCGGGGTCGACCCAGGTGAGCGCGACGTTCATCTTGCGCAGCAGGTGCTTGAGCTGGTTGACGGTGCCGCCGTACAGCGCCGCCGACGACACGACGTGGTCGCCCGGCTGCAGCAGCGTGAACAGCGCGGCCGCCTGCGCGGCGATCCCGCTGGCGAACGCGACCCCGCCGGCGCCGCCCTCCAGGCTGGCCAGGCGCTCCTCGAGGACCGCGACGGTCGGGTTCATGATGCGGGAGTACGTGTTGCCGTACTCCTGCAGGTTGAAGTAGGCGGCCGCGGACTCCGGGTCCTCGAACACGTAGCTGGTGGTCTGGAAGATCGGCACCGCGCGGGCCCCGGTGTTGGGGTCGGGCCGCTGCCCCGCGTGCAGCTGGCGCGTCTCGAACCCGAACTCGCGGGCCTGTTCGAGGTCAGTCAACGGTACTCCCCAGGAATCTGCGGATGAGCGGCGTCTGGCGGGCCTCCTCGAGCAGGAAGCTGTCGTGGCCGTACGGCGCCTCGATCACGTGGCACTCCACCGGCTTGCCCAGCCCGTGCAGCGCGTCGGCGATCTCGCGTGATGCGATCGGAGGGTACAGCCAGTCGGAGCTGAACGCGATGAGCAGTGTGCGCGCGTTCACACCGGCGAGGGCCCGTTCCAGGGAGCCGTCGCCGTGCTCGCGGGCGAGGTCGAAGTAGGTGAGCGCCCGGGAGAGGTACAGGTAGGTGTTGGCGTCGAAGCGGCGCACGAACGTGCCGGCCTGGTGGCGCAGGTAGCTCTCGATCTGGAACTCGGCCTCGGTGATGGTGTGGCGGATGTCGTCGCCGTGCTGCAGCCGGCGGCCGAACCGGTCGTCGAGGGCGCGGCCGGACAGGTACGTGATGTGGCCGAGCATCCGGGCCACGCCCATGCCGCCCTCGGGCGCGGAGCCGGTGCCGTAGTAGTGGCCGCCCTGCCACGCCGGGTCGCGCATGATGGACTCGCGGGCGATGGCGTTCCAGGCGACGCCCTGGGCGTGCAGGCCGTGCGTGCTCGCGATGGCCACGACGGCGTCGACCAGGTCGGGGTAGCGCACCGCCCACTCGAGGGCCTGCATGCCGCCGAGCGAGCCGCCGGCGACCGCCGCGAGGCGCCGCACGCCGAGCTGGTCGAGGGCCGCCTTCTGCACGCGGACCATGTCGGCGACGGTGACGACCGGGAAGTCCGAGCCGTAGGGCCGGCCGGTGGCCGGGTCGGTCGAGGACGGGCCGGTGGTGCCGCGGCAGCCGCCGAGCAGGTTGGTGCACACCACGAAGTACCGGTCGGTGTCGAAGGACTTGCCGGGGCCGATCATCCCGTCCCACCAGCCGAGGCCGGCGCCGGCGGAGCCGTCGCGGTCCTCGGCGCCGAAGCCGTCGCGGGTGCCGGCGGCCGGCGGCTGCGCCGAGGTGCCGGCCGCGTGGGCGTCGCCGCTGAGGGCGTGGCACACGAGGATGACGTTGTCACCGCCGGGCGCGAGGGTGCCGTACGTCTCGTAGGCCACCCGGACGGGGGAAAGCTTGCGGCCGCAGTCGAGCGCGACCGGCGCGTTAAGGTCCAGGTACTGCGTCTCGACCCGACCGACCGACTTCATGATCATCTCTGGCGCGGCGCTCCCGGTCGGTGTATTGTCTGGCAACTTACTAGGCATTATATGGTACTCGGAAAGGTGACCCGATCATCATGACGACCATCGACAACGGGGTGAACGTACAGGCCCTGCTGGAGGCGCGCCAGGCACTGGCCAACGCGCCGGAGGCGGCCAACTTCGTCTGGCAGGCGACCTCGAAGTGGGACCGCGGCGTGCACAGCACCACGCGCATCCAGGGCTTCCACGGGCTCGGCCAGGAGCAGAGCCACAAGGCCGAGTCGGTCTTCGAGGCCGACCACCCCGCCGTCTTCGCCGCCGAGGACAACGGCATCACCCCGATCGAGTACCTGCTCGTCGGCCTGGCCGGCTGCCTGACCGCCGGCGTCGCCTCGGTCGCGCAGAACCGCGGCATCCAGCTGCGCTCGGTCGAGGCCACGGTCTCCGGCAACCACGACATCCGCGGCATCCTGGGCGCCGACCCCGACGTGCGCAACGGCTTCAACGACATCAAGGTGACCTTCACCATCGACGCCGACGCCTCCCAGCAGGAGATCGAGGCGCTGGTCGCCCAGTCGCAGAAGCGCTCCGCGGTGTTCGACGCGCTCACCAACCCGACCGACGTCACGGTTGAGGTCGCGCCATCGAACGGCTGACCGCGGCCGTCATCGGCGCCGGGCCGGCCGGCCTCGCCGCGAGCCACTTCCTCGCCGCCCGCTCGATCGACCACGTCGTGCTGGAGCGGGGCGCGGTCGCCAACTCGTGGCGGCGGGAGCGGTGGGACTCGCTGCGGCTGCTCACCCCGAACTGGCTGACCCGGCTGCCGGGCGGGCACTACGACGGCGCTGACCCCGACGGCTACATGACGGCGGCCGAGGTCACCGCGTTCGTCGAGCGCTACGCCGCGGCGAGCCGGGCGCCGGTGCGCGACCACACCGCCGTCACGCGGGTCGCCGGCGGCGACGGGGAGTACCACATCGAAACGGACGGCGGCGAGCTGCGCTGCCGGGCGGTGGTCATCGCCAGCGGCGCCGCCAACCGCCCGGTGGTGCCGCCGCTGAGCGCCGCCGTGCCGGCCGGGGTCGAGCAGCGCACGCCGCTGCAGTACCGGGGGCCCGGCGACCTGCCCGACGGGGGCGTGCTCGTCGTCGGGGCCTCCGCCACCGGCGTGCAGCTGGCCGCGGAGCTGCGCCGGTCGGGCCGGCCGGTGACCCTCGCCGTCGGCGAGCACGTCCGGCTGCCGCGCACGTACCGCGGCCGCGACGTGCTGTGGTGGATGCACGCCGCCGGGGTGTGGGACCAGCGCTACGACGAGATCGACGACCTTGACCGGGCCCGGCGGCTGGCCTCGCCGCAGCTGGCCGGCACCCCGGGCCGCGCGACCCTCGACCTCAACGCCCTCACCGCCGAGGGCGTCGAGCTGGTCGGGCGGCTCGCCGCCGTCCGCGACGGCCGGGCTCTGTTCTCCGGCGGGCTGCGCGCGCTGTTCTCGCTGGCCGACCTCAAGCTGGCCCGCCTGCTCGACACGTTCGACGCCTGGGCCGCCGACAACGGCGTCGAGGACGTCGGGCCGCCGCAGCGGTTCGAGCCGACGCGCGCCCCCGCCGCCCCCCGTCTGCAGATCGACCTGCGCGGCGGCGAGATTCGCACGATCGTGTGGGCGACCGGGTTCCGGCCCGAGTACCACTGGCTCGACGTGCCCGTGCTCGACGCGAAGGGCCGCCTGCGCCACGACGGCGGCGTCCTGGAGGCGCCGGGGCTGTACGCGCTCGGGCTGCCGGTGCTGCGGCGGCGCAAGTCGACGTACATCCACGGCCTCGAGGACGACGCCCGCGACGTGGCGACCCATCTCGCCGGGTATCTGGGCTAGGCCCCGTCCTGCCGATCATGCCGTGGTTGTAACCGACTTTCGCGGGGTGCGCGCAGGCGAGATCTGCGCCCGGCGCAGGCCGGCATGATCGGCAGGACAGGGCCTACGGGACGATGACGAGCTTGCCGAGGGTGTGGCGGCGCTCCAGCTCCGCGAAGGCCTCGGCGACGCGGTCGAGGGGGTAGGGCCGCACCGGCACCTCGAGGCGGCCCTCGGCGACGAGCCCGGCGAGCTCGGCCAGCACCTCGGGGCGCGACGCGTCCTTACTGCCGGCCGTCTTCACCCCGTGCCGGGCCGCGGCCGCGAAGTCGATGACGGTGCTGATCCGGTCCGGCTGGACGCCGAGGTCCAGGGCCAGCTCGACGTAGCCGGAGCCGAAGGCGTCGACGAACGCGTCGGCCTTCTCGCCGGCGGCGGCGCGGACGCGGTCGAGGACTGCATCGCCGTACGGCACCGGGAGCACGCCGCGGTCGCGCAGCCAGTCGTGGTGGGCCTCGCCGGCCAGGCCGATGACGCTCGCGCCGGCATGGCGGGCGAGCTGGACGGCGATGGAGCCGACCCCGCCGGCCGCGTTCGCCACGACCAGGGTGTCGCCGGCGCCGGCCGCGACCGCCCGCAGCGCCGCCCACGCCGTGGCGCCGGCGGTGTAGAGGGCGCCGGCCACCTCCCACGGCACGCCGGCCGGGCGGTACGCCAGATTGCCGGCCGGGACGACCGCGTAGTCGGCGTGGGTGCCGCGCTCGTCGGTCCAGCCGAGCACCTCGTCGCCGGGGGCGAAGCCGGCCGCGCCCGGGCCCGCCGCCTCGACGACGCCGGCGACGTCGCGGCCCTGCTTCGAGGGGAACGTGGTCGGGTACGGGCCCTCCAGGAACCCGCCGCGGATACCGGACTCGACCGGGTTGAGACCGGCGGCGCGGACCCGGACGAGCACCGCGCCCTCCCCCGGCTCCGGCCGGTCCTCCTCGACGACCCGCAGGACCTCCGGGCCGCCGAACCGCTCGAAACGTACGACGCGTGGCATGTGCACTCCCTGTTCGTGGACGACCAGGCGACCGTCGCACCGCGCACGGCCGGTGAGAATCGGACGGGACTGCCTAGGACCGGCGATCCTTGGCTACCGCGCGGCGGGGCGGGTCATCATGGCCGCATGAACCGACGCGAGCTCGCCGACTTCCTGCGCCGCCGCCGCGAAGGGCTCCGGCCGGCCGACGCCGGGCTGCCGGCCGGGCCGCGGCGGCGCACGCCGGGGCTGCGCCGGGAGGAGGTCGCCCAGCTCGCCGGCATGTCGGCCGACTACTACATGCGGCTGGAGCAGGCGCGCAGCCCGCAGCCGTCGACGCAGCTGCTGGCGCCGCTGGCCCGGGCCCTGCGGCTCAGCGACGACGAGCGCGACCACCTGTACCTGCTGGCCGGGCACCGGCCGCCGGCCGGGCGCCCGGCCGGCGAGGAGATCCGGCCGGGGCTGCTGGTGCTGCTGGAGCGGCTGAGCGACGTACCGGCGCAGATCCTCAACGACCTCGGCGACGTGCTGGCCCAGAACGCGCTCGCCGAGGAGCTGTTCGGTGGGGTGTGCCCGACGCGGCCAGTGGAGGAGCGCAACATCGTGTGGCGGTGGTTCACCGATCCGGGCGTGCGGGCGCCCTACGACGACGAGGAGCGCGAGCGGTACAGCCGCCGGCACGTGGCGGACCTGCGCGCCGCCGTGGCCCGCCGCGGCGACGAGCCGCGCGCGCTGGCCCTGGTGCGCCGGCTGCGCGCGGCGAGCCCGGAGTTCGCCGCGCTGTGGGAGCGCCACGAGGTCGGCGTGCGGCACATCGGCAACATCCGGGTCGTCCACCCGGTCCTCGGGCTCCTCGACCTCACCTGCGAGCGGCTGCTGTCCCCGGCCGAGGACCAGCACCTCGTGCTGTTCACATCCCCGGTTAACCAAGCTATCCTATCTGATTAATAGGGATAGCCGCCGGGCGAAGGGGACCTCACGCGTGAGCACGCCGCTGCACCTCGCGCTGGCCGTCGACACACCGTCGACCGCCGCCGACATCGACGCGCTGGAGCGCACCGTCACCGCCGCCGAGCGGGCCGGCGTCGCGTTCGTCACCATCGCCGACTCCCCCGGCGCCCCGCGCGTCGAGGCCGGCGTGCTGGCGTCGTTCCTGGCCCGGCGGACCACCCGCATCGGGCTCGCGCCGACGCTGCACGTCAGCACCACCGAGCCGTTCCACCTGGCGACCCAGCTCGCCAGCCTCGACCACGCCACCCTCGGCCGCGCCGCCTGGGTGGTCGGCGCCACCCGCGACGCCGCCGCCCTCGCCACGGTCGGGCGCGGCCCGCTCGGGCCGGAGGAGCTGCGCCGCGAGACCGCCGACGTCATCGACGTCGCGCGCCGGCTGTGGGACTCGTGGGAGGACGACGCCGTCATCCGCGACGTCGCCACCGGCCGCTTCCTGGACCGCGACCGCGTGCACCACGTCGACTTCGAGGGTGCCGGCTTCTCCGTCGCCGGCCCGCTCATCACGCCCCGCCCGCCGCAGGGCCAGGTGGTCGTCGTCGGCTCCGACACGCTCGGCGTCACCGGCCGCCTCGACATCGCCCTCGTCGGCGGCGAGGACGTCGAGGAGATCCGCCGCCGGGCCGCGCGGGCCCGCCAGCACGGCGCCCGCCTCGCCTTCGCCGATCTCGCCGGCCCCGCGGACCTGGCGCGACTGGCCGGCGTGGTCGACGGTGTCCGCCTGCGCATCGACGACCTCGACGCGGGCCTGCCGCCCGTCGAGCTCGCGCCGATCGGCCCGACCCTGCGCGAGACGCTCGGCCTGCCGCGGCCGGCGAACCGTTACGCCATCGCCCGTACCGCCTGAACCGGGAGCCCATCGTGCCGCGACTGCACCTCGGCCTGTTCTTCACCGGCGTCGGCCCCAACCTGTTGTGGACCCGGCCGGACTTCGCCCCGCACACCCACATCGACACGTTCGTGCACGTCGCCCGGACCCTCGAGCGCGGGCTGTTCGACGCGTTCTTCCTCGGCGACGGCCTGCGCGTGCGGGAGAACCGCGGCGCCGTCCACGACCTCGACGTGGCCGGCCGGCCCGACGGCATCACCCAGCTGGCCGCGCTCGCCGGGGCGACCGGGCGCATCGGGCTCGTCGCCACCCAGAACACCACCTACAACTACCCGGCCGACCTGGCCCGCCGCCTCGCCGGCCTCGACCGGATCTCCGGCGGCCGCGCCGGGTGGAACATCGTGACCACCGACAACGCGTGGACGGGCGCGAACTTCCGCCACGGCGGCTGGCTGCCCCACGAGCGCCGCTACGAACGGGCCGGGCAGTTCGTCGAGGCGGCGAAGGCGCTGTGGTCGGGCGCGCCCGGCGCGACCGTCGAGTGGGACACCGATCTGGTACGCCTGCGCGCCCCCGCCTTCGGCCCCTCCAGCCCGCAGGGCCGCCCGGTGCTGTTCCAGGCCGGCGACTCCCCCGGCGGCCGCGAGCTCGCCGCCCGCCACGCCGACGTCGTCTTCTCGGCCAACACCGACTTCGACAAGGCCGTCGCCTACGCCGCCGACCTCCGCTCGCGCCTGGCCGCCCACGGCCGCCCGGCCGGCGCGGTGCGCATCCTGCCCGGCGCCTCCGTCGTGCTCGGCGACACGCCGGCCGAGGCCCAGGAGCGGGCCCGCTGGATCCGCGACGAGCAGACCACCGGCCCGCGGGCGATCGCCTACCTCGAGCAGTTCTGGGGCAAGGACCTGTCCGGCTACGACCCGGACGGCCCGCTGCCCGACATCGAGCCCACCGACGCCGAGCTCGACCCGTCCCGCGGAACGATCCCGATCGAGCTGCGCACCGGCAAGCTCGAGCGGGTCCGGCAGTGGCGAGCCCTGGCCGCCGAGCGCAACCTGTCCATCCGGCAGCTCGTCATCGAGATCACCCCGCTGCACCCGAGCTTCGTCGGCACGCCGGGCCAGGTCGCCGACGAGTGGGCCCGCTACGCCGAGGCCGGCGCGGTCGACGGCTTCAACATCCTGCCGCAGCTGCTGCCCGGCACCGTCGAGGACATCGTGGACCGGCTGGTGCCGCAGCTGCAGGAGCGCGGCCTGTACCGCACCGAGTACGAGGGCACCACCCTGCGCGAGCACCTCGGCCTGCCCGCGCCCGCCGCGTCGTAGGCGCCCGCCCGCGCGGGCGGGCGCCTACGGCCTCAGAGGCCGCCGGACCGTCTCGGGTCATGACGCCTCGCGGTCGCCGGACGTCAGCCGGCGACGGCGCGGAAGACCGGGTAGAAGCCGCCGGCCTGACCGGCCGCGGTCGGGTGGTAGGAGACGCCGAGGCTGGCGTAGTTCAGGGCGTGCAGCCACTTCTCGCCGTAGCTGCACAGCTGGTGGCCGACGAAGATGTCGCGCACGTCGGCGAACCCGTTGCCGGCCCGGGTCGCGGCGGCCTTCGTGACGTCGTCGAGGAGGTTGATGCCCTCGTCGATCTTCGCGCGGGAGTTGGCGCTCAGCCCGATGCAGACCGTGCCGAGCTGGTAGAACACCGGGTAGCCGACGACCACGACCCGGGCCGACGGCGCGCGCGAGCGGATGCCGCTGTAGACGGACGCGAGCTTGGCCGGCAGCTCGTTGCGGACCTTGGTCTCGGCGGCGTTGACCGCGGCGATGCAGTCGGCCTCGCCGCTGAGCACGCAGGTGGTCATGATGCTGGTGAACCCGACGTCGTTGCCGCCGACGGTGACGCTCACCAGCGTGACGGAGCTCGACAGGGCGGACAGCTGGTTGTTGATGACGTCGGCGGTCGTCGCGCCGGAGCAGGCGACCGAGCGGTAGGAGGCCGGCTTGTCGCGGGCGTTGTACAGGGCGGGGTAGGCGTTGACGCTGCGCTGGCACGAGCCGCTCTCGGAGGTGTAGCCGTCGGCGCCGACGCCGGAGGCGTACGAGTCACCGAGGGCCACGTAGCGGTCGGCCGCGGCGGCGCTGGCCGGTGCGGCCGCGGCGAGCACGGCGGTGAGGGCGGCCGCCATGCTCAGGGTCAGGGTCACGAGTCGGGATCTCCGCACGTCGCACTCCTTGTTGTGCAGGGGTGTGTCGCGGAGATTGATATCAAGCTATACGTTGGCCCGGAAGATCCACTTGCGCCAACCGATCATTCGGACTTATCGGTACAGCCACGCCCGCGCCGAGCGCCGGGTGACCGCGACCGAGGCGACGATCATGAAGATCATGGTGATCCCGGTCAGCGGCACCACGACGGAGGCGGCGATGGTGAGCGCGGTCAGGACGTACACCACCACCCCGGCGTCGCGCCTGCCGCGCCGCAGCCGCACGGCGCACAGCGCGTCGAGGCCGCCCAGGGCGACGAGGGCGAGAAGCGAGATCACCACGCTCGCGACGATGCTCCCACCCGCGACGAGCACGATCACGGCGATCAGGGCCAGCAGCCAGAGCAGGCCGGCGACGACCCACAGCAGCACGGACGCGGTCCTGATCGAGCCGGGCGGCCCGAGCGCGGGCGCGGGCACCGGCTCCGGCCACAGCGGGGTCAGCGGCACCGGCGGCGAGACCGCGGCGAGCGGCACGGGCGGCGAGACCGGCGCGTCCGGAACCGCCGACACCGGCATCGCCGTGGTGAGCGGTGCCGCGGAGACCGCGGCGGTCGAGGGCGCGGGGAATGCCGGGCCGGTCGGAAACGGAGCCGGAGCCGGCTGCACCGGTGGTGGCGGCGGAAGCATCGGGGCGGTGGAGGGCGCGGGGAATGCCGGGCCGGCCGGGGCCGGAGCCGGCGGTGATGGCGGCGGGAGCGTCGGGCCGGCGGCGGTGGGCGAGGAGAGGCTGCCCCACGCGACCACGAGCTCGGGTGTGTCGATCGCGGTCGGGGCGATCCGCAGCGTGCGGTGCAGCAGGCTCGCCGCGAGCGGGATCCGGCTCGAGCCGCCGACCAGGAACACGCCCGCGATCCGCTCCGCGGGGACCGCCGCGGCACGCAGCGTCGCCACCGTCAGGGCCACGGTGGGCTCCAGGTGCGGGCGGGCGGCCGCCTCGAACTCCTCCCGGGTGACGTGCAGGAGGGTGTCGATGAGCGGCACGTGCAGGTCGGCGGTGCTGTGCCGGGACAGCTGCTCCTTCGCCGCCCGGGCGCCGAGCCACAGCGTGCGGCGGTCGCGCTGGTCGGACGGGGTCTGCGGCCAGTCGAGGCGGCCCCACTCGTCGGCGGCGGCCGCGGTCAGGGTGCGGGCGTGGGCGACGACGGCGGCGTCCAGGTCGAGGCCGCCGATGTCGGGCAGGCCGTCGCCGGCGACGACGTCGAAGCCGGCCTCGGTACGCCGCACCACGCTCACGTCGAACGTCCCCGCGCCGAGGTCGTAGACGACGACGTGCTCGCCGATGGGCAGGCGGTGGTTGAGGACGCCGGCGAAGTACGCCGCGGCGGCCACCGGCTCGGGCACGAACCGCACGGCGCCGAGCCCGGCCGCGTCCGCCGCGTCGGCCAGCATCGCGAGGCGGGTCCGGCTCCACGCCACCGGGTGGGTCAGCACGACCGAGGCCGGATCGGTGCCGGTCGTCCGCCGCGCCTCCCCGGCCACCCGGTCCAGCACGGCGGCGACCACGTCGCGGACCGGCAGCTCCCGTTCGCCGAGCCAGACGGTGCCGTCGTCGATGCGACGCTTCGGGTTGCCCTCGAAGCCGCCGGGGTGCGCCGCGGCCGCCCGCTCGGCGTCGGCGCCGGTGAGCAGACCGCCCTCGGCGCCGGCGAAGACACCGGAGGCGAGCAGCGGCGAGGAATCGAACAGCAGCGGCGCCACGACGCCGTCCGCCCGCCGCAGCACCGCGACGGTGTTGGAGGTGCCGAAGTCGATCCCCAGCTCGTGCTCGGCCATGCCGGCCACGCTAGAGGGGCGGCGCAGTCGGGGCCATCCGCCGGACCGGCGGAACACGGTGCGACGCCCGCGGGCGCGGGACGATCCGCCGGCGTCGCGGATCGCCCCGGTCGCCGGGTCAGACGTTGGACTTGGGCAGGCCGGGCGGGTTCACCTGGGAGGTGTCCACGGCCTCGGTGCCGAGGTTGTAGGCGGCCAGCCACTGCTGGTAGACCCCCTGCTGGATCAGGTAGTTGATCGCGTCGGCGACGGCCTTGACGAGGCCGTTGTCCTTCTTGGTGGTGGCGGCGATCAGGCCCTGCAGGGACTCGCCGGCGCCGGAGTACACGCCGGCGTTGCGCACCGCGTCCGGGGTGCCCTGGGTCTTGCTGATCTGGAACGCGATGCCGGGGTTGGGGCCGAAGTACGCGTCGATCTGGCCCGAGACGATGGCCTTGAAGGTGCTGGGCGTGTCGGCGAAGTACTTGATCTCCAGGGTCTTGCCCTCCGCCTTGAGCTTGTCCTGCCAGGCGACCAGTATCTTCTCCTGGTTGGTGCCGGCGCCGACGGCGACCTTGAGACCGGCGAGGTTCTCGTACTGCTTGGCGAAGTTCCAGGCGTTGCCCTCCTTGACCGCGAAGCCGAGGTTGTCCTGGCGGTAGGAGGCGAAGTCGTACTTCTCCTTGCGCTGCTCGGTGTCGGTGATGTTGGAGAACCCGACCTCGTTCTTGCCGGAGTCGATGCCGACGAACAGGTTGTCCCACGTGTCGTTGTTGAACTCGGGCTTGAGGCCGAGCACCGCGGCGACGAGGCGGCCGAGGTCGGGCTCGGCGCCGGTGACGGTCTTGTCGTCGTCGCCGACGAAGGCCAGCGGCGGGAAGCCGGTGGGCAGGGCGCCGATGCCGACGGTGAGCTTGCCGTCGGCCTTGACCGCCGCCGGTACCTCGTCGGCGATGCTCTGCTGCTTGTCGACCTTGAGCTGGGTCTGCTTGCCGATGCCCTTGGCCTGCGCGCCGATGGTGACCGTGCCGCCGGAGCCGGCGGCGGTGTCGGCCTGGGCCTCGTCGTCGCTGCCGCAGGCGGCGAGGCCGCCGAGCAGCGCGAGGGCCAGGGCCGCGGCCGCAACGGGTCGTCTCATGATTCTCCTTGGGATCTACAGCACCCGGGCGAGGAACTCGCGGGTGCGGGGCTGTTGCGGGTTGTCGAGCACCCGGGACGGCGGGCCCTGTTCGACGATCACGCCGCCGTCGATGAACACGACGACATCGGCGACCTCGCGGGCGAAGCCGATCTCGTGCGTGACGATCACGAGCGTCGTGCCGCCTTCGGCGAGCCGCCGGATGACCGACAGCACCTCGCCGACCAGTTCGGGGTCGAGCGCGGAGGTCGGCTCGTCGAAGAGCACGAGGTCGGGCTCCAGGGCGAGGGCGCGGGCGATGGCGACGCGCTGCTGCTGGCCGCCGGAGAGGTGGCGCGGGTACGCGTCGCCGCGCTCGCCCAGGCCGACCTTCGCCAGCAGTTCGACCGCCCGCTCGCGGGCGGCGGGCCGGGCGAGGCGCCGGTGCGCGACCAGCGGCTCGGCGACGTTGTCCCGAGCGGTGAGGTTGGGGAAGAGGTTGAAGCTCTGCGCCACGAAGCCGATGCGGGTGCGCTGGCGGCGCACCGCCCGCTGGGGCAGCTCGTGCAGCCGGTCGCCGCGCACCTCGACGCCGATGAGCTCGCCGTGCAGGGCGACGTAGCCGAGGTCGGGCCGCTCGAGGTGGTTGACGGCGCGCAGCAGCGTCGACTTGCCGGAGCCGGACGGGCCGAGGACGGCCACGACGTCGCCGGGCCGCACGGTCAGGTCGACGCCCTTGAGGACCTCGCGCGGGCCGAACGACTTGTGCACGTTGCGGATCTCCAGCGCCGCGGTGCCGGCCGGCGCGGCGTCGAGCGTCGCGGTCATCGCAATCCCCTCCGGGTCAGGCGCACGCCGGCGAGGCGGCCCCACGAGTCGACGGTGAGGCGCCGCAGCCGCTGCACCGGCGTGGGCGGCAGCGCGCGGGCGCTGCCGCGGGCGAAGTACCGCTCGACGTAGAACTGCACGATCGACAGCGCCGCGGTGAGCAGCAGGTACCAGGCGGCGCCGACGATGAGGATCGGCACCAGCGACTCGGGGTGGCGCGACTCGAGCACGAACACGGCGCCGAACAGGTCGAGCAGCGAGACGTAGTACACCAGCGAGCTGGCCTTGATCAGGCCGATGAGCTGGTTGCCGTACGCCGGGACGATCGAGCGCAGCGCCTGCGGCAGGATCACCCGGCGCAGCTGCCGGGCCCGCGACAGCCCGAGCGCGTTGGCCGCCTCGATCTGCCCGGCCTCGACCGACAGGATGCCGCCGCGGATCACCTCGGCCGCGTACGCCGCCTCGTTGAGGCTCAGCGCGATGACGCCGATGGCCAGCGGCGTGAGGCTGGCCGTCTGTACCTCGGCGAAGACCGGTCCCCACGGGACGCCGACGCCGAGGCGGGGGTAGAAGTACGAGAAGTTGAAGGTGATGATCAGCAGCAGCGGCAGCGGCAGCGCGCGGAAGAACCACACGTAGGCCCACGCCAGGCCGCCGATCAGCGGGTTGGACGACAGCCGGCCGAGCGCGACGAGCACGCCCAGGAGCAGCCCGAAGACGGCGCTGAGGCCGACCACCTTCAGCGTCACGACGACGCCGTCGAGGATCGACTCGCGCGTGAAGTACGGCCAGAACTTCGGCCACTCGTAGTGGCTGTTGGTGAAGATCCCCCAGATGAACTGGGCGAGCACCACCAGCACCACCGCGCTGACGAGCCAGCGCAGCGGCCGGGGCCGCGGCGTGACCCGCCGCCGCGCGATCTGCGGGTCGAGCGCCGGCCCGCGGCCGGCGACCGGCGGCACGGCGGGCGGGGATTCCGGTTTTGCCTGCAGGGCTACGGGCTCGCTCATGCGAGTGGCTCCATCGTGGACGGCGCGGCCGCTCCGCTCGGCAACCGCTATTGGCAAGATAGGAACCCTCGCGATAAGTTGTCAATCCCGATCGGTTAGATAGTAATTAGAGGCCGTCATGATCCTGGACAACCCCGCCTGGCACTCCCTCAACGGTCCGCACGCGCACTTCGCTCAGGCGCACGGCTCGGCCCGCCGGTACCACCCCGACGTGTCGGTGTTCGTCGGCCTCCCCGACCGCCGCGACGACGGCGTCTGGCGCGACCTCGCCTCCCTCGTCGGCGCGGGCGTCGAGGTGCCGATCACCGGCGCCACCGTCGCCCCGCCCGCCGGCTGGGAGCCGGTCACGCGGGGCAAGGGCGTGCAGATGGTCGACGACGGCGTCGACGCCCACCCGGACGAGGAGGCCGTCGTCCTCGCCGCCGACGACGCGCAGGAGATGAGCGCCCTCGTGGCCCGCACCAACCCCGGCCCGTGGCGCGCGCGGACCTTCGAGCTCGGCACGTACCTGGGCATCCGCCGCGACGGCCGGCTGATCGCGATGGCCGGCGAGCGCCTGCACCCGCCGGGCTGGACCGAGATCAGCGCCGTGTGCACCGACGCGGCGCACCGGGGCCAGGGCCTGGCGGGGCGGCTCGTGCGCGCGGTGGCGTACAACATCCGCTCCCGCGGCGACCAGGTCCTGCTGCACGCGGCGGCGAGCAACACCAACGCCATCCGCCTGTACCACGCGCTGGGCTTCCGGCTGCGCCGCGAGACGACGTTCGCCGTGTACCGCACGCCGCCGGTCCGTCAGAAAGGGGCATGAAACGCCGCTCTGCACGCAAGCGGTCGGCGCCGGCCGGGCCGGCGCCGACGGGGAGCGATCGGGGCGAGCCGGTCGGCGAGGACCACGCGGCCGATACGATGCGGCCGGAGGCGGTCGGCTCGATCGCGGTCAGCAGAGACCTGCACGGGATCGCGTCGACCGGTGACCGGGCCACCATCGTGCAGATCCGAGCCAGGCATGCCACGGCGCTGCCGCCCGAGGCATTCTCGGCGCCCGCCGCGCCACCGGCTGGTCTGGTGCGCCTGCCGGTCCGACCGGCGATGTTCGTCGGCCGGGAGCCGGAACTGTCCCGGCTGGACGCGGCGGTCGCGGCGCGTCCGGTCGTGGTGCAGGCGGTCCATGGACTGGGCGGCATCGGCAAGAGCACCCTGGCCGCGCGCTGGGCCCAGCAGCACATCGACGACTTCGCCCTGATCTGGTGGATCACCGCAGACAGCATGGCCGCGCTCGACGCCGGCCTGGTCGAGCTGGCCGCCGCGTTGGAGCCGGGATTGCAGCAGGTGCTGTCCTCCGAGGTGCTGCGGGAGCGGGTGGTGCAGTGGCTGGCTTCGCACGACCGGTGGCTGCTGATCCTGGACAACGTCACCGATCCCGCCGACATCGCCGGTCTTCTGGCCCGGCTGCCGCAGGGACGGATCGTGGTGACCAGCCGGCGGACCACCGGATGGCCCGATCTGGTCGACCTGGTCCGCCTCGACGTGCTCACCGACGTCCAGGCCGTCGATCTGCTGGCGGCCATCCTCGCCCGGACGGGCGCCACCGCCGACCGCGACGAACTCGGCGCCGTCTGCGCCGAACTGGGCTGTCTGCCCCTGGCGGTGGAGCAGGCGGGCGCCTATCTCACCCAGACGGGTGTCACGCCTCGCGACTACCTTCGGCTGCTGGCCGAATATCCCGCCGCCATGTACGCCGACGGCGAGGAGGGCCGCGACGCGCAGCGAACCATCGCCCGGGTGTGGAACGTGACCCTTGACCGCTTCGCGCCCGACCCGTTGCCCGGGCAGATGCTGAGGGTCCTGGCCTGGTACGCCTCCGAAGCCGTCCCCCGGACGCTGCTGTCCGCGCTGGCCGACCCGGCCACGACGGCCCGCGCCGTCGGCCGGCTCGCCGCCTACAGCATGATCACGCTCAATCCGGCCACCGACACCATCAGCGTTCACCGGCTGGTCCAGGCCGTCACCCGCACGTCCGTCGCCGACCTGAGGACGGCCGGCGACCTCATCGATTCCTGGCGGACTGCCGTCCAGGGCCTGACGGACGCGGTCCCGGCAGGTTGGCAGGATCCCGGCTCGTGGCCGGCCTGGCGTACGTTGCTGCCGCACATCGACGTCCTGGCGGCCGCCCCGGCGCCGGGAGAGTCCGACCTCGATGCGCGCGGCCTGGCCCTCTTGCTGCACCGCACCGGGCTCTTCCTGCGCAGCCAGGGAAACGTCAACCATTCCGCGAGCTACCTCGAGCTGGCCTACCGCACATACCGCCGGGCTCTCGGCGACGATCATCCGGACACGTTGACGTCGGCCAACGACCTCGCCAGCGGTCTGCGGCTGGCCGGAGCGTTGCGTCAGGCGATCCCGCTGCACCGGCGGGCCCTCGCCGACCTCCGACGGGTCGCCGGCGACGATCATCCGAGAACACTGTTCGCGGTCAACAACCTTGCCACCAGTCTCCGGCTGGCCGGACAGCACCGTCAGGCGATCCCCCTGCATCAGCAGGCTCTCGCCGATCGCCGGCGAGTCCTCGGCGACGACCATCCCGACACGCTGAGCTCCGTCCACAACCTTGCCGCCGCCTACTGCTCGGCCGGCGATCTGGATCGGGCCATCCCGCTGTTCGAACAGGCACTGGCCGACCGCCGGCGAGTGCTGGGCGACACGTTCCCGGACACGCTGACCTCCGCCAACGACCTCGCCACCGCCTACCGGTCCGCCGGTGACCTGGCTCGAGCCGTCCCGCTGCTCGAGGCAGCGCTCGCCGACCGCCGGCGAGTCCTGGGCGACGACCATCCCGACACGCTGACGTCGGTCCACGGCCTGGCTGCCGCCCTGCAGTCCACGGGCGACCTCGGCCGCGCGATCGCGCTCTACGAGGAGGCCCTCGCCGGGCGCCGGCGAGTCCTCGGCGACGACCATCCCGACACGCTGGAATCGGCCGGCCGCCTCGAGCGATCGGTTCAAGACCGGGCGGGCGCCCAGCGGCCAGAGTGCGGGTATGAGTGAGCATGCGTTCACGCCCGCGCTCGGGCGGCTGGCGTTCTCCTCGCGCAGGTCGCGCGGGGGGAGAATGCCGGGATGACATCGCTCGACGCCGCATATTTCGACCAGTGGTACGCCGACATGGACACCTCGCCCGCCCGTGACGCCGTCATCGCCCGCGCCATGGGGCTGCCGCCGCAGCTTCGCGACGCCGGCACGCTCACGTGGGGCGGCGTCGGCGAGGTGGCCGAGGCGCTGCGGCTGGGGCCCGGCGCCGCCCTGCTCGACATCGCCTGCGGGCGCGGCGGCTACGGCATCGAGGTCGCCCTGCGCACCGGCGCCCGGCTGACCGGCGTGGACTTCTCCGCCGTGGCGCTCGAGCGGGCCCGGCTCACCGCCGCCGAGCGGCTGCCCGCCGGGCAGGCCGAGTTCCGCGTCGGCACCCTGACCGGCACCGGCCTGCCCGGCGGCGCCGCCGACGGGCTGATGTGCATCGACGCGGTGCAGTTCGCCGAGCCGCCGCTGGCGGCGCTGCACGAGTTCCGGCGCCTGCTCGCGCCCGGCGGCCGGCTCGCCCTGACCTGCTGGGAGCCCGCCGACCGGGCCGACAAGAGCGTGCTGCCCCGCATCCGCGGCGTGGACCTGCGCCGCGACCTGCCGGCGGCCGGGTTCCTCGACGTCGAGGTGCACGACCGGCCCGACTGGCGCGCGGCCGAGCGGGGCCTGTGGGAGGCGGCCCTGGCCGCGCCGGACGACGACCCGGCGGTACGGTCCATGCAGGCCGAGGGGCGGCGCACCCTCGAGACGTTCGACACCCTGCGCCGCGTCTACGCCACGGCGACCGCACCGTAGATTGTGGACGGTGAAGCCCGAGAAGGTGTTCGCCGGCCTGGACGCGCGCATCGACACATACCTCACACGCGGCGATCCCCGGCCGGTGCTGGCGCCCGGCGCCGTGGCGGAGGCCGAGTGGCTGTGGGACGCGACGACCCGCGACGAGGCGGTGCCGATCGAGGTCGTACATCTGGTGGCGTGGCTGCACTGGTGCCGGCACCTGGCCGGCTCCGCCGACGACGACCGGTCCGCCGCGCTGGAGCTGTTCGCCATGATGGTGCCGCAGCACTCGGAGCTGCTGCCCGAGCCGCTGGCCCGCGCCGTCTACGGCGAGCCCACCGACGCATCCCCGGACGACCTGGCCGACCTGGGCAGCCTCGTCCTCGACCAGCCGTACGGGCGGGGCGTCTACGAGGCCGTGGCCCTGCTGCGCCGCGCGATCGAGGGGTCGGGCCCCGGCGACCCGCGCTGGGCCGCGTTCCACGCCGAGCTCTGCCGCGGGCTCGGCACGTACTTCGACGAGTTCGGCGACCCGGACGACATCGACGCCGCGGTCGAGGCGGCCCGTGTGGCGGTCGCGGCCGACCCCTGCCCGGCGTACCTGTTCAACCTGGGCCGGGCGCTCGCGGCCCGGTTCGCCGATCGCGACGGGCTCGACGACCTCGACGAGTCGGTCGCCGCGTTCCGCGCCGGGGCCGGCGCGGCGGACCACGGCGACCCGGACCGCGCCGAACTGCTCGGCAGCCTGGCCATCGAGCTGGCCAGGCGGTTCGAGCGGCTGGACCGGCCCGCCGACCTCGACGAGGCGATCGGGATCGCCCGCGCGATGGGCGGCGCCGACTGGCTGTCCCAGCTCGGCGCGTGGCTGCAGCTGCGGTTCGAACGGTTCAACCGCATGGCCGACCTCGACGAGGCGGTGGAGGTAGGGCGGGCGGCCGCCGGCGCTACCCCCGCCGGCGACCCCGAACTCCCCGGCCGGCTGGCCAACGTCGCCATCGCGCTGCGGCTGCGCTTCGAGCGGCTCGGCGACCGCGCCGACCTCGACGAGGCGGTGCGCGTGTCCCGCGCCGCCGTGACGGCGTCGCCGGGCTGGCGCGACGTCGCGCGGGGCGTGATGACGGTCATCGGCACCGCGCCCGAGGCCGCCATGACCTCGCTGAGCGGCCTGTGCAACGCGCTGCGCCGGCGCTACGAGCGCTTCGGCGAGCCGGCCGACCTCGACGAGGCGATCGACACCGGCCGCGGCCTGCTCGACGCCACCCCGCACACCGATCCCGGCCGGGCGACGCACAGCGCGAACCTCGCACTGAGCCTCGGCCTGCGGTTCTCCGCGTCGCGGGACCCGGCCGACGCCGACGCCGCGGCCACGGCGCTGCGCGACGCGCTCGCCGCGACGCCGCCCGACCACACGGCCCGGCTGACGATCGAGATGAACCTGGTCGAGGTACTGCGCCTGCGCTTCGAGACGGTCGCCGACCCCGCCGACCTCGACGAGGCGATCGCCACCGGCCGCGCCCGCGCCGCGACCATCGACGGCGACCACCCCGTGCGGCCGCGGCTGCTGGTGAACCTGGGCGGGGCGCTGCTGCGCCGGCACGAGCACAGCGGCGACGACGCCGACCTCGACGCCGCGGTCGCCGCCCTGCGCACCGCGGCCGCGCTGCTGCCGCACGACGACCCGTCCCGGGCCGCCGCCCTCGGCAACCTCGGCGACGCGCTGCGGACGGTTTACGACACGCACGGCGACCCTGCGGCGCTGCGCGAGGCCAGGGCGCTGTGGCAGGCCGCCGGGCACACCGCGACGGCGCCGAGCGCGGCCCGGCTGAGCGCGATGCGTGCCTGCGCGACCGCCGCCGCCGAGACCGGCGACTGGCCCGGCGCGGTCGAGGCCAGTGCCAGCGCGGTCGTGCTGCTGTGCCTGGGCGCGTGGCGCGGCCTGAGCCGGGCCAGCCGCGAGCACCACCTCACCGCGGGCGCCGGCACGGGCGCCGACGCCGCCGCGAGCGCCGTGGCCACCGGCGACCCGCGGCGCGGCGTCGCGCTGCTGGAGCAGGGCCGGGGTGTGCTGTGGACGGCCACGCTGGACGCGCGCGCGGACCTGGCCGCGCTCGCCGCGCGGGCGCCCGAGCTGGCCGCACGGCTCACGGCGGTGCGCGGCGCCCTGGACGACGCCGCCTAGCTTGATCTTTAACCTCGGGTCGGGTGATATCGACCCCGGCTGATCATGGGTGCAGCCCTTGATCGATCATTCCTCTTGTCTAGGGAAGAAAGATCCGATCAAAGGCTGCGGAGGATCAGTGTGCCTGATCGTGGGCGTGGTGGTGTGGGTGGGGATCTGGGCTGGTTTCGCGGAGAGTTGTACCGCTGTCTGACGGCTCGTGCTGATGCGTTGTTCGAGCTGGCGGACGCGGTGTTGTGCGCGGACGGGCCGGTGCGGTCGCTGCCGGGGTTGTCGCTGATCGCGGAGCACCGTCGTGGTCATGGCGCACTGTATGACGCCCTCGGTGCTGGTCGGGTGGACGTGGATCGGCTGCGCACGGCGGTTGTGTCGGTGCCGTTGCCGCGGGCCGGCGACGGCCGGATCGTGCTCGCGGTGGATGTCACCTGCTGGCTGCGGCCGGAGGCGAACACCGTGCCGGAGCGGATCCTGTGCCACACATACGGCCGGGCCAAGGATCAGCACATCGGGGTGCCGGGCTGGTCGTACTCGTTCGTGGTCGCGCTGGAGACCGGCCGCAGTTCCTGGACCGCGCCGTTAGACGTGGTGCGCCTGACGCCGGGCGCTGATCTCGCCGCGGTCACCGCGGGGCAGGTCCGTGACGTGCTCGCCCGGCTGATCGCCGCGGGGCACTGGCGACCTGGGGACCCGCACATGTGGGTTGTGATGGACGCCGGGTATGACGCCGCCCGCCTGGCCTGGTTGTTGCGGGATCTGCCAGTGCGGGTCGTGGCCCGGCTGCGCTCGGACCGGGTGCTGCGCCGGCCGACCCCGCCCCGGCAGCCGGGCGTGCTGGGCCGGCCCCGCCGCCACGGCGGCGAGTTCATCTTCGGTGACCCGGCCAGCTGGGGCGACCCCGACGTGACCACCGTGACCGAGACCCGCCTCTACGGCACGGCGAGGGCCCGGGCCTGGCACCGGCTGCACCCGCGGCTGACCCGCCGCGCCGCCTGGGCCGACTGCCCGGACCTGCCGATCCTGGAAGGCACCCTGATCCGCCTCGACGTGACCCGGCTGCCGTCCGGCGCCACCGCGAAACCGGTCTGGCTGTGGTGCTCCACCAGTATCGGCCCCGACCCTGCAGCCGCCCCGGACGCGGCGATGGTCGATCTGTTGTGGCAGGTGTTCCTGCGCCGGTTCGACATCGAGCACACGTTCCGGTTGTTCAAGCAGACCCTCGGCTGGACCGTGCCGAAACTGCGCGACCCTGCCGCCGCCGACCGGTGGACCTGGCTGCTGATCGCCGCTCACACCCAGCTGCGCCTGGCCCGTCCGATCGCTGCGGACCTGCGCCGCCCATGGGAACGACCAGCGGCGCCGGAGCGACTCACCCCGGCCCGCGTCCGACGCGACTTTCGGCACCTGCGCGCAACAAGCACCTGCCCCGCCCGAGCACCGAAACCCACCCGGGCAGGACCCGGACGGCCGCCAGGCCAACCAAACCGCCACCCCACCCGCCGCCACGACGTCCACACCGTCACCAGCAACGAGCCCGGAAAACCGAAACCCAGAAAGAAGAAATCGACCGATCCCCGACCGCGCCGCACAGGTTAAAGATCAAGCTAGTGGTCCTGGCGACCGTTCTGGGTGAAGACCTTGAGGACCGAGCGCAGATCAAGGCCCGGTGGACGTTGACCGACCGACGCACACCGGACCGGCCGGCGCGCGCGGCACTCCTACTGCTGCGCCTCGAAGTACTCCTTCAGCGCCGGGTAGTAGTCGTTGAAGTCCGGCATCGGCGCGCCGTCGCGCGAGGCGACGAGGGCGTCCAGGTAGAACTCCCAGCCCGGGCCGACCTCGCCGACGCCGTACGGCCCGGTCAGGCGGTTGGCGAACCGCAGCTCGGTCACGCCGTCGCGCTCGCTCAGCGTCAGGTCCATGTGCCAGCCGCCGGGCTCCTGCGCCGAGGACAGCGTCAGCCGGTGCGGCGCCTCGCACGCCTCGATGGTCAGGTCCATCCAGGGCTTGCCCTCCTCCTGGATCATCTGGACCTTGATCGTGTTGCCCGGCGCCCCGTCGCCCTCCCACGGCCCGAACCAGCGCGCCGTGCGCTGCGGATCGGTGATGCTCGCCCAGACGTCCTCGATGGACGCCCGGAACGTGCGGGTCACCACGAGCTCGTCGCCGAACAGCCGGCCGGTCGGTGTCGGACTCATGCGGTCTCCTTCTTGAATGTCTGCGGTTGCTGCGACTGCCGCTCGCGGCGGGCGCGGTAGACCTCGGTTTCGAGCGCGTCGAAGTGGTGCTGCCAGCCGGACGGCCGTGTCAGCTGCCCGAGCCACCCGGCGAGCTCGTCGAGCGGCCCCGCGACGAGCGAGTAGACGCGCCGCCGCCCGTCCGACGCGTCGCGCACGAGCCCGGCCTCGCGCAGCACGCGCAGGTGCCGGCTGACCGCCGGGCGGCTGATCTCGAACCGCTCGGCGATCTCCCCCGCCGACCGCGACGCGTCGCGCAGCATCAGCAGGATCTCCCGCCGAACCGGATCGGCGATCGCGCCGGCCACCTCGTCCACGCCGGGAAGCGTAACCAACAGGTTACACGTCTGGCAATGCCGCGTAGGGTGAACGGATGATCACCTGCGTGGTGCACTACACGATCGATCCGGCGCAGATCGAGGCGTTCGAGCGCTTCGCGCGGGAGTGGATGCGGCTGGTGGGCGAGCACGGCGGGGTCCACCACGGCTACTTCCTTCCCGCCGAGGGGGCCAGCGACCGGGCCGAGGCGCTGTTCAGCTTCGACAGCCTCGCGGCCTACGAGCGCTACCGGGCGCGCTTCGGCGTCGACCCCGAGTTCGTCGCGGCCGACAAGATCCGGGACGACTCCCGGTGCGTGGTGCGCTACGAGCGCACGTTCATGCGGCCCCTGCTGCCCGGCGCGCAGGCATAAGCGCCACAACGGCGGCCGCGCGCGGCGGATTCGGCCGCGATCCGCGGCGTTGATGGCAACGCGACTGGAACCGCCCCAGGCTCGGCGCGACCGCGGGCGTCACGGGGCTGGGCGGGCTGTACCTCCGCGCGCCGCACGACGCCGTGCCGCGCTCGCTGTGGGTCGCCGTCGCGCTGCTGGGCGCGACCGTGGCGGCGGTTCGGCCGATGGACCGCCGCCGCGGGGCGCCGGTCAGTTGCCGGCGGAGAAGAAGCCGGAGACCTCCGAGGCGGTCAGCGCCCGGCTGTAAAGGCGGACGCTGTCGATGGCGCCGGTGAGGTACGGGTCGGCGTACTGCGAACGGCCGAGCCAGTTCTGCGTGGTGTTGCCGAGGCTCGCCGGGCTCAGGGTCATGGCGCTGTTGCGGGCGACCTCGGCGCCGTTGACGTACAGGATGCCGACGTTGCCCGTCTTCGTGACCGCCACGTGGGTCCAGGCGCCGGCCGGCAGCGCCGCCGGGGCGTCGATGCGCTGCTCGCCGCCCGAGCCGCCGGTGGTGATGGCGAAGCGGGCGGTGCCGGTGCTCGAGCGCGGGGTCAGGAACATGTTGACGCCCGTGCCGGTGCCGAAGTCGAACACCCGCGACCACGAGGCCAGCGTCGTGATGCGCACCCACAGCGCGATCGAGAAGCTGCTCGCGCCGGCCAGGATGCCGGCCGGCAGCGACACGTAGCCGTTGGTGCCGTTGAGGCTGACGGCGCTGCCGGTGCGGCCGGTCGTGTAGGCGGCGTTGACAAGCGTCGCGGTCTTGCCGTTGCCCGTGGCGTCGGCGGCGCTGTTGTCGAACGGGTAGTAGGCGACGAACGCGGGCAGCGTCTGGCCGCCGGTGACGGACCAGTAGACCGAGTACCGCTGGCCGTGGACCTTGTAGAAGGGCTGGAGGGTGACGCCGTTCGCGGTGTACTGCAGCGGCGTGCTCGTCGCCGTGAGCGTGGCCGGGTCGAGCACCGGCAGGGCGGAGAGGTTGCTGGTGCCGAACAGGCCGCCGAGCACGATCGGGCCGACCTTGACCGCCTGCACGGTGCTGTTGTCGTTGGTGGCCTCGCGGGTCAGCGCCATCGGCAGGGTCAGGTCGACGACGTCGCCGGAGGCCCAGGTGCGGCTGATGGTCGCGTAGGTGCCGGGCTGCGGTGCGGCCTGCGCGGCGCCGTTGACCTTCAGGGCCGCGCCGGTCGCCCACGCCGGGATGCGCACCTTCACCGTGAACGTGCCCGATCCGGTCACCGTCAGCTTCGTCGAGCCGGCGTCCGGGAACGTGGTGTCCTGGCGGACCGTCACGCCGCGGGCCGGCCAGGTGAGCACCGACGGGATGAACAGGTTGACGTACAGCGTGCTGCCGCCGTCGTGGAAGTAGATCGAGTCGCCGTACTTCGTGTTGCTCTCCATGCCGGTGCCGTGGCAGCACACGAAGCTGTTGTAGTCGTTGCTGTACGTCTTGATACCCCCGGCCCGCAGCGGCACGTAGTAGCACTGGAACCCGTGCGCCGAGTTCGGGTCCTGCGAGGCCAGGGTCTGGTTGTAGACCGCCTTCTCGTAGTAGTCCATGTAGTCGGCGCGCGCCGGGTTGGTCAGGAACAGCTGCCGCGTCAGCTTGAGCATGTTGTAGACGTTGCAGCACTCGGCGGTGGTGTCCGACAGCTCGCTGGCGATGCGGTCCGGCGCCTTGAAGTACTCGCCGTTGGAGTTGCCGCCGATCGCGTACGTGTGATGGTTGGTGACGATGTCCCAGAAGTTCACGGCGATGTCGCGGTAGCGGGCCGTGCCCGTGGCGTGGTACTCCCGGATCGCCCCGATGATCTTCGGGATCTGCGTGTTGGCGTGGTAGTTGTTCAGGTTGTCCACTCCTGACGCCAGGGGGTCGAAGATCTCGGCGTGGTCGAAGTACTGCGCCGTGGTCAGGTGGTTGGCGTCGCCGGTGACCTGGTAGAGGTTGGTCAGCACCTCGTTCATGCCGCCGAACTCGGTGTCCAGCATGTTCTGGCGCTGGGTCAGCGTGAGCCGGTCGTTGCGGGCCTTGACCCAGGCGGCCTTCCTGGTGAGCACGGTCAGCGCCTGCGCGTTGCCGGCGAGCAGATACATGTCGAGCAGGCCGGCCATGATCTTGTGCAGGGTGTAGTACGGCGCCCACACCGACTGCCGCGCCTCGACCCGGTCGATGAAGCTCTCCGGGAAGGCGCTCAGATAGCCGGATGCAGCCTGGCACTGGGCCAGCACGGCGACGATCTGGTCGCCCTTGGCCTTGAACGCGGTGTTGCCGGAGCTCGCGTAGGCCTGCGCGAGCGCGCTGAGCAGGTGGCCGGTGGAGTGCCCGCGCAGCTCGGTCGTCGGCGACTCCCAGCCGCCGCACGGCGTGGCCGACGACGGCAGCCCCGCGTTGAGCCGGAAGGTGTGCAGGAGCCGGTCGATGTCGAGGAACAGCAGGTACGACTGCGTGCGGCCCGTGTTGGCGGTGAACGGGCTGGTGAGCAGCTGCACGGCGGTGAGGGGGAAGGCGTAGGCGGATACGCCGATGTCGGTCCGGGCGGCCGCGGCTTCTTGAACAGCCACGAACGCAGCGACGGCGCCGGCGGCGGAGGCCGCGAGCACGGTGCGGCGGGTGGGCATGGATCCTCCTGAGAGCTAGCCGCGCAGCGCGCCGGACATGAAGCCGCGGACGTAGCTGCGCTGCAGGACGAGGAACAGCACCAGACAAGGCACCGCCATGAACGTCACGCCGGCCTCCAGCGCGGCGTAGTCGATGGCGCCGAACGTGGCGGTGCGCATGTTCACCACGGCGAGCATCATGGTGAACTTGTCGGTCGAGTTGAGCAGGATCAGCGGGGCGAAGAACTCGCTCCACGAGGTGAGGAACGCGAAGAGGCCGACGGTGATGAGCCCGGGCCGCACGGCGGGCAGCATGACCCGCACGAGCGCGCCGAAGGAGGTGCAGCCGTCGATGAGCGCGGACTCCTCCAGCTCCTTGGGCACCGCCTCGAACGAGTTGCGCATCATGAAGATCGAGAACGGCAGCTGGAACATGATGAGCACCAGGCTCAGGCCGATGAGGGAGTCCTGCAGGCCGATCCAGCCGAGCAGCACGTAGAGGGCGATGAGGATGGTCGCGTACGGCACCATGAGGATCGCCAGCGTCAGCAGGAACAGCGCGTCCTTGCCGGGGAAGGAGAACCGGCCGAACGCGTAGCCGCCCAGCGTGCTCACCAGCAGGGTGCCCCCGACGGTGAGGACGCTGACCGCGACGGAGTTGAACACGTGCTCGAAGCGGATGCCGTTGTCGGCGGTGAACAGCCGGGAGTAGTTCTCCAGGCCGAAGCCCGCCGGGGTGCGCACCGAGGCGAAGGCGCTCCAGGCGAGCGGGAACAGGAACAGGATGGCGAGCGCCGCGCCGGTCAGCCGTCGCATGTCAGCCCCTTCTGCGCAGCATGCCGAGCTGCACGACGTTGAACACGACGAGGACGCCGAGCAGCACCACCGAGATCGCCGCGGCCGAGCCGAGGTCGAGCTCGATGAAGGCCTTGCGGTAGATGACCATCACCAGCGAGGTGGTGCTGTTGTCCGGGCCGCCGCGGGTGAGGATCCAGAACTGGTCGAAGGCCAGCAGCGAGCCGGTGACCATGAGCGTCAGGACGAGGGCGATCGTGGGGCGCATCAGCGGTACCGTGATCCGCCGGAAGACCTGCCAGCGCGTGGCGCCGTCGAGGCGGGCGGCCTCGTACACGTCGACCGGGATCGCCTGCAGGCCGGTGAGCAGGATCAGCATGTTGAAGCCGGCGAAGCGCCAGAGCACCAGCCCGACGGCGGAGCTCAGCGCGCCGGCCGAGCTGCCGCTGGTCCATGAGACGTAGCCGTGCAGCAGGCCCAGCGACTCGAGGATCCGGTTGACCGGGCCGATCTCGTCGCTGAGCATCCCGAGGAACAGCAGCGAGGCGCTGGCGAAGCCGACCGCGGCCGGGATGAAGTACGCGGTGCGCAGCAGCCCGATGCCTCGGCCGGCGTGCTGGACCAGCAGGGCCAGGCCGAACGAGAGCACGAACAGCAGGACGGTGACGATGACGGTGTACTTCAGCGTGAACCACACCGCCGTGCTCAGCAGCTCGTCGTCGGCCATGCCGGCGTAGTTCTCCGGCGCGTTGAGCTCGGGCGGGCCGAGCAGCGGCCAGTGGTGCAGCGACATCCACGCCACGAGCCCGAGCGGTACGAGGAAGAACAGCCCGACCATGAACGCGGTGGGTGCGGCGTAGAGGGCGCCGACCCATCGGCGTCCGGGGCGGCGCCGGGGCCGGGCGGCCGGCGGGGACTCCGCCGGCCGCGCAGGGACGAGCAGTGTCATGGGTGCCTATTTCTTCAAGGAGGCGGTCAGCGCGGTGGCGCCGTCGTCCAGGGACTTCTGGGCGTCGCCGAACAGGGCGCCGCGGAAGGCGGTCACCCACGGGCTCTGCGGGTCGTTGTAGGTGGCGTTGAAGTTCTTCGCGTAGGGCGTCCTGCCCTTGCCCATCAGGTTGTTGATGGTGACGACGCGGGGGTCGGCCGAGGAGTACTTGTTGCTGGCCAGGTCCGTGCGCACCGGCACGCCCTTGCCCTTGGCCACGACCTCGACCTGGGCCTCGTCGCCGAGCGTCCAGGCCAGGAAGTCCCACGCCTCGGTGGCGTGCTTGGTCGTGGCGCCGATGCCGATCGAGTCGCCGCCGACGAACGTCGACTCGCCCCCGTTGAGCCCGCTGATCGGCGCGACGCCGAGCTTGAACGTGGCCTTCTCCTCGATCAGGCCGAGCCAGGCGGCCGGGCCGGGCGCGATACCGATCTTGCCGCTCTGCAGGGCGCCGAGCCACGTCGGGCCGGCCTCGTCCTTCGACGCGGGCGCGGCGACGCCGTCGGTGTAGAGCTTGCGGTACAGCGCGAAGACGTCGGCCATCTCCTTGCTGTTGATGGTGCTGCCGGTGCCCTCGGCGTTCATCACGTCGCCGCCGGCCGCCCACACCGACGGCCACAGCGTGAAGACGTTGCAGCCGCCGCAGTTGCCGCCGAAGTACGTGCCGTGCACGTCGCCGCCGAGCTTGTTGACGGCGCGGGCGTCGTCGGCGAACTGCTGCAGCGTGGTCGGCGGCTTCTCCGGGTCGAGGCCGGCCTTGGTGAACAGGTCCTTGTTGTACAGCATGACCGACATGTCGATGGTGTGCGGCACCGCGTAGTTCTTCTTGTTCCACATGCCGTTGCGCACGTGGGCCGGCGCGACCTTGTCCTTGATCGCGAGGGAGTTGAACTTGTCGGTGATGTCCAGCCACAGGCCCTGGGAGGCGTACTGCGGCGCGAACACGACGTCGGAGGCGAACAGGTCGGGCAGCGCCTTCGCGCCGGCCGCCGAGGCGAGCTTCGCCGGGTACTCCTCGTTCGGGTACGCGGTGACCTGGACCTGGTTCTTGTGGGTGGCGTTGTAGGCGGCCGCGTACGCCTTCGACACGGACTCGGTCGCGGCCCGGGTCCACAGGGTGAGCGTTGCCCCGCTGTCGGCGTTCGCCTGGGCCCCATCATTGGATACACCTGGTGCCTTGCCGTCGCCGCAGGCGGCGGCTCCGAGCAGTAACGCGGCAGCGACGGTGCTGCACAACAGACGTCTCACGGTCATTCCTCTCATGGTTGTGAGCGCTCTCAATCTGAAACGGGGCTGGTGGAACTTCGTACGACGAGACGCGGCGCGGTGCGGTGCTCCCCGCCCCGGCGTGCGCCCGTCGAGATCTGGTCGACGAGCAGGTCCAGGCTGCGCCGGCCCAGCTCGGCGAAGTCCTGCCGGACCGTGGTGAGCGGCGGCAGCAGGTAGGGCGCCTCGGGTACGTCGTCGAAGCCGACGACGCTCACGTCGGCGGGCACGCGGCGGCCGGCCTCGTGCAGGGCCCGCAGCGCGCCCATCGCCATCTGGTCGTTGGCGCAGAACACGGCGGTCACCTCGGGCCGGCCGGCGAAGTCGCGGCCGGCGTCGTAGCCGGACGCGGCGCTCCAGTCGCCCGCCAGCGGTGCGGGCGCGACCCGCCCGGCCTCCTCGAGCGCGGCCCGCCAGCCGGCGAGCCGTTCGCGGGCCTCGGGCCAGTTCGACGGGCCGGTGACGTGGTGCACGGTGCGGTGGCCGAGCTCGAGCAGGTGGCGGGTCGCCAGGGCCGCGCCGGCGGCGTTGTCGACGGAGACCATCGGCACGTCGGTGCCCTCCCCCGCACCGATGCCGAGCACCACGATCGGCACGTCGAGCGGCTCCTGGCGCAGCGCCGTCCAGGCCGCCGCGACCGGGGCGAGCGTGACGATGCCCTCGACGGCCTGCTCGCGCAGGCGCCGGACGGCGTCGCGGACCTGTGGCACATCGGGCTCCCGGGCGCTGGCGATGCTGACGAAGTAGCCGGCCTCCCGGGCCGCCCGCTCGATGGCGTGGACCATGAACGAGGGCCCGAAGAGCGTCGTGTCGAAGGTGACGAGGCCGACCGTTTGCGACCGGTTGGTGGCCAGGGTCCGGGCGGCGACGTTGGGCTGGTAGTCCAGCGCCCGCATCGCCGCCAGCACCCTGGCTCGCGTCTCCGACCGGACGTTCGGATGGTCGTTGACCACCCGCGAGACGGTCTGGTGGGAGACCCCGGCGAGGTGGGCGACGTCCCGCATCGCCGGCGGTCTCCGCACGTGGTGCATGATCAGCACCGCACCTTGATCAACTCAGCGCCTTGACCTCGAGCAGCCCCACCGACGCGGTGCCGGTGCTGGTGAGCTGCACCCGCAGGCGGGTCGTCGAGGTCGCGGTGAAGGTGACGGTGTTGTACGCGTTCTTCGTGAGCGTGTACGGGCCGGCGCCGGGCACGTCGACGTACGCGGAGCCGTTCCAGTACTGCAGCTTCCACGCCGAGGGCATGTCGATGCCCTGCTCGTCGTCGAAGAAGTACACCTGCGCCTGGCTCAGCGTCTGGGCC
This sequence comes from Dactylosporangium sp. CA-139066, assembly GCF_050936175.1. NCBI lineage: Bacteria > Bacillati > Actinomycetota > Actinomycetes > Micromonosporales > Micromonosporaceae > Dactylosporangium > Dactylosporangium sp. CA-139066. Next base: position 4,692,920 of record NZ_JBNJNH010000001.1, on the reverse strand, counting down.
GATGCCCACTGCAGCTCGGCCCACTGGGTGCCGCTGTTGGGCCAGGTCCCCCAGCGGCTGCCGTCGTTCGACGCGCCGCTGTTGGAGCTGGTCGGCTCGTCGCCGTTGTTGATCGCCGCGCAGCTCTCCCACGCCGACGTGTAGGAGCAGCTCGGCGTCGCCGACAGCGCCAGGTTGGTCACCGGCGGGGGCTGGGTGCCGCCGCGGTTGTACACCTTGATCTCCGTCAGGCCGGTCTTGGCGCCCGAGGCGTTGGTCGCCAGCACCCGCACCCGCTGGGCGCTGATCGCCGGGAAGGTGACCAGGTTGTAGTTGGCCCTCGGCGAGCCGGGGCTCTTGGCCTGGCTCGGCACGCTGACCCAGGCGCTGCCGTTGTAGTACTGGATGTCGTACGCCGACGGCGCCCGGTACGTGCTCGAGGCCGGCCGGCTGTCCTTGAAGTACAACCGGATCTCGTTGAGCGTCCGGGCCTGGCCGAAGTTCACCTCGAACCAGTCCTGGCTGTTCGGGGAGCCGCCGGCGCCCCAGAACGGCTCGTTGGTCGGGAAGCCGTCGATGGCGCCGCCGGTGGAGGTGCCGGCGCCGGTGTAGGAGGCGGACACGGCCGCGCCGGCGGCGAGGTTCGTCGGCGCCGCGGTGCTGTCGTCGATGCCGGCCTTCGCCATCTCGTCGACGACCCGGGCGTCGGTCTGCACGACCTGCGTGGGCGCCTGCAGCCCGGCGTAGGCCTGGCTGTAGGACACGGTGCCGGTCGTGGTGACCGTGCCGGTGGCCGGGTCCCAGGTGAACGGCACGAGCGAGTTCACGGTGGCGACCCGGGTGCCGTTGATGAAGATGGAGTACCCCTGCGGCACGCCCGGGTAGCGGGTCACGCCGTCGGCCGGGTCGTCCCACACGATCGTGAGGTCGGCGTTGCGATAGCGCAGGTTGTTGACGGTGAAGTGGTCCCACCCGATGTTGATGGGCGAGAGCTCCACCTTGGCGTCGTTGCGCGGCCGCAGCCCGGCGACGTCCTCGATCAGGGTCCAGTTGCTGCTGCCGAGGATGTTGTGGTGGATCCACGACCGGTAGGTGATCGAGGAGCCGTTCCAGTCGGCCCAGAACTCGTTCGCGTCGGGCCAGGCGGTGTTGCCGCCCACGTACTGCGCCCAGGCGTTCCAGTACAGCAGCTTCTTGTACCAGTCCGCGGTGAGGTACGACGTCGGGTAGTTGCGCAGCACCGAGCTCAGCAGCCGGAACTGCACCGTGGAGTTGATGGTGGAGAAGTTGTTGCTGCCGGTGCCCGACGCCGCCTTGTCCGCCTGGTCGGCGGTGTAGAACGGGAAGATCGGGTACTGCGCCGGGTCGTCGAACAGCCGCAGCGCCTGCTTGTACTGCGTGGTGTTCGGGACGGCACCCACCGCGAACGGGTAGTAGATGTTGATCTCTTTCCAGGGGTTGAACGCCCCGTCGGAGACCATCCGGTTCTCGAACAGGTTGTGCGACGGGTTCCACAGCACGCTGACGATCGCCGCGCCGATCTGGTCGGCCAGCGCGTTCATCTCATTGGCCTTGGCGGTGTTGCCGATCGCCGCGTAGGCCTGGGCCGCCGCGCGGGCGCCGCTGTACTGGTAGGCGGCCTCGCCGCGGTCCATGTTGCCGGAGCGCCAGTGGAACGACACCGCGTCGGCGTCGTTGCCGGTCATGGCGCCCCAGTTGTACTCGATGAGCTTGTTGTTGTTCGTGTCGTACGTGGCGAGCTGGCCCTTGACGTCGCCCTCGGCGTACTTGGCGAGGTTCGCCGCGAGCGCCGGCTGGCCGCCGTGGATCTGGTAGCTGCGCCAGGCCGCCTCGGCGATGTACTGCGTGTAGCTGTTCGACCAGTTCTCCGGGTCGCCGGGGTTGTCGACGAACCGGCCTCCCTTGGAGACCTGCCCGACGGAGAGCCAGTCGCCGTACGCGTACAGCGGCGTGCGCAGGTACTTCAGGTCGTCGATATGCATGGGCTGGGTGAGCGCGATGGCGTTGTTGTAGCCCAGCGCGCCCTCGACGGACGTCGGGAACTGGTAGGTCTGCCCGGGGATGTTCGCGTCGAGGTTGTTGAACCGCATCAGCCACCAGCGGTAGTAGTAGTTCTTCGTCAGCGCCGGCTCGGGCGAGTCGAAGAACGGGATGTTGTCCGCCCACCACCTGTTGTAGGCACGCACGTGGGTGGCGAACGCGGTGGCGTTGGAGTAGCCGGCGTAGGCGGAGTACTCGGTCGCCGACTCCGGGATCTCGTTGGCGATGAAGCCCATCACGACCTTCGCCGTGGCGGTGGCGCCGGCCCCGATGGTGATGGAGCGGTTCAGCCCGCCGGAGGAGACCGCGAAGCCGTCGCCGGTGAGCTTCGTCGTGAGCGTGGTGAGGCTGTTCTTCGTGCCGGTCGAGCCGGTCAGCTCGGCGCCGCTGCCGCCGGTCGCGTACGGCGAGGTGGCCCGCAGTGTCAGCGTGGTCGAGGACGAGCCGTTGTTGGTGATCGACAGGTTCGTCACCGCGACGTTGTTGTTGGTGATGAACTTCTGCTGGGTGATGGAGACGGAGCCGCTGGTGAAGACGCTCTTGGCGTAGCTGGGCGCCTGCCAGCGCTGGGCGGTCTGCTCGGTGAAGGTGCCCGGGCTGACCGCGATCGAGTAGGCGTTGGCGTCGCTGATGCTCTCCCAGTAGGCGACGTGGCCGGCGAAGCCGAGCACCGACGGGTTGTACGTCTTCATGAACAGGGCGCGGCCGCGGGTCATGAGGATCGGCCCGTCGGCGTCGGCCGGGTCGCTGCCGCCGGAGCGGGCGAGCATGCGGTCGACCCAGAAGTCGGTGCCGCCGCTCTCCGCGTTGTAGATGGTCTGCATCATGTTGCCGGTGGTGTAGCCGACCGGCGCGGCCGGGATCGCCGGCCCGGTGAACGTTGGGTAGCCGATGGTCTGGGCCGCGGCGGCAGGGCTGGCGGGCACTGCGACGGCGGCGAGGGAGGCGGTCAGGGCGGTCGTCAACGCGATTGCCAGCCTGGATTTCCAGCGGGGGTGCGGCATCGCGTCACCTCCATTTCAGGACGGGACGGTGGGCAGCCAGACGCGCATGGTGGACGGGCCACGGCGGGCCCAGCGGTGGTACGGCACGAGCGGCACCACGATCGGTTCGGGCTCGTCGCCCGTTGTCGAGATGCGGTTGGTCGTGTGGCGGTCACGGTACGGCCAGGGGTCGTCGACCGGTGAGATCGAACGGCCCTTCACCGCGTTGGCCTCCGGGGCGACGGCGGTGTCGACCTGGAGCTCGTCGAGGCGCACGCCGTCCTCCTGATCGATGGACTCGGCGCACATCACGACCGGGCCCACCTCGACGGCGGCGCAGCCGCGCACCGCGTCGACGCGGGGGTCGGGGAAGGTCCAGCGGGGACGCACGGCCAGGTCGAGGCGGACCTCGTCGCCGGCGGCGAAGACGCGCCGCTCGACGCGGGTGCCGCCTCCGGCCCACGCCGGCACGCGCAGCGTCAGCGCCCGCTCCTCGGCGGGCGCCTCGAGCACGGTGACGGTGACCTCGCCGGCCTCGGGGTAGCCGGTGCTGATCTGCAGGCGCAGCCCGGACGCCGCCACGAGCATCGGGGCGTACTGGTGGATCTGCACCCCGGCGTCGTCCTCGGTGACCAGGTAGGTGCCGAGGGAGGCGAGCAGCCGCGAGACGTTGGTCAGGCAGCAGGACACCTCGAACCAGGGCGCGCGCTGGCCGCCGCCGAAGCGCAGCTGCTCGTGCTCGGCCGGCGGCACCTCGGCCGGGGTGCGCTGGTGCAGGGTGTGCGCGTAGAAGAAGGAGCGGCCGTCGTCGGCGACCGCGGCGGCGATGACGTTGTGCAGCACGCGGTCGACGACGTCGCCGTAGCGGGTCTCGCCGGTGGCCAGCAGCAGCCGGTGGGCGAGCATGACCGTGGCCACGCCGGCGCAGGTCTCGGAGTAGGCGCGGTCGGGCGGGAGCGCGAAATCGTCCCCGAAGGCCTCGTCGAGGTGGCGGGAGCCGACGCCGCCGGTGATGTACGTGCGCCGGGCCAGGGTGCGGTCGAACTGGCGGGCGACGGACGCGAGCAGGTCGTCGTCGCCGGTCTCCACGGCCACGTCGACGGCGCCGATGGCGAGGTAGAGGGCGCGCACGGCGTGGCCGCCGAACACCTCGGCGTCGCGCAGCGGGGTGTCGTCCTGGAAGTACCGCCACCCGAACTCGTGCTCGGGGAGGCTGCGGCGCCCGCGCCGCTCGATGAACGCGGCCGCCTGGGCGAGGTATCGCTCCTCCCCCGTGACCCGGTAGAGCTCGACCAGGGCCGGCTCGATCTCCGGGTGGCCGCAGAAGCCCTCGGCGGCGAACCGCCGGCAGGCGTGGTCGGCGGCGCGGCGGGCGACGTCGAGCAGCCCGGGGGCGGCGCCCGTGCGGGCCGCGGCGACCGCCGCCTGCAGCAGGTGGCCGGCGCAGTAGAGCTCGTGGCCGAAGTTGGCGTCGCTGTAGCGCGCGGGCTGCCCCGGCCGGCCGTAGCCGGTGTGCAGGTAGCCGTCGTCGGCCTGGGCCCCGGCCGCGAGGGCGGTGAACTCGGCGAGCAGCTCGCCGTGCGGGTGCCCGCCCGGCCGGGCGGTCTCCCAGCAGGCGGCCTCGGTCAGCTTGTACACCTCGGAGTCGGAGAACTCGCGCCCGCGGCGGCGCAGCGCGGCGTCGGGGTCGCGGAAGTTGCCGGTCCAGCCGAGCCGGTCCAGCCACTCGCGGCAGTGCTCGATGGTGGCGGTGCCGTTGACCGCCTGGCGCTGGCCCCAGAACCCGCCGGTGAGCCGCACCTGGTGCAGTCCGACGGGCCGCAGCACCCCGCGCGAGGGCGCGACAGGTCCCGGGTTGGCGGTCACGGCCACCACCTTTCTCACAAGCGTTGTCGGCGCACGCCTCCGGCGCGGGCGCGCCGGGGGTTCCCACCCCGGACCCCCAATGCCCGCTTCGCGTGCACCTCGCCGAAATCCTTTTCGGGAATGGTGGCAGCAGGTTACAGCGGTGTCAACGGTCTATTTCCGCAACTCCCAGCCGTGTGACAGTTGTGACGATCAGTGCCGGTCGGCTATGCTCGCCGAAAAGTTTTCGAGAGGACCGTCTGACGTGGGAAGAAAGCGCGCACAGGTCACCCTGACCGACGTCGCGAAGCGGGCCGGGGTCTCGATCGCGACGGCGTCGAAGGCGCTGAACTCGCGTGACGAGGTGGCCCCGGCGACCCGCCGGCGCGTGCAGCAGGCCGCGGAGGAGCTGTCGTTCCAGCCCAACGTGCTGGCCCGCGGCCTGATCTCCGGCAATACTCGCACGATCGGCCTGCTCACCGACGAGCTGTCCGCGGCCCGTTTCGCCATCCCGGTGCTGCTGGGCGCCGAGAACGCGCTGGGCAACGAGCAGATGAGCGTGCTGCTGTGCGACGCCCGCGGCGACGCGATCCGCCGCCGCCACTACATCCGCACCCTGCTGGCCCGCCAGGTCGACGGCTTCATCATCCTGGGCGACGCCAACGACCTGCGCCCGTCGCTGACCCGCGACATCCCGGTCCCGGTCGTCTACGCCTACTGCGAGTCCGACGACCCGTCGGACCTGTCGGTGATCGCCGACGACGCCGGCGGCGCCCGCCTGGCCGCCGAGCACCTGGTGTCGCTGGGCCGCCGCCGCATCGCGCACATCACCGGCGACCCCGGCTACCGCGCCGCCCACGACCGCGTCGCCGCGCTGCGCGAGGTCCTCGACGCCGCCGGCCTCCCCCTCGTGGGTGACCCGCTGTTCGGCCAGTGGTCGCAGCGCTGGGGCCGCCACGCCACGGCCCGCCTGCTGGCCGCCCACCCGGACGTGGACGCCATCTTCTGCGGCAACGACCAGATCGCCTCGGGCGCCGCCGAGGCCCTGCGTGAGCTGGGCCGCGCGGTCCCCGACGACGTGGCACTGGTCGGCTACGACAACTGGGAGGTCTTCGCCACGGAGTGCCGCCCGCCGCTGACCACGGTCGACCTCAACCTGGAACAGCTGGGCGCGACCGCGGTGCAGCACCTGTTCGCGGTGCTCGACGGCGAACAGCACTCCGGCGTCGTGCGCCAGCCCGGCCGCCTGGTCGTGCGCGAGTCCACGGGGGTAGCCCCCACGCGTTAGCCCGGGTCGTGGTCTCGGGCCGGGCCCGGCCGACGGTTCAGGCCGGATTCTGATACGTGCGGCTCGCCACAGCGCGGGCGGTGAATCGGCGACAGTTTCTGCGGTGACCCGCCAGTAGCCTCCGAAAAGCTTCGCATTCGGAGGGCATACACATCATGAAACACATAACCGCATTGCTCACGCTCGTCGTCGCGGCCGGTGCGCTCGCCGGGTGTGAGGCCGAGTTCACCACCGACACCGGCGGCCAGGGCCGGGTCATTGCCGCGTCCGCCAGCCCGCTGCCGCCGGCCGAGGCGCTCAAGGCGGCCGTCAAGAACCTGGACGAGACCGCGTACACGTTCGGCATCAAGCAGGGCGACATGACCGGCGGCGGGCGCATCGACAGCCGCGCCAAGGTCGCCACGATGCAGATCGGCGGCGATGTCGGGACGACCCACATCTCGGTGGCGTACACCATCGTCACCCCGGAGCTGTGGATCAAGGCCGACTTCGGGGACGACCTCAACAAGCAGTGGGGGCTGGACCCGGTCCACTGGCTGCTCGTCGACCGATCGAAGGTCAGCTCCACCGCCACCCTGCCCGTCGACAGCTCCGGCGCGCCGGAGCTCGGGGTCACCGAGCTGTTCAAGGACGGGCTCGGCGAGGTCACCCGGACCGACGCCACCCACTTCGCGGGCACCGTCGACATGACCGTCGCCAACAGCGTGCTCGCGCCCTCCGCCGACACGCTCAAGAGCGCCGGGGCCAAGGCCAAGGCGGTGCCGTTCACCGCGACGACCGACGACAAGGGGCGCCTGACCTCGTTCGTCATCGACGGCGCCTCGATCTCATCCGATCTGGCGATGTCGCTGACGTTCGCCGGGTTCGGCGAGATCCAGCCCGTCACCAAGCCGACCGGCGCGATCCCGGCGCCCGACTCGGTGTACCAGCTGTTCGACTGAAGCCTGTGACCCGTCCCGGGGGCTCGTCGTTGAACGCCTTGCGGGCGCACGACGGCGCACCGGGGACGGGAAGGGCGTGGTGCGCGGATGCGTCGCCTGCTGGCCGCTGCGGCGGTGCTGGTCATGATCGCGGTCGCGTGGCCGGCCCGGGCGGGAACGGTGCTCGGGCTGGTCAGCGCCCGGCCGGTGGCGTGGACGCCCAACGTGCTCGACGGGGCCGTGGCGGCGATCGCCGTGGTCGGCGACACGGTGGTGGTCGGCGGGGACTTCACCACGGTCGCCGACGCGGCCACCGGCCAGCGGTACCGCCGGCCGAACCTGTTCGCGTTCCAGCTCGGCACCGGGCGGGTCCTCGACCCGGCGCCGGCCGTCGACGGGCCGGTGACCGCGCTGGCCGCCGGGCCTGGCGGCGGGGTGTTCGTGGCGGGGCGGTTCGCGCACGTCAACGGGCGGGCGCGCACCGGGCTGGCCGAGCTGGACGCCGTCACCGGGCAGACCGTGGACGGGTTCACCGCCACCGCCGGCAAGGGGCAGATCCGGGCGCTGGCGGCGGCCGGGCCGTGGCTGTACGCCGGCGGCAGTTTCACCACCATCGGCGGGCAGCCGCGGGCCGGGCTGGCCCGCCTCGACGCGGCCACCGGCGCCGTCGATCCCGGCTTCGACCTGCGGCTGGCCCGGGCCGACCGGGGCACGGTGAAGGTCGAGGCCATCGCGGTCACCGCCGACGCGACGCGCCTGGCCGCGGTGGGCGCGTTCGACGCGGCCGCCGGGCAGCGCCGCGCGCAGCTCGTCGTCGCCGGCCTGGGCGGCCCGGCGCCGGGGGTGGCCGCCTGGTCGACCGACGCCTACGCCGCCAAGTGCAAGACGCTGTACGACAGCTACCTGCGCGGCGTCGACTTCGCCCCCGACGGGACCTGGCTCGCCGTCGCCGCGACCGGCGGGATGTCGGGCGCCCAGCGGATGTGCGACAGCGTCGCCCGGTTCGACCTGGCCGGCGGGGGCAACCACCGGCCGGCGTGGGTCAACCGCACCGGCGGCAACACCCTGTGGTCGGTCGCGGTCACCCCGGCCGCCGTCTACGTCGGCGGGCACCAGCAGTGGATGGACAACCCGAACGGGCACAAGAGCGCCGGGCCCGGCGCCGTCGCCCGGCCCGGGATCGCCGCGCTCGACCCGGCCACGGGCGCCGCGCTGCCGTGGAACCCCACGCACAGCCGCGGCATCGGCGTCGGCGTCCTGGTGACCTGCCCGGCCGGGCTGCTCGTCGGCTCCGACACCGACCGGCTCGGCCGCGAGTACCACGGCCGGATCGGGCTGCTGCCGGCCTGACGGCCGTCGCCGGACCCTACCGCAGGTCGTAGTCGTCGCCGTCGACGGTGATGCGCACCGGCGGGTCCAGGCGCCACCGGCTGTCGTCGACGAGCTCGCGCAGCGCGTCGACGCGGCCGGTCGACTCCGACCAGGCGGCGCGGGTGTCCTGGTCGTGCGCGTGGCGCAGCGTCTGCTCCCGCTCGTCGAGGAACGCCTGCAGCCAGTCCTGCTCGTCGACGCCGCCGGCCGGTTCGCCGCCGGCCCTGCGCATGGCCCGGGCGATCAGCGCGGGCATCCCGTCCGGGTCGTCGCCGGTGCCGTGCTGGACCGCGGTGTCGTACAGCACCGCGACCCCCAACGGCGTGCGGATCCCCAGCTTCCGGGCGGCCTGCAGCGCCGGGTCCAGCGTGAGCCGGCCGGCCAGGGCGTCCTGCTGGGCCCGGAACCTCGGGTCGGCGGCCGCCGCCTTCCAGTCCGCGGCGAAGCCGTCGAGGCCGCCGGTGTCGGCGCTGCCCCCGTCGGCCAGCTCACGCAGCCGCGGCAGGTAGCGGGCCAGCGGGCTGCCCGGGACGTCCGCGGTGTAGGCCGCCACGACGTCGCGGACCTCGGTGCCGCTGGTCGTGAAGCCGATGGTGCCGCAGGTGTACCCCCGGCCGTCCCCGAGCGTCTCGACCGCCTCGTAGTGCGGCGCCGGGTCGCCGTGCTCGAACACGCCGATGAGCTCGTCGGCGACGCGCCGCTGCGGCTCGCTCAGCGCAACGGCCGACGGCCCGTGCCCCGCCTCCGGCCACGGTTCCCCCGCGGCCCTGCTGCACGCGGCCGGCAGGACCGCGAGCAGCAGGGCCACGATTGCGGTGCCCCCACATCGCATTGAACCCCTCCTACCCACCGCCCTCGTGGATCATGCAGGATCCCGGCGGCTCTTCTATGTTCGAGGACATGACCGAGCACCCGGGGACAAGCCGTCCGATGGGGCGCGCCCGGATCGACCGGGCCGTCGGCAAGGCGCCGCTGCCCGAGCGGGCGGCCACCGCCGTCATCCGCAACGGCCGGCAGGAGCCGCGGCCGGTATTCGTCGACCCTAGCGGCGCCCGGCGCCGGCGGGTGCGGCGGGCCGCGTACGCGGTCGGGGTACTGCTGCTGCTGGTGCTCCTGGCGCTGTGGCTGTCGCAGTTCCTCGGGGCCGCGCACCCGCCGGTCTCCGGATGACGCTGTACCGCGCCGCCCCGGTGGGCGACGCGGCCTCCTCCGGCACGCTGCCCGCGGTGCGCCGCCGCCGCATCGCCCTGCGGCTGCTGCTCGCCCTCCTGGCCCTGGCGCTGCTGGCCAACCTGCTGCTGGTCGAGGCGTACACCAACAGCGGCTTCGCCCCCGACCACCAGGCCGACGCTCAGCAGCCCGCCGGTTCGGTGCCCGCCGCCGTCAGCGGCGGCGGCCCGGTCATCGACGCCACCGGCGGCCAGGTGCGCACGCTGCGGATGCCCGAGCGCACCATCGCGCTGACCTTCGACGACGGGCCCGACCCGACCTGGACCCCGAAGGTGCTCGACGTCCTGCGCCGCCACAACGTCCACGCGACGTTCTTCGTCATCGGCTCGGAGGTGGCGCGGCACCCGGACCTGACCCGCCGGCTGATCACCGAGGGCCACCAGGTCGGCACCCACACCTTCAGCCACCCGCAGCTGCCGGAGCTGCCCGCGTGGCGGCGCACGCTGGAGTACTCGCAGACGCAGATGCTCATCGCGTACGCCACCGGCCGCTCGACGCCGCTGCTGCGCCCGCCGTACTCGTCGTTCCCCGACGCGCTGCGCGACCCCGACTGGGCCACGGTGCAAGAGGCGGCCGGGCAGGGGTACATCACCGTCCTCAACGACCTCGACAGCCGGGACTGGGCCCGGCCCGGCGTCGACACCATCGTGCGCAACGCCACCCCGGAGGGCCGCAACGGCGCGATCGTGCTCTTCCACGACGCCGGCGGCGACCGCGCCCAGAGCGTCGCCGCGCTGGACCGGCTCATCCCGCAACTGCAGCAGCGCGGGTACCGCTTCAGCACCGTCGCCGACGCGCTCGGCGGCGCCCTCGGCCCGGCCAACCCGCCCGCCCGCGCCGCCGACGTGTGGCGCGGCCGCGGGCTGGCCTGGGCGATCCGCACCGCCGACGTCAGCTGGTGGGTGCTGTGGGGCCTGCTGCTGCTCGTCGGCGCGCTGACCCTGGCCCGCGCGCTGCTGCTGTTCCTCTTCGCGGTGCGCCACTCCCGGCGCCGCCGCTCGGTCACCTGGTCGTGGGGCCCGCCGGTCACCGACCCGGTCACGATCGTCGTGCCCGCCTACAACGAGCGCACCACGATCGAGCCGGCGGTGCGGTCACTGGCGCTGTCGGCGCACCCCGGCGTCGAGGTCATCGTCGTCGACGACGCCTCCACCGACGGCACCGCCGAGGCGGTCGAGGCGCTCGCCCTCGACAACGTCCGCGTGGTCCGGGTCCCGCCCGGCGGCAAGGCGACCGCCCTCAACACCGGCGTCGCCCTGGCCCGCCACGACCTCGTCGTCATGGTCGACGCCGACACCGTCATGGAGCCGGATTCGGTACATCAGCTCGTCCAGCCGTTCGCCGACCCGGCCGTCGGCGCCGTGGCCGGCAACGTCAAGGTCGGCAACCGGCGCGGGCTGCTCGGCAAATGGCAGCACATCGAGTACGTCATAGGCTTCAACCTCGACCGCCGCCTCTACGACACCTTCGGCTGCATCCCGACCATCCCCGGCGCGCTGGGCGGCTTCCGGCGGCCGGCCCTCGCCGACGCCGGCGGGCTGACCGTCGACACGATCGCCGAGGACACCGACCTGACGATGGCGATCCACCGCGCCGGCTGGAAGGTCGTCTACCAGGAGACCGCCCGCGCGTTCACGGAGGCGCCGGCGACCCTCGGGCAGCTGTGGATGCAGCGGTACCGCTGGAGCTACGGCACCATGCAGGCCATCTGGAAGCACCGCTCCGCCGTGCGCGACTCCGGGCCGTCCGGCCGCTTCGGCCGCCGCGCCCTGTCCTTCATCGCCGCGTTCAGCGTGCTGCTGCCGCTGCTGGCCCCGCTGCTGGACATTCTCGCCGTGTACGGCACGTTCTTCCTGAACCGCACCGAGACCGCGGTCGGCTGGGCGGCCGTGGTCGTCGTCAACATCGTAACGGCCGTCCTCGCCTTCCGCCTCGACCGCGAGCCCCTGCGTCCCTTGTGGACATTGCCGCTGCAGCAGCTGGTGTACCGCCAGGTGATGTACCTCGTGCTGCTGCACTCGGCGATCACCGCGATCACCGGCCGGCGCCTGCGCTGGCAGAAGCTGCGCCGCACGGGTGACGTCGACGCCGTCGCGACACCCGGCGCATAGCGACGCGCCTTGATGGGTATCGGATCGGAGTGGCCAGCGAAGGTGACCTGATCAACGACCGCTACCGGCTCGACGGCCCCATCGCCGCCGGCGGGATGGGTGCGGTCTGGCGCGCGACCGACACCCTGCTGGGCCGGCCCGTCGCGGTGAAGCTGCTGCACGACGGCCGCTCCGGCGAGCGCGAGTTCCAGGCCCGCTTCCACCACGAGGCCCGCGCGATGGCGGCGCTGCACCACCCCGGCATCGCGGCCGTCTACGACTACGGGGCGACCGGGGACGCCGGGGCGTACATCGTCATGGCGTACATCGACGGCCGGCCGCTCGACCGCCGCATCGCCGAGGAGGGCCGCCTCGACCCGGCCACGGCGATGTCGGTCGTCGCCCAGGCGGCGCGCGCCCTCGAGGCGGCGCACGAGGCCGGCATCGTCCACCGGGACGTGAAGCCCGGCAACCTCATCGTCCAGCCCGACGGCACCGTGGTGCTGGTCGACTTCGGCGTGGCCCGCTCCAGCGCCTCGGCCGCCGTCACCGCCACGAACGACGTCGTCGGCACGGCCCTGTACATCGCCCCGGAGCAGGTGTCGAAGCAGGCGACCGGCCCGGCGACGGACATCTACGCCCTCGGCGCCGTGGCGTACCACTGCGTCGCCGGCCACCCGCCGTTCATGGGCGACAACGCGGTCGCGATCGCCGTGCACCATCTCAACGACGAGCCGCCGCCGCTGCCGGCCGACGTGCCCGCGCCGGTACGCCACCTCATCACCACGGCCATGGACAAGGCGCCGTCGGCGCGCTACCCGTCGGCCGCGGCGCTGGCCGCCGCCGCGGACGCGGCCGCCGCGGCACCGTCCACAAGCGACACCCTCGTCTCGGTACCCCTGGTCATCCCGGATCCCCCGGGCGAGACCCCGCCCCCGCGCCGCCGGGTGCCCTGGTGGGCGCTCGCGCTCGCCGGGGTGGCCGTCCTCGCCGTCGCGCTGACCCTCGCCCTGTCCGGCATGTTCTCGTCCGGCCCGGCGGCCGGCCCGACGCCCACGGCGAGCGCTCCCGGCGGCGACGGCGGCGTCGGCACGGCCCCGGCCGGCGGTGGCGGAGGCGGGGACGGCGGGGGCGGAGGCTCGAAGGCCTCGGGCGCGCCCGGGCAGCCGAGCACCCCGGCGGCTACCGGCCCGCAGCAGACGCCCGCGACGGGCGGCGGGACCACCGGGGGCGGCGGCGCGACGCCGACGGCGGGCGGGGCCGAGACCACCGGGCCGGCCCCGGAAACGACCGCCCCGGCGCCCGAGAAGACCACCGCGCCGCAGGCGACCACCCAGCCGCAGGCCACCACTGCGCCGCAGGCCACCACCCAGCCGAAGGCGACCACCGCCGGCTGACACGATCGTCAGTCGGAGCCCGGTTTCGACGCGGGGGTGCGCTGAGCGGTGCCGGGGCGGGTGAGGGCGGCCGGGACGACGACCCGGTCGAAGAGGTCCTCGGCCACGCCCTGGTCCAGTGCCGCCTGCCGCAGTGTCAGGTCGGCGTCGATCGCGTGGTGGGCGATCTGCGACGCGCGGTCGTAGCCGATGACCGGCGACAGCGCGGTGACCATCATGACGGAGCGGTCCACGTACCGGCGCAGCTGCTCCTCGTTCACCGCCGCGCCCTCGACCAGGAACTCGCGGAAGTGCTCGGCGGCGTCGGCGAGGATGCGCACCGCGTGCAGCACGTTGCTGATGACGACCGGGCGGAACGCGTTGAGCTCGAAGTTGCCCTCGCTGCCGGCGATCGACACCGCCGTGTCGAAGCCCTGGACCTGGACGCAGACCATGAGCATCGCCTCGGCCTGGGTGGGGTTCACCTTGCCCGGCATGATCGACGAGCCGGGCTCGTTGGCCGGCAGGTCGAGCTCGTGCAGGCCGGCGCGCGGGCCCGAGCCCAGCCAGCGCATGTCGTTGGCGAACTTGAACAGCGCCACGGCCACGCCGCGCAGCGCGGCCGAGGTGCGCACCAGCGCGTCGAGCGAGCCCTGGGCCGCGAACTTGTTCGGGGCGGTGACGAACGGGCGGCCGGTCAGCTCGGCGATCGCCGCGGCGGCGTCCTCGGCGAAGCCGGCCGGGGCGTTGAGGCCGGTGCCGACCGCGGTGCCGCCCATCGCCAGCCGGAACAGGCCGCCCATCGTCGTGCGCAGGTGCTCGGCGGCGTCGGTGAGCTGGGCGGCGTACCCCGACCACTCCTGGCCGACCGTGAGCGGCGTCGCGTCCTCCAGGTGCGTCCGGCCGATCTTCACGACGGCGTCCCACTGCCGGCTCTTGGCCTCGGCCGCCGCCTGCAGGCGGCCCAGCGCCGGCAGCAGCCGCTCCTCGATCGCCGTCACGGCGGCGATGTGCATCGCGGTGGGGAAGGTGTCGTTGGAGGACTGGCCCATGTTGACGTCGTCGTTGGGGTGCACCGGGTCCTTGCTGCCCAGCCGGCCGCCGACGAGCTGGATGGCCCGGTTGGAGATGACCTCGTTGACGTTCATGTTGGACTGCGTGCCGGACCCGGTCTGCCAGACGTACAGCGGGAACTCCTCGTCGAGGCGGCCGGTGACGACCTCGTCGGCGACGCGGGCGATGAGGTCGGCCTTCCAGCCCGGCAGCCGCCCGGCCCGCGCGTTGACGACCGCGGCGGCCTTCTTCACCCAGCCGTAGGCGTGGTACACCGGCTTGGGCATCCGGTCGTCGCCGATGTCGAAGTGCACCAGCGAGCGCTGCGTCTGCGCGCCCCAGTAGTGCCCGGCCGGCACCTCGACAGCGCCGAGCGAGTCGGTCTCGATCCGGGTCCCCCCGGCGTGCAGCCCGATCGGCACGTCCCGCACCACGACCACGGGGTCACCCGGCCTTGATCGGGCGGTAGACCGGCTGCCACATCGCGTCCTGCACCTGCTGTACCGCGGAGGAGACCTCGGCGCGGGCCAGCCCCTCGGCCGCCGCCTGCTGGGCGACCGCGACGGCGACCGTCGCCGACACCGTGCGCAGGTCCTCGACCAGCGGCAGCAGCGACGCGCCCCGGGCGCTCACGTCGACGAGCCCGGCCACCGCGTCGGCCGCCGCGGCCAGCATGCCGTCGCTGACCCTGCGCGCGCGGGCGACGATCGCGCCGAGCCCGAGGCCCGGGTAGAGCAGCGCGTTGTTGGCCTGCCCGATGGCGTACGTGACACCCCGGTAGGTGACCGGCGAGACCGGGATGCCGGTGGCGATCAGGGCGCGCCCCTCCGTCCACGCGATGAGCTGGTCGGGCATCGCCTCGATGCGCTCGGTCGGGTTGGACAGCGGCAGGATGATCGGCCGGTCGGCGTGGCGGGCCATTTCCCGGATGATGTCCTCGGTGAACGCCCGGTGCACGGTCGACGTGCCCACCAGCATGGTCGGGCGCGCCTCGGCGACGGTCGCGGCCAGGTCGATCCCGCCCTCGCGG
This sequence comes from Dactylosporangium sp. CA-139066, assembly GCF_050936175.1. Lineage (NCBI taxonomy): Bacteria > Bacillati > Actinomycetota > Actinomycetes > Micromonosporales > Micromonosporaceae > Dactylosporangium > Dactylosporangium sp. CA-139066. The sequence continues at coordinate 4,677,694 of NZ_JBNJNH010000001.1, read as the reverse complement.
CGCCGCCCGGCGACCTCGGCCGCCGGCCGGGCGTACGGCCGCTGGAAGTCGCGCAGGTCCGCCATGTCGTCGACGAGCAGCCCCGCCCGGTCGACGCACCAGATGCGCCGGGTCGCCGCGTCGCGGTCCAGGCCGTCGCGGACCATGGCGTCGCGCAGCTGGTCGGCGATGCCGACGCCGGCCGTGCCGGCGCCGAAGACGACGATGCGCTGCTCGCGCATGCGGGTGCCGGCGACCCGGGTGCCGCTGAGCGCCGCCGCGAGGGTGATCGCGCCGGTGCCCTGCATGTCATCGTTGAAGGTGCAGACCTGGTCGCGGTACCGCTGCAGGATCCGCCGCCCGTTGCCCGGCCCGAAGTCCTCCCAGTGCAGCAGCGCGTTGGGGAACAGCCGGGTGGCGGCGCGCACGTAGGCGTCGATGAAATCGTCGTAGCGCTGGCCGCGGACCCGGGCGAAGCGGTTGCCGACGTACTGCGGGTCGTTGAGCAGCCGCTCGTTGTCGGTGCCGACGTCGAGCGACACCGGGATGACGCGCGCCGGGTCGATCCCGGCCGCCGCGGTGTACACGGCGAGCTTGCCGACCGCGATGTCGATCCCGCCGACGCCCCAGTCGCCGATGCCGAGGATCTCCTCGGCGTCGGAGGCGACGATGAGGTCCACGTCGTCCTTGCCCAGCCCGGCGTCGGCGAGCGCCGCCTCGACCCCGCCCGGGTCGTCGATCGACAGGTAGACGCCGCGCGGGCGGCGGTACTCGTGGCTGTAGCGCCGGATCGCCTCGCCCACCGTCGGGTCGTACACGACCGGCAGCATCTCGCGCAGGTGCTCGCTCAGCAGCCGGTAGAACAGCACCTCGTCGGTGTCCTGCAGCATCGTCAGGAAGACGTTCTTCTGCAGGTCGCTGGGCTGCTCGTGGTACTGCTCGTAGGCCCGCGCCACCTGTTCCTCGATGCTCTGCACCGCCGGTGGCAGCAGCCCTGAGAGCCCCAGTGTCCGCCGCTCCTCGGAGCTGTACGCGGTCCCCTTGTTCAGCAGCGGGATCTCCAGCAGCTCCGGACCGCGCGCGGACGTCACGTACGCCCCGTCCTCGACCCGGAACCTTCGACCTTTGGCTAGTGTCGCCCCGGCGGTCATGGCATCGCCCTCCCGTTGCGTTGGCCTTCACACCACCGTCCGCGGCCGCCCCGCTCGCGCCATCACCAGCACCGCGTGATCCGGTAAGGTTTGGCGGTGGTCGATGGGTTACGGCTGGGCGTTGACTTCGGCACCTCGAACACCGCGGCGGTGCTGCACACCCCCGGCGGGCGGGTCCAGTCGCTGCTCTTCGACGGCGAGCGGCTGCTGCCCTCGGCCGTGTTCGCGCCCGAGTCCGGCGAGCTGCTCGTCGGGCGCGACGCCGTGCACGCGGCCCGGCTGCAGCCGGAGCGCTTCGAGCCCAACCCGAAGCGGCGCATCGACGAGGGCACCGTGCTGCTCGGCGACCGCGACGTGGCGGTCGAGGACCTGATCGCCGCGGTGCTGCGCCGGGTGCACGCCACCGCCCGGGAAGCGACCGGCGGTGCGCCGTTCGGCGTCGTGCTCACCCACCCGGCGGCCTGGGCCGGCTCCCGGCGGGCCCGGCTGCTCGACGCCGCCGCGCGGGCCGGGATGGCGCCGGTCGAGCTCGTCGCCGAGCCGGTCGCGGCCGGCACGCACCTGAGCCGGCGGCCGTCGGCGCGGTTCGGGCCCGGGATGTCGGCGCTGGTGTACGACTTCGGCGCCGGGACGTTCGACGCGTCGGTGATCCGCCACGGCGACACCATCGAGGTCGTCGCCGAGGCCGGGCGGCCGCACGTCGGCGGCCTCGACATCGACCAGGCCGTCTTCGAGCACCTCGGCGAGGTGTTCGGCGACCGGCCCGGCTGGTCCCGGCTGCGCCATCCGCAGGACACCGACGCGCGCCGGGAGAGCCGCCGGTTCCGCGACGAGATCCGCGTGGCGAAGGAGTTCCTGGCCCGCAACAGCTCGACGCGGGTGCACGTGCCGCTGGTCGACGCGGAGGCGCCGCTCGGCCGGGAGGTCCTCGACCGGCTCGCCCGGCCCTTCGTGCAGGCCACGATCCAGGCCTGCGAGGAGGCGGTCCGCCGGGCCGGGCTCGCCCCCGGCGGCCTGGACGCGATCTACCTCGTCGGCGGGTCGAGCCGGCTGCCGCTGGTGCACACGATGCTGCTCGACGCCTTCCGCCTCAACCCGACCATGCACGACCAGCCCGAGGTCGCCGTCGCCGAGGGCGGCGTCCTGGTCGAGCCGCGGCCCGCCGCACACCGCCCCGGGCCGGCCGGCACGGGCCCGGCGGCCGACGCCGACGAGCTGTCCGGGCGGCACCACACGGCCGCCCATCTGGTCCGGCAGGGGCGGCTCAACGACGCCGAGCGGGAGGCCGCCGCCGTCGTCGAGGAGCGGGCCCGGCTCCTCGGGCCCGGCCATCCGGACACCGCGCAGAGCCGGCTGCTGCTCGGCGGGATCCTGCTGCTGCGCGACGACCCCGACGGCGCCGGCCGCGAGTTCCAGCAGGCGCGCGACGCCCTGCGCGAGTCGCTCGGCGCCCGGCACCGCGAGACGCTGCGGGCGCGATACCGCATCCTGCTGTGCCGGCTGGCGCTGTCCGCCGACGACCTGGCGCCGCTGGTCGGCGACGTCAACGCCCTGCTGGAGGCCCAGCGCGGCGCGTCGGGCGCCGGCGACCCCGACATCCTGGCCACCCGCGGCCTGGCCGCGTTCGTGGAGGCCCGGCAGGGCGAGCCGCGCGGCGCGCGGGAGGCGGCGCTGCGCGAGGTGCTCGCCGCCCAGCTGTCCACCGTGGACCCCGACGACCCGGCCGCGTACCGCACCTGGCTGCTGCTCGTCGCCGCCCTCACACACTGGGGCGACCACGAGGCGGCGCTGCGCGAGGCGGCCCGGCTGCGGGCGTCGATCGGCGACGAGCTCGGCGAGGCCCACCCGTTCACCGGCGACGCCGCCGACGTGCTCTGCGGCGCCTACGTCGACGTCGCGGCCACCCTGGACGCGCAGCCGGGGCGGGCCGCGGACGCGTCCAGGGCCCGGGCGAAGGCGCTCGACCTGTCGAAGCGCAACCTGCGCCGGCAGCGCGAGCTGCTCACCGACGAGCACCACCGGACCGTACGGGCGCGGCTGCGGTACGGCGAATGCCTGTTCCTGGCCGGCCAGCGCGCCGACGGCCTGGCGCAGCTGCGGGCCGCGCTCGAGGGATACCGGCGGCAGCAGGGCCCGGGCCACGTCACGACCCTCGCCGTCCAGGTGCTGCTCGCGACGCGGCTGGCCGAGCACGGCGACACGGACGCCGCGGAGCCGCTCTTCCGCGACGCCGTCGCCGCCTACGAGCGCGAGTTCGGGCCCGGCTGCCCGCAGGCCGAGGCCGCCCGGAGGGGCCTGAGCGCCGCCGCCCGCCGCAACGCCTCGGTCTCGCACCGCTTCCGCCGCTGGATCAACGACCTGGCCGAGTGAGCCCGTCACGCGCCTTCCCGTGAGCGGCCGCGGTCCAGGCGCCAGTACAGCACCAGCAGCGCGAGGGTGAGCGCCGCCTCGATGCCGAGCCCGGTGCCGAGGCCGAGCGCCTCACGCGCCGAGAAGTGCTCGAAGTGGCGCAGATGGAACAGCAGGTGGGTGAGCGCGTACACGGCGAACCCGGTCAGCGCGGCCAGCACCAGCCGGCGCTCCATGGTGGCGGCCGCGAAGACCAGCACCGTGACGAGCGCGAGGCCGAGGCCGCCGACGTCGGACATGAGGTGTTCGTTGAACGGCGGATCGAGCCGCACGGTCGGGACGTCTTCGAAGAACGAGCGAGGAAAGAGGTACTGCCACAGGCTCACGACGGCGTCCACCCCGATGAGCAGGATGAGGCCCGCCCGCAGCCACGCGTTGCGCATCATGCCGTCGGGACGGGGCGGGGGCCGCGTTCGTGACAGTGACCTGCGCCTCACGCGCAGCGGTAGACCGCCTCGGCGCCCCCGCCGACGTCGGCGGTGACGTCGGTGCAGGAGGCGCGCACCCAGGCGGTGACGGCCGTCGTCGTGGTGGCGCCCTCGCGCTCGCGGCGGCCGAAGCCGCGCTCCGGGCCGGCCGCGGGCAGCAGGAAGTAGTGCAGCTCGCCCCGGGCGACCATGGCCTGCACGGCGGCGAGCGTCGGCTGGGGCACGGTACCGCTGAAGCCGCCCATCGGCAGGTAGGGCCGGGCGGTGGCCATGATGTAGGGCGCGGCGGTGTTCCACGACGTCGTCGCGGCCACGAACCGGGCGCCGCCGCGGTGCGACTCGAGGTAGTCGTGGACGCGGCGGCGCTCGGCGGTGAGCGTGGTGGTCGCCTCGGCGAACGGGCCGCCGGGGCTGGCGAAGCGCTGCGCCATCAGCACCGGCGCGCCGTCGCGGCCGCCCGGCGGCGCGAACGGACGGCGCGGGGCGCCCATCCGGAAGCGGTCGGGCACCGGGCCGGCCGAGGCGTCGAAGGCGCTGCCGCCGTAGCGCGGGTCGAGCACCGAGGCGGCCCAGCCCGCCGGACAGCAGCGCCGTCTGGAACGCGTCGGCGGCCAGGACGAGGCACATCGTGAGCAGGCCGTCCTCCATCGGGTGGCCGAACATCGAGGCGACGACCGGGGTGAGGCCGAACAGGGCGGCCGCGAGCAGGCCGGCGGCGGGACCGGCGAGGCGGCGGCCGATGCGGTACATCACGAGCACCGCCACGACGCCCTCGACGACCTGCGGCAGGGTCAGCGACCAGGCGTGGTAGCCGAACACGCGGGCGGCGATCGCCTGCGGCGCGAACGAGCCGGCCAGCTTGTCGATGGTGATCGTCGCGCCCGGGTCCAGGGCGCCGTAGAAGAACGCCTTCCAGCTCGTCGACATGCTGCGGGCCGCGACCGAGTAGAACAGCGCGTAGCCGCTGTCGCGGATGCGCCAGGCGTAGAGCACCCCGGCGACCGCGGTCACCGCCAGCAGCGCGGGGCGTGCCCACGCGGGCTGCCCCTCGGGCGAACGCCAGAACGCGAGCCGGACCGGGACGCGAATAGTACGCACAACCACCACTCCATGCGATTCGCCCGATTTATCCCTCGCGCGTACTCTGCCCGCAAAACCTCCGGCGAGGCTCCCATGGACCTCAAAGACACCTCGTAACTCGGGTGCAGACGGTGGGCCGGGCGCAACTACCGGGACTGCACCGCAACCGCACTCAGAAACCCCGGCGGGGCTCCGATCGGGGTGACCATGTCGGAGAGCGCGCGGGAACAGCACGAGAGCGACTACCGGGCCCGCCAGATCAGGCTGGGGACCTGGATCGCCGTCGGGGTCATCCTGATCGGCGCCGTCCGCGTGCAGCTCGACTGGCACGGCGGGCCCTGGCTGGTCTCGCTCATGGCGCTGGCCGGCGCGGGACAGGCGGGACTGGCGATGCTGCCCTGGCAGCGGTACGCCGGCTCGCCCTGGATGCCGCGCGTCATGTTCGTCTGGTGGCTGGCCAACCTGGCGCTGCTGCTGGCGTTCACCGCCTACGACGTCGCGGCGCTGGCGATCTTCCCGGCCGGCGTGACGCTCGTCCTCGCCTCGACCGCGGCCCTGGCCACCGAGCGGGAAGTGGTGGGGTTCGGGGCGGTGAGCGTGCTCGGGTACCTCGGGCTCGTCGTCACCCGCGACCGGCCGGTCACCGGCACGCTCGCCGCGCTCACCATCGCGCTCATGCTCGGCGTGACCTGGTTCTGCGCGCGGACCGCGAGCAACCGGCGGCGGCTCGACGCGGCCCGGCGCACCGCCGAGCGCAAGGTCGAGGCGCTGCTGGAGAACTCCTCCGACGCCGTCCTGGCGATCCAGCCGGCCGGCGGCGTGACGTACGCGAGCCCGTCCGTGCGCACCGTGCTCGGCTACGAACCGACGTTCATGACCAACGAGCTGCTCATGGACATCACCCACCCCGACTACCTCGCCACCGCCGTGGAGTGGTGGCAGGCCGTGGCCAACGGCGGGCCCGGGCACACCGCGCGGGCCGAGTCGCGCGTCCGGCGGGCCGACGGCGCCTGGATCTGGGTCGAGGTCATCGGCACCAACCGCACCGGCGAGGAGCCGCTCAACGCCGCCGTCATCAGCATCCGCGACATCACCGAGCGCAAGGAGCTCGAGGAGGAGCTCACCCGGCAGGCGTTCGCCGACTCGCTGACCGGGATGCCCAACCGGGCGCTGTTCCGCGACCGGCTCGAGCACGCCATCGCCCGCAACCGGCGCGGCGGCGGGCGCATCACGCTGCTGCTCGTGGACCTCGACGACTTCAAGCTCGTCAACGACAGCCTCGGGCACACCGCCGGCGACCAGCTCATCGCCACCACCGCGCTGCGCCTGCACCAGCAGCTGCGGGCCGCGGACACCCTCGCCCGCCTCGGCGGCGACGAGTTCGCGATCCTCGTCGAGGACATCAACGAGATCGAGGCGATGGACCTCGCCGAGCGGCTCCTGACCGCGATCCGCCGGCCGCTGCGGCTGGGCAACCGCGACGTCGTGTGCTCGGCCTCGATCGGCGTGGCGACCGCCAAGGCCGGCGAGGGCGACGACGGGCCCGACCCGGGCGAGCTGCTGCGCAACGTCGACCTGGCGATGTACTCGGCCAAGGGCGCCGGCCGCGACCGCTACGCGCTGTTCGACCCGGCGATGTACGCCGACATCATGCGCGAGGCCGAGGAGCGCGCGGAGATCGAACGGGCGCTGGCCCGCGACGAGTTCGTCGTGCACTACCAGCCGATCGTGGACCTGCCGACCAGCCGGCTCATCGGCGTCGAGGCGCTCGTGCGCTGGCAGCACCCGGTGCGCGGGCTGCTCGGGCCGAACACCTTCATCCCCCTCGCGGAGTCGACCGGGCTCATCGTCCCGCTCGGCCGCTACGTGCTGCGCCAGGCCTGCGAGCAGCTGGCCCGCTGGCGCGACGAGTTCCCGTCCGCGGCCGCCATCCGCGTCAACGTCAACCTCTCCGCCCGGCAGTTCCAGCACGAGGGGCTGGTCGAGGAGGTCTCGGGCATCCTCGCCGAGACCGGCGCGGACCCGCACCAGATCGTCCTGGAGATCACCGAGTCGCTGCTCATGCAGGACACCGACTCGACGATCGAGACCCTCGGCCGGCTCAAGGCGCTGGGGGTACGCCTGGCGATCGACGACTTCGGGACCGGTTACTCGTCGCTGTCGTACCTCAAGCGCTTCCCCGTCGACATCCTGAAGATCGACCGCTCGTTCGTCGACGGCATCACGACCGAGCAGGGCGACGCCACGCTCGCCGAGGCGGTCGTGCAGCTGGGCCGGGCGCTGCGGCTGCAGACGGTCGCGGAGGGCATCGAGACCGCCGAGCAGTGGTCGACGCTGCAGGACCTCGGCTGCGAGTTCGGGCAGGGGTACCTGTTCGCGAGGCCGGGCGCCGCCTCGGAGATCTCGACGATCCTCGGCGACGCCCGGGTCTAGCTGGTTCGCTCGGTCAGGCCGGAATGTTGTACGGGTCGCCGTACACCTTCCAGCTCAGCGGCGGGTTGAGGTCGAAGTTGCGGTTGTTGAGGAACACCCGCTGCTCGGTGTCGACCCGGCTGGTGTCGCTGTGCGCCTCCTCGGTCTTCATCGCCGCGACGCGCGCGTCGAGGAAGGCGTTGAGGTACGTCGCCTCGTCGCCGCCCTGCGCCGGCGTCTTCGCCTTGGCCATGGCGGCCTTGCGGATGCCGCCGAAGCTGACCGGGTCGGTGCCGGGGCCGTGCATGACGATCGCGTCGTAGTAGATGAACTGGCCCAGGGCGCGCAGGCCGTCGGCCTTGGCCTGGCTGACGGCGGGGTTGAAGTACACCCGGTCCCGCTCGTCGTCCTGCGCCTTCTGGAACTGCGCGTCCGCCGCCGCGGTCTTCCAGTCCCTGGTGAAGTTCGGGTCGAGGCCCGAGTGCGAGGAGGTGCCGTTGACGCTGCGCAGCGCCGGCAGGTACTTCGCCAGCACGTTGCCCGGCACCCGCTGGGTGTAGAGCTCGACCAGGTCGAGCATGTCGCCGGTGCCGGAGCAGAAGCCGATGATGCCGGCCGTGTAGCCGCGGCCGTCGCCGATGTCCTCGATGTACTTGTACTGCGCCTTCCAGTCCAGCGAGGAGTTCTCGGCCGAGGACACCAGCTGCATCGCGATGTCCTTCTTGTGCGGGTCGGTCAGGTCCTTGCCCGAGGGCGAGGAGGTCGGGCTCTTCGTCGGCGAGGCGCTGGCGGACGCGCTGCGCGACGGGGACGCCGAGGCCGAGGGGGTGGCGCTGCGCGACGCCGACGGCGAGGCGCTCGGGGTGGACTCGGTGCCGTTGCCGTACACCTGGAACTCATACAGCGAGTAACCCCACTGCGTGCCGCGGGCCGTGCCGTACAGCCGCACGTAGCGGCCCGAGCCGGACAGGCCGGTCAGGTCGTCCGTGCCGCCGTCGCCGGCGGTGGTGCTGTAGATCGTGCTCCACGCGGAGCCGTCGGCCGAGGTCTCGATCCGGTACGCCTTGCCGTACGCCGCCTCCCACTTGAGGTTGACGTGCGTGATACTGCGGGTCGCGCCGAGGTCGACCCGGATCCACTGCGGGTCCGACCCTTCCGCGCTGGCCCACCGCGTGCCGGTGTTGCCGTCGAACGCCAGGGCGGGGCCCAGCGACGACGACTCCACGGACGACGAGGTGGCCGGCTTGCCCTGCGACAGCAGGGTCTCCGTGGCCGCGTCGGCACCGTGCATTACCAGGACGGTCGTGGCGGTGCCGGCGACGAGCAGGGCCGCGGCGCCCAGGCCGGCCAGCCTGAGGGGGTGGTTCACGAGGCGCCTCCAAACCTTATCTGTTAGGCAACTTGCCTGACAGATATTGGGATCGGATGCGCTCGATGTCAAGGGCCCTAAACCTGACTTCATTTCGCGTTATGGTTGGCGGCCCGCCGCACGGCCGGTGCCGGGGTCGACGGGCGCTGCAGCCGCCACCACGCGTCCGGCCCGTCGACGTCGTGGGCGCGCGCGGGCGGGGCGTGCGGCAGGAGCACGCTGAAGCGGGTACCGCCGCCGGGGTTGTGCAGCACCTCGCCGATGGCGGCGCCGAAGAAGTCGGGCCCGCGCAGGCCGAGCAGCACGAGGCCGCGCAGGCGGCCGCCCGGGCCGAGCACCGGGGTGGCGACGTTGAGCGCGCGGCGGCGCTCGGCCTCGGGCAGCCCGGTCTCGCGCTGCAGCAGCGAGGCGTTGGACATCGCCGCGCCGCCGGCGCTGCGGGCCTGGCGCAGCACGTCGGCGATCGCCGGTACCGCCGCGACGTCCGCGCCGCCGATGGCCGGCGCCCGGCCGTCGAGCTGGCGGCCGTAGACGGCGAAGTAGTGCTCGGCGACGCCGGCGGCCGGGCGCAGGGTGAGCCCGGCGGCGCCGGCCGCGCGCCAGGCGTCCTGCACGGCCGGGACCTCGGCGGTGGCGGCGGGGGCGACGAAGAGCACGGCGGTCGCCGAGCGGCGCTCCTTCGAGGCCAGCGCCAGGCTCACGCCCGCCGTCACCGCCGCGCCGAGCAGCAGCACGAGCACCGCGAGCGCGCTCGAGACGTACCGCCTGCCGGACTGCACCTCCACACCGTATTTGACCCGATTTGTTGGCATACTGGGTTCGGGGTATTGGGGGTGAGAGCGAATGTCGACCGTCCTGATCGCCGAGGACGACCTCGCGATTCGCGACCTGCTCACGTTCCTGCTCGACACGTCCGGCCACCACGTGCTGGCCTGCGGCGACGGCGGCAGCGCGCTGGACACCGCGCACCGGGAGCATCCCGACCTCGCGATCCTGGACGTGAGCATGCCGGGCATCAACGGGTTCGAGGTCTGCCGGCGGCTGCGCGAGACGGCCGACACCGAGCTGATGCCGGTGCTCATGCTGACCTCGCGCGGCCAGTGGCTGGACGTGAGCACCGGCTTCGACGCCGGCGCCGACGACTACCTGGTCAAGCCGTTCGAGCCGAGCGAGCTCATGGCGCGCATCGAGACGCTGCTGGAGCAGTCGGGAACCGGCGGGCCACCGGTCACGTCCTAGCGGGCATGAGACGCCTGCTGCTCGTCGCCGCGGTACTGCCCCTGGCCGCCTGCGCCGCCGCTCCCGCGCCGCTGCCCGCGGCACCCCGCGCGTCCGGCGGCGCCCCCGGCCTGGTGGTGCACGACGGGGACACCGTCGAGGCGACCGGCCAGGTCCAGGTCCTGCCGGGCCGGAAGCCCCGGTTCTGCGCGCCCGCGCCGGTCACCGCCGAGGGCACGGCCGGCGGCGCGCCGAAGCGCTGCGACCAGGGCGTCGACCTCGACGGCTTCGACGCCACGAAGGTCGGCCCCGATGGCCGGACCCTGCTGCGCGGCACCCTGCGCGGCGGCGTACTGCACGTGAGCATTCAGGCCGCGGGCCGGCCCGAACCGGCGGAGACCTTCGACTGGCAGGTGCCCTGCCCGGCCCCGGCCGGCGGGTGGCAGCACGGCGACCGGCCCGACGGCAACGGCCTGCACGAGCTGATCTACGACGAGCACCCGGACTGGTTCCGCGACCTGCGGGTCACCTACCCCGACGGCGAGCCGAGCGGCAGCACCGAAGGCCCCACCCCGCGGACCGTGTTCGTCGTCGAGATCGTCACCGCGGACCGCGGCGCGGCCGAGCGGGCGGTCCGCGCGCGCTACACCGGCAACGTCTGCATCGTCGTCAACCCCGGCGCCAAGAGCCTCGCCGACCAGCAGCGCGACCTCGAGAAGGTGCAGGCCGTCGCCGGCCCGCTGATGCAGGACCCGGCCAGCGGCGTCTACATGCTCATCGGCGGCGACAAGGTGGAGCTGCAGATGGTGATGCTCACCCCGGAGCTCGACGAACGGCTCGCTGCGGTGCGCGACCTCATCACGGCCAACCCCTGGCTGCGGCCTGCGGCGTAGCGTTCGGCAGAATGGATCCGGTGACGCAGAGCATTGACGACGACTGGGTAGCCCGCTTCGCCGACGAGGTCATCGCATCCGCGCAGGACCGCGCGCCGGGCCGGCCGATCGTCTGCGCGTCCGGGCTGAGCCCCTCCGGGCCGATCCACCTGGGCAACCTGCGCGAGATAATGACCCCGCACCTGGTCGCCGACGAGATCCGCCGCCGCGGCGAGGACGTCGTGCACATCCTGTCGTGGGACGACTACGACCGCTTCCGCAAGGTGCCGGCGAGCGTCCCGGGCGTCGACGAGTCGTGGAGCGAGCACATCGGCCGCCCGCTGAGCGCCGTGCCCGCGCCGCCCGGCAGCCCCTACGGCAGCTGGGCCGAGCACTTCAAGGCGGCCATGGCGTCGTCGCTGGCGCAGCTCGGGGTGCAGTACCGCGGGATCAGCCAGACCGAGATGTACACGTCCGGGGCGTACACGTCTCAGATCCTGCACGCCATGCGGGAACGCCGGCACATCGACGCGGTGCTCGGCAAGTACCGCACGAAAATCGCCCCCGAGCAGAACGACGAGGACGGCGAGAGCGTCACCGGCTACTATCCGTACCGCCCGTACTGCTCGGTCTGCGGCCGCGACACCACGACCGTCACCGCCTACGACGACGACACCACCGAGCTGACCTACACCTGCTCGTACGGCCACGGCGCGACGGTGCTGCTGTCCGAGCACCGCCACGGCAAGCTGGTGTGGAAGGTCGACTGGCCGATGCGCTGGGCCTTCGAGGGCGTGCACTTCGAGCCCTCCGGCGTCGACCACTCCTCCCCCGGCTCGTCCTACGTCGTCGGCAGCCAGCTCGTCGCCGAGGTCTTCGGGGCCAAGCCCCCGATCGGCCCGATGTACGCGTTCGTCGGCATCGCCGGCATGGCCAAGATGAGCAGCTCCAAGGGCGGCGTGCCGACCCCGGCCGACGCGCTGCAGATCATGGAGGCGCCGCTGCTGCGCTGGCTGTACAGCCGCCGCCGCCCGAACCAGTCGTTCAACATCGCGTTCGGCGACGAGAACCAGCGCCTCTACGACGAGTGGGACACGCTGGGCCGCAAGGTCGCCGAGGGCACCGCGCCGCCGGCCGACGCCGCCGCCTACCACCGCGCGATCGGCACCGCCGCCGGGCCGCTGCCGGTGACGCCGCGCCCGCTGTCGTACCGCATGCTGGCCTCGGTGGCCGACATCACCGTCGGCGACCCGGCGCAGATGCTGCGCATCCTCGCCGACGTCGACCCCGACGACCCGATCCTCACCCTGGACGACGTCCGCCCGCGGCTGGACTGCGCCGTGCGCTGGGTCACCACGTACGTCCCCGACGAGTCGCGCACCCACGTGCGCACCGAGCCGGACACGGAGCTGCTGGCCTCCCTCGACGACGACCAGCGCGCGTCGCTGTCGCTGCTCGCGGAGGGCCTGGAGCGGCAGTGGTCGCTGGAGGGCCTGACGACGCTGGTGTACGGCGTGCCGAAGATCCGCCTGGGCCTGCCCCTGGACACGCCGCCGACCCCGGAGCTGAAGGTCGCCCAGCGGGAGTTCTTCGCGCTGCTGTACCGCCTGCTGGTCGGCCGCGACCGGGGCCCCCGCCTGCCCACGCTGCTGCTGTCGCTCGGCCCGGAGAAGGTCCGCACCCTGGTCGGAAGCTGATCCGCCGGCCCCCAGCCGCGCACATCGGCAGCGGGTGAAGCCGCGGCGACACTGTGGTGAAAGCGGGGGCGCGCAGATTGCCGGGCATGACGATTCGGACCTGGCACAAGCCGCTGCTCGTCAACGCGGCCCTCATGTTCCTGCTCGCGCTCGTCGCCGCCGGCGGGGTGCTGCTCGACCACCGCACGCTGCTCGGGGCGCCGGTGTGGCTCAAGCCCTTGAAGTTCGGTGTCGCGTTCGGGGCATACGCACTGACCCTCGCGTGGGTGATCTCGCGGCTCACGCGGGGGCGGCGGGTCGGGTGGTGGGTCGGCACCGTGTTTGCGGTCTGTGGCGTGCTCGACGTCGGGGTCATCGCCTACGCGGCCGCGCGCGGCACGTTCAGCCACTTCAATGTCGGGACCGATCCGGTCGCGCGGCTCGTGCAGGCGGTGTTCACCTACGCGGTGCCGCCGATCCTGGTCGCGATCCTCGTCCTCGCCGTGCTGGTGCTCATGCAGCGCACCGGCGACCGGGCGCTCACCGCGGCCCTGCGCGCCGGGCTCGGGCTGGCGGTGCTCGGCATCATCGCGGCCGTCGCGCTCGGCGGGCGCTCCGGGGCCGTTCCGCGCACGGTGCCGGACGCCCAGAACCAGCCCACGACGCTGCTCGGCGCGCACGGCGGGGCCGGCTCGCCCGACGGGCGGGGCATGCCGCTGACCGACTGGAGCACCACCGGCGGCGACCTGCGCGTGCCGCACTTCGCCGGGCTGCACGGCATCCACGCGCTGCTGCTGCTCACGTGGGGCCTCGCGCTGCTCGTGCGCTCCGAGCGGGTCCGGGCGCGGCTGGTGCGGGTGGGCGCGGCCGGGTACGCCGGCATCTTCACCGTGCTGTTCTGGCAGGCGTGGCGCAACCAGCCGCTCACCGCCCCGGACGCGAAGACGCTGACCGGGCTCGCGGTCGTGGCCGGCGCGACCGCGCTCGGCGCCGTGCTGGTGGTGCTAACGGCCCGCGCTGAGGAGCAGGTCGGCGAGGTCGCCCAGGTCGCCGAGGCGCACGTCGCCGTCGAGGCCGCGCAGGGCGGCGACGGCGGCCCCGGCTGCCCGGCCGGCGTCAATGCCGGGCTGTGAGTCCTCGACCACCAGGCAGTCGCCCGGCTTGACCCCGAGCCGGGCGGCCGCCTCCAGGTACGGGTCGGGGAAGGGCTTGCCGCGCGGCGTGTCCTCGACGGTGACGAGCACCGGCGGGGCGATGCCGGCCGCGCCCAGGCGGGCCGCGGCGAGGCGCCGGTCGGCGCTGGTCACCACCGCCCACGGCAGGTCCAGCTCCTTGAGCGCGACGAGCAGGCGGCCGGCGCCGGCGGTGGCCACGACGTCGTCGAGGTCGGCGTACTGCAGCTCGAGCTGGCGGGCCGCGGCCCGGTCCACGCCCGGCGCGTCGAGGTCCGGCAGGACGACGCGGATCGTGGTCGGCGCCGGGTTGCCGTGCATGATCGGGATGATGTGCTCGGCCGGCACCGCGGCCTCGGCCGCCCACGCGAGCCAGGCGCGCTCCACGGCGGCGTCGGAGTCCACGAGGGTGCCGTCCATGTCCAGCAGTACCGCACCGAAGCGCCGCATTGCCCCGTACCTCCCCACGCTAATAAACTCGTCTGACGAGCATAATCGGGGAGGTCGCGCGGTGGCAACGATGCGAGCGGAGGCGCTGCGGGTGCAGGGCGCGCTGGCGCTGCTGCGCCACGCGCACGCCCACCCCGGCGTGACCCGCGCGGAGGCGGCCGCCAGCCTGGGGCTCAGCAGCGGCTCGGCGACCGAGATCATGGGCCGGCTGCGGGCCGCCCGGCTGCTCGCGGAGCGGCCCGTGACCGCGCCGAGCGGCGGCCGGGGGCGGCCGAGCACCGAGCTGGTCGCGCACCCCGAGGGGCCCCTCGTCGCCGTCGTCGAGCTCACCCACGCCACCTGGAGCGTGACCACCGCGGCGATCGGCGGCGAGCTCGCCCCCGCGGCCGTGCACCGCCACCGCGGCGGGCCGCCCGCCGAGGTCCTGGCCGAGGTCCGCGCCGCCCTCGACGCGGTGCGCCGCGACGCCGGCGACCGGCTGGCCGCCGTCGGGGTCGCGGTGCCGGGCACGGTGCGCGGCACCACCGTGGTGCAGGCGGCGACGCTGCGCTGGCGCGACGTCGACCTCGCGCCGCTCGGCGGCGGCCTGCCGCTCACCGTCGGCAACGACGCGTCCCTGGCCGGCGTGGCCGAGGCGCTGCGGGGTGCGGCCCGTGGGGTACCGGTGGCGCTGCACCTGACCGTCGAGGTCGGCGTCGGCGGGGTGCTGCTCGTCGAGGGCCGGCCCGTGCTCGGCGCGACCGGGGCCGGCGGCGAGTTCGGGCACGTGCCGTTCGGAGAGCCGGGCCTGGCCTGCCCGTGCGGGGCGACCGGCTGCTGGGACGTGACCGTCGACGGCCGGGCCATGGCCCGCCGCCTCGGCCGGCCCGCCCCGGACGACCCGCGGGGCTTCGCCGCCGAGGTCCTCGCCGCCGCCCGGCGCGGCGACGGTGACGCCGGGGCCGCCGTGACCGAGGCCGCCGCCGCGCTCGGCCGGGGCGTCGGGGCGCTGCTCAACGCGCTCGACCCGGCGGTGGTGACCCTCGGCGGCCTCGGCGCCGACCTGCTCGATGCGGCCGGCGACGCACTGCTGGCCGCGGCGCGCCCGGCGGCGATGGCCTGGCGCCGCGCCGCGCTCCCGCCGATCGTCCCGGCCGCCCTGGGCTCCCGCGGCCCGTCCATCGGCGCCGCCGAGTCCGCGCTCGGCGCCGTCCTCGCCGGCCTGGCTCAGGACCTGCTCACACGTCGGTGAGGTGCACGTAGGCGACGACCTGCTCGTCGCGCGGCAGGTCCTGCAGGTGGACGGAGACGCCGGTGTGTCCGGCATTGATCACCTGGTCGTCGCCGATGTACAGCACAACGTGGCCGCCGTTGTTCGTGAACACCAGGTCGCCGGCGACGAGCTGGTCGCGGGTGACCCGCTCGCCGACGTTGATCTGGTCGTAGGTGACCCGGGGCAGGTCGACCCCGGCCGCCTCCCAGGCCCGCATGACCAGGCCCGAGCAGTCGTACGTGTCCGGGCCCGCGGTCGCGAACCTGTACGGCTTGCCGAGCTGCTCGCGCGCGTACGCGATCGCCGCCGCCGTCTTCCGCGCCCGGCGCGCCGCGGCCTCGTCGCGGATGATGAGGGTCTGACCGATCCGGATCAGCGTCGAGGTGCCCAGGCCGTTGAGCTGCTGGAGCTGCTCGACCGTGGTCCCGTTGCGGTGCGCCAGCCCCCACAGGGTGTCGCCGCGCTGCACCACCACTGCCAGTGGCGGCGGCGCCTCGGCCCGGGCCTGCGTCTGCGGTACCACCACAAGCGCCACGCCGACGAGGGCGCCCAACCATCTATGTCGCATGCAGGCACCCTAACGAACAAATCTCCTGTTTGTGGCAAATCGGACGCGTTGATACTGGTGCGATGAACATGACCCGCTTGCTGCACCCCGACGTCCCCGAGCGGCCCGCCGGCGTACCGGTGACGACGCCCGTCTACCAGACGAGCACCTACGAGCTGCCCCGCACGCCGGAGGCGGCGCAGATCGCGTCGGCGGTGGCGCCGGTGGGGTACTACACGCGGTACGGCTCCCCGAACGCCGCCGAGGCGGAGGCGATGCTCGCCGGCCTGGACGGCGCCGAGCGCGCCCTGCTGCTGGGCAGCGGCATGGCCGCGGTGAGCGCCGCGCTGCTGTCCAACGTCCGGGCCGGCTCCCGCGTCGTCGCCCAGACCAACCACTACACGGCCGCGCTCACGCTGCTGCGCGACGTGCTGCCCACGTTCGGCGTCTCCGTCCGTCTGGTACCGCAGGAGTCGCTGCCCTCCAGCATCGACGACTCGGTCGACGTGGTGTACACCGAGACCCCCGTCAACCCGGCCATGGTCCTCACCGACCTCGAGGCCGTGCGCGCCGCCGCCCCGAAGGCGCTGCTCGTCGTCGACAACACGTTCGCGACCCCGTACAATACCCGCCCGCTGGAGCTCGGGGCGGACCTGGTGGTGCAGTCGGCGACGAAGTACCTCAACGGCCACAGCGACGTGACCGCGGGCGTCGTCACGGGCCGCGCCGAGCTCATCGACCGCGCCTGGGAGACGGCTCGGGTGCTGGGCCCCGTGTGCCACCCGTTCGAGGCCTGGCTGCTGGCCCGCGGCCTGCGCACGTTCCCGCTGCGCATGGCCCGCCACAACGCCAACGGCCTGGCCGTCGCCGCGGCGTTGCAGGCCCACCCGCGCGTGGCCGCGGTCCACTATCCCGGACTGCCGACCCACCCGCAGTACGCGCTGGCCCAGCGCCAGATGACGGGCTTCGGCGGCATGCTCGCGTTCACCGTGGCGTCGCCGGAGGCCGCGCAGTCGGTCCTGCGGCACACGGGCCTGGCCCGCAACGCGGTCAGCCTCGGCGGCACCGAGACCCTGATCACCCACCCCGCGTCGCTGATCTTCGCCCACGGCGGCACGTCGGACACGGTCGACGCTTCGTTGCTGCGCGTCTCGGTCGGCCTGGAGGAGCCCGAGGACATCATCGCGGACCTGACCGGCGCCCTGGACCGCCTGTGATGCAACGGCCGGTCACGGCCCCCGGCCGTGCAGCAGGCCTGGCCGTGGTGGTGCCGGCGTCGACCTCGCCGCCGGCGCCATCACGGGACCGTGGCGGGGCGGGTATCGGTAACGGCCTGCGGCGCCCGGTAGTCGTCGAGGTCGCGCAGGCGGCGGATCGGCGAGGCCAGCACCGCCAGGGGGGCCAGGACGGTCGCGGCGGCGAAGGCGAACAGCGCCGCGCGGGCGCCGAACGCGCCGGCGGCGAGCCCGGCCAGGACGCCGCCGACCGCGATCGCGCCCCACGACACGAACCGGACGGTGGCCACGACCCGCGGCAGCAGCCCCGGCGGGCTGGCGAGCTGCCGGTAGGTGCGCATGGTCACGCTCAGCACGACCACGCCGGCGGCGAAGACGACGTTGCCCAGCGTGAAGGCGGCGTAGGCGGCCCATGACGTACCGACGGGAATGATCATCGCTCCGAGCACGGCGACGAGGGACGCCACGACCAGGGCGCGGGCGGTGCCGGCCCGGGCGGTGAACCGAGGGGTCAGCGCGGCGCCGGCCAGGGTGCCGAGGCCCTCGGCGGCCAGCAGCGCGCCGACCCAGCCGGCCGGGGTGTGCAGCTCCCGGACGAGGTACAGCGGGTACAGCGCCAGCTGCGCCCCGCACACGAAGTTCACCGCGGTCGCCAGCCACAGGCCCGGCCCCATGATCGGGTGGCGGACGACGAACCGCCAGCCCTCGCCGATCATCGCCCGCATCGGTGCCGCGGCCGCCCCGGTCCCGCCGGCGCGGCGCGGCGGGAGGGTGCGCAGCAGCACCGCGGAGGCGAGGTAGCTCACCGCGTCGACCAGCAGCGTCGCGACCGGGCCGAGCGCCTGCACGAGCAGCCCGGCCGCGGACGGCCCGCCGAGCTGGGTGGTGGCCTCGGTGGCCGAGTTGAGGCTGTTGCGCGACTGCAGCTGCTCCGGCGGCACGACCGCGGGCAGGAACGTCTGGTTGGCCACGCCGAAGACCACGTTGGCCAGGCTCACGCACAGGGCGACGGCGATGAGCTGGGCGACGGTGAGCACGCCGAGGTACCAGCACAGCGGGACGGAGGCGACCGCGGCCGCCCGCACGACGTCGGCGGCGACCTGGGCGCCGCGCAGCGGCAGCCGCTGGACCAGGACCCCGGCCGGCATGCCGATGAGCAGCCATGCCACGTAGCCGGCGGCGGCGATGAAGCCCATCTCGACCGGGCTGGCGTCGAGCGCGGTCAGGGCGGTGAGCGGCAGCGCCACCGCCCCGACCGCGGAACCCGCCGAGCTGACGGCCCCCGCTGTCCACCACCGCCAGAAGACTTGGTTCGGTGAGTTCCACATTGGAACTCACTATAATGCATGGGTGCGGCGCGAAGAACTGGCCGACGCCGACTGCGGGATCGCGCAGGCGTTCGGGGTCATGGGCGACTGGTGGACGTTCCTCATCGTGCGGGACGTCGCCGGCGGCACGACGCGGTTCGACGCGCTGCAGCGGGAGCTGGGCGTGAGCCGCCGCGCCCTGACCGAGCGCCTGGCGAGCCTGGTCGAGCACGGCGTGCTGCAGCGGCGGCAGTACTGCGCCCGCCCGCCCCGCTACGACTACGTCCTCACCGCCAAGGGCGAGGGCCTGCTCCCGGCCCTGATCGCGCTGCAGGACTGGGGATCGCGGCACGTGATGGGCGACGGCGGGCTCGACGCGGTCGGCACGGACGCGGAGGCGCGGCGGGTGCACGCCCTCGTCGGGCACCCGGTGCCGGGGATGGCCGGGCCGGAGTGGACGGTGCTGTACTGCTTCCCCGGCGCCTTCGCGCCCGGCTCCAACGGCCACCCGCCCGGCTGGGGCGACATCCCGGGCGCGGCGGGCTGCACGCTGGAGTCGATGACGTACGCGAGCCGCGAGGCCGCCTTCCGCGAGCTCGGCGCCCGCGTCCGCGGGGTCAGCATGCAGCGCCCCGACCAGCTCAAGGCCTTCGCCGAGCACGCGCGGCTGCCGTTCCCGCTGCTGTCGGACGCCGACGGCCGGCTCGCGGCGGCGCTGCGGCTGCCGACGTTCCGGGTCGCGGGCGCGGACCGGTTCAAGCGGCTGAGCCTGCTCATCGACCCGGGCGGGATCGTGCGGGCCGTGCAGTTCCCGATCACCGACCCGGCCGGCTCGGTCGACGAGATGCTCGCCCTGCTGCGCGAGCAGGCCTGACCCGCGGCGGTTGCCGGCCGGCACGCGACCGCGTCATGCGGCCGGCGCACCGGCTTCGGCTCGCACCGGCTCCACGATCTCGTCGACCAGCCAGGCAAGTGGACGCCCGTCCAGCACCGCGGCCAGGACGATGTGCCGGACACCGGCGTCGATCATGTCCAGCAGGGCGGCTCGGGTGGCCGCCGCCGCGTCGGGCTGGGCGGCCCGCACGACGATCTGCATTGACCGGGTGATCGTCGCCGGGTCGCGGCCGATGGCGTCGCAGTGGGAGGTGAGGATGGCATCGCGGCGGCGGAACTCGGCGTCCGGCGGGCCGGGGTAGTTCCAGATGTCCGCATACTGCGCGACGACGCGCAGCATGCGCGGACCGGACCCGCCGATCATGATCGGCGGGTATGGCTTCTGCACCGGTTTCGGCTCGCAGACCGCGCCGCGCAGGTTCAGCGTGGGCCCCGAGAAGTCGAACGGTTCCGGCTCGGTCCACAAGCGGCGGATCACCGTGAGCGACTCGGTCAGGTCGCGTACGGCCTCGCCCGGCGACACCAGGGGCATGCCGTACGCCTCGAACTCCCGTATGGCGGGGTTCGGGCCGGCAACCCGGCTGCCCCCGGCGCCGATGCCGAAGACGAGCCGGCCGCCCGCAATCGCATCCACCGTCGCGGCCATCTTGGCCAGCAGCGGTGCCGAGCGCAGCCGGTTGCTGGTCACGATCACACCCAGCCGCAGACGGGACGTCTGCGCCGCCAATGCGGCGAGCAGCGTCCACGCCTCCAGCGCCGCGCCCTCGACCGGCCCGCGCAGCGGCACCATGTGGTCCCACAGCCAGGCGTGCGAGAACGCCGGCACGGCGTCTGCGGCCCGCCAGGTGTCGAGGATCTCCGCATACGTGAGTCCCATCTGGCTGGTCTTGATGCCGAACGACAACAAATCAGTCCCCCAAATCATCAGCACAGCTGATGTTCAGCGTAGCGGTACCCTGAACCGATGGCCATCCCGACGGTGCACAACCGGCTCGGCTACCTGCTCAAGCACGCCCAGCTACGCCTCCACGGGCTGACCGGGAGGGCGCTCGAGCCATACGGCATCGACGGCCGCCAGCTCGCCGTGCTGCTCGCGATCGACGACCGGGTACCACAGTCCCAGCAGGAGGTCGCCCGCCGCCTTGACGTCGACCGGACCTCGATGGTCGCCCTGGTCGACGAGCTGGAGCGCAAGGGCCTGGCCGAGCGCCGGCCCGTGCAGGGCGACCGGCGCAAGAACGTCGTCGCGTTGACCGCAGCCGGTAGGGACACGGTTCGGAAAGCCACCGAGGCGAGCGACGCGGCCGAGCGCGACTTCCTCGCCGGGTTGAGCGAGGCCGAAGCCGCGACCTTCCGCCGGCTGCTGCAGACCGTCGTGTCGTAGAGCGCCGGTCACGCGGGCTGTCGCACCGCCGTGCCGAGACGATTGTCGATCAGGTACCGCCGGAGCGCGTCCACATCGGACACTGGAACACCGAACTCCGAGCCGATCGCGTCCCCGAGGCCTCACGGACGAACGCGGATGACCGTCTTTCCCTTGATCCGCCCGGTCGGGTTGAGGGCGGCGACGGCCTCGTCGAGGGATGCGATACTGCCGATGTTCGTCCGCAGCCGGCCGTCTCGCACCCGGTGGACGATCTCACCCAGTTGGGTGCGATCGGACTCGACGACGAAGTCGATCGCCAGGCCGTCCGCGGGCCGCGCCTCGGGCGGCCCGACGACGGTCACCAGCGTTCCTCCGGCGCGGATCAGGCCGGCGGACCGCCTCTGGATGTCGCCGCCGATGACATCGAACACCAGATCGACGCCGCCGACGTCCTCCAGCGCGTCGTTCTCAAGGTCGACGAACTCCATCGCGCCGAAGTCGAGCGCCTTCTGACGGTCGGCCGCGCGCCCGGTGCCGATGACGTGGGCCCCGAACTCACGTGCGAGTTGGGTCACCATCGTCCCGACCGCGCCGGCCGCGCCGTGCGCGAGGACGCTCTGCCCCGCCTGCAGGCGGCCGTGCTCGAACAGCCCCTGCCACGCGGTCAGGCCCGAGATCGGCAGGCTCGCGCCCACCGTGAAATCGACGTCGCCCGGCAGCGGCGCGAGGTTGCGCGCCTCGACGGCCACATACTCCGCCAGGGTGCCGTCGCGATACCAGTCCGTGAGCCCGAACACCCGCTGTCCCACAGACAGACCGGTCGTGCCGGACCCGAGAGCGGTGACCACTCCGGCGAACTCGTGCCCGGGGATCGACGGTGTCCGGTCACGGCCGGGGCGATCGGTCCAGGTCGAGGGCCATTCCATCTCAGTCGGGACGAATCCCGACGCATGAACCCGGACCACGACGTCGTTGATCGCCGCCGGCGGCTCGGGCCGCTCCACCAGCGTCATCCCGGCCTTTCCCGCCGCCTGGTCCGTCACCACGATCGCCCTCATCGGGCACCTCCCCTGGCGTACGTCTGCCGCATCCGCTCCGTGCGTGGCGTTGCGAGAACTGTCCGGACACGTAGATCGTGTCACCGTGCCGCACGGCCCGTGCCGACTGGCCGTAGTTACGCCCGGTGTTCACCCAGCGCCGCCGGACAAGCGTGGGGCTTATTTCGGGATTTGATACAAGCGGCATTTGAAGGCGGCGGTCGCCGCCCGAATGGCGGATCCCAGCGGCACCGGCATGTGCAAGCATCCACCGGAGCTAATGCCGGTCCGGGTTCGTGAGGCGGGAGCAGGGTTTGCAGTTGGGGCAGCGGATCATCGTCCCGTTCGTGGGTCCGGGCGCCGGCACCGGCGAGCTTACCTGGGGGCAGCAGCAGGTCTGGGCGGCCATGGTGGAAACGAACTCGTCGATGAGCATGGGCGGGGTCGTCCCCGTCGACGACGGGCGCACCGTCGAGGACTTCGCTGCCGAGCTGCGCTTCATCATGAGCCGGTACGCGGCGATGCGCACCCGGCTGCGGTTCGCCGCCGACGGCACCGTGACCCAGGAGGTGGCCGGCGCCGGGGAGGCCGCGCTCGAGGTGCACGACGCCGACGACGGCGCGGACCCGGCCGCTGTCGCCGAGGAGCTCGCCGCGCGGTGGCGCGAGCGCACGTTCGACTACGAGCACGAGTGGCCGCTGCGCATGGGCGTGGTGTGCCGCGCCGGCGCCGTCACCCACGTCGTCGTGATCATCTGCCACATCGCAGCCGACCTCGGCGGGATCGCGGTGATGATGCGCGAGCTGACGCAGCGCGACCCCGTCACCGGCGAGCCGGGCGGGCCGTACGAGGCCCCGCAGCCGCTCGACCTGGCCCGGATGCAGCGGGAACCGGCGCTGCGGCGGCAGACGGCGGCGGCGATGCGTCACTGGGAGTCGCACCTGCGCGCCATCCCGGCGAGCATGTTCCGCGGGCCGGTCGATCGCGGCGACCCGGTGTACTGCCGGATCCGCTGGCAGTCGCGGGCGATGCACCTGGCCTCCGCGGCGGTGTCGGCCCGGCTCGGCGCCGACCCGGCGTGGGTGCTGCTCGCCGCCCTCGCGGCCGGTCTGGAGCGGGTGCAGCCCGGCACCGGCCCGTTCGTCGGCATCGGCATCATCGGCAACCGCTTCCGGCCGGGCCTGCGCGATGTGGTGAGCCCCGTGACCCAGGATGGCCTGTGCGTGCTCGACGTGGCCGGGGTCGAGCCGGCGGAGGCGATCGCCCGCGCCCGCGCGGCGTCGATGAGCGCGTCCAAGCACGCCTACTACGACCCGCAGGCGCGGGCCGAGCTCACCGCGCGGGTCGGCCGCGAGCGTGGCGTTCACCTCGACCTCACCTGTATCTACAACGACCGGCGCACGCCCCGCCCGGCGGCGTCCGGCGGCGAGCCCGCGGAGGCGCTCGGCGAGACCCGCGTCCTGGCCGAGGAGCCGCTCAAGTTCCTGGGCCCGAAGCTCATGGTGGTGGTGGAGGACGTGCCGGATGTCGTACGCCTGACCGTCGACGCCGACACGCGGTACCTGTCCCGGCCCGACCTGCGCGCGCTGCTCGCCGAAATGGAGTCGTTCGCCCTGCGGGCCGCGCGGGCCTGAGCCGCGGGAGCCGGACCCCCGTTTTCAGGCTCCCCGGCGGCCCGTTACTGCCCTTCCGGGCCGCGGTGGTCGAGGCACGCAACGCGCACAGGACACGCTCGAGGCCGTCCCGTTCGTCGCCCGGACCGCTCGGCCGGTCGCCGTCCAGGCGCGCCGGCCACGGCATCGCCGACGAGGTCGCGCCCGCAGCTGTCAGACATGCGGCTGACAGTCGAATGGTGCATTGGGGAACCTTTGGTGCCCCAGACCGTCCGCGCGCGAGGTGTCATGAACATTGCCGACGAACCCGATGCCCGGGTGAACCTGACGATCGGAGTGCTCGGCCCGACCGTCGTGCGGCACGACGATCGAGCCGTCACCGTCGGCGGCCCGGCGCCGCGTACGTTGCTGTGCCGCCTGGTCATCGCCAACGGCCGGTTCGTGTCGATCGACGCGCTGGTGGACTGCCTGTGGCCGCACGACCCACCACCGAGTGCACGGATCACCGCGCAGGGCTACCTGTCGGTCCTGCGTCGGGCACTCGAGCCCGACCGTCTGCCACGGCAACCCGGACGGGTACTGACCCGAGACGGCGCCGGGTACGCGTTGCGGATGGGGTTGACCACGCTCGACGCCGACCGGTTCGGCACGGCGGTGGCCCAGGCAGGGGGCCTGCTGGTCGACGGCGACGCCAGGTCCGCGCTGGTCCGGTTCGACGAGGCGCTCGCCCTCTGGCGGGGACCGGCGTACGCGGACTGCGCGGACCACGAGTTCGCGATCGCGGAGTCACAACGGCTCCAGGAGCTGCGGACCAGTGCCGTGGAACACCGCCTGGCCGCACTGATTGAGCTGGGCGCACACGAAACGGCCGCCGCCGAGCTCCAGGCGTTCCTTGCCGAACACCCGCTGCGGGAGCGGGGCTGGGCGCTGTTGGTGCGGGCGCTGTACCGGGCAGGCCGCCAGGGCGACGCACTGGCGGCGCTGCGAAACGCGCGGAACCGCCTGATGGACGAGCTCGGCGTCGAGCCCGGACCAGAGCTGGCCGGGTTGCACCACGACATCCTGGGCCAGGCGCTCACGCCGGCGCCGGCACCGTCCGTGGACCGCGGCGGTCCCGCCGGGAGTTCGAGCAACCTGCCGCATTCGATCTCGACAATGGTGGGGCGGGCCGGCGAACGGCAGGCGGTGTCCGACCTGCTGAGCCGGCACCGCCTGGTGACACTCACCGGCGCGGGCGGCATGGGCAAGACTCGGCTCGCACTGGCGGTCGCCGGAGCGCGCAAGGACGCCGACGGCCCGTGGTTCGTCGAGCTGGCCGGCCTGCACGAGCCCGCCGTCCTGGCCGGGCGGCTCTGCGCGGCGCTGCAGATCACCGGCTCGGGTGGCATCGACACCCTGATCGCGGCGCTGCGCTCTCGCACGATGCTGGTCGTTCTGGACAACTGCGAACACCTGGCCGGCGCCGTCGGTGCGCTCGTCACGGCGCTGCTCACCGCCTGCCCGAACGTCCGCGTCCTGACCACCAGCCGCCAGGCGTTGCGCGTCGACGGGGAGCATCTGTTCGAGGTCCCGCCGTTGTCGAGCGGCGTCGAGGGCGAGGCGGTCACGCTGTTCATCGCGCGGGCCGCCGCCGTACTGAGCGGATGGTCACCGGGCGCGCACGAGCGGCGCCTGATCGCCCGCCTCTGCGCCGCCCTCGACGGCATGCCACTGGCCATCGAATTCGCCGCCGCGCAGTGCCGCGCCCTGTCACCGCGACAGATCCTGGATCGTCTCGACGACCGGTTTGCGCTGCTGGGCGGGGAGCGAACCAGCTCGCGGCACACGACGCTGCTGGGTCTGATGGACTCGTGGTACGAGCTGCTGAGCGATGCGGAACGGGAGTCGTTGCAGGCGTTGGCGGTGTTCGAGGGTGGTTTCGCGCTGTCCGCAGCCACGGCGGTGACCGGGCGCAGCGACACCCTGGTCGACCTGACCAGCCTGGTGGAAAAGTCGTTGGTGACCGTGGCGGCCGTGGTGAACGGCGACGACCGGCGTTTCGTGATGCTGGAGACCATCCGCCAGTACGCGTTGCGGCGCACCCCCGTCAGCCGTCGTGATGCGCTGGGCGGTCGGCACACCGCCTGGGTCCGCGAGCTGGCGGACACCGCCGGCGACGAGCTGCGCGGGCCCGACAGCGCCACGTGGATGCGGTTGCTGCACCTCGAGAGCGACAACGTGCGTGCGGCGATGCGCAGGGCGAGCGCGGCCGGGGACACCGCGGCTGTGCTGCAGATCGCCGGTGGACTGTACTGGTTCTGGTACCGCCAGGGCGGCGTCGATGACGGTCTGCACTATCTGGAGCCCGCGCTGCGGCAGGCTGATACGCGGATTCACGAGCACGCGCTGGTCGCCCGTGCCGCCATCGGGCTCGCGCTGCTGCGATATGTCAGCGGAGCGCGTGGCCAGGTCGCGGAGGCGTTGGCGGTGGCCGGGCGGCACGGCGCCGCCACCGAGGACCTGGGGGTGCGGGCGCAGGTCCTCGCGACGATCGCGTACTTCGAGGCGGCCGACGGCGGCGCGCAGGCGGCGGTGCAGCACGCGGCCGAGGCCCTCGCACTCGCCCGGTCGGTGGGGCAGCATGCCACGGCCGCGGAGGCACTGATGTGTCTCGGCGAGGCACAGCGCCGCTCCGGCCTGGCGGTCCAGGCGCAGGCGACGCTCGCCGCCGCCCTGCACGACGCCGACCGGTGCGGTCACGGCTGGGCCACGGTGTCCGTGCTGTGGTTGATGAGCAAGATCGAGCTGTCGCTGGACCGGCCCGGCCCGGCAACGGTGCTGATCCGGCGGATGCTCGAGGAGGCCCACCGCCACGCGGACACGACCGGGTGGCTGGTGAGCGTAGCGATGTACGCGCATCTCATAGCGCGCGCGGGCCGAGCCGAAGACGCCGCAGAGCTGCTCGGTACGGTGCGGTCGCTGGGTGATCGCGTGGGATTCCAGGCCGAGGCGATGGACGCCGAACTGGCGGGCTACCTCGCGGAGATACCGTCGGGCAGCCCGCCGGACCGGCTCGCGGCGGCCGAGGCGCGCGGACGCGACCGTTCGGTGGAGCAGACGATGGCCTGGCTGCGCTCAGCGCCGCCGTTCGGGGATCAACGGCTCGAAGGTGTGCTGTTCGCCGCGGGCGCGTCCAACGTCACGGTGCCGGAGCGGACGCCTCCTCGGGCAGCTGGACACCGGTGAGGTCGCCGCAGCATGCGAGCAGGCCGTCCAGCCGCGCCGGGTCCAGGCTGTCCTCGGACGGCCGCCAGTCGCGTTCGCTGAAGTAGTGCCCGCTGACCAGGACGTCGGGATCGGTGCCGGCGGCGAGGCGCACCTGGACCCGCGCGGCGTCGTCGGGGCTCGTCGGCGCGGCGTTGCCGCCCATCTTGGTCCGCACCCACCCGGGGTCGACCGCGTTGCTCAGCGTCCCGGGCCAGCGACGGGCGATGGCGACGGCGAGCATCAAGTCCAGCAACTTGGAGGTGCAGTACACCTCGGTCCCGTTCCAAGCCCGGCTGTCGTACTGCAGGTCGGCGAGGTCGACGACACCGTCCGCGGCCATTGCCGACGACACGAACACGAGGCGCTCCGGCTGGGCAAGCAGTGCCGTCAGCAGGTACGGCGCGAGAACGTTGACCTGGAAGGTCGACTCCAGCCCGTCGCCGGTCAGCTCCCGCTGCGAGCTGTCCAGCCGGGCGATCCCGGCGTTGTGCACGATGGTGTCGAAGCGCCCGAAGGCGGCCAGCGACCCGGCGAGCGCGGTGGTTTCGTCGAGCGAGCGCAGGTCGCCCACCGCGACCCCGGCCGCTGCCGGGAGCGCCGCCTTGGCGACCGCCGCCCGTTCCTCGTTGCGGGCGTGCAGGACCACCCGATGCCCCCCGGCGAGGAGTTGGGCCGCGGTTCGCAGGCCGATGCCGTCAACCGAGCCGGTGACCAGAATGTTGCGCATGAAGTCCCTTTCATCGTGTGCCGCTCCACGATGACTGCGACGTTGGGAATCGACTGGAACTTCGTTGGAGATCGTCTCGACCGCCTTGACATTCAGGCGGCGGAGGTGCGGACCAGGGTGCGGATCTGGCGGAGCAGCACCGAGATGGCGGCCAGGTCGCCCGGGGACTCGCCGAACTCGCCGATCGCGTTGCGGGTGCGGGCAATCGACGTGGCGTTGCTCTGCTCCCACTCGTGGACCCGGCTCACGGCGTCGTCGTCCGGCGCCGTCGCGTTGAGCACCTCTCCCGTCAGGGCGGCCAGCGCGGCGTAGAGGTCGTAGCGCAGCGCCATGCGGGCCAGCGTCTGCCAGCGGTCCTCGCGCGGCAGGTTGGAGATCCGCGACAGCAGGTCGGCGACGCGGAAGCGCTCCGACAGCACGTAGTAGACCGTGGCGACCTCGCCGACCTCCCGGCCCGTCCGCGACGAGACCTCGACGATGTCGAGCAGACCGAAGCCGTACATGATCCGGGTCGTGGCGTCCGCGAGTTGCGTCGGCAGGCCCAGCCCGCGCAGCGTTGCGGCGTTGGCGTGCAGCGCCTCGCGCTCCTGCCCGCGGAACAGCGTCTCCAGCTGCGGCAGCAGGCGTGAGATGCCGGGGCGCAGCCGGGCGGTCTCACCCGGGACGTCGATCGGCAGCCGCCGGTTGGAGACCAGCCAGCGGACCGCCCGGTCGAGCAGGCGCCGGGTCTCCAGATAGGCCGCCGTCTGCGCCTGCGCCGGGACCTGGTTGTCGAGGGACTCGACGGCGCGGCGCAGCTCGCCCAGGCCGTACACCTCCTGGATCACCACGGATGCCCGGAGGATGTCCGCGGCGCCGGTCCCGGTCTCCTCGGCGGCGCGGTGGAAGAACGACGTGCCGCCGTGGTTGACCGCCTCGTTGACCACCTGCGTGGTGACGATCTCGCGGCGCAGCGGGTGCTCGGCCATCGCCTCCACGAAGCGCTCCCGCAGCGGGGTCGGGAAGTAGCCGACCAGCACCTCGTTGGTCCAGTCCTCGTCGGGCAGGCCGGAGTCGAGGATCTCGCGCTCGAGCACGATCTTCACGTAGGACAGCAGGACCGCGAACTCGGGTGAGGTCAGGCCGACCCCCGCCTCGGCGCGCGCGTCGAGCTCCTCATCGGTGGGCAGGCCCTCCAGCGCGCGGTCGAGCTGGCCGCGGCGCTCCAGGTCGGCGATGAGCCGCCGGTGGACCGGCAGCAGCGAGCGGGACTGCGCGCGGGAGTTGCCCAGGGCCGTGGCCTGGTCGTAGTTGTCGCGCAGGACCAGCCCGCCGACCTCGTCGACCGTCTCGGCGAGCAGCGGGTTGCGGTCCTCGGGGTCGAGCGCGCCGTCGAGGACCGCGCGGTCGAGCAGGATCTTGATGTTGACCTCGTGGTCGGAGCAGTCGACGCCGGCCGAGTTGTCGATGAAGTCGGTGGCGATGCGGCCGCCGTTCAGCGCGTACTCGATGCGGCCGGCCTGGGTCAGGCCCAGGTTGCCGCCCTCGCCGACGACCTTGGCGCGCAGCTCGCGGCCGTTGACCCGGGTGTAGTCGTTGGCCTTGTCGCCCACGTCGGCGTGCGACTCGCCGGTCGACTTGACGTAGGTGCCGATGCCGCCGTTCCACAACAGGTCGACGGGGGCCGACAGGATCGCGCGGATCAGCTCGTTGGGCGTGAGTGCAGTGACCGACGCCGGGATCCCCAGCGCGTCCCTCGCCTCCGCCGGGATCGGGATCAGCTTCGCCGCCCGCGGGTGGACACCGCCGCCGGCCGAGATCAGCCGCTTGTCGTAGTCGTCCCAGGAGGACCGGGGCAGCGCGAAGAGCCGGGCCCGTTCCTCGAACGACGTCGCGGCGTCCGGACGCGGGTCGATGAAGATGTGCCGGTGGTCGAACGCCGCGACCAGGCGGATGTGCGGCGAGAGCAGCATGCCGTTGCCGAACACGTCGCCGGACATGTCCCCGACGCCGACCACGGTGAACTCGGTCGTCTGGGTGTCGACGCCGAGCTCACGGAAGTGCCGCTTGACCGACTCCCACGCGCCCTTCGCGGTGATGCCCATCTTCTTGTGGTCGTACCCCGCCGAGCCACCCGAAGCGAACGCGTCGCCGAGCCAGAACCCGTACCGCACCGAGATCTCGTTGGCGATGTCGGAGAACGTCGCCGTGCCCTTGTCCGCCGCGACCACCAGATACGGGTCGTCGGGGTCGTGACGCACCACGTCCGGCGGGGCGACAACCTTGCCGCCGTCGAGGTTGTCGGTCACGTCGAGCAGGGCGGAAATGAACAACTGGTAGCACTCGACGGCCTCATTGCGGTCGCCCGGCTTCTCCTTGAGCACGAACCCGCCCTTGGCGCCGGTCGGCACGATGACGGCGTTCTTCACCATCTGCGCCTTGACCAGCCCCAGGATCTCGGTGCGGAAGTCCTCGCGCCGGTCGGACCAGCGCAGGCCGCCGCGGGCGACGGCGCCGAAGCGCAGGTGCACACCCTCGAACCTCGGCGAGTACACGAAAATCTCGAACCGCGGACGCGGCGCCGGCAGATCCGGGATGGACTGCGGGTCGAGCTTGAAGGCGGTGTACGACTTGGGCCGCCCACCGTCACCGCGCTGGAAGAACGACGTGCGCAGCGTCGCCTGGATCAGGTGCAGGAACGAACGCAGGATCCGGTCCTGGTCGAGGCTCGTGACCTGGTCGAGGTCCTCGTTGATCGCCGCGACCATCATCTTCGACCACTCCGACCGTGCCGCCTCGGACAGGTGCAGCCGCGGGTCGAAGCGGGCCGTGAAGAGATCCACGAGTTTCGCGGCGATCGAGGGGTAGGTCAGCAGCGTCGTTTCCATGTAGTCCTGCGAGAACACCGTGCTGGCCTGGCGCAGGTATTTCGCGTAGGCCCGCAGGATGACAACCTCGCGCCAGGTGAACCTGGCCTTCAGCACGAGGGCGTTGAAGTCGTCGACCTCGGCCTCTCCGTGCCAGGCGGCGGAGAAGGCGTTCTCCAGATGGGGGCGGGCCTCGACGATCGCCCGCGAGTCGGGCGGCAGTTGCAGGCCGAAGTCGTACAGGTAGACGATGCCGTCGGAGCGGACGATCTCGTAGGGCCGCTCGTCGGTGACCCGCACGCCGAGGGAGTGCAGCACCGGCAGGACGGCGGAGAGGATCATCGGCTCGCGGTAGCGGAACACCTTGAACCGGATGTCGCTCTCGGCCTGGCGGCGGCGGTAGACGTGCATCACGAGCTGGCCCGGCTCGTCCAGCAGCTCCAGCTTGGCGACGTCGTTCACCGCTTCGCTCGGCGCGTGCTCGTCCTTGTACGTGTCCGAGAACGCGCCGCCGTAGCGCTGGTGGAGTTGCTTGGCCTGGTGCTCGTCGTTGAGCTTGCGCTCCAGCTCCAGGCGGAAGTCGTCGTCCCACAGCCGGGTGGCGTCGGCGAGGCGCTCGGTCAGACGGTCGACGTTGATGTCGCCGGGCGGGTTGCCGGGATCGGTGCGGACGATGAGGTGCACGCTGGCGAACTTCGACTCGCTCACCCGGGTGGTGTAGTCGACCCCGATGCCGTTGAGCTCGGCGAGCAGGATCTGCTGGATGCGCAGCCGGTTGGCCGTGGTGAACCGGTCCCGGGGCAGGTAGACCAGGCAGGAGATGAACCGGCCGTAACCGTCCCGGCGCAGGAACAGCCGCAGCTGGCGGCGGCCGGCAAGGCGCAGGACGCCCATGACGGTCCGGTAGAGCTGGTCGGTGCCGATCTGGAACAGCTCGTCGCGCGGGTAGGTCTCCAGCGTCTCCAGCAGCTCCCGGCCGGAGTGGCTGCGCGGCGACAGCCCGGAGCGCTCGACGACCTCGGCGACCTTGCGCTTGACGACCGGCAGGTCACGAACGCTGATCCGGTAGGCCGCCGACGAGAACAGCCCGAGGAACCGCT
The DNA here is from genome assembly GCF_050936175.1 of Dactylosporangium sp. CA-139066. Taxonomy (NCBI): domain Bacteria; kingdom Bacillati; phylum Actinomycetota; class Actinomycetes; order Micromonosporales; family Micromonosporaceae; genus Dactylosporangium; species Dactylosporangium sp. CA-139066. The sequence goes on along the minus strand of NZ_JBNJNH010000001.1, from coordinate 4,646,308 downwards.
TCTCCCCCACCACGTCGCCGTTGACGTCGAACTGCTTGAAGCCGATGTAGTCCAGGTAGGCCGAGCGGTGCACGGTGGCCCGCGAGTTGGCCTTGGTGATGATGAGCAGACGCTTCTCGCGCGCCTTGGCGTAGGCCTCGGCGGTCATCGTGCCCAGCACGCGCGGGCGGGCCTGGTCGGACCGCAGGACGCCCAGGCCCGAGCCGGGCACCGCCTGCAGCAGCTCCTCCCCCTCGCCGCCTTTCGCCAACCGGTACTCCCGGTAGCCCAGGAACGTGAAGTGGTCGTCCACCAGCCAGCGCAGCAGCTCGACGGAGTCGGTGATGTCCTTGTCCGGCACCGGCAGCTGCGCGCTGCCAAGCTCGTCGGCCAGCGCGAGGGCCCGCGTGCGCATCTTCGGCCAGTCCTCGACCGCCTCGCGCACGTCGGTCAGCACCCGGGCCAGGTCGTTGCGCAGCCGCTCGAGCTCGGCCTCGTCCCGGATCCGGTCCACCTCGATGCGGATCCAGCTCTCGACGATGTCACCCGGCGCGGCGTCCTCCGGCTCCAGCCCGGCGCGGACCTCTTCCAGCGCGCCCAGCCGTGTCCGCCGTACGACGACGAGCGGGTGTACCAGCATGCTCACGTCGAGATTGCGCACCGACAGCGCACTCGTGACCGAGTCGACCAGGAACGGCATCTCGTCGGTGACGATCTCCAGCGACGTGCCGCCGGCGACCCCCATGCCCAGGCGCAGCTTCAGCTCGCCGGGCATCCGCTGCCGGGCCAGCTCCACATGCGACCGCGTGGCGGCCACGATCTTCGCCACCTCGCAGCCGGCGAGCTCCTCGTCCGGCACCAGGCGCCAGTAGTGCGCGACCAGCTCGGGGTCGACGTCCCGAACGGGCGCCAGCGCCACCGCCTCCGTGACCAGACGCTCCGCATCGGCCACGTGCGGCTCTCGCTCGTCGTCCTCGACCGCAGGCTCGGCGGTGCTGTCGCTCAGCCGGGTCGCCGTAGGCCGGTTCATCGGTTGCTCTCCCCTCACCCACGACGCTGTGGGTGTTCCGTGGACAGCCTCCCCAACACCCCGATTACCCGGCCAAGGCCGGGTAATCGGGGTCGCGGATGTTTGCGTTCAGGGCGACGATCCTGGCGGATCGGCATATGCCTCGATGCCGGTGGGCCGTCAGTCCGGCAGGACGGCCTTCTCCCAGACGGACACGTGCTGGGCACTCTCGCTCGTGAACGGCTCGCGGTGCCAGTTCGCCCACCGGTCGCTCAGGCGCAGGCCGGCCATCTGGGCCATCAGGTCCAGCTCGGCGGGCCAGACGTAGCGAAACGGGATCGAGCGGAAGCCGCCGCGGCCGTTGACGACCTCGACGTAGTTCGAGCTCATGGACTGGGTCGCGACGTCGTACAGGTCGTAGGCCCACCGCGTCTCGCTCACGTGGAACGGCACGACATCCTGCCCGGGCGGGAGCCTTCGCAGGTCCGGCATCATGACCTCGACGACGAACCGCCCGCCGGGCTGCAGGTGTGCCGCGACATTGCGAAAGCAGGCCACCTGCGCCGCCTGCGTCGTCAGGTTCATGATCGTGTTGAAGACCAGGTACGCCACGGAGAAGTGCCCCTCCACCCGCGTCGTGGCGAAGTCCCCGATCGTCACGCCGATAGCGTCGCCGCCGGGTTTCTCGCGCAGCCGGGCGACCATGGCCCGCGACAGGTCGATCCCCTGCACGGCGACGCCGCGGGCCGCCAGCGGCAGCGCGATCCGACCTGTGCCGATGCCGAGCTCCAGCGCCCGGCCCCCGTCGGCGAGCTCGACGAGCGTGTCGACGACCGGTTCGACCACCGCCGGGTCGGCCATGTCCGCCGACGACTCGTCGTACCTGGCCGCGACCCGTTCCCCGAAGTACCCATCTTGATCGATCACCGCAGGACCCTATCGCGGCCCCGCCCGCACTGCGCGGGCCGCCGTTGCGTTGTGGCGCGTGGGAACCGCTCTGCTTCGGGTCCGCGGTCAGTTCAGGCCGTGCTCGTCATGGACCGCGGCACCGCCGAACTGCAGCTGGAGCCCAACCCCGGACCGGCACCGACTGGAGCGAGCGATCCCTGTGACCCGCGCCGCGATCAAGGTGTGCTATCAACATCGCCGTGTCGACCATTCACGGGGACGAGGACGAGGACCGGCCCGAGCCGGTCCGCTCGTCCAACTGGATCCTCATCGTCGCGTGCGCCGTCGCGGTGCTGATCCTGGCCGCCGGTGCCGTCGTCATCGGCCTCAAGTACCGCTCCGCCGGCATCGCCGCCGCCGACGCGAGCGCCGCGCCACCGCCGCGGCGGCCCACCCCGAGCGCCTCGGCCGCGGACGTCCCCGTCTGCGTGCAGCCGATGACCGGCGGCACCGTCTGCCAGCTGCCCTCGGGCGGCGCGACGGTCTGCGTGCAGACCGCGCTCAGCCAGCCCGGCTGCCCGTTCGGCGGGGTCCTCGTCGGCAAACCGCTGCCGGTGACCCTGCCCGACTGGCTCGCCCGGCTGCCCGTACCGGTCACGCTGAGCGACACGGACACCACCCGGCACGGCGAGGTGCGCCTCGAGGGCACGCTCGCCGTGGTGGATGTGGGCACCGAACTCGGCGACCTGGTGGAGAAGGTGGAGTGCCAGGTCCGCGCGGACAACGGCAAGCTGTCCAGGGCGGCGCTGGACTTCGTGCGGGCCTGCGGGCTCGCCGCCGTCCCACCCGGCGACCAGTCCACCAAGGCCACCACCGACTGGTTCGCCGCCCACGTGCGCGCGGTCGACGACCGACAGCCGCACCTGGGCTGGTACTGCGGGCCGCTGCACGCCCAGCTCATCCTGGACCGCGGCAACGCCGATCTGGAGCTGTTCGCCAACGAGTTCCCGCCCGACGCCTGCCGCGAAGGCGACCTGTGACCCAGCTGCCGGCCACGTCCGAGGACCTGGCGTCCATTGCCCGGATCAGCCGGGCGGTTGGCCAGCTGGGGGCCGGTTCTGGCGCCGACCCGGTGTACGTGTCGCATCTGCTGCGCAACGGTACCGTCCGGGTGGCCCGCGACGGGGACGGCAACGTCCTCGGCTGGGGCGCCACCGCGACCGGTCCGCTGGGCTGGATGCTCACCGACCTGTTCGTCGACCCGCACCATCACGGCCGCGGCATGGGCGGAGCGCTGCTGCGCGACCTGTGGCCGGACCAGCGCGTCGGCGGGCGTTTCACGTTCAGCTCCCGGCACCCGCATGCACTGCCGCTCTACGTGCGCGCCGGGCTGCGGCCGGCGTGGCCGTTGCTGTATCTCACCGGGCCCGCGCCCGCCCGCGGCGACGGGTCGTATGTCGCGACGGCCGTCGAGGCCACGGCCGTGGCCGCCGCCGACCGGCAGCTGACCGGCGGCGTCCGTAACGCCGCCTACGACTACTGGTCCGGCGTCGGCGTGCTCGTGCACCGGGGGTCGCAGCTGGTGGCCGCGGGCGTCGCGCAAGACGGTACGCTCACCCACCTGACCTGCCCGGGCGAACCGGACGCGACGCAGGCCCTCACCGCCGCGCTGCGATGCCTCGGCACCGCCGAGGTTGCCCTCTGCCTGCCCGGCCCCCATCCCGCCGTGAACACGCTGCTGCGCGCCGGGTTCCGTATCGAGGACTACGACCTGGCGATGCATACTCCCGACGTGCAGCTGCCGGTCAGCTGGGTCTACTCACCCGCCCTCGGCTGAGTTCGCCGGGCAGGTCAGCGTGTGGCCGCCGTGCCCCCCGCAGGCCGTTGATCGGCACCGCCTGTCGGGTTCCAGACCCCTGAACACCGGTGTACGGAACTGACGCCGACCGTGGGTCGGCGTGCCGTTGATCGACAAGCTACTCATGAGTAACCTGGGCGGGTGACCGTGTTTGCTCTCGCCCAGATTGCGATACATGATCGACAGCGCTACCAACGGTACGTTGCGGCATTCATGCCGGTCCTGACCCAGTACCGAGGACGGCTGCTCGCCGCGGACGAGTCGCCCCGGGTGGTGGAGGGCGATTGGCCGTACCAGAAGGTCATCCTCATGGCCTTCGACAGCCGTGAGCACTTCGAGCAGTGGTCCACGTCGCCGGAGTACCGGGAGATTTCCCGCGATCGGGAGGCGGCCACCGACGGTGTCGTTCTGCTGGTCGACGGCGTCCCCGCAAGCCGCTCGACTGGTTGACGAGATTCCGCCGGCCGGCACCCTCAACCGTGGGGCGCCGCGACGGGCGGCGAGGACCTCCGCCGCGGCTGCGACGCCATCCGCGGTCAGTGCGACGAGATCCTCGTCCGTGCCTGGCTCGCGGGTGACGAGGCCGCGCAGCTCCAGGCGTTCGAGGATGCTGGGCACCGCGGCCGCCCGGCAGCCGATCGCCGATCAGGTGCACCGGGTCCTTGTCTTCGGCGTACGCGGCCAGCGCCGCCCTGATCGCTTCCGTCAGGCGGATCTGCTCACGACGGTCAGCGCGGTGCACCAGGTTGTCCTCCAGCCGAGCGGCTGAGCCGGTCGCCAAGTCCGTCCCATCCGCGGCAAGGCAACATGTTCGAACATTGATGTTCCGTCAGTGGTTCACTATTGACAACTTTCTTTGCAGTCAGCGACCATGCTGAGAGCGCTCTCACGTCCGCCACGTGGGGGTTGAACAGGCATGTCCCACCTCCCCCGCCCACGCTTGAGAAGGGGCACAAACGCTGTGGAAAAAGAACACAAACCCACATGGCTGCGAGGCCGGGCGCGGACCGCGCTGCTGGCCGCGGCCGGCGGTGTCGTCGTCATCGCCGCCTCCGTTGCCGTACTGCCCGACGCCGGAGCCTCCGTGCCGGCCACGCCCGCCGGATGGACCCAGATCTTCGCCGACGACTTCAACGGCGCCGCCGGCACCGGCGTCAACACCGGCAACTGGCTCTACGACCTCGGCCACGGCTACCCCGGCGGCGCCGGCAACTGGGGCACCGGCGAAATCGAAAACATGACCAACAGCACCGCCAACGTCTACCAGGACGGCGCCGGCAACCTCGCCATCAAACCCATCCGCGACGGCGCCGGCAACTGGACCAGCGGCCGCATCGAAACCCAGCGCACCGACCTCACCGCCCCCGCCGGCGGCAAACTGCGCCTGGAAGCCCGCCTGCAACAACCCAACGTCAACACCGGAAACGGCGCCGGATACTGGCCCGCGTTCTGGGCCCTCGGCGCCGCCGCCCGCGGCACCGGCGCCTCCGGCTGGCCCGGCATCGGCGAGATCGACATCATGGAAGACATCAACGGCCGCAGCTCCGAATTCGGCACCCTGCACTGCGGCACCTCACCCGGCGGACCCTGCAACGAAACCACCGGCATCGGCAGCGGCGAACGCGCCTGCAGCGGCTGCCAGACCGGCTTCCACACCTACGCCGTCGAACAGGACCGCAGCACCTCACCCGAGCAGATCCGCTGGTACCTCGACGGCAACAACTTCTTCACCGTCAACGCCAACCAGGTCGACGCCACCACCTGGAACAACGCCACCCACCACGGGTTCTTCATCATCCTGAACGTGGCCATCGGCGGCGGCTTCCCCGACGCGTTCGGCGGCGGACCCAACGGCTCCACCATCTCCGGCCAGCCGATGCTCGTCGACTACGTCACGGCCTACACGTCGGGCGGAGGTACCACGAGCGCCCCACCGACCGCGGGCACGATCACGGGCCCGGGTGGTAAGTGTGTCGACGTCGCGGGTGACGACACGGGCGGCAACGGTACCGCGGTCCAGCTGTGGGACTGCCAGTCCTACGCCGTGGACCAGCACTGGACCCACAACGCCGACAACTCCCTGAGCACCCTGGGCCGATGCCTCGACATCAACGGCAACGGCACCGCCAACGGCACCCAGGTCGAACTCTGGGACTGCAACGGCGTCGGCGGCCAAAAGTGGGTGCAGCAGGCCGACGGGTCGCTGCGCAACCCGCAGTCCGGCCGCTGCCTCGACTCACCCAGCGGCGCCACCGCCAACGGCACCCGACTGCAAATCTGGGACTGCAACGGCACCGCAGCACAGAAATTCGCCGCAAACGGCGGCGGCACCATCCTCGGACCCGCCGGCAAATGCGTCGACGTCGCCGGCGACGACAACGGCAGCAACGGCACCGCAGTCCAACTCTGGGACTGCCAGTCCTACGCCGTCGACCAGCACTGGTACCACAACGCGAACGGTTCGTTGCGCACGTTGGGCCGGTGTCTGGACATCATCGGCAACGGCACCGCACAGGGCACTCAAGTCGAACTCTGGGACTGCAACGGCGTCGGCGGCCAAAACTGGGTCCAACAAGCCGACGGCTCCCTGAAAAATCCCCAGTCCGGCCGCTGCCTCGACTCACCCAGCGGCGCAACCGGCAACGGCACCCGGCTACAGATCTGGGACTGCAACGGCACCGCAGCACAGAAATTCGCACTGAGCTGACGAACCGGGCGGCGGCCTACGGGCCGCCGCCCGCCCCGGAAGCTGCTCGCGCCCGTTGGTCTGCGTGTTGACCGGTTCCGCCCGACTGGGGCGACAGTGGCCGATTACTCCGCATGGCCAGGGGATCATGTCCGCTGCTACGCTATATTCACCGTCGTGGATCTTTGTCCTCGGCTGCGGCCGGAGAGGGCGGCGGAGAGCGGAGCGGCATGGACATCGGCATCCTTGGGCCGGTCGAAGTCTCCGTGGACGGCCGATCGATCCAGCTCGGCGGGCCCCGGACCCACGCGGCGCTGGCCGTATTATGCCTCGAAGCGGGCCGGATCGTCCCGACGGACCGGTTGATCGAGGCGCTCTGGGGCGAGAACCCGCCCGCCACCGCGCGCTCGCAGGTCCAGATCTGCGTCTCCACCCTCCGGCGGGTGTTCGCCGCCGAGGCGTCGGCCGGCCCCCAGGTGGTCATCGAAACCCGCCCGCCCGGCTACGCGCTGATGCTCACCGGTGCGCGGCTCGATGCGCGGCAGTTCGAGGAGCGGGCGGCGCAGGCGACCAGGCTGGCCGCCGACGGTGCGCTGCACGAGGCCGCCGGTCTGTTCCGCTCCGCGCTGGAGCTGTGGCGCGGCCCGCCGCTCGCCGGGCTGACCGGCCCGATCCTGGAGGCCAGCGCCCTGCACCTCGAAGAGCGGCGCCTCGCCGTGCTGGAGCGGCGCATCGACGTCGAGTTGCAGATCGGCCGGCATGCCGAGCTGGTCGGGGAGCTGGGCGAGCTCATCCTCCAGCACCCACTGCACGAGTGGTTCTACGGCGCGCTGATGACCGCGCTGCACCGCTGCGGCCGACGAGCCAAAGCCCTGGACGTGTACCGGCAGGCCCGTACCGTCCTGGTCGACGAGCTCGGCCTCGAACCGGGGGCGGAGTTACGCCGCATCGAACAGCTGGTGCTCGCCGGGGCCCCGGAGGGACCGGCCGCATCGGAGCCACCTCGTGAACGGGCCGAGGTGCCCGTGCCGTCGGCCGAGCATCCGGCAAGGCCGGCACGGCCGCGTCCGGGAGCGCCGAGCCGGTCGCCGGAGCCGGCCGCCGACGATGCGCCACGGGCGGCACGGTCCCGTCCGGTACCGCCCAACCTGCTGCCGCTGGACACCGCGGATTTCACCGGGCGCGGCGCCGAGGTGGCCCGGGTCACCTCGGCGGTCACCGGCGCAACCGGCCGCAGCGCGACCCGGCAACCGGCGATCGTGGCCATCTCCGGCCCCGGCGGGGTCGGCAAGTCCGCCCTTGCGCTGCACGTCGCGCACAGCCTCCGCGACGCGTTCGCCGACGGCACGCTGTACGCGAACCTGTCCGACGGCACCGGGCCCGTCCAGCCGGTGGAGATCCTCGGGCGGTTCCTGCGCGCGTTCGGCGTCAACGGGCTGGCCATACCGGGCGGCGTCGACGCCCTCGGCGAGGTCTACCGCGACCTGATCTCGGACCGGCGGATGCTCATCCTGCTCGACAGCGCCGTCGACGAGACGCAGGTACTGCCGCTGTTACCCGGCAACGAACCGGCCGCCGTCATCGTGACCAGCCGGCACCGGCTGACCGCACTGCCCGGCGCCGCGCACGTGTCGCTCGACGTGCTGCCGCCCGAGCCGTCGGTCGACCTGCTCGCGGCGGTGGTCGGGGCGGCCCGGGCCAGCCGCGACGACCCGGCCCTGACCGAGCTGGCCTCGCTCTGCGGCGGGCTGCCGCTCGCGCTGCGGATCGCCGGGGCCAGGCTCGCCTCCCGCCCGCACTGGAAGCCCAGCCGGCTGATCGGCCGGATGCGCGACGAGACCCGCCGCCTCGACGAGCTGGAGCACGGCGCGCTCGGCGTACGGGCCAGCATCGCGGTGAGCTACTCGGGCCTCGGCCCCGACGCCAAGCGACTGCTGCGGCTGCTGGCCTGCCTCGACGCGCCCGAGTTCAGCTCGTGGGCCGCCGCCGCGCTGCTCGACGTGGCCTTGGACGACGCCGAGGACCTGATCGACGACCTGGTCGGGGCGCACCTGCTCTCGGTGCTCGCCGAGACGGCCGACGGGCCGGTCCGGTTCCGGCTGCTGGACCTGGTGCGGGTGTTCGCGCGGGAGCGGGCCCAGGCCGAGGAGCCGGAGGGCCAGCGGGCCGCCGCGGTCCGGCGGGCCCTCGCCGGCTGGCTGTACCTGGCCGAGGAGGCGCACCGCCTCGAGTACGGCGGGCAGTACACCATCCTGCACGGGACCGAACCCCGCTGGGCTCTGCCGAAGAGCGCGACCGCCGGCCTGCTGGAACAGCCGCTCAGCTGGCTGGAGGCCGAGCGGCAGGCCCTCACGGCCGCGCTGCGCCAGGCGGTGCGCAACCGCTGGGACGAGCTGGCCTGGGACCTCGCGCTGACGCTGGTCACGCTGTTCGAGGCGCGCAGTTACCTGGTGGACTGGCGGGAGTCGGCCGAGCTGGCGCTCGCGCTGGTCAGGCAGGTGGACAACCGGCGGGGCATCGCCGCCATGCAGTACTCGCTGGGTGCGCTGCACATCGTCGAGCAGTGCCACGCCGACGCGCGCGACCGGCTGCGCCAGGCCCTCGACGGCTTCACCGCCTGCGGCGATCAGCACGGGCGTGGGCTGGTCCTGCGCAACCTCGCGTTCCTCGACCGGATCGCCGGACGGCCGGATCTGGCCCGTCTCGGGTACGAGCAGGCGCTGCCGATCCTGCGTGAGGCCGGCGACCAGATCGCGGTGGCGCATGTGCTGTCCAGCCTGGCCGCGCTCCGGCTGGACGCGGGCGACGTGAACCAGGCGCAGAAGATGCTCGACGACGCGCTGGTGATCACCCAGATCGCCGGCAGCCGCCGGGTCGAGGGGCAGATCCTGTTCCGGCTCGGCGAGGTGTACCTGCGGCGGGACGAGCTGGATCGTGGTGCGGAGGCGTTCCATCAGGTCCTGCGGCTGGCCCGGGACCACGGCGACCGGCTCGGTGAGGCGTACGCGCTGCTGGGCCTCGGCCGGGTCCGGCACCGCGAGGGGCGGCCCGGGGCGGCGGAGACCGCCTTGTCGCAGGTGTTGCAGCTGGCCGAGGAGCTCGGGGACCGGCTGGTGGAGGCGCACGCCCGCCAGGCGTTCGGCATGCTGGACATCGATCGGGATGAACCGGCGCGGGCGGACGAGTGGCTCGGTGGCGCGGCGCGCACGTTCGGCGCGATCGGGGCGACCGTGCAGCAGGCCAAGGCGCTGGTCGTGCTGGGAGAGTTGCGGTTGCGCCTCGGCGACACGCACGGCGCCATGCGTGCCGCGCTGGGCGCGGGAGCCCTGCTGGGCGATGCCGATCGTGACGACGACACCGCGGAGGTTCGCGGGCTCCGGCAACGCATCAGCGAGCTGACCCTGCCGGCATGAAGGGGCTGCCCCAGTTGCTGTCGAGCTTGCGCGTCATCGTGGTGTCCCTTCCGATTGCCCGATACCCGTGTGGTACCGGCTGGGACCACGACAACAGCGCCGCATTTCGATGAACTATTCGTCCGCCAATTCGGGCCGGTGCATGCCGCGCGGATAGCGGGCCGATAGCGTGTCGCGGCACGGTCTGCGTTTGTGGTTCACCGGGACGCACCCACGCACCGCACCGCGCGCCTGGGGCTGACGGTCGCCGGCGCGCTGGTCAACCGCGGGGTGCTCACCGTCGGCCTGCTGGGCGCCGGCGCGCTCGCCGGCGAATACCTGGCGCTGCTGCCCGAGCTGCTGCCCACGGTCAGCCAGGTCGCGCTCTTCGACCCCGACGACCGGGCCGCCGACGAGTTGTGGGACCGGCTGGTCGAGCCGGTGGGCCGCCACGGCGTCCAGCTGTGTATCGACCGGCACGCCCGTGATGCGGTACGCGGCGCCGATCTCGTGCTCCCGGTCGACGCCGCGCACGCGGCACCGCTACGGGCCGGCTGGCTTGCCGCGGGCGCGGTTGTGCTGAACCTCGGCGAACGGTGCCTGCCCGAACCGCTGCGGACCGCCGCCGACGTGCTGCTCACCGCCGCCGAGCCGCGGGCCGTGCTGCTCGCCGCCCTGGTCCGCCGGCTGCACGGGCCCCGCCTCATCGTCGTGGACCTGGCGACCGGCTGCGCCCGGCCCCCGCATAGCCGCCGGATGCCCGCCGGATAGGTCACCACGTTGCACTGCGGCCAGCCTTTTCCGATCGGTACTTCGAACAGGGGCGGCACATGGACCAAGAAATGATCAGCCTCGACCGCGCGGAGCAGCTGTCCGCCAAAGAGGTGCACGAGCTGTACCGCCGCTACGTCAGCCGCAGTCAGGTCTCGCTGATGACCACGTTCGGCTTCGGCCGGGAGCTGGTCGAGCGGGCCGAGGGCGCGTCGATCTGGCTGCGTGACGGCCGGCGCGTGCTCGACTTCACCGGCGGCGTCGGCGTGCTCAACCACGGCCACAACCACCCCCGCATCCTGCGGGCCCGGCAGCGCTACGGCGAGCAGGGCCGGATGGAGGTCCACAAGGCGTTCTTCTCGCCCTACCTGGCCGCGTTGAGCCACAACGTGGCCGCGCTGCTGCCCGGCGACCTGAACATCTCGTACTTCCCCAACTCCGGCGCCGAGGCGAACGAGGGCGCCATCAAGATGGCGTACAAGTACCACGGCGGCAGCCGCGGCACGATCCTGCGGGCCGACATCAGCTTCCACGGCAAGACCCTGGGCGCGGGCAGCCTGACCGGCTCGACCGAGAACGCGTTCGCCTTCCCGGGCCTGCCGAACATCGGCGTCTACCCGTACGCCGATCTGGCCGGCCTCACCGCGGCGGTCGAGGCGGCCCGGCGCCCGGACGGCGGCTGCGACGTCTACGCCATCATGCTGGAGCCGTTCAGCGCCTCCAGCCTGCGTCACTGGTCCGAGGCCGACCTGCGGGCCGTGCGGGCACTCTGCGACCGCAACGACATCATCCTGATCTTCGACGAGATCTACACCGGCTGGGGCAAGACCGGCAGCCTGTTCTACTTCATGCGGCACGCCGGCCTGGTACCGGACATTCTCACGTACTCGAAGTCGCTCGGCGGCGGCAAGGCGTCGATCTCCGGCTACACCGCCCGGGAGCCGGTGTTCCGCAAGGCGTACGACCGGCTGGCCGACGTGATCCTGCACAGCACCACGTACTACGGCTTCGGTGAGGAGACCGTCACCGCGATCGAGGCGGTCAACGTCGTGGTCGAGGACGACTACCCGGCCCGCGCCCGGCGGCTGGAAGCGATGCTCGGCCCCGAGCTGCAGCGCATCGCCAAGGCCCACCCGGACGTCGTCCGCGAGGTCAAGGGCGCCGGGGCGCTGTGGGGCGTCTTCCTCGACGGCGGCCCGAAAGTCCTGGCCCTGGCCGGCAAGCTGGTGCCCGGGTTCGCGCACGACCCGCGGTTCAAGACCAAGCTCATCACGCTGTCGGTGATCTCCCACCTGTTCCGCGAGCACGGGATCGTCACCTACTACAGCCCGAACGTCGAGAACCCGCTCATGGTCGCGCCCAGCCTGGTCGTCTCCGACGACGAGGTGGAGCACTTCCTGGACAGCCTCGACGCCACGCTCAGCCGCGGCCTGCCCCGCCTGCTCACCTCGTTCGTCCGGGAGAAGGTGACCGGGCGATGACCGTCGTGGTGACCGGCGCGGCCGGCATGCTCGGCACGCACCTGGTCGAGCGGCTGCTCGCGACGGGCCGGCGGGTCCGCGGAATCGACCGGCGCGGCAGCGCCGTGCCGGCGCACCCCCGCCTGGAGCACGTCAAGGCCGACATCCGCGACCCCGCCGCCATGCGCCAGGCGTTCACCGGCGCGGCCGCGGTCGTGCACTGCGCCTCGGCGCTGCCCAGCTACCCGGCCGACGTGATCCGATCGGTCATCGTCGACGGTACCCGCAGCGTGCTCGACGCCGCGGGCGAGTGCGACGTGCCGCGCGTGGTGCAGATCAGTTCGACCGCGGTCTACGGCCTGCCGAAGGTCGTGCCGACCACCGAGGAGTACCCGCGCGAGCCGGTCGACGCCTACAGCGAGGCCAAGGCCGACGCCGAGGTCGTGGCGGACAAGGCCCGCGCCGACGGGATGTGCCTCACCACGCTGCGGCCCAAGACGTTCCTCGGGCCGGGCCGGATGGGGCTGTTCGCGATGCTGTTCGAGTGGGCCGAGGAGGGCCGGAACTTCCCGGTCCTCGGCCGCGGCGACGTGCGGGTGCAGATGCTGGCCGTCGAAGACCTGGTCACCGCGATCGAGACCGCCCTCGCCGCACCGCCGGACGTCGCGATCGACACCTATAACATCGCCGCCGCCGATTTCGGCACGATCCGCGAGGACTTCCAGGCGGTGCTCGACGCCGCCGGACACGGCAGGCACGTCGTCGCGGTGCCGGCTCGCCCGGCCGTGGCGGTCCTGTCGCTGCTGCAGCGCGTCCGGCTGTCCCCGGTGTACGGGCGGCTGCTGCACAAGCTCCTCGCCGACTCCTACGTGAGCATTGCCAAGGCCCAGGACCGGCTCGGCTACGCGCCCACGCGGTCCAACCGGGACACGATTCTGGCCACGTTCGACTGGTGGCGCGAGCAGCGCGGCTCGCCGTCCGGGAACGGGGTCACCAGCCGGGAGCCCTGGAAGCAGGGGGCTCTCGCCGCCGCCAAGGTGTTCTTCTGAGACGGGAACCGCGATGACGACTCTGGAACGGCCCCCAACAACCGCCGCCCTGCCCACCCCGCTGCTGCTCGACCTCATCCGGGTCGCCCGCCCGGCCCACTGGGCCAAGAACGTCCTGGTGGTCCCGGCGGCCCTGCTCGCCGTGCCCGCGGTCTCGGCGGCCACCACCAGCCACATCCTCCTGGCCACGGTGGCGTTCACCCTCGCCTCGATCGCCGTGTACTTCGGCAACGACCTCGCCGACCGCGGCCGCGACCGGCTGCACGCGGTGAAGCGGCTGCGGCCCATCGCGTCCGGCCGGGTCTCCGGCCCCGTCGCCGTGATGGTCGCGGCCGGCGTCCTGGGGCTGCTCGCCCTGCTGCTCATCGCCGTCCCGGCCGTGCCGCCCGGCCCGATCCTGGCCTATCTGCTGCTCAACGTCCTGTACTGCCGGGTCCTTAAGCACATACCGCTGGTGGACGCGGGCTGCGTCGCCGCCGGGTTCGTGCTGCGGGTGCTGGAAGGCCACCTCGCCGTCGGTGCGCGCGTGGCCACCTGGCTGCTCGTGGCGGTCTTCTCGCTGTGCCTGCTGCTGGTCCTCGGCAAGCGGCGTCAGGAGCTGTCGGTCGGCGGCAGCGCGCACCGGCCCGCCCTGCGCGGCTACACCGTCGAGCTCACCGACCACCTGATCCAGCTGACCGCCGTCCTCACCGCCGTGGCGTTCCTGCTGTACCTGCGGGGCGACGCGCAGCTCGGCGCGTTCGCGGAGCCGGCGATGCTGGCCTCGGTGCCGCTGGCGCTCTTCGCGCTCGCCCGGTACATCCAGGCGGTGCTTCTGCGCGGTGTCGGCGACCCCGTCCTCGTCCTGCTCCGCGACCGCGCGATCGTCGGTACCGGCCTGGTATGGGGCCTGCTGTTCGTCACCGCGCTGGTCCTGTCGCGCGACCCGGCGCTCGCCCACCGGCTCCAGTCCCTGCTCAGCTAGCCAGCCGTCATCGACCAAGGAGAAGACACCGTGTCCGTACCCCGGGTCTCGGTCATCATGCCCAACTACAACCACGCCGACTCGCTCGAGCGCACCATCGCGGCCGTCCGTGCGCAGACCGTGCCGCCGCTGGAGATCCTGTTCGTCGACGACTGCAGCACCGACGACTCCGTGGCGATCGCCAGGGCCGCCGGGGTCCGGGTCGTCAGTACCCCCGTCAACAGCGGACCGGCGGCGGCCCGCAACCTCGGCGCGCAGCTCGCGTCCGGCGACGTGCTGCTCTTCCTCGACTCGGACGTCGAACTGGCGGCGACCGTGATCGAGCGGGCCACGGCGCTGCTGGACGCCCGGCCCGAGGTGGGTGCGGTCTGCGGCATGCTCGACGACACCCCGCTCAAGCGCGACAGCCTGCTGCAGGAGTGCCGGTGCCTGCAGGCGCACTACTGGCGGATCAGCTCCGAGGGCGTGGTGTCGTTCCTGTTCAGCGCGATCTGCGCGATGCGCGCCGAGGTCTTCGCCGAGATGGGCCCGTTCGACCCGCGGCTGCGCGAGACCGAAGAGGTCGAGTACGGCCAGCGGCTGTCCACCCGCTACCAGGTGTGGCTCACCTCGGCGCTGTCCGGCCGGCACCGCGACGAACCCCGGCTGTGGCCGTTGCTGCGCAAGCTGTTCCGCCGCGCCCGGCTGCGGGTGCCGCTCTATACCAAGCGGCGCAAGTTCGCCAAGGGCTTCGAGACCTCGGCCCGCATCTTCGGCAGCGTCGCCGCGACCGCCGCGGTCCTGAGCCTCCCGTTGGTCCTGGCCGGTGCGCTCTTCGCGCTGGTGCCGGCCGCGCTGCTCGCCGTGTCGATCGGGTGCGACGCCGCGATGTACCGGTTCGTGTTCCGCCGCCGGGGAATCGGCTTCGGCCTGTTCTTCACCGGCCTGCAGGTGCTGCAGAACGTGGCCATCATGGCCGGCGCGGGCTTCGGGGCGCTGCAGTGGCTCGCGTCGCGGGAGTTCCGCGGGCTGTACGACTTCGCTCCGCAGCCGCGACCGATCCCGGTGGCCGCGGCATGAGCCGGTGGTGCCGGGCCACCTGGGTCCTGGTCGCCGCCACCGGAGCCTGGCTGTCCTTCGTGGGCCTGCAGTGGCTGCTCACCGGCCGCTGGTGGCTCTGGCTGCTGCCCGACCTGATGCCGCCGCTGACGTTCCTGGTCGTGCCGGTCCTGCTGGTCGCCGCGCTGCCGGCCGCGCGCCTGTCCGGCCGCCGGGTGCCGGCCAACGCCACCCGGCTGGTGCTGGCGGGGACCATCGCGGCCGGTGTGCTCGGCTGGCCGTACAACGGCCTCGGTGTCCACGGTGGAGTGCCCGGCGCCGGCCGGGGGCTGCAGGTGTTCGCGTGGAACACGGAGTACTGGGGCCAGAACGTGGGGCGGGACCGGTTCTACGCGTTCCTGCAGGCGCAGCACGCCGACGTCTACCTGCTGCAGGAGTACCTGCACTGGGACGAGGCGGCCGGACTGGACGGCGCCCGGCAGGTGGACGACGAGGCGGCGCTGCGGGCCGCGTTCCCCGGCTACTCGATCGCCAGCCGCGGTGAGCTGTTGACGCTCAGCCGGTTTCCGATCGTGGCCCGGCCGCCGGTCGGCCCGGATCGCGACCTGACCGGCCGCACGGCCGGCTTCGACCAGGTGTTCGTCGCGGCCAAGGTGCTGCGCAGCGACCTCGACGTCGACGGGCACATCGTCTCGGCCTACAACGTGCACCTGCCGGTCCAGATCGACCTCGCGGTGAGCCGGCGGTTCTTCACCCTGATCCAGGAGCGTGACGAGCGGCGGCGCCGCCAGATCGACGGGCTGGAGTCCGACCTCGCCGCCAACACCCGTCCCGCGATCATTGCCGGGGACTTCAACACCAGCCCGGCGATGGGCGACATCGATGCGCTGCGCGCGACCCTCCACGACGCCAACACCGCACTGTACCCCGGGTCGTGGCCGGCCGGCCTGCCGCTGTGGCGGCTCGACTGGACCTTTACCACGGCCGGGCTGGTCGCCGGCGACTACCGGCTGGTGGCTACGGACGGGCTCTCCGATCACCGGGCGCAACAGGTGCGGATCGCCCTGAAAGGACAGTCCTGATGAACGTCTCGGTGGTCATTCCCAATCACAACTACGGCAAGACCCTGGGCGCGTGCCTGCGCTCGATCCAGCGGCAGACCCACCAGCCGCTCGAGGTGATCGTGGTCGACGACTGCAGCACCGATGACTCGGTCCGGATCGCGGAAGCGGCCGGGGTGAGGGTGGTGCGGCACGCGGTCAACCGGGGCGTGTCGGCCGCCCGCAACACCGGGGTGGCGGCCAGCCGCGGCGACGCCGTCTTCTTCGTGGACTCCGATGTCGCCCTGGCCCCGGACGCGATCGAGCAGGCCGTTCGGATCCTGGCCGAGGAGCCGGGCTGCGGCTGCGTCTTCGGTGTGTACGCGCCGGAGCCGCTCATCGACGACGGCCCGGTGGAGCGCCACCGGGTGCTGCACCTCCACTTCGCGCTGACCCGGCAGGTCGGGCGGACCGAGACCGCGGTGTTCGCGCTGGCCGCGATGCCGCGCCGGGTCTTCGACGAGATCGGCGGGTTCGACGAGCGGTTGCGCAGCGCGGAGGACGACGAGTACAGCGAACGGCTGCGCACCCGCTACCAGATCCGGCTCACCGACACGATGGTCGGCTACCACGACGAGGTCGACCGGCTGCCGGACGCGCTGCACGAGCAGTACCGGCGGGCGCAGCTGATGCCCTTCTCGGCCCGCAACCGGATGCGCCGCGGCGGGCTGGCCGTCAACCGCACCACCGGCGTGGCCGTTGCGGCGCTCATGCTGGCGACGTTGCCGCTGGGCCTGCTCGACCCGGCGCTGCTGGCCGTGCCCGGCGCGCTGCTGGCCGCCTTCGCGGTGGCCGACCCGCCGCTGGCCCGATTCGTGGTCCGCCGTAAGGGCCCGGCCTACCTGGCGTACTTCACCGGCGTCAACCTGCTCCTGCACATCGCGCTGCTGGCCGGCTGCGCCCGCGGCCTGCTGCGCATCCTCACCGACCCGACCTTCGGCCCGAGCCGCCGCTTCACGATCGGTGCGACATCATGAGCACTCCCCTGGTCTCCGTGATCATCCCGAACTACAACTACGGCGACACGATCGGCCTGTGCGTTCAGGCCGCGCAACGGCAGACGTACCGGCCGCTGGAGATCCTGGTCGTCGACGACTGCAGTACGGACGACTCGGTCGCGGTCGCGCGGGCCCTCGGTGCGCGGGTGGTGTCCACCGGCGTCAACGGCGGGGTCGCGGTCGCCCGCAACCTCGGCGCGGCCGAGGCGTCGGGCGCGATCCTGGTCTTCGTCGACTCGGACGTGGCCATGCACCCGGACGCGGTGGCCAACGCGGTCGCCGCGCTGCAGGCCGATCCCACCGTCGGCGTGGTCGCCGGCACCTACGAGCCGGAACCGCTCATCGTCAACGGGGTGGTCGAGCGCTACCGCAACTTCCACCAGTACTACTGGCTGGAGGCGGCGGCCGGCGAGCTGCACGACTTCGTGCCGACCGCCATCATGGCCATCCCCGCGATCGTGTACGCCGAGCTGGGCGGGTTCCTGCCGCACCTGCGCGAGACGGAGGGCGCCGACTTCGGCCGGCGGCTCGGTGCGCGGCACCGGATGCTGCTCAGCACGGCGGTGCGCGGCAAGCACGACAACGATCCGACGCTGCGGGTGGTACTGCGCAAGGTCTTCCACCGCACCCGGCTGCACATCCCGTTCTTCCTCGACCGCAGCCGGGTCGCTCAGGTGGCGACCAGCCAGCAGTCCGGCGGCTGCCTCGCCGCGGCGCTCGCCCTGGCCACCGCGCCGGCGCCCGCGCTGCTCGGCCCGATCGGTGCGCTGGTCCCGCTGGCGTGCTTCGCCGCCTGGTACCTCGGCGAGCGCCGGTTCTTCCGCGCCGCCCGGCGCCATCGGGGAGCGGGCTTCGCCGTCGCCGTGGTGGCGCTGCACTACCTGGTCAACCTCACCACCGCGGCCGGGATCGCCGTCGGCCTCACGCAGTGGGCCGGCTCCGCGCGTTTCCGCCGCCTGTACACCCGGCTCGCGGCATGACCGCGACCCTCACCCCGGCGCCCACCGTGGCCGACCGGCCGGTGCGGGTCCGCATCGGGCACATCGCGCGGCGCGCCGGCGTGGCGTCCGGCGTCGCCTGGCTGGTCTTCGCCGGGCTCAACGTGGTGCTGAGCGGTCGCTGGTGGTTGTGGCTCGTGCCGGATCTCCTGCCGCCGCTGGCCTTCGCCGTGGTACCGGCCGTGCTCACCGTCGGCGCCGCCCTGCTCCGCCTCGGCCGCCGGCCGCTGCTGATCGCGCTGGCCGGCCTTGCGGTCGGCGGGGCGCAGGCCGGCTTCAACCCGGCGGCGCTGCTGCCGTCGCCCGGGGACGTGGCCGGCACACACCTCAAGGTCGTGGCGTGGAACACGGAGGTGTGGGACGACTGGGACGACCCGGCGCGGTTCCTCGCCTTCCTGCGCGCCCAGGACGCCGATGTGTACCTGCTGCAGGAGTACGAGGAGAACGGCCTGCACCCCGGCGACTTCCCCGGCTACACCGCGATCGAGCGCGGCGAGCTGCTGACGCTCACCCGGCTGCCGGTCCGGCGCGTCGTCGCGCTGCCCGCCGAGCCGGCTCCCGCCAGCAGCTGGCGGCAGGTGTACGAGCAGGTCAAGTCGCTGCGAGTGGACGTCATGGCGGGCGGCGAGACCCTGTCGGTCTACAACGTGCACATGCCGATCCAGCTGGATCTGGTGAGCCCGCTGTCGCCGGGCTTCTACCGGCAGCTGCGCCTGCGCGATGCGGCGCGGCACCGGCAGTACACCGCCCTGCAGAGCGACGTGCGCGGCAACCGCAACCCGGTCCTCGTCGCCGGGGACTTCAACACCAGCCCGGCGATGGGCGACATCCGGTGGCTGACCGGCTCGCTGCATGACGCGGCGAGCGCCGATCGGTCCCTGTACCCGGCGTCGTGGCGCTCGTACTGGCCGGTCGACCTGTGGCGCCTCGACTGGGCGTTCACGTCCGACCCAATCGCGGTGCAGCGGTACGAGTTCGTCGACCCGCGCGGCATGTCGGACCACAGCCTGCAGCGCATCGAGCTGACCGTGCGGAGGACACGATGAGACGACGGATCTTCACGGTGCTGCGCGTCCTCGCGTACGTGCTGGTCGTACTGTTCCTCGGCAGCCAGCTGTGGCGGGCGCGGCACGGCATGGTCGACAGCGTCCGGACGGTCGGGCTGGGCAACGCGCTGCTCGCGGCGGTCCTCGCCGGCGTCGGCGGGCTGCCCGGCATGTTCGGCTGGCGGGTCCTGCTGGCCGGCCTGGGCACCCGGCTGCCGACCCGTGAGGCATTGCGGGTGTACTTCGTGGGCGGGCTCGCCCGCTACATACCCGGCGGGGTCTGGCCGGCCGTGGCGCACGCGAGCATGGCCGCCTCCCTCGGGGAGCCGCCCGCCCGGCTGGCCGCCGCCTTCCTGGCCAGTCAGGGGCTCGCGGTGGTGGCCGGGCTGCTGGTCGGGCTGCTCGCCCTGCCCGCGCTGGTGGCGGTCAGTCCGCTGTGGTGGCTGCTGCTGCCGGTGCTCGCCGCCGCCGCGGTGCCCGTCCTGGCCCCCGGAACGCTCCGCGCGCCGCTGACCCTCGGCGCCCGGCTGCTGCGCCGCAGCACCACGCTGGAACTGCCGGGACGCGCCGCGCTGAGCAAGGCCACCGCCCTGATGGCGCTGGGGTGGCTCATCAGCGGTACCCACGTGGCCGTCCTGGCCGTCGCGCTCGGCGCGGACCCGATCGCCACGCTCACCGTCGGCATCGGCGGCTTCGCCCTCTCGGTGGTCGCCGGCGTGGTGGCGCTGGTGCTCCCGTCCGGCCTCGGCGTGCGCGAACTGGTGCTCGGGCTCACCCTGGCCACCCTGCTCACCGGCCCGGCACTGGTCACCGTGGTGGCGCTGAGCCGGATCCTCATCACCGTCGTGGACGCGGTTTCCACGTTGGTCGTCCTGGCCGCGCTGGGCGTGTTGCGCCGCCCGGCCCGGGTTCCCGCCCCGCTCGCCCTCGAAAGGATTCCGTCGTGACCTCCCTCTCGGTGCCTTCCACGTCCTCCGCTCGGCCCGGTGTCCGCCGCTGGGGGCGGCGGGTCCGGACCGCCGTCAGCACCGCGTCCGGCCTCGAACTGCTCAGCGCGCTGCCGCTCCTGCGCTGGCCGGTGCGCTACCTCGACCGCCACCCGGTCCTGCACGGCGCGGTGCTGTCCGCGTTCGGGCTGCGCCGCCCGATGTTCGTCGACCACCTCGGCGATCCGCAGCCTCGCTACGGGTACGGGCGGCCGGTCCACCCGCAGCTCGCCGCCCGCTTCGCCGAGGGTAAGGACCGGTACCGCGCGCACCTGTCCGCCTTCCGCGCCCACCTGGACGCCTTCCGGGCGATCCCGTTGCAGGCCGAGCTGACCGACCCCACGCCGTACTGGGGCAACGGCTGGCTGCCGCCGCTCGACGCGCTGGCGCTCACCGGATTCCTGGCGGAGACCAATCCGCGCCGGTACCTGGAGATCGGCTCGGGCAACTCGACGAAGTTCGCCCGCCGAGCCATCGCCGACCACGGCCTGCGCACCACGATCACCTCGATCGACCCGTCGCCGCGAGCCGAGATCGACGCGCTGTGCGACACCGTGATCCGCGAACCGCTGGAGCACACCGATCTGAGCCGCTTCGACGAGCTGGAAGCCGGCGACATCGTCTTCTTCGACGGCTCGCACCGGGCGTTCATGGGCTCCGACGTCACGGTGTTCTTCTTCGAGGTGCTCCCCCGGCTACGGCCGGGCGTGCTGGTGCACATCCACGACATCCTGCTGCCGAGCGACTATCCGCCGGAGTGGCGCTGGCGGGCCTACTCCGAGCAGTACCTGCTGGCGGCGTTCCTGCTGGCCGATCGGGGGCGGTACGTGGTGGAGCTGCCCAACGCGTACATCGCCGACGACCCCGCGCTGGGCGGCCTGTTCGACGACCTGTGGGCGGGCCTCGGCCTGGGCGACCGCCTGCGTCCTTCGTCGTTCTGGCTCTCGGTGCAGCCCTGAACGGCGCTCACGCTCGGCATGACCCGACGCGGCCGTCCGGTCATCGGCCTGGGCCGGTGACCGGACGAAGCGCGACGTCACGCCGTCTCGACCTCGACGTCGACCGGAACGTGGTTGGTGAGCATGTCGAACACGGCGGACCGGGCCCGGGACTGCTCGAGGACCGCCCGGAGCACATCAGCCGGTGCGTCGCCCTTGATGGTGAACCGGACCGAGATCTTCTCGAAGCCGTTGCGGACGGCGGGATCCAGGCCGAGGATTCCGTTGAGGTCGATGTCGCCGGCCACAATGGACCGTACCTCGGTGAGCCGCACGCCCCGTGCCGCCGCGATGTTGACCAGGCCCGCGGTGAGGCAGGCGGCGAGAGCGTGCAGCAGATACTCCACCGGGGTCGGCGCGTTGTCCTGGCCGACCAGCACCGTTGGGTGATCGGCGTCGGCCTCGAATGCGCGCTCGTGGGTGCGCTCCTCGCCGACGCCGAAGTAGCCGTGGATCGTGCTGCGGCTGTGGGTGCCGTTGAGCCACTCGTTGCTGGCCCGGAACTGGAAGGACGCCGCCTGCGGCGCCGCCTTCACCGCGTCGAGGGTGGCAAACAGGGCCGCGGTGTCGACTCCGTTCCGCACGCTGTTGTTGACGGTTGGGGTCATGGTTGTCTCCTTTGGTGGGTGCCGCTGGCCCGGTCAGGCCAGGGTGCGAATCGGCAGGGCGTTCAGGGCGGCTGCCTCCCCATCGATGGCCCGGCCGAGCCGGCCCATCAGGCCGACGAAATCGGCCACGGGCGGGTAGGCGCCGAGGGCGCAGGTGAGGTCGAAGATGTCCGCCAGGGCAGCGTCCCGGTGCTGTTGGTATGCGCCCAGCGCGGCCGCCTCGTCGTCCCGCCCACGCAGGGCGGCGTCCAGGCCGGCGGCGAGCAGCTCGGCGTCGCGGAACGCGTCGCTGATGCCATGCGCGCTGATCGGGTCGCGATGGAACCCGGCGTCGCCGACGAGCGCCCATCCCGGTCCGCCGGCCCGGCGCACGTGGTTCGGCGATCTGCGCATGCCGCTGACCGGCGCGGTACGCCGGCCGCCACGCAGCCGGCTCGCGAGGCTCGGGGCGAACCGCTGCAGATCGGCGTCGAAGTCGCGGCGGCCGGAGAGGGCCGGCGTGCAGATCCAGACGCACGCCTCGCCGTCGTGGGTGGGAAAGATGCCGGCGAGTGCGCCGTGCGTCACGTAGAACTCGATACCGGCCCATGGCAGGCCGGCATAGTAGGTGTAACGGGCCGAACCCCCGTCAGGGCGGCGGTCGACCAGTTCGGCATCGACGCAGCGGGCGACCCGCGAGTGCAGGCCGTCGGCACCCACCACGAACCGGGCGCTCAGCTCGACGTCGCGGCCGGCCCGGTCGTGCCCGAACACCCCGGTGACCCGGCCGATGCGGTCGCGCCGCACCCCGACCACATTCAGGCCGGTGCGCAGCTGTGCTCCGGACCGCACCGCCGCCTCGGCCAAGAGGGTGTCGAGGACGAATCGGCGAGGCGCGAGAAAGTACTCGACCTGCTGCGACGGCCGCACCGGCCGGGTGACCGAACCCTCAGCCCGGTGGAACGTGACTTCGCGCAGCTCGGGAGCGCCGCTCGTCCGCACGTCGTCCAACAGGTCCCACCGACGCAGCGCGACCATCCCGGTACGGGAGATCTGGTGGGTGGACACCGTGTCGCTGGGCAGGTCGGCCCGGTCCACGACCGCCACATCGTGGCCGAGCCGTCCGAGCAGGCCGGCCAGCGCCGAGCCGGCGACGCGGGCGCCGACGACAATCACGTCGTGGGTACTGCGGACAACCTTCATGCCACCACGATCGGGCTGAGCGGGGCGTGAAGCTTGGAGACGAGCTGACGAAGTTCTGGAGATCGGGCGTCAGACAACGACCTCGAACACCGGCAGGCCGGCGATGAGCGGGCCGCCATGCGCGGCGAACGCCAGACCCCAGCCGGCGACGAGCTCGGTAACCGTGCGCGAGACCAGCACCGAACCAGGCTCGGCCGCTCGGGCCAGGCCACTGGCGACGCTGACCGCCATCCCGGACAGCTGGTCGCCGCGACGCTCGACTTCGGCAGTATGCACCCCGATGCGGACCGTGGCGCCGAGCGGCGCGAACGCGCTGCGCAGCTCGCACGCGGCCCGGACCCCGCGGCCGGGGCCGTCGAACGTACACAGCAGGCCGTCCGCGGTGATACTGATCAGCGCGCCCCGGTGCTGTTGAACCCCTTGCCGCACCACGGCAATCTGATCGTCCGGGATCGGGGCGAACGCGCCGGACTCCGCAACCACGATGAACACCACCGTCGCCAGGAAGCGATCCTCCGCCGGCGGCGCCGCCGAGCCGCTGACGAACCGCTCCACCGCGGCCAGGATCGGTCCGGTGTCGCCGCTGAACAGGAAGTGATCGCTACCGGGAAGCTCGACGAGCTCAGCGTCGGGGATCCCGCGGACCACGGCGTGCGCATGCTCGATGCCGTAGATTGCGTCCTCGCTGCGGTGGACCACCAACGCGGGAACGTGGATGCTCGGCAGCAGGGGCGTCACGTCGATCGCGCTCATCAGCTCCACCAGCCGCCGCGCAGTACCGGGCGTCGCACCTTGTCGTTCCAGCCGGCCCAGGAAGCGGCGGCCGGCCGCTGTGGCACCCATCGACGAGGCGAGCCAGGCATAGATCCGGCCGCTGCCCCAGCGCCGCTCCACCGCCGCGAACTCGGGGCGGTCGGGCTGGCCGACCCACTGGTGCCGGGCCCACGTCCCGTGCAGGACGAGGCGCTCGACCCGCTCCGGGCAGGCCGCGGCCAGCAGCACCGACAGCGAACCGCCCTCTGAGGACCCGAAGACGCTGGCCCGGTCCATGCCGACCGCATCCATCACTGCCCGCACATCGTCGGCCCGCTGATCCAGCGGCGGCGCCTCGTCCCGGCCGAGCCGGTCCGACAGCCCCGTACCCCGCTTGTCCAGCAGAGCCACCCGGCAGAACCTCCCCAGGCCGCGCAGGAACCGGGCGATCGCCGGATGTTCCCACTGCACCTCGATGTTGGTGGCGAAGCCCAGAATGAGCACGAGATTCGGGCCGTCGCCGAAGCACTGGTACGCGATCGAGGCACCGTCGTTGACGACATAGTGGGTCGGCGGGACCGGATACACCTCGCCGTCCGGCGCAGGCTCAGGCACCGGTGCCGTCGCCTCGTCCTCCACCGAAACCTCGGCGACGAACCGATAGCCTCGGCCGTGCACGGTCTTGATGAGCCGCTGAGCCTGGCCACTGTCGCCGACCGCCCGACGCGCCTGCTTGATCCGCGTCGTCAGCGCCGACTCGGAGACGAACCGGTCGCCCCAGACCGCAGTGAACAACTCCTCCTTCGACACCACCCGGCTCCGGTGCGCCAGGAGATGGGCAAGAATGTCGAAGACCTGCGGCTCGACCTCCACCGTCCGGCCAGCAGAACGCAGCTCGAACGCATCGGTGTCGAGCTCCAGTCCACCGAAGCGGTAGCGCACGGACAAAGACTAGCCGAGGCCCTGCATCGAGGGCCTCAGCTATCGCCCTGATCTGACCGTCAGCGCTGGACGCGGGCCCCGGCGCCGCGCACCAGCGCCTCCACCTCGGCAAGGCTGGCCATCGAGGTGTCGCCGGGGGTGGTCATCGCCAGCGCGCCGTGCGCGGCGCCGTACTCCACGGCCGTCGCCAGGTCGCCGTCGCGTTCCAGCAGGCCGAAGATCAGGCCCGACGCGAAGCTGTCACCGCCGCCGACCCGGTCGAGGATCTCCAGGGCGGGCCGGTGAGTCGCCTCGGCGAACGCCCCGTCGGCCCACGCCACGGCGCCCCAGTCGTTCACCGTCGCGCTGCGCACGCCCCGCAGGGTGGTCGCGACGACCTTGAAGTTGGGGTACTCCTGGACCACCGCCTCGATCATCGACTTGAAGTTGCCGGCGTCGAGCGATCCGCCGTGGATGTCGGTGTCCGGCACCGCGAAGCCCAGGCACGCGGTGAAGTCCTCCTCGTTGCCGATCATCACGTCGACGAGGCCGGCGAGACGACGGTTCACCTCCCGGGCACGGTCCTGGCCGCCGACGGCCTTCCACAGGCTGGGCCGGTAGTTGAGGTCGTAGGACACGATCGTGCCGTGCCGGCGGGCGGCCGTCATCGCGGCCTCCACCGTCTGCGCCGCCGTCTCCGACAGGGCCGCGTAGATGCCACCGGTGTGCAGCCACCGCACGCCCAGCGTGCCGAAGAGATGGTCCCAGTCGACGTCGCCCGGCTCGAGCCGGCTGGCCGCGGAGTGCCCGCGATCCGAGGTGCCGACGGCGCCGCGCACCCCGAAGCCGCGCTCGGTGAAGTTCAGGCCGTTGCGCACGCTCCGGCCGATTCCGTCGTACGGCATCCAGGTGATGAGGCTCGTGTCGACGCCACCCTGCAGGATGAGGTCCTCGAGCAACCGGCCGACCTCATTGTCGGCGAACGCGGTGACCACCGCGGTCCGCAGCCCGAAGCAGCGGCGCAGGCCACGGGCGACGTTGTATTCGCCGCCACCCTCCCAGACCTTGAACTGCCGGGCGGTGCGGACGCGGCCCTCGCCGGGGTCGAGCCGCAGCATGACCTCGCCGAGCGAGACCAGGTCGAACCGGCAGTCGTCCTTCGACCTCGGGGTCAGGCCGCTCACGCCGCACCCCCCGCCACTGCCAGCGCCTCCGCCGCACGGGTGGTGATCTCGTCCCACTGCTCGCCGGCGATCAGGTCGGCCGGGGCGATCGCGGTCGCGCCGACCGCGAGCACGGCCGGCAGGGCCAGATACTCCGGCATGACGGCGGTGGTGACACCGCCGGTCGGGATGAACCGCACCCCGCGGTACGGCGCGGAGAGCGCCTTGATCGTCTTCGCCCCGCCGAGTTGCTGCGCCGGGAAGAACTTGACGATGTCGAGGCCGGCGTCGACGGCCATCTGGATCTCGGTGGCGGTGGCGACGCCGGGGAACACCGGCACTGCCGCGTCCTGGCAGGCGCGGACCACGGCCGGCGCGAAGCCCGGTGTCACGACGAACCGGGCACCGGCCGCGATCGCCGCATCCGCCTGCGCGGCGGTCAGCACCGTGCCGGCGCCGACGACGAGGTCGTCCCTGACGGCGAGCGACTTGATGGCATCGAGCCCGGCATCGGTCCGCAGCGTCACCTCGGCGACGGCGAGACCGCCGTTGACCAGCGCACTACCGAGCGCGTCGGCGTGCCGGGCGTCTTCGATGACGACGACCGGCAGCACCCTGCCGATCCGAAGTTGTTCATCCACATGAACGGTAATCACATACCTGACCATACTGGAGACGCCAAGCGTTCGCTACAGTTGCGCCGTGCCCACTGCGCAAGAGGACTTCCAGCCCGTCAAGTCGGCTGGACGCACGCTCGACCTGCTCGAGCTGCTCGCCGACCAGCCCCAGGCCTGGACCCTGGTCGACCTCTCCCGCGCGCTCGACATCCCGAAGAGCAGTCTGCACGGCCTTCTGCGCACGCTGACCAGCCGCGGCTGGGTGCGGACCGACGACACCGGCACCCGCTTCCGCCTCGGCATGCGCGCGCTGCGGGTCGGCGCCGCCTTCCTCGACGGGGACGACACGGTCGGCCTGCTCGGCGCCATCCTCGACGAGCTGGCACGACGCTTCGGCGAGGCCGTCCACCTCGGACGGCTCGACGGCGACCAGGTCGTGTACCTCGCCAAGCGCGAGTCGACCCACCGCCTGCGCCTCTACAGCGCGATCGGCCGCCGCCTGCCGGCCCACGCCACCGCGCTGGGCAAGGCACTGCTCGCCGAGCACCCGGACCAGGCGGCCGACCGGATGCTCACCTGGCCCCTGCAGCGGCTCACGCCCCACACGGTCACCGACCGCCGCGCCTTCCACGCCGGCCTGGCCGCCGTACGCGCGGCCGGATACGCCGTGGACCGGGAGGAGAATACCGAGGGCATCCAGTGCATCGCGATGGCCGTACCGCTGGCGACGCCGGCGGTCGACGCGGTGAGCGTCTCGGTGCCGGTGTCCCGCCTCCGGCCGGACCTCGAGACGTCGATCGTCGCGGCGCTGCGGGAAACGGTCGGCGGCCTCGGCCAGGCCCGCAGCATGCTGACCGCCTGACGTCAGGGGTCAGCTTCAAAGCGACCGCGAATCATCGCCCTGGAACTCGGGCGGCCATGACGGATGGGCGCTGAGACGTTAGCCAGCGGTCGGATCGGGTAGGGCGGAGCGCCGCCTTGCGGAGCGCCGCCTTCGTGCCGCGGCTTGACCGTTTGAGCGATCGTCCGTGGGAGTTCGGGTTGACCAGTACCGAAGTGGAGCCGGAGCCGGTAATGGTGCCGCCGCCGGCCCGTCGTCGACGGCTGTGGTTGTGGCTGTCCGTGGCTGTGGTGGTCACGGTGCTGACCGCCGGCGGGTTCGTCGCGTTCATGCTCAACCGTCCGGTGCCGGCGCCGCGGGTCGTGCAGACCGTTCCGCAGATGTACGCGATCCCCGGCGGCGCGCCGGTGCTGCCGTGGCCGCAGGCCGGGCAGGCCGCGCTCGAGGTCGACGGGCTCGGCCGGCTGGGCGGCTCCGGCGGTTCGCGGCCAGTGCCGATCGCCAGCGTCGCCAAGGTGATGACGGCGTACATCATCCTGCGCGACCATCCGCTGCGCTTGAACGAGGACGGCCCCACGCTGACCGTCACGGCCGCGGAGGCCGCCGCCTACCCGGCCCAGCTCGCCGGCGGGGAGTCGCTGATCCCCGTGACGGCCGGCGAGGAGCTCACCGAACGCCAGGCGCTCCAGGCCCTGCTGCTGCCCTCGGCCAACAACATCGCCCACATCCTCGCCCGCTGGGACGCCGGCAGCGACGCCGCGTTCGTGGCCGAGATGAACCAGGCCGCGACCCAGCTCGGGATGGCCAACACGCACTACACCGACCCGGCCGGGCTCGACCCGGCCACCGTCAGCACCGCCGCCGACCAGGTCATCCTCGCCCACGCCGCGATGCAGCTGCCGGTGCTGGCCCAGATCGTGGCGATGCCGCAGGCCACGCTCCCCGGCGTCGGGCCGGTCAAGAACGTCAACTCCCAGCTCGGCAAGGACGGGATGATCGGCATCAAGACCGGCTCCACCGATCAGGCCGGCGGCTGCCTGCTCTTCGCGGCCGAGATCACCGTCGAAGGGCAGCGGCTGAGGATCCTCGGTGCCGTGCTCGCACCCGGCCCGAACATGGCCGACGCCTTCGACGCCAGCCGTCATCTGATTCAGGCCGTGACGGGCCTGCTGCACAAGTACCAGGTCGTGCGGGCCGGCGAGGTCGTGGCGACCGTCCAGGGGCCGAGGAACCGCAGCACCGCCCTCGCCGCAGCGGGCGACGTGAACGTGCTCGGCTGGCCCGGGCTGACCTACCGGGTCGAGACCCCGACGGCCGTGCCGGGCCGCATCGCCGCGGGCGCCGGTGTCGGCGCGCTCACGCTCACCGCCTCGGACACGACCGTGACCGGCGCCCTGCATGCCACCAACGCGCTGCGACCACCCAGCCGGTGGGAGCGCATCGCCTACCGAAGGTGATGAACGCCGGAACGTCGCGCTCGGCGGTGCGTGCGCCGCGGCCTGTGCCGCCGGCCACGTGCCGCCGCGCGTGTATGGCCGCCCCGAGGCGATCACTGTAGAGCGCTCTCTCGCCGCGTCACACTCCCGGCCGTCGATGACAGAGCACGGCAGGCGTGAATATCCAGCCAGTCAGCCCGACTGCGACACGGATAGCGCCGCTCACCACGTGACAACGACGGCAGTCTCTGCTTAACTATCGGCACGCCGGCGAGAGAGCGCTCTCCGGCAGCCGGCGACTCCCCCGACGCAAGAGGAGGAGGCGACCCACCCGACACCCCACCCATCTGCGTGAACACCGTTCGCCGCCGCACACGGCGATCGGCCCGGACGCCGCAACAGCGTCCGCGATGTCCCGCGACCTTCGGCGAGGCGCGGGCGTCACCCGCCCTTACAGACGTGATCGGCGCACGTCGGTTCGTGGTTTTCTCATGGAGAGGTACATCCGATCATGTTTCGCAGAGTGCTGCTCTGCGTCGCCGTCGTGCTCGCCGGGGTAGGCATCAACATCGCCCCCGCGTTCGCCGCCGACTTCTCGGTGCTGATCTTCAGCAAGACCGCGGGGTTCCGGCACGACTCGATCCCGGCGGGCATCGCCGCGATCCAGCAACTCGGCACGCAGAACAACTTCTCGGTCGAGGCGACCGAGGACGCCGCCCAGTTCAACGACGCCAACCTGGCCCGGTTCAAGGCGGTCATCTGGCTGTCCACCACCGCTGACGTGCTCGACGCCAACCAGCAGGCCGCGTTCGAACGCTACATCCGGGCCGGCGGCGGCTACGTCGGCGTGCACGCCGCGGCCGACACCGAGTACGACTGGCCCTGGTACGGCGGCCTCGTGGGCGCCTGGTTCTCGAGCCACCCGGCGATCCAGCCGGTCCGGGTGCGGATCGAGGACACCACCCACCCGTCGACGGCCGGCCTGCCGGCGACCTGGAACCGGACCGACGAGCTCTACAACTACCGCACCAACCCGCGGGCCACGACGCACGTGCTGGCCAACCTCGACGAGACCAGCTACACCGGCGGCACCATGAACGGCGACCACCCGATCTCGTGGTGCCGCGCCTACGACGGCGGCCGCTCGTGGTACACCGGCCTCGGCCACACCATCGAGAGCTTCAGCGAGGCCAACTTCCGCACCCACCTGCTCGGCGGCATCCGCTACGCCGCGCAGGGCACCGGCAACTGCACCGTCGGCACCCAGCCGCCGGCCGCCGGCACCTTCTCGCAGGTGACGCTGGCCAAGGGCGCGGCCGAGACCGGTGAGCCGATGGGGCTCACCGTCCTGCCCAACCGCGGCGTGCTGCACACCTCCCGTGACGGCGTCATCCGGTACACCGACGTCAACGGCAACACCAAGGTGGCGGGGACGCTGTCGGTCTACAGCCACGACGAGGAGGGCCTGCAAAGCATCAAGGCGGACCCGAACTTCGCCAGCAACCACTGGGTGTACGTCTACTACGCGCCACCGCTGAGCACCCCCGCCGGCGACGCACCGGCGACCGGTACGGCGGCGCAGTTCGCCCCGTTCAACGGCTCCAACAAGCTGGCCAGGTTCACCGTCCGGGACGACAACACGATCGACCTGGCCTCGCAGGTGACGATCCTGGACGTGCCGACCAGCCGGGGGCAGTGCTGCCACGTCGGTGGTGACATCGACTTCGACGCGGCCGGCAACCTCTACCTGTCCACCGGTGACGACACCAACCCGTTCGACTCGGCCGGCTCCGCGCCGCTCGACGAGCGGCCCGACCACAACCCCGCGTTCGACGCGCAGCGCACCGCCGCCAACAGCAACGACCTGCGCGGCAAGGTGCTGCGGATCAAGCCGGGCGCCACCGGCGGCTACACCATCCCGGCCGGCAACATGTTCGCCCCGGGTACGGCGAAGACCCGGCCCGAGATCTACGCCATGGGCTTCCGCAACCCGTTCCGGATGAGCGTCGACAAGGCCACCGGGGTCGTCTACCTCGGTGACTACGGCCCCGACGCGGGCACCGCCGACCCGCAGCGCGGGCCGGCCGGCACGGTGGCGTTCGACCGGATCACCGGGCCGGGCTTCTTCGGCTGGCCGTACTGCTCCAACTACAACACCCCCTACCAGGAGTACACGTTCCCCAACGGGCCGTCGGCCGGCCCGTACAACTGTGCCGGTGGGCCGACGAACAACTCGCCGAACAACACGGGCATCACCACGCTCCCGCCGTCGAAGGCGGGCTGGCTGCCGTACGGCGGCCAGGGTCCTTGGCGGCCCGAGCTGGGCGGCGGCGGCCCGATGGGCGGCCCGGTCTACAACTTCAACCCCGCGCTGGTCTCCGATGTGAAGTTCCCGTCCTCGTACAACGGGAAGGTCTTCCTCGGCGAGTTCACCAGCCGGTGGATCAAGACAGTCACCCTGAACGGCGACGGCACGGCCGGCGCGATCGACGCGTTCCCGTGGACCGGAACCGCGATCATGGACATGGAGTTCGGGCCGGACGGCGCCCTGTACGTGCTCGACTACGGCACCGGCTGGTTCGGCGGCGACGCCAACTCGGCCCTCTACCGCATCGAGTACAACAGCGGCGGCAACCGGGCACCGATCGCCCAGGCCAGCGCCACCCCGAGCGCCGGCGCGGCGCCGCTGACCGTGCAGTTCAGCTCGGCCGGCAGCAACGACCCGGACGGTGACGCGATCACCTACGCCTGGGACTTCACCACCGACGGCACGACCGACTCCACGGCGGCGAACCCGACGTTCACCTACCCCGCCAACGGGGAGTACACCGCCACGCTGACGGTGCGGGACACCGGCGGCCGGATATCCACCGCCAGCACGGTCATCGGCGTCGGCCGGCCATCGGTCACGCTGGTCACACCGGTCAACGGATCGCTGTTCAAGTTCGGTGACGCGGTGCCGTTCGAGGTCCGGGTCACCGATCCGAACACCGGGACCGTCGACTGCAACCGGGTCACGGTCAGCTACATCCTGGGCCACGACAGCCACGGCCACCCGATCACCAGCAAGAACGGCTGCACCGGGACGATCCAGACCAGTGTGGACGGTGAGCACGACGCGTCCGCGAACATCTTCGGGGTGATCAACGCGCAGTACACCCCGGTCAGCGGCAGCGCGGTCCAGGACCAGCGGGTGCTGCAGCCGCTGACCCGGCAGGCCGAACACTACGGGTCGATGAGCGGCGTCCAGCTCGCCGCCAAGCCGAGCGCGCACGGCGGCAACGCCGTCGGGTTCATCGAGAACGGCGACTGGATCTCGTTCAACCCGTACAACCTGGCCGGCGCCACCGGATTCTCGGCGCGCGTCGCCTCGGCCGGCATCGGCGGGACGATCACGCTGCGGACCGACTCGCCGACCGGTCCGGCGGTGGGCTCGGTGCAGGTCGCCCCGACCGGCGGCTGGGAGACCTGGGTCGACGTGACGGGGACGGTGACCCCGCCGTCCGGCACGCACCAGCTGTACCTGGTCTTCACCGGCGGTACCACCGGCTCGCTTTTCGACATCGACGACTTCACGTTCACCACCGGCACGACGCCGCCGCCCACGTCGGGCAACCTGGCGCTGAACCGGCCGGCGACCGCGTCGAGCACGGAGAACGCCGGGACCCCGGCATCGGCCGCGGTGGACGGCTTGGCCACGACCCGCTGGTCGAGCGCCTTCTCCGATCCACAGTGGATCCAGGTCGACCTGGGCCAGTCGTACTCGATCGACCGGGTGAAACTGACCTGGGAAGCCGCGTACGGCAAGAACTACCAGATCCAGACCTCGGCCGACGGCACGAACTGGACCACGGTCCGCACCATCACCAACGGCGACGGCGGAGTGGACGACAACACCGCCCTCGGCGCCACCGGCCGCTACGTGCGCATCAACGGCACCGCCCGCGGCACCGCGTACGGCTACTCGCTGTTCGAGTTCGAGGTGTACGGCGGTGGTACCACACCCCCGCCGGCCGGGAACCTGGCGCTGAACCGGCCGGCGACCGCGTCGAGCACGGAGAACGCCGGGACCCCGGCATCGGCCGCGGTGGACGGCTCCGCCACCACCCGCTGGTCGAGCGCCTTCTCCGATCCACAGTGGATCCAGGTCGACCTGGGCCAGTCGTACTCGATCAGCCGGGTGAAACTGACCTGGGAAGCCGCGTACGGCAAGAACTACCAGATCCAGACCTCGGCCGACGGCACGAACTGGACCACGGTCCGCACCATCACCAACGGCGACGGCGGGGTCGACGACAACACCGCCCTCGGCGCCACCGGCCGCTACGTGCGCATCAACGGCACCGCCCGCGGCACCGCGTACGGCTACTCATTGTTCGAGTTCGAAGTGTACGGCTGATCCACCCGAGCGCGGGGGCCCCGAGCGGGTCCCCGCGCTTCCTCAAGGCCGCCAAGAGCAACGGCGTCAACGTCGACGTCATCAACGCGATGACGATGGACTACGGCCACGCGGTCAGCGACATGGCGGCCGCGGCGAAGACGGCGGCGGCGGGCACGCTGAGCGCGGCGAAGAGCGCCGGGTTCACCAACGCCACGTACGCCAACATCGGGATCACCCCGATGATCGGCAACAACGACAGCCCCGGCGAGGTCGTCAGCCAGGCCAACGCGCAGAGCATCGTGTCCTGGGCGAAGTCCAACGGCGTCGGGCGGCTCGCCTTCTGGTCCGTCGGTCGCGACCAGCCGTGCGCGGGCGGCGGGGTCTCCCCCAACTGCTCCGGCCTCGGCGGCGCGTCGCTCGACTTCACGAAGATCTTCTTCGGCGGCGGTGGCGGCCTCCCGCCCACCACGAACCCCCCCGCCGACCACCCCGGGCGGCGGTGGCGGATCCTGCACCGCGCCCGTCTGGAACGCGGCGACCGCCTACGTCGGCGGCTCGGTCGTGTCCTACAACGGCCACAAGTACACGGCGAAGTGGTGGACCCAGGGCGAGCAGCCGAACCTCAACGTCGGCGACGGCAAGCCGTGGACCGACAACGGCGCATGCACCGGCGGCGGTGGCGGCACGACCACACCGCCCGGCGGGGGCGGTGGCACGACCACACCCCCGGGTGGCGGCGGCACGAGCACGGCCGCGCCGTGGGTGACCGGCCACGCGTACCACGTCGGCGACGTCGTGTCCTACAACGGGCGCAGCTACCGGTGCCTGCAGGCCCACACGTCGCAGCCGGACTGGAGCCCGCCGGCCGCGCCGAGCCTCTGGCAAGCGATCTAGCCGTACGAACGGGCAACGAACCGGCCCGCGGGCGGAGCCCCTCCGCCCGCGGGTCTCTGTGAGCCCAGGTCTTTCAGCAGGCGCGGTGATGTGGGTGTGGCGCGGGTATAGGTCCCGATCGCCCGATCAGCCGCTATTTGCGCG
Source organism: Dactylosporangium sp. CA-139066 (assembly GCF_050936175.1). Classification (NCBI taxonomy): domain Bacteria; kingdom Bacillati; phylum Actinomycetota; class Actinomycetes; order Micromonosporales; family Micromonosporaceae; genus Dactylosporangium; species Dactylosporangium sp. CA-139066. The sequence continues at coordinate 4,612,148 of NZ_JBNJNH010000001.1, read as the reverse complement.
ACTACCTATCGGTGAGTGCGCGGTCGTGTCAGGCGCGGGCCACGAGGTCTTCGGAGCCTGTGCAGATTTTGGCCCGCTCGTGGGCGCTGCAGGGTGATGTCGTGGCCGCGTCGGCGGCGAGGCCGTCCGTCGGACATGGCACCATCGTCCGTCGGAAGCGGAGGCATCTCTCGACCCGCGGTCGGGCACGCCACCGCAAGGCGACTGGGAGGCGAGAATGTACGAATTCCGAAACGCGACGGCTAGGTACCGGGGCGAGCAACTTGAGACGACCGACGCGGTGGCCGCGGCGCTCGACCGCACCCCACAGGTGTGGCCTGCGTTGTTCGACTGGGACGACGAGGATGAGTTCGGCGCGGTCACGCGGGACAACCTATGCGGACTGCTGTATCTGGACACCCCGGACGAGATGACGTGGGATCTCGGAATCGAGGAAGCCATCACGAGCATCGTCGAGGTTGAACCCGATGGCGAGGACGACCTGATCGAGCAGGCGCTCGCCGCGCAACCAGAAATCGTACGGGCTCGCCACGTCGACGTGGACTGGTTTCAGGTGAGCACAGCTCGTCCGCTGCGGGCCGACGAGGTGCTCGCCCGGTTCATCGACGCGCTTGCTGCCGCGCACCACAGATCGGCTCAGCGCGATGATGACGAGGGCATCTGACAGCAACGTCCTGCCGGACGTAGATCCGGACGCCAGCCGCCCGAGACTTGAGTGGTTCCGATGCGGGCGTGGGGCCGCACCGCTCTGCTTCCTGGACAACACCCGCGAAGCCTTGCCGGGGATGCTGCGCGAAGGCCGGGCCGGCGCGTCGCCGCCCCGCCACCCGTCCACCTCGTTGGCGTTGGCCTGCGGGGCCATAGCCACCCGGATGCGTCGACGACAGCATGGGCAGACGGCGAGTGCACCGGTCAACTGATATGAGGTAGCGCCGCAATCAGCGCGTCGAACACCGCGGGGTCGTATCGGTCCGCCCTCGCCGCAGGCAGTACGGCGGGAAGGCCGTCCGACGGCAGTCCCCAGCGCACCCGGCCGGGTGCGGCCAGCTCCAGCGCCTGGTACCACTCCCGCAACGGTTCCGCCAGCCGAACGTGCAACGCGAAGTTGCGACGTTGACGGGTCGGGTCGCCATCCCGGCGCCGGCGCAGCTCCTCAACGGACGGCAGGGAAACCAGTACCACGTCGGCGAAGCCGAGACGGCCGGCCGCGATGGCAGCCCGGTTCGCGGCCACCTCGAACGTCCACAGTTCTGGACTGGCCGCACCGATACGGACCAGCGACCAGGAATAGTGCAGCTTCAACGGGTCGTCGTCGCAGACGGCCAAGCCAGAGGCCCGCTCCCGCGCTACCGCGGCCTGCCACCGGCGGCAGTTCACCGCCGACCAGAAGGCAGCCTGCGCCGACAAGTCCCCGTCGTCCGGTTCCGCGCCGGTCGGCGCGTACTCGGCGACCAAATTTTCGGGGTGGTGGCGTCGGCACCACGTGGTCTTGCCGGCCGCGCTCGGGCCGGTCACCGCGACGATCACACCCGACAGTCTGCCCAACAACCAGCGCGAATCTCGCAACACCCCTGCCTCGCAACCGATCCGTCAGCAGCAACCCGCGAACGTCATGGGACGGTTGACACTTCCGATCCTTCTCCTAGCTTGAGTTTTATCCTGTGCAGCGCGGCCGGGGATTGTTCGACTTCTTCGGTTTCTTCGTTGGTGCCTGGGGTTTCCAGGCTTCCCCGCTGCTGGCGAGGTGGACCTGGTGGCGGGAGGCGGGTGGGTGTTGCGTCGGCCGGGTGGCCGTCCGGGTCCTGGCCGGCTGGGTTTCGGTGCGTTGGTGGGGCAGACGGGAGGCTGTCGCACAGCTTTCGATCTTCGGCTGTCGAGAGTCGTTGCTGCAATTCGTCCGCGGTTGACGATCATGTCGTGCCGTGGCATACAACTTCATCTCCTGTAGCGCGGACGGCTTGTCACTGCCCGGACATGACCTGCGTGGGTGGCTGCCGTCGCAGCATCTGTGCTGGCAGGTCCTGAAGATCGTCGGTGAGCTCGACCTGTCGGAGTTCCTGCGGGGCTACCGCACCGACGGCCAAGGCGCGGCCGCGTATCCACCGCAGGTGCTGCTGAGCTTGGTGCTGTATTGCTACTGCAAGGGCGTGCGCTCGTCACGCAGAATCGAGGGAGCATGCCTCGGCGATGTGGGCTGCCGGATCATCACCAGCAACCAGCACATCGACCATGCCACCATCGCGCGGTTCCTGCGCCGTCACCGCGACCGTATGAAGGCACTGTTCGTGCAGGTCCTGGCGCTATGCGCCCAGCGTGGGCTGGTGGACCTGTCCGCAGTCGCGGTGGACGGCTCGCCGATGCAGGCGGCCGCCGCCCGCTCCACCAACCGCAGCCTCCACGCTTTGGAAACCGTGATCGCCGATGGCGAGGTCGAGATTGACCAGTTGATGAGTGACATGGACAACCCGGCAGCCGCCGAAGAGGGCAAGCAGACCGCTGCCGGCAGCCGTCTGCGGCGGCTGTCCCGGCTCGGCGACCGCATGGCGCGAGCCCGGGCGGCCCGCGACAAGCTGTATGAGCGCGCGCTGCCCTCAGCCGGCGAGATCCGGATCAAGGTCGAGGCCGCCGAGCGGATGGTGGCCAGAGCCGCCCAGCGCTTGGCCGAGGTTACCGCCGCCCAGCAGCAGCGGCTGGCCGACTACGCCCGCCGGAGCCTGCAGGACCAGGCCGAGGGACGCCGGCGCGCCAACGGGCGCCCACCGGTCGCGGTCGAGGCCAAGACCAAGGTCGTCCGGCAGCACGCCCGGTTGGCAAGGGCGCAGGCCGCGCTGCACCGTGCGCTCAACCCCCGGCCGATCCCGTCGGCAGCGGCCAGGGCCTCACTTACCGATCCAACGTCGCGGCTCATGCTCGGCAAGCACGGCGGCTACGTGCAGGGCTACAACGTGCAGATCGCCTGCTCCCGCAACCAGGTCCTCCTCGCTATCGAACTGCACGACAACCCGTCAGACACCACTGCCCTGATCCCCGTCATCAGACGTGCTCGGCACAACTGCGCGACCGCGGGCCTGACCAGCGATGTCGCGGCATGGCTCGCGGACAGCGGATACGCCAGCACCGCGAACTTCACCGCCCTGGCCGACCTCCCGCTGCTCGTGTCGCTCACCAAGGAATACGACCAGACCAGGGCCACCACACCACCCAGCCACAACGCCCCCGCCGGCCACCGCGACATGGCGACCCGCCTGGCATCCCCCGAAGGCAAGCAGCTCTACGCCCGCCGCGGCGCCCTCGTCGAACCCGGCTTCGCCCAACTGTTCCAACGGTTCGGACGCCACCTGCACCACCGCGGCACCAACGACGTCGACGCCGAGATCAAACTACTCGGCGTCGTCCACAACCTGAACAAGATCTTTCGTCAGACGCCAGACGAAAGACCGCTTGACAGCCGAAGATCGAAAGCTGTGCGACAGCCTCTGCCGGTTCCCGCCAGCGCACCGAAACCCACCCGGCCAGGACCAGGCCGCCCACCCGGCTTGTCCCGCACCGGAACGCCGACAGCGTTCCGATTTCACCAGCCGAACCAGCATCAGGCACACTGATCACCGCAGCCCTTGTCTTCGTGGTCTCTGTCGTAAGAACCATGATCAGACAAGGGCTGTCCGCGTGATCACCGGGTCACATCGATGAACCCGGCAGGTTAAACGACAAGCTAAGCCCGGATCACCAGTGTGTTGGCGACCATGTCACCCACGCGCTGGCGTCGCGAGCTGCTCACTGCTACCAGGAAGCCCACGAGGTAGCTGGCGAACCCGTCCACCAAACGGAACGCGGTGCGAGCGAGAACCGGCAAGAACCCGGGTTTCCCGCCTGTAGCCGTGACCACCCGAATGCCGGTCACCCATTTGCCGATCGTCCGGCCCCATACGCTCTCGAGCACAATGTAGTAGAGGGCGACGATTCCGAAGTAGGCAAGGATCGCGGGGTAGTTGTCCGCGACGCGGGAAGCGAAATCGCCGTCGGTGGCCTCGTTGGTGCCGTCCAGCTGACTGGAGAGGCTCAACGGCAGACCCAGCGACGCGGCCAGAAGACGGTAGCCGACACCGAGCACGAGCAAATCAATCAAGGTGGCCACCACCCGCCGGCCGGTCACGTGGACGTTGCCGGTCAAGGGCTGGGCAAGTGCGGTCATGAGGTGACTCCTCTCAACGCGGTGCGCCAAGTCGATGAACAGAACCATTGGGCCGACCTGGCCGCAAGATAAGAGCGCCGGTCAACGGGAAACGATGTTGCCGATCGAGAAACGTCCTTGGAGTGTCGGCAAACCGGTAGACACCGCCGTCGATATTGCTGACGAGGCAACCTCGCCCACCTGCGTTGGGCCAGTTCTCCATGTTCGGCCAACCCTGGGGATCATGGAGGGGTGCATCACCTGAGCTGGGACAGCACTTGATCACCCCGAGCCAACCCCGTATATGTATGGCGAGTTTTGTGCGCTCTCGCAGTCGCGCACCGGCGGATTGCCGCTGAGCCGAAACACCGGCTGATGGCTCCGACTGACAGATTCCAGACAACTGCCCATCGACGCGCTGCCGGGGAGCTATCGGCGACTCGTACTGTTCCTCAGCGCCGCGATGCTTGAGCACGTGGAGCAAGGACTCTGGAGGTCCAGGATGGCGGACGCACTCGGGTAGAGGGAGCATGCCGCTGCCGCGCTTGGTGAAGCGCCCTGCGCCGAGGCTGGGCGGGCCGAGGTCGCCGCGTTTCGCCAGCCGCTGGGCCTAAGAGGTCCTAACAAAGTCGCACGACGTGTCGGTACGTGATGATGCAGGTGGCGAGGCCAAGGAAGGCTTCGTGGATGTCGTCGCGGCGTTCCCACCGGATGCGGAGTCGTTTCATCCCGTGGTACCAAGCGGATGGGTCGGCCGCGCGGCGAGGTGCCAGCCTTTTGGACTGGTCCTTTTCCGCGCGGCCTCCCGCCGAACCGGATTTGATGGTTTCCCGATCGTCCGGCTCTCCAGTGATTACTGCGTGAGCGGTATGGCTGGTTGCCCGGTGTGGACCTGGCCGTGGCAGGAGGCGCAGACCACGAGGGTTTTGCGTCGCCTGTTGGCCATGGCCTTGGCCCATTGGGGCTGCAGCGGCCCGGGTTGGCCGAGGTCGGCGAGCTTGCGGACGTGGTGGACTTCCACCTTGCCCGGTCGCTGGCAGATCTCGCAGACGTCCGCGAGGAGTCGTGAGACGAGTTCCTTGTGCGGGTGGTCGACCCGGATCGGTTGGCGGTCGGTGACCGTCGCCGTTTTCTGCCGGTGGAGTGGTGTCTCACCGAACCGTGCGACCAGTGGTTTCCTGCCGTCGCGTTCGATGCGTGCTTCGAAGCAGGTGCGTGGCCCGTGCGGTGTCTGGATTTTGGTTTTGTGCTTGGCCGCCATCTTCGACACCGTCGAGCGGTGCTTGCCCGCCAGGGTCTTGAGCATGGAGGTCTCCATGACCCAGCGCAGCCGGTGCAGTCGATAGACGTCCCCGGCCAGCAGGTAATACTGGACGATGCCCCGGTAGACGGCCCCGTAGGTGGCGACGATGGTGTGGTCGCTGCCGTTGGTCAGGGTCTTCTGCTTGGCGGGTTTGCCGCGGTGCAGGTAGGGGGCGGACTTGGCCTTGATCACGTCCCTGGGGACACGCAGGGCGATCTGGCCGTTGACGCGCCGGTAACGGCCGGTCTTCTTCGTGTCGTTGTGCTGGACGGTGATCTCGTAGCCGAGGAAACGGGCCGCGCCTGTGCGGGCGTGGGTGATCAGCGTCTTGTCCCGGGAGAGTTCGAGCTTGAGTTCGTCGCGCAGGAACTCGGCCAGGCGCTGTTTGATGTCTTCGGCTTCGGCTTTCGGGCCGGTGAACCCGAGCAGATGGTCGTCTGCGTACCTGCAGTACCGCAACCGCCGGTATCCCGGATCGTCCGGGTCGGCGCTGGGCAGGCTGACCATCCGCCGCCGCAGTGCCCGCGCCAGTGGGCGGTCACCACGCCGTCGGGCCTTGGCCAGCTGGTTCTGCAGGTCCAGGTAGGCAGGGTTGCGCGCCCTACGGCCCCCTCGGGTGTACTCCGGGATCAGGACTGTCTCGACGAACTGGTCCAGTTTGTGCAGGTAGATCGAGGACAGGACCGGCGAGGCCACGCCGCCCTGGGGAGCCCCGGACAGGGTGGCGCCCCATTTCCAGTCCTCCAGGTATCCGGCTGTGAGCATGTTGCGCACCAGCCGCAGGAACCGGTTGTCGTGGATCTTCTCCGACAGGGTCGTGATCATCAGGCCGTGATCGAGCGATCCGAAACAGTCGGCGATGTCGCCCTCGATGAACCAGGCCGTTCCGGTCCAGGTGTTGGCGATCTCCCGCAACGCGGTATGACAGCCTCGCCGTGGCCGGAACCCGTGGGACCGGTCGGAGAACGTCGGCTCGTAGTACGCCTCCAACAGCAGGCGGACCACCTCGCCGACGAGCTTGTCCGACCAGGTCGGCAGTCCCAACGGGCGGGTCTTCCCGTTCTTCTTCGGGATGTGCACCCGTCGCACCGGGCGGAATCGGTAGCGCTCGTGGCGCATCGCCGCGATGATGCGGCCGATCTTCGCCTGGGACATGCCGTCCACGGTCTCCTGCGTGACCCCGGGCGTCATCGCGCCGTGGTTGGCGTAAATGCGTCCGTAGGCCAGCAGATACAGCTGCGGGTTGAACAGTTGCCGATACAGCTCGTCAAGCGGCAGGCCGCGCCTGCCACGCTCACGCAGGACACCCAGCACCGTTGCGGCGCTCTGCATTACGCATACCTCTCAGTTCTGTGGTGTCCGATCACCTGGCCCCCTTCGCCCTGCAGACGGCTTTCCCGCCCTCCCTGGCCGGTCGTGACTCCGGCGACTACTACGAGGCCTCCGTCGCCATAGGACTCGCGTCCCACAGGCGATCCCGCGTTCGTCTCTGTTGTACGTAGCAGCGTGACGTAGGCGCCCCACTCATCTCCTTGAACACCCTCGCTGGGCGTCGCCCCGCGCTCCGAGGGTGCGTCGGCCACAATCGACTCCGACGCAGAGCACGGCACCGGTTTCAGATGCCTTTCCGGTGGATGAGAACTTGCATCGACTGGAGATTAGGGTTCAGGCAATCCAGCTTTCGCCATATCACGCGGGTCCTCCCGGTGCACCGTCCCTGACATCTGGGCCCAGCCACCGGGCTGCTCTGGCATGCTCCTGTCCCCTTCACCTTTCGGATCCAGGTAAGCCAGCCAACCCAGGAACCTCCCTTCGAGTCCCTCCCAGCTGAGCTGGGGATACAACAGAGCGCCTCGCGGCGCACATCGTCCGCTCAATCACCCACCTGAACACGCCGAGGCCGGAGCCGTGCGGTTGACCGCGGCGCGCGATGCGGGGGCGGATGCCCTTGGCCCGTACCGCTCGGCGGTACTTGTCGTGGTCGTAGGCGCGGTCGGCGAAGACCTCGTCGGGGCGTTGGCGGGGCCGGCCGCGGCGGCCCCGCACGGGTGGGACCTTGTCGATCAGCGGCAGGAGTTGGGTGACGTCGTTGCGGTTGCCGCCGGTCAGTGAGACGGCCAGGGGGATGCCGGCGCCCTCGGTCAGGACGTGGTGCTTCGAGCCCGCTCGGGCGCGGTCGACCGGGCTCGGACCGCTTCTGGGCCGCGCCGGGCGGCGCGGACGTGGGAGGAGTCGATGACCGCTCGGGACCAGTCCAGCTTCCCCGCGCCCTGCAATTCGGCGAGGAGCAGTTCGTGCAACTGCTGCCAGACCCCGGCGCGGTTCCATTCCTCCAGCCGCCGCCAGCACGTCATCCCGGAGCCGAATCCGAGCTCCTTGGGTAGGAACTCCCACTGGATCCCGGTATGCAGCACGAACAAGATCCCGCACAGCACCTGCCGATCCGGGATCCGGTTCCGACCGGGTCGCCGTGGATCGCGTGGGACATGTCTGGGCAGCAGCGGCTCGATCCGCTGCCACAGCCCATCGGGCACGATCCACGGCGGCTGCTCACCACGCCGCACAGCTCAGCATGGTAGACGAACGTCTACAAAGGACACCAGTGGGTCATCTACTATCTTTGTTAGGAACTCTAACGCACCTCATCGACGTCCAGAACCATTTCATGCAGGTTGGCGGGTACGACCCCAACGATCGGCGGACAATCCCCCGGACGCCGGCAGCGAACGACCGGCGCCGGCCCCGTGGGTCGAACGGCGCCCGGATACTGCGCGATGATCGTTTCCACAACGGTGCCGACGATGGATCCGGCGGCCGGCGCGGCCCTGGACGACGAATCCGGCACGTTCCATGTGTCGTCGGGTGGCGGGGCCGTGTCGTGGCCCAGCCGGGTGCGGGACAACGAGCCGCTACGGCAAGGCGTTTGCCGACGCGTGGGACCGAGCACATCAGCGGTTGCACCGCCGCGCTGCCTGGGCCGGACACGAAGGGCAACTGCCCACTGTGGAGGGTACGTTGATCCGGCTGCTCGTGGACCGGTTGCCGGGCGACCGCAACCCGAAACCGGTCTGGCTGTGGAGTTCGGCGATCGGACTCGATATGTCCAATGTGGACCGGCTCTGGCAGGCGTACCTGCGCCGATTCGATCTGGAACATACGTTCCGGCTGTTCAAGAAAACTCTTGGCTGGACCAAACCACGCATCCGGGACCCGAAGACAGCCGACCGCTGGACCTGGCTGACGATCGTCGCCTATACGCAACTGCGCCTGGGCCGAGATCTCACCAACGACCTACGCCGCCCGTGGGAACGACCGGCTACCGAACCGGGCCGCCTGACCCCCGCCCGTGTACGGCGCGGGTTTCGCCACCTGCGCGCGAAACTGCCGAGGCTGTCGCACAGCTTTCGATCTTCGGCTGTCAAGCGGTCTTTCGTCTGGCGTCTGACGAAAGATCTTGTTCAGGTTGTGGACGACGCCGAGTAGTTTGATCTCGGCGTCGACGTCGTTGGTGCCGCGGTGGTGCAGGTGGCGTCCGAACCATTGGAACAGTTGGGCGAAGCCGGGTTCGACGAGGGCGCCGCGGCGGGCGTAGAGCTGCTTGCCTTCGGGGGATGCCAGGCGGGTCGCCATGTCGCGGTGGCCGGCGGGGGCGTTGTGGCTGGGTGGTGTGGTGGCCCTGGTCTGGTCGTATTCCTTGGTGAGCGACACGAGCAGCGGGAGGTCGGCCAGGGCGGTGAAGTTCGCGGTGCTGGCGTATCCGCTGTCCGCGAGCCATGCCGCGACATCGCTGGTCAGGCCCGCGGTCGCGCAGTTGTGCCGAGCACGTCTGATGACGGGGATCAGGGCAGTGGTGTCTGACGGGTTGTCGTGCAGTTCGATAGCGAGGAGGACCTGGTTGCGGGAGCAGGCGATCTGCACGTTGTAGCCCTGCACGTAGCCGCCGTGCTTGCCGAGCATGAGCCGCGACGTTGGATCGGTAAGTGAGGCCCTGGCCGCTGCCGACGGGATCGGCCGGGGGTTGAGCGCACGGTGCAGCGCGGCCTGCGCCCTTGCCAACCGGGCGTGCTGCCGGACGACCTTGGTCTTGGCCTCGACCGCGACCGGTGGGCGCCCGTTGGCGCGCCGGCGTCCCTCGGCCTGGTCCTGCAGGCTCCGGCGGGCGTAGTCGGCCAGCCGCTGCTGCTGGGCGGCGGTAACCTCGGCCAAGCGCTGGGCGGCTCTGGCCACCATCCGCTCGGCGGCCTCGACCTTGATCCGGATCTCGCCGGCTGAGGGCAGCGCGCGCTCATACAGCTTGTCGCGGGCCGCCCGGGCTCGCGCCATGCGGTCGCCGAGCCGGGACAGCCGCCGCAGACGGCTGCCGGCAGCGGTCTGCTTGCCCTCTTCGGCGGCTGCCGGGTTGTCCATGTCACTCATCAACTGGTCAATCTCGACCTCGCCATCGGCGATCACGGTTTCCAAAGCGTGGAGGCTGCGGTTGGTGGAGCGGGCGGCGGCCGCCTGCATCGGCGAGCCGTCCACCGCGACTGCGGACAGGTCCACCAGCCCACGCTGGGCGCATAGCGCCAGGACCTGCACGAACAGTGCCTTCATACGGTCGCGGTGACGGCGCAGGAACCGCGCGATGGTGGCATGGTCGATGTGCTGGTTGCTGGTGATGATCCGGCAGCCCACATCGCCGAGGCATGCTCCCTCGATTCTGCGTGACGAGCGCACGCCCTTGCAGTAGCAATACAGCACCAAGCTCAGCAGCACCTGCGGTGGATACGCGGCCGCGCCTTGGCCGTCGGTGCGGTAGCCCCGCAGGAACTCCGACAGGTCGAGCTCACCGACGATCTTCAGGACCTGCCAGCACAGATGCTGCGACGGCAGCCACCCACGCAGGTCATGTCCGGGCAGTGACAAGCCGTCCGCGCTACAGGAGATGAAGTTGTATGCCACGGCACGACATGATCGTCAACCGCGGACGAATTGCAGCAACGACTCTCGACAGCCGAAGATCGAAAGCTGTGCGACAGCCTCACGGTTGTCGCGCGGAGGTGCCGAAAGGCGCGGCGGACTCGTGCGGGGGTGAGCCGTTCGGGCGGTGCGGGCCGTTCCCACGGCCGGCGCAGGTCGGCGGCGAGGGGACGGGCGAGGCGCAGTTGGGTGTAGGCGGCGATGATCAGCCAGGTCCACCGGTCGGCGGCCTGTGGGGTGCGCAGCTTCGGCACGGTCCAGCCGAGGGTCTGCTTGAACAGCCGGAACGTGTGCTCGATGTCGAAGCGGCGCAGGAACGCCTGCCACAACAGGTCCACGGTGGCCGGTTCGGCGTCCACGCCGGACCACCACAGCCACACCGGCTTCGCGGTCGCGCCCGAGGGCAGCCGGGCGACGTCGAGGCGGATCACGGTGCCCTCCAGGATCGGCAGCACAGCGCAGTCGGCCCATGCGGCGCGGCGGGTCAGCCGGGGATGCAGCCGGTTCCAGGCCCGTGCCGTCGCCGTGCCGTAGAGGCGGGTCTCCGTCACGGTCAACACGTCCGGGGCGCCCCAGCCGGCCGGGTCGGCGAAGATGAACTCCCCGCCGTGCCGGCGCGGCCGGCCCATGCTGCCCGGCGCTCGCGGTGGCGCAGGGCGGCGCAGGACCCGGTCCGAGCGCATCCGGGCCAGGATCTGCACCGGCAGATCCCGCAGCAGGTAGGCCAGCCGCGCGGCGTCGTAGCCGGCGTCCATCACGACCCAGACCTCGGCATCGCCGGGCTGCCAGTGCCCAGTCTCGACCAGCCGGGTCACCACCTGGCGCAGCTGCTCGGCGGTGACCGCGGCCAGGTCGGCGCCCGGGGCGAGGCGGACCGCGTCCAGCGGCGCGGTCCACGAGCTACGGCCGGTCTGCAGCGCCACCACGAACGAGTACGGCCACCCCGGGACCATGATGTGCTGATCCTTGCCCCGCCCGTAGGTGTGACACAGGATCCGCTCCGGTGCGGTGTGCGCCTCCGGCCGCAGCCAGGACGTCACATCCACCGCCAAGACGATCCGCCCGTCCGCGGCCGGGGCACCGGCACCGCGCTCAGGCTGACCCGCAGCCGCTCAATGTCCATCCGGCCGCGGCTCAACGCCGCGTACAGCGAACCATGACCACGGCGGTGCTCGGCGACCAGCGACAGCTCAGCCAGCGAATGCACCGGCCCGTCACCGCACAGCACCGCATCGGCCAGTTCGAACAGCACATCCGCCCGGCCGGTCAGAGACCGGTAGAACTCCTGCCGGAACCCGGCGAGATCCCCGGCCGCGCAGTCCGGTCGGACGTCAGGCACACTGATCACCACAACAGCCCTTGGTTTGTGGATCTTCTTCCCTAGACAAGAGGAATGATCACCCAAGGGCTGTTGCCGTCATCAGCCGGGGTCGATACCGACCCGCTCAAGGTTAAAACTCAAGTTAGGACGGAACACAGGGCTTCGTTGGTTGGCGCCTTTAACATTTCTCATAAAGAGCGGCCTCTTTCGACCGACATTTCCCGGCTTGAATTAACCTCGGTCGGCATGGATATGACCCGACGGGCCGCGCTGGCGGCCGGTGCCGGTGCGGCCGCCGCCCTCGTCGCCGCAGGCAAGGCCGCCGCGGCGCCGGCCGACGACCTCTCGAAGCTGGCGCCGGCCGAACGCATCCGGCGCACGTACGCCCGCCAGACGGCCAAGGCCGGCGGCACCTGGTACTCCCACGTCACCCGCGTCGACGACGCCGGCGCGCTGCGCACCGTCGTCGAGCAGGACGCCGACCACGTGGTGAACGGCTACAGCGTGCAGAAGCTCGCGGTGGCCACCGCCGTCATGGACAAGATCGACCGGGGCGAGCTGCAGCTGGGCCAGAAGCTGGACCTGCAGGCCGACATCATCCTGGGCGGCAGCGGCATCTACTTCCTGCACACCGTGTGGGGCGACGACATCACCGTCGCCAACTTCCTCACCGCGATGCTGCTCGTGTCGGACAACACCGCGGTGCGCATGTGCGGCCGCGTGGTGCCCGCGCTGGAGATCAACGAGATCCTCGCGGCCAAGGGCTTCGTACACACCCGGGTCGAGCCGGTGGCCAACCCCAACCGGTTCTACCTCGGCACGACCACGCCGCACGAGATCACCGACCTGCTGACCCGCCTGGCGAACAAGACCCTGCTCACACCGGCCTCGTGCACGTTCCTGCTGAGCATTCTGCGCTGGATCGACGGCTACCACGACGGCATCCGCCGCAACATGTCCTCGCAGGAGCGCAGCCGCGTCGCCACCAAGTACGGCGCCGACTTCAACACGCTGGGCGCGGCCCGGCACGAGGCCGGCATCATGTTCGGCCCCGACGGCGCCCCGGTGCTCGTCTACGGCTTCTTCGCCGAGGGCCTGCCCGACCTCGACAACTACGGCGCGACCCACCCGGCCGTCGAGGCACACGCCGTGCTCGGCCGCACCATGTTCGACACCATCAAGACGACCACGGTGGCAGCCGCACGCGCCAAGACGGTCGTACCGCAGTTCCGCCCGGTCAACGGCGGCTGAACCGGGTCGAGTATCTTGCCCGCGTGATCGGTGAGGAGCGTCGCGAGCCGCGGCCAGTCGAGGTCGTCGGGGTGCGGGCCGCTCGTGCCGGCGCCGTTCACGACACCGGCAACGCTGCCGCCGCTGCCGTCACGGCGATCGCCGTGGCGGTCCGGGACCCTGCTGACCGGCGCGGTGGTCGTCGCGGTGGTCGCCGCGCTGCTCGTCGCCGGCGGGCTGCGCGCGCGGCCGGCGAAGTCGGCCGCGCCCGGTCCGTCGGCCGTGGCCTCGGCGACGGTGTCCCCCGCGCAGGCCGCGGCCGCGGCCGTCAACCTCGAGCTGGCCGCGCAGAGCCGGGCGCTGCTGTCGGGCGACCTGTCCGGCTACCTCGCGCCGGTCGACGCCGGCCTTCGCGACGAGTTCACCGTGCGGTTCGGGTAGTACGCCGCCGACCGCGACGGCGCCTGGACCCGGGACCGGCTGCCCCACGTGCGGCGGTTCGTCAAGGCCGGCCGCTGGGACGGCACCATCACCCTCGGCGCGATGCCGAGGGACGCGTCGGCGGACGAGCGCACGGCCCGCTATGGCCTCGCCCTGCTCGCCGTGTCGTGCCTGGCCAAGCGCTTCGGCGAGGACCGGATGCTCGACTTCTTCGCGGCCGTGGTCCGCGGCTGGAGGACCCCGGAAGTGGCCTCGGCGACCGCATTCGGCACCGACTGGGCGCCGGTCGCCGCCTCCTGCGCCGCCCAGATCCGCGCCCGCGTCTGACTTTCACCTCCGTCGCGCCGAATACGGCAGCGGCATGTAGCGCTTAGGCGCAGCTACAGTATCTGCGGGTGCTCGGAACCGACCACCCCGACACCCTCACCGCCCGCGGCAACCTCGCCTACTGGCGACAGGCCGCTGGAACTCAGCCAGCATCCGAAGAAAGTGCCAAGTAGATCCGGACGCTTTCGGGCCACACCGTCCGGATGGAGTTGTCCTGCCTCAGGTCAACGTATCTGGCCCTGCCAACTTCGGCTGGCGGTGTGCCCCGCCACGGACTCCCTCGGACAGCGAATACTGACTCTCGATCTGACTGAAGGCCATACGGACGGCGAGATGACCGGCTGTTCGGAATGACCTTTCGCTGGAGTCGACCTTGTGCGCCACCAGGGTTCGTAGCACGACGGTCACCGCCACCTCGGCTCCGGTCACCCGGTCTGCCAAGGCGTCGGACAGACCCTCGGCCAGCGCTGCGCGGTACCCGGATAGCGCTTCCGGGTTGTTGTAGCCCGGGTAGCGGACATCCTCGGCGACGGTGAACGCGAACCCGGGCGAGCCCGGCTCGAAATCCACGGTGACGTCGGCGAACACGCAGGTGCCGCCGGTCTGAGGGGAGTGCCGCACCCGGACGCCACGGACCGGATGGGGCGGGAACCTCCGATCCATCACACAACGGTACTTCAGGACGACTGAAGCACTCCGCCACCACCCACGAGGCCAACCACCAGCAACCTCGCCGTCCACGGCGTCACCCACCTGCAGGCGATCATCAAGAACCGGCTCAAACGCATCCAGCGCCGTTTGTAGTGGCTTCGTTTGGCACCGGTTTGGTGTCGGCGTCGCCATCGTGACCATGCCAGGGCGATCATGGCCAGGAGTGTGAACCGGTGCCCTTCACTACACTCGCGCAGGTGCCGGCGCATAGACATTGACGAAGGCCAGTGATGGTCGGGTTGCCCCGGTATTGACACCCGTGAAATGCCACCGATTCAATGAGCCGATGACGGAACGGATCGCCGTCGGGTTCACCGGTGCGCGAGGCGGCGAGTGCGGGCTGAGCTGGGGCCAGATTGCCATCTGGCGCGCGATCCAGCGTCTCGTGCCCGACGACGCGAGCCTCAACATGAGCTGGGTGACCGCCCTCGAAGACGAGGGCCTGTCCGTCGACACGCCGCTGTCGAGGATCACCGACACGGTGTCGTACATCATGGGCCGCCACGAGTCGCTGCGGACCACGGTGCGGCTCGACGAGGCCGGCGAGGCGCGGCAGACGGTGGCGCGGGACGGCGTCATCGAGCTCGAGCTCGTCGACGCCGAGCGGGCCGAGGCCGGCGCCGCGGCGCGGCAGCTGCAGCGGCGGCTCACCGAGCCGGCGTTCGACTACCCGAACGAGTGGCCGTTGCGGGTCGGTGCGGTGCGCGTGGGCGACGTCGTCACGCACGCCGTCTTCGCGATCTGCCACATGGTCACCGACCGGGGCGGGCTCACCGCGCTCGTCAACGACGTCGTCTCCGGCCTCGTCGGCCGGCCCACGCTCGATCCGACCGACGCCCAGCCGTACGACCTGGCCCTGCACCAGCACTCCGATGCGGGGCGGCGGCAGACCGGGAAGGCGCTGCGGTACTGGCGGCGGCAGCTGAGCGCCGTGCCTGCCAGCCGGTTCGGCGAGCCCGACGGCGAGCCCCGGTTCATCAGCGCGACCCTCAGCTCACCCGCCGGCGACCAGGCCGTCAGTCTGCTCGCCGAGCGCGAGCGGGTCAGCACGTCGGCGGTCATCCTCGCCGCGGCCGCGGTGCAGCTCGCCCGCCAGACCGGCGCCCGCGAGGCCGTCCTGCAGGTCATCGTCAGCAACCGGTTCCGCCCCGGCCTCGCCGGCTCGGTCGGGCCCGCCTCGCAGGACGGGCTGTGCGTCATCGAGGTCGGCGACGACGAGCTCCGCCCCGTCATCGGCCGCGCCATGCGGGCCTCGATGCAGGCGTACCTGCACGCGCAGTACGACCCGGTCGCTCTCGATGCGCTCGTCGAGCAGCTCGGCGAGGTCGACCTGTCCTGCTCGTTCAACGACCGCCGCTTCGACTCGCAGACGCCCGTCTCGGCCGCGGCGGACGTCAGCGCCGACAGTCTGCGGGCCGCGCTGCCGCACACGACCCTGGCCTGGGAGCCGGTCGAGCACTACGGCGCCCGGTACTTCCTGCACGTCAACGCCGTGCCCGGCGTGCTCGACCTGACGCTCTTCGCCGACACCAGCGTCTTCGACTCCGTGTTGGTCGAGGAGCACCTGCGCGGCATCGAGTCGCTGCTCGTGGCCGAGGCGCTCGGCGCGCTCACCGTGGCCGCCTAGCCGTTGGCCGTCTTCGCGCACGCCACCTCCTGCATCGCCGGTGAGACGCTGCGCTTCACCCTGCTCGGCCCGGGCCCGGACACCGTCACGGTCCACGACGCCACCGACGACCGCCTCGTGCTGACCGCCGCGGTCGACTGTCCCGCGTGGACACTCACGGTGCCCGCCGACTGGCCCAGCTCCCTCTACCGGGCCGTGTTCAAGCACCGGGACCAGGAGGTGTACTTCGTGGTGCGCCGCCCGTCCGGCAGCCCGTCGGCCGCCATGGTCGTGTCGGTGCCGTTCGCGACGTGGCAGGCGTACAACCGCTCGGGCGTCCCCGGCGAGAGTCTCTACTACGCCGAGGAGCCGACGAGGGCGTCGCGGGTGTCGTTCGACCGCCCCGGCGGCGGGCCGCCCCCGCAACGCTGGGAGGAGGGGCTGCTGCGCTGGCTGCGCCCGGCCGGCTACCGCGCCGACTTCTGCTCCAACCTCGACCTGCACGCCGACGGCCCGGCGCTGCTGCGCCGATACCGCCTGCTCGTCGTCAACGGCCACGACGAGTACTGGTCGATGGAGATGCGCGATGCCGTCGAGGCCTTCACCGCGGCCGGCGGCAACGTCGCGTACTTCGCCGCCAACACGGCGCTGTGGCAGGCGCGCTTCGAGGACGCCGGTCGCACCATGGTCTGCTACCGCGACCCGGTCCGCGACCCCGTCGCCGCGCTCGACCCGACACGCACGACGGTCGAGTGGGCGGCGGCCCCGGTGCACCGGCCGGAGAACACGATGACCGGGGTCGGCTACCGCCACGGCGCCGGCGCGTGGGGCGACTTCATGGACGTCATGAAGGAAACCGAGTACACGGCCCGCTTCGCCGAGCACTGGGTGTACACCGGAACGGGTCTGCGCGACGGCGACCGGTTCGCGCTCGGCGCGGTCGGCTACGAGACGGACGCCGCGCTCTATCAGGACGTGGACGGTGTACCGCGGATCACCGGCGCCGACGGCACCCCGCCGTCGTTCGTCATCCTGGCCACGGCGGACCTGCGCCACTGGCGCCGATACGGCCAGGGCGGCCACGCGACGATGGGCGTGTTCCGGCTGGGTGCCGGCACCGTGTTCAACGCGGCGACCGTGAACTGGGGCAACCGCCTCGCCGACCCGGTGGTCGACCGCATCACCCGCAACGTCCTGGACCGCCTCTCGGCGCCGCCGGACCCGACCCGCTGGGACGCGATCGGGCCGGCACCGCAGCTGGCCGCGCTGGTCGCCTGCGAGCACGCCTTCTGGGGGTTGACCCCGGACGGCGCGCTGCTGGTCCGCGCCGCCTGCGGCCAGAACCTGCCCTGGCGCCCGGCGGTCGCGCCCTGGGATGGCGCCCACGATCCGCCGGTGTGCCTCGCGGCGCCCCGCGAGGCCGTTTCGGGGATGGCGGTCGGGCTGTACGCGGTCACGCCGCGGGGGCGCCTGCTCTACCGCGAGCCGGTCCGGGCGCCCGCGCAGTGGGAGGCGGTCGGCCCCGCGCCGGCGGGGATCCGGGCGCTGGCCAGCGCCGACGGGACGCTCTTCGCCGTCACCGAGGACGATCGGCTCCGATGCCTGCCGTTGGCCCGGCTCGCGCAGGGCGACCACGGCTGGGCCGACGCGGGGAGCGCCGGGGAAGCGCTCAGCCTGACCGCGGCCGGCGGGCTGCTCCTCGCCGTCGACCGCCGCGGCCGGCTGCGGTTCCGGCCGCCGGCGGCCACGGAGGCGGCCTGGTCGGACCTCGGCCCGGCCGGCGACCGCACGGTCATCGCCGGCTACGACGGGCACCTGGCCGGCACCGGCGGCGATCGCCTGCTGCGATGGCGCGACATCAGCCGGCACGAAGGCGGCGGACCGGTCACGCCGTGAGCGCGGCCGGTCCGCCGAACGGTGTGTCCGGATCAGCAGGTCAGGTTGCCACCCGCGGGTACACCGAGAATCCCGACGAACCGGTTGTAGAGGTTGACCCGGTCCTGCATCTGGGCGGTGTTCCCGCCGTTGCACTCGATGCTGTTGATCGCGCGGATCGTGGTACCGAATCCCTGGCCGTTGACCATCGCGTTGTGCGACGTCGTGCCCGCCCCGCCGGTGCCGGTCATCCAGTACCACAGGCCGGTCTGCCACGAGATCGACGAGTTGGTCGCCACGAGGTTCGGGTTGTTGAGCAGGTCGACGCCGAGCGCGTCACCCGCGGCCTTGTAGTTGAAGTTCCAGCTGAGCTGGATCGGGCCGCGGCCGTAGTACGCGGCCTGGCCGGCCGGGCAGCCGTAGGGCTGGCTGTAGTCGCAGTAGTGCGGGTAGTTGGCGGTGTTGATCTCGTTGATGTACACCAGTCCGCCGGTCTCGTGGCTCACGTTGGCCAGGAACGCCGCGGCCTCCTGCCGCTTGACCGTGTCGCTGCCGGTCGTGGCGAACGCGGGGTACTTCCGCATCGCGTCGGTCAGCCCGGCGTAGGTGTAGAACGAGTTCCGGCTCGGGAACATCTGGTTGAACTGGGCCTCGCTGACCACGAAGCCGCTCGTCCCGCCACCGCCGCCGGGGACGGTCCATTTCTGGTTGGCGCCGCCGGAGCAGGTCCAGATCTGCAGCGGCGTGCCGTCGGCGGAGCTCGGGCCGGTGGCGTCGAGGCACTTGTTGGCCTGCGGGTTGACGATGTCGCGGGCGGCGTTGGCGACCCACTGCTGCGCACCGGTGCCGTTGCAGTCCCAGAGCTGGACCTTGGCCCCGTCGGCCGTTGAGCCGCCGGAGACGTCAAGGCACTTGCCGAGGGCCCGGATCGTGCCGTCGGTACCCACGGTCCAGTTCTGGGCGTTGGTGCCGTTGCACGTCCACAGCTGCACCTTGGTGCCGTTCGCGGTGTTGGCGCCGGAGACGTCGACACACTTGCCGCCGTAGCCGGTGATGGCGCCGGTGCCGGCGGCGGCCGCGGCACCCGGGATGAGGATGAAGGCGCCGAGGACGGCAGCGACGGCCGCGACGAGCACCCGGCGCAGGCGCGCCGATCGTGACTTGTCCATGATGGAACTCCTGGGCGAGGGAGCGGGCGGGCATGGACCCAGATCTATTGGGGGCTTTTTTCATATCGCAAACTTGGCTAACTGTAAAGAGTCCTTCCTTTTTGTCCGATCGTGAAGGTCTCCTGCCGCCCGCCGGCTACACCCCGCAGAAGTACCTGGCGGGGCCCGACGGCTGGAACCCGATGTGCACGGCAGCGCCCACCGGCCATCCGGCCGGCGGGCGCGTCGGGCCTACCCCCAATATGCGGTGGACCAGTCGTCGCTGGACCAGTAGTGGCCGGTCCAGGTCCCGGTGGACCAGTAGTGCCCGGACCAGTAGTGCCCGGACCAGCCCGGGTCCGTCCAGCTGCTGGAGCCGCCCCACGGCCCGCCGGACCAGGTCGCGGCGGCCCACGTCTTCGACGCCCAGGACGTGCCGGTCCAGCCGCTGCCGGACACCTGGTAGCCCATCCACTGCCCGCCCGACCACGCGGCCTGCGACGCGCTGCGCGAGGCCCAGTCGGTGGTGCTCACCGCACCCCAGACGGTGGCCTCGCCGGTGAGCGTGACGTTGTCGCGGACCACGTGGCTGCCCCCGCGCGCGTCCTCGATCAAGCCGGTGCCGGTGGACCACGTGTAGGTCTGCTGCACGTTCGGCGTCGCGGCGGCCAGGGCGCCGTTCAGGTTGAGCTCCCGGTACCCGAGCCCGGCCGCGTTGCCGGCGGTCAGCACGGTGCCGTTGTTCATCAGCAGGTACTTCGCCTGGTCCGGGGTCAGCGACGGCCGGGCCTGCAGCAGCAGCGCGACGGCGGCGCTGGTGACCGCGGTCGCCTGGGAGGTGCCGCTGCCGCGGAACAGCGTCGTACCGACCCGGGCCGAGGCGTACGAGCCGTCGATGTTCGAGCCGGGATCGGCGAGCGACAGGATCGACTGACCGGGGGCCAGCAGATCCGTGCGGCGGTTGGCCGGGCCGTTGTAGGTGAGGCTGGTGAACGTCGAGATGGTGTCGTCGGACGCGGACAGCGTGCCGTTGGTGTCGGTCGAGCCGACGTTGAGGATGAACTGGTCGGTCGCCGGGTCGGTCATCTGCTTGCCGCTGTTGCCGACGGCGGCGACGACCACGATCCCGGCCTTCCACGCCTGCTCCGCGGCGAACTGCACCGGGTCGGTCCAGTAGTTCGGCGTGCCGCCGGTGCCGTAGGACAGGTTGATGACCCGGATCGGGTTGGCCGGGTCGTCGTTGCGGTGCGCCACGACCCAGTCGATCGCCGCGATCATCTGTGACGCGTCGACGGCGCCGTTGGACGTGCCGACCTTGATCGAGGTGAGCTTCGCCTTGGGTGCCAGGCCGACGGTGCCGGTCGCGGTGTCGTTGGCGATGATGATGCCGGCCATGTGCGTGCCGTGGCCGTACGTGTCGAGGTAGCGCAGGCTGGACGACTGCGACTCGAACGACAGGTCCGGCCCGTTGATGACCTGGGACGCGGGAATGCCGGGCACCGGCGCGATGCCGGTGTCGATCAGCGCGACGCCCACCCCGGCGCCGGTGAGGCCGGCGGCCGCGCCGGTGCTCGCCCCGATGACGTTGCGCACGTCGGCCAGCGAGAGGCCGGCGCCCGAGCCGGCCGTGCCCATCCAGATGTTCGACGCCCAGGCGCTGGAGGCCCGGTGCACACCGGACGCGAGCGCCTGGGGCCCGCCCGAAGCGCCGCCGAGGGCGACGGGCAGCAATGCGGCCGCGGCGGCGGCGACCCGCAGCAGGCTCCGCCTGCCGCGCCTGCGTGTGTTGCGCATCGTGGGAGTCCTTTCCGTACGCCCGGGTCGCGGGCACCCCAAGCGTCGGGCACCGGGCGGCCCGGCGTCAGCACCGGGCGGCCGCATCTCACCGAACCGCACCCGCCGCCTGTCAGCCGCCCGCCGGACATGTCCGCCGATCCGCGCCCGGCGGCCGCCAAGTGGGCGACGGCCCGGGAACGGCAGTGCCAGGGTTGCGACAGGTATCCGACGGCCCGCTCGACGGTCCGATCGGTGACACGGCAAGGCAAGCCGACATTAACTGAACGCCAAGTCGGTGCGGGCCTAATGGTGTTCGCCGGGCCGCACGGGCCCGGCCTCACCGGAAAAAGGAGTTGTACCGATGTTGAAGAAGGCCACGACGCGCATCAAGCTGGAGCAGATCGCCGCATCCGGCGTCGAGCTTCGCGAGGACGACCTGCGCCAGATCAGCGCCGGCGCGAAGAGCCAGGTCTGCACGAAGAGCGGCGGCGGCTGGTCGTGCTCCGGCGACGGCATGACCGACTGACCGGGTACCGGACGACGCACTCCTGACACATCGCCATGACTGAACAGATCCTCGTCCTGACCGAGGCCGACGACGTCACCGCCCAGCGGGTCGCGGCGCTGCTCACCTCCCGCGGAGCCGAGGTACTGGTGCTCGATCCGGGAGTCGTGCCGGCCGGTGCGCAGGTCGACATGACTGCCGGCGGCGCCGGCCGCGTTCGCCGGTGGCTGCGTCTCGGTGGCCGGGACGTCGATCTCGACGGTCTGACATGTGTGTGGCACCGGCGCCCGACGGCGCCGGTACCACCCCGCACCGTCGGCGACCCGGACGTGCGGGCGCACCTGTCCGGCGAGGTGAAGACCTACCTCGACGGCGTGTGGCGGGCGCTGGCGTGCCGCCAGGTGCCCGCCACCCGCGACGTGATCGACCGCGCCGACCGCAAGTCGTACCACCTCGCGGTCGCGGTCGAGCTCGGGTTCGCGGTGCCGCCGACGCTGATCACCGCCGACCCCGACCGGCTGCTCGACTTCTACGACGAGCACGACGGAAAGATCATCACGAAGCCGCTGCACCGCTCGTGGCGCGGCACCGCGGAGGCGCCGATGGGGCGCTACACGGAGCCGGTGAGCAACCGCGACCTCGGATACATCGCGGCGCTGCGGCAGTCGCCGATGATCGTCCAGGCGTACGTGCCGAAGGACGTCGAGCTGCGGGTAACCGTCGTCGGTGCGGCCGTCTTCGCCGTCGAGATCCATTCCCAGGCGACGCGCCACACGCGGTACGACTGGCGCCGCTACGACCACCAGAACACCCCGCTGCAGGTCCACACGCTGCCCGGTGACGTGGCCGAGCGCTGCCGGGAGCTGGTGCACCGCCTCGGTCTCAGCTACGGCGCCATCGACCTCATCCTGACCCCGGAGGGGGAATACGTGTTCCTGGAAATCAACCCCAACGGGCAGTACGACTGGCTCGAGCTGGCCACCGGGCTGCCGATCACCGCGGCGGTCGCCGACCTGCTGCTGACCGGGTCGGTCGAGGTATCGCCATGACGCTGCTGACGGAGGCGGTCGAGCTGCTGCGCGCGGCGGCCGCCGAGAAGTTCGAGCGGGCCGAGGTCCGGGCCCGGGTCGACGCCCTGCGGGCCCGGCACCCCGAGGCGGGGCTGCGCCTGCTGTGGCAGCGCGAGGAGTACGACGGGTCGCTGCACTACGACCTGCTCGTGCGCCAACCGGCCACCGATGCGGGCGTGGTGTCGCTGTCCTGGTGCCCGGACGACACCCTGCCGTGGCCGTTGCGCGGCGTGCAGCGCGGCGGCGAGATGCTGCTGGTGCGGGTCAACGGTTTCGAGCTGGACGTGGCCGACGCGATCGGCTTCCTCGACCTGCTGTGGCAGGATGCGGCGCTGCGCGACCGGCTCGTCGACACCTGCCTGGTGCGCCTGGCCCTGGACGCCGACGGCACGGAGCTCGACGACGCGGCGCTGCAGGAGGCCGCCGATGCGTTCCGGCGGGCGCGCGGCCTGCTCACGCTCGAGGACACCCGCGCCTGGATGGCCCGCGAGCGGCTCAGCGACCAGCAGTTCGAGGACCTCGTCGCGCACCAGGCCGGGGTCGCGCGGCTGCGGGAGCGGGTCACCGCCGGGCGGGTCGACGCCGAGCTGGCCGCCGACCCCGGCCGCTACGAGCAGCTGCGGCTGGTGCGGGTCGAGGCCGCCGACGAGGCCGCCGCGGCCCGGCTGGCCGCGGCACCGGACCTGCTCGCCGCCGCTGCCGCCGACTTCACCGCCGGCGTCGGCCCGGCGCCGGTGCTGATGACGGTCACGCGCGCGGACCTCGAACCGGTGCTGGCCGGCGACTTCGTCGTGACCGCGGTGCTGGGCGTGCAGCCCGCGACCCGTGAGGCGGTGTCGCGCCGGCTGTTCGCCGACTGGCTGGCCGAGCAGCGCGCGGCGGCGCGGATCGAGTGGAACTGGGGGCCGGCATGAGCGAGATGAACGTGACGCGGGACGGGGTGTTCCTGGCCGCCGCGGTGCGCCGCCACGCCGACGCCGGCCGGGTCGAGCCGGTGCGGCTGCGAGTCCTGCCCTCCCGGCTGTTCGCGGCGTTGTGGCTGGCGGCCGCGCTGCTGTTCATCGGACTGGCCGCGGTGCTGTTCATGACGTACACCGGGCCGGTGCCGCGGTGAGCCGCCGGCGCCTGCCGGAGCTGCGGCAGGTCAAGGCAGCCGACTGCGGTGCCGCCTGCCTGGCCATGGTGCTCACGTACCACGGGCGGCCCACGACGGTACGGCAGATGACCGCCGAGGTCGGCGTGTCCCGCGACGGGCTGAGCGCGCTGGCCCTCGTCGAGGAGGCCGGCCGGCGCGGCCTGCACGCCCGGGCGTTCTCGTTGCCGCCCGAGGACCTGGCCGCGGTGCCGACGCCCGCTGTGCTGTACTGGAACTTCAACCACTACGTGCTGCTGGAGCGCTGGGGCCGGCGGCGGGTGCATCTGCTGGACCCGGTCTCCGGGCGGCGCCGGCTCACCCACGAGGAGTTCGAGGTCGGCTACACCGGCGTCGTCATCGGCTTCGAGCCCGGCCCGGACTTCCGGCCCGGCGACGCCGAGCCGGACCGGCCGGCCTGGCGGCGGCAGTGGCTCGGCGCGGCGCTGCGCCGCTACCGGGGGCTGCTGACCCAGGTGCTGCTGGCCTCGGTACTGCTGCAGGTGCTCGGCCTGGCGGTGCCGGCGCTGTCGGCGGTGCTGGTGGACCGGCTGCTGCCCACCGGCGCCACCGACCTGCTGGCCCCGCTCGGCCTCGCCGTCGCGGTCGCCGTCGTGGCGCACGTCGTGCTCGGCTTCCTGCGCACCGCGCTGCTGCTGACCCTGCGCGCACGCGCCGACGACGACGTCACCGGCGGGGTGGTGCGGCACCTGTTCTCGCTGCCGTACCGCTTCTTCGCCGAGCGCGGCAGCGGCGACCTGGTGATGCGCACCCAGAGCGTCTCCGCGCTGCGCGACATCCTCTCCGGCAACGTGCTGTCGACGCTGCTCGACGCGCCGCTGGCGCTGGGGTACCTCGGCCTGGTGCTGTGGCGCGACCCGGTGTTCGGCGGCTTCCTCGCCGCGCTGGCCTGCGTCCAGCTGGCGGTGCTGCTGGCCACCCGCCGCCGCGTCGTCGAGCTCGCCGAACGGGAGCTGCACGCCTCCGGTAAGGCGCAGGCGCAGCTCATCGAGGCACTGGGCGGGATCGAGACGCTCAAGGCGGCCAGCGCCGAGGAGCGCGCGGTCGAGCGCTGGTCGTACCTGCTCGCGGGGCAGCTCAACGCCGGCACCCGGCACGGCCTGGTGCGCGGCGGCCTGGAGACCGCGCTCGGGGCGTTGCAGTACCTCGCGCCCGCGCTGCTGCTGCTCATCGGCGCCCAGCGCGTCCTGCACGGCGAGCTGAGCCTCGGCACCATGCTCGCCCTCAGCGCGCTGGCCACCGCGGCGCTCGCCCCGCTGTCGTCCATCGTGGACAACCTGCACCAGCTGCAGCAGACCGGGGCGCACCTGGCCCGCCTCGACGACATCCTGGACGAGGCACCGGAGGAAGGCGGCCGGGCGGCGCCGGCCCACGACGGGCGAGTGTCCGTGCGCGACCTGGGCTTCCGGTTCGACCCGCGGGCGCCGTGGGTGCTGCGCGGGCTGACGTTCACGATCGAGCCGGGGCAGAAGGTCGCGTTCGTCGGCCGCTCCGGCTCGGGCAAGAGCACCCTGGCCCGGCTGCTGCTGGGCCTGTACCGGCCGACGGAGGGCCACGTGTACCACGGCGGGCAGGACGCGGCGGCGCTCGACGTGCGCACGCTGCGCCGGCAGTTCGGGGTGGTGACCCAGGACCCGACGCTGTTCACCGGCAGCGTCCGGGAGAACATCAGCCTGACCGACCCGCAGGCGCCGCTGTCCCGGGTCGCCGCCGCGGCGGCCGCGGCCGGCATCCACGACGACATCACGGCGATGCCGATGGGCTACGACACGGTCCTCGTCGACGGCGGCGGCCTGTCCGGCGGCCAGCGCCAGCGCATCGCCCTGGCCCGGGCGCTGCTGCCCGAGCCGCGGGTGCTGCTGCTGGACGAGGCGACGAGCAACCTCGACCCGGCCACCGAGGCCTACATCGAACGGGAGCTGGCCGAGCTGCCCCAGACGCGTATCGTCATCGCCCACCGGCTGAGCACCGTCCGCGACGCCGACGTCATCTACGTCCTGGACGGCGGGCGGATCGTGGAGCAGGGCCGCCACGACGAGCTGCTCGCCCGCGGCGGGCACTACGCCGAGCTCGCCACGCTCCAGTCGGTGCCCGGGTAGCCGTTTCGCCGGGGCGGCGCGCCGACGTCAGTCGCCGAGCGTGCTGACCCAGTCGTTGCCCGCGGCCAGCGCGTCGGCCAGCGGCGGGATGCCGGGGTGCCATGTGCGTTCCCACTCGAGGCTGTACCAGCCGTCGTAGCCGGCGGCCTCGGCCGTGCGCAGGATCTCGCGCAGCGGCACCGCGCCGGCGCCCAGCAGCACCGGCGTCTTGTCGACGGCGTCCGCGTTGTCCTTCACCTGGACGTGCGCGAGCCACGGGGCCAGCGCCCGCTGGGTGTCGGCGACGGCCTCGCCCGCCGCCCAGGGGTGCCGGGCGTCCCAGATGGCCCGCACCCGCGGGTCGTCGACCGGCGCCAGGACCCGGCGCACGTCCTCGCCGCGCGGGTGGGAGTCGTGCGTCTCCAGCCAGACCTCGACACCGGCGGGCAGCCTCGGTGCGGCGGCCCGCAGGCGCTCGATCGCGCGGGCGTCGCCGTGCTCGTCGTCGCCGCCGGGAAAGACGCGGACGGCCCGGGCGCCGAGATCGGCGGCGAGGGCGGCCTCGGCGAGCAGGTCGGCGACGCATCGTTCGTCATCGACCTGGCCGCTGGCCACCTTGACGTAGGAGGCGACGCAGAGGACGGCGACGCCGTCCAGGGCGGCCACGGCGGCCCGGCGCCCGTCCGCGGACAGTCCGATGTGGACGGGCTCGTCGGGGGCCGAGCGCAGTTCGACGCCGCGCCACCCGGTGCGCCGGGCCAGCGCCGCGACCTCGGGCAGCGGCAGGCCGGGGCAGCCGAGGGTCGAGAACGCCAGCCGGTCGCGGATCCATGCCATCGATCCAGCATAGATCGGGACCGACGTCACGGGCGCTCGGTGCGGACCGGGTTGCCGCGCACGAGGTCGTCGTGGACGCGCCAGCGGGCCGTCTCCAGGGCCGCGCCGGCCGCCGAGTGCCGCTCCTCGAGGCGGCGGCGCAGCAGGTCGAGGGCGATGCGCCGGTTGAGGCCGAACCGCCGCTCGGTGTCGACGACGACCACCATCCCGGTCGGGCGGTGGGTGGCCCGCACGGCGGTGCTCACCTTGTTGCGGTGCTGGCCGCCGGGGCCGCCGGTGCGGCACGGCACGATGTCCACGTCCGCCTCGGCGAACTCGGTGCGCGGGGCACCGACCTCGCAGCGTTCGGCGATGACGTACCAGTTGCGCCGCTCGGTGCTGCGAAACGGGCTCGGCGCCCGCCAGCACAGCGTGCCCGTCCAGGCGCCGGCGACCCGCGCCGCCCGCTCCCCCGCGAGCCGCAGCAGCACCGAGCGCAGGGTGCCGCGCCGGTCGCCGGCCACGGACTCGAGCCGCTCGGTGCGCACCCCGGCGCCGGCCGCCTCGGCCTCGAGCCGCGCGACGAGCTCGGCGACCGCCCAGGAGCACTCCTCGGGGCCGCGGCCGGCCGACACGAGCAGGTGCAGCGGCTCGCTCATCGCCGCCCCTTGCGCACGTCGGCGGTCTTGTAGGTGACCACCGGCACCGTGCTCACCACCGGCGTGGCCAGGCCGTGCGCGACGAGGTCGGCGATGACCTGCTCGATGCGCTTGTACGCCCCCGGCGCCTCCTCGAACAGCAGCTGCCGGTCGCCGCACACGACGACCGACCCGGTCGGCGGGCGGCGCAGCTCCTCGACGGTGTGTTTGGCCCGGTTGCGCACGAGCGCGTCGGCCCGCGACATCTTGCGCCCGGCGCCGTGGGCGACGGAACGCCCGGCGTCGTCGCCGGCGTGGGCGGCCACCACGTACGACCGGGTGCCGCGGGTGCCGGCGATGAGCACGTCCCGCCCGTCGCCCGGGGCGGCGCCCTTGCGGTGCAGGTAGGCGCCGTCGCGGACCTCGACGAGGTTGTGGCACTGGTCGATGACCGGCTCGGCCGGGCGGGCGCCGAGCGCGTCGGCGACCCGCGCGGCGATGAGCCGGCGGTTGAGCGAGCCCCAGCGCACGGCGGCGTCGTGCCGGGCGAGGTAGTCCACCGGGTCGGCGGCGGGCCCGGCGCCGTGGACCTCGGTGTGGTCGCGCAGGATGCGCTCGCCAAGGCCGCGGGAGCCGCTGTGCACGACGAGGACGAGGTCGCCGGCGGCCAGGCCGAGCCGCTGGGCGTGGCCGGCGTCGAGGACCTCGTGGACGCGGGCGAGCTCGGCGAAGTGGTTGCCGCGCCCGACGGTGCCGAGCCCGTCGAGGTGCCCGGCCGGCACGTCCTCGGCGCTCAGGTCGGCCCAGTCCGGGTCGACGGGGACGTCGAGGTCGGGGAACTTCGCCGCGAGCTTCTGCGGATCGGGCCGCTTCAGCGCGATCGGGAACACGGCGATGCCGCAGCCGATGTCGGAGCCGACGAGGTGGGGGTACAGCACGGCGGAGGTCATGGCGGCGCCGATCGGCGCGCCCTTGCCGGGGTGCAGGTCGGGCATGCCGGCGACGTGCAGCATGCCGTCGAGGGCCGCGACCTGGTGGCACTGGTCGACGGCGCCCGACTCGATCCAGCTGCCCTCGGAAGCGAAAATGGTGACGGTGGCGGGCAAGAAACGCTCGTCCTTCGACTGAGGAGGAAATGGTTGGCGTCGGTGCACCGTCAGCGCGTCATGCGCCCAACCATCCCGGACCGCGCCCGGCCCTGCAATCGAATTACGGGTAGCCGATCGCGGCGACGTCGTCGCGCACGCCGGGCAGCGACGCCTGCGGGTTCAGCGCCCGGACCACGTTCTCGGTGAGCGGCCGTCGCCGCCGCCGACGATGCGCTCCAGGACCGTGCCGCATGTCGAGCAGGTGACGCGCATGCCGTTCAGGCTACGGCGAGCACGATCTTCCCGCGTACCGGTCCGCTCTCGCTGAGCTCGTGCGCCCGCGCCGCCTCCTCCAGCGGCAGCACCCGGTCGACGGCGACGCCGAGCGTGCCGGATTCGACCATGGCGGCGATCTTGCGGAGGTCTTCGCCGGAGGGGGTGAAGCCGAACTGGGTGTACCGCAGGCCGCGCTCCTGCGCCAGCGCACGCACGGCCGTGCGGTCGGGCCCGGTGCCGCGCACGTCGACGAGGATCCCGTCCGGGCTGAGGACCTCGAGCGACCGCGGCCCGTAGTCGCCGGCGATGGGGTCGAGCACGACGTCGACGTCTTGGACCGCCTTCGTGAAGTCCACGGCGGTGTAGTCGACGACCTCGTCGGCGCCGAGGCCCGCGACGAAGTCGTGCTTGTCGCGGCGGGCGGTGCCGATGACGTACGCGCCGCGGGCCTTGGCGATCTGGACGGCGAGGTGCCCGATCCCGCCGGCCGCGGCGTGGACGAGCACCCGCTGCCCGCGCTGGAGGCCGGCGCCGCGCACGAGCGCCTGCCACGCGGTGAGCGCGGTGGTCGGCAGCGCCGCCGCGTGCACCGGGTCGAGCCCCTCCGGCGCCGGCGCCAGCTGCACCCTCGGCACGGCGACGAACTCGGCGTACGTCCCGCGGGGCGGCAGCACGACCCCGAAGACGGCGGTCCCGTCCGCCGTGCCGGCGAAGTCCAGCCCGACGGTGAACGGCGGCTCCCCGAACCGTCGCAGCAGCCCCGCCCGCCGCTTCCAGTCGGCCGGGTTGACCCCCGCCGCGTGCACCCGCACGAGGACCTCGCCCGGTGCCGTCGACGGCGGCTCGATGTCGACCACGTGCAGGACCTCGGGCCCGCCGAAACGCTCCTGGCTGATGGCTCGCATGCGTTCATGCTGGCCGCCGCCGGTATGCGTTGTAAATTAGGCACCTTTGCGTAATGTGGTATCCGATGGAAACCTTCACCTACCGGCGCGACTGCCCGTCCCGGACGGTGGTCGAGCTGCTGGCCAGCAAGTGGGTGATGTACGTCCTGGCCGCGCTGCGCCACTACGAGCGCCCGATGCGCTTCAACGAGCTGCGCCGGGTGCTGGACGGCATCACGCAGAAGATGCTCGCGCAGACGCTGCGCGCCCTGGAACGCGACGGGCTGGTGAGCCGCACCGTGTACCCGACCGTCCCGCCGCGGGTCGACTACGCCCTGACGCCGCTCGGCGCCGACGTGGGCCGCCTGACGAGCGCGATCGCCGGCTGGTCCCTGGAGCACGCCCGCGAGATCGTCGCGTCCCGCGCGGACTTCGACGCCCGCGACGAGCTGCCGCCGGTCTAACAGCCCTTCGGGCTGCGGCAGCGTTCGATCTTCGTTGCGTATGGCATGAGCTCGTGCAGGCGGTGGTCCAGGCGGGTCAGCTCCGCGGCCGACAGGTCGCCGCGGAAGCCGACGTACAGCTTGTCGCCGGTCTCCAAGGGGGTGATGGCGACGCTGGTGGCGCCGTAGCCGATGCCCGAGCCGTCGTACAGCAGGGTGTCGCGGGGCGGCCGGCGGCCGTCCGTGGGCAGGTACACCACGTAGAGGTTCGGGACTCGGTACATCGCGTCCCAGATGAAGGCCGACCACGGGGCGACGACCACGACCAGGAGGACCGCGATCGCCGCTGTCCAGAAGCGCCGCGCCGAGCGGGAGCGGCCGGTGAACCTTGCCAGCAGCAGCAAGGCTGCGCTCGGCAGGAAGAAGTAGGCGCCGAAGAAGACGAAGGGGATCGCCAGCACGATCAGCAGGACGGCGCCGATCAGGGTGGCCGCCTCGAAGGCGCGGCGGCCGGCGCAGACGAGCGGCACGGCGGTGACGAGCGTCAGGGCGATGGCGGCGGCGTTGACCAGCACGAAGTTCGACGATCCGATGAGCAGGTACGTCGCGAACGCGGCGCTCAGCAGGGCCGTCGCGGCGATGGCGCGTTGCCACCATGTCGCACGGGTCGGATCGAGCTCCATCATGACGACCCCCGATTTGAACGCGTTCAACTACGAGCGAGCGTATCACCCCCGCATCGGTGACGTTCAGTTGAGGGCGCGGTGGACGAAGGCGCGGGGGACCATCGCGGCGTGCCGGCCCGGCAGCAACGCCAGGCAGCGCCGGCGCGCCTCCTCCGCCGTCACCGAGCCGTCAAGGACGACCGCGGTCAGGTCCGGGCCCGACAGCCGGGCCGCCCCCGGGCCCAGCGCCTCGTCGAGCAGCCGCTGCACCTCGTCGAGGTCGACCCAGCAGCCGTCGATCAACCGCCAGCCCGGCGGCCGTGGCAGCGGCGGCAGCGCCAGCGCCGCGGCGATCCCCGCCGGGTCCAGGTCCTGCGCGGCGGCGGCGAGCAGCAGTCGCTCCAGTGCCAGCAGCAGCTCCCGCGCCTCCCCCGGGGTCACGCGGCCCGTGTCGCCGCTCCACACGCGGGCCACCACGGCGTCGTCGGCGCGGCCCAGGTCGAAGCGCAGCAGGATGTTCGTCGGCGGCATCTCGACCCACCCCAGGTCGGTCGGGGCCGGCGGCGCGGCCGGCTCGGGCACATCGAAGCCGCGGGTGTCGACGATGACGCTGTTGAACAGCGGCTCGAAGCTCGGGGCCACGCCCCGCGCGGCGACCCGTTCCCGGGTGCCCGCATCCTGGCGGTAGACGTGGTACGCGCCGTTGACGCCCGCCTGCAGGACCGCGCCGAACGCGCGGCGGACGAGCTCGTCGAAGCCGGCCCCGGCGGTGTCCACGGCTACGAACGTCGACTGGGCCAGCGTCCCGACGAACTCGCTCAGGGCGGACTCGAAGCGGTTGGCCGAGAGCATCACGAAACGGCAGACGTCGTACCCCGTCCGCCGCGCCAGCAGCGCGCACCACGCGGCCAGCACGATCGTCGGGCGGCTGGTCCGGGTGCGGTCGGCGATGCGGTCGAGGGCCCGGGCGGCCGCCTCCGACGACATGCCGCACGCGCCCGACCCGCCGGCCGGGTCGGCCCGCGGGCCGGCGTACAGGTGCGCAGGCGCCGCTTCGACGTGCCGGAACCAGTGCCGCAGCGCCTGCTCCTGGCGGCGGCGCCGGGCCGGGGAGCACTCCGCCTCGGCGCGGTCGAGCGGCTGCAGGGCCACCCCCGGCAGCGGCTCGCCGCGCAGCAGCGCCGCGAACTCCCGCTCCAGCACCATGAGCGCCTGGAAGTCCACGGCGATGTGCGAGTACACGGCCGCGAGGTCCGTGACGAGGCCGTCGGCGGCCGCGGCCACGAACCGCACCGGAGCGCCGGCGGACACCCCACCCAGCTCGGCCGGCAGCTCGTCGTACACGTCCAGCGGGACGCTGCCGGAGTCCAGGACGCGCTGCTCGCCGGGGTCGCCCAGGGTGTACCGGCTGCGCAGGCCCTCATGCCGGCTCACCAGCGCGCCGAGCGCCGCGGCCACCGCGTCCACGGTGGTGCCGGGCGGAACCGGCAGGTGCTGCTCGAGGCGGGCGGCGGGCGCGTGCGGGGCATCGGCGAGCCACTTCGCCACGTTGAGCTGGCCGAGCGTGAGCGGACCGGCGACGGCCCGGGCCCCGCGGAAATCGATCGGGATCACCTGCACCATGGGCAACGATCATCCGGATCGCATCGAGAGATCGCCATCGACCGGGCGGACTACGAGTATTTCGAAATCCCGACAAACCATCAGCTTCGCTGGAAGTTTCATCGCCGCCGAATACGGCGCCCCGCCGGGCGCGTGTCGCCTGCACGCCCTCAACACATTGACGTCCGTAACCGTCGAAGCGCTTGACACGACGCCGTGTGAGCGCAAACATTCCCTGCGCAGCGCTGATCCGCCCCGCCCGCCTCTGAGGAAAGCGGTCAGACATGTCCGTGCCGAACAAGCGTCGCCTCCGCCGAAGCGTTGCCGTCGCAGCGTCCGCGGTGACCGCGGTCGCCGCGCTGCCCGCGACGGCGGCCGCCGCCACCGCCGTCACCGTCGCCGCGGACGGTTCCGGCAACTACACCACCATCCAGGCCGCCGTCGCCGCCGCCTCCGCCGGCACCGTCATCACCATCAAGGCCGGCACCTACCAGGGCCAGGTGAACATCCCCGCCGGAAAGCCGGGCATCACCCTGCAGGGCGCCACCGGCAACTCCGCCGACATCGTCATCACCGGCAACAAGCCGCAGTCCACCGCCGGCGCGACGGGCAGCGCCACGGTGCTGAACATGGCCAAGGACACCACCGTCAAAGGCCTCACGATCCAGAACACCTACGCCGCCCACGACAGCCAGGCGCTCGCCCTCTACGCCGGCGGCGACCGGCAGGTCTACCGCAACGTGCAGCTCAAGGGCTACCAGGACACCTTCCTGTCGTGGGGCGGCACCGGCAGCGCCCAGGTGCGCCAGTACGTGTACAAGAGCTACATCGAGGGGGCCGTGGACTTCATCTACGGCAACGGCGCGCTGGTCATCGACCGCACGACCATCCGTTCGCTGGACCGCGGCAGCTCGAACAACGGCTACATCACCGCCGCGGCGACGAACGCGAGCAACCGGTACGGCATCCTGATCACCCGGTCCACGCTGACCAGCAGCGCGGCCGCACAGACGGTGGCACTGGGCCGCTGCTGGCACGCCGGCGGCGCCGCGGACGCCATCGGGCAGGTGCTCGTGCGCGACTCAACGCTCGGCGCGCACATCCGCCAGGCCGGCGCCTGGCAGGACATGAGCGGGTTCTCCTGGAAGACCTGCCGCTTCTCCGAGTACGCCAACACGGGCGCCGGCGCCACCCAGGGCACCAGCGACCGCCCGCAGATGAGCACCTCGGCCGCCGCGAGCTACACCGCCCAGAACTACCTCGCCGGCAGCGACGGCTGGAATCCCGTCCAGCCATGACCGCACAATGAGGCGGTGACGGCGACAGGTACGAGTCCGCTTCACCACGATCAGCGCCTTGCCGCGCCGGTCATTGCCGAGCTTCTCGTTGCGGCCGAACCGGACTCCGAAGCCGAGACGGGACGCCGTGACCGAGGTCTGCGGGCCTGCCCCGCAGAGGGTGAGGCGGGGTGGAGCGGGCATGGCGGTTAGCAGGTATCCGCGGGTGCGGAAACCGGCAGCCGGAGAATGCAGGTGGCGGCGACGCCGCCCCTCACCGGTACGAGAGAACGTGGAATCAACACCGCCCACACCCCTCGCGAACAGGTGATCCGCCATGACGACCTACACAGTTGACCCGGTGCTGTGCATGGCACTGTTTGTCTCCGACGCCCCGCAGAAGGCCGACCTGGACAGCAGCACCGTTCGCGACACCGTCACCCGCACCCTCGAGCAGCTCGGCGCCGACGAGTGCTACGCCCGCGCCGCCGAAGAGTTCGGCAACCACCCCGACGTCGCCCTCCCCCGCATCACGTGGGCCCGCGAACTGTGCTCCCGCGCCATGACGCTCGCCGCCGCCTAACCAGCGACGCACCGGCGACACGGCAGGCGGCCGTCCGCCATCAGCCCGCGACATCGTCGTGCAGCAGGTTGGCGAGCTGTACCCGCGATCGCACGCCCAGCTTCGCGAAGATGGTGCGCACGTGCGTGCCGACCGTGTTGACCGACACACCAAGCTTGGACGCCGCCGACTTGTTGGTGTGGCCGGTGGTAATGAGGCATGGGCGAGCGTGTCGATGTCACGTTGCCACAGTCCGCGCAGGGTCAGGGCGACGCCTACGTAGGTGGCGACGCCGGGGTTACGCACGGCGGCAGCCTCAGCGATGGTGAGGCAGGACGCGGTGAAGACGGAGTCGGCGGCGGCCATGCCGATCTGGAAGAACATGCCGTTCCAGCAAGGCCATAGTGGCCAGTAGCTGTGTGATGCCGCGGCTCCCTGGAGGATGGGTCGCAGGGCGTCGATGGCGGAGCCGAAATCGTACCGGCTCGCCGCGAGCCAGCCGCGCATGACGGCAAGCCCCGGGCTGCGGACGTTGTCGTCGGCGTTGGTGACCCGGTCGACGAGACGCAGCTGGGCGGGGCCGCGGTCGTCAACGATGTCGCCCAACCGGCCAACGTCCCATCAAAACCGTGCCCCCGGGTGCTCAACGACCAGCCGGGGGCGGGCGAGAGTACCCGAGACGCTTGACGTCGGGATTGAGAGCGCTAACATTCACCACAGCAATTGCCTGGATCCAGGCTATCCCATGCCCTGCCGGGCAGGGTCACGCTGGTCCAGCAACGTTGTTATCGGTCACACGGCGCGGCGGCCGTGCCCGACCTGATGCGCTCGCCCGCCATCGGCGGCCGGTCGGGCGCACGCTGACCACGAACGGACCAGTCCGTTCACCCGCCGACCACAGGAGCTCTGTTGAGGCACCTGCATCGCCACGCCCAGCCGCCGTCACCACACCGTTGCGCCGCCCTGTCGGCGACCTGCCCGGCGCGGCCCTAGCCCGCCGCACCCAACAGGTTCTCACCGCCGGCCGCATGCCTCGGCATGGCACCGCGCCGGCGCGCTGCCCGCAGGTCAATCCGATGTTCAAGGGCCGGCGGCCCGCCACGCCGCGACGGCTCGTAGCTCGAGAAGGGATCGTCATGCAACGCAACAGTCCTCCAGGAAAGCGACGCGCGGCCGGCCGCGCGGCCGTCATCGGCGCGCTCATCGCTGGTTCCGCCGCGGCCGTCGTCAGCGCGCAGCACCCGGCCACAGCAGCCGTACCCACCGTCGACGGCTTCACCGCCGGTAACGCCGCCCTGACGTCGGTCGACCTCTCCGGACGGTGGACGTTCACGCCGGAGGGGCGAGCGGCCACATCGATCACGGTGCCGGGCGGCGGCTGGTACAAGCAAGGCTTCACCGACGTGTCCCACGCCGTGTACTCACGGACGATCACCGTCCCGGACGCGGGGCAGCCACAGTCGACGTGGATCGAGTTCGGCGCGGTGAACCACCAGGCGACACTCTCCGTCGACGGGCGGGTGGTGGCGACGCAGACGACCTCGTTCACGCCCTCGAACTTCGACATCAGCGCCTACGCCGCGCCGGGAACGACCCACACCATCTCGGTCGACGTGAAGGGCCGCAACGCGCTGAAGAACCAGGCCAACGGGAAATACCTGGTGCCGGACGCCGCGGAGTGGTCGGAGGCGGTGCCGCAGGGCATCTACCGCTCCGCGTTCCTGCGGGTCTATCCGGCGGTGTACATCAACGACGCCTTCATCCGCACCTCCGTGACCAACCAGAGCCTCACGTACGACGTGAGCGTGACCAACACCTCGGCAAGCGCCCGCACGGTGACGCTGACCGGCTCGCTGTCCTCCGACGGCGGCGGCGCCTTCTCCTATCCCGGACTCCCCAGCCGTACCGTGTCCGTCGGCGCCCACTCGACGGCCAGGGTCACCATCGGTCCGATCGCCTGGAACCTCGGCACCGCCTCCTACTGGTGGCCCAACGTGCCCTACCGCTCCGGATACCGGGCCCAGCTGCACCGCCTCGCCGTGCACGCCGCGACCGACGACGGGCGCGCCAGCGACGCCCAGTACCGGTTCGGGTTCCGGGAAAGCACGCAGAGCGGCGAGTACTACTACCTCAACGGCGTGCGCGTGAACTACCGCGGCGACAACCTGCAGGGCGCGGACTACGACCGGATCAACAACGGCGGGGCCGGCGACGCCTACGACACGCTGCCCGGATTCCTGCCGCCGTCGGCGGGCAACGGCGGCTGGCCGCAGGCGGTCGACAACTATCAGCGGCTCAACTACAACGTGGTCCGCATCCACCAGGAGCCCGCGAGCCCGTACATGCTCGACGTCGCCGACGAGATGGGACTCATGCTCGTTGACGAGACCGGGATCCGCGGCTCCGCCAACCTCCAGGACTACGTCGCCGGGCACGACAACATGGTCAACCACGCCCGCGCGCTGACGCTGCGCGACCGCAACCATCCCGCGATCACCCGCTGGAGCCAGAGCAACGAGCCCGGCTGTTGCGGCGGCCCCGACTCCCAGCAGTTCGAACAGGATCTCTACGCGGCGATGAACGGCAACGACGGCACCCGCCCGATCATCGTCGACGGCCAGTCCCCGACCCAGTACCCGACCATGAATTCGCAGTACGCCAACTTCGCCTCGTTCCCGCACTACAACGGAGGCCTCGGCGCCTACAACGACCAGGTGACGTCCACCCCGGGCAAGCCCGACGGGGAGACCGAGTACATCTGGCCGAAATGCAACACCAAGCAGGGCTTCGAGTGGTTCGCCACCCTGACCGCGGCCAAGCGCGCCAAGGACGCCAGCGACCTGCGCCCGTACACGCTGCTGTCCGGCTGGGCCGGCTTCGTGCCCGGCGTGAAGACGACCGACTTCGTCCCCGAGGAGAACGGCCACCCCATCTACGGCGCCGACAACCTGTCCGACCCGTGGAGCAACCCGCAGATCCAGCGCGTCCAGGCCGGCTTCCACCCGCTCGCAGCGATCGACCTGCCGTACTGGTCCGCTTCCGGCATGTCCGACGCCAACGGCACCTTCCCGCTGCCCTCCGCCGTCGACAGCTACGGCTTCAACGCCCCGGTGACCCGGACCATCACCGTCTTCAACGACGACTTCACCGGGACGTCGGTCGGCCTGACCTGGACCGCGCGCCTCGACCAGCCCACCGGCACCGTCATCGCGTCCGGCAGCACCACCCTCACCGTCCCGCTCGGCTCCCGGGCCGCCCAGCCGATCTCGTTCACCACGCCGGGCTCGGGCTCGCGGGTGTACCTGACGCTGTCCACGACGAAGAACGGCGCCACGGCGTTCACCGACACCGTCGAGTACTTCACGCTCGGCGGGAGCCAGGCCGCCAACATCGACGACGCCGACGCTCGCGTGACCTACACCGGCAACTGGGGCCACGCCAGCGGCGAGACCGGCCCGTACTCCGGCACCAACTCCTACACCGACGTCGCCGGCAACACCGCGACCCTGGTGTTCACCGGCACCGGCATCACCCTGCACGGCGTCACCGACCCGAGTCACGGCATTGTCGCCGTCTCGCTCGACGGCGGCGCCGAAACGCTCGTCGACGAGTACTCTGCGGCCCGCACCGGCGACGTCGCGGTCTGGACCAGCCCGCGCCTGGCCTCCGGCCAGCACACGATCCGGGTGCGCGCCACCGGCAACCAGCGGTCCGGCGCCACGCACAACTGGGCCACCATCGACCGGTTCGAGATCACCACCAGCAACGTGATCAGCCTGCGGGCGCATGCCAACAACCAGTACGTCACCGCGGGCAGCGCACCGCTCATCGCCAACGGCACCACCATCGGGACCGCGCAGCAGTTCGACCTCATCGACGCCGGCAACGGGTTCATCGCCCTGCGGGCCCGCGCCAACAATCAGTACGTCACCGCCGAGAACGCAGGGGCCGCGGCGCTCATCGCCAACCGCACCGCCATCGGCAGCTGGGAACAGTTCCAACTCATCCGCAACGCCGACGGCAGCGTCTCGCTCAAGGCCAACGCCAACGGCAACTACGTCACCGCCGAGAACGCCGGCGCCGCCGCGCTCATCGCCAACCGCACCGCCATCGGCCCCTGGGAGGAGTTCGACCTGATCTCGTCGTAACGCTCGAGCCCACCCGCCTCGCCCGCCGAACGAGCATCAGCCCGGTGGGCGAGGCGGCTCCTCATGCCCGCTCTCATCGGCGACAAGGCTCCGCGGGGTGCCGCGGCCGGGTAGAACGTGCACGGTGCGTTACCGCCGTGCCAGGCGTTGCCGAGCTGGCCGATGGTGTTGCGTGCGTTCTGCAGGTCGGTGCCGGAGCTGTCCAGTCCGACCAGGCCGCCCGGGTAGATGAACTGCGCGGCGATGTCGTTGCCGTCGTCGATGAAGTCGCTGCCGACCTCGGTCTCCCGGACCACGGTCTGCCCGTTGCGGGTGAAGGTGGCCGGGGTGGACAGGTGCGACAGGATGTTCTGCCACGTCGCCCGGGTGGTCGTGTCGACGTTGAGCGTGGTGCTCATGTCGATCAGACCCTGGAACAGCAGGTGCACCAGGCCCAGGGACATGCTGCTGTTGGTCTGCGGGTAGGCCTGGCCCTCGTGCGGCGCGTCGTTGGTGATGACGTAGCGGTTGCGCGAGGCGTCCCACGTCAGGTAGTTCTGCCAGAACAGGCCGACCTGCTTGAGCCACGGGTACACCTGGTTGGCGTAGTTGGTGTCGTAGGTGTACTCGAACCGCATCACCATGTCGCTGGCCAGGTTCGCGGCGTTGGACTTCTGGTTGAGCAGCGAGGCGCAGCAGACCTCCGTGCCGCCGGGCGAGATGCCGACCGGGTACAGCACACCGGTGAACCCGTTCTGGCCGGCCATCTGCTGGCCGCGGCTCTGGTAGTCCAGGACCGGCTTGTCGTAGGCGGCAGCCTGGTCGACGTGGTTGGTGGCCAGCGCCGCGTAGAACGGCACCTCGTAGTTGTAGTTGGTGTGGTAGTCCCCCGCCCAGGCCATGTCCGGCTTGTCGATCCAGCTGCCCCACAGGCCCGGGGCGAACTTGCCGGTCCGCGAGGAGCTCGCCAGCAGGTACAGCGAGCCGTACCAGCTCTTCTCGATCGCCTTGTCCGGGATCTCGACGTACGACTGCGACCATAAGTTCTGCCACCAGCTGCGATGCGAGGCGTTGTGGTTGTCGACGTCGGACTGGGTGAGGTTGGTGACCATGGACACGGCGCTGCTCTGGTAGCTGCCGGTGTCGATGCTGGACTGAATGCCGACGACGAGCGTCGACGTGGTGCCGGGGGCGAGCGTCAGGGTCAGCCGGTTGCCGGAGATCGACTGGGAGCCACCGATCGTGCGGGCGGCCATCCGGGCCCGCGGGTCGCCGGCGCCGCCGGTGTCGGCCTGGACGTCGCCGCTGAGCACGCGGCCGTCGTTGGACGCCGACGGCGTCCCGCCCGAGCCGTTCTGCAGTGTGATGCCGATGTTCTGGGTGGCGCCGCCGGTCAGGGTGAACGAGGTGACGAACAGGTTCCAGTTCGCATCCACCCAGCTCGCGGTGCGCAGGGTCTGGCCGCCCAGCGTGTACGTGCCGCGGACCTCGGCGTTCTTGATGTCCTGCACGGCGTTGTATGAGGCGCCGGACAGCCCCGACGCCGACACGACCACCCGGCCGAGCGGCTTGATCGCGTGCGTCGTGGACGACCAGAAGTCGTTCTTGCCCACGTAGAAGGTCTGGTTGGTGATCGGGCCGCCTTCCACGACGCCGACGTCACCGTTGCCCATCATGGGCCCGTCCTGGGTGAAACCCGTGCTCAGGTTGCTCGGCGGCGAGTTCCAGGTGCCGGTGTACTGGCCGACGATGCGGGTGGCGTGGGTGGCCGTGGCCGAGTCGGCGGCGGCGGCGCCGGGCCGGATGACGGTGAGCAGGGCGGCGGTCAGCAGCAGCACGGCGGCGGGACCGCGCAGCCTTCTGACATTGGCGGTGTGTCTCACGGATGCTCTCGCTTTCGCGGATCTCCGCCGGGCCCGGGTGTGGCGGCGGCGGGTCGGGTGTCGTCAACCACGCCGCCGAAACGTAGTCGCAAGAACGAGATAACGTTATCCCGCCGGTCGGAGGCCGTAAAGGGGGCCCGGCAGGAATCCTGCCGGGCCCCCTTTGCCACCCCACGAGCTACGACGTGATGAGGTCGAACTCCTCCCAGGGACCGATCGCCGTGCGGTTGGCGATGAGCGCGGCGGCGCCGGCGTTCTCGGCGGTGACGTACTTGCCGTTGGCGTTCGCCTTCAGCGAGACGCTGCCGTCGGCGTTGCGGATCAGCTGGAACTGCTCCCACGACCCCACGGCGCCCCGGTTGGCGATCAGCGACGCGTTCCCGGCGTTCTCCGCGCACACGTACTGGTTGTTGGCGTGCGCCCGCAGCGCGATGAGGCCGCCCCCGGCGTCGATGCGGTCGAACTGCTCCCACGGGCCGATCGCGGTGCGGTTGGCGATGAGCGGGGAGCTGCCGCCGTTGTCGGCGGTGACGTACTTGCCGTTGGCGTGCGCCCGCAGGCTGATGACG
Organism: Dactylosporangium sp. CA-139066; assembly: GCF_050936175.1. NCBI lineage: Bacteria > Bacillati > Actinomycetota > Actinomycetes > Micromonosporales > Micromonosporaceae > Dactylosporangium > Dactylosporangium sp. CA-139066. The sequence continues at coordinate 4,571,644 of NZ_JBNJNH010000001.1, read as the reverse complement.
GTCGACGGCGGCGGGGGCGTCGTCGACACTGAGCAGTTGCCGGCGACAGCCCCGGCGGTGGTGAGGATCCCGCCGAGCAGGATGTGCAGGAAGTTGGCCTCGCTGTAGCTTTCGTTGGTGTGGCCCAGAGCGGTGTAGAACGACCGCCCGCCGTCGTAGTTCTGGCACCAGGTGGTCGGATGGTCGCTACCCATGGTCGAGCCGGTGTACGACGAGTTGTCCACCGACGTCAGCACGTGCACGCTGCCGCGCGGGTTGGTTTGGAAGTCGTACCACTCGTCGGTACGGGTGATCGACGACGGCAGCCCGGACGTGGCCGGGTGAGCGGTGTCCTCGACCACGACGCGGGCCGGCTGGATCGCGGGGTGCTGCTTGAAGTAGGCGCCGACGAGCTTGCCGTACCAGGCCCACGAATAGCCGCTGTCGGCGGCGGCGTGCACGCCGACGAATCCGCCGCCGTGCTCGATGTAGCGCTGGAAGGTGTCCTTTTCGGCCTGCGTGCCGACCGGGTCGCCGGTCGTGGACAGGAACACCACCGTCTTGTACTGCGCGAGGTACGCGTCGGTGAACAGCGTGTCGTCCTCGGTGGCGTCGACGGTGAAGTTGTTCGCCGCGCCCAGGTTCTTGATCGCCTGGATGCCGGCCGGGATGGAGTCGTGGCGGAAGCCGGTCGTCTTGGAGAAGACCAGCACCTTGAACGACGCGTAGGCGGGTGCGGCACCGCTCGGCACGGCGGTGCCGAACAGGCCGAGCAGGGAACAGACGACTGACAGCGTCGCGAGCACAATGCGACGTGTACGTGGAGACGCCATGCGAAGCACTCCTGTGATTCGTGGGTTCTCCCGGCCGCCGATGCCAGGCCGATGGATGAGGGGTTACGCGGCCGCCGCGTCGCGTGATGCCGAGTGTTCGCGCTCCCGGCGCGACACGTCAAGGGGCTCCGGCAAGAAAACGTCAGACGTCGATGCGCCCGGCCACCGGCGATCCAGGTCAGTTCGCCGATCGGCAGGGCGAGCCCTTCGCGCCCACTGCCAGGTCCTTGCCGGAGTCGCCGGTCACCCGCAGGGCATTCACCGATCCCGAGTACGCCAGCTCGGCCGCGAGGTCGCACAGCTGCCGTGCGGTGGTCGCGTCGCCGTCGGAGAGGGTCGTCGCGACGGTCACCGTACCGCACGCGGCGTCCACCGTGACGGTCTTGACGCCGGGGCGGGAGAGGCGCTCCCGGACCTTGCCGGCCACGGCGGCATCACACGATCCCGCGATCGCGCCGCTCGGCGCAGCCGCGGGAGCGGCACCGCGGTCACAGCCTGTGAGCAGGGCCAATACGGTGACAGCGATGGTGAGCGATCGATGCATGCGCTCGACCGTAGGATCGCAGCGCCGGCGGCACCAGAGGTCAAACTTTTGCCGTTTTCGCAGAAACTCCGTCAGACAGCCGGCGTCTTCGGCATCTCGTCAAGAAACTCGCCGTACTTGGGCCCTCGTCAACGAGCCGGCCGGACAAGAGGGTGAGGCGGGGTGCGGCGGGCATGGCGGCTAGCAGGTATCCGCGGCTGCGGAAACCGGCAGCCGGAGAATGCAGGTGGCGGCGAGGCCGTCCCTCATCGGTACGAGGGAACGTGGACGTAACGCCCACACCCCCTGCGAAGAGGTGAACCGCCATGACGACCTACACAGTTGACCCGGTGCTGTGCATGGCACTGTTCGTCTCCGACGCCTCACAGGCGAGCGACCTGGACAACAGCACCGTTCGCGACATCGTTGCCCGCACCCTCGAGCAGCTCGGCGCCGACGAGTGCTACGCCCGCGCCGCCGAAGAGTTCGGCAACCACCCCGACGTCGCCCTCCCCCGCATCACGTGGGCCCGCGAACTGTGCTCCCGCGCCATGGCCCTCGCCGCCGTCTGACCGGCGTTCATGCCTCGTCGATTGGAATCTTGACCAGGAGTGCTGTGCCGTGGCGGGCCGGGCTCACGACCTCCATGTGGCCGCCGAGCGCCTCGATGCGGTCCTGCAGGCCGATCAGTCCGGTTCCCTTGCCAAGGCTGGCTCCGCCGATCCCGTCATCCTGGATCGAGAGCCGGAATACCGCGTTCTCCGCCTCGGCGTTGACGTGGACGATGGTCGCGCGGGCGTGCGTGGCGGCGTTGGCGAGCGCCTCGGACACGATGTGGTACGCCGCCACCTCGGCATGTTCGGGCAGCGGCCGGCTGATGTTCAGGTTCAGTTCCACCGGAATCGCGCTGCGGCGGGCGAGCGACCGGATCGAGGCGCCGAGGCCGCCCTTGGACGTGATCGCCGGATGGATCCCCTGCGTGACCTCCTGCAGGCTGGTGAATACACCGTTCAGCCCCTGCGCGACATGTGACAGCTGTTCCTTGTACCTGTCCAGCTCGGGCGGCATCGACGCCTCGGTCATGCTCAGTTCCAGCCCGAGCGAGACGACACGCTGCAGTACGCCATCGTGCAGCTCTCGTTCGAACTGCCGTCGAGCGTTGTCAGCGGCGGTGACAATGCGGGCGCGAGAAGCGGCGAGCTGCGCGCGACTCTCGACGTTGGCGACCGCGGTTGCGATGAGGTCGCTGAAGTCGGCCAGGCGTGCTTCGGTGCCGGGCGGGATGGCCTCGTCCGTGAACGACACCACGGCAAGCACTCCCCAGAGACAGCCCTGGACCATGACGGGAACGCCGACCGCTGAGCGTATGCCCAGCCCGCGGGCCGTCGCCGCGGCCGGGCCCGCGGCGCTGTCGTAGCTGTCGATCCGGGCCGGACGCCTGGTGCGCAGAACCGTCCCGACGACGGTGTCCCCTTCGAGCGGGATGGACGTGGGGCCATGCAGCTCGTCCAGACCCGCAACACGAGTGGCGGTGCAGTCCGGCTCGTAGCGCATCAGCGCGGTGCGGACCCGGCCAAGGGTCCGGCAGAGCTCGTCCGTCATCGCATCGAACACATCGACGAGTGAGGCGCCACGCGCGACCATCGTGGGGACCCGCCGCCACGCGGCTTGATCCTCCGTGAGCAACGTGGACTCGTTACGGCCCGCCTTCAGCGAGTTGACGATCGCCTCATGCTCACACGCGGCGCACAGCAGCGGCTCCAGCGTCGGCACCACGCGTTGCCGCAGGCGCTCCAGCGTCTGGTCCGGCAGGTCCGCCGGAACGAGCAGGGTGCCCAGGCGCCTCGCACCATCACACAGCGGGAATGCGGCCCGCTGCCCATCCCCGGCAATCACGTCGAGCCTGATCGCCGCGGACCGAAGCTCAAGCACCTGCGCGAGCCGCTGTGACGCCGGGCCGAGCGCGGAGCGCAGATCGTCCGCGCCCACCATACATTTGGCCAGCTCTGTGGCGAGGCTGGCTTCCTGACGGCGGTCAGGCGCCTCGGCGGCACGGGAGCGGGCCAGATCGGCGAGGCGGCCGGTCGCCAGCCCCGCCGCGATGAACACCACGACGATCGGCAGATCCCGGCGAGCTGTGAACTCGAACGCCCAGAAGGGCGGGACGTGAAAATAGTTGAAGGCAAGAGCACTGGCCACCGCCGTCGAGACGCTGAGCCAGGGTCTCCACACCATCGAGATGGCCAGGACGCCGACGAGATACACCACGCCCGAGGCGGCCGAATACGAGTCTCCCCTGAGGGGAAACAGCACGACGGTCTCCAGCGCGATCAACGCCACGGCGACGACCAGCCCGAGCCAGAGCGGTGGCGGCTTCGGCCTCAGCAGCAACGGAACCAGGTTTGCGGACACCGGCGACCGTCTTTCACCTCGCCGTCAACACGCGACGCCTGCGCTTACCGTCACCGCGGGTGCGAACCGTGGATCGCCGGGCGTGCTGACGCACCTTCCTGCCAGGGCGATATTACCGCAACGCAGCGCCTTGACTGGCTCCGCTACACGGGTGCGCCGGCCACCCCCGAGCTCGCCAGCCTGGTCGCCCCCCGCCCGGTGTCCGGTGACGCGATGAGGCGTGCCAGCGCCGCGCCGGCCGCTTCGGCCAGGGACTGCAGCCGGGCCAGTTCCTGTTCGGTGACCCGGTGTGGCTGGATCCAGTAGGCGCCGATCGCCCCCAGCGGGTCCTCGACGCGCATCGGGACGATGACGAGGCTCTTCACGAACGTCGGCCGGTACGCCTCCTGCGGCACCCGATCGTCGACCTGGATGTCCGGCACAATGGCCGGCCGACGATTGCGGATCGACCACCCGCTGATGCACTGCCGCACCGGGAATCGCTGGCCCTTCCACAGCGGGCTCACCGCGTCCTCGTCGGCGTAGAAGCAGTGGCCGCGGTCCAGCAGTACCACGGTGGCTCCGTGAGCGTTCGCCAAACGCCTGGCGGTGCTGCGGATGATCTGCTGAGCCTGCTCGACGTCCTGCACCAGGCCGAGATCAGCCACGGCGGTGCGCAACAGCTCGGACGCGTCCATCACCGATGGTCCTTCCCGTCACGATGTCGCACTGGAGACGACCCCACGCACGACACGCGTCTCTCCGAGGCAGCTCGCTGCCACCTCACTTCCAGTGTTTTCCCGGCGTCGCGCAAGGTGTTCTCATGCTTCCGGGTGATCGCCGCCGTATCCCCCGCTGCGGGTGAGCTCCACCGGGTCAGTTCCGGCAGCCCGCCGCCGCGCTGCGGACAGTGCTGAAAAAGTCCCAGGTTACCCGGGTAGCCGACGGGGTGACGTCGTCGCCCTGCGGCCAGTCGTGGCTGCCGCCGTGGTAGACGGCGAGCTGCACGCACTGCCCGGTGGCGCACCGCACCCAGGTGCTGGTGGTCACACTGCCCTGCGCCCGGGTGACCGGGGTACCGGCACAGCGGTTCGCCCGCCGGTACTGCTCCACCTGCGCGTCAACGGTGGGCTGGGTGTAGCCGTCGAGGGTGTGGGGCGTTCCGCCGGAGCCGACGGTCAGTTCCGGGTCGCCGGTCGAGGCGATCTCCAGCAGTGACACCGGCGCCGGGCTGGGGCACGGCATGGAGCTGACGGCCGCGTAGGACGCGACGGCCGCGAAGCGTCGAGGCGCCGCGCAGGCCATGCGCAGGGCCATCTTTCCGCCGTTGCTGTACCCGAGCAGGAACACCCGGCCGGAGGCGGCGTCGGGCTGGGTGTCGAGCACCTTGTCGACGACGGCGGTGAGGAAGGCGACGTCGTCGACCGCGGCGGCCTGGGCGGGGCCGCAGCAGTGGCCCGCGTTCCAGGACTGGCCGACCCCGGCGGGGTACACCAGGATCGCCGGCCCGGTCACGCCGGCGAACCCGCTGCGCTGCCGCTCGTAGTCCGGCGTGACGCAGCAGCCGTGCAGGACGACCAGCACCGGCAGCCGGGCCGCGCCGGCCGGCCACGGATGGACCAGGAGGTAGCTGCGGGTCAGGCCGTCCACGACGATCGGGACGGTCGCCTGGGTCCACCTGACCGGCGGACCCGGCAGCGTTCGGACGGACGGCGAGCGGGAGGCGGTCAGGACCAGACACACCACGACCAGCGCCGCCGCGGTATGCAGTGGTCGCCTCCGGCCCGAGCGACAGCCCGGACCGACGTGCATCGGTGGCGACCCGACGGTCAGTACTGCAGCCTGGGGTCGTCGTACTGCTTGAACTCCAGCACGTTGTTGGACGGGTCGACGAGGAAGATGGTGCGGTGCTGCTCGGCGGTGCCCTCGAAGCGGGTCGCGGGGCCGGACAGGACCGGCAACTTGCGGTGCTCGACCAGCTGGAGCAGCCGGTCGAAGTCCTCGGCGCGGGCGAACGTGACACCGAAGTGCCGGGGGTACTCGACGGGTTCGGCCGCCACGGCGGCGGCGTCGAGGTGGCAGACGAGCTGGTCGCCGAAGAAGTCGAACGTGACGCGGTCGTCGTAGCGGCGGGCCAGCTTGGCGCCGAGGCCGAAGACGTAGAACCGTACCGCCTCGTCGAGATCGTGGGTGGGCACCGCGACGTGGAAGGCGTCGTGCGTGGATCGCATGGAGGTCTCCTCGATGGTGTCAGGGAACAGGGCTCGCCGGGACGGCGGCCACGTGCAGCAGGGTGTCGCCGCGCAGCCCGCGGCGCAGCGTCTCCGCCCCGAGGACGTCGGTGGCGGCGACGTTGCCGAGGTTGACGCCCGGCCCGAGGGCGGTGATGAGCTCCACCTGGAGCGTCTTGGTCGGCGCCTCGAACATCACCCGCTCGGTGTCGACGTTGTCGATGACCGCGTCCAGGACGTCCCGGCGCAGGTGCCCGTCGGCCCGGGCGATGCCGCTGCGGCCGCTCTCACGAGCCTCGGTGACGACCATGGAGGCACCGGCGGCGAGATCCTCGCCCATCGCGTCGACCCACTGGGCCGGGGTGAGCCGGGCCGACCGGTCGGCATCCTTGTAACCGACTTCGGCCAGCACGGGGCGGTACTGCGACATGCGCCGCACGTGTTCGGCCTTGCCGCTCTGGTCCAGCGGGATGGTGCCGTTGGACACCTCGATGTGGGTGGCGCCGGTACGCCGGACCAGCTGGAGGTACTCGTCCAGCCGGCCGGTCCACAGCTGGTGCTCGAACAGGGTTCCGCCGAAATAGAACCCGATTCCGGCCTCCCGCAGCACCCCGGCCTTGCGATCGAGGTCCCGGGTGACCAGCGCCGTGCCCCAGCCGAACTTGACCAGGTCGATGTAGTCGCCGTGGCTGGTGACGAGGTCGGTGAAGGCACCGGTGGGCAGGCCGCCGTCGATCACCATCGTGATGCCGGGTGACGTTCGCATCGCATCCTCCTGAAGGGTCATTCCCGGGTACCGCGCCGAGTGCGGCCGGTCAGCGCCAGGCTCAGCGGCGTGCGCAGCGCCACTGCCACCGCCGACCAGCACGCGAGATAGATCAATGGGACGACGGTCATCGCGACCGCGGTGACGAGCGGGCCGGGCTGGCGCTGCGCCACGGCGGTCAGGCCGGACGCCGCGCACACCGCCAGCAGCCCCTGCAGCAGCAGCGGGTGAGCCAGGTAGACGCCGAACGAGGCGTCGGAGGCGGAGCGGACCAGGCGCCGGCCCGGTGTACGCCGGCGCTGCCACACGACGCCGCAGGCCAGGAACGCCCATGCGACGGCGACGCTCTCCACCACGACGACGGGCTGGAACACGGCGCTGGCAACCACCGGAGCCTGCCCCAGTGCTGATGCCTGTACGAAGAAGACCGCGACGGCCGCGGCGACGACGAGCGCGCATCCGGCGAACACCCACCGCACCCGCTCGCGGGTCCACCGTAAGAGCGTCTCCGCGTGCCACGCCGCCACGCCACCGGCCACGACGAACCCCAGGTAGCTGGGCAGGTAGGCGCTGGGGTCGGCGAGCCCGGGCACCGATCCCCGCTGGACGGCGGTGTAGCAGCCGACCTGGTAGACGGCTGCGCCGGCCAGCAGCCATCCATGCCTGCCGCGGGTGGCCGTCAACAGCCGGCGCAGCAGCGGGAACACGAGGTACACCTGCATCGTCACCAGCAGGAAATACAAGTGGTAGCGGGCACCGCCGTTCAGCACGTCCCGCGCGAACCCGGCCAGCGCCCGGCCGGCCGGCCGCAGCGGCCCGCCGCCGGCGAGGAAGTACACGGCGGTCCACAACAGGTACGGCGCGCAGATCAGCACGTAACGCTTCCGCCAGAACGCCCACCAGCGCGACGGCGCGCGATCGCGATAGCTGTAGACGAGCACGAACGCGGTGAGCAGGAAGAAGACCTCGCGGCTGACGTGCAGCACGATGAGCGGCGCACCGTTGGACAGCGTCACACCGCCGGGCTGCTGGGCGAGCACGTGGACGGCGATGACGAGCCCGACGGTGAGCACCCGGACGACATCGACCGAGTCGAGGTGGGCGGGCGCTCGTGGCTTCTCGGGCGGCGTGCGCGCCTGGGCGGCCGGTTCGCCGTCGGGTGCCGCGCGCAGGCCGGCGAGCGGCCGCGGCGACCCGCTCACCGGCCACCGCCCGCGACCGGCCCGCCGGCCAGCGCCGCCGCGTCGGCGCGCAGGGCACGACGCAGCACCTTGCCCGTGGGGCTGGTCGGCAGTTCGGCGGTGACGGTGATGGCGGCCGGGCACTTGTGGCGGGGCAGCCGCTGGGCGCACAGCCGGTCCAGTTCGTCGACCAGACCCGCTTCCGCGCGGTGCGGCCGGAGCATGACGAACGCGACCGGTACCTGACCGAGCCGCTCGTGCGGCGCGGCGACCACGGCGGCCGAGGCGACCGCGGGATGGCCGAGCAGGACGTGCTCCACCTCCTGCGGGTGGAGCTTCTCCCCGCCCCGGTTGATCACGTCGTCGGCGCGGCCGGCCAGGTACACGAAGCCGTCCTCGTCACGGAACCCCAGATCGCCGGTGGGCAGCCACCCGTGCGCGTCCCGGGCCGGCCGGCTCGCTTCCGCCCCGTACCCGGTCAGCTCCAGATACCGGTCCGTCACCTGGCGGCCGCGCAGGACGACCATGCCCTGCGAACCCGGCGGGGCGGGCCGGCCGTCCGGGCCGGCGACCGCCAGCTCGACGCCGACCGGCAGCCCGACGGAGCCGGCGCGGCGGGCGGAGATGTCGAACGGGTTGGCGGTGATCTGACCGGCCGCCTCGGTCATCCCGTACGTGTTCAGCACCGCGACGCCGGTGTGCGCGGTGAAGGCGTCCTGCGTCGCGACCGGCAGCGGCGCCGACGCGCTACGGGCGAAGCGCAGCCGGGCAAGGGTCGCCTCGGGCGGCGGGGGCTGCGCGGCGAGGGGGCCCAGGATCGCCGGGACGGTGTTGAGCCAGGTGGGTGACCACTGCGCCACCCGCGACCAGTACGCGTCGGGCTCGAAGCGCCGGTCCAGTACCAGCGACGCGCCGCTGACCAGCGCCGCGAGCAGCCCCATCACCTGGGCGTTCACGTGGAACAGCGGCAGCGCACTGTACCCGCGCTGGCCCGGGCCGAACCGGTGGTGCCCGGCGACCCGCCGGGCGGCGTGCAGCAGTTGTGCCTCCGACAGCGGAACGCCTTTCGGCTCGCCCGTTGTGCCGGACGTGGTCAGCAACACGGCCGGACGCAATGCGGCGCCGGCGCTGGGCCGCGCACCGGTCGGCGCCGCGCCCACCGGCACCGGCGCGGCGCGCTCGGCCACCCAGTTCTCCAGCCCCGCCACCGGCGAGGAGAGCGGCGCGTCGGTGACGACGACGTCGGCCCGCAGCTGGATGAGGAAGTCGTCCAGCGTCGGCAGCCGGGGGTCGACGGGCACCACGGTGAGTCCGGCGGAAAGCCCCGCGAGGTAGGCGGCGGCGAAGGCCAGCGGGTCGGCGACGACCAAGCCGATCCGCGCGCCCGGCGGCAACCGGCGCGCGGCGGCCAGTTCCCGGAGCCGTTCGGCGTACGCGGCCAGCGCCGGCCATGCGATCGTGCGACCGTCCGCGCCGCCGATGAACGCCGGCTCCTCCGGTTGCTCCTGCGCTCGTGCCGCCAGCAGTCCAGCTACTACCGCCATGCGTCTTGCCACCGTCCTTCGTCACCCTCGGGTGAGCTCGGGGCCCAGGTCGTTATTTCTGTTGGCATACAAGGCGATCCAGCCGCGGCCATACCCACCGGCGCGCTGTGCAATCGCCGCCCGCCTCACAGCAACTTCACGGTCGGCGGCGGCGGTGCGGACAGGCCTGGTGGCTACGGTTGAGCCATGTCCACGGCTTTGCCGCCGGTCGACGAGACATCGCGAGGCGTCGGATCCCGTTGGTCAACGGCCTTCCGCCGCCTGCTGCGCGGCCGGGACGGGGACCCCGTCTGGGCCAGGCCCATGCTTGCCGTCCTGCTTGGCGCCGCCGCGCTGCTGTACGGGTGGGGGCTCGGCGCGTCCGGGTGGGCCAACGCGTTCTACTCGGCGGCGGCTCAGGCCGGCTCGCTCAGCTGGAAGGCGTGGTTCTTCGGGTCGTTCGACGCCGCCAACTTCATCACGGTCGACAAGACGCCGGGCGCGCTGTGGCTCTCCGGCCTGTCGGTACGCCTGTTCGGGCTCAACCCGATCGCCTGGCTGCTGCCCGCCGCCCTGCTGCTGTGCGGGGCCGGCTTCGCGCTGACGGGCAGGAGCGCCGCGGCGCCCACGCAGGCCGGACGGTGGCGGGCCGCATATGCGCTGTGGGGCGGATGGCTGGTGGCGACCGCGGTGGTCCTCAGCCTGATGCACGGCATCTTCCATCCGTACTACACGCTGGCGCTCGCCCCCGCGGTGGCCGCGCTGGCCGGCATGGGCGCACACACCCTCTGGCGGCTGCGCTACGACCGCGCCGGCGCGTACCTGCTGGCGGCGGTGGTCGCCGGAACCGCTGTCTGGTCCTGGGTGCTCCTCGATCGCAGCGCCGCCTTCCATCCGTGGCTGCGCGCCGCGGTCGCGGTGACGGGGCTGCTCGCGGCGGCCGCGCTGGCGTTGTCCGCGCGCCCGGCTCGTCGCGGCCGCCGCCCGACGGCGCTGCTTGTGCCGTTCGCCGCGGCCGCCGCCCTCGTCGCCGTCCTCGCCGGCCCGGTGGCGTACTCCCTGCAGACCGTCGCGGCGCCGAGGTCCGGGTCGCTCGTATCGGCGGGACCTGCCCTGGCCGGGGTGCGCACCGGCCGATTCGGCGGCCTGGACCTGGCGCGGACGGTCGCCGTCCGGGCACCCGACCCGCGGGTCCGCGCCCTGCTGGCGCAGAACGCCGGTGCGTACACCTGGGTCGTCGCGACGGTCGGCTCCCGCGGTGCGGCAACCTACCAGCTGGCCACCGGGTGGCCCGCGATGGCGGTCGGCGGCTTCAGCGGCACCGACCCCGCCCCGACGCTCGCGCAGTTCCAGCGCGACGTCGCCGCCAAGCGGATCCACTACTTCATCGGCGATCCGTTCGCCCGCGCCCTCGCCCGCACCCGCGCGAGCGACAGCGTCCGGATCGCCGACTGGGTCCAGCACACCTACCCGGCCGCCACTATCGACGGCATCACCATCTACGACCTTTCGAGGTGAGACGGTGACCGATGTCCGGCCTCCGCGCGCGATCGACCAGACGCGCGACAACCGCTCCGGCCCCCAGGCGCCGGTCCTCGACATCGTCATCCCCGTGTACAACGAGGAGACAGACCTGGGGCCGTGCGTGCGGCGGCTGCACGCCAGCCTCACCGCGGCGTTCCCGTACCCGTTCCGGATCACCGTCGCCGACAACGCCAGCACCGACGCCACGCTCGACATCGCCCGCGCCCTGGCCGCCGGGCTCCCCGAGGTCGCCGTCCTCCACGTGGCCGAGAAGGGGCGCGGCGGCGCGCTGCGGGCAGCGTGGACGGCGTCGGACGCCGCGGTGCTCGCCTACACCGACGCCGACCTGTCCACCGATCTGGCGGCGCTGCTGCCCCTCGTCGCACCGCTGCTGTCCGGCCACTCCGACCTGGCCATCGGCACGCGCCTGTCCGACGGCGCGCGCGTTGTCCGCGGGGCCAAGCGCGAGTGGCTCTCCCGCTCGTACAACCTGCTGCTGCGTGGCGCGGTGGCCGCCCACTTCTCCGACGCGCAGTGCGGGTTCAAGGCGATCCGCAAGGACGTGGCCGAGCAGGTGCTGCCGCTGGTGCGCGACACCGGCTTCTTCTTCGACACCGAGCTGCTCGTGCTGGCCCAGCGCGCCGGCCTGCGCATCCACGAGGTGCCCGTCGACTGGGTCGACGACCCGGACTCCAGGGTCGACATTTTCGCCACCGCGGTCGCCGACCTCAAGGGCATCGCGCGGCTCGTCCAGGGGGCGATCACCGGCCGGCCGTCCCTCACCGCGCTGCGGGCGCAGTTCGGCCGAGGGCCGCTGCCGCCCGCCATGCCCGGCGTACCTTGTGCGATTCGTCCTCATGCGTGGATGGGTCTTCCGCGCCGCGCTCTGACGAGGCGGTGATCCGTGAACTGGTTGAACCGCAACACCATCTGCGCCGCGGCCGTGGTCGCGGTCCTCGCCGGGCTCGTCCTCGCCGCCGGCGCCGGGCTCTTCGACGGCGTGCCGCTGCTGAACCCGGCCGCGGCCACCGCGATCGAACTGCTCGCCCTCGCCGCCCTGGCCGGCTCGTGGGCGCGCCGGGACGCACGCTGGCTTACGCGCACGCTGCCGCTGCTGTGGGGATCGGCGCTGGCGCTCACCGTCGCGACCATGGTGACGCTGCGGGTGACCGCGACGATCCGTGACCGCTACCCGCCGATCTTCGCCGTCTGGTTCGCCCTCGCGGTGGCGGCCATCGCCGGGGTGCCGCTCGCGTTGTCCCGCCCGGGCCTCGTGCGCCGGGTCGTCGCCGTGTGCGCGGTGCCGCTGACGCTCGCCGGCGGCCTGCTGGTCGTCGATCAGGTGTATGCGGTCTGGCCGAATGCCGGCGACCTTCTCGGCCACTCGCACGCGCTGGGCGGGGCGGCACTCAACCGGACGCTGCGGGCATCACCGCCGTCCGTACGCGAGAACGGCCTACTCGGCGAGTACGACATGCCGGCGACGGTCTCGCACTTCCAGCACCGGCCCGGATATGTGTACCTGCCGCCGGCCTACTTCACCGCCGACCGCCCGAACCTGCCCGTGGTGGTGGTGCTGGCCGGTGTGCCGGGCTGGACCGGCCAGTGGCCGCAGGCGGGCGGGGCGGTGACGACAGCAGCCGGCTACGCCGCCGGTCACCACGGAGTCGCGCCGGTACTCGTCTTCGTCGACCAGAACGGCGGGACGTACCGGGACACCGAGTGCGTCGACGGGCCGCTCGGCAACGCCGAAACCTTCCTCTCTGTCGACATCCCCGCATTCGTGACCGGCACGCTCCACGTCCACCACGAGGCCAGGGCGTGGGCCGTCGTCGGCTTCTCCGAGGGCGGTACCTGCGCGACCGATATCGTGCTGCGCCACCCCGACGTGTTCCGGCACCTCGTCGACCTGGGCGGCGAGCCGCGGCCGACGCTGCGCGGCCCGCGCACGACCCTGCTGCAGCTGTTCGACGGCTCCGCCGCCGCCGAGCGCGCCCACGACCCCGTCCACCTGCTCGCCACCCGCCGGTACGACCAGGTCAGCGCCTGGTTCGCCGCCGGCGCCGACGACCCCAGAGGGATCGTCGCCGCCCATCAGCTCGCGCAGGCCGCGGCCGCGGCGGGGGCCACCTGCCACGAGTTCACGGGCGACGGCGGGCACAACTGGCAGTTCGCCCGCACGGCCTTCGCCCAGGTCCTGCCGCAGCTCGCACAGGGCCTGGGGATCCGCTGACGGCGCACCGCGACCGGCCGCCCCCCGGCGTAGGCTGAGCAGAGGACTTCCGGTGCTGTATGCGCCGCACGGGCGAGGTGGCCGAGATGTCTTCCGTCGGCATCGTTGTCTTCGCCGCACTGTGGCTGGCCTGCGCGGTCGCCTCGCTGTGTGTCGCGGCGCGCCTGGCCCGCCAGCACGAACAACACTGGCGACATGCCCACGGCGACGGACACGTCCGGATCCGGCCGCTCCACGCGGCGCACGGGACCGCGTTCGGCACGCTCCACTTGGCGGCCCGGCATTGGGCGACCCGGCTACGCCGCCGGTAGCGGCGACCTCGGGCTCCGCCGCGGTCACCTGCTCGAGTCACTGAGCCGAAGGGAGGCGAGCGCAGTGGATCCCGGTCCCGGCGGATGTTGTCCGCCGACTGGTGTTCTGCATCGTCCTTGGATCGCTCGCGGCACCCGCCGGCCGGCCTCTCCGCCCGGACGCATGACGCAGCCCCCTCGCTGAGCGACGCGCCGGGCAGCGCCGGCGCGTGCCGCCTCTGTCCCGTCCCGGACGGGAAGGGGATGCGCTATGGCGGGAACGCGCGCCCGCACCGACAGCGGGCAGACGGCGCTGGACCCCACGCAGACCGGCGAAATCCGGGGCGCGCTGGGCAGCATCGCAGCGCACGACACCGGCGAGCGGCCCGGGCTGCCGGCCAGGCTGAAGACCCTGCTGGCGATCGTCGGCCCCGGCCTGATCGTGATGGTCGGCGACAACGACGCCGGGGCGTTCAGCACCTACTCCCAGGCCGGGCAGAACTACGGCACCCGGCTGCTGTGGACGCTGCTGCTGCTCGTGCCGGTGCTGTACGTCAACCAGGAGATGGTGCTGCGGCTGGGTGCCGTGACCGGGGTGGGGCACGCCCGGCTCATCCTGGAGCGCTACGGCCGGTTCTGGGGTGCGTTCAGCGTGATCGACCTGTTCGCGCTCAACGCCCTGACCATCGTCACCGAGTTCATCGGGGTCAGCCTCGGGCTGGACTATCTCGGCCTGCCCAGAGTTCCCGGGGTGCTGCTGGCCGCCGCGGCGGTGATCGCGGCGGCGAGCACCGGTTCGTTCCCGCGGTTCGAACGGGTCTGCCTGGCCCTGGTGGCCGGCTCGTTGGCGCTGATCCCGGTCGTGGTCATGGCCCATCCGCCGCTGGGGCAGGTCGCCCGCGCCTTCGTCGTGCCGGGTCTGCCCAGCGGCGAACCGTCCACGGTGCTGCTGCTGATCATCGCGATCGTGGGTACCACCATCGCGCCGTGGCAGCTGTTCTTCCAGCAGTCCTACGTGATCGACAAGCGGATCACGCCCCGGTTCATCCGCTACGAGAAGGTCGACCTGTGGATCGGCATCGTCATCGTCGTGGTCGGCGCCGCGGCGATGATGTGCGCCGCCGCGGCCGCGTTCACCGGCCGGCCCGGGTACGGGCAGTTCACCGACGCGGCCGGTGTCGCCGCCGGTCTGGGCCGATACGTGCATGAGGCGGCGGGGATCCTGTTCGCGATCGCGCTCATCGACGCCTCGATCATCGGCGCGGCGGCGGTCGCCCTGTCCACCTCGTACGCCATCGGCGACGTGCTCGGCCTGAAGCACTCGCTGCATCGCTCGCCGCGGCAGGCCAAGCCCTTCTACGCGATGTTCGCCGCGCTGCTGCTGGTCTCCGCGATCATCGTGGTGCTTCCGGGCTCCCCGCTCGGGCTGCTGACCGAGGGGGTGCAGACCCTCGCCGGGGTGTTGCTGCCCTCGGCGACGGTGTTCCTGCTGCTGCTGTGCAACGACCGCGCGGTGCTCGGACCATGGGTCAACGGCCCGGCCACCAACCTGTTCACGTCGGCCGTCGTCGGCGCGCTCGTCCTGATGTCGATCATCCTGACCGCCAGTGTCCTCTACCCGAACATCAGCCTCGCGCAGATGCTGGCCATCCTCGCCGCCGGCGCCCTGCTCGGCGTGGGCGGCGCGGCCTGGCTGCCGGCCGCGCGCCGCCGCCACCGTGGCCGGGACACCGTGCCGGTCGACCGCTCGCAGCGCGAGACTTGGCGCACACCGCCGCTGGCCCTGCTGGAGCGGCCGCGCCTGTCGCCCGGGCGACGGCTGGGCCTGGCGGTCCTGCGCGGCTATCTGGTCATCGCCGTCGCGCTCGTCGTGGTCCGGGTGGCCCAGCTCGCGCTGGCACACTAGAAGGTGAACCCGCCAAAAGGGGTCCCGTCATGTCCTGCGGTCCCGGTCCCGCCCGAACCCGAAGACTGGCGCTGTCACGGCTGCTGAGGACCGCCGCGATCGACGCGCGCGGGCAGCGCCTGGGCGGCCTGGTCGACGTCATCGTCCGGCTGCCCGCCGAGGGCGGCTACCCGCCGGTCGTCGGCCTGGTCGCCGAGGTCGGCCGGAGGCGGGTCTTCATTCCCGCCTCCGTGGTGCGCACCTGGCAGCCCGACCGCGTCGAGCTCGTCACCGCCCGCGTCGACCTGCGCGCCTTCCAGCGCCGCGAGGGAGAGGTGCTCCTGCGCGCCGACGTGCTGGGGCACCGCCTGTTGGACACCACCACCGCCCGGCTGGTCCACGCCCACGACATCGAACTGACCGCCGGCCCGTCCGGCGTATGGGTGCTCTCCGGAGTCAACGTCCACCGCCTGCCCTGGCTGCACCGCCCCGGCCACGACCCGGGCCATCCGTTTCGCGACTGGCTCGGGTTCGAGCCGCTCATCGGCCACCAGGCATCAGTGCACGCCCGCCACCCCCTGGTCCGGCTGCGCCGCCTCAGGGCCGCCGAACTGGCCGACCTGCTCGAGAACGCCTCCGCACACGAGCAACGCGAGATCCTCACCCAGGTCCACACGGACCCCGAGCTGGAGGCGGACGTCTTCGAAGAGCTCGACGAGGACCAGCAGAGCCACCTGCTCTCAGGCCGCAGCGACGCCGAGGTCGCCGAGCTGATCGCCCACATGCGCGCCGACGACGCGACCGACGCCATCGCCGGGCTGCCGCAGGACCGCCGCCGGCGGGTCCTGGCGCTGCTGCCCGACGATCGCCGGGCCACGGTCACCTACCTGCTGCACTACCACGCCGCCACCGCTGGGGGCCTCATGGGCGTGGACATCCTGGCCCTGCCCGAGGACGCTACCGCGCGGCAGGCGGTGCAGGCCGTCCGCGACGCCACCACCACCCAGCCCGAGGCCCTCGCCGACCTGTACACGGTGAATCCCGCGGGGCGGCTGACCGGCACGATCAGTCTGGTCAACCTGCTGCGGGCCGACCCGGCGGTGCTCCTTCGGGCCGTCGCCGAGCCGGACCCGGTCACCGTCACCGCGGACGCCGACCAGATCGAGATCGCCACCTTGATGGCCGACTTCAACCTGAGCACCCTGCCGGTCGTCGACGACGACTGCCACCTCATCGGCGTGATCACCATCGACGACGTCCTCGACGAGACCATCCCCGACAACTGGCGCCGCCGCGAACCCGCCCCGCACCACCACTACACCGCCGCCTGATGCCGGTCCGGGCCTGGCTGGACCGTGACGACGATCTTCTTCCCGGCGTGGAGGCCGTTCTCGAGCCGGCGGTGTGCCTCGACGACGTCGTCGAGGGCGAACACCTTGTCGATGGCCGGCCGCAGCACACCGAGACGTACACCGGCGTTCAGGAAGGCCGCCATGCGCTTCACCACGACGGCGTCGAGGGTGTGCTCGAAGCTGCGGTAACTGAAGATCGTGAGCGGCGCGCCGCTCGGGAAGGGCGTGGGCCGGGGGTCCAGGAAGCCCGCGGCGACCAGTGTTCCACCGGGGCGGGCCGCCTTCAGGAGGTCCTGCTGGCCGGGGCCCATGACAACGTCGAGGACGATGTCGGCGCCGGTCCCGCCCGTGTGGTGCCGGACTGCTTCGACGACGTCCACCTCGTCGGTGGCGATGACCGCGGCGGCGCCGGCGGCGAGCAGGTCGTCCTGCTTCGCTGTGTGCCGGGTGATGGCGATGGGCACGGCGCCGATCTGGTTGGCGATCTGGATCGCCGCCCGGCCGACGCTGCCGGACGCGGCGGTGATGAGGACCCGGTCGCCGGGCCGCATCCTCGCCTTCTCGACGAGCGCGCCGTAGGCGGTGGAGTACGCGACCCAGATCGCCGCCGCCTCGGTGATGCCGAGCCCGGCCGGCCGGGCGACAAGCCGGGTCGCGGGGACCGTGGTGTATTCGGCGTAGCTGCCCCTGACGCTCGCGTCCGGAATGGCCGTGAGGATGACCGGATCGCCGATCTCCAGCCCGGCGACCTCGGGGCCCAGCGCGTCGATGACGCCGGTTCCTTCGACCCCGAGGCGGGCATGTGGCAGGGCGACCGTTGCGGGCAAGGCGCCGGAACGCATCATCCGGTCGAGCGGGTTGACGGCGAACGCTTCGATCCTGACCCGTACCTCGCCGGCCGCGGGCTCGACGACCGGCTCCTCGACGACGTGCATGACATCCGGCCCGCCGAACTCGTCGAACACGACGACTCGTGGCATGGTGACTCCTCCGCATCCGGTGCTGGTTTCGTAGCTCGCGGAAAGACGTTACGGAGCCGTGAGTTACCTCCTGGTACCTTCGATGCTCATGCAGAACGCGGCTGGACCAGCCTTCCTCGCCGACTGCCCCACGCGCCTGGCGGTCGAGATCATCTCCGACAAGTGGGCCGTGCTCGTGCTCTTCGGGCTCAGCCATCAGCCCCGCAGGCACGGTGAGCTCGTCGACCTCATCGGCGGCATCTCCCGCAAGGTGCTCACCCAGACGCTGCGCCGGCTCCAGCAGTACGGTCTGGTCGAGCGCCACGCCGAAGCGCCGAAGCGGGTCGAGTACAGCCTCACCGACCTCGGCCGGACCCTTGTCGAGCCCATCGAGGTCCTGACGAACTGGGCGAGGGACTACGGCGGGGCCATCGCCGACTTCCAGGAGGCGGCGGAAGCCGCTACTTCGGCTCGGGGCTCGCGCGCGGCCCGCCAATGACGGGCCCTTCATCGACATTCTTCAATGCACCTGTACCATGGTGCAGGTGTTGCGGTTGCCGCCTCTCGCCGGTCTGATGGCCGATCCCGACGTCGACACCACCGACGACGCGCGGATGCTCGACCGATACCTGCGGTCCGGGCACGCCCTGCCGCCACTGCCGATGTCGATCGGGGACCCGTACCTGCTCGGCGGGGCGCTGCCAGCTGGACTGGCGGTGTACGAACAGCAGGCACCGCAGTACCTCGCAGGGTACAGCCGCACGCCGGCCGGTCTGCCCGAGGCGCGCCGGTCGATCGCGGCGGACACCGTGCGGTCCGAGCGGCTGGACCGGCATGCGAGCCCGGGCGGGGACTTCGATCTGCATCTCACCTCCGGCACCGGCACCCGCGGCATCATGGGCGACTTCGCCCGGCACCTGCTCGACGCCGACGGCGACGGCCGGACCCCGGCGGTGTTGTGCGCCTACCCGACGTGGGACTACGCGGGCGTGTTCGAGCCGCTCGGCTACGAGATGGCGTACTGGCCGCTGCGCGCCGAACACGCCTGGATTCCCGACCCGGCCGACATCGAGCACGCACTGGCGAGGCTCGACGCCGACCCCCGCCGACGGCTCGCGCTCGTCGTGGTGAACACCCAGCACAACCCGACCGGCGCGACCTGGCCGGAGAGCGTGCTGACGACGCTGTTCGAGGCCGCCACCGCCCGGGGCGCGGGAATCCTGCTCGACGACGCCTACCGCCGCGTGGTGACCGACGACGCCGACGAGGTCTCCGCGCCGGCGGCCCTGCTCGGATACTTCGCGCGCGCCGACCCGCCACAGCAGGCACGGCGCCGGTGGTGCCGCGTGGAGTCGTTCGGCAAGGTGTTCGCCTGCAACGACTGGGGCATCGGTACCGTCATGGGCCACCCCGAGACGCTGCGCGCCATTGCGCGGCACACCATCCAGTGGGCCTTCCCGCGCGGGGCGCGGCGGCAGTGGGCGATGGCGCGCTGGCTGGCCGATCCCGCGTGCGCACGCTACCTCGCCGGGCTGCGCGCCGCCCTCGGCCACCACCGGTCTCTGTGGGCCAAGTCGCTGGTCGGGCTGGGCTGGCCCCGGGAGCTCACCGCCACCGGGACCACGACGCCGTACTTCCTGGTCGCGGTACCGCCCGCGTTCCGCACCCGGCCGGACGGCGTCGACGCTTGGCGCCGCGACCTGCTGGACCGCACCGGGCTGCTGTTCTCGCACGCGTCGATCACGATCGACGGCACCGACGCCGGCGTACCGTTCCTCCGGGCGTACCTGGGCGGAGGCGATGACGCCGTCGCCGAGGCGATCCGGCGGCTCGAGGACGCTCAGATCCGCTACCTCTGAACGTTCCGCTTCCTCTGCACGTTTGAACGTTATGCGGGAACGCACTCGACGACGTCGACCTGCGGCAGCCGGATCGTGGGCTCGCGGATCGCGAGGCCAGCGCCGTGCACGAGGGCCGCCAGCTCGCTCATGGTCCGGTTGCCGCCGCCGGTGAACGAGAAGACCAGCAGGTCGTCGAGGACCGCGGACTGCGCGCGGGGCGTCGCCGTCGGCCGATCGGGGACGATCTGCTCGAGCACCAGCAGGCGGCCCCCGTCCCCCATCGCCGCCCGGCATGACCGCAGCAGCGTGCTCGCCTCCGCGTCGCCCCAGTCCTGCAGGACGTACTTCAGCAGGTACACGTCGCGGCCGGCCGGTACGCCCGCGAAGAAGTCGCCCGTGACGACCGCGCACCGCTCCGCCACGCCTTCCGCGTCGAGGAGCCGCTGCGCCGCCGGGCGCACCTCGGCCCGCTCGAAGACGGTGCCGCGCAGGTGCGGCCAGGCGTGCAGCAGCCGGGTCAACATCCGGCCGTCGCCGCCGCCGATGTCGACGACGGTGGACACGTCCGAGAAGCCGTACGCACGGGCGAGCTCGTCGCCGATGCCGACGGAGTTCGCGGACAGGTCCCGCACGAACAGCTCTCCCAGCGGCGGGCGGTCGCCGAAGAACTCGTACATCGTGCGCTTGTGTGCCGCCTCGAACGCGCAACCGCCGTCGAGCAGCGCGGTGCCGAGCCCTTCGAACACCCGGAACAGGTCGGGGTGGCCGAGCTGCAGCGACCGGTGGTGGAGCGAGCCGGGCGTGTCGCGACGCAGGAGCGGCGTCAGCGTCGTCTGCCGCAGCTCGCCGGCGTCGTCGATGGCAAGCAGGCCGAACGCCGCCCAGGCCCGCACGATCCGCAGCAGGTTGGGCAGGTCGACGCCGGTGTCCCGCGCGAGGTCCTCGGCGCTGCGGGGGTGGTCGCTCAGGTGATCGGGCAGCCCGAGTCCGACGCCGGCCGAGACGACCTGCGTCGTGATGGCGCCGGACAGCAGGGACAGGACGGCGGTCGTGCCGGCGAAGTCGATGCGGCTAGGCAACGGGTACTCCGCGGGTCTCGGCGTGGCTGCCACGGGTCTGCTCGTGGCGGGCGTGCGCCTCGGCGCGGGCCGCCCACAGCTGGGGGAACGGCGCGTGCAGCCGGCGCGTCAGGTATTCCAGACCGGTGGTGCCGCCGGTGCCCGGGCGGTCACCGATCATCCGGGTGACGACGTGCAGGTGGGTCGTCTGCCAGCTCCAGACCCCTTGCGCCAGCTCGGCGAGCGCCTGGGGCATTCGGAACATCGGGTCGCCGCGCAGCCCGCCGGCGACGAGTTCGGCCAGGTCGCGACCGGAGCGGTCGAGCAGCCGCAGGTAGCCCTCGAAGAGCGGGCCGGGCCCGTCGCCGTTCATTCCGAGGATCGTCCGCAGCCGGTGGAAGTGCGCGGACTGGGCGCCGCTCGCCGCGCCGAGTCGCTGACGGAACGCGGCGAAGCACTCGACCGGCAGTCGCCCGAGCAGCTCGGCCTGCTGCCGCAGCGTCACCATGCAGTCTGTCGCCCGCCCCACGCTCTCCAGCCAGTCCTCGACGTCGCCATCCGGCGCGCCCAGGCACTCGACCGCGGCGTCGAGCTCCAGGATCGCCTGTCGCAGCAGCAGCTCGCTGCATTGGTGCATAACGATGAAGAAATGTTCCGCGCGGAACGTCCTGAGGTCGTCCGGCGGAGTCAGGGGGTGCTGCAGGGACATGAGCTCCGGAATTCGGAGATAGCCGGCGTAGCTCGGGCGCTCCATGGCCGGATGTAGGTGCGAATACACGATTCAGCAGGCCCTTCCCGTCTCCATTGACCGCCAACGATATCCGAGCCGCGGGACGGAGACAAGAAGCCGGTATATTTTTTGAATTGCCGTACAGCAATGAATTACACCGGATTTAATTAGATGTTTATGCCTGTGAAATGCTGAGCCTCTTTCATCGTGACCCGGCAGGTCCTGGCCGACAAGGCCACCAAGGTGCCGGTGGCACCATCCGCACTTCGTTCGAACGCCACCGACACCGGCCTCGGCTCTCCCGCCGGCAGCGCGGCATCAACCGCTCGCACGCCCGCATCCGAGGTATCGGCGAGCACGCCGTCGCCACCCTCAAGGGCTGGAGGATCCTGACGAAATTGCGCTGCTGTCCTCGCCGCGCCACGGCGATCGTGCAGGCTATCCTGGTCCTGCACCACATCGAAACCGTCCGCTGCACGTGGTGAAGGGGACGCCTCGAAGCCCCATCAACGACCGATGCCGCAGCGGGGTGCTGCGTCGATCCGGGGATGATGTTTCCGTGGACTACCCGCCGCGGATACCAGATCCGGCAACTGACGACCATGGTCATGGTGTGACCTGGACGGATTAGTCACTGGGTCGTGTTTGTGGAGGCTGATGAGGTTGCCCGCCGGGTTCTTTCGTCAGTTGGGTCTGGCGGGCAATCGTTCGTGTCCACCGGGCCTGCTGGTGGAGCTGGCTGCCCTGACGGTGCATGAGGATGTGCGGGCGGAGTTGGCCGGTCGGGCGGAGTTGCCGGGAGCGGTGCTCGCGGAAATGGTCGGGGCGGGCGGTCCGCGGGCCGAGTTCACCGTGGTCGGGAATCGGGCCTGCCCGGCCGACGTCCTGCTGGGTGTCTATTTCCGGGCGCGGTGGTCGGCGGCGGAGGGGGCCGGTCTGGAGCATGTGCGTCTGATCGCGGCGCTGGATGCGGTGGAGCATCGGCACTTCCCGCCGGATGTGCTGGGGTTGCTGGCGCGGGGGTTCGCGCCGCTGGTGCCGGGTGGGAATGAGGCGGTCGCCGCCGCGATGCGCAATCCGTCGCTGCCGGGGGATGATGCGCTGCTCGGGTCGAGGGATTCCCGGGTGGCGGTGCGGGCTTCGGTGGCGGCGAACCCGGCGATCTCCGCGCGGATCGTGCGGGCGCTGCGCTCGGATGAGCGTCCGGAGGTGCGTCTGGCGCTGGCCGGGAATCCGGCGGTGCTGGACCCCGGCCTCCGGGAGTCCCTGCTGGAGGGTGTCGTGGCGCTGCGCCCGGATGCCGTGGCCGGGCTGGACGGTCTTCCGCGCGAGCTGATCCCCGGGCTGGTCGGTCTCGTCTCGGACGCGGGGTGGCGCGCCCTGGCCGGGAATCCGTCGGTCCCGGCGCTCGTCGTCGAGCGGATGCTCGCCCGGGCCGCGACGGCCGATCGACGTGCGTGGGCCGAACTGGCCCTGCTGCGGCGGAGGGAGTGCCCGCCCGGCATCGTCGCCAGGTTCGCCGCGGACGACGACTTCCGCCGGCGTGCCCTCGCCGCCGCTAGCCCGGCCCTGTCGGGCCGGCACCGGGACCTCCTGGCCGGCGACGGGCAGGCGCTGGTCCGGGCGAAGGTCGCGGCCAACCCGGGCACGCCGCCGGAGATGCTCGAGTCGCTGGCCGCAGACGCCGACCGTTCGGTACGAGCGGGGGTGGCCGGGAACCCGGCCACCCCCGCCACGCTGCTGCCGCCGCTGTCCCGCGACGACGACCGGATCGTCGTGCTGACCGCCGCGCGCCACGCGAACCTGCCGATCAGCGAGATGCGAGCCATCGTGCAGGGAAGCGCCGCGAGGACCACGTAGACCCGCGTCGGCGACGTCGGCTGGAGGGCTTTCGGCATCCGTCTCCTAGCGTGTGCACCGCGGAGCAATGTCATGCACCACCTCCCGCTCCCGGGAGGTGAGCAGGGCCAGCTCCGGCGGTTTGGGCCTCGGCCTGGCCGCGGGCTACTCAGCCCCGACCGAGCGTCGGATCACCGCCCGGGTGACGCTGGGCGACAGCAGCGCGTCGCCACGGGCCACCACGCGCACCGCCTGCACCAGTTCGTCCGGGTCGGTGTCCTTGACCAGGAAGCCGCTGGCGCCGCAGCGCAGGGCGGCGAACACGTTGTCCTCCTCGGCGCTCGTCGACGCCGGGCTGCTGTGCGCGCGCTACGAGGCCCCCGCCGACCAGCCCCGCGGGCGGGGCCGGGCGCCGAAGGTGTACGAACCGGCAACGGACGGCCTGGCCATCACCGTGCCGGAGCGGCGCTACGAACTCATCGCGGAGATCCTCGCCGACGCGGTCGCGGACGACCCGGCGCACGCCGACGAGGCGGCGCGCCGGCGTGCGCACAGGACCGGGCAGGAGATCGGCGCCCGGTTCGCGTCCGGCCGGGTCGACACGGTGGCCGCGCTTGCCGGCCTGGGGTTCAAGCCGCAGCCGGACGCCACCGGGCGGGTACTCCTGCACAACTGCCCGTTCCACGCCATCGCGGCACGGCAAACCGCACTGGTGTGCGGCCTCAACCACACGTTCCTCGCCGGCCTGGTCGACGGACTGGGCGCCACCGGGCTGCAGGCCCGGCTGGCGCCGCGTCCAGGCGCCTGCTGCGTCGAGCTCGTGCCGGCCCCGCAACCACCATCCGGCTGAGGCGACAGGCCGGTCGCGGCGCTGAGCCGGCCGGCCCGCTCGAATCCGGCAACAGGGACGTTGACGACGGCGCCGCCGCGCCGAAGGGCATGGTCGCCGTCATCGTCGACCGGATCGGTTCACCAGGGCCAGTGCAGGGCGAGGCCGGCGGCGGCGCCGAGGCCGACCAGGATTGGTTCTTTGACCTTCCACTTCAGCAGCAGCCCGAGCGCGATCACCGCGATCGCGGCGGACGGCCAGTCGGTGATGGTCTGCCGGGACAGCACCACCACCGCGCCGGCGATTGCGCCGGCGGCTGCGGCGGTGGCGCCCTTGACGAAGGCCCGGATCTGCGGGTTGCCTCGGTGGCGGATGAACCATCGGCCGGGCACCACCACTCCGAGGAAGATCGGGATGAAGATCGCCACGGTGGCCACGATGGCGCCCTGCCAGCCGGCGACGAGGTAGCCGATGAACGTGGCGGTGATGACGACCGGCCCGGGGGTGATCAGGCCCATCGCGACGGCGTCGAGGAACTGGCTGTCGGTCAGCCAGTGGTGCTGATGGACCACGCCTTCGCGCAGGAACGGCACGATGGCCAGGCCGCTGCCGAAGATGAACGCGCCGGCCTTGAGGAAGAACCAGCCTAGCGCGAGGACTGTGCCGCCGCCGGCCGCCGCAGCCAGCGCCTTCCCCGCCAGACCCCTGCCCGCCAACGGCCCGAGGCCGGGCACCGCTACGGCGGCGGCGCGAGTGGGGCGGTGCAAGCGCCGGGGCGGGGCGTCGAGGATGATCATGATCAGCCCGGCGGCGATGAACAGCAGTGCGATCTCCGCGCCGGTCAGGGCTGTGACCACCGCGACGACCATGCTGATCGCCCACAGTCGCAGGTCGCGGTGGTTGGTCATCCGGGCCAGTTTGTACGCGGCCACGGCGATGATGGCCATGACGGCCGGGGCGATGCCGTGGAACAGCGCCTGTACCACGGGCAGGCCCTGGTAGTGGGCGTAGGCGATGGCCACGGCGAGCACGAGCAGGAATGACGGGGCGATGAACGTCGCCGCGGTCACGAGGGCGCCGATGGTACCGCCGCGCAGGTACCCCAGCCACATCACCACCTGCGCGGCCAGGGGGCCGGGCATGCTCTGGCCCAGCGCGACGCCGTCGAGGAAGTCCCGCCGCGACAGCCAGGCGCGTCGCTCGACCAGGTCGCGTTGCATGTAGCCGACGGTGGCGATCGGCCCGCCGAACCCCCACGTACCCAGGCCGAGGAAGTAGCCGAGGAACGTCCGCTGCGGCACGGCCCGCACGTCAGCTCCAGCAACCCGGGCACCGGAACCAGCGGCGGTCTCGGGCTCCGGCGTTGCCGTGCCCTCATGCGTTGCGTGGTTCGGTGGGTTGCGGTGGTTCATGCCGGCTCCCGGCCGAGCAGCAGGGCGCGGCGCTGGAACTCGTACAGGCCATCGAAGATCGGCCCGGTCACCTCCAGCATCCGCTCGTCGTCGCACACCATGGACAGCCCGCGCAGCACCACGTCCAGGCCGGGCGCCTCGGGGGCGTCGTAGCGTTCGTCGTCGAGGTCGGCCTCGTGCACGATCTGTCCGATGCGCCACAGCACCGGGTCGGTCAGGTCGTAGCGGCGCAGGATCGTCTCGAAGCTGCAGTCGGCCGCCCCGTCCGGGCCGGCGTGGTGCGACAGGTCCACCCCGCGCATGTCGAACGCGGTCGCGTCCGGCGGCAGCTCGGCGGGGTCACTGACGAAGACAAACTCGGCGTCCGGGTCGAGGAATCGGCGGACCAGCCAGGCGCAGGCGGCCCGATCGACATGGATCCGGGCGCGGGTAGCCCATCTCATCACGGCACCTCCTGCACCTGCGTGTCCGCCTCCTGTGCGGCGGCATCCCCCAGCAGTGCCTGGACCGCGGCGTGCGCGGCATCCCGCTGCGGCGGCGGGAAGTAGTCGCGACGGCCGATACGGCGCAATTCGCCCCGCAGCCGTTCGCCGGTCCGGCGGGCCTCCCGTGCCCCCGCCGCCGACACGGCGCCGGCCTCGGCAATCACCGCGTCATACTCGGCGGCGCGGGCAGCAGCCATCCGCGCTGCAAGATCGCGCTCCTGCACGGCGGAGGCGGGCCGGGCCAGCCAGATCGACGCCTCGCCACCGGCCTCGACGATCTCGTCGGCGATCCACTCCAGCTGCTCGCGGGTGCGGGCGTCGGCGGGCAGCGTGACGAGCCCGTCCGCCAGTTGCGCCACCCCGAGCCGCCTGAGTTTGCGCCACACCGTGATTCGCGGTGTGGACGGTTCCCGGGGCAGCCGATAGCACAGCATCACCCACGACTCCACCGTCCGATCACCACCCACACCTTCCATGTAACCACGGTTACACAGGTTCGGTCAGGGTGCGAAACATAGCCTGCGTCATCCCATGCAGAGGAAACGGATTCGCTCGTGCCGGCACCATGATGCTGGTTGGTCGTCGGAGCTGATCCGAGCCATAAGCGTGCCGGGCTTGGCCGATGCAGGGAATCGATACATGATCAGGGGCCCCGCGGCGGGGTACGAGTTGCTGCCGCACACCGCCGACGTGATGCTCACGGCGTGGGCACCGACCGCCGAGGAGTGCATCACGGAGGCGGTACGGGCGCTCGCCGCCTGCTTCGCCGACGTCCGTACGGCCTGCCCATCCCGCACGGTCGCGTTCGCCTGCGAACCGGCGCCCGACGACGAGCTGCTGGTGCAGGTGCTGGAGGAGGCCATCTACCTGCTCGACACCGAGGACGTGGTGGCGGTCCAGATGTCGGCCGTCCGGACCGCCCAGGGCGGCCTGGTGGGGGACTTCGGCGTCGTCGCGCGCTCGGACGTCGCGCTGGTGGGCCCGTTGCCGAAGGCGGTCACCCGGCATGGGCTGCGTTTCGCGCGGCAGGGTGAGCTGTGGCACTGCCGGGCCGTCATCGACGTGTGAACCGCCGCCGTGCGCACCGGCTCAGCCCTTGACGACACCGACCGGCACGAGCCGGGCCACCACGTCGGCGAGGCGGGCCCGCCGGCAGGTGTCGACCACCTCGTCCACGTCCTTGTACGCCTCCGGCGCCTCCTCGGCCAGCCCGCGGGCGCTCGCGCCGCGGACCAGGACGCCGGCGGCGGCCAGCTCACGACGGACCGCCTCGACGGGCGCGTGCCGGACGGCGGCGTGACGGCTGAGCGTGCGTCCGGCGCCGTGGCACGCGGAGTGGAACGCCTGCCCGCCGGGCACGCCGACGAGCACATACGAGGCGGTACCCATCGAGCCGGGGACCAGCACCGGCTGCCCCACGGCCCGGATCGGGTCCGGCAGGTCGGGGTTGCCGGGTGGGAAGGCCCGCGTCGCACCCTTGCGGTGTACGCACACCTCACGGGCCACTCCGTCGACGACGTGCGTCTCCAGCTTGGCAAGGTTGTGCGACACGTCGTACAGCAGCCGCAGATCCCCCAGGCCGGCATCGCGGAAGCTGCGCCGGGCGGCGTGGGTGAGCAGCTGCCGGTTCGCGCGGCCGTAGTTGGCCGCCGCGGCCATCGCGGCCAGGTAGCGCCGGCCCTCCGGCGACGTTACCGGGGCGCAGGCCAACTGCGGATCGGGCACCTGGATGCCGTATCGGCGCATCGCGGACAGCATGACGCGGACGTGGTCGGAGCAGATCTGGTGGCCCAGCCCCCGCGACCCGCAGTGGATCATCAGGCAGAGCACGTCCGGCCGCAGCCCGAGCGCGTCGGCCACCCGCTCGTCGTAGATCCGGTCGACGGCCTGGACCTCCAGGAAGTGGTTGCCCGAGCCGAGGCTGCCGACCTGGCCCCTGCCCCGGTCCAGCGCACGCGCACTCACGGCGCCGGGGTCGGCACCGGCGACCGCGCCGCCGTCCTCGCAGAAGGCCAGATCCCCCGGTACCCCGAACCCTCGCTCGACCGTGTACGCCGAGCCGCCGAGCAGGATCTCGTCCAGCTCGGCGGGCTGGGCGGCCGGCAGCACGCCGCCGCGGCCCATGCCCCGCGGCGTGGCCGCCCCGAGCAGATCCATCAGCCGCCCCAGGTGCGGCGCCGCGTCGGCACGGGTCACGGCCGAGGCGAGCAGCCGCACGCCGCATGAGATGTCGAAACCCACCCCGCCCGGGGAGATCACCCCGCCACGGGCCGGGTCGGTGGCCGCGACCCCACCGATCGGGAACCCGTACCCCCAGTGGACGTCCGGCATGGCGTACGACGCCTCTACGATGCCGGGCAGTGACGCCACGTTCGCCACCTGCTGCAACGCCTGATCCCCCGGCGCGTCCGGCAGCAGGCCCTCGGTGGCGAAGACCACCCCCGGCACGAGCATCGACCCGGCCGGCTCGATACGCCACCGGCATTCCCCGTCCGGCACGACAGTGACCATGACGTTCTCCCTGACAGGTTCGCGGGTACGTCCGGTTCTCTCTCCATTCTTATCGGCATTCTTATCGGCATTCTTATCGGCGTGGACGCCGGCGGCCCGATCCACTCGACGCTGAACGCGCACATGGTCGCCTTCGCCCTTCAATAGGGGCGATCAGTAGGCTATGAGGTAGGTCCGATCCTGCGCGGAGGTGTCGGATGGGGAACGGCGGAGTGCTGACTGGCCGTGATCCACCTGATCAGGGCGAAATGCTGTACGACACCGAGCGCACGCGTGTCTCTCGGCTGTTTGTCGGTGGGCGCATGGTCGTCCGTAAGGAGCCGCTGGGACCTGATGCGCAGCGGCGGGTGCGGCACGAGACGGCGATCCTGAGGCGGCTGCGCGGTGTGGTGGGTGTCGCGCAGTTGGTGGAGGCGCCCGGGTGCCCGGGGTCGGTCGTGGTGGAGGACGTCGGTGGCACGAGCCTGGCTCGGCTGGCGAAGCCGCTGGCGCCCGATGACCTGATCGGGCTTGCGGTGGAGCTGGCCCGGGCGGTGGCCGGCATGCACCGGCGCGGCGTGATACACCGGGACATCACGCCGCCGAACATCGTGGTCTCCCGCGACGGCGTGCCCTGGCTGGTGGATTTCGCGTTGGCGACGTCGTTTGCCGAGCTTCGTCCCGGGTTCACGCATCACACCGAGATCGTGGGGACGCTGGCGTATCTGGCGCCGGAGCAGACCGGGCGAACCGGCCGGTCGGTGGATCAGCGTGCCGACCTGTACGCGCTGGGCGCGACACTGTATGAGCTGGCGACGGGCACGCCGCCGTTCGGCTGGGGTGACCCGCTGCGGCTCACACATGATCATCTGGCTCAGCTGCCGGTGCCGCCGATGCAGGTGAACCGGGCCGTCCCGGCACCGTTGTCCGAGATCATCATGCATCTGCTGGAGAAGGAGCCGGACAGCCGGTACCAGACCGCGGAGGGCGTCGTCCACGACCTGCAGCGGCTGCGGGACACCGGCCCGCGCGCTGGAGCGGTGGCGTTTCGGGTCGGCGAGCGGGATGTCCCGCTGCGGCTGCTACCACCGCGACTGGTGGGGCGCGATGCGGAAGTGGTGGCGCTGGAGGCGGCGTTCGAGGAGGCGCTCTCGGGCCGGTGTCGCGGGGTGCTGATCGGCGGGGCGCCGGGGGTGGGCAAGACGGTGCTGGTCGATGAGCTGCGGCCGGTGGTGACCGGCCGGGACGGCTGGTTCGTGGCGGGCAAGTTCGACCAGTATCGGCGGGATCTGGAATTCGACGCGTTGCATCAGGCCATTCGGGCGGTGGGCCGGCTGTTACTGGCCGAGCCGGAGGACGAACTGATCCAGGTCCGCGGACGGATCTTGGCGGCGGTCGGCGCGAACGCGGGTCTGCTGACCGCGGTGGTGCCGGAGTTCGCGGCGCTACTGGGCGTGCCGCCCGATCCGGGGGATCCGCTGACCGCGCAGGCGCGGGCGCAGCGGCTGGCGTTCGACGTGCTGCGCGTGGTGGCCTCACCAAAACGGCCCGTGGTCCTGTTCATCGATGACCTGCAATGGGCGGGGCGTACGCCACTGGGCTTCGTGGACCTGGTGCTGAACGCGGAACCGGTCGACGGTCTGTTGCTGGTGGGTGCTTACCGCGAAGGTGACGTGGGCGCAGTTCATCCGTTGGCAGCGGTGCGGTCCTGGTGGCGTGAACAGCCGGAGGTGCGGCACCTGCGCCTGACCAACCTGCCGGTGGCCGGCACGATCGCCATGGTCGCGGAGATCCTCCATGTGGACGAGGCCGCGGCGGCGAGCCTGGGCGAAGCGGTCAGTCCGTACACGTCCGGAAATCCGTATGAGACGGTGGAGTTGCTCAACGCCCTGCGCCGTGACGGCGTGCTGACGGCGGACGCCGGGTGGCGGTGGGATACGGCGGAGGTGCGCGCTCACCTGGGTCGGCCGGACGTTGCCGGGTTGCTGGCGCCGCGGGTTGATGCCCTGCCGGCGCAGTCGCGGCTGATGGTGGAGGCGATGGCGTGCATCGGCGGGCGAACCGACCTGAGCGTGCTGCGGACCGCCGTCGGCGAGCCGGCGGACGTGATGGAACAGCGGCTGGCGCCCGCCCTCGACGAGGGGCTGCTGGTGGTGGAGCCCGGGGCGCGGGAGGCTGTGCTGTTTCGCCACGACCGGATCCGCGAGATGGTCCTGCGCGGGGCGGATCCGCGGCGGCGGCGCACCCTGCAGTTGGCGATGGCGCGCCGGCTGGCGGCGGTGGCGGAGTTGTTCGCGGTCGCGGCGGAGCAGTACCTGCAGGTGGTCGACGCCGTCGACGACCCTGAGGAGCGGCGCCGGGCGGTGGAGCTGTTTCGGCGCGCCGCCGACCAGGCGTCGATGATCGGGGAGTACTCGCTGGTGAACGCGCTGCTGGCGGCCGCGCTGCGGCTGATCGGCCCGGACGACACCACCGCGCTCGTCGAGGTGCACACCGGCCGGCACGCCGCCCTGTACAGCCTCGGGCGCCTGGACGAGGCGGACGAGGAGTACCGCACGATCGAAGGGCTGTGCCCCACCGCCTTGCACAGTGCGGCCGCCACGGCGGTGCAGGTGCGCAGCCTGACCCACCGCAACCGCTACGTCGAGGCGATCGGGCTCGGCCTGGAGTCGCTGCGTGAGCTGGGCATCGCCGTACCGACCGCGGACCGGCTCCCGATGGCGCTCGACCACCAGTTCAACTATCTGTACCGGTGGCTGGAGCACAACGAAGCCGCGGACGAGCTGACCCGGCCGGAGGTCACCGCGCCGGCGGTGCTCGCCGCGGGCCGTCTGATGAACGCGATCCTGCCGGCCGTCTACTTCGCCGCCGACCACCCCGCGCTCGCCTGGCTGAGCCTGGAAGCGCTGCGAATCTGGATCGAGCACGGCCCCGCCGGCGCCCTGCTCGGCCCGGCGAGCCACGTCAGCTTCGCCGCTGTGACGGCGCGCGATGACTACGCCGCCGGGTACCGGGCGATCTGTCGAGTGCTGGCGCTGGGCGAGGCCCGTGGCTACGAGCCCGACACCTCGCAGGTGCGCTTCCTGTCGGCTCTGCTGAGCTGCTGGTTCGAGCCTATCGAAAACGGCATCCAAGCCGGCCGGCGGGCCCGCGAAGGCTTGATCGCGGGGGGGTGACCTGGCCAACGCGGGATACACCTACTACCCGGCCGTGGTGGGCCTGCTGGATTGCGTGCCATCGCTGGACGCCTACATAGCCGAGGTGGAGGAAGGGCTTGCCTTCGTGCGGCAGACCGCCGACGAGCACATCGGCGAATCGTACGACAGCTACCGGCGGCTGGCTGGTGAGCTGTGCGGCGAACGCGCCACCACAGCCGGTGCGGCGGTCCCGACCGAGGGGTACGCCGAAAGCCCGTGGGCCCTGTTCCACGGGCACCTCACCCACGCGATCGCCGCCGCCATCCTCGATGATCTGGCCGGCCTGACACGGCACACCGCGGCGGCGATGCCCCTGCTGCCGGCCGCGGCGACCTTTTACCCGACCGCCGCGGCGCACGTGCTGCGTGGACTGGCGCTCGCCGGGCAGGTTCGAGCCGGCCACGGCGGCGAGCGCGACGGTCCACTGTCCGAACTGGACGAGGTGACACGCTGGCTGGCCGCACGCGCCGCCGACGCGCCGGCCAACTTTCGGCACTGGCTGCGGTTGCTCGAGGCCGAGCGGGCCTGGGCTCTCGGCGACTTCGGCGCCGCCGTCATCGGCTTCGACGCGGCCCGCCACGAGGTCGCCGGTCACGCCCGGCCATGGCATCAGGCCCTGATCACCGAACACGCGGCCCGCTTCTACCTCGCCCACGGCGCCCAGCACGCCGGTTACGAACTCCTCGCCGAGGCCCGTCAGGAGTACCTCGCCTGGGGCGCGACGGCGAAGGTCGACCAACTGGACTGGGCTTACCCTGTCCTGCGAGCACACGGCGAGCCGACCGGCAGGCACGGCGCCCGCCACCCCGGCGACCTTCCCCAGCGTCACCCCACCGTCACGACCGGAACCGTCGACCTGCTCGGCATCCTGTCCGCGTCGCAGGCGCTGAGCTCCGAGACGAACATCGAAGACCTGTACTCCCGCCTGGTCGAGGTGCTCTCCGCGATGACCGGCGCCACCGGTGTACACCTGCTGCTGTGGAACGACGAACGGCAGGACTGGCTGCTGCCCGCAGCCGGGGGTGACGGCGGCATCATCCCGGCCGCCGGCAACGGTCACGAACACACGGTGCCGATATCGGTCCTGCGATACGCCCAGCGGATGCGTGAGTTGCTGGTCGTGGGCGACGCCACCCGCGACGACCGCTTCGCCCGCGACCCCTACTTCGCCGGCCTCAGCTGCTGCTCTGTGCTGGCCGTACCCATCCTCAACCGCGGCACGCTGCAGGCGGTACTGCTGCTCGAGAACCGCCTCATCCACGGCGCCTTCACCGCCGAACGGCTCGACGGCGTCAAGCTCATCGCCGGCCAGCTCGCCGTGTCCCTCGACACCACCCAGCTGTATGCGGCGTTCCGCCGGATCGCCGACGAGCAGACGGCCTTGCGGCGGGTGGCGACGCTGGTCGCCCGCGGGGCGGCCCCCGATCTCGTATTCGCCGCCGTGGCCGACGAAGTCGGCGCGCTCTTCGGCGCCGACGACACGTCGATCGTCCGATTCGAGCCGGACGGAGAGGTGACGGTGCTGGGGGGCTACGGACTCGAGCCGTCCGTACCAGGTTGGCGCGGCAAGCCCGACCCCCGCGCCGCCATGGCAGCGGTACGGGTGACAGGCCGCGCTGCCCGCCACGACGTGGACCACTCGAGGTCAGCGAACCCGCCCGGGGCCGGCCTCGAGGGCATCTGCTCCGCGGTCGCCAGCCCGATCGAGGTCGAGGGCCGGATCTGGGGCGCCATGCGCGTCGGGTCGCGGCGCCAACCGCTGCCCCAGGACACCCAGCAGCGGCTGGCCGACTTCACCGAGCTCATCGCGACCGCCATCGCCAACGCTGAAAGCCGTTCCGAGCTCACCACGTCACGCGCCCGGATGGTCGCCGCCGCCGACCAGACCCGCCGGCGCATCGAGCGGGACCTGCACGACGGGGCCCAGCAGCAGCTGGTCGCCCTGGCCCTGCAACTGCGCTCCGTGCAGGCGGCGCTGCCGTCCGAACGCGACGCCCTCGCCGCGAAACTCGACCGCGCCGTCGCCACGGCGACGAGCGCCGTGGACGAGCTGCGCGAGATCTCCCGTGGCATCCACCCGGCCATCCTGACCGAATCCGGCCTCGGCCCGGCGCTTCGCACGCTGGCCCGCCGCTCCCCGATCCCCGTCGACCTCGACATACGCACGACGGGACGGCTGCCCGAGCACCTCGAGGTCAGCGCGTACTACATCATCGCCGAGGCGCTCACCAACGCGGCCAAGCACGCGCACGCCTCGGCCGCCACCGTCACCGTCGAAACCGACCCCGCCGGCCGTGTCCTGTGCATCGCGGTCCGCGACGACGGCGTCGGCGGCGCCGACTTCGCCCGCGGCACCGGCCTGGTCGGCCTCAAGGATCGCGCCGAAGCGCTCGGCGGCCAGATCGTTCTCCACAGCCCGCGCGGGGCCGGAACCACGCTGTGCGCGGAACTCCCGCTCACCCCCCGCTCGTGACCCTGACGCGCGATCGTACGGCCCGTGGAGGCGTGTCACGGGATTGTCGCAGTATCTCAGTGGCTTCGTCGTATGTGACGCCGAGTATGTCGCTAGTTCGGACCCGCCCGTGGACGGCTGTGGTGTGGTGGGTGGCGAGGAACGGGACGTCTGTGGCGATTGTTCGGGGGTGATTCGGGCCCGTGGTATGCCACGATGAGGCTCGAGACGGTGCGCTGGTCGGCGCCTTCCGGCCGCGGCCGGTGCACCTGCGGACCACGCGTCGATGGCTGGCTGCGCCGAGCGATCGGGCCGGGCGGCTGCTGTTGCTGCTGCCGGTGCTGCCGGTGCTGGCAGTCACCGGCTGGCTGCTGGTTGCGGTTCCGCTCGCGGCACTGGGCGGCTTCCACTGGTGGACGGTGCTGCCGCTGGGCGCGCTGGCCGCCGGGCTGCTGATCCGCTGGGCGCTGCCCCGGCTGGCCATGGTGCCGGTCCGGCCGGCGCCGTGGTGGGCGGTGGCCGGGGTGCTGGCCGTGGCCGGTGGTTTCGCGATGCTGGCGATCCTGACGCACAGCCAGCAGGCGGTCCTGCACCGCGATGCCGGCACCTATGCGCAGATCGGCCTGTGGCTCAGCAATCACTCCGGGCTGACGGCGCCGGTGCCGGCTGAGGCATTCGGGGCCGGCTCCGACATGGTCGACTACACCCATCCCGGCTTCTACGTGCAGGACGGCCGGGTTGTGCCGCAGTTCATGAGTGGCTGGCCGACGCTGCTCGCCGCCGGGTTCTGGGCGGGCGGCTGGCACGGCGCGTTCGCGCTGCCCGGACTCATCGGCGGCGCCGCGGTCCTGGCGATCGGCGGTCTCGCGGCGCGGCTGTGCGGTCCGCGGTGGGCTCCGTTCGCCGCGCTCCTGCTGGCGGTCGCGTGGCCGATGCTGCGGGTCAGCCAGACCACCTACTCCGAGCCGCTGGCCTGTCTGATGCTCGCCGGCGGCCTCTGCCTGCTCGCCGACGGCTGGGCGATCGGTGCGCGCGCCGCAGCGGCCGGTACCGGCGCCGTCGGTGAGATCCGCGGTCACCGCAACGCCGTGCGGCGGCGGGCGGGCGGCCTGCTGCTCGGACTGGCCGGACTCGTGCTGTCCAGCGGCGAGTTGGTCCGGCTCGACATGGGTGTGGACTTCGCGCTGGTGTTGCCCGCACTCGGTTGGTGGTGGCTGCGTGGCCGCGCCGGCGTCGGCTCGTTCCTGCTCGGCGCAGCAGTCGGCGGCGGCCTCGGGTTGCTCGACGCCCGATACGTGACGCTGCCGTACGTCCTGGTCAACTGGTCCTCGGTCCGGCTCATGATCGCTCTGCTGGTGGTCGTGGCCGCCGGGACGGCCGCTGTCGCGCTGGTGTTCCGGCGGCGTCCCGCTCCGGTCTGGCTCCGCCATCGGCGACGACTCGCCGCGGCAGCGGTGGCGACGCTTGCCGTGGCCGGCGCAGCCCTGGCCGCGCGGCCGCTGCTGTACGTCGACCACTCCACCACAGCGTCGGCAACCATCGACTACGTCCAGAGTCACCAGGAAGCGCTCGGGCTGCCGCTGGACGGCACCCGCGGCTATGCCGAGCACAGCCTGTCCTGGGTGGTGTGGTACCTCGGCTGGCCGGTCGTCCTGCTGGCCTGGGCCGGCGTCATGCTCGCCACCGCCGCCGCCGTGCGCGGCCGGGGATGGCGGCTGCTGCCCATCCTGCTCGTGTTTGCGGGTTCGGGCGCCGCCACGCTGCTGCGCCCGGCGATCACGCCGGACCATCCGTGGGCCGACCGGCGGCTCGTCGTGGAGGTCCTCCCCGCAATCGTGCTCTTCGCCACCCTCGCCATCGCGCGCGCCGGCCGCGCGTGGCTGCGGGCCGGCGCGGACCGGTCGGCGGCGCTGCCGATGCTGCGTCGCCTGCCGCGGACGGCGCGGCTGGGGCTCCTGCCCGCGCTGCTCGTGGCGGCCGCGGTGGTACCGGCGCTACCGGTGTTCGCACATCTGGCGCCGCTGCGCACCGAACTCGGTGAGCCTCAGGCGACCGCCGCGGTGTGCCGGGCGCTGCAGCCGAACGATTCCGTGATCCTCATCGACGTGTGGTGGGCACCGACCGTCCGCGATGAATGCGGGTTGCCGGTCGCGACGCTCGTCGACCCCACCCTGCCCCGGATGCATTCGGTGGTGGCGGCCGTCCGGGACACCGGCCGGCAGCCGGTGCTGCTGGCCAGTACGGCGGATGCCCTCGCACCGTACGGGGTGGCCGTGCACCAGGTCGTCGACCAGTGGGTCCAGCACGATCAGCACCAGCTGGTCCAGCGTCCGACCGGCACCGACTGGGAAAAGCTGCAGTGCTGGGTGGCACGCCCGTAGGCGTACCACTGATGTACCACCGTCGTAACAACGACAGTCACGGGCATGCAACCTCCGCGCTGCGCAGACTCGCCGGCTATGAGATTGATCCGAATCCTCGTCGTCGCGGTCACCGCTGCGGCGACAGTGGCGATCGCTCCGCAGGCCGCGTTCGCCATTCCGTCCGGCACCGGGTGGTCCGGCTCCTGGAAGTACACCGGCGGCACCAGCGTCCAGGTCACGCTCGACGTGCCGGGGGCGAAGCTGGTGGCCAACGGCTGGGACGCGCTCGGGACGCGCGCCTTCGTCCTGAACATCACCGACACCGTGGCCGACGGCAAATGCGCCTACGTCAAATGGACCGCGGCCGCCACCACCGAGCACTGGGCGTGCGGCAACGGCACCACCACACAGGTCACCGGCCTGCCGACCTCGACCAACGCCATCACTGCCGTGCTGTGCCGCGACTCCACCGCCCACAACAACAAGACCAACTGCAATGTCATCGACGTCCCCTCGTCGTACACCGACGACTTCATCCGCACTGAGGGCAACGGTGCGCGCTGGAAGTACTACAGCGCCGCCGAACAGTACGACGGCGGCGAGGACTGGGGCGCCTGGATCACCATCGGAGACGTCGACTTCGACTACTTCGGCTGGGACGACACGCCGGCCGGGCAGCGCTGGATCAAGTCCTGGCTGACGGTCTTCGAGCCCGCCTGCGCATCGGGCACCCTGCTCAACGCCACTCCGGCGTCGAGCCTGTCCTTCTGCTCACAGTACGACCTCATCGACGCCCTGCCGGTCACGAACATCACCGGGACGGCGTGGGGCAAGGGCTGCACCTGGGCCATCGCCAGCCGAGTTCCCAATCCGCCCAAGCACTGCATCACGGTCCGCGTCCCTGAACCCAGCTGACCCCTGAGCCGGTCTGCGTGCCGGGGCGGGTCCAGCGGATCCGCCCCGGCAACCGGTTCAGGCCGAGAGCAGGCCGCCGTCGATGATCACAGACTGTCCGGTGATGTATCCCGCGCCCGGACCGAGCAGGTACATGATGAGGGCGGCCACCTCCTGCGGATCGCCCTGCCGGCTTAGCGGCACCCGCGCGACAACGCCGTCCACGGCTGCCTTCGCGTCGGCCTGGGCCCGCCAGTACGGATCGTTGAACGGGGTGTCGATCCACCCCGGGCACACACTGTTGACGCGAACTCCGCTGCCCGCGAGCTCGACCGCCAATGATCGGGTCAGGCTGATGAGTGCGCCCTTGGATGCGGCATAGGCAAACGTGCCCGGGCTGCCGCGGTGAGCCGCGGTCGAGCCCGTGAACACGATGCTCCCGCCGGTGTCCGCCAGCGCCGCCATGGCCGCCTGCGCAAGCAGGTAGGGGGCTCGCACGTTCACCGCCATCGTCGCCTCCCACGCCTCGAGCTGGAAGGACTCCAAGGGCGCAACGACGTGCAGACCGGCCGTCACGACGACGTGGTCGAGCCGTCCGAATGCCTCCAGGGCCGCGGCCACCGCGGCCTTCGGCGCGTGCGGGTCGGCCAGGTCGTGATGCCCGACGACGATCCGCCCCGCAGCCTCCTGCGCCGCCACCTCCCCCGCGGCCGAGTCGTTGACGTCGGCCAGGTACACGTCGGTCCCGGCGGCGCGCAGGGCCCGCACCGTTGCGCGTCCGATCCCGGTGGCGCCGCCCGCGACCAGCGCGCTGGTCACGCGCCCATCACTGCGTACGCCCGGTAGTTGGCCGATCCCGGCCCGGCCGCACGGTTCTTCACCACGGCAGCCGCGCGGTACACCGCCGAGCTCGGCGTGGCGTCACGGACAACGGCCGGGACGTCGCCGCCCTCCCCGCTGCTGTCGGCCAGGGCGTTGAGGATCCGGCTGAGAAACTGGGGCAGGTCGTTCGGCAGTTGCGAGGTGATGAGATTGCCGTCGACCACGACGGCCTCGTTGCGCCAGTCGCCACCGGCATGAATCACGTCGTCCTTGATGACCGGCACCGACGTGACGGCACGCCCCTTCACGATGTCCGCGCTCGCCAGCAGCCACCCCGCGTGGCAGATCGCCGCGACCGGGGCGCCTCGCTCATCCAGGGCGCGGACGAGCTCGACGAAGGCCGGTTCCCTGCGCAGGTACTCGGGGGAAAAGCCGCCCGGCACGATCACCGCGTCGAAATCGTCCGCCGACACGTCCGCGATGCCGACTTCGGCCACGGCCGGGTAGCCCAGCTTGCTGGCGTACACCTCCCCCGCGCGGGAGCCTACGATCGTCACCTTCACGCCGGCCTCACGCAGCCGCAGGACCGGGTACCACAGCTCCAGCTCCTGGTACAGGTTCTCGGCAAGGACAGCGACTCGAGCCTTCTGCAGTTCCATCCAGTCCTCCGTCAGACCGCAATCGAGAAGATGCGCCGGGGGTTGTGAATCATGATCTGGTCGAGCTGTTCGTCGGTGACGCCCTTGGACTTCAAGCGCGGAACCCAGCTGGTGAACATGTAGTTGAGGTCGACCTTCTCGTTCTCCAGCTGCGGGTCGGTTTCGGTGACGGTCGCACGGGGGTTGAAGAACCACCGATCGAACGTCAGGACGATCCGATCCACGTAGCCGTCCTCGATGAGCTCCACGAGAGCATTGGCCATCGCCTCGTCCAGCTCTTCCGCGCTACTGATGCGCCAGGGAATGCCGATGTGGTCGAGCTGGACGTTCGAGCCCATCTTGAGGACCTCGCGGATCATGCCGAGCTGCGGCGGCACGAAGGCGTGGCCGATGATCACCTTGGACAGGTCCATGCCGACCTCGTCGAGGATTTCGAGCTGCTCGCGTCCCGGGTTGGTGACCTGGAAGTCCATCGGGTCGATGTGCGTGTTGATGGCGCAGCCGGTTTCCATGGCCGCCCGGCCGGCGGCCCGGATCAGGCGGTCCTCAACCTCGTGGACGTGGCGGCCGTACGCACCCACCGGGCTCGGCCTGGGGTAGACGCTTTCCTGACCGGTGGCGATCTTGATCGCGCCGGCCTTGTACGGCGTCTGCTGCCACGCGAACACCATGCCCTCGGTGAGGTCGCGCACGAAGAACTCGGTGAGCTCCTCGATGGTCTGGCGGCGCCAGTAGTAGGGCACGCCCATCCGTTCCGGGAAGAACCCGGTGATCGCCACGACGTTGATGCCGGTGCGCTTGGCGACGTCCACCATGAACTGCGGGTGACGGCCGACCTCCGCCGGGGTCATGTCGACGAGGGTGTCGTAACCGTTGGGGAGCATGCCATCGATGATCTGGCGGCTGACCCGCTCCACGGCGGCGGGGTGGTCGAATACGGTCCGGTGGTCCAGCTCCGCCCCCGGATAGCCGTACAGCAGGTGTTCGTGGGTGAGGATGCGACCGGACTGCTCGGCCGGGACGTCACCCAGCACGGTTCGAAAGATGTCCATGACGAACGCTCCTTTGACGTCGACGAACGGCGGCTCAGCCGGCCAACTCGGTGCGCAGCCGGGTAACCAGGGAGGGAAGGGCGTCAGCGTCCGCCGCGACACGGTCGGGATCGATGTCGAGGACGAGCTCACGGACCAGGTGGGCACCGGAGCCGCTCGCGAAAATGGGCACCTCCGCGGCGTGCAACCGCTTGAGCAGGGACACCTGCTCGTCGCTGACCGCCGGGCGACCGGCAACGGTCCCCGGCACGATGAGAGCGTCCACCGCCTCGGACACGACCTCGCCTGGCGCCGTGTCCCCGAGCACCGGGTATCCCAGGTGGCTTTCGCACGGGCCCTCCCCCGGACCGACGACCTTGACCTGCGCCCCCTCCTCCCTGGCGCGCAGGACCGGATACCAGAACTCGAGCTCCTGGTAGCCGTCGAAGGCGAGGACGACGATCGAACGGTTGGACAACGTCATGAGGAGTGACCTGGCCTCTCAGAGAACTGGTCTACTAGATGAACCAGTTTTAGTCTGCCACACGATGAATCGGCTGGGAAGGTGAGCTACAGGCCGGGCTGGGCCGCGGTGAACTTGTTGCGTGCGTACGACGCGGCCCCGAGCAGTGCCGCGTCCCCGTCCTCCGCCACGTGGTGCAGCTCGGTTCGGGCCCAGCGCGGCCGGATGAGGTCCCAGTGCTTTCGCACCGCTTCGCCGAACCACGTGTCCGGGGCCAGCGTCGCACCGGCCAGGATGATGCGGTGCGGATCGTGCGTCGCGACGATCGTGCGCATGCCGGCGGAGAATGCCACCGCGGACCGGCCGAGTATCTCGGCCGCCCGGCCGTCGCCGTCCCGGGCGGCGTCCTGAAGGTCTCCGGCGTGCAGGACGCGTCCGCTCCGTGCGCGCGCCTCGAGCAAGGGACTCAACCCCGCCTCGGCGAGCGCGCGTGCCGCTTCGGCCAGGGTCCGTCCGGAGACCAGCTGCTCCAGGCAGCCGGTGCCGCCGCACCAGCAGCGCGGGCCGTCGACCGCGATCACCATGTGGCCGAAGTCGCCGGCCGCTCCGAGTCCGGGGTCCAGCGCGCCGTCCTTGACCACGGCTCCCCCGATGCCGGTACCCATGGTCAGCACCGCGGTCGTCCCGTGCGGCCAGCGCGCCGCCACGCCCAGTGCCGTGGCCTGGGCGTCATTGAGCAGGTAGGTGGGCAGTGGCAGGTGCGGGCGCAGTGCGGCCGCGACGTCGGCCCCGTCGGTGAAACCGAGGTTGTGGGCGGTGCCGACGATGCCTTCCTGGATCACACCGGCGAGTCCGACGCCTACCGCCGCGGGCGGCTGGGCGAGGTGTGCGGTGGTCTGCCGGACCATGTCGGCGACGGTGGCGTACTGCTCGGCCAGACTCTGCGGCTTGGCGCGCCGGTCCTTGCGCACGATCCGGCCGCCCGACACGGCGGCCACCCTGATCCACGTCCCACCCCAGTCGACGGCGGCCACGAGGGTGTCGTGACCGGCGTCGACCGCGAGGTCAGCCAAGGCAGCCCGGCCGATACTCGCCGGCCACCGAGAAGATGCACGAGGCGGGGTCGTGGCTCATGTTGTAGAACGAGTGTTCCGTGCCGGCCGGGATTCGCACACCGTCCCAGGGGTTCAGCTCGACCCACTTCTTCGTGCCGGCGAACTCGACGTGCAGGTTGCCTGACTCCACGAAGACCACCTTGTCTGCGGGGTGGCTGTACACGCCACTTCGCTGGCCACCCAGGAACGACATCTTCCCGGCGGTGAGGTGTTCCGTGCTGCACAGGATCCCCACGAGGATCTCGCGACCCCGAACGGAGCCTTCCATGCGCCAGAGGATGTCGGCCTCCCGGATCATCCACGTGGTCCGCTCCCGGGGGGTGTCGCGGGCCATCGGCCAGTTGCCGAGCAGCTCGTCCTGGCCCTGCTTCGGCGGGCCCTCGAGCGGAGGTTGCGCGCGAGCGTAGGCTCCGCCCGTTCCCGACTTGGGAGCAGGCTGGAAGAACTCCAGCATCCGCAGTTGTACGTTGCTGTGGTTCCACTGGTAGTGCCATGTGTCCTTGCGGAAGAAGATGGCCTCACCAGGGTTGACGACGAAGACCTCGCCGGTGACCGGGTTGCTCTGGACCATGCGGCCCTCGAGCACGTAGAAGAGCTCGTCCGCTCCGAACACGGTGGGGTTGGCGGGCGAGGAGATCGCGGAACCGTTCGGCGGCATCCCGACGATGTTGAGGTTCATCGTCGCGTCGTCGGCGTAGAACCAGTCGCACAGCCGTCCGGTGGTCTCGTCACCCCAGGTGCGCCGCTCAAGGTCTTGGTACCGAAGGACTTCCGGCTCGCGGATGGTCTCGTCTGTCATGTCGCCCTCTCGGGGTCGGACGCTTTCGCGTTGAATCCAGCCAAGCACGTGGCGCTAACTGGTCTAAATACTGAACCAGTCTGTAGGATTGGCCTGGTCGTGTCAATCGACTCGGCCTGCACAGCAAGCGATTTCCCCGGGAGCGGACGGCCTGGCGCTACGATGCATCCCGGCCGGCGCACCACAGCGCACAGCAACGCCATCAAGGAGGGCAGCCGTGGTGAAGGCACTCGACCTCAAGGTCTCCCCGGCCCGGGCAGAGGGCCGCAACAACGCCGTCGAGGCCTACCGCGCCCTGCAGCAAGCGTTGACCGTGGGGCAGTTCCCGGCCGGCACCCGCTTGCCCGGTGAGCGCACCTTGGCCGCCGAG
This sequence comes from Dactylosporangium sp. CA-139066, assembly GCF_050936175.1. NCBI lineage: Bacteria > Bacillati > Actinomycetota > Actinomycetes > Micromonosporales > Micromonosporaceae > Dactylosporangium > Dactylosporangium sp. CA-139066. The sequence continues at coordinate 4,529,125 of NZ_JBNJNH010000001.1, read as the reverse complement.
CTCGGGGTCAGTCGCGCGACGCTGCGACAGGTGCTGAGCGCCCTGGCCGATGCCGGGCGGATCATGCCATCACCACAGCGCGGCTGGTTCGTAGCCGAGAACCGGCTCGTGCACGAGCCCAACCGGCTGCGGGGGCTCAGCGAGGTCGCACGTGAGCGCGGCATGGAAGCGTCGTCCCGGGTCCTGCGGGCCACGGTACGCCAGCCCACGCTGGCCGAGGCGGAGGTGCTGGGCATCGACACGTCCCAGCCGGTGGTCGACCTGCGCCGGGTGAGGTTCCTGGACGGGTCGCCGCTCAGCGTCGACCACTCGTGCCTCGACGCCGCGCGGGTCCCCGGCATCGAGGACGTCGACTTCACCGGCCAGTCCCTCTACGACGTGCTGCGCGACCGGTACGACATCGCCGCCAGCCGCTGCGACTACGAGCTCGCCGCGGAGGCGGTCAAGCCCAGGGAAGCCAAGCTGCTCGGACTCGAGCCCGGCGATCCGGTGCTGGTCGGTTATCAGCAGACCTTCGACCAGCACGACCGCTGCTTCGACGTGGGCAGCCAGCTGTACCGCGGGGACGCCTACCGGTTCCAGGCGTCGCTGTTCCGGTTCTGAGGCGGCGCCGTCGACCGTCAGCCCTTCATCGCACCCGATGCCATTCCCTGCATCAGCCTCTTCTGCACGAGGAGGAAGAAGAGCACCACGGGGATAGTGAAGATCACGCTCGCCGCCATCACTCCTCCCCAGTCCGTGTAGTAGCTGGAGAAGTACTGCTGAAGGGCGACGGGCAGCGTTTCGATCTCGGGCCGCTGCATATACGTCGCCGAGAACATGAGTTCGTTCCACGATGTGATGAATGCGTAGACGGAGCTCGCGGCCAACCCCGGCCACGCCAGCGGAAACACGATCGACCATACGGCTCGCAGCCGGCTCGCCCCGTCGACCAGCGCGGCCTCTTCGAGTTCGAACGGGATCTCGACGACGAACGATCGCAGCATGAACGTGCACAGGCCCACGGTCAGGGCCAGGTGGCTCAAGGTCAGCCCTTGGAATGTGTTGAGCAGGTCGGCGTTGCGGAACAGCGTGAACAACGGGATCACGAGGATGGTCTGCGGGAGCAACTGCGTGAGCAGAATGACGACCGTGAGGATGTGCCGCAGCCGCAGCCGGTAACGGGCCAGGGCATAGCCGGCCAACAGGGCAATGAGGCCGGTCAGGACCGTCGTCGCCACCGCAACGATGAGGGAGTTGCGGAACTGGGTGGGGATGTTGCCGTCGAGCAGGTGCGTGTACCGCTGCACGGTCGGCGAGGTGACGATGAAACGCGGGGTACGCGTGAACAGCTCGCTGTCGGGCTTGATCGACGTGACCAGCATCCAGAAGAACGGAAAGAGGCTGCTCAGCACGATCACGGCGATCAGCAGGTACAGCGCACCACGGCGCAACGCAGACGTCATCGAGCGTCCTCCCGGTTCAGCCGGACGTACAGCACGCTCACCGCGGACAGCATGAGGAACAGGACCACGGCCATGGCCGCGGCGGAGCCCTGGTCGAGCTGCGCGAAGGCCTGCAGCCAGGTCAGCAGGGACAGCACCTCGGTCGAGTGGTTCGGGCCGCCGGGCGGTGTGGTCATCACAAGGAAATGGTCGAAAGACTGATACGCCCAGATGGTCGAGATCGTGGTCATCACGACGAGCAGGGGGCGGATCATGGGCAGCCGGATGCGCCGCAGGATCTGCCAGCCGTTGGCGCCGTCGACCCGTGCCGCCTCCACCACTTCACCGTGGGTGCCTCGCAGCCCGGCGAACAACGAAACCGCCACGAAGGGCACCGAGTGCCAGACGACGGCGACCGTGATGGCCACCATGGCCGGCGTACCCGTGCGGAACCACGAGTAGCCGTTGAAGGAGTCGATGCCGAACCAATGCGCCAGCACCCAGTTGACGACGCCGTACTGGTCGTCGAACATCCACTTCCAGACGATGCCCGACGCGACCCGCGGCATGGCCCACGGGAGCAGCACGATGACGCTGAGCACCTTGGCCGCGCGGGGTGCGGCATCAAGAACCAGGGCGATTGCCAGGCTCAGCAGGATCGTGGTGACGACCACCGCGGCCGCGAACAAGGTCGTGCGCAGCAGGGCCGCGGTGTAGTACGGGTTGGCGAAGATGTCACGGTAGTTCTTCAGCCCGACGAACGGTCCGTTCTGCAGGTACTCACCGTCGTGGAACGACAGCCAGATCGTCCGCACCACCGGATATCCGACGACGCCGACGACCACGACGAGCAGCGGCGTCAGAAAGCCCCACGGCAGGAGCCGCTTCTCAAAGCTGGACTGCCCGGGCAGCAGACGCCGCCGGCGGGGTGCCCCCGGCGTAGCCGAGGACACCGCGCGACGGGTAGGGGTCTTCACGTTCTCAACCAATTGCCTGGTTCACCTGGTCCGAAAGCTCCTTCATGGCGGCGTCCGCAGTCTTCTGGCCGCTCATGATCGACTGCATGGCGTTCACGATAGCGTTGGCCCCCTCCACCTTGCCCCAGCTGGCCACCGGGGGGATGGAACGGGTGTGATCAGCCTGCTCGGCGTAGGCCTTGAGCAGCGGGGTGGAGAAGGATCCGGTGGACTTCTCCTGTGCCAGCGCGTCGTTCGTCGCCGGGAGCAGACCCAGGTTCGAGGTGACCGGCACGAGGTTTTCCTTGCTCATCATGAACTTCACGAAGTCGTTCGCCACTGCCTTGTTCTTGCACTCGCGGAACACGGCGAGGTTGCTGCCGCCGGCGAACGTGTCGTTGTTCCCCCCCGGGCCCTTGGGAAGGACCGCCGTGGCGAGTTTGCCCTCCAGGTCAGGACTCTGCTTGATGATGGTCCGCAAATCCCACGACCCGCCGACCATCATCGCCGTCTGGCCCAAGCCGACCGACTTGTCGACGTCGGCTGCGGTCCAGGCGGACGCACCCTTGGGTGAGAGATTGTCCTTGGTCAGCAGATCGGCGTAGAACTGGAACGCCTGGACGGCCGGCGGCGACGAAGCCTCGGAAACCCACTTGTCACCGCTCTGCTTGGCGATCTCCCCGCCCCAGTTCCAGATGAGCGGCAGGTAGTACCAATGGGCACCGCCGATGATGCCGAACCCGTTGACACCCTTGTTCTTCGCCTGAATGGCGATAGCGTCCTCGCGGAGCTCGTCCCAGGTGGCGGGCGCCGTGGACTTGCCGATCGACTCGAGCATGTCCTTGCGGTAGATCAGCGCGCGGACACCGGTGTCGTAGGGAACCGCGTACGACTTGCCCTTGAAGACGGTCGAGTCGATCATGCCTGGCACATAGGTGCCCTGCAACGTCTTGGGGTCGTCTGCGTAAACGTTGAGGGCGTTGAGTGCCGCGAATTCGGGGGTCCAGGTGTTGCCGATGAGTGCGACACAGGGAACGCTGCCGCCGGCGATCGAGGTCAGGTACGTCTGGTGCGCGTCCTTTCCGAGGAATCGGAGGTTCACCTTGGTTCCTGGATGCGCTGCGGCGTAGTCGTCCGCCAGCTTCTGCATGATCGGCTGCTGGGCGTCGCCGATGGGGTCGCCCATCCAGAAGTCGATCGCTCCCTTGATCTCGCCCGAGTCGTTTCCGCTCGAGTCGTTCGCCCCACCGCAGGCCGCGAGGGCGAGGACCCCCATCAGCCCAATGGCAACGGCAACACGGCCGCGCCAAATGTTCCTTGCACGCATCCCTGCTCTCCTCTGCTGGGGACCGAAGACCTGCTAAGCGCGGGGTACGCGGTGCCTCCGGATGACTTGTCAACCTGCCCGGCTGTCAGACAGCCCGATAGGTTGCCACTCAGCGTGCACCGTGGTGGGGTGGATCGCAAGGGCCTCCGCTCGGTTCGTTACGAAGTTTCCTTGCTCTCAGGTTCCGCAGCTGGTAGGCACACGGGAGCGGCCGGTTCGGATCGCCGCTGGTCAGGGGTTGGCCGGCGGGCCATGGAGCAGCTTGGAGGGCTGCATGTGTAGTAACACAACGTAGCATCCTGTCCTTGTGCTACCAGGGCATGGATGGTTCATTCGTAGCCATGTTTCTGCGGTTCACGTCGCGGACCAACGCCGACGGCACGGTGGTGCGCTACGTAGCCCTCGCGCACAACCGGCGCGTGGAGGGGCGGATCAAGCCGGACGTGCTGATGAACCTGGGCCGGGTCGACCGGGTCGACGTGGCCGGGCTGCAGCGGCTGGCCGCGTCGATCAACAAGCACTTCGGCGGCGACGACGGGCTGGCCGGCGCCGCAGAGGCGGCTACAGCCGCCCGTGCCGCGCCACTGGAGGCCGTCGACGCCCGGCCCATCGGGGCCACCTGGCTGCTCGACGGGCTGTGGCACCGCCTCGGCGTGGGCACGGCCATACGAGCGGCCACCGGCGCGCGGCGGTTCACCGCCAACATGGAACGGGTGCTGTTCGCGCTCGTCGCCAACCAGGCGGTCGCGCCGGCGAGCCGGCTGTCCGCCGCCGAATGGGTGCGTGAGGACGCCGCCGTCACGGGACTGTCCACGATGGATGAGGACCACGCGTACCGGGCGATGGACCTGCTCGTGGACGCCGACACGCACGGCCGGGTGCAGCAGTCGGTGTTCGCCGCCGTCGCCAACCTGCTCAACCTCGAAGTCGACCTGCTCTTCGTCGACACCACCTGCTTCGAACGCGACGACGCGCACGGCCACGCCGAGCAGCACCGCGGCGATCTGCCGCAGCTCGTCATCGGCCTGGCCGTGACCAAGGAAGGCATCCCGGCCCGCTGCTGGTGCTGGCCGGGCCACGCCGGTGACCAGTCCGTCCTGACCGGGGTCCGCGACGACCTGCGGGACCCGAAGCTGGGCCGAGTCATCACCGCGGTCAGCCGCGGCTTCTCCAGCGCGGACGACCTGGCCGACCTGCGCCGCACCGGCGGGCACTACCTCGCCGGGATGCGCATGCGCGACGGCAACCCCCTTGTCGAGGCCGTGTTGTCCCGCCAGGGCCGCTACCAGCACGTCCGCGACAATCTGCGCGTCAAGGAGGTCCGTCTCGGCGGTCAGGACGCCCGGTTCGTCGTCTGCCACAACCCCGACCAGGCGCAGCGCGACCAGCAGTACCGCGACGAGGCGATCGGCCGCATTCAGGCCGAACTGGCCCGTTTCGCCGAGCAGCGCGGCCGCACCGAAGCCGCCCACGTGCGCGCCGAGTGCGCCCTACGCGACCACCCAACCCTCGGCCGCTGGCTGGTCCAGCAGCCCAACGGACGCCTGAAGGTCAACGCGGCGAAGGTCAAGGCCGAGGCCAGACTCGACGGCAAGTACCTCATCGCCACCTCCGACCCGGACATCAGCGCCGAAGACGCCGCCCTGGGCTACACGAACCTCCTGGAGGCCGAACACGGCTTCCGTGACCTCACGACACAACTGCTCCTCCGCCCGGTCTTGCACCGCCTGGAGCATCGCATCCACGCGCAGGCGCTGGTCTGCTGGCTGGCCCTGGTGCTGACCCGCGTCGCCGAACGCGGCAGCGGTCAACCCTGGCGAGACATCAACCGGCAACTCGGGCGGATCACGCAGGTAACCCTCGCCGGCCCGGCCGGCAGGGTCACGCAGACCACCCCGCTCACCCCCGAGCAGAAGGCCATCTACCAGGCGCTTTCCATCCAGCCGCCGGCCCGGGTCGCCGCCTTCGACCCCGCCTGGTCACGACCGCGGAAGGCCGGGACGGCGTAGACACACGCCAACCCCTACCCCCCGAGTTCGATGCTCCGGTCACCGAGGACTTCACGGGCGTTCGCGCTGAGCACGGCGGAACGGTGCGTGTCGCCGAGAAACTCACACAGGAGGGCGAAACGCTCGGCCACCTCGTCGGCCGACGAAAACGGGAAGTCCGTGCCGAGTACCACCCGCGTGTCGTCGATGAAGGACAGCAGTGCGCCGAGGTCGGCTGCGGTGTGGGACAGGGCTGTGTCGTACCTGAAAGCCGACAGAGCGCGCAGGACACCCTGCGGACCGACGGCCGCGAGCTCCGGCATGCCTTCGGCCAGAACCATGCGTGGAGCGACGGCGGGCATCGCGCCGCCGCAGTGCGAGAAGATCCATCGGATTCGCGGAAATCTCCGCGGCACGTCCGTGAGGAGAAGGTTCGTGATGAGGCGCGTCGAGTCGAAGAGGTACTCCAGTACCGAGGGTCGAATGGGGATCTCGCCCTCCGGCCACCACGCGGGCAGCACCGGATGCACATGGACCAGAGCACCGCGGTCGTTGAGAGCCTCCAGAAGGCCGTCAAATCGGGGGTGGCCGACGTATGACCCGGCATAGCTGGTGAGCAGGCCGACGCCGACGAACTCCGGCCGGTCGAACACCCGCTCGACCTCGGCGAGCGCGGCATCGACCGAAGGCAGGGGCAGGCATGCAACCGCCGCGAACCGCCCGTCGCCGTCGCGGACCACTTCGGTCAGCTCGTCATTGGTGTCTTGGCACAGGGCGGTGGTGAACACCTGATCGCCGAAGTAGAACCCGGGTGAAGCCACGGACAGCACGGCCAGGTCGATGCCTAACCGGTCCATCACCCGGACTGAGTCCGCAGGTTCCCACACCGGAAATGGGGCGCCGGGCTGCGCTTGGATTCCCAGCGCGGTCAACCGGCTGACATAGGACGCCAGTGGTGCGTGGTGATGAAAGTCGACGATGGTCATTGCACCAGCTCTCGGACGGCTCGAATGGTTCGCAAAATGTCGTCGGGGCCGCCCGCCTCGTGGCCGTTGAACTGCCACACGGTCATCTCTTTGGGCCCGGAATAGGCATTGTAGGCAGCGAAGACGGTGGAGGGTGGGCTCACGACGTCGTGCAGGGCGACGCAGAACCGGCCGTGGCAGGTGGCTCGGCGCGCGAAGGATACGGCGTCGAAGTACGCAAGCGTCTGGAAAGCACGTTCCACAGAATCGCGGTGGGCGGCCAGCCATTTGACGATCTCCCCGTGGGGACTGTGGTCCGTCACCTGCAGTGCGCGCCGGAAGGCCGACAGGAACGGCACATGCGGCATCGCCAGCCGGACATCGTCACGTAGGCCGGCTGCCACGAGCGCCAAGGCGCCGCCCTGGCTGCGTCCCGTCACCGCGATCCGGTCCGGCGCCACGGCCTCGTGGGTTGCCACGGCGTCGACGAACCGGTAGGCGTCGGTGAACAGGCGGCGGTAGTAGTAGCGCTCGGGGTCGAGGATGTCCCGGGTCATGAACCCCGGTACGGAGGGCCCCGCCCCGTGCGGGTCGGCGGTGTGGCCGGCGCGCTGAGCACTGCCCTGTCCGCGGGAGTCCATGATGGCGTGGGCGAACCCGGCACTGGCATAGGCGAGGGACTCGACCGGGTGGCCGCGTCCGCTGCCGTACCCCAGGTACTCCACCACGAGCGGCAGCGGGCCGGTTCGTTCGTGCGGCAGGAGCAGCCAGCCGCGTACCTCGTCCCCGGCGTACCCGCCGAAGGTGACGTCGTACACGTCAACGGTCCGCACCAGTGCGTCCACCGGGTCGAAACGCGGATCGAGGGCGTGGACACGTTGTTCGTCGAGTGTCCGGCTCCAGAAGGAGTCGAAGTCGTCCGGCTCCGCGTACGGGTACTCGTACTGCACGAGCCGATCGAGGGGAAGATCTACCTGCACCAAGCAACTCCTGTCTGACAGCCAGACAGGAGTGTAGCAATGGTGGCGCTGCCGACAAGGACAACCTGTCATGCAACCTGATAGCCTGCTAGGCAGGCTGATCGTAGGGCTACAGTGGAGGTGGGAATGGCGCGGACAGTCGCCTCCGGGTACGACATCGTGACCGTCACGGGCGACCCGGACGAGCGGGGATACCGGTACGGGCTCGCCGCGAGGACTCGGATAGAGCTCGCCTTGCGGACCTATGCCGACGTGTTCATGCACTACGCGTCGTGGGACTGGCCGACCGTGCGACGACACGGACTCCGGTTCGCCGGTCCCATCGAGGACTTCTCACCGGCGTCCGCGCGTGAGATCCGGGCGATCGCCCTCGGGGCCGGCGTCGAGGTGGCCGACATCCTGGCCCTGAACACCCGCAGCGAGATCATGTTCGCAGCTCCGGGACGTGCCAGGGCCGTCGCCGCCAGCGAGTGCACGTCGTTCGCGCTGACACCCGAACGCACGGCTACCGGCAGCACGCTGATGGGTCAGAACTGGGACTGGATCGAGGGGGCCCGGGAAACCGCGATCGTGCTGCAGGTGCGTCGTGACGACGGCCCGGACTTCATCACCGTGGTCGAGGCCGGAATGCTGGCGAAGGTCGGGATCAACTCCAGCGGTGTCGGCCTGTGCACCAACACCCTCATCTCGGACGGGGACGAGGGCCGCATCGGCGTTCCGTACCACGTGCTGCTGCGGTCGGTTCTCGACAGCGACAGCGGTGCTCAAGCCGTACAGCGGATCAGGTCGACATCCCGAGCCAATTCCGCGAACTATCTCATCGCCGACGCGGGCGGGTTCTGTGTAGACCTGGAGACGCGACCGGGCGATGGTGACTGTGGCGCGATCATGCCCGTCGACGGCGCCGTCACGCACGCCAACCACTTCCTGGTCGACGGTCTCACCGGGGTGGACCGCTACCTCGAGCGCAAGACGCACACGCGCAACCGGCTGCACCACCTGACGGCGCGCATGCGGCAACAGCGCACGCACACGGTCGAGAGCCTGCAGGAGGCGCTCGCCGACCACGCGGACGCACCGGACAGCGTGTGCCAGCACCCGGACGCGACCCGGCCCCCTGCCGACCGCACCTGCACCATTGCGGGGATAGTGATGGATCTGTCGGCCCGCTCCCTGATATACACCTCAGGGAGTCCGTGCGAGTCGACCTGGTCAGGGCCAGTGGGCCTCAATGCGTCCTCCTGACCGCTCAGCTGCCCGGCAGCCTGTTAACCTGGCAGCCGTGAAGGTGGTCCCCGTCGCGCAACGAACAGCCGCGGAACACGTGCGATCGCAACTCGTCGAGTTGATCGAGTCGGGTGAGTTCGCGGTGGGCCAGCGGCTGCCCTCCGAGGCCGAGCTGGCCAAGTCGTTTGCGGTCAGCCGTTCGGTGATCCGTGAAGCGCTCCACAGTGTGAACGCGCTTGGTCTCACCCGGTCGTATGCCGGCAAGGGCACCTTCGTCGACGCGCAGTTCGCGCCGTCCCAGCTGCTGACCGGCAAGTACCTTCCCCGCGACCTGCACGAGGTGCGCAGGACGCTGGAGGTGCCGTTGGCCGCCCTCGCGGCGGAGCGCCGCTCCCGGGCCGACCTCAAGGCGATGACCGCGCTGCTCGAAAAGTTCCGTGCAGAGGAGAACCCCTCCGTGCGGGTCGGCATCGACGCCGACTTCCACGTCGCCATCGCCACGGCGACCGCCAACCCGCTGTTCCCCCGGCTGGTCTCGGAACTGCGCACGGTACTGCAGGAGCAGGCCATCGCCGCGACGGCCGTTCCGGGCCGCGCGGCCCAGGCGGCCGACGAGCACGACGCGATCCTTGCGGCCATCTCGGAGCGCAACGCTCATGCAGCGGCTGAAGCGATGAAGCTTCACCTTGCGGCGGCGGAGGACGCCGGGAACCCGCACGGACGCCGGAAATAGTCCACCCCGAGAGCCGTGTCCACTTTCCTGACGGACGAGTGCTGGTGAGCCGAGCAGACTGCAGCGTCGCAGGGGACAAAGCCGGCACGCGCATCAGCGACCGTCCAGCATGACCGCTTGGCGGATGTAGTCGGCAACGGCCTCCTGGTCGATGCCTTCGACACGCTTGATCTTGATGTGCCGAGTGGTCTTGCCTGTGCCCTCCAGCAGGCCGTGGCCGTCGGTGAACGCCGCGCCCCGGCCGAAGGCCAACGTGAGGTGCGTCTTGCTGCGGCTGACGATGGCCAGCAGGCCACGGCCGGTCCAGGCCGGCGAGCCGCGACTGATCACAAGCTGGGCGTGGGGGGCGTGGCGGCGCATGAGCTCGCGCAGCGACTCGAAGATCTCGCGGTGGTGCGGCTCGAAGTTGGCATTGAGGTAGGCGTCGATGTCAACCGTCATGGCTCGGCCTCCGTTCTGTGCGTGCGCTCCTGGTCCGGGCGGGCATGCGGTGTCCGCCCGGTTACCGTGCACCCGGCGCCTTACCGAATCTTTACGGCATCCGTGGACGGCGTTGCCGTGTGCGGCCACCGCGAGCCTGGCGTAAGGAAACCGTAAACGGCTTTCGGCAGCGTGGGCCACGTCAGGCGCGCGGTCGACCAGCGCATCACCACACCCACCGGGAGCACACCGTCATGTCAGCGTTGCAGCGACAGGTACAGTCCGTTGTCGACGAACTGGTCGAGACCGGCGCCGAACGGGGGCTGCAGGTCGCCGTCTACCACCGCGGCGAGCCGGTCGTCGACGCCGTCGCCGGCGTGGCCGACCCGGTCACCGGCCGGGCCGTCACGCCCGGTACCCCGTTTCACGTCACGTCGACCGCCAAGGGAATCACCGCCGCCGTCATCCATGTCCTCGCCGAGCGCGGCGAGCTCGGCTACGACACGCGGATCGCCGAGCTGTGGCCCGAGTTCGGCGCCCACGGCAAGGACCGCGCCACGGTCCGGCACGCGCTGACCCACACCCTCGGCGTCCCCGGTGTCCCCGTGGAAACCACGCCCGAGGACCTGTGCGACTGGGAGCGCATGTGCGCCGCGATCGCCGGTGCCAAGCCCTGGTGGGAGCCGGGCACGAAGCAGGGGTACCACCCGCAGACGTTCGGATACGTCCTCGGTGAGGTCGCCCGCCGGGCCACCGGTCTGAGCATGTCCGAACTGCTGCACGAGCACATCGCCGGCCCGCTGGGGCTGGTCGGCGAGCTGTATTTCGCAGTACCGGCGGCCGAGCAGCCACGGGTGGCCCGGATGGAGGAGGCCGACGAGGCCGCGGCGCTGACCCCGGAGGGGTTTGCCGCGCTGGCGGAGCAGGTCCCGTTCTTCCGGATCGTCGAGGGCTGGACCGCCGCCCCACCGCACGCGATGCCCACCGCCGCGTACTGCAACCGGGCCGACGTGCTGGCCGCCGACATCCCCGCCGGCGGGGTGACGTCCGCGCGCGCCCTCGCCCGGGTCTACGCCGCGCTCATGGACGGCACCGGCGGCGTCCGGCTCGTCAGCCCCGGCCGGCTGCGCGACATGACGGCCCCGGCCGTCAGCGGCGTCGACGAAGTCGTCGGCTTCCCCAGCACCCGCAGCCTCGGGTACAGCCTCGGGTTTCCCGGCCCGCTGGACAGCCCGACGTTGTTCGGGATGGCCGGCAGCGGCGGCACGGCGGCGTACGCCGACACCGCCACCGGGCTCACGGTCGCGGTGTGCAAGAACCGGGTCAGCGCCGGCGACTACGGCACGTTCAACCGGATCGCCGAGACGGTGGCGAAGACAGTGATCTGAAGGCGTCCTGGACGCTCGACCGGCGCCCCTGCGCCACCATGGCGTCGTAGCCGGCGTCGCCGAGCACCGACCGGGCCTTCGCGGCGGTGCGGTCCAGATCGTAGCGCTCAGCCACACTGACCGTCATGCCGAGCCGGTCGCGGGCGGCGGCAACCGCGCCGAGGATGCGCGCGGCCCGGCCGGCGCCGGCCCGCCCGCCGTCCAGCGCCGCGGCACCGGCCAGCCCGGCCAGCGCATGCACGGCGTCGCGGGTCGCGCCGAGCCGCTGGGCGACGGCATACGACTCAGCGTGGTTGCGCCGGGCCGTGTCCGCGTCGCCACGCTGCTCGGCGAGGTACCCGCACTCGACGAGGACGCTCGGCACGTGCAGCGGCTGGCCGGCCTCGCCGTCGCGGTCCGCGGCCGCGGCGAGCAGGCTGTGCAGGTGCGCCTCGGCGGCCTCGAGGTCGCCGCCGCGGCGGGCGGCGAACGCCAGCACCATCTCGGCGAAGATCGCGTTGAGCGGTGAACCCTGTTCCTGCGACAGCCGCAGCGCCCGGGCGCTCAGCTCACGGGCCGCCGCATAGTCGCCGCGTTGCAGCGCCCCCCATCCCAGCCAGGACAACCGCCCGGCCACCTCGGGCCACAGCCCGAGATCCTCGGCCATGCGCAAGCCGTCCTCATGCAGCTGCGTGGCGCGGTGCTCGTCGCCGCTCAGCTCGGCGTGCGCCGCCAGCCACTCCGAGGCGTGCAGCAGGCCCCACCGATCGCCCAGCCGGCGAAACAGTGCCACGCTGCGCCCGGCATCAGTGGCGAGGGCGTCGAGGTCGCCGGTGATGTGGGCGTGCTTGGCCCGCAGGCTCAGCGCCGCCGCGACGCCCCACTGGTCGCCGACCTGCTGGCAGTCCGCCAGCACCCGCTCGACCAGGGCACCGGCGGCGGGCACGTCGCCCAGGTCCATCTCGGCGTACGCCAGGAACCACAGCGCCCGAGCGCGGGCGCGGGTGTCGTCGACCTCGTCCAGGGCGCGCAGGGCGGCCGCGTGCCGGTCGGGCCAGTCCGCGATGTCGCCGAGCAGGAACGACATGCCGGTCAGCCAGGCCGCTGCGGTGGCCCGCCGCGCCGGTTCGGTTGCGTCGGAGCGCGCCAGCGCGGCGCCCAGGGCTCGGTGCGCCTCGCTCAGCCGGCCGCGCAGGAACCAGTACCAGGCCAGGGCATTGGCCAGCCGGAGCGGGAGCTCACCGTCGGCGCGGTCGAGGGCGGTGCGCAGATTTGCGGCCTCGGCGTCGAGCCGGCGCAGCCACGCACGCTGGGCCGGTCCGAACAGCTGTGGTGCGGCCGCCTCGGCGAGCTCGGTGTAGTAGCGGACGGCTCGCCGCCCGATCGTCGCGACTTCGCCGGCCTCGGCCAGACGCTGCGCCCCGAACGCGGCGACGGACTCGAGCAGCCGATAGCGCGGGGTGCCGTCGGCGGCCTCCGCCACGGCGACCAGCGACCGGTCGACCAGACGGCCGAGCACGTCCAGGACCGCCGCGCCCGACAGCTCGCCGTCGGCGCACACGACGGTCGCGGCCTCGCGGGTGCAGCCGTCGGCATGGACGGCGAGCCGGCGCAGCACGAGCCGCTCCGGCTCGGTGAGCAGCTGCCAGCTCCAGTCGATCATCGCCAGCAGCGTCTGCTGGCGAGGCGGGGCCCCCCGATGTCCGGTGGCCAGCAGCCGGAACCGATCGTCGAGGCCGGCGACCAAGCCCTGCACGCCGAGCGCCCGTACTCTGGTCGCGGCGAGTTCCAGCGCGAGCGGGATGCCGTCGAGACGCCGGCACAACAGCGCGACATCGGCCGCGTTCGCGGGCGTGAGGGCGAAGCCGTGCGCTGCGGCGGCGGCCCGGGCCACGAACAGCTGTCCGGCCCCCGTCCGCGCCACCGCCTCGGGATCGCCGCTCGCCGGGACGTCCAATGGCGGTACCGGCCACACCGCCTCGCCCGGCAGGCCCAACGGCTCGCGGCTCGTCGTCAGCAGCCGCACCCCGGGGACCGTGCCCAACAGCCGTCCGGCGAGATCGGCGACCTGGTCGACGAGGTGCTCGCAGTTGTCCAGCACCAGCAGCAGCCGCCGCCCGCGCAGCACGCTGGTGAGCCGCTCAACCGGATCCTGTCGAGCGCCGCCGGGGCCGGGACCGTCGTGGACGTCCAGGACGCCGAGCACCGTGGCGGCGAGCACCGCCGGCGGGTCCGTCGGGTCATGGGCCGCGAACTCGGCCAGCCACACACCGTCGGGGCAGTCCACGTCCAGGCCGCGGGCGACCTCGATGGCGAGGCGCGTCTTGCCGACGCCGCCGGAGCCGGTGAGCGACACCAGGCGGTGCTGACCAACCATCGCTCGCAGCGCGGCAACGTCGCCGTCGCGGCCGATGAGGCCGGTCACCGCGGCCGGCAGGTTCGTCACCGGCCGGTGACCGCCGGACCGGACCGGCCCGGCCGACGCGGACAGTGCCGGATCCTGCCGCAGGATCGCCTGGTGCAGCCCGGCGATCTCCGTGCCCGGCTCCAGGCCCAGCTCGTCACGCAGGTGCGCGCGCAGTCGCGCGTAACCGTCCAGCGCCTCTGCCTGCCGGCCGGCGCGATACAGGGCAAGCATGAGCAGCGCCCGCGGACGTTCCCGCAGCGGCTGTTCGGCCACCAGCTCGGCCAGCTCACCGGCGACCGCATCGTGCTGCCCGATGGCGAGCCGAGCCTCGGCGAGGTCCTCCCTCGCGACGATCCGTTGCTCCTCGAGCCGTGCGGTCACCGCCCGCGTGAACTCCTCGTCGCGGAAGTCGGCGAAGGCGGCACCCCGCCACAGCGCCAGCGCGTCGGACAGCAGCGCGGCGCGCTGCGCCGGCGGCCGCGTCCCCCGCGCCGCCGCGGTCAGTTCCGCGAACCGGTGCACGTCCAACGCGCCGCCGGCGATGTCCAGCACGTATCCGGGCGGCGGCGACACGACCAGCCGCCGGGCGCCCGGCTCGGCGTCCTCCAGTGCCCGTCGCAGCTGCGAGACCTTCGCCGACAGGGCGGCGGGCGCGTTGCCCGGGGCGCGGTCGCCCCAGAGGTCCTCGATGAGCCGATCGGCAGTCACCGGCCGGCCGGCGTCCACCAGCAACGCGGCGAGCAGCGCACGGACCTTGAGGCCCGGCACCGCGACCGCCCGGCCGTCGTCGGTCCAGACCGCCACCGGTCCCAGCACCCCGAACCGCATGTCAACCGGCCCGGGTCGGGCGGTGCGACGCAAGCTGAGCTCCTGCCATGGCTCCCCCGTTCATGACGATCCACATTCTTGCGCACGGTGCACTGCGTAAGGAAACCGTAAACGGCTCGCGGCAGGGTGCTCATCACAACAGCCCCGGCCGAATGGAGCTACGAATGCCGACCACTCCCCCGATGGTCCGTCACCGCCGCGCCGACGCCGGCCCGATTCGCGCGCTGCTGCTCGTCGTCGTCGCGCTGGCCGTACTGGCGCCGTCCACCCCGGCGGCCGCGACCGCGTTCACGGCCGGTTGGTCGGCCGGCTGGGCCGCCGCCGTGCAGCCGCCGGCGCTGCCCAGCGAGTGGGCACCACCGAGCTGGTCCACGGCCGGCTTCCACAACCAGTCGATCCGGCAGGTCGTGCGGGTCAGCACCGGTGGACAGTGGCTGCGCATCCGGCTGTCGAACGCCTACGGCGCGAAGCCGCTCCGGCTCACGGGCGCAAGCATCGGAAAATCCGGCACCGGTGCGGCGATTCACGAGGGGAGCATCCAGTCGCTGCAGTTCGCCCGGCACGCCTCGACCACGATCCCGCCCGCGGCCACGGCCACCTCCGACCCCGTGCGGCTGCGCACCACGGCATTGGAACGACTCACCGTGACGTTGTACTTCGCCGAACAGACCGGGCCGGCGACGTTCCACTCCACCGGGCTGACCACCACGTACCGGGCCACCGGCGACCATCGGTCCAGCCGCAGCGCCGGCGCGTTCACCGGCGAGACCAGCCCGTCCTACTTCTACCTCACCGGCGTCGATGTGACGGGCGGCGACGGACGCAGTTCCGGCACCGTGGTGACGTTCGGCGACTCCATCACCGACGGGTACGACTCCACACCGAACGCCGACAATCGCTACCCCGACGAGCTCGCCGAACGACTCGTCGCCGCAGGGCGACCGCTGGGCGTCGCGAACAGCGGCATCGACGGCAACCTGCTGCTCACCAGCTCCCCCTGTTTCGGCGAAGCCGGCGTCGCCCGCTTCCGTCGCGACGCTCTCGACCAACCGGGGGTGCGCGCCGTGATCGTCCTGCTCGGCATCAACGACATCGGCTCGGCCAACGGTCCCGACTTCGGATGCGGCAGCCCGCCCGACGTGAGCGCGGCCGATCTCATCACTGGCCATCGGGCGCTGATCCGGGCCGCCCATGCGCGTGGAGTACGCATCATCGGCGCGACCCTGACCCCCTTCAAGGGCAACGCCTACTACGACACCGAAGCCAACCAGCGCCGGCGCGCGGACTTCAACGAGTGGATGCGGACGAGCGGCGAGTACGACGCCGTCATCGACCTCGACCGGACGCTCGCGGACCCGGCTGACCCGGCGGCGATGAACCCGATCTACGCCTCGCCCGACCGTCTGCATCCGAATGATGCCGGCATGACGGCTATCGCCGCGGCCGTCCCCATCAGCAGGCTGTGACCTCGGCCCGCTATCCCGGCGACGGGGAAGTACCGTAGGGGGTGTGGCCGACGACGCTACTCGTGCCGGGCTGGAGCAGTTGCGTTCAGCCGTCGCCGGGGAGGTGAACACCCTCGAGGCCGACCTGCGCGCCGTGTTCGAGGCGAGCCAGGACTCCAACGCCGACGACGAGCACGACCCTGAGGGAAGCACGATCGCCTACGAACGCGCACAGCTCACCGCCGTGCTCGCCGCGGCCCGCCGCCGGCTGGCCGACCTGGACGAGGCGCTGGCTCGGCTCGACTCCGGCGTCTACGGCATCTGCGAGCGCTGCGGCCGCCCGATCCCGGCCGATCGCCTCGCCATCCGCCCGTTCGCTCGCACCTGCGTCAGCTGCGCGTGACCACACCGTGAACGTCAGTGCAGGACGGCTACCCGTCGCCGCACGGCGATGTCGGCCAACCGGCTGAGCATCTCCGTGCTGCGAGGTCCCAGCAGGGCCGACTGGATGATCCGCGGCACAAACCGGCCGATGCCGGCAATGAGTTCGTACGACAATGTCACTCGGGTGGCCGCCGCCTCCACCGGCTCGAGGTCCAGCCTGACCTTCGCCTCCCCCAGCGGCCATGCGCGGGCGTGCAGTTCGAGCATCCGCCCAGGGGTGACCGCGTGCACCCAGGTCACATCGCTGATGTGCAGCGGCCATGGTCCGACCTGGTGGAACAGCCGAGCGCCGACAGCCGGCCAGCCGTCGTCGACATCACGGATATGCGAGGCACCGACCACCCAGCTGGCGTATGTCCAGCCGTCAGCCAGTACCGCAAAGACACGGTCGGGAGTTGCGTTGACGGTCCTCCATCGCTTAGCCACTACCGTCCCCCCTCGAAGGACCATGCCAGGTCATACTCCGCCGGACACGGTGATATCGCTGCCGGTGACGTACGACGCGGCCGGCGAGACCAGCCACGACACGGCATCGGCGATCTCGTCGGGCCGGCCCACGCGACCGAGCGGGCTGCTCGTGGCGAACTGACTCGAACCTTCGGTTTCCGCCGCCATTTCCGTGTCGACAGCACCCGGCGAGACGCTGTTGACACGGATCCCTTCGGGGGCGACCTCGTTCGACAGGCCACGACTGAACGTCACCACGGCGCCCTTCGTGGCCTCGTACGGCACGACCCCTTCTACGCCGGGGACCGCCCGGGCGGCGACCGAGGCGATGTTGACAATGGAGCCGCCGGTCCCGCCGTGCGCGGTCGACATCGCTCGTACGGCGTGCCCGGCGCACACCATCGGGCCCACGACGTTGACCTGCATCAGCCGAGCCAGCTTGGCCGCGTCCTGCTCATCGATGCGCGCCTGCTCGCCGACCATGCCGGCGTTGTTGACCAGCGCGGCCAACGGCCCCAGCTCGCGCTGGGCGCGTTCGAACATGGCCGCGACGGCATCCGGTGCCGCCACGTCCGCGCCTACGGCGATGGCCCGGCCGCCGCGCCCACGGATGGCGGACACCACCGATTCGGCGCCGGCCTCGTCCGCGGCATAGTTGACGACCACGCCGTACCCGTCATCGGCCAGCTTCTGGGCGATCGCGGCGCCGATACCCCGGCTCGCGCCGGTGACGATCACCGCGCCTTTCTCCTGATCAGTTGTCGTCATCTCTTCGAACTACCCACGGGGCCGCGGCGAAACCCAGGCCGTCCTCGGCGTGGGTTTGCCGGCGCTTGTCTCACCAACCGCAGTCGACTTCTGCTCGGCTGAACAGAAGTATCGAACATTCATGCCTACGGATGGACACCACCGCGCGACTGCGTCTACGGTGGTGGCAAAAGTCGGATGAGGTGTTCGGCGCACCACGTCATGCCCGCTACAGCAGGAGTGATTGTGACACTGCGCCGACCGCTCGTGTCCACCTTTTCTGTCGTCCCCGCGCTCGTCGCCGGCCTCGCCGCATCCCTGTGGTTGTTGCCCGCGGGCACGGCCCGAGCGGCCACCACCACCTATGAGGCGGAGTCATCCGTGTTGAGCGGCGGCGCCGTCGTGAACACCGACCACTGCTGCTACACCGGCACCGGGTTCGTCGCCGGGTACGGCGCGGTCGGTGCCAGCACCACGTTCAGCGTTGCGGCGACCGCGGCGGGCGCCTACGACGTGACCCTGCGGTACTCCAACGGCCCGTACCCGTCCAGCATGACCAAGACGATCAGCATCTACGTCAACGGCGCGAAGATCAGGCAGATCAGCCTGGCCAGCACCGGCACCTGGGAGACCTGGGCGAGCCGTAGCGACTCGCTCAACCTCAACGCCGGCACCAACACCATCATGTACCGCTACGACCAGGGCGACACCGGATGGGTCAACCTGGACTCGATCACGGTCACCACCCCGACCACACCCGCCGTGAACCTGGCCCTGAACAAGCCGGCCACCGCCGACAGCTCGTGCAACGCCAACGAGACGGCGGCAAAGGCCGTCAACGGCAGCGTCTCCGGCGGCAACAGCGACAAGTGGTGCTCGCAGGGCGCCACCAAGTGGCTCCAGGTCGACCTCGGCACGACCAGCACCATCGGCCGCCTCGTGGTCAAGCACGCGCAGGCCGGCGGCGAGGCCGCCAGCATGAACACGCGGGACTTCACCATCCAGCTGAGCACGAACGGCACCACCTGGACGACCCCGGTCACCGTCACCGGCAACACCGCCGCCGTCACGACGCACGACATCGCCGCGACGGCGGCCCGGTACGTGCGGCTCAACGTCACGCGGCCGACCGGCACGACCGACAACGCGGCCCGGATCTACGAGCTCGAGGCCTACGCGGCGGCCGGCCAGCCGAACCGGCTCACGCTCTTCGACGGCACCAGCCTGGCCGCGTGGCGCCACGCCAACGGCAGCGACGCGACGTGGCTGCTCACCGGCGGGGCGATGGAGGTGCGCAACGGCGACATCTACACGCGGCAGAACTTCGGCGACTTCAAGCTGCACGTCGAGTTCTGGCTGCCGCTGTACCCGCCGGACGTGACCGGCCAGGCCCGCGCCAACAGTGGCGTGTACCTGCAGAGCCGGTACGAGATCCAGGTGCTGGACTCCTTCGGCGACACCACGCTCGCCAACGACGAGGCGGGCGCCATCTACTCGAAGAAGGCCCCGGACAGCAACGCGGCCACCGCACCGCAGACGTGGCAGACCTACGAGATCACGTTCCGGGCCGCCCGCTTCACCGGCGCCACCAAGACCGAGAACGCCCGCGTGACGGTGGTGTGGAACGGCGTGACCGTGCAGAACAACGTCGCCATCGACGGGCCGACCACGCTCGGCGATCCCGAGGGACCCGCGGCCGGCCCGATCCGGCTGCAGGACCACGGCAACCCGGTCCGCTATCGCAACATCTGGATCGAACCGGCGAACTGAGCAACCGCCGGCGGGCGGGCGCCGTCCAAGCGTGGTGGATCCTTCGCCGGACCACCTGATCGGCCGGCGCCCCGGGCAACGGCTCCGGCCGTTCACAGGCCGAAGGCACCGCCGTCGACGAGAATGACCACGCCGATGCCGATGAGGACCATCGGGAGCAGGAGGTGTCCCCATCGGCTCAGCGCCCGGGCGACGACGGGGCGGGTGGCGAAGTACCGGCCGGCGGCGATCCACAGGGCGAGCAGAGCGAGGAAGACGACGACGTAGGAGCTCATGCCGACGATGCCCGCGGTCGCGAAGACCGGGACGTAGACGCCGATGTTGTCGCCGCCGTTGGCGAAGGTGACGGCGGCGACCTCCAGGAGGCGCGGGCCGCCGGGTCCGGTCCGTTCGTCCTCCTCCTGCCCGCCGCGGCCGCGGTGCCGCCAAACCCGCACAGCGGCTCGGACACCGATCGCGAGGGGCAGCAGACCGAGATACGGCACGACCCGCTCCGGCAGGAAGGTGGCGCCGAACGCGGCCGTCACGGCGACGGCGACGATCGCGGCGAAGCCGACGTACTGTCCGACAGTGATGTTGCGGGCAGCGTGGCGGCGGCCAGCGCCCTGGGCGAAGAACAGGGCGAGGACGACCACGTCGTCGATGTTGGTGACGGCGAACAGGCCGACCGCCTGCCCGACGATGCCGAGATTCATGGCCTTGACAAAGATCGACTATTATCGATCAGAATGTGGCGATCGGGTTGACCGGGCTGCCGGACGTGCCGGCGAAGCGGACCGGGGCGACCGCGAGTTGGAAGTCCCACTGGCCGAGCTCGGCAGCCGCCGTCGCGCACGCCTCTAGGTCGCAGTTGTCGAGCAGCCACAGACCCATCGCGACGAGACTCACGGCATGAACCGGCATCAACACGTCTTCGTACCCCGACGGCTGAACGTCCTGGGGGGTGTCCGCGCCGATCAGCGCGACCTGCCGTTCATGCAGCCACGGCAGGCAGGACGCGTGCCAGCCGGCCTGCGTGAAACCGCCGGCCGCACCGCCCTCGTGCCGCACACGGCCACAGCCGGTCCGCAGCAGTACCGCATCGCCGGATCGCACCCGCACACCCTGGCGACGCTCAGCCTCCTCGAGATCTTCGGGAAACACACCCTGCCCCGGCTCCAACCACGGCACATCGCGCACCCTCGCAACGTCCAGCAGGACGCCACGCGTGACGATCCCGTTCGCCGCCGCCGTGACGGCCGCCCACGCCGATCCCGTTGCGGCATCGACCAGCGAGTGTGACCGCCCGTTGTACGTCGCGCCGTCCCAGAAGATGTGGCACGGCGAGTCGAGGTGGGTGATGGTGTTGCCGTGGAACGTGATGCCAACCCGCTCGGACGAAAAGCCCCAGCGCCGGTCGTTGCGGAATCCGGCCGGCATATGCTCGGCACCCGGCATGTCGGCGGCGCACGGGCACGTCGTCGTCGACCGCTCCATCTCGTCCGGTACGGCAACCTCCCATGCGCACGACACGCTCCTGCCGTGGCGCACGGCCCGCGCCGCCGCCAGCCGGACGGCGTCGGTGATGTGGTTCAGCGTCCCGAGCTCGTCGTCGTCGCCCCACCGTCCCCAGTTCGACAGCGTGTCGAAGTACCCGAGCACGTCGTCCTGTGTGGGCATCGGTCGCCCTGCCGTCATCCCAGCACCGACTCTCCGGTCACGCGGTTCGAGGCACCGCAGGTAGGCCGCCGTTCGTACTCCCCGGCACGGCCGAGTTCGTCGAACACCGACATTATGCAAGGTGACGGCCGGCTTCCGATCGGGTGTGCTGGTGGACTCGGCTTTCGCAAATTTTCTGGTACACATGCGCGAGCGCGGACATGGCGACCGCGGGCGCCGGTCTTCGTGGCTGGACCCGCACGTCGGAGATCTGCGACGACCAGCCGTCTCCAACGCGGGTGGCGGATTTGTGGCAGGCGGGTGTAATAAACGCGAGTTCCAAGGGATTACCGGGTGAAGTGACCTGTGATTCGGAGGAGGAGCGTTGCCTGCACGTTGTGCCTTGAGTGGCACGCAGAGTGTTCTGGCCCGATCAAATTCCCTGTTCAGCGCGGCCAGCCGAGACATTGCCCCCATCGGCCTGGAATCGAGATTCTTCGCTGCCGCATCGGTCCGATGAACCGTGGTGGCAACGGAGCGAGATCTACAGGCGCGGCTGGTCGGCATCTTCCAGGCGCACCGTCGCCGCGTGTACTCGTACGTGGTCAGCCACGCTGGCCGGCAGTTCGCTGACGATGTGGTGAGCGAGACGTTCGTCGTGGCGTGGCGCAGCATCGAGAAGATCCCGGCGGACGAGTTGCCGTGGCTGATCGGTGTAGCACGCAACCTGCTGCGTAAACGCTACGAGCGGGAGGCTCGGCAGGCATCACTGGCAGTGGAGATGCGTGCCTGGATCGAGGACGTCGATGACATCGCTGACAGCGTCGCCCAGCGGTGGGCCGTGCTGGAGGCGTTGGCCCGGCTCAGTGAGTTTGACAGGGAGCTGTTGACGCTTGTCGGGTGGCACGGGCTGTCCAACGCGCAGGCGGCACGGGTCATCGGCTGCTCCGTCGCCACCCTGCTGGTCAAGCTGCACCGCGCCAGGAATCGCCTGGCCAACGCAATGTCCGCGGTGGAGCAGTCCAAAGCCCTCATCCGAACGGAGCACTGATGACAACCGGAAAGGAAGCAATGCAGCACCTGCAACGAGCCCGGCCGCCGCGGCTTGACGATGTGGATTCCAGGCTCGACTGGGAAACGATCGTGGCCCAGCCTCGAGGCCACCGCACGAGCAGCCCGGGGCGGCTGGTGCTCGGGTGGGGGTTGGCAGGTGCTGTCCCGATTGTGGCGGCAGCTATCGCGCTAGTGCTGGTCGGCGGGCAGCCGACAACGCCGGCATCACCCGAGCAGCGACACTCCGAGGCCTCCACGCCACGCGAACTGCTGCTCGTTGCGGCCACCAACGCCCTGAAGACAAAGTCGACCGGTCGCTACTTCGTCACCAAGACGGAGACCGGATACGTCTTCTCCGCCAAGGGGTACGACGTCCTCGGCCGGCGTTACGCAGAGGATTGGGAACCGCGATCCGCCCAGGACCACCCATGGGGGGTGGGGCAGCATCTCGGCGCTGCACCGTTCGGTCCTGGCAGCGAGGCGGCTTGGCGCGCCGACGGTTCGCCGACATCGTGGACCATACCCGGCAATGGCAAGAACCCGGATGCCACCACGGTAACCGCAGCGGCAGGGCCAAGAACTGTCGGTGGCAGCATCGTAGTCAAGACCGGCAGCGGCCCCACGAACTGGGCAAGGGCCTTTGTTCTCGGCGGACAGGTCGTGTCGGCCGAGACGATGGCAACCCTTCCCACGGACGCCGCCAGGCTACGAGCATGGCTCACCGAACGGTACAACGCCGACCCGGACCCCTTGATGACCAATCAGGACCGTCTGATCGATGACGCCTTGCAGCTGATCGCGCAGATGCCCGTCACCGCACAGGTGCGCTCGGCCGCCTATCAAATGCTGGCAGAACTCGACACGGTCCAGCTGCTCCCCGCCGCCGCCGACCAGCGCGGCCGGACCGGCGCGGCAGTAGCCCTCCCGGTCAGATACGAAGACGGTGTGACAACCTTGCGCGTCATCTTCAACCAGGACAGCGGTGACGTGCTGAGCATCGAGCAACTGACCGCGGCGGGGAAGCTACGCGGCTACACCCTCACGGTCAGCAGCGGCTGGACCGACGAACCGCCGCCGGCCGAATAGACCCACAACCAAGACGAATATTCCTTTTCCGGGTTGAGCCTGGCCGACGGCACGACCGGACAGGTCATTCGCGACATACCCAGCCCGGACCTGGGGCTGCGTCCCATGGAAGCGGTCCTGACCGAACTCGGAACGCCGATGCTGGGCCCGGACGACCACACGCTGTTCCCGGGTACCCGCGACACGGCCACGCCGGGCTCGACCGCAGCCCCGGAGAGCCGGTTTCTCGTGGGGTTCGACATCGAGACCGGACGGCTGACCGAGCGGTACCCGCTGCCCGACCAGATCCCCGCTGCCCAGCGCTCCGCCACGAAGGGGGGATCGGTCATCGTCCCGGCCGGCAGGTCCTGTGGGGTTCTCCTGCCGCCAGAGCCGCAGAGGTCGGGGCGGCCAGCGGGATGGCACCGCACCGGTCGCCCTGCCGTCATCCCCGCACCGACTCTCCGGTCACGCGGTGCGCGGCGCCGCAGCGGCGCGGGCCACTTCCGTAACGGGTGGCGCCGGTGTACGCGTCGACGAGCACCACCGGCCGGAACACTCAGGCCGCGCCGCAGTCCTTGCGATCGTCCGGGACGGTGATGTCGAGCTCGGACTGCAATGAGCTGATCTTCAGCGAGAACGCGACCCCGCTGCACTTGTACCGCGCGACCAGCCCGTTCGGGGCGACATGGATATTGTTCGCCAGCCACTGGACCGCGCCGCCGAACGCCGGGTCGTCGCCGGGGAGGGCGGCATTGCCACACAGCTTCAGGTAGCCGATTTCGACGGGGGTCAGTGGGGTCGTCCCGGTCGAGTTGGCCTCGCACCGGACCGAGTACACGACCTGGTGGGCATGCTCGACGGTGAGCCGCCCGGCGGCGGTGCCGGGCCGGTCGGTGAGCGTCGGCAGGTTGAGCGTGTGCGTGCCCGAGGTGTTGACCCACTCGAGGCTCGCGCTGAATCGCTGCGCCTCCATCAGCTGGTTGAGCGTGACCGGCAGCCGCCGAGCCGGGTCACACCCGTAGTCGTGCAGGTCCAGACAGGACGACCGGCTCGGGGCAGGCGACCGCGGCGCAGCGTCCTCGGCCGCCCGCTCAGCCTCCGCCTGATGGCCGGAGTGCACCTGGATGCCGATGTAGACCGCGGCGAACGCGAGCACCACGAACGCGACGGCACCGGCGACGAGCAAGATGGGAAAGGGCCGCCCGCCACCCGGAAGCGGCTCGTCGTTGTTGTCGCCGTTTTCGACGATCTCCGGTTCAGCCACGGTGCAGTTCATATCACGGCCGCCGCTGCCGGGATGTCCCTCGTTGACGACGTGAAGTGTCGTCTGCATAGTGATGTCGACCTGGCCGGGGCTCATCGTGCAGTACGGGGGCAATGTGTTCGACAAGGAGCTGTTCTCGGAACGGCTTGCGGCGCGCCGCGCACGCAACGCGGCACGACCCTGGTGGCAGAAACTTCTCATCGTGCTGGTGCCGTGCGTTCTCGGCATTGCGTGCTACGCCAACCTCCACGTGGACGACAATGCGCCTTCGTCGTCGAAGCCCGCTGCGGTGCACTCGGCCTGCGGGTATGTCGACGAACATGGTCTCGCCGCGTTGTTCGGCTCGCCGGCCCCGGCACTCGTGGAACAGCCGCGGGTGCAGACCGGCAGCGTCACGACGTACAGCTGCCTGATGCAGTCCGATCCGGCAATGCGGCTGCGGCTTGACCTCGGTGTCCACCAAGGGACGGTCGGACCCGCCGATCCGCTCCTGCTCATGGCATTGAGCAACCAGGTCGAGTACTCCGTTGACGGCACAGACGGAGTGCTGAGTGCGGCGAAGCGGTCGAGCGGCACGCTGTACAGCGTCCGCCTGAGCGGGTCATCCGGCACACCGGCCGTACCGTTGACCCAGGAACGACTCCAGACGCTGGCAACGCCAATCATCGGCAAGTTGTAGGGCGCGGCCGCGTCACTCGGCCGGCCGGTGCGAAGCCCAAGACACGCAGGCCGGCGAGTCCGCTCACGTTCAGGGCCGACGGAAACAGCTCATTTGGGTGGCGCCGTGGTCTCGATCATGATGGGATCTGGCGTGCTCTGGACGGGGAACTTCACGCGCTACTTCGTCGCCCGCACCGTGTCGGTCTTCGGCGACGCGATGCTCATCGTCGCCTCCGCCCTGGCCGTCGGGCACCTCTACGGGGCGACGGGCGTGGGGCTGGTACTGGCCGCGTTCTCGATCCCGTTCCTGGCGAGCATCCTCTTCGGCGGCGTGTTCGCGGACCGGATCGGTGCGCGCCCGCTCATGCTCGGCGCCGACATCGTCCGGTTCGTCGCGCAAGGCACCGTGGCGGCGTCATTCTTCGCCGGTACGCCGGCGCTGTGGCTGCTGCTCGTGTGCTCCGCGGTGCACGGCGCCTCGTCGGCCGCCTTCCAGCCCGGCGTCAACGGCATGGTGCCCCTCGTCGCGACCGACCTGCACCGTGCCAACGCGACCATCAAAGTCTCCCAGTCGATCGCCCAGCTGCTCGGCCCGGCCACCGCCGGCATCGTCTTCGGGTTCCTCGGGGCCGGGCCGCTGTACGCCACCGACGCCGCCACGTTCGCCGTGAGCGCGGCGTGCCTGGCGGCCCTGCGCCTCGGCGGCCTGCCGCGCCCGGAGACGTCCTCGTCCCCGCTGCGCGACCTCGCCGCCGGCTGGCACGAGTTCCGCTCCCGCACCTGGATCTGGAGCGTGATCCTGGTCTGGGTCGTCTACGGCGTGCTGCTCTTCGGCCCGCTCATCCCGCTCGGCTCCGTGCTCATCAGTGGCCGTCTCGGCGCCGCCGCGTACGGCTGGACCGAGTCGGGCCTCGCGGCCGGCGCCATCATCGGCGGCCTGATCGCCCTGCGCCTGCGCCCGCGGCACCCGCTAGCCGCGGGCGCAGTCGCCATGTTCGGCTACGGCCTGCTCCCGCTCGCGATCGCCGTGCACGCCCCACTGGCCCTGCTCCTGGCCGCCGCGTCGGTGAACGGCGCCGCGTGGTCGTTCTGGTCGGTGATGTGGCAGACGAGCGTGCAGACCCATATCCCGCCCGCGATGCTGAACCGCATCACGTCGTACGAGGTGTTCGGCTCCGACGGCAGCCTGCCCATCGGCCAGGCGCTGGCGGGCCCGGTGGCGGGCCTGCTGAGCGCGGAGGCGGTGCTGGGCTTCTCGGCGGGCGTGAGCGCGCTGGGCTGCGTGGCCCTGCTGCTCATCCCCGCGGTCCGCGCCCTGCAGCGCATCGAACCCCGCGAGCCCGCCGAGATCCCCGCCCGTTAAGCGGCGGATGCGCTCGGTCAGCCCGCGGTGAACAGGTCGCGGTGGCGATCCGCGGACTCCAGGCGGCACCAGACCGGGATCTCGCCGAGCGGGGCCGGGACCTCCACCACGCGGCCGCCGTCCAGCACCTCGTGCGTGCGCAGGTCCAGCCAGCGCCCGTGCGGCAGGTAGGCCGACCGGGCGGTGGCGCCCTCCGCGACCACCGGCGCGATGAGCAGGTCGTCGCCGAGCAGGTAGTCGTACTGGTGCTGCCAGGCGCCGGGGTCGTCCGGCGCGACCAGGCACACCGACCGCAGCATCGGCCAGCCGGTCTCGACCGCCCGGGCCGCCGACGAGGCGAGGTACGGCACCAGCCGCTCGCGCAGGTGGGCGTACCGGCGGAACACCGGCAGCACCGCGGGGTCGCCGGTCTGCGCGGCGATGTTCCACGGGGTGCGGTCGCGCGACGGGCTGCGGTGGTGGTTGTACTCCGAGTGGTACTGCATGATCGGCAGGAACGCCGACATCGCCGTGGCCCGCAGGTACAGCTCGGCGGAGGGGACCGGCCCGGAGAAGCCGGCCAGGTCCCAGCCCCAGTAGACGATCCCGCACGCCGCCGCGGTGAGGCCGGCCCGCAGCGAGGACCGCATGGCCTCCCACGTGGAGTCCTCGTCGCCGGCCCAGAACACGCCGTGCGCCTGCGAGCCGGTGAAGCCCGCCCGGCTGAACGTGACCGGCGCCTTGCCGCAGGAGCGCAGCAGGTCGCCGTACGCCGCGGCGTAGTGCACCGGGAAGCGGTTGTTGCCGGTGGCGCCGATCGAGCCGTCGGCGTAGCGCAGGTCGTGGCCCCACGCGTGTTCGCCGCCGTCGGTCTTGAACCCGTCGATGCCGACGTCCTCGACGAGATACCGGCGCTTCGCCAGCCACCAGTCGCGGGCCTCGGCGCTGGTGAGGTCCGGCATGAGCGCGGCCGGGAACCACCAGCCGCGGTTGCGGTACGGCCGGCCGTCGCCCTCGCGCACCCCGTAGCCGCGGGCCACCATGGTGGCGGCGTCGGCGGCGGCCTGGCCGGTCGGGTGGGGGCGCATCTTGTGCAGCGGAATCTGCCACAGCACGACCTTGACGCCGTCGGCGTGCAGGTCGTCGACCATGCCCTTCGGGTCGGGCCAGGCGCCGTCCGGCGGGAAGGTGAAGTCGGCCAGGCGGTGCGGGCGGCCGTCGTCGTGGACCTCGTACCGCGCGTCGCGGAACGCCACGAACGTCGACTCGTCGCTCCACGCCTCGACGACCACGACCCCGACCGGGATGTCGTGCTTGCGGTGCAGCGCCATCTCGGTGCTCACCCGCTCCTGGGTGTTCCACTCGTTGCCGCTGGCCCACAGCCGGAACACCCAGTCGGGCAGCGGCTGCGGCCGGCCGACCTCGCCGAGCCACCGGTGCAGGATCTCGCCGGGGGTGCCGTCGTAGAAGCGGACGTCCAGGTGCCCGCCCACCACGTCGGCCTCGACCCACAGGTCCGCGCCCGCGTCGAACCAGGTCCGCTCGGCGGTGTCGACGTGGAACGCCCACCCGGAACCGCCGAGGACGTGCGCGAACGGCATCGGCAGGTAGGTGCGCCCGGCGGCGCCCTGGCCCTTGTACTGCTCGAAGACCGTCGCGTCGAGCGTGTGCCCGCGCTGGTCGAGCCGGTCGAAGCGCTCCCCGAACCCGACCAGGTGCTCGCCGGCGGTCAGCCGCAGCGCGAACCGCACCTTGTGGACCCCGTCGGGGCCGACAAGCCACGAGGTGCTGTCCGGCACGAGGCGGCTCGTGCCGTGGGTGGTGAGCGTGCCCCCGGCCGGCGACCAGGCGGCGCCGCTCACCTCGTACCACCGGGTGCGGCGGGTGCGGGTGCCGTCGGTGGCGACGAACCGGTACCGGACCGGCCGGCCGGCGGGCAGCGGCGGGCTGTCGGCGGCCCAGCGGACGCTGCGGCCCTGCCGCCCGGCCGCGGCCGTGGCGAGGTGCCCCTCGGCCCCGGCCGTCGGCCCCGTCGGCGCGCCCTCACGGTGCAGGTCGAACCCGCCGCCGTCCCACTCGCAGCGCACTGAGGTGACGGACGCGGCGGCGGCGACGCCGAGGTTCACCGGCTCGCCCGCGAGGGGCCGCACCGGCCGGCGCTGGTCGATGGACGGCTGGTAGACGTGGCCGGAGCCGAAGGGCCGGTGCCGGATCACAGGGTGACCTCCAGTTCGGCGGCGAGGGACAGCAACGCGCCGTGCGACCACAGCAGCGGGGTCGCGACCGGGCCCCACCGCTCGAGCCACTCCTGGCGGTGCTCGGGGTGCAGCAGCCGGTCGCTGACCTGCTCGGGCAGGTCGCCGTTGGCCGCGGCGGTGCCGGCGATCCAGGCGAGCTGGCGGCGGGCGTCGCCGGGGCGGCCGAGCCGGAGGTACGCCTGCCCGAGCAGCCCGGCCAGGACCGGCCACCGCCCGCCGCCGTAGAACACGTCGGCCCGGAACCGGTGCACGCCGCCGTCGTCGAGCAGGTCGCGCTCCACGGCGGCGACCGTGCGCGCCGCCGTGGCGTCGTCGACGACCCGCAGCGGCGCGACGGCGGCCAGGAGGCTGCCGTCGACGGCGTCGGAGCCGAGCCACTTGCGCAGCCGCCCGTCGACGCTGCCCTGTCCGGCGATGACCGCGGCGATCTCGTCGGCGGCGGACAGTGCCGCGCCGGCGTCGCCGTCGCCGAGCAACCCGGTGCGTGTCGCCGCGCGCAGCCCGGCCTCGACCGACGCGAGCGTGGCGACGTGCACCTGCTCGGCGTGCTCCTCCCACCAGTCGTAGCAGGGCAGCCGCCACGCGGCGCAGAGGTAGCGCACCGTGAGGGCGACCGCCTCCGCGAACGCGCGGTCGGGGGTTCCGGCGAGGTGCCGCTCCAGCGTCCACAGCCAGGTGCCGTAGCCGTCGAGCTGGAAGTCCCACCAGGACTCCGACCCGTCCTGGCCGTCGAGGGTGTAGCGGGTGGGCAGGAACCGCGCGTGGTCGACCTCCTCACCGGCGGCCAGCGCCGCGACGACCGCCTCGATCCGCCCCGCGCGCTCGCCGATGACCCGGGCCGTCCACTCGTGGAAGGCCCGGGGCCCGTCGGCGATGCCGTGCGCCCGCAGACCTTCGGCGACGAACGCGCCGTCGCGCAGCCACGCGTAGCCGTACACGGGGAAGTTCGAACAGGCGGGGTAGGCGCCGCTCGGCGCCTGCTCGGCGTTGATCACCTTGATGCTGTGCTCGACCAGGTCGCGCATGTGCTGTCCCTTACCTTGCTGGAGGAGGGCCGTCAGAGCAGGGCCGTGACCTGCTTGGCCGCGTCGTCGAGGGTCTTCTGCAGGTCCGCGCCGCCGGCCGCCTTGGTCAGGGCGTCGTTGACGATGTCCTGCATCTGCTGTTCCTTGGCGATGACCGGCAGCAGCGACTGCTTGCCCAGCGCGTCCATGACCGCCTTACGGTTCGACGGCGGCGTCTTGCCGAGGTAGCCGGACAGCTTCGAGGCGTCGGCGAGCGGCGGCAGCTCCCACGACGAGTTGATCCGCGCGGTGACGGTCTGCTCGGAGGTGGTGAGGAAGTTCAGCCAGCGGAACGCGGCGTCCTGGTGGCTGCTCTTCGCCGACACTGCGACGCCGTTCTGGAACACGGCGCTGGCCTTCTGCGCGTCGCCGGGCTCGACCACCACGTCCCAGCCGAACGGCACGCTCTTGAGCGTGTCGAACTGCCAGTTCCCGTTGTGCCACATCGCGAGCTTGCCGGCCTTGAACAGGTTGGTGTCGAAGTCCGGGGTGTTGCCGATCTCGGTCAGGGTCGGCATCGTCGCGCCGGGCTTGCCGATGAGCCATTTCGCGGCCGCGACGCCCTGCGGGTTGTTGAACGTGGCCGTCTTGCCGTCGGCGCTCAGGAAGGTGCCGCCGGCCTGGTTCACGGCCTTGTAGAACTCGTAGAAGCTGACCGGCTGGTAGTCGCCGTAGACGCCCTTGGCCTTGTCGGTGAGCTTCTGCGCGGCGGCCGTCTCGTCCGACCACTTCCAGTCGGCCGTCGGGTAGGCCACGCCGGCGGCGTCGAACAGCGCCTTGTTGTAGATGAGCACGACGGTCGAGAAGGACTCGGGGAGCCCGTACTGCTTGCCGCCGTGCTTGAACGCGTCGAGCGCGGCCGGCGAGAGCACCGACGGCTGCCACGTCTTGTCGTTGGCGGCCGGGCCGGCGAGGTCGGCGAGCGAGCCGGCCTGGGCGTAGGTGACGAAGTTCTGGTAGTCCAGCTCGAAGGTGTCGGGGGCGGTGCCGCCGGCGATCGAGGTCTGCAGCTGGGTGAAGTAGTCCTTGTACGGCGCGGTCTGCACGGCGATCTTGACGTCGGGGTTGGCCTTCTCGAACGCGGCGACGATGCCGTTGAGGTCTTCGAGGTGGTCCGGCGCCGCGGAGAACGTCAGGTAGCGGACCGTGGTGACGCCGCCCTCGGAGGTGTCCTTCGTGGCGGAGCCCTTCGAGCATCCGGCGAGGGCGAGCGCGGTAACGGCGATCAGGGCGGCGGCCCGGTGTAACCGGAGCCGGGGTCGAGCGGACATGCTGGTCCTCACAATCGGGGGTGCTGGGGTGTCTGGCTACTTGAGACCGGCTTGGGCGACGCTCTGCACGATGTGCTGCTGCGCCACGGCGTAGAGGGCGAGGATGGGAACGATGCTCACGACCGAACCGGCCATGATGGCGTTCCACTGGACGGTGTATTCGCCGCTGAGGCTGGCCAGCCCCAGCGGCAGGGTCATGAACTCGCGGGAGCGGATGACGACGAGCGGCCACAGGAACGCGTTCCAGCTGGACATGAACGCGAACAGGCCGTAGGTCACCAGGGCGGGACGGATCAGCGGCAGCGTGATCCGCAGGAAGATGCGGATGTGCCCCGCCCCGTCGACGAACGCCGCCTCGTCGAGCTCCTTGGGCAGCACGGCCACGGACTGGCGCAGCAGGAACACGCCGAACGCGGAGGCGATCGTCGGCACGATGAGCGAGGCGTACGTGTCGACCAGGTCGAACGCGCGGACCTCGATGAACAGCGGCACGACGAGCACCTGCATGGGGATCATCAGCGTCGCGAGGTACGCGACGAAGACGACGTTCTTGCCGGGGAAGTCGAGCCGCGCGAAGGCGTAGGCCGCCGTGGAGCTGGTGATGAGCAGCAGCGTGGTGGAGACCACGGCCAGCACGAGGCTGTTCAGCGTGATCCGCCAGAACGGCAGGACCTCGAAGAGTTTGCGGTACCCGTCGAGGCCGGTCTGCTCGGGGATCAGGCGGGGCGTGGTGAGCACGCCTCCGCCGGCGGTGATCGAGGTGACGAAGGTCCAGACGAACGGGAAGATCATGAGCAGTGCGCCGACGGCGAGTACCGCGGCGAGCAGGCGCCTAGACATAGGTCACCCACCGGCGCTGCAGGCGCTGCTGGACGACGGTAACCACGAGGATCAGCGCGAACAGCAGCAGGCTCAGGGCGGATGCGCCGCCGGCGTCGCCGTAGCGGAACGTCAGGTCGTAGATCTCCTCGACCAGCGGCCGGGAGGCGCCGGCGGGCCCGCCGCCGGTCATGACGTAGATCTGGTCGAAGACCTGGAATCCGCTGATCAGTGAGATCACCACCACGAAGTAGCTCGACGGGGTCAGCAGCGGGAACGTGACGCGCCAGAAGGTCTGCCAGGCCGACGCGCCGTCGAGGCGGGCGGCCTCGAGGTACTCCTCCGGGATGCTCTGCAGGCCGGCCAGCAGGATGACCATGACGAACCCGGCGTCCTTCCACACCGAGGCGACGACCGCGGAGGGGATCGCCCAGCCCGCCGACGCCCACCAGCCCGGCCCGGGGATGCCGACGGCCTCGAGGGCGTGGTTGACTAGGCCGTTGGCCGGGTTCAGCAGCCATTTCCAGGTCAGCGCGACAACGACCCAGCTGGTGACGACCGGCAGGAAGTACATCGAGCGCACCAGGTTGCGCCCGGGGAAGCGGCGGTTGAGCCCGACGGCGAGCGCCAGGCCGAGCACGTAGACCAGGGGCAGGTACAGGGCCAGGAAGTACAGCGTGTGCAGCAGCGCGTCGCGGGTGGCGGCGTCGCCGAGCAGCCGGGTGTAGTTGTCCAGGCCCGTCCACCGCATCGGCGACTGCAGGTTCCAGTCGTGCAGGCTGATCCACGCCGCGCCGAACATCGGCGCGATCGTGAACAGCAGCAGCGGAACGGCGCTCGGCAGCAGGAACAGCGCGACGACGGCGGCCTTGCGCACCCCGCGCGGGCCGACCATCACTCCACCGTCCCGTCGGCGCCGTCGGAGCCGTGCAGGCGAGCGACGACGAGGTTCGCCTGTTCGCCGCCGAACCCGTCGAGGTCGAACGGCGCGGCGAGCACGAGCGCCGCCGCGCCCTGCGCCCAGCTGCTGTCGTCCCAGTTGTGCACCACCACGTCGATCCCGTCGCCGCCGCGGACCTGGCGGCGGGCGAACTCGGCGCGGAACGTCGCGTCCCAGTGGATCCAGTGCGCGACCCCCTCGCCGGCCAGGACGATCCGCGCCGGGTCGAGCATGTTCGCGGCGCCGGCGACCGCCCGGCCGAGCAGCCGCCCGGCGTCGGCGAAGATCTCGACGGCGTGCCGGTCACCGCGATCGGCGGCCGCGACGAGCGCGGCGAACCCCTGGCGCGGGCCGATCACGCCACCAGCGCGGGCGATGCGCTCCAGCGCCGGCTCGCCGAGCCACGCCTCCAGACAGCCGTGCCGGCCGCACTGGCACAGCGGGCCCTCGTCGTCCATCGGCACGTGCCCGAACTCACCGGCGCCGCCCTTGCCGCCCCGGTACACCGAGCGGTCGGCGACGATGCTCAGGCCGATGCCGCGGCCGATGGTCAGCACGAGGAAGTCGTCCGCCTCGCGGCCGTGGCCGTAGAGCACCTCGGCGACGGCCAGGGCGTTGACGTCGTTCTCCACCACGACCGGCAGCCCGAGCGCACCGCGAAGGTGGCGGCCGACCGGCAGCCGGCGCCACTGCAGCACGTCGGCGTCGACGGTGCCCTTGTCGGGCCGCGGCACGACGCCCGGGACCGCCACGCCGACGCCGAGGAGCTTGGGCAGCCCGGGGTCGAGGTGCGTGTGGGGCGCCAGCTCGGTGGCGAGCCTGGCGAGTGCGTCGGGGGCCATCGCGTCGAATGCCAGGGTGGTGCTGCTGAGCATCTGCCCGTCGAGCCGGACGTTGACGATCACGAGGTGGTCGGCCGCGACCTTTACCCCGAGCGCCCGGCCGGCCTCCCCCACGAGGCCGATGAGCGAGCCGGGCCGCCCGCCGCTGGACGGCGCCTGCGCGACCTCCTCGACCATCCGCTGCTCGAGGAGCCGGCGCATGATCTGCGACACAGCAGCGGGGCTGAGCCCGAGCTCACGCGCGATGTCCGCACGGGACATCGGCCCGCGGCTCCCGAGGAGCGCGAGCACCGCTGACCGGGAGAGGTCCCGCCCGGCCCCATGCTTCGCTAACGGCACTTCGTCCACCCACTTCATTAAGTTGCGATACAAAGTCCCACGTGGGTCCCCCACGGTCAAGAGCACATTTCGGTAACCGCCCGGAGGTGGCGGCTCGGCGCACCCTCGCCGTCAGCCATGCCGCCGAGCTTGGGGCGAGGCGCGGCTGCGGCACCACTCCCCGCGCTGCTGCGTGACCTCGGTCCGCAACCGGCCGCACCCGGCCGGCAGCGTCACCGCCCGGGCCTGCCCGGCGGGCCGCAGCGATAGGCTGAATGAGCGCGTTGCACTGAGATGGATGGGCGGTCGCTGATGCGGGCCCGCCTGATGGCTTTGATCCTGAGCCCGAAACCGCCACCGTTTGCCGTCGGGTTGCTGGTCGCTGTGCTGGTCATCGCGGTGGAGACTGCGGTGCTGCTGCCCCTGCAGACGGGCAGTCAGATCGGCGCGGACAGCGTGATCTACCTGTGCGGCGTCCTGCTCATCTCCAGTGTGTGGGGTGCCAGGCTCGGGATCGTCACCTCGCTGGTCAGCGCCTTCGCCTTCAACTTCGTCTTCCTTCGCCCCTACTGGCGGTTCCACCTCGTTCCGCGCAGCGACGTGCTCAGCGCCGTCGTCTTCATCGCGGCCGGGCTGCTGACCAGCTTCCTGGCCAACCTGGCTCGCAAGCGCGCCGCCGACGCGACGGCGCGGCAGCAGGAGGCTCACCTCGCCGCCGCGCTGGCCCGGCGGATGCTCGGCGCCGACGACGTGCGCTCGGTCCTCGGCCCGGTGTCCCAGCGCATCGCCGACGAGTTCGCGCTGGACTCCGTAGCCGTCGAACTCGGGGCGGTACCCGGGGACGAGCGCCGGACCGCACTGCCCTTGTGGGACCACGCGACGCGCCTGGGCACCCTGCTGGTCCCGGCCAACCTGCCCGAAGCAACGCTCGAGCGTCTGCGGCAACGCGTGGTCCCGTCGCTGGATTCGCTGCTGCACGCGGCCGTCGACCGTGAGGCAATGACCGACTCGCTTCGGGCCAGCCGCAAGGAGGCCACCTTGCTGATGGAGAAGCAGGCCGCGTTGCGGCGGGTGGCCACCCTCGTCGCGGATGGAGCCGCACCGACCGAGGTGTTCGATGCGGTCGCCGAGGAACTGCGCCAGATCTGCGGCCCCCAGAACACCGCACTCATCCGGTACGAACCGGACGGCACGGCCACGCTCGCCTCAGGCCGCAACGAACCCGGCCTCCCCACGCTGCCGGCCGGGACGCGCATTCAGCTCGACGGGGAGTGCCTCTCCGAGACCATCAGGCGCACCGGAACCGCGGCCCGCATGAACTACGCCGACGCCGCGGGTCCCACCGCCGCGATGCTGCGCGAGATGGGCATCCGTTCCGGGGTCGGCGTTCCGGTCCTGGTCGAGGGTCGCCTCTGGGGCGCCGCCCTCGTCACCACCACGTCGCCCGCACCGATCTCGGAGGCGGCCGCGGCGCGTCTGGTGGATTTCACCAAACTGCTCGCAACGGCGATCGCCAACGCCGACAGCCAGGCGCAGCTCGTCGCCTCCCGCGCCCGCATCGTCGCCGCGGCCGACAACACGCGCCGGCAGCTCGAGCGCGATCTGCACGACGGCGCACAGCAACGTCTCATCTCGATCGGGCTTCAACTGCGCTCTATCGAAGGGTCGCTGCCACCGGGCCTCGACGCGATCAGCGACCAGCTGAAGGTTGCCGCGCACGACGTGACCGGCGTCTGCGATGACCTGCGGGAAATCTCCCGGGGCATCCACCCGGCAATCCTGTCCAGGGGCGGGCTCGGCCCGGCGCTGAGGACGCTGGCCCGCCGCAGCGCGATCCCGGTCGAGCTCACCCTGGACATCAACCGGCACTTGGCTGAACGGACCGAGGTCACCGCGTACTTCATCGTGTCCGAGGCACTCACGAACGCCGCCAAACACGCCCGGGCGAGCACGGTACGCATCGAGGCTAAGGTCGCCGGCGCGTTCTTCAAACTCTCGATCCAGGACGACGGCATCGGGGGCGCCACCACCGGCACAGGAACCGGGCTGATCGGCCTGCAGGACCGGACCGAAGCACTCGGCGGCGAAATGGAGGTGGTCAGCCCGACCGGCGGCGGCACGACGCTGAACGTCAGTATTCCGATCGAAGACGGCTGACCACCGCGACCTGGGCCTTGGAGTTCTTAACCACATCGGGCGACGTGTCGGTACGTTAGGATGCAGGTGGCGAGGCCGAGGAACGCTTCATGGACGTCGTCGCGGCGTCCCCAGCGGACGCGAAGCCGTTCCATGCCTTGGCGCCAGCGCCGGCGCGTTCCACGAACCTGCGGTAGACGCCGAGGGCCCGAACCGTGGGGTGTGCCGCGGCCGGCGATGCGCGGGCGGATGCCTTTGGCGCGCACCGCGCGGCGGTAACTACCGTGATCCACAATGGACACCGGACCCGCCACGAACGAGTGAAAACTCGATGAACCTGGATGTTTTGCGCCGTCCTGAGTGGACAGGCAGGGGTCGTCTTCGGGTGAGCCATGAAGGTGCGGACGTGTGGCCGTGCTTGAGGCAGCCATCACGATTCCACGGAAGGTCACCGTTGCATGTCCGCTCGGTTTCCAATCCTCAGGCGGCGCCGGGGATCTGCCGCGCTCGTCGCCGTGCCGCTCGCACTCGGGATCATCTTGACGATGTCGGTCGCCGGATACGTGACCCAGATGGTCTCGCACAGCCGGCCGGACACGCAGGCGACGCCCACGGCGGCGCCGGAGCAGGTCAGGCCGACGTTCGACCCGAGCATCGGTGCGCCGCTGCCGACGAACCGGGTCGTGGCGTTCTACGCGGTGCCGGGCGCGGCGGCGACCGGGCCGGCCTACCAGCTCAGCCAGGCAATGCTCGCCCGGCTGAAGGACCAGGCCGCGCAGTATCAAGCCCTCGACCCTCAGCACCCCGTCGTCGCCGGCATCGACCTGGTGGTCAGCGTGCCCGACGGATCTCGCGGGCCCGCGGGCACCTACAGCCACCACGTCGACGACGCGACCATCAACAGCTACGTCGAGTTCTGCCGCACCAACGGGCTGGTGCTGTTCCTGGACCTCAACTTCGGCTGGACCGATCCGCTCACCGAGCTCAACGCCTTCCGCGAGTACCTCAAGCTGCCGTTCGTGCACGTCGCGGTCGACCCGGAATGGATGTTCCCCCGGCACAACGGCATTCCCGGCACGAACCTGGCGAACGTGCGTGCGTCCGACCTCAACCCGCTCATTGAGGCGGTCGCCGCGATGCCGCAGGAGTACAAGGTGCCGCGCAAGATGTTTCTCATCCACCAGTACCGCCCCGACGGCGACGGTCTCGCCGATCCGTATGATCCCGGAGCAGCGCTGATCGCCGACAAGCGCAACCTCGTCAACGACGGCCGCGTCGACGTCATCATCCACATCGACTCCGTCGGCGGCTGGCCCGGCGACATCGAGCTCAAGACGCAGCAGTATTCCGCCTGGGTCGGCCAGAGCATGCAGCAGTACGGCAACTTCAAGTACGGCGGATTCAAGATCTTCTACCAGCTGGAGTCGAAGCACAGGCTGATGACCCCGCAGGAGGTGATGGCCCTACAACCTCCGCCGATGGTCATCACGTACGGCAACTGACGTACGGGCCGCTACCGGTGAAAGCGGGTGAGCTCATCGCCCCAGCACGGTTCCTCCGTTGACTCCTACCAGTTGCCCGGTGATGAACGATGCCGCGGGCGAGGCCAGGAAGCTCACGACGGACGCCACGTCCTCGGGTGTGCCGGCGCGTCCGACCAGGGTGCGGTCGACCCGGGCCTGGTGGAACTGCGGGTTCATCCGGTCGCCGAAGAACTCGGTGTCCGGCACATAGCCGGGTAACACGAGGTTGGCGGTGGCCCCGGTAGGCCCGAGTTCCGCGGCGAGCCAGAAGATCCACGCGTGCAAGGCCGCCTTTGCCGCACCGTACGAGCCGCTGTAGCCGCTGCCGAGTTGGGCGCCGATCGAGCCGATGCCGATCACCCGGCCCTGCTCGGCCAGCTTCGGCCGCAGCGCGGCCACCAGCAGCACGGCGGTCAGCACGTTCTGGTCGAAGTCGGCACGCCACTCCCGGGCGATCGCGTCCAGTTCGGACGGCACCGCCGCGCCGGTGCCCCCGGCGCCGGCGACGATCACGTGCACCCGCTCCACCGCGCCGGCCACCCGCGCGGCACCGTCCGCCGTGCTCAGATCGGCGGCGACCCAGGTCGCCGCGGGGCCGAGCGTCTCCGCTGCGGCGCGGAGCGTCGGCTCGCGCCGGCCCACCAGGACCACCCGGTCGCCGCTCCCGACGAACGTCGCGGCGATCGCCCGGCCGATGCCGGTGCCGCCGCCTGCCACCACCACCGTACGGCTCATCGAGCCCTCCCGAGCACCACGTCAGGGCACCAGCATCGTCTTGATGCGCGCCGACGGGCCTCGCATCAGCGCCTCGAACACCTCGACACCGTCGGCGAGGTCTCGAAGTTCCAGCCAGTCCTCGTCGAGGGCGGCGGCAAGTGGCGCTGCCGCCGCGAACTCCGCGTCGGTGTAGCAGAAGCTGCCCAGGACCGCCTTCTCGCCCCGGATCATCGCTCGGCAGTCCGCATCGGACTCCGCGGCATGCAGGCCGAGCCAGACCGCGGCACCGCCCGGATGCAGCTGGGCGACGGAGTCGGCGCGGGTCCCGGCCGTGCCCACCGTGTCCAGGATGACGTCGAAGGCGCCGGTCAGCCGCTGCCCGGTGCGCTCGGCGCCCGCCTTGACCGCGGTCGCGAGCCGCGGTTCGGCCAGGTCGGCGACGTCGATGCCGGTCAGGCCGCGGCTGCGCAGCACCAGCAGTACCGCTGTGCCCAGCATGCCGGCGCCGATCACGCCGACCCGGGCGTCCGGGGCGAGCCGGTCGGCGACCAGGTTCGCGGCGTGCACGGCGTTGGCCATGGGTTCGACGAACGCTCCGCGCTGCGGGGACACGCCGGCCGGCAGCGGGTGCACGTTGGCTCGCGGCACGGCCACGTACTCGGCGAAGCCGCCCGCCCGGTTGATCCCGAGGATGCTGCGGTGGTCGCAGATGTTCGTCCTGCCACGCCGGCAGTTGGCGCATTCGCCGCATGCCACCAGCGGGTTGACCGTGACCAGGGCGCCGT
Source organism: Dactylosporangium sp. CA-139066 (assembly GCF_050936175.1). Lineage (NCBI taxonomy): Bacteria > Bacillati > Actinomycetota > Actinomycetes > Micromonosporales > Micromonosporaceae > Dactylosporangium > Dactylosporangium sp. CA-139066. The sequence goes on along the minus strand of NZ_JBNJNH010000001.1, from coordinate 4,489,952 downwards.
CGTCGACCCGATGCCCGGCGAACTCGTGGCCCATCACCAGTGGCGGCTTGCGGAACGGGCTCTGGGTGGCGAAACCCTCCACCTCGGATCCGCAGACCCCGGCCGCGGCCACCCGTACCAGCACCTCGTCGTCGGCCGGAGCCGGAACGTCGAGATCGGTGACGACGAGTTCGAGCGGCCCGGCGTAGAGCAGTGCTTTCATGCGACACGCACATCCTTCCGCGCGCCGATGCGCGCACCGCTGTCACTGTCGAACCAGCAGGCGCCGCTCAGGTCGAGCAGCACCCGGCATTCGTCGTCGACGACGAGGCCGGCGTCACCCGGTAACTTCGCGTAGTGCAGGTCGCGCACGGCGGCGGCGCCGAGCTCGTCGGGGTTGGCGGCGAGCCCGAGCCGGAAACCGACCACGGTTTCGGCGCCCAGCCGTTCCACCACCGCCACCCGGGCCGGCAGGCCGGAGCCCGTCGCGGCGACCCGCACCTTCTCCGCCCGCACGCCCAGCAGGGCCGGCCCGTCGGGTACCCCGGCGGCGGGCACGGTCGTACCGCCGTCGATCGTGGCCTGTCCGTCCTGGACCGTGACCGGCAGGAGGTTCATCGCCGGCGAACCGATGAACCGGGCCACGAAGGTGTTCGCCGGCTCGTCGTAGATCTCCTGCGGGGTCCCGCTCTGCTGCACGACGCCGTCGTTGAGCAGGATGATGCGGGTGCCCATGGTCATCGCCTCGACCTGGTCGTGCGTCACGTAGATGAAGCTCGCTCCCACTCGCCGGTGCAGCGCCGTGATCTCGGTGCGCATCTGCGCCCGCAGCTTGGCGTCCAGGTTGGACAGCGGCTCATCCAGCAGGTAGATCGAGGGCTCGCGAACCAGAGCCCGGGCCAGTGCGACCCGCTGCCGCTGCCCGCCGGACAGCGTGCGCGGCCGGCGCTCGAGGTAGGGTGTGAGCTCCATGGTCGCGGCGATCTGCTCGATTCTCGTGGTGATCGCGGGGTCGCGCATCGCCCGCCAGCGCGCCACCATGCCGACCACCGGGATGTGCTGCCACCAGCGGAAACGGCTCATCAACAGCGGGAAGGCGATGTTGGCCCGCACCGTCTTGTGCGGGTAGAGCGCGTAGGACTGGAAGACGAACGCGACGTTGCGCTGCTTGGGTTCCAGGTCGTTGACCCGCTGGCCGTCGAAGAGCAGATCACCGCCGGTGATGTCGATGAGCCCGGCGATCATGCGCAGCATGGTGGACTTTCCGCACCCGGACGGGCCGAGCAGCACCAGGAACTCCCGGTCCCGGATCTCCGTGGAGAACTCGTGGATGACCGGTGTGTCGCCGTAGGACTTCCGGATGCCCCGGAACGCGATGGCTGGCATGCCTACCCCTTCACCGAACCGGAGGTGAGGCCACTCACGATCCGGCGCTGGACCAGTAGGAAGAAGATGATGGCGGGAACGGTGAACACCAGCGCGGCGGAGAACACCGTCGACAACGGGGTGATGAACTCGCCGATGAACGACGACAGGCCCTTGCTGGCCGGCCATTTCGCCGAGTCGCGGATGAACGTCGAGGCGAACAGGTACTCGTTCCAGCCGTCGAAGAACGTGATGACGGCGGCCGCGGCCACCGACGGCGCGACCAGCGGCAGCGTGACCTGGGAGAAGACGACGAACCGGGGTGCGCCGTCGACCCGGGCCGCCTCCTCGATCTCGTAGGGCACGCCGTCCACGGCCGACTTGATGATCCACGCGGCGACCGGCATGGCGAAGGCCGTGTTGGCCAGCACCAGGCCGAACAGCCCGTTGATCAGGCCGAGGGACACGAACAGCGTGTAAAGCGGCACGATCAACAGCGCCTCGGGCAGCATCTGGGTGGCGAACAGCGCGAAGCCCACGAGACCGCGGCCGTGGAAGCGGCGGTACCGCGACAGCCCGTACCCGGCCAGCACGGCGAGCGCCAGGCTGAAGAACGTCGTGCCGGACGCCACGATCGCGCTGTTGGTGAGCCAGCGCAGCAGCGGTACGTCGCTGTCGAAGACGTCGAAGATGGAGGCGATCCGGTCGACGCGCGGCCACAGGCTCTGCCCGTTGAACAGTTCCTCGCGGGTGGCGAGGGCGGTGTTGAGCATCCAGTACACCGGGAAGCCGGCGACGACGATGAGCACGACGACCGCGAGCCATCGCCCCGGACCCGCTCCGGTCAGCCGCTTCACTGCGCCTCCCGCCGCGCCGAGCGTCGCTCGACGACGAAGTAGACGACGGTGACGACGAGGGACAGGCACAGCCCGAGCATCCCCAGCGCGGACGCCCGGCCGAGGTCGGAGTTGGCGAACGCCTCCCGGTAGACGTTGATGACGAGCGTGTTGGTGGCATCGACCGGTCCGCCGCCGGTGAGCAGGTAGATGATCTCGAAGCGGCGAAGCGACCAGATCGTCATGAGCAGCGCCACGATGCGCAGGGTCGGCGCGATGTGCGGCAGGACGATCTCCTTGAGCGCGGTGAACCGGTCGGCGCCGTCGACCCGGGCCGACTCGCGCAACTCGGCGGGCACCGACTGCAGGGCGGCGAGGACGACGAGCATGATGAACGGGAACACCTTCCAGACGCTGACCGCGGTCACGGACAGCAGGCCGAGGTCGGGGTCGATGAGCCAGCCCTGCTCACCGATGCCGAGGACGGCGAGGCTGCGGTTGGCGACCCCGTCACCGACGTTGAAGATCCAGGTGAAGACGAGCACGACGGCGATCGAGGGCACCGCCCACGGCATCGTGAGGATGGCCCGCACGACGGCCCGGCCGCGGAATCCGTCGTTGATCGCGAACGCGGCGGCGGTGCCGAGCAGCAGCGACCCGCCGACCGTGCAGGCGGTGTAGAGGATCGTGGTGAGCACCGATGAGGCGAACCGGTCGTCGACGAGGAGGTCGTGGTAGTTGTCCAGGCCGACGTACTCGCCGCTGTCGGGGTTGAGCAGTTTGGTGTCGGTGAAGCTGAGCAGCACCCCGCGCAGCAGCGGGGTGGCGGTGAACACCAACAGATAGACGGCCGCGCCGCCGACGAACAGGTACGGCGCGAGCCGCGATCGGGTGCTCATGGGCCTCCTTCGGGGGGATCGTGCGCGGTAGATGCCGCGTGGCCGGCACCTACCGCGCCGGCGGCGGGTCAGCCCCCGACCGCCGCCTTGGCCTCCTGGGCCGCCTTGGCGAGGGCCTCCTCGGGCGGGACGTTCTGCAGCAGCACCTTCTCGATCCACTGCAACACGATGTGGCGGATCTGCGGGGTCTTGGCCTCGAACCCGTCCACCACGGCGTCGTGCGAGTACGGCGCGTTCTCCCGGTAGGCGGTGACCCACGGGTTGGCCTTGACGTACGCCTCGGGGACGGTCGTGTCGACGGCCACGGTCGAGGCGTTGCCGATGACCTCGGAGAGCTTCTGCTGCGGCTGCGGCTGGACCAGCCAGCGCAGGAAGTCCTTGGCCAGCTCCTTGTTCTTGGAGTGCTTGTTGATGACGAAGTAGATGCCGACCTGGCTGGTGTTCTTGCCCGGGAACGGCAGCTTCGAGGACATGATGGAGGTGCCCGGCACCTTGTCGCTGATCATCGCGGTCGGCGCGCCGGTCGCGTCGATGAGCATCGCCAGCTTGCCCTCCTTGAACTTCGTGCGGAAGGTCGACGCGTCGTCACCCACGGCGAAGGCGCCGGAGTCGTAGACGGCCTTGTAGGCCTTGAGCGCGGCGATGTTCTCCGGCCGGTCGATGGTGAGGTTCTTGCCGTCGGACCAGCCGCCGCCGAAGCCCTGCGGCCAGTTGTTGAAGTCGATCCACCACGGGTTCTCCTCGGCGATGCGATGGCGCACCGCGAAGCCGGTGATGCCCGTCTTCTCCTTGATGGTCTTCGCCGCCGAGACGAGTTCCTCGGGCGTGGTCGGCGGCTGGACGCCGGCCTGGGCCAGGATGTCCTTGTTCCACAGCAACGCGTAGGGGGCGATCTGGGCGGTGATGGCGAGCTGCTTGCCGCGCCACTTGCCGCCCTCGTTGGTGACGTTGAGCTTCGTGTCGGCGCTGAAGACGCCGTCGAGCGGTTCGAGGACACCTGCCTCGGCGAGCTCCGGCAGGAACGTGTCGGCGACGGCGAACACGTCGGGGCCGCCGCCCGCGGCGATCTGCGTCTTGATGGTGGTCTCGTAGTCGGCCCGGGTGATTTCCTGCTTGGTCAGCGTCGCCTTTGGGTTCTGCTGCTGGTAGCCCTGAAAGGTCTCCCACATCTTCGCGCCGTAGCTCGGTGCCAGCAGGTCCCAGTGGGTGATCTCGAGGGTGCCGCCGTCCTGGGCGGACTTGGTGGGTTCAGTGGTGTCGCCGCATGCGGCCGTCAGGCTCAATGAAGCCACGACAGCGGCCGCCAGAAGTGCGGATCGGTGTCTCAACATTCCAGTCCACCTCGTGTGGCAGTTGGTGTGTCGCAGGGACGTGGGACTTGGTCCACGACTGTAGACGCGGTGATCGGATATGGGAATACGCGTTCAGATATATGAATCACGTGCCTATTCTCCAAGCTCAGAGCCGGTTGATTGCCTACGATCGGACGCGTGTGGCACCCTGCTCGGGACTCGACTCACGGACGAAGGCGGACGGAAACCATGGCGCCGACACCCCGATCTCAGGACGTCGCGGACGCCGCGACGCCGGCCGGCTCGATCAAGTCGGCCGAACGCGTACTGCAGATCCTGGGCCTGGTCGCGGGGCACACCGACGGGATCGACGCCAGCGGTATCCGCACCGCCCTGCAGCTGCCCCGCAGCAGCCTGCACGGGCTGTTGCGGGTGCTGTCGGAGCACGGCTACCTGTTCATGGACCCGGACTCCCGGGTCTACCGGGTCGGGCTGCGCGCCTGGGAGGTCGGGCAGGCGTACGCACACAACCGGAACATCACCGTCCTCATTGGACCCGAGATGCGCGCGCTGCGTGACGAGCTCAACGAGACGGTGCAGCTGGCCGTCCTGGACGGCCTCGACAACGTCTATCTGGCCAAGGAGGAGTCCGACCATCCGCTGCGCCTGGTCTCCGGCGTCGGGCTGCGGCTGCCCGCGCACACCACGGCGCTGGGCAAGGTGCTGCTGGCCGGCCTGCCCGCGGGCGAGCTGCGCCGCCGGCTGATCGGGGTCACGTTGCAGCGGTTCACCAAGAGCACCGTCGGCGACAAGGCCGAGCTGCAGCGGCGGCTCGCGGCCGTGCGGACCAACGGGTTCGCCGAGGACGACGGCGAGTACACCGTCGGGCTCTACTGCGTCGCCGTGCCGGTGCGCAGCGAGTCGGGGGCGGTCGTCGCCGCCGTGAGCTGTTCCATCCCCTCGGCCCGCGCGGGCGGTGCCGGCGACCGCGCCCAGCGATACCTGCCGGCGCTGCGAGCCTGCGCCGACCGGCTCGCCCCGCTGATGGCCCCCCTGTCCTGAGCGCCGCGGGCGCGGCGTCAGCCGTCCACTGCCGCCACGCAGTCGATCTCGACCAGCATGCCCGCGGCCAGCGTCGATCCCACCGTCGTGCGCACCGGGCGCGGCTCGGACATCAGCCGGCCGTACGCCCGGTCGAAGGCGGCAAAGTCGGTCAGGTCCGCCAGGTGCACGGTGACCTTCACGACCCGGCTGAGCGAGCTTCCGCCGGCCCTCAGCACCTCGTCGAGATTGCGCAGCACCTGGACGGTCTGCTCGCCGACGTCACGGCCGACGAGCTGCCCGGTGGCCGGGTCGACCGGTCCCATCCCGGCGGTGAAGAGCAGCCCGTTGACGAGCAGCCCCTGCGAGTACGCCCCGGCCGGGACCGGGGCCCGGTCGGTCCGGATCTGTTGCACCATGTCTCCGCCTTCGGTGTCTGATGTGGACGAACACTGGTCACTGGTCACCGCCGCGCCAGCCGAGGTCACGGGACATCGCGTCGCAGTGGCGGGTCAGCGAGCTCACGAGGTGGTCGCGGTGCGCCGGCCCGTCACCGAGCCGGACCCGGGGGATGGAGCAGCTCATCGCGGCCACCACCCGCCCGGTGCCGTCCCTGACCGGTACGGCGACGCAGAAGACCCCGGGGGTGTACTCGCCGTCGTCCTCGCCGAAGCCGCGCTCACGGATGTCCTGGACCCGCTCGAGCAGCTGCTGCCACGTGGTGACGGTGTGCTGCGTGAACTTGCGCATGCTCACGCCCTCGAGGCGTGCCTTCAGGTCCGCCGGATCGAGGTAGGCCAGCAGCACCTTGCCGAGGCCGGTGGCGTAGGCGGGCAGCCGCATCCCGACCCGGGACACCAGCCGCAGCGGATGGTCGGCCTCGACCTTGGCGATGTAGACGTTGTCGATGCCGTCGAGCACGGCGAGCTGCACGGTTTCGTTGAGCTCGTCGCGGGCCGCCCGCAGGTGCGGTTCGGCCCGCTGGGCGAGGCTGTCCAGGTAGTCGAAGCTTTGCGCGGTCTCCCAGACCCGCACGCCGATCCGGTAGCGCCGCTGTTCCTCATCCAGATGGATCCAGCCGCGGCTCACCAGCGTGCCCAGCAGTGCGTGCAGGCTGCTCTTGGGAAAGCCCAGGTCGTGGCTGATCTGCGGGAACGTTGCGCCGGAGCGGTGTGCGGCCAGGTACTCCATGAGATCCAGCGCGCGCTCGGCAGACTTGACGCCGGTCGCGGACTGGACGTTCGGCGGGGTGTTACGGGTGGCGGTCATGACGCTGGCCTCCTTGCGTGCTGAGATGTGACCGGCTGTCCCGCCCAGGTTCGATCGGGAAGCGCGCCGCGTTGCCCGGGTCGTGCAACGCCACCACCTCATCACACACGCGTCGATACTGTTTGATGGACTGGCGGCACGCGGCGGCGTCCTCGGCGATGCCGATCGGGAGCTCCTCGGCGATGTTGCGGTCGAAGAACGCCGTCTCCAGCAGGCCGACCACGCCGTCGGCGCAGCGGACCCGGACGCCGGCCGACCCGGGGTGGTGGCCGCCGGTCGTCTCGAACTCCAGCCCGGGCGCCACCGTGACCGGCCCGTCGGTCAGCACGAGCCGCCCGGCGACCGCCAGGTCCCGCAGCAACGACCAGGTGCCGCTCGTGAAGTAGAACTCGGTGGGCGGGTGCCCCGGCGGCGCGCACAACATCTCCCGTACCCCGGCGTACGAGGCGTAGATCGTGGCGCGCGGGAGCAGGCCCGGCAGGAGCCCGCCGGTGTGGTACGTGACCGTCTGGGTGAGCAGGACGAAGTCGACGTCCTCGCCGCGGACTCCGAGCACGTCGAGGGCCTCCGGCAGCAGCCGCACGTCGTGGAACGCGCATCGCGGGTCCAGGGCCTGATTGGCCTTCTCCAGCGCCGCCCGGTCGGCGTCGCCGATGGGCAGGCCGGTGTCGATCAGTCCGGTCCGCTCGCCGTCGGTGACCAGCCAGACGTAGAACCACAGGTCGTAGAAGTCGTGGTCGTTGCGGCCGAAGAACGCCGCCGTTCCCACGAGCGGCATGCGGGCCACCGGCGCCGCGGCCAGCCGCCATGGGCCCGTCATTGGTCGAGTACCTCGATCAGCCGCTTCGCCAGCGCGGCACCGTCGCCGGGCTGTAGTCCCATCGGGTTGACGACGAGCACGCCCTGCCAGGCGCGGTCCTCGCCGACGTGGATGCGGGGCGCGCCCCGGTCCAGCTCCCGCACGACGTCATCGGCGTCGCGACCGGACGCGGACAGGTCGATCTCGAGGACCGGTACGTCGAGGTGGTGCTCGTAGCCGTCCCGGACCGCGCACCGGGCGTCGGCCTCCAGCGCGGCCCGGATGTCGGCCAGCTCCTGCGCCCCGTGCCGGTGGTGGGCGTCCGGGTCCCGGACGAACGCCCGCAGGGCGACGAGCAGGCCGATGATCTGTTCGCGGCCGACCTTCATGCCCCGGCCGATGCCGTGCCGGCCGCGGACGGGGTCGGCGCCGGTGATCTCCGAGCGCTGCCAGGTGCTGGGCCGGATGTCCATGTCCTGGTGGTGCAGGGCGACCGCGCCGACCAGGTCGGCCCGGCCGCAGAGGATTCCGGCGGTGTGCGGGCCCCGGAAGGCCTTTCCGGCGCTGATCGCGACCAGGTCGGCGCCGCCGTCGAGCAGCTCCGCGAGCCTCGCCAGGGGTGGTACGTCCATCGCGGCATCGACGAGCACCGGCACACCGGCGCGGTGGGCCAGTTCCGAGACCTCGGCGATGCCGAGGTGGTCGCCGCCGCGGCCGGGCCGCCACAGCACCAGCGCGGCCCGTTCGTCGAGCTCGCGGACGAGCTCGTCGGGGCGCGTCGATCCGGGGTAGCCGATCTCGACCAGTTCCGCGCCGACGGCGGTCAGCGCGTGGTCGTAGGGGTCCCGGTGGGCCCGCTGGATGATGGCCCGGCGGCGGGGCCCGGCGACGTCGGGCAGCACGTCGATGGCCGCTGGACGGTCGCCGGCGAGGCAGACGGCGGTGGCGAGGCTCAGGGCCGCGGCGGCGCCGCTGGTGACGTAGGCGGCGGGCGCGCCGAGCAGGGCGGCGATCTCGGCGCCGGCGGCCTCCTGGAGCTCGTCCATGCGTACGTTGCGTGCGCCCGCCGCCCGCATCGCCTCCACGACGTCGTCGGACAGCGGCAGGCCGCCCAGCCGGGTGGCCGGCCCGACCGCGTTGATGATGGTGCGCACGCCCAGTTCCGTATAGATGTCCATGTGTCGATGCCCCTTTCAGATTGGTTCGGCGCGGTACACGATCTCGCCGCCCCGGACGGTCAGCACGGCCGCGACGGCCGGGGCCGGGTCCTCGGTCACCCGCAGGACCGCGACGTCGGCCGGTGCACCGGCGCGGAGGGTCCCGACACCGGCGCCGTCCAGCCCGGCGACCCGGGCCGGCGCCACCGTCGTGCGGCGGACCACCTCGGGCAGGGCGACGCCGAGCCCGAGGAACTTCGCCATGACGTCGGGCAGGCCGCCGACGATGGGCCGCGAGTAGGTGTGCAGGTCGGAGCTGATCGTGTCGGGCAGGAACCCGGCGCCGACCGCGGCCCGCGCCTGCTCCAGGTCGAAGCCGCACATGCCGTGCCCGACGTCGAAGAGCACGCCGCGCTGCCGGGCCTCGTGGACCAGGTCGACGACCCGGCCGTGCTCGGTGTACGGGGTGCCGGACAGGCCGGTGAAGCAGTGGGTGAGGATGTCGCCGGGGCCGAGCCGGGCCAGGATGTCGGCCAGCGAGGCGGGCGGCGGCCCGAGGTGCACCATCAGCGGCAGCCCCTCGGCGTCGGCGACCTCGCGAGCCCGGTCCAGGGCGACGACGCCGTTGTCGCCGGCGACGTCGGCGGACGCCCGGACCTTCACGCCGATGATCCGTTGCCGGTGTTCGGCGATCGCCGCGCGGCAGGCGGCGGGGTCGACGTACGGGAGGGTCTTCAGCTCTCCGGAGAGCAGGATGCTCGTGGTGCCGACGGTGGAGATGTTGATGAACGCGCCGATCCGGGTGCGGGCCTGTTCGAGCGTACCGCGGACGAACGCCCCGAACAGGTGCGCGCCGGCGCTGCCGGTGTCCACCATGGTCGTGACCCCGCTGGGCGGGCCGAGCACGTCCGGATCGACACCGAGGTCCTGGCCGACGAAGACGTGCGTGTGCAGGTCGACCAGCCCAGGCGTCACCACCAGCCCCGACACGTCCACGACCCGGTCCGCCGGGCCGGCCCTGCCGGCGATCCGCCCGTCGCGCACGACGACGTCCCCCGGGGCCAGGGTGCCGGCCTCGGGGTCGCAGACGAGGCCGCCACGGAGCACGAACCCGGTCATGACAGCCTCACCGGCTGTCCGGTGCGGGCGGACTCGGCCGCGGCGGCGGCGCAGACCACGGCCAGCCGCCCGTCCTCGGCGGCCGGGACGGCGGGCTCCGGCCCGGAGCAGGCCGCCACGAACGCCGAGAGCTGCCGGTGCAGCCAGTCGTCGCCGGCGTAGGACTCGGCCCGCTCCCCCGCCGTGGACGACACGGCGAGCGTGCCGCCCTGCTCGATCCGCAGCTGCCCGGCGCTGCCCTGCACGACGGTCAGCGACCGGGGGCCGGCCCCGTGCGTGCGGCCGAACGACAGCGAGATTCCGGCGACCGCGCCGGACGCGAACGTCCCGGTGATCGCGGCCGCCGACTCGGCCTCCCCGGCCAGGCCGGTGGTGCGGCAGGTCAGCTCGGCCAGGGGCACGCCGACCAGCCACGGCAGCCGGTCGAAGCAGTGGTGCGCCTGCAGCTGCAGGATCCCGCCGCCGCGGCCGGCGTCCCAGTACCAGGGCGGCGTGTCGGGCGTCGCCTCGACGATCACGTCGGTGACCGACAGCGGCTCCCCGATCACGCCGTCGGCGACCAGCGTCCGGGCCGCGAGCCACTCGGCCCGGAACCGGTAGCTGAACCCGACCATGAGCACGATGCCGGCCGCGTCCCGGGCCGCGATGATCCGGTCCGCCTCGGCGACGCTGTTGCACAGCGGCTTGTCGATCAGGACGTGGACGCCGCTTGCCGCCGCCGCGACGCAGGCGTCGGCGTGGCCGTCGTGGGGCAGCCCGAGGTAGACGGCGTCGACCGCGCCGGAGTCCAGCAGTTCGGAGCAGCCGGCGAACGCGAGGCCGCCCGACCGGCCGGTCAGCGCGGCGGCGCGTTCGGCAACCGGGTCGGCGACGGCGGTGACTCGCACCCCGGGCAGCCCTTCGGCGGTCGCCGCCACCTTGGCGCCCATGATCCCGGCACCGACGATGCCAAGCCTGATCATGACGTCGCTCCTCACATGCCCAGCAGCTCGCCGCCGTCGACGACGATGTCGCCGAGCAGGATGTGGGAGCTGTCCGCGGAGAGCAGGAAGCGCACCACGGAGGCGACGTCGCTGCCGCGGGCGACCCGGCCGGCCGGGATCCGGGGGCGGAACGCCGGCAGGCTTCCGTCGGCCAGGTCGTCGACGGAGGCGTGGTCGCTGGCGAGCTGCCGCATCATCTCCGTGTCCGTCGGCCCGGGCGAGACGGTGTTGACCCGGACCCCGCTGCCGGCGACCTCCAGGGCGAGGACCCGCAACGACTGGCGCAGGGCGGCCTTGGACGCCGCGTAGGCGGCCTGCCGCATCCGGGGCATCCGCGCGGCGACGGAGGCGACCGCCACGATGGACCCGCTGCCGCGGGCGGCCATGCCGGCGGCGTAGCGGCGGGCCACGTCGAAGCAGCCGACGGCGTTGACCCGCAGGATGCGCTCGAAGTCGGCGACGGTGACGTCGAGGGTGGGTGAGCTGTCGAAGACCCCGGCGGCGATCGCGACCTTGTCCGCCTCGGCGGTCTCGGCGACCAGGTCCTGCACCGATTTCTCGTCGGTGACGTCGACGTGGCGGGCGGTCGCCTCGACGCCCTGCACCCGCAGCGTGGCCGCGACGCGTTCGACGAGCTCGGCGTCGATGTCGGCGAGGACCAGCCGGTCGCCGGGGCAGGCGCGGGCGAGGTCCTCGCCGATCGCCTGCCCGATGCCGCGACCCGCGCCGACCACGACTGCTGTTGTGCTCATGGTTGTTCTCCAGGTTCAGTGGCGGGCGCCGCCGCGTACGCGAACGCCCGGGCGGGGTTGGCGACCGTCATGCGGTGGATGTCCTCCTCGGACACTCCCCGGTCGCGCAGCATGGGCAGGAAGGTCTCGATCACGTTGGCGTAGCCCGGTCCGCCGTACGCGGCGAGCTGGCCCAGCTCGCAGATGTCGTTGGACAGCATCAGCTGCCCGGCCAGTCCCATGGCGGTCAGTTCGGCGACGTTGTCGGCCCGGAACGACAGGGGCGCGTACCCCTGCACGAAGGCCAGGTTGTCGATGTTGAGCCAGGCGCCCCGTTCGGCGATCGGCAGCCACCACTTCGTCCCGCGCCGGTCGCCCAGGTGCGACACGATGACGCGGGCCGGGTCGACCCCCTCCTCGGCGAGCAGGTCGAGCTGCTCGAGGGCCAGCTCGCCCCAGTGGGTGGTGTGGGTCATGATCGGGCAGCCGGTGCGGCGGTGGGCCCGGCCCGCGGCGCGGAACACCCGCTCCTGGTGCGGGGTGATGTGGCCGCGCTCGGTGCCGATCTCGCCGATGAAGCCGGGGCGGATGCCGCTGCCGTCGACGCCGTCGGTGACCTCGGCGACGAGGCGGTCGGCGAGGGCCTCGGTGCTGTCGGTGGTGATGTAGCCGGGGTAGACGACCTCGCGGTACCAGCCGGCGCCCATCACGATGTTGATGCCGCTGGCCTCGCTGATCCGGCGCAGGGCCTGCGGGTCGCGCTTGAGCCCGATGTTGGTCGGGTCGCAGATCGTCCGGCCGCCGGCCGCGGCGAACCGGCGGAGCTCCTCGACGGCGATCTCCTCGTCGTCGAGGATCGCCTCGTACAGCTGGCGCAGTCCCCACCCGTCGACCAGCACGTGGTCGTGGCTGAGGGTGTTGCCCATGTCCTCGGGCTCGATCGGCCCGAGGACGGTCATGACCTTCCCGGCAAGACTTTCGATCATTTCACACTCCCTGCGGCAAGGCCGGTCACGATGTACCGCTGAAACGCCAGCGCGATGAGCACCGGCGGGACGACCGTGAACATGGTGGCCGCGGCCAGCGTCGTCCAGGAGAACTGCTGGAGGTTCTGCAGGCCGGCCACGACCGGCGGGACGGTGAGGGCGTTGGTGAGCACCAGCGAGTAGAAGAACTCGCTCCACGCCTCCAGGAAGACCAGCAGGCCGGCGGCGATCAGCCCGGGCCGGGCGATCGGGGTGACAACCACCAGCAGGCAGCGCAACCGGGACGCGCCGTCGACCTCGGCGGCCTCCTCCAGCTCCTTGGGCACGCTGTCGAAGTACGTCTTGAGCAGCCAGATCGCCAACGGCAGCGTGAACGCGTTGTAGCTGATGATCAGGGCCAGCGACGTGTTGAGCAGCCCGAGCTGCCGGAACGCGACGAAGAACGGCAGCACGATCGCGATGGCCGGCACCACCCGGGAGGCGAGCAGCAGCAGGTACGCCAGGCGCGAGCCGCGGAACTCGTACCGCGAGAACGCGTACCCGGCGGTACCGGCGATGACCAGGTTGCTGGCGACCACGACGACACCGACGACCAGGCTCCGCACGATCGCCGGCATCAGCCGGGCGACCGCGTCGGTGCTCGAGACGATCCCGCCGTCCTGCCCGGTGGAGAACGGCGCGCTGTTGCCGGTGAAGATGGCGACGTAGTTGGCCAGCGTCGGGTCGTGCGGCCACCAGTGGAACGGCTTGGCGCCGATCTCCGACGGCCCCATGAAACTGCTCAGCACGGTGAAGTACAGCGGGAACAGGATCCAGACGAGGAACAGCGCGAACCCGGCGTAGATCCCGGCCGAGGCGAGTTTTGATCGTCTCACTCCACGCCCTCCGTGATCGTGCTCGAGCGGTACAGCAGCTTCACGAACACGAACCCGAGCACCAGCGCGATCCCGCCGAGGACGACGGCCGTCGCCGAGCCGAGGCCGGTGTTCGTGTAGACGAACAGCTGCTGGTACAGGTAGATCGACAGCACCGACGTGGCGTCGCCCGGGCCGCCCTGGGTCAGCGCCCAGATCGTGTCGAACTGCATGAACCCGAAGATCGTGTTGATGATGACCACGACGACGATGACCGGCCGCAGCCAGGGCAGGGTCAGGTGCCGCAGCCGCTGCCAGGCGTTGGTCCCGTCGACCATCGCGGCCTCCGGAAGCTCGCGCGGGATCGTCTGCAGCCCGGCCAGGAACAGCAGCCCGGTGAACGACGCCTGCCGCCAGGCCCCGGCGAGGATCGCGACGACCAGGGCGCCGGTGCTGTCCGACAGCGGGGAGACGCCGTCGAGGCCGACGAGGGCGAGGGCGCCGTTGAGCGCGCCGACCTCGCCGTCGACGAACCACTTCCAGATCATGCCGACCATCACCCACGGACACGCCCACGGGACGATGAGCAGGCTGCGGGCCAGCCACCGGCCGCGGAAGCCGGTGTTGAGCAGCAGCGCGAAGGCGAGGCCCAGCAGCGTCGAGACGAGCAGGAACCCGACCGCGTACAGCACCGTGGTGGTGAGCGCGTGCACGAACTGCTTGTCGGCGAACAGGGTCTTGAAGTTCGCCAGCCCGGCCCACCGCTCCTGCCCGGCGAAGGTGACCTTCTGCAGGGAGTAGATCGTCGTGCGGATCGCCGGCCAGGCGACCAGACCGAGCACGAAGACGAGGGCCGGGGTGGCGAGGACGAGCCCGAACCGGGCATCGGCCCGGGCCCGCACCGATTTTGCGGCCATGCTCTAGCTGCCCGCGGCGGCGAGGTTCTTGGCGTCCGCGGCGAGCCCGTCGACGGTGTCCTTGATGCCGGCCTGGCCGAGCAGCATCGCCTGGAGCCGGTCGCCGACCTTGACCTGGAACGAGGCGTACCACGGGGCGACCCGGGCCGGGACCACGTCGCTCTGGTTGGCGAAGGCGTCCTCCAGCTTCGGCATCTCGTAGTAGTCCGGGAACGCGGCCAGGAAGTCCTTGTCCTTGAACAGCCCCGGGTACGGGCCGAGCAGCGCCGCCGCCTTCGCCCAGGAGGTGAAGGTGGAGTACTTGCCGGCCTCGTCCTTCCAGCCGTAGAACTTCAGCAGCTTCCAGGCGTCCTCGGCCCGGGCGCCGCCGGCCGTGGCCCCGATCTGGATGACCTCACCGATCTGCAGCGTCTTGCCGGTGATGCCGGGGTGGCGGTACGAGATCGTGACGTTCTTCGACTCGGGCCCCTCGGTCGTGCGGATGATCTGCAGGAAGTAGTGGTGCAGCGTGTAGAAGGTGGAGTTGCCCTGCGCCATCGCGGTGACGTGCGCGCCCGGGTCGGCGGTGAGCACCTCCTTGGACGTCAGTCCCTCCTGGTACATCGCCTTCCACCACTCCATGACGCTGAGCGTCTTGGCGTCGTCGGCGAAGACCGGGGCACCCTTGGCGTCGAACGGCGTGATCCCGTCGGCCAGCAGGTAGACGAGGAAGTACTCCTCCAGGAACTGCTTGGTCCAGTAGCCCGCGTACGGACTGGCGACCCCGGCGGCCTTGAGCTTCTTGCACTGCTCGTACACCTCCTCCTTCGTGGTCGGAGGTGCACTGATGCCGTGTTTCTGCAGGTGGCTCTGGTTGTACATGAGGCTGTGCACCGCGGAGAAGTACGGGACGCTGATGATTCGGCCGTCCGCGAGCCGGTGCCGGGCCGCCGAGGCGGGGAACATGTCGCCCAGCATGTCCTCGACGCCGGCGAACTTGTTGAGCGTTCCGGCCCAGCCCGCGTCGACGTACTTGGTCGAGGCGTAGGCGAAGTTGTAGAAGGCGTCGATCGCCTGGCCGCCCTGCAGCCGCGTCTGCAGGGCCGGGCCGTAGCCGACGTTCGGGATAAGGGACAGATCCACGCCCACGCCGGACTGGTCCTTGAAGGACGACAGCAGGGTGCGGATCTGGTCCGGGTACGCCTCCCAGGCGGTCATCGACAGCGTCCCGGGAGTGTCGTTGGTCTTCGGGGTGGACGCACCGCCGCACGCAGCGAACAGCGATGCCGTGGGAACGGTCAGGCCCGCCGCGAGCGCGCCGCGCAGCAGGCTCCGACGGGAGATCGACGTGCTGGTCAAGAACAAACCCGGGTTCGGGCGCCGCTCATCCATGTGTGACCCTCCGGCCCGTCAGATGGTTCATATACATGAACCTAAGTTCTGAGTTGAGCATTCGTACCAGGTCAACGAGGCGCAATCAAGAGGCAGCGTGGGATCGACGCCGGACGGTGAAGCGCCCGTGGAGGAGGTCTTCGATGTCTATCGGGAGGCTGTCACGGCCGGCGGCGCCGGCGGCCACCCTGAGCGTCATCGATCTCTGGCCGACCGGAAAGCGGGGAACGTCGCCGGCGGCGGGGCTGTCGCGTCCCGCCAGCGGGCCGACATCGCGTCGGCCAGCCGGGCGAACCAGTCCGCCATCGCCGGCAGCGTCGCCGCCCGCTCGGCGAGCCGGGTGAACACCTGGATCTGTTGCACGAGCTGCACCCGGCGGCGCCAGCGGGCTTGCGCGGGCTGGCCGGCGGCGGCCAGCAGCGGCAGCCGCTGCACCCGAACGGCAAGGGCCGCCGCCGCACCGACCGCGAGCGCCTGGTCAAGGCCTCCGAGGATGTCACCGGGCACGGCCGCGGCCAGTTCGCGGCGGTAGGCACGATCGGCCTCGGCCACCACGCTGTCGGGCAGCGTCGCCCAGTGGGCGCTGTAGGTGGGGAACGGGAAGTGCAGGAACGACGTGTCGAAGCCGAGATGCCCGAAGATCGCGCCTTCGAAGTCCACGATCCGCACACCGTGCGGCGTCACCAGCGCGTTGCCGGGATTGAGGTCGGTGTGCGTCAGCGCCGCGAACGGCCCGGCGTCGGCGATCCGATCCTGGACGAACGCGGCGTCACCGGCCGCGGCGCGCGCGTCCGGCAGGCCCAGCTCGGCGCACACGACCTCCACGTCCCGCCACCTGTCCACACCGGGCCAGGGCAGTGCGGGGCCGGCATCCGCATCCGGCGCGCCCAGACCCGCCAGCGCCTGCCGGTACCCCTCACCCGCGCCGCGCGTGCCGGCGTGCAGCCGCCCGACGGCCACGCCGAACTCCACCACCGCTCGCGCGGCGGCGCCGGCATCGGCGCCGAGCAGGACGCTCTCCAGCGTCGGCCAGTCCCCGAGATCGGTGGTGACCACGACACCCGCGGCCTGGTCGGAGGCGATCAACCGCGCGGTGACCCCGGTGGGCGCGGCCGTCCGCAACGCTGCCTCCTCACGCCGCAGGTGGGCGGGGCCACCGTGACCGGCCCCGTCCACCCGGCGTGTCTTGACCACCACCGTCCGGCCGACGCCGGGCAGGTCGCGGTCGAACGTCAACCGCGTCACCGGAGCCCAGTCATGCCCGAGCGACGCCTCCGCCACCAGCGACGCGGCCCCACCATGCAAGGGGCGCAACAGCGCGAGGACCGTGTCCCGCCGGTGCGCGGCCAAGGAGTACTGCCGGTCCGTCACGTCGGCCCGATCCGATCATGTGCCGGGACCGTAGCAGCGTTATTCAATCGCCCTCGCGTGCGCCGTCGGCGGTCATCGCGCCCTGGCCCGGGGCGCTGGGCAGGAACACGTGCTGGTGGCCGTGACCGGTGTCGATGTTGAGCTGGTCCAGCTGCGTGGCGCCGATCGACCAGCTGGCGATGGCGTTGTCGCGCTGCCGCGACGCCAGGGCCTGCAGCGCCGGGCGCTGGTCGTCGCCGGCCTTGAGCGCCGCGGCGTAGGTGTCCACGGCGAGGTCGAGCTGGCGCGCTCCGGCGGCGAGTCCGGACCGGGCGACGTTGACGGCGGTGCCGGCCGACGGCGGGTTCTCGAAGTCCTTGGCGGCCTGGCGGGTGGCCGCCTTCCAGCCGTCGACCTGGGCCGCGGAGGCCGGCGGCCCGGGGGTCGCGCCGGGCGGCAGGGCCGTGTACAGGCCGTCGAGCGCCGAGCCGAGCAACTCGCGCACGCGGCGGGCCTGGTCGGTCAGCGCGACCACCTGGTCGGCGTCCCGCTGTACCTCGGCGGCCTGCATCGCATCGATGCGCTTCTGGGCCTCGGTGCGCGGGTCGGCGGTGACGGCACCGAGCAGTGCACCGACGGCCACGGCGACGGCGAGGGCCGGGTAGACCCAGCGCGGCACGGAGGAGCGGCCCGCGGGGCGGGCGGCGGCTGGGCGGGTTCGGGTGCGGTTGGTCATGCCGCACACGGCTTCGGCGGTACGGGACGCACGGGTCCTCCAGGCGACGGCCCGGGGCTCGCCGAAGACCTCCGGGCGGATGGCAGCAGGCCATCGATCCTATCGCCCCTGAACATGGCATGTCACGTCGGCGACACATCACTACCGGGACGGGGCACGGGGATTCATACTCGCGAGTCGAAGCGTCCGCATTGTTTGGACGCGCTTCTCACGTCACCTTGTGATGCGCAGGAACGCCTCGTTCGAGCGATGTGGTCGCGGCAGCCGCCTGAGGCCTCGTCACATGGAGGCGCCATGGATACGGGCACGGCATCCCGTCGATTACCGCGCCGGCGGGTAACGTTGGTGCGCCCCCGCAGCGCTGATCGTGGCCGAGATTCCGCAGCGCGAGCCCGCGCGGGCACATCAGTCCGGGGCTCACGATGATGAGACTCGGTTGGAAACGTGTCGCCACGGCCGTTGTGGTGGTCGTGGTCAGCAACGTCGCGAACTTGCAGGTCGCGCACGCCGCCGCCTCGACGGTTACGGCAGTCGATGCCACGAATGTGGCCCTGCGGGGCGCGCCGGTCAGCACCACCGACAGCACCGGCAGCGTTGTCTCCAAGGCGTTCAATACTCCCAGCGCGGCGATGGCCGGTGACCTGCTGATCGCGTCGTTGTCGTACAAGACTCCGGGGTTGTCCGACCTCGCCAACACCGCGCCGACCGGCTGGACCAAGATTCCCGGTGAGCTGTTCGATGTCTCGATCACCACCGGCTCGCATCTGGTGGTGGCTGTGAAGGCGGCGGTGGGGGGAACGGAGTCCGGCACGTGGGGATTTTCGAGCCCGCCCGCCGGCATGGTGATCACCGTGCTGGCGTACTCCGGCGCCGACACCACAATCGACATGACGAATGGCGTCTATCCCTTCGAGAAGTACGGCTACAAAGTGGAAGCCGGTGGGTCCAATACCACCACCCACACCGCCCCGGCCTTCACGCCGACGGTGGCCGGTAGTTGGGGCTTCGCGGCCTTTGCCTCCCGCGCCTCCGAGACGTGGACGCCGGGAGCGGGGTTGACCGAACGCTCCGATATCAGAGCCGCCACATCAGCCCAGGCCACACTCGAGAC
Source organism: Dactylosporangium sp. CA-139066 (assembly GCF_050936175.1). NCBI lineage: Bacteria > Bacillati > Actinomycetota > Actinomycetes > Micromonosporales > Micromonosporaceae > Dactylosporangium > Dactylosporangium sp. CA-139066. The sequence goes on along the minus strand of NZ_JBNJNH010000001.1, from coordinate 4,471,157 downwards.
CAATGACTCCAACGGTGTCATCGCCACCGGTAGCCCGGTTACCTACTCGAGTACGGAGTCCGGCGGTACGTCGGTGCAGGTGAGTTTTGCCGCAAACATCAAGCCGAGCGGCCAAGCGCAGGGGCCGTCGGTGGCGACCGGTAGCGCCACGGGTGTTACCAGCAGCACCGCGACCATCGCCGGCACGATCAACCCCAACGGATTGACCACCGCATATCACTTTGAGTACGGCACCACCACGTCCTACGGGAACCGGGCGCCCTCACCGGACGGTTCGGCGGGGTCCGGCACCACCGCGGCCCCGGTGTCGGCCGATCTCAGCGGCCTGATTGCGTCCACGACGTACCACTACAGGCTCGTCGCGACCACCTCGGCAGGCACCAGCAACGGCTCCGACGCCGTCTTCACCACCAGCGTGGCGGGCAGCATCGGTGTTGCCGGGCCGGCGACACCGGGGGCGGCAGCGACCGGTGAGAAGCCGGAGAGCAAGTTGTGGTGGAACGACGGCGGCTGGTGGGCAGTGCTGTTCGACACGGTCAGCCAGACCAACCACATTTTCCGGCTGGATCGGTCGATGCAGACCTGGATCGACACCGGCACGCAGAGCGACAACAGGGCGAAGTCGCACTCCGACACCCTGTGGGACGGTACCCACCTCTATGTCGCCTCCCACGTGACGGCCAGTTCGTCCACCGGGGCCACGTCCGGCAACCCAGCCCGGCTCTATCGCTACAGCTACACCCCCGCGACCAGGACGTACACCCTCGACACCGGGTTCCCGGTCCAGATCGACAACTACTCCAGCGAGACGCTGACGATCGACAAGGACTCCACCGGCGTCCTGTGGGCGACCTGGACTCAAGCGTCGAAGGTCTACGTGAACGCCACCACGGGCAGCGACACGACGTGGGGCACGCCGTTCCTGCTCCCAGTCGCCGGCGCAGCGTCACTGGACCCCGACGACATCTCGTCCATCGTGGCCACGGGCGACCACAAGATCGGCGTGATGTGGAGCAACCAGGTCGATTCGGCGATGTACTTCGCCACCCACGCCGACGGTGCGGTGGCGGCAACCTGGTCGGCGACCAGTACGGTGCTCAGCGGTGCCGGTTCCGCCGACGACCACATCAACCTCAAGGCCGACCAGTCCGGGCGCGTCTACGCGGCGGTCAAGACCAGCTTGGACGACGTCGGCGGCTCAGCGTCCGCGCCACAGATCATGCTCCTGGTGCGGGACCCCTCGACCGGCGACTGGGCGAGCTACCCGATCGGCCGCCTCAGCGACTGCCACACCCGGCCGATCGTCATGCTCGACTCCGAGCACCAGATCATCGACGTGTTCATGACTGCGCCGGACTCCGGGTGCCCCTTCTCAGGATCTAACGGGACGATCTTTATGAAGAGCTCCCCGATGGACAACGTCTCCTTCCCGCTCGGCCGGGGTACGCCGGTCATCAGAGACGCGCAGTCGCCGCACCTGAACAACGTGACCTCGACCAAACAGTCGGTCACCAGCACAACCGGCCTGGTCGTCATGGCCAGTAACGACACGACGCAGCGGTACTGGCACGCGGACATTCCGCTGGGGTGATCACGTGGGCGGGGACGACCGCTCGCCCACCACTTCGCGGGGGCTGGCGTTCGTGCGCGGCCGTCAGTGATGACGAGGGTGAGCTCCTGCTGGTAACCAGCGGGGCCCGCTCGTGCCGCCGCGTGCGCCGGGCACCTCGAGCAGGCCCGTCGCGCAGGTCGACGCCGGGGCGGGCCGGTGGCGGGTACACGAACGCCGTCCGTCCCCTTCCCAACTGCGCGGGCTTACTCCCGCCCGGCCGCCTTCTCACCCGCTTTCTCGCCCAGGCGTGCGCTACGGATTGATCACGATGGCGGCTCCACGCTGTCGAGCGGCGCAACCATGCGGACGTCCACATCGGACAGTCCCATCTGATCGCGGGCGCGGTCGCCCGGCCGGATCGGCCGGTGCGTCGAAGAAGCCGGGCACGATCCCGGGTGATACGGCCGGCGACGTCGCGGATGTCGCGGTTACCGGCGTTCACTCGCTGTTAACGTCGGGTTCAGACCAGGCACAGCCAGCCGTATCGGCGCTGCGTACCGATTCAATCGCTTCGGGCACCTTCGGGAGGGCTTGATGAAAACTGCTGCGCGTTTCGGTCTAGGTGAAACGCGAAAGACCAACGACGGCGCGCTGGGAACCAACCGGACGGCCCGGGTCACCGGGAGGAACCGATGACCGGATCCAGTGACATCAACAACGCGCTGGGTCCCGCCGTCGACGCGTTCCCCGCGCCGGAGGAGGACGGCGAGCCATCGGTGGGTATCCCGCGGATGAGGGACTGGACCGACCACATACCGGCCGAACCGATCAGCGGGATCCCCGGGCGGCAGAGCGTGAGCGTGGTCATCCCCACACTCAACGAGGAGAAGAACATCGCCTGGGTGCTCAAGCGGCTCCCGTCCATTGTGGACGAGGTCGTCCTTGTCGACGGGCACTCGTCCGACCGCACGGTGGAGGTCGCACGCGCCATCCGGCCCGAGATCGTGGTGCTGGCCCAGCACTGCCGGGGCAAGGGAGACGCGGCGCGGGTCGCCTTCGCCGCGGCGACCGGAGACCTGATCGTGATGATCGACGCGGACGGCAGCATGGATCCCGGCGAGATCCACAGGTACGTCACGCCGCTGATGAACGGGTACGACTTCGTGAAGGGCTCCCGGTTCCTGACCGCCGGGGGCTCGACGGACCTGACCGCGCTTCGGCGGATCGGGAACCAGGTGCTGGTCCGGATGACGAACAGCATGTTCCTCGTCCGCTTCACCGATCTGTGCTACGGGTTCTGCTCGTTCCGTCGCGAGTGCCTGCCGGCGCTCGCCCTCACGGCGCACGGCTTCGAGATCGAAACCGAACTCGTCATACACGCCTTGAAGGCGGGCCTGCGCATCGCCGAGGTGCCGAGCACCGAACTGCCGAGGCGGTGCGGCACCTCGAACCTGCGCACGTTCCGAGACGGCCAGCGGGTGCTCCGTACGCTGATCCGGGAGCGCATGGTGCGGCGGCCGCGGCCGGTCGTGGACCCGATCGACCACCGGGTCCTGCACACCTGGCAGTCGCTGACCGCCGATCTGCCCGACACCGCGGCGCTTACCGAAGAGGCCCGGCCGTGACCGGCTACCCGAGCCCACCCGCCAATGCCTCGACGGGTGTGCTGCGAGCGGCGCCGTGAGCGCGGCTCCCGGCCTGCGGCCGCGGTCGCGCCGGGCCGGCGTCACGAGCGCACCGGTCGTGACGAGCCCGGCCCCGGTCGACGAGTGGCACGAGGTGCTCGCTTCCGCCCCGTGGGCGCTGCCGACGCAGTCCCCGGAGTGGCTGGAGTGCATCTGCGCCGTCGGTGGGTATGCGGACGCCTCGCGGCTCTACCGGACCGCGGACGGCCGACGGCTGGTGCTCCCGTTGGTGCGCCGCGCGATCGCCGGCCCATTGATCACGATGGAATCCTCGCTGCCGGTCGGCTGGGGAGCGGCCGGTCTGCTCGGCGAGGGCGGTACCGTCCGGCCGGAGGATGTACGGATGGTCCTCGCCGATCTGGCGAAACGGCGCACCGTCAGTGCCTCGTTCCGGCCCGATCCCTCGACCGCGGAGTCCTGGGAACAGGGCTGCCCGCCCGGGGTTCAACGCGAGCCGCGGATGGCGCAGACCCTCTCCCTCGCCGGTGGCTTCGACGAGGTCTGGCGGACCCGGTTCCGCAGTGACACACGCAACCGGGTCCGGCGAGCCGAACGCGCCAATGTCGTTGTCGAGCGGGACGACACCGGCCGGCTCGTCCCTGCCCTGCAGGAGTTGTACGCCAAGTCCGTCGACCGGTGGGCACAGCAGGATGGTGTACCGCTCCGGCTGGCGCGCTGGCGGGCGGCGCGGCTGGAGCCGCCCCGCAAGCTGCATACGGTCGCCCAGGTGCTCGGCCCGCGCTGCCGAATCTACGCGGCGTTCGTCAACGGGCGTCCGGCCGCCGCCATCGTCATACTGCTCGGCCAGGCGGTCGCCTGCATGTGGCGGGGCGCGATGGACGAGGAACTCGTCGGCCCCACGTACGCCAACTACCTGTTGCACCGCGCCGCCATCGAGGACGCGGCCGAGGCCGGGTGCGTGTCGTACCACCTGGGCGACTCGGCCCCCGGCTCGTCGCTGGCGCTCTTCAAGAGTCGCTTCGGCGCCGCTGAACAGCACTACGCCAGCTACCGGCTCGAGCGAATCCCGTTGGGCGCGCTTGCGCGTCGTGCGCGTGGCCTGACCAGCGCGGCGCTGCGGCGCATGAGAGGGCGCGGGTAGGTCCGTGTTCCGCAGATCGTTGCGATTGCCGAAGCTCCGCACCGGACGCCGTCACGTCGTGGTCACGCTGATCACGCTTTCGCTGGTCTCCACGCTGCTGCTCCTCGGATGGAATCCCGGCCACGAGCACACCTCGGACCAGCCGCCCGACGAGTCGGACCTCGCCGATACCGCCGGCTACAACTGGGCCGCGCCGAAGATCCACCGCCCCGACCCGCGCACCCTGGCCGTGGGCGTCACCCACACCCAGAACTCGATCGACGACTGGGGCGATCCCGCGGCCTCCGCATCGGCGCGGGCCGTCCTGACCGCCTCGGCGACCTACCAGAACCAGCACATCTACGGGTGGGGGGCGGGGAACCCCGAGCCGAGCCCGGGAACGTTCGACTGGTCGTCGCTCGACCGCCGGATGAAGCTCATCAGGTCAACCAACGGCACCCCCGTGATCACACTCTGCTGCGCCCCTGACTGGATGAAGGGTGGCCGGCCCGGGGAGACCGACTGGGACCGGTTGCAGGTGGCGCCACAGCCGAAGCACTACGCCGACTTCGCCGCGCTCGCCGCGGCGGTCGCCCGCCGGTATCCCGACGTGCGGCACTTCCAGGTGTGGAACGAGTTGAAGGGCTTCTGGGACGAAGCGCGCAACCGCTGGGACTACGAGGCGTACACGAAGCTCTACAACGCGGTGTACGACGCGTTGAAGGCGGTCAACCCCGCCATCGCTGTCGGCGGACCGTACGTCGTGCTCGACCTCTGGGCGAACCCCAAGGCCGGCGGTTACCCGTCCGTCCTCGCCGGCGCCTGCGGCACGATCGACCAGCGCAGCCTCGACGTGCTCGACTACTGGTTGCGGTACAAGCACGGTGCGGACTTCATCGCGGTCGACGCTGGATCGGCGACCCGCGACGGGGGCCGGATCACCGCCACCGGCGTGAACAGCGCGCTGTTCGGCGCCCTGACCCAATGGCTGCGGCAACGGACCCCGCTGCCGGTGTGGTGGAGCGAGTTCCACGTCGGCCAGGCCACCGCGGACGGCCAGGCGAAACTGGTCGCCCGGGCCGTCGGCGCCCTGCTGCACATGGTGGATCAGAAGGCTGCCGTAGCACTCATCTGGCAACCGCAACGCGACGCCGACCAACGCGAGGCAGACTCGCCGGCGCTGTGGAGCGCGACCGACCGGCAGGACGGCGGCCATCCTCTCGCGTACGCCGAGGCGGTCGCGCGGCTGCAGCAGGTGCTCGCGGACCCGGCCCGGGACGAGGCCGTGACATGGCCGGTGCCGGAGCTGGGACTCCTCCGCGGCAGATCGGCGCTGCTGCTCGTACACCTCGGAACCAGCCGGATCGAGGTGACGGTGCAGGGGCGGTCGTTGCCGCTCGAACCGTACGAGGTGCGGTACATCCCCCTGCGCACCGACCGGCCGGCGGACTTCGCCCTGGCCGTCCAGCCCGCACCGGCCGCGGCACCGGCGGATCCGTGCCTTGCCCTCCCAGCAGCAACCACACGAGCGTCGGAGAGCACTCGATGACAAACGATGACACGACCGAACGGACGCTTCAGGGACATCCGCATCGGTGGCCGGACCCCGCTGTAGCCGAACTCGGGCTCGCCCGTACGGTGCTGGCCGGGCTCGACGAGGCCGGCGTACGGTGGTGCCTGCTCCGCGGCGGCCCCGACGGGCTCACCGCCGGGGACGACCTGGACATCCTCGTCGCGGCGGCCGACCTCGCCCGGGCCGCGGCCGTCATCGAGGCGAACGGGCTGATCCGGTTGCGCAGCCACGGCCGGGGTACTCACCGCTTCTACCTCGGTCTCGACACGTCCACCAGCACCTGGGTCGAACTCGACCTGGTGACCGAGATCGCCTACGGCCGCCATTTCGAGGTGCGTACGGAGGCCGCCGACGAGTGCCTGGACCGGCGCCGGGAGCACGACGGTGTGTGGGTGCTCGCGCCGGGGGACGAATTCTGGGCGCTGCTGCTGCACTGCGTGCTCGACAAGGGCGCCTTCGCGGCGCGCCACGTGCGCCGGCTGGACGACCTGGACCACGCGGCGTCGCTCGACGGCCCGCTGGTACGCGCGATGCCGGCGGCCACCGCGTCACTCCTGCTGAAGGACTGGCGGGCGGGACGACTCGACGCCCTCCCGGCGCGGCGCCGCGCCTTGCTTGCCGCCTGGCGGCGAACCCGCCCGGGCACCGTGGCCGGCCGGCTCGTCGCCGCGGCCGCGCTGCGGCTCGTGGAGAGGCCGCTGCAGGCCTGGAGCAGACGGGGGGTCAGCGTCGCGCTGCTCGGCCCCGACGGTTCCGGGAAGTCGACGCTCGCCGCCGGCATCCAGTCGGCGTTCTACTTCCCGGTGCGGCGGGTCTACATGGGACTGTGGCCGTCGAACGAGGCGCCGGTCAGCGTTGCCGCGCACGGACTGCGCATCCTGCTGCGCCCCCTCACCGTGTGGCGTCGCTACCTGACCGCGCTGCGCCACCGGGTGCTCGGGCGAGTCGTGGTCTTCGACCGGTACGTCTACGACGCGCTACTGCCTCCGCGCGGGCCGCTGGTGTGGCTCAAGCGGCCGTACTTCGCGCTGCTGAGCCGACTCTGCCCGGCGCCGAACCTGGTCCTGCTGCTCGACGTGCCGGGTCACGTCATGCACGTGCGGTCCGGTGAGTACGACCCCGCGCATCTGGAGGCCGAGCGGGAGCAGTACCAACGGCTGCGCCGGCGGATCCCGCACCTGGAACGCTTGGACGCGGACCGGCCGCCGGACCTGGTGCTCGCCGACGCGATCGCGCGGATCTGGCGGTACCACGCGAGGCGGGTGGCCCGGTGAGGGGCACGCTGCAGAAGGCCCGGCCGGTGCTGCGCGACCGCTTGGCCGGCTGGCTGCACCGGGAAGAGCGGCGATGGACCGCCGCCGTCGCACCGCGCCTGGTCGCCGGCGCGACGTCGATCCGGAACACCGGCTGGCGGACCGAGACCGTCAGCTTCACCAGCACCTCCGTCGCGGTCGCCACGGTCACCCGCTCCGGATCGCCCGGCCGTTACGTGGTCAAGGTCCCGTGGACCGCCGCCGGCGCCGATGGCCTGCGGCGTCAGGCGACGGTGCTCGCGATCCTCCAGCACGATCCGCGGCTGCCCAACCTGCGTCCGGTGCTGCCCCGCTGCCTCGCCCAAGGGACTATCGAGGGGCGCTACTACTGTGTGGAGGAGGCGCTGCCGGGGGTCTCCGCGATGGGGCCGATGGTACGGCGGGCCCGGCGAAGCATGCTCCTGCGCGCCGCCACCAGGCTCATCAGCGACCTGCACGCCCGCACCGGGGAGCAGACCGTGCTCGACCGGCCCGCCCTGCGGGCGTGGGTGGACACACCGCTGAGGCGGCTCGAGCAGTTCGCCCTCACCCTTCCCCAGCCGGCCCGGGTCGTCGACGCGGTCGGGCGTCTGCGCGAGGAGCTGTCCGCCGTTCTTGTCGGGCGGACTGTGCGCGTGTCCTGGATCCACGGCGATTACTGGCCCGGCAATCTGCTGGCCGCGCCGCCGGGCGTGCAGGTGACGGGGATCGTCGACTGGGACCGCGCCACACAGGGCCAGCTTCCGCTGCATGACCTGCTGCATCTGCACGTCCTGGCCCGGCGGTTGACCGGCGGCGATGAGCTCGGCGACATCGTCGTCCGCGCCCTGCACCGCGGCATCGAGGAGACGCTCGACGTTCCCGCCCGCGACGTCGCCGCCTGGCTGGACGGCATCCCACAGCGGGCGGCCCTGCTCCTCTACTGGCTACGCCACACCTTGCTCTTCATCGACTCGGAAGGTGACCATGACAATCCACGGTGGCTTCGCGGCAACGTCGAGCGCGTCCTCGTCAGCGTCTGAGCTGGTCGTCGACCGCGCCCCGGAACGGCCCGACGACCCTGGGCCGGCGCCGGGCGTCACCGTCGTCATCTGCGTCTACACCGAACGGCGCTGGCCGCAGATCGTGCGGGCCGTCGAGTCGGTGCTCACGCAGGAGACCCCGGCAGCGCAGATCGTCGTGGTCGTGGACCACAACCCCGCGCTGCTGGACCGGGTCCGGCACACCTTGCCCGGCGTGACGGTCGTGCCGAACAGCGGCCCGCGCGGCCTGTCGGCGGCCCGCAACACCGGCGTGGCCGAGGCACGCGGAGAGATCGTCGCCTTCCTCGACGACGACGCGGAGGCGGAGCCCGACTGGCTGGCCCGGATGGTCCCGCACTACCGCGACGAGCAGGTGCTGGCCGTCGGCGGGCGGGCTCTGCCGGCGTGGGAGGAGCAGCGCCCGCGGTGGCTGCCGCCCGAGTTCGACTGGGTGGTCGGGTGCAGCTACACCGGGCAACCGACGAAGGTCTCCCCCGTGCGCAACGTCATCGGGTGCAACATGTCGTTCCGCCGGACCGTGCTGCAACGCTCCGCCGGCTTCGACCCCGCGCTCGGACGGATCGGGCGCACGCCGGTCGGCTGCGAGGAGACGGAACTGTGCATCCGTATCCGGCGCGAGCACCCTGACGGCGTGGTCCTGTACGAGCCGGCGGCGCGAGTCCGGCACCTGGTGACGTCGGACCGGACGACTTGGCGCTACTTCCGCCGGCGTTGCTTCCTGGAAGGGCGGTCCAAGGCGGTGGTCGCCCGTCTGGCCGGCAGCGATGCGGGGCTTTCCGCGGAGCGCGCGTACACCCGCCGGGCGCTGCCGGACGGGGTGCGTCGCGGGCTGCGCCAGATCCGCGACGGCGACAGCGCCGGGCTGCTGCGGGCCGGGGCGATCGTCGCCGGGCTGCTCGTGACCGCCTCCGGCTACGTCTCCGGTCAGGCGATGCGCGCCTCCCACGCCGCCGGCAAGCCCACCCGCGAACGGCGCGGCCCGGGGCCGGCGCCGATACGCGTACTCACGGTCGAACTCGCCGAGGGGCTGCCCGCGGTGCCTGACGGCGGTGGCCCGGCCGGGAGCCGGTACGCGGCGGCGCAGATCCTGGTCCGGCTGCACGAGCGACCGCTGGGGCTGCTCGACGTCCCGCTGCCACCCGGCGGCCTGACCGCGCCGGCCCTGGCCGGGGTGATCTGGGAACGGCTCGGCGAAGAAATCGACGAGCACCTGCGCAAGGACGGTCTGCCGCCGCTCGATCGGCTGGATCCGGGCCTGCTCGGCGAGGCCGGAACGGTCGGCAGTGGCATGTCGTGCCCACCCGGCCGGCCGCTGGCGGAGCCGAGCCCGCTCGTCAGCGTGATCGTGCCGACGTGCGGGCGGTCGCCGCTGTTCGAGACGGCGCTCGACTCGCTTGCCGCGCTGGACTACACCCGGTACGAGATTGTCGTCGTCGACAACGCCCCTCAGCGGCCCGACACGGCACGGATCGTCGCGGCGCGGGCCGCTGCCGATCCCCGGATCCGCTGCACCTGCGAACCGCGACCCGGCGTCAGCCACGCACGGAACCGGGGGCTCGCCGAGGCCCGGGGCGAGATCGTGGCCTTCGCGGACGACGACGTGACGGTGGACCGGCGGTGGCTGCGGTCGCTCGTCGACGGCTTCACCGACGCCGACGTTGCCGGAGTCACCGGACAGGTGCTTGCCCGTGAGCTCGAGGTGCCGGCCCAGATCTGGATCGAGCAGTACGGCGGTTATGGCAAGGGCTGCCGGCGCCGGCGGTTCGACCGGACCGGATTCGAGACGCTCGAGGCCGAGCACGTGCACCGGGTTCCCGCGTCGCCCCGCTCGCTCTACCCGTATCTGCCGGGTTCGTACGGCTCCGGGGCGAACATGGCCTTCCGTGCCGCGCAGCTGCGCCGGTTGGGCGGGTTCGACCCGCGCCTGCCCAGCGGCGAGGACATCGACGTGCTGCTGCGCCTGGTGCTGGCCGGCCACGCGCTGGTGTACGAACCGGGCGCGATCGTCTGGCACACGCATCGGCGTGAGGTGCGGGCGTTGCGGCGCACCGTGTACCAGTACGGGACCGGCCTCAGCGCGGTGCTCGCGAAGTGCGTCGCCACTGATGCCTCGGCCCGCGTGGACCTGCTGAGACGGCTGCCGCGCGGCATGGCGTACGCCCTACTGCCGCGGTCCGGGAAGAACGCGCGGAAGCAGGACGGCTACCCCGCCTCGTTCACCGCTCTGGAGCTGTGCGGGCTGGCGCTGGGCCCGGCCTACTACGCCGCCGCCGCGTGGTCGGCCCGGTTGCGACGGAGCCGCCGGTGAGCGCCGCGCGACCGAGGACCGTCGTGCCCGTCCTCGGGTACCACAGCATCAGCGACGAGCGCCGTGACGGGACGCTGCGATGGTCGGTGTCCCCCGGCGACTTCGCCGACCAGATGGCGTTGATCAGCGAGCGGGGCCGCACCGCCCTGACGGTCAGCCGGTACGCCGCCGCGCTCCGTGGACTGGCGCGGCTGCCGCCGCGACCGGTTCTGATCACCTTCGACGACGGGTTCCCCGACCTCGCCGGGACCGCCCTGCCGGTGCTGCGCCAGTACGACCTCTCGGCGACCGCGTATGTCATCACCTCCCGGCTGGGCGTGGCGCGGCCGACCGGCAGCGATCCCGCGCTTGACTGGGACGCACTGGCGGAGCTGCGCGCGCACGGGGTGGAGATCGGCTCGCACAGCCGCACGCACCACGCTCTGGACTGCCTGGGCCGCCGCGAGCTCGATTCGGAGATCGCGCGCAGCAGACGGGATCTCGAGGACGGGCTGGGGGCACCCGTGTCGTCGTTCGCCTACCCGTACGGTTACCACAGCCCGGCGGTTTGCCGCGCGGTACAGGCTGCCGGCTACTCCTCCGCCTGTGCGGTGAAGAACGCGCTGAGCCACGAAGAGGACGACGTCTTCGCCATCGCCCGGGTCCTGATTGAGCGCGACACCGGCACCGAGGCGCTTGACGCGCTGCTCGACGGACGTGGCTGGCCGCCGGCCTGGCGGGGGGAGCACCTGCGCACGCGGGGCTGGCGCGCGTACCGGCGGGTCCGGCGATTTGTGCACGCGGCCCGCGACACCGTCCGGCGTCCGCGCAAGCCGGACCGGAGCGAGCCGCCTGACCGCGGCCGGGAGGTGACGACGTGACAGGGCGGCATTCCGGAATCGCCGATCCGGCGATCGCTGACGGCGCGCCCGCCGTCGGCGCCGTCGCCGATGCCCCAGTCGCCGCACGGCTGCGCCGCCACCTGCGCAATCCGCTGAACAGCAACGTCTACGCCCTGATGGCCAACACGGTCCTCAGCTCGCTGCTGGGCGTCGCGTACTGGGCGATCGCGGCGAGGCTGTACACCACGGCGGAGCTGGGCATCGGCGCCGCCCTGGTCTCGACGATGACCTTCCTGAGCAACCTGTCCCAGCTCAACCTGAACGGGACGCTCGCCCGCTTTCTCCCGGCGGCGGGCCGGCAGGGAACCCGGCTGGTCGGCTACGCCTACGGGACGAGCTGCCTGGTGGCCCTCGCCATCAGCGGCGCCTTCCTGGCGATCACTCCGTTCGTCGCCGACCAGTTCGACTTCCTGCACCGCGGCCCGCTGCTCGCGCTCTGCTTCGCGCTGGCCGTCGCCGGTTGGGGGGTCTTCACGCTCCAGGACAGCGTGCTCACCGCGCTGCGGGGAGTCGTCTGGGTTCCGGTCGAGAACGCCCTCTTCAGCGTCCTCAAGATCGCATTGCTGGTACTGCTGGCCGGTGCCGCACCGAGCCTTGGCATCTTCGTCTCCTGGAATCTCGCGGTCGTGGCCGCGCTCATCCCGGTTAACGTGCTGGTGTTCCGCAGGCTGCTGCCCCGGTTGCACGCGCGGGGCGACGCGGGTGCCCTGCCCGGCCGCCGGGCCCTGGCCCGGTTCGTTGCGCTGGACTACGTGGGGTACCTGTTCATGCAGGCCGGCACGAACGCACTGCCGCTGATCGTGACCGCCAGGCTGGGCGCGGAGGCCAACGGCGTGTTCTACGTGGCGTGGCTGCTCGGCAGCTCGGCGGAGCTGGTGGCGTACCACTTCGGCACCTCGCTCACCGTGGAGGCCGCCGCCGACGAGTCCCGGCTCGCGACGTACACACGGCAGATGCTGCGCCGGGCTCTGCTCCTGTTCACTCCGGCGGTCGTCCTGCTCTGTGCGTCGGCGCCACTGCTGCTGACCCTGTTCGGTGAGCACTACGCCGGGGCCGGCGCGAACACCCTGCGGCTCTTCGCCATCGCGGTGCTGCCCAAGCTGGTGGTGATCGTCTTCGTCGCCGCATCCCGGGTGCAGCGGCGAGTCGGCCGGATCATCCTGGTCAACGCCGCGGCGAGCACATTGGTGCTGTCGCTGACCCTGGTCACCATCGACGAACTCGGGGTGACCGGGGTCGGCGTCGCCTACCTGGCCGCGCAGCTGCTCGTGGCGGGAGCCGTACTGCCGGCGCTGCTGCGACTGGTGAGGGGCACGCCATGAGCAGCGAGAGTGCCGTGCTGACCACGGCGGCCGCGCCGGGGCGCCGGGTACACGACGGCCTGTGGGTCGCGGCCAGGTGGTGCGCGCCCATGATCGCGCTCGGGCTCGGACTGCAGTCGCTGCGGCGGTCGGACGTCGCTGACATCGGGTCCCTCGGCCTCGTCACGGCGCTGCGCCCCGAGCTGTACGTCGCGCTCGCGCTGCTGACCCTCGGTTTCATCAGCGGTGTGTTCAGCACCCGAGCCGTTGCGGGCCCGCTGCTCGCCGCGCACGTCGTCGTGCTGGTCGTCCTGCTGCACGGCGCGGCGGCGGTCGTCGAGCCGTTGCCGCGGATGATCCCGAGCTGGCTGCATGTCGGCTTCGCCGACTACATCGCGCGCACCGGCGACACGCTGCCGCAGCTCGACGCCCGATTCAACTGGCCCGGGTTCTTTGCCCTGGCGGCGATGGCGACCCGCGCGGCGGGGATGCCGGACGCCATGCCGCTGGTTGCCTGGACATCCGTCGTCCTCAACCTGCTGTACGGCGCGACCGTCTTCAGGCTGACCCGGGAGCTGTCGCCGGACGTGCGTACGGCGTGGCTGGCCGTCTGGCTGTTCGTGCCGGCGAACTGGGTGGGGCAGGACTACTTCGGGCCGCAGGCGATGAACTATCTGTTCTACCTGGTGCTGATGCTGGTGCTGGTGGCGTGGTTCCGCCGGCGTCCGGATGCCCCGCCGACGTTACCCGGACGGGCCATCGGCTGGCTCCTGTGCCTGCTCCCGCGGAGGTCGCTGCGGCTCGCCCCCGACCCGCATCCGGCCGATCCGGTGTCGCTGGCGGGCCTGATCGGGGTGGTGCTGGTGATCTTCACCGCCAGCACCGTCAGCCACCAGCTCACCCCCATCGCGATCGTGATCTCCGCCGGCGCGCTGGTGCTGACCGGGTGCTGCACGATGCGTACGCTGCCGATCCTGCTGGGCGTCGTGGTCGCCGTCTATATCAGCTACGGCACGGTGCCGTACTGGTCCGGGCACCTGCACGACATGTTCGGCTCCGTCGGCGACGTCGGCGGTACCGTCAGCAGCGCAGCGGTGCAGCGGGTCCGGGGCGACCTCGCGCATCAGATCGTGGTGCTGTCGCGGCTGGGTGTTGCCGCGGCCGTCTGGGGCCTGGCGGCCGTGGGAGCGTGGCGCTGGATGCGCCGCGGGCAGGGGGACCTCGCGTTGCTGTCGCTGGCCATCGCCCCGTTCCTGTTGCTGGCCCTCCAGAGCTACGGCGGCGAGATCTTCCTGCGTGTCTACACCCTCGCGCTGCCGTTCATGGTGATCCTCGTTGCCGCGGTGCCGGCAGCTACGTGGCCGGCGCGGCGGCGTGTGCTCGCCGCCGCCCTGACCGGTGGGCTCAGCGCCGTGCTCGTCGGCGGGTTCTTCATCGCACGATACGGCAACGAGGCCTTCGAGCAGGTCCGCCCCGGCGACGCCGAGGCAGTGGCCTGGCTCTACGCGAACGCGCCGGCGGGCACGTCGTTCGTCTCGCTGACATCGAACGTGCCCTGGCGGGCCCAGGCCATCGAACGATATAAGTACGTGCCTCTGGGCGAGGATTTCGGGCCGACCACGCTGGCCGATATCGAGCGCGAGATGCGGGCCAACCCGCGGGGCGCGTACCTGGTCGTCACGAAGGGACAGTTCGTCTTCGCCGAGTCGTTTCTCGGCAAACCGGCGGGCTGGGGCGAGAGCATCGAACGCGAGGTCGTCGACTCCGGCCGGTTCCGGCCGGTGTACACCACCCCTGACGCGAGGATCTACGTTCTCACCGCCCCCGGAGGCGCAAGCCGATGACGGACACCACCGAGCCGAGAGTGGCCAACGGCAAGAGCGTTCCGAAACCCCGGCAACCGACCGGAATGCTCGCGCGCCGGCCGGCGACGCCGCGTGGCCCGGATGGTTCCGGGCCGCCCGCCGTCTGGCCACCGGTGCTGATACTGCTCGCCGGCGCCGGGGTCTTCGGGCTCGTCCTGCTGAGCGGACCCGGCACCGTACGGGCCGTCGCCGTGCTCTCCTACCTTGTGACTGTGCCTGGGCTGGCCTGCGTGCGGTTGATCCGGCTGCCGGACCGCCTCACGCAATTCGTCCTCGGGGTCACGCTCAGCCTGGCGCTGGGCACCCTGGTCGCCCAGGCGATGGTTGCGCTGCGGCGATGGTCGCCGCTGCTCGGGCTGTGCACCCTCGTGACCGTGGCCTCGGTCGCGGCGCTGATCGAACTGGTCCGGACCCGGCGCACGGCGCGACGGGGGCGGGTGAGCTCCTCATGAGCCCCCAGCTGCTCAGGTCGGTGTGGATTGGCGAGGGCTCATGGGCGTGGGGCCACGCGATCCTGCTCACTGTGCTGCTCGGAACGCTCGTCGCCAAGGTCGTGCTGCACGGTGCCGTACGGTCGCCGAGCAGAAAGGCCTTGCGCGTGCTCAACCTGGTGATCGCGCCGCTGCTCGCCGTGTTCCTCATCGTGGTGCTGCAACGCTTCCGCGAGCTCAGCGGCTAACGGTGCGAAGGGGGAATACGACCGCAGCACCGGTTAGTGGCCCAGTCGCTGCTGAATGATGCACACGTCACCGGGCGACACGGTGACCCGCACCGCGTCGCCCGCGGCGACCTTGCGCCGGCGGCGCCACATCCGGGTGCTCCGGGTTGCGTGGAGCCGGCTGCCGTCGGCGAACTGCACCTCGTAGCGATCCCCGGGCAGTACCGAGACGACAACGCCCTGGCGCGGGACGGCGTTCAGTGCCGCGTACACGCCGAAGGCGACCAGCTGCTCCCGTGTCACCGGGCGGCCGGCTTTGACGTCCTCGACGGCCGCCCGTCCCAGCTGAAGGTCCACGCCTTTGCGGCGGCGGCGGGCCAGCAGGAACAGCGCGACGGGCGCCAGCATCATCGCCGCGAGCACGACACCGTGCGGCCACACCTGCACCGAGTCGACCTCCTTCGCCCGACCCGAAGCCTCGCACGGCTGGCTCAGAGAATCCAGATCGACCGGCTGTCCGGGTTGCGACGGTGAGACACCATTGGCGGCTGCACGTCCGACGCAGATGTTGGCCGGCCACTCAGGGGAGCGACGACCCGCCGCTCCCCCGAGATCCCCACCCGGTTGGCGGGTCAGGTCACCGTGACCCGCATAATCTGGTCGGAGCCGTTGGCGGCGCCGCCGTTGTTGTCGCAGTTGGTGGTGCTGAGCCAGAAGGCGTCGGCGCCGGGGACTTTGGTGACGGTGCGTAGGCGGCCGTAGGTGCCGACGTAGTAGGCGCTGGGGGTGCCGGTGGACTCGCCGCTGAGGATGGGGATGCGCCAGAGGCGTTCGCCGCGCAGGGCGCCCATGTAGACGACGTCGCGGACGATGGCGATCCCGCTGGGTGATGCCTGGTCCACGGACCATTGCCGCTTGGGGTTTTCCATGCCGGCGACGCTGCAGGTGCCTTCGCAGGTGGGCCAGCCGTAGTTGAGGCCGGGCTTGATGAGGTTGAGCTCGTCGTACAGGGAGTTGCCGAACTCGGCCTCCCACAGCCGGCCCTGGGAGTCCCAGGCGATCCCCTGCGGATTGCGGTGGCCGTAGCTGTACACCAGGGTGCCGAACGGGTTGCCGGGAGCCGGGGTGCCATCGGTCTTCATCCGCAGGATCTTGCCGTTGAGCGAGTTCTTGTTCTGCGCGTTGCTGCCGGTCTGCGCGTCACCGGTGGTGGCATAGAGGTAGCCGTCGGGTCCGAAGGCGAGCCGGCCGCCGTTGTGGTAGCGGTTCTTGGCGATCCCGGTCACCAGGGTGGTGTACCCGGTGAGGGTGTTGCCGTTGTACGTCATCCGGACGATCCGGTTGCCCTCCGCGGCGGTATGCATGAAGTACACGAAGTGGTTCGTCGCCCAGTTCGGGTCGAACGCCACGCCGAGCAGTCCACCCTCACCGTTCGTGGTGACGACGTTGGGCACGGTCCCGACGAGGGTCTTGCCGCCGCCGGTGGTATTGAGCTTGTACACCCGGAACTGCCCGCCGGCGACCTTGTCATCCCGCTCGGTCACCAGCGCCGACTGCCCGTCCGGCGCGAAATAGGTACCCCAGGGGATCGTCCACCCGCTCGAGTACGTCGAGATGGCCGACGGCACCCCGCCGCTGCATGCGGGCGTGGTGAACGAGACCGTGTTGCTCTGCCCCGACACGTTGCCGGCCAGGTCCCGAGCCACCGCGTTCAACGTGTACGACGTGTTGCACGCAAGTGTGGTGATCGCGGTCGTGGTCGCGGGCGGGGTGCCGTTCACCGACTTCACCACCGTCGTGCCAACCCTGACGTCATAGGCCACGACACCTCGGTCGTCGGTGGACGCAGCCCAGCTCAGCGTCACGCTTCCCGACATCAGGTTGGAGTAGGTGAGGCCGGTCGGGGCGCTGGGCGCAGACACATCCGTGCTCTGCGCGGTGGTGCAGATTGCCTGCGCGCTGGACAGCGACACGTTGCCGGCGGCGTCGCGGCCGAAGACGGACAGCCGGTATTCGGTGTTGGGGGTGAGCCCGGTCAGGGTCTTGCTCGTTCCGGTGCCGGCGGACTGCGCGAGGAGGTTGCCGTCGTGGTAGATGTCGTACCCCACCACGCCCACATTGTCCGTCGAGGCGCCCCACGACAGGCCGATGCTGTTCTCTGTGATGCCGGAACAGCTGGGCTGACCCGGCGTGGTCGGCGGGGTCGAGTCGGCCTGACCCGTCACCCGCAACCGATCCAGGTTCGGCCCGCCGCCGGCCGTGGTCGCCGTCGCCCGCACCTTGTTGCTGCCCGCGGCGAGCGTGACCGAGATGGTCTGCTCCGCCCACGTGTCCCAGTTCGCGGTCGCCCCGAACGCCAGATCGAGCTTCACCGAATTGCCGTTGACGGTAATGTCCATCGGGCGGTTCACCGTCGTGCCGTTGGCGTACCGGAACGTCAGCTGAGCCGTGCCCGCGGCTGCGGCGGTGACCGTGAACTCCACATATGAGCCGGCCACGTTCGTGTAGTCCACGAAACCGCTACCGGTGTAGCCGGTGTGGTTGCTGGCGACCGTGCCCTGCGAGATCGCCGCGTCCTCGGCCTGGTAGTCGACGAACTGCGGCGCGACGCTGAAGTCGACGTAGTCCAGGTTGACGTTGCCCAGCACGGTGGTCGCGGTGATCCGGATCTTGTTGGATCCGGCGTTCACGTTCGCCGTGACGGTCTTGTCGGCCCAGGTGTCCCAGTTGGTGGTCGGGTCGAACGCGGCGGCCGCGGCGACGACGGTGCCGTTGACGCTGATGTCGGCCGTGCGGTTGGCGGTGGTGCCGTTGGAGTACCGGATGACGAATGTGCCGGGGCCGGCGTTCGCCGCGGTGACGGTGCATTCCAGGTAGTTGCCGACCGCGTTGTCCCCGTTGGCGAACCCGGTGCCGCTGTAGTTGAGGTGGTTGGTGTCGACGGTGCCGGCCGAGATGGTGCAGTTCTCGGCCTCGTACCGGGTGGTGGCGGCGCCGGCGGCCGGCGCGATACCTACCGGTAGCAGGATCACGAGCCCGGCGGCTGCCGCCAGACTGGACCTTTTCATCCATCCTCCTTGATGGTGAGAGCCTCAGTGAACGGTGAGGTAGTCGACGTTGGGCCCGCCGCCGGCCGTCGTGGCGGTGGCCCGGATGGTGTTGGTGCCGGCGGTCACCGGTACGGTCACCGTCACGTCCTGCCAGGTGTCCCAGTTGGCGGTCGGGTTGAACGCGACGCCCGCCGCGACCACCGTGCCGTTGACCGCGATGTCCATCGGACGGTTCGCGGTCGTACCGTTGGCGACCCGGAACGTCGCCGTCGCGGTGCCCGCCGCCGGCGCGCTCACCGACCACTGCACGTAGCTCCCGGTCACGTTGGTGTAGTCGACGAACCCGGTACCGGAGTAGCCGAGATGGTTGGTCGCGACCGTGCCCCGCGAGATCGTCGCGTTTTCCGCCTCGTACCGGACGAACGAACCGCCGCCCGCGGGTACGGTCTGCGTGGCCGCGTTCCATCCGGAGACCCGTACCGACGGCGTCGCGCCGGCCAGGTCGCTCGTGCGGTACCTGGCGGTCAGGGTCTTCGATTCGCCCGGCCACAGGCTGATCTCGTTGTCGTCCCACTGGATCGGCAGCACGGGTTTGCCGGACGGATCGACCACGTGCGCGTCGAGGTAGAACGCCGGTGTCTTTCCGGTCGAGGTGTTCCTGAGCGTGACGGTGGTCGTCGTGGTGCCGCCCGCCTCGCTCGACGACGCCGTCGCCGACACCGGTGCCTGCGCCATGCTCGACAGACCCTTGAGGTTGGCGTAGGCGGTGGTCGGCGCGTAGTACCAGTCGTTGTTCGCCCAGTCGACGGTGTCGGGCGCCGTCGACAGCCAGTAGACGTTGCGACTGACCTCGGTTCCGGCCGAGTCGAGCAGGACGAGCTTGGCGAGGTACGTGCCAGCGATGCCGCTGATGGACGACGGTACGGTCAGCGCGGTCGCCCGCCCGCCGTCGCCCGGGACCGTCAGCGCCGCTGAGGTCTGGCCGAACACCTGGGTGCCGTCGGGGTTGTAGAGATTCACCTTGGCGACGAGGCCGCTCGCCGAGCCGTGCCGCTGGTTGACCACGACGACCGAGCGGCTGTCGTACGAGTACTGCACGTGCAGCGGCTCGTTGGCCTTCTTGGCGCCGTAGTAGGCGCCGTTCTGGTCCAGGTAGGAGTCGAACAACTGCCAGTGCAGCGAGGTCCAGCCGCTGTTGAGCATCCAGTAGATGACGCCGTCGGCCGGGTTCGACGAGTCGGTGAAGTTGCGCCGGTACGCCTCGAACTGCGCTCGGACGTTCTCGTACTGGGCCAGCTGCGCCTTGCGCACGTAGTCGTCCAGGCTGGTCGGCGCCCCGTACCGGCCGGTGATGGCGTTGTCGAAGATCTTCAGCGTGTTGAAGGTGCTCGACTGGGACCGGTGGTACTGCACGGCGGTCGGGCTCTGCCACAGCGTGCCCAGCTCGGTGCTCGACATCATCCGTCTGAGGGTGTCCATCGTCGGCACGTCCGGCCCGGCACTGGTCTCGGAGTTGAAGCCCCATGCGCCGCCGCTGTCCGAGTGCGCCTTGTCGTACCAGTAGTTCGGCGGAATCCAGTCGTACGGCCCGGTCATCTTCATCCCGGACGAGCCGGTCAGCGGCGCGGACCTGTCCGACGCGGCGGCGACGACCGGGGTCGACCAGTCGGCCGCGGTCAGCGCGTCCACGTAGTTCTTCTCGATCGTCGCGTTGGGCGCGAAGTCGCTGCCGATGAGGAATGAGATGACGCTCGGATGGTCGCGCAGCCGGGCGGCCTCGGCGGCCATCGACACCTTCGCGATCGGGTAGTCGCCGGAGGTCCAGGCCTCGCCCGGCTCGCTGCCGTTGACCTGGCCCTCCCATTTGTCGCAGCACTCCCAGCCCGGCAGCGTGAGGATGCCGTACCGGTCGGTCAGGTCGAAGAACTCGTCCGGCTCGATGTGTCCCTCGAGGCGGATCGTGTTGAGCCCGAGGTCGAGCGTGTAACGCAGCTTGTCTTCGACGTACACGGGGTTCCACCGCAGGAACAGGTCCGGCGACCAGCCACCGCCGCGGATCTGCAACGGTCGTCCGTTGATGCTGTACCGGCGGTGGCCGCTCGCGTCCAGCGGCGCCTTGACGTCTCGCACGCCGAACCGGTCGTGCGCGGCGTCGGTGACCGTGCCGCCGACCGACGCGGTGAGGTTCAGGTCGTACAGCGGCTGACCGCCCATGCCGGCCGGCCACCACACCTGCGGGTTGGCGAGCGTCACCTGAGGGAAGGTGACCGTCTTCGTCTCGTGCGCGGCCAGGCTCACGGGCTGCGACAGCGAGGTGCCGGCGACGCTGCCGGCCACCGTCGCGGTGACCGCGACGGCGGAGTCGTTGCGGACGTCGGCCTTGGCGGTCAGCGTCGCGCTGTCCAGCGCCGGCGTGCTGAGCTTCGTAACCACGTGCGCGTTGCGCAGCGCCACCGTGCCGGACCGGCGCAGCAGCACGTCGCGCACGATGCCCATGTTCTTGTCCGGCGGCGTCTGCACCCAGTCGATCCAGCCCATGGTGAGGTCCCGGTTGGGGTCGTTCGGGTACACCTTGACGGCGATGCTGTTGACGCCACTGTGGACGATCGCGGTCAGGTCCAGTTCGTGCTGGGTGTACGCGCCGGCGACGGTGCTGCTCGTGGCGACCTGGGTGCCGTTGACCCAGACGTCGGCCTTGGACAGCACCCCGCTCATGTTGACGAAGGTGTGCAGCCCGGTCTCCGTGCCGAGCGAGAAGTCCGCCCGATACCACCACGGCACCGTGAAGTCGGCCGTGGGTATCGACTTCATGTTGGTGGAGTAGAAAGGGTCGGGGTAGACGTTGTTGTACAGCAGGCCGGCGAGCACGGTCGAGCGCGCCGGCACCGCGAACCAGCCCGACGCCGCGTAGTCCGGCTGCGAGATGGTGCCCCCGTTGTCACTGGTCTTGCCGGACGACTGGATGACGAAGCCGGGGATCGCGGTCGACTCGCCGGGAGCCGCGGAGACCGGGACGGCCGCCGGCGGTGCGGCCGTCGCCGGGCGGGCCGCGGCCGTCGCGGCGCCGGTGCCGCCGAGCGCGACCAGCGTGGCCGCGCCGACGAGCAGGCGCAGCGGGACTCGGGTACGAATTTGGCGCAGCATGAAGCCTCCCGGGTGATGGGCGGTCTACGTGCACGGGTGCGGACGGCCCGGGGCGGCGGGCCGACCGGTCACACCCCGGAACTGTTAAAGACTCTTACTATTCAATGGCTCTCGATGCTAGGCACGCGGCTCCGATGCGGTCAAGACGCCACAGTGCTGAAAAGTTGTGGGTTGACCTCGGTTTGCGCACGGTCCTAGCATCGAGACCCATCTGTCAGTAAAGTTGCCTGACAGTTCCCCGCAGGGAGGCAGCCCATGGGAAGACGCAGACAGCGAGCCGTGCTCGCGGTGCTCGGCATCGCGAGCGCAGTGCTCGGTGTCCTGGTCCCGGCCGGACCGGCCAGCGCCGCGACGACCCGCTACGAGGCGGAGAACGCGACGATCTCGCAAGGCGTGGTGGAGTCCAACCACCTCAACTTCTCCGGTACCGGATTCGTGAACAACGACAACGTCGTCGGCAGCTACACACAGTGGACGGTGAACGCCGCCAGCGCGGGCACCGCCACGATCACGATCCGGTACTCCAACGGCACCACCGCCGACAGGTCCGCCGACATCGCGGTGAACGGCAGCGTGGTCTCCGCCGCGGCGTCGTTCGGCAGCACGACCAACTGGGACACCTGGGCCGACAGGACGCTCACCGCTGCGGTGAACGCCGGCTCCAACACCATCCGCGTCACCGCAACGACGTCGAACGGCCCGCCGAACCTGGACTACGTGGACGTTGCGATCGCCGCGTCAACGTTCACGGACTACCAGGCCGAGGACGCGACGCTGGTGCAGGCCACGGTCGCGACCAACCACACCGGCTACACCGGCGCGGGGTTCGTCGACTACGTCAACGCAACCGGCTCGTACATCGAGTGGACGGTCAACGCGGCGTCGGCCGGCAGCGCGACCTTCACCATCCGCTACGCCAACGGCACGACGACGAACCGCCCGATGAACATCGCCGTCAACGGTACGACCGTGGCATCGAACCAGGCCTTCAACGGTACGGCCAACTGGGACACCTGGGCTGACCAGAGCTTCACGGCCACCTTCAACGCCGGCGCCAACACGATCCGCGCGACGGCGACGACGAGCAACGGCGGCCCGAACGTGGACCGGCTACGCTTCGGCACTTCCGGAGGCGGCGGTGGCGCCCCGACCGCGGCCGAGCTGCTGGCCAAGGTGACCACGTGCAACCAGATCTCCAACGGCAAGTACAAGACGGACTCCGACGTGGCGACCGCGACCGTCGCCGTGTGCCAGAAGACGGGTGCCGTGTTCTGGAAGGCCGACATGGACATCGACTGCGACGGCGTGCGCACCACCCAGTGCAACGAGACCACGGACTGCTGCTTCCAGGCGGACACGTTCTGCCACACGTCGGGCAACAGCCCGCTGAACGCGGCGCAGCTGCCCTACGTCGTGGTGCCCAGCTCGAGCTCCGTCTGGAACTACACCAACTACCAGATCGGCTGCGGCACGGTTGTCGCCGTGATCTACAACAACCAGGTGCTCTATGCCGTGGTCGGGGATACCGGGCCCACGGGGATCATCGGCGAGGCGTCCTATGCCACCGCCAACGCGCTGGGCATCAACCCCGATCCGAGCAACGGCGGCACCGACTCCGGCGTGACGTACATCGTGTTCCAGGGCTCGCAGCGGGTCTCCCCCATCGAGAACCACAACAACGCGGTGACGCTCGGCCAGAGCCTTGCTCGCACCTTCGTCAACAGCAACTGATCCGACGCAGGACGGACCCTGCCGGTGGGTGCGCCCGCCGGCAGGGTCAATCACGTGTGCAGCCGGGCGATCGCGGACCGCGCGACCGCGGCGGCCGCGTCGCGCAGGGACTGCGTGCTCGGCGGCGTCGAGGACGTCACCTTCAGGCGTACCCCGAGCTGCGTGCGGCCGTCGAGCGCCCACAGCTGGTAGGTGCGCACTCCGCCGTCGCCGATCTGGTAACCGAAGGCGCTCGAGCCGATCCCGGCGATGTCCGCGGCGTCCGCGGGCGCATGCGCCCGCGCGTCGGCGAAGCGGCTGGACGCGCCGGGCGCATCCGCGCCCACCAGGGCCGTGACGTCCGCGGCGATCTGCAGGTTGTTCCCGGCGAAGGGTCGGTCGCAGGTGTACGACGTGTAGTCGGACTTGTCGGCGTGGTCCCCGACGGCCGGCTGCGTCGCGGCGGCGCCCAGCCCGGCGACCGGCCCGAAGTCGACGGCGCCGCAGAGGTCGAGCGGCCCGGGCGGCGCGCCGGCACTGCCACCGGCCGCAGTGGGACCGGCGGTCGCGCCTGTCGCACCTGTCGTGCCGGAGCCGCTCACCGCGGACGGCCCGGGGTTGCCTGCCATGGCAGTCGTCGCGATCGTCGTCGCCGATGCGGGCGCGGACGCGTCGGCGGCCTCGTTCCGTCCGGCCGGCGGGCCGCCGCCCAGGGTCGCAACGGCGAGCACCACCAGGGCGACGACCACCGCCCCGACGCCGGCCAGCGTCCACCACGCCACCTTGCCGAGCCGCCGTTGCGGGCCGGTCGAGCCATCCATCGGCGCAGTATTGCAGAACACGGCGCAGACGCGTCAGTCCTTAGCCTGGATCCACCGATCGGTGCTGGAGCGCTCGCGTCGTAGGCATTGCATCGATATGTGCTGATTGGGTTGGTTGGTGGGTGTGATGGACCCGCCGGGCGCTCCGGCGTGCTCCGTGGCGATGGTGGGGCCCGGGGTGGGCGGCTGGTCCGGGTCAGGCTGTGGCGGGTGGTGCGTGGACTCGGTCGAAGAGGGTCTGCCAGGGCTGCTGCCAGGGCCAGTGGGTGGGCAGGTGCAGGATGAGGCGGCGGGCTCGACGGGCCAGCCGGGCCGGGATGGTGATCAGCTGCCGGCGGATGGTGGCGGCCCGGGCGGTGGCGTAGCGGGGGCTGGTCAGGCAGCCGGCGGCGCGGAGCAGGTTGTGGCTCATCGCGGCCAGGGTCAGCCAGGCGGCGTTGGCGGCGAACCGGCCCGAAGGCAGATGCGCGAGGGGTCCGTCGATGAGGTCGGCGAAGACCTGCTCGACGATGGCGTGACCGCGGTGAGTCAGATCAGCATCCACTGTGGATTCCGTGGTGTCGGTGAGAAATGCGTGATACCGCCACAGCGGGAACAACGCCTCCTGACCTTCGGGTGCGGGGTTGCGTTCCTTGACCCGGCGCACGACAAGCCGGGCGGTGATCTTGTAGCGGGTGGACTCGAACGCGGTGTAGACCGTTTCGGCGACCTCGGCCTCGGAGATCCAGCCTCCGGTCTCCTCGTCGAACACCGCGCCGGGGTAGCGCACCGGGGTCCACGCGGTCTCGTCGATGCTGGCGATCGCGGTGCGGAGCTTGGGGTTGGACTGCAGGGTGAGCGAGAAGTTCACTCCGGCGTTGCGGCAGGCGGCGGCCACCGGGCCGGAGCCGAACGCCGAGTCGGCACGGACCAGGATCGGGCCGGTGGCGCCGCACGCCCGCGCGGTCGCGATCGCCTGGCGGATGAGGGATGCCGCGCCGCGGGCGGAGCCGGCGTTGCCGCCACGCAGCCGGGTCGTGGCGATCACCGGCGCCGCCGTGGTGGTGCTGATCGTGGCCACCAGCGGGGACAGACCGCGCAGTCGCGCGCTGTAGCCGCCGACCTTGGCGTGGCCGAACGCCGCGCCCTGCTTGGCGTGGCCGTAGACCCGCCGCAGCAACGAGTCCACGTCGACGTACGCCTGCCTGCCCGCGCCGGGCAGCAGCGGCGTGGCCGCGGCGAGGGCGGCCAGCAGGTCCCGGGCCGCGGCCTCCAGTTGCAGGGCGTGGCCCCAGGTGAAGAACCGCAGGAACGACCCCAGCGTCGAGGGCGCGTACACCCCGGCGAACAGCGTGGCCATCCCGCCATGCCGCAACACGTCCAGGTCGTCGATGCTGTCCGCGCCGGCAGCCATGCCGGCCACGACGGCGGCGGCCTTGGCGCCCGGGTTCGACCCCGTGGACAGGTCCGGCCGCACCCGGGATGTGACCAACCCGGCCAGATCGACCTGCTCGGCCAGGCCCATCACCGGGACCAGGCCGGCACACGACACCAGATTCGCCTCGTCGAACACCACGTCGACCGCGCGGCGAGCATGCAACAATCGCACCTACGAGATGCCCTCTCGACCAGGGTGATGGAAGCGTAGAGAACTCCCATCCTTCCAGGTCAGAGGGCATTTCCCATACCCTCGCAGCTCACGACGTCATCGTTAGTCGGTGGATCGAGGCTTAGTGGCGCCGCCGGTGGGCCAGCACCGTGATCCCTCAACCGCACCGGCTGACGCCGGCCCCGCCGTCGTCGCCGTCGTGGCGGCGATCGCCGCGAGGTACGTCGTCCGGTGGACCTGAAGGAAGCCGTCTGTGGCTACGGGCGGGCCGATCGTGACGAGGCGCGGACCACGAGACGGGGGGCGAGGAGGCGGCCGTGTACCGCGTGCCGGTCCGGTTTGGCGACGGTGTCGACGAGCAGCTCCATGATGGCGCGCGCGGCCTCGGTGACCGGCTGGCCGATGCTGGTGAGGCCGAACGCGAGCGCGGTCGGGGTGTCGTCGAAGCCGACGATCGCCAGGTCGGTTCCGGGGCGCAGGCCGCGGGTCGTGGCCTCGTGGTGGATGCCGACGGCGATGGTGTCGGTGGCGGCGACGATGGCGGTCGGCGGGTGCGGGTCGTCGAGGAGCCGGCCGGCCGCCTGGCTGCCGGCGGGCATCGTGTCCTCGGCGCGGGCGTCGAGGTCGGTGGGCAGGCCGTGGCGGGTCATGGCGTCGCGCCAGCCGCGGGCGCGGCGCACCCCGACGGAGAAGTCCTCCGGCCATCCGATGTAGCCGATGCGGCGGTGGCCGCGCTCGACGAGGTGGTCGACGGCGTCGGAGACGCCGGTCTCGTCGTCGACGTCGACCCAGGAGTACTCGCCGGTGCCGGACACGGTCCGGCCGAAGGACACGAACGGCACCCGGCCGGCGAGCAGGAGGCCGGGCCGCGGGTCCTGGGCGCGGACGTCGTAGAGGACGACACCGTCGGCGGCGCCGGCCCGGATCAGCGTGCGGGCGGTCTCGGCCTCGGCGGCGGCGTCGTCGGCGGTGAAGAGCTGGATGTGGTACCCGCTGGGCCGCCCGGCCTCGGCGAGCGCGTGCAGGAACCGGTCGTGGATCGAGCCGACGACCTCGGTGGAGGTCGGCTCGATCCGCAGCCCGATGACGTGGGAGGCGCTGGCGCGCAGGGCGCGGGCCGCGTAGTTGGGGTGGTAGCCGAGCTGCTCGATCGCGGCCTCCACCTTGCGCCGGGTCTTGGGCAGCACGCGTTCCGGGCGGCGCAGCACGTTGGACACGGTCTGGGCGGAGACCTTCGCCACCGCCGCGACGTCGGCCAGGGTGACTGGCTGATCGTTGACTGGCACCGTGACGTTTCCTCCGAGACCGGCGTGGTCTCGCCAGTTTAGTGCCACCAGGCGGTGGCACCGGGCGGCAGGGACACCGCGCCGGTGGGCCGGGCGGTGGCGAGCGCGGTGCTGGCGAGCAGCAGGGTGCCGGGCGGGGCGACGTCGACGTCGTGGTCCGTGAGGTTGGTCGTGCACGTGAGCGTCGAGCGGGTGAAGGCCAGCACGCCGTCCGGGGCGTCCTGCCAGTGCAGCGGACCGCTCATGCGGCGGCGGATGTGCAGGGCGCGCCGGTACATGGTGAGTGTCGAGTGGGGCGTCTGCTGGGCCTGGACGCTCAGCTGCCGCCAGGCCGGCGGTATCGGCAGCCAGGTCGCGGCCGATGCGCTGAACCCGAACGCGGGCGGCTCACCGGTCCAGGGCAGCGGCACCCGGCAGCCGTCCCGGCCGGGGTCTCGGCCCTGGGACCGCCGCCAGGTGGGGTCCTGCCGGGTGGCGTCGGGCAGGTCGAGGACCTCGGGCAGGCCGAGCTCCTCGCCCTGGTAGAGGTAGGCGGAGCCGGGCAGCGCGAGCATGAGCAGTGTGGCGCCGCGGGCCCGGTCGAGCGAGCCGAGCCGGGTGACGTGGCGTTGCACGTCGTGGTTGGACAGCACCCAGGTGGGTGCGGGGTTGGTGCGCAGGGTCTGGTCGATGACGGCCCGGACCGCGCCGGCCTGCCAGGGGCTGAGCAGGAACGGGAAGTTGAACGCCTGGTGCAGTTCGTCCGGGCGGGTGTAGTTGGCGAGGCGCTGGGCGGTGGGCGCCCAGGCCTCGGCGATGCCGATGCGGTCGCCGGGGTACGAGTCGAGGATCTTGCGCCAGTCGCGGTACACCTCGTGGACGTCGTCCTGGTCGAAGTACGGCAGGATGCCGCCGCGGTGGTCCTGGCCGGTGTGGCCGGCGTCGGGCAGGCCGGGGGCCTTGACGAGCCCGTGGGCGACGTCGATGCGGACGCCGTCGACGCCGCGGTCGAGCCAGAACCGCAGGACCGCGGCGTACTCCTGCCGCACGGCCGGGTCGTCCCAGTCGAGGGCGTCGGTGAGCAGCGCGTCGAAGTCGGCGAGCGTGCCGAACATCGGGTCGACGTCGCGGTGGTCGGTGATGTCGTAGCCGCCGTCGCGCATCGGCGATTGGTAGAACGGGGTGAGCCACACGCCGTCGACGCCGAGCTCGCGCAGGTACGGCAGCCGGCTGCGGACGCCGCCGAGGTCGCCCACGCCGTCGCCGTCGGTGTCGGCGAAGCTGCGGACGTAGATCTGGTAGATGACGGCGGACTGCCACCACGGGGTCATTTGACGCCTCCCGCGGTGAGGCCGGCGACGATGCGGCGCTGGCAGATGAGCACGAGCACGACCAGCGGGACGGTGACGACGGTGCCGGCCGCCATCTGGGTGCCGAACGGCTGGTCGAAGCCGTACTGGCCGGTGAACAGCGACAGGATGACGTTCGCGGTCATGGTGTCCTTGCGGTTGACGACGCTGGCGGCCACCATGAACTCGTTCCAGGAGGCGATGAAGGCCAGGATCGCCGTGGTGAACACGCCGGGGGCGGCGAGCGGGAGCATGATGCGGTAGAACGCTTCCAGGGTTCCGCAGCCGTCGACCTGGGCGGCCTGCTCGAGCTCGACCGGCAGTTGCCGGAAGTATGCGGTCAGTGCCCACACCGCCAGTGGCAGGGCGAAGCTGATCGTGGGCAGGACCATCGCCTGATACGTGTTGATCCAGTCGAGTTTGATGATGACCTCGAGCATCGGGACCAGGATGGTGATGCCGGGGAACATCGCGGTGGCGATGATGAAGCCCAGGATGACGCCTTTGAACGGGAACTCCAGCCGGGCGATGGCGTAGGCCATCAGCGCCGCGACGGCCACCACGACGACGGTGGTGACGCCGGCCACGATGAGGCTGTTGAGCAGGGCCTTGGCGAACCCGTTGGCCGGGTCGAAGGCCGCGCGGTAGTTGTCCAGCGACGGTGGCAGGGGCAGTGGGTCGTTGGAAAACTGGTCGGCCGGGCGGCGCAGGCTGGAGATGACCATCCAGGCGAACGGCAGCAGGCAGTAGGCGATCAGGCCGCCGGTGGCGGCGAACTGCGGTATCCGTTTCACGAGGCACCCCGGTTGGTGACGTCCGCGCCGAAGATCCGGACGAAGACGAACGCGATGGTCATGACGTAGAGGAACAGGACGGTCGCGTAGGCGGCGGCGGGCCCGAATCGCAGGTTGGTCATCTCGTCGTAGGCGAGCATCGACAGGGTCTCCGCCGAGCCCTTGTGCGGCCCGACCAGCACGTAGGGCAGGTCGAACATGCGCAGCACGTCGAGCAGCCGGAACAGCACCGCGACGACGAGGACCGGGCGGACCAGCGGCAGGGTGATCCGCCAGAAGGTCGAGAGCGGGGAGCTGCCGTCGACGCGGGCCGCCTCGTAGACCTCCCGGGGAATGGCCTGCAGTCCGGCCAGGGTGAGCAGGCCGATGAACGGCGCGGTCTTCCACGTGTCGGCCACGACGACGGCGGTCCAGGAGGAGATGCCGTCGCCGGTCCACACGACGTCGGCGGACAGGACCGCGTTCGCCACCCCGGACGGTGCGAAGATCCACCGCCACAGCAGGGCGGACACGACGGTCGGGATCGCCCAGGGCACCAGGATCGACGAGCGGACCAGGCCCCGGCCGCGCAGGCCGCGGTTCATGATCAGCGCCATGGCGACGCCGATGACGACCTCGATGGCGACCGACACCACGGTGAACGTGGTCATCGGCGGCAACCGCTTCGTCGCCGCCTACTCCCGGGTAACGATCGCCAACCACGACTCGGTCGCACACACGCAGAACCCGGCCCCGTCCTCGGCGCTGCTGGCCCTGAACAGCCCGTCGACGACCGTCGCGGCCGGGCAGAGCGTCAACTTCGACTACGTGATCGCGATCGACAAGTTCGGTGGCAGCTACGCCTGGCCCGCAAACGCCGCGCTGACCGGGGCCGGCGGCTACGACACGCACTACGCCCACATGACGTCCTACTGGGACGGCAAACTCGCGCAGATCGCGCAGATATCGGCGCCGGATCCGCAGATCGCCAACGCCTACAAGGCCGGCTACATCTACACGAACATCGTCAAGGACGGGAACAACCTCAACGTCGGCGAGAACGGCTACGACCGGCTGTACGACCACGACCTCGTCGGGATCATGACCAACCTGTTCGACGAGGGCGACCTGTCCAACGCCACGAGCTACCTGCAGACCCTGCTCTACAACGAGTACCCCGACGCGCTGTACAAGTACAGCTGGCCCTGGGCGGTGTACCTCGAGAAGACCGGCAACACCACCTTCGTCCAGCAGAACTTCGCCAAAATCCAGCAGAACGCGCACGCCATCGCCGCCAACGCCACCGGCCCCGGCGGCATCATGAAGCTCTCCAACGCCATCGACTCCGACGGCTACTGGACCCTGGACAACGAGTCCGCGCTGATGGGCCTGCTGACCTACAGGTACATCGCCGCCAGGCTGGGCAACACCACCGAGGCCAACTGGGCGGCGAGCCAGTACCAGACGCTGCTGGCCGCGGTGAACGCCAAGCTCAACGCCACCATCTCCGCCAACCACCTGTCCTACCTGCCCTGCGCGATGGACGTCCCCAACTCCGCCAACGCCTGCGGCCAGCCCGGCAACGCCAACTGGGCCTCGACGTTCCTGTTCGGTCGCTGGTCCTGGGACGGCCAACTGTGGGGCGCCAGCGCGGGCGGGCCCATGACGAGCATGATCGACGCGACGTACGACTACGGGTTCACCTACAACTCCGGACTGCCGGCGCACACCTACGGCGGCTACAACGGCTACAGCACCGCCTACAACGCCGGCTACGGTTCGGCCGGGCTGAGCTCGACCCGCTACCGGGCCGAGGGCATCTACGACTACCTCTTCATGATCCAAAATGCGCAGAGCGCGCCGTACTCGTGGTGGGAGGGCATCCCGTCGGCCGCCACCACCAACTGGTCGCCCGGAACCCATGCCACGTCCGGCACCGGCTCCAGCCCGCACATGTGGGGCCAGGCCAACAACGCCAAGGTGCTCCTGGACTCGCTGATCGCGGAGAAGTCCAACGGATCGGTCATCGTCGGCCGCGGCGTGCCCACCGAGTGGCTGCGCAGCGGCCGGTCGGTGAGCGTCGGCAACTACCCGATCGCCGGCGGCCGCGCCGGCGCGACGATCAGCGCCTCGGGCTCCACCGTCACCCTGACCATGTCCGGCAAGGCCCCCTCCGGCGGCGTCCAGTTCAGCGTGCCGGAGTTCATCGGCAACATCGCCTCCGCCAGCACCGGCACCGTCGACAACGCCAACGGCGTCGTCGCCCTGCCGCCCGGCGCCACCTCCGTCACGGTGACCCTGAACACCGCGCCGGCCTACACCCAGCTCGGCGGAGTCGACCTGCAGGGCTACTGCCAGTCGATCGGTCATTCGGGAGCCAGCCTCGACGGCACGACGAGCAACGACTGGCACTGCGTCACCTACACCGGTTCGCACGTCTCCATCGACATGGACGACGCGTGCCAGCGGCAGTACCCCCACAACGCGGCCGCCTTCAGCACGACCTCGGGCTCCGGGCCGTACACCTGGGGCTGCCAGGCCACGTCGCCGAAGGCTCACACCGGCCTGATCACCGGCTACCAGGGCCTATGCGTGGATGTCCGCAACGGCACCAACGCCGACAGCACCCCGGTGCAGGTCTACACCTGCAACGGCACACTGTCCCAGCAGTGGGCGGTCATCACGGACGGCACCGTGCACGCCATGGGCAAGTGCCTGGATGTCAGCGGGGGCTCCACCGCCAACGGCACCCCGGTGCAGCTGTACACCTGCAACCAGACCGGAGCCCAGCAGTGGCAGGCACTGTCCGACGGTTCGCTGGTCAACCCGCAGTCCGGCCGATGCCTGGACGACAACGGGGCCGGCGGTTCCGGCACCCAGCTGCAGATCAGGGACTGCACCGGCGGCGCGACCCAGAAGTGGAACCTGCCGTGACATCCGGCTGAACCAGCCGGCAGAGCGCCACGCTCATTGCCCATCATCAATGCGCATGCCATCGTTCATCGTCGAACTCCAACTCCCTGGAGACCAGATGCGCAGACTCCTCCCGTTGGTCCTGGCCGTCCTCGTCGCCGCTCTCATCGCCGCCGCACCGGCGCGGCCTGCCCTCGCGGCGGCCGACGGCACGCTCGCCGCGACGTCCGTCACCGTCGGGTCCGAGCTCCGGTTCAGCTACTCCACGCCCCGCCCCGCCGCGGCGAACTGGGTCGGCCTGTACACCGACCCCGGCAACGGCCCGGCCGGCGAGGCCTACGTCGGACCGTCCCTCAAGTGGACGTACGCGGCCTCGGCGAGCGGTTCCGGCTCGCTGCCAACCACCGGGCTGGCCCCGGGCGCGTACATCCTGTACTACCTCTACAACGACGGCTACACCTGGCTCGCCCAGCCCGTACGGATACAGCTGATCGCCGCGTCGGGCACCCTCCCATGCTCGTGATCTCGCCGTGGACCCGCGGGGGCTGGTTGAGCTCGGAGGTCTTCGACCACACCTCCATCATCCGGTTCCTGGAACGGTGGACCGCTGCGCTCGGCACGCCGGCGACCTGCCCCAGCATCAGCGCGTGGCGCCGGAAGGTGACCGGCGACCTCACCGGCGTCTTCGACTTCGCCTCGCCCGTGTACGGGCTGCCGCAGCTGCCCGCCACCAGCGTGATCACCCACGCCTACTGCAAGACGCTGCCCAACCCGACCCCGAGCACCAACGCCCTGCCCGCGCAGGAGCCCGGCACCCGGCCGGCCAGAGCCCTGCCCTACCAGCCCAACGGATACCTCGACCGGCTCGAGTTCGGCGCCGGCGGCAAGATCCTGGCCTGGTTCCAGATGGTGAACCAGGGCGCCGAGGCGACCCGCGCGGCCCACTTCTCGATCCACCCCAACGCGTACCGCAACCGCGACCCCTGGCAGTACACGGTCGACGCCGGCGGCACCACAACCGACTACTTCAACTTCGGGGCAGGCTACGGCTCGGGCCATTATGACCTGAGCATGGCCGGCCCGAACCGCTTCCTGCGCCGCTTCACCGGCAACGCCACCACCGCCGGCAAGGACGCCTTCGTCGGCAGCTACTACGCGGTGGCGTCCAGCACCGGGAAACAGGCAATCTGGTTCCGGATGAAGAACACGTCAGCGTCGGCGATGACCTTCACCATCACGTCGAACCAGTACCGCACGGACGGCCCCTGGACCTACCAGGTGGGCGCCGGGCAGAGCGTCGACGACTGGTTCAACGCCGTTGCATACAACAACGGCTGGTACGACTTCACGATCACCGTCAACGTCGACCCGGCCTGGTCGCAGCGCTTCACCGGCCACATCGAGACCGGCCGGCCCAGCGTGTCCGGATGACCACCGATCGGGCTGCGTCGCACGACATGCTTGCGCGAGGCAGCCCCGATCGCCTGGCACGCCGGGTCAGACGCCGGACGCGAAATACTGCGTCGCGACGGTCCTGCTGCGCTCCCTCAACCAGCGCGTCTAACCGCTCGCCGGCCCGCCGCGTACCTGCTCGATCAAATCCGTCCGGGCGGAGGCCAGCGACGGGCCGTACCAGGTGAGGTTCCGCCCGGAGACGAGCACCGATGTGCTGCCAGGGAACGCCTCCGGCCCGTCGTCCCGGGTGAACTCGTACGGTTCGTCCGGCAGCAGCACGACATCCGCGCCGGCGGATCGCAGGTCGGCCAGCTCGACGCGCGGATAGCGGTCCGGATGGGCACCGAAGACATTTGAGAAGCCGAGCCGGGACAGGAGGTCACCGGTGAACGTCCGCGAGCCGACGACCATCCAGGGGTCGCGCCAGATCGGAACCACCACGCGGATCACCGGCTCCGGGGCCGGGCGGCGCCACGCTGCGGCGGCGGCCGTCAGCCAGTCGGGTTCGCCGACGGCAAGCACGTCGACGAACAGCCGCCGCATGGAACGCAGCGCGTCGTCGAGGGACTCGATCCTGGTGACCCACACCGGCACACCGCTCGCTCGCAGCCGTTCGACGTCGATCCTGCGGTTCTCCTCCTGGTTGGCCACGACCAGGTCGGGTAGCAATGCCTCGATCGCCGCCCGGTCCGGGTTCTTGGTGCCGCGTACGCGCGGCAAGCCCATTCCCGGCGGATGCGTGCACCAGTCGGTGACGGCGACGAGCCGGTCGGGAACCGTCACGGCGAGCGCCTCGCTGAGCGAGGGAACGAGCGAGACGATGCGCCGCGGCGGCCGCTCGAAGGTCATGGCGTGGCCGAGGTCATCACTGAGCCGCAACGCTCCGGTCGGGGTCACGATGCCAAGTCCCCCGCCGCGCGGCGAAGCGACCGCAGAGGGCCCACTATCGCCTGCATTGCGTGTGTGATGGGCTCAGGTCGGTTGAAGACCTCAGCGGCGTGCTGCTCACCTGGTTCCTCCTGTGCTGGTCGAGCCCCTCGGAGTCTACGATCCGGACCAGCGGGGGCCGACGAGCATCCGCTTGTCGAGTTGGTGACCGGGTGCTGGCCGCGGGCCGGTCGCTCGTCGATGATCTGCTCTTGTGCGCCCGCCGTTGCTCATCCGCCGCTCCATCTACACCTTCATCGGCCTCGCCGGGGCGTTCGCCGGTCTGACGCTGCTGTTTCTCGCCTCTCGCCTGGTGTTCGCGATAGGCGGGCGGTGCGGTTCGGGCGGCGCCGGCGTGTACGCCTACCCGCCGTGCCCGCAGCACGTGCCCGAGTTGGCCCTGCTGGGCCTGTTCGGCGGCGCCGCGTGCACGATCTTCTACGCCGCGAAGGGCCTCAAGTTCGGCGCGCGGCTGAGCCTGCTGCCGGTACCGGTGCTGTTCCTCAGCATGGCGTGGAACTTCTTCGAGTTCGGCTTCGATCCCCCGGGCGGTGGCCTGGCCATCGGCTGGCTCATCTGCGGGGTGATCTTCGTCGTCATGGGCGGCGGGCCGCTGTTCATGGTGGGCAGGCCCTGGCGGGAGACGCTGTGGGCCGACTGGCAGCCGCCGGCCGCGCCGGTCCTGCAGCCGCTGGCGGGGCCCACGCCGCGCGAGAGGGCCGAGCGGGCATGGGGTAGGGCGTTGGACATGCCGGCCGCCGGCGGCGCGCCGGGGGCGGCGCCCGATCCCGCCGAACTCGCCTCGGCGCTCGAGCACGTGAGCCGGTTGCACGCCGCGGGCAGGTTGACCGACGCCGAATACACGGCCGCGAAGGCGCGGCTGCTGGGACTGTCTTCCGGGGAGGGGCGATGAACAGGACGACGGCAGGGCTGAAGATCTACTCACTGGTTTTGCAGGCCGCGGCGATCCTCTGCGGGGTGGCGCTGGGAGTGGTGGCATACCGGTGGATCACCGGGTGACGCGGACCGCGTCACGGTGACCCTTTAAGGTCACCGGACGGCGGCCTGCTGTCCAACGGCATCCTCGACGTCGGCCTCATCTTCTGCTGCTACCAGCACGACATCCGGCGCCGGTTCGGGGCGGTGCAGGGCCGGCTGGCCGACGACCCGCTCAACGACTACGTCCGCCCGGCGAGTGCCCGGCGTGGTCAGCTCGGGCTCGGCGTCGATGACGGGGACGGCGCGGTCGTGCCGGACGGGGCCGGGCCGACGCTGGGACTGACCTCAGACGGTGACGGGGATGCGGATGGGGCTGAGGCTGAGGCGGACGGGGCTGAGGCCGCGGCGGACGGGGCCGAGGCGCCGTTGGGCGCGGCCGGTCCCGTGGCGGGCCCCGTGGTGCGCTTCGGCGACGGATCGCGCACGTTCGGTATCTGTGCGGCGCGCTGCTGGGTTGGTGCGGGATCGGCCCGGGTGGCGGACGGCGCCGCCGGCTCCTGGTTCGGCTGGTCGCCGGGCCGCGGGTCCGTGCCGGACGAGGGGTTCTCGACGAGCGCCGTCTGAGCGACGCCGTGCTGCGGCGCCGTGGCGGCCTGTGCTACGTCATCCGGTCTGCCGGCCTGGGACGACACGTACGCCGAGCCGATCGCCGCGGCTGCGAGGACGGCCGCAGCGGCGTACAGGCCGGTCCGCCGCCGGTCGGCCGAGTGCCGGCCGCGCCGCAGATATTGCAAGTGACGAGGAAGATACTTGCGGGTGGCGGCCGGCTGCTGGTTGGGATTCTCCACAGACACGGCAATGCTCCTTCCGAAACCGTCTACCGGGTTAGCTGACGGATTCGGACGGAAGGGTCGCCCTACCTCGCGACGCGACGCCGCTCGGATTCACCCCAGTAATACCTGGTTCCCCGGCTCGTGTGAGCACGATTCAACGGGTCCGCCGTGACGTCACCCCGGATTGGCGACGGCCAGCCACAGCGAACCCTACGACCATAATGGCTGCCCGTCCGTACGTGAAGCCCGAGCTCAGAGCAGCCAACAAGCCATGCTGCGGCCCCAGACGCTGCGCCAACTCGCGCATCATCACCGGCCCGTCGGCGACCCGGCGCAACGCCATGCGTTCAAGAAGCCGGCTTGTTGAAGAAGGTGCGCAGCCTGCGCAGCGGCCACGTGTTGATGACCTCGTCCGCGGTGAGCCAGCCGCGCTGGGCGGTGCCGACGCCGTAGCGCAGGTTGGGCAGGTGCGTTGTCGCGTGCGCGTCGCTGTTGATGGCGAACCGCACGCCGTGCCGGCGGGCCTGGATGAGGTGCTCCGCCGGCAGGTCGAGCCGTTCTGGCGAGGCGTTGATCTCCAGCGCGGTGCCCGTGCGCGCGGCCGCCTCGTACACCGCCTCGAGGTCGACGTCATAGGGCTGCCGGCGGCCGATGAGCCGGCCGGTCGGGTGACCGATGATGTTGACGTGCGGGTTCTCGCAGGCCCGCACGAACCGCCGGGTCATGTCCTTGCGTGACTGGTTGAAGTGCGAGTGCACCGACGCCACGCACAGGTCGAACCCGGCGAGGAACTCGGCCGGCCAGTCCACCTCGCCGTCCGCGTCGATGTTCAGCTCGGTGCCGTGCAGCAGGTGCAGCTTCGGGTGCTCGGACGCGAGCGCCCGCAGCTCCTCGCGCTGGGCGAGCATCTTCTCGTCGGACATGCGCTGCATGAACAGGTTGGGCGCGTGGTCGGTGATGGCGAGGTAGGTGTAGCGGAGCCGCGCCGCCGAGGCGACCATCTCGGCGAGCGCGGCCACGCCGTCGGTGAGGTCTGTGTGCGTGTGCAGGTCGCCGCGGAGGTCCTTGGTCTGGATCAGGTCCGGCAGCTCACCGCGCAGGGCGGCCTCGATCTCGCCGCGGTCCTCGCGCAGCGGCGGCGGGATCCAGGGCAGGCCGAGCCGTTCGTACACCTCTTCCTCGGTCTCCGACACGATCAGGGTGTTCGTCGGCGCGTCGAACAGCCCGTACTCGGAAAGCTTGAGCTTGTGTCGCACGGCGATCTCGCGGGTGCGGATGTTGTGCGCCTTCGCGCCGGTGAAGTACTGCAACGCGGCGCCCCACGCGCTCGGCGGCACCACCCGCAGGTCGACCTGCAGGCCCTTCGCGGTGCGGATCGACGTCTTCGCCGCGCCATGGGCGATGACCTCGGCGACCAGCGGCAGCCCGACGAACGCGGCCATCAGCGCGTCGGAGCGTTCCGCGGCGGCGAGGACGTCGACGTCGCCGATCGTCTCGCGCATCCGGCGCAGGGATCCCGCGTACGTGCAGCGGACGCATCCGTCCACGGTGGACAGCGCGTCGACGACGTTCTCGGCCACCTCCATCGCCGCGTTCACCAGCAGCCGGTCCCCGGTGTGGTGCAGCAGCTCGATGCCGTGGCGCAGGTTGTCCTCGGTGCGGGCGCCGAATCCCTTGAGCCCTCGGAGCCGGCCCTCGTCGATCGCCGC
Organism: Dactylosporangium sp. CA-139066; assembly: GCF_050936175.1. Taxonomy (NCBI): domain Bacteria; kingdom Bacillati; phylum Actinomycetota; class Actinomycetes; order Micromonosporales; family Micromonosporaceae; genus Dactylosporangium; species Dactylosporangium sp. CA-139066. The sequence goes on along the minus strand of NZ_JBNJNH010000001.1, from coordinate 4,433,442 downwards.
CGACAGCTCCTCGACCGAGGAGACGTGCAGCTGCTCGTACAGGGTCATCGCGCGCTTCGGCCCCAGGGTCGGAATCTCGATCATGCGCCGGACCCCGGCCGGGATCTTGGCGCGCAGCTCCTCGAGCGCGGCGAACGTGCCGCCGTTGTGGAAGTACTCGACGATCTTGTCCGCGATCGACGCGCCGACGTTCGGGATGCCGCGCAACGTCTTCACGTCGGCGGCGGAGATGTCGTCCGGGTGGCCGGCGACGGAGCGCGCCGCCTTCTCGTAGACGCGCGCCTTGAACTGTTCCTCACCCGTGATCGCGATGAGGTCGGCGTACTCCTGCAAGTGCGCCGCGACCTCCTCGTTCGGCCGAACCATACCCCCAGCCTAGGTCTGCCGAGGGTCAGGCGGCGGGGTCAGGCTGCGGGTCAGATGGAGCCCTTGTCAGGTGGCCGGCGTCATCGGCGGCCCGGCCCGTGGTCAGCCGAGGGCGCGGTCGAGGTTGAACGCGGCGCTGATGAGCGCGAAGTGCGTGAAGGCCTGCGGGAAGTTGCCCTGTTGTTCACCGGTGCGGCCGATCTGTTCCGCGTACAGGCCGAGGTGGTTGGAGTAGGTGAGCATCTTCTCGAAGGCCAGCCGGGCCTCGTCGAGCCGCCCGGCCCGGGTGAGCGCTTCGACGTACCAGAACGAGCAGACCGAGAAGGTGCCTTCCTCCCCGCGGAGGCCGTCCGGGCTGACGGTGGGGTCGTAGCGGTACACCAGCGAGTCGGACACCAGCTCCGCGCTGAGCGCGTCGAGGGTGGCGAGCCAGCGGGGGTCGGTGGGGGCGATGAACTTGGTCAGGGGCATCATGAGGACCGCGGCGTCGAGGAGATCGTTGTCCTCCTGCTGGACGAACGCCCGCCGGGTGGGCGACCAGCCGTGGCGCATGATGTGCCGGTAGATCGTGTCGCGGGTCCGCCGCCAGCGCGGCATGTTCGCCGGCAGGCCGCGGTGGTTGGCCATGCGCATGGCCCGTTCGATCGCCACCCAGCACATCAGCCTCGAGTACAGGAAGTTCTTGCGTCCGCCGCGGGTTTCCCAGATGCCTTCGTCAGGCTGGTTCCAGTGGTCGCAGACCCAGTCCACCAGGCCGGCGATCGCATCCCAGTAGTCGCTGGAGATGGGCTGTCCCCACTTGTCGTAGAGGTAGACCGAGTCGATGAGCGCTCCGTAGATGTCGAGTTGCAGCTGGTCGGCGGCGGCGTTGCCGATGCGTACCGGGGAGGAGCCCTGGTATCCGGCCAGGTGGTCCAGCTCGCGTTCGGGCAGGTCGGTGCGGCCGTCAATGCCGTACATGATCTGCAGCGGCCCGGACGGACTGTCGTCATGCCGGGCGGTGCGATCGGACAGGAAGGTCATGAAGGCCTCGGCCTCACCGCTGAAGCCCAGTCGCAGCAGGGCGTAGGCGCAGAAGGCGGCGTCGCGGATCCACACATACCGGTAGTCCCAGTTACGCTCGCCGCCGATCCGCTCGGGCAGGCTGGTCGTCGGCGCGGCCACGATCGCGCCGGTCGGGGCATACGTGAGCAACTTGAGGGTCAGCGCGGAGCGGTGGACGGTCTCGCGCCACCGGCCGCGGTAACGGGAGGCGGACAGCCATCGCCGCCAGAACGCCACCGTGGCCTCGAATTCCTGCTCGGCCTCGGCTTGCGGGCATCCGCGCGGCGCGACGTCGTCGCCGATCCGGTCGAGGGCGAACACCGCGGATTCGCCTTCCAGGAGTTTGAACGACGCCGTCGCGTCCAGGGCGTCGTGTTCGACCGGTACGGTGGCGGTCAGGGCGAGTACAAGGTCGGCGGACTCGAAGCGGGTCTGGCCGGCGTGCCACCGGACGGTGTGCGGCTGTCTGGCGTAGTCGAACCGGGGGGCCACCCTTGCCCGGAACGGGATCGCGCCGCGCACGCACAAGACGCGCCGGATCAGCCGGTGGCGGCCGACCTCGCCGGAGTCGCCGGTGATCGGCATGAAGTCCTGGACCTCACCCACGCCGTCCTCGGTGAAGAACCGGGTGATCAGCACGTTGGTGTCGGGAAAGTAGAACTGCTTGGTTGTCGCCGGCGCATCGGCGGCCAGCTCGAACGACCCGCCACGGTCGGCGTCGAGGATCGAGGCGAACACGCTCGGGGCGTCGAAGCGGGGACAGCAGTACCAGTCGATGGTGCCTTCGGTGCCCACCAGGGCCACGGTGCGCAGGTTGCCGATCAGGCCGTGCTCGGCGATCGGCAGGTAGCCGGCACCCGCACCCAGCTGTCGCCCGCCGCTCATGCGTGTCTCCTTTCCCGTTCGGGGCCCGGCTAACGAGGGCCGGCGGATCCGAGCGGGCTCGCGGCCGTGATCAGCCGGGGCGCGACGCGAGCAGGCCGTCCTGGGTGACGCCGACCCGGGCGCCGTACCGGGTGCTGACCGAGTCGAGGACGGCGCCCAGCCACGCGGTGTCCTCGGGCGAAGCGCGATGCAGCCGCATGCGGCTGACCTGCATCGGTGCCATCCGCAGGTCGATCAGCGCGCCGGTGGCGTCGACGCCGGCCAGGTACATCAGCCGCAGGTCGTCGCGGTATCCGGCGTATCCTCGGATGCCTTCGTAGTCGTTGACGAGGTCGCCGCAGCCGTAGAGGACGAGCCGGTTGCGGTACACCTCGATCGGCCGTGGATGGTGCGAGGAGTGCCCGTGCACAATGTCGGCGCCCCCGTCGATCAACGCGCGGGCGAAGAGCCGCTGCTGCTGCGGGATCTGGTAGCCCCAGTTGGATCCCCAATGCACGGAGGCGACCACGACGTCACCCGGTCGCTTCACCTGCCGTATCTGGCTGACGACCCGCGCGGCACCGTCCGCGGGGAACTCGGGCACGAGATGGACGCCCGGCCGGTCGCCGGTCGCGGCCCAGTGCGACGGAATGCCGCTGGACGCCATCCCGAAAGGAGAAGACAAGGACCCTGCCGCGGTCGACGGCGACGACGGCGGGCCGCCGCGCCTGGTCCGCGTCCACGCCGGCGCCGGCCACCTGCAGGTCCGCCGCGCTCAGCGCGCCGAGCGTCTCCCGAAGTCCGCGGTACCCGAAATCCAGCACGTGATTGTTCGCCAGCACGCACGCGTCGGGCCGGGCCGCGCCGAGGCACGGAAGGTTCGCGGGACTCATCCGGTAGTGGACGCCCTTGCCCGGTTCGAACCCGTCGCTGCGGGTGACGCTGGTCTCCAGGTTCACGATACGGGCGTCGGGCGCGGCGTCAGCGAGGACGTCCAGGGCCTCGCCCCAGGGCCAGGCGAAGTCCACCGGGCGGGGAATCGGGCCGTTCGCCTCCTCCGCGAGGGCCACGTAGTCGCGTGCGTCGGTGACGTACCGCTCCCGCAGCGCCGGGTCGCCGGGGTGCGGCAGGATCTGGTCGACGCCGCGACCCAGCATCACGTCGCCGCACAGGAACACCCTCAATATGTCCACGATCGACCTCACAGGGCACGGGTCAGAGCTTGTAGCCGATGCCGCGCAGCAGGCTGCGGCGTTCGGCGACGTCGGCCTCGGTCTCCACGCCGACCGGCGGTTCGCCGTCGACGACGCCGATGATCCCGCGGCCGCGCCGGGTCACCGCGACGAGCACGTCGACCGGGTTTGCCGTCGCGCAGACGATGTTGCAGACCTCCGGCACGGCCTTGAGCGGGTTGAGGACATTGATCGGGAAGCCCTCCCGCAGCAGCGCCACGAACGCATGGCCCGCTCCGATCGCAGCGGCGATGTCGGTGGCGCGGGCCACGAGATCGTCATCGTTGCCGGAGCGGCGGATCAGGCGAGCGCCCGACGCCTCGCAGAAGGCGACCCCGAAACGCAGATGCGGGCCGACCCCGACCAGCGCCTCGTGCAGGTCGTCGACGGTCTTGATGAAGTGCGCCTGACCGATCACGATGTTGGTGCCGTCGGGGATCTCGACGCTGACGACCTCGACCGGCACGGTCATCTCGACCATCACGTCCTCCTCACGGGCCGAGCAACGAACCGCGGACGATGAGCCCATCGCCAGGAGCCTCATCGCAGTCCAGCGGGTGTCGGAATCCGCACCTTCAGCTGCTTCAAGTGTGACGCGGCGACCGCTCCCCCACGCCACACCCCGGACGGCTATCGTCTGCGGAATGCACGATGGGCGATGGCTCGGCATCGATTTCGGGACGTCCAGCACGGTCGCGATGGTGGCCCGTGCCGACGGGCGGGTCGGTCCGGTGCTGTTCGGGGAGACGCCGGTCCTTCCGTCGGCGGTCTGCGTCGACGCCGACGGGCAGTTGCTGACCGGCCGGGACGCGCTCTACCTGGGCCGGTCCCGGCCTGAGTGGCTGGAGCCCAACCCGAAGCGGCACATCGACGAGGGCGTGGTGCTGCTGGGCGAGCGCGAGGTCGCCGTCACCGAGCTGGTCGCCGCCGTCCTGCGCCGGGCCGCCGGGGAGGCCGCCCGGGTCACCGGCGGCGGCGGGCCGGTCGTGCTGACCTGCCCGGCGGGGTGGGGGCCGCGGCGGCGCGCGGTGCTGCTCGAGGCAGCCGAACGGGCCGGGCTCGCTGCCGTCAGGCTCGTGGCCGAGCCGGTCGCGGCGGCGTCGTACTTCGTGCACGTGCTCGGCAACGACATCCCCGCCGGCCGGTGCGTCCTGGTCTACGACCTCGGGGCGGGCACGTTCGACGCCTCCGTGGTACGCCGCACCGCCGACGGCTTCACGGTGCTCGCCGAGGAGGGCATCACCGACGCCGGCGGCCTGGACATCGACGCGGCGATCGTGAGCTACCTCGGCGCGGTGTACTCGTCCGGGGCGCCCGAGGCATGGGCGCGGCTGAGCCGGCCGGGCGGGCCGGCCGAACTGCGCGCCAACCGGCAGCTCTGGCAGGACGTCCGCGACGCCAAGGAGATGCTGTCGCGGTCGGCGACGACGAGCATCCACCTGCCGCTGCTGGAGACCGACGTGCCGCTGGGCCGCGAGCAGCTCGAGCAGCTGGCCAGGCCGGTGCTCGACCGGACGGTCGCGGCCACCCGGACCGCCCTGCGGGTGTCCGGCATCGGCCCGGACGAGCTCGCGAGCGTGTTCCTGGTCGGCGGGTCGAGCCGGATCCCGCTCGCCGCGACGCTGCTGCACCGCGCACTGGGCATCGCACCGACCGCCTTCGAGCAGCCCGAGCTGGCGGTGGCCGGCGGCAGCCTGCACGCCCCGGCCGCCGCCGCACCGGCCACCGCCCCCGTCACCGGTCCCGCCGGCGCCCCGGTCACCGGTCCGGCCGGCGTCCCGGTCACCGGTCCGGTCACCGTGGTCCCGCCGGTGCCCGCGTCGTCGCCGGTGTCGGCAAGCCCCGCCGTGCCGGTGTCGTCGGTGCCCGTCTCGCCGGTGGCCGCGCCCGTCTCCCCCGGGACCGGGCAGTTCACCGACGACCGGACCCCGCCGTCGGCCTTCCCGGCGGCCCCGCCCGCGGCCCATTACGCCCCGCCCCCGGCGGCCCCGGTAGCAGGGCCGCCACCGCGCCCGGCGGGCCGTGGACGGCCGGCCGTTGTCGCGATCGTCGCGGCCGCGGCGGTGCTCGGGACGGTGGCGGCCGTCGCGATCCTGGCTCGGGGCATCGGGAACGGCACAGGCGGCAACGTCTCGTGTACCAACCCGGCGATCGCCTTCATCGGCCCGCTGACCGGCAGCCAATCCCAGCAGGGCACGGCCGCGAAGGAGGCGGTGCGGGTGGCGGTCGAGGAGTACGGCGCGGCCCATCCCGGCTGCCGCGTCGAGCTGAAGCCCGTCGACACCCAGAGCGCGGCCGGGTCCGTCGCCGTCAAGCTCGCCGCCGGCGAGCTCGACGCTCACGTGCTCGGCGTCGTCGGCCCGATCTTCACCGAGGACGTCCTCGCCGCGGGGCCGAACCTGGAGGAGGCCCAGGTGCCGTTCATCACCCCGAGCGCGAGCCGCACCGAGCTGTCCGGGCACAACTGGCAGATGTTCCACCGCTCGATCGCGACGAACCGGGGCGTGGCCGCCGCCGCCGTCAAGTACCTCGGCGAACAGCAGCACAAACAGTCGATCTACGTCGTGACCGACCAAGGGGCCGCCGGAAAGGACCTGCGCGCCGGTGCCCTCGCCGCGGCCGGGGCGTACCTCGCCGGCAGCTTCGAGTTCCCCACGGGCTACAACTTCGCCACGCTCGCCACGACCATCGCCGGCAGCAAGGCCGACGCTGTGTTCTTCAACGGGCAGCCCGCCGACGGGGTCGCGTTCGTCAACGCGGTGCGCACGGCGGGCTTCGCCGGCCCGATCGTCGCCAACGGAGACCTGTTCGACCGGACCTTCGCCAGCGGCGTGGCCGCCACCAAGGGCGACATCTTCCTGGCGTGCACCTGCCTGCCCGCGCCCGACGGCACCTTCCGCGACAAGATGCAGCTCTCGCCGGGCACCGGCCCCGAGTGGTACGTGGCCAGCTCCTACGACAGCGCGAACTTCCTGCTCGACGCGATCGGCAAGGGCGCCACCACTCGCCGGCAGGTCGCCGACTACCTTGCCGCGAAGACCTACCACGGCATCCTCGGCGAGTACCGATTCACCAGCACGGGCGAGCTGTCCGGCGCATCCGTCGCCGTCTTCAGCGTCGGCGCGGGCAGCTTCGCGTACAAGATGAACATTCCGGTCTGACGGGGAGGTGCAGCCCGGAGGCCCGGGCGGCACCTCCGTGCATCTCACGCCAGCGAGGCCGCCGCCCGCTTGATCAGATCGGCGACGACACCGGGACGTGACACGTAGATCGCGTGGCTTCCGGGCGTCTCCGCGACCGTCGCCCCGATGCGCTCAGCCATTGAGGCCTGCGCGGCCGGGGGGATCATCCGGTCCTCCGTGACGTGCAGGTACCAGCTGGGCTTCGTGTGCCATGCGGCCTTGGTCACGATCCCGCCGAGCGCCTCGAGGCCCCAGGGCACCTGCGAGTCGGCCATGAACGCCGCTTCCTGCGTGGACACGTCGGCGGCGAATGACTCGGCGAACTGCACACGGTCGAGGAACAGGTAGCCGCCGACAGGCGGCAGGATGGGCGGCTGCGGCCCGTCGGCGGGGAAGGTACCGAGGAGCGTGTTGACCGACTCGCCCTGGTCGGGCGCGAACGCGGTGACGTAGACGAGGGCTTCGACCCTCTCGTGGTTGCCGGCTTCGGTAATCACCGCGCCGCCGTACGAGTGGCCGACGAGCACGACGGGACCGTCGAGGGTGTCGAGCACGTCGCGGGTAGTGGCGGCGTCGTCGGCGAGCGACTTGGTCGGGTTCTGCACGACCCGGACGTCGAAGCCGTCCGCTTTCAGCTCGTCGTACACCCCGCGCCATCCGGCACCGTCGACGAAACCACCGTGCACGAGAACGATGGTGGCATTCATGTTGGCTCCTTCCAGGATCTGGTGACAGGAGCGAACCTAGAGTTGACGCGGCCTCGGCGGATCTGTCAGATGACCTAGTTCGTCGCCTTCTGCGACGGACCGGCACGCGGCGGCGCAGTAGAGTCTGAGCCGTGCCGGGTCCGTTATCCTCCATGCGGCTCGTCGGCCGCGAGCGCGAGCTGGTGCTGCTGCACGAATTCGTCGACGACGCGGCATCCGATGGCGGCGCCCTCCTCATCGTCGGCGAGGCAGGCGTCGGTAAGACCGCGCTCCTCGACGCGGCGGCCGCCCATGCCGCCACTATTGGGGTACGCGTGCTGCGTGCGTCCGGGGTCGAGTTCGAGGCCGAGGTGAGCTTCGCCGGCCTCCACCAACTGCTCTCCCCGCTCAGGGCCGAACTCGCTGCCCTCAAGCCTGACTATCGGCGCGCGATCGGCGTGGCGCTGGGGCTGGAGGAGGGGCCGCCGCCAGATCCGCTGACGCTTGTGAATGCGCTGCTCGCGCTCCTGGCCGGCGACGCATCCGTCCTGGTGGTCGTCGATGACCTGCAGTGGCTCGACCGTGCGAGTGCCGCCCTCTTCGCCATCCTCGCCCGGCGACTGTCCGGCACCGGGGTCGGCCTGCTCGGCGTCGTACGGGCCGGGGAAAGCCGTGTATTCGAGGATGCCGGACTTGCCGAGATCGCGGTCGGACCGCTCGACGACGACGCCGCCGCGGCGCTCCTCGCCGAAGCATTCCCCGGACTCGTGCCTCGAGCGGCCCAGCGGGTGCTCACCGAGGCGCAGGGGAACCCGCTGGCGCTGATCGAGCTTCCGGCACACCTCGGCTCGGGTGTCCCCGAGCCCTCCCTGGGCCGCACCCCCGTTGGCCGGCGGCTGCAGGTGTACTTCGCGCGCCAGATCGACGGGCTGCCCGGCGAGACACGCGCCCAGCTGTTGCTGGCCGCACTCGACGGCACTGGCGAGCTGTTCCCGGCGATATCGGTCAGCGACCTCGAGCCAGCCGAGCGGGCCCGGCTGATCCACATCCATCCCATCACGCGCGGCATTCAGTTCCGCCATCCGCTCACCCGTTCCGCCATCGTCCGGCGGTCGACCGACGAGGAGCGCCGGCAGGCCCATCGACAACTGGCGAACCGGCATCAGGCGGATTCGCAGCGTCGCGCGTGGCATCTGGCAGAGGCCACGTCCGGGCCGGACGAGCAGATCGCGCAACTGCTCGAAGCGGCCGCGCTGAAGACGAAGGGCCGCGGCGACCCCGTCGGGGCGATGGGCCTGCTGCTCCGGGCCGCGGAACTGAGCCCCGGACCTGATGACCATCACCGTCGTGCCATGTTCGCGACGTACCTCGGCGCGGATATCACCGGCGATCTCACCGCCCCGAACGTGCTGGCGGCCGAAGCGAGCACCGGACGGAGTCATACGATCGCGGCCGCCGTTGCCGCGGCCGCCTACATGGTCAACAGCGGCGGCGACATCGACACCATCCACCGGCTGCTCCTCGGTGCGCTGCGCAACGCCGGCCATCCGGTGAGGGTCTGGGACGCGCCGTTGCAGGAGATCGTGTACGTCCTCCAGGCGAACTGCTCGTTCGGCTCCCGCGCTGACTTGGTGGCTGATTATCGAGCGGCGCTCGACCGGCTCGGCCTCGACCCTCCGGAGGTCCTCGGACTGCTCGGCAGCACGTTCCTCGAGCCGGCGCGCCTAGCCCTACCCTCGCTCGTGCGGCTGGATGAGGCGATCTCCGGAATCGGCGATCAGGCCGATCATGCTCACGCCGTCCGCCTGGGCATCGCCGCGATGTACGTCGACCGGCTCGCGGGATGCCGCAATGCGCTGTGGCGGGTCGTCGACCACGGTCGCGCCGGCGGCGCAATCGCGTCAGCGATCAAGGCGTTCGCGCTGCTGGGCTTCGATGGGCTTCTCAGCGGCGACTGGGACTGGGTGCTGAGCCTGGCCGAGGAGGGGCTCGCCTTCACGACGCGGCACCACTATCGACTACTCGGCGGGTTCCTGCAGTACGACCAAGCCATGGTCGCGGCAGCCCGCGGCGACCGCGACACCGTCCGCAGGATCACCGACGATCTGGTCAGCTGGGCAGCGCCGAACCGGATCGGCTTCGTGCTGCAACTCGCTTCGCACGCGAAGGCGCTGGCCGCGTTGAGCCATGGGGAGTTCGAGACCGCGTACCACCGAGCGGCCGAGATCTGCTCGCCCGAAACGGTGCCGCTCTACAAACCGGCCGCGCTGTGGGTTCTGCTGGACCTGGTTGAAGCCGCCGTCCGGGCCGGGCGGATGACCGAGGCGAGTACGCACGTCGCCGACATCGACACCGCAGGCGTTGCCGCGATCTCGCCTCGACTGGCCCTCATCGCCGCCGGGGCCGCCGCGATGACGGCCCCGGGCGACGCCTACCGCGACGCATTCGACGCTGCGCTCGCCACGACGGGGGCGAGCCGCTGGCCGTTCCCGCAGGCGCGGATCCAACTCGCATACGGGGAGCGCCTCCGACGCGCAAAGGCCACAACCGAGGCGCGCAAACAGCTGACCGACGCACTCGACGCCTTCGAGCGACTCGGCGCCGCCCCGTGGGCGGCACGCGCGCGCAGCGAACTGCGCGCAAGCGGGCTCGCCCATAACCAGACGCCCACTCGCGCGATGATGGACGCGCTGACCCCGCAGGAACGGGAGATCGCCGGGCTCGCCGCCGCCGGTCTGACCAACAAGCAGATCGGGGAGCGGCTGTACCTGTCCCCCCGCACGGTCAGCGCCCATCTGTACAACGTGTTCCCCAAGCTCGGCATCAGTTCGCGAGCCGCGCTGCGCGACGCTCTCGGCGACGCTCCGCCCTCCGGGTCGATGTAAGTGCAGCCACTGGTGGCACGACGCGACCTGCAGATGCAGGCCGACGTCCGGTTCCCTCGTTCGTGAGTTCGGGACCCACCCATGTGGATGGAATGCCGGCGGTTGAGCCCAACGCGCCCGAGTCGCGATCGACGCCCTTTGCCGACTACGCTCCGTGAGTAGGGTGTCCCGGCGCAGTCGGAGGACGCCCGCACGCGATGTCGCTCAGCCGGGTGTGCTACGGCGTGACGGTGCTGTCGATCTTCGAGTCGGGCCCACCAGGGATAGGACTCGTCGTGTCGTGCGGCGGCAACCATCGGCGCGTCGCGTTCCTGTCCTTCGACCCGCGGACTGGCCAGGTCCAGCCGCTCGCGGCGGTATCGACCGCGAACCTGCCCCGCATGTCTGGTTACGGTGGGGGTACCTGGTCCGACGCCGACCGAACCGCCATCATCCAGTACAGCACCCTGGGCTGCGCGGGCGTGGGGACACTGGCCGGTGCAACGGTGCACCCGCTGGACCTCGAGGTTGTGGTGTCCGGCAGTTCGGTACGTCTCGCCGATGCCCTGCCGGAGGTCGGCGGAGCGGGATGCGCGGCCCGCGCGCTGGCCCGGGCTCCGGCCCTGTCGTCGCACGGCCGGTTTCTCGCGTTCTTCGTGCACGTATGTGCAACGCCGTGCAGTGGCCCGATGCCCGATGCGCAGCCCGGGCCGGTCGCCGTGGACGCGATCTGGCGGATTGCGGTCCAGGATCGACTCAACGGCACGGTCACCGTGGCCGACGCCGAGTTCCGGTGGCCCTTGGGCGCGGCACTGACCGACGATGGCGTACTCGTGATCAGCGCCGGGCAGGGCGATACGGCCGGGCTGTACCAATGCGGCATCATGACGTGCGATAACCCCGCCCGGTTGGCGAGTGGCCGGTTCGACTCTGTGCAGATCCGGCCGGACGGTGAGGAGCTCGTCGCGTTGCGGCAGGGCGCAGACGAACCGACCTTCGTCCCGCTCAGACGGTGACGGCCGTGCTGTTGCGCCGCGTTCGCAGACATCGGCACGACGCGAGCCAACCGGCACCGACCAGTGGCACGCTAGAAACGATCCCATCGTGGCAGATCAGTGCGCTCGTAGCCACAACCGGCCATTGCGACTCGGCCTTCGGCCGGGTCGTGGCGTTCGCTCACCGCTGCCGTCATGCTGGTCCTTGAGGTGTTACCCGCTTGCAGAATGCTCTTGCCGGCTTGCATCTGCTGTTGAGGATGCTTCGCATGTCGACGTCTGAGGGTGCCGTGGCGCAGGCCGTCACGCTGGCGTTGCGCGGGCGCCGAGGGGGACGACTGACCGCAGGACGCGGGCCCGGGTGGGCGATTCCGGGCCGGGTGGAACCGGTCGCGGCCGCTGTGCGCCTGTAGGAGGTGACCGTGCTCTCGGAACCGGCCGTCCGGGCGACTTCGACGCGCTCTACGCGGCGCAGTTCGCTCCCATGGTGCGGCTGGCCTGTGTGACGACCGGAAGCGTACCGGCGGCGGAGGACGTCGTGCAGGAGGTGTTCCTGGCGTTGCTGCACCGTCCGGACGTCCGCGAACCGACCGCATGGCTGCGCCGCGCCGTCGTGTCCAGATGCACCTCCTGGGTGCGCCGTCGTCGGCTGGAACGACGCCATGCCAGCCAGCCTGAGCCTGAACCGCTCGTGGCGCTGGGGCCGGACGCGATCGCCGTCCGCGCCGGCCTCGCCAGGCTGCGGCCGCGGCATCGGGCGGCCATCTTCCTGCGCTACTACCTCGACCTGTCCGAGGCCGATATCGCCGACGCGCTGAACTGCCGGCCGGGCACCGTCAAGTCCCTGCTACACCGGGCCCACTCCGCACTGCGGGAGCACCTCGATGACCACTGACCAACGCCTGCGCGCCGCCGTCCACGAACTCGTCGAGGCGATCCCCGTTCCCACGGTGGCGCCTCCCGTCATCCCGCTGACCTCTCGCCGGTCATGGCGGCCAGTGCTCGTGGCCGCCGCCGTCGTGGTGCTGCTGCTTGCGGTGGGGCTGGTGCGCTTGCCGGCGACGCCGAGCGCACCTGCCGCCGGTCCCGACACGCTACCGCGCGTCTTCGCCGGTCACTCCCTCCTCACCGCCACCGTCTCCGCCGCGCCGGCCGGGCCCGCGATCGCCATCTACAGGTACGGGCAAGGCGACATGCCCTTCCAGACCCCGCAGCTCATCGCCGTCGGGACAGACGGGCGCACTTACCGCGTCATCGACCTCGCCAGGAAGCGTGGCCGGTCCGCCGACGCCCTTGCATTCGCCCTGCTGTCTCCCGACGGCAGCAGGGTCGCCGTCGCCGACACGCTCGGGCCGGTCCAGGATGTGGCAATCGTGGACCTGACCACCGGCCGCACCCGCGGCTACCCGGTGCCTGCCGGCTCGGCGGTACAGCTGCTCGCCTGGTCGCCGGACTCGAAGCGGCTCGCGTACGCCATCGCGCCGTATCGGGCGGACAGCAATGGCGACCCCCGGGCCGCGCTCGCCGCCGACGGCGAACTGACACTGCTCGACCTGGCCACCGGCGTCACGTCTCCGGTAGCCGGACAGCGCGGGGTGCTCGACGCGGCGTTCTCCCCCGACGACAGAACGCTGGCCGTCCAGGTCGGCGCCGAGCTGCGCCTCCTCACCGCCGGCGGGAGCACGGTCGTCCCGCTGCCGGACAGGCACCGGCTCGGCGGCCCGGCCGCCTGGTCGCCCGACGGCACCCGGCTCGCGCTCTTTCGGGTGGCCGCGGGCAGCCCGTCCTGGGCCGCCGGGTATTGGGCACCAGACGGGCTGGCGGTCCTCGACCTGTCCACCGGAGTGTCCACGCCGCTCGACACCAACGCGACCGGGGTCCTCGGTTGGCAGGGCGCCGACCTGTTGGCGACCAATTACGAGACAATTGTCTCGGTGCCCCCGACCGGGCCGGCCCGGGTCCTCGCCCGGCTCCAACCCGGCAACGACCACTGGATCGACACGGTGCAATTGGCGACCGCCCGCACCGGCGACCTTCAGGTACGGGAAACCGGCGTCGATCGTGGCCCGTGGCCATGGTGGCTGTGGGCGCTCGCCGTCGGGCTGCTCCTCCTCGCAGGTGGCGTCGTACGCAAGGTACTGCGCCGCCAACGGGCTCATTGACACCGCGGCATTCGATGCCCCGCCTACAGGAGGACGACGCCGACGTCTTCGTCGAAGCCGAGGCGAACCGCTTCTTCGCCCGCATTGGGCCTTCCGCCACTGCGTAGCACTGACTGACCGCGGTCGTTGCCCGCATTGGCGGCCGTGAGATGGCACCGGCGCCGGACGACGGGAGGTGGCCCGCCGGCCGGCACCGGACGGATGTGAGCGGTGGACTGACTAGGAGATGGTCACCGAGTCGATGTTGGCGGCGCCGCCTGCGGTGGTGCCGGTGACCCGGATGGTGTTGGTGCCTGCGGTCAGGGGCACCGAGATGGACGCGGTGGCCCAGGTGTCCCAGTTGGCGGTGATCGGGAAGTTCAGCGTGCCGCGTGAGGTGCCGTTGACCGAGATCGTCGCGGGCCGCGCAGCGCTGGTGCCGTCGGAGTACCGGAAGGTCAGGGTCTTGGTCCCGGCGGTGGCCGCGGTGACCGGGATGTCGACGTACGCGCCAACTGCGTTGGCCGTATTGGCGAAGCCGGTACCGGTGAAGCCGAGGTGGTTGGAGTCGAATGTGCCACCGGCTGACAGGGTGCCGGTCTCCGCCTCGAACGTGTTACCGGTCGGCGGCGCAGTCGTGGGCGGTGTGCCCCCCATGCTTGCGCCGAGGCTGTCCAGGGCCGTCTGGACCTTGGCCTGGATGTTGTCGTTCAGGTTGGCGTTGGTGCCGTTCACGACCCAGGACGAGCCGGAGAACATCACCACGGTTACGCCGTTGTCAACGCCACCGGTGGTGCCGCTGCTGGGGATGCCGAGCAGTTGGGCGGCCTTCACGGACCCCTCGCCCAGTTCGCGGGAGTCGTTGTCCGAGGTGGTCTGGTTGTTCGCGGTCTGCGTGTCGCCGAAGATCGCGCCGATGCACTTGCCGTTGTAGAACATCAGGGCGAACTGCCGGCCCGTCATGTTGTGTTCCTTGTAGAAGAAGTGCGGGCAGGGGGACGTGCGGTCCCAGCAGTCGTCGCCCAGCACGTAGAACGGCACGTGGTGTGCGCCCAGGGCCTTGCCGTTGCTGTCCGACCAGGTCGTCTGGCCCTGGTGGTCGGGGTCGGGATCGGGGTCGCTGCCGTCGGTGTCGATGGCCAGGCCGGAGGTGTAGGCGTAGACGCCCGGCGCGACCTGGTACACGTTCACGTTCTGGGCCCGCGTCATGGTGTTGATGTGGGGCTTGGAGTTGACCTTCTTCGCGGTCGTCATGTTCGCCTGGACGCCGGCCAGCACCTGGGCGGGCGTGAACGAGGTGGCGGCAGCGGGGCCTGCCTTCACAGTGGTGGGCGTCGTGGCGGCGTCGGCGTTCCTGATGGCGAGCGGGATGGCGAGCGCGAGAACCGCGGCGGCTGCCACGGCGAGGCGCGTACGGGTCGGTGACATGGGTTGGCGGCCTCCATCTATCTGTTAGTCAGACTGATTAACAGATAGAAGCACTCGAGGCCCCCGCGCACAAGCATCTTTATGAGTCAATATCTCGCCGCGTTGCACCTCGGGCGCCTCGCGAAGGAGCCGATCGACACGGAAGGCATCGCCGACCTCAGATTGTGGAGAAACTGCCGATTTCCGTGGGCTCGGACCGGCACCCGCTCATCGACAGTTCAGCGCACCGGCCGATCTGCTGTGCTGAACACTCGTCGCGCGGCGTGACCGAAACTGTTACACAGCGGCATGCCAAAGCACGTGATCTTGGCGTCGAGATTGCTGTGCCTTGGAGCATGATGCGCAGCGGCGGTTGGGTTCGTGGGGCGGTGGCGCACGATGCTGGACGGCAATCTCAGCCCGGCGTCGCCGGAAGCCAGCGCTCCGGCATCGAGATGTCCGGGGCGGACCGGACAGCCTTGCCCACCGCCAGTACCTCGGCTTCGGTCGCGCCGCGGGACGTCGTCATGGCCAGGGTCAGCTCGCCGAACTCCGGCAGTTGCAGCTGCACTCCGTCCTCGACGGGCACCAACGCCGCCGGCCAGCCGGCCACCTTGCGGTCCAGCGCAGCGTCTTCGTCGTCCTTCGTGCGCGGCTCCCGTTTCACGACGATCATCATGATGCGGTGCGCCGTGCCGGTTTGGCTGTAGGTGATGGTCGCGCCGTCCAGGGACGCCCGCTGCTGTTCGGGCAGCAACCGCAGCGAGACGTCGCAGTCCTCCACGGCGTAGCCGGTCGGCAAGGCGACGGGCGCGGCCGGCACTGCGCAGTGCGTGCGACGGTCGAGGCGGACGTGCTCGGCCAGCTCCATGGCGAGTGCATCGCTGCCGGCGGTCACGTGCATCCACACCCCGGCACCGTCGGCGATCTCCCACACCACCCGGTGGAAGTCGCCGGAGCGGTACAGCGTCGCCGTGCGCTGCCCCACGGTGAGCGCCTGCGTCGATTCCGCGGCTTCGATCGGCGTCGGCTTGTCCAGCAGCTGCAGCTGGGCGCTGGCCCCCCGATCGTCTCGGAGCCGCAGCCCCGGCTCCGGCCCGAACCGCACGTCGTACAGGTCGTACGCGGCAGGAATCGCATCGAGTGCGAACGGCAGCTCGTCCGGGTCGCCGGCGGTCACCTCGGCGCGGCTCGGCAAGCGAGACGCGTCGGTCGTGGGCAGCCCGGGAACCCCGGGCACGACGACGAGCGGGGAAACACCGACCGGCATCGACGGCTCGCCGTGGTTGCGGTACACCGCGATACCGATGACCAGGGCACCGGTCACCACCAAGGCGGTACTTCCGGTGGCCAGTCGGCGCGTCGCGATCCGGCGTCGGCCCCGCCTGGCGGCGCGCTGCGCCAAGACGGTGAGGTCCGCCCGGCTTTCGGCCCGCTCACGAAGTGTCTCGGTCAGCAGTTCGTCGATCATGTCACGCTCCCAGAGGTCGAGGTGCTCGGTGCCGGGAAATGTCCCCGCAAGGTCGCCAGCCCGCGCATGGCATGGGTCCGGACGGTCGCCGTGGAGCACGACAGGATCTCGGCGATCGCCGCGTCGCCGAGGTCTTCGTAGTACCGCAAGACCAGGACTGCGCGCTGTTTCGGCGGCAGCGCGCGGATGAGGCGCCACATCGCGTCCCGGTCGGCCAAGGCCTGCTCATGGTCGCCGCCGCCGCGGCGATCGGGGACGGCGTCGGTCGTGACTTCCTGATTGGTCAGCCGCCGCCACCACGAGATGTTCGCGTTGACGAGCATGCGGCGCATGTACACATCGGGGCGGTCGGCAGTACTGATCCGGTGCCATTTCGTATATGCGCTGGCCAACACCTCCTGCACGAGGTCCTCAGCCCGGTGCGGGTCGCCGGTCAGCAGGCAGGCGAGGCGAAGCAGCGCGGGCCCGCGGGCGTGCACGTACTCGTGGAAGTCCATCTTCCGAACAGACGCATCCGGCGGCCGCAACCGTTGACCCAGCACGCGGTATATCGCAGGCCAGGCGTGATCCTGCTGCACGCACGTCGGCAGATCCGCACGCCGAGCAACCGCTGGGCCATCACGCTGCGTAGAGCGCGGATCGCGGCAGAAGTGCGCACCTGACCTTGCGCCCGGATCGCGGCCACGACCGTCTTCCTCTGGAGCGCGAGCGGCACTCGCGCGGTGTAGCGCGCATCCCGCCGCTGTGCGCCCTCGGTCAGTACTGACCTCGGTCGGGAAGATCACGTATGACGCGGGGTTCCTCGAAGTTTCGATTGTCGATGACGATGTCCGCTTGTTCGGCGGGGCGGATCTCGGCCAGGTAGAGCTCCTCGCCGGGGATGTAGTAGGTGCGGTAGCGCTCGGCGGCGGCCTCCGCCGAGTCCATCCACGCCTGGTCGCGGACCGTGCCGCGGTACAGCACATCCGCTACTTCGATGTGGAGGTAGACGCGCAGGTCCCAGTGCCGGGACAGGGCCGGTTTCTGCAGGAAGCCGCCGTCCGCGATGAGGATCGCGTCGTCCGAGGTCTCCTGGACGCCGGAGTCGATCGGCGTGCGACCGCTGAAATCCATGATCTGCGTGCGGTAGCGGCGGTTGCCGCCGGGACCGAGCGGCACCAGCAACTCATCGCGGATGGCGTCGACGTCGAACATCTCGAAGTAGTAGCTTTCCGGCGAGCCGGGCGGATATTGCGTACGCAGGTCAACATGCCGTTTGAAGTGGTCGACCGTGACTCGGAGCACGGGCCGCGCCGTCTTCCCCCGCAGGGTGGCGGCCAGCTCGTCGGCGAGGGTCGTCTTGCCGGCAGCGGAGTGGCCGTCGATCCCCACCCGTGTCGGGTGATCCAGTCGCAGCGCGAGGATCCGGTGGGCCAACCCGTCGAGTACCTGCTGCCGTGCCATGGTCATCGAACGTTTGTTGTCAGAGGTCGGATCGGCATCGCCACAGAATGCCGCGTCGACGGACAGGCCTGCAAATGTTCGCGGAGGCGTAGTCCTCGTGCTTCCACGTTGACCCGGCACCTGCGCACGCTCATCGGCAGATCCGCGCGCCGAATCGCCAGCTGGGCCGTCACGGTCGATCACCGTGCTCCCGCAGCGGCAGATGCGGTAAATCGGTTGCACGCCGTTTCGGGTGCGAAAGCATGACCCCCATGAGTGTCTTGGACACCGGGTGGCGCGAACCGGCAACAACTCGTCGCGCCGGGCCGGATGACGCCTCCGCGGTTGCGGACGTCATCATTCGTTCCCGCCGCGCCGCTGCCGGCGCGATTCCCGCATCGGTCCACTCGGATGTCGAGATACGCGAGTGGATCAGCGCTGTCGTCGTCCCCGAAAGGGAAGTATGGCTGACGGAGGACGACAACGGCCGCCCTTTGGCGGCGCTGGTTCTGGACGGTGACTGGATCGACCAGCTCTACGTCGAGCCCGCGATCACTGGCCGCGGATTGGGCTCACAGCTCGTCGAGCTTGCCAAGTCACGCCGTCCCGAAGGGCTTCAGCTCTGGACGTTCGCCACCAACATCGGCGCGCAAAGGTTCTACCTTCGCCATGGCTTCACCGAGGCTGAGAGGACCGACGGATCCGGCAACGAGGAGAAGGCGCCGGACATCCGCTTCATTTGGAGCCCTGTGTAGATCGTGATCCACTCCGGTATCCGCTTCGCGGCTTCAGGTCTCCTCGACGGCCCGAACATCCCTTACCGCCCGTGACAAGCGGTGACCAGCTGGCGCGCACCATCGGCGGTGCCATGAGCGGGCACACCTGGGTGCGACGTTGTGACCCGGAAGGTGTGAGCATTCCGCGGTGGTCATGGAACCGATCCCGAGCTATGACGATCTCGTCTGGTTGTTTGAGGCCGAGCCGACCTGCCTGGACGCAGCCGACGAACGTCCGGCAGACAGCCGCTGTGGCTGCGGATGGAGCCGGACGTTTTCCTGCATTGGTCGTACGACTCCACGAGTTGATCTGAACACGCACGGACATCGGCATGAGAGGGCACCCGACCGCGGCGCGGCGCTGCAGCCGTGGTGAGATGGACTCCGCTTCTGCGACCGTGCTGGCAAGGCATGCCTCTGGCCGCAGAACATCGTCCGACCGCAACCCGTCAGAGGGGCCACGGCGCCATGCTCACGCCAGCATCGTTCGTCGTCACCGGGGGCGCTCAGGGCGTCGGTCGGGCTATCACTGAACGCCTGACAGACGTCGGTCAGGTCGTCGTCGTCGATGTCATCGGTGAGCTGGACTGGCGGCACGAGCGGGTCATCCTCGTCACCGGCGACGCCCGCGACCCCGAGACGACACAACGAGCAGCGGCGGTAGCCGAGACCGCTGGTCCTCTTCTCGGCTGGGTCAACAACGCCGCGATCTTCCGCGACGCCGGCCTCGCAGACGCCTCGGCTGTCCGGATTCTGGACCTCATTACCGCGAACTTGGCGCTGGCCCTGACCGGCTGCCACACCGCCGTCAACCACTTCCTGGCCCATCAGCGGGCCGGCGCCATCGTCAACGTCTCCTCCCACCAAGCCCAGCGCCCAGTCCGCGGAGCGCTGCCCTACGCGACCGCGAAGGCAGCGGTCGAGGGCTTGACTCGCGCCGTCGCCGTCGACCACGGGCCAGCCGGGATCCGCACCAACGCCGTCGCACTCGGATCGATCACCACCGCCCGGTTCGAGCAATACCGGGCAGAGCATGTCGAGGTGGACGCCCAGATGGCCGCCCTGCACCCGCTCGGAAGGGTCGGCACCCCGAACGAGGTCGCGGACGCCGTTGCCTTCCTGCTGTCTCCCGCTGCGGGATTCATCAACGGCGTCATCCTGCCTGTTGACGGAGGACGAGCCATCAACGGACCCGACCCCGAAGCCACCTGACGGGTCCAAACGCTCGCCCGTCGGCATGAGTGCGCACCTGATCAAGGGATGTGCCGACTTCGCAGCGGCAGCCGGGCGCACGAGATCCGCGGGCGCCACGCCAGTTCGGTGCTTACCGTTATGCCTCGGTTGTCGCGACGCTTGCGAGCGCGGCGGCGGCGCTGTAGCGAAGCCATTCGACCGCGGTCGACACCTCCCAGCTCGTCTGGGCTAGAAGCTTGCCGTTCTCCCCGTGCGGCCACGGGTGTCGGCCGGGTAGTGCTTGCGCAGGTCGGAGGTCGTCATCCGGTCGAGCATCCGGTCGGGAAGGACGCGGGAAGCCCGGATGAGGAAGGCAGCCGTCGCGCCGATGGTGTAACGGGTGCGGGGCCTGTCGTCGGTCACCGCTTTGGCGATTCTCTTCGCGGCGACGTCGGAGGTCACGCCGGCCTTGGTGAACGCGGCCACGTGGGAGGGTATTGCCCGCATCAGAGCGTCGTAGCGCGCGTACTGCTCGGGCGTCATCCCGTCGTCGAGGCGGCCAAGGGCGGCGAGGCCGACGCGGGACATCTCGGTTTTGACGCCGCCCGGTTCGACCACGATCACTCGCACACCGTGGGGTGCCAGCTCGTTGCGCAGGGCGTCGCTCATCGCCTCCATTGCGAACTTGCTGGCGGCGTACGGTCCGTAGCCGGCCATGGAGATCTTGCCGTTGAGGGAGCTGATGTTGACGACGCGTCCCTTGCCGCGTAGCAGCGCGGGAATCAGGCTCTGGATGACGGCGACGTGGCCGAAGAGGTTCACCTCGAAGATGCGCCGCCATTCGCTGAGCGGCATCACTTCGACCGGGCCGGCGCCTGGGACGCCGGCGTTGTTGACCAGCGCCCGCAGCGGCCGCGGATCCCGCTCAACCCGTGCGGCGAGCGCGGCGACGTGGTCGGGGTCGGTGATGTCGAGGATCACCGGCTCGATGCCCTTGGCCTTTGGGGGCATCCGGTCGCTGTCGCGCCGTACGCCGGCGAGGACATGGAAGCCGCGCCGAGCCAGTTCCCGCGCGGTAGCCGCGCCGATGCCGGTCGATGCCCCGGTCACGACCACAAGTTCCCGAGTTTCAGATGACGCTGTCATCTCTTGAGTGTGCAGCACTGAGATGACATCGTCAACTGATTCAAGTGACTTAGTCATCACAAGTGGGCTAGACTCCTCCGCATGATCAGCCGTGCCGAATCAGCCGCCGCCACGCGCCGCGCCCTGCTCGACGCGGCCGCTGAGCTGCTCGATACCGGTGGTCTCGACGCCGTGACGTTGCGCGCGGTGGGAGCACGCGCCGGAGTGACCCGCGGGGCTCCCTACCGGCACTTCGCCGACAAGGAGAGCCTGTTGATCGCCGTCGGGACCCGGGCCTGGGACATGCTCGGAGACCGTATGCAGGCCCTTCGCGCGGATCCGGGCCTCTCACCCGCCGAGAAAATGCGCGGTGGCCTCATCGCACTAATCGACATTGGTCGCTCTCGGCCGCACCTCTACAAGCTCATGTTCAGCACCCCCGCCGGCGACCCCACAGCACTCGCCCGTGCCGCCCAGCGAAGCCAGACCGAGTTCCTGGCCGTCGTCGCCGACCTGGTCGGCGAGCAGGACGCCCGCCGATACGCAGCCCTGCTCATCAGCAGCGCGAACGGGATCGCCGGCCTCGCGGCCAGCGGCCAGCTCGCCGACCCGAAGTGGGGAGGCGTCTCCGCCGAAGACCTCACCGACACCCTCGTCGACATGATCGCCGGCAAGAGCCGGCACGCATGACCGGCGACAAACGGCCTCAACGGCTACTGCCAGAAAAGCGGTGAGATGCGCCCGGACGTCATCGGCTCGCCGTCAGAGTCCGGGTCGGGGCGGTACCCGGTCGACTGGTTGGCCACCGCGACCACGTCCCAGCCGGATGCGGCAGGGGCGAATGCGATCTCGCCACCTGCGAGGACGTCGTGTCCGCCGGCCAGCGCGACGTGTTCAGAGCTCCGGGGTGCCAACCTGAGTTCACCGTCGAGCGACACGACGAAGGTGAACGGCTCGACGAGTTCACCGCGGTTGCGCCCAGCGAGCCAGCGTGCGAGGGCGGCAGCCGTCTGGACAGCTACGGTGTCCAGCCCCACCACCCGGCCGCGCAGCTCAGGCGGACCAACGTAGCCGTACCGCCTGGCATGCGTCACCGGGCGACGGTATCCGAACAGCGGCATGTGCGGACGCCAAGATCGTCGAACGAACGGAGGTTCGGGCGGTCGACGGAATGCTACGTCGTGGAGCGGGCGGTCAGCTGCCGATCAACTCCATTGACCCACCGTCCTGGCCGGCCCACACCTGCGTGCCGGCCGACCGCGAGATCGAGATGAAGTCACGTGCATGAGCGATCTGGAACTGCATCGCTGCCACCGCGAAACTCGATCACGACCTCACGCTCCGGCGGAAAGTTGTACGACATTCCTTCCGGTTCGATGTTGAGGTCGAACCCCTCTTCCGCGTCGTAGCTGCTAAACACCATGCGGACCTTGGTTGGTTCGCCATGTTCGGTCGTCACGACCATGATCGTCGCACGAGACATTCAGTAGTACACCCGCCCTGCGGGTCGACCGTGCTTCAGCAACGTTCCGTGGCGGCCTGTCGCGGCATGAGCGGACACAACGGTCGTTGCATTGCCGGCAGCTGTTGTCACGTTCGGTCCGCACGAGGAGCTGTCCGGAGCCGCGGCTGTGGTGCATCATGGGCGCCGATGGAATTCGCGCTGTTCTCCGATTACGAGCAGATCGAGCTGTATGACGTGGCCTCCGGTGCGCTGCTTGCCGACCACTGGGCGCCGGACGAAGCCAATCCGTTGGGTGAGCTGTTCGCGCTGGCTGACGACGCCGTCGCGATCTGGACCGGCGTCAACGCCCACGTCGTCGTCACCGTCGAGGTGCTGGCCGCCCCGGCACCCCTCGACGCGGACGCCTTCGCGATCGTCGCCGAATGCAGCCTCCGCTCGCCGTCGGGCCGACTGCGCCTGACCTGCCCGACGTACGGCGAGCACGACGGCGACCGTTTCGACGTCCCAGCCGGCGGCCTGCGCCTGCGGGTGTCGCTGACGCACGAACTGCTCGCCGCGCAGTTCCGCACCGGCAGCCCGTTCCCGCTGCGCCTGCAACTCTGGCCGGCGCCGCCAAAGCCGCCGGTCGTCGTCAAAGACTTCGGTGTACCAGCGAACGCCGAACCAACGGATGGCAGGCCTCGCCGGTAGGAACAGGCCGGGTCAGCGCCCCGGGCAGGTCGTCCACGCTCCGCTCGTCCCTGCGCCTTCAGGTTGTAGCAGATCTCCTCACCGCCCGAGAAGGTGGACTCGCTGGTCAACAGGTACACGAGCCGGTCGAGATACCGCTCGCCGAGACGCCCGATGAGCCAATGCAGGACACGGTCACCGCGGCGCAGTTCCTGTGCGCGGCGATCGGGCGGCTGGTGCTGGTGCACCGGTGGGGGCCCGCGCCGGCGGTTCGTGGTGCCGCTCGTCGCGACCTGGCTCGGCGTCGGCGGGATGCTCGCCAGCGGGTTCCTGGGCGGGCCGACGATCCTCACCGCCAGTGACGACGGGCCGCGGTGGGCGGCGCCGGGCCAGACGTTCACCGGGGTACGCCACCGGCACGCTCCTCACCAGCGTCGCCGGTGCCCCGATCAGGGTCGTCGCCCTGTTCCTGCCGGTGGATCGCGGCGGGCTCGGACGGGGCGACGCGCAGCAGGGCACGGGACAGCAGGTGCCGCTGCTCGTACCGGTTCGTGGTGAGCCGGGCGGCGGCCCGGTACCAGTGCGCGGCCTCGGCGGGCCGGCCGGCCATCGCCAGCAGGTGCGCGCGGACGGCGGCGGGCCGGTGGCTGCGGGCCAGCCGCGGGTCGCCGGCGACGGCGTCGAGCACGGCGAGCCCGGCGGCCGGGCCGTGGACCATCGCCGTGGCCACCGCCCGGTTCACGGTCACGACCGGGTTGCCGGTGACGGTCTCCAGCAGCCGGTACAGGCCGAGGATCTGCGGCCAGTCGGTGTCCGCGGTGGTGCCCGCCTCGGCGTGCACGGCGGCGATCGCGGCCTGCAGCTGGAACGGACCGGCCGGCCCGGCCCGCAGCGCCGCCACGGCCAGGGCGGTGCCTTCCCCGAGCGCGGCCCGGTCCCACCGGGTGCGGTCCTGCTCGTCGAGGGGCACCAGCGCGCCGCCGCGGGTGCGCGCGGCGCGGCGGGCGTGGGTGAGCAGCATCAGCGCGAGCAGCCCGGTGACGTCGCCGCGGCCGGGGAGCCGGGCGTGCAGCAGCCGGGTGAGGCGGATCGCCTCCGCAGCGAGCTCGACCCGGTCGAGGGTGTCGCCGGCGGTGCCGACGTAGCCCTCGGCGAACACGAGGTACAGCACGTCGAGGACCACGTCGAGACGCTCGTCGAACTCGCCGGGCGCCGGCAGCCGGAACGTGGCGCCGGCCTCGCGGATCCTCGCCTTCGCGCGGCTGATCCGCTGAGCGACGGTCGCCTCCGGGGTCAGCAGCGCCCGGGCGATCTCGGTGGTGCTGAGCCCGCCGACGGCGCGCAGGGTGAGGGCGAGCTGCGCGGCCGGGGCCAGCGCCGGGTGACAGCACAGGAACAGCAGCGTCAGCGAGCGTCCTGCTCGGGGGCGGCGGAGACCGGCGGCCGCCAGGCGGCCTCGCGGCGGGACCGGGCCTGTTCGCTGCGCAGGTCGACGAGGCGCCGGGACGCGACCCGGATCAGCCAGGTGCGTGGCTCGGCGGGCACGCCGCGCGCCGGCCATTGTGCTGCGGCGGCCAGCAGCGCCTCCTGCACCGCGTCCTCGCAGGCGTCGAAGTGCCCGTAGCGGCGCACGAGCGCGCCGAGCACCTGCGGGACGAGGTCCCGCAGGTGCTCCGTGAGCGGCTCAGCCATGCATGATCGGGCGGACCTCGACGGTGTCGCCGACAGCGTCGGCGATGCGGGCCGCGATGGACAGGGCCCGGTCCTGCCCGTCGCAGTCGATGATCGCGAAGCTGGCCAGGACCTCACCGGTCTCCGCGTACGGGCCCTCGCTGACGAGCGACCCGCGCCGCACCGTGCGCGACAGGGCCGGGTGGCCGAGGCCCTCGGTGGTGAGCAGCTCACCGGAGCCGGTGAGCTCCTTGACCAGGTCCCCGTAGAACGTCGACGGTGTCCCATTCGGCGAGGCTGGTGTACGCCAGCAGCAGGTACTTCACGCGATGCGCTCCATGTCGGCGTGGTAGCCGCCGCCCGGATAGACCCAGTCGCCGGTGAGCCGGTCGCCGGTGGCGTCGAACGTGCCCCGGAAGTAGCCGGGGGAGCCCTTGAACCCGCCCCAGATAGTGAGGTGTCGCCGTCGAGCTCGTACACGTAGTCGAGGGTGCTGCGGTCGGCGTCGTACGCGCGCGACTTGATCTCGGTGCCGGGCTCCCCACCGAACCGCGGTGTTTCAGCGCGTCGATCTTGGCGAGTGCGGGCGTTTGCGTGCGTCGTACCCGCTGGAGTGGGTGGTTCGAGCGCGGGGATCACGCGAGTGGGCGTTCGACCGCCGTTGGCGGGTCGTTGCGCAGTCGGGACGCCCACGACGTGGTCGAGGCGGCTGTCGGCGGGTGGAACGGTGCCCACCCGCCGACAGCCGGAACTGGCTCGGTACGTCGCTGTCGGCGGTGCCCCGGTAGGATCGGGCGGCGCGCCGGTTCCTTACCAGGTGAAGGACTCCCACGGTCCGACCGAACCCAGCCGGGCGCGAAGGCTCGCGTACTCCGTCCCCGAATAGTCGAACTGCGCCGAGACGTACAGGCCCGTCGCGAGCGAGTAGAACCAGGTCGAGTTTCCGCCGGTGCCGGTGGGCTCCGTCAGCGTCGTGAAGTACGGATCGATGGTGTTGACCCACCCCTCCAGCATGAAGGCCTTGAGCAGCCCGCGTCGAGTGCCCTGCTCAAACGTGGTGGCCCCGACCCAGATGAGGCCGTTTGGAATGCTGGGGTTGGAGTCGTACGACATGATCGTCGTGTGCCAGGTGTCCCGGTTTCGGCACACGCGGAACAGTTCCCACGTGCCGACCTGCGAAGGGTCGGTGCGCGCCCGCAGCATCTGGTAGTCCTTACCACTGAAGCCTTTCTCGGCCGCGACGTACTTCCCGTTGGCGGTCGAACGGATCTTGACGTTGCCCCAGCACCGTTCCGGCGGATCGGGGTTCGTCAGGTCGACGGACGATCCGGGCGCGGCGACGCTGCGGCGCATCTGCTCCACCTCGGCCGATCCGGTGCCGGGAGCAATGAGTACGGGTCCGTCCACGGCAACCGCAGAAGGCTGCGACGGCGCTGCCGATGCGGGCATGGACGGCACGGCGGACGTCAGCGCGACGGCGCCGGCCAGTGCGACCAACGATCTGATCTTGAACATTCAGCTCCCCGTGGTGAGTAGTGCAAGTGTGTGAACGCCATCGTCCCGGGTGCCGATCAGCGGATCGTCATGAAACGATCGACTTTCGCCCCTGAACTTGGGCAGCGTAGCTGACGTTGTTCGGCATGGTGATCCCATAGGCGATCGTGGATTGGTGTGCCAGGCGTGAATGGCGGCGGACGGTGTTGTTGCGGTGCGGCCATCGGAAGATGGTGACCCCGACGACACCGCACCCGGTCACGATGGCACCCCAGATCGAGTCCACAATTGAGTCCGTCCCACCGTCGTACGTGAACCATTCCGCGCAACGGTCGGGTAACGCTGGGTAGCTGTCCGGCCTGCGGTACGGCGGCACGCTGAAATCGTTGCGGTGCAACGAAAAGACGCAGCATCCCGGTATGAAGGTGGTCCTACCACAGATCAACTTCATACCGGGATTCTGCGTCGACGATGAGTGTCACATACACCTCGGTCCCTGCCGGTACGCGATGAGACGGTGAACTTCCTGGCCGGGCTGCTGACCGCGGAACGGGCACGCCGTGGTACGCAATCAGCGCGTCCACCGGCTACGACTATCTGGAACACGGCGATCCATTCGACCACCGCCGGCGGCCGTCGTGCCGTGCCAGTACGCGTGCTACCGCAGAGTCGGAATCATCATCGGCCAAGCCGATGATGCCGCATCAGCACATCCGCAGCCGCTGATGTCGCGATCGCTCGGCGCGGCGCCGGAGTCGACTTGATCGATTCGGTGAGGTGAGCGTCCATGGCACCGGACCAACGCGCCGGCGGCCGTCCCGGTCACCGGCGTCCGGGAGTAGAGGAGACATCCGTTGCCCGACTCGATCATGACCGACCACGAGGCCCTGGCGGTGTGCCCGCCACCACCAACCAGCCGCCCCAGTCCACCAGCATCGACGATGAGCGCGAGGTGGTTCCGGCGGCGCTGCGACGGTTGCGGCAGGCGGCGCACGACTGCTGCCACGCCGCCGCGCACAATGGCTTCTACCCGGCGCACCTGGACGTCTCCGTGCTGGCCGACAGCACGGCGGCCCTCGCCGAACTGGCCGGCTGGGTCGCGCCGTACGCGGGAGACTTCTGGCCCGCCGCCGGCAGCGCCGTGGACACGGCCGCCACCGCTCTGGCCACCGCCCGGGGGCACCTCGACAGCGCACGTCACCACATCGAGCTCGTCCCGCCCGGCGGCCGGACGGTGACCGTGCCGGCGTAACACGAGACCCCAGCACGGCACGCATCGTGCCCGGCTCGCCGAGCCGGGCACGACCTGTCGTGCGGCAGCTGCGCACGTGGCACGCGAGACACCCCTGGCGTCAGCCGGGTGCCGTCAGTGGAGGACGTCGCCGCGTCGGGTCGGGCGACGGCCGACGCCCACGGCTGGCCGGGGTGTCACGGCGCCTGCCGCCGGTTGCGCACCAGCGAGGCCACTCGCAGCTGCGCCGCCGTGCCGCGAGGGTGGCGCGTATGAGACCTGCCTTGCGTGGCGCGGCGGTGGCAGAGTTCCGGCCATCACAACAACGGTTCCTCCGAGACGAGACCGGCTTCGGCGCACAACTTCAGCACCTCGCGGACCGTGGCCACCATCGCGTCGACGGTGCGCTGCTCGTCGGCGGTGCCCTTGGCGGCCTGGGCGGCCTTCGTCTGCTCGAGAAGCCGCTTGCCGACCGCGGCCAGCGCGTTGTTGCGCGACCCCGCCGCGATTTCCGCCTTGGTGATCACCTCCTCCGGGTCACGCATCTTCTTGCCCGCGAAGTAGATTCCCCTGCAGGCCGAGCCGGCCACGAAGTCGTCCTTCATCGCCATACCGGCCGCCGACGGGCTACTCGAGACGCTGGACGGGCTGCTCGTGGCGGCCGGCTGGGTCTGGGACTGGGCCGGTTCCGCCGTCGACTCCGCGGTAGGGGCAGGATCCTTCGCGCAGCCGCCGACGGCCAGCACGGCAGCGAGCGCAACACCGAGAACACGCACTCTCATGATCGATGAGGATGCCACATCGGCGCCGGTGGCGTGTCCCGTGAATGCTGTGTGGCGTCGAGGGCTGGCGCCGGTGCGCGCATTGTTCGGCTCTTGAGTCGCGCTGGATGTCGAAGGGCCTGTGAAGGGCTCGAACGGCTACTGCGTCCGCAGCGCAACGCCGAGCGCCGCCGTGAACCCGAGCGAGACTGCGGCGCCGATGACCAGCCGTGGGCTGAGGCTGTCGAGGTTGGGCCACGCGCCGGCCACGAGCCAGGACACGGACTCGTGCAGCAAGCCGCGGGAGAGTCTGGTCGGCGGTTCGGCCATGATCACGTGCACGCACATCGGCAGGACAGGAAGCCGAGCCGGTCACCGCTGGTGACGAGCGCTCGCCGGCTGGCGCACCAACGGCGGCATGTCCGCGCACCAGATCTTAGGCTCGCGCCCGAGCCGCCCGGTCGCGTGGAATGATCGTCGGTGTTGTGCTTCTGGAAGGAGCGCGCTGATGGGTTCGTCTGCGTGGTGGTACACCGTGGACTACCAGTCCGATGTCAACGCCGCGCTCCACCAGTTGCGGCAACAGGTCTACGAGCGGGGTGAGTACTACCGCGAGCCCCGGGATCCCGACCTGGACATGACAGAAGCGGAGTTCCGGGCGAGCCTCGCCCCACGCGACACCGACCCCGAGCGGTACGACGCGATCGTTGAGGACTGGCTGGAGCGCAAGTCCAGGCCGGTGCCGACCGACCTGGACACCCTCGTCGCGGCGCAGCCGCACTCGGGAACCCACTCCATCATCGACATGGTCAACGGCGTGTCCGCCGAGCCGGCCTTCGCGACGGTGTCCCCGCTGTCCCACGACAACCTGATGTACACCTTCGGCACCGTGACGCCTTCGGCGAACCAGGTGCAGGCATGGATGAGCACCGACATCGTCGATGAACGGGATCGCTGGGTCGGTACATACATCATCAGCTACGACAACGGTCGGCCCGCGCACATCCACTTCGGCGGCGATTCGGGAGACTGAGCCACGAGGCAGCCCATTGCGCAGCGGCGCTTGTCACGGCAACACCGGACGCCCCAGGCAGGTTGATGCGTCCATCCGGTCACCAGAGCGTACCGTTGCGGGCGTCCGTACTACAGGTCGCAGCCCGCTTGGCCCCATCCGGCTTGAAACAGAGCTCGACCGCACCCATCCCGTCCCGTACGAACTCCCGGTAGGGTCCACGGCGTGGAGCTGCGCGACGCGCTGGTGCGCCGGCCCGTCATGCCCGAGCGACGAGCCGCGATCGCAGAGGCGATACTGCGGATCGAGGAACTCGTCGACCGCGGCGGCGACGCCACCGCCGCGGTCGAGACGCTCAACGAGATGACCGGTCACAGCTTCGGGCTCGACGAGTTCCGCTACCACCGCGAGGCGCCGGACCCGGAAGCACTGATCGAGTGGGCGTGCGCGCCGCCGCCAGTACGACTGCCCGACGTCATCCGAGACTGGTCGAGATCGTGCGCCGCATCCTTGCCGACCCGACCAACGACTGGTACATCGAGGCGTTCGAGCGCAACACCGTGATGCCCGGCGCCAGCGGACTCATCTTCCACCCGCCGGCTGAACTGCGGGCCGCGACCGCAGAAGAGATCGTCGACGCCGCGCTGGCTCACCGCCCGATCGCCCTATGATGCGGCACGCGGTGGAACCGGTCGCGTCACTCGATGTGACCAGCGTTGGCCACCGCCCAGCAGCACCGGCGGCATGTACGTGCACTCAATCGACCGGCCCGTCGCGCGATGCGGCCTGCTGTCGCGCTGGGGCTGGCCGGTCAGGCCGCCCGCCACGGTGCCGTAAGGGGCTTGTCGGCGAGGATGAGCACGATCGAGTCGTCGCGGTGCTCGACGTCGTCGCGCCAGGTCAGATCCGTGGACGGTATGAGCTCGGCGCAGGCGTGGTCGGCCCAGAGCAGGACGCCCCGGATCGGCAGGCAGCCCGTGAGCCGGCCCGTCGTCGCGGCGGGACTCATCGGCCAGCCCTTGGTGCGCAGGTGCTGGGCCAGCAGCTCGGCGATCTCGGCCGGCGGCTGGCCGGCAGTGCTCCAGACCTCGAGGGCCTCGGTGCACACCCCGGTGCCGGTCTGGCAGTCCAGAACGATGCGCGTGCTGTGCAGTATCGCCGGGAAGGGCAGCAGGTCGTGGCGGTCTACGTCGATGTCGCCCGAGCCGGGGCGCTGACCGCCGGGGCCGGCTGCGATGATCCCGACGAGGCAGAGCAGGACGATGGCTCCGCCCGCGCCGGACAGCAGCAGGGTCTTGCGTCGCTCGGGCTCGGCGGTTGCGACGCGCACGGTGAACGCGGCGAGCCAAGCGAGGACGGCGAGCGCGAGGTACGGCAGCAGCCAATCGGTCTGCGGTGGCCGGAGCGCATCCGGCCACCGCGTCGACGCCACAGCGAGTCCAATCAGCGCGGCCAGCAGCCCGCCGGTGACGGCCGCGCCTGAGCGCCAGGCCGGCGCGAGGGCCACCGCGACAAGCGCCGGCGCGGCCAGGAACAGTGCAGTGGTGAACCACTCCCCGAGGACATCGGCCGTGAACCAGGCGGTCCAGCCCGTCACGGCCAAGGAGATGACGGCGGCGCCGAGGCGCCAGCGACGAGCGAGCACCGCGGCATTCGATCACGCCGGACCAGCCGCCGCTACCCCATACGACTCGCGGCATGACAATGCATCCGATCTTGGGCGACGGCTGACGTCGGAGAGCAAGGAGGTGAGCCGGGGTCATTACCGTGGCGTGCATGGAATCGTCCACTCGAGCTCTGCCCATGTCGGATCTTCAGGCTCTGTTCGGCGTGCTGGTGACCGTTCACGGTCATCTCATGGCCGACGAACTACCGCCGGATCTGGTGCGCCGTCTACTCAGCCGCCTCACCGACCACGGACCATTGCCTGACGGCGCCTCGGCCGGCGAGATGAACGCCTTGCTGGCCGACCTGTGCCAGCGCATGCATTGGGCGATGTCGGAGGAGTACGGCGACTACCCGGCGCCGACGCCGAGGCGAACCACCTACTACCTCGACATCCCAAACGAGCCCGACGCCGTGGCCGCATGCATCGCGGCCTTGACCGAACTCGGTGGCCAGGTCAGCGAGCAATCGCTCGAGCGCCCTATCCCTCCGAGTCGGCGACACATCGGCGCAGCATTCCCCGACCTGCCGCCCGACCCGGCCCATCACGCCCGGGTGGCGCACCTGACAGCTCTGGCACGCCGCTACGGAGGCCGCTACGCCGGCTTCGGCGCCTGACCTGCGCCACGCGGCAGTACACCAACGGCGGCATGAGCGGAGCCGTGATCAACGGCGACCCGACAGTTCGTCCACTATCGATCTGCCGAGATGCCTTGACGCCTCGGCAGTTGCGGCCGCGGTCGGGAAGACGACAATCCGCTCGACAGCACGAACACAGTCATTGTGCGTGACCGTCGGCGACAGCCGACGCAGCCACTCTCTGACCTGCGACATGTAATAGTCTCGGAGGAGGCCCGTGCGCTCACAATTCTTAGCGAGTAGGAGAATCACCGCGCTCAGCCGATCGCTCGGCGAATCGTGATCCGCCAGATAGTATCCGAGAAGCTCGGGAAACGAAGGATGTCGGGCGTTCGGTGCGACCCCGCCGAAGCACTCGCCGTCGAAGCGCCCGTCGTCACCGTTATGACCCTGGCTGGAAACGATCCACACACGCGAGGCTGCACCGGGATCGTCGACCGCCACCAGAATGCGCTGCCGCCCGGGAGGACCGAAACTGAACCGGTGCCACACGAGTTCATCGACGTCGCGAACGTACAGCCGGCCGTCGGGCAGGTCGATCTCGCCGTCGAACAGCACCGTCCCGGCACGCATTTCCACATTCGACCAGAAGTCGATGCGAACCAACGCCATCTGCGCCTGCACAGTCAACACCAAATGTGAATCTGAAATCCCGATCGGCGTCGAAGCGCCCAGGAGTTCTGAACGATATTCGGTTGGCGCGCCCAGAATGAGGAAGGCGTGCTCCATGTTGAGATCAAGACGGCCGGTCTTCACATCATCATCACCTTGACGGGGTATGAACGATCTCCAGGAGCCTATCGAATGCGTTGCACAGCTGTCGCAGCCCGTTCGGACGAGGCCGCACGCCCCGTACGCGTGCCCGACCCGTCTAGGGTCAGCACGACTGGAAGATGCCCGCTCATCGGCAATGTGTGCGCGCCTGATCAAGGCCGTCAATCGCCATCAGCGGCGATGCGTCGCGGTGCCGGTGGTGCCCACGGTGAAGTGGGGCACCGACGTGGCCGCTCGTCACGGTACGGTCGTTGGCGTGGTGCGGGTGATGGACGATCCGGGCGAGGTTGCCGTGGCACTGCGGGGAACGGCACTCAACGGGCATCCGGTGGAGCCGGGACTGGGCGACACGATGCTGGTGGAGGGCGTTGTGCCGGCCCGGGTCCTGGAGTCCTGGCGGGCGGCCCGATCGGTGGTGGCGCTGACTGGCCGGTGGCCGGTGCTGACGGGTGTTGGGGAGTTGTACCACGAGCCGGAGCCGCACGAGATCGCCGCGCTGGAGCGGGCAGCTCGCCTGTTTTCCTGCGGCCGGACCGAGGCCCGGCCAGGCTCCTGTCTAGACGTCCGGGCTGTCGCTCTCACATCGGCTGCTCACTCGGGTGTGGCTCTCAGCTCGAAGAAGGGCTAGGCGTAATCCGGGCGCGGGGCCGGTGGAGCCGCGCACCACCAGCCGGGCGACCGGCTCGAGCGCCGGCACGGGGAGCAGGCGCGGGTCCGCCATCAGCCGCAGCAGCAGGTCCATGCCGGCCCGGCCGGCCTCCTCGCTGGGCTGGCCGACGGTGGTCAGCGCCGGGCTGACCAACTGCGCCGGCAGGATGTCGTCGAAGCCGACGATACTGATCCGGCCGGGCACCGCGACGCCGCGGGCGCCGAGGGCGTCGAGCAGGCCCAGCGCCACCAGGTCGTTGTAGGCGACCACCGCCGTCACCCCGGCCTCGAGGACCCGGTCGGCCGCGGCGATACCGCCGGCGAAGCGCGGCTCGACGTTGGCGGTCTCGACGAGGTCGACGCCGGCGGCAGCCACGGCGGTGCGCAGCAGGCGCAGCCGGTCGCGGTTGGACCAGGATGAGCGGGGGCCGGCGACGTACGCCAGCCGCTCGTGCCCGAGCGCGACGAGGTGCGCGACCGCCTGCCGGATGCCCTCGCCGTTGGCAGTCGTCACCGACGGGATCCCGGCGACCCGCCGGTTGAGCATCACCATCGGCGTCTCGCGGGCCAGGGCCCGCAGCCGCGAGTCGCTGGTGCGCGGGGCGCACAGCACGACGCCGTCGACCTGCTTGACGAGCGCGCGGACGCGGTCCGCCTCGACGCCCGGGTCCTCGTCGGTGTCGGCGAGGAAGACCCAGTGGCCGGACTCCCGGGCGCGGGCCTGCACCCCCTTGACCACGGCGGCGAAGTACGGGTTGAGCAGGTCGGGCACGAGCAGCCCGACGTTGCCGGTGCGCCCGGTGCTCAGCGCTCGGGCCACCCGGTTGGGGTGGTAGCCGAGCTCGTCGGCCGCCTCCTCGATCCGCCGGCGGGTGCCGCGCGGCAGCAGGTCGGAGCCGGCCAGCGCCCGGCTCACCGTCGACGTCGAGACGCCGACCGCCCGGGCTATATCCTTGATGGTTACCGCCATGACCGACTCCTGGAAGTGTCTGCCGCGTCCACGGTCTGCTGTAAAAGGTCGGGCCGGGTGGCCGCGGGCGCCGAACCCGCGGCCGCCCGGCCTGGACGATCAGGTAACGGTGACCCGCATGATCTGGTCGGAGCCGTTGGCGGCGCCGCCGTTGTTGTCGCAGTTGGTGGTGCTGAGCCAGAAGGCGTCGGCGCCGGGGACTTTGGTGACGGTGCGTAGGCGGCCGTAGGTGCCGACGTAGTAGGCGCTGGGGGTGCCGGTGGACTCGCCGCTGAGGATGGGGATGCGCCAGAGGCGTTCGCCGCGCAGGGCGCCCATGTAGACGACGTCACGGACGATCGCGATCCCGCTGGGTGACGCCTGGTCCACGGACCATTGCCGCTTGGGGTTTTCCATGCCGGCGACGCTGCAGGTGCCTTCGCAGGTGGGCCAGCCGTAGTTGAGGCCGGGCTTGATGAGGTTGAGCTCGTCGTACAGGGAGTTGCCGAACTCGGCCTCCCACAGCCGGCCCTGGGAGTCCCAGGCGATCCCCTGCGGATTGCGGTGGCCGTAGCTGTACACCAGGGTGCCGAACGGGTTGCCGGGAGCCGGGGTGCCATCGGTCTTCATCCGCAGGATCTTGCCGTTGAGCGAGTTCTTGTTCTGCGCGTTGCTGCCGGTCTGCGCGTCACCGGTGGTGGCGTAGAGGTAGCCGTCGGGTCCGAAGGCGAGCCGGCCGCCGTTGTGGTAGCGGTTCTTGGCGATCCCGGTCACCAGGGTGGTGTACCCGGTGAGGGTGTTGCCGTTGTACGTCATCCGGACGATCCGGTTGCCCTCGGCCGCGGTATGCATGAAGTACACGAAGTGGTTCGTCGCCCAGTTCGGGTCGAACGCCACGCCGAGCAGTCCACCCTCACCGTTCGTGGTGACGACGTTGGGGACGGTCCCGACGAGGGTCTTGCCGCCGCCGGTGGTGTTGAGCCTGTACACCCGGAACTGCCCGCCGGCGACCTTGTCATCCCGCTCGGTCACCAGCGCCGACTGCCCGTCCGGCGCGAAATAGGTACCCCAGGGGATGGTCCAGCCGGTCGAGTACGCCGAGATCGCCGACGGAACGCCGCCGCTGCAGGAGCTGGTGGTGAAGCTGACCGTGTTGCTCTGCGCCGACACGTGACCGGCGAGGTCCCGGGCGACGATGTTGAGCGTGTACGGCGTGTTGCAGGCCAGGCTGGTGACCGTGGCCGTGGTCGCCGGAGGGTGGCCCTCGACCGACGTCACCGCCGTGGTGCCGGCCCGGACGTCGTAGGCGACGACGCCCACGTTGTCGCTCGAGGCGCCCCACGACAGCGAGACGCTGCCGGCGGTCACGTTCGAGTAGGTGAGGTTGGCCGGTGCGGTCGGGGCCTGGGTGTCGGTGCTGGGCAGGGTGGTGCAGATGGCCTGGGCGCTGGACAGCGACACGTTGCCGGCGGCGTCGCGGCCGAAGACGGACAGCCGGTATTCGGTGTTGGGGGTGAGCCCGGTCAGGGTCTTGCTCGTTCCGGTGCCGGCGGACTGCGCGAGGAGGTTGCCGTCGTGGTAGATGTCGTAGCCGGCCACGCCGACGTTGTCGGTCGAGGCGCCCCACGACAGGCCGATGCTGTTCTCGGTGATGTTCGTACAGCTCGGCTGGCCCGGCGTGCTGGGTGCGACGGAGTCGGTCTGCCCGGTCACCCGCAATCGGTCAAGGTTCGGGCCGCCGTTGGTGGTGGTGGCCGTCGCGCGGACCGTGTTGGTGCCGGCGTTGAGGGAGACGGAGATGGTCTGGTCGGCCCAGGTGTCCCAGTTGGCGGTGGCGCCGAAGGCCAGGTCCAACGCGACCGAGTTGCCGTTCACCGTGATGTCCATCGCCCGGTTCACCGTCGTGCCGTTGGCGTACCGGAACGTCAGCTGGGCGGTACCCGCCGCCGCCGCGCTTACGTGGAACTCCACGTAGGACCCGGCCACGTTCGTGTAGTCCACAAAACCGGAACCCGTGAAGCCGGTGTGGTTGCTCGCCACGGTGCCTTGCGAGATGGTCGCCGTCTCGGCCTGGTAGTCGGTGAACGCCGCGGCGACGCTGACCTCGACGTAGTCGAGGTTGGGGTTGCCCAGCGCGGTGGTCGCGGTGATCCGGATCGTGTTCGACCCGGCGTTGACGTTCGCGGTGACCGTCTTGTCGGCCCAGGTGTCCCAGTTGGTGGTCGGGTCGAACGGGGCCGCCGCCGCCACAACCACGCCGTTGACACTGATATTGGCCGGTCGGTTCGCGGTGGTGCCGTTCGAATATCGGATGACGAACATGCCCGGGCCGGCGTTGGCCGCGTTGACGGTGCATTCGAGGTAGTTGCCGACGGCATTGTCGCCGTTGGCGAATCCGGTGCCGCTGTAGTTGGCGTGGTTCGTGTCGACGGTGCCCGCCGACATCGTGCAGCGCTCCGCCTCATACCGGGTCGGGGCGGCCGAGGCCGGCAACGCGTACAGCGCAACGACGATGAGCAGGCCCGCCGCGACGACCGCGGTTGCCCTCCTGATATTCATCGATATCCTCCTCGCGGCCGCTCAGCCCACTGACAGACGATCGAGGTTGGGACCGCCGTTGGCGGTCATTGCGGTCAGGCGGACGGTGTTGGCGCCGGCGGCGAACGTCGCGGTGAGCCCGGTGGTGGTCCACGTGTCCCAGTTCGCGGTCGGCGGGAACGACACGGTGACCGGCGTCGCACCGTTGACGGTCACTGCCATCGGGCGGGCGGAGGTGGTGCCGTTGGCGAAGCGGACGGTCACCGTCCGCTGGCCTGCGGCGGCCACCGTCGCCGTGCACTCGACGTAGGCGCCGGCGACGTTATCGCCGTTGACGAATCCGGTCCCGGTATAGCCCGCGTGGTTGGACTCCACCGTGCCTTGCGACACGGTGCAGTCCTCGGCCTGGTAGTCGACCGGCGCCGGGCCGGCGGCCACCGCGTCGAGGTAGTCCAGGTTGGGGTTGCCGCCGGCGGTGATGGCGGTGATGCGCACGGTGTTGGTGCCGGCGTGGAGCGGTGCGCCGATCGTCTTGACCGCCCAGGTGTCCCAGTTCGCGGTCGGCGGGAACGAGGTGCCGGCCGCGACGACGGTGCCGTTGACGCTGATGTCGGCGGGCCGGTCGGCGGCGGTGCCGTTGGCGTAGCCGATGCTCAGGTTCGCGGTGCCGGCGGCGGCCGTGTCGAGGTTGAACTCCACGTAGGACCCGGCGACGTTGTCGCCGTTGACGAACCCGGTGCCGGAGAAGCCCGCGTGGTTGGACTCGACCACGCCCTGGCCGATCGTGGCGGCCTCGGCCTCGTAACGGTTCGGGCCGGCGTCGCCGCGCGACACCCGGTACATGACCACGCCGTGGCCGGGCACCGAGGCGCCGATCGGGCCGGTGGTGGTGCTCGTCGCCTTCGACCACAGGTCCCTGAGGCGGTAGCTCGGCGACCCGGCCAGGCCGATCGCGGCGGCGGTGGTGCTCACCGTGGCCGTGGTGGTGTTCTCGTTGAGCAGCACCACCGCGCGGTCGCCGTTGGCGAGCACCTTGTTGTACACCACGAGCCCGCCGCCGGCGGAGACGACGGTGCCTTGCCGGCCGAGCGCGTCCTGGTCCACGGCGATCACGTCGGTGTTCTTCAGTGTGGCCAGGGTGGCGCTGGACGCCGAGCGGATGTCGCTGCCGATCAGCAGCGGCGCCGCCATCTCCGCCCAGAGGCTGAAATGGGTGCGGTACTCGGCGTCGGTCATCCCGCCGTTGCCGACCTCGAGCATGTCCGGGTCGTTCCAGTGCCCGGGGCCCGCGAACTGGGCCAGGTCGTCGTTGGTGTGCACGCGCGAGATCATGCTGGACCAGTTGTCGCTGATGTCGCCGGTGGTGCGCCACAGGTTGCCGACGTCGGCGCCCCATTCCCAGACCTTGGGCGGGCCCGTGCGGCCCCATTCGCAGATGCTGTACACGATCGGCCGCCCGGTGCTGGCCAGTGCGTCGCGCATCGCCGTGTAGCGGGTCCGGGCGTCGACGTTCTGGTTGTTGCAGTTGTCGTACTTGAGGTAGTCCACGCCCCATGACGCCCACAGGTTCGCGTCCTGCTGCTCGTGGCCGAGGCCGCCGGGGAAGCCGTTGGTGTTGCACGTCTTCGTGCCGGCGCTGGAGTAGATGCCGAACTTCAGGCCCTTGCCGTGGACGTAGTCGGCCAGATACTTGATGCCGTGCGGGAACCGGGTCGGGTCGGGCACCAGGTTGCCGTTGCCGTCGCGGGACGGCAGCGCCCAGCAGTCGTCGAGGTTGACGTAGGTGTAGCCGGCGTCCTTGAGCCCGGCGGACACGAACTTGTCGGCCACGCCGATGACGAACGCCTCGTTGAACGTGGCCGTGCAACCGGTGGTGTTCCAGTTGTTGAAGCCCATCGGCGGCGTGCGGGCGAGCCCGTTCTCCAGCGCGGCGGCGGGCTGCGGGCGGGCCAGCACGGTGGCGGCCAGCGCCGCCAGCGCCAGCACGGGCAGCGCCGTCAGGAGTCTTCGCATGCTGCTTCCTCGATTCTGGTGCGTCAGGCGGCGGTGGCGACGACGTCGAGGCGGTCCAGGTTCGGCCCGCCGTTGGCGGTGGTGGCGGTGAGCCGCACGGTGTTGGTGCCGGCGTTGAGGTCGGCGGTGTACGGCACGTCGGCCCAGGCGGTCCAGTCGCCCGTCGGGTTGAAAGCCAGGGCGGGGGCGACCGCGGTGCCGTTGACGGTCAGCGACATGGGGCGGTTGGCGGTCGTGCCGTTGGCGTGGCGGAAGGTCAGCGTTGCCGGTCCGGCGGCGGGGGCGTTGACGGTCCACTGCACCCAGGCGCCGGTGGCGTTCTCGGTGTTGACGAAGCCGGTGCCGGTGAAGCCGGCGTGGTTGCTGTCGACGGTGCCGCCGGAGCGGGAGGCGTTCTCCGCCTCGTAGCGCACCGGTGCGACCGTCGTGGCCTTGTACGCGCGCATGCGGGTCAGCAGCAGGTAGGTGTCCTGCAGGGAGCCGGACGTGTCGCCGAGCGAGCGGTAGATCCCCCACTTGGGCCGCACCCGGTCGCCGAGGAAGGTGTCCAGCCCCGACCGGCTGACGTCGATCACCGGCGTCGCGCCGTCGTGCAGTGCCCAGCGCACCGCGCCCTTGGCCCCGTCGCCGACGGTCATCTCGAACTCGACATCGATCCACTTGTTCTGCAGCGGCGCGAGGTCGGCCCGGCCGACGATGACGTCGTCGTTGAAGGAGTGCAGCTGGATCTTCGGTACGGTGCCGACGCGCTGCAGCGACGTGGTGAGGATGGGCAGCGAGCCGTCGCCGGGCATCTTCATCTGCATGATGTGGGTGAAGGTGGTGGTCGCCTTCAGGCTCCCCGGGATGTACATCGCATAGGTCCAGCGCCAGGTCTCGCCGTTGGCGACGACGAGGTCGGCGCCCTGGGCGTGCATGCCCTTGACCTCTTGGCGCTGCCGGTCGGTCATCGAGTCGCGGTCGACCGTGTGCATGTTGAACCGGAAGTTGTTGTTCTGGACGAAAATGTGCGGCTGCCCGGCCGGGTGGGAGTTGGCGCGGTCGTCCTCGACGCCTTCGAAGGCGCTCAGGCCGTCGACGCTGGCCTCGGGCGCCCAGCGCTGCTGCCAGCCGGTGGCGGCGGCCGCCGCCGTGACCCTTCCGAACACGGAGCCGACGATCGCCGCCCCCGTGACGGCGATCAGTGTCCTGCGTTGCATGGTGGGGTTCCCTTCCGGATGCGGTGCCCGCGGCGCTCGGGCACCGCATCACGCGGTGTTCAGCCGACGGTGATCCGATCGAGATTCGGGCCGCCGTTGGCGGTGGTGGAGGTGAGCCGGATCAGGTTCGTGCCGGCGTTGAGGTTGGCCGTGAACGTTGTCGTGGCCCAGGTGTCCCAGTTGCCCGTGCCGGCGAACGTCGGCGAGGCGGCCGCCGTTGCGTTGACGGTGATGTTCATCGGCCGGGCCGTGGTCGTGCCGTTGGCGTAGCGGACCGTGACCGGCACCGAGCCCGCGCTCGTCGCCGTCACCGCGCACTCCACGTAGGCCCCGACCTCGTTGGTGCCGTTGACGAAGCCGGTGCCGGTGAAGCCGCTGTGGTCGGCATCGACCGTGCCGTGCACGACGGTGCAGTTCTCGGCCTGGTAGTCCACGCCGGTGGAGGTCGAGCAGTTCTGGCTGGACGCGGAGTCCGCGTTGACGCGCAGGGCGCCGCCCGCAGTGTTCTGGCTGCTCTTGACGCAGTAGCCGGAGACGGACTGGAAGCCCATGTCGTACGGACCGCTGCCGGTTCGCTCGGCGGTGAACCCGTCGAAGGTGAGGTTCGCCGCGCCGTTGGCGATGACCGCCGGCCGGCCGTCGCCGGAGGCGAACTCGACCGAGCTGTTCGTCCAGGTGATGTCGTGCGCGTTGTGGACGTACCAGCCGTAGGCCGGGCGGGTGCCGATGCTGTTCGGGTTGTAGTTGTTCGGGTCGTTGCTGGGCACGCCGGTGCCCATGGTGCCGTTGCCGCCGGGCACGGTGATGTGCACGTTGGTGAAGTGCACGTCGGAGATCCGGTTGCCGCCGGACTCGCCCCAGATGGTGGGGCTGAACGACGGGTTGGCGCCGGTGGCGGTGATGTTGTCGTAGGTGATGTTGCTGATGTGGCCGACGCCCGGACTGTTGCCGCAGCGTTTGCGGGTGCCGATCTTCTGCATGATCGGCGACCGCACGCCGGTCATCGTGATGTCGCGGTAGTGCACGTCGCTGATGTTCGCGCCGTCCATGGACACCATGCCAAGGCCGGACTTGTCCGCACCGGTGATGGTGATCCGCTGGAAGTTGTAGTCGGTGAAGTCGCCGCAGGTCTCGGAGCCGAACATCAGCGCGTTGCAGCACTGCGCGGACAGGTGCGAGTCGGTGACGGTGACGTGCCCGTTGGGCAGCTTCGCGCCGAGGGCGTAGTCGCTCTTGAACACCAGCGCGTCGTCGTTGGCGGCGATGTCCGCGTTGGTGACGGTGACGTTGGAGGCGCTGATGACGTTCCAGCCGTCACGGTCGCCGGCGGTGTCGATGTGCAGGTGGTCGGAGGTGATGTGGTTGCAGTTGTTGGTGAGGATGGCAAAGTGCCCGCCGCGGCGGAACGTCACGCCGTCCAGCCGCAGCCCGTCGCAGCGGGTCAGCGAAAGGATCTTGTCGGCCTCCCCCGACGTGGGGTTGCCGGTGATGAGATTGCCGGCCCCGTCGATCGTGCCGGAGCCGGTGATGGCGATGTTCGTGAGGCGGTCACCGTAGATCATCGCGTTGTGGAAGTGGCTGTGGCCGTAGTCCTGGTAGCTGTCGTTGGGGTTGGACTCGGGCGCATCGTAGGTGTCGGCGCTGGAGCCCTGGATGGTCGATCCGGCGTCGAGTTGGAGCGTGACGTTGCTCTTGAGGTGGATGGTGTGCTTCGACTTGTAGTTGCCCGACGGGAACTGCACGGTGCCACCGCCGGCGCTGTTGGCCGCGGTGATCGCGGCGTTGATCGCCGGGGTGTCGTCCGTGGAGCCGTCACCGGTCGCGCCGTAGCTGCGCACGTTGTACGTGGCCGCGTACGCCGCGACCGGCACGCCGAGCATGGCCGCGACGACGGCGAGCACCGCCGCGACCCGAGCGAGTCTGCGCATGTCTGTTCCCCGCCTTCTCGTTGGACGTCGGCTCAGCCGACTGTGATCTTGTCCAGGTTCGGTCCGCCGTTGGCCGTTGTGGCGGTCAGGCGGATGGTGTTCGCGCCGGCGGTCAGCGGCGCCTGGAACGTGATCGTGGTCCAGGTGTCCCAGTCGGCGGTGGCGTTGAACGCCTGGCCGGCCACGACGGTGGTGCCGTTGACGGCGAGGTCCATCGGCCGGTTGGTCGTGGTGCCGTTGGCGAACCGGATGGCGACGGGCGCGGCGCCGGCCGAGGCCGCGTTGACCGCGAGCTCGACATAGGACCCGATGACGTTGGTGTAGTCGACGAACCCGGTCCCGGTGTAGCCGGTGTGGTTGGTGGCGGCCGTGCCCTGCGAGATCGTGCCGTCCTCGGCCTGGTAGTCCACTGGGGACGGTCCGCCGGTCACGGTGGCGTCGAGGTAGTCGATGTTGGGGTTGCCGCCGGCGGTGGTGGCGGTGATGCGGACGGTGTTGGTGCCGGCGCGCACCGGCACGCTCAGCGTCTTGACCGCCCAGGTGTCCCAGTTCGCGGTCGGCGGGAACGAGGTGCCGGCCGCGACCGCGGCGCCGTTGACGCTGATGTCGGCCGGCCGGTCGGCCGCGGTGCCGTTGGCGTAACCGATGCTCAGCCTCGCGGTACCGGCGGCGGCCGCCCCGAGGGTGAACTCCACATAGGACCCCGCGACGTTGTCGCCGTTGACGTAGCCGGTGCCGGAGTAGCCGGTGTGCGTGGTCTCCAGCACGCCTTGCGAGATCGTGGCGTTCTCGGCCTCGAGCCGGCCGGGCGGCGGCGCCGCGGCGCCCGCGTAGTCCGAGCCGACCCACGCCTCGTCGATGCGCAGCCGGTTGTTGCCCTGGCTGTTCACCTTCTCCAGGCGGACGTGCCGGGCGGTGGTACGGGGCAGGTCGATGATCTGCACGCCGCGTGCGTTGGGCAGCGTGCCGGACTTGATCTGCGTCCAGGCGGTGCCGTCGTTGGAGGTGTAGACCCGGTAGTCGCGGATGCGGGCCGACCCGGAGGCCGGGTAGACCGTCGAGTCCTCGCGCTGGTTGACGGCCAGGTACTGGATCGGCTTGGCGGAACCGAGGTCGAAGCTCAGCGAGACGGGCTGGGTCGTGCCGGCGTCCCAGTAGGTCAGGTAATTGCCGTCGGTGGCCGCGGAGGCGGCGTGCCCGCTGGCGGAGGCGCTTGCGCTCATCGTGTAGGTCGACGGTGGGATGATGCCCGCACGGCCGTTGGTGACGACCTTGAAGACGGTGTCGTAGGTGTCCCAGCTCGAGACGCCGGTCAGGGTCAGGGTGCC
Source organism: Dactylosporangium sp. CA-139066 (assembly GCF_050936175.1). Lineage (NCBI taxonomy): Bacteria > Bacillati > Actinomycetota > Actinomycetes > Micromonosporales > Micromonosporaceae > Dactylosporangium > Dactylosporangium sp. CA-139066. Next base: position 4,390,710 of record NZ_JBNJNH010000001.1, on the reverse strand, counting down.
GCCGCTCTGGGTAAAGGCGACCGCGGTCCCGGTCCGCAGGTTGGTCACCGACGAGACCCGGTAGCCGTTGTCGCGCACGGACAGCGTGCTGCCGGTCGGGCGGTCGGTGACGTGGATGTACTGGAGGTTGGGGTCGGTCTTGCTGATCGTGGTGACGCCGTAGGCGCCGTTGTTCCACGCGCCCGGCTTCAGGCCGCCGTACATGTAACCGCCGCCCTCGGTGCCGTGCAGCGACGGCCAGATGGGACCGAGGTAGCCATTGGCGAAGTTGTTGAAGTTCGCCTGATTGGACGGGAACTTCCCGTTGACCATCGCGGTCTCGGCCATCAGTGATTTCACCGAGGAGCCGGCGTTGGTGACCATGCGGCCCAGCGTCAGCTTGTTGTCCACCGCCGAGTTGCTGCCGTCGTACCACCATGCGCCGGTGGACGGCAGCTTGTAGTCCGCCTCGATCAGCCGCGGCGCCGCCGTGTACACCGCCTGCGGGTAGTCGTACGACGGCGTCATGCCGGTCTTCTGTTCGTTGCTGATCATGTCCATGATCGGCGTGTCTTCGTTGTTGTTGCTGATCGTGTAGCTGGGTCGCTGCTGGTAGATCTGCTGGTAGAGGTTGTGGTCGAGCCAGTACTGGTTGTCGTTGTCGATCCAGAACCCGCCGAGGTCTGGGTAGCGGTCCATCACCTCGAAGAACAGGTCGTAGCTGAACTCCCCGAAGCCGTCGCGGGTGGTCAGGTCCACGTTGTGGCCGGCATAGGACGAGAACGCCTTGGAGTCCAGCCAGCTCTGCCCGGACGACAGGCCCTCGTTCCACCACTGTGGATCGTCGGTCATGTACAGGATGGTGCGCATGCCTGCGGCCTTCGCCGCGGCGATGGTCTCGCCGAGGAAGTCGCGGCTGGTCTTGCAGCTGCCCGGGATCGCCGACGGCCACGGCCGGGCGTAGCCGAGCCGGCTGTGGAACGTCGCGAGGACCAGGTACTGCAGGTGCAGCTTCTTGGCCTCGTTGACCCAGTAGTCGGCGCTCCAGCCGCCGTTGGTGACGTCCGCCTCCCACTGGCTGCAGCTGGTGTGCTGCGGCGACGTGCGCTCTCCCCAGTGCAGGAAGAGCCCGCCGACCGAGTCGCGCAGGAACTGCTGGCGCGGGTTCTGCAGATCGGCCCGCGCGCCGGGCATGTCGAGCACGAGCACGGTCGCGGCAACGAGCAGCGCGCCGAGCCACATGCTGATCCTTCGCCTCACCTCTACCCCCTCATGGGCAATAGGTCGGATCAATTAAGTTTCCTTGATATTTCGCGGAGTCTAATCACAGGACATAGTCGGACGGAAGTCCGCGCGCCCGCTAAATTAGTCCGATGATTCCCGGGACCGACCCCTTGACCGACATCGATACAGATCGGTATGTTGTCCGGCACGCCGGCCAAGGAGGCGACAGGCGTCCACATATGTGTCCCCCGTCCAGCGGGTCGGGAGAGGAGTCCCCGCGTGCGTACGTACCTTGCGGCCGCCCTCGTGGCGGCGCTGACCGGAGGCGGCATCGCCGTCGCCGGCCCGGCGTCCCCGGCGTCGACGGTCTACGAGGCCGAGCAGGCCTCCGTGTTCCACGGCACGGTCGACGCCGACCACGCCGGATACACCGGCACCGGCTTCGTCAACAGCGCGAACGAGACCGGCGCCTATGTCGAGTTCGCGGTGCACGCCACCGCCGCCGGCACCGCCGGCCTGACCTTCCGATACGCCAACGGCACCACCGCCGACCGTCCCGGCACGGTCAGCCTCAACGGGGCGGTCGCGGCGACGCCCGCGTTCACCGCGACGGCGAACTGGGACACGTGGGCCGCCACGACGGTGGCCGTGACCCTGACCGCCGGCACCAACCTCGTGCGGGTCACCAGCACCACCGCGGGCGGCCTGCCCAACCTGGACTCGCTCACGGTCGCCGACGGCTCGACCGGCGGCGGCACGGACTGGTCCGACGCGGTCGTCGACTCGACGATGCGACGGTTCACCCCGTCGAGCGTCGGCGGCTGGAGCTACCCCGTCGCGCTGTACCTGATGGGGCAGTACCAGGTGGCGCTGCGCACGACCGACCCGGCCCGGCGAGCCGCGCTCATCGCCTACATCCGAGCGTGGGCGGACCGGTTCGTCGACAGCTCCGGCCACATCTCCAACAGCTTCACCAGCCTCGACAGCATGATGCCCGGCCAGGTCATGATCGCGATGTACCGCGAGACCGGGCTGGCCAAGTACCGCCTGGCCGCCAAGCAGATCCACGACCGGCTCGCGCCCGGCGGCGGATACCCGACCACGAACGACGGCGGGTTCTGGCACGCCACCAGCTCCAGCCGGGCCCACCAGCTGTGGGCCGACGGCACGTTCATGGCCGACCCGTTCATGGCGCAGTACGGCCACTACGTCGGCGACAGTGCCCAGTCCTACGACATTGCCGCGAACCAGCTGATCGTCTACGCGAGCCACCTGCAGCAGCCCAACGGCCTGCTCAAGCACGCCTACGACGAGTCCAGGGCGGCGTCCTGGGCGGACCCGTCGACCGGCCTGGCCCCCGAGTACTGGTGCCGCGCCGTCGGCTGGTTCGGCATCGCCGCCATCCAGGTGCTCGATCTCATCCCGCCCGACCACCCGCGCCGCGCCCGGCTCATCGCGATCCTGCAGAACCTGGTGCGCGGCATGGCCACCTATCAGGATCCGGCCAGCGGCCGCTGGTTCCAGGTGGTCGACAAGGGCAGCCGGACCGGCAACTGGACCGAGACGTCGTGCTCGGCGATGTACACCTACACCGTCGACGCCGCCGTCAAGCGCGGCTACGTCCCGGCGTCGTACCAGTCCACAGCGGACGCGGGACGGACCGGCGAGCTCAACCGGATCTCTTTGCACAGCGACGGCCTGACCTACCTGACGACCATCTCGGTCGGCACCAACGTCGGCGACTACGCCTACTACATCGGCCGCACGCAGGCCACGAACGACTTCCACGGCCTCGGCGCCTTCCTGTTCTTCGCCGAGGAGTCGTTCCACTGAAGCAGCTTCGCGATCTCTCAAAGAGATGCCCTCCGATGTCTTGCGCCGCGCACGCCCGGTCGCTACGGTGTCGAGTTAATTGATAGGCAGACTTCCTAACAGTTCGGGCGGAGCGCCGCCGCCACGGCCCCCGGATCTGCCAAGCCCTACCTCTCTGGAGGAGAAGCTGTGGGACGAAAGCTCAAGGCCGCCCTCGTCGCGCTCGCCACGACGTCCAGCGCGGTCGCGGTGACGCTGTTCATGGCGCCGGCGGCGCACGCCGCCGGCGGCCCGAGTGCGAGCGCGCTGCTGGCCAAGGTGAAGAACTGCACCGTGGTCTCGCACGGCAAGTACGCCACCGACGACGGCGCGTCGTCGACGGTGAACATCTGCAAGTCCGGCTCGGCGTTCTTCTGGAAGTCCGACATGGACATCGACTGCGACGGGCTGCGCACGTCGAAGTGCAACGAGGACACCGACCCGTGGTATCAGAACGAGACGTCGTTCGAGACCTCGAAGGGCCGGCCGTTCCAGGCCGACAGCACGCGCTACTTCGTGATCCCGCTGCCCAGCTCCCGGTTCGACTACACCGCCAACGGCATCAAGCCGGGTAGCGTCGCCGCGGTCATCTACAACAACAAGGTCGTCTATGCCGTGTTCGCCGACGAGGGCCCGAACAACATCATCGGCGAGGCGTCCTACGCGACCGCGAAGGCGCTGGGCATCAACCCGGATCCGGAGAACGGCGGCGTCGACTCGGGCGTGACGTTCATCGTGTTCCCGGGCAAGGTGCCCAGCCCGATCGAGTCCAACAGCGCGATCGACAGCAAGGGCATCGCCGCGGCGAACGCGTTCGTCAACGGCTGACCCAACCGACCGGGGGCGTCCCGTGGCCGGGCACGGCTACGGGACGCCGCCCGCACTCGGCGGGTGGCGGCGGCGATCGATCTGGGTCCTTACGAACTGCTCCATGCCGGCCACGTGTACCGCGGCCCGCAGCCGGGCCAGCTCCGGGTCCCGCGCCCGCAGCGCGGCCAGGATGGCGCGGTGCTCGTCGAGCGTCTGCCTGGCCACGCCGTCCTCGGCCAGCTCCCGCCACCGCCGCGCCCGCATGGTCTGGCCGGACAGCAGCTCGGTCAGCGACGCCAGCACCGGGTTTCCGGACGCCTCCACGATGAGCCGGTGGAAGGCGCGGTCGTGCTCGAGCAGCGCGTCGACCCGTCCGTCGTCGACCCGTCCGTCGTCGACGAGCCCGGCGGCCTCGTCGAGGATCTCGGTGAGCCGGTCCAGCTCGGACTCGCCCAGCCGGACCGCCGCCCGGCTCGTCGCGTGCGACTCAAGGGCCCGCCGGGTCTCCAGCAGGAACAGCTCCGAGCTGTCCTGGTGAAGGTCCATGGTGATCGCGAGGGAGCCCAGCAGCAGGTGCGGCTCCAGGCTGGTGACGTAGGTCCCGTCGCCCTGCCGGCTGTCCAGCACGCCGACCATCGTCAGCGACCGCACCGCCTCGCGCAGGGTACCGCGGGACACGCCGAGCTCGGCGGCCAGCGCCCGCTCGATCGGCAGCTTGTCGCCGGCCCGGAGACGGCCGTCGAGAATCATCGTCTTGATCGCCCCGACGGCGTCGTCGCTCAACGCCATGACGCACCACCCCCAGACCGGACATCTTATTCTTGGTCCGGCCTGACGCGTCGGTGCGCCCGGCGCCGTTACGTGAGTCAATGTCCTCCTCCATTCGGGCGCGGTGGCAGCTCCGGTCAGCCCTTGGTGGCACCGCCCGTGAGCCCCTTGACGAAATGCCGCTGCAGGGCGAGGTAGAACGCCAGGACGGGCAGCGTGGCCAGGAACATCAGCGCGAACACGGAGCCGAAGTCCGATTGGTACTGGCCGATCGCGCGGTACACGCCGGTGGTGACGGTCGTGCCGCGGCCAGGACCGAGGATGATGAGCGGATCGATGAAGTCGTTCCAGATCCACACGCCGAGGAAGATCATCACGCTGGCGCTGGCCGGTCGCAGCAGCGGGAACACCACGCGCCAGAACACTTGGGCGCGGGCGGCGCCGTCGATGGTGGCGGCCTCCTCGAGCTCGACCGGAATGGTGCGGATGAAGCCGGCGAAGACGAACATGCCGAAGGGCAGGTAGTAGCCGACGTTGAACAGGATCAGCCCCTGGACGGTGGCCATCAGGTGCCCGGCGCGCAGCACGTCGGTGATCGGGATGAGGATCACCTGCGGCGGGATCATGAGCCCGGCGAGCAGAACCAGGGTCAGTGCCCTGGCCCAGCGGCTGCGGGTGCGGGCGACGTAGTGCCCGAGCATCGCCGAGAGCACGACGAGGATGAGCACGGAGATCGTGGTGACAATGACGCTGTTGATGAGGCTGGCCCAGAACAGGCCGTCGGGCCGGGTCAGCACCGCGACGATGTTGTCCAGCGTCGGTGGCCGGGGCAGCGACGCCGGGGCGGCGGAGATCTGGTTGCCGGGCTTGAACACGTTGGTCAGCACCAGGTACAGCGGAACGAAGAACACGGTGGTGACGGCGAGTGCGGTGACTGGGCGCAGCCAGGGGATCCGGTCGTTCACAGGTCGATCTCCCGGCCTCGCAGGATCCGCAGGGCGACCGCGGTGGTGACGCATACGATCGCGAGCATGGCGATGGCCATCGCGGAGGCGTAGCCGACGTGGTTGGCGTCGAAGCCGGTCTGCAGCACGTCGAACGCGATGGTGGCGGTGGTACCGGCGCCGGGGCCGCCGTTGGTGATCACCTTGATGTAGTCGTATGTCTTGAACGCCGAGATCAGCAGGACGACGGTGTTGATGGTCAGCGCTGGGGCCAGCAGCGGCCAGGTGACGGCCCGGAAGCGGTGGAAGGCGCCGGCGCCGTCGATGGCGGAGGCCTCCTGCAGCTCCACCGGGATGCCCTGCAGCCCGGCCAGGTAGACCACGACGCAGAAGCCCAGCATCTGCCACGAGATGATCGATGCCACCGAGTACAGGGCGTAGTCCGGGTCGGACAACCAGTTGGGTGGCCGGTCGAGGCCGAGCGCCCGCAACGCCTGGTTGAGCGGCCCGTCGGTGTCCAGCAGCCGGGTCCAGATGACGCTGACGACCACCGAGCTGAGGATCACCGGCGTGAAGAACACGCTGCGCATCGCGTTGTAGAACTTGCCGGACCGGTCCAGCAGCAGCGCGACGAGCAGCCCGAGCACGTTGGGCACAATGACGACGATCAGGGTCAGCATCGTGGTGACGCGCAGCGCGGTGAGGAACTGCTCGTCGCGCAGCAGCATCCAGTAGTTGTGCGCGCCGACGTAGCGGGTGGGCGGGTTGAACGGGTTGGCATTGGTCAGGCTGTAACCGAAGCTCACCGCGATCGGGGCCAGCACGAAGCAGGCATATACCAGCACACCGGGGGCGCCGAAGCCGGCGAAATGGGCGAGCTCGGCCCGGGCTGGACCGCGCCGGCGCCGAATACGGCGCGGTCCAGGCTCGTGCGCCGCCGTCCCCCGCACGGCGGCCGTCCCCGACGGTGTTGCGGTGCGCAAAGGCATCTCAGCTCGCCTTGGCCCACTCGGTGTCGAGGTACGCGGCGGCCTCGGCGGCCGTCTTCCGCCCGCTGATCAGGTCCTGGGCTGCGGCGTCGACCTTGGCGGCCATGCCCGGCAGCAGCCCGTCGTCGGCCGTCTCCCAACGGAAGGTGTGCACCACCGCGTTCTGGGCGACGGCACGCTGGTAGAGGTCGAAGCCGGCCTTGTACACGGCGCCGACGTCGGCCGGCGGGGTGTAGCCCTTGATAGCGGGAAACAGTCCGTCGGCCTTCACCGAGGCGTCGAGCTGGGTCTTGTCGAGCTGGAAGGCCAGCGCGAAACTCTTGGCCGCGTCCAGGTTTGCCGCCTTGGCGCTGACGATCATGCCGCCGCCGGTGTAGGCGGGCACGACCAGCTTGCCGTCCGCGGTGGGGAAGTTGAACACGCCGATGTCGAACGGGTGCTTGCTGTCGGCGCTGGCGGCGAACCAGTTGCCCATCGGGTACATCGCGCCCTTACCGTCCAGGAACGCCTGCTCGGTGGCGGCGTAGTCCCGCGACACGTCGGACTTGGCGATGTAGCCCTGCTGGGCCAGGCCTGCGAACTTGGCCAGGGCCGCGGTGAAGTCCTGGTCTGCGAACTTCACCTGACCGGCAAGGCGTTTGGTCAGCCAGTCCGCGGTCTTGCCGTACACGTCGACACTGACGATGCCGGCCAGGATCATCGAGGAGGCGAAGGTGTCCTTGCCTCCGCCCACGACGAACGGCGTCACGCCCTTGGCCTTGAGCTTCGCGGCCACGTCGAGCAGTTCGGCCCAGGTCTTCGGCGTGGCGGTGATGCCGGCATCGGTGAACATCTGCTTGTTGTAGTAGATCGGCGGGATGGTCTGGGTGTTGGCCGGGAGCTGGAAGTACTTGCCCTTGATGGGGTTGGCGGTCGGGAAGACGAAGTCCTTGAGCTCGTCTGGCTGCCAGGCGTAGAGGTTGCCCGCCTCGGCGAACCCGGCCGGTGAGACGGCGATCATCACATCGGGGAACTGCCCGGACTGCAGCAGCTGCTTGGCGTAGTCGGTGCGCCCGTCGGCGGTCGGCGCGACCAGCTTGTTGACCTTGATGTCGGGGTACTTGTCGGTGATCCGCTTGATGGCGGCGTCCCAGTAGGCCGGGGTCAGGTTCGGTGTTTCGAAGGTCAGGAAGCTGATGGTCTTCGTCCCGGAACCGCTGTCGGAGCCGCCGACGCTGCAACCTTGTACCGCGACGCCGGCGAGGAGTCCGACCGCGGTGCCGAGCGCCTGCCGTCGTGTCAGAGATGGCATGTGGGGTGTCCCTTCCGAACGCGCAGAGGCGGTGCGCGATGAGCAGGCAGACAGGAGGGCGAAACCACAAATGAACGCGCGTACATTGTTCAGCCCGGGACGCTACGCCCCACGCGCAGGACCGTCAATGGTTGACGGGCTTCAGCCGGGGAGCCGATACTGGCGTCCGGTTTCATGTACGCGTGTTCAGCGGGAGAGGATGGGCGATGGCCACGAGCGAAGAGGTGGCGCGCCTGGCCGGGGTGTCCCGGGCGACGGTCTCGCGCGTTCTGTCCGGCACGGCGAAGGTCAAGGACGCCACCCGGATCCGGGTCGAGGCCGCCGCGGCCCGCCTCGGCTACCAGCCCGACGTGGCCGCGCAGAGCTTGTCCGGGGCCCGGTCCAAGACGATCGCGCTGGGCTTCTTCGCCAACGACGTCTGGACCCTGTCGCAGCTGACCCGGCCGCAGTACCACTTCCACCTCGACGTGCTGCACCACATCGAGGCAGCGGCCGCCAAGGCCGGCTACGACCTGCTGGTGCCCTCACGCCCGACCAGCGCGGCCAGCGACAGCTACGTGCGGCTGCTGCGGTCCCGGCGAGTGGCCGGCACGATCATGGTCGCCTGCCCCCCGGACGACGTGCGGATCCAGGCCCTGGTCGAGTCGGGACTGCCGACCGTCTTCGTCGACGCGATCGGCGCCGGCCCGCACGCCACCTACGTGGCCTCGGACAACACCGACGGCGCCCGGCAGATCACCGAACACCTCCTTGCGCTCGGGCACCGCCGCATCGCCCGGATCACCGGCACCGAAACCGACCCGTCCGGCCGCGACCGGCTCGCCGGCATCCGCGCGGCGCTCGGCGCGGCCGGCATCCCCGAGGACCCCGGCCTCGCCCGCCGGTCGGACTGGTCCACCGAGGGCGCCTACCGCGCCGCGCTCGACCTGCTCGAAACCCGCCGGGACTTCACCGCCGTCATCGCCGAGAGCGACATGATGGCCATCGGCATCCTCCGCGCGCTGCACGAACACGGCCTGCGGGTGCCCGACGACGTATCGATTACCGGGTTCGACGACATCGACCTGGCGGCGTTCACCCAGCCTCCGCTGACGACGGTCCGGCAGGACACCGACGCTATCGGGGCCGCCGCGATCACCACACTGCTCGACATCATCGACGGCGGGACCGCACTGCCGATCCTGCTGCCCACCGAGGTCGTCATCCGCCGCTCGACCGCAGCACCGCGCGCATGACCGCCTCGGCCATCACCGGCGGATTCGCCGAGGGTCTCTGGTGCCTGTCCACCCCCAACAGCAGCTACGTGCTCGCCATCGCCGCCGACGGACGCCTCGTGCAGCTGCACTGGGGGGCCCGGCTCTCTCCCGGCGACGGGTCCCGCCTCGGCGAGGCCGCCGCCGTGCCGCCCTACCAGCTGCCGCTGGAGAGCCAGGAGCCGCTGCCGGTCGACGGTGGCCTGCGCTGGGGGCCGCCGTCGCTGCAGATCGCCTTTCCCGGCGGCGTCCGGTCGCTCGAGCTCAAGCTCGTCGACGACGTCGCCGCCGCCGCGCCCGGCACACACCGGCTCGACCTGGTGCTCGCCGACACGCACTTCCCGCTCCAGGTCGTCCTGCACCACCGCGTCCGCGACGACTCCGACGTCATCGAACGCTGGGTCACACTCCGGCACACCGCAGACAGCGGCGAACCGCTGCGGATCATCCGCGCCGACTCCGGCAACTGGCTCATCCCCCAGCTCGGCGACTACCGCTACAGCGTCGTCAGCGGCGGCTACTACGCCGAGGGCCAGCTGCGGCGCGGACGGCTGCCCGATGGGGAGTACCGCCTCACCAGCCGCACCGGCATCACCGCGCACCACGCCAACCCCTGGATGATGATCGACGACGGCACGGCCACCGAGGCACACGGGCCGGTGTGGAGTGTGGCGCTCGCGTGGAGCGGCTCCTGGCGCCTCACCGCCCACCGCCATTTCCAGGGCCGCGCCGCCGTCAGCGCCGGGTTCGGTCACGATGGCCTCAGCTGGCCCCTCGACCCCGGCGCCGAGCTGACCACACCACCGATCCTGGGCCTCTACACCGACGGCGGGTTCGGCGCGGCAAGCCGCGGCTGGCATCAGTACGCCCGCGCCCACGTGCTGCCGCACCCTGGCGAGGACCGGCCGGTGCTGTACAACTCGTGGGAGGCCGTCGAATTCAACGTCGACGAGACCGCACAGCTCGACCTCGCCCGCCGCGCCGCGGATATCGGCGTGGAACTGTTCGTCATCGACGACGGCTGGTTCAGCACCCGTACCAGCGACCGTTCCGGCCTCGGCGACTGGTGGCCCAACCCCGGCCGCTTCCCCAACGGGCTGGCCACCGTCGCCCGGCACGTCCACCAGCTCGGGATGCGGTTCGGCGTCTGGGTCGAACCAGAGATGGTCAACCCCGACAGCGAGCTGTACCGCGCCTACCCCGACTGGGTAATGCATTTCCCTCACCGGCGCCGCGACGAGCTGCGCCGCCAGCTCGTGCTCAACTTCGCCCGCGCCGACGTACGCGCCTGGGCCATCGACTGGCTCGACCGGTTCGTCACCGACAACGACGTGGACTACCTCAAGTGGGACATGAACCGCGGCTTCAGCCAGGCCGGCTGGCCCGAACGTGGCGACGCCCAGGACTGGCTGTGGATCGACCACACCCGCGGCGTCTACGAGGTCATCGACCAGTTACGTGCCCGGCACCCGGCGCTGCGCATCGAGTCCTGCGCCGGCGGCGGCGGACGCCTCGACTTCGGGATCCTGGCCCGCACCGACCAGGTCTGGCCGTCGGACAACACCGACGCCTACCAACGCCAGTCCATCCAGCACGGGCTGAGCCAGCTCTACCCTGCCACCGTCATGTCAGCCTGGGTCACCGACAAACCGTACAGCCGCGACGAACAGCGCAACCAGTACGCCTACCACGTCGCCATGGCCGGCGTCCTGGGCATCGGCAGCAACCTCAGCGCCTGGACCGACGGGCGCCACGAGCAGGCCCGCCGCAATATCGCCCTCTACAAGCAGATCCGTGCGATCGTGCAGCGTGGCGCGCAGTACCGCGTCGGCGATCCGCCCGGCGCCGGCCTCACCGCGATCCAGTACCTGCTCGGGGACGAGACCGTCGTCTTCGTCTACCGCCCGCGCGCCGAGGTCACGCCCGACCCCGACACCGTCCGCCTCGCCGGCCTCGACCCGAACGCCACCTACACCGACCCGGACACCGGAACCGTCGCCTTGGGCCGGACCCTGATGTCCGCCGGCCTGCCGGTCTGCAGCCGACTGCCCGCCGGCGACTGGGCCAGCGCCGTGATCCGCTTCAACCGCACCGGCTGACGCCGAATAGGAACCCGGTGACCAGCGCTGCCATCTCGTTCGGCCGCTCCAGCGGGAACAGGCGAGGGCCGACGCAGCCCCCGCCGCCGGGGGTCCCGGTCATCGGACTACTCCACGGCCGGCGGCGGGCTGATCTCGCGCTTGAGGATCTTCCCGGTCGGCCCCTTCGGCAGCGCGTCGAGCAGCCAGATCCGGCGGGGGTACTTGTACGCCGCGACCTGGCTCTTGACGTACGCCTGCAGGCTCTCGACGGTCTCGGTGACGCCCGGTCGCAGCACCACCGCGGCGCCGACCTCCTCGCCGAGCGCGGCATCGGGGATGCCGACGACCGCCGCCTCCAGCACGGCCGGGTGCTCGTAGAGGACCTCCTCGACCTCGCGGGGGTAGACGTTGTACCCGCCGCGGATGATGAGCTCCTTCTTGCGGTCGACGATGAAGAGGTAACCCTCGTCGTCGGCCCGGGCCAGGTCGCCGCTGCGGAACCAGCCGTCCGGGATCGCCTCCTCGGTCGCGTCCGGCCGGCGCCAGTAGCCCTTCATCACGTTGTGACCGCGGATGGCGATCTCGCCGACGGCGCCGGGCGGCACGTCGGCGCCGGTGTCGTCGACCACGCGGATCTCCACGCCGCGGATCGGGGTACCGATGGAGCCGGGCTTGCGCGGGCGATCGGGCTGGTTGAACGAGGCGACCGGCGAGGTCTCGGACAGGCCGTACCCCTCCAGGATGATGCAGTCGAACGTCTTCTCGAACCCGTGCAGCACCTCGACCGGCAGCGCAGCCCCGCCGGAGACGCAGACCCGCAGCGCGTCGTAGCGCGGCAGGCCGGCAACGGCGCCGGCGGCGCCGAGCAGCGCCACGTACATGGTCGGCACGCCCTCAAAGACCGTCACCCCGTCCCGGTCGAGCACGTCGAGGACTACATCGGGCACGAACCGCGGCACCAGCGTCAGGCAGGCGCCGGCGCTGATCGCGGCGTTGAGGCCGCAGGTCTGACCGAACGAGTGGAACAGCGGCAGCCCACCGAAGATCACATCGTCCGGCCCGAGGCGGAACAGATCCCGGGCAGCGACCTCGACGTTGGTGGTCAGGTTGGCGTGGGTCAGTTCGGCGCCCTTGGGCTGGCCGGTCGTACCCGAGGTGTAGAGGATGACACCAGTGTCGAAGGGGTCACGATGGCAGACACCCAATTCACGGGGCACCGGTAGGTCCGCGCCGAAGCCGGCCTCCACGACCGTGCAGTCGATGCCGGCCCGCGCCGCGCCGGCGTTCGCCGCGCCGGCACTCGCCGCGCCGGCAAAGATCATCCGGGCCTGCGAATCGCCGAGGTAGTAGGCGACCTCACGCTCCTTGAACAGCGGATTCATCGGTACCACGACGGCGCCGGCGCGCAGGATCGCGTAGTACACGACCGCGAACTCGGGGACGTTGGGCAGCATCACGGCGATCCGGTCACCCGGCCGCACCTCACGGCCGGCGAGAAGTCCGGTGACGCCAGCGACTCGCCGCTCGAGCTCCTGGTAGGTGAGCACGGTCTCGTGCAGCCGGACCGCGGGGCGGTCGGGGAATGCGCGCGCGCTGCGCACAAGATTCCCGGCGAGATTCATGGCGGACCTCCGAGCGGCGGTTGAGGTGCCACGATTCTGGCCAGCGGCGGGCCGGCCGAGCCATGTCCCCCGGAACACGGCCCCGAGCCGGTAAGTTGTGCCCGCGCACAACGCCGCACCCTCCCCCGGCCCCACCCGGGCCCGTACGCTTCCCGGATGGCGCACTTACCCGCCTTCCCCGGGCCGACCGTCGCCGCGATCAGCGAGCGGCTGTTCGGCCGGATCGACGAGCTCGCGGACGAGCTCACGGCGGCGATCCGTGCGGCGGAGCCGTTCTACGACGCCGGGAACGTCGTGCCGACCGCCGACCTGCGCAGCTCGATCCACGACAATCTGGTGTACATCCTGAGCCGGCTGGCCGGCCGGGCCTCGCCCGAACTCGGGCCGCCGCGGGCGACCGGCCGCCGCCGCGCCGAACAGGGGGCGCCGCTGCCGGCGATCCTGCACTCGTACCGCGTCGCCGGCACGCACATCTGGTCGGCGATCGTCGAGGAGGGGCTGCGCTTGGACGGCAACGCCGAGGCGCTGCTACCCGCCGCGTCCGAGCTGTGGTCGATCATGGATGAGCTGTCCAGCTCGGTCACCGACGCCTACCGCGAGACGGTGGCCGAGATGATCCGCAGCCACGCGCAGACCCGCAACGCCATGCTCGACGTGCTGCTGCACGGCGACGCCGGCGACGGGTCCCGGCTGTGGGAGAGCGCGGCCGGGCTGCGGCTGCCGCGCAAGGGGGTGTTCGTCGTCGCCGCCGCGCACGCCGAGCGGCTCGGCGCGGAGTCGATCCCCCACGCCGAGGAGGCGCTGCGGGCCCGCGACATCGAGTCGGCCTGGCGGGTGGAGATCAATGCGCACGTGGGCGTCGTGGTGCTGACCCCGCGCAACACCATCGACCGGCTGTGTGCCCTCCTCGCCGAACTGGCCGGCGGGCCGGTCGGGGTCAGCGAGCAGTACCACAGCCTGGAGCAGACCCCGACCGCGCTGCGGCAGGCCCGGCTCGCGTACGCCACCGGCGCGCAAACCGAGCGCGGCGTGATCCGCTACGAGCAGGTGCCAATCGCGGTACTCCTGGCGAGCGCGCCGGACGCGGCGGCCGGTGTCGCCCAGGCGGTCCTCGGGCCGGTCCTCGCCCTGCCGACGCAGGAGTGCCAGCTGCTACTGGCGACGCTGCGGGCCTGGTTCGCCGCGGACGGGGCTACGTCGGCGGCGGCCGCGAAGCTGTACCTGCACCGCAACACCGTGCGGTACCGGCTGCGGCGGGTCGAGGAGCTCACCGGGCGCAGCCTGACCCGGCCGGCCGGCATCGCGGAGCTGCACCTGGCACTGGAGGCGGCCCGGATCCTGCAGATCCCGATGTGAGGCCTGCGGGAGTCCAAACCGAGGCTAATGGTGCGGGGCTCAGACTCCTTTGCCCGGCCGGTTTATGCTGTGGCGACCGGGGAGAACAGAACTTCCAACGCTTCGCCGCCTGCGACGCACGGTCCCGTCAATACGTGCGACCAGCCGCCGATGACGAGCCGCTGGATGCCGACTGGCGCCTCATCGACCCGGATCGCGACCATTTCCGCACACGCTCGCGCAGTTCTACTGGTTACGGCACCAATCAGGCACCGAGGAGCGAGGGCCGGATTACTACGTTGCCGCTCGGCTGTACTCCCCGCTCTTCTTCATTGATCCGGAGACTGTTCCGATCGTGCCGGACATGGCGGACAACGTTCGAGTGTTTCCGGCGGCCGGGCGGATCCGAACCTGGAAAGCGGTACCGGCGAGGAAGGGCTACCGCTGTGTGGTGCCGCTTGCTGGGGGCACACCGCCAAGGCCCGGGAGCTATTGACCGGCAGCGCTGACCCGAACTTGCGGGAGGACGACGGGCGCGGGCACACGGCAGTCGAGTGGGCCGAGATCGGCGGGCATCGCAGCACCCTGGAACTCCTGCGCGCCGTCGCCTCGCCGCATCGTAGGGAGCGATCCGCGGGATAGGTGAACGGACGGTGACGGCCGCCGGCCCGCCGCGCCGCCTCAGCGGCAGAAGTGCGCATCCGATCAAGGCCAGGTTGGAGTACGCCATTGGAGACGGATGCGGTCATCAGCGATGATCGGATCATGAAGTACACCCACGTGTGTCCTAAGTGCCACGCGTCGAGCGTCGCTCGTGTCCCTGGAGCGGTGGGTGCCTACGGGGCGGGCAACAACATCCTTGTGGGGATCACCACCTTCGGCGCCGTCCCGGTCTCCCGGTATGTCTGTCTGAACTGCGGCTTCGTCGAGGAGTGGATCGACACACCAGAGCACCTGGCTAGGCTGCGGCAGAAATACGGTCAGTCAACCGGCCCATCCGGAGCCTGATCCGGTGATGCCGGTCCAGCCGGCGCCGGCCCAGGCGGCGCCGTTCCACTACGGGCGTTGTTGCAGCAGCAGCGCGGCCGCGCCGGAGACCGCCGCGGTGGCCTGCGAGGTCCCGGTACCGCGGAAGTACCGCTGCCCGGGGTCGATCGCGGCGGGCAGCAGACCGGTCGGGCAGTTCGTGTCGATGTAGGAGCCGGGGTCGCGCAGCGACACGATCGACCGGCCGGGTGCGAGCAGGTCGGCGTTAACGATCGGGGCGGCGGACCCGGCGAATGCCGGATGCGCCGCCCCGATCCGCGTGCACGCGTCCACGCTTCCGGCCCGCTCAGCTCCAGGTGCCGCCGGACCATCCGTCGCTGGACCAGGTCCGGCCCGACCAGGTGCCGGCCGACCAGGTCCTCCCGGACCAGGTGCGCCCTGACCAGGCGGGGTCGCTCCAGCCGGTTGTGGCGCTGCCGGCCCACGGGGCCGCGGTCCAGGTGCCCGCCGCCCAGGTCTTCGACGCCCAGGAGGTGCCGGTCCAGTCGTCGCCGGCGAGCCGGTAGCCGAGCCACAGGCCACCCGACCAGGACGGCGTGGTCGACTTCGCCCACAGCGAGGTCTGGAAACTGCCCCAGATCGTCCTCTCGCCGGTGAGCCTCACGCCGTCGAGGGTCAGGCTGGCAGTACCGCGGGAGCCTTGCAGCGACCCGCTGCCGGTCGACAGCGAGCCCGTGTAGGGCGCCGGCGTGGTGCCGGTGCGGGCGAGGGCGCCGTTGACGTTCAGCGCGGACAGCCCAAGCGTCTTGGCGGTGCCGAGAGGCAGTGCGGAGCCGCCCTTGACCAGCCAGTCCTTGATCTGGTCGGGGGTGGCGGCCGGCTTGGCCTGCAGCAGCAGGGCGGCGGCGGCGCTCACCACGGCGGTCGCCTGGGAGGTGCCGCTGCCCTTGAACAGGGTGGTGCCGACCCGGGCGTCCGGGTACAGGTTGTCGACGTTGGAGCCCGGATCGCGCAGCGACGCGATCGAGGTGCCCGGCGCGAGCAGGTCGACCTGACCGGCCGTACCGATGGCGAGGTTCGTGAACGTCGCCAGGGTGTCGTCGGCGGTCGTCGCCGTGCCGTTGGTCGCGGTCGCGCCGACCGAGAGGATCGAGTCGTCCATCGCCGGGTTGGTCAGCGCGCCGGCGGCGTTGCCGTTGTTGCCGGCCGCGGCGACGACCACGATGCCGGCCTTCCACGCCTTCTGCACGGCGAACTGCAGCGGGTCGGTCCACGACTGGGTGGCGCCTCCGGAGCCGTACGAGAGGTTCAGCACCCGGATCGGGGCGGCCGGGTCGTCGAAGCGGTGCTGGATCACCCAGTCGATCGCGGCGATCATCTGCGACACGTCGACCGCACCCGTGGCGGTGCCGATCTTGACCGAGGTGAGCTTCACGTCCGGGGCGATGCCCTTGGACCCGGAGGCGGTGTCGTTGCCGACGATGATGCCGGCCATGTGCGTGCCGTGCCCGTAGCTGTCGAGGTAGCGCAGGTTCGCCGCCTGCGACTCGAACGACAGGTCCGGACCATTGACGATCTGGGCCGCCGGCAGCCCCGGGACCGACGCGACGCCGGTGTCGATGAGCGCGACGCCGACCCCCTTGCCGGTCAGCGTCGCCGCGGCGCCGGTGTCGGCGCCGATACTCGACCGGACCTGCGCCAGCGTGGTCGCCGACGCCGCCGTGCCGGCTGAGGCCACGTCGGCGGTCGCGACGCCGGAACCGGCGAGCACGACCGGCACGGCAACGGCTCCGGCCACGACGACGCGCAGTCTCTTAGCAGTCTTCACAGGTTGGTGCTCCGTCCTTGGAACAACTGGTCAGCACCAACCGTGACCGCCCACCGGCCGATCGGCACTGGCCACGCCGCGAATCTGCCCGGCCACCCGACACGAACCATCCGGCCGGTGTCCAACGCTCGTCCACCCCGCAACCTGGCCGCAACCCCCCGCCGCCTGGCCTGCACCACCGGCCCCCCGGGACGAAACTCGGAGGCAACCGCGGGGCCGCCCCAGCCGCGTCCGCCTGTGCGCTGCCGCCGGCCTGGCGTTGCGGCCTCGATACCCGGCCGCCGGCGGCCGGGCGTCTGACCGGCCGACGGCATAGCCCGGGCAGCTTGTCACCGTGCCGATTCGGCCGACACCGCTCCATCACCCGGCCATGACAGTGCAGACGCACGTGCATTTGCACCGACAGGCACCACGGATACCATGAGTGCGCTGCGCATATACACCGAGATCACTCTGTTGAGATGAGGACGATGGCATTCAACTGCACTGGCGCCGCCGTGCAGGTCCGGCTCGTTGGGGACCTCCACGCCGACGCACCGCCAGCGGCGCGCGGGACCGTTGAGACGGTGCTCGATGCCGCGCTGGGACAGGTCGACGTGGACATCGACGGCGTGACGTTGCTTGCGACTGCAGTGATGGCGATGCCGCATGCCGCGGTCCGCCGTAGCGGCGGTCTGCAGGCGTATCTGTGGGCCGACGGCAGTGCGGGCGGCGCGGCGTGACCGAGCCGGCCGTGCATGTGCTGACCCTGCCTGAGCAGGACTATCTGTACGGCAGCGGCCCGCTGCGCCTGCGGGTCGAGCACGTCGACGTCGACCGGCCGTTCGCGTACGACGGTGAAGACTGGTACGGCGTCAGCGGGGTGCAGCTCGACCACGCCGGCGCTGACCTGCACGCGGTCCAAGTGCTCGTCCGCGGGCGGCGCATCCCGGCCGCGCTGCGTACCTGAGGCCCGGCAGCACACGGAGAATGCGATCCCCGCCGCAGTGGTAGCCCCGCCATACATGGCCGCACCGCCGCTCGGCGGGCGCCATCCACGCCGGCGGTAGCCCGGCCCCGCGTGATCGGCGGGTCCGTCTGCGGGCCCGCCGACCACGGCGGACCGGGCCGGTGCGCGACGCCGTGGCGATAACTGCCGCCTCACCGCGAGGATGGCTGGGCCCGGCCGACGAGCTCACCGGCGATGCCGTCGAGCAGGAAGCGCAGTCCGAGGTCGAAGCGTTCGTCGGGCGTCGGGCCCCCGGGGCGGGCGAGCCAGGACGTGAGCAGCGGCAAGCGCCCGTCGGCCGCGGCCAGGCCGTGGATCGGCTCGAGCGCGGCCATGAGCGCGGCCGGGCTCTGCAGCCCGTGCTCGCGCTCGAAGCGGGTCTCGACCTGTTCCTGCTGGGCGCTGCCGAAGACGTGACGGTCGAGCAGCGCGGCGTAGGTCAGCGCCTCGGTGACGCTCGCGCCCTGCCCGGCGAGCACCGCCAGCATGAACTCGGTCCGGCGCATCTGGTGCGGGCCGGCCGGCGGGCGGGTGTGCACGAGGTCGGCGAACCAGCCGTGGCGCTTGGCCATCTCCCGGGTGCCGGCGGCGAGGACCCGCAGGTCGGCGCGCCAGTCCGGGCCCGGGCCGCTGGGGATCGGCACCTCCGCGGTGACCGCGTCGAGCATGAGGTCCACCAGGCCGTCCTTGCTGTGGACGTATCGGTAGAGCGCCATCGGCGAGTAGGAGCCGAGGCGGGCGGCGACAGCCTTCATCGTCAGCCCTTGCGCCCCGGCTTCGTCCGCGACCGCGATGGCGGCCCCGACGATCTCTTCGCGGCCCAGCAGCCGCTGCCGGGGCGGGGGCGAAGGTAGGTTCCAGATCGGAGTGTACGGCATAAGATTGAGTTTATGACGTACACTTCCGCCATGCGAATCGGTGTGGTCAGAGGGATCAGCTACGGGCTGTTCGGCAAGCCGGACCAGTTCGTGCCGCAGGCGCGGCAGCTGGGCGCCGGCCTGATACGGGCATACCTGTTCTGGGGCCAGATCGAGCCGGAGCCCGGGCGCTACGACTGGTCCGCCGCCGACGCGCTGCTGGACCAGTGCGTGGACGGCGTCGACGTGTGGCTGACCGTGTGCTCCAGCTCGCCGTGGGCGACGCGCGTGCCGACCGACTTCCTGCCGCCGTCCCCGGCGCTGGACCCGCGGCGATACGGCGCGTTCGTCCGGCGGCTGGTGCGCCGCTTCGGCGGCCGCGTCCGCTACTGGCAGTGCGACAACGAGCCGAGCAACACCGGCCTGCTGTGGAGCGGCACGGCCGCCGAATACGTGGAGCAGCTCCGGGTGATGTACCAGGCGGTGAAGGAGGCCGATCCCGTCGCGTCGGTCGTGCTCGGCGGCTGCGGCTACGACATGCTCGGCAGCGCACCAAACAGCGAGCAGCGGCGCTTCTTCGACGAGATCGTCGCCGGCGGGCGGGACGCCTTCGACGTGTTCGACATCCACCTCTACGGGCCGCCCGAGCGGATACCGGAATACGTCGCCACCGCGCGCCGGCTGCTCGCCGCACACGGCGCCGACAAGCCCATCGTCGCCGGCGAGCACGGCGGGCCCGTCCTGTTCGAGTTCCCCGAGGTCGAGCCGGTGCTGCAGGACACCATGATGCGCGCCTACGCGGACGTGCCGGCCACCCAGAGCATCGGCGAGCTGCGCGAGCGCGCCGCCCAGGAGACGCCGGAACGGCGCGCCATGCGGGCGCTGTACGAGCAGATGCCGCAGCTGCCGCCGCGCCTGCAGATGCTGATGGCCGGGTGCCCGCCGCAGCTGGAGGCGCAGCGGCACCGCATCAACGCCTGCCAGATCGCCCAGCGCACGGTGCTCGCCCTGGCCGAGGGCATCACCGTCACCGCCTACTGGAACCTGGCCCCGGAGGTGCCCGGCCCATCGGATCCGTATCAGCTGATGCACCTGCTGTTCGGCAAGCTCCCGCTGCTGGACTACCGCGACGGCGAACTCGGCGTGCGCCACCCCGCCGCGGACGCGTTCGCGCTCGTCGCGCACCACCTCCACGACGCCACCGGCGCGCGGCGCCTCGACGCCGGGCCGGTCGCCGCCTTCGGCATCGATCGCGACCGGGGACCCCTGCTCGTCGCCTGGGCCGGCACGCCCGCCACCGTGACGCTGGCCTGGCCCGCGGCGAACGCCACCGCCGTGGATGTCTTCGGCGCCGAGCACCCCGCCGCCGTCACCGGCGGCGAGGTGCGGTTCGAGACCGGCCCGGCACCCGTGTTCGTCACCGCGGGCTGAACCGGCGCTGTCAGTCGAGGCCGTAGGGCGGCCGCGGCCGGTAGGGGGCCTCGAGCCGCTGCGTCTCGGCGGCACCGAGCCGCAGCCGCACCGCAGCCAGCGCGTCGTCGAGGTGCTCGACCCGGGTGGTGCCGATGATCGGTGCGGTCACCCCCGGCCGGCCCAGCAGCCAGGCCATCGCGATCCGGGCCGGCGGCACGCCGTGCTCGGCCGCCACGGCCCGCAGCGCGGCCAGGATCTCGGCGTCGTTGCCGGGCGGACGCCCGGCGGTGGTGTCGTCGGTGCGCGCCCGGACGGTCCCGCCGGAGCCGTCCGGGCCGCGCGTGCCGGCCAGCAGACCGCGCGCCAGCGGGCTGTACGGGAGCACGCCGACGCCCTGCGCCGCGCAGAACGGCAGCATCTCCCGCTCGTCCTCGCGGTCGGAGAGGTTGTAGCGGGTCTGCATGGAGACGAACTCGGTCTGCCCGGCGTCCCGGGCGGTGAACTGGGCGACGGCGAACCGCCACGTCCACATGAGTGAAGCGCCGACGTAC
Organism: Dactylosporangium sp. CA-139066; assembly: GCF_050936175.1. NCBI lineage: Bacteria > Bacillati > Actinomycetota > Actinomycetes > Micromonosporales > Micromonosporaceae > Dactylosporangium > Dactylosporangium sp. CA-139066. Next base: position 4,369,939 of record NZ_JBNJNH010000001.1, on the reverse strand, counting down.
CGGACCTTTCCCGAACGGACGAGGTCGTTCAGCGCCGTCATGGTCTCCTCGACCGGCGTCTGCGGGTCCCAGCGGTGCACCTGGTAGAGGTCGATGTAGTCGGTGCCCAGCCGGCGCAGCGACGCGTCGACCGCGTCCATGATGTGGGCCCGCGACAGGCCGCGGTCGTTGGGGCCGGGACCGGTCGGATAGAAGACCTTGGTGGCCAGCACGTAGTCGCTGCGCCGGGCGAAGAACTTGCCGAGCAGCCGTCCGGTCAGCTCCTCGCAGGCGCCGTCGGAGTACATGTCGGCGGTGTCGAAAAGGGTCACGCCGCCCTCGACGGCGCGCCGGACGATCGGCTCGGCCGCCTCCTGCGACAGATACCAGGGCACCGTGGCGGGATCGCCGAAGCTCATCATGCCGAGGCCGATGCGCGAGACGCGCAGGCCGGACGAGCCCAGCCGGACGTAGGTCATCTCAGGTTCCATGCCGACATCCTCGAAACAGCGACGCCGCGACTGAAGGGCATACTGAAGGTGTGAGCCGCAATCCGCCTGCAACTTCAAGGCCTGAGGCCGCGACGGCCTTCGGGCGCCGGACGTCGGCGCTGGACGAGGTCAACCTCCGCCTGCTGGCCGAGCTCCAGCGCGATCCCCGGATGTCCATGTCGGAGCTCGCCCGCCGGGTGGGCATGTCGGCGCCCGCGGTCACCGAGCGCGTGCAGCGCCTGGAGGCCGCGGGCGTCATCCGCGGTTACCGGCTGGAGGTGGATCCGGCCGCGCTGGGCCTGCCGGTGGCGGCGGTGGTGCGGATCCGCCCGGGTCCCGGGCAGCTGACCAGGGTGGCCGACGCCATCCGGGCGACGCCGCAGGTCGTCGAGTGCCACCGGGTCACCGGCGAGGACTGCTTCGTCCTCGCGGTGCACGCCCCGTCGATCCCGGAGCTCGAGTCGATTCTGGACGTGTTTCTCATGTACGGGCAGACCACCACGTCGATCGTGGTCTCCACGCCCGTGCCGGCCCGCCCGCTGCCGCTGCCGGCCTGGGGGGCGTGACCGGCCACGGGGCCGGCGTCAGCCCTGATACGGCGAGGGCGAGGCGAGTGCCCCTCGGTGGGCTGGTTGCCCGGTTCCCGACCGCGAAACACCTCGCCGCGTGGGCCGGGCTGGCCCCGGGGCAACAATGCGTCACGGACCGAGACCCGGATCGGGGCCGTTTCCACCGGCTGCACCGCCGTTTCTGCCGTTGGATGGGGCCTTCGACCCTTGTCGGCGGGATCGACCTGGCGGCAGCCCCGGCCACGCCGTCCGTCAGAGATCAGCGCCAGATCCGTCGGACCGAGACGAGGTACCGCGATGAGCACGCTTTACGCCCTCATGGTCGGCATCGACGACTACCTCGGTCCGCAGGTCCGGCCCCTCTCCGGCTGCCGCAACGACATCGACGACGCGACCCGCTTCCTGTCCGCGCGGTGCGCCACCGGCACCGAGCTGAAGGTCGAATCCCTCTTTGACCACGATGCGACCGGCGTGGCGATCGTCGAGGGCTTCCGGACACACCTGGCCAAGGCCGGACCGGGCGACACCGCCCTGTTCTGGTTCTGCGGTCACGGTTCGCGCGCGCCGGTGCCGAAGGACCTGTGGCACCTGGAGGACAACGGAGCGTACATGCACACCCTCGTGTGCTCCGACAGCCGTCACGACGGACGTCCGGATCTGCTCGACAAGGAGCTCGCGCTGCTTGTGGACGACGTGGCGGCGGGCGGCGGCCATGTCGTCACCATCCTCGACAGCTGCTACTCGGGCGGGGCTGCCCGCGGTCCCGAGGTGCGCGTCCGGGCCGAGCGGCCCCGGTCCGACGTCGCCGACGTGTCGCTGGTGCCCGACCTCTCGAAACGTTACGCCACCGGCCCCCCGCCCGTCCGGCACGTACAGCTGGCCGCGTGCCAACCTACCGAGGTCGCTGGCGAGCAGCGGCTCGACGGCAGGCAACGGGGGCTGTTCAGCTGGGCGCTGCTGCAGGCTATGCGCCGCGCCGGCCCCGGCACGACGTATCGCGAGCTGCTCGTGCTTGCGCGCAACGAGGTCGAGCGGCTCTCCTACAGCCAGCGGCCGCATCTGTTCCCGTCCGGTTCCGGTCTCGCGGACCGGCCGCTGCTCGGTGGCGACACGATCACGCAGCCACCGTCGATCACGATGCGGCACGGACGCCACGGCTGGGAGATCGACGCCGGTTCGTGTCACGGCATGGTCGCAGGAACTGCCGACGAGCCGTACCGCGTCGCTGTCGCCGACCGGGCGCCGGCGCGCGAGGCGCAGGTCACCCGCGTCGAGGTGCGCCGCAGCATGGTCGAGCCGATCGGCTGGCGGCCCGACCCGCACCAGGTGTACCCGGTCGTGGTCAGCGCCGTGCCGATGCCTCTGACGACCGTGGCTGTCGACGCCGAGGAGCACCCGGAGTTCGCGGCGCAGGTTGGCCGGGTTCTCCAGCACTGCGGGCCGAACGGCGGCCCGTCGCCGCACGTGCGGCGGATCGGCGGCGCCGACAGCGAGCTGACGTTGTGTGCCTCCGCCGGGGGAAGGATCGCGATCACCGACCGGGATCGCTATGTCCTGCGCGACGGGCTCGCCCCGGCGGACGCTCGTCGCATCGTCGCCGAGCTGGAGCACATCGCGCGCTGGCGCCAGGTACGCAACCTGCGCAACCCCGCGTCGCGGTTGCACAACGCAGTCTCCCTGGAGATCGTCGAGCCGCTGCCGGGCGAGCGGAACGCACCACGCGACCGCGCGGCGGTGCGGCCGGACGACGACGGCGCCTTCCGGCTCGCCTATCACCTGCAAGACGGCGAGTGGACTCCGCCGGAGCGATTTGTCCGGCTGCGCAACAACACCGCGAACCGGTCCCTCTACTGCGTCCTACTGGACCTCACCGACGACTTCTGCATCGACGCCGATCTGTTCCGCGGCGCCGAGGTCGCAGCGGGCGCTGTCGCGCCGGTGGCACAGGGCGAACGCGTCGAGTTCAGCCTGCTGTCCGGCCGACGCGTCGAGCCCGGCGCCCAGGGACGCGACTGGCTCATGATGATCGTCGCGGAGGACGAGATCGCCGCGTCACCGTTCGAGATGCCACCGATCAGCGAGGCCGGACACGACACGGCGAACCGTGGGCCGCTCGGGCTCGAGGGTCTGGTCGAACGACTCGGTCGGCGTGCGGTCGACCGCGACGTCCGCCCCATCGTCCGGGCAGGTGTCTGCGACTGGTGGACGCTGGTCGTGCCGGTCATCACCGAGGTTCCGGCACGGCGGACGGACCCGTTCCATGAGTGACGCCAAACGCGCGATTCAGGACTGGTGGGACGGCGTGCGGTGGGATCCACCGGGCGAGGGCAGGGATGTCGTGGGAGCCGTGTTGCTCGTCGTTCAGGCAGCCGCAATCGCTTTCACCAGTGAGAGCGTGTCCGGCCTGTGGGCGTTGGCGCCAACGCTGCCTCTGGTTTGGATGACGCTGCGCGGGCGCCGTTGGGATCACGAAATTGCGAAGGCTTTCGTCCTGGTAACGCTGCTTCCGGCCTTTGTCGTGTCCGGACTCGTATCACTCGTCCTGCCCATCGAGATGCTCGCAGGGGACCTTCGTTACCGGCACAACTACGGGATCGTACTGATGGCGTGGGCGTACGTTCTCGTCTGCGGCCGGCAGCTGAGCGTGCGCCTCCGAGACGAACACGAGCAATGGGCTCGTCCCGGCAGGCTGCTCTTGGTGATGTATGGACTGATGGCGATTGCGCTCGTCAAGGAGATTCCTTCGATGGTCGCCTGTGACGAGTGGGAAGCACAGCTGCCCGGCTGGTTGCACACTGCGCTCTGCTGACCATGTCGGCCCGATGCACGCTCGTGGCCGTTGCACGGTCCGCGCGGTGCGTCCGTCAGATGGTTGCGGGATTCCACCGGAGGGGATGGCTTGTGGCTCTGACCGACGTGGTTGAGGCTCTCATGCAGCGACTGGCGTGGCACGAGACATCGCCGGATGCCGCCTCCGTCCTGGATGCCGAGGTGCTTGCCTGGGGTGCCGAGATCCTGTTGGGGTTCGGCCCGCCGGAGGGTCAACTCGGCCGCCGGGCGAGCGTCGATGACGTACTTACGCTCAAGGTGGCCGGATCTCTGTACCTGTACCGTGGGCAGTCGAGACCGGACGGCGAACAGGACCAGGACCTCGAGGCCGCTTGTGCGGTCTTCGCGTTGCTGCTGCCGCACCATGGCGACGTCCTTGACGACGACCTGCGAGAGGCGGTCGCCGGGACGGAGTGGCTCGGTCCCAGCGATGGGCTGAACGCATGGAACGAGGTCGGTCTGGTCCATCTGCAAGCCGCGGAAGGGCGAGCGGACGCGACGGCACTGAACCAAGCCATCGCGTTGTTCCAGCAGGCTGAACGCGTCGGACCGCCGGACCATCCCGCACGCGTGCTTCTGGACATGAACCTCTCCCATGCCCTGCGCCTGCGCTCCGAACGCAGCCGCGACATGACGGACGCGCGAGCCGCGGTCGCGCGCGCGAAGTCGGCGCTGGCCCGGAGGCCTGCGGGTGAGGTCGAAGCCACGAGTTGGCTCAATCTTGTCGCGGCCCAGTCCGCCCTGGCGAACTTGGGTGAGCCGGGCGCCCTGGATACCGCGGTGAACTCGGCTCGCCGTGCGGCGGCCACCGTCGCCGAGGACGCGCCGTCGCGGCCACGCATCCTTGCCAACTTGGGAACTGTGCTGCGGCAACGGCATCTGGCCGGCGGCAGCGCCGACGATCTGCGCGATGCTTACCGGGCAACCCGGGAAGCGTGGATGCTGCTGGCGACGCAGCCGCCCTCACCATTGCGGGTCCGGATAGACCTCAATCTGGCAATGGTGCTGCTCGACCTCTACCACCGGGAGCCCCGCCCCGAATACCTCAGCGACGCGATCGGCCGGCTGGTCCGCGGCACGGCCGAGCTTCCCGACGACCACCCCGACCGGTTCGGCGTCGTCGAGGGCCTGGTCCGCGCGCGACTGTGCCGGCTGGACGCCAGTGGCGAAGACGCTGACCGCGACGCCGCGATGGCGGAACTCGCGGGCGCCATGCTCTTGCCCACCAGCGATGCCACGAAGATAGCGGCCATGCGCGGCATTCTCGGCCAATTGCACCACGATCGGTGGGTTGGTCTGGGTGACTCCGCGGACCTGAACTCGGCGCTGGATCTCCTCACGCGCAGCCAGGCCGACCTGCCCGTAGATCATCCATACCGGCCAATGACACAGACCGTACTGGCGGCGTGTCTACGCGACCGGTTTGAGCAGACCCGCCAACCGGAGGACCTGCTCTGGGCGCTGGAACTGCTGCAGGGCGTAACCGCTCGCGAGGACTTCCCCCCGATCGCCGAGAGGCTTCGCGCCCTGGTGCGATCCGAGCGTGCCAACCTCGACGGCGATGTCGGCACGCTTCGGCAGTGCGCCCGCGTATTACGTGATGCGCTGGATGGGCACGACGGCGACGACGACCGGCGCCGCAAGCTGACGGGCCTGGCCCTGACGCTCACCTATCTGGCTAGACACTCCGGTGCACCTGGCGATCTCGAGGCCGCCATCGACACCGCCCGGCAAGCGGTCGCGGGGGCGAGCCACGGGGTGGCCCGGTCGGTGGCCTTGGCGAATCTGTCCGCCTCCCTCTTGCTTCGCTACCAGACCCACCACGGTCTTTCCGACCTGAACGAGACAATCGACGCCCTCGACATGGCGATTGCCGACCTACCCACGCGGCACCAGCTCCGCCGCAACCTCCTGTCCAGCCTTGGCTTGGCCCTCATGTTGCGCTATGGCCGCGTCGGCGACGAACAAGACCTTGTCCGGTCCGTTGCGTGCCACCGGCAGTCGCTGCTGCACACCCCGCCGGATGAGATCAGCAGCGAGCGCCTGAGCAGACTCGCCGGTGCGTTGATCCAGTACTTTGTCGACGCAGGTGACAGACCGGCGCTGCTGGAGGCCATCGACCGGAGCCGCAAGGCGGCGGCCAGGGCGGTGAAGGGCAGTTACGACCATTGCGTGGCGCTGGGCTGGTTGGCCCGCGCACTGAGCCAGCGGGCGATGGCGGAGCACGACCCGGATGTCGGGGATGAAGCGGTCGGTGCAATGCGGCAGGCGATTGCCGTCGCCAAAGGCCCCCTCTCGTCGGGAATGCGGCTCCTCCTGGCCCGGATCCTCTGGCAGCGGCAGCTTGTGGAAGCCGAGCCGGACCGGCAGATCGAAGCCGCGATCGACGCGTACCGGGCGGTGGTTGACGACGTGACCGTGCTGGCGTGGGAGCGGTTTGAGGCGGCCGGCGAATGGTCCATCATCGCCGACGAGGCCAACCAGCCCGCGCTGGCGCTGGAAGGCTCGTGCCACGCGGCTCGCCTGCTGCCCGAAGCGGCCTGGCTCGGTGTGCACCGGCGTGACCAGCTGCAACTGATCGCCGCCCACAACGGCCTGGCACAGTTCGCGGCGCGTTGCGCGGTGGCCAATGGACAGCCCGCGCTCGCCATTGAGCTGGCTGAATGCGCCCGGACCGTCCTGGCCGGACAGGCTCTGCAGATGCGACGCGACCTCAACAGCCTGCGCCGGAAAGCACCCGAGCTGGCCGCCCGCATGATCGAACTGGCCGCCGTACTCGACGACACGGGACTGTCGACATTGGACGACAGCCGAGCCATGCGGTCTCTCGATCTGCGTATCCGCGCAGCGAGGGACTGGCAGCAGCTCTATGCCGAGGCGGCCCGTGTCCTGGGCCCGGACGCAACGTTTCCACCGGACCAACCGACCTACGCCCGGATGGCCGCCTCGCTCACCGCCCCCGTCGCCTACATCAACGTCACCTCGACCACGTGTGTGGCGCTGCTGATGCATCCGGGTTCCGCCGCGCCGGACGTCGTGGAACTCCCAGACCTTCGCCAGGAGGACATCGACGCGGCGATCAGTGCCCTTCGCCAGGCCGCCCCGGGCCGAGCCGACCGCGTTGCCCGGGCCTCCCGCGCTCGCCAGACCCTCACCGGAACGCTGGCTTGGTTGTGGGAGACCGTTGCTGAACCCATCCTCACCGCGGCCGGCGCAGCGGCCCCGGTGCCGAGTGGCGCGACGTGGCCGCGCCTGGTCTGGTGCCCGAGCGGAGCCCTGGCCCGCCTGCCCATCCACGCCGCCCAGACTCGCCAGGGCGACGGCGCCCTCGACCGCGTCATCTCCTCCTACACTACGAGCGTCCGCGCCCTGCTACGGCCGGACGCTGTGCGCAGCACACCTACGCTGCTGGTGGTGTCCGCGGCGAACGCCCCCGGCCTGCCACCGCTCCCCGCAGCCGTCGACGAAGCCCGCGCCCTGTCCCGGATCGTCGAACACACCAGCGTCCTGGAAGGGCGGCACGCCGCAGCGGACGACGTCCTCGCGGCCATCCCCGCCCACACCTGCGTGCACTTCGCCTGCCACGCCGGATGGACCGATGCCAGCCCGTCCGGCACGCCGCGACTCGCCCTCACCACCGGCGACATCACCCCGCTCGACCTGGCCGGCCTGCGCCTGGACGGCGCCGACCTCGCCTACCTCTCCGCCTGCGACACAACGGTCGGGCTCCCCGACGCCGCTGACGAAGGGCTCCACATCGCCGGCGCCATCCAGCTCGCCGGCTTCCGTCACGTGATCTCGACACTGTGGACCATCGAAGACCGCGCCGCAGCCGAGCTCGCCGAGGACGTCTACGCACGCATGACCGGGCCCGGCAAGAACCTGGAGCCGGCCCGAGCGCCCGAAGCCTTGCACCATGCCGTTCGTGACCTGCGGCACCGCTCACCCGGCACTCCCGGGACGTGGGCCGCCTACCTCCACCTCGGGGGCTTCAGTCGCTGAGACTTCTCCCGGTACTACCGGGACTCGGACTACGGCGCAGGTTGGAGAACCGCTCGTACTCCCGCAGCGCATGCGGCAGCTGCCGCTGGTTCCAGATCAGCACGCGGTCCAGCAGCTCGGCGGCGGCTGGCGTGTTCGATCACCGTCAGGATGTACATCCGGGTTCCGGTCAGCGTCACGGTCTCGATGAAGTCGACGGCCAGCAGTGCCGGCGGCGCAGGCGCAGCCCCTGCGGCCCGGCACCGCGCATGATCCGGGCGACCCGCTTGTGGTTGACCCGTACGCCGCGCTCGCGCAGCTCCGCGGTGATCCGTGGCACGCCGTAGGTGCCGTCGGAGGCGGCGTGCACCGCCTGGATCCGTTCAGCCAGCTGCCGGTCGGCGGTGACGCGATCGGCCCGGACCGGCCTGGTGCTGCGCCAGTGGTAGAAGCCGTGACGGCCGATGAATTGCGAGCGCGCGTGTCGTCTCAATCGAGTCAATCGAGGCGAGCTCTCCTGAAAGGCAGGTTCGATGGGTGGATCGGCATCCCCGGATCCGCGTCGTTGGTGGGTCCTGGTCATCTGCTGTCTCTGCATGGTCGTGCTGGTCATCGACACGTCGGTGCTCAACGTTGCCATCCCCACGCTGATCCGCGAGATGGGCGCGAGCCGTTCGGACATCCAGTGGATCCTCGACTCGTACATCCTGGTGTTCGCCGGTCTCCTGCTCACCGCGGGTGGCCTGCTGGACCGCCACGGCCGCCGCCGCGGTCTCGTCATCGGCCTGGTGCTCTTCGGACTCGCCTCCTTGGCGGCGTCGTTCGCCGCGTCTCCCGGCCAGCTCATCGCCGCGCGCGCAGGGATGGGTGCGGGCGGCGCTCTGGTCATGCCGGGGACACTGGCGATCCTCACCGCGGTATTCGACCCGGCCGAACGCAAGCGGGCTTTTGCCGTCTGGAGTTCGGCACTGGTGCTCGGCGCGCTGGCCGGCCCCGCCGTGGGCGGTCTGCTGTTGCGGCACTTCTGGTGGGGTTCGGTGTTCCTGGTCAACGTCCCGGTGGCCATGGCCGGCGTGCTCGCGGCGGTGCTGATCATTCCCGAGTCACGAGCACCGGCTCGACGCCCGGACCTGGTCGGGGCCCTGCTGTCGATCATCGGGCTGACGGCCCTGGTCTGGGCCGTCATCGCCGTGGCCGAGGACGGCTGGTCTTCCGTCGTCGTCCTCACCGGGTTCGGGATCGCGGCGCTCGGCCTCACTGCGTTCGTGCTGTGGGAGCGGCGGCAATCCGAGCCCATGCTTGCCCTCGAGCTGTTCAAGGACCGGACCTTCAACGGCGGAAGCCTCTCCATCGTGCTGCTGTCGTTCGCGGGCGGTGGCGTGATGCTCGCGCTCACCCAGTACCTGCAGTTCGTCCTCGGATTCGACGCCCTGCGAGCGGGTCTGGCCCTCGCGCCGCTGCTGGTGTCCGTCATGCTGTTCAACGCCGTCGGTGTCGCCGTCGACAAGCGGTTCGGAGCGCGGGTTGCGGTGAGCGGGGGCCTCCTGCTGCTCGCCGCCGGGTTTGCCCTGCTCGCCACAACCGCCGCCGGCGATAGCTACCTGCGGCTGGTGCCGGCACTCGTGCTCACCGGTGCGGGCAGCGGCATGGCCGTGCCGGCCTCGTACGGCACCGTACTGGCCGCGTTGCCCCGGGAGCATGCGGGCGTGGGATCGGCCGTCAACGAGACGGTCCAACAGGTCGGTCAGGCACTCAGCGTCGCCGTCCTGGGAAGCATCCTCACCGCGGCGTTCACCGCCGCGATGCCCCGCGGTGCCGGCTCCGCGGCCCGGCAGTCGATCGGCGACGCGCTCGCTCTCGCCGCGGCTACCGGCGACGCCGAGCTCACCCACGCCGCCCAGCGAGCGTTCGTCCAGGCCATGTCGCTGACGACCCTCATCGGCGCCATCGCCGCGACCATCGCCGCCGCGGCAACAATCGTGCTGCTCCGCCCCGGCAACCGATCGAGCCGGTTGCCGCCCGCGTCCGCCGCGGAGCGCGCACCCACGGTCGCTTCCCCCGAGATGAGGTACCCGTCATGACTCTGAACTGGGCAGTGACCGCAGATGCAGGCTGCTCTGCGGCAGGGACACAGCATTGATTTCCGGGGGTACGTGATGGAGCCCGGTGGTCTGTACCGGCCAGCCCGGTTCGGCAAGGGGAAGCGGCTGATGTGGGCCGAGATCCAGCAGGCGCGCCTCAAGGCGGGTGCCGTCCATGTGATGGCTCGGGGAAAGCGCTGGCCGTGGGCGTCGGTCGGCGTCCACCGCGTTCCCAACCTGACCGCCTTCATGACCCTGGTCCACGCCGCAACATCCAACTGACCCGCGCCAGCACCGACATTGCTCGGGTCCCGGTCACGGCGGTTGATTCGATCCGCCCCGGCCCACCGCCGGGGCGGATCCCAGGTCGCCGAGGCGGCCACGCCGTGCCCGACGACGTCGCCCACGATCAGCGCGACCCGGCCGTCGGGCAGGGTGAGCGCGTCGAACCAGTCACCGCCGGCCGCGGTGTCGGCATCGGCCAGGAATCAAGAGGGGGCGCCCGGTCGCCGCGCTCTCAGCAACAATGCGAGACCGGTTGCGGTGAGCGCGAGGAACAGCGGTGCCGGGAGGGCGCCCTGGAACGCGGCGAACTGTCCCCACAGGACGATCGCCATCGCGATCGCGAACCAGCCGGTCCAGCGCGGCGCCAGCCGGGTACGCACCATGCCGGCCCCGACGACGACCAGCGCGAGCGGCGCGAGCAACGCCGAGTGCGCGGTGAACATGCCGTCGATCCACGAGTCGACCACCGGGTACCAGTCGGGCTGCGACCGGCGCTCGGCGGTGAGCGGAAGCTCGACGGTCGCCTCGAAGGTGAGGCTGACCAGCGCGAGCCCGGCGCCGGTCGCGAACACGGCCAGGGCCGCGGTGGCGACGGCCGAGCCCAGCATGCGGGCCAGCAGCGCGATGCCGGCGATGCTGGCCACGACGCCGGCCCAGATGAGCCAGGTGGCCGCGGTCATCGAGGCATGCCGCTCGGTGATGAGCCGCCACGAGTCCGCCTCGGCGGCGCCCCAGACCGGCCAGGTGCGCGGGTTGAGCACGGCGGCCAGCGGCAGGAGCCCGCCGAGTGCGAGCAGAGCGCCAGTCCAACGGCGGGTCTGGACATCCGGGTCAGGCATGAGCGGACACCTCCACCATCGCGAGGACGTCGGCGGTCACGCCGACGAGGGCAGCAGCCCGGGTCACGTAGTCCTTGAACGCCCGGGCGTGTGGCTCGGTGTCGAAGACCGCGACCGTGTGCACCTTGCCGGTCTCCGCGTCCCGCATCCAGTACCCGCCGACGAAGCCCGGCTGCGCGGCGGTCGCGGGTACCACGTCGTCGCGCAGCGCCCGCCGTTGTTCCTCCAGTCGGCTCTCATCGGCCGACCAGATGCCCACGACCGCATGCATGCCCAGGACGCTACGGCCGCGGCCGGCTCCGGGCATCCGTGCAACCACTCATCCGCGGTACCTATCCGCGTGCCCGGTCCGTGTACCAGGAGGCGATGCGCGCCCGCGACTCGAAACCAAGCTTCACCAGGATGTGCGTGACGTGGTTCTCCACCGTACGCGCAGATAGGTAGAGCCGCTCGGCGATCTGACGGTTCGACAGGCCCTCGGCAACCAGGGCGGCGACCTCCTGCTCGCGCGCGGTCAGCGGGCCGGCGGCCGCTGGCGCGCCCGCCGCTTCGACCGCGGCCCGCAGCGGCGCCAGGCCCAGCCGCCCGGCCAGGTCGCGGGCGGCGTCGAGATTCCCGCGGGCGGCGGCCCGGTCGCCCCGGTCCAGCGCCGTCCGGGCCAGTTCCACGTGGCAGTACCCGGTGAACGGCGCGAGACCCAGCGCGAGGCTGGCGGCCAGCGCGGAGCGCAGGTGTGCTTCGGCGGCCTCCGTATCCCCGAGAAGGCGGGCGAGCCGGCCCAGGCAGAGCGCCAGCGGCCCGTACCCGGGCCCCTGCGGATCGGCGATCACCTGCCGGTCGGCGAACGGCAGCAGCTCCGTGTACGCCCACGCCCCGGTCCCCGAGCGCGACGCAGACGTCCGCGTTCCCGGCCATCGCCACGATCCACTCCCGCGCGTGCCGCGGGAACGCGCCCAGGTGTGGTACGAGCGACGGCCACATCGCTCGCGCCTCGTCGATCCGGCCCATGTGCACCAGCACATTCACGTGCCAGGTGCGGGCCAGGAACGGGCCCTGCTCGGTGTACGCGCGCACCGCTCGCTCCACCGGCTCGTACCCCTCGCCGGTCAGCTGCGCGAGCGCCTCGGCGTAGATGAGGTGGAAGAAGTCGGCCGCCTCGTGCCCGGCGCGCCGACCCCGGACCAGGCCCTCGGCCATCAGCGCGGCGGCCCGGTCCAGCCGGCCCTCGCCGAGCGCGACGGACGTGCGCACCAGGGTCAGCCGCCACGTCCACAGCGGCTCGCGCAGCTGGTCGACCGCCGCCGCATTCCGGCGTCCAGGGCCGGACCCAGCCCCGCGACCACCTCGGATCGGGCCAGCTCCCCCGTCGCGGCGAGGGTAGCCGCGTCGAACTCCCGCCCGTGCACGGACGCCTGCCGGAGCAGGGCCCGGGTGCCCGCGGGAACCCGCTCAGCCGCCGGCCGATCGTTTCGCGGATCCCACGCGGCAGCCTCTTGCCGCTACCCGCGAGCCGGGCGAGCTCCATCGCGAACAGCGGGTTACCCCCGGACCGCTCGCCGATCGCACGCAGCGTCGCCGCGTCCAGCGGGCGCACGGCAGCCCGGGTCGCCAGCTCCGCGACCTCCTCGTCGGCGAGCGCGCCGAGCCAGATCCGGTGCGCCCCGCGCTCCCTGCCCACCGCGGCGAGCATCTCGTGCCGGTCCGCACCGGCCTCCTCCGCGCGGGCCAGCGCGAGCAGCACCAGTGGCAGGTCGGCCGCCTCGGACGCGACGTGCTGGAGCAGCCGCAACGAGCCGAGGTCGGCGTCGTGCAGGTCATCCAGGACGAGCAGCAGGCCGGTTCCAACAGCACGGTCGCGCAGCGCGTCCAGTACGGCGTCGAACCGCCGGTACCGGGTGACCGAGGCGTCGGCCGGCTCGTCCAGGTCGATGCCTCCGGCCCCGATCGCGCGTAGGATCTGCAGCCACGGCCGGAACGGCGCGCTTGGCTCGCCTTCGAGGCACGACCCCCAGGCGGTGGCGTGCCCGGCGGCCCGCGCGCGCCGGTTGACCTCGTCCGCGAACGCGGTCTTCCCGGCACCGGCCTCGCCCTCGACCAGGACAAGGGCGCCCGACCCGCCCCGCGTCGCGGCCAGCCGCGCCTCCACGTCGGCCAGCTCCCGCGCACGCCCAACGAGCTCCGTCACGCGCACACGGTAGCCGGGCCGAGCCACCGGGCGCCGAATGAGTGGGTCAGATGAGTGTTCTCCCGGACGTCCACCCGACCGGGTAGGGCCTACGGTCGCCGGCATGATGACCGTTCGTACGTTGGGCCGGGTCTGCATGGCCGGCGGGGTGATCGGAGCGGCCGGGGGGCTGGTCACCGCGTTCGTCCCCGCCGCGGTCGACACCGACCGGTTCAGCTACCCATATACGCCCGGCTGGTTCGTAGTGGCCCAGACCGTCTTCCTCCTCAACCACGTACTGATGCTCGCCGGCATCCTGGGCGTGCTCCGCGCCGGGGTCGCCGGACGCGGTCGGCTCGCCGCCTGGGGCGGCGCCGTCTCCGTGGCCGGTCTGGTCATCCTCTCCGTCTGCGAGGTGGCCGCAATGTCCCTGCTGCATACATCCATGTCGTCGGCCACGGTCGGGTGGATCAACGCCGGCTACGGGCTGGCCTCGCTGCTGACCGGTACTGGCCCGGTACTGCTCGGCATCGCCGTCGCCCGCGCGGACGCCTGGCACGGCTGGCGCCGGTGGATCGTACTGGCCTGCGGCGTGGAACTGCTCGCCTCGATACCCGCGATCGCCGGGCCGTTCCTAGCCGGGCGGCTCGCGCTGACCGTCTGGGTCGCGCTGTACACCGCGCTCGGCCTCGCGCTCGTCCGGCCCGCCGTCACCATCCCGGCGCAGCCCGCGCCGGCCTTCACCGCATGGGAGTTGCCATGAACACGTTCGTCAAGTGGGGGCTCGTGCTCAGCATGCTGCTCGGCCTGTTGGACATCGCCGGCGTGAGCGGCGTGTGGGCAGACGACGGGCCCCCCGCCGCGATCGCGGTCTCCGGCGGAATACTCGGTGTCATCACCATCGTGGCCGCAGCACTCGCCCGGCGGCGCGGCGCGATTCCCGCGGTGATCGTCTCGCGGGTCCTCTCCGGGCTGCTCAGCCTGCCGGTCTACTGGGCGGACAACGCTCCGGACTGGGCGAAGATCGTCGTCGGGATCGCGCTCGCGGTCACCATGGCCGCCGTCGCGCTCCTCACCATCGGCCGGCGGACCCTCCGCCCGGCCTGAGCCCCGCCCGACGCGAGTGGCAGAGGGGCCGGACCTGTCTCATCGGGACATGCACCCGCACACCGCTTGACCGCCGTGCTCGGCTGTCAAGCCGTAACCATCGTCCGGTGTATGACTGACCGCAACCTCCCGGCAGCGTCGAGGTGGGCGATGTGCCGGTTCGGCACTCGGCAACTCCGCCGGCCGCTGACATGTGGTCACAGCACTACTTGATCCGGTGCCCGTATTCGGCGGCGAGCGGGGCCAGGTCCGGCTCGCCGTACTCGGCGACCATGGCCTTGAACGCCGCAGCCTTGTCCTCGCCGAAGCGGGTCACGGCCGCGGTGTACGCCTCGGCCGACACGAAGCGCGGCGGCGTCGACTTGCTGTGGAACTTGTCGGCGTACATGACGAGTCGCTCCTCCTCGGTCTCGGCCACGTAGTCCTCCAGCGGCAGTGGCAGGTTTTGCCGCCACACGTCGTCGCGGGTCAGGCCGACGCCGGTGTGGTGCGAGCAGAATCGGGCGAGCGGCTCGGGGAAGCCCAGCCCGGCGAGGGCCTCGTAGCCGAGCAGGCCGTGCCGGATGTACGCCTCCCCGGGGGCCAGGCGGTACACGCCGATGTCGTGCAGCAGGCAGCCCGCGCGCACAAGGGCCACGTCGACGCCGGGCGCAATGACCTGCTCAGCGATCCGGGCGACGATCTCGCAATGGATGTACACGAGGTCAAACGCGGCCGGAGTCGGGGCAAGCCGCTCGTGCAATGCCCGGATCTCGTCGTGGGCAGGGATCCTCATGAGGGGGATCCTGCCGCACCGCCGAGCACGTGCGGGTCTCACGGCATCTGCTCAGATGGACTTCGCAACCTGGAGGAATATTCGTCGGTACCGCCATGAACTGGCAGTCGGTGTGTACCCGGTTGCGGCGCGCAGTTCGCCTGGCCCCCATGAACTGCGGAAACGCCGAGCGATCACGGCCTGATGAGTGTCGTGCTCCGCGCGGGCGGCCGGCGGGTCCACGAGGCGGTGCTGCCCTGTTGCCGCGGCAACTCCCCCAGCTCTTCGAGAGGCACGCGGGCGCACTCGATCTCCTGCTGCGCCTGCTCGGGCCGCCCGAGCCGCGAGCGCGAGGTGGCCCGGCGGGCCGCGTCCGAGCGCCCGTGGCCACGTACAGCGCCAGGAACCCCAGCGCGCTCAGGCGCTGCGATGTCGTCTGAGCGCCCGCCTTTTATGCCGCGATGCGACGCTCGTGTGTCGCGACCCACACTCCGGCCGCTGCGGCCACGGCGACCGGCCATTCCAGGACGCCGAGCGCGGCGAGCGCGCCGACGCCTCCGTAGTAGAGCAACTGCCTAGGCTGCGGAATGGCGGACTTGACGGTGTGGCCCGTCCACCTGGCGTTCGTGATTCTGGACTGTACCTTCGACGGCAGGTGGATTACCGGCACTTTGAGGTGCGGCATCCGTACGTCCTGCCACGTCACGAGGTCGGTCTCGGGCGCGGCCTCGGGATGGGCGGGTAGTGCCTTGACCGATTCGGCCGTCAGCTCGGCCTGCTGATCGGGCTTCGACGCCGTCTTCTTCCCCGTACGGTCCGGCCGGGGTGCATTCTGCGTCGTGCCGCGGCGCCGCGTTCCTGCCTGTGTTGCTGTGGTCATGGGTGAGGACCTCCCCAAAAAGGAGGGCCTACCCCGACCCGGCGCACCCAATCACGATCGCAAGCAGGGGCCGGATGACCCGGTCGGGCGCCGGCTCCGCGGCCGGTTCAGGCGGTGCGGGCGGCGTTGCCGTTGAAGAGGCGGCGGGCCCCGGCGACGAGGAGCGAGATCAGCAGGGCGCTGACCACCTCGACCGCGATGGCGGAGAGCAGAGCGGACATTTTTCGGCTCCTTCACATTCGGTGCTCGCCGGAATCTAGGAGCGTCAGGTGAATGGCGCGTGAACGGACGGCCCCGTGTCGGTGATCGGCCCTGGTCGGGGGCATTGCGCTCTTCTTCACCTCGCTTCCGTCAGGGGCTGACGATCTCAGCGGGCCGGGTCCGGACGGGCGGGTGCCGCCAGGCTGAGTCGGCGAGCAGGCGCCGGCTGTTGAGGCCGACGACGACGGTGGAGCCCTCATGGCAGGTGCCGTGGATACGGGGATCAGCCCCCGACTCCGTGACGGTCATACGAGCCACTTGACGAATCCTACAGTGGCGAGTACAGAATTTATGTGTTGGCTGAGTCATGGTTCCCGGTGAGAACGAACGTTCTGACAGGAGGTGGTCATGATGATGTTGCCGGTCCCTGCCCATTACCGTCACCACCGCACGAGGTGGCGCGTCGACTGCCGAAGACCGCCGAACCGGCGCCACTGACCACTCGCGGTAACCATCCGCGGCATCGAGGTGGCGTGCTCACGGTCGATCAGCTCGCGGCCCGCGGCGCGAGCCCAGGCCCCGCCGGGCCGGCCCGCGCCAGGCACATCGCGTCGACCCCGCACGAGCGACAGTTCTTCCTGAGGACAGTTGTGGAGGTGTGTTGGTTATGTTTCCCCTTCGATTCGACCCGTTCCGCGACCTCGACCGGCTCGCCGCCGAGGCGTTCGGCGCGGCGCGCACGCCGTCGCTGATGCCGATGGACTGCCTGCGCACCGGCGAGAAGTTCGTGGTCCGGTTCGACCTGCCCGGCATCGACACCGAATCCCTCGACGTGTCGGCCGAGAATCAGACGCTGACCGTGCGCGCGGAGCGCACCCGCCGCGACCCGGACGACTCGACGTACCTGGTCTCCGAGCGCCCGTCGGGCACCTACAGCCGGCAGCTGGTGCTCGGCGAAGGGCTGGCCGTCGACGAGATCTCGGCCGAGTACCGCGACGGTGTGCTCACGCTGACCATCCCGGTCGCCGAGCAGGCCAAGCCTCGCAAGATCGAGATCGCTCGGCCCGGGAGCGCGGCGATCGGCTCCCATGAGGGCCACAAGATGATCTCCGGCGAAGCCGAACGGGATCGCCGGCCGGCCGGCGCGACCAGCTGACCTGCGCGCCGTGTGACGGCCGCCGCGTCAGGGAGGTGATCGTCAGCAACGGTGAATGGCGAACAACATCTGCGAATCGGAGGTGACCCCGGTGGCCGAACTGCCCCACCCGGCCGAGCGGGCCGCGGCGCTGGACGACGCCGGCTTCCCCGGCTACGCCATGGGCCCGGCAGCCGACGCCATCGGGGTCACCCCCGCCTTCCTGCGCGCGGCCGAGGCCGCCGGCCTGTTCGAGATCGCCCGCTCCAGCGGCGGACACCGCCGCTACAGCCGCGACGACCTGCACCGCGCCGACCGCGCCCGCCGGCTCGTCGACGACGGCATCCGCATGGACGCCGCCGTCCGTATCGTCACCCTCGAATATCAACTCGCCGCCGCCCACGCCATGATCGACCTGCTGCGCCGCAAGGCCGAACCGCGTACACGAGGCGGCAGCCGCCAGGAGTGAACGGCCATGACGCTGCATCTCAACCTCGACCACGACAGCCGCGTCTACTTCACACTGACCTGCGACCGCTGCGGGCTGCCGTTCGTCTGCTACGACGACGCCTGCTACGGATTCAGCACACTTCGGACCGAAGCCGTGTACGCCGGCTGGGATGCCGCAGCGCGGCCCGAACAACCGACGTACTGCCCCTCATGCGTCCACACCGGCGCCCCGGCGGCAAACGTGCAGCCCGCCGAGGCGGCTGCGATTCGATGATGCTGCCGTTTCTCACGACTGGGCGGTTGAGAGAGGCTGGTAGCAGGTCCCTCGCGAGGAGGACGCGGTGTCCGCTTTCGCGCACCTGCACGTCGTCTCCGGGTACTCGCTGCGCTACGGCGCCGCTCTGCCCGATCGCCTGGCGCAGCGCGCCGCCGAGCGTGGCATCGCCGCGCTGGCGCTGACCGACCGGGACACCGTGGCGGGCAGCATCCGCTTCGCCAAGGCCTGCGCCGCCGCCGGGGTGCGCCCGCTGTTCGGCGCCGATCTCGCCCATGCCCCCTACGCCGCGCCGCAGTACCGGCCCGTTACCTGGCACACGGCACGCGAGCGCGTCATCGCCGCCGACAGCACCCCCCGCGTGGTCCTGCTCGCCGAAAACCGCGGCGCCTGGGCCGCACTGTGCCATCTGATCAGCGCCGCCCACGCCCACCCCGGCACCCCACCCCTGCTCGCCTGGGCCGACCTTGAGCGCAACGCCAGCGGCCTGACCGCCCTGCTCGGCCCCGCCTCCGAACCCATCCGGGCGCTCGGCGCCGGCCACCCCGACCGGGCGGTGGCGCTGCTGGCACCGTGGCGCGAGATCTTCGGGCCCCGGCTGCGCCTTGAAGTGGCCTACTACGACCCGCGGGGCACCGGGCCCGGCTCGCTGTCCCTGGCCGCGCGCACGCTGAACCTGGCCGCCGACCAGGGGATCGAGGCTGTCCTTGCCGGTGCCGTCCGCTACGCCGATCCCGACCAGGCCCCCGTCGCCGACGTCCTGGACTCCGCCCGCCGCCTGACCCGCATCGACCCCCGGCACACCGACCGCGGCGAGCGCTGGCTCAAACCACCCTCGGCCATGGCCGCCATCGCCGAACACGTCGCCCGAGCCGCCGGCCAGGACGCATCGCACCTGCTGGCCGCCACCGCCCGCTGCGCCGAACAACTGCGCCTGAGCCCCGAAGGCGACCTGGGCCTCGGCCACGTCCACCTCCCCGAGCCGCAGCTGGTCGGCGCGAGCCAGACCACCGCGGCCCGCCGGCTGGCGACCCGCTGCCAGGCCGCCATGGCCGCCCACCACTACGACCACGACCCGGGCATGGTGCGGCGCCTGGAGGAGGAGCTCGCCGTCATCGAACACGCCGGCTACTGCGCCTACTTCCTGACCGTCGCCCAGATCGTGGACGACACCCGGCGCCTGGGCATCCGGGTCGCCGCCCGCGGCTCCGCCGCCGGATCCCTGGTCGTGCACCTCCTCGGCATCGCCACCGCCAACCCCGTCGAGCACGGCCTGCTGATGGAGCGCTTCTTCTCCCCGCGCCGCACCAACCTGCCCGACATCGACATCGACGTGGAAGCCGCCCGCCGCCTGGAGGTCTACCGCGCCGTCTTCGACCGCTTCGGCCGCGAACGGGTGGCCACGGTCGCCATGCCCGAGACGTACCGCATCCGCCAAGCCATCCGCGACACCGCCACCGCGCTCGGCCTCGACCCGGACGAGACCGGCCGCCTGGCGAAGGCGTTCCCCCACATCCGCGCCAAGGACGCCCGCACCGCCCTCGCCGAACTGCCCGAACTGCGCGTCGTCGCGGCCCGGCACGGCCGCCGCACCAGGCTGTGGGACCTCGTCGAGGCCCTGGACGCACTCCCCCGTTCGATCGCCATGCACCCCTGCGGGATCCTGCTGTCCGACCGCACCCTCATGGATCGCACCCCGGTGGTGCCCAGCAGCGGCGAGCACCTGGCGATGTCGCAGTTCGACAAGGACGACGTCGAGGACCTCGGCCTGCTCAAGCTCGACGTCCTGGGCGTGCGGATGCAGTCGGCCATGGCCCACGCCGTCGCCGAGATCCACCGCACCACCGGCCGCCTCGTCGATCTGGATGACCCCCGCCAGGTTGCGCCCGAAGACTGCGCCACCCTCGAACTGATCCGCTCCACCCGCACTCTGGGCTGCTTTCAGATCGAAAGCCCCGGCCAACGCGACCTCATCGGCCGCCTGCAGCCCACCAGCCTGCACGACCTCGTCGTCGACATCTCCCTGTTCCGGCCCGGGCCGGTCGCCGCCGACATGGTCCGCCCCTTCATCGCCGCTCGCCACGGCCTACGCCGCCCGCACTACCCCCACCCCGACCTGGTGCCCGTCCTGAAGGAGACCTACGGCGTCGTCGTCTGGCACGAACAGGTCATCCAAATCATCGCCCAGCTCACCGGCTGCGACCGGGCCATGGCCGACGAAGCCCGCCGCGCCCTCACCGACACCATCCACCGGGCCGGGGTGCGCCAGTGGTTCACCACCCGGGCCCGCGCCCGCGGCTACCGGCCCGCGGTCATCCAGCAGACGTGGCGGGTCCTCGAGGCGTTCGGCGCCTACGGGTTCTGCAAGGCCCACGCCGTCGCCTTCGCCGTCCCCACCTACCAGTCCGCCTGGCTCAAAGCCCACCACCCCGCCGCGTTCTACGCCGGCATCCTCACCCACGACCCCGGCATGTACCCCAAACGGCTGCTGCTGGCCGACGCCCGCCGCCACGGCATCACGATCCTGCCCCTGGACATCAACCGCTCGGGCACCGACTACCGCATCGAACCCATCGACGGACACCACTGCAACCATGGATACGGCCTGAGACTCGCCCTGTCGGACCTCTACGGCATCCACGCCGCCGAAATCGCCCGGATCACCGCCGCCCAGCCGTACAGCTCACTGACCGACCTGTGGCAACGCGCCCGCCCCAGCCGGCCCACCGCCGAACGCCTCGCCCAACTCGGGGCCCTGAACCCGCTCGCCCCGGGACTCACCCGCCGCGACATTCTCCGGTACATCGCACAGCTCCACGACCGCCCTCGAGTCCACGCCGACCAGCTCACCGTTCCCGGCACCGACACCCGCACCCTCAGCTCGCTGCCCGACCTGACCGGCCGCGAGCAACTCCACGCCGAGCTGCGCCTCCTGCGTATGGACACCTCCCGTCACCTCATGACGGAGTACCGCCCGCTCCTGCACGAATTGGGCGCCCTGCCCGCCAACCGCCTCACCGACCAGGCAGACGGCGCAGCCGTGCTCGTCGCCGGCGTCCAGACAGCCATCCAGACCCCGCCCATCCGCTCCGGACACCGCGTCATCTTCACCACCCTCGACGACGAAACCGGCCTCATCGACCTCGCCTTCTTCGACGACACCCACCCCACCTGCGCCCACACCCTCTTCCATTCCGGGCTACTCGTGGTCCGCGGCACCCTCCAGCGACGCGGGCCGCGCAGCCTCACCGTGGTCGGCACCCACGCATGGGACCTGACCGCCGTCCACGCCGCCTCCCGGACCCTCGGCTCCAACACCGCCCGCCGGCTGCTCGCCGCCCCGCCCGCCTTCGGCAGCGCCACCCAGCCAACGCCGGTAACGGCCGGCTACGCCCTACAGCTGTCCACCGACCTGCAGCCGGCCCAGGCCGCCGACACGCGCCTTCAGCACGCGTGGTGATCCGTCCCACCACTCGGGCCTCAACTATTGTTCCCAAGCCAGGGAACGTAGCCTGGCTATATGTAGGCACGCTACCTCATGCCAGGAGGCGGTGATGCGGGTTTTCGGGGTTGAGGTTCCCGATGCGGGGGCACTGTTCGTCCTCATGCTGGCGACGCACGTCGCCGCCGGAGTGACCTGCGTGGTGGCAGCGACGCTCGCCTGCCTGGCACGGAAACGGCGGGGGGCGCATCCGCGGTGGGGGCGGCGCTACCTGTGGGCGCTCGCGGTGGTGGCGGCGAGCGCGGTCACGATGGCCGTGATTCGCTGGCCGGCCGATGTGCATCTGGCGGTGATCGCGCTGGTGGCGGGCGGGCTGGCCGGGTTCGGGTGGTGGGCGCGGCGGCGGCATCAACCCGGCTGGCCGGTGCGGCACGCGATCGGGCTGGGCGGCTCGTTCGCCGCGCTGTTGACCGGGTTCTACGTCGACAACGGCCCGCAGCTGCCGGTGTGGCGGTCGTTGCCGCACCTGGTGTACTGGCTGTTGCCATCGGCGGTGGCCGTTGTGCTGATCCGGCGCGCACTGCGACGGTTCGCGGCCGGGGTCAGCTCGCGACCGCACGGAACCGCGCCACCCGCCGCCGGGACAGCACCGCCACGATGAGCCGTACGTCGCTGGCCGAACTCGCCGTCCACCCGGCCGGGACGGTGCTCAGCAAGCCCGCGACATGACCTGCAATGCCCGCCGCCGCGCCACCGACGGCATGACCGTGCAGGTGGATCGGTGCGTACGTCATCAGCTACCGCGACGGCCAGCCCGACCACATCCATTTCTGCGGCCACTCAGGAGACTGCTTCCCTACGCATCCGGTACCAGACACGCGTTCCAGGGAGCGACGATGCATACGCGCGTACGGCGGCAGCATGAGCGGATGCCCGGACGGGACCGCAGCGCGGCGAGGGTGCCGGATGCCGGGATTGGCTCGCCGGCTGGGATGCGCCGCCTCCGCTACGACTCGAGTCGCGCCGCTGACATCTCGACCGGCCTGCCGATGGTGCACTCGATGACCGTTTCCAGGTCGGCCCTGGTGGCGCCGTCGCGGGCGGACAGGGCCATGCCCTGCAGGACGGTCATGTAGTAGGTGGCCAGGGCGCTCGCGTCCGTGCCGGGCGGCAGGTCGCCGTCCGCGATGCCGCGACGCAGCCGGTTCAGGATCGCAGCGTGCATCTCCTGGCGCCGTTCGACGAGAAACGCCTGCAGGCCTGGGTTCTTGCCGCTGCCCGCGACCGAGGCCAGCACGACCATACAGCCCGGCGGGGTCGCAGGGTCGGTGAAGCGGTCGGCGTTCGCGCGCAGCATCGCGGCGATCGCCGCCCGGGCGTGCGGCGTACGCTCCAGCGCGAGCCGTGCTGGCAGGCCCTCGGTCGCCGCGTAGAGCTCGACCGCGAGCCGGAACAGCTGCTCCTTCGAGCCGAAGCAGGCGTAGATGCTGGGGGAGGCTATGCCCATCGCGGCGGTCAGATCGTGCATCGATGTGCCGTCAAACCCGTGGTGCCAAAACAGTTCCATCGCCCGCCGCAGCGCGATGTCCCGATCGAACCCGCGCGGCCGGCCCCGCTCGCCCATCCCCACCCCATTTCTGTGTCGCCCGTGAAACATATCTCTTGACCGGGCCGGCGGCCACTGATACCTATTTTGTGCTAAGCGACACAGAAATCGGGAGGTACATCGATGGCGCCACTCATGGGCAAGGTAGCCCTCGTCACCGGCGGCGGCCGCGGCATCGGCGCGGCGGTCGCCCGGCGCCTGGCCGCCGACGGCGCGGCCGTCGCGCTGACCTACGCCTCAGCGCAGGACGGTGCCCGCGCGGTCGCGCGGGACATCGAGGCGGACGGCGGGCGGGCCGTTGTGCTGCAGACCGACCTGGCCGAGCCCGGGGCGGCGGCCGAGGCCGTCGGCGCCGCGGTGGCCACGCTCGGGCAGCTCGACGTGCTGGTCAACAACGCGGCGTACTTCGCCCGCGGCGCGCTCGACGAGATCACCCTCGAGGACGTCGACCGGACCCTGGCCGTGAACGTGCGGGCGGCGTTCCTGGCCGCTCAGGCCGCGGCCCGGCACATGGGACCGGGCGGACGGATCATCACGATCGGCACCACTGTCGCCGGTCGCGTGCCCGTACCCGGGATGAGTCTCTTCGCCATGAGCAAAGCGGCGCTGAACGGACTGACCAGAGGGCTGGCCCGCGACCTCGGCCCGCGGGGCATCACCGCCACAATCGTGCACCCCGGGCCGATCGACACACACGCCAACCCGGCCGACAGCCCGCAGGCATCTGTCATGGGCGCACTGACGGCACTCGGCCACTACGGCCGCCCGGACGACGTCGCAGCGACCGTCGCCCACCTGGCGGGAGAAGGCGGCCGATACATCACCGGCGCCGCCATCGCGGTCGATGGAGGCTTCGCCACCTAACCCCCTGTGGACAAACCGCACATCGCCACCGGCGACCAGCCCGGCCATCGCCGGGCCAAGACATGCGGCCCGTCCACCTCCTACGGGCCCGCCGTGGATCATTGATCGCGTTGCACCACGCCATCTCGACCAAGTCCGACGAGATGATCGAATGCGCTGATCCCGGCATGACGGCGCGGCTCGTCCGACCAGAGTCCTACGTCGGCCTGCCGCGGGCCGTGACCGGCTCGGCCGACGGCCGACGAGCCAATCGAGGGCCGTGTCGGACGACGCGGAGCATGAAAATTCTTTGGCCCTGATGTCGAAACGGCGCGCTGTCGCGCGAAGGACGGGTGCGGGCCGGAAAAGCCGGCCCACCAGCTGACCGCTGTCAAGGCGCTCAAGGGCCGCACCGGCCTCCAGCACTTCGAGACCACCACCTCGAGTCCGGGGTGGTCGTGTCGACCTACCACGTCACCACCGCCTGAACAGGAGCACCGAGATGAGCGACGACATGAGCCAGGACGTCACCGATTACCTCGCCAAGACCAAGCCGTGGCAGCAGGACCTGTGTGCGATGCTGCGCCAGACCGTTCTCGACACCGTTCCCGGCGTCGAGGAGGTCATCCAGTACGGCCGGTCCGGTCGGCCCGTCCGAGTCGGCCACGGACGCTGCGGCGATGACCTGGTCAATGCCGCCGCCACCAACGTGCGGCAACAAGCCGGCGCGGGGCCGCGCTGCCGGCCGCGCTCATGGCGGCGTGGACGGCAACGGCTCGGTGCCACGTGTGCGGCTGGTCAAGTGCGGGTCGCCGCTGCCAGGATGCATGGATGGGGAGCGCTTGGCGCAGCATTGTCGGAGTCGTCGCCGGTACCGTCGCCGCGGGGGTCTGGGCCGTGAGCCTGGCCGTCTACCAGCCGATCATGGAGCCCCACGGATTCTGGACGGACCCGGCGACCGGCGCGATGTATCCGGTTGTGGCCAGCAACAACACCTACTGGCCGCGTGATATCCGGCAAACCGCGATCCTGGTGGCGTTCGCCGCCGTGATCCTCATCTGCCGGGCGAACCTGCGCGCCATCCTGGTGGCGGCGGCCGGCACCGCGGTGTGGATCGCCGCCGACCTGGTCCTGGACCGCGTCGACGTGCACGGGAGCGGCACCGCGGCCGTGCTCGCCGGCGCCGGGGCGGCCGCCTTCGCGGTGACCGCGCTGGTCGCGCGGCGGCTCTCGACGGGCGAGCCCGGCGGCGAACGCACCGTGCACCTGACGGCCACCATGACCGCGGTGCTCGGCGCCCTCACGCTGCTCGTCACCACGCCGTGGGAGGAGCCAGTCACCGACCCCGCGAAGGTCCGGGTCGAGAACGCGCTGACGCTGCTCGAGGTGGCGCTGGCCGTGGCGTGCGCCGCCGTCG
The DNA here is from genome assembly GCF_050936175.1 of Dactylosporangium sp. CA-139066. Taxonomy (NCBI): domain Bacteria; kingdom Bacillati; phylum Actinomycetota; class Actinomycetes; order Micromonosporales; family Micromonosporaceae; genus Dactylosporangium; species Dactylosporangium sp. CA-139066. Next base: position 4,344,612 of record NZ_JBNJNH010000001.1, on the reverse strand, counting down.
CCGCCGGCCTGATCCGCCCGGCCGGCTGGCGGCGGGTCGCCGTGTTCGGCGCCGTCGCCGCGCTGGCCGCCTGGTCGGTCACCGCGGTGGAGAGCCTGGACGGCTTGGCCGGCCTGGTTGTCCTGCCGGTCACCGCCGCGGCCGCCGTCGCCGCCGCGCGCGACACCCCGCTGTGGCGGCTGCTCGTCGCCGCCGCCGGGGGCGCCGTCCTGATGCTTCCGGCCTTTCTGATCGTGTACCTCATCGGCTCCGCCCTCGGCGCGGCGATGACGTCCGCCGCCAGCAGCCCGCCGGTGAACTCGGCGGACACGGACCTCGCGCTGCCCTTCGCGGCGGTGGTCTGCGGGCTGATCCTGGCCGGCATCACCGGCTGGGTCACCGGGCCCGCGTTCAACAGGTCCGCGCCGGTGCCGACCCAGGTTCCATAATTCCGCCTCTGCAGCGAGCCCGACCTCGCGCGCCTCGCCGTCGTCAAGCGCATGAAGCCGCTCGGCTTCAGCCGCGAGGAGATGCGCGACCTGCTCGACATCCTCGACTCCCTCGCCGCCGAGCCGGCGCCGGCCGGCGAGGTCCGCACCGCGCTGCTGGACCGGCTGCACGGCTGGCTCGCCATGGCGGAGGGCTTCGCCGGGCGGTTCCAGGAGCAGGTCGACCGCTTCGCCCCGTGACGCCGCGAGGCGGACTCGAAAATGGGTGGAACGGCACGGCGCATGCAATGAGGCACGACATCGCATGCGCCGCACCGGCTTGGGGTCAGGCCGTCGGGCCCATCTTCGTCAGGCGCGAGTACAGCTCGGGCCGCCGATCCCGCAGGAACGGCCGCTTGCGCCGGGTGCGGTCGATCAGGCTCAGATCCACTTCCGCGACCGCCAGGCCGTCGGCGCCGTCCGCCGCCTCGGCCAGCACGTCGCCGTCCGGGCCGTAGACGGCGCTGAGGCCGAAGTAGTCCTTGACGCCCTCCTTGCCGACCCGGTTCGAGCAGATCACGAACAGGCCGTTGAACACCGCGTGCGCGCGCAGTTCCAACTGGAAGACCTCGCGCATCGGGGCGCTGGCCGAGGCGACCGGCACGCACAGCACCGAGCCGCCGCGCAGGGCCACGATCCGGCTGAGCTCCGGGAAGTGGCGCTCGTAGCAGATGATGGTGCCGACGCCGGTTTCGCCGGTGTCGACGACCTCGGGCTCCGAGCCGCCGGGCTGGAAGTAGAACTTCTCCGGGAAGCCGTTGGAGAAGGGCAGGTGCGACTTGCGGTACACCGACTTGAGCTCGCCGGCCACGTAGGTGCAGGCCGTGTTGTAGTACACGCCCGGCACGTCGGCGGCCTCGAAGATCGACGAGACGATGGTCATGTTGTGCTGCCGCGAGCGCTCGGCGGCCATCTGGTTCGAGGGGCCGTCGATGCGCTCGGCCAGTTCGAAATAGTCGAGGTCCGGCTCCGGCTGGACGAACGGCACGGCGAAGAGCTCCGGCAGCAGCAGAATCCGGGCGCCCTGGCCGGCGGCGTCGTCGATCAGGGCGGCGGCGCGGCCGATCGTCTCCTTGCGGTCGTTGGAGGCCTGCAGTTGCAGCGCGGCGAGCTTCACGCGGGGACCCTCTCGTGGGAGGCCTGGGTCAGGCCGGTGATGGACACCCCGGAACGGGTCTTGTACCGCTTGTTCACCGAGATGAGCACCGCGGTCAGCGGTTCCAGCTGACGGGCCAGCCGCAGCCGGCCCGCGTCGACGCCCCGGCCGCCGGTCACGTCGGCGGCCAGGCCCATGACGAGCTCCTTGGCTTCGCGGTCGTCGCCGCACACCAGGACGTCCTCGTGGCTCAGGTTCGCGTCCGGGTCGAGCAGCAGCGGGGCCGAGAGGTGGTGGAACGCGCCCACCACGGTGGCGCCGTCGGCCAGGGACGCGGCCTCCTCGGCGGCGCTGCCCGCGGGGACGTCGAGGCCGAACGGGCCCTGCTTGTCGAAGCCCAGCGGGTTGACGCAGCTGATGACGATCTTCCCGGCCAGCTTGCCGGCGAGGGCCTGCAGCAGCTCGGTGTGGCCGTCGTAGGGCACGGCGAGCAGCACGACGGGTGCCGAGGCGGCCGCGTCGAGGTTGGATGCGCCGGTGATGTTCCCGGCCTGGTGCCGTAGCTCCACGGACGCGATCTCGAGCTCGTGGCGCAGTTCCACCGCGGCGGCCTCGGCCTTCTCGGGCGAGCGGGAGCCGAGCACGATGGAGTGTCCGGCGCGAGCCAGGCGGTAGGCCAGGCCGCGGCCCTGGGGACCGGTGCCGCCGATGACGGCGATCGTGGTGACGCTCATGCCTTGGCCGCCTGGGCGAGCCGGGTGAGGGTCTGCTCCTTGTCGCCCAGCGTCGAGATGATCGGGCTGCGGACGCCGGCCTCGTGGTACGACATCAGCTTCTCGAACGCGTCGTCCGTCGAGCCACAGGCGGTCACGTTCTGGACCAGGCTGTTGGGGACGAGCTGCATCGCGCGCTTGATGTCCTCGGGGGTCGCGGGCCAGCCGGCGATCTCCTGGAGCCGGTCGACCAGCTCGCGCTCGACGCCGCAGTGCTCGGCGATGTGGGGCTGCTGGCACAGGTACAGCGTCAGGAAGGCCTTGCAGGCGTCGATGGCCTCCTGCGGGTCGTCGTCGTTGATGCTGCACGAGACGATCTGCGTGAGGTCGATCGACGTCTTGCCGTCGGTGCGCTTGGCCAGGCCGCGCTCGATGGCGGCGTTCGCGCCGACGAGGTACGACGGCGGCAGCAGGAAGTCCATGTGCACGCCGTCGCTGATCTCACCGGCCAGCTCGAGCATCTTCGGGCCCACGGCGCCGATGTAGATCGGGATGTCGACGGGCTTGTTCTCGCGGTACATGCTGTCGAATCGCACGCCGCGCATCTGCACGAAGTCGCCCTCGAAGTCGACGAGCTCGTTGCGGAAGAACGACTGCAGGACGGTGATGTACTCACGCATCGACGCGATCGGCTTGACGAGGGGCTGCCCGACCTTGGTGGCCGGCGGCTCCCACCAGGCGCCGATGCCCAGGATCGCGCGGCCGGGCGCGACCTCGTCGAGGGTCTTGAAGGTGACCGCCATGAGCGCGGCGTTGCGGCTCTTGTTGTTGACGACACCGGTGCCGATCTTCACGTTGCGGGTCTTGCTCGCGATGATCGCGGCGGGCACGATGCCGTCGCGGGCGAGGCGCCCCTCGGCGACCCAGACCGACTCGAAGCCGTTCTCGTCGGCGAACTCGGCCTGCCAGTAGGTCTGCTCGAGGCTGAGCCGCTCGCCGACGTGGATGCCAAGAGGAATCTTCATAACGCTCCGTTCAGAAGAGGTGCGGCGCGCCGCGCTCGGCGAAGGATCCGCGGCCCGCGGCGCCGTCGAAGGAGCCGTCGGCGCCGACCAGGTGGTCGCCGCGGGACAGGACGTGGACCGGCTTGCCGGTCACCCGCATCCCGTCGTAGAGGTTGTAGTCGGTGCGCATGTGGGTGTTCTCGGTGGTGATGACGTGGTCGGCCTTCGGGTCCCACACGACCAGGTCGGCGTCGGCCCCGACGGCGACGATCCCCTTGCGGGGGAACAGGCCGAAGAGCTTGGCCGGCCGGGTCGAGACCAGGTCGACGAACCGGCAGGCGTCGAAGCGCCCGCTCGCCACGCCGCCCTCCCAGAGCACCATGAGCCGGTCCTCGATGCCGGGCACGCCGTTGGGCACCTTGGGGAAGTACCCGGGGCTGCGCAGTTTCTGCGGGGGCAGGTCGTCGGGCTGGTGCAGGCAGAAGCCCGCGTGGTCAGTCGCGACCGTCGCCACCGCGCCGGTGACGAGCGCCTTCCACAGGCCTTCCTGGTTGCTGCGCTCGCGGATCGGCGGGGAGCACAGGTAGGCCGCGGCCTTCTCGCCCAGGCCCTCGTAGTCCTCGTAGGCGACCTGCAGGTACTGCGGGCAGGTCTCCGCCCACACCCGGCGGCCGTCGGCCCGGGCCCGGCTGATCTCGTCGGCCGCGGCGGCGCTGGAGACGTGCACGACGTACAGCGGCGCCCCGACGGACTCGGCGAGCACGATCGCGCGGTGCACCGCCTCGGCCTCGGAGTCGTGGCCGTGTGCGGTCGCGTGGAAGTGCTCGGCCGTGTCCCCGCGGTCGATGAGCAGCTGGGTCTCGCGGGCCACCATGTGCCCGTTCTCGGCGTGCACCATCGGCAGCACGCCGAGATCACGGGCGAGGTCGAAGCCCTCGAGCAGCTCGCCGTCGTCGACCATCTGGGTGCCCGGGTAGGCCATGAAGAACTTCCAGCTGGCCGCCCCCTCCCCGACGAGCCGGCGCAGGTCGTCGAGCACGTCGGGCTGCTGGACGCGGGGCGGGACGATGGCGTGCAGACCGAAGTCGATGACCGAGCGCTCCAGGGCCGCATCGCGGCGGCGCAGGTAGGTGTCGTACAGCGACCGGTCCGGCTCCTTCTTGACGAAGTCCAGGATCGTCGTGGTGCCACCGTGCGCGGCGGCGACGGTCCCGGTGTAGAAGTCGTCGGCCGTCCTGGTGGTGAACCCGTCGATCGGGTACTCCAGGTGCGTGTGCGCGTCGATGCCGCCCGGGATGACGAGCATGCCGGTCGCGTCGATCACCTCGTCGGCGGTCCAGTCCGAACCGATACCGAGCGCGACGATCCGCCCGTCGCGCACCAGGACGTCGGCGCGGATCGCCGAGTCGGCGTTGACGACGGTACCGCCGCGAATCAGTGTCGATCCCATGTCACTCCCCTGTCACTGCCCTGTGTCGCGTTCAGCCCTGGTAGTGCTCGTCGGCGAGGGCGAGGACCTCGTCGAGCACGCCGAGCGCCAGATCGATCTCGGCGGCGTTGATGACCAGCGGCGGGGTGAGGCGCAGGACGTTGAAGTTGGCGGTGAGGTACACGCCCCGCTCCATCGCGGCCTTGAGCAGCTTGCCGACCGGGGCGGCCGCGGGTCCCTTGGCGTTGAACGGGACGAGCGGCTCCTTGGTAGCGCGGTTCTTCACCAGCTCGACGCCGTAGAAGAGGCCGCGGCCGCGGATGTCGCCGATGCTCGGGTGCCGCTCGGCCAGCTGGGCCAGGCCGGCGCCGAGGCGCTCGCCCATCGCCCGCGAGTTGTCGACGACGCCCTCGTCCTGCATGATCCGCAGCGAGGCCACGCCGGACGCGCACGCGAGGGGGTGACCGGCGTAGGTCATGCCGCCCCAGAACATGTTCGTGCGCAGCCACTCGGAGATCCGCTCGTTCACCGTCATCGCGCCCAGCGGGACGTAGCCCGAGTTCAGGCCCTTGGCGGTGATGAGGATGTCGGGCGTGACGTCCCAGTGGTTGCAGGCGAACCACTCACCCGTGCGGCCGAAGCCGGCCATGACCTCGTCGAAGATCAGGATGATGCCGTACCGGTCGCAGACCTCGCGCAGCGACTGCAGGTACCCGTCCGGCGGGTAGAGCAGGCCGTTGGTCCCGGTGACCGGCTCGACGATGACGGCGGCGACGGTCTCGGGGTTCTCGTACTGCAGGATCTCCTCGAGGTGCGGCCCGCCCGAGCAGACCGGGCACGGGTCGGGGTGCCCGGCCGGGCAGCGGTACGTGTACGGGTCGAGCATCCGCACCACGCCGCTGATGCCCGGCTCCGCGGCCCACCGGCGCGGGTCGCCGGTGAGCGACATCGCGCCGGCGGTGGCGCCGTGGTAGGAGCGGTACCGCGCGACGATCTTGTGCCGGCCGGTCACGTGGCGGGCGAGCCGTACCGCATTCTCGTTGGCCGCCGCGCCGCCGGTGGTGAAGAAGCTCATCTTCAGGTCGCCGGGGGTCAGGTTCGCGATCATCTCGGCGAGCTCGGCCCGCGAGCGCTCCGCGAAGCCGGGGCCGATGTAGCACAGCTCCTCGGCCTGGGCGCGGATCGCCTCGACGAGGCGGGGGTGCTGGTGGCCCAGGTTCAGGTTGACGAGCTGCGACTGGAAGTCCAGGTACTTGCGGCCGTCATAGTCCCAGAACCACGAGCCCGAGCCGCCGGCGACGGGGATCGGGTCGAGCGAGCCCTGCACCGACCAGGAGTGGATGACGTACTCCTTGTCGACCGCCTTCACCCGCTCCGCGGTCCAGGCGTCGGTGCCGATCTGGTTCTCGGTGATGGTCATGCGCCGGCCTTGACCTCGGCGCCGAACGTGGCGAGGCGGGCGAGCGGGCGGCCGGCGTTGGCCGCGGCGACGATCACGAAGATCTCGCGGGGCCGCGGGACGTCGGCGACCTGCAGTGTCACCGTCTGGTGGTGCGAGCGGGTCTTCGAGTCCAGCTTGTGCTTGAGCGGGATGTCGATCGGGCTGCCGGTGAGCCCGACCTTCTCGGCCGCCGGGAGCAGCTCGGTGCCGCCGGCCGCGTTGCGGAACATGTTGCCGAACCGCAGGTTGTGAATGAGCGCCGAGCCGTGCTCGAGCTCCCCGTCGATGCCGACCAGCGCCGCCTTGCCGAAGGCCTCGACCTCGTCGCCCAGCAGCTCGACGCAGGCCGGGCCGATGAGGCTGCCGATCTCCTCGCCCAGCTCGTCGGCGAGGGTCACCAGATCCTGCACGTACTCGCTGGGGTAGGGGTTCTCGATGACGACCCCGACGAACGCGACGCGGTGGCGGGGCTGCACGTCCTGACCGTTCTCCAGCCAGGTCTCCTCGAGGTGGCGAACGATCTTCCGGACCCTGATCACGATCACTCCTCTGTGGTTCATTGAACGAACCGTCGGTTCAAATACTGTAGACACTGCAGGGGGCTGTCAAGAGCCGTGAGGACTCGAAGCTCAGCTCGAGTAGAGGTCGGTCCGCCGGTCAGCCAGCGGCTGGTTGAACGGGTTCTCCCGGCGCTCCCGGCGGGTGCCGATGAGGTCGACCTCGGCCAGCACCAGCTCTTCGCGGTCGCGGCTCGCGGGCTCGGCCAGCGGCCAGCCGTCGGGGCCCACGAGCACGGACCGCCCGACGAACTCCTGCCCGCGCTCGACGCCGATCCGGCTGATGCCGGCGACGAAGAACTGGTTGCTGTGCGCGCCCGTCATGCACATCAGGTGCGCCATCGCCGGCCCGGTGTCGGGCTGCCCGGGCACGGGCACCCAGTTCGACGGCAGCACGAGAAGATCCGCACCTTGTACGGCCGCGCTGCGGAACATCTCGGGGAACCAGGCGTCGTAACAGATGCCGACGCCGATGCGCCCCAGCGGGGTGTCGAACACCGGGAAGCCGGCCGTGTTCGGGTCGTAGATGCGTTTCTCGTCGTTCCAGAGGTGGGCCTTGCGGTACGTGCCCAGGTGGCCGTCCGGCCCGAGCACCACCGCGGAGTTGTAGACCCGCTCCCCGTCGAGCTCGGTCAGGCCGCCGACGATCCAGATCCCCAGCTCCGCCGCGAGCGCGGCCCAGCCGGTGCTCGTGGGGCCGTCGGGTATCGGCTCCGCGTACTTCGCCGCCTCCGCCCGGTCCTGGAACACGTAGCCGGCCGAGGACGCCTCGGGCAGGACGACGAGCCGGGCCCCCTCGGCCGCGGCCCGCCGGATCCAGGCCGACGAGGCCGCGAGGTTGCCCTCGACGTCACCGAGCACCGGTTCCCACTGGACGCCGGCCAGCAAGAAGCCGGTCACCAGTTCGCCCGGACGGCCGTGTACTTGATGTTCAGGTACTCGTCGATGCCGACCCGCCCGCCCTCGCGGCCGAGCCCGGACTGCTTCACCCCGCCGAACGGCGCCGCCGGGTTGGAGATGACGCCCTGGTTGAGCCCGACCATGCCGCTCTCGAGGCGTTCGCTGACGCGAAGGCCGCGGCCCAGGTTCTCGGTGAAGACGTAGGAGGCGAGGCCGTACTCGGAGGCGTTGGCCAGGCCGACCGCCTCGTCCTCGGCGTCGAAGACCACGATCGGGGCCACCGGGCCGAAGATCTCCTCGCGGACCGTCCGGGCATCGCCGGGCACGTCGGCGAGGACCGTCGGGGCGAAGAAGTACCCGTCGCCGTCGACGGCCGCTCCCCCGGTCACGACCCGGGCGCCGGCCGCGGTCGCGTCGCAGACCAGCTCACCGACCGACTTCACGGCGTTGCCGTCGATGAGCGGACCCACCTCGCTCGCCGGGTCGAGCCCGTGGCCGACGCGCAGGCGGCCCAGGCGCTCGGCCAGGCCGCTGACGAACCGCTCCGCGACGCAGCGCTGGACATAGAAGCGGTTGGCGGCGGTACAGGCCTCGCCGACGTTGCGCATCTTGGCCTGGACGGCCCCCTCGATGGCGAGGTCGAGGTCGGCGTCGTCGAAGACCAGGAACGGCGCGTTGCCACCGAGCTCCATGGACGTGCGCAGCACCCGCTGGGCGGCCTGGCCCAGCAGGGTCCGGCCCACCTCGGTCGAGCCGGTGAACGACACCTTGCGCAACCGCGGGTCGTCCAGCAGCGCCGAGCTGGCCTCGCCCGAGCGGGCCGTGGTGAACACGTTGACCACGCCCCGCGGGACGCCGGCCTCCTCGAGGATCGCCACCAGCGCCAGCATCGACAGCGGGGTCTGCTTGGCCGGCTTCACCACGACCGTGCAGCCGGCCGCGAGCGCCGGACCGATCTTGCGGGTGCCCATCGCCATCGGGAAGTTCCACGGGGTGATGAGCAGGCACGGGCCGACCGGCTGGCGCATGAGCAGCACCCGGGAGCCGCCGGCCGGGGCCGGCAGGTAGCCGCCGTCGATACGGACGGCCTCCTCGGCGAACCAGCGGAAGAACTCCGCCGCGTAGGTCACCTCGGCCTGCGACTCGGCGAAGGCCTTGCCCATCTCCAGGGTCATCAGCCCGGCCAGGTCGTCGCGGCGCTCGACCATCAGCTCGAACGCCCGGCGCAGCACCTCGCCCCGCTCGCGCGGCGCCGTGGCGGCCCAGGTGTGCTGGGCCCGGTCGGCGGCGGCCAGGGCGTCGAGCGCGTCGGCGACGGATGCGTCGGCGACCTCCGCGATCACCGAGCCGGTCGCCGGGTCCTCGACCGCCAGGGCCTTGCCGCCCTGGGCCGCCCGCCACTCGCCGTCGATGTACAGGCCCTTCGGCACCCGGCCGGCCGCCGCCGTCGCCGCGGCCAGCGCGTCGTCAAATGAGGCCATTGCTTCCTCCTCCACCGGCCGGTCGTCCCCGGTCCGGTCCATCGCCGGCGTTACAGCCGGCCTAGCCCACTGGGCAGCTCGATGTCGGTATTGCTGAGCAGCTCGCTGAGTTGCCGGGCGGCCTTCATGACCGACTCCGCCACCTCGTCGATCCGTTCGCGGGTGAGCCGGTAGGTGGGGCCGCCGATCCAGACCGCGTACGGCGTGGTGCCCCGGATTCGCACCGGCGCCGCCACCGAGGCCGCGCCGACCTCGAGCTCGTCGTAGGCGAACGCGAACCCGCGGGCGCGGACCGCGGCCAGCGAGCCCATGAACGTGTCCAGGTCGCCGACCTCCGGCGGGGCGTACGCGGCGAACTCCTCGGCGAAGTCGGCGCGGACCTCGGCCGGGTCGAGCGCGGCCAGCAGCACCTTGCCGGTGGACGTGGCCCACACTGGCTGGGTCCGCGGCACGGGCTTGAGGGTCTGGCCGATGAGCGAGGGTCCCGGCACCTGGGCCACGACCATCACCTTCGGGGCGAGCAGGACGTCGAAGCCCGCCGTCTCCCGGGTCTCCCCCGCCAGGCCGCGCAGGACGTCACGCATGTGGCCATAGGCGCCGCCGCCGTCGAGCAGGCCGCCCACGATGGACAGCAGGCCGAGGGACACGCGGTACCGCCGCGTCACCGGGTCGAGGGTCAGCCAGCTCTCCCGCTCGAGCACGGTCAGCACCCGGTAGCAGGTCGCCTTCGGAATGCCCGCCTCGCGCGCGACCTCGCTGAGGCCGACGCCCTCGGGATGGGCGGCCACCGCGCGCAGCAGCCAGATGGTGCGCCGGACCAGGCCGGCTTCACCAGATGCCATCGAGTTCCTCCCGTTATCCGCTTGCCATCGTCAGCGGCAATTCTTTCGATGCCATCCTGGCAGTCGCGGCGGGCCACCGGGATGCCGGACGAGGCCGCCACCCCGTCCGGCACCCCGCGCGGCTACTTGCCGCCCTCGGTGATCGTCGGCGTCTCGGGCTTGTAGGAGCTGCCCACGACGTCCACGCCGGCCGCCTTGAGCTCCTCGCGGGCCTTGTCGGACAGGTCGGTGCGGAACGCGCTGCTGTCCGGCTTGCTCTTGAGCACGCCGCCCTTGATCGCGATGTCGATGGTGGAGTCCCACGACTTCTGGTCCATCGCGCCGATGCCGTTCGGCGACGGCCAGATCAGCTTGTTGACCTCGGTGAGCATCCAGGTCTGGTGACCGGTGCCCAGCGCGCTGCCGTGGTTGAGCACGATGTCGACGCAGCCCTTGAGGTCGTCGCGGCAGGCGGCCCAGCCCTGGTACGACGCCTTGAGGAACTTCACCGCGGTGTCCTGGTTGGCCTGGTCCTTGAGCCAGTCCCCGCGGGCGTAGATGCCGTCCTCGAGGCTGGTGTAGCCGGCGTCCTGCAGGCTGATCGCGGTGAAGTCCGACGGCTGGTACAGCTTGCCGGTCTTCGGGTTCTTGGTCTCCAGCAGCTGGGCGTACTCGTTGTACGTCTTCGCCTGCGCGCTGTCGACCTCGCGCTTGAGCAGCAGCGACATGTCGAACGGCTGCTGGATGATCTGGGTGTCCTTGGTCGGCTCGACGCCCGCGCCGCGCATCGCCGCGTACTGCACCAGCTCGTTGCCGTAGCCCCAGCTGCCGGTCTTCTTGCCCTTGAGGTCGGCGAGGGTCTTGATGCCCGAGTCGGCCCAGGCGACCTGCAGGTACGCGCCGCGCTGGAAGACCTGGCCGATGTTGACGAGGTCGGCGCCCTGCTCGCGGGTCGCCATCGTCTTGGTGACGTGGCTGACCGCGAACTCGGCGTTGCCGGAGGAGAGGACCTGCTGGGGGACGATGTTGACGCCGCCCTCCTGGATGGTCACGTCCAGGCACGCCGCGTCGTAGAAGCCCTTGTCCTTCGCCGCGTAGTAGCCGGCGAACTGGGCCTGGGCGACCCACTGGAGCACGACGCGGACCTTGGTCTTCGACTTGCAGTCCTTGCCGGCGTCGGACGCGGCCTGCGTGCCGCTGTCGGACATGCCGCCACAGCCGGTCGCGAGCAGCGCGGTGGCGGTGAGGGCGCTCAGACCGGCTGCTAACCGGCCCGGCCGTCTACGAAGGAACATTGGTGACTCCAAAGCAGAGAAGAGTTCGGGGGCTTGAGGGAGGGGGGTGCGACGCCTACGGGTTCTCGTCGTGCAGCGAGGAGTGCCAGGGCATGAGGAGGCGCTCCAGCAGCGAGACGACGCCGAACATGGCCAGGCCGAGCACGCTCGCCACGAGGATTCCGGCCCAGGCGTAGTCGAACCGGGGCAGCGACGCCTGCGAGGCGATGTAGACGCCGAGTGCGTTGCTCGGGCCGCCGAAGTACTCGGTCACGATCACGCCGATGACGGCGAGGGTGGAGCCGAGCTTCAACGCGTTGAACAGGAAGGGCAGCGCGTTGGGCAGCCGCAGCATCAGCGCCACGTGTCGGGGCTTGGCCGCCAGCGACTGCATGAGCTCCAGGTGCAGGGGTGAGACCTGGAGCAGGCCCCGGGTCGTGTTGACCAGAACGGGGAAGAACACCATCACGGCGGCGACGCCGGCCTTGGAGAGCAGACTGGTGACGCCGAACCAGTTGTTGAAGATCGGGGCCAGGGCCACGATCGGGGCGCAGTTGATGATGACGGCCACGGTGAGCACGGGCCCGGACATGCTCGGGAACCGGCTCAGTACCAGCGCCACCACGACGCCCCAGACCACGCCCATGAGCAGGCCGAGCAGGACCGCCTCGACGGTGATCCGGGAGGCCGACATGATCGTGCCGAACTGGCCGGCGAACGCGGACAGGATCGCGGTCGGCGTCGGGAGGATGAACGACGGGACGTCGAACACGATGACGGCGAGCTGCCACGCGCCGAGGACCACCAGAGCGGTGACGACGACCGGCAGGACGCGGCCGAGCTGGGCCCGCAGCCGGGACGGCTGGACGGCCTGGGTGACGGCCATCAGGCGGCCTGCTCGGCCAGCTCGCTGTGCAGGGCGGTGCGGGCCTCGGTCACCTTGGCGAAGAACGCCTCGGTGGTACGGGTGGCCGAGGTCCTCGGGTACGGCAGGTCCACGTCGATGCTCGCGGCGATCCGGCCCGGGCGCGCCGACATGACGACGATCCGCGAGGACAGGAAGACCGCCTCGGAGATGCTGTGGGTGACGAACACGACCGTGGTCCGGGTGTCGGCCCAGATCCGCAGCAGCTCGCCCTGCAGCCGCTCCCGGTTCATCTCGTCCAGCGCGCCCAGCGGCTCATCCATGAACAGGATCGCCGGATCGGCGGAGAGCGCGCGGGCGATCGCCACCCGCTGCTGCATGCCGCCGGAGAGCTGCCACGGGAAGTGCTTGGCGAACTCGGAGAGCCGGACGAGCTCCAGCATCTCCTGCGCCTTCGCCCGGCGGGCCTGCTTGTCGGCCCCGGCGACCTGCAGCGGCAGCTCCACGTTGCGCTGGACGCTGCGCCAGTCGAACAGGCCGGCCTGCTGGAAGACCATCCCGTAGTCGCGGTCGGTCCGGGCGGCGCGGGGTGTCTTGCCGTTGAGCGTCACCGTGCCGCTGGTCGGCTCGGTGAGGTCGGCCAGCACGCGCAGCAGGGTGCTCTTGCCGCAGCCGCTCGGGCCGAGCAGCGACACGAACTCGCCGCGCTCGATGGTCAGGTCGATGTTCTGAAGCGCGGTCACCGAGCGCTTGCCGCCGCTGTTGAACTCTTTGTTGACTCCGCTGACGGAGATGATGGCGGGCTCAGTCATCAGCTACTCCAGGCACATGTCGAAGGTTCGGTGCGGTCTTGCCACCGCGGACGCCGGGATTCCTGGCGGGAGCGACGGTCCGCCGCTGACGCGGTCCGAGCCATGAGTTCTTGGCTCTTTCTGGACTGCTCACGCATGGCGGTGCCGGAGCGCGAATCGCTCGATCAGGCCCAGCAGCTGCACGAAGACGATGCCGGCGACCGCGGATACGAGGACGGCCGCGTAGAGCTTCTCCGGGCCGTTCGAGTAGTAGTAGGCGAAGGTGAGGATGGACCGGCCGATGCCGCGACCGGTGCCGGCCGACAGCTCGCCGACAATCGCGCCGACGACGCTCGCCGTCGCGGCCAGCCGGAGCCCGGCGAACACGAACGGCAGCGAGGCCGGCACTCGCAGCCACCACAGCACCTGGCGGCGCTTGGCACCGACGCTGTGCATGAGCTCCAGGTGCACCTTCTGCGGCGACTTCAGGCCGCGCAGGGTGTTGATCGTGACCGGGAAGAACGCCAGGTAGGCGGCGATGCCGGTCACGGCGATCCACGGCGGGGCGCCGGCCTTGCCGCCCCAGATCACGATCATCGGGGCGATCGCCACCAGCGGCACCGTCTGCGAGGCCACCAGCCACGGCATCAGGCCCTTGCTGATCGGGACCACGTTGAGGAACACGATCGCGAGCAGCAGGCCGAGCGCGGAGCCGGCGACGAGGCCGTAGAGGGCCTCGCGCAGGGTCACCGTGGTCTCGCCGATCAGGTACGCACCCAGGGACATCGAGTCGCCGCGCCGGGCCGGCTCGATCAGCGAGTGCAGGATCGTCGAGAGGTGGGGCATCGACAGGTCGTCGGTGGCCACCGGGAAGCCGATCTTGGTTCCGGGGATGACGTCGCCGACCGCCTGGCCGAGCGCCTTGTACCCCTCCCAGAGCCCGGCGAGCAGTGCGACGATCCCGATCGAGCCGACGGTGTTGATGACGTGTTTCTTCACGTTAGGTCCGCGAAGGGACCGGCCCTGCGCCAACTGCTGCCGTCCGCGCTGGGCGCGCCCCGTCTCGGCCGACGTCGGCGGCGGAACGATCTTTGTCGCGGTCATGTGCAGGCACTCTCCGAAACCTCTCGGGAGCCGTCGTCCGGCGGTCGTGTTTCACTTAGTGAACCGTTGGATCGGATCACTCAGTGAACTGGTGGTTCACGATAGAGCCGTGACTCACGGCACGTCAATGCATCCGGCAACGCGGATCCCAAGCGTTTCGGCGGACCTTCCTACCGCTGGTGACCTGCGAGTTTCCGCCCGTTGCGGGCATGTTTCGCGTCGGCCGTTCGGCTGGGCCGCAGATCGTCGGGCTTTCGTTTTCGTCGGGCTCGACGTCGGGCCGACCGGTTCGCGGACCTGGGACCCGGTTCCGTTTCCTGGCCGAGCGGGACGTGCCGGGGTGCGTTCAGGCTGGGTGTCGCAGGGCCGGGAGCAGGACGTACTCGACGAGGTCGGTGGCCGTCTGCGGGTCGATGGCCTGGCGTTGCAGGACGACGCTGCGGAATGCGGCGGACGGGACGATGCCGGCCAGCAGGGCGGTCGGGGCCGGTGAGGTGACCTCGCCGCGGGCGCGCCAGCGGTCGATCACGATCGCGAAGGCCACGGCGGGCGGGCGGCCGATCGCGGCGTAGGCGGCGGCGCGGAGCTCGGCATTTCGGCCGAGTTCTTCTAGGAGGCCGGCCAGTACCAGGACGGGGCGGCGGTCGGGCAGGACGAAGTGGCGGGCGCACGCGAGCAGGTCGCCGCGCAGGGTGCCGGTGTCGGGCACGACCGGCGGGCGCTGCAGGGCCTGGACGGCGGCGATGACCAGGTCCGTCTTCGTCGCCCAGCGCCGGTAGACGGCGGCCTTGCCGGTGCCGGCGGCGCGTGCGACGGCCCCGACCGTGGTGCCGGCGAAGCCGTGCGCGATGAGCTGGTCCTGGGTCGCGGCCAGGATCGCCGCGTCGAGCGCCGGATCGCGGGGACGTCCGGCTACCGGGCTGCGGTCGGGGCTCTCAGCTGCCACACAGCAATGATACGAGACCATCGGGTACCGTAATTTACGGGACTGAAAGGTCCCGTAATTTACTCGAGAGGGGTGTGTCATGGTCCGACGTACCGTGCTGATCCTGCTGGGTGCCATCATCGGTGCCGTCGCCGTCAACGCTGTGGTGGCCGCTGTCGCGGTCGGTGCCGGGGCGAGCGCGTCGTCCGGGCCGCTGCAGCTGCCGGTCTACGGCGCCTTGACGGCGCTCGGCGTCGTGGGCGGCTGGCTGGGCTGGCGGGCCGTGCATCGCCGTTCGGCCCGGCCCCGCGCCGTGCTGGCGGTGCTCGTGCCGGCCGTGACACTGGTGTCGTTCGTGCCGGACCTGGCGCTGCTGGCGCTGCGGTTCATCCCGGACACCGGCCCGGCCGCGGTCGTCGCCCTCATGGTGATGCACCTCGTCGTGGTCGCCTTCGCGGTGCCGGCCTACACTCTCGCGACGCGAGTGCCGGCCGGTTCCCCGCAGCCGGCCACCATCCGCTGAACCTCGACGCAGTGTCGACGGCTTCCACCGCTCGACCGTCCCGGTGCGCGATGACAGCGGCAGGTGAGTGCGCCTCGGCGTTGTGGTGTGGTCGGGCCGAGGCATCGCGCGGCCAGCCGGATTGCGGTATCAAGAGCAGCATGGGAATCGCGTTTGGGCTGGCGGTGAACTTCGGGGTTGATCAAGCCGCGGCGTGGACCGCGCAAGACCTTGTCCGTGGTGCGATGCCCTTGACTGCCGGACGCCGGCAAGTCGGCCTACACGAGCCTGCCGTCTGCTGGGAAACTGATGCCGATGACGTCCCGTACCTCCTGATGAGTGTTCTGCCGATCGGCATCGGCCGGGGCTTGCCAGTGGATCGTGGGCACGAGCTTGTCCGGCTGCCGGCCGCCGCGCTGACCGAGCTTGGCCATCAGCTGTACCGGCTGCTCGGCCGATTCACGGGCTACCGGGCCGCCCAGGTCGGATGGGATCCATTTACATTGGTCGACCTGGCCGAGTTGCGACGCGAGTGCGTCGAAGGACTCCAGGCCGGAACAATCCCTGGCTTGGTGCTGGCCGAAAACATCCTGCCGGAGGCCCGCGGTACGGTGTTCAAGCCTTTCGTTCCCGAGTTCGTGTGGATTCCTTACGCGGGCGAACGCCCGTCGACCCTCACCACCGACGGCGACAACCTGGTGGCTTGAGAAGGCGGTTCCGAGCGTCCTGGCACATGGATGCTGACGGACGCTGTTTCCCTTGCCGCCGTCGTGGGCGGTGTGGGTCAGCGCATGGTGCGGAAGGCGCGCCGGATCTGGTCGACGAACAGTTCCGGCTGTTCGAACGCGGCGAAATGGCCGCCACGGGGAAGCTGTTCATAGAAGCGAAGATCGGAGCAGTACCGCTCGCACCAGCGCCGCGACGGACGGAAGATTTCGCGCGGGAACACCGACACACCGACCGGCACGGTGAGGAGCCCGGGATCGAGCCCGTGGGCCGACGGCCGGCCGAAGCCGTGCTCCCAGTAGATTCGGGCCGAGGACGCGGCTGTGGCGGTGTGCCAGTACACGCTGATGTTGTCGAGCATCTGGTCGCGGCTGAGCGCGGCGAGGGGATCACCGTTGTGGTCGGTCCAGGCCCAGTACTTCTCGGCGATCCAGGCGCACTGGCCGACCGGGGAGTCGGTCAGCCCGTAGCCGACGGTCTGCGGCCGGGTCGCCTGTTCGAGGGCGTAGCCGCTGCCCCATTCGCGGTGGTGGGCGGCGTCGGCCAGGCTCTGCCGCTCGAGATCCGTCAGGTCGTCGGAGGGGAACTGGTCGGGGCGGGCCATGGGGAAGAAGTTGAGGTGGATGCCCACCATGCGTTCGGGTTGCTGCGCCGCCAGCGCCGCGGTCACGGAGCCAGTCCAGCGGTACACCCTGGCTCCAGTCGGCCACCGTCGCCGGCTCCGGCCAGCGGGCGCGACCCAGGCGCTGCCGCAGATCATCGAGCGCATCCTCGGCAACGCTGACCCGGAACGCGGCCAGCTCAGCGGTCATGCTGCCACCGTACGACGGAACCCGGCCGCCACCGTGCCCCTCGGGCGCCCTTCACCTGGCGGGTGACCCCGCTGTCCGGCTCGTGCCCGGTCGTGGCGTGTTCGCCGATCAATAGGGGACTGGCCGGTTTTCGCGCGCCCAGAGCTGTTCGGCTTCGCTGCCCGAGGCGGGAGGCCACATCCCGTTGATCATCCATAGGTCCCGAGGGGTTTCGTCGATGTGGAACTCGTAGTAGAGGCCACGGTCCACGGTGGCCTCGCAGATCTGTGTTCGCGTGGCGGGATCCGGCGCGTGGCGAGCGAGGTGATCGATCATGAAGCAGGCCAAGTTCCTCATGCTCGCCGCGCACAAGCTCCTCCCGCAGCGCAGGCACGGCAGCCCGGCCGCGATGCAACATCGACCGGCCCAGCCCACCGTCACCGCCGCCGCGTCGGCGCCGCCGTCCAGCTCGTCCACGGTGCCGGCCACATCACACCGGTAGGTTCCGTCAGTCCGACCATTGGTGCTGCCGGATCAGGATGCGGGTGCGTCGGGGGCCGCCGCGACGGTGGCCGTGGCGGTGGTGCCGTCCGGTCCGGTGGTGATGGTCAGCTCGCTGAGCTGGCGGACGATCCACAGCCCTCGGCCGTTGAGCGCCGCTGGTGGCACCTTGGTGCGTCCGGCTCCCTGCGGGTCGGCCAGGCCGGGGCCGTAGTCGCGGACGACGCAGACGAGGTCGGTGCCGGACCGGGCGAGCGTCAGGTCGCCGCGGCCGCCGCCGTGCAGCACGGCGTTGGTGGCGAGCTCACTGACAATGATCAGCAGCGCGTCGACGGTGTGCCGGTCGACGCCGTCGGCGGTGGCATGGGCCTCGACGGCGGCGCGCAGGGCGTACAGGTCGTCGATCGTGAATGACTGCCGCAGGTCGATCACCGCTCGGGGAAGCTGTTCGGTCGCGGCCGGCCGGCTGTCTGGTTCGGTGTCGTCGAGGGGTGGCTGGCCGTCCGCGGTGACGCGGAACCGTGCGGTGCCGGTCATGTCGCCTCCCGTACCCGTAGCCGTGCGCCGCCAACCGTATCCGCTCCGCACAGCCGCAGCATGGTGGCCGGCAGTGATCCGCAGATCACGTCCATGCTGCGCCCGGGTGGCAACTGTGACGCCGCGCGGACGATGGCCGCCGCGCACGCCCCGTCAACGTACCGCAGCCGGCGGAGGTTGACCTGCGGGCAGTCGTCCAGGCGCAGCGTCTCTGCGAGGGCCTGTTGCAGCACGTCGAGGTGGCGGAAGTCCAGTTCACCGGCGATGCGGACACCGGCCGGGCGGTACTGCCGGCAGATCCGCAGCAGCGGGTCCTCGTGGTACACCTGCGCCGCGACGGCCTGCCCGTGCACATCGGCGGCGAACGCCAGGGTGACCGGGTCGAACACCGCCCGGTCGTACTGGCAGATCGTAGTCAGCCCGCCGCCGGTGAGCACGTCCCGGAAGCCGTGTTCGAAGCGCAGCAGTTCATGCGCGGCGGCATGCGGGCGCGCGGCCCAAGCCATGTCGGCGGCGACCCGCAGACCTGAGTAGCCGTCCTCCGCCGCGGAGCGGACCTGTGCCCGGACGGCATCGAGCATCTGTTCGGCCGTGGCGGTGTCCGAGCCGAGCCAGCCGGTTGCGCAGTCGGCCACCAGCAGCTGACCCCGCTGCGCCGCGGCCGTGGCTGGCACCGACCGGTTGACGAGCTCGTCGACGAACGCCTCCGGCGGGATCCCGTCGCTGTAGCACACGACCCGCGCACCGGCGTCCAGGCCGTCGCCGATGAACACGGCGAGCAGGTCAAGGCGCTCGTCCGCGTCGGTGAACGTCAGACACGCGTGCCCGCCAGCCGGCACCCGCTGCACCTGCATTGGCTGCGCCACCCGACTCCTTCCGCCACGCACTCGGCCCGGGCCATTGCAGCTGCCCAAAGTCGCGTGGTAGCGCAGTGCCCGGATCGCCGACGCGGAGATACCCAATCCGCCGACTCGTCACACCGGCGCGGCACGGCGCCCCAGTCGAGCGGCCGCCGTCCGACGCGGTCGAGGTCCGCTCCGCCCTCGCGACCTGCACCTCTCTACGGCTGGAAGTGGCGGGCGCCACCACCGTCCAATCGATCGGCAACGCGATACAGCCGCGTCACCAGGGCGTCGCCGTTGCCGGCCCGTCGTCGCTGCAGGATGGTGCGGACGCGCCTTCGGCTGGGCTCGGGGCTTTTGCGACGGCGGCCCGGTCGGTAGATCTGGAATCGAGATGGCCGGTGAACCATTGGCTGGCCCGTCCAGCGATGTGATCCGTCGCCGCTGCTTGGACCGAAATGGTGCTGTCGGATGCCAGCTGAAGCTGGCAGGGCGCGCACATGCTGGCGGCGGCTTGCCGGCTGAGCGTAACGAGCGTGCTGTCGCGCTCGCTGACGATGAACAGGGTCGGGGCATGCACCTCGCCCAGCGCGCTGCCGACGCGGTCCGGTCGTCCGTCTCGGAACACCATGGCCTGTACCGCCGCGGGACGGCGGACGGCGGCGAACAACGCGGCGGCCGCGCCGGTACCATCACTGAACAGGCCGACGGGCAACCGGGCGGTCTGCGGACGGTCCCATAGCCAATCGACTGCGGCGACCAGCCGACCGGCCAGCAGCCCGACGTCGAACCGCAGCCGAGCGGCGCGTTCGTCGATGTACTGCTCGTGCGGGGCGAGCAGGTCGGTGCGTATCGTGACCAGGCCGGCTCGTCCAAGCCGGCCGGCCAGTGCCGAGCCCCAGGGGCTGCGCCGGGCACGGGCGCTGCCATGCGCGAACAGCACCAGCCCGACCGGATCGTCGGGCACCGCTACGTCGGCTTGCCAGACCACTCCGGCCGCCGGAATCGGGACCACCTTTTCCAGCACCATGTCGCGGCTGCCTCCTGCGGATCGACGGCCTCCGGGACACCAGCCGCCGAGAACACTTTCAATCGTGCGGTTATCTGCCCAGTTGTGCCGCGTTGACGCCGGCGAGCTCCCGGATGGCAGCCGCACGTGCCGTTCGCCACCCCGACGAACGGCCGGATCAACGCACAGATGTCCCCACTACGACGGACAGGTCTGGACACCAGCACGTGGACCCGGGCATCGACGGGCTGGCCTCGTCGGCCGCAATCGGCGCGCTGCCGGGTGGCGGCCAGCCGGTCCGGACCTGCTGACCGACCTCGAGCGCGGCCACTACGTCACCTGATCGGGGTCGCCTTCCAGATCGATGCCGGGATGGCGCCGGCCCCAGTCCCGGGCCGCATCGATGAGCTCGATGAGGCTGCGGCCCAGCGCGGTCAGCTCGTACTCGACGTTGGGCGGATTGACCTCGTGGTCGTGCCGCCGGACGAAGCCGCGGCGCTGCATGTCGCGCAGTGTCTCGGCCAGCACCTTCGCGGAGACCGGGGCGAGCTGCGCGCGCAGGTCACCGAAGCGCAGCGGCCCGGCGGCCAGGCACAGCACCGCCATGCCGGTCCACTTGCCGCCGACCTGGACCGGAAACGCCGACGTCGGACAGGCCGGGTGGATGCGAGCGGGACGGCTGTGCGCGG
Source organism: Dactylosporangium sp. CA-139066 (assembly GCF_050936175.1). Classification (NCBI taxonomy): domain Bacteria; kingdom Bacillati; phylum Actinomycetota; class Actinomycetes; order Micromonosporales; family Micromonosporaceae; genus Dactylosporangium; species Dactylosporangium sp. CA-139066. Next base: position 4,324,147 of record NZ_JBNJNH010000001.1, on the reverse strand, counting down.
CGCTCATCGACGCCCTCCGGTTTCGTTGCGGTAACCAGACCTCCCGACGGTACCGTCGGCCCCGTGACAGCTCCGATTGCAGTGTTGGGCGCCGGCGGACGAGTCGGGCGGGCCGTGATCGCCGAGGCCGCCCGGCGCGGGCATCCCGTGATCGCGATCGTGCGCGGGCCGGCCCGCCACGACGACCTGCGCGGCCCCGGGGTGACCCTCGCCGCCGGTGACGCGCTCGACTCGGGCTCGCTGGTCCGCGCGGCCGCCGGCGCGCGCGGGCTGGTCTGCGCGGTGACGCCCTTCTCCGCCCCGCCGGCGTCCTTCTCGGGATTCGACCCCGGCTACTACGAGCGGGTCTTCGCGGCGGTCACCGCGACCGGCGTTCCCCGCGCGGTCGTGGTCGGGCTGTTCGCCACCATGCACACCCCGGACGACGGCCGGGTGCTGGACGACCCGGAGCTGTTCCCGGCGGCCCTGCGCCCGTTCGCGCGGGCCCACGCCGACGGCATCGAACGACTGCGCGCCGAGCCGGGCGCCGACTGGATCGTGTTGAGCCCCCCGCCGGGGCTGCATCCGGATGCCGTGCCGACCGGCCGTTACCGACTGACTGAACCGGTCGTGGACCGGCGGTGGTGGGACCGGCCGCTCGCCCACGCGGACCTGGCCCTGGCCGTGCTCGACGAGCTCGACCACCCGACGGCCCGGCGCGCACACCTGGCCGTCCACTCCGTCGACCGTCATGCTCGGGAGGGATAATCTATCGGTCGCGGACCGACGCCCGCACCATTAGCTTTCTGCGCGCCGTCGCCGGCCGCGTCCGGGCGGACGACCCGGCCGGCCTGCTGCGCCACATCGACGACTTCCCCCGCGACGCGCTCGTCGTCAACGCGTGCGTCGTTCAGCGTGAGGTCATCGACGACACTCTGCTCAACGCGTTGCAGCGGGCCGATCGGTATCGCATCGACTCACGGCGGCCGGATCGGCCGCATGGGCGGGCGACCAGCCGAGGGCGGGCGCGACAGTTGCCGCCAGGTCCTCGAGGAGTCGCACGTTCTCGGCGAGGCCGAGCGCCGGCGGGAGGAAGAGCACCAGCTCGTCGGCGGCGCTCAGGCCCGGGTCGGCCCGGACCGCCGCGGCCACCGCGTCCGGCTCGCCGTGGTAGACGGGGCTCATCAGCATGCCGGGTGGCAGGTCGGGCACCAGGGCCGGCTCGAGGGCGCCGGCCGGGCGCGACGCGGCCGGGCCCTGGGTGCGGCGCTGCCGGTCGTAGGCGGCGTAGGTCTCGCGCAGGGCCGCGGTCGGGCCGGGCAGCACCGAGGCGGCGACCGCGACGGGCGGCGGCGGTGTGCCGTGCGCGGCCGTCCAGGCGTCGCGGTAGGCGGCGATGAGCCGGGCCTGGTGGGCGGGGAAGGTGTCGCCGGGCGGCACGTCGTGCAGGATCGTCCCGGTGATCAGCCGCAGACCCTGCCGGGCGGCCGTGACGGCGGAGGCGATGCTGCCGGAGCCGTACCAGATCCGCTGACGCAGGCCCGGGCTCGGCGGGGTCACCCGCAGCTGCGTGCCGACCGGCGGGCCGCCGACGCCGCGGCGCTCGGTGACCGTGTGCAGGGTCTCGCCCGCGACCGCGGCGAGGAACCGGGCCAGCCGGCGCTGGCCCTCGGTGCGGGCGTCGGCGTCGACCGCGCCGAAGACGGCGTCCCAGACGTCGGTACCGCTGGAGAACGCCAGCTGCAACCGCCCGCCCACGAGCAGGTCCGCTGTGCACGCGGCCTCGGCGAGCAGGATCGGCTCCTGGTAGCGGGCCGGGATGACGGCGCTGCCGAGCGAGATCCGCTCGGTGTGCTGGCCGGCGGCGGCGAAGAACGGGATCGGCGAGGACAGGTAGTTGTCGAAGTGGCGCTGGTACACCCACCCCGACTGGTATCCGAGGGCCTCGGCCGCGCGGAACAGCTCGATGCCCTCGCGCAGACCGCGGGCGGCGGCGCCGGTGGGGAACGAGACGCGGGTGTTGAACCCGAGCCGGCTGACGGTCATGACGGCACTCCTGTCCAGGCGTCGGCGAGTTCGGCGTAGGGGCCCGGTTCGGCGGCGAGCCGGGCGGGCGGCCCGGACTGGACGACCTGGCCGGACTCGAGGACGAGGACCCGGTCGGCGCTCGCCGCGGTCGGCATCCGGTGGGCGATCGACACGGTAGTGCGACCGCGGGTGAGCACGGCCAGGGCCCGCTGCACGGCCGCGTCGGTGGCCGGGTCGACGCCGGACGTCGCCTCGTCGAGCACGACCAGGTCCGGGTCGACGAGCGCGGTGCGGGCCAGGGCGACGAGCTGCCGCTCGCCGAGCGAGAGCCGCTCCCCCGCAGTCCGACCGGGGTGTCCAGGCCCGCCGGCAGGGCGGCGAGCCAGTCCGCCAGGCCGAGGTCGCCGAGGATACGAGCGGCGTCGGCGTCGGTGGCGCCGGGCGTGCCGAGCCGGATGTTCTCCCCCAGGGTGCCGTCGAACAGGAACGCGTCCTGCGGGACGATGACGACCCGGCCGGCCAGGGCTGCGGCGGTCAGCCGGGACAGCGGCACCCCGCTGAGCCGGATCGTGCCGCCGGCCGGTTCGAGGCGGCGGGTGAGCAGCTTCGCGAACGTGGACTTGCCCGACCCGGTCCGGCCGACGACCGCGACGTGCTCGCCCGCGGCGATGTGCACGCTCAGCCCGGGCAGGACCAGCGGGCCGTCGCTGTAGCGGGCGGACACGCCGTCCAGGCAGACGCTCACCGGTCCCTCCGGCAGGGTGCCACCGCCGCCGGCCTCGGCGCTGGGGACCGAGGCCAGCTCGATCGCGCGCCGCCAGCCGGCGAGGGCGTTCTGGGCCTCGCCGAGGCTCTGCACGAGGTACTGCAGCGGCCTGACGAAGAAGCCGACCAGGAACACCATGGCGACCACCTCGCCCGCGGTGAGCCGGGGCCGGGCACCGTCCCCCGTCAGCGCCCACCAGACGCCTCCGAGCAGCACCGTGACCGTCATCGTGGAAATGGCCAACTCGCCGAGCGATGCGTTGGTGTGCAGCGGCGCGAGGGTGCGCAGCAGGGCGTCGCGGGCCCGATCCACGGCGGCGTCCAGTTGGGCCCGCATGCGCGGCTGCGTGCCGGTGGCCCGGATGACGGGGGCGCCGAGTACGGCCTCGGTGATCGTGGTCTGCAGTCGGGCGAGCTCCCGCCGGGACGCGTCGTAGCGCCGGCCGATCACCCGCTGCAGCCCGAGCATCGCGCCGAAGGCCAGCGCGGCGAGGACGAGCACGGGCAGAGCGAGGAGCCAGCCGTACACCAGCATGACCAGGTCGCCGACGGAGAGCTGGCCGCCGGGCCCGGTCCGCGGCGCCCCGACCGCCAGGTCGGCCAGGACGGCGACGGTCGGCAGCAGCTCCAGCAGCGGTCGAAGATCGAGCTGACGGCCGCGATGCGCAGGTCGGCGTCGCGCAGCCGGCCGACCGCGGCGGCGAAGCGGGCCGCCTCTTGCTCGGCCAGGCCGAGGCTGCGCACGACCGGTCCGCCCTCGATCGACTCGTGGGCGACCCCGCCGACGACGCCACGGGCGGCCTGGGCGGCCCGGGCCCGCGGGGCCAGCCGCCGCTGGTAGGTGACGTTGAGGCCGAGGACGAGGACCACGAGGGCGAGCCCGACGAGGCCGAGCGCCGGATCGCGCCGGACCAGCTCGGCGAGCGCCAGCAGCAGCATGAACACCATGCCGGCGGCGAAGTACGCGAACTGCATCGGCGACCACAGCGCATCCACGTCGGAGATCGCGTGGGCGAGCAGCCGGCCCGGCGGGTGCCGGCGATGCCACGAGGGGCCGAGGTCAAGATAGCGGTGGGCCACCCGACGGCGGGTCTCGGCCTGGGCCCGGTACTGCACCCGCCCGGTCGCGAGCCCACGCACGAGGATGGTCGCCCAGCGCACCACCGACACGCCCAGGATCAGCGCCGCGCTCCCCCAACCAGGCCGACGCCGGCACCGTGGCCCCGGACAGGGCCGGCAGCACCAGATGGTCGGTGGACCAGCCGACGGCGGCCGCCCGTAGACCATCGTGGCCCCGTTGAGCAGCCCGGTGACGGTCGCCAGAGCGGCCGGTCCGGGGTTGGCCCGGGCCCCGGCGAGCTGGGCGGCGAGGGCTGACGGGCGCTCAGCCATGCACGTCCGCCGTGATCGCGCCCCCGCCGGCGGCCCGCAGGGCCGGGGTGACCGCTCGGATGCCGAGCGCCACGCCACGCACGTTGACCGCGTGGATCGCGTCGAGCGCCGCGATCGCGCGGTCGTCCTCCAGCGGCGGGGCCCCGCCGATGCCGGCGTTGAGCACGGCCGCGTCGAGCCGGCCGAAACGGCGCCGGGCCAGGCCGACCATCTCGGCATTGGTCCGCTCCTCGGCCACGTCGCCGACCAGGGTGACGATCCCGGTCACCGCGGACAGCGGGGCCAGCCGCCCGGCATCGATGTCGACCGCCACGACGCCGTAACCGCGCTCGGCGAACAGCTCGGCCGCCGCTCGTCCGATGCCGCTACCGGCCGCCGTCACCACGACCGATCCCGAGAGCTCCGCCATCCCACTGATCCTATCGGATCAGTAGAGAACATCGGACGGCGGACGGTGTCACCGCATCATGCTTCGGCCCGCGGCGCGGTCAGCGCGGCGACGAGGCCGGGGAAGCGAGCGTCGAGCTCCTCGCGGCGCAGTTCGATGGTGTGGGTGCGGCCGGTGACCGTGGTGCGGGTCAGACCGGCCTGCCGCAGCAGCCGGAAGTGGTGCGTCATCGTCGACTTGTGCACCCCGAAGCCCCATTCGGCGCTGCACTTGGCATGCGGGCGGCCATCGGCGAGCGTCTGCACGATGCGCAGCCGCGTTCGGCGACGCGGGCCGCCTCGATCCACCGGTCGACGTCGGCGTAGGTCGCCGGGTCCGCGGCCGGCCACCGCCAGGCCGCGGCGTGCAGGCCGAGGCCGGCGCCGACCAGGTGGACATTGACATGCAGATGCCGTCGAGTCGCGCGGGCTCCTTCACGCTGGGGATCTCGGGGACAGCGGCGAGGAGCTGTCGGGTGTACGGGCGCCGCGGCGCGCCGAACAACTGCTGCGCCGGGTCGGACTCCACGACCTCGCCGTCGCACATGACGAGCACGTCGTGGCTGAGGCGGCGGACGACGCCGAGGTGATGGGAGATGAGGACGTAGGCGAGGCCGAGCCGGTCTTGCAGGCCCAGCAGCAGGTCCAGGATCTGCGCCTGGATCGTCACGTCAAGCGCCGACACCGGTTCGTCGCAGACGATGACCGCGGGGTCGGCGGCGAGCGCCCGGGCGATCGCGAGGCGCTGCCGCTGCCCGCCGGACAGCTCCCGAGGCCGGCGGGGCAGCACCGTGCCGTCGCATCCAGCCGCGGGACCGCTTCGAGGAGGCTGCGGGTGTACTCGTGGCTGGGGCCGGTGAGGACCCGGTGCGCGGGTCCGCTCTCCACGAACACACCGTCGCGCATCACGTGGATCTCGTCGGCGAGCCGGCCGACCATGGCTTTCCCGGAGCCCGATCAGGAATCGTCCGGGGTACGCCTCGTCAAGGGTGCGTTGTGCGGCTGCGGTGGTGACGGCGTCGCGGGCGTAGATGTCGGCGGCGCCCGCCGCCACCACGATCCGCTGGGTGGCCGATAGCAAGATCGCGGCCTGTGTCATCGCTTCCCGGCCGGTCGTCTCGGGGAACCACAGCGTGCCGTAGCCGAGATCCTCGATCCTTATGGCGGTGTCGCGGACCGTGGCGGCCGGGTAGTTGTCGAGGTGGCCGGCCCAGATCCGACTCTTCCGAGGTCTGCCTTCTGGTTGCTCACGCCTGCTGTCCTGCGGCGTCCTGGCTGGCGAGGAACGTGCTGATCTGCAGCGCCCCGGTGACGGCCAGCCAGCTACCGAGGTCCATGAGGCCTGGGTGGAGCCGGCGTGCCTCGGCGATGTCGGCTCGGTAACCGAGCGTGTTGAGCCACTCGTACGCGTACGCGAATTCCTCGCCGATCTGCCGGATGGCGTCGATCGGAACCTGCGCATACGGCAGCGGGCGGCCGATGGCTTCGGAGATGGCCGCCGCGATCTGTAGTGGTGTCAGCTCGTCGCCGGCCAGGTCGATCGCGCGCCCGATCCAGTCCGCCGGCCGGGCGAAGGCGAGCGTGGTGAACACGCCGACGTCGTCGACGGCCATGATCTGCTGTGGGACGTCGGGCTCGAACGCGGTCGCCAGGGTGCCGTTGTGCAGGTGGTATCCGCCCGTGTAGTTCTCCATGAACGACACCGGCCGCAGAATCGTTGCCGGTAGGTCGAGCTTGGCGATGCGCTGTTCGATCCGCCATTTGCTCACCAGGTTCTGCGGCACCTTCTCGCTGTCGTGGCGGCCCGCACCGGCGACGGAGGTGAAGACGAAGTGCGCGACTCCTGCGGCCTGCGCGGCTTCGGCGACGTTGACGCCCCACCGGACCTCGTCCTCGGTGGAGAAATCCGGCGCGGTGCCGGGGGAGCCGACCGTGGGCTGGACGCTGAACATGCCGTACGCGCCCTCCGCCGCGGCGCTACTGCAGGCGGTCTTCCGAGACCGGGTGCAGGCCCTCTGCGCCAAGGCCCACGACCTTGCCACCCGTCTCGACCCCTGGACCGCGCTGACCACGTGGCTGCGAGCCGTCGGCACACACGCGACAGCCAACCGTGGCCTCGCGGCAGCGATCATGTCCGGAACCCCTGGCGGCGATCCCACACTCGGCGCCACCTGCCACACGATGATCGTGAACGCCGGCGACGAGCTACTCGTCCGCGCGCGCCACGCGGGCAGCGTACGCCCGGACGTCACCACCACCGACCTACTCAAACTTGTCAGCGCAATCGCCCTGGCCGCGGAGCCCGAACCCGACAGCGCGGCCGACGTCGACCGACTGGTCGCACTCGCCATCGAAGGCGTGCGGCCTCGGATATACGATCAAAGAAGGTGCCAAGTAGATCCGGACGAATAGCCGTTCGCCGTCCGTGCGAAGTTGTCCCGCTGCGGGACAAGCGCGGGGATGGTGCCACGTTCACGCGCGACCATCTCCACCGGTGCACTGACGTTCGGCGGGCTGGCCGTGAGCCCGGACGGCGCGAAGCTCGTCGTGGCCACGTTCCGCGGCATCACGGTGATCGACACGCTCACGAACACGGTTGCGAACAAGATCGACACCGTCGTCACCCACCGGCCTCCAACGGGGACATCGCTGCGCTGTCGGCGACCGTGGTGTGGGGATGGACGCGGTCGAAGCTGATGGGTAGGTGTCGTGGGCCGCGGAGTACGGGGTTGGGCCGGTACGGTGGCGGGTCGGCGAGTAGGCGGGGGTTTTCCAGTCGCCGGGCCAGTTCGCGCAGGGCGATCTGGGTTTCCAGCCGGGCCAGCGGTGCGCCGAAGCAGTGGTGGACGCCGCCGCCGAAGCCCAGGTGCTGGCTGTCTTCGCGGTGGAAGTCCGTGCTTTGCAGGTCGTGCCGCTCTGGGGCGAATCGGTCGGGATCGCGGACGTGGTCGGGATCGCGGCTGCCGGCGGCGAGGACGAGCTGGATCGTGGCGCCGGCCGGGATGGTCGTGGACGCGATGTCGATGTCATCCAGTGCCGTACGAACCAGCATGTGCACCGGCGGTTCGTAACGGAGCAGTTCCTCGACGGTGGGGAAAACGTAGTGGGGTTCGTGGCGGATCCGATCGAGCGTGCCGGGGTGCCGGAGCAGGGTCAGCATGCCGTTGGTGATGAGGTTGACGGTGGTCTCGTGTCCGGCGACGAGCAGCAGCGAGGCGTTAGTGAGCAACTCGACCCTGGACATTGCCTCCCCGGTGCGATCGTCTGCCGCCATCGCCGAGAGCAGATCGTCGCCCGGCGTCTGCCGGTACGCGTCGATCAGCGTTGCGAAGTAGCGGCCCATCTCGGCGAAGGCCTCATCGGCATGGTGGCGGGCCTGTTCCGCTCCCTGGGGTTGCGGGCCGATGCCTTCGACGATGGCGTCGGCCCAACGGTGGAAGCGGGGTTCGTCCTGCACCGGCACGCCGAGCAGCCGGCAGATCGCCGTCACCGGCAGCGGGTAGGCGAAGTCGTCGACCAGATCGACCTCGCTCCGGCCGGTGAAGCGGTCGATCAGCGCGGTGACGATGTCCACCAGCTGCGGGGCCATGCCATCGATCCGTCCGGGTGTCTCGGGCGGGCCGTAGTGACGGTTGATGAGCCGCCGCATGCGGTCGTGTTCCGGCGGGTCCGTGGAGATGAAGCCGCCGAGCGTGACAACGTCCCGGGAGCTGGTCCGGGGGTCGTGCAGCAGGGCGACGATGTCGCGGTACCGGCTGACGACGTAGGTGCCGTCGGCCTCGCGCACGACCGGGTTCGTGCGCAACTGCCGGTAGAGCGGGTAGGGATCGGCCCGGTTGCTGAAGTCGAGGATCTGCTGGAAGACGCTGGCCGTTGCCATGGCGCGTCCTTTCGCGATTGATCGACGGCGACAGGGTGACGGCGGCGGGTTCAGCCGCTGTGCACGAGCACGGCACGGCGTTCGCTCGGTTGGTGGCCGGTGAGTACCACCGTGGCATGGGCGGACGGCTCGGGCCGCACCTCGGCCGGTACCGGCTGCTGGGCTTCGGGCTGGTCGACGGTGCGCCATCGTGGCGGAAACGGGGCGGCCCGCTCGATCAGGCGGCCGTAGAACTGCAGCCACATCCCCTGGTCGAAGGTGACCGCGGCGGTGATTCGCCCGCGGCGGCCGTAGACGGCCACGAACCGGCGCTCGGCCGTCGACCCCTGAGTGATGATCAGCTCATCGGCGAACGTGGGCACCCCGATGGATTTGATCTCGGTGCCGAACTGCGTGGACCAGAACACGGGCAGGGCCAGGTGCGGCCACCGGTCGGGCTCGGCGCTGATCATGTTGTGCGCGGCGATCTCGGCCTGGTCGACGGCGTTGCCCCAGTGCTCCATGGCCATCAGCTGGTAGTCGTAGACGGGGTGCGGGAAACGTGCCACATCGCCGGCCACGAAGATGTCGTCGGTGACCAGACCGTTGGCGTCGAACGCGCGACATCCGGCGTCGCACGCCACACCCCAATGCCCGGCCGCCAACCCCGAACCCTTGAGCCACTCGACGTTACGCTGCGCACCCAGCGCCGCCACGGCGACCTGGACGTCCACCGTCGTGCCGTCCGACAGCCGTGCTCGGCGGAGCCGGCCGTCGGCGTCGCCTTCCAGCGCGTCCACCGCCACGCCGCAGCGCAGATCGACGCCGGCGTCGCGCTGCAACTGTCCCGCGACCCGGCCCACCGCCGCGCCCAACGCGCCCGCCAACGGAGCCGGCCCCCGGTCGACCACCGTGACCGGCAGTCCAAGCTCCCGGCAGTCGGAGGCGACCTCGCTCCCGATGAACCCGGCCCCGATTACCAGCACGTGCCCCGGCGCGGCGGCCAGCCGCTGCCGCAGCCCGGCGGCGTCGTCCCGGCTCCGCACCGTGTAGACGCCGTCGAGCGCCGCCTCATCGGCGTTGGGCCACGGCCGCGCCCGCACTCCGGTGGCGATCAACAACCGGTCGAAAACTACCTCTTCCCCATTCGCGAGCAACACCCGCTTGTCGCGGCGATCGAGCCCGACCGCCGGCTGCCCCAGCCGCCAGTGCGCATCCAGCGTCTCGCTGCGCGGCAACGCCGTATGGTCGGACGGCACCCATCCGGTCAACACTTGTTTGGACAGTGCGATCCGGTCGTAGGGCCGGTACGGCTCGTCACCGATCAACGTCAGGGAACCGGTGAAACCCTCACGGCGCAGCATGTCCGCGGCCCGCAGTCCGGCCAGCGAGGCACCGACGATGACGATCCGCTCGACGCCCGCGGCACGCTCCGCCGCCGGCGCGCGGGTCACGGTCTCACCCGCCCGATAGTCGAGCACAATGGCTCGCACGGGACAGGACGCCGCCGCCCGCAGCACCTTCTCCCGCTGCTCCTCGCCGGGGTTCGGCTCGTACACCAGCGCTTCATCGCCGGGCATCCGGAATACCTCCGGTGCGGCGAAGGCACACTGCCCATACCCCTGGCAGCGGGTCAGATCGACCACCAGCCTCATGCTCGAACGCTAGGTTCACACCCGGTACCACCACCTCATCCGAGGCAGGCGAAATCGGCGACGACCACAACTGCACGGCATGGGTCGCGGAGCGCGGGGAATGGCTGGTGGTGGAGTGCAAGGAAGGCGCCGAGCGCGATGGATGGGACGCCGTAACGGCTCGGGTGCTACGACTGAACCTCAGGTCGGCTCACCGACAGCCTCCCGCGGACCCGGGATCCGGGTTGCCTCCCCAGCCCCGTCGAGCACGTCCAGGACGCGACCGGCCCACCAGTGCACATCGTGGCGGCGTACCGTCTGCCGCATACGGCCCATCGCGGCGTTGTCGCCGTCGATGCGGCGCGGGTCGACGGCCACGGCCATCGCCCGCTTGAGGTCCTCCACGTCGTACGGGTTGACGGTGACGGCCTCGGCCAGCTCGTCGGCGGCGCCGCTGAACTCGCTGAGTACGAGCACGCCGGTGTTGTCCAGGCGGGCGGCGACGAAGGCCTTCGCGGTGAGGTTGACGCCGTCGCGCAGCGGGGTGGCCAGGAACACGTCGGCAAGGCGGAACAGGGCCACCAGGTCGATCGGGTCCAACTGTCGGTGCACGTAGTGGACGGCGGGGCGGCCGACCACACTGTGCGTGCCGTTGATACGGGCGACCAGCTGCTCGACCCGCATCCGAATCCTGGCCTGTTCGACGGACTGCCGGGCAGCGGGCACGACGACCTGGACGAGCACGCAGTCGGCGGCCCGGAGCCGGCGATCGGCCAGCAGCTCGCCGAACGCGGCGAGTCGCTGCTCCGCGCCGCTCGTCGCGTCCAGGTGGTCCACGGCGAGCAGCACGGCCCGGGGATGGCGCAGCTCACGCCGCAGACCCTCCAGCCGGCGTCCGACGCTCGCTCCGCCGGCGAGACGCTCGACCAGGTCGGCTTCGGCACCCATGGGCAGCGCATCGACGACCACCCGGCGATCGGCGACGGTGACCACACGGCCCTCGGCCTCGTGGCCAGCGAGACGCGATGCCAGGTGGACGAGATTGTCGGCGCTTCGCTGGTCCGGAACCCGGATCGCGTCCGAGCCGAGCAGGCCGTCGATGATCTCCTTGCGCATCGGCATCCGGCCGAACAGCTCGGCCGGCGGTACCGGCAGCGGTAGGTAGCAGCCGATCATCAGGTCCGGGCGGGCCGCCCGCAGCAGTGCCGGGACGAGTTGCAGCTCGTGGCCATGGATCCAGACGGCGCCGCCGGGCGCGGCCACGGCCGCCGCAGCCGACGCGTACCGGTCGTTCACGGTTCGGTAGGCCCGCCGCCAGCGCCGGTGAAAGGCGGGCCGTTCGACGGCGTCGTGGTACAGGGGAACGATCGTCGACGCACAATGGCCCTCGAGATGATCGGCGATCTCCGTCCGCGAGAGTCCGACCGGCCGCAGCGACACGCCCTGGAACATGACGGGTGATGCGCCGTCGCCACCGTCCCAGCCGACCCACGCACCGCCCCGGGCCGCCAGCGCGGGCTGCAGGGCGCTCGCCCACGCCGCATGCTCGGTGGCCCATCGCGCGGGGCGACGGCCGGCGTCCAATGGTTCGGCCGGGATCCGGCTCGTCACAACTACCAGCTCGCGTCGGTCCAGGACGCTCATCGGCGCGGGGCCGGTGTCAGGACGCAACCGTGGCTCCGCCCATGCCCGCCGGCACTGACGGCTGACGCAGCAGGCACCGCGGGCAGCGGTGCAGTCCGTCCGGCGCGCTCTCGCCGACCCAGCCGTGGCGGCTGAAGAAGATCCACGCCAGTTCCCAGTTGTGCAGGTTCGCCCCGAGGCGGCCCACAATCAGGCCGCATCCGTCGCAGACGAGGCTGAAGTCCGTGCCGTCGTGCGTGTGCATCGCGGTCATGTCCGTCCTCCGTACCGGCGGGCCCGAAGCCATGCGTTCGCAACACCGATCCCGCAGCCTTACCCATGGCAATGTTTGTGCTGATACAACTGATGAGCCTGCGGGGGCCTTGTGACGGCCGGTCTGCGACATGGTGGCAATCGCATGACAATCTGCGTCGCCGCCGCAAATCGGGCACGACCACCCACCGGAGGCGGCTCGTCCGGGGGTACATTGTCTGGACGCTTCGGTTGTATTGATGCAACTGTCCGCTGCTGCTCGCGGCGGGGCGGGCCAGCCGAGAAGTCTGGTCGGCGGCTGAGATCGTGCTGAACACCTGGAGGCAGGCCGCGATGAGCGGACTCGCAGACAACGACCGCCCGAGTGACAGCGCGCCCGGCGCGCCGTATGAACAGCTGCCGTTGGCCCGGATTCTGCTCGTCGAGGATGATCCGGGGGATGTCGCGTACACCCTTGACGAGTTCCGCGAGCACCGGCTACGCAATCCGGTCACCGTCCTCGGTGACGGCCGGCACGCTCTGGACTACCTGCATCGGCAGGGCGTGTATCAGGACGTGCCACGGCCGGACATCCTGCTCCTGGACCTGAACCTACCCGTAGTGGACGGGTGGGTGGTGCTCGACCAAGTGGTCGCCGATCCGCTGCTGGCCCAGCTGACCGTGGTGGTGCTGACGGGCTCGGACGTCGAGGAGCGGATGCTGCGGGACTTCGGCGTGCCGTCGGCATACTTCTTCCGCAAGCCGGTCGAGTTCGCGCAGCTGGCGGGGCTGATCCGCAGCATCGAGCAGTTCTCACTGGTCGTCGACCGGAACCCTCCGCGCCCGTAGGCCCGGTCAGGCGAAGGCAAGGTAGCCAAGCCACGGATACGGCACGCCGGCAGCGGCGACCAGCAGCCGAAGCCGGGCCTCGACCTGATGACGACTCCCCCGCCGGCCGTCTCGCCGCCGTTTGGGAGAATGAACCGATGCCCGAAGCCGACGATGAGGCACTCGTCAGCGCCCTGCTCGCGGTCAGCCGGACGATGGTGGCCCTCACCGCCCGGACACTGGCCGACCTCGACGTCGACGTGACCGTGCCGCAGTACCGCGCGCTGGTGATCCTCGCGACCGAGCCCCGGCGCAGCAGCGAGCTGGCCGAGGAGCTCGGCGTTGCGGTGTCGACGATGACCCGGATGTGCGACCGGCTGTGCCACAAGGGCCTGATCCACCGGTTTCACCGGGACGGCAACCGGCGCACCATCTGGCTCGGCCTCACAGATGCCGGGCGCGACACCGTCGGCGCCGTCATGCACGCCCGCCGGCGGGAGCTGCGCGGCATCGTCCAGGAGGCCGGCCTGACCGCCTCGCGCCGCACCCTGGACCTGCTCCACCGGTTCGTCCGGGCCGGAGGCGAACTCCCCGACGACGAGTGGTGGCAGCACTGGCAACGCTCGGCCGACGAGGCCCCGGCGCCGGCGAGGCGACGCCGGCCGATCAACACGGCACGGGATGACCGGCGCGCAGCCACTCCAGTGCGCTGACCTGATCGGCGTACGCCGGCAGTGCGTCCTCCAGGCACTGCCGCCGCCGGGCCGACGAGGCACGTCCGGCCGCCCCGCTCCATCGTGCGCCCGGCCGCTCGGACCAGGACGTCGACCGTAGCGGAGGTGAGCCGCCGAACCTGGCTGACGTCGACCATGAGATGCCGGTACTGCCCCGGTGAGCGCGCAGGGGGAAGGGGCTGCGGCGTGCGCAGCCCCTTCCGTGTCGGGGTCGTGCTTAGCGGAGTTTGAACTGCGCGGTCGTGCTCGATCCGTCTTGTGCTGTGGACGTAACGGCGTAGCAGGTGCCGGGGCTCTTCGGGGTCTTCCAGTTGTACTGGAACTTGCCGTCGGCGTAGGTAAGCGATGTCTCGCCTGTGGTGAGGGACTGGATTTCGTCCGTCTGCGCGCTGGGGTCGCAGGCGATGTTGGTCACCGTCACCGTTACCAGGGCGGGATCGGTCAGCTCGGTGGGGCCGGCGTAGACCTGGAACTTCATCGGTACGGTGCTGCCGCCCTTGACGGTGTTGATCACGCCGTCCATGTCGACCGGCTGGTAGTAGCCGCGGATCGTCCACGGCAGGACCGTGTACGTCTGCTGGGTCGTGCCGGTGTTGCCGGCGGCGTCGGTTGCGGTGGCGGTGAGCGTGTGCGTGCCGACGGCGTTGCTGTACCCGGTGACGACGCAGTCTGTCGGGCCGGATGTGTCGTCGCTGGCCGTGCAGGTGGGTGCCGGCGACAGGGAGCCGTAGTACGCATCGGAGAGGGTGGCTGAGAAGGTTGCCACGGGTGCGACGGTGTCGACCTTGATGGTGGCGGTCTTGGTGTCCTCGACGTTGAGTGCGGTGTCGGTCGACCGGTACTCGACGGTGTGGCTGCCTTGCTGAGCGATGGTGACCGGCGAGCCGTCGTAGACCGTCCAGTCTCCACCATCGAGCCGATACTCGGTTTTGGCGACGTTGAAGTCGTCGTCCGTCGCGCTCAGCGTGAACGATGGAGCTGTCCTGTACCAGCCGTTCGTTCCGTCGGGCTGCGCCGGCGACTGGGTCAGGGTCGTCGTGGGAGGTACCTTCTTCAGCGTGAGCAGGCCCGGCCGGTAGGGCAGGAGGCCGTAGTTGCCGCCCGAGGCCGGATCGCGGCCCTGGTAGAGCATCTGCAGGTTGCAGGCGTCGATGGTCATGGTCTGGTCGGCGCTGGTGCGAATCAGTTCGCCGTGGCTGATGTCGTTGGTCCAGGTGGCACCGCTGTTGGCCTTGCCGGCGAAGGGGTTGCTCTCGGTCGCGGCCTGCGGGGTCCACGTACCGTCAAGGCTGGTGGCGGTGAACGAGCGGAAGTACCTCCCGTTGGCGCCGATCGCCTCGACGATCATGAGGTACTGGTTCTGGCCCTGCACCTTGTAGACCTGGACCGCCTCGAACAGGTTGTTGTTGGTGTCGGTCATCACGATGGTCGACGTGGTGCCGAAGTTGCCGGGGAAGTTGCCGATCGGCATGCTGGCCCGGTAGATCCTGCCGTTGTCACCGGCGAAGAACAGGTACATGTTCGTGTCGTCGCCGATGACCGCCTGGTCGATGGGGCCGGTGCCGGAGTTGGAAATGGTGCCGGAGAACAGCGGGCTCACGGCCGACCAGCCGTTGGCGTTGGTGGGGTCGTTCGACGTCCGGTAGCTGAACGCGGTCGGGCCCCACTGGTAGGCCAGCACCCAGATGTTCTTGGGAGCGAAGTAGAACAGCGACGGCGCAACCGTGGAGCTGGTCATCGTGTTCTGGGTGGCGGTGGCCATGTCGGACCAGTCGTCGAAGAGGCTGAAGTTCATCGAGCCCCACGACGATCCCGTGTTGTGGGTGGTCGCGTAGACGAGGTGCTTGCCGTTGTACTCGACGGTGGAGAAGTCCTTGAGCGAGACCCATCCCGCCTTCGGAGTCGCGAGTGACCCCGTGGACGTCCAACTGTACTTTTTCGGAAGCGGACACGACGCCGACGAGCTGGCCAGCGGAGCGTCGTCGACGTTCGTCGACGGACTTTCCGTGGCAGCGGAGGCAGCGGGGGCCGAGAGCGCGACGAGCGAAGCCATCGCGGTGACGACGGCGAGACCTAACGAACGGATCGTGGGGATTTTCTTCGCTTTCACCTAACATTCCTATCCTTTGTTGCCGCCGGCTGGGATGTGCCAGCGGGTACCCGGACCCAACGGACTGTGTTCGCCTTCGTTGGAATGGGCCTCGCCCCGTCCTTTGCTGACGGAGACGGGCGTGGCCCCGATCAGGCCGGCGATCCTCTATGACCGCCGCGCGCGTTTCTGCGTGTCGCCGGTCGGCCCGCCGTTCAACCGCCCACGCGGGCACGAGCCCTGGCGGCCGACCGCATGTTAGCGCTAACATACGATCCGGTCGCTAGGGGACGAGGCGGCACATGGGTTAGATGGAGTGGCCGATTCAGGCGCTGGCGGTATTGTGTTAGCGGTAACATCGGTGTGTGCGTAATTCGTAACACCGGCGACACAACGGTGTCAAGAGTCACAGGGCTCGTTCGCATCGCGATCGGCCGAAATCGGCACGCCCAGCTTCATATCGGCGAGGGGTGTAACATTGGGAGCGCTGCCGACGCTGCCGATCGCATTCCTACCGAATGCGACACATACATGGCAGCAGCTGTTGACAACGGATTCTTGCGGTCGCATGCCACATGGCGACCACCGAGGCGCCACCGACGCGTTGACAGCGATCCCACACCCGTGTTGTTTGACCGCAATGCCAATCGTTGTGGCTAATATCCCGGGCCATTTCCCACCACGACATGGCTACCGACCGCACGTCCTCGCGTGCGAGACGCCGTTCAACACCGGCCGCGCATCGACACCATGCCGCGATGGCCTGTCGCCATGGGAATGACCCAGTCGACGTGGTCAGAACCTCAACCGGCCGCGCGAAGCGCGTCCCGCACGATCACCCCGCCAGCCATGCGCGTGGACCGCTGCCGCCGACGCGGTCACCTTGTCCTGAAGGGCCGGCGTCGCCTTGCCGACGTCATGGGGGTGCGCACAACAGCTCCCTGGTGGGAGGTCATCCGGCCGTTCCTGGAAGCCGGCGGTGCCATGCGGTCACTCGGCTGTGGAGGTCGTCGCGTTCGTCGGGAGGTAGGAACGCGGCTGCGGCCGCAACCGCGGTCATCTGGGCGATCTCCGGCCAGGTGAGCCGGTGCAGCCGGACCAGGTGGTCGAATTCCTGGCTGAGGGTGGTCTGGCTCATGAGCCGGTTATCGGTGTTGACGGTGACGGCGAAACCCAGCCGGTGCAGTCGCGGTGCCGGGTGGTCGGCCATGGACGCGGCCGCCCCGGTGTGCACGTTGGATGATGGCGAGGTTTCCAGGACGATCTGATGGTCGTGGACGAAGCGGGCCACCGGGCCGAGCGCGTCGCCGTCGATGTCGTCAATGACGCGTACGCCGTGGCCCAGCCGTTCCGCGCGGCATTCGACGGCGGCCTGCCGGACGGACTCGACACCGTCGCCCTCGCCGGCGTGGATGGTCAGGCGGACACCGGCGTTGCGGAGCTCGTGGAACCGGTCGCGGAACTGCGCCGCGGGATTTCCAGCTTCGGGCCCGCCGAGGTCGAAGCCCGCCACGCCGGGATCACGCCGTTGGATCATCAGGGTGGCCATGTCGTGGAACGCGCCGCGGTCGCGCATGGCGCAGACGATGATGCGCACGTCGACGTCTCGACCGGTGGCTTTGACGGTCTGGACGCCCTCCCGGGTGCCGGCGAGCACGGCGTCGAGTGCCTGGCCCGCCCTGAGCCCGTGCCGTAGGTGCAGTTCGGGCGCGAATCGGCTCTCGGCGTAGATGACGCCGTCGGCGGCGAGGTCTTCGACGTTCTCCCGCGCCGCCCGTGCGATCGCCTCGGTGCTCTGCAGGACACCGAACGTGTGCTCGAAGGTGGCGAGGTAGGCCGGAAGCGACCCGCTGGTGCTCGCGGCGGCGAACCAGTCGCGCAGGCTGTCGGGATCGTCGGCCGGGAGGTCGCGATATCCGGACCCGGCGGCCAGGTCGACGATCGTCTCCGGGCGCATGCCGCCGTCGAGGTGGTCGTGGAGCAGCACCTTCGGTGCGCTGCGGAGCTCGTCGAAACTGGGTGCGGCGTCTGGACGGGACATCGATTCCTCCGGATCTCGCTGAGGGTCTGGACGCAGTGCTGGTAGAAGCCGGCCAGGTCGACCGGGACCGCCCGTCTGACCGGCCGACCGGAGCTACGCACCACCGTCCGTCCTTGGCTCTGGCCAGAGGTCACGAGCGCGGGTGGGCGCCCGCTGGTTCAGTCGCGGCGACGGACGAGGTGGAAGGAGAAGTCGGTGCCACGGTGATAGTCCTCGGAGTAGAGCAGCGGACGACCGGCGGAGTCATGGTGAGTCTGTGTGAGTAGGAGCCACGCGACGGTGGCGGGTTGGCCGAGGCGTCGGGCCAGCGCGCGGTCCAGGGTCACGGCGCGTACCTGGGCCGACGCGTAGGCGACTGAGTGCCCGTGGTCGCTCAGCAGGGCGAAGAGCGAGCCGGTCCAGTCCACTTCGGACAGTGGTTGCGGTACGAGTGAGCGGGGGAACAGGTCGATGGAGTAGAGCAGGACGTCGTCGCGGTGCTGACGCCGTCGTTCGAGCCGTACCAGTGCCTCGCCCGCGGCGAGGCGGAGCTGACGTCGCTGCTCCTCGTCGGGTTCGATGAGCGCGATGTCCAGAACGGTGTTGTGGACGGTCAGGTCACGGCTGGCGAGCATTTCGGTGACGCCTTCCAGCCGGGTCAGCGGCCGGTCGAGCCCGGGCTGGGCGGTCAGGTATCGGCCGTCGCCCTGCCTGGTCTGCACGACACCGTCCTGCTCCAGCAGCTTCAACGCTTCCCGGACTGTCGTCCGGCCGACGCCGAAGCGGGCGATGAGCTCGTTCTCCGAAGGCAGCTTGTCTCCGGGCTTGAGCATCTCCGCCAGGACGAGGTCGCGGATCTGGTCCCGTAGTTGGACGGCGAGGGTGCGTCGTGGAGTGGTCACCGGCCAAGGATCGCGCACCGGTTCAGCCGCCCCGATGCCCGGCCACCGGGTGTCCGCTGCTCGGCAGAACCCCGGGGCAGACCTGACGAACCCCTCACGACTTCCTCCTGACTGGCCGACCGGACGGCCCTCTTGACCCGCCGGCGCCTGCACCACAGTCTGCGCAACTTGGCTGATGACTGTCAACACTTGTCAGACAAGCTAGGTTACGGCGGGCCGAACCAAGGGACGCGCTCGATATCGGACCGGCACAGGATGCCTGCCACACGTAACGGGGTCGTAAGACCGGACTGCAGCCCGCCACAGCGTCGTGCCGGGACCAACACAGCATCGCCACGACCGGTCAGCGACGCATGCAACGCCTCCGAGCAACCACGGAGCAGCCAGCAGGGCCGCACCAACCCGACTATTCGGACGACGGCGCGCTCGCCGGGCCTCGGCGACGGCGGAATGCCGTGACCTTGACCCGGTTTTGACATGTTGTCGTGCAGAAGCGGCGGCTGCCGTTCTTGGAGACGTCGACGAATACTCGTCCACACTCCGGCGCGTGGCAGGTGCCGAGCCTGTCGGCATCCCCGGCGCTGACAACACGGGCCAGCGCCTCGGCGCAGATCGCGGTGTACATCGCAACGAGCTCCACGTGCACTGGATGGTGATGGAGTCGCCAGCGCCCGTCTTCCTTGGCCAGGTGGGGCTGCGCCGGGGAGCGCGCGAGCAGGGCGTTGAGTCGATCCGCAGCGGCATCGACGTCGCCGCCGTGCAGGTCGTCGAAGATCTCGCGAAGCCGTCCGGCGAGCGCGACGAAGCCGGGCACATCATCCGCTCGCAGTGCGGCCAGCGACGGGCCGTCGAACGCAAGGATCCGCGAAAGCGCCCCCAGCTCGTCGCCGGCCGCGGGTCCGGCTCGGTTGCCGGTGGCCGTCAGCTCGTTGACGAGATCAACGGAGACGAGCACGCCCGCATCGATGTAACTGTCTAATTTCACTTGACCGGTCACCCCTTCGCGCATACGGTGTTACTGGCAATCAAGGCTACATCGGTTACACCTTGCGTCGAAGGGAGGGAACCTGTCGTGACGTACCGGTTGGTCCGCCCGGCGGCATCCGCGTTCGGGGTGGCGCCGCGATGAGCCGGCGGGGCTGGGCACTGTTCGCCCTGATGAGCCTGCTCTGGGGGCTCCCGTACCTGCTGATCAAGGTCGCGGTGGGCTCGATGTCCGTGCCGTTCCTCGTGTCGGCGCGTGGCCTGCTGGGCGCGGCGATGCTGCTGCCCTTCGTCGACTTCGGCCGGCATGGCCCCGTGCTGCGTCGCCGCTGGCGCCCGATCGTCGTCCTGGCGCTGCTGGAGATGGCCGCACCATGGACCCTGCTCGCGCATGCCGAGACTCGGCTCAACAGCTCCACCACCGGCTTGCTGATCGCGACCGCCCCACTGGTCGCAAGCCTGGTCGCCGCGGCCACGCCGGGCGGTGAGCGCCTCCACCGGATCCGGGTGCTCGGCCTGGCAACGGGATTCGCCGGTGTGGCGATCCTCGCCGGCCCGCGACTGCGCGGCGACGTCGTCGCGATTGCCGAGGTGCTCGCGACCGCCGTCTGCTGGGCGGTGGCCCCGCTGCTCGTCACCCGGCGCCTGCAAGATGTGCCGGCCGTCCCACTGACGGCAACCTGCGTTGCGATCGGCGGACTTTCGACGTTGCCGCTGGCGATCACCCGAGCACCGGCCGAACTTCCGTCACCGGCGGCGTTGTCCGCGCTGGCGGGCCTGGCCGGGGTCTGCACCGCGCTTGCGTTCGTGGCGTTCTTCGCGCTCGTCCGCGAGGCGGGACCGTCCCGCACCTTGGTGGTGACGTTCATCAGCCCAGCGGTGTCCGTGGCGGCCGGCACCCTCGTGCTCGGCGAATCGGCAAGCGCGGGCACGATCGCCGCCCTCGGCCTGATCGTCGGCGGCTCCATGCTCGCCACGAGCGCAGACCGCGCCGCGCGACCGGCCGAGCCGCCACACGGATCACAGCAGCCTCGCCAGACTCCGGCCCCCGCGGTCGTCGACTGACCCGCGGTACGAACGCAACCCGACAAGGAGCCGAGCCCATGAGCCTGACGCAGTACTACGTCGCGACCACCCTCGACGGCTTCATCGCCGATCGCGACCACTCGTTGCAGTGGCTGTTCACCGCCCGAAGCAACGACGGCGGCCCACCCGGCTACCACACGTTCATCTCGTCGGTCGGCGCGATCGCGATGGGGTCGAACACCTACGAGTGGATCGTCGCGCACGCGAGCTCAGGCGCGGATCCGGCGGGCGCCGCCTGGCCCTACGACCAGCCGTGCTGGGTCTTCACCCACCGCGAACCGCCGCTGCTGCGCTCGTCGGCGCCGATCGTCTTCACCAGCGATGACGTTGCGACCGTACACGCCGAGATGGTTGCGGCCGCCGGGGGCCGAAACGTCTGGGTCATGGGCGGCGGCGACCTGGCCGGCCAGTTCGCCGATGCCGGACTGCTCGACGAACTCCTCGTCAACATTGCACCCACGACGCTCGGACACGGCGCCGCGCTGCTTCCGCGACCGCTCGAGCTGACCCTGCACGACGTCAGCCGAAACGGAGACTTCGCCTGCTTGCGCTACGCAGTGGGGCGGTAGCGAAGGCTCGCGACCTTCGCAGTGCGTCGCGATGAACCCCGATGTGTGAAGGCGGACGGTGCCGGACCGGCAATCAGTAACTTACACTCCTAACTTAGGATGCTAAGATAATCGTGTGAACCACTCGAAGAACCTCGGGCTGGAACTGCACACCCTGGTTTCCCGCCTCGAACGGGCCGGCGACCGGATCCTGCGAACCGAACACGGACTGTCCTACCGACGGTTCATGGTCCTGGTCACGATCGGCGAGCTGGGTGAGTCCACACAGCGAGCGCTGGCCGACAGCCTGGCCGTGACCGAGCCCTCGATGAGCCGGATGGTCGCCGCCCTGGCCGAGACAGGACTGCTCACCGTGGTACCCGACCCCGCCGGCGGCAACCGCCGGCAGATCGCCCTCACCGACGCCGGCCGGGCAATGGTCGAGCGCGCCGGCACCGACCTCGTCCAGCGGCTCACCGAGCTGGTCGAGTCCAGCGGCGTGCCGTTCGACACCTACCTGGCCCACACCCGGCGGCTGAACGCCGCCCTCGACAGCCCCGGCGCCCGGCCCGCGCCGCGACACCCACCACGACCGTGAGGAGCTGACCATGATCGCCACGCCCACCGCGCCCACCGTGCGTACCGTCCACTCCCCCGACGGCACCACGATCAGCTACCACACCATCGGCACCGGCCCGGATATCCTGATCGTCCCCAGCGCGCTCAACGACGCCACGGACTACACCGCGCTGGCCACCGCGCTCGCCGCCCGCTTCACCGTGCACACCATCCAGCGGCGCGCACGCACCGGGAGCGGCCCACAAGGCCCCGACTACAGCATCGCGACCGAATGCGCCGACCTCGCCGCCGTGCGCGCAGCAACCGGCGCCCGATACGTCTTCGGCCACAGCTACGGCGGCCTCGTCGCGCTGGAAACAGCCCGCCGCGACCCTGGCATCGCCAAACTGGCACTGTACGAGCCCGGGGTCAGCGTCCACGGCCTGTTCCCGATGGACTGGACCGCGCAGTACCGCCGGTTCCTCGCGCAAGGGCGCCCGTTCGACGCGTTCGCCACGTTCGCCATCGGCACCGGCCCCGCCGCGGCACGCCGCAACCCCAGATGGCTCATGTCCGCGATCCTGCGCCTGGCGTTCCGCGGCGAACGGCGAGCGAAGGTCTTGCAGTTGCTCGAGGCCAACCTCCACGAGCACAAACAGGTCGGCCGCCTCGACGACAGCTACCCCAACTACCGCGAGGTCTCCGCAGACGTCCTGCTGATGGCCGGCGGCAAGAGCGGACTGCCGCACGTCGCCCCCGCCTTCGACCGGCTCACCGAGGTCCTGCCCTCCTCCCAGGTCCACACGTTCCCAAAGCTGGACCACTTCGGACCGGACCACAAAGGCCCGGCCGAGGTAGCCGGCACCGTGGCCACGTTCATGCTGAGCTGAGCCGGCCGGATCAGTCACAGCACGGTGAAGCCCTGATGCAACGGGCGCCTGACCGTGTTCACACGAGCGGGGCGGCGGCCCCATCGCCGATGTGGGATCCTCCTGCTGGCGAGAAGGGGGTCCCGTGCCGGACGCGATCATCGAACTCGATCTGAGCACTCCGTGGGAGCCGCCGGGGCCGTCGCCCTCGCGGCCGCGGCGTGTGCACCAGCGGTGGTTCGCGCTCGTCGCGGTCGCGCTGCTCACTGCGGGCGTACTGGTGGCGGACGTGCCGAGCCGGGGCTTCGGACCGGTGTTCACCGTCGACGGTCCCGTGCTGAGCCTCAACGCCGCCGAGGGCCGGATCGTCCTCAGCCGGTCGTCCGGGGCGGGACAGCAGATCGAGGCGCTGAGCCTGCGCGACGGCAGGCCGCTGTGGTCGGTGCCGTCCGAAGGAAACCACAACCAGTACCTCGCGATCATGACCGACCGCGTGATCGGGCTGGTCACCGAGCCCGGCATCAGCGACCAGAGCAGCACGTTCACCGTGCTCGACGTAACCACCGGCGAGCAGCTCTGGCAGCGCAAGCAGGTCGGTGGATTCGGGCAGGCCGGTGGGCGGATCATCGTCGAGGACCTGACCGGCGTCGTGGATGGCCCGACCGGCGTCTTCAACGGCGCCGAGGACGGCGCGGTCAATCCCCCGGCGGAGCAGCGCGACCAGCGATTCCTCGCACTCGACGAGCGCACCGGCGCCACGGTCTGGCAGGTCGACGCGCCTAAGGGCTCGCTGATCGCCTTCTCGTGGAGCGCCCCCTTCTCCCTCGCGCGCATGACGGAGCTGAGCCCGACCGGCCTGCTGCAGATCCGCGACCTCGACACCGGCGCCGTCATCGCCGCTCACCAACTGGACTGGTCGGGCACCCTCTCGTCGTACAGGACCGGCACCTCGTTCTCGGACACCGTCGGCGCGGCCGGTGAACAGGTGGTCATCTTCAAGGCCGGCGACCGTGGCGCCGACGTCTACGACCGCGGCAGCGGCCGGCTGCTCTGGCACTGGCAGGGCCGAATGCTGTTCGACGGGCCCTTGGCCTGCGCCCAGGAGTTGTACTGCGTGCAGGATCAGGACGGCATGTACACCGTCGACGCACGCACCGGCCGGACCGTGTGGCGCGTCGCGGGGTACAACACCATCCTGCGCGTCGAGTCGGGCGTCATCGCGTTGACCCGATGGAACCGGACAGACAACCTCAACATCAGCGGCGTCGCAACCGTCGACATGCGCACCGGCCAGGTCCTGCGGAAGCTCGACAACTGGTCCGTCATGCTGGGCCGGCTCACCGACCGGGTCGTCGCCTGGAAGCTGCTGGGCGACCGCTCCGCAGTGCTCGGTGCCGTCAACCCGCGCACCGGTGAGGTAACCGTGTTCGGCAAGGCCAGGGACTGGAACGGGCGGCCCGACTGCGTGCAGTCCGGCGACGATCTCGCCTGCGTGGTGACCGGCCGTCTCTCCGTGTGGAAGCTCCCATGATCATCAAGGATGATCGTCCAGCCTGAGCGGGAAACACGGCCGGGAACAAAGGATCGCACGCCGGGACCGAGCGGTCGAACGGGGCCGGCGGTCGGCTACGAAACCCCGAGCCGACCTCGGCCACCGCCGGACCCGGCGTGCCGGCCCTGCCCGCTCCGACGTCGCCACGCCTGCGACATCGGCGACGAGGTGGCCGTGGCGAGCCGTCCGGTATCCGCGCAAACCTTCCGCCAGCGCCGCCGGCCGGCGCTGCCGTAACGCGAGGCTACGTGCCTACGCGCAGCACCTCGGCCAGCCGCTGGCGGCGGCGGATCGCCGACTCCAGCGGCACCACCGCGGCGACCGACGCGATCAGCGCGAGTGTGACCAGTCCGAGCTGCCACCACGGCCAGGCCGGCGGCGGGTCCTCCGCCTGGCCGGTGAGCAGGCCCAGCTCGAGTGGGCTGAACGTGAGGGCGGCCAGCAGCAGGCCCAGGAGCGGCCCGCCGATCGCGGCCACGGCGGCCGCCGGTGACAGTTCACCCACGGCGATCCAGCGGGCCTCGCGCGGGCGCACGCCCAGGGTGCGCAGGCGGGTCAGCGTCTGCCAGCGGTCCGCAGCGCCGGCCGCCGCGCCGAGGGCGAAGCCCAGCAGCGCGAGGGCCACCAGCACCACGGCCGCGGTCCAGGCCAGTCGCAGCAGTCCCGATGTCAGCGGGGCGGCGCGGCGTTCCCGCAGCGTGTCCGAGCGCAGGACGACGGTTGCGGCGACGTCCACGGCCGACAACGCCCGAGCGGCGCCGGGGCCCTGCACCCATACCGTGTTCGGGGTCGCGGGCAGTCCGGCCGCAGCGAGGCGGGCGGCGTCGACGATGACGACGGCGTCGGCGTCGCCGACAGCGGGGGCGGTGCCGACGGCGGCGAGGTCGATCGCGGGGGCGTTGTCCCGGGGCAGCTGCAGCCGCATGCCGGGGCGCAGGCTGCCGTCCTGCGACCGTACGAGCGCGGGAACCGGGCCGGCGCCGGCCGCTGTGAGGCGCGCCAGCGCGGGGGCGTCAGGTAGCGGCGTGGTGGCCAGCAGACGCTGGAACGCGGTGGCGTCCACCACGACGAGGCGCGGCGCGACGATCGTCGAGTCGGCGATGAGCCGTGCCCGGTCGGTCACCTGGGCGGTGACGACCTGCTGGACACCCGGCGCGGCGGCGGCGCGCTCGGCGAGCATCCGCGTGGAAGCCTCGGCGGAGGCGGCGACGTCGAGCCGCGCGTCCGCGCCGACGGTTCGCCATGCGCCGTCGGCGAGGCCCTGCCCGGCGGTGGCGGCCAGGACGAGCGCGAACGAGGCCAGCGCGGTGGCGGTCACGAGCGCCAGCAGGGGCAGCGCGCGGCTCGACGTCTCGGCCGCTCGGGCCGCGCCGAAGACCGCCAGGGGCCGGTCGGTGCGCAGCGCCCGCCGCAGTGCGAGCCGGGCACCGGCGGGAAACAGCCGGAGCAGGACGAGTGCGGCGGCCAGCGCGCCGAGGGCGGGGGCGCTGACCGGCAGGGCCGAGCCGGCGGGGGTGAGGCCCCGTTGGTGCAGCGCTGTGAACGCGGCGGCCGCGGCGATCGCGACCGCCGCCTCGACGGCGGCGCGCCGCAGCCGGCTCGTGTCGCGGGCCCGGAGGCGGGCCACCCGGTTGGCGGGTTGGCGCCGGTTGCGGGTGGCCCGGGCCGCGGTGAGGACGCCGAGCGCCGGGCCGGCGGTGGCCGCGGCGACGACGACGGGTACGGCCCACGTCCAGGAGACGCCGGGGGCGAGCGCGCGGGCCAGGGCGAGACCGGCGGCCGCGGCGAGCAGCGTCGTGCCGGCCGCTTCGAGGAACAGTTCCGCGCCGAGCGTGGGCAGGCCGGCGCCACGCCGGCGGGCGGCGGTCAGTACCGGGGCACGGCGGCGGATCAGCAGGTCGGCGGCGAGGAACAGCACGAGGGCGGCGCCGAGCAGGATGCCGGCCAGGAGTACCGATGCCTGGGTCTGCGCGGCGTCGATCTGGGTCAGCGCGTTGTGCAGCACGGCATCGAGCTGCGACTCCCACCGCAGCGAGCCGTCAGCGGAGCCGGACGATCCGGAGGTGGCCTTGAGCTCGACGACGGTGCGGGCGAGGCCGGGGGCCGCGGCCCGGGTGAGCGCATCGGGCTGCGGCGCGAACCGGACCGTGCGCTGCAGCTGCTCGGCGTCGAAGGCGAGGCGGGCGTCGGGCAGCGACTCCCGCGACAGCAGGCCGGCCGTGCGGGTCGTTCCGGTGCCGTCGGCGCCGGGCACGGGGTGCAGCAGGGCCGGAGTGAGGCGCCATGCAGGGTCGGCGGCGTCGGCGGGCCGGAAGACGCCGCTGACCCGGACGTCCTTGACGTTCTGCTGTACGTCCTTGAGCTGCATGTGGTCGCCCGGGCGCAGGCCGAGCGCGGCGGCGTCCGCCTCGGACAGGCCGACCTGGACGGGCCAGGGCGGTGCGTTGAACCGGATCTCGACGGATCGGGCCGGGTCCTCGGGCGTGGAGCGGGGCGGGCCGCCCGCGATCCACACGACGTCCGGTCCGCCGCTGTCGCCGGCCAGGTAGGCGAGCTGGAAGGTACGCAGGACGCTGCCGTCGGTCACGCTGAGGACCTGGCTGGTGACGACGGCTACCGGCGGGCGCAGCACCGAGCCGAGATCGGGGCCGAGCGCGTCGGAGGCCCGGCGGCGCAGGGCGTCGACGTCGTCGGCGATCCGCGGCATGCGGATCCGCCCGCCCGTCGGTCCGTCGTCGCGTTCCCAGTCGGCGCGGACCAGCACGTCGGCGTCGACGCCGGCGCGGCGCACCGCGTCGTGCACGGCGGCGTCGGCGGTCGCGCCCAGCCAGGGCGGCACCGCGCCGGCGAGCACCGTGACGGCGGCGACGATGGCGGCGGCGAGCAGCAGCGGCCCGGCGTCGGCGCGGGCGCGGCCCCGGATGCTGGGCCAGTGCAGCGCGGGCACCAGGCGGCGGATGGCCGGGCGGTGTGCGGTACCACTCATGAGGCCACCCGCAGGTGCGCGGCGTCGGCGCGGCGGATCTGGACCGTGACCACGGCGGCGACGGCGAGCGCGCAGGCGGCCAGCAGGGCGGCGAGGAGCAGGGCCTCGGCGCCCCACGGCCACTGCGGCCGGGCGGCCGGGATGGGCGCGGCGCCGGTGTCGGAGCGCACAAGCAGCGGCGCCGCGAGGACCGTGGCGAGCGCGCCGACGGTCGCGCCGGCGGTGAGCAGCGGCAGGAGAGTGCCCGCGTGCTGGCCGAGCAGGACACGGCGGATGTCGCGACGGGACAGGCCCAGGCCGCGCAGGCGGGCCACCTCGAGCGCACGCACCTGCAGGTCGCAGGTGGCGTGCAGGATGACGCCGGCGAGCAGGAGCAGCGCGGCGGCCGGGATGAGCAGGCGCAGGGCGGCCGGCAGCGCGGCTCGCAGCGGTCCGCCGGTGAGGCGGTCGGTCTCGGCGGCGCGGGTGGTGACGGGGCCGAGGTGCAGGGCGGTGGCCCGCTCGGCGGCGTCGGCCCGCGCGGGGCGCCCGACCCACCAGGCGTCGATCGGGTAGGTCAGGTCGCCGGCGACGGCGAGTGCCCGGGACAGGGTGTCGAGGTCGGCGAGGAGGGCGGCGGCGCCGGGTGCGCCGGGGATGGAGGGCAGCACCGTCGCGACGGCGACCGGGACCGGCGTGGTGCCGACCGTGACGCTGAGCTGGGAGCCGACGTGGGCACCGGTCTGGCCGGCGAATTCGGCAGAGACCGCGACGGGCACGCGCCCGGGGTCGGGGAAGGCGGACGCGACGAGGGTGCGCGCGGCGTCCGGTGGGCCGTCGAGCTGGACCGTGGCCGTCATTTCCACGTTGGTACCGCGGGAAGAGCCGGACACCGCGGCGCTCGGGTCGATGATCATCCCCGGCACCGGCGGTGCGGAGGTGGCGCTCCACGGCGACCCAGGGACCGGCTCGGCGCCGGATGGTGGCACGGTGAGCGTGACGGCGATGGGCACGCGGCCGACCGCCTCCTCCTCGCCGGCGGCGGCCACCGGCAGCGACACCGCGACGATGCGCAGCCCGTCCGCGGGCGCGCACCCCGGCAGCGGCACCTCCCGGCCGTCGAGGCGCAGCGGCGCTGCGGTGCAGGTGGTGCGCAGGCCCGTGGCGTCCTGGACCAGCAGCCGGGGTGTGACGGTGAGCGGGGTCGCGCCGCCGGCGATCCCCGACAGCAGCAGCGTCGCCCCGGCCCGCACAGCGATGCCGGCGGCGGGGCCCGGCGGGGCCAGGGCGGCGCCGACGTCGCTCCAGGTGCGCTCGCCGTCGAGCCGGCCGCGCAGCACCGGGCCCGCATGGGCGGTGTCGACGGCGATCAGCCGCGGCGTGGCGCCGGCGCTGCCGAGCCACTGCCCGACCGCGATGCCGCGGTTGACGGCGGGGCTGAGCGTGCCGCCGGTGGCGTCGGCGACGGTCGCGCCCTGCCCGGCGACCGGCGGGCGGGCCAGGGCGAGCACCAGGTCGGTGCCGACGGCCAGGTCGGCCTGGTCGGCCTGGGAACGGTGCCAGGTGGCGTCGAAGGCGGTACCGAAGGTGCCCGCGGCGGCGGCCAGCGCGACGAGCAGTCCCGCCGCGATCGCGTGCGGGCGGCGGGCGGCCTCGGCCGCGGCCAGGGGCACGACCAGTCCCCGGGCCCGCCGGGCCAGGCGGTCGAGGCCGCGCAGGGCCGGCACCGCCAGCCGCAGGGCCAGGGCGGCTCCCGCGGTGAGCAGCAGGGCCGGCGCGAGCACCCGGACCGCGTCGGTGCGGGCGGTGGCGCCGGCCGGCTGGGTGGACAGCTGCCACCACCCGGCGGCGGCGAACGCCACGAGCAGCAGGTCGGCCCCGGAGCGGGCCAGCAGGTCGCGACGGTGGTGGCGGTCGGCGGCCGGCGCCGGCCGCGGCGCGAGCAGGACGAGCAGCGCCGCGAGGGCCAGCGCGCCGGCGGCGACGGCGAGCACCTGCACGCCGGTCACGGCCGGGCCGGTGGCGAGCCCGGCGCCGCGCAGCGGCGGCAGATGGGTCAGACCGGCGTGCGCGGCGGACGAGCCGGGGATCGCCAGCGCCGCGGCGAAAAGGGCCAGCGCCGTGGCCTCGACGACCGCGGCGGCGGCCAGCTGCCCCGGGCCGAGGCCCAGCGCGGAGAGCAGGGCCGTTTCGTGGGCGCGGACCGCGGCGGTCAGCCGACCGGCGAGCGCGAGCGCGACCGCGGCGAGGACCGCGCCGAGCAGGGCGACGGCGAGCACGACCGCGCCGGTGACGCGCCGCTGCTCGTCCGCGGCGCGCAGGGTTAAGGGCAGGTCGGAGGAGACGCGCTCGAAGTGCACCCGGTCGCCGAGCGCCGCGCTGAGCCGCCGGTCAGCGTCGCCGACAGCCCCGGCCACGGCGTCCAGATCGCGGCGGGACGGGTTGGACAGGTCGGGATGGGCGCGGATCTCCATCCGGTCGAGGGTGGCGCCGCTTTGCAGCAGGGCGTCGAGGCCGACCAGGAACGGGCCGTAGGCGTTGACGGGCTGGCCGTAGCGGCCGTCGCGGTACCCGGCCATGAAGCCGGCCGCGGCGAGCGGGTCACGGTCCCAGCCGATGCCGGGCAGCGGCCGGGCCACACCGACCACCGTGAGGTCCAGCGGCGGGGCGGGGGCGTGGGCCAGCTCCGCGCCGAGGCGGATGCGGCTGCCGGCGGTGAGGCCGAGCATCCGGGCGGTCGGCTCCAGCAGGACCGCCTCCAGGGGACCGCCCGCGCCGCTCGGCCAGCGCCCCTCGATGAGCTGCGCCTGCTCCGGCAGGGCGTCCATCGCCTCCAGGTACGCCTGGGGCGCCACCGTGGTACCGGCGGCAAGCTCTGCCGGCAAGGCCCGCAGAATGCTCGACGCGCGCGTGGACGTGGTTGCGCGGAACGGCGCGACCGCGGCCGTCACCACGTCGCGGGTCTCGGCGGTGACGGCGGCCGCGTCGGGGCCCTCGATGGTGCCGGTGTACGCGGTGACGTCGACGGCGTCGGGCGCGGCTCGCGCGGCGGCGATCTCGAACGCCCGCTCGGCGGTGCGGGTCGTCAGCAGCGCACAGGTGCCCAGCACCACCGCACCGACCGTGACGACCCCGAGCAGGGCCGCCAGCAGCGCCCACTGTGCGCGGGCGCGGCGGGCGAGCAACGCCAGCATCAGCCCAGCTGCCCGTCGTGGATGCTGATCACCCGGTCGGCCAACGCCATCATCACCGCGTCGTGGGTGGACACGAGGGCCGTGACGCCCTCCGACTCCACCACGCCGCGCAGCAGCGCCATCACCGACAGCCCGGTCTCGGCGTCGAGCTGGCCGGTGGGCTCGTCGGCGATGAGCAGCCGCGGCGACGCGGCCAGGGCCCGGGCGATCGCCACCCGTTGCTGCTGCCCGCCGGAGAGCTCGGCCGGGCGCTGGTCTGCGTGGTCGGCCAGGCCGACCAGTTCCAGCAGCAACGCGACGCGGCGCTCCCGCTCCGCCCTCGCCACCCGGGCCAGCCGCAGCGGGGCGCCGACGTTCTCGGCCGCCGACAGGACCGGGATCAGCCCGAACGTCTGGAAGACGTAGGACACCTTGTCGCGGCGCAGCCCGGACAGGCCGTCCTCGTCCAGCGCGGTGACGTCGACGCCGTCGATGTGCACACTGCCCTCGTCCGGGCGGTCCAGGCCGCCGATGACGTTGAGCAGGGTGGTCTTGCCGGAGCCGGACCGCCCGACGAGCGCGACCATCGTGCCCGCTTCGACGTCCAGCGACACGCCCTTGAGGGCGTGCACGGCGAGCGGTCCGCGGCCGAAGCGCCGGTGCACGCCCCGCACCCGCAGCAGCGGCGTGCTCATCCGTCGCGCTCCGTGTCGGGGCGGATCGTCACGTGGTCCGGCTCGAGCGCCAGCCGCACCCGACGGGTCAACGCCAGCGCCTCCCGGAAGTCGCGCGGGATCTGCACCCGCCCGGCGCGGTCCATCACGGCGTATTCCTCGGCGATCACGTGCGTGTCGCCGTCCGCGCCGGTCGCCGTGCGGCGCAGCACCTCGCTGCTGGTGCGCCCGTCCCGGATCGCCACGGTCCGCTCGACCCGGCCGCTCACGGTGGGGTCGTGGGTCACGACGAGCACCGTGACGCCGTAGCGTCGGTTGACGTCCCGCAGCACGCCGAAGACCTCCGCCGACGTGTCGGTGTCGAGCTCACCGGTCGGCTCGTCGGCCAGCAGCACCCGCGGCCGGTTGGCCAGCGCCACGGCAATCGCGACCCGCATCTGCTGCCCACCGGAGAGCTGGCCGGGCCGGCGATCCGCGAGCCGCTCGATGCCCAGCGCGTCCAGCAGTTCGGCGGTGCGCTCCCGGCGTTGCCTGACCGGCGTGCGGGTGGCGGTCATCGGCAGGTCGATCATCTGCCGCGCGGTGAGGTACGGCACGAGGTTGCTCGCCGTCTGCTGCCGGACGAAGCCGACCGTGCGGCGCCGGAACTCCACCCGCTCGGACCGCGACATCGCCAGCAGATCCCACCGGTCCACCCGCGCCCGCCCGGCCGTGGGCGCGTCGATGCCGGCCAGAATGGACAGCAGCGTCGACTTGCCGGACCCGGACGCGCCCACGACGGCGATCATCTCGCCGGTGTTCACGGTCAGATCGAGGCCCTGCAGCGCCTGGACCTCGACGGAGCCGGACTGGTAGATCCGCACGAGGCTCTCACAGACGATGAGCGCGTCCCGCCCGAACTCCGGCGCACGCCGGGGCGGCGGCGGTAGTGACAGCGAGGTTGCGGACATCGCTGGCGAGCATCTCACAACGATCGCGGCGCGCGGTACGCGGATTCACTACGCGGGAGCGGGCCGACGCTGGGCTGCATGCGCCACGCAGGCCGGCCGGAGGGACGGCCTGCGTGGCGCGGGCCTCGATCAGGGGCTGGCGCAGGTGAGGTTGCCGGGGGGCGTGGAGCTGCTGCCGGTCGCGACGAACCCGAAGATGGTCGTGGCGTTCGCCGCGAGGCTGCCGTTGTAGTCGGCGTTCCTGACCGTGACGTTGCCGGTGGTCCCGGTGTTGACGCCGTTCCAGAGACTGCTGATCGCTTGGCCGCCGGCGAGCGTCAGGCGCACGGTCCAGCCGTTGAGCGTGGTGGAGCCGTTGTTGGCGACGACCACCTCGCCCTGGAAGCCGCCGGGCCAGCTGTTGACGGGCCGGTAGGTGGCGGTGCAGGTGCCGGGCTGGCCACTGGCGGGCGGCGAGCTCGGCGGCGCGCTGCTCGGCGGGGTCGATGAAGGAGGAGCCGAGCTCGGCGGGGTCGACGAAGGAGGAGCCGAGCTCGGTGGCGTCGTGTTCTCGAACTGCCCGAAGAACTTCCAGATCTCGCCGGACGTCCACGTCCGGGCGTCGTTGGGGCTGGCCGAGCCGTCAACCGGGCTGGGGGTGTGGTCACCGTCGAACGCGGCCCACTGGACCGGATAGCCCGGCCGGCACCCGGAGTACGTCGTGGTGATGTGGGTCAGGCTGCCTTGCGCCGGCTCGCGCGGGTTCTGTTGCGTACAGCCGTTGTTGCGCACGAACGTGTCGCGCAGCGACCGCCCGTTGCTGATGTTGAGGACGCTGTCGTGGATGCCGTGGATGCCGAAGTAGGCGACGGGCTGGGTGCCGCCGTTGCATCCGCTGAGGTTGGCGCCGGACAGCACGGCGACGGCACGGAACACTGTCGGACGGGCGCAGGCGATGGCGTAGCTCATCGCGCCGCCGTAGCTCCAGCCGAGGGCGAAGACCTGCGTCGTGTCGACGCAGAGGCCGCCCTCGATCAGTCTGGTCAGATCGTCGACGAGGGTCAGGTCCTGGCCGTTGGTGTTGGCCCAGCCGTTGTTGATGCCCTGCGGTGCCACGAAGATCGTGCTGTTGTTGGACAGCGGCTGCAGCCCGTAGTACCCGGCCGAGGCGACCGCGCCGGCGGAGCCGTTCAGCCAGTGCAGCCCGAAGACCAGCCGGTACGGGTGGCTGTTGTTGTAGTTGTCCGGGACTCTCAGGATGTAGGTGCGGCTCTGGCCGCTGCTCTGAATCGAGTGCGTACCGCTGGTCAGCGTCGGGGCCGTGCCGCATCCGGCGGTCGCCGCCAGGACGCCGTTGGTGGCGGCGGCCGCGGTTGCGCCACCGCCGCCGGTCAGGGCCGGGCCGGCGGCGACTGCGACGAGAACCGCCGCGACCGCGAAGGCCGGCAAGAAGAATCTGCGCTTCGGCATCGAGACCTTCCTTTCCTTGGGTCGACGTTCGGCGTTCATCCCCCGCCGACAAAAGGCGGGCGTGTCCGGTACGTTGCCGGCACCGGACACGCCCGAGCGATCAGCGGATGGGATTGGGTCTAGCGCTGCAGCGTCAGCACGGCCGGCCGCCACGGCAGCAGGTTGTAGTCGCCCCCGGCGCTGGGGTTCTTGCCCTGGTAGAGGAACTGGAGGTTGCACGGATCGATGGTCTTGGTCTGGTCGGGGTTGTTGCGGACCAGGTCACCGTGGCTGATGTCGTTGGTCCAGCTCGCGCCGCTGTTGGCCTTGCCGGCGAAGGGGTTGCTCTCGCTGGCGGCCTGCGGGGTCCAGGAACCGCTCAGGCTGGTGGCCGTGAACGAACGGAAGTAGCGCCCCTGGCTCCCGATCGCCTCGACGATCATGAGGTACTGGTTCTGGCCCTGGACCTTGTAGACCTCGACCGCCTCGAACAGGTTGTACTGCGAGTCGCTCATGACGGTCGTGTAGCTCGAGCCGAAGTTGCCGGGGAAGTTCCCGATCGGCATGCTGGCCCGGTAGATGTTGCCGTTGTCACCGGCGAAGAACAGGTACATGTTCTGGCTGTCGCCGATGAGCGTCTGGTCGATCACGCCGGTGCCCGAGTTGGAGATGCTGCCGGTGAACAGCGCCTGCGGCGAGGACCAGCCGTTGGGATTCGTCGGGTCGCTGGAGGTCTTGTAGTTGAACGCGTTGGGACCCCACTGGTAGGCCAGCACCCAGATGTTCTTGGGGGCGAAGTAGAACAGCGTGGGCGCGACGGTGGCCTGGCTCATCCCCGTCTGGCCGGCCGAGGCCATGTCGGACCAGTTCGTGAAGGTGCTGAAGGCCATCGAGCCGTACGATCCGCCGCTGTTGACGTTCGAGCCGTAGACCAGGTGCTTGCCGTTGTAGACGACGTTGGTGAAGTCCTTGAGCGACACCCACCCGTTGGCCGGATTCGCCAGCGGGCCCGTCGACGACCAGTGGTACGACGACGGCAGCGAGCACGACCCGCCCGGTGAGGACGGCGGCGGCGAGGACGACGGGGGCGAGGTCGGCCCGCCCAGCGAGACGAGCTTGAACTGCTGGTTGGCCCCGCCCCAGCAGTCGTAGAGCTGGACCTGCTGGCCGTTGCCGGTGCCCCAGACGTCCAGGCAGCGCCCGGACTGCACACCGGTGATGGTGCCGTTGGAGTTGACGTTCCACTGCTGGTTGGAGCCGCCGTTGCAGTCCCAGATGATGATGCCGGTGCCGTTGGCGGTGGCGGCGCCGTTGGCGTCGAGGCACTTGTTGCCGTACACCTGCAGCTGCTTGCCCGACGTGTACGTCCACTGCTGGTTCGACCGGCCGTTGCAGTCGTAGAGCTGGACCCGCGTGCCGTTGGTCTGCGTCGCGTTGGGCACGTCGATGCACCGGCCCGACTGCGACCCGACGATCTCGTTGGCCCCGCCCGACGGGTTGCTCGGCGGGGTGGTGGTCGGGTTGCCCGGTGTCGTCGGCGGCGCAGTGGTGGGGTTGGCGGCGTTGAGGGCGTTGAGGACGGAGGTGTAGGCGGCCTTCTTGTTGCCGCTGCCGTCGAAGAGCAGCGGGCTTTCGCTGGAGCGCCAGGAGTCGCTGTCACGCACGCCCCACACGGTGATGCCGACGCAGCGCGACACGTTCATGCAGGCCTGGGTCAGCCCGGAGTACTGCGACGTCGAGGCGTTGGTGACGTCGACCTCGGTCAGCGCCACGTCGACGCCCAGGGCGGCGAAGCTCGACAGCGTGGTCTGGAAGTTGGACGGCAGGGAGCTGCCGCCGGTGAAGTGGGTCTGCAGGCCCACGCAATCGATCGGCACGCCGCGGGACTTGAAGTCCCGGATCATGTTGTACACGCCCTGCGTCTTGGCGTAGGACCAGTTCTCGATGTTGTAGTCGTTGTAGCACAGCTTGACCGAGGGGTCGGCGTTGCGGGCGGTCTTGAACGCAACCTCGATCCAGTCGTTGCCGGTGCCCTGCAGGTTGGACTGGCGGCGGCTGCCGTCCTCGTTGAAGGCCTCGTTCACGACGTCCCAGTAGGCGAGCTTGCCCTTGTAGTGGGCCATCACGCCGTTGATGTGGTCGATCATGGCCTGCCGCAGGGTGGAGCCGGACAGGCTCTGCATCCACCCCGGCTGCTGCCCGTGCCAGGCGAGGGTGTGGCCGCGCACCTTCATGCCGCGCTGGGTGGCCCAGTTGTAGATCTGGTCACCGGCGCTGAAGTTGAACTGACCGCGCTGGGGCTCGGTCGCGTCCGGCTTCATCTCGTTCTCGGCCGTCACCATGTTGAACTCACGCCCGGCGATCGTGGTGTACGTCGAGTCACCGAGCCGGCCCGCGGCGATGGCGGTGCCGAAGTACCGCCCGGACTGCGCGGCCGCGGCACCCAGCGTGCTCGCGGCGGCGTTCGCCGACGGCATCATCACCGCGGCCGTGGCCACCGCCACGACACCGACCACGCCGGCGATCAGCGCTCTGACGGCGAGCGTTCTCTTCCGCCGGGTCCCGCCACGATGGGCGGAGGGGCTAGTAGCCACCTTTGGCCTCCTTTGCCAGCGTCCGAGCCGTCGCTGTGGTACGGCTGGGACGTCCAGGTAGAGTGAATTGTCAGCGCCAATGTTCAATTCGGGCGCCGGGACCCGACCGTGTCGCGCCCCTTCTTCGGTTGTCCGAACCGGCTCACTTACGGTCCGCGCGGCGCCGAGTGAGCGTTCACATGCTCGGCCGGACGCAGCCCGGTCAGCCGAAGGGGTGATCGATCGCGAGCGCCGGCGGAAAACGTTCGCGTCCTGGACCGCGAGGTTGCCAGACCCCTTCTAAACATTCAAGAGGGCCACGCACGTTTTCAAGCGCGACGCGTTTTCTCAGGGCGCCCAACGGCAGAGTCTGCGCAGCTCATCAGCGTGTCTAGGCCAGCGGTCCCGCATCCGGCGCGTGCCGGCATCCGCAGAAAATTTCGCGAACGACTCTGCACATCCGGCGTTCATAACACTTTTCTGGAACGTCCTTTTTCCCGTCCGGAGGATCGCATCAAAACGATCTCAGGCCGAACCGGAAAGCAGTTTCGAAAATGCGGTGGGTAACAGACGGCACGGCACGCAATTTCGACAATTGCGTCGCTTGACATGGAGTCGCAGCTGTTGGCCGCGGCTGCTTGCTGTCACCGCTTCGAACGAGTGATATTGCCGGCAGCAGGCCGACGAGCCAGCAGCCCGCACCAGGTTCGATGGGTTCGGCCCCGCCGAACGGGAAAGTTTCACGAGGCACCGGGCGACCCGCTTTCGCCATTGCCCGTAACGCTTTTCACGGCACTGCTTCAACGCGCCGGCCGCCGCCATGCGAGCCCACATCGCCTGCGCATGCAGTTTCCGAGTTTCCTTGCCGGACGACACCAGCGTCTCTTGACACGCTGATAGAGCCGCTCCTAGCGTCAAGGCAATCGATTTCCTCGGGTTTCCTTGCCGCGCATTCCGCGCCGAAACACCGCCTGGAAAGAAAGGACAGCAAGCATGTCGCAGACCGTCCGAACACGCGGGCCGCGCAGAGGCCGGGGCATGACGCTCACAGCGTCGGTCGCGGCCGCCGCCATTGCGCTGGTGTCCGCCGGGTTCGTGCTCAGCCCGGCGTCCGCCGCCACGGCCGCCAACACACTCGTCGTCGACGCGAGTCAGACACTGCGCCCAGTGACCCACGTCGCGACCGGAAGCCTCTACGGGCTCGCGAACGCGTCGCAGCCCTCGGTCGCACTCGCGCAGGCGATCAAGCCCAACACGTTCGTACAGATGCCCGCGGGCGGCCGCCAGCAGCCCACCGGTGACATCTCCGTCGTGGCACCGACGGCCGTCAGCGTCGGCGCCAAGCTCGTCAACCGGCTCTCCGACTACTACGCCGGCTGGCCCTACCAGTTCAGCTGGAGCACCTGGACGCCCTTCATCACCTCGCAGATCAACGCGATGAAGGGGGCCTCGTACTACAACAGCATCTCCGCATACGAACTGTGGAACGAGTCCGACAACACCTGGAACTCGGCGAACGGCACCTACGAGAACTTCTGGACCACCACCTTCCGCCAGGTCCGCTCGCTCGACCCGAACAAGCCGATCCAGGGCCCCAGCTTCTCGGACAACATCGGCGACATGCGGAACTTCCTGCAGAACGCGGTCGCGACGAACACCGTGCCCGACGTCCTCGCATGGCACGAGCTCACCCGGTCCTCCAAGATTGCCGGGGACGTCGCCGCGGTCCAGGCCATCGAGGACCAGCTCGGCATCAGCCGGCGGCCGATCGCCATCGAGGAGTACGCCGCGCCGGGCGAGGTCGGGCTTCCGGGCCCGCTGGTCGGCTACATTGCAAAGTTCGAGCGACTCGGCGTGCGCGACGCGGAGCTTGCCTTCTGGAACCAGTCCGGCGCCCTCGGCGACCTGCTGACCGGCAGGGGCGGCAGCCCGAACGCCGCCTACTGGCTCTACACCTGGTACGCCGCGATGAGCGGCAACATGGTCGTCACCACCCCGCCGGCGCAGACCGGCATCGACGGCTTCGCCGCCGTGCCCGCGGCCCGCAACCAGGTCAGCATCATCGCCGGCAACTGCAACGGGTCGTGCGCCGTGACGGTCAACGGGCTCAACGCGCTCGGCCTCGGCAGCACGGTCAGCGTGAAGGTCGAACAGACGGTGTCGCTGGGCCGCACCGTCGCCTCATCGGGGCCGAGCACCGTCTCCACCACGACCTACACGCCTGCCAACGGCTCGATCTCCGTCCCGATCACCATGGCGACCAACAACGCGTACCGCATCACCATCACGGCCGGCTCCGGCGGCCCCTCGACCGACCTGGCCGGCACGTACCGCATCACCAACGCCAACAGCAATCTGCGGCTCGACGCGCTCAACTCCGGGACCGCATGGGGTACCCCGGTCGTCCAGGCGAGCAGCAGCAGTAGCACGTCGCAGATCTGGACCCTGACATCCGCCGGCAACGGGCAGTACAAAATCGTCAACCAGCTCAGCGGCCTGGTCCTCGGCATCCAGAACGCCTCCACCAGCCAGGGAGCAACCGCCCTCGTCTGGGGTGACACGGGCACCGCCGACCATCTCTGGTCGGTGGACTCCGACGGCGCCGGGCACTACAAGATTCGCAGCGTCAACAGCGGCCTGGTCCTCGGCGTCACCAACATGAGCACCAGCTCGGGCGCGCAGGTGCTGCAATGGGGCGACAACGGCACGACAGACCATCTCTGGAGCCTGGCCCGGGTCTGAGCTCGCCCGGACGGACCGTGCCTCGTTTTGCGGATTTCGCCGCACGGCAGCGACCCCCGGCGCGCGCCGGGGGTCGCTGAGCGGTTCGTCAGAGCCGGGTCAACCCCGGCGGCCACCCTGCGCGCTCTCCCCCGGCGCGCGGTTGTGGCACGGCCCGCGGCGGGGTGCGGTCGGCGTCGACGCCGCTCGAGCGGGTCAGGCACTCGAATTCGGCGCGGACCAGGTCATCATCGTGGCTCAACAGCTCGGCGAAGACCTCGTCGGGCCGCCGCGCCCACTCCGGCGAGAGTCCCGTGCGTGAAGCGGGCATCGTCGTTTCACCACCTGCCAGAACAACTGTCGCGAGACGCGGCCGATCAGCCGGCGAGCACCTTCTGCTCACCCACGGCGTCGCCGCCGATCGAGATCTTGCGAGGCTTGGCTCGCTCGGCGATGGGGATCCGCAGCGCCAGCACGCCGTTGTGGTACGTCGCCTCGATGCGGTCGGTGTCCAGCGCGTCACCGAGGAACATCTGCCGGGAGAACACCCCCAACGGGCGCTCCGTGAGCGTGGCCTGAACGTTCTCGCCGAGGTTGACGGGTCGCCGCTCGGCGCGCACGGTCAGCACGTTGCGCTCGATGTCGATGTCGATCGAGTCGCGCTCGACGCCGGGAAGGTCGAACACGATCACGAACTCGTCACCGTTGCGATACGCATCGGCGGGCATCGCGGTCGGGTGCGACCAGGTGCCGGTCGCCGGGCCGCCGAACAGCTGCTGGGCCAGCCGGTTGACTTCGGTGAAGGGCTCGCTGCGCATCAACATTGGGCCACCTCCTGGGTCTCGACTGCACTCGTCAATGCGCGATACGATCGTTGTATCACGTCATCGGAACGATGACAACCAGAACGTCAACGTTGTGATGACAGATGCTGGAGTTGAGCATGAGCAACCCGCCGGATTCGGCCCTTGACGTCCCCGCGGCCATCGCCGCGATCCTCGACGTCGCGGATGAACCGGACGCCGCACCCCCCGCGATCCTCGGCGCGCTGGCGATGCTGCGTCAGGTCCGCCTCGAACTCGACGCCGCCGAGCCGACCCTGATCGAGGCCGCCCGCCGGGCCGGCGTGAGCTGGCAGGCGATCGCCCCCGCACTGGGCGTGGCCAGCCGTCAGGCCGCCGAACGTCGCTACCTGCGGTCCGCTCACGCCACCGGCCGGCACGACGCCGACACTCGCGACGGACGAGTGCAGGCCGAGCGCGATCGCCGCGCCGGCCTGCGGGCAGTGGATCGCTGGGCCAACGACAACACCGCGAACCTGCGCCGCCTCGCCGGCCAGTTGGCGGCCCTCCCGGACCTGCCGACCGCCGCGGGCGACCTCGAACGTCTGCACCGGGCGCTCGGGGACCCCGACGCGACCGCGCTGCCGCTGCTGCTCGCCGCCGTGCGCCGTCATCTCTCCGGGCATCCCGAACACGCCGACATGGCAGACCAGATCGACGCCGTCACCGCAGCCACGGCCGAGGTACGGCGGACCAGTCAGCGCCACCGCGAGTCATCCCGCCCGGCCACCGCCCCGTAACACTGCTGCGAGGTGCGCACCGAAACCGCCGACGCCGCCGACATGTGGTGGATCGACGTCGACTACACCACGCTCATCGCCCGCTGTGTGCACCACCTGGCCGACCTCGGGCACCGGCGGCTCGCCTTCATCAACCGATCAGCCGAGCTCGTCGCCGCCGGATACGGCCCCGGCCACCGCGCCCTCGCCGGCTTCACGCAGGCCGCGGCCGAGCGCGGCCTGTCGGGCATCGACGTCTGCTGCCCCGACGACGCCAGCGGCGGCGAGTCCTGCGTCGAGCAGCTGCTCGCCATCCATCCGGAGCTGACCGCTGCCGTGACGATCAACGAGGCCGCGCTGCCCGGCGTCCAGCGCCCACTCGAAGCGGCCGGCCGCGCCGTGC
The DNA here is from genome assembly GCF_050936175.1 of Dactylosporangium sp. CA-139066. Classification (NCBI taxonomy): domain Bacteria; kingdom Bacillati; phylum Actinomycetota; class Actinomycetes; order Micromonosporales; family Micromonosporaceae; genus Dactylosporangium; species Dactylosporangium sp. CA-139066. Next base: position 4,283,571 of record NZ_JBNJNH010000001.1, on the reverse strand, counting down.
CGGACGACTTCTCGATCACCGGAGTCGCCGGGCGGCACTGGGCCGAGGACTTCCGCCCGCCGCTGACCGCGGCGGACGTGCCGGCCCTGGAGATGGGCGACGAAGCGGTGCGGCTGCTCCTGGAGCGCATCGCCACGCCCCAGCAGCAGCCGAGGCACATCCTGCACGCCCCGCCGATCTCACTGCGGTACAGCACCGGCCCGGTACCGGCCAACGGTCGTCGTTGACCCAACGGGCCGCGCGTCGGATGGCTCACACGACCCTGGCCGTGCTGTCGCGCGCGATCAACGTCGGCACCACCACCGGCACCGGCTCGAGCCGATCCGTCTCCATCGTGTGCAGCAGGGCCGCGACACAGCGCCGGCCCACCTCGTCGAAGTCCTGCCGGATCGTGGTGAGCGGCGGGCACAGGAACGCCGCCTCCGGGATGTCGTCGAACCCGACGACGCTGACGTCCTCGGGGACCCGGATGCCCCGCTCATGGAAGGCGCGCAACAGGCCGAGCGCCATCTGATCGTTGCCCGCAAAGATCGCGGTCGTGCTCGCCCTGACGGCGAACTCGAGGCCGGCCGTGTAGCCGGACCGGGCGCTCCAGTCGCCGGCCATCGGGTCGGGCACCCGCAGGCCGGCATCTTCCAGCGCCGAGCGCCAACCGTCGATGCGGCCCCAGCTCTCCAGCCAGTCCGGCGGCCCGGCCAGATGCCACACCTCGCGGTGCCCGAGCCCGATCAGGTGTTCCACGGCCATCCGGGCACCGGCGCGCTGGTCGACGCCGATGACCGGGGTCTGCCCGCCGGTGTCGGCCCCCACGGCCACGACGGGTATCGCCGACTGCAGATCCCGCAGCGCCCGCGCCGTGGCGCCCTGCGGCGCGATGACCACGACGCCGGCCACCGACTGGTCCGCGAGGGCGCTCAACGCCGACAGGACGCCGCGGTGGTCGATCCGTTCGAGCGTCGAGACGCTCACGCTGTAGCCCTCGGCGCGCGCGGCCCGCTCGACACCGAACAACGTCGCCGCGGGACCGTGCAGGACGGTCTCGAGCGTGACCACGCCGACGATGCGTGACCGGCGCGCGGCCAGGCCCCGAGCCATCGCGTTGCGGCGGTACCCGAGCTGGCGGACGGCCTCGAGCACGCGTTCGCGCGTGCCCGGGCTGACGTTGGGGTATTCGTTCAGCACCCGCGACACCGTCTGGGACGAGACCCCGGCGAGGCGGGCGACGTCCTTGATCACCGCCCGGCCGCTCACCGTGCCGCGCCGCCGGGTCCTGAAGGTTCTCACAGTGTCCCACCACAATCGAGGAGCACCTTGACGTCGCCGCCGGCCTCCAGGGCCCGAAACGCCGTGTCGACCTCGTCCAGCGGCACGACGCGGGAGATGAGCCGACCCGCGGGCACCACGTTGCGGGTCACCAGCCGTACCGCCTCCTCGTAGTCCTCGCGTTCGTACACCCGCACGCCGATGAGCTCCAGCTCCCGCCAGAAGACCCGGTGCAGGTCGACCGGCCGGGGCTGGGAGTGGATCGCGACGACGACGAGCCGCCCGCGCACGGCCAGCAGCCCGGTCGCCGTGCGCACGCCCGCCGGCGAGCCGGACACTTCGAAGACCACATCCGCGCCGGCCCCGCCGGTCAGCTGCTCCACGTGCCCCACGGCGTCGAGGGCCACCGGATCGACGACCGGCAGCCCGAGGTCGGCGGCGACGGTGCGCCGGTACCCGTCGATCTCCAGCACGGTGACCGAGGCGCCCGTGGCCTGGGCGGCCAGGGCGATGAGCAGGCCGACCGGGCCGGCGCCGATGACGACGGCGTGCTCGCCTGCGGCCAGCCGGGAGCGCCGCACGTCGTGCACGGCCACGGCGGTCGGCTCGACCAGCGCGCCGTGTTCCAGCGGCAGCTCGGCCGGCAGCGGCACCAGGACGTGGGCCGGCACCGTCCAGGACCGCTGCATCGAGCCCGCCGAGTCGATGCCGATGAAATTCAGCCGATGGCAGATGTGCGTGTGCCCGGCGCGGCAGGCCGGGCACGCGCCGCACCAGTCCAGCGGCAACACGGTCACCGGGTCGCCCACGCGGTGGCCCCCGACCCCGGCGCCCAACTCGGCGACGCGGCCGGACATCTCGTGGCCGATGATTGCGGGCCGGCTCACCCGCCGGTCCATGGCGCCGTGCGCGATGTGCAGGTCGGTGCCGCAGATCCCGGTGTAGGCGACGTCGAGGCGCACCTGGCCAGGGCCCGGGGGCACCACGTCGGCCGCCCGCACCTCGAACCGGTGTGCGCCGGTGTAGTACGCCGCGCGGTTCATCCCGCTCCCTCCGTCAAACGTCTGATGTCTCTATAGTGGGGTTGCGGCCGTTCACAGCCGGTTCGAAGGAGACCCGTGGCACTGACCGACGAAGCGATCGCGAAGATTCGCAGCATGATCCAGAGCGGTGAACTGCCGCCGGGTTCGCGGCTGCCGCCGGAGCCGCAGCTGGCGTCGCAGATGGGCCTGTCCCGCAGCGGCGTGCGGGAGGCGGTGAAGGTGCTCGAGTCGGCGCGTGTGCTCGACGTGCGCCGCGGCGACGGCACCTACGTCACCAGCCTCGCCCCCCGGCTGCTGCTGGAGGGTCTCGGCGTCGCCGTCGAGCTGCTGCAGGACGACACCCTGCTCGAGGTGATGGAGGTCCGCCGGATGCTGGAGCCGATGGCCACCGGCATCGCAGCGCTGCGGATGTCGGACGACGACCTCGACGGGCTCGCCCGGATCCTCGACGACATGCGCGCGGCCGCGGACGACCATGAGCGGCTCATCCAGTTCGACACGGCGTTTCACCGCACGGTCGTCGCGGCCACCGGCAACGAGACGCTGACGTCGCTGCTGGACGGCCTGTCCAGCCGCACCCTGCGGGCCCGGGTGTGGCGGGGGCTGATCGAGGGCAACTCGGCCCACACCACCATCGAGGAGCACCACGCCATCTACCTCGCGCTGCGCTCGCGCGACCAGCTGCTGGCCCAGGCCAGCGCCCTGCTGCACGTCAACACCTCCGAGTCCTGGCTGCGGACGGTGCTGTCGCAGCCGGTCCGCCGGGCGGGGTGAGGCCGTAGGTGCGGATCGTAGTGCCGGCAAAGATCTGGTCGCGCTCGGCCGGCGACAGCGCCGGCAGGCTCTCCTGCAGGGACCGCAGCACACTGCGGTAGTCCGCGACGAGCAGGCAGACCGGCCAGTCCGAGCCGAACATCAGACGTCCGGGACCGAACTCGTCAACCGCCACAGCGACGAACGGACGCAGGTCGTCCTCGGTCCAGCTCGGCCCAGCCTCGGTGACCAGGCCCGACAGCTTGGCCGTCACGTTGTCGTGCTCGGCCAGGGCGGCAAGCGGCTCACGCCAGCGCCGTAGCCCGGCCGCGCCCTCGTCGATGCGCGGCTTGCCCAGGTGGTCGAGCACGAACCGCAGCTGCGGCACCGCCCGGGCCGCGCGCGCCGCCGATGGCAGCTGGTCGGCCCGTATCACCAGGTCGAAGGCGAGCCCCGCATCGGCGACGGCGGCCAAGCCCCGTCGCACGCCGGGCCGGTCGAGGTAGTCGGGGTCGGCCTCGCCCTGCACCTGCGAGCGCACGCCGACGAGCAGCTCGCCGCCGCGCTGGCGGCGGTAGTCCGCCAGCGTGGCGGCGACGTCGTCGGCCGCAACGTCGATCCACGCCACCACGCCGGCGATCGGCGCAGTATCGGCGGCGTACCCGAGAAATTCGGCCGCCTCCTCGACGTGACACCGGCCGCCCTCGACCAGCACGGTGGCGTCGACGCCGGCCGCCGCGAGCTCCGCCGTCAGGTCGGCCGTGGTGAACGGGCGCCGGATACGCTCCAGCCCGGGCTCGTCCAGCCAGCGGTAGCCGCGCTCCGGCCGCCACAGATGGTGGTGCGCGTCGACGATCATGCCGCGGCCGCCGTCGCCCACTCGGGGCCGTCCGGGAACCGGTAGGCGGCCAGCGACGCCGGAACGATCTGCGCGCTCATCCCAGGCGCGATGGGCGCCAGGTAGCGACCACCACGGATACGCACCGGGTCCACGAAGTGCTCGTGCAAATGGTCGACGTACTCGATGTAGCGGTTGTCGGTCGTGCCGCTGACCGCCAGATAGTCGAACATGGCCAGGTGCTGCACCAGCTCGCACAGCCCGACGCCGCCGGCATGTGGGCAGACCGGCACGCCGAACCTGGCCGCCAGCAGCAGGATCGCGAGGTTCTCGTTGACGCCGCCGACCCGGCAGGCGTCGATCTGCACCACGTCGACTGCGCCGGCCTGCAGCAGCTGCTTGAACATCACGGCGTTGTGCACGTGCTCGCCGGTAGCGACCTTGACGGGTGCGAGGGCTCGGCGCACGGCTGCGTGGCCGAGCACGTCGTCCGGCGACGTCGGCTCCTCGATCCAGTACGGGTCGAAGCGACTGAGCTCCCGCATCCAGCGAATCGCGTCCGGGACGCCCCAGATCTGGTTGGCGTCGACGGCGATGCGGACCCCCGGCCCGACGCTCTCGCGGGCGATGCCCATGCGCCGGACGTCGTCGGCCAGGTTGCCGCCAACCTTGAGCTTGATCAGCTTGTAGCCGTCGGCAACCGCCTCGCGGCACAGCCGGGCGAGCTTGTCGTCGTCGTAGCCGAGCCAGCCCGGCGTCGTCGTGTAGGCCGGATAGCCCTCGCCCAGCAGCCGCCGCTCCCGCTCACCCCGCCCGGGCGCCGCCGAGCGCAGCAGCTCGAGCGCCTCCTCCTCGGTGAGGGCGTCGCGCAGATACCGGAAGTCGATCTGGGCCACGAGCGCCTCCGGTGACAGCCCGGCCAGCAGCTTCCACAGCGGCCGGCCGGCCCGCCGGGCGGCCAGGTCCCACACGGCGTTGACGAGCCCGCCGGCAGCCATGTGCACGACGCCCTTCTCCGGGCCCAGCCAGCGGATCTGGCTGTCGCCGACGAGCCGCCGGGCGAGCGCCCCCGGGTCGGCGACGACGTCGTCGACCGGCTGGCCGATCAGCATCGCGGCGAGCGAGCGCACCGCGGCCACCTCGATCTCGGTGCCACGGCCGACGGTGAACACCAGCCCGTGCCCCTCGCCGCCGGCGCTGGTCCGCAGCACGATGTAGGCGGCGGAGTAGTCCGGAAACGGGTTCATCGCGTCGGAGCCGTCGCGATGGCGGGAGGTCGGGAACCGCACGTCGAGGACGTCGACGGACGAGATGCGCTCAGTCACCAATGCTCCTGGAGGTTGGACGGCGCCGCACAGCCGCGCCCGGGATCGTCGTGGTCACGTCTGCGCCTTGCCACCGGTGACCCGGGACAACACCAGCGCCACCAGGATGACCGCGCCGTTGAGGAAGTTCGTCCACTGCGCGGGCACACCGGCCAGGGTCAGCACATTGATGATCATGAACAGCAGCAGCACGCCGGTGAAGGCGCCGAAGACGGTGCCCTTGCCGCCGTTGAGGCTGACGCCGCCGATGACGGCCGCCGCGAACACCTGGAAGATGGCGCCGCTGCCCTGTGCCGCCGGCACCGACGCCAGCCGCCCGCTGATGAGCAGCCCGGCCAGGGCGGCCAGCACGCCGGCCACCACGAGGGTGAGCCAGAGGACCCGGTCGGTGCGGATGCCGGCGGCGCGGGCCGCATCGGCATTACCGCCGATGGCGTAGAGCGCCCGCCCCGGCCGGGTGAAGCCCAGCACCACAATGCCCGCCCCGAACAGCGCGAGGGACAACCACACCGCTGCCGGCATGCCCAGCCATTTGGCGGACCCGAGGTACGTCATGGATGCGGGCAGCGCAAAGAACGTCTTCCCCCCGGAGATGCCGGTCAGCAGCCCGCGCAGCACGATCAGCATCCCGAGGGTGACGACGAAGCCGTTGAGCCCGAACCGCACGATGAGCAGGCCGTTGAATGCCCCGATGAGGGCCCCGGTGAGCAGCACGGCCGGTACCGCCCACGCGGGGGGCAACACGTGCAGGCCGAGGCCGTGGGTGACCGCCGGGTCGACGACGAGCCAGGCGACAAGACCCGGGGCCAGCCCGAACGTCGACTCGAGGGAGAGATCCATCTTGCCGGCGATGAGCACGACGGTCTCGGCCAGCACGACGATGGAGATCTCGGACATGCTCTGCAGCACGTTGACGATGTTGTCCGGCTGCAGGAAGACCGGGTTGACGACGAAGCCGACGATCGCGACCGCGATGATCGCCGGCACCAGCGCGAGGTCGCGCAGGCGCGCGATGGCCAGCCCGCGACGCTGCGGGGACGGCGCCGCGGCGGCCGGCGCGGCGTTGGTGGACAGCGTGTCAGACATGGCCGAGATCGACCCCTTCCATGGCGGCTACCAGTTCGTTGTCGCTCCAGCCGGCGGCCATCTCGGCCACGACCCGGCCTTGGAACAGCACCAGGATTCGGTCGCAGATGCGCAGATCGTCGAGCTCGTCGGAGACCACGAGCACCGTCGTGCCACGCCGCCGTACCTCCTCGACCGCGCCGAGCAGTGTCTGCTTGGACCGCACATCGACGCCGGCGGTCGGCGTCACGAGGACCAGCAGTTTGGGGTCCGCGGCCAGGGCCCGCCCCAGGACGACTTTCTGCTGGTTGCCTCCGGACAGGTCCCCGACCGGCACCCGCGGGCCGTCGGCCTTGATCGACAGCTCGGCGATGGCCCGGCCGGCAAGGGCGTCGCGGCGCCTCGGCGAGAGCAGACCGTGACGGCGGATGCGCTCCGGCACGGTCATCGTGAGGTTCTCGGCGATCGACAGCAGCGGGACGAGGCCCTCGCGATGGCGGTCCTGCGGCACGAGGCCCACACCCGCGGCGAGGGCGTCCGGGACGCTGCCGGGCCGCAGCGTCCGGCCATCCACCGTGACAGTGCCCTCGGCCGGCTTGGCCAGCCCGACGATCGCCTCGGCCACGTCGACCTTGCCGCTGCCGCCGCTGCCGGCGATGCCGACGACCTCGCCGGCCCTGGCCTCCAGCGACAGGCGCACGGCGGAACCGGTCACCAGTTCCCGGACGCACAGCCGGACCGGCACGTCGGCGGGGATACGCCGGCGCACGGCCTCGGGCATGGTGACGTCCTCGCCGGTCATCGCCGCCACCAGGGTCGGGCGGCCGAGCTCGGCAACCGGCGCGGTCAGGATGAGCCGGGCGTCGCGCAGCACGGTGACCTGGTCGCAGATCTCGTAGATCTCCGGCAGGTGGTGGCTGATGTACAGGAAGGTGACGCCCTGCTCGCGCAGGTCGCGGATGCGGGCGAACAGGCGCCGGATCCCGGCAGCGTCGAGCTGCGCGGTCGGCTCGTCGAGGATGATGAGCCGGGCGCCGAACGACAGCGCCCGGGCGATCTCCACGAACTGCCGTTGCTCCACCGTCAGCGCCGAGGCCGGCTGGCGCACGTCGACGTCGACGGACCACTCCGCGAGCAGCCGCTGCGCGTCGCGGCGCATCGCCGCCCAGGTGATGAGCCCGGCGGGACCGAGGGCCTGCCGGTTGAGGAACAGGTTCTCGGCCACCGTGAGCGCCGGGATGATGGTCGACTTCTGGTAGACGCAGGCGACCAGCCGCCGCCAGGCGGCACGGTCGCCGAGCGGCGGGGCCGGACGGCCGTCGAAGGCGACGGCTCCCTCGTCCGGCGCCTGCAGCCCGGTCAGGATGCTCACCAGCGTCGACTTGCCGGCCCCGTTGCGCCCGACCAGGGCGTGTGTCGTACCTGGGCGGACGACGATGCCGGCGCCGGCCAGCGCCACCGTGGAGCCGAACCGCTTGGTGACGTTGGCCGCCTCGACGGTTGCGGGGCTCATGCGTTGTTGCCCCACAGCGACTTGTCGTCGAACTTCGTCGTCGGCTGCCCGCCGATGGTGGCGCCGTCGAGGGTGACCAGCGGGGCGGCCAGCTGGTCCTCGAGCACGCCGTCGCGGACCTGGATGATGGTGCTGCCGTGGTCGGTCGGGCCGGGCTGGAACGTCTTGCCCTCGATCGCCGCCTTGACGTAGTAGAGCCCGTACTTGGCGAAGAGGTCGGCCGGCTGACTGACCGTGGCGTCGATGAGGCCGCCCTGGATGTCCTTGAGCTCCTCCGGGATGCCGTCGTTGGACACCACGAAGACGTGCTTGGGGTCGGTCGGCGCGACCTGCAGGCCACGCTGCTTGAGAATCTGCAGCGTGCCCGAGAGCGCGAACGACGACTCCATGTAGATGCCCTTGATGTCCGGATCGGAGACGAACCGCGTCTGCAGCTTCGTCGCGGCCACGTCCCCCTTCCAGTCGGTGGCCTCGCCGAACACCGTGATGCCGGGGAAGTCCTTCTTCATGCACTCGTTGAACGCCTCGGTGCGGTCCCGGCCGTTGATCGAGTCGAGGCCGCCCTCGAGCATGACGACCTTGCCCTTGCCACCGAGCTTCGTGCCGAGGAACTGGCAGGCCTTGGTGCCGTACGCCCGGTTGTCGGCGCGCACCACCATGAAGACCTTGCCGGTGTCGGGGCGGGTGTCGATCGTGACGACCGGGATCTTCTTCCCGGCCAGCTGCTCCAGCGTCGGGGCGATCGCCGCGGTGTCCTGCGGCGCCATCACCACGCCCTTGACCCCCTGGCTCTGGAACGCCTGAACGTTGGAGATGAGGGCGGCGATGTCGTTCTGCGAGTTCGTCGTCTTGATCTGCACGCCGAGCTCGCCCGCGAACTGGGGCACGTACTTGATGTAGGAGTTCCAGAAGTCGGTGTCCGAGCGGGGGTAGTCGACGCCGATCAACGGCGCCGCGGCCGGCCCTGCCCCCGGGGACGCGTTGTCGCCGGAGCAGCCGGCCGCCAGCACAGCAGTGCCGAGCACCACCGTCAGGCCAAGGCCGAATAGAGCGTTGCGGTTCACCGGGTCTCCTTGTCATGGGCGCGCCCGGCCGACCCGCGGCGACGCGCGGGGTTCGGTTGGGGTGTGGGGTGTTCTCACGTCTGCCGGCCATGCGGCCGGGCGACATTCATCTGATGTATTTATAGGCCGACAGACATCTGATGTCTAGTGCCACCGCGGCGAGTGCCTATTTGGTGGGATAACGGCCGATTGCGCTCCGCCATTACATCTGATGTATCGGGGCCGCCGCCGCGTCCACGCCGGACGCGGCGGCGGCCCCTGACGAGCCGGCAGATCCGTCAGCGGTAGCCGGCGGCCACGATGTTGGCCTGCACTGCGTTCTCGGTCGCGTCGGACGGATAACCGGCGACCATGGCGCCCTCGTAGAAGGTGCCCGCGCTGAGGTTGGCGCCGCCGCCGGGCTTGCAGCAGTCACCGCCGCTACCCAGGATGATGGCGCCCTGCTTCTTCATCGGGCTGTACCCGTTCGGCAGGCTGCCGTCCCAGAGCGTCGTGAGACTGCCGGACTGGGCGTTGCTGCCCTTCATGGCGAAGCGCGAGGTGCCGTTGTTCTTCAGCGTGGCGGTGACGAACTTGCTGGCGAACGCCCGCTGGTTCGGGTTCCACGACTGGCTGCCACCCGGGTACAGGCCCCACTCGAGGTCCGCCTGGACCCACGGGCCGGAGCCGGAGCAGCCGCCGAACCAGCACTGGGTGCTGAAGTTGATGGCGTCCATGGCCCCGGCGGCGTCGGCCTTGCGGGTGGTCTCGCTGTTGCCGTAGTCGAAGCAGCAGCCGCCGTTGACGTGCCCCCCGCTCGTCACCATGTACATGCCCTCGGGCGCGGCTCCGGTCGGCACGCCGGTGAGATGGCCGTCTCGCCAGTAGCTGTTGCCCGGATTGATGTACAGCGAGTAGGCCTTGCTGCCGCCGATCGTCAGCGACTCCGAGGTCGCCTTGGCCGGGCTGCTCTGGCTCGAGCCGGGCACGACGCTGGAGCCCTGGTACCACAGGTCGTTGCCGCGCCCGGACTGGTCGTACACGACGGTGATGACACATGTGGTGCCGGCGCAGAACGAGTCCTGGGCCGCGGCGTTGGCGGCGCCGCCCGCGCTGAGCACCCCGATGTCGCGGGTGGCGTTGTCCGATGAGCGCCGGACCTGGTACAGGTTGCCGGTGTACGCCTGGAAGAGCCCACGGGTGGTGCTGTGCGCGGCCACGCATGGCGTTCCGCCGGCCGCGTAGATGTCGCACGGGCCGGCACCGGGCGGCGGCGTGGTCGTCGTCGACTGGGTCCACTGCTGATTTGCTCCGCCGTTGCAGCTCCAGAGGATCAGTTTCGTGCCGTTGGCGGTCGCGGCACCGCTGGCGTCGAGGCAGAGCCCGGACTGCACCCCGGTGATGGTGCCGTTGGTGTTGAGGTTCCACTGCTGGTTGGTCTGCCCGTTGCAGTCCCAGATGATGACGGTCGTGCCGTTGGTGGTGCCCCGGCCGTTCGCGTCGAGGCATTTGCTGCCGTACACCTGCAACTGCTTGTTCGACGTGTAGGTCCAGGCCTGGCCCGTCTGACCGCCACAGTCCCACAGCTGCACCTGTGTGCCGTTGGCGGTGCTCGAGTTCGGCACGTCCACGCAGCGACCGGACTGCCCGCCGACGATCGGCGTGGCGGTGCCGACCGTCGCGGCCGACGCCGCCTCGCCGGTGGTCACCAGCGTCACGCCGCCGGCGATGAGCACGATGAGCAACGCGCCGAGCACAGACGACCGTCGCGTGTACCGGGCACGCCGCCCGGGCGGGAAGATCATGCCCGCTCCTCGAAGTGATGTAAGGCCTGAGTGGGTGGTCGGCCGCGGTGGCCGGCGCGGGCCGGCGGTGTGATCAGACACCGGTGACGGTCCAGAGGTTGTTGGTGTTGGTGTTCGGCGCCCACAGGCCGACGGTGGAGCCGACCGTGGCGTTGCCCATGCCGTCCAGGGCGGTGCCGGTGCCGCGGTTGATGATCTGGTACCGGCCACCGCCCGTGTCGTTGAGCCGCCATTGCTGGTTGTTGCCGCCGTTCCAGGGCGCCTGCATGGCGTTGGCGCCGTTCGCCGTGTTGCCCCAGCTGTCCACCACCATGCCGTTGGTGCGGTTGACGATGCGGTACCAGCCGCTGCCGAGCGCGACGAACTGCCACTGCAGGTTGGTGCTGCCGTCGTAGTTCCATTGCTTGACCACCGATCCGGAGGCGACGTTGCCGCCGCCGTCCAGGACGAGGCCCGTGGTGGCGTTGCTGACCCGCGCCCAGCCGGTGGGGATTCCGGCACCGCCGCCGTTGCCCAGGGTGGGGATCGTCCCGGAGAAGGTCAGCTTCAGCACATACGCAGGGGCGCTGAACGGGGCGCTGCCCGGCAGGGTGACGTGCAGGCCGCCGCCGTCCTGGCTGCGGGTCGGCAGGTCGATGTAGGTGCCGGCCGCACTGCCCAGCAGCTGCACCGACGCCAGGGTGCTCAGGTTGATCCGGTTCGAGTTCAACGTGGTGATGGTTGTCGAGCCGCCGGGCCAGCCGAGCACGGTGGCGTACAACACCCGGTTGTCCTTGCTCCGCGTGAAGCGGAAGTCCTGTGCCGTGCCGGTGCGCGGGGTCTGGAACGAGCCGCCGCCCATCTGGGTCGGACCCTCGCCGTAGGCGCTCCAGGCACGGGTGGCGTAGATGGACTCACCGAAGCGCTTGAGGTAGTCGCCGATGCCCCGCAGGACCGTCTGCTGTCCGGAGGGGATCGTGCCGTCGGCCATCGGCGCGATGTTGAGCACCATGTTGCCGTTCTTGCTCACCCGGTCGATGAGGGCGTGCAGCAGCGCGTTGGTCGAGTAGTAGCCGATGCCGACGGTGTAGCACCAGCTGGAGCTGGAGATGCTGTCGTCGGTGAGCCAGTACGGGCTCTGGATGCCGGCCGGTCCGCCGCGCTCGTAGTCGAAGACCTCGCCGTTGGTGTTGAAGCCGTCCTTGTAGGTGGCGACGACCTCCTTGCCCCAGGCGACCGCGCGGTTGTAGTAGTACGACAGGAAGTCGAGCCGGCGCGACTCGGGCAGCTGCGACAGGTTGAAGTCCTGCCACAGGATGTCCGGCTGATACCCGTCGATGACCTCGCGGAGCTTGTCGTACCACAGCTGCTGCTCGGCGGCCGCCCCGAGCTGGCCGTAGAGCTTCTTGAGACTCGCGTCCGACTGCGCGGGCACCCACTGGTAGTAGCCGGTGAAGTGGTACGCGTGGTGCATTGCGACCATCAGCTTGAGGCCCTTGCCGCGGATCGCGTCGGCGTGCAGGCGCAGCAGGTCCAGCCGGGGCCCCTTGGCCACCGAGTTCCACTCGTTGGCGCTGCTGTTCCACATCGAGAAGCCGTCGTGGTGCTCGGCCACCGGACCGGCGAACCGGGCGCCCGCGTCGACGAAGAGCTGGGCCCAGGCGTTGGGGTCGAAGGCGCCGCCGGCGGAGGCGAGCTTCGGCGCGAACTGCACGAAGTTGCCGGCCTTGTCGCGGGCTCCGTTGATGAAGTTGTGGTACGGCCACACCGAGGGATCGCCGTACACCGCCTTGTGGTGGTTGTTCTCGTTCGAGCCGTTGTTGTACATGTTGCGCGGGTACCACTCGTTGGCGTAGGCCGGGACGCTGAACACGCCCCAGTGGTAGTAGATGCCGAACTTGGCGTCCTGGAACCACTCGGGCGCCGGCGGGTGCTGGTCGACCGACGACCACGCGGCGGAGTAGCTCGTCGGCCCGGGGATGGCGGCCGAGGCGGCGACCGCGCGCAGGAGGCCGGAGGAGCCGAGCGCGGTGGCCGCTCCGGTGGCGCCGAGGGCGGTCAGCAGGGACCGCCGGGTGAACGGGGTGCGGGACATGGAGATGCCTCCAGAAGAGATGCGGTTGGCGCAGGCGGGCGCCAGACATCTGACGTTAAGTACGCGTATAGCCGTTCGTCAACGCCTCGCGGGTCCTCAAACGGTGCATCTCAACGTCAGACATCAGATGTAAGGCGGACGGCGGGCGGCCCAGGGCCGCTCGCCGCTGAAAGTGCCATGCCTCAGGCGCGCTGGCTCCACTGCTGGTTGGAGCCGCCGTTGCACGACCAGAGAATGATCTTCGTACCGTTGGCGGTCGCGGCCCCGTTGGCGTCCAGGCACAGGCCGGACTGCACGCCGGTGACGGTGCCGTTGGCGTTGAGGTTCCACTGCTGGTTGGGCTGGCCGTTGCAGTCCCAGATGATGACCGCGGTCCCGTTGGCAGTGCCCTGGTTGTTGGCGTCGAGGCACTTGTTGCCGTAGACGGTCAGCTGCTTGCTCGACGTGTAGGTCCAGCGCTGGTTGGAGCCGCCCCAGCAGTCGTACAGCTGCACCTGCGTGCCGTTGGTGGTGCTGGCGTTCGGCACGTCCACGCAGCGGCCGGACTGCCCGCCCACGAGCTCGACATTGCTCTGCCCACCGCCGCCGCCGCTCGACGTCGAGTATCCGGCGGCGGTGATGTTGGCCTGGACGGCGTCCTCGGTGGCGTTGCTCGGGTAGCCCGACGTCATCACGCCCTCGTAGAACGTCCCGGCCGAGCCGTGGCTGTTGTCACCGCCGATGCCCAGGATGATCGCGCCCTCCTTCTTCATCGGGTTGTACCCCGACACGTTCGGCCGCTTGCCGTCGTAGAACGTCGACAGCCCACCCGACTGCGCGTTGCCGCCCCGGATCGCCCAGTGGTTCGCCTCGCCCTTGACGATCGCCGTCGTGAACCGGTAGTTCACCGTCGGATCGTTCGCGTTGTAACCAGCGTTGACGCCGGAGTACAGGCCGTTCTCGAGATCCGCCATGATCCACGGACCGTTGCCGGTGCCGTAACCCCAGACCTTGATGTTGCCGAAGTAGATGGCCTCCATCGTGCCGTTGCCGTTGTCGCGGCTGTTGCGCTCGGCATTGCCGTAGTCGAAGCAGCAGCCGCCGTTGTAGTGCGTGCCGTCGAAGATGGCGTACATCCCCTCCGGCTGGTCACCGGTGGCGATGCCGTTGGTGTTGTTGTTGCGGTAGCCGGTGCCCGCGGCGACGTACACGCCGTAGGCCTTGTGGCCAGCGACCGTGACCGGCGCCGCCGTCGCGTCGGCCAGGTTGTCGTAGCCGCCCGCCGCGGGGCCGGAGAAGCCGCCGGGCGGCGCCTGGGTGAGGTGGTTGTTGCGGCCGGACTGGTCGTAGATGACGGTGATGAGACAGCTGGTGCCGGCGCAGAAGGAGTCCTGCGCGGCCGCGTCGGCGTAGCCGCCGGCGCTCAGCACGCCGATGTCCCGCGTGGTGTTGTCCGAGGCCCGGCGCACCTGGTACAGGCGGCCGCTGTACGACCCGTACAGCGCCCGGGTCGTGCTGTGCGCGGCCACGCAGGGCGTCCCGCCCGAGCCGTAGATGTCACACGGGCCCGACGTCGCCGCCTGCGCGGTCGTCGACGCCGCGAGCGCGATGGCCGTTCCGGCGACGACCGTGGCCGCGGCGGCCACCACCGTCGTCACCGGACGCCGCAGTCTTGTGCTGATCTCCATTCGGTTCCTCCGTCTGGGCACCACTGGAGGTGGCGGGTTTTGGGGTGTGAGGATCTCGCCGGCGGCGCGAGGCGGCCCCGCCCCCGATATCGGGGCGGGTCGCGACGAGCGGCGATGTTAGCGCTCACATCGATGTGCACTGAATTTGCCAGACTCCTGCGGAGGCTGGCAAGCGGCCGACGAAAGGACCATTTTCCCGGCGCCGGCATAACGGTTTTTCAGCGGGCGGTGTCCACCCGGCCGACCCACCACAGCACGGCCTCGTCGCGGGTGCTCACCCGCAGCTTCAGATAGATCTGGCTGACCCGGTTGCGGACCGTCTTCTCCGCCAGCGCGAGGCGCTCCGCGATGGCCCCGTTGGCCTCGCCGGCCACCAGCAGCTCCATGATGTCCAGCTCCCGCGGCGTCAGGATCGACCGAGCCGGGTCCGGCCCCATCTCCACCGGCCGGGTCTGCACGTGGTCGACCACGGCGGCCAGCGGCCCCGGCGAGAGCCGGCTGTGCCCGGCCGCTGTCGCCCGGACGGCGTCGAGCAGGTCGGCCAGGGTGTACTGCCCGTCGACCAGGATGCTGCGCACGCCAGAGCGCAGGACGGTGAGCACCTCCGCGGGGGAGATCGCGGGCGTCACGACGAGCATCGGCGGTCGGGGCGCGGGCAGCGCCGCCAGAGCGGCCAGCTCGCGCACGGCCGCGGGCGTGGGCAGGACGATCAGGTTGGCGGCCGCGCCGTCGCCGTCACGCACCTCGGCGAGCCGCCGGACCTCGACGCGCTGCACGGCCGGGCGGATGAGCTCGGCGAGCGCGTCGCCCGCTCCGCCGATCACCAACGCCGTCGCCATCATTCGTGCAATTCTTGCAAAAAATCGTGAGAGAACCAGTGCGACCTTTTTACCCGACCGTTCATCACACCTTTCCCGTCTCTTTTTCGACCGCCCGACAACCGTTACGAAAAGACTCCTCGCCGGGTCGCACCGGCGCGCATCGGAAAAGATGCGCATACGATGTGCGGCCGTTATCGATAATCGACCGGTCCGGGTTGGCGTTGCGACGCATGCCCTGACACGCTCCCGGTGCGCCGGCGGCGGTCCGGCCTTCCGCGGGAAGACCGGACCTCCGTCGGTTCACTGCGGTGTCAGCCGCGGGTCCACTTCTGGTTGGCCGCGCCGAGGCAGTCCCAGATCTGCACCTTGGTGCCGTTGGCGGTGCCGTTGCCGCTCACGTCGAGGCACTTGTTCGCCCCGACCGCGGTGATGGTGCCGTCGCTGTTGAGCCGGAACTGCTGGTTGGTCTGACCGTTGCAGTCCCAGATCTCCACCGCGGTGCCGTTGGCCGTGCCGCGACCGGTGACGTCCAGACACTTCGCGCCGCCGTACACCCGCAGCTCGCCCGCCGCGGTCGACGCGAACTGCTGGTTGGTCTGGCCGTTGCAGTCCCAGATCTCGGCGAGCGCGCCGTTGGCCTGCGACGCGCCGGTGATGTCGAGGCAGCGGTTCGACGCCTGGCCGCGCAGCGCAAACGTGCCGTTCGGCGCCGTCCCGCCCGGGCCGGCCGCGGCCATGACGGCGCGCGCGCCGCTCGGCCAGTTGCCGCCCGTGACCACGACCGTGCCGGAGTTGGTGTTGCCCCGGGAGCCGGTGGTGACGTTGGTGGTGCTGCTCGTGGTCCAGTTGTTCGTGAGCGTCAGGTTGCCGGTGTTGTTGTTCGCCCAGGCTTGCGTGTACGCCCAGGTGCCGATGTTGTCGAGGACGTTGTTGGCCGCGGAGACGTAGCGCGAGCCCTCGTCGAAGTACATGCCGAGCCAGCCGTTGGTGTTGCGGAAGTAGTTCTGGTTGACGGTCGTGCCCGGGTTGGCTGACAGGTTGTAGAACGCGCCGCCGTCGGTCATCTGCTGCACGACGTCGTGGACGTAGTTCGCCGTGACGCGGTTGTTCGCCGCGACCGTCGCCGTCGTGTACTTCGGCTGGTAGTTGTACAGCCCGCGAT
Source organism: Dactylosporangium sp. CA-139066 (assembly GCF_050936175.1). Lineage (NCBI taxonomy): Bacteria > Bacillati > Actinomycetota > Actinomycetes > Micromonosporales > Micromonosporaceae > Dactylosporangium > Dactylosporangium sp. CA-139066. Next base: position 4,267,199 of record NZ_JBNJNH010000001.1, on the reverse strand, counting down.
CGACGTAGTCCTGGCTGCCGCCGGGGTCGTTGGCACCCCAGCCGTAGCCGAGCGCGATGCCGGAGTACGGCAGGTTGTACACCTCGTTGTTGGCGATCGACGAGCCCGCGGTGTAGGTCATGAGCAGCCCGACGTGGCTGCGGTAGTCGATCGCGACGTCGTGGATGACGTTGTTGCTGACCACGATGTTGCTGTTGGTCATCCGCGAGTCGCTGGGGTGGTGGGCATCGGCCTGCACGCCGCCGACGACGATGCCGCCGGCCGCGAGTGTGTCGAACGTGTTGCCGGTGACGGTGATGTTGCTGGCGCCGAGCCCGACGCCGGTGGCGTTGGCGTTCGCGTCGTTGCCGATGCCGAGCCCGACCTGGCCGAGGTCGGTGTAGCGGTTGCCGGCGAAGGTGATCGCGTTGGCCGCCGACACCTGCACCGCGGCCGGCATCTGCCGCCAGGCCGGCCGGGTCGCCTCGAACAGCGGGCAGCCGGACTGGCACGACGTCAGGGCGTCGGACGGGCGGTTCCAGGTGCCGTAGATGTAGGCGCCGGTCTGCTGGTCGGCGTAGCCCTGGCTGGTGCTTGGCTGCAGCCAGCTGGTGTAGGCGAACTGCAGGCCGGTGAAGGAGATGTTGTGCGCCGGCGCGGCGTAGGTGCCGCCGACCCGCAGCAGCGACTCCAGGCGCGGGAGCTCGACGTCGGCGGTGGTCACGTCCTGCCCGGCGAGAGGCTTGTAGTACAGGTTGCCGGCGGCGGTGTCGAGGTACCACTCCCCCGCGCTGTCGAGAAACTCGCGGGCGTTGGCGAGGTACATCGGCCCGGACCGGAAGGGCTTGCTGAGCGTGTCGTAGCCCCACGTGTTGTTGTTCCACGCCGGCTGCTGCAGCGTCAGCGTGTTGTTGGCGATGGTCTGCACGGGCACGTAGCGGTCGGTGAACGAGTCGACGGACTCGACCTCGACCCGGCTCTTGTTGGCGAGGTTGTTGAGGTACGACAGCGCGCCGTTGGTGAAGCTCAGCCCGGTGGTCGTGGCGGTGAAGTCGCCCCGGTTGACCTGGGTGCGGGCCCGCGTGGCGAGGCGGCCGTCGACGTAGAGCTGCCGGGTGTCGAAGCCCGTGCCGACGGCAGCCCGCCAGATGTTCTGTCCGGAGTCGGCCAGCGTCCAGCCGGTGACCCGCTGGCCGCCGGAGATGACCGGGCGGGCGCCCGTCGCGGCCTGCCAGGAGACCGTGTAGCCACCGGTGCCGGAGTCGGCGGCGGTGAACGTCAGCGGCGCGCTCAGCGTGTACGTGCCGCCGGCCAGCTGCACGACGATGTCGCCGGTCATCGACGGCACGGCGGCCCGCACGGCGGTCTGCGCCTGGGCGAGCGAGCACGGCTGGGCGGCGGAGCACGCCGTGCCCGACCCGGTCGGCGACACGACGAGCGTGGTCATGACGGCGGCGGCGGCCGGCGGGGCCAGGGTCGCCAGCACGCCGGCGGCCAGCAGGCCGGCGGCCGCCACGCCGGCGGCGGTGGAAAGTCGGCGCGTTGTTCGCAGTCTGGGCACGGGGGTGCTCCTTCGCGAGACGGGACGGAAGAGGGCTCGCCGGTTGGCGGCCGGACGAGGCGCATTCAGCTCAACATAGGTATGACGTATTATCAACCGCGGCCCGCCGCCCACATAGTGTTATGAGCGGCGGGCCGGACGGGTCGCCGAGCGCGTCAGGCGCGGCCCCACTTCTGGTTGTTGCCGCCGTTGCACGTCCACAGGATGACCGGTGTGCTGTTGGCCGTACCGGCGCCGCTGGCGTCGAGGCAGAGGCCGGACTGCACGCCGGTGACGGTGCCGTCGGCGTTGAGGTTCCACTGCTGGTTGGCCTGGCCGTTGCAGTCCCAGATGATCGCCCGGGTGCCCGCCGTCGTCGCGCCGCCCTCGGCGTCGAGGCACTTGGTGCCGTACACCTGCAGCTGCTTGCCGGACGTGTACGTCCACTGCTGGTTGGTGCCGCCGTTGCAGTCCCACAGCGCGAGCTGGGTGCCGTTGGTCTGCGACTGCGACGGCACGTCGAGGCAGCGGCCGGCGTTGGTGTTGCGCAGCGGGCCCGTGGACCCGCCGGTGGAGCCGCCGGACCCGGCCACCACGCTGAGGTTGTCGAACTGCGCCGTAACGCCCTGACCGGTGCCGAAGCCGACCTGGCCCGCGCCGTAGGCGGAGTCGGTGGCGCTGCCGACGGTGGCCCCGTCGATCGCGGCGGTGATCGTGCTGCCGGCGAAGGTCAGCGCGAGGGCGTGCCAGCGGTTGAGGCCGAGCCCGGCGACGCTGCCGCTGCGCAGGGTGCTGAGCTGGCCGCCGGTGCTGTTGCGCAGGATCGACCAGGCGCCGCCGTCGGTGACGCGCAGGTAGTAGGCGTTCTGGTTGCCGATCGGGTCGAGGTTCTGGCTGCCGACGCGCCCTTCGAGCTGCACGTAGCCGGACTTCTCCAGCAGCGCGTCGGCCGAGACGGTGTAGTTGCCCCAGCTCAGGTTGCCGCCGTAGGTGCTCGGGTCGGCGAGGGTCTTCCAGGTGATCGGCGCCTGCGGCGAGGACTGGCGCAGGCACACGCCGGAGCGCCCGCCACCGCACGCGGCGGTCTCGAATGCGCCCTGCATGTCCTGCAGGTACTTCGGCATCCGGCCGGTGGCGTAGCCGTCGAAGTTGTCGGCGTAGGGCAGCGCCAGCGCGCCCTGGGCCGGGCTGGTCGCGGTGCCCTTGCCCTGGCCGGTCGTGGTGGTGATGCTGTACAGGTAGCCGGGCTGGACGGTCAGGGAGAAGGCGCCGCCGGACGGGGTGATGTCGGTGGCGTGGCGGAACTGGTCGGCGGCGTTGCTCGAGTTGAGGTTCGTCGACCACACGTGCACGGTGCCGGTGGACAGCCCGCCGGTGACGCTGAAGTTGAGCGTCTGCGCGGCGCTCGCGTCCATGGTTTCGATGATCGTGCTGTAGTCGGTGTTGTTCGTCGACTTGAGGCTGACGTAGCTGCCGTTGTTCCGGTTGCCGCCGATGTAGCCGCTGGAGGAGTCGAGGTACTTCCAGCCCGGCGCGGTGAACTGGGTGGTGTGGGCGAGCGCCCAGGTGTCCTTGCCGACGGCGTACCAGCCCGACCACGGCTGGTTGGCCAGCACCAGCCCGACGGTGCTCCACGGCAGGTTCGGGGTGATCGCGGCGATCAGGTCCCAGTTGAGGTAGGCCGTCATCCTGCCGTCGATGTAGCCGCGGTTGATCCCGCGAGCGAGGGGTTTGGCGCCGTCGTTGTAGTCCTGGGAGCCGCCCTCGCTGTCCCAGAGCGTCTCGCCGGAGTTGGTGGCGTTGGCCGATACCGTGCAGGTGCTCTGGGCGCTGAGGTAGCCGCACGGGTAGTGCCCGCTGAGCACGTCGATGGCGTTCCGCAGCGAGGCGTTGCTCACGACCGCGTTGGCCGGGTTCCAGCTGCCCGGGTAGTCGTCCCCGTAAATGATCTTCACGCCGCTGTAGCCGCTGGCGTTGAGGGCGCTGCGCAGGTTGATGGTCCAGTTCGCGTCGGTGCGCTTCTCGTTCTGGGCGGCGGTGAGGTAGTCGATGGTGAGGTTGTGCTGCTTCGCGCAGCCGAGCCACGCGATCAGATAGTCGATCATGTCGGTGGACATGAAGTTGCCGTTGCCGATCCAGCCCGGCGCGCCCCAGGCCAGGCCGGCCAGCTTGATGCCGGGGTTGCGGGCCTTGGCCTGCTCCATGATCCACCACTCGTAGCCCCGGTTGCAGTTCAGGTCGCCCCGGAAGTGCTCGTGGCTGGGCTCGGCGCCGCTGGTGGAGTTGGTGTCGCCGCCGATCTCGACCTTGAGGATGTGCAGGGCGGCACCGTAGCCGGGCGCGAACAGGTAGTCGAGGATCTGGGAGCGCTGCGGCTCGGGGTAGTCGATGAGCAGCCGGCTGTTGCCGCCGCCGCCGCTGACGGCGCCGACGCCGTCGAACGTGCGGCCGGCGGAGGCGCCGTTGACGGTGATGGAGGTGGCGGCCGCGGCCGGCCCGGCAGACACGGCGACGATGCCGGCCGCGGCCAGCACGCACGCGGCCAGCCCCACTCCGAGGCCCGACAGGCGCGGGCGGATGCGTTTGGCGAGAGGCACGTGAGGGTTCCTTCCGTGTGCTCACACGGCGGTGACGGTTCTGCTGGCGGATGGCGCCGCGGCGGTGGCGGTGTTCGGCGGCGCTGGGCGGCAACGCCCGCGCGCGCTCCGCGGCACCCAGGGGGAACCCCACCGTAAGGCGTCATACGTCATACGTCAACGCATTGCATCATATTTCTTCCATCAATTCACGGCCGGAAATCCGTTATCCCGTCAAGACCGGGTGAGTCGCATTTCTTGGCATGCCCCGTTGTGAATCCGTTACGCCTGTTCCACGCTTGACCCAGGTATGTTCGCGGCCGTAACAAACCGGTCCCTCGACGATTACCGAAAGGGTTTACGACCGTGTCCAGAACACTCCGGCTCCTGGCCGCCACCGCGTTGGCGGCGCTGTTGGCCACCACCTCCGCCTGCAGCAAGACCCGTAACGACAACGGCGACACCGCCGCCGACAGTGGACCCGCGCTGGTGGGCATCGCGATGCCCACGCGCAGCCTCGAGCGGTGGAACAATGACGGTGCCCACCTCGAGGACCTGCTGAAGAAGGCCGGGTACAAGACCTCGCTGCAGTACGCGGACAACAAGGTCGACCAGCAGATCACGCAGATCCAGAACATGATCAACGACAAGGCGAAGATCCTGGTCATCGCCTCGATCGACGGCACCGCGCTCGCCCCGGTGCTGCAGACCGCGGCCGACAAGAAGATCAAGGTCATCGCGTACGACCGGCTGATCAACTCCACGCCGAACGTGGACTACTACGCCACGTTCGACAACTACAAGGTCGGGCAGCTGCAGGGCCAGTTCATCGTCTCCCAGCTCGGCCTCGACCAGGGCAAGGGCCCGTTCAACCTCGAGCCGTTCTCCGGCTCCTCCGACGACAACAACGCGAAGTTCTTCTTCGCCGGCGCCTGGGACGTGCTCAAGCAGTACGTCGACAGCGGCAAGCTCGTCATCCCGTCGGGTAAGAAGCTGGCCAGCAACGACGACTGGAAGACGGTCTCCATCAACGGCTGGAAGTCCGAGGGTGCCCAGGCCGAGATGGACAACCGGCTGAACTCGTTCTACACCGGCGGCAAGAAGGTCCAGGTCGTGCTCTCCCCGAACGACTCCCTCGCCCTGGGCATCGCGCAGTCCCTCGACTCCCACGGCTACAAGCCCGGCGGTGACTGGCCCATCCTCACCGGCCAGGACGGCGACCTCGCCAACACCAAGAACATCCTCGCCGGCAAACAGTCCATGACCGTGTGGAAGGACACCCGGACCCTGGGTGACCAGGTCGCCAAGATGGTCGACGCGATCAGCAAGGGCGGCACCGTGGAGACCAACGACACCAAGACCTACAACAACGGCGTCAAGGTCGTCCCCTCCTACCTCCTTCCGCCCGTCGTCGTGACGAAGGACGATGTGAAGTCGAAGCTCGTCGACTCCGGCTTCCTGAAGGCCTCCGACCTGGGGCTGTAGACCCAGCAACGCGCCCGGCTTCCCGCAGTGGGCGGGAGCCGGGCGTCAGCTCAACCGGCCCGGACGCTCGAGCGGCCGTAGACATCGACGACCTTGCCCGAGCAGCAGAGCGACGAGCGGCTTCGCGCATGCACATGGGCCGAGCAGAATATGGCACTCCCAGCAGCTCACCTTGCAAATTTCGGTGCTGGAACGACGTAACAATTTCCCGCCGGAAAAGTCATCAACGATTTGTGTTATGCACGGCGGCCGGCCGGAGTCGCCACCCGTTTCTGCTTGACGCGGCGGTGGATCGTCCACGACAGTCAACGTCCGCAACGTGGGACGGCGGCCGGGCCCGGCCCGGCCGCCGGAGGTCGGTTCTGTGGGTGCGATGTGAGTATGCGAACGACCGGCACGACCGGCCCGGGCCTCGTGGAGGCGGCCCGGGCCGGCGACCGGCACGCCCTGGACGAGCTCATGGCGCTCAGCCTGCCGATCGTCTACACCATCGTCCACCGGGCCCTGGACGGTCATCCCGACGCCGACGACGTCGTACAGGACACGATGCTGCGAGTGGTGCGGCAGCTGCCGTCGCTGCAGAGCGCGCAGCGCTACCGGGCCTGGCTGGCCGCCATCGCGGTGCACCAGGTGAGCACCCACCTGCACCGCCGGGACGTCGCCGACCGGCGCGCCGCCCCGCTGGAGGCGGCCGCCGCCGTCCCGGCCGACGGCGCGCCGTTCGAGGAGCTCACCGCAGTGCGGCTGCTGCTGTCGCAGCAGCGCCGCCAGGCCGAGCGGGCCGCCCACTGGCTCGACCCGGACGACCGGGCGCTGCTGTCGCTGTGGTGGCTGGAGGCCGCCGGTGAGCTCAGCCGCACCGAGCTGGCCGACGCCCTGCACGTCAGCGTCGCGCACGCCGGCGTGCGGGTGCAGCGCATGCGCCAGCAGCTCGACCTGAGCCGGGAGATCGTGGCGGCGCTCGAGGCCCGGCCGCGCTGCGCGCAGCTCGAGGCCGTGGTGGCCGAGTGGGGCGGCGCGCCCGGCCCGCTCTGGCGCAAGCGCATCGCCCGCCACACACGCTCCTGCCCCACCTGCGGCCGGGCCGCGCAGGACATGATCCCCGCCGAACGGCTGCTGGCCGGGCTTGCGCTGCTGCCGGTGCCGATCGGGCTCGCGGCCGCGCTGCTGGGCCGGCTCGCGCTCGGCGCCGCGGCACCGGCCGGCGCCGGCGTGACCGGCGGCATCGGCGCCGGCACCCAGGCCGGGCTGCTCAGCCAGCTGCTGAAGGCGTTCGCGGCGCATCCCGTCGCGGCGGCGATCGCGGGGGCCGTGACGGCCGGCGCTGTCGTCACGGTGGCGGTCCTGCCGGCCGGGGCGCCGACGACCTCCGGCCTGGCCGCGGCGCCCTCCTCGGCCCCCGCCGTCGCGGCGAGCGCCGGCCCGCCCGACGCCCCGTCGCCGCCGCGGCCCCCGCGCTCCAGCGCCGCCGCCCCGTCGCCGACCCGCGCGCCGACCCTGGCGCCCGGGCACAGCGTCTCGCTGGAGTCGGCGGAGGTGCCGGGCCGGTTCGTGACGGCGGCCGACGGCCTCGGCGTCCTGACGCCGCTCGGCCCGACCAGCGCCGATGCCGCGCGCCGGCCGGCCACGTTCGCCGTCGTCGCCGGCCTGGCCGACCCGGCCTGCGTGTCGTTCCGCGGCGCCGGCGGCGGCTACCTGCGCCACGCGTCGTGGCGGCTGCGGCTCAACCCGGACGAGGGCACGCCGCTGTTCCGCAGCGACGCGACCTTCTGCCCGCGGCCGGGCGCGGCCCGCGACTCCGTCCTGCTCGAGTCGTCCAACTACCCCGGGTGGTTCGTCCACGCGCGGGGGGACGAGCTGTGGGTGGACCAGTCCGACAACAGCGCGGCCTTCCGTGCGGCGAGCTCGTTCTGGACCCGCGCCCCGCTGGCCCCCTGAACGTCGCGCCCCGGAAGTTCCCGGGCCCGCGCCGGGCGGCGCCGCGGGTCCGTGCACCGGGCGCGCGCTCGCCGGCCCGGCGAGGATCGCACGTCGGCGTTGACGACAGACGTCATACGAGTTACGTTTTGCGCCGATGAGAGCAGTCGTTTATCGGGGCGCCCGCCGGGTCGAGGTCGAGCAGCGGACCGCCGGGGAGCCGGGGCCGGGCGAGGTCCGCATCGCCGTGGCCTTCACCGGCATCTGCGGCACGGATCTGCACATCTTCCACGGCGACATGGACGCCCGGGTCGGCGCCGAGGCCGTGCTCGGCCACGAAATGTCCGGCCGGATCGACGCGATCGGGCCCGGCGTGTCCGGCTGGTCGCTCGGACAGCCGGTCACCGTGATGCCGACCCTCTCCTGCGGGCACTGCCCGGCCTGCCGGCGCGGCAACACGCACATCTGCCACAACCTGCGGTTCCTCGGCATCGACGCCCCGGGCGCCATGCAGTCGCGCTGGAACGTGCCGGCCGGCCTCGTGCTCGCCCTGCCCGAGCGGCTGCCGCTGGAGCACGCGGCCCTCGTCGAGCCGGTCGCGGTGGCCGTGCACGACGTGCGGCGGGCCGGCGTGTCCCGCGGCGACCACGTCGTCGTGGTCGGCGGCGGCCCCATCGGCACACTCATCGCCCTGGTCGCCCAGCGCGAGGGCGCACACGTCGTGCTGCTCGAACCCGACCCGTTCCGCCGCTCGGTCGCCGCCGAGCTCGGCATCGAGGCCCTCGACCCGGCCGAGGTCGACGCGACGGCGGCGATCGACCGGCGCACGGCCGGCGCCGGAGCCGACATCGCATTCGAGGTCTCCGGCGCCCCCGCCGGGGTCGCCACCGCGGTCGACGTCCTGGCCACGCGCGGCCGCCTGGTCATGGTGGCCATCCACTCCCAGCCCCGGCCGGTGAACCTGCACCGCATCTTCTGGCGCGAGCTGGAGCTGTTCGGCGCGCGGCTCTACCAGCGCCCGGACGTCGTCGCCGCCATCGAGCTCGTCGCGGCCGGCGCCGTGCCCGCCGAGCGGCTCATCTCCCGCATCGAGCCGGTCCCGGCCGTCGACGCCGCGTTCGCCGCGCTCGAGTCCGGCGGCGCCGTCATGAAGGTCCTCATCGACTGGCGGGAGCAGGACCGGTGACATCGCTCTTCGACCTGTCCGGGCGCACCGCCGTCGTCACCGGCGCGCGGCGCGGCATCGGGCTGGCCATCACGGAGGCCCTGGCCGCGGCCGGCGCCGACATCATCGGCGTCTCCGCGCGGCTGGAGCCGACCGGCAGCGAGGCCGAGCGGCGGGTTCGGGCCGCCGGCCGCGGCTTCACCGCGATCAGCGCCGACCTCGCCGACCGGGCCGCCGTGCACCGCCTGGCCGACGAGCTCAACGCCCGCGGCCCGATCGACATCCTGGTCAACAACGGCGGCACCATCGAGCGCAGGCCCGCCGCCGAGCACCCCGACGAGCTCTGGGACCGCGTGCTGGAGGTGAACCTCAGCAGCCAGTTCGTTCTGAGCCGGGCCATCGGCCGGGAGATGGTCGGGCGCGGCCACGGGAAGATCATCTTCACCGCCTCGCTGCTGAGCTTCCAGGGCGGCATCAACGTCCCCGGCTACACGGCCTCGAAGTCGGCGATCGCCGGGCTCACCAAGGCCCTGGCCAACGAGTGGGCGGCGCACGGTGTCAACGTCAACGCCATCGCGCCCGGCTACATCGCCACCGACAACACCCGGGCGCTGCGCGACGACCCCGACCGCAGCCGCTCCATCCTCGAGCGCATCCCGGCCGGCCGCTGGGGTCGCCCCGACGACCTGGCCGGCGCCGCCGTGTTCCTCGCCGCGCCCGCCTCGGACTACGTCAACGGCGCCGTCCTGCCCGTCGACGGCGGCTGGCTCGGCCGATGAGCGCGGCCGGCACCCGGGCACTGCCCCGCCGGCCCGCGGTGCGCCTGACCGGCCTGGGCTTCGGGGCGGCGCAGGGCGGCAACCTGTACCACGCCACGAGCGACGAGACGTTCCAGGGCGCCGTCGACGCCGCGTGGGACGCCGGGATCCGCTACTTCGACACCGCGCCCCACTACGGCCTCGGACTGTCCGAGCGACGGCTGGGCGCCGCGTTGCGCACGCGGCCCCGCGACGCGTTCGTGGTCTCGACCAAGGTCGGCCGGCTGCTCGTGCCGTCGCCGCAGACGGCGCAGCAGCGCGACCCGGAGGGCTTCGACGTCCCCGCCGCGCTGCGCCGCGAGTGGGACTTCAGCCGCGACGGCGTCCTGCGCTCGCTCGAGGCCAGCCTGCAGCGCACCGGCCTGGATCGGATCGACGTCGTGTACCTCCACGACCCCGACGACCACTGGGACCAGGCCGCGAAGCAGGCCGTTCCCGCCCTCGCGGAGCTGCGCGACCAGGGCGTCATCGGCGCCGTCGGGGCCGGCATGAACCAGTCGGCGATGCTCGCCCGGTTCGTCCGCGAGACCGACGTCGACCTCGTCATGTGCGCGGGGCGGTACACGCTGCTCGAACAGGGCGCCCTCGAGGACCTGCTGCCGGCCGCGACGGAGCGCGGGGTCGGCGTCGTGATCGCCGGCGTGTACAACTCCGGGCTCCTCGCCCGGGACCGGCCGCCCGCCGACGCCACGTACAACTACCAGCCGGCCCCGGCCGAGCTCATCGACCGCGCCCGGCGCATCGCCGACGCCTGCGAGGCCCACGGCGTCAACCTGCCCGCGGCCGCGCTCGCCTTCGTCCGCCGGCACCCCGCGGTCGTGTCGACCGTGGTGGGCCTGCGCTCGGCCGCCCAGGTGGAGCAGACGCTGCAGCGCGCCTCGGCCGCCGTGCCGGACGCGCTCTGGCCGGCCCTGCGCGCCGCCGGGCTGCTGCCGGCCGAGTAGCCCGCGCACCAAGCGCGCACGGGCCCCCGACCGTCCGCCGGCAGCATGCAGCGCGGGCCGGCCCGGCACGATGTCCAGGCCGACCCGCGGGCTACCCAATACCTACACGCCGCCGGGCTGCGGCCGATCGCGGACCAGGCCGACCCGGTCGCTCTCGCCCGCGGCGGCGTCGAGCACGATGCGCAGGCCGGCCCGGCGGGGCCGCACGTGCGGGCCCTCCGTGGCCGCCGGCAGGTCGACCAGCCCGGCGCGGATGCGCTCCTCGTCGACCGCGATGCCCAGCCCGGGCTCGTCGCCGAGCACGATCCCGCCGTCCTCGAACTCCTGATCGACGCTCAGGCCGATCGGCGCCACCAGGTCCTGCACCTCGAAGGCGAGGTGGTTGGGCACGGCCACCGCGGCGTGGGCCAGCGGGTTGGTGTGGTAGGCGACCGGGCTCACCGGCAGGTCCCGGCCGTGGGCCATCGCCGCCACGCGCAGGAAGTGGGTGATCCCCCAGACGCAGCCCGCCTGCACGATGTCGACGGCGTCGGCGTCCAGCAGCGGGCGGTACTGCTCCAGGCCGGTCAGGTTCTCGCCGGTGGCGACTGCGGCCCGGATGCCCCGGCGGACCGAGGCGAGGCCGGCGGCGTCCCAGCGGCGCACCGGCTCCTCGACCCAGGTGAGCTCGACGCGGCGCTCCAGCGCGGTGACGAACCGCACCGCCTGCGAGCGGTTCCACGACTCGTTGGCGTCGAACATGAGCGCGGGCCGGGCGGCGTTGCGCCGCAGCACGTCGCGCACGGCCTCCAGGCGGCGCAGGTCATGCTCGACGTCGTGGCCGCCCTTGAGCTTGGCCGCGCTGAACCCGCGCTCGGCGAAGCGGCCGTAGAGCCCGACGAGAGCCTCGTCGTCGACGGCGATGTCCAGGCCCGAGGCGTAGCCGGGGACGTAGCGGTCCCGGCCGCCGAGCGTGCGCCAGAGCGGCTCGCCGGCGAGCTTCGCCTTGAGGTCCCACAGCGCCATGTCGATCGCGCCGATCGCGCCGAACGTGGCCCCGGCGTGCCCGCTCTTGAAGACCCGGTCGAGCATCCGGTCGTAGAGGGCCGAGACGGCGCGCGGGTCCTCGCCCTCGACGGCGGCGAAGACTCGGTCGATGTCGCCGTGGGCGCCGACGCCCACGCCCTCGAGTCCCTCGTCGGTCTCCAGGATCAGCACGTGCACGTCGGTACGCGGGTCGGGCATCACCCCATTGGCGTCGCCGATCAGCCGCCCCCAATCGTGCTTGGTCGTCAGGCTGCGATATCCGGTGATTTTCACGGTTCTCCTTGTCGCCGATGGTGCGCGCTCACTCCTTGGTGCCGCCCGCCGTCATGCCCGCCACCAGGAAGCGCTGGGCGAAGACGAAGACGATGAGCACCGGCAGCACCGACACGACGGTCGCCAGGGCGAGCGTCGGCAGCTGCACCGACTGGGTCCCGGCCGAGCTCGGATTGAATGCCGGCGTCGAGGCCAGCAGCGAGGTGAGCCCGACCTGGACCGGGTAGCCGTCGCTGGAGGGCAGCATCACGAACGGCAGGAAGAAGTTGTTCCAGCTCTGCACGAAGCTGAAGAACCCGACCAGCGCGACGATCGGCGTCGCCAGCGGCAGCGCCACCCTCGTAAACACCTCCAGCTCCGTGCACCCGTCGATGCGGGCCGCGGCCAGCAGGTCGCGCGGGAGGCTGGTGGAGAAGTAGATGTACGCGAGATAGACCCCGAACGGGAAGAACGACATCGGCAGGATCACCGACAGCGGGCTGCCGATCAGCCCGACCAGGTTGAGCTCCAGGAAGATCGGCAGGACGAGCGCGGTGTTGGGGATCAGCATCACGACCAGCGTCAGCACGAGCAGCGTGCGGCGGAACCGGAACTGCGTCATGGCCATCGCGTAGCCGGCCGGGATGCTCACGAGGAGCGTGACGACCAGCGCGCCGACGGCGTACAGGGCGGAGTTGGCCAGCCACGAGGTGACCGCGCCGTCCTGGAAGCCGAACAGCTGGCGCCAGTTGGCCGCGAGGTCGCCGAGGCTTCCGGGCCGGAACGGGTTGTCCACAATGAGCCCGTGGGCCGACTTGGTCGTGGCCAGCAGCAGCCAGACGATCGGGATGGCGAAGAAGAGCACGAAGACGCCGAGCATCGCCGTGACGATGCCGCGCCCGGCCCGGCCGCCGGCACCGCCGCGGCGGTCGTCCGTCATGGTCATGGCTCAGTCCCTGGAGAACAGGCCGCCGCGGGTCACGAAGACCGCGGACAGCGCGAGGGCGATGACGAGCAGCAGCAGCGAGATGGCGGCCGCCGCGTTGAAGTCGTTCTGCTGGAAGGCGTACAGGTACGCCAGCTGGTTGAGCGAGTAGTCGTTGGGCACGATCGCGTTGCTGGCCTGGGACAGCAGCTGCGGCTCGACGAACAGCTGGGTGCCGGCGGCGAGCGACATGATGCCCATGTACGAGATCCACTTGCGCAGCAGCGGCAGCTGGATGCGCCAGGCGATCTGCACCGGGCCGGCGCCGTCGATGCGCGCCGCCTCGATCACCTCGGGGCTGATGTTGTTCAGCGCCCCGTACATGATGACGATCCAGCCGCCCGCCCCCGTCCAGAATGCGATGACGGCGAAGATCGGCGGCAGGTTCGCCGGCGCGATCACCTGGTTGAAGCTGGTGAACCCGAACAGCCGCAGCAGCCCGGCGGCGGGGCTCGCGGTGGGGTCGAGCACGAAGAGCCACAGCAGCACGCTGGAGGCCCCGGCCACCGCGCCCGGCAGGTAGAACACCAGCCGCAGGGCCCGGCTCAGCCACCGCACCCGCACCGCGTGCACCGCGATGGCCAGCACGGTCACCAGCACGACGAGCCCGGCCAGCCAGATCACCAGGTACGACGCGACGTGCCCGACGGCCGGCAGGAACCGGAAGTCGTCGAAGACCTTGGTGAAGTTCGCGGCGCCGGCGAACCCGCCGCTGCCGCTGGTGAAGGCGAGGTAGACCGAGTACAGCACCGGCAGCAGCCCGAACGCGACGGCCAGCAGCGCGTAGCCGGCGACGAACGCGTAGCTCATCGCGTGCTGGGAGCGCGCCGGTCGCGACGACCGAGGCCGCCCACCCGTCGAGCGGGCGGCCTCACGCAGCATCGTCATGTGACCGTGTAGCCGTCGACCTGAGCCTGGTTCTTGATCGCCGTCTGCCACTCCGGCAGCAGGTCGACCAGGCTCTTGCCGCCGGCGATGGCCGGAGTGACGGTCTTGGCCCAGATGGCCTCCTGGCTGAAGATGCCGGAGCCCCAGCCGGTCCAGATCTGCTTGCCGGCCGTGATCAGCGGCTGCAGGTCGGTCGCGTAGTACCCGCTCGACTCCTGCTTCTTGATCCACTTGTCGGCCGCCGGCGCGTACGCCGGGTAGCCCGGCGCCAGGTTGACCTGGTAGTCGTCGGCGGTGGTGACGAACTCGGCGAACTTCTCCGCCGCCTTGAGGTTCTTGGAGTGGCTGCTCACGAACCACGTGCCGCCGCCGACGTTGCCCGTCGCCGCCTCCTCGCCCTTCCACGGCAGCGGGGCGGCGACGCCGAGCTGGCCCTTGGGGACGTTGAGCGACTGCGGGTTGTTGAAGATGGCGCCGGCGTACCAGGCCGGGCCGGGCATGAGCAGCACCTTGCCGGTGTACTTCTGCACGAACTCCGGCGTGAACACGCTGACCGTCGGCGTCGTGCCGTTCTTGATGAGGGTGTCGAGCATGCCGGCGACCCGCTTGCACTCCGTGCTGCCGGTGTTCACCGTGACGGCCTTCGGCCCGGTGATCCCGTTGGCCTGGCACTTGCTCGCCCAGAAGTAGATCTCCGGCGTGAACGCGTCGCCGGCCGCGCCGACGATGTAGCCGGGGTGCTCCTGCGCCACCTTCACGCCGAGCGCCTGGTACTCCTCCCACGTCGTCGGCAGGGTGTAGCCGAACTGCGCGAGAAGGGCCTTGTTGTACCAGAGCACCGTCTGGGCCAGGTCGTTGCGCAGGCAGTACACCTTGCCCTCGACCGTGCACGGGTTCAGCGCGCCGGCGGTGAAGCTGTCCAGCGTGGTCTTCGGCACGAGCCCCTGGTTGAGCACCGCGGCGAACGCCTGCTTGCCGTTGCTGCTCTGGCTGGCCCACGCCGCGTCGTTGTTCTGCGAGGAGAAGACCACGTCCGGCCAGCCACTGCCGGCCCGGTCGAACAGCTGCATCTTGGTCCGAAACGAGTTGGAGCCGTTGGCCGAGCCGTCGTACGTGACCACGTCGAGCTTCACGTCCGGGTTGGCCTTCTTGAACGCGTCGACGGCGCCCGAGCGGTCGGCGTCGACCCATACCGTGATGGTCGCCTTGTCGTCCTGGGCGGCCTGGGGGAATCCGTAGGAACCGGCGGAGGTTCCGGCGTCGTGGCTGCAGCCGGCGAGCGCCAGGGCGAGCGTCAGCGCCCCCGCCCCGGCCCACCGGTGGCCGCGCCCGGCCCGTGGGGTGTGGAACATGTACACGTCCTTCTCAAGAGGCTTGTTGAGCACAAGTTCACCGGCACGAAATGTAAGGGCATACGTATGATGTTCGCAAGGCCTCGCCGCCGAAGATCGGGCGACTTGGTCATACGTCTGACGTAAGCCCGCCGGGCATACACTGTTCGCGACGCGTCACGCCGCCCGTGGCGTGCAACCGGGAGGGCACATGACGACATCCGAGGCCGGACCGGCCACCCACGCCGTCACGCCGCCGGCCTGGGCGCGGCGGCCGGCCAACCTGGGCCGGGCCGTGACCGCGGAGCTCGTGGAGCGCATCGTGCGCGGGCTGCACCCGCCGGGCACGCCGCTACCGCCCGAGCCGGCGCTGTGCGAGACCTTCTCGGTCAGCCGCACGGTGATCCGCGAGGCGATGAAGGTGCTGCAGGAGAAGGGCCTGGTCCAGGTCCGGCAGGGCAGCGGCACCGTCGTCACGCCACCGACGCGCTGGAACATCCTGGACGAGCTGGTGCTCGCCGCGACGATCGCGGAGGACGAGACCCTCGGCGTGCTCGACGACCTCGTCGTCACCCGGCGGCTGCTGGAGTCCGACATGGCCAACGTCGCCGCACGCCTGGCCGACGCGGCGACCGTCGAGCGGCTCGGCGCGATCGTCGAGCGGATGGACGAGCTCGTCGACGACCACGTGACCTACGAGGAGCACGACCGCGCCTTCCACGACACGATCATGGAGGCGTCCGGCAACCGCATCGCCCGCGGCGTCGTGAAGGCCCTCGAGAGTCAGGTCATCCACACCGCCCGCTACGTCGGGCGGACCGACCGCAGCCTGTGCATCGCCTCGAACCTCGGTCACCGCCGCATCTACGAGCGCATCGCCGCCCGCGACCCCGAGGGCGCCGCGGCGGCCATGTTCACCCACATCACCGACGCGTGGCTGGTCCGCCGCGGCGGCCCGAGCGACGCCGCGCGCCTGCACCGGTAGCGCCGCCCCCGGTCACAGCCGGCCCGCGGCGGCCAGGCCCAGCAGCGTCACGGCGGTCACCGTGGCCACGATGAGCGGCACCAGGACCGCGACGGCGGCCCCGGGAAGGCGCGGTTCGCCCGCCCCTTCCCAGGGCCGCCGGTCGTCGCGGCTCGGACCCATCAGACCCGGTTCCAGCGCTGGTTGGCCGCCGCGGTGCAGGTCCACAGGATCACCGTGCTGCCGTTCGCGGTGGCCGCCCCGTTGACGTCCAGGCACAGGCCCGACTGGGCGTTGCGGATCGTGCCGTCGGCGTTGAGGCTCCACTGCTGGTTCGCCGCGCCGGTGCAGTCCCACAGCTGCGCCTTGACGCCGGCGGTGGCGTTGGTCGGCGAGTCGAGGCACTTGCCGAGCGCCTTGACGGTGCCGCCGGAGACGGTCCACTGCTGGTTGGTGGCGCCGTGGCAGTCCCAGATGATCGGCTGGGTGCCGTTGGCCGTGTTGCCGCCCGGCACGTCGAGGCACCGACCCGAGGCCACCCCGACCAGCTGGGTGGTGCCGGCCGGCGGCGGCGAGGCGCTCGACGCGCTCGCGCTCGGCGTCGGCGAGGTGGTCCCGCCGCTGCCGTCGAGGCCCAGGAAGGCGATGGCGTACGCGAGCTGCCCGCTCATCGGCAGCTGGTGCCCGACGCCGGCGATGCTGATGCCCTCGACGGTCGCGTTCGTGCCGGTGTTGCCGTAGCGGGTGCGGGTCCAGCTGCTTTGCGGGTGGTCGGTGAACGCCGGCGTCTGGCTCAGGCTGTTGAGGTTGGTCCACTGCTTGATCTCCTCGCCGAAGTTCGGGTAGGCGAGGGTGGTGTCGGTCGTGCCGTGCCACAGCTGCATGCGCGGGTAGCGGCCGGTGTAGCCCGGGTACATCGCGCGGGCCAGGTCGCCCCACTGCTGGGCGGTGTGGATGACGTTGCCGCCGGAGCACTGGCTGTTCCACAGCGAGCCGTCGGTGGTGGCGAAGCAGCCGGCCGGCACGCCGGAGTAGGCGGACGCGGCGCTGAAGACGTCGGGGTACTCGGCCGCCAGGACGTTGGTCATCATGGCGCCGGAGGAGAACCCGGACACGACGATGCGGGACGCGTCGATCGGGTAGTGCGCACGGGCGTACGCCACCATGGACATGATGCCGGTGGAGTCACTGCCGCCGTTGCGCTTCAGCGCGGCCGGCGTCGACACGTCGAAGCAGTTGCCGCTACGGGTGGCCTCGGGGACCACGATGATGTAGCCGTAGCGGTCGGCGGCGGTGGCGTAGTCATGGCCGTTGCCGTTGAAGATGCCGGAGGCCGAGCCGCCGCAGTAGTGCACGAGCACCAGCAGGGCGGGCTTCGGCGCGACCGTGGCCGGCACGTAGATGTACATGTTGAGGTTCGTCGGGTTGTTGCCGAACCCGGTCACCCGGGTCAGCCCGGCCGCCGACGCGGGCCGGGTCGAGACCAGCACGGCGGCGACAACCAGGGGCAGCGCCGCGGCGAGCAGCAGGGCCCGCAGCTTTCGTGGCATCAGGCAATCTCCAGATTGTGAGCGCTAACTCGCGCGCCCGCGCCGAGGCGGCGACGCGGATATGAGCCCGACGTTGGCAGAACATTCCGCAATGTTCAACACCCTAAAAAGTGTTACGCGCATCGACGGACCCGGGTCACGTCGACGAGCTTGAATGCGACGAAACACTGTGGCAATGTCTCGGCCACTTCGTTGTTAGCGATAACAAGCTCGGGAGCACTCGTGAAACTGACCATTCCCCGCCCGCCCGGCGCGGCTCTTCGCCGCGCGCTGGCGACCGTGGCGGGCCTGCTGTGCGCGGCGGCGCTCGTGCCGGCCGTCGCGCGGGCCGACAACCCGATCGTGCAGACCATCTACACGGCCGATCCGGCACCGCTGGTGTACAACGGCCGGGTCTACCTCTACACCGGCCACGACGAGGACGGCTCGACGAACTACACCATGCGCGAGTGGCGGGTCTGGTCCTCCGCCGACATGGTCAACTGGACCGACCACGGGTCGCCGCTGAGTCTCGCCAGCTTCAGCTGGGCCAGCTCCAACGCCTGGGCCGGCCAGGCCATCTACCGCAACGGCAAGTTCTACTGGTACGTGCCGATGACCAACCGCGCGACCGGCCGCATGGCCATCGGGGTGGCCGTCTCGACCAGCCCGACCGGGCCGTTCAGCGACGCCCTCGGGCACCCGCTGGTGGAGACCGGCGAGATCGACCCGACGGTGTTCATCGACGACGACGGCCAGGCGTACCTGTACTGGGGCAACCCGAACCTGTGGTACGTGAAGCTCAACGCCGACATGATCTCGTACTCCGGCAGCCCGGCCCAGATCCCGCTCACCACCGCCGGCTTCGGCACCCGCACCGGCAACGCGAGCCGGCCGACGCTGTTCGAGGAGGGGCCGTGGGTGTACAAGCGCAACGGCCTCTACTACAACGTCTTCGCCGCGCGGTGCTGCTCGGAGTACATCGCCTACTCGACGGCGACCGGCCCGACCGGGCCGTGGACCTTCCGCGGCACCGTGATGCCGACCCAGGGCGCCAGCTTCACCAACCACCCCGGCCTGGTCGACTTCAACGGCGGGTCGTACTTCTTCTACCACAACGGTGCGCTGCCCGGCGGCAGCGGCTACACCCGCTCGGTGGCCGTGGAGAAGTTCAGCTACAACGCCGACGGCACGATCCCGACCATCAACATGACCACGACGGGGGCGCCGCAGATCGGCACGCTCAACCCGTACGTGCGCCAGGAGGCCGAGACGATCGCCTGGGAGTCGGGCGTGGAGACCGAGGTGTCCAGCGAGGGCGGAATGGACGTCGGCTGGATCGAGAACAACGACTACATCAAGGTCAAGGGCGTCGGCTTCGGCGACGGCGCGGCCTCCTACAGCGCCCGGGTCGCCTCCGCGACCAGCGGCGGGCGCATCGAGCTGCACCTGGACAGCGTCAACGGCACGCTGGCCGGCACGTGCACCGTGCCCGGCACCGGCGGCTGGCAGACCTGGACCACCGTCACCTGCCCGGTCTCGGGGGCCACCGGCACGCACGACCTGTACCTCAAGTTCGTCGGCGGCAGCGGCAACCTGTTCAACGTGAACTGGTGGCAGTTCACCGCGGCCGGCGGCAACACCGGCGGCGGCAACCTGCTCACCAACCCCACCATGGAGAGCGGCACCAGCGGCTGGAGCGTGTTCGGCGCCGGGACGCTGGCGGCCAACAGCTCCGTCGTGCACGGCGGCTCCCAGTCGCTGCTGCTGACCGGCCGCACCGCGTCGTGGAACGGCCCTGCCCAGGCCGTGACGTCGAAGCTCACCAACGGCAAGAGCTACGCGACGAGCGTGTGGGTGCGCTCGCAGAGCGGCACGCCGAGCGCCAAGGTGACCCTGGCGCTGACCGCGAACGGCTCCACGAGCTACGTGCAGCTGACCCCGGCGGCGACGGTCAACGCCAGCGGCTGGACCCAGCTGACGGGCACCGCGACCGTGTCGTGGACCGGCACGCTGACCGGTGCCACGCTGTACGTCGAGACGGCCGCCGGCACCGACGGGCTGTACATCGACGACGCCTCCCTGCAGTAGTGCAGTCCCCGGCCGCGGCGGCGAGCACCGCCGCGGCCGGGAACGCCGGTCAGCCCGTGGCGCAGGCCGACCCGTTGAGCGCAAACGCGGCCGGCGCGCCCGTGTTGCCGGTGTGCGTGGCCTGGAAGCCGATGGTCGTCGACGCCCCCGGGGCCAGCACGGCGTTGTAACTTACATTGCGCGCGGTCACCGCGCCGCTGCTCGGGCTGTAGGCGGCGTTCCAGCCGGAGGTGATGGACTGGCCGCCCGGCAGGGTGAACGTCAGCGCCCAGCCGTTGATCGCCGCGCTACCGGTGTTGGTGATCGTGATGCTCTCGGTCAGCCCCGTGTTCCAGGCGTTGACCGCGTCCGCGACCCGGCACGCCGAGCCGCCCGGCGGCGGGCTCGAGGGCGGCGGGCTCGAGGGCGGCGGGCTGGACGGGCGGGAGGGCGACGGCGAACCCGGCGAGCTCGGCGGGGCGCCCGTGAGGCCGAAGAAGGCGATCGCGTACGCGGCCATGCCGGCCGAGGGCAGGCTGTGCCCGGCGCCCTGGATGCTGTACGCCTCGACCTGCACCGTGCCCGACGCGTCGGCGTAGCGACGGCGGCTCCAGCCCGACTGCGGCGTGTCGGTCGCCGTCGGGGTCTGGCTCAGGCCGAACACGTTCGTCCACTGCTCGATCTCCTCCTGCAGCAGCTGGTACGGCACCAGGGTGTCGGCCGTGCCGTGCCACAGCTGCACCCGCGGCCGCGGCCCGGTGTACCCCGGATACGCCTGGCGCACCGCGTCGCCCCACTGCTGCGGGGTGCGGTCCATGCTGCCGCCGGTGCACCGGCTGGTGCCGGGCGGATAGTCGGCGGCGTTGGCGAAGCAGGTGAACGGCACGCCCATGAACGCCGCGCCAGCCTTGAACACGTCCGGGTACAGCGCGAGCATCTCGTTGGTCATCATGCCGCCCGAAGAGCTGCCGGTGGCGTACACCCGGTTCGGGTCGCCGCCGTACTGGCGCTCCACATAGGTCACCATCGACACGATCGAGACCGGGTCGCTGCCGCCGCCGCGCCGCTTGGCCGCGTCGGACCAGGTGTCGAAGCAGTTGCCGAAGCCAGCCTGCTGCGTGGCGGTGGGGAAGATGACGATGTAGCCGTAGCGGTCGGCGAGCGAAGCGAACTCGCTGCCGGAGTAGAAGCCGGGGCCCGAGCCGCCGCAGCCGTGCATGGCGACAACGATCGCCGGGTTGGCCGGCCGGGTGTCCGGGACGTACACGTGCATGCGCATGCCGCCCGGGTTCGTGCCGAAGTTCGTGACCTCGGTCAGCGTCGCGGCGTAGGCGGGCCGCAGCGCCACGAGGGTCAGTCCGGCGACGGCCAGCAGGGCGGCCGGGGCGAGCAGGATCTTGCGTTTCAGGTTCATGCGCCTCCTCCTTCGACGAGCGCGTGGATCCCGGGCTTCGCGCGGCACTTAGTGTGCTTGCGGTCCAATAAAGTGTCAATCGAAGACAACCGATACCATGAGCGGCCGCTACAGTCGGCACAGCCGCCCGACGCGAGGCCACCGGAGGGACCGCGTGTCCGACCCGTTCGACATCGAGGAGATCTTTCCCGACGAGGAGCCGCCGGCCGTCCGCCTGCCGCGGCGGCAGTCCGGCCCGGCGCCGCAGGGGCTGGCCGTGACGCTCATGGCCGACTACACGCTGCGCAGCCGGGCCTGGATGCCGTCCGCCGCGATCGTCGCACTGCTGGCCGAGGCGGGGGTCAGCGAGGCCGGCGCGCGGGCGGCGATCAGCCGGCTCGCCCGCCGCGGCGTGCTCGAGGGCGACCGGCGCGGGCGGCACAGCGCCTACCGGCTCGCCCGCGCCGCCGCCGGGCAGGTCTCCGCCGGTGGGCGCTGGATCGTCTCGGCGGCGGCCGGCGGCGAGCCGTGGGACGAGTGGTGGACGCTCGTCGCCTTTTCGCTACCGCAGCAGGAGCGCGGCCGCCGCCGGGCACTGCGGGGCCGGCTGCGGTGGCTCGGCTGCGCGCCGCTGTACGACGGGCTGTGGATCTCGCCGCACGCGCTCGGCCAGGAGGCCCTGGCCGAGCTCGCGCAGGCAGCACCGGGCGCGCTGACCGTCTTCCGGGCCCGGCACGTCGAACTCGGCGCCGCGACGCACCGGCCTCCGCTGCAGGCCTGGGACGTCCCCGGCATCGCCGCGCAGTACGAAACTTTCATCGCGCGCTGGCGCCCGCTGCTGCCCCGGATGCGGGCCGGGCGGGTCGACGGCCCGGCCGCGGTGCGCGCCCGCACCGAGGTCATGGACACCTACCGGCGCTTCGCCGTGCTCGACCCGCGGCTGCCGGTCCGCCTGCTCCCCCGCCGGTGGCCCCGCGCCACCGCCCTCGAGGTCTTCACCGCCGTCTACGACGGCCTGGCCGCGGTGGCCGAGGCGCACGTGCGGGCGGTCGCGGCCCGCCACGCCGAGGGGCCGGTGCCCGACGTGCGGGCGCACACCGTGGCCGACATCCGGGCCGGCGTCCTCGAGGACGCCGGCCCGGCCCGGGTCCACTAGACCCGGTTCCACCGCTGGTTGGCGGCGGCGGTGCAGGTCCAGAGGATCACGGGGCTGTTGTTGGCGGTGGCGGCGCCGGAGACGTCCAGGCACAGGCCCGACGAGACGCTGCTGATCGTGCCGTTGGCGTTGAGGTTCCACTGCTGGTTGGTGCCGCCGTGGCAGTCCCAGAGCTGCACCTTCGAGCCGGCGGCGGCACCGGTCGGCGCGTCCAGGCACTTGCCGAGCACCTGCAGCGTCGCGCCGCTGCGGGTCCAGCGCTGGTTGGTGCCGCCGCTGCAGTCCCAGATGATCGGCTGGACGCCGTTGGCGGTGCTGCCGTTCGGGTCGTCGAGGCAGCGGCCCGAGCCGGCGCCGACCAGCGTGGTCGTCGTGCCGCCGGTGCTCCCGCCGGTGCCGATGCTGCCGGGCACCGAGAGCAGCGCGTTGTACCAGGTGGCGGCCATCTTGTCGTAGCCGTTGGCGGTCGGGTGGATGCCGTCGGTCAGGTCGGCCGCGGTCAGCGCGCTGTGCATGTCGACCAGGTGGACGTGCTTGCCCGCGCTGACCTTGCTCTGCACGATGCCCGGGATCGCGGCGTTGAACGTCCGTACCGCCGACTCCTGCCCGGCGTTGGCCAGCGGGATGATCTGCGCGACGAACACCTCGGCGGTCGGCGCCGCGGCGGTGATGTGGTCGATCAGCGTCGACAGCCGGCCCGGCGCGCCGGCGACGTTGTAGTTCTGCAGCACGTCGTTGGTGCCGATGTGCAGCAGCACCGTGTGCGGGGTGGTGGCGCCCAGCCAGCCGGTGATGTTGGCGTCGATCTGGTCGATGCGCCAGCCGGGGTGGCCCTCGTGGTCGTGATCGCCCAGGGCGGCGGGCCCGTTGAACTGCGACCCGACGAAGTCGACCCGGTAGCCGCCGGCGGCCATGCGCTGCCACAGGCCGATCCGGTATCCACCCGGCACCTGCGTGCCCTCGGTGATCGAGTCGCCCAGCGGCATGACCCGCACGCCCCCGTTGGACTCCGCGGCGGCAGTGCCGACGGGCACCAGGGCGCCCAGAACCGCCGATACGGCCATGACCGCGGCCAGGCCGAGCCGGCGTCTGCGTGTGCGCATACGCGTTCCTTTCGTGAGTTCGGCGGCGCCCAGAATGCGCGACCGGTGCACTTTGCGCAACCGTCCGCGTTAACGCTCTCATCGATCTTGCATTTCGCTCCACGCACACCTCGCGTTTGTGTTATGGGCGGGCATCAGCCCGAGTCGTACGCACTTCTGGCTCTGGCTATTGATGACCTCCTCTTGAAGGGCCGGTGGTGATGTGGGAGGCTCGCGAGGCGGCACCCCTGACGCAGCCAACCGCCAAAACGGCGCGTCATGTGAGCGCTCACAGCCGCATTTCCTCACCCACACCCGTAGCGAGGACTTCGATGCCCATGAAACCGAGGGCCGGCCGGCGCCTGCTGGCCGCCCTGACCGGCGCGGCCACGATCGTCGCCGGCGTCGCGATCGCCCTGCTGGCCCCGACGGCCAGCGCCCAGGCCGCCACGTCGCAGGTGTGCGACATCTACGCCGCCGGCGGGACGCCGTGCATCGGCGCGCACAGCACCACCCGGGCGCTGTTCGGCGCCTACAACGGCCCGCTGTACCAGGTGCAGCGCGGCTCCGACCACGCCTACGCCGACATCGGGCTGCTCGAGGCCGGCGGCTACGCCAGCGCGGCCGCGCAGGACTCCTTCTGCGCCGGCACGTCCTGCACGATCACGAAGATCTACGACCAGAGCACCAACCACAACGACCTGCCCATCTCCTGGGGCGGCTTCTGGAAGGGCCCCGGGCCCAACGGCGCCGACGTCGGCGCGGACGCCAAGGCCCTGCCGCTGACCGTGGGCGGCCACCCCGCCTACGGCATCAAGGTGACCCAGGGCGTCGGGTATCGCATCGACAACGCCCGCAACGCGCCGACCGGCTCGCACCCCGAGGGCATCTACATGGTGACCTCGTCCAACTACGTCAACCAGTGGTGCTGCTTCGACTACGGCAGCGGCGAGAACTCCCACACCGACACCGGCAACGCCACCATGAACGCCATCGAGTGGGGCACCGCCTGCTGGTTCGGCAACTGCGTCGGCAGCGGCCCGTGGGTCGAGGCCGACCTGGAGAACGGCATGTACCACACCAACACCGGCTCCAACAAAGACCCCAACAACTCCGGCGTGCACTTCCCGTTCGTCAGCGCCTGGGAGAAGAACAACGGCACCAGCAACTTCACCCTCAAGTACGGCAACGCCACCAGCGGCGGGCTCACCACCACGTTCTCGGGTCCGCTGCCCAACGGCTACTCCCCGATGAAGACCGACAGCTCCCTGCTGCTGGGCACCGGCGGCGACAACAGCAACACCGGCGTCGGCGAGTTCTTCGAGGGCGCCATCACCTCCGGTTACCCGTCCGACGCCACCGAGAACGCCGTCCAGGCCAACATCGCGGCCGCCGGCTACTCGTTCGGCGGCAGCACCGGTGGCGGCCAAAGCAACGTCGAGATCGTGGGCGCCCAGTCGGGGCGCTGCCTCGACGTGAGCGGGCAGAGCACGGCCAACGGCGCGGCGGTCCAGCTCTACGACTGCTGGGGCGGGTCCAACCAGCGCTGGACCGTCACGTCCGGCAAGCAGCTGCAGGTGTACGGCAACAAGTGCCTCGACGCCAGCAACAAGGGCACGACGAACGGCACCGCCATCATCATCTGGGACTGCAACGGCCAGACCAACCAGCAGTGGAACGTCAACGCCGACGGCTCGATCACCGGCGTGCAGTCCGGGCTGTGCCTGGACGCCAACGGCGCCGCGACGGCGAACGGCACGAAGATCATCCTCTGGTCCTGCAACGGCGGCACCAACCAGCACTGGAGCCTGCGCAGCTGATGCCGGCCCAACGATTCCTGAAGAAGCGAAAGGAGAACACTGTGCGCCTGCATCACAAGCTGGTGCTGCTGCTCATGGCCGGCGTTGGCCTGTCGTTCGTCGCCGGACCGGCCGCGCCGGCCCAGGCCCTCGCCAACAACCTGGCGCTCACTCCGCCGATGGGGTGGAACGACTGGAACGCCTACGGCTGTAACGTCTCCGAGTCCCTGGTGAAGGCAACGGCGGACAAGATGGTGTCGTCGGGGCTGGCCGCCGCCGGGTACCAGTACGTCAACATCGACGACTGCTGGATGCAGCACAACCGCGACTCGGCCGGCAACCTGCAGCCCGACTACGCCAAGTTCCCGGACGGCATCTCCGGCACCGCCGCCTACGTGCACTCCAAGGGCCTGAAGCTGGGCATCTACGAGGACGCCGGCACGCTGACCTGCGCCGGCTACCCCGGCAGCCTGGGCCACGAGGCGCAGGACGCGCGCTCGTTCGCGGCCTGGGGCGTGGACTACCTCAAGTACGACAA
The DNA here is from genome assembly GCF_050936175.1 of Dactylosporangium sp. CA-139066. Classification (NCBI taxonomy): domain Bacteria; kingdom Bacillati; phylum Actinomycetota; class Actinomycetes; order Micromonosporales; family Micromonosporaceae; genus Dactylosporangium; species Dactylosporangium sp. CA-139066. The sequence continues at coordinate 4,241,762 of NZ_JBNJNH010000001.1, read as the reverse complement.
CTGCAGCAACAACGGCAGCTCCACCACGCAGCAGTACATCGCCCGCTACTCCGCGATGCGCGACGCCCTGGCCGCCACCGGGCGCCCGATCGTCTACAGCATCTGCGAGTGGGGCGTCAACGCGCCGTGGACCTGGGCCGGCAGCGTCGGCAACCTGTGGCGCACCACCGGCGACATCCAGGCCAACTTCAACAGCGTGCTGTCCATCTTCCACCAGAACGTGGGCCTGTCCGCGTACGCCGGTCCGGGCCAGTGGAACGACCCCGACATGCTCGAGGTCGGCAACGGCATGTCGGCCACCGAGGACCGCGCCCACTTCAGCCTCTGGGCCGAGATGGCCGCGCCGCTGCTGGCCGGCAACAACCTGGCCAACGCGAGCTCGACGACGCTGTCGATCCTGGGCAACCGGGCGGTGATCGCGGTCGACCAGGACTCGGCGGGCAAGCAGGGCCGGATGGTCAGCTCGAGCGGCGGCCTGGACGTGCTGGCCAAGCCACTGGCCAACGGGGACGTGTCCGTCGTGCTGTTCAACGAGAACACCTCGACGGCGACGATCAGCACCACGGCCGCCGCGATCGGCAAGACCGGCGCGGCAAGTTACACGCTGACCGACCTGTGGTCCGGCGCGACGAGCACGACGAGCGGCGCGATCAGCGCCAGTGTTCCGGGACACGGCGTCGTCATGTACCGGGTCGCCGGCGGCACGACCGGCGGTGACCCGGGCGACACGACAACGGCGATCCGCGGCGCCGGGTCCAACCGCTGCCTCGACGACCCCAACGGCAGCACCACCAACGGCGTCCAAATGGTGATCTGGGACTGCAACGGCGCCGCCAACCAGCGCTGGACCTACACCGGCGCCAAGCAGCTGCAGGTGCTCGGCAAGTGCCTGGACGCCTACAACAACCAGACCTCGCCCGGCACAAAGGTCGAGATCTGGGACTGCAACGGCCAGACCAACCAGCAGTGGAACGTCAACGCCGACGGCACCATCACCGGCGTGCAGTCGGGCCTGTGCCTCGACGTGACCGGCGCCGCCACCGCCAACAACTCGCCCGTCGAGCTGTGGACCTGCAACGGCGGCAGCAACCAGCGATGGTCGCGCTCGTGACCTGATCTCCGGAAGTTCTGAGCGGTACACCTGGCACTCCGGCCGAAACTGAGCCGGAGTGCCTCCGCCGTTGCGTACGCACCAGCCACCCGCGATCCCGGAGCCGCATCCACAGATCCGGGTTGTGGTTCAGCCGCCGAGCGCGCGTTCGAGATCGGCCTTGCTCATGCTCGAGCGACCCTTGATGTTGCGCTGCCTGGCCTCGTTGTACAGCTGTGCCTTGGTGCGGCCCTGCGCGCCGGTGTGCGAGCGCTTCCCGCCGCGGTGGCCCGACGACACATCGTGGATGGAGGAGCGGCTCGCGGTCTTGGATTCCCCGGCCCGGGCGCGTTCCTTGTTCACGGTCCTGGCGGCGATCTCCTCGGCCCGGTCGGTGGACTCGCCGCGCCGTTTGACGCTGGCCTTGATGTGCTCGTACTGGCGTTCACGTTTGGCGTTCGAACCCGCAGGCATGTGTCCTCCTTCGACATCGGCGGGAACCTCCTCCTCACCATGCATTCCCGGCATCAGGCCCGCGTAACGCGAGTCGCGACCGGGCAGCGGGTCGATCAAAGTCCGACGCACGCATCCTGGGCCGCTCCGCCGCCGCGCTGACGGGTGCGTCGAGTTGGCGGCGGACGTGGGCGAGGCGGTCGGCGAGGCGCTGGTCGGCGGTACGCAGCGCAGACAGGTCGGTCCGGGACTCGAGCAGCTGTGACCACAGCACGCCGCGGCCCTGCTCGAGCAGTGCCACGGCGAGGTCCGGCGCGGCTGTGCCGATCGCGCCGGCGGCGGCGTCGCAGGCCAGGCCGGAGCCCGAGACGTGCAGCAGGCGTTGCCGATCCTCCCGGGTGATGCCGCGCCAGGCCATCAGCGGCACGAGGCCGACGGCCACGCGATACATCGGCAGGGCGGCCTCGAGGCCGCGCCAGCGGGCGGCCGCTTCGGCGTGCGACCGGGCCGCGTCCAATCTGCGCGCCACCGGGGCGGACGGGTGGTGGGCGGCGCGGTGCAACAGCGCCAGCGCCTCGGTCAGGTCCGCCTCGGCCGCATCGTGCCGGTAACGCTCCAGCAGCCCCTCGGCCAGGTTCGCCAGATGGCTGCTGTAACTCGGATGAGTCGCGTTCGCCGACCCTCCGACCCCCTGCCGGGCGGCCGCGATGGCCTCCTCCAGGGTGTCCCGCGATCGATCGATGTCGAAGTACGACAGGAGCAGCATGCTGAGATCCGACAGCGCGCCACGATCCGGCGCGCCCCGATCTGAGGCGGTCGCGGCAACCGCCTGCCGTGCATAGTCGATCGCCGCGTCCAGATCCCGGAGGTTCCGTGTGCGATGGAAGCGCACGTGGAGGGCTCCGGCGAGGTTGGTGAGCACAGCCGGACGTTCGGGGGCGTCGCGCGGCGCCGCTTCGGCCGCCGTTCGCCCCCACCGGATCGCGTCGTCGAGGTCTGCGGCCGCACCGGAGGCCATGTGCCGGATCATCAGCGCGAGGCACAGGTTGGACCGGCAACCGAGCTGGCGCTCCTCGTCCGCCGCTTCGGCCGCCTCACGCCCGAGCGCGACCGCTTCGTCGAGGTCGGCCGTCGCGCCGGTGTGCCGGAACCGGAGCAGCAGCGCGCCGGCGAGATTGGACTGCACGACCGCACGCAGAGCCGGCGTCGCCGTTCGCAGGGCCTCGCGTCCGAGCGTGACGGCCTGGTCGATGTCGTCCCGGACGCCCAGCTGCTCGAATCGCATCCGCAGCGCCAGGGCCAGATTCGACTGCGGCCCCACGCGATCCGGGGCGTCGGCGGAGTGCAGGCGGAGCCCCTCCCGCCAGCCGGCCACGGCCTCGTCGAGGTCGGCGGCCTCCGCCCCGGCCTCGTAGCGGCGCTGCAGCGCACCGGCGAGATCGGCGTGCATCTGTCCCAGATCGGGCTCGTCCGGGCCGGCCGCCGCGACGGCCGCCCGCAGCCTCGCGACCGCCTGGTCCAGATACCGCCGGTCATCCGTCAGGGCGAACCGTGCCCGGTCGGCCTGGCCGAGGACCCACAGGATGACCGGCCGGTTCACGCCGGCGTTCGCGTCCCCTTCCGCCGCGCGCTCCAGCAGGCCCGTCGCGCGGGCCAGGGCGGCCTCGTCGGTGCCCAGCATGGCCGTCTGGGTCAGCTCGAGGGCGTACTCCGCTCGCAGGAGCGCCTCGACGCCCAGGTCCCCGGCCAGGTACGCCCGGATCGGCGCCGGAACCTGCTCCGGATCGATCTCGAGGACGATCCGGAACCAGCCGACGGCGGCCTTCCAACTCCAGGCGTCGCCGCCGGACGAGGCCCGGTAGCGGCACCAGTGCAGCCAGGCCACAGCGTGCACCGTCGGCACGGAGAGCGTCCGCCGGCCGGTGGGTGACCCGATGAGCTGTTCCACTTCACGCAGCGCCTCGTCGTCGAGCACAGCCGCGGCGTCACCACGTTCGAACGCGCGGATGCGATCAGACAGCCGGCCCACCAGTTCATGCACAGCAGCTCCTCGGACATGATCTCGACTGCGCCGCGGCGGCCGCGCGGGAAAGCACGCGGGTGACGGTCAGGCGCTGCCGCTCACGGCTTCGTCACCGACGACGGCGAGAACGCCGGCCGATCACGGTGAGCAGGACGGTGACAACCAGTGGCTCCGCCTCCCGGCGGTGCTGCTCGACCTCGAGCTTGCCCAGCTGCAGCCGGCCCTGCCCGTCACCGAACGCCATCGAGCCAGCCTAACCCCATGCCAGGACGCCGGCATCCCGCTGCCGGAGGCAGCGGTGACTCCCTTGACACTTTCCCGCGCGGGACATAGCGTGCCGTCAAACTAGCAGGAAACTTAACAGTTTCGCTGGAGGATGCCGTGCCCCGTTCCCCGCGCAACCTGTTGCTCGCCGCCGCCGTGGCCGTCGCGACCGCGACCACCGGCGCTGCCTGGGTGCTGGCGGCCTCCCCGGCCAGCGCCGCGGTGAGCCTCTCCGACGTCGTACCCGCACCAGTGTCGGCGCAGCCCGCGGCCGGCGTGACCTACACGCTGCCCTCGAACGCCGCGATCCAGACCGCGGCCGGCGCCACCGACGCCGGCAACTACCTCGCCGGCATCCTCCGCCCGTCGACCGGCTACGCGCTGCCGGTCTCCACCACGACCGGCACGCCGACGAGCGGCATCGCACTGCTGCTGTCCGGCGCCGACCCGAGCGTGGGCGCCGAGGGCTACCAGCTCGACGTGACCGCCGCCGCCGTCACGCTCCGCGCCCAGACCACGGCCGGGCTGTTCCACGGGGTGCAGACGCTGCGGCAGCTGCTGCCGGCGACGGTCGAGGCGCAGACGGTCCAGAGCGGACCGTGGACGATCACCGGCGGCCGGATCGTCGACTACCCGCGGTACGGCTACCGCGGCGCAATGCTCGACGTGTCGCGGCACTTCTTCGCCCCCGACGTGGTGAAGCGGTACATCGACGAGATCGCCCAGTACAAAATCAATATCTTGCACCTGCACCTCTCCGACGACCAGGGCTGGCGCATCGTGATCGACGCCTGGCCGCAGCTGGCGACCGTGGGCGGCAGCACCCAGGTGGGCGGCGGCGCGGGCGGCTACTACACCAAGGCACAGTACTCCGACCTGGTCTCCTACGCGGCGTCGCGGCAGATCACCATCGTGCCCGAGATCGACATGCCCGGCCACACCAATGCCGCGCTCGCCTCCTACGCGCAGCTCAACTGCAACAACACGGCCCCGCCGCTCTACACCGGCACGAACGTCGGCTTCAGCTCGCTGTGCGTCAGCAAGGAGGTCACGTACACGTTCGTGCAGCAGGTGCTCAATGAGCTCGCCGCCATCACCCCTGGCCCGTATCTGCACGTCGGCGGCGACGAGGCGTCGAGCACGCCCGCGGCGGACTACACCACGTTCATGAACCGCGTGCAGCCCTTCGTCGGCGCGGCCGGCAAGACCGTCGTCGGCTGGCACCAGATCGGGCAGGCCGACCACACGACGAACCGTGTCGCGCAGTACTGGGGCACGTCCACATCGGACGCTGACCTGAGCGCGGCGGTGAGCAAGGGCGACAAGATCCTGCTGTCGCCGGCGAACAAGGCGTACCTCGACATGAAGTACACCAACTCGACCCCGCTCGGCCAGACGTGGGCCGGCCTGATCGAGGTGCAGACCGCCTACAACTGGGACCCGGGCGCCTACCTCTCCGGCGTACCGGCCAGCGCGATCCTCGGCGTCGAGGCTCCACTGTGGACCGAGACGATCACCAAGCTGGCCGACATCGAGTTCATGGCGTTCCCGCGGCTGCCGGCGCTCGCCGAGCTGGCGTGGTCACCGCAGTCGGCACGCAACTGGGACACGTTCAAGGTGCGGCTCGGCGCGCAGGGTCCACGGTGGACGGTGCAGGGGATCAACTACTACAGCTCGCCGCAGGTCCCGTGGGGCTCTTCTCAGACGACGCGCAGCGCGTACACCCAGATCCAGGCCGAGAGCTACAACGCCCAGACCGGGACGCAGACCGAAACCACCACCGACACCGGCGGCGGCCAGAACGTCGGCTACATCACGCCCGGCGACACGCTCGCCTACGACCTCGACTTCGGCGCGACGTCGCCGGCCTCGGTCACGACCCGGCTGGCCTCCGGCGCGTCCAGCGGCACCATCCAGTACCGCCTGGACTCCACCACCGGCCCGATCATCGCCAGCGTCCCCGTCACCTCCACCGGCGGCTGGCAGACCTGGATCAGCGCCACCACCAACCTGACCGGCGCGGCCACCGGCGTGCACCGCCTGTACCTCACCTTCACCGGCACCGCGGGCACCGACTTCGTCAACCTCAACTGGCTACAGTTCAACGCCGGCGGCGGACTGCCCAACGCGTACGGCGTGCGGCAGGCCGAGAGCTTCAGCAGCCAGTCCGGCACCCAGACCGAGACCACCACCGACACCGGCGGCGGCCAGAACGTCGGCTACATCACGCCCGGCGACTGGCTCGGCTACACCAACGTGGACTTCGGCACCCCGACCGCGGCGTCGGTGACCACGCGGCTGGCCTCCGGCGCGTCCAGCGGCACCATCCAGTACCGCCTGGACTCCACCACCGGCCCGATCATCGCCAGCGTCCCGGTCACGTCCACCGGTGGCTGGCAGGCCTGGACCAGCACCACCACCAACCTGTCCGGCTCGGCCACCGGCGTCCACACGGTGTTCCTGACCTTCACCGGCACGGCGGGCGCCGACTTCGTCAACCTCAACTGGTTCCAGTTCAACCGGTAGCGCATGTTGCTGTCGAGCACCTCGAGGCCGGCGGCGAGCATGCCGCCGGCCTCCTCGCGCCGAGCAGCCGCCACTCGGGTCCGCCCATCCGGGGCGTCCCGCTCACGGTGTGGCATCGCTCAGCGGTCGCAGCCGCCCATGACGGGATCGAGCGAGGCGCCGCCGGCGATGAGGTCGGCCAGTAGCCCACCCTCGGCCACGGCGGGGACGGCTTGGAGGTTGACGAAGCTGGGCTCGCGAACGTGCACGCGCAGCGGGCGGGTCCCGCCGCCGGAGATGGCGTGCACACCCAGCTCGCCGCGGGGTGACTCGATGGCCGTGTACACCTGGCCGGCCGGGACGCGGAAGCCCTCGGTGACCAGCTTGAAGTGGTGGATCAGCGACTCCATCGACTGGCCCATGATCGCCGCGACGTGCTCCAGAGAGTTGCCCAGGCCGTCGGCGCCGACCGCCAGCCTGGCGGGCCAGGCGATCTTCTTGTCACCCACCATGACCGGGCCGGGCTCCAGCCGGTCCACCGCCTGCTCGACGATCTTCAACGACTCCCGCGTCTCGGCCAGCCGGACCTGGTAGCGGCCCCAGACGTCCGCGGTGGTCGTGGTGGGCACCGCGAAGTCGTACGTCTCGTAGCCGCAGTACGGCATCGTCTTGCGCAGATCCCAGCCCAGCCCGGCCGAGCGCAGCACCGGCCCGGTGACGCCCAGCGCGAGGCAACCGGCCGCGTCCAGCACCCCGACGCCCTGAGTGCGCCGGCGCCAGATCACCTGGCCGGACAGCAGGTCCTCGTACTGGGCGAGCTTGCCCGGCAGGCCCGTCACCAACGCCCGTATTGCCGTGACGGCCTCGGCGGGCATGTCCTGGGCCAGGCCGCCCGGCCGGACGTACGCCATGTTCATCCGCGCGCCGGTGATCATCTCGAAGATGTCGAGGATCTGCTCGCGCTCACGGAAGCCGTAGATCATCATCGACAGGGCACCCAGTTCCATGCCCGTCGTGGCCAGCCAGACCAGGTGCGACGCGATCCGGTTGAGCTCCATCATGAGCACCCGGATGGTGCTCGCCCGGGATGGGATGCGGTCCTCGATGCCGAGCAGTTTCTCCACCGCCAGGCAGTACGCGGTCTCGTTGAAGATCGGCGCGAGGTAGTCCATCCGGGTCAGGAACGTGGTGCCCTGCACCCAGGTGCGGAACTCCAGGTTCTTCTCGATGCCCGTGTGCAGGTAGCCGACCACGACCCGGCACTCCCTCACGGTCTCGCCGGACAGTTCCAGCACCAGCCGGCACACGCCGTGCGACGACGGATGGACCGGACCCATGTTCACCACGATCCGCCCGTCGCCGACCGGATCATCCGGATCGCACAAGGTGTCGTACCAGTCCCCACCGGTGACGGTGAAGACCGGCCCCTCGGTGGTCTGCCGGGCGTTCGCGTGCAGTTCCGTGGTCACGGCCCCTCCTTGTGTACCACATGGTACGTGTACCGAATGGTACACACACCTCGGCGGCACCCCGGCCACCGCCAGCACGTTCCGAGCGGACACTGTTGTACCATCTGGTACACGTACGGATCGGTACGTGATACGTCCGGAGTGTGGTGACGTGACGCAAGAGCCTGGCCAGGCTCGCGAGCGGCTGCTGGCCGCGGCGGTGGACTATGTGGCCGAGCACGGGTCCGCGGACATGACGCTGCGGGGCCTTGCCGCGGCGATCAACACCAGCCATCGCATGCTCATCTACCACTTCGGTTCCAAGGAGGGACTGCTCGTCGAAGTGGTCGGCGCCGTCGAGGAGCGCCAGCGCGCCGCCCTTGCCGAGCTCGCGACGACCAACGCCGGGACACTGGCCGACCTGACGCGCGAGTTCTCCCGGCGACTGGCCGATCCGGCGTTGTGGCCGAACGAGCGGTTGTTCTTCGAGATGTACGGCCAGGCGCTGCAGGGCCGCCCGGGCACCGCCGCGTTGCTGGAGAACGCCATCGAGCCATGGCTTGCGCAGGCCGACGAGATGCTGCGACAGCACGGCTTCGATCCCGCTGCGGCGCGAGCGCACGCCCGCCTCTCGCTGGCCGTGAGCCGAGGCCTGCTGCTCGACCTGCTGACGACCCACGACATGGCCGGCGTCGAAGAGGCCATGGAATACTTCATCTCCCTTTGGGAGCAGCGGGCCGACCCGCGGACAAGCGCACGCAGCGGTAGTGGGTCATGAGCCTTCCTCGCCCGGCGATCAACTCGCGCGCGGGGACGGCTCCTGCAAGGGCAGCCCTGGCGGGCATGGATCGGCCGGGTCGATGTCGTATCGGGCAGTGGGGCCGCCCAGTTCATGGAACGCCAGACGGAAGCAGGGTCGTCAACCCGCCGTCACCGGTCGCCGCTTGCGGCGGTACATGTCGGCGTCGGCGCGGCGCAGCAGCGCGTCAGCGTCGGCCGGGGTGCCGGTGGCGACACCGACGCTGGCGCCGACCTGCACCACGGTGCCGGCCAGGTCGTACGGCCGCGTGAGGGCGGCGGCGACCGAGGCCGCCCGGCGGTGCGCCGCGTCCGCGTCGAGCCCCGGCAGGAGCATCGCGAACTCGTCGCCGCCGAGGCGGGCGACCAGGTCGTCCGGGCCGACGGTCGCGTCCAGCCGGCGGGCCACCTGGATGAGCAGCTCATCTCCGGCGTGGTGACCGCGGACGTCGTTGACCTGCTTGAAGCCGTCGAGGTCGAGCACGAGGACGCTGAGCTCGGCGGCGGTGTCCATCGCCGCCAGACGCTCGGCCAGCAGAACGCGGTTGGCCAGGCCGGTCAGCGCGTCGTGGGTCGCCTGGTGGCGCAGCTCATCGTGCAGCCGCTGCAGCTCGAGCATGCTGCGGTCGAGGTCGGTGAGCAGCCGGTCATTGTCGTGGAAGGCGACCAGCTGGCGGGTGAGCACCACCGCGGTGATCACCAGGATGCCGATCGCCACGCCCCACATGCGCGCGTCCGCGCCGGTGCCCCGCAGGGCGACGACCCCGAGCAGCTCGGTGGCGACGACGGCGACGTACGGCATGACGCTGAACCGGCGCCGCTCCCCGCTTCCGCGCTCGGCCGGGCCGCGCTGCTGGACCTCCTGCACGCGAAGGCTCGCCACGGTCAGGATGCACGGCAGCAGCGACGCGATCGCCTCGATCCGCGGGTCGGCGACGCCCGTCAGCATGAAGCTGACCGAGGTGCCGACCGCCGTGGCGCCGACCCCGACGCAGCCGGCGACCCCGGCCAGCCGGGTGAAGGGGGCGGTACCGCTGAGAATGAGCTTCAGCACGCCCAGCACGATGACGAGCATGACGACCGCGCTCGCGGACCCCGTCAACCGGTCCGCCAGGCGTGGATTGTCCAGTTCCGCGCCGATTGAGAAGTACCACAGGAACACGGCGACACCGGTGAGCACGGCGCCCGCGTCGAGCCAGAGCCGCACCCGCTGCCGGCCGCCGCGGCCGAGCGGATGGCGCAGCATCACCACGGCCATCACGGTCATCGCGGACACGACGCACGACGACTGCACGATGCTCACCGCTGCGGCGGGGTCGGCCAGCACGAGCCCGGTCTGCGTTCCGTCGCCGACCGCGCACACCAGCCCGGCGGCCGCGATCGCCCGCCAGAACCGGCGATTGTGTCGTTCCGCGCCGCCGTGCGCCCCCAACCGGCGGGCGAACACCACGATCGACACGTCGAGCGCGGCCTGTATCGCCCAGGAGGAAACGGCACCGCCCGGCCCGGCCAGGAACCACACCGGCACGGCCAGGGCCAGCCCGGCCATGCCGAGCAGGACCGGGTCGCGGAGGAGTTCGCCCGCTGAGGACCGTTGCGCCATGGCAGCCAAGTCGGCCGCGGGCGGGGCCACCTGAGCGCCGCGCGCGGACAGCTCCAGCCGGCCGCGGTACTGCAGCCGGACCGCAACCGGATCAGGCGGCCGGCGGGCGCGGAAACGGCGTCGCCGCACGGCGGACGCGGCCGTCGCTCCGGACGAGGCCGCCCGGGCGGCGACCGGGCGTCCGACGCCGGCTACGTTCTCCGCGCGGTCTTTTTTCTGGTGACTGTGCGCTGCAGGACGATGAAGACGAACAGCAGTACGCCGATGAAGATCTTGGTCCACCAGGAGCTGAGGGTGCCTTGGAAGGTGATGATGGTTTGGATGAGGCCGAGGACGCCGACGCCGAGGACGGTGCCGAGGACGAAGCCGGAGCCGCCGGTGAGGACGGTGCCGCCGATGACGACGGCGGCGATGGCGTCGAGTTCCATGCCCAGGGCGTTGAGGCCGTAGCCGGACGGGGTGTAGAAGGTGAGCAGGACGCCGCCGAGGGCTGAGCAGATGCCGCTGATGGTGTAGACGGCGATTTTGGTGCGGCCGACGGGCAGGCCCATGAGCAGGGCTGACTGCTGGTTGCCGCCGAGGGCGTAGATGTTGCGGCCCAGCCTGGTGTACGCCAGCACGTACGCGGCGGCCGCGACCAGGGCGGCGGAGATGACGACGCTCCAGCCGATGTGGAAGCCGCCGAAGCGCAGTTTCGCGGAGGCGACGTCGTTCCACCACTGGTTGGTGATGGGGATCGAGTCGGTGCTGATGACGTAGCAGGTGCCGCGGGCCAGGAACATGCCGGCGAGGGTGGCGATGAACGGCTGGATGTCGAAGAAGTGGATGATGCAGCCCATGCCCAGGCCGATCACCGCGCCGACGGCGAGGACCACGACGAGGACCAAGCCTGGGTTGACGCCTTTGTCCAGCAGCGACGCGGCGATCATCGTGGTCAGGGCGACGACGGCGCCGACGGACAGGTCGATGCCGCCGGTCAGGATGACGAAGGTCATGCCGACCGCGACGACGAGCAGGAACGCGTTGTCGATGAAGACGTTGAGCACGATCTGCGTGTCGTCGAAGCCGGGGTAGCGCAGTACGCCGGCGCCGTACATGAGGCACAGCAGGATGCCGGTGGCCATCGCGGGTTTGCGCAGCCAGTTCGCGGCGAGCGTCATGCGCGCACCTGCACCTTCTCATCGGCGGGCGCGACGGCCGGGACCGGCCGCTGCCGCTGGAACATGGCCCGGAACTTCGGTGACTGCGCCAGGCACAGCACGATCACCACGATCGCCTTGAACAGCAGCGTCACCTCCGGCGGGACACCGATGGTGTAGATCGTGATGTCCAACGTTTTGATGAGCACCGCGCCGAGGACGGTACCGACGATGGAGAACCGGCCACCCGACAGCGACGTGCCGCCGAGCACGACGGCGAGGATCGCGTCGAGCTCGATGAGCAGACCGGCGTTGTTCCCGTCGGCGCTGGACACGTTGGAGCTGATCATCAGCCCGGCGATGCCGGCGCAGACGGCCGCGAAGACGTACACGGCCAGGATCAGCCACCGCGACTTGATGCCGGCCAGACGGCTCGCCTCGGCGTTGCCGCCGACCGCCTCCAGCAGCATGCCCAGCGCCGAGCGGCGCGCCAGCAGCGCGGCGAGCACGATCACGGCCCCCGCGATGAGGACGTTCAACGGGAGGCCGAGCCAGTAGCCGGCCCCGATCTCCTTGTACGGCGAGCTGTTCACCGTGATGATCTGCCCGTCCGTAATGAGCTGGGCCAGGCCGCGCCCGGCGACCATGAGGATCAGGGTCGCGATGATCGGCTGGATGCCGATCGTGGCGACCAGGAACCCGTTCCACGCGCCGAGGACCAGCGACAGCAACAGCGCCAGGCCGACGGCCACCAGCACGCCGCTGACCGCGTTCTGGTCGCCGAGACCACTGATCCGCAGACAGGCGAGGGCACCGGCGATCGCGACGACGGCGCCGACGGACAGGTCGATGCCGCCGGTGGCGATGACGAGCGTCATGCCGAGCGCAACGAGGGCCAGCGGGGCGCTCGCGCGCAGGATGTCGATGACGCTGCCGTAGAGGTGCCCGCCGCGCAGCTCGATATCGAAGAAGCTGTGTGAGAACAGGACGTTGACGACCAGCAGGACCGCAAGGACGACGAGGGGCCACAGGAAACGTTTCACGGCGTGCCGCCCCCGCTCGCGATCGCCGCCATGAGCCGGTCGGTGTCCACGTCGTCGGTGTTGGGCAGTTCGGCGACGACGCGGCGGTCGCGCAGTACCGCAATCTTGTGGCTCAGGCGGAGGACCTCTTCCAGTTCGGCGGAGATGAACAGCACCGCCATGCCGCCGTCGGAGAGTTCGGTGACCAGTCGCTGGATTTCGGCCTTGGCGCCGACGTCGATGCCGCGGGTGGGTTCGTCGAGGATGAGCAGCCGCGGCTCGGTGATGAGCCAGCGCGCCAGGAGCACCTTCTGCTGGTTGCCGCCGCTGAGGTTGCGCACCGGCAGCTCGGGGTTGGCCGGGCGGATGTCGAGGGCCTTGATGTACTTCTCGACGAGCTCGTCCTGGCGGCGGCGCGACAACGGCCGGGACCAGCCGCGGGCGGCCTGCAGGGCGAGCACAATGTTCTCCCGCACCGACAGCTCCTCGACGAGCCCCTCGGTGCGCCGGTTCTCCGAGCAGAACGCGATGTCGTGCTGCATCGCGGTGCGGGGGCCGTGTAGCACGACCTGCTTGCCATCGATGCCGACCACGCCACTGTCGCAACGATCCGCGCCGAAGAACAGCCGGGCGGCCTCGGTGCGGCCGGAACCGAGCAGGCCGGCGAACCCGACGACCTCCCCCTTGTGGACCGTCAGGCTGAACGGCTCGATCCCGCCACGTCGGCCCAGTCCTTCCGCGACGATGATCGGTTCCGCGCGCTCGAGGCTGCGCTTGGGCCGATCGTCAAGGGTCTCCAGCGTCGCCAGCTCCTTGCCGATCATGAGGCTGACCAGCTCCAGCTGCGGCAGGTCGGCGACGACGTGCTCACCGACGAGCCGGCCGTTGCGCAGGATCGTCATCCGGTCGCAGATCTCATACACCTGGTCCAGGAAATGCGACACGAACAGGATCGCGATCCCCTGCTCCTTGAGCTGGCGCATGACCCGGAACAACTGCGCCACCTCACCCGCATCGAGGCTGGACGTCGGCTCGTCCAGCACCAGAACCTTCGCCTCGACATCGATCGCCCGGGCGATCGCCACCATCTGCTGCACCGCAATCGAATAGTCCGACAACGGCGCCGACACATCGAGGTCAAGCTCAAGACGGTGCAGCAGATCCGCCGCCCGCCGGCGCATCTCGGGCCAGCGGATGTGCCCGAACGTGCGCGGCTCCCGGCCGATGAACACATTCTCCGCGACCGAAAGGTTCGGGCAGAGGTTGACCTCCTGATAGACCGTGCTGATGCCGGCCTGGGTCGCCTGCAGCGGCCCGGAGAACCGCACCGGGGTCCCGTCGAGGACAATCTCGCCCGCGTCGTTGCTGTAGACACCCGTGAGCACCTTGATCAGAGTCGACTTCCCGGCGCCGTTCTCGCCCATGAGGGCGTGGACCTCACCTGGCAACAGGCGAAAGTCCACGTCCTGCAGGGCCATGACACCCGGGAACTGCTTGGTGATGCCGGTCATGGTCAGCATGGTTCAGATCTCTGTGTCAGGACTCGTCAGTACTTGCGGTCCGGAAGCGCGGCCTTCGCCTGCTCCGGCGTGAACTCGGTCTCCACCGTCAGAATCCGCGGCTCCACCGACTCCCCCGCCACGACCTTCTTCGCCAGATCCATCAGCTGAGGGCCGAGCAGCGGGCTGCACTCCACAATGTGGTTGATCTTCCCGGCAGCCAGCGCCGTCATGCCGTCCTTCACCGCATCCACCGAAATGATCTTGATGTCGGTGCCCGGCTTCTTCCCCGCCGCCTCGATCGCCTCGATCGCACCCAGCGCCATGTCATCGTTGTGCGCATACAGCACATCGATCTTCGGGTTCGCCTTCAGGAAGGCCTCCATGACCTCCTTGCCCTTCGCCCGCGTGAAGTCACCCGTCTGCGACGCGATGATCTTCAAATTCGGGCTGCCCTTGATCGCATCAGCGAACCCCGCCTTACGGTCATTGGCCGGCGCCGAACCCGTCGTACCCTGCAACTCCACGATGTTCACCGGATCGGTCTTGCCCTGGTACTCCTTCACCAGCCAGTCCCCGGCCTTCTTCCCCTCCACCACAAAGTCCGACCCCAGGAACGTCTTGTACAGCGTGGTGTCCTTCGAGTCCACCGCACGGTCGGTCAGGATCACCGGGATCTTCGCGTCCTTGGCCTCCTTCAACACCGTGTCCCAGCCGGACTCCACGACCGGCGAGAACGCGATGACATCAACCTTCTGCGCGATATAACTGCGGATCGCCTTGATCTGGTTCTCCTGCTTCTGCTGCGCATCAGAGAACTTCAACTCGATACCCGCAGCAGCCGCAGCGTCCTGGATCGACTTCGTGTTCGCCGTCCGCCAGCCACTCTCAGCACCGACCTGCGCAAAACCCATGACAATCTTCTTGTCACCCTTGGGCGCGCTGCCGCTACCGGCGTCATCGCTCTTCTCCCCACCACACGCGCCGAGCGCGCCAAGCAGGAGCACACCGCCGAGCACGGCGGTGGACCATCTCTTCAACATTGCATTCCTTCCACGATCATGGGGTGTGACGCGCGGCAGCGAGGAGGACGAGCGCGACGCCAGCCGCGGTGCGTCGCGATGCGGAATGCGAGTCACGACCAATTCCCGACGAAACTCATGTCGCGAAGAACAGGACGCGCGCTCGCAAATGTTACCGTTCTCAATTGGCGGGTCAAGGCCGGAACCCGGCCGAGATTCAATCGCAATCCTTGGCGTCCGCCTCCGCCCGGCACGACGAGTCACAACGGCTTTGACCTGCGGCTTTCCGGGCAGCCGCGCTCGCCGGGTTGCGAACAGAAAGCGTGAGAAGGTTCCGCGGAAAAAGTGTTATGACGCGCCGCACCCACTGCACATATGCGCGCGTTAAGGAATAGGCATGCCCTTGAGTGCCCGGTCCCCCGCCCGACCCTCCGCGCGGCCCTCCTCCCGGGCGCGAGCGAGCAGCTGCGCGAGCCGCCGACGTCGACGCCGGACCACGGTCCGGGCCGCGAGGACGAGCAACGCCAGGACGACCGCGAGGACCAGCTGTGGCCAGGGCATCATCCAGACGGTTACGGTGGTCGACGCCGGCCGGATCTCGGCACCGGCAGCATCGCCGCCGAACACGGTCGGGGTCACGTGGACGGTCGTGCGCACCGGACCCAGCGCCCACACGCCCCGGACACGGGTATCGGCCGCCCGGCTGCCGCCCGGCAGGATCTCCTCGACCCCGCCCGTGGCGTCGTGCCCGGTCAGACCGAACAGCTCGTCGACCGTCACCCGGCCGGTGCCGGTGACCGCGACGTTGCCGCTGTTCTTCGCCGTGTAGGTGACGTGCACCGTGCCGGGCGAGAACGGGTTCCAGGAGCGCTGGTAGGTGGCGGTGAGGTCACTGACGTCCAGGGCCGCGGTGACCGCGCCCGCGGCCCGCATCATGACCCGGAACCCGACTCGGCTCTCCACGTTGACGGTGCCGCCGGCGGTCATCAGCGTCGCGGCGATGCCGGCGGGGTGGTCGCCCGGCGCTGCGTCGTCGGGCGCGGTGATGGTGAACGGGACCACCTTCGTCTCTTTGGCCCCGACGTTGACCTTCTCCTGCACGTCGATCCACCGCCCGCCGTCCACCGACGGGCTAGCGGACGGGAGCATGTTGAAGCGCCCCTTGTCGGTGAGGTAGCCGTCGGCGGCCTTCAGGGAAAAGATCACGGCGGTGTCACTGAAGTTGCGCACGGCCAGGTGCTCGGTCACGGCCTGCCCCGGGTCGAGGCTGACCTCGATCCACCGGCGGCCGTCCGGGCCGTGCTCGTCGGCCGGCTGGACCGCCCAGGTGAGCGTGGGGCCGCTCGGCTCCGCCCCGGCGCCGAGCGGCGCGATCGGCACGGTCACCAGCACGGCGGCGAGCACCGCGAGCAGCCGCGGCAGCGCTCGCGGCACGGTTCGAATCATGGCGGGGGTCCTTCTGGCGGAGGGGGATGCGGTGGGGGCCGCCGCGCGGCGGCCCCCACCCGTGCGTCATTCGAACAGGGACAGGGTCAGCGTCGAGGCGTACGAGCCGGCGGCGACGTCGGCCGGGGTGCGCAGGTACAGGTCGGCGTTGACGGAGTACGCGGAGCCGGTGACGGCCGCCGAGTCGTACGTCGAGACCAGCAGCTCCTGGTCGACCAGGCCCACGTTGTTGCCGGGCTGGGTCGGGTCGTCCAGGACGGTCACGACCTCCTCACCCTCGGTGACCAGGCCGGTGCTGCCGCCGTTGACCAGGCGGGGCTTCCAGCCGAGGTGCCCGGCGCTGATCGGTGCCTGGCCGGCGTTGCCGACGAAGTCGCCGGCGCTGCCCAGCACGGCCCAGGCGGCGCCGGTGGGCACCTCCTCCGTGGTACGGGTGTCGGTGACGGTCACCGTCGGCAGGGTGCCGACGAACTGGCGGACCAGCAGGGTCGAGCCGTCCTCGGACAGCACGACCGAGTTGCCGGCGATCGACATGGCCAGCACGCCGGGTTCCTTGATCTTCTGGATGTCGACCGTCACGTGCACGTCAGCACCGTCGCCGTCGCCGGCCACGGCCGGTGAGGGCAGCGCCATCGTGCCGGCCAGCACGGCGCCGGCGGCTCCGGCCGCGAACAGCCGTTTGCGATTCCAGGTGTTCATGCGATGCTCCGTTGTCGTTTCGTGGTTATCGAGGGGTCAGGCGCAGGTCAGGGCGGAGTACTGGGCGGTGACGGCGGTCGTGACGTTCTTGCCGCCGACCGTGCCGGTGACCCGCACGGTCGCCGAACCGGCCGGGACCGCGCTCACCCGGGTGGCGAAGGACT
This sequence comes from Dactylosporangium sp. CA-139066, assembly GCF_050936175.1. Classification (NCBI taxonomy): domain Bacteria; kingdom Bacillati; phylum Actinomycetota; class Actinomycetes; order Micromonosporales; family Micromonosporaceae; genus Dactylosporangium; species Dactylosporangium sp. CA-139066. Next base: position 4,224,587 of record NZ_JBNJNH010000001.1, on the reverse strand, counting down.
GGTAGGCATTCGCCCCCGGCGCCACACCGGCGAAGGAACGCTCGCCGTACGCGGTCTGCAGGGCGATGTCCACCGGCGCGTCATGGTCGTTACGCGCCTGCACCGCCACGTACCCCTTGCCGGCCAGGCACTTCACCTGCGCGGTGACCGTGACCGGCAGGTCGGGGCCGAACGTGAACCGCCAGTCGTCGACGTCGAAGAGCTCACCGCTGCCGGTGCCCTTGAAGACGAAGAAGACGTGGTGGACGCCGGTCACCTTCGTGGTCAGGTCGGTGCTGACCGTCGTCCAGGTGCCGGCCGTCGACGCGGGGACGGAAAGCGTGCCGACCAGGTTGGCAGCGCTTGCCGTGCTCGGGCTGTCGAGACGGATCTCGACCTGGCCGCCGGCCTTCGGCAGGACGTCGGCGGTGAGCCCGGTGGCTCCGCTGCCGAAGTCGACGTTCGCCAGCGACGTCCACTCATCCTTGTTGATGTTGGTGAGCTTCTGCTCGCCGGTGCTGTCGGTGCCGACCGGCAGCACGCGGACGCCGGAGGAGTCGACGTAGGCGTCCTGGATGCCGGAGTCCCAGGCGATCGTCTCGGCCTCGATCCGCTGGCGCGGGTCGAGCGTGCCCTGCTGGGCGACACCCTTGTAGGTGGCGGTGATCGGTGCGATCCGGCCGTCGGCGTTGATCGTCACCTTGTCGATGTGGGTGGAGCGGTAGCCGCGAGCGGCGGTGAGGGATCCGCCGGCGACCAGCGCCGACTGGACCGTCTGGGCGTGGTAGGTGATGTACATCTGGTCGTGGAACTCGAACATCGCGTGGTGGTTGTTGCCGCCCACGCCGAAGAACGTGCCGGGGTTGTTCAGGATCTGGCCCTGGTAGGTGAAGGGCCCCATCGGGCTGTCCGACACCATGTAGGCGATGTTGCCGGATCCGATGGTGTTGCCGTCGATCACGCTGGAGTGGCTGAAGTTCGTGCAGTAGCTGTAGTAGTACTTGCCGTTGATCTTGTTGATGCCGGAGTCCTCGAACAGCGCCGGCGCGTCGATCGTCGCCGCCGTGCCGACGGTGCTGATCATGTCGTCGCCGAGCTTGATGACGCGGGCGGTCTTCGGGTGGTCGGTCTCCCCGCTGGGCACGCCGCCGCCGAAGTAGAGGTACGCCGAGCCGTCGTCGTCGATCAGCACCGCCGGGTCGAACAGCCACACCACACCGGCGACGCCGGGCGTCGAGTTCGTCACCAGGGCCTTGCCGATCGGGTCGGCCCACGGCCCGACCGGCGAGTCGGACGTCAGCACGCCGATGCCGCCGGCGCTGTTGGCGAAGTACAGGAAGAACTTCTCCTGGCCGCCGATCGTGCGGTGCGTGGCCGCCGGCGCCCACGAGTTGGACGCCCACTTCGCAGCGCCGAACGACCCGGCCACCTTGACCTGGCCCTCGTTGGTCCAGTTCGCCAGGTCCGCGGAGGAGATGACGGTGAGCGTCTTGATCTGGCCGTAGGAGTTGTCCTTGATGTTGCCGCTGCCGTCGTACTCGTAGGTCTGCACGACGTTGCCGTTGGCGTCGTACTGCTCCCCGTCCGAGGTCATGTACTCGTAGACGCGCCCGTTGTAGACCATCGCCCACGGGTCGGCGCCGTACTGGTAGTCCATCAGCGGGTTGGCGTTGCCGACCGTCTTGGCCGGCTGGGCGTTGCCCGGCGGATGGGTGGTCGTCGGCGCGCCCTCCTGCAGGGTCACGTCGTCCACCTTGAAGTCCATCAGGTGGGTGTCCGGCGCGCTCTGCGGGTTCGACGTCCACGGCGTCTCGAGGAACAGCCGCGCGGTCGTGACGCTCTGCGTCGCGGGGATCGTGAACGTGCTCTGGATGAGCCCCCACTGCCCGCGCGGCACGGTCACCGTGCCGAGGTTGGTGTAGGTCGATCCGCCGTAGTGCATGGTGACGAAGAACTGCTTGGTCGCCGGGCTGTTCGGGTTCTCGTACTTCACCCGGGCCGTGACCGTGTACGCCTTGCCGGCCTGCACCTTGCCGGACAGGTCCTGCATCGGGCCGGACCCGGTCGTCGTCCGGTTGGTGACGAGCACGGCGCTGGAGCCGGAGTAGGCGTCCGGGGTGAGCGACAGCGTGGCGCTGTCGGACGCGTTGCCGTTGTTCACGAACCAGCCGGTGAGGCCGTCCTCGAACCCGCCGTTGACGATGATGGTGTTCGGGTCGGCGGCCCCGGCGGGCGAGGCCAGGGCGACGACTCCAGCGGCCAGGACGGCGCCGACAGCCGCGATCGCGGCGATCCGACGGCGGGCCGCTCTTCGCAAGCGGTCTTGCACAGGCATTCTCCTTGGATGTGGGGTGTTTTCAGGCACCCCCGGGGCCGGCGGCAGCCGGCCCCGGAGGCGGGTCGGATTCCTGGAGAGGTCCGGGTCAGGCGCAGCTGGCGGCGGGGTACTGGGCGGTGACGGCGGTCGTGACGTTCTTGCCGCCGACCGTGCCGGTGACCCGCACGGTCGCCGAACCGGCCGGGACCGCGCTCACCCGGGTGGCGAAGGACTGGTAGGCATGCGCCCCCGGCACCACACCGGCGAAGGAACGCTCGCCGTACGCGGTCTGCAGGGCGATGTCCACCGGCGCGTCATGGTCGTTACGCGCCTGCACCGCCACGTACCCCTTGCCGGCCAGGCACTTCACCTGCGCGGTGACCGTGACCGGCAGGTTCGGATCGGTCTTGAGCACGCCGAGGCGGGCCAGCTGGTAGCTGAGCGCCCGTTCTGGCGCGTCGATCTGGTTCTGGGTGCCGAAGGTGCCGGCCCGGGCCTGCTTCGCCGCGCCGAGCGCGGTCTGCATCGCCGCCCACGCGTCCTGCGGGTAGAACCGCTGGTCGAGCGTTGCCGCGTAGGCGATGGCGGCGTCCAGAGCGCTCGTGTCCAGCGCCCGGCCCTGCGCGGTCAGCGTGTCGCTGAGCAGGAAGTAGTCGAAGTCGACGTGCCCGCCCGTGGCCTGCGTGGCGTAGTTGAACAGGCCGACCCGGTGCCCCATGAAGTGCGCGAGGGTGCCGTCCAGCGTCTGCGGGCCGACACGGTCGCCCAGCTTGGTCCACTGCCGGCCGTCGAGGCTGTAGTAGAACGTCGTCCACAGCTGCCCGACGGGCGAGGCGAAGTCCAGGTCCGCCTTGACGTACACCTGGGTTGCGCTGCCCAGCGCGACCGTGCTGCCCGGCACGAAGTTCTCCAGCGTGGCCTGGTCGAGGTCGACCGCGAACGGCTGGCCGCGGTTGACCACGCCCAGCGTGTTCTGGCCGCCGGCGCGCTTGACCGCCACGTACGAGAAGCCGCGGTTGTAGGCGGCCAGGCCGGCGACGTCGCCGTCCTTCATGCCGGAGACGTCCATCTTGGTCTCGACCGACTGCCGTGGCCCGAACGTGCGCTGCGACAGCGTGTTGCGGGCCTCCTCGAGCCAGGCGAGCTCGGGCCGGTTCGACAGCTTCGTGTAGACGTACTTGCCGGTGACCGTCTTGCCGTTGGTCAGCCGCAGCCAGCCGTCGCGGTCGGTGAGCGACCAGTACCGGTTGTCCGGCGCGTGGTTCCACTCCCACGCCAGGTCCAGCCGCGACCCGTTGGGCGCGATCTCCGCCGCCGTCGGGTACTCGGTCGTCACCGGCTGGCCGACGATCGAGACGTCGTCGATCAGGTACTCCACGCTCGATGACGCCGGCTGCGGGTTGGCCCAGGGCGTCTCCACCGCGAACTTGAAGTTGTTCAGGTTGGCCGTCGACGGGACGGTGTACTGGCCCGACACCGTCGTCCACTGCCCGACCGGCACGCTGCCGGAGGCCATCACCTGCACGCCCGAGCCCCAGTCCGCGGCGAGGTTGAACGTGATGGTGGCCGGGCCGGACGCGTACCTGATCCTCGCCGACACCTTGTAGGTCAGGCCGGCTTGCATCTTGCCGTTGAGGTACTGGTTCGGGCCGGAGCCATTGAGCGTGCGGTTGCTGACCTTGAGCGCCGCCGAGCCCGCGGCCGGGCCGCTCGTGTCCAGGGCGAGCGTCGCGCCGTACTGCGCGGCCCATGGCTCGACCGACCCGGACTCGAAACCGGGGTTCTGCAGCAGCTCGACGCCGATGAGCGACGCGTCGTACTGCGGTGGCTGCGGGATCGTCCACTGCTCGTCCGTATACCCCTTGTGCGGGGCGTCGTTGCTGAAGTCGTCGGATGCGACGAGGGCCTTCTGCCGCTCGAACGTCTCCTGCGCCGGGTCGAGCGCGATCGGCTTGTTGAACAGGCCGTCGACGGGCACGACGCCGTTGTTGCCGAAGGTCGGCCACCCGTCCTGCCACGTGGCGGGGATGAGCGCCGGGGTGCGCCCGATCGGGAAGTTGTCGCGGAAGAACATGCCGTACCAGTCGGTTGTGCCGCCGGGACGCGAGATCGGCACGAGGCTGCCCTGGGCGAAGCCGTTGGAGTTGAGCACCCCGCGAGCCTCGTAGGTGTTCGCACCGCCCGGCGCGGTGTAGCGCCCGAGCAGCTGCCGCGAGCGGAACATCGCGACCTGGCGGCCCTGTCCGGACGGCCATGTGATGATGACCGCGTAGTAGTAGCCGTCGATGTAGTACATCTGGGCGCCCTCGAACAGCCCGCCGATGAACGGCTGGCCGGCGTAGTTGCTCGCCGTGAAGATGTTCGGGTAGTCCTGTGCGATGGCGGTCAGGTCGGCGTTGAGGCGCACAGCGCTCGTCCCGCCGGAGCCGTAGAAGATGTACGGCGTGCCGTCGACGTCGAAGAACAGCGACGGGTCGTGCAGGGCCCGGCCGAGCGCGGTGCGCTGCCATGTGCCGTTCTCGATGTCGCTGGTGCGGTAGAGGTACGCGCCGCCGAGGTTGTTCGTGTTGAACACGACGTAGAACGTGCCGTCGTGGTAGCGCAGCGACGACGCCCACTGGCCCTGACCGTAGGAGTTCTGGCCGTTGCGCAGCGAGAACCCATCGTCGATGCTAGCCCGGTCGAAGACGTAGTTGACGATCTCCCAGTTGACCAGGTCATAGGACTTCATGATCGGCGCACCCGGGCTCAGGTGCATCGTCGTGCTGATCATGTAGTAGACGTCCCGGCCCTCGCGGTTCTGGGCGGCCGGGACGCGCTCCACGCTGATGTCCGGTACGTCGGCATTGAGCAGCGGCACGGAGTACCGGCCGTCGCCCTTGTCGGTCGATGTGTAGGACGAGCGGGGCGACCAACCGTCCGCGGCATGCGCCGCAGCGCCCGAGGACACGAGGCCGGTGCAGACCAGCACGCCGGCCATGGCGACCGAGACCTTGCGTGCGCCGCGGGGCGCGGTGGGCAGCAGCGCCGCTGCGACGTGTCTCGACAGCGCGGCAAGGATCAGCGCAACGGTGGCGATACGAGCCCGCATAGGCCTATGCGGAGGACCAGAATCATGGGGGCTGGCGGACGCGTGCATGGCGAGCTCCAGACGAAAATGTGACGGGGAGCCCCATCGTGTTACCGCTAACATCGCGTGTCAAGACAGCGACGAGCCGGTTACAACCGTCATAAAAAAGTCGCATTCTCCATGGAAGCGCTCCCATTTCGTCCGTCGCGCCGGGACATTCGACACCCACCGACAACGCCCGCGCCGGGGCGGCCCGCACTACGGGAAGACCGCGGAACTCCACGGACCGAAGGATTGTGACAATTGCCGCCTGTCACATTTGGCGATCGGTACATCGATGATCGTTTGCCGATCCGCGTGATCGCCAGGAACACATCCGAGTGAATCGAAAATGTCACAGCACGGAAGCGTTATCGCTGAGCCCGCCACATCGTCGGCCATGGCACGCCGCCTCGCCGGCTCGGCGTCGACCGGGCCCGAGCGGGCTGCGGCCACGGTCGTACAGCAGAAAGCCACCTGGCCGACACGCCGCCCCTCCGGGGTGATCATGCACAGCGCAGCCGAGCGCATCGCACATGTCACAGCCCAGAAGCGTTATCCGGGAGCACGTCGCATGGTCGGCCACGGCACGTCGCCCCGCCGGCATCGGCGCCGACCGAGCCGGGACGACACTGGTCCGAGCCACACGGCAGACAGCCATCAAGCTGGCGAGATCTCCTGGCCAATCCGATCGACAAAGTAGACGCTGCGCGATTCTTGCGATGCATTGCTTTCACGTTCGCGACCGTCGCAGCCCCCTGGCGTGGGAGGGTTCCCATCGACGGTTGGCCGCGCTGAAACTGCGGGTTCCGCCAGGGAAAACTGCCACGCTCGCCTTCGCGTCGACCAATGATGTAACGTTGGGAGCGATTCCAACGCTGGCCATTCGCTTTCCGCCCGAAAGCGACACATACGCGGCCGTAGCTGCGCACCTTGGATTCTTGCGGTCGCATGCGGCACGGCGACCATTCGAGCGGCATGAACCGTTGACAGTGATGTGTCCAGAGTGTTTCATTGACCGCGTTGCCTGTTGTTATCGCTAACATCCACGGCCGTCCAACCCCCAGAGGGCCATTAGTCGCACGTCTCTTGTGCGAGACGGATGACACTGCGAGCCATTGCCCACGTGCTCGGCGCAGTCTCATGCTTCTCAGTGTTAGCGCTAACACGACGACTCTCGCTTGCCCGCCATCGAGGAGAGTGGTCCACGCATGACCCAGCTCAGCCGCGCACGAGGTCGCCGAGCAGCGCGGCCCTCATCATCGCCTCCGCGGAAGCCACGTGACCTGCGCGAACCTGCGCCGGCGCGGCATCCGGCCACGACGCAGCGGACGCGCGCACCGCCGCCCCGGCAGACACGCAGCCGCGGACCGCCGTCACTCGCCGGCCGGCGTCCTCAGCCCACGCCGGCCCGCCATCCTCTGCTGCACCTCATCAACCAGTTGCCTGATCGAGGCCGCTCAACGCGCGGTCAACGACGCCGGCGGGGAACCCCGCATCCATCGGCGCCGGCCAACGTCGTCCACCAGCTTCCCGGCTCAGCCGAGCTCGTTAGCAGACGAACGATCGGAGCTCGCCCAAACATGTTCAGATCCCCGGTCCGGCCCACAGGCCGGAGAACCTTCGCGGCTCGCACCGCGATCGCCCTCACGCTGATCGGCGCGTCGGTCGCGCTGGCGCCATCGGCGCTGGCCGCACCGGCAGCGGCACCGGCCAGGCCGCAGGGCCCGTGTGACATCTACGCCGCCGCCGGCACCCCCTGTGTGGCGGCGCACAGCACCACGCGGGCGCTGTACGCGTCGTACGACGGCCCGCTGTACAAGGTCCAGCGTCTGTCGGACAACGCGGTCAAGGACATCGGCGTCGTGCCGCCCGTCGCCAAGCCGTTCGCCGACGCGGGCGGGTACGCCGATGCGGCCGCGCAGGACCAGTTCTGCGCCAACACGACCTGCCTGATCACCGTGCTGTACGACCAGTCGCCGAAGCACAACGACCTCACCCAGGCGCCACGCGGCGGCTTCAGCGGGCCAGGCCTGGGCGGGTTCAACAACTACCCGATCGCCGACATGGCGCCGATCACGATCAGCGGCCACAAGGCCTACGGCGTGTTCATCGAGCCGGGCATGGGCCTGCGCAACAACAACCCCTCGGGTACCGCGGTCGACGACCAGCCGCAGGGGCAGTACTGGGTCATCAACGGCCACCACTACAACAGCGGCTGCTGCTTCGACTATGGCAACGCCGAGACCGACAGTCGCGACGACGGCAACGGCACCATGGAGACCACGTACTACGGCAACGCCACCTCCTGGTACCGCGGCAGCGGCTCCGGCCCGTGGATCATGACGGACCAGGAGAACAACCTGGTCGGCTGCGTCAACCAGGGCAGCACCTCCAAGGTCTGCAACGACCTGCCGAGCATCGACTGGCGGTTCGTGACCGCGATGGCCAAGGGCGAGCCGCACCACTGGGCCTCGATGGGCGGCGACGCGCAGACGGGCCAGCTCAAGACGATGTTCGACGGACCGCGCATCGACGCCAGCTACGACCCGATGCGCAAGCAGGGCGCCATCCTGCTGGGCAACGGCGGCGACAACAGCAACGGTTCGCAGGGCACGTTCTACGAGGGCGTGATGACGACCGGGTACCCGTCCAACGACGTGGACCAGCTGGTGCAGGCCAACGTCGTGGCGGCCAAGTACGACGTGCAGCGGCTGAGCCTGGCCCCGGCCTCGGCGACCGACACGCCGCCCGGACTGCAGACGTTCGCGCCCGGGACGTCGCAGGACACCACCGTGACCTTCACGAACACCACGGGCTCGCGCGCCGTGGGCGTGAAGCTGAGCATCTCCCTGCCGGACAAGCAGTGGACCTCGTTCGTGCCGGGCAGCACGGACACGTCGGTGACGTTCGACTCGGTCGACCCCGGTACGAGCGTCAGCGCGACCTTCAAGGTCACCGCCGGGCCGGCGCCGTTCAACGGCGACCTGGTCGGCAACGCGTCATGGACCAACCCGACCTTCGGTGGCCGGCGGTCCGAGACGACGGCCGAAAAGGTCCGCAACGTCAGCCCCATCAAGATCAATGAGTTCCGCACCGGTACGAGCACCAACTCGACCAACGCGTACATCGAGCTGTACAACGCCGGCGCCGCCGACGTCGACATCTCCAACTGGACCCTCACCCAGCACCCCACTCAGCAGGCCGTCTTCTCCACGGTGAGCGTCCCGGCCGGCACCACGATCCCGGGCCACGGCTTCTACCTGCTCGGCCTGTCCAACTCCGGCCTGGCGGCCCCCGCCGGCAAGGGCGACAGCACCGTCAACGTCAGAAGCACCACCGGGATGGTCACCGGCCACCAGATCGACATCGACACGGGCTCTGGTGTGGAGACCCGCACCATCACCGGCGTCGGGACGGCGGCCACCGCCAGCACGACCCTGTGGCAGCCCCAGCCCGACGGCCCGATCACGATCCCGGCCGGCTCGACCAACGTGCCCGTCACCAGCACCACCGGGTTCACGGTCGGGCAGAAGCTCAGCCTGGGCTTCGGCGCCAACTACGACGTGGCCACCGTCACCGCGGTGGGCAAGCCGGGCACCCAGGGCCGCCTGTCGGCCGCGGCGCACCCGGGCGACACCACCATCAAGATGTCCTCGACCACCAACATCTCCGTCGGTGATGTGATCCGGCTGGACATCGACAGCCCCGGCCACGGCATCGAGAACGTCACGGTCACCGCCGTCGGCACCTCCGGCGCGAACGGCACGGGCATCACCGTCGCCGCCCCGCTGCGGTTCGAACACGCCAACAACATGCCCTACAGCGTCCGGGGCACCGGGATCAGCTTCACCCCCGCGACAAGCTCGGCGCACTCCAGCAACGAGCCCGTACAGCCGCTGGGCACCGGCATCACCCTGGACAAGCCCCTCGACAACGGCCACCCGATCAACGCCGTCGTCCGCGACGCCCAGGTCACGAACGCCGGCTACCAGCCGGCGCCGGCCCCCAACCAGTGGTTCGGCGGTCCCGCCCCGTCCTCCAGCGCCGGCAACATGGCGCTGCGCGACGGCAAGAACCTGCTCGTCGACAGCCTCAACTACGGCCTCCTCGTCGACCCATGGCTCGCCGAGGGCTACCAGGCCACCTCCGGATCGGGGCAGAGCGGCTGCCGGGTGACCGCACCCGGTTCGGCCGCCGGCGCCGGAGCCAGCGCCGGCCGCGTGCCCGACGGCTACGACACCGACAGCAACTGCGCCGACTTCATCCGGTCGACCACCCCCACGCCGGGCGGGCCCAACGGCAACGCCACGCTCTCCCCCGGCCCCCGGGTCTCGCTGCAGGCCGCCAACGGCACCACCGGCAACTACATCAAGCACAACGACACCGACGACGGCGTCGTTCTCGCACCGGTCACGGCGGGCAGCTCGTCGACCGTCAAGGGCGACGCGACGTGGGTGCAGACGGCCGGCCTGGCCAACCCGAGCTGCTTCTCGTTCGAGTCGGTCAACCGGCCGGGTCTCTTCCTGCGGCACCAGAGCTTCCAGCTCCACCTGCAGGCCAGCGACGGCAGTTCACTGTTCGCCCAGGACGCGACCTTCTGCCAGACCGCAAGCAACAGCGGAGAAGGCGTGTCGTTCCAGTCCGTGAACTTCCCGACGCGATACCTGCGCACCTACAACAACGGCATCTACATCGCCAGCAACGGCGGCACCAACGCCTTCGACACCACCACCTCGTGGGCGGCCGACTCGAGCTGGTCGGCGGCGACGCCCTGGACCCCGGCACCGTAAGCACACCAGCCGGCGGGCGCTGACCCACAGCGCCCGCCGGCCCCGGCCGATCGCACCGTCGGGCGGCGGCTCGGCCCGCCCAGGCTCGACGCAGTCGAGCCGGACAACGCATAGGAGTTGAAGGAATCATGTTCACGCCTCCCGTCCGGCGCAGACGCCGGGGGAACCCCGCCGCCGCTCGTACGGCGGTCGTCCTCACGCTGATCGGCGCCACGCTCACGATGGCACCGTCAGCGCAGGCGGAGCCGCCGGCCGCACCGGCCAGACCGCAGGGCGCATGCGACATCTACGCCGCCGGCGGAACCCCCTGCGTGGCCGCCCACAGCACCACCCGGGCGCTGTACGCCACCTACAGCGGCCCGCTGTACCAGGTCAGGCGTCAGTCGGACGACGCCGTCAAGGACATCGGCATCGTGCAGCCCGTCGCCAAGCCGTTCGCGGACGCCGGCGGGTACGCCGACGCGGCCGCGCAGGATGCGTTCTGCGCCAACACGGTCTGCTTGATCACCACCCTCTACGACCAGTCCGGCAAGGGCAACCACCTCTACCAGGCGCCCCCCGGAACGTTCCGGGGCCCAGCGGTGGGCGGGTTCGACACGCTCCCGATCGCGGACATGGCGCCGATCACGATCAGCGGCCACAAAGCCTACGGCGCCTACATCATGCCGGGCATGGGGTTCCGCAACAACAACGCCACCGGCCTGGCCAAGGACGACGAGCCGGAGGGCATCTACTACGTCATCGACGGCACGCACTACGACAGCGGCTGCTGCTTCGACTACGGCAACTCCTCGACGAACGGCCGCGCCGTGGGTACCGGCACCATGGAAACCACGTACTTCGGCACCGCCACCGCCTGGGGCCGCGGCAGCGGCCCCGGCCCGTGGATCATGTCCGACATGGAGGCCGGCCTGTTCTCCGGCTACAACGCGAAGCAGAACGACGCCGACCCGACCATCGACTCATGGCGGTTCCTGACCGCGGTCGTCGACGGCGGCGGCGGGAACCAGTGGGATCTGCGCGGCGGCAACGCGCAGCAGGGCCCCCTGACGACCTTCTACAGTGGAATCCGCCCCGGCTCACTGACCAACAGCAGCTACTACCCGATGCACAAGAAGGGGGCCATCCTCCTGGGCACCGGCGGCGACAACGGGAACGGCTCGTCCGGCACCTTCTATGAAGGCGTGATGACCTCCGGATACCCGTCCGAGGCCACCACGGACGCGGTGCAGGCGAACGTCGTAGCCGCCAAGTACGACGTGCAGCGGCTCGGGCTGTCGCGGCTCACGACCTTCACCCCCGGCTCGACGCAGGACGTGACCGAGACGTTCACGAACACCACCGGGTCGGTAGCGGTGGGCGTCAAGGTGAGCCTGTCCGCGCCCGCGGGTTGGACCGCGGTCGTCAAGGGCACCGCCGACAGGTCCACGACGTTCGAGCAGCGGATCGCGCCCGGCGAGAGCGTGAGCGTGACGTTCACGGTCACCGCAGCGGCGACGACCGGGGCCGGCTTCGTGTCCGGCAAGGCGGAATGGACGAACCCGACATTCGGCGGACGGCAGTCGACGGCGACCACCCAGGCGGTCCGGAACGTCCTCCCGGTCAAGATCAATGAGGTTCGCTACCGCACCAGCAGCAACGCCACCGACCAGTTCATCGAGCTCTACAACGCCTCCGCCAGTGAGGTCGACCTGTCCAACTGGACCCTGACCAACACCCCGAGCCAGTCGGCCCCCATCACGCTGGCGACAATCCCGGCCGGTACGAGGCTCGCGAGCGGCGCCTACTACCTGCTCGGCCTCTCCAGCTCCGGACTGGCGGCCCCGGCGACCCCCGGCGCCACCACCATCAACGTCAGGAGCACCACCGGCTTCACGGTCGGCCAGCAGGTGTCCATCGACACCGGCTCCGCCGCGGAGACCCGCACCGTCGTCGGCGTCGGGACGGCGGCCACCGCGGCCACGACGCTGTTTGTACCCGTTTCGACCGGGCCGTGGATCACGATCCCGGCCGACTCGACCAACATGCCCGTCACCAGCGCCAACGGCTTCGCGGTCGGCCAGCAGATCGGCATCGACGCCGGTAACGGCTACGAACAGGCCACGGTCACCGCGGTCGGCAAAGCGGCCACGCAGACGACCCTGTCGGCAGCGGCGCCGGCCGGCGCGACCAACATCAAGGTCACGGCCGACGCCAACATGACCGTCGGTGACAGCCTGACGGTGGACACCGGGGGGAACACGGAGGTCGTCACGGTCACCGCGGTCGGCACCACCGGCGCGAACGGTACGGGCGTCGACCTGGCCACCCCGCTGCGCCTCGCCCACGCCTCGGGCGTCGACGTGTCCGATCCGGGCACCGGGATCAGCTTCTCGCCGGCGACGAGCCGGCCGCACGTGAGCGGCGCCTCGGTGCAGGCCCTCGGCGGCGGCATCGTGCTCGACAGCCCATTGGCCCACGGCCACCCGACCGGCGCAGCCGTCGTCAACCCCCTGGTCACGACCGCGGGCTACCAGGGCTCACCGGCGCCCAACCAGTGGTTCGGCGGTGCCCTCTCCACCAGCGCCGGCTCCATCGCGCTGCGGGACGCCACCGGCGCAGTCGTCGTCGACGCCATCGTCTACGGGTCCCAGCAGAGCAGTTCGAGCGGCAACGGCACCATCACCAGCCCCGAGCTCGCCGTCATGGAGGCCGACCAGGGCGGAGGCGGCTGCATCGCGGTGGTGGCCGGCTCGGCCGCCGGCGCGGGCAGGAGCAACGCCCGCTGGCCCAACGGCAGTGACAACGACAGCCTCTGCCACGACTTCATCACGACCACCGTGCCCACACCGGGCGCGGCCAACGCCAAGTGATCTGACCGACCCGGGAAGCTGGTGCCCACTGTGGACAGTGGGCACCAGCGCTCCTTCCAGGGCCACGAAAGGGGATAGGGCTGATGCTCCATGGCCGCGCAGCGGTGATCACGGACGTCGCGCGGCTCGCGGGTGTCTCCCACCAGACGGTGTCGCGGGTGCTCAACGACCACCCCAACGTCAGCGACGGCACGCGGGAACGGGTGCTCGATGCCATCCGCCAACTCGACTACCGCCGCAACGCCATGGCGCGAGGCCTGGCCGGTCGCCGGTCGCACGTGGTCGGGGTCGTCACGCTGGCAACCATTCTGTACGGCCCGGCCGCGACGTTGCGAGGGATCGAGCGGGCCGCGCTCGCCGAGGGTTACGGCGTCAGCATCTCGACGCTGGAGCGGATCGACCACAACGGCGTCCTCCTGGCGCTGGGAGCACTGGTGGATCAATCGGTGGCCGGCGTGGTGGTGATCGCGCCACAGGGCGCCGTCGCTCAAGCGTTGCACAGTCTGCCGGCCGGGATGGCGGCCGTGGCCGTGGAGGCCGACATGGACGGCGCGATACCGACCATCTCGGTCGACCAGACGGCCGGCGCCCGGATCGCCGTGGAGCATCTGATTCAGCTCAGCCATCGCGAGGTGTGGCATCTGGCCGGCCCGCCCGATTGGCTGGAGACCCAGGGTCGCATCCAGGGATGGCGCGCAGCGCTGGAAGACGCGGGCCTGCGGGCGCCCGACGTGATGACCGGTGACTGGAGCGCACGTTCCGGCTATGCCGCCGGGCTCGAACTCGCGGCGCGGGGTGACGTGACCGCCGTGTTCGCGGGCAACGACCAGATGGCGCTCGGCGTGCTGCGCGCCTTCCGCGAGCGGGGCATCCGGGTTCCGGAGGACGTCAGCGTCGTGGGATTCGACGACATCCCCGAGGCGACGTACCTCTGCCCGCCGCTCACGACGGTCCGGCAGGACTTCGACGAGATCGGCCGGCGTTGTATCGCCACGCTGTTACGGCTCATCGAGGCGGACTCGCCGGAACCGCCGCACCGTCCCGAGCCGCCACCGGCCGTGGCGCCAACCTTGATCATCCGCAGCAGCACGGCCGCCGCTGCCGGTAACGGCTGAGGTGGTCGTAGGCGATCCACGATCGCCTACGACCACCGATCAGCGCAGCGGGGCTGTCTACCGCTGCAGCGTCAGCACGCCCGGGCGGTACGGCAGCAGGCCGTAGTCGCCGCCGGAGCTCGGGGATCGGCCCTGATAGAGCAGCTGCAGGTTGCAGGGGTCGATGGTCTTGGTCTGGTCGGGGTTGGTGCGGACGAGGTCGCCGTGGCTGATGTCGTTGGTCCAGGTGGCGCCGCTGTTGGCCTTCCCGGCGAAGGGGTTGCTCTCACTGGCCGCCTGCGGGGTCCACGAACCGCTCAGGCTGCTGGACGTGAACGAGCGGAAGTAGCGCCCTTGGCTGCCGATGGCCTCGACGAGCATGAGGTACTGGTTCTGGCCCTGGACCTTGTAGACCTCGACGCCCTCGAACAGGTTGTTGGTCGAGTCGCTCATGATCTGGGTGTAACTGGAGCCGAAGCTGCCGGGGAAGTTCCCGATCGGCATGCTGGCCCGGTAGATCTTGCCGTTGTCGCCGGCGAAGAACAGGTACATGTTCTGGCTGTCGCCGATGATGGTCTGGTCGATGGGGCCGGTGCCGGAGCCGGAGATGCTGCCGGTGAACAGGGTCTGCTGCGCCGACCAGCCGTTGGGGTTGGACGGGTCGCTGGAGGTGCGGTAGGAGAAGGCGGTGCCGCCCCACTGGTACGTCAGGACCCAGATGTTCTTCGGTGCGAAGTAGAACAGCGTCGGCGCGACCGCGCTGAAGTTCATCCGGTTCTGACTGGCCGAGCCCATGTCGGACCAGTTGGTGAACAGTCCGAAGTTCATCGAGCCCCACGTCGAGCCGGTGTCGTGGGTCGTGGCGTAGACGAGGTGCTTGCCGTTGTAGACGACGTTGGTGAAGTCCTTCAGCGACACCCACCCGTTGGCCGGGCTGGCCAGCGCGCCCGTCGACGACCAGCGGTACGACGACGGCAGCGTGCAGCTCCCGCCGGTGTTGCCCGGTGTTGTCGGAGTTGTGCCGTCGACGCGGACGAGCTGCCACTGCTGGTTGGCGCCGCCCCAGTCGCTGTACTGCACGACCGCTCCCCCATCGGCCGTCGACGCATTCTGCACCTCGACCGCCTTGCCCGAGTTGCGGTTGATCAGCCGCACATAGCCGCTGTCGGAGTCGGCCAGACGGAACTGCTGGTTGGTGCCGTTACCGTCCGTCCACTGCACGATCTTGGCGCCGTCGGCGGTCGAAAGGTTGTAGACGTCCAGGACCTTGCCCGAGTGGCGGGCCTTGAGCCGGTAGTAGCCGCCGCCGGAGTCGACGAACTGCCACTGCTGGTTCTGCCCACCATTGCGGGTGTACTGCTGGACGCAGGCACCGTCCGCAGTGGACACCCCGCACACGTCGAGGGCCTTGCCGGAGTTGCGGTTGACGAGGGTGTACCACGCCGACGTGTCGACGGTCGCCGCCGAGGCGGAGGTCACGTTGACGGCGACCACCACTGCGGCGGCCACGACCGTCGCCGCGAGCGCGGCGCCGAGGGCCTTCATGTTCATGTTCTCCTCAGGAATCTTGACGAGTTGCCACTGCGTACTTCGGCGTCAGGGTGTGGTCAGGTCGAAGCGGCGGACGGTGACGGCGCCGCCGAGCGACTTGGTGGCGTAGTTGAAGACGGCGAAGCGGTACCCCATGAAGAACTGCCAGGCGTTGCCGAGCGTGAACGCGGGGCCGAGCGTGGTGAAGTTCGTGCCGTCGGTGCTGTACGAGAACCGGGCCTGCCGTCCGGAACCGGGCCGGATGTCGGCGGTGGCCCGCAGCCAGACATGGCTGCCGGAGATGGTGGCGCCCGCCGCTTCGGTGCCGGTGCCGGTGGTGTTCCAGTTCGAGTCCATCGTCAGACCGTTGACCATCGTGATGCGGGTGCTACTGCCGTCGCGTTTCAGCCCGATCCAGGCCGAGGAGTCCCGTAGCAGGGCCAGGCCGGTGCGGTCCCCGTCGGCCATCGCGGATGCGTCGAGCTCGACGGTGGCGGTGGAAGTCGGGCCCTGGATGCGGCGGGTCAGGGTGTTGCGGGCGTTGTAGAGGTCGCTCGTGACGGTCGCGGTCTGCAGCCGCAGGCCGTTGCCGGACGACCATTTGGTGTTGTCGGGGTTGTGGTTCCACTCCCACTGCGGGCCCAGCGCCGTGGTCGTGAACGAGTCCGAGCCGGTCATCGGCGTGACCGTCTTGGTGGTCTGGATGTTCGGGGCCGGGTAGGTGGCGCCCCAGCCGCCGCCCACGGTCTGGATGCTCGGCCAGCCGTCGCCGCTCCAGTTGATCGGCGCGAGCACGGGGATTCGGCCGCCGGGGTAGGCGTCGACGAAGGCCGCGTAGTACCAGGCGCCGTTCTGGGTCTGCACGAGGCCGCCCTGGTGCGGGGTGCCGGCGCCGGAGACGGGCGTGGGCATGTTCAGCAGCACCTCCCGCATCTCGTACGGCCCCCAGGGGCTCGTCGAGCGCAGGACATACTGGCCGTTGGCGGGCTTGGTGACCCAGATGTAGTAGTAACTGCCACGCTTGTAGAAACGGGAGCCCTCGAGGGTGCCGACGCTCGACGGGGTGCTGAACACCTGCTGGTGGCGGACCTCGCTGGTGCCGTCGGCGGACAGCTGGGCAACGCTGAGCGTGGTGTTGCCGTAGGCGACGTACATGGTGTCGTTGTCGTCGATGAGCAGGCCGGCGTCGTAGTAGCAGTTGTTGATCCGGGCCTTCTTCGACCATGTGCCGTCGACGGCCGGCGCGGTGTACACGTAGGTGCGGTTGAACTCGACGCACCCGAGCCAGTAGTAGGTGCTGTTGCTACTGCGGTAGTTGAACGCGGATGCCCAGATGCCCTTGACATAGGCGCGGCCGCCGCTGAGGTTGTAGGCGCTCGAGTCGAAGTCGAGGCTCGGCACCGAATGTCCGGCGTACTCCCAGTGCACGAGGTCGTAGGAGCGCAGGATCGGCGCGCCCGGCGAGTAATGCATGGTCGATGCCGAGTAGTAGTACGCGTCGCCGACCCGGATGATGTCGCCGTCGGCGAAGTCCTGCCACACGATCGGGTTCGTGAACTGCCCGGTCGGCGTGGTCGGCGGTGTCGAGGTGGGCGTGCTGCCGACCCGGACGAGCTGCCACTGCTGGTTGGCGCCGCCCCAGTCGCTGTACTGCACGACCGCTCCCCCATCGGCCGTCGACGCATTCTGCACCTCGACCGCCTTGCCCGAGTTGCGGTTGATCAGCCGCACATAGCCGCTGTCGGAATCGGCCAGACGGAACTGCTGGTTTGTGCCGTTACCGTCGGTCCACTGCACGATCTTGGCGCCGTCGGCGGTCGAAAGGTTGTAGACGTCCAGGACCTTGCCCGAGTGACGGGCCTTGAGCCGGTAGTAGCCGCCGCCGGAGTCGACGAACTGCCACTGCTGGTTCTGCCCACCATTGCGGGTGTACTGCTGGACGCAGGCACCGTCCGCAGTGGACACGCCACACACGTCGAGGGCCTTGCCGGAGTTGCGGTTGACGAGTTCGTACCAGGCCGAGGTGTCAACCGAGGCCGCCGACGCCGTCGTCGCGTTGATCGCAACGACAACGCCGGCGGCGAGCGCGGTGACGACGGCCGCGAGCACGGCCGATCGGCGGCGGGGTGTTCGGATCTGCATGAGGGGATTCCTTCCGGATGCACACTTGTGAGCGTTCACATGTCATCCCAGCATTCGGCGGGTCAGCGGGAAGGACTGGCGGTGGAAACGCTCACATGCAGGATCGCGAGATTGCCAGAATGCGTTGGAACCCGCAAGACCACCCATGGGTTCAAGCAGCACCCGGGCAACCCGACCGCCGAGCAAAGCTCCAGTTCAGAGCCGCTTCAGCAGCAACTGAGATCTTCAGAAAATTTCACTTCGGTAGATGCGCCGACCCTATTTCGTCTGGGCCCATAACACTTTTTCCCACCGACTCTCGCCGCACGTTCCTGACGATTTTGCGTTACGCCTGGGCCGCCCGCATGGTCGACGGGCCGCCCTGCCCCTTCGGCGCCGCCGGCGGGAGCGTGCCTGAACGCCGATTTGGCGTCGTCAGGACAACGGCGCTCGGACGAAGAACGCGCTGTCTGTTCGGAACGTCGTCGTGCCGTCCCACTTCTGTACCCAAAGCTGCCCGTTCTCCGGGTGGATGAAGTACCCGCGATAGTTGGACGATTCCAGCAGCACCTGGCCGTCCCCGGCGCCGATCGGACAGAAGGTGGCGTCGCCGCGGAACAACCGGGTACCTTCGTCGCGGCTCAGGCGCAGCCGCCACGACGCATGCCGCAGGTACTGCCCGTCGGCCGAGCGCAGCGAGTAGCAGGTCGCGTCGGCCAGGCCGGGCACTGCTTCGAACGTCGCGCGTTGCCGCGACAAGGGGGCGTCGTCGGCAATGAGAAGGCCGAGCTGGCCGTCGGTGCCCAGGTAGCGCCCGGGAGCGGCAGCGAGCTCCAGGGACACCGGCCCGGACCGCAGCGCCGATGCCGCCGCGGAGGACGACCCGGCTGACGGCGCGGCCGCCGCCGGCGGGGCCGACGGAGCTTGGGGTGGTCGATCGTCATCGGGCCAGGCGAGGGCGGTCGCCGCGACGCCGGCCGCGAGCGAGGCGACGGCGATCTTCGCGATCGGCAGCCCGGTCAGCCAGCCGGCCTTCACCGCCCCATTGGTCGCGGCGCTGCCGACCGAGGACACGCTACCGGCGGAGGAGGCGCCGCCGACGGAGGACGCGCTGCCGGCGGTCGCCGCCACGTCGTGGGCATCGAGCGCGGCGGTCAGGGCAGCCGGCACCGGCAGCAGCGCGAAGCCCGCCAGCAGCCGCTCGGTGTCGATCGCGCCATCCGCAGCACGGGCGCAGGCGACGCACGTCCGCGTGTGCCGCGAGATCCGCTTGCGCCACAGCGGACTCGGGATTCCGCTCCACTCGGCGACGACGGTGTCCAGCCACGGGCAGCGCGGCCGGGCGTCCAACGCCGCGACGAGGGCGCGCGCCTGCTCGAGGCGGTTGCGCATCCGCTGGACCCGGACTGCGGCGTGTGCGACGCTTACCCCGAGCGCGGCGGCGAGCTCGGCGCGGGTCAGCTCCTCCCCGATCTCCAGCCACCACAGCGACCACAACACCCGGTCCTCGTCGTCCAGCCAGCCGACCGCGCGCCCGACCTGACGGCGCTGCCCGGACAGCTCCACCCGCAGCATCGTGAGGTCCTCGAAGTCCTCGGCGTCCGGCGCATCCGAGAGTACTTCCAGTGGCGCGCGCCGGTCGGCCGTGAGATGTTGACGCTGCAGGTGCGTGCTGGCCTGGCGAACGGCGATCGAGGCCAGCCAGACGCGAAAGTGCTCCGGCTCGCGAAGCGACGGCAGCCGGCGTAGTGCCCGCAGCATCGTGTCCTGCACGACGTCATCGACGCCGCCCGGGTGCCCGGCCAGGGCGCGGCGCACGATGCTGTAGACCAGCGGCAGGTTCGCCGCCGCCAGCTCGCCCAGGGCCCGTTCGTCGCCAGCCTGCGCCGCGGACACCAGCGACGTATGGTCACTCTTCGTCGTTCGCACGCACCATCACCGGCCTGTTGAGCGGCGACTCCACCGGTTCGCACGGCGGCTGACGGGGCCACCGGCGTCGAGGAGCCGGATTTCCATCTCGGCATACAGCTCAGGTGATGTCAAGGGTCGCGCCCGCAGGCGAGGCCCGGGGAGCCGCCCGCGGAATGCCGAAGCCCGTCCGCATATGACCTGCAGCCAGGACCTCCCGCCGCAATGGCATCGGCGATCACCGATCACGGCTGCGGCTGACCGGAGCCGACCTGGCGGAGCTTGGCTGACGACCCGCACGCGGCGACCAGCTGTGCGTGCGGGCCCATGACGTCGTCGGCAACGCCGCCTGACGGCCTAACGGCGCTGTAGCTCGCGGCGGCCTGCCGGCACCCGGCTCCGCCGGAGCCGAACGCGAGCAGGACTCCTCAAGCGACGTCGCCGGCGCGGCCATAGGGCGCAGCGGCTCGGTTGTGGCGACCTTTTTCCGGTGGGTGGCCGGGAGGCGGCGGTGGATGTTTCACGCGTTTTCACGGACCGGACGCTCGCGCAGGTCGCTGGAGTGGACCACGCGCGGACTGGTCGCGATGATGGGCGCCATCCCATATCGCTCGACGCGAATCGATTTCACCTCCTGAAGGAGTCTCCGTGTCCACACGTCGCCCCCGTCGGCGCCGAGTCGTGGCCGCCGCGGCAGCGTCGGCATCTGTCGCCTTCGCCGCCGGCTGGTTCGTCATCGGCTCAGCCTCGGCGGGCACGCTGTCCGGCACCCTCTACCGCGACCCCGCCTCGCAGGCCGTCCGCTGGGTCTCCGCGAACCCGAACGACTCGCGCATGCCCGTGATCCGCGACAAGATCGCCAGCCAGTCGCAGGCGCGCTGGATGGCGAACTTCAACCTGTCCACCGTGCAGTCCGACGTGTCCTCGTTCGTGGGCGCGGCCAACGCCGTGAACCAGGTACCGGTGCTGACGACCTACGCAATCCCGAACCGCGACTGCGGCGGGGCGAGCGCCGGCGGCGCCCCCGACCTCAACCAGTACCAGCAGTGGATCTCCGGGTACTCGAAGGGCCTCGGCAGCCGTACCGTCATCGTGATCATGGAAACCGACGCGCTGGCGCTGCAGACGTGCTTGAGCAGCACCGAGGTCCAGCAGCGCGACCAGGCGATCAGCACCGCGGTGCAGACGCTGAAGGCCGGGAACCCCAACGCCAAGGTGTACCTCGACGGCGGCCACTCCGCCTGGAACTCCGCGTCGGACCAGGGATCCCGGCTGGTCGCCGCCGGCGTCCAGTACGCCGACGGGTTCTTCACGAACGTCTCGAACTTCCAGCCGCTGGGCAACGAACTCTCCTACGGCCGGTCGATCATCTCGTACCTGCAGAGCCGCGGCATCAACGGCAAGCACCAGGTCATCGACACCAGCCGCAACGGTGGCGCGGCCGGTGACTGGTGCGCCGACGACAACACTGACCGCCGGATCGGCAACTACCCGACGCTGAACACGGGCGACGCCAACGTCGACGGATACCTGTGGATCAAGCCGCCCGGTGAGGCCGACGGCTGCGCCTACGCAGCCGGCAGCTTCGTGCCCGACCTCGCCTACAGCCTGGCCGCCAGCGCACCGTACCCGCCGACCGGGTCCCCGACCGCCTCGCCGTCGGCCAGCCGCTCCAGTTCCCCGTCGGCTTCGCCGTCGGCGTCCCGCTCGCCGAGCGCGTCGCCGTCGCCGAGCCGCTCGTCCGGCGGTGGCGGCGGTGCGTGCAGCGCGACGTACCAGACCGTCAACTCCTGGCAGGGCGGGTTCCAGGGCAACGTCACCGTCACCGCGGGCGCCTCGCCGATCAGCAACTGGACGGTCACCTGGACGCTGGCGAGCGGCCAGTCGATCACCCAACTCTGGAACGGCACCCTCACCACCAGCGGCTCCGCCGTCACGGTGCGCAACTTGTCGTACAACGGCTCGCTCGGCGCGAGCAGCTCGACGCAGTTCGGCTTCACCGGAACCGGCAACGTCACGACGCCGACGCTGACCTGCACCGCCTCCTGACCGATTGTCCGGGGCCGCGGACCGGAGACGGTCCGCGCCCCGGCCCGCATGATGCCATCGCTGCCGACGTCTCGGGCGGTTACCACGAGCCCGTGACCAGCAGCCATGAGAGTAAAGCCTGATCTTGGTTGGGTTGATGTCGACCGGAGTTGTCGTATCCGAGCCGCGCTGTTCGTAGCTTGGGTGAGAGGCGCCCACGAGGGCGCTGCCACGACCAGAGGAGACTCGACCGATGCCGCACCCACAGGCCAAGGTCCACCGCATGTTCGAGCTCGTCGAGCCAATCGCCGCGGTCACCTTCTCCGAGGTGCCGAACGAGGCGTTCCTGGCCCTCGGCATGCGCAACTACTGGGACGGATACTTCGCGGGCCGGGCCGCGCCGCTGGGACTGGCGCCGGCCGAGGTGGTGCACGCGGTCTTCTACAACTTCGCCGACGGTGAGGTGGCCCGCCACATCCCGTGGGTCTGGGGAAAGACCACCCCGCAGGAGGCGATCGCCGTGCGCGAGCGGGGCAGCGCCACCGCGCTACGGCAGATGATCGGGGAACTCGCCGACTCCCCGGGACTGGTGCGGGCCGCCGACCTCGCTACCCGAGCAGCGCTCAGTGCGCCGACCGAGGGGCGCGTGCTGTACGCCGGGCTCCGGGCGCTCAACGTGCCGCAGGAGCCGGTGGCCAGGCTCTGGCACGCGGCGACGCTGCTGCGGGAGCACCGCGGGGACGGCCACAACGCCGCCCTCCTCGCCCACGGCATCGGCGGCACCGAGGCCCACGTCCTGCTCGCGCTGTCCCTCGGCATGAGGGCGGAGGAGTTCGGCCGGGTCCACCACCTGCCCAAGGCGCAGCTGGCCGCGGTCGTCGACGGGCTGCGCGGCCGCGGCCTCGTGGACGCCGCCGGCGGGTTCACCGACGCCGGCCGGGAAACCAGGCAACGGATCGAGGCCCTCACCGACGAGCTGGCGGCGCCGGCGTACGACGTACTCAGCGCGAACGAACTCGACGAGCTGATCGCAGGGCTCGAGCCGATCGCCGCCGCAGTAGAAGCCGCCGACGACTGAGCGGCTGCATCAGGCGACGGCCACGACCCTCGGCTCGCCACCGAGTTGAGCAGCGCGGGCAGCGGCGACCAGCCGATCGGCGCATCGTTCGGCACCAAACCGTCCAGATTGAGCACTTGCGTCCAGCTCTGCAACCCGCCACGGTAGCCACAGCGAAGGCGCTCTTGGCGACGTTCCACCGAGGCGACGAGGGGTTGCCGGGCGCCCGTACCCTGTCGCCATGCGGGGGCAGAGCACTGGGCGGTTGTGCGCATCGGCGGTCACGGCGGCTCTCGCCGCGCTCCTCGGGCTGGCCGCGTGCACCAGCTCCCCCCGGTCCGACTCGGAACCCGGGCCGGACCGGGCGGCCGCCTCGGCACCGGGGCCGGACCGGACCTCCGCCTCGACACCCCAGCCCGACCAGACGCCCGAGTCGTACGACCACCTGGCCGGCGCATGGAGCTCGACGGTCTACGGCGACAGCCACGTCGAGGTCTCGATACCCAAGGGCTGGCACCTCCACCTCAGGACGCGCTGCACGGGTACCGGCGAGCTCCGCATCGTCATCAGCACCCCGCACCCGTTCAAGATGACCTTGGGATGGCCCTGCGCCGGCCGGTGGGAGTTCTCGGACGCCTGGTTCCCGGCGTGGGGCATTGATGTCGCCGACCAGGACCACGGTCCGTTCACCATCGCCGTCGACCGGCCGGAAACCATCACCGCGTGGGACATCGAGGCCTACGACCTCGGGGAAACCGAGCAGGACCGCCGCAACGCCAGTCCGCGGCCGTCCACGTCCTGACCTTGGGCGCGAAGCCGACGGCGGAGGCCGAGGCTGGTTCAGGCGGTGATGGTGTACGAGTCGCCGTACACCTTCCATGACAGCGGCAACCGCAGGTCGAGGTTGCCGGCGGTGAGGAACACGCGCTGGGCGGTGTCGACGCGGCTCGTGTCGCTGTGCGCCTCCTCGGAGCGCATCGCGGCGACCCGGGCGTCGAGGAACGCGTTGAGGTATGCGGTCTCGTCACCGCCCTGAGCCGGGCTCTTCGCCCTAGCCAGGGCCGCCTTGCGGATGCCGCCGAAGCTGACCGGGTCGCTGCCGGGGCCGTGCATGACGATCGCGTCGAAGTAGGCGAACTGGCCCAGGGCACGCAGGCCGTCGGCCCTGGCCTGGGCGACCGCGGGGTTGAGGTACACCCGGTCCCGCTCGTCGTCCTGGGCCTTGCGGAGCTGCGGGTCGGCCGCGGCGCTCGTCCAGTCGGCGACGAACGCCGCGCCGAGGCCCGTGTGCGAGGCGGTGCCGTTCGCGCTGCGCAGCGCCGGCAGATACTTCGCCAGGACGTTGCCGGGCACGGCCGCGGTGTAGGCCTCGACGACCTCGAGCATGTCGCCGGTGCCGGAGCAGAAACCGATGATGCCGCCGGTGTACCCCCGGCCGTCCCCGATGTCCTCGATGTACTGGTACTGGGCCCGCCAGTCGAGGCTGGAGTTCTCGGCGGAGGACACGAGTTGCATGGCGATGTCGGTGCTGAGATCCGCCCGCGGCACCGGCACCGGCGCCGATTCGGTCCGGTGGCCGAAGACCTCCAGCTCGCCGAGTGCGAGGCCCTTCGCGCTGCGCGGGGTCGCCGTCAGTCGCACGAAACGGGTACTGCCCTGCAGGCCGGCGATGTCGTCGGTCTTGCCGTCGCCGGCGCTGGTGGCGTACAACGGCGCCCAGGTGTTGCCGTCGGCCGAAGTCTCCAGGCGGTACACCTTGGCGAAGGCGGAACCCCAGGACAGCCGGACGCGGCTGACGGTGTTCACGGCCCCGAGGTCGACCCGCAGCCACTGCGTGCCGCGCCCGCTCGTCGTCCACCGCGTCGAGGTCTTCCCGTCCACGGCGCGCACCGCACTTCCCGTTGACGCGGCCACCGCCCGCCCCTTGGACACGACGGCGTCCGCCGCGTAGGCGCCCGGCGCACCGACCGTCACCCCCGCGACCACCGCCACGAACCCTGCCACCGGCCGCCATGCCGCCATGCCGAACCCACCCATCCGTCGGAAACCCGGTCGGCGTGACCATCGGCGCATCCGGACGCGCTCATGATCCCGGCAACCATCCCGCTCCCGCCCCGCGACCGGGTTGGTTGAGGTACGCGAGCACTGCCAGCACCCGCCGGTGACCCTCCTCCGACGTCGGCAGTCCCAGCTTGTTCATGATCGAGCTGACGTGCGCCTCGACCGTGCGGTCGGCGAGCCAGAGCCGGCGAGCGATGCCGATGTTGGTCAGGCCCTCGGCCATGAGGGCCAGCACGTCGCGCTCGCGTTCGGTGAGCGGGGCAAGCAGCCGTTCGCTGCGCTGTCCGCCGACGAGCCGGCGCACCACCTCGGGATCGAGGGCGGAGCCACCGGCGCCGATCCTGCGTATCGCGTCGAGGAAGTCGTCGACGTCGAGGACCCGGTCCTTGAGGAGATAGCCGAACCCGCCGTGCGCGACGAGCTCGACGGAGTGCCGGGTCTCGATGTGCTGGGAGAGCAGCATGATCCCGCAGCGAGGCCGGGTGGTGCGGATCTGCCGCGCCGCGCGGGCGCCGTCGTCGGTACGGTCGGGCGGCATCCGGATGTCGATGATCGCGAGCTCGGGCTCGGTCCGCTCGACCGCTTGCAGCAGGGACGGGGCATCGTGGGCCTTCTCCACCACCTCGTGCCCCGCGTCGACCAGCAGGCGCGCCAGACCCTCGCGAAAGAGCGCGGAATCCTCACCGATCACGATTCGCACGGCAGCACCGCCTCCACCGTGGTACCCCCGGCAACGGGGCTCACGACCCGCAACCGGCCGCCGGCCGCGGCGACCCGGTCGGCGAGACCGCCCAGGCCGGATCCGGGGCGGACGACCGCGCCACCGCAGCCGTCGTCGCACACCCGGACGGTCAGCCGTCCCGCGTCACAGCAGACCGTAACGCCGATCGCGGTGGGCTGGGCGTGCTTGGCGGCATTCGTCGCCGCCTCGGTGACCACGTAGTAGGCCGTCGTCGCCAGGTCGTCGGGGATCGGGTCGTCGGTGCGCAGATCCAACGTCACCGGGATCGGCATCTGGCTCACCATGGCGCCGAGCGCACGGTCCAGCCCGTCGTCGAGACTGCTCGGCCGCAGCCCGTGCGCGATCTGCCGCAGCTCCGCGACGGCGCCGCCGAGCTCGGCCACCGACTGGTCGAGCAGTCCGTCGACGTCGACCGTGCCCTCGTCGAGGTGGCGCTGGGCCAGCCGGAGCCTCATGCCGAGCGCGACGAGCCGTTGCTGGGCGCCGTCGTGGAGGTCGCGCTCGAGCCGGCGCCGCTCCTCGTACCCTGCGGCCAGCAGCCGGGCCCGGCTCGCCTCCACCGCCGCCAGCGCCGAGGCCAGCTCCGCCCGCAGCCGGACGACCTCGACCAGCAGCGAGCTGGCCGATGCCACCTCGCGGAGCAGTTCCCGGCTCGCCCCGCCGCCCGCCGTGACGACGCCGATCTCGTTGCCGCCCAGCCGTACCGGGGCCGACCGCCCGGACGGGGACCGGTCCGGCTCCACCGGACGTCCCGCCGTGTCGAGCATCGCGGCCGATCCGGGCAGCCGGTAGCCGACCCTCAGGCTCGGATCGCGCAGGGCCGTGCGCAGTACGCTCTCCAGCTGCTCGGGCCGGGCGCTGCCCGCGTCGGTCCGCCGGCGCAGGTCCTCGATCGCGGCGATGGCCGCCTCCCGGGCCGGGTAGAGCCGGTGGTCGACGAAGCGCTGCAGACGGTTGCGCATCGGCGCGAGCGCGGCGGCGCAGACCGCGGTCGCGGCCGCGGCGGCCACCGGCGAGCCGCGGCCCGCGCCGAGACCGACCACGAACGACGCCGCCGTGTAGAAGGCCAGCAGCATCGCCGTCGCCAGGGCATAGGTCGCCGTCGCGCTCAGCGCCCGGTCGACGTCGTACAGGTCGTGCTTGAGCAGGGCGATCGTGGTCGACGCCGGGATCGCGAGATAGGTCGCGATCAGTCCGACGAGGCCGAGCTCGGGCCGGCCGAACACCAGATAGCCGGCCCAGCACAGCAGGAGGGTGATCGGGAGGAAGCTCGCCCCGAGCACGAACCACTTGAGCTGAGCGCGCTCGACGGCGCCGCCGGTGCGGCGGTACCGCACGATGATCGACGCGAACGACGCGACGAGCAGGCCGAGGAAGATCGGCAGCAGCCCGAAGGCGAACGTCTCGATGGCGCCCTGGGCCTCGGGGGACGCGCGGAACGCCTTGGGCACGCCCGGATACCGGGGCGCCGGGGTCGGGTCGAAGGCCGCCGCCAGCATGAACAGCACCGGCACCACCAGGAGCCCGGCCACCACCCAGCGCCAGCGCGGTCCAGGCACCCGGCCCTCGGGCACGAGCAGGAACAACAGGGCCGGCGGCACGTACAGCAGCATCCAGGCGCCACGGACGAGGTCGACATACACAGCCGCCAGCGGCAGGCGCGGGTCGACGGCCAGGGCGGCCGGGTACAGGTCACTGACGGCGACCCCGACGAAAGCGGCGCCGGTGCAGACGAGCAGCAGGCCGACCACGTTGCGGGGGCGGCGGGTGGCGACCGTCAGGCCGAGGAGCACGGAGGCGAGTCCCAGCACTTCGCCGACCGCCAGCTCCACCGTGGCGGCCCTGTCCCGGGCGATCGCGGCCAGGTAGATCCCGAACCCGGCCAACGCGAGCACCGCCGCCCCGGCCAGGTACGCGACCAGCCGCTCGCCGTACATCGCCCCACCGTAGCGGCGCCCGGCGGCGGCACGAATACGTGCCAGTACGGAAATCTTCCGGGAGCTGGCACGGATGGCATCCGCGGCCGCGGACCGGACGCTGTGCCCATGAAGCGAACGATCTCCCTCACCGTCGGCCTGGTCCTGTCGGGCCTGCTCGGTCTTCTCGATGTCGTCTCACTGCCGCTCGGCACCGACGGGCCGCCCATGGCGGTGCTCATGATCGGCGCCGTGCTCGGTCTCGGCACCATCGCCGGTGTCGTGCTCGCATGGCCGAACCGATCCCGGGCCGGCGCCGTCACCGTCATCGTCACCCGGCTGCTCTCCGCGCTGACGGCTGTGCCCGCGTTCTTCGTCGCCACGACGCCGGCCGCGGCCAGGGGCGCCGCCGCGGCCGGGATCGTCATCACCCTGCTGTGCGTCGCCCTGGTGGCTCCCGCCCTCCGCTCCCGCCCCGCCGGGGTGCCCTCCTAGGTGGCTGGTGTTAAACGGTGGTTGGCCGGTGCTGCCGGTCGGCCACCGTTGGTCCTTGGGGCTTGGTCTGTCGATGGTGTAACGGGCGGTTCTTGGCGTGGATCCGTTGGCGCGTAGGCGTTTGTGGCGGTCGGCCGGCATCAGTGAGTTGCTGTTGTGGTGTCGGTGGTGGTTCAGGCGGGTTTGAGGGTCCAGCCGCTGCGGGTGGTGTGGGTGAGGCTGAGGGTGGCGAGTCTGGCGAGGTTGGTTGCGGCGGCGAGGAGGTTGAAGTCGGCGGCGGTGCGTAGCAGGCCGCGCATGCGGGCGCGACGTCCGCCGTGGCGGTGGCGCATGAGGTGGGCGATCTTGCGTTCGACCTTGGGGCGGGTCGCGCGGTAATCGGCCTGCCAGTCGGGGTCCTGCTGGCGGGTGCGGGCGGCGGTGAGCCGGGCTTCGTGGTGGCCGATCGTGATGCTGCGGCCGGTTTTGGAGTCCGTGCATCCGGGCTGCAGGGGGCAGGTGGTGCAGGCCCGGCCGAAGTCGGCCCGGCCTGCGTGGCGGCCTTGGCCGCGGGCCGGCCGGATCCGGATGGTGGTGCCGTTGGGGCAGGTCACCGTGTTCGCGTTGAGATCGATGTCGAAGCGGTCTTTCGGGTACTTCCCAGCGGGTGCGCTCGGTGGCTGCACCTTCGTCATCGCGGTGATCGCGGCGGTGTCGAGGTGGTGCAGGACCTCACCGGCGCCGTAGGCGGCATCGCCGTAAACCGCTGCGGTGCCCTCGGCCGGGCTGGTGCCGGCCGGGCTGGTGAGGTCGGTGATGAGGCCGGCGACGGGTTCGGCGTCACCGGTGTTGCCGGGGGTGACCGCGGTCGCGGTGATGACCTCACTGTCGGGGTCGACGGCGATGTGGCCTTTGTAGCCGTCGAAGCCGCGGTGGTTGGTCTTGTGCCCGTGCCGGGCCTGCGGGTCGACGGTGGAGATGACCCGGTCCGGGGCGACCTTCCGAGCGATCCGCAGGGTGCCGTCGGGGCCGGTCTCCAGGTCCTGGCCCAGCACGGTGGCCAGCAGCCGGGTCGCCTCGCCGACCGGCGCCGGCAGGTCCTTGACCCCGTCGAGCGCGGCGAGCAGGGCGTAGCCGTCGCGGGCCCGGGAGTCCACGAGCGCCTCACGGGCGGCCGGGTCGTCCCAGTCGATGACCGGCTTGCCCGCCGCGGCGTACTCGTCGCCGCTGCCCAGCACCGCCCGCAGCCGGCCCGCCAGGCCGTTACCGGCGACGGTGAGCAGCCCGCGGATCGCCGAGCGGATCAGCGTGATCGTGTCCATCGTGGCGACCGCGTCATACAGGGGTGTGGAGTCCAGGACCCGCCGCCGGCCGACCAGACCAGCGGCCCGAGCGGCGGCCAACGCCACCTCGAAGATCCGGTCCGGCTGCCGGGAGCGGCGCAGCCGCTCGCGCATGTCGACCAGCACGGTATGGGCGAACCCGGCCCGGCCGCCGTCCCAGCCACCGACCCCGGCGGCGTAGCGCCACCGGGCGTCGAACGTGAACCGGTCCACCGCCTCGCGGTCGGACAGTCCTTCCAGGCGTTGCAGCACCATCACCGTGGCCACCACCGAGGGCGGTACCGACCGGCGGCCGACCGCGGCGAACAGGTCGGTGAACATGCTGTCCGGAAACAGCGTCTCGCGATGCTCGTGCAGGAACCCGAAGATCGAGTTGCCCGGGAGGGTCTCGCCGCAGAACCGGGTAACCGGGTCCAGCAAATCCAACTGCTGTGACGCCCTGCCTAACGCCATCCCAGCAAACTAGCCGAAATACATCGAAAACGATGGCCGCCACGCCGGTGCCGGCCATCGTTTAACACCAGTCACCTAGACCCGCCACCGGCCCCGGCCGGGCAATCCGATTGGAAGAAGCGTCATGCTCGACACCGCAACACACACGACCACCACCCCCCGCCGCGCGACCGCGCTCGCGGCGGCACTGTTCACCGCGCCGTGGGGATTCGTCGTCGCCAACGCCGCGTACGCCTGGTCCACCCGGGACGGCGGCAGCGACAGCGACGGGGCCGGTGCCCTGGCGCTCGCCGCCGCGCATCCCGGGCCGACCCGGCTCTCCGCCCTGGCGGCGATGGTCGGCAGCCTGCTCATCGTGCCCGCCGTCCTCGGCGTCAAGCGGCTCGCCGGGGATCGCGCCCGCAGGCTCGCCGGCATCGCGGCGGCGCTCACCGCGGGCGGCTACATCTGCTACTTCGGCATCGCCATGAACACCTTCGTCACGCTCGCCATGGCCCGCCACGGCGACTCGACGGCCGGCTTCGCCGCGGTGCTCGACGAGGCCCAGTCCGACCCGTTCGCGCTGTGGGTGTTCCTGCTCTTCGTCCTCGGAAATCTCGTCGGCACGGTGCTGCTGGCCGTGGCCCTGTTCCGCAGCCGTGCCGTGGCCACCTGGGTCGCCCTCGCGCTGGGCGCCTGGGCACCGCTGCACATCGCCGGCCTGGTCGCCGGCACCGAGTGGTTCGAGGTCGCGGGGGCCGTCAGCCAGGCCGTCGCCCTGGCCGCGGTGGGACGTGCGCTGCTGAACGCCCCGGCGCAACACTGACCCGCACCGGCCCTCGGCGGCCTGCGCTTGCGCGGCGGCGCCCGGCAGTGGCGCCGCCCGGCAAGGGCCGCTCGATCTCAGGGTTCCGCGACGTGGATGAGGATCTTGCCGCGTTTGTGCTCGGTCTGCAGCGCCTCGTAGGCGGCGGGCGTGTCGGGCAGCGAGACGACGTGATCCACTGGCGGGGCGAGGCTGTCGGTCCAGGTGGCGCGTACGGCCACGAGCACCTCACCCGCGGCCGGCGCAGGACGCGGCGCCTGCTCGTACACCAGCTGCTCCGGCCCTCCGCGGTGGTGTGCTCGCACCGCACTCATCGTGGACATCTGCGCTCCTCCAGCATCAGGGATTTCTGCATTGCGGCAGTTGGCCCGTCGGCACGTGCGCAACCGTGCCCACGGACCGTCGGTTCAGCGCGCACCGTGGATGAGACCCCGGGGGAACCGGTCCGGCAGGCGTGCTGCTCCCCGGTTCCACCGGCATATCGACGGCGTTGGTGGAACGATGGAAGGCGTGGGAACTGCGAAAACTGCCATGCCTGCTACCTCGCCACTGGCCGGCGAGCCGATCGAGCGCGCCGATGCCGAACGGCTCGCGGGAGTCCTGAAGGCCATCGCCGACCCGGCCCGGCTGCGACTGCTCAGCCTGATTCAGTCCGCTCCGGACGGCGAAGCGTCCGTGAGTGATCTCACCGCGCCGCTCGGCCTCTCCCAGCCGACCGTGAGTCATCACCTTCGGATCCTCACCGAGGCCGGCCTGCTCGAGCGCGAGAAGCGCGGCGTGTGGGCGTACTACCGCCTGGTGCCGTCGGCGATCGCCGCGATAGCCGACCTGTTGACGCCGCCCCGCAAGCGGGGGGCGAAGCGGGCCCGCTGAGCCGGCCCGGCGAGGCGTCAGCCACCGCAGCACCGCGCACGTGCTGCGGTGGGCTACCGGGCGGTGTGCACCCGGGACAGCCCCGTGGTGGCGTACTCGGTCTGCGGCGGCTCGACGGTGGCCGGCGTCGACGCCGACCGCTCCAGGAACCGCAGCAGCTCGACGGGGAACGGCAGCACTACCGTCGAGTTCTTCTCGGCTGCCACCTCGACCACCGTCTCCAGCAACCGCAGCTGCAGCGCCGTCGGTGTCCGCGCCATCGTGTCCGCGGCGTCGGCGAGCTTTCGCGACGCCTGCAGCTCACCGTCCGCGGTGATGATTCTGGCGCGCCGCTCCCGCTCCGCCTCAGCCTGCCGGGACATCGACCGTTTCATCGACTCCGGCAGCGAGACGTCCTTGATCTCCACGCGGTCGATGTGGACGCCCCAATCGATCGCCGGACTGTCGATCATGACCTCGAGACCCTGGTTGAGCCGCTCCCGGTTGGTCAGCAGCTCGTCGAGGTCGCTCTTGCCGATGATCGAACGCAGCGACGTCTGCGCCACCTGGAGGACCGCGAACATGTAATCCTGCACGTTGACGACGGCCCGGATCGAGTCGATGACCCGGAAGTACACCACCGCGTCGACCTTGACGGTCACGTTGTCGCGGGTGATGCCGTCCTGTGCCGGTACCGGCATGGTGACGATCTGCAGGTTCACCTTCTGCAGCCGGTCCAGAATCGGGACGATCATCGTCAGGCCCGGCCCGCGGGTTTCCTCCCGCAGGCGCCCGAACCGGAAGACCAGACCGCGTTCGTACTGTCGAATGATCCGAGCGCTGGCCAACAACCCGGCCACCGCCACCATCAACACGACGATCAGCACCAAAACCATGGCAGTTCGCGCCATCCTTGCATCTCCGCCCAGCTTAACGCGGCGTGACGGCCGCATCACCCGTGGCGCCGGCTGCCATCGCATCCGTGTTTCGCGGCTGCCGGCCCGGGCATGGATGGCCGATGGTGCCGGCGTCATTCCGCATTAGCCGCCATCGACCTGCCCCGCGGAGCATGGTCGCGTACAAAGCGGTGCAATAGGCGCCGCGCTGCACGCAACCGCGAACACACTCTGCGGAGTGCCTGTGACGGCGGATTCGTCCTCTCCACACGGTGTCGGAGGCCATTCTCCGCTGCGTTGAGTGCACCGACCGGCGGCTGCGGCCCGTTCGCTCATGCAGGGAATGATCGCCGGGCGGGTGGCGGTGACCCGGGGTCGCGGATCCGGATCGGAGGTTGCCATGTTCGGTGGTCTGCTTCCCCGCATCGTCGCGAGCGTCGCCGTATTCATGCTCGTGTTCGGCGCTGCATTCAGCGCGCTGCTCGGCGCAATTCTTCAGCACCGTGAAACGGACCGTCTGTCGGCACAGTCCGTGGAGATGCTGGTTGCCGAGAAGGAGATCGAGCAGCACCTCCTCGACCTCGACCGGACCGAGCGCGGCTTCATCGCCACCAGGGACATGAGACTGCTCGAGGCTTGGGCGCACGAGCGGGTCGCCGTCTGGCAGGCATGTGCCCGGCTGGAGCGGCTGGCCAGCACACCGCAGCAGGCCCAGGAGGCTCGGCGGATCACGCGGGACAGCCAGTCCTACATTCAGGACTATGCGGCGCCGGTGCTGCAGGCGGCGCAACGCGGCGACCCCGCCGCACACAGTGCGGCGACGGTACAGGAAGACGAGCGCAGAGTCGCGGACCTGCGTGCCGAACTTGACCGCCTCGCCGCGAGCGAGCGGCACCTGGCGAGCGAACGCAGCCGACTCGCCCACGCCGCCACCGGCCGGGCGGTCACGGCAGGCGCCGCAGGTCTGGCCGGCTCGGTGCTCGTCGGCGGCATCGCCGTGGGATACCTGGCCCGGGTCGTCGTCCGGCCCGTTCGCCGGGCTTCCGCCATGGCCGGCCAGCTCGCCCGCGGCGAACTCGACACCCGCGTCCCCGAGACCGGCGTGGGCGAGGTCGGCGAACTGAGCCGCTCGCTCAACACGATGAGCGACTCGGTGCGCCGCAGCGTCCAGGACCTCGTCCACGACGCCAGGACGCAGACCGCGGTCCGGCGCGTCGCGACCCACGTCGCGCGTGGCGCCGCACCTGCCGAGGTCGTGGACGCCATCGCCAGCGAGCTCGGTGCACTCATCGGCAGCGACGGGGCGCACATCATGCGATACGAGGCCGACGGCACCGCAACGGTGATCGGCGCCTGGCAGGCCACCGACATCAACCTGCCCGTCGGCACGCGGCTGGCCCTGGACGGCCGCAGCGTCACAGCAACGGTCCTGCACACCGGCCGCCCAGCCCGGATGGACAACTACGCCGACGCCCCCGGGCCGATCGCCGCCCACCTGCGCCGGCAGCATGTCCGCGGCGCGGTCGGCGCCCCGATCTTCGTCGAGGGGCGCCTCTGGGGAGTCGTGAACGCCACCGTGACCGGCCAGCAGCCCTTAGCCCCGGACGCCGAAGCACGGCTCGCCGACTGCACCGACCTGATCGCCGCCGCCATCATCAACGCCCAGGCCCGCGTCGACCAGGCCACCTCCCGGGTGCGCCTGGTCACCGCCGCCGACCACGCCCGGCGGCAGATCGAACGCAACCTGCACGACCGCATCCAGCAGCTCATCGCATGCGCCATCGAGGCAGGCGGCACCACCTCGGACATCCCGCCTGACATGCCACACGTGCGTCAACGCATGTCCACCGTGACGCACCAGCTCAACGAGGTCCTGGACGACCTGCGGGAGATCTCCCGCGACCTCTACCCGACCCTGCTGTCCGACCTCGGCCTGCGACCCGCCCTCAAAGGGCTCGCCCGCCGCTCCCCCCTCCCGGTCGAGTTCGACGTCCGGGTCGACTGCCGCCTCCCCGAACCGGTCGAGGTGGCGGCCTACCACATCGCCGCGGAGACGCTGGCCAACGCCGCCAGACACGCCCACGCCTCGTATGTCCGCATCGAGGCGGCAGTCGACCATGGACGGCTGCACCTGCGCGTGCGAGACGACGGCATCGGCGGCGCCGACCCGGCCCGCGGCACCGGCCTCCTCGCGCTGACCGACCGAGTCCATGCGCTCGGCGGAACCATCACCATCGACAGCCCGCCCGGCCAAGGCACCACCCTGCAGTCGGAACTGCCCCTGCAGTTGCCTGCCGCCTGACCCCAAGGCCCGCACGCCCCGGGCATCAGTGCGACTCGGCTCGGGGAGGCGCACACTCGCAGGTATGACGCAGTTCACGACCGAGTTCCATGGCTACAAACGGGCCGAGGTAGACAAGTTCGTCCAGACGGCCAATGACGCTATCGCGTCCAACGATCCGGCCCGACGGGCGAAGGCTCAGGCCGACGCCCAGGCGGTCACCTTCCCGGTGACCCTCCGCGGGTACAACCGCCGGGAGGTCGACCACTACCTGCGCCGGATCGCCAAAGGCCGCCCCGACGACCGGGCCTGACATTTGCCGCTCCGGCAGCAGCACGCGCTCACCTCCAGTCGTGCAGCCTGGTGGCGAGCGTGCGCCGGGCGCGGTACAGGTGGCTGCGGACCGCCGGGACGGTGCTGTGGGTGACCTCGGCGATGTCGTCGTAACTGAGGCCCTCGAACTGGTACAGGACCAGCGCCACGCGCTGGGCGGCGGGCAGCTCGGCGACGGCCTCGGCGACCGCGACGGCGGCCTGGTGCTGTTCGGCCTGCTCCGCGGGGCCACGTGCCGGATCGGCCGGTTCGGGCACCGCGTCCAGCGGCCGGGTCCGGGCGGCGCGGGTGCTCCTGTTCAGCGCCCGGGTGGTGACGATGCGGTGCAGCCAGGTGGCGAAGCTGGCGTCGCCCCGGAAGGTGGGCAGCGCCAGCCACGCGGCCAGCAGTGCCTCCTGGGTGACGTCCTCGGCATCCTCGGGCCTTTCCAGCATGGCGAGGGCGACCCGGTAGGCGCGCGTGGCGTGGCGTTCGACGAGCGCGCGGTAGGCGTCCAGGCAGCCGTCCCGCGCACGCCGCACCAACAGCGTGTCGTCGACAGGGTCAGCGGCGGTACGGGCCGGCCGCCTGACGGTGCGGGAGCCGGGGCCCATGTCCGCTGAGGTGCCCACGGGCGGGCAAAGAAATCCTGCGGCCGGTGCGCGAGGTTTCGCCGTCGCGCGTGTCCAACTGATGATGGCCGCGAGGCCGAGTGTCCCCGTGGCCCTCGATCGCGAAGGAGCACTCGTCCCATGACCCAGACCCAGACCGCGCCACGGACCGGCGCGACCGCCGAGACCAAGCCGGCACCCCGCCCCGGCACAGAGGTCAAAGGCCCGATCACGCAGAACCGGCTCGCCACCGAGGAAGGCAAGATCAGCGTCGCCGAAGGCGTGGTGCAGAAGATCGCCGGCATCGCCTGCCGGGAAGTCAGCGGCGTGCACGCCATGGGCACCGGCGGCACCCGCACGTTCGGGGCGCTGCGCGAGCGAATCCCGGGCAGTAGCGGGCCCAACGTCGCCCAGGGCGTCGGCGTCGAGGTCGGGGAGACGCAGGCTGCGGTCGACCTCGACATCGTCGTCGAATACGGGGTCGGCATCGCCGATCTCGGCCGTGGCATCCAGCGCAACGTCAAGCAGTCCATCGAGCGGATGACCGGCCTGGAAGTCGTCGAGGTCAACATCAACGTCGACGACGTGCACCTGCCCGAGACCGACGAGGGGCGCGGCGAGTCGCGGGTGTCATGACGACCGCTCCGGCTGCCCCGTCCGCCGTGGTGAACGGCGTCGACGTGGTGGCGGTGGCCGCTGCGGTGACCGCCTGCCCCGCCGTGGCCGGCCTGCACGCCGGCCCCCGCGGTGGCCCGGCGACCTATCTGCCCGGGCAGCAGGTCGACGGTGTGCGCGTCGGCCCGCACTCGGTGCAGATCGCGATCCGCGCCCGGTGGGGCGTGCCCGTCGGCGAGGTCGCCGCGCAGATTCGTCATGCGCTGCGGGCCCTCGCGCCGGACCGGCGCGTCGACGTGGTCATCGCCGACCTGACCGACCCACCGCCGGCGCCCGCCGGGCCGGCGGACCCGGAGGCGGTGGCGTGCAAGCACTGAACGACGAACTGCAGCGGCGGGCACGGCGACGGGCGTTCATCCGGGCCTGCCATCCCGACCGCGGCGGCGACGCGGCCGCTTTCATCGCCGGCTTGGCGGCGTTCGACGAGCCGGCGACCCCGGAGGCCGCCCGGCGGGTCCGGGTGACGGTCGTGCGTCACCCATCGTTGCTGGCCCGGCTGCTCCGGATCCTGATACGACGACACCGCCGACCGGCGCGGGTCCGCTAGCCGGCCCGCCGCCTTCCGCAGGGACGTGAGAGCAATGAACCGTATCGCCTTCGGCACCGCGATCGGCATGGCACTGGGATTCGCGGTGGCCTTCGGCAGCCTCGGCCAGATGCTGATCGTCGCGGTGTTCACCGCGCTCGGCTACGGCGTCGCCAAGGTGGTCGCCGGCGACGTGGACCTGCGCAGCTACCGCATCACCCGGAGCGGCAAATGATGCCGGCCGGCACGCAGGCCCGTGCGGTCGAGGAACCGCCGGGGTCGATCGCCATTGCCGAGAGGGTGGTGGCGAAGCTCGCCTCGCATGCGGTGCTGGACCTACCCGACGCCGCAGCCGCCGCTGGGCGCGCCCTCGGCCGGACCACGCCCAAGGCATCGGCCCGCGTCGAGGGCGATGTCGCCGTCATAGACTTGGAGATCGGCGTGCGCTGGCCGGCGTCGGTGCCGCAAGTCACCGCCGCGGTTCGCCGTCACGTGCGGGAACGGTTGACATCGTTGACCGGCCTGACGGTCGCCGAGGTCCGCATCGTCGTGACCGACCTGGCCACCGGAACCCCGTCGCCCCGGGTGCACTAGCGGCCACCGGCAGGAGGCGCGCTGTGAGACTGGTCAACCGGCTGCTCGCCCTGATCGTCAGCCTCGCGCTCGTCGCGGGCGCGGTCGTGGTCGTGGTCGACGTCGTCGCCGTGATGACGGGCCATCGGCCCGTCGCCGTCGATTGGCCCGCCGCGTACCGATGGGCCGGTCACGTGACGTGGGCCGGCGGCGAGGTCCGGCTCATCTGCGGGCTGCTCGCCGTGGTCGGGCTGGTCCTGCTGGGCCTGGAGCTCAGACCACGCCGGCCCGCCAGGTTCGCCACCGCCAGCGACAACCCTGCCACCGACGCCGCGTACACGCGCCGCGGCGTCGGGCAGACGGTCCGGGACGCGGTCACCGGCGTCGGCGGCATCGACGACGCCGCCGTCACCGTCCGGCGCCGACACCTCCGCGTCCGCGCGAAGGCCATCGCCCGCGAGCCGGCAACGGCGGCCTCGCGCGACAGCGTCACCCAGGCCGCGCGAACCCGCCTCGACGCTCTGCAACTGCGCCGGCCGCCGAAGCTGACCGTGCGAATCTCCGCCAAGGCGCACTGATGCATGCCGACCGCGCCAACCGCGTCGCGCTGGCCGTCGTCGGACTGGTCCTGCTGGGTCTGGGCTGCACCGGGCTCCTGCTCGGGGCGGGAGTGTTCGGCGGCTCCGCGGCGCACCGAACCCTCGTCGACAACACCGTCGTCCGCTTCGCCATCGCGCAACGCAACTGGCTGTGGCCGGTCGCGGCGGTGATCGCGGTCGTCGTCGCGCTCCTGGCACTGCGCTGGCTGCACGCCGTGCTGTTCTCCACCGGGCGGCTCGCCGGCATCCGCGTGGCCGGCGAGCCCGGCGCCGGCCGCACCACCCTCATCTCCGCCGCGCTGCGCGACGCCGTTTCCGGAGAGATCGAGCAGTGCCACGGCGTGCGCTCCGCCCGCACCCGCGTGGAAGGAGACCCGGGCGCACCGCGGCTGGCCGTCACCGTCCACGCTGACCGCGACGCCGACCTGGCCGGCCTGCGCCACAACATCGAGCAGCACGCCCTCGCCCACGCCCGGCACGCCCTCGACGCGCCCCATCTGCCCATCCAGCTGGACCTCACCACCGCCCGGCGCGGCGGCCCACGGGTCGCCTGACGGCGCCAGCCGGCGGCCGGCACCACACCACGCTGAGCGAGCCGCGGCGATGGGGCGCTGGGCAGAACGCCCGGCGCCCGTTTGGGTTCCCGCCTCGGGCCGAGGTCTACAGCCTGAGCTCGTCGAGCAGCTCCTCGGCCTGCCGCCGGGCGGGTGTCGCGCCCTCGCCGCACAGCAGCCGGACCGCGAGCGCCAGCGCCTCGACACGCCGCTCCGCACGGCACAGTCGCAATGCCACATCGCCGGTGTCTGTCGTCGGCGGCCACGTGTCCGCTTGTGCCGGACCTGCGTTCCGCACTGTCGCCGCCTCGATCGTCGTCGCGGTCATCGCACTCGCCTCCGTCCCTGCTCTGCCCGATCCTTCGATTCCCGGGCCCACTTCAAGCCTTCTCGAGTTCGGCCCACGGGTTCAGGCCGATGGTCCCCGGACGGTGCGACCTCCGGCCGCAATGTCGCGGACGGCGGCGACGATGTGCTCGACCACGCGATCGACGGCGCTCGCCACAGCGGGGGTCAGGCCGATGCCGTAGCCGGTGTCCGCCACCTCGATGCCGAGCAGCAGCATGCGGTCGGGAAGCCGGTCGAGCTCCCGGGCGAGGGCGACGGCGTCACCGAGGTCCATGGCGTGGGAGCCGGCGCTGCCTCCCGGTCCGAGCGGACGGTGGGACATGAGCCGGCGGTGGACATACCCGGCCGGGGCGCGGTGCGTGTGCAGCGCGTCGACGACGACGGCGAGCCGGCGCTGCTCCCACAGTGTGATGAGCGCAGCGGGTTCGCCGTCGCTCTCGGCGAGGTCGACCCCGGTCAGGTCGGCGCGCCCGAGCCGCTCGATGACCGCCGGGCCGGCGCCGTCGTCGCGGCGGAACGGGTTGCCGACACCGATCACGACGACCGGCAGGTTCATTCGCGTTCCACGGTGAGGTCGAGGAAGTGGGTGGCGCAGGAAATGCACGGGTCGTAGTTGCGGATCGCCTGCTCGCATTGGGCGGTGAGTCGTTCGTCGTCGAGATCGAGCCGGTCCTGCACATAGCGGC
The DNA here is from genome assembly GCF_050936175.1 of Dactylosporangium sp. CA-139066. Lineage (NCBI taxonomy): Bacteria > Bacillati > Actinomycetota > Actinomycetes > Micromonosporales > Micromonosporaceae > Dactylosporangium > Dactylosporangium sp. CA-139066. Next base: position 4,185,092 of record NZ_JBNJNH010000001.1, on the reverse strand, counting down.
GCAGGTCGTCCTCGATGCTCGGCTGGTTCTGTGCCGTGGGCGGCACGATCCGGGCGCTGCGGATCGTCCCGTCGGCGTCGAGCTCGTAGCGGTGGAACAGGGCCCCGCGGGGTGCCTCGGTGGCCCCGTATCCGATGCCGGCGCGCGCCGGTACCTCCACGTGAGGCGGTCGCGGCGGCTCGTATGCCTCGATGATGCGCAGCGCCTCGTCGAGGGCGTAGACCATTTCCACGGCGCGCACGACGATGCTGCGGAACGGGTTGTCGCAGCGCTCCCCGAGGCCGCCCGCTTCGGCGGCTTGGCGGGCGCGCGGCGACAGCGCGCCGTGGTTGAGCGCGTACCGGGCGAGGGGGCCGGTGAGGTACTTTCCCGCGCCGGCGAGCCCCGCGTGCAGGGCCGTCGAGTGCGCCGCCTGTGTCTCGACGATGTGGTGTTCGAAGTCGCGCACCGGGAACGACCGGCCGGCCGTGGTTCGTGGCGCTCCGCGGTCGATCGGGTACCGGTCCGGGTCGGTCAGCGCGAGCAGCTCGTGCTCGACGGTGAAGTCCGGGAACGGGAAGCCGGCGACCCAGTCGACGGTGGCGAGGGCGTGATCGAGGGCCGGTCGCAGGGTCTCACGGGCGAGCGCCCGCAGCTCGTCCGGTGACGGGCCGTGGTAGAAGCCGCCGACGCGGACGTTGATCGGGTGGATGGCGCGGCCGCCGACGAGTTCGAGGATGGCGTTGCCGGCCTTCTTGAGGGCCAGGCCGCGTTCGACGGCGTCGCGGTGGTCCCGCGCCATCTCGACGACACCGGGGTAGCCGAGGAAGTCGGGCGCGTGCAGCAGATACACATGCAGTGCGTGGCTTGCGACCCATTCGCCGCAGTACAGCAGCCGGCGCAGCTCGGCGACCGGCTCGCTGACCCGCACCCCGCACGCGTCCTCGATCGCCAGGCAGGCGCTCATCTGGTACGCCACCGGGCAGATGCCGCAGATGCGGGCCGTGATGTCGGGTGGTTCGAGGTGGCCGCGTCCGCGCAGGAACGCCTCGAAGAACCGGGGTGGCTCGTAGATCTGCAGCCGCACGCCGGTCACCGCCGACCCGTCGACCCGCACGTGCATCGCGCCTTCGCCCTCGACCCGGGCGAGCGCGCCGACGCGCAGCGAACGGTCGTTGCGGTGGCTCATCCCTGCTCTCCCTGCTCGGCGGCGGCCCGGAACTCCGGCTTGGCGGTGTGGAAGGTCCGGAAGACGCGGGCCACGTCGGACGGGGACATGCCGTGGCTGCGCAGCGAGGCGACCATGGCGGCGGTGTTGGGTTTCGCCATCGGGCCGAAGCAGCCGTAGCAGCCGCGCCCGTACGCGGGGCAGAGCGCGCCACAGCCGGCGCGGGTGACCGGCCCCAGACACGGGATGCCCTGCGCCACTGTCACGCAGGCCGTCCCGCGCAGCTTGCACTCCTGGCAGACGCTGTGCACGGGCAGGCCCGGACGGCGCCCGGCCAGCAGGGCGGTCAGCACCCCGATGAGCTGGCGCCGGTCGATCGGGCATCCCGGCAGCTCCAGGTCCACCCGCACGTGCGCCGAGATCGGCGTCGACTCGGCCAGGGTCGCCACGTACTCCGGTCTGGCGTAGACGACCGAGCGGAACTCCTGGACGTCGGCGAAGTTGCGCAACGCCTGGACGCCGCCGGCGTTGGCGCACGCGCCGATGGTGATCAGCATCCCCGACTGCTCCCGGATGCGGCGGATCCGCTCGACATCGTCGTGGGTGGTGACGGATCCCTCGACAAGGGAGACGTCGTACGGGCCCTCCACCACCGCGCTGGACGCCTCCAGGAAGTGAGCGATGTCGACGTGCTCGCTCAGCGGCAGCAGCTCGTCCTCGCAGTCGAGCAGGGTGAGCTGGCAGCCGTCGCACGATGCGAACTTCCACACCGCGAGTTTCGGCCGTGCCGTCGCAGTCATCACAGCTCCTTGACCGTCATCAGCGGGCCGGCCCGGTCATAGCCGACCACCGGGCCGTCCCGGCAGACGAGCAGCGGACCGAGCTGGCAGTGCCCGCAGTGGCCGAGCCCGCACTGCATGTTGCGCTCCAGCGACAGCCACACCTGACCGGCCGGCACGCCCAGACCAACCAGGCCCCGCGCGGCGAACCGCATCATGGTCTCCGGCCCGCACACGCAGGCGACCGTGCCGGCCGTCCGGTGGCCGAGACGGTCGTACAGCGCGGTCACCACGCCCACGTGACCGCTCCAGTCGGCCGTGGCGCGGTCCACCGTCGTGTACACCTCGAGCCCGCCGGCCCGCCAGTCCTGGTACTCGCCGGGGTACAACAGGTCGTCCGGGGTCCGGGCGCCGATGAGCACGGCCACCCGCCGGTAGCGGTCCCGATGGGCCATCGCGTGCAGGACGACCGGTCGCAGTGGGGCCAGCCCGAGCCCACCGGCGACGACGACCAGGTCGGCACCGGCGCGCGCGGGCAGGTCCCAGCCGCGGCCGAACGGTCCGCGCACGCCGAGCATCGTGCCCGGCTCGGCACGGCACAGGGCGCCGCTGGTGGCCCCGACCGCCCGGATCGTGTGCAGCGGGCCGGCTGGGCTGTAGCCGGAGACGGAGATCGGCACCTCGCCCACCCCGAAGGCGTACAGCATGGCGAACTGGCCGGGGCGGAACACCGGCAGCGCCTCGTCGACCGGTTCGAGCGCGAGGGTGACCGTGTCGCCGGTCTCGCGCCGGCGGTCGGTCACCCGGTACCGGGCGGCGGTCATCGTGCTCATGCGGGTGCCTTGTACAGGTCGAGCAGCCGGATTCTGGTGGCCTGCATGCGCTCCACGACGACGGCCATGAACCGCTTGGTCAGCTCGTAGCCGAAGCCGGTGTCGGCGTCGCACAGCGCGCGGACGGCGGCGCCGTCGATCGCGATGCTGCGCACCGGGTCGACCGCGACCGCGCCGAAGTGCCAGCGGTACGGCGGAAACATCCAGGACCAGCCGAGGACCGTGCCGGCGCCGATCGTCTCGATGACGGCGTCGCCGCGGCCGGGCACCCGGATGTCGAGGTGGACGCAGCCGTCGCGAATGAGCCAGAACCGGTCGGCCCGGTCGTTCTCCTCGAAGATGCGCATGCCCGCGCTGAACGGCGCGGGGGACGCCCAGCGCGAGAGGAGCTCGACGTCGCCTGCCGGCAGCCCGGCGAGGAACGGGTGCGTGAGGAGCATGTCGTACGTGGTCATCATGGCGTGTCCTCGGCCGGCGTGGGCGGGTGTGCGTTGAGGGCGTGCAGTTCGGCGGTGACGTCGATGCCGACCGGGCACCAGGCGATGCAGCGGCCGCAGCCGACGCATCCCGACTCGCCGAACTGGTCGTGCCAGGTGCCGAACTTGTGCGTGAGCCAGTGGCGGTAGCGACCGGCGTTCGACTCGCGCACCGGCCCGCCGTGCAGCGAGGTGAACTCCAGGTCGAAGCAGGACTCCCAGGACTCCCAGCGCTCGGCGTGGTCGCCGGTCAGGTCCGTCGTGTCGGTGACCGAGGTACAGAAGCAGGTCGGGCAGACCATCGTGCAGTTGCCGCAGGTCAGGCAGCGCGACGCCACGTCGTCCCACTGCGGGTCCGCCCGGTGACCGGCCAGCAGCGTGCGCAGGTCGGTCTCGGGCAGGGTCCGGCCCATCCGCGTCGCGGCGGACTCCACCGCCCGCTCCGCGGACCCGACGTCGTCGGCGGATGCCGGCGTGGCCGGAACACGGGCGAGGATCGCTTCGCCGGCGGGCGTCCCGCCGCTTGCCAGGTACGTCCCGTCGGGGCGTTCCGTCAGCACGATGTCGTAGCCGGTGTCGGCGCCGGGTCCGCCGCCCGCCGACACGCAGAAGCATGCGCCGCCCGGCTCGGTGCAGTTGACCACGACGAGGAGCACCTCGGCGCGGCGGGCGGCGTAGCGTTCGCCGTCGCCCAGGACGTGGTCGAGCACGCCGATCGCGCGCAGGTCGCACGGGCGGACGCCGAACAGCGCGAGCCGCCGCGGCGGCGCGGGCTCGTCGGCGACCGTGAAGCCTTCCGCGGACCTGTCGGCCGACCACAGCCGCTGCCGGGGCGGATGGAGCACCTGTTTCCACGACTGCGGCCCGGAGGTGTGCGTGAACGCGAGCCGCTCGTCGCCGGGCAGCAGCCGGTAGACGCCGGCCTCGACCTCGGTCCGCCGGCCGTACGGCAGATCGGCCGCACCGCCGATCTCGGTGAGCACGATCGCGTGCCCGCGCACGGTCGGGCCGATGACGGTGCGGCCGTCCTGCCGCAGGGCGGTGAAGAGGTCGTCGAGCCGGGACAACACCACCGGAGCCATCGCGCGCCTCCCACAACTGGGCGTGTGAGCATCACTACCCCTTCACGGCCGTTCCACCCCGATGTCAGCAGATCCGGGGCAGCTGCTCGCCGACGAGCATGTCGACGATCCGGCGGCCACCCATGAGGGTGCGCATGACCACCCGCCCGGGGTGCGCCCCCACCACCGACCCGAGCCGGACCGCGTCCCGCCCCTCCGGCGTAGCCCGCATCGTGGCCAGCAGGGCCTCGGCGGACTCGGGCGCCACCAGCGCCACCAGGCAGCCCTCGTTGGCCACGTGCAGCGGATCCAGGCCGAGCAGCTCACATGCCGACGCCACCGGCGCCGGTACCGCAACCGCCGCCTCGTCGATCTCGATGCCCACCCCCGCCGCGGCGGCAATCTCGTTCAGGGCAGAGGCCACCCCGCCCCGGGTCGGGTCGCGCATGACGTGGATCGCCCGCCCGGCCCCGGCCACCATCGCCGCGACGAGCCGGTGCAGCGGGCGGGTGTCGGAGGCGATCTCAGCCTCGAAGCCGAGCGACTCGCGCGTGCTGAGGATGGTCGTGCCGTGCGCCCCGATCGGCCCGGACAGCAGCACGACGTCACCGGGACGGGCGAACGCGGCCGACACCCGGGCGCCGGGCAGCCGGCGGCCGAGCCCGGTCGTGGTCACGAACAGGCCGTCGGCCGCACCGCGCCCGACCACCTTCGTGTCGCCGGTCACGACCGGCACCCCGGCGGCCGTCGCGGCGGCGCCGACCGAGGCGGTGACCCGCCGCAGATCGGCGACCGGGAATCCCTCCTCGATGACGTACGCCACCGCGAGCGCCAGCGGCGCCGCACCCATCATCGCCACGTCGTTGACGGTGCCGTGCACCGCCAGCACGCCGATGTCGCCGCCGGGGAAGAACAGCGGGCTGACCACGAACGCGTCGGTGCTCACGACGAGGTCCAGGCCGTCGACATCCACCACGGCGGCGTCCTCCGGCACGGTCTCGGCGGCAGCGGCGCCAAGTGCCGGTACCACGACGTCGCGCAGCAGCTCCGCGGACAGCTGGCCGCCGCTGCCGTGGCCGAGCAGCACCTTCTCGGTCTCGGCGAGCGGCACCGGGCACGCGCCGCGCGACGGGTCGGCAGCGCTCATCGCTGTCCCGCGGTGGCCGCCGGGCGCACACGCCCCGCGTTGTAGAAGGCGGCACACGTTCCCTCGGCCGACACCATTGGCGCGCCGAGCGGCGTGCGCGGGGTGCAGAGGGTCCCGTATGCGGCGCAGTCGGTCGGCACACGCGTGCCCCTGAGGATGTCGCCGGCGATGCAGGCGGGGTGCTCCCGGGCGGTCAGGCCGGCCACGGCGAAGCGCAGCTCGGCGTCGTACCCGGCGAACTCGTCGGCGAGCATCAGGCCGCTGCCGGGGATGGTGCCGATGCCGCGCCAGGCGCGGTCGCCGATGCGGAACACCCGGCGGATGGCATCCTGCGCGTCGGTGTTGCCCGAGCGGCGCACCGCGCGGGCGTACTGGTTCTCCACCGCCGCGCGACCGTCCTCGAGCTGCCGGACCGCCATCAGGATGCCTTCGAGGAGGTCGAGCGGCTCGAACCCGGTCACCACGATCGGCACCCGGTAGTGGGCGGCGATCGGCTCGTACTGCGTCCACCCCATGATCGCGCAGACGTGCCCGGCGGCGAGGAACGCCTGCACCTCGCAGTCCGGCGCGTCGAGGATCGCGGTCATCGCGGGCGGCACCAGCACATGGCTGACCAGCATGCTGAAGTTGGGCAGCCCGAGCTGGTGGGCCCGCAGCACGGCCATGGCGTTGGCCGGGGCGGTCGTCTCGAAGCCCACGGCGAAGAACACGACCTCGCGGTCCGGGCGGTCGGCGGCGACACGGACCGCGTCGAGCGGCGAGTAGACCACGCGGACGTCGGCACCGCGGGCGCGCAGCGACAGCAGATCAGTCCGGCTGCCCGGCACGCGCAGCATGTCGCCGTACGACGTGAAGACGACCTCCTCGCGCCCGGCGATCTCCAGGGCCTTGTCGATGAGCTCCAGCGGCGTCACGCAGACCGGGCACCCCGGCCCGTGGATCATCCGCACCCCCCTCGGCAGGAGTTCGTCGATACCCTGCCGCACGATGGTGTGGGTCTGGCCGCCACACACCTCCATCAGCGTCCACGGCCGCGTGACCGCCGCGTCGATCTCGGCGAACAGGCGCCGGGCGAGGGCCGGGTCCCGGTACTCCTCGACGTACCTCACGGCGCCACCCCCGATCCGTCGGCGAGCTCCCGCTCCAGGACGCCGCCCATCGCCTCCAGGATCTGCAGCGTCCGCCGCGCCTCGGTCTCGTCCACCACGCTGATGGCGAAGCCGACGTGCACGATCACGTAGTCGCCCGCCCGCGCCTCAGGGGCGTAGGCCAGGCAGACCTCACGCTCCACGCCGCCGAAGTCGACCGTGCCCATGCGCAGGCCGCTCGCGTCGTCGGCCGACACGATCCGGCCCGGGATGCCCAGGCACATCCGGCTCACCCCCTCCGCATCCGGGCGGCGGCAACCGCCGCCTGGCCGTAGCTGATCCCGCCGTCGTTGCCGGGCACCAGCTCGTTGACCAGTGGCTCCAGTCCCGCCTCCGACAGTCCCCCGATGACGGCCTCCACCAGGAGCTGGTTCTGCATGACCCCGCCGGACAGGCAGACGGTCCGCAGGCCGTACCGCGCGGCGACGTCGGTGCACAGGGCGACGGTCACGGCGGCGATCGTGGCGTGGAACCCGGCGGCGAGCGGCCCCGCGCCGGCGCCGTCATGCGCCGCGTCCAGCAGTGCCAGCAGGGTCGGCGCCGGGTCGTACACCACCAGGTCGTCCCGTCTCGTCAGCCGCCACGGCAGTTCGGGCGCGGCCGGGCAGCCGGCCGCGAGCGCCTCCAGCGCAACCGCCGCCTCCCCTTCGTAGGTCGCCTCGTCGCGGACGCCGAGCAGCGCGGCGACCGCGTCGAAGAGCCGCCCCGCGCTCGACGCGACCGGGCAGTTGACGCGCCGCGCGACCATCCGGCGCACGGTGGCGACCTCGCGATCCGGCAACCGGCGCAGGAACTGGCCGGCGGCGCGCGGGACGCGCTCGTCGGGCAGTTCGGAGCCGAACAGGTAGCCGAGCGCCATGCGGGCCGGGCGCCGCACCGCGGCTTCCCCGCCGGGCAGCGGCGCCCGGGCGAACCGTGCCACCCGCCGGTACGAGACGAGGTCGGCGACGAACACTTCGCCACCCCACAGGGTGCCGTCGTCGCCGAGCCCCAGCCCGTCGTACGCCACGCCGACGAACCGGCCGGTCACCCCGTGCTCCGCCGCGCATGACGCGACATGCGCATGATGATGCTGTACCGCGATCCGCCGCCCGACCGGCAGCGCCGCCGCGTACTGCGTCGAGAGGTACCCCGGGTGCAGGTCGTGCGCGACGACGCCCGGCGTGACGCCCACGACGCGGGACAGCTGCGCAAGGTTCGCCGTGAACGCCTCCATCGTGGCCTGCTGTTCCAGGTCGCCGGTGTGCGGGCCGACGAACGCGGTGCCGCCGGCGGCGAGCGTGAAGGTGTGCTTGAGCTGAGCGCCGACGGCGAGCAGTGGCGGCCGCGCGGGCACCGGCAGGGCGATCGGCTCGGGTGCGTAGCCGCGGGCGCGCCGCACCAGCGACGGCCGGCCGGCGACGACGCGGGTCACCGAGTCGTCGTACCGGGATCGGATCGGCCGGTCGTGGCCGAGGAAGCCGTCGGCGATCCCGGCCAGCCGCCGCCGCGCCTCGGCGTCGTCGACCACGATCGGCTCGTCCGAGACGTTGCCGCTGGTGACCACCAGCGGGCGGGCCACATCGGCGAGCAGCAGATGGTGCAGCGGCGTGGTGGGCAGGAACAGCCCCAGCCGCGGGACGCCCGGCGCCACGGCGTCCGCCAGGGGGCCGTCCGCTCGTGGCGCCACCAGCACGACCGGGCGTGCGGGCGAGGTCAGCAGCGCCGCCTCCGCCGCGCCGACACGGGCCAGCCGCCGCGCCGTCGCCACGCTGTCCACCATGACGGCGAAGGGTTTTGCCGGGCGGTGCTTGCGCTCGCGCAGCCGGACGACGGCGGCCCCGTCGGTCGCGTCGCAGACAAGCTGGTAGCCGCCGAGTCCCTTGAGCGCGACGACACCGCCGCGGCCGATGAGGTGCTCCGCCGCGGCGAGCGCGTCGTCGCCCTGGGCGACGGCGTGGTCCGCGCCGTGCCATGCCAGTCGCGGGCCGCATGCCGGGCAGGCGATCGGTTCGGCGTGGAAGCGCCGGTCGGCCGGATCGGCGTACTCCCCCGCGCAGCCCGCGCACATCTGGAAGTCCCGCATGCTCGTGCGTGCCCGGTCGTACGGCAGCGCGTCGACGATCGTCGCCCGGGGACCGCAGTCGGTGCAGTTGACGAACGGATAGCGGTACCGCCGGTCGCCGGGATCGAACAGCTCCGCCCGGCATCGGTCGCAGGTGCCGAGGTCGGGCGGTATCCGGCCGGCCGCGGCGCCCGCCGGGTGCGGGCGGATCGACCGGCCGACCCGGAACCCGGCGCCGGGCATCGGTGCGCAACCGTGCAGCTCGCTCACCTGCACGTCCGCGACGCGGGCCTGGACGGGTGCCTCGGTGCGCAGCCGGGCGACGAGCGCGTGCAACGCCTCGGCCGGGCCGGCGGCCTCGACCACCACGACGCCGCCGTCATTGCGGACACAGCCGTCCAGGCCCAGCCCGCGGGCCAGCCGGTAGAGGAACGGCCGGAAGCCGACGCCCTGCACCGTCCCATGGATTTCGATACGGCGCGCCACCCGCGTTGCGACCGTCTGCACAAGTTCAAGTCTCGTCCCTGTACACGCATCCGGACACGGAAGTCCGGGGCTTCTCACCCGTCACTCGCGGCGGCCGGCGTCGATCACCGCGTCGTACGGCCCGGTGCCGGCACCGTCCGCCGCGGCGGCCACGGCCGCCCTGACCCGCCAGGCGTCGACGGCGAGCGCGGCGGCCGCGCCGATGGCGGGACGGCCGTCGAAACCCGGTGCGCGCAGCAGTGCGTGCGCGTCCCGGCCCACCCGTGCCCACCAGCCCGCCTCCGCCCGCCAGAGCTCCTCGGGCCCCGGGGCGTCGTCGAGTGCCCACGCGGCCGCGGCCGGAAGTGCCGCGACGAAGCCGGCGAACGACGCGGCGCCGAGCGCGCGCCGGCCGAGCAGACCGGCGGCGCGGGCGCGGGCCGCTTCGTCGAGCGGCCGGCCGATGAGCCACTGCTCCCGGGCCACCATCAGCGCGAGGCCGCCCGCCGCCCACGGCTCGGCCGCAGGCACCGCCGCGGCGCGCACCGCCCACGCCGCCCGCATGCCCTGCCCGATCGCGCGGGCCGTCGCGGCCCCGGGGTCACCCCATGCGGATGACGCCAGCGCCGCGCGCACCTGGTCCACTGTGAACGTGGCGGACAGCGGCGGCCGGACGACCGCCAACGACCCCAGCCTGAACGGCGCAAGGCCGTCGTGGCCCCGTCCGTGGCGCAACACCCGCTCCACGTTGCGGATCTCGAACCAGCCGGCGATCGCCCGCAACTGCTCGACGCCCTCGCGCGGCAGCCATCCCGCGAGGATGCGAAGGTGCCACAGCAACGTGCGGGCCACCGCCTCCTGCACCGCCGGCGCGTCCTGGCCCGGCCGCACCTCGCGGTGGTACGGACCCGACGCCAGCATGCCGATCGCCGCATCGAGCCCCGGACTCCCGGCCAGCCTCCGCGCCGCGGAGGGACCCACACCACGCCGGGCGAGGGCGCGTGCCCGCACGGCGCCGGCGACGTGTGCCGCACCGGATCGCATACCCCCAGGATGCGCCGCGGCGAGCCGTTGCCGGCCGCTCGGCGGGGGTAGGTACCGGCCGTGACGACGCTGCGGCAACTCCTGCAACGGTTCCGGCCGGCCGGTCCCCCGGGCTCCGCCGGCCAGGCCGCCGTGCCCGCCGACCGGGCGGCCCGGGCCGAGGAGGAACTGCGGCCGGTCTTCTCGGTGCTCGCCGCCGCCGACGCGGAGGCCGCCGCGGTCCGGGCGGCGGCGGAGGTGGCGGCCGCGCAGCGACGGCGCCGGGCCGGCCTCGCGGCGCAGCGGATCGTCACGGCCGCGCACGCCCGGGCGCAGCGGGCTCGCGCCGAGGCGTTCGCCGCGGCACGTGCCGACACCGCCCGGGCCGCGCAGACCGTCATGGCCGACGCGCAGCACTCGGCCGAGGCGCTGCGTGCCCGCGCCCGGGCCCGCCTCGACGTCGCCGTGCCGTCGATCGTCTCGGCGGCGCTGGACGAGGTGTACGGCACCGGCCGGGATGCGGGCGCACCATGACCGCGTCCGAGCCTTCGTCGTGGCGCGGACGGCTGAGGCCGGTGCGCATGACGCGCGTCGCCCTGGTCGCGCCCGAGGACGCGCTCGACGCGGTCCTGGCGGAGGTCGGCGCCGCCGGCGTGGTCGAACTGGAGCTGGTCGACCCGGGCGCCGGTGATACGGACGCGGTGGACTTCGACCGGATGCGGTCCGAGGCACTGCGCCGCCACGGAGCGGCCGCGTACCTCGGCTGGTGTCCCGAGCCGGCCCGGGGGGCGTTGTCCGACCGGCTGGCGCCGCTCGGTGGTGCGCTCGCCGCGCTGCGCCCGCCGCCCGGAGTCGAACCACCGACGCTGCTCACCAGGGCCGGGCGGGTGAGCAGGTCGTTCGCACCGATCGTCGAGACGTACGGCGCGGTGCCCTACGCCGACGTCGACCCGACGCTGCCGGCCGGAATGGCGTACGTGGTGATGTTCGGGATGATGTTCGGCGATGCCGGTCACGGGCTCGTCCTGGTGCTGGTGGCCGCGGTGCTGGCCTGGCGCCCGCCCCGGCGGTACCCCCGCCTTCGCGACGCGTGGCCGTTCGTCGCCGGCGCGGGCCTGACCAGCACCGTGTTCGGGGTGCTCTACGGCGAGTTTTTCGGGCCCACCGGACTGCTGCCCGCGCTGTGGCTGCGGCCGTTGGACGAGCCGGTGCGGCTGCTGGTCGCCGCGGTCGGGCTCGGCGGGGCGTTCCTGGCCGTTGCCTACGTGGCGGGCATCGTGAACCGCTGGCGGGAGGGCTCGGCCGGCCTGGCGTTGTACGCGCCGTCCGGCATCGCGGGCGCGGCCGTCTTCGCCGGCCTGGGCCTGCTCGCCGCCGGAGTCTTCGCCGCGAGCATCCCGCTCGTCGCCGTCGCGGCGGCCGTCGCGGCCGCGGGACTGGCGACCGCCGCGGCCGGCCTGTATGCCGCCGCGGGCGGGGGTGCCGCCGTGGCGCAGACCGTCGTCCAGCTCTTCGACCTCGTCGTCCGTATCTGCGCGAACCTGGTGTCCTTCGCCCGGCTGGCCGCGTTCGGGCTGACGCACGCGGCCCTCGGCGCGCTCGTGTGGGCCGGCACGACCGGGCTGTGGCACCGGGGCGGGACGTGGACGGTCGCGGCGGTGACCGTCTTCGCGCTCGGCAACGCGCTCGCGTTCGGCCTCGAGGCCGTCGTCGCCGGGGTGCAGGCGCTGCGCCTGGAGTACTACGAGCTGTTCTCCCGGGTGTTCGAGGGAACGGGCCGGCCCTTCCGGCCGTGGCGCCGGGTTCCGGTTTCGAAGGAGGTTCAACGGTGAATGCAGTCTGGCTCGGCGCGGTGCCGGGTGTGCTGGCGGTCGCCTGGGCGGTGCGGCGCTGCGCCGCCCGGCGGCCTCGACTGGTGACCCGCGCGCTGGTCCTGGTGAACGTCGTGCTGTTCGCTGCCGCCGTCTCGGCCGCCGTGCTGCTGCTCACCCCGGCTCGGGCCGGTGCGGGCACCACGGCGGTCGCCCAGGCCGGGACGGGCGGCGCGAGCTGGGCCGCACTGCTCGGCGCGGCCATCGCGGTGGCCGGCTCGTCGATCGGCGCGGCGATCGCCGTGGCGTACACCGGCGCCGCGGCGCTGGCGGCGTTGAGCGAGCGTCCCGAGCTGTTCGGCCGCGCCATGGTGGTCGTCGGCCTGGCGGAAGGCATCGCGATCTACGGGCTCATCGTCGCGATCATCCTGATCGGCAAGGCGTGAGCATGGACGCGACGGCTCACGTCGCCGCGATCGGCGAGGCCCGCCTGGTCCGCGGCTACGGCCTGGCCGGAATCACGGTCGTCACCGCGGAGGACGAACGGGCGGCACAGGCCGCGTGGCGCGAGCTCGACCCCCGGGTCGGCATCGTCATCATCACCCCGTCCGCGGCCCGGGCCGTGGCGGCGGCCGGCGGGCCGGGTGGCCGGCTGCTCGCGGTACTGCCGGATCCGGACGGTGCCGTATGAGCATGCCGGTCCGCGAAAGCCTCGAGCCGGTCCGTTCGGCGCTGCTGCACCACGCGCAGGCGGACGCCGCCGCCGTCCGCGCCGAGGCCGCACGGTCCTGCACCCGCCTGCTGACCGACGCCGGCGCCGAGGCCGAACGGCTCCTGGAGGAGGCGCGCAGCATCGGCCGCGCCGACGCCGCACGCCTCGCCAAGGCCGAGGAGGCGCGCACCCGCCGTGCCGCCCACGCGCTCGTGCTCGCGGCCCAGCGCGACGTCTATGACGACTTGTGCCGTCGCGTGGGCGAGGCGCTGCGGGCGGCGCTCGAGGGCGGACGGCTCGGGCCCGCGCTCGCCGCCCGGGCCGCCGCCGCCCTCGGCCCCGACGCGGAGGTCGAACCGGCGACGGGTGGTGGTTTTACGGCCCGCCTCGGCAACCGGCACGTGGACTGCTCCGTCGCGTCGCTCGCCCGGCATGCCGTCGAGTCGGCCGAAGCGGTGCCGGAGCTGTGGCGATGACCGCACGGGTCACGCGCGTCAGCGGGCCGCTGGTGCAGGTGGAGGGCGCGGACGCCGCCATGCACGACGTCCTCGAACTCGGCCCAGACCGCTCCCCCGGTGAGGTGGTCGCCGTCCGGGGCCCGACCGTCACCGTGCAGGCGTACGAGTACACCGGCGGCCTTCGCCCGGGAGACGCCGCCGTCCCGCTCGACCGGCCACTGGCGGCGCCGCTCGGGCCGTGGCTGCTCGGCGGGCTGTTCGACGGCCTGCTGCGCCCCCTCGCCGGCGGCCCGGTCTGGCTCACCGCAGGCTCACTCACCGCCGCGCCGGCGCACGGCGCGACCCGGCGCTTCACACCGCGGGTGGCGACGGGCGACACGGCCGCACCGGGCGGGATCCTCGGCACCATCGCCACCGGCAGCCCGATCGAGTTCCGGGTGCTCGTCCCGCCGCACGTCTCCGGCAGAGTCCGGCAGGTCGCCGCACCCGGCGAGTACGGACCCGACGACGTCCTCGTCGCGGTCGGGGCGACGCCGGTGACGATGACCTCGTCGTGGCCCGTACGCACCCCGCGCCCGTACCTGGCCCGCCGTGCCGCAGACGTGCCGTTGCTCACCGGGCAACGGGTGGTCGACGCGTTCTTCCCGATCGCCAAAGGCGGCACGGCGGCGGTGCCGGGCGGCTTCGGTACCGGCAAGACCCTGCTGCTGCAGCAGATCGCCAAGTGGTGCGACGCCCATGTCATCGTCTACGTCGGATGCGGCGAGCGCGGCAATGAGATGGCCGACGTCGTCGGCGAACTGTCCACCCTGGACGATCCACGGGCCGGGGGCCGCCTGCTCGACCGGACCGTCGTGATCGCCAACACGTCGAACATGCCGATGATGGCCCGGGAGGCCAGCATCTACACCGGCGTCACCGTCGCCGAGTTCTACCGCGACATGGGCTACGACACGGTGGTCATCGCCGACTCCACGTCGCGCTGGGCGGAGGCGCTGCGCGAGTTCGCGTCCCGCAGCGGAACACCACCGGCCGAGGAGGGCTACCCTGCCGACCTCGCCTCGGCGCTGGCCGCCTTCTACGAGCGGGCCGGCGCCGTGCAAACGCTCGGTGGTGGCTCCGGCTCGATCACGATCGTCGGCGCGGTGTCTCCGCCCGGCGGCGACATGACCGAGCCGGTCATCGCGAATACCGAGCGGTTCGTACGCTGCCGATGGACGCTCGACCGGGATCTCGCCTACGCCCGCCACTACCCCGCGGTGTCCTGGTCGGCATCGTTCTCCCGCGACACCGGGCTGATCGGTGCGGACTACGCCCGCCGCGGGGATCCGGGCTGGACCACCCGCCGGGCACAGGCACTGGACGTGCTCGCCGACGCCGACCGCATCGCCGCCCTCGCCGACCTCGTCGGCACGAGCGGGCTGCCGGCGCACGAGCGGATGACGCTGCTCGCCGGGCGGCTTCTGCGCGACTGCGTACTGCAACAGAACGCCCTCGTCACGAACGACGCCTACTGCACGACGGTGAAGTCGGCGGCGCTTCTCGACGCCGTCCTCACCGTGTGCGACCGCTGCCACGCGCTTGTCGACACCGGCGCCGCGCCGGCCCCCATCGAGGTGATCGACTTCGGCCCGCTGGCCCGTGCCCGGGAAACACTCGGTCCCGGCGACGCCGGCGGCGTCGCCGGGCTGCGCGACGCGGTCCTGGCCCAGATCGACGCGACGGCCCCGGCGAGGACGCCATGACCGCATGGCCCGTGGTCGAGTACGGCGACATCCGGGAGCTGCGCGGCCCCCTGATCGTCGTCGGCGGCGTGTCGGGCGCAGGCTACGACGACGTCGTCACCGTCCGCCTGCCTGGCGGCGCCCGCCGGCACGGCGTCGTACTCGAGGTCGACCGCGACACGGCAGTCGTCCAGGTGCTCGAGGGCACCGCGGGCATCGGCCGCCGCGGCAGCACCGTCGCGTTCGCCGGCGCACCGATGCGCATCCCGGTCGGCGACCGTTGGCTGGGGCGCACCGGCAACGGCCGCGGTGCGCCGATCGACGGCGGCCCACCCGTCACCGGTGCACGCACCGCAGCGGTCGCCGGGGCGCCGCTCAACCCGACGTGGCGCGAACCACCGGCCGAGCCGGTCATCACCGGCGTCTCCGCCGTCGACGCGCTGACCACCCTGGTGCGCGGCCAGAAGCTTCCGGTGTTCAGCGTCGCGGGCCTGCCGCACCTCGAGCTTGCCGTCCAGATCGCCGCGCAGTCCCATGTCGGCGGCGCACCGTTCAGCGTCGTCTTCGCGGGCATGGGCCTCACCCACGCCGACGCCGCGTACGTCCGGGACGCCCTGGACGAACGGGCCACCGCCGGTGAGCTGGTGCTGCTGTTGAACACGGCCGACGATCCGGTGATCGAGCGCATCCTCACGCCGCGGCTGGCCCTGACCGTTGCCGAGGATCTCGCGTTCACCGGCGGCCGGGACGTGCTTGTCGTGATGACCGACATGACCAGCTATGCGGAGGCGCTGCGGGAGGTGTCGTCGGCCCGCGGCGAGCTGCCCGCCCGGCGTGCCTATCCGGGGTACCTCTACACCGACCTCGCCTCGCTCTACGAGCGGTGCGGCCGCATCCGGCACCGGCCCGGCTCGGTGACGATCCTGCCGGTGCTGACCATGCCGGCCGGGGACATCACCCATCCCGTACCGGACCTCACGGGGTACATCACCGAGGGGCAGATCGTGCTGTCGGCCGAGCTGCACGGCCGGGGCGTGTATCCGCCGGCCGACCCGCTGTCGTCGCTGTCCCGGCTCATGCGCCACGGGGCCGGCCCGGGCCGTACCCGGGACGACCATCTCCCGCTCGCGGCGCAGGTGCTCGCCGCCTTGTCGCGCGCCCGGCAGACCCGCGAGCTGGCCGACCTGATCGGCGTGGCGGCCCTCGGCGACGTGGACCGCCAGTATCTCGGCTTCGCCGACGTCGTCGAACAGCGACTGATCGACCAGCGGCCGGACGAAGCGCGGTCCCTGGACGACACGCTCGATCGGGCCTGGCAAGCGGTGCGGACCCTGCCGGAGCGTGAGCTCGTCATGCTGCCCGAGGCAATCCGGGCAGCCCACGCCCCCGGGGTGAGCGGATGAATGCCCTGCGCCATGTGCCGGTGGGCCGTTCGGGCCTGCTGTGGCTGCGGCACCGGCTCGAGGTCACCCGGCACGGCAGCAGCGTCCTGCGGCGCAAGCTCACCCTGCTCGCCGCCGAACGCGACCGCCTCAAACGGCGCCGTGCCCAGACAGTCACGGACTGGACGGCGGCCGACGCGACGGCCCGCGGCCGGCTCGAGCGCGCGACGCTGCTCGACGGCCTGGAGGCGGTCGAAGCGGCCGCCGAGGTGCCACCGGCCGAGGTCGCCGTGCCGTGGACCGCGGTGATGGGCGTCCGGTGCCCAGGAGAGCCGTCGGTGCTGATGCCGCAGCGCCTCCCGCAGCTGCCGGCGCCGGGAGGAGCTGCGCTCTGCGAGGCCGAGGAGGCGTACCGCGGGGCGGCACTCGCCGCGGTCCGGCACGCGGCCGCCGACGCGGCCCTCGCCGCCGTCGAGGCCGAAATGGCCGCCACCCGGCGGCGAGTGCGGGCGCTGGACCGGCACTGGATTCCGGCTCTGGAGGCCGCGCTCGCCGCCCGGACGCTGCAGCTGGCGGAGCTGGAGGCGGCCGACCTCAGCCGCCGCCGCAGCGGCCGTCTCCCAGCGTCGCCGGAAGATTCGGCGCCCGGCCGCGAACCACCATGACCGTTGCGGCCTTGGTCAGCCGTGCGGCTGGCGGACGACCGCGACCGGGCACGACGCGTGGTGGAGCACCGCCTGGCTGACCGAGCCCAGGTGCAGTCCGGGAAAGCCTCCGTGACCGCGGGCGCCGACGACGAGCAGTTCGGCTCCGGCCGCGGCATCCGTGAGAACCCCGGCGGCCGATCCATGCACGATGTTCAGGCGCACGTCGACCTCGGGGTACTTCTCCCGCCAGCCGGCGAGCGACTCCGACGCCACCCGCCGTTGCTCCTCGCGCACCTCGTCCCCGTCGTACACGACCGCGGTGATGCCACCCGCCTCCGCCGCGGCCGGCAACCAGTACCCGTGCACCGCCGTCAACCCGGCGCCGCGGAACGCGGCCTGCTCGAAGGCGAACTGCAACGCGTGCTCGGCATCGTGGGAACCATCGACGCCGACAACGACCCGGCCGGCCTCCGGCCCGGCCGCACGGCCGTGACGGCGCACGATCACCACCGGGCACTCGGCGTGCGCGGCGAGCTGGACGCCGGTCGAACCGACCAACAGCGCGGCGAAGCCACCGAAACCCCTGTTGCCGACGACGACCAGTGAGGCGTGCCGCGACGCATTCAGCAACGCCGGCACCGGCCGGTCGACGACGATCTCGGTGGTGATCCGCAGGTCGGCCGCGACGTCCCGGGCGTGCACCACGGCAAGGGCGACGGTACGTTCGGCGATCTGCCGGGCATCCTCCTGGTATGCGACGGGCAGCGCCAGCCCCACCGGCGGGTAGAGGTGCTGCAGCGACTCACAGGCGTGGACCAGGTGCAGGGGGTGGTGCCGACGGGCCGCGTCGGCGGCCGCCCACTGTAGGGCATGCACACCATCGTGGGAGCCGTCGACGCCGACGACGACGGCAGCGGCGGGCATGGACGCGGTGGTCACGATGCTTTCTCCGGTCCCTGAGCACCACGCGGGAGGTGAGCGATCAGCACCGGGCAGTGCGCCCGGTGGAGCAGGCGCAGACCCACCGAGCCGAGCAGCAGGCCGGCGAACCCGCCGTGTCCGCGGCTGCCGACGACCGCCAACTGCGCCCGTTGCGAACGCTCGACGAGCACCTCGGCGGCGTCGCCGGGGACACCGTGGCACTCCCACCGCACATCCGGGCAGCGCTTGCTCGCCTCGGCCACCTGCTCGACCGCCTGCTCGGCCAACGCGCGCTGGACCTCGGCCGTGTCGTACACCAGCGGCGGCGCACCGACCGGCACCGGCGCCAGCAACGTCTCGATGGCCCGGACCGCCACCAGACCACAGCCGCGCTGCCGGGCCTCATCGAACGCCAAGGCCAGCGCGCGGTTCGATGATTCGGAGCCGTCGACGCCGACGAGGACGTCACCGGTCGGGTCGGTCCGTCCTCGGACGACCACCACGGGGCACCTCGCGTGGACGGCGACCTGCTGGCTGACCGAGCCGAGCACGGCCCCCGTGGCGGCGTGCCGGCCGCGGGTCCCCAGGACCAGCAGCGCCGCATCGTCTCCGGCCTTCAGCAGCACCTCGGCAGGATGTCCAGGCACTGCCGCCACCTGCACGTCAGCCTCGGGATCGGAAACGGTCGCCTCCCGCGCGACGTCCGCGACGAGCGTGTCGGCGAACCGCCGCGCGGTTTCGGCGAGCTCACCCGCCGGGGCGAACGCGGTCAGCGGCGCTCTCCAGTAGTACGCGAGCAGCACACGCAACGGCGCATGTCGCCGGGCCGCTTCCGCCGCGGCCCATCTCACGGCCTGCAATGACGGCTCCCCGCCGTCGGCGCCGACCACGACCATCCCGTCGTTCACGTCAACCTCCGCTCGACGGCTCGCATGCGAGCCCTCTCCACTTCGACGACAACCACACCCGGACGCGACCGATTCGCCCGCCGAGGATGACCGGCGGCGAGACCCGCCATCTCCCGCCCCTGCCGTTCGCGTCGGCCTTGGGCGAGAATGACGTGTACGGGCAGGGCGCATTCCTTCCGAACGCCGCGGACAGCGGCATCACGGGCTGGAGGCAACCATGACCTACCGGATGGCGGTCAACGGGTTCGGCCGCAGCGGCCGGGACTTCGTCCACTGCCTCATCGATCTGGCGCTGGTGATGACGGCCGCCGCGAGCCCGCGATGAGCGCCGTCGACTGTCTGACCGCGGCGGGCCGGATCGTCCGGCTCCGCACGATCCGGCCGCAGGACGCGGCGGCCCTGCTCGCCCTGCACGAGCGGCTCTCCCCGACGAGCCGGTATCTGCGGTTCTTCAGCGCGGGCGCGGCACTGGACGCCGAGGTCCGCAGGCTCACCCGGCCGTCGGGGCCCGACCACGTGCACCTGCTCGTCGAGGAGCGCGACAGCGTCCTCGCCGCCGGCTCCTACGAACGGATCGACGCGGCACGGGCCGACTTCGCGCTCGTGGTCGACGACAACCACCACGGCGAGGGTCTCGGCACGCTGCTGCTGGAGCATCTGGCCGCCGCCGCACGACGGGTGGGCATCACCGAACTGGTAGGCGACGTGCTGCCGTACAACGCCGCCATGCTCCGGGTGAGCGGGGACCTCGCGCCGGGTGTCGCCCGCCGGCTCGAAGCCGATGCCGGGACGGTCCAGATCCGGGTGCCGACGCTGCCGGACGAGGCCGCGCTGGCCGCCGTCGGGCTGCGGGACCGCACGGCGGCGCACCACTCGTTGCGGCCCCTGCTGACCCCGGCCTCGGTGGCCGTCATCGGTGCCGGACGGCGACCCGGGGGGATCGGCCGCGAGGTGCTCGCAGCGCTCAAGGCCGGCGGCTACACCGGGGCGCTCTACGCGGTCAACCCGCACGCCGGCGACGTGTGCGGGATCGCCGCTCATCCCACCGTGGCGGCGATCGGCGGCGCCGTGGACCTGGCCGTCATCGCCGTGCCCGCGGCGGCGGTCCCCGAGGTGGTGCGGCAGTGCTGCACGGCAGGCGTGCGCGCCGCGGTCATCCTGACCGCCGGTATCGAGTCGGCGACCCAGTCGGCGCTCGTCCGCCAGGCGCGCCGGCACGGCATGCGAATCCTCGGCCCCAACTGTCTTGGCGTGGTGAACACCGACCCCGCCGTGCGGCTGACCGCCACCTTCGCCCCGGCACCCCCCGTCGCGGGCGGCCTCGGGGTGGCGTCGCAGTCCGGCGCGATCGGCGTGGCCATCCTCGACGCGGCCGCCGACTGCGGCATCGGCATCTCCAGCTTCGTGTCGCTCGGCAACAAGACCGACGTCAGCAGCAACGACCTGCTCAGCTACTGGGCCGACGATCCGGCGACCCGCGCAGTCGCGCTCTACGTCGAATCCTTCGGCAACCCGCGCCGGTTCGCCTGGATCGCCCGGGCCCTGGCCAGCCGCAAGCCGGTGCTGGCGGTCAAGAGCGGCCGTTCGGAAGGCGGCAGGCGGGCGGGTGCCTCGCACACCGCCGCCGTCGCGGCGCCCGAGACGGCTGTGGCGGCGCTGTTCGAGCAGGCCGGCGTCATCCGCACCGACACGCTCGGCGAACTGCTGGACACCGCACGGGTGCTGGCCGACCAGCCGCTGCCCACCGGCAACCGCCTCGGCGTGCTCGGCAATGCGGGCGGGCTGAACGTGCTGGCGGCCGACGCCGCCCAGACCGCGGGCCTCACCGTGCCCACGCTGACCCTGCCGGATCGCACACCGGCCGTCGTGAACCCCGTCGTGAACCCCATGGACCTCGGCGCCCAAGCCACCGCCGAGACGCTGAGCGAGGCGATTCGGGTGGTCGCCCGGTCCGGCGAGGTGGACCTGCTGGTCGTCACGTTCGTCTCGACCAGGACCAACGACACCCCTGCCGCGGTCTCGGCCGTCGCCGCCGCGGTCGATGACTGGCCGCAACTTCCGATCGCCGTCGTCGTGGTCGGCGCGCCGGACGTGCCCAGAACCCTGGGGGCCCGCAAGGTGCCGGTGTTTGCACTGCCGGAGCCGGCGGTGCTGGCGATGGGCCGCGCGGCGCGGTACGCGGCCTGGCGCCGCACGCCGGTCGGGACTCGCCCCGCGCTGCACGACATCGACCACGGCACGGCCCGTGGCATCGTGCAGCGGGCCCTGGCAACCGGCGGCGGCTGGCAGCCCGCCGACGTGGCCAGGTCGCTGCTGAGCTGCTACCGCGTGCCGGTGGTGGAGACCCGCATCGCCGCGGACGCCGAAGAGGCGCTGCGCCACGCCGAGGCGATCTCCTATCCGGTGGCGCTGAAAGCCGCCGCACCGGATCTCGTGCACAAGAGCGACATCGGCGCCGTGCGGCTCGGGCTCGCCGACGAGGCTTCGGTCCGTGCGGCGTATCGGGCCATCGGCGTTGCCATCGGCGCCGCGCAGCCCCTCGCGACCGTCCAGCCGATGGCCGATCCGGGCGTGGAAATGGTGGCCGGCGTGGTCCACGATCCGCTGTTCGGTT
Organism: Dactylosporangium sp. CA-139066; assembly: GCF_050936175.1. Lineage (NCBI taxonomy): Bacteria > Bacillati > Actinomycetota > Actinomycetes > Micromonosporales > Micromonosporaceae > Dactylosporangium > Dactylosporangium sp. CA-139066. The sequence goes on along the minus strand of NZ_JBNJNH010000001.1, from coordinate 4,163,792 downwards.
CCCTGCTCATGCTCGGCCTCGGCGGTGTGTACACCGACCTGCTCGGCGACCGGACGCTCCGGCTGCTGCCGCTCACCGACCACGACGCCGCGGCGATGTGGCGCGGGCTGCGCGCCGCGCCGCTGCTGACCGGCTACCGCGGCACAGCACCCGCGGACACCCCGGCGCTGGAGGATCTGCTGCTGCGCCTCGGCCGCCTCGCTGAGGACTTCCCCGAGGTATCGGAGCTGGACCTGAACCCGGTCCTCGTCGGCCCGCGCGGCTGTACCGCGGTCGACGTGAAGCTGCGCCTGTCACCGGTCGGCGCCGAGCCCGACCCGTACGTTCGGCACCTGCTGGAGCAGTCGGCCGGCACCCGCGCACTATCCGGTGTCGCCGTTTCGCAACGCGGCACGGCCGCTGGTGAGGATGCGGCCGGGTCATCCGGGTGAGCCGACGATGGCCACGACGCATGGGGGCCGGTCGGCGAACGCCCGGCTGACCGAGCCGAGCCGCAGCGGCGCCGGCAGGCGATGCCCATGGCGGCCGAGGACGAGCAGGACAGCGCCGCCGGCGGCACGGCGCAGGCCCTCGGCGGGTGGGCCGAGGAACACCGCACGCTTCAGCGGTACCCGTGGGAACCTGGCGGCGACCGGCTCGACCGCAGCAGCCAGGAGCTCGATCGACTCCGGCTCGGTGGCGAAGTGCGTTTCCAGCGTCGTCTCGTCGAACCAGAAGTCTCCCGCCGCATGCGCGCTGACGTGGACCGCCGCGAGCGGCACGCGGTGGTGGTAGGCGTACTGGTAACCGAACCTGATGGCGAAGTGCGACGCGGCCGAGCCGTCGACCCCGACGACGACGTGCCCGGCGAACGACCCTTGCGCGTGGGGCGGCTCCGGACCGGGCACGATCACCACGGGCACGGGTGCGTGGGCGGCGACGCGGGCAGCGGTCGACAGGTGTCCCGGACGGGCCGGAGCAGCCGCGCCGAGCACGAGGAGGTCGGCCCGGTCGGCCAGGTCCAGCAGTGCGGCGACGGCACCACCATCGGCCACGTCAAGGTCGACGCGCTGCCCGCCGAGGCGGTCGCTGACGGCGCGCAGGTGCCGGGCCAGGACGGGATCGGCGAGCTCCAGCGCCGGCAGGTCGGGCCTGGGGCCGCGGATCCGATGGGATGGATCGGTGTGACGGATGGCGACGTCCGCGGCGCCGGCCTCGGCCTCATCGCAGGCCCAGGACAAGGCGGTCCATCCGGACTCGGTACCGTCGACACCCACGCCGATACGCCGGTACGGCCGGTCCGTCAACGGTGCCGCCGCCTCGGTCACGGGCCCCGCGGCGCGGGCAATGAGCACCGGGCCCGCGGCGTGGTGCAGCACCTGCCCGCTGACCGAGCCCAGCCGCGATCCCGTGAACCCGCCACGTCCCCGGGCGCCGACGACCACCATCACGGCGTGCTCCGACGAGCGGGTCAGCACCTCTGCCGGGGCGCCGTGCACAAGCCAGAGATCGACCTTCACGTCGGGGTACTTCGCCTGCCAGGGCTCGACCTCGGCGGCCAACGCGTGACGCGCGGCAGCCTCCGCCGAGGCCGAGTCGAAGTCCGGCTCCGGCCAGGCTCGGACGACGGCCAGCGGGAGATGACGGCAGGCCGCCTCCTCGAAGGCCAGCCCGAGCGCCAGCGCGGAACCGGAGGACCCGTCGACACCGACGACAACCGGGCCGTTGCGCGGCAGCGACGCCTCCGGGCCGGCCCACCGCTCGGCGTGGTGGACGACCAGCACCGGGCACGCGGCATGTGCGCTCAGGTGCGCGCCAACGGAGCCGAGCAGCAACCCGGCGAACCCTCCGAGCCCGCGGCTGCCCACCACGACCAGCCGCGCGCGGTTGGACTGTTCGCGCAGCACGTCGGAAGGCTCGCCGACGGCGACGACGGTCTCGACCTTGACCGCCGGTTCCCATCCGTGCACGAGCGCGGCGGCGTCCCCGGCATGAGTGGCCTCCTGTTCGTAGAGGCCGAACGGAACGGGGATGCCGAGCGCGTGAACCACCGTCAGCGCACACCCGTGCCGGGCCGCTTCGTCGGCCGCCCAGCGCACCGCGCCACGGCTCGCCGCCGACCCGTCGACACCGACCACGATCGGTGCAATATCTCCCGGCATGGCTACTCCGCTCGGCAGATCCAGCATGCCGAGGACTCGTCTTGCCCACATGGCCCCGTTCATGACCACCCGACGGGGTGATCGCGCACCGTCCGGCCAGCCGAACCGGGCGGGGCACGGCCGGTCCGCGGGTGATTGGCGCCCGATGCCCGGGGTAGTGCGCCGTGCATGACGCCGCGGCAGGAGCCGGGAGGCCTCAGCGGACACCTGGCCGAGGTGATCGAGCGCTCGCGAATTGCGCTGGAGCACGTCACCGAAGCCTGGTGCGACTCCGGTCCCTCGGCCGCGGAAGCCCTGCCGGCCGCGGAGAAGGCGCTGTATGCACTGCGCCAGGCCATCGACGATCAGGCGTTGGCGATCGAGGAAACCCGGGACGCGTCGCCTGCCGCCGCTGTGCGGACGATCCTCGCTGCCGCGCAGGTCAACGCCGACGCCGAATGCATCGAAGGACTGGCCAGGCGGCTGGTCGAGATCGCCGGGTCGCGGCCGGCGCGGCCGGCGATACCGGCGGCGCCGCACGCCGTCGTGAGCCGCATGGGCCGGGTGTGCGTCGACATGATCGTCACGGCGGGCATCGCCGGGACGTCGTCGCGGGCCGACACGAAGGCGCGGATCGAAGCGGCCGATGCCGAGGTGCGCCGGCTGCGCCGACGCCTTTACCACCTGCTGCTGCACGAACCGGCTCCGGTCGATGTGGACGCGGCGCTGGACGCCTCACTGGCCTGCCGGTACTACACACACTGCACCGAGCTCGCGCTCTCCATGGCGCGGCACGCGATCCTGGGCGCGCACTCAGGGCAGGCCCGCCAGTGAGACGGTGGCAGTTCTGGATCGACCGTGGCGGCACGTTCACCGACATCGTCGCCAGGAGGCCGGACGGCCGGCTGGTGACACGCAAGCTGTTGTCGAACAACCCGGCACGCTACGCCGACGCGGCGGTCGCCGGAATCCGGGCGCTGCTCGGTGTTCCCGATACCGCGCCGATCCCGGTGGACCGGATCGAGGCGGTGCGGATGGGGACCACGGTCGCCACGAACGCGCTGCTGGAGCGCACGGGCGAACGCACCGCGCTGGTCATCACCAAAGGCTTCGGCGATGCGCTGCGGATCGGCTACCAGAACCGGCCACGAATCTTCGACCGGCACATCGTGCCACCGGAAGTGCTGTACGAGGATGCGATCGAGGCGGACGAACGGATGTCGGCCGACGGCACCGTGCTGCACCCGCCGGATCTCGATCGGCTGGCCGGCGACCTGCGGCGTGCGTACGACAGCGGCATCCACGCGGCCGCGGTGGTCTGCCTGCACAGCCACCTGCACCCCGCGCACGAACGGGACATCGGGATGCTGGCGGAGCGGATCGGCTTCGGCCAGGTCTCATGCTCCAGCGAGGTGAGCCCGTTGATGAAGCTGGTGCCGCGCGGCGACACCACCGTCGTCGACGCCTACCTGTCTCCGGTGCTGCGCCGGTACGTCGAAGCGGTGGCGGCGCAGCTGCACGGCGTACGGCTGATGTTCATGCAGTCCAACGGGGGCCTGGCTGCGGCCGGGCACTTCCGCGGCAAGGACGCGATCCTGTCCGGTCCGGCCGGTGGGATCGTCGGCATGGCGCGCATGTCACAGCTGGCCGGCTTCGACAAGGTGATCGGCTTCGACATGGGCGGGACCTCCACGGACGTGTCGCACTACGCCGGCCAGTACGAGCGGGTCTTCCAGACCCAGATCGCGGGAGTACGGCTGCGCGCCCCGATGATCGACATTCACACCGTCGCGGCGGGAGGCGGGTCGGTCCTGCACTTCGACGGCGCCCGCTACCGCGTCGGCCCGGACTCCGCAGGTGCCGACCCGGGACCGGCCTGCTACCGCCACGGCGGGCCGCTCACCATTACCGACGCCAACGTGATGCTCGGCCGGATCCAGCCCGCGACGTTTCCCCGCGTCTTCGGTCCGGACGGCGACCAGCCGCTGGATGCCGGCGTGGTGCGACGGCGGTTCGCCGACCTGGCCGGGACCATCGCCGGGCAGACCGGCGACGAGCGCACGCCGGAGCAGGTCGCGGAGGGGTACCGGCAGATCGCGGTCGCGAACATGGCCAACGCGGTGAAGCGGATCTCGGTACAGCAAGGCCGTGACGTCAGCGGGTACGCGCTCACGACGTTCGGCGGCGCCGGCGGGCAACACGCGTGCTCGGTGGCCGACTCGCTGGGTATCCGCACCGTGCTCGTGCCGCCGATGGCCGGCGTACTGTCCGCGCTCGGCATCGGCCTCGCCGACACCACCGCGATGCGCGAACAGTCGGTGGAAAGCCGCCTCGAGCCCGCGGTCATGCGACGGCTGAGCGACGTCGCGGACGCCTTGGAGGCCGCGGCCCGCTCGCAGCTGCTGGACGAGGATGTGCCGGCCCACCGGATCCGGGTGCACCGGCGCGTGCACCTGCGATTCGAGGGCACCGACACCGCGCTGCCGGTCGAGCTCGCCGACCTGGACACGATGGTGGCGTCGTTCCGGGCGGCATACCGGCGCATGTACGCGTACCTCATGGATCGGCCGCTGATCGCCGAGGCGGTCTCGGTCGAGACTGTCGGGCTGACCGAACCCCCGGACCTCTCCCGACTCGGCGAACCCGCCGGCGCGCCGGAACACCCCGCCGCACGGCCGCCCAGCACGACCCGCCTGTACACCGGTGGGGCCTGGCGGGAGGTGCCGCTGTACGAACGGGAACGCCTGCGCCCCGGCGACACCGTCGGCGGCCCGGCCATCGTCGCCGAGGCAGACGCGACCACGGTGGTCGACGACGGCTGGCGGGCGGCGGTGACCAGGTTCGGCCACCTGCTCCTGGAACGGATGCGGCCGAGCGACACGGCATCCGGGGCGACCACCCAGGTCGATCCGGTGCTGCTGGAGATCTTCAACAACCTCTTCATGTCGATCGCCGAGCAGATGGGCGCCCGGCTGGAGTCGACCGCGCAGTCGGTGAACATCCGGGAACGACTGGACTTCTCGTGCGCGCTGTTCGACCCGGACGGCAGTCTCATCGCCAACGCGCCGCACATCCCCGTCCACCTCGGCTCGATGAGCGCCAGCGTCAGGGAGGTCATCCGTCGCCGCCGCGCCGACATGCAGCCCGGCGACGTGTACGCGATCAACGACCCGTACCACGGCGGCACCCATCTACCCGACATCACCGTCGTCACCCCGGTCTTCGGCGCCGACCGGCCCGAGGTGCTGTTCTACGTGGCCTCCCGCGGCCACCACGCGGAAATCGGCGGACTCACACCCGGCTCCATGCCCGCGGCCAGCCGCGACGTCCACGAGGAGGGCGTGCTGTTCGACACCTGGCCGCTGGTCGAGGACGGCCGGTTCCGCGAGGAGGAGACGCTCCGGCTGCTCACGCAGGGGCCGTACCCGTCCCGGAACCCGGCGACCAACCTCGCCGACCTGCGCGCCCAGATCGCCGCGAACGCCAAGGGCATCGAAGAGGTTGGACGGATGATCGACCATTTCGGCCTCGACGTGGTGCAGGCGTACATGCGGCACGTCCAGGACAACGCCGAGGAGGCGGTACGGCGCGTCATCGACGCCCTCGGCGACGGCGAGTACCGCTACGAGATGGACTCCGGGGCGACGATCTCGGTCCGGATCACGGTCGACCACGCCGGCCGCGGCGCAACAATCGACTTCAGCGGCACGTCACCGCAGCTGGCAACGAACTTCAACGCACCGTCGTCGGTCGCCACCGCGGCCGTGCTGTACGTCTTCCGGACGCTGGTCACCGACGAGATCCCGCTCAACGACGGCTGCCTACGCCCGCTGCGCATTGTGGTGCCGCCCGGTTCGATGCTCGCGCCCGCCTACCCCGCGGCCGTGGTCGCCGGAAACGTGGAAACGTCACAGGCAATCGTCGGCGCGCTCTACGCCGCGCTCGGCGTCCAAGCCGAAGGGTCCGGGACGATGAACAACGTCAGCTTCGGCAACCAGCGGCACCAGTACTACGAGACCATCGCCTCCGGCTCCGGCGCCGGCGACGGGTTCGACGGGGCCTCGGTCGTGCAGACCCACATGACGAACTCCCGGCTGACCGACCCCGAGGTCCTCGAATGGCGCTTCCCCGTATTCCTGGACGAGTTCGCCGTCCGGCACGGCAGCGGCGGCGCCGGCCGGTGGCGGGGCGGCGACGGCGCGGTGCGTCGCATCCGGTTCCGCGAGCCGATGACCGTCAGCACCCTGTCGAGCCACCGGCGCGTGCCGCCGTACGGTCTCGCCGGCGGCTCGCCCGGCGCGCTCGGCGCCAACCGGGTGGAACGCGCCGACGGCAGCGTCGTCCGCCTCGCCGGCTGCGGCTCCGTCGACGTCCAGCCGGGCGACGTGCTGGTCGTCGAGACGCCAGGCGGCGGCGGATACGGCAGCGGGGCCGGGTGCGGTCGCGGCGGTGCCGTGTCGAGTGGCGGGGTGATTCGGGACGTTTGACTCTTACCGGTGGCGGCGCCGCGCGGGCAGGGTGGAGAGAGGCATCGTCCGACTGGAGGTGCGGCCATGACGACGATCGCGACGCCGCGAACCTGGAGCCTCGAAACGTTCACCGATGCGGTCGGTGATGCCGTCTGGGCGCCGTCGATACACAACAGCCAGCCGTGGCGGTTCCGGCACACCTGCGACGGCGTGGACGTCCTGCTGGACGAACGCCGTGTCCTTGCCGCGTGCGACCACTACGGCCGGATGGCCCGGATCTCGTGCGGTGCCGCCGCGTACAACCTGCGGCTGGCCTTGGCAATGACTGGTCTGCCGGCCCAGTACCGGTTCGGTGCTGGACGGACACTGCTCCACCTCTGGCCGGATCGGCTGCGGCGGCCGACACCGCTGGAGAGCCGGCTACACCACCAGATCCCGCACCGGCACACCAACCGCGGCCCGTTCGCCGACACTCCGGTGGACACCGCCGCGCCGCCCCGGCTGTCCGAGGCGGCCCGCCGGGAAGGCGGCTGGCTCGATTTCGTAGCCGATGAGGCGGCACTCAACGTGGTGGCCGGGCTCGTCCGGGCCGCAGACGCCCAGCTGCGAGCCGACCCGGCCTGCACTGCGGAGCTCCGGGCCTGGAGCGTCACGGCCGATCACCGTGTCGAAGGTGTCGGACCGGCTGCGGCCGGTGCCGCGCCGCATCCGGATGAGCTGCTGACCCGCCGCGACTTCGGCGGCCCGGTCCTCGAAATGACCCGCGATCCGGCGCGGCGGCCGGTGGTGGCCGTGCTGGGCGTGCTCGGCGACGGGCTCGAAGACGCCGTCCGAGCCGGGATGGCGCTGCAGTGCGTGCTGCTCACGGCCGCCGACCTCGGCCTCGCCACGGCGCTGTACTCGCAGCCGACCGAGGTGGCGGCCCTGCGGGAACGATTGCGCCGCACCGTCGATCGCTTGCACGACCCGCAACTCGTGCTGCGGTTCGGGTACGCGCCGCGGACCTGCTACACCAACCGGCGGCCCATCGCCGATGTCATCGAGCCCTGACCCGCAACGACATCTGCAATACGCGACGCGCGCGTTCCGGTGCGACGGCCGAGTGGTGCCGGTAGGGCCGGCATCCTATGCAGGCTCCGTGGCACGCCGTCTCTTTACGCTTCTTACCCCTCCGCCCTCCCTCCACCATGCCGCGTACGTGTCGTCCCATGGGAGAGGGTCCCTTCGCGGACCGTCGAAGCGGTACGTGCGCCGGGTGGGGAAGACCGTGACTCCCATTTCCGCCTCGGACTCCTGGGAAGCGAGCCTCACTTCATCGTAAGAGTCGTCCACCGAGACGATCGGCCGACCGCTCATGACGACATGAATGTGGTCGAAGATGCCGTGTTCGAACGAGTCGAATACGGTGATCGTCAAGAAGCAGGCGCCAAGTGGGTTGGGCGGATCGGGGTTCTCGCGGGCGTCCGCCCACTCGGCAATCGTGTGACCGGCGCCCCATTCGAACACGGCTACTTCTCCCGGTCGCAAGAGGCGCTCTCTCTTTGCGGTGGTCGCGTCCACGAACTGGGCCGCGTCATCGAGTCGCACCCGTGCGGTGGTCGCGCCTTCATTGATCAGTACACCCCGGGTCTGAAACCACATGAGCCCGTTACGCTCCGCGTTTCGTGTGAAGAGCCGCGCCGGCGAGGCCGCCTCGGCCTGCGCCACAGAACGATGGTCAAGCAGTCGCAATTCGTTCCCATAGGGCATCCGATCACGCGTCGCATCGATCAGTGGGGGCCATTGCGGCACCTCCAGCAGCGCAACGACGAGGGGAGCCCGCTCGTCCGTCCTGGCGCGTGCCGCTTCCCGGATCGCCGCCGTGGCGGCTTTCAGCATTTCTTGGCCGAGGACGACCTGCTCGTCAGCGGCTTTCGCCTGAGCCGCGTTGATCTCGATCTGTTTCTGCAACTCCGGCAACTGCTTGGCAGCGGTTCGGGCCGCAGCGCGCCCCGAGCGAGCGGCCGAGGCGCCGGCAATCGCCGCGGCGACCGCACCTATGGCTGAGATGATCTGAATCCACCCAGCCACCGTCAAACGATCAATGCTGGCTGCCAGCGCGTCCCAAAATTCCCGCACGGCCAAGGCCCACTTTCAAGAGAGACTCACCTTTGTGGCCGGGTCCGTGCTGGGCTCGGCCGCTCACCGGTTGATGTGCGGTCTGCCCCGCTCGGGACGGTATAAGCGCTTGATGCCGAGGTGACGGCCGCGGCCCGCCGCTCCAGCGCACCCTCGACGGCCGCCAAACCGGCGACAACTCCTGGAAGCTGCTGAGCCACCCGGCAGAAGGGCACAGGTAACTCCCCACGTGGGGCAGGCATAGACCGCGACATTGGCGTCGCGCACGGCCGCCGGCCGGGACGCCGCCGTCGCCGACGCGGATGTCACCCGCCGTGGTGCCCGCCGGGATCGGCACGATCAGGAATCCGCCGGAGACGAACTGGACCACGGCTCTTCGACGCCCTCCGCAACGGGGTCGGGTAACACCTACCCTGGCGCTCACCCGGCCGGGCGCCGCGCCGCGGTTAGCGTCGGGGGCTGTGGCGGCTACCGACCTCACCGGCACCGTGATACTCCCGGGCGATCCGGAGTACGACGCGGCGCGGACCGTCTGGAACCGGGCGGTGGACCGGCGCCCCGCCGTGATCGTCCGCGCGGGAGCCGATGCCGACGTGGTGGCCGCCCTCGCCTACGCGCGCGAGCGCGGCCTCGAGGTCGCCGTCCGCGGCGGCGGGCACAACTTCTCCGGCGCCGCGGTCTGCGACGGCGGGCTCGTCGTCGACCTGAACCGGATGTGCGGCGTGGACGTCGACCCCGGCGCGCGCCGGGCCCGCTGCGGCGGCGGCGCCACGTGGGCGCAGGTCGACGCGGCCACGCAGCGGTACGGGCTGGCCACCCCCGGCGGCACGTTCAGCGACACCGGCGTCGGCGGGCTCGCGCTCGGCGGCGGCATCGGCTGGCTGACCCCGCGCTGCGGCCTGACCGTCGACAACCTGGTGTCAGCGCGGGTGGTGACGGCCGACGGGCGCGTCCTGCGGGCGGCGGCGCACGAGCATCCCGACCTGTTCTGGGCCCTGCGCGGCGGGGGCGGGAACTTCGGCGTCGTCACCGAGTTCGAGTTCCGGCTGTTCGAACTCGGCCCGGAGGTCGGCTTCGGGTTGTACTTCGTGTCGGCCGCCGACGCCCGCGAGGGCCTGCGCCACATGCGGTCGCTGGTCGACATCCTGCCGACGGGCACCGGCTGCATGCTCGGCGGGCTGACCGCCGGCGGCGAGCCGTTCGTGCCGGCCGAGCTGCGCGGCCGGCCCGGGTTCGCGATGCTGGTCGCCGACACGGCGCAGACGGCGGCGTTCCCGGCGGTGCGGGAGCGCATCGAGGCGGAGCTGCGTCCGGCGTACCGCATCGCCGCGCCGATGCCGTGGGTCGACATCCAGCGCGTGCTGGAGACGGCGCTGCCTGAGGGCGGCGTCTGCGCCTACGAGAAGTCGCTCTACGTCGACGATCTCGCCGACGGCGTGCTTGACGTGCTCGCCGAGCGCTGGCCGCGGCGCGGTTCGCCGCTGTCGATGTTGGGCATTTTCCCGCTCACCGGCGCGTTCCTGGACCACACCGACGACGACACCGCGTTCGGCGGCGCGCGCCGCCCCAGCTACGCGGTCAACCTGATGGGCGTCACGGGCACCCCGGCCGAGCTGGCCGCCGAGCGGGCGTTCATCCGGGAAATGTGGGCGGCGCTGGTGCCGTTCGCCAGCAACTCCGGCGGCTACGTGAACTTCATGTCGGAGTACGAGCGGGACCGGGTGCGGCAGGCGTACGGCGCGGCGAAGTACGACCGCCTGACGCGGATCAAGGCGGAGTACGACCCCGGCAATGTCTTGCACCGCAACGCCAACATCAGCCCGTCAAGTCCCTGATCGGCGTAGCGGCGCAAGACCCCGACGGGGCCAGCCGGGCCCGGAGGGCGGGTCCTGCGCCGCTACGCATTGACCTCCAAACGATGCACCACCCGTGGCGCATCCGGATCACGACGGCGAGGCACACCGATGGTTCAGCACAGGTACGACTAGCGGGGGCGTCGTTCGGTGCCGGGCCGGTCAAACCCGGGCCGGTCCGAGCCGGACCGGTCGTAGCCGGTGCGCTCCACGTCAGGCTGGTCGTAGCCGGCCCGTGGCTCATAGCCGGGCCGCTCCGGCCCGCGCCTTGCGCCCGTACCGCGGTTGAACCGGGTCTGGCGGCTCGTCGACATCAGCAGCCCGACGGCGCCGAGGCCCAGCAACGCGGTCACGGCACCTGTGGCGACGTTCGACGCGATCGTTCCGGCCGTCACCCCGGTAACCCCTCGCTCAACGACCCACGGCGAGATGATGACCCACACGCCGATCGCCGCCATGGCCCAGCTCAGCCGGTACATGTGGGCCGGCGCCAGCGTCAGCCCCAGGGCGATCACGCCGATCGTGATCCCGAGAATCAGGTCGTTGACGGTCAGGTGTGGCGCGCTGGCGTTGAAGCCGATCACCCACGGTGAGATGGCCAGCCAGGCGCCGGCCAGCAACACCAGCCCATCGATGACAACCGCCTGTCCGCTGGCGCCAAGTCGCTCATAGCGCTGTTGCATCTCGGCGATGTCTGGATGTCCGGCGAAGTCCTGATACTGCGAAACCTCGGCCACCACACACCTCCCTTAGTCCGTAGCTGCCTTCCTCTTGACGAGCTACCCACCGGCGGCACGACCGACCATTTTTCTTCCAGGCCAGCCCCGCCTGGACGAAAAGTCGGGTGGCGGCGGAAGGAGCCACCCCGGCGTAGGCGCGCCGGGCGGCTAAAGGTGATCGTCCTGCCGCAGGGTGGCGCGCTGCTGCAGGGCGTACAGCAACACCAGGGACGGGGCGACGACAAGGGCGGCGGCGGCGAACACGATCAGCAGGGTGACCATCGTGGCGGTCGGGGCGGCGGCCTGCTGGATGGTGGTGTGGGTGCCGAGCAGGTACGGCGCCTGAGCCACACCCCAGGCCGCGACGAGAGCGGCGATCGCGACGCCGGCGAGGAACCGCACGAGCCCGGGAGAGTGCCGGCGCAGCAGGACCAGCGCGGCCGCTCCGGTCAGCAGCGAGGCGAGGGTGGCCGGCAGCGCGGTGCTCAGCAGCCGCTCGAAGAGCCGCGGGGCGTCGACGGCCATGGCCGCCAGACCGGCGACGGCAAGGGCGCCGCAGACCCAGGCGGCCCACCACGCCCGGTGGCGGAACCGGCGCTCGAGGAGCACGTCCCGATCGGTGCGGGCCTCGGCGGCGAGCAGGACCGCGGCCAGGTAGGCGCACATGGCGGTGAACAGCGCGCCCATGAGCAGCGAGGTGGGGTTCAGCCAGCTGGTGAGCGGATCGCCGTGGCCGCCGGCGGGGACTCGGCCGGTCGCGATGCCGCCGGCGACCGTGCCGAGGAAGAACGGGGTGATGACGGAGGACACGGCGAAGGCGGCGCCGTTGAGCCGCTGGGTGCTGGTGTGCACGAGGGCCTTGCGGAACGCGAACCCGGCGCCGCGTACCACGATGCCGAGCGCGGCCAGGCCCAGTGGCAGGTAGAGCGTGGTCGTCACGGCGGCGAACGCGGCCGGGAAGGCGCTCCAGGCGATGACCAGGCAGTAGATGAGCCAGACGTGGTTGGCCTCCCAGACCGGTCCGAGGGCGTGGTCGATGTGGGCGCGGATCGCCCGTCCGCGCTCGGCACCGCCGGCGGTGAGGTCCCAGAACCCGGCGCCGAAGTCGGCGCCGGCGAAGACGGCGTAGGCGAGGAAACCGGCCAGCAGCCCGGCCGCCACGACCGTGCTCATGGCGCCTCCTCGGGCTCGGCGGGCCCGTACGGCACCTCGACGCTGCGCGGCGGGCCGGCGGCGGCCCAGCGACGGCGCATCGATCGCAGCACCAGGATCGCGCCGACGCCGACCGCGATGTACAGCAGCAAAGTGCCGGCGAAGAAGGCCCACATGTTGCCGCTGGTGTTGACCGCGTCGCGGGTGAGCAGCAGCCCGACGACGGTCCAGGGCTGGCGGCCGACCTCGGTGACCACCCAGCCGCTCTCCAGCGCGACGACCGACACGACACCGGCGGCCGCGGCGGCGCGCAGGAACCAGCGGCTGCGCGGCAGGTCCCGGCGGCGCCACCAGGCCCAGCCGAACCAGGCCGCCAGGGCGAGCAGCGCGAAGCCGGTGCCGACCATGACGTCGAAGGACAGGTGGACGATCGTCACCAGGTGGTCCGGTGGCCGCACGTCGGCCGGGATCGCGTCGAGGCCGCGGATCTCGGTGCCGGGGCGGTAGCCGGCCAGCAGCGACGCGCCGTTGGGGATGCCGATGCCGTAGCGGACCCGGCCGGCGATCACGACACCGCCGATCGTCTCCGGCACGTGGGTCCCGGTGTCGGGCACCGCCTCGATGGCGGCGAACTTGGCCGCTTCGTGCTTGAAGACCTCCCGGGCGGCGACGTCGCCGACGACGATCTGCACCGGCATGACCACCGCGGCGGTGACGAAGGCGATGAGGAAGCCGAGCCGGTGGTAGCGGTCCCGGCGGCCCTTGAGCATCGCCGCGGCGTAGACGCCGGCGACGAGGAAGCCGGCCACGATGTACGCGGCGAGGAACATGTGCAGCGTCTCGTACCAGAACGCGCCGTTGAGGAACACGCGGCCCGGCACGACGTCGACGACCTGCCCGTCGCGCACGGCGACGCCCGCGGGCCGGTTCATCCAGGAGTTGGCGGCCACGACCGAGGCGGTGCCGCCGAGCCCGGCGATCGGGACCGGAACGCCGGACCAGAAGTGGACCCACGGGCGCAGCCGGTCCCAGCCGAAGATGTAGATGGCGACGAAGATCGCCTCGAGGAAGAAGAAGATGCCCTCGACGGCGAACGGCAGCCCGTACGCGGCCCCGAAGCGGCGCATGAGACCGGGCCACAGCAGGCCCATCTCGAAGGACAGCACGGTGCCGGAGACCGCGCCGACGGCGAACAGCACCGCGGACACCTTCGACCAGCGGCGGGCCAGCAGCAGTGCGTCCTGATCGCCGCGGCGGATACCGCGGTACTCCGCCAGCAGCATGAGGAACGTGAAGGCGAGCCCGAACGGCACCAGGATGATGTGGAACCCGAGCGTGAAGGCCATCTGCTCACGGGCCGGCAGCAACTGCGCCGGCTCGCCCGGTGCGGCCAGCATGGTGGCCGCCACCATCGTCGCGCCCGCCATGCGCACCTGCCCTGTCCGGTTGCCCGCCCGATTCCGGCGACTGCTACCCCGGACGCGCCGGCTTCACCGTTCCAGCGCCCGAATTCGTGCGAGGTCGCCCGCGGCAGCTCCCCGAAGCGTGGCCCTCCGATCCGGCCGGACGGTACGTTGAGTCGTGCCGCGCCAGCCACCCGACGACCGCCGGACCGCAATCGCCGACGCGGTCATCGAGGTCCTGGCCTCCTCCGGCGCGCGCGGCCTCACCCACCGGGCGGTCGATGCCGCCGCCGGGTTGCCGGCCGGCTCGTGCTCGTACTATTTCCGCTCCCGCGAGGCGCTGCTCATCGCGGGGGCGCGGCGCATCGCCGAGCTCGACATGACCGGCCGGCCGCCCACCGCGCCGGCGACCGTGGACGACCTGGCCGGCCTGCTCACCCGGCTGGTGTGGGCGCAGATCACCGCCGACCGGCGCCGGACCGAGGCGCGGTTGCACCTGAGTCTCGAGGCCACGCGGTACCCGGCCGTGCGGGCGGTCCTCGAGGAGCTCGCGGCCACGTTCACCGGCGCCGCCGTCGCCCTGCTCTCGGCGCTCGGCACCCGCCACCCGCGCCGCGATGCCCGGGCCGTGCTGGCCGTCTGCCAGGGCATCGTCTTCGAGTCGACGGTGAGCGGGCGGCGGCCCTTCACCCAGCCGGAGATCCGCGCCGTGCTCACCGACGTGCTGACCGCCCGGCTGCCCGGCCCGTCCCGCGCCTGAGCACGCGGGCCGGCCCCGTGGTCACGGCCGCGCCGGAGGGGCGTGTTCGGCGATGGCGGCACGGACCCGGTCGGCGTCGGCACCGACCTCGCCGAGCCTGCAGATCGGGTAGCCGGCGACCTGCGGCGCGTAGCGGCGCGACGTGAGCGCCTCGCCGTCGCGGGGCCCGGCGTGGGTGCGCAGGACGAGGTTGGGGAATAGGTCGACGTCCGTCACGACCGCTTCGCGGATCTCGGTCCACGGCACCGAGTGGCGCTGCAGGCCCCGGCCCCATCGCATGCGCTGGTGGTGCACGCCGTGGTCGTCGATGACGAGCAGGTCCGGGACGAACGTGCGGAACAGGCCGCTGACCGCCACCATGAACGTGCCCACGAGCACGGCGATGCCCCACACCCAGCCGCCGGTCGGCAGGTCGTCGAGCATGGCGTCGTGGGCGGCGACGTACGCCAGGCCGGCGACGATGGCCACGGCGGCGACGATGAACTCGGCGAGCGGGCGGGCACGCGAGCCGTGCGAGCGCATCGGCCGGCGTTCCCGGCGCGGTCCGGGCTCCGGGGGTACCACGGCCGGCTCCTGTGGTGTTGCCTGCGGCGCTTCCCGTGCCGCCGGTGCGGCCGTAGCGTGGCCCAGGGCGCCCTCGGCGACGATGAGCTCGGGCTGCTCGCGCACGATCGGGGGCCGCCCGGTGGCGCGGTGCAGGAGGGTGCCGACCAGCGGCGTGCGGGTGGCCCCGCCGACCAGGAGGATCCCGGCCAGGTCACCCGGGTCGAGGCGGGCCCGGCGCAGCACGGCGAGCGTGCGGTCGACCGCGAGCCCGAGCACCGGGGCGGCGGCCTGCTCGAACTGCTCGCGGGTCACCGGCACGTCGCGGTCGAGCAGGGGCACCACGAGCGTGGCCGAGGAGTGGCGGGACAGATGCTCGCGGGCGGCGCGGGCGGCGTCCCAGAACGCGCGGAAGGCCCGGCGCTCGGCCCGGGTGCCCGGCGCCGTGAGCCGGGCCCACGCTTCGGGGTCGGCGGGCGCGGCCGCGCGGCGGACGATGTCGACGACGAGCGCGTCGAGGTCGGCCCCGCCGACGTCGGCGAGACCGTCGGCGGCGAGGATCTCGAACCCGTCGCCGTCGGCACGCACCACCGCGACGTCGAAGGTGCCGCCGCCGAGGTCGAAGACGGCCAGCGGGCGGCCGCGCGCCTCGGCCGGGCCGGCGCCGGCGAGCACCTGCAGCGCCGCGGCGACCGGCTCGGCGAGCATCTCCGGGCGGGCGAGCCCCGCCGCCTCGGCGGCGCTGCGCAGCACCGCGCGCCGGGCCGCGCCCCAGCCGGCGGGGTGGGTCAGCACGGTCTCGAACGGCTCGCCGCCGTTGACCCGCGCGGCCTCGTCGGCGACCCGGCGCAGCGTCGCGGCGATCAGGGCGGCGACGGGCACCGGCCCGTCGCCGAGCAGCACCTCGCCGGCGTCGATCTGGCGCTTGGGGCTCGGCTCGAACCGGGCCGGGTCGATCCGAGCCCCGGCGAGCGCGTCGGCGCCGGTGAGGATCGTGCCGTCGGCGTCGGCGAAGACGGCGGAGGACAGCAGCGGCGTGCCGTCGAAGAGCAGCGGCCGGACGGGATCGCCGGGACGCCGTAGCGCGGCGACGGTGTGCGACGAACCGTAGTCGATGGCGAGCCGGTGCAGCACGAGGCGCGAGTGTACCCGCCGTCGCCGTTCGGCTCTACAGCCGTAGAGGCATCGGCGCGCGTCGGCGTCGGTGTGCGGTCCTGAACGGGCGCGAGCCCGGCGCGGCGAACGGGTGGTCGCCGGGCCGGGCTCGCGGAACTGCGTCAGGCGGTGCAGGTCAGGGTCGGGGTGGCGTTCGTACCGTTCCAGGTGCCGGTGAAGCCGAACGTGGTCGTGCCGTTGGCCGGGATCGAGCCGTTGTACGCCAGGTTCGTCACCGTCACCGCGGAGCCGGACGTGCTCAGGGTGCCGTTCCACAGCTGGGTGATGGTCTGGCCGTTGGCGTACGTCCACTTGACCGTCCACCGGGAGATCGCCGACGTGCCGGCCTTGACCGTCACCTCGACCTGGAAGCCGCCCGGCGAGCCGGTCCACTGGTTGGTGACCTTGTACGTCGCGGTGCACGCGCCGGTCGGCGGCGGGGGCTGCGAGCTCGTCGGGGGCTGCGAGCTGGTCGGCGGCTGGGAGCTGGTCGGCGGCCGGGAGCTGGTGCCGCCGGTCGGTCCGCCGCCGCCGGACGGCGGGATGAGGTAGGGGCCGATGATGTTCATCTTGGCCTGGTTGACGGTGTTCCAGTCGTCGCTGACGATGCCGCCGGTGTCGCCCGAGTCCGGGTTCCACGACCAGTACGTGAACGACATGCCGTTGACGCCGCTGCCCATGTACGCCATGAGCTTCGTCATCCACTGGGTGTCCAGCGGGTTGGCGAGGGTGCTGCCGAACTCGCCGACGAGGACCGGGGCGATGTTCTGCTTGTACAGGTAGCCCCAGAAGTGGTCCCACACGTCGGGCAGGTTGTTCGGGAAGTTGGGGTCCTTGAACCACGGCTGGCGGTCGTACACCGAGATGCCGTAGTCGTGCGCGGAGTACACCAGCCGGTTGGCGACGTTGAGCCGGACGGGGTAGGTGCCGGCCTTGGAGAGGTTGCCGCCCCACCAGCCGCAGGCCATCGGGTCGTCGGGGATGTTGTCGTACGGGTTCGGCGAGCCGCCGGTGCCGTCGCAGCTGACGCCCTCGACGAAGATCAGCCAGTTGGAGTTGGTCTGCAGGATCGCGTTACCGATCCGCTCGGCGGCCAGGCGCCAGTCCTTGGTGGTGTCGCCGCAGCCCCAGCAGGAGCCGACGCCGTTGGGGTCGGTGCCGTCGGCGTGCGGCTCGTTGAACAGGTCCGCGCCGACGACGGTGGGGTTGTTGGCGTAGCGCGAGGCGAGCATCTGCCAGTCGGCGATCTCGCTGGCCTCGGTGGCGGTGCCGGTGTACCACAGGGCGGTCTGCCCGGCGGCGGTGGGCCGGTGCCGGTCGAGGATGATGCGCATCCCCTTGCTGCCGGCGTAGTTGACGACCTTGTCGAGGATCTGCAGCGGGGACAGGCCGACGAGGTCGGGGTTGGTGTCGGTGTTGACGCTGGTGGCGGTCGCGCCGGCGCGCAGGGAGTCGCCGGTGTACGGCACGCGGATGGTGTTGAAGCCGAGCTGCGCCATGTGGTCCAGCTGCTGGGTCCAGCTCGCCGGCCGGCCCGCCCACAGCCCGTGGAAGGTGTGGTTGTCGGTTTCCATGCCGAACCAGTTGAGGCCGGTGAGGCGGACCGTCGCGCCGGTGGAGTCGACGATCTTGTTGCCGTTGGTGTGCAGGTAGCCGGTGCCGGTGCCGGCGGATGCGGTGCCGGCGGTGAGGGTGACGGCGACGACGGCGGTGGCCGCGGCGGCGGCCAGGGCCGCTGCGCCGCCGACGGCCCTTCGCATCCTGGTACGTCTGAGAACCACGGGGTGACACTCCGATCGCGTGACGTCGTGCGGGCGGAGCGGTGTGGCCGGCCGGGCCGACTTCGGGCAGCGACGGGCGCCCGCTCCTCGTGGGGATCGTGGGCCTCGGCCCGATCGACGTCAATGCTCGAGCGCCGCGACCTGCGGTTTACCTGCGGTGGCGGCTGAAACTTTCTACGAGCTGTGTAAAAAGCATCGCCGGGATTGTCATATGCCACGTTCACGCATAGTCTTCTGACATGACTATCCGGGGCACGGTGCTCACCGCGCCGAGCTACTTCGTGCTGGCCGCGCTCCTCGACGGCCCGCTGCATGGCTACGTCATCATCAAGCGGGTCGAGACGCTCTCCGGCGAGGCGGTGCGGCTCGCGGCCGGCTCGCTCTACGCGGTGCTCGACCGGCTGGCCGAGGCCGGGCTGGTCGAGGTGGTCAGCGAGGAGATCGTCAACGGCCGGGCGCGCCGCTACTACGCGCTGACCCCCAAGGGCACCGATGCCGTGCAGGCGGAGGCGGCCCGGCTCGCGAGCGCCGCGAAGATCGTGACCAGCCAGGCGCTGCGCCGGCGGGTGCTCAACACGACCATGGCGTGGCCGGCATGAGCGACGTCCTCACCCGGCGCTACCGGCTGCTCCTGCTGGCCTACCCGCCCGAGTACCGCCGGCGGCGGGGCGACGAACTGCTCGGCACCGTGCTGGAGGACGCGTCGGCGGGGCAGCGCTGGCCGAGCGGGCGCGAAGCGGCGAGCATCGTGGCCCAGGGGATGCGGGCGCGGCTCGGCGCCGCCGGGCGCCGCACGCCGGGCGCGGTGTGGTCCGAAGGCCTGCAGATGGGCGCGCTGCTGCTGCTCGGCTTCGCCTTCGCCGGGCTCGTTCCCGACCTCGTCTGGGGCCGGGCGTGGTCGGTCCAGGGCGGCATCGCGGCGGTGCTGGCGCTGGCGGCGATCGCCGCGACGGTGTGGGCCCGGTGGATCGTCGCGCTGGCGCTGACGGCCGCGTGGCTGACCGTGCTGCTGCCGGGCCAGTGGCTGCCGTGGCCGTTGGGCACCGCCGTGATCGTCCTGGCCGTGCTGGCGGTCCGGTTCCGTTCGGGGCGCGTGACACGCTCGGCGTGGTGGCTGCTGGTGGCGCCGGCCGCGGTAGCGATCCAGCACGGGCCGGGTCTCCTGTCCGACGGGACGGCCGGCGATCTCGTGGCGGCGCTGCTCGCGATGGCGATCGTCGGCGGCTTCGTGCTCGCGTGCCTGATCGGGGTGGCGCTCGATCCGCGGCTGCCGATCGCGGGCGCCTGGCTGCTGGTGGCGGTCGCACTGCAGAACACCGTCGGCTTCCGGGCGTTCCTGGACACCCCGGACGCGGACACGCATTTCGTCGTGCATCCGATCCCGGCGTCCTACGTCATGCTCGCCATGGTCGCGGCGCTGTTCCTGGCCGGCCACGTCAGGAGTCGTCAGCTGGCGCGGCTCTGAGCGTGGGGAAGAGCCGGGCGAGGCTGCGTTCGGCCGCGCGGGCGTACTCGAACCGGTCGGTCGATCGGCCGTAGGCGAGGTCCTCCAGGGCGGCGCACCGGGCGAAGAACTCGATCCGGTCCCGGGCGGGCGGCTCGCCGTACTCGGCCAGGACCGCGGCCAGGAACTCGGGGCCGAAGTCGCGGTACAGGCGGGCGAAGTCCAGCGCCGGGTCGGTGACGGCGGCGTCGGTCCAGTCGATCACGCCCGTGACGGCGCCGTCGCGTTCCAGGATGTGCTCCGCACCGAGGTCGGCGTGGGCCAGGACGCGCCGGTGCGACGGCTCCGGAATGGTGTCGTGCAGCATCCGGAGGAGTTCCGCCGGGCCGTCCAGATCCTCCAGCCACTCCCCCGGTTCGGCGTCCTCGACCGGCGCCAGGCCGTCCACCATGGACAGTGGGATGGCGTGCAGGTCGCGCAGGAAGCGGCCGAGCGGTGCGGCCAGGGCGGCGGGCGCGGGCCGGCCGAGCAGGGGGCGGCCCGGCAGCAGGGGGTAGGCCAGGACGCCCGTGGCCGGGTCGGCGAAGCGGACCGCGGGCACCGGCAGCGACACGTGCGCGGAGACGACGGCCAGCAGGGCAGCCTCCCGCCGTACCACATCATGGTCCGCGGCCCGCAGGACCAGCTCGCCGCAGCGGAAGGCGGTGTTGTCCAGGCCCCGGCCCAGCTCGGTGATGCCGGCGTCGGCCAGGTCGGGGGCGTGCGTGCGCAGCGCCTGCCGGGCGCGCTCCCGCGGGGTCGGCACGATGGCGGCTCCCTCCGGGCGCGGGGCGGGGTCGTGTGGGGAGCATACCGGCGCGGACAGTTCGGCGTAGGCCCCGGTGAGCTGCAGGACGGTGCTGACGATGCCGTGGGCGCCGGTGACGTACAGGCCGGCGCCAGCCTCGGCGGCGTGGCGGCGGGCGGCGAGCATGGCCCGGATGCCGCCGGCGGCCAGCAGCCGCACGGTGGACAGGTCGACGACGATCTCGGTGCGCTGCCGCCGGCTGAGCACGCCGGCGATGCACTGGGTGAGGCGGCCGGTGGTGGCGGTGTCGATGACGCCCTGCACGGCGACCCGGACGGCGTCGCCGGACTCGTCGACGGTGACCGCGAACGGGTCCGCCGGGGCGTTCATCGCCCGGCTCCCTCCGCGACGGCCGGCGGGTCGACCGGGGAGGCGCCGTCGTGGCCGGGCAGCCAGTCCAGGGTCGACTCGGGCAGCCGGCGGGTGCCGTCGAGGCCGTACATGATCTGCCGGTCGGCGGGGTCGCCGGCGACGGCCCGCACCAGCCAGGACCGCCACGCCCTGGCCTCCTCGTCGTGGCCGGTGCCGAGCAGCGCCCGCAGGGTGAAGGTGGCGTCGCGCAGCCAGTCGATCGACCCGTCGCGGCCGACCAGGGCGCCGGTGTGCAGGTCGCCGATCAGGGCGTAGGCGTCGATCGGCGAGGGCATCGCCCTCACCGGCGCACGAGCCGGGCCCGGCCGGGCTGGAAGATGACGGTGCCGGCGTCGTCGAGGTCGTAGAGGGCGGCCGGCCCCTCGCCGGTGATGCGCAGCCGGTGCGGGCCGATCAGCTGGTACGTCGAGGTGCCGGTCGCCAGCGTCAGCGACGGCAGCAGCACCCGGGCGGTCGGCGCGTCAACGGGCCCGCCGTGGCTGGTCAGCGCCAGCCGGCGCACGGCCCAGGTGGCGAACACCGGCGAGTCGGGCAGGCGCAGCAGCGCGTCGTGCGGGATCTGGGCGGCGTCGTCGGCGCCGGACCAGCCCGTGGCGTCGCGCTGCAGGGTCAGGGTGCGCTCCCATCCGCTGCCGCAGCAGGTGACGGTGAGCGCCGTGACGGCCAGGTCCTCGTCGAGCCGGGCCAGCCAGTGGCAGGTGTAGGCGGATCGGCCGGTGATCACCGCGGTGCCCTCCGCCGTGCCGGCGTCGTGGTCGAGGAACACCAGCTCGGTGCCGACGGTGTCGGTGCGCTGCCAGGCCGCCTGCCCGGTGGTGGTCGGCGTCTCGGTCAGGGTCATGGTCACGCTCCTTGCCGTACCGGATGCATACAACCATGTTTGCACTATGCAATGAATCGTGCCAGCGATGTCCCCGGCGGGTCGCGCCCGGTCGGGGTTACGCCCCGTCGCCGTCCCCGGTGGTCCAGCCCAACCACCAGTCTTGCTCGCCGACCTCGCCGGCCGCCGCCGCAAAAGCCGTCAGCGCGTCGATGACCGCCGGCTGCCACAGATCGGCGGTCTCGGCGACGAGGGCCTCGAGGTCGCTGCGGCGGCGGGCGAGGACCTGCTCGACGACGTGCCGGCCCGCCTTGGTCAGCCGCAGCCGCACGATCCGGCGGTCGCTGACGCTGCGGGTCCGGCGCACCAGCTGCTTGCGCACGAGACGGTCGATCATCCGGGTGGCGGTGGACGGGTTGATCTGCAGCTCGTCGGCGATGTCGATGCCGCGCTGCGGGCCGCGCCCGGCCAGCACGGCGAGGGTGCGAAACTGCGGCAGGGTGACCTCGCCGTCGACGGCCGCAAGCGACCGGGCGGTGAGCCCGACAAAGGCGCGGCTGGCCAGCATGAGGGCCTGCACCGCGGCCTCACTGACCGCCGGCCGGGAGGACTGCATACGGCCATCATCGCAGGACGGCGAAATCCTTGCACATGGCAATGGTTGTTTAGGGACGAGCGCGACGGGCACGGGTCGCAGAGCTACCGGACGGAGATGGGAGGCGCGATCATGACGACGAGGGACGGCCGCCGGGTGGTCGTGGTGACCGGCGCGAGCGGCGGCATCGGCCGGGCCAGCGCCCGGGCGTTCGGGGCCGAGGGCGACGCGGTCGGACTGCTGGCCCGCGGCAGCGACGGGCTGGCCGGCGCGGAACGCGACGTCCTCGAGGCCGGCGGACGGCCGCTGCCCATCGAGGTCGACGTCGCCGACAGCGAGGCGGTGGAGCGCGCCGCGACGCACGTGGAGGCGGAGCTCGGCCCGATCGACGTGTGGGTCAACGTGGCGTTCTCCTCGGTGTTCGCCCCGTTCATGGAGGTCAAGCCGGACGAGTTCCGGCGCGCGACCGAGGTCACCTACCTGGGCTACGTCAACGGTACCCGCGCGGCGCTGCGGCACATGCTGCCCCGCGACGCGGGCACCATCGTGCAGGTCGGTTCGGCCCTGGCGTACCGGGGCATCCCGCTGCAGACCGCATACTGCGGCGCCAAGCACGCCATCCAGGGCTTCAACGAGTCGCTGCGCTGCGAGCTGCTGCACGACAAGAGCAACGTGCGGCTCACCATGGTGCAGATGCCGGCCGTCAACACGCCGCAGTTCGACTGGGTGCTGTCCCGCCTGCGCCGCCACCCGCAGCCGATCCCGCCGATCTACCAGCCCGAGGTGGCGGCCGGCGCCGTGGTGCACGCGGCCGCGCACCCGGACCGCCGCGAGTACTGGGTCGGCGCGTCGACGGCCGCCACGCTGCTGGCCAACAAGGTCGCGCCGGGGCTGCTCGACCGCTACCTGGCCCGCACCGGGTTCGACTCCCAGCAGACCCGCCAACCCGCCGCCGACCTCGAACCGAACCTCTGGCGGCCCGCCGACGACGCGCCCGGCACCGACCAGGGCGCCCACGGCTCGTTCGACCAGCGCGCCCACGAGCACAGCCAGCAGCTGTGGGCCTCGCAGCACCGCGGCCTGATCGGGGCCGTGCTCGGCGGGGCCGCCATGGCCGGCGCCACGGCCTGGCTGGCCGGCCGCCGGGCCTGACCACCCGGGGCAGCACACCGCACCGGACTCCCGGCAGCCGGCGAACGCCCTGCTGTCCACAGTGGCGTTCGCCGCCTGACCGGGTCGTCTCCCGTCAGCCGACCATGAGGCCCGACAGGTCGCGCAGGCGCTGCGCCGATCTGCGGGCCGGGCCGGCGGGGTTGATCGCCGAGTGGGCGAACACCTCGAGGCGGCCGGCCGCGCCGGTCATCGCGACGACCGACTGCATCGGCTCGGCGCCGCCGAAGCCGGTGTCCCAGCCGTGCCAGCTGGCGTAGATGTCCTGCCAGCAGTGGTACAGCGTGCCGTCCAGGCCGGTCGCGAACAGCTCCAGATGCTTCGCCGGGCCGGCCGCGGCGGTGACGGACTGGACCGGGCCCGGAACGTTGTTGAACCGGGGCGCCCACCCGTGCCAGCGACCGTCGGCGGTCATGCGGTTGTGGTACAGCGTGCCGTCGAGCTGGCCGACGGCGAACAGCTCCAGGTCGCCACGCTCGCCGGCGCCGCGCACGGCGAACGCCTGGCGCATCCGGGCCGGCGTGCCACCGGCCGCGGCCGTCCACGCCAGCCATTCGCCGGACGGCTTCTGGCGGGCGTGCAGCAGGGTGCCGTCCAGGCCGACCGTGAACACCGACAGGTTGCCGGCCGGGTCCGGCGAGGCGCAGACCTGCTGGATCGGGCCGGGCGCGCCGTTGAAGCCGGCCGTCCAGCCGCGCCAGCGGCCGTCGTGGTAGAAGTCGCGGTACAGGATGCCGTCCCGGTCGATCGCGAACAGCTCCAGGCCGGCGGGCCCGCGCACCGGCAGGGTCAGCTGCATCGGCACCGGCTGGCCGTCGAACGACGGCGACCAGCCGTGCCAGTGACCGTCGCCGTCGAGCCAGTTGTGGTGGACCCGGCCGTCGACGGCGCCGACGACGAAGACCTCGAGGTGGCCGTTGGGGTTGCGGGCCACGGCGACCGACTGCACCTGTGCGGGGGCCTTGTCGAAGTCCGCCTGCCACATGCTCCAGCGGCCGTCGTCGTCCTGGCTGATGTGGTACAGCTCGTTGTTGCCGGCGGCGAGGCTGTTGCCGCCGACGGCGAACACCTCCAGGCGGCCCCGGGACGGGCCGACGCCGCCGGCGACCTGCTGCACGGCGGTCGGGGCCTGCTTGAAGCCGCGGGCCCAGGCGCTCCAGTTCCCGGTGGCGTTCTGGTCGCGGTGGTACAGGTTGCCGTTGAGCGCGACGCGCTTGCTGAACAACCGGTTGACGTAGCCGTGGACCCCGGCGTAGAGGTCGTTGCCGTCGGCGGCGAACGTCACCGTGTAGTCGCCGGTGGTGTATGCGGCATAGGTGAGCAGCAGCTCGTGCAGGACGGTGCCGTCGGCCGGGTCGAGCTCGACGACGTAGCCGTCGGAGCCGGCGACGAGCTGGTTGCCGCACCGCACGACGTGGACCGGGTTGCGTTTGATGCCGCCGACCCGGGTGCTCCACCGCTTCGTGAAGTCGGCCAGGGCGACGCCGCTGGCGAAGCCGTGGGTGCCGCAGAACAGCCAGCCAGGGGCGGATGTCATCCAGGTGTCGTAGTCGCCGACGCCGATCTTCTGGCCGAGCATCAGCTCGTGGATGACGGCGCCGGTGTCGGGGTTGAGCCGGTACACGAAGCCGTCCGAGCCGGCGAACGTGCCCTCCGGGGTGTCGATGAGCGTCACCGGGTCGTTCTGGACGCTGCCGCCCACGCCGGTCTTCCAGGCCAGGCTCCAGTTGCTCAGCCGGATGCCGTACGCGGCGCCGTGCACGCCGACGAACAGCATCGTCGCGCCGAGCGCCAGCCGGGTCTCGACGCTTCCGACGCGCACGTCGGGGTTGACGTTGAGCGAGCTCACAATGTTGCCGGTGGCCGGATCGAGGCGGTACGCGGTGCAGTTCGCGCCGGCGTAGAGCACGCCCGGCGCGCACAGCAGGTGTACCTCGCCGGCCGACATCGTCCCGCCGACCGAACGCTGCCACGTTGCCTGCGCCCAGTTCTCCAGCGGGAACCCGAACACGTGACCCTGGCACGAGAAGTAGACGCGGGTGTCGTCGACGGCGAGGTGCGTGGCCGGGGTGGCGCCGGCGCCCGGCACGATCGTCTCGGCGCGCAGCACCCGGCCCGACACCGGGTCCAGCTCGTACAGCGCGCCCTTGCTCGCCGCGAACATCCGCCCGTCGTGCAGCACGACGTCCACCTCGCCAAGCGCGGGCAGGGTCCCCGGCAGCCCGGTGGACCACACCGTGGTGAACTCCTGGTCCTGCGACACGATGCCCAGCCGGGGCGAGGCGAGCCGGGTCAGCAGCGTCTTCAGCAGCGGGCCGAAGTCGTCGAAGGCCGCGGTACAGAACGGCTTCTGCCCGTCGTTGAACTGCTCCAGGTCCTGCAGGCCCTTCGCGCTCAGCCCGGCGCGGGTGGGGATGCGGCGGCGGATGTCGGCGACGCTGATCTGCGTTTCGCCGCCGTTGAGGATGTCCGCGATCGCCTGCTGCGACATCCGGGCCGCGCGGCTGGTCTCGGCCATGCCCTCGCGGCCGTTGGCGCCGGTGAGCAGCGTCAGATCGCCCCACACCTCGTACGCGTCGGGGTGCGCCGGCGACGCCACCCACAGCGAGCTCTCGTTGAAGTGGTCGTGGACCCGGGCCGAGCTGAGCTGGGTCGCGGCGCTGGTGAGGAACGTGAGGTAGTACTGGTACGCGGTGAACTCGTCGGCGTCGCCGTGCGGCCCGACGCCGCTGGCCAGCACCCGGCCGACGAGCGTCGCCGCCTCCTGCGCGGTCTGCGGGTCCGGCGACGGCCCGGCGTAGCCGGGGTCGTACAGCGACCGCCCGGCCAGGTGCGGCTGGTTGGCCTGGGTCATCCGCGTGATGGCGTCGAGGTCGACGATCGGCAGCAGGTCCTCGTGGGCCGCCCACTCGACGAACCACTGCATGACCATCGTCTTGTTCATGAGATGGCCGGCGGCGAACGAGTCCTGCAGGAAGTGGTCGGCGTAGCCGTTGAGCGCCCACGCCCGGCCCTTCAGGTCCGCATCCTGGCGCTCCCACGCGCGGCGGGCCGCGGTGCGGGCCAGCAGGTGGTTGACCTGCCACCGGTGCCAGGAGAAGGGCGCGAAGTGGCAGGCGTTGCGGGCGAGCAGCCCGAGGTAGTGGTCGCTGCCCTGCGGGCCGAGCCCGGACGTGAGCAGGTCGAGGGCCTGCGTCTCGAGCATCGCGTTGACCTGGCTCTGCCAGAACGGCGGGTTGGCGGAGCCGGGGAACGTCACCCGCGGGTCGGTGTTCGTGCGCAGCTGCGTCAGCCGGTTGTACCCCTCCTGCCGGATCAGCTGCAACAGCGGCAGGAGGATGTCGGCGCCGAGCGACTCGATGCTTTCGCTGCCGGGCAGGAAGTCGGGCAGGGCGTTGAGCTCGCCGGTCGTGGCCAGGACCCGGTCCGGGCCCAGCCGGACCGTGCGGATCCAGTTGCAGATCCGGTCGACGTCGGCCTCGGTGACCGTTTTCGGCGTCCGCCGCCACAGGTCGAGCAGCGCGATCTGACGCTGCAGTACCTCATCGCGCTGGGGCGAGCCGGTCACGATCGCGTTGAGCTGCTCCGGGATCAGGTCGCCGAGGACGCGGTGCTCGTGGGCCGCGTGCGCCTGCAGGACGCCCGTGCGACGGTCCAGCACCCGGACCCGGCGGTCGGGCGGCTTGGCGGTGCCGGCGACGACGGCCGCGGCGAGACGGTCCGCGGCCCGCTCCAGCGGCTGCGCGGGCTCCCCCGCGCGCACCAGCCCGGCGGCCTGCTGGACCAGATGCGCGGCCTCGTGCGCGAGCAGCCGCAGCCCCTCGCCGGTGCCCGGCCGGTAGGCGTCGGCGCGCAGGTGGATGTCGGCGCCGGTGGCGACCGCGTCGGCACCGACGGCGCGCGTGAGCCGCTCGGCGCGGGCGCCGGTGTGCACGCGCACGTCGCGCAGGTCGGCGTTGAGCGCGTACTCGAGGTGGTCGCGGACGGCCGCCGGCAGCGGCTGGCCACTTCGGCTGGTCATGAGCTCTCCCTGGGTGTGTCGGCACGCCGCCCGGGCGGTTCGGGACACGACGGCCCGGCGCGCCGCCGGCGGCGCGCGGGGATCGCACGAAGGGAATGGTGAGGTGTCCGGGCAGCGCTCGGGCGCAGGTTGGTGGTGGGTGGTCCGGTCCCGCACCGGACCCCCGAACCGCAAGATCGAGGTTAGGCGACCGCCGGCCGCGCGCGAGCCTCCTTACGCAGAACGCACCCGAGCACGTCAGCCCAGCGCGGCCGCCTTGCGCAGCAGCACTGAGCGTTCGCGCTGGTTGGCGCACAGACGAGCCGCCAGCTCCAGCTCGGCGCGGGCCTCCGGTCGCCGTCCGAGCCGGGCCAGCAGCTCGCCGCGTACGGTCGGGACCAGATGCGAACCGGGGAGCCGGTCCAGGGCGATCAGCTCGTCCACGATGGCCAGGGCCTGCGCCGGACCCGAGGCCATGGCCACGGCGACGGCCCGGTTGAGCTCGACCACCGGCGAGGGCGCGACCCGGCCGAGCGCCTCGTAGAGCAGCACGATCCGGTCCCAGTCGGTCGCCTCGACGGACGGCGCCGACGCGTGGGCGGCGGCGATCGCGGCCTGCAGGCCGTAGGGGCCGAGGCCGCGGGTCGATGCCCTGGCCAGCGCGGCCAGCCCACGGCGGATCGCCGAGAAGTCCCACCGCCGCCGGTCCTGGTCCTCGAGCAGGACCGGCGAGCCGTCCGGGCCGGTCCGGGCCGGGAAGCGCGCGGCCGTCAGCTCGCACAACGCGAGCAGACCGTGCACCTCCGGCTCGTCCGGCTGCAGCGCGGCCAGCGTGCGGGCCAGCCGGATCGCCTCGTACGCGACGTCGGGGCGCAGCAGCCGGTCGCCCGACGTGGCCGTCGACCCTTCGGTGAAGATCACGTAGATGACGCTGAGCACGCCGCCCAGCCGTTCCCGGCGCTCGCCGGCCGGCGGCAGCTCGAACGGCACCCCGGCCGCCGCGATCGTCTTCTTGCCCCGGGTGATGCGGGCCTGCACGGTCGGCACCGGTACGAGGAACGCGCGGGCGATCTCCTCGCTGGACAGCCCGCCGACCACGCGCAGGGTCAGCGCCACCCGGGCCTCCGGGGAGAGCACCGGGTGGCAGCTGATGAACATCAGCGCCAGGATGTCGTCGTCGATCCTGTCGGGGTCGACTTCTTCGTCAGCCGCCGAGTCGACCGTCAAGTCGGCCGCCAGCAGGGCGTATCGGTCGTGCAGGGCGGTCCGGCGGCGGATCGCGTCGATCGCCCGCCGCCGGGCCGTGGCCATCAGCCAGGCCGCCGGATTGGCCGGAGCGGCAACCGGCCACGACACCAGCGCCTCGGCCACCGCCTCCTGGGCGGCATCCTCGGCCAGCCCGAAATCGCCGGTGAACCGGGTCAGCGCGGCAACGATCCGCGCCGACTCGATCCGCCAGACGGCCTCGACGTCGGCCGTGCCCATCAGATCCGGCCGCTGCTCTCGCTGCCGACCCGCTCCTCGACAGACCCCTGGCCGTCCAGCGGCATCTCGTCGTCCCCGGCCACCCGCCGGACCTCGATCTTGGACCCGGTGACCGCCGGGATCCGCTTGGCCCACTCGACCGCCTCCTGCTTCGAGGCGACATCGAGCATGAAGTAGCCCCCGAACAGTTCCTTGGTCTCGCCGTACGGCCCGTCCGTGACCACCGGGGCCTCGCCGCTGAAGTCCACCACGACGCCCTGGCGCGCATCGTCGAGCCCCTCGGCCGCGACGAACACGCCGGCCTTGACCAGCTCCTCGATGTAGGAGTAGGTCCGGGCCGCCAACTCCTCGAACCCGGCCATCAGGGCCGCGTTCGACTCATCGGTGCCCCGCATGATCAGCATGTACTTCGCCATCGTGTGCTCCTTCTCGGCGGGGCCGCCTCTCGGCCCTCGCACCCCACTCGTCGAACGG
Source organism: Dactylosporangium sp. CA-139066 (assembly GCF_050936175.1). Lineage (NCBI taxonomy): Bacteria > Bacillati > Actinomycetota > Actinomycetes > Micromonosporales > Micromonosporaceae > Dactylosporangium > Dactylosporangium sp. CA-139066. The sequence goes on along the minus strand of NZ_JBNJNH010000001.1, from coordinate 4,134,512 downwards.
GCGCCCCGCGGATCGACACAGCCCCGAAGAAAATTTTGACGGTACGCCCCGTGCGGCTCATCCATCGTGGGGCGCGTTTACCGCCCCGCCGCCCGGGAAGACCGCTCGTCGCGGGCTCGACGCCCCAAACAACGCCGCGGAGAGGAACGGAGACATGCCGGGTACGCAAGGGTTCTCCGCGGAGCACACGATGGTTCGCCTGGACATCCCCACCGGAATCGCCTTTGACGCCTTCACCGCCGCGTTCGAAGAGGCGGCGCCCGTGTTCGACACGAGCGCCGCGCTGCGCGCCGGCCAGCCCCCCGGCGGCTGGAACGAGTTCGAGGCGGCGGTGGCCGCCAATGCCCCAAACGAGCTGGTGATCTTCGGGAAGATCGAGGCGACGCCGCTGATGGCCATTGCCGGGCACCGGAGGAAATACACGGAGTACCTGCTGGGCAATCCGGTAATTGCCGAGAGCATGCTCCGCCACCACCCGGCGGTCATGCTCTATGCGCCGCTGCGCATCCTGGTACACAGTGACGACAACGACTGCGCCGTCTTCACGCTCGATCAGCCGAGCGCAGTGTTCGGCGGGTTCGGCATCCCGCAGGTCACCGAGGTCGGCGTCGGCCTCGACCGCAAGGTGGCCAACCTCCTCCGACTGATCGGCGTCGAACCGCCCGAGGCGCTGACCGGCCCGGCGTCCCGGTGAACGCCGTCGCCGCCCTCGGCCGTTCAGGCGGCGGAGCGCGCCGCCTCGAGCCCGTCAACGATGGCCTCGAGTTCCGGCCGCTTCGCGGCGTCGGTGATGAACCCGACGAACGGCCCACCCTCGAAGACGAGGGTGACCTGGACCAGTTGCTCCTTCTCGCGCCCGAACAACCTGACGCGCCGTTCCAATTCCTGCCACTGCGCTTCTCGGAACGATGACGCCGGTGTCCGGGTGACGGACTGACCGCCGCGCAGCTTCTCCAGCCAGCCACCGTCGAGTACGAGCCGTTCGTTCGACTGCCCGTCGACCACGATCATGGTGCGCAGGGTAACGGACCTTGCGCAGGTATGGGACGGCCCATTCAGCCAGAGATAAAACGATCTCGCGTATATGCATCTGGGTCTGTACCGTGCTCGCGTGACAACGCCATCGTCCCCCGTCGGGCCGGGCCCGGACCAGCCCGTTCACGGCGAGCCTGACGCCACTGGGCCGACCTGGGCCGCTCCGTCGACCGCTGCGGTGCCGACATCCGGGATTCCGACGTCCGGGATGCCGACATCTGGGGTTCCGACGTCTGGAGTTCCGACGTCCGCGGTGCCCGGCTTTGGGATGCCTGGCCCGGGCATGCCGACCGGCGATGTGCCGGTTTGGAATGCTCCGGGGTCCGGCGGGTTCGCCGGCGGTCCCGGCGCGGTGTGGCCGGCCGGAGCGCCGGTTGCGCCGAAGCGGTCTCGGACCGGGCTGGTCGTCGGAGTTGTCGTCGTCGTGCTCGTGCTGCTGTGCGGCGCTGGTGGGGTCGCGGCGTTCGTCGCCGTCAGTGATCTCCCATCGGGCGGCTCGGCCGCGGCGGAGGGCGGGGGCAAGGCCTCGAGCAGCCCCTCCAGTCCGCCGAAGCCGCTGTCCGTCGCCGACTACCAGGCGGTCCTCACCGAGGTGGACGCCCTGATCGGACCGGCGTGGCAAAAGGTCGTCGCGGCAACCAACCGGACCGCGATGTCCGAGGCGGCCGTGCTGCTGGCCCGGGCGGCCAAGGACAGCGAGGCCCGGCTGGCGTACGTGACCGCGCCCACGGAGGCGGAGGCCGGCCACGCGCACCTCAAGCGGGCGTTCGCGTCGACGGGCAATGATTTCAGCGACCTGGCCCTGGCCGTACAGCAGGGCGACGTGTGTGCCAGCTCCTCCGCGGTCTCGCAGGTGACCGGCTCGCCCGCGGCGACCGAGGTCCGAGAGGCGGTCAAGGCCTTCGGGACGACGTTCACGTTCGGCGCGTGGCTGCCGGCGCCCGCCGCCAAACAGGACCGCAAGCTGGCCAACGGCACGTACGTCAAGAAGGGCACGCTCAACGGCTCCGGCGAGTTCACGATCAACAACGGCGGTGGCGACACCGACGTCGTGGTGAGCCTCGTGCCGAACGGCACGAAGGTCGCCGCCACGACGGTCTACGTCACGGCCGGCAGCACGTTCAAGGTCAAGCATGTGCGGGACGGCAGCTACCAGGTCTACATGGCGACCGGCGCGGACTGGGACGCAGGCATCGCCGGCTTCACCCGCAACTGCGACATGTCGAAGTTCACGGACCCCCTGGACTTCAAGACCACCAGCAGGCAGTACACCACCTGGGAAATCACCCTCAAGAAGACCGCCGGCGGCAACGCACACACCGACCCGGTCGACGCGGCCGACTACCCACAATGACCGACGCCCCTACCCCGTTCGACGCCGCGCGTTCTCTCATCCTGCAGGGGCGCGTCGTCGAGGCCGAGTCGCTCATGGTGCGCGAACTCGACGCCGTCACCGCGCGGCACGGCGCTGGGACGCCGCAGTGGGCCTCCGCGCAGTGCGACCTGGGCAACGTGCTGTTCAACGCCGACCAGATCGGCCGGGCCGTCGACTGCTTCCGGGCGGCCGATCAGCCAGACGCTGCGCAACTGGGGCCTTGCCCTGCAGGATGCCGGCCGGATCGAGGAGGCGGAGGCGCGGCTGGACGAGGCGGTGCGGGTGGCGACGACCGGCACCGACGCCGAGGTCCTCGGCCGTGGCCGAGTCGCGCTCGGGCTGAGGGTGGTCTTGCCGGCGGCGGGCGGTCCGTCGATGGCAACCCGCGTCGGGTGTGCGACGGTGACGGACCCGACCGCCTCAGCCAGGCGGCTGAGCAACTCGTCGCGGGTGCCTTGGTCCATGTCCTGGCCCGTCCTCATCTCGCGACCGAGCAACGTTTCACAAAGTGATCCAGTACCGCCGCTTGGGCCCGATGATCGTCTCCCGGACATCTTCAAGCACCCCGCCGCTTCGCCGCTGGCCGCCGAACGGTGCACCGTCAGGCGCCGCCGTGGGAATCGGGGTCCGGGAGGGCGGTCAGTGTGTACCGACTGGCCAGGTCGGGCAGGATCGTTCGTAACGCGGTGACAGTCTGCGGCCCGGCGCCGTCATGCAGGAGCACGATCGAGCCCGGGCGGGTGTTTGTCAGCACGTTGGTGATGATCGACTGAACCCCGGGGCCGCGCCAGTCCTGCGGATCGACGCTCCAGTAGATCGAGGTCATCCCCATGCCGGCCGCGGTCGTCACGAGCTGCGGCGAGAAGTTGCCCCCGGGGGCACGGAAATAGCGGATCGCCGCGCCGGGTACGACCGCGTGGATCGCGTCGTTGGTGCGTTGCAGCTCAGCGTTGATCCGATCGGCGGGCCGGGTACGCAGCATCTCGTCGTGGCTCCACGTGTGGTTGCACAGCGTGTGTCCCTCGGCCACCATCCGCTGTACCAGCGCGGCGTGCGCCGCGACCTGCCGGCCGATCATGCAGAACGTCGCCTTGATGTGGTACTGGGCCAGCAGGTCCAGCACCGCGGGGGTGTCGTCCCATGGGCCGTCGTCGAAGGTCAGCGCGACCGTGGCTGACCCGGTGGTGCGCAGCGATCCGGCCGGGCCGGTGCCGGCAGTGACGGCAGGTGCGGGGACGGAGGCCGAGGGGGTGGGGCTCGGCGTCGTCGGAGGTGTTGTCGGCACCCGACTCGGTACCGCCAGCGGCACCGAACTGACCGGAGCGGTTGGATGCGAGGGCGGGCTGTCACTGCCACCGAGCGTCAGTGCCAGAACGGTCAACCCGAGTACGGCTGTGCGGCGCCAGGGCACGGATGAACTCCATTTTGGGGTGTCGCGCGGAGTGCCGCTGGCCGGTGATAGCACCGGGGGTGTTGCCACGGCTTAAGGACCGCCTGAGTACGCGGTGAGCATGGCCGGGAGCGTGTGGTGGTGTCAACCCGTCGAGCCCGGCTGGTCGCCGGGAAGGCGTTGGTCAGGCCGGCTGATCGGCTTGCGGCACCAGTCGTCCAACCGTGGCTACCGTTTCCATCATGATCTCGCCTGCTCTGCGTGGCCCGCTCACCGACCAACCCGAGTTGCTGCAGCTGCGGGAGATGCCGGTCGAGGCGGCCCGGCTGCTCGACGTACTGCACGCGCCGCCTCGCCTGGCGGCACACCTGCGTCTGGTCCACGACGTCGCCGCCACGCTCACCGTGGCGCTCGAGCACCGTCACCCTGATCTGGCGTTCGACCGCGTGGCCGTACTGTTCGGCGCGGCCACCCACGACATCGGCAAAGTCGTCCATCCCACGGAACTGACCGGCCCGGGATCGGCGCACGAACCAGCAGGGCACGCGCTGTTGCTCTCCTACGACATACCCGACCGGTTCGCCCGCTTCGCCGGTACCCACGGCACGTGGCACGCCCCGGACCGGACCATCGACGACCTGCTCGTCAGCTTGGCCGACGCGATCTGGAAAGGTCAGCGCGTAGCCGACCTGGAGGACCTCCTCGTCGACCGGATCGCCGCAGCAACAGGCCAACCGAGGTGGCAGGCATTCCACGGCCTCGACGAAATCCTCGACAACGTCGCCACCGACGCAGACCAACGCCTGGCCTTCCAGGCCAGCTACCCAGTCCGAACCTGACAACCGCCGTCCCCGCCGGGGCTGCAGCCACTACAGGATCGGGGCCGGGCGCCACGCTCGCGGGCGCGCGGAGCGAACAGCCGTCCGGGCCGGCGCCCCGCCGATGTCCGCCCACGCCCGCGACGCCGGCCGGCGCCGGCTCGCCGCAGCGATGGCGGACGCCGCCCCGAGCGTGCTGCACCGATCGGTCGACCGCAGGCGGCTCACGGCCGGCCTGGCGTTCGGTCTGACCCTGGCCGCCACTGCGACCGGCGCCGTGGTGCTACGCCGTTCCGGCACCCGTCCGATGCGGCTGGCCCGACCGGCGACCCGTCCGGGTCCGCGTCGAACCAGGTGCCGCGCCCGGACCAGTACGTGTTCACGGAGACCCGGCAGGGGTCCCAGGAGTTGGAGCGGACGGCCGCGCGCAGGACCGCGGAGCTCTCCTGCGGACCGCCGTCGTCGACCGCATCGGACAGCTACCGTCCTGACCCACCCAGGGCCGCGACCGCAAGCCTTCGCGCTCAGAGGCCGGACGCGACACATGGCGTTTTGGGTACAACGCGGCGTTGAGGCATCCGCGATGATGGTGCGTGATGAGGTGGCGTCGTTGGACCTGGATCATGCCGGTGGTGCTGCTGCTGGTGGTCGTGTCCGGTTTCCTTGCGTATCAGACGGTACGACCTGGGGAATGGGTGACGGCGGCGACCCGGCCGTACCCGGAGGTGGCGCCCTCACCGGTGCCGGGTGTGATCGCCTCGCTGCGGGCCGCCCCGCTGATCGTGGACCGCAGATTGCGCGTGTCCACCAGCACACACGATGTGTGGGCCGAACTGCTTGACGCTCCGGACGGGGTCACACCGTTCTGGTCCTATCACAAGTTCCCGGCTCAGGTCGTCAACGCCGTTGCGGTCGACGCCGAGGATGGGGCACCGCCCGTGGTCGTGGTGAAACTCTCCGGCGGCAGGCTGATCGGCATCGATGCGACCACCGGCCGGGTCGCCTGGCGCGCCACCGTCGGGGCGGCAGTCGGGGACGACAACCACGGCGGCCCGACCGGCGTGCAGACGCTCTACGGCACCGAGTTGAACAGCCTCTTCACCGCAGCCGACGCCCGCGGGCACGCGGTGGTCATCAATGCCGGGGACAGCTCCGCTGATGCGTTCGACCCGTCGACCGGACGACGGCTGTGGCACCTCGACACGCCGGACTGTCTCGGCGTGACCTGGACCGGACCGACTGTGTTCGTGGCCGTGCAGTACTGCGGCGAACCGAGAACCCTGCACCTGTACGACGCGGGCACCGGCCACCAGCTGACCACGTGGCGACCGCAGAAAGACCCCGATGCCATCGACTTTCCCACCGGCTGCTCGGTCGCCACATCACGATGTGACGGCTTCGACGCCGGCGGCGCGGGCGGTTCCTGGCGCATTCACCCGGACGGCACCCTGACCGCGGTAAGCGACCGCGACCCGCCGACGGTCGCGGCCGACATCGGTGACGTCACCCTGCGCCGAGCCGACAGCGGCCGGCGCACCATCCGGGCGGTGTCACGCGTTGACGGGTCCGAACTATGGAGCAGGTCCTTCGACGCCGACATCGACGAGGTCGCCGCCGACGGGACCGCCGCCTATGTCATCACCCGGGACCGGTTGTCGCGGCTCGACCCCCGTACCGGCGCTGTCGAACAACAGGTCGCGCTCCCGTCCGGCGCGTCCGAATCGGTCCACGTGTACGCGACGGACGGCTACGTCGTCATCGACCAGTCCAACTTCGACTTCACCGACCGCAACGCCGCCTGGTCACTACCCGGCACCGCACGGCCCGTGCTCCTGATCGCCACCTGAGCGCCGGCCACCCGTGGGTGGGCTAGCCTCTGCGCTGCCGCCTGCGCGGCGACCCTCTCCAGAGCTCGGATTGGCCTGATGAACGAAATCGAGTTGACGTTCGTGAAGCCGTTCTACCGGCAGATGATGGGCCTGAACGCGCGGCGTTGGGCCGATGAGCTGTGGCCGGACCTGACAACCGCCGGCCGCCGCGTGACGGGAAGTGACGTCAGCTGGATGCTGCGGACCGGACACTGGCGGCCCGTCGTGATGGGGGCATGGTTCAGTCTCGCCGTCCCCGCCGAGTCGATCACGGACGATCTACTGTCGGCGATGGCCGAGTCGCGGGGCTCGCTGACAGCCGGTCCCCTGGCAACCGCCGCGACCCTTGTGGCGGGGCGCAATGCCGTGACCGCGATGGCGGATTACCTTGCCTTCGTCTTCGGGCTCGGTCGGCGCGACGGGTCGCAGCATGTCGTCGCCGCCGCCATGGAGTACCTGGGAGCGGATCCCGTGGTTGATCCGGGCGATGACGGCCGCCGCCAGTTTCGAGTCCTCCACGACGTCGCCATACGCCTTCGTGAGGCGTTCCGGCCAACCTGATCAGCCGCGAGCGCCTTCCCGCACGACGGCGCGCGCGTCAACCGTCAGGCGTGTGTAGCTCAGGGCCGAACCTGCCCCCTCGGCGGCCCGCGGCTCCTCCGGCGGCCCTTCGGTGCCCAGCCCTCCAGCCAGCCGGGCGAGCAGCGCATCGACGGTTTCAGCCGTCGCACCCCGCGCGCCGAGCCCCGCCACGACGTCCGGCGGCCCGCTGCGGACGAGTGCGGCAAGCAGGTGCTCGGTGCCGATGTGCGCGGCCGCCTCCGCCACCGCGACATGCAACGACTGCGTCAGGACCGCTCGCGCCGCCTCATCGAACCGGTACGGCGCCTTCGGCGGCAGTCGCCCACCCTGGGTGCTCGCGGGTTCGGCCGGCTCAGGTGGCTGGGGCGCCGTCCAGATGCCGGCGGTGTTGCCGACCGGCCGGGAGACCAGCGCGGCGGCGAGATCGGCCGTGGTCATCTCCGATCGGCCGGCGGCGAGGGCGTAGTGCGGCACGAGGCCTACCACCTGCCGCACCTCGGCAGTGAACCGTTCGAACACGAGGCACTTTCTACCCGACCCCGCCGGCCTACGGAACCCGGCTAGGTCCGGCACTGCTGCAAGGGCGCGCAGTCATTTCGAACTGCGTGCGTCGGTGCCAAGGCCGACTTGCCGGCCTTGGCCGGCCCGCTCGCCTGCTGCGACCTTTGATCGATGTCGGGCTACTGCGTCTTAATCTTGCGGCCCCGCTGATCACCGCGACCCAACCGGGCCGGGCTGAGGTCGTAGATCAAATTAAACAAGTAGCCGCATCGGCGTGCTGGCGTTCATGAGCGAGGGGCAGGGGCCCGATCCGGGGACCAGCGGCGAGGCAAGGGTGAGACGATCATGTTCCTCAAGCCGCCGGTGTCGCTTCGCCGCCGCACTCGAATTTGCCGTAGGAATCATATGGTTAGGCACGCGCAGCGCTGGAATGCGTCGAAGTTCATACCGTTGCGTCCGACCCGGGCTCGCGGCGCGCTGATGCTCGCGGGCGTGCTCGTGGCGGCAGGGGCCTACGGCCTCGTCGGGCTCTGCGGCCAGCTGCGCATGGATGTCATGCGGACCGGCAGCTGCACAGTCGCCACGGTGACACATGTGAGCAGGGAGCACCTCACGGTCGAGCTGGACAGCGGGACCCAAGTCGGCCTTTACGGGTACGGTCTGGACCTCACCGAGGGAACGGCTCTGCGGGTCTGCGTCAGTAAGGACGGCACCTGGGCCGACGCGCGCGGTGACTCGAGCAACTGGCTGCTCACTTCGGAGCCGGCCGTTTTTCCGGCCGCGGCGGCGGGAGTCCTCATGTTGCTGGCGCTTTATGCTGGCGACGGCATCCGGATCGGGTGCCGAAACGAGGATTGAACCTGGGCTCAACAGTTCCGGAGCTGAGACCAGCGTTACGGATTCCGTATGACAGCTCCCGGCATCCGGATCCGCCGCGGTGGGAGCTCTGGCGTTCATAGTCGCTGCTGGCGCACCGTGATATATGGCTGCGTTTCCTGTTCCCAGCGCCCGTCTCGAGGCCCCCGGGTGAACGTGTCCTGCGGGCCGCGGTGGCGGCCCACCTCGGTCGCTACCGCGGCCAGACCGGCGGCACAGCGAGTCGGACCTGCGCGTCTTCCTGCGCTGGTGCACCGATCACGGCCTCGACCCGCTGGCCACGGTCCTCACCGGGCCGCTGACGCGGTCCGCACCAGCACCGAACGCTGGGCGCTCGATCCTGACCATCATCCCCATGGCTATCGTCTTGGTCGTCTTCCAGCTTCTTCGTCCGCGGAGTGGCGCAGTCCGGCATAAGGCGCTGACCAGGGCCGACGTGTGCCCGCACGAGGTGTGGTGGCCGCGCGAGGGGGCAGAGCACAAAGTATGGCAAGGTACAAGGTGGGTTACATCGTCGGCAGCCTCGCGGGCGCCTCCATTAATCGTGCGCTGTCCAGGGCGCTCATCCGCCTGGCGCCGCCGGAGCTGGAGTTCGTGGAGATTCCGATCCGCGACCTGCCGCTGTACAGCTACGACTACGACGCCGACTTCCCCGCCCCGGCACGGGCGTTGAAGCAGGCCATTGCCTCCGTCGATGCGGTGCTGTTCGTCACGCCGGAGTACAACCGCTCGATCCCCGGCGCCCTGAAGAACGCCATCGACTGGGCGAGCCGGCCCTGGGGCGACAACTCGTTCACGCGCAAGCCGTCGGCCGTGATCGGCGCGTCCCCGGGCAAGATCGGCACCGCGATCGCGCAGCAGAGCCTGCGCAGCGTGCTCGGCTACTGCAACTCCCCCCAGATGAACGCCCCGGAGGCGTACATCCAGTTTCGGCCCGGCCTGATCAGCGAGACGGGCGAGGTCGGCGACGCCGGCACCGAGCAGTTCCTGCGGAAATTCATGGCGGAGTTCCACGGGTTTGTCGCCCGGGTCATGACGGCGCTGCCCCGGGCCGGGGCGCGCGAAGCGGAGCAGCGGCCGCCCGCCGCCGACGAGGCGGACGCGCTGGTAATCGGCGCCGGTCCGGTCGGCCTGATGGCCGCACACGAGCTGCTGCGCCGCGGGATCGCCGTGCGGCTGGTCGACGCCGCATCCGGCCCGGCCACGACGAGCCGGGCCGCCGTGATCCATCCGCGCACCATCGAGATCCTGGACCAGCTGGGGTTCTACGAGGAGTTCAACGCCCGCGCGGTGCAGGGCAGAGGGATCGCCTTCGACGCCGACGGCCGGCAGTTGGGATCGATGGACCCGTCGTTCACCGGGCACGCCACGCGCTTCAACCGGATGTGGCTGCTCGACCAGGCCATCACCGAGCGACTGCTGCGCTCGGCGGTCGAGCGGCTCGGCGGTCGCGTGGAGTGGGGTGTCCGGCTGACCGGCGTCGAACAGGACGCCGGGACGGTACGCGCGACGCTGGATCACGACGGCAGGGTGGAGGAGACGACGGCGCCGTGGCTGGTCGGCTGCGACGGCGGGCACAGCACGGTCCGGGAGCAGCTGGGCGTAGTGCTGAAGGGCGAGTCCACCGAAACCTGGCTGATCGCGGACGCGGAGATCGACTTTGTGCGGCCGGTCGAGCACGACCGGATCCGCTGGATCCGGGCGGACGGCGCGTCCACGATGCTGTTTCCGCTGGTCGGCGAGCGCCGCTGGCGGCTGCTCGACACTGTCGACGTCGACTACGGGGGCGATGACGACGCGGTCGCCGAGCGGTTCGCCAGGAAGCTCAGCCGCGGTCTGGGGACCGAGGCGCGCGTGGAGCGCCCGACCTGGGTGTCGGTGTTCACCATCCAGCAGCGCGCGGCGCCTGTCATGCAGTCCGATCGTTGCTTCCTGGCTGGCGACGCCGCGCACGTGCACAGCCCGGCGAGCGGACAGGGCCTGAACGCCGGCGTGCAGGACGCCTTCAACCTGGCCTGGAAGCTCGCCGCGGTGATCCGCGGCCTGGCCGGCCCGAGCCTGCTGGACACCTACAGCGCCGAGCGGGTGCCGGTCGGGAAGGCCCTGCTCCGCTCGACGCGGACGGCGACAGAACTCGTGGAGCTGCGCAACGCCGTGGTCGACGAGCACCTGCCCGCCGTGTTCGAGGTGGCCAATGCATGGCCCCCGATCTTCCAGGCACTGAACCGGAGCCTCTTCGGGGCGATGTCGGGCCTCGGCATCGCCTACCGCACGAGCCCTCTGACGGTACCGGACACCGACACGCTCCGGCCCGGGCCCGCCCCCGGGGAGCGCGTGGTGCAGGTCCGCCACCCCGAGGCGGACACCGCCGGCTGGCGGAAGCTGTTCGACGCGCTGCGCGGCCCGAGCTGGCTCCTGGTCACCGCAGACCAGACCACCGGCGGTCAGGAACTCTCGCTACCGAGCCTGGCGCAGACGTGCGCCGTCGGCCGGCCCGCCGCCGACACGCTCGGCCTCGAAGATGGCGGGTGGGTCCTCGTCCGGCCCGACGGCTACGTAGCCGCCCGCGGGCATGGCCAGGACCAACTCAACAGCGCTCACTGCCGCATGCCGCTGTGAACGCCGAGACGACGCGGTTTCGGCGCTGGGAGTCCAGTGGATCGTGCAGCGCAGTTGCCACATCATGTCCTCGTCGTCGGCCTCGACGAACTGCCCGGTTGAGATCTGTACAGAACTCACGCACCCATCGAAGTCCGACGTTGCGGACTGGGCAAGGACCCCGTCGCCGCTCGCCGGTTCAGCCGACCGGGGGTCGGCGGCGGTTCGCCGAGCGGACGGCCAGCGCGATGACCAGGTTCCCGGCGCCCAACAGCGTGCCGAGGGACACCATGGCTCGGACGGTTGTGCGGGCGTTGTTGCGCCGATCAGCCGGGGAGTGTACCGCGTCGATGTGGACACGGTCACCGTCGAGGCGGATCGGTGCGCCCCGGTACACGGTCACCTGCACCGGGGTTCCCGGGGCCAAGCCGTCGAGCTGGTCCCGCGACACAACCATCGTCAGGTGCCAGCCGCCGGCGTCGATCTCGGCCTGCTTGGTGCTGAGCGCCGTGACCGTACCCTCGACCACGGCGCGGCAGGCGGTCCCCGAAAACACCTGCGGCGACTCGCAGACCGGCGCCTGGTCGACCCGGCGCTGCTGAGCCTCGGCCTGCCGCTGCACGATCAGCGCCGCACCGACCATGACCCAGCTGGTGGCCAGGCATGCCACCGAACCCCACACGTACCGCGCACGATGCCGCTCGAACACTGGCCCATTGTCGGCCTCCTCGGCAACTGGCTGAAGCTGGTTCCTCACCGAACTCGAGCAGGGCACCGGCGAGACGGCCCACCTGGCCAGCAGCTGGGCCGATAGATCGCTTTCGCCAGGGGCGTGTGAGCTCGAGGTCCTGCTCAGGGGTCAGCGGGGCGCGCAGCTCGCCAAGTGACGCCCGCGCCCTGACCCAGTGCGCAGTGGACCGCCGTTGCCGACCCGGAGGGCAACCTCTTCGATGTCGGCAGCCCGTCCGACCAGTAGTCTTCGGCGGTGCCGAGACTCAAGGTGCTGCTGCACCAGAAGATGGATCGATGGTGACGATAAGACGGTTCGACAACGCCGACGCCCTCGCCGTGGCGGGCCTCATCGAACGCTGCCTGCGTGAGGTCAACAGTCGCGACTATCCGAGCGAGGTCATCGAACGGATGTGCGGCCACTTCACCGAACAACGCATCAAGGAACTCGCCACGCAACGGCAGATGTTCGTCGCCGAAGCGAACGGGATCGCCGGCACGGTCTCTCGCGACGGCAACAAGGTCTACACCATGTTCGTGCACCCTCGGGCCGCCGGTCGCGGTGTAGGACGGCTTCTCATGCGCCACATCGAGGCGCTGGCTGCGATCGACGGCTACGACCACATGGAAACCGGCGCGAGCATCACAGCGCATGACTTCTACCGCCGGCTCGGCTATATCGACGTCCGCTCCACCGAGACAGAGTTCGGCTTCAACTACGTCCTGCGCCGCGATCTGCCCTGATGGAAACGTCTACCGAAGCCGGATACTCCGGATCCGGGTCGCGGGATGCCGCAGATGCACTCCGGCCACAGCGAGAACAGGTCGGCGTCGTCGATCTCGGCGGCGAGCAGCTTGGCGAACGAACCGGTCAGGTGCGCCCATGAGGCGGCGTCGTGCGGCATTGCCCCGTCGACGGTCACGGTGAGCCGTTTTGCCGGCGTGGCGGACCAGCCGCGGGCGCAGGTGCTTGGCGTGGAGGCGGACGTCTTGGCGTTGTCGGCGCTGTGTTGCTTACGCTACTGGACTATCCGCCGCCGGCCGGGCGGGTCCGGCGTACTGACAGGGCGAAGGCGAGGGCTGCCCCGCCGTACAGCACGGCGGTGATCGCTAACCAGCGGCCGAGGTAGACGTCTTGTGACAGCGCGGTGGCGGCTTCGAAGCCGGGCACGATCCTGAAGATCAGCGGGAACCACACCAGTAGCAGGAGGCCGGACAGCACTGTCGGTACGCGCAGGTAGTTGATCCACGGGATCGTGCGCAGATCCGCGGCGCGGCGGTACAGCACCGACCGGGCCGATCGGTCGGCGACCGCGTACAGCGGGAACAGGATCAGGTCGTGCGCGATGGCCGCGCCGACCAGCCACACGGCCACGCCGAGAGGCTGGACCGCGAACAGTCGCACGGCGGCATAGCCGGCCACCGCGAATGCGCAGATGAGAGCGAGCAGATGCAACGGGTTCGCGCCGTACCAGCGGATGAAGCGGGCCACGCTCACATCCGGAAGGTCAGTGCGCCCACCCACTTGGTGTTGTTCACACCCGGGTTGGCCGGCACGATCACACGAGCGGGATAGCCGTGGTCGAGCGAGAGTTCCGCGCCGTTGACCCGCAGGGCGAGCAGCGATCGCGGGTCGCGGATCTGGTTGTCGCGCAGGACGGCGGACCGGAAGGACCCGGTCCGCTGCACGGATTCCACCAGGACGTTCGCCGCGGCGGGCAGGCCGGCGAGGTCGGCCAGGTCGGCCAGGCGCACCCCACTCCAGTGCTGGTCCTCGGTGGACCACCCTTCGACGCAGGCGATCGGCAGTGCGGCGGCGTGCTGCGGCAGCCTGAGCAGCTGCTCCCGGGTCAGGGTGAGCTCACGGTCGCCACCCCGCACGATCAGCCGCCACGCATCGCCGGCGTCGGTCGCGGTGATGCCGACGGACGAAGCCGTCTTGTTGATCTGGAAGCCGTTGGGTCCGCCGCCGGGGTTGCGGTTGCGGGGGGCCAGCAGTGCCGTGTACCGCGCCCAGCCGCCGAGGCTCTGCCCGACCGTCACCGCGAGCAGCAGCAGGGAGCCGGCGCCGACCAGCCCTACCGCGCCGCGCCGCGAGATCGTCGGCGTGGCCGGTGCGGGTGACACGAGGCCGTCCGGGTCGGCGGGCTCGGGACGGGTGTGCGCAAGGTCGGTGCGAAGCTCGTCGCGGAGTCGGCGCGAGCGCAGGGCGCGCGTCATCTTGCCGAGTTTCAGGGCGACGTGGGCGGCGAACGCGGCGACGAAGACCCAGGCGCCGTAGAAGTGCAGGCTGTAGAAGGAGCCGGGGAAGACGTAGAACAGCTGGACGTTGAGCAGACCCGTGACGAACTCGAAGATCGCCCCGCCGACCAGCAGCAGCAGCGACAGCCGTTCCAGGGCCTGTGCGGGGCTGCGCACGGGCGGCCAGTCGAACAGCTTCGGGATGACCGACCAGAGCTTGGCCAGCAGTACCGGAATGAGCACGACGCCGAGCGTGACGTGCACGCCTTGGGTGAGCCGGTACAGCCAGGCCGGGTGCGTCGGCCAGTCGAACAGGTAGAAGCCCAGCAGCCCCTTGTCCGGGGTGGTGTCGTTGCCCAGGTCGGGGTTGTAGGCGGCGTAGGACAACAGGCCCGTCACGAACAGCGCTGTGACCCCGGCCAGCAGCACCAGGCCGAACACCGACGTCAGCCAGGGACCGCGGATCGGGCTGCGCCAGAATTCGCGACTCAAAGGTCCGGGCGGCCCAGCCGGCCGGCGGCCTGGTGACGCTGCGTCCGGACCCGCCCGATCGTCCGCCACTCCCCGGTTGCCTCTCGTGCTCGTGCCATCCGGACGCTGCCAACTACCCGTCCGTCCACGTGGCAAACCTGAACCCCCGTATCCCCATGTCGACCCGGGGCTCGCTGATGCTGTGAGGTGCTAGCATCCGGCGGTGCTGGTTGCCGTAGGTTCGAGGAACCCGGTGAAAGTCGCCTCCGTTCGCGCGGCATTCAACGCCGTGTGGCCCGGCAGCGAGTGGTGCGTCGAGGGATGTTCGGTCGCGTCAGGCGTCTCCGATCAGCCGATGAGCGACGAAGAAGCCCGCAGCGGCGCTCGAACCCGCGCGGTCGTGGCACGGCAAACCGCGAACGCCGACTATGGTGTCGGTCTCGAGGGCGGACTGCAGCAGGTGGGACCACATTGGTTCAACTGCGGGTGGGTGTACGTCGTGGACCGCGAGGGCATCGAAGGAATGGCGAGCACGGTCCGAATCGTCGTGCCGCCGACGGTGATGCAACTGATCTGGCAGGGGCACGAACTCGGTGATGCCTGCGATCAGATATTCAAGGCTCGAAACACGAAGCAACATGGTGGAATATTCGGGCTCCTGTCGAACGGCGCGATCGACAGGACGAGCGCATTCACCGACGCTGTCGTCGCCGCGGTGGTCACCTTCTTGCATCCACAGCTCATGGGAAACATCTGAGCTTGTGGTGCTGGGGTGCCGACGCGGTGCTCACGTATCGACGCCGGGTGTCT
Organism: Dactylosporangium sp. CA-139066; assembly: GCF_050936175.1. Lineage (NCBI taxonomy): Bacteria > Bacillati > Actinomycetota > Actinomycetes > Micromonosporales > Micromonosporaceae > Dactylosporangium > Dactylosporangium sp. CA-139066. The sequence continues at coordinate 4,119,218 of NZ_JBNJNH010000001.1, read as the reverse complement.
GTGGCGTGGGCGCTGTCCTCGACCGGTGCCGGTGGAGCGCGGCGACGATCACGACGGCGAGCGCGGCGGCATAGCCGATCCGCTGCGTGGATGCCGTGGTGAGGTGCAGGTTGGGGGCGTACTGGGCGAGGTAGGCGGCCGCCGCGACGGCCAGCCACTCGGTCCGGCCGCCGAGAGCGACCAGCAGGACGAGCAGCAGTGCGTACCAGGGGTAGCTGGGCGCTGCGACGAGCAGCGCCGTGCCGGTCATGACGGTAGCGGCCAGCCATGGCCGGTCCGGGTCGGCGGTGCGGACCGTGCGCAGCGCCACCACGGTGAGGACAACGACCGCGACCGGCCCGGCCCAGGTCGTCGGCATGAACAGGGTCAGCAGGGGGAACCGGGCGCCGGTGGCGTAGCCCTCTTCGGTGAGGTACCCGGGGATGTAGCCGATCACTTGGGTGCCGACGGCGAGCAGGTGGGGCAGGTAGACAGCGGCGACCGCGGTGGCGGTGGCCGTGGCGACGAGGACCGGGCGTCGGCGCAGCACGGCAGGGGTGATCAGCAGCGGGGTGAGCTTGGTGGCGATGGCGAGCCCGAGCAGGGCGCCGCCGAGGGTGCTGGCGCGGCGGGTGCGCGCCCGGGCGAGTACGAGCAGGGCCAGGCCGGTGAGGAACGCGGCGGCGACGTCGACGTGGGCGTTGTTGCCTGCTTCCAGCGCGACCGTGGGACACCACGCCCACAACACCGCCAGCCGGGGGTCGGCGCCCGTCGCCCGTAGCCCGATCAGCAGCAGGACCGTGGTGGCCAGCGCGAACCCGGCCATTGCCAGCTGCAGTGGCACCTGCCGGCTGTGCGGCGGCGACACGACGTGTACAGCCGCGAAGAGTGCCTGGGCGACCGGTGGGTAGATGGTGTGTACGGTCGGCCGGTTGATCACCGTGCAGCCTGCCGCGAGTGGACGGCCGTGGTCGGGGTCGACGGCGCCGGCCGGGACGCACCAGTTCGCGTGCTGGGGCCACAGGAAGTCGTTGCGCAGGCCGGTCAGCTCGGGTGCGGCCGGGACGTAGCGGTAGGGGTCGATGCCGGCGGCTTGTACCTGGCCGTCCCAGATGTAGCGGTACATGTCGTCGCTGCTGCGGGGCGGCGCGCTTGCGGCCGCCAGCGGCAGCACGGCGCCGCCGAGCAGGATGAGCACTGTGGCCGTGCGGAGCGGGAGCCGGCGCACCAGCCACCCCCCGACGGCGAAGACCAGCCAGGCGGCGCCGACGAAGACGACTGCCCGGGTCGGGCCGGTGAGGCCCGGCGCGACCGCATCGGGCTGGGCTACGAGTACGGCGAGGGTCGCCCCGGTCGCGAGGGCGCCGGCGACCGCGAGTCCGTGTTCGATTGCTCGGCGCCACCGCCGGTGCGGGGTCGGCGGCGCGTTGTCGGTGGCCATGGCGGGTGCGGCGGGCGGCTGGGCGCCGGTCACCGGGGGCCGGGCTCGGTTGGCGCCGCGGCCGGATCCGGCGTTGGCAGGTGCGCCCGTACGGCCGCGGCGAAGCGGCTGTCGGGGCACTGCGCGGCGACGGCGTGGGCGTCGGCGACCGTGTCGACGTCGCGGAGCGCGGGCAGCAGCGTGACGGTGAGGCCCAGTCCGGCCAGCGCGGCGAGGGTGTGCCGGCCGGTGTCCGGGGTGGACATCGGTACGCCGCCCAGCACGGCGGCGTGCGCCGGGTGGGGCAGGCCCAGGGTCCACCAGCCGCCGTCGTGGGCGGGTCCGAGCACGGCGTCGGCGCCGTCGTGGAGCGCCTGCACGGCGGTCGCGAGCAGCGCTGCGGTCACCTGCGGGGTATCCATACCGAGCAGGAGTGTGGCGGTATCCGGTAGGGCGGTGTCGGCGTAGGCGTGGACCAGCCGCTGTGCGAGGCCGTTGCCGCGCTGGGTCACGGTATGCCAGCCGGCCGGCGCAGGGTACCGCCCGCTGAGCACGATGGTGCGGCGGATCGCGGGGGTGGTGTCGAGGACGTCGATGGTGTCGGCCAGTGCGGCCGCGGCGATCGCGGCCGCCTGCCGGCCGGTGGCGGGTGGGCAGAGCCGGGTCTTGACCCGGCCGGGTGCCGGTGCCTTGGCGAACAGCAGGAGTTGGATGTTCATGTGGACAGGACCTTGGCCATGTCGTGGATCGCCTGTGCGGTGCCCCGAACGGTGCCGGTCACCTTGGACCGGGTTCCGGCCGTGCGGGGGGCGTAGTCGACGTCGGTCTCGTGGATGCGCCAGCCGGCCCGGGCCGCCGCGACCACCATTTCGAGGGGGTAGCCGGAGCGCCGGTCGCGCAGGCTCAGGGCGAGCAGGTCGGCGCGGCGTGCGGCGCGCATCGGGCCGAGGTCGTGCAGCGGCACGCCGATCCCGCGGCGAAGCCGCCGGGCGAGTAGGGCGTTGGCGAGCCGGGCGTGCACCGGCCAGGCGCGGCGGGTTGTCGGCCGGCGCCGGCCGAGCACCAGGTCGGCGGTGCCGGCGCGGACGGGGTCGGTCACCCGGGAGAGCTGCTGCGGGTCGAACGAACCGTCGGCGTCGCAGAAGCACACGATGTCGGCGGTGGCGGCCAGCAGCCCGGCGTGCGCGGCCGCGCCGAAGCCGCGTTGCGGCACGTGCACGACGGTGGCGCCGTGGGCGGCGGCGACCTCGGGTGAGCCGTCGGTGGAGCCGTTGTCGGCGACGATCGGCCGGTATCCGGCGGGCATCCGGGAGAGCAGCCACGGCAGCGCGGGTGCCTCATTGAGACAGGGCAGCACGACATCCGTCACGATCGGACGCTACCCAACGCCGTGGCAGGCCGATCCACGGTTCGGCGAATCGAGGATGCTACGACGTGCGAACGCGGCCGCTGACGGACGCTTCGGCGGTATCGTCGCCGGTGTGGCCGCTTGCGGCAACCGCCCACCGGGGGAGGAATCGGCGGATGCGGGTACTGGTCACCGGCGGTGCCGGATTCATCGGTGCGCACGTGGTGGAGCTGCTGATGGCGGCCGGGCACGACGTGGTCGCGTTCGACGTGCTACACCCGGCCGCGCACCGCGGCCTGCCTGACGCGCCGTCGGATGCGGACGTACCGCTGGTGCGCGGCGACGTTCGCGATCCCGGGGCGGTAGCCGCCGCGCTGCGCGGGGTCGACGTGGTGGTGCACCAGGCCGCGATGGTCGGCATGGGCGTGGACATGGCTGACCTGCCCGACTACGTCGGCTGCAACGACCTGGGCACCGCGGTGCTGCTGGCCGAGATGGCCCGTGCCGGCCTGCACCGGCTGGTGCTGGCCAGCTCGATGGTGGTCTACGGCGAGGGGGCGTACGCCTGCCCGGCGCACGACGCGGTCCGGCCGGCCCCGCGTGCGGTGGATGACCTGGCGGCCGGCCGGTTCGAGCCGACATGCCCGCGCTGCGCCGCGCCGCTGGTCCCGAGGTTGGTCGACGAGGATGCGGCGCTGGAGCCGCGCAGCGTCTACGCGTCGACCAAGCTGGCCCAGGAGCACCTGACCGCGGCGTGGGCGCGAGTCGTCGGGGCGAATGCGGTGGCGCTGCGCTACCACAATGTGTACGGGGCGCGGATGCCGCGCGACACCCCGTACAGCGGAGTGGCGGCGATCTTCCGCTCTACGCTGGAGCGCGGCGTGGCGCCGCGAGTGTTCGAGGACGGCGGGCAGCGCCGGGACTTTGTCCACGTCCGCGACGTGGCGATGGCGAACCTGGCCGCGCTGGATGCCACCGGCGGGCCGCCTGGCGGGTTCCGGGCGTACAACATCGCCTCGGGCCGGCCACGCACGGTGGGTGAGCTGGCCGCGGCGCTGGCGACGGCCTGTGGCGGTCCACCGCCGGTGGTGACCGGCGAGTTCCGGGCCGGCGACGTACGGCACGTGGTCGCCTCGCCCGAACGGGCCCGTCGGGAGCTCGGCTTCAACGCGACGGTCGGCTTCGAAGAGGGCGTCACCGAATTTGCCCGCGCACCGCTGCGGGTTTGAGCAGCCGGTCGCACGGGACCGCATCTCATCGATCAAGATCGGGTGCGCTGTCATGTCGCGATCAGCTCGCCAACTGACGCCCGCGCCCTGACCCAGTGCGCAGTGGACCACCGTTGCCGACCCGGAGGGCAACCTCTTCGATGTCGGCAGTCCGTCCGACCAGTAGAAATCATCCTGCCAAAGATCACAACCCGACTTCCGCTCATGCCACCGGCAGTGTGCGCCGACGGTCAAACGCCAGGGCGAGGGCAGCGTCTTCCGGGTCACCTTCCCGGCTGGTGCCGTGAGCCTCAGCTCGTCGGCGCGGGCGGGCACCCGCACGAGGTCAGTGTGGCGACGAACGCGTCCCGCTCCGCCGTGGTGACCGACAGGCCGTAGGCCGACTTGATCTCGACCTGGCGCGCGACGTACGCGCACCGGCCGGTCGCCGGCAGCCAGTCCGCCGCGTTCGCGTCGCCCTTGGCCCGGTTCTGCTGGACGGTTGTGGCCTGCAGTTCCCGCGGGTCATTGGCGAACTGGAGCCGCCGCTCGTCGGTCCAGGCCGAGGCGCCGCTGCGCCAGGCGTCGGCCAGGGCGACCACGTGGTCGATCTCGACCTGATCGCTGGTCACGCCCTTTTCGAAGGTGACCGTCGACCCGCCGTACGGGTCGGTGAGGACGCCGCCGACGACCGTGCAGGCAGGGTCGCCGGGCGCGGTGACGACCGACTGCAGGTCGCGGCGCAGGACGTCGTTGCGGGTGTCGCAGCCGTTGCCGTCGGTGTCGGACCAGGCCGGGCCGAACCGGTCCCGCGCATAGGCGGCGGTGACCGGGGCGTCGACGATCGGCAGCTGATATACCTCGGCGACGAGGTCGGCGACCCTGGCCTTCGCGGGTGCGACGCTCGTCGTGGGCGTCGCTGCCGGAGGCGGTGTGGGCATCGCTGCGGCCGGGGTGGTGGTCGTCGTGGCGGGCCTCGTGGTGGCCGGCGTTGTTCCGTCCAGTCCGCTGAGATCGGGGGCCTCAGTGACCTCGGCGACCGGGTGGGAGCCGGTCGTCCGGCCGGTTCCGGCCCAGGCCGCGGCGAGCAGGCCCAGCAGGAACGCGCCGAGCACGCCGGCGGTGATCAGCGGCCAGACCCGGCGCCGGGTCGCGCGGGGGCCGGCCGGGCCCGGCACATCCGGCCAGCGTGCGTGAGTGCGCCATCGGCTGTCCACGTCAGGGCCGCCGGACCTCGACGATGACCTTGCGGTTCTGCGCCGCCGGGCCGGGTAACAGGTGTCCGTTCGCGTCCGTGTCGGGCACGTGCCCTGGCGCCTTCGCGCCGAGGCCCTCGGTGGCGATGGTGGCCGGATCGACGCCGAGCCCGACCAGGGTCTGCTTGACCGCGTCGGCCCGCTGCCGGGAGAGCGTGATGCCGCCGGTCGTGCCCGCCGTCGCCCCGGTCAGGCTGACGAGCAGGTGCCGGGCGATGATCTTCTCCGCGAGCGGCTTCAACGTCTGCTGCACGGCGGCCGGGTCGCGGTACACGGCCTGGTCCGGCAGAAATCCGACCGTCTCCTGGCCGAGGTCGATGCTGGAGACGGGTTCGACGCCGATGGTGGCGAACGGGTCCGTGGCCGGCAGCGTCACGGTCGCGACCGCGGGCAGCCCGTCGGTCGCGACCCCGCTGAGCGGCTCGTCCTGAACAGTGACGCCTGCCCCGGCCTTCTCGAGGATCGCGGTCCAGATCGCGACGAGGTTGGCCCGCTGGGCCGTGCTCAGCGGCTGCTGCGGCGCGGCCGTGTCGCCGATGCCGCTGAGCACGACCGTGACGCCGGTTAGGTCGGGCAGCGCGCCGGCGCTCGCGAGCGACTCGGCGACGTCGGCCGGATCGGCACCGAGGACGCCGGGGTCCTGGAAGCGCAGCGGGGCCACGGTCTGCAGCCCGCTGTCGATCACCACGGGCGTCCGCGTGCCGGTGGCACCGGAGGTCGCCCGGGCTGCGAGCGTGATCGCGCCGAGCAGGTCGTTCTCCGGTACCGCCGCGCGCACCGCGACCACCCTGGCGGCGAAGCTTGCGGAGACTTTGGTGATGCTCTGCTTGCGCGCCTCGTCGTTGTTGCCCTGCGCGGCCAGCGCCACCGGCCCCTTGAGCACGGGCTGCCCGTCGTTGACCACGATCGAGGCCCGGCTCCCCTCGGTCACCGCGGCGTCGATGAGCGAGCCGACGCCGCCGACCAGCGCCGGGCGGGGGCTGTTAGCGTGCGCCCCGACGACAACCGCGAACCCGTTGCCCGGCTGGGCGCCGCCGGTGCCGGAGGCGGACCCGGGCTGGGTGCCGCCCGAACAGGCGGCCAAGGTGCCGGCGGCGAGGGCGAGCGCCGTGGCGACGGCGAGCAGACGGTGGACGGGCATGCGACCTTCCTTCGGTTCGGGGCGTCACCGGTGCGGTGTCTCGGGCTGCTGGTGCGTGATCGCCGATGTGGCGGCTGGGCTGCCGAGCCGCGCCGTCAGGGCCACGCGGGCGAGCTGTTTGAACTCGTCAGCCTGGGCGAACGTGCCGGCGCGCTGGGCCTCGCGGCGCTCCGGGTCCCGGCCGGCGTCGGCGCGGGTGTGCTCGATGAGGCGCCGCAACCGCTCGGCGTCGGCGGTGGCGCGCTGATGCCGGGACCGGGCCCGCCGGTATGCCCACGGGTGCGGTCGGCCGCGCAGCCGGCGTCGGTGCTCGCTGCGCTCGGCCCGCCCCGCCAGCCGGCCCGCCCGCCAGAGCCGCAGGTGCCGGCCGAACAACGCGATCCGGTCCGGGCCGTGGTCCAAGGCGAGCCAGAATGCCATGAGCCCGCCGCCGAGGTACAGCAGCAGGAACAGCACCGCCATCGGCAGGTCGGCGAGGTCCACGGTCGGCAGCCCGCCGGCCGGGGCCGTGCCCGCTGCGCCGTCGAGTCCGGCGAGGGGATCGACCGGATCGAGTCCGGCAAGCGGGTCGCCGCCGGCGGCCGAGCCGTGAGTGAGCCGGATCCACAGGGCGGCGGCGCCGAGCGCGAGCCACAGCACCGCCAGCATGACGGCCGCGACGACGCGTCCGGCGCCCGGCCGCCCGGAAGACCGGTCGGGGCCGGTCCCGCGTAGCGCCGCTCCCGCGACGTGCGCCAGGCCGATCGCAAGGATCGTGAACGCGAGCACGAGCACCCAGACCTCGCCGTCCTGGAGCACGCCGGCCAGCTCGGCCACAACGACCTTGAAGTTCATGACGTCGCCGGCCATGGCGCCGGCCACGAACACCCAGCGGCCCCAGCCGCTCCAGGCGCCCTGCTCGGCGAGGCTGAGGCGGGGCTCGTCCGGCCGCCCGGGCGGCCCGGCGGCCGTCACGACGCCACCCGGCCGGTGCCGTCCCAGCCCGGCCCGGCGGCCCGGAACGGTCCGGACCGGGGCGCCCGGCGACGGCCCGGCCGCCGTCCGGTCACGGGCTCGGCGATGCCGGTGGAGCCGGCGGGTTCGTCAGCGGCGGCCGGGCCGGCCTCGGCGCCTTCCTCGGCGCCGGACACGGCGGCATAGCGGTCGATAACCCAGGCGGCGCGTTCCTGTCGCAGCTCGGCCGCGCGCAGGCGGTCCTGAAGGTCGAGCAGCGCGGCCTCGTGGGCGCGCCGCCGGTCGATGTAGTAGGCGTCGATGCGCTGCAGCTGCTGCTCCCGCCAGGCGTCGATCATCCGGTCGAGCACGCGGGCGTTGCCTTCGTCGACGGAGCCGCCGGCGGCGAGCCGCTCGATCCACAGCTCGACGTCCCGGCGCGGATCGGCGGCCGACGGCTCGGCCGGGGCGGGGCCGGCCGACGCGAACAGCCGGCGCAGCGGGTTGTGGCTCATGGGGAGACGCCGTTCTCCAGTGCCCAGCGGGGCCACGGCTCCGGCAGCGGTTTCCAGCCGCCGCGGCGGTTGAACCGATTCGAGCGCAGCAGCGAACGCCAGTAGGCGGCGATGCGCCACTCGGTGTAGTGACCGAAACCCGCGCAGCGCTGCCGCATGGCCTCCACGCGCCCGGTGTACCGGGCCGCCGCGGTCCGCAGCGCGGCCTCGGCGTCCAGCTGCGCGGTGCGCCGTTCGCGCAGGGCCGTCTCCAGCGCGGCCCGCTCCCGCTCGTGCTCGGCCAGGCGGCGGCGCCGGACGGTGGCGATGTCCAGGTCGTCCTCGCCGAGGCGGCGCTCCTGGCCGGGCCGGGTGGCGACGAAGCGGATCCTGGCTCGTCGGCGAGGCCGAGTCCCGCCGGGCGGCCACTTCGCGCCGATCGCGTCGAGCCCAAGCTCGTGGCGCCGCCGGTGCACTATGGGTAGGCCCGAGGAGTTGGTCACCGCCACGACGGCGGGGTCGAAGGCGCGGAAGTCGCCGGCCGCCTGGCCCTCGCGGAACAGGCCGACGAGCCGCGTGCTCGGTCATGCCGCGGCTGACGGTACCGAGGCCCGCCGCCGGCACGGTCCGGTCGCTGGGATCATGGGGCAATGAAGTCGAGGCTGCGGAAGCTCCACATCGACGGCCGGGAGTACGCCTGGAAGGCCGACGTGCGGGCGGCGCCCGGCCCGGACGGCCGCCGGCACCGCTGCATCCGGATCCGGGTGTGGGGCGGCGGCAAGACCAGCTGCGCCCTGCAGGCGGACGTGACGCAGCGCGCTCTACCGGCACCGACCGAGGAGGTGTACCCCTACCCCGCGGCCGCCGACGTCCGCGCGCTCATCGACCACGGCCTGCGCGCCGGTTGGGCCCCAGCGGCCCGCGGCGGCACCTTCCAGGTCACGTCGGGGGCCGGCGTGACACTGCCCGGCTTCGTGCTGACCGACCTGCTGTGGACCGCCGAGCAGCGCCGAACCTAGCCCCCGCCGGCAGTCGGTCCCGAACACCGTCACAAATCCTGTTGGCGGGAGACGGCGGCCGCTGCTAGCCTGCCCGAGGCCGTGCGAGAGACCGAGGAGGTGGTACCCGTGAACGTTTCGACATGGGTGCTCCCCTCTGGGGTCACGGCCGGGCGATAGGTCGTCCGGGAGCGCCGTTCACGAGCACTCCCGAAAGGCACGACCATGCAATTCACTGCTGAGCTGCGCTTCGACGACGGTGTCCTCGAGCGCGAATTCACCCTCGGCGAGATTCCCGGCATCCTGTGGACGCCCGGATCCGCATCCGCATCCGCACCGGCCCCGCTGATCCTGATCGGCCACCCCGGGGGAATGCGCAGGATGTACCCGCGACTGGCGGCCCGGGCCCGGCACGCTGCGGCGGAGGGCTACGCCGGGGCCACCATCGAGCTACCCGGGAGCGGTGACCGGCCCCGTTCCGCCGTCGCCGAGGAGGCCCGCGCCGACCTGCGCCGGGCGCTGCAGGCCGGCGAGCCGGTCGCCGACGAGATCGTCGACCGGCTCGTCCTCCCGCTGGTCGAGCAGGCGGTCCCGGAATGGCGGGCCACTCTGGACGCCCTCCAGTCGCTGCCCGAGATCGGCGGGCCGGTCGGGTACTCGGGCGGGGTGATCGCCATCGGCGTCCGGCTGGCGGTGGTCGAGCCGCGCATCTCGGCCGCCCTGCTGTTCGCCGGGAGTTTCGTGCCCCGCGCCATGTTCGAGGAGGCCCGGCAGGTCACCATTCCGCTGCAGGTCCTGCTGCAGTGGGACGACGAAGGAAACGACCGGCAGATGGCCCTGGACCTGTTCGACGCCTTCGGCTCCAAGGAGAAGACGCTGCACGCCAACATGGGCGGGCACACCGGCGTCCCGCACTTCGAGGGCGACGAGGCGAGCCGGTTCTTCGCCCGCCACCTGAAGTAGGGCCGGCCGCCGACGCTGGGGGCTGCCGGCCAGGATCGGCCGGCAGTCTCACTCGGCGAGCTGGGCGCGCAGCGCGGCGGCGCCGGACTCGGCGAGCCAGTCTTCGAAGGTCCGCAGTCCCGGGTGGATGACGCGCAGGGTCTCGATGTCGGCGTGCCAGCGCCCGCCGGCCCGCCACCGCTTGAGGGTCTCGATGAACATCGGGCCGAGCGCGGCCGCCTCGTCGTCGCCGAGCTGCTCGTAGCGGACGGGGATGCCGGTGGCGGCGGTGATCGCCGCGGCCGCCTCGACCGGGGTCGGCTCGTCGCCGGCGAGCTCCAGGGTGCGCCCGGCGAAGCGGGCCGGGTCGGCGAAGGCGAGGGCGGCGAAGTCGGCGATGTCCTCGAGCGCGATGACCTGCATCGGTTCGTGCGGCGGGAACAGATGACGGTGTACGCCATGAGCGATCCCGTCGACGCCGCGCACCCCGGCGCCGAGGTAGTTGGTCATGAAGCGGACCGGTCGCAGTACCGTGGCGAACTCGATCCGGTCGTGCAGGTACCGCTCGATGAGCGCCTTGCCCTCGGCCGACTGCGCCTTCGGCGACGACGACGCGACGGTGCTGAACACGATCTGCCCGACCCCGGCGGCGGCCGCCGCGTCGATGAGCGCCCGCCCGCGGGCCACCTCGACGTCGCGCTCGAACGTGACGGGCGGGATGGCGAAGATCCCGGCGGCGCCGTCGAGCGCGGCCGCGAGGCTCGCCGGGTCGTCGAGGTCGCCGTGGACGAGGTGGGCGCCGGCGTCGGCGAGGGCGGTCGCGGCCGGCGCGGTCGTGTCCCGGACGAGGGCCCGGACCGGCCGGCCGAGCGCCAGCAGCCGCCGGGCCGTGACGCCGCCCTGCTTGCCGGTGGCGCCGGTGACGAGAATCGGGTCGTGGGTGCGAGGTACTGTCATGATTCGGAACGATCCACCCGGTTCCACCACCCGGACAAGGATTTCGTGACATGACCGCCGCCCGCACGGACGCCCTGCGCAACCGCGAAGTCGTGCTGCAGACCGCGATGCGCGTCTTCGCCGAGGAAGGGCTGGAGGTGCCGCTGACCCGGATCGCGCAGCGCGCCGGGGTCGGCGCCGGCACCGTCTACCGGCACTTCCCGAGCAAGGAGATCCTGTTCGAGGCGGTGCTCGCCGAGCACATTCACGAGCTGGTGCGCGCCGCCGACCGGTGGGCCGCCCGGGCCGCGCCCGGCGACGCGCTGGTGGGCTTCCTGATGGAGGCGATCGAGCAGTCGGCCGGGCGGATGCGGGTCTGCGACGGCCTCACCGCCGACAAGAGCTGGCCGCGGGCCACGCTGGCCGCGGCCACGGTGGACTTCCGCGCGGCCCTGGACCGCCTGCTGGTGGCGGCGCGGCGCGGCGGCGCGGTGCGCGCCGACATGCAGGCCGACGACCTGAGCGCGCTCATCGCCGGGGGCGCGGCACTGCGCTCGGCGCATCACAGCCGGGCCCGCGGCCGGCGCCTGGTGCGGCTGCTGCTCGACGGCCTGCTCACGAAAGACACCGAGTTTCGTGACGGTACCGCGGGCCGGCGTCACGAAACCGGGCACTGCCTCGAGTGCGGCGCGCGGATGCGCGTGCACACCACCGGCCGCCCGCCCAGCTACTGCGGCCCGACCTGCCGCCAGCGCGCCCGCCGGCGCCGCCTCGTGACATGACGGCTCATCCGATGCCGGCCGAGGACGAACACCGGCTGCTCGCCGGGCCCGGGCTGGCCCTGACCGAGCTCGCCGAGCGCGTCGGCGTCACCGTGGTGAACCTGTCGGTACTGAAGAACGGCCGCGCCAAGGCGATCCGCTTCACCACGCTGACCGCGCTGTGCGAGGCCCTGCAGTGCCAGCTCGGCGACATCCTGTCGATGCGGCTCCGTCAACGCAGCCAGTCGATCGCGCCGTTCGGGGTCTGCGCCAGATCGTCGCGGATCGTACGGAAGTTCACGCCGTACTCCTGGTCGTCGTTGGCCTCCATCCGCGCGATGTGGTCGGTCGCCTCCTGCTGGTCCGCGGCGCTCTGGCCGTTCGCCTCGATGTGGCGCATGAAGCAGTACGCCACGTAGTTGCAGAATCCTTCGATCTTGTCGTGGTTGCCGAGGTTGAGCTCGTTGGTGATCGCGTGGGTCAGCTCGTGGACCAGGGTGCGCTGGAACGCGATCGGCCGGATGAAGTTCAGCACCTGGATCTCGTGCCGCTTGGGCTCGTTGCCACGGGTCTTCGTCACGCACTCGCCCAGGGTCTGGCCGCCGGCCTCCGTCGTGAACGTCGCATCGCGCGCGACGTCCCACGTCAGCCGGTTGCCGTAGTCCGGGTAGGCCACGCCGTTGTTCTGCGCCCAGCCGGTCATCCACTGCACGACGACGTCGTAGTACTGCTGCGCCTCCTGCCTGGAGTTGAGCGAGCCGGGCGAGCAGACCCCGCACCGCCGCCCCACCACGGTGTCCTCGTTGCCGACCGGCGTGACTTCCGAGGCGTCACGCAGCGGCCGCAGCCCGTCCGCCGTCCGGTACGCCGCCGGCGCGCCACAGGCCCGGCAGTCGCACCCGTCGACCACCTGGCCGACGCACGTGGCGCACAGCCGGATCTTCCCGTCGCGGTAGCTGCTGGAGTTGCCGATCGGGTTGTTCCCGACCCGGACGATCCTGCGGCAGCCGGCGCAGCGGTCCTTCGGCAGGAGGTCGCAGGTCTTGGTGCAGAGCCGGAAGTCGTCGGGTGGCCCGTAGGGCCGGTTCCCGCGCACCGGGGTGTCGGCGATCCGGACCGCCTTGCGGCAGCACCGGCACAGGGTCCGCGGGTACAGCTCCTTATCGGCATGCTCGTCGCACAGGTCGAACGAGTCCTCGCCCTCCCCGACCGTGGTGGTGCCTTCCTTCTCGCAGCCGTTGATCGCGCACATGTCGCCTCCCGAACGTCGTCGTGGTGTTCAGCAGGACTGCGCACGGCGGCCCGTCCGGACGTCAGGAAGCCGACACCACCCGTTCGGGTCGGCCGGCCGGCGCGGGGGTGTAGCCGTCCAGGGCCCGCCACAGCGCCGGGTGCCCGGCCAGCGCGGTCGCCACCACCTCGTCGCCGGCGCGCAGCCACGCCAGGTGCCGCACGGCGTGGGTGGCGACCGCGTCCGGGCAGATCCGCGGCGGGCTCGGCGCGACCGGGTCGCCGGAATGGGCGATGCCGTGCGGGCCGAGCCGCACCGCGCCCGGCTCGGGCTCGCCGTCGACGACGGCGACGTAGGTGAGCACCACCGCACCGTCGGCGTAGCGCCACGAGGTGGAGTGCAGGATCGTCAGCGGCGGCGCCCAGCCGGGCTGAGGACCATCGCTCTGGGCGCCGCCGAACCCGGCCGGCGCAGCCACCGGCCGGGCGTCCACGAGCGAAGCGGCCAACCCGGCCGCCACGGCGTCCGGATGCGCCTGCGGGGGCAGCTCGCCGTCGACCGGCCGGTAGTACACCGCCCCGTCGCGAGCCCCCGCCACCAGTACTTCGACCCGGATCCGGCCACGATCATCCCGCTCCACCACTGCCACTGTGCTGTATTTGCCAGTAACTTGCAACAGTGGGGCAACGACCGGCGTGTCCCGGACTACCGGACGACGAGCTGGACCAGGACGAGGTCGCTGAGGTGGGTCTCGACCTCGAACAGGCCGGCGGTGTCGGCGCGGAAGGCCACGGACGCGGGCACGCCCGGCGTCAGGGTGGCCCTGCGGTCGTGGCCGTGCACGTGCAGCTCGTCGGCGGCGTCCGAGGTGACGGTGATCCGGATCGTGCTGCCGCGGGCGATCTCCACGCGGCTCGTCGGCGGCGTGGCCGTCCGGTTGGCGATCGTGATGCTCACCGTGCGGTCGACGGGCCCGTCGCCGATGTCGGCCGCGGGCGGACCGGCGGCCGGCTCGGGGTCGTTGCCGCGGGCGAGCAGGACGGCGGCCAGCACGGCGACCGCGACCAGGGCGACGGCGGCGACGCGCAGCCATGTGTCGCGGGGACGGGACGGCGCCGGACGTTCCGTGACGGCTTCGGCGGCGGCAGGCATGGCGGGGCTCCTTCACGAGGTCGAGGAACCGGTGCACCGCCACCGACATCGCTGGGTCGCGGCCGCCGAGCCGCTGTGCGGCCGAGCGTACCGGGCGCCGCCGGCCCGGTACAGTGGTCAGTGCACGCGGCCCGCCCGGCGGTAGGCGAGCAGGCCGGCGACCAGGCCGGCCAGGCCCAGCACGAGGGCGATCACGCCGAGGGTGACGGCGGTGCCGTCCCGGTCGCTGCGGCCGCTGTCCATAATGGCCTTCGCGTCCTGGGCCGCCGCGTTCGCGCCCGCCGTCGGGGTGGCTGAGGCGCCGGCCTTGGCGAGCTTGAGCACCGGGGCGGGGTGTTCGGCCTCGGCGCCGGCGGCCGGCTCGTCGATCCAGCGCACTACGTCGCCGTCGGAGTACGTCTGCAGGGCCTTGAAGACGATCTGGTCGGTCTGCGGCAGCGGACCGAGGGAGACGTCGAACTCCTGGAACTGGTGCGGCTTGATCTCCGCCCCCGGGTCGGCGGTCCAGGTGATCTTCGACACGGCCTCGGTGACGTCGCCGTCGTCGGTCTGATCGGGGTGGCGAGCTTCGACGTCTCGGTGACCGCGGTCGACTATGCCGACTGGCCGGTGCTGGCCAAGCTCAGCGCGCTCGGCGTCCAGGCCCACATGGGCTACCTGTTCGGCCTGGCCAACCAGCTGTTGCTGGCCGCCCTCGCCCTCGGCCTGCTCTGCGTCATCACCTGGGGCTACCGGATGTGGTGGCAGCGCCGCCCGACCCGCATCGACCGCCGGGCCCCGGTCGGGCCGCCGCCCGCCCGCGGCGCCTGGCGGCGGCTGCGCCTGCCGCTGCTCGTCGCCGGCGTCGTGGTCACGGCCGCGATCGGCTGGGCACTGCCCACCTTCGGCGTGACCCTCGCGGCGTTCCTCGTGCTCGACGCGATCGCCGGCCTGATCCGGCGACGGCGCACACCGCCGGCGCCGACCTCACCCGCTCCGGCCGGCGCTTGAGCGCCGCCACCACACGGCGCCGGCGGCCACCACGACGAGCACCACGCCGCCGGCGACCGACCACAGCCACCCGGCCGACTCGCCGTCGCCGGCGGCCGGACCGGCCGTCGCGGTCACCGGCGGCCGGGACGGGGCGACGGGCGCCCCGGACGCGGCATTGGTGAACCCGAACTGGCCCTCGATCGGGTGGCCGTCGGCGGAGACGGTCCGCCAGGCGACCCGCACCGCCCCGGCCGGCAGCGGCTTCACCGCCTGAACGAGGGTCCGGTCGACGACGCGCGGCGCACCATCCACATAGGACTGTCCGTCCGCGCCCGTCACCACGATCGTGCTGAACTGCTGCTTGACGTTCTCGTTGAACGTGAGGGTCACCGCCGCGACGGCCACGGTGACGGTGGCACCGTCGGCCGGGTCGGTCCTGAGCAGCGTGGCGTGCGCCCATGCGGGCGTCGCCGGCAGGAGCGGGATCAGCACGGCCGCGGCGAGCAATGCACGGATGGTGGCAGACAGGCGCATGAGCCCATCGTGTACCGCACCCCCGCGGTCGATTCGCGTGGGGTCCACGGGAACTTTCGGCCCGCGGCCGCCGACTCTCATATGACCGTCCACATGCGACCGGAGGATGCTCGATGTCAAGGACCCTGCGAGCCCGCCTCCTCGCGGCCCTCGCCGGCGCTGCCGTTGCCCTCACCCTCTCCGCGTGCGGCTCCGCAGCCCCGCACGACGCCGGCGCACAGGCCACAGCACTGGTCATGAAGGACCCGTGGGTGAAGACCGCGGAGTCGGGCATGTCGGCCGCCTACGGCACCCTGGTGAACACCGGCGGCAAGGACGTCGTCGTGGTGTCGGCGACGTCGTCCGTGTCGCCGGTGATGGAGCTGCACGAGACCACCATGGTCGACGGGAAGATGGCCATGCAGCCGAAGGCGGGCGGGTTCACGATCCCGGCCGGCGGCAGCCACGAGTTCAAGCCCGGCGGCGACCACCTCATGCTCATGGACGTCAAGACTCCGGTGAAGCCGGGCGACGAGGTCACCATCACCCTCACCCTCAACGACGGCGGCACCATGCGGTTCACCGCGCTGGGCAAGGACTTCGCCGGCGGCAACGAGTCCTACCAGCCCGGCGCCGGCTGACATGACCGACCGCACACCCGCCCCGGTCAGCCGGCGGGCGCTGCTGGCCGGCGCCCTCACCGTCGGCGGCACCGCGGCCGTCGCCGCCTGCTCCGGCTCGGAACCGAAAGCGTCCACAGTGGACCTCGGAGCACAGATGGTGCCGTTCCACGGTGTCCATCAGGCCGGCATCGAAACACCCCCGCAGGCGCACGCCGCATTCGTCGCCCTGACCCTCAACACCGGCGTCGACCGCGCCGCGCTGCGCCGGCTCATGCGGCTGCTCACGGACGACGCCGCCCGGCTCACCCAAGGCACGCCGCCGCTCGCCGACGGCCAGCCCGAGCTCGCCGACATACCGGCCCGCCTCACCGTCACGTTCGGCTTCGGCCCGGCCCTGTTCGACGCCGCCGGCCGCACCGACCGGCGGCCGGAGACGCTGCAACCGCTGCCGCCCTTCGCCATCGACAAACTACAACCCCGATGGTGCGGCGGCGACCTGCTGCTGCAGATCTGCGCCGACGACCCGGTCACCGTCGCCCACGCCCAGCGGATGCTCGTCAAGGACGCCCGCGCCTTCGCCGCCGTCCGGTGGGTACAGCGCGGGTTCCGCCGCGGCCGCGGCATGCAGGACGACGGCGTCACCCAGCGCAACATCCTCGGCCAGGTCGACGGCACCGCCAACCCGCCGCCCGGCACCGGCGTCTTCGCCGGCGCCGTGTGGAGCGACGACGGCCCGGCCTGGCTGCACGGCGGCACCACCCTCGTGTTGCGCCGCATCCGCGCCGAGCTCGAGACCTGGGACGCCGCCGACACCGCCGGCAAGGAGTTCGCCGTCGGCCGCCGCCTCGCCGACGGTGCCCCGCTCACCGGCCGGCGCGAGCATGACCCCCTCGACCTGGCCGCGAAGACCGCGAACGGGTTTCCGGTCATCTCCGAGTTCTCCCACGCCGCCCGGGCCCACGTCCTCGACGACCGGCAGCGCATCTTCCGCCGCCCGTACAACTACGACGAACCCCCGGCCGCCGACGGCACCGCCGACGCCGGCCTGATCTTCGCCGCCTACCAGCGCGACATCGGCGCCCAGTTCCTGCCCATCCAGCGCAACCTCGCCGAGGCCGACCTGCTCAACGACTGGACCACGCCGATCGGCTCCGCCGTGTTCGCCGTCCCACCCGGCTGCGCGCCGGGCGGCTGGATCGGTCAGGGGCTCCTCGACTGAGCCGACGGACCACCGTGGTGTGCGGCCGGCGGATATCGTGCGCCGATGACGATCGCGTTGTCGCCCGTGCCGCCGACGCCCGGCTGGGCCCTGGTCGGCCTGGTCGTGGCCGTGTGCGTGGGGACGGCCGTGGGGCTCGGGGCGTACCGCCGCAATCGGCGCATCATGCGGCGCGGCGCGCGACTGCCCGCGCAGATCGTGGCGGCGGAGGCGGAGCAGACGCCAGGCCCGTACTCGGCGCGGCTGCGCAATGTGCGGCTGCGGCTGCGCTTCGAGGGCATCGAGGATCACGAGCTGGACTTCCTCGGCTACCGGCTGCGCGCCGACGACGCCGCGGCGCTCACGCCGGGCGCGACCGTGCAGGTGTGGGTGCTGCCCGAGGATTTGTCGGAGGTCCGCATCGCCCGTCCGGACGGCGTCGAGCGGATCCTGCCGTTCCAGTCCGCCCCGGAGGTTGCCGGCGAGTACCCCACCGGCGGCATCGACGGCCTCGGCACGCTGCTGGACCGGCCGAGCTGACCGCATGCGACCGATCCAGGAGGTCGTGGCGCGGATCCGGTACGACGCCGCGATCGACGCGAGCCGGTTCGTCATCGGCTACGAGGAGCGCGGCGCCGGCATCCGCGAGTCGCCGCTGCCCGCCTTCGTCGCCGGGTCGGACGTGCCGTGGCATCGCATCCGGTACGTCCGCGCCGGCGACACCGTCGTCTGGGACCGGCAGGCCCGCATCGACCTGGTCGGCGCCGACCTCGCGGCGCTGAGCCCGTCCGCACCTGAAACCACGCCGCCGCCGTTGGCCGGGGAGCCGGTGCAGGTCGCGGTGTACAACGTGCTCTCCGACGCCCACGACCGCCACCGCACCTACCCGCACCGGCGGTTCCCGGCCTGCGTCGAGCTGCTCGGCGGCCTCGGCGCCGACGTCATCGCGCTGCACGAGGTGACGCACGAGCTGTGGTCGGCGCTGCTCGCCGCGGACTGGGTGCGGTCGCGCTACCACGTCTCCGACGGCCCGGCACCGGACGCCGCCTACGGCACCGTCCTGCTGAGCCGCCGGCCGCTGCGCTTCGAGTCGCACCGGCGGCTCGTGGTCGGCGTCGACGGCCGGCGGGTCGCCTTCGCCGCCGCCCACCTGACGAGCAACCGCGCGCCGGACGCGCCGCGGCGCCGCGCCCGCGAGCTGCGGGTCCTCGACGAGCGGCTGTCCCGGCCCGACGTCGAGGACGCCGTGATCCTCGCCGACGTCAACTTCGGCGACGACACTCCGATCCCGATGCCCGGCCTCGTCGACGTGTGGCCGGCCCTGTACCCGTACGACCCGGGCTACACCTTCGACCCGGGCGCGAACCCCCTCGCGGCGATCGGCGACCCGAACGGCCGCCCGGGCCGCCTCGACCGGATCCTGCTGCGCGGCGAGCACCTGGTCCCGGTCGAGATCCAGCGCTTCGGCGACCGGCCGTTCGCCGTCGACGACCGCCCGCGGTACGTCTCCGACCACTTCGGCCTCACGGCGCTGCTGGTCACGGCTGGTACTTGAACCCGATCCCGCGCACGGTGAGCAGATGCCGCGGCGCGGCCGGGTCGGGCTCGATCTTGGAGCGGAGGCGCTTGATGTGCACGTTGAGGGTGTTGCTGTCCTCCTGGATGCCGTCCCAGACCGCCTCGATGAGCAGGCCGCGGCCGAGGGCCCGGCCCGGGTTGCGCACCAGCGTCTCCAGCAGCTGGAACTCCTTCAGGGTCAGCTCGAGCGGCTGCCCGGTGACGGTCGCGATGTGCGCCGCCGGGTCCAGCGCGACCGGCCCGGCAGTGATGACGTCTGACCGGCGGGCGCCGGCCGGGCTCGGGCAGCGGCGCAGCACCGCCCGGATGCGGGCGACGAGCTCGCTGATCCCGTACGGCTCGGCGACGTAGTCGTCGGCGCCGTGCTCCAGGGCCGCGACGATGTCGTCCTCGCCGCCGGCGCCGACGACGATGATGCCGGCCGTGGACCGGGCCCGCAGCGCCCGGCACAGCGCCGGGGCCGGCAGATCCGGGACGGCCGGATCGAGCAGGACCAGGTCCAGGCCGCCCGCCAGGATCTCGTCGAGGGCCTCGGCGGCGGTCGCGGCCGATCGGACGTCGAGGTTCTCGCGGCACAGCACCACCGCCAGGTGGTCGGCCTGGACGAGCAGCAGGCGGGTCACGGTCCAGGCGCCTCCCTCGCGGACGGTGCGCGGGCACGATCGCGCAGCGGCTCACGCTGCGCCACGCGTCCTGAGAGGACCCTGAACGTGGCGAGCGCGACACGCCGACACACCATCTGGTGTTTCGCTTTCTCGATGCCTCCCATATATGGTGTTGCCCGCAGCTGGTTCGCCCGTCCCGCCAGGACGGGCGTCGCAAGAGGGAACCCGGTGCAAGTCCGGGACTGCCCCGCAGCGGTGAGTGGGAACGAAAGCCGTCAACGAAGCACTGGGCCGCCCGGTCTGGGAAGCGACGGCCGGTAGGCGACCGAGCCCGGTCAGGCCCGCGAGTCCGAAGACCTGCCAGCGCGCCGCGCGCCCAACCGGGGTGTGTGGCGGTCGAAGGCTGCGCGGGACGGCCGACGCCAACGCCGATGACGGCCGTGCCGTCCTGCGGTGGCGTCGCCCCTGCGCCGTGACGAGGGGGACACACATGATGCAGGTGCGCAAACGCAACGGCGACCTGGAACCGGTCGACGTCAACAAGATCGTCAAGGCGGTCGAGCGGTGGGTCGGCGACCTCGACGAGGCCGACCCGCTGCGGGTCGCCACGAAGACGATCAGCGGACTGTACGACGGCGCGACGACCGCCGAGCTGGACCGGCTGTCGATCCAGACCGCGGCGGAGCTCATCGGCGAGGAGCCGCAGTACTCCCGCCTCGCCGCCCGGCTGCTGGCCGCGTTCGTGGACAAGGAGGTACGCGGGCAGGGCGTCGCCAGCTTCAGCCAGTCGATCCGCTACGGCCACCAGCTCGGGCTCATCGGCGACGAGACGGCCGCGTTCGTGGCCGCCAACGCGCGCAAGCTCGACGACGCCGTCGACCTCGACGGGGACCTGCGCTTCGAGTACTTCGGGCTGCGCACCGTCGCCGACCGCTACCTGCTGCGCCACCCCGAGACCCGGCTCGTCGTGGAGACGCCGCAGTACTGGCTGCTGCGCGTCGCCTGCGGACTGTCGCAGACGCCGGGCGAGGCGATCGGCTTCTACCGGCTCATGTCGTCGCTGGCGTACCTGCCCAGCTCCCCCACGCTGTTCAACTCCGGCACCCGGCACACCCAGATGTCCTCCTGCTTCCTCGTGGACTCCCCGCGCGACGAGCTCGACTCGATCTACGAGCGCTACCACCAGGTGGCGAAGCTGTCCAAGTTCTCCGGCGGCATCGGCATCGCCTGGTCGCGCATTCGCGGGCGGGGCGCGCTGATCCGCGGTACCAACGGGAAATCGAACGGCATCGTGCCCTTCCTGAAGACCCTGGACGCCGGCGTCGCCGCGGTGAACCAGGGCGGCCGGCGCAAGGGCGCGGCCTGCGTCTACCTCGAGCCGTGGCACCCGGACGTCGAGGAGTTCCTGGAGCTGCGCGACAACACCGGCGAGGACTCCCGCCGCGCGCACAACCTCAACCTGGCCAACTGGATCCCCGACGAGTTCATGCGCCGCGTCGAGGCCGACGCCGACTGGTCGCTCATCGACCCGTCCGACGCCCCGCACCTGCCCGACCTCTACGGCGACGCGTTCGACGAGGCGTACCGGGCGGCCGAGAAGCAGGCGGTGCGCACCGTCAAGGCCCGCGAGCTGTACGGCAAGATGATGCGCACCCTCGCCCAGACCGGCAACGGCTGGATGACGTTCAAGGACCGCTCCAACGCGCTGTCCAACCAGACCGGGGCGCCGGGCAACACCATCCACCTGTCCAACCTGTGCACCGAGATCCTCGAGGTCAACAGCGACGACGAGACCGCGGTGTGCAACCTCGGCTCGATCAACCTCGGCGCCCACGTCACCGCCGGCGGCGTCGACTGGCAACGGCTGCGCGACACCGTACGCACCGCCGTGGTGTTCCTCGACCGGGTCATCGACATCAACTACTACCCGTCGGCGCAGGCGGCCGCGTCCAACCCGCGCTGGCGCCCGGTCGGCCTCGGCCTGATGGGCCTGCAGGACGCGTTCTTCACGCTGCGCCTGCCGTTCGACTCCGCGGCCGCGCGCGAGCTGTCGACGCGGGTGCAGGAGGAGATCCTGCTGACCGCCCTGGAAACGTCGGCCGAGCTCGCCGAGCGCTTCGGCGCGCACCCCGCGTTCGCCGAGACCCGCGCGGCCGCCGGCGCGCTGCACCCCGACCTGTGGGGCGCCCCGGCCGAGGGCGAGCGCTGGTCCGCCCTGCGCGCCCGGATCGCCGCGACCGGGCTGCGCAACTCGCTGCTCGTCGCGATCGCCCCGACGGCCACCATCGCGTCCATCGCCGGCTGCTACGAGTGCATCGAGCCGCAGGTGTCCAACCTGTTCAAGCGCGAGACCATGTCCGGGGAGTTCCTGCAGATCAACGGGTACCTGGTCGGCGAGCTCAAGGCGCGCGGCCTGTGGACGGCGGCGGTCCGCGACCGGATCAAGCGCGCGGAGGGCTCCGTGCAGGACATCGCCGAGCTGCCGGCCGAGATCCGGCAGTTGTACCGCACAGCCTGGGAACTGCCGCAGCGAGCGCTCATCGACCTGGCCGCCGCGCGGGCCCCCTACATCGACCAGTCACAGTCGCTGAACCTGTTCCTGAGCGCCCCGACGATCGGCAAGCTGTCCTCGATGTACCTGCACGCCTGGAAGTCCGGCCTCAAGACCACCTACTACCTGCGCTCGCGCCCGGCCACCCGCATCCAGCAGGCGACCGTGCCCGTCACGCCGGCCGTGTCGCTGCTCACCCACTCGGTCGAGAACCCCGAGGTCTGCGAGGCGTGCCAGTGAGCCTCCTCGACCCCGGGCTGGACCTGACGCTGCGGCCGATGCGGTACCCCGCCTTCTTCGACCGCTTCAAGGACGCCATCAAGAACACGTGGACCGTCGAGGAGGTCGACCTGCACAGCGACCTGCCCGACCTCGCGCGGCTCACCCCCGCCGAGCGCCACCTCGTCTCGCGGCTGGTCGCGTTCTTCGCCACCGGCGACACCATCGTCGCCAACAACCTGGTGCTGAACCTGTACCAGCACGTGAACTCCCCCGAGGGCCGCCTCTACCTGTCGCGGCAGCTGTTCGAGGAGGCCGTGCACGTCCAGTTCTACCTGAACCTCCTCGACACCTACGTCCCCGACGAGGCCGAACGGTTCGCGGCGTTCGCCGCGGTGCAGAACATCCCGTCGATCGCGCGCAAGGCCGAGTTCTGCTTCCGCTGGATCGACTCGGTGTTCTCGCTGCGCCGCCTGGAGACCCGCGCCGACCGGCGGGCGTTCCTGCTCAACCTGATCTGCTTCGCCGCGTGCATCGAGGGCCTGTTCTTCTACGGCGCCTTCGCCTACGTGTACTACCTGCGCTCCCGCGGCCTGCTGCACGGCCTGGCCTCGGGCACCAACTGGGTGTTCCGCGACGAGTCGATGCACATGGCGTTCGCCTTCGAGGTCGTGGACACCGTCCGCGCCGAGGAGCCCGACCTGTTCGACGCCGACATGGAGCGGCAGGTCCGCGACATGCTCGCCGAGGCCGTCGAGTGTGAGGTGCAGTTCGCCGCCGACCTGCTCGAGCAGGGCATCTCCGGGCTGTCGCTCGCCGACATGCGCGAATACCTGCAGCACGTGGCCGACCGGCGCCTCGCCGTGCTGGGCATCGCCCCGATGTACGGCAGCCGCAACCCGTTCGCGTTCATGGAGCTGCAGGACGTCCAGGAGCTGTCGAACTTCTTCGAACGCCGGGTCTCGGCCTATCAGGTCGGCGTCACCGGCACGGTCACCTTCGACGACGACTTCTGACCAACGGTGACGGCCTTTCGCGACACATTGATCACCGCCATTCATTGTTGCCGGTGATACCGGAAGGGCGGGGCCGTTCGGAGGGGCTTCCGGAGGCGTCACGGCGTGCGAACACGGACGACGTGACCTCCGGGAGCTCCGCATTCGGCCTGCATATCGTGCTGCCGCCGATGACCGGGGCGACGGGTCTGGAGGACGGCGACGGAGGCGAGGACGAGGGCGCCGCCGATGAGCTGGAGCGTCGTGAGGGACTCACGCAGGATGAGTGCGGCGAGCGCGGTGGTGACGACGGGCTCGAAGGTGGAAAGAATGGCGGCCGTTGAGGGTCCGGTCCGTTTCAGGCCGGCGAAGAAGGCCAGCATCGCGGCGACGGTCGACACGATCGCTATACACGCGAGCCAGAACCATCCGGCGGGCCCGAAGCTCAGATCGACTCCGCCGGTCAGCCCGGCGCGTACCGCGAGCGTGCCCGCCGCACCGGCCATGACGAGTGTCGACAGGAGTACGGGAGACAGCCGGTCGACGATGGTGTCGGAGACGAGGATGTAGGTGACGTACACGAGCGCGGCGCCGAATCCCAGCAGCGCCCCGAGTGGGTCGAAGCTCATCCTGCCGGCCCCGAGGAGCACCAGCAGCGTGCCGCTGGACGCCGCCGCCAGCGCGACGCCGCGTGCCGGGGTGAATCGGTCGCGGCCGAGCAGCACTGCCGCGACGGTCACCAGGATCGGGTACGTGTAGAGGATCAGCGACAGCAGCGAGGCGTCCATCCGCTGCAGCGCCGCAAAAAACAGGCTTGCCTGCAACGCGTACCCGACCGCGCCCAGGCCGATCGCGATGGCCAGCACCCGGACGCGCGACGCCGATGGGCGACCCGCTGCCGCCGCCTGCGGATCCGGTTTCACCCGGCGCAGACCTGGCCGGGCGAGCAGCACGATCGCCAGCAGCATGGCGGCCAGTGTGAAGCGGACGAGCAGCAGCGCCCCGGCCGAGACCCCGGCGCTGTAGGCGAGCTTGCCGAAGATCGCCATTGCGCCGAAACCCGCCGCGGAGGCAAGACACAGGACCAGACCCATGCCTTGGAGCATCGGCCACAGCAACGGTCGGGACCAGCGACGATATCCGCAGGCGAATCGTTAGGATTCCCGCATGGTCGAGCTGGACCTTCGCCGTTTGCGCTTCCTGCGCGAGTTCGAGGAGCGGGGCACGCTGGCCGCGGTGGCCGCAGCGCTGGGTTACAGCCCCTCCACCGTTTCTCAGCAGCTGTCCCTGCTGGAGAAGGACGTCGGTGTTGCGCTGCTGGAGAAGGCCGGGCGCGGCGTGCGGCTCAACGACGCCGGTCGCCTGCTGGCCCGGCACGCGCGGGTGCTGCTGTCCGCCGCGGAAGAAGCGCAGGCCGACCTGGCCGCCCTGGGCGGCGAGGTCCGCGGCACCGTGCGCGCCGGCGGTTTGCAGTCTGCGGCTCGTCGCCTGCTCGTGCCCGCTGTCGCGCGGATGAAGACTGATCATCCGCGGGTCCGCACCGAAGTCTTCGAGCTCGAGCTGGAACAGGCGTTGCCCGGCCTGCGGTTGGGCGCGGTCGACCTGGTCATCGGTGATGAGTACGACGGCCACCCGCGGCCACGCCCGGCCGGCATGCGGTTCACGGTGCTGCTCGAAGAGCCCATCAAGGTGGTGCTGCCGGCCTCGCATCCGCTCGCCCGGCCGGGGACACCCGTCCAGATCTCTGCATTGCGGTCGGAGGTGTGGACCGCCTCGGCCGAGGGCACCGGCCACCACGCCATGGTCGTCGGTACCTGCCGGACACTCGGCGGGTACGAACCCGATTTGCGGCACCGCTCCAGTGACTCCGACGTTCAGCTCGAACTCGTCCGCGTCGGCGCAGCGGTGGCGTTGATGCCGCCGCTGGCCCTGCCCGCCGACGATCCCGCGGTCGCCGTCCGGGACCTGGCGGAAACCAACCTCAAGCGCCGGCTGGTCACCGTCACCCGGGAAACTCCACCTCCGCCCGCCCTGGCCGAGTTGCTGGCGACCGTCGCACAGCTCGCAGGCCATCTGAGCGTGTTTTGAACCTCCGAGCCGGATCTTGGGGCGTGGATTCTCCTTCCGACTCGGCCGGAGCCATCGGTGTGGCTTACGCCCGCGGTGCGTCGATGACGCGCACCGAGTATCTCCTCGACAGGAATCCTGTGTCCTTGTACGTGACCGCCAGCCGGGTGCCATCGGTGTCGAACGCGGCGTTCCAGTAGTCGCCCGCTACGAGCCGCGTCGCCATGCCGGCGATGCTAAGGGTGCCCTGCCCCGCAACGACATTCACGGCATTTGTAATCCTCTATTTACGACCGGGGACCGTTCTGGTAGGCACCAGGGATTGACGTCAGTGAATCAGTCACCGACGCACTCCGTGGAGAGGCGCTGTCACCATGGACCCACGCACCCTCCTGCGCACCGTCCCGGCCACCGGACTGATCACGGGCCTGGCCACCGTCGGGGCGCTCCTGCTCACCGCCGCGCCGGCCGCGGCGAACGTCGCGCTCACCCAGGTCAGCACCGACCCCTACAGCGATGCGCAGGCCCAGCACCAGACCGAGGTCGAACCCGACACGTTCGCGTTCGGCAGCACCATCGTGTCGGCGTTCCAGGTCGGCCGGGTCTCCGGCGGCGGCGCGTCCAACATCGGCTGGGCCCGCTCCGGCGACGGGGGCGCCACCTGGACCAACGGCTTCCTGCCGGGCATCACGACCAACGGCGGCGGCACCTACGGGCAGGCCAGCGACGCCTCGGTCGCCTTCGACGCGAGGCACAACGTGTGGCTGATCTCGAGCCTCGGCATCAACGGCTCCGCGGTCAACGTGCTCACCAGCCGCTCCCTCGACGGCGGCCTGACCTGGTCCAACCCGGTCACCACGGCCACCGGCTCGCTGGACAAGAACTGGATCGTCTGCGACAACACCGCGAGCAGCCCGTTCTACGGCAACTGCTACACCGAGTACGACATCACCAGCTCCGGCGACTCGATCCGGATGAAGACGTCCACCGACGGCGGCGCGACCTGGGGCGCCGCGCTCGCACCGGGCGGCAGCAACACCGGGCTCGGCGGGCAGCCGGTCGTGCTGCCCAACGGGCACGTGGTCGTGCCGTACATGTCGCTGTCGGACACCATCCGCTCGTTCCGCTCCACCAACGGCGGCGCGTCGTGGAACTCCACGGTGCAGGTGTCGACGATCAGCCACCACACCGTCGCCGGCGGGCTGCGCGAGGAGACCCTGCCCTCGGCCGAGGTCGATGCGGCCGGCACCGTGTACGTCACCTGGTCCGACTGCCGCTTCCGCTCCGGCTGCCCGCGCAACGACATCGTGCTGGCGAAGTCGACGAGCGAGACCACGTGGGCCGCGCCGACCCGGGTGCCGATCGACGCGACCAGCAGTACCGTCGAACACTTCATCCCCGGCATCGGCGTCGACGTCTCCACGTCCGGCGCGTCGGCGCGGATCGGGCTGGCCTACTACTTCTACCCGAACTCCTCCTGCACCGCCGCGACGTGTCAGCTCAGCGCCGGGTACATCTCGTCGACCAACGGCGGCATCAGCTGGAGCAACGCGACGCAGCTGGCCGGGCCGATGAACCTGTCGTGGATTCCGAACACCTCGCAGGGGCGCATGTTCGGCGACTACATCTCCACCTCGGTCCGGCCCGGCGGCAACGCCTACCCGGTCCTGCCCGTCGCGACGGCGCCGACGGGCAGTACCTTCCACCTCGGCATGTCCGTCCCGACCGGCGGCCTGCCGGTGACCGGCGGCACCAACACCGCCGCGATCACCGGCGCCGCACCGGGCGGCCCGGCGCGCACGCTCAACCCCGGGGCGACCTACTGAACGTCGATGTGGAACGGGGTGCCGGGGCAACGGTCGCAGGCGAACAGGCGCATCGCGCCGTAGCGGCCGAGCAGCACCCCGGTCGGCTCCTGCGGCTGCTCGAAACCGTCCGCCGGGAACCAGCGCCCGGTTTCGTCGCTCCCGTCGTACTCGCAGGAGTCGGCGGTGAGCAGCAGCCGCGTGGGGCCTCCGCAGGCCGGGCACGGCGTGGGCAGCAGGTCGGTCACGTTCCAGGTTGCGTAGCCGCCGACCTTCCAGCCCGGGACCATGTACTCGTCCGTGTAGCCGTGCTCGTCCTCGCGGCTCCACGCCTGGATCCGGTCGCGGAGGGCCGGCGGTAGCTCGTCCGGGTAGGGGTACTCGACCACCTGCTGCGGGCGAACCCGGCAGGCGGCCGGCACGTAGTACTCCTCGCCGGGCTCGACGGGCGGCGCCACCGCGAGCGGGCCGGTCACGTCCGCCTCGCGCCGCCAGACGAGCAAAGGCGCCGGGCCCCAGGCCGTGTCCTCGTGGTCGAACGGGCACCACAGCACCTGGAGCAGATCGGCGCCGTCGGGCCGCGGTAGGTCCGGCACGTCGGACGCGCGCAGCTGGGCCACCGGGATGAGCGGCTGGGCCGTGGCGTGCGCGGCGGCGGACACGAACCGCGCCGTCAGCGGTCCGCCGCCGGTCGTGCCCCAGCTCATCAGCTGGCCGGCCTCGTCCAGTGCGCCGAGCGCCGCGTACAGGTCCGCTCCCCCGCCGGAAGTCGCACGCACGCGGGCCGCGAGCTCGTCGGGCACGACGACCTCGGTCGCGACCATGTGCGGCGTGGCGCACGCCGGCCACGGCTCGCCGGCCGGCCACAGCAGCGGCCCGCCGATGTGGCTGTCGGCGGCGCTCACCTCTCCGGGCAGCGGCCGCAACCGGGTCGCGGTGCGCCCGTACGCGGCCAGCTCCGGAAACCGGGTCAGGTCGGCCGGGCGCGCGAGCGGCTCCCGGGCCGGCTCCGCGAAAGCGTCGTCGTCCATGGCCGAATGCTAGTGGCGCTGCCGCGCGGGCATGACCTGCACCGCGTGAGGGGTTCTGGGAGTACCCGTAACGACAGCCACTGCCACATCGGTCTCGGCGCCGGTTCGATGGACAGCAGAGGGGTAGCGGTCACGCGCCAGCCGCGCCCGCGGTACGAACCATCGGTTGAACGGACATTTCGGAGGAAAGAGCCATCGACCTCCTGAAGGGACAAGCCTGCCGTGGCACCCAACGAACAAGCCCGCAAACATCACGACGAACTGTTCCCCGGGCACGTGTCGACGCTCGCGGTCACCGACCCGGAGCTCATCGAGTACTTCGACAACTTCGCCTTCGACGAGGTCCTGCGCTACGGCAATCTCGAC
Source organism: Dactylosporangium sp. CA-139066 (assembly GCF_050936175.1). Taxonomy (NCBI): domain Bacteria; kingdom Bacillati; phylum Actinomycetota; class Actinomycetes; order Micromonosporales; family Micromonosporaceae; genus Dactylosporangium; species Dactylosporangium sp. CA-139066. The sequence continues at coordinate 4,090,896 of NZ_JBNJNH010000001.1, read as the reverse complement.
ACCCGCACGCGGCTCATGGTGCAGCTCGCCGCGCTCATCGCCGGGCAGGGGCTGCGCGAGTACCGGATCATGCTCGGCGCGGCGCTGACCGTCGGCGTGACGCCGGTGGAGGTCAAGGAGATCGTGTACCAGGCGGTGCCGTACGTCGGCATGGGCAAGGTCTTCGACTTCCTGCACGCCACCAACGACGTCCTCGCCGCGCACGGCGTCGAGCTGCCCCTGGAAGGGCAGTCGACGACCACGCCCGAGACCCGGGAGGATCGGGGCCTGGCGGTGCAGCGGGAGATCGTCGGCGCCGATCGGGTCGCCGCCATGTACGCGAACGCGCCCGCCGACACGCTGCACATCCAGCGGTACCTGTCCGCGAACTGCTTCGGCGACCACTACACGCGCAGCGGCCTCGACCTGCGCACCCGGGAACTGCTCACCTTCGCCATGCTCGTCTCGATGGGCGGCTGCGAACCGCAGGCCAAGGGCCACGTCGCCGCCAACCTCAACGTCGGCAACGACCGGCAGACCCTGCTGAGCGTGGTCACGCAGCTGCTGCCGTTCATCGGCTACCCGCGCACCCTCAACGCCATCCGCCTCATCGACGAAGGAGCATGACACGTCCGCATCATCCACCGCGCGCTCGACGCCGGCATCAGCGATGCCCTCCCGTGCAGCGCCTCGGTCACGCCGAAGGGCTGAACTGGGGCAAGATGGACCGGTGATCCGGAAGGCGGCGATGGTGGCCGCAACGCTCTGTCTTGCCGCGGGCTGCAGCGCAAAGCCCGCGCCGCCCGCAACCGTGCCCTCGACGGCGGCCGCACCACCGGCGACGGCCGCACCGCCGACGGCGACGGCCTCGGCGTCAGGGCCGGGGCACGTCGTCGTGGTCGTGTTCGAGAACAAGGCGTACCAGCAGGTCGCGAGCGCGCCGTACTTCGGCTCGCTCATGGCCCGCTCGGCCGTGTTCACCGACGCGCACGGGATCACCCATCCGAGCCAGCCGAACTACCTCGCGCTGTTCTCCGGCTCGACGCAGGGCGTCACCGACGACCACTGCCCGGTGCGGGCCGGCGACGCCCCGAACCTCGGCCAGCAGCTGCGGGCGGCCGGGCTCACGTTCACGGGGTACTCCGAGGACCTGCCCGCGGCGGGGTACCGCGGCTGCTCCACCGGCCGCTACGCCGCCAAGCACAACCCGTGGGCCGACTTCACCTCGGTGCCGGACGAGGCGAACCAGCCCTACACGGCGTGGCCGGCGGCCGACTTCGCGCGGCTGCCGACCGTCGCCTTCGTCGTGCCGAACATGTGCAACGACATGCACGACTGCGACGTGGCCACCGGCGACCGCTGGGCCCGCGAGCATCTCGACGCCTACGCGCGGTGGGCCGAGACGCACGACAGCTGGCTCGTGGTGACGTTCGACGAGGACGACGGCCGCGCCGGCAACCGCATCCTCACGCTCGTGACCGGCGCCGGCATCACGCCCGGCCCGCGCAACGGCACCGTGAACCACTACTCGGTGCTGCGCACGATCGAGGACCGCTACGGGCTGGCGCCGCTGGGCCGGGCGGCTGATGCGGTACCGCTGCCGCTGCATCACTGACAAGCACCGCCGTCAGCCGGTGGCGGCGGCCCGCCAGTGGTACTGGTGCTCGGGCCGGCCGGTGACGCCGTAACGCAGGTGGACCTCGGCGCTGCCGTCGCGGACCAGCGCGGCCAGGTACCGCTGCGCGGTGGCCCGGGAGATGCCGAGCTCGTCGGCGATGCCGGCGGCGGTGCGGGCCCGGCCGGCGCCGCGCAGCGCGTCGCTGACGAGGCGGACGGTGACCGCGGACTGACCCTTCGGCGCGGCCGGCCGGTCGCCGTCGTGCAGCACCCGCCAGCAGCGGTCGATCTCCGCCTGGGTCAGGGCGCGGTCGACCGAGACCATCGCGCGGTAGTGCCGGTAGGCGGTCAGCCGGTCGGCGAGCTGCTCGGCGGTGAACGGCTTCACCAGGTAGTTCAGCGCGCCGCGGGCATAGGCGGCGCGGACGGTCGCCGCGTCGGAGGCGGCGGTGAGCATGATGGCGTCGACGGTCAGCTCGGCCAGCAGGTCCAGGCCCGACTCGTCCGGCAGGTACGTGTCCAGCAGCACCAGGTCGACCGCGCCGGCGGCGAGCTCGCGGCGGGCCTCGGCCGCGGAGCGCGCGGTCGCCACGACGGTGAAGCCGTCGACCCGGGACGCGAAGCCGACGTGGACGCGGGCGACGCGGAAGTCGTCCTCGACGACGAGTACGCGGATGGTCACACGGGCTCCCGGGCCGGTTGCAGCGCCGCGGGCAGCCGGGCCTCGAACACGGCGCCGTGGTCGTCGTGCGACGCGGCGGCCAGCCGCACGTCGCCGCCGAGGCGCCGGGCCGCCTGGCGGGCGAGGGACAGCCCGATGCCGCGGCCGTCCTCGCCGTTGGTCGACACGCCCGAGTCGAAGATCCGGGGGGCCAGCTCGGGCGGGACGCCGTCGCCGGAGTCGACGACGGAGATGTGCAGGGTGGAGCCGTCCTCGAGCAGCGCCAGGTCGACCCAGGCGGGGCGGCGGGCGCCGCGGCGGGCCGCCTCCAGGGCGTTGTCCACGAGGATGCCGAGCACGGTGGTGACCTCGACCGGCGCGGTGACGCGGGTGCCGACCCAGCTGCTGTCGGCCAGCGCCAGCCGGACGCCCTTCTCCGCCGCCTCGGCGCTCTTGGCGTCGACGAACGCCTGCAGGTACGGGTCGTCGACCGTGCGCCCGGCGGCCGGCGCGGCGGCGTCGGACACCGCGTGCAGGAACTCGAGTGCCTCGCCGCCGTGGCCGTTCTGCAGCAGCCCCGACAGCACGTGCAGCCGGTTGGCGAACTCGTGCCGCTGCGCGCGCAGCGCCGTGCTGAGGGTGCGCACGCTCTCCAGCTCCCGGGTGATGTTCTCCAGGTCGGTGCGGTCGCGCAGGGTGAGCACGCCGCCGAGGTCGCGCTCGTCGCGGCGCACGGACCGGTAGTTGGCGACGAGGACCCGGTCGCCGGCGACGGTGATGACGTTGTCGACCGGGGCGCGGTCCACGACCGCCTGGCGCAGCACCGGCGGAAGGTCCAGCGCCGCGACGGTACCCCCGCTCTGGACGCCGAGCAGCCGCGCCGCCTCGCCGTTGCACACCGATACGCGGCCGTCGGCGTCCACGGCCAGCACCCCCTCGCTGATGCCGTGCAGCACCGCCTCGCGCTCCTGCACCAGCTCGGCGAGCTCGCGCGGCTCCAGGCCGAGGGTGAGCCGCTTGAGCCGCCGCGACAGCAGCGCCGAGCCGATGAAGCCCAGCAGCAGCGCCCCGCCGGCGAACACCGCGGCGAAGCCGAGCTCGCGGTTCACGTGCCCGCGGATGTCCTCGATGCGGAACCCGACGCTCACCTCGCCCACGATCGTCCCGCTCGCGTCGCGCAGCGGCGTCTTGCCGCGGGCGGACAGCCCGAGCGTGCCGCGCTCGACGTTGATGGTGTCGTGGCCGCTGAGCACCTCCGACGGGTCGGTGCTCACCGGCTCGTGGATGCGGTCCGGGTTCGGGTGGGCCAGCCGGATCCCGCGGGCGTTGGTGATGACCACGAACAGCGCGCCGCTGGAGACCTTCGCCGCGTCGGCCCGCCCGGGCAGCATGCCCTGCGGGTCGTCCGCGGCGGCGGCCGCCGCGATCGCCGGATCGGCGGCGAGGGTGCGCGCGACCGCGAGTGCCCGGGTGCCGTACTGCTGGGTCAGCTCGTCGTCGAACAGCCACCCGACGAGCGCGAAGCCGACGCCGACCACGACGACCAGCACGCCGGCCTGTAGTGCGAGCGCCTGCCGGGCGAACGGGGCGTAACGCAGGCGAAACATGACGGGAGCGTACCGCCAGGGGTGCCCGTCCGGCGCCGTGAGCAAAACGCCTAAGAGCGTCCGAGCGGGCACCGGCATCGACGATGCCCGTGCCCGCGATTCCGTCATCCCGGCCGAAGCCGGCTATACCGCCCATTCGGGGAAGTCGGGGTGGTCCGACCAGACCGATGCGTCGTTGCGAAGCTCCCGGCACGGCGCGGGCTCGGCGCAGGTCCGGCACCAGTTCGGCTCGCGCGGCTCGTCGTCCTGCACCAGTACCTCGATCGTCTTGCCGTCATCGCGCCGGTACACCTCGTGATGCTGGCCGTACTCGACCCGGCCGCTGGCGTAGCTCGGCTTGTGCCGCTCGAGCCGCTGCCGCTTGGCCGCCACCTCGCGCAGCACCCGGGCGGGATCGTGGCTGGCGATGTGGATGTGCTGGTTGCGCCCGCCGGGCACGACCGCGACCAGCTCACCGCCGTCGTTGTACACCGGTGTCGGGTCCGTGGCATAGGTGCGGTCGAACGCCCGGATCTCGCGCCAGCCGCCCGGCTGGTCCGGTTTGACGTGCCACACCTGCACTGAGTAACCGCCGCCCGAGATGAGGCTGGCGAGCGACTCGTCCTCGGCGAGCCGTGCCTCGATGAATGCCACCAGGTCGTTGCTCATGCCTTCGATTCTCCTCAGGCGGCGCCCTCCGCGGTGGCGGATCGGTCACCCGGACGAATCGGCGTCACCGACGAGCTGCTCGATCGCGGTCCGCTCATCACATCGGGTGACGCCGGGTGAAATTGCCGGATTCCAGGTGTACGCCAGGTCATTGCCAGGCTCCGCCAAGGTTCACTGCCGACACTGCACCACGAAAGCGCAGGTAGCGGACCTGGGCTCGGGGAAACACGGGAGTTTCGCGTGTCGATGAAGTCGACGAAGAGCATCAAGCGGATCGGCCTGGCCGCGGCCGGCCTGGTGGCAACGGGCGTGGTGGTGTTCGGCGCCGCCTCGCTGGCCAGCGCCGAGACGACGTCGCCGTCGCCGAGCGCGTCGGCCACGACCGGTTCCGGCGACTCGGGCAAGCGCGGCTCGAACGACGCCGCGGTGACGGGCGAGGAGCTGGCGAAGGTGACCGCGGCGATGAAGGCGAAGGACTCCGCCGTCACCGTCTCAAAGGTCCGCAAGGACTCCGACGGCTCCTACGACGTCCTGGGCACCAAGGACGGCACCAAGGTCTTCTACGAAGTCAGCGCCGACCTCAAGACCTTCACCCTGCACACCGGCCACGGCGACCACCGCGGCCGGGACCGCGACAGCTCGACCGCGGTCACCGGCGAGGAACTGGCGAAGGTCACCGCCGCCATGAAGACCAAGGACTCCGCCGTCACCGTCACCAAGGTCCGCAAGGACTCCGACGGCTCCTACCACGTCCTCGGCACCAAGGACGGCACCAAGGTCTTTTACCACGTCAGCGCCGACCTCAAGACCTTCACCCTCCACACCGGTCACGGCGACCACGGCACGAAGTAGTCGAGGACGGGCGGGTGACGACCCGGGTGACCGGGGTCGTCACCGCCGCCCCGCCGGGTCGGGGCGGGGATGACGACCGGCTCCCGCCCGACCGTCCACGGTGGACAGGCCAGCACGCCGGGCACGTGGTCCATCGGCGCGTATGAGATCCCCATGGGCCCGTACGTTACGCGGTCGTGCGCCACCAGCGGCGCGACGCCAGCCCGGCCAGCACGGCACCGGCGGTGTTGACCAGGACGTCGTCCACGGACGACACCCGGTCCAGCTGCAGGACGTACTGTGCGGTCTCGACGAGGATCGAGCAGCCGGCCCCGAGCGCCAGAATGCGCGGCACGGAGGCCAGGGCCGCGAACCGCATCGGGGCGAAGAACCCCAGCGCCGCGAAGACCAGCAGGTTGCCGACGATTCCGAGCAGGCCCATCGTGGCCAGGTCCCGCAGCGGTACGAGGCTCACCCGGCCGGGGACGATGCCGGCGCCGGGGCCCGGCATCATGGTGATCCACACGAACGGCACCGTCCCGTAGACCATGCCCACCTCGGCCAGCGACGCCCGCCACGCCGATGTGACGCCCGCGGCCCGCCGGAGGCTCGCCAGCACCCACACCGCCAGCGCGGCCAGCGGCAGCCCGACCAGGGTGAGGAGCACGACACCGTTGTCCGTGTCGACACAGCCGTGCCACCGCCCGGCCAGGCAGTTCGGAGCGGGCATCCAGAGCATCCGCCGCAGGCCGAACATGACGGCGGCCACGCCGAGGACCGCCAGGCTGAGCAGCACGATCGTGCGCGTGCGACGGGGCGGTGCTGACACGGTTGCGTTGTGGTTCACGGCCCCATTGGACAGGAAGGGCTGTTGCGGTGACATAAGCAACGCATTCATACGTTCAGCGAGCGCGCCGATCGAGCCGGGACTGACGGGTCCGGAGGAACTCGCGCTCGGTCTCGTTGGTGGCCAGCGCTACGGCCTGGTCGTAGGCGGCGTGGGCCTCCTCGTCGCGGCCGAGGCGGGCCAGCAGTTCGGCGCGGGTGGCGGGAAGCCGGTGGTAGCCCGGCAGGTCGACGCCCTCCAGGGCGGCGAGGGCCATCGCCGGTCCGTGGACCTCGGCGACGGCGACCGCGCGGTTGAGCTCGACGATCGGGGTCGGCGCGAGCGCGAGGAGCTGGTCGTAGAGGGCCAGGACCTGCGACCAGTCGGTGGCGGCGCCGTCGGTGTGCACGGCGTTGATCGCCGCCTGGATCTGGTACGGGCCGGGCCGGTTGCGCCGCAGGCAGCGGCGGACCAGGTCGTGGCCCTCGCTGATGAGCGCCCGGTTCCACAGCGACCGGTCCTGGTCGGCCAGCAGCACGACCTCCCCGGCCGCGTCGAGCCGGGCGGGGCGGCGCGCCTCGGTCAGCAGCAGCAGGGCGAGCAGGCCGAGGACTTCGGGCTCGTCGGGCATCAGCGCGGCGAGCTCGCGGGCCAGCCGGATCGCCTCGGCGCACAGGTCCGTGCGGATCAGCGGCCCGGCGGTGGCGGCGTGGCCCTCGCTGAAGATCAGGTAGAGCACGGTGAGCACGGGCGGCAGCCGGTCCGGCAGCTCGTGCATGGCGGGCACCCGGTACGGGATCCCGGCGTCGCGGATCTTCTTCTTGGCGCGCACGATCCGCTGGGCGACGGTCGCCTCCGGCACCAGGTAGGCCCGGGCGATCTCCGGCACCTCGAGGCCGCCGAGCAGGCGGAGCGTGAGGGCGGCCCGCGCGTCGGGACCGAGCGCCGGGTGGCAGCAGGTGAAGATGAGTCGCAGCTGGTCGTCTCGCACCGGTCCCACCTCCTGGGGCTCGTCGGGCTGGTGCAGCAGCAGGGCCTCGGCGTGCCGGGCCTCCCGGGTCGACTCACGGCGCAGCCGGTCGACGGCCCGGTTCCGGGCGGTGGTCACGATCCAGGCGCCCGGATTCGGCGGCGGCGTCTGCCACTTCTCCAGCGCGGTGGTGAAGGCGTCCTGGACCGCCTCCTCAGCGAGGTTGATGTCGCCGAGGAGGCGCGCCAGGGTGGCGACGCAGCGGCCGTACTCCGCGCGGTAGATGCCCGCGAGATCCATGGTTCCGTTCAGCCCTGGGACAGCTCGTCGAAGGGCCGCACCTCGATCGGGCCGCAGGCCGCCGCGCACTTCTCGGCCCACGACAGCGCCTCGTCCAGATCCGCGCACCGGATGACCCAGAACCCGGCGAGGTGCTCCCTCGTCTCGGCGAACGGCCCGTCGGTCATGCTGGTCGCGCCGTTCTCGACCCGGACGACGGTGGCGCTGTCCTGCGGCAGCAGCCCCCCGCCGAACACCCAGGTGCCCGCGGCCCGCATCTCCCCTTCGATCTGCTCGTTCAGCCGGAACATGGTCTGCATCTCGTCGTCGGTCATCTCCGGCGCGCCCTCGACGCTGTGCACGGCCAGCATGTACTGCTTCATGACGGCTCCTCCAAGAGCTCGATGTCAGGCGGACAGGCGACGCGCGAGCGCGGGGATCACGATGGCGGCCGCGACGAGGTGCGTCACCATCAGCAGCGCCTTCGTGGCCGGCGCGGCGTCGGCGATTGCGTCCGGCACCAGCGACAGGGCGGTCAGCACCAGCGTGGTGCGGACGAACAGGCGCCGCGGACGCCGGGCGAACCGGGACATCACCGCCGCCATGACCACGCCGACCAGCGAGAAGACGGCGGTCAGCGTGCCGAACCCGGAGGGCGGGATCGGGGCGCCGGCCATGTCGAGGCTGATACCGGCCGCATCGCCGGCCGCCGCGACGGCCGTGGTCGCGACGCTCGCGGCGACGGTCGCGATGACGCCGGTCCCGATCAGCTTACCGACGGTCGAGGTGGCGGCGCGGGGCGTGTGCACGGTGGTGGTCATGAGGTCCTCCAGCGGGTGCGTGGCCCGGTCCGTTGCCGGGCTCTCACCAGGGCTACGAACCGGACCACGCCCAATCGACACACCCGCCAAAATTTTTCCGACCGTCCGGTCAGGTCGGCCGGCGGCGCAGCCACCACAGTGTGGCGGCGACGAACGCGGCGGCCAGCGCGACGAGCCAGGACGCGTCCAGGCTCTGGAACGCCCAGAAACGGGAGCCCGGCTCGTACAGCATCCAGGTCGTGTAGTCGGCGCGGCTCCAGGTGCGGTCTCCGGCGTGCAGCGCGACGACGGCGTTCCACTCCGCGTCCGACAGGCGGTGTCCGGCGGCGTCGACCTGCCAGCTGTCCACGACCCACGGCTGGCCGCCGTGGCCGAGGCCGGTGGTGGCGGCCGCGGCCAGGATCGGGGCGGCGTAGTGCGGGCGCAGCAGCTGCCAGTCGGTGAAGAACACGGCGACCCAGGCGGCGCCGGTGACGAACATCGCCAGCACGGTGCGGCGCAGCACGGCGCCGGCGAGCAGGCCGAGGGCGAAGCAGAACAGGGTGGCGGCGGCGAGGTAGACGCCGTCGGCGTGATACGGCCACGGCGCCAGCCGGTCCTTGACGACGACGATCGGGGTGTACCACCAATGAAAGAATGCGCTGAAGGCGAGCGTGGCAACGAGCAGCGCGCCGCCGAGGAGGCCGACCTTGGCCAGCAGCAGCCGGCGCGGCGTGACCGCCTGCGTCCAGGCGAAGCGGAACGTGCCGGACTCGTATTCGCGGGCCAGCAGCGGCGCCCCGACGAACATGCCGAGCAGGCCGGGCAGCAGCGCGAGGAACTGCGTCCACAGCCCCCAGCGCTGCGCCTGCTCCGCAAACGCGTTGAGCTGGGCGGCGCTGCAGGCGGATCCGCAGGCGTCGAGGCCGAGCTGGTGGTACGACATCCGGATTTTGCCGCCCGTGTACACCAGGAGCGCGGCCAGCACCAGCAGCACCCCGGCGCTGGTGAGCAGCGCGGTGCGGTGCAGCCGCCACGTGGGCCACAGGGCGCGCGGGCGGCTCATCGGGTCACCAGCTCGCGCGGGCCGGGCAGCGCCGAGGCGTCCGAACGCAGGTAGGCCAGCACGAGCTCGTCGAGCGTGACCGGCCGGCGCTGCCATCCGGGCGGTGGCCCCGGCGACGGCTGCCGGGTGCGCACGACGAGGTGGGCCTGCGCGGCCCCCGTCACCCGCGACACCACCTGGTGGGTGATCTCGCCGGCGCGGTCGACCGGGCCGGTCAGCAGCTGGTGGTGCTCGAGCAGGTCATCGACGTCGCCGGCCAGCTGGACGGCGCCGTCGCGCAGCACGACGAGGTAGTCGCAGGCCCGCTCGAGCTCGGCGAGGTCGTGCGAGGAGAACAGCACCGAAATCTCGTGCTCGGCAACGGCGCCGAGCAGTGCCGCGAGGAACTCGTGCCGCGCGAGCGGGTCGAGGCGGGCCAGCGGCTCGTCGAGCAGCAGCAGCTCCGGCCGCTTGCCCAGCGCGAGGGCGAGGGCGACCTGGGCCTGCTGGCCGCCGGACAGCGCGGCGAACCGGCGCCGCGGCGACAGGCCGAGCGCCTCGATGCGGCCCCAGGCGGCCGCGGCGTCCCACCGGGTGTTGAGGTGCTCGCCGAGGCGCAGCAGCTCCCGGATGGTCAGCGCCGGGTAGAGCGCGGCGTGCTGGTCGACGAAGCCGACCCGGTCGCGGCGGGCGCCCGGCTCGGCGCCGAGGACCTCGATGCGCCCGGCGGCCGGCCGGCGCAGCCCGATCGCCAGCTCGAGCAGCGAGGTCTTGCCGGCGCCGTTGGGCCCGACGAGCGCGGCCACGCGGCCGGCCGGAACGGCCAGGGTGCAGTCGTCGAGGGCGACCGTGCGGCCGTACCGCTGGGTGAGCCGGAACGTCTCGACGGCGTTCATGCCGCACCCGCCCGGCCCGGCCGCGGCGGCTGCGCGGCCGGGACGGCCCCCGCCTCCTCGTGCAGCACGCTGGCGACGAGGGCACTGATACCGCCGCGGTCCAGGCCGGCGGCCCGGGCCGCGCGGACCCAGGCGACGAGCTGGCGGCGCAGGGCCGCCTGCCCGGCGAGGTCGACCACGGGCAGCGTGCCGCGCACGAACGTGCCGACGCCCTGCTGCGTGGACACCACGCCGCGGGTGGTCAGCTCGCGGTACGCCTTCTGCACGGTGTTGGGGTTGATCGCCAGGGTCTCGACGACGTCCTTGATGCGCGGCAGGCGGTCCCCGTCGCGCAGCACGCCCAGCCGCATCGCCTGCTCGACCTGCTGCACGAGCTGCAGGTAGGTCGGCACGCCGGAACCCGGATCGAGCACGAACCGGACACGACTCTCGACCTCTTTATCTAGTTCCATAGTAAAAGCATAAAAGTTGGCACCGCGGCCGTCAACGGATCCGGGCGTGACCGGCCGGAGCGGGCGCTGGTCGCGTCCGGTTGCTTCCGGTGGCGGTCACGATCCGATAGGTTCGTTGCGGAGTGCCGGGAAGTCTGGTCGGCGTGTGTGTTCACCGTGCCGATCGACAGGACCCGTATGACCCTGCTGCTGTGCTTCGCCGCGACGTTGTTGCTGGCGGTTCTGCTGTCCGCGCTCGCGCACCGGACCGTGTTGTCCACGGCCGTGGTGGTCCTGGCGGCCGGGTTCGTGCTCGGTGACGGTGTGACCGGCGTCGTGCACGTGACCGCCGGGTCGCCGGTGGTCACGTCCCTGGCGGAGCTGGCGCTGTTCGCGGTGCTGTTCACCGACGGCATGCGGGTCGGCTGGGCCGACCTGCGCAGCGCGTGGCGGCTGCCGGGCCGGGCGCTGGGCTGGGGCCTGCCGCTGACGCTGCTGATCACCGCGGTGGTCGCGCACTTCGTGGCCGGGCTGGGCTGGCCGGAGTCGCTGCTGATCGGGGCGATCCTGGCGCCGACGGACCCGGTGTTCGCGGCCGCCCTGGTCGGCAACGACAAGGTGCCGGCCCGGCTGCGGCACCTGCTCAACGTCGAGTCAGGCGTGAACGACGGCCTCGCGCTGCCGTTCGTCGTGGTCCTGCTCGCCGTCACGGCGGGCTCGCACGAGCTGCACCTGGGTGAGATCGGACTGGAGCTGGTCGGCGGGATCGCGCTCGGGGTGGTGGTGCCGTGGGCGGCGATCCGCCTCGAGCGGACCCGGCTGTTCGCGGTGTCGGAGCAGTACCTGCCGCTCAACGCGGTGGCGATCGGCCTGCTGGTGCTGGCCCTGGGCAAGGTGACGCACGCGAACCTGTTCCTGGCCGCGTTCGCCGCCGGGATCACCGTGGCCACGATCGGCCGGCGGGAGCGTGAGGCGTTCGAGCACTTCGGCGAGCTGGTTGCGGAGATCTTCAAGCTCGCGGCGCTGCTGGTCTTCGGGGCGCTGCTGACGCCCGGCCTGTTCGGCAGGATCGGCTGGGCCGGGTGGGTGTTCGTGGTCCTGGCCCTGGTGCTGGCCCGGCCGCTGGCGCTGTGGGTGTCGTTCCTGCGCTCCGGCCTCGGCGTGCGGGAGCAGGCGGCCGCGATGTGGTTCGGGCCGAAGGGCTTCGCCTCGGTCGTCTACGGGCTGCTCGTGCTCGCCTCCGGCATCGGCGCCGCCGAGCAGGTCTTCGCCCTCGTCGCGGTCACGATCGTGCTGAGCATCGTCCTGCACTCCTCCACCGACATCGTCGTCGCCCGCGGCTTCGAGCCCCAGCTCATGCCCGCGTGGCAGCAGCGGCTCACGACCAAGGGACGGCAGCTGCTGCGCCGCTCGCCGGCCGAAGGGACCACGCCATGAAGGCCCGCGACCTCGCCGCCGAGTTTCCGGTCGTCCGGCCGGACACCCCCGCGCTCGAGGCCGCGCGGCTGCTGGCCGGGCAGGACCTGCCGGGGCTGATCGTGCTCGACGAGCGCGGCTACCCGTTCACGATCCTGGCCGGCACGCAGGTGCTGCGCATGGCGATCCCGCAGTACTGCCAGGACGACCCGGCCCTGGCGCGCGTCGTCGACGAGCCGGCCGCCGACCTGCTGCTGCGCGAGCTCGGCGACCGCACCGTGGCGCAGGCCCTGCCCGCGCAGCAGCGCGAGCTCGCCGTCGTCGCGCCGGACGCGACGGTGCTGGAGATCGCGGCGGTCATGGCCCGCACCCGCACCCCGCTCGTCGCCGTCGTCGACCGGGACCGGCGGCTGCTCGGCGCGATCACCCTCGACGCCCTGCTCGACCGGATGCTCGCCGCGTGAGCGTCACCGCCTGGGTCGCCGTCGCGGTCTTCGCCGCCGCCTACGTGCTCATCGCCACCGAGAAGATCCACCGGGTCGCCGCCGCGCTCGGCGGCGCCGTCGTCATGCTCGTCATCGGCGCCACCGACGCTGAGCACGCCTTCTTCTCCGCCGAGGCCGGCATCGACTGGAACGTCGTGTTCCTGCTGCTCGGCATGATGCTCATCGTCGCGGTCCTCAAACGCACCGGCGCGTTCGAGTACCTGGCGATCTGGGCGGTCAAACGCGCCCGCGGCCGGCCGTTCCCGGTCATGGTCATCCTCGTCACCGTCACGGCGGTCGCCTCGGCCATGCTCGACAACGTCACCACCGTGCTGCTCATCGCCCCGGTCACGTTCCTGGTCTGCCAGCGCCTCGCCGTCCCCGTCGCCCCGTATCTCATCGCGGAGGCGATGGCCAGCAACATCGGCGGCACCGCCACCCTGGTCGGCGACCCGCCGAACATCATCATCGGCAGCCGCGCCGGGCTGTCGTACAACGACTTCCTCAACCACCTCGCCCCGCTCATCGCCGTCCTCCTCGTCGTGTTCGTCGCCCTGTGCCGGGTGCTGTTCCGCTCGGCGTTTCGCCCCGACCCCGAACGGGCCGCCGCCGTGGTCGGGCTGCGGGAGCGCGACGCGATCCGCGACCCGCGGCTGCTCGTCGTCAGCCTCGCCGTCCTCGCCCTGGTCACGGCCGCGTTCGTGCTGCACTCGGTGGTCCACCTCGAGCCGTCCGTGGTCGCGATCGTGGGCGGCCTCGCGCTCCTGGCGTTCTCCCGGCTCGACGCCGGCGACGTGGTCAAGGACGTGGAGTGGCCGACCCTGGCGTTCTTCGCCGGGCTGTTCGTCATGGTCGGCGCCCTCGTGCACACCGGCGCCGTCGGCGCCCTGTCCCGCACCGTCGCCGACGCCGTCGCCGGCGACCCGCACCTGGCGGCCATGGGCCTGCTGGGGGGCTCCGCGGTGCTGTCGGCGATCGTCGACAACATCCCGTACGTGGCCACGATGAGCCCGATCGTCGCCGACCTCGCCGCCGCCGACGGCAGCGGCGGCGGGCCCCACGTGCTGTGGTGGGCCCTCGCCCTCGGCGCCGACCTCGGCGGCAACGCCACCGCCGTCGGTGCCTCGGCGAACGTCGTCATCCTCGGCCTCGCCGAACGGGCCGGGCACCGGATCAGCTTCTGGCAGTTCACCAAGTACGGCCTCGTCGCCGCCGCGGTCACCGTCGCCATCTCCGCGGCGTACCTGTGGCTGCGCTACCTCGCCTTCGCCTGACCGGCGGCTCAACCGGCCGGCGCGCGGACGAACGCGAGGAGGCGCCCGGCGACGGCCGGCCAGCCGGGCGAGCACCACACGAAGTGGCCGGCGGCCGGGCCGGCACGTCAGGCTCCCCGGGCGGTCACGGCCTCGTGCCGGGCCGGAGGCGGACTCGCGGGCCGGCGCCGGCGGGACCGCAGCAGCAGCGTGGCCGCGGCCGCCGAGGCGCACGAGGCGAGCAGGATCGCCAGCCGGGCGTGCTCGCCGGCCGGGGTGCCCGCGCCGAACGCGAGCTCGGCGATGAGCAGCGACACCGTGAACCCGATCCCCGACAGCAGACCCGCCACGGCCAGTTCGGGCCAGCCGAGCCCGCCCCTGCCGGCCGCGCCCGTCGCGCGCCGGGCCAGCCACGTCGCCGCCAGCACACCGGCCGGCTTACCGAGCACCAGCCCGGCCAGCACACCGAGGGCCACCGGGTCCCGCATCGCGGCGCCGAACGACGTGGCTCCCGTGAGGGGCACCCCGGCGGCGAAGAACGCGAAGACCGGCACCGCGAACCCGGCCGACACCGGCCGCCAGCGGTGCTCCAGCCGCGCCGCGACGTCGTCGCCGCTCGGGCGCACCGGCACCACGAATGCCAGCAGCACGCCGGCCACCGTGGCATGCACCCCCGACGCGTGCACGAACAGCCACACCACCGCCGCGAGCGGCCCGAGCAGCCACCGCCCGAGCCCGCCGCGGCGCGCCAGCCACCCGAACACCACCAGCGCCACCGCCGCGGCCAGCAGCGGCAGGACCGCCAGGGCGGCCGTGTACGCGACCGCGATGATGCCGATCGCGAGCAGGTCGTCGACCACGGCCAAGGTCAGCAGGAACGTGCGCAGTGCCGGCGGCACCCGGGAGCCGCCCAGTGCGAGCACCGCGAGCGCAAAGGCGATGTCGGTGGCCGTGGGCACCGCCCAACCCCGCAGGTCGCCGGCCGTGGCGTTGACGGCCGCATAGATCAGCGCCGGTACCGCCATCCCGCCGACCGCCGCCGCGACCGGCAGCACCGCCCGCCGCGGATCGCGCAGGTCTCCGGCGACGAGCTCGCGCTTGAGCTCCAACCCGGCGACGAAGAAGAACACGGCCAGCAGCCCGTCCGCGGCCCACGCCGCCAGCGTCAGGTCCAGATGCCACGCCGCCGGCCCGACCCGCAGGTCGCCGAGCCGCGCGTAGCCGCCGGCCCACGGCGAGTTCGCCCACCCGAACGCCACCACGGCCGCGGCGAGGAGCAACACCCCGCCGGCAGTCTCAGTACGCAAGGTCTCGGCGAAACGGCGCGACGGCACCCTCCGCATGGTCTGGCCGGACATGAGCATCCTCCCGGGGTCGATCGGCACCAACACGCCGACCAGACTTCCCGGCACACCAGTTCACGAGCCTACGCGACAGACCCACCCGGCGCGCGGCGCCGACAGCTCCCGGCTACCGCACCGGATGCCACAGCCCCGCGGAGACGCCGAGCACGCACAACGCCACCAACATCACCAGCGCGTCGTCGAGCAGGATCCCCGCCGGCATTCCGAGCGCCCCACCGGCGCTCGTACCGAGCGCCGCCCAGCGCCGGCCACGACCGATCGACGGTTCCCCGAGATCGCCCGGCATGACTGCCCCTCTCCCCCGAAGCGGGCCCAACCCCACCCTCCCCAGCCGTTGTGACGAAGAGTCCAAGAAGCCATGACGAACCGACGACATCGCCGACCAACCCCGGGGTGACCGACGGTTGCTCTTAGGCAATCTTTAATCGGTTCCCCGGATGCTCACAGGAACCCGGCCGATGGTTGCGGTCATGACGACGACGAGCATCGCCCGACCCGCCGCGCCCGCCGCCCCCGCGGCCGCGCGCCCGGCGCCGCGGTGGTGGGCCGACGCCGGCGGCGCGGTCGCCTGGGTGAGCCTGCTGGCGGTCACCGCGCTGTGGGTCGCCAACCGCGGGCTGCAGGACGCCGCCGGGTCCTGGCCCGACGCGACGACCTCGCTCGGGCGCCTCACCGGGCTGCTCGCCTCCGACCTGCTGTTGCTGCAGGTACTGCTGATGGCCCGGGTACCGCTGATGGAGCGCGCGTTCGGCCAGGACCGCCTCGCCCGCTGGCACCGCTGGACCGGCTTCACCTCGTTCCACCTGATGGTCGCGCACATCGTGCTCATCACCATCGGCTACGCCGGCGCCGCGCACGTCGACGTGCCCGGCGAGCTGTGGGACCTCGTCGTCGACTACCCCGGCATGCTGCTGGCCACCGCCGGCACGGCAGCCCTGGTCATGGTCGTCGTGACCTCGATGAAGAGGGCCCGCCGCCGGCTGCGCTACGAGTCCTGGCACCTGCTGCACCTGTACGCGTACCTCGGCGTCGGCCTCGCCCTGCCGCACCAGATCTGGACCGGCACCGACTTCGTCAACTCGCCGTGGTCGCGGGCCTACTGGTGGACGCTGTACGCGGCCGCCGCCGGCGCCGTCATCGTCTACCGCCTCGGCGTGCCCGCCGGGCGCAACTGGCGCCACCGCCTGGTCGTCGACCGGATTGTCCCCGAGGGCCCGGGCCTGACCTCCGTCTACCTGCGCGGCCGCGACCTGGACCGGCTCCCCGCCCGCGCCGGGCAGTTCTTCCAATGGCGCTTCCTCGACGGCCCGGGCTGGTCCCGCGCCCACCCCTACTCGCTGTCCGCGACCCCCCACACCGGCGTACTGCGCATCACCGTCAAGGACCTCGGCGACGGCAGCGCCCGCGTCGCAAGCCTCCGCCCCGGCACCCGCGCGCTCATCGAGGGCCCGTACGGCAAGCTCACCGGCGAGCACTACCGCGGCGGCCCGGTCGTCATGCTGGCCTGCGGCATCGGCGTCACCCCGCTGCTGGCCCTGCTCGGCGAGCTGCGCTACGCCCCGGGACAGGCGACCCTGGTCTACCGGGCGCGCAGCGAGGCCGAGGTCGCCTTCCGCGACGAGATCGACTGGCTGGCCCGGCAGCGTGGCGTGCGGGTGGTGTACCTCACCGGCCCCCGCGCCCGCGAAGCCTCGTGGCTGCCGGCCTCCGCCGCCGCCTGGACCGACGCCCAGGCGCTGCGCCGGCTCGTGCCGCACATCGCCGCCGCCGACGTGTACCTCTGCGGCCCCGACGCCTGGACCGCGGCCGCCTCCGCCGCGGCCCGCGCCGCCGGCGCCTCCCCCGAGCACATCCACACCGAACAGTTCGCCTGGTAGGAGTCACCGTTGCGACGCATCACCTTCTGGCTGTTATCCACCCTCGCCGCCCTCGCGCTGGTGTTCAGCTACCGCACGAGCCTCGGCTCGACCGCCCCCGCCCCCGCCACCACCGCCGTCGGCACGGCCGGCGCCGCCGGCACATCGGGCAACGGCACCACCTACCAAGGTTCGGCGGCCTCGACGCGGTGGGGCGACGTACAGGTCTCGATCACCGTCGCCGACGGAAAGATCACCGCTGTGTCGGTGCCGGTCTATCCGAACGAGAACGGCAAGGACCAGCAGATCAACGCCCGCGCCCTGCCGATCCTGGTCCAGGAGACCATCGCCGCGCAGAACGCCGACATCGACACCGTGTCGGGCGCGACCGTGACCAGCAACGGCTACAAGGAGTCGCTGCAGGCCGCCCTCGACGCCGCCCACCTGTCGTGAACGCCGCCACCCTCCCCCGCCGCGCCTGGGTCGAGCAGATCATGGGCCTGCCGGTGAGCATCCACGTGCGCGGCGACGAGCCCGCCGGCGCCGACGTCGAGTCCCGGGTCGCGGCCGCGTTCGCCGACCTGCGCCGCGCCGACGCGATGTTCAGCCCGTACCGCGACGACAGCGACCTCGCCCGCTGGGAGCGCGGCGAGCCGGTCACCGACCCGGCGTTCGCCGAGGTACTCGCGCTGTGCGAGGAGGCCCGCGAGCGCACCGGCGGCTGGTTCGACCCGCGCGGCCTGCCCGACCCGCGCACCGGCGCGCCCCGGTTCGACCCGTCCGGCCTGGTGAAGGGCTGGGCCGTGCAGCGGGCCGCCGGACATTTGCAGACCCTGCGGCGGTACTCCTGGTGCCTCAACGCCGGCGGAGACGTCCTCGTCCACGCCGAGGAGGACCACCCGGCGTGGCGGGTCGGCATCGAGCACCCCGACGACCCGTCCCGCCTGCTGCACGTCCTCGAGCGCCGCGGCGGCGCGGTCGCCACCTCCGGCACCGCCCACCGCGGCCGCCACATCATGGACCCGAAGACCGGCCGCCCGGCCACGGCGGTCCGCTCGGTCACCGTCACCGGCCCGCGGCTGCTGTGGGCCGACGTGTACGCCACCGCCGCGGCCGCCCGCGGCCCCCGCTCGCTGGCCTGGCTGGAAACCCTCGACGACCACGACGCGCTGCTGCTCACCGCCTCGGGCCTCGCCCAGGTCACATCCGGCTGGCCGGCGCCGTCGCCGCCGGCCACGGGTGACTGACCGCCGGCGTGGCGGCAGGCACCCGGGCGAAGAGGTGACCCACAAGCGCGACACCCACGCCGAGGAGCACGGTCAGCACCGGGGCTGACGCGTCGGTGTCGGCGGCGTTGACCGGCGGGTCGGCCGCGATTCTGGTCATTGCCTCCCCGGCCAGCACGCTGCCGACGAATGCGGCCACGATCGCCACGGGGGCGGCCACGAGGCAGGCCACCGCCGCGCGGGCCAGCCGGGCGACCGGCAGCGGACGGGCCGACAGCCCCAGCAGGGCCGCGGCGACAAGCGTGACGACGAGCGCCGCGGCCGCCGCGAGGTCGTCGGAGCCGATCACGTACGAGGCGAACCAGAAGGTGAACGGCGCCGCGACCAGCATCGCCGCGCAGCCGGCCGCGATCAGGCGGCGGCCTCTGGTCAGCCGCGGCGCGAGCAGGGCGAGCACGACGGCGGCGAACAGCACCGCGAGGCCGCCCCGCAGCCACGCGACGCCCTGACTGAGCGCCTCGCTCGGCACGCGCGCGACCGATTCGCCCGACGGCAGGGTGACGTCGTGGTCCAGGTCGTTGCCGAGCACCCCGACCGTCAGCGCGGTCACCAAGGCGCCGACGACGGCCAGGTGCCGGACCAGCTCGCCGTCGCGTTCCCCGGCCGACCACCACCACGCGGCGCCGGCGGTGACGGCGAAGCCGCCGGCCGCGACGGCGCCCAGCGACCACGCGGCCGCGCCGCCGGACACGTCGACCCGGTCCAGCCAGAGGTCGGCGCCGGACCAGATCGCAGCCAGGGTGCCGCCGGCGGTGACCGCCGACCGGCGCGGCCCGGCGATGAGCAGCACCCCGGCGAACGCCAGCAGGATCGCCCACTGCCGCTCGTCGCGCGGCCAGTAGGTGCCGTTCTCCGCCGACGTCAGGCCGCCCGGCAGGTCGGGCGGCTCCATGAACGGCTGGTAGACCGCCAGGCTCACCGCCCACACTGCAGCGCCGGTGAACCCGGCCAGCACACCCGCGACCGTGATCCACAGCGTCCGGAACCGGCCCTCATGACGATTGATCTCCACACAGGGGACACGCCTGGACCGGGCCCGCGGTTCCATCCGTACTACGCTCGCCTGCCATGGACGACCTCGAGTCGATCGCCGACCGTGAGGGTCACGTGGGCGGCATCGAGTCGATGGTTCGCGACTGGCAGTTCATCGCCGACAACCTGCCGGCCAACTGGCCCGAGGTCTTCGCCGCCCTGCGCTAACCGCTATGGTGCATCAATGCATCGACCCGGACGACCGGAAGACCTCGAACACCCCGATCGGCTGTGGGCCCGGGCGGCCACGCTCACCACCATCGCCGCCGCGGGAGGCCCCGGCGGGTTCCGGGTCGGTTCGACCGGCCTGCACTACTGGTCCCCCGGCGGCGCCTACTGGTGGCAGCTCACGCTCGCCCCGGCCGGTGAGGCCGTCCTGAGCGGTCAGGACTCCGACGCGAGCCACACGCACCTGCAGCCCCGACCGCTGGATCTCCTTGCCGGCCTGCCGGATCGGCTGATCTGGGACGAGCTGCGCCGCGATCATCGGGACTTCGTGCTCGGCTACGCGTACTGGTTCGTCGACGGCGCATGGCACCGCGTTCCGTATCCGGACCGGGTCAAGGACGATGGGCTGGCCTTCTCGGCCAAGTACCTCGCCGGCGACTCCGGCATCCCGACCGCGCTGGCCGAACAGGTCGAGTGGGACGAGTGGGACGAGGACGAGGACGCGGATCTCGACGCGGCCGGCGATGCCGTCGCCGCGGCCGCGGCCGCGTTCCTGGCCAGGGCCCACGCGCGCACGGTCGACGCCGCTGCGGTGGCGGAGCTGGTCGACGCCCTGGCCCCGGGCCGGCCGCCGGACGGACGATCCATCACCGACTACGCGGACGCGGCACTGCGAGCCGCGACGCACCTGGGCCTCACCGGCACCCAGCGGCCGCCGATGCTCGGTGACGGGTCGGCGACGCAGAAGTTCTGAGCGCGGTCACTCGTTGCGGGCCGTCTCCGGGCCGGTGACCCGCTCGAGCAGCGGCAGGGTCGAGGCGATGATGGCCAGCGACGCGGCCAGGCCCAGCCCCGCCGGCACGTAGTACGACCAGCCGGGCGGGCTCAGCGTGTACCCCATCTGGGCCCGCAGGAACAGCTGGGCGGCCCCGAATCCGGTGGCGGTGGCCAGGGCCGCGGCCGCGAGCAGCGGGACCGCCGACTCCAGGCCGACCACGCGGCGCAGCATCCGCAGCGGTACCCCGGTCAGCCGCAACAGGCTGAACGGGCGCTTGCGGTCGGCGATGCCCGCGGCGACGCTCACGGCCAGGCTGCAGCCCGCGATCGGCAGGCTGAACAGCATGATGACGTCGGCCAGGCGCTGGAACAGCCGCAGCTGGGTGCGCGAGTTGTTGCCGTAGTCGACGTCGGTGCCCGGCGGCACCTCGAAGTCGGGGAACGCGACCTCGAGCGCGGTCCGGGCCCGCTCGTGGGCCGCGGTCGTGCCGTCGAAGCCGACGACGAGCGTGTCGACCTTCATCGACGCGGCCTGCGCGGCGGTGACCGGGGACGAGGCCCAGACGGTCGCCGCGCCGGCGCCGGTGCGGACGCGGTCGAAGCCGACGAGGTTGTTCCAGATCTGGGCGTACTCGGCGCCGGGTGCGCACCGGCCGTACTGCGGGATCGTCGCGAGATCGGCGCACGCCACGATGCTGGAAGGGTCGTTGGGGCCGTTGTCGGGGTTGTCGTGCAGTACCACCGCGAAGGTGACGCCCTCGATGTGCCGCAGCCGGTCGGGTAGGCCGTCGGGGACGGTGCCGCCGTCGCCGCCGAACTGCTGCAGCAGGGTCACCGAGGCCAGGTTGCCGTAGCGGATGCCGCGCTCGTTGACGATCGTGGTGATGACGCCGGTGGCCACGCTGACCACGAACAGGCCGAGCATCACGCCGCTGATGGCGCGGAACGCGGCCTGTGGGTTGTCGGCGAGGCGGCGGGCGGCGACGAGGGTGGGCAGCCGGCGGGCGCGGCGGGCCATCAGGCGGGCGCCGACCATGGTGATCCACGGGCCGGCGATGACCAGGCCGATCATGATGAGCAGGAACCCCGGCAGGAAGGCGGCGGTCTGGCCGTTGGAGGTTTCCGGTGTACGGCCGATGAAGTACGCCAGCTCCAGCAGCCCGGCGACCACGGGGATCAGCCGCCAGGCCCGTGGCGGCTTGGGCGTGACGCGGCGGGCGACGCCGAGCGGTGAGATGCGCACCCGGCGCATGGCGAGCCGGGCGGCGACCACGGCGGCGACGGGCACGCCGAGCGCGACGAGCACGGCGGCGGGCCAGCCCGGGGCGAGGTCGTCGGCGTAGAAGCGCTCGGTGCTCAGCGGTACCGCCGCCATCCCCGCCCGCAGCGCCGGGAACAGCGCGAAGCCGGCGACGGTGCCGGCCACGGCGGCGGCCGCGGCCTCGACGGCGGCGAGCCGCGTGACCTGCCGCGGCGTCGCGCCGACCAGGCGCATGGCGGCGAAGCGCTGCTCGCGCCGCGTGGCGGAGAGGCGGGTCGCGGTGCCGATGAAGATGAGGACCGGAAAGAGCAGGCCGCCGGCGACGACGGACAGGACGAGGTCCAGGGCGGCGGTCGAGATCTTCGGGGCGGCCGTCGACACCGAGGTGATCTCGTGGGCACCCCGGAGCGCGCCGGCCTCGGCCGGGGTGCGGCCGACGACGGCGACGAGGGAGTCCGGCGACGGCACGGCCGAGTCGGCGATGATGCCGGCCTCGCGGCCGGGGAAGCGGGCGCCGAGCTGGTCGGCCGGGTGGGCGGCGATGAGGTCGTGCAGGGCCCGGGAGACGTAGTACTGCCCGGGGTCGGGCAGCCGCGGGATGCCGGGCACGGTGGGCGGGTTGGCGCCGGTGACGCCGACCTCGACCCGCTCGATGGCGCGGCCGTCGAAGAAGTCCCAGCGGGCGGCCCACACGACGGGGTCGGCGGGGGGCGCGCCCGCGGCCGGCTCGCCGCGCACCCATCCGCCGCGGCCGGTCTGTGCGTCGAGGGCGCGCACGCCGGCGATGGTGCACAGCAGCAGCCCGACGCCGAGCGCGACGGCGGCGGCGAGGATGACGAAGCGGACGAGGGCCTCGCGGCCGGTGGCGACGGCGAGGCGCAGACCGAGGCGGATCATGCGGTCACCATACACCGCGGATATACACCGCGTATATACGCCGGGTTTATATCTTCACTTTGGCCGCTATACTCAGTATGCTACCGAGCATGATATCGAGTGAGGTGACGCCGTGAGCATCCGGCACGCGCTGTTGGCGCTGCTTAGCGAGGGTCCCAAGTACGGGCTGCAGCTGCGCGAGGAGTTCGAGGAGCGCACCGGCGAGGTGTGGCCGCTCAACGTCGGGCAGGTCTACACGACGCTGCAGCGGCTGGAGCGCGACGGGCTCGTCGAGTCCGACGACGACGCCGACCCGGGGCCGCAGAAGGGGTTCCGGATCACCGCCGACGGCGCCGAGGAGCTCGCCGGGTGGCTGCGCACGCCGCCGGACCTCGCCTCACCGCCGCGGGACGAGCTGGTCATCAAGATCCTCGTTGCGGTACGGCTGCCGGGCGTCGACGTGCACGAGGTCATCCAGGCGCACCGGCGCTACCTCGTGGAGCTCATGCAGCAGTGGACCCGCCTCAAGGAGGAGGAGGCCGACCTTGACCTCGGCCTCGCGCTCGTGGTCGACGCCGAGCTCTTCCGCCTCGACTCGGTCGTGCGCTGGCTGGACACCGCCGACGGCCGGCTCAAGCGGGCCGCCCTCGAGCCGCCCGCCCCGGCCCGGGCGCCGGCCCCGCAGATCCGCCGCCGGACGGGGGTGCGCCGATGAGCGGGGTGCTGCAGCTGCGCGGGGTCGGCAAGACCTACCTCGACGGCGCCGACGAGGTGCACGCGCTGCGCGACGTCGACCTCACCGTCGAGGCGGGCAAGATGGTCGCCGTCATGGGCCCCAGCGGCTCGGGCAAGAGCACGCTGCTCACCATCGCCGGGGCCCTCGAGACGCCGACCGCCGGCGAGGTGCTCGTCGCCGGCCAGGCCCTGTCCACCATGTCCCGCGACGACCGGGCCCGGCTGCGCCGGCGCGCCATCGGCTACGTCTTCCAGGACTTCAACCTGCTGCCCGGCCTCACCGCCGCCGAGAACGTGGCCCTGCCGCTCGAGCTCGACGGCATGAGCGCCGGCAAGGCCCGCGCCGCCGGGCTGCGGGCGCTTTCCGACCTCGGCCTCGCCGACCGCGCCGCGCGCTTCCCCGACCAGCTCTCCGGCGGCGAACGCCAGCGGGTGGCGATCGCCCGGGCCATCGTCGGCGACCGCCGGCTGCTGCTGGCCGACGAGCCCACCGGCGCCCTGGACTCGGCCAACGGCGAGGCCGTCATGCGCATGATCCTCGCCGCCTGCAAGCACGGCGTCGCCGCCGTCGTCGTCACCCACGACGCGCAGCTCGCCTCCTGGGCCGACCGCGTGCTGTTCATCCGCGACGGCCAGGTCGTGGACCGCACCGCCCCGCGCCCCGGCCCGGACTCCCTGCTGACCGAAGAGGCCGCCCGATGAGCGTCGCCGTGCAGGACCCGCCCCTGGCGCTGGGCACCGGCAACGGCGGCATGCCCGCCCGCCGCGCCGTCGTGCGCTGGGCGTGGCGGCTGTTCCGCCGCGAGTGGCGCCAGCAGTCGATCGTGCTCGCGCTGCTGCTGGTCGCCGTCGCGACCACCGCCGTCGGGCTCGCCGTCGCCGCCAACGCCCCGTCCGAGGCCGCGGTGTTCGGCACCGCCGACCACATCGTCACGCTGGGCAGCACCGGCGCGCCGGCCGACGCCGACCTCGCCCAGCTGCGCGGCGCCTTCGGCACCGTCGAGGTCATCGAGCACGCCAAGAAGGTCCCGGTGCCGGGCACCGCCACCGGGGTCGACCTGCGCGCCCAGGACCCGCACGGGCCGTACGGCCACGTGATGCTGCGCCTCGACGAGGGCCGCTGGCCGCAGGGCCCGGCCGAGATCGCCGTCACCGGCCGGGTGGCGACCCTCGCCGGCCTGCACCTCGGCGGCACCTGGGACGCCGGCGGCCGGACGCGGACCGTGGTCGGCATCGTGGAGAACCCGCTCAACCTCACCGAGGCGTTCGCCCTCGTCGCGCCCGGCCAGCTCGGCGCGGTCGACCGCATCGACACGCTCCTGCGCGCATCGCAGGCCCAGTTCGTCGCGAAGCCCCGCCCCAACGGCAGCAGCAGCCAGCGCCGCGGCCAGGACGGGGACCCCGCCGGCACCCTCGTGCTCACGCTGGCCACGATCGGGCTGGTGTTCGTCGGGCTGCTGTCGGTCGCCGGATTCAACGTCATGGCCCAGCGGCGGCTGCGCGCGCTCGGCATGCTCGGCGCCATCGGCGCCAGCCATCGGCACGTCCGCCTCGTCCTGCTCGCCAACGGCCTCGTCATCGGCGGCGCCGGCGCGCTCGCCGGCGCCGCCACCGGGATCGTGGGCTGGATCGCGCTCGGCCCGGCGCTCGAGCCGCTGCTCGGGCACCGCATCGACCGGTTCACCCTGCCCTGGGCGCCGCTGCTGCTCACCGTCGCGCTGGCCACCGTGACCGCCGTCGCCGCCGCCTGGTGGCCGGCCCGCACAGCCGCCCGCGTGCCCGTCGTCGCCGCCCTCTCCGCGCGGCCCGCCCCGCCCCGCCCGGCGCACCGCTTCGCCGCGATCGGCGCGGTGCTGCTCGCCGCCGGGCTGACGTTGCTGTACCTCGCCCAGCAGGCGAAGCCGCCGTACATCCTCGGCGGGGTGCTCGCCACGGCGGTCGCGGTGCTCCTGCTCGCCCCGGTCGGCGTGGCCACCATCGGCCGCCTCGCCCGCCATGCTCCCCTGGCCACCCGGCTCGCCATGCGCGACCTGGCCCGCTACCGGGCCCGCTCCGGCGCCGCGCTGGCCGCGATCGCCCTCGCCATCGGCATCGCCGCCACGGTCGCGCTCGGCGCCGCCGTCTTCGTGGCCAGGAACGCCGCGCCCACCGGCGGCGCCCTGCCCGCCGACCAGCTGATCGTCTGGGTGTCCCGGGAGCGGATGAGCGGGCCGGTGCCGGTGGTCACCGACGCGCAGCTGGCCGACCTGCGCAAGCGGGCCGACGCAATCGCCGCCGACCTGCACGGCGCCGCCGTAGTGCCGCTGGTCGGCGTCGTCGACCCCGACGCACCGCTCGAGCGCGACTCCGGCGGCCGCCCGCCGGCCGTGCTGGCCGTGCCGCACGCGTCCGGCCCGGGCGAGCCCGGCGGCGTGATGTACAACGACAACGACATGGTCCCGTTCTACGTCGCCACCCCCGAGCTGCTCGCCCACTACGGCATCGACCCGGCGAGCGTCCACGCCGACACCGACCTGCTCACGCCCCGGGCCAGCCTCGCCGGCTTCGACACCGTCCTGGGCCGCAACACCCGCTGGCAGCCGGTCCTGCAGCACGTGTCGCTGCCCGACTACAAATCGCTGCCCAACGTCCTCATCACCCAGCGGGGCATGGACAAGCTGCACGTGACGGCGATGCCGGCCGGCTGGCTCATCGACGCGCCCGGCAAGCTCACCGCGGCCGACATCGACCGGGCGCAGGGCGCCGCGGCCGCCGCCGGCCTCTTCGTCGAGTCCCGCCCGACCGGCGCCGACCAGACCCGCCTGGCCGCGCAGTTCACCGCGGCCGGCATCGCCGTCGCCCTCGGCGTGCTCGCCATGACGGTCGGGCTCATCCGCAGCGAGACCGCCCGCGACCTGCGCACCCTCGCCGCGGCCGGCGCCCGCCGCCGCACCCGCCGGGCCCTGACCGCCGCGACCGCCGGCTCCCTCGCCCTGGCCGGGGCGGTGATCGGCACGGGGTGCACCTACCTGGCGGTGCTGGCCTGGTACCACAAGGAGCTGCACTGGCTGGCCCACCCGCCGCTGCTCAACCTGGCGGCCATCCTGGTCGGGCTGCCGATCGTCGCCTACCTCGGCGGCTGGCTGCTCACCGGAAGGGAGGCCCGGTCGATCGCCCGTCAGCCGCTGGAATGATGCCTGGCCGCCGGCCGCGGACCACGCCTCAGCCCGCCCGGAATCAGGCGACGCTGAGCCAGATCAGGCTGGCCAGGCCGGCGACCACGCTGTACACCGCAAACGGGGTCAGGGTGCGGGTCTCGAAGTACCGCGTCAGGAACCGCACCGACAGGTATGCCGCGACGCCCGACGCGAGGCTGCCGGCCAGCACCTGCCCGCGGATGCCGTCGCCGAGCGACCCGAACAGGTCCGGGATCTTCAGCACCCCAGCGGCGAGGATCACGGGCGTGGCGAGCAGGAACGAGAAGCGCGCCGCGTCCTCGTGCGCCAGGCCCTTCATCAGCCCCGCCCCCAGCGTGACGCCGGACCGGCTGATGCCCGGCAGCAGCGCGAGGATCTGCGCCGAGCCCACGAGCGTCGCCCCGCCGAGCGTGTCGGCCGCGATCCGCCGGTCCGACGCCACCGCGGGATCCGTCTGCGGTACGTCCACCGCCGCCGCCCGCCGCCGCAGCCGTTCGGCGCCGTACAACAGGATCCCGTTGACGGTGAGGAAGATCGCCGCCGGGACCGGCCGCCCGAGCACGGTGCGAAACGTGTGCTCCAGCAGCAGTCCGGTCACGCCGACCGGGATGGTCGCCAGCACGATCATCCACGCCAGCCGCTCGTCCGGGTGCTGGATCCGCCGGTACCGCACCGAGGTCACGAACCCCGTGATGATGCGCAGCCAGTCGCGCCAGAAGAACACCACCAGCGCGAGCGCCGTCGCCACGTGCAGCCCCACGACGAACGCCAGATACGGCGACTCCGGCGTCGACACGTTCAGGTCGCGGGCCCAGCGCCCGCCGATCAGCGCCGGCAGCAGCACGCTGTGCCCCAGGCTGGAGACCGGAAACAGCTCGGTGACGCCCTGCAGGAGGCCGACGACGATCGCCTCGGGATAGGTCAGGTGGTTCACGCGGGCACCGTAGTTCGCGAAAACTGAGAATTCGCCTTGCCGCGAAGCCACATCGAGCCGGACGTCTACGCAAGCCAGCGGACCGACTCGGTGACGGTGCGCCAGGTGTCGACGTTGTCGGAGCCGTGGGGCGCGGCCAGCGTCACGGTCAGCAGCGCCGAAGGCGCGCGCCAGTACTCGTAGCGCTCCACGTCGTCGTTGACCACCTGGCCGCCGGCCGCGTCGGGCGGCGCGTCGGCGCGGTACGTGACGAGCAGCACCTGCCCCGCCGGCCGCTCGATCACCGACACGGTGGGGTCGGCGAACCCGCGTGTCTTGCCCCGCAGCGCCTCCAGCTCGTCCTCCCCGCCGGAGACATTCGGGGCCGCACTGGCGGTGCCGAGGTCGACGGTGATCGTGTCACGCTGGTCGGTGAACGTGACGGAGGCACCGGCCTCGGCCCGCGCCCACCCCGGCGGCACGCTGATCGCGTACTCGCCGCCGGCCGGGCGGTACTCGACGAACGCCTGGGCGGCGGACGCGGCACCGGGGTCCGCGGCGCCGCCGTTGCCGCAGCCGGCGAGCACGAAGGCGGCGGCCACCGCGCACAGCCGGATGCTCCGCATGCCCGCCACCGTAGCGGCGCCCCGCTGAAAGGCCGCTGAACGTCAAGCCTCCCGGGTCGGGTCGGTCGCCATCAGGGCCTTGCGATCGAGCTTGCCGAACCCGGTCCGGGGGAGAGCTGCATCGGCGTCGGCCAGGCCCTCGCCGTGGTCCTCGAGAACGTGGTCTGCGAACGGAGAACGCGCCCGTCTCCCGGCGAGGCCGGACAGCCTCGCCGAGACCGGGCGCGCCGGGACTACCGTGCGTTGAGGGGCATCGAGACCGGGGTGATCGGGGCGGGCAGGCGTCCGCCGTCGCCCAGGTACTGGTTGACCGCCGCGGCGGCCGAGCGGCCCTCCGCGATCGCCCAGACGATCAGCGACGGTCCACGGCGGGCGTCGCCGGCCACGAAGACGCCCGGCGCCTCGGTCTGCCAGTCTTTGCCCGCGTCGATCGTGCCGCGCGCGTTGCGGGTGAGGTTCGCCTGGGCCAGGTGCGGTCCGGGCTGCGTACCGGCGAATCCGATCGCCAGCAGCGCCAGGTCGGCCGGCACCTCGCGAACCGTGCCCTCGACCTCGCTCAGCGTGAATCCGGGGCCGACGAGGACGTCCACCAGCTCGACCGCGCGCAGCTTCCCCTGGTCGTCGCCGATGAAACGGCGCACCGCGCAGCCGAAGTTGCGCTCGCCGCCCTCCTCGTGCGCCGAACCGCTGCGCAGCATCGTCGGCCAGGTCGGCCAGGGATCGCGGCTGCCGTCCCGCTTCGGCGGAGGCAGCGGCGCCACCTCCACCAACCGCACGCTGGCCGCACCCTGCCGGTGCGCGGTGCCGAGGCAGTCCGCGGCCGTGTCGCCACCGCCCACGACGATGACGTTCAGGCCGGCCGCGTCGATCGGCGGCGCGTCCAGCGAGCCGGCGACGACCCGGTTCCCGCCCTCCAGGTACACCATCGCCTGGTGAATACCGTCGAGCTCGCGACCGGGAGTGGTCGGCACGTCGCGCGGGTCGAGGGCGCCGCAGGCCAGGACGACGGCGTCGTGCCGCTCCCGCAGCTCGGCGAGCGAGACGTCGACGCCGACCTCACAGCCGGTGACGAACTGCACTCCCTCGGCGGCGAGCTGAGCGGCCCGCCGGTCGATGTGGAACTTCTCGAGCTTGAAGTCCGGAATGCCGTACCGGAGCAGGCCACCGACGGCGTCGCTGCGCTCGTACACGGTCGTCGCGTGCCCGGCCCGGGCCAGCTGCTGCGCGGCGGCCAGACCGGCCGGCCCGGAACCGACCACGGCCACGCTGCGGCCGGAGGGCGTCGCGCCCGTGAAGGGCTTGAGCGGCCGGTCATCGGTAAGCCGGTTGATGATCTCGACCTCGACCTGCTTGATCGTGACCGGGTCGTCGCCGATGCCCAGGACGCAGGCCGCCTCGCACGGTGCCGGGCAGAGCCGCCCGGTGAACTCGGGGAAATTGTTCGTGGCGTGCAGCGTCTCCGCGGCGCGCTCCCAGTCGCCGACGCGCACCAGGTCGTTCCAGTCCGGGATCAGGTTGCCCAGCGGGCAGCCGTTGTGGCAGTACGGGACGCCGCAGTTCATGCACCGGCTGGACTGCTCGTGGATCACCTGGGCGTCGACGCGCTGGTACACGTCGCGCCAGTCGGCGACCCGCTCGGCCACCGGACGCAGCAGTGGCAGCTGCCGGCGGTACTTCATGAATCCCGTCGGATCAGGCATGTCTGGCCTCCGTTGCCTGGCGGTGCACCCGGATCGCGATGGGACAACGTTGGCCCAAAATGTGAGACGGCCGTCCCACGGCCGTGCATGGCACCCTAACCGAACCACCTGGGGGTCTCACAAGGTCCAAAATCGCCAAGTGCGCCACACCCGCCACCGCAGGTCCCGGCGACAACGGGCCATCGGCCGCCTGGCGTAGCGACAACCGCCAGGAGATGACGCGCTACAGCAGCGTGCCCAGACCGTAGACACGCGCCGCATTGCCGCCGAAGAGCTGGTCGAACTCGGCCTGGCTCAGGGCGGGCAGCGCCGCCGTCAGGGCCTCCAGCATCGCCTCGTAGGAGCCGGCGAGCAGGCAGACGGGCCAGTCGGAGCCGAAGAGCAGGCGCCGGGGCGCGAACCAGTCCACGACGCGCTCGACGAACGGGCGCAGGTCGGCCGGCGTCCACGCCGCCCAGTCGGCCTCGGTGATCATCCCGGACAGCTTGACCGACACGTTCGGCTCGGCGGCGAGCGCCGGCATGGCCCGCACCCAGGCCTCGTCGCGGCCGTCGGCGATGCGCGGCTTCGCGATGTGGTCGAGCACGAACGGCAGCCCGGGCAGGCGTCGCACCGCCTCCGTCGCCGCCGGGAGCTCCCGGGCCCGCACCAGCAGGTCGTAGGCGAGCCCTCGCTGCTGCACGGCGGCCAGGCCGCGCAGCACGTCGTCGCGGCGCAGCCAGTCCGGGTCCGGCTCGTCGTGGACCTGGTGGCGCACGCCGACCAGCCAGCGGCCGGTCGGGCCGTCGAGCAGCTCGTCGAGGTCGTCGCCGACGGCCGGGGAGGTCAGGTCGACCCAGCCCACGACGCCGCGCACGACGTCGGTCCCGTCGGCCACCGCCAGGAACTCGCGGGTCTCGGCGAGGCTGGACAGCGTCTGCACGAGGACGGTCGCGTCGATGCCGGCCGCGCCGAGGGCCGGCCGCAGGTCGTCCGGTCCGAACGCGCGGCGCATGGGGTCCATGGCCGGCCCCGCCATCCAGGGATAGGTGTACCGGGCCGGGTCCCAGAAATGGTGGTGAGCGTCGATGCGGTGCAACCGGTGCCTCCTGATGACTGCCGGACCGGCCGCAGCATAGTCGGTGCTGCGGCCGGTCGATGCGCTACACGAGCAGGTCGAACGATTCCCACGGGCCGACGGCGGTGCGGTTGGCGATCAGCGGCTGGGCGCCGGCCGACTCCGCGGCCACGAGCCGGCCGTTGATGCGGGCGCGCAGGCTGATGCTGCCGTCGGGGTTGTAGACGATGTCGAACGACTGGCCCGGTCCGATCGCGGTGGCGGTGGCGATCAGTGACGAGGCGCCGCCGTTCGGCGCGTCGACGTAGCGGTTGTTGACGCGGGCACGCAGGCTCACGCTCCCGTCGGCGTTGTCGATAAGGTCGAACGTCTCCCAGCCGTCGACGACCGGCCGGTTGGCGATCAGCGGCTGCGCGCCGGCCGACTCGGCGGTGACGATCCGGCCGTTGGCGTGGGCGCGCAGGCCCACCGGCGAGCCGAAGAGGAGCCACCGCTGGTTGCTCCCGCCGCCGCACGCCCACAGCCGCAGGTTCTGCGGGTTCGCCGGGTCGGCGTCGAGGCACAGCCGCGAGTCGACCCCGCGGATCGTGCCGTCGGAGAAGAAGCGCCACTGCTGGTTGGCGTTGCCCAGGCAGTCGTGGATGACCACGCGCGTGCCGTTGGTCTTGCCGAACCCGAAGGCGTCCAGACACTTGCTGCCGTTGTACACCGTGATCGTCCCGTTGGCCTGCCGGGTCCACCGCTGGTTGTTCGCGTTCTGGCAGGCCCGTACCTGGAGCTGGACGTCGTTGGCGGTCGACGAGCCGGGCACGTCGAGACACGCGTTGAGGCCGGCGTTGCGCAGCTCGGTGGTGCCCGAGCCGAGGCCGCCCCAGGAGTACTCGAGCCGGTCGACGGCGGTCGGGTTGGGCGTCCACAGCGGCACGTTGCCCAGGCCGCCGCCGAAGGCGGTGCCCAGCCGCTGGATGTTGAGCGTGTCGTGGTCCGGCGTGGTGGTACGCCCGCCGATGACGTGGCACCAGATCGTGCCGAGGTGGTACTGGCGGGCGACGTCGGTGATGGCCCGCAGGTACGCGACCTCCTTGTCGGTCGTGCCGCTGGGCGTGGCGTTGAAGTCGACGCCGGTGTCCGCCGACGCGCCGAACTCCTCGATGACGGTGCGCGAGGAGCAGTTGCCCATGAGGCTCGTGATGTCGCTGACCCACTGCGCGTACGTCCGCGAGCCATACGGGAAGGCGTAGCGGTGCATGGCGAGGTACACCCCGTTGAACCGGGCGTCGTTGCACAGTGGCCGCAGGTCGCTGCCCCAGCCGCCGCCGTCGAGCTGGGCGCCCTCGATGAAAAGCCGGTCGTTCGTCAGGCCGGCCCCGTTCATGCGGGTGATCCAGGCGGCGGCGAAGTCCAGCCACTGGGTCGTGTTGAAGCCGATGGGCTCGTTGATCGGGTCGAAGTAGATCAGCGGGTTGGCGCGGTACCGGGCGGCGAGGGTGTCCCACATCTGGTTCCAGGCCGGCAGCAGGCTCCCGGGGACCATGTTGGTGCCGTCCTGCGACCAGTAGCAGAGGATGACCTTGAAGCCGCGGGCGGTGGCGGCGTCGATGACCCCGTTGTAGGTGTTCCAGCTGGTGGTGGCGGGGTTGATCGGCAGGCGGACGGTGTTGGCGCCCAGGCCGGTGGCGAACGCGGCGAACATGGCGTCGGCCTTGCTGCGGGCGGCGTTGTAGTCGTCGCTCGCCGACAGCCCCTGCAGGACGAGCCGATCGGGGCTGAAGTTGTCGCCGAGGCGCGACCAGTGCACGCCGTGGAACTGGCTGGGGTCGAGCGGCGCGGCGGCGGCGGCCGGGGCGGCGGCGGTCACCACCGCCAGCACGGCGGAGGCGAGGGCGGTGAGCACGGCGGCGGCGAAGCTCAGCAGCCTCCGTTTGCGGCCATGTTTGGAAACGGCCATGGCTTTCCTTTCCGGTAAGGCGGTTTCAACCGGTCGGAAACGAAGCTAGCGACGTCGCCCTTAGGCGTCGATCGCGTCTTTCGGAATTGACCGATCTGTATGACGAATGCGTCCCCTCCACGACCCCACCCCATTGGCCGCGGCGGCGACGAATATGAATGCACCGGTGACCATCTGCTGATCGAAGCTCGGCAGCCCGAAAAGGCTCATCCCGTTGGCCAGGAATCCGAGGAACAGCACGCCGATGCCGGTGCGCAGCAGGGAGCCGCGCCCGCCGGTGAGGCGGGTGCCGCCCAGGACGACGGCGCCGACGATGTTGAGCAGCAGCGGGCCGCCCATGCCCGCGCCGGCCCCGGCCAGCCCGGAGGTGAGGACCAGGCCGGCGATCGCCGAGCAGAGCCCGGCGGCGGCGTAGACGGAGATCCGGATGCGGGCCACGTCGACGCCGCTGATGCGCGCGACCTCGGCGTTGGCCCCGACGTGCAGGACGCGGCGGCCCCACGCGGTTCGGGTGAGCGCGACCTGCGCGACGACGTACAGGGCAACGGCCAGCCAGACGGCGTACGGCACGCCGGCGGGGCCGTCGATGCTGAAGCGGATGAAGCCGACCGGCACCGGCGCGATCGTGCGGCCGTGGCTGAGCAGGGTGGTGGCGCCGCCGACGACGTACAGCGCGGCGAGCGTCACGGCGAAGGGCACCACGCCGAGCCGCGCGACGACGAGCCCGATCAGCGCGCCGATCAGGGTGCCCGACGCCAGGCCGGCGGCAACACCGGCCGCCAGGCTGCCGGTACCGACCAGGACCGCGGCGCCGGCCACTCCGCCGGCCCCGATGACGCTGCCCGTCGACAGGTCGATCCCGCCGGTGAGGATCACGAACGTGGCGCCGATCGCCGCGATGGCGACGACCGCCGACTGGCTCAGCACGTTGATCAGGTTCGACGGCGTGAGCAGGCCGTCGGTCGTGACGGCGAGGACCGCGACGAGGGCGAGCAGGGCCGGCAGCATCGCGAGGTCGGCGAGCCACCCGGGGCGGGCGCGGCCGCCCCGGGTGGCCGGGGCGGCGGCGGAGGGCTCCACGCCGGAGCCCTCCGTGCGGCCGGAGCCCTCCGTGCGGCCGGAGCCCTCCGTGCGGCCGGAGCCCTCCGTGCGGCCGGAGCCCTCCGTGCGGCCGGAGCCCTCCGTGCGGCCGGAGCCCTCCGTGCGGCCGGAGCCCTCCGTGCGGCCGGAGCCCTCCGTGCGGCCGGAGCCCTCCGTGCGGCCGGAGCCCTCCGTGCCGGTGACCTCAGGACGCACAGCCCCACACCTGCGCGCTGGTCGTGGCGTAGTTGGCCTGGTTGAGCGTGAGCCCCTTGGCCTGGACGCTCTTGGGCTCGACCGGCCGGCCACCCAGCGCCGCGGTGACCGCCGCGACGGACTGCCGGCCGAAGTCGTCGACGGGCGTGGCGATGTCGGCGTCGAGGGTCTTGGCCTGCATGGCCTTGCAGCCGTTCTGGTCGCCGTCGATGGTCACCAGGAAGACGTGCTTGGGGTCGCCGATGGGTGCGAGCCGGCCGGCCGCGGTCAGCGCCGACTGCACCGAGGGCAGCAGGAAGTCCGACGGCACGTAGATGGCGTTGATCGCGGGGTCCTTCTGCAGCGCGTTCGAGGTGCCGTCGAGGGCCTGCTCGGGCTTCCAGTCGGTCGGCACCTGGCTCGCGAGCGTGATGTTCGGCTGGCCGGTGACCGCGGCGTTGAACCCGTCGCGGCGGCCGATCGCGTTCTGGTCGGTGAGCCCGCCGACCAGCTCGAGCACCCGCAGCGGTGTGGTCTTCGCCGCGGCGACGAACTCGGCGGCGACCGCCTTGCCGTCGGCCACCGGGTCGCCGGTGATCTGGAAGGTGACGTTCTGCTGGTCGGCGACCGCGCGGTCGATGGCCAGGAACGGGACGTTGCGGGCCTTGGCGAGGCTGGCCGACGAGGCGATCTGCTGGCCGTCCTGCGCGATGACGATGACCGCGTCGACCTTCTTCGTCTGGATGAAGTCCTGGATCTGGGCGGCCTGCTTCTGGGCGTCCTGGTCGGCGACGGCGAACTCGACCGAATAGCCGGCCGCCTCGGCGGCCTTCTGGATCGAGCCCTTCTCCGCCTGGCGGATCGCGTTGAGCAGGTCGAAGCTCACCCCGATCGTGCGCTTCTTCCCGGCCGAACCGCCCGAGTCGGCGGTCGAGCCGCAGGCGGCGGGCAGCAGCGACGCGGCGGCGGCCACAACCACTGCCAGGCAACGGGCAATACGGAATCGTTTCACGGCAACTCCATTTCAAGGTGGCGGGAAGGGCGCCGGCGCATCCATCGGACGCCGGCGGCGAGGACGGCGGCGAGCAGCACGCCGCCGCGAACGATGTCGAAGGCGTACGGCGAGGCGCCGGAGAACACGAGGCCGGTCTGGACGGTGGTGAGCACGAGCGCACCCAGGACGGTGCCGGCGATGCTCCCCCGCCCGCCGAGCAGGGTGGTGCCGCCGAGGACCACGGCGGTGATGACGGTCAGCTCGTAGCCCTGTCCGATGGAGGGCTGCACGGCGCCGAGCCGGGCGGTCTGGGCCAGCGAGGCGATCGCGGCCAGCAGGCCGGCCACCGCGTAGGCACCGACGAGGACCCCGCGGGCCGGCAGACCGGCGTTGACGGCGGCGTCGGGGCTGGAGCCCACCGCCTGGACGTACCGCCCGAACGTCGTGCGGCCGAAGACGAACGCCGCGGCGAGCGCGACCGCGGCCGCGAGCAGGACCGGCCACGGTACGCCGAACAGGCTCGCCGTACCGATGCCGCGCAGGTGCACGGGCAGGTCGATGTTCTGCTGCCCGGTGACGTGGCCGCCCGCGCCGCGGAACACCTGCATGGTGGCGAGGGTGACGATCAGCGCGGGGACCCGGGTGTAGGCCACGGCGAGCCCGTTGACCAGGCCCATGCCGAGGCCGGCCAGGGCGACGACGGCGAAGACCGCGGCGGCGGGCCGGCCGGCGAGGGCCCCACCGGTCTCGATTGCCGCGGCGAGGAAGAGCATGGAACCGACGGACAGGTCGATCCCGCCGGTCATGATCACGTAGGTCATGCCGACGGCGGCGACGATCAGCGGGCTCGCCTGCACGGCGACGTTGCGGAGGCTGTCGACGGTGGCGAACTCGCGGTACACCAGCGACAACCCGCCCAGCAGCACGAGCAGCACCGGCAGCAGCGGCTCGCGCCGGACGGCCGCGACGAGGCGCCCGGCGGCGCCGGCCCGCGGGCTCACGCCGCGCCGCCGGTGGCCAGCCGGATCACGGCGTGCTGCGTCGCCGCGGACCGGTCCAGGATGCCGGCGAGGCGGCCGTCGTGCATGACGCCGACGCGGTGGCTGAGCCCCAGAACCTCCTCCATCTCCGAGCTGATGAGCAGGATCGACGTGCCCTCGCGGGCGAGGTCGACGAGGAGGCGGTAGATCTCGGCCTTGGCACCCACGTCGATGCCGCGGGTCGGCTCGTCGAGGATGATCAGGCGCGGCCGCCGGGCCAGCCACTTGGCCAGGACGACCTTCTGCTGGTTGCCGCCGCTGAGCGAGCCGCCGCCGGCGCCCAGGCCGCCGCGGGCGACCAGCCGGACGCGGCCGGCCAGGTCCTCGGTCAGGCGCCGCTCGCGGCCGCCGTCGAGCCAGCCGAGGCGGCGGGACCGGCAGACCGCGGGTAGGTCGACGATGGACAGGCTCTCGCGTATGGGCCGGTCCAGGAACAGCCCCTCGTGCCGGCGGTCCTCGGTGACGAACGCCAGGCCGGCGGCGATGCCGGCGCGGACGCTGCCGCGCCGCAGCGCCCGCCCGCCCACCTCGACCCGGCCGATCGCGCCGGCCAGGCCGAAGATCGCCCGCGCCACCTCGGTGCGGCCCGAGCCCATCAGGCCGGCCAGGCCGAAGATCTCGCCCTCGGCGATGTCGAACGAGACGCCGGCGACCCGGGCGCCGTCGCCCAGGTCGCGCACCGACAGCGCCGTCGCGGACCGGGGCGGCGCCGGGGCCGGGTAGCCCCGGGCGAGCTCCCGGCCCACCATGAGCGCCTCGAGCGCGGCCCGGCCGAGCTCGCCCGTGGGGCGGTCCGCCACGACCCGGCCGTCGCGCATGACCACGACGCGCTGGCTGAGCCGGGCGACCTCCTCCAGGTAGTGCGAGATGTAGAGCACGGCGACGCCGTCGGCGCGCAACTGCTCGACGATGCCCATGACCAGCTCGCGCTCGACGAGGTTCAGCGAGGCGGTCGGCTCGTCGAACACGATCGCTCGCGGCTCGCCGGCCAGCGCCTTGGCGATCTCCACCAGCTGCCGCTGCCCGGCCGACAGGTCGCGCACGACCGCCTCCGGGCCGAAGCCCGCCCCGACCCGGCGCAGCACCGGCGCGGCGGCCTGGCGCAGGCGGGCCGGACGGACCGTCGCGCGGCCAGGCTCGCGCAGGCGGTCGATGAACACGTTCTCGGCGACGGTGAGGTCCGGGAACAGGCTGGTCTCCTGGTGCACCGTGGCCACACCGGCGGCATGGCGAACGTGCCCGCTGTCGGGCCGCAGCGTCCCGCCGATGATGTTCTTGATGGTGGACTTGCCGGCGCCGTTCTCCCCGACCAGCGCGACGACCTCGCCGCCGGAGACGGTGAACGAGACGCGGTCCACGGCGGTGATGCCGCCGAAGGACTTCGACACGTCGCCGACCGCGATCGCCGGCTCGGACATCAATGCCTCCCGGGCAATATAGAAATGGCTGGAACCGGGCTCAAGGTGCCGCTGACGCTACGCCCGGCGATCATGCCGGTGAAGCGCATGTTTCGGCATGCGATCATCCGGAAATCGGATCGCCGCAGCATTCGCGATACGGATGGCGGCGTTTCGTTACTCACGCTTCGCGGCGGCCGCGCGGCAACCTATGGTCGACGGCATGACGCTGCCGATTCCAGCCGCCGAATCCGCGCCCGAAAGAATGCCTTCATGACCACGGCCGCGCCGGCCGACGTTGTGGAACCCCTGGTGCCACGCCCCGGCGTGGACGACGTCGGCCTCGTCCCGGCGGACGTCGGCCGCGGGACGCCGGTGCGCACCGCCGCCGGCGTGGTCGCCGCGGCCGACGACATCCCGGCGGGGCACAAGGTCGCCGTCCGGGCCGTCGCCGCGGGCGCGCCGGTGCGCAAGTACGGCGAGGTGATCGGCACGGCCCGGCGCGACATCCCGGCCGGCGCCCACGTCCACGTGCACAACCTCGGCGTCGGGCCGGACACCGGCGGCGGCGCCCCGCATCCGGCCGGCGCGGGCTGGCGGCCGCCGGCCGCTCCCACCCGCGAGCACTTCCTCGGCTACCGCCGCCCCGACGGCCGGGCGGCGACACGCAACTACATCGCGGTGCTGCCGACCGTCAACTGCTCGGCGACGGTCGCGCGCCTGGTCGCGCAGGCCGCCACGGCCGCGCACGCGGGGACGCCGGGCCTGGACGGCGTCATCGCGCTGACCCACGGCCTCGGCTGCGGGCTGGCCGAGGGCACATTGGGCGACGACCTTCTGCGAAGGACGCTGCGGGGGTACGCCGCGCACGCCAACGTCGCCGCGGTCCTCACCATCAGCCTCGGCTGCGAGGTCAACCAGCCGGAGCACGTCTTCGGCGGCGCGGTCCCGGCCGAGACACTCAGCATCCAGGAGCTGGGCGGGACGGCGGCCACCGTGAACGCCGCGCTGGAGCGCATCGCGCGGATCGCCGGCGACGTCGCGGCCCTGCGGCGCGAGCCGATCCCGGTCGCCGAGCTGACGCTCGGGCTGCAGTGCGGCGGCAGCGACGCGTACTCGGGCCTGACCGCCAACCCGACCCTCGGCGTCGCCGCCGACCTGCTCGTCGCGGCCGGCGGGCGGGTCGTGCTCGGCGAGACCCCGGAGATCTACGGCGCCGAGCACCTGCTGCGCGACCGGGCCGCCACACCCGGGGTCGCCCGGCACATCGACGAGCTCATCCGGTGGTGGCAGGAGTACACCGCGCGGCACGGGGCGGCGCTGGACAGCAACCCCTCCGCCGGGAACAAGGCCGGCGGCATCACCACGATCTGGGAGAAGTCGCTGGGCGCGGTCCTCAAGGCCGGCACCAGCCCGCTCAACGACGTGGTCGCCTACGCCGAGCCGGTCACCGCCGCCGGCCTGACGTTCATGGACACGCCCGGCTACGACCCGGTGTCGGCGACCGGCATGGTGGCCGGCGGGGCGAACCTGCTGGCGTTCACCACCGGGCGAGGATCGGTGTTCGGATCCCGGCCCACCCCATGCCTCAAGATCAGCACGACGTCGCGGCTGTTCGAGCACATGCGCGGCGACATGGACTTCGACGCCGGGCCCGCGATGTCGCGCGACGAGCAGGTCCGCCACGGTGTCCGGCTGTTCGAGGCCCTGGTCGACCTGGCCTCGGGTGCCCCGAGCAAGTCCGAGACGCTGGGCTTCGGCACCGACGAGATCGTGCCGTGGCAGATGGGGGCCGTCCTGTGAACACAGTTCCTTCGATCGGCACGAGAGGTACACCATGAGATTCAGCGACAAGGTCGCGGTCGTCACCGGCGCCGGCTCCGGCATCGGCCGGGCCACGGCGGCGCGGCTGCTGGCCGAGGGGGCCACGGTCTTCGCCGTCGACGTGCGGCACACCGAGCCGTGGCCCGAGGCGGGCGCGGGCCGCGTGCACACCGTCGAGCTCGACGTCGCCGACCCGGGCGCCCCCCAACGGCTGTCGGCGCGGCTGCGCGCGGAGACCGGGCGCGTCGACGTGCTGGCCAACGTCGCCGGGGTCCTGCACATCGCCCCGTTCCTGGAGGTGACCCGCGAGGACTGGGACCGCGTGCTCGCGGTGAACCTGGCCGGGGTGTTCTTCCTGAGCCAGGCCGTCGCCCGCATCATGGTCGACACCGGGACGGCGGGCCGGATCGTCAACGTCTCGTCGGTGCACGCCGTCGTCTCCGAGCCGAACGCGGCGCCCTACACGGCGAGCAAGGGCGGCCTCGAGGCGATGAGCCGCACGATGGCCTCCGAGCTCGCGCCGCACGGCATCACCGTCAACTGCGTGCGCCCCGGCGCCACCCGCACCGGCATGAGCGCGCCCATCTACACGCCGCAAATCGAGCGGGCCCTGCGGGCGAAGATCCCGCTGGGCATGATCGCACCGCCGGAGTGGGTGGCCGCGGCCATCTGTTACCTCGCCTCCGACGAGGCGTGCTACACCACCGGCGCCAGCCTCGACGTCGACGGCGGCTACGCCATGGACGGCTCGCTGCCCGGGACGGCGTACTCGTGAGCGCCGTCGCCGTGGTGACCGGCGCCGCCTCCGGCATCGGCCGCGCCACCGCCGTGTCGCTGGCCCGCGACGGCCACCGGGTCGCCCTGGTCGACCTCGACGTCGCGGGCCTGGCGGGGACCCGCGCGAGCATCGAGGACTTCGGCGGCAAGGCGCAGGAGTTCGCGCTCGACCTGACCGACCCGCTGGCCGTCGGCTCGGTCACCCGGGAGATCGCGGTGACCTTCGGCGCCCCGGAGGTGCTGGTGAACGTGGCCGGCATCGGCGTGGCCGCGACCGTGCTGGAGACCAGCGACGAGGACTGGGACCGGGTCCTCGCGGTGAACCTCACCGGCCCGTTCCTCACCACGCGGGCGACGCTGCCGCTGATGCTGGACCGCGGCAGCGGCGTGATCGTGAACATCGCGTCGGTGGGCGGGCTCGTCGGTCTCAGCCGCCGGGCCGCCTACTGCGCCTCCAAGGCCGGCCTGATCGGGCTCACCCGGGCCGTCGCCGTGGACCACGCCAGCGACGGCATCCGCTGCGTCGCGATCTGCCCCGGCACCGTGGAGACCGAATGGGTCGGCAAGATTCTCGCTGGCGCGCCGGACCCGGCGGCCGCCCGCGCCGCGATGGCGGCCCGGCAGCTTGACGGGCGCATGGGGACGCCGGAGGAGATCGCCGCCATGGTGTCGTTCGTCGCCGGGCCGCAGGGCCGGTTCATCAACGGCGCCGCCCTGGTCGTCGACGGCGGGATGACGGCGGCATGACCGTCGCGATCGCCGCCGACCTCGGCCGCATCGTCGGGGCCGCGAACGTTGAGACGCGACCGGCGGCGCTGGTGCCGTACCGCACGGACGCCACATTCGGCTTCGCCGGCACACCCGCGGCCGTCGTGCGGCCCGGCTCCACGGACGAGGTGTCACAAACCCTGGCCTGGGCGAGCCGCCACAGCGTCCCCGTCGTGCCCCGCGGCGCCGGCACCGGCCTCGCCGCCGGCGCCGTGCCGATCCGCGGCGGCATCGTGCTCGCGCTGACCCGCATGAACCGCATCGTCTCGATCGACCCCGTCGACCTGACCGCGGTCGCCCAGCCCGGCGTCACCACCCAGGAGCTGGCGCGGGCCGCCGCCGGGCACGGCCTGCACTACCCGCCCGACCCGGGCAGCCGGCACGTGTCGACGCTCGGCGGCAACGTCGCCACCAACGCCGGCGGCCTGCACGGGCTCAAGTACGGCAACACCGCCGGCTACGTCCTGGGCGTCGAGGCCGTCCTCGCCGGCGGCGACGTCATCCGCGCGGGCGGCCGGCTGCTCAAGGACGTGGCCGGCTACGACCTGGTCCGCCTGCTCACCGGCTCCGAAGGCACCCTCGCCGTGCTCACGGAGCTGACGCTCGCGCTGCGCCCGGCGCCGGCGGAAAGCCTCACCGGCCTGGCGTACTTCGCCGACCTGGAGACGGCCGGCGCCGCCGTCGGGGGCGTCATCGCCGCCGGGTTCCTGCCCGCGACGCTGGAGTTCCTCGACGCCGGCTGCATCCGGTCCGTCGAGGCCCACGCGCGCCTGGGCCTGGACCCGACGGCCGGCGCGATGCTGCTCTTCGGCGACGACGGCGGCGCCGCCGAGACCCGGCGCACGGTGTCGGCGATGGCCGACGTGATGCGCGCACACGGCGCCGCCTCGGTGCAGGTCGCCGGCGCGGCGGCCGAGTCCGAGGCGCTGCTGGCGGCGCGCCGCTGCGCGCTGCCGGCGCTGTCCCGCCTGGGCGGGGCGACCATGCTCGAGGACGTCGGCGTGCCGCGCTCGCGCCTGCCCGAGCTCGTCCGGCGCATCGACGCGATCGCCGAGCGGCACGGCGTGACCATGGCGACCTTCGGCCACGCCGGGGACGGCAACGCGCACCCGGTCGGCTGCTTCGACCCCGCCGACGCCCGGCAGCGGGCGCGCGTCGCGGCCGCGTTCGACGACGTCTTCGCCGCCGCAATCGAGCTCGGCGGGACCATCACCGGGGAGCACGGCGTCGGCGCGGCGAAGCTTCCGTACCTCCAGGCCCAGCTCGGCCCGGCGCAGACCGCGCTGCTCACCCGGATCAAGCGTGCGTTCGACCCGGCGGGCATCCTCAACCCCGGAAAACTCGGGTCATGACAACCGGGCCCGTCTTCGACCCGGCCGGCCTGCGGGCGTGCATCTCGTGCGGGTTCTGCCTGCCGTCCTGCCCCACCTACCGGCTCACCGGCGACGAGGCGTCCTCGCCGCGCGGGCGGATCGCGCTCATGCGGGCCATCGACGACGGCACGGTCGACGTCTTCGACGCCGCCGCCCGCCATCAGGGCGCCTTCTGCCTCGGCTGCCGCGCCTGCGAGCCGGCGTGCCCGGCCGGCGTGCCCTACGGCCGGCTCCTGGAGCAGCTGCGCGACGCGCAGTGGGCGGGCCGCCGCCGGCCCCTGCGCATCCGGCCGCTGCTGTGGTTCGCCGCAAGCCGCCGCCTCGTCCGCCTCGCCGGCCGCCTGCGCCGCCCGGCCCGGACCGAGCCGCCGCAAGCGGCCCCGGATGGCCGCGACACGCTCATGCTCGGCTGCTTCGAACGGGTCCTGTTCCCCGCCGTGAGCCGCGCCGCCGCCCGGACTCTTCCCGGCGTGCGCGTGCCCGCCGACCAGGGCTGCTGCGGCGCCCTGCACGCCCACAACGGTGACCTGGCCCGCGGCGAGCGGCTGGCCGCCGAGCTCGCCGACCGGCCCGGCCGGATCGTCTCCACCGCGGGCGGCTGCGCGGCCCACCTCGCCGCAGTCGCGGGCCGCGACCGGGTCCTCGACTACTCCGAGGCGCTGCTGGAGCGCGGTCCGCTGCCCGGTCCCGTCCTCGTCGGCGGCCGGCCGGCCCGCATCGGCCTGCAGGACTCCTGTCACCTGCGCAACGGCCTCGGCGTCCACGACGCCCCGCGCGCCGTGCTCGCCGCGCTCGGCGACTACGTCGAGATCCCCGGCGCGGGCGACTGCTGCGGCGCCGCCGGCACCTACGCGATCCTGCGCCGCCGCGACAGCCGCCGGGTCCTCGCCACGAAGCTGGCCACGCTGGCCGAACTGGATCTAGACTTCCTGGTCGTGGTGAACCCGGGCTGCCAGCGTCAGCTGCGGACGGCGGTCCGCCGCGCCGGGCTGCGCACCCGGGTGGTCCACCTGGCCGAGCTCGTGGCCGCCGCGCTGGACGGCCACCGGTGAGCGGCCCCGAGGAGCCCGAGGACCTCGACGACGCCGAGGCGGCGCCGCGCGACCCCCGCGACGCCATGTCACTGCAGACCGCCTGGCTGCGCAGCTTCCTGGCGGTGGCCGACCGAGGCGGCTTCGGCGCCGCCACCGTCGCGCTGCACCTGTCGCAGTCGAGGGTCAGCGCCCACATCGCCGCGCTGGAGCACGCCCTCGGCGTGACGCTGTTCGACCGCAAGGCCCGCCCGATCCGCACGACCGCCGCCGGCGAGCTGTTCCGCGGTCACGCAATGGCGGCCATGCTGGAGCTGCAGCGGGGAGTCGAGGCGGTCCGCAGCACACTGGACAACGTCGTCGCCCACGTGACCATCGGCAGCTACCCCAGCGTCAGCTCGACCTACCTGCCGGGCGTGCTGCAGGAACTGCAGGCCCGCCACCCCGGCGTCACGGTCGAGCTGCACGAGGGCACGGCCGCGACGCTGGAGGAGATGGTCGCGGGCGGCACCGTCGACCTCGCCTTCCGGCCGCTGCTGCCGAAGATGCGTGAGAACACGCTGTGCCATCGCACCATCTGGCACGAGGACATCGTCGTGGTCATGCGGGACAACGACCCGCTCGCCGCGCGGGCGACCGTCAGCGTCGAGGACGTCCTGGCCCGGCCGCTGATCGGCAACCCGGCCGGCACCGAAGAGGAGGGCGGCGGGTTCGACGTGCGCAACACTCTCGGCGAGGCGGCCGGGCGGGCCAACATCGTGTACCTGACCGACCAGCCGACGACTCTGGTCGCGCTGGTGCGGGCCGCGTTCGGCATCGGCGTCATCAACCGCCTGGCGCTGCAGACCACCAGCACCGAGGGCCTGACGATCCGCACCATCGACTCGCCGACCGCGCACCGCGACGTCGCACTGTTCTGGACCCGCCGCCGCGCCGGCAGCGCCGTCGTCCAGGCGTTCCTCGACGCGCAGGCGTGCGCGCCGCTCCCCCCGGGCGTGCTGCCGGTCTAGCACTCCCCCGGGAAACTTTCAGGGCCGCCGGACGGGCGGCCCATTCCGTTTGTGCGCACCGCG
Organism: Dactylosporangium sp. CA-139066; assembly: GCF_050936175.1. Lineage (NCBI taxonomy): Bacteria > Bacillati > Actinomycetota > Actinomycetes > Micromonosporales > Micromonosporaceae > Dactylosporangium > Dactylosporangium sp. CA-139066. The sequence goes on along the minus strand of NZ_JBNJNH010000001.1, from coordinate 4,046,825 downwards.
GCGACGTTCGCCCGGGTCCGCTCCTGCTGCGGTTGCCCGGGCGTTGACACCGATCGCTGACGTGAGCTTACTGAAGCGGTTCAGTTGCGCGGTGGCCAGGGGCCGCCGCGAGTTCACCGTCCACACCGATCACGTTCGGGGTCCACGCCAGGAGGCGCGCTCCTATGCATCAGTCCCATCCCGCACCCGTCGGCTGGCGAGGCGCGCGGCGCCGGTTCGCGCTCGCCGTCGCGGCCTGTGTCGCAGTGCTCGCCACCGCGGTCGCCGTGCCGCTCGTGCAAGCATCCGCCGCCACCACCGGCTTCGTCACCCGCTGCGGCATCCACTTCTGCCTGGGCGGCCACACGTACTACTTCGCCGGAACCAACGTCTACGACACCTTCACCTACGGCGGCAGCTACGGGGACACCGAGACCCAGTGGATGGACAAGGCCCGCATCGACAACCACATGGCCGAGATGGCCGCCGACGGGGTCACCGTGCTGCGCACGTGGATGTTCGACCATGAGACGTGGCACGGCTTCGAACCCAGCAAAGGCGTGTACAGCGAGCAGCAGTTCTCCGAGTTCGACTACGTCCTCTACTCGGCGGCGCAGCACAACATCCGGGTGATCCCGGTCCTGGAGAACTACTGGGAGGCGTACGGCGGCATCGACACCCGGTTGTCCTGGGAGGGCCTGCCCACCGGACAGGCCAACCGGTGGCGGTTCTTCAACCAGTCCGCCTGCCCGGGCTGCTTCACGCAGTACCAGAACTACGTGTCGTACGCGCTCAACCGCACCAACCACTACACGGGTGTCAAGTACAAGGACGACCCGACCGTGTTCGCGTGGGAACTGATGAACGAGCCGCGGTACGAGGGCCAGGGCACCACGGAAAGCGTCAACGGGACGACGCTGCGCAAGTGGGTCGACACCATGGGCGCCTACATCAAGGGCATCGACGGCAACCACATGGTCGACGCCGGCCTGGAGGGGCACGGCACCAAGTACGGCTTCGGCGGCGACGAGGGCAACCCGTTCGTCGCCATCCAGCAATCGCCGTACATCGACTTCACCTCGGCCCACCCGTACCCGAACGAAGGCTGGGCCAACCTCACGCTGGCGCAGACGCTCACGCTCATCAACGCCTGGATCTCCGACTCGCACACGGTGGTCGGCAAGCCGTTCTTCATGGGTGAGTTCAACACCCAGGGCGTGGACCGCAGCACCTGGTGGACCTCCATCTACAACGACCTGCAGACCCAGGACGCGGACGGCAGCGCGTTCTGGTGGAACCCGGACGCGCAGGCCGGCGGCGACAACTACAGCGTCAAGCACGGCGCACCGGAGCTGTCGGTGTTCAGGACGCACTCCGCGTACATGGTGGCCAAGAGCGGGGGCAACCCCTCCACCAGCCCATCGGCGTCCCGGTCGGCCTCGCCGTCGGCGTCGGCGTCCCCGTCGCGTTCGCCGTCCGCGTCCCCGTCGCGTTCGCCGTCGTCCTCCGCGCCGACCGGGGCCGCCTGCACGGTCGGGTACAGCCTCAACGACTGGGGCAGCGGCTTCACGGCCAACGTGACGGTCACCAACACCGGTGCCGCCGCGATCACCGGCTGGACGCTCAAGTGGACGTTCGGCGGCAACCAGGCGATCAGCAACACCTGGAACGCCACGGTCACGCAGTCGGGGCAGGCGGTGACGGCGGTCAACATGTCGTACAACGCCACCATCCCGGCGAAGGGCAACGCACAGTTCGGCTTCCAGGCCGCGTACAGCGGCGCGAACGCGGCACCGGCCCAGTTCACCCTCAACGGGACGGTCTGCGCCAAGGTGTAGCCGTCAGCGGCGGCCGCCCCGTACGCCGCGGGGCGGCCGCCGCGAGCCGGTCAGCAGACCGCTCCGCTGCGGCGGCGCAGCGTCCGTTCGATGTCCTCCAGGCTGCGGCCCTTGGTCTCCGGCAGGTTGCGGAACAGGTACACGAAGCCCAGCACACCGAAGAAGGCGTAGAGCCAGAACAGACCGGTGGCGCTCAGCGCACCGATCGCCGTGAGCACGGTCAGCGAGATCAGGAAGTCGAGCGTCCAGTGGGTGACGGTGCCGGCGCCGGCCGCCTTGCCGCGCACCGCGGTCGGGAAGATCTCGCTGTTGATGAGCCAGATGCCGAGGCCGAGGCTCGCGGCGAACGCGGCGATGTACACGCACAACACGGCCACCAGGACGGCCCCGGTGACGCCGGTCTGGCTCGGCAGCAGGTAGAGCACGCCGAGCACGACCAGGCTGAGCACGACGATCGCCGTACCGCCGAGCAGCAGCGGGCGCCGGCCGACCCGGTCGATGGCGAGCAGCGCCACGATCGTGACGAGCATGTTGACCAGCCCGATCCCGACGGTGGACAGCAGCGCGGCGGCGTCACCGAATCCGGCCCGGGTGAGCAGGGTCGGCGTGTAGTAGATGACCGCGTTGACGCCGACGAGCTGGTTGGTCGCGGCGACGGCGACGCCGAGCAGCACGGCCGGACGCAGCTGGCGGCCGAACACGTCGCGGATCGACATTCCACGCTCCGCCGCGCTGATCTGGCGGATCTCGGCCAGTTCCTCGTCGGCCTCGCGCGGTCCGCGGGAGCGCAGCATGACGGCCCGGGCCTCGTCGTCGCGGCCCCGCGACAGCAGCCAGCGCGGGCTCTCCGCCAGGCCGAGCAGGCCCAGCAGCATCACCGCGGCCGGCACGACGGCAAGCCCGAGCATCCAGCGCCAGCCCTGGTCCACCCCGGAGAACGCGAAGCCGACGAGGTACGACACGAAGATGCCGACGGTAATCATCAGCTGCTGCAACGACACCAGGCGCCCGCGCACCTGCCGGGGCGCCATCTCGGCGATGTACGTGGGCACGACCAGCGACGACGTGCCGATCGCCAGGCCGAGCACGAACCGGGCGGCGATGAGCACCCCCGGGTTCGGGGTGAACGCCGACGCGAGCGCGCCGACGCAGAACACGGCGGCGGAGACGATGAGCAGCCGCCGCCGGCCGAAGCGGTCCACGAGCGGGCCGCCGCCGACCACGCCGCCGATCGCGCCGAGCAGCAGCGCGGCGACGACCACCTCCTGCAGCGTGCTCGACAGGCCGAACACCGCCGTGAGGTACAGCAGGGCGGCGGAGATGACGCCGGTGTCGTACCCGAACAGAAAGCCACCGAGCGCAGCGACGAGTGCCGGACCGAGGACCGACCAGCGAACGGTGATAGTGGCTCCGCGGTGGCTCTCGGCCGCGGGATAGCCGGCCATGTCGGCACACCTCCTGCGCGGTCCGGCTGAACAGCCCGAGCCCGGCCGAACCCACGACGCCGGAGCTCGCCGCCCGCGCCGCGCGACGAGCTCCGCAGGATGGGTTCGGGCGGTGTGGTCGGATCAGGCGCCGGGCGCGCGGTAGTCGACGGTCTGGTGAACCGCCTGATCGATCTCTGCCGGGGTCACCAGCGGCACGGTCTTGATTCGGGCTCCACCGGATGCGTCGATCGTGAGAGCGACCGCGGCCGCCGACTTGCTGTCCGGCAGTTCGCAGATCGCGTACGTGTCGGGCTCCCCCATGGCGAAGTCGAACGACTCAAGTCGCCCGCCGGCACTTTCGGCCATCTTCCGGGCCGCCTCGACCCGTCCGCTGCCTCCGTCCTTGAACAGTCCTTGGAGTCCATCGAGCGTGTACGTTGCCTCAAATAGGAATCTGGGCATTCGAGATCACCCCCTCAAGTCCGAGGGTAACCGCGAAAGGAACGCCCGCCGAACGGCTCTCACCCCGGGCTCGAGGTCCGGCGCCGCCGGGGCCGACGACGATGCGGACGGGTTCGCAGTAGGCGATCCGGCCGAAGGCGCAGATCTTGGGCTGGGCCCAGAACTGCCCGGGTGGCGTCCCGACCGGGACGGTGACGGGGAACTCGACGCACTGCGTCGAACCGGGCGCGATCGTGAAGCCCTGCGTCGGCTCGCTCGTCAGCGGCCAGATGTAGTGCGGGGTGATGAGCTGGGCGTGCCCCCGCAGCGGGGTGCGCAGCTCATGGCCCACCCGTACGCGGACGTGGCCACGCGTTCCGGGGGTCAGCGTGAGCTCCCGGGCCTCGGCGCGCGCGTGCAGCAGCGGCCCGGGCGCGGGCCGGCCCACGGGCACGACGAGGGCGTCCTGCAGCTCCTGGCCCCGGTGGGCGATGCTCGCCTCGACCGCGTACCAGCCGGGTTCGGCGTCGTCGGGAGCCGTGACGGTGACAGGCACGCCGAGGTGGCCTCCCGCGCCGACGGTCACGTGCCCGGACTGCGGGGTGGCGACCCAGCCGTCCGGCGCCGTGACGAGCAGGTCCCCGTCGTAGCCCGCGTCGTTGTCGTCGCAGACGATCTGGGCGCGCAGCCGCACGCCGGCCGCGGCGCCGTCGTCGCGCGGCCGGTCGTCCGGCCGGAGGGTGAGCGCGACCGGCAGGTTGCCCATGGGCGCGGGGCCGCAGTTGTGCAGCCAGTAGCGGGTGAACACGGGCTGCACGGGTTCGGTGCTCGCGGCGAGCGCCGTCCCGCCCCGCTCGGCGCGAGCCGGTGACAGGGCCAGCGACGTGATCCGGTACCCCTCGACGTCGAGCCGCAGCTGCCGTCCGTCGTGCTCGAGGGGCGCGCCGGGGCGGTCGAGCAGATCGGCGGCCGTGGCCGCGGCGATACCGCCGGCGAGGCGGATCGCGACGCTGCCGGACCGGCCGTGGGGCTCGTAGCCGCGGACGATCAGGCTGTCGCACGCGTCGGCGGCCGATGCGGAGCCGGTGGCGAGCGGCTCTCCCGCCGGCTTGACCGCGGTGACGACGAAGCTCTCGGCGGGCTCGACGCTCAGCAGGGATCCGGTGGCCGGCAGCGCCCCGTCGCCGGCCGGCGCGGCGGTGGCGGCGAGCGGATGGTTGACGGACAGCCCGGCGGCGACGAACCCGGCGGTGCGCCATCCGCCGGGGCCGCTCACCAGGTGGTAGTCGAAGCGCCGGCTGGTGTGGTGCTGGAAGCTGCGCCCGCCCGGGGCGTTGCGGTCCGGGAAGTTGATCGCGGTTCCGGTGGGCCAGCCGGTGCACGCGCGGGTCAGCGACATGTTGAGCGTGCCGTCGGGCTCGACCGCGAAGCCGGGGGTACCGCGGTTGAGCAGCGCGACGGCGTAGTCCTCGACGGTCGCCTCGGCGTGGTGCAGCGCGAACGGCTGCGTGACGTGCACGTTCGCGTCGCGGAGGTCGTCGAGGAGCTCGGTGAGGGCCCACTGTTCGGCCTCGGCGTCGTCGCCGGCGATCAGCAGGACGGGCAGGTCCCGGATCGGGCGCACGTCGGCGCCCGGCCGCCAGACCTCGCCGAGCGGCCGCTCGGCGGGGATCCAGAGGCGGGCCGCGCCGGTCGCCGCGAGCTGCGCGGCCAGTTCGGCGGCGAACGGTGCCGGCGCCCGGTCGAGCAGTTCGGCGACGAACGCGTTGCGCTGCGGGGTGCCGACCGCGACGCGGCAGTCGGGGAGGTTGGAGTCGGTGTCCAGGGCGCCGTAACGGTTTCCCGTCGCGGGCGTCACGGTGGCGGTGACGCCGGCCCGGGCCAGCCCGACGGCGAGCCGCCGGGTCGAGTGACGGCCCTCGTCGCCGTCGGGGACGACGATCTCGGCGACGGACACCGCTCGCGAGCGCTCGGAGCGCGCCTGTGGATCGTGCAGGTGGACGGTCAGCGCCGCGGCGAGGCCGAACCACTGGTGCGCCGTGTTGTCCAGGGTCCGGGGGTGCTCCGCCGCGTCGGCGTCGAGCAGGGCGTAGCCGCGGCCGATGACGGCGGCCGCGGTCTCGCTGACGGGCATGCCGCCGGGGACGTCGCAGGGTATGCGCACCCGCAGGAGCCGGTCGGTGGCGGCGAACCCGTCGATGCCGGTGCTGAAGTCGATGCGGTCGATGCCGTACCACAGCGTGGTCTGCTGCGTGTAGTGGCATCCGTCGACCGTCGCGGTGGCCGTGATGCGCTCGCCGATCGGGCAGCGTTCGACGGTGACGTCGGCCGCGGTGTCGGCGCTGCGCCAGGCGACGGCGTGCGGCAGCAGGTGCCACGGGCCCTCGCCGAACTCGGGATGGTCGCGGTGCTCGGCGACGCAGACCAGCTCGTTGCCCACCCGGCCCGGTGGGAGGATGTCCCGGCCGGCGGCGAGGTCGGTGATCTCGGCCAGGGTGCCGCCCCGCGCGGGATCCGCACGAACCCGGTAGCGGTCGTTGGCGATGCTCGTCGCCTCAACGGCCTGCCAGCCGGACGCCGACGGCTGCGCGGCGGGCACCAGGCGGTACGTGCGGTAGCCCATCGACGGCACATCGCGCGCGACCCACCGCAGCAGCGCCCGGCCCGGCCGGCCGTCGGCGGCGTGCGCGAGGGTCTCGGTGAGGTACGGAACCGGGACCCCGCCGTCGTCGGTGAGCGTGACACCCGCGGCCGGGTCGACGTCGATCTCCAGGCCGACGGTGTCCGTCCGGGCGTGCGTGAGCGGGTTGAACACGACGACCGCGGTGCCCTCCCCGCGGGTGTCGACGTGCCGGGCCAGGTGCCGGCGGGCCGAGCGGTCCACGTCGGCGGCCAGGTCGTGCGCCTCGCGCCAGCCGGCGACCAGGTCGAGGTAGACCTGGTCGGACTGGGTGCCGGTGACCGCGTCGTGGTGCGCGCCGAACAGCAGCAGCCGCCACGCCTTGTCCACGGCCGCGGCGGGGTAGGCCGCGCCGTGCAGCGCGGCGAAGGTGGCCCACTTCTCGGCGTCCAGCAGCCGCGTCTCCGCCAGGCGGTGGGCCTGCTTGGTGTCGATCGCGGTGACGTCCTTGCCGGTGTAGATCGGGTTCATGTCGCGGGTCTGCGGCGTGGCGTGCACGCCCCTCGCGGCGAGCTCGTCCCGCACGGCGGTGAAGAAGTCGCGCGGCAGGCCGTACCGCAGCCGCACGTGCGGGTACCGCTGCTCCCAGGCCGCGCGCAGCTCGGTGACCCAGCGCATGGGAGCGCTGAAGTCACTGCCCATCGGAATCATGACGTTGCGGGTCGCGGCGGCCGGGCGCAGCTGGGTGAACAGCTCGTGCAGCTCGTCCGCCGCGGTCCGCGGATCCTGGGCGGCGTCGAGGCTGAAGCCGGCCGAGTAGTGGGCGGCCATGTAGTGGGTGAGCAGGCCGTCCCCGCCGGGCGACACCCACTCGAACTCGGTGGGGAACTGGGTCGGCGCGAACGGCTTGCGATGCTCGCGGATGTTCCAGCTGGTCAGCATCGGCCCCCACTGGTGGTGGGGGCCGCGGGCGAAGGCGATCGAGGTCAGCCCGGCACCGGCCATCACCTGCGCGAACTGCGGATCGTGGCCGAACACGTCCAGCTGCCACGCGGTGGAGGGGACGCCTCCGACGACGTGGCGCTGGAACCCGGCGCCGTGCACGGCGTTGCGGATCGTCGTCTCGATGCCGGTGAGGTTGGTGTTCGGCTCGTTGTAGGTGCCGCCGACCAGCTCCAGGCGGCCGTCCGCGATGAGTCGCCGGATGAGCTCGCGGTCCTCCGGAAACGTGTCCCAGTACGGCTTGAGGTAGTCCACCTCGGCGAGGACCACGCTGTACTGCGGGTCCTCGCCGATCTTCGCCAGATGCGCCTTGACGAGGCTGAACGCGCTGTGCCCGGGCCAGGCGAAGCGCTCCTCCCCCGCCTCGGGCACCTGCGGCTGGTCCCACGTCTGGGTGTACGCGGACTGGGTGTTCCACCACACCGGGTCGTAGTGGAAGTGCGGGATGAGCCAGACGGTCCAGTTCACGCCTTCACGGCCCCCTGCATGATCCCGCCGATGATCTGCTTACCGAGGAAGAGGAACACCAGCAGCACGGGCGCGGTGCTGATCAGCGTTCCCGCAAGCACGAGCGAGTAGTCCATGTAGTAGCCACCGGCCAGTGTGGACAGTGCGACCTGGGTGGTCGGGTTGCCCTGGCCCAGGGCCAGCAGCGGCCAGAAGAAGTCGTTCCAGGTGTTCATGAAGGTGAACAGCGCGAGCACCGCGGCGACGGGCCGCGCCGCCGGCAGCACCACGTGCCAGTACAGCCGGTGCGTCGAGCATCCGTCCATCCGGCCGGCCTCCAGCAGCGCATCGGGCAGCGCCTCCGAGAGGTACTGGCGCACCAGGAAGACGCCGAACGCCGAGGTGGCCGCCGGCACGATGACCGCCTGCAGGTGCCCGGTCCAGCCCAGCCACTGCGACATCATGATGTACAGCGGGATGATGCCCAGCTGGGCCGGCACCATCATCGTCACGAGCAGGAACCCGAGCAGGGCGTTGCTGCCGCGGAACTTGAGCTTCGCGAAGGCGAAACCGGCCAGCGTGCTGGTGAGCACGACGCAGGCCGTGACCGCGGTCGCGACGATCATCGAGTTGAGCAGGGCGAGGCCGAAGTTCGCCTGGGTGTACGCCCGCTGCAGGTTCTCCCACAGGTGGCTGCCGGGCAGCAGCCGGGGCGGCCAGCTCCCCGCCGCGGAGTTGTCGTTGGACGCAGCGACCACCGACCAGTACAGCGGGAACGCCGACACCGCGGCGATGAGCCCCACCAGCACGTAGGTCCTGGCTCCGGCGCTGCGCTGGCTGGGCGCCGCGGACCGCCGGCGGACGCGGCGATCGCCGGTCATGGCCCGGGAGACCGGTATCAGGGTCGTCATGACGAGCTCCGAATGCGTCGGGACAGCAGGTAGTTCCCACCCACCGCCAGCACGATGATCATGAACATGGCCCAGGAGACCGTGGCGGCGTAGGAGTACTTGCCGTGGGTCCAGAACTGCTCGTACACGTACATGGCGAGCGTCTGGAACTGGCGGGAGTCGCCGCCGGTCGGACTCATACCCGGGTTGAACATCAGTGGTTCGGTGAACAGCTGGATCGTGCCGATGGTCGACATGATCACGCTGAAGATGATGGTCGGGCGCAGCGCCGGGATGGTGATGGTCCGGAACTTCCGGAACTGGCTGGCGCCGTCGAGGTCGGCCGCCTCGTAGAGGTCGTCCGACACGGCCTGCAGCCCGGCGAGGTAGATCAGGGAGTTGTAGCCGGTCCAGCGCCAGGTCAGGATGACGGCCAGCGCCACCCACGACTGCCAGGTGCCCGCCTGCCAGTCGACCTTGCCCAGGCCGACCAGGCTGAGCACCCAGTTGATCAGGCCGAGGTCACGCCCGAACAGCTGGGCGAAGATCAGCCCGACGGCGGCCACCGAGGTGATGTTGGGCAACAGGACGCCCATCCGCAGCAGGGTGCGGCCGCGCATCTTGCGATGGAGCAGGTGGGCGATCCACATCGCCAGCAGCAGCTGCGGCACGGTGCTCAGCACGCCGATCACGGCGGTGTTGAACAGCGCGTTCCAGAAGTAGTCGTCGTGGAAGAGGCGCACGAAGTTGCCCAGCCCGACGAAGGTGTGGTCGCTGCCGGGGATGTCGCGGTTCCACTGGTTGAGGGCCATCCAGCCGGTGTAGAGGAGCGGGAACAGCCCGAACGCCGCGAAGACCACGAAGAACGGTGCGATGTAGAGGTACGGCGTGCCGCTCACGTCGAACTTGCGACGCAGAACAGACCACCGCTCAACCTTTGCCGGCTTCGCCGGTGGGGTTTCCCGCCGCTCGGGCAACACCGGCGGAGGTGCGATTACTGCCATCAGCTCGTCCTTCCTTTCTACGGCTCGGTGGCGTTCGCGACGTCTTTGAGCACCTGGCGCCACGCCTGGTCGGGTCGCTGCTTGCCCTTGTCGACCCGGGTGATCCCGAGGCCGATCAGCGGACCGATGTCGCCGTCCTTGGGGCCCTGGTACTGCGGCCGCAAGGTCTTGGCCGCCGCGGTGAAGATCTGGCCGGTGGGCGCGTTGTTGAAGAACGCGTTGGTGTTGCTGAGCACGGCCGGGTCGTCGTAGAGCGCGGCCTGGCTGGGCAGGTGACCCTGGGTGCGGAAGATCCAGCTCGCCTGCTCGGGTGCGGTCAGCCACTGGGCAAGCTCGGCCGCTTCCTTGCGGTGCTTGCTCTGCTTCGGCACGGTCAGGAACGAGCCACCCCAGTTGCCGCTGCCGCCGGGAATCTTGGCGATGTCCCACTTGCCGGCGGTCTGGGGGGCGTTCTGCTTGATGGTGTCGGTCATCCACGCCGGGCAGGCCACGGTCGCGAACGACCCCTGCTGGAAGCCGGCGTTCCACTGCTGGCTGAAGGTCGCCAGCTTCGCCGACTCGCCGGCCTGCACGGCCTCGACCGCAAGGTTGAACGCGTTCTTGACGGCCGGGTTGTCAGCCACCACGACCTTGTTGCCGGGGGCGGTGTAGCCGACCGGCGCCTGGCCGACGATGGCGTTGAAGATGTTGGAGCCGGAGTCGAACCAGGCCACGCCGTCGGGCGCGTTGGCCTTGAACCGCTTGCCGGTCGCGATGTACGACTCCCAGTCCGGCCACAGCGCGGCGACCTGGTCGCGGTCGGTCGGCAGGCCGGCCTGTGCGAACAGGTCGCGGCGGTAGCACATCGCCAGGCCGCCGACGTCGGAGCCCAGCCCCATCAGGCTGCCGTCGGCGCCGGTCGCCTGCTGCGACTTCCACGCCAGCCACTGACTCGGGTCGGCGCCGTAGTCCCTGAAGTCGACGAACTTGTCGGACATGACCTTGAACTGCGAGATGTAGCCGCCGTCGATGGCCTCGATGTCGCCGGTTCCCGATCCGCCCAGCAGGTGCGCCTGCAGGTTCTTGTGGTGGTCGTCGTACGAGACGATGTGCTCGACGATCTTCACCCCGGGATGGGTCTGCTCGTACTTGGTGTACAGGTCGTGGTATCCCATGTCGCCGAAGATCTCGACGACGAGCTGCGTCTGGCCCGGCTTTGCGGAACCGCACGCGCCGACCGCGGTGGCGACGAGCGCCAAGCAGCCCAGCATCAGCGCGGTCAACGCTGCGGGCCTGCGGGTGCGCATCCAATCTCCTTCAGGGTTCGGGGGTGCTCGGACTGCTGGCGGGATCGGATACGCAGGAACGAGTGCACGGCATCGCCGCACGACGAGTGCGTCACCGAATCCGAGGTCGGCCCAGGGGACCGTCGCCGACCCGGTCGACCGGGCACGGACGCGAGGCCGCGGCGGAGGCGCTAGCAGGACGACGGCTTCATGCAATGCGATCAACAGCGCAGTGCACCCGGCCTCCGCGGCGACGGTCGGCGCCGGCCCGCAGTGAAAAGCCTCGCGGGAGCGGCCCCAACTGCCCGAAACAATAGCCGGTAAATTTTGTGCCTGTAAAGTCCGAATTGCGGGGAAAATTCGTACTATCCACTACGCAATTGTTGAGCGCTCAGATGCGGTACAGGGCGCTACCCGGCCGTTTGCGTCTACGCGCAGGCCGGGCTCATGTGCCGGCCCGGTCGAGCGCGGTCACCGTCAGGCCCAGCTGCTCGGCGATCACCGCGAGAGAGCCGTCGATGAGCTGGAGGTCCCGCAGCGCCAGCACGGGCGGCGCGGTCCCGGGCAGGTCCAGTCCGGCGCCGAGGGTGTCGAAGCGCGAGGCCGAGCGGACGTACGGCCCGCATTCCCGCCCCCGCAGCCGGGTGACGATCTCCTCGATCGAGGCTTGCAGCGTGCCGACCGCGAGCCGTAGCTCCTCGGCCTGTCCGGCGTCGAGGGGCACGGCACCGGCCGCGTCGGTGAGCAGGTTGCGCGCGTAGTTCCGCGACGCGGAGATGCTGTTGCTGAACAGGATCCGCTCGGACGGGGCCGGTAGCAGCGGTACGCCGAGCACCGACATTGTCGCCATTAGCGCCTGATACGCGGCATCGAGCCGGCGTTCCGCGGCCCGCAGGTCGGAGCCGGTACCGAGGAGCTGCCGCTGCGCGGACGCGACGACGCCGTCCAGCATGGTCAGGTACTCGCGGGTCGCCACCCGCACGACCCGCCCGGTGCGCAGCGGCACCACGACGAGCACGGTCAGCAGCGCCGCCCCGGCGCCGATGGCGGTCTCGCCGAGCCGCAGCAGCAGCAGGTCCTCGGAGTACTCGCCCAGTTCGACGTACAGCTGCGAAACCGCAATCGTCACGGCCATGACGAACCACGCGTAGCTGGAGCGCATCAGGTAGAGGCCGAGGAACAGCGCGGCCAGGATGACCGCGAGCGCGGCGTAGACATGCGGGCCGATCGCGTGCGCGAGCAGAGCGCCGACGAGGACGCCCGCGACCGTGCCGACCACCCGGAGCGAGCCCTTGCGCAGCTGCTCGCCGGCGTTGTGTGCGCCCATGAACGTGACGAACGCGGCGATCACGGCCCAGTACCAGCGGCGGTGGTCGACCGTGTAGCCCAGGACGAGTGCGGCGGTCGCGGCCACGGCCATCTGCCCGGCGATGCGGACGTTGGGCGGCAGCCCGGACCGGCCGATGCGGCGGGCGATCTGCGGTTCCTCGGAGGCGGTTTGGCTGACCCCGGCCGAGCCCGGCAGGAAGCCGCCCGCAAGCTCCGCGGCCGCCACGAACTCGACCTCGGGCTGCTCGTCGCCGCCGAGGCCGCCACGCAGGCCGTGCAACGCCTCGGCGACGGCGCGCAGGCAGCCACCGAACCGGTGCGCCACGATGCGCGCCGGCCCGTCGGGCAGTTCCTCCAGCACCAGGCGGCCGGCGGCGTCGGCGCGGGCGGCGTCGAGCTCACCGACGGCCGCGAGTCCCTCCCGCACCAGCTCGCGCAGCGCCGGCGACAGGTCCGCGTCGGCGAGGGTGACGGCGAAGCGGGCCAGGTTGGTGACGGCCAGCTCGAGGTCGAACAGCCGCTGGTGCACGATGCCCGGGCTCGCCCCGGCCGGCAACGCGCCCGGGCGCTCCAGGTACGCGTCGGCCATGAGCGCGGCCTCGTTGAACGCCAGCGTGCGCCGGCGCAGGAGCCGGACGAGTCGCGCGCGGCGGCGAGGCGCCGGGGCCTCGGTGAGCGCGAGCGCGACGGCGGCCACCGCGCGCGACCGGGCGCCGAAGGAGCGGCGGAGCCGGGCCAGGGTGCGGTCGTTGCGGATGCGGAACACGGTGAGCTGCAGGGCGATGGTGACGGCGACGGCGAGGAGGACCTCGACGGTTACCCAGCCGAGGGATGCCAGCGTGATCACGCCGTACAGGAACAGCCCGAAGAAGGTGCCGTTGAAGGCGAAGGCGCCGCCGAAGAAGCCGCGCGGGCCGAACCGGCGCAGGTACGCCCCGCCGGTCAGCACGACGATGACGGCGCCGAGGCCCCAGAACGGGTACGGGGCCAGCGCCAGGCCGAGCGTGATGCCGCCGAGCACCGGGATCGGGATGAGCGCGAGGTTCAGCGCCTGCTGCCGCGGGGTGTCGAACATCGGGGCGGCGAACACCCCGCAGAGGGCGACGACCGCGCCGAGCATCAGCGGGACGACGGGCACCGGGTCGCGCCGGGCCTGGACGAGGAGCCATTCGGCGGCCATGGCGGCGGTCATGGTGACGACGAGCTGGGCCGCGAGGCGCGCGCGGATTCCGCCCGGATCGTACGCCCGCAGGCGATCGATCAGCGGATTCACCGTGCGAACCTACCACCATTCGGAGGGACGCCTCCATTAAGTGTGTGGATCTTCATCCGGGCGAGCGGAGCGGTCAGCCGCCCGTCCGGCGCTGCCGCGCAACCCGCAGCCGGGTCTTGACCGTCTCCTTCGGCACACCCATCGCGACCGCCAATGCGTTGACCGGCTCCGGATGCCCCCTTCCGACGATGTCCTCGTAAAGGTCGAGCAGCCCCCGGTAATAGGCGTCGCCGCCGGACCGGGGATCGGCGGGCAGCTCGGCCAGGCGCCGCTGCAGGTACTGACGGATCATGACCTGATACGCGCCGACGGCCGGCACGGCGTTGTACTCCGCCGTCAGGTCGGCCAGGTGGCGCTCGGCACGGCGCATGACGCCCGAGGTGACGCCGCGCCGGCGGGCCTCGGGTGCGGCGTCATCGGTGATCCGGATCAGCACCTCGCGCGGGCCGGGTGGCGGGGCGTCAACCAGGTCACCGCCCTCCCATCGAGCGACGACCTGCAGGCCGGGCTCGCGCCGCTCCAACTCGACGACCGACAGCTCCCCATGGCGATCATGCGTTCCCATGATCTCATCATGATCACTAAACCCTAACCTGTCAACCTTGGGTTGTCAGGCGGGGGTTCGAGGTGGCCGGGACGGTCCCGGACGTGACCTCGCCCACCTCGACCCAGTGCGACCCATATGGACAGGTCAACTGCTGTTAACCGGCGATTAGAGTGGCGCTGCGACGTCGTGCTCCGACCAGGGTGCGGCCTCGAAGGGCTTCACGGGATCCGTGGAGCCCAGCCGCTCCGAACGTTCTCCGGGCCAACCGAGTCGGAGCGGCTGCAACCACCCCCACCCGCCCGGTCGGCGCGTCCGTCGGGCCAACCCGGAACGGAGCAGCCACGCCATGAGCGTGACGAAGCAGGATCCTGATGTCCCGGTCGAACCGGCGCAACCCGCCGCCCGCGGCCGCCTCGACCGCTACTTCGAGATCACCCGCAGGGGCTCGACGGTCAGGCGCGAGGTGCTGGCCGGGCTCACCACCTTCGCGACGATGGCGTACATCGTCGTGCTCAACCCGCTGATCATCGGAACCGCCCCGGACAAGCACGGCACCCTGCTCGGCATCGCGCCGGTCGCCGGGGTCACCGCGCTCGTCGCCGCGGTCATGACGATCATGATGGGCATCGTCGGCCGGGTCCCGTTCGCCGTGGCGACGGGCCTGGGCCTCAACGCGTTCGTCGCGTACGCCGTCGCCTCCCAGATGAGCTGGGCCGAGGCGATGGGCCTGGTCGTGGTCGAGGGTCTGATCATCACCGTGCTGGTGCTGACCGGCTTCCGCCAGGCCGTCTTCAGGGCCATCCCCGCCGAGCTGAAGGCGGCCATCGCCGCCGGCATCGGCCTGTTCATCGCGCTGATCGGCTTCGTCGACGGCGGCCTCGTCCGGCCCAGCACCGGCGTGCCGCTGCAGCTCGGCTCGGGCAGCAACGGCACGCTGCACGGCTGGCCAACGGTCGTCTTCGTGGTCGGCCTGCTGGTCACCGGCGTCCTCGCCGCCCGCAAGGTGAAGGCCGGCGTCCTCATCGGCATCGTCGCCACCACGATCTTCGCCGTGATCGTCAACGCGTTCGCCAAGCCCGGCGCGGCCGTCGTCGACGGCAAGCCCAACCCGGACGGGTGGCGGCTCAACGTCCCGACCCTGCCGGACCCGCTGGTCCAGAAGCCCGACCTGCACCTGATCGGTCACGTGTCGTTCAGCGCGTTCGCGCACGTCGGCGTGATGACCGCGCTGCTGCTGGTCTTCACCCTCGTTCTGGCCGACTTCTTCGACGTGATGGGCACCACCGTCGGCCTGGCCAAGCAGGCCAACCTGGCCACCCAGGACGGCACCGACATGCCCCGGCTGGGCAAGGTGCTCTTCGTCGACGGTGTCGCCGCGGTCGCCGGCGGCGCGGGCAGCGCCTCCTCCGCGACCACCTACGTGGAGTCCTCCTCCGGCATCGCCGACGGTGGCCGCACCGGCCTGACCAGCGTGGTCACCGGCATCCTCTTCCTCGGCGCGCTGCTGCTCACCCCGCTGGTGACGCTGGTGCCGAGCGAGGCCGCCGGCCCGGCCCTGGTGGTCGTCGGCGCGCTGATGATCCGCCAGGTCAAGGACATCGACTTCACCGACGTGGGGGTCGCCGTTCCGGCCTTCCTGACGATGACCCTCATGCCGTTCACCTACTCGATCACCAACGGCATCGGCGCCGGCTTCATCAGCTGGGTGGTGATCCGCGTGGCGCAGGGCAAGGCCCGCCAGATCCACCCCCTGATGTGGGCGGTCGCCGTCGCATTCGTGATCTACTTCGCCATCAACCTGGTCAAGGCCCTCACCGGCGTCAGCTGACCGGTCCCCCGACGCGCCCCCGCCGCCCCGGCCCGAGGCAGCGGGGGCGCGGCATCCGAGGACTCAGGTGTTGACCGGGAAGCCCAGTTCCAGGCCGCGGCGGCTCGGTTCGGTCCAGCGGGTGGTGACGACCTTGGCCCGGGTGAAGAAGTGCACGCCCTCGGTACCGTGCGCGTGCACGTCGCCGAAGAGCGAGGACGTCCAGCCGCCGAACGAGTAGTACGCCATCGCCACCGGGACCGGGACGTTGACGCCCACCATGCCGACCTGCACCTCGCGGCAGAGGCGCCGCGCCGCGCCGCCGTCGGCGGTGAAGATCGCGGTGCCGTTGCCGTACGGTTGGCGTTGATCAGCACGACGCCCTCCTCGTATGAGGCGACCCGGACGACCGAGAGCACCGGGCCGAAGATCTCGTCCGCGTAGACGGACATACCGGGCTCGACGCCGTCGAGCAGGGTCGGGCCGACGAAGAAGCCCTCGCCCTCGGCGTCGTAGCTGCCCTCCCGGCCGTCGACGACCACCCGGGCGCCGGCCGCCGACCCGGCGGCGATGGACGACATCACCCGGTCCCGCGCGGCGGCCGAGACCAGCGGTCCCATGATTCCAGCAGGGCGTGCACGGGGACCGGCCCGAGCGCGCCGACGATCCGCGCGACGTCTGCGGGCGACTCGACCTTGGGTACGCGAACCGAGTGGAGCGGGGTGACGCCGGCCAGGGCCGCGAGGTCGGCGTCGCACGCCGGCGTGCCGACGGCGTTGACCCGCACCGACACCCGGGCGCCGGCGAGCAGGTGCTCCCACAGCGCCCGGCGACGGCCGCCCGCCGCTGGGCCGGCAGGTGCGGTGCCACCATGACGAGCAGCGCGGCAGCCCGGTCCGGTGCCGGCAGGCGGGGCGCCAGCGCGGTCAGGGCCCGCGCCCGCGACGCCGCGTACTGCAGCCCGTCCGCCGCGGCCACCGCGCCCGGCAGCAGCTCGGCCGGCAGGTAGGGGCGAGCCCGGCGAGGGCGTCGCCGCCGACCCACTCCGCCTCGGGCGCGGCGGCGGTGGCCAGGGCGGCGCGCAGCTGGGCGGGGTCCAGGTGCGGCGCGAGCAGGGCCAGCGGTTCGGCGCTGCCGTACGGCTCCGTCGCCGCTTGCCGGGCCGCGGCGAGGGCCGCAGCGATCGCCGCCGCGCGGCGCCCGGGCGGCAGGTACGGCAGGAACCGGCCCACCAGGCGCGCCGGGTGTCCGCCAGCCCGTAGCGCCACGCCGGCGGCCTCGGCGCGCTCCGCGGGCGCCAGGTGCGGGATCAGGCTGAGCCGCCCCGCGCTCGACCTCGCCGAGGTAGGCGTCGACCGCGTCGTCGCCGTCCGTCATGGCGGAATGGTATTCCAGCGGCCGGCCACACCCATTTCGAAGTATAGATCCCCGCAAGAACGCCGGAATTGGACTTTCGGGGGTCCTCCCGCCGGACGAAGTTCGATAGGATCGAACAAGTTTCGGCAGGAGGTTGGAACGTGCGCACGACGGCGAGGCAGAACCGCGTCGAGGACAACGGGCAGGCGCTGGTCGGCGCGCGGATGCGCCAGTTCCGCAAGGAACGCGGCCTCACGCTGCGCGGCCTCGCCACCCAGTCCGGCCTGTCCATCGGGTTTCTCTCCCAGGTCGAGCGGGGCATCTCGGCGATCGGTCTGACCGCCCTCAACGGCGTCGCCGCGGCGCTGGACCGCCCGGTCGCCGAGTTCTTCCACACCGACGACGAGCCGGCACCGCCGGCGGCGGCGACCGACGACCTGCCGGACCATTTCACCTTGACCCGCGCCCAGAACGGCGCGACGGAGTACGTCTCCGGCCAGATCACCTACCGCATGCTCTCCGACCGCGGCCCGCACCTGGTGCTCGAGCCCATGGTCGTGCACATCGCGCCCGGCGGGCGCCGCGAGGAGGCCTACGGCCACGCGGGCGAGGAGTTCGCCTACGTCGTGTCGGGGGAACTGCTCTACGAGGTCGACGGCATCGAGCACCGGCTCTTCCCGGGCGACAGCCTGCACCTGCGCTCGAGCACCCCGCACCGGCTCTACAACGACACCGACGGGGTCACCACCGTGGTGTCGGTGGTGACCCCGCGCCTGTTCTAGAGGCCGCTGTTCACTCTCACGTCAAAATTTCGTTCACCGCGTCCATGGTGGCCGCCCAGGCCGGCGTGCGCGGGTCGATCACGTCGAAATGGTCGGCGGCCAGTTCGACCCGGATCACCCGGTCGCCGGCGGCCAGCGCGGCCCGGGCGTAACGGCGGGACATGTCGACGAGGTCCAGGCCGTCGGCCCGGCCCTGCACCACGACCACCGGCACGCCCAGCGGCAGCCGCAGCAGCGGGTCCGCCGCCGCCAGCGCAGCCTCGTCGCCGCGCAGCGCTCCGGCGACCGCCCCGGTGCCGATCCCGCGCCGCTGCCCCTCGGTCAGATCGAGCACGCCCGCCTGCGACACGACCACCGAGACCGCCCCGGGCGCGTCGGCCGCCGCCCGCACCGCGAGCTGCCCGCCGGCCGAATGACCGAACAACACCAGCCGCGAGGGGTCGATCCGGGCATCGGCGACGCCCGCGAAGGCCAGGCCCGCGGCCACGTCGGCGGTCGTGGCCGCCCAGCCGTGGCGGTCCGGCCGCCGGTACTCGAGGTTCCACGCGGCGAACCCGCGCCCGGCCAGGTCGATCGCCATCGCGTCCATGAGGTCCGCACCCCAGACCGAGCGCCAGAAGCCGCCGTGCAGCAGTACCGCGACGGGCGCCGGGCCGGTGCCCGCGGGCAGCCGCAGCTCGCCCCACTGCTCCGCGTCCGGGCCGTACGCGATGCGCCGGGCCGGGTGGCGCAGCCGGTGCACGGCCCGGCGGACGGCCCAGCTGACACCCCAGATCTCGCGGCCCTGGTGGTGCTCCGACCCGGCCGCGACCGGCTGTGGCCCGGTCGCGGTCAGGTCGAGCCACACCGTGCGCGCGGCGTAGGGGGCGGGCGTCGTCATCAACGCCCGGGCCGGTGCCGTGGGCCCGGGCAGCGCGACGACGGCGCCGGTCGTGGCCTCCAGCGCCGCCGCGAGGTCCGGCGCCTCCCGGACGGCGCCCGGCACGCCGAGCCCGGCGAACTCGGCCGCGGCCAGCTCGCGCACCAGGTCGAGGTCGGCGACCACGCCCGGGCCCACGATCACGTCGACGTTCATGCCGCCTCCCGCCGCAGCAGGGGCAGCACCGCGCCGCCCAGCAGGTCCACGCCGCCGTCGTCGGTCAGCCCGTGCGGCGTACCGAACTCCACCCGCCCCACACCGGCGTCGATCAGCGCCTGCGCCTGGGCCGCGACCTGCTCCGGCGTGCCGGAGAACGCGAACAGATCGAGCACGTCGTCGGGCACGAGCCGGCCGGCGGCCTCGTGCTCGCCCCGGTCGACCAGGTCGGTGACCCGGCGGACGAGATCCGCCGGCACGCCCGCGGTCGGGTCGAGCTCGGCGACCACCGCGAGGTACATCGCGACCTCGGTGCGGGCCTTGGCGCGGGCGGCGGCCCCGTCACGGTCGACCACGGTCACCGCGCCGAGCACGATCCGCACGTCGGCCGCCGACCGGCCGGCCGGCTCGGCGCCCGCCCGCAGCCGCTCGCGCATCACGGCGACCATCGCCGGGTTGGCGCTGCCGCCGACCTTGATCTCGGCGGCGATCCGGCCGGCGAGCGCCGCGCCCTGCGCGCCCCAGGCGCCGATCAGCAGCGGCGGGTCGGGCCGCTGGACCGGATAGCGAAGCGCGACGCCCGGCGCGAGCCGGAACACCCGGCCCTCGAAGCCGTCGGTCCGGCCGCCGAGCAGGCGGTAGACGACCTCGGCCGCCTCGCCGAGCGCCGAGATCGGCCGGGGCTGCTCGATCCCGACCGCGCCGAGCCAGGTGCCCCGGGCCAGCCCGAGGTAGGCGCGGCCGGCCGAGGCGAGGTCGAGCGCCGCGAGCTGCCCGGCGATCTCGTACGGCGCCATGGAGTACGGGTTGAGGCAGGCCGCGCCGAGCCGGACGCGCGAGGTGGCGCCGGCCATCTCCAGCAGCGGGAAGATCGGCGGCTGGAACATGAGGTCGCCGAAGACGGTCAGCACGTCGACGCCGTGCGCCTCGGCCGCCCGGGCCAGGCGGGCGTAGTCGCCGGGCCGCTTGTCGCTCTGGATGCCCAGGCCGATCTCGACCTGTGCCGGGGCGCTCATGTGAGGTCGGCCGATCGCATCCCGCGCTGCCGGGTCCGCTCGACCCGCATCACCAGGCGCTCCTCCGGGTCGGGGCAGCAGAACAGGGTGTCGCGCTCCAGCCAGTCGCCGGCCGGCAGCGCGCGCTGCTTGGCCGCCAGGAAGGGCAGGACGGCCGCCAGCGCGTAGACGCAGAAGTGCTTGCCGTCGGGCAGCCGAAGGTGGGCGCTGTTCTCGAGCTCGAAGCAGTCACCGACCGCCATGCCGCAGACCGAGCGGCCCTCGATGTGGTCGACGGTGACCCTCAGGTCGTAGATCTCCATGTCGTTGTCTTCGGACATTCCTCACCCTCCGATCCGGACGACGATCTTGCCGGTGGTACGCCCGGCGGCCAGGTCCTGCAGCGCTGCGGGCGCGCCTTCGAGCGGCTCGACCCGGTTGACCGGCGGCCGCACGGCGCCCGTGGCGCAGAGCGCAAACAGGGCCTCGTAGGCGGCGGCGACCTCGGCCGGCCGCCGCCAGGGGTAGGCCGATCCCCACGAGAGTCCGACCAGGGTGGCGTTGCGGGCGACGAGGCGCATCGGGTCGATGGCGGGCGGCGGGCCGGCCGCGGCGCCGACCGCGACGATGCGGCCCTCGAAGGCCAGGCAGTCCAGCGACCGGGCGAAGACGTCGCCGCCGACGGGGTCGATCACCACGTCGACGCCCGCGCCGCCGGTGGCGGCGTCGACGGCCTTCGGGAAGTCCTCGGTGTGGTAGTCGATCGCAACGTCGGCCCCGTTGGCGCGGCACGCCTCGACCTTCGCGGGGCCGCCGGCGGTGCAGATCACCCGCGCGCCGCGGGCGACGGCGAGCTGGGTGGCCGCGACGCCGACCCCGCCGGCCCCGGCGTGCACAAGCACGGTGTCCCCGGCGGACACTCCGGCCCGCTCCAGGGCGAACCACGCCGTCTGGTACGTCACCGGGATTCCCGCGCCGGTCACCGGGTCGAGCGCGGCCGGCCGCGGCACGAGCAGGCCGGCGTCGATGGTGACGGTCTCGCCGAGGGCGCCGTGCGGCAGCGCCGGGCACCCGATCACCTCGCGGCCGGCGTCGGGGCCGGTCAGGACCCGCCCGCTGAACTCGACCCCGGGCGTGACCGGAGGCTCCGGCCGCACGGGATAGGTCCCGCGGCACAGCATCACGTCGAGGAAGTTGAGACCGACCGCCTCGACCTCGACGGTCACCCGCCCGGGGCCGGGCTCCGAGTCGTCCGGCACATCCGCGACGGCGAGCACGTCGAGCGGCTCGCCGTCGCGGTGCGCGACGAGGCGCCTCACGGCCGCACCAGCTCCGCGTGGTGGTGGACGATCCGCCAGCCGTCGCCGGTTCGGCGCAGCACGTCGGTGACGCGGGTGACGGACGCCTCGTCCTCGCCGCGGCAGTGCAGCTCGTATCGGGCCACGCCGACGTCGCCCCACACGTCGATGCGCTTGGCGCGGGCGGCCATCTCGGCCAGCACCGGACGCCGGCCGGCGGCGTCGCGGCGGTCGCGGTACTCGTCCAGCTCGGCCCGGGTGCGCAGCGGCCCCGGCAGGTGCGTCTCCCAGGTGGTGACCTCGGGGTCGAGGTGGGCGTCGAAGCGGCCCCGGTCGCCGGCGAGGAAGGCGGCGTACATGTCGTCGATCGCGTCGGCGATCTCCACGCAGTCGGTCACGGCCGCACCCCGGCCCGGTCGTCGCGCACCACGGCGCCTCCCTTCATCACCCACCGCACGCCCCGCAACGCCGAGGTGTCCGCGGACGGGTCCTGGTCCATCGCAATCAGATCGGCGTACTTGCCCGGCTCGACCGTGCCCAGGTCGTGCTCGGCCCGCAGCCAGCGCACCGGCCCGAGCGTGCCGGCGTAGAGCGCCCGCTGCGGCCCGATGACCGCCGACATGTGCTCCAGCTCGCGTACGGTGGCGCTGGTGCCCTCGAACTGCCAGAACGGCGGCATGTCGCTGCCCAGCAGCACCTCCACCCCGGCGGCGACGGCCATCGCGAAGCTCTCCAGGTGCCGGTCGCCCGCGCCCAGCGACCGCTGCTGCATCCACTCCGGGACGCCCAGCTCGTCGAAGAACGCCTTGCACCGGGTGACGAGCAGGGTCGGCACGAGGGCCGTGCCGCGCTCGGCCATGAGCGCCGCCAGTTCCGCGGTCAGCTCGTAGCCGTGCTCGACGCAGTCGAGGCCCAGTTCGACCGCCTCGGTGATGACCGGCGCCGGCCCGGCATGGGCGGTGACCCTCCGGCCCCAGTCGTGCGCGGTCTGCAGTACCGCCGCCAGCTCGTCGGGGTGCAGCTGGCGGGTGTCGATCGACTCGTGCTTGCCGGCGATGCCGCCGGAGATCATCACCTTGATCAGGTCGGCGCCGGCCTTGACCTGCTCGCGTACGCCGCGGCGGAAGCCGTCGACGCCGTCGCACTCGAGGGTGTCGCTGCTCTCGTGGCCGTGCCCGCCGGTGCACACCAGGGCGCGACCGGCGGTGAAGATCCGGGGTCCGGGCGCACGGCCGGCCTCGATCGAGCGGCGCAGCGCGAAGTCGGCGTGGTCCTTCTCGGCGACGCACCGGACCGTCGTCACTCCACAGTGGAGGGTGCGGCGGGCGCCGTCGGCCATGTAGAGCGCGAGCTCGTGCGGGCCCATCTGCTTGAGCCGGTCACCGGCCGCGCCCGGCAGGGTGAGCGACAGGTGGGTGTGCATGTTGGCCAGGCCCGGGGTGAGCCAGGCACCGTCGAGATCGATGCGGACCGGATCGCCGTCGATCTCGGCCAGCACCCGTTCGCGGGGCCCGACGGCGGCGATCCGCTCGCCGATCACCCAGACGGCGGCGTCCTCGACCGGCTGGATCCGCCCATCGACGACCGTGCAGTTCTCCAGCAGCAGGCTCATCGTTGCACTCCGTAGATCGTGCGGGCGGCGTCGGCGGAGACGTAGCCGTCGGCCACGTCCTCGCGGACCGCGTCCGGATGGCGCAGGGCGGGGTCGCCGTGTCCCCCGCCGCCGGCGGTCAGCACCGTCACCCGGTCGCCGGCCGCAACGGCCGTGCGCTTGGTGCTGACGGCGCGCTCCCGGGCAGTGCCGGGGAACACCAGGATTCGGTTGGCCTCCGGGGCCGCGCCGCCGTCGCTCGCCCACGGCCGGGACTTGGTCTTCTTGATCACCGAGAGGAACTCGCCCGGGGTCACGAACCGGATGTCGCGGCGCAGCCCCGGTCCGCCGCGGAACCGGCCGGCCCCGCCCGAGTCGGTGCGGATCTCCATCCGCTCGAAGAACATGCCGGTCTTCGCCTCCAGCACCTCGACCGGCGTGATCCGGGCCTGGGTCTGGCACGGGTGGTTGGCCGGCCCGATGCCGTCGTGCCCGGGCGCGCCGCCCCAGCCGACCGGCTCGTTGTTGGACACCGCGAACAGCGATCCGGTGTCCGGGTGGACGCCGACCATCATGAACCCGGGCACGTCGCCGCCCGACGAGGCCGGCAGCCGGTCGCCCATGCCCTGCGCCAGCGCCTTGTAGATCAGCTCCAGCGCGACGGTGCCCGTCCACTGGGTGAACGTCGCCGCCGGGTAGACGGCGTGGAAGAGCGTGCCCGGCTCGGCGCGCACGACCAGCGGCGCGAAGTGGCCGGCGTTCGTCTGCTCGGTCGGCGTGGTGATCGCCTTGAACGCCACCCGGCAGGTGGCGATCGTCGCGCCGAGGGGCAGGTTGACCGGCCCCGGCACGGCCGGCGACGAGCCGGCGAAGTCGACGGTGAACGTGCCGCCGGCGATCGTCACGGTGACCCGCATCAGGATCGGGTCGTCGGTGATCCCGTCGTCGTCGAGCCAGTCCTCGGCCGTCCACGAGCCCTGCGGCAGCGCGTCGACGGCCTCCCGGGCCGACTGCTCGGCCGCGGCGATGACGGCGTCGACCACCGCGCCCACCGTCTCCCGGCCGTACGTCGCGAACAGCTCGCCGACCCGCCGCTCGCCGGTGCGCAGGCACGCCACCTGGGCGTGCAGGTCGCCGAGCACCGCGTCGGGCATGCGCGAGTTGAAGCGGATCAGCTCGTGGATCTCCCGGACCGGCTCGCCCTCGGCGAACACACGGGTGCCCGGGAAGAGCAGACCCTCCTGGTGTACGTCGGTGGAGTCGAGCACGTAGCCGGGGTCCTTGGCGCCGAGGTCCATCCAGTGGGCCCGGACGCACAGGAAGGCCACGAGCGCGTCGCCGACGAACACCGGCGCGAACAGCGTGGCGTCGTAGGCGTGCGCGGCGTTCCAGTACGGGTAGTTGAGCAGCACGACGTCGCCCGGCCGCAGCGTGTCCCGGCCGACGTACTCCACGCCCTTGCGGATCGAGTAGTCGTTGGCGCCGAGGAAGCGCGACAGGCCCGTCGACTCGGCGACCAGGCGCAGTCCGGCGTCGTAGATCGAGATGCCGAAGTCGTGGACCTCGTAGATGACCGGGTTGAACGCGGTGCGCACGAGCGCGGCGCGCATCTCCTCGGCCGCGGCCACGAGGTAGCTGCGCACCACCTCGGCGGTGGCGCCGTCGACCTCAGGCATCGCTCACCCCAGGCGCGTTGACCCCGTAGACCTCGCGGGCCTGCTCCGCCGACACGTACCCCTCGGCCACGTCCTCGCGTACCAGGCCCGGGTCGCGCTCGCGCGGGTCGCCGTGCCCGCCGCCACCGGCGGTCAGCAGCGTGATCCGGTCGCCGACGGCGACGGCGGTGCGCTTCGTGCTGACCGACTGCTCCCGCTCGGTACCCGGGAAGATGATCACCCGGTTCGCCTCGGGGGACAGCCCGCCGGCAAGCGCCCACGGCCGGGACTTGGTCTTCTTGATGACCGACAGGAACTCCCCCGGCGTGACGAACCGGATGTCCCGGCGCAGGCCCGCCCCGCCGCGGAACCGGCCGGCCCCGCCCGAGTCGGTGCGGATCTCCATCCGCTCGAAGAACATCCCGGTCCGCGCCTCGAGCACCTCGATCGGCGTGATCCGCCCGGTGCTGCCGGAGACGTGGGTGGCGGCGTTCATGCCGTCGTGGTGTGCCGTGCCGCCCCAGCCGACGGGCTCGTTGTTGGAGACCGCGAACAGCGCGCCGGTGTCGGGGTGGACGCCGACCATCATGAACCCCGGCACGTCGCCGCCCGACGAGGCCGGCAGCCGGTCGGGCATGCCCTGGGCGAGCGCCTTGAGGATCAGCTCGACCGCGACGATGCCGGTCCAGAGGGTGAACGTCGGCTGGGGGTAGACGGCGTGGAACAGCGTGCCGGGCTCGGCCTTCACCACCAGCGGCGCGACGGTCCCGGCGTTGGAGGGCTGGTCGGCCGACGTCAGCGACTTGAGGATGACCTTGCAGATCGCCTCGGTCGCGCCGTAGGGCATGTTGACCGGCCCGGCCACGGCCGGCGACGAGCCGGCGAAGTCGACCGTGAACGTGCCGTCGGCGATCGTGACGGTCACCTTCATGTGGATCGGCTCGTCGGTGATGCCGTCGTCGTCGAGCACGTCCTCGGCGGTCCAGGAGCCCTGCGGCAGCGCGGCCAGGGCCGAGCTGGTGCGGGCGGCGCCGTCGGCGATCATCCGCTCGATCGTCGCCTCGACGGTCGGGCGGCCGAACTTCTCGACGATCTCCAGCAGCCGGCGCTCGCCGGTGCGCAGGGCGGCGATCTGGGCGTGCAGGTCGCCCATCACCTCGTCGGGCATGCGCGAGTTGAACCGGATCAGCTCGTGGATCTCGCGGACCGGCTCGCCGCGCGACACCACCTTGGTGCCCGGGAAGAGGATGCCTTCCTGGTGTACGTCGGTGGAGTCGAGCACGTAGCCGGGGTCCTTGGCGCCGAGGTCCATCCAGTGCGCGCGGACGCACAGGAAGCCCAGCAGCGGCCCGCCGGGCTCGAACACCGGGGCGAACAGCGTCGCGTCGTAGGCGTGCGCGGCGTTCCAGTACGGGTAGTTGAGCAGGACCACGTCGCCCGGGTGCAGGTTCTCCCGCCCGACGTACTCCACGCCCTTGCGCAGCGAGAAGTCGTTGGCGCCGAGGAAGAACGTCAGCCCGGTCGCCTCGGCCACCAGGCGCAGGTCCGCGTCGTACAGCGAGAGCCCGAAGTCGTGGACCTCGTAGATGACCGGGTTGAACGAGGTGCGGATGAGCGTCGCGCGCATCTCCTCGGCCGCGGCGAGCAGGTAGGAGCGCACGACCTCGGCGGTGGCGCCGTCCAGTTCGGTCATGCGGCACGCACCAGGAGGTAGCCGTGGGCGTCGACCGACACGCGCCGGCCCGACGGGACCACCGTCGTCGACGTGCCCTCGTCGACCAGCGCCGGGCCGTCGAACGCGTCGCCCGGCGCGAGCAGCGCCCGGTCGTAGACGTCGAACGGCACGATCGCCCGGGCGCCGAAGTCGAACGCGTCCCGGCGCCCGAGCAGCGCCCGGGCGGGATTGCCGTCGCCCGGCGGCGGCTCGACCAGCGTCGGGTTGGCCGTGCGGCCCACCGCACGCAGGCGCAGATTCAGGATCTGCAGGCGGTTGTTCATCGCGTGGCCGTACCGGGCGGCGTGCAGCTCCTGGAAGGCGGCCCGCGCGCCGTCGGGGTCGAGGGTGTCGCGCCCGATCGTGACCGTGAGGCTGTGCTCCTGCCCGAGGTAGCGCAGCTCCAGCTGCCGCTGCAGCACCGCCAGCTCCGCGGGCACGCCCTGCGCGCCCAGCGAGGCCAGCGCCTCGGCCTCGATCTCGGCGAACGTCGCCTCGACCGCGGCCGGGTCGACCTCGTCGAGCGGGGTCATGAGGGTACGGCTGAAGTTGTCCTCGATGTCGGCGCTGAGCATGCCCCACGCCGAGAACCCCGACGGCGCGAACGGCACGATGACCTCCGCGATGCCCATCTCCCGGGCCAGCAGCGGCGCCAGCAGCGGCCCGGCGCCGCCGAAGGCGAGCAGCGAGAACTGCCGCGGGTCGCGGCCGCGCTCGACGGTGATCTGCCGGACCGCGCCGACGGTGCGCGCGAGCAGCACGTCGAAGATGCCCGCGGCCGCCGCCTCGACCGGCAGCCCGAGCGGCCCGGCCACCTGCTCGTCGAGGGCCTTGCGGGCCGCGTCGGCCTGCAGCCCCATCTCGCCGCCGAGGAACCGGTCCGGGTCCACGTAGCCGAGCGCGACGGCGGCGTCGGTGACGGTCGGGCGGGTGCCGCCGCGGCCGTAGCAGACCGGGCCCGGGTCGGCGCCCGCGCTCTGCGGGCCGACCTTGAGCAGGCCCCGGTCGAGCCAGGCGATCGAGCCGCCGCCGGCGCCGATGGTGCGGATGTCGTACGTCGGGATCAGCAGCGGGAAGTGCTCCAGCTGCGCCTCGTGGGCGGCGACCGCGCTGCCCTGCTCGATGACGCACGCGTCGAGCGAGGTGCCCCCGATGTCGAAGGTGAGGAGGCTGTCGCGGCCCAGCGCGCCGGCGAGGTAGGCGGCGCCGACGATGCCGCCGGCCGGCCCGCTCAGGACGGTGTGGGTCGGCGAGCGCTTGGCCGCCTCGCTGGTCATCGACCCGCCGCCGGAGCGCATGATGAGGAAGCGCCCGGCGAAGCCGCCGTCGGCCAGCCCCTGCTCCAGCTCGTCGACGTAGCGCTCGAAGATCGGGCGGATGTAGGCCTCCAGCACGGTGGTGCTGGTGCGCTCGTACTCGCGGTACTCCCGCGCGATGTCGGTCGACAGCGAGAGGCTGACGTCGGGGTAGCGCTCGCGGATGAGGGCCGCCGCGGCGCGCTCGTGCGACGGGTCGAGGAACGCGTGCAGGAAGCAGATGGCGATCGACCGCACGCCCTGCACCTCGACCAGCTCGCGGGCGGCGGCCAGCACCGAGCCGGCGTCGAGCTCGTCGACCACGCGGCCCTTGTAGTCCAGCCGCCCCTTCACCCCCGCCGTGTGCCGGCGCTTCACCAGGCTCGCCGGCCGCTCGTACTGGAAGTCGTACATGTGGTCGGAGGGGACGTTGCCGCGCCCGATCAGGAACACGTCGCGGAAGCCCTCGTTGGTGATGATGCCGGTCGCGGCGCCGCGGCGCTCCAGCACCGCGTTGAGGCCCAGCGTCGTGCCGTGGATGAACAGCTCGACGTCGGACAGATCCGTGCCGAGCGCGGCCACCGCGGCGAGCACGCCGTCGGCCGGGCGCGCCGGGGTCGTCGACGCCTTGCGGAACCGCACCTGATTGGTCCGGGTGTCCAGCTCCATCGCGTCGACGAACGTACCGCCAATGTCGACGGCCAGCCTGAGACTCACACCAACTCCCCAATCTCCGGCACCCGCCAGCAGGCGGCCCGGCTCTGCCCGTACTGCTGCAACTGCTGGTCCTCGCTGCGGCACCGGTCGGTGACGAACGGGCACCGGGCCGCGAGCGCGCACCCGGTCGCCGCGTCGGCCTCCTCCAGGTCGCGGACCAGGGCTGTGCCCGGCGAGAGGCCGCGCGACAGCAACGCCCGCGTGTAGGGGTGCCGCGGCCGCGCGAAGACCTCCTCGACCGGACCCTCCTCGACGATCCGGCCGAGATAGAGCACGACGACCCGGTCGGCGAACCCGCGGACGGTGGCGAGGTCGTGCGAGATGAACACCGAGCCGTGCGAGCGGCCGGCGGTGAAGTTGGAGGCGACCTCGTCGATCACCGCGAGGATCTGCGCCTGCACGGTCACGTCCAGCGCCGACGTCGGCTCGTCGAAGACGATCAGGTCCGGCTCGGCGACGAGCGCGCGGGCGATGCCGACCCGCTGCGCCTGGCCGCCGCTGAGCTCGTGCGGTCGGCGGGCGAGGATCGAGCGGTCCAGCTCCATCCGGTCGAGCGCGGCGGCCGCCCGGGCGGCCCGCTCCGCGGCGGGGACGCCGAGCGCGCGCAGCGGCTCGCCGATCGCGTCCTCGACGGTGCGGCGCGGGCTGAGCGAGCCGACCGGGTCCTGGAAGACCAGCGCGCTGCGGGCGGCCGTGACGCTGCCGCGGGTCGGCTTGGCGAGCCCCACGATGAGCCGGGCGAGGGTGGACTTGCCGCACCCGCTCTCCCCGACGACGCCGATCCGCTCGCCCTTGGCGACGGTGAGGCTGACGCCGCGCAGCGCGTGGTGCCCGCCGCGGCCGAACCGGCTCTTGTAGACCACGTGCGCGTCGTCCACGACGAGCACGGGCTCGGCGCCCGCGGTCGTCGCGGCCCGCCGGGCGGCCGTGCCGACCGTCACGTCGGTCGCCCGGGCCGCCTCGACGGCGTCGTGCAGCGGGTGGAAGCAGGCCGCCGTCCACTGCCGGCCCTGCTCCTGCAGCTGCGGGCGAGCCATCCGGCAGTCGTCCTCGGCGTGCGCGCAGCGCGGCGCGAAGGGGCACGCGGACGGCGCCTCGCGCATCAGCGGCATCGCGCCGGGCGTCACGACCACGGGCCGGCCGTCGAGGTCGGGCACCGAGCGCAGCAGCGCCCGGGTGTACGGGTGCGCCGGCGCGGTCAGCACCTGCCCGGCCGGGCCGGCCTCGGCCACGGTGCCGGCGTAGAGCACCACGATGCGGTCGCACACGGCCGCGATCGCGTTGATGTCGTGGGAGACCAGCAGCACGCCGCGGCCGTCGGTGTCGGCGGCGTGGCGGAACTGGCGCAGGATCTCGGCGGTCAGTGTGACGTCGAGGCCCGTGGTCGGCTCGTCGGCGATGAGCAGGCGCGGCGCGCACCCGGTGGCGAGCGAGATCATCACCCGCTGGGCCATGCCGCCGGACAGCTCGTGCGGGTAGGCCTCGAGGCGGCGCCGGGCGCTGCGGATGCCGACCGCCTCGAACAGCTCCAGCGCCGACGTGCGGGCCCGCTCGCGGTCCATCTCCTGGTGGGTCCGGAGCCGGTCGATCAGCTGCCGCCCCGCGGTCCGGGTCGGGCTGAGCGCGCCGCGCGGGTTCTGGAAGCACATCGCGGCACCGTGGCCGCGGTGGTGGGCCAGCTGCTCGGCGGACATGGTCAGCACGTCGGCGCCGTCGAAGCCGACCCGGCCGGTCGCCACCGAGCCGGTCGGCAGCATCCCGACGATCGCCCGGCCGACCATGCTCTTGCCGCCGCCGCTCTCCCCGACCAGCCCGACGACCTCGCCGGCCTCGACGGTGAACGACACGTTGCTGAGCGCGGCGACGCGGCCGCCGATGACGACGGAGAGGTTGTCGATCGAAAGCAGACTCACGTGCGGCTCCTCACCGTCGGACCCGGTCGGCGCGCTCCTGCAGGCCCTCGCCGAGGAGGCTGAAGCCCAGGACGCAGACGAGCAGTGCGATGCCGGGCGGCACCGAGGTCCACCACCGGCCCGCCACCACGTCGCTGGTGCCGAGGCTGATCATGGCGCCCCACTCGGCGTCGGGCACCGCAATGCCCAGCCCGAGGAATGACAGGCCGGCCAGGGTGAGCATCGCCCAGCCGCAGTTGAGCGGGGCGATCACCCGCACCGGCGTGATGCTGTTGGGCAGCACGTGCCGCCACAGCAGCCCGATCGTCGAGGCGCCGGAGGTGCGCGCGGCGTCGACGAAGGTCAGGTCGCGGATCGTGCGGACCTCGGCCCGCACCAGGCGGGCGTAGGCGGGCGCGTTCACCAGCGCGATCGCCACGGTCAGGTTGAGCGGTCCGCTGCCCAGCAGGGCGGCGACGGCGAGCGCGAGGATGAACGTGGGGAACGCCTGGAAGATGTCGGTCAGGCGCATCAGCACGTCGTCGAGCCAGCCGCCGAAGTAGCCGGCGACCACGCCGAGGATGCTGCCGAGCACGACGGCGGCGGCGACCGCGGCGACCGCGATGCCGAGGTCGACGCGGCCGGCGTACAGCAGCCGGCTCCACACGTCCATGCCGTTGACATCGGTGCCGAACAGGTGCGCGCCGCCGGGCTCGGCGAGGGTGGTGCCGGCCCCGTCGATCTCGTTCGGCCCCCATGCGGTGAACAGCGGGCCGATCAGCACCGCCAGCGCGACAACGGCCAGAATCCCGGCGCCGGTGGCCATCAGGACGGTGCCGAAGCGGCCGTCGCGGTCCGGCCGGCGCCGGCCGGTGCGCAGCAACGACATCAGATCCTCACCCTCGGGTCGAGCATGGCGTGCACGACGTCGGCGATCAGGAACACCACGACGTAGCACAGCGCGATCACCAGCACCGACGCCTGCACCACCGGGTAGTCGCGGTAGAGCAGGCCGCGCAGCGCCCACTGGCCGAAGCCCTGCCAGGAGTAGACGTACTCGATGAGCACCGTCGAGCCGATCGCGAAGCCGAAGACGAGGGCGGCCAGCGACGGCAGGCGGACCAGGGCCGCCCGCACCAGGTAGCCGCGCCGCAGCAGCCGGCCCGGCAGCCCGTGGGCCTCCGCGGCCGCGTAGGGCTCGGACCGCAGCACCTCCAGCGCCGACGCGCGCACGCTGCGCAGCAGCGGGGCCACGATCACGATGACGAGCGTGAGCACCGGCAGCGCCAGGTGCCACAGCGCCGACGTCAGCGCCGGCATGTTGCCGGTCAGCAGGGCGTCGAGCGCGTCGGCGCCGGTGATCGGGGTGAGGTCGGTGTCCGGGTCGACGCGGCCGCTGGGCGCCGGGAACCAGCCCAGGCCCGCATAGCCGACGAGGATCAGCACCAGGCCCAGCCAGAACTCCGGCATCGAGTTGCCGATCAGCGCGAGCACCCGGATGCCGTGGTCGCCGGCCCGGTTCGCGTGCCGGGCCGACCACAGGCCCACGACGGTGGCGATCACCACGGCGATCGCCACCGCCAGCACGACCAGCTCCATGGTCGGGCCGATCCGCAGCGCCATCTCGCTGCCGACCGACTGTCCACTCTGGATGGACGTGCCGAAGTCCCCGGTGAACAGGCCGCCGAGGTAGTCGGCGAACTGCCGCCACAGCGGCTTGTCGAGGCCGAACCGGGCCCGCGCCGCCGCCTCGTCGGCGGCGGTCGCGTTGGGCCCGAGGATGGTCCGGATCGGGTCGCCGGGCAGCACCCGGACCAGCAGGAATGTCAGCACGACCACCCCGAGCAGGACCGGAATGAGCTGGAGCAGCCGGCGGGCGACGAACCGGAGGATACGCATTTAGGCCGACGCACCCAGGTAGCGCAGGCGGGCCAGGCCGTCCATCGGCTGCACCCAGCCGGACACCGACTTGCGCACCGGCAGGTTGAAGTTGGGCTGGCAGATGACGACCCACGGCACGTCCTCGGCCATGGTCTCCTGCACCTGTGCCCAGAGCTGGTTGCGCGCGCTGGCGTCCACAGTGGTGTGCGACTGCTCGTACAGCTGCTCGATCTTCGGGTTGGTGTAGTTCGAGTAGTTGAGGTTGGCGCCCTTGACGAAGCTCGTCGCCAGCATGTACTCGACGTCGTTGACCCACAGCTGGCCCGAGGTGATCTGCAGCGGGATGTTCTTCTTCCCGCGCCGGTCGGCGAGCGTCGCCGGGTCGAGCGGCGTCAGCTTGAGCTCGATGCCGGCCTTGCGGGCCTCGCTCTGCACGAGCACGGCGAGCTGCTGCTGCTCGTCGTTGTTGGCCTGGAAGACCAGCTCCGAGGAGATCGAGGTCTTGCCCGACGCGGCGAGCGCGGCCTTGGCCTTGTCGATGTCGTACGTGTACGGGTACCCCTTCTCGGAGTAGCCCGGCATGTCCAGCGGCACGACGCTCTTCGTCGGCCGGGCGTCGCCGCCGTACACGTTCTTGATGATCTGCTCGTACGGCGTGGCGTAGGCCAGCGCCTTGCGCACGTTGACGTCGTCGAACGGCGCGGTGGTCGTCGACATCTGGATGGCGACCTGCGAGTTGCTGGCCGCCGACAGCACCGTGATGCCGGAGGCGCTCTTGAGGTCCTTGATGTCGCGCGGGCTCGCGCCCAGCGCCACGTCGATGTCGCCGGACTGCAGCTGCAGCCGCTGGTTGGCGGCGGCCGGCACGACCGAGATGCGGATCGTCTTGGTCTTGGCCGGGTCGGGGCCCGGGTAGGCGCTGTTCGCGGTGAGCTCGATCTCCTGGCCCTGGGTGGCCTTGGAGACGTTGAAGTAGCCACCGGTGGGCGGGTTCTTGGCGAACCACTCCTTGGCCCACGGGTCGGCGTCGGTGGCGTGCTTCTTCGCTTCGACCGAGTCGAAGACGTAGAGCGAGATGGCCTGGATCTGCCGGGTCAGCGCGCTCGGGAACTCCTGGTGGAACTCGACCGTGTAGTCGTCGACCACGACGACCTGCTCGGGCTTGGTGAGGCCGATCGTGCGGTAGATGCCGGCGACGTTGGCCTTGGCGGCGAACGCCCGGTCCTTCGACCACTTGACGTCGGCGGCCTTGAGCTCGTTGCCGCTGGGGAACTTGACGCCCTTGCGCAGCTTGAGCGTCCAGACCTTCTTCTCGGCGTCCGGCTCGAAGGACTCGGCGAACGTCGGCATGATGTTGTCGGTGTCGAGGATCTTGCTGTCGCCGACGGTCTTCACGCCGTAGTCGATCATGTATGGGAAGACGTTCTTGTACAGCATCAGGGCGGTCAGGTCGAAGCCGACGAAGTCCTGGTCCCAGCTGCTGATGTAGCTGGACACCGCGATCTTCAGCGTCGACGACTTGGCGCCGCCGGATTCCGACGACGAAGTGTTGTTCTTGCTGCCGCTCGCGCAGGCGCCGGTGGCGAGCAGGAACGCGCCCACGCCGCCGAGCTGAAGTAACGAGCGGCGGGAGAGAGCGGGAGAGTCTGCCATGTTCACTCCTCTGTGAGCCCGACCTGCTCGATGTTCTATCAGGCGCGAGTTCAGTGAACAAGACTCGTCCCGCAGTGAACAGGAAAGATACAGCTCATGGCGGCACTCTCCGGCCGGATGGGGGATGCCTCGGACCAGGTTTGTTCACAGATTTTCACAAGCATGAAACCGCGCCCCGGAAACGGCGCCGGGCCGTGCGACGTCGTCGTCGCACGGCCCGGTGTCCGTGGGGCGGGTTCGCGGCCTGGGCTCAGCGGCCGAGGAACCGCAGTGCGTTGCCGCCCAGCAGCTTCGCGCGCTGGGCCTCGCTCAGGAAGGCGGCCCCGTCGACCACCGCACCGACCGGGCGTTCGCCCAGCGGATACGGGTAGTCGCTGCCGACCATGACCCGGTCCTCCCCCAGCGTCTCGACCAGCAGCCGCAGGGCGGCCGGGTCGAACACGACGGAGTCGACGCTGATGCGGTCGACGTAGTGCGACGGCGGATGCGCCGAGCGGCCCCGGACCACGTCGCCGCGGCGGTGCCAGGCGTTCTCGGCACGGCCGAGCCAGAAGGCGAAGCTGCCGCCGCCGTGCGCGAAGCAGATGCGCAGCGACGGCGGTACCGCATCGAAGACGCCGCCGAGGATCATCGCCACGATCGACAGGTGCGTCTCGGCCGGCATGCCGGTCAGCCAGCGGGCCATCCACCGGTCCAGGCGCGGACCGGCCGGCATGTCCCACGGGTGCACGAACACCGGCGCATCGACCGCCGCGCAGTGCTGCAGGAACGACACGATGCCCGGGTCGTCGAGGTCGCGCTCGCCGACGTGGTTGCCGATCTCGACGCCGACGTGCCCGTTGGCCAGGCAGCGGTCGAGCTCGGCGCAGGCCGCGTCCGGGTCCTGCAGCGGCACCTGGCAGAACGGTACGAACCGGCCCGGGGCCTCGGCGGCCAGCTTCAGCGTCAGGTCGTTGAAGATCCGCGCGACCTTGACCGCCTGGCCGGCCGGGCGGTCGTAGGAGAAGAACACCGGCGTCGGGGAGATCACCTGGACGTCGACGCCGTCGGCGTCCATGTCCTCCAGCCGTGTCGGCGCGTCCCACGCCGACGGGCCGATCGGCCGGAACTCGGTGGAGCCCACCATGACCATTGCCGCGCGCTCGGAGTCCACCCGCAGCCACGGCCACCCGGTGCCGCCGCACTCGGCCGCGAGGTCCGGCCAGCCGAACGGCACCAGGTGCGTGTGGACGTCGACCCTCATCCTTTCCCCGGGTGGACCGTGCCGCACTGGGTGCAGGTCCGGGCCTTCTCGTCGTCGTAGAACGCCTGGAACACCGGCGGCAGGTCGACCACGATGTCGCGCACCTGCAGCTCGACCTCGTGCAGCTTGTTCCCGCACGACGGGCAGTACCACTGGAACTTCTCCAGGGTCCCCTCCTCGCGCACCCGCTCCACCACGATGCCGATCGAGCCGGCCTCGCGCTGCGGCGAGTGCGGCATGTTGCCCGGCAGCAGCCACATCCCGCCCTCCTTGATGTGCACCGTGTCGGGGCCGTCGGGCGTCATGACGTTGAGGTGCATGTTGCCCTTGATCTGGTAGAAGAACTCCTCGTACGGGTCCACGTGGAAGTCGGTGCGCTGGTTGGGGCCGCCGACGACCATCACGATGAAGTCCGACCCGGTCGGGAACACCTGCTTGTTGCCGACCGGCGGCTTGAGCAGGTGCTGGTTCTCCGCGAGCCAGTCGGGAAAGCTCACCGGGGACATGTCAGTCATCTCCACCTCCATGGGGGATCAGCGCGACGGCCTGGATCTCGATCAGCAGGTGTGGGTGCGGCAGCTGGTGCACCGCCACGGTGGTGCGGGCCGGCCCGGTCTCGTCGAAGAACTCGCCGTAGACCTCGTTGTAGCCGCCGAAGTCGTTCATGTTCACCAGGTACGTGGTCACCTGCACCACGTCGGCGAGCGACGCGCCGACCGCGGCGAGGATGTCGTCGATGTTGCGCAGCACGGCCCGCGTCTGCTCTCGGATGTCGAGGCTCGTCGTGCCCATCGCATCCACCGAGGCGCCGGCGATGGTGTTGTCGGGCCGCCGCGACGACGTGCCGGAGACGAACGCGAACCCGCCCGCGACCTTCACGTGCGGGAACCGGCCGCGCGGCCGGGCCGCGCCGTCGACGATCATGACAGCGCCCGCAGGGAGGCGGTGCCCAGGCCCTCGACGACCGCGCGCACGTGCGCACCGGGCGCGAGCGGCACGGCCGCCGTCGCGGCGCCGGCGAGCAGCACCCAGCCGTCCTCCAGCAGTACACCCGCCGAGGAGGCCAGGGCGGCCGCGGCCGCGAGGGCCCGGCGGGGGTCGCCCAGGATGGCGGCCGTGGATCCGATCTGGGTGACCCGCCCGTCGACCTCCAGCAGCACGCCCAGGTTGTCCAGCCCGGCCGGCAGCGGTTGCCACGCACCGACGACGAAGCCGGCCGCCGAGGTGTTGTCGGCGATCACGTCGGGCAGCGTGAACTTGAAGTCGGCGTAGCGGGAGTCGATCAGCTCCAGGGCGGGCGCGACGGCGGTGGCCGCGCCGCTCGCGTCGAGGAGGAACGCCACCTCGGGCTCGACCCGGGGGTGGATGTACCGGCCGGTGTCGACCGTGCCGCCGTCCTCGATCCGCATCGCGTCGGTGAGCCGTCCCCAGATCACCTGGTCGACGCCGACCTGCGCCATCTTGGCCCGGCTGGTGAGACCGAGCTTGAGGCCGACGAGCCGTTCGCCGCGGCTCACCCGCCGCGCCACGAGCGCCTCCTGGATGCGGTACGCCTCGTCGGCATCGGCGCCGCTCTGCGAGACCACCTGGGCGATCGCCGTGCGGCTGCGCTCAGCCCCGTCGAGTTGCTCCGCCAGGCTCATGCGCGCTCCTTCACCAGATCGAGGGCCACGTCGACGATCATGTCCTCCTGGCCGCCGACCATCCGCCGCCGGCCGAGCTCCACCAGGATGTCCCGCACGTCCACGCCGAAGCGTTCCGAGGCCCGCTCGGCGTGGCGCAGGAAGCTGGAGTAGACCCCGGCGTAGCCCAGCGAGAGCGTCTCGCGGTCGACCCGCACGGGACGGTCCTGCAGCGGCCGCACCAGGTCCTCGGCCGCGTCCATCAGCGCGAACGTGTCGCAGCCGTGCTCCCAGCCCATCAGGTCGGCGACCGCCACGAACACCTCCAGCGGCGCGTTGCCGGCGCCGGCGCCCTGCCCGGCGAGGGAGGCGTCGACCCGCACGGTGCCGTGCTCGACGGCGACGACGCTGTTGGCGACGCCGAGCGACAGGTTGTGGTGGGCGTGGATGCCGATCTGGGTGGCCGGGTCCAGCACCTGACGATAGGCGTCGACCCGCTCGGCGACGTCGCGCATGAGCAGCCGGCCGCCGGAGTCGGTGACGTACACGCAGTGCGCGCCGTAGGACTCCATCAGTTTGGCCTGCTCGGCCAGCGCCGCGGGCGGGTTCATGTGCGACATCATCAGGAAGCCGGAGACGTCCATGCCGTTCTCCCGCGCCCAGCCGATGTGCTGGGCGGCGATGTCGGCCTCGGTGCAGTGGGTGGCGATCCGCACGCTGGTGACCCCGAGGTCCCGGGCCTGCCGGAGGTCGGCGATGGTGCCGATCCCGGGCAGCAGCAGCGTGGTCAGCCGCGCGTTGGTGATCGCCTCCGCGGCCGCCGCGATCCACTCGGGGTCTGTGGCCGCGCCGCGGCCGTAGTTGACGCTCGACCCGGCCAGGCCGTCGCCGTGCGCGACCTCGATGGCGTCGACCCCGGCCGCGTCGAGCGCGGCGGTGATCGTGCGCACCTGTTCGACGGTGTACCGGTGCGCGATGGCGTGCATGCCGTCGCGCAGCGTCACGTCCTGGATGTACAGGCGCTCGCTGTTGTGCATGTTCGCGGCCCCTCCGCTTCGCTCCGGACCGCTCATGCCGCGGCCATCCTCTCGGCGACCTGGAGCGCGGCGGAGGTCATGATGTCGAGGTTGCCGGCGTAGGCGGGCAGGTAGTGCCCGGCGCCGGACACCTCGAGGTACACGGACACGAGCAGCCCCTCGGGGTCGGTGGAGAACTGGACCCCCTGCTTGAGGCGGTAGCCGGGCACGTACGCGCCGACCGCCTTGACCATCGCCTCGACCGACGCGGCGATCGCGGTCCGGTCGGCGTCGCGGTCGGGGCAGACGCAGTACACGGTGTCGCGCATCAGCAGCGGCGGGTCGGCCGGGTTGAGCACGATGATGGCCTTGCCCCGGGCGGCGCCGCCGACGACCTCGAGCGCGCGGCCGGTGGTGACGGTGAACTCGTCGATGTTGGCCCGGGTGCCGGGGCCGGCCGACTTCGAGGCGATCGAGGCGACGATCTCGGCGTAGGCGACCGGGGTCACCGCCCCGACCGCGGCGACGATCGGCACGGTCGCCTGGCCGCCGCACGTCACGAGGTTGACGTTGGGGGCGGCGAGGTGCTCGTCGAGGTTGACCGGCGGCACGACGTACGGGCCGATCGCCGCGGGCGTGAGGTCCACGACCCGGCGGCCGTGCGCCTGCAGCACCTCGTTGTTGTGCCGGTGGGCCCCGGCGCTCGTCGCGTCGAAGACGATCCGCACGTCGGCGAACTCGGGCATGGCGACCAGGCCGTCGACGCCGGCCGCGGTCGTGGCGACGCCGAGGCGCCGGGCCCGGGCGAGCCCGTCGGAGTCCGGGTCGATGCCGGCCATCGCGACCATCTTCAGTGACTCGGAGAGCCGCAGTACCTTGATCATCAGGTCGGTGCCGATGTTGCCCGACCCGATGACCGCCACGCCGACGGTCATGCCTTCGCCCCTTCGACGTTTCCTTCGAAAACCGCCCGGACCGACCCGAGCCCCGACACCCGCGCCTCGTACACGGGTCCCGCGGCCGTCACGGGCACCGGCACCATCGGGCCGAGCGCGCCGGACAGCACGAGGTCGCCGGCGCGCAGCGGGCGGCCGGCGCCGGCCAGCGTGGTCGCCAGCCAGGCGACCGCGTGCACCGGGTTGCCGAGGCAGGCCGCGCCCGCGCCGACCGACACCGGCTCGCCGGCGTGCTCCAGCACGGCCCCGCACAGCCGCAGGTCGACGTCGGCCAGCCGACGCGGCGCGGTGCCGAGCACGTACAGGCCGCTGGAGGCGTTGTCGGCCACGGTGTCCACGATCGAGATGTCCCAGCCGGCAATGCGCGAGTCGACCACCTCGATCGCCGGCAGCAGGTACTCGGTGGCCCGGATGACGTCGACGACGGTGACCTGCTCGTCGGGCAGGTCCCGGCCGAGCACGAACGCGACCTCGACCTCCACGCGCGGCTGGAGCAGCTTGCCGGCCGGGATCGGGGCGCCGTCGGGCACGGCCATGTCGGCGTACAGCACGCCGAAGTCCGGCTGGAAGACGCCGAACATGCTCTGCACGGCCGGCGAGGTCAGGCCGATCTTCGCGCCGACCGGCCGCCGCCCGGCGGCCTCCCAGCGCGCGGCCTGGGCCCGCTGCACGGCGTATGCCGTGACGACGTCGCCCTCCGGCAGCACCGTCCCGCGCAGCGGCGGGATCGGGGTTCCGGTCTCGTAGGCGCCCAGCAATGCCTCGGCCGCCTTCTGCACATCGGTCATGAGAGATCCACGCAGACGTTGGTGAGCTCGGAGTAGAAGTTGAGCGAGTGCACGCCGCCCTCGCGGCCGACGCCGGATGCCTTGACGCCGCCGAACGGCGAGCGCAGGTCGCGCAGGAACCAGGTGTTGACCCAGACCAGCCCGGCGTCCAGCGCCAGGCCGGCCCGGTGCGCCCGGCCGACGTCGCGGGTCCACACGGTCGCGGCGAGGCCGTAGTCGCTGTCGTTGGCCAGCGCGAACGCCTCCTCCTCGGTGTCGAACGGCGCGATGTGGCAGACCGGCCCGAAGATCTCCTCGCGGTTGGTCCGCGCGTCCGGCGGGAGGCCGACGAGCACCGTCGGCTGGACGTAGGCGCCGCCGTCGCGGGCGTCGTCGAACGTCGGCACCCCGCCGCCGGTCACCACCGTGGCGCCCTCCGTGCGGGCGA
This sequence comes from Dactylosporangium sp. CA-139066, assembly GCF_050936175.1. Lineage (NCBI taxonomy): Bacteria > Bacillati > Actinomycetota > Actinomycetes > Micromonosporales > Micromonosporaceae > Dactylosporangium > Dactylosporangium sp. CA-139066. Next base: position 4,007,000 of record NZ_JBNJNH010000001.1, on the reverse strand, counting down.
GGTCGTAGTAGCCGAGCACCTTCTCGCGGTGCTGCCTGGAGATCAGCGGCATCGTGCCGGTGCCCTCGTCCTGCGGCCATCCCCACGACAGGGCGGACGCCGCCTTGCCCAGCCGGGTGACGAACTCGTCGAAGACCGGACGCTGCACGTACAGCCGCTCCGTGCACAGGCACACCTGGCCGCCGTTGGTGAAGCTGGAGCGCACCGAGCCGGCGACGGCGGCGTCGAGGTCGGTGTCGGCGAACACCAGGCCGGCGTTCTTCCCGCCGAGCTCGAACGAGACCGCCTTCACGCCGTCGGCGGCGGCCCGCATGATCGCCGAACCGGTCGCGGACTCGCCGGTGAACGTGATCGCGTCGACGTCCGGGTGGCGGGTGAGGAACTCCCCCGCCGAGTCCGGCCCGAACCCGTGCACGAGGTTGAAGACGCCGTCGGGCACGCCGGCGGCGGACATCACCTCGGCCAGTACCGTCGCCGAGGAGGGTGTCTCCTCCGAGGGCTTGACCACGACCGCGTTGCCGCAGGCGAGCGCCGGGGCCACCTTCCAGGTCAGCAACAGCAGCGGCAGGTTCCACGGCACCACGATCGCGACCACGCCGACCGGTTTGCGCACCGCGTAGTTGAGCGCGCGCCCCCCGGACGGGGTGACGGTGGTGAACGACTCGGCCGGTGCCGCGGCGACGATGTCGGCGAACGCCCGGAAGTTGGCCGCTCCGCGCGGGATGTCGAGCGTGCGCGCCTGGCTGATCGGCTTGCCGGTGTCGGCGACCTCGGCGGCGACCAGGTCGTCGAAGCGCCGCTCCAGCTCGTCGGCGATCCGGCGCAGCACGGCGGCGCGCTCCAGCTCGCTGGTGCGCCCCCACGGGCCGCGCACGGCCGCCCGCGCCGCGGCCACCGCGGCGTCCACAGTGGACCGATCCGCCTCGCACACCTCGGTGACGCGGTTGCCGGTGACCGGGCTCAGCTTCGCAAACGTCGAACCGGTGGCGACGAAGCGCCCATCGACGAAGTGACGCAGCGGCATCGTCATCGCCGCCGCCCCCTCGCCACGGCGGCGCCGAGCACACCGAGCCCGCCGAGCGCGAGCGCTCCCACCGCCCCGAGCACCTGGTGCTGCCGCCGCACCCGGTCCCGCACCTGCGCGTAGGGCGTGGTGCTGAACGAGACCAGTTCGTAGCGGGACACGTACCGGCCGGGCAGCGCCCGTTCCAGCGCGTGCTCGAGCTTCTTGCCGAGCTGGAACAGCGGCGAGGCCACCTTGTCCCTCATCTCCACGAAGTTGTTGAGCGCCATCGTCGCGATCGCCTCGACGTCCTCGCGGCGGCGGGCCTCGAACAGCGGCAGCGCGGCGGCGAAGTCGTCGCCGGTCTCGTCGAGCACCCGGTCGAGCACGACGCAGTCCTCGAAGCCGCAGTTGGCGCCCTGCCCGTAGAACGGCACGATCGCGTGGGCGGCGTCACCGATCAGGCCGACCGGGCCGCCCGTCGTCGCCGCCTGCCACGGCCCGCAGCGAACCGTGCCGAGCAGGCCGACCGGGTTGAGCCGGTAGTCCTCGACCAGGTTCGGCATCAGTGGTACCACGTCCGGGTAGACCGCCTGGAAGTGCCGCTCGATCGCGGCCGGGCTGCCCAGCGAGGCGAGGCTCGACGTGCCGCCGTGGGGCCAGAACAGCGTGCAGGTGAACGTCCGGTCCGGATTCGGCAGCGCGATCATCATCGACGTGCCGCGCGGCCAGATGTGCAGCGCGCCGGGGGCAAGCGCGAAGTCGCCGTCCGGGCCCGCCGCGATGGTCAGCTCCTTGTAGCCGTAGTCGAGGAAGTCGACCGACTCGTCGAGCAGCCCCATGCCGAGCAGCTGGCCGCGCACCGCGCTGCCGGCCCCGTCGGCGCCGATGACCACGTCGGCGCTCGCCTTCGCCTCGCCGGACGGCGTCGCGAACACCAGCGGGTCGAGCCCGATGAGCCGGTGCTCGAAGACGATGCTCACCCCGGGGGCGGCGGCGGCCGCGTCGAGCAGGGCGTTGTTGAGCGCGCCCCGGCTGATCGAGTTGATCGCCCGCTGCCCGTCGAGGCTGTACTGCTGGAAGTCCAGCTCGCCGGCGACCGGATGGATCATGCGCCCGCGCATCGGCAGCGCGTCGACGAGCACCCGCTCGTGCAGGCCGACCCGCCGCAGCGCGTCGATGCCCCGCTCCGACAGCGCCAGGTTGATCGACCGGCCGCGCTCCGCCCCGGTGGTGCGCGGGTCGGGCCGGCGCTCGTAGACGGTCACCTGGTGCCCGCGCCGGGCCAGGAAACAGGCGAGCAGGCTGCCGGTGAGGCCGGCCCCGATCACGGCTACGTCCGTCATGTCCCCACCTCCTGTGCGATCGCGGCGGCGGCCCGCCAGCAGTCGTGGTACGTCGAATACAGCGGCACCGGCGCCAGCCGCACGATGTCGGGCTCGCGGCTGTCGGCGATCACCCCGTGCCGGTGCCGCAGGGTCTTGCTCAGCCCGCCGGCGTCGGCGACCCGCAGCGACAGCTGGCAGCCGCGCCGCGCCGGGTCGCGCGGCGTCACGACCTCGACGCCGATCGGGTCCAGCAGCGACTGCAGGTACGCGGTGAGCCGCTCGCTGCGCGCCCGCAGCGCCGGCATGCCCACGGCGTCGAACAGCTCCAGGGACGTGCGCACCGGGCTCATCGCGAGGATCGGCGGGTTGGACACCTGCCACGCGTCGGCGGTCCGCGGCGGCCGGGACACCGGCGCCATCTCGAACCGGGTCGCCGCCTCGGTGCTCCACCAGCCCTCGAACCGGGGCACGTCGGCGCCGGCGTGCCGCTCGTGCACGAACGCGCCCGCCACCGCCCCCGGCCCGCTGTTGAGGTACTTGTACGAGCACCACGCGGCGAAGTCGACGCCCCACTCGTGCAGCCGCAGCGGGACGTTGCCCGCCGCGTGCGCCAGGTCCCACCCGACGACCGCGCCGGCCGCGTGCCCCGCCGCCGTGATCCCCGGGATGTCCATCAGCTCGCCGGTGAGGTAGTTGACCCCGCCCAGCAGGACCAGCGCGATGCGGTCGCCGTGCTCGCGGATCGCCGCCAGCGGGTCGTTCGTGCGCACCACCGTCTGGTCCGGGTCGTACCCGTGGAAGGCCGCCTGGCTGCGCACCGCGTAGCTGTCCGACGGAAACGCCGTGTCCTCCACGACGATCAGCGTGCGGGCGCCCTGCGGCCGGTAGAACGAGACCATCAGCAGGTGCAGGTTGACGGTCAGCGAGTTCATCACGACCGTCTCGGCCGGCAGCGCGCCGACCAGGCGGGCGGCCGGCTCGCGCAGCAGCTCGTGGTACGGCAGCCAGGGCCGCTCGGCTTCCAGATGCCCCTCGACGCCGAGCCGGGCCCACTCGTCGAGCTCCTGCAGCAGCTCGCCCCGCACGGCGCGCGGCTGCAGGCCGAGCGAGTTGCCGGCCAGGTACGCCGTCTCGGGGTGGTCGCCGCCGTCGGCGGGTGGCACGAGGAACAGCTCCCGGTGCCCCGGATCGGCGGCGTCGAGCCGCCGGGCCTCGTCCTCTGCGAGCCTCATCAGATCTCCGTCCGGGCCGACCAGAGCTCGGCGAAGACGACCCGCGCCATGCTGCGGGTCAGCCAGGCCGCGCCGGAGGAGCCGCCGCTACCCGGCTTGTTGCCCATGGTCCGCTGTACTGCGGTCAGGTGCTTGTACCGCCAGTCGCCGAACACGTCCGCGACGTCGGTCAGCGCCTCGCCGAGCAGGTAGAGCGGGTTGTCACCGCGGTCGTCGCGGTAGATCTGCACCCAGGCCCGCTCGACCTCCGGCGACGGCTCGTACTCGCGCGAGTGGTCGCGGTCCAGCACCTCCGCGGGGATCTCGAAGCCGCGCCGGGCGAGCATCGCGGTGACGTCGTCCCACACGCTGGGCGCGCGCAGGGCGGCGGTCAGGTCCTGGTACAGGTCCGCCTGCCGCTTGAACGGGCGGATCAGCGCCTCGCTCTTGAGCCCGAGCAGGAACTCCAGGTGGCGGTACATCGCCGACTGGAAGCCCGACGCGTCGCCGAGCTGCGCGCGGAACCGGTTGAAGTCGGGCGGCGTCATCCAGCGCAGCCCGTTCCAGGCGGCAACGAGCCCCTCCAGATGCAGCTTGATGCGCCGCAGCGGGGCGAGAGCGCCCCACACGTCGTCCTCACGCAGGAGCCGCTGGGTGTCGCGCAGTTCGTGGCACGCCAGCCCGAACCACAGCTCCATCACCTGGCTGACCATGAGGAACGACATCTCGCCGGGATCCTTGGTCAGCGGCTGCTGCAGCGAGTGCAGCGTGCTGGCGTGGACGTACGCGTCGTATGGGACCTGATCGGGGAAGTCGAGGATCGGACCGCTCACACCTCAATCCTGGTACCGTGACCCACCTCCGCGAAATAGTGGATCAACGGTCGTTTACGCTGCTCACGTACGGTATGGAAACCGTCCGGGCCGATTGGCTTTTCGAACGGAAGGTGTCCGTGGACAGCATGGACTGGGCGCTGCTGCGCGAACTGCAGGATGACGGTCGGCTTTCATACTCCGAACTGTCCCGCCGGGTCCACCTCTCACCCCCGGCGGTCGCCGAGCGGGTCCGCCGTCTGGAAACCGCCGGGGTGATCACCGGCTACCACGCACACGTCGACCCGGCCAAGGCCGGCCGGCACGTCGTCGCACTGATCACGATGTCGTGCTACGGCGCACGTTGCGTGCTGCGCGACCCCGAGGTGCTGAAGTGGCCGGAGGTCATGGAGGTCCACCGCGTGACCGGCGACGCGTGCTCGATCCTGAAGGTCGTGACGGCGTCGATGGAGGACTTCGAGTCCACCATTGATCGTTTGGCCCCGTACGGCAAGCCGTCGAGCACCATGGTCCTGTCGACCCCGCTGAGCTGGCGCCCCCTGTCGCCCTAGCCGTTCGGCAGGATTGCCCGCGCCCTGCGGGGGTACTGCCCGCCCGATGCTGAACCGCCTTGATCAGCCGCCTTCACGGCCGTTGTCCCACCGGCTCCGGACAGCCGGCGCCATGGCCTGGTCGCTTGTCGGCGTGTTACTGCTGGTGGCCGCGGCGATCTTCCTGCTCGTCGTCCTGCGGCCCATCGTGATCGCGTTGGTGGTCGCCCTGTTCCTGGCCATCGTGTTCCTGCCGGTCATCGACGCCATCGCGCGGCGCCGCGTGCCCCGCGCGGTCGGCGCCGCCGCCACGCTGCTGCTCGTGATCGCGCTGGGCGCCGGCGCCGTCGCGCTCGTCGTGTGGGGCGTGGCCAGCCAGCGGGCACAGATCAGCCAGAACCTGGACGCGGCCGTCAGCGAGCTGCACCGCATCCTCACGTCGGCGGGCGTCAGCGGCGACGTCGCCGAGGCCGGCCAGCGGTCCGTGCAGCGGTCGGGAAACACGCTCCTGGCCGGCCTGCTGCCCGCACTGGGCAACCTGCTCGGCACCGGCGTCAACCTCCTGCTCGGCCTGTTCGTCGCGCTGTTCATCTGCTTCTTCCTGCTCATGAACGGTCACGCCATCGCCGACCGGGCCGCCGCACGGCTCCCGCTGCCCGAGCACCTGGCTCGGCGCCTGCTCGGCCGCGCCGCCGTCGTCATCCGGCGCTACTACGGCGGGCTGAGCCTGATCGGGGCGTTCAATGCCGTCGCGGTCGCGATCGGCGCGCTGATCCTGCACGTACCGCTGGTAGGCGCGATAGCGGTGATCACGTTCCTCGGAACGTACGTGCCCTACCTCGGCGCGGCGGTCGCCTCGATCTTCGCCGTGCTGATCGCGCTCGGCAGCGGCGGGCGGCCGGCCGCGCTGTGGATGATCCTGGTCGTCGTGCTGGCCAACGGCCTGCTCCAGAACCTCGTCAGTCCGCTCGCCTTCGGCGTCACGCTGCGCATGAGCGCACCGGCGGTCCTGCTCGCCACGCTGGTGGGCGGCGCGCTGGCCGGCGTCGCCGGGCTCGCGCTGGCCACGCCGGTGACCGCAATCGTGGCGCGCAGCATCGAAGTCCTGCGGGAGCCGCCTGAGGCCCAGCCGGACCCGGAGGAGTAAGGGGGAGCCGAGCGCCGTGCCCAGCAAACAGCGTGACAGCCGCCATCACAGCGACGCCCCGGGCGGACCGGTTGACCGCATCGCCGAGCTGATCGCGCCGCTGCGCGTGCGGCCCGGCACGAAGGTCCGGCTGCCGCGGGACTTCGACCCCGGCCACACCGGGGACCTGGTCAACAAGCGCGCCGGCGCCGAACTGCTGCAGCGGGGCGTGGCGATGCTCGCCGACTACCAGGCGCGGCTCGCCGCCGAGCACCGCCGGGGGCTCCTGGTCGTGCTGCAGGCCCTCGACGCCGCCGGCAAGGACAGCACCATCCGCCACGTCATGAGCGGCGTCAACCCGCAGGGCGTGCGGGTGCACAGCTTCAAGGTCCCCTCGGCGGAGGAGCTCGACCACGACTACCTGTGGCGGTACGCCTGGCGGCTGCCCGCCCGCGGCGAGATCGCCATCTTCAACCGCTCCCACTACGAGGAGGTACTCGTCGTCCGCGTCCACCCCGCCCTGCTGGACAACGAGAAGCTGCCGCCGTCGGTGCGCACGCGCGACATCTGGGGCCACCGGTTCCGCGCCATCAACGAGTTCGAGCGGCACCTGAGCGAGACCGGCTTCCGGATCGTCAAGCTGTTCCTCAACGTCTCCAAGGACGAGCAGCGCAAACGGCTGCTGCAGCGCATCGACCGGCCGGAGAAGAACTGGAAGTTCTCGGCGGCCGACCTGCAGGAGCGGCAGTTCTGGGACGACTATCAGCAGGCGTACTCCGACATGCTCTCGAACACGAGCACCGAGTGGGCGCCGTGGTACGTCATCCCGGCCGACCACAAATGGTTCGCCCGCATCGCCGCGGCCGCCACCATCGTCCATGCGCTCATGGAGCTCGACCCGCAGTTCCCGTCCCCGGACCCCCAGGCACGCCGGGAGCTGGCCCAGTTCCGCAGGGCGCTCGAGGAGGAGTAACCCGCTCCCCGGCTTCGCCACAGTCCGGCGCGACCCGGGCGCAGCATGAGACCTACGAGGCGGTTTCCCTTCGCCAGCATTGCCTGGATCAGGTAGTGGGGATCGCCTGCCGACCTCTTGGTCGTTCAGCCTCTCAGCTCGACTGTCATCCAGCCGGGCTCTCCCGCACGTCTCGTAGGCCTGACGCCAAACCTACGCCGAGGGCGAGACCCCGCGGGGTGAGTCACCGGGGGATCGTTCCTGCTCGGCGGCGGCGTATGCGGCGCTGAGCCGCTCGAACGCGCCCGGGCCGTCGTGCGGCTTCGGCGGCGCGCCGAGGTGGCGAACGCGCAGCTCGTCCATGAGCTCCTCGATGAACGCCGGACCCTCATCGCGCATGAACTGCTGCCGGCTTCGCAGCTCGGCGCTGCCGGAGGTCCAGTCGAGGCCCCAGTTGCCGAGGGCGTAGATGATCGGCAGCGTCTGGATGCCGGCTTCGGTGAGGCTGAAGCGCGCGCGCTGCCCGCGGGCGGCGGTGCCGCGGGTGAGGATTCCCGCGTCGATGAGCCGCTTGAGGCGGTCGGCGAGGATGTTCGAGGCGATGCTCTCGAGCGACCCGGTGAGCAGGGCGCGGAAGTATCGGCGGTCGCCGAAGATGACGTCGCGCAGCACGAGCAGCGACCAGCGATCTCCGAGCACCTCGACGGCGGCGTTGATCGGACACCCGGACCGTGGTTCCACGACGCCTCCTTGACAGGTACTTCGCCCCCAATATAGTGGTTGCAGAATGCAACCACTACGCGGAAGGGGAGCTGATGGGTCGCTTCACATATTGGATGAACGTGTCCCTCGACCTGCGGATCGAGCAGGTTCCCGGGGACGACGGCGCCGGCGAGTGGCTGCGCATCAGCGAAGAGCTGCACCGCGAGTTCAACGCGCGGGCGCGGGCGCTCGCGATGATGGTCCAGGGCCGGGTCGTCTACGAGACGATGGAGGAGTACTGGCCGCGAGCGCGCGCAGACGCGTCGCTGCCGGACGTCCTGCGTGAATACGGCGAGATCTGGACCTCAGCGCCCAAGGTGCTCGTCTCCCGCACCCGCCACAGCGCCGATCACAACACCCGGATCATCGGCGGCGACGATGCGATCGAGCAGCTCGCCGCCCTCCGGGACCAGACCGACGGTACCATCGGCGTGGGTGGCGCGACGCTCGCCACACAGCTGCTGCGCGCCAAGCTGCTCGACGAGCTGCTGCTCTTCACCCATCCCGCGATCCTCGGCTTCGGCCGGCCGCTGTTCGACGAGTACGACGTGCCGATCGAGCTCGACCTGCTCGAGCAGCGCTCGTTCGAGCAGGGAGTCACGATGCACCGCTACGCGATCCGCAGCGAGCTCGAGGACAGCCCATGCTGACGCCGGTCGCCGACGGCGTGTCGGTCCATGAGAGCGAGTTCTGCCAGAGCAACGCCGTGGTCGTACAGGGCCGGGCCGGCGTGCTGCTCATCGACGCGGGGGTTCACGGCGACGAATTGGCCTGCCTCGCCAACGACCTGTCCGAGTCGGGGCAGACCGTGGCGGCCGGCTTCTCAACGCACCCGCACTGGGATCACCTGCTGTGGCATGCCGCGCTCGGCGCGGCGCCTCGTTACGGCACGGCCCGCTGCGCGGCCACTGCCCGCGAGCGGCTCTCGGGCGGGGTGGCTGCGGTGGCCAAGGCCGTCGGCATCCCCGAGCAGGTACCACTGGACCTGCTCGGCCTCATCACCGGTCTGCCCGCCGAGACGGCGCAGGTTCCCTGGGACGGCCCGCAGGTCCGCATCATCGAGCACCAGGCACACGCCCCGGGCCATGCGGCACTGTGCATCGAGGAACGCGGCGTTCTCGTCGCCGGCGACATGCTCTCCGATGTCCTGATGCCGATGCTCGACCTGACCGCCGCCGACCCGATCGAGAACTACCTCGCCGCGCTGGGCCTGATCGAGGGCGTGGCGGGCGGCGTAGATGTCCTCATCCCCGGCCACGGGTCCGTGGGCGGGGATGATCAGGTACGCGCGCGGATCGACCAGGACCGGGCGTACGTGCACGCCCTGCGTGACGGCCGGGTTCCCAGCGACCCGCGGATCGGCCCATCGGCCAAGGAAGGCTGGGACTGGGTCGCCGGCGTGCATGAAGGTCAACTCCAGCGTCTCGGCCAACGACGCTAGCGCGAGGGCACCGAGCCGTCACGGTGAGTCGATCGGGCGATGTACGGCGCCGCGGTACATGACGAAGTCGACGCCGCCGGTGGCCTCGATGTCGTCGAACGGGTCGCCGGGCAGGGCGACCAGGTCCGCCGCGGCGCCGGGCTCGATCCGGCCGAGATCGGGCCGTTGCAGCAGGTCGGCGGCGGTGCTGGTCGCGGCGCGCAACGCCCGCAGCGCAGTGATGCCGGTGTGCACCATCGCGGGGAACTCTTTCCAGTTCTGCTCGTGCGGGAACATGCCGGCGTCGGTGCCGAACGCGATGCGCACGTCGCTCGCGGCCACGTTGCGGGCGCTGTCGCGCAGCTCGCCGGCGTAGCGGTGGAACTTCTCGCGCTCGGCGGGGTCCTTGCCGAGCCAGTAGTCCTCGTCGCCGAGGTGGTCCAGCGCGTCGAGGACCATGTACTGGGTGGGGACGAGGAACACCCCGCGCCGCTGCATCAGCGACAGGGTTTCGGCCGAGGCGAGGTTGCCGTGCTCGATGGAGCGGGCACCGGCCCGCACGGCGCGGGCGATGCCGTCGTCGCCGTAGGCGTGCGGGGTGCACGGGACGCCCAGATCGGCGGCGGCGGCCACGAGGGCGTCCATCTCCTGCTGGGTGTAGGTGGCCTGCCCGGGGTCGTCGGCGGGCGTGCCGAACCCGCCGGTGGCACCGAATTTGATCCAGTCCGCGCCGGCGCGGACTTCCTCCCGTACGGCGCGGACGACGGCGTCGGGGCCGTCGGCCAGGACGCCGATCTCACGGCCGTACTCGGGCGCGAGCAGCGTGGAGATGTCGCCGTGGGCGCCGCGGGCCGAGATCAGGTGCGGGGCCACGACCATGCGCGGCCCGGTGATCAAACCATCGGCGATCGCGTCGCGCAGGTACACCGTGAGCGGTTCGGCGGCGAAGGTGGCCAGGTCCCGCACGGTGGTGAACCCGCGGTCGAGCAGATCCCGCAGCACCGGCAGGGCGCGCAGGGCCAGCACCGTGGCCGGGCCGCCCACGAACGCGGTGAGCAGGGCGGACGGCTCGACCGTGGTGTGGATGTGGCAGTCGATGAAGCCGGGCAGCAGCATGCGGTCGCCGAGGTCGATCACCTCTCGGCCGCCGCGCTCGACGCGGTCGCCGACCGCGGCGATGCGCCCGCCGCGCACCGCGACCTCGGTATGGGCGGACGGCGCATCGGCCAGCCCGTCCCAGCTCCGGCCGGCGACGACGACGGTACCGCCCGAGGTGTCCGCGGTCATTGGACCCCTCCCCTGGTTCGCGCGCTCGTACCGCACTTCCCGGTTGCTGGCTGGGTATGCGGGCCGTGTGACGTCCGAGCCGCCCGTACTGCTCGCCCTGGACCTGGCCGGCACCTTCGCCTTCGGACTCAACGGTGCGCTGACGGCGGTACGGGCGGCGCGGCTCGACGTGGTCGGCGTCGTCGCGCTCGGCATGATCACGGCGCTGGGTGGCGGCGTCATCCGCGATGTCCTCATCGGCGCCATACCACCGGCCGCCTTGCGCGACTGGCCCTACTTCACCCTCGCCGCGGCCGGCGGACTGATCGCGTTCGCGCTCAGCAGGAGGCTGCATCGGCTGGAGACCCCGATCGTGGTGCTCGACGCGATCGGGTTGAGCGTGTTCGCGGTCATCGGCGCGAGCAAGGCGCTGGCCTTCGGGCTCGGCACCGCGCCCGCGATCCTGCTGGGGATGGTCACCGGGGTCGGCGGAGGCACGATCCGTGACACGCTTGTCCGGCGGATTCCGTCGGTGCTGCACAGCGACCTGTACGCCATTCCCGCCCTGGCCGGGGCCGCCATCACCGTCGCCGCCGTCCGGTTGGACGTCTACGGCGTGCCGGCCGCGCTGGCCGCCGCGGCGGTCTGCTTCCTGATCCGCATGCTCGGCGTGCGGTACGACCTCAACGCGCCCCGCCCACCCGGGGCCTCAGGCCGGCGGGGCTCACCCGGCGACGACGCATAGGCATCCTGGGCCGGTGCCGAGAGCGTCATGAACGGGCGCTGCGGGCGCGGGACCGGCCACGCAGCAGTTCGACCACGATCGGCACGACGGACAGCGCCACGATGCCGATGAGGATGAGCTCGATGTTGGACTTCACGAACTCGACCTGCCCGAGGAAGTAGCCGAGCAGGGTGACGCCGGTGCCCCACAGCGCACCACCGATGACGTTGTAGAGGCTGAAGGTGCGGTAGTGCATGCGTGAGGCGCCGGCGACGATCGGGGTGAACGTGCGCACGATCGGCACGAACCGGGCCAGCACGATGGAGCGGGCGCCGTAGCGGTCGAAGAACTCCTGGGCCCGGGTCAGGTTCTCCTGTTTGAACAGCCGGGAGTTCGGGCGGCGGAACAGTGCCGGTCCGACCCGGCGGCCGAAGACGTAGCCGACCTGGTCACCGGCGACCGCCGCCACCACGATGAGCAGGATCACCAGCCACAGCGGCAGGTGCAGGTACCGTCCGCCGGCGACCAGCAGCCCGGTGGTGAACAGCAGCGAGTCACCGGGCAGAAAGAAACCGATCAGCAGGCCCGACTCCGCGAAGACGATCGCGAGGATGCCGAGCATCCCGAACGTCGAAATGAGCCATTCGGGATCCAGGAACTTCACGGATACACCTCGTTTCAGGGCGGTCGCAGCGCAGGCCAGGCTGGTCACGGTAGGTCGGCGAGCCTGAGAATCCGGCAAAAGCGGCCTGTCCCACCCCTGCGCGTCGGCCCGCGCCCTCACTCCTACATATTGTAGGAGTGAGGGCGTGATGGCGCCCGTCGTGCGGGCTACTCGAACCGGGCGCCGTCGGGGTCGCTCATCCGACGCAGCAGCGGCAATGCGGACGCGATCACGGCCGGCGCCGCGGCGAACCCCACCGCCATGGTGGCGAAATAGCCGGCACCGGGCGGGTGCAGCAGCGGGCCGCCGGGCGCCAGCGTGTGCGTGACCGACGCCGCGACACCCGCGCCGGCCACGATCGCCACCGCCGTGGCGAGCAGCAGCGGCACCATCGCCTCGAACGTCACGACGCGGAACAGCACCGACGCCGCAGTACCGGTCACCCGCAGCAGGGTGAACGGGCGGCGGCGCTCCACCAGACCGCCGCCGACCGCCACCGCCAGGCTGCATCCGGCCACCAGCAACGTCACCGCCACCACGGCCAGGGCGACCTGCTGTACCTCCCGGTAGCGGCCATCGCGCAGGTCGATGCTCTCGCCGATCGTCTTCGGGGCGCTGGTCGCGCCGATCCTGCTCGTGTACCCGGACAGCACCGTCCGGATCCGCTCGAGGCTTGCCGGATCGCCGGAACGGACCAGGAGCGCCTCGAGCGGCCGGGCGGTGGGATCGGCGCCGAACACCTCGCTGTCGGCGCCGGCGAACGGCAGCCGCAGCCCGGCGACGTTGTCGTGGCTGAGCAGCAGCCCGAACTGTGCCCGGATGGCCGGCACACCCGCCGCGCACCGGCCCAGCGCCGGGAACGGCGTAAGGTCGGCGCAGGCGATCGCGGCCTCGGTGGGTCCGCACGCGTTGGCACCGACGCACGCGTAGCCGGTCAGCCGTGCCTCCGGCGCGTACAGCGGCAGCACGTCCGTGCCGGGCAACGCCCGCAGCCGATCCACCAGGGCCCGCCCAGCGTCCGCCTCCAGTCCCAGCACCGGATGCTCGGCCGCCGGATCCGGTTGCGGTACGAAGGACACCCGCAGCACGTCGGTGAGGGTGCCGCCGCCGGCGGCGCGCATCCCGGCATCGACGGCCGGGATGACGCAGGCGATCACCGTGCCGACGAACACGGCCAGGACCAGGCCGCCGACGGAACGGAACGCGGCCTTCGGGTTGTCGGCCAGTCGCCGCGAGGCCAGCAGGGTCGAGGCCCGTCGCGCCGCCCGGGCCACGAGCCCGGCGCCCTGCAGCGTCAGCCAGGACCCGGACAGCACCAGCCCGGCCATGGTCAGCAGCAGCCCGAGCAGCGACACCGGCAGTACGGCGTTGCCGGGCCCGTTGGACAGACCGGACGCCGCCGGCTGCGTCGACTGCCGGTCCAGGAGCACCGGGGCGACCGCGAACAGCAGCAGGCCGGCGGCGAGCGGCGCGAGCCGCCACGGCGAGGGAGCCGGCGGCGTGATCTTGCGGCTCGCTCCGAGCGGGGACAGGCGCACGCGGCGCAGCGACACCACCGCGGCCAGCGCGGCGGCGAGGGGCACACCGAGCACGACCGCGGCGTACTGCCCGGGACTCGGCGTCACGAGGTCGCCGAAGTACGGGGTTCCGGCCACGGCCCATCCGGCGATCACCGGCCGCAGCGGCTGGAAGGCGGCGATGCCGAGCAGGGAGCCCGCGGCCGCGCCGATGACGGCCTCAACCGAGGCGATGACGCCGACCTGCGACGGGGTCGCGCCGGCGAGCCGGAAGGCGGCGAAGCGCTCCTCACGGCGAGCGGCGGCCAGCCGGGTGGCCGTGCCGATGAGCGTCAACAGCGGCACCAGCAGGCCGGCCGCGACCATGCCGATGCCGTACCGGTACAGGCTGGTCGTGCCGTCGATCCGGGTCCGGGTCGAGATCTCGCCGACGACGCGGGTGGCCGGCAGCGCGGCGAGGTCGCCCGGCGTCCGCCCGACGATGATCACGAGGTCGTCCGGACGGGCGAGCCCGCCGGCGCCGATCTCCCCGGCGGCGGCCCCGGCGAAGCGGTCGGCGAGCTCGTCGCGCGGCACACCGGCCAGCAGCCGGGTCAGCGCCGCCGAGGCGTAGTACTGCCCGGGGCCGGGCAGCCGCGGCAGGCCGGGGACCACGGGTGCGTCGGCGGACAGCGCGGCGACGTCGAGGCGCTGCACGACCCGTCCGGCGAAGTAGTCCTCGCTGTAGTTCCACAGCTCCCCCCGCTCGCCGGGGCCGGCCGCGCCGATCGGCTCCCCGCTGGTGCACTGCCAGCACCGGGTCTGCGCGGTGGCCTGGAACGCGTTGAACTCGGCCAGCACGGCCAGCAGGACGGTGACGCCGACCGCGACCGCGGCGGCGATCAGGACGAGCCGGGCGAGCGCCTCCCGGCCGCTGCGCAGCGTCAGCCGCGCGCCGAGCACGAGCATCATCGGGTTGCCTCCGCGTCGTACCCGGCGAAGACCTGGCCGTCGCGGACGATCACGCGGCGGTCGGCGTGGTCGGCGACCCGGGTGTCGTGGGTCACCAGCACGACCGTGACGCCCTCCTCGCGGGCCAGGCCGACCAGCAGGCCCATCACGGCCGCCCCGGTGACCGAGTCGAGCGATCCGGTGGGCTCGTCGGCGAACAGCACCCGCGGGCTGATGGCCAGGGCCCGGGCGATCGCGACCCGCTGCGCCTGGCCGCCGGACAGCTCGCCGGTCCGGCGCCGGCCGAGGCCGCCGAGCTCGAGCCGGTCCAGCCACGCCGAGGCGGTGGCGTACGCCGCCCGCCGGGGCACCTTGTTCAGCAGCAACGGCAGGGCGATGTTGTCCGCGACGGTCAGCTCCGGCACCAGCTGGCCGAACTGGAACACGAACCCGAACGCCGTGCGCCGCAGTGCGGTCCGGGCGGACTCGGACAGCGTGTCGAGCCGGCGACCGTCGTAGCGGATCTCGCCGCTGTCCGGGGTGAAGATGCCGGACAGGCAGTGCAGCAGGGTCGACTTGCCGGACCCGCTCGGGCCCATCACGGCGAGGATCTCGCCGGCCGGCACCGCGACGCTGGCATCACGCAGCGCCGGGGTGGTGCCGAACGACCGGAACAGGTGCTCGGCCTCGACCATGAGCATCAGGGTTCTCCTCCGCCTTCGTCGGGATGTCCCCGCACGCTATGGATCAGCGCCCGCAGGCCGCGTCGATCCCGGCGACGACATCGACTTCCCCGCCGGTACGACCCGCGGCGGCGCGTCCTCCTGTAGTCGTACGACCCGCGGCCCGCCCGGATGCTGCTCCGCGGCCGATGTGGCCGACCAGCGGCTTTGACACACTGGCCCGATGACCGGGACGACGTTCGGTGAACGGCTACGGCGCAGCCGCGCGGCGCTGCGCCGCGACGCGGTCACCCCGCCGGCCCGGTCCCGATGGGCGTTCGTCACCGACACCGTCCTGGCCGTCGGCCTGGCCGTCGGCGCGTTCGGCGGCTTCGCCGGCCGGGTGCAGGGTCAGGTGACGATGACGTCGACCGGCGCGCCGATCCCGCCGCCGCCCGCCCGGCTTCCCGACGACATCCCGTACTTCGGCGCCATGCCGTGGCAGCAGGCCGTGCTGTGGGGGCTGCTGACCGCGCTGGCCACCCTGCCGCTGGCGGTGCGGCGCCGGTACCCCCTCACGGTGTTCTGGATCGTCGGGCTCGCCTCGCAGACCTACCATCTGGCGCCCGGGTTCGACCCCACGTTCACCTTCGCTGCGTGCGTCATCGCCGCCTACGGCGCGGTCATGTACAGCCCCTACCGGATCCCCGCGATCGTCAGCGTCGCCGCCGGCGGCCTGCCCTTCGTCCTGCACCGGGCGAACCTGCCGGTCGGCCGGCCCGGCCTGATCCTGCTGTTGCTGCTCATCCCGGTCGGGCTGGCCGCCAACGCGGTGCACACCATGCAACAGCGGGTCCGGCAGGCCGAGACGCAGCGCGAAGCCGAGGCGACGCTGGCCGTGCAGCGCGAACGCGCCCGCATCGCCCAGGAACTGCACGACGTGGTCACCCACAACGTCAGCGTCATGGTCGTGCAGGCGGCCGCGGCCCGCCGCGTGCTGCCCACCGCTCCCGACAAGGTCGAGCAGGCGCTGGCCGCCATCGAATCCGGCGGACGGGCGGCGATGAGCGAACTGCGGCACGTCATGGGGCTGCTGAGCATGAGCGGCGACGAACCGGACCAGGACGGCCCGGAGGACCTGCTGCCCGCACCCGGCCTGGACCGGCTGCCCGAGCTCGTGGAGCGGGTCCGCGCCGCCGGCACCCAGGTGGACGTCACCGTCGGCGGCACACCTGGGCCGCTCCCGCCGGGCATCGACCTGACCGCATACCGGATCGTGCAGGAGGCGCTGACGAACACCGTCAAGCACGCCACCGGCGCCCGCGTCCGCATCGTCGTCGAACACCAGCCGGCCGCGCTGCGGATCGCCATCACCGACACCGGCGGGGCAGCCGGCCCGTCCGCGCCCGCCGGCAACGGCCGCGGACTGATCGGCCTGCGAGAACGGCTCGCCGTCTATGGCGGCACCCTCCACAATGGACATCTGCCCGCCGGCGGCTACGAGGTGCTCGCCACGATCCCCCTGGAGCCCGCATGAGCACGCCCGACCGCGATCGGGACCGGCCGCTGCGCGTGGTGATCGCCGACGACCAGGCGCTCGTCCGCACCGGCTTCGCGATGATCCTCGCCGCGGACGGGATCGAGGTCGTCGCCGAGGCCGGCGACGGCGCCGAGGCGATGCACGCGGTCCGGCGCACCCGGCCCGACGTCGTGCTGATGGACATCCGCATGCCCACCATGGACGGGCTGGAGGCCACCCGCCGCATCCTCGCCGAGCATCCCGATCCGCCACGCATCCTCATCCTGACCACCTTCGACCTGGACCGGTACGTCTACGCCGCGCTCAGTGCCGGCGCGAGCGGGTTCCTGCTCAAGGACGTCACGGCCGACCGGCTCGTCGCGGCCGTACGCATGGTCCGCGCCGGCGACGCGCTGCTCGCGCCCAGCGTCACCCGCCGGCTCGTCGAACGCTTCGCCGGCCAGCACGACGGCGCAACGTTGCACCGCGACCTGTCCACCCTCACACCGCGGGAGCTGGACATCCTGCGGCTCATCGCCCGCGGGCTGAGCAACCAGGAACTCGCCGGGCACCTGCACATCAGCGAGACGACCGTGAAGACGCACGTCACCCGGGTGTTCTCCAAACTCGGCATCCGCGACCGCGCCCAGGCGATCATCGTCGCCTACGAGACCGGGTTGATAACGCCGGGCGGTCAACGAACGTAAGAAGCCGCTACGGGGTTCTCGTCGCCCACTGCGCCAGCAGCGGCCGCGGTGCGGGGCGGCGCGGGCCGAGCAGGATGCCGCAGGCGGCCACGAACAATGCGATGAGCAGCCAGCCGTGCACGACGTCCGGCATCGGAATCCAGCGGGCGACGAACAGGCACAGGCACGCCGACAGCGTCCACCAGGGTAGGTCGTACCGGGACCCGGCGAAGTCCCAGATGATGGTGCCGACGACGACGCCGGCGATGTAGTACTTGTTGCCGCCGGGCTCCAGCACCAGCCGGGACGCCACGGTCAGCAGCGGGATCGCCGCCCAGCGCCCGCGCCGGACGGCGATGGCGCCCAGGGTCAGGGCGAGCGCCAGCTGCGCGGGGCGGTCCCACGGCGGGGTCCGGGGATCGTCGATGCCGAGCGCGTGCAGCGCGGACACGGGATTGTTCTGGATGGTGTACTGCAACGCATTGCTGGTGCCCGGGTCGGCGACGAAGAACGGCAGCCACGCCACGGCGAGCGCGGCCGTCAACGCTGCCGCGGCGGTCAACCGGCGCCGCCATCCGGGCAGCAGGAGCAGCATGGCCGCGAACCCGACGGCCCAGGGCTTGGCATCGGCGGCCAGTCCGAGCAGCAGGCCGGTGAGCCATCCCCGTCCGGCCCGGGCGGTGCGCAGCGCGGCGACGGACAGCAGCAGCGCGAGGACGTCGTCGAGGTGGGCGACGCCGACGGCGAGGAACATCCACACCGGCATGAAGTAGGCCGCGCCGAGGGCCAGCCAGCCGGCGTCGCGCTGCCACCGCGGCACCAGGCCGCGCACCAGCCACAGGATCAGCAGCCCGGCGGCGGCGCCGAGCACCTGCCAGCCGGCCAGGGCCACGAGCGTGCCGGCGGGCAGGAGCAGCAGGACGGCCAGGAAGGTGAGCGGGCCGATCTGCAGCACCGGCGCGGCGGCGTACAGGTGCAGCCCGCCGGCCACGGCGTCGTCGGCGTCGGCGAGCGCCGCCGCGCCCTGCGCGAAGAAGTGCCACGACGAGCCACCGCCCAGCGCCATGAACACGAACCAGGCGATCGCCCACGCCAGCACGAGGCCGGCGATGGTACGCGGCGGCGGAGCCGTCAGAGCCGATGGGCGAAGGCCGCGCAGCCGATCCAGCATCCGCCGAAGGTAGGCGGGCGGCGCTGAGGTGCCGCTGAATCGTCAGCGCCCGCTGTTCAGCGTGCTCTCAGCACCGGTCAGCCGCTGGTGCTGGGGCGGGTCAAGCGCTGGTCGTAGGCGAAGATGACGGCCTGCACCCGGTCCCTGGCGCCGATCTTGGCAAGGATCTTGCCGACGTGGGTCTTCACGGTGGACTCGGACAGGACCAGACGCTCGGCGATCTCGCGATTCGTCCAGCCGGTGCCGATCGCCACCAGAATCTCGCGCTCGCGCTCGGTGAGGCTGGCCAGGCGCGGGTCATTGCCGGCCGGCTCGGCGGCGGGCCCCAGCTGCCCGGCGAACTGGTCCAGCAGGCGCCGGGTCAGGGCGGGGGCGATCACCGCGTCGCCGTCGGCGACAGCGCGGATGCCGGCCAGCAACTCCTCGGGGCGGGCGTCCTTGAGCAGGAAGCCGCTGGCCCCGGCGCGCAGCGCGGCGTGGGCGTACTCGTCAAGATCGAACGTGGTCAGCACCAGCACCCGGGACCGGTCCCCGGCGGCGACGATGCGGCGGGTGGCCTCGATCCCGTCCATGCCCGGCATGCGTACGTCCATGAGGATGACGTCGGGATGCAGCTGCGCCGCGCGGCGCACGGCCTCGGCACCGTTGCCGGCCTCGCCGAGCACGTCGGTGTCCTCGTTGCTCTCCAGGAGCATGCGGAAGCCGAGCCGCTGCAGGGGCTGGTCGTCAACGATGAGCACAGTGATCATGGCTTGCCTTCGACGCTCGGGAACAAGGTGGCCCGCACGGTCCATCCTCCACCTGGGCGGGGGCCGGCCTCGACGGTGCCGCCGTACAGGGCCGCACGCTCGCGCATGCCCGCGATCCCCTGTCCGGCCGCGCGTGGCCGCGCTGGCGGCTCGGCGGCCGGCTGCGGGCCGGTGTCGTGGACGGTGATGTCCACGCACGGGCCGTCCCTGGCGACGGCGACCTCGAGCCGGGTGCTCGGCCCGGCGTAGCGCAGTGCGTTGGTCAATGCCTCCTGCACGATGCGGTACGCCGCGAGCTGCACCCCGCGGTCCAGGGCGTCCAGGTCGCCGACCGTGTGGTAGACGACGTACGGCCCGGCCGCCCGGACGCGGTCGCACAGGGCGCCGATCTCGGCGACGCCGGGCTGCGGGTGCAGCTCGGCGGCATCGCTCTCCTCGCGCAGCACGCCGAGGACCCGGCGCAGCTCGGCGAGCGCCAGCCGGCCGGTGTCGCCGATGCGCTCGAGGGCCTCGCGGCCGCGCGGCGGGTTGCCTTCGACCGCGTAGGCGCCGCCGTCGGCCAGGGAGATGATCACCGACAGGCTGTGGCCGACGATGTCGTGCATCTCGCGGGCGACGCGGGTCCGTTCGGTGGCCGCGGCGAGGCGGCTGCGCTGGTCGCGCTCGATCTCCAGGCGCAGCGCGCGGTCGCGCAGCGCGGCGAGCTGGGCCCGCCGGATACGGATGGCGACGCCCAGCGCCGCGGCCGCGGTGGCGGCGGCGTACAGGAAGAACAGCGCATCCCACGGCGACACCGCACCGGAGACTCGCCACGCGACCAGGCCCAGCGCCGCGGCGACGGTCAGTGCGGCCCACGGCAGCCCGGCCGGGTGGACGCGCAGCACGATGCCGTAGACGGCGATGAGCAGCGCGACGTCGGCGCGCAGCAGGACGCCGACGGACCACTGCACGACGAAGACGGCGGCGATCGCGTAGAACGTGGCGGTCGGGGCCCGGCGACGCCAGAACAGCGGCAGGACGAGGCCGGCCTGCAGGGCGATCGTGGCCGCCGGCGGCGGATGGACCAGCAGCAGCTGCAGTTGCTCCCGCTCCCTCTCCGCGTCGTGGTGGACGAGGTCGGGGACGCAGAACACAAGCAGTACCGCCACCACCACGCCCGCGTCGAAGCGCCAGGGCCGGCGGGCGTCCAGCCGCCGCACCCACTGGCCGAGGCCGGCGAGCCGGTCGACCAGCGGGTGGGCGGCGAGATGGTCGGTACTGTCGTTGCTCATCTCGGAGGTCATGCGTCCTTACGCAGCAGGCGGTAGGCGGCGCCGGCGAGCGCGAGGACCGTCCAGCCGATCAGGACCAGGGCACCGGCGCCCGCTGACAGCATGCCGGTCGCCGGGTGCAGCGAGTACAGCGACTCGCCGGCGTTGCTCGGCAGGTACTGCGCGACGTCGGCCCGCCAGGAGCTCGGCAGCAGCGACACCAGGCCGGGCACGAGCAGCAGCGCGGCGACGAGGACGGAGATGCCGCCGGCCACGGACCTCAGCAGCATGCCGAGCGCAATCCCGATCACACCGACCAGGGCCAGGTAGAGTCCGGCGCCGAACAGCGCGCGCAGGACCTCGTTGCCGGACAGGCCCAGGTGCGCCGGAGTTCCGGAGACGACCGCGTCGACGATCAGGAACCCGCCGAACGCGCCGGCGAGGCCGACGAGGACCGCGACCACGCCGTACACGGCGGCCTTCGACCACAGCACCGGCAGCCGCCGCGGCACCGCGGCGAGGGTCGAGCGGATCATGCCGGTGGAGTACTCACCGGCCGCGAACAGCACGCCGAGCACCCCGAGCGCCAGCTGGCCGAACCGGACGCCGAACAGCGTCAGGCTCACCGAGGTCGCGTCGGCGAAGTCGGGGTCCATCCGCCCGCCGGTGCTCGTCAACGACTTGTAGCGCAGCGCCGCGATGGTGCCGAACGCCAGCAGCGCGAGCAGCCCGAGCCCGAGCGTGATCCAGGTCGAGCGCAGTGTCCACAGCTTCGACCATTCCGAGCGCAGCACCCGCCGGCCGGTGACCCGGTACTGCGGCCGCGTTGCCGGCCCGGTCGCGGCGCCCGGGACCCGGTCCTGCGTGATCGTGCTCATGCGGCCACCCCGCTCGTGACGCCGCCGTGGTACTCCACGGCGTCCTTGGTCAGGTCCATGAACGCCTCCTCCAGCGAAACCTGCTTCGGCGTCAGCTCGAACAGCGCGATGCCGTGCTCGGCGGCCATCAGCCCGATCTGGCGCGCGGTCAGGCCGGTGACCCGCAGTTCCTCGGTGCCGGCCCGCCCGGTGATCCCGACCCCCGGCCCCGCCAGCACGCTGCGCAGGCGTGCCGGATCGGCGGTGGCCACATCGACGGCGTCACCGCCGGCCTGCCGGACCAGCTCCTGCACGCTGGTGTCGGCCAGCAGCCGGCCCCGGCCGACCACGATGAGATGGTCGGCGACGAGCGCCACCTCGCTCATCAGGTGCGACGACACGAACACCGTCCGGCCCTCCGCCGCCAGGCCGGAGAGCAGGTTGCGGATCCACAGCACGCCCTCGGGATCCAGGCCGTTGACCGGCTCGTCGAGCATCACCGTGGCGGGGTCCCCGAGCAGCGCCGCGGCGATGCCGAGCCGCTGCCCCATGCCCAGCGAGAACGACCCGGCGCGTTTGCGCGCCACCGACGTCAGTCCCGTCAGCTCGATGAGTTCGTCGACGCGCCGCCGCGGAATCCCGTGCGTGTAGGCGAGGGCCATCAGGTGGTCGGACGCGGTACGCCCCGGATGAATCGACCGCGCCTCCAGCAGCGCCCCGACCTCCTGCAGCGGCGCCGCGTGCCGCGCGTACCGCTTGCCGTTGACGCTCACGTCCCCGCTCGTCGGCGCGTCAAGCCCGATGATCAGCCGCATCGTGGTCGACTTGCCCGCCCCGTTCGGGCCCAGGAACCCCGTCACCGCACCGGGTTTGACGAGAAAGTCGAGGCGGTCGACCGCGGTCTTCTCCCCGTAGCGCTTCGTCAACTGCCGTGCCTCGATCATTGAGCACTCCTCGCGTCAGCCGCCGCACTCCGGCGCCCTGGCAGCAACGCTAAGGAACGAAACGACCCCCGCCGCGGTACCGCGGGACGATCCGCCGTCCGGCGCGTAGTACTGCGGTACCACCCGGGCGAGCGTCGTCACCTGTGGGCGACGGCGGCCGGGACGGCGCTGACCTGTTCGGCGAGCGCGTTGACGACGGCCGCCAGCCGCTGCGCCTGGGGTGGCTGCAGGGTGTCGTACGCGGCGTATCCGGCGCCCTGCCGGTACTTCGCCAGCTCCGCGTCGACGGCGGCGAACTGGTCGTCGAGGTGGGCGTCGTAGGCGGGTTTCAACGCGGCGACCGCGGCGCGGCAGCCTTCGACGTTGGCGGCGAAGTCCCACAGGTCGGTGTGCGAGTAGCGGTCCTCCTCGCCGGTGACCTTCTTCGTGGCCACCTCGTCGAGGAGGCTCTTGGCGCCGTTGGCGATCTCCAGGGCGCTCAGCGTCACGCCGCCGAGACGCGTGCGCAGCTCGGTGACGTCGGCGAGGAGCTGGTCGGCGACGCCGGCGACGGCGGTCAGGTCTCCGCCGTTCCACAGCTGCTGCTCGATGCGGTGGTAACCGGTCCATGCGACCGCTGGGTCGAGGTCGCCGTCGCGGGCGTCGATCTTCGGGTCGAGGTCGCCGAAGCTCTCCGCGACCGTCTCGATCCGCTCGTACGGTGCCCGTGCCGGCGCGTACAACGCCTGTGCCTTGGCGCGGTCCCCGGCCTTCACGGCGGCGACGAACGCGGTGGTCTGCTCGACGAACGCGGCCGCCTGCTGCCGCACATAGTCCTGATAGGCGGCCACGGCGGCGGCGAGCGCCGGGTCGGCCGAGGAGGCAACGGGTGTACCACTGCCGGATCCCGAAACCGTGAACGCGGCGCGGATCCCGGCGCCCGTCATGCCCGGGCGGCACGAGGTCGTGTAGGCGCCGGCCGGCAGGTCGACGTGCAGGCTGCGGGTGAGGCCCGGCGCGATGTTCTCGACCTCGCCGACGATGCGGTCGCCGGCCGCGTACACGTAGAACTCGGTGACCTTGCCGCCGGTGTTGTGCACGTCGAACACCTGCGGCCCGGCCGGGGCGTGATCGGCGCTCAGGCGGCACTCCGTGTCGGTGGCGGTGACCGCGATGGCGCCGGCGTCCGCGGGCGCCGGCTGCGGGCCGCCGCACGAGGCGAGGGCGGCAACGGCACCCAGCACCGCGACCGCCTGCGTGCGGGGCCGCGGGGTCGCGTGCGCGGGGCGGAAGAACAGCGCGAGCATGATCATCGCGAAGGCCAGCCACGCGCCGATCTCGAGCACGCTCGCGCGCGGGGTGAGGTTGACGGTGCCGGCGAGCACGGTGGCGTACCACGACGTCGGATCCATCAGGCCGGCGAGGTCGAACGCGATCCGGTTGCCGCCGGGCAGCACGCCGGCGCTCTGCAGCCCGTGCACCCCGTACTTGAGGATGCCGGCGGCGACCAGGATGAGCAGCGCGCCGGTCCACGTGAAGAAGCGTCCGAGATCGATCCGGGCGGTGGCGGTGGACACGGCCCAGCCGAGCCCGACGGCGGCGGCGACGCCGGTGAGCATGCCGGCCAGCGGTGCGGCCCCGGCGCTACCGGCGCTCTCCGCGGCCGCGAACACCAGCAGCACCATCTCCACGCCTTCGCGTACCACGGCGAAGAACGCCATCGCGGCGACCGCCCAGCCGCCGACGCGCATCGCGTTCTCCAGCCGGCCGGTGAGCTCGCCGCGCAGGCTGCGCGCGGTGCGCCGCATCCAGAAGATCATCCAGGTGACCAGGGTGACGGCGGCCAGCGAGGTGACCGCCTCGAACAGCTCCAGCCGGGTGCCGGCGCCCAGCCACGCGGCGGCGGAGGTGAGCAGCACCCCGACCGCGGCGGACACCACGACCGCGCCGCCGACGCCGGCCCAAACGTGCCGGATGCGGTCGCGCCGCCCGGCCCGAGCGAGGAACGCGACCAGGATCGCCACGACGAGCGACGCCTCGAGACCGTCCCGCAGGCCGATGAGCAGGCTGGCGAAGAACACGGATCACTCCCACGTCGGGTTAGGTTAGCCTCGTCAAAGTCCTACAAGTTGTAGGTCCATGTCAAGCTGGGGAGGTGAACGCCGCCTGGTAGCTCGGTACGGTGAAGACGTGACCCGACAGGACACTCCCGAGCGGCGGCCGTGGGGCTCGCTCGAGGCGGACGTGCTGGCCGTGCTGCGCGCCGCCGGTGAACCGCTCACGCCCGCTCAGGTGCAGGCCGGGCTCGACGGCGCCGCGGCGTACAACACCGTCCAGACGATCCTGACCCGCCTGCTGGAGAAGGGTATGACGCAGCGCGGGCCCAGCCCGCACGGCGGCCGCGGGCACGTCTACTGGCCCACCCAGGGCACCGCGACCGTCATCGCCCAGCAGATGCGAGCGTTGCTCAACGGCCCCGGCGACCGGCGCGCCGTGCTGCGTGAGTTCACCGCCGAGCTCGACCCGGCCGACGCCGCGGTGCTGCGCGGGCTGCTCGGCCAGGTCCGGGACGATCGGGCATGATCTGGCTGGTCTACCTCCCGCTGGTCCTGCCGGTGCTGCTGGTCCCGGCCGCCCGGCGCGCGACCGCGGCGAGCCGGCCGGAGGCGGCGGCCCGGGCGCTCACCGCCGCGGCGCTGCTCGCCGCCGCCTGCTCCAGCGCCTGCCTGGGCCTGCTGACCGCGACGTTGCTCGACGATCTGCCGGCGTTCGAGCAGCACGAGGACCGGGCGGCCGTGGTCGGCCGGGTCCTGCCCGAGCCGGTGCCGGACTGGCTGGCGCTCGCCGCCGCGCTGCTGCTCGCCTGGTTCGCCGCGCGCCTGGTGCGTGAGGCGTGGCGCCGCGACCGGGCGGCCGCCATCCTGCATGGCGTCGGACGCCCCTTTGCCGGCATCCTGGTGGCCGACTGGGCGCCCGCCCGGGCCGTCGCGGTGCCGCCGCGCTTGGGCCGCGACGGCCATGTGCTGGTCACCACCGGCCTGCTGAAACTGCTCGACGCCCGGGAGCGCGCCGTCGTGTACGCGCACGAGCGGGCACATCTGCGGCGGCGGCACCATCGCATCGCCGCACTCGCGGCCGCAGCGGCGGCGGCCAACCCGCTCCTGCGCCAGGTTCCGGCGGCCGTGGAGGTCCTCATCGAGCGCAGCGCCGACGAAGACGCGGCCCGCGACACCGGGGACCGCATCCTCGTCGCCCGCACGATCGGCAAGGTTGCCCTGGGCGGCGAGGCCGCCCACGCGAGCGAAGGCGGGCTCGGGTTCCACGGCTCGTCGACCGTACGGCGCGTGGCGGCGCTGCTGACACCACCGTCCGGCCGCGCACTGCCGGTGTTCGCGCTCACCGTCGCCGGCCTTGCCCTCGCCGCCACCGGCACCGCGCTGATCGAGTTCGTCGAGCTGGCCCGCGCCTGGATGCCGGGGCACTGACCCGGCGCGCGGTCCGGGACCTTCAGCCGCGAATCCGGTTCCGATTCAGCGATTCCTCAGCGTCCGGCCGCCAGCCTGGCGCGCATGACTTCAGCGCGGCAGCCAGGCGCCGTCCTCACCGGTGTATCCGCAACTCCCGGCGTCCGGGCCCGGCTGTCCAAAGTGCCGCAGGTCACGATCCTCTTCTGGATCATCAAGGTGCTGACGACCGGCATGGGCGAGACCGCCTCGGACTTCCTCGCGCACACCGTCGCACCGCCGGTGGCGGTCGGGCTGGGCGGCCTCGGGCTGGTCGCGGCGCTGATCCTGCAGTTCCGGGTGCGCCGCTACCTGGCCGGCGTCTACTGGTTTGCGGTGATCATGGTGAGCGTCTTCGGCACCATGGCGGCCGACGTCCTGCACGTGGGCCTCGGCGTGCCGTACGTGGTCTCCACGATCGGCTTCGCGGTCGCGCTCGGCGCAATCTTCGTGGTCTGGTACGCCAGCGAACGCAGCCTGTCGATCCACAGCATCGACACGCCGCGCCGCGAGTGCTTCTACTGGGCCACCGTGCTCGCCACGTTCGCGCTGGGCACGGCCGCCGGCGACCTGACCGCCATGACGTTCGGCTGGGGCTACCTGCTGTCCGGCGTGATCTTCGCGGCCTTGATCGCGGTGCCGGCGATCGCCTTCCGGACCGGCGCGCTCAACGCCGTGGCCGCGTTCTGGACCGCGTACGTGATTACCCGTCCGCTCGGGGCCTCCTTCGCCGACTGGATGGGCGTCTCGCACGAGCGCGGCGGCCTGGGCCTGGGCACCGGCCCGGTGACCGCGGCCTGGGCCGTGCTCATTGTCGGCCTGGTCGCATATCTGGCCATTACCCGCGCCGACGCCGAGCCAACCGGTATTTAAATCCGCGAGGAGCGACCTCTTCAGCAAAAGTTCAGCACGGCCGGCGTACGTTTTCATCGCATTGTGTTGAATCGACGTTTGTCGTGCTGTTGCGAGGGAGAGCTGTGTCCGTTACCGCCAACGAATTGGCGAGTTCGCGCAGGTGGCTGACCAAGGTACCCGCGATTACCGCCACGTTCTGGGTCATTAAAGTTCTGTCCACGACGATCGGGGAGACGTTCGCGGACTACCTGACCGTGAATGCCGGTCTCGGTCCCGCGGTGACCGATGCGATAATGTTTGCTCTGCTGGTGGCCGCGCTTGTCGTCCAGTTCCGGACTCGCAGCTACACGCCCTGGATTTATTGGCTCTGTGTGGTGCTCGTCAGCATTTTCGGCACGCAGCTCACCGACTTCTTCACCGACACCCTGGGCGTGTCGCTCTACGTCAGCACCGCCGTCTTCTCGGTCACCCTCGCGGTGGTGTTCGCGATCTGGTACCGCCAGGAGCGCACGCTGGCGATCGCCTCCATCAACACGCCCCGCCGCGAGGGCTTCTACTGGGCGGCGATCCTGACCACGTTCGCGCTCGGGACCGCCGCCGGCGACCTGGCGACCGAGGCGCTCAACCTCGGCTTCCGCAACGGCGCGCTGATCTTCGGCGGTCTGATCCTGGCCACGTGGATCGCCAATCGCCTCGGCGCCGGCCAGGTGCTGACGTTCTGGATTGCCTACGTGCTCACCCGGCCGCTCGGCGCTTCACTCGGCGACCTGCTCACCCAGGACAAGGACCTCGGCGGCCTGGCGCTGGGTGCGAGCGCCACCAGTCTGCTGTTCCTGGCGGCCATCGTCGTGCTGGTTGTCCGCGAGCAGATGCTGGTCAGCCGCCACGGTGTCCTCGACAAGGGCGCCGGGCCGCACGGTGGCCGCGTTCCGGACTACGCATGGGCCGGTGCCGCTGCTGTGGCCGTTGCCGTCATCGGCTTCGGGCTCAGCCTGGCGCACGGATCGCAGCCGGCCACGGACCCGCAGGCCGACGTTGCGCCGGACACGGTCGCGACGGGCGAGCCGGGCGCCTCCACCGCGGCCCGTCAACCGCACCCGACGACCAAGCTGGGCAATCTCAGCAAGTTCGCGGTGATCGTGGCCGACGTGCAGGGCAAGGTCGCCAAGAACGATCTCGCGGCTGCCAGGACCCGCGTCAAGGACCTCGAGGTGGCATGGGACGACGCCGAGGCCGGACTCAAGCCGCGCGACGCCGCCAAGTGGCACCAGCTCGACGACCAGATCGACGCCGTGCTCACGGCGCTGCGCGCGTCGCAGCCGGCCCAGCCGGACTGCGCATCCGCGGTTGCGAAACTGATGAACACCCTGAACACGTACGACGGGGTCTGACACGAAAGGGGGTCCGGCGGCGCGCCGCCGGACCCCGTACGTCAGGAGATGTCGCGGCGGCGGAGCAGCCGCGTGCCGGCCAGGGCGGTCACGACGCCGTAGCCGAGCAGGACCGCGGCGCCGACCCACTGCGACGGGCTCTGGTCGAACGTCTTCGTCGGCGAGATCATGACCGTCGAGGCCACCGGCGGGACGATCACCTGCGCGGTGAGGATCCAGTCCTGCTTGATGACATAGGTGTACAGCAGGTCGAACACGCCGCCGGCCGCGGCGGCGCCGGCGAGGTACAGCACCGTGGCGGCCACCGTCGCGGTGAGCTGGCTGCGGATGAGCGCACCGAAGCCGACGCCGAAGACGGCCCAGATGGCGTACGCGGCGAGGTTGAGCAGGATCGCGCGGACGACGCCCCACTGGCCCAGCTGTGTGCCGTACCCCTCGCCGGAGAGGAACACGGCGCCGACGGCGAGAGCGAGCACGGTCGAGACGAGCCAGGATGCGGCCGCGACGATGACGGCGGTGACGAGCTTGGCCGCGATCACCGCGCCGCGGTGCGGAGTGAACAGAAACGTGGTGGTGGCGGTCTGCTGATGGAACTCGCCGGTGATGAGCACGATGCCGAGCAGGCACGCCAGCAGCACGCCGATGAGCTGGCCCGCGGTGAAGATCGTGGCGGCCTGGGTGACCGCGCTGTGGCCCAGCTCCCACTCGCCGCGGAGCCGGTTGAGGAACTCCGGCGGCATCTGCGAGACGTTGCGGCCGTGCGCGTGGAGCGCGACGAACTTGTCGAACGGCTGCAGCAGTTCGTGCGCCTGGACCAGATCGACCGCGAGCACGACGCCGGTGCTGATGAGCGTGGCGGCGGCGAAGAGCCACCAGAGGCTGGTGGTGCGCAGCTTGAACAGTTCTGCGCGGACGAGTCGCGTCATCGGATGGCCGCCTTCGCCTGGGTCAGGTCGAGGAACACGTCCTCGAGGTCGGGCTGTTCGGTGACGAGCTGGTGCAGGGCGACGCCGGCCGCGAGGGCGGCGTCGCCGACCGCCTCGGCGGCCATCCCGGTGACCCGCAGCCGGTTCGGGCCGTCCGTTGTGACGGTGCCCCCGAGCCGCTCCAGCGCGGCGCTGAGCTTGTCCGGCTCCGGAGTGCGCGCGTGCACGCGGGCGTCACCGCCGACCGAGCTGAGCACGTCGTTGACCGGGCCCTGCCGCATCAGCTTCCCGGCCGCGACGATCACGACGTCGTCGGCGAGGGCCTGCATCTCCGACAGCAGGTGGCTGGAGACCAGGACCGTGCGGCCCTGCGCGGCCAGGCCCTGCAGCAGCTCCCGCATCCAGCGGATGCCTTCGGGGTCCAGGCCGTTCGCCGGCTCGTCGAGGATCAGCACCCGCGGGTCGCCGAGCATGGCGGTGGCGATGCCGAGCCGCTGCCGCATGCCCAGCGAGTAGCCCTTGAAGCTGCGGTCGGCGGCCGGGAGCAGCCCGACCAGGTCGAGCACCTCCTCGG
Organism: Dactylosporangium sp. CA-139066; assembly: GCF_050936175.1. Lineage (NCBI taxonomy): Bacteria > Bacillati > Actinomycetota > Actinomycetes > Micromonosporales > Micromonosporaceae > Dactylosporangium > Dactylosporangium sp. CA-139066. Next base: position 3,977,668 of record NZ_JBNJNH010000001.1, on the reverse strand, counting down.
CGCGCGTGCGGGGCAGCCCGGCGGTGATGCAGCACGCGCGCAGGTGGTTGCGGCCGGTGCGGCCCTTGTGCGCCGACGACGCCTCCAGCACCGCACCGACGACGCGCACCGGCTCGGCGATCTCGGCGTACCGGCGCCCGCCGATGGTGGCCGTGCCGGCGCTCGGCGCGACGAGGCCGAGCAGCATGCGCAGTGTGGTCGTCTTGCCGGCCCCGTTCGGGCCGAGAAACCCGGTCACCCGGCCGGGCTCGACGGTGAACGAGAGGTCGTCCACCGCGGTCACGCCGCCGTACTGCTTGCGCAGTCCGGACACGACAATACGAACGTCGTCCATGGATTCCTTCCAGCGACACCGATGACCGATACGCGTCCCACGCGCAACGGCCCCCGGTCATCGTCGGCGGGAACGATGAGAGTGCCGCCGTACGTCGGCTAAGAATTGCGTGAGAACGCGGCCCCGGCCGCTGCCGGCGTGACCGCGCTGCACGACGCGCATCCTCGCGCCGGAATCCTGAGAAGGAGTTGAACAGAAGCGGCAGGCGCAGCAAAAGACCTACGAGGCGTTTCGCCTTCCCCAGCGTTACCTGGTTCAGGTGGTCGGGATCGCCGGTCGACCTTTCGGTCGTTCAGCCCCTCAGCTCGACTGTCATCCAGTCGGGTGATCCCGCGTCTCGTAGGTCCACTCCACAAGCTACGCCGAGGGCGAGGCTCGGCGGGGTGAGTCATGGGGTGATGGTTCCAGCACCGCCGCCAGGCGCAGCAAAAGACCTACGAGGCGTTTTGCCTTCACCAGTTTTACCTGGCTCCGGTAATCGGGATCACTGTTCGGCCTTTCAGCCGTTCAGCTTTCCCGCGCGTCTCGTAGGTCCACCCCTAAAGTTACGCCGACGGCGAGACCGCGCGGGGTGAGTCATCGGGTGATCCCCGCGAACGCGGGCGACCGACGTGCTCTACGCGCCCAACTACGCGTCCAAGGGCGTGTTCCTGGACATCACCGGCCGGGTCGCCACCCTGCCGTTCAAGGACAGTCTGGCCCCGGCGCACATGCGGGCCGCGACCGCCGGCGGGCGCAACTTCGGCGTCCCGTTCGACATCGACGTGGCCGCGCTGTTCTACAACAAGAGCCTGTTCATCGCGGCGGGCCTCGACGGCGAGACGCCGCCCGCCGACCTCGACACCCTGCGCGCGGACGCCGAGCGCATCACGCAGCTCGGCGGCGGGGTGCGCGGGTTCGGCTTCGCCGGCGCCTGCCCGTACTGCATGCTCGTGTCGACCTGGCCGATGCTCTGGGCCTCGGGTGCGCCGGCGCTCAACGAGAGCGGCACCGCCTCGCTGCTCGACAGCCCCCAGGCGGCCGGGATCTACGGGCTGTACCGCCAGATGTACGCCGACGGCCTCGTGCCGGCGGCGGCGAAGAACGAGAGCGGCCCCACCTGGGTCCGCGACTTCAACAACGGCAAGGTCGGCATGCAGGTCATGGGGGCCACGGCCCTGCAGGGCATGCGCAACAGCACCAAGACCCAGATCGGCGTCGCCCCGATCCCGGGCCTCACCGGCGGGGCGTCGTCCTTCGTCGGCGGCGACGTGCTGGGCATCGGCGCCAACACCCGGCACGCGGCGCAGGCCTGGGACTTCATCGCCTGGACCCTGTCGGAGGACGCCCAGGTCAACGTCGTCGCGCTCACCAAGAACGTGCCGGTGCGCCGGGACCTGGAGAACAACGTCTTCGCCGAGGCCGATCCGCGGGTGGTCACCTTCACCGGGCTGGCCCGGCTCGGGCAGACGCCGTACGCGGTCAACTTCGGCAAGACCTTCAACGACCCCAACAGCCCGTGGATGTTCGCGCTGACCGACGCGCTGTTCGGATCGCCGGACGCCGCCGCCGGCCTGCGGCAGCACAACGAAGAGATCACCCGATCGCTGACGGAGGACTGAGATGGTGGTGCTCCACAGCCGGACCGAGCTGCTGGCGCCGTCGCGGCACACCCGCCGCCGCAACCTCATCGGCGCGCTGTTCGCCGCGCCGATGGGCCTCGTCGTCGCGGTGCTGTTCGTGATCCCGGTCGTGCTCATGGTCTGGATGTCGCTCAACCACTGGCCGCTGCTCGGGGCGTCCAGCCCGAACGGGCTGGCCGACTACGGGGCGCTCGACGACCCGCTGTTCGCCTCCGCGCTCGTGTTCACGGTGAAGTACACCATCGTCACCACCGTCGTGCTGGCGCTGCTGGCGTTCGGCCTCGCGCTGCTCGTGCAGGACGCCCGCCCGGGCGTGCGGGTGTTCCGCACGGTGTTCTTCCTGCCGGCGTCGGTCGGCGTCGCGTCGGCCAGCCTGCTGTTCTACGCGGTGTTCAACGACGAGACCTCGCCGCTGAACCGGGTCGCCCGCTGGCTGGGGCTCGGCGAGGACGGCGTCGACTGGCTGGGCACCGGCGACCATGCGCTGCTGTCGACGGTGGGCCTGACCACGTGGCGGTTCGCCGGCCCACCGGCGGCGCGACGTCCGCGGCTTCATCCGCGGCGCCCTGAAGGGGTAACCATGCGCAGACGTGCTGTTCTCGTGCTGCTCGGCGCCGCGCTCTCGGGGTGCGGCGGCGAGCGGCGATGGGACACGGGCGTGGACGGCAAGCCCCAGCTCGTGCTGGGCTTCGCGCAGGTGGGTGCGGAGAGCGGCTGGCGCACCGCGAACACGAAGTCCATCCAGGAGGCCGCCGACGCGTCCGGCATCGAGCTGCGGTTCTCCGACGCGCAGCAGAAGCAGGAGAACCAGATCAAGGCGATCCGCAGCTTCATCGCGCAGAAGGTCGACGTCATCGCGTTCTCGCCGGTCGTGGAGTCCGGCTGGGACACGGTGCTGCAGGAGGCCAGGGCGGCCGGCATCCCGGTCATCCTGACCGACCGCGCGATCGACTCGAAGGACACCACGCTGTACCGCTCGTTCCTCGGCTCGGACTTCGTGCTCGAGGGCCGGCGGGCCGGCGAGTGGCTGGTCAAGGAGTACCAGGGCCGCACCTCACCGGTGAACATCGTCGAGCTGCAGGGCACGACGGGCTCGGCGCCGGCCAACGACCGCAAGGCCGGCTTCGCCGAGACCATCAAGGCCAGCCCCAACCTGAGGATCGTCGCGTCGCAGACCGGCAACTTCACCCGCGCCAAGGGCAAGGAGGTGATGGAGGCGCTCCTCAAGGCCCACCCGAAGATCGACGTGCTGTACGCCCACAACGACGACATGGCCCTCGGCGCCATCGAAGCGATCCAGGCCGCGGGCAAACGCCCGGGCGTGGACATCAAGATCGTCTCGGTGGACGCCGTGAAGGACGGGATGACCGCGCTGTCCCAGAACCGGATCAACTTCATCGTCGAGTGCAGCCCGCTGCTCGGCCCGCAGCTGATGGACCTGGCCAAGAAGGTCGTCGCCGGCGAACCGGTCGACGCGCGCATCCTCACGGTGGAGACCACGTTCACGCCCGAGCAGGCGAAGGCCGCCCTCCCGCAACGCAAGTACTGAACACCGCGGACGTCACCGCCCGGTCACGTTCCGCTGTTGCCACGGACGCGGGCGGCTGGATACCTTTCCGCTCGTCTGGTGGGATCTCGGCCGGGGGGCTACGGGTCATGAGGGTCTACCACGCGGAGGAGCCCACGGATGAGGTTCCCGCCGCTGACGGGCGCGCGAGCCGCGGATGGCCCCGCGGCCGGCGGATCGGCGCGGCGGCGGTGGCGGTGGTCGCGGCGGCCGGACTCGCCGCGGCGGCCTGGGGCGGGGCGTTCGACCGCGTGCCGCTGCTCGACCGGGCCGTGGCCGCCGGCTTCGAGGTGGTGGGCTGCGCGCTGCTGATCGCCGCCTTGTGGAGCCGGGAACGCCGCTGGATCACCCGTACGCTGCCGATCCTGCTGCTGTCGGTCGCCGGGCTCGTCGGCCTGATCGCGCTCACCCTGTGGATCACCGGCACGGTGACGGACCCCTACCCGCCCTCGTTCGCGATCTGGGTCGGCGCCGGCTTCGCCGCGCTCGCGGCCTGCCCCCTGGTCCTGCGCCGGCGCCCGGTCGAGCGGGCCGCCGAGCCGGCTTCCCGGCCGCCGCTGCCCTGGCGCAAGGCGGCGGCCGTGGTCGCGGTGCCGGCGACGCTCGTCGGCGCGTTCATGCTCATCGACCAGGAGTACGGCATCTGGCCGCAGATCGGCGACGTGCTCGGCCACTCCGGGGCCGTCGGCGGCCAGCAGGCCCACGACCTGATCGGCGGCGCCACCGCATCCGGCAACACCCCGCCGGCACAGGGCGTGATCGTCGATCTCGACGCCCCGGGCACCCGGTCACACTTCAAGCACCGGCCCGGCGTCGTGTTCCTGCCGCCCGCCTACTTCGGCCCCGGCCGCGCCACGCTGCCGGTCCTCATCATGATGGTCGGTTCGCCCGGCACCCCGATCAACTGGCTCAAGTCCGGGCACGCCCAGGCCACCGACGACGCCTACGCCGCGGCCCACCACGGGCGGGCGCCGGTGCTGGTCGTCGTCGACCAGAACGGCTCCGCCACCGGCGACACCGAGTGCGTCGACGGCCCGCAGGGCAACGCCGAGACCTACCTGACCGTCGACGTGCCCGCGTTCATCACCGGCACCCTGCACATCCAGCACAACCCGTGGAGCTGGGCCATCGTCGGGTTCTCCGAGGGCGGCACCTGCGCCCTGGACCTCGTCCTCGGCCACCCCGACATCTACCGGCACGCCATCGACTTCGGCGGCGACGCGCGGCCGAACCTCGGCAACCCCGAGCACACCCTGAGCGTGCTGTTCGGCGGCAATGCCGCCGCCCAGCAGGCTCACGACCCCGGGCACCTGCTGAGCACCCGGCGGTACCCCGGCGTGACGCTGTGGTTCGGCGCCGGCGCCGACGACGCCAAGGGCATCGCCATCGGTCAGCAACTGGCCGCGGACGCCACCCGGGACGGGATCGTCACCCACCGGTTCGTCGACGCCGGCGGGCACAACTGGCAGTTCGCGAGCGCCGGCTTCGCCTGGGTGCTGCCGCAGCTGTGCGACGAAATGGTCACCAGCCGCCTGGAGCCCGCCCCGGGCCGGCCTGACCCGTCGACGGCCCGGCGCTCAGTCGGTGTCGGTAGCGGCCAGTAGGGCGAGGCGCCGGCCGTCGGGCGAGACGGCCGCGAGGCCGATGTCCCAGCCGTCGCGCCGGAACCAGTCGGTCTCACCGGCGAAGCCGTACCAGGCGCTCGCCCTCGTGATGCGCTCGGTCTCGGCCGCCGAGGCGCCCGCCGGCGCACCGGCCAGCGCGCCCGCCGACCGCCAGGCCGCGAGCCGACCGTAGGCGCCGTACTCGCCCGCGTTGTACGCCCCGCCGGCGGAGGCGGCGGCGAACAGCTGCTGCCACGCGTCCCCGGCGGTGCAGGAGCCGAGGCCGCCGAATCCCTGCAGGCACTCCAGCCCGAGACCGCGCAGCGTCGCCCCGACGGCGCCCGGGCGCAGCGTGCCGTCAAGGGCGTACGTGTGCGCCGCCACGTGCCCGTTGGACTCGGTCGCCCAGTTGCGCACGGCGGCCCCGATGGCCGCCGCCTCCTGCTCCGTCGTCGTCTCGCGCGCGGCCGGCACCGGGCCGCCGCCCTCCTCGAAGCACGTCGGCACCGCCGGCAGAAGGCCTGCGCGGCCGCCGTCCAACGTGTACCGGGTCACCTTCGGCCGGCCCTCCAGCGCGGTCAGCTTCGCCGGCAGCCAGGCCAGCGGGTGCTCGCGCCACCATGCCTCGCCGGTCCACCCGGGCTCCACGTCCGACCCGCGCAGCACCAGCTCGTGCAGCAGGCAGGCGCGCAGCTCGTTCGGCGCGGCGGCGCCCAGCGCGGGTTGCAGTTGGCCGGCGCCGTGGCCGGACGCGAGCAGCGCGGCCGAGAATCGCAGCGGCCTGCCCTCGCCGACGACCGCGAGCAGCCGCACGGCGTCGGCGACGGTGCCGGGCGAGAGAGCCAGGAGCCGCACGACGCGATCGAAGATGCTGCGGTACTGCCACGGCGGGTACGGCTGCCCGCCGTACCGCCGCCACAGCGCGATCCCGAGCCCGGCGACGAACGCGCCGTCCCCGCCGGCGACCCGCCGGTCGGCCAGCTCCCACAGCGCGGTGACGTTCTCCCGCTCGGCGAGGCCGTCGATCAGGGCTTCCGGATCATCCTGCACGCCTGGCACTGTACGGCGCCCGGTCACGCCGTGCGGTCGATGCGCAGATCCCGTTCCAGCTCCTGCACCAGCGCGCGCAGGTCGTCGAGGCGCTGGCTGACGGCGATCCGGTCGATCTCGTCGGGCACGCCGTCGCCGTCGACGTCGTAGTCCGGCGAAAGGCCGTCGGTCATCTCCAGCCGGCGGGCCTCCTCCATCGAGTTGACGATGACGGCGATGAGGATGTTCATCAGCAGGTTGGCGGTGAGCAGCACATAGCTCACGTAGTAGATGAGCGTCCAGGGCGAGAACTCCACCCCCTTCTGGATCAGGTCCGGCAGGTTCTCTAGCGACAGCAGCACGAACAGCGTCAGCACCGCGCGGCCGATGGTCCCGTAGTCCTGCGGATAGACGTCGCCGAAGATCAACCAGCCGGCCATCCCGTACACGTACAGCGACACCAGGGCCAGGGCGAGGAAGCCACCGACCCCGGGAAGGCTGCGCAGCAACGCCGTCACGATCGTGCGCAGTCCCGGCGAGAAGCGGACCAGGCGCACCACGCGGGCGATGCGGATCACCCGCAGGGCCGCCGAGTCGCCGTGCAGCCCCGGCACGAACGCGGCCGCGATGACGACGAAGTCGAAGACGTTCCAGCCCTGCTTGAAGAAGTCCTGCGGCCGGCGGCCGTGTGCGAGGATGCGAATCACGATCTCGGTGACGAACGCGATGCGGAAACCCCACTCCAGCTCGTCCAGCACGGCGCCGAGCACGCCCGGGTGGGGATAGGTCTCGACGGCGAGGACCAGCGCGTTGGCGCCGACCAGCAGCACGATCGCCACCTCGAACGTCCGCGACTTCGTCGCGGCGGAGCACCATCGCGCAACTCGCGTCATATCGATCACCGCACGATCTCACCGTCGTGGGTCGCGGCTGGGCAAGTCCACCGTCGCCGCCCCGCGAGGAGTCATACAACTGTCATGCCACCGCGATGCGATCGCCATGCCAGACCGAGAACCTTGCGCGGGCGGTGAGCCGGGCGACCTGTGATGCGACCGGTGTGCGGAGGGAGATGCTGGCGGTGGAAGTTGAACGTACGGGCCTGCCCGGGATCGGTCTCCGGCACGAGTTCGTGACGTCCCGGGGCCAGCACGCGGCGGTGGTGTCCCACGTCTCCGGCCGCCGGGACGTGGTCCTCTACAGCAGCGACGACCCGGACACGGTGACGGCGACGCTGTCGCTGAACAGCGACGAGGCCAACGGCGTGGCGGAGCTGCTGGGTTCGGCGCGGATCGTGGAGCGGCTGGCCGACCTGCAGCGGCAGGTGACCGGGCTGAAGACGATCCAGGTGCCGATCATCGCCGGCTCCCCGTACGACGGCGCGACGCTCGGCGACACCCAGGCGCGCACGCGCACCGGGGCGTCGATCGTGGCGGTCATCCGGGCCGGGCAGATCCTGGCCAGCCCGCGGCCGGACTTCGGGTTCGTACCCGGCGACCTCGTGGTCGTCGTGGGCACGGCCGAGGGCACCGCCGCGGTCACCGACATCTTCGCCAACGGCTGAGCCGCCCATGCATGCTGCCGAAGCGCTGATCGAAATCGGTGCGGTCATCCTCGGGCTCGGCCTGCTCGGGGCGGTGTCCGCGCGGTTCGGCATCTCGCCGATCCCGCTGTACCTGCTGGCGGGGCTGGCGTTCGGCCGGGGCGGCGTCCTGCCGCTGGCCACCAGCGAGGAGTTCACCGCGACCGGCGCCGAGATCGGCGTCATTCTGCTGCTGTTCACCCTGGGCCTGGAGTACACCGCTCCGGAGCTCGTCGGCACGCTGCGGCACAACGCTGTCGCCGGCGTGGTCGACCTGGTGCTCAACGCCGCACCAGGGGTGGCGACCGCGTTGCTGCTGGGGTGGGGCCCGGTAGCCGCGGTCGCCCTCGGCGGCGTCACGTACGTGACGTCGTCCGGCATCACCGCCAAGGTCCTCGCCGACCTGCAGTGGCTCGGCAACCGCGAGGTCCCGGTCGTGCTGTCGCTGCTGGTCTTCGAGGATCTCACGATGGCCGTCTACCTGCCGATCCTGACGGCCCTGCTCGCCGGCGTCAGCCTGGTCGCCGGGCTCACCACCCTCGCCATCGCCGCCGTCACGATCACCGTCATCCTGATCGTGGCGCTGCGCTTCGGCCGCTACGTCGAACTGTTCGTCGCCTCCCCCAACGAGGAGGTGCTGCTGCTCAAGGCGCTCGGCCTCACGATCCTCGTCGCCGGCGTCGCCCAGGCGCTGCAGGTCTCCGCCGCGGTCGGCGCGTTCCTCGTCGGCATCGCGCTGTCCGGGCCGCTGGCCCACACCGCGCGGGAGCTCCTCACGCCGCTGCGGGACCTGTTCGCCGCCGTGTTCTTCGTCTTCTTCGGCCTGCACACCGACCCGGGCGCGCTGCCACCGATGCTGGGCATCGCCGTGGCACTCGCCTTCGTCTCCATCCTGACGAAGCTCGCCACCGGCTGGTGGGCCGCGCGGCGGGCCGGCATCAGCCCGCTGGGCCGGGCCCGCGCCGGCGTCGCCCTGACGCCCCGCGGCGAGTTCAACATCGTGATCGCGGGCCTCGCCGTCAGCGCCGGCGTCAACGACCGGATCGGCCCGCTGGCCGCGGCCTACGTGCTGATCCTGGCCGTCCTCGGCCCGATCCTGGCCCGTTCCCTCGAGCCGATCGTCCGCTGGCGCGCCCGCCGCCGCAACGGCGGCCCGCCGGCCGCGGAAGAGCCACAGAACCCCAGCCCCGAACCGGCGGTGAGTGCAACATGACTTCGAGCTTCGTGACCCATGCCGAGCCGGAGACGGGCACCGACCCGGCGCCGCCGGTCGCGACCATCGTCCTGCCGTGCTTCAACGAGGAAGCACACGTGCGGGCCGAGCTGGACCGGATCTGCGCCGCGATGGACGACGCCGGCCTGACCTACGAGCTGCTCGCCATCGACGACGGCTCGACCGATGCCACCCTCGACGTGCTGCACCAGGCGCAGGCGGCGCTGCCGCACCTGCAGGTGATCGCCATGCCGCGCAACGGCGGCGCCGGCACGGTCCGGCGGCTCGGATCACGGCTGGCCCGCGGCGAGATCGTGGTGTGGACCGACGCGGACCTGTCGTACCCGAACGAGCGGATCCCGGAGCTGGTGCGCCGGCTGCTCGACGACCGGTCCGTCGATCAGGTGGTCGGGGCCCGCCGGTCGGAGCAGGGCAGCCATCGACTGCTGCGCATCCCGGCCAAGTGGACGATCCGCAAGATCGCCGAGTGGCTGGTGGGGCAGCCGATCCCGGACCTCAACTCCGGGCTGCGGGCGTTCCGGCGCAGCGTCGCCGCGCCCTACCTGCGCCTGCTGCCGCCCGGATTTTCCTGCGTCACCACGATCACGCTCGCCTTCCTGTCCAACCAGCACCCGGTCGCGTACGTGCCGATCGAATACGCCAAGCGCGCCGGGCGCTCGAAGTTCCGGTTCGTCCGTGACGCCTACCGGTACCTGCTGCAGGTGCTGCGGATGGTCATGTACTTCAACCCGCTCAAGGCCCTGATGCCGCTCGCCCTGCTGCTGCTCGGCATCGGCGCGGTGAAGAGCGTGTTCGACGTGATCGTCCACCCGGTGCGGCTGGCCAACAACACCGTCATGGTGTTCCTGACCGGGCTCATCATCGGCTCCCTCGCGTTGCTGGCCGACCTCATCGTCCGGTCCCGCCCGGACGCCTGACGCCCGCCGCCGATCCCCCTCCGGCGGCGGGCGTCGGTGCACTCGCCACGGCGACGAGCCCGGGGCCCCGGCCCGGGCTCGCCCGCTGCAGCAGACGGAACGGCAGCGTGCCCCAGCGGTGCGCCAGGCCGCGCAGCGGCCGGGCCGGCTGCAGCAGCCGGCCCGAGGCGGCCGTGCGCTGCGCCGGCAGGACGTCGCCGACCCGGCGCAGGCGCCGCCGGGCAATGATGTTGCGGCCGGTTTCGAGGGCGTACCCCAGCGGCATCCCGTAGTGGCGGACCTCCACCCGCTCCAGCCCGGCCCCGGCGAGCAGGGCTTCCAGGCCGGCCGGGTCGTAGCGGCGCACATGCCCGACGAGCTGATCGGCGGGGCCGAAGCGGTGCTGGTAGGCCGGCACGGACACCACGAGCCGGCCACCGGGGCGCAGCCGCCCGGCCCACGCGGCGACCGCGGCGACGTCGTCGTCGAGGTGCTCGAGGACCTCGAACGCGCACACCACATCGAAGCGGGCCGGCGGCAGCTCCTCCAGGCGGATGTTCGCCACCGTCCCGGCACCGCCGAGACGGTGCTGCGCGACCGCGAACGACTGCGGGTCGGGCTCGATGCCGGTGTACCGGTACCGCCGGGCCAGCCGCACCGCGAACCCGCCCTGGCCGCAGCCGACCTCGAGCACGTCGGTGGCCTGCGGCGGCAGCAGCCGGTCGACGACGTCGAGGCGCAGCCACGCGTTGAGCGACAGCGGCGCCGAGCGGTCCAGCTCCATCAGGTCGTCACTCCAGTGATCCAGGGCCACAGCGGGGCCGCGGCGCGGGCGGGGGTGAAGTCTCGCTGCGCGAGGTCGCGACCGGCCGCCCGCATCCGGGCCAGCTCGGTCCGGTCGGTGGCGAGGCGGTCCAGGGCCGCGGCGAGCGCGACCGGGTCGCCGGGCGGCACGAAGACGGCCGCGGCCCCGAGGGCCCGCCGCTGCGGCGCGGTGTCCGACGTGACGACGGCGCAACCGGCGGCCGCGCCCTGAAAGACCTTGTTCGGCACGACCCGCGCCGCCTTGGCGCCGGTGCCGAAAATGCCCAGGCACACGTCATGCCCGGCGACCAGGGCGGGCAGCTCGGCCGCATCGACCCACGAGCGCCACTCGACGTCGGCGCCGCCCGCGGCCCGCCGGGTCGCCGCCTCGTCCTGCCCGTGCCCGATCATCGTGAACCGGACCGGCCGCCCGGCCAGCAGCGCGGCGGCGGCGCCGATCGCCGGGGCACCCTGCAGCGGCGTGTACAGGCCGAAGAACACCACCCGCAACGGCCCGCCGGCATCGGGCGGCGGCGCGGCGGCGCCCGCGGCGAACCAGCCGTCGGCCGCGCCGACCGGGCAGACGACGGCGCGTGAGCGGGCCGGTTCCGGCAGGGTGTCACGATGCTCGCCGGTGTCGACGACGACCAGGTCGGCGCGGGCCAGCGCGGCCCGGTCCACGGCCCGCAGCAGCCGGCCCCGCCCTCCCCCGCCGAGCCGCCGGTCGGCCGCGGTGGCCGCGGCCGGCGCCATGTGGTCCAGCACGATCGGGGCGGCGCGGAACAGCAGCCGCGCCAGATGGATGTCGAACAGCCCGAGGTAGCCGACGACCACGGCGTCCACGCCCGGGCCACCGCGGCCGGGCCGCAGCGCACGGGCGGCCCGGGCCAGCCGCCACCAGCGGCGGCCGAGCCGGGCCGACAACGGGATCGCCCGCCACGGCCGGCGCAGCGCCGCGACCCGCTCGGCGGTGCCGATGCCGAGGGGCGCGTTGCACTCGACCACGCTCGCGCCCAGCGCCCGCAGTCCCTGCACCAGGACGAGCACCCGTGGGTGCGTGGCCGTGTCGTAGGTGCCGAAGAAGACGACGGACGGGCCGCCGGCGCGGGCCGCGTCGGTCACGGCCGCACCAGCCAGCACTCGAGGCGGCGGGAGTCGGTCCCGGTCGGACGGCGCACCAGCTGATGCTGGTCCTCCCGCTCGTCCTGGTACACCACCCGCTCCAGCGGCTGGCCGTACGGCAGCAGCGGCAGGGTCGACGAGGACATCAGCACCGGATCGTGCCCGGTCCGCCGGACCGCCGTGACCACCGCCTGCAGCCGCTCGACCGTCGGGTCCGGCAGCGCCGCGACCGGCAGGCCGCACTCGTTGCGCACCGTCGGCGCCCACTGGGTGTCGATCATGATCACGGCGTCGTCGGGCCGCAGCGCCCGGCACACGGCCGCCGCGGCCGCGGGCTCGCCGAGCTCGGTGCGGTGCGGCGCCAGCGGCACGCAGATCGCGACGGCCGGCACGACGGCGGCCAGCACGAGCATCGCCGGTACCACGGTCGATGATCCGGGCCACGTGGCGCGCCGCAGCGCGGGTACGACCCGGGCCAGCGCGAACGTCGCAAAGATCACCACGGCGGGCAGCACCTCGAGCACCAGGCGCCGGTCCGCCCACGGATGGTCAGGGGTGATCGCCGGGCGCAGCAGCGATGCAAGCCCCGAACCGCCGTACACCAGCAGGACCGGCAGCAGCCGCCAGCCGCGGCCCCGGACGGCGGCGGAGGCGGCCGCCGCGATCCCGGCGCCGGCGAGCGCAACGGCCGGCCAGCCGACGTACCAGGCGACCCAGTCCAGGCTCTGCTCGGCGTAGCCGCGGCGGCCGTCGACCGGCAGGCCGAACGCGTCCTGGTGCGAGGCGACATAGTCCATCGTGTCCGGCGCGGTGATGGAGCGGTCGACGTACAGCAGCGGCCGGGCCGCCAGCAGGAACCCGCCGATCACGACCGCGGCCACCGTGGCCCGGGCGATCGTGCGGCGCCGGGCCGGGCCCAGCCGCAGCGGCCGGCGGCGCAGCGCCACGACGCCCGCGACGGTGCCGATCACCGACGCCACCAGCAACACGATCATGAGCCGGACCGAGGACCAGTTCACCTCGATGTACGGCAGGGTCACATACCGGCAGTCGAGGTAGCCGAGGCCGCCGCCGAGCAGCGCCCCGGCCACGAACGCCGGGGCGCCCGGTCGGCGGCGCAGAAACCACCAGCCGACCGCGGGCAGCACCAGCGCGAAGTCCACGCCCATGTCCAACCGGACGAGCTCGCCGGCGGACAGCACCAGCCCGGCCAGGCCCAGCAGCACGACCGCCGGTCGGCGCCCCCCGGCCGAAGCGGGCGCCGACCAGCCGGCGACGAGGAGACTGAGGCCGCCGGCGAGCATCAGGCACGCCAGCGGCTCCGAGTAGGTCGTCTGGCTCACCCGCAGCACCGGCCACGCCGCGGCCAGCAGCAGCGCGGCGAACGGCGCCCACCGCGGCCCGCACAGCCGGGCGGCGAGCCCGGCGACCGCCAGCACGGCGCAGGCGCCGACGATCCCCGGCAGCAGGAAGATCCCGGTCCAGCCGCCGGCCCAGTAGCCGGCCGCGAGCATCGTCGGCCAGCCGGTCATGAACTGCGGCACGATCCGGCCGCCCTGGACGTAGAACCCCGGGTGCGCGAAGTTGACCATGTCCGCCGCGGGGCCGTACGCCTCCGCCGGCACCGGCGACGTCAGACCCGGATGCCCGCTGAGCCACAGGCCGATCTGGGCGTACGTGCCGGCATCGCGGTGCAGCACCGCCTGCTCGCTGTGCGTGACCATGGCCAGGGCGGCGAACCCGGCCGCGACGAGCAGCGTGGCGACGAGCACCCACCACGGGACCGGCCGCGCCCGCTCGGCGAGCAGCCGCGGCCACGCCCACCGCACCAGCAGGGTCACCACGAGCGCGGCCGCGGGCAGTACCGTCCACCAATAGAAGCCGCCGAGCGCCGCCAGGGGCACCGCCACGAGCAGCCAGCCGGTCACCGCGAGGACCGGCAGGGCCGGCAGGACGAGCAGCAGCGAACCGGCCCGGGCACTCGGCGCCAGCAGCGCCCGCCGCCACGGGGCGGCCACTGTGACCGGCGCCTGACGAAACACGCCCGAGCGATGCCGCCGCGACGCCGTCCTGATCACCGCGTCATTGTCCGTCACGATTACGACGGAAATACCGACGCCGTATGACAGTGCCGCAACAGCCCGGCCCCCGCGCGGCCGGGGCATACCGGGCTCAGCGCCGCCGAGCGGAGGGATAGGCTCGGGCGATGCTCCGCCGGAGATCATCCCCACCGCCTCCGGCCGGAGCGGGAGCAGCGCCGCGCCCCGGAAGGTGGGGCCGCGCAACGGCCCCGCTGGCCGCCGGCGCGGTACGGCTGGGCCGCGCGGTGGTGGCCAGCCGCTGGGTCCGGTGGGGATTCCTGGCCGTGGCCGTGTTCGGCGGCGCGGCCGCGCTCGCCCCGCACCGGCACGCGATCGTCGCGTCGGCGGGGCAGATCGGCGCGGGCGCGGTGCTCGCCGGCTCGGCCGCCGCCCTGGCCGGCCTGGCGGCCACGCTGCAGGCCTGGCGGGCGATCCTGGCCGGGCTCGGCAGCGACCTGCCCGCGGCCAAGGCAGCGCAGGTGTTCTTCGTCGGCCAGCTCGGCAAGTACATCCCCGGCTCGGTGTGGCCGATCGTCGCCCAGATGGAGCTCGCCCGCGCCCACGCCGTACCCCGCCATCGCAGCAGTACCGCCGCCCTGCTGACCATGTTCCTGTCCCTCGCCGCCGGCCTGCTGACCGCGGCCGCGACCCTGCCCGCGGCGCTGGCCGGCCGGGACGCCCGGTACTGGTGGCTGCTGGCCACCGTGCCCGTCGTCGCCGCCGCCCTGCACCCGCGGCTGATCAACGGCGCCCTCGCCCTCGCACTGCGGGCAACCCACCGCCCGCCGCCCGCCCGGCCGATCCCCGGCCGCGCCGTGCTCGCCGCCACCGGCTGGTCGGTCATGTCGTGGCTGCTGTTCGGCACGCACGTCTGGCTGCTGCTCGCGCCCCTGGCGTACCACCCGGGCCAGGCCGCCGCCATCTCGGTCGGCGGGTTCGCGCTGGCCTGGTGCGCGGGCTTCCTGCTCGTCGTCGCGCCGGCCGGCGCGGGCGCGCGGGACGTGCTGCTGATCGCGCTGCTGACCACCCAGACCGGCGCCGCCGAGGCCGCCGCGGTGGCCCTGCTGTCACGCGCGGTCATGACGGTCGCCGACGTACTCCTGGCCGGCGCCGCCGCACTCACGGCCCGCCCGCCACGACAGCCGCCCGACCCGGACGCCACCGGCTGACACGGTCCACCGGCGGCCGCGCACCGCCCGCACCGAAAGCGGGAGAGCGCTCTCTGCGCGCAGCCGGTAAGGTCCCGCCCATGCTGCGACTGGTGATCGGCGCGCTGCGGCGACGCGGCGCGCAGAGCCTGGCCGTCTTCGCCCTCGCCGCGCTCCTCGTCGCCGTGGCCGCCGCCGGGCCGCTCTTCGACGCCGGCGCGGCCGAGCGCACCACCGCCGCCGACCTCGCCGACGCCCCCGCCGGGCAGCGGCTGCTCTCCGTGCACCGGCCCGCGGCCACCGGCGAGGACCCGGCCGCCGCGCTCGCCGACTTCCGCGCGGCCGCCGAGCGGGTGCTGCCCCCGCCGACCGGGCCGGTCACGCTCGGGCTCGTCCAGACCCTCGCCGCCACCGTCGACGGGTTCGGCAGGCTCGTGCCCGTCGCCTACCGCGACGGCGCGTGCGACCACATGCGCCTCGACGGCGCCTGCCCCCGCGCGCCCGGCGAGGCCGCCGTCAGCCGCGGCGCCGCCGCCTCGCTCGGCGTCAAGGCCGGCGACGAGCTGCGCCTCACCGCGCAGCGCTCCGGCGGCGGCCCGGCCGTCACCCTGCGCGTCACCGGCGTCTACGACCGCGACGACCCCGGCGGGCAGTGGTGGGCCGACCCGATGTTCTCCCCCGGCCGGATCGTCGCCGGCGACGAGACCGTCGACCCGGTCTTCGTCCCGATCGGCGCGTTCACGGGCATCCTCGGCGCGCCCGCCGCCGTCTACGCCGTCGAGGCGCCACGGGCGCTGCTCACCGCCGGGCTCGACGCCACCGGCTACGCGCTGAAGGCCGCCGGCTTCGACTACGCCGGGCCGCCCCAGCAGCTGCTCGAACGGATCGCCGCCGACCGCACCGCCACCCGCCGCGGCGTGCTCGCCGGCTGGGTGCAGGCGCTCGTGCTGTGCGCTCTCGCGCTGGGCATCGTCGGCCGCTACACCGCCCAGGACCGCCGCCCCGACTACGCCCTGCTGAAGCTGCGCGGCGCCGCCCGGGCCCGCATCTTCCGGCTCACCGTCGCCCAGCACCTGCTGCCGATGCTCGCCGCGCTGCCGGTCGGGGCCGGGCTCGGCTGGGCCGCGGCCCGCCTCGCCGCCGGTGCCGCCGCGCCCGCCACCGCCTACCCGGCCGCCGCGGTCACCGCCGCCGTCGCCGTCACCGCCGGCCTCGCCCTGCTGGTGCTGGCCGACCTGCCCCTGCTGCGCGCCGGCGTCGCCGAGCTGCTGCGGCGCGCCCCCGCGCCCGGCCGGCGCGGCGCGGCCCTGTTCGACCTGCTGCTGGTCCTCGGCGCCGCCGCCGCGCTCTTCCAGCTGCGGGCCCAGGCCCCGGCGGCGGTACCGTCCGGGCTCGGCCTCGTCGCCCCCGTCCTGCTCGCCTTCGCCGCGGCCGTGCTGCTGGCCCGGCTGGTGACGGCCCTCGCCGGGCGGGCCGGGCGCGCGGCACTGCGGGCCGGGCGGCTGCGGGTGGCCCTGGCCGCGCTGCAGTACCACCGCCGCCCCGGCATCGACCGGATCTTCGCCGTCGTCACCGTCGCGGTCGCCCTGCTCGGCCTGGCCGGCCAGGACCTGCTCGCCGGCCGCGACGCCCGCGCCGAACGCACCGCCGAGGAGCTCGGCGCCGCCCAGGTGCTCACCGTGCGCGCCGCCGGGCAGAGCGCGCTGCTCAGCGCCGTGCGGTCGGCCGACCCGACCGGCCGCGCCGCGATGGCCGTCGCCGTCGACGACACCGCCGCCCCGCCGATCCTGGCCGTGGACGCCGCGCGGCTGGTGGCGGTCTCCGGGGGTACCACTGCGGCGCTTTCCGACGCCCTGAACGCGGCCCGTGCCGCACTGCCCGCCCCGCCGGAGCCGCTGCCGGCGGTCGGCGGCACCGGGCTCGTCGCCACCGTCGTCAACCACGCGCCGGCGCCGCTGTGGCTGGAGGTCCAGCTTGCCCACGCCGGCACCGGCGCGCTCGTCTCCGCGCGGCTCGGCCCGATCGCGCCCGGCGAGCACGACGCCGCCGCCCCGCTCGCCGGCTGCGCCGCCGCCCCCGGCTGCCGGCTCGTCGGCCTCACCCTCACCGGGCCGCCCGGCACCGGCGGCGCCAAGCCTGAGGCCCCGCCGGCCGGCGCCGAGCTCGTCATCCGCGGGCTGCGCCAGTCCGGGCCCGACGCGACCGTGCTCGACGGCGCCCGCCTCGGCGACCCCCGCTCGTGGCGGGCCGCGCTGAGCGGCGCCGCCCTCGTCGTCGCGCCGCGCCGCCAGGCGCTGACGCTGCGGGTGCCGCAACCGCCGCCCTCGGACGACGAGGAGGGGACGACGACCGTCGTCAAGCCCGACACCCACGCGTACGTCGTGGACAGCCCCCTGCCGATCCCGGCCGTCCTCGCCGGTGACGCGCCGCGGGCCTGGTCGTCGGACGAGCCGTCCACGACGATGTTCGGCACGCACGGGGTACCGCTGCGGCCCGCCCCCGCGCCCGCCGCCCTGCCCGCCCTCGGCCGCACCGGCCTGCTCGTCGACCTCGACGCCGTGCGCAACGCCGTGCCCGGCGCCACCGTCCCCGGCACGCTGCAGGTCTGGGTCGCCGCCGGCGTCTCGCCCGCCGCCGCCCGCGCCCTGGTGCAGCGCCTCGCCGCGGCCGGCGTGGACGTCCTCGGCACCGAGACCGCCGCCGAGCACACCGCCCGCCTGGCCGAGCAGGGCCCCGCGTTCGCCGCCCGCTTCCGGCTGCTGTCCGCGGCCGCCGGCCTGCTGCTCGCCGCGGTCGCCGCCGGCGTCGCGGTCGGCGTCGAGCGGCGGGTCCGCGCCGCCGAGCAGCGCGCGATGCGGGCCCAGGGGCTGCCGGCCCGCACCGCCGTCGGCGCGGCCGCCGGCGGCCAGGCCGCGCTGCTCGTGTTCGGCGCCCTCGGCGGCGTGCTCGTGGCCGTCCTCGCCGGCCGGCTCGCCGGCGGCCCGGTCGCCGCGTTCGTCGACGACTGGCGCCCCGCCGCGCCGCCGCCGGCACTGCACCCGGCCGCGCTCGCCCTCGCCGCGCTGCTCAGCCTCGCGATCCTCGCCGCCGCCTCCGCGGGCGCGCTGCGCACCGGCGACGCCAAGGGGTACCAGCGATGATCGGGCTCGTCCTGGCGATGCTGCGCAGCCGGCGCGGGCAGGCGCTCACCCTGTTGCTGCTCACCATGCTGGCCGTCGGCGCGACCGTCGCGGTGCCGGCCTACCTGCGGGCCGTCGACGCGGCCGTGGTGCGGGGCGAGGTCGCCGCGGCCACGCCGGCCGAGCGCTCCATCACCGTCAGCGCCCTCGCCGACACCCGCGGCCAGGCCGCCCAGTCGGACTTCGACAGCGTCGCCGGCGCCCTGCTCGACCAGCCCGGCTTCGACCACGTCTACGCGGCCGAGTTCCACGTCCTGGGGCTGGAGACCGGCGGCGACCTCAGCTCCCGGGCCGTCTACCGCCAGGACGTGTGCGCGCACCTGCGGCTGCTGAGCGGGCGCTGCCTGCTCGGCTCCGGCGAGATCCTGGTCGGCGACGGTACCGCCCGCCGGCTCGAGCTGGCCGCCGGCGACCGGGCGACGGTCACCTACGCCCGGATCGTCCCCGGCGGGCTGACCGCCGGGGTCACGTTCACGCCGGACGGTCCGCCGGCCGAGGTGACCATCGCCGGCATCTACCGCCCGGCCGACGTCCGCGACCAGTACTGGGGCGCCCACGACTACTTCGCCGCCGGCCCCACCGGCGAGCCGGCCGAGCCGGTCTTCACCGACCCGGCGACCGTCGGGCTGCTGCGGCCCAAGCAGGTGACGGTGACGCTCGACGCGACCGCCGGGCCGGGCCCGTTCGCCGACGTGGCGGCGCTGCGCGCCCAGGTGGCCGCGCTGCAGCAGCGGGCCCGGCAGGTCAGCGGCGAGTACCAGGTGAGCACGGGCCTGCCGGCGCTCATCGACCGGGTGGAGCAGAGCCGGGCGCTGGGCCGCCGCAGCGTGCCCGCGGGCGCGGTGCCGCTGCTGCTGCTCGCCTACCTGGCGCTGTACCTCGCGGTCGACTACGGCTCGGAGGGGCGCCGCCCGGAGCTGGCGGTGGTGGCGCTGCGCGGCGCGCGGTGGTGGCACCGGCTGCTGCTGGCCACCGGCGAGACGGTGGCCGCGATCCTGTGCGGCGCCGTGGCCGGGTTCCTGGCCGGGCGCCTCGCCGTCGGCTCGCTGGTCGCGTGGCGTCTTCCCGGCATCGGCACCCCGGTGCTCACCCTCGACGGCGCCGGTTATGCGGCCGCGACCGCCGCCGGCGCCGTCCTCGTCGCCGTCGCCGCTCAGCGCGCTCACCTGGCCCGCCCGGTCGCCGAGCTGCTGCGCCGGGTGCGGCTGCGCGCGTCGCTGGGCTGGCGGGCCGGCACCGTCGTGGCGGTGCTCGCCGCCGGGGCGGTGGTGCAGCTGTTCACCAGCGGCGGCCGGCTCGACGGCGTCGGCATGCTCGCCGCCGCCCTGTGCATGGTGGCGCTCGCCGTCGGCTGCGCTCACCTGCTCGCCCCGGCCGCGCGGGCGGTCGGCCGGTGGGGGCTGCGCCGGGGCCGGCTGGGCGTGGCCCTGGCCGCGCTGCAGGCCGGCCGCCGCCCGGCCGCGCAGCGGATGCTGCTGCTGCTCACCGCGGCCGTGGCCGTGCTCGGCTACGCGGTCAGCGCCACCGACGTGGCCGCCCGGGACCGCGACCTGGCGGCCCGGATCGGCACCGGCGGCGCGCGGGTGCTGTCGGTCGGCCCGGTGACGCGCCAGCAGCTGCTCTACGCGGTGCACCGCGCCGACCCGCAGGGCCGCTACGCGATGGCGGTGGCGCAGCTGCCGCCGGGCGCCCCCGGCGAACCGTCGAAGCTGGCCGTCGACGCGGCGCGGCTGCCGGCGGTGGTGCCGTGGCTGCCGCAGTACGGCGGCGTCGACCCCGCGCAGATCCCGGCCCTGCTGCACCCGCCGGCCCGCGACCCGGTGGTCCTCGACCCGGGCCCGGCCCGCTTCGACGTGGACGTGCGCAGCGCCGGCAACGAGCCGGTGCGCGTCAAGGCGGTCCTGACGTCGGTGACCGGCCGCGGCTCGGCCGTGCTGGATCTCGGCGCCGTCACCACCGGCCCGTACACGCTGCAGAAGACCGACGCGGTCTGCCGCGACGGCTGCCGCCTGGCCGCGCTCAAGTTCGGCACCGACCGCCTCGGCGGCGCGGCGGTCGACGCGCAGATCACGCTGCGCGGCCTGTCGGCGGCCCGGGCCGACCTGGCTGACGCCGCGCACTGGCGCGCCACGGGCGGCACCCTGACCGCGACCGGCGACGGGCTGCGCTTCGCGATCTCGGGCGTGCTCACCGGCGGCGCCTGGATCCAGCCCGCCGACGCGCCCTATCCCCTGCCGGTGCTGGCGACGGTACCGCTGGGTCCCCGCCTGGCGGGCCTGGACGACGTCCCCACCGAGGTGCGGGAGGCGGGCCGGGCGGCCGCGCTGCCGCGCCTGGGCACCGTCGGCGCGATCGTCGACCTCGAGTACGCCGACCGGATCTCGGCCGACGGCGGCGGCGCCCGGTTCCCCGAGGTGTGGCTGTCCGCCGACGCCCCGCCGGACCTCCGGTCGCGCCTGAGCGCCGCCGGCCTGATCGTCACCGGCGAGCGCGACCCGGCCACCGCGCGGGCGCGCCTGGACGCCGAGGGCCCGGCCCTGGCCCTGTGGTTCCACCTGTTCACGGCGGCGCTGGCGATCCTGCTCGCCGCGGGCGGCATCACGATGATCGCCGCCGTCGACCGGGCGTCGCGCGCGGCCGACCAGGCGGCGCTGCGGCGGCAGGGCCTGCCGCGGCGCACCGCCCGGCGGGCCGCCCTGTGGACGTACCCGTTGCTGGTCGTGGCGGCCGGCGTACTCGGTCTGGTGGTGTCGCTGGCCGTGTGGCGGCTGACCGGGTGGGCGCTGCCGATCTTCGGCGCCCCGGCGGAGCTGCCGGCACTGCCGCTGCCGACGTGGCCGGTCACCCCGGCGCTGCCCGCGGCCTGGCTCGGCTGCGTGGCCCTGCTGACCGCGGTCGCGGCCCGGGCCGGCGCGCCGCCCGCCCGGGCCACGCCGTGACGATCACGCCGTCGAGTCGGGCTGCAGGTAGATGTGGCGGGCGGAGGGGACGAAGTCGCGGATGTGCGCGCGGGCGCGGTGCAGGGTCTCCGCGACGTCGGCGTCGGCGGGCAGCCCGACGCGGGCGGTGACCATGAGCTCGTCGTGGGTGACGTGGACGACGTGCAGCTGGGCGACGGAGCGGATGTCGGCGGCGAGCAGGGCGAGCTCGATGCCGTCGGTGTCGGCCGCGCGGGCCGGGGCGAGCACGGCCAGACCGACGAGCCGAGCGGCGAGGAGCAGGTCGACGCCGGTGATCGCGGCGGCGACGGTGCCCGCGGCGACGGTGTCCCAGAGCCGGGTATGGCTGACGTGGCAGGCGGCGACGCCGGCGAGCGCGGCGAGCGTCGCCGTCGCCGCGGCCACGTGCACGACGATCGTCAGCGAGGCCCGGATGTGCGGGTTGTGCCGCAGGTAGGCCCGCCAGGACGCGTGCCCGCGGTCCTGCTGCGCGGCCCGCAGCACCACGATCGCGGCACCGAGCTGGACGGCGAACGCGGCGGCGAGCTCGAGGCGGGCGGTGCCGGACGGCCCGACGCACGGGATCGGACCGGCCGGGGTGACCGCCGCCCACACGACGGACAGCGCGGCCGGCGTGGACACGGCCACACTCGCCATCAACGGCAGCAGGAGCCGGTCCCGCCGGGCGGCGCGCGCCGCGGCCGGGATGACCGGACGCGGCAGCTGGGTCACCAGGCCGGCCACGGCCAGGGCCGCCACCGCCAGGATCATGGTCGCGGTGGTCGCCGCGTACGCGGCGGCCAGCAGCGCGGTCGCGGCGGCACCGCAGCCGAGACTGGTGGCTCGGACGGTCGCTGTGGTGCGCACCCACCCATCTTGACCGATGGCGGCCGGCACCCCGGCACCGCCGGGGCCTTCTGCCGGCGTCGGCCGGAGCTGCGGGTGTCTGCGACACTGGTGATCGACTCGAGGCCCGTCCGGCGCCCGGGCAGACGATCGTGGAGGTTGGTGTCGGTGGCGGCGGAAGGTGGCAGTACCCGGGCGGTGCTGACAGCATTGGCGGCAAACCTGGGCATCGCGGTGAGCAAGGGCGTCGGCGCGTTGATCACCGGGTCGTCGTCGATGCTGGCCGAGGCGGTGCACTCCCTCGCCGACACCACGAACCAGGCGCTGCTGCTCGTCGGGGGGCGGCGGGCGAAGAAGGCAGCCGACGAGCAGCACCCGTTCGGCTACGCCCGCGAACGCTACATCTACGCGTTCATCGTCTCGATCGTGCTGTTCACCCTCGGCGGGCTGTTCGCACTGTACGAGGGCTACCACAAGATCCTGCATCCGAAGGACCTGGACAACCCGCTCGTCGCCGTGATCATCCTGGTGATCGCGGTCGGCCTCGAGGGCTACGCGCTGCTGACCGCGGCGAGGTCCGCGAACGAGACCCGCGGCAACCGGACCTGGTGGCAGTTCATCCGCCACGCCAAGGCCCCGGAGCTGCCGACGATTCTGCTCGAAGATGCGGGCGCGGTCACCGGCCTCGTCGTCGCGCTGCTCGGCGTGGGGTTGAGTGTGCTGACCGGCAACGCGGTCTTCGACGGCATCGCCACGCTCGTCATCGGCCTGCTGCTCGTTGCGATCGCCTGGATTCTCGCGATGGAGACCAAGAGCCTGCTCGTCGGTGAGTCCGCGTCGAAGGCGAACATCGCCAAGATCCGCGAGGCGCTGCTCACCGAGGCGCTCTTCGACCGGGTCGTGCACCTGCGCACCATGCACCTCGGCCCGGACGAGCTACTCGTCGCGGTGAAGGTGACCGTCGCGGCGGGCACCGTGGCCGAGGACATCAGCGTCGCGACGAACAGCGCCGAGGCCCGGATCCGGGCGGCGGTGCCGATCGCCACGCTCATCTTCGTCGAGCCCGACATCTACCAGCCGCAACCCGGCACGGTCGCCAAGTCCGGCATCGCCTGACCCCGGCCGAGGGCAACGACGCGGCCGGGGTGGGCGTTGCGCGGCGCGGGCACAGCCATGCGTGCGGGCTCGGTCGATCGGCCAGACTTCGCCGGGGCGGGCATCGATCGATGGATTGCCGGCCGCCGGCACGGCCCGCGCCCGCTACGGTCACCGCCATGCCCTTCGCCCGATTCGCTCGATTAGCCCGAAACCTACGATTGTCGTGGCGCCGGTTGCCGGTCCTCGCCGGCGTGCTCGCGGCACTGTGCGCGGTGCCGGCGGCCGCAGTGGTGGTTTCCGGTACGGCGTCGCCGGCGCCGTCGTTCGACGGGCCGGTCTACGCGGTGGCCTACCGCGGCTCGACGGTGTACGTGGGTGGCGCGTTCACCGCCGCCGTCGTGGGCGGGCACCGGGTGCCGCGGCTGCGGCTGGCCGCGTTCGACGCGGGCACCGGCAACCTGCTGAGCTGGGCGCCGAGCGCTGACGCGACCGTCCGGGCGCTCGCCGTGGCCGACGACACGGTGTACGCGGCCGGCGACTTCGGCACCGTCGGCGGCGCGGCCCGGCAGCGGCTCGCCGCGCTGGACGCCGGCAGCGGCACGGTCACGGGGTTCCAGCACCGCATCGCCGGGCAGCCGGCGACCCTGGCCACCGGGCACGGCCGGCTGTACCTGGGCGGCCGGTTCACCGCCGTCGACGGCGCCGCCCGCGCCAACCTCGCCGCGTTCACCCTCGCCGACGGCACCCTCGACACCGGCTGGACGCCCGGCACCGACGACACCGTCGCCGGCCTGGCCGTCACGACGACCCGGGTCTACGCCGGCGGCGGGTTCCATCGCGTCAACGGCACGCCCGCGCTGCGCCTGGCCGCGCTCGACCCGGCGACCGGCGCGGCGGAGCGCGGGTTCCGGCCGAACCCGCCGGCGGTCGTGCTGGGCGTCGCCGCCACCGACGGCCCCGACCCGGCCCCGTCGTTCGTCGCGGTGGCGATGGGCGGGCAGGGCGGCCGCGCCGCCGCCTACACCCCGTCCGGCGCGCTGAGCTGGCAGCGGGTGTTCGACGGCGACGTGCAGGCCGTGACGGTCCTGGACGGGATCACGTACCTCGGCGGGCACTTCGACGCGGCCTGCACCACCACGCGCAACAAGGCCCGCGGCATCTGCACCGACGGCTCGGCGGTCCGGGTCAAGCTCGCCGCGGTCGGGCCGTCCGGGCAGCTCACCGACTGGGCGCCGCAGGCCAACGGCATCGTCGGCGTACGCGCGCTGGCCGCCGGCCCGGTCACCGGCACCGTCACCGCGGGCGGTGAGTTCACCACCATCGGCGGCATCGTGCAGAAACGCGTCGCCGTGTTCGGCCGGCCCCCGGCGTGAACCGGGCCGGACCCGTACGCACGCCGCCCGTTGAAACTTGCAACGGTGCGCGTCCTGGACAGCGGTGCCGGCCGAGCGGGAATCGACCGCTGCGCGCTGGTGAGCGGCAGACGCCATCGATGAACAGCCATTGCGGAGCGCGCGGACGGAGTGACGGTGACGTTGGTGAGCTGGTAGCGTCCCCGGCGCGCCCGGCACGGCAGGTACCGCCGTCGATGCCGCTGTGGCGGGCGCTGCTGCCGTCGCGATCCAGGGATGTGGATGCAGATGGTCTTCGGCGCGGGGCGCGTGGTCGAGGCGAAGCTGCCGCACCTGCTGGTCTGCGTCCTCCTGCTGGGCATTGCCGACTCCATGATCGGGCCGTATCTGGTGCTGTTCGGTGCGGACCGGGCGCGCCTGTCTCCACTTCAGGTAGGCGTATTCCTCTCCGTCATCGCCGTCAGCGGCCTGTTCGTCACGCCCTGGCTCGGTCGCCGGTTCGACCGCGGTGCCGGCCGGTGGCCGGCGTTGGTCGCCGTGCTGGCGCCGGCCGTCGGGTACCTCGCGCTGAGCACGACCACCAGGTACGCCCTGCTGCTGGTCATCGGGGCGGGCCTGCTCGGCGCCGGCCTGGCGGCCTTCTCACAGGTGTTCGCGCTGGCGCGTACCCACCTGGACCGGGCGTCCGGTGGCGCGCCGGGACGCGGAACATTGGCGCTGCGGTCGGTGTTCTCGCTGGCCTGGGCCATCGGCCCGATCCTCGGGTCGGCGGCGCTGGCGTGGCGGGGATATGGCGGCCTGCTCCAGCTGACATCCCTGGCGTTCGCGCTGATCACGGTACCGCTGCTGCTATTGGGCGCGACGCCGGTCGCACCCCGGTCCGCGCCGCAGTCGCGGACGCCGTCCTGGCTGCGGCGGCCGGTGCTGTTGGTGGCGGCCAGTTTCACGCTGTTCAACACGGCGATGTGCGCCGGCTCGGTCGCGCTGCCGCTGTACGTCACCCGTACCCTGGCCCGGCCCGACCAGGACGTGGGGCTGCTGGCCAGCACGGGCGCACTGGCGGAGATACCGGCGGCGCTGAGCCTGATCCTGCTGCCGGCCCGGGTACGCCAGCAGCGGGTGATCCTGCTGGGCATGCTGCTGTTCGTGGTGTACTTCGCGCTCGTCCCGGCCGGCTCCAGCCTGCCGCTGCTGCTCGCTGCCCAGGTGGCCCGCGGTGTGGCCATCGCCGCGGTCAACGCGCTGGGCATCACCTACATCCAGGACCTGATGCCCGAGGCCACCGGCCGCGCGACGGCGCTGTTCGGCAACGCGTTCATCACCGCATCGCTGGTCTCCGGGCTCGTCGCGGGCGCGACCGCGCAGGCGCTCGGATACCGGGCGGCGCTGCTGCTGTGCGGTCTGATCAGCGCCGCGGGCTGCCTGCTGCTGATCAGCGCCCGGCCGGCGCCACGTCAGATCGCCTCCGGCTGATGGCTTCCTCCGCTCAGGGCACGCAGGGGCAGTTGGTCATCAGCGCCTCGACGTTGTCGACGTAGCGCTGGTTGGGGATGCCCGCCCGGCCCTTCGTCGGATCGATGGCGCCGGGCCCGTAGTTGTACGCCGCCACGACGCTGTCCAGCAGCGACACGCCGCCGGCCGGGGCCGGGACGGTCAGGTCGTAGCTGGCCTGGTAGTAGGCGTCGCCGAAGTACTTCACGAGCCAGGCGAGGTACTCTCCGCCGATCATGACGTTGCCGTTGAGCGTGTTCAGGTCGTACGAGGTCTCGAACCTGGTGTTCATCCAGGTGGCCGTGGCGGGCATGATCTGCATGGTCCCGATGCCGCCGTCGCACGCGACGATCGTCGACTGCCAGCCGCTCTCCTGCCAGGCCACGGCGTACAGCAGCCGGGCCGGCAGCCTGATCGACGGCGCGCTCACCGGCCAGAACTGCTTGGCCGCGGCCGCGTCGAGGGCCGAACGCACGTCGGCCGCCGGCGCCTTCGGGCCGGCGTAGGTCGGGCAGCTCGCGCCCGGCGCCGGCGAGCTGGGCGGCGCCGCGGGCGGATGCGGGGCCGGGGGCAGCGGCTGGGAGACCTTGGCCGGGTCTTTCGACGGCACGACCGGCGACTTGCTCGTGGACGGCCGGCGCGACGGCGT
Organism: Dactylosporangium sp. CA-139066; assembly: GCF_050936175.1. Classification (NCBI taxonomy): domain Bacteria; kingdom Bacillati; phylum Actinomycetota; class Actinomycetes; order Micromonosporales; family Micromonosporaceae; genus Dactylosporangium; species Dactylosporangium sp. CA-139066. Next base: position 3,951,094 of record NZ_JBNJNH010000001.1, on the reverse strand, counting down.
CGGGCTGTGGCTCGCCGACGGCGCGGCCGCGGCCGGCCCGAGCGCGGCGACCGGCTCGGGCGCGACGGTCGTGGACTCGGCCGGCTCCGCCTGGCCAGGCCCGTCGTTGTTGTGTCCGCCGCAGGCCGCCAAGGCCAGCATGGCCGTCGCGATCGTGATACCCAGCGCTGCCGCCCGTTTGCCCCCGCCACCGGTCATGAACGTGAATCTAGACCGTCCGGCCGCGGCCGCGTGCAGGCGGGGTGTTCAGCAATCCTTCAGGTCGGCGCGACCACCATCCCTGCATCCGGGCACCGGCCGGGGTCGACAAGGGAGGTCAGATGCACCGGCTTCCATCCGTGCACATCGTCTCGGGCAGTTTCGGCGCCGGCCACGACGGCGCCGCCGCGGAGCTCGCCCGGCGGCTGCGGGAGCACGGCCACACCGTGCATCGCCACGACTTCGTCGACGTGCTACCCGGCCGCGCCGGCGTGCTGCTGCGCGGCCTCTACCGTCGCCAGCTCACGTACGCGCCGCGCAGCTGGGGATGGCTGCTGGCGCTCGGCGGGCCGGCCACGGGGCTCACGGTCGCCGCCGACGACGCGATGCTCGCCGCCGTCGGGCCGGACGCGGGGCTGGTCGTCTCGACGTACCCCCTCGCCAGCCAGGTGCTGGGCCGCCTGCGCCGGCAGGGCCGGCTGCACGCGCCCGTCGCGACCTACCTCACCGACCTGTCCGTGCACCCGGCCTGGGTCGCCGGCGGCGTGGACGTGCACCTGGCCCTGCACGAGGACGCGGCCCGGCAGGCCAAGGAGCTCGGCGCGACCGACGTGCGGGTGGTCGCGCCCGCGGTACGGCCGGAGTTCGCCCGGACCGGGCCGCCTCCGGCGGGGCTGCCGGCGCGCGGGCCGCGGGCGCTCGTCGTCGCCGGGGCCTGGGGCGTCGGCGCGGTCGAGCGGGCCGCCCTCGACATCGCCGGCACCGGCCTGGCCGTGCCGGTCGTCGCGTGCGGCCGCAACGACGCGCTGCGGCGGCGGCTCAACCGCTCCGGGCGGGTCGCCGCGCTCGGCTGGGTCGACGACATGCCGGCCCTGCTGCGCGCCTGCCACGTCGTGGTCCAGAACGCCGGTGGGCTGTCGTCGCTGGAGGCCCTGACCGCGGGGGTGCCGGTCGTGACGTACCGCTGCCTGCCCGGGCACGGCGCCACGAACGCCGAGGTCCTCGACCGCATCGGGTGGGTGCCGTGGCTGCGCGACCGGGCGAGCCTCGCCGCCGGGCTGCGGGCCGCGCTCGGCCGGGGCGACCGGTTCACACCCTCGCCGGTACTGCCCGAGACGGTCCTGACCGAGCTGGCGGTGACCGCATGAAACGCGCCCTCGCCGCCGTCACCGTCGCCGGGCTCGCCGCGCACGCGCTGCCGGCGCTCAGCTCGTTCGCGCCCGGGCGGCGCGCCCTGCTGCCCGGGCTCGCCGGCACCGGGGCCCCCGATCACATCGCGCTCACGTTCGACGACGGGCCCGACCTGGAGTCGACGCCGAAGTTCCTGCGGGTGCTGGACGACTACGACGTACGGGCGACGTTCTTCCTGCTCGGCTCGATGCTCGACCGCGACCACGGGCTCGGCCGGGAGCTCGTCGCCGCCGGGCACGAGGTCGCCGTGCACGGCTGGTTCCACCGCTGCCTGCTGTGGCGGGCCCCGCGCCCGACGTACGACGACATCGCCCGGGCCCGGGACCTCGTCGGCTCGCTCGGCGGCGGGGAGCCGCGCTGGTACCGCCCGCCGTACGGGGTGCTCACCACGTCCGCCCTCGTCGCCTGCCGGCGGCTGCGGCTGGAGCCGAAGCTGTGGACCGCGTGGGGCCGCGACTGGCGGGCCGGCGCCACGCCGGAGTCGATCGTCGAGGACGTGACGAGCACGCTCGTCGGCGGCGGCACGATCCTGCTGCACGACTCGGACTGCACCTCGGCGGCGGGCTCCTGGCGGCGTACCCTCGACGCCCTCCCCCGGCTGATCAACTGGTCCCGGGCCCGCGGGCTGCGCCTCGGCCCGCTCGGCGAGCACGACACGGTGCGGCCGTGAGCTGGCTCGTCACCGGTGGGGCCGGGTACATCGGCGCGCATGTGGTCGCGCGGCTGCGCGCCGCCGGCGAGCCCGTCGTCGTCCTCGACGACCTGTCGACCGGCGACCCGGCCCGGCTGCCCGCCGACGTGCCGCTGGTCGTCGGCGACGCCGGGGAGCCGGCGCTGGTCCGCGCGGCCCTGCACCGGCACGGCGTCACCGGGGTCATGCACCTGGCCGGCAGCAAGTCGGCGCCGGAGTCGCTGGGCCGCCCGATCCGCTACTACCAGCAGAACGTCGGCGTCACCGCGGCCGTGCTCGAGGCGATGGTCGCCGCCGGCGTCTCCCGGCTCGTGTTCTCCTCCTCGGCCGCCGTCTACGGCCACCCGGAGACGCCGACGGTCGCCGAGGACGCGCCGGCGCGGCCGCTCAGCCCGTACGGGATGACGAAGCTCGCGGCGGAGCAGCTCATCGCCGCCGCCGGGCGCGCGCACGGCATCTCGTGGATCGCCCTGCGGTACTTCAACGCCGTCGGCGCCGCCGCCGTGCATCTCGGGGACCGCGGCACCACGAACCTCTTCCCCCTGGCGTTCGAGGCGCTGCGCACCGGCTTGCCGCTCACCGTGGCCGGCACGGCGCTGCCCACCGCCGACGGCAGTGGCGTGCGCGACTACGTCCACGTCGCCGACCTCGCCGACGCCCACGCGCGCGCCGCGCGGCGCCTCACCGGCGACCGCCACGCGCACGTGTACAACGCCGGCGCCGGCCGCGGCCACTCGGTCCTGGAGGTGCTGCGCGCCGTCGCCGAGATCGCGGGCGCGCCGGTGCCGACCCGGGCGGGTCCGCCGCGGCCGGGGGACGCGCCGGAGGTGGTCGCCGCGATCGACCGGATCGCCGCCGACCTGGGCTGGCGGCCGCGCCACACGCTGTACGACTGCGTCGCCTCGGCCTGGCTGGCCCGCGCCGCCGCCGTGCCCGCCTGAGCGTGTCCCGCACTTCTGACGGACCGCGGCGCGGCAACGCCGGGAGGCGGTTCAGCGTTCCTTCAGGCCGCCGCGGCGAGCATGCAAACGTGGACGACTTCACCGGGCAGGCACTCGCCGACGTGCGGCCCGCCGTCGTGCCCGCGTGATCGGGCGCCGGCTGCGCGAGCGGCTCGGGGTGCGGATGCGCTCCGCGCTGGCCGCCGCGGCCGTCGTGGCGATCGCGTCCGTCCTCAGCGGCATCGCGCTGGTCGTGGCCGCCCGCATCATCCTCGACCAGAACGTCGACCAGTCCACGTCGCAGCGGGCCGCGCAGGTCGCCGACGCGCTCGGCGCGGGCGGGGCGGGGCTCACCGCGGCGCTGCGCCCGTCGCCGCACGACCGCACCATCGTGCAGGTCGTCGACGAGCGCGGCCGGGTGATCGCCGCGTCGGCGCTGATCGGCGGCGCCGGGCCGATGTCGCCGTTGCGGCCCGCGGCCGGGGAGACCGAGCGGGAGCGCCGGCGGCTGGCCGCCGACCACGACGAGACGTTCCAGGTCGTCGCCACCGGCGTCGCGACCGCGGACGGCCTGCGCACCGTCCTCGTCGGACAGTCGCTGGACGAGGTGAACGACGGCACCGAGGCGACCATCGGGGCGCTGGCCGTGGGCATGCCGGTGCTCACCGTCGTCGTCGGCGTGGCCACGTTCCTGTTCGTCGGGCGCACCCTGCTGCCGGTGGAGGCGATGCGCCGCCAGGCCGACACCATCACCGCCGAGAACCTGCACACGCGGCTGCCCGTGCCGGAGACGGCCGACGAGATCGCCGCGCTGGCCGCCACGATGAACACCATGCTGGACCGGATCGAGGACGCCACCGCCGCCCAGCGGCGCTTCGTCGCCGACGCCAGCCACGAGCTGCGCAGCCCCCTCGCCACCATCCATGCGGGCCTGGACATCCTCGAGCGCACCGAACTGCCCCCGCACGCGTTCGCCCACGTGCAGCGCATGCACCGCGAGAGCGGGCGCATGGCCGCGCTCATCGCCGACCTGCTGCTGCTGGCCCGCGCCGACGAGTCCGGGCTGCGGCTGCGCCGCGACGACGTCGACCTCGACGACCTCGTGTACGCCGAGCGCGACCGGACCGCCGCCGAGTACCCGCATCTGCGCCTCGAGACCCGCGCGGCGCCGACCCGCGTGCAGGGCGACGCGCAGCACCTGCAGCGCGCGCTGCGCAACCTGCTCGACAACGCCGCCCGGCACGCCGCCGCCCGGGTGAGCATCGAGCTGTACGGCAACGACGCCCACGCCGAGCTCATCGTGAGCGACGACGGCCCCGGCATCCCGGCCGCCGACCGCGAGCGGGTCTTCGACCGCTTCGTCCGCCTCGACGACGCCCGCTCCCGCGACGGTGGCGGCACGGGCTTGGGCCTGGCCATCGCCCGCGACATCGTCAACGGCCACGGCGGCACCCTCACCGCCGGCGAGGCGGCCATCGGCGGGGCGGCGCTGCGCATCCGCCTGCCGTACTGAACCGGCCGCCTCTTATTGGGGAAGCCCCGCCGGCGGGCCGTCGCCGACCATCCAGGTATGAAACTGCGCAGGTTTGCCCTGGTGGTCATCGCACTTGTCGGCCTGGCCGGGTGCGACGGCAGCGGCGGCGGGGCGCCGGCCGCGACGACCGGCGGTCCGCAGAGCCAGCGGCAGGCGCTGGCCGCCGCGGCCCAGTGCATGCGCGACAACGGGCATCCGGACTGGCCCGATCCGGTCCAGAACGGGAACGGCGACTGGGTGTTCCCCGACTCGGCGCCCGACGTGCCGCCCGCGCCCGCCTGCGCGGCACTGTTCAGGACCGCCAAGGGCGGCGGCGCCGGCCCGTCCCGGCGGCCGCTGAGCGCCGCCGAGATCGCGCAGGCGCGCACGTGGTCCGCCTGCATCCGCGAGCACGGGGTGCCCGGCTGGCCGGATCCGGACGCGGACGGGACGATCGACCCGCCGGCCGCGCTGCTGCCGCTGGAGAGCAATGAGGCGTACCTGCGGGCGCTCCCGGAATGCCGGTCGGTCGAGCCGCCGAACGGGCCGCGGCTGCCCCCGCGCAGCGCCGGGCCCGGCGACGCCACCAAGCCGCCGCAGTAGCGCGGCCTCAGGCGGCGGGCCGGTGCAGGTTGCGGCCGGCCTGCAGCGTCACGGCGGCCAGCAGGGCGAACGCGGCGGTCGCGGCGAGGGTGCCGGCGGTGGCCGCCTGGACCGCCGCGACGGCCAGGCCGGCCCCGACGAGCAGCAGGGCCGCGCGCAGCCGCCGCGTCGTCGGCGCGACGCACGTGCGCAGCACGCGGGCGACCAGGGCGCACCCCCGGATCGCGACGAAGGCGAGGGTCGCCCAGTAGTACGCGAACGGCGCCGGGCCGCCCCCGACGCCGCCCCAGGCGAGCGCGAACATCCCGGCGACGGCGGCGGCCGGGGCGGCCATGATGCGCACCGCGTCGGCGAGCAGCGAGCGCAGCGCGCGCCACCGCGGCGGCGGCAGCGGGGCCGCGACGAGCACCCCGGCGGCGAGCGCCGGCAGCCACAGCGGCCGCGGCCCGGGCTCGGCGGCCCGCAGCACCAGCATGGCGGCGGCGGTGACCCCGGCCAGGGCGACGGCGAGGACCCGCCGGGTCTGCCCGGCGGCGCTCTCCGGCCAGTCGCTCGGGTGCAGCCAGAGCCGCAGCGCCCCGGCGACGGCGTCGGCCCACGAGCGGGGCCCGGCCTCGGCGACCTCGCGGCCGATCTCGGCACCCCACCGCTCGCGAACGGCGGGCGGGTACAGCGCGACGATCACCCCGGGCGCGCTCATGCCGGCTCCACGCCGAGCGCCCGCAGCCCGGCCCGCGTGACGCGCGAGAGCTGCTCGAGCTCCGCGCGCAGCGAGGACCGGCCGGCGTCGGTGATCCGCATCGTGCGCTGCCGCTCCTGCCCGTCGCCGTCGTCGGCGACGGGCTCGATCAGCCCGCGCGCCTCGAGCCGGGTGAGCGCGCCGTAGAGGCTGCCGGGACCGAGCTTGCGGCCGGTGAGCGCCTCGATCGCGGTGTTGATGGCGTACCCGTGGCGGGGCCCGTCGGCGAGCACGGTGAGCACGACCATCTGGGCATCGGTGCTGTACATCGGCCTCCCATCCTTCCCGAAGAATACTACCCGCCTCGTACTACTTGCCTCGTACTACTTGCCTCGTACTACGAGGCGCGTACTATTGGGCGGCATGAGACCCGCGATCGTGGCGGCGCTCGGGTCGGCGGTGCTCTTCGAGGCGCTGACCGTGCTGGCCACCCACGACAAGTCGATCCGCGCCGTGAGCCCCTGGCAGGACGACCCGTACGACGTGCTCGTGTCCTTCGCCCTGTTCGCCGTCCCCATGCTCGCGGCGGCCATCGCCCTGTGGCGGGCACCCGGCGCCGCCGATCGGGCCGCCGCCGCGCTGACGGCCCTGGTCGGCCTCACCGTGGCGGCCGAGTGGGCCGCCGTCGCCGTCCGGGCGCACGCCGAGGCCTGGAACCGCTGGACGGCGGTGCTGGTGGGCGGGCTCGCCGTACAGTCGCTGCTGACCCTGACGGCCGGTGTCCGGCTGTGGCGGCACCGGTCGCCACACGCGACCACCGGCGACGGCCTCGAGTACGTCGCCGGCCGCCTGGTGCCGCCCGCCGGCCTCGCCTGGATCCGCGCCCATACCAGCGCCGTCTTCGTGACGCTGAGCCTCCTGGCCGCCGCCGCCATGGTCGGCGCGCAGGCGGTCGGCGAGGGCTGGACCGACCCGCTGCTCATCGGGTGGGCATTCACCGTGTCGGCGACGTCGAACTACGCGTTCTGCGTGGTCAGCAACGCCGTGGCCGGGTTCATCACCCGCCCGCCCATCACCCGCGCCGAGCGGATCGTCATCGCCGGCACCCTCGGCCTCCTGCTCACCACCGCGTTCCGCGATCCACTGTGGACGGCCGTCACCGGCGGCCCGGTCACCACCGTGCCGGTCCTCGTGACCCTCACCGCCGGCGCCGGCCTGGCCGCGGCGGCGCTCACCGCCGCCGCGCTGGCGGCCCGCCCGAACGGAGGCTCCCGATGATCCTCGTCGACTCGCTGTCCAAGCGCTACGGCCGGCACACTGCCGTCGACCGGCTCAGCTTCACCATCGAGCCCGGCCAGGTCTGCGCGCTGCTCGGCCCGAACGGCGCCGGCAAGACCTCCACGATGCGTGTCCTGGTTGGACTGTCCACACCGGACGAGGGCCGGGTCAGCATCCTCGGCGAGCCGATCAGCCTCGGCGCCGCGGTCCTGCGCCGCGTCGGCGTCCTGATCGACGGCCCGGCGTTCGTGCCGCACCTGAGCGGCCTGGCCAACCTCCGCCTGCTGTGGTCGGCGACCCGCCGCGCCTGGCCGCCACCGGCGCTCGACGACGCCCTGTCCCTGGCCGGCCTCGGCACCGCCCTGGACCGGAAGGTCCGCAAGTACTCGATGGGCATGCAGCAGCGCCTCATGCTCGCCCAGGCCCTGATGCGCGCCCCCGACGTGCTCGTCCTCGACGAACCGGCCAACGGCCTGGACCCCGCCGAGGTCCGGGCGCTGCGCGGCCACCTCACCGGCCTGGCCGAGCGGGGCGCGACGGTGCTGCTCTCCAGCCATCAGCTCGCGGAGGTACAGCAGGCCGCCACCCACGCCGTCGTCATCGACCGCGGCCGGCTCGTGGCCGCGAGCCCCCTCGCCGACCTCCTCGGCGCCGGCCGGTCCCTCGAGGACGCCTTCCTGTCGCTGACCGAGAACGGAGACCCGGATGCTGCGCGTTGAGCTGACCACCCAGATCCTGCGGCTGCGCACGCTGATCGCGCTGGGCGGCGTGGCCGCCGTGCCGATCGCCGCCGGCCTCGCCACCGCGTCCTCGGCCGGCACCCGCCACCACAACCAGGACGGCCTGTTCGGCGCCTCCACGTACTCGGCCCTCAACCATGCGATGGCGAGCCTGCAGTTCACCGGCCCGCTGCTGCTGCCGGTCGTGGTCGCGCTGCTCGCGAGCGCCGTCGCGTCCTCCGACCGGGACTGGGGCGTGCTGCGGTACCTCTACGTCGCCCCCGTCACCCGCGGCCGCCTGCTGGCCGGCAAGCTCGCCGCGGTGCTGACCGTCACCGCCGCGGCCGTCCTCTGCGACCTCCTCGCGGGCGTCCTCGTCGGCCTGGCCGTCTTCGGCTGGCACCCGTTCCACGTCATCGGCGCCCCCGACCTGTCCACCACCGCGGCGCTCACCCGCGTCCTGGCCGCGACGGCGTACCTGACGCTGTGCATGCTCAGCATCGCGGCGATCGCCTTCACCCTCGCCATCCTGCTGCCCCGCGGCGCCGAGGCCGTCGCCGCCGCGATCGCCTTCGTCGTCGTGGCCAGCATCCTCAACGGCCAGGCGGCCACGCACGGCTTCCTGCACGCCGTCGCGGTGGTGCTGCCGGTCCACTACTGGCAGAGCTGGCCGGGCCTGCTCGAGCGCGCCGGCGCCGAGCACGTGCCCGCCCTCGGCACCGGCGTCGCCGTACAGCTGGCGGTCATTGCCGTCTGCACGGCCCTCGCCGCACTCGTGCTCGCCCGCCGGGACCCGGCGGCCTGACCGTCGGCGACGGTCGTTCACCTGCGGGTGGAGCCGCGGACCGTGATGGACCAGGCGCTGGAGCCGCCGCCCGGGTGTGATCCGGTCAGCACCTTGGCGGCACAGGCCCGTCCCTGCTCGCGCAGCGACTGGGCGGCCGAGGTCAGGTCCCGCTGCCGGGCGGTTTCGGAGTCGTCCCAGCCGGTGACGGCGAGCCGGTCGGGGACCGCGATGCCGGCCCGCTCGGCGGCGCGCAGGACGCCGAGCGCCTGCTGGTCGCTCATCGCGGCGATGGCGTCGTGCCCGTCCCGGATGAGGCCGGCGGCGGCCGCCTGCGCGAGGTCGGCGTCGTTCGTGGCGCACACGGCGACCGGGACGCTCTGCCAGGCGATGCCGGCGTCGGTCGCCGCGTCGCGGAATCCTTCGAGGCGGTGACGGGTCACCGGGAACGACGCGGAGGCCGGGTCGGGGCCGTGAACGACGGCCGCCGTTCGGTCCCGGCCCAGCGGGAAGCTCACCACCGCAGGACGCCGCGCGGCGTTGAAGGCATGTGCGCCGATGGCGCGGGCGGCGGCGCGGTCGTCCGCGCCGATCATCGTGAAGCCCGGCCGCGCGGGGCCGCCCTGGATGGCGGCCGGCCGCCGGGTGGCCGCGACCGCGTCGAGGACCGGATCGTCGTCGCTGGTCGTCCAGAGCACGAACGCATCGACCGCGGCGTCGCGGACCCGTTGCACGTCGGCGTCGGAGCCGCTGGTCGGCAGGATGGTCATGCCGAAGCCGTGCTCGGCGGACACCTCGGCGATGCCGGCGAGGAACTGTACCGCCTGGGGGTCGTCGAAGGCGTAGGTGAGGCGTTCGCCGAGTACCACGCCGAGGGTGCGGGTCGAGCCGCGGCGCAGCGAGCGCGCGGCGGGGTCAGGACCGGCGTAGCCGAGCTCTATGGCGGCGAGCAGGACGCGCGCCCGGGTCTCGTCGGCGACCCGTGAGGGCTCGTTGTAGGTGTACGAGACCGTCATCGGGCTGACGCCGGCTCGAGCGGCGACCTCGGCCATGGTCGCGCGCCTGGACTTCCTTGACACCAGCGCATCATAGCTGTGTATCGTTACACAACATGTCGGCCTTCCTCTATCCCTTCCGATCCAGAACGCTGCCCAGCTATCTGGTCTTCGCGGCGTTCGGCGCGTTCTGGGGTGTCTGGGGCGCCTCGATCCCGCGCATCCGCGAGCAGGCCGGCGTCGACGACGCCCAGTTCGGTGTCGCGCTGCTGTTCATCGGCGGCGGCGCCCTGCCGGCGATGCTGCTCACCGGGCCCGCGGTGGACCGATGGGGCCGGCGGACGACGGCGCTCATGCTGACCGCGCTCGGTGTGTGCGGGGTCGGTGTGGCGGTGACCGCGCACGGCCTGCTCACGCTGTGCGCCGCACTGACACTGCTGGGCGCATCCAGCGGCGCGACCGACGTGGCGATGAACTCGATGGCCGGCGACGCGGAACAGGCGACCGGCAGGCCCGTGCTCACCCGGGCGGCCGGCGCCTTCTCGGCCCTCGTCGTCGCCGGAAGCCTCGGGACGGGCATCGCCGCGCAAGCCGGTGCGCCCACCGTCATACCGTTCGCGGCCGCCGCCGTGCTCGATGCCGTCATCGCCGCGGCGGTCCTCGCCGGAACACGGGCCGCCCGTTCCAGCGACCGCGCGCCCGCGGCGAGGCCGGCCGTGGCCCCCCTCGACCGCCGCCTGGTCGCACCGTTGCTCATCGTCGGCGCCCTCGGCACCCTGGCGTTCGCCAGCGAGAACGCCCACCAGAGCTGGCAGGCGGTCTTCTTCGAGCAGGAGCTCGGCTCCGGGCCCGGCCGCAGCGCCCTTGCGCCCGCCGTGTTCGCCGCGGTGGTCGCCGTCGCCCGGCTGAGCCTGAGCGCCGTCCCGCCCCGCTTCGCCGCCCACATCCTGGTGCTCGGCGCCACGGTCGCGGCGGCCGGCGCCGTGGTGGTCTCGATCGCGCAGAGCCTGCCGGTGGCCGCGCTCGGCATCGTTCTGGCCGCCGCCGGCACGGGCGGGCTGTTCCCGACGCTGCTGAGCGTCGGTGCCCGCAACGTGCCGGAGGCCTACCGCGGGCGCTCGACCGCGATCATCTCGACCGTTGCGTACCTCGGCTTCCTCCTCGGACCGGTCTACGTCGGCTTCTGGGCCGACGGGACCGGCCTGCGGGGCGCCATGGTCGCCGTCGCGGCGCTCGGTGCGGCCCTCGCCGTCCTGGCCGTTCCCGCCCTGCGCGCGTCGGGGTTCGTCATCCACGGCACCCGCGCCATCGCGCCGCCCGACGGGAGTGAGGCGACCGCCATTCGCCCTCACGTCATGCCTGTTGGTGATGGATCGAGGAGGTGAGGCCGGCCGGAGCCGGGGCGAGCTAGCGTCTGAGCTGGTTGCGTTTGAAGGGATTTCGCCATGTCATCGACTGAAGCCCTGCTCGCCATCGTCCTGCTATTGCTGATCGTCGCCGGTGTCGCGGCTGCGACGTTCGGCCGATTCCGCGGTTCGTCGCGGCGGCGCGGGCGGCGGGTCCGCGGCGCCGGCGGGACGGGCGGAACCGCAATGCAAGACGGCAGCTCGATCGATCCCGCGGCGGCCAGCGCGGCACCACCACCCCCTCAGGAGCCACCACCACCCACGGAGGTCGATGCTGCAGGCGGCCCGGTCTATGCGGCACCGGCCGGCGGCGACGTCTACAGGACGGACGACACCGACGCGCAGCAGGCAATCCACCAGCCACGGGCGGCCGCTGCCCCGCAGCCGCAGTACCCCGCCACGCAGCAGCCGGGGATCTGGGACACCACGCAGACCGACGACTTCTGGCGGCGCTGGCACAGGGTGGAGAGCCGGTTCGTCCAGGACCCGCCGGGCAGCGTCACCGAGGCTCGGCAGCTGGTGGACGATGCGGTGAAGGCCCTCGCCGAAAACGTGCACAGCCGCGAGGAGCAGGTCGCACGCGGCAGCGCGCGGGCGTCCGACGGCATCGCGGACATGCGCGACTCCGTGCTGCAGTACCACCGCCTGCTCGATCGCCTGTTGTCCATCTGAGGCGCACGAGGCGCCGGCGCTACTCGGAGCGCAGCGCCGCGGCCGTGCCGGACCGGGCCGACCAGCCGGCCGGGACCAGCGCGCCGCCGACGGCGATCAGCAGCCCGCCCAGCAGCAGCGGCACGAGCACCGGCGGGTGGTACACCTCGATGTCGGCCCTCGGAATCGTGGTGCCGGCCGCCTCGCCCATCGCCGGCACGACGAGGTGGTGCAGCGCGACGCCGACCGGCACGCCGAGCGCGCCCGCGGCCAGCCCGTTCACCGCCACCGAGGTGAGGACCATCGCGACGGCCTGCCGGGGCGCCAGGCCCAGCGACTTGAGGATGCCGATGTCGCGGGCGCGCTCGCGGATGTCGAGCACGACCACGTTGAGCACGCCGGCGCCCGCCACCGCGACCAGGAGCAGCGTGAGCGTGGCGGCCAGCGCGTCCATGGCCACCAGCACGCCGCTCACGTGGGCGTGGTTGGGCTGGGAGACGATGCCGTAGGGGCGCAGGGTGTCGTCGAGCGCCGCCATGTACGCGCGCCGGTCGACGCCCGGCGCCAGGTCGATGTCGAACTCGACCGACTGCGGCAGCACGTACGCGTCCAGCCCCGCCAGCGACCCGGCGTCGGTCAGGATGACCGGCCGCATGGCGAGGGCCTCGCCGACGAGCCGGACGGAGGCCGAGCGGCCGCCGTTCGTCAGGGTGATCGTGTCCCCGAGGTGGGTCCCGGTCGCGCTGAGGAACCCGGACGGGACGACCGCCTCCCCGGGGCCCTGGAACCACCGGCCCGCCAGCATCCGGTACGCGCCCCAGGACGATGCCCCGCGGTACGCGATCACCCTCGTCGGCCCGGCCAGCCCGCTCACGCTGAGCTCGGTCTCGCCGGTGCTGAAGTACCGGCCGGTGCCCGGCTGCGCCTGGATCATCGCCGCGACCTGCTCGGCGCCGGCGGGCTGGATCGGCCGGCCCTGCTCACCCGGTACGGGCGGCGCCGGCGGCCCGGACACCTGCACGACGATCGCCCCCGGCGAGCGCCGGTCGGCGTCGCGCTGGATCGCGCCGAGCGAGACCGCCAGCCCCACCCCCAGCGTCACCCCGACGGTGCCGAGCGCCACGGCCGCCGCGATCGTCGACGCCCGCGCCGGCCGGCTGAAGGGGCTCGCCAGCCCGAGCGTGACCGCGCGCGGCAACGGCAGCCGGCCCAGCACCTGCCGGACCCGCCGCCCGCGCCCGGCCCGCGGGGTGCGCCCGACGACCAGGGCCTCGACGGTGCGCAGCCGGCCGGCGCGCAGGGCGGGCACCAATGCGGTACCGGCGACGAGGGCCAGGGCGAGGCCGGCAACCGCGACGTCGACCCACGGCGGGACCACCGCGGGCCCGGCTCCCCGCACGGCCCCGGCGTCGCCCAGCACGGCAACGGCCAGCAGGTCGCCGCACACGACCCCGGCCGCCGTGCCGGCCGTCGCCGGGATGAGCGCCTGCCCGGTGTACGCCCACACGATCTGCCCCGGCGTGAACCCGATCGCCTTGAGCACCCCGATGCGGCGGGTCGCCGCGCCCACCGCTCCGCTGACGACGACGGCGATGACGAGCACCGACATGCCGAGCCCCAGCAGCCCGAACGCCACCACGAACGGCGCGAACGTCGCCGGCGTCCGGTCCGCCTGGAGCCGCAGCGTCAGATACGACGACACGCCGGTCATGGCCCCGGCGGGCACCGCTGCCGCGATCGCCTCCCGGTCGGCGGCCACCTGCCGCTGCGTCGCCGCGGCGGCGAACCGGTACAGCATCTGGTAGTCCGGCCGCGCCCCGGGCGCCGTGAGCTCCCGCAGCTCGGCCGGCGACACCCACGCGTTCGAGCTGCGCCCCACCGACCGGGCCATCCCGACGACGCTCAGCGTCGGCGCCCCCGGCAGGTCCGGAAACCGCAGCCGGCCGCCGACCCCGAACGGCGCGTTGTCCGCGTCCAGCACCACCTCGCCGGGGCCGGTCGCCCACCGCCCATCGGTGATCTGCAGACGGTCGACCGCCCCGCCGGCATCGGCCCGCCCGACGATCGTCATCGGCGCCAGTTCATCCCCCTCGGCAATCCCCTCGCCGTTCGCGCCCGCCCGCGGTCGCAAAGACAGCATCCGGTACGGCCCGGCCGCCTCGACCACGCCCGCGACCCGTGCCGTGGCCCGCACCTGCTCCTCGCCGACGCGCCCCGCGTCGAACCGCGCCGTGAGCTGCGCGCCGTGGCGGTCCTGGAAGGCAGCGTCGAACGACGCCGGCGACGCGACGAGGAGCCCGACCCCGAGCACGGACGCGGTCACGGCCAGCATCGTCGTCAGCCCCATCGCCACCGCCGGCCCGCGCCTGCGCCCGACACCGGCCCGCACGACCTGACCCAACGCGCTCATCGCCATCCGCGAAGGCTAGGCGGCACCGCCACGCCGGCACGCCCGCCGCAACGATGATTTCCCGTACCTCGCCAGGAGGACCCTCGCCGCGTCATCCTCCAGACCGACACCAACCGGTCCAGCAGCGCCGGGTCGCCGGTGACCGGGGCGGGGCGCAGGTCGCTCGTCACGGTGGGCCCGGCCCGTTCGGCCTCCTCGTCGGCCTCGCCCAGCGCGGCGGCCGCGGCCAGGGCCAGGTCGTGCGGGGCGGCGGCGATCGCGCCGCTGTCGCTGCGGGCCAGCGCGAGCAGCCCGTCGGGCATCCGTTCGGCGCGGGCGGTCGCGGTCAGTGCCCGGCCGGCCATGCAACGCCACTGGTCGAGCGTGGCTTCGGGCGTGGCCAGCTGGACCTCCAGGCCGGTCCGCACGATCGCCAGCGGGGTGCGCAGGTCGTGGGCGGCATCGGCGACGAAGCGGCGCTGGCCGCGGGTGCTGTTCGCGCCGGGCCAGATCCGCATCGACTCGGTGGCCGCCGGGCCTCAACCTGTCCACCGGCGGCGGCGAGGACGTGCTGCACTACACCGGCACCGCCCGGCGGGTGACGACCCTGCTCGAGGTGTCCAAGCAGCGGCCGGCCCGCAAGAACGCCCAGGTGCAGATCCGGCTGCCCGACGCCGCGAGCTCGCCGCCGGCCTGCGGCGCCAGATCTGCATGCGCGACGGCCGGTTGGTGGCGCCGTGACCACTCCCGCACCGGCGCGGTCCGCTCTCGTCCCGGCCCGCCTGGCCCCCGGCGACGTCGTCCGGGTCGGCGCCGCCAGCCCGCGCACCCGCCCCGCCCGGGCGCTGCTGTCCGCGCTCGGCATCGCCGCGATGGTCGCCGTCGTCGGCATCTCGTCCTCGTCCCGCGAGCAGCTCGACCGGCAGCTCGCCGCGCTCGGCACCAACCTGCTGACCGTCGCGCCCGCCCGGACCATCGAGGGCCGGCCCGCTCCCCTGCCCGCCCCGGCCGAGGCGATGATCGCCCGCATCGGCCCGGTCACCGCGGTTGCGGCGACCGGCGAGGTGCATGGCGTCCGGGTGTACCACAGCGAAGGGGGAGACCAACGGCCTGACGGTCATGGCCGCCCGGCTGAGCCTGCCGGCGACCGTCGGCGCCACCGTGCGGGCCGGCACGTGGCTCAACGGCGCCACCGCCCGCTATCCCGCCGCGGTCCTCGGCGCGGCGGCCGCCGAGCGGCTCGGCATCGGCCGCCCGAGCCCGCAGACCGAGCTCCTCGTCGGCGACGCCCGCTTCACCGTGATCCGCGTCCTCGCCCCGGTCCCCTTGCCCCGGAGCTGGACTCGGCCGTCCTCGTTGGCTGGGACGCCGCCACCGAGCGGCTGCGGTTCGACGGCCGTGCGACCACGGTGTACACCCGCACGCGCGACAGCCAGGTCGAGGCGGTCCGGGCCGTGCTGGCCGCCACCGCCAACCCGCAGGCCCCCGGCGACGTCGCCGTCTCCAAGCCGTCCGACGCCCTGCTGGCGCGCCGGGCCGCCGCCGCGACCCTCAACGCGCTGCTGCTCGGCCTGGGCGCGGTGGCGCTGCTCGTCGGCGGCGTCGGCGCGGCCAACACGATGGTCATCTCCGTCCTCGAACGCCGCGGCGAGATCGGCCTGCGCCGCGCGCTGGGCGCCACCCGCGGCCAGGTCCGCCTGCAGTTCCTGGCGGAGTCGCTGCTGCTGTCGGCGCTGGGCGGCCTCGGCGGCGTCCTGCTCGGCGTGGCCGCCACCGCCGTGTACGCCGCCTCGAGGTCCTGGCCGACGGTGGTACCGCCGTGGGCCACCGCGGGCGCCCTGGCCGCGACGATCGTCATCGGCGCCGCGGCCGGCCTCTACCCGGCGATCCGGGCCGCCCGCCTGTCCCCCACGCAGGCCCTGGCCGCGCCGTGACGCTGCCGGGGCTAAGGACCGAGCTGCCGGTCGAGTTCCTCGAGCACGTCGACGATCTCCAGCCTGCTGGTACCGGCGGGCAGGACGCGTGTGGTGCCGTAGGCGAGCTCGACCAACGCCGAGCGTGCGGCAGCGAACTCGTCCGCGGTGACCTCCAGCTGAAACCACGAAGCGTTCGACGCCGGGACGGCCTCGTGGCGCAGCCGCACGGCAACGGCCCGGGCCGTATCAGCGTTCCCGCCCGTCCGAGCCGCCCACTCGTCGTCGCCGAGGTCGTCCAGCGCGATGTCGATGACGCTCGCCAGCAGGTGCAGCATCGGCGGATCACCCTTGAACCGGACACCGGTCGGGACGATCGAGACGACGGTGCGAGTGATCGGCACGTCGTCCCGCCCGGCGCGGTGCTCGCCCAGCATGAACTGGACATTCTGGCGCTGCCAGCCGCGGGCCAGCTCCAGGGCGGTCATGCCGTCCGCGCCGACCGCGTCGACGGCGGCGCCGGCCAGCAGCAGGACGGCGATCACCCGTTGTTCGTTGCGTTCGACCGCGTGCATCAACGCGGTCCGCCCGTGCCGGTCGCGGGCATCCGCGTCGGCGCCGCCCTGCAGCAGCACGTCCACCGCGGCGTGATCTCCTCGCCGGGCAGCTACGACGATCGCCGGCGAGCCGTCACTGCGCCGCTGGTTGACGTCGGCGCCCTTCGCCAGGAGAAGTCGCAGGACCGCCGGTGCGACCGGTTGCATGACCGCGGTGATCAGCGGCGCCTCCTCGCTCGGGCGCGGCGTCGCCCCCGCGTCCAGCAGCACCTGCAGCGTCGCAAGAGCCGCCGGCCGAGGACGATGCATCGCGTAGGACACGGCCTCGGTCAGCACACTCGTCCTCGTCGTGGGCTCCGCCGGAAGCGCCCCGCGGGCGACGAGGTACCGCACCACGTCCGTGCGCGCCTCGAGCACCGCGACGCGCAGCGGCGACACGTTGAAGTGACCGACGGGTCCGATGCGGGCGCCGGCATCCACCAGCAGGCCGACGACTCCCGACCGGCCGCTGCGGGCCGCCTCGATGAGCACCGAACCCTGGAACCGGCTCACTGAGGCATCCGGGTCCGCCCCGTCGGCCAGCGCCCGCGCGACGGCCACCTCGTCACCGGCCCGCACCGCCTCGACCAGGCGCTGATCGGGATCATGGTTCATCGGTCATCACCGGACTCGTTCGGCGACCCTCAGCTCGGTCAGGTAGCGCTTGACGACTCGGCCACCGTAGTTCTCGTCGATGAGCGCCGCAATGGAGTTCAGCAGTCCGCTCTGCTGGTCCTGTGGCAGAGCACGGTGTCCGGAGTAGGTCAGCAGCAGGTCCAGGTACTCCGCCGTCGAGTACGACGCCTCCCACTCGTACCGATGGAAACTCGCGGGCCCGAAGCGCCCGGACGAGGTCAGCTCCCGATCGTCCTGCGGAATGTCGCGAGCGGTTTCGAGGCGCAGATCCGTCGGGACCGTCGGATCGAAGCGCTCGTAACACCGTTGGATCTCGGCGAAGAACGCCTCGGTCCAGGTGCCGCCTGCTATGTGGTGGGTTCCCACCGTGGCCAGCAGACCGCCGGGGCGCAGGGCATCCGCCGACTTCGGCACCCGCACGGCCGGGTCGATCCAGTGAAATGCCGTCGCGGAGAACACCACGTCGAACGGCTCGCTGGGCAGCGGCCACTCCTCGTAGGCCGCCGTGACGACCTGAACCGAGTCGAAGCCGGCAAGATTTCGCCGCGCCACGGCCGCCAGGTCCGCGCCCAGCTCGACAGCCACGATGCCGTAACCCCGCTCGGCCAGCGACACGGTTGCCTGCCCCGTTCCACAGCCGATCTCCAGCACCCTCGCACCGCGAGGCACTCCGGCCGCGGCCAGGTCGTCGAACAGCTGCGCCGGGTACCGCGGCCGGGCCCGGTCATACCGTTCGGCGTCCTCGTTGAAGGTCTCTCGCAACCTCACATAGCCGTTGCTGTCGCTCACCCAGCGAGCGTACGAGAGCTGCTCCCCGGCAGAAACCCGATTCTCCGCCCGAGCGCTCGTCCCGCCGCGCGGCGGGGCGAGCGCTCACAGCAGGTCAGGGCAGGAAGTAGTTCGGGTTGGGCAGCTTGAACGTGCGGTCGGCGTGGCCGCCCTCGAGGTCGCTGTACTGGTCGCCGAAGTTGGCGACGATCTCGTAGCCCAGGGACTCGATGTGCGCCCGGGTGGCCGACTTGTAGTGGATGGTCGTGCAGGCGCCGTTCGGGTCCGCGGCGCACGCCGCCTTCAGGTAGTCCGGGTAGTCGGCGACGGCGGGCTTGGTGAACAGGCCGTCCTCGCCGTCGCTGAGCGTGGTGGGCTTCGGGAAGCCGGCGTCGACGCCGATGCCGTCGGCGGTCAGGTTGCCCAGCGTGGCCTGCTCCTGCGCGGCGCCGCGGCCGGTCAGGAAGATGATGGCGTACCCCTCGCGCTCGGCCGCCTTCGCCAGGTCCACCATGCCGGGCACGGCCGGGAAGCGCTGCTCGGTGACGAACTGGGCATTGGTCGCCGGGTTGTACGCCCAGTTGCTGAACACCTCGTAGTTCCACGTCAGCAGCGCGGTGTCGTCGACGTCGAGGATGATCGCCTTGGTACCGCGGACGTGGTGGCGGGTCTCGATCCACCGCTGGCCGTCGGCGGCCACGCCGCGCGCCTCCTTGGCGTAGTTGCTGTCGGCCGGCGAGATCCCGGTGCCGAGCGGGTCGCCGTAGTAGTTGCGGATCTGCTGGCGCAGCACGTCGATGTTGGTGACGTCGCGCTCGGAGCGCGGCGTGAACGTCTTGATCGCCGGCGCCGCGGCGGTGGCGGCGTAGGCGATGCCGCCGCCGGTCAGGGCGGCCACCAGCACGGCCGCGACGGCGGCGAGTAACCACCGCTTCGACGGCCGCCGGGATACGGGCTCCGCGGCGCCTGCATCGGTCGACATGGGGGACCTCCTCATTGAGGGTCGGGCATACCGCGAGCAACGTAGCCCCGCCGCGCGGCGCCCGCACGCCGAGCGACATCTCCATTCCATGGAATGTTTGACGCGCCGGCGGGCGCGACGCTAACGTATTCCACGGAATACTTCTCCTCCTTCCCCCTCAAGGACCCCCTCATGTCCATGCTCAAGTCCAGGACGCTGTGGATCACCATCGGTGCGATCACC
This sequence comes from Dactylosporangium sp. CA-139066, assembly GCF_050936175.1. Lineage (NCBI taxonomy): Bacteria > Bacillati > Actinomycetota > Actinomycetes > Micromonosporales > Micromonosporaceae > Dactylosporangium > Dactylosporangium sp. CA-139066. The sequence continues at coordinate 3,931,939 of NZ_JBNJNH010000001.1, read as the reverse complement.
GCGGCCAACCTCGCCGTGTTCGCCCTGGCCGACCGGGCCGGGGTGGCCGGCGCGGCGACGATGGCCGCCGGAGCCGACGCCAACCTCGCCGTCGTGGCGCTGCTCATCGGCGTCATCTACCTGCTCACTCGCCGGCGGGCCGCGGTCGACCTCGGCGCGCGGGCGCCCGAGCGGCGCACCGCCGGGCGCGAGGTGGCCGGGGTGCTCGCCTACGCCGCCGCCGGGCAGCTCGTCGGGGCGGGCCTGGGCCGGCTGCTCGGCGGGCACCCGATCAGCTTCCACCTGGCCGGCACCCTGTACGGCCACCAGCACGTCACGCCCTACGAGGCATACGTCTGGGCGGGGTACAACTTCGTGGTCTACGCCCTGCTGCCGTGGCTCTACTTCCGCCAGCGCTACACGGCCGAGCAGCTGAGCCTGCGCTCGTCCAACCGCCGCAACGACCTGCTCGTCATCGTCGTCGTCATGGTCCTGGAGTCGCTCAACGAGCTCGGCGGCCTCTCCGACGCCGTGCTGCACCTGAGCGCCGGCCAGCTGCTCAAGGGCGTGCCCGCCGCGTTCGGCCTGTACTTCCTGGGCTCCGTCCTGCCCACCATGGTCCTGGTCTACTCGATCCTGCTGCCCCGCTACCGCGCGCTGACCCGCTCGGTGCCCGCCACCGTGGTCCTGGGCGGCCTCACGTATGCGCTGCTGCACGTTTTCGAGGCGTGGACGGTGCTGCGCTCGCCCGCCGGCGCGGCGGTGTCGATCGGGCTGCTGCTGTTGCAGTACACCGGGCCTGGCATGGTGAAGAGCGTGCTGACGCTGCGCACCGGCAACGCCTGGGTCCACGTGTGGGCCTACCATGCCGTCGCGCCGCACACGCTGGTCGACACCCCGCACGTCGTGGGGATCTTCAACATCAAGTAGGAGGGCGCCGCATGGCCCGGCCGCAACGACCGCAGCAGCAGGGCGCGATGGTGCGCGAGCTCGCCATCGTCCACCAGCTGATGACGACCCGGCTCAACCGGGCCCTGCGCCCCCTCGGCCTGACCATGACGCACACCAGCCTGCTGCTGCACCTCACCGGGCATCCGGACGGCTGCACCATCGGCGAGATCGCCGACGCGATGGAGGTCAACCAGCCCGCGGTGTCCAAGACGGTGAAGGCACTCGCCGACCGGGGCGCGGTGAGCATCCACCTCGACCCGGCCGACGCCCGCCGCCGCACCATCCGGCTCACCGAGGACGGCGGCGCGCTCATCGGCCAGGCCATGCAGGCGATGCACCCCGAGGCCACCCTCGGGCTCGCCGACCTCGACGACGAGCGCCTGGCCACGCTCATCGAGCTGCTCCGCACCGTGCGCATCCGCCTCGACGGGGCCCGCACCCAGGACGGCTGACCGGCGCGGTCACGGTCCTGCTCCAGCCGGGTCAGGCGGCGCCAGGCCGGTCTCGTAGGCGGCGATGACGGCCTGGACGCGGTCGCGCAGGCCGAGCTTGGCGAAGATGCGCCCGACGTGGGTCTTCACCGTCGCCTCGCCGAGGGCGAGCCGGTCGGCGATCTCGGTGTTGGACAGGCCGGCGCCGATCAGGGCGAGGACCTCGGACTCGCGGGCGGTGAGCGCGGCCAGCCGGTCGGGACGGGCGCCGGGGCGCGGGGCGGCGTGCCGGGCGACGAGCCGGGTGGTGATCGACGGGGCGAGGAGCACGTCGCCGGTGAGCACGTGGCGTACCGCGGAGACGAGCCGCTCCGGCGGAATGTCCTTGAGCAGGAAGCCGCTGGCGCCGGCGCGCAGGGCGGCGTAGACGTACTCGTCGAGGTCGAACGTCGTGAGCATGACGATCTTCCAGGGAACCGGCCCGGCGAGCAGGGTGCGGGCCGCGGTGAGCCCGTCGGTGCCGGGCATGCGCACGTCGAGCAGGACGACGTCGGGGCGCTCGCGGCGCACGACCCGGACGGCGGCGGCGCCGTCGCCGGCCTCGGCGACGACGGTGAGGTCCGGCGCGGCGTTGAGCATGATGCCGAGGCCGGTGCGCACGAGCGGGTCGTCGTCGGCGACCACCAGGCGGATCACGGCGCGGACCCGGCATCGGGGATCGGTATGCGCACGGAGACGGCGAACGGGCGGGCCGGGTCGTCGTCGATCGCGACGCTGCCGCCGTAGGAGGCGACGCGCTCGCGGATGCCGATGAGGCCGCGGCCCCCGCCGGATCCGCGCGGGTGCGGCGCCGGCGGCGGCTGGTCGTCCACGACGGCCAGGGCCAGGGCTTCGTCGCCGATGTCGACGCTGATGCGGGTGCCGGCGCGGGTGGAGTACCGCAGCGAATTGGTCAGCGCCTCCTGGACGATGCGGTAGGCCGCGAGCCCCAGCCCGGGCGGCAGCGGCCGGGTTTCGCCGGTGACGCGGCAGGTGACCGGCAGGCCCGCGGCGCTGACCCCGGCGACGAGGTCCGGCAGCATCGCCAGGCCGGGCTGGGGCTGGACCCCGGCGTCGTACGGCACGGTGGCGAGCAGGCCGAGCATGCCGCGCAGGTCGCCGAGCGCGTCACGGCCGCCGGCCTCGACCAGGCGCAGCTGCTCGGCGGCCCGGCCCGGGTCGGCGGGCAGCAGCGTCCGGGCGGCGCCGGCGGCGATGACCATGACGCTGACGCGGTGGGTGACGACGTCGTGCAGCTCCCGCGCAATGCGGGCGCGCTCGTCGCGCACGGCGCTCGCGTAGGCTTCGTCGCGTTCGCGGGCGGCGCGGCCGGCCTCGGCCCGCCAGGCCGCGGCGCTGCGGGCCCGCGAGCGCGCGGCGGCGCCGGCCAGCCACGCGCTGCCCAGCACCAGGAACGGCACGGCGGCGTCCGGCACCGGGAACCGGCTGCCGCCCGCGAACGGCGCGACGACCGCGGCCAGGATCGCGGGGCCGAGCCACGAGTGACGGGCGTGGACGGCGGCGGCGTAGCAGGCGAGGACCAGGCACGCCACGGCCAGCAGGAGGACGGCGTCGCCGACCGGCCACGGGAACGTCGCGAGCAGGCCGGCGCCGGTCACCGCACAGGCCGCGGTCGGGAACCGGCGCCGCCACGCCATCGTCGCGGCGGCCGCCAGCACGCCGTACGGGAACGGGTCGGTGGCCCGCAGGCCGAGGACGACGGCCGCCAGCAGCAGCGCCAGTGCGCTCGCCGCGTCCCCCGGCGTCGACCCGGCCCGCCGGATCAGCCGCGCTCCTCGCTCCACCTGGGCGAGCATATGGCTCAGCCGACCCGCCGCACGACCCGCAACGCGAGCACCGCCAGCAGCAACCCGGCGAGCCCGGCGAACACCACGGCGTCGACGGCCTGCAGGTGCCAGAAGCGGTCGGCGGGCAGGTACCACTCGAGCCGCCGCGCGCCGTGTTCGGCGAGGCAGCCGTCCAGACCGCCCTTGTCGCCGCCCATCGCCCCGGCGCACCACTGGGAGGCCTGCCCGGCGCCGATCGGGTGGCCGGCCCGGTCCACGAGGCCGGTGGGGTCGAGCCGCCAGTCCTGGCGCGGCCGGCCCGGCGGCCGGGCGGCGTCGAGCGGGTAGACGACCCGGACCGAGGAGATCAGGCGGTACCGCACCTGCTCCCACGCCAGCCGCACCGGCACGAAGATCGCGAGGGTGACCACCATCGCCGACAGGTTCCGCCGCGCGTAGGCGCCCACGACCGCGCCCAGCGCGAACGCGAACAGCGCGTACCCGGCCGGCGCGACGCCCAGCAGGCCGACCCAGTTGCGCTGGACCGGGCTGATCACGCCGGCGGTGATGTACGGGTCGAGGAACCACCGGTCGAGCGCGCCGACCGCCAGGCCGCCCGCCGCGCAGCCGGTCGCGAGCATCGCCACCTTGGTCCACAGCCAGCGCGGACGGCCGACGCCCTGCGTCCACGCCAGGCGGTGCGTGCCGGCCTCGACCTCGCCGGCGATGAGCGGGGCGCCCCAGAACAGCCCGATGAGGGCGGGCGCGAGGTTGAGGTACGGCAGCGCGTCCAGCAACGCCGGGTACTTCGCGCGCAGTCCTCCGACGAGCGCGCCGCAACCCTCATCGGGCCGGGCCAGGCACGCGCTCAGCCCGCTGCCGTGCAGGTAGGCGACGAGCGCCGCGCGCATCGCCACGTACGCCACGGCCAGCCCGGCGACACCGAGGGCGGCGGCGAGCAGCTGGTTGCGGTGCTGGCGCCAGGACAACCAGATCATGCCGCCGCCTCCGCCGGGCGGGTGCCGCCGAGGGCGCGCAGCACGAAGTCCTCCAGGCTCTGGCCCGGCGCGACGAGGGCGTCGACCGGGCCGTCGTGCGCGACGGTGCCGCCGCGCACGACCACGAGGTGATCGCAGGCGCGGTCAAGCTCGGCGACGTCGTGCGAGGAGTGCACGACCGTGATGCCGCGGGCGGCGGTCTCGCCGCGCACGTCGTCGAGGAACGCCCGCCGCGCCAGCGGGTCCAGCGCCGCGGCCGGCTCGTCGAGCAGCAGCAGCCGCGGCCGCTTCGCCAATGCCAGGGTCAGCGCGGTCTGCGCCTGCTCGCCGCCGGAGAGCGCACCGGCCCGCCGGCCCGGATCGATGCCGAGGCCGCGCAGCCGCCGCAGCGCGTATCCGCGATCCCAGCGCGGGTTGAGCGCCGCACCCATCCGCAGCAGCTCGTCGACCCGGAACCGGCGGTACAGCGGCTTGTCCTGCGCGACGAAGCCGACGTCGCCGCTCCCCGTCGCCGCCCGCGGCGAGGCGCCGAACACCGCCACCCGCCCGGCGTCGGCCCGCAGCAGGCCGACGGCCAGGTGCAGCAGCGTCGTCTTGCCGGCGCCGTTGGGCCCGACCAGGGCGACGACGCCGCCGGCCGGCACCCGCACGCTCGCGTGGGCCAGGGCCCACCGCCGCCCGTACCGCTTCCCGGCATCCCACGTGACCAGGGCATCAACATCCATGCCGACGACGCTAGGCATCCGGCCCGGCCGCCGCGTCCGCCCACGGTCCGACTTCCCGGCGCCGGGTCCACCCACGGTCGGACGGCGCGTCAGGACGCGCCGGCGAGTGCCGCGTCAAGGCGGTGGAGGTGCTCGGCGACCGGGCCGGCGGTGAGCAGGCCGCTGCCGGCGCCGGCCCACTCCCCCGCGGCCGGGACCAGCGCGGCACGCGCCCGGGCCGCTGTGGCGTGGTCGCCGGCGGCCACCGCCGCCCGCCCGACCAGGCACCACAGCGCCTCGGTGAACAGCCCGGCCGGCGGATCGGGCAGCGCGGCGAGCGCCGCCGGGTCCGGGCGGGCCCACCGTTCGTACGGGCCGCAGTCGGCGCCGTCGTCGGGCTCGCCGCGCCACACCCGCAGGCAGCGCAGCGCCAGCGGGAGCAGGCCGTCGCTCAGGCCGGGCATGCCGGCGTCGTCGAGCAGCACCGCCGCCGACCGGTAGGCGCGCTCCACCGCCGCGACCGGGGCCGCGTCCGCGATGGCGAGGCGCAGCACGCGGTACCACTGCGTGAACACCCCGACCAGGGGCCGTTCGTGGCGGGCGGCCAGGTCCTCGGCGGCCTCGGCGTCGCGGTCGGCGGCGGCGAAGTCGGCCTGGCCGCTGCGGGCCTGCATGCGGATCAGGTGGCCGAGGACCTGGAAGCTGACCAGGCCGCCGCGGGCGGCGAGGTCGACGAGCGCCGAGCCGATCGCGGCCCGCCGCGGGCCGGTGCCGGTGTCGCGGCAGGCCTGCATGAACACGGCGTTGAGGGCGAAGGCGAGCAGGGCCGGGTCGTCGAGCTCCCGCGCGATCGCCTCGGCCTGGCGGGCACAGTCCAGCGGGCGGGGTTCGCGGGTGCCGCGGGACTCGATGCCGATCGTGGCCAGCAGGCGGGCCCTGGTCGCGGCGTGCTCGCCGGGCGGCAGTGCGGCCAGCGTCCGCTCGGCGGCGGCGACCACGGCGGCCGCCTGCGCCGGGTCGTCGGAGCGGGGCCAGAGTCCGGGCACGTCGTAGGCGCCGATCACCCGGGCGGTCAGCAGCGGGTCGCCGAGCCGCTCGGCGGCGTCGATGGCCGCGGTCCGCTGCTCGCGGGCCGCCGTCAGCCCGCCCCCGCCGGTCATCGCGAGGTCGCGCAGGAGCCCGGTGGTCGACTCGAGCCGGGACCGCGAGCCGGCGGCGACGAGCCGGTCGTACGCCGACGCCGCCTGCGCCCACACCCGCTCGGCCGCGGTCTCGAGCTCGTCGCGGTGGTGCAGGATGTCCTCCTCGGCGCGGCGCAGCGCCGGCCCGGGATCGACGCCCAGCTCGTCGACGAGCAGCCGGCGGGCCCGGCGCAGTACCGCGAGGGCGTCGCCCTGCCGCCCGGAGCGGTACAGCGCGATCGCCAGCAGCCGCCACCCCTCCTCCCGCTGCGGGTGCCGGTCCACGTGCGCGTCGAGGTCGGGCACGGCCTCGGCGGCGAGGCCGAGGTCGAGGCGGGCGGCGGCCTGCCGCTCGACGGCGTGCCGGCGCAGCTCGGCGAGGCGGGCGCGGTCGGCGGCGGCCCACGGGGCGTCGGCGAAGTCGGCGTACGCCGGGCCGCGCCACCAGCCCAGCGCCGCCTCCAGCCGGACCAGGGCCGTGGCCGCCGGCAGGGTTCCGGCGTCGGCCACCGCCTGTTCGAACCGCCAGGCGTCCACGGCGGCGGGCTCGGCGCGCAGGGCGTAGCCGGGGCCCTCGGTGACGAGCAGCGTGGCCGGGGCGCGCGGGGGACGGTCCGGCTCCAGCGCCCGGCGCAGCGCAGCCACGAAGGTGCGCACCGCGGCGACCGCGCCGGCCGGCGGCGCCACCCACAGGTCGTCGACGAGGTCGCCGACCGGCACGATCCGGCGGCGGGCCACCAGCAGCCGGGCGAGCACCGCGCGGTGCTGCGGGCCCTTCAGCGCGAGCGGCCGCCCGGCGCCGTCCCACGCGGCGACCGGGCCGAGGACGCCGAAGTCGACCCGTGCGCCGCTCATCGGTTGCTCATCCGCATCGCGAAGACTCCTCCGGCATGACCTCCGTTATTCCCGGATTCGAGTATCAGCGGGTCCCCGTCGCCGACGGCGTGGCGCTGCACGCCGCCGTCGGCGGGACGGGCCGGCCCGTCGTGCTGCTGCACGGCTTCCCGCAGACGCACCTGATGTGGCGGCACGTCGCCGCCGACCTGGCCGCCGACCACACGGTCATCTGCCCCGACCTGCGCGGCTACGGCGCCAGCGACAAGCCCGCCGAGGCCGGCCCGGACACCTACGCCAAGCGCACCATGGGCGCGGACGTCGTCGCGCTGGCCCGCGCGCTCGGCCACGACCGGTTCGCGCTGGCCGGGCACGACCGCGGCGCCCTGGTGGCGATCCGCACGGCGATGGACCACCCGCGGGCGGTCAGCCACCTGGCCTCCCTGGACGTGCTGCCGACGCTGGACATGTGGGACGTGATGCACGGCGCGAGCGCCGCCGTCGGTTTCCATCTGTACCTCATGGCGCAGCCGCCCGGGCTGCCGGAGCGGATGATCGCGGCGAGCGCCGACGCGTTCTTCGGCCACTTCCTGGATCTGTGGGCCCGGGACCCGGCGGCGATCCCGGCCGAGGTACGGGCCGTCTACCTGGACGCCTGCCGGGCGGCCGTACCGTCGATCGTGGCCGACTACCGCGCCTCCGCCGGCATCGACGTCGAGCACGACCGGGCCGACCGGGCCGCCGGTCGCCAACTGCAGATGCCGGTGACGGTACTGCAGCAGAACTGGGGCGCCGCCCTCGGCTTCGACGCCGCGGCGATCTGGCGCGCCTGGGCCCCCGACCTGCGCCACGAGCTGGTCGAGCACGGGCACTTCATGGCCGAGGAGGCCCCGGCCGACGTCGCCGAGGAGCTCCGCGCGCTGCTCACACGCTGAAGCGGCCCACCAGCCGGTGCAGGTGCTGGGACATGCCGGCCAGCACCGCATCGGCATCCGGGCCGCAACGTTGCGTGATATTGGGGGCTACGGTGAGCCGGTGACGCACGAGAAAGAGATCACCGAGCCGGTCGACCTGTGCCGGCCCGACGGCCGGCTCAACCCGGCCGCGGTCGGGTGGACCCGCCGGCCGCTGCACCGGCCCAACCTGCGCGGCTGGGGCCGGGTCAAGCGGTGGGAGTACTGGGGCATCGTCACACCCGCCCACATCGTCGGCCTGGTCGCCTCGTCCCTGGACTACGCGGGCGTGCACGGCGTCTACGTCCTCGACCGGCTCACCCGCGAGGAGCTCAACCGGGACGCGGTGGTGCCGTTCGCCCGCGGTGCGCGCTTCCCGGCCGGCGGCGGCGCGAGCGTGCGCGGCGGCGGCCTCGCGATCGACCTCGAGGAGGGCCCGGCCGGCACCGCGATCCGCGCGACCGCGCCCGGCGTCGAGGTCGACCTCGTCGCCGATCGCCCCGCCGGCCACGAGTCGCTCGGCGTCGTGGTGCCGTGGTCGGCGCGCCGGTTCCAGTACACCGTGAAAGACCTCGGCCGGCCCGTCCGCGGCACGCTGCGGGTGCGCGGCGAGGAGCACGCGGTCGGCGCCGGCGCGTTCGCCGTCCTGGACCACGGCCGCGGCAAGTGGCCGTACTCGGTCCGCTGGAACTGGGCGGCCGGCTGCGCCCCGGGCCGCGCGATCCAGCTCGGCGGCCGGTGGACCGACGGCACCGGCCTGACCGAGAACGCCCTGTTCGTCGACGGGCGGCTGCACAAGATCGGGGCCACGCTGCGGTGGGCGTACGACCGCCGGGACTGGCTGCGCCCGTGGCGCATCCACGGCGAGCGGGTCGCGGCGCAGTTCCACCCGTTCCACGAGCGCGCCGCCCGCACCAACCTCGGCGTCCTCGCCAACGAGACGCACCAGTGCTTCGGCGGGTTCTCCGGCTGGGCCGAGACCGACGCCGGCGAGCGCGTCGATCTCGACGGCCTCACCGGCTGGGCCGAGGAGGCCCGCAACCGCTGGTAGTTTCGATGCCCCGGCCGCCGGGCAGTGGGTTCGTATGGCATCGCCGAACGTCGGTCTGGCCCGCCCGCCGCGCCCGCGCTGGCTCGGCCTGGCCGCGTTCGTGCTGGCCGTGGCGGTCGTCGCCGGCATCGGCGGCCTCGCGGTGGCCGGCACCGCGGCCGAGTACGACGGCCTGCGCCGGCCCGGCTGGGCGCCGCCGTCCGGGCTGTTCGGTCCGGTGTGGACGGTGTTGTACGCCACCATCGCCCTCGCCGGCTGGCTGGCCTGGCAACGAGCCGGATTCGGTACGCCGCTGTGGCTCTACACCGCCCAGCTCGCGCTCAACGCGATCTGGACCCCGCTGTTCTTCGGCGCCGGCCGCCACGGCCTGGCGTTCGCCGACATCGTGGTGCTGTGGCTGCTGATCGGCGCGACGATCGCCAGCTTCCGGCGCATCCGCCGCGCCGCGGCCCTGCTGATGCTGCCGTACTGGGCGTGGGTGACCTTCGCCGGCGCCCTCAACCTGTCCATCTGGCAACTGAACCGCTGATCCGACACCTTGGAGGTGGAGCGTGACGACCCCGTCTACGCCGCAGGTCCCGATCGTCCCCGTCATCATCCGCAACGACGAGGCCGAGGAGGAGCGCGTGGAGCGCGACTCCGACGGCACCCCGGTCGGCCGCGACGACCTGCGCGCCGACGTCGAGCGCTCCGGCGGCGACCCCGACGACGTCTGACGTCCGGCCGCCGACTCGCGGTGGCCGAAGAAGTGCCGATCGGCCCCGGCTGTCGTAGGCTCGCCCGCTGTGACCATTGATGTTGCCGCTGAGACCCCCGACACCCTGTCCGAGCCGGCCGAGGAGCCGGGTGCCGGGCCGTCGATCATCTACACCGCGTACTTCTCCGCCGTCGAGGAGCTCGTCGAGCACATGCGGGCCGCCGACGTGCTCAACCTCGGCTTCCGCGTCGAGTCGTACCTCGTGACCCCCGAGGACGCGCCCGACGCCCCCCAGGTCGAGTTCGAGTTCACGCTGCTCAGCGAGCTGCCGGCCCGCGACGAAGAGCGCGACTGACGCGTATCACCGCATCCGCCCGTCCCGCACCGGGGCGGGCGGCTGCGCTCGCGGAGGGCTTCGCCCGGCCGCGGCCACGGTAGGTTTTCGGCATGTTGCCTGTGCCGCTTCCTGCCGGAGCTCACTGATGGCGCCCCGCCGGCTCGCCACCGGCCAGCAGTGCCGCGTCCTCACCTACGACGTCGCCACCGGCACCAGCACGCTCGTGCACGCCGGCACCTCCGTGCTGTTCGAGGCGCCGAACTGGACCGCCGACGACGCGCTGATCCTCAACGGTGACGGCCTGCTCTGGCGCCTGCCCGCCGACGGCACCGCGGCGCCGCGGCAGATCCCGCTCGACGGCATCCCGGAGCTCAACAACGACCACGTCCTGGCCCCCGACCACCAGACGATCTACCTGTCCGCCGACGACGGGCACATCTACCAGGCACCGGTACGGGGCGGCTCCGGCCGGCGGGTGACGTCCGGCGACACGCGCCTGCACTTCCTGCACGGGGTCAGCCCGGACGGCTCCACCCTCGCCTATGTCGGCATCGACCAGCCCGACTGGGCGACGGCCAGCCTCTGGACGATCGGCGTCGACGGCTCCGGTGACACCCGGTTGACCGCGGCCGGCGGCATCGACGACGGGCCGGAGTACACCCCCGACGGCGCCTGGATCTACTGGAACACCGAACGCTTCTCCGCCGACCCCGGGCATGCCCAGATCGCGCGGATGCGGCCGGACGGCACCGGGCTGGAGCAGCTCACCGCCGACGATCGGGTCAACTGGTTCCCGCACATCGCCCCCGACGGCCGCCACGCCGTGTACCTCAGCTACCCGCCCGGCACCCAGGGCCACCCGGCCGACCTGCCCGTCGAGCTCCGCCTCGTCCGGGCCGACGCCTGGCACGCGCCGCAGACCGTCGTCGAGCTCGACGGCGGCCAGGGGACCATCAACGTCAACAGCTGGTCGCCCGACTCCCGACGGTTCGCCTACGTGGCGTACCCCATGTCCTGATCGCCCTCGCCGTGCTCACCGACGACGGTATGGTCAAGGTCGTCGCCGGCGCGCCCGCGCACGTCGCCGAGGTTCGCCGGCGCTTCTTCGACCCGCTGACCAAGGCGCGGCAGCGCCGGCCTGAGGGCGATCGCGAGGCGGCTGCTGACCGCCGCCGGCCCGCAGGGCCCCGCCGCGCGGAGGGAGCTTGTTCATGCCCACCATCGCCATCGTCGGGGCCGGCCCCGGCCTCGGCCTGTCGATCGCCAAGCTGTTCGGCGGCCACGGCTTTCAGGTCGCCCTGATCAGCCGGAGCGCGACCAGGCTCGCCGCGCTGGTCGCCGACCTCGGCGCCGCCGGCATCACCGCCGCGGCGTTTCCCGCCGACGCCGCGGACACTGCGGCGCTGAGCACGGCGCTGCACCGGGCCGCCGCGCAGCTCGGCGGCATCGACGTGCTGGAATTCTCGCCGTTCCCCGGACTGACCATGATCCACCCGGGCGACGTCACCGTCGACGACCTGCGGCCCGACGTCGAGCGCCTGCTCTACGGCGCCGTCACCGCCACGCAGGCGGTCCTGCCCGGCATGCTGCGGGCGGGAGCCGGAACGCTGCTGTTCACCACCGGAGGCGGCGCCATCGACCCGCTGCCCATGCTCGCCGCCCTCAACGCCGCCCAGGCCGGGATGCGCAACTACGCGCACAACCTCCACCACACCCTGGCCGGCCGGGGCATCTACGCCGCGGTCGTGGCCATCAACGTGTTCATCGGCGACAACCCGCCGGCGCCCGGCATCCCCCACGCGGCCGCGGACGACATCGCCCGGACCTACTGGGACCTGTACACCCGGCGCACAGCCGCCGAACACGTCATCAACGGCTGAACGATGTGGTCCCGCGGGAGCGCGAGACCACATCTCGATCGTCGCGTGACGCAGGCTCAGCCCAGGTCGACGGCCGGGTACAGCGGGAACGGCGCCAGCAGCTCCGTCGCCTGCTTGCTCACCCGGTCGGCCAGGGCCGGGTCGATCGTGTACTTCGCCTTCGACCCGTCGGCCGGCGAGGTGCCCGCCAGGACGGTGTGGATGAGCTCGGCGATCTGGTCCATCTCGGGCGCGCCGAGGCCGCGGCTGGTCAGCGCCGGGGTGCCGATGCGGATGCCGGAGGTGTACCAGGCGCCGTTGGGGTCCTGCGGGATCGCGTTGCGGTTGGTGACCACGCCGCTGTCCAGCAGCGCCTGCTCGGCCTGCCGGCCGGTGAGGCCGAACGCGTGCACGTCGATGAGCACCAGGTGGTTGTCGGTGCCGCCGGAGACCAGGCGTACACCCCGCTTGGTCAGGCCCTCGGCCAGCGCTTGCGCGTTGGTGACGATCTGCTGGGCGTATTCGGCGAACTCCGGCCGGCGGGCCTCGGCGAACGCGACCGCCTTGGCCGCCATGACGTGGCTGAGCGGGCCGCCGAGGACCATCGGGCAGCCGCGGTCGACCTGGTCGGCCAGCTCCGGCTGGGCGAGCACGGCGCCGCCGCGCGGGCCGCGGAGGCTCTTGTGCGTGGTCGTGGTCACGATGTGGGCGTGCGGCACCGGGTTGAAGTCGCCGGTGAAGACCTTGCCCGCGACCAGGCCGGCGAAGTGGGCCATGTCGACCATGAGGGTCGCGCCGACCTCGTCGGCGATCTCGCGCAGGGTCGCGAAGTTGACCTTGCGCGGGTATGCCGAGTAGCCGCCCACGATCACCAGGGGCTTGAACTCGCGCGCGGTCTCCCGCAGCGCCGCGTAGTCGATCAGCCCCGTGGCCAGGTCGACGCCGTAGCTGCGCTGGTCGAACATCTTGCCCGAGATGTTGGGGCGGAACCCGTGGGTGAGGTGGCCGCCGGCGTCGAGGGACATGCCGAGCATCCGCTGGTTGCCGAACGCCGCCCGAAGCTCGGCCCACTCGGCGTCGGTGAGGTCGTTGACCTGCCGCTTGGCGAACTTCTGCAGGTAGGGTACCTCGACCCGGTCGGCCAGAATCGCCCAGTAGGCCACGAGGTTCGCGTCGATGCCCGAATGCGGCTGGACGTAGGCGTAGGGGGCGTCGAACAGCGCCTTGGCGTGCTCGACGGCGACGGCCTCGACGGTGTCGACGTTCTGACACCCGGCATAGAAGCGGCGCCCGATCGTGCCCTCGGCGTACTTGTCGGACAGCCAGTTCCCCATCGCGAGCAGTACGGCGGGCGAGGCGTAGTTCTCGCTCGCGATCAGCTTCAGCGACTCGCGCTGGTCGGTCAGTTCCTTCGCGATCGCGTCGGCGATGCGCGGCTCGACGGCGCGCACGGCCTCCAGCGCGGCCCGGAAGGCGGTCGATTCTGCATTCAAAGTCACCCTGGGAGCCTAGGCCGACCGCCTGCGGACGCCATCGGGTGGTCGGGGCATTACCGCAATACGGTAGGTGACCTCACCCGCACCGGACCGGCGCCCATTCCGCCATCGGCCGGCGACGGCGGCGCGGCATGATGGACGCCGGCCGGCCCGCCGGGGGCCGGCGGAGAAAGGGTCGCCAACATGATGTGGTCCGTCGTGGCCGGGCTCGCGCTCGTGCCGGGTGTCTGGCTGCTGGGCTCGCTGGCCGGGGTCGCCGCCAACGCGCTGGCCGCCGAGGTCCGCCTGAACCGCCAGGTCCGCACCCTGACCCGCGGCCGCCTCTGACCGATTTTGATCAGGTGGGCCGTACGAGTGCCGATGTCGCCGGTGTGGAGTCTTCTGCGTTGACCGGCCGCCGAGCGCACCGCGACCGTGTCCGGCGCGGCCGGCCGCGCCCTGGACGGCGTCCGCGCCGTGGCCACGGCCGGCGAGCAGCTGACCGCCACCATCCGCGAGATCGCCGGCTCCGCGGCCGGCGCCGCCGGCGTGGCCTCGAACGCGGTCGACGCCTCCGGCTCGGCCCGCGACATCGTCGTGAAGCTGACCTCGTCCTCGGCGGAGATCGGCAGCGTCGTCAAGCTCATCACGTCGATCGCCGAGCAGACCAACCTGCTGGCGCTCAACGCGACCATCGAGGCGGCGCGGGCCGGCGAGTCCGGCAAGGGCTTCGCCGTCGTCGCCGGAGAGGTCAAGGACCTGGCGCAGGAGACCGCCCGGGCCACCGACAGCATCGCCCGCCAGATCGCCGCGATCCAGGCCGACACCGGGGCCGCGATGCAGGCGATCGACCAGATCGCGACCGTGATCGCCACCATCAACGACCATCAGACCGCGATCGCCGGTGCGGTCGAGGAGCAGGCGGCCACGACCAACGAGCTGGGCCGCTCGGCCGAGCAGGCGGCGACCAACGCCACCACGATCGCCGAGGGCATCACCTCGGTCGCCGACGCGACGAGCCGGACCCGGGCCCACAGCGAGGCGGCCCGGCAGATCGCCGACGAGCTCAACCGGTCCGGCGCCCAGCTGACGAACCTCGTCGACGCCTTCAAGATCTGAGCGACCCCGGGTAGGTTCGTTCGCCTATGACCTCATCGACGGCGGCGGCACCGGCCCGGCAGATGTGGCCGCTGTACGCGGCCGGGTTCACCACGGCCTTCGGCGCGCACAGCATCGCCGCCAACCTCGGCGGGCTCTCCCCGGATGCGGTCACGTCGCTGCTCGTGCTCGGCGGGTTGCTGGCGCTGTATGACGGCGCCGAGGTGCTGCTCAAGCCGGTGTTCGGCAGCCTGGCCGACCGGGTCGGTGCCCGCCCGGTGCTGCTCGGCGGCCTGATCGCCTTCGCCGCCGCGTCCGCGGTGTACGTGGCCGCGGACAGCCCGGGCTGGTTGTGGGCCGCCCGTCTGGGCCAGGGCGCGGCGGCGTCGGCGTTCTCGCCCGCGGCGTCGGCCCTCGTCGCCCGGCTCAACCCGGCCGCGAAACACGGCCGGGCGTTCGGCTCCTACGGCTTCTACAAGTCGATCGGCTACACCCTCGGCCCGCTGCTCGGCGGGCTGCTGGTGTGGGCCGGCGGCCTGCGGCTGCTGTTCGCGGTCCTGGCGGTGCTCGGCGCGGCGGTGACGCTGTGGGCCGTCCTGGCGGTGCCGGTGGTCGCGCCGCTGCCGAAGGTGCGCCAGACGGTGCTCGACCTCGTGCGCAGGCTGACCGACCGGGCGTTCCTGGCCCCGACCGGCGCCCTGGCCGCGGCGACCGCGGCGCTGTCCGTCGGGGTCGGGTTCCTGCCCGTCACCGGCCGGGCGGCCGGGCTCGGCCCGATCACGACCGGCGCCGCCGTGTCGGTGCTGGCCGCGTGCGCCGCGCTGGTCCAGCCGCGGGCCGGTCGAGCCCTCGACGACGGGCGGCTCACCACCCGCACCGGCCTCGGCGCGGGCCTGGCCGTCACGGCCGCGGGCCTCGGATGTGCGATGCTGCCGGGCCTGACCGGGGTGCTGGCCGGCGCGGCGCTGATCGGGGCGGGGACGGGGCTGATCACCCCGCTGGGGTTCGCGGCGCTGGCCGCGAGCACCCCGCCGGAGCGGCTCGGCCAGACCATGGGCTCCGCGGAGCTCGGCCGGGAGCTCGGCGACGCCGGCGGGCCGCTGCTGGTGGCCGCCGTCGCGTCCCTGGCCACCCTCACGTACGGGTTCGCGGCCCTCGCCGTCCTGCTCGCGGCCGGCGCGGCGCTCGCGCTCGCCGCCCGGGCCACATCGGCGCCGAGGCCCTGACCGTCACCCGGCGGTCGCCGGCGCGTCGCCCGGTCCGGGTGCGGCGGGAAGCAGGGCGGTGATCGTGGTGCCGGTGCCGGGGTGGGTACACGGGACCGGGTTGGGCTGCGGGTGGTGGTGGACGGTGGCGGAGCACCACCGCAGCTGCCCGCCGTGCGCGGTGACGATGGCGTCGACGAGGGACAGGCCGAGGCCGGTGCCGGGGGTCGTGCGGGCGGCGTCGGCGCGGGCGAAGCGCTCGGCGGCGTGGGGCAGGAACTCGGCGGGCATGCCGGGGCCGGCGTCGTGGACGGTGAGCCGCGCATACCGGTCGGCCGCGGCGGTGGCGACGGTGATCGGCGGGGCGCCGTGGCGCCGGGCGTTGTCGAGCAGGTTGGTCACGATGCGCTCGAGGCGGCCGGGTCGATGCGGACCGGCGGCGCGGGGTGGAGGTCGGTGCGCAGCGTGCTGTCGGTGAGGTCGGCGGCGTTGCGGTACCGCTGCACGATCGGCGCGACCGCGACGGCAAGGTCGGTGACCGGGGTGGCCGGGCCGGGTGCGGGCTGGACGCCGACGGCCAGGAGGCTGTCGGCGAGCGTGATGAGCCCGGCCGTGTCGGTGGCCGCGGCACGCAGCGCCTCCTCCAGCTCCTCCGCCGGGCGGGGCCGCCGCAGGGCCAGTTCGAGCTCGGCGGCGAGCAGGGTGAGCGGGGTGCGCAGCTCGTGGCTGGCGTCGCTGACGAAACGCCGCTCCCGCTCCAGCGCGGTGTCCAGGGCGGTGAGCATGTCGTTGAGGGTGCGGCCGAGGCGGGCGAGCTCGTCGTCGCCGGCCGGGACGTCGAGGCGGACGCCGGTGGCGCCGCCGGCGATGCGGGCGGCCTGGGCGCGGTACCGCTCGACCGGGTCGAGCGCAGCGCGGGCGAGGCGGTAGCCGACGAGGGAGGCGACGGCGAGGGCGGCGAGGTTGGCCAGGGCAAGCTGGGCGATGAGCTCGCGCAGGGCCTCGTCGCGCTGGTCGCGGCGCACGGCGACGACCACGATCGCCGGTTTCCCGGCAGGGGTCGCGGCGCCAGGGTACAGCGGGGAGGCGAGCACGCGCAGCGGCTCGGTGCTGATCGGCAGGAGGGTGCCGCGGTCGGTGCGGACCGGCTGACGCATCGCGGCCGCGACCTGGCCGGCGGTGAGCAGCGGCCGGCCGGCCAGGCCGGGGCTGGCCTGCAGGATCGTGCCGGTGGGGTCGAGAACCTGGTAGACGCCGCCGGAGACGACGGCGGGATTGCGCGGGCCGAGGGTGCCGTCGCGCAGGGCGGCGGTGACCGCGTCCGACTGGGCGGTGAGGTCGGCGTCCAGGCGCCGGTCGAGGGCGTACTGCACCCGCAGGTACACGAACGCGCCGGCCCCGGTGAGCACCACGAGCATGGCCACGGCGAACCCGGCGATGAGCCGCACGCGCAGCGGCAGCCGACGCCACCGTCCCGCGCGCCGGCTCCGGTCGGTGGTCATGTCAGCCGCCGTCGGGGCGCAGCCGGTAGCCGGCGCCGCGCAGGGTCTCGATGGCGTGCCGGCCGAACGGCTTGTCGACCTTGCCGCGCAGCGTGGCAATGTAGACGTCAATGACGTTGGAACGCAGATCGGTCTCGCCGTCCCACACCTCGCCGAGGATGTGGTATCGGGTAACGCACTGCCCCGCCCGGGCCATGAGCAGGGCGAGGATGTCGAACTCGCGGGCCGACACCTCGATCTCGGTGCCGCCGCGCGCCACCCGGCGGGTGGCCGGGTCGAGGGCGAGATCGCCGGCGGTCAGCACGGTCGCGGTGGCATCGGCGGTCCGCCGCCGCAGGGCGCGCAGCCGGGCGAGGAGCTCGTCGAACGAGAACGGTTTGGTCAGATAGTCGTCGGCGCCGGCATCGAGGCCGGTGACGCGGTCGGGGACCTCGCCGCGGGCGGTGAGCATGAGCACCGGCACCCGATGCCCGGCCTGCCGCAGCCGCCGGCAGACGGTCACGCCGTCCAGGCCGGGCAGCATCACGTCGAGCACGACCGCGTCGAAGCGGCCGGTGGTCGCGGCCAGCAGGCCGTCCGAGCCGGTGTACCGGGTCTCGACGTCGTGGCCGGCCTCGGCCAGGCCGCGGGCGAGCAGCCCGGCCAGACGTCGCTCGTCCTCGACCACCAGTACCCGCATGACGCCTAGTTCACCACGGCCGCCGGGGCGTTCATCCGCCTTTCATCTTCGGCGGCCTACGGTCGCGACGGCGGAGGACAGGAGGCGCCGCGTTGCACGCGTTCACCGGGCTGATCAGCCACTACGGCTATCTCGGACTGGCGTTGCTGGTGCTCGTGGAGGGGTTCGGGGTGCCGGCCCCGGGCGAGACCGCGATCATTCTCGCCTCCGGACTGGCCGGGCACGGCCGGCTCAACATCGTCTTCGTGGGCCTGGTCGCGTTCGCCGCGGCGGTCACCGGCGACAGCATCGGGTACTGGATCGGCCGGTCCGGCGGGCGACGCCTGGTGCTGCGCTTCGGCCGGTACGTGCGGCTGACCGAGGAGCGGCTGGAGCGGATGGAGCGGTTCATGGCCCGCCGCGGCCCGATCGTCGTCGCCGCGGCCCGGTTCGTCGAGGGGCTGCGCCAGCTCAACGGCGTGGTGGCCGGGGTCACCGGCATGCCGTGGCGGCGGTTCGTCGTCTTCAACGCAGTGGGCGCGGCCCTCTGGGTCGGAGTCTGGACGAGCGCCGGGTACTTCGTCGGCGACCACATCAACGCGATCCGCGACGCGCTGGGCCAGTTCGAGTGGTACGCCGTGGGCGGCATCGCCGCCGCCGTCGCGGGCTGGCTGCTGCTACGCTACGCCCGCCATCGCAGGTAGCGCGGCCTGTCGCACGGCTTCATGTCTGTTTCATGTGGCGTCTCTAGCGTCGGCAGCCATGAGCGATGTGCTGGCGGTCAAGGCCGTCGACCTCACCAAGACGTTCGGGCCGCTGACCGCGGTCGACCACATCAGCCTGCAGGTCGCCCAGGGCGAGGTGTACGGCGTCCTCGGCCCCAACGGCGCGGGCAAGACCACCCTGCTGCGGATGCTGTTCGGCCTCATCCGCCCCGACGGCGGCACCCTGGAGGTGTTCGGCCGTTCCTGGCCGGCCGACGGGGTGCGGACCCTGGACGGGGTGGCCGGCTTCATCGAGAGCGCCCGCTTCTATCCGGGCCTGTCCGGGCGGCGCAACCTGCAGCTCCTCGCGGGCCTCGACGGCCTGGACGGCGCCGCCGCCGACCGGCGGGTGGCCGAGGTTCTCGACACCGTGGACCTGCTCGGCCGGGACCGGGAGAAGGTCCGCGGCTACTCCTTCGGCATGCGCCAGCGCCTCGGCGTGGCCGCCGCGCTGCTGCGCAACCCCCGGCTGCTGGTGCTCGACGAGCCCGCCAACGGCCTCGACCCGGCCGGTATCCGCGACATGCGCGCCCTCGTCAAACGCCTCGCCGGCAGCGGCCTGACGGTGCTGCTGTCCAGCCACGACATGGCCGAGGTCGAGCAGATCTGCGACGACGTCACCATCATGCGCACCGGCCAGGTCGTCTACCACGGCTCCATCGCCACCCTGCGCGAACGCGCGCCCGCCCAGGCGCACCGCCTCAGCACCACCGATGACGTACGCGCCGCCGCCCTCGCCGCCGCCCGCGGCCTGCCCTGCGAGGCGGCCGACGGGGGCCTGGCGGTCCGCGGCGACGAGGCCGCGCTCGACGCGCTCATCGCCGACCTCGTCACCGCCGGGATCGGGCTGCGCGGCCTGGCCCTGTCCGAGACGCCCCTGGAGGCGCTGTTCTTCATGCTCACCGAGACCGCGCCCGACGCGCCCACCGCCGACCTGCACCGCGACACCGCCACGACCGGAGCCCGCCGATGACGCGCACCGCCACGACCGGCACCGGCGCCGCCGTCGCGACGCACGCCGCCGGGCACCACGCGCCGGCCCGCCGGCCGAGCACCCTCACCGTGCTGCGCTGGGAGTTCGCGAAGCTCGCCGCGCAGGCCCGCGCCCGCTACCTGCTGCTCGGCTGCCTGATCGTCCCGCCGATCATCGTCGCGGTGTTCGCCGGCCAGCAGCCGCCGTCGGACACCATCTACGGCCGGCACATCCACGAAAGCGGCTTCGCCGACGCCCTGCTCATCCTCGCCTTCGCCCACCAGTGGCTGTTCCCGCTGCTGGCGGCGCTGGTCGCCGGGGACATCTTCGCCAACGAGGACGGCCACGGCACCTGGAAGACGATCCTGACCCGCTCGGCCGGCCGCGGCCAGATCTTCGCCGCCAAGACCCTCACCGCCGTCGTGTTCAACCTGCTCGCCCTGCTGGTCCTGGCCGCGAGCACGATCGCCGGCAGCCTGCTCATCGTCGGCCGCCAGCCGCTGCCCGGCCTGTCCGGGCAGCTCATCCCGGCCGGTACGGCGCTGCCGCTGGTCGCCGCCGCCTGGGCCACCGCGATCGCGCCGCTGCTCGGCTTCACCGCCCTGGCCCTGCTGCTGTCGGTGCTGTCGCGCAACCCCACCGTCGGCGTCGCCACCCCGGTCGTGCTCGGCTTCGCCATGCAGCTGCTGTCCACCCTTGGCGGCCTCGACCTCGCCCGGCGGCTGCTGCTCACCACCGGCTTCGAGGCCTGGCACGGCCTGTTCACCCAGCAGCGCTTCACCGGACCGATCGTCCAGGCCGGCGCGGTCGCCGCCGGCTGGGCCGCCGTCTGCCTGCTCATCGGCTACCTGGCGCTGCGCCGCCGCGACATCACCGGAGGCTGACCCGCCGTGACCCGTATCCGCTCCCGTTTCGCCGCCCCGGCCGCCGCGGTCCTCGCCGTCACCGCCGTGTTCGCCGCCACCGCCGGCCGCGGCGGCGAGGACATCACCAGGGCCCGCCTGGAACGCGCGATCGCCCCGACGTTCGCCAACCTCTACGTCCAGCGCTCGGCGATCCTCGGCAAGACCGGCGTCACCGTCGCCTCGATCGACGCGCGCGCCGCCTGCGACCGCGGCGGCCCCAAGGTCGCCGACGTCGGCCCCGGCGCCAACTGGATCTGCATGATCACCTTCACCGACGACGGGGGCCAGCGGCAGGAGGGCAAGTTCGAGGTCACGGCCAACGCCGATGCCACCTACGTCGCCGGCGGCCCGTCCAAGCTCGTCGGCCTGGCCACCATCACCGACACCCACGGCAACGACGTCACGAACCCGGCCTTTGAGTTCGACGGCGCCTTCGACCCGGACAGCTGACCGGGCGCCACTGGCATCACACCCGCAAGGCCGCAGCCCCATGACCTACCTGCAGGCCGTCATCATCGGCGCGCTGCAAGCGGCCGGGGCGTCGCCGTCGCGGTCCACAATAGACAGTGGCGGGGCGGCGCGCAGCTCGTCGAACGCCGGAGTGCCCACGACGAGCGTGCGCACCCCGAGGTCGCGCGAGGGCGGCGTCGGCGAGCCGGGCGAGGTTCGTAGTCGGCCGCTGTCAAGCGGCGGCGACCGTGAACGTCGTGGTGATCACGCGGCCGTCGGCGGTGCGGAACTGGCCCCACATGCGGTACAGCCCGGGGCGCGGGAAGTCGGCGTGCAGCTGCAGTTCGGGGCCGAACGTCCGGCCGGGCAGCGCGTAGATCGTCCGGCCCTGCGGGTCGCGGGCCTCGGCGTGCTCGTGGGCGAAGCCGTCGCCGTCCAGCGGCATGATGACGACGTGGCCGGCCGCCGCCAGGTAGGGCTGCAGGCCGGTGACGGGGGCGCCGGTGGCCGCGTCGGCGAAGGTGTAGGTGAAGCGGCTCGGGGCGCCGACTCCCGCGGTACCGGAGAGGGAAACCCGGAACCCGTCGACGATCTCCTCGCGCGCGGACGGCGCCGCGGCGACCGGGTCCGGCGCCTCGGCCGGGCGGCCGACGACGATCTCGCGGCGCTGCAGCAGGTCGCCCATCTCGCCCCGGCGGCGGAACTCGGTGTGCACGAGGTAGCGGCCGGCGGTCGGGAAGGTCAGCTCGACCGCGAACTCGCCGGGCCGGCCGGTCGGCTGCGGGTGGACGTGGGCGAACGTGCCGAGGTCGGCGCGGGTGGCGATGAAGTGCATCCAGGCCTCGTGGCTGCGGGTGACGTCGCTGATCGGCCGGCCGGTGCCGGCGTCGGTGACCCGGATGCGGATCGTGGCCGGGCGGCCGGGCTCGATGCCGGCGGGCACGTCGAGGGCGACGTCGACGCCGGCGTCGGCGGCCGGCCGGGGCGGGATGTCGGCGTCCATCATGACGCTCATCGCCGGGCGCATCGGCATGCCGGTGTCCTGGGTCCACGCCAGCACGCCGTTCATGCCCTGGCGGGCGGCGTCCGTGCGGCTCAGGGCCGTGAGCCCGGCGCCGACCGCGACGGCCAGGATCGCAATGCCGCCGAGGTACGCCAGGTCGGCCACCCGGGCGCCCCAGCGGGGCCGCAGCGCGGCGGCGGTTTCGGGGCGGCGGAAGCGGCGCAGGCGCAGCGCGTTGGTGACCACGCTGACCGAGCTCATCGCCATCGCGGCGGCGGCCAGCGACGGGTCGAGCAGGGTGCCGCCGAACGGGTAGAGCAGGCCCGCGGCGACCGGCACGAGCAGCAGGTTGTACGCGAACGCCCAGCCCAGCCCCTGCTTGATCGTGGCCACGGTACGCCGGGACAGCGCGATGGCGGACACGATGCCGCGCAGGTCGCCGCCGACGAGGGTGATGTCGGACGCGGCGATGGCGACGTCGGTGCCGGTGCCGATGGCGATGCCGAGGTCGGCGGTGGCCAGCGCGGGGGCGTCGTTGATGCCGTCGCCGACCATGGCCACGACGGCGCCGCGCCGCTGCAGGGCGGCGACGTGGGCGGCCTTCTCGGCCGGGCGCACGTCGGCGATGACGCCGTCGATGCCGACCTGGGCGGCCACCACCTCGGCGGTGCGGCGGGTGTCGCCGGTGAGCATCCACACGTCCAGGCCGAGGGCGCGCAGCTGCTCGACGGCCTCGCGGGACTCGGGCCGCACGGTGTCGGCGACGCCGATCAGGCCGCGCAGCCGGCCGTCGACGGCGACGTACACGGCGGTCCCGCCCGCGTCGGCGACCTCCCCGGCCGGCGCGGCCAGCGGCTCGACCGCCACGCCGTGGCGGGCCATGAGCGCGGCGTTGCCGATGGCGACGTCGCGCTCGCCGGCGCGGGCCTCGATGCCGTGCCCGGGCACCGCCTCGAACGCGGTCACGGCCGGCAGCGCGAGCCCCCGGTCGCGGGCGTGGGCGACGATCGCCGCGCCGACCGGGTGCTCGGAGCCGGTCTCCGCCGCGGCGGCCAGCGCCAGCAGCTCGTCGCCGTCGGTGCCGGGCAGCGCGGCGACGGTGGTGACGGACGGCCGGCCGCGGGTGATGGTGCCGGTCTTGTCGAGCACGACGGTGGTGACCCGGCGGGCCTGCTCGAGGGCCTCGCCGCCGGAGATAAGGATGCCGAGCTCGGCCGCCTTGCCGGTGCCGACCATGATCGCGGTCGGCGTGGCCAGGCCGAGCGCGCACGGGCAGGCGATGATGAGCACGGCGATCGCGGTGCCGATGCCCAGCGTCAGCGGCCCGACGAGGGCCCAGACGGCGAAGGTGAGCAGGGCGGCGACGATCACGGCCGGCACGAACCAGCTCGACACCGTGTCGACGAGCCGCTGCATCGGGGCCTTGCCGGCCTGGGCGTCCTCGACGAGCCGGACGATCTGGGCGAGGGTGGTGTCCGCCCCCACGGCGGTGGCCCGCATGACAAGCGCGCCGGTGCCGTTGACGGTGGCCCCGATGAGCACGTCCCCGCCGGCCTTGGCCACCGGCCGGCTCTCGCCGGTGAGCATGCTCTCGTCGACGCTGGAGGCGCCCTCGACGACGACGCCGTCGACCGGGACCCTCTCGCCGGGGCGGACCCGCACGAGGTCGCCGACGGCCACCTGCTCGATGGGGACCTCGAGCTCGTCGCCGTCGCGCAGCACCCGGGCGGTACGGGAGCGCAGGCCGGCCAGGGCCCGGATCGCGGCCGCGGTGTGCCGCCGGGCGCGGGCCTCCAGCCAGCGGCCGGCGAGGACGAGCGCGGTCACGACGACGGAGATTTCGAAGTACACGTGCAGCGGCAGACCCCACCGCTCGGCCTGGGCCGGCCAGAGCGTGACGAACGCGCTGTAGCCGTAGGCGACGGTCGTGCCGAGCGCGACGAGGGTGTTCATGTTGACGGCGCCGTGGCGGGCCGCCGCCCACGCCGCCGCGTAGAAGGGCCGGGCCGCGACGACCTGCACGACCGTGGCGACGACGAGCAGCAGCGGCATGAGCCAGTCCATCGCGTCGATC
Organism: Dactylosporangium sp. CA-139066; assembly: GCF_050936175.1. NCBI lineage: Bacteria > Bacillati > Actinomycetota > Actinomycetes > Micromonosporales > Micromonosporaceae > Dactylosporangium > Dactylosporangium sp. CA-139066. The sequence continues at coordinate 3,908,031 of NZ_JBNJNH010000001.1, read as the reverse complement.
GGCAGCGGGACGTACATCAGCACCATCATCACCAGGCCGAGCGCCAGGGTGGTCATCCACGCCCACCGGCCGTCGGGCTGCTGCCTGGCCCGCGGCGCCGCCCCGTAGCCGGCCCGGCCCACGGCCGCGGTCAGCGCCTCGACCGTGACCCGGTCCGGGTCGAAGGTCACCTTGGCGGTCTCGGTGGCCAGGTTGACCGCCGCCGCGTCGACGCCGTCGACCTTCAGCAGGGCCTTCTCCACGCGCCCCACGCACGAAGCGCAGGTCATGCCGCCGATCTCCAGCGTGCAGGATGTCGCCATCGCCAGCTCCTCACCAGGGCCCGCGGTCCGGGCCGACGCCGCGACGGTGCCGGTCCGCGCTGTCCGGGCGCTGCCCGCCGGCGGACAGGCCGCGGACAGCGGCACCGCGCAGGCTCGGCGCATCACCGAACCCCGATTGGAGCTTCCGGAATGTCCGAGATCCTGCTCGCCGTGCCCGGCATCACCTGCGACCACTGCGTCGCCGCCATCACCGCCGAGGTCCGCCGGGTGCCCGGCGTCGCCGCGGTCACCGTCGACAAGGCCGCCAAGACCGTGCTGACCACCGGCGACGCCGACCCGGCCGCGGTGCGCGCCGCGATCGCCGAGGCCGGCTACGAGACGGCGTGAGGCAGACCGTGATCGCCATCATCGGCGGCGGCCAGGCCGGCCTCGCCCTCGCCTACCACCTGCGCCGGGCCCGGCTGCCCTTCGTCGTGCTCGACGCCCATCCCCGGGTCGGCGACGCGTGGCGGCGCCGCTGGGACTCCCTCGCCCTGTTCACGCCGAACCGGTTCAACGCGCTGCCCGGGCTGCCCTTCCCCGGCGACCCGGACGGCCACCCCACCAAGGACCAGGTCGCCGACTATCTCGAGGACTATGCGGCCCGGTTCGACCTGCCGGTGCACCTCGACAGCCCGGTGACCGCGGTCCGCCCGGCGCCGGCCGGCGGGTTCGTGGTCGAGACCCCGCGCCGGTCGTACGCCGCCGAGCAGGTCGTCGTGGCCGCGGGCGCCTTCCACACGCCGAAGGTGCCGGGCTTCGCCGACCGGCTGTCACCGTCCGTGGTGCAGCTGCACAGCATGCGGTACCGCAACCCGTCCCAGATCCCCGAGGGCCGCGTGGTCGTCGTGGGCGGCGGCAACACCGGCGTGCAGATCGCGGCCGAGCTGGCCGCGCACGGGCGGCAGGTGGCCCTGTCGGTCGCCGAGCTCGGCCCGGTGCTGCCCCAGCGGTGGCTCGGCCGGGACATCTTCTGGTGGTTCGACCGGCTCGGCACCATGCGCCTGAGCCCGCGCAGCCCGCTCGGAAGGCGCCTGCAACGCAGCAATCCCATCATCGGTACCGACGTGCGCCGCCTGCTGCGCACGGTGGAACGCCTCGGTCGGACCACCGGCGCGGACGGGCGCCACCTCGTCCTGGAGGACGGCGCCACCCGGCCGGTCGACGCCGTCGTGTGGGCCACCGGGTTCCGGACATCCCACCCGTGGCTGGAGGTCCCGGACGCGACCGACCGGCCGGGCCTGCACTTCCTCGGCCTGCCCTGGCAGCGCACCCGCGGCTCGGCGGTGCTCGGCTGGGTCGGGCGCGACGCCGCGGTCCTCGCCGAGCGGATCAAGGCCGGCGCTTCGAGCCGGATCGTCGCACCGGCCGGTCGGTAGGATGGGGCGCCGACCCGGAGGAGGAACGCGAACATGGCGCACAGCGATACCGACGTCATGTTTCGCCTGCTCGGGCCCGTCGAGATCCACGTGCCCGGGTCGGCGGCGATCGCACCGCAGCCGTCGGTGCGGCCGCTGCTGGCCCGCCTCGTGCTCGCCGCCGGACGGGTCGTCTCCGTCGACACCCTCACCGACGCGCTGTGGGGCGAGGACCTGCCGGTGGACGCGGCCAACGCGCTGCAGACGCGGGTGTCGAAGCTGCGCCGGGCGCTCGGCGGCGCCGGCGAGCTGCTCGTCACCCGCGCGCCCGGCTACCAGCTCGCGGTGGCGCCCGAGGCCGTCGACATCCACCGGTTCGAGCGCGCGGTCGGGCTCGCCCGGGCCGCGCGCGACGGCGGCGACACGGCCGGCGCGGCGCGCGGGTTCGACGAGGCCCTCGCCTGGTGGCGGGGGCCCGCGCTGGCCGACGTCGGCGACGCCGAGTGGGCCGAGCGCGAGCGGCACCGCCTCGAGGAGCTGCGCCTCGGCGCCCGCGAGGACCGGCTGGAGCTGCTGGTGCAGGCCGGCCCGGCGGCCGGCGTCGTGGCGGACCTGGAGCGGCTCATGGCCGAGCACCCGCTGCGCGAACGGCTCTCGCGCCTGCTCATGCTGGCCCTGTACCGCGACGGGCGGCAGGCCGACGCCCTCGCCGTACACCGGGCGCTGCGGGGGAGGCTGGCCGACGAGCTCGGCATCGACCCGTCCCCGCAGCTGCAGACCCTGGCCGAGGCGATCCTGCGCCAGCAGGTGCCCGGCCGCCCGGCCGCGCCGGCACCGGCGGCCACCTCCGGGGCAGCGCTTCCGGCGGCCTCCCCCGGCGCGGCGCTGCCGGCCCGGCTCACCTCCCTCATCGGCCGCCAGGACGACCTCGCCATGGTGCTCGAGCAGCTGGGCGCGGCGCGGGTCGTCACGCTCGTCGGCCCCGGCGGCGTCGGCAAGACCACCCTCGCGCTGGAGACCGCCCGGCGGGCCGGCGCCGACCTCGTCGACGAGGTCCGGCTGGCCCGGCTGGCCGCGCTGCCCGCCGGGGCGGACGTCGCCGAGGCCGTCGCCGCGCAGCTCGGCGTGGCGCCCGCCGAGCCCGGCGCGGCCGCCGAGGCCATCTGCGCCCACGTGGCCGGCGCCCGCACCCTGCTGGTCCTCGACAACTGCGAACACGTCGTCGACAGCGCCGCCGCCCTCGTCGAGCGGCTCGTGCAGGCCGGGCCGGGCGTGCGGGTCCTGGCCACCAGCCGGGAGGCGCTCGCCGTCGCCGGTGAGATCCAGGTCGCCGTCGCGCCGCTCGCCGTGCCCGCCGAGGCCGCCGGCCCGGACGCCGTCGCCGCCACCCCCGCCGGGCGGCTCTTCGTCGACCGGGCCCGCGCCGTGCGCCCCGGCTTCGACCTCGACGAGGCGACCGCGGACGCCGTCGGCGCCATCTGCCGGCGGCTCGACGGCATCCCGCTCGCGATCGAGCTGGCCGCGGCCCGGGTCAAGGCGCTGCCGCCGGCCGAGATCGCCGACCGGCTCCGCGACCGGTTCGCCCTGCTCAGCGGCGGGCCGCGCACCGCCGAGGCCCGGCACCGCACGCTGCGGGCCGTCCTCGACTGGAGCCACGAGCTGCTGCCGGCGCCCGAGCGGACCCTGCTGCGCCGGCTCGCGGTGTTCCGCGGCGGCTGGGACGCGGCCGCCGCCGAGGACGTCGGCGGCTTCGGCGACCTCGGCCCCGGCGACGTGCTCGACCTGCTGCTGCGCCTCGTCGACCGGTCGCTGGTCGTGCCGGACCCGGCCGGCGGGCGGTTCCGGCTGCTGGCCACCGTCCTGGAGTACGCCACCGAGCGCCTCGCCGAGGCCGGCGAGACCGGCGCCTGCCACGACCGGCACCTCGAGCACTACACCCGCCTCGCCGAGCGGCTCGGGCCCCGGGTCCGCTCCGACGGCGCCGCCTGGATACGGCTGCACGACGACGCCGGCAACCTGCGCGCCGCCGTCGACCGCGCCCTCGAACGGGCGCCCGGCGACCTGGCGCCCGGGCTGCGGCTGGCCGATGCGCTGATGCCGTACTGGAACTACGGCATGCGCGCCGACGGCGTTCGCGCCCTCACCGTGCTGCTCGACGCCGGCGGCGCCGAGCCGGCCGAGCGGGCCCGGCTGCTGCAGGGCGTCGGCATGCTCGGCGTGTACTACCCGACGCCCGAGTCGCAGGCCGCGGCCCGCGAGAGCCTGGCCCTGTTCGAAGGGCTCGGCGACCATGCGCACGCCGCCGTGTCCCGGCTCGTGGTCGCGTGGGAGGGCGTGTACGGCGGCGACCCCGACCGGCACCGCGCGCTCATCCACCGCAGCCGCGGCGAGCTGGACGCCTACTGGACGGCCACCGCCGAATACCTCGAGGCCCTGCTCGACCTGCGCATCGGCGACTTCGACGCCGCCGTGCAGCGCTGGCGGCGCACCGAGACGCTCTTCCGCGAGGCGGGCGACGCGATGATGGCCGAGGCGTCCGCGGCGCACCTCGGCATCGCACTGCACGGCGCCGGGCGCACCGGCGAGGCGCTGCCGGTGCTGCTGCGCGCCTCCGAGGAGTCCCGGCGCTTCCAGGCGCCGCACGGGCTGGCGTTCTCGCTCGTCCACCTCGCCCACGCGCGCATCGACATCGGCGAGCTCGACGCCGCCGTGCCCCTGCTCGAAGAGGCCGACACCGTCGCCCGGCAGGCCCGCAACCCGCGCTGCCAGGCCTGGGCGGCGTGGGGCCGGGCCCGCATCGCCCGCGCCCGCGGCGACGCCGGCACCGCCGACGCCCAGGGGCGCCGGGCCGTGACACTGCTGGGCGACCACGAGTTCCCGTGGGCGCTGGCCCGGCTACATCAGTTCGTCCAGCCCTAACGCGGCGGCCAGGTCGGCCGGGCGCACCGGCCCGCGGACCCGCAGCCGGCCGCAGCCCGCGCACAACTCCAGCGCCACGACGCCGGGCACGTCGCCGACCAGGCGGCTGATCCGGCGTACACACCGCCGGCACATCGGGCCGCCCAACACCACCGTCGTCATGCCCAGCAGCCTCCCCCGGGCCGCTGTCCGCGCGCTGTCCGCCGCTGTCCGCCCGGGCGGCAGCCGCCGGACAGCGCGCCGCCGCACGCTGCGAGCCATGACCACACCACTGGCCGCGCAGGCCGACGACCTCGTCAAGATCTACGGCAAGGGGGACACCGCCGTCCGCGCCCTCGACGGCGCGAGCGTCGCCATCCCCGCCGGCACCTTCACCGCCGTCATGGGCCCCTCCGGGTCCGGCAAGTCGACCCTCATGCACGCCCTCGCCGGCCTCGACACCGTCGACGCCGGGCGGGTCCGCCTCGGCGGCACCGACCTCACCGCCCTCGACGAGCGGGGCCGCACCCTGCTGCGCCGGGAGCGGCTCGGATTCGTGTTCCAGAGCTTCAACCTCATCCCCGCCCTGAGCGCCGCCGAGAACATCGCCCTGCCGCTGACCCTCGCCGGGCGTACCGTCGAGCGGGCCTGGAACGACGAGCTCGTCGCCACCCTCGGCCTCGCCGGCCGGCTGCACCACCGCCCGTCCGAGCTGTCCGGCGGCCAGCAGCAGCGCGTCGCCGTGGCCCGGGCCCTCATCGCCCGGCCGGACATCGTCTTCGCCGACGAGCCCACCGGCAACCTCGACTCCCGCACCGGCGACGCCCTGCTGGACTTCCTGCGCCACGCCGCCCGCGACCTCGGCCAGACGATCGTCATGGTCACCCACGACCCGCGGGCCGCCGCCTACGCCGACCGGGTCGTGTTCCTCGCCGACGGCCGGGTCGTCGCCGAGGAGGACGACCCCACCGCCGACGCCGTCCTGTCCCGCATGGCGCGCCTCGACGCGCCCGCCCGGATCGGCCGGTGACCGCCATGTGGCGCCTGACCATCCGCAACGCCGTCGCGCGGCCGGCCCGGCTCGCGCTCACCCTGCTCGCCGTGGCCCTCGGCATCACGTTCGTCACCGGCACCCTCATCCTCACCGACACCTCCGGCCGGCTCCTCGACGCCCAGTTCCGCACCGCCGCCGCCGGCACCGACCTGACCGTGCGCCGCGCCACCGCGTTCGACGACGCGATGGGCGTCGAGGTCCAGCGCGACCCGCTGGCGGCCGCCACCCTCGAGCGCGTCCGCGCCACGCCCGGCGTCGCCGACGCCCAGCCGGCCGCGCACGGCCAGGGGCTGCTGCTCGTCGACGGGCGGCCCGCCGTACCGTCCGGGGCCTCGCTGCTGCAGTCCTGGACGCCGGCGCCGTTCAACCCCTTCGCCGTGCGCACCGGCCGCCCGCCGGCCGCCGCCGACGAGATCGTCATCGACGCCGCCACGGCGCAGCAGTACCGCATCGGGATCGGCGACAGCGTCAGCGTCCAGGCCGCCGAGACCGCGCCGCTGCGCGTGGTCGGCCTGGCCTGGTTCGGCGACCGGCCCGGCCTGCCCGGCAGCACCGTCGCCCTGGTCACCCTGCCGGCCGCGCAGCGGCTGCTGCACCTCGGCGACGGCGTGCCCGAGATCGCCGTGTCCGTCTCCCCCGGCACCACGCCCGACGTGGTACGCCAGCGCCTCGCCACCACGCTCGGCCCCGACCACGAGATCGTCACCGCCCGCGACATCGCCGCCGCGAGCGCGGCCGCGGCCAAGAGCCAGGTCGGCTACCTGCAGGCGATGCTGCTCGCCCTCGCCGGCGCCGCCCTGCTCGTCGGCGGCTTCCTCATCGCCAACACGTTCGCCATCGTGATCAGCCAGCGCACCCGCGAGCTCGCGGTGCTGCGGGCCGCCGGCGCCACCGGCCGCCAGGTCCTCGCCTCCGTGCTCGGGGAGGCGGCGCTCGTCGGCGTCGCCGCGTCGGCCGCCGGCATCGGCCTCGGCATCGCCGCCGCGTCCGGCCTGCGCGCCCTCGCCGGCCGCCTCGGCGTCGCCCTGCCCGGCGGCCCGCTCGTGCTGCTCCCCCGCACCATCGCCGTCGCGGCCGCCATCGGCGTGCTCGTCACGCTCGTCGCCGCGCTGGCCCCGGCCCGCCGGGCGGCCCGCGTGGCGCCCGTCGAAGCCATGCGGGAGGCCGCCGACGCGACGGCGCCGGACCGGGCCCGCCGCATCGTCGGTGCCGCGGTCACCGCCGCCGGCGTGGCCGCCCTGATCGCGGTCCTGGCCGGGGGCGGGTCGCTGCCGCTGCTGGCCGCCGGCGGCCTCGTCACGATCGCCGGCCTGACCCTGCTCGGCCCCGCGCTCACCCCGGCGCTGGCCCGCCTGGTCGGCCGCCCGCTCGACCTGGCCGGCGTCCCGGGCCGCCTGGCCCGCCGCACCGCGGCCCGCGCGCCCCGCCGCACCGCCGCGACCGCGATGGCCCTCGCCGTCGGCCTCGCCCTCATCAGTTTCATGACCGTCGTCGGTACCTCGGTCAAGGACGCCATCCGGGCCTCCTACGGCGAGACGGTGACCGCCGACTACGTCATCGAGAGCAGCCGCAACGAGATGCTCGGCGGCCTGCCGCCCGCGGTGGCCGAGCGCGTCGCCGCCCGGCCCGAGGTCGCCGTGGCGGCGCGGCTGCGGTACGGCCACTGGAAGGACGCCACCATGACCTCGGCGCTGACCGCGGTCGACCCGGCGACGCTCCCCCGGGTCACCTCGCTGCACATGGTCGCCGGCCGCCTCGACGCCCTCGCCACCGGCGGCGTCATCCTCGCCGAGCGGATCGCCCGGGAGCGTCACCTGTCGGTCGGCGACGAGCTGCCGATGACGTTCGCGCGTACCGGCGAACGACGCCTCCCCGTCGTCGGCCTGCTGCGCGACGCCGACGCGCAGGCCCTCGCGACCGACTACATCATCTCGATGGACACGTACGCCACGCTGTACACCGAGAACGTCGACGCGAGCGTCCTGGTGCGCACCGCGGCCGGCGTGCCGCACGCCGACGCCCGCCGGGCCATCGAGGCGGCCCTGGCCGACACCCCGACCGCCCAGCTGCGCGACCAGGCCGAGGCGGTGGCCGCCCGCACCGGCGGCATCGACCAGATCCTCGGCATCACCACCGCCCTGCTGCTGTTCACCGTCGCGATCGCGCTGCTGGGCGTCACCAACACCCTCGCGCTGTCGATCGTCGAACGCACCCGCGAGATCGGCCTGCTGCGGGCGGTCGGCATGACCCGCGCCCAGCTGCGGTGGATGGTCCGCTCCGAGGCGGTCCTCGTGGCCGCCCTGTCGGTGGTCATCGGCGTGGCCCTCGGCCTGGCCTTCGGCGCCGGCGCCGTGCGCGCGCTCGGCTCGGTCACGCCGCTGGCGGTGCACGTCCCGGCGGGCCGGCTCGCGCTGGTCGTCGCGGTCGCCACCGTCGCCGGCCTGGTCGCCGGGCTGCTCCCGGCCCGCCGCGCCGCCCGCCTCGACGTCCTGGCGGCGATCAGCAAGTCGTGACGCCCCGTGGCGCTCGCACGATAGGTTGTACCGCGGGGAGGCAACCGTGCTGGAGCGGATCGACTACGACGAGCGGCAACACGCGGTGTACTCGGCCGGACGGGCCCTGTCGCCCGAGTCCGCGCGGCTCTGGTCCGGCGTGTTCGCACGCTGGGCCGGGCCCGCGCGGCCGCTGACCGCGCTGGACCTGGGATCCGGCACCGGCCGGTTCACGCCGTTGCTGGCCGAGGCGTTCGGCGGCCCCGTCTACGGCGTCGAGCCGTCCGAGCGGATGCGGGAGCAGGCCGCGGTACACCCGAATGTGCAGTATCTGGCCGGCAGCGCCGAGGCCATCCCGCTGCCCGACCGCTCCTGCGACGTCGTGGTGTTGTTTCTGGTACTGCACCACGTCGCCGACCGCGCCGCCGCCGCCGCGGAGATCAGCCGGGTCCTGCGGCCCGGCGGCCGGCTGCTGATCCGCAGCACGTTCCCCGACCGGATGCCCGACCTGCTCTGGCACCGGTTCATCCCCGGCGCCCGGCGCGTCGAGCAGCAGATCTTCCCGACGCTCGCCGAGGTGACCGGGCTGTTCGAGCTCGCGGGCCTGAGCGTGGCCGGCCTCGAGCGGGTGCGCGAGACGACGGCCACCGACCCCGCCGCCTACGCCCGCCGGCTGCGGCTGCGGGCCATCTCCACCTTCGAGCACCTGAGCGACGACGAGATCGAGCGGGGCTTCGCGGCCCTGGACGCGGCGATCGCGGCCGGCGACGTCACCGGCCCGATCACCAGCGACTGCGACCTGCTCGTCCTCGAGGCGGGGCCCCGCGACCGCGGTGAGCGGTAGCGGGGCCCCTGCTCGATCAGGAGAGCTGCCGGATCAGGAGAACTGGGCGAGCAGCGCCGCCGGCGCGGCCTGCGTCTCCGCGTCCGCCGGCTTGGCGATCGTCACCGGCTTGCCGAAGTCGGTGAACGTCGACTTCGCCGTCGTCGCCGGGACCTGCCCCGCGGCCGGCACGTTCATCGTCAGCGAGGTCAGGAAGCCGTCGGAGTTGATCGTGGCCTCGAACGGCACGGACTTCGCGGCGTCGCCCATCTGCTGCAGCAGGGCGGCGCTCGTCGACGGGACGTTGCGCTTGGTCAGGTCGACCGTGCCCTTGTAGGAGCCGGACCCGGTCCGCTCGGCGGTGACGATCGCGTCGCTGATGCCCTTGACGTTGGCCGGGTCGTCGGGGTTGCCCAGGCCCAGCTTGCTCAGCGACGTCTTGGTGCCGTCGACGTGCATCCACTTCTTCGGGTCGACGCCCGGCAGCGGCAGCGCCACCTTCAGGTACACGTCGGTGCCGACGACGATCATCTCGGCGTCGATGTTCCGGCCCTGCGCGCTGATCGTCATCTTGCCGCTGCTGGCCTGCTTGGACGGGTCGATGGACCCGTTGAGCTTCGTGGTGGCGACCGCCCCGGTCGCGGTTTCCGTGGTGTACGCCATCGTGGTCCCGTTGAGCTTGTTGAACGCGTTGGCCAGCTCCGTGCGGGCGTCGGCCGTGGACGACGGCGCCGCACTGGTCGCGGAGGCGGTCGCCGGCGCGGCAGCCCCGTCGTCCTTCTTGTCACCGCAGGCCGCGGTGACGGTGATCACGCCGGACAGCGCCAAGGCGAGCAGCAGACTCCTGCTGGATTTCATTCGTTCCTCCCGTTGGGCGGCCCCCTGCCGCCGCGCCGAGGATAGCGACGCCCCGCCACCTTTCTTGATTGCCCTGCGACCCGGATGCCGAGGCCCGACCTGCGGCTGCGACCCGTCAGGTGCACACGGCGGAAAGGCCCGCATCGGATGAGAGGAACAACACGCTGAGCCGGCTCGAGCCCGCCAGACCGCGCTCGTCACGCACCTGCGCTACGCGGTGCGCTGACGGCGCGCAGGCTCACCAGCTGCGGGCAGCACCATGATCTCCACCCGGCCGACGCTACTGCACCGTCATACCGCCGTGAAATTTAACGAGTTCGGCCGCGGGTACTCATCGGCGATGATGAGCGGATGCGGACACGGGGGCCGGGACGTTATCTGGGTTGGCTGGCGTGGCAGCAGAAACGACGGATCGCCCTCGGCGCGCTGTGGAGTTCGCTCTGGATGATCAGTCTGGCGGTCACGCCGTACCTGATTTCCCAGGCCATCGATCGGGGGCTGCGCCCGCGGCAGGCCGGCCCTCTGGTCGCCTGGGCCGGCGCGATCTTCGTCGTGGGTGTGGCGAACGCGGTGCTCGGCATCCTGCGGCACCGGACGATGACGAAAATCCGGCTGGACGGTGCGCTGCGCACGGCTGACGCGGTCATGGCCCATGGGGTGGAGCTGGGTGCCGCGCTTCCCCGGCGGATCACCGCGGGTGAGGTGGTCACCATCGGCATCGGGGACGTGTGGCTGGTCGCGCGGGCGCTCAACGTGATGGGGCCGGGCGCTGGCGCGGTCGTCGCCTATGCGGTCGTGATGACCATGCTCGTGCGGGTGTCGGGGATGATCGCGTTGGTGGTCGCGGCCGGGGTTGTGGTGCTGGCGATGGTGCTCGGGCCGCTGCTGCACCGGCTCAACACCGCCGGCGGCGAGTACCGGGAGCGGCAGGGTCAGCTCGCCGCACGGCTGGTCGACGTGCTCGGTGGGCTGCGCATCCTCAACGGCCTGGGCGGCAAGGAGGCCCACCTGCGCCGGTTCGCCGCCCAGTCGGACGGCGTCCGGGCTGAGGGCTACCGGATGGGCGGGGCGCTGAGCTGGATCACCGCGCTGGGCGACGGCCTTCCGACGATCTTTCTGGCCGGGGTCACCTGGCTGGCTGCGCGTCTGGCGGTCCGCGGCGATCTCACCGCAGGCGAACTGGTTGCGGTGTACGGGTACGTGGCGATCCTCGTCGTGCCCACCTGGATGCTCATCTTCAGCGCCGGCGATGTCAGCCGCGGGGTGATCGCCGCCCGGCGGATCATCGCATTCCTGCGGTTGCCCGTCGAGGAGCCGGGCACTGGCGCGGCCCCGCGCGGCCCGGCGACGTTGCGCGACCCGGAGTCCGGCGTCGTCGCCGAACCGGGCCGGCTGACCATGCTGGTCTCGAGGCGCCCCGGCGATGCGGCCGCGATCATCGACCGGCTCGGCCGGTACGGGGAGACCGCCGCCACCTGGGGCCCGTACAGGATCGCCGACGTTGCCAAACCGGCGGTACGCGAGCGGATTCTGGTGGCCGACCACGAGGCGGACCTGTTCGCCGGGGCGCTGCGGGACGTGGTCGCGGGCCGTACCGACGTCGGCGACGACGCGGTCCGGCAGGCCATCAGGTCCGCGATGGCGACCGACATCGGCGGGCTCGACCACCGCATCGAACGCGACGGCCGAAACCTCTCCGGCGGCCAGCGACAACGGATCCGGTTGGCCCGGGCGCTGGCCGCCGACCCGGAGATGCTGCTCGCGGCCGAGCCGACCTCGGCCGTGGACGCGCACACCGAGGCGGCCATCGCCGAGCGGCTGACCGCGGCCCGCAGCGGACGGGGCACCCTGCTGTCCACGACCTCGCCGGTGCTGCTGGACCGGGCCGACGTCGTGATGTACCTCGTGGACGGCCGGGTCGCCGCCTCCGGAACGCATCGCGAGCTGCTGGAACGCGAGCCCGGGTACCGCGACCTGGTGAGCCGGACGTTCACCGCGGCGCAGGAGGCGTCGTGAGCACGTCGACGCTGCCGATCGCGGACACCCGTCAGGTCGCCCGGGCGGCCGGCCGGCTGATCGCCGCCGACAAGTGGGCCGCGGCCGCCGTACTGATGCTGAACGTGCTGGCCGCGGTGGCCGCCCTGGGCGCGCCGTACCTGCTGGGCCGGATCATCGACGCGGTCACCGGGCCCGGCGCCGCCGCCCGCATCGACCTGCTGGCCGGCGCCGTGCTGCTGTGCGCACTGGCCCAGACGCTGCTCGCGCGGTGGGCGTTGCTGCTCGGATACCGGTTCGGCGAGCGCACCGCGGCCCGCATCCGGATCGGCTTCCTGAGCCGCGCGCTGAACCTGCCCGCCTCGGTGATCGAGCGGGTGCCGCCGGGCGACCTGGCCGCCCGCGGTACGACCGATGTGGACGCGGTCGCCGGCACGCTGCGCGATGTGCTGCCGGGCGCGTTCGTGGCCGGCGTCCATCTGGTGCTCCTGCTCGCGGCGGTGCTCGTGATCGACCCGCTGCTCGGTATCGCCAGCCTCCTCGGGCTGTCCGGCATCGTGGTCGCCGGCCGCTGGTACCTGCGACGGGCCCGCAGCGCGTACCTGGAGGAGGGCGCCGCGAACTCCGAACTGGCGGAGGAGCTGGCGGCGACCACCGCCGGGGCGCGCACCATCGAGGCCTTCCGCCTGCATCGATCCCGGCTGGCGGTGGGCCGGGCCGCGATCGCCCGGACCAGGCGCAGCCGGCTGGCCACCCTGCGGCTGAGGTCGGTGTACTTCCCGGCGGCCGAAGGCTCGTACAACATCCCGGTCGTCCTGGTGCTCCTGGTCGGCGGCCTGCTCTACCGCGACGGGCGGATCACGCTCGGCACGGTCGTCGCGGCCGCCCTGTATCTGCGTCAGCTGATCGGGCCGATGGACACCATCCTGATCTGGCTGGAGCAGCTGCAGAGCAGCACCGCATCGTTCGCCCGGGTCGAGGGGCTGGCCACCGTGCCGGCCGCCCCGGCGACGGTCACGGCCGTCCCGGTAACCGACCGTATCGAGGTGAAAGGCGTCTGCTACGCCTACCCCGGCGGCCCGGACGTGCTGCACGACGTGGATCTCACGGTCCAGCCCGGCGAACGGCTGGCGATCGTCGGCCTTTCCGGGGCCGGCAAGTCCACCCTGGGCCGGCTCCTGGCCGGCGTGGACCGTCCGCACACCGGCACGGTCACCGTCGGCGGCGTCGCGGTGGCCGAACTTCCGCCGGACCTGCTACGCCGGCAGGTGGCCCTGGTGACACAGGAACACCACGTCTTCCGCGAGACGCTCCGGGACAACCTCATGGTGCCGGCGCCGGACGACCGCCTGGCCGAGGCGCTCCGCGCGGTCGGCGCGGATTGGGCCCAGGACCTGGACGCCGACCTCGGCGAGCACCCGCTGACCGGTGCCCAGGCGCAGCAGCTCGCACTGGCCCGGGTACTGCTGGCCGACCCGCACACGGTGATCCTCGACGAAGCGACCGCCCTGCTGGACCCGCGCGCGGCCCGCGTGGCGGAGCGGTCGCTGGCCGCCGTGCTGCACAACCGCACGGTGATCGCCATCGCCCACCGCCTGCAGACGGCCCACGACGCGGACCGGATCGCGGTCATGGACGCGGGCCGGATCATCGAGTTGGGTACCCACGACGACCTGATCACGCACGACGGCCCGTACGCCAAACTCTGGCGACAGTGGCGCAGCTGATCACCCAGCACGGACGGTCCGGGGGCCGGGGTTCGCGAACGTTCCCAGCGGGTGTACTACCACGTGTACCGGCTGGTGAAGGCCGGTCTGGTGCGCGTAACGCAGCGGGGCCCGTGTTCCGCTCCTTACACGGTTGGTGTGCGTCGGCGCGAGTCAGGCGCGGCCGACGCAGATGTTCCCCAACAGTTAGGTCAATGGTGTCGTGGTCGGATGAGTCGAGCCGGCGCGGGCCCGCGTCGGTGTGGACCGCCGGGATGCGCGTGCACGACCGGTTCGCGCTGCGTGAGCGGATCGGCACGGGCGGGATGTCGGAGGTGTGGCGGGCGGAGGACGAGGTGCTGGGCCGCGCGGTGGCGGTGAAGATGCTCACCGCGCCCCTGGCCATGGACCCGCTGCTGCGCGCCGCGACCTGGACGGAGGCGCGCGCCGCGGCGCGCCTGGCCCATCCGCACGTGACGCAGGTGTACGACTACGGCGAGGCCGCGCTGCCGAACGGCACCACGGTGGCGTACCTGGTGATGGAGCTCGTCGAGGGGCAGAGCCTCGCCGATCGGCTGCGGCAGGGGCCGCTGCCGTGGCCGGAGGCGACCGCGGTGGCCGCCGAGGTCGCCGCGGCGCTGGCCGCCGCCCATCGCGTCGGCGTGGTGCACCGTGACATCAAGCCCGGCAACGTGATGCTGACCGCCGCGGGCGCCAAGATCCTCGACTTCGGCATCGCCGCGCTCGGCGGGGGCGAGTCGGCCGCTGACGGCGACCGGCTGGTCGGCACCCCCGCGTACGCGGCACCGGAGCGGCTCCAGCCGGGCGCGGCGGCGCCCGAGAGCGACGTCTATGCGCTGGGCGTGCTGCTGTACGAGGCGCTGACCGGGCGGCGGCCCGTCAAGGCGCTGACCTGGCAGGAGGCGGCCGAGGCGCACCGGGCGGCGGCCGAGGGGGCACCGGCGCCGCCGCTGGACGTGCCGGGCCTGCCCCGGCAGGTGCGGCGGCTGTGCATGGACTGCCTGTCCGCCGATCCGGCCCAGCGGCCGACCGCGGAGGACGCGGCGCGGGGACTGGCCGCGGCGGCCGGCCGGCAGCCACCGGTCACGACCGCCCTTCCGACCGTCGTGGGCGCCCCGCCGCCGGCAACACACGCCCCGCCGTCCTCGGCGCAGGGCGCCCGGGCCGGCTATGCCGTCGGGTCCGCGCCGCTGCCGCACCCGGCCACCACGGTCGCGCCCGCTGAGCTCGGCTTCGATGTCGAGCCCGACGGTGTGGCGGAGAGGCACCTGCCCCGGCCGGTGCTCGCCGCGCTGGTCGGCGCCGTGGTGGTGCTTGGCGTCGCCCTGGCCGTGGTGACCGCGATGCTGCTGTCCCGTCCCCCGGACCAAACCGCCCAGTCGGCCGGGTCCGGCGCCCCGTCGGGTCAGCCGAGCCAGACGACCCAGGCCGGCTCGTCGGGGCCGCCCGCCACGACGGCGTCCCCGCTGCCGGCCGCCACCACCCCGCAGGAGATCGCGGACCGGCTCGAGGCCACGATCGCCGACGCGATCGCCGCGGGCACGATCGACGCCAAGGCCGCGGACAAGCTGCGCGAGAAGGTCGACGACCTGCGCCAGAACGCCGGCCGCGGCAAGGTGCGCAAGTCCGCGCAGGAGCTGCAGCGCACGATCGACCAGCTGCGCAAGGACGGGCAGGTCGACGACCAGACGGCGGCGCAGCTCATCCGCCTGTTGCGGCCCCTGTTGAGCGACGACTGAACGTCACTACGGCGAACCGCGCTCAACCTCGTCACATCGGGTCATGGCCGGCGCATGATCGGGTCCGTTTCGGGCAGCGCTGCCTTGTCCGATGCCAGGAGCCGATGCCGCATGCCGGGGAGGTCGGAGATGACCAGTGAGCAGGGGCGTTGGGCGGCCCTTCCGGTCACCGAGTGGGAGCCCACATACGACACGCTGCACATGTACACCCAGATCATCGGAAAGATCTCGCTGGCGCTACGGCCGATGACGAACCACTGGTGGCAGGTCGCGCTGGAGCTTTCGGCCAGGGGTTTGCGGACTGCGGCCATCCCGCATGGTGCCCGTACCTTCGAAATGGAATTCGATTTCCTCGACCATGCGCTGCACATCGACGCCGAGGGCGGTGAGCGGCGCAGCATCGGCTTGGGCGGGTCCGTGCGCGACTTCTACACCGACACGATGGCGGCGCTGGACGATCTGGGGCTGCACGTGCCGATCTGGACCGTGCCGGTGGAGGTACCGGATCCGATTCCGTTCGACGAGGACACCGTGCATTCGACATATGACCCGGCCCAGGCGGAGCGCTACTGGCACATTCTGTGCCAGGTCGAGGGGGTTTTCGACGAGTTCCGGGCCCTCTTCACCGGCAAGGCCAGCCCGGTGCAGTTCTACTGGGGCTCATTCGACCTCGCCACGACCCGCTACTCCGGCCGGCCGACCGAGCCGCCGCCGGGCGCCGACACGATCACCCGGTTCAGTTACACCGCCGAACAGAGCTCGCTCGGCTTCTGGCCCGGCGGCACCTGGCTCAACGGCACGCGCGTCGAGCAGCCGGTCTTCTACTCCTACACCTATCCGGAGCCGCCGGGAGTTCGCAGCCAGCCGGTCAGCCCCGCATCGGCGTCCTTCGACAACGGGCTCGGCGAGTTCGTACTGAGCTACGACGACGTCCGGCGGGCGGACGATCCGCGCCGGGCGATCCTCGACTTCGCCCAGACCACGTACGAAGCGGGTGCCCGGCTTCAGCATTGGCCGCGCGACGTCCTCGAATGGACGCCGCCGACGCCACCCAGCTACCGCCGGGCGATGACCGCAGCCGGAAGCGGATAACGTCCTTGCCAGTCGGACCGCTACGGCGCGATCGGGTGCCGTGTCGATCGTAGGTATGGATGCCGAAATCCCGGCCGGCGGGGTCGTCATCGTCGCGAAGGTGCCATGCTGAATGGGCGACGAGAGGCGATGGTTGCCCCGCCGCGGGGGCAACCATCGTTCGTTTCGTGTCCCTTTCGCTTATCCCTTGTACTGCGCGACCACGCGGGTGAAGTCCCACGCGTTCTGGCTGACGCCGCTGCAGGTGTCGTCGTTGGGGTACGCGCCGGGGCACGGCCGGTCGCGGTTCTGCGACCAGTACGTGAAGCGCGCGATGTGGTGCTGCTGTGCGTACGCCAGGATCGTCTGGAAGTCGGCCACGGTCACGCGGGCGCCCTCGTCGGTAATGCCGTTCATCGACGAGATGCCGACGTGGCGGTACGCGGTGTCGTCGTTCCAGCCGTAGGCGGTCTTGAGGCGGTTCTTGAGGCCGTCGGCCGCCTGGGTGGTGAGCACGCCCTGGTTGCCGGTCGAGTTGCCCCAGTCGAACGTCATGATGCCCCAGCCGTCGACCACGAGCCCGGCCGCGGCCGCCCGGTTGATCAGCGAGGCGTCCGGTCCGGTGGTGCCGCTGCCCAGGGTGATGTACTCGACGATGCCCGGGTTGTTCGCCTTGATGATCTTCAACGCGTCGACGGTCTTCTGCTGGTCGGTCGCGTTGTTGTACGGGGTGCCCTCGATGTCGATGTCGATGGCCTTGAGGTTGTACGTCGAGATGACCTTCTGGTAGGCGGCGGCGAGCGCGGTGGCGCTCGTGCAGTAGTGCTCCAACCACGGGCCCGATGCGCCGCCGAACGAGATGACGACGTCGCCGCCGTTGGCTCGGATGGTGTTGATCGTGGACTGGTCAACCCCGCCGGTCAGGCTGCGACCGCCGTCCCACAGCGGGTTGCAGTTGCCGTTGTTGAGCATGAACGCCATCGTGAACCACCGGACGCCGGTCGCGTTCATGACCGTCGTCGGGTTCGGCGGGTTGCCCCAGCCCTCGTAGAGGTACGGCGCCGCCGCCATGACGCCCGGGCCGGGCGGGTTGGTGGTCGGTGGGGTGCTGGTGGGTGGGTTGGTGGGGCCGCTGCCGGGGAGGGTCCATTTCTGGTTGGCGCCGCCGCCGCAGGTCCAGATTTGCAGGCGGGTGCCGTCGGCGGAGCTGACGCCGGTGGCGTCGAGGCATTTGCCGGAGTTGGTGTTGATGAGCTGGCCGTTGGTGGCGGTCCATTTTTGTGCGCCGGTGCCGTTGCAGTCGTAGAGCTGGACTTTGGCGCCGTCGGCGGTGCTGGCGGCGGTGACGTCGAGGCATTTGCCGAGTGCCTGGATGCTGTTGTCGGTGTTGGCGACGGTCCAGGTCTGGGCGTTGGTGCCGTTGCAGGTCCACAGTTGTACGGCGGTGCCGTTGGCGGGGTTGGCGCCGGCGACGTCGACGCATTTGCCGCCGAATCCGGTGATCGGCCCGCTGGCGGCGGCCGAGGCGGCGGTCATGCCGGCGGCGGCCACGCCGATGACGGTGACGGCCGTCGCGGCGACGGCGAACCCGATACGCCGCCGCGACCGGCGTCGGGTGGTGGTTGAGGGTGTCACGTGCGGCTCCCTTTCTGGGCGGCGCCCGCACCGGACCGTGGGTTGGGGGTGGTCCGCGTGTCAGGCGGGAGCAGTCCCCGGCCGACCGCGTTGTGACGGCAGAGGTCGGATCTGTCAAGGAAGTTAACAGATCTCCCGGAGGCTATGCCGACACCCTGAGGCAAGTCAATATACGACCTGAATTAAGGTCCTGAGCTGCTGACTTAAGGTCTCAGGGGGCGTCGGGCGCTGGTGACGGCTCGTCGTCGGGGAGCTGCGCCGGGCAACGGCCACGCCAGCCACCAGAAGCAATGGGAGCACCACGAGGCCGGCACCGATGAGGAACCGCATGGTGGCGATGTCGACCTTGCCGTCCGACCACCCGTGCTTCCCCACGCGAATCATCATGCGACACGAACGCCAGGGGCCCCTTCGCCCGAGGTCGCGGAACGGCCGGTAGACCAAGCTGTCGGGCAGGTCTCGGAAGGCGACAGCGCGCAAACGGCTCAGCCCGTCGCGGCGATCCACCGGCCCAGCCCAATTCGCATGCTCCGGGTGTGGCCGGGTAGCCATCGCGTCAGGTAGCGCACGAGTCGGGAGGCATTGCGATGTCCGTACAGCTCAATCACACGATTGTCGCGGCCCGCGACAAGGAGACGTCCGCCAAGTTCCTGGCGACGATGCTGGGGTTGCCGGTGGGGCCTCGCTTCGGCCCGTTCATCCCGGTCGAGGTGAGCAATGGCGTCACCCTGGACTTCGTCGATACCGGCGGTGAGCCCATCACCTCTCAGCACTATGCGTTTCTAGTCTCGGACAACGACTTCGACGCCATTTTCGGCCGGATCAAGGAGGCCGGAGTCGCCTACTACGCCGATCCCCACCACCACGAGCCGCAGCAGATCAACCACCGCGACGCCGGTCGCGGTGTGTACTTCGACGACCCGAACGGGCACAACCTGGAGATCCTTACGCGCCCGTACGGCAGCGGCTCGGCCTGATTCGACCGAATGCTCCGACGCCGGCGTGCGCCCGCGCGCCGCGGATGACCCGGCCCACGTCCGCGCCGGCCAGGGTTACCCCGGCCGCGAGGCGCACCAACGGCGAACGTCGTCGCGGCGGCGTCCAGTGGCGGGAGGGTGACGCTCCGCCGCTCGCCGGATTGTTACAGCGCACCTAAGGTTGTGGACTCTTACATTTAATAATGTTAACTGATAGCCTTCCTCACCATCGTCCATCGATGGTGAGGAGTTCAATGAGATCTCGACGTCGTACATGGGCCCTAGCAGCGGGCGCGGCACTGACAATCGTGACGACCTTGGCTCTCGTGCCCATGCTCCAGGCGGAGGCCGCCACCAACGCCGCCCAGGCCGCCTGCACCGCCCCGGCCTGGGCAGAAGGCAACACCTACACCGTCGGCACCCAGGTCACGTACCAGGGTCACACGTACCAGGCCCTGCAGACGCACACCGCCTACCCGGGCACCGGCTGGACCCCCTCCACCACGCCGTCGCTGTGGAAAGACCTCGGCGCGTGCACCGGAGGTGGCGGCCCGACCACGCCGCCGCCGACCACGCCGTCGGGTGTTCCGTCCGCGCCGTCGAACCTGCGGGTGACCGCGACGACGAACACGAGCTTCACGCTGGCGTGGAACGCTTCCAGCGGTACCGTCACCGGATATCGGGTCTATGAGGGCACGACCGTGCGCGCCACGGTCACCGCGACCTCCGCCACCGTCTCCGGCCTGGCCGCCGGCTCCACGCACACCTACACGGTCAAGGCCTACAACGCCCAGGGCGAGTCGGGCGCCTCGAACAGCGTCACCGCCACCACCACCGGCGGCACCAACCCGCCCCCGTCCGGCGGCGCCGCGGCACCCTACCTCTACATGGGCTGGGGCGACCCGCCCAACCCGCAGACCGTCCAGTCCGCCACCGGCATCAAATGGTTCACCATGGCCTTCGTCCTCTCCGGCGGCGGCTGCTCCGCCGCCTGGGACGGCAGCCGGCCCCTCACCGGCGGCGTCGACGCCACCGCCATCAGCCAGATCCGCGCCGGCGGCGGCGACATCGTCCCGTCCTTCGGCGGCTGGAGCGGCAACAAGCTCGGCCCCAACTGCTCCACCCCCGCCGCCCTCGCCGGCGCCTACCAGTCCGTGATCAACGCCTACGGCCTCAAAGCCATCGACATCGACATCGAAAACACCGACGAGTTCGAGAACGACACCGTCCGCAACCGCATCGTCGACGCCCTCAAGATCGTCAAGCAGAACAACCCGGCACTGAAGGTCATCGTCACCTTCGGCACCGCCACCACCGGCCCCGGCTACTACGCCCAGCAGCTCATCAGCCGCGCCGCCTCCACCAACGCGGGCATCGACGTCTTCACCATCATGCCCTTCGACTTCGGCGGCGGCGCCAACATGTACCAGAGCACCGTCAACGCCTCCGAAGGCCTCAAGACGATGCTCAAGTCGTCCTTCGGCTGGGACGACGCCACTGCCTACCGCCACATGGGTATCTCCGGCATGAACGGCCTGTCCGACCAGCAGGAGAACACCTCCCCCGCCCAATGGCAGCAGATCCGCGACTACGCCCAGAACAACCACCTCGCCCGCCTGGCGTTCTGGTCGGTCAACCGCGACCGGCCCTGCCCCGGCGGCGGCGTCGTCTCCAACTGCAGCGGCATCTCCCAGAACAACTGGCAGTTCACCCAGATCACGGCCACCTTCACCGGCTGATCTGAACCCTCCCGAGGGGCCGGCGCCCTACGGCGCCGGCCCCTTCCCATCAGACGCGGGCCGGCAGGGCCGGAGTCAGATTGAGCCAGTCCGCCAGGTCGTTGATCTCGTGCCGTACTGCCGCGGTCATCGCCTTGCTGAACGGAACGTCCTGGTGGATGGCGTCCACCCGGAGCACGCCGGCCTTGCGGTCGGCGGTGGCGTCGAGCTTGCCGACCAGCCGGTCGCCGTACAGGATCGGGAGCGCCCAGTAGCCCCAGCGGCGCTTGGCGGCCGGCTTGTACATCTCCAGCTGGTAGTCGTACTCGAACAGCTCGGTCATCCGCTTGCGGTCGTACACGAGCCGGTCCAGCGGGGACAGCAACGCGGCGCGGCCGGTGAAGGTCCGGTCCAGCAGCTCCGGGTCGACCCGCCATTCGCCCTTCACGCCCTCGACCACCGCCGGCTCGCCCGCGCTGCGGACGTCAAGCGGCTCGACCGGGTTCTCCGCGGCACGGGCGCGCGCGATGCCCAGCGAACGCAGCCGGCGCTCGTCACGGATCCGCACCGCGTCCTCGTAGGGCACCACGTCGTCCGGGTAAACCCGCTCGGCGAGGTCCCACAGCCGATGGGCGCCGCGCCCACCGGCGGCCGCGACCTCGCCGCGCTGCACGAGGAAATCGATCATCCTCTGGACGTTGCGATCGTTCGTCCAGCCGGAGGAGCGCCACGGGATCACGCACGTGTCCGGCAGCTCACGCGCGGGCAGCGGCCCGTCGGCGCGGAGCCGGGCGAGGATGTCCAGCCGGCAGCCGTTGTTGGCCTCCACCCAGCCCTGCACGCCCTCCTGCCAATCACGCAGCGGCGGACGCCCCGGCCACTCGGCCATCTCCGCCCGATACAGCGCGAGGTCCTCCGGCGGCCGGATCAGGCCGCGCAGCTCCAGCAGGGCCTGCTCGTCGACGGCGTCGCGCAGCTGCGCCGGGGAGTAGCCGGAGCCGAGACGGCTCCACAGGACCAGGTCGGCGTTGGGCGCGACGGCCGCGGTCGGATCGTTCTGCAGGAACGTCAACCGGCGCACAACGTCGAACATCCCGCTCGGACGGTAGGCGTCCAGCAGTTGGGCCCGCACGGCAAGGCGGCGGGCGTCGGTGCGGGACAGGGTGTGCACAGTCACGAACCGAGACTATGCGGAGGGTACGACAAGAATCGGCGATGTCCGCGTCGAGCGGTCCCGACAGGTCATCGGCCGCGGCGAGCGTCGTGGCTCCGGGGCCGCGGCGGCGGTCTACGCGCCGTTCTCGGTCGGCGGCCACACCTGCCTCGGCGCCGGCATGACCCAGGTGCTGGCGGTGGCCACGATCGCGATGCTGGTCCGGCGGCTGCGCCTCGCGCCGGCGAACCCGCAACGCCCGCTGCGGATCACGGCCACGCCCGGCCCGAACCCCGGCCGGCGGTTCAGGATCTCGGCCTCACCGCGCGAGCACGGCGTCAGGCGAACGTGAACAGGACCTTTCCGCTGCGCCCCGGCGTCATCGCGTGTTCGATCGCCCGGTGGTAGTCGTCCAGGCGGTAGGTCGCGTCGATCGGGACGGTCAGCTCGCCGCTGACGACGAGGTCGTTGAGCGCGTGGTACGTCTGTTCGATCTCGGTGCGTGGGGCGTGGCGCAGCCAGTTGAGCAGCCAGAACCCGGTGTGCGTCACCTCTTTGAAGATGATGTCGTGCGCGCGGACCGCCGGGGGCGCGTCGGTCACGTAGGCGTAGCTGACGATCGTGCCCCGGAACCGCAGCGCCGCCGCGAGGTCGGCGACGACCGGGCCGGCCGTGGCATCCAGCGCCAGGCCGAGCTCCGCACCGTCCAGCGCGTCGGCGATCTGCGCGGGCAGGTCGTCCCCGGCGACGATCACGCGGTCTCCGCCGGCGTCACGCACCGTCCGGGCCGCGGCCTCGCGCCGCACGACGTTGAGTGTCTTGAGGCCCTGCAGCCGGGCGAGGGCGATGATGCACAGGCCGACGGCGGAGTTGGCGGCGTTCAGGCCGACCCAGTCGCCGGGAGCGAGCTTGGCGAACTTGTGCAGCAACAGGTACGCGGTCGCCGGGTTGATCGGCAGCATGGCGAGCTGCAGCCGGTCGCCGTCCTCGCGGATCGGCACGACGTTGCGGTACGACGTTGCCACCTGCTCCGCCCAGGTGCCCTGTTCGTAGTTGGGCAGGATGACGACCCTCCGCCCGACCAGCTCCCGGCCCGCGCCGCCGCCCGCGTCGATCACCCGCCCGACTCCCTCGCCGCCGAGCGGGCTCGGCAGCGGCGGCCGCACCCCGTAGTCACCCCGGACGAGCAGGAAGTCGGACGGGTTGACGGGCGCGGCCTCCATCTCGACCAGGATGTCGTCGGACCCCAGCACCGGATGCGACACCCGTTCCAGCGATACGGACTCGCGCGGATCGCCGTACGACGTGACGAGCAGCTGCGACATGAGATCCCCCTGGATCAGCGGCCTGCTACGTCGGCGGCATATGCCCCGCCACCGCCGCATCATGCGGCGAAGGCGTGACGAGCACCGGCCCGGCCGTCAGGCCAGTTCGGGGAGGATGACGTGCTCCAGCACGGCGAGCGGGGTGCGCCACTGATCAGGGCCGTCGTAGTTGCCGGCCGTGACGGCCACGACGAGGTCCAGGTCGGGCAGGATGAACAGGCGCTGGCCGCCGTTGCCCATGCCGGCCACCAGCCGGTGGCCGGCGATGGATTCGATGTACCAGTGGTAGCCGTACTGCGCGCCCCAGGCGGTCTTGAGACGTGGCTGCAGCATCGTGCGAATCCAGTCGGCCGGGACGATCCGCTGCCCCTCCCAGGCTCCCTCGGCCAGCACCAGCTCGCCGATTCTGGCCAGGTCGCGGGGTGTGAGTCGCAGCCCGGACGCGGCGGAGGCCACGCCATCCGCGCCGGTGATCCACTCGAAGCGCTCGATGCCCAGCGGCGCGAACAGCGCGGCCTGCCCGTACTGCGGCAGCAACTGCCCGGTGCCGTCGGCGATCAGCTGACCGAGCAGGGCGGTGGCACCGCCGCAGTAATTCCATTGGGCGCCGGGCGGCTCGAGGATCGGTCGCTCCAGGATGTACCGGAACCGGTCCGGCGCCAGTTCCATCGCGATTTCGGCATTGGCCGGGCTGTTGTACGGGAGATCTTCGCGCCATTCCAGGCCCAGCGACATCGTCAGCGCGTGCTCGATGGTGAGCCGGGCCCGCTGGGGGTCGGCCGCGAGATCAGGGTACTTGGGAAAATGCCGCAGCAGCGGTTCGGCGGGCGACGGGACGAGCCCTTCGCCGAGCGCGATGCCGTACAACAGCGCGGTCACGCTTTTGGTGACTGACCGGATGTCGTGCAGCGTCTCGGATCC
This sequence comes from Dactylosporangium sp. CA-139066, assembly GCF_050936175.1. Classification (NCBI taxonomy): domain Bacteria; kingdom Bacillati; phylum Actinomycetota; class Actinomycetes; order Micromonosporales; family Micromonosporaceae; genus Dactylosporangium; species Dactylosporangium sp. CA-139066. The sequence continues at coordinate 3,883,985 of NZ_JBNJNH010000001.1, read as the reverse complement.
GAACTCGACGACGCCCAACGAGTCGCCCCAGGAGAAGTCCTCGCCGGTCCCGTAGTACTCCAGCAGGGTCCGGCCACCGCGAACCGCCGCGACGGCGTGCAGGCCGCCGACCCGGCCGGCTTGGCGCATCTCGTCGAGGCGGTCACGCATCTGCGTCGTCATGGGGCACTCCGAAACGGCGAGGTCGGCGAGCGGAACGGTAGACCCGTTATACCGGATTTCGGGGGGGTGCGATGTGACCCGGCGACGCCTCGCGGTCAGCGCAGGCCCACGGTCAGGCCGGGTGCGCCGGGCGGAAGCTGGATCCGGCGGATCGCCGTCAGACCGTGCGCCGCGAGCAGCCGTGCCGCCGACTCGCCGTCCAGCGGCGTGCCGCCGTAGCCGACGGTCTTGAAGCGGGCGATCGCGTTCTCCAGTTCGGTGCCCTCGTAGATGCCGTGCCCGATCATCAGCATGCCGCCGGGTCGCAACGCGGCGGCGATGCGGGCGACGCCGTTGCTGAAGGCCGGTTGGGGAATGAAGGGCGCCGGAATCCAGGCGAGGTCGTAGGCGGCCTCGTCGGCCAGTTCGGCCACGTCCGCCTGGCGTACCTCGACCCGCTCGGCGACCGGGGACGCCTCGATCTGGGCCTGCGCCAGCCGCAGTACCCTCGGCATGACGTCGAGGCCGGTCACGTGCAGCTGCGGGAACGCCTGGGCGTAGCCGATCGCGAGCGCACCGACGCCGGTGCCCACGTCGAGCATCCGGGCGCCCGGCCGGGCGAGGCGGTCGGCGAAACCCGCGAAGTGTGGCAGCACGAACGTCGTGAACAGCGTCGCCGCCGATGCGCTGGCCCGGCCCTGCGCGATCAGCGTTTCGTCGCTGTGGGCCGACCAGTCGGCGTGCGATCCGCTCACCAGCGCGGTGGCCTGCAGCAGCGGCGAGGCGGCCATGCCGTGGACCTGCTCCGCGGAGAACGGCATGCGCGGCGGATCGGCCAGCACGTCGCCCAGCCCGGCCGCGGCCATGACGGCGCGAGCCGTGGCGGCGAGGTCACCGCCGGCCGCGCCGTCGGTGACCACGGCCAGTGCGGCCAGGCACGTGGCGCCCAGGTCCCATTCGCGCACCGCACCGGCGATCCGCACGGCTGCCTGTTCGTCGCTCGTCTCGTCCACAAACGCTCCCGTGAAATGCCGGTGGCCCGGGGGGAAGTCCGTCCGGGTCACCCTAGTACCGTCGGCCGCCACATGCCGCAAGAAGCTTAAAGCGGCAGCTCAGTAGCTTAATTCAAGTCTTATATTGACTTGCTTTGGGATAGCGGAATAGCCTCCGGTGGATCTGTTAACAGTCTTGACAGATTCGACTCCCGCCTGACACGCGGACCACCCCCAACCCACGGTCCGGTGCGGGCGCCGCCCAGAAAGGGAGCCGCACGTGACACCCTCAACCACCACCCGACGCCGGTCGCGGCGGCGTATCGGGTTCGCCGTCGCCGCGACGGCCGTCACCGTCATCGGCGTGGCCGCCGCCGGCATGACCGCCGCCTCGGCCGCCGCCAGCGGGCCGATCACCGGATTCGGCGGCAAATGCGTCGACGTCGCCGGCGCCAACCCCGCCAACGGCACCGCCGTACAACTGTGGACCTGCAACGGCACCAACGCCCAGACCTGGACCGTCGCCAACACCGACAACAGCATCCAGGCACTCGGCAAATGCCTCGACGTCACCGCCGCCAGCACCGCCGACGGCGCCAAAGTCCAGCTCTACGACTGCAACGGCACCGGCGCACAAAAATGGACCGCCACCAACGGCCAGCTCATCAACACCAACTCCGGCAAATGCCTCGACGCCACCGGCGTCAGCTCCGCCGACGGCACCCGCCTGCAAATCTGGACCTGCGGCGGCGGCGCCAACCAGAAATGGACCCTCCCCGGCAGCGGCCCCACCAACCCACCCACCAGCACCCCACCGACCACCAAGGCGTTTCCCTTCGCGCCCTACATCGCCACGTTCATCGGTGACGACGTGGCGAAATTCGCCACCGACAGCGGGCAGAAGTTCTACACCCTCGGATTCGTCAACGGCACCGGCAACTGCCAGCCGATCTGGTCGACCGACGACACCCGGCTGCGGGGCAACGTGGCCCGGCTGCGCGCGATGGGAGGCGACATCATCGTCTCCTCCGGCGGCTGGGACGCCGACGACCTGGTCAGCCACTGCACGACACCGGCGGCCATCGCCGCCGCGTACCAGAGCGTGCTGACCGCATACGCGACGACGTACCTGGACATCGACGCCGAGCACGGCGACGTGCACAACAACCTCGACCGCGCGGTGGTCGACAAGCGCAACGACGCGCTGAAGATCATGCAGGACAACCTGCGCGCGGCCGGCAAGACGTTCCACCTGTCGTTCACGCTCGGGGTCAGCCCGGCCGGCGGCCTCAGCGGCGAGAACCTCTACGTCCTGCAGTCGGCGGTCACCCGCGGCCTCGAGTTCGAGGTGGTCAACCCGATGACCATGGACTACTACGACGGCGTGTCCGGCAGCCGGATGGGCCAGGCCAGCATCGACGCCTTGAAGAAGGTTGAGAGCCAGCTGAAGACGCTGCTGCCCGGGCGCAGCGACGCGCAGCTGTGGACCATGATCGCGGCGACCCCGATGATCGGCCAGAACGACGACCCGACCGAGAAGTTCACGCTGGCCGACGCGCAGCTGCTGCTCGCCTTCGCTCAGCAGCAACACATGGCCCGGCTGAGCTTCTGGGCGATCAACCGCGACTTCGGATGCGCCGCCGGCACCCTGAGCGGTACGTGCAGCGGCATCACCCAGCCGAACTACGGCTTCAGCAACATCTTCCGGCAGTTCACCGGCTGAGCGAATCCGTACCCGCTTCGAGCTCGCCCGCGCCGGCGCACCCAACCTCCGCGCCGGCGCGGGCCAGCGACGCCGGTCGGAAGCTCGGCTCGTAAAAGCCGTTGTTGGGCGCGGCCCTCGATGCCATCCTCTCGGAGTCCCGACCATCGACGGCTGAAGGGGGAGCCATGACGAAGTTCCGAGTCAACGTCTGCCTGCAGCCGTGCGCAGCCGACGAGGTCCACGCCAAGCTTGCCGCCGCGATGGCGCCGTTCGACCAGAACCTCACCGATGACTGGAATCCGGCCGGCGAATGGGACTGGTGGCGCATCGACGCCAGCCGCGGTTACCGATTCGCGGTCAGGCCCGAGCACGACGGCGATCCGCGACTCGTCCACGGGGATGACGATCTCGAGCCGCTGCACTGCGACGGCGGGCCGCGGGGCCTGCTCGACTTCGACGCGACGCGCCGCCAGGCCGTCGACCGGGCCCGCGCTGAATGGCACGCCGAGCAGCGCGACTTCCAGAGGCTGGTCGCCGACCACCCTGCGGCGCAGCCGTTGACCGCGTTCCTGGCGCGCCACGAAGCCGACCCGGAAGGTTACCCGCGTGAGGTGGCCGTCGCCGACCACCACGCCCAGCCGCTGGTTCGTGCGCTCAACCACCAGTCGGCCTGGGAACGCTACCCGAGCCTCGGGATCTGGGTGCTCGGGCCCAACGCCGACCCGATCACCAGCTTCACCCGCGACCCCCAGCCGGTGTTCGACGACGCGGCCGCGTGGGCCGTGACCAGCTACGCCCTGCTGACCATCGATGGCCGGTGGATCGACCCCGACCAGCTCGGTCCGTTCGCGGGGCTCCGGGAACGCCAGGACGCCGGCAGCGCCTACGCCCGGCAGTCCAACGCCTACCTCGACAGCCTCGAGGAGGACTGCATCATCGTGCGGCTGCTGTGCCACTGCTGAACGGGATACCGACCTGACGGACCCAACCGATCGGCGGCCAGGGCGCATCTGAGGGCTGGAGCGGCGGAAGGGGCCCTGGTTGCGTGACGAGTTCGAGCGGGAGTACGTGGAGTACCTCCGCGTCCGCATGCCGCACCTGCGCCGGCTGGCCTACCTGCTGACCGGCGACTTCGACCGCGCCGACGACGTGGTGCAGACGACGGCGACCAGCCTGTACCTGAAGTGGCGGCAGGTCCGGGCGGCGGACAGCGTCGATGCGTACGTGCGGAAGATGATCGTCCACACGTTCCTCGCCGAGCAGCGCCGCGCGTGGGCGAAAACCTGGCTCACCGACCGGTTGCCCGAACGGGCCGCCGCCGCGCAGCCGACCGACGACGCCCTGGTCGTCCGGGCCGCGCTGCGCCGGCTCCCCGCCAGGCAGCAGGCGGTGCTGGTGCTGCGCTTCCTGTACGACCTGCCGGTCAACGAGGTCGCCGCCACGCTCGGCTGCGCGCCCGGCACCGTCAAGAGTCAGACGTCGGACGGCCTGGCCGCCCTGCGCCGCATCCTCGGCACCGCCGAGGCGGGCAGGTCGCGGGCGGGGAGTGCCGCTGCGAAGTACCCCAGCGGAGGTGCCTGGTGAACGACGAACTCGAGGCCCAGGCCCTCACGCCGCTGATGCGGCCGCAGCCGATGCCGCCGTCCAAGGTGGACATCGTGCGGGCGCTCACCGAAGGCCGGCGCCGCGAGCGAAGCCGCCGCCTGCTCGCGGTCACCGCGGTTGGCGTCGCCGTCGGTGCCGTCCTCATCGGGGTGTCGGCCTTCGCGCTGGAGCGGCAGCCGCCGCAGATCGCAACGCCGCGTCCGACGGCGGCGCCGACCCGCAACGGCTGCGACGTGCAGCGGCTGCCCACGCCGGGCGACGGCCCGGCCACCGTCGTCGCGGTCGACCCGGCAGGGCGGTATGCGGTGGGCGCACTGGATGAGCGCCCAGACGCCGAGCAGGGCAGGGGCACGGTGCTGCTGTGGACGGACGGGGTGCTGCAGCCGGTGGACGGCGCGCCGCTGCCGAACCCCTATCCGTCGGGCGTCAGCACCGCGGGTGTCGTGATCGGCAACAGCGGCGGCGCGGACACGTCGGTGCCGTGGATCCTCAAGGACGGGACGTTCACCACGCTCGCCACCCCGCCGGGCGCCGGCATGGTCTCCGCGGAGGGGATCAACGCCGCCGGCGACATCGTCGGCACCGCGCGGTGGCAGGAGGGCGGCCGGGACACGAAGGCGCGGATCGTGCGTTGGAGTGTGGCGCACCCCGAGCAGTTCGCGTACGTGACGACCAGCCCGGCGATCGCCCGTGCCGCGAGCGTCGCCGACGACGGCACCGTCGCCGGGCAGGGGCTGGAGCCCGGGAACGACCCGCAGTCGTACGTGTGGGGCCCGGACGGCACCCCACGGCTGCTCACACGCTCCGACGGCGCTCCAGCGCACCGCGCGAACCACATCGCCGGAGACTGGGCGATCGGCTCCTTCGAGGACGGCAGCACGTGGTTCGACCAGGGCGTGCGCTGGAACCTCAGGACCGGCGAGGCGCGCGAGCTCGGCACGTTCGTGCCGGGTGCCGTCGACGCGTCCGGGCGGATGTTCGGCGTCGTGATGCGCAGCGCGGACGACACCCCGCCGGCGCTCTGGGAGGACGGGACAGTGCTGGAGATGCCGGTGCTGTCCGACGGGGAGTCGGCGGTGGTGACGTCGATGAGCGCGGACGGCAGGACCGCGGTCGGCTGGCTGACCCGCAGCAAGAACGACCCCGTCGTGCCGGTGCGGTGGACGTGCCGCCGCTGACGCCGCGACTCGGCAGCTCCGGCCATCGATGCAGCCCACTGTTGCAATCTCATCGATGGACGCCAATACTCAAGGGCAGCGTCAGGAAGCCGGTGGACCACCTCTCCCACCGCCGGCCTGAAAGGAGCTGACGATGGACAATGCAGTTCACGCACGGCGCCGGAGCTCGCGGCTGATCGCCGCCGTCTTCGGTGCACTCGCCGCCGGGGCGTTCGCGTTCCCGGCGGGGGCCCTCGCGGCGCCCGGCTACAGTGCCGGGCAGCTCGCCGCGGCCAGCGACACCGTCGAACGGTCCGGGGTCGCCGGGATAGCCTGGCACACGGACGCCGCCAGCGGGCACGTCGTCGTGACGGCCGACAGCACGGTGTCGGACGCCGCGATCGCGAAGCTCAAGCAGAGCGGCGCGGTCCGGGTCGAACGTACCGCGGGCGTGTTCTCCCCGCTGCTGTCGGCCGGCGCGGCGATCTACGGCGGGCAGTACCGCTGCTCGCTCGGCTTCAACGTGGTCAGCGGGAGCACCTACTACTTCCTCACCGCGGGGCACTGCGGCGCGGTGGCCTCCACGTGGTACACCAACTCGGGCCACACCACGCTGATCGGCTCGAACGTGGGGTACACCTTCCCGGGCAGTGACTACGCGCTGGTGCGCTACAGCAACACGTCGCTGAGCCACCCCGGCGGCTACACGGTCGCCGACGCGTACGTCGGTGAGGCCGTGAAGCGCACCGGGTCGACCACCGGCACCCACAGCGGCACCGTCACCGCGCTCAACGCGACCGTCCGCTACAGCGGCAGCCCGGGCGGCACCGTCCGCGGGCTCATCCAGACGACGGTGTGCGCCGAGGGCGGCGACTCCGGCGGACCGCTCTACGACGGCACCAAGGCGCTCGGCCTCACCTCCGGCGGCAGCGGCAACTGCACCTCGGGCGGCACCACGTTCTTCCAGCCGGCCCGCGCGGCGGCCAGCCACTTCGGCGTGACCATCTACTGAGCATTCACCCCGGAACGGACGGGCCCGACCGGACCGGTCGGGCCCGTCCGGTTCAGTGCCCGGTTCAGTGGCGGTACGGATGTCCGCGGCGGCCCGCCGCGGCAGGCTCGCCATATGCAGACCTGGACCATCGAGGCACCGGTCTGGGCCCGGTTCGCGGCCCGGAACTTCGGCTTCAACATCGTGCGCGGGCGGATCGCGGTGACCGCCGGCACCATCGAGATCGACCCGGACGGGCGCCCGGTGCGGCTGTCCGGCACGCTGGACCCGGCGTCGATCGACACCGGCAACCGCCGCCGCGACCGGGACCTGCGCGGGCCGCGCTTCCTCGACGTGGCGCACCACCCGCACATGGAGATCACCGCCGAGCGCATCGAACCCACCGCGACCGGGTGGCGTGCCGCGGCCCGGTTCCGCGTCGCGGGCCGAAACACTCCACTATGGATCGACGGGTCCATCGACGGCGGGCTGTCGGCCGCGGGCACCGCGCGGCTGGACCTGCGCGACGCGGGCATCCGGGTCCCGCGCATCCTCGTCGGCCGGCACGTCGACCTGAGCGTCTCCGCCCGGCTCGTCCAGCGCCCCACGGACGCGGACGGCCGGCGTTAAACAGCGGCGGCCGGGAGGATCATGGTGAAGCGGGCGCCCTGGCCCGGGCTGCCCTCGATGCGCAGCTGGCCGCCGTGTGCCTCGAGCACCTCCCGGACGAGGGCCAGGCCGAGGCCGAAGCGGCGGCCCGGCCGGTCGGCCGGCTGCTCGCCGCGGGCGAAACGGGCCAGCAGCCGCTCGGCCTGCGCCGGGTCCAGGCCCACGCCGTCGTCGACGACCGCGAGGAGCACCTGCCGTTGCGTGCCGCTCACGGCGACCGTGACGGTGCCGCCCGCGGCGACGTGGGCGATGGCGTTGTCGACCAGCGCCGCCAGGGCGCGCCGCAGCGAGGAGCGGACCCCGGTGACCATGACCGGTTCCTCGCCGGCGTCGGTGCACAGCGTGACGTCCTGCGTCTGCGCGTGCGGGGCCACGGAGGCGACGAGCTCCCGGGCCAGTTCGGCGGCGTCGACCGGCTCGCCGCCGGCCGGGCGGTGCGACAGCTCGGCGGACAGCAGCAGGTCCTCGACCACCTCGCGCAGCGCGCGCGTGTCGGCGACCAGCTCGTCGGCCTCGGCCCGCATCCGCTCCGCGTCGGCGCCGCGGGCCAGCCGCCGCTGCAGCAGTTCGGCGCGGGTGTGCAGCACGGCCAGCGGGGTGCGCAGCTCGTGGCTGGCGTCGGCGACGAAGCGGCGCTGCAGCGACAGGGCCCGCGCCAGCGGGCGCACCGCCCGGCGGCCGAGCACGGCACCGATCGAGGCGGCCGCGGCGATGCCCACGAGGCCGGCGAGCAGCAGCGATCCGATGAGCCGCTCCCCCGACTCCTCCCGGGCGGTGACGTCGAGCAGGCCGACCGTCCGCGTGCCGTCGGCGCGGTCCACCACGAACACCTCGAACTCGCGGTTTCCCGCCGACGTGTTGCCACGCCCCGGCCGTAACCGGGCGACGTCGACGCGCAGCACGGCGGCCGGCGTGCCGGGGCTCGCCGCCACCTCGCCCTCCGGCGTGCGCCGCAGCAGTACGACCCCGTCGGTGCCGGTCAGGTCCGCGCCGGCGGCCAGGGTCACCGCGCGGACGGTGCGCTCCTCGTCGCGGTGCTCGCTGTGGATGGTCAGCGAGAAGGCCAGCACGCTGACCAGCGCGACGGTCGCCGCGACCGCCGCGGCGACCTGCACTGCGATCGCAACGGTGGCCCGGCGCAGCAGGCGGGACTCGGGGTCGACGGTCATGCGCCGCCGAACTGGTAGCCCAGGCCGCGCACGGTCCGGATCACCGGCCGGCCGAGCTTGCGGCGCAGGTAGTGCACGTAGGTGTCGACGACCCCGGGGTTGGCGCCGTCGTCGAACACCAGCGTGAGCAGGCTGTTGCGGCTGAAGACCTGCTGCGGCCGGCCGGCCAGCGTCTGCAGCAGCGCGCACTCGCGATCGGACAGCGTCACCACGGCGCCGGCCTGGTCGCGCACCTGCCGGGTCGTGACGTCGAGCCAGCGCCGGCCGAGCTGGAGCAGGTCGGCCCGGTCCGGGTGGCGGCGGCGCAGGGCGCGCAGCCGCGCCAGCAGCTCGTCCGCGTCGAAGGGCTTGGTGAGGTAGTCCTCGGCCCCGGCGTCGAGCCCCTCCACCCGGTCGGCGACCGTCGCCCGGGCGGTGAGCACGAGCGCCGGCGTGGTGACGCCGCGCCCGCGCAGCCGGCGCAGCAGCTCCAGCCCCTCGATCGCCGGCAGCCGCCGGTCGACCACGAGGACGTCGTACGAGCGGGAGAGCCCGAGGTGCAGCCCCTGCTGCCCGTCGCGGGCCGGGTCGACGACGTAGCCCTCGTCGGCGAGCAGCTCCTCGAGCACGCCGGCGAGGCGGCGGTCGTCCTCGACCAGCAGCAGCCGGGGCGGTGTAGGGGCGTCGACCACGGGGTCCAGCTTGACACGCGGTGGTCTAAGAAAACTCTGAGAACGGCTGGGCACAGTGGCCTTCGTGCCTGACACCATCAACGGCCTCCCGCTGCACCCGCTCGTGGTGCACGCCGTCGTCGTCCTGCTGCCGCTGGCCACCCTCGGCGTGATCGCCATCGCGGTCCGGCCCGCCTGGCGGGCCCGCTTCGGGCCGGTCGTGATCGGCCTGGCCGCGCTGGCCACCGTGGCGATCCCGATCGCCACGAGCACCGGCGACCAGCTCGCCGAGCGCGTCGGCCTCCCCCACGACCACGCCGAGCTCGGCGACAGCCTCATCTACTTCGCGGTACCGCTGCTCGCGGCCGCCGTCGCACTGGTCTGGCTGGAACGCCGCCGCGCCGCCGGGTCGTCGCGGCCCGTGACGCACACAGTGGTCGCGGTGCTCGCCGTCGCCGTCGCGCTGGCCAGCCTCGTCCAGGTCATCCGGGTCGGCGACTCCGGCGCGCAGGCGGTCTGGGGCCGCAGCGCGGCCGCCGGCGAGAAGTAGCACCGGTCACCATGCGGACCGGCCGGCAGCCATGGAGCGGGTGGGCGGACGTCGCCGGGGCGGCGGCGATGCTCAGTGTGCTCGTGGTCGTCGCGCTCTGGGTGCACAGCCGGGGCCTGCAGGACCTCGGCAGCGCCGCGCCGGGGCTGTCCTCGCTGGGCCGGCTCACCGGGCTGGTCTCGGCCGACCTGTTGCTGCTGCAGGTGCTGCTCATGGCCCGCGTGCCGTGGGTGGAGCGCAGCTTCGGCCAGGACCGCCTCGCCCGCTGGCACCGCTGGACCGGGTTCACGTCGTTCCACCTGATGCTCGCGCACATCGTCCTGATCACCATCGGCTATGCGGCGAGCGACCACGCGGGCGTGCTGGGCGAGCTGTGGCGGCTGGTCGTCACCTACCCGGGGATGCTGCTGGCGGCCGCGGCGTCCGTCGCGCTCACCATGGTGGTGGTGTCGTCGGTCCGGGCCGCCCGGCGCCGGCTGCGCTACGAGTCGTGGCATCTGCTGCATCTGTACGCGTACCTCGGCGTCGGCCTGGCCCTGCCGCACGAGCTGTGGACGGGCACCGACTTCGTCGCCTCGGCGCCGGCCCGCGCGTACTGGTGGACGCTGTACCTCGGCGCGGCGGGCGGCCTCGTGCTGTTCCGGTTGGGCCTGCCGGCCTGGCGCACCCTGCGGCACCGGCCGGTCGTCGCGGCCGTCGTCCCGGAGGGCCCCGGGGTGTTCTCGGTGCACCTGCGCGGCCGGCACCTCGACCGGCTGCCGGCCCGGGCGGGGCAGTTCTTCCTCTGGCGCTTCCTCGACGGGCCGGGCTGGTCGCGGGCCAACCCGTACTCTCTGTCGGCGGCGCCCCGCCCGGACCGGCTGCGGCTGACCGTGAAGGACCTCGGCGAGGGAAGCCGGCGGGTCGCGACGCTCCGGCCCGGCACCAGGGTGATCGTCGAGGGTCCCTACGGCCGGATGACCGCGCCACCGGCCGACGGGCGGCCGGTCACCATGCTGGCCAGCGGGGTCGGCATCACGCCGCTGCGCGCGCTGCTCGACGAGATCCGGGCGCCGGTCACGCTGCTGTACCGCGCACGGGCGGCGGACGACCTCGTCTTCGCCGCCGAGCTGGACGCCGCGGTGGCCGCCGGCCGGCTGCGGATCGGCTACCTGGTCGGGCCGCGCTCGCGGGAGGGCTCCTGGGTGCCGGCGGGCTTCCGCGACGACCAGCTTCGCCGCTGGGTGCCGGGCATCCGCGAGCATCATGTCTTCGTCTGCGGTCCGGACGCCTGGATGCGGGCCGCCTCGGCGGCCGTGCTGGACGCCGGCGTACCCCCGCAGCGCCTGCACACGGAGCGGTTCAACTGGTAGGAGCACGCGGATGAGGCGGATCACGCTGTGGCTGGTATCCACGGTGGCGGTGCTGGTGCTGTTGTTCAGCTACCGGACCAGCACGATGGGCGCCACGGCACCCAACCAGCCCGGGGTCGTCGGGGCGGCGCCGGGCGTGGTGCCGGCCGCGCCCGAGGCGTCGGCGGGCGCGTCGGCCGCGACCGGCACGACCGTGGTCAACGGCACCGTCGTGCAGACCCGCTGGGGGCCGGTCCAGGTACAGGTGACCATCGCCGGCGGCAAGATCACCGAGGTGGCCGCGCTGCGGGTGCCGGACGGCAACCGGCGCGACCACGAGATCAACAGCTACGCGGTGCCGATGCTGCGCGACGAGGTCCTGCGGGCGCAGAGCGCACGCATCGACTCGGTGTCGGGAGCGACGGTGACCAGCGACGGCTACCGCCGCTCCCTGCAGGCCGCGCTGGACGCCGCCCACTTCAAATCGTGAACGCGGGCCGGACTACGTCCGGGTCCACTTCTGGTTGTCGCCGCCGTTGCACGACCAGATCTCCAGCACCGTGCCGTTCGCGGTGCCGTTGTCGTACGCGTCGAGGCACTTGCCCGAGCCCACCCCGACGACGGTCCCGTCGGCGTTGACGTTCCACTGCTGGTTCGTCCCGCCGTTGCAGTCCCAGATCTGGACCTTCGCGCCGTTGTCGGTGCTCGCGCCGTTGACGTCCAGGCACTTCGTCCCGCCGTACACCATCAGCTGCTTCGAAGCGGTCGGCGTGAAGATCTGGTTGGGCCCGCCGTTGCAATCCCACAGCGCCAGCTGCGTGCCGTTGGTCTGCGACAGCGCGGGCACGTCCACGCAGCGGCCCGACTGGCGTCCCTTCAGGGCGAAGGGCACGTCTCTGGTACCGCATGAGCTCATCCCGGCCGCATACGGGCACACGACGGTGGCGAACCCGCCGCGCGTGGCCACCGGCACGCTGAGGGTGTCGGCGCTCGTCGCGACCCGCGTCTCGCGCAGCAGGCCGGACGAGCCGTCGCGGACCGTCTCGACGAACCACTGCCCGCCGCCGAGGAACGACAGCGGCGCGGTGAACGTCTTGGCCGCCAGGGCCGAGATGCCGCCGATGAACCAGCGGCCGCCGGCCCGCCGGGCGAGGTACCCCTCCTGCCCCGGCCGGCCGCCGAGCAGCCGCGTCTCGTCCCACGCGGTCGGCAGCTGGTCGAGGATCCGCACCGCCTCCGGCCGGGCCTCGTAGCTGGCCGGGTTGTCGGCCAGGTGCTGCCAGCCGGACTCGAAGACGATCGCCGTGGCCAGCTCGTGGCCGTCCGTGGTGTCCCGGTTGGCCAGGCTGAACACGACCGGCGTGAAGTCCATGCCGGCGATGGCGTTGCGGGTGAACGGCAGGATGGTGTTGAAGTCGGCCCGCAGGTACTGCTCCGCCCCGAACACCGCCTCGGCCGACATCACGTGCGGCCAGGTGCGCTGCAGGCCCCGCGGCGTGGCGGTGCCGTGGAAGTTCACCATGAGCTGCAGCTCGGCGGTGCGGGCCAGGATGGCGTCGTACCACTGCAGCGTCGGCTGCGTGTCCTCGTAGATGAAGTCGACCTTGACCCCGGCCACGCCCCAGCTCTTGATCAGCGGCAGCCAGTTCTCGCGCTGCTGGGCGGTCTTCAGGTCGGCGGAGTTGAACCAGAGGATGACCTGCACGCCCTTGGACCGGGCGTACGACACGACGGACGGCGCCCAGCTGGAGGACCAGCCCTCGTCGATGAGGACGTAGCCCCAGCCGTTGCGGGCGGCGAAGTCGACGTACTGCCGCTGCCGGTTCTCGTCCGACGGGCTGGAGTGCTCGGTCAGCCACGACCAGGCGACCGTGCCCGGCTTGACCCAGGACGTGTCGGCCACTTTGGACGGTGGCGCGAGGTCGTCGACGATCGTCGAGCCCGTCACGGTCGCCAGGTCGCCGACGGCCGCGGTGCGCCACGGCGTGCTCAGCGGCAGCGTCGTGGTGATGCCGCTCGCCAGCGCCAGGGTGTACGTCCCGGAGCCCGCCGCGTGCGTCAGGTACGAGGCGGCGTAGCGCCCGTCGAGGTTGGTCTCGGCGACGAGCGCGAAGCGGCCGCCGACCTCGAACAGCCCCGGGATCCGGTAGTTGTTGCCGGTCGGCGCCCCGCCGGCGGTGGTCTGGAACCAGCGGCCCTGGTCCTCGGCCTGCGGCGGGACCAGCCACGCGGTGGACGCGGCGGGCACCGTCCACGACGACGCCTCCCGGCTCACCGTCACCGACCCGCTGCCCGGCAGCACGTACCGGTAGGCGGCGCCGGTGTTCGACGCCCGCACCACCACGTCGAGGCGGGCGCCGCCGCTGCCGGTGAAGGACAGCGTGCTCTCGTTGTAGGTGGTGCTGCGGGCTCGCTGCTTGCCGGTCGTCATGGAGTACGCCTCGGTGACGCTGCGGTCGGTCCGCCCGGTGAACGTCAGGTTCCGGGTCAGGTCGGCCGCCGTCGTGACGATGCCGATCGGGGACGGCGACAGCACCGTCTGGCCCCCGCTGGACACCGCGAACGTCAGCGCGCCGTTGTCGAGGCTGACCTGGGCGGCCGTCGGCGAGCCGGTCGACGGGCCGCTGACCGTCCACGTGGTGGCCGCGGAGGCGGTGCCCGGGACGGCGAGCACCGCGGCGGCCGGCAGCAGCAGCGCCGCCGCCGCCAGTCTGAGCATGCTCATGACCGCGCCCACTTCTGGTTGTCCCCGCCGTTGCAGGTCCAGATCTCCAGCAGCGTGCCGTTGGCCGTGCCGTGCCCGGTCGCGTCGAGGCATTTGCCGGAGCCGACGCCGACCACGGTGCCGTCCGCGTTCACGTTCCACTGCTGGTTCGCGCCGCCGTTGCAGTCCCAGATCTGCACCTTCGCCCCGTCGGCGGTGCCGCCGGCGTCGACGTCGAGGCACTTGGTGCCGTACACCTGCAGCTGCTTGGAAGCGGTCAGCGTGAACGTCTGGTTGGCGCCGCCGTTGCAGTCCCACAGCGCCAGCTGGGTGCCGTTGGTCTGCGACAGCGCGGGCACGTCGGCGCAGCGGCCCGACTCGGCGCCGCGCAGGACGCTCAGCACCGGGCCGGAATTGGCGGTGACGGTGAGGTTGTCGAACTGGTCGGTCTGGTAGCCCACGACGCCGACGCCGGCCTGGCCGCTGCCGTAGGTGAAGTCGTTCGCCGTACCGACGTTCGTGCCGTCGACGGTCGCGGTGATCTGGCCGCCGGAGAAGCCGAGCTTCAGCGTGTGCCAGGTGTTGAGGCCGAGCGCGGCCCGGGTGCCGGAGGCCAGGGTCGTGTCGGTGTTGGTGTTGGAGTGCCGCACGATCGACCACGCGCCGGTGTCGGCCACGCGCAGCTGGTAGGCGGCCTGGCGGTTCTGCGGCCGGCTCTGCGTGTTGGCCCGCCCGAGCAGCGTGACCGTCCCGGCCTGCTGCAGGTTCACGTCGACGCTGACGGTGTAGTTGTTCCAGGCCGGGTCGCCGATGAGGGTGTACGCGTCGCTGTCGTCCTGCCAGTTGATCGGCCGCTGCGGCGCGACCTGCTGCAGGCAGGTGCCGGACCGGCCGGCGGCGCAGGCGCGGGTCTCGAACGAGCCCTGCATGTCCTCGGTGTAGCGGGGCTGCTTGCGCACGGCGTAGCCGTCGAAGTTGTCGGAGTACGGCAGCGCGAGGGCGTGCGCCGCGGGGCTCGCCGCCGTGCCCTTGGCCTGCCCGCTCGTGGTGGTGAGCGTGTAGATCCGGTTGGGCTGCAGGGTCAGGCTGTAGGCGCCGCCGGACGGGGCGATGTCGGGTGCGCGCACGAACCAGTCGTTCGGGTTGGACGAGCCCATGTCGGTCGCCCAGACGTGCACGGTGCCGGTGCTGAGCCCGCCGGACACGGTGACGTTCACGGTCTGCGCGGCGGTGGTGCCGCTGGTCTCGTACACCGTGGTGTAGTCGGTGTTGTTGGTGGACTTCAGCGACACGTAGCTGCCGTTGGCGCGGTTGCCGCCGAGGTAGCCGCTGGCGGAGCTGTTGAGGTACTTCCAGCCCGGCTGCGTGAACTGCGCGTAGTGCGCGTTGGCCCACAGGTTCCGGCCGACCCGGTACGCGCCGGACCACGGCGAGCCGGCGTCCATGAGCCCGACGGTGGCGTACGGCAGGTTCGGGGTGATCGCGGCGATGAGCGGCCAGTTCATGTAGCCGGAGATCTCCGCGTCGAGGTAGCCGCGGTTGACCGTGCGGATGAACGGCACGACGCCGGTCATGTCGTCCTGGGACCCGAACTCCGAGGCCCAGAGCTGTTTGCCGCTGGATCGGGCGTTGGAGGTGGTACTGCACGAGTCGGCCTGCGACAGATACCCGCACACGTAGTGGTTGCCGAGGACCCCGACGGCGTTCTTCAGCGCCGGATCGGCCGCGAACTCGTCGGCCATACCCCAGCCGCTGTCGTCGCCGACGATCTGCACAGACCCGAAGCCGGCGTTGTTCAGGCCGGTCCGCAGGTTCTTGTACCAGGTGCTGTCGTGGCCGCGCTCGTTCCAGCCGCCGAGGTAGTTCACGGTGATCCCGTGGCCCTTGGCGCAGTTCAGCCACGCGACGTCGTAGTCGATCATGTCCTGCGACCAGAAGTTGCCGCCGCCGATCCAGCCCGGCGCGGCCCACGGCAGGGCGACGATGCGGATGTTGGGATTGCGGGCCAGGGCCTGCTCGCCGAGCCAGAACTCGTAGCCGACGTTGCAGTTGACGTCCCCGCGGACGTGCTCGTGGCTGGGCTCGGAGCCGTCGGTGGAGTTGGCGTCGCCGCCGATCTCGAGCTTGAGCAGCTGCACCGCGGCGCCGTAGTTGGGCTTGAACAGGTAGTCGAGAATCTGGCTGCGCTGCGGCTCGGGGTAGTCGACGAGCAGGCGGGAGTTGCCACCCCCGCCGCTGATCGCGCCGACGCCGTCGAACGTGCGCCCGACGATGCCCCCGTTGACGTTGATCGTGGTGGTGGCCGCTCCCGCGGGCTCGGCGGTGAGCCCGATGAGGGTCGTGGCCAGCAGGCTGGTCGCCGCGAGGGCGACGAGGCCGCGACGTGCATGGTGCATGGAGACCCCTTCACTGTCTGGCGGAACAGGTTCGAGGAGCGGACGCACGCGCACTCGGGCGACCTCGGCAACGGCGCACGGCCGAGGCGACGCCAGGCGCGCGCGTTTGTCGGCATGCGGTCATGATCGAAAATGTGTGATAACGAGCGCCGTTGCCACGCGAGCCTGATGGGCGTGTCGGGTTCTGTCAAGACCTGACATTCCACGCGTCGCCCGGACGCGGGCCGGGGCTCGCCGAGCGGTCGCGCGGGCCGGGCGAGCGGGCCAGGCGAGCGGGCCGGGCGAGCGGGCCGGGCGAGCGGTTCCCGCGGCCGGGCCGGTCAGTGCGCGATGACGAGGCGGGCACCGGCGTCGCGGACCGCCCGGCGGGCCGGCTCGGCCAGCAGGGAGTCGACGACGAGCAGCGTGGTGCCGTCCAGCGTGGCCACCCGGTGCCCCGCGGCGCGGCCCCAGGCGGAGTGCTCGGCGAGGAACACGACCCGCTCGGCGCTCATGACGATCGCCCGGTTCAGCTCGGCCGCGCCACCGTCGAGATTGGACAGTCCGTGGGCCCGGTCGACGCCGTCGGCCTCGACGAAGCCGACGTCCACGCGCACCGAGCGCAGGTTCCGCGCGGCCAGGGCGCCGTGCACGTTGCGGTCATGGTCGAGCACGCCGCCGGTGAGCACGAGCGCCTGGCCCTCGCCCGCGTACTGCCGGAATCCCTCGGCCACGGCCAGCGAGTACGTGATCGCGCAGACGCCGGCCGTGCGCGCCGCCCGATGGGCCACGAGCAGCGAGATCGGGCCGCCGGACAGGGCGATGCGGCTGCCCTCGGCGATGAAGGCGCTCGCCTCGAGCGCCACCGCGGCGCGGCTCGCGCGCTGCAGCGAGGCCAGCGCCCGGACCATCCGGACCGCCCGCACCCGCCCCGCCGCGCTCGGCGCCGTCACCCGCACCGCGCCGCCGCGCACCCGCTGCACCAGCCCGCTGTCGTGCAGGTCCTTGATGTCGCGGGCCACCGTGCCGCTGGAGACGCCGAACGCCTCGGCCAGCCGGCCGGTCTCGGCGGCGCCGTCGCGCTCGATGATCGAGTAGATGGCCAGGCGCCGCACGGAGGCTAGCATCGCCGGCCCCGCCGGTCGCCCGGCGTGCAACCTGTGACCACCATGCGTTGGAATCCTGCGGCCAGGTGTTGTCTAATGTCAATATCTGATTGAACGACCGGTCCCGATCCGCCGAATACCCAACGCCTTTCAACGTTGCAACATGCTCGATGGCCACACTCGCGTGGGCGCCGCCGGCCCGCGAGCGACCGTCGGCATGGCGTAGCGCCAGCTCAAGACGCCATTTTTGACCTTGGCGGGCCACACCTCGGCAACAACCGCAACCGCTTCGTGATATTGCCGGGGATTGACAATCTTGAGAATCGGCGCTTTCGTTGCGTTGAGTTTCGTTGGGAGATGTTGGTTTTTCGTTCTCCTCGGAGGTATCGATGACACATCCGCTCAGCCGCCGCTCCGCGCTCAAAGGCCTGTTCGGGGCCGCCGCCGCGGGCGCCCTGCTCGCCGCGTGCGGTGACGACAGCTCGGGCCAGCCCGCGACCGGCGGGGACAACGGCACGGGGCCGGTGACCTTCGGCTCCAACTACTCCGACGCCGCGCCGAAGGCCGCCTTCGCCGCGCTGATGCAGCAGGCGACCGGCAGCACGAGCGTCCAGGTCTCGGTGAACACGACCGACCACAACACGTTCCAGAACAACATCAGCAACTACCTGCAGGGCACCCCGGACTCCCTGGCGACCTGGTTCGCCGGCTACCGGCTGCAGTTCTTCGCCGCGCAGGGCCTGCTCACGCCGATCGACGACGTCTGGGAGAAGATCGGCGGCACGTTCAACGACGCCGCGAAGAACCTCAGCAAGGGCCTCGACGGCCACTACTACCTGGTCCCGCTGTACAACTACCCGTGGGTCGTCTTCTACAACAAGAGCGTCTTCAAGGCCAAGGGCTACGAGGTCCCCACGACGTGGGACGCGTTCGTCGCGCTGTCGAAGAAGATGCAGACCGACGGCCTCGTGCCGCTGGCGTTCGCCGACAAGGACGGCTGGCCGGCGCTGGGCACGTTCGACATCCTCAACCTGCGGATCAACGGGTACGAGTACCACATCAAGCTCATGAAGCACGAGGTGCCGTGGACCGATCCCGGCGTGAAGGCGGTCTTCGACCAGTGGCGTGAGCTGGCGCCGTACCAGCAGAAGGGCGCCAACGGCCGCACCTGGCAGGACGCCGCCAAGGCGCTGGAGAACAAGCAGGCCGGCATGATGTTCCAGGGCTCCAACCAGGTCGCCGCCAACTACGACGCCGCCAACCTGCCCGACCTCGACTTCTTCGTCTTCCCCGCCATCAACCCCAGCTACGGCACCGACTACATGGACGCCCCGACCGACGGCTTCATCCTGCCCAAGAAGGGCAAGAACAGCGCGTCGGCGAAGAAGATCCTGCAGTACATCGGGACCGCCGACGCCGAGTCGAAGTTCCTCGAGACCGACCACTGGGACGTCGGCCTCGCCAACGGGCTGGTCGCCCCGACGTACAACGACATCCAGAAGAAGTCCGTGGCCGAGATCGCCAAGTGCAAGAACGTCTCGCAGTTCATGGACCGCGACACCGTGCCCGACATGGCCAGCACGATGATCAAGCTCATCCAGCAGTTCATCGACTCCCCGACCCCGGACACCATCGCCACCATCCAGAAGAACGCCGAAGACCAGGCCAAGACGATCTTCAGCTGATGACTCTGACGACACCCCGCAAGCCCGCCCCGGCGCCGGTGCGCACGCCCCGGCGCCGGAAGCGCAGCCACGCCCTCACCCGCCGCGACATCGCCGTCGCGGCGGCGATGCTGGGCGTGCCGATCCTGCTCGACGCCGCGTTCGTCTGGTTCCCCGCCCTGGCGTCGGTGCTGCTGTCGTTCACCAAGTGGACCGGCGTCGGGTCGGTGCGGCTGCGGCCCTGCTCGGATTTCCCGTCCGCGCCCGGCATCCCGCAGCCGGGCTGCCTCGTCGGGACGAAGAACTACGAGCAGGCGTTCACCAACTACCCCGACTTCTGGCCCGCGGTACAACACAATGCGATCTGGCTGGGCGTGTTCATCGTGCTCGCCACGCCGCTGGGCATGCTCTTCGCCGTCCTGCTCGACCGCGGCATCCGGGGCAGCCGGCTGTACCAGAGCGTGCTGTTCCTGCCCGTGATGCTGTCGCTGGCGCTCATCGGCATCGTCTGGGAGCTCATCTACTCGCCGAACTTCGGGCTCATCAACACGCTGATCGGCCACAACCACAACGACAACCTCATCGACTGGCTCGGCGATCCCAGCCTCAACCTGTGGGCGCTGCTGGTCGAGGCGAGCTGGCGGCAGGCGCCGTACGTCATGGTGCTGTACCTCGCGGGCCTCAAGGCCGTCGACCCGGCGCTGCGCGAGGCCGCGGTCGTCGACGGGGCCAACGCGTGGCAGACGTTCTGGCGGGTCGTGTTCCCGGCGATGCGCCCGATCAACATCGTCGTGCTCGTCGTCACCGTCATCGAGTCGCTGCGCGCGTTCGACCTCGTCTACATCACCAGCAACGGCAACCCCCTGCGCGGCCTGGAGCTGCTGTCCGTCGCGGTGACCCAGAACATCGTCGGCGAGACCCAGCGCATCGGCTTCGGCTCGACCCTCGGCGTCGTGCTGCTCGTCATCTCCCTCATCCCGATCTCCCTGTTCCTGTGGCAGGCCTTCCGACGGGAGGAACAGCGATGAGAGGCCGGGCCGCCCGCATCGCCTCCACCACCTTCATGATCATCATGACGGCGCTGTGGGTGACCCCGATCCTGTTCGCGCTGTACGTGGCGCTGCGCCCGATCGCCGAGACCAACCGCGACGGCTACGTGTCGCTGCCGCACCGGCTGACGCTGCAGAACTTTGCCGACGCGTGGACCCAGTCGGACATGTGGCGCTTCTTCCTGAACTCGGTGTACGTCACGGTGCCCGCCGTCGTCGTCACGCTCCTGCTGG
The DNA here is from genome assembly GCF_050936175.1 of Dactylosporangium sp. CA-139066. Classification (NCBI taxonomy): domain Bacteria; kingdom Bacillati; phylum Actinomycetota; class Actinomycetes; order Micromonosporales; family Micromonosporaceae; genus Dactylosporangium; species Dactylosporangium sp. CA-139066. Next base: position 3,863,893 of record NZ_JBNJNH010000001.1, on the reverse strand, counting down.
CCTCGATGGTGGCGTACGTGGTCTCCCGCGTCGGCTTCCGGTTCAACATCGCGCTGCTGATCCTGTTCACCGCCGGCAACCTGCTGCCGCCGCAGGTCATCATCACGCCGCTGTACCGCATCTATCTGGCGCTGGGCCTCTACAACTCCTACGCCGGCCTCATCGTCATCAACATCTCCTTCCAGCTCGGCTTCTGCGTCTTCGTGCTCAGCAACTTCATGAAGACGCTGCCGACCGAGATGGACGAGGCCGCACTGCTGGACGGCGCCTCGCTGTGGACGCGGTACTGGCGGCTCACCATGCCGCTGTGCCGCCCCGCGCTGGCGGCGCTCGCCACGCTGCTGACCACCTGGATCTACAACGACTTCTTCTGGGCGATCACGCTGATCTCCACCGGCGACCGCCGGCCCATCACCTCCGCCCTGGCCAACCTGCAGGGCCAGTTCGTGGCCAACCAGAACCTGATCGCCGCGGCCGCACTCATCGCGGCGACCCCGACCCTGGTCGTCTACGTCCTGCTGCAGAAGCAGTTCATCGCCGGCCTGTCCCTCGGCTCGTCCAAGGGCTGACCGGCGGCTCGGCGGTGCCGGATCGGCCGCCGTGGTGCCTGACGCCGCCGGGCGGGCCGTCACACGGCCCGTCCGGGCGGAATCCGTCAGGTTGGGCGCGAATCTGCCGATCGAGGGGCAGACACCCGTGAGGTGGTGGTCAGCCGGTCGATCAGTTCAGCATCCGTCATGTCCACCTCCTGGGGCGCAGCTCTGCTCGACGTTCCGCACCTGCCGCGGATCGCTGCCGCAGCGGCAGCAGACGAAGTCGCCGTCCTTGACCATGTTCAGTTGCGCGCCGGCCTGGCTTGATCTTTGACCGGCCAAACTAGTGGGCCCGCCGTGCGCGGCGGCGGGCGCCCACGGTGTCGCCGGGGGCCGGGTCGCGCAGTGCCATCAGGGCGATCTGCTCGTTGTGGGCGAGGTGCTGGTGCACGGCGGCCGCCACGACGTCGGGGTCGCGCTGCCGGAACGCGTCGAGGAGCTCCTGGTGGGCCCGCTCGCGCCGCCAGTGCTCATCCGGGTCGAGGTCGAGGCGTCCGAAGCCGATGCGGATGTAGCGCTCGGCAGCCCGCCACAGCGTCAGCAGGATCCGCACGTCCCAGCTGGTCGCGGCGGGGGCCAGCAGGGCCAGGTGGAACTCGTGGTGCGCCTCGTAGATCTCGTGGATCGTGCGCCGCTCGTCGCCGAAGTCGGCGACGACGTCCTGCAGGCGGTCCAGGTCGGCCGCCGACAGCAGCCGGCAGGAGCGCTGGGCGATCTCCGGCTCCAGGCGGCGGCGCAGCCGGTAGATGCTCTGCAGCTCCTCGAGGTCCAGCGGGGCCACGACGGCGCTGCGGCCGGGGCGCATGTGCACCAGGCCCTGGCTCTCCAGGCTGCGCAGCGCCTCGCGGACCGGGATGATGCTGACCTGGAGCTGCTCGGCGATCTGGCGCAGCGAGAACTCACGCCCGGGTGCGAGGTCGCCGGCCAGGATCGAGCGCCGCAGCTCGGCCATGACCTGCTCGGCGACGGACCGGGACTCGATCGGGCGGACCACCGCAGCGGAACGCTCCAATGTCGCCTCCATCCGCGTGACGGGCGGCATCAACTATAACGGCGCCCGCCTCTGGAAACCGCCATCGAGACCGCTGCTATATGTGATAACAGGTCCCATGACGATGACCGCGGCGGAGGCCGAAATGCAGTGCGCAACCGTCGTCGACGGCAACGGCGACACGCTCCTGCCGGGGCTCATCGACACCCACGTGCACGCCAATGAGGAAGCTCACCTGCGGGCCTACGCCGCGGCCGGCGTGACGACCGCACTCGACATGACGGCGCCGCACTTCGAGGCGGCCATGGCGCTCACGGGCCGCCCGGCCCGCCGAGCCTGCTCAGCGCCGGCCGGCGAGCGGCCCCGGCTCGATGTTCGTCACCACGATGGGGTTTCCGGCCTCGACCGCGGTCGCCGGGCCGGGCGACCGCGGCACGGTTCGTCGCCGACCAGGTCGCCGACGGGCGCGCCCGGCTGCGTCCGCGACGCCGAGTGCCCCGACGAGATCGGCGTCACCACGCGCTTCAACGACCTCATGTGCGGCTGGTCGCCTCACGGCGGTACGCGACCGCCTACCGGGAAACGGCACGAATGAGCGCGGTCATGATCGAGACGAATCCCTTGATGATGGCGATCGTCAGGCTAAAAATGCCCGAAATAAGGGAGATGACGATTCCCATGTCGACCTTCAAAACCCCTCGGCGTCTGCAACGACAGGAACGTAAGGCATCGTGCCGGTACGCGTTCGGACGGTCACCATCCGAACGCACGGACACAGCGCGGCACAGGGACGACATCGCAGACCGAAGAGGTCGCCACCGCATCACTCGGGCGATGCGTTCCGGGAACCGGCACGGCGACGATGCGGGCGAGGCCGTTTGCTGGCTGAGGCGTACGGGAACGGCGCGACCGGACGCAGAGGCTACCCCCGGCACCGGTCGGAACTATCGCGACCCACCGGCTGGCCACCGACAGAGCTGTGGCCGGACACCGTCATCGCGAGCCACAGCCGAGCAACGACGAGGTGCGCGTGACCTACGCACACCGATCACTCTCGTGGGTCGGCGCCGCGGCCTTGGCCGGCAACCAGCGCGGCGGTTCACCCCCGCCGGGGTCATAGGGGCGGCCGGTACGGGTAGCCGAGTGAGGCGTGAGGCTCGTGCTGGTGGTTGCGTGCCTGTCGATCGGATTCAGCGGGCTGGTCGCCGCGCGCATACCGGTCGAGGTGCGCGGACAGGAGACGCCGCGGACCGGTATCCACGTACGCGGCGGTCGGCTCGTGGAGGCCAACGGCAGCGACCTCGTGCTGCGCGGCGTCAATCACGACGTCATGTGGTACCCCGACAAGCATGACGCGTTCGCCGCGATCAAGGCCGCCGGAGCGAACGCGGTACGGGTACCGCTCGGCTTCGGGCACCAGTTCCGGGAGGCCACGCCGGACGAGGTGGCGGACGTGGTCGCGGTCTGCCGGCAGAACCGCCTGATCTGCATCCTCGACGCGCAGGACACCGCCGGATTCGGTGAGGAGAAGAAGGCCGCCACGATCGACCAGGCGGTCCAGTTCTGGCTGGGGATGCGCCGCGTGCTGGAGGGCCACGAAGACCACATCATCATCAACATTGCCGCCGAGCCGTTCGGCAACGGCACCACGTGGCCCTGGGTGGAGCAGACCTCCAATGCGATCCGCGAGCTGCGCGCGGCCGGCTTCAGGCACGCGCTGATGGTCGACGCGCCCGGCTGGGGCCAGGACGAGTCGTTCATCATGCGGGACAACGCCGAGAAGGTTGCCGCCGCCGACCCCGCCGGCGACACCGTCTTCGACATTCACATGTACGGCAGGTTCGGCACCGCCGCCAAGGTCGGCAGTTATCTGGGCTCGTTCGTCGCGCGCCGCCTGCCGATCGTCATCGGTGAGTTTGCCCTCGAGCACGAGTTCGGCGACCCGGACGCGGACGCGATCATGGCCGATGCGCAGCGGTACGACCTGGGCTACTTCGGCTGGTCGTGGAGCGGCAATGACAGCAAGAACAGGAATCTGGACCTGGTCAGCAACTTCGACGCCAACGACCGCACGGCGTGGGGCAGGCGGTTCATCAACGGTCCCAACGGTCTGACGACGAATACCCGAGAAGCCACCATCTTCCGCAACGTGATGCAGCCGGTGTCATTCACGCTCGACCACAAGAGCCGGGCACCGCAGCAGCTGTCCGTGACCGATGTGACCTCAAGCAGCGTCCGCCTGACGTGGCAACGCCGGCCGGGTAGATTCGGCGGCACGGCGTACCAGGTGGTGGCCGTCAACGGCGCGACCGAGACCCCCGTCGTCTCGACCTACGGCCCCGACGTGACGCTGACCGGGCTCGACGGCTCGACGGAGTACACCTACGCCGTCTACGCCCGGGACCTGCTCGGCAAGCGCTCGCCACGCTCGACGTCGGTCGCCGCGATCACTCCACCAGCGCGTTGAGCTATGCCGGCCGGGTGAGGAACCACCGGATCAGTTCGGCTCGCGAGGTGTGCCCGGTCTTGGCCAGGATTCTCCGGACGTGAGCTTCCACGGTGCGTTCGGAGAGCACCAGGCGGCGGGCCACCTCCCGGTTCGACAGGGCCTGCGCCACCAGCTCGACGACCTCGCGCTCGCGCCGGCTCAGCGGGTCCTCGGCCCGGGTTCTGGCGGCGGCGTCGGCGAGGAATGCGTCCGCGGTACGCAGCAGCCCCGGCATGTCCAGGCGCCGCGCTTCGGCGGCGGCGCTGCGGGCCATCTCGACGGCCCGCCGCGGCCGGCCGGTGGCCGCGAGCGCCCGAGCCAGCCCCATCCGGCCCCGAGCCACGTACGGCCGGGCGCCGATCTGTGCGTCCACCCGAAGGCCGGCCTCGAAGTGCGCGACGGCGGCCTCGGCATCGCCGGAGCCGAGCTCAAGCTCGGCGAGGGTGCGGTCGACGGAGCCGGCGAAGGCCACGGTTCCGCCGCCGAAGACGGGCGAGTGCCCGAACCGTGTGGCGACGAGATGCCGAATCGTTGCGCATTCGTCTGGGTCGCCGAAGATCGGGGCGAGTTCGACGAGCGGGTGCAGGGTCGCAACGGCCAGGGCGCTTTTCGCGTCCGTGACCAGGTGCACCAGTGGCTCGTAGAGCGCGTGCGCCTCGTCGTGCCGGCCGAGCCCCACAGCTTGGCCAGCGGGCGTCGTGACTGCTCGGCCAGTTCGATCGCCCGCCGGCCGAGCTCGACCACCTCCTCGGTGTAGCCCGGCTGCCACACGAGGTCGGCGCGCGCCCGGATCGCATCCAGTTCCGCGTCCGGATCGCCACTGGCCGCCGCGTCGGCGAGCGCCCGGCGCGACCACCGCGTCGCGCCGTCGACGTCACCGGCCTCGAGGAGCGAGCACGCCAGCTGGGCCTGCACCCTTGCCCGCAGATCCGGCGCCGACTCCTCGCCCAGCATGGCCAGGGCACGGCGGCAGGTTCGCTCGATCTGACCGTTGACCTCGGGATTGCCGATGCCCTGCACGACGAGCGCGGCCCGGGCGACGACCTGCGCGCGGCCGGTGCGCTCACCCTCGCCGGCGGCCTGTTCGCTGGTGCGCACGCTCGGCCGGATCCGGCCGGCGAGGTACTGCATCCGGGCCAGGTCCAGCAGCAGCTCGGCGCGGTCGATCGAGCCTGCCTCCTCCCCGTGCGCGTCGGCCGGGCCCCGGTCGATCGCGGTCAGGGCAAGCTCGAGGTACGACACGGCCTCTTCGTAGGCGGCCGCGGCTCGCGCGGCGTCTGCCGCCCGTACCGCCCACCCGACGGCCCTCGCCGGTTCGCCGGCCCGGTACCAGTGGTGGGCCACCGCACCGGCCCGCTCGTCGCGGGCGACGGCGAGCGGTTCGAGCAGCTCCGCGGCTCGCCGGTGCAGTGCGGCCCGGCGCACGGGCGGGAGCGAGGCGTACACCGCCTCCCGGACCAGCGCGTGGGCGAAACGGATCCGGCCGCTTGCCGATGACAGCGGTGCCAGGAGACCGGCGGGTACCGCCGGGTGCAAGCGTTCGACCGCCGCGCCGGCCGGGCCGGCCTCGATGAGCCGGGCGAGCACCTCAGGCTCGGCTTCCGGGCCGAGCACGCTCAGCGCCTCGACAGCCTGGCCGGCCGCAGACCCGGCCGCGCGCATGGCGGCGGCGATCAGGTGCCGCAGCTCAGGAGCCTCACCGACCTCCTCGTCCCAGGCCGCCCGGCCGCGGAGCTGGTCGGCCGCCGTCCTGCTCAGCGTCCGCAGGTAGAGCGGGCTGCCACCGGACAGCCGGGCGGCATGGCGTACCGCATCCGGGTCGGCGCGCTCGACGGCGGCGGTCAGCAGCTCGGCCGCCTCGCCGAGGGTGAGCGGACCGAGGCTCCTCACGTCGGTCGCGTTGCGCACGAGCGCACCCGGCAGCGAACCGCCGGCTCCCTCCCGGACGGTGGCGAGGACGAGAAGCGGCAGCCGCCGGACCTCGGTGGTGACCCGCTCCAGCAGCCGCAGCGTGGCCTGGTCGGCCCACTGCAGGTCCTCGACAACGACGACGAGACCGGACATGGTCGCGGCGTGCTCGGCGAGGGCGTCCACCACGGTGGTGTCCCCGGCGAACGTCGCGGCCGCAGCCTCCTCGGCGGAGCCGTACGCCCGCGGCGAGGTGCCCGCGGCGGAGCCGTACGCCCGCGGCGAGGTGCCCGCGGCGAGGTGCCCGCGGCGACGCCGGCCAGCGCCTCGCCCGGCGCCGGCATCCCGCGCAGCGCCCTGGTCCAGGGCCACAGCGCCGGCATCCCGGCGTCGTCGACGGCCGCGCCCCAGCCGGCCGGTACCCCGTCCGCGGTCGCGACGACCTCCTCGATCAGCCGGGTCTTGCCGATGCCGGCGGGCCCACCCACGAGGATGAGGTGACCAGAGCCGGCGCGGGCGTCCGCGAGCCGGCGCCGCAGGAGAGCGAGCTCCTCACGCCGCCCGCGGGTCCCGGGAGGTCGTCACATGCGCAGTATCACTCCGTGGCCGGGGGTGTAGTACCCCATGAGGTACCACTGTCGGCCTGATGCACGCCGCACAGCACCGCGGCGCGGAGGTCTGGGTCAGCGAGGCCCGGCTCCTCGAAGCCGTCAACGGCCGGGCCCGGGCGCTCGCCCGCCGGGTACGCCTCGCGCCGTCCCGCCCGGCCGGCGACCACCGGTGGGCCGTCGCTGACCGCTGGTTCACCGACACCGGATCGGAGCATGTCTGGGTGGACGGCGCGTACCTGTTCGGCGTGGCCCTGGCGCTGGCGGCGGCCTTCACGATCTGACGGCCGTCCCTCCTGCGGCGGCTCGCGCGTCGGCTCACTGGGTGACGGGCTCCAGCGCGGCCGCGGGATCGTCGGCGTAGAAGCGGACCGTGTCGATGCGGTGCCGCCCGGCCCGCCCCAGGCCGAGCTCGGCCGGCGGCTCGATGCGGACCGCGAGGTTGGTCTGGCCGAGGACCGAGAACGACAGGGTGCCGCCGTCGACCTCGACGGTCCGCCGGTGGCTGCCCCGCGGGGCGGTGCCGGCCGGGACCAGCCGCCGGGCGGGCACGTCGAGCTCGGTGAACGCGGCGAAACGAAGGCGCAGGCCGTCGGGGCCGATGGTGTGCGGCCGGGTGTACACCGAGCAGGCCACCCCGACCGCCCACAGCAGCCCGTAGGCGCCCAGCACGGCCAGCACCCACCGCACGACGGCCCAGGGCACCAGCAGCTCGACCGCCGCGATCTCGACGGCCGACAGCGCCACGACACCGATCAGCAAGGGCCGGAGCTGGCCACCGTACGCCACCGCGCGCTCGTCCGCCCCGACCTCCCGGCGCCGGCGCAGGGCCCGCCCGATGGCGGCGAAGATCCTCAGCTCGCGTCGCATGCGGTCCCCTTTCCAATACGAGTGTATTGTAACAGCGTGCCGAAGTCGGTGGACCACCAGCAGCGCCGCGCGCGCATCGCCGGCGCGCTCCTGCGGGTCGCGGCCGAGCGTGGCCTGGAGGCGGTGAGCGTCCGGCACGTGGCCGAGGAGGCCGGGGTGTCGGCCGGGATGGTCCAGCACTACTTCTCCAACCGCGAGGAGATGATGGCGTTCGCGCTCTCCGTCGTGCAGGAGCATCACCGGGCCCGCCTCACCGCGGCGGTCGCCGCGCTCGACTCCCCCGCACCGCGCGCGCTGCTGCGCGCGTTCGGCGCCGCGGTGCTGCCCCTGGACGAGGAGCGGGTCGTGGACGGCAAGGTGGGGCTGGCGTTCCTGGCGTACACCGCGGTGCGCCCCGCCGCCGCGGACTCCGTGCGGGCCGGCACCGCCCGGATGGTGGCGTTCGTCGCCGAGCAGATCGGCGCCGCGCAACCGGATCCGCACAGCGCGGCGGTCGGGTTCCTCGCCTTCGTCGAGGGCCTGTCGCTGCACGTCCTCGGCGGCCATCACACGCCCGCCGCGGCCCTGGCGGCGCTCGACACCCACCTCGATCTGATCTTCGGCCCTTGCTAGGGAGAGCACCCCCCCGGCGGACCGTCGTATGAGCACGGACGGCGTACACCTGGACAGCCCGGACCACAAGTCGCACGTCACGACCAACACCGTCAACGGCCAGTGCGCCGGCGCGTTCCCGGTGGCGATCCCGAACATCTCGTTCGTCATCGACTACCCGACCCACGGCAGTGCGGCCGGCTACACCCTCGCGTCCGGCATGGCCTCCTCGATCCACGGCGACGTCTTCCTCGCCTGGGACAACGCGGCCATGGGGCAGTGGACGAAGGACTGCATCGTGCAGAAGGCCAAGTGCAACACGGCCGGCACCTTCTGACGAAACATGTTCTGACGAAATCGCTCTGAGGGGGCGTGGCCGCCGTCGGGGCACCGCGGCCACGCTCCGTCGTCACCGCGGCGGCGGCGAGCGTGGCGATCAGCGCGACGGCGCCGGGTATTGGTGATTCCGCCGGCGGTGCCAGGCGAGCGCCGCGCCGCCCGCGGCGCCGATGACGGCCGCACCGCCGTGGATGTCGCCGAGGACGAGCAGCACGACCGCGACGGCGAGGGCGGCGACGGCCGGCACGCGGGCGCGGCGCTCGGCGTCGAGCACGAGCGCGGCCGCGGCGAGCGAGGCGGCCAGGCCGAAGTCGACCAGCGAGGTACCGGCGCCGAGCGGCTGCACGACGAGGCCCCAGAGGTCGCCGAGGACCTGCACCACGAGCGCGAGGGCGAGCCAGCGGGCCGGGCCCCAGAGCCGCTCGGCGAGCGTGCCGATGACGGCCAGGGTGAGCAGGTTGAAGATCGTGCCGGTCCAGCCGCTGTCCTGCACCACGAACGAGGTGACCAGGCGCCACAGCTCGCCGTGGGCGATCGCCGACCGGTCGCGGCGCAGGGCCTCGAACAGCGCGGGCGCGACGGTCAGCTGCAGCAGCGAGAACACCGCGACGACCACGAACGCGCTCGCGGTGACGATCGGCCGGCGGCGCTCCAGGTCGCGCAGGTTGGCCCCGGCCACGCCCGCCGTCACGAGCAGTGCGATGTAGAGGACGGACAGCAGCGCAGCCACGCGCGGTAGGCCCCCCTTAAGTATGGAGACCGGCATCCACGGGGGAAGATGCCGGTCTCGTTGAGCAGATTAATTCTTCGGGCCGCTTTCCGCCACCCCTGAGGGCGTCGACGTTGGGTAACGGTCAGCGTTCCAGCGCCACCAGCGTCTGACCCCGGTGGCCGAGCGGGTCCTCGGCCTCGTCGAGCATCGCCGCGGCCACGGTCGCGCGGGCGATCCGGGCCGGGAAGAGCCGGCGCGGGACGTCCGCGGGGGCGACGCGGCGGCGGGTCGGCGCGGCCGGGCCGTCGGCCATCGGGCCGACGTGCAGGGCGGTGCCGCCCGCGGCCAGCACGGCGGCGTCGGCGGCGAGCTTGTCGGGCAGCTCGCGGCGCATGAACGCGCGCAGCAACAGGCGGGTCGCGGCGCCGGCGGCCGCGGCGGACCGGCCGGTGCCGAGCGCGCCGAGCCACACGATGCGGCCCGGCGCGGCCGCCGCGGCCGCGCCGGCGCCGGCGGCGAGGACACCGGGCGCCTCGCCGGAGGCGACGCCGAGGCCGGACAGGATCACCTCGGCGCCGGCGAGCGCGCGGGCGATGGCGGCGGGGTCGCGCACGTCGGCGGCGACCGGCCGCAGCCCGGCGAGCTCCGGCAGGCGGGACGGGTCGCGGGCCACGGCGCGGACGGTGTGGCCGCGGTCGAGGGCCTGGCGCACGATGAGGCGGCCCGTCGCGCCGGTGGCGCCGAGCACGGTGATCTCCATCAGTGCCCGGCCGGGGTCGGCACGGCGGCCAGCGCGGACCGGGCCGCGTCGCGCAGGGCCGGGGTCGTGACGAGCAGGTCGGCGGCGCCCGGGCGCCACGGGGCGCCGGTCAGGTCGACCGCGACGCCGCCGGCCTCCGTGGCGAGCAGGACGCCCGCGGCCACCCCGGTGAGCGCGGGCGCGTACTGCCAGAAGACGTCAGATCGGCCCGCGGCCACCGACAGCAGCGGGAACGTGGTCGGGATCGTGGTGCGCACGAGCAGCGCCGTCGACATGAGCGCGCCGATGGCCGTGCCGATGCGCGACCTCAGCGGCGCCGGCTCGTCGCCGACCTGGCTGGTCTCCACGACGGCCAGCGCCAGGTCCGGCTTGCGCGAGACGTGCAGCGGCTCGCCGCCGAGGTAGGCGCCCTCGCCCCGGGCCGCGGTGTGGGTGCGGTCCGCGACGGGCTCGTGGAAGACCGCGAGGACCGGGGCGCCGTCGCGGACCAGGGCGATGCTGACGCCCCACTCCGGGCGGCCGTGCAGGAGGTTGACGGCGCCCTCGACCTCGTCGACCGCCCACCATTCGCCGTCGGGCAGCGCGATGCGCTCCTCGGCGTCGCCGACCCAGCGGGCCGCGGGACGCAGACGATTGAGGGTCTCACGCAAGCCGTCGAGGCCCTCCAAAGCGGCCGTCTGCAGTTCGTGGGCCGAGCGCTCGATGCCGGCGCGGGACGCCGGGCGGGCGTCGGCCGAATACAGCGGCAGCAGGCGGGCGCCGGCCTCCCGGGCCGCCCGCACGACTTCGGTCAGCAGATCCATGCCTCAAGTCAAGGCCGCCGTTGACATAACCGCCAGTGCATCCTTGGTACCCCACGATTTACCCTGACGCAATGGACCTCAATCTGCTGCAGGCGCTCGACGCGCTGCTCGAGGAGGGCAGCGTCCTCGGCGCGGCCGAGCGGATGCGGGTGACGCCGCCCGCGATGAGCCGGACGCTGGGGCGCATCCGGCGGGCCACCGGGGACGCGATCCTCGTGCGGACCGGCCGCACGATGACCGCGACGCCCTACGCGCTGCGGGTGCGGGCCGACGTACACCGCCTCGTGCAGGAGGCGCAGGCGCTGCTCGCCCCCGACCGGGACGTCGACCCGGCGACCCTGGAGCGCACGTTCACCCTGCGGCTGCACGACGCGGTCACGGCGGCGATCGGGCCGGGGCTTCTGGCGGCGGTACGGCACCGGGCCCCCCTCGTGCGCCTGCGCTTCCTCGCCGAGGCGGAGGGCGACACCAGCGACCTGCGGCACGGGCGGGTCGACGCCGAGATCGGGGCAAGCGAGCCGGAGCTGCCGGAGATCCACGGCGAGGTCCTCGGCCACGACACCCTCGCGGTCGCGGTACCGGCGTCGTGGCGGCTGGAGCGGATGACGGTCCCGCGCTACGCCGCCGCCGATCACGTCATCATGTCGCGGCGCGGGCGGCTGCGCGATCCGATCGACGAGCGGCTGGGGCGGAGCGGGCTCTCCCGCCGTACCGTTGCCTCGGCTCCCACCGCCGACGCGGCGCTGGCACTGGCCGCGGCGGTCGACGCGGTCGTGACGCTGGCCGCCCGGATCGCCGAACCGGCGGCCGCCCGGCACGGGATGCGGCTGCTGAGCCTGCCGGTCAAGGCGGACCCGGCGCCGGTGATCCTGCGGTGGCACCAGCGGTTCGACACCGACCGCGGCCACGCCTGGCTGCGGTCGCTGCTGCGCGAGCAGGTCAGCGCAGCGCTGCACCGGTAGCGGACGCCGGCTCCGACGCCGGCGCGGCGACCGGCCGGCCCGCCACCGCGAGCAGGTCAGCGCAGCGCTGCACCGGAAGCGGACGCCGGCTCCGACGCCGGCGCGGCGACCGGCCGGCCCGCCACCGCGAGCAGGTCAGCGCAGCGCTGCACCGGAAGCGGACGCCGGCTCCGACGCCGGCGCGGCGACCGGCCGGCCCGCCACCGCGAGCAGGTCAGCGCAGCGCTGCACCGGAAGCGGACGCCGGCTCCGACGCCGGCGCGGCGACCGGCCGGCCCGCCACCGCGAGCAGGACGCAGCCGGCGGCGGCGAGCGCGGCGCAGAACAGCTGGGCGGGCCGGTAGCCGAGCACCTGTGCGGTCGCGCCGGCCAGCACGCCCGACACCAGCGACCCGAACGTCAGCGTGTTGGCGTAGATCGCGGTGGCCCGGCCGGGGCTGCGCGGCGCGAGATCCTGGACGTAGGTGATGCCGAGCGCGCCGACGGTGGCCAGGGCGATCCCGCGCACGACCTGCGTGGCGATCAGCAGCGGCATGGTCGCCGAGGCCGCGACCGCCACGAAGTAAAGGGCGAACATCGCCATGCCGGCCACGAGGATCCTGCGGCGGCGGGCCGCGGGAAACAGCATGGTGGCCAGCGCGGCCGGGATCTCCACCAGGGCGCAGACGCTGAACAGCAGCCCGACACTGGCGTCGGGCCGGCCCAGCGTGCCGGTGACGTACAGGGGCAGCACCACCGAGCCGGACAGCATCGCGGTGTGGAAGCACGTGAAGCCGGCGGCCGCCAGCAGCATCGGCCGGCCGAGGCGGCCCCCGGCCGGGCCCGCCTCCCGCTCGTCGCGCGCCTTCGGTGTGCGCCCGAGCAGCACCAGCGGCACGCCCACGGCCAGGAACGCGACCGCGGTGGCGGCCAGCAGCCGGCCGTAGCCGCCGGCGGCCAGCAGTGCCGCGCCGGCCATCGGCCCGACGGCCCAGGCCAGCGACCACACCGAGCGCAGCGCGGGCGTCCCCCGCCGGGTCAATGCCTCGCCGGCCCGGGTCAGATGCACCCGGGCCAGCGCGAACAGCTGCGCGAACGCGGCCGTGCCGGCGCCCAGCAGCCCGACGGCGACGAGCAGCAGCACCGGATACGACGTGGTGGTGCTCAGGATCGCGTACCCGGCGGCCGGCCCCGCGACGGCGAGCAGGGCCGGCCAGCGGCTCGCGGAACGGTCGAACCGTCGGCCGAGCCACGTGCTCACCGCGAGGCCGCTGGCCGAGATGAGCGACATGAACAGGCCCACCTGCAACGGCGACAGGCGGGCCGGACCGGCTCCGAAGAGCACCAGGTAGGAGCCGATCATGGACTCGGCGATGCCCAGCATCAGGACGCCGACCAGGAGCCAGACGAACATCGATCCCCGCATAGGTGGTCGCTTCCCCACCATGCGGGAACCGCAAACGATCGGTCAGTACTTGATGGTCACCGTCGCCGTGCCGAGGACGACCGGGAGCTTCGACATGTCGACCCGCAGGACCTCGAGGTACGGCGTCTTGCTCACCGGCGTGATACCGGCCTGCGACAGCAGCAGCTCGGCCTTCGCGGTGGGGGCGTCGCCGACGTACGCGTCGATCGACTTCGGGCCGGACGCGGTGGACACCGTGTAGCCCAGCGGGTTCACGCCGTCGCCGTTGACGTCGGTGGCGCCGCTCAGGTCGATCTCGTAGAGGTTCTTGAACGTCGCCGCGCCGGCCGCGCCCTGGTTGCCGTCGCGCTCGTCGACCAGGAACTTGCCGACGAGGGTCCGCCCGTCGGGCGTGACCGTGAGGCCCTCCATGCAACCAATCGGCGACGAGCGAACGGCAGTAGTCGGCGAGGTGTCGCGCCGAGGTCGGAAAACGGAATGGGTACTCACGTTCCGGCATCTATCTCGACAGCGCTCGCCCGGTGTCGGTACGCGGCTACCGCTTGCCTGACATCGGCTCCGCCAGGTCGGCGCGGGACGGCGGGGCGGGGAACGGGTCGGCGAAGTACTGCGTCTCGTGTACGACCTGGCCGTCGGCGAACTCCATGATGCTCACCGCGTGCGTGGGCGCGCCGTCGTACGTGATGACGCATTCGCTCACCCACAGGTCGCCGGCGCCGCGGATGCGGCGGACGGTGAAGTGGCGGTCGGCGGGGTGGCCGCCGCGCTGGGCGGCGATCGTCGCGCGGCCGCGGAAGCGCTCACCCGACTGGGGGTAGTCCAGAATGGCGTTCTCGGCGTAGATGGCGTGCTCCGCCTCGTTCTCACCTGCCTCGGACGCCCGCCAGTGCTCCTCGATCGCGGCCCGGGTCCGTGTATCGGCGTCCACCCACCAAGCGTAGGTCGGGGCACGCGCGCGAACCGTCAGCCGCTTCGGAGACCGGCGAGGGCGGTGGCAACCAGTTGCTGCAGCTCCCGTAGCCGGAGCAGGCGTGCGACGACGATGTACACGGTGGCACCCGCGACGCCCGCGGCGGTCAGCGTGATGAGGGCGGCGCTGAGGCCGGAACCGACGAGCGGCGCGAGGGCGTAGACCGTGACGGCGCCGCAGCCACCGGCGATCACCGTCGCGACTGCCACCCGTGCGTGCGTGCGGACCAGCCGGTGACCGTCGATGCGGCCCAGCCGGTGGCGCAGGAGGGCGGCGGCGGTGACGAGGCCCGCGGTGTACGCCGCGGCATAGGCCAGGGGAATCCCGATGACGATGTCCGCCGGGGGCAGCAGCCAGGTGGCGGCGAGACAGCCGGCCACGCCGACCACGGTCACGCCGGCGGTGATCTGCGCCGGGGTCTTGGTGTCCTGCAACGCGTAGAACCCGCGCTGGAGAATCATGTAGCCGGTGAACGGCACCAGCGCCACGCCGAACGCCGCCACCACGGCGCCCAGCAGTGCGGTCGCCGGCGACGAACTGTGGCCGTGGGCGAACAGCACCGTCGCGATCTGGGGGCCCAGCACCAGCATGGCCGCCGCGATCGGCGCCAGGGCCACGACGGCCAGCCGGACCGCACGGGACAGGTCTTCGGCGATCTGCCGGTGATCGAGGCGTGCGGCGCTGCGGCTGAGCCGGGGCAGCATGGCCGTCATCACGGACAGGGCGATCACCGCGAACGGCATCTGGAAGACCGCGAACGCATTCTGGTACGCGCTGATCCCGCCCGGCCCGCTGATCGACGCCGCCCGCGTGGCCGCCGCGAGCAGCACCTGCGCGCCGACGACCGACAGCAGCACCCACCCCGCGAGCCGGCCGATGCGGCGAATCCCGATCCCGCGCGGGTCGAGGCGGAGCCGTAGCGCGAAGCCGCTGGCGGCCAGCGCCCACACCACCAACGCCATCTGGGCGAACACGCCCGCGGTCGTGCCCACCGCCAGCAGCAGCAGGTCGGCGGTCGTCAGCGAGGCGATGCTGGTCGCGCCGCCGATCACCAGGTAGACCGCGCCCACAGCGATCACGATCAGGCTGTTGACCAGCGGCGCCCACGTCGGGGCGGCGAACCTGCCGCGGATGTTCAGCACGGCGCCGGCGGTGGCGCTGACCCCGTAGAACAGGATCTGGGGCAGGAAGAACCAGCTGAACACGACCGCCAGGTCACGCTGCTCGCCGGTGAAGCCGGGCGTGTACACGGCCACCAGCCACGGCGCCGACGCCATCGCCGCCACGGTCACCGCGCCCAGGCCGTAGACCATCAGCGACAGCAGCCGCTGGGCGTAGAGCACCCCGCCGTCGGGCTCTTCCAGCGCGGCCTGGGCCAGCAACGGTACGACCACGCTGGCCATCGCGCCGCCGACGACGAGCTCGTACACGGCGTTGGGCAACGTGTTCGCCACGTTGTAGCTGTCGAGCAGCCGGCCACCGAACCCCAGGGCCGAAGCCAGCACCACCAGCCGCACGAAGCCGGCGGCCCGCGCGGCCAATGTTGCCACCGCCATCCCGCGGCCCGCACGCCCGATCGAAGGTCCCTGCACCACGCCGACCTTCATACCGCATCGCCGCCACGTCCAAGGACCCAAGACCGACGAGCGGTGCTTCATCCGGCGGGAGCGATGCCGGGCGGACTTCCTACGGGCATGTCCGCGACGGGTGCGTCCAGCGCCGTACGCACCGCATCGAGGGCGGCGGCCAGGGCGGGGTCGGCCTGGCGCAAGGCGTCCAGGTCCGTGCGGGTCTCCAGCAGCTGGGACCACAGCACGCCGCGGCCCGACTCGAGCAGCGCGACCGCCCGGGCCGGCCGGTCGGCGGCGACGGCGCAGCCCGCCGCGTCGGTGGCGGTCCCGCTGCGGGCGGCGAGCAGCCATTCGCGGCTGGCGCGACCGGCGCCGCGCCAGGCCAGCAGCGGCAGCAGCGCGACCGTGGCGGCGTAGCCGTCGGCGGCGTCGGCCCACCGTCCCCGTGACGCGGCCGACCGGCCCCAGAAACCCCCGGCGTTCACTCTCACCGGTACCGACCCCGACGTCACCTCGGTGGCCTGGCGCCACGCGTTGAGCGCCGCCGCCGGGTCCCGGGCCTCGATCACGAGGCCGAATGTGGTCAGCGTGCTCGTCCGGAGGGGGTGGTCGGGCGGCGTCAGGCGCAGCGCGCGGTGCAGCAGCTGGACTGCCTCCGCGAACCCGGAAGGCCGCAGCCACAACGCGCTGGCGAGGTTGGTCAGGCACACCGGGTGCGCGGGGTGGTCCCGCGGGGTGACGTCCACCGCGGACCGTGCGGCCGCGATCGCGCGATCGAGGTCGGCCGCGTCGCCGGTCAACGCGAACCGGGACAGCGTGATGACGCCGAGGTTGGACAGGTGGATCCCGCGGTTGTGGTCGTCGGCGGGTAGCGCCCGCACCGCCCGGCCCAACAGGTCGACGGCCTGGTCGAGGTCGGCCGGCTCGCCCGCCCGCAGGAACCGGCCGCGCAGGGCCAGGCCGAGGGTGGACAGGCAGAGCGGGTAGGTCGGATGGTCCGCGGGGGTCCCGTCGACCGCGACCCGGCCCTCCACGATGGCGCGGTCCAGGTCGGACAGCTCGCCCAGCCGTTCGTACCGCGCCCACAGGGCCAGGCCGAGGTTGAACCGGGACCGCACGTAAAAGGTGTGCTGAACCGGGGTGGCGTCGACGGCGGCCTGCCCGGCCTCGATGGATCGGTGCAGGTCCGGCAGCTGACCGGACCGTTCGAACCGGGCCCTGAGCGCCAGACCGAGGTTGAACTGCAGGATCGGGCGGTCGGGGTGGTCCGCGGGGAGCGTCCGCACGGCGTCGTGCATCAGCTCGACGGCCTCGTCGAGATCGGCCTGCGCTCCGGATCGCAGGGACCTGGTCCGCAGGGCGAGCGCGAGGTCGGACAGGAACGACGCGTGTGCCACACCGTCGGTTGGCGCGGCGCGCACCGCCGCGCGAGCGGCCTCGATCGACCGGTCCAGGTCCGGCGGCCGGCCGGTGCGCTCAAACCGGGTCCGTAGCCCGACGGAGAGAATGTTCAGGCACGTCGGCCGGACCGGGTGGTCGGCGGGAGCGGCCTCCAGCGCCGCCTGCGCCGCCTCGACCGCCTGGTCCAGTTCGGGCAGCCGCCCCGTGCGTTCGAAGCGTTGTCGCAGCGTGATGGCGAGGCCGGCGAGGTGCATCGGGCGGTTGGGATGGCCGTGGGGGGTGTCCCGCACCACGCGCCGGAGCAGTTCGACGGCCTCGTCACCGTCGGCCGGCGCGCCGGCCCTCTCGTAGCGGGCGAGCAGGGAGAGGGCGAGGTTGGAACGGTACGCCGGTTGCCGGAAATGCCCGTCGGCGGTGGCGGCTAGGGCAGCCCGCCCCGCCTCGATCGCCTCATCGAGGTCCGGCCACGAGCCGGTGCGCTCGAACCGGAGCCGTAACGCGTCGGCGAGGTTGGACCGGAACGCCGCGCGGTCCACGTCGTCGGCGTCGGCGTCCTGGACCGCGCGACGCAGCAGGTCGACGGCCTCGTCGAGCAGCGGCCGGTGGCCGGACCGCGCGAACTGGGAGCGCAATGCGAGGGCGAGATTGGACAGGACGATCCCGCCGGTGGGCCACGCGGCCAACGCGGCCCGTCCGGCATCGACGGCACGGTCCAGGTCGGACGGTTGACCGAGTCGCTCGTATCGCAGCCACAACGCAAAGCACAGCAGGCTCTGGCGGACCGGCCGGGCCCTGCCTCCGGCGGAGCCGACGCGCAGGGCACGGTCCCACAGCTCGACGGCACGGTCCACATCGGACAGCTGCCCGGTCCGCTCGAACCTGTTCTGTACGGCGAAGGCGAGCCAGGACAGGGCGGACGCGTCGGTGGGGCTCGCGTCCACCACGGCGTAGCCGAGCGCGACGGCATCGTCGAGGTCGGACATCCGCCCGGCGAGCTGGAACCGGGCCTCGAGCGCTCGCGCGAGGCGGGACAGGAACGGCACGTGCCCGGGCGCGGCCACCGCGGCGGCCCGCCAGGCGTCGACGGCCTCGTCGAGGTCTTCCGGCCGTGCGGTGCGAGCGAAGCGACGCTGCAAGGCTCCGCCGAGGTGCGCCAGCCGGGGCGCGCGGGCGGGATGATCGGTCGCGATGGCGGCTACCGCCGCTCGTCCCGTATCGATCGCCCGGTCCAGATCGGACGGTTCGCCGAGGTTCTCGAACCGGCCGTGCAGTGCCACGGACAGCACAGCCAGCCAGTCGGCGCGGGCCGGGTGGTGTTCGGGCGTGGCCCCCACAGCCCGCTCGGCCAGGTCGATCACCCGGCCCAGGGCGGCCTGGTCCTCGGGGTGGTCGAAGACCCAACGCAGCATCGTCGCCGCCTGCTCGGCCGCGACATCCGGGTCCTGCACGATGCCGTCGTCCACTCGCGCGCTCCTTCACGGACTCCCCCGTTACCTGACGGACACGCGACGAGCGGTGCTCAGCTCCGCCGGTCGTGCCGGTGCAGGCGGTAGCGCAGGAACGGCCGGCCCTCGATCTCGAGCTGTCCGTCGCGGCGGAAGCCGAGCCGGGCAACGCCGCTGCCGCGAAGGCGGGTCGGTGGCAGCAGGACCGTGACCGAGTCGAACCCCAGTGGGCCGAACGCCTCGTCCAGAACGCGGTGGCAAATCATCCGGCCGTACCCCCAGAAGCGCGGATGCAGCACCAGCGCCAGGTCGGCGTCGTCACCCTCCGGCTGCAGGCCGCCCCAGCCGGCGAAGGCGCCGTCGAGGAGGAAGGCCCACGGGCCGTAGCCGTGCTCGCGCCACATCGCCTCCTTGGCCGCCACGAATGCCGCGCACTCCGCCGGCCCGAAGTCGCCACTGGCCAAGGGCATGTGCCGGCGCACCCGGGCGTCGCGCATGAGGTCGATCACCTCCGCGGGATCGACCTCGTCGAGCCGGGCCAGGCGCAGATCCATCCCGCTCACCGGCCGAACCTATCCGGTGGAGCCGGCACGTCGGCATCACCCGCCGGTTCAATCGAACGTTATGCCTCGGGCGCCGGTGCTGCTTGATCAGCTCGTTGATGTCGTGGGCCCAGGCCTGGGCCGCCTTGGGGCGGTAGGCGCCCAGGGCGGGATCAGGCGGCGCTGCTGTCCGCGTCGTCGAGCGTCAGGACCTGGGCCAGGCCGGTGATCTCGAGCTCGTCGATGACGACGGGCGGCACGGAGCGCAGCGTGTAACGCACGCCCGCCTCGCCGGCCTGCTGCCAGCCGGCGACGATCGCGCCCAGGCCCGAGCTGTCCAGGAACCGCAGGCCGGCCAGGTCCAGGATCACGGCGGCCGGGCGGGCGTCGAGCGCGGCCCGCAGGGCCTTGCGCAGCGTGTGGGCCGTGTCGTAGTCGACCTCGCCCGCGACCGACACCACAACGACGTCGGCGGACGGGTCGCGCTCGACCCTGACCTGCAGTGTCGCCGACTCGTGCTGGTCGCTGCTCGCTGGCATCGCGAGGTCTCCGATCCGGTAGTCCACGAAACGCGTCGACCCAGCGTACGGTGAGTCGGCCGGGCCCGCACCTCGACGCGTATCCCCTTCCGTGTCCTTGGACGTGCAAATGCGCTGCGCGTAGGCTGGGCCTCGGACCAGCGCGCCGGCAACGGATTGGAGCACCATGAATACACCGATGGGCGCGCCGACGGCCGCGCCCGCCGGCGCGGTCCCCGACTCCGTCCTGGTTCCGCTCCTCGAGCATCTCGAGGAGGGCGTGCTGCTGTGTGACGACGCCGGCGCGGTCCGTTACGTGAACCCGGCGGCGGCGGCGATGCTGCCCGCGGTACACCTCGGGGATCGGATCACCGAGGAAGCCCTGCACGCCGCGCGGGCCCGCCGGGTCGACGTGGCCGCGGGCCGCGTCGCGTGGTACGTCGAACGCGCGAACGACACCGTCGAGCTCCTCGCCTCGACCGCGCGGCGCCTCGGCGGGACGCTGAACGCCGACCGGGTGTGCCGGGCGACCGTCGAGCTGACCGTGCCGTCGCTGGCCGACGCCGCGATGCTGGTCCTACCGGCCCGCCGCGGCCGGGCCCGCTGCTGGCACGCAGTCGGCGGCGCGGCGGTACGCAAGGAACACATTGCGCTGGCCGACCTGCCGACGGCCGTGCGCGACACCCTCGACGGCAACCCGGTCGCCCAGCCGTTCCTGTGGCCGGGCGGCACGCCGTTCCTGGGCGGCGGCTCGGTGCCGGCCGCCTGGGTCGTGCCGATCTCGGCCGCCGCCGGCCCGGCCGCGGCGCTCGTCGTCGCCGACCACAGCGGCGCGGGGCCCGGCGGCCGCCCGCCACTGGGCACCGACGAGACCCGCCTCGGGCTGCTGCACGACCTCGCCGCCCGCGTCGGGGCGGCCCTGGAGACCGCGCAGCTGTACGCCGCCCAGTCCCGCGTCGCCACCACCCTGCAGGAGAGCCTGCTGCCCGAGGCGCCGCCCGCGGTGGCCGGGCTCGGCTGGGGCACCGCCTACCGGCCCGCCCGCTCCACGATGCAGATCGGCGGCGACTTCTACGGCGCCCACCCGATCGACGGCGGCGCGCTGTTCTTCCTCGGCGACGTGTCCGGCAAGGGCGTCGACGCCGCCGTGCTCACCGGCAAGGTCCGGCACAGCCTGCGCGCCCTGCGCCGCGTCGAGCCCGACCCGCGGCGGCTGCTGCAGCTGCTCAACGACATGCTGCTGGAGGGCACGACCGACGGCCGGTTCGCCACCATGGTCCTCGGCACCGCCCAGCCGCTGCGCGGCGGCGGGCTGCGCCTCACCCTCGCCGGCGGCGGGCACCTGCCGCCGCTCGTGCTGCGCGCCGACGGCCGCGTCGAGGCCGTCGAGCTGCGCGGCATGCTGGTCGGCGTCACCGACACGCCCGTGTTCGGCCAGGCCAGCGTGCTCCTCGGGCCCGGGGAGACCTGCCTGCTGTACACCGACGGCGTCACCGAGGCCCGTGGTGGATACCGCGGCGACGAGATGTTCGGGCCGCGCCGCCTCACCACCGCGCTCGACGGCTGCGCCGGCATGCCCGCCCCCGCGCTCGCGGAGCGTGTCGAACAGCTCACCATCGACTGGCTGGGTGGCCGCGACCACGACGACATCGCCGTGCTGGCCGTGCGCGCCGAGCCCGCCCGCACCGGATCGCAAGGCGCGTCCCGGCACCTGCATGCGGTGCTGACGTGACCTCCGCGGTCCTGACCACCGCCTACGAGCACTACGTGCAGTGCCTGTCCGACGCCGACGAGGACGGCGCCGTCGACGTCGCGTCCGGCCTGCTCAGCGCCGGCGTCGAGGCCGAACAGGTGCTGCTCGGGCTCGTCGCGCCCGCCCAGGAGCAGGTCGGCCAGTGGTGGCAGCGCAACGAATGGAGCGTCGCCCAGGAGCACGCCGCCACGCACATCAGCGAGCGCGTCGTCGCCGCCCTCGGCACCGCGGCGCCCCGCCGGCACGGGTCGAGCCGCGGCCGGCTCGTGGTCGCCTGCCTCGACGGCGAGTGGCACGCGCTGCCGGCCCGCCTCGTCGCCGAGGTCCTGCGCCTGCGCGGCTGGTCGGTCACCTTCCTCGGCGCCAGCGTCCCCGTCGCCCACCTGGTCTCCTACCTGCACCAGCAGGACGTCGACGCCGTCGCCCTCAGCTGTGCCCTGGCCACCCGCCTGCCGGCCGCGCACCGCGCCGTCCAGGCGTGCGCCCGCGCCGGGGTCCCGCTCATCGTCGGCGGCCGCGGCTTCGGCCCCGGCGGCCGCTGGGCCCGCACGATCGGCGCGTCCTGGGCCGCCGACGCGACCGGCGCCGCCGACCTGCTCGACGACCCCGAGGCGCTGCGCCACCCGCCCGCCGAGGCGCTGGCCCACCTCGCCGACGACGAGCACACCGCCCTGGTCAAGCGCCGCGCCGACCTCATCGAGGAGGCGGCCGAGGAGCTGCGCCGCCAGTTCCCGCCGATGCGGGAGTACTCGGTCGCCCAGCTCGACGCCACCATGGCCGACCTCGCGCACATCGTCGACTTCCTCGCCGCCGCCGTCTACGTCGACGACCCGGAGCTGTTCACCGGCTTTCTCGCGTGGACCGCGGAGGTACTGCAGAGCCGCCACGTGCCCGCGTCCAGCCTCACGGTTCCGGTGCGGCGGTACCAGGCGCTGCTGTACGACTTCCCCCGCACCGGCCGCATCCTCGAAGCGGCGCTGGCCGGCCTGCCACGATGAGCCCCGACCTGCGCCCCGCCCGGCCCGACGAGGCCGGCGCGCTGAGCGATCTGGCGCTGCGGTCGAAGGCGCACTGGGGGTACGACACCGGATTCCTCGACGCGTGCCGCCCGGATCTGACCTTCGGCCCGGACGACCTCGCCGCCCGCCGCGCGACGGTGGCCGCGGAGGCCGGCGCCCTCGCCGGCTTCTACACCCTGGACGGTTCGCCGCCGGCGGGCGAGCTCGGCAACCTGTGGATCGACCCGGCGTTCATGCGCCGCGGGATCGGCCGCGCCCTGTGGAACCACGCCATGGCCACCGCGCGGACGCTGCACTTCACGACGGTACTGATCGACGCGGACCCGAACGCCGAGGCCTTCTACACGGCGATGGGCGCCGAGCGCGTCGGCGCCGTCCCGTCATCCGTCATCCCGGGCCGCCTCCTGCCGCAGCTGCGCTTCCGCCCCTGAACAGCGCGCAGTGGCACAGCGGCCACCCCTGGTCGATGTGGTCGTACTCGTGCCGTATCTCGTGCAGCCTGCGGCGGAGCCACTGCAGGTGCTCGGCCGAGATCGAGCGGGCCTCCCAGATGAGCTCGACCGCCTCGGCCGTCGCCGGATCCGTGCGCCGGGCCGGCCCGGGCTTGTCGATCCCGGCCATCGCCGCGAGGTCCTCGACGGCCATGCCGAGCACGACGGCGCATGAGGCGACCAGCTCGCCGGTCGGCGCCTTGCGCCCGGCGCCGACCATGTTCAGCGTCGCCGCCGACCACGGCCCGAAGCCGGTCAGCAGGTGCAGCACCTGGACCGCGTCGAGCGTGTTCATGTTGCGGTTGGCGAACAGGCGCAGCAGCGTCCCGCCGAACCCCGGCCCCACCCAGGGCGGCACGGTCGGCGGCACCCCCGGCGGCCGCGGCGCGTCTCGCAGCACCTCGCGCAGCAGCTCATGCGCGCGGCGGCCGGCCTCCGGAGCGTTGACCAGGCCCCACACGAGCGACGACACGCCGCCGATCCCGCGTGCCGCCGGCGCCAGCTCCTCGGGCACCGCCCGCCCGGCGATCACGAGCCGGTCGGCCTCCATCATCGCTCGATCTTAGGCGGGGCAGGCCTTGCCGAGGGCTGTCTGGACGGCCTGCGCCGCCTTCGCGACGTTCGCGGCGTTGGCACCGTTCGTGGTGGCGTACTGCCGCATGGTGTCCAGCAACGTCACCAGCGCGTCGTGCAGGTCGGGCTGGGTCACCTTCGCCACCTGCGCCTCCACCAGGCCGGTCCACTCCCGCACGAGGGCATCCTGCTTCTTGAGCGCCTCGGCGGCGCCGGGCTGGTCGCCCTTCTTGAGCGCCTCGAGCGCCTTGCCCTGCACCGCGACGAACAGTGGGTAGTACTGCTCGAACACGCCCTTGACGTCCTTGCAGTCCGGCGCGCCCGACGACGGCGCCGACCCGGCCGGTGCCGCGGCGGCGGTCGTGGCCGCGGCCGTGGTGGGCGCCGCGCCGACGCCGGTCTCATCGCCGCATCCGGCGACCAGCATCAGCGCGACGGCGGTCATCAGGGTGAATACGTGGCATCGCACCGAGTACTAATACCATGATCGCCCTCAGGCGAGCAGGGGCAGTTGGGCGGCCTGGACGGCGCCGTGCAGGGGGTCGCCGGCCACGAAGCGTTCGACCTCGGCCACCGCGAACTCGCCCAGGCGGCGGACCTCGCGACCCTGGGCGCCGGCCAGGTGCGGGGTGATCCAGACGTTCGGCAGGGACAGCAGCGGGTGGCCGGGCGGCAGGGGCTCCGGGTCCGTCACGTCCAGGCAGGCGTCCAGGCGGCCGGCCGCGCAGGCGCGGGTCAGGGCGTCGGTGTCGATCAGCGAGCCGCGGGCGGTGTTGACGACGATCGCGCCGGCCGGCAGCAGCGACAGGCGGCGCTCGTCGAGCAGATGGTGCGTCTCGGGCAGGGCCGGGGCGTGCAGCGTCACCACGTCGCAGCGGCGGCACAGCTCGTCGACGTCGACCAGCTCGGCGCCCAGCGCGGCAGCCGCGGGCGGGTCGAGGCAGGGGTCCGTGACCAGGACGCGATGGCCCGCCGCGGCCAGGCGGGCGATCACCCCGCGGCCGATGCGCGACGCGCCGACGACGCCGATGACCCGGCCGTCGTTGCCGCAGCGGGCCCCGAACGGCGGCAGGCCGCCGCTGAGGTCGGCGGTCTCGCGCGCCAAGGCGAAGGCGCGCTTGCCGGCCAGGGTGATCACGGCGACCGTGAAGTCCACGACCGGGGCGGCGTTGGCGTCGGCGGCCGACGACACGGCGATGCCGCGGGCGAACACCTCGGGGCCGACGTGGCCCTTCACCGAGCCGGCCGCATGGATCACCGCGCGCAGGCGCGGCGCGGCGGCGAGCACGGCCGGGGTCAGCGGCGGGCACAGCCAGCCGGTGACGAGGACCTCGACGCCGGCCAGGGCCGCACCGTCGAATGTGGACACCGGCGGGCCGTCCAGCCGCAGGGCCGCACCCAGGCGGGTCATCAGGTCCGGGGGCAGCACCGCGGGGACGACGTCGGGCGCCATGGCGATCAGGCCGCGGGGGCGAGGCGACATGGCTAGCGCACCGCGCCCGTGACAAGGTCGATGCGCCAGTACCGTTGCAGCGACAGGAACAGGGCGATCACCGGCAGCACCGACAGCAGCGTGCCCGTGATGACCAGCGAGTAGAGCGACGCCTCGGCGGCGCCGTGGCGCAGCAGGCTGTAGAGGCCGACCGTGAGCGGGAACTTGTCGTCGTCCGCGGTCATCACGAACGGCAGCAGGAAGTTGTTCCAGATGACGATGAACTGCAGCAGGAACACCGTGATGAGGCCGGGGACCATGAGGCGCAGGCCGACGGACCAGAACAGCTTGAACTCCCCGGCGCCGTCGATGCGGCCGGCCTCCAGCAGCGAGTCCGGGACCGACGCGGCCGCGTAGATGCGGCACAGGTAGATGCCGTACGGGTTGAACAGCTGCGGCAGGATCACGCCCAGGTAGCTGTCGGTCAGGCCGACGTGGGACAGCAGCAGGTACTGGGGAATCGCGAGGACGATCTGCGGCAGCAGCACGCCGGACAGGATCACGTTGAACAGCGCCGTGCGGCCCGCGAACTCGTACTTCGCCAGCGCGTACCCGGTGGCCGCGGAGACCGCCGAGGCCAGGACGCCGCCGACGAACGCATAGAGGAAGCTGTTGAACATCCAGCGCCAGAAGATCCCGCCGTGGTACGCCGAGAGCTCCCGGACGTTGCGCACCAGCCCGTCGTCGAGGCTCGGCAGGTACGTCGCGGTGGAGAACAGGTGCGCCGGGGACTTGGTGGCGGCGATGAGGATCCACAGGGTCGGCACGATGCAGTACAGGGCGCCGAGGATCAGGGCGGCGGTCGGCAGCACGGCGACGCTCCGCCGGCTGCGGGCGGCCGCCTTGTGCACGGCAACAGCCGCGACGGTCGCGGCGGTCATCGCTTGACCCCCGCGACCCGGGACGACACCACGCGCGCGGCGACGAACGACACGGCGAGCGCGACGACGGCGAGGACCACGGAGGTCGCCGCGGCCGAGTAGATGTCGGAGTTGACGAACGCGTCGGTGTACACCTTCATGAGCGGCACCCAGGTCGAGGAGATGGCGTTGGACAACGGTTTCAGGGTGTTCGGCTCGTTGAACAGCTGGGCCGAGGCGAGCACGGTGAACAGGGTGCACATGGTGATCGCCGGCAGCACGAGCGGCACCTTGATGCGCAGCGCGATCTGCAGCTCCGAGCTGCCGTCCATGCGGGCCGCCTCGTAGATCTCCGGCGGCAGGGCGCGCAGCGCGGTGTAGATGACGACCATGTTGAAGCCGACCGCGCCCCAGACGGCGATGTTGGCGACCGCGGCGTACACCCCGGCGGGGCTGAAGTAGTTGACGTGGTCGCCGCCGATGGGGCTGGTCGCCGGGAGGTACATGAAGCCCCACAACAGGGTGGCGATCACGCCGGGCACCGCGTACGGCAGGAAGATGAGCAGCCGGGCGGCGCGGGTGAAGCGGGCCCGGGCGGTGTCGAGCAGCAGGGCGAACAGCAGCGCCAGGCCGATGGTGAGCGGCACCGTGATGGCGCCGACCTCGATCATCCGCAGGGCGCTGGACCACAGCTCGTGGTCGGCCAGCACCGCGCGATAGTTGTCCAGCCCGGCCCAGACCACCTTGGAACCGGTGCCGAGCAGGCCGCCGGAGACCTTGCGCTGCTGCAGGCTCAGCAGCACGGCGTACACCCCCGGGGCCAGGATGAACAGCACGAACAGCAGCACGGCCGGGAGTACCAGCACGTACGGCAGGGAACTGCGCCGCTTGGATTGCGTCGTCATCGTCGCTTCCGGTCATCGTGGTGAGGTGGCGGGCCCCCGTGAGCCCGCCACCGGGGGCGTCAGCCGAGGGTGAAGCCGAGCTTCTTCATGTCGGCCGTGGTGCTCTCCTGGATCGTGTCCAGCGCGGCGCCGAACGAGGTGTTGTTCTGCAGCGCGGCGCCGAACGCGTCGGTGTAGCCGCGGAACGTGACGGTGACGTTCGGGCCCCAGATCGAGAAGCTGCGCGACGAGGGCGCGACGCCCTTCACGACCGTGTAGAAGTCCGGCTGGTTGGGCAGGAACGCCGGCGGCTTCTGCAGGATCGGCAGCGAGCGGCCCGACGTCGAGGCCGGGTACACGTTGATGTTCTCGACCTGCGCGGCGACCGCGGTGTCGTCGGCGTTGAGCCACGACACGAACTGCGCGGCCTGCGCCGGGTGCGCGGAGTCGGCGGTGACCGTCACCGCCGAGCCGCCCCAGATGCCGGTCGTCTTGTCACCGGCGGTCCAGGCCGGCAGCGGCGCCGCCGCCCACTTGCCCTTGGTCTGCGGCGCGATGCCGCCGAGCTGGGCGGGCGCCCAGGCGCCGGAGATCCAGGTGGCGATGGTGCCGTTGTTCATCTGCTTGTTCCACTGCGGCGAGAACGACGGGTTCTTCAGCACCAGGCCGGTCTTGACCAGGTTCTCCCAGTAGTCGGCGACCTTCTTCGACTCGGGGCCGTTGATGTTGACCTTCCAGGTCGTGCCGCTGGCCGTCCACCAGTCGGCGCCGGCCTGCTGGACCAGGCCGGTGAACCAGCCCGGGTCGGCGGCGTCGAAGTTGGTCATCGACACGTTCGGCGCCTTCTCGTGCAGGGTCGCGGCCTCCTGGGCGTACTGCTCCCACGTCGTCGGCACCGCCAGCCCGTACTGCTGGAAGAGGTCGGCGCGGTAGAACAGCATCAGCGGCGCGACGTCCTGCGGGATGCCGTAGACCTTGCCCTCCAGCTTCGTCGCGCTCAGCGTCGCCGCGTCGAAGTTCTTCACCGCTTCCTTGGTGTACTCCGTGATGTCGCGCACCACGCCGCCGGAGACGAGGGCGGGCAGCGACTGGTACTCCACCTTGGCGATGTCGGGCCCGTTCTTGGCCTGGTGGGCGGTGATCATCTTGGCGACGAGCTGGTCGCCGCCGGCCGGGTTGGTCAGCGTCACGTGGATGTCGGGGTGCGCGTCGTTCCACAGCGCCACCACCTTGTCCATGTTGGGGTCCCAGTCCCAGAAGGTCAGCTCGACCTTGCCGCCGGCGGCGCCGCTGGCCGCGGCGTCGGGGGCCTTGTCGTCGCCGGAGCAGCCGGCCGTGAGCGCGAGCCCGGCGGCGAGGATGCCGGCCAGCAGGGGGCCGGAGCGTTTGCGGAAGAAGTTCATGGCGGTTCCTCACTGAAGGGGTGTGTGCGAGGCGCGTTCAGAAGCTTTCCCTAAGACTTAAGGTAAGTCTTGAGCATGATGGGGTCAACGGTGGTCGTGCGAAATCAGGCCGGGGCTCGAACTACGCGGGCAAGGCCCGATCGGCGCCGACCAGGCCGAGCTCGACCAGCTCGGCCCAGAACGCCGCCGGGATCGGCCGCGCCGCCGCGGCCAGGTTGCGCTCGAGCTCCTCGGCCGACTTGGCGCCGACGAGCACCGAGGCGGCCTGCGGGTGTGCGGCGGCGAACTGCAGGGCGGCGGCGACCAGCGGCACGCCGTGGCGGAATCCCACCGCCTCGATGCGGGCGACCCGCTCGAGCACGTCCGGCGGCGCCGGACGGTAGAGGAAGTGCGCGCCCGGCACGGCGCCGGTGGCCAGAATGCCGCCGTTGAGCACGGCCCCGAGCACGACGCGCACGCCGCGCTCGGCACATGCGGCGAACAGCTCGTCCGCCTCGTACTGCTGCAGCAGCGTGTAGCGGTTGGCCAGCAGCATGACGTCCATGTCGGTCTCGCGCACGAACCGGTGCAGCATCGCCGTCTGGTTCATGCCCGCGCCGACGGCGCCGACCACCCCGCTCGCGCGCAGCTCGGCCAGGGCCGGCCACGCCTCGTCGATGGCGCTTTCCCAGTGGTCGTCGGGGTCGTGGAGGTACACGATGTCGATGCGGTCCGTCCCGAGGCGGCGCAGGCTCTCCTCCAGCTGGCGGCGCACGGCGTCGCGGCCGAAGTCGAACACCGTCGTCCCGCCCGGCACCACGCTGCGGCCGACCTTCGTCGACAGCACCAGGCCTGCGGGGTCGCGGCCGGCCAGGAACGCGCCGAGGCGCTCCTCGGCCAGGCCGGCGCCGTAGAAGGGGGCGGTGTCGAAGTACCGTATCCCGAGCTCTTCGGCCCGCTCCAGGCACCGCTGCGCCGCTTGCGCGTCCACCAGGTCGGGGAGGATGCCCAGGGGCGCCGTACCGAACCCGAACGGGGCCTTCATCGACTCGCCCAAACCAGCCCGCGCGCCGTCAACGTACGCACCTGCGGCTGTTGCAGGTCCTCGATGCGGTGGCCGATGGCGGAGAAGAAGATCCGCCCGCTCCCCCACTGCCGGGTCCACACGACCGGCATCGCCACCGGCCCCTCACCCTGCCCGCCGTCGGCCGGCTCGACGATCGTGCTGGCCAGGGTGTCGTTGCGGGCGTCGGCGAGCATCCAGTACTGCTCGGTGTGCACGGTGAAGTCGCCGATCCCGGCGACGATCGGGTGATCGGCCCGCCCGGGCTCGATCCGCACCCGGTGCTCGATGAACTCCGCCGGGTGCCACAGGAACAGCCCGCCGACCATGCGCAGGTACTCGTGGTCGTCGTCGAACGTGGCGACCAGCCCGCCGTGCCAGCCCGCGAGTCCCGTGCCGGCGTGCACGGCCCTGCGCAGCCCCGCGCTCTGCTGCGCGGTGAGCGTGCCGCCGGTCCAGCACTGCACGATGAGGTCCGTGCGCGCCAGGAGGGCTTCGTCGCGGTACACCTCGAGGTCCTCGGCGACCGTGACCTCGAACCCGGCGTCAACGAGGTCGGGCCGGAACAGCTCGGTGGTCTCGACCGGCGCGTGCCCCTCCCAGCCGCCACGGACGACGAGGGCCCGGCGCGTCACCGCCGCCCCGCCGGATCGCCGGTCCAGTCGGGCAGCGTCAGCGGCGTGCGCTGCACCCCGATCCACTGCCGCTTCGTGAAGCCCGGCATCTGATTCTCGGCGCCGTGGCGCGCGTGGGCGTCGTTGACGTGGACCTCGCCGGCGTGCAGCCGCTCGGCGACGCCGAGACCGCGGATGAGGTCGGCCGAGAAGACCGAGTTCATCAGCATCGGATACCCGTTGACCAGCTCGATCGCCTCCTCGTCCGAGTCGGCCACGGTGATCGGGACAACCGGGCCGAAGATCTCGTCCCGGAACGCGGGCATGTCCGGGGTGACGCCCGTCAGCACCGTCGGGCGGTAGAAGAGGCCATCGTACGTGCCGCCGGTGACGAGCTTCGCACCCATGGCGACGGACGGCTCGACGATCTCGCGGTGCAGCCGGTCGCGCTGCGCCTCGCTGATGAGCGGCCCGAGGTCGGTGCCCGGATCGAGCGGGTCGCCGACGGTGAGCGCCTCGACGCGCCGGGTCACGGCGTCGACGTACCGTTCCAGCACCGCGCGGGCCACGATGTGCCGGCTCGCGCTGATGCAGGTCTGACCTTGAAACTCCAGCGACGCCACCATCGCGGCCGACGCCGCCAGGTCGATGTCGGCGTCGTCGAGCACCACGAACGCGTTGGAGCCGCCGAGCTCCAGCCGCACGGCCCGCAGCTCGGTCGCCGCCGACGCCGCGATCGCCACCCCGACGGCCCGCGATCCGGTGAAGTCAAGCAGGTCGATGCCGCGGTGCTCGGCCAGCGCATGCCCCGCCTCGGCCCCGTCGCCGGTGACGACGTTGAACACCCCGGCCGGCAGCCCCGCCGCGTCCGCCGCCCGCGCCAGGACCTCCCCGCCGATGATCGGGGTCAGCTCGGCCGGTTTGAGCACGATCGTGTTGCCGAACGCGAGCCCCGGCGCCACCGCGCGCATGGCGAGGTTCATCGGGTAGTTCCAGGGCGTGATGATGCCGAGCACGCCGAGCGGCACGGCCCGCGACATCGACAGCTTGCCGGCCTTGTACGGCTGCAGCAGGTCCCCCGCCGAGTCGGTCGCCTGCACCGCGGAGATCTGCAGCTGCCGGATGCTGGCGCCGACCTCGTCCTCGGCCTTGGCCCGCACGCCGCCGGTCTCGCGCATGCTCTGCCGGACCAGGTCCTCGTAGTTGGCCTCGAGGTACGCCCCGAAGCGCCGCAGGTAGCCGGCCCGTTCCGGCGCGCCGAGCGCCGCCCACCCCGGCTGCGCGGCGCGGGCGGCCCGCACCGCCAGCTCGACGTCGTCGGCGTCGCCCCGCCCGTAGGTCCCGATCGGCGCCCCGGTGGCCTTCTCCAGCACCGGCCCGGTCCGCCCACCTACGGGGTCCCGGAACGTTCCGTCGATGTACAACATGCGCGGACTCCCTCTGCACTTACGTTAAGACTTAAGGTAAGTGTCGAGCGAGGCCCCGTCAATGCCCTACCGCCGACCGCGAGAGTCCGCGCGTTCGAGTCCCGCCTGCCCCACCAAAGCGGTCCGCTGCGCCCACTCATGATCATGAGCCGACTTTGGCAGCGGCCGCTTCAGACCCCACACCCCCACGTGCTGCGCGAACTCGAGGCCGCGAACCTCCGGGTTCGCATGGCGGTCGATCTTATTCCGCTCATCGCCACCATGTCGCGGTAGACCTTCGGCGACCCGCGCGACACTCAGGTGCGCGACGACGATCCCTTCCAGCGCCCAGCGCAGCCCCCGTCGGGACAGCCTCGCGCGCGGCTCGACGGCGCGGCTGGTCTCCTGGCGCCACACGTGCCCGCACTGTGCGCATCGGTAGCGGCGGACCGTGACCAGCAGGACCGTCGGGCGCCATCCGAACGGCTCGTGGGTCAACCGCCGGACCACGCTGTCGCGCGGGGCGCCCTCGCAGCCGCAGCGCCTGCACCACCGCTCATCGCGGGCTCAACGACCCGGCACGCTAAGACCGCCCGGTCGGACTCGAGTCGTTGCCCGGTGACTTCGAGCCCGAGCTCGTCCAGGCGGCAGAACGCCGTCAGATCGGCACGGCCGAAGCCCGCATCGACAGCAACACCGGTCGCGTCAGGCACGTCGAGGTCCTCCGTGTGGGTGGCGTAGGAACCGTCATCCGCGGGAGACCTCGATGTAGCGGCCACGAATTGCGGGTCGAGGTCCAGGTCCAACGTCTCCCGGCCGACGAGTCGTCATGAAATGAACCGGTGGATGGCCTCGTTGGCGTGGTCCTGAAACGACGGGTTGGACAGGTTGGGGAGGAAGTCTGCTTGGTTGACCATGGGACCGTTCAGCTTGTTGGCCGCGCTGGCGTAGAACGCGCCGCTCGACAGGGTTGGATCGGTGACGCCGTCGACCAGTCGCTTCGCGCCCACGTCAAGTGGGTGCGCGAGACCCAGGGCGGGCAGGACGTATTTGGCCGCTAGCCGCATCGGCAAGGGGAGGTCACTGGCTGCTCGGGTGCCGGTGGTGTTGCCAGGGCTCACGGTGACGAAGCGGTGGTCGGGGTGCTGGCGGGCCAGGGAACCCATCCAAAGCGCCCCGATGTACTTGGCCTGCCCGAAGGCGAGGTTGAAGTCGGGCTTCCTGCCGGCGAAGTAGCTGCCGTCGATGACGGTGGCGAGTTCGTCCGTTGAGGTCGAGACGAACGAGGGCCCTTTCATCCGCAACTTGGGGACCCCCCTGACTGCTTCACTTCCGGCGAAGACCGCAACCTCACCAAGCCGACCCTCGGCCAAAAGACCTTCGAGGAGGACGACATGGCCAAGGACGTTCGTCGCGAACACGGTGGTGACCCCGTCGGCGGTCAGTTCCATCGACTGCGGGCCAATGACACCAGCGTTCATGACCAGCGCGTCAATGGATCCGTCGATGGCCGCGAGGCCTACGCGAACCGAAGCCAGATCGGCGACGTCCATGATGACGACGTCGAAGATGCGCCGACCGGTCGCGACTTCAAGCTCGGCCTTTGCCGCTATCGCCCGATCTTTGTTCCGACACGCCAGGTAGATCCGTGCAGTCTCGGGACGTAATGCCAGTTGCCGGGCCACCTCTTTGCCAAGCCCGGCGTTGGCGCCCGTGATGAGCACTGTCTTTCCTTGGAGCGCGCTCATTTCGATTCCTTCTTCTCGTCTGTGGGTGTGGGCGCAGGCAGGCCATCCAGCAAGCTGAAACGGACATCCATCGCGATACTCCGCACGTCGATCAACTGCTGATATTCCGGCGAGTTGTACCACCCAAGGGCCGTGTCACGGTCGGTAAACCGCACGAGCACCCCTGAACTGAGCGAGCCGTCGCCGTGCAGGACTTCCCACTTACCGGCGGCGATCACCTCACCTCCATGCTCGTGGGCCGTCTGACCAGCAATAGGGGCGTATTTCTCGCGGTATATCCCCGGATCCTTGACCGTGAATTCGACAATGACGTATGCGCTCATCGAGACCCTCCTTCGTTGTTGGTTGTGTAATGTGCTGTAGGCCGTCACGCCCAAACGGCACCGCCGACGGGCGCTTCGTCGCCACGCGACCCTCATCGACCGCGAGTCTGACGCCGCGGACGACACCGGGCGTCATCACGGGCGAGGAAGACGACCGCCGCAACGCCTTCCTCACGCCAGCTGCGCCGCCTCCTGGCGCGAGGGTTGCGAGCTGTTTCCCACTCTCGTCGGGGACGGCTTCCACCATCCGGGCGCGCGTCGGGGCCGGCGTCAACGGCGTTGCCCCAGACACCTCGTCCAGCCCGCGACCAGAGCAGATTGCCGCTTATGTCCGTCACAAAAAATGGGTTACACGACTCACTATGCCAACTCAAGACTGGGTTGTCAAACTCAGAACCTGTTAGTGTGGGTGCATGAACGACGAGACGATCGACCGGCCGAGGCTGACCCCCAAAGGGGCACGCACCCGGGCGCGGATAGTGGAGGCTGCTGCCGCGCTGATCCATGCGCGGGGGGTGGCGAACACCACCTTGGAAGACGTCAAGGTGGCGGCCGAAGTCAGCGGCTCTCAGATGTACCACTACTTCCCCGACAAGAACGAGCTCCTCCAGGCGGTCATCGCCTATCAGGCCGACTCCATCGTCAGTCGCAACAGGCGCGTGCTCAGCGGCGCGCACGGAGTCGAGGCGTGGCGGAACATGGTGATCAGCGCCGCGAGGAGAACCAAGGCAAAGGGGGGCTGCCAACTTGGCTCGCTCGTCGGTCAACTCGCCGAGACCGACCCCGAGGCCCGAGCGCTCATCGCGGCAGGGTTCGATCAGTGGTCGGCCACGATCGCCGAAGGACTCAGATCCCTTCATGCCCATGGGGAACTGCAGTCCGACATCGACCCAGACGACCTCGCTATTACTCTGCTCGCCACGCTCGAAGGTGGACTTCTACTCGCCCAGGTACTCGGGAATAGCCGCCCCTTCGAAACTGCGATAGATACCCTCCTCGCCCTTGCCATCCACACTTGAGCCCGTACTCGGCTGACGTCTCGCTTCGAGCCCGACGAGTAGCCCCGAGTACCACCGTGACCCACGCACCCTGCGAGATCCAAGCCAATACGACTCGCAACGAACAGACCGTCCTTCGGCACCGGGCAGGGACACTTCGCGAGTGTGAAGCCCAGCGAGGTGTGGCTCTCGCGGCACAGCCGGGCGACCTCAAGTTTTCGTGCACTGGCGAGGTCCTTTAGATCGGCAGCGTGAGCCACTTCCGACGTCGGAGGACCTCGACCGCCCCCCAGGGCGGTTGCGTAGTCGAGCGGCGAGGTGTTGAGCAGGGAGTTCGTGCGGTGAGGGAGCCCTGCGGAGGCCGCAGAAGCGGGTAAGGCCGCCCTGACCGCCGCCGACGCCCGACCCGCAGACCTGCAGGACTGGATCCGCCGCGCCTGGCACATCGAGAACCGCCTCCACCACGTCAGGGATGTGACGTTCCGTGAAGACCTTCACCAAGCCCGGACCGGCACCGGACCCGCCGTCATCGCCACCCTGCGCAACACCGCAATCGGCTACCACCGCACCCACGGCGCCACCAACATCGCCCGCGCCAACCGCCGCCCACACGACCTCATCGCCGCCGTGACCAGCAGTTATCCCACAACGCAATCACCCTGACCGCCACCCCGCCACCGATGCACCCACAAGCCCTACACCCTGCACTGCGAAGAGCCAGAAAACGGATTCTGCGCAAGTTCCTCAAGCATCAGGTCGCATTGCGGCGGCAGCATCCTGAGCAGGTGAAGCGGCAAAACGCCAGTGCCAACGAGTGGACTCTCGCCACTCTCAAGGCGAAGAAGGTCCTCGAATCTGCACACCGGCACGTCGCCGCCGGCCGGGAGTTTGCGGTGCCGTTCCGGGATCGTCGCGGAAAGCCAGCCCGGCCGCGTCCATCGCGGCTCGTAGGTGGCGTAGGGCGTAGGGCCCGACTCCGTGGAGTGCCTGCACCTCGGCCTCGCTGAGTTCGGCAACCTGTTCAAGGTTGACCACGCCGTGCGAGGTGAGCGCGCGAGTCGCGGCCGCGCCCAGGTGTGGCAGCCGGGTGCCCGGCTCCGGAACCGGCCGGCCGGGGGACCGCCGGGGATGCCCCTCGTGGTCCAGGACGGCGTCGCCGCGGGCCGAGAGCCGGTAGCCGATGTCGAGCGATTCGGTAAGGCCGCGCTCCTTGAGCTTGCGCACGTTCTGTTTGAACGCCGGGGTGTCGCGGCCCATCCGTTGCGCGAGGTCGGGAGCCCGGGTGGCCGGCAGCTCGTCGATCAGCAGCAGCGTCGCCCTGGTCCAGGGCCCGGTCGGCGAGGCGCGGTCAAGCCGATCGAGCCACGCGACGATCGCCTCGATCTCCGCAGCCTCGGGCACCGATTCCCGCAACGCGTGCCGCGGGTCCGCGCCTGCGTACCGCAACCCGATCCGAAACACTGGCCGGTCGGGGTGCAGGCGGTCCAACCCCAGCCGAAGCGCGGCCAGCGACACCGCGCCGGCCCGGCGGGCGTCTGCCGCGGACAGCGAGCTCACTGCCACACGGTCGACGGACGTGACCTCGACCAGTCCGACCGCCGTACGCATCCGGGTACCGATCCTGACACGAGGCCGTTCCCACCGGCGGAACGCCACGTCGACATCACCGGCACGGATCGCCGCCAGTTCCGCCGGACGTATCTGCATGCCCAAGTTCACCACATCGCCGCGCACCCGGACCGCGGTAGTTGAGGATGCCGACCGCTCGTTCAGGAGTCCGCGATGTGAGCATCGTCGAGTGACCGATGAGCAGGCGCATACACACCGCTGCGCAGCGGGCTTGAGCTGAGGGTGGGTGCGGGCCGGCCGGTTCCGGCGTTGTGACGCAGCCTCGGCCCGCGAGGGGGCCGGTGGCTCGTAGAGCTCTTGAAAAACTTGTCGGCCGGTTGTCGAAGCCGCCCTCTCCTGTTCGAAGTCTGTACGGAAGCGACCCCGCGACCCCAGACAGATACCCTGCAGGAGAGTCCCGTGCGCAAGATCATCGCCTCGACCTACGCCACCCTCGACGGCTACATCGACAATCCCCACGAATGGACGTTCCAGTACTCGGATGAGCGGTCCCAGCAGTACGCGTTCACGATGACGCTCAAGGCGGACTCCCTGCTGCTCGGCCGGGTGACCTACGAGGGTATGGCGCAGGCGTGGCCGAGCATGGGCGGCAACCCCTACGCCGACCACGTCAACTCCATCGCGAAGTACGTAGTCGCCAACGGGCCGGTGGACACCGTTGCATGGGGACCCGCGACGGTCATCGCCGGGGACGATCTCGTCGCCGAGGTCACGCAGCTCAAGGAGCGGGACGGCGGGGACATCCTCATCTGGGGGACCGGCCGCCTGACCGACGCGCTCGCCGCGGCGGGGCTGCTCGACGAGTACCGGGTCTGGATCTACCCGGTGATCAAGGGAAACGGCGAGCCCTTGTTCCGGCCGGAGAGCGCCACCGCACTGCAGCTCGCCGACTGCACCACTTTCGACAACGGCGTGGTCGTGGTCACCTACCGCCCGGTCAGCCGACTCGCCGACGTCCCGGCCAGGACCAGCGCCAACTAGCGTTACACGGACCTGGCGGAAGCGCGGACAAAAAGGAGACGACATGCGAGTTCTGGTGATGACGAAGGGCGCCGGCGCCGACGAGGAGAAGGGCACGCCGACGGCGGAGATGTTCGAGCAGATGAAGGTGTACAACGAACAACTGGTCAACGCGGGCATCATGCTCGGCGGCGAGGGGCTGCAGCCCAGCGCCAAGGGCGCACAGGTGGTCTTCACCGAGACCGGCACGTCGGTCGTCGACGGGCCGTTCGCGGAGTCGAAGGAGCTCATCGCCGGCTACTGGATCTGGGAGGTCCGCTCGCTGGAGGAGGCCGTCGAGTGGGCCAAGAGATGTCCGTACGACCCGCGGTACGGCGCGGATCAGGTGCTCGAGATCCGGCCGTTCTATGAAATGGCAGACTTCGATGCCACGCTCACCCCCGCCGGCACTGACGAGGAGAGCCCGGCGCCCGGGGAAGAAGGATGACGATGGACGTGCGGCGTACGATCGAGGCGCTCTGGCGGATGGAGGCGCCGCGGCTGATCGCCACCCTCGCCCGCCAGATCGGGGACGTGGGGGTCGCCGAGGACCTCGCCTCCGAGGCGTTCGTCGCCGCGCTGGAGCAGTGGCCGGCCGATGGCATCCCGCCCAGGCCCGGCGCCTGGCTGATGGCCACGGCCCGGCACAAGGCGATCGACCGAGCTCGCCGCGAGGAGGCGGGCCGGCGCAAGGCCGCACTGATCGCGGTGGAAGCGCAGCCGTACACGCCCGACGTCGCCGACGACTTGCCCGACCCGATCTCCGACGACGTGCTTACGCTGATCTTCATAGCGTGTCATCCGATCCTGCCCCGGGAGGCGCGGGTCGCGCTGACCCTGCGGCTCATCGGCGGTCTCAGCACCGACGAGATCGCCCGGGCGTTCCTCGTTCCCTCGGCGACGCTCGGCCAACGGATCTCGCGGGCCAAACGCACCCTCAGCGAGGCGCAGGTTCCGTTCGAACCACCCGGCGCCGACGCGCTGCCGGCCCGGGTCGGCGCCGTACTCGAGGTTGTCTATCTCATCTTCAACGAGGGCTACTCCGCGTCCTCCGGCGACGGCTGGGTCCGCCGCGAACTGGCCCAGGAGGCGATGCGGCTGGGCCGGGTGCTGGCGGCCCTGCTGCCGACGGAGCCGGAGGTGTTCGGGCTGCTGGCGCTGATGGAACTGCATGCGTCACGATTCGCCACCCGCGCCGAGCCGGACGGAACACCGGTGCTGCTGGACCGCCAGGACCGGTCGCGCTGGGACCGCATCCTCATCGCCCACGGGCTGTCGGTGCTCGACCGCGCGGCCAAGCTCGGCCGCCCGCTCGGGCCCTACGCCATCCAGGCTGCGATCGCCGCCCATCACTCCCGCGCGAGGACCTTCGCCGAGACCGACTGGACCTCGGTCGTCGCGTTGTACGACGCACTCGCCCAGGTCGCCCCCTCACCCATCGTCGACCTGAACCGTGCGGTCGCGCTGCTCTACGCGGACGGGCCGGAGGCGGCGCTCGCGGCGATCGACGCGATCCGGGACGACAAGCGCCTGGCCCGCTACCACCTGCTGGGCGCCGTCCGCGCCGACATCCTGATCCGCGTGGGCCGGGCGGCCGAGGCCGCGGAAGAGCTCGAACACGCCGCCGACCTCGCGCCGACGCGCCACGAGCGGCAACTGCTCCGCCGGCGGATGGCCGACGCCCTCGCCGGCAAGGCCGCCGACCCCGCGCATTGACGTCGAGCGCGCCGGCGTCCTGACCGAGCTTCATCTGCGCGACCGGGTCCCGGCCGTGGTGTTCGCCTCCGAGAACGGAGTGGTACGCCCCGGTGCCGCCCCGTCGGACGGGTAGCTGCTCGGTCGCGATGCCGGTGTGCTACTCGAGGCCGTCCCGGGAGATCGGCGGCCCGATGCGGAAGTCCCGGAATGTGGCTTCCAGACCGGCACGCTCCGGCGAGCAGCACATGATCCCGACGTCCACAGTGGCGGGAAGGTCGAGATGGCCGAGGCGCAGCAACTGCCACGCGCCGTCGCCGCTGCGGCAATGCACGGTCAGTGCCGAACCGAAGCGGGTGATGCGCATCGACACCTCGCCCGGAGAGCCCTCGATCGGCGCCATCGACACGTCCGAGAACGCACGGGTCACAACGGTGCTGACGTGAACAGCGCCCGACGTAACCTCCAGGCCGGTCTTCAGCCAGTTGCGCTCGTCGGCCCGGACCATCATGCCGGCCTGGTCGAAGCGTGTCGTGTGCGCGGCGGAGACGACAACCTCGGCGCTGAAGTCACCGGTTGCCGGCCGGTGGAAGAAATGCCCGTTGTCGGTGGTCCAGCCGTAGAACGTCTCACGCCAGAAGTCGGTCTTCCACTCGGTGACCGCACGAAGGACGCCGTCCTGCAATGCCCAGTCACTCGGCTCGTTCAACCACGACATGGTCTCGAACACAGCCGAGAGCGTAACCCGAATAGGCGGTTACCGATCAAGGGGCGGGTCGGCGGGATCATTGGCAAGGATGCGTTGTGCCGCCTGTGCGTACAAGCAGGGGAAGGCGACCAGCCGCGCCCACGAGGCCAGGCAGCCTTCGCAAATGCCGTCCCGCTCGATGTGGTGTTCGAGGAATGCGAGGGCCTCGCTCCGGGTTTCGGGTGCCCTGTAGTCCTTCATGACCGTCCTTGGTGAGGATGCTGAAGATCAGGTCACGGGGGAAGGATCGCGGCGCACGTTCCGCCCCCGTGGAATGCGCCTGGGCGAATGGGCGTGGAGCGGCCTACCCGGGTTACTCGCAGTGGCGGAAGTATCGGGAATGCGTCAGATCTTGGGGCTAGCCCGCGCAGGGTGAGCGAGAGGGTGAATCTGCATATCACCCTCGGACGATCTCATCGGCGTACGGCAATGGGCATTACCGTCGGCGCATGCCGCCCTACACCCTGTTGACGACGCTGTCGGCAAGCCGCGATGACGTCGAGTACCGCGACACGAGCACCGGCGCGCACCCGACCCGACGGCCGTCGGTAGCCAAGGCGGCCGGCGAATGACGTCCGCCGACCAGACGGACCTGGGCCCGGCCGGGCCGAACCTCGACGAAGAGCCGCTTCTGGTACGTCCCTACGTCCGCCTTCGTCAGGACACCGACCAGCCGACAATCGAGGTGAAGGACGTCCCACCCCCATCGGACGGCCAACCCGAGCATCACGACCGGCCCGCGACGACCGGGCGCGCCGGCCCTCCCCGCTCGCGCCGGCGAA
The DNA here is from genome assembly GCF_050936175.1 of Dactylosporangium sp. CA-139066. Lineage (NCBI taxonomy): Bacteria > Bacillati > Actinomycetota > Actinomycetes > Micromonosporales > Micromonosporaceae > Dactylosporangium > Dactylosporangium sp. CA-139066. The sequence goes on along the minus strand of NZ_JBNJNH010000001.1, from coordinate 3,823,957 downwards.
TCGGCTCGGCCCTGACGAGGCACACCTCGGCGACACACCGCAGCCGGCGTCAACTGCTTACCGTCGGCTCGGGCGCGCTGGTCCTGCTGGTGGGCACCACCGCAGTGGTACTCGCCGTCGGCGGCCGGCCGGCGTCTCCGGCGGCCGAGGCGGACGGGCCCGCGGCACCGAACGGCGGTCACCTCACCACGGGGGCCGTGCAGGCCCCGCCGTCGTCGGCGGCGTCCAACACGGCGTCAACGGCCGAAGCGTCGCCCCTGTCCCTGTCCGAATCACCGTCCGCAGCCGCCGCGCCGGCCCCGGCATCGGACACGACCCAGCCGAGCGCGCCCCCGGCTCTCGATCAGCAGCCCGCGCCGGCGCAACCACCGCCCGCCGGCTCTCGCACCGGCCGGATCACCGGCGCCTCCGGGCTGTGCCTCGACGGCAGCTCCGGCCCGCACGACGACAAGGTCCGCAGGTGGAAGTGCGACGGCAGTGCGGGCCAGACGTGGACCGTGGCGAGCGACGGCACCCTGCAGAACCAGGGCCGATGCCTGCAGGCCGCGGGCAGCCAGGTCACCGTGCAGACCTGCGACGGCGGCCTCGCCCAGCAATGGCGCCCGGGACCCGCGGGCTCGCTGGTCAGTTCGGCGTCGGGGCTGTGCCTCGGCGGGCCGGACGACGAAGAGGACGCGGACAGCCGGGCCTCGCAGCGCATGGCCGCGTGCAACCAGTCCACCGCGCAACGGTGGACCCTGCCGTAGCGTCACCGGGGCGCGGAGATGTCCGGCCCATTCGGCGGGGCGTACTGCTTGCACGCGCCGCCGGCGGTCGGCTGCCACAGGTTCTCGCTCTCGGGTTTGGCCAGCCGGTCCGGGACGGTGAACGTGCCGTCGGGGTTCGGGTCCGGCCAGTCGGCGACGTCATTGCTGCGCATGCACCGCGCGAAGGTGCGCAGCTTCTCCATGTCGGCCGCGTTGACGACGGGGCCCTTCGGCCGGTTCGGGTAGAGCGCCTTCGACTGTCGGAAGACGTCGGCGCAGTCCTCCGGCACGGTCACTCGCTCCGCGTCGGGCGGGAAGCCCCAGGTGCCGTCGGCGGCCTGGACGGGGTCCGGGAAGTTGGGTTGGCCGTGCGCCCGGAAGCACTCGGCCACCTGCCGGAACACTCCGGCCGGATCGCCGGCGCCGGCCGATGCGCTCGACGCCACCGACGGGCTGTTGCCGCCACCGGTGCACGCGCCGAGCAGTGCGGCTGCGGCAAGCACGACCAGGAGCCGGGACGTTTTCATACCGGAAGCGTCCCGTCGCCCCCCGCCGGCAACCACCCGCAAAAGTAGGGGGCACCGGCACCCGCTTCGAGGGAGCGTGGCTGCCTGGGTGCCTTAGCGCTCGCTGCGCCGAGCGTGACGGCGTCCGCGCCGGCTCGCCGAGCCGGATCGAAGCGCGAAGCTAGAGATTTGAGTCGAACGAGTGTACGAATTACACTAGATCAGCTTCGGCACCGACCGAAGGGAAGAGTGACGGTGGACCCCAGGTTCGTGCCTTCGCCAACGACGACTTCTAGGATCGACCCTATGTCGGAAGATCGCCTGGCCGAGACCGCTGCGCTGGTTGCGCTGCTGCGACGCCCCGGTGCTCGGTGGGCGGACGTGGCGACGGACGTGCTCGTGGAAGGCCGAGCCGTGACGGTGCTACGCCGGGCGATGTATGCCGGTGCAACGCTGTTTGATGATGAGGACGCAATGGACGTGGCCATAAAGGCCGCGACCGCGGAGGTGCGTGGCTGGCTGTCGGACGGAATAGCCGTGCATTGCCTGTTCGACGCCTCATATCCAGCTCAGCTGCGCGACATCCATCAGATGCCCCCACTGGTCTTCACGCGCGGAGCGCTAGCGGAGGATAGTCGGGCGGTCGCCGTTGTCGGCACCCGGAAACCAACCGAGCGCGGCCTGACCACAGCGCGGACCATAGCAGCCGCGCTCGCCGAGTCCAGGGTCACCGTCGTGTCCGGTTTGGCGGAGGGCATCGATACGGCAGCCCATGAGGCTTCGCTGCAGGCGGGTGGGCGCACTGTCGCGATCATCGGAACCGGCGTAAATCGCTTCTATCCTGCCGCGAACAGGCTGCTCCAGGAGCGAATCGCACGGGACGGGCTGCTGCTGAGCCAGTTCTGGCCCGACGCTACCCCGGCGAAGCACACCTTCCCGATGCGCAACGCTGTCATGAGTGGATACGCCGCCGCAACGGTCGTTGTCGAGGCGGCGTACCAGAGTGGCGCTCGAATGCAGGCCCGGCTAGCGCTTCAGCACGGCCGGCCGGTTGTTCTGGTCGACTCACTGCTCGTGCACGACTGGGCGCGTGAGTACGCTACGCGGCCGGGTGTGTTCGTGGTGAGCAGCGCAGAGGAGTTACTCGGGGCAGTCGACTACATCGTCAGCCAGATACCCGACGCTTCGGATCCGCTGGAGGGTCTGCCGCCTCTTGTCCACAGGTGATGATCGGTCCGCTGGACAGAGTCCAGCGATGCGGGCCGTCGAACTGCAGCGGATCTTCCTGCGCAACGCCCTACCGGCGGGGCCAGGCGTATGCAGGGTCTGCCGCGGGTCGGTTGATCCGCGTTTCGCACGGTGCTTTCAATGCACCCAGCACCGCTCTGCGTCTGGTGGCCAGACGGCCGATGTCGTAGTTCCTATCGCCTACGCGATCAAGGGCGGTCAGCATGCTCACAATTTGGCTGTGTACAAGGCGCCGTCGCCTTCCCCTCGAGCGCAGTTCAGCCTGTCCGCCCTGGGAGTCGCGTTCCTTGGTCGACATTGGAGCTGCCTCGTGTCGGCGGCCGGTGGTCCCTTGACACACGTCGCGACCGTACCCTCCACGCGAGGGCGTCAGGGTCCTCACCCGATCGAGGTAATCGTCGCGCGTCGGGTCGGTCTACCGCTGCTGCGGGCAGTTGCGAACCCCGCGTATTCGGGCACCGATCGGGACTTTCATCGCGATCGGTTCCGGCTGTCACCTCGTGTGGCTCCGGGAAGTCGCGTGCTCCTTGTCGACGACACCTGGACCAGCGGCGGGCGCCTGCAGTCGCTTGCCTTCTCACTCAAGGACGCCGGTGCCGCATCCGTCGCGGCGGTCGTACTTGGGCGACATGTAAACCCTGCCTATGGCCCGTCAGGTCCAATGCTGGAGCGTCTTCGAGTCGCGCAGTGGTTCGATCTGGAGACGTGCAGCATCGAGACGCGTTGACCTGGACAAGATCCGCAGACTCCTAGTGGATCAGGGCTGCCGTTAGCCGAGGCTGGCACGAGCGAAAGGATTTGCTCATCCGATCCGAGCGTCCGGCGGAGATCGACGCCGTCCGGTCGGGTCCAAAGAATCGCACGGTATGGTCCGCGAGTGTTTCTTTGGGTGCACTACGCCGACATGGTGATCGCGTTGGCGCAGCTGCCGGTCGCGATGGTGGCGTGGCGGGCGGCGGCGGACAGGCCGTCGCGGACGTCCGTGGTGGCGTTCGCGGTGATGGTCGGCACGGCCGTGCTGCGCCTGGCGGCAGGGCTGCTGTTGCTGCGCTGGGGGTGGGAGTTCGCCGGGCCGCGGCTGCCGTGGGTGGTGCCCGCGCTGGTGGCGGCAGCGACGGTGTACCTCGTGTGGGTGCGCCCGGCGGTGAGCCGGGCACGTGTCGCCGCGGTGGCCGGCGCCGTCGGCGTCGTCCTGGTCGCCGCGGTCGCGCAGCTCGCCGGTGTGGGCCCGGCGGTCGTCACCGGCGCCGCGGTCCTTGGGGCGACGGCGGTGGGACGGGCGTACCGGATGGCGTGGCCCGGCCCGGCGTCCGCCCGCCGCGGCCGGTGGCAGGCCGCTGTGCGGGCCGCCGCCGGTGTTGCGTTGGTCGCCGCGGTGACGGTTGGCCTGTCCACGGCCAGCGCGCTGCCGGCGCGCAGCAGCATGAGTGGCGGCACCGTGGACACCGGTGGCGGTGCCGCGGCCGGGCATGAGCACCGCGGCGGGATCAGCGTGACCGAGCTGACCGGCGCGGACTCCACAACCGACGCGGCGGTACGCCGGTTCACGCTGACGGCGCAGGAGAGCACGGTACGGCTGGATTCCGGTGCTCAGGTGGCGGCGTGGACGTTCAACGGTGTCACGCCGGGCCCGCAACTGGTGGTACACCAGGGCGATCTTGTCGAGGTGACGCTGGTCAACCGGCTGCCGGGGGTCGGGGTGACCGTGCACTGGCACGGCGTGGACGTGCCCAACGCCATGGACGGGGTGGCCGGCGTGACCCAGGACGCGGTCGCGCCGGGGGCCGGCTTCGTGTACCGCTTCCGGGCCTCGCAGGCCGGCACGTACTGGTACCACTCGCATGAAATGTCCTCCGTCCAGGTCCGCCGGGGCCTGTTCGGCGCCCTGGTCGTGCTGCCCCGTGACGCACCGGCGCCGCAGGACGCCCTCGACGAGACGGTGCTGCGGCACACGTGGGGCGACGAGGACGGGGTGGCGACGCTCGGCCTGGCGGCCGGGGTGCAACGACGGTCGGTGCCGGCCGGGCGGCCGGTGCGGCTGCGGCTGGTGAACACCGACGGCAAGCCCGCCACGTTCGCGGTGACCGGCGCACCGGTGCGGGTCGTGGCGATCGACGGCACCGACGTGCACGAACCGGGCGTGCTGTCCGGGGCCCGGATCCTCGTCGGCGGCGGGGCCCGGTACGACGTGGAGTTCACGATGCCCGACGCCCCGGTGACGCTGCGCGCGGATGGGCCGGCCATCGTCTACAGCCCGGGCGGCGATGCGGGCCCGGACCGCGCCGCGACGGCGCCGGCGCTGCTGGACCCGGCCCGCTACGGCACCCCGGCCGCAACGCCGTTCGCGCCGGGCGGCCGCTTCGACCGGCGGTTCGTCCTGCGTATCGACGAGCGGCTCGGCTTCTACGACGGCCGCCCGGCGGTGCGGTACACCCTGAACGGCGCCTCGTTCCCGGACGTGCCGATGCTCATGGTCGCCGACGGCGACCTGGTGGAGGTCACCTACGTCAACCGCAGCGGCCAGCACCACCCGATGCACCTGCACGGCCACCACATGCTGGTGCTGTCGCGCGACGGCCGGGCCGCCACCGGCAGCCCGTGGTGGGTCGACACCCTCGACGTCGGCCCGGGCGAGACGTACCGGGTGGCGTTCCGCGCCGACAACCCCGGGCTGTGGATGGATCACTGCCACGACCTCGAGCACGCCGCGAACGGCATGATCCTGCACCTCGGCTACACCGGGGTGACCAGCCCGTTCCTGACCGGATCCGGCACGCCGAACCACCCGGAGTAGCCCGCCGCCGGGCGCCGTCTCAGCGGGCCGGCGGGCGCTCCCCGGTGGCCAGCACCTGGACGACGGGCAGCGTGGCGGCGCCGAGCGCGACGGCGTCCGTGCCGAGCTCGCCGAGCTGGATCTGCAGCTGGCCGTAGAGGTACGGCAGCGAATGGCGGCGGGCCGCCGCGCGCACGGCCGGCAGGATCTGCGGGCCGATGACCTCGGCGACCCACCCGGCCAGCACCACACGGTCCGGGGCGAGGAGGTTCACCAGGTTCGCGATGCCGATGCCGAGGTACTCGGCCGTGGTCTCCAGCACGCCCGCGGCGGGCCCGGGCGCCGCGGCGCGCGCGGCGAGCTCGGCCAGCCGGGCCTCGGTGCCGATCGCGTCGATCGGCCGGCCGCCGGACATTTCGGCATACCGCGACAGGACGGCCTCCGCGCCGACGTAGGCCTCCAGGCAGCCCCGCGAGCCGCACCGGCAGGGGGCGCCGCCGACGACGATGACCGTGTGGCCCCACTCGCTGGTGCTGCTCGTCGCGTCGCGGGAGTCGGGGCCGGTGGCGAGGGCGGCGCCGATGCCGACGCCGAGCAGCGCGACCACGCTGCGGCTGGCGCCCCGGCCGGCGCCGCGCCACATCTCGGCCTGGCCGAGGGTGCGGGCGCAGTTGTCGATGTACAGCGGGACGCTCACGCTCGCCTCGAGCATCTCGTCCAGGCGGACCCCGGACCAGCGCAGCGTCGGCGCGTGGACCGCGGTCCCGGTGCCGGTCGGCTGCACCGCGCCCGGCACGCCGACCCCGACGCCGAGCAGGGTCGCCGGGTCGACGCCGGCCTCGGCGGTCACCTTGGCGATGCCGGCGCTGACCATCCAGGCCACCGCCTCGGGCTCGAGGCTGGTCTCGGCGATGGCGAACGTCGTGGTGGCGATGCGCTGCAGGGTCCAGTCGAACAGGCCGACCTGCACGTGCGTCTCGCCGATGTCGACGCCGACCACCTTGCCGAACTCGGGCCGCACGCGCAGCAGCGCCCGCGGGCGGCCGCCGTCGGAGTCCTCCGAGCCGACCTCCGCCACCATGCCCTCGTTGACGAGGTCGCCGACGACGTTGCTGACCGAGCCGGAGCTGAGGCCCGACGTCTGCACCAGCTCGACCCGGCTGGCCGCGCCGGTGTGGTAGATGTGCGACAGCAGCGCCGCCCGGTTGCGCCGGCGCAGGTCGCGCGTCGTGTGGCGCATCCCGGTGGTCACGGTGTCAATTCTGCCAGACACCCGGCCGCACGCCGATCGGTCCATTCCCGTCCGGCCCCGCGACGCCGATCCGCAGACCCGGGCCGGGGCTACGGCAGCCAGGCCCGCAGCAGCTCGACGAACTCGGCGACCGCGCCCGCGACGACCGCGAGCGACAGCGCGGCCGGCAGCACCGCGCCGGCGTCCATGAGCCAGCGCGGGACCGTCCGGCCCGGGCGGGTGAGCGCCTCGACCCGGCGCACCGTGCTGGACCCGCTGAACCCGGCCGCGCCGGCCGGCGCGTGCGCGACCAGGGCGACCTTGGCGACGGTGTGGGCGACGAGCCGGCGGTCGGCGACGCTGCGCGCGGCGTCCTCGTCCGCGCTGCGCTCCACGAGCAGCCAGACCGCCGTCGACACCGGGCGCAGCAGCGGGTTGACGGCCGCGGCGGCCGCCGCGAGCCCGGTCGTGCGGTGGTGGTGACGGTGCAGGTGGGCGCGCTCGTGGGCGAGGACGGCGGCCCGCTCGCGCCCGTCGAGCAGGCCCAGCAGCCCGCGGGTCACCAGCACGTGGCCGGGCCGTTCGCGGCGGGGCGGGACGGCGACCGCACGCGGGCTGTCCCAGTCCACGACGAGCATCCCGTCCTCGGCGGCGCCGACGGCGTGCAGGTCGCGGGCGATGCGGCGCCGGCGCAGCAGCTCGGCCGCGAGCCGGCCGGCGAGCCACGCCAGCAGCAGGCACGCGGCGACGGCCACCGCGTCGGGGATCGGTTCGGGCAGGATGTGGCCGCGGGCGCGGGCGTGGTGGGAGTACGCCTCGATGGCCGGCACGTCATCGGCGATCGTGACGGCGACGAGCGCCAGGCAGGCGACCCCGGACCCGGCGGTGATCAGCGCCGCGACGGCGAGCGCCCGGGCGGCCCGCTCGGGCGGGCCGGAGCGGGCGGCGAACTCGGCCAGCGGCAGCAGCAGGGTGGGCAGCAGCAGGGCGGGCACCAGCCAGATCACGCCCCGCCGTCCTCCGGCTCGTCGCGCAGCAGGGCCCGCAACAGCTCGGCGTCGTCCGGGTCGAGGTCGGCGGTGAACTGCCGCAGCACGGCACGGCGGTCGCCCGGTCCGTCGAGCACGGCCCGCATCTGCCGCGCGGCCGCCGCGCTCTGCTCCTCGGCCGGGAAGTAGAGGTGGCCGCGGCCGCCCGTCAGCTTGATCCGCCGGCGGACGAGACCCTTCTCGCGAAGGCGGATGAGGATGGTCTGGACGGTGTTGTACGCCAGGCCGCCGCCGACCAGCCGCTGCACCTCGGCCGGGCTGAGCGGCCCGGCGGCCGCCCACAGCACGGCCATGACCTCGGACTCCAGCGCTCCCCCGGCTCGCCGCGGCGCGCTCATCGGCCCGTACCGCATCGATCTCGGCCCATCGGCACACAGTACCGGTGCTCGCACCGCGCGACGCACCGATCCTCAGGTCAGCGGAAGGTCCGCCTGCAGGCGGGTGCCGTGCCCGGCCGGGCTGTCCACCGTGAGCGTGCCGCTGAGCGCCTCGACGCGGTCGGCCAGCCCGGTGAGGCCCGTGCCGCGCTTGGGATCCGCGCCGCCGACGCCGTCGTCGTGCACCGCCAGGCGCAGGCGGTTGCGCTGTACCTCCACCTCGACGTCCACGTGCGTGGCCTGCGCGTACTTCGCGACGTTGGTCAGCGCCTCGGCCGCCACGTAGTAGGCCGCCACCTCGACGGGCTCCGGCAGCCGGCCGTCCAGCCGCAGGTCGAGGCGCACCGGGACGGCGCTGCGGCGGGCCAGGTTGCGAAGCGCGGGGCGCAGGCCGCCCTCGGTCAGCATGGCCGGGTGCACCCCGCGGGAGAGCTCGCGTACCTCCTCGACCGACGCGTGCAGCTCGGCCGCGACGGCGCCGAGCTGCCGGCGAAGCTCGTCCTGGCCGGGCGACACGTGGCCCTCGGCCCGGCGCACGTCCAGCGCGATCGAGAGCAGGCGCTGCTGGATGCCGTCGTGCAGGTCGCGCTCCAGCTGCCGGCGGGTCCGGTCGGTGGCGATCACGAGCCGCGCCCGCGACCCGACGAGCTTCGCCGCCTGCAGCAGGGTGATGCCCTGGCGGACGATGAGGATCCCGACGACCATCGTCTCGACGGCGACCTGCACGGGGTCGATCGGGAGGCCGCCCGCGTGCTGCACGACGAACAGCACCACCATGGCCGCGACCGGGACGTACGGCAGCAGGAGGTGCCCGGGGCGTACCACCGGGCGCATCACCCATCCCGGCCCTGGCCCGGTCGGCGTGAGCGCCGCGAGGGCGACGAGCGCGAGCCCCACGACGAACCCGGCGTCGGCCACCGTCGGAATGCTGCCCGTGCCCGCCGACACGAAGTACGCGAACAGGCTGTCCGACACCGACAGCCCGAACAGCCCGGCGCCGAGGATGATCAGCTGCCACCGGTTCGCCGCCGCGCTCGCGCCGATGAGCAGGATGACGATGACGGTCAGCAGCAGGTCGGTGACCGGGTAGGCGATCGCGACGGAGTACGCGAGCCGGGTGTTGGCGCCGGTGCGCACCACGGGGCCGAGCACGGTCGCCCAGGTGATCACGAACAGCGCGCCCGTGACCATGATCCCGTCGAGGACGGTCACCAGCCGGCCGCCGGAGCGCCCCGGCACGCCCGCCGCGGACCGGTCGGCCGCCAGCGCGATGATGGCGCCGAGCGCGAACACCGGCAGCGTCAGGTAGCCGGCGTCGGCCGCCGACGGGGACGGCAGCCCGATGCCGGCGAACTGCCGGTACCACGTCCAGACGCCCTGCCCGATCATCCAGCCGCACGTCCCGGCGCCCATCCACAGCCGCCACCGCCGCTGCCCACCGGTGTGCCGCGCGGCGGCGACCCAGCAGGCAGTGGTCGCGGCGAACGCGGCGCCGAGCTGGCCGAGGTCGTCGGCCAGCAGCGCCCACCGCGGGCTCAGCAGGTCCGAACAGGACAGCCCGACCACGGCGACCAGCGCCACGGCGACCGCAAGCATGATCGACCACGGCCGGTACGACAAATAGGTCAATCTCGGCCCAATTGCGGACCAGATTCCCACGCCGCAACAGTACCTTGATCGGCCGGTGGGGTCCGCGTAACGGCGGTCACCTGCGACGGGCGGCGCCGGCCCGGCCCGCCCCGTCCAGGCTTGTTCGCATGGCCGGTGCCCGACGCCTCACCATCGTCCCGCCCGGCGGGGACTCAGCCTGGAGCCCGTCGGCGCGGCTGCCCGACGAGGGCCTCGGCGCCGACGCCGCCTACCAGCTGGTCCACGACGAGGCGATGCTCGACGGCAACGCCCGGCTGAACCTGGCCACGTTCGTCGGGACCTGGATGGACCGCTCCGCCGACCGGCTCTACGCCGAGGCCCGGCAGAAGAACCTCATCGACAAGGACGAGTACCCGGCGACCGCGGAGATCGAGGACCGCTGCGGGAAGATGCTCGCCGGGCTGTGGCACGCCCCGGACCCGGACCGCACGATGGCCACCTCCACGCTCGGCTCCTCCGAGGCCTGCATGCTGGCCGGGATGGCGTTCAAGCGCCGCTGGCAGAACCGCCGGCGCGCCGAGGGCCGGCCCGTCGACCGGCCGAACCTCGTGCTCAGCTCGGCGGCCCAGGTGTGCTGGGAGAAGTTCGCCAACTACTGGGAGGTCGAGCCGCGCTTCGTGCCGATCAGCGAGGAGCACCGCACCCTCGACGGGCATGAGCTGCAGCGGTACGTCGACGAGCGCACCATCGGCGTGGTGGCCATCCTCGGCGTCACGTACACCGGCATGTACGAGCCGGTCGGGCGCATCGCCGCGGCGCTGGACCGGATCGAGGCCGAGCACGGCTGGGACGTGCCGATCCACGTCGACGCGGCGTCGGGCGGCTTCGTCGCGCCGTTCCTGCAGCCCGAGCTGGAGTGGGACTTCCGTCTCCGCCGGGTGCACTCGATCAACGCCAGCGGGCACAGAGCCCGACCGGCGAACGCCGGTGGATCACCGGTGTGACGTCGCCCGGCCCGCCCTCGCCCGCCCGATCCTGGGCGATGCGGTCCGGGTGCGGCTCACCCGGCCACCGCGGCGCTGACACGTCCGCCCACCGTGGCGCCCGGACCCGTACGGCGCGGCGTGCGCCGGCGCGACCGCCCCGGCATCCGGCTGGTGGTGCGGGACGACGCCCCGGTACACCGGGCAGGGTGGCGTTGCGCCGCCGGCCACCATCTGGCTCAGGGCACGCTCGGTACCGATGCAGGTGTCCTCGACGTAGTCCAGCCCGGCCGCGGCGGCCAGCCGCCGAGCCTCCGGGCTGGCGATACCGGCCTGCAGCCACACCGCGCCGGCGCCGGTCGCCGCCGCCTCGCGCACGATCGCGGGCGCCTCGGCCGCCGGGCGGAAGACGGCAACGACGTCCACGTGGCACGGGATGTCGGCGAGCCGGCCGTACGCGTACACGTCGAAGAGCCGGCCGGCGCTCGGGTTGACCGGGATGATCCGCCAGCCCTGCTCCTGCAGCATTCTCGGCACCCAGTGCGCGACGTCGAGCGGGTCGCGTGACGCTCCGAGCACGGCAATGATCCGGGCGTCCGCCAGAATCCGCCTCGCGGTGCGCATCGGACTCATCTCCAATCCGGACGAGTACTCCCCACCTCCCAGCGTCGCTCGGGCCCCGGCACGCGTGCAGGCGCGTCGGTCCGGCATGGGACGGCGGGACCGGGGAAGAGAAGCCTGGCATCGTACGAACGCTGCTGAGGAGGCGATCGCCGTGCACGCAAACGTCGGAGACCGGCTCATCGAGGAAGGCAAGCACGTCGGGGACCACCGCCGCATCGGCGTCATCACCGCGCTGCGGCGCGACGACGGCGCGCCGCCGTACATGGTCCGCTGGCTGGACACCGACCACGAGGCGCTGGTGTTCCCGGGGTCCGACGCGCATGTCGAGCCGGGTGACAACGCCGGCGCGCCGCGCTGAACGGGTGCCGTCGATGGCGGACGCCCGATGCCGCCGCCCGGGCCCGGGCCGCGTGTAAGCGCCCGGCGTCCGGGTAGGCGCACCCCGACCGGAAGGGCAGGAAGCGTGGCCGAACAACAACCGAATCATCGCGAGTCGACGCCGGTGACGGCCGCGCTGCGCCGTGCGGCGGAGGATGCGACACGGGCACCGTCGGTGCTCAACACCCAGCCATGGCGGTGGCAGATCCACGACGACGTGCTCGAGCTGCACGCGGATCCGGCCCGGCAGCTCACCGCCATCGATCCCGAAGGGCGCCTGCTGACCCTGAGCTGCGGCGCGGCGCTGCACCATGCACGGGTTTCGCTCGCCGCCGCCGGCCATGAGGCGGCGGTCGAGCGCCTGCCCGACCCGGACCGGCCGTTGCTGCTTGCCCGGGTCGTCGTCGGCCCGCCCCGGCCGGCCGCGCGCGAAGACCTCGCCGCGTACGAGAGCATCCGCCGGCGCCGGACCGAGCGGCGGCCGTTCGGATCCACCGCCGCGGTGACCGCCGACAGCCTGGCCGTGCTGCGGGCCGCCGCCGAGGCCCAGCACGCGCGGCTCCATCGCATCCGGCCGGGTGACCTCGACTACCTGCGATATGCCGCGCGGGCGGCGCACACGATCGAGGCCAAGGAAGAACGACACCTGGCCGAGCAGCGGGCGTGGACGCACCGTGGCCCGCACGCCGCCGACGGCATCTCACCCGGCACCGTCGCGGCGTCGGCGCCCCGGCCGGTGCCGCTGCGCGATTTCGCGCTGGACCACGAGGCGGCGCTCGAACCCGGCCGCGGCGACGACCGCGGCGCCGAGTACCTCGTGCTCGCGACCGACCGCGACGGGCCCGTGGACTGGCTCATTGCCGGCGAGGCGGCCAGTGCCGCCTGGCTGGCGGCGACCGCGCAGGGCCTCGCCGCCTCGCCGATGAGCGAGGTCGTCGAGATTGCGGGCGCCCGGGCCCTGCTCGCCAGCCTCATCGATCGGCCCGGCCATCCGCAGCTCGTCCTGCGGGTGGGCGTCGACCCCGACCGCGCGCCGCATCCGGCGAGCCCGCGCCGGCCGCCCGGCGACGTGATCAACTCTTGACGGCCTCCCGGCACCGGGCGTTCAGCCGGCGGCGGTGTGCGCGAGCAGCTGCCGGACCTCCTCGTCCTCGGTGGGGGTGAAGTCCGCGTACCACTCCCCGACCGACATGAGCCAGTCCGGGCTCTCGACGCAGACCACCTCGTCGGCCACCCCTCCCAGCGGCTCGATCCGGTCGGCCGGCACCACCGGCACGGCCAGCACGACCCGGGCGGCGCCCCGCGCGCGGGCCACTTGACAGGCGGCCCGGGCGGTCGAACCGGTGGCGATGCCGTCGTCGACGATGACCGCGGTACGCCCGGCGAGACCCTGCGCGGGAAGCCTCCCCCGCAGTCGCTCGGCGCGGCCGGCCAGCTCGGCCTGTTCGGACTTCTCGACCGCCGCCAGTTCGTCGGCGGTGACGCCGGCGGTGCGGATCACGCTCGCATTGAGCTCGCGAACGCCGCCTTCGCCGATCGCGCCCATGCCGAGCTCGGGCTGCCGCGGTACGCCGAGCTTCCGTACGACGATGACGTCGAGCGGGGCCCGCAGCGCCTCGGCGACCTGAGCGGCGACCGGCACTCCGCCACGCGGCAGGCCCAGCACCACGACGTCTTCGCCGCGCAGGTGGCCCAGCTTGCGGGCCAGCCGCCGACCGGCGTCGACCCGGTTCGCGAAGAGCCGGCGTTTCAGCATCATGGTTGCCTCCTTCGCGGAGCAGGCCACATACCAAAGTACGCACCGGATCGCGGCCGCGGTCATCTCGGCCGGGCGAAACGGAGCCATCCGCCCAGGTTGGCCGGATTCCGGTGCCGTACGGCGGACGTCCTAGCCGGCGGCGCCGGGGCGGTCGACGTGGAGCGCGGCCCGCTCGGCGACCCGGGCGACGTCGTCTCGGTCGAGCAGCCCCAGGAGCACGCCGTCGTCGTCCACGACCAGCGCGGTTCCGGCCCGGCGCACCAGGTCGGCGACGTCGGCGAGCCGCCGGGAGGCCTCGATCACCGGCACCGCGGCCGGCGGCAACGCCACCCGGCGCACCGGCAGGCCGGCCCGCCGCCCCTCCGGGACGCGGGCGAGGTCGCCGGCCCGGGCGAGGCCCGTCGGCCGGCCGTCGGCGGTGCGCAGGGCCACGGCCCGGCCGGCCGGCTCCGCCGTCAGCGCCGCCACCGCGTCGGCGACACTGCCGCCGGGATCGACGCCGGCGACGGGCGCGCGCATCGCCGCGGACACCGGCACGTCGCCCAGGGTGACGCGGTACTGCACGGTGTTCGCCTCGGCGGCCGCGGCCGTCATCAGGAACCATCCGATCATGGCGAGCCAGACGCCGCCGAGCAGCCCCGCGAAGAGCAGCTGCGCGGCGCCGAACGCGATCAGCCCCAGCCCGATCATCCGGCCCGCGCGGGCCGCGCCGAGGGCCGCGCGGTTGCGGTCGCCGTGCCACCGCCACAGCACCGCCCGCAACACCCGGCCGCCGTCGAGGGGCGCGCCCGGCAGCAGGTTGAAGGCCGCGAGGAGCAGGTTGATGCCGGCCAGCCAGCGCAGGACGGCGACGACGCCGGCCGGCGCACCGGCCGTGGTGAGGCCCAGCGCGACGGCGCCGGCGCCCACCCCGAACAGCGCGCTGGTAGCCGGGCCGGCCGCGGCCGTCAGCAGGTCGGCCCGGGCGCTCGGCGGCTCCCCGCCGAACTCGGCGACCCCGCCGAACAACCACAGCGTCACCCGCTCGACCGGCACGCCGAAGGCGCGGGCGACGAAGGCGTGCGCGAGCTCGTGCCCCAGCAGCGACAGCAGGAACGCGACGGCGCCCGCCGCGCCGAGCAGCCACCGAAGGGCCGCGCCGGCCGGCACGACCGACAGCGCGAGCATCTGCACGATCAGCGCGGCGATGACGAGGACGGACCAGTTCGCGCCGACCCGGATGCCGGCGATCGTGGCCAGATGGAGGCTCTGTCTCACGGCTCCTCCCTCCGACGGCCGGCGGCGCCGCTCAGCGGCGTCCGAGCGCCACACCTTCCATGCTTACGTGCTCGCGCCCGGATGGGCAGGGCGAAGGGCGCCGCAGCGGATGCGCAGTGGCGCCGAGGTCCGAGGGCGCTGCCGTCGCGCCGCCCGGCGTGCCAGCGTGGAGACTGAACCTATGCTCCCCGAGCCGGGAGGACGCCATGACGACGAGCCGCCACCCAGTGATCGTCGGCGTCGACCCGTCGCCCGCCGCCTTCGGCGCGGTCCGCTGGGCCGCCGACGAAGCCGTGCGGCGCGGCGAGCCGCTGCACGTCGTGCACGCCCTGGAGGTGCACGGCCCGCTCGAGGAGGTCCCCGACCAGCACGGACCCGCCATCGACGCCGCCACGGAGATCCGGCGCTGGCAGCCGGGCCTGCAGGTGACGACCGCCACCTGGCACGGCGAGCCCGCCCGGGTGCTCATCGAGCAGTCCCGCGGCGCCGGCCTCGTGGTTGTCGGCAGCCGCGGCAGCGGAGGCTTCCACGCCCTGCTGGTCGGCTCGGTCGGGGTACACCTGGCGGCACATGCGCACTGCCCGGTGCTCGTCGTCCACCACGCCGAACGGTGGGCCGGTCCCGAGTCGCCGCTGCCGCACCGCGAACCGGTGGTCGTCGGGGCGGACGGCTCGAACGACGCCGAACTCGGGCTGCGGCTCGCGTTCGAGGAGGCGGCCGTCCGCGGCGTCCCGGTGCACGCCGTGCGAACCTGGCACGAGCCCGAACACCGCTGGGGCCGCTCGTCCGACCCCGCCGGACTCGCCGCGGCCGCCGAGCGGGCGCTGGCGACGGACCTGGAGCCCTGGCGGAGCAGGTACCCCACCGTCGCCGTGCGGGCCCGCGTCGAGCACTGCCCCTCCGCGCCCGGGCTGCTGGACGCCGGCCGCGGAGCGCTCATGATCGTGGTCGGCGCGCGCGGCCGCGGCGGGTTCCCGGGCGTGCGGCTCGGCGCGGTGACCCATCAGGTCCTGCACCACGCCGACGCGCCCGTCCTCGTGGCCCGGCACGGCTGACCGGGCCGGCCGTGTGACGCGGCCGCCGCAGGCCAATCACGTCGCAAATCTCATCCCTCGCCGGTATCACCGTGCTTCGACGGGTAGCGCGACCGGCGGCTGCGGCCCGACCGGGCCGCAGCGGATAGGAGGAAGTCGATGCCCGTCGTTCAAACCCGCCACTACAAGCTGCCCGCGCTTGACGCCACCGGATTCGTCACGCTGCCCCCGTTTGCGGGGACGCTTGATCCGAGTGAGTGGGAGAACCTGCGGTACCTTGACTGGAAATCCGGCGGGGACACCAACTTCGCCGTGCTGGCCTCGGCGCTCGGCGAGGACGACCCGCGCGGGTTCTGGGAGCACGGCCGCGCGGACAAGGACGGCGTCTGGACCGCGAACGCGTCGCTCGCGCCGACGCTTCGCCAATGGGTCCAGTCCGTGGGCGCACGATTCGGACGGGTCCGCATCATCAAGCTCGCCCCGTCGATCGACGAGGACACGGTGGTCCGGCAGCACCTGCACCTGGACGACAACAACCGGCTGAACCCGGAAGACGAGGGCTGGGTGGTGCGTGCGTGGTTGAACCTGACGGACGACCCCGACAGCTTCATGATTCTGCGCGAGAACCGTGACGATCCCGCCACCGAACATCGCATACCGCTGCCGCTCGGCGCGCAGTTCGTCGTCGACACCGAACGGCTCTGGCACGCCGCGTTCCACGTGGGTCCGCGGCCACGCTACGCGATGATCGCCAGCTTCGAGTCGGGGCCGGACCTGCAGGGCTGGATGGACGGCCGCCGGGTCTCCCAGCCGGTTCGCCAGGCGTCGCCGGCGGACCTCCCCACCGCCCGGACCTGAGGCGGGTGCGCGCCGCCCCGGACCGGTCGGGCTTGCGGACCTTCCAGTCCGGGCGGCGGCGCGCAACGCTGAAGGTCGTAGCGCGCCTGCGGCCCTGAGGCTTCCGGCGACGCGGAGGACGGCATGGTCGAGGACGGCCCGGTCATCGCCGGGCAGGTGCTGACGGCGGTCGCGCTGGGCGCCGTCATCGGGCTGGAGCGCGAGTTCGGCGCGCAGCCGGCCGGGCTGCGCACGCACATGCTGGTGTCGCTCGGCGCCGCGATCTTCGCCGCGGCCGGCACTGTCCTGCCCGGCTCCGACCCCGTCCGGCTGGCGGCCCAGGTGGCCACCGGGATCGGGTTCCTCGGCGGCGGCGCGATCCTCCGCGAAGGCGTCACCGTCCGCGGGCTCACCACCGCCGCATCGCTGTGGGTGACGGCCGCGATCGGCGTCGCCGTCGGCCTGCGCGCCTGGTCGATCGCGATTGCCGCCACCGTGCTCGCGGTCGCCGTCCTGTGGCTGGTCAAGCAGGCGGAGCTGACGTTCCTGGCGGCGCGGCGTACGCTCGTGATGCGGCTGACCCTGGGCCCGGACGAACCGCTGGACGCCGTGGCCGACTCGGTGCGCGGCCTGCTGCCCCGCGCCGAGTTCCTGCAGGTCGGTTACCAAGGCGGCCACCAGGAGATCGCGCTGGCCGCCCGCCCGCCGACCAGCGCGGCGCTGCCCCAGCTCGCCGAGTCGCTGCGCCGGCTGCCCGGCGTCATCGGGGTGGACATCTCCGGCTGACGAACGGACCGGAGAGCGGCCGGGGGGCGGGTCGGAGAGCGCCCGACGACGCCTCCCCCGCCCGGAGGAACCATCAGGTGTGAGAGGCCTGCACCTGGGAAGGGAGTACTCCGATGGTGTACAGATTCGGTCCCGTGGTCGCGGGTGTCGACGGCTCGGCCAGCAGCCTGGGTGCGCTGCGCTGGGCGGCAGACGAGGCCTGCCGATGTACACGAATGCTCCGGGTCGTCACGGCGCTGCCCAGCGGTACCGCGGACCCGGCCGGATGCGACATCGCCGCGCGCGCCGCGATCGAGGCGCAGCGTTGGCGGGTCGGCGTGGCGGCGATCGCCGAGACCCGCCGCGGCTCGCCGGTCGAGGTGCTGCGCGAGCTCGCCGAAGATGCCCGCATGGTGGTGATCGGCGGACGGGGCGCCGGAGCGGGCGACGGGCGGCCGGTCGGCTCCGTGAGCCAGGCGCTGGCCACCCGCGCCGGGGCGCCGGTGCTCATCGTCCACGACGCACAACGCTGGGCGGACCCCGACGCCGCCCTGCCCCGCACGGCGCCGGTCGTCACCGGCTTCGACGGCTCCGAGTCGAGCCGGCGGGCGCTGCGCCTGGCGTTCGAGGAATCGGCGGCGCGCTGCGTGCGCCTCGTCATCGTCCAGGCGTGGGCGGACCCCGACCTGTGGCAGCCGGGCGCGGTCCGCGGCGGGGACCTCAGCTCGCACGAGTGCGCCGTACGCGATGCGCTGCGCGCGGCCGCGGCGCCCTGGTGCGCCGAGTTCCCGCTGCTGGAGGTCGAGGTGCGAGCCGAGCCGGACGACGCGGTGCACGCGCTCGCGGTGGCGTCGCAATGGGCCGGGCTGCTGGTCGTCGGGGCCCGCTGCCCGAGCGACCGGATCCAGCCGGACGACCCGTCCGTGGTCGCCCGCCCGGTGCTGCAGTACGCCGCGTGCCCGGTCCTCATCGCGCACGGCCCGAGCCGGGTTCCCGCGCGGCCGGCCACGTTGGCCGCCTGACCGAGACGGCCGGCCGCGCGAGCGCGGCCGGCCGCAGCTCATCCGGCTCGCGCCGTGACCCGGACGGCATTGACGCCGGCCGTGGTGCGGACCAGCGCCTCCGCCACGGCCAGTTCCGTGTCGTCGTCGAACGACCCGCCGATGGTCGCCACCCCGTCGTGCACGCTCACCGGCCAGCGCCTTCGCCCGGCCGCGTAGGTGTCGAGGCGGCGCTGCGCCTCCCGCTGCGCCGCATCGTCGGTCGGCAGCAGTGTCCGCAGCACGTCGCAGCGGCTGACCACGCCGACGACGTGCTCCTCGGTGACGACCGGGACCGTGTGGACGTCCCGCTGCACCATGACCGCCGCCAGGTCGGCGAGGTCGGCGTCCGGCCAGGCCGACACCGGCAGGCCGCCCATCACGTCGCGGACGCGCCGCGGCGCCCCGGCGGATGCCGCCGGCCGCAGCACGTCGCGCTCGCTGATCAGGCCGACGAGTGTCCCCTCGTCGTCGGTGACGGGAAGGGCGGTGATCGACCAACGCTCAAGCAGCGCCACCGCCTCCCCGACCGGCGCGTCGGCCCGCACCGTGTGCGCCGGCGCGCTCATGATGTCCTTGGCATGCATCGCTCCTCCTCCGGTTCGTTCCCGGCGCCCGCGATCACGGCTCCGGCACGTCGGCGACCGGGCGCCGGTTCGTCAGACGGGCGCCTGGTACATGTCGAGCAGGCGCAGGCGGGTGGCCTGCATCCGGTCGACGACGACGGCCATGAAGCGCGTGGTGAGGTCGTAGCCCAGCACGGGGTCGTCGCGGCACAACCCGCGCACGCCGGCACCGTCGAGGGTGATGGCGAGCACCGGGCCGACCGCTACCGCGCTGAAGTGCCAGCGGTACGGCGGGAACAACCACGACCAGCCGAGCACGCTGCCCGGTCCGATCCTCGCCACCTCGACCTCGCCCCGCCCTGGCACTTTCGTCTGCAGCGCGACCGTGCCGTCGCGGATGAGCCAGAACCGCTGAGCACGGCCGTTCTCCTCGAAGATCCTCATGCCGGCCCGGAACGGTGCGCGCCGCGCCCAGCGCGACAGCCGTTCGACCTGTTCGGCGGGCATCCCGGCGAGGAACGGATGCGCGACCATCAGGTCGTAGATGGTGATCATGTCGCGTCTCCTGATTCCGTGGGGCGGATAGGTCCGCACGGAGGTGCACATCCATCTCAGCCCGCGGCGGCGGGGTCCGGCCAGGGTCTTTCGGCCCGTCCGGCGCTGGAAGCGCCTCCGGTGGCACTGCAAGCCTCGCCCAACGCGGCCGTCGGCGCGGCCTGTCAACGGCGCATACTCACCCGCTTCACCCGCCCGGCCCGTGCGCGGCGCCGAACTTCGGGTAGCAGCCGGGACGAGGTAGGGAGACGGATGCCATGCACTTCACCGACCGCATGGAGGCGGGCCGCCGGCTGGCCGGGTGGCTCGGCGAGGAGGCGGCCGCCGACGCGGTCGTGGTGGGCGTGCCCGGCGGCGGAATACCGGTCGCGATCGAGGTCGCCGCCGCGCTGCGGGCACCGTTGGAGACGCTGGTCGTGCAGCGGATCGGGGTGCCGTTCCAGCCCGAGCGCGCGATGGGCGCGCTCGGCCCCGGTGGCGTCCTGGCCGTGAACCTGCCGGTGCTGCGCGCGGCCTGGGTCGACGCCGACGAACTGGCCGCGGAGGTGAGCCACGCCGAGCCGGGCACCGCCGATCGCGCCCGCCATCTGAACGCCCGGCGGGAGGCG
The DNA here is from genome assembly GCF_050936175.1 of Dactylosporangium sp. CA-139066. Classification (NCBI taxonomy): domain Bacteria; kingdom Bacillati; phylum Actinomycetota; class Actinomycetes; order Micromonosporales; family Micromonosporaceae; genus Dactylosporangium; species Dactylosporangium sp. CA-139066. The sequence goes on along the minus strand of NZ_JBNJNH010000001.1, from coordinate 3,804,031 downwards.
CTCGAGCTTCGCGGCCACACGGCGATCGTCGTCGACGACACGATGGTCACGGGGGCGACCGCGCGGGCGGCGTGCCGGACCGCCCGCGACGCGGGCGCGGCCCGCGTGGTGGTGGCCGTCCCCGTCGCCGCCTCGGCGGCCCTCGCCTCGCTGGCGGGCGCCGCGGACCGGGTGATCCGCCTCGAGGCGATCCCCGACGGAGCATCGGCCGGCGGGCGGTACGCCGACTTCCGGCCCGTGCCCGACGACGAGACCATGCGTCTGCTCACCGGAGCCCGCTGGGCCCGGCCGGCCGCCGGCGGGATCGCCGACCCGCCGGAGGAACACGGCCGCCTGACGGTGCCGGCCGGCGCGTTCGGCGCGGTGGTGCTGGCGCACACCAGCCTCGGCGCCGAGCACGGCCCGCGGTACCGCTGGATCGCCGGCCGGCTACGCGACGCCGGGCTGGCGACGCTCTCGCTGAACCTGCTGGAACCGGACGAGGAACTGGACTGGCGGGCCGCCCACGACGTGGAGCGGCTCGCCGGGCGGCTCGACGCCGGGCTGCGGCGGCTGCGCGCGGACGTGGCGGCCGGCCGGCTGCCGGTCGGTGTGTTCGCCACGGGCAGCGCGGCCGCCGCGGCGCTCGCGGCCGCGGCCGGTCCGGCGCGCGGGACGATCGCGGCGGTGGTGAGCCACGACGGGCGGCCGGACCTCGCCGGGTCCGCCCTGCCGCGGGTCGCGGCGCGGACCCTGCTCGTCGCCGGCGGCCGCGACGAGCACCTGCTCGAGCTCAACCGGGCCGCGCACGGGCGGCTGCCAGCCGGCGCCCGCCTCGCGGTCCTGCGCGGCGCCGGTCGCCAGCTGCAGGAGCCGGGCGCGCTGGACACGCTGACCCGGCTGGCCGCCGGGTGGTTCGCCGGGCGGCTCGCCGACCGTTGACGGCGCCGCCGGGTGGCGCGGCGGTTCAGCGCAGGCCGGCCTTCGGCACCCGCAGCGGATGCTCGGCGTCGTCCCGCGCCGCCAGCGCGGCCATCTCGGCCTGGTACCGCCGCCGATCCAGCTTCCCGGCCAGCAGCGAGCGCGCCGCGGCGCTCTCGTCGTCACCGCGGCGGCGCTCGGCGGCGGCCGCCAGCCACAGGGCGATCCGAGGGCGGTACCCGGCGCCGGGACCGCCCTGACCGCGGATCGCGGCCACGTGCAGCGCGATCAGCACGACGTACAGGCCGGCGACCAGCGCGGCGACGACCATGGCCCCCACCATCGCACTCAGCTCCCCTCGCATCCCGTCCACCATCGATCGTCCGGCTCGCCGGGCCGCCGGCGCACGGGTCCTGGGTCCCGAACCACGCGGTCCGCCCGGCCCTGCGACGCCCGCGGCCACGGAGGGAGGCTGCAGGTACCCGGCTCCGCCGCGCGGGCGGTCCTGCCGCCCGACTAGGCGCGTGCCGATTGGGCAGTACTGCACCAGCCCCACGACACCGAGGGGAGATGGCCATGTCCGCGAACGCACACGACTCGGCCACAAAATTCCGCATCGGAGCGACGTGCCAGGAACTGACCCGGGCGGCGCTGGCCGCCATCCACGCGCCGTCGGTGCTGAACACCCAGCCGTGGCGCTGGCGCATCACGCACGACACCGCGCTGCTGTACGCCGACCAGACCCGCCGCCTGACCGTCATGGACCCGACCGGCCGGCTGCTCGTGATCAGCTGCGGCGGCGCCCTCCACCACGCCTGCGTCACCCTCGCCGCCGACGGGGTGGACTTCGAGGTCGAGCCGTTCCCCGGCGCCGGCGACCCGGACCTGCTCGCCGTCGTGCGGTACCGCGGCGTGGCCGATCCCTCCGCCTGGGCCCAGCGGCTGTACCACGCCATCCGGGCGCGCCGCACCGACCGGCGCCCGTTCGCCGGACAACCCGTGCCGCAGGAGTTCGTCGACCGGCTGTGCCAGGCCGCCCAGCGCACCCGCGCACACCTGCACATGACGTGGGCGCGGGACATCACCGATCTCGCGCTGGCCGCCGGGCAGGCGTCCGAGGCCCTGATGTCCGACCCCGCGTACCGCGCCGAGCTCGCGGCCTGGGTCCGCCGGCCCGGCGAGGGCCACGACGGCGTCCCGCTCGACACCCTGGCGCCGCTGGGGACCCGGCCGGTGCCGATGCGTGACTTCACCGCCACCGGCCTCGGCTGGGGCGCCACCAGCCGGATCGACCTCTCCGACCGCGAGGCCCGCTACGGCGTCGTGGTCACCGACGGCGACAGCCCGCCGGACTGGCTCGCCGCCGGCGTAACGCTCTCCGCCGTGCTGCTGGCCGCGACCTCGCAGCACCTGGCCACCTCCCCCATGAGCGACCTGGTCGAGCACGAGGTCGCCCGCCGGACGCTGCGGCGGATGCTGGGCGGCGTCGGCTACCCCGCCGTCGGCGTCCGCATCGGGTGGCCCGGCCCCGGCGAGCCGCCGCCCCCGTCCCCGCGCCGCCCGGCCGCCGAGGTCATCCAGGTGGTGGCCGACGAGATCAAAGACACCGAGCCGGACACACCCGGCAAAAGCGCCTGACCGCACCGCAGCCAGGCGGATCGACCGCGCCGTCGCCGCCTCCGCGCGGGCCGCACCCGGCGATAGTCACCTCCGTGTCCGGTTCCCGCCCCCGCGGCGCCGAAGCCACCGCCGGACGTCTGCGTGCATGACCGCGGTCGACCGGCAAGGGTGAGGAATATCGGATATCGTCGAGTTCTCCGAGGAAAGTCGAGGTTGCGCGCGGTGACACTGTCCATCTCCACCGGGACGGGGTCGGCCGGCGAGCCGGTGATCGCCCTGGACGGCGACCTCGACCAGACCACCGCCGCCGGGCTGCGCGAAGCCCTCGCCGACGCGCTCGAAGCCAAACCGGCCGCGGTACACGTCGACCTCACCCGGGTGACGTTCATCGACTCCTCGGGGCTCGGCGCCCTCGTGCGCGCCCATCAGTACGCGCTCGGCCTCGGCTGCCGGCTCACGCTGGACGGCGTGAGCGACACGCTGTACGAACGGCTGCAGATCGCCGGGGTCGCCGATCTCCTCGCGGTGCGCGGCCCGACCACCTGACGGGCGCCGCGGGCCGTGACCAAATAGTGATGTTTGGAAATTCACCGAACGGGAACGGCGGGGCGCGTGCAGAGGCGGACGCTCGGTGGTCGGTACCACCTCGACGAGGTGCTGGGCGAGGGCGGCATGTCGGTGGTGTGGCGCGCCCGCGACCAGGTGCTCGGCCGCGATGTGGCCGTCAAGCTCCTGTCTGGCCGCTATGCGGCCGACGCCGGGGCGCGCGCCCGCATCCGGGCCGAGGCCCGCGCGGCCGCCGCGCTGGCGCATCCCAACGTGGCGCAGGTGCACGACTTCGGTGAGACCGTCGAGGACGGGCGGCGCACCCCGTACGTCGTGATGGAGCTCGTGCCCGGGCCGACCCTCGAGCAGCACGCCGCGGACGGCCCGTTGCCGGTCGCGGACGTGTTCCGCATCGTCGCCGAGGTGGCCACGGGGCTGGCGGCGGCCCACGCCGACGGCCTGGTCCACCGCGACGTCAAGCCGGCCAACGTGATCCTGGCGCCCACCGGCGCGAAGGTGGTCGACTTCGGCATCGCGGCCGCCGCCGCCCCGTCCGGCGGCGGGGACCTCGACGACGACCAGGTGCTCGGCACCCCCGAATACCTGGCCCCCGAGCGCCTCGCCGACGACGCGGTCACGCCCGCCTCCGACGTGTACTCGCTCGGCGTGCTGCTCTACCGGCTCGTCGCCGGGCGGCCGCCGTGGACGACCAGCGGCACCACCGACCTGCTCGAGGCCCACCTGCTCGTGGCGCCGACGCCGCTGCCGGACCGGCCGGGCCTCCCACCGGCGGTGGCCGCCCTGTGCCGGCGCTGCCTGGCCAAGGACCCGGCCGACCGCCCGACGGCCGCACAGGTCGCCGAGGCCCTCGCCGCTGCCGCGACCACCACCGACGCCGCTCCCGCCGAGCCCCGCCCGGCCCGGCGCCGGCGGGTCGGCGTCATCGCCGGCGTGGCGGGCGCGGCGGCGGCCGCCACGCTCGCCTGGCCGCTCGTGCCCGTGCGCGACCAGGTCACGCCGGCCGAGGCGCAGGTCCGGACCGAGACCCGGACGCTGGGCACCGCATCCGGCGACCCGGCACGCACCGCCGGCACCGGCCCGGGTCCGGCGTCACCGTCGGCGGCGGTCGCCGCGGCCGCGACGCCCGGCACCGGGCAGCTCTCCGCGGCGGCCTCGATGTCCGCGGCGGCCTCGATGTCCGCGGCGGCGTCCCCGGCCGCGAGCGAGCCGGCCGCCGAACCCCCGCCGGCCACGCCGCCGGCGACATTCACGTCGCCGGGCGGCCGCGTCGAGGCCGAGTGCACCCCGGCCGGCCTCGCGCACCTGCTGTCGTGGACGCCGGCCGCCACCTACAGGGTCGCCTGGGTCAACGCCGGCCCGGCCGCCGCCGCCACGGCCGCGTTCGTGCACGGCAACCAGACGGTCGACGTGACCGTGACCTGCGACGGCACGACGCCGACGGCGGCGACCGGCGTGCACACGAAGTGACGGGCTACAAACCCGCCAAAGCGACCTGGTTGCGGCCCGCGCCCTTGGCGGCGTAGAGCGCCTCGTCGGCGCGGGCCACGATCTCGTCGGAGCTCTCGCCGTCGCGCAGGACCGCGATGCCGGCCGAGAAGGTCTGGCCCAGCGGGGTCGCCTCGCGCATCCGGTCCAGGATCATCCGGGCCTGCTCGGCGGTGGCGTCGGGCAGCAGGACCACGAACTCCTCGCCGCCGAAGCGGGCCAGGTGATCCACCGTGCGCAGGTGCGCCTGCCAGGCGGCGGACGCCTCCTTGAGCAGGCGGTCGCCGGCCGGGTGGCCGTAGCTGTCGTTGAACCGCTTGAAGTGGTCGAGGTCGACGAGCGCGACCGACAGCGGCGTGCGGTCGCGGCGGGCCCGCTCCAGGGCGCGGGGCAGCTCGGCGTTCCACGCGCGCCGGTTGGGCAGGCCGGTGAGCTCGTCGGTGACGGCCAGCTCGCGGACCTTCTGCGACTGCAGGTCCAGCTGGGCCAGCAGCTGCGTCATGCGGGTCACGACGAGCAGGAACAGCGCGGCGCAGCCGATGGAGATGGCCAGCGCGTCGGTGACGCGGTGCGTCAGCGCCTCGGCGAGCAGCAGGGCCGGCGCGATGAGCGAGGTCGCGGTGAGCAGCACGAGCATGCGACGGCTCGGCCGGGCCGGGCGCGGCGGCGCCGGGCGGGCCACCGCCCGCACGTCGGGGTGCAGCGCGGCCGCGCCGAAGGTGAGGTAGCCGGCGAGGAACACCGCGGCGAGCAGCTTGTGCGCGAACGGCCCCGGCTCCCAGCTCATCTGGTTGACGACCGCCCACGCGGAGTCGCCGCCGAGGAAGCACAGCAGCGCGGCGCACAGCAGCCGGAACGAGACGTTGCGGGTCGCGCCGTCGAGCAGCAGGCGCACGGTCATGGCGAGCAGGACGATGTCGCCGACCGGGTACGCGACGCTGACGATGTGCCCGAGCAGCCCGATGCTCGGGTCGGCGGCGGCCGGCTGGATCATGAAGATCCAGGCCAGCAGGCCGATGCCGGTGGTGAGCGTCGTGGCGTCGACGGCGGTGGAGCGGTTGCGGTGCGGGCTGCGGCGGCGCACGAGCAGCGTCAGCCCGGCGGCGGCGAACGGGTACAGCGACAGGTAGGCCGCGTCGGCCCACGACGGGAACCCGGGATCGGTCATGGTCCGGGTCAGGATCGTCTCGACACCGATCCCGGCGGCGTTGCCGGCGACCCCGGCGGCGATCAGCCACCAGGTCGCCGAGACGTCCGGCCGGCGCCGGCGGATCCCGACGACGACGGCCGCGGCGCCGAGGAACCCGACGGCTACCTGCCACACAACCTGCATCAGGCTGCCGTCCGGGACGACGAGAAAGCCGGCCAGGCCCACCACACCAGTGGCCAGGTAGGCCGCGATCAGGCGGCTGCGCACTGTGTACCCCACTTCGTACCGACGTTTGCTGTCGTCGTATGTCTTCGGCAGGGCCGCGGCGAGGCTGCGTTGCGCGCCAGGTGCAACCGGGTCGTGGTCAGGTGGGCTGTGTTCTATACCCGGGGGAACCGCCGCCTGACCCCGCCCTCCTCGACGACGCCGACGGACCGTTTTGACCCGGTTCGGAGATGAGTCTGGTGACCCCCGAGCGCCCCGGCCCGCCACGCTCCGGCATCGAACGAGGTTGAACGATGCCCGACCCGCCATGGCCGCACACGGCGGCGATTTGGTTGGCCGGGGCCGCACCGGGTATCGGCGAGGGCGTGCGACGCGTCGCTGAGCCGTCTCCCGGCGGACGGGCCGCACACTCCTGATGGGCGTCCGGCCGGTACCGGTCCAGCCGGCCGGACGCCGCTGCCGGGACCGAGCGGCCCGGCTATGCCGGCGCGAGCGCGGCCTCGCGCAACAGGCGCGGCCTGCGCGACCGGGCGCAGCGGCGCGGGCCGCTCAATCGACCGGCGTGCGGCCGTGGGTCAGGCGGTGCGCTGCAGCGCGAGCAGGGCGATGTCGTCCGTCGGGGCCTGGTCGTCGAGCATGGCCTCCATGACGGTGTTGCACACCGCGTCGGGCACGCCGCGAGTGACGACCTGGACGAGGCGGGCCAGGCCGGCGTAGATCGGGCGCGTCCGCCGCTCGACGAGCCCGTCGGTGTACAGCAGCAGCGTCCCCCCGGCCGGGATCGGCAGCGTCGTGCTGTGCCGCTCGGCCCCCGGGTGGGCGCCGAGCGGCAGGTCGGGCCGGACGACGGCGAGGCGGGCGGGGCCGTCGGGGTCGAGGAGCACCGGCGGCGGGTGCCCGGCGTTCGAGATCGTGATCGAACTGCGGTCCGGGCTCAGGACGGCGTAGACGGCGGTGGCCATGGCGTCGGGCTCGAACCGCTGGATCTTGCGGTCGAGCCGGGTCAGCACGTCCGCCGGGTCGTCTGTCTCGAGGGCATAGGCGCGCAGCGCAGAACGGATGCGCCCCATCACCACGGCCGCGCGCAGCCCGTTGCCGGCGACGTCGCCGACCGCCACCCCCACGTTGCCGGAGGGCAGCTCGAACACGTCGTACCAGTCGCCGCCGACGCCGACCTCGGCCCCGGGCACGTACCGCACGGCGAGCTCGAGCCCGGCGATCTCCGGCGGCCGGGACGGCAGCAGGCTGCGCTGCAGCGCCACCGCGGCGGCGCGGTCCAGGCTGTGCGCCCGTGCCTGGGTGGCCGCGGCCACCCGGTCGGCGACGAGCTGCAGCAGCTCGACGTCGCCCGCGCTGAACCGGCGCGGCGTGCGGGCGCCGACGTACAGCACCCCGATGACCTGACCGGCGGTGATCATCGGCACGCCGAGGACCGAGACGATGTGCTCGCGCAGCAGCGCCGGACTGAGCACATTGGTGTGATCGACGTGCTCTATGGCGAGGGGCTCGGCCCGGGCGGCGACCGTGCCGGCGAAGCCGCGGCCGACGGGGATGCGGATGTCCTGGTACACCTCGCGCTCCAGGCCGCTGGTCGCCGTCGCGCTGAGCTCGCTGCCGCTCGCGTCCAGCAGCATCACCGTGGCCGAGTCGGCGTGCAGCAGCTCCCGGGCCCGCACCAGCAGCTCCTGCAGCAGATCCTCCAGGCCGAGCCGGGACAGCGCCGTGTCAGTGATCAGCTGCAGCCGGCGCAGGTGCTCGCCGCTGTCCACCGTCGCGCTGCTGGCGAAGCCGTTGCGCACCTCGCCCGTCGGATCACTCACGCCGCTTTTCTCTCCTGGCTGGTTAGGACATCCGCCCGATCCTACCCACCCGCGGGCGAGCGCGCCCTGGCCGAGTCCGCATAGCCACCGGGCGGTTGGGTATCTCGCCTGCATTGCGGTGGACGAGGAGAGCGCGCGTGACCGGTGGCGAGACGGCCCGACGGAAGCGGTGGAGCGACGACCGCGGCCGCGACCCGTCCGCTGTGTCGGCCGCGCGCGCCTGGTGTCACGACGCGCTGCGGGCCGTGCTGTCCCGGCCCCCCGGCGAGCAGCTGGAAGGCGAGGTCGAGCTCGCGGTCACCGAGCTGGTGGCGAATGCCGTACGGCACGGCGGCGGCGTCGAGGAGCTGGCGCTGTCCACCGACGGCGAGACGCTGCAGATCGCGGTCCGCGACCACGACCCGGCCGAGCCGGTGGTGCCGGCGGCGGAGAGCGACGACGAGCACGGCTGGGGCCTGCTGATCGTCTCCCGCCTCGCCACCGCCTGGGGCGTCCGGCAGCACCCCGGCGACGGCAAGTCGGTCTGGCTCGACTTCGCCCTCTGACCCTCGCACGCCGTGCGGAGATCCACCGGCGTAAGAACTGCGCGTCTGGGGTACCACCTCATGATTGAAGGGGGTCGACGCGAGGAGGGTCGTTGACGGAGCGATGGTATCGCAATGCGGTGATGTACAGCCTGGACGTCCGGGCATTCCAGGATTCCAATGACGACGGCATCGGCGACCTGCAGGGCGTCATCAGCCGCATCGACTACCTGAGCCGCCTCGGCATCAACACGCTGTGGCTGAGCCCCATCCATCCGAGCCCGTGGCGCGACGGCGGCTACGACGTCACCGACCACTACGACATCCATCCGGCGCTCGGCAGCCTCGGCGACTTCGCGGAGCTCATGAACGTGGCCGACGAGCGCGGCGTGCGCGTCATGCTGGACCTCGTCCTCAACCACACCAGCGACGAGCATCCGTGGTTCGACTCCGCGCGGTCCGACCCGGATTCGCCCTACCGCGACTGGTACGTGTGGTCCGAGGAGGAGCCGCCGGACCGCACTGAGGGCATGGTCTTCCCCGGGGTCCAGGAGACGACGTGGACCTACTGCGAGAAGGCCGGCGCGTGGTACCACCACCGCTTCTACGATTTCCAGCCCGACCTCAACATCCGCAACCCGCAGGTGCGCGCGGAGCTGGCCAAGGTCGTGTCGTTCTGGCAGCGGCTCGGCGTCAGCGGCTTCCGGGTCGACGGCGCACCGTTCGTGATCGAACGGACCCGGCCCGGCTCGTCGCCGCAGCGCGGCGAGCCGACCGACCGCGACTACGCCTTCCTGACCCAGCTGCGCGAGGGCACGTCGTGGCGCCGCGGCGATGTGGTGTTCCTCGCCGAGGCCAACGTGCCGCAGGACGAGCTGATGCGGTTCTTCGGCGACGCGGACGGCGCGGCCAACCGGCTGCAGATGCTCTTCGCGTTCGAGCTCAACCAGGCCCTCATGGTGGCGCTGGCCCGCCGGCAGCCGCGGGCGGTGGTCGAGGCGCTCGCCACGCTGCCCCCGCTGCCGCGGCACGGCCAGTGGGCGACGTTCCTGCGTAACCACGACGAGGTCGACCTGTCCGGCCTCGACGAGCGGGCGCGCCAGGACGTGTTCGAGGCGTTCGGGCCGCGGCCCGAGCATCAGCTGTACGGGCGCGGGATCCGCCGGCGGCTGGCCGCGATGCTCGGCGGCGACCAGCGGCGGCTGCGGATGGCCTACAGCCTGCAGTTCACCATGCCCGGCACGCCGGTCCTGCGCTACGGCGACGAGATCGGCATGGGCGAGGACCTGCGCCTGCCCGAGCGCGACGCCATTCGCACGCCGATGCAGTGGTCGCCGATCGCCCACGCGGGTTTCACCTCCGCCGACGTCGCGGCGGAGGACCTCATCCGCCCCGTGATCGACGACGGGCCCTTCGCGTACCGCGACGTCAACGTCACCGACCAGCGCCGCGACCCCGACTCGCTGCTGGTGTGGTTCGAGCGGATGCTGCACACGCTGCGCGAGTGCGAGGAGATCGGCATCGGCGACCACGACGTCCTGCCGGTCGAGGCCGAGCACGTCCTCGCCCACCGCGCCGAGGCGCCGAGCGGCGCCGTGCTGTTCATCCACAACCTCGCCGACCGGCCGGCGCGGTTCTCGCTGCCGCGCGACGTCGACTGCGGCGAGGAGCCGGTCGAGTTGTTCAGCGACCGCGAGTACGACCACCTCGACCTGCGCGAACTGTGCGTCGAGGGGTACGGGTACCGCTGGATCCGGCTCCGGCGTACACACTCGCGCCTGACCTGAGAGTGGCCGACGGCCGCTACGCTGCCCCGGTGGCCGAGATCACCGGGGCGTTCGAGATCCATCTGACCGTCGAGGCGCGCCAGGGCGCCGACCTCGCCCGGTTCGCCGAGCAGCACGACGTCAAGTTCGTGCACATCGTCCTGGACCGCGGCCGGTTCCCGTCACAGCCGATGCTCACCCTCCCCGCGTACGGCACCCTCGGCGAGGCGCGGAAGGTGGCCGGCAGGTGGCGGGAACAGCTGCTCAAGCGCGGGCTCGTACCGGCCCGGCTGAAGATCGAGGCGGCGCCGTGGTGCGAGGGCCTGCCGCAGACCGACGACGAGGCCGCCCAGGAGCCGGCGGGGCGCTACTTCGAGCACCACGTGAAGCTCGCCCTGCCGGCCGCCCCGGTCGCCGCGATGCAGGCCGCCGCGGACATCGGCGCGGCCTACGACGCCCGCCTGTCGCGCAACGCACGGCGCCGTCACGACGACGGCCGGCAGGAGCGGTTCCTCACGCAGCGCTGCCACCACGTCGGGCTGGCCACCGCGACGCAGCGGCTCGACTGGCTCACCGCCGCCCTGCGCGATGCGGGCCTCGAGGTGGTCAAGGTCGAGCAGGAGTACGTCGTCGAGGACTCCAACCTCGGCCACGACCGCGGCTGGATCACCCGCGAACCCGAGACCTTGCGCAACGACTCGCGCGAGGCCACCATGCGGGCCGCGCCGGCCGGCTCCCGGGACTACCCGCCGACCTACCTGCCGGTGAAGGCCGGCGGGTCGGTGCGGCAGACGGCGGCGTTCGACCCGGCCCTGCGGCAGTACCAGAACGCGTACCGGGCCGGCGAGCCCGCCTTCGCCGACGAGGGCACCGACCGGCGGTGGCGGCGGACCCGCCGGGCCGCCCTCGAGCACGCCCTCGGCGCGATCGCCCGCAGCCGCTGGGCCGGCCACCTCGTGCTGCGCGGCAGCGTCACGATGGCCGCGTGGGTCGGCGACGCCGCGCGCGACCCCGGCGACCTCGACTTCGTCGTCACCCCGCACACCATCACCAGCGGCAGCAGGAAGGCGCGGGAGCTGCTCGACGGCATCACGGACGCGCTCGCCGCCGACCCCGGCGCCGGCCTGCGCCCCGAGCGCACGGTGCACTCGGAGATCTGGACCTACGAGCGCGCCGACGGCCGCCGCCTCGCCGTGCCGTTCACGACCGGCGACGGCGGCCCCGGCGGCAGCATCCAGATCGACGTGGTGTTCGGCGAGCCGCTGCCGCTGCCGCCCGAGCCGATCGTGCTGCCCGGCGTCGACCGCCCGGTAACGGCCGCGCCGGCCGAGCTCGCCCTGGCCTGGAAGCTGCTGTGGCTGGCCACCGACACCTACCCGCAGGGCAAGGACCTCTACGACGCCGCGCTGCTGGCCGAGCTCGCGGCGCCCGACCTGGATTTCGTCCGCGACCTGCTGCGCCCCGAACTGGGCGCGGAGGCCGACACGTTCGGCGCCGAGAGCGTGCTCGCGCTGACGGTCGACTGGCCCAACTTCACCGACGAATACCCATGGGCCGACGGTACCGCGGAGCAGTGGCGCTGGCGCCTCGCGCTCGCCCTGGAGCGCGCCTGGGGGTGAGCCCGGTCTACGCCAGCGCGGGACGTACGCGGAAGGTGCTGTCGGCCCGGAACTGCGCGGTGCCGTCCGCTTGCTGGACCCACAGCTGATCGCCCTCGCAGTGGATGAAGTAGCCGCGGTAGTTCGACGACTCCAGCAGCACGTCGCCGTTGCCGGGGCCGAGCGGGCAGAAGGTGGCGTCGCCGCGGAACAGCTGCGTACCCTCGTCGCGGCTCAGGCGCAGCCGCCACGAGGCATGCCGCAGGTACCGCCCGTCCGCGGCGCGCAGCGAGTAGCAGTCGGCGTTGGCGAGGCCCGGGACCGCCTCGAAGGTGGCCCGCTGCCGCGCCGGCGCGGCGTCGGCCGTGACGAGCACGCCGAACTCGCCGTCGGTACCGAGATAGCGTCCCGGTGCGCCCCCGAACTCCAGCGACAGCGGCCCGGGAGACAGCGACGGCGGCGTCGACGCGGGCGCGGTTGCCGCGGACGCGGTCGGCGCAGGCCCGGCGGACGGCGGCGGCTGATCGTGGCGCGGCCAGGCGACCGCGGTGGCCGCCACCCCGGCGACGAGCGTGCCCACGGCAATCTTCGCGACGGGCACGCCGGCCAGCCACCCCGCCTTCGCGGCCCCGCCCGGGACGGCGTTGGCGGTGATCGAGGTGCCGGCACCGGTGCTCGACGTCGACGCGACCGGGCCGCCGGCCAGGACCGCGGCCAGTGTGGCCGGGACGGGCAGCAGCGCGAAGCCGTTGAGCAGCCGCTCGGTGTCGACCATCCCGTCGGCGGCCCGGGCGCAGGTCACGCACGAGCGGGTGTGGCGGGCGATCCGCTTGCGCCACAGCGGGCTCGGGATGCCGTCCCAGTCGGCGACGACCGTGTCCAGCCACGGGCAGCGCGGCCGCGCGTCCAGCGTCGCGACGAGCGCGCGGGCCTGCTCGAGCCGGTTGCGCATCCGCTGGATGCGCACGCCCGCGTGGGCGACGCTGACCCCGAGCGCGGCGGCGACCTCGGCCCGGGTCAGCTCCTCGCCGATCTCCAGCCACCACAGCGACCACAGCACCCGGTCGGCCGGGTCCAGCCAGCCGACCGCCTGCCCCACCTGCCGGCGCTGGCCGGAGAGCTCGACGCGCAGCACGGTCAGGTCCTCGAAGTCCTCGGCGTCCTTCGCGTCCGCGAGGTCGTCCAGCGGCGCCCGCCGCTCGGCCACGACGCGCTCGCGCTGCAGATAGGTGCCGGCCTGGCGCACGGCGATCGAGGCCAGCCACACCCGGAAGCTGTCCGGCTCGCGCAGCGAGGGCAGCCGGCGCAGCGCGCGCAGCATCGTGTCCTGGACGACGTCGTCGACGGCGCCCGGGTGCCCGGCGAGGGCGCGGCGCACGATCGTGTACACCAGCGGCAGGTGCGCCGCGGCGAGCTCGTCGAGGGCGCGTTTGTCCCCGGCCTTCGCCGCGGCCGCCAGCGACGCCCGGTTCGTCTTCGTTGTTCGCAAGTACCACCCCCGGCGGCGAGGAAGCGGGTTGTCATTCTCCGCACACCGCCGGGCCCGTTGTCAAAGCCCCCGCACCGCGAGTTTCGGCAGCTCGCGGCCCGGATCAAGGCGACTCGCGCGGGCCTCGCGGCATAACACTTTTTTCGGGGTCAGCGATGTCCGGCCGGATGGCGTTGCTCGGGTAACTGCAGCGACGCGGTGACCGTGCGCAACGCGCGAGCCCGTAGCACGGGGCGTCCGAAACTTTCCGGAAGCCCCGCATCATGTCCGGCCCGAGTGTCGCCCGATCGCCCGTCTCAGGACAGCCTCGCTGGACCGGGCATCAGGTCACTGCACAGGCCAAGGTCCGGGAGGCGCGCGAACAGGTTGTTTCCGGAAATTTTCCGGAAGATATTGTTTCATCGATACCGCTCGTGCCAGCATGTGCCTCACATCGAAGCGCACCGTTCCGGTCCGGGACGAGCCATCCATCGACACCCCTTCACGCACGGCGGCCGCCGGCCGCCCGGCGCCGGATGGCCGCGGCCTGAACGCGAAATCGAGCAGGAGGTAACCAGTGGCCCCCAGTCCCCCAGTTCATCCGGGCAGCCGGCGGCGACGTTCGCTGCGAATCCGGATGGCGATCGGCGCGGCCGTCACCGCGGTCGCGGCCGCGGGCGCAGTGACGATGATCCCGGCCGCGAACGCGGCGGCGAGCACGCTCGGCGCCGCGGCCGCGCAGTCGGGCCGGTATTTCGGCACCGCGATCGCGGCGAGCCGGCTCGGTGACTCGACGTACACCACGATCGCCGGGCGTGAGTTCAACATGGTGACGGCCGAGAACGAGATGAAGCCGGACGCGACCGAGCCCCAGCGCGGTCAGTTCAACTTCAGCGCCGGTGACCAGATCTACAACTGGGCCACCCAGCGCGGCATGAAGGTGCGCGGGCACACCCTTGCGTGGCACTCGCAGCAGCCGAGCTGGTGGGGCGGGCTGTCCGGGTCCAGCCTGCGCCAGGCGATGATCGACCACATCAACGGCGTCATGGCCCACTACAAGGGCAAGCTCGCCTACTGGGACGTCGTCAACGAGGCCTTCAACGAGGACGGCAGCCGCCGCCAGTCCAACCTGCAGGCCACCGGCAACGACTGGATCGAGGTCGCGTTCAAGACCGCCCGCAACGCCGACCCCTCCGTCAAGCTCTGCTACAACGACTACAACATCGAAAACTGGTCCTACGGCAAGACGCAGGGCGTGTACAACATGATCCGGGACTTCAAGTCCCGCGGCGTGCCGATCGACTGCGTCGGGCTGCAGACCCACTTCACCGGCGGCTCCTCCCTGCCGTCCAACTTCCAGACCACGCTGTCGAGCTTCGCCGCCCTGGGCGTCGACGTGGCGCTGACCGAGGTCGACGTCACCAACGCCTCGACGTCGCAGTACTCCGGGCTGACCCAGGCCTGCATGAACGTGTCGCGCTGCGTCGGCATCACCGTCTGGGGCGTGCGTGACAGCGACTCCTGGCGCTCCAGCGAAAGCCCGCTGCTCTTCGACGGCAGCGGCAACAAGAAGGCCGCCTACACCTCCGTCCTCAACGCCCTCAACGCCGCCAACCCCACCACCACGCCGACCGTGACGACCTCACCGACCGGTGGCGGCACGTCGTCCCCGCCGCCGCAGGGCGGCGCGCAGCGGATCGTCGGGTCCCAGTCGGGCCGCTGCATCGACGTGCCGAACGCGTCGCACAACAACGGCACGCGGGTGCAGCTCTACGACTGCAACGGCCAGACCAACCAGGCGTGGACGTACACCTCGAGCCGCCAGCTGACGGTGTACGGCAACATGTGCCTGGACGCCGCGGGCTCCGGCAACGGCGCGGCGATCCAGATCTACAGCTGCAACGGCCAGGCCAACCAGCAGTGGAACGTCAACTCCAACGGCACCATCAGCGGCGTGCAGTCCGGACGCTGCCTGGACGTCTGGGGCACCGGCAACGGCCAGCAGGTACAGCTCTACGACTGCTGGGGCGGGGCCAACCAGCGGTTCAGCCTGAGCTGACGGCAACAGCCGGTGCGCGGCCACGCCGCGCACCGGCTGTTACCGGCCGTTGGTTCAGTAGACCTGCAGCTCGTACAGCGAGTAGCCCCACTGCCCGGACAGTTGCGTGCCCTGCATCCGGACGTACCTGGCCTGGCCGCTGACGGTTATCCGCTCGGTGCCGCCGGCGCCTGACGTCGTGGTGTACATGTCTCGCCACGAGGAGCCGTCGGTGGAGGCCTGCAGCTTGTACCCCTTCGCGTACGACGTCTCCCACAGCAGGTCGACCTCGCTGAGGTTGTACGTGCCGCCGAGGTCAACCTGGATCCAGTTGTTCGGGTCCTGGCTCGCCGCCCAGCGCGACGCCGTGTCACCGTCGACCGCCTTCGCCGGACCCTGATCGGCGTTGGACTGCGACGACGCCGTGGCGGCCTTGTTGAGGGCCAGGTTGGTCCGGCCCGCGGTCGTGGTGATGTTGAGCGTGGTCGCCCGGCCGGCCTGCAGCGGCACGACCCGGGCGATGTTGCCCAGCGGCGAGCTCTGCACGGCGCTGCCGTCGGTGGTGATCGAGGCGATGCCGTTGCGCTGGATCAGCGTCAAATTCTGGTTGATCTTCGACGTCAGCGTCACCTTGATGGTGTGGGCGTTGTTGTCCCAGGTCAGGTTGTTGATGGTGAACTGGCCCTTGCCCAGCATGCCGTTGATGGAGCCCTTCGGCAGGCCCGCGGGCATCGCCGGCAGCAGCTCGATGGTCCCGGGCTGGGTGGCGGCCGCCATCTCCATCATGATCGTGGGGACGGAGTTGACCACGTCGGTGGCGAACACGCTGTGGTTGTTGTAGTGCGACGTCGCCATGCTGCTGTAGTAGTAGTCCTCCTTGGCGAAGCGCAGCAGCTTGGCGTTGACCGAGCCGGCGTCGTTGGTGTCGGCGGCGATCAGCGCCCCGTGCAGCAGGCCGTGGCCGGCGTTCTCGTAGCTGCCCTGGTCCTTCTTCTGCAGGAAGACGTGGGCCGCGTTCCACTGCGCCCGGTTGGTCTCCGGCGTGAGCTCGCGGTACGGCCAGATCGGCATCAGCCCGCTGGAGTGCCGGTGCTGGTACTGGTTCTGGTTGGCCAGCCCGGGCGTCGCCCACTCGGCCAGCGCACCGTCGTTGTTGACGATGTACGGCGGCAGGTTGTTGAGCTTCTCCTGCCAGACCGGAATCTTGTCGGCGTCGCGGCCCAGCGCCTGGCTCGTCTGGATCAGCGTCGACAGCGCGAAGCGGGCACCGGAGATGTCGTACACCGAGTTGACCGCCAGCGGCACCCCGTTCGGCGGCCGGTTCTCCGGCGAGATGGAGCCGGCCAGGATGTACTTGCCGTTGGCGTCCTTCTTGACGAGGAAGTCCTCGTAGAAGTCGCCCATGTCGCGGATGAGCGGGTAGTACTTGTCGGCGAGGAACGTCTTGTCGCCGGTCACCTCGTAGTACTCCCACAACGGGTACAGCAGCCACGACTCGCCGCCCGTGACGTACTGGTACGGGTAGTCGAAGTTGATGTTCGAGATGAGCCCTTCCTCGTTCGGCGTGTTGCCGCCGGTGAGCATGCCCCGCGTGCCGAGCAGCTTGCGCGCGTTGGTCCGGAAGTCGTTCTGCCACTGCTGGTTGAGGTAGAAGTACCCGGCCATGGCCTCCGGCATGTTGCCCACGTTGCCGCTGGAGATCTGCAGGTTGAGGTTGGCGTCGAGATGGTAGTAGCCGTCCCACCCGACGTTGCTGTCGCCGGTCCAGTTGCCCAGCAGGTCCGGCGCGGCGGTCTCGTTGGACGAGGCCAGCAGGTGGTAGCGGCCGGCGTAGAACATCCGCTCGTACAGCGCCGGGATCGGCGTCGACGAGTTCTTCTGCTCCGCCAGCAGCTGCTCGGTGGGCTTGGCCCGGTCGGCCGCGCTCGCCCCGAAGTCGACGGACACCCGGCCGAAGATCTCCCGGTGCTTGCTGGTGTGGCGGTTCAGCAGCGTCTGGTAGCTGTCGGTGATGCCGGACAGCCGCTGCTGCAGCAGCTGCCGGTTCCACTCCGTCTCCGCGGTGACGCCGCCGTTGTACGTCCCGTTGTACCGCTGCGTGAGCGACAGCAGCATCACGTAGGTCGCGTTGGCGACGGTGACGTTGCCGCCGGACAGCGTCTTCGTGCCGTCCGTGACGATGCGGGTGACGCCCTCGTAGCCGGCGTTGTAGGAGCCGCTGGGGTACTTCGCCCGCAGGTTGAGGAAGTCGGTGGTGGAGTTGTTGGTGTACGTCACGCCCTTGTTCGTCAGGTTCATGCCCGGATCGATCGACAGGCCCAGCGTGACGTTCAGCCGCTGGCCGCTCGGGGCCGCCATGTTCTGCACCGTGACCCCGTCGGTGCGCGACACGAACGAGTCGCGCTGCCAGCTGCCCTTGTCGTCCGTCCAGTTCACCGACACCACGCCCGAGGCGTAGTCCGTGGACCGGGAGTAGTTGCGCACGGTGCCGGCGTCGGGCATCTGCATGGTCATCTTGAAGCCCGGATGCTTGCTGCCCTCACCGCCGCCCTGGTACCCCTGGACATCCGCGGCGAGCTGGTTGGCCGACTGGTACTGCCCGGCGATCAGCTGGTCGCGGATCTTGTTGATGTTGTCGGCGCTGACGGTGTTGAAGGTGCGGTGCGGCCGCGCCTCGGTGCGCGCCATGAAGAACCGCTTGTCGTTGAAGACCACGGTCTCGTTGCGCGGGTTGCCGAAGACGATGATGCCCTGCTTGCCGTTGCCGGCCAGCAGGCCGTTGGCCCAGTCCGCGTACGTCTGCGGGTAGCTGTTCGACGGCGCCACCGCCGGCGAGCCGCTGCCGCCGCCGGTCGAGCCCGTGCCGTACACCTCGAACTCCCACAGCGAGTAGCCCCACTGCGTGTTCGGGGTGACGCCCTGCATGCGCACGTAGCGGGTGCTGCGCCCGACGGTGACGGTGTCGGATCCGCCGTCGCCGGTGGTGGTCGAGTAGACGTCCGTCCACTGTGTCGCGTTGTCGGAGACCTGGATCTTGTACCCCTTCGCGTACGCGGCCTCCCAGACGAGGTTCACCGTCGACACCGCGTAGGCGGCGCCCAGGTCGACGTAGATCCAGGCGTTGTTGTCGTTGCTGTGGTCGCTGGACCAGCGGGTCGAGGTGCTGCCGTCGATCGCGTTGGCGGCGGTCAGCGTGCCGTCCTGGTAGGAGGCGACGGCCCGGGCGCCGGCGCCCCGGGCGAGGTTCACCGGCGTGTCGGCGGACGCCGACGGCAGCCGCACCGCGGCCCCCGCGATCAGCACCGCGGCGATGCCGACGGCGCACTTGATGGCTCTGCGCATGGCGGTTCCCTTCTTCACCGGGTCGCCACCCGCAGCGAGGAGATGGCGTCGTTGTTGCCGGTGTTGAGCAGGTTCGGCGTGTCGGCGGTGAACGTCCACGCGGTGCCGGAGAAGCCGGCGTCGGCGTAGGCGGTCACCTGGTAGCCGGCGGGGACGCGGATCGAGGAGATGCTGTCGTTGGCGATGCCGGCCGCCTGGAGCTGGGCCAGGTCGTAGCTGCCGACGCCGAAGGTCGCCGACGGGCCGGTGTAGTTGGCGTCGCCGTAGACCGTCGGGCCGGTCCCGCCGCTGATCGGGGTGCCGTACACCTCGAACTCCCACAGCGAGTAGCCCCACTGCGTCGCCGGGGTGACGCCCTGCATGCGTACGTAGCGCGCGTTGCGCCCGACGGTGACGGTGTCCGTGCCGCCGTCGCCGGTGGTCGTGGAGTAGACGTCCGTCCACTGTGTCGCGTTGTCGGAGACCTGGATCTTGTACCCCTTCGCGTACGCCGCCTCCCAGGAGAGGTTCACCGTCGACACCGCGTAGCCGGCCCCGAGGTCGACGTAGATCCACGCGTTGTTGTCGTTGCTGTGGTCGCTGGACCAGCGCGAGGACGGGTTGCCGTCGATCGCGTTGGCGGCGGTCAGCGCGCCGTCCTGGTAGGAGGCGACGGCCCGGGCGCCGGCACCCCGGGCCAGGTTCACCGGGACGTCCGACGGCGGGGCCGGCGGCTTCGGCACGGTCTGCCCGGCCGGCGGCCACAGCGCGAACGTGTTGGAGCCGTTGCGGGCGTTGGCGAACGGGCCGGCCATCGTGTTGGTGGACGCGACCGCGTTGCCGAAGAAGTCGGTGGTGACGTCGGCGGCGATGCTCTCGTTCGCCTTCGGGATGGTGCCGACCCGGGCCCGGGTGACCGGGGTGAGGCCGGTGATCCCGGCGGTGTTGAGGTTGAACGTGAGCTGCACCGACGTGTTGGTCGCCGTGGTCTGCACGCCGGAGATGACGTTGGTGAAGTTGCCTTCCTTCACGAAGGTCTTGTTCGTCGAGTTGTCGGGCAGCGTCGAGCCCTGCACGAGGTTGTTGTAGAAGAAGTCCTTCGTCGGCGACGTGAGCGCGGTCGTCTCGTTCATCGTGCCGGGCTGAAAGTAGTAAGCGTCGCGGCCCGACCCGTCGATGTTGATGTTGTGGTTGTCGATGAACAGGTTGTTGGCGAAGACGATGCCGGTGGCGTCCAGCGTGCGGATGTCGCTGTTGCCGATGAAGACGTTGTTGTCGACCAGGATCGGGCCGAACACCGCCTCGGCGTAGTAGCCCCACGGCGCGTTCATGACGATGTTGCCCGTGATGCGGACGTTCTGGTTGCCCCAGTCGGTCCAGATGCCGGCGGAGTTGCCGCCGCGGGAGTTCTTGACGTAGTTGCCCTTGATGAGGCCCTGGTTCATGTAGTGCACCTTGATCGGGGCCGTCTCCGCGCCGCTGAACTCGTTGCGGTAGTTGGTGTCCTCGATCATGTTGTAGAGGATCTGGGAGTTCCACGAGAAGACCCCGGCGATGCCGGACTGCCCGGACTTCGCGATGTAGTTGTTGCGCACGATGTGCGAGCCGTACTTGGACGTGTCGTGGAAGTTCGTCCGGGTCGTACCGGGCCGGTTACCGGCCCACTCGTCGCAGCCCAGCCCGATGTCGATGGCGATCGTGCGGGCGTTGATGACGATGTTGTTCTGGATGATCCAGCGCAGGCCGCCGTTGACGCTGATCGCGCCGGCCTGCCGGCGGGACGGGCTGCTCGGGAAGTCGGAGTACGTGCCGGCGGCGTGCTTCACGGTGAAGCCGTCGACGGTGATGTACCCGAGCCCCCACACGTCCGGCGCGAAGACCTGCCGGCGCACGTTGATCTCGGCGAGCTTGGCGTTGGGGTCGGCGCCGCCGAAGTTGGCCCAGATCGTCGTGTTGGAGCCGGAGACCTGCGTGAACCACGTGCCGGCCGCGTTCTGCACGTCGGCCTGCGTGGGCTTCTCGAGGTACGCCTGCTCGCTGAGGTACACGTCACCGGCGGTGTATCCGGGGAACGTGTCGCTCCCGCCGCCCATCGGCTGGCCGGTCGCATACGGGTTGTAACTGCCGAAGTACGAGTTGGGCAGCGTGACGCTCCAGACGTTGCCGCTGCCGCGCACCCAGTTGCTGATCTGCTCGGAGCCCTTGACGACGACCTCGCCGTCGCCGGCGTTGGTGTAGGTGATGCGGTGGGCCTCGTCGGTGCCGCCGCGGGCCGGCTTGACCGTCTCGCGGTAGAGCCCGGCGTGCACGAAGACCTTGTCGCCCGGCTGCGCGTCCTGCGCGGCCTTGTTGATGGTCAGGTAGGGGGCGGCCTGCGTGCCCGGGTTGGCGTCGTTGCCGTTCTTGGCCACGTGGATGACGCGGGGCGCCGCGGCGGCGGACTGCGCGGCGATCGAGGGCACGGCGACCCAGACGACCGCGGCGGCGACGCCGAGCGCGGCGATCCCGGCGGCGAGGCGGGCGGCCCGCCGGGTTCTGCTGTGTGTCATGGGGCTCCTTCGGGGGGCGGATTCCCACCGTGAACGCCGGTCACGGTCGAAGCGGGCACGGCGGCGCCCGCCGCCTGGCGAGGCTTCAGGCGGGGGTGGCGGGCGACCGCGGCGGAATTGACGGCACACCGGGGCTGCCGAATGGCCCCATCGCGTACCGAAGAAGTTACATTATTAATCTATGATGATCCGAGAGCGTCGTCAACCGCATGGCGGGCGGCCGATCAACGGCACGCTACCCGCCTCCCGCCGATCGCGCCAGAGCCACGAACGATCCCGGGCGCCGCGGCCGCCGTGGTCGGCCTCCCAGGCGGCGATGAGCCCCTCGCGGCTGAGATAGCGCTGCATCTCGCGGATGACGTCGTCCCACGCCGGCACGTAGCCCGCCACGTGCAGGCGGCCACGGTCGTCGCAGATCTGCAGCTTGGGCGTGACGTAAAGGGTCTCGTACACCGTCCGGGAGAAGTCGCCGTGGCTGTGGGACACGGCGTCACGCCGCGCCCCGGCCGGCGTGCCTCAGAGGCGAGCGGCGACGTCGGGGCCGTGGCCGGGGGCGACCGAGGCCTGCAGGACCAGCGCGGCGCCGCCGATCGCGGCCGAGTCCCGCGGGTTGCTCGACAGGTCGACGCGCACGTCGTGGACCTCGCGGGCGAAGGCGCGCTCGGCCAGGCGGCGGCGGATCTCGGTGACGTAGATCGAGCCGGCCACCGCGAAGCCCGGGCCGGCCAGCACGAGCCGGTCGATGTCCCACAGGTTGGCCAGGGCCAGGGCGGCCTCGGCCAGCAGGGCCGCGGACTCGTCGACCAGCGCGCGGGCGGCCTCGTCGCCGTAGACGGCGGCGCGGGCCAGCACGTCGAAGGCGCGGGCGTCCGGGTCGTCGGCGCGGATGCCGAGGCGGTCGGCGAGGCCGCCGGTGGCGCGGGCGCGGGCGACCAGGACCCGCGGGGCGGCGTACTGCTCCAGGCAGCCGCGGTTGCCGCAGTGGCAGCGCTCGCCGTCGCGGACGACCGCGATGTGGCCGAGCTTGCCGGCGTTGGAGCTGGCGCCGCGGTGCAGGGCGCCGTCGAGGACGACGCCGGAGCCGATGCCCGAGTTCATGTACAGGCAGCCGAAGGTGCGCTCGCGCGAGACCTGCCGGCCCCAGAACTCGCCGACGGCGGCCGCGGCGGCGTCGCTGTCGACGAGGACCGGGACGCCCAGGCGGCCGGTCAGGGCGTGGGCCAGGTCGAGGCCGGCCGCGCGCCGTTGCGGGTCGGGAAGGGCCTCCGGCAGCGCCAGGAAGCGGCCCCGGGCGACGTCGACCGGGCCCGGGCCGACGACCGCCATGCCGGCCACGCTCTGCGGCGGCAGGCCCAGGCCGCGGGTGATGTCGTGGTACAGCGCGGCGAGGTGGGCGGCCATGCTCTCGGGGCGCCCGTCGGCCGGGCCGGCGACGAGCTGGCGGCCGACGGTGCCGCCGCGCGTGTCGGTGACCACGCAGGTGAGGGTGTCGACGCCGACGTGGATGCCGACGCCGTACGCCGCGCGGGAGTTGATGACCAGCATCGAGCGCGGCTTGCCGCGGGTGGCCACCGTGTCGCCGGTCTCGCGCACCACGCCGTCGTCGATGAGCCGGCGCACGATGTTGGAGATCGTCGGCTGCGTCAGGCCCGTCGCGTTGACGAGCTCCACCCGGCTGATCGGCCCCGACGAGCGGATGAGGTCCACGATGAGCGCCCGGCTGCCGGGGCCCGCGGCCGCTGACTCCCGTCTCGCCACGCCCACCGCCCTTCCGTCTCGCCGTACGCTGTCGCACGACTACGTTACGGGGACGAAGGTTAAACCACGAGGAGGACCCAATGGCCGCGGCAGCGACCCCGCAGCAGGGCACGCCGGTCGGGCTCGCCCTCGTGCGCGACGCGGAGGTCCTCGGCGCCGAGCCGTTCTTCCACGAGTTCATCGCCGGCATGGAGCGGGTGCTGGTCCCCCTCGGCGTGCCGGTGCTGCTGCAGGTCGTGGCGACGATGGCGCAGGCGGTGGAGCGGATGCGGGCCTGGGCGCAGTACGGCCAGGTGCAGGGCGTCATCCTCATCGACCTGCTGCCCGGGGACGAGCGCGTCGCCCTCGTGAAGGACCTGGGCCTGCCCTGCGTCGTCATCGGCGACCCGGAGACCGCCGACGGCCTGCCCACGGTGTGGACGCAGGACGAGGTCGCCATGCGCGACGTGGTCGGCGAGCTGGTCGCGGCCGGCCACACGCACCTGGGCCACGTCGGCGGCCCGGCGCCGATGGCGCACACGATCATCCGCCGCCGCACGTTCGAGTGGGCCGCCGCCGAGCACGGGGCGCGCACCACCTCGTTCGACGGCGACTACTCGGAGGCGGCCGGGGTGCGCGCGGTGGCCGCCCTGGCCGCGCTCGAGCAGCGCCCGACCGCCCTGGTGTTCGACAACGACGTCATGGCGCTCGGCGCGCTGCACGAGGCCGGCCGCCTGGGCCTGGCCGTGCCGGCCGACCTGTCGCTGGTGGCGTGGGACGACTCGGCGCTGTGCCAGCTCGCGGTCCCGCCGCTGAGCGCGGTCAGCCACGACGTGCAGGAGCTGGGCGAGCTGGTCGGCCACCGGCTCGCCGACGCCCTGTCCGGGGTGCCGGCCGGCATCGTGCGGGCGGCCCCGGCGAGGCTCATCGTGCGCGGCTCCAGCCGCTGACCGACCCCGGCGGCCGGCTACCGGCGCACCTTGAACCGCAGGTGCAGCACCCCTTCGCCCTGGATGACCACGTGGGGATCGTCCAGCAGGTGCTGCCCCTCGATGCGGCCGAAGTAGCGCTTGCCCGACCCGAACACCACCGGCACCACGTCCATCGCCACCTCGTCCACGAGCCCGGCCGCGAGGATCTGGCCGCCCACGTCGCCGGCGTTCACCGCGACGTCCCGCTCCCCGGCGAGCTGCCGGGCCCCGTCGATCGCCGCCTTCACGTCGTCGACGAAGTGGTACGACGCCTCGGGGTGCCAGCCGCCGGGCTTGGGCCGGTGCGACACCACGACCACGTGCTCGCCCGCGGGCGGACGCCCCTCCCAGCCGTTCACCAGGTCGAACAGGCGCCGCCCCATGACGATCGTGCCGAGGCGGTCCCAGGTCGCCCTGACGTACGGCGCCGAGGCCCGCGAGACCTTGAAGAGGCTGCCGGAGCCGGAATGGTCGAACTGCTGGTCGACGCCCGGGGTGATCGGGACCTCGCCGTTGCAGTACCAGTCGTGCAGCGGTCCGACGCCGTCGTTGTCGTCGGCGATGAAACCGTCGACCGACACCACGTTGTGCATGATTACCGTGCTCACGGCGTCGATCCTGCCCGCACCGGGGCGGGCACGCTTGTAGAAAATCAATCGGCGGGCATGGGGCCGTTGTCCGGCGGGAAGCCGGGCGCCGGCGGGAACCGGCGCCGCAGGGCCAGGAATTCCGTCGGGGTGTGCCCGGTGAAGTCCTTGAACTCCCGGCTGAAGTGGGCCTGGTCGAAGTAGCCGGCCGTCTGCGCGAGCCGCGACCAGTCGACCGGGCCCCGGGGGTCCACCGACACGATCAGCTGCGCGAAGCGGTAGATCCGGGCCACGAGCTTCGGGGTCACCCCGACGTGGGACTTGAACTGCGCGGCCAGGTGGTTGCCGCTCACCCCGGCGGCGTCGGCCAGCGCGCCGACCGGGACGGCGCCGTGCAACGTCTCCAGGCGCCCACCGACGCGCTGGACCAGGCCGAGACCGCGCGACGGCGCCTCGGCCAGCCGCGAACGCAGCTCCCCCTCCAGGGCCCGCAGCGCGTCGGCGGGCGAGGCGAGGTCGCCGACCTGGTTGCGCAGCCGGTCCAGGGACCGCTGCCAGACGTCGTCGACCGGCACCCACCGGTCGCGCAGCTCGGTCGCCGGCAGGTCGGCGAACGGCGAGATGCCCCACGGCTTGAAATGCACGCCGACGAGCCGCACCGGCGTCGGGTACTCGAAGAGGAAGCGCCGGGTCCAGACGCCCATGAACCACCCGTCGGTGAGTACGGCCGGCGGCACCGACGGGTCGCAGTCCCAAAGGCGGACGGGCCCGCCGAGGTTGAGGAACAGGTGCGCGGACGGCATCGGCGGGACGTTCATCCGGCGGTGCCGCGGCACCCCGGTGAGGCAGTAGACGTCGTCGATGAAGAGGTCGAGCGGCGGAGCCGGCACCCGGGCGACGTACTGCACGAACCCCAGTGTGGCCGAGCACCTCCCATCCTCGCCCGCAGCGCACCGCCGGCCCGGTTCCGCGCTCGTTACGAGCCTGAGCGGGCAAGGGCATGCAGCACTTTCATAGATTAAAAATCTTTGTTGTTGACTTCGGGCCGGGCGGCGGGGACGCTGTGTGGCGAACACCCCTCCGGCGCCGGACGTCGACCCCGACGCGCGCCGTCTGCATTCGCCTGCCCGAGACGTAAAGGACTCCTCTATGGACCACCGCACCAGGCCACGGGCCGTGCGCGCGGCCGCGGCGTTCGCCGTCGCCGCGTTAGGGCTCGGACCCGCACTCGTCGCCTGCGGCTCCGACGATCCCGCCGCCGCCCCCACCTCCATCGACGTCGTCACCCGCTGGTCGTCGGGCAACTCCGCCAACGCCGCGCAGAAGCGGGTCTTCGACGCGTTCACCGCCGAGACCGGCATCAAGGTGAACGTCACCGAGGGGCTGGAGACCATCGACGACCAGGTCGAGAACGCGGTCGCCGCGGGCAAGTCGCCCGACCTCGTCATCGTCAACCTGTTCGACAAGACGCTCGGGTGGCTCGACGCCGGCGTCACCGTTCCCGCCGACCAGTACGTCAAGGACTGGGGGCTCGAGGGCAAGATCAAGCCCGCGGCCCTGGACGAGTGGCGCGTCGGCGGAGCGGCCGGCGGCAAGCTGCAGGGCCTGCCGTTCTCGGGCTTCAGCTGGCCGCTGTGGTACAACACCGACCTGCTCAAGCAGGCCGGCGTCGACAAGATCCCGGCGACCACCGACGAGCTGGTCGCCGCCGCGCAGAAGCTGCGCGCGAAGGGCATCGGGCCGCTCACCGTCGGCGGCAACGACTGGACCGGGCAGAAGCTCTTCTACCAGATCGCCCAGTCGTACACCGACGCCGCGACCATGAAGAAGGTCATGCAGTCGGGCGGCTACTGCTCGACGCCGAGCGTCATGGACGGCATCAAGCTGTTCACCCAGCTGCGCGACGGCGGCGTCTTCGTCGACAACGCGGCCGGGCTCATCGCCGACGGGATGTACGCGGCGTACTACGGCGGCAAGGCGGCCATCATGCCGGCCGGCTCGTGGGCCTACACCGAGTCGACGGCCGCCGGCACCGGCATCGACAAGAAGACGACGCTCGGCGGCTTCCCGGTGCCCAGCGGCTCGACGTTCAAGAAGCCCACGGCGTACCGCGGGTTCACCGGCGTCGGCTTCATGATCACCAAGAAGGGCGCCGAGGCGGGCCACATCGACAACGTCAAGAAGCTGGTCACGAAGTTCTACGCCGACACCGCGGTGGGCGACTTCGTCAAGGACTCGGGCATCCTGCCGCCGACCACCGGCGACTTCGGCTCCTACGCGACCAACCCGCTGCTGTCGCAGTCGCTCGGCCTGGACAACAGCGTCGACTACGCGGTGCTGCCGGACGTGTGGATCGGCTCCGCCTCCGACCGCATCATCCAGGTCCTCACCGGGGCCTACGGCAAGTCGACGCCGCAGCAGGTCTGCGCCGGCCTCGACACCGCAACCAAGGGCTGACCAGGCACGGCCGGGGGCCGCACCAACGGCCCCCGGCCGACGGCATAAGGAACTGCAACGATGTCATCGACCAGCGTCCTGCCGCGCGCCGCCGCGCTGCACGCCGCCGCGCCCAGGAAACGGCGGAAACAAGGCGTCCTGTGGCTCACCGTCCCGTCCCTGGTGTGGTTCGCCGTGTTCTCCGTCGGCCCGCTCGCCGCGATGTTCGTCATCGCCACGCTGCGGTGGAAGGGGCTGCTGTACGAGCCGTCGTACGTCGGCACCGAGAACATCGCGCACGTGCTGGACGACCCGGCGTTCTACGACGCCCTGCGCAACAGCGCGGTGCAGGTCGCCGTCGTCATCCCGGTCATGATCCCGCTCGCGTTCATGCTCGGGTACCACCTCAGCACCAAGCCGCGCGGGTACCGCATCCTGTCGATCCTGTACTTCTCCCCCGGCCTCATCTCGATCTCCGTCACCGGCATGATCTTCTACGGCGTGCTGTCCCCGGACGGCGGCGTCAACGGCGCGCTGCGCGCGATCGGCCTCGACTCGCTGGTCACGCCCTGGCTCGCCGACCCGGCCACCGCCCTGCCCAGCCTCATCGCCATCGACCTGTGGCGCGGCGTGGGCTGGACCGCGGTGCTGTTCGCCGCCCGGCTGGCCAGCCTGCCCGCCGACGTGGTCGAGGCGGCCCGCATCGACGGCGCCGGGCGCCTGCGCATCATCTGGCAGATCGCGTTCCCGATGGTCAAGGACTACGTGCGGACGCTGACGATGCTGCAGTACCTCTGGACGCTGTTCACCTCCGCCGCCCTCATCCTGCTGCTGACCAAGGGCGGGCCCGGCACGTCCTCGACGACCCTGTCCTACCTGGTGTACGCCAAGGCGTTCGCCCAGCGCGACCTCGGCTACAGCCAGGTGGTCGGCGTGGTGCTGCTCGTCCTCGGCGTCGCCGGCATGCTCCTCATCCGCGCGCTGCTGCGCAGCTCAATGGAGAACACCCGATGACCGCACAAAAACAGGGAGGGTCGCTGGCGACCGTCCTGTCGTGGCTGTACGCGCTGCTGCTCGCGCTGCCGCTGTACTACCTCGCCGTCAGCGCCCTCAAGACCAACGTCGAGATCTTCACGCGGCCGTTCGCGCCGCCGGCGCACTGGCTGTGGGGCAACTTCGCCACCGCCTGGCGCACCGCCGGACTCGGCCAGGCGCTGCTCAACTCGCTGCTCATCTCGGCCGTCGCGATCGTGCTGACGCTCGTGCTCGCCGTGCCGGCGGCCTACGCCCTGGCCCGCTCCGACAACCGGCTCGCCCGGGCCGTCACCGGCGCCTTCTCGGCCGGCTTCCTCGTCCCGCCGTTCGCCGCGCTGATCCCCACGGTGATCCTGGCGATCCGGATGGACCTGTTCTACACCCGCGAGTTCCAGATGCTGTTCCTGCCGGCCAGCGCGCTGCCGCTGTCGGTGCTGCTGCTGACCCAGTTCATGCGCACGGTACCGCGGGCGCTCGTCGAGTCGGCCGCGCTGGACGGCGCCGGGCACTGGCGGCTGCTGTTCAGCGTGTTCATCCCGATCGCGATGCCGGGCCTGGTGAGCGTGACGATCCTGCAGCTGCTGACCTTCTGGAACGAGTACCTGTTCTCGCTCACCATCACCGGCACGGGGCCGGACGTGCGCACCGTCCAGGTCGCCCTGCCGACGCTCGTCTCCGACGCCACCAACTTCGGCGTGCTCACCGCCGGCACCGTGCTCACGCTGCTTCCGGTCTATGTCGCGTACTCGCTGTCGAGCCGCCGCATGCAGGAGGCCCTCACCGCAGGGGCGGTCAAGGGATGACACTGACCACGCAGGCCACGACGGCCGCGCTGACCCGCCACGACCTCGGCGGCGCCTGGGAGCTCACCTGGTCCGGCGGCCCGGCCGGCGTCCCCGGCGCGGTGCGCGACGCGGTCGTCCCCGCGCAGGTGCCCGGCGAGGTGCACGCCGCGCTGCTGGCCGCCGGCCTCATCGCCGACCCCGACGCCGGCTGGGGCGAGGAGGGGCAGCTGTGGGTGGGCCGCTCCCGCTGGACGTACCGCCGCCACGTCCACTGGTCGCCGGCGCCCGGCGCGCGCACCGACCTCGTCTGCGACGGGCTCGACACGTTCGCCGAGGTGTACGTCAACGGGCGGCCGGTCGGGGCGGGCAAGGACCAGCACCTGGTGTACCGCTGGAACGTCGACGACGCCCTGCGCCCCGGCGGCAACGTGATCGAGGTCCGCTTCGCCTCGGCCTGGGACGCCGCCCGCGAGCACGAGCGCGCCCACGGCCCGCTGCCGAGCCCCTACGACGAGCCGTACGCGCACGTGCGCAAGGCCGCCGCGAACTTCGGCTGGGACTGGGGCCCGCACTTCGTGACCGCCGGGATCTGGCGGGACATCCGCCTCGAGACGTACACCGGCCGCATCGAACACGTCCGGCCCCTCGTGCGCCTGGACGCCCGCGGCACCGCCCGGATCACCGCGCACGTGCGCGTCGACGCCCCGCCCGGCGCCCGCGTGCGCGCCGAACTGCTCGACCCCGCGGGCCTGCCCGCGGCGAGCGGCACGAGCCTGATCGAGGACGGCGAGGCGGCGATCACGCTGCTCGTCGTCGAGCCGCAGCTGTGGTGGCCGGTCGGGCTGGGCGGGCAGCCGCGGTACGGGCTGCAGGTGGAGCTGGAGCACGACGGCACGCTCCTCGACGCCGCGAGCGCGCGCATCGGCCTGCGCAGCGTCGAGCTCGACGAGTCGCCGGACGCGCTCGGCACCCGCTGGGCGATCGTGGTCAACGGGCGGCCGGTGCGCGTGCGGGGGTACAACTGGATCCCCGACGACACCCTGTCCAGCCGCGCGACGCCCGAGCGGGTCGCGGCCCGCATCGACCAGGCCCTGGCCGGCAACGCCAACCTGCTGCGCGTATGGGGCGGCGGCCACTTCGTCACCGAGGCCTTCCTCGACGCGTGCGACGAGCGCGGCATCATGGTGTGGCACGACTTCCTCTTCGCCTGCGCCGCCTACTGCGAGGACGAGGAGATGACCGCGCTCGTCACCGCCGAGGCCGAGCAGGCCGTGGCCCGCATGTCGGCCCACCCCAGCCTGGTGCTGTGGTGCGGCGGCAACGAGACCGTGCTGGGCCGCCGGCACTGGGGCTGGGCCGACCAGATCGGCGAGCGCGCCTGGGGCGCCGGGTTCTATCTCGACGTCCTGCCGAAGGTGCTGGCCCGGCTCGACCCGACCCGCCCGTACGTGCCGAACTCCCCGTGGTCGGGCTCCCTCGAACGCGACCCGGTGGCCGACACCCACGGCCCGAGCCACCTGTGGGACGCCTGGAACGAGGCCGACTACGTCCACTACCGCGACCACGACCCGTCGTTCGTCGCCGAGATGGGCTGGTGCGGCCCGGCCGCGTGGACCACGCTGGAGCGGGTGCTGGACGGCGAGACCCCCGGCCCCGCCTCCCCGCTGACCCGCCACCACCTGCGGGCCATCGACGGCATGCACAAGCTCACCCGCGGCCTGCAGCCGCACGTCCCCACCCCGGCCGACGGCCCCGACTGGCACTTCGCCACCCAGGTCGTCCAGGCCCGCGCGGTCGCCGCCGGCGTCGAGTGGCTGCGCTCCCGCGAGCGGTGCGGCGGCGTCGTCGTGTGGCAGCTCAACGACTGCTGGCCGGCGATCAGCTGGTCGGCGGTGGACGTCGCGGGCATCGAGAAGCCGCTGTGGCACTCACTGCGCCGCGCGTTCGCCCCGCGGCTGGCCACGATCCAGCCGGCGGCCCCCGGCCCGACCCACGACCCGACCGGCCCCGACGGCCTCGTGCTCGTCCTCGTCAACGACGGCGTCACCGCGTGGCGCCCGGACGTGCTCGTCCGCCGGGTCGGCCCCGACGGCCGCGAGCTGGCCCGGGCCCGCCTGCGGCCCGAGTGCCCGCCCGGCGCGGTGACCCGCCTCGCGGTCGGCCCCGAGGTCGGCCGCCCCGAGGACCCGGCGGCCGAGCTCCTCGTCGTGGACGCGGACTGGTCACGGGCGACGTGGGTGTACCGCCCGGACCGCGACCGCACGCCCCCGCCGCCCCAGCGCCGCGTCGACCTGGCCGTGCTGGACGGCCGCCTGCACGTGGGCGTCACGGCGGCCACGATCCTGCGCGACGTGTGCGTGTTCGCCGACCGCCTGGCCGCCGCCCTGGACACGCCCCCGGCGGGCCTGGTGGTCGACGACGCGCTCGTCACGCTGCTCCCCGGCGAGCGCCACGTCTTCCACGTGGCCCGCCGCGACGGCCGCCCGCTGCCCTCGACGGCGGCCACGGCGATCCCGTCCCCGCTGCTCGGCGAGGTGGTGCGCTCCTTCGACGAGCTCACCACCTGACCGGCGGGCCGGCACTGCGCATGGCTGCGGCAGCGCTCGATCTTCGTCCCGAACGGCATCAGCTCCCCCACTGGGGATGCGCTCGACGCCCGGGACGACGATCTTGCGCTGATCCGCGACCGCCGGGCCGGCCGGTCGAGCTCGGCGATCGCCTCGTCGCAGCGGCCGGCCGTCACCTGCCCGGCGAGCGCCCCGCGCCAGAGCGCGACGACGTCGTTCTCCAGCGCGGTCCGGAAGCGTCCCGTGGCCCGCAGAGCGGCGGCGCGAGCGGCCGGGCCCTCGTAGCCGGTGACCACGTCGCCCCGGTCGAACGCACGGTCGGCCGCGAGCCGCTGCACCGACGTCGGGTCGCCGATCGGGTTCTCCGCGAGAAACTTGTCGGGCCGACTGATGATCCGTCCGGAGGTTGTACGCGAGCCGGCGGGTCGCGGCCCGGCGTACGTCATCGGGAAGCTCCGTCTCCAGCAGCCGCTCGAGGTGAGCCCGGCGCGCGGCGGAGCCGTCCCCACGCCAGGTATCGAACATCCGCCGGACATGCCACATCCACGTTCCGTCGGGCGCCTCCGGAATCCGTTCCGCCGTCCGGGTCAGGCTGGGCAGATCGGTCAGGGCGTTGAGGAGCCACGGTACGCGCAGCCGCTGCTCGGCGGCGACCCACGCGACGAGCTCGAGGACGTCGAGGCGGGCGTGCGCATCGTCGGCGATCTGGTCGTGGCGTTCGAGCCGTCGCGACAGCTCGGTCTTGCCGACGCCGCCGATGCCGTAGTACACGAGCACGTTGTGCCGCTCACTCGTCGCCAGCGTGGCCGTGCCGCCGGTCAGGTGCTCGACGTGCCGCAGCAGGGCGTCCGCCAGCGCCTGGCTCTCGCCCACGCGATCGGTGAACAGATCCGCCGCGCTGTATCCGGGATCAAAGAGGCTCGCCAGGTTGTCCATCGATGCCGACGATGGCACACCGCCACCCGGCATGGGGTCATCCTTCCGGCTCAGGCGCC
The DNA here is from genome assembly GCF_050936175.1 of Dactylosporangium sp. CA-139066. NCBI lineage: Bacteria > Bacillati > Actinomycetota > Actinomycetes > Micromonosporales > Micromonosporaceae > Dactylosporangium > Dactylosporangium sp. CA-139066. The sequence goes on along the minus strand of NZ_JBNJNH010000001.1, from coordinate 3,771,887 downwards.
GGTGTAGGCGAAGGCCGCCCAGTAGCGAGGGTCGATGTACGGGCGTTCCGCGGCGCCGACGGGTTCGACGTCGGGCAGCAGGGCGCGTAGGTCGGCCCGGGTTGCGGTGCGCAGCCACTGCTGGGCGCGGTTCAGGGCCACGGCCGGCTCCGCGCCCTCGCCGCACCACCGCTGGTAGAAGGCGGTCATCAGGTAGGTGGTGGCGAGGTCGTCGACCGACCAGGCGGTGGCGATCACGCCCGCGAAGCCGAGCTCGATGAGGGCCGACGGCAGGCCGACCACCTCGTTCGGCGTGGCCGAGCCGGAGACGTTCGTCTGGCAGGCCGACAGCACCGCCAGGCGGCGGCGGGCCGGGCGCAGCGTGCGGCGCAGGTCCTCCAGGGTGACGTGGCGGTCGGCGAAGTACAGCCGGGTGTCCATGATGGACTCCGGGCGGGCGGCGCCGTGGCAGGCGAGGTGCCACACGGTGTGGTCGTCGGCCGCGGCCTGAAACTCCGCCCACGTGCAGGCATGGAGGGGCTGGGCCGGGCGGCCCGTCCACCGGCGCGTCACCTCGGCCGTTTCCCGGGCCACGTGGTGCAGGTAGCCGCCCGGGGCGACGCCGGGGCCGCCCGGCGCGTCGACCGCGAGCAGCGTGTCGTCCCGGGTGGCAAGGTCGCGGGCCGTGTCGCGGCAGCGGCGCAGGGCGCGGGCGTTCGGGGCGTACCGCACCGCGAACTGCCGCCCGACGTGGTGCCACACGAACCACTCGTCCCCCGGGGCGCCGGCCGCGTGGATGGGCAGGAGGGTGAGCAGGCCGACCGGGACCAGGGTCACGATGCGGCCACCGGCCATGGTGGCGACCCGGTCCAGGCCGCCGTCGAACAGGCTGCGCAGCGCGGTCACCATCGCGTCCGCCCGCGGGGGCCCGATCGGCTCGACCTCCCGGGCGCCGGCGGTCCCGGGCAGGAGGTCGGCGGCCAGGGCGGCGACGGTGGCGCGGTCGAGGCGCGGGAGGTCGATGTACTGCGGGGCGTGCTTCGCGGCGACGACGAACGCGCAGCCGCCGGCCCGCGCGGCGGCCACGTACACGATGGCCCCGTCGCCCGTCTCGGCGGTGATGTCGTCGTAGCGCACCTCGGTGACCGGCGGGTCCGATCCGGCCGCCGCGGCGAGGGCCTCGGTCAGGCCGACGGCGCGCCCCGTCTCCAGCGCGACGACCGCGTCCCGGTACCGGCCCGCGCGGCCCAGCCAGTAGCCGGCCTCCTCCGCATACTCCTGCGCCGCCGCGATCACCCGCTCCTTCGCCTCGGCGCCGGTGCGCGTCACGGCGTCCTGGGCGGCCAGCGCGACGAGGCGCTGGTAGGCCTCGGCGGCGAAGTCAGGGTTGCCGCTGCCGACGGCCCATTCGGCCCACGCCACCGCCAGCCGGGCCTTCCCGGCGGTGCTCCGGGGCGCCTCCACGGCCGACCGCCACGTGCGATGGCGGCGCTCGACCGGGCCTCGCCCGGTGAGCCCGTCGCGCGCGCCGAGGGCCTCCTGGCGCAGCAGCCGCTGGTCGGGGCCGGGCGCCCGGCCGATACGGCGGGTGAGCCGCACCGCCTCGCGCACGTCGGCGGTCCGCTGCGCGGGCGGCGTTGCGGGGTGCAGCGCCCGCTCCAGCAGCAGCCGGGCCAGGGCGCCGTCGGCCGCCGTCGTGCGCCGCCACCAGCGCCGGCCGGCCCGCCGACCCGACCGGCACAGCTCGATGCCGCGGTCGAGAGCCGCCGGATCGAGCCGGGCCCACACCAGCCCGAGCGTGGCGAGGGTCTGCGGCCGCAGCCGGCCGGCGGACCGGTCCATCAGGCTCAGCCCGAGCTCCCGCACGGCCGCCGACAGGTCGCCGGTGACGATATGACGCCGGGCCCGGACCAGGTGCACGAGCCCGTCACGGTCCAGCCGGTCAAGCAGCTCGTCGAGCGGGCCGAGGTCACCGTGGATCTCGGCGGCCTCGATGGCGTCGTCGATGCTCGCCGGCCCGACCCGGGGCAACCCGTCCAACATGGACGACCGCCGGGTCTGCGCCAGGTTGACCCGGGCGTGGTGGAGGTCCCGGACCTCGGCGGCGCGCTGCATGTCGCGGTGGTGGTAGTACACCAGCACGCCGTCGGCGCGGCTCGCGACGTCGCGCATCGCGGCGTAGACCTCGTCCGCGCGCGGATGGTCCATCGAGGACTCACGCACGAGCACGGCGGCGCACGCGCTGACGAAGTTTGCCGCAATCACCCCTTTGCCGTGGTCGCCCTCGATGTCGCGGGTGTCGACGTGCGGGTACTGGTCCATGATCTCGCGCACGGCCCGGTCGATGTCGTCCAGCTTGGCCGCAAGCTCCAGCATCGGCAGCATCCTCGGCGAGGCGCCGCGGTACGCCGCCCAGGCCGCGTCCGCCGCCGGACCATCGTCACGCCGGAGCGCCTCCTTGTACGCCCAGACGTGCTGCTCCAGCTCGAAGTACTCCCGCAGCCGACAGTCCGGATCGTCCAGATTGTGGCGGATCCAGTGTCCCCGGGCATCGTGCGCCCAAGGCTCCTCGAAGGCGGCGTCGGCCGGGCGGCCACAGTTCGGGCACGGATACGGCCACGACCGCGGCGCCGGCTCGTCGCTGACCGCGCAACCGCGGTTGCACTCCCAGCCCCGGACGCGCGCGCCGGGCGGGGCGAGATAGCCGTAGGAGGTGCGCGGCGGTCGTCGGCTCACACCATTCTCTGACGGACCGGTCCGTCAGAGAGGGGCATGGGACTGTTCCGCTGTACACCCCGGCCGCGGTTTCGCGCCGACATGGCCGGTTGGCTGGAGAAGTTCGGCCGGTACACGCTCGGCCCGTTCGACAGCCGCGTCGACGGCATGGAGGTCGTGACCCGCTTCGACGAGCTGCGCGACTACGCGACCGCCGACCCCGACGGCTTCCTGGCCGAGCTGCAGGCCGTCATTGCGGGCGACGACGGCGGCTTCGCGACCTACGGCGCCGCCTGTCTCGTCTGGCAGATGCTCGACTACTGCCTGTGGCGGCCCGCCGCGCTGCCGCTGCTCGACGCGGGGCTCGACTTCAAGCTCGATCGCGGCCTGCGGCCCGAAATGTTCAGCGCCGACGAGCGGACGCGCCTCGCCGAACGCCGTGCGCAGCAGGGTTAGCCGGGCGCGTGGGTGGCGGTCCAGGCCTGGGTGTGCAGGATCGCGCGGCCCTGCTCCAGCAGGGCGAGGGCCTGGACCAGGCCGGCGCCGGACGGAGTGCCGTTGAGCGCCGCGGCGGCGCCGGCCGTGGCCGCGCCGGTGAACCGCTCCAGGTGGTACTCCTGGCTTTCGCGGCCGATCCGGGGGCGGGTCAGCGGGCCGAGCAGCCGCACCGCCCAGGCGTACGCCAGGGTGGCCTCCTCCCACCGGCCGTGGCGGGCCGCGAGATCGCCCCAGCTCATGGCGGTGGTACAGCGGATGAGTGCCGGCGCCGTCGGGTGCTCGGTGGCGGTGCGCAGCGTGGCGAGGGCCGCCGCGAGGCCGCTCGGGTCGCGCTGCTCGTACGCCTCGGCGAGCACGATGGCGATGCGGGAGCGGTCGGGATGGTCGTCGTCGAGCGCGGCGAGCGCGGCGGCGGCGTGGTCGATCACCCGCTCGAGGATCTCGGGGCGCGGGGAGTGCTGGAACATCCCGTACTCGGCGGTGGCGAGGTTGGCCAGCGCGCCCGGGTAGGCGAAGTGGCCGGGGCCGGTCCGGGCGAGGGCGCGCGTGGCGGCGTCGATCGCCTCGCGCAGCCACGCGGGGTCGTGGCCGGGGTCGTCGGCGGCGATCCAGCGCAGCCGGAGTGCGTTGCTGAGGTTCACCCAGAACTGGGGGTTGTCCTCGGCGGCGGTGGCCGCCCGCAGGTGGTCGATCGCCTCGTCCAGGGGTGCGATCCCGTCGGTGCGCAGGTGCAGCTCCTGCAGGTGGGCGCCGAGGGTGGCCCGGTAGCCGGGGCGCGCGACGTGGCCGGCGGGGGTGGCGGCCAGCGCGCGGCGCATGCGCTGCACGGCGGCGTGCAGGTCGCGGACGTCGCCGAGCTGGACGTACCGCGCGTGCAGCGCGTTGGCGGCGTGCAGGTCGGCGGTGCCGGGGTGGGTGCCGATCCGGGGCGGCCGCGCCGCGGAGGTGGCGACCGCGTCGTCGGCGTCGTCGACCCGGCCGCCGCGCTCCGCCCGCAGCCGCAGCGCGTGGGCCAGGTTGGCGCCGACCAGGTCGGTGTCGGGGTGGCCCGCCGGCAGCCGGGACAGCGCGTCGCGCAGGTGGCCGATGCCGGCTTCGAGGTCGGCCGGGGCGCCGGCCCGCTCGTAGCGGGTCACGAGCAGGGCGCCGAGGTTGCCGACGTACCCGGGGAGGCGGGCGTCGCGCCGGTCGGTGCCGGTGAGCGCCTCCTCGGTCGCCGCGATCGCGTCGGTCAGGTGGCGAGGGTCGTGCTCGTGGCGGTACACCTGCTGCAGTGCGACGCCCAGATCGCCCGCGATGGCGGCCCGCCGGCCGGGGTCGGCGCACCCGTCGCGCGCGGCCGACAGCAGCGCGGCGGCCCGGCGCAGGTCCTCGACGGCTCCGGCGATCTGGTGGCGGATCAGCAGCGCCAGGGCCAGGTTGACGGCGCCGGCCTCGCCGGTGGCGCGCTCGCCGGCCGCCACCGCCTCGTCGAGGGCCTCGGGACCGCCGTGGCCGAACTCGTAGCACAGGCGCAGCGCGTCGCACAGCGCCGGCAGCACGCGTTCGTCGCCCTGCTGGGCCACGTGCCGCCCGACGTCGACGGCCATCGCCAGCTCGTCGGCGCCGCCGGTGAGCTCGAAGCGGGAGACGAGCCCCTCCACGAGGTCCACCGCGACGTCGCGCCAGGCCGCGTCGCTCTCCGGCGTCGCCATCAGCGCCCGCATGAGCATGGCGAGGGCCTGTTCGAGGTGGGCCGGGTCGCCGCTCACCCGGTACCCGCTCATCGCGTTACGGCCCAGCACGCGCAGGGTGGCGGCCGGCAGTTCGGCCTCGGGCGCCGGCCCGTCGAGGTCGGCGAGCGCGGCGCGGATCTCGCGCTCGCTGTGCCCCGCCGTGAGCAGCCCGACGAGGTCGACGTCGCCGGGGTCGGTGGTCTCGCCGAGGGCGAGCGCGACCAGGTGGCGCACCGCGGCCGGCGTCGCGGCGTCACGGCCGGACCGCATCCGCTCGAGCACCGGGGCCGCGAGCGGGTCGGCGGCGCCGGACAGCTGCTCGCGGAGCTCGAGCAGGTGATGCAGGACGACCCGGGCGAGCGGGTCGTCGCCGTACTGCCGCCAGACCGCGCCGGCCTCGGCATAGGCGTCGGCGCCGAGCACCGCCGCCGGCGCGCCGGCGTTGGCGCGCCCGATCCGGAAGAGCAGCCTGAGCAGCGCGAGGCCGATGCGTCGGTCCATGCCGTTCTCTGACGGACCGTCGAGGTGCCAGGTCCGGAGATTTCGGATGAATACGAAACGAACGGCGGGTGTCCGGATCCGCCGGCCTCGTGATCGAATACGGCGGTACCAGTAGCGGGAACGCCGTGACCGACGGGAGAGGGTGTTGAACCGACGCGCGCTGTTTCGAGGTGGTCTGCTCCTGACCGCCGGCGCCGCCATCGGAGCGGCCGCCGCGACGGTCCCCCAGGTGTGGCCACAGCGTCACCTGCCGCTCGACGGCGGATATGCGCCGGCCGCCGACCGGTTGGACTACGACAACCAGGGGCGCGTGTCGGTCACCTGGCACGTCGAGACGACCGAGCCGGTGGTCGCGTTCACGTTCGACGACGGGCCGGGCCCGAAGTGGACCTCCGAGGTGCTGGACACGCTGGAGCACTACGAGGTGCCGGCGACGTTCTTCCTGGTCGGGCAGAACGTGGCGGCCCACGGCGACCTGCTGCGCGGCCGGCTGGACCGGCACGAGGTCGGCAACCACACCTGGTCGCACCCGGACCTGGCGAAAATGGACGCGCCGGCCGTCGGCCGGGAGCTGGCCCGCGCCCACGACACGATCAAGTCCGTGACCGGGCGTGAGCCGAAGCTCTTCCGCCCGCCGTACGGGCACCTCGGCGGGTCCACGCTCCTCGGGGCCGACCGGGCGGGCTACAACCTGGTGCTGTGGTCGACGAAGATGAACGAGGACCTGTACGTCAAGAACCCGCCCGGTCAGGCGCAGGACATCGTCGAGCACGCCCGTCCCGGTCAGATCATCCTGGCCCACGACGTCGGCTCGCCCAACCGGTACGTGGCGCTCAGCCAGCTCGGCACCATGTTCACCGGGCTGCGCCAGCGCGGTTACCGGTTCGTCACCGTGTCCGAGCTGATGGCCCTCGGCCAGCCGGTTTCCGGCAAGAGCTGATCAGGGTCCGCTGTGGATCAGCGGGGCCCACAGGTCGGGGCGGTCCGGGTTCGCCGCGCGTAGCCGGCGGGTCACGTGGTGCAGGACGGTGGCCGCACCGTCCGCGACCGGTGACTCCGGCAGCGCCCGGTAGAACGCGCGGGCGGCCCGCACGGCGGTGCCGTCGTCGAGCGGCCACAGGCTTGCCACGACGTGCCGGAAGCCGGCGAGCTGGAACGCGGACGCCAGGTGCAGCACCTCGTCGGCGTACCGGATGCCGTGGTTGGCGGTGGAGCAGGCGGACAGGTACGCCAGCTCGGCCTCGGCCAGCCGCAGCCCGCCGACCTCGGGCAGGCGCAGCGTCCGGTCGAACAGCCGCAGCCCGCCGCCGGCCTGGGAGGCCGGGTCGACCACGGCGTGGCAGGCGAAGTGCGCCCACGTGGCCGCCTCGACGGCCGGCACCACCCGGCCGGCGGTGGCCTGCTCGCCGGTGAGCACCGTGCCGCCCAGCGCGGCGGCCTCGCGGGCGGCTCCGGGCAGCGGGGCGAGCCCGGGCGTGTGCGGCAGCGCCACGGTGAGGCGCCGCCGCCGGGTCGCCGGCGGCCGGTCGCGGGCGGCCCGCAGGGCGCGCAGGGAGGGCACGTAGGACGAGACCAGCACGTCGGGGGCGGCGCCGGCGGCGTGCAGCGGCAGCAGGCCGAGCGGGCCGGTCGGCAGCCACCACACCCGGCACGGTGCCGCCGGCGTCGCGGCCAGCGCGGCGACGACCGGGCCGACGACCGCCTCGTCCAGCCAGGCCAGGATCTCGCGCACCACCCGGCCGCGGTCCGGCACGCCGGCCGGCGACGGCTCGCCCTCGAACGCGCCGAGCAGCCGCGACCCATGGGTGTCCACATCGGACAGTCGCAGGCCGGGCAGCTCGACCAGCGCGGGCTCGGCGCCGGGCCGCACGACGACCGCGTCGCCGCGGTGCCGGCTCGCGTTGACCAGGACCGCGCAGCCGCCCGCCACGGCGGGGCGCAGGTCCGCCAGGCGCGGCGCGGCCAGGAACCGTTCCAGGCCGGGCCGCCGCCGGATCTCGGCGAGCAGCGCGTCGTAGTCGGCCCACCACCGCCGCCGTTCCTCGGCCGGGAAGTCCGGCGTGTTGAGCCGTTCGCACACCCAGCCGAACCGGTCGGCGAGGCCGGGGGCGTGAGCGGCCAGCGCCACCAGGTCGACGCGGGTGCTGGCCTGGCTCGCCAGCAGCACGCCCCGGCCGAGCTCGGCGATCTCGACCGCCCCACCCGGGTCGCCGGCCGCACAGTGCGCGGCGACCGCGTCGCCGACGAGGCCCGCCGGCCGGCCGAGCCGGTGCTGCTGGTCGGCCCAGCCGGCCTCCCGTGGCGCCGCGGACGGCAGCAGCGCGACCGCCCGGTCCAGCAGCCTCACGGCCAGCGTCGCGTCGCCGGCCGCCAGCGCGAGCGAGCCGGCGGCGTGATGGGCGGCGATGCGGTCCAGCGGCGCCGCACCGTGCGCCTCGGCGGCCCCGGCCGCCAGGTCGCGGAGCCGGTCCGGGTCCAGCGCGGCGGCCCCGCGTTCGAGGCGGGCGGCGCAGACGGTGGCGGTGAACCGCGAGCGGGCGGGGTGGCCGGCCGGGACCATGGCCAGCGCCCGCTCGGCGAGGTCGACCGCCGCGTCCGCCTCGCCGTCGCCGTCCGCCTCGCCGGTGGCGCCGAGGCGGTGCCGGTCGAGCCGCATCTCGGCGAGCAGCGACAGACGGCCGGGCAGCTCGACGTGGTCGGCCGGGGTACCGGACACGGCCCGCTCGCCCAGCTCGACCGCCCGGTCCAGATCGCCCGGCCGGCCCGCGCCGCGGTGGCGGCGCCAGTACGCGGTCGCGAGCCGCACCTGCCGCGCGGCGAGGGCGAAGCCGGGACCGACCGCCGCCCGCTCGCCGAGCGCGATCGCCCGGTCGAGGTCGCCGGCGTCGCCGGTGACGACGTAGCGCTGCTGGTAGGCGTCGCTCAGCGTGGACAGCCACGCCGGCGGCCCGCCGGCCGCGAGCGCGTCCTCGGCCAGTTCGACGGCGCGGGCCAGGTCGGCGAGCACGCCGGTGTGCGCGTGCCGGGTCAGGTGGACGGCCGCGAGGTCCATGGCCGCGGCGGCGCGGTCGGGCCGGCCGGGCGGGACGGCGGCGAGCGCCCAGCCGGCCAGGGTCACGGCGCGCTCCAGGTCGGCGCCGTCGCCGGTGGCGAGGTGCCGCTGGTGGAGCGCCCCGGCGAGGCCCCGCAGCAGCGGCGGGCGGGCGCGGTCGTCGTCGGGCAGGGTCGACAGCGCCTGCTCGTACAGGTCGACGGCCCGGTGCACGTCCCGCGGCGACCGGCTCCGCTCGTGCCGCGTGAGCAGGACCGACGCCGCGGCCGCCAGGTGGGCGCCGCGGCCGGGGGCGTCCGGCGGCGGCGCGGCCACGATCCGTTCGCCGAGCTCGGCCGCGCGCCACAGGTCCGGCGGGGCGCCGGTCCGCTCGTACCGCCGCAGCAGCGCGCCGCTGAGGGTGGCCAGCAGCGCGGGGTCCGCCTCGTCGCCGGCCCGCGCGACCGCTTCGCCGGCCAGGACCACGGCCCGCTCGACGTACGCCGGGTCGCCGGTCTGCTCGTACCGCAGCCGAAGGACCTCGGCCAGCTCGGCCGGCGCGGCCACGTCGGCGCCGGCGACGGCCAGCCGCCGCTCCAGCAGCCCGACGGCCCGCCGCAGGTCGCCGGCCCCGCCGCGGAGCTGGTGGCGGCACCGGTACGCGGCGGCCAGGTGCGTCCACGCCGCCGGGGCCGGCTCGCCGCGCCGGTCGGCGATCTCGACCGCCTCCTCGCCGGCGACGACGGCGGCGTCGAGGTCGGCCGCGGCGCCGTCCCGCTCGTGCCGGCGCCGCAGCGCGAGGCACAGGTGCGCGAGCCGCGCGCCGCGGCGCGGGTCCCGCCGCGGCGTCGCCTGCGCCGCCGGGGTCATCAGCAGGATCGCCGCGTCGAGCAGGGCCGGGTCGGGCCGGCGCGCCGAGGCCGCCAGCAGCGCCACCGCCGCCTCCGCCTGGGCCTCCGGGTCGGTGAACCGCCCGACCAGCGGGTGCAGCTCGGCCGGCACGGCATGATGGTCGTCCGCGACGGCCTCCAGGCACAGCAGCGCCCGGGCCAGCTCGGCGTCGCCGCGATCGCCGGCCGACTCCCGGTGCCGCCAGTAGTGCAGCCGGCCCAGCACGCGGGACCCCGCCAGATACAGGGCCTCCAGCGGCGCCGAGGCGCTGTCCGGGTCGACGGCGCGCACCGCCCGCCACAGCGCCGCCGCGTCACGGTCCGCGGTGGCGTCGAGGATCGCGGCCGGATCGCCGGACCGCCGGTACTCCTCGACCCAGGCGCTCACCCGCACGGCGAGCTCCTCGATGGACACCGGCCCCTACCAGCGCGGGCTCAGCCGCACGACGCGGGCCGGCGTGTCGCCCTCCCGGCCGGTCGCCAGCAGCAGCGCTCCGTCCGGCCGGGCCACCAGGCCGACCGGCTCGTGCCATCCCTCGCCCGCATGGTCCACCGTGGCCAGCGGCGCGCCCGATTCGGTGTCCCAGACCAGCGTCTGCCGGCCGCCGGTCGTGGCGACGGCGACGCGCAGGCCGGGCAGCACGGCCAGCGCGACGTGCCCGTCACGCCGCCCGCCGGGCGCGGGGAACGTGCGCACCACCTCGCCGGTGTGGCCGTCCCAGATCCGCACCACGCCGCCGGCGGCGGCCGCGACCCGCAGCGAGCGGTCGGCGAGCGTCGCCACCGCCACGTACGGCGGCCGGATGCCCGGCTCGGCGCGCTCGAACACGAACTCGTGCGCGACCGTGCCGGCGGTCGCGTCCCAGACGTACACGGTGGACCGGTCCGAGTCGTCGACGCCCGCGACGACGCAGACGTGCCCGTCGGACCGCACGGCCGCGGCCACCGACCACACGATGTCGACGCCGCGGGCGCCGACCTCGAAGACGGCCCGGGTCTCCTCGCTCGCCACGTTCCACACCCGCACGGTCGCGTCGTCGCCTCCGGTGACCAGCCACGGCACGTCGCCGGGCGGGCCGGCCCAGGCGACGGCGTTCACCGGTCCGTCGTGCCCGAGGAGGTCGGCGACCGATTCGCCCTCCCGGGTCGTCCAGACGCGGGCCGCGCCGTCCTGTCCGCCGGTGGCCAGCACCGCCTCGCCGTCGGCGAGCACGGTGAGCGCGACGGACAGGACCCGCTCGGTGTGCCCGGAGACGGTACGGATCCGGCGGCCGTCGCCGGCGCTCCAGACGTGGGCCGCGGTGTCCTCGGCCGCGGCGAGCAGGTACCGCCCGTCGGGCAGGGCGGCCAGGGCCAGGTCGTTGGGCGGCGGGTCGGCCGCCTCCCGCCACGGCGGCGGGGTGACGTCCCGGACGTCCACCGACTCCGGCCCCCAGTCCCTCGGCCGGGCCGTCATGGCGCACACCGGGCGCGGCGGCCCGGCCGGCGCCGGTGTCCGCGGCCAGACGATCCGCGGCGGCAGCAGCCCCAGGTACCGCAGATCCTCGGTCACGCCGACCTCGCCGGACGGCGAGACGCTCAGGCCGTGCGGGGGCCTCGACCGGCGACTGACCGGCACGTCGACGATGTCGCTCGACCGGTAGGGCAGCTCCGGGTCGGCGTTGGACCACACTTCCCGCTCGTACTCCGCGTCCGCCGCGGCGCGCTCGCGGTAGTCGACGACCCGCCAGTCCGAGCCCGCCTCGACGGCCGTGCAGACCGCGTACCGCGGCGATCCGTCGATCGGATCGCGGTACCGGATCAGCTCGATGACGCCCTCGAGCAGCGAATGCGTCTCGGTACTGCGCAGCGTCTCACCCGCGTCCATGGCGGCCGTGTAGGCGTTCCAGCGCTCGTCCTTGCCCCGGCCCCAGCCGGCGTGCAGCGACTCGTCGTCGTGCGTGTCGTACAGCACCCGTGAACCATCCGCACGCCACAGCGCGCGGAACGGCCCGGAGTCGACGCCGACCCGCTCCCAGCGGCCCTCGTGCCGGTCCATCAGCCCGCGAACCGCCTGCCAGGCGGCCGTCTTGCCGGGGAAGCGCCGGTCACCGAAGCCCAGGTGGCGCACGTACCAGCCGTCGCCGACGGTGCCGACCTGGATCTGCACCGCCATGTCCAAGGGGCCGTGCTCGCGCAGCTCCCACTGCGCGACGGGATCGTGCGCCTCGTGTTCGAGATCGATCGCCGTGTCTCGGTCAACCTCCACCGGCCGCATCTTAGCCACTCGGCGCGCGGCCGGTTAGGATCCAAGCGGTGCAGGACGATCACTGGCCGGCGTTCGACATCACGCCCAAGGCCTACGAGGAGGCCGTCGCCGCGATCGCCCGGTCGATGGACCTGGAGCTGGCCGGCTGGGACGTCAGGCACCTCGATCCGCTCGAGGGCCTCGACGGGACCTACATCATGGACGTCACGGCGCGCTTCCGGCTGGCCGGCCTGGACTTCCTGATCCTGTTCGAGTGCAAGCGCCACAAGGACCCCGTCAAACGCTCCGATGTCCAGGTACTGCTCACCAAGCTGCAGTCCACGGGCGCGCAGAAGGGCGTCGTGGTGGCCGCCACCGGCTTCCAGAGCGGCGCCCTCGAGTTCGCCGTCGCGCACGGCATCGCCTGCGTGCGGCTGGTCTACGACGCGTGGACGTATGTGACGCGCCACGCCACAACGGCGGCCCCGGCCGTGCTCACCGGGGTGTACTGCGGCTATGCGATGACCCCCGACGGCGACGGCGACTACGAGTACACCTTGCTCAACGGCAGCCCCGGCAACGCGCGGTCGGCGCTTCTCAGGCCGGCCGGGATGGTCCCGTGAACGTGCGGGTGGCCGGGGATCCGCGGCCGGCCGGCCTCTCCTCGCCGCTGGCGGTCGCCGAGTGCGCCGTGGCGTCCGTGTCCGCCTGCCTCGACGCCGCCGCGGAGCTGGCACACGCGCGCAGCGGGCGGCGGCCCGAGGTCGTCCTGGACACCGCCCACGTGGCGGCCGCGATGCGCAGCGAGGCCCTGCTGCGCGACCCGGCGGGCCGGGGCATCGACGGGTTCGCGCCGCTGTCGCGGCTCTGGCCGGCGGCGGACGGCTGGGTGCGGACGCACGCGAACTATCCCTGGCACCGCACGGCGCTGCTCGCGGCGCTCGGGGTCGGCGACGGGCCGGACGACGAGGTTCAGGCCCGGCTCGCCGAGGCGGTCGGCGCCCGGCCGGCGGCGGAGGTGGAGCGGCTGGTGTACGAGGCCGGCGGGCTCGCGGTTGCCGCGCGCACCCAGGAACAGTGGCGCGCCGACGGGCCGGCCACGGACGCATCCCCCTTGGTTTCCATCGTGCCGGCTGGCGCCGGGCCTCCCATGCCGCGGCCGGGCCCCCTTCCGGCGTCGGGGCTGCGGGTGCTGGATCTGACCCGGGTCATCGCCGGGCCGGTCGGCACCCGGATGCTCGGCGCGCTCGGCGCCGACGTGCTGCGCGTCGACGACCCGGGCCGCCCGGAGCTGCCGCTGCACGCGGTCGACGGCGTGATCGGCAAGGCGAGCACCCTGCTGGACGCGAGCACCGGGCCGGGCCGGGAGGCCCTGCACCGGCTGGTCGCCGGGGCCGACGTGGTCGTGACCGGCTACCGGCCCGGCGCGCTGCGCCGCCTCGGCCTCGAGCCGGACCAGATCGCCGAGGAGCACCCGGGCACCGTCGTGGCCACGCTGTCGGCGTGGGGAACGGCCGGCGAGTGGGGCCGGCGCCGCGGCTTCGACAGCCTCGTCCAGATCGCCACGGGCATCGGCTGGGCGGCCACCGCCGACGGCGCCCGCCCCGGCGCGCTGCCGTGCCAGCTGCTCGACCACGCCTCCGGGTATCTGCTGGCCGGCGGCGTCCTGACCGCGCTGGCCCGGCGGGCGCGGACCGGGGAGGTCGCGCACGTGTCGGTGTCGCTCAACCGGACGGCGCGATGGCTCCTGGACCAGGGGGTCCGCGCTGACGTCCGGGACGGCGAACCGGACCCGGACGCCTTCCGGGTCGCGCTCGGCGACGGATGGAGCGGCATCAGCCCGCCCGGGCAGCTCGACGGCCGGGCGTTGAGCTGGCCCGGTCTGCCGCCGGCGTACGGGCGCTCCCCCGCCGCCTGGCGCGACGCCTGAGGAGGGACGACCATGCAGGGCCCCGTCGACTACGACGCCGAGCTGACCCGCTACGGCGCGGTGCTGCGCCGGGCTTGGGACGTCCGGCCCGGCGACCGCGTCCTGGACATCGGCTGCGGCGGCGGCCGGACGACCCGCGACGCGGCGCGCGCGGCCCACGCCGGCCGTGCGCTCGGGCTCGACGTGTCCGCGCGGGCCGTCGAGCGGGCCCGGGCGCTCGCCCGCGCCGAGGGCCTGGGCAACGTCGCGTTCGAGTGCGCCGACGCGCAGCGGTACGACTTCGCGTACGACTCCTTCGACCTGGCGATCAGCCGCTTCGGCACGATGTTCTTCGCCGACCCGGCCGCCGCGTTCGCCAACATTGCGCGGGCGCTGCGGCCCGGCGGCCGCCTCGTCATGGCGGTCTGGCAGTCCGGCGACCGCAACGAGTGGGACGTCACCATCCGCCGCGCCCTCGGCGACCCGCAGCCGCGGGGACCGGACCCGTTCTCGCTGGCCGACCCGGCGGTGGTGGAGGAGATCCTGCGCGGCGCCGGGTTCGCCGGCGTCACGTTCACCGACGTCGGCGAGCCCGTGTACTACGGCCCGGATCCGGACGCGGCACTCGACTGGGTCCGTGGCTTCTCGTGCACCAGCGCGGCGCTGCAGAATCTCGACCCCGCGGCGGCGGCCGCCACCCTCGACCGCCTGCGTGACGCGCTCGCCGAACACCTGACCGCCGACGGCGTCTGGTTCGACGCCCGGGCCTGGATCGTCCACGCGAACCGCGGGCGGTGACTACGGCGGGGGCTGGGCGAGCGCGGCCTCGAGGCGGTCGGCCAGGGCCGGCGCCGCGTCGCGCAACCGGGTGAGCTCGGCCCGCTGCTCCAGCAGCTGGCCCCACAGCACGGTCCGCCCCTGCTCCAGGCACTCGACCGCGGCGTCCGCGCGGCCCGCCGTGATGCCGGCCTCGGCGGCGTCGGTCGCGACATCCGCCAGCCAGGCCAGGCGGAGCTCCTGGTCCGTGCGGTCCAGGCCGCGCCAGGCGACCGCGGGCAGCAGCGAGACCGCGACGGCGTACATGTCGGTGGCGACGCCGGCCGCGCGGTGGCGCAGCGCGAGCCTGGCCGCGTCGATGGCGGCGCGGATGCGCTCGACGGCCGCCGCGTGCTCGTTCATCGCGGCCGACCGGAACGCCGCGACCGCCTCGGTCGCGGATCGCGGGTCGGCGCGGTACAGGGAACCGGCCACGATCTGCAGCGAGGCGTGCGCGGGGGTGCCGGGGGCGACGGCGGCGAGCAGCGCGGTGACGTGGGCCAGGGCGTCGCGCCGGGCGTCCTCGTCGCCGTCGAGCTCGTAGCGGGCGAACTGCACCTGGGCCAGGTTGAGCGGCACCATCCACCAGTCGGCGTCGTCGCGGCCGCCCGAATCGAGGGAGGTGCGCAGCGCGTACTCCGCCTCGTCGAGGTCGTCGCGGTCGCCGGTGACCTCGAAGGTGCGGTGCAGCACGATGCCGACGTTGTTGAGCAGTGATGCGTACATCGGGTCGTCCGGGCCGGCATCGCGCAGCGCCGCGCGTGCGGCGTCGGCCGCGCCCCGCAGGTCCTCGGGGTCATCGGTCAGGTCGTGGCGGGTCTGCAGCGCGTTCGCCAGTGCCGTCAGGTGCATCGTCCGGCCGGCGCCGTCCGACGCCTCCCGCAGCACCTCCACCGCCTCGTCGATGTCCGAACGCGCGCCGTGCAGGCCGTAGCGGTACCGCAGGGCGACCGACAGCCGGGACAGGACCGCCCCGCGGATCGCGTCACCGGGCGCCAGCCGCTCGGCCGCCGAGCGCAGCAGGTCGACGGCCTCGTCCAGGTCGGCCGGCGCCCCGGTCGCGGCGTACCGGGCGGCGAGGGCGGTGCCCAGGTGGTCGAACAGCACCAGGCGGCGCTCGAGCTCGGCCGGGTTCGCGTCGCGCATCGCGGCCCGCAGCACCTCGATGGCTCGCTCCAGGTCGCCGAGGTCGCCGGAGCTGAGGTGCCGGGTGAGGTAGGCCAGGCCGGCCGCGGACCGGTCCGAGGTGTCGCCGCCGACCAGGTGCCGGCCGATTTCCACGGCCCCGTCGACGTCGGCGCGCGCGATCAATGCATTGACCAGTGCGCCCCGATGCGCGGGCCCGGCCTCCCGCAGCAGCGCGATCGCCTCGTCGAGGTCGGCCCGCGCGCCCAGGTGCGTGGCGCGGACGGTGAGCGCGGTGGCCAGCCAGGCCAGCCGGTCCGGGCGGCCGGGCGCGCCGGTGGGCAGGCCGGCGACGGCCGAACGCAGCGCGGCAACGGCCGCGCTCAGGTCCGCCGGGTCGCCGCGGGCCTCGTACCGCGCGAACAGCACGACGCCGAGGTCGTGTTGCGCGGCCAGCCGGTCGAAACCCGGATCGGCCTCGGCGCCGGCCCGGCGGGCCACGTCGACCGCCTCGTCCAGCAGCGCCGGTTCGCGCCGGATGCGGTACTGCCGCACCAGCGCCTGCGCCAGCTCGCCGCAGCGCAGGGCCCAGCCCTGCTCCGTCTGGTCGGCGGTCGCCCGCCGCAGCAGCCCGACGGCCTCGTCGACCGCGGCCGGGTCGCCGCGCCGGGCGTCCCGCTCGAGCAGCGCGTCGGCCAGCAGCGCGTCATCGTCGGCGGCGGCCCGCGCCGCCTCGATCGCCGCGTCGAGGTCGCCCGGGTCGCCGTCGCGGCGGAACCGGTGCAGCAGGCCGGCGCCGAGCGCGCGGGTGACCCGGGTCCGCCCGGTGACGTCCACCCCGGCCGGCACCTCCCGGCGCAGCAGCTCGATGGACCGGTCGAAGTCGGCCCGCGAACCGGTCCGCCGCAGCGCCGACGCGAGCTCCGCGGTGGCCTCGGCGTACTGCTCCGTGTCCGGCGGGTCGGCCGACAGCACCCGTTCCAGGGCCTGAATCCCGGTCGCCAGATCGGAGGCGTTGCCGGTGCGCCGGAACCGGGCGATGCGCAGCGTGGCGGAGCGCACCAGGTAGCGGTTGCGGCGCGGGCCCGGCGGGGCCTGCTCGGCCGCGATCGCGAAGCTGGCGGCCGCCTCGCCGAGGATCTCCATGTCGTCGCCGGACCTGCGGGCGCCGGCGGCCTCCATGAACGCCAGCACGTTGTAGGCCCGGGAGCCGACCTGCCGCGCCCACCAGCCTGCCACCGCGCCAGGCTACCGAAGGGCCGCCGGGGCGTTCGACGGGCGAACGGACGATCGTTTCCGGCTCGGACCCGATGCCATCCTGGGCGCATGCGATGGCGCTCCGGGCCGGCACTGGACGCGACGGCCGACCGGCTGGCCGCCCTGCACCTCGAGCGCGCCCGGGCCGAGCTGCTGCGCCACCGCGTGTACCGGCCGGCGCTGGCCAACGGGGCCCGGCTCGCCGGCGACGCACCGTCCGATGTGGACCTGAGCGAGCTGGCGCCGGCCGAGGTGTACGCGGCGATGCCGACCGGGCGGCTCGTCGTGCTCGCCGGGCCGGTCAGCGGCAAGACGGTGTTCCTCCTGCGGCTCGCCGAGGCGTACGACGGCGGGCCGGTCCCCGTCGTGGTGCCGGTCGCCGGCTGGGACCCGGGCGGCCGCGACGTCGCCGACTGGGTCGCCGCCCGCGTCGCCGTCGACTTCCCGGAGCTCGGTGGCCCCGACGCGCGCGGCGTCACGCCGGCCCGCCGGCTGGTCGCCGCCGGCCGCGTCCTGCCGCTGCTCGACGGCCTGCACGAGCTGCCGGCCGCCGCCCGCGCCGCCGCCCTCGAGCGCCTCGACGCGTACGCGGGGCCGTTCGTCCTCACCAGCGACCCGCACGCCTACCGCGAGGCGGTCCGCGCGGCCGGCGACCCGGCCGGAACCGCCGCCGTCGAGCTGCGGCAGCTGCGCCTCACCGAACTCGACGCCTACCGCCGCGCCGACCGGCCCGCCGACGACGGCGGCGGCGCCGAGGACGTCCACGCCGACACCGACATCCGTGCGGCCCTGGACCGGGTCTTCTCCGACGCGTACGGGCCGCCGAGCCCGTACCGGCCGGACGAGGCGCGCCGGTGGCTCGCGTTCATCGCGCGCGGGTTCGACCGGGCGCACCAGTACGACATCCCGTGGGCGGGCCTCCCCGTGCTGATCCGGCCCGCCCCCGCGGCCGCCGTCGGGGCGCTCCTGGCCGTCGTGGCCTTCGAGGCCTCGCTCTGGCCGGTGTACCACCTCTGCGAACGCCTGCGGCCCGGCTTCCTCGGCGACCTGCGCGCCACCATGAACACCACGTTCGACGCCGCCACGTTCGGCCTCGGCGGGGTCGCGTCGCCGCTGACCGCCGCCGGGCACCTCAAGTGGCTCGCGGTCGTCGCCGCGCTCGGCGCGCTGATGTGGGCCGCCGGCACCCGGCCGGGTCGCGACAAGCCGCGCCGCGCGGCCGGGCGGCGCATCGGCGACCGGCGGGCCGTGATCGCCGGCGCCCGCAAGGGGCTGCTGTGGGGCGTGTACCTCGCCGCCGTCGAGCTGCTGTCGTACTGGCTGCGCCTGCCCGAGGACGCGTGGCGGGTCTTCGAGGACGGCCTCGCCCGCCACGGCATCGAGCTCACCGCCGGCATCGTGGTGACGTTCATGGCGGCGCTGGTGCCGGTCGCCGCCGCGATCGGCGCGGTCCGCGGCCGGCTGCGTCGCGCGCCGGGCGCGGTCGTGACGGATGCGCCGCCGCCGGACCCGGGCCGGGACGTGCGCGCGAGCCGGCGGCGCCTGCCGCGGTTCGTGATCGTCGCCATCGCCGTGTCCGCCGGGCTGTGGCCGCCGTACGTGCTGCTGCTGGACCTGACGTACGGGCTGCCGTCCCGTCCCGGGATCGCGGTCACGGCGGTCCTCGGTGCCCTGTTCGGCGCCGGGGCGGGGGGCTTCGCCGCGGCCACGTTCCTGCCCTGGCCGCGCTTCGCCGTGGCCCGCCTGTACCTCGCGGCCCGGGGGAGGCTGCCGCTGCGGCTGATCCGGTTCCTCGACGACGCCTGCGAGCGTCAGGTGCTGGAGCCGGCCGGCGGCGCGTACCGCTACCGCGACCCGGTCCTAAGAGATCGGCTGGTGTCCCACGGATGATGCCCGACAGTGCCCGGCAGCTGGACCGGCGGATGGCCCGCGCACGGGCCTGGGACGACGTCGTCGCCGAGATCCGCCGCCTCGAGGGCTTCGCCGACTTCCTGCGCCCGCCGCGCCTGGCCGACCTGCTGCCGGCCGCCGAGGGCGGGCCGGTCGTCATCGTCAACGTGGGGTCGGGCCGCTGCGACGCGCTCATCGTCCGCACCGGCGGCGTGGAGGTGCTCGACCTGCCCGACCTGCGCAAGGACGACGTCGTGGAGCGGGTCGAGGGGTACCTGCTGGCGCTGGGCGGGCTGGGGCGGGAGCGGGAGGTGGTGCCGTACGGCACCGGCGGCCTCGGCCCGGACACGCTGCGCGACACCGCGGCCTGGATGTGGGACGCGTTCGCGCGCCGCATCCTCGACCACCTCGGGCACAGCGGCGCCCCCGACGGGCCCTGGCCGCGGCTGTGGTGGTGCCCGACCGGCGCGCTGAGCCTGCTGCCCCTGCACGCCGCCGGCCGCCACGGCATACCGGGCGCGGCCGTCGTCGACCGGGTCGTCTCGTCGTACACGCCGACGCTGCGCGCCCTGCTCGACGCCCGCCGATCCGGCCGCCCGGACGATCCGGGCGACGAACGCCTGCTGGTGGTCGCGCTGCCGGACGCGCCCGGCCAGCCGCCGCTGCCGTCCGTCAGGGACGAGGTGGCGCTGCTCGCCGCCGCACTGCCCGGACGCCGCCGCACGCTGCTCGAGGGTCCCGCCGCAACCCGGGATACGGTACTCGCCGAGCTCGGCCGGCACCGCTGGGTCCACTTCGCCTGCCACGGCTCGCAGGACCTCGACGATCCGTCGACGGGCGGCCTGGAGCTGTACGACGGCCCGCTCACGGTCACCGACCTCGGCCGGCAGGCGCACCGCAACGAGTTCGCGTTCCTGTCGGCGTGCAAGACCGCCACGGGCGGCGCCGCGCTGCCGGACGAGGCGATCACGCTCGCCGCCGCGCTGCACTTCACCGGCTTCCGCCACGTGATCGCGACGCTGTGGTCGGTCGGCGACCGCACCGCCGCCGAGGTCGCCGCCGCCGTCTACGCCGACCTGGCCACCGGCGGCACCCTGCACCCGCAGCGCAGCGCGGTGGCCCTGCACCACGCGGTCCGGGATCTGCGCGAGCGCAGCGGCGGCGACCTCACGGCCTGGATGCCGTTCGTCCACATCGGACCGTAACCCGGCCCGTCCCCCGAGGGTCAGCGCGACGGGCCGCGGCCGCGTATCGTTGGCGACCGATTTACGGGGGAGGAATCATGCAACTGTCCGTTGCCGCGCGGCGGGTGGTCGGGTTCGCGGTGGCCTACGCCGTCGTCGAGCTGGCCGTCGCCGCGCTGCTCGCCGCGACCGGAAACGTCCCGTCGTCGCTGCAGGCCCGCGCGGTGGTCGTCACCCTGCTGGTCATCGGTCTGGTCGGCTTCGCGGTCGTGCTCGGCCTGCTGATCTCGGGCATCTCGTGGCTCGTGGCCGCCGCCCGCGAGGCCCGCGAGCAGGGACGGCCGACCAACCGGCTCATCGGGTTCTACGTCTTCGGCGCCTTCGTCCTGCTGTTCGTCCTCGGGTTCTTCGACCTGCCCGGCGGGGTGTACGCGGCGATCGCGGTCCGCATGCTCGGGGTCGCGGCGCTCATCGCCGGCGTGCGGCACTCCACCGCGGTGCTGCGCCAGGGCGCCGGGGTCAAGCGGCCCTACTC
The DNA here is from genome assembly GCF_050936175.1 of Dactylosporangium sp. CA-139066. Taxonomy (NCBI): domain Bacteria; kingdom Bacillati; phylum Actinomycetota; class Actinomycetes; order Micromonosporales; family Micromonosporaceae; genus Dactylosporangium; species Dactylosporangium sp. CA-139066. The sequence continues at coordinate 3,751,615 of NZ_JBNJNH010000001.1, read as the reverse complement.
CGAGGAGCCCCCGATGGTGGCCCGGCCGACCGCCGAGGACTGGGACGCCTCGGTGTGGGACCCGGACGTCCTCAAGGACATCGACCGCCGCCGCCACAAGGAAGGTCGCTGACGAGGTCCTGGCCGCGACCGCGTTACGTCAGCAGCCGTAGGGACCGTTGGCGGACGTCGGCGTAGCGCTCGTGCACCTCCGGGGTACCGGCGGCGGCTACCTCCTCGGCCGCGAGAGGCCACTGCGGCGGCTCGGCACCGCCGGACAGCGCCCAGGCGGCCTGACGCGCCGCGCCGCGCGCGACGTACTCGCCGGGGCTCGGCACGCTGACCGGCGCGTCGAACAGCGCCGGCGCCACCGCCCGTACGGCGCGGGACTTGGCCGCGCCGCCGATCAGCAGCACCCGGTCGACCGGGGTGCCCTGAGCGCGGAGCGCGTCGAGGGCGTCGGCGAGGCCGCCGAGCATGCCCTCCACCGCGGCCCGCGCCAGGTTCGCCGCCGACGCGTTCGCCCGTGTCAGCCCGGCGAGCAGACCGCGCGCGCCGGGCAGGTTGGGGGTGCGTTCCCCGTCCAGGTACGGCAGGAGCGTCAACCCTCCCGCGCCCGGCGGCGCCGACAGCGCCAACTCGTCGAACTCGGCCGGCGACCGGCCCAGCAGGTCGGCGACCGTGCCCAGCACCCGGGCCGCATTGAGCGTGCACACCAGCGGAAGGAACCGGCCGGTCGCGTCGGCGTAGCCGGCCACCAGCCCGCTCGCGTCGGCGGTCGGAACCTCGCTCAGCCCGAACGCGCACCCCGAGGTGCCCAGCGACACCACCACGTCGCCGGGCCGCAGGCCGACGCCGAGCGCTGCGGCCATGGTGTCACCGGTGCCGGCGGCGAGCACCGCGCCGGACGCGGTCTCGCCGACCGTCTCGGCGGGCCCGGCGACCCGGGGCACCGCCAGGTCCCGGCCGAAGGCGAGCTTCACCAGATCCCGGCGGTACTCCCCGGTCGCCGGCGACCAGTACCCCGTACCGGATGCCTCGCCGCGGTCGGTCGTCGGCTCGCCCCCGTCAGCGCGCAGCCGGTGGGTGAGCCAGTCGTGCGGCAGCAGCACCGTGGTCGTCCGGGCCGCGAGCTGCGGCTCGGCGTGGGCGAACCAGCGCAGCTTGGTGACCGTGAAGCTGGCCACCGGCACCAGCCCGACCGCGTCGGCCCACGCCTGCGGGCCGCCGAACTCGTCAGTGAGGTCGACCGCGGCGCGCGCCGAGCGGGTGTCGTTCCACAGCACGGCGGGACGCACCACTTCGCCGGCCTCGTCGAGGCAGATCATGCCCTGCTGCTGCCCGGCGACGCCGATCGCGGCGACACCGTCCAGCAGCCCGGCGCTGGCCTGCTCGTACGCGGCCCACCACAGGAGCGGATCGGCCTCGGTACCGTCGGGGTGTGGCGCGCGGCCCTCCCGGAGTACCTCGCCGGTGTCCGCGTCGCACACCACGACCTTGGTCGATTGGGTCGACGAGTCGACCCCGGCCACCAGTGTCATCGCACGCCCAGCAGACGTTCCATGGCCGGTTGATTGAGACGCTCGAACGCTTCGACCCGGTCGAGCGGGGCGCGAGTGGCCTCATCGAAGTCGTCGCGGGCGGTCCGGCCGACCGTCCGCAATCCACACGAGAACCTGTCCTGCGCAGCAGGCGTGAAGCCACTCATGGCGGTGCCTCCGTTGTCGGCTGAGGCCGACTTTACGCACTCCAACCGGGTTAGTTCAATACCATTCCAAACCTCCCGGCTGCGCCGGGTGAAGTCGACGACGCTTCATCCGCACCAGCGCCTGCAGTGGGCGGGTGATGCCCGCCCGGATCCGGGAAGGCCTGCTCGCGACGGCCCTCGCCGTGGTGATGGCCGGGGGCACGGGCCGTCATGCTGGGGGCGCTGGCCACCGCCACGACGCTGCCGGTGTTCAAGCCGTGGGGCCGCACCGGGCGCGGCTACGCCGCGGCGCGCAGCGGCGGTAAGGCCGCGGGCATTGCGGGCGCCGCGGCGGCGGCGAGGACGGATTCGGCGTGACGGGCCGGCGGGCACGGGCCCGGCCACCCGCAGGCGGGGCACGGGCCGCCGTCGGCGCCGGGGGCGTGCCGGGCGAGAAGCTCGGCGGCGGTGCCGGCCAGGATGCTGTCGGATCGGATGATGGCGGACACCAGTGCTCCCGGGGGTAGATCAACTGTGACGGCGGGGCACATACCCACCGTACGGTCGAATCAACCAAAATCACTGAACTGCGCAAGGCCGGCCACTCACGGTGACCGGCCTCGGCATCGTGCCGGGTCAGCGCTGGGTCTTGCCCTGGCCCGTGTGCTGCTGGGCGTAGTCGACGCCCTTGTCCACCTGGCTCGAGTACTTCTCGTCCGTGCGCCGGTTCGCCTCGTCGCCCGCCTTGCCGATGGCCTCGTCGACCTTGTCGTCGTGCTCGTCGGCGACCTTCTTGGCCTTCTTCAGGAAGTCGTTCACGACGTCGCCACCTTTCGTTGGACGGGGAATGTCACCCCGAATACCCGCGACGAACGGCGGTAACCAACCACGCGGCGCGGCGGTTCACGGCCCCGTGTGCGTGAACGGCGTCCAGACGCTCGGGCGGTCGGGGTCGCGCCGGCGCAGCTCGCGCACCGCCTCGTGCAGGGCGTGCGCCGAGCGCTCGGGCCGCAGCGCGGCGCCGTCGCGGATGTGCCGGTAGACGGTCTCGGTGACGTCGGCCGCGCTGTCGTCCCACACGGACCACAGCGTGGCGATGACGTGGCGGTACCCGGTGTAGTGCAGCGCGGCGGCGAGCGTGATCGCCTCGTCGGGCAGGTTCAGCCCGCCGGTCGCCGTCTTGCACGCCGACAGGAAGGCGAGGTCGCCACGGTACTGCCGGGAGCTGATGTCATTGACGGTGAGCATCCCGTCGTACAGCAGCAGCCCGCCCCGCGACGGGTCGTCCAGGTGCTGCTGGCCGTGGCAGCTGAAGTGCACCCACCGGTGCGACGGCAACGCGGCGCCAACACCGGCCACGGTGGCGGCGGAGCCCTCCAGCACGACCGGCGTGCCGAGCCGCGACAGCATCTCGACCTCCCGCCGCACGTTGGGCAGCGACGGCTGCCCCGGCGTGTCCGGCAGCGCGACCACGAGCAGCGCGTCGCCGGCCGTGACCTCGGCGTCGGGCCGCGGCCGGCGGGCCTCCAGCAGCGCGCGCAGCGTCGGGGTGTACGACGAGATGACCCGGTCCATGACCGCGGCCCCGTCGGTGCCGTGCCGCCCGGCGGCGTGCAGCGGCAGCAGCGTGAGCGGCCCGGTCGGGCACCACCACAGCTTCGGCCACGGGGCCCCGTCGGCCGGCGCCTCGGTCAGCCCGAGCCGCTCGAGCACCGGCGCGGCGATGCTGTCCCAGCACCACGCCAGCACGTCGCCGAGGTCGGTCTCCAGCCCGCGCAGCTCCCGCGCCACGGCGTCGCGCGAGTTCCCGTCGCGCCCCTTCCCGGCGTCCTCGAAGTGCCCGACGGTGCGAAGGTAGAACCCGACCCGCTCGACCACCTCGTCGAGGCTGAGGTGCGGCAGCGGCACGAGCTCGACGCCCTCACGGGTCACGATGAGCGCGTCGCACCGCCACCGGCTCACGTTGACGATCACCACCGGCCCGTCGGCCGCGGCCGGCAACAGCGTCTCCAGCGACGGCGGCCGCAGGAAGTCCTCGAAGCCCGGCAGCCGCCGGACCTCTTCGACGAGCTCATCCCACTCGCGCGCGAGCGCCATCCGCCGGTCGATCTCGCGCGACGGCCCGCCCCACGCGGGATCGTCAGACGTCACGCCGCCATTCTTCTGACTCGATCCACCCCCGCACAGTCGGCCGAACGTCCGGCCTCTTTCCGGATGCCGGCGTGCGCCTCGTCGGGACCACCGCGCGAAACCGGCTCGGCGCAGCAACCGGACCATCCGACAACGGGCGATCATTGCAGTTGCGGCCCGCCGCAGTGGCGAGCCATGCGGGTCACGCCCCAGCGGAGGCCGCGGCGTGCGCGGCCGGCGGGGTGACCACGTGGTGGTTGCCGCCGTCGACGGCGAACTGGTGGAAGCTCATCGACGCGCTCACGTCCAGTGCCTCGACCCAGTGCCACCAGCCCGCTGGTATGAACAGCATCTCGCCCGGCTGCAGCACGGTCTCCAGCACGGTGGCGCGGGCGAACAGCGGATGGCGCCCCAGGTCCGGGTGTGCGGCGTCGACGGCGCTGAACGTGCCGCCGCGCGGGTACACCAAGTGCCGCTGGAACGACGGCACGAGCCGGACGTGCTTACGGCCCAGCACCTGACCCAGCAGGACGCTGGCGGCGTCGACGTGCAGCGGGGTGACCGTGCCGGCCGGGCCGAGCAGGAGATTGGTCATGTCGGCCGGCCCATTCGGGTCGACGATGCCGGCCGGTGCCCGCACGTCTGAGGCGAGGCCCCGCAGCGCGCCACGGGTGTTGTCATTGCGCGGCACCATGTAGTAGTCGTTGGTCCGCCGGCCGGTGCGCAGCAGGTCGAGGTACTGCCGGAACGGCATGCGTGTGCGGTGCCGGTCGTACTGCCAGGCGTGGTCGGGATTGGCCTCCCGCCCGGTCATCACCTCGACCTCCTCGTCGCCGAACCGTTCGGCGAGGCTGTCGAGGGTCCAGGCGCGCGCCGGCCAGTCCTCCATCAGTCCACACAGGACGACCGGGCGGTGACCGAAGTAGTAGCGGCCGAAGAACTCCTGCGGGTCGATGCCCGTGCGTCGGTCGAGCCGCCGTCCGCCGTCATGGTCGCGCAGCTCAGCATAGAGGTCCATCAGCGCGGCCGCCCAGTCGCTGCGCAGCGCGAGCGTGCGGCACGCGCGGAAGTACGGATGGGCAAGCACGGCCGACAGCTCCTCCTCCACGGCAGCCGAGTCGATCCCGGCGGCAGCGGCGGTGGCGCGCACCTCCTCGGCGGCCGCGCCCAGCGCCAGGTTCTCCGCCATCCAGGCGCGCCAGGTCGCGTCGAGTGCGATCGTGTCGGTGAACGTCACGTGGATTCCTTCCGGGCCGCCCCGGTCAGGTGCCGCCAGGGCACCCGACCGGGTGTGTTGCTTGGGTTTGCGAAACACTTCGGCGACGCCAAGGTCAGCCAGGGTTCTTCTCCGGCGGGGTGTCCTTGGGGTCCACCATGGACAGTGGCGGCGTCTGCTGCGGCGCGGCGCCGAATCCGCCGGGGTCCGTGCCGATGAACAGGGCGGTCGCGGCGGCGAACGCCAACGCCAGCGCCACGACGAACCGCCGCGTCCGGTGTGGGACAGTGCTCATCGGGCGTCCGCCGCCGGCGGCGGCGACGCCGGACGGGTGCGCGGCGTCAGTTCGCAGGTGGGGTAGTTGTTCTTCACGTGGGCCGGAATATGGTCCGGTTCCGGGGGCCCGCCGTTGGGCGGGATCGCGCGGACAGGGCGCATGGTGCACCTTTCGTGTGTCGGGCCGGATGGTCCCGGCGTCGGTCTTCGGGTCGGGACGGTGTCGTTCAGCGTCAGACGGTTCACCCGGCTGACGACCGTGGCTGGTGCGCGGCGGCGGTCGCCGGGTGCACGGCTACCAAACCCAGTCCCAGCCGGCGGTGACAGAGCCGATGCAGGTGCTCATACGCCGCCGGCCCGATCAGCGCCGTCAGCTCCGCGGCGTACCGGTCGACGAGCGGCTCGTCGGCCACGTGGGCGGCCGGAGCGGACGTGCACCACCAGTGGTGCTCCCGGCCGGCGTCGCCCCACGAGCGGCGGCTGTACTCGGTGAGCGTCGTGAGCACGACGGTGGTCCCGTCCTCCTGGATCACCGGGCCGCGCCGCCATCGGATCGGCAGCTGCCAGCACACGTCCGGCTTGTACGTCATCGCCGCAACGCCGTCGTGCTCGGCCAGGACGTGCAGGGCGCACCCGCCGCCACCGGGAAAGTCGGCGTCGTTGAGCAGCACGCACGGCCCGTCCGGGAGGGTGGCCGTCCGGGTCGCCGGCTGCTCGCCCAGCACCGACTCCACGGCGTACCCGTCCACCCCGACGGCGTGGTGCTGCCACGTCCGAGGGGTGAGCCGCCGCACGACCGATCCGACCCGTCGCAGGTCGGCCGGGCCGCTGAAGTAGGCGCCGGTGGAGCAGCAGCCCTCCGCCGCGCGGCCGGGCCGGACACCGGCGCAGCCACGGCCGTAGACGCACGCCCACCGCGACAGCAGCCACGTCAGGTCGGCGCGCACGACGCGCCCACGGTCGGCCGGGTCGACGAACTCCACCCACTCCCGGTCACAGACGGAATCGACCTCCGTCATGCCGTTGTGCTGCATCGCCCTCCCCTCGTCACGCGGCCCGTCGCCGCCTGGGCAACAGAATGCGGTACGGCGCTTGGGAACCGCTGAGAAATCCCCGCCGACCAGCGCGAACGGGCAGGGCTCCGGCGCTCGGGCGATGACGTCGGGCTGTGCTCGCCTCCGCCGCACCCCGGCTCCGGCAGCGCTCAGGCGGTGTGAGGCGCCAGCAGCTCGGCGACCTGCGCGCCGGACAGCCGTCGCCCCTGGGCGACCAGCCGCGCCAGCTCCGGCGGCGACAGCCGCTCGCGCACCGCCGCCTCCCAGCGCGACGCGTCGATCGGGTCCATCCGCCCGGGCACGAACCCGATCCGTTCGCCACGCCCGGCGACCACACCGAGCAACCGCGCACCGGTCTCCGGGTCACCGCCGAGCGCCAGCACCCCGGCGGCGGTATGCAGCATGGCCAGCCACGCGGTGGTGTCACCGGCCCGGCCGGCGGCGAGCGCGGCACCCGCCGCCTGCCGGACCGCCCACGGCAGGTCGTCGAGGTCCACGGCGTTCTTCACAGCCGCCCACGTCGCGGACAGCGCCGCCCAGCCGTACCCACATCCGCCGGCCACCTCCCGCGCGGCGGCGAACGCGGCGTGCGCCTGCTCGTACCGGCCGGCCAGCCGCGCCACCAGCCCGATCGTCGCCTCCACCTCGGCCCGCAGCCACGCCGGACCGCCCGCCCGGGCCAGGTCACCGGCCTGCTCGGCGCGGGCCACGTCGATCGGCCCACCGGCAAGCGCCGCGAAGTACGCCCCGTAGCTCACCGCCTTGGCCAGCGTCACCACATCGCCGACCGCGCGGGCCGGCGCGACGGCCGCCTCGAGGTCCCGCGCGGCGGCGGCCGGGTCACCGGCCAGGTAGTGCAGCCCGCCGAGGGAGATCCGCGCCTTGGCCCATCCGCCCGGGTCGAGGTCCACGGCGACCTTCGCGGCGCGGCGCAGCCACCCGATGCCCTCGCCGATGCCCCCGCTGCGGTACCAGAACAGCCCGAGCGCCGCAGCCAGTCGCAGGTACGACCCGTGGTCGCCCGCTGCCCACGCCGACGTCAACGCCGCACGCAGATTGACCCGTTCCACCCCGAGCCGGACCAGCCACCTGGCCGCGTCCGTGGTAACGAGCCCGGCGTCGGCGCGTTCGGCGAGCGCCGTCAGAGCCTGCCGGGACCGCGCAGCCGCCCACTCCGCGTCGTCGTCGCCGAGCTGCCCTCGGGCGTGCTCCCGGACCAGGTCCAGCAGCACGTACCGGCCGTCGTAGCGGACGTCGCGGGTCAGGCACGACGCACCGGCCAGCCGGGCCACCGCCGGGTCGGCCAGGTCGCCCAGCAGTTCCCGGGCCAGCGCCAGGTCGAACCCGCCGGGCAGCGCGCCGAGCAACCCCAACGCCCGCCGGTCCGGCTCCGACAGCAGCGCCAGCATGTCGTCGAGCATCGTGCGCAGCGTCGCGCGCTGCGCCGGCGCGGGCCCCTGCCGCCGCCTCCAGCAGCAGCACCGGCTCGCCGAGCCGGGCGGCCACCTCATGCACCGGCAGCGTGCGGCACAATCCGGCCAGCAGCTCCACCGCCAGCGGCAGGCCGTGCACGTGCGTGCATACCCGCCGAGCCGCGGCGAGGTCCGCCGCGTCCGGGGTCCGTCCGCCGCTGACCGCCTGCAGCCGCTGCAGGAACAGCTGTACCGCGTCCGGCCGCACCGGCAGCGGAGCGACGTCGAGGACCGCCTCCCCGGGTACGCCCAACGCGACTCTGCTGGTGGTGACGATCCGCACGTGCGGGCTGCCGCGCAGCAGCGCTCCGCATAGCCGGGCCACGGCCTCGGGCGCGACCTCGCACGCGTCGAGGAACAGCATCAGCCGTCGCTGCCGCAGTGCCTCCACAAGGTCTGCCACGTCGTGTGCGGCGCTGAGCCGCAACGCCCGGCCAACCTCCGCGGCCAGGAGCGCCGGGTCGGGCAGCTCCGACAGCTCCACGACCCATGGTCCGTCGTCGTCGCTGCGGGCCCGCGCGAACTCCAGTGCCAGCCGCGACTTGCCCACTCCGCCCGGCCCGGTCAGCGTCACCAGCCGATACCGGCGCAGCAGCTCCCGCAGACGAGCCAGCTCGTCGCGGCGCCCGACGAACGAGTCCAGCCCCGCCGGTACGTTGTGCCGGGGAATACGGTCGGCCGGGACGGGCTGGATCAGCGCCGGATCCTGGGTGAGGATGCGCCGCTCCAGCCGACGCAACGCCGGGCCGGGGTCGACGCCCAGCTCTCGCCGCAACTCGTCGCGCGCCTCGCGCAGGGTATGCAGCGCGTCGCCCTGCTGGCCGGCCCGGTACTCAGCCAACGCCAGCAACTCCCAGCCCCGCTCCCGCAGCGGATGCTCCCGGGTGTGCCCGCGCAGAGCCCCGACGAGCGCCGGATCGTGCCCCAGCACCAGCAGCGCCGCGTAGCGATCCTCGACCACGGCCAGCCGCAGCTCGTGCAGCCGCGCTACCTCAACCGCCGCGAAGTCCTCCGCGTCGAGGTCCGGATACGGTCGGCCCCGCCACAGCCTCAACGCCGCGTCGAGCGCGCGGACCGCCGTCTCCGCGTCGCCGTCGGCGAGGCTCCGCCGGCCACGCCGCCCCAGGTCGGCGAAGCGGGTCGCGTCGACAGCGTCCTCCGGGACCCGCAGTGCGTAGCCGTCGCCGTGCAGCAGCACGCCGTAATCAGCGCCACCGAGGCGGAGCGCCCGGCGCAGCACGGTCACGTACCCCTGGACGGTGTTGACCGCCGTCCGCGGCACCCGGCCCCGCCACAGCAGGCCCACCAGCGCATCGACCGGCACCGGCCGCCCGCCCGCGGCGGCCAGCGCGGCGAGCACCTTGCGCGGCTGCGGCCCGCCGATCGGCAGCGGGTCTGCGCCCCGAGCCACCACCAGGGGGCCCAGGACCCCCACCGTCACGTCCCGCTGCGGCGTCGTGCTATCGATCATGGTGTTTAGACTTCGGCCTGCTGCGATCCGTTGCACGTCGATCGCAGCGATCTGGGTGATGGTTTCCTAGCGCACGGCGAGTCGAGCCGGGTGGCACCGCGCGGGCAGGTCGCATCCACCTCGTGGATTGGCCCCACCGAAGCCGGCGCTGTCCACCTCGTGCCGAGCTCCGTCCCGGACGAAGAGCGTTGCACCAGGTTGCCGCGAGCTACCGAACCGCCCGCGATGCCGGTCGCGCACGGCGACAAGGGAGCACCATCGGAACGCCAAAGTCCTGGTATGCGGAAGATCGCGACACATGCCGGGAAACGTCAAGGCCGCGGCCCGCGTTTTCGCTGGCCACAGCCTTGATCGTGTTGCGCGCCCGAAGGGACTCGGAGCCCTGACCTTCCTTATCCATGGTCGATGCGAACCGAACCGCGCAGGTCGAAACCTTGATCAAACAATGCCACAAGTATCCGATTTCCGTGCAAAAATGACGTTTTTTGTCTGTGACAAGAAACTTCTTGCAGATTTGTCACTTATTGACGCGGTCCCGACGGAGGGGGCAGTCGTCGAACCGACCGAGCACAACGTTGTAAACACACTTCTTTACAACGTCGTAAATCGCCGGTAACGTGGCGCCCGCGGTCAGCCGTCGTGGGTGCCCGGCCATTCACCGAAGGAAGGCAGTGACAACCTTGCAATTGCGTAAAAACTTCCGAAGGGCTCTGATACCAATCGCGGCCGGCGCTCTCGTCGCGGGGCTGGGGCTGAGCCTGCCGAGCGTGGCGTACGCCGAGGACGGGGTCGACCTGACGCCAGGCCCGCACATCATCGCGGATCCCAACTCGCCGACGGGTTACACGGGGCACTTCGTGTACTACAACCCGACTGCGACCAGCGTGCGGTTCGACGCCGACATCCTGCTGCGCAACTGGGCGGACCCCACCGACACGACGGTCTACCAGCCGCAGCAGTACCGCCCGGGTCTGATGCGCGGCGCCGGCGCCTATGACGTACAGATGACAAACGCCGGCAACGGCTACTGGGTCACCGACGTGCCCCTGGCCGCCGGCCCCAACCAGTACTGGTTCTACGTCAACAACAACACGAACCTGTGGGTCACGGATCCGGCGAACTCACCGATCTATGCTCCGGACGGACTCACCGGCACCGCCCGGCGCGCCTTCAACAAAGTCAACGTGCCGTACGACGCGGAGAAGCAGAACTACGCACCGATGGCGGAGCGTGTGATCGCGAACCCGCGGCCGGACACGCCGAAGGGCACGTGGAGCTATGTGCCGGTCCAGATCGGCACGGCCACGCGGACGCTGGGCGTCTACCTGCCGCCCGGCTACGACCCGGACCGCGCCGAGCCGTACAAGACGATCTACCTGCAGCACGGCAGCGGTCAGGACCAGTCCGACTGGATGAACATCGGCAGCGTTCCCGTCATCATGGACAACCTGATCGCCGACGGGCAGACCGAGCCCGCGGTCATCGTGACGACGAACTCCGCATACATGGGGGCCTCGCCGTACACGACCAACCTCGAAGGCATCATCATTCCGTTCGTCCAGAGCCACTACAACGTCTCGACGAACCGGATGGACAGGGCGTTCGCCGGCCTGTCGATGGGCGCGTCGATGACGATCAACATCATCAACAACAACCCACTGCGCTTCGGCTACTACGGCGTCTTCAGCTGGACGCCGCCGCCGCGCACCACAACGCCGAACATCAAGCAGGCCTACATCTACATGGGCTGCGGAGCGTGGGACAATCTCAACCTGTGCGTGACGCCGACACAGCTGAACGCGCTGAACGGTTTTGTCAATTACAAGTTCGACAAGATCGCGGGTGGCCACGACTTCAACGCCTGGCCTCAGCTCTTCGCGAACTTCGCGAGGAACTATGCGTGGCAGCGCGGGGCGTTTGTGAACGGTGCCCCGGTGTTTGCTACCGGTGGCGAGTCGCAGTCGGTCGATGAGAACCGGACGCTCACGTTCGGTGTCTCGGCGACCGATCCCGACGGTGACGCCCTGACGTACTCGGCCAGCGGCCTGCCGGCCGGCGCCGGCTTCGATCCCGCGACGCAACAGTTCTCATGGACGCCGGACTACACCCAGGCGGGAACCTACACGGTCACCTTCACAGCCAGCGACGGGACGAAGTCCTACAGCCTGTCGGGAACCAAGCAGGTCACCATCACCGTGCGAGACGTCACCGTTGCCGAGCAGATCTCGGGCCTGAAAGCATCCGTCGCCGCCCTCAACGTCAACGGCGGCATCAAGAACGCCCTCACCGTCAAGCTGGACCAGGCAACCAAGCTGCTCGACAAGGGCCAGACCGCCAACGCCGCCAGCGTGCTCTCCAACGACTTCATCGGCCAGGTCAACGACCTCAGCGGCGGCAAGCTCACCAAGGCCGACGCCGACGCACTCATCACCGCCGCAAAAGAAACGATCCAGAACATCAATTCATAGCAACCGCTCTCCAATGGCGGGGTTGCCGGCAGTCACAAGCTGCCGGCAACCCCATCGTGCTGTTTTCAGCCCGGTTCGAGAACGCGAACGGATATCGCGATTACTCCTCTGGAAAACGTTGTAGATGACTTCTTTACAACGTCGTAAATCGATTGTAGCGTGACGCCAGGGAGCGCCGCTCGGCGCTCACCGGCCATTCAAGGAGGAACGGTAATGCGCGTTCTGCAATTGAGTAAGCGCTTTCGAGGGGCTCTGAAACCAATCGCGGCTGTCGCTCTCGTCACGGGGTTGGGGCTGGGGCTGCCGAGCGTGGCGCACGCCGAGGACGGGGTCGACCTGACCCCGGGCCCGCACGTCATCGCGAATTCCAACTCGCCGACGGGTTACACGGGGCACTTCGTGTACTACAACCCGACCGCGACCAGCGTGCGGTTCGCCGCCGACATCCTGCTGCGCAACTGGGCGGACCCCACCGACACGACCATCTACCAGCCGCAGCAGTACCGGTCCGGTCTGATGCGCGGAGGCGGCGCGTATGACGTGCAGATGACCAACGCCGGCAACGGCTACTGGGTCACCGACGTGCCCCTGGCCGCCGGCGCGAACCAGTACTGGTTCTACGTCAACAACGACACGAACCTCTGGGTCACGGATCCGGCGAACTCACCGATCTACGCTCCGGATGGTCTCACCGGCACGGCCCGGCGCGCCTTCAACAAGGTGTACGTGCCGTACGACGCCGAGAAGCAGAACTACGCACCCTTGGCGGCGCGGCAGATCGAGCTTCTGCGACCGAACGCGCCCCACGGCACGTGGAGCTACGTGCCGGTCCAGATCGGCACCACCACGCGGACCATCGGGGTCTATCTCCCGCCCGGCTACGACGCCAACCGTGCCGAGCCGTACAAGACGATCTACATGCAGCACGGCAGCGGTCAGGACCAGTCCGACTGGATGAACATGGGCGACGTCCCCGTCATCATGGACAACCTGCTCCAGGATGGTCTCACCGAGCCCGCGGTCGTCATCACGACGAACACTAACTACCTTGGCAGCGCTGCCCAGGGGTACCCCAACCTGCGTGACACCGTGATGCCGTTCGTCGAGCGCAACTACCACGTCTCGACGCAGGCGAAGGATCGGGCGTTCGCCGGCCTGTCCGCGGGCGCCGCGGTCACATCCAACCTCATCAACTTCGACGCGACGAAGTTCGGGTACTACGGGGTGTTCAGCGGTGGCGTGGGAGTCCGCAACACCACACCGAATCTCGGGGTGCCCTACATCCTCTTCGGCGGCGGGGCATGGGACTTCGGGTTGCCCAACCCGAGCCAGGTGGCCGCACTGACCAACGCGCACGTGAAGAACGTCGTGGTCGCCGGCGCTCACGACTTCAACACGTGGGACCAACTGTTCACGATCTTCGCGAGGGACTATCTGTGGCAGCGCGGGGCGTTTGTGAACGGTGCCCCGGTGTTTGCCGCCGGTGGCGAGTCGCAGGCGGTCGATGAAAACCGGACACTCACGTTCGGTGTCTCGGCGACCGATCCCGACGGCGACGCCCTGACGTACTCGGCCAGCGGCCTGCCGGCCGGCGCCAGCTTCGATCCCGCGACGCAGCAGTTCTCATGGACGCCGGACTACACCCAGGCGGGAACCTACACGGTCACCTTCACAGCCAGCGACGGGACGAAGTCCTACAGCCTGTCCGGGACCAAACAGGTCACCATCACCGTCCGAGACGTCACCGTTGCCGAGCAGATCTCGGGCCTGAAAGCATCCGTCGCCGCCCTCAACGTCAACGGCGGCATCAAGAACGCCCTCACCGTCAAGCTGGACCAGGCAACCAAGCTGCTCGACAAGGGCCAGACCGCCAACGCCGTCAGCGTGCTCTCCAACGACTTCATCGGCCAGGTCAACGACCTCAGCGGCGGCAAGCTCACCAAGGCCGACGCCGACGCACTCATCACCGCCGCAAAAGAAACGATCCAGAACATCAATTCGTAACAACCATGGTCCAACGGTGGGTTGCCGGCAGTCACAAGCTGCCGGCAACCCCAATTCCGCGGTGTCCATGAACGTTTGTCAAGGGCAGCTCCCACAAGTGGGTCGAGGCGGCCGCACCGCTGATCTGCCGATCGGGATCGCCTACGACGAGTAAGCGGAAAGAATCACGGGTCTAGTCAGCCAGCGCCGATGGGCTCACGGCCGACGCGAGCGTCGGCTCCGGGTCCAGGAATCCGGTGGACTCGCGTGCCGCGACCTTGAAGTCGGCCAGGACCCGCCGAGGCGGCGCCTTGTCGCCCTTCTCGTTGATCCGCTCGATCAGGAGGTCGACGGCAACCTCGGCGATCTGGTCCCGGCCGGGATCGACGCTCGACATCGACGGAACCGAGAAGCGCGCCTCGTCGATGTTGTCGAACCCGATCACCGCCACGTCTTCCGGGACGCGAACTCCCGCCTGTCCCAGCACTCGGAGCGCTCCCAGCCCGAGCGTGTCATTGAGCGTGAACACGGCGTCGAACTCGACGCGGTCCGCCAGGAGATCGCGCATGGCGGCGGCGCCGTTCTCGCGATGCCACGGGGCGGCGACCCTCACGAGCGCCGGGTCGTACGGGACGTGGGCCGCGGCCAGCGCCTCCCGATATCCGCGCACGCGAAGGTTCGCGGACCGGATGTCGTCCTGATGGGTCGGATGCGCTCCGATCACCGCGATGCGCCGGCGGCCGATCTCGAGCAGGTGCTCGGTGGCCGCGCGTGCCGCGCCCACGTTGTGCATCGTGACGTGGTCGGTGGGGCCGTCAAAGATGCGCTCGCCGAGCAGCACCAGCGGGAAGGGCACCTGCAGCACCGCGACGTCGTCCTGACCGAGCTGCTCGGGACTGAAGAGGAGCCCGTCAGTCAGCCGCAATCGGTGTCCGGACAGCACCGCGATCTCGCCTTCGCGAGTGGCGCTCGTCTGATCCACGAGCACCTCGACGTTCCGCCGGTCGGCCGCGCGGATGACGGCGTCGGCGAGTTCGGCGAAGTAGCTCTGACGCAGCTCCGGGATCGCGAGCCCGATTACGCCGGTCCGGCCCGAACGCAGCCCGCGCGCCGAGAGATTGGGGCGGTAGTCGAGCGCGGCGATCGCTGCGTGCACCCGGGCCCGTGTGGCCGGGCGCACGTACGGATAGTCGTTGATGACGTTCGAAACCGTCTTGATCGATACTCCGGCGACGCGCGCAACGTCGTGCATGGTAGCGGCGATTGCAATCTCCCCTCATCGCGCGGCCACCGCAGAGAAGCGGTTTTGATTCAGTGTAGCGGCGTGGTGTCGGCCATCGGCCGAGCGGGGAACAAGGCCCCCTAGCCGCGACCAACGCCATTGACGACCCTGTTGATGCCTCGGCCCGGCTGTTGGTAAGGCCAGTCTTGGGGGAATAGTACGCTTTCCGGCGCCGTGCCTCGGTCGCGCGGTGAACGTGCGGGCCTCGGGAATGTGCGGCCGCCGGCGGATGCCCCGGCTCGGCGCGGCGACCAGGATCAGCACGGTCGGATGTGGGCCGGGCGGCCCCGTCCGCATCTTCGGCACGGCGGCCGGGCGCAGGCGCTCGCGGCCGGTGAGCAGGCGGTGGCGGTCGGCCCACTCTCGGCCGGCCTTGCGGCCGCGACCGTTTGCGCAGCTCCCACGCGACACCCCGGCGCATGGCGGCGGTGAACGTGATGCGGTGCTCGCTGCGGTAGCGGGAGCTCGGACCCACTTCTCGGCCTTGTTCTGCACGGGACCGGTGCCTCTACGCGAGGCAACCACCCGGCGCGCGGGGAGGTCTCCGATGGTCACTGCGCAGTCTTGACAGCGCGGGCGCGCTCCGCGATAGTCATTTCCTACAACGATGGAAATGCAATGGGAGAAGGCGTCCAGGACACGGAGCGGGTGACTGAAGTAGCCCACTTCGCGGCACGAGGGTTCCCGGATTGCGCCTGCACCGACAATTATGTCCGCATCCGAAAGGAATCGAACAGTGAAGACGAAGCAAGTCCTCGCTGCGTCGCTGCCCCTCCTGCTGATGGGCGCGTTAGCAGCATGCTCGAGCGGAGGAGACGACGGCGGCAATCAGGCGACGAACTGCACCAATACCATCCCGAAGCCCAACCTGCCCGTTGTCACGCTTTGGGCCTGGTACCCGAACACCCAGAAGGTAGTCGACAACTTCAATAACGGGCACGACGATGTCCAGGTTTGCTGGACGAATGCCGGCGCCGGTGGCGACGAATACGACAAGTTCCAGACGGCGGTCACGGCAGGCAAGGGCGCTCCCGACGTGGTCATGCTGGAGGCGGACCGGATCCCGACCTTCCAGGTGCAGAAGGCCCTCGTGGACCTCAAAGACCTCGGCTACAAGGACGTCAAGGCGAACTACAGCGATGGCGCCTGGAAGGACGTCTCGGTCGGCGACGGCGTCTACGGTGCTCCGATCGACGGCGGGCCGATGGGGATGATCTACCGCAAGGACATCTTCGGCAAGTACGGCATCACGCCTCCGACCACCTGGGCCGAGTACGAGGCGGCGGCGCAGAAGGTGAAGGATGCCGGCGGCCCGCTCTTCGGCGACTTCCCCGCGAACCAGCCGGCCTACGTCACGGCGCTGCTGTACCAGAACGGCGCGAAGCCGTTCACGTACGACCCCGCCAACAAGGGTGAGATCAGCATCAAGCTGAACGACGACGCCACCAAGAAGGTGCTCGACTACTGGGCCGGACTGGTCAAGAAGGGCCTGGTCAGCACCCAGGACCAGTTCACTCCCGAGTACATCTCGGGCGTGATCGGCGGCAAGTACGCCACCTACCTCTCCGCCGCGTGGGCGCCGGGCTACCTGCAGGGTGCCGGCGTGGGTAAGGGTGCCGACGCGGACGTGTGGGCGACGGCCCCGCTGCCGCAGTGGGACCCGGCCAACCCGGTCGCGGTGAACTGGGGCGGCTCCGCCTTCTCGGTGACCAGCAAGGCGAAGGACCCGGCGCTCGCCGCCAAGGTCGCGTTCGGAGTCTACGCCGACGACGCCTCGCTGAAGGACGGCTGGCAGAACCAGATCATCTTCCCGCTCAACCTCAAGGTGCTGCACGACCCGACCTTCGTCGACGCCAAGGTCGCCTTCTTCAGCGGCCAGCAGGCCAACAAGGAGGTCTACGTACCCGCCGCCAATGCCTACCAGGGCATGACCTACACCCCGATCGGACAGTACTTCTACTCCGCTTTCACGAAGCAGATCGCCGCGATCAACAGCGGGTCCAAGACCGGGTCCGCCGCCGCGGACGCGCTGCAAGCGGATGTCGTGGCCTACGCGAAGCAGCAGGGTTTCACCGTCAAGTGACCTGACACGGCGGGCCGGTCCGTGAACACACGGACCGGCCCTCCGTCGTACTTCCCAGACCCGGAGGCATCATGACCGGCTCGACCACCGACCCCGTCCGGAACGAGGGGGCAACGCCGATCCACGACCTTCCCAGCTCCGGCGACAGCACGGCCGCCTCGACCGCCGGCCCCGTGCCGTCGAGGGGGCGCCGCCGATCCACGACCTTGCGGCAGAACGTGGCCGGGTGGCTCTTCGTCGGACCCTTCGGCATCATCTTCCTCGCCCTCCTCGTGCTGCCGATCGGCTACGCGCTCTACCTGAGCCTGTTCCAGAAGAGGCTGATCGGCGGGACGACGTTCGTCTTCCTCGGCAACTACCTCAAGGCCTTCAGCGATCCCTCGTTCCTGCACGGGGTGTGGTTCGTCGTCCGGTTCTCGCTGGTGCTCATCCCGATCCAGATGGCCATCTCGTTGGCGATCGCGCTGATCCTCGACATGGTGACGAGCAAGTTCGCACGGTTCTCGCGCCTCATGATCTTCCTGCCGTACTCGATTCCCACGGTCATCGGTGCGCTGATGTGGGGGTTCCTGTACAGCAAGAACTTCGGTCCCATCGCGGACATCTTCGGCGCCTTCGGCGCCACGGGACCGGACTTCCTCAGCAACGGCATGGTCTTCTACGGCCTGCTGAACGTCGTGACCTGGCAATGGGCCGGGTACTACATGATCATCCTGTACGCCGCGCTGCAGGCGATCGATCCGAGCCTCTACGAGGCGGCCCGCATCGACGGCGCATCCCAGTGGCAGATCATCAGCCGGATCAAGATCCGGCTGGTCGCGCCGGCGCTCGTCCTCATCCTCGTGTTCGCCCTCATCGGAACGCTGCAGTTCTTCAACGAACCGAAGATCCTGCAGCAGCTTGCGGCCGGGGCCATCCCGGATGACTTCACGCCGAACATGTACGCGTATCAGCAGGCGTTCACGCTGGCGAACAGTAACTACAGCTCGACGATCTCCTTCGCGCTGGGCGCCGTCGTCTTCATCTCCGTCTACATCTTCATGTTCGCCACCCGCAAGCGAGGGAACTTCCTGTCATGAGCGCTACCGACATCGAGCGCCGGCGAGCTCGCCGGACACCGAGGCACATCCCGCTGCATCTCGTGCTCGCGCTGCTGGTGCTCTACTTCCTGGTCCCCTTCTGGTGGGTCATCGTGAACAGCTCGAAGGACTCGGCCGCGCTGTTCGGGGGTACCAACGCCCTCTGGTTCGCTCCCCACCTCAACTACGGCGAGAATCTGGCGCAGCTCTTCACCTACAACGGCGGCCTCTACGCGCGCTGGCTGGCGAACTCGGCCCTGTACGCGTTCGCCGGGGGCATCGGGGCGACGGTGCTGGCGGTGCTCGCCGGATACGGTTTCGCGACGTACCGGTTCGCAGGCCGTCGTGCCGGATTCTCGATCCTGCTCGGCGCGGTCATGGTGCCGACGACCGCGCTCGTCATGCCGACCTTCATCCTGTTCTCCCAGGTCAATCTGACGAACACGATCTGGTCGGTGATCCTGCCGACCTTGCTCAACCCGTTCGGTGTGTTCCTCATGAATCTGTACGCGCGCGATGCGTTGCCCGAGGAGCTGTTGGATGCCGCACGCGTCGACGGTGCCGGAGAGTTCAAGGCGTTCGTCAAGGTCGCGCTGCCGATCCTGCGGCCGGCGATCGTCACGGTGCTGCTGCTGTCGGTCGTGTCGTCGTGGAACAACTACTTCCTGCCGCTCGCGATGCTCACGGACAACCGCCTTTTTCCGGTGACGGTCGGGATCGGGCTCTGGCAGTCCACCGCATCCACCTACGGGGCCGCGGGAACGAATTTGTGGAGCATTATCATCCTCGGCTCGCTGGTCTCGATCATCCCGCTGATCATCGCGTTCCTCTGCCTTCAGCGCTATTGGCGAGGCGGCCTGACCGTCGGCGCCCTGAAATAGCCCGCTCGCATCCCCGACATCGAACAGCAACTGAGGAAACTGAGGAAACCTTGATCTCCGCGAATCTCACCGTCGACCCGCATTTCGTCGTGGGGCCGATCAACCGCAGGCTCTTCGGCTCCTTCGTCGAGCACCTCGGGCGATGCGTCTACGACGGCATTTACGAGCCGTCGCACCCCGACGCCGACAAAGAGGGGTACCGGCGCGACGTGATCGCGCTCGTCAAGGAACTCGGTGTGAGCACGATCCGGTATCCCGGAGGCAATTTCGTCTCGGGTTACCGCTGGGAGGACGGCGTCGGGCCGCGCGAGAACCGCCCCCGGCGTCTCGACCTCGCCTGGCACTCCACGGAGACGAACGAGATCGGTCTCGACGAGTTCGCGAAATGGCTCAAGAAGGTCGGCAGCGAGCTCATGTACGCGGTGAATCTCGGCACGCGCGGAGTGCAGGAAGCGCTCGATGTGCTCGAGTACACGAACATCCGGTCGGGCACCACGCTCTCCGAGCAGCGGATCGCGAACGGCGCGTTCGAGCCCTACGACATCCGCATGTGGTGCCTGGGCAACGAGATGGACGGCCCCTGGCAGCTCGGACACGGCACTCCGGACGAGTACGCCAAGCTGGCGGTCAAGACCGCACGCGCGATGCGGCAGCTCGACCCGACGCTGGAGCTCGTGGTGTGCGGGAGCTCGAACGCGCAGATGCCGCTCTTCGCGAACTGGGAGCGGGTCGTGCTCGCGGAGGCGTACGACGAGGTCGACTACATCTCGTGCCACGCCTACTACGAGCCGCGCGACGGAGACTACGCGAGCTTCCTGGCGTCCGCGGTGAACATGGACCGGTTCATCGACTCGATCGTCGCCACCGCCGACCACGTCAAGGCGGTACACGGCAGCCAGAAGAGCATCAACATCTCGTTCGACGAATGGAACGTCTGGTACCACTCGCGCTATGCCGAGGTCGACCGCATCACCGGCATCGACGACTGGCCGGTCGCCCCGCGCCTGCTCGAGGACGCCTACTCGGTCGCTGATGCGGTGGTCGTCGGCGGCCTGCTCATCTCGTTGCTGCGGCACGCAGACCGGGTGAAGTCCGCGAGCCTCGCACAGTTGGTGAACGTGATCGCGCCGATCATGACCGAGCCCGGGGGTCCGGCCTGGCGTCAGACGACGTTCTTCCCCTTCGCCCTGACCTCACGGCTCGCCCGTGGAGTGACCCTGGAGCTCAAGCTGGAGAGCCCGACTTACGAAACCGCCCTCTACGGTGAGGTCAGCGTGGTGGACGCCGTCGCGACGCACGACGCGGGCATGGGCGACACCGCGATCTTCATGGTCAACCGCAGCCTCACGGAGGCGGTGGAGCTGGCGGTCGACGTCAGCAACCTCGGCCAGGTGTATGTCGTCGACGCGCAGACCCTCCACGACGACGACATCCACGCGAAGAACACGCTCGATGATCCGGAGCGCGTCGGCCTCAAGCCGAACACCTCCCACTCCATCGGCGACGGCACGCTGCGGATCACGCTGCCGCCGGTCTCCTGGACCGCGGTGACGCTGCGATGACCGGCCTGGGCGGGCGTGGACGCCGGCGTCCATGCCCGCCCAGCCGGGTGCGGCACCGCGCCGCTGTACCGCTGTCGTTTCTGTACAAGACGGCCGCAGTGGGCGCTTCCTAGGGTGAGCAGGCCGGCCTGCCACCGTGCACCAATGTGGTGCACGGCCTGCCTTGTCGGCCTATTTGACCGCTCGTCACGTGCCAACGAGGAGAATCAGTCACATGCGTGAACTGGTCTACACCGGATTCGTGTCGCTCGACGGCGTTGTGGATTCCCCAGGCGGTGGGCCGAGCGAAGAGCACCGCAGCGGTGGCTGGGTGTTCAAGGACGTCGAATTTCTGCCCGAGGCGTTTTCACTCAAGGGCGAGGAGCTTGCGGACACGACGGCGCTGTTGTTCGGCCGCCGAAGCTACGAGGTGTTCGCACCGGTCTGGCGCGACTCGGACGACCACGCCGTCTACAAGGAACTGCCCAAGTACGTGGTCTCGACCACGCTGCCCGACGACGCCCTTGTCGAGGGATGGGGCCCGACCGCGATCCTGCGCTCGACTGACGACGTCGCCGAACTCAAGAACAGCGAGGGCGGCGCGATCTTCATCCACGGCAGCGCGGAACTCGCCCGCCGTCTGTCGGACGCCGGCCTGATCGACCGGTACAACCTTCTCGTCTTCCCAGTGCTGCTCGGAGCCGGGAAGAGCCTGTTCAGCACGAAGGACAAGGAGAAGCAGATGCTGAGCCTCCGGGCTTCCACGGCCTATCCGAACGGTGTCGTCAAGCTGATCTACGACGTCGGCTGATCCAGACTCAGGCCCAGCGCGCCGCCGGCACCCTCGCGGAGTTGTCGCGCTGTACGGCCGACGAACCGGCGCAGTGCGTGGGCCAGATGCGGCTCGTCGAAATACTCCAGCCTGCTGACGACATCGGCGACGTGGACACCGGCGGCCAGGAGCGTTGAGGCCGTGCGCGCACGTTCGATCTGCCGCACGGCCCCCTGGGTGAGCCCGGTCGCCGCTCGGAACCGGCGTTCGACCGTGCGTCCCGAGGCCGCTGGTCGGCGGCCGCGGCGGATCTCGGTCACGAACGGGTCACGGACCACGGCTCCCGCGCGGACGAGACGGTCAACCAGGGCCTCGGCGTCGTCGGGACCGGGGGTCTCCCAGCGGACGCCGTCCAGCCAGAAGCTCTTCCTCGTGGTCCTGGAGAGCTCGGTGCCCCCGTCGACCAGGGACGACATCGGCACGGCCCGCAATGACGTGCCCACGGCGAACTCGATGCCGACGAAGGTCGCGCCCTCCGGCACCGGCGAGGTGCCGCTCCTGGTCGCGGGACCGGAAACGCTCGCGTACGCCCGTCCCCCGCGCTCCCAGAACACCAAGCCCCAGTTCACCGCCGCAACGGACGTCATCTCCGCGACCCGCTCGCTCGTACAGGTCCACACGGTGTCAACCCATGGCGAATCCGATGCGCGCGTCTCGAACCGCAGTCCCACGCGAGCAGGATACGGCCCCGCGCCATCCGCGCCGAGGCCCGAACGCGACGCCGGGGCGGTCAGGCCACGGTGCAGGGGATGCCGTTGAGGGTGAAGGCGGTCGGTTTGGCGGTGTTACCGGTGTGGGTGGCCTGAAAGCCGATGTCGACGGCGGCCCCGGGGGCGAGGGTGCCGTTGTAGCTGACGTTACGGGCGCTCACCTGGCCGCTGGAGGGCGAGAAGGTGGCGTTCCAACCCGAGGTGATGGACTGGCCCGAGGGCAGGGTGAAGCCGAGCGTCCAGCCGTTGATCGTCGAGGTGCCCGTGTTGGTGATGGTGATGCTGGCCGTGAACCCGGAGTCCCAGGTGTTCATCGTGTAGGCAACCCGGGGGCCCGCGCCGGCCGTAGGCGACGGGCTCAGCGTGGCGGTGGGTGTGGTGGAGAGGGAGGGCGACGGACTGGGCGACGTGGTGTCGCTCACGCTGGTGACGAAGGTCATGATGCTTTGAGCGGGGAGCGTGACGGTGAGCGTGCCGTTCGACATGCCGAGCGCACTTTGCGGTGCGACGTTCCTGCTGCCGTCGGTCAGCCAGTTCGAGACACTGCCGGACGCGGTGGTGCTCGCGAGCGTGAACTGCTGGCTCACCGCGGAGGTGTTCTTGTTGACGGCGACGATGACGACGGTGCTGCCGCCCCGGTACGCCGAGACGTAGACGTTCGACGCCGGGTTCGCCGTCGCATCGATCCGCGCATACCCGGGGCGGACGAACCTTGCGAAGTGGGCCATCATGGCGCCGCGCTTGCTGATCTGACCGTCCTCCCGCATGGGGCCGTAGCTGCGCCGGATGGTCCACCAGATGTATGCCTGAAACTCGGCGTCCACCATGGCGTGGTGGATGTGCTCCCCCACGTCGAGCGCCTGGGGCCAGAGGTCCCCCGAGTCGCTGCTGTTGGGGTAGTAGACCTCGGTCATCCAGAGTTCTTTGCCCGCGCCCTTCTGCTTGAACAGGGGGTAGGCGAAGTTCGCGTACGGGGTACCGTAAAGATGCGCCCCGATGATGTCCACATTGGCCAGCGCCGCGGAGTCGTTGAGGATCGGGTCCGACATAGCCTTCACGTACTGGAACGACTCGGGCGCGATGACCCGGGTGCTGATCGAGCCGGCATTCTCCCGCAGGAACCGGACGATCTCCGCGGAGGTCCACCACGTCCAGTCCGTCGCGTAGTCGGGCTCGTTCTGCACCGATATGCCGTAGAGGTTCACCCCGTTGTTGCGCATGTACGCGGTGAAGTCGTTCAGGTGCTGGGCGTAGGCGCCGTACGAGCTGTACCTGAGGCGCTTCGCGTTGGTCTGACTGCCGCGGGTGAAGGTCTCGATCATGCTGGCGGGCGGGTTCCACGGCGACGCGATGACGGTCGCCCCGAGTTCGACCGCGCGCTTCGCCGTCGCCAGATCACGGCTCCAGTCCGACTGATTCTCGCCGACCGGGATCCTCAGCACGGAGAACCCCAGCCGGCCCTCTCCAGCGCCGAACGCCGTGTCCCGCTGGGCTGCTGTGAGGTCACCGATCCAGGCCGCGTGGGCCATGCCACCGAAGCCCCGGATCATCTGCCGCGGTGCCGACGGATTGATGTTTGCCGTCGCGGCCGCGGCTTCCGTGGCCCCCAGGACCGACGCCGCGACCGTGAGGACCGGCACGGCCCCCATCGTGGTCAGCACGGCCCTGCGGCTCAGCAGACTCCTCTCGCCGCTCCCCGGCTTCTTCTGCTCTTGCGTCATGTCCCGTCCTTCTCGTCGTTGGTACGGGTCCGCGGCCCTCTTGGCGCCAACCGCCCGACCGGCCCCCGTCTCCTGCGTCCTGCCGCGATTGACCTGCACCACGGTGTCACGAGGTTCCCGACCGTTCGACTGCCGTAATTGTCGACGCCAATAACTTCACGCATGCACCGACACGGCCGATGAGTGTATTTGCACCGCGCCGCACTGCCGAAGTACCTGCTCAAGCGGCATCGCGGCGGAATACAGCCGCGAATGGCGACCACGGTGGTGAGGTCTGCACTCAGAATCGTCGAGCATTGAAAGTTCCAAATCCGGCGTCACGCGACTTTTCGACACTCGATGCATAACGCTTTCCGCGCTGATCGCCGCACACGGCCCCGAGCGGCGATTCACTCGGTGGGAGTGATCCCACGGCCGAGCGTGCCGTCGCTAAGGTCGCCCCCGTGCTGGCCGTTGTCTGGAGTGCCATCCGCGCCCGCCGCGGGCCCGCCCTCGTCATGGCGCTGCTCGTCGCGGGCACCATCGCCGGATTCGGCGCCGCCGGGTGGGCCGCCGACCGCGACGCCGCCCGCGTGGCCGCCGCGGTCATCGCCGCCGCGCCGCCCGCCCAGCGAACCGTCGCCGTCCGCGGCGGCATCGCGCTCGGCGCGGACCCCGAGCAGGCCCTGACCGGCTTCCGGGCCACGGCGGAGTCGGCGCTGGCGCTGCCGGCGGAGCGGGCCACCGCCGGGGTACAGCTTCCGGGCACCCTCGCCGCCGGCCCGCAGGAGCGCACCATGCTCGTCACGGCCACCGTCGAACCGAACAGCGCCGGGACGATGGACGACGCCGGGTGGAGCCGGCGGCAACCGTGGCGCTGGTGGCCGTCGCCCTGGTCGCCGGGGCGAGCGCGGCGGCCGTGGCGTGGTACGCGATCGGTCGCTACCTGTAGCGCCTCCTCGCGGCGGACGTCGGCGCCGAGGGCGGTGAACTGGGCGCCCAAGGCGGTGAGCAGCGCGACGACGTCGAGGACCTCGGGCTCCAGGGCGGCGTCCCGGCGCCGAGGCGGGCGAAGCCCCGGTAGTGGAAGTCGAGCGCGCGCGTGCCGAGGGCGCAGCCGCCGCAAAATCGGGTGCGGCGCGGCGGGAGGGTCCGTAGCCTGCACGAATCATGCTTGGTCTGGAACGGCTGCTGCCTGCGCGTCTCGGGAGGCCGTTTCGCTGGCTGCTCGGCGCGGCGTGGCTGACCAACCTCGGCGACGGGATCGCCGTCGCGGCCGGGCCGCTGCTCGTCGCCTCGCTGACCACCGATCCGCTGCCGGTGGCGCTGGCCGCGCTGCTGCGGTGGGCGCCGCCGCTGCTGTTCGGGATGCACGCCGGCGTGCTGTCCGACCGGCTCGACCGGCGCCGGATCGTGCTCGTCGCGCACACGTTGCGGGTCATGGTCCTCGGCGGGCTGGTCGCCGCGCTCGTCACCGGCGCGGGCACCGTCCCGGTCGTGCTGGCCGCGCTGGCGCTGCTGGCCACGGCCGAGGTGTTCGCCGACAACACCACGGCGACGCTCGCGCCGATGCTCGTGCCGCGCGAGGACCTCGCCGTCGCCAACGCGCGGCTGGGGGCCGGGTTCATCACGCTCAACCAGCTGGTCGGGCCGTCGCTCGGGGCCGTGCTGTTCGCCGCCGGGCGGGTGTGGCCGCTGCTGGCCCAGCTGCTGCTGGTGGTCGCCGGGGTGCTCATGCTGCTGCGCATGCGCCTGCCGGCGGCGGCCGGGCGGGCCGATGCGAGCGGGGCCGGGATCTGGCGGGACATGGTCGAGGGGTTCCGGTGGACCGCCGGCCATCCGGCGGTGCGCACGCTCGTGCTGACCATCCTCATCATCAACATCGCGTTCGGGGCGGCGTGGTCGGTGCTGGTGCTGTACGCCACCCAGCGCCTCGGCCTGGGCGCGGCCGGCTTCGGGCTGCTCACCACGGCGTCGGCGGCCGGCGGGCTGCTCGGCACCGTGCTCTACGGCCGGCTGACCCGCCACGTCAGCCTCGGCAACATCCTGCGGGCCGGCCTGCTCATCGAGACGTTCACGCACCTCGGGCTCGCGGTCACGACGTCGCCGGGCGTCGCGCTTGCGATCATGTTCGTGTTCGGCGCCCACAACTTCGCCTGGGGCACGACGTCGGTCACCGTGCGGCAGCGGGCGGTACCGTCGCATCTGCAGGGGCGGGTCAACAGCGTCAACACGGTGTGCATGTACGGCAGCCTGGTCGTCGGGTCGGCCATCGGCGGCGTGCTCGCCGGCCGCTTCGGCGTCGCGGCGCCGTTCTGGGCCGCGTTCGGCGGCACGGCGGTGTTCGTCGCGCTGCTGTGGCGGCAGCTGTCCAACGTCGCCCACGCCGACAGCGCCGCCACCGCCGACGCAATGTGACGTCCGATTACCGCGAGCAACCGCGGCCGGCGTCCGGGCACGATATCGGTTGTGAGCACCATTGAGGCCCGCGTGGCCGCCACTGACTGGCCGGAGGTCGCCGCCGGCCTCGACGACGTCGGCGGGGCGAGGACCGGCCGGCTGCTCGAGGACGCCGAGTGCCGCGAGATCGCCGCGCTGTTCGAGCGGGAGGAGTGCTTCCGCTCGACCGTCGACATGGCCCGCCACCGCTTCGGCTCCGGCCGCTACCGCTACTTCCGGCGGCCCTACCCGCCGCTCATCGAGCAGCTGCGGGCGCAGCTGTACCCGCGGCTGCTGCCGATCGCCCGCGACTGGGCCGGCCGCCTGGGGCGCCCGGCGCCGTGGCCGGACGCCCTCGATGAGTGGACGGCGATGTGCCACGCGGCCGGTCAGCGCCGGTCCACCGCGATCCTGCTGCGCTACCGGGGCGGCGACTGGAACGCGCTGCACCGCGACCTGTACGGCGAGCTGGTGTTCCCGCTGCAGGTCGTCATCGGCCTGGATCGGTACGGCACCGACTACACCGGCGGCGAGTTCCTCCTCGTCGAGCAGCGGCCGCGGGCGCAGTCGCGCGGCACGACGGCCGTGCTCGACCAGGGCCACGGCCTGGTGTTCACGACCCGGGACCGCCCGGTGCGCTCGGCCCGGGGCTGGGCCGCCGCCCCGGTGCGCCACGGCGTGAGCGTCGTGCGGAGCGGGACCCGCCACGCGCTGGGGCTGGTCCTGCACGACGCCGAGTAGCGAGTGGCGGCGCGGGGGCCGCGCCGCAACGGTACGCCGGACTTGACAGCTTTCGCGGCGGGGGTGAAGCTCTCGGGAGAGCGCTCTCCCATCACGTCCGGCCACCGCCATCGTCCGGGCGACACCCCATCCCGGCGGTCGCCGCGCGGCCGCACGATCGGAGCCTCATGCTGTCCCGCAGACGTGTGCTGCTCAGCGCCGCCCTGGCCGCGGTGCTGACCGGCGGCCTGGTCGTCGGCGTCCACGCCGCCGACGCCGCCGACCAACCGTGGCTCGATGCCACCCAGACCCCCGCGCAGCGAGCCGACGAGCTGCTCGCCGCGATGACCCAGGCCGAGAAGCTCACCATGCTGCACGGCGGCGCCGGCTGCGGCTTCGCCGGCTGCGTCGACGCCAACACCCGGCTCGGCATCCCGCAGATCCGGCTGCAGGACGGCCCGGTCGGCGCCGGAGACGGGTTCACCGGCGTCACCCAGCTGCCCGCCCCGGTCGCCGGCGCGGCGAGCTGGGACACCGCGCTGCTGCGCCAGTACGGCGAGGTCCTCGGCTCGGAGCAGTGGGGCAAGGGCACCAACGTGGTGCTCGCGCCGACGGTCAACATCCTGCGCGACCCGCGCTGGGGCCGGGCCTTCGAGTCCTTCGGCGAGGACCCGTACCTGGCCGGGCAGAGCGCCGCCGCCGACATCCAGGGCATCCAGAGCCAGGGCCCGATGGCCCAGGTCAAGCACTACGCCGTGTACAACCAGGAGACGAACCGCAACAACATCTCCGACAACGCCGTCATCGCCGCGCGCACCGAGCGCGAGATCTACCTGCCGGCGTTCGAGGCGGCCGTCAAGCAGGGCCAGGTCGACTCGGCCATGTGCTCCTACTCGGCGATCAACGGGGCCTTCGCCTGCGAGAACGGGCCGCTGCAGAACGACACGCTCAAGCGCGACCTCGGCTTCACCGGCTTCATCACCTCGGACTGGGGCGCCACCCACTCGACGGTCGCCTCGGCCAACAACGGCCTCGACATGGAGATGCCCGGCAGCCAGTACTACGGCGCGCCGCTCACCACCGCCGTGGGCAACGGCCAGGTGTCGACGGCCACCATCGACGACCACGTGCGGCGCATCCTCGTGTCGATGTTCAAGCGCGGGCTGTTCGACAAGGCCCAGAGCGTCGACACCGCCGCGGTGGTCACCACGGCCGCCCACGCCGACGTGGCGAAACGGGTCGCTCAGGAGGGTTCGGTACTGCTGAAGAACGCCGGCAACGCCCTCCCCCTCGCCGCGAGCGCATCGGTCGCGGTGATCGGCCCCGGCGGCGGCACCCGCGCCATGGTGCAGGGCGGCGGCAGCGCGGCGGTCAACGCCCCCTACCTCGTCACGCCGTACGACGCGATCCACGCGCGCAACGCCTCGGCGACGTACGCCCCCGGCATCGCCGCCGCCGACGGCGCGCTCCCGCCGGTGCCGGCGAGCGCGTTCACCGGGCTGCAGGCGTCGTACTACAACAACACCGGCATGACCGGCACGCCGGTGCTGACCCGGGCCGAGTCGAACATCGACAAGGTCTGGGGCGGCGCGTCGCCGGTGGCCGGGGTGGCCGCCACCAACTGGTCGGCGAAGTACACCGCCACGCTGCACCCGAGCGTCACCGGCACCTACCAGTTCTCGCTGACCAGCGACGACGGCAGCCGGCTCATCGTCAACGGGCAGCAGGTCATCAACAACTGGTTCAACCAGGGCAGCACCACGCGCACCGGCAGCGTCGCGCTGAGCGCCGGGCAGAACGTGAGCATCGAGGTCGACTACTACCAGGGCGGCGGCGCCAGCAACCTCACCCTCGGCTGGAGCGTGCCCGGCCAGACCGTCCACGACCAGGCGATCGCGGCCGCCCGCGCGGCCGGCACGGCCGTGGTGTTCGTCGACAACTTCGAGAGCGAGGGCTCCGACCTCGCCGGCATCGACCTGTCCGCGGCCCAGAACCAGCTCGTCACCGACGTCGCCGCGGCCAACCCCAACACCGTCGTGGTCGTCAACAGCGGCTCCGCGGTGACCATGCCGTGGGCGGGCTCCGTCAAGGCCGTGGTCGAGGGGTGGTACCCGGGCCAGGAGGACGGCAACGCGATCGCCGCGCTGCTCTACGGCGACGTCAACTTCAGCGGCAAGCTGCCGGTCACCTTCCCGCAGCGCCTGTCCGACGGCCCGGTGACCACCGCGGCGCAGTGGCCGGGGCAGAACGGCCAGGTGCAGTACTCCGAGGCGCTCAAGGTCGGCTACCGCTGGTACGACAGCCAGAACATCGCGCCGCTGTTCCCGTTCGGCCACGGCCTGTCGTACACCACCTTCGGCTACGCCAACCTCGCCGTCGGCGCCCCCGACACGGCCGGCAACGTCACCGTCGCCTTCGACGTGACCAACACCGGCAGCCGCGCCGGCACCGAGGTCGCCCAGGTCTACGTCGGGCAGCCGGCCTCGACCGGCGAGCCGCCGAAGAACCTGCGCGGGTTCTCGCGGGTCACGCTCGCCGCGGGACAGACGCAGCGGGTCAGCGTCACGCTGGATGCGCGCAGCTTCCAGTACTGGAACAACGCCTGGACGACCGCGAACGGCACCCACCAGATCTACGTCGGCTCGTCCTCGCGCGACATCCGCCTCACCGGCCAGGCGACGATCAACGGCGGCAGCACCCAGAACCCGGGCGAGACGCCGCTGCCGCGCACCGGCTGGACGGTGACCGCGTCGGCGACCGGCGGCGCGGACGTGCCGGCCCGCATGATCGACGGCGACGCCGCCACCCGGTGGACCAGCGGCACCCCGATGGCCAACGGCCAGTGGGTCACCGTCGACCTCGGCTCGGCGCAGACCTTCGACCAGGTGCGGATGGACTCCGCGGGCAGCGCCAACGACTACGCCCGCGGCTACCAGATCCTCACGTCGGCCGACGGCACCACCTGGAGCGCGCCGGTGGCCACGGGGGCCGGCACCGGGGCGCTGGTCACGGCCCAGTTCACCGCCCGCACGGCGCGCTACCTGCGCATCGTGCAAACCGGCACGGCGAGCAGCTGGTGGTCGATCGCCGAGCTCAACGTCGACACCGCGGGCACGGTGCAGACGGGCGGCCCGCTCCCCCGGACCGGCTGGACGGCCACCGCATCGGCGACGGGCGGCGCCGACGTGCCGGCCCGCGTCCTGGACGGCGACACCGCCACCCGGTGGAGCACCGGCACCCCGATGGCCAACGGCCAGTGGCTCACCGTCGACCTCGGCGCGCCGCGGACGTTCAAGCAGCTGCGGATGGACTCCGCGGGCAGCGCGAACGACTACGCCCGCGGCTACCAGGTCCTGGTCTCCAACGACGGCACCACCTGGAGCGCCCCGGTGGCCACCGGCACCGGCACGGCGGCGCTGATCACCGCCGCGTTCCCGGCCCAGACCGCCCGCTACGTGCGCGTCGTGCAGACCGGCACGTCGAGCAGCTGGTGGTCGATCGCCGAGCTCAACCTCGACAACTGAACCGGTGACGCGGGCGGGCCGGCGACGGGCCGGCCCGCCCGCGCCCGCTCGTTACGCCACCACGTAGAGGTCGGCCACCGAACCGCGCACGACGCAGTACGCGCCGTAGCCCTGCGAGTTCCACCAGTAGACGTTCCGCGCGGGCGACGCGGCCCGGGCCCGGCGGTTCATGGAGGCCGTCATGGAGCAGGCGCCGCCGGGCCCCGAGCGGGCCGCGGCGGCCTCGGAGCCGGCCGTCATCGTGTTCTTCGAGGGCGGCCCGGCGCAGGCCGGCGAGCTGTGCCGGCGGGCGCTGGAGGAGATCGAGCCCGACACCGTCCTGGCCGCGACCCTGCACCTGCGGCGGGCGTGGTTCAGCACCCACGACGCGCCGCAGCAGTGTGGGTCGGCATCTCCGGCACCGTGCGCAACTGCGCCGGCGGCGCTGGTCACGTACTTCCCGCACAACCCGGCCTCGGAGTCCGAGTCCGGCGCCGCCCCGAAGTACACCGACATGGTCTTCGACGGCCCGGACAACGTGACCGTCACCCCGTGGGGCACCCTCGTGCTGGCCGAGGACGGCGTCAAGGCGTCGCACGTGCTCAGCTCGGTCCCCGGCGGCCCGACCTACGCGATCGCCCGCAACCAGGTCAACATCGCCGCGGCCGGCGCCGCGCCGGTGTACTCGGAGTTCACCGGCCCGACCTTCTCGGCCGACGGCAAGGTCCTGTTCGTGAACATCCAGGACCCGGGCATCATGCTCGCGATCACCGGCCCGTGGGGGAAGTACCTGCGCGGCTGAGCAACATCCGCAGAAGGGGGCCCCGCGAGGGGCCCCTTCTTCGTCTACGCGGGGATACGGCCGATCCGGACCCGCTGCGGATGGTCGCCGACCGGCACGCTCACGACCTTCTGCCCGGTGGCGAAGCTGATCGCCGTGATCTGGTCGGCGCCGGACTCCGAGATGATGCAATCGCGGCCGTCGCCGCTGACCGTGGCCCAGTACGGCTTGCTGGCCGCGATCAGCGCGCCCTCCTGCAGCGTGGAACGGTCCACCACGGTCGCGTAGTCGTCCATCGTGCCGGCCACGCACACCTTCGTGCCGTCCGGGCTCATCGACAGGCCGTGGTGGCGCGAGTCGTTGACCCAGGTGGTCCGGTCCGGGCTGGTCGCCGGGTTCTTCGGCAGCTCCTTGACGCGGGTGATCCGGTCGGCGTTGACGTCGTACTCGACGATGCCGTTGAAGAACGACACCTGGAAGTACAACGTGCGCTCATCGGGGGTGAACACGGCCGGGCGGACCGCGTCGGAGAGGTCGGAGCGGCCGAACGCGTCCAGCCGCGGGCGCATGTCGATCGTGCGCACCACCTGGAACGTGTGCGCGTCGGCGATCGTGATGTGCCGGTCGCCCTTCGTCCAGTCCAGCCACGGGTCGTCCAGCGACGTGTTGACCTCGCCGATGGACATGTTCCACAGGTACCGGCCGTCGCGGGTGTAGATGTTCTCGTGCGGCTTGTCGCCGGCGCCGAACGAGCCGAGCTGCCGGCCGGTGTTGATGTCCAGCACGTGCACCGTGTTCGACGTCGACGCGGACACCGCGACCTGCGTGCCGTCGGGCGAGACGGCCATGTGGTCGGCGCGGAAGCCCGACACCGGGAAGCGCCAGCGCAGGGCTCCGGTCCGGATGTCGATGGAGACGACGTCGGCGAAGCTCGGGCGGGACACGACGAGCGCGGAGCCGTCCGGGGTGGTGTACATGTCGTCGACGAGCTGGTCGTGGCCCTCGCCCGGCCCCTGCTGGATGCCGAGGTAGAAGGCGAGCTTGACCGGGTTGAGGTAGATCTCCAGCAGCCGCTGGCTCTTGTCCGGCACCACGTTGAGCCGGCCGAGCCTGGCGTACGTGCCGCTGGAGCGGACGATGTCGACGGTGCCGTCCCAGTTGTTGCCGACGAACATCACCTCCTGCAGCGCGGGCGCCGCGGCGGCGGGCCGGATCGGGACGAGGACGGCGGCGAGCAGTGCGAGGCCGGCGATGGCGGCGCGCCGGCGCCTGGCGGGGTTCGGTGTCACGCGGGCTCTCCCTGGATGCGTTACCGGGCGGTAGCCTTCAGGAAATCGCCGATCGGCGCCGCTCGATAGGCCGCCGCCCACAACGCGGGGCCGCCCGGTTGTCGCCCGCACACAAGCACCGCAGGGAGAGGGTCATGCTCGCGCCGCTGCTGGCCGCCCTGTCCGGCGACGAGGGCCTCGTCGACGAGCTCGTCGCCGCCGCCCGCGACGCCTCGCCGGAGATCGCCCGCCTGCCCGTCGAGGAGAGCCGCCGCCACGTCGCGCTGCTCTTCGCGGCCGGCCTGGCCGCCTTCCGCCGGCCCGCCGACGGGCTGCCGCCCGCCGACGGGCTCTCGTTCGCCGACGGGCTGTCGTTCGCCGAGGCGGAGAAGCTCGGCGCCGACCGGGCGGCGCAGGGCGTGCCGATCGCCGGCCTGCTGCGCGGCGTGCAGGCGGCCCGCACCCGGCTGCTGGAGATCGCGGTGGCCCGCGGCCGCGCCGCCGGGGTCGCCGACGAGGTGCTGCTGTCGGCGGCGCTGGACTTCGACCGGTACGTGTCGGCCCTGGAGCGGCACGTCGTGGACGGCCACCACGCCGCCGAGCGCACCCTGGCCCGCGGCCGCCGCGACCAGCGCGGCGCGATCCTGCGGGCGCTGCTGCTGCCGGGCGGGCCGCCGGCGTCCGCCGAGGACCTTGCGGCGGTCGGGCTGCGGGAGCACATGGTGTACCGCTGCATGGTCTTCGACGTCACGGACCCCGGCCGGGCGGAGGCGCTCGAGGCCCGGCTGGCGGCATGCGGCGGGGTCTTCGGCACCGTCGAGGGGCGCCTCGCCGGCCTGGTCGCGCGGACGCCGGCCCGGGTCGACCCGGCGGTGCTCGTCGTCGCCGGCCCGCCCCTGCCGCTGCCCCGGGCCGCCGCCGGCTATCGGCTGTGCGTGGCCGCCCTGGCCGGCGCCGCCCGCTTCGGCGGCCCGGGCGGGCGGGTCGCGGCCCTGGACCTGGCCGGTGAGGCCGCCCTGGCCGCCCAGCCGGAGCTCGCCGGGCTGCTCGCCGACGAGCTGCTCGCGGCCCTCGACCCGGGCGACGCGTTCCACCGCGAGCTGGCCGCGACCGCGCTGTCCTATCTGGACCACGGCCAGCGCCTCGACCGCACCGCGGCCGCGCTGCACGTGCACCCGAACACCGTCCGCTACCGCCTGCGGGCCCTGCAGGAGCGCACCGCGCTGCCCCTCGACGACGAGACGGTCCTGGCCACGCTGCGCTCGTGGTGGGCGCTGCGGGCCTGGCTGGACCGCCCCTAACCGGTGAGGCCGGCGCCGGACTCGAGGACGCGCTTCATCGCGCGCAGCACGATCACCGCGTCCCGGCCGTTGACGATCCGGTGGTCGTGGGCGAGGCCGAGGGTGAAGCGGGCCGCCCGCGGCGAGCCGCCGAGGGAGAACATGCACGCCGTGCCGGGCGGGATGATCGGCTGGGTGAGCACCACGTCGGCGTAGTCGGTCACCGACAGGCCGATGTTCGCCCCGGCGAGGTCCCCGGCCCGGAACGTGCCCGCCCGGGCCGCGGCCGGCATCGCGGCGAGCGCCGCGCCGACCTGCGCCAGGGACAGCGCCGCGACGTCGCGCACGACCGGCAGGTACAGCCCCCGCCCGGCGTCGACGGTGACCGCCACGTGCGCGCCGTCGGCCACCACGACGGCGCCGTCGTCCACATAGGACCCGAAGCACAGCGGATGGCGCTCGCGCAGCGTGCCGATCGCCTTCACGACCAGCGCCGTGAGGCTCGCCCCGCCGAGCTCGCGGCGGACCCGGGCGCACGCCGCGCCCTCGATCCACATGGCCGTGAACGCCGCCGGGATGCTCGCGTGCGAGCGGGTGACGACGTCGGCGACCGCGCGCTGCTGGCGGGGCAGCTCGTAGCGGCGCGGCCCGGCGCTCAGCGCCTCGATGTCCGAGCGCTTGACGATCGCCTTGCCCAGGCCGCGCACGAGCGCCGGGTCCAGGCCCAGCTCCTCGATGAGCAGCCGCGCCGGCTCGGTGATGACGGGCACCGGCTCCTCGGGCGCCGCGCTCACCGTCACCCGCTCGGCCTCCGAGTCGAGGAGGTACCCGATGATGTCCCCCGGAGCGCACTCGTCCTTGACCGCGGCCACGCGCTGCAGGACGCCGCCGGCCGGTGCGAGCAGGTCCTCGGCCGTCTTGGACGTCTCCACCAGGGCGAGGACCGCGCCCTCCGCGATCGTGTCGCCGTCGGCGCCGTACCACTGCAGCAGCGTGTATGTCACGTCGTTCGTGTTGAGCTTCGGCAGCCGGATCTCACGCATCGAGGGCCGCCAGGATCCCGCGGCGGATCGCCGCCTCCGACAGCAGCACGCCCGCCTCCAGATGCATGGCGGCCGGGATGACGCTGTCGGCCGACGTCAGGCGCACGACGGGCCGGCGCAGGCGCCCCCAGGCCCGCTCGTACAGCGCCGCGGCCACGTCGGAGCCCCACGTGCCGCCGGGCGTGCTCTCCTCCGCGACGGCCACGACGCCGGCCCGGGCCGCGAGCTCGACCAGCGGGCCCACGTCGAACGGGTACAGCTCGAACGGCACCACCACCTGGCACACCAGCTCCCGCTCGAGGAAGAGCCGGCGGGCCGCGGTGACGGCCCGCCCGGCGACGCCGCCGGGCGCGATGATGAGGACGTCGACCTGCTCCGGGTCGAGGTACACCCGCGCGCAGTCGCCGAGGAAGTCGTAGCGGAACAGCTCGTCGACGACGCCGTCGCCGTGCATCCGCTGCGGGTACAGCGTCTTGTCCTCGAACAGCAGGCACGGCTCGCCCCGCGCGAGCAGCCGGGGCAGCCACGCGACGTGGTCGTGGAACGGGGACGCCTCCGCCACGCGCAGGTGCGGTACCCCCAGGAAATGCTTCTGCAGGCTCTGACTGTGCGTCGGCCCGTAGCCGCGCCCGCCCCCGGTCGGGCAGCGCACCAGCAGCGGCATGGGCACCCGCCGGCCGTACATGCCGACCGACTTCGCCGCGAAGTTCACCAGCTGGTCGAAGGCGAGCGTGGCGAAGTCGGCGAACATCATCTCGACGACCGGCCGGGCCCCGCCCAGCGCCATGCCGATCGCCAGCCCGGTGAACCCGCCCTCGCTCAGCGGCGTGTTCAGCACCCGGCCGGGGAACCGGGTCGACAGCCCGCGCGTGACCTTGAACGCGCCGCCGTACGGGTCCTCGATGTCCTCGCCGAGCAGCACCACGTCGGGGTCGCCGGCCAGCAGCGCGCCGAGGGCCTGGTTGAGGTCCTCGGCGACCCGGGCGCTCACCGCGCGCCCCAGGTCGCCGGCGGCCGCCCCCGCACGTCGGCGACGACGGCGTCGATCCGCTCGCGCGCCGCCCGGTCGAGCCGCTCGAACTGCTCCGGATGCTCCCGCGCGTAGGCCGCGCCCCAGTCCCGCTCCCGGGCGGCCGCGACGGCCTCGGCCGGCCGCGCGTCGTCGCCCTTGCTGTGCGGCCCGAGCCGGTTGGTGCGGAACTCCACGACGAGCGGCGCCGGCTCGCGCCGCGCCCGCTCGAAGCCGCCACGAAGCCGGTCGCGGATCTGGGCCAGGTCGTGGCCCGTCACGAGCAGGTGCGCGATGCCGAACGCCGCCGAACGCTGCGCGATCGAGCCGGCCATGTGCGCCGCGGTCGGCGTCGACTGCGCGATCCCGTTGTGCTCGACGACGACCACGAGCGGCAGCCGCCACAGCGCCGCCATGTTGAGCGCCTCGTAGACCGCGCCCTCGCCCCAGGTACCGTCGCCCATGAACACCACCGCGAGCGCCCCGGCGTCCGTACGCTTGTGCTGCAGCGCGATCCCGGCCGCGATCGGCAGCGTCTGCCCCTGCACGCCGCTGGTCAGGAAGCCGTCGCGGTGCAGGTGCTGGCTCCCGCCGACCCCGCCGCACAGCCCGCCCGAGCGCCCCATGATCTCGGCGAGCAGCCCCTCGGGATCGTCGTAGCGCGCGAGGTAGTGCCCGTGCCCGCGATGGTTGCTCACCACGACGTCGCCGGGCTCCAGCAGCGCGGCGACCGCCACCGCCACGTACTCCTGGCCGAGGCAGGTGTGCGTCGTGCCGCCCAGCTCCCCCTCGTCGAACAGCTCCAACAGCCGGCGCTCGAAATGCCGGATGACCAGCAGGGTGCGCAGGTCGTCGTCGGTCCACATCATGCGCCCGACGCTATGGCGGCGCGCCGGGCCGGCCGAGGGCCGAAGGTCCCGACTTCAGCGCCGGGTGCCCGGGACCTCCAGGCGGTATTCGGCGTCGTCCTGCGCGGCCATCGCCGCCATCGCTGTGTGGTAACGCGCCCGCGCGATCCGCCCGGCCAGCAGCAGCCGCACGGCGTCACGCTCGAACCGACCGCGCCGCCGCTCGCGCCCGCTGGCCAGCCACACGGCCAAGCGCGGGCGATGCCGGTCGTCGGCCGCGCCGCGCCCGCGGATCGCGATGACGTGCATGACGATCACCGCGGCATAGGCACCCGCGCCGATCGCGGCGAACCCCAAGGCCAACCCCACCGGCGCACCCCTTCCATCCGTCGCGCCCTATACAAGATTAGGCGGCGACCGCCACCATCCGCCGCCCCGACATTCGTCGTGTCACCTAGGCGATATCGATCCGAGCTACCGCGACGCCCGCCGTGGGCACGGTCCGTGACTCCCGGGCCTCACCGTCCGCGGCTAGTCGCCCTTCCCCTGCGGCGCGTCCACAAACATTCAGATCCGCATGACAGCGCCGATGATCCGAACGGAAACGCTCACCGGTCTCGGAGTCGGGGCGGGGAAGATGGACGGTGCGGAAGCGGCCGAACAGCGGCGCCGGTGGTTCGGCGACCTTCGCGTCGGCGTGAAGATCTCGATCGCCCTCGGCGTCTCGCTGCCGGCCTGATCGCGGCGGGTGCCGGGTTCGCCGGGCTGCGCTCGGTCGACGGCGCCGCCGCCCCGCTCGTCGACCCGTCAACGCCGCGTTCGAGCAGCTCACCGCGTACGAGGTGGCCAGCGCCAGCCGGGCCGCCGAGCACAGCGGGAGCATCTACCGGTCCAGCAGCGGGCCCGGCGCCACTCGCTTCGGACCTGACGCCTCACCCGGTCCGGGCGGGCCGCCGTCCGATCGCGGTGTCGTCGACGCGCCAGTGCAGCCGGTCCGCGACCGCGGCGACACCGTCGACGGCCCGCACCCCCGCCGCCAGCCGCATCGCGGCGCTGCGCCGCTCGACGTCCCCGCTCAGCGTCACCGTGCCGTCGGCCACGTCGACCGCGATCCGCTCCGGATCGACCCCGAACGCCGGCATGATCACCTCATCGACCACCTGGTGCTCGATGGCGACGTCGCTGCGCAGCGTGCGGCGGATCAGGTCGCCGCGGGTGACGATGCCGACCAGCCGCCCGGTGCCCTCCTCGACGACGGGCAGCCGCTTGACGCGGTGGCGCCCCATGAGCCGCGCGGCCACGGTCAGCGGGGCGTCCGGCCCGATCGTCACGGCGGGCGCCGTCATGAGCTCGGCCGCGGTCCGCTGCGTCACAGCTCCCGCGCCCCCGGCCGCCGCCTCGTCGACGGCGCCGAGCAGCTCGGCCTCGGACACGACGCCGATCACCCGGTCGCGCGCGTCGACCACCGGCAGCCCACTGACGCCGAAGTCGGTGAGCACGTCGATGATCTGCCGCGTACGGCATTCCGCGGTGGCGACGACGACCTCGGGCGTCATCACGTCAGCGACGGACAGCTTCTTCATCGCGCACCTCCTACCGCCACCATCCTCCCGCGGCGGCGCCGCCACCCAGGCCTGAAGTCCCACCGCCCCGGGACCGTCCGTCCCGACCTCCGCGACCGCGCCCGCCCGGGCCGGGTGGCGGTCAGGCGGGTGTCACGGGCAGGTCGGCGATGAGCCGCTCGACGCGGACACGGATCTCGTCGCGGATCGCGCGGACGGCCTCGATGCCCTGCCCGGCCGGGTCGTCGAGCTGCCAGTCGAGGTACCGCTTGCCGGGGAACACGGGGCAGGCGTCGCCGCAGCCCATGGTGATGAGCACGTCGGAGGACTCGGCGGTCTCCCAGTCCAGCTTGCGCGGGACGTTGGCGGTGATGTCGATGCCGACCTCGCGCATCGCCTCGACCGCCACCGGGTTGATCCGCTCCGCCGGCTCGCTGCCGGCCGAGCGGACCTCGACGGCGTCGCCGGCGAGGTGGCGCAGCCAGCCGGCGGCCATCTGCGAGCGGCCCGCGTTGTGCACGCACACGAACAGGACGGTGGGCCGACGGCTCATCGGTGGCGCTCCTCGATCGGACGGACGACGACGTCGCCGGCGGCGGTGCCGGCGGACGGGTACAGGGCGAGCACCAGCCCGGCGCCGACGACCAGGCCGGCGAGCTGGGCGGCCACGAAACCGGGCACGGAGCCCGGGGCGATGCCGGCGAAGGTGTCGGTGAACGCGCGGCCGATCGTCACGGCCGGGTTCGCGAACGAGGTCGACGAGGTGAACCAGTACGC
Organism: Dactylosporangium sp. CA-139066; assembly: GCF_050936175.1. Classification (NCBI taxonomy): domain Bacteria; kingdom Bacillati; phylum Actinomycetota; class Actinomycetes; order Micromonosporales; family Micromonosporaceae; genus Dactylosporangium; species Dactylosporangium sp. CA-139066. The sequence continues at coordinate 3,712,540 of NZ_JBNJNH010000001.1, read as the reverse complement.
GGCGCCGATGTACGCCCCCACCGCCGCCGGGGCGGCCGCCGCCCGCCCGGACCGGGCCAGCGCGAAGATGAGCAGCAGCAGCCCGGCGGTCGCGACGACCTCACCGAGCCACAGGTCGCCGCCGGCGCGTTGCCGGGCGGAGAGGTCCACGGCGGGCAGCCGGAACATCAGGTCGGCCAGCACCGCCCCGCCGATCGCCCCGCCCACCTGGGCCACGACGTAGCCGGCGAGTTCGCGGCCGGACAGGCCGGTACCGGCGCGGCGGCCGAGAAACCAGTCCGCGGCCGACACGACCGGATTGAAGTGCGCCCCGGAGACGGGCCCGAACGTGAGGATGAGCGCGCCGAGCGCGAACGCGGTCGCGATCGAGTTCTCCAGCAGCTGCAGCCCGGCGTCGGCGCTGAGCCGGGTGGCCATGATGCCGGAGCCGACGACGGCGGTGACGAGCAGCGCGGTGCCGGCGAACTCCGCGAGGAGCCGCCGCCACAGGTTCGGGCTCACGGGCGCGGGTCCCTGTCCGGGGTCATGCGCTGCCCGGCCGGGACGACCGCGGGCGCCAGGCGGGTGATCCGGCCGGCGAGGTCGCTGTAGGCGGCCTCGAACGCCGCGTCGGTGCCGACCCGGGCCGGGTCCGGCACCGACCAGTGCAGCCGCGGGTGCACGGGCGCGCCCGGCCCGGCGAGGTCCTCGTGGGCGTTGTCGCAGACCGCGATGACGAGGTCGCCGTCGTGGACGACGTCGGCGACGTGCGCGGTAGCCGCCGGGTCGAGGGTCAGGCCGTGCCGGTGGGCCACCTTCACCGCCCGCGGGTGCACCCGGGCGGCCGGGTGCGTCCCGGCGGAGGCGGCCGTGCCCCCGACCCGGTCGCGCCACAGCGCGGCGGCCAGCTGCGAGCGGGCGGAGTTGTGCGTGCACACGAACACCACCCGATCGGCCGCATCCAGGGCCGGCGGGGCGAGCGAGGCGAGGACCTCCGGGACGAGCCGCAGGTAGGTCCGGCGCCGGTCACCCTCCGAACGGGCCCGGACGACCAGGCCGGCGTCCTGCAGCACCTTCACGTGGTGCGCGACCAGGTTGGTCGGCAGCCCGAGCCGCTGCCCGACCTCGCCCGGCGAGGCGTCACCCAGCACGAGCGAGTCGACGATGGCCAGGCGCGCCGGGTCGCCGAGCGCGGCGTGCACCTGGGCCCGCCGCCGAAGGTCGTCATTCATTGACTCAATATTGGCTGACCTATCTCGCCCGGTCAAGCGGCGGGATCCGCCACGGCCAGCAGCGCGGCCAGCTGGCGCAGGACCTCGGCCCGGGCGCGGTAGTACACCCACGTGCCCCGCCGGTCCGCGTCGACGAGCCCCGCCTCGCGCAGGGTGCGCAGGTGGTGGGAGATGGTCGGGCCGGACAGGTCGAACGCCGGGGTCAGGTCGCACACACAGATCTCGCCGCCCTCGGCGGAGGCGATCATCGATATGAGCCGCAGCCGGACCGGGTCGCCGAGCGCCTTGAACGCCGGCGCGAGGACCGCGGCGGTCTCGGCCGGCAGGCGCCGCTCGGCGAGGGGCGGGCAGCACGGCTCGGCCGCGTTGAGGTCGGTGAGGGTGAGCACCGCCGGCTGTTTCGACATGCCTCTAGGTTGACAGATCTCAAAACAGCGTGCAACCGTTGATTAGACGAACGTCGAGACAGCCTCGGCGTCGCGACCAGGAGGTCGTCATGTTCCGCACGTTGCGCCGCCCCCGGCCACCGGCCGGGGTCCGGTTCTGCGACGGCTGCGCCTCGGTGTCCACGCCGGACCAGCGCGCCGGCGCCCGGATCGAGCGCACCCGCACCCACCTCACGGCCCTCGCCGGCCCGCGCTGACCCTTCAGAGCTGACCCTTGAGAAAGGACACGATCATGAGCGAGACCAGCCCCACGCCGGCCGGCGGGTTCACCGGCGACCCGGCCGCCGCGCCGACCGTCACCGGAACGGGCGGCTGCTGCGGCAACCCGCCCGCCACCACCCTCACCCCGCCCGAGCCGGCCGCCGCCGGGGCGCCCTGCTGCGGTACCGCGGCCGATGCCACCGCCGAGGGCGCGTGCTGCGGCGGCGCGGCCAAGGCCGGCGCGGTCGCCGCCGGCGAGGGCTGCTGCGGATGAGCACCCCCGCCCGGCCACCCGTCGCGGCCGCGCCCGGCGCCGAGCACCCCGACGCCAGGCGGCTCGACGCCGAGCACCCCGACGCCGGACGGCTCGACGCCGGACGGCTCGACGCGGCACTCAGCCGGATCCGCGGCTACCGGACGGCGGCGACCGTCGCCACGCTGGCCGGCGACCCGTTCGCCGGCCGCCGGGTTGGCAGCCATCGCCGTCCGATACTCTTCATCGCAGATCGGCGATGGACGATGAAGCGGGTGGATGATGGCTCAACTGCTCGAACGGGCGGCCGCGGAGATTTACGCGTCGTGGTTCCGGGCTCTCGCGGACCCCACGCGGGTGCAGCTCGTGGAGTACCTTGCCCGGCAGGGACGGCCGATGAGCGTCGGCGAGCTCGTGGCCGCGGCCGGGCTGGCGCAGTCGACCGTGTCGCAGCACCTGAAGATCCTCACCGCGGTCCGGTTCGTCCTCGTCGAGCCCGTCGGGACGGCCCGGCACTACCGCATCAACGAGGCGTGCATCGGATGCTTCCCGTCCGCCGCCGATGTCGTCATGGGCCGGCCGGCCCCGAACCCGATCGGAGCGTGCGCATGATCCGGCCGATGACCGCCGCCGACGCCGAGCAGGTGCTGGCCATCTACCAGGCAGGGATGGACGAAGGCAACGCCAGCTTCGAGCACACCGCGCCGGACTGGGCGGCGTTCGACGCGGCGCGGCTGCCCGAGCACCGCTTCGTCGCCGTCGACGACGACGGCGCCGTCCGCGGCTGGGTCGCCGTCTCCCCCACCTCGACCCGGGCGGTCTACGCCGGCGTCGTCGAGCACTCCGTGTACGTCGACCCCGCCGCGCAGGGCCGCGGGATCGGGCGGGCGCTGCTCGCCGCGCTCATCGCCTCCACCGAGGCGGCCGGCATCTGGACCATCCAGTCCGGCGTGTTCCCGGAGAACACCGCCAGCCTCGCCCTGCACCGCGCCGCCGGGTTCCGCATCGTCGGCACCCGCGAGCGCGTCGGGCGCCACGCCGGGCACGGCGACCGCTGGCGCGACGTCGTCCTCGTCGAACGCCGCAGCCCTCACGTCATGTAACGCGAAAGGGACCACAGACATATGACCAGCCAGCTCGACGGCCTGCCGGTCGTCGTCATCGGCGCCGGGCCGGTCGGCCTGGCCGCCGCCGCGCACCTCGCCGAGCGCGGCATCGCGTTCACCGACCTCGAGGCCGGCGACCGGCCGGCCGCCGCGATCCGCCGGTGGGGCCACGTCCGGCTGTTCTCGCCCTGGCGGTACAACGTCGACGCCGCCGCCCGCCGCCTCCTGGCCGGCGCCGGCTGGGTCGAGCCCGACCCGGAGGTCCTGCCGACCGGCGCGCAGCTCGCCGGCGACTACCTGCAGCCCCTCGCCGACGTACCGTCGCTGAAGCCGCACGTGCGCTACGGCGCCCGCGTCCGGGCGATCACCCGGCCCGGCGGCGACACCGCGCCCTTCCTCGTCCGCCTCGACGGCGGCGAAGACGTGCCCGCCCGGGCCGTGATCGACGCCTCCGGCACCTGGAACACGCCGAACGGGCTCGGCGCCTCCGGCGAGGACGGCGTCGCCGCCGGCATCGAGCCGGCGCTGCCCGACGTGCTCGGCGCCGACCGCGACCGGTTCGCCGGCCGGCGGACCCTGGTCGTCGGGGCCGGGCACTCCGCCGCCAACACGCTGCTGCTCCTGGCCGAGCTCGCCACGCGGGCGCCGGGCACGTCCGTGGTGTGGGCGATCCGCTCGTCCAGCCCGGCCCGCACGTACGGAGGCGGGGCCGCCGACGCGCTGCCGGCCCGCGGCGCGATCGGCACCCGGCTGCGCGAGCACGTCGAGGCCGGCACCGTCGAGCTGGTCACCGGCTTCACCGTCCGGGCCCTGACCGCCACCGCGGACGGCCGGGTGAGCGCCGCCGACGGCAGCCGGGAGATCACCGCCGACCGGATCGTGTCGGCGACCGGGTTCCGGGCCGACCACACCATCGGCGGCGGGCTGCGCCTCGACCTGGACCCCGACCTCGGCTGCACCCGGGCGCTGGCCCCGCTCATCGACCCGGACCGGCACTCCTGCGGCACCGTCCCGCCGCACGGCGTCGACGAGCTCGCCCACCCCGAGCCCGGCTACTACGCCGTCGGCGGCAAGTCCTACGGGCGGGCGCCGACGTTCCTGCTCGCCACCGGCTACGAGCAGGCCCGCTCCGTCGTCGCGGCGCTGGCCGGGGACTGGGCCGCCGCCCGCGACGTGCGGCTCGACCTGCCGGAGACCGGCGTGTGCAGCAGCAACGTCCCCCTCGACGCGACCACCGTCACCGGCGGCGGCTGCTGCGGCCCGGCTCCGGTCACCACCGCGCTGACCCTGCTGCCGCTCGCCGGCTCGGGCGGGCCGCAGCCGTCCGGCGACGCCTGCTGCGGCTGACCGCGCGGCCGATGGACGCCGCAGCGGCGGTGACCGCGGAGTCGAACGGGCGGCGGATCGTCGCCGCGTTCGCCGTCACCCAGACGGTCGGGTACGGCTGCCTCTACTACCCCTTCGCCGTGCTGCTCCACCCGATGGCGGCGGACCTGCACACCGGCCCGGCCGCGGTCACCGGCGCGCTCACCGTCGCCGTCCTGGCGTGGGCGGCCGCCGCGATCCCGGTCGGCCGGTGGCTGGACCGCCACGGCGGCCGGGCGCTCATGACGGGCGGCGCGATCGCCGGCGCGCTGCTGCTCGTGGCCTGGTCGCGGGTCGGGGCGGTGTGGCAGCTGTACCTCGTCTTCGCCGGGCTCGGCGGGGCGATGGCCATGGCGCTGTACGACGCGGCCACCGCCGTCATCGTCTCCTGGTTCGACGCCGACCGGCGGCCCCGGGCGATCCTGGCGATGATCGTCGTGGCCGGGTTCGCCTCCACCATCTTCATGCCCCTCACCGCCCTGCTCGAGCACCGGTACGGCTGGCGCCCGGCGCTGCTGGTCCTCGCCGCGCTGTATGCCTCGGCCGCCGTGCCGCTGCACGCCGCCGTCGTCCGCCGGCCACCCACCCGGGCCGGCGACCGGCCCCGCCCGGGCCCTGCCGAGCGGGCGGCGGCGGTGCGGGCGGCCCGCCGGGACGGCCGGTTCTGGTGCCTCGCCGTCGCGTTCGTCGCGCACAGTGCGGCGATGAGCGCGATGACCGTCCACCTCGTCGGGTTCCTGGTCAGCCGCGGCCACCCGGCCACGTTCGCGGCCGCCGTGGCCGGTCTGCTCGGCGTGCTGTCGGTGACCGGGCGGCTGCTGCTCACCGGGGCGGGGCGGCGCCGGCCGCTCACCACCGTCGTCGCCGGGATCTTCGCCGTCCAGGCCGTCGCCGCGGCCGCGCTGCCGCTGATCGCGGGCGAGCGGGCCGGCGCGGCCGCCGGGGTGGTCGCCTTCGGCCTCGGGTTCGGCGTCGCCTCCCTCGCCTCGCCCGCGCTGCTCGCCGAGCGCTACGGCACCACCGCGTACGCGACCATCGCCGGCACCCTCAACACCCCGGTCACCCTCGCCAAGGCCGCCGCCCCGCTGGGCGCGGCCGCGCTCGCCGCCGCCGCGGGCTACACCGCCACGCTGACGGCGATCGGCGGGGCCTGCGCGCTCGCCGCGATCGGGATCGTCGCCGGCACCGGCCGGCCCGACCCCGCGCCTGATCACACGGCCTGATCACGCGACGACGGTCACCGGGCAGTCGGCGTTGCGGACGAGGACGCCGGCCCGCCCGGAACCGTGATCGCCGACCACGAGCAGCGCCGCCCCGGCCGCCGCGTCGAGCAGCCGAGCCGCCGGGTCGATCCCGGCCAGCACGTCGACGGCCACCGCAACGTCGGGAAACGCGGCCCGCCAGCCGGCCAGCGCCTCGCTGACCTCCCGCCGCACCTCGGCGTCGGGCGCCCGCCCGTCGTCGTCCGGCCCCCGCACGTGACACACACGCAGCCCGGCGCCGCGCGCCTGGGCGGCGCGGAACGCGTGCGGCACCGCGGCCGCGGCGTGCGCGCCCGCGCCGTAGCCGAGCACGACCGGCCGCCCCGGGTCCCACGTCGGCGCGACACCCGCGCCGACCACCGTGACCGGGCAGGAGGCCCACCGCAGCACGTGCGCCGAGACGCCGGCCGGGCCGGTCCCGCTCCGCCCGACGATCAGCAGGTCGGCTCCGCGGGCCACACGGACCAGCGCCGCGCCGGCGCCGGCCGTGGAGACGACGGCCCGCACGTTCAGCTCCGGATGCTCCCGGCGCACCAGCCCGCGGACGCCGTCCACGAGCCGCCGGGCCTCCTCGTCCGCCGAGCGGACCACGCCCGGCGGCCGCAGCAGCGCATACGCCGGCCGCTCCAGCCGCGCGTGCACGATCCGCAACGCGCCGCCCTCGCCCGCCTCGGCGGCGGCCAGCCGCACGGCGGCCTGCGACCCGGCGGTTCCGTCGTACCCGGCGACGATCCGGCGTCCGGCCATGTCGACTCCCTCGAGGCTCACACGTCGAACGTGTAGCGGTGCTGCAGCGTCGTGTCGTCGAAGCCCCACTCCAGCTCGTCGGTGAGGCCGACGACGCCGTCGAGGGCCCGCACGAGCCGGGCCGCGATCTGCGCCGTACTGCGGCGGTCGACCTTGCCGGTCAGGGTCACGTGCCCGCCGGCGACCGCCACCTCGACCTCGACCGGGTCGAGCCACAGCACGCCGAGCAGCACGCCGTCGATGACGTCGCCGCGGATGTCCTCGTCGGTGCGCAGGTACCGGCGCAGCAGGTCGCGCCGGGAGACGATGCCGGCGAGGTTGCCCTCGTCGTCGACGACCGGCAGCCGCTTGACGTCGTGCTGCTCCATGAGCCGCGCCGCCGCCGTGAGCGTCGCCGTCGCCGGCACCGTGACCGCCGGGCTCGTCATGAGCTCGGCCGCGGTCTCGCCGGTCGCCTTCTCCTTGGCCCGCCGGGTGCGCCGCCGCTCGAACAGCCCGGCGTGCACGTCGGCGCCGTTGTACTCGACCTTGTGCAGCAGGTCGGCCTCGGACACCACGCCCAGCACGCGGCGGTCGCCGCCGACGACCGGCACGGCGCTGACGCCGAACTCGATGAGCAGGTCGGCGATCTGCTTGTACCCCAGGTCCGGCGAGACGGTGACGGGCGTCTTCGTCATCACGTCGCGCACCACCAGTGCATGCATGGTCATCGGCCCCTTCCCGCTGGTCGCGATGCCGCCGTCGAGCGTGCGGTCAGCCGGGCCAGCGCGCCGCTCAGGCCGGCGCCGACCGCGGCGACGGCGAGGCCGAGCAGGACCGGGTGCAGGTTTCGTGACTGTCGCATCGTCGTACCTCCATTCACCCTCGTCCTCACCGTCGCACCCGGCGCCGCCGCGCGCGTGAGGCGGAAGACCCGAACCGTCCGGGCCGCACGCCCCTGTTCGCACCCGGTGCCGCCGGTCGATGCTCGTGATCGAAGGATCTCGCCGAAGGAGCCGACCATGCTCGCCACTCAGCAGAAGACCATCGTCGAGGCGCACGCGATCGAGCACGCCACCGAGCGCCTGATCCAGCGCTACGCGGGCCGGCGCGACCCGGAGACGGTCCGGCGGATCGTCGCCCGCCTCGTGCAGCGCTACTCGACCGCCGACGTCCACGCCTTCGTCCCGGTGCTCGTCGAGCGCGACGCACGCCGGATCCTCGACGCGACGACCGTCGACGGCCCGGCGGCGGATCAGAGCTCGATGACGTCGGCGACCGGGCGGCGGTTGGTGTAGCAGGTCGTCGGCGCGTACCCGAAGCGCAGCACCAGCTGCGGCAGGTCCGGGCGGCCCAGCAGGCGGCGCAGCCGTTCCCGTATCGGCGGCACCTCGATCGGCTGCGAGAACATCCCCGCGGCCAGGCCCAGGTCGGCGGCGGCGAGCAGCACCCGCTGCAGCACCATGCCGGCCCGGACCTCGTCGGCCGGGCCGTCGCCGTACGCGCCGAGGACGGCCACGAGCGGCGTCCGGGCCGGGTCGCGGGTCGCGTCCCGCTCGGGGCCGCCGAAGTCGCGGCGGGTCAGCACCTCGGCCGGGTGCGGCGCGGGTCCGGCCGCCGCGGCGCCGACGCCCTCGACCCGCTCGTCGGCGCCGCTGCTCCAGGCGCGCAGCTCGGCCACGTAGGCGGGGTCCGCGCTCAGCTGCGCGTCCGCGCTGCGGACGAGCGCGGCCACCTCGTACAGCTCCTGCTCGCCCGACATGAACTCGAGCCATCCGCCCTCCTCCCCGGCCCCCGCGGCGAGTACGGCGATGACCCCGGGCTCGACCGGCCGGTCGGCGAACGGGAAGCGGTTGGTGTGCCGCCGCAGGATCTGCCGGTGCAGCCGCACCTCGGTGGGCGTGGCGGGCCGGGGCGGGCCGGGCGTCAGGTGCACCAGCACGTCGTCGCGCCCGAAGGTGTACTCCGCCGGCTCGCCCGCCGCGGCCAGGGCCAGCCGCAGGTTGTAGGCGGCGGCCCCGCACGAGACCCGGGCGGCACGTCCGTGCGGGTCGCAGGCCGGCAGCGCGCGGCCGGCATCGGCGAGGACGTCCACACTCTGCGCGGTACGCCGGAACCGCCACGGCTGGGTGTTGTGGATCGACGGCGCCCACACGGCGTCGCCGACCGTGGCAATGAAGGTCTCCCGGTTCCAGGTCATGGCTGTCCTCCCTTCGGGACACCGATCCGCCCGGCCGGCGCGATGCCGACGACGACCGCCGCCACGCCGGCCCCGGCGGGCAGCCAGGCGGCCGATCCGGCCGCCTCGGGCGCGGTCAGGAACCGCTCGACCGACGTGGCCAGCCCCTCGGCGGCCGCGGTGAGCAGCACCGCCGAGAGCGCCTCCCCCGCGGCGAGCCAGGCGTGCGGCCCGTCGCCACCGGCGGCGATCGCGAACCGCGTCGGGCGGGGGCCAAGCGGCCAGAGCGCCGCCCCGGCACCCTCGGCGGCCTCCCGCAGCGACTCGACGGTCGCGCCGGAAACCAGCCCGTCGGTCGGGGCGCGCCGGTCGCTGTGGCGCAGCGCGATGGCCCGGTGCAGGCGCAGCGCCCGCGCCGGGCGCTCGGCCGGGCCCGTGTGGTGCACGATCGCGAGCAGATCCGGCTGGGCCGCGTCCGGCAGGCGACGCACCGCGACCCCGACGCCGTCCCCGGCGAGCGCGACCGTCGCGTGGTGCAGCGCGGCGCCGCCGCTCACCGTCACCAGCCGGCCGTCGGGGTCGTCGGGCAGCCAGCCGGCCCGGTCGGCGCGCAGCTCCGCCCGGTCGCCGTCGATGCGCCAGCGCCACGGCCGGGCGTCGTGGACCGACGGCGCGTCCATGGCGGCGAGGGCGGCCCGCGCCAGGGCGCTGCCCGCGGCACCGACGCGCACGGCCGGGCCGGAGTCGGTGTACTGGATCGCCACCATGGCGGGCTCCTCGACGATCGGGACGGGTTCCTCCTTCCAACGGTGCCGCGCCCGGGGTGGCCGTGGTCAGGGGCGAAGGTCCCGCGTTGCACCGGGACCGCGACCGCCGGCGTAGCCCCGTGCCGGGCAACCGAAGTCCCGGCCGCTGCGGGACTTCGGTCCCCACCGATGCGGGTGGTTCAGCCCTGCCGCACCACCCGCGCCGACCGGCACGCTTCTTGCGTCGGACATCGATGCAACACCCGAGCCCCGGAGGGCACCCATGAAGCGCAAGACGCTCGACGTCATCGTCGGCCTGGGCCTGGTGATCCTGGCCGGGCTCCTGCTGATCGCCGGCCTGGTCCTGACCAGCAACGCGAACTTCGCCAACGACTATGTCAAGAGCCAGCTCAGCCAGCAGCAGATCACGTTCAAGACGGCGGACACGCTGACCGCCGAGGAGAAGCAGTCCGCGTGCCTGGTGAAGTACGCCGGCCAGCAGCTCAACAGCGGCAAGCAGGCCGAGTGCTACGCCAACGAGTTCATCGGCCTGCACCTGCAGTCGATCGCCGGCGGCAAGACGTACGCCCAGCTCGGCGACGTGCAGACCGACCTCAAGGCGAAGGTCACCGCCGCCCAGCAGGCCAACGACCCGGCCGCCGCCGACCTGCAGAAGCAGCTGACCGACGTCACCGCCCAGCGCGAGACCGTCTTCAAGGGCGAGACCCTGCGCGGCCTGCTGCTGACCTCGTACGGCTTCAGCGAGTTCGGCGCCAAGGCCGGCCAGGCCGCGCTCGTCGCCTACCTCGCCGCCGGCCTGCTGTTCCTGCTCGGCGCCGCCGGCCTGCTCCACGCGGCCCGCACCCCGCGCAGCGAGGGCTTCGCGGTTCCCGAGCCGGCGACCGGCGAGCTCGCCAGCGCCTGAACGGACAGCACGCCGATCGGCCGATGAGACATCGGCCGATCGGCGTCGTCGTTTCCGGCCATGGCCCTGCGCCGGTCGGCCCGGGCGTGGGCCGAACCGGCCGCCCAGCTGCCCGAGACGCACCCGATGCGGGCCGGCGCCGGGAACGAGGCGGCGACCCGGCTGCTGCGGTGCGACGGGACCTGCGAGCACGAGCCGGACCTGGCCGGTGTAGGACGCCGGCACCGCCCTGCTGATGCGCCGCTTCGACCAGCTCCGGCCGGCCGAGGGCCGCTCGCCCGCGACCGCGCTGCGGGCGGCCCAGCAGTGGCTGCGCGACACGCCGCCCGAGCGAGCCCCGCTGCGTGACGCCGTACCGCGGGAGCCAGCACCATCCACTTCGGACGGTCACGAGCATCCGGTGCACTGGGCCGCGTTCAGGTACGTCGGCGGTCAACAGACCGCGAGGCCCGCGGACGTGAACCGGTCGCGGACGCGCTCGACCAGGTCGGCGTCCGGCGGCGCCGTGTCGCGCAGCGGGAACGGGATGCCGAGCCGGTCGTACTTCGCCGCGCCGAGCCGGTGGAATGGCAGCACGTCGACGCGCTCGACGTTGCCCAGCCCGGCGGCGAACGACGCGACGCCGTCGACGTCGCCGGGGTCGTCGGTGACGCCCGGCACCAGGACGTAGCGCAGCCACACCGCGGTACCGCGGAGGGACAGCCGGCGGGCGAAGGCCAGGGTCGGTGCGATCTCACCGCCGGTGAGCCGCCGGTAGCGGGCCGGGTCCCACGACTTGATGTCGAGCAGCACCAGATCGGTGGCGTCCAGCAGCGCGTCGTCGGCCCGGGCGCCGAGCGCGCCCGAGGTGTCCAGCGCCGTGTGCAGGCCCAGCTCCCTGGCCCCGCGCAACAGCGCCCGGGTGAACGCCGGCTGCAGCAGGGGCTCGCCCCCGCTGACGGTCAGGCCGCCGCCGGCGGTGCGCACGAAGCCCGCGAAGCCGGAGGCGGTGGCCAGCACGGCGCCGGCGGTGGTGCGCTCGCCGTCGCGCATGTGCCAGGTGTCCGGGTTCTGGCAGTACAGGCAGCGCAGCGGGCAGCCGGCCAGGAACGCCACGAACCGGGTGCCCGGGCCGTCCACGCCCGTGGAGAGGTCCCACGAGTGCAGACGGCCCGGGACGTCGGCGTTCATCTCGCGCCGTGGAAGGTGCGGCCGATGACGTCGCGCTGCTGCTCCGGGGTGAGCCGCACGAAGTTCACGGCGTAGCCGGAGACGCGGATCGTCAGCTGCGGGTGGCGTTCCGGGTGCTCCATCGCGTCCAGCAGCGTCGCCCGGTCCAGCACGTTGACGTTCATGTGGAAGCCGCCCGCGCCCATGTAGGCGTCGAGGATGCCGGCCAGGTTGGCGGCCCGCTCCCCCGGGGTGCGGCCGAGCCCGTCCGGCGTCACCGTGCTGGTGAGCGAGATGCCGTCGCGGGCGGCGGCGTACGGCAGCTTCGCCACCGACAGCGCCGAGGCCGCCATGCCGTGCACGTCCCGGCCGTTCATCGGGTTGGCGCCCGGCGCGAACGGCTCGCCCGCCCGCCGGCCGTCCGGGGTGTTGCCGGTGTGCTTGCCGTACACCACGTTGGAGGTGATGGTGAGCACCGACTGCGTGTGGATCGCGCCGCGGTAGCTGGGGTTGTCGCGCACCTTCTCCATGAACGTCTCGACCAGCCACACCGCGATGGAGTCGGCGCGGTCGTCGCCGTTGCCGTACGCGGGGTACTCCCCCTCCACGGCGTAGTCCACGACCAGGCCGGTGTCGTCGCGCACCGGCCGTACCGTCGCGTGGCGGATGGCGGCGAGGCTGTCCACGGCCACCGACAGGCCCGCGATCCCGCACGCCAGGAAGCGGCGCACCGGGTAGTCGTGCAGGGCCATCTCGATGCGCTCGTAGGCGTACTTGTCGTGCATGTAGTGGATGATGTTCAGCGCGTCGACGTAGGTGCGGGCCAGCCAGTCCAGCGTGCGGTCGAACGCCGCCAGGACGGTGTCGTAGTCGAGCACCTCGCCGGTGACCGGCGGGCTGGGCGGGGCGACCTGCACGCCCGACATCTCGTCGCGGCCGCCGTTGATGGCGTACAGCAGCGCCTTGGCCACGTTGACGCGGGCGCCGAAGAACTGCATGTCCTTGCCGACCCGCATCGCCGAGACGCAGCACGCGATCGCCGTGTCGTCGTCGCCGTGGCCGCGCAGCAGGTCGTCGTTCTCGTACTGGATCGCGCTGGTGTCGAGCGACACCTGGGCGCAGAAGCGCTTGAACGGCGCGGGCAGCGACGGCGACCACAGCACCGTCAGGTTCGGCTCGGGCGCCGGACCGAGGTTGTACAGCGTCTGCAGGTAGCGGTACGACGTGCGGGTGACCAGGGTGCGCCCGTCGGCGCCCATCCCGCCGATCGACTCGGTGACCCACGTCGGGTCGCCGGAGAACAGCTGGTCGTACTCGGGCGTGCGCAGGAACCGGATGATGCGCAGCTTGATGACGAAGTCGTCGACGAGCTCCTGGGCCTGCGCCTCGCTCAGCGTGCCCTCGTCGAGGTCGCGCTCAAGGTACACGTCGAGGAACGTCGAGGTGCGCCCGAGCGACATCGCGGCGCCGTTCTGCTCCTTGGTGGCGGCGAGATAGCCGAAGTACAGCCACTGGATCGCCTCGCGCGCGGTCGCGGCCGGTTTCGAGATGTCGTACCCGTACGAGGCCGCCATCGCCTTGAGCTCACGCAGCGCCCGCAGCTGCTCGGCCAGCTCCTCGCGGTCACGCACCACGTCCGGCGTCGCGGCGTGGTGGTCCAGCGACGCCTTCTCGCGGCGCTTGGCCTCGACGAGAAAGTCGGCGCCGTAGAGCGCCACCCGCCGGTAGTCGCCGATGATCCGGCCGCGGCCGTAGGCGTCGGGCAGGCCGGTGATGACGCCGGCCTTGCGCGCGGCGAGGATCCGCGGCGTGTAGGCGTCGAACACGGCGTCGTTGTGGGTTTTGCGGTACCGCGTGAAGATCTCCCTGACGAGCGGGTCGAGCTCATAGCCATAGGCCCGCAGCCCGTTCTCCACCATGCGCAGCCCGCCGAAGGGCATGATGGCCCGGCGCAGCGGCGCGTCCGTCTGCAGCCCGACGATGAGCTCCCGGTCGCGGTCGATGTACCCCGGCGCGTGCGCGGTGATGGACGCCGGCGTGCGCGCGTCGACGTCGTACACGCCGCGCTCGCGCTCGGCCGGGAACATCGCGCTCAGCCGCGCCCAGACGTGCCGGGTCCGCTCGGTCGGGCCGGCGAGGAAGTCCCCGTCGCCCTCGTACGGCCGGGCGTTCGCGCGCACGAAGCCGGCCACGTCGACCTCGTCGCGCCACCCCCCGCCCTGAAAGCCGCGCCAGGCGGCGAGTTCGGTGTCAACGGGAATGCTCACGGTGGTCATGCCCCTAGCGTCGTCCGGGCCACCGCGGACGGGCAGGGCCGGAGGTCCCTTGCCCGCGGGACGTCCGCGCCCGCTCCCGGGCTCTACGCTCGTTGTAGACGCCGAGGGAGGTACGTGGTGGAGCAGCCGATGGACGCCCCGCTGACGCCGCTCGGCCCGGCGGTGGGAGCCCATCGACCCTGACCGGGCGCCCGCGACCGTCCTAGCGTCGGCCGCGGACCCCTGTGGAGGTGTGCGATGACCAAGTACGTCTACGACTTCGCCGAGGGCAGCGGCAAGCTCAACGACCTGCTCGGCGGCAAGGGCGGCAACCTCGCCGAGATGGCCCGCCTGGGCCTGCCGGTGCCGCCCGGCTTCACGATCACGACGGATGCGTGCCGGGCGTACCTGCGCACCGGCCGCGAGCCCTACGGCCTGGCCGACGAGATCGGCCTGCACCTGGAGCGGCTGGAGCGGCGGGCCGGCCGCCGCCTCGGCGACCTGCTGGTCTCGGTCCGGTCCGGCGCCAAGTACTCGATGCCGGGCATGATGGAGACGATCCTCAACGTCGGCCTGACCGATGCCACCGTCGCCGGTCTCGCCGCCCGCACCGGCGACGAGCGCTTCGCGTGGGACTGCTACCGCCGCCTCGTGCAGATGTTCGGCCGGACGGTCCGCAACATCCCGGCGGAGGCCTTCGAGGCCGCCGGCGACGAGTCCCCGCGCGAGCTGACGATGCGCTACCTTCGCGTGTTCCGCGAGCGCACCGGCGAGCAGTTCCCGCAGGACCCGCGCGAGCAGCTCGACCAGGCGGTGCGCGCCGTGTTCGGCTCCTGGAACTCCGAGCGGGCGGTGCTGTACCGCCGGCAGGAGCGCATCCCCGCCGACCTCGGCACCGCCGTCAACGTCGTCGCGATGGTCTTCGGCAACCTCGGCGCCGACTCCGGCACCGGCGTCGCCTTCACCCGCGACCCCGCCACCGGCGAGCGCGGCGTCTACGGCGACTACCTGGCCAACGCCCAGGGCGAGGACGTCGTCGCCGGCATCCGCAACACCATGCCGCTGCAGGACCTCGAGGCCCGCGACAAGCACAGCTACGACGAGCTCATGTCGATCATGGCCACGCTCGAGGAGCACTACAAGGACCTGTGCGACATCGAGTTCACCATCGAGCGCGGCAAGCTGTGGATGCTGCAGACCCGCGTCGGCAAGCGCACCGCGGCCGCCGCGTTCGTCATCGCCACCCACCTCGTCGACGAGGGCGTCATCGACCTCGACGAGGCACTGACCCGGGTGAACGGCGCCCAGCTGGCCCAGCTGATGTTCCCGGCGTTCGACCTCTCGCACGGCGCCCGGCCCATCGCCGCCGGCGTCGCGGCCTCGCCGGGCGCGGCCGTCGGCGCCGCCGTCTTCGACGCCCGCCGCGCGGCCGACGCGGACGCACCCGTGATCCTGGTGCGCCAGGAGACCAACCCGGACGACCTGCCGGGCATGATCGCCGCGCAGGGCATCCTGACCAGCCGCGGCGGCAAGACCTCGCACGCGGCCGTCGTGGCCCGTGGCATGGGCAAGCCGTGCGTCTGCGGGGCCTCCGGCCTTGACGTCGACCTCCGCACGGGACGGTTCACCGTGGACGGGCACGTCGTGTCCGAGGGCGACGTCATCTCCATCGACGGCACGAGCGGCCGGGTGTACCTCGGCGAGGTCCCCGTCCAGCCCTCGCCCGTGGTGCGCCACTTCGAGGGCGAGCCGGCCCCCGGTTCCGACCCGCTGATCCGCGCCGTCGACCGGCTGCTCACCCACGCCGACAAGCGCCGACGGCTGGCCGTGCGCGCCAACGCCGACACCGCCGAGGACGCCGCCCGGGCCCGGCGCTTGGGCGCGCAGGGCATCGGCCTGTGCCGCACCGAGCACATGTTCCTCGGCGAGCGCCGCGTCTTCGTCGAGCGGCTCATCCTGGCCCGCTCCGCCGCGCGGCGCGACGCCGCCCTGGCCGACCTGCTGCCGTTGCAGCGCAACGACTTCGTCGAGCTGTTCCGGGCGATGGCCGGGCTGCCGGTCACGATCCGGCTCATCGACCCGCCGCTGCACGAGTTCCTGCCCCCGCTGGAGGAGCTCGCGGTGAAGGTCGCCCGCGCCGAGGAGCGCGGCGAGAACCCTGGCCACGACCGGGAGCTGCTCGACGCCGTGCACCGCATGCACGAGGAGAACCCGATGCTGGGCCTGCGCGGGGTGCGCCTCGGCCTGGTCGTCCCCGGCCTGTTCGCGATGCAGGTGCGGGCGATCGCCGAGGCGGCGGCCGCGGTCCCGGGCGCCCGGGCCGAGATCATGGTGCCGCTCGTCGGCGCGGTGCAGGAGCTTGAGGCCGTCCGCGACGAGGCACAACGCCTCCTCGACGAGATCGGCGTCGACGCCCGCATCGGCACGATGATCGAGGTGCCGCGGGCCGCGCTGACCGCCGGCGAGATCGCCCGCGCCGCCGACTTCTTCTCCTTCGGCACCAACGACCTGACCCAGATGGGCTGGGGGTTCTCGCGCGACGACGTCGAAGGGGCGTTCTTCACGCGGTACCTCGACCTCGGCATCTTCGGCGTCTCGCCGTTCGAGTCGATCGACCGCGACGGCGTGGGCCGGCTCATCCGCATCGCGGTCGACGAGGGCCGCGCCGCCCGCCCGGACCTGCACATCGGCGTCTGCGGCGAGCACGGCGGCGACCCCGCGTCCATCCGGTTCTTCGCCGAGGCGGGCCTGGACTACGTGTCCTGCTCGCCGTTCCGGGTGCCGGTCGCGCGCCTGGAGGCGGGCCGCAGCGCGGTCACCGCCGAAGGCTCCGACACGCGGTGACCGCCGACGGGCTCGCACCGTCGCGGTCCGCCCGGCAACGGGTCGCGCCGGGTGAAGGCCGCGGCGGCGGCAGAGCGCCCGGCGGGACCTAGGTCCCGGCCGGTTGCGCCGATGTCCTCTGCCGAGTCGATGCCGCTCGATCAATGCTGAGGCCAGAAGCCCACCCGAGGAGGACGGGATGAACGCCAACATCAGTGCGCAGCGGATCGTCGTCGGCTACGACGGCTCGGACGAGGCCCGCTGGGCGGTCGACTGGGCCGCCGCCGAGGCCGAGCGCACCGGCGCCCAGCTGCAGATCGTGGACGCGTACCAGATCACCTGGCCGGGGGCGTACTACGCCGTCGCGGCCGAGCAGTTCGAGGCCGCCCGCGAGTCCGCCGAGCAGTGCGTCGCCGAGATCGTCGATCGTGTGCGCGAGCGCGGCACCGGCGTCGACGTCTTCGGCACGGCCGTCGAGGGCATGGGCGCGGCGACCCTGCTCGAGATCGCCGAGGCCGGGGCCCGGCTGGTCGTCGTCGGCAGCCGCGGCGCCGGCGGCCTGGCCAACCTGCTCATGGGCTCGGTCAGCCAGCAGGTCGCCACCCACTCGCCCGTCCCGGTCGCCGTCGTGCGCGGCCGTTCGGCGGCCACCGACGGTCCCGTCGTCGTCGGCGTCGACGGCTCGCCGTCCAGCGACGCCGCGCTCGCGATGGCCTTCGAGGCGGCCCGCACCCGCGGCACCGAGCTCGTGGCGATCCGCGCCCACGCGACGCCGCCGCAGCCGGCGGTCCCGCTCGCCGACCTCGAGGCGCACGAGCGGGCCGCGCTGACCGCGTCGCTGGCCGGTTGGGTGCTGAAGTACCCGGACGTCAAGGTCGAGGCCCTGGTCGCCGCCGGCCGCGCGGCCAAGGTGCTGGTCGGCGTGTCGCACACCGCCCAGCTCGTCGTCGTCGGCAGCCGCGGCCACGGCGGGTTCGCCGGCCTGCTGCTCGGCTCGGTCGGCCAGCAGCTCATGCACCACGCCGAGTGCCCGGTGCTCATCGTGCACCAGCGCAAGGCCGCATAGCCTCGTGCGCGCGATCGCCCGGGTGCCGGGGCCGGGACCTCGGTCCGCCCGGGCGGGACCGAAGACCCTGGAGCAACCCCCGCGGCGGAGATCAAATGATCTCAGGCGGCCGGATCTCACCGTCCGGCCCGGCGAAAGGACGACGACGATGTCCCGCACGCACGACGAGGTCGAAGTCAACGTGCAGCTGCAGCCCGGCATGGAGCCCGCGGTGCAGCGGTACGCCCGCGACAAGGTCAGCGCGGTCCTCGGGCACACTGCCCGGCCGGTGCTGTTCGCCCGTGTCCGGCTGGACCGCACCGCCAACCCGGCGGCCGAGCGCCCGGTGAAGGCACGCGCCGAGATCGACCTCAACGGCCGGGTCCTGCACGCCGAGGCGTGCGCCGACACGCCGTACGAGGCCCTGGACCTGCTGCAGGACCGGCTCCAGGTGCGCCTCGACCGCCAGGACGACCACGCGCGGGCGTACCGGTAGTCCACCGGACCGGCCCGCGGGGGACACGAGGAGGTTGCCATGATGTGGCACCACTACGGCATGCAGGGCTTCATGTTCGACGGCGCCCTGCTCACCCTGCTGCTGCTCCTCGGCGCGGCCGCGGCCGTGCTCTGGGCGCTGCGCCGCCCCGGCCCGCCGGCCCACCGCGACGACGCGGGCGCGATCCTGGCCGAGCGCTACGCGCGCGGCGAGATCGACGACGAGGAGTTCCAGCGCCGCAAGAGCCGGCTGCGCATGCCCTGACGCGCTGCGGGAAGGTTGCTGCCGCCACTTTCCCGGAGGGGGTCGCGATGCCCGGTAACGCCGGCCGGCCGAGCGGCGCGCTGCCGGCGGCCGGGCGAATCGCCGAGCTCCTGCGCACTGAGACCGTCGGCGGCCTGCTCCTGCTGGCCGCCGCGGCCGCCGGCCTGATCTGGGCGAACTCGCCCTGGTCGGCCGCGTACCGCCGCCTCGCCGACAGCCACGTCGGCCCCGGCGTGTGGCACCTGCGGCTGACGGTGGCCGAGTGGGCCGCCGACGGCCTGCTCGCGATCTTCTTCTTCGTCGCCGGCCTCGAGCTCAAGCGCGAGCTCGTCGCCGGCGACCTGCGCGACCGGCGGCACGCGCTGATGCCGGTGGCCGCGGCCGTCGGCGGCATGGCGGCGCCCGCGGTGCTGTACGTCGCGGTGAACGCCCGCGCCCCGGCCGGCGACCTGCGCGGCTGGGCGGTCCCGACGGCCACCGACATCGCGTTCGCGCTGGCCGTCCTGGCCGTCGCGGGTTCGGGCCTGCCGACGGCGCTGCGCACGTTCCTGCTCACCCTGGCGGTCGTCGACGACCTGCTGGCCATCACCGTCATCGCGGTGTACTACACGGCCGCCCTGGCCCCGCTGCCGCTGCTGCTGTCCCTGGTACCGCTGGCCGCCTTCGCCTGGCTCCTGCGCCACTCCCGCCGGTTCCTCGGCGCGCTCACGGCCGCGGCCGCCGCGGCGGTGTGGCTGCTCGTGCACGCCTCGGGCGTCCACGCAACGGTGGCCGGCGTGCTGCTCGCCGCCACCGTTCCGGTCCACCGCCACGAACCGGGCGGCGAGGCCGTCGCCGACCGGCTCGAGCACCGCTGGCGCCCCGTGTCGGCCGGCTTCGCGGTGCCCGTGTTCGCGTTCTTCGCCGCCGGCGTGCCGCTGGCCGGCGCCGGTTCGCTCGGCGCCGCCGCCCGCGACCCGGTGACCGCCGGCGTGGTCGCCGGCCTCGTCGCCGGCAAGCCGCTCGGCGTGCTGGCCGCCGTGTGGCTCGTGCGCCGCGCGACCGGTGCCCCGCTGCCGGCCGGCCTGGGCTGGTGGGGCGTGGTCATCGTCGGGCTGCTGTCCGGCATCGGCTTCACGGTCGCCCTGCTCATCGCCGAGCTGGCCTTCGGCGCCGGCACCCCCGCCGACGACCACGCCCGCCTGGCCGTCCTGGCGGGCTCGTGCGTCTCGGCCGCCGCGGCTTCGGCGTTGCTGTGGCTGCGCCGCCCGCGTCGGGCTTGAGCGCAGCGTCCGCGCAGAGGCGGCCGCCGATCCGGGGATCGGCGGCCGCGCCGGTCACGCGTCGGGGGGCTCGACCGCGATGACCTCGTCGGCCGGCAGCCGCGGGGTGTGCGGCGGCCCGGCGTGGTCCGGGTCGGCGGTCCCGAGCCGCAGGACCAGGTACGGGTAGCCGAGCTCGCCGAGCATCCGCCGCAGGGCCTGCCGCGTGAAGTCCAGCTCCACCGGGCTGCTCAGGGGCAGTACCGCCGCGCCGTGCTCGGTGGCGGTCAGCCACAGCTGCGACAGGGCCTCGCCCGCCCGCAGCCAGTCGGCCGGCTCGTCGCCGTCGCCGTACAGGATGGCGTACGACGCGGCGGTGTCGTGGCCCGCGCCGGCCGCCAGCGTGCCGGAGACGCCGAAGTCGCGCTCGGCGACGGTGGTGAGCGGCAGCTCGGACGGGATGACGGCGTCGGGCAGGCCCGTGCCGCCGGGGCGGTCACCGCCCACCCAGGCCTCCGTCTCGGCCCGCATCCGCTCGTCGTGCCGCTCCGCCTCGCCCGAGTGCTCGATCATGACGGCGAGCTGCAGCACCTGGTCGCGGTTCAGCACGTGCAGGCGGGCGCCGGCGGCGCGGGCCGCTTCGGTGAGCGCCTCGCGCACGGCCTCCGGGACCGGCTCGTCGCTCACCACGCGCCGGTCGGTGTGCCGCACGCGCAGCAGCTGCATGCGCTGCATGGCGTGCGGGTCGGCGTCGGACCGGCCGACCGCGTGCACGACGGCCAGCGGCGCGCCGGCGGGGCGCTCCACGCGGGCCTGCCAGCCCTCGGCGGCCAGGCCGACGAGGGCGTGGTGCAGCGCCGCGCCGCAGCTGAGGGTCATGAGGCGGCCGTCGGGGTCCTGCTCCAGAAGCTGCCTTTGCGGTACCGCATAAAGCTCCGAAGCATCCCCGCGGACCACCCAGCGCCATGGTTGCGTGTTGTGCACCGACGGCGCCAGCCGGGCGGCATCGGCCGCCGCGGCCAGCGCTTCGGTCGCGGTCACGGTCATCACAGGCTCCAGTCCCGCACGTCCGGCATGTCCTCGAGGTGCTCGACCACGTACGTGTCGTGGTCGGCCAGCTTGCGCTCGCACCACGCCTTGAGGTCGGTCGCGCCCGGCGGCAGCCGCTTGGCGTTGTTGATGGCGTCGATCACGAGGTGGTACCGCGAGACCCGGTTGCGCACCGTCATGTCGAACGGCGTCGTGGTCGTGCCCTCCTCGATGAACCCGCGCACCCGGAACCGGTCGGCGTCGGGCCGGCCGTGCACCAGCTGGTGGATCGCGCCCGGGTAGCCGTGGAAGGCGAAGATGACGTCGACGGTGTCGGTGAACAGCTCCGTGAACTGGGTCTCGCTCATCCCGTGCGGGTGGTCCTTGCGCCGCGGCAGCGTCATCAGGTCGACGACGTTCACGACGCGCACCCGGAACTTCGGCAGCCGCTCCCGCAGGATCTGCGCCGCCGCCACGGTCTCCATCGTCACCACGTCACCCGCGCAGGCGAGCACGATGTCGGGGTCGGAGGTGCCGTCGTCGGTGCCGGCCCACTCCCAGATCCCGGCGCCGCGGGCGCAGTGGGCCGCCGCCGTGTCCATGTCGAGCCACTGCAGCTGCGGCTGCTTGTCGATGACGATCAGGTTGATGTACGAGCGGGAGCGCAGGCAGTGGTCGGCGACCGACAGCAGGCAGTTGGCGTCCGGCGGCAGGTAGACGCGGGCCACGTCGCCGCGCTGCGTCAGCACGACCTGGATCAGGCCCGGGCCCTGGTGCGAGAAGCCGTTGTGGTCGTTGCGCCACGCGGTCGAGGTGAGCAGCACGTTGAGGCTCGGGACCTTCGCCCGCCAGGCCAGCCGCTTGGCCTCCTGCAGCCATTTTCCGTGCTGTACCGTCTGCGACGCCGACACCATCGCGAACGCCTCGTAGGTGGCGAAGATGCCGTGGCGGCCCGTGAGGTTGTACCCCTCCAGCCAGCCGTGGCAGTTGTGCTCCGACAGCACCTCCATGACCCGCCCGTCGCGGGAGATCGCCACGTCGTCGGCGGTGACCCGCTCGGCGAACGCGCGGTCGGAGACCTCGAACACCGCGCCGAGGCGGTTGCTGTTGGTCTCGTCGGGGCAGAACAGGCGGAAGCGGTCGGGGTTGTCGCGGTACACGTCGCGCAGCAGTTCGCCGAGGCGGCGCGTGGACTCGGCGCGCCGGGTGCCCGGCTCGGGCACGTCGACGGCGTACTTGCGGAAGTCCGGCAGGTCCAGGTCCTGCGTGAGCACGCCGCCGTTGGCGTGCGGGCTCGCGCTCATCCGCAGGTCACCCTCGGGGGCGAGGTCGCGCACCAGCGGTACCGGGACGCCGTGCTCGTCGAAGAGCTCCTCCGGCCGGTAGGAGCGCATCCACTGCTCGAGCAGCGCCAGGTGCTCCGGGTTCTCCTTGACGCCGGCCAGCGGCACCTGGTGCGAGCGCCACGTGCCGGTCACCTGCACGCCGTCGACCTCGGCCGGGCCGGTCCAGCCCTTCGGGGACCGCAGGATGATCATCGGCCAGCGCGGGCGCGTGCCGTCCCACGCGCCGTCGCGGGCCGCCCGCTGGATCGCCCGGATCCTGCTCCAGGCCTGGGCGAGCGTCTCGGCGAAGCGGTGGTGCATGCCCGGCAGGTCGTCGCCGGACACCTCGAGCACGTCGTAGCCGTGCCCCTCCAGCAGCGAGCGGACCTCGGTCGGGTCCTTACGCCCGAGCACGGTCGGACCGGCGATCTTCGCGCCGTTGAGGTGCAGGATCGGCAGCACGGCGCCGTCGCGGGCCGGGTTGAGGAAGGAGATGCCCTTCCACGAGCCCTCCAGCGGGCCGGTCTCGGCCTCGCCGTCGCCCACCACGGCGATGCTGAGCAGGTCGGGGTTGTCCATCACGGAGCCGAACGCGTGCACCAGCACGTAGCCGAGCTCGCCGCCCTCGTGGATGGAGCCGGGCGTGGTCACCGAGACGTGGCTGGGGATGCCGCCGGGGCTGGAGAACTGCCGGAACAGCCGCAGCATCCCGGCCTCGTCCTGGGAGACCGCGGGGTAGATCTCGCTGTACGTGCCCTCCAGGTAACCGGCGGCGACGAGGGCCGGCCCGCCGTGCCCGGGGCCGGCGAGGTAGATCGCCTGCTGACCGGTGAGCTTGATGAGCCGGGAGACGTGGGCGTAGATGAACGACAGGCCCGGGCTGGTGCCCCAGTGACCCAGCAGCCGCGGCTTGATGTCGCCCGGCTCGAGCGGGCGGCGCAGCAGCGGGTTGGCCTGCAGATAGATCTGTCCGATGGTGAGGTAGTTGCCGGCCCGCCACCACGCGTCGAGCCGTGCGACGTCGTCGTCGCTGAGCTGACCGACCTGGTGTTCCGCGACAGTGGTCACCGCTGTTTCCTTCCGTCGGATTCGGTACCGCCCGGGCCCGGAGGGCCGCGGCAGGCGTCATGATTCGATGCACGGCTGTCCCGGCAGCCGGACCACGTCGGTGCCGGAGCGCCGCGCGGCGGCCGGAACAGGTTCAGTCTCGGCGACGGGGACCCCGATGCGCATCGCAATCGCCGGACTGCTCACGCCGCCGAGCAGGCGCCGCAGCGCGCCGCGCACGGCGTCCACCTCGATCACCTCGCAGATCGGTGAGGCGGCCAGGCCGCGCGCCGTCAGCGTCAGCCACACCTCGGACAGCGCCTCGCCCGCGGCAAGGGCGCGCAGGGCCGCGAGCGACGCCTCGGCGACCTGGTCGACTTCGGCGCGCGGTGGCTGTGCCATGACCTGCTCCCCTCGGCGGCGTGCCTCACTTGCTCCGGATCCAGGATCCCGCCGCGCCCGCACCCGCCGGCAGGGCCGGACGTCACGACCTCACGGGGCCGAGGGTCCCATGGCCGCCGGTGCCGTGCTCGGCGATCGCGGCGGCCCGGGTGCCGTCACGCGCGGCCGTAGTAGGCGGCGCGCATGAGTTCGCGCAGGTCGGCCAGCATCGGCAGGCGCGGGTTGGCCGGGGCGCACTGGTCGAGGTACGCGTTCATCGCCTGCTGCGGCAGCGCCTCGAGGAACGCCCGCTCGTCGACGCCCACCGCCTGGAAGGACGGCTCGATGCCGACGTCGGCGCGCAGCCGCTCGACCGCGCCGGCGAAGGACTCCACGCCCTCCTGCGGGGTGGCGGCGGGCAGGCCCAGCATCCGGGCGATGTCCTGGAACCGTTCCGGCGCGACATAGCGCTCGTACTTCGGCCACGCCGTCAGCTTCGCCGGCACCCGGCCGTTGTGGCGGATGACGTGCGGCAGCAGGATCGCGTTGGTGCGCCCGTGCGCGATGTGGAACGTCGCCCCGAGCGTGTGCGCGCACGCGTGCACGATGCCCAGGAACGCGTTGCCGAACGCCATCCCGGCGATGGTGCCCGCGTTGTGCATCTTCTCCCGGGCCCGCGGGTCGGCGCCGCCGCGGTGCACGGCCGCGGGCAGGTTCTCGAACACGAGCCGGATCGCGTGCAGCGCCAGGCCGTCGGTGTAGTCGCTGGCGTACACCGAGACGTAGGCCTCGATCGCGTGCGTCAGCGCGTCGAAGCCGCTGTCGGCGGTGACGGCCGGCGGCAGGTCGGCGGTGAGCACCGGATCGACGATCGCGACGCTCGGGGTCAGCGCGTAGTCGGCGAGGGGGTACTTCATCCCGGTCCTGGTGTCGGTGATGACGGCGAACGGCGTGATCTCGGCGCCGGTGCCCGACGTCGTCGGGATGCACACCAGGCGGGCGAGGCGCCCCAGCGTCGGGAACGTGAAGGCGCGCTTGCGAATGTCGAAGAACTTCTCGCGCATGTCGGCGAACTCGGTGCCGGGGTGCTCGTACAGCAGCCACATCACCTTCGCCGCGTCCATCGGCGAGCCGCCGCCGAGCGCGATGATGGTGTCGGGCCGGAACGCGCGCATGAGCTCGGCGCCGCGCTCGACGGTCGCCATCGTCGGCTCCGGCTCCACGTTGTCGAGGATCTGCACCGTGACCGGGTTGGGGCCCTGCCGCAGCGCGCCGCGGATGCGGTCGACGTACCCCAGCCGCGTCATCGTCGGGTCGGTGACGATGGTGACCCGGTGCACGTCCGGCATGTCGGCGAGGTAGCGGATCGCGTTGGGCTCGAAGTAGATTCTCGGCGGGATCTTGAACCACTGCAGGTTGTTGGTGCGCCGCCCGACCCGCTTGATGTTGAGCAGGTTGAGCGCCGAGACGTTGCCGGACACCGAGTTGCGCCCGTAGCTGCCGCAGCCGAGGGTCAGCGAGGGCACGAAGGCGTTGTACACGTCGCCGATGCCGCCCTGGGACGAGGGCGAGTTCCAGATGATCCGCACCGCCCTCACCCGCCGCCCGTACTCCTCCGCGGCGGCCGCGTCAGCGGCGTGGATGGCGGCGCTGTGGCCGAGGCCGTCGAGCTCGACCATCCGCTCGGCCAGCGCGAAGCCGTCCTCGCGCGAGGCCGCGCGCAGCACGGCGAGCACCGGGCACAGCTTCTCGCGGGTGAGCGGCTCGGCCGGCCCGACCTCGTCGCACGGCACGAGCAGCACGGACGTGTCCGGCGGCACCTCGAAGCCGGCGGCCTGCGCGATCCACGCGGCCGAACGCCCGACGACGTCGGCGTTGAGCCGGCCCTTGCCGAAGACGAGCTCCTCCAGCCGCTTCTTCTCCTCGGCCGTGGCCACGTGGGCGTGCAGCCGCCCGAACTGCTCCAGCGCCGCCTCGGCGATCGGCTCGTCGAGGATCACCGCCTGCTCGGAGGCGCAGATCATGCCGTTGTCGAACGTCTTGGACACCACGATGTCGTGCACGGCGCGGACCACGTCGGCGGTGCGGTCGACGTACGCGGGCACGTTGCCCGGGCCGACGCCGAGGGCCGGCTTGCCGGCCGAGTACGCGGCGCGGACCATGGCCGCGCCGCCGGTGGCCAGGATGACCGCCACGCCGGGGTGGGCCATCAGCGCCTGCGTCGCCGCGATCGACGGCTCCTCGATCCACTGGATGCAGTGGCGTGGTGCCCCGGCGGCCACGGCGGCGTCGCGCACGACGCGGGCCGCCTCGGCGCTGCAGCGCTGCGCCGACGGGTGGAACGCGAACACGACCGGGTTGCGGGTCTTCAGCGCGATGAGCGCCTTGAACACCGTCGTCGAGGTCGGGTTGGTCACCGGGGTGACGGCGCACACGACGCCGACCGGCTCGGCGATCTCGACGATGCCGTTGATCTCGTCCCGGGCGACCACGCCGACGGTACGCAGGCCGGCCAGGCTGTGCGCGATGTGCTCCGAGGCGAAGACGTTCTTGACCGCCTTGTCCTCGAACACGCCGCGGCCGGTCTCCTCGATCGCCAGCTCCGCGAGCGGCCCGTGCCGGCTCAGCGCGGCGACGGAGGCCTTCTTCACGATGTGGTCCACGCGCTGCTGGTCCAGTCCGGCGTACTCGTCCAGGGCCTCGAGGGCCCGGCTCACCAACCGGTCGATCACCGCCGTCACGTCCCTTTCCGTGTCTGTCAGCGCCGCGGCGATACCGCGGGCCAGCTGCCCCGTATCCGTCGCCCTCACCGTGGCACCGCGCACCGTGCGCCGCCCGGGCCGCAGGTCCCGTCCCGGCGGGACCGCCTACGCGGCCGGCGCGAGCTCGTACCCGGTCACCAGGTCGCAGTCGATGCCGATCACGCAGTTCATGGGCTCGTCGACCCACGGCTCCAGCTCCCGCTCGTAGCGGGCCAGCCGCGCCTCGTCGAGGACCAGCCGGGCGGCGCCGGTGACCACCACCGTCCAGCCCGAGCGGCGCTCGAGGTCGATCACGTCGGCCTCATAGGCGACGACCACGGCACCGTCGGTCGTGGCCGACGCCGCAAGGCTGGTCGCGAGGCGGCTGCGGATCACGATCGTGTCGCCGTCGACGAGATGGTTCACCGGCCGGATCGCGGGCAGCGCGCGCAGTGTGAACACCACCCGGCCGACCGGCACCGAGGCCAGCAGTTCCAGGCAGCGTTCCCGGCCGAGCGGTCGTAACGACGTCATGGGTTTCCCTCCTTGGTACCGCGGCACTCTGCTCCGTGCACGCCCGGCCCGCCAGGGGCGAAAGTCCGCTCCGCACCGGGACCTCGCGACCGCGCGGGCCGTTGCGGCCGGCCCGGAGGGACCAATGCCTCTGCCGCCGGGTGGACGGCCGGACGACGCTGGGCGCATGAACGAGCGGTTGTCCGACAGCGCGGCCGCCGCGGCCCTGAAAGCGGCCGCCGCCGCGCCCTCGATCCACAACACCCAGCCCTGGCGGTTCCGCTTCGACGGCACCGCCTTCGACGTCTTCGCCGACGAGCGGCGCGGGCCCGTGGGTGTTCAGAACATGACGGCCGGGCGGAATGGCCGCGGCTCGTCCTCGATCACCGCCGACAGGTGGCTGACCACGTCCACGACGCCGTCGACCCGCTCGACCTGGCGGACCACCGACGGGATGACCACCGCGTGCTCGACCTGCCCCAGCAGCGTCACCACGCCGTCGTCGACCTCGACGCGCACCTGCGACGCCTCGACGCCGACCAGCCCGTGCAGCGCCTCCTGCCGGATCTCCCGGCGGATGTCGTCGTCGGAGCGCAGGAACACCTTCAGCAGGTCCCGCCGCGTCACCATGCCGATCAGCCGCCCCAGGTCGTCGACCACGGGCAGGCGCTTGAGCTCGGCCGACTCCATGACCCGGGCCGCCGCGACGAGCGACGTCGTGCCCATGACGGTGATGGCCGGCGCGCTCATGAGCTCCCCCGCGGCCGTCGCGTGCGCCTTGCCGCGGGCCTGCCGCGTGTGCCGGCTCTCGAACAGCCGCGGCCGGTCGTCCTCGCCCGCGAACTCGATCTTCGGCATGAGGTCGGCGGAGGAGACCACCCCGACCACCCGCTCGAACGCGTCGACCACCGGCACGGCGTTCACCCCGTGCGCCTCGAGCAGGTCGACGATCTCCTTGAACGGCGTGTCCTCCTGGACCGACACCGCCCCCACGGTCATCACGTCCGCGACGTTCCAGCGGCTCATCTGTGGCCTCCTTCATCGTGTCCTCACGTCACGCCCCGACCGTACGGTCGCCCCGTGCCGCCAGGCAGGGCCCAACGGCACCGTCGCGGCGAGCCGTTGTCCCCTGCCGGGCGGCCGCCGCCGGTGGCAGCGTCCAGAGTGGACAACTCCACCGATGGCAAGGAGGACGGCCATGAACGGCACCGATGTGATCGTCGGCATCGACGGCACCGCAGCGAGCGATGCGGCCCTGCGCTGGGCCGCGGCCGAGGCGGCCCGCGAGGGCGCGCGGCTGCGGGTCGTCCTGGCCGCGCCCCGCGCCGGCGAGTGGGCCACGCTCACCGTCGCGGCGGCCGTGCACGCGACCCGCGCCGCCCGGCCCGGGCTCGAGGTCACCGGCCGCACGGTCGTCGGCGACCCGGCCGACGTGCTCACCTGCGTTGCGGCCGGCCCCGCGCTGGTCGTCGTCGGCAGCCACGACCGCACCGCGCTGGCCGAGGCGCTGCACGGCGCGACCGGCACCCGCGTGGCCATGCGCGCCCGCGGCCATGTCGTCGTGGTGCGCGGCCGCGCCGACGCCGGCACCGGCCCGGTCGCCGTCGGCGTCGACGGCTCGCACACCGACAACCGGCTGCTCTCCACCGCGTTCGAGCACGCGGCCCGGCACCGCTGCGAGGTCGTCGCGGTCCGCGCGGTGCCGGCGCCGGACCCGGACCGGGTGACACTGCTGGCCGAGCTCACCGACGACCTGGAGCGGTGGCACCAGAAGTACCCCACCGTGCCCGCCTTCGCCCGCACGCCCGCCGGCGACCCGGCGAGCGCGCTGGTCGACGTCTCCGGGGAGGCCCGCCTGCTCGTGGTCGGCGGCCGCGCCCACGGACCCGCCGCCGCGCTGCTGGCCGGCTCGGTGGGCCAGCGCCTGCTGTACCACTCGCGGTGCCCGCTGCTGTTCGTCCACAACGGGCTGCGGGACTGACGACCGTACCCCTGGTGGGTCTTCGGTCCTTCCGGGTGGGGCGTTTCGGCACAGGCGCGGACGCGGCGCGGCGGGCAGGCTGAAGCCATCGAAGAGAGCCGAACAGGAGGCCGGAGCCATGAGCACCTCGCACATCCAGCACACCGCCGCCAACCACCTCGAGCGGGTCGAGGCCCCGGGCAGCATGCTCACCCGTACCGCCGCGAAGGCGCTCGCCGTCGTCCGGTACGCCACCGGCTTCGTGTTCCTGTGGGCGTTCGCCGACAAGCTGCTCGGCCTCGGGTACTCGACCCCGTCGGCCAAGGCCTGGATCAACGGCGGCAACCCGACCAAGGGCTTCCTGAGCTCGGTGAAGGCCGGACCGCTGGAGTCCGCGTTCCACTCGATGGCCGGCACCTGGTGGGCCAACGCCCTGTTCATGTTCGGCCTGCTCGGCGTCGGCCTGGCCCTGATCGCCGGCGTCGGCCTGCGCATCGCCGCCGCCTCGGGCACCCTGATGATGGCCATGATGTGGCTGGCCGAGTTCCCGCCGGCCCAGCACACCTCGGCGGGCGCGCCCACCGGCTCGACCAACCCGCTGACCGACTACCACTTCATCTACGCTGCGGTGATGATCGCGCTGGCCGCCGCCTACGCGGGCCACACCTGGGGCCTGGGGCGGCTGTGGGCGAAGCTCCCCTTCGTCCAGCGCAACCGCTGGCTCATCTGATCGCGCCGCTCCTTAAGGCCCGGGCCATACGGCCCGGGCCTTGCGCTGTCGTGTTGCGCCGCTCCTTGCGCCGTCCTCTGCGCCTTCTTCCGCGCCGCTCCTTGCGCCGTCCTCTGCGCCTTCTTCCGCGCCGCTCGTTGCGCCGTCCTCTGCGCCTTCTTCCGCGCCGCTCGTTGCGCCGTCCTCTGCGCCTTCTTCCGCGCCGCCCTTCGCGTTTTCGTTCGCGCCGCCCTTCCCGCAGCCACTCGCGCGGCCACTCGCGCGGCCACTCGCGCGGCCGTCTGCGCCGCTCCTTGCGCTGTTGATTGCGCTGGCCGACCTCACGTCTGGGCGAACTGAACCGCTCGACCGGCCTCGCCAACACCGCCCGCCCCGTCGGCTTTCCGATGCCCCGCGATGGGATGATCCGAACAATTACGGACATTTGAGTCCTCGATCCGTCCCTCCCGCGGGACGACCGGACGCGGGTTGACAGAGAAAGTTTGTAAGTGTGTACTGACTTACATGCGAAGCACCGCCGAGGCCCGCCGGGCCGCCGTCCTCAACGCCGCAGTGGCCACGTTCGCCCGAACCGGCTACCACGCGACCCCGGTGACCGCGGTCGCCGCCGCGGCCGGCATCTCGGAGGCGTACGCACTGCGCCTGTTCGGCGGCAGCAAGCAGGGCCTGTTCGTGGCGGCGGTCGAGGCCTGCTACGACCGCATCTACACGACACTGGAGCGCGCCGTCGCGGAGTCCGGCACGGAAGATGTGGAGCAGCGCATCGAGGCCATGGGCGAGGCCTACGCCAAGCTCATCGCCGACAAGGACCTGCTGTTGCTGCAGGTCCACGCCCAGGGCGCCAGCGACAACGAAGAGGTCAGGGCAACGGTGCGGGCCGGCTACAAGCGGCTGGTGCTCTTCATGGCCAACCTGGGCGCCACCGGTGCACAGATCCAGGAGTTCATCGCGTACGGCCAGCTGTGCCACCTCATCGTCACCGCCGGCCTCGACGACGTGCGGGACTCATGGGCCAAGGCGGTGACGTCCGGCATGCGCCACGTGAAGTAGCCGGCTCGTCCTGTCACCCACGCTTGTAAGTGAGTGCACACAAACAAACCGGACGACCCGGTCCCGAACGCGCAACGTGCTCCACCTTCGACTGCCCGCGGATGTAAGTCAGTCCACACTTACAAACAAGAGCTACGACCCGGACCCCGCAACCAACTGCGACGACAAGCACCGCGAGCCTCGACCAGCCACGCGGCGCCGCAACACCAGCACGACGTGCAGGCACAACACCGACCACCAGCAGACGCAACACAGCGACGAGCAGGCACCACACCGACCACCAAGCAGGCGCGACGACAGTGCCGACTCGCGCCCGGAGTTGTAAGTCAGTACGCACAAACAAACTAAGCAAGCGTCAGGCGGCAAGCGATCAACGCGACACCGCCGGCCGCCGCCCGCCCATGTAAGTCAGTGCACACAAACAAACAAGCAGCGTCGGGCGGCAATGATCAACTCTGCTGGCCGCTGGCCGCTGGGCGCCGATGTAAGTCAGTACACACAAACAAACCAAGCGACGTCAGGCGGCGAGCGACCAGCGCGAGAGAGAGACCGCCGGCTGCTGGGCGCGGATGTAAGTCAGTACACACAAACGAACCAGGCGACGTCAGGCGGCGAGCGATCAACGCGAGAAAGAGACCGCCGGCTGCTGGGCGCCGATGTAAGTCAGTACACACAAACAAACCAAGCGACGTCAGGCGGCGAGCGATCAACGCGAGAAAGAGACCGCCGGCTGCTGGGCGCGGATGTAAGTAAGTGCACACAAACAAACTTGGAGGTCGAGAGGCATGAACGGGATCACCGCCGTTACCGAGGTCGTGTTGCCGGGGGTTGTTGAACCCGAAGGGCTCATCGTGCGAGAGAGGGCGATCGAGGCGCCGGGCGCCGGGCAGGCGCTCGTGAGCGTTGAGGCCACTGGCGTCTCGTTCGCGGAGCAGCAGATGCGGCGCGGCAAGTACTACGACCAGCCGGCGTTTCCGTTCACCCCCGGGTACGACCTCGTGGGGCGGGTCGAGGCGGTCGGCGACGGCGTCGATCCGGGGCTGGCCGGGCGGCGGGTCGCGGCGGTGACCAAGATCGGCGGGTGGGCGACCGTGGCGGTCGTCGACGCCGGGGACCTCGTGCCGGTGCCCGACGGCGTCGACCCCGCGGCCGCCGAGACCGTCGTCGTCAACGGGGTCACCGCCTGGCAGATGCTGCACCGCAGCGCGAAAGTCCAGGCGGGCGGGACGATCCTCGTGCACGGGGCCAACGGCGGCGTCGGCTCCACGCTCACCCAGCTTGCCCGGCACCACGGCATCCGCGTGGTCGGCACCGCCTCGCCGCGCCACCACGACAAGGTCCGGGCGCTCGGGGGCGAGCCGCTCGACTACCGCTCCCCCGACCTCGCCGCCCGCGCTCGGGAGCTGGCGCCGGACGGGTACGACGCCGTGTTCGACCACGTCGGCGGGCCGGGCATCGTGGACTCCTGGCGGCTCGTCCGTCGCGGCGGGGCGCTCGTCTCATACGGTACGGCGGCCACCCGCGACGTCGCCGGCAACGCCCGCCTGCCCGTGCTCGGCCTGTTCGGGCGGCTGCTGTGGTGGAACCTCCTGCCCAACGGGCGCCGCGCCACCTTCTACAACCTGTGGGCCGGGCGGCGCCGGCGCGCGGCGTTCCAGGCGCGGCTGCGCGAGGACCTGACCAACGTGTTCGCGCTGCTGGCCGACGGCTCGCTGACGGCACAGGTCGCCGCCCGCATCCCGCTGCGCAACGCCGCCGAGGCGCTGCGGCTGGCCGAGTCGGGAACGACGGCCGGCAAGGTCGTCCTGGTCCCCGGCGCCTGACCCGCCCTCCGACGTACACGTCCTGCTCGCCCGGCTGCGGTTGCGGGGCTGATCACCCAGGGCGGCGCGCCGAGGCGAGCAGGCCCACGCCCGGGAGGTTCAGGGCGCCGGACGCCTCGGCGTAGGGCGCGACCGCGACCCGCAGGCGGCCTACGATCTCGGCCCGGTCCACCGGGGACAGGCCGGCCATCACGCGGACGAGCGGGCCGGCCAGTGCGGGAGTGCGCGACCACCACTCGTCGAACGACGCGACCCGCATCGGTATCGGCTCCTCGCGGACCTCGACGTCGCTCAGGCCGGCCGCCGCAAGCAACTGCGCCAGACGGCCGGCATCGTCGAGGGCGAACGGGCCCGGACGGCCGGGCGGCGGCAGGGGGCGACCGGCGACCGCGCTCACCGCGTCGAGCACCAGGCCCAGCCACGGGTTCGCGGACCTCGGGCCCCAGGTGGCGAGGGCTACGCGGCCGCCGGGGCGCAGTACACGAAAAATCTCGGCCGCCGCTCGCGAAGGGTCGACCGTGAACTGCAGGCCGTCACGGCACAGCACCGCGTCGAACGTGGCGTCCGGCTCGGCGATCTCCTCGGCGTCGAGGACCTTGGACGTGACCTTCGCGTGTTCACGAGCACGGGCCGCGGCCGCCGAGACCATCGGCGGGGCCACGTCGGAGAGCACCACCTCGGCGCCGAGCGCCGCGGCGGCCAGGCCCGTGCCGCCGGCGCCGCAGGCCAGCTCCAGCACGCGGCGGCCGGGCGCCACGGCGGCGGCGGAGAGCATCGCGGCGGTCAGGGCGGCGGCGCGGGCGTCGACGTACGACGCGTGCTCGGCCCAGCCGGAAGCCACTGCGGACCACATGCCATGGATCTCGGAGCGCACCTCGGTCGTCATCGCTGACCTCCTCGTGATTTGGCTACTCGTAACGAGTAGTGAATACTGTGAGATAGTAGCCAAATGACGAGCGGGGTCAACCCCAAGCGCCGATATGAGTCACCGCGGCGGCGCGAGCAGGCCGAGGCCACCCGCCGGCAGATCAGGCTGGGCGCGCAACGGCTGTTCGAGGAGCAGGGGTACCTCGCCACGACCATGGCGGCCGTCGCCACCGAGGCCGGCGTCTCGCTCAAGACCGTGTATCTGGCGTTCGACACGAAGAGCCGGCTGCTGCGCGCGGTGTGGGACGTGCTGCTGCGCGGGGAGGAGGACCGGCCGGTCGCCCAGGTCGAGTGGTTCACCGAGATGATGGCCGAGCCCGACCCGGTGCGGCAGCTGCGGCTCAACGCGCGCAACTCGCGGCGGGCCAAGGAGCGCATCGGGCCGCTGCTGCGGGCGATCCGCAATGCGGCACCGCAGGACCCGGACGTGGACGCGTTGTGGGAGCTGATCCAGACCGACTTCCACGCCAACCAGCGGGTGATCGTGGAGTCGCTGAAACGCAAGCACGCGCTCAAGAAAGACGTCGACGAGGCGACCGACATCCTGTGGGCACTCAACCATCCCGACGTCTGGCACCTGCTGACCGGGCGGCGCGGATGGACGCCGGAGCGGTACGAGCAATGGTTCGGCGACGCCAGCATCAGTGAGCTCCTGGGGACGCCTGTCGGATGAGCGACAGGGCCCGGCTCTGTGTCGTACGACGCGGAGCCGGGACGCCACGCGCGGTGTCATCGATGCGCATCCGAGCGGAGAGGACACCCCCATGAGACGCACCCTTCTTGCCGCCGCCGTCGCGATCACGCTGGCCGCCCCGGCGCCGGCGTGGGCGGGCGGGCCGGTCGGCACGCCGGCGCTGGACTGTTTCGGCCACCCGTACAGCCCCGCCCGAGCCATCTTCGCCGCCACCGACGGCACGCCGGCCACCCACGGCAAGAACGGCTACGAGGTCCACGGCACGACCGGTGACGACGTCATCTTCGGCTCCGACCGCAGCGACGACATCTACGGCGAGGGCGGTACCGACGTCATCTGCGGCGGCGACGGCGACGACTACATCGCCGCCGGCAACAGCGGCGACTGGCGCGACTACGCCACGATCGACGGCGGGAACGGCGACGACGACATCGACGGCGGCGACGGTGGGGACATCCTCTACGGCGGCCGCGGCAACGACATCATCTTCGGCTGGGACGGCGACGACGACCTGCACGGCCAGGGCGGCATCGACTCGCTGTTCGGCGGGGCCGGCCGCGACACCCTGCACTGCGGCAGCGACGGGGACAGCGGTACGACCCCCTACGGCATCACCGGCGACTACGGCGACGGCGGCATCGAGACCCCATTCGGCATCGACCCGCCAACCGGCACAGACTGCGAGAATCTCTACAACGTTCCATAAATCCCCTGTCAGGGTATAAATCCGAAATGTCGGGCGCGCCAGCGCCCGACATTTCGCGGACAAGCTCCTAGAAGCCGAGCACCAAGCTCCCAGAAGCCGAGCGACAAGCTGTCAGAAGCCGATCGCCGAGCGCAACAGCAGGATCGTCACGCGCGACGGGCGGTGCTCGAAGTGCGAGATCAGCAGGTGGTTCACGGCGCTGGGCTGGCCGTACGCCACCTGGGCCCGCTCGCTCTCCAGCGGCAGCGCGTGCTCCGACAGGCGACGCAGCGCCGTCTCGAGGTCCGGGACCACCTTCTGCCCGCCGACGATCCAGATCGCCCGGGCCGCGCCGCCGGCGTAGGCGGGCAGCTGGCTTCCGCTGGCCGAGGCGACCACCACCGAGCCCGTCTCGGTCACCGCGGCCACGCTCGCCACGACGAAGTCGGGGACGGCGCACTGCCGGCGGATCTCGTCCGCCTGGGTGGCCCGGTCCATGGCGAGGACCCGCGGCCGGACCGCGTCGTACCGGTCGCCGCCGTTGAGGTCCGCCTCGATGCCGGACAGCCGCAGGGTCTCGCTGGCTCCCGTGAACACGCTGGCTCCGGCCGGGATCAGCTCCCGCACACGGGCCCGCGCCGCCGCGGCGTCGTCGAGGAGCTCGGTGGTGAAGCCGTTCGCGGTGAGCGCCTTCGCGGCGCGCTCGAGCCGGTCGGAAGACGCGGGCTCTGCAAATTCAGACATACTCCGACGACGACGCGGGGGCCCAAAGTGTGAGGTCGCTGCCGCGCTTGCCGGCGGCCTTCGCGCGGTACATCGCGACGTCGGCCCGGCGCAGCACCTCCGTCGCGGCACCCGGCGCGTCGCCGACGAAGGCCACGCCGATGCTGGCGCCGACGCGGACGCGGCCCGCGGGCAGGTCGGCCGGGGTGGACAGGGCGGTCACGAGGCGTTCGGCGAGGTCGGCGGCCGCCGCGCGGGTCGGGTGGCCGACCAGCACGACGAACTCGTCGCCGCCGAGGCGGCAGACGACGTCGTCCGGGCCGACCGAACGCCGCAGCCGCGCGGCGATCTCGCGCAGCAGGGCGTCGCCGGCGTCGTGGCCGAGCGTGTCGTTGACCAGCTTGAAGTCGTCGAGGTCGATGAGCAGCACGGCGGTGTCGGTGCCGTCGGCGGCGTGGCGCTCGACCGCGGCGGCGATCTCCCGGGCGTACAGGGCGCGGTTGGCCAGGCCGGTGAGCTCGTCGTACCAGGCCTGCCGCTGCAGCTGGACGTTCAGCGCGCGGTTCTCGGCCAGCAGGCGGTCGTTCTCGCGCAGAGCGACGAGCTGGCGGACGGTCACGAAGCACAGCAGCAGGCCCACGGCGACGAGCACGCCCCACTGCCGCCAGTCCAGGGCGGGCTGCACGACGACGGCGAGCAGGACGAACGCCGCCGCCGAAGCGCCATAGGGCAGCACCGAGAACGAGCGGCGACCGGACCGCTGCGCCGTGCCGCCGGTTGCGGTGGCATTGACGGTGTACTGCAGGACAGCCCCCGTCAGCGAACACAGCTGCGACAGCAGGAGCATCGCGTTGGCCACGACCGGCACGGGCCCGCCGCCGTCGGGCATGGTGGTCCCGGCCGCCGAGAGGGCCACGCACAGCGCGTAGCAGATCAGGGGCCGGCGGGCGAGGACGCCCACGCCCACGAAGGCGATCTTGAGGATGCCGAAGCCGGCGACGAGCAGCATCGAGGGCAGCGCGAGCAGTTCCGACAGCTCGAGCCAGCCGTGGCTTGTGTCCCAGCGGGCGCCCACCACGAAGTACCAGATGAAGGAAGCGCCGCCGAGCAGCACGACGGCGGTGTCCAGCGCGACCGTGATCTTGTCGCCCCGGGTGCGGGCGGTCGTGGGGTAGCGGAACACGGCGTACATCGTGAGCAGGCCGGCAACGGGGTACACCAGCTGCGAGCCGAGCATCGGCACGGGCCGCCCGGACATGGTCTGCGCCACGGCGGCGGCCAGGTCGGCGGCTATGCCGAGGCCGTAGACGGCCAGGGCCAGCGCGAGGCTCGCCCAGAACCGGGCTGTGGCGCGCGGCAGGTCGCTCAGGCGCGACGTGCGGTGTACCACCCATGTCAGCAGCCCGATGAGCACCAGGTTGGCGGTGACGAAGACGATGCGGCCGCCGTCGCGGGGCACGGCTGGGCCGATCGCGGCGGCGAGCACGGCGACCGCGCCACCGGCGGGCACCAACCGCTGTATCCGCATCTGCTTACCTCCCCGGTCACGCTCCGACCGATTCTTATCGGCAGACCGGGCGCCGACTGAACCGGGGCCGACCCGGCGCACAAATGCTCAGGTTCCGGGCGCGACGGCCGATCCGTCGGGCGCACGGAAGGAGTGCCATGGTTCGCAACCTGCCGATCGCCGCGAAGCTCGCGTCCACAGTGGCCGTGGTGTGTGTCCTGCTGGTCGGGGTGGGTGCGCTCGGCATCCACCAGCTCGGCGCGGCCCAGGACCGGCTGCACTGGATGTACTACGACAACCTGCAGGACGTCAGCGACCTCGACGACGTCGCGCTGCAGTTCCGCACGGTCCAGTACCAGGTCGCGAACCTGACGCTGGTGACCTCGCCGGCCGACACGCAGGAGGCCCTCGCCGCGATCGACACCGCCAACAAGGCCCTCGACCAGGCGTGGAAAGAATTCAGGGCGCTGCCGACGGCCGGCGATCCGAGCGACCGCCAGGCGTTCGAGAAGGCCCTGGCCGACTACCGCGCCGTCCTGGACCGGGACCTCATGCCGCTGGCGACGGCGGAGGTGCCGGACGTGAACGCGTTCATCTCGGCGCGCAAGGCGAAGGCCGACCCGCTCAGTGACGCCGCGCAGCGCTCGCTGGACAAGCTCGACGCGAGCGTCGTGAGCAAGGCCGAGGGCACGCTGCGTGACGCCCAGAGCTCCTACACGCGCTCGCGGGCGCTGATCATCGGCCTCATCATCGCGGCCGTACTGCTGGCCGCCTTCCTGGCGATGGCGGTCAGCCGCATGATCTCCCGGCCGCTCAGCGCGACCGTGCGCGTGCTGGAGGCGCTCGCCGACGGCGATCTCAGCGGCCGGCTCGACGTGTCCGGGCGCGACGAGGTCGGCCGCATGGGCGGCGCGCTCAACCGCGGTCTGGAGCGCCTCGGCGCCTCGCTGCGTGAGGTCGACGGCAACGTCGCGCGGGTCTCGACCGCGGCCGAGCAGCTCACCGCGGCCGCCGGGTCGATGAGCGCCAGCGCGGTGCGCTCCTCGGGTGAGGCGCGCACGGCGTCGGCGGCGACCGAGGGGATCAGCCAGGACATCGGTACGGTGGCGACCGGCTCGGAGGAGATCGGCGCCTCGATCCAGGAGATCGCCCGCAGCACCTCCGACGCCGCGGCGACCGCCGACCGCGCCGTGCGCCAGGCCGCCGACGCCGCCGGGGTCCTCGGCCGGCTGGGCCAGTCCTCCGGCGAGATCGAGACGGTCGTACGGCTCATCACGTCGATCGCCGAGCAGACGAACCTGCTCGCCCTGAACGCGACGATCGAGGCGGCCCGGGCCGGCGACGCGGGCAAGGGCTTCGCCGTCGTCGCCACCGAGGTCAAGGATCTCGCCCAGGAGACCGCCCGGGCGACTGAGGACATCGCCACCCGGGTCGGGGCGATCCAGCGCGACTCCGCCGCCGCCGTCGCGGCGATCGAACAGATCAGTGACGTCATCAGCACGATCCGCGACGCACAGGCGAGCATCGCCGCCGCGGTGGAGGAGCAGTCGGCCACCACGTCGGAGATGAGCCGGACGGTCGGGCAGGTGGCGGGGCGGGCCCAACAGATCAACGACAACGTCACCAGCGTCGCCGCGGTGGCCGAGGAGACCACGGGGGTCGCCCGGGGCACCGCCGAAACCGCCGCCGAGTTGAACGGTATAGCTGGCGATCTGCGCCGGACCGTGGCAGTGTTCCGCTACTGAGCGGTGGGCGATTCCATCGCGTAACCGTCGGTCGGATAAGGTCCGGTCGTACGGAAAGATCGGGACCGAAGACTCTCGATA
The DNA here is from genome assembly GCF_050936175.1 of Dactylosporangium sp. CA-139066. Lineage (NCBI taxonomy): Bacteria > Bacillati > Actinomycetota > Actinomycetes > Micromonosporales > Micromonosporaceae > Dactylosporangium > Dactylosporangium sp. CA-139066. Next base: position 3,673,886 of record NZ_JBNJNH010000001.1, on the reverse strand, counting down.
CGCGGCGTGCGCTAGGGGACTGACGAGTGCGAGACGAGTTGCAGAAGATCACGGTTGTCGTACCGACCTACAACGAGCGGGACAACCTGCCGAAGCTGGTCGCCGAGCTGGCCGCGCTGGCTATGCCAAACCTGCACATTCTGGTCGTGGACGACAACTCGCCCGACGGCACGGGCGATGTGGCCGACAAGCTGGCCCTCGAGTCCAACGACACGCTCGGTGTCCTGCACCGCACCGCCAAGGACGGCCTCGGCCGCGCCTACGTCGCCGGCATGCTGCGCGCGCTCGACGAGGGCGCCGACATCGTGATCCAGATGGACGCGGACCTGTCCCACCCGAGCTCCGCGATCCCGGCGATGGTCGAGGCCCTGCAGGACCCGAGCGTCGCCGTGGTCCTCGGGTCACGCTACGTGCACGGCGGCTCGGTCGCCGGCGACTGGGGCCTCTACCGCAAGGCGCTCTCGGCGTGGGCCAACTTCTACGTCGGCGCGATCCTGCGCATGAAGGTCAAGGACGCGACCGCCGGCTTCAAGGCGTGGCGCGCCGAGACGCTGCGCCGCATCGACATCGCCTCGATCACGAGCAACGGCTACTCGTTCCAGGTCGAGATGAACTACCGCACCGTCCAGCGCGGCGGGCGGATCGTCGAGGTGCCGATCCGCTTCAGCGACCGGGCCCTCGGCAAGTCGAAGATGAGCATCAAGGTGCAGCTCGAGTCGGCCATGGTGCCGTGGAAGCTGCGCTTCGGCAAGAACGCCGTCAAGTAGCCCCCCAAGCGTCCACTGTGGACGCTCAGCCGCGACCGTGCGCGCCGGGTCGGCAAGCAGGACGACCCGGCGCTCCCACTGGTCCACAGTGGACGATACGCGTCTAGTTCGCGGGACGGACCAGGCCCGACTCGTACGCCAGGACGACCGCCTGCACGCGGTCGCGCAGGTTCAGCTTCGTCAGCAGATTCGACACGTGGGTCTTCACGGTGTGCTCGGTGACGAACAGGGCGGCGGCGATCTCCGCATTCGACTGACCGCGGGCGACCTCGCGCAGGATGTCGCGCTCGCGCGGCGTGAGCGCGTCGAGGCGGCGGTCCGGGGCGGGCGGGACGGCCGCCGTGCGGCGGTGGCGCAGGACGTCGGCGATGAGGCGCCGGGTCACCGCCGGGGCGAGCAGCGAGGAGCCGGCGGCGACGGTGCGCACGGCGGCGACGAGCTCGGTGCGGTGCATGTCCTTGAGCAGGAAGCCGCTGGCGCCGGCGAGGAGGGCGTCGTACACGTACTCGTCCAGGTCGAACGTGGTGAGCACGAGCACCTTCGCCGGTGTCGCGGCGCAGATCTCGCGGGTCGCCGCGATGCCGTCCATTACGGGCATGCGGACATCCATGAGTACCACATCCGGCTCCTGGGTTTTGGTCCTCTCCACGGCCTGGAGGCCGTCGGAGGCCTCGCCCACGACGGTGATGTCGGGCTGCGATCCGAGGATCATGCACAGCCCGCCACGGACGAGGTCCTGGTCGTCGGCGACCACCACACGCAGGGTCACGGCTCAGCCGCCCGCGGGCAGGGTCGCGGCGACCTCAAAGCCGGGGCCGTCGTCACGGGGGCCGGTCTGCAGGCGGCCGCCGACGCTCGCCACCCGCTCGCGCATGCCGGACAGGCCGTGGCCGAAGACGGCGTCGCCGCCCCGCCCGTCGTCGCGGACCGTCACCCGCAGTCCCTCCTCGGTCGCGCCCAGCGTGACGAGCACCTTGCGGGCGCCGGCGTGCTTGACCACGTTGGTGAGCGCCTCCTGCACGACCCGGAAGGCGGTCGCGCCGACCTGCGGATCCAGCGGCGGCACCCGTCCCCGGTCGAGGCTCACGTCCAGGCCCGTGCGGCGGGCCCGCTCGACCAGCGACGGGATCGCCTCCACGCCGGCCGACTCAGGCGCCTGCTCGCGCAGCAGCCCCAGCGCGTGGCGCAGCTGGACGAGGGCCTCCCGGCCGGTCTCGGCGATCGCGTCGAAGGCGGCCTCGGCCCGGTCGGCGTCGGCCCGCACCACGGACGCGCCGCCCTCGGCCTGGACCACCATCAGCCCGACCGAGTGGGCGAGGACGTCGTGCATGTCGCGGGCGATGCGGGCCCGCTCGGCGCCGGCCGCGGCCGCCTGCTCCTCGGTGAGCCGGCGGGTCCGCTCCTCGAGGAACGCGATGCGGTCACGGCGGCCCCGCACGCCGGCGCCGAGGGCGTAGGCGGTGACGAACATCATCCCGACGTACCCGAACGACGGCGGGTTCTCGTCCGGCACGATCAGCGAGAGGGTGACGCCGGCCGCGGTGAGCGCGACGCACGCCACCCGCCAGGCCGGCGTGGCCAGCTCGGCCCACGTGTAGGTGGCCACCAGCTGCCCGTACGGCATGTCCGGCAGCCGGTCGAGCACCGACAGCCACGTCGTGCCGATGCCGGTCATGAGTGCCACCACGATCGGCGCCCGCCGCCGCCAGACCAGCGGCACGGAGGAGAGCAGCGCGAGGACGAGCAGGCCGGCGTTGAAGGGCCAGTAGCAGACGACGGGGTACACCGTCGCGGCGGTGACGGCCGCGGCGATGAGCAGGTCCACGGCCCGTTCGCGCATGGGCTCATTCTGAACTCCCCCGCGCCGGGCCGGCCTCCCTCTTGAGAGCCAGATGCGGGTACGGTCGGATCATGGCCCGAAAGATCGCGACCAACGACCGCGTCGACCGCGAGGCGCTGCTGGCGTTCCTCGCCGAGCGCCACCACGGCATCGTCATCACCACCCGCGCCGACGGCCGCCCGCAGGCCTCGCCGGTGTCGTGCGGCGTCGACGCCGAGGGCCGGATCGTCGTGTCGACGTATCCGGAGCGGGCGAAGGTGCACAATCTTCGCCGCGACCCGCGCTGCTCGGTGCTCGTGCTCTCCGACGAGTGGAACGACGCCTGGGTCCAGGTCGACGGGGTCGGCGAGGTCCTCGACCTGCCGGAGGCGCTCGAGCCGCTGGTGGAGTACTACCGCTGCATCGCCGGCGAGCACCCGGACTGGGACGAGTACCGCGCGGCGATGACCGCCCAGGGCAAGTCCCTGCTGCGCATCACGATCGAGCGCTGGGGCCCGGTCGCGACGGGCGGCTTCCCGGCCCGCCTGGCATGAGCCACGGCGCGCTCGACGCGGCGCTGCGCCGCTGGGCGCCGATCCCGGACGCGGAGCTGGCCCGGGCGCACCGGGTCTTCCGTCCGCACCACGTCCCGGCCCGCACGCTGCTGCAGCGGGCCGGCGAGCCGTCCGACCGGGTGTCGTTCATCGTCCGCGGCCTGGTCCGGCTGTACCTCACCGCCGCCGGCGGCGCCGAACGGGTCCACGCGTTCCGGGCCGAGGGCGAGCTGGTCTGCGCCTACGCGGCCGCGCTGCGCCGCGCCCCGTCGGCCGAGCACATCGAGACCCTCGAGGACTGCGACCTGCTGACCGCGTCGCGCCCCGCGTTCGACGCGCTGTGCGCCGGCCACCCGGCGTGGGCCTCGATGCTGGCCGCGATGAACGAGCGGCTGTTCCTCGACGAGGAGCGCCGCTCCCGCGACCTGCTCGGCGCCGACGCCGCGGCCCGCTACCGCGCGTTCCTGGCCGAGCGGGCGTCGCTGGTACCGCGGCTGACCCAGCGCCAGATCGCCGCCTACATCGGCATCACGCCCGAGGCGCTCAGTCGCCTGCGTCACTCGCTGGCCTTGATGTAGGTCAAGGCCCCTGTTCGGGCCCGCTCCTAGCGTCTGCTTCATGAGTGACGAGTTCATGAGAGCCGCCGGCGTCGAGGCGTTCGGCGCGCCGTTGCGCGATTTGACGGTACCGATGCCGGCCCCCGGCCCCGACGAGGTCGTCGTGCGGGTCGGGGCGGCGGCGGTGAACCCGGCCGACCTGGGCATGGTCGCCGGCCGGTACCGCTGGGCCGACCCCGTCCGCTTCCCCCTGGTCCCCGGCTACGACGTGGCCGGCTGGCGGGTCGACACCGGCGCGCCGGTCGTCGGGTTCACGCTGCACAAGGCGACGCAGCGCGGCGGGTACGCCCAGTTCGTCGCCCTCCCGTCGGCCCTCGTCGCGCCGCTGCCCGCGTCGGCCGACATCACCGCGGCCGCCGCGCTCCCCCTCGCCGGCCTGACGGCGCTGCAGTCGCTGGACGCGCTCGGCCCCGGCATCCGCACGCTGCTGATCAACGGCAGCGCGCGCGGCGCGGTCGCCGGCTTCGCCGCCCAGCTGGCCACCGCCCGCGGCATCACGGTTGTCACGGATGTTTCGGACTTGTCGGTCACGGTCGACGCCGCCCTCGACGTCGCCGGCGGCGCCGCGGCGCGGGCCGCGTTCGACCGGGTGCGCGACGGCGGCCGTTACGTCACGGTCGTCCCCGAGTACTGGATCCCCGGCGGCCCGTTCGCCCCGTCGCGCGGCATCGCCCCGCACGTGGTGTCGGTGGCGTTCGACCGCCCGGCGTTCCTGCAGCTGGTACGCGCATTCGGCGACGGCACGCTGCGCCCGGCGGTCGGCACGTGCTGCCGCTGTCGTCGGCCGCCGAGGCCCATCGCATCGCGGCCCGGGCCCCCGGCGCCCCGCGCATTACCGGAAAAGTGATCCTGGCGCCAGACTTGTGACCGCCGGGCTCAATGCCGATCCTGTGCCGATGGACCTGACTCCGGTCGATGTTCCGTTCTCCGCTGCGGACTCCGGCGAGGGCGAGGCCGCGGTCGTCGCGGAGCTGACGTGGGGCCAGCGGGCGATGGTCGCGGCGATGCGGCGGGAGCGCTCGTGGATGCCGATGGGCGGCCACCGCCCGGTCCCACCCGGCACAACGGTGGCGGACGTGGCGGCCGAGCTGCGGTACACGCTGGAGCGCTACCAGTCCTTCCGCACCCGCCTCGTCGCGCCGCAGGGCCATTCCGCGTGGTCACACCAGGTAGTCGCCGCGTCCGGCGTGGCAAGGCTGGACGTCGCGGAGGCAGACGGTTCGGACCCGAACGACGTCGCCGCCGTCGTGGAGTCGTTCTACCGCAGCACAACCCCGGATCTGACCACCGACTGGCCGTCGCGAATGGCGGTCATCTGCCAGCACGGCACCCCCGCGAGGATGGTCGCGATCATGCCCCACCTGGTCACGGACGGCCTGGGCGCGGCCATCATGATCGACGAGGTGACCCGCCGCCTGACGACCCCGGTCGAGGGCCTGCGCCCGCTGGACATCGTCGAGTGGCAGTCCTCCGCGGCGGGAATCCGCCAGCACACGGCCGCGCTACGCCACTGGGAGCGCCACGCGCCGTCGCTCGGTTCGTTCGCCCCCGAACGTGACGCACCCGCCCCCCGCTACCGCAAGTGCGTCCTCGAGTCCCCCCGCCTGGCCGCCCGCCTCCCGCAGATCGCGGCCCGCACCGGCGTCGACGAGTCCACGGTCCTGCTCGCCGCCTACTTCGCGGCGCTGTCCCAGGTGACCGGCCACGCCACGATCGCGGTGCGCCAGGTCGTCAGCAACCGCTTCCGCCGCGAACTGTCCACAGTGGTCAGCCCGATCACGCAGCTGGGCCTGTGCGTCGTCGACAGCGCCGCCGGCTTCGACGACGTGATCGCCCGCGTCGCCCGCGCCGCGCTCCCGGCCCGCAAGTACGCCTACTACGACCCGTTCGCGATCCCGGACGTCGCCACGGCGTGCTTCAACGACCGCCGCACGACGGGCGCCGCCGCCACCGCCTTCGGCGACCCCGCGAAGGCCGACCGCCCCGGCGTCGCCGAGTGGCTCGCGCCGCCGCCCGGGCCCACGGAGCCGCTGTTCCTGCACGCGGATGACGTCCCCGGCGCGGTCCGGCTCACGCTCGACGTGGACACGGCCTGCTTCTCCCCCGCCGAGATCGAGGCGGTCGCGTACGGCATAGAGGCGGTGGTCGGTTCCACGCCGGTTCGCTCCGAAAAACCGTAGCACGGCCCACATAATCGATCTCCGGACCGATCACACAGCGTCAAGGGCCAGTGGCTCGCGCTGGGTGAGCCAGTCGGGCGGGATGCCGTCCCGGCCGGTGTAGGCGGCGACGACCCCGCCGACGATCGCCGCCGTGGTGTCGACGTCGCCGCCGGCCTCGATGCAGGCGCGGATCGCGGCCGGGTAGTCGTCCAGGCGCGTCGCGGCGACCCACAGCGCGAACGGCACCGTGTCGTAGGCCCGGACCTGCGCGCCGTTGCCCAGCTCCCAGGCCGCCTCGGTCACGCTCGCGCCCAGCAGCCGCCGCGCGCGCCGCAGGCCGTCGCGGACGAGGCCGTCGATGAGGTACCCGAGCACCGCGTCCAGCAGCTCCGCCGGCGTCGGGCGGTTGCGCACCCGGCGGGCCCAGCCGGCCTCGGCCGCGGCGACCGCGACGGCGACCGCGCCCAGGATGCCCTCCGGGTGCGCGTGCGTGACCTCGGCCGAGCGCATCGCCTCGAGCGCCGCGGTCCGCGCGTCGCCGGCGTGCAGCGCGCCGAGCGGGGCGACCCGCATCGCGGCGCCGTTGCCCATGGAGCCCTGCCCGCCGAACGCGTCGCGCGCCACCTCGCGCCACGGCTCGCCGTCGCGGATGCGGCGCAGCACGACCACGGCGCCGCCGCCATATCCGCGATACGGCTCGAAGCGCTCGGCGAACGCCCGCGCCAGGCGGTCCTGGTCGACCCGGCCGTGCGGGCGCAGATGGGCGGCGAGCGTGCACGCCATCTCGGTGTCGTCGGTCCACGGCCACGATCCCGGCGGGGCCGTGCCGTCAAGCAATGTTTCGAAGGTGGTCCCGGGGACGAAGAACTGTGCACCCAGCGCGTCCCCCACGCTCAGCCCGTCGAGGCTGTCGGCGCAGAGCTCGAAATCCGTCATGTCTGACCGCGACGATACCCGTCCGGCTCGACGGCCGCCGTCCCCCTCCCGGGATGCTCCGAAGGCTCCGCTCGCTCCTGATGCAGCGCGAGCCCCGCGGCGACCAGGCCGATGCCGAGCAGGTCGCGCCAGGTCGGCAGCTGGCCCAGCACCACCAGGCCGATCACGGTGGCCGACGCCGGCAGCGCGCTGAGCAGCAGGGCGAATGTGGAACGGCGCACCCGGGCCATGACGAGCTGATCGGCCACGTACGGCACCACCGACGAACACACGCCGACCCCGATCCCCGCGGCCAGCCACACCGGATGCGCGAACGCCGGCGCGGCCGCCGGCAGCCCGAAGGGGGCGGCCACGACCGCCGCGACGAGCATCGCGCCCGCCAGGCGGTCGATGCCGTCGCCGTCCGCGGCGATGCGATGCCCGATGGCGATGTACGCCATGAAGAGCGCACAGTTGGCAAAGGCGAACACGAAGCCGAGCGGCTCGCCGGCCAGGCGCACCTCGGTGAGCGCGGCGACGCCGGCCACGGCGAACCCGAGCGCGGCGGCGTTGCGGCGCGTGCGCACCCCCGCGGCGGCGAGCGCGATCACGCCGAGAAACTCGATCGCGCCGACCGTCGCCAGCGGCAGCCGCGCGATCGCGAGGTAGAACACGGTGTTCATGGCGGCGAGCACGACGCCGAGCGCGAGGGTGGCCCGGCTGCGTACCCACGCGCGGCGCCAGGCGGCGAAGACGAGCGCGGCGGAGGCGATGCGCAGCCACAGCACGCCGGGCGCGGCGATGTGCGCGAACAGCAGCACCGCCAGCGCGGGGCCGAGGTAGTGGAAGACGGCGCTGACGACGATCGGCACGAGGACCGGGATCCGGTTCACGCCGCTATCCTCGCGGGGCCCGAAATTGTCGTACCCCCCGGTTAGCCTCTCCCCGTGAGCGTTGTCCAGGAGTACCGCTATCTCGCCCCGTCCACCGCCGGCGCGGCCGGCGTCGACCTGCAGACCTGCGGCGGCCCCGCGGCCAACCCACGCTTCTTCTCGGGGTTCCTCACGACACCCCCGGCGGCCGCGGCGGGCCTGCTCGCCGTCGCCGACGTGGCCCGCACCCGCTACTACCAGCAGATCAACCTGGCGAGCCTCGACCCTGTCGTCACGGGGAGCTCCGACCGGCTGCGGTTCGAGTCGTTCTCGGGGTGCTGCGGGGTGTACGCGCGCCTGGACGCGCTGCCGGCCGGCCTCGACGGCGACCTCCTGGAGCACGGCACCACCAACATCGACGTCAACCCGCCGCTGCGCGAGGCCCTCGCCCGCATCTCCGGCATCGACCCGCTGCACCTGTCGGTCGGCCCCGACGAGCTCACCGCGTCCACGCTCGACGGCACGGTGGTGGAGAAGAAGGTCCCGCTGCCGGCCCGCTGGCTGCGCGGGTTCGCCGAGGTGCACGTGCTCTCCGCCGCCTTCGACCTGCGCGCGGAGCTGACGCCGGCCGAGGCGACCGCGTTCCTGCGCCGCCTGCCGGGCGCCAACGACCGCTCGGTGCTGTGGGCGGTCCCCGCGGGCCGCAGCCTGCGGCTGACGTCCAGGCCCGTCCCGGGCGCGGTCTGTCTCGCCGGTGCGGGCCGTCTGGCCTCGCTGCGAGCCCTTCTTCGGTACTCCAAAGGCCTCCGCGTCTACGGCCCGCCCATCAAGGCGGGGTCACAACCGGTGGCGAGCGCCTGGGAGCTGGACACCGGCGCGCTGCGCTTGACCCTGACCCTCTCCCCCGAGCCACACCGCGGCTTCTCCGGCGAGGGCGCCGCCCTGACGTCCCTGGCCGGCGACGAGGTGGCCGACGACGCCGACCTGGTCGGCACCCTGCTGTCGTGGGACCCCACGATCGACGTCGCCACGCTCGCCGACGGCGCCGGCATCGACCCCGCGCGCGTCCGCGCCGCCCTGGCCCAGCTCGGCACCGCGGGCCGCGTCGGCTACGACGTCGCCGAAAACGCCTACTTCCACCGCGTCCTGCCCTACGACGCCTCCCGCGCCGAGCGGGACAACCCCCGCCTGGTCGGCGCCCGCACCCTGGCCGAGTCCGGCGCGGTCGCCCTCGACGGCGAGTCGGCCGCGACGGTGCGCAGCGCCGACCAGACGTATCGGGTGCGCCGCCACCCGGACGGCGCGCTGAGCTGCACCTGCCCGTGGTGGGCGAAGCACCGCGGCGGCCGCGGCCCGTGCAAGCACGCCCTGGCCGTCACGATCGTCACCAATGCCCCGGTCCGGCACAAATGACCTTCACCATGAACGCGCTCGATCTTGATCTCGTCCGGCGCGGCCGGGTCGCCGAGGTGTCCGCCGCGGTCGCCGGGCTCGACGACGCGCAGCGCGCGGCGCTGGCCGCCGAGCTGCTCGCGTGGGTCAGGCGGCGCTCCGACAACTCCTGGTCCGGCGACGAACTGACCGCGCTCTGCGTGGCCGTGGCCGCGTCCGCGCCGTCGGCGGCCGCGGCGGCCCGCATCCTCGCGGCCGCCCGGTGGGTGGCGCCGACCCCGGCCATGGCCGACGCCATGATCGAGGCCGCGTCCGCCCGCGGCGTCGACTGGATGCCCGACCTCGCCCACCGCATGGCCGAGCAGCTCATGCGGCGGACCGGTCAGCCCGACCCCCACCTGTGGGGCTTCGTCGCGCGGCTGCTGGGGCACGCGGGAAGCCCGCCGCCGACCCACGACGCGTTCGTCCGCGGCTGGCTGAGCGACCTCGCGTTCCCGTCGATCCCGCGGCTGCGCTCCCGTCCCGTGGCCGAGCGGCTGCGCGACGACCCGTTCCTGGACACGCTGCTGCCGCACGTGTTCACGATCGACGGCGGCGGCGAATGGCTGGCCGAGCTCGAGGCCCCGGGCACCGGCGGCCGGTTCGCGATCGTTCTGGCCATCGCCGGGCTCGCCGCCGAGGGCCGCGCCGACCGCGCGATGCTGCTGCGCGGCTGCCTGAGCCGCCTGCTGCGCGGCGACCGCCCGGCGTCGCTGCGCGGCATCGTCGCCCTGCTGACCGAGCTGGCCCCGACCCCGGACGAGGTCACCGCCGCGGCCGACGACTTGTTGCGCCTGCTCGCCGACGCGCCGCCCTCGGTGGCGACGGCGGCGCAGAAGCTCCTGCGCGCCGCGCCCGGCGTCGAGCTGGACGCGATCCTCGAGGCGTCCCGGGCCGTGCTGCGCCGGCCCGACAAGGGCCTGGTCCGCGGCCAGCTCACGTGGCTGGACGCCCTGGCCCGCCGCCACCGCGACCGCGCGGCCGACATCGCCGGCGTGCTGGGCGAGGCGGCCGATCATCCCGCGATCGAGCTGCGCGACCGGGCCGCCGCCCTGGCCGTCAAGCACGGTGGCGCCGTCCCGGCCGTCACGGCCGCCGGTTCGGTCGTGGCGCGGGACGACGACCTGCCGCCGCCGGCGCCGGCCGCGGCCGCCCCGCCGCCGATCGCCGACCCGGACGAGCTCGCCGAGGAGGTCGCCGCGTTCTACGGCGACCGGCCGTTCGCCGCGCTGCTGCCGCTCGAACGGATCCTCGACGCCGCGGTGCGCCTCGCCGCGGCCGACCGCCCGGGCCTGCGGGCCGCGCTGATGCCGGTGCTCGAGCGGCACCGTCAGGGCATGGGCGAGCACGGCTGGGACCCGCGCTGCCTGTGCGGCGCGTTCACGGGGCTGCTGCACGCCGCCGCCGACGCCGAGCAGGCGAACGCGCGCCGGGGCGGCTGGGCGACGGTGCTCGCCAACGCCCGCCGCGAGCTGGTCCTCGGCGAGGGGCACCCCGACCGCCGCGTGCCGCCGATCCACCGCCTCCTGCGGGCCCGGCTCGCCGAGATCGGCTCCAACGCGGGCGCGCTGCTGCCCGGCGGCCCGCTCTCCGCCCCGACGTCGGCCAACGGCGCCCTCGACGTCGACGCGCTGCTCGACCGCGTCGGCGCCCTCGGCTCGATCAAGCCGTGGCCGTGGGACCTGGCCCAGGCGCTGCTGCGCATCCCGCCCGACCCGGACGAGCCGTCCGCGGCCCGCGCCGAGGCGATCGGCACGCCGACCGCCGCCCGCGTCGCCGCCCGGCTGCGCGAGGGCGGCCTGCCGGCGCCGCAGTGGCACGTCGAACTGGTCGCCCGCCGCCCCCGCGAGCGCGACTGCGATTACGGCTATGACGAGCTTCCCGTCGCCCGCCTTCAGGTCACCACGGGCCCGCCGCCGGCCGGTGCCGAGACCTACGGGCTGCTGGGCGCCCGGCCCGGTCCGGCGGGCGAGAGCGGGTTCGGCTGGCACGAGCTGTGGCCCGGCATGCTGCCCTGGCATCGCGGGCTCGCCGCCGCGTTCGCGCTGCCCGACATCGCCGCCGCCGCCGACATGGACGTCCGCGGCCAGGCCGGCGCCCTGCCGCTGCTCGCCGAGACCGCCGGTGATCCGGGTCCGGCGCTGCCGATCGCCGTCGCCTACGCGCTCGCGGCCCGCCACGAGCAGGACCGCCTCGCCGCCATCGACGCGCTGCTGCTGCTCGCCGCGGCAGGCTCGTTCGACGCGGAGGCGGCCGGCGCGCACCTGGGCACGCTGTCGGCTGCCGGCGCCGTGACCGTCGGCCGCGCCGTCCAGCCGCTGCGCGACGCGGCGTCGGCCGGCGCGCCGCGCACGGTGTGGCGGCTGCTGGGCGCCGCGCTGCCGGCGCTGCTGGCCGCGAAGACTCCCCCGCGCGGCACGCCCGACCTGCTGACGCTCGCCGCCGAGACCGCGGTCGCGGCCCCGGGGGCGGCGCGGATCGAGGGCCTGGAGGCGATCGCCGCGAAGCGCGGCACGTCCCGCCTCGCGACGGAGGCCCGCCGCCTGGCCGCGGCGCTACCCCCACCGCCCTGACCCCCGCGCCGCAACCACCAGGCCCGGACGGCCAACGGCCCGACGGCGACGGCCCGCCGCCTGACCGCGGCGCTACCCACACCGCCCTGACCGCCGCGCACGGCAACCGCCGGGCACGGCCGGCCAAACGCAAGATATCCACAAATCGCGATTCGCCGCGCCCGGGCAGGGTTCCTGGTGGCTCGGCGAAACGCTAATGTCGCAAGCCGCGTGGTGGACAACGGGGAGGTCGGGCGATGCCGCACAACCTGACGCGTCGCCGGATGCTCATCGGGGCGGGCGCGCTCGCCGTCGTGCTGGCCGCCCTCATCACGTGGCTGGCGTGGCCCGAGGACGAGGCGCCGCCGCCGCGGGAGCGGCAGTACAAGGCGACCACCGCCTGCCTGCTCACCGACGACCAGGACCTCAACGGCGAGCTCGCCAGGGCGGCGTGGGCCGGCATGCAGGACGCGTCGGTTGCGACGCTGATCAAGGTGCAGCACCTGGCGATCACCGGGCCGCAGACCGCCGCGAACGGGCTCACGTTCTACAACACCCTCGGCGTGCAGCGGTGCACGGTCATCATCGCGGCGGGAGACGTGCCGGTCGCCGCGATGGCCGCCGGCTACGCGAACTTCCCGTCGGCCAAGCACGTCGCCGTCGGTGGCGGCGACGTCAGGAACAAGCCCATCACCGTCGTCGACGCCTCCACGCCCGACGCGATCCGCAGCGGCGTCAAGGCGATCGTCGCGGCGGCCGCTTGACCGAACCAGCGGCCGCCCATCGTGCCGGCGGCCGCATCGACCTAACCGGCGGCCGCCACATCGTGCCGGCGGCCGCATCGACCTAACCGGCGGCCGCCCGCATCGTGCCGGCGGCCGCATTGACCTAACCGGCGGCCGCCCGCAATCGTGACGTCCTCGTGCTCCGGCCGGGGGCACCACGTCAGAAGCGGCGCTCCGAGTCGAACCAGGGCTCGGCCGAGGCGGCGGGGACGCCGAGGCGCGCGGCCAGGTCGCGGTACGCCAGCCAGGCCTGCTCGCGCAGGTCGGTGTCGATGAGGTCGTAGGCGTCGTTGATCGCGCTCAGGTCCGCGATCAGGCCCCGCAGCGCGCGCTCGGCCGTCTCCGGGGTCGGGTCGGCCAGCGCGCGGGCGGCGCGGCGGTACGCGGCGCAGGCCTCCTCGGCGAACGGGCGCGAGCGGTCGATCCAGTCGCGGAACGGGTTGTCGAGGTTGGAGGTCAGCCACATCGCGGAGCGGGCGCCGCTGATCTCGAGCGCGACGGGGCCGTCGGCGAAGCGGCGGGTGAGGGTGGTGGCGATCGTGCGGCGGGTGAGGGCCAGCACGAGGTGGCGCAGCGCCGGCAGGTCGGGCAGGGCCGCCGGGTCGAGGCCGTAGGCGGCGTCGAGCCACAGGCTGGCGAGCCGCTCGTGGCCGGCGATCGCCGGAAGGTCCACAAGGGACCCGGGGCCGGCGGTGAAGGTCAGGCGCAGCCGCTCCAGGTCGTCGAGGGCGGCCAGCGGCGCGGCCGACATGGTGCCGCCGCCGGTGATCCAGAGCCGGCGCACGCGCCGCAGGCCGGGTGGGACCGCATCGCCCGGCGCGTCGCGCAGGCGCAGATCCAGTTGGTACCCCAGGTCGGGCGCCCCGACCAGGAACCCGGCCCGCGGCGCGAAGAGTCGCAGGACGCGCAGCGTTTCGGGCAGCTCGACCGCCCCGTCGGCGTCGTCCCAGCGCAGCGACGTGATGGCGGGGTGCGCGGCGAGGGCGGCGCACAGCCCGCGGTCGGGGCCGGACCAGTCGATCGCGATGCAGGAGGGCAGCCGGTCCAGCTGGGACCAGTCGACGTCGCCGCCGGCCGGGACCGCCACCGTGGCGTCGCCGCCCGGGCGGAGGTCCAGGTGACGCTGGCCGCGCGCCAGGCGCCGCGGGCCGGCGCCGAGGTCGATCTCGACGTATTCGTCCTCGATGCGGCGCACGTCACGGACGGACCGGAACGAATCCCACGGCGACGGCATGCACGACACGATACGGCCGCCGCGCGGCCGCAGCGCCGCGCGTCGCCCGGACGATGCATCAGGCGATCCGCCGTATGGCGTCGGCGGGCGGGGCGGGAGCGGCGCCGGGATGCAGCGCGGCCGCCAGGGCTTCGACGCCGTCGACGAGCCGGGGGCCGGGGCGCACGACGAGGCCGTCGGCGTCGATCGCCCATACCGGCGTACCGGGAAAATGGGCCGCAACCGGGACGGCCTGCTCGGCGGCGCCCTCGAGGTGGTAGCCGCATGGGCTGACGACGACCAGGTCGGGGTGGGCGGCCCGGAGATCGGGCCAGGCCGCCTCGACCGAACGGGCCCCGGGGTGGGCGGCGACGGGCTCGCCGCCGGCCGCGGTGACCAGGTCGGGGATCCAGTGGCCGGCGGTGAACGGCGGGTCGGCCCACTCCACGACGAGCACCCGCGGGCGGGGCCGGCCGGCGACCCGGGCGGCGACGGCCGACAGGCGGGCGCGCAGGCCGGCGACGAGGGCGGCGGCCCGCTCCGGCACGCCGGCCCGCTCCGCCACGGCGACGATCGTGCCCAGGACGTCGTCGAGGGTGTGCGGGTCGAGCGAGAGCACGTCGGCGCGGCAGCCGAGGTGCTCGAGGGCGTCCTCGACGTGGCCGGACGGCAGCGCGCACACCCGGCACAGGTCCTGGGTGAGGATGAGGTCGGGGGCGAGGGCGGCGAGGGCGCCGGCGTGCAGGGTGTACAAATCGGCGCCCGCGGCGAACTGGGACCGCACGTAGGCGTCGATCTCCGCCGGGGCCATGCCCTTGGTGTCGCGGCCGCCGACGACGACGGTCTTCTCGACGCGGGCCGACGGCGGCTCGTCGCACTCGAACGTGACGCCGACGAGCCGCTCGCCGAGGCCGAGGGCGTAGACGATCTCGGTCGCCGAGGGCAGCAACGACACCAGGCGCATCCCACGACCGTAGCTCGATGGCACGTTTCCGGGATTTGAACCGGCCCGGGGGTCCCTAACGTTCATGTCAACAAGCGACGCCGAAACAGCGGAAACCAGGGGGATACCAAGATGAGCGACATCGACACCGGCTCGTACGACGGCGGCCACGACGTGGACTACGGCCACTACGAGGCCGGTCAGGAGCACGCGGGTCTCGACCAGCTGCACCAGGCCCACGGCTCGGAGTCGGACTACGGCAACCAGTACGGCGTGTACGAGAACGACCACCACGCCGACACCTCGACCGACTTCTCGCAGGGTCACCACACCGAGTTCGACCAGGGCCCGGCCGTGCACTACGAGTCGGACGACTACACCAACTACAGCCACGACGGCTCCGTCGACGACCACGTCTTCGCCGCCGAGGGCAGCGAGCACGCCCACCAGGCCGAGTTCGGCGAGCTCGACGCGCTGCAGCAGCGCTTCGACGCCGCCTTCGCCGAGGGCACCCAGTACCACGGTGGCGACGCCGGCCTCGGCATCGCCGCGAACTAAGACCTGCAAGGCCGACGGCCGGTCACCCCGCGACGGGGCGACCGGCCGTCGCCGTGTTCAGTTCGGGCGGACCTGCAGCTGGTCGTAGGACGCCACCAGCCGGTCGCCGAAGATCAGCGCCGCGTACGTGCCGGAATGCCCGTTCAGCCCGGCCTTCTCGTCGGCCGTCCACTCGTACCGCAGCGTGAACGTCCTTACGGCGCCCGGCGCCAGCGTGTCGATGTGGCACCGGTTCACCTGGTCGTTGCCGCCGGGATCGATCGGCACGATCGGGCAGTCGCCCGACGTCGCGAGCGTGAAGTCGAGCAGGACCCGCACGGACACGTCGTCGACGGCGCCGCTGCCGGTGTTGCGGACCGTCACCGTCAGCGTGCCCGGCCCGGGCTGCGCTGCTGGGCGATCTCGCCGATGGTCAGGTCGGCCAGGTGATGGAGCACGACCGCCCTGCGGTGGTTGACCGGCAGCTTGGCCAGGGCCGCGGCGAGGGCGACCCGGTCGGGGCTCGGCCCGGCCTCGGTGTGCAAGACGTTCACACCGTTCCTCGCCCTCGTGACGGCGGCCGGCATTCAACCGGCCCGATGCCATCCACACGCTCCGGGGGGCCACGACGTTACAGGCGTCAGGCGGCCATATTCCTGGTGGTCTTGGCGAAGGTGTTCTTCGCGGCGGTGATCATCCGGTCCCGCACGTCGTTCTTCTGCTTCTGCGACCAGGCGGCGCCGTCGTTGCGCTGGCCGTTGAAATACTCGTGCAGCACCAGGTTGCTGTCGCGCAGCACCAGGTCGAACTTGAGCGTGCCCTTGGTCTGCTCGGTCGTGCTCGGCGTCTCGTAGATGACGGCCTCCTCGCCGAGGCCGGGCACGGTGTTGTTGGGGCCGGCCAGCTTCGCGGTCTCGGTGTCGGTTTTCTGCTGGTTGACCGCCAGGGAGACGTCGTTGTAGGCGAGCACCTGGAACATCACATACATCGTCTGCGCCTCGGGCTGGCTCAGGTTGTGCGCGTGGCTGTAGACGCACGTGCTGCCGTTGGCGGTGGCGTTGGGCTGGCGCTGCGCGGTCGGCTTGGTCATCTCCGCCTCGAACAGGTCGTACAACGGGGTCGCGTCGGAGGCGTCGCACTCGTTCTCGGGGAGCTTGCTCAGGTCGTACTTGCCGGGGCCCTTGGCGTTGACCGGTGCCTGTCCCCCGCCGGTGGGACCGGAACCCGCCGGCCCGTTCGTCGGGCCGTCCTTGAACAGCAGGGCGGCCCCGACGGCGCCGCCGCCGAGGATCAGCACGCCGATGAGGGCGAGCACAACGATTAACGCGGGCGCCATTCCCTTCCGGGCGGGGCGCGGCGGCTGCGGGAAGACGGGCGGCGGGGCGTACACCGGCGGCGGCGCAACGGGCGGCACGCCGGGCGACACGGGCGACGGGGCGTAGGCCGGCGCGGAGATCGGGGTGGGCGAAGCGGCGAAGGTCTGGGTCGACGGGTACGGCGCGGTGGAGACAGGAGCGGCGGAGACCGGCGCGGCCACGGCTGCGGCGGCGTTGGGCATGCGGTTGACGTAGAGGGAGCCCTCGGCGACGACCAGCTCGGGCTGCTCCGCGACGACGGGGGCGATGCCGAGCGCCTCGTGCAGCAGCGTGGCGACGAGCGGGATGCGGCTGGAGCCGCCGACCAGGAACAGCCCGGCGATCGCGGCGGTGCCGACGCCGGACTCGTTGACCAGCGCGCGGGTCATCGCGATCGTGGGGCGCAGCACCGGGCGGGCCAGGCCCTCGAGCTGCTCGCGGCCCAGCGGCACCTCCTTGCCCAGGGCCGGGACCATGACGACGGTGCCGCTGGCCCGCGACAGCATCTCCTTGGCCGAGCGCACGTCGTCCCACAGCTGGCGGCGCGTCGCCGGGGAGGTCCACAGCTCGCCGTACGTGGCCTGCAGGAAGGCGATGACGGCGGCGTCGACGTCGAGGCCGCCGACGTCGTTGAGGCCGTCGGAGGCGACCGGCTCGAAGCCCGTCGGGGTGCGCCGCAGCAGGGTGACGTCGCAGGTGCCGGCGCCCAGGTCGTACACCAGGACGCACGAGCCGATCGGCAGCGCCCCGCCGCGGGTGTACGCGAAGTAGGTGGCGGCCGCCGTGGGCTCCCCGACGAGCTCGACGGTGACGAAGCCGGCCTGGCGGGCGGCGTCGACGAGCATGGCGCGGCGGCCCTGGCCCCAGCCGGCGGGGTGGGTGAGCACGGCGTCGCGGACCGGCCCGGCGACGCGTTCGGCCTCGCGGGCGACCCGGCTCAGGACCGAGGCGATGAGCTCGCGCACGCCGACCTCGCCGGCGCCGAGCAGCACCACGCCCTCGTCGATGCGCCGCTTCGGGTTGGGCTCGAGCCGCTCGGGGGCGCTGCGGGACAGGTGCGCGGCGTCGCGGCCGGTGTGCAGCTGGCCGTCGGGGCCGAGCAGGACGGCGGAGGACAGCAGCGGCGAGCCGTCGAAGAGCAGCGGCTGCACGCGCGCGTCGGGTCGCTGGAGCATGGCGATGGTGGTGGACGTGCCGAAGTCGACCCCGAGGCGCACGCGCGCAGCTGTCATGGTCGGCGAGCGTAACAGTCGGCCACCTGGCGGAATGCCGGAAGTCTGCCGGCGCCCGGACGAACCGGAGCAACACCTCCGGTCCATCACTACACTTGTAGTCCGCGGTACTACGGATGTAGTCTGGCGGCGTGCCGACGCGCCGCGAACAGCTGCTCGACGCCGCCATCGAGGTCATCGGGGGCGGCGGCATCCGCGCGCTCACCCACCGGGCCGTCGACGCCGCCGCCGGGCTGCCGGCCGGATCGGCGTCGAACCTGTACCGCACCCGCGACGCGCTCGTCGACGGCGTCGTGGAGCGCTTCGCCGAGCGCGAGCGGGCCAACTGGGAGGCGATCGCCGCGGAGGTGGTGCCGACCACGCCGGCCGAGCTCGCCGAGGTGCTGACCCGGTTCGCCCGGCTGAGCACCGGGCCGCAGCGGTCGCTGACCCTGGCCCGCTACGCGATCCTGCTCGAGGCGGCGATCCGGCCCGCGCTGCGCGCCCGGCTCCTGGCCACGGGCGCCCGCGTCAACGCGTGGGCCATGAACTGGATGCGCGCCAGCGGCTCCGCCGACCCGGCCCGCGACGCGCCGATCATCATGAACCACTGGACCGGGATCATGCTGCACCAGCTCGCGATGCCCGACCTGGCGTTCGACCCGTCGGCCCAGGTGCTGCAGCTCGTCCACGCCGTCCTCACCCCGGAGGCTTGGTCATGATCTTCTGGCCCGTCATCGACCAGCAGCGCACCGCCGTCGCGGACCTGCTCGAAACGCTCACCCCCGACGAGTGGCGCCGGCCCTCGCTGTGTGCACAGTGGACGGTCCGCGAGGTCGCCGCGCACCTGACGCTGCAGCAGCTGCGCCCGCGCGACCTGCTCACCGCCCTGCCGGTCCTGCTGCGCGCCCGGGGCGACATCGACCGCCTGACCCACGACCTGGCCGCCGGCACGAGCGACGCGGAGCTGCTGCGCCGGCTTCGCGCCACGATCGGCTCGCGGCGGCACAACGCCGGCGTCACCCCGATGGAGACGCTCACCGACATCCTCGTGCACGGCCAGGACATCGCCATCCCGCTCGGCCGCGACCTGGCCGTGCCGCCCGGCGCCGCGGCCGCTGCCGCGACCCGCAACTGGACGATGCGCTGGCCGCCCCCGTTTCCGATCAAAAAGACGCTGCGGCGGTACTCCCTGAGCGCCACCGACACCGACTGGCGCGCCGGCGACGCCGCCGGCCCCGCGGTCGAGGGCCCGATGAGCGCCCTGCTGCTGCTGACCTGCGGCCGGCTGGTCGCCCTGGACCGCCTGTCCGGCCCGGGCGCGGAGGCCTTGCGGGCCGCCCTGGGCGACGCTCAGGCGGCCTCGACGTCGACGACGGACACGGAGCCGCCGCCGCGATTGGGCTCATAGCGCACGTCGGCGTCGTTGGCCAGGGCCAGGCTGCGCACGATGTACAGGCCAGGGCCGCAGCCGGCGCCCACCAAACTCCGACCGGCAGTCCGGCCGGCGATGTGAGCCCGCGGGGTCAGTCGAGGCAGAACTCGTTGCCCTCCGGGTCGGTCATCACGATGTGCCCGGCCGCGAACGGCGGCGCCGGCTCGTGGCGCACCACGCGGGTGGCACCGAGCTTCACCAGCCGCTCGGCCTCGGCCTCCAGCGCCGCCATCCGCGCCTCCCCCTGCAGCCCGGGCGCGGCCCGCACGTCGAGGTGGGCGCGGTTCTTGACCTGCTTGGGCTCCGGCACCCGCTGGAAGAACACGCGCGGGCCCGCCCCGCCCGGGTCGACCACCGCCGAGGCATCGTTCCAGCGCTCCCGCGGTACACCCCAGGCCTCCAGCGCCTCGTCCCACGTGGCGAAGCCGGCGGGCGGAGCCTGGACCTGGTATCCGAGGGCCGCGGCCCAGAACTCGGCCAGCGCGCCCGGGTCGGCGCAGTCGAACGTGAACTGCATTTCACGGCGATCCGTCATGCCCACAGTCTGCCGCGGATCCCGGACAGTTGCGGTCCGTAATCCGTGGAAAGATCGGAAGGGTGAGCGTCGAGGGGACCACGGAGCGGGTGCTGCGGCTGCTCGCCCTGCTCCAGCGCCGCTCGTCGTGGACCGCGACCGAGCTCGCCGAGCAGCTGCGGGTCACCGACCGCTCGGTGCGCCGCGACGTGGAGCGGCTGCGCGCGCTCGGCTACCCGGTGCACGCGACCCCGGGCGCCGGCGGCGGCTACCGCCTCGGCGCCGGCACCCGCCTGCCGCCCCTGCTGCTCGACGACGAGGAGGCGATCGCGACCGCGGTGTCGCTGCGCCTGGCGTCGGCCGGCACGGTCGCCGGCGCGGGCGAGGCGGCGCTGCGGGCCCTGGCCAAGCTCGACCAGGTGATGCCGCCGCGGCTGCGGGCCGAGGTCCGCGCGGTGCACGGCGCCACCGACACCCTCGTCGGCCCCGGCGTCCAGATCGACGCCGAGCTGCTCGTGACGCTGGCCCGCGCGTGCCGCGACGCGGTGCGGGTCCGCTTCCGCTACGCCGCCCGCGACGGCGCCGAGCGCGAGCGCACGGCCGAGCCGGTGCGGCTGGTCACCACCGGCCGCCGCTGGTACCTCATGGCCTGGGACGTCGACCGCGAAGACTGGCGCACGTTCCGCCTGGACCGCATGCGCGAGCCGGCGGCGACCGGCTGGCACTTCCGCCCGCGCGAGCACCCGGACCCGGTGGGGTACGTGCAGCGGTCGGTGGCCGAGTCGCCGTACCGCCACGTCGCCCGCCTGCGCGTGCACGCCACGCCGGAGCGCGTCCGCGACATGGTCCCGCCGCAGGTCGGGCGCGTGGAGCCCGACCCGGCCGACGGCTGGTGCACGCTGCACCTCGCCGCCGACCACCTGGACTGGCTGGCCGTGTACGTGGCCCGGCTCGAGCGGTTCGACGTGCAGATTCTCGAACCGCCCGAGCTGCGCGAGGCGGTCGGCGCGCTCGCCCGCCGCCTGACCGCGATGGCCCGGCCCTGAGCGCCTTCGAAGCCCCGGCACCGGATTTACGGCCGTCTGATTCCAACTCGTCAATGGCTAGAATGACGCCTGTCCATTCGGGAGGGTGATCGGCTTGTCGCAGGTTGTGACGTACGACGTCGGTGACGTGGCGGTGTCATTCGAGATCGATCCGGTGCCGGGTTTCGTGCCAGCCGGCATGTCCGACGAACTGGTGGGGCGCGTACGTGACGCGGTGCAGCCGGCGGTCCTGGCGGCCCGGGAGGTCCTGGAACAGGTGCGCCAAGCAAGACCTGACCGCGTCGAGGTGAAGTTCGGCGTCAAGGTGACCGGGACGGCGAACTGGCTGGTTGCGAAGGCGGCGACCGAAGGCAACTTCGAGATCACGCTGGCCTGGGGACGGGACTCGGGCGAGGCTGCGGCAGCCGCGTCATGAGCCGCCGCCACCGGCGCGGGCCGCGGTGACCACGGCCGCACCGCGCCGGCAGCCGGAAGACCGCTGGACGGTCGTCATCGAGGCGGTCCGGGCGGAACGCAGGACCCTCGGCGCCGGCGTCGTCATCGATCGGGATCGGGTGCTGACCTGTGCGCACGTGGTGCGGGGCACGCTCGACGCGGGTGTGGCGGTCAGCGTCCGGTTCCCCAAGGCCGGCATCGCCAGGTCGGTGGAGCGGCGCGTGCGCGACGTGCGCTACGCGGCCGACCCGGAGACCGACGTGGCCGTGCTGATCCTGGCCGAGGACGTCCCGGATCAGGTGGTCGCGGCGCCGCTGCGCAGCCCGGCGGCCGCCGACCTGGTGGACGAGCAGTGGTGGGCCTTCGGCTTCCCGCAGGACATGCCGTACGGTGCCGAGGCGCACGGCGTCGTCGGCACCGATCTGGCCTTCGGCTGGCTGCTGCTGCACACCGAGTCGCGCTATCCGGTCCGTCCCGGATTCAGCGGCGGCGGCCTGTGGTCGCCGCGATACGCCGCGGTCGTCGGCCTGGTCGGGCTGGCCAACCAGTCCGGGCAGAACGTCGGCGACGCGATGGCGGTGACGATCCGCCAGGTCATGGCCGAACTGCCGACGGAGATCCGGCCCACGGCGACGGCGTGGCAGCTGCCGGAGGCCGGCGAGGCGGCGCTGGCGGCGTGGGGATGGTCGCTCGACCGCGACAGCGAGGCCGGTCGGCACTGGCGGCCGCGAGGGCGCGGCGTCTCCGTCGACAGCGAGCAGGGTTACCGGTTCCGGGGCCGGACCCAGGCCCTCAGGCGGCTGGTGGCCCACCTTGAGCGGCCGAAGGTCGACGGCCGGGTCCTGGTCGTCACCGGCTCGCCGGGCGTCGGCAAGTCGGCGGTCCTGGGCCGGATCGTCACCACCGCGGATCCCGGGGTACGGGCGCTGCTGCCACCGGAGGACACCAACGTCCGCGCCGTCCTGGGGTCGGTGGCGTGCGCCGTGCACGCCAAGGGCAAGACCGCGATGGACGTCGCGATGGAGATCGCCCGGGCCGCGTCGGCACGGCTGCCGGACGAGGTCGACGAGCTCGTGCCCGCGGTTCGCGAGGTGCTCATGCTCCGGGCGGGCGAGCGGTTCAACGTGGTGATCGACGCGCTCGACGAGGCCGTCGACGCCACCCAGTCACGACAGATCATCACCCGCGTGGTGCTGCCGCTGGTGCAGACCTGCTGGGACGTCGGCGCCCAGGTGGTGGTCGGGACCCGGCGCGGCGACGACGGCGGGCCTCTGGTCGGCGGATTCGGCAGCGCCGCCGACGTGATCGACCTCGATCTCGAGCGGTACTTCGAGCAGGACGACCTCGCCGACTACGCCCTGGCGACGCTGCAGCTCGTCGGAGCGGAACGGCCCGGCAACCCGTACTCGGACGAGGCGATCGCGCGGCCCGTCGCGGTGCGCATCGCGACGCTGGCCGAGCGGAACTTCCTGATCGCCGGGCTCGTGGCCCACGCCCGCGGGCTCTACGACGAGGTGGCGATCGAGCCCACCCGCCTGTCCTTCGACGCGACCGTCGAGGGCGCGTTCAACGACTATCTGCACCGCCTGCCGAACCTGGGCGCCACGCCGGCCCGGCTGGTTCTGGGCGCGTTGGCGTTCGCCGAGGTACCGGGCATGTCGGCCGACATCTGGTCGGTCGTGCTGTCCGCGGTCGGCGCCCACATCGCGCCGGCGCAGCTGGCGGCCTTCGCGGACACGTCCGCGGCGAACTTCCTGATCGAGACCACCGACGACGCCGGTGTCGGCCAGTACCGCCTGTTTCATCAGGCCCTCAACGACGCGTTGCTGCGGGCGTGGGACCGCCGACCGGGCGGGCGGCGCACAGCCGAGCGGAGAATCACCGGCCGGCTGATCACGCTGGGCCAGTCGACCGGCTGGGTCGGCACCGACCGCTACCTGCGCCAGTCGCTGCCCACCCACGCCGACCGCGCGGGCGTGATCGACGCGCTGCTCAGCGACGACGACTACCTCCTCGCCACCGACCTGACGCGGCTCGTCATGTTCGCCGAGCGGGCCGCCACCGGGCCCGGCCAGTCGCGGGCGCGCCTGCTGCAGCTGACACCCCGCGCGATCACCGCCGCCGCCGGGGAACGGGCGGCGTTGTTCAGCGTCACCCAGGCGCTCGAGCAGCTGCACCTGCCCAGCTTCGGCCTCCGCGAGCAGGTGCCCTACCGGGCCCGCTGGGCGGTGGTCGCCTCGCGGGTGGAGCGGTCCGTGCTGGAGGGGCACACCGCGACCGTCTACTGCGTCTGCCCGATCACCGTGGAAGGCGTCACCCAGCTCGCCAGCGCCGGCCGCGACGGCACCGTGCGGGTCTGGGACGTCACCACCGGACGGCAGGAGCGGGTGCTCACCGGGCACCGGGGCGCGGTCAACTCCATCTGCCAGGTCGTTGTCGACGGCTCGTCCCTGCTGGCCAGCGGCGGGCAGGACGGGTCCGTCCGCATCTGGAACCCGGCCACCGGCCACGAGATCCGCACCATCCGGGCCCACGCCGCGGAGGTCAACGCGGTCTGCTCGATCGTGGTCGCGGGCTCCGTGCGCCTGACCAGCGCCGGCCAGGAGGACGCCATCTGCGTGTGGGATCCCGCTACGGGCGCACGCGAGCAGCTGCTCTTCAGCGACCACGGCGGAGAGGTCAACGCGCTGTGCACCGTCGTCGTCGCGGGTACCACCTATCTGGCCAGCGGCGGCGCCGCCGGCCAGGTGAAGCTCTGGGATCTCACGACCGGCACCGCGGTGATGGTCCGCCCGGACTCGCGCGAAGCGCGGCAGAGGGCCGGCACGACCGGGCAAGGCCCTGTGCGTGCTGGAACACGGCGGCGCCTATCACCTCGCCGCCGCGAGCTACGCCGGCGTGGTCTACGTCGCCGAGCCGGGAGGCGAGGGACCGGCGCTCGAGTTCGCCACGCACACCGGGACGATCAACGCCCTGGCCGCCGTGCGCAACGGCCGCCGCCAGTACCTGGCCGGCGCCGGCCAGGACGGCGCCCTGTGGTGCTGGGATCCGCTCGCGGGCCGCCGGGCATCGGCGCGCGTGCGCCGCCGGCAGCTCAACGGCGGGCCGGTCGGCGCGCTCGCCGTCGTTGCGGCCCCGGAGGGGGACCTGATCGCCGCCGGCACCGACCGCACGATCCGGATCGTCGATCCCGTGAAGCTGGAGGTCCGCAGCACGCTGGCCGGCCACGGCCGGGAGATCAAGAGCATCACCGGCTTCCGGCTGGGTGACCGGCAGTACCTGGCCAGCGGCGGCGCGGATCGTACCGTCCGGATCTGGGACCTCCAGGACGATCAGGAGGTCGGGACGCTCGTCGGTCATACCGGCACCGTGAACGTCGTCACCAGCCTGACCTTCGAGGGTCAGGCGTACCTGATCAGCGGCGGCTCCGACCGCACACTGCGGGTCTGGGACCCGGCGAGCGCAACGACGGTGCTGTCCATCCCGCTCTACCACCCGGTCCTGGACTGCACCTGCGTCGGCCTCACGGTCGCCACCGCGCTGTCCGCCGGCGTTCTCGCCCTGGACCTCCACGCCGCGGGGCTCCAGCATCGCCCCGAGCACCGGCGCCGAGGCTGACGCGACCGGCCGAGGCGAAAAGCAACCTGATCGGGCGCTCGTTCCGTCCCGCGGTTAGAGGCAACGGAAGGGAACGGGCGTGCAGCGAAGCGACGAGGCGGCGTACCGCGAGTACGTCACGCTGAGGATGGATGTCCTGCGACGGACCGCCTATCTGCTGTGCCATGACTGGCATACCGCAGACGACCTGGTGGCCACGACGATGGCGAAGCTCTACGACAAGTGGCGGCGGGCCCAGCAGGCCGACAACGTCGACTCCTATGTCCGGGCGATGCTGGTCAACGCCTACCTGGACGAACGGCGCCGGCCATGGCGGCGCGAGGTGTCGACGGACCGGCTGCCCGACGTGGCCGAGGTCGCGCCGGCACCGGCCGGCGAACACGGGGACCTGCTGGCGCTGGTCCGCACGCTGCCGAAGAAGCGGCGCGCCGTGCTCATCCTGCGCTTCTACCTCGACCACTCGGTCGAGGAGACCGCGGAGATGCTGGGCATCTCCACCGGCACCGTCAAGAGCCAGACCGCGCGTGGGCTGGAGACGTTGCGAGCGGCCATCTCCAACGTGTCAGGGGTGCAATCATGAAGACAGAGTTCGATGATGCGATCGGGGTCGTGCCGGCGTCGCCGATCGACGTGGACCGGCTGATCGTCCAGGGGCGCCGGCGGGCGATGGTCCGCCGGCTGGCCGTGGCGGGTGCCGGCGGCGGCGTGGCGGCCGTGGCGGTCGGCGTGGCCATCGCCGCCGGCACCGCCACCGGCAAGAACGGCGGCTCGGCCGTCGCGGACCGGCCGAGCGTGGCCCCGTCCGCGGCCGTGTCCGTGCCGGCCTCCCCGTCCGCATCCGCGGGCCGCAGGCCGCCGCAGCCCGCCGGCACCAACTCGACGCCGGCCGACGTCGCCCGGGAGACCGAGAAGCATCTGTCCCAGGTCGTCAAGGACGTGGTGCAGCAGCACGCGCCCGGGTACACGCTGTCGGCCGGCGCGGACGGCCCGGCGTTCAAGATGAAGTACCTGTACTACTCCGGCAACGACAGCTACTACGGCTCGGCGAACCTGCACGGCCCGACCGGGCAGGGCAACGTGGCGATCAACGTCGGGCGCCGCAGTACGCAATGGAACCCCATGAACCCGTGCACCACCGGCGAGACCGGCGCGTGCACGGACACCACCCAACCGGACGGCACGCACGTGCTGCGCCGCGTCATCCACGAAAACGGCATCGCGGACAACTACGTGATCGTGGACCGCCCGGACGGCATCACCATCTTCATCGTCGCCGCGAACCAGGGCGGGCAGACCGACGTCAACCCGGGCAAGCAGCCCGACCCGGTGCTGCCGTTCGACACGCTGGTGGAGATCGCGCGGGACCCGCGGCTGACCGTGTAGCACCACTCACCGCGGGATCGGCGGCGTGCCCTCGCAAGCGGCCAAGTGCCCGGCGGCCACCGGCGCGGCGGCGACGAGGCCCATGGTCTTTCCGGGAGTCGTTGCCGCCGCCGGGCGCCCGTGATGTTGCGACCGGCGTGCCGCGGGTAACGGACGGGGCTGAACCGACTTGCACCGCAGGAGGGGAGTTCACCATGTCTGAGCGCACAACGGTCCTGCGTTCGATGCACGACACGGGCCTCGCCGCCTGGTTCGGCGGTTCGCTGATGGGCGCGGTAGGCCTCAACGGCGCCGCGGCCAAGGCCCCGCTGCCGGGGGAACGGCTGCAGATCTCATCCGCCGGCTGGGACCGGTGGGCGCCGGTCAACCTCACGGCGATCGGCACACACCTCGTGGGCGCCGCCGGCCTGCTGGTCGACAACCGGGGCCGGATCGCCGGGCAGCGGGGCGTGGGGACCATGAGCGCGGTGAAGACGGGACTCACCGCGGCCGCGCTCGCGGCCACCGCCTACAGCCGCCACCTCGGCCAGCAGCTGGAGGAGGCGGGTGACGTCCCGGTGACCGGGCCGACCGAGCCGGCCGCCGCCACGCCGGCGCCGGTGCGCACCGCGCAGCGCCGGCAGCAGGCGGTCCAATGGGCGATACCCGCGCTGACCGGCGCGCTCATCGCCGTCTCGGCGCTGGCCGGCGAGCAGCAGCGGCCGCGCTCCATCGTGCGCGGCGTCGCCGGCCGGCTGCGGGGCGCCCTGCCGTTCGGCTGAGCCGCGGCCGGCCCTGCCCGATAGCGGATTGCACCCCGGCACCGCCGTGGCGCACACTTTGAACGTGTTCAAGAACCCTGTCGAGGACGCCCCGTGGTGCCTGTGGGTGTTTCTCCACCTCGCGCTGTACCTCGCGCTCGACCTCGGCACCCTCGCCGTCCTGGTGGCGGCGGGCGGCACGGGCGCGCCGGAGGTGTTCGGCGGCGCGCTGGTGACGTTCGTGTGGACCCTGCCGTTACACGTCGCCATGCTCGTCGTGGCCGTCGTGCAGCTGATGGTGCTGGACGTCGTCTCCGCCGACCTGGGCCGCCTCGCCTTCCGCCTCACCGCGCTCGGCGTGTTCGTCGTCCCCGCGTTCGGGTACGCCGCGCTCATCGCCGACCCGGGCTACGGCGACGCGCTGCGGTTCGTCCTGCCGATGCACATCGCGATGGGCCTGCTCGTCGCGCACCGCAACTACCGCTACGCCAACTCGATCGGCCCGTGGTCCTAAGATCGGTCGATGGACACGGGGGTGGTGCCGGCCGTCGTACGGCGGCGGCTCGGCGGGCCGGGGCGGTATCCGGCGGCGTTCTGGTGGGCGGCGGCCCTCGTCACGGGCATCGCGCTGGCCCTGCGGCTCGTCGGCCTCGACCGGCCCCGCGACGTCATGTTCGACGAGGTCTACTACGCCAACGAGGCGCAGGACCTGCTGCAGCGCGGCGTGGAGTGGGTGCCGGAGCAGGGCACGCCCGAGTACGTCGTGCATCCGCCGCTCGGCAAGTGGATGATCGCCGTCGGGGAGGAGGTGTCCGGCTACAACGCCTTCGGGTGGCGCATCATGGCGGTGCTCATCGGGTCCGCCTCGATCCTGCTCGTCACCATGGCCGCGTGGCGGCTGCTGCGCTCCACGATCCTCGCCGCCGCCGCCGGGCTGCTCATGTCGCTGGACGGCATGCACTTCGTGCTGTCGCGGGCGGCGCTGCTCGACGTGTTCCTGATGTTCTGGATCGTCGTGGCGTTCCTGCTGCTGGTGCTCGACCGCGAGCAGCGCCGCCGGCGATGGCTCGCGCTGCTGGAGGCCGGCGGCGACCCCGAGTCCCGGCCGCGGTTCGCCCTTCCGTGGTACCGCATCGCCTGCGCCGTCTCGCTCGGGCTCGCCTGCGGCGTCAAGTGGAGCGGGCTGTGGTACCTCATCCTCTTCGCGCTGCTCGTCGCGGTCTTCGACATGAGCGCGCGCCGCAGCGCCGGCGTGCGGCACTGGGTCGCCGACAGCCTCGCCCCGGCGGCCGGGTGGGGCCTCGCCTTCGCCGCCCTCGCGGCCGTGGCCTACCTGGGCACCTGGACCGGCTGGTTCACCTCCGACGACGGCTATTTCCGGCATTGGTACGCCGAGTCGCACGGCCTGCCGCACGACCGCACGTTCGACGCGCTGGTCAACCTGTGGCACTACCACCAGGAGGCCTACGGCTTCCACTCCACGCTGCAGTCGCCGCACCCCTACCAGTCGTGGCCGTGGCAGTGGCTGCTGCTGGGCCGGCCGGTCCTGTTCGCCTACGACCAGACCGGCCCGTGCGGCGCGGCCAACTGCGTGTCGTCCGTGCTGCTGCTCGGCACCCCGCTGCTGTGGTGGTCGTTCCTGCCGGCGCTGGTGGCGCTCGGCTGGCTGGCGACCGCCCGCCGCGACGGGCGCGCCTGGCTGTTCATGGCCTGCGCCCTCGCGGGGATCCTGCCGTGGTTCCCGTCGATGCTGGCGCACCGCACGATGTACTACTTCTACGCCCTGCCCGCCGAGCCGTTCCTGGTGCTGGCCGTCGTCTACGTGCTCGGCGCGATCATCGGCCCGCCCCGCCGCGAGCGCCGCGTCGTCGGCGCGTGGATCGCCGGCATCTACGTGCTGCTCGTCGCCGCGTGCTTCGCCTACTTCTACCCGATCTACGCCGGCTCCCCCATCACGTACGCCCAGTGGCTGGCGAGGATGTGGCTCGGCAACCGCTGGATCTGAGCCCCTACGCGGTGATCGGGTGCAACGCCGGCTCGGCCAGGCGCTGGTAGTCCTCAGTGGACAGTGCGAGGGAGCGGTCGAGGCGGGCGGCGTTGAAGTACAGCTCAGGATGCTTCAGCAGCGCCGGGTCGGCGATCAGCGTGAGGTCGGGGTGGAAGCTGAACGGCAGGATCGTCCCGCTCGCGCTGCCGGCGAGCGTCTCGGCCTTGTCGGTGGAGGCGAACGCGGCGTAGGTGCCGCCGGCGAGGGCCTTGAGGGCCTGCAGGTCGACCCGGGCGTCGCCGGGCACGACGGCGAGGTAGTAGCGGCTGGTGCGCTTGTCCAGCTTCACCATCACCACGAGACACTTGGCCGCGCACGCCGGGTCGTGCCCGCGCAGCGCGCTCACCTCGTCGGTGCGCCCCTCGGGGTCGTGGTCGATGACGCGGTACCGCGCACCGCCCGCGTCCAGCACACCCATCAGCCGTTCGTACGCGCTACCGGCGTCCACCGGTCACCACCCTCCGCCGAGCATTCGCTGGACCGCCGCGATCCGCTCCTCGTCGCGGCGGTAGAACGTCCACTGCTTGATCCGCCGGGCCCGCAGCAGCCCGGTCGCGGTGAGCAGCCGCAGGTGCTCGCTGGCCGTCGGCGCGCTCACCCCGAGCTTCCCGGCGATGTACACCGAGCAGACCCCGTCCTCGACAAGGTCCCCGTCGCGTTGCGCCGGAAAGTGCGCCACCGGGTCGACGAGCCAGCCGAGGATGGCCAGCCGCTTCTCGTTCCCCAGCGCCTTGAGCACCTCGACGTCGAGCACGGTGAGGGAGTTTGCCAACTCCCTAATTGCCCTGTCAAGCCGGGTGAGATGCGGCCTGCCCCAGCATGAACCGGGGTGGTGGCCCCAGTGGCACGGGCGCCCGCGCCCGGCAGCCTGGAGAGATGCTGCGGTGGCGACTGTTCAAGGCGGCGCTCCTCGGGGCGCTGCTGGCCGGGTCCGGCGTCGTGGGGCCCCGGCCCGCGCCGGTCGAGGCGGCCGATCTGGGCGGCGGCGCGGACGGCGGCGAAACGCTCGCCGAGCGGTGGGCGCCGATCCACCACCAGGCCGTCGACCGGCACGGGCGCCACGCGGCCGGCGGGCGGGCCGACGAGATCACCCGCGTGGACTTCGACGGCGACTGGGACGCCCGCGACAACTGGGCGGACGCGGAGCGGTTCCCCGCCGCGCCGGCCGCCTACGCCTCCGTCGTGCAGACGCCGACGCACTGGTTCGTGGTGTACATGTACTTCCACGCCCGCGACTGGACCAACCGGCCGCTGCTGGACACCGAGCACGAGAACGACGCCGAGGGCCTGCTGCTGGCGGTGCAGCGAGACGGCACGCCGTACGGACGGCTGCGCGCGGCGATCACCGTCGCGCACGACAACTTCTACTCGTACGTCCCGGCCGGCAGCCCGTGGGGTCGCGGCCGGGAGACGATCGACGGGGTGCTGCCGATGCGGGTGTCGCCCGCCGACGGCCGCCCGCACCCGGTCACGGAGCAGGAGGCGCACGGGCACGCGCTGAGGGCGTACTCGGGCTTTGCGGGCGGGACCGTCTACAGCGGGTACCGAATCATCGATCTTCTGGGTCCGGGCGGGCTCTGGGACCGCCGCGCGGACCCGGCGTTGTTCGCGGCCCCCGGCACCTTCGCCGGCGGCTGCGAGCACGGCAGCCTTCGCTGCCGGCGCGACGCCGCGCACGCCCCGTGGGGCTGGGACGATCACGACGACCGCCTGGGCCGCGGCGCCCTGGCGACCGATCCGGCCGCGGTGGTCGCCGACTACTTCACGATCCCGGAGCCGCTGTCGCGCACGTACACCTCGAACGGCTACCGCGGGTCGAAGTGCTGCACGGCGAACGCGATCGCGGCCTCGACGTCCTCCTCGCTCGTACCCCAGGCGGCCTGCACCACCGCGCCCCACGCGCGGCAGGCGTGACGGGCGAACTCGCGCACCTCCGGGTCGTCCTCCCACGTCTCGGCGTCGAGGTCGGCGCCGCGCAGGTGGTGGTCGAGCCCGAGCAGCGCCAGGTCCCAGCCGCCCCCGATGCCGATCGTGCCGCCCGGCCCGTAGGCGCGGACCAGCTCGTCGACGATCCCGGCCGGGGAGGCGTGCTCGAGCTCCAGCACGGTGCGCTGCGGCCCGTCGTCGCTCAGGCGGACCTCGACCTCGGTGGGCATCCCCTCGCCCATCTCCCACGTCACCTTCAGCAGCCGCGGCGGCTCGCAGCGCAGCACCTCGCCGCCGGCGTTGCCCTTCAGCTGGTACCTCCCGCCGAGCCGCAGCTCGCCCTCCACCGGCGCCAGCCAGCGGCCGAGGCGCTCCGCCTCGGTGCAGGCGCTCCACACGTCCTCGATGGGCGCGTCATAGGTGCGCCGCAGCAGCAGCGAGCGCCCTTCGCCCGAGGCGACCGGCGCGTTGCCGAGCTCCCGGTGCGCCGCATTGACCTGGTTGACGATGTCGATCACGAGTCCTCCTCTTCGTTGCCTGTGGTGTTGGTGGCCCGGCGCGCGCGACGGCCGCGGGCCAGCTCGGTGGCCAGGGCGTCGAGGCGCTGGTCCCAGAACCCGCGGAAGCGCTCCAGCCACGCGTCCACCTCCCGCAGCGGCGCGGCGTCGACGGCGTAGAGCCGCCGCGTGCCGTCCGCCCGGACGGTGGCGAACCCGGCCTCCCGCAGCACCTTCAGGTGCTGCGACACGGCCGGCTGCGAAATCCCGAACTCCGCCCGGACGACGTCGCTGACGGCGCCCGCCGGCTGCTCACCATCGGCGAGCAGCTCCAGAATGCGGCGCCGCACCGGGTCTCCGAGCACGTCGAACGCGTGCACGCCCCGAGAATGTCACCGGCGGCTTATATAAGTCAAGCCTGAAAAAGGCTCACGCCGGGCCGATGTACGCCAGCGCGAACCCGATCGTCGGGATACCGAACAGGATCGACACCGCGGCCATCTTCGTGATCGTGGGGCGCACGGTGAGGACCGCGTAGCCGGCCAGCAGGACCGGGACCATGATGAGCTGCGGCACCAGCGTCGAGCGGGGCACCAGCACGCCGAGCCAGGCGCACAGCATCGACACCGCGAGGCCGGCGCCCCACAGCGCCACGCCCAGCCGATGGGCGAAGCGCGCCCCGAAGCGCACCGCGAACGTCGTGCAGCCGGCGCCGCGGTCGGCGGCCAGGTCCGTCACGGTCGTCGGCACGTAGAGCGCCGCCGCGAACAGCAGCCCGATCACCGCGAACAGCCACGGGAACTCCCACGGCGGCCGGCTGATCGCCCAGCCCGCGGCCGGGGACACCACGCCGACCACGAGCGCGTTGACCGCGACGTCCCAGCCGGGCCGGGTCTTCAGCCGCAGCGGGGGCACGCTGTACGCCCACCCGAGCGCCAGCACCCCGGCCACCCCGAGCACGAACAGCGGCCCGACGAACATCGCGGCGCCGACGGCGGCGAGGGCGATCATGCGGTACCACCGCCGGAGCCGCTGCGCCGAAACCGCGCCGGTCACCAGGGGCGCGCTCGCCTTGCGCGGGTTGACGAGGTCGCTGGGCAGGTCATACAGGTCGTTCTGGGCCAGCACGGCGCCCCAGATCAGCGGCCCGAGCACGAGCAGCGCCACCACGGCCCGCGGCGCGTCCTGCGCGGCCGGCAGCCACGAGTGGCTCGCCAGGACGGTGCCCATGTAGGCCGGCACCCAGGAGACCGGCCAGAACCAGGGCCGCGACACGGCAACCAGCAATGCGGTGGGACGTTCCAGCACCCCCGTCATACTTCGCATCATCGTCCTCGATGCCTGTGCGCGCACTGAGAGCCCCGTCATGGACGCGCGCCACAGCACCGGCCCGAAAATCATGGCGCGCCCGGGTCCCGGAAGGGTTGAATTCATCGACATGATTTTGTCCGCGTACCTAGGCTGGCGTCCGTGGTCGTGACGAGCCGCCAGGTGCGGCGCACCTACCTCGTGCTGATGCTGCTGAGCTCGCTGGCGATCTCATTCATCTGGGGGATCAACTCGCTGCTGCTGTACGACGCCGGGCTGTCCAACACCCAGGCGCTCGTGGCCAATGCGTGCTTCACGCTCGGGTGGGCGCTGTTCGAGGTGCCGACCGGGACCATCGCCGACACGTGGGGGCGGCGGGTCTCCTACCTGCTGGGCGGCGTGACCCTCACCGCCACGACGCTGCTGTACTGGCTGGCCTGGCGGCTGCACGCCGGGGTCGCCGTGTGGGCCGGCGTCTCCGTGCTGCTCGCGATCGGGTTCACCTGCTTCTCGGGCGCCACCGAGGCCTGGCTGGTCGATGCGCTGCACTTCCTGCAGCACCCCGGGCCCCTGGAGGACGTGTTCGCGCAGGGGCAGGTGTACAACGGCATCGGCACGCTGACCGGGTCGCTCGCCGGGTCGTTCCTCGCGCAGCTGACCAACGTCGGAGTGCCCTTCCTGGTGCGGGCGGGCCTGCTGCTGATCCTCACGGCGGTGGCGTGGCGGATGATGCACGACATCGGGTTCACGCCGGCGCGCGGCGGGCGGCCGGTGCGGGAGATGCGGCGGGTGCTCAGCGGGTCGATGCAGCACGGGTGGCGCCGGCCCGCGGTGCGGTGGGTGATGCTGGGCGCCTCGCTGACCGTCGGCGTGGCCTACTACGTCTCGTTCACCATGAAGCCGTACTTCCTGAAGCTCGCCGGCGACGAGCACGCCTACGCGCTGCTCGGCGTCATCGCCGCGCTCAACGCCGCCGCGCAGATGGCCGGCGGGTTCCTGTCGCGGGTCTTCCGGTCGCTGTTCCGGTGGCGCTTGTCGGTGGTCATCTCCGGTGTACTGGTCAATGCCGCCCTGCTCGTCGGTTTCGGGCTGACCAGCAACGTGCCGGCGGCGATGGCGCTGATGGCCGGCTACAGCCTCGTCGCGGCCGGGATCATGCCCTCGCGGCAGGCGTACCTCAACGAGATCCTCCCGACCCGGCAGCGCGCGACGGTGCTGTCGTTCGACTCGATGGTGCAGTCGGCGGGCGGGGTGGTGCTGCAGCCGGTGCTCGGCCGAGTCGCCGACGTGTGGCGGTACCCGGCGTCGTACGTGCTCGCCGGCCTCATACAGCTGCTGGCGCTGCCGCTGCTGGCCCTGGCCCGCCGCCACGAGACGAGCCGCGCGGCCGCGCCCGCGCGTTACGAGGCGCCCGCCACGACCCGCTGAACGTAGTCGGCGAAGTCCGCCACCGAGTCGCCGACCCACACCATGCCGTGCTCGCGGATGATGAACCAGTCCCCGCCGCGGAAGCGCAGCTCGGCGAAGTAGCGGCGGCCGGCCGAGAAGTGGCCGCCCTCAATGGTCGAGTCGGTGACCAGCTCGCGGTACCGCGGGCCGCGCGTCAGCTCGCGGTGGTGGAAGTGCACGATCAGCCGCGGGCGCCGCGCGTGGCGGCTCAGCAGGGTGCTCAGCATGAGCAGCTCGGGGGCGTCGGAGGTGGGCAGGCGCGGGCCGGTGTAGGTGACGCTGCGGCGGCCCTCGTCGAACGACGTGATGAGGTCGAAGTCCTCGGCGGTCATCAGCGTCTTGTCGGTGACGGTCTGCGAGGCCAGCCAGGTGCGCCCCTCGTGGCTGAAGAGGATCGCGCCGTCGGTGTAGGGCTTGCGCTGCCACAGGTTGTACTCCCGGTGCAGCCGGGCGAGCTCGGCGATGTCCTCGGCGTGCTCGGCGCGCAGCCGCTCCAGCGCGGCGAGGTCGGCCGGGTCGCGGCTCTCGACCGGGTGGTACTTCACGCGGATCGTCTCGCCGACGACATTGACATAGACGTCATGCCAGGTGTTGGTCCGGATGCCCCGCGCCCGGTCGATCGCATCGGGGTAGATCGCATTGATGTCGAGCTCATCGCACAACCGGGGAACATCTGTTCGGGCCCGCTCGTACCCCGGCTGATCGGTGCCGGCCGCGGTGAGCGGATAGGCGGAGATGATGTTTGTGCGCACCCCGGCAATGGCGAGCGAGGAGAGATAATCGCGCTCCTCCTCGCCCATTTCCAATGGGTTGGTCGGGCCGTATATCGCGTAGGTGACCAGGTCCGGCCGGGTCGCCGGGAGCTCCCCGAACAGCAGCGGCTCGGCGACCAGCCCGTAGTCCCCGCGCAGCGCCCGAAATGCGGGAAGCATGATCTCACGCCACGCCCATTCACCATGCGGTGAATACGGGTTGATAACGAAGTGGCACCGAACTTCCGATGCACGTCTTTTGTATGAGTAGTCCGATGAGAGCGAGATTCCCGGAGCCATCGCGCTGAGCACGGCGGCCACTTTACATTGAGCTACGGTTGGATGTCGCCCCGGTGAACCGGAGTAGACAGCGGCCGCGTCGAATCACAAAACGAAAACGGCTCAGGGTGCCTCGACGCCGCAGATGCGGTACTTTTGCACGTCCGCCGAGCGCAGCGGCGGGAGATCCGGCAGCGGCCCGCCGGAGCCCCGGAAGCGGTGCAGGTCCTCGTCGGACTCCCACCGCTCGTAGACGTTGATCCGCCCGGCGTCGATCGGATCGGCCGCCTGCACGAAGTCGAGGCACCCGGCCGAGGCGCGGGCCAGCCGCGCCACCCCGTCGACCGCGGCGAGATAGGCGTCACGATCCTCGGCGTCGACGTCGAGCCGCCCGGCAATGATGATCACCGCCGGGATTCTACCGGCGCCCGCCCGCGAACTCCTCCGGGTCGCGCCCGGCGGCGAGCGCCACGAGCACCAGGATCACGAGCATCGGCGGCACCGCCGGGGCGATGTCGGACCACTGGAACCGCCAGCCCCACACGTCGGGCGGCCACGTCCACGCGGCTCGCCGGACCGGCTCGTCCGGCTCCTGGCCGCCGTAGACGAGGCCCGGGCCCGCCACCGTCCGATCGTTCGCCACGGCCACGGCCACCACCGCGTCCAGGTCCACCGTCTGCGTGACGGAGTACAGGCCCGGGCGGTCCAGGAACAGGTTGCCGTAGCGGTCCGCCCAGACCGGGTCGCCGTAGCGGTGCATCGCGGCCAGATCGCGGTGGCGGTCGGGCGTGGTCCACGACGCGAGCGGCACGACGGCGACGGCGACGACAAAGGCCACCGCCAGCGCGGCCGCCGCATACGCCCCGGGCCGGCGGCGCAGCACCCAGCCGGCCGTGAGCCCGGCGGCGGCGAGCAGCAGCAGCCCGGCCCAGACGTAGCGGTTCGACTCGCCCGGCTCGGCGCCGAGGGCCGCGAGCGTGGCGGCGCCGACCCCGATCCGCCGCGCCCACCGGGCGATGCGGCGGCCGGGGGCGTTCCAGGCGTACACCAGCAGCGTCAGCAGCGTCAGCGATAACGTCCCCGGGACGGGCGAGCCGACCAGGACGCCGCCGACGTGTACCGTCGCGAGCCCGACGACCGCCAGCCGCAACCATTCCCGCACTCGCACGGCGGCCATCTTGCCAGTGCTTGGCCCGGTCGCGCGTCCCCCTGTCGATCAGAGCCGGGCGGCGCGCTACCGCTTCTCGGGCCGGCTCGCGGCCACCCTGCCAGCACGGGCCGGGCCGCACGCTACCGCTTCTCGGGCCGGCTCGCGGCTATCCTGCCAGCACGGGCCGGGCCTCGCGTCCCCCCGTCGTTCAGAGCCGGGCGGCGCGCTACCGCTTCTCGGGCCGGCTCGCGGCCATCCCGCCAGCACGGGGCCGGGCCGCGCGTCCCCTCGTTGTTCAGAGCCGGGCGGCGCGCTCGATGAGGTACCGCTTCTCGGGCAGGCTCGCGGTCCGCGCCGCCGCGGCCCGGTAGTGCTCGGCGGCCCCCGCGGCGTCGCCGGCCATCTCGAGCAGGTGCCCCCGCACCGCGTGCAGCCGGTGATGATCGCCGAGCCGCGCCGCCAGCGGCTCGAGCAGGCGCAGCCCCTCCGGCGCCCCATACGCCATCGCCGCCGCCACCGCCCGGTTGAGCGCGACGACCGGACTGCCGGTCATGCGCTCCAGCATCTCGTACAGCGCGTGGATCTGCGCCCAGTCGGTATCCTCGACCCGTTCGGCGCGGTCGTGCACGGCCGCGATCGCCGCCTGCAGCTGATACTCCCCCACCGCCCCGGAGCGCACCGCCGCGTCGAGCAGCGCCGTCCCCTCGGCGATGAGCCCCCGGTCCCAGCGCGCCCGATCCTGCTCGTCGAGCGGCACGAGCCGCCCGTCGTCCCCCACCCGCGCCGCCCGGCGCGCGTCGGTGAGCAGCATGAGCGCGAGCAGCCCCGCGACCTCCGGGTCGCCGGGAAGCCGATCGCGCAGCATCCGCCCGATCCGGATGGCCTCCCCGGACAGCTCGACGCGGTGCACCTGCGCCCCGCCGCTGGCCGCATAGCCTTCGTTGAAGATGAGGTACAGCACGTGCAGCACCGACCGCAGCCGCGCCGCCCGCTCGTCGCCGCCCGGCATGCGGAACGGCACCGCGGAGTCCTTGATGGTCTGCTTGGCCCGCGTGATCCGCCGCGTCATGGTCGCCTCGGGCACGAGAAACGCACTGGCGATCTCGGCCGTGCTGAGCCCCCCGACGGCCCGCAGCGTGAGCGCGATCGCGGAGGCGGGCGTGAGCGCCGGATGGCAGCACAGGAACAGCAGCGTCAGCGTGTCGTCGCTCGCGCCCGGCAGGCTGCCCCCGAACAGCACCCCCTTGTGCAACGCTTCATCCTGCGCCGCGGCCACGCTCTCGCGCCGCCGCCGGGCCTGCTCGCTGCGCGCGTTGTCGACCAGCTTGCGCGAGGCGGTAACGACGAGCCACCCGCGCGGATTGTCGGGCACGCCGTCGCCGGGCCAATGCAGCGCCGCGGCGAGGAGCGCTTCCTGCACGGCGTCTTCGGCCGCGGCGAAGTCCCCGTACCGCCGCACCAGCGCCCCCAACACCTGCGGCGCTATCTCTCGCAGCAGATCCTCAAGCTGTGTGTGAGTGTTCACTTACAACTCCCACTCCGCCCTCTCGTCGCCGCCCACCGCCACCTTGCAAGTCAGTGCACACTCACAACCCGCTCCACGCCGCCCCCAACAGCGGCAGGCCGGCGCAGCGCTGCTTGTAAGTCAGTACACACTCACAACCCGCACCACCCCACCCACAACAGCGGCAAACGTCGCGCGCCGCTGCTTGTAAGTCAGTGCACACTCACAACGTGCGCCACGCCGCCCCCAACAACGGCAGCCCGGGCCGCCGCCACGTTGTAAGTCAGTGCACACTCACAACCTGCACCACCCCACCCACAACAGCGGCAAACGTCGCGCGCCACTGCTTGTATGTCAGTGCACACTCTCAACCTGCGCCACGCCGCCCCCAACAACGGCAGCCCCGGCCGCCGCCACGTTGTAAGTCAGTGCACACTCACA
This sequence comes from Dactylosporangium sp. CA-139066, assembly GCF_050936175.1. Lineage (NCBI taxonomy): Bacteria > Bacillati > Actinomycetota > Actinomycetes > Micromonosporales > Micromonosporaceae > Dactylosporangium > Dactylosporangium sp. CA-139066. Next base: position 3,635,629 of record NZ_JBNJNH010000001.1, on the reverse strand, counting down.
ACCTGCACCATGCCGCCGACAACAGGGGCAGCCCCGGCCGCCGCCACGTTGTAAGTCAGTGCGCACTCACAACCTGCACCATGCCGCCGGCAACAGGGCAGCGCCGCGCGGCGCCGCTTGTAAGGAAGTGTGCACTTACAACCTGCGCGACGAACGCCGGAGCGCCTGGCCGATGGTTTGTAAGTCAGTGTGGACTTACAAACCGACGTAGAAGCCAACCAACTCCGCGAGTGGTGGTATGTATGTGAGTCCGCACTTACAAACTTGGCGGCGGCCGCGCGGCGAAGCAAGCCCGGCACGCGCACGGCAAGGCAAGCTCGGCACGCGATCCCGACAGGCGCATGGCGAGGCAAGGCCGACGCGCGCGCGGCGAAGCGAGGCCGGCAGGCGCACGGCGAAGCAAGGCCGACGCGCGCGCGGCGAAGCGAGGCCGGCAGGCGCACGGCGAAGCAAGGCCGACGCGCGCGCGGCGAAGCGAGGCCGGCAGGCGCACGGCGAAGCAAGGCCGACGCGCGCGCGGCGAAGCGAGGCCGGCAGGCGCACGGCGAAGCAAGGCCGACGCGCGCGCGGCGAAGCGAGGCCGGCAGGCGCACGGCGAAGCAAGGCCGACGCGCGCGCGGCGAAGCGAGGCCGGCAGGCGCACGGCGAAGCAAGGCCGACGCGCGCGCGGCGAAGCGAGGCCGGCAGGCGCACGGCGAAGCAAGGCCGACGCGCGCGCGGCGAAGCGAGGCCGGCAGGCGCACGGCGAAGCAAGGCCGACGCGCGCGCGGCGAAGCGAGGCCGGCCGGGGCCGCCGAGGCGGGGGCGGCCTAGCGGCTGGGGACGATCAGGTCGAAGTCGGCGTCCGTCATGATGCGGCGGACGCTCACCGGCTGCTCCAGCGGAACGCCGCCCGGCCCAGGAACGCGGGAAAGCGCAACAGCAATCTCCACCGCCCGCTCCTCAGTGTCGACATCCACGACCTGAAACCCGGCCAGCATCTCCTTGAACTCGGCGAACGGGCCGTCCGTGATGACCGGAGCGCCGGCGCCGGCCGTGACCACCTTGGCCACGTCCGGGCTGGTCAAGGCGATGCCGTCCACATGCTCGCCGCGCTCGATCAGGTCCTGGATCAGCGCGCCGTAGTAGTCCATGTGGGCCTTGACCTCTTCCGGCTTCCACTCCTCCATCGGGGCCTCGATCACGCCGCCGTTGTAGTCGATCGACAGCAGGTACTTCGTCATGGGCTCGGCTCCTCCAACGATCACTGCGCAAGCGTGGCGCATTCCGACCGTGGACGGTGCCCGGGGTGGGGACCGGACACCGGAACCAGAGAAAAGCCGAAAAATCCGAGGGGTCAGGACGTGATCAGGTCGAACTTCTCCCACTGGCCGATCGCGGTGCGGTTGGCGATGAGCGCGGCGGCGCCCGCGTTCTCGGCGCAGACGTAGCGGTTGTTCACCGTGGCCAGGAGGCTCACGGTGCCGTCGGGGTTGTTGATGAGCTTGAACGTCTCCCACGGGCCGGCCGCGGTGCGGTTGGCGATGAGCGAGGCGGCGCCGGCGTTCTCGGCGCAGACGTAGCGGCTGTTGACCCGGGCGCGCAGGGCGATGTTGCCGCCGCCGAGGTCGATGCGGTCGAACAGTTCCCACGCGCCGGCCGAGGCGCCGGAGGCCTGCAGCGGCGAAGCGCCGGCGTCGCGGGCGGAGACGAACAGGTTGTTGGCCTTCGAGCGGAACGAGACGGCGCCGGTGGGGGGCGGGGGTGTGGTGGTGCCGCCCATCGGCTGGGTCGGGCGGGTCGCGGTCAGCGGGATCTGGCCCTTGAACATCTTGCCGCCGTCGGCGGTGATGCGCAGGTAGTAGTCGGAGGAGCAGGCGGTGCCGTCGGCGTCGAGGGCCGGGTGGCCGAAGTTCGTCGGCTGCATCGAGGCGTTCTCGGCGGTTTTGGCGATCTGGTTGCCCTCGTTGAACTCGTCGAACATCGACACGTACAGGGCCTGGGCGCCGAGGCGGGTCATGTTGTAGATGTGGTGCCAGTAGAAGTCGCCGTGGGCGCGGGCGCCGGCGGACAGGTCGCCGGGCATGACGCACGGCTGGTAGTCGATGCCGCGGGCGTTGCAGTCGGCCTGGTCACCGACGTTGACGTTGTTGTAGTACGAGTCCAGGCCCGCGATGTCGCCGGTGCGGCCGACCATCCACGGGGAGATCATGTTGAAGGCGTGGTAGACGTCCAGGAACCCGGGCCGGGAGTCGTTGACGCCGGTGCGCCACCAGGTCGGCACGCCGCCGATGACGTAGCAGCCCTGGGCCTTGAACCAGTTGATGACGTCCAGGCAGGGCGCGGGGGCGAACGGGCGGCCGGGGTCGTTGAAGCCGAAGCCCCAGATGCACACGACGGGCTTGCCGTTCTGGCGGGCGTAGGCCGACGACGACGTGTACGCCGACATCTTGTTCGTCCAGTCGGTCTTGATCTCCGACTGCATGTTCGTCCACGAGGTGACGTCGTACATGATGTAGAACTTGCGGCCGTAGGCCTCGGCGGACTGGCGGACCTTGGCGGCCATCGCGTCGCGGGTCGGGCCCTCGCCGCCGAACGGGTTGAAGCGCTGCAGCGCGGCGGTGTCGACGCCGTACTGCTGCATCCACTTGAAGTGGGTGTCCACGGTCTGCTGGTCGTAGGACGAGAACAGCTGGGCGGGCTGTCCGTTGCCGAGGTTGGCGTAGGCGGTCGTGTACTTCTTCGTGAACTCCCGCATGTCCGGCCACGACACGATCGTCGTGTTCGACGGCGACGGGGGCTGGCCGCCGTTGCTGCTCCAGTGCCACCACTGGTTGATCGGCGCACCGTCGCCCGGGCAGGCGAACCAGCCCTGGTAGCCAACGGTGATCTTGCCGACCACGTCACCGGGGGCGCTCGCCGCCTCGGCCGAGCCCATGGTGAGGTAGCCGGTCGCGCCCAGGCCCGTGGCGGCGAGCCCGGACACGATCAGCTGGCGTCGGGTGAGACTCATGAGGTGTAGGTCCTTTCGGCGGGACAGGAGCGCGCCGATCGCACCTGCAGACGTCTAACCTCACGAATTTCGCCGACGTCGATGCCGACTGTCAACATCTTTCATCGGATGATTCGGTACCCGACGCAGAAATAATGACCCTTTAAGGTGCCGCTACGGGATCCAGAGATCGGATCTGCCCGCCCTCGGGGGCGATCGCCGGCGGTCGCGACGGCCACCAGTTGGCCCGGCCGAGCAGCGTCATCGTCGCCGGCACGAGCAGCATCCGCACCACGGTGGCGTCCAGCACGATGGCGAGCACCAGGCCGAGGCCGATCTCCTTGATCGGGGCGAACCCGCCGACCAGGAACCCGGCGAACACCACGACGAGCAGCAGCGCGGCCGAGGTGACGATCCGGCCGGTCTGCTGCAGGCCGACCGCGACCGAGGCGCGGGCGTCGCCGGTCTGGAGGTACCGCTCCCGGATGCGCGCGAGCAGGAACACCTCGTAGTCGACGGAGAGGCCGAACGCGATCGCCGCCACGAGCACCGGCACGGTCAGGTCCACGGCGTCCAGCCGCTGGCTGCCGAACCAGCCGGCGAGGTGGCCGTCCTGGAACACCCACACGACCGCCCCGAACGCCGCGGCGATGCTCAGCAGGCTGGTGAGCACCGCCTTGATCGGCAGCAGCACCGAGCGGGTGAACGCGGCGAGCAGGACGAACGTCGCCACCAGCACGACCAGCGCGGCCCACGGCCCGTACTCGGCCAGCATCGCCCGGTAGTCCACCAGCCGCGCGGCGTCGCCGGCCACGAGCACCTCGAACGGTGCCGGCACGTCCCGGACCGCCTGCAGGGTGGCCCGCCCGGCCGCGGTCCACGGCTCGTGCGCCGGGGTGGCCCGCACGATGCTCACCGCGCCGGACACCGGCACGACCTCGACCCCGGTCACGCCGGGCACCGAACGCACCCGCTCGGCGAACGCCGCGGTCTGCGGCGCCGCGGCCGGCGAGCGCACCACGGCGGCGATGACGTCCGGGCCGACCAGCTGCGGGAAGTGCGCGGCGAGGGCGTCGTACTGGCGGCGGGTCTCGGTCGAGCCCGGCAGCGCGCGGGCGTCGCTGTTGGCCAGCCGCAGGTGTACCGACGGGATCGCCAGCACCAGGACGGCGGCCGCGGTGACGACGGTGGTGAGCAGCGGGCGGCGCTGCACGGCCAGGGCGAGCCGGGCGAAGACGCCGGTGCCGTCGCGGGCGGGTGCGGGCTTGATCCGCTTCCCGGCCAGGCGCAGCACCGCCGGCAGCAGGGTGAGCACGGCCAGCATGTCGACCACCACCACCCCGGCGCCGGCCAGGCCCATCGAGCGCAGGAACGCGTCGGGGAACACGGTCAGGCCGAGCAGGCTGGCGGCCACCGTCAACCCCGTGACCGAGATGGTACGGCCGGCCCGCGCAACGGCGCGGCGCAGCGCCTCGTCGCGCTCGCCGGTGTCGGCGAGCTCGGTGCGGTACCGGCTGATGAGCAGCAGCCCGTAGTCGACCGCGAGGCCCATGCTCAGCATGGTGGCGACCTGGATGGCGTAGACGCTGATGTCGGTGGCGAAGCTGCCGAGGTACAGGATGCCGAACGTCGCCCCGGTGCCGGCGACCGCCACGATCAGCGGCATCACCCCCGCGACGAGGCCGCCGAAGACGACCACGAGCAGCACCAGCACGATCGGCAGGGTGAACAGCTCGGCGCGCTGCACGTCGGACTGGGCCTGCCTGCCGAACTCCAGGTCGGTCAGCGGGCCGCCGGCGACCGTCACCCCCGGCCCGGCGGCGCGGATGTGTTCGGCGACGGCGTCGGCCTGCTCGTCGCTCGCCCCGGGCGTGAGCGCGATGTCGACGAGGACGGCGCGGCCGTCGGCGCTGGGCACCGGCGCCCCGACGGCGGCGACCCCGGGCATGGCGCGCGCGTCCTGCAGTACGCCGTCAAGACCGGTGCCGACCACGGTGAGGTGGGCGCCCTGCGGACCGGCGGCGGCGTCGCGCAGCGCGAGCGCCCGCTCGTTCTCGCTGCCGGGCACCGTGGCGACCTGCGCGGTCAGTTTCGCGAACACCCCGCCGCCGAAGCCGAACCCCAGCCCGACCACGGCGACCCAGAAGACGATGACGAGCACCGGCCGGCGCAGCGCCACATGCGTGAGAACTCGGAACATGCGTCGATGCTCTCGACGGGCGGCCCGGCCGCGCATCGCCGACAGGAGCGGGGAAACCCCGAGTCCCCCTACCTCCTGAGAGTGAGGCGGCCCACCCCCGCCGCGCGCCACAGTGGCGGCGTGCTGCTGGTGCCGGTCCTCGTCGATGCCGGCCTGCTCGTGCTGTACCTGGGCGCGCCGCTGGACAACCCGCTCTCCCCCGGCGGCGTGTTCGTGCTGATGGCGGCGGCGCTGCTCGTCCTGGTGATGGTGCTGTGGGAGCTACGGGCCATGATGGCCGCCCCGCACCCGCGGCGGCGGGCGCTGGGCATCCTCATCAGCTCGTTCCCGATGGTGATCCTGCCCTTCGCCGGCGCGTACGTGTGGCTGGCCAGCCGCGATCCGGCGCACTTCGGCCGGCCGATCTCGCACGTTGCCGGGCTGTACTTCGCGATGACCGTCTTCACCACCACGGGCTTCGGCGACATCGCTCCCCGCACGGAGCCCGCGCAGCTGATGGTGCTCGCGCAGATGCTGGCCGACGTGCTGTACGTCGGCCTGTTCGCCCGCCTGCTCGTCGCCGCCGCCCGGCGGGCTCAGGCCGGCGAGTGAGCCGGGCGCAGCCGGCGCGGGTCGACCTCGCGGTCGGGGAAGCGGCGCAGGTACTCGGCCTCGAGCTCCGCCGTGCGGTCGTCGTGGTTGGCCAGCGCGCGCGACGACGCGTGGCGCAGCGCGTCGTCGCGGGTCTCGTGCAGGTGCCGCAGCTCCCGGCTCAGGTCGTCCGGGGACAGCGCCGAGCCCGGCACCCCGGTCGCGACGGGCGGGCGCTCGTGCAGCTGGACGAGGGCCTCGCCGGCCTCCTCCTGCGCGTAGTCGCCCTCCGGCAGCGTCTCGAGCGCGTTGACCACCTCGGCGGGCAGGTCCATCGCGACCGCCCGGCGGTAGATCTCGCTGCGGCTGACCCGTGTGCGACCGCCGTACAGGTCGTCGAGCAGCTCCTCGATGTCGTGCATGGCGACGGTGCTACCCACCCGGGTTAGTTGTACGCCACCCGCTTCGGCAGCCGGACCGGGTCCGGGCGCGCCGCCACTGACAGGCGCCGCCAGGCCAGGACCGCGGTCAGGGCGAAGCCGAGCGCGTTGGCGGCGCCGTGCGTGGCGACCATCCACGACGCCGGCAGGTGCGGCCACCCGGCCGCGCGGCCCAGGGCCCAGTCGAGGGCGAGCAGCATCGTCGCGACGAGCACGAGCGCCGAGGTGTACAGCAGCCCGCGCGTCAGCCGGTCCGCCGCGATCGGGGCGACCTCGCGCACGGTCAGCCAGGCGGTGATCCACATGCCGGCGGTGAGCACCGCGGCGCCGGCGAGCTGGACCCAATCGCCGAGGAAGAAGCCGGCCAGGACCAGGCCCGTGCCCGCCGGCACCGTCAGCGCCGCGACCTGCCCGGCCCGCCGGGCGGGGTCGAGCCGGCAGACGAGGGCGTCGACCAGGGCCGCGGTGAACCCGGCGTAGTGAAAGTGGGCGACGGTCAGCCCGAGCACGTCCAGCGGGAAGCCGAAGAGGCGGAAGCCGGCCCGCTCGGCGACCAGCGCGCTCGCCGCCACCGTGGGCGAGGCGAGGGCGGTGCACAGGGCCAGGTTCGCCGGCGACCAGTCCCGCCACCGGGGCAGGACGGCCGCCGCCAGCCAGACCGCGGCCAGCACGTAGGGCACGGCCAGCAGCGCCGATCCGCCGCGCGGCAGCCACAGCGAGGCCGCCCCGGCCGCGGCGGCGAGCAGCCATCCGGCCCGCCGGCGATGCACAAGCTGCATTCCCAGCGGTACCACCACCAGCATCCCGACGCCGATCAGCACGTTGAGCAGCACATGTGCCCAGTCCGTCAGCCGCACCGCGATCCCCTCCTTGAACGTGTTCAAATCTCAGGCTAGCGACGAATTTGAACACGTTCAAGTCTCAGGTTAATTTTGAGTGACTCCAGAAGATTTTCTTGACTTACTCCAGAAAAGGGGGCCAGACTCTTCCCCGTGCGCGCTACGTTCGATGCGGAACCCATGCTGCGCGGGGCCGCGCTGCGGGTCACCCGGCCCCGGCTGGCGGTCCTCGCCGCGGTCCACGAGCAGCCACACGCCGACGCCGACGCGATCGCCCGGCGCGTGCGCGCCGAGCTCGGCGAGGTGTCCACCCAGGCCGTCTACGACGTGCTGCGCGCCCTGAGCAACGCCGGCCTGCTGCGCCGAATCGAGCCGGCCGGCTCACCCACGCGCTACGAGACCCGCGTCGGCGACAACCACCACCACGTGGTGTGCCGCCGCTGCGGCGACATCGCCGACGTCGAGTGCGCCGTCGGCGACGCGCCCTGCCTGATCGCCTCCCACAGCCACGGCTACGTCATCGACGAGGCCGAGGTCGTGTACTGGGGCACCTGCCCTGCCTGTTCCTGATTGCCCTTTCGCCCGCACCCACAAGGAGAACAACCGTGAGTGAGCACGCCGCCCGGGCCGCCCGGTCGAACCGGGACTGGTGGCCGAACCAGCTGGACGTCACCGTCCTGCACCAGAACTCGCCCAAGGCCGACCCGATGGGCGACACGTTCAACTACGCCGCCGAGTTCAAGACCCTCGACCTCGACGCCGTGAAGGCCGACATCGTCGCGGTCATGACGACCTCGCAGGACTTCTGGCCGGCCGACTACGGCCACTACGGCCCGCTGTTCATCCGCATGGCGTGGCACAGCGCCGGGACCTACCGCATCAGCGACGGCCGCGGCGGCGCCGGCTCCGGCGAGCAGCGCTTCGCCCCGCTCAACAGCTGGCCGGACAACGGCAACCTCGACAAGGCGCGCCGGGTGCTGTGGCCGGTCAAGAAGAAGTACGGCAAGAAGCTGTCCTGGGCCGACCTCATGGTCCTCGCCGGCAACGTCGCGCTCGAGGACATGGGCTTCACCACGTTCGGCTTCGCCGGCGGCCGCGAGGACGTCTGGGAGCCGGAGCAGATCAACTGGGGCACCGAGGACACCTGGCTCGGCGACGAGCGCTACAGCGGCGACCGCCAGCTGTCCAACCCGCTCGCCGCGGTGCAGATGGGCCTCATCTACGTCAACCCCGAGGGCCCCAACGGCAACCCCGACGCCCTCGCCGCCGCCCGCGACATCCGCGAGACGTTCCGGCGCATGGCGATGAACGACGAGGAGACCGTGGCGCTCATCGCCGGCGGCCACACGTTCGGCAAGGCGCACGGCGCCGGCCCGGCCAGCCACGTCGGCGCGGAGCCGGAGGGCGCCTCGATCGAGGAGCAGGGCCTGGGCTGGAAGAGCACTCACGGCACCGGCAAGGGCGGCGACGCCATCACCTCCGGCCTCGAGGGCGCCTGGACGCCGACGCCGACCAAGTGGGACAACACCTTCTTCGAGACGCTGTTCAGCTTCGAGTGGGAGCAGACCACCAGCCCGGCCGGCGCCAAGCAGTGGAAGCCGACCGACCCGGCCGCCGGCGACCTGGTGCCCGACGCGCACGACCCGGCCAAGCGGCACGCCCCGATGATGCTCACCACCGACCTCGCCCTGCGCGTGGACCCGATCTACGAGCAGATCTCGCGGCGCTTCTACGAGAACCCGCAGGAGTTCGCCGACGCGTTCGCCAAGGCCTGGTTCAAGCTCACGCACCGCGACATGGGCCCGATCTCGCGGTACCTCGGCCCGTGGGTCCCGGCCGAGCCGCAGATCTGGCAGGACCCGGTCCCGGCGGTCACCGGCGAGCTCATCGGCGACGCCGACGTGGCCGACCTCAAGGCCCGCATCCTCGCCTCCGGCCTGACCACCGCCGAGCTGGTGTCCACGGCGTGGGCGTCGGCCTCGACGTTCCGCGGCACCGACAAGCGCGGCGGCGCCAACGGCGCCCGCATCCGCCTGGCCCCGCAGAACCAGTGGGAGGTCAACGAGCCCGCCCAGCTGCGCAAGGTGCTCGGCACGCTCGAGGCGATCCAGCGCGACTTCAACGCCTCCGGCGCGCAGGTGTCGCTGGCCGACCTGATCGTCCTGGGCGGCGCGGCCGCCGTCGAGCAGGCCGCGAAGGCCGCGGGCGTCGACGTCACCGTGCCGTTCACCCCGGGGCGTACCGACGCGAGCCAGGACCAGACGGACGAGGAGGCGTTCGCCGTCCTCGAGCCGACCGCCGACGGGTTCCGCAACTACCTCGGCAAGGGCCAGACCCGCCCGACCGAGCAGCTGCTGATCGACAAGGCCCAGCTGCTCACCCTGACCGCCCCCGAGCTGACCGTGCTCGTCGGCGGCCTGCGGGTGCTCGGCGCCAACTACCAGGGCGCCAAGCACGGTGTGTTCACCGACCGCCCGGGCGTGCTGACCAACGACTTCTTCGTGAACCTCCTCGGCCTCGCCCCGGTGTGGAAGGCCACGGCGGAGGACCAGGAGACGTTCGCGGCCGGCGAGTGGACGGGCACCCGGGCCGACCTGGTGTTCGGCTCCAACTCGGTGCTGCGCTCGCTCGCCGAGGTCTACGCCGCCGACGACGCGCAGGAGAAGTTCGTGCGCGACTTCGTGGCCGCGTGGGCGAAGGTCATGGACCTGGACCGCTTCGACGTCGCCTGATCTCGCGATATCGCGTTGCGGGCCCCGCCTTCCGAGGCGGGGCCCGCGCCGTTTCCGGCCGAAACGGGCATGATGGGATCATGACCGTTCGTGCCGGGCTGCTGCGCGGCGCCGGCCTGCTGGCGCTGGTCGCGATGCTCGTGGCCGCCGCGCTGCTCGTCGGGGTGCCCGACCAGCAGCAGCTGCGCGGCGATGTCGCCGCGCTCGGCCTGTGGGCGCCCGTGGCCTTCAGCGCCCTGTACGCACTGGTGTCGCTCTCGCCGCTGCCGAAGACGGTCTTTACCCTGGCCGCCGGCGCGCTGTTCGGGCTGGCGGCCGGCGTCGTGGTGGTCGTGACCGGGGCGATGCTCGGCGCCGTCGCGGCGTTCTACCTGGGCCGGCTGCTCGGCCGCGACACCCTGCGGTGGCTCACCCGGGGACGCCTCGACGGCATCGACGCCCGGCTGGCCGGTCACGGACTGCGCACGATCATCCTGGCCCGGCTCATCCCGATCGTGCCGTTCACCGCCGTCAACTATCTCGCCGGGTGCACCGCGGTCCGGCTGCGCGACTTCACCGCGGGGACCGCCATCGGCATCCTCCCGACCACCACCGCCTACGTCACGGTCGGCGCCTACGGCTGGCAGCCGGGGGCGTGGCCGATGTGGGCGGCGCTGGCCGCGCTGCTGGTGCTCACCGTCGGCGGTCTGGCCGCCGACCGGTACCGCCGCCGGGGTTCGTTTCCGCGGCCGAATCGAGACACTCCGTAAAGCTACTCGCCAGTACGATCTCCCACACGCCGCCTTCAAGCGAGTGGAGGGAATCGATGGCACCGCCGGCTCGTCGCGCCCGCTCCGGATACTGGCTGCTGACCGTCCCCACGGTCGCGCCGCTGCTCACGCCGCTGTACGACCGCGCCACGCCCATGCTGTGGGGCATCCCGTTCTTCTACTGGTACCAGATGGCCTGCATCCTGCTGGCGATCGTCATCCTCGTCGGCGTCCACCTGGCCAACCGGTCGGCGCGGGAGTTCCCGCGGTGAGCGTCGAGACGGCCGTCTTCACCGCGCTGATGGCCTTCATGCTGCTGCTGGGCGTCGTCGCGGCCCGCTGGCGGCGGCCCCGGGACATCCACAACCTCGAGGAGTGGGGCGTCGGCGGGCGCGCGTTCGGCAACTGGACGACGTGGTTCCTGCTCGGCGGCAGCATGTACAGCGCCTACACCTTCGTCGCCGTCCCGGCCCTGACCTACGGCGTCGGCGCGATGGGCTTCTTCGCCGTGCCGTTCGCCACGATCACCACCCCGCTGTCGTTCGTGTTCACCACCCGGGCCTGGTCGGTGGCGCACCGGCACGGGTTCCTGACCCCGGGCGAGTTCTCCGCCGCCCGGTTCGGCTCGCGCGGGCTCGGCGCCGCCGTCGCCGTCACCGGGATCGTCGCCACCATGCCGTACATCGCCGTGCAGCTCGCCTCGCTGCGCGCGGTGCTGCAGACCGTCGGCATCCCGGGCGAGTGGCCGCTGCTGGCCGCCGTCACCATCATCTCGCTGAGCACGTTCCGGTCGGGGCTGCGCGCCCCGGCGCTGCTGTCCATCGCCAAAGACGTGCTGCTGGGCTGGGTCGTCGTCGCCGCGCTGCTGGTCGTGGCCATGTCCGGCGGCTGGGGCGACGCGTTTCGCAAGGCCGGCGAGCACTTCGCGGCGACGCCGTCGAAGACCGACGGGCTGCTGCTCGGCGGGTCGTCCGGCCAGGCGGCGTACCTCACCCTCGTCATCGGCTCGGCCCTGTCCATCTTCGCCTACCCGCACGCGCTCACCACGATGCTCGCCGCGAAGGACCGGGCGACGGTCCAGCGCAACGCCGCCGCCCTGCCGATCTACTGCCTGGTGCTGGGGCTCATGGCGATGCTCGGCATCTTCGCGCTGTCCCAGGGCGTCCGGCCGGCCGGCCGCGACCTCAACACGGTCATGCCGCAGATGTTCCAGAGCCTGTTCCCGTCGTGGTCGGCCGGGATCGCCCTCGCGGCGTTCGGCATCGCGGCGCTCATCCCCGCCGCCGTCATGTCGATCGCGGCGGCCAACGCGTTCACGCGCTCGATCTACCGTGCCTACCTGCGCCCGGCCGCCACGCCGGCCGAGGAGGCCCGGGTCAGCCGGTGGACGTCGCTGGTGGTGAAGCTCGGGGCGGTCGCCTGCATCCTGCTGCTCGACCCGGCGTTCTCGGTGGACATGCAGCTCATCGGCGGCGTCATCATCCTGCAGACCATCCCGGCCGCGTTCGTGGGGCTGATGACGAACTGGTTCCACCGCCTCGCGCTGGTCGCCGGCCTCGTGGTGGGGCTCGGGGTGGGCGTCTTCCAGCTGTACGGCATCCCGCAGCTCGGCGCCGGCGGCACCGTGGTCAAGGCGCACTTCGGCGGGTCGATCACGACGGTCGGCGGGACCCCGGTGTACGTCGGGGTGACCTCCCTGCTCGTCAACCTCGCGGTCGTCGTCCTGGGCACGGCGATCCTGCGCCTGGCCCGGGTGCGCGCCGGCCGGGACGCGACCCGGCCCGACGACTACGACGCGGACGCCGACGACCCGATGGTGAAACGGCTCGAGGCCCTGCTCGACGGCCTGCCCGCCAATCAGGCCGGCGTGCACGCCGCCGGCCGCGGACCGGGATACCGGCGCAATTTCGGGTAGACGGGCGGTCGTGGAGGAACGAAACAGCGCGCCGGCGACCGGCGTCACCCCGAACCTCTTCGGCGTCGCGTACGGCCTGTCCGGCCTCGCGATCGGCTGGCGGTACGCGGCGCAGGTGGGCCTCGCCTCGGGGCTCGTGTCCGACGTCCTGTTCGTCATCGCCGCCGCCGTCTGGCTGGCGCTGCTGGCCGGCTACGTCGCGCAGGTGCCGCACCGGCCCGGGGGCTGGCGCGCCGAACTGGCCCATCCGATCTTCGGGCCGTTCGTCTCGCTGATCCCGATCGTCGGCATGCTCCTGGCGATCGGCCTGCTGCCCGCCAGCCCGGACGCCGGGCGCTGGCTGCTCGGGCTGTTCACCATCGTCACCATCGCCCTGGCCGGCTGGCTGACCGGCCAGTGGGTCACCGCCGGCATCGAGCCGGAGCGGCTGCACCCCGGCTACGTGCTGCCCGCCGTCGCGGGCGGGCTCATCGCGGCCATCGGGGCCGCCCAGGCCGGCTGGCCCGGCCTCGCCCAGACGTTCTTCGGCTTCGGCCTGGTGTCGTGGCTGGTCCTCGAGGCGATCATCGTGGCCCGGCTGTACCTGCGGGGCCCGCTGCCGCCGCCGTTGCGCCCGACCCTCGCGATCGAGACGGCGCCGCCCGCCCTCGCCGGCCTGGCGTACCTGGCCATCACGCGCGGCCGGGCCGACACCATCGCCTTCGTGCTGGCCGGCTACACCCTGCTCGCCGTCCTGGTCCAGGTGCGGCTCATCGGGATGTACCGGAAACTGTCGTTCACGCTCGGGTTCTGGTCGTTCGCCTTCCCCTACGCCGCCGTCGCCACCTTCACGCTGCACTGGATCCAGTACGCGCGCCCGCCCGGCTACCAGGTCTGGTCCTGGATCGTCATCCTGGCGATCAGCGCGTTCATCGCCGCCCTCGCCGTGCGCACGGCCCTCGTCGTCGCCCGCCACCGGCTGCCCCGGCGCCGCCTGCGCCTGACCCACTGAGCCCGGCGGCCCATGCGGGTCACGGCTCCAGGAGCATCTGCGCGATCTCGGTGAGCACGCTGGAGTCCGCGCCGGCGGCGCGGACCCGGTGCCGTCCGCGGTGCTGACCGACCGGGCCCGCGCCGCCGCGGCCGGGTGGTTCCCGGGACTGCGAAGGGGGCCGGGCGGCCCGGCCCCCACGTAACAGCGCTCAGCCGAAGGCGCGCAGCTCGTAGATGCGGGTCGCGATGTCCGTCGTCTGGGTCGGGGTGGTCACGTTGAGCCGGACGTAGCGGCCCGACACGCCGCTCACCGGGTGAACCGTGGTCGCGGCGGTGTTGGTGGTGACGCTCACCGCCTGGCTCCACGTGGTGCCGTCGTTGGAGACCGAGATGGTGAACGCCTTCGTGTTGTAGCTCGCCGACTCGCCGCCGGCCTGGGCGTGGGCCACCTCGAAGCGGGAGATGGACTTCGTCGCGCCGAGGTCGACCTGCAGCCAGGCGCCGGAGACCGCGGAGCAGAACTTGTCCGAGTTCCCGCCGGAGACGCTGCCGTTGACGGCCTTCTCCGGGCCCTCGGAGGCGGCGCAGGCGGCCGTGCCGGTCGCCGGGCGGCCCTGGGCCAGGTTGGTGCCCTGGCCGGTGGGGGCGCCGACGGCCACGTTGTCGAACGCGGCGGCGGCGTTGAAGACCCGCACGCCGTCCGCGCCGGAGGCGTAGGTGCCGTCCGTCGCGGAGATCTTCGGGGTGGCCATGTCGTCGACGTACACCTTGATGGACGACCCGACCGCGGTGACCCGCAGGTGGTAGGTCATGCCGGCCGCCACCGCCAGGTCGGCCGTGCCCAGCTGGGTCCAGTTGTTGGCGGCGCGGCCGAGCACGACGCGGCCGGCGGGGCTGATGCCGGCGTAGTAGCCGTTGTACGCGTCGGTGCCGGTCGCCGGCGACGTGACCCGGAACGTGAGGCCGGCGTCGCCGGAGCCCGACGTGACGGTGACGTCGGCGTCGTAGCTGAAGTCGCCGAAGTTGGTGTCCAGCAACGACTTCCCGCCGAGCGAGCTGCCGGCCACGTAGCGGCCGCCGGTCGCCGTCCACGTCCCGCCGTACGTCTTCCAGCCCAGGGCGTTGTTGTCGGCGAAGTTGTCCTTCACCCGCATCGCCACGCGCTGGATGGTGCCGTCGGCGTTGAAGTTCATCCGGTCGTACGCCAGCTGCCGGTGGTTGCCGTCGGTCTCGCTGAGCGGGCGGCGGTGGTAGACGATGTACCACGTGTCGGTGCCCGGCACGTTGACCACCGAGTTGTGCCCGGATCCCTTGGCCACCGCGGCGTCCTGGGCCAGGACCTTGTCCAGGCGGGTGAACGGGCCGGTCGGCGAGCTCGACATGGCGTAGGAGACGGAGTAGTCCGAGCCGGTCCAGGCGCCCTCGGACCACATGAGGTAGTACTTGCCGTTGCGCTTGAACATCTGCGGGCCCTCGACGTACCCGGCCGGTGTGATCTCCTTGTAGGTGCTGCCGTCCGGGAACGTGCCGATGCTCGTCATGTCGGCGCCCAGGCGGGCGACGTTGGCGTGGCCGTGGCCGCCGTAGTAGATGTACGCCTGGCCGTCGTCGTCGATGAAGACGTCCTGGTCGATGGGCTGGGCGCCGTTGTAGTACTGGCCGATGAGCGGCGGCCCAGCGCGTCGGCGAACGGGCCGGCCGGGTTGTCGGCGACGGCGACGCCGATGCCGCCCAGCGCCGAGTTGTTCTGGATGTCGTTCGCGGCGAAGTACAGGTAGTACTTGCCGTTGCGCTGGATCGGGGCGGGCGCCCACATCGCGTACGACGCCCAGGAGACGCCGGCGGTCGTGAGCACGTTGCTGTGCTTGGTCCAGTTGACGAGGTCGGTGGAGGAGAAGGCGTCGAGGTACGTCTGCTCGCTGTAGCCCTTCGACGTGGTCGGGTAGACCCAGAACGTGTTGTTGTACACCGCGATGTCGGGGTCGGCGTACCAGCCGTCGACGAAGGGGTTGCCCGCCTCCGCCGTCGTGTAGTCGGGGATGGCGGCCGCGGCGGGTGCCGTCGGCGCGAGCGCGGCGAGCACGCCGGTCGCACATGCGGCGGCGGCCAGGCGCAGGGTTCGGGGGGTCATCGGTGGCGGCTCCGACGTTGATGTCGAGCACGAAAGCGCTCGGGTTCCGTAAAGATTGCACATAACCCAACGGTCAAGTCAACGCTCCGACAGTTCGACTTTGGGGAAATCGACCGGCGTGAACGGCCGGCCCGCCTGCACGACCTACGCCCGCCCCGTCTCCCCGTCCCCGGCGAGGGTTTCGACGGCCTCGGCGACCAGATCCGGGTCGGCGATGGCCAGGCCCAGCCGCTCGGCCTCCGGCCGCAGCCCGTCCAGCAGCGGCGTGTCGGTGAGCCCCGGGCAGACCGCGTCGACGGTGACGCCGGTGCCGGCGACGGCGAGCGCGACCGAGCGGACCAGGCCGATGAGGGCGTGCTTCGTCGCGGAGTACACCGGGTCGAACGGCGCCGGCGCGATCCCCGCCATGCTGGAGGTGACCACGATCGCGCCGCCGGCGCCGCGACGTTGACGAGCAGGTTGCTCACGACCGACCGGCGCGTTGATTGCTTCATGCCGGCAGCGTGTGCCGCGGCCGTCTCCGCGCGCATCGGCGCCCGGTTGGAGCCGCGGATGCAACCACAGTTGGATTTCAGGCGCCGTTAAGGCCCGCATCCGGGGCCGGCAACTACCCTCGCGCCGTGACGCGCATGCACCGGGCCGCCGCGATCCTCGCCGCACTCCTGAGCCTCGCCGCCTGCTCGGCGAAGGCGACCGGCGCCGCCCCGCCGTCCGCGCCCGCCTCGGCCGCCGATGCCGCGCCCGCGCCCGCGTCCGGGGCCGGCTCCCCCGACCCTTCGGCCGACGCGCGGCTGCGCAAGGCCTCGCCGTCGCCGAGCGCCAGGGCCGCGAGCGTCTCGCTGCCGCTGCGGGCGACGTTCTACTACCCGTGGTACCCCGAGAACTTCGCCGGCAACGGCAGCCACTACACGCCGAGCGCCGGGAAGTACAACGGCGACGACCCGAAGGTGGTGGACCGGCAGATCGCCGACATGCAGTACGCGGGCCTGCAGGCCGGGATCGCCTCGTGGTGGGGGGCCGGCAAGCGCGAGGACCGCCGCTTCGCCGTGCTGCTCAAGGAGGCCGAGCGCCTGCATTTCCAATGGACGGTGTACTACGAGAACGAGGGCTTCGCCGACCCGTCCCCGGCCACGCTCGCCGCCGATCTGGCCTACCTCGGGAAGTACACCTCGAGCCCGGCCTTTCTGCATGTCAACGGACGGCCGGTGATCTTCGCCTACGGCGACGGCACCGACGGCTGCTCCATGGTGGACCGCTGGCGGACCGCGAACACCGCCGGCTTCTACGTGGTGCTGAAGGTCTTCGGCGGCTACCGCGACTGCCGCAGCCAGCCCGACGGCTGGCACCAGTACGCGCCCGGCGGCGGCCTGGACGTGCAGAACGGCTACTCGGCCGTGTGCTCGCCGGGCTTCTGGAAGAACGACACCGGCACGCCGCTGCTGGCCCGCGACCCGGACCGCTTCCGCCGTGACGCGACCACGGTGGCCACGTCGAAGGCGCCGTTCCAGCTCGTCACCACGTACAACGAGTGGGGCGAGGGCACGTCGGTCGAGTCGACCACCGACTGGCCGAGCACCTCGGGCCACGGCGTGTACGTCGACATCCTGCACGAGGTGTTCGCCGCCCATCCGCGCTGAGCGGTTTCGATCAGCAGGCTTCGTCCGGCGTACACCGGATGGCCATCGTCGTTCATCGATAGATCCCGGCCGGCCAGCGCCGGCCATGGGAGCGGCGCCCGCGGCTCGGCGGACGGCGTGCTGCGCGCCGCCGTGACGGTCGCGCACAGGAACGCCCGCCCAGATCGGTGGCGGCCGGTCCGGGCGGGCACACCTGGCATTGTTCTACGTCTATATTCCCAGTCTGTCAAGCACGGGCCCCCGCGCGAGATCAACCGCGTCTATGCTGCCCGTCATGCTGGTGCGACGGCTGATGACGGTGATGGCCCTTTCCGTGATGGCGGGGCTGAGCGCCGCCTGCGGGGCGGACGACGATCTCGACGCCGGCAAGGGGGTCGCCGCGAGCGCGGCGGCGACGGCGTCGGCGGCCGGCGGGGACGGCAAGGCCGGCACCGAGGAGGTGTGCAAGACGGTCGTCGACATCTTCACGCGGGAGAAGCTCAACCTCGCCGAAGTCATGCTGGCGCTGGCCACGGCCAACATGGACGGCACCCAGGCCGAGAAGGACAAGGCGAAGGCCGACGCCGAGGCGCTGCTCGCGCGGCTCAACCCGGAGGTCGGCGCCGCGGCCGCCAAGGCCGCCGACCCGAAGCTCAAGGCGGCGCTCGACGGGTTCATGGCGACCATCTCGAAGCTGCTCACCCTGGAGGCGGTCGCGGACCCGGACTTCGAGCAGAAGTTCACGGCGGCGTCGGACGAGGCGACGAAGTACTGCCCGGCGCTCAAGGACGCATGATCGAACGCCGGTGAACCGGCTACCTTGGCCACATGACCTTCGGTGAGCGGCTGCGCCGGCTGCGCGAGCGGCGCGCGCTCACCCAGGAGGAGCTGGCCGAGCGCGCCGGGCTCAGCGTCAACGCGATCGGGTCGCTGGAGCGGGGGCTGCGCCGCCGGCCGTATCAGCACACCGTCCGCGCGCTGGCGGCCGCCCTCGGCGTCGACCCGGCCGACCTGGCCGAGCCCGCCAGGCCCGCCGAGCCGGCCGAGCCGGCGCCGCCCGCACCCGCCCGGGCCTCGGCGCTGATCGGCCGCGACGCCGAGGTGGCCGCCGTGACCGCCCTGCTGCGCCGGCGGCGCCTCGTCACGCTCACCGGGCCCGGCGGCGTGGGCAAGACCAGCCTCGCCCTGGAGGTCGCGGCCGCGTCGGACTTCCCGCACGGGTACACCGTCGTCGAGCTCGCCGCCCTGCGCGACGCGGGCCGGGTGCTCGACGAGATCGCCGCGCGGCTGGGCATCGCCGAGCAGCGCCGCCGCGGCGAGGTCCTCGACGCGCTGGCCGCGCACCTCGACGGGCGCGCGATGCTGCTCCTGCTCGACAACCTCGAGCACCTGCCCGGCTGCGCGGCCGGCGTGGCCGCGCTCCTGCAGCGCTGCCCGGGGCTGACCGTCCTGGCCACCAGCCGCTCGCCGCTGCGGGTGCGGGCCGAGCACGAGGTCGTCGTCGAGCCCCTGGAGGTGCCCGACGCGTGGGCGGTCGCCGCCGGCGCCGACGACCTCGCCCGCGTCCCGGCCGTGGCCATGTTCCTCGACCGGGCCGCCGCGACGGGCGCGCCGCTGCAGGTCACCGCGGCCAACGCGGCCACGCTCGCCGCGATCTGCTGGCGGCTCGACGGGCTGCCGCTCGCCCTCGAGCTGGCCGCCGCCCAGGCCCGGGTCCTCGACCCGGCCGCCCTCCTCGAGCGCCTCGACGAGGCGCTGGAGCGCCGCGGCGGGCCCCGCGACCTGCCGGAGCGGCAGCAGAGCGTGCAGGACACCGTCGACTGGAGCTACGAGCTGCTCGACCCGGCGCCGCGGGCGCTGTTCGCCCGGCTCGCGGTGTTCCGCGGGCCGTTCACCCTGGCGGCGGCCGAGGCGGTCGGCGACGGTGACGTGCTGGGCGACCTCTCGACCCTCGTCGAGCAGTCGCTCGTCGCCCGCGGCCCGGGCTTCCGGCTGCTGGAACCGATCCGGCAGTACGCGCTGCGCCGCCTCGCCGCCGAACCCGACGCCGGCGCGGTCGCCGACCGCCACGCCCGCTACTTCCGCCGGGTCGCCGCCGAGGCCCGGCCGGCGCAGCGGGGCGAGGACCTGCCGGCCGTCCTCGACACGCTGGAGGCCGCCCATCCCGACCTCACGGCCGCCGTCGAGCGCCTGCTGGGTGCCGACCCGGACGAGGCCGCGGCCATGATCTGGGACCTTTGGCTGTACCTCGCCCTGCGCGGCCACGCCGCCGAAGGCCTCGCCTGGCTCGCCGGCGCGGCCGGTTCCCCGGCCGCGCCCGGCGCCTCGGCCGCCCTGTCCTACGTCCTCGGCGACCTCGACCGGGCCCGCGCCGACGCCGCCGTCGCGTTCGACACCGCCGGACCGGAGGCCTTCGCCGAGACGGCGACGGTGGCGGCGCTGGCCGCCGTGTTCGTCGGCGACACGGACGCGGCCCGGCGGGTGCTCGCCGCCGTGCCCGACCGGCCGGCCGCCGACGAACGGTTCGCCGGGGACCGGTGCGCGGACGCGCTGCTGCACGGGGTCCGGGCGCAGATCGCGATCCTGTCCGGCGACCTCGACACCGCGTCCCGGCACCTCGACGCGGCCGAGGCGGCGGCCCGCGCGGGCGGCAACCCGTTCGCGATCCCGACCGTGCTCAACATGCGGGCCACCGTGACGGAGGCCGCCGGCGACCATCGCGCCACCGCGCGGCTGCTGGCCGAGTCGGTGGCGCGATCGGTCGCCGCGGGAAACCGCTGGACCCTCGCCTACGCGGTGCCGGCGCTGGCCGCGGTCGCCGCCCGGCTCGGCCGGTTCGAGGCCGCGGCCACGCTGCTCGGCGCCGTCTCCGCGGCCGGCGCGACGACCGTCACCGCCGGCGGCCGGGTGCCCGCGTCGCGGCGGCACGCGCCCGCCGACGTCGACGCCGTGCGCGCGGCGCTCGGCGAGGACGCGTTCCGGGCCGCGTTCGAGGACGGCCGGCGGCTCGGCCCCGCGCGCCTGGCCGAGGTCGCCGCGGCGATCAGCCGTGGCGCAGCCGGGTGACGTGGTTGCGGTACTGCCGGGCCCCCGCGGTACGCAGGAAGAACCGAATCGGCGCGGGCACCGCCCCCAGCAGGGCGGCCCGCTCCGGCGCGGTCGCCTCCTCCAGGATCGCCCCGAACACCAGCGGCAGGTGCTTGCGCGGCGTGTGGCTCTTGCCGTGCTCGGCCAGCGCCGCCCACTCCGCCGCCGTCACGTGCCGCGTGACCAGCGGCAGGATCTCGCGCTCCTCGAGGTCCAGGTGGACCAGCAGCGCGGTCCGCAGCCCGTCGACCGCCGCCGCGAGCCGCTCCCCCGCCGCCGCCGAACGGCTCGCGGTCCACTCCCGCAGCGCCGCCCCGGCCGCCTCCGCGTGCCCCTCGATCCCGTGGTGCTGCTCCTGCATGGTCTTCACGAGCCCGGCCGCCGGCGCCGCCCGCTCCAGCAGCAGCGGCCACAGCAGCTCGTCCTCGCCCTCGTGGTGGGCGTGCAGGAACCCCAGCACGAACGCCGTGTGCTCGGCCACCACCTTTACCCGGTTCGCGTCGCCGTCGGCCACGGCCCGGGCCAGCCGCGGGATGGCCGCCAGCTCGCGGCGGAACACGCGGTGGATGACCACCATCTCCTGAATATCGGGCAGCGCTCGCGCGCTCGTCGTCATGCCACGAGCCTGCGCCCCGGGCCGCTCCGGCCCCACCACCAGCGCCCACACACTGCCCACACAGTGCGCGGCGGGTGCGGTCAGGCCGGGTGCAGGTTGGTCCACGATCGGGTGCCGGGACCCTCGGCCGCCCAGGCGCCGAGCAGCTCGCGGGCCTCCCGCTCGGCGGCGCCGAGGAAGAGCCGCTGCTCCCCGTCGAACTCGCGGCGCTCCTGCTGGATCGACGACCGGCTGCAGCAGGCGCACAGGTCGACGCGGCTCGCGAGCACCTCGAGACCGAGGCCGCGGCGGTTGAACGCCGCGGCGAGCTCGTCGAGCTCGCCGGGGCCGCAGGTGACGAGCACGGACAAGGTGGCCGTTTCCGACGGTTCGAACAGGGCGACCTCGTCGAACACCGGCACGGTCATGGTCCCGTAGGTGCGTTCGCCGCTGGGGGCGCCGTCGTGGACGACGACCTCCCCGAAGCGGCGGGACGGGTCGAACGGCACGTTGATCACGCGGGCGCGGGTCGGGCACAGCCGCATGGCCCACACGACCTCGTCGACGCCGGCGAGCCGGATGCAGGCCGGGCCGAGCTGCGCGTCGATCTGCTCGGTGCCGGGGAAGGGCGGCAGGCCGTAGCCGGCCCACGCGTCGCGGGCGGTGGCCCAGTCGCGCAGGACGGTCGCGGCGGTGCCGAGGTTCCAGTAGGCGGGCTCCTCGGCGCCGCGCTCCACGAACGTCACGGCGACCTTGCCGGTTTCGTACGCCCGGGGCCAGTCGCGCGCGAACTTGTAGGCGAGGGCGGCGTCGAACCAGACCGCCTTCGCCAGCTCGCCGCCGAGCCCGGCCGCGGCCGCGGCGAGGAGGTCACCGGCGCGCGGCCAGTCCTCCGCCTCGAAGGCCTCCTCGCCCTGCGTGAGCGCGGCGACCGTGTCCGGGCTCGGGTTCGACCCTTCCGAATGCATGCGCGGACGGTACCAGCCGGCCGCGTGGCCGATCGCGGCGGTGACCGGCGGATCCGCGCCCGTCAAGGCCTGCACCGCCGGGTAGATTGCTGCCATGGCCACCGCCACCACGCTGCTGGTGCTCGGCCGCGGCGTCGTGCCGGTCGCCGGCCGGTACGAGCTGTCGCCCGGCAGCGCCGCCCGGGTGCGAGCGGCCGTCGAGTACGCCCGGCGGCACTGGGGCGACGCGCCCGGCGCGGTCGCGGTGTTCGCCGGCGGATGGGCGGGGGCGGCCGAGGGCGCGCCGGCACCCCCCGAGCGGTACCGGGAGGGCGCGCTGATGCTCGCCGCGGCCCGGGCGGCCGGCCTGGCCGGGCTGGCCGAGCTGCGGGCCGAGACGCGCTCGCGCAGCACGCTGGAAAACCTGCTGCACGTCGCCGAGCAGCGCCTGCTCGGCGACGGGCCGTACACGGCGGCCCGGCCGCTGGGCATCGTGTCGCACGCCTGGCACCTGCCCCGCGTGCGTGACCTCGCCGGCAAGGTCCTGGCCCTGCGGGGCGCGGCGCTGCTGGACGTCCCGGTCGCCGGCGACGGGCCGGAGGGGCCGCGGGGCTGGGCCCTGCTGCGCCTCGGTTCCCGGCTGTGCTTCGCCGGCGCCACCAGCCCGCCGGCGCTGCGCCGCCGGGAGCGCCTGGTCGTGGCCGCGGCCCGCGCGGCCCGCCGCTGAGCCGTGCATGAACACCCGGCCGATGGGGCATCGACGTGGGTAACCGCCCGGCGAGGAGGCCCCCATGATCGTGCTGCTGCCCGTGTACCTCCCCGACAGCCGGCTGACCGAGCTCGCGGCCGCGCTGCGGGCCGAGGCGCCCGCCGCCCACGTCGTGATCATCGACGACGGCAGCGGCCCGTCGGCGGCCGGCGTACTGGACGCGGCGGGCCGGACCGGCGCCGCCGTGCTGCGCCAGGCGGCGCACCGGGGCAAGGGCGCGGCGCTGAAGGCCGGCCTGCGCCACGTCGCCGACGCCGTGCCGGGACGCACCGTGGTGACCGCCGACGGCGACGGCCAGCACCGCGTCGAGGACATCCTGCGGGTCGGCCGGCACGCCGGCGCGACGAACCGGATCGCGCTCGGCGCCCGCCGCTTCGACACCGCCGTCCCGCCGCGCAGCCGGATCGGCAACGCGCTCACCGGCGCGCTGTTCCGTGCGGCGACCGGCCGGCGGATCCGCGACACCCAGACCGGGCTGCGCGGCTTCCCGGCCGCGACGCTGCCCTGGCTGTGCTCGATCCCCGGCGACGGGTTCGACTACGAGATGAACGTGCTGCTGGCCGCCGTCGCCGCCGGCCGCGAACTCGACGAGGTCGAGGTCTCGACCACATACCTCGACGGGAACTCCGGCTCGCATTTCGCCCCGCTCGCCGATTCGCTGCGGGTGTACCGCCCGCTGCTGCGCCACGCGCTGTCCCGGGCCACCGGCGCGCCTACGCAGCGTGCGGCGCCGGGCGCGGAAACAGCGTCACCAGACGCTGCACGAGGTCGCGGTCGCCGCTGACGGTGACGGAGCCGTCCAGCGGCGCGCCGGCGAAGATGAGCGACCGCCACGCCGCGGCGGACGTCTCGACGGTCGCGTCGGGCGCGCCGGCCGGGCCGCGGGTGATCCGCAGCGCGCCGCCGGCGATCTCGCACGCCAGCGGGTCGCCGTCGAGGATTAGCGCCCAGCGCGCTTGGAGGCCGGCCGCGGCCGGGGCGTCGAACGTCGTGCGCATCGCCAGCGCGAGGGCGTCGACGCTCAGCTCGGCCGTCGTGGCGAGTTCGGCGCGGCTGCCCCACCGGGCCAGTTCCAGCAGCGCCGGCTCGAGCTCGCGGCCGCGCTGCGTCAGCTCGTACGCCCACGCGCCCGTCGGCGGCCCGAAGTACACGCGGCGGAGCACCCCCGCCTCCTCGAGCTCGGTCAGGCGGCTGGTGAGCATGCTCTGGCTCGCGCCGGGCAGGCCGCGGCGCAGCTGGGCGAAGCGCTTCGGGCCGAGCAGCAGCTCGCGCACGACCAGCATCGCCCAGCGGTCGCCGACGAGGTTGAGGGCCCGGGCGAGGCCGCACGGATCGTCATAGGTTCGCGCCACGCCGACGATTGTACTAGCATCACACCTAGTGGTACTAAATTAGCACCAAGATGTGGAGGTGCGGCGATGACGAATCTTGCGCAGGGTTCCCCGGGGCTGCTCGAGCACGAGGTCGCGGTGCGGCTGCTCGGCTCGCGGGAGCTGGCCCGGCTCGCCTACGTGGCGGCCGACGGCACGCCCCGGGTGATGCCGATGATGTTCCACTGGACCGGCGAGGAGCTGGTCATGTCGACGTTCGCGGGCGCCGGGAAGATCGCCGCGCTGCGGGCCCGGCCGGCGGTGGCCGTCACGATCGACGTGCCCGGCCCGCCCCCGGAGGTACTGCTGCTGCGCGGGGACGCCGAGGTCACCGACGTCGACGGGATCGTGCCGGAGTACGCGCTCGCGCACCGGCGCTACTACGGCGCGCAGCAGGGCGCGGCCAACGTGGCCGCGGTGGACCACCCGGGCACGCGGATGGCCCGCATCGCGCTGCGCCCGTCGTGGGTCGGGGTCCTCGACTTCACCACGCGCCTGCCCGCCGTGCTGGCCGGGGCGGGCGCCGGGGGTGCGTCGTGAGGTACGTGCTGGTGCCCGGGGCCGGCGGCGCGGCGTGGTACTGGCACCGGGTCGTGCCGCTGCTGCGCGACCTCGGCCACGACGCGATCGCCGTCGACCTGCCCACCGGGGACGACAAGGCGGGCCTGCGGGAGTACGCCGACGCGATCGTCGCCGCCGCGGGCAACGAAGGCGACGTGGTGCTGGTCGCGCAGTCGATGGGCGGGTTCAGCGCGCCGCTGGCCTGCGACCGGCTGCCGGTGACGCAGCTGGTCCTCGTCAACGCGATGATCCCGGCACCGGGCGAGACCGCCGGCGAGTACTGGGCCAACACGGGCCAGGAGGCGGCGCGGCGCGCCCTGGACGTGCGCGAGGGCCGCGACCCGGACGCCGAGTTCGACCTGCTCGTGCACTTCTTCCACGACGTGCCGCCCGCCGTCACCGAGGAGGCGATGCGGGGCCAGCCGCCGCAGTCGGACACGCCGTTCGGCGAGCCGTGGCCGCTGCCGGCCTGGCCGGACGTGCCGACGCGGGCGCTGAGCGGCCGCGAGGACCGGCTGTTCCCGCTGGAGTACCAGGAGCGGGTCGTCCGCGAGCGCCTGGGCCTGGCCGTGGAGCCGATCCCCGGCGGCCACCTGTGCGCGCTGAGCCGCCCGGCCGACCTCGTCGCCCACCTCACCTCGTGAGTCAGGCGCCGCCCCCGGGCGCCCGCGGGTCGGAGACGTCCTCGGAGGGCGACTCGAACCGGCCCAGGACCGCGCCGGTGTGCGGGTTCACGAGGTACCGCTGAAGCCACTCCTCCTCGTCCTCGGTCTCCCCGGCGACGGTGACCACGGCGGTGCCGACATCGAGGTAGCCACCGATCCACTCGACGAACGCCTCGTCCGGGTCGTGGCCGAGCGCCTCGACCGCCACCCGGGCGACGACATCGCCGTCCGGGTAGGTGTGGAACGCGGCGTCGGCCTGCCCGTGGTCGACGGTCATGAAGTGCCGCCCGTCCGGCGCGATCGCGACGAGGGACCGG
This sequence comes from Dactylosporangium sp. CA-139066, assembly GCF_050936175.1. NCBI lineage: Bacteria > Bacillati > Actinomycetota > Actinomycetes > Micromonosporales > Micromonosporaceae > Dactylosporangium > Dactylosporangium sp. CA-139066. The sequence continues at coordinate 3,610,183 of NZ_JBNJNH010000001.1, read as the reverse complement.
TCCGTCCACGGGTACTCGTGCAGCTCGATCCGGCCATCGTCGATGCGCGCGCGGTAGGTGCAGCAGCCGTCCTGGCCCTCGCCGACGTCGAGCAGGAGGTGTACGGCATCCGGGTGCGCGAAATGCCTCGCGCCCTGCCCGACCGTCGGCAGGGCGGCCGCGTCGATGAGCCTTCCGGTGGCCCCGTCGAGCGCGAGCCAGCGATCCGGGCCCGCGTCGCGGGCCATCGCATCCGGCATGTACACCCACACCGTGGCGCCGTCGAGCGAGTACGCGCAACCGGCGCGCGCGCCCGGCCGGGGCTTCGCGGGCGGCGCGATCTCGAACCGCCAGACCTCGCCGCGGCCGTCGACGCAGACGACGAGGTCCGGCGTCACGTACACCGCACGGCGCCCGCCGGGCGCCACGACGAAGCCGTCCGGCCGGGCGTCGCCGATCGGGAAGGCCGCGGCCTCGGGCCACGGTAAGGTCGCCATGGGCGGCGACCTTACCGGAGCGGGGTCAGCGGAAGTTGGTCACAGCGAGGCCGGCGCCGCTCTGCCACGTCCATGAGTTTCGAAATTTAGACGTCCTCGCCGAGGTACTGCCGGCAGCCCGCGGCGCCGGGGTGGCCCGACGGCGGGGCGCCCCGGCGCAGCTCGAGGTCCGTGGCGGCGGCCGTGCCCGCATCCAGGCCGGGGAAGCGCCGGAACAGCAGCGCCGATCGGTCGGCCGCGTCGAGGCGGCCCAGCGACGCCACCTCGGCGTCGGTGAGCGGGCCGGCCGCCCGGTACGCGGCGATCATCCGCGCCGCCTCCTCGTCCGGGAAGAGGGCGTGCAGCGCCGCGCGCAGATCGGCCGCGTCATCGGGGCGCCGGAAGACTTGCCACATCGGACATCACCTTGGACCAATTCGTCCGTAGCCCTGAGCCTGCGCCCGGCCCGGGGCGTCGGCAAGCGGAGGCCGCGCATGTCTACCCGGCGGGTTCGGTCGTTCGGGCCCGGCCGCGGCGAAACGGTGGAGGGCGCTGCGGCCGTACGGCAGGCGGGACCGCACGGCGAGCGGCGGACCGGTAGCCTCCCTCCGGCGCCGCCGCCCAGCGGGTGCGGCGGGCCGCAATCAGGGAGGCATGATGAAGTACCTGCGCGTCCTGCTCGTCGCCGCACTGGCGAGCGGCGCCCTGGCCGGGTGCGGTGGTGACGAGCCGCTGGACACGAGCGCGGCCGGTGCCCCGGCGTCGACCGCGCCCGCGCCCAAGGACGTGTTGCTCAAGGCCGTCCAGACCCTCGACAAGGCCTCGTTCACCTTCACCGTCAAGCAGGCCGGCATGTCCGGCGGCGGCCGCGTGGACGCCAAGGCCAAAGCGGCGTCGGTCGAGATGAGCGGCAAGGTGGAGGGCACGACCATCTCCCTCGCGTACATCGTGATCGCCCCCGACGTATGGCTCAAGGCCGACCTCGGCGCCGCCGGGAACAAGCAGCTCGGTATCACCAAGACGAAGTGGATGCACCTGGACCCGGCGAAGGTCGAGGACAAGACGCAGCTGCCGATCGACACCGACGGCAACCCGGCCATCGGCACCGCCGGCATGCTGCAGGGCGCCGCCGACGTCAAGCAGGCCGACGCCACGCACTTCAGCGGCGTCGTCGACGTCACCGCGGCCGACAGTCTGGTGGCGCCGGACGAGCAGCTGCTCAAGAAGGTCGGCGACAAGGCCAAGGCGGTGCCGTTCACGGCCACGGTCGACGACCAGGGCCGCCTCACCGCCCTCAAGCTCGACGGCTCCGCGATCGACCCCGGCCTCACCATCGACCTGGTGTTCAGCGGCTTCGACGCGGTCAAGCCGATCACCAAGCCGTCCGGGGCGATCAACGCGCCGGCCTCGCTCTACGCGATGTTCACCACCTCCTGACGCAGGAGCGGGTGACGTACGATCGGACGGTCATCGATCCGCAACGGATCGACGACCGTCCGTAACGCGAATGGGGGGAGACGATGGCCGACGACCACGACGGCGTCTCCCCCTGGGCGCGCCCCGTCTACCAGCCGCCGCGGCGCCCCGACGACCCGTTCTACGCCCCGTCGCCGTGGGCCGACCCGCCCGCGGCCGCCGCGCCCGCCGAGGTCTGGGAGGCCCCGGCGCCCCCGCCGCCGGCCCCCGCCGCGCCGCCGGCGCCACCGGAGCCCGAGGCGCCGCCGGTCTGGGACGCGCTCGACGCGGCCCCCGCGTGGGACACGCCCGCACCGCCGGTATCGGCACCGCCATTGCCGGCGCCGCCGATGCCCGGGCCCCCTCCGGCGAGGCCGCCGGCGTCACGCAACAGTGTGCTGATCGGGCTGCTCGGGGCCGCCTTCGTCGCCGTCGCGCTCGGCATCGCCGGCATCGTCGTCGCGGTGGGCGGCGGCCCGGACGGCGACGCCGCCGACGCCGCCGTCGAGGCCCTCACCGGCGCCAACGGCGTCCACAGCCGGGTCACCTTCAGCAGCCCCGGCGGCGCGTCCGTCGACGCCGACCTCACGTTCACCGCCGACGGCATCGGCAGCGGCACCATCACCGACCCCGGCGGCGGCACGGCCGAGGTGCGCAACAACGGCCTGCACACCTACGTGCGCGGCGACGCCGACTGGTGGTCGCGCCGCTCCCCGGAGACGGCGTCCGCGCTCGCCGGCCGCTGGGTCGAGCCCCGGCCGGGCGTCGCCGTGCCGGTCAACATCGCGCTGTCGCTCACGCCGAAGGCGCTCGGCGCGGCGGCCGGCAACGCCATGTCGGGTCACGACCCGAAGGCGGCCGGGACCGCCGTGTGGCGCGGCCAGGTTGTGGACGTGCTGCAGTACGGCGACTGGACCCTCGCCCTCACGAAGTCCGCCCCGCGGTCGTTGGTCTGGCTCGGCGGCCCGCTGGGCGCGGTCGGCCGCCTCGAGCCGGAGGGCCGCCTCCCGTCCGGCGCGCGGGTCGCCATCGCCCTGGACGCCCCCGACGACGCCACCCTGGCGCAGACCCGGGCCGCGGTCGCCGACGTGCTCACCCCGGCGGCCGCCGGCCTGTCCGGCAGCGGCGCGGCGCCCGGGCCCGCCGCCTCGCCCGCGCCGGCCGAGCTGGTGTCGCAGTTCAAGGTGGTCAACGTGCCGGCGCCGCGGTTCGCGATCCGGGTCAACGCGCCCGCCTGCGCCACCCCGCAGTGCCAGTGGAGCGTCACCGTGACCAACGTCGGCAGCGCCAACGGCGACGCCACGGTCCTGGCCGGCGTCGCCCCCGGCACCCCGGTGCGCACCGTCCACCTCGGGGCGCTGCAGCCCGGCGCCTGGTCGAGCACGCCGGTGATGACGTTCGCCAACCCGGGCACGGTGCGCTATTCCGTCCAGGTGTACTCCCCCGCGCTCGACGGCCCCGACCCCGCCGTTCGTCAGCGCCTCCAGGCCCTCGGCGTCGACCCGTCGCAGTCCCCGGTGATCAACGAGCTCGACCCCGCCCTGCAGCGCCAGATCCTGCTGGCCGCCGACGCGATGACCCGCGGCCGCGGCACCCTCGGCGCCGACGAGCCGTCCCGCGTGGTCGGCGCCCTCGAATGGCTGGTCAGCGACCACCTGCTGCCCGAGCTGCAGACGCTCGTCACGTCCGGCCGCCTCGACGACCCGGAGCACATCGCCGCCCGCCTCGGCCAGCCCAGCGCCCGCCGCGCGGTCGAGTTCGCCGCCGCGCTGCTGCGCGCGGACCCGGCCGTCCACGTCCGCATCGGCGCCGCGGGCGCAGCGGTCCAGGACGTGACGAACCAGCGCGCCTACCGCCTGCTGCCCGACCGGGCACAGGTTCCCGACGGCTTCACGGCCGTCGCGGTGCTGTTCGTCGAGCCGACCGGCCCCGAGTACGACCTGGACCGCGCCGGCCTCGAGGCCTTCTACGGCGCGCCGGAGCGCCACCACCGCCTCGACGACGCGCTGTGCCCGGGCGGCACCGCGGCCGGCGCCGAGCTGCTCGTCGTCAACGGGGCGGGCCGCGAGCGCTGGAAGCGCGACCAGTTCCACGGCCTGGCCGCCGCCTGCCCCTGAGCCGATCGCCACCGGGCGGGGCTTAGCCGCCGCGCGGGCGGGTACGAGGTGACCATGGACGACAACACACCGATCATCTCGGGCGTCCCGGCCGCGGCCCGCACCGTGGACGCCAACGGCCGGCACGAGGCCCGCACCGGGGCGGACCAGGAGTGGACCGCGGAGGACCTCGCCGCGGCCGAGGGCCACGACCCGACACCGGAGAACATCCGCCGCGCCCAGGCCGAACTCGACGAGCTCGGGCCGGCGGCCATCGAGAAAACCGTCCCGTAGCCCGGACCGCCCGGCCCGCGCACGGCGGCTTGCCCGCGACACGGTGGCGCCCTCGCGACACCGCGGCCCCCTCGCGACACCGCGACGCCCCCGCAACACGGCGACGCCCCCGCAACACGGCGGCGCCGTCGAAAGGCGGCGCCCAGCGACAGCGCTGCAAGCCGTTTGCCGCCGACTGCGGCTGCCTCCGCGCCTCGTCGCGGCGACCCGGCGCGACCTCTTGCCGCCGGGTTGCCGCGATGTTACGGTCCACCCGTCGAACTGATTCGACAGTTCGACGCGCCGGCCTCACCCGGGGCGCCCGGACGGTGGCGGGAGGAGGAGACTCGGGCAATGGCAGTGACCATCGCGGACGTGGCCCGGCACGCGGGGGTGTCGCGCAGCACGGTGTCGTACGTGCTCAGCGGCAACCGCTCCATCTCGCCCGAGACGATCGCCCGGGTCGAGGCGAGCATCGCCGAGCTGCAGTTCCGGCCGCACGCCGGGGCGCGCTCCATCCGCACCAAGCGCACCGGGGTCATCGCCATGGCGCTGCCGCTCGTGCACGGGCCCCACAACCAGGTCCAGATGCCGTACGTGTGGGCGGCCCTCACCGCCGCCCAGGACGCCGGCCTGAAGCTGCTCATGCTCACCGACGACGACGGCACGTCCGCGATCCGGGACGCCGTCGGCACCGCGCTGGTCGACGGGGTGATGCTGATGGAGGTACAGCAGAAGGATCCCCGGGCCAAGCTCCTGCGCGCGCTGCAGTGCCCGGCCGTCCTCGTCGGCACGCCGGACAACCCCTACGGCCTGCCGTACGTCGACTTCGACTTCGTCGCCTGCGGGCGCGCCGCCGCCGAGCACCTCGTCGAGCGCGGCCACACGCACGTGGGCTTCCTCGGGCAGCACCCCGAAACCTACCGCCGCGGCGCAGCCTACGCCGCCCACGCCCGCGACGGGGCCCTCGACGCGCTGCGCGAGCAGGGCGCCGCGGCGACCTGGACGCCCTGCCTGCCGACCGCCGGCGGGGTCGTCGACGCGCTGGGCGAGCTGCTCGAGGGCGACCCCGGCATCACCGCGATGGTCGTCTACAACGAGTGGGCGCTGCCGCTGGTGGCCGACCGGCTCGCCGGGCTCGGCCGGCCCGACGTCGACATCGTCGCCATCTGCCCCGACGACGCCGTCGACCGGCTCGCCACGCCGGTCACCTCGGTGTCCCTGCCGGTCGAGGAGCTCGCCCGCACCGCGGTGCAGCGCCTCGCCGGGCTGCTCAACAACGAGGTCCAGCCCTCCGTCACGATGCTGGCCCCGCTGCTCAAGGTCCGCTGAACCGACGCCCCCCGAACACCCCGCTCCCTTCCGCAGTTTGTCGAATCAGTTCGACAAATCGAGAGAGGCTCACCCCCACATGAGAAAGCTCGCGGCCGCCGTCCTCACCGCCCTCGCGCTCACCGCGTGCGGCAACGGAGCCGGCGGTACCAAGGACGGCACCGACACCCTGACCGAGATCGACTACTACGAGGCCGCGCCGCAGAACACCCAGCTGCCGAAGCTGCTCGACGAGTGCGGCGCCCAGGTCGGCGTCAAGGTCCAGCACCAGCAGGTGCCGCGGGCCCAGTTCATGCCGAAGCTGCTGCAGCAGGCCTCGTCGCGCTCGCTGCCCAACCTGGCCCTCGTCGACAACCCCGACCTGCCGCAGCTGGCCGCGACCGGCGGCCTGGTGGCACTGAAGGAGCTGTCCACCGACGGGCTGTACCCCTCCATCGTGGCGGCCGGCAAGTACAAGGGCGACACCTACGGCATCGCGCCCGGCGTCAACGGCCTGGCGCTGTACTACAACCAGGACCTCTTCACCGCGGCCGGCATCCAGCCGCCGAAGACCTGGGACGAGCTGACCGCCGCCGCGAAGGCGCTCACCAAGGGCACGCGCTACGGCATCGCCTTCTCCGCCGTCGGCACCGAGGAGGGCAGCTTCCAGTTCGAGCCGTTCTTCTGGACCGCCGGCGCCAGCCTCGGCAAGCTCGACTCCCCCGAGGCGATCAAGGCCCTGGCCCTGTGGAAGGACCTCGTCGAGGCCAAGGCCGCGTCCAAGTCCGTCGTCACCTGGACCCAGGCCGACGTCAACGACCAGTTCATGGCCGGCAACGCCGCGATGATGGTCAACGGGCCGTGGCAGCTGCCGACGCTGAACAAGAAGAGCGACCTCAAGTTCGGCATCGTGCCGATCCCGATCCCCTCGCCCACGGCGAAGCCGGTGACCCCGCTCGGCGGCGAGATGTGGACGGTCGGGCACAGCAACCCGCAGCGCGAGGCGAAGGCCCTGTCGGTGCTCAAGTGCCTGCTGAGCCAGGACAAGAGCCTCGAATGGTCGAAGGCGGCCGGCTACATCCCGAGCAACCAGGCCGCCGCGGCCCAGCTCGCGCAGAGCGACCCGCAGCTGTCGGCGTTCGTCGAGGAGGTCGCCACCGCCCAGGCCCGCACCGCCGAGCTCGGCACCGGCTACCCGAAGGCCAGCGAGGCGCTGTTCAACGCGATCCAGGCCTGCCTCGCGGGCGGGAAGTCGCCGGAAGAGGCGCTCAGGGCGGCTGCCCAAAAGTGAAGCGGCTCGCCTTCGTCGTCCCGGCGTGGCTGTACCTGATCCTGTTCTACCTCTATCCGCTCGCCACCAACGTGCGGATGGGCTTTCAGGAGTACACGGTCTCGTCCTTCTACACGGGCGTCGCGCCGTTCGCCGGGCTGCGGAACTACCGCGAGGTGTTCCGTGACCCGGCGTTCGCCGGCACCTTCACGAACACGGTCCTGTTCACCGCCGGTTCGCTGGCCTTCCAGTTCGGCATCGGCCTGGCCCTGGCGGTGTTCTTCCGCCGCCGGTTCCCGCTGGGCGGCGTGCTGCGCTCGCTGCTGCTGGTGCCGTGGCTGCTGCCGCTGGTGGTGTCCGGCACGGCGTGGCGGTGGATCCTCGAGACGGACTCGGGCGTGCTCAACCAGTCGCTGCTCGGCCTGCACCTCATCGACGAGCCGATCCCCTGGCTGGCCAGCACGAGCATGGCGCTCACCGCCGTCACACTGGTCAACGTCTGGGTCGGAATTCCTTTCAACATGGTGATCCTGTACGGCGGGCTGCAGTCCATCCCCGACGAGCTCTACGAGGCCGCCGCGCTGGACGGCGCCGGGGCGTGGCGGCGGTTCCGGCACATCACGCTGCCGCTGCTGCGGCCCGTCACCTCGGTCGTGCTCACGCTCGGGCTGATCTACACGCTGAAGGTGTTCGACGTCATCATGGTGCTCACCCAGGGCGGCCCGGCCGACTCGTCGCAGACCCTGACGACCTACTCCTACGACCTGTCGTTCCAGCAGCTCGCGTTCGGGCGCGGCGCGGCCGTCGGCAACCTGCTGATCGTCGTCGCCGTGGTGTTCGCGATCGGCTACCTGCGCGCGGAACGGCGCTCGTCGTGAGGCGCGCTGATGCCAAGTCTGGCTCGGTTCGGCTTCGCAAAGACCGACCCAGACCCGGCACGAACACCACGATCGGCGTGATCGTCCTCGCGGTCATGCTGTTTCCGTTGTACTGGATGGTGAACGCGTCACTGCTGCCGTCCACCGACCTCATCAAACCCACGCCGGTCTGGCTGCCGATCCACGGCACCCTGGACGGTTACCGCAACGCCCTGTCCAGCCAGGGCAGGCACCTGCTGACCAGCGTGTACGTCGCGCTCGGCACGGTCGGCGTCACCCTCGCCGTCGCCGTGCCGGCCGCGTTCGGCCTGGCCCAGCTCGGCGCCCCGCTGCGCCGCTCGCTGCTGTTCGGCCTGCTGGTGGCGCAGATGATCCCGGGCATCGTGATGGCCAACGCGTTCTACGTGGCCGCCAACGAGCTCTACCTGCTCGACACCCCGCTCGCGCTGATCCTGGCCGACTCGACGCTGTGCGTGCCGTTCGCCGTGCTCATCCTGCACGCGTTCATGCGCGGCATTCCGGCCCAGATCCGCGAGGCGGCCCAGCTCGACGGCGCCTCGGCGCTGCGCACACTGTGGTCGGTGATCCTGCCGGTGAGCCGCAACGCGGTCATCACCGCCGGGCTGTTCTCATTCCTGTTCGCCTGGGCGGACTTCCTCTTCGCGGTCACGCTGACCACCCGCGACGAGGCCGCCCCCATCACCGTCGGCATCTACCGCTTCATCGGCGCGCACATCAGCGACTGGAACAGCGTGATGGCCACCGGGGTCATCGCCTCGCTGCCGGTCGCCGCGCTGCTCGTCGTCGCGCAACGGTACGTCGCGGCCGGCATCACCAGCGGCAGCGTCAAGGATTAGGAGAGCAATGACCACTGCGCTGACCTGGCGGCACGGCCACGACGTGCTCGTCGCCGAGCCCTGGGGCGCCGACAGCGTGCGGGTCCGCGCGGGCCGGCACCGCATCGCCGACGACCGGCCCGGCGCCCTGCTCGACCGGCCCGCCGACCCGGGTGCGTCCATCGTGGACGGTGCGCTCGTCAACGGCCGGCTGCGGGTCGAGGTGAGCGCCGGCGGGCTGCTCACCGCCCGCCGCGCCGACACCGGCGAGGAGCTGCTGCGCGAGGCCCCGGCCCACTTCTGGTGGCCGGGCCCGCGGCACTTCGAGCCGGCCGGCGGCGGGGGCCACCGCGTCGAGCAGCGCTTCGCCGCCTACGACGGCGAGCGCTTCTACGGCCTCGGCCAGCACGGCCACGGCCGCTTCGACCAGAAGGGCATGGTGCTCGAGCTGCAGCAGCGCAACGGCGAGGTGAGCATCCCGTTCACGGTGTCCAGCCGCGGCTACGGGCTGTTGTGGAACACCCCGGCCGTCGGGCGCGTGGAACTGGCCGCCAACGGCACCCGCTGGGTCGCCGACCGGGCGCCGCAGATCGACTACTGGCTCACCGCCGGCGAGCCCGCCGAGATCCTGCGCCGCTATGCCGAGGTGACCGGGCCCGCGCCCGAGCTGCCGGCCTGGGCGTCGGGCTTCTGGCAGAGCAAGCTTCGGTACCGCGGGCAGGCCGAGCTGCTCGAGGTCGCCCGGGAGTACCGTCGCCGCGGCCTGCCGTTGTCGGTCATCGTCGCGGACTACCTGCACTGGCGCCACCTCGGCGACTGGGACTGGGACGGCGAGGACTGGCCCGACGCGCCCGCGATGGTCCAGGAGCTGCGCGGGCTCGGCGTCGAGCTGGCGGTGTCGGTGTGGCCGTCGGTCAGCCCGCTGTCGGCGAACCACGCCGCGATGCGCGACGCCGGGCTGCTGGTGGCGACCGACAGCGGCAGCGGCGTACACGCGGAATGGCCCGACGGCGAGACCGACGCGCCGATCGGGGTCTCGTTCTACGACGCCACGGACCCGCGGGCGCGGGAGTTCCTCTGGGCGCGGGTGCACGAGTCGTACGGCAAGGACGGCATCCGCGTGTTCTGGCTCGACGCCTGCGAGCCCGAGATGCGCCCCGGCCACTTCCACAACCTGAGCCTGGCCGCCGGGCCGGGCGCCGAGGTCGCCAACCTGTACCCGCGCGAGCATGCCCGGGGCGCGTTCGAATACCTCGGTCAGCAGGGCGAGACGGAGGTGCTGTCGCTGGTCCGCTCGGCCTGGGCCGGTTCGCAGCGCTACGGCGCGGCGCTGTGGTCCGGCGACATCCCGGCGACGTTCCCGGCGCTGCGGGCGTCGGTGCGGGCCGGGCTGAACGTCGCGATGAGCGGCATCCCGTGGTGGACGACCGACATCGGGGGCTTCCACGGCGGGGACCCGGACGACCCGGCGTACCGGGAACTGCTCGTGCGGTGGTTCCAGTTCGGCGCGTTCTGCCCGCTGTTCCGCCTGCACGGCCACCGCGAGCCCCGCACCGGCCGGGCCGGCGTCGGGGTCGGTGGCGGCCCGAACGAGGTGTGGTCGTACGGCGACGAGGCCTACGCCATCCTCGCCGCCTTCCTGCGCCTGCGGGAGCGGCTGCGCCCGTACCTGCACGAGCAGCTGCGCTCCGGCCTGCCGCTGCTGCGCCCGCTGCTCGTCGAGTTCCCGTCCGACGCCGCCGCCTGGGACGTCGAGGACGCCTTCCTGTTCGGCCGCGACCTGCTCGTCGCGCCCGTCCTGTACCCCGGCGCGCGTGACCGCGAGGTGTACCTCCCGGCCGGCGCCCGCTGGACGCACACCGACACCGGCACCACCTTCCCGGGCGGGCGCAGCGTCACCGTCGACGCTCCGCTGGCCCGGATCCCCTTGTTCCTGCGAGACGACGCCCGTCTCCCCATCCATCAGGAGGATTGATGTCCCGCGCCGCTCCGCCAAGCCGCCTCGTCGCCGTCCTGCTCCTCGCTCTGGCGCTCGCCGCCGTGCCGTCGGTCGCTTCGGCCGCCGACACCACCGTCAGCGTCGACTTCTCCGCGGTCGGCAAGACGCCCACCTTCGCCGGGTCCGGGTTCCTGTATGGACTCAACCAGGACGGGTCCGGACCCGCCGACTCCCTGCTGCAACCCTTGCACCCGACGCTGTTCCGCGGCGGCGGGGCCCGCATCGCCGGCCACGGCTGGATCGGCGACGGGTACGCCGCCGGATCCGGCTACCAGGTGCGCCTCAACTCCGCCATCGGGCAGGCCCGCCGGGTCACCGCCGCGCCCTACAACGCCACCTACCACCTGCTCGTCTCCGACGTGTGGGGCGCCGACACCGAGCAGCCGTCCAACACCGTGTACCCGTGCGACAACGGCGACTGCACCAACTGGCGCGCGTTCGTCAACCGGCTCGCCACGGACGTGAAGGCGTCGGGGGCGCGGGTGCAGTACGACATCTGGAACGAGCCCGACGGCACCGGCTTCTGGCCGCGCGGGGTCAACAGCGCGCAGTACTACCAGATGTGGAACACCGCGGTGACGGAGTTCCGCCGGGTCGACCCGGCGGCCGTCATCGTCGGCCCGTCGTACTCCGGCTACAACCACGCCTGGCTCGACGCCTGGATCACCCGGACCAAGGCCGACGGCACCCTGCCGAACGTCCTCAACTGGCACTTCGGCAACGACCCGCTGGCCGACTCGGCCGACGCGGCCGCGATCGTGAGCGCACACGGGGTCGCGGCGCTGCCGCTCACCATCGACGAGTACCTCTTCTCCGGGCAGCAGCAGCCGGGGTACCTCGCCTGGTTCCTGTCCCGCCTGGCCGCGTCCAACGTCTCCGCGGCCGCGCACGCGATCTGGTCGGACTGCTGCGTCGCCGGCACGCTCGACTCGGTGCTGTGGAACGGGCAGCCCACGGGGCAGTGGTGGACGTACCGCGCCTACGCCCAGATGACCGGGAACCTCGTCGCGGCGACCGGCTCGGGCCCGATCGGCGTCGCCGCAAGCATCGACCGCAACGCCGGCCGCGCGGTGGCGCTGCTGGGCAACCAGACGGGCCAGACCGGCACCACCACGGTGGCGATGCGCGGCGTGCCGTCGTGGCTCGTCACCAACGGCCGCGCCCGCGTCACGGTGGCCCGCATCGCCAACCAGTCCCCGCTGACCGGACCGGCGATCGTCTCCAGCGCCGACGTCACCGTCACCGTCGGCACGCTGAACGTGGCGGTGCCGATGACGGCGGGCTCGGACGCGTACACCGTCACGCTCGGCACCCCGCTCGACGGCGGCACCACCGGCGGACCGACCATTGTGGACGCCGCCGCCCCGGACTTCACCTACGACGCCAACTGGGGCCTCACCACCGGCGTCCCCGACATGTTCAACGGCACGGCGAACTGGAGCCACGTCGCCGGCGCCACGGCCACGTTCCGCTTCTCCGGCACCCAGGTCGCGCTGCACGCCGTCCGCGACGTCGACCAGGGCCGCATGACGGTCGCGGTCGACGGTGGTACCCCGGTGACGCTCGACAACTACGCCGCCACGCGCAACGCATCGGGCGTCGTGTGGACCAGCGCCGTCCTGGCGTCCGGCCCGCACACGCTGACGATCGTGAACACGGGCCAGCGCAACCCGTCGAGCACCGGCATCAACATCGCCCTCGACCGCGCCGACGTCACCCAGGCGGCGGCCGCGAGCACGTACGACGGCACCGACGCCCGCTTCGCCTACGGCTCCGGCTGGGGCCTGACCACGGGCGTGCCGGACATGTTCAACGGCACCGCGAACTGGAGCTTCACGGCCGGTTCGACGGCGACGTTCACCTTCACCGGCACGCGCGTCGCGCTGCACGCGGTCCGCGACGCCGACCAGCAGATCATGGCCCTGTCGCTGGACGGCGGCGCGGAGACCCTGGTCGACAACTACGCCGCGGCGCGCAACGCCTCGGGCGTGGCGTGGACGAGCCCGGTGCTCGCCGCCGGTTCGCACACGCTGCGGATCCGGGTGACCGGCATGAAGAACGCGGCCAGCAGCGGATGGAACGTGGCGATCGACAGCGCCGACGTCACGCCGTAGCCGCTCCTCCCCGGTCCCGGCCGTGCGGCGTCACGGCCGGGACCGCACCGGCACCAGGCAGTACAACGCCTCCCCCTTGATGACGAACGGCTGGTTGCGGTCCGGGCAGCGCTCGGACCGCGGCACCTGCTCGGTGATCTCGAACGCGCCGCGGGCATCGCAGTCGACGACGGTGGCGCGGTCGGCCTGCTGCGCCACGCACTCCCCCACCTGGAAGTCGTGATCGGGCATCGACCCGGTGAGCTTCAGCGCCGCGAGGGTACCGCCGCCGAGCGCGACCAGCGCGACGACGAGCGTGATCGCGGCGCTGACCCCCGGCCGCATCCGCTGCCGCCGGTGCCCGCGGGGCCCGGACGGCTCCGGCCGGCGCCTGGCCCGCGCCTCCCGCCACCGCCGCACCCGCTCCCGCGCCGACGCCGGCCGGGAGCGGTCGGCGAGGGTGAGCTTGGGCGCCGGGAACAGCGGCGAGGGCGAGACGGCGACGTCGGACAGCGGCAGCTCGGCGTCCGCGTCCCAGCCGTCGCGCTCGTGGAGCGGCTCCTTCTCGGCCACGGCCCCGCGGCGCGCCGACTGCATGTACCGCCGCACGACCCGCACAACCGCCCCGAAGTCCTCGACCTCGCCGGCACTCTCGCGCTCGACGACCACCTGGGGTTCAGGTTCAGATTCAGGTTCCGGCTGCGGTTCCGGCTCTGGTTCGGTAATGGCTCTGAGCGTGGCCAGCACGTCGGGCTCGGCCACGGCCTGGTTCGGCTCGGGCTCGTGGGGGATGGTTGCGGGCTCCGGGGTGACGGCGTCCGGGGGCGGCTCGCGCCGCGTGCGGAACTTCGTCACCATCAGGTCGAGCTCGGCCTCGAACTCGTCCAGCTCGGCGCCCGCGGCGCGCAGACCGACGGCGGCCGCGTGCAGGTCGGTGGAGGCCAGGTCCATCTCGCTGCGCAGCTGGATGACCTCCTGCGCGGCGGACACCAGGTCGGCCTTGACCGCCCGGTACTCGGACTGCGCGGCCCGGCACTCGGCGCGGATCTTCAGCAGCTCCTGCTCGAAGCGCCACGGCTTGTCCTGCTCCAGCACCCAGAGCTCGGCGCGGATCTCCCACGGCTCGAGCTGTACCGGGCGGGGCTGGGCGGCCGCGACGACCGGAGCCGGTGCGACCGGGGGTGGCGCCGCCGGCGCGGGAGCGGTCGGGGCGGCCGCGGCCATCGGCGGCGCGACCGGGGTCTGGCGCAGCGCCGTGGTCCGGGCGTCGCGGGGCGCCGGCCGGGCCGCCGCCGGGCGGGCGGCGGCTGGGGGCGCGGCGGGGGCCGGGGCGTGGGCCTGGGCCCGGGTCGCCTCGCGCTGCAGGGCCGCCCACGGGTCCTCCGAGGACGGCCAGGCGGACCGGGCCTGGAACTGCGGGCTCGGCGCGGCGGGCGACTGCGCGCCGGGCTGCTGCTGCAGCGCCGCCCACAGGTCGTTCGGGTCGACGCGCGGGCCGGTCGGCACCGCCGGCGCCTCGGGGCGCCGCGGGCGGCGGGGGACGGCGGAGGGCTCGGCCAGCAGGGCGCCTTCGGCGAGGATGGGGCCCTCCAGGTGTACCGGCAGCAGGCCCAGCGTCTCGACCAGCATCTCGGTGACGAGGGGGGTGTCCGCGACCCCGCCGGTGAGCAGCAGGCCGGCCAGGTCGCCGACGCCCGCGCCGGCGACGAGCGACGCCAGGGACTGCATGGCGCGTTGCAGCGGCGGGCGGGCCAGCGCCTCGAACTGGGTCCGGGTCAGCGTCATGCCGGAGGCGGACCAAGGTACCGGGATGGTCGACGCCTTCGCGGCGGTCAGCTCCTCGCGGCCGGCGCGGGCGCCATCGAGCAGCGCCTGGTCGGGGCGCCACTGGCCGACCGTCCGGCGGGCGAAGGCGGAGCCCAGGTAGGCGAGGATCGATGCGTCCAGCGCCAGGCCGCCGGCCTCGGGGACGGTGGTCGAGGCGATCAGGGACACGGTGCGGCCGGTGCGGGCCACGACGGCCGCGTCGAACGAGCCGGCGCCGACGTCGACGACCACGGCCGAGGCGCCCTCGGGCAGCGGGAGCCGGCCGGTCTCGTCGGCGTGCAGGGCCGCGGCGACGGGCTCGGCGACCAGGCGGGCGGGGCGCAGGCCGACCAGGTTGGCCGCCTTCTCCAGCACCGTCGTGTGCGGGCGGTGCCAGGCCGCGGGGTGGGTGAGGGCGACGCTGGCGAGGGGGCCGCCGACGACCCGGCGGGAGGCGGCGGCGACGTGGGTGAGCACGGCGGCGAACAGGCTGCGCACCGGGCACTCGACGCCGCCGAGGACGACGGCGCCGCGGTCGATGCTGCGGCGCGGGTACGGCTCGAAGCGGTCGGGGCTGGCCGCGCCGGCCTCGATCGCGTCGTGGCCGGCGGCGAAGTGGGGCGCGTTGTCCAGGCACACCGCGGACGGCTCGAGCAGCAGCTGCTCTCGCCGCCCGTCCGGCCGGGCCAGCACCGCGGCGGTGCGCGCGGTGCCGAAGTCGATGCCGAGGTGGTATCCGCCCACCCTTGCAGGCTAATACGACGAAACCGGGCCAAAGCGTGGTTTCTCGCCCATGACGATCGGACCTGCGGCGCAAGGCCGGACAAAGGGGCCGAATCCACGCGGCGCGGCGGCCCGGGCGGTCGTACTTTGGTCGGATCCGCGCCGGCCGGGCGGCCAATACGATGGACAGCGATGCCCGGCCTGCTGCGCTCCGTCTGGGACGAGCCGAGCCCGGCCGCGCCGCCCGCCCGGGTCTGGCGCGACTGGGTCCTCGTCGGCGGCTTCGCGCTCGCGGTCGTGGTCGAGACCCTGGCCCGGCCCGATCTGCCGTGGCGCTGGTTCGCCGCCGGGGTGGCTCTGGCGGTACTGCCGACGCTGCTGTGGCGGCGCACGCACCCGCTGCCGGCGGTCGCGGCCGCGTTCGGCGCGTGCGGCCTGGCCCCGATCGTCACCGGGCACGACCTGGGGCTCAACGCGTTCGCGTTCGTGCTGTTCCTGGCCTACGCGCTGCTGCGCTGGGGTTCGGGGCGCGAAGCGGTCGCCGGGTGCGCGATCATCGCCGCCAAGGTGCTGCTCGCGCTGCTCATGGGGTGGATGGCGGCCGGCGACGCGATCGGCGCCTTCGGGGTCCTGTTCGCGGTGTCGGCGCTGGGCTCCGCGTTCCGGTACCGCGCCCGGGCCCGGCAGCGCGAGCTCGACCAGGTCAAGCTGCTCGAGCGCGAGCGGCTGGCCCGGGACCTGCACGACACCGTCGCCCACCACGTGTCGGCCATGATCATCCGGGCGCAGGCGGGCCTGGCCACGGCGCCGTCCGACCCGGCGGCGGCGACCGACGCGCTGCGGGTCATCGAGGCCGAGGCGTCGAAGGCCCTGGCCGAGATGCGCGGGATCGTGCGCGTGCTGCGCACCGACGAGCCGGCCGAGCTGGCACCGGCGCCGCGGGTCGCCGACCTGCACGGCCTGGCCGGGCGGCACCTCGTCGGGCCGGCCGTCGAGGTCGCGGTCTCCGGCGACGTCGAGGACCTGCCCGCGCCGATCGGCACCGCGGTCTTCCGGCTCGCGCAGGAGTCGGTCACCAACGCGCGCCGGCACGCCCGCAACGCGACCCGGATCGAGGTCAGCGTCGTCGCCGACGCCGCCTCGGTGCGCCTTCAGGTCAGCGACGACGGCGAGTCCGCGCCGGCCCGCGCCACCGCGACCGCCGGCGGGTTCGGGCTGGCCGGAATGGTCGAGCGCGCCGGGCTCGTCGGCGGCACCTGCGAGGCCGGGCCGGGCCCGGGCCGCGGCTGGACGGTCACCGCGGTCCTCCCCCGGGCCTGACCGCGCGCGTACCGCTCGGCGACCGCGGCCGGCTGCTCGAGCGCTCACGCCGTCAAACGAACGGGGGCGGCGCGCCGAAAGTACGGGAAATCCGCGGCCCATGTGCCGATGAGGACGATCACGGCCGCCGCGAGCATCGATGGCATGAAGGCGATCGTTCAGGAGCGGTACGGGTCGGCGGAGACGCTGCGGCTGCGCGAGGTCGAGCCGCCGGTGGCCGGCGACGGGGAAGTGCTGGTGCGGGTGCGGGCCGCCGCGGTCAACGCCCGGGACTGGCACATCATGCGCGGGGACCCCTACTTCGCGCGGATGGCGATGCCGTCCAACTTCGGGCGGACCGGCCCGCGCAGAACCGTGCGGGGCAGCGACCTCGCCGGCGTCGTCGAGGCCGTCGGGCCGGGCGTCACCGGCTACGAGCCGGGCGACGAGGTGTACGCCGACCAGCGCGAGGACGACGGGGCGTTCGCGCAGTACGCCCGCGTGCCCGTCGCCCGGCTCGGCCGCAAGCCGGCCGGGCTCACGTTCGAACAGGCCGCCGCGGTGCCGCTGGCCGGCACGACGGCGCTCGCCGCGGTGCGCGACGCCGGCCGGGTGCGGCCCGGCGAGCACATCCTCGTCAACGGCGCCTCCGGCGGCGTCGGCACCTTCGCCGTACAGCTGGCCAAGGCCTTCGGCGCGACGGTCACCGGCGTGTGCAGCACCCGCAACGCCGAGCTGGTCGCGCACCTCGGCGCCGACCACGTCGTGGACTACACCCGGGAGGACTTCGCGCGGGCCGGCCGCCGCTACGACGTCGTGCTCGACCTCGTCGGCAACCGCACCCTCGCCGACTACCGCGCCGTCCTCGCCGACGACGGCCGGCTCGTCCTGGCCGGCGGCGGCGTCTCCGGCGGCGGCCGCCCGACCGTCTTCGGCCCGATGGCGCTGCTCATCCGGGCATCGCTGGCCGCGCGCCGCGACAAACGGATCGTGTCGCTCAACAACGTCCCGCCCAGCGCGCAGAGCCTGGCGACGCTGCGCGAGTACCTCGAGTCCGGCGAGGTCACCCCCGCCGTCGACCGCACGTTCCCGCTGGAGCGCGCCGCCGACGCCGTCCGGTACCTCGAGATCGAACACGCCCGCGCCAAGGTCGTCATCACCGTGCAGTAGCGACCACGGCTTATGTTGGTGCCATGCGCCGGCGCACCTGGTGGTGGTTCCTCCTGCCGCTCGTCACTTTCGGTTTCGCGACCTCGCCGATGGTCCTCGTCGGCGGCGTGAAGCTGCGCAACCGCAAGCACAGCGCCGCCGCCCTGGCCTACCTGGCCCTCACGCTGTTCTTCTTCGTCGCCGTGCAGTTCACCCCCGAGAACGGCGGCACCCTGTCGGACGCGATCGTCATGCCCGCGTTCGCGATCCCGTGGTTCGCCGGCACCATCCACGTGCTGTACCTGCAGCTGAAGGTCGCGGAGCTCGGCCGCCCGCCGTTCGCGGCGCCGCCACCCCGGCCCGCCCCGCCCACCGACCCGGCGATCGCCGCGGCCCAGTGGCGCCTGGACCGCCGCCGGGAGGCCCGCGCGATCCTCGGCGGCAACCCGCCCCTCGCCGCCGAACTGCGCATCGGCCGCCCGGACCTGCAGCGCCAGTACGACGACGGCGGCCTCGTCGACGTCAACCACGTCCCGGCCCCGGTCCTCGCCACCGAGCTGGACCTCTCCCCACAGGTGGCGGCCGCGATCACCACCGAGCGCGAACGCCTCGGGGGCTTCGGCAGCGCCGAGGAGATCATGGTGTACTGCGAGGGCCTCACCCCCGACCGCCTGGAGCTCATCCGGGACCGGCTCATCTTCGTCCCGCTGTAACCTTCCGCCCCCGCCGCGCTCACCGCCCGCCGTAGCGTCGCGCGATGCGAGGCATCCGCGCCCTGGCCGCCACCGCGGCCGCGCTGGCTGCCCCGTTCGCCGCGCCGCCGGTCGAGTGCGGCTACCAGCTCGTCACGTGGCCGGGCGGGTTCATGGGCGGGCTCACGGTGATCAACCGCAGCGTCCAGGACGTGTTGCGATTCCTCGCCCGACCCGAAGGCCGGGCGCAGCGCGATCGGATGACCATGCCGATGAGCGCGCATCCGGCCAGGATGATCCCGTTCGACGAGCGGGAGGCGGCCGAGAGCGAAGACGTAAACATGCATCGACAGCAGCGCCTGGCGGCGGGTGTCGACCGACCAATCACCGGAACGTCTTGCGGCACATCACGGCGTCGTACCGGTCATGTCTCCCGGCGCTGTGTCCGGGCGGGGCAGCGCGGACAACTCGCGGTACGCGGCGAGTACCGCCGCGGTTCGGTCCGCGACCTCGGCGACCACGTCAGGCCTGTCCGTAGCGCCCTCGTCCGCCCATCGGGCCCGGCGCAGCGCCCTGCGGGCCTGCTCGGCGCGGTGCTGTTGGTGAGCATGCTCGCCGGAAATCTCGGCGAGCCGGCGCAGCGCGCCGAGCCGCTCGGCTATCCGGCCGATGTGGGCGGGGTCGGCCATCACGCCGAGGGCCGGCCATGCCGCGCGGATGCGCCCGATCGACTGTCTGGCCTCGTGCCACGCGCCCCGCTCGTTCTGCGGCACGAAGATCAGCCCGTCTCGGGGACCGCGCGTGTATGGCGCCAGCCCGCGGGTGCTGACGCCAAACCCGTATAGCGACACTGTCAGACCGATCGCCAGCAGTGGCGAGATCGGCCACAGCGCCAGGCCCAGCGGCGGAAACAGCCACCACCAGCGCCACCGCCGCAGAGCCCAGGGGGCGTCCGGATCGCCGACCACGAACTCCGCCGCCTCGCGGGATGTATGCCTACCCACGAGCAGATCATCCTCTACCGGCACCACCCCACAGCCGCCCTCCTGAGCTGCGGCCAGGTTCAATGCCCTGAATGGGCCGTTATCGCCGCCGTACGCCCCAGCGGTCTGCGGCCTGCCACGATCAGCAGCGCTTGATCAGCTGCGCGCTCAAGCCGCCGACCGTGAGCGCCGCTCGTAACACTCGGTGACCAACATTCCGCGTTGGCTGGCACCCTGAACCGCCGATGCCGCGCGGTGATCATCCCGTGACCCGGTCCTTGATCGCATTGGCCGAAATCGTCGATGATTCCCGGGAACGGCGCCGCCGTCCGGCGGCTCGTCATGGATATGAAGCGTCGGGAACTGCTGGGCCTGGGCGGTGTGGCATTCCTCGCCGGGTGCACGTCGCCCCGCCCTGTTACAGAATTTCAGCCGGGGGAGCTGATCGCCGTGTCCCTGCGTGACGGGCTGGCGGTGCTGGACTCCGGTACTGCCGGCCGGGTCGCGAGCGGCACGCTCCTTACTGGCAACCGCCTGGTCAGCGTTGATGCGGATGGGCGCATCGTGGTCCGCGACGCGACGACCGGCGTCGTTGTCACCGCGACCGCGGTGCGCGGCCGGATGCGGCTCGCGGCGGTCGCGCCGGATGCGAGCCTCGTCGCGCTCGTCGACGGCAACCCTGCGGGCCGCACCGAGACGACGATCGTGGTCGCGGGGCCGACCGGGGAGCGGCATCGCCTGACGCTTCCGGGGTTCGTCCAGCCCGAGGCGTTCTCCTCGAGCGGTACCTCATTGTTCGTCCTCGACATGCTCCCGCCGGAGCATCCGGATCGGTACCGCGTGCGTGTGCTGGACCTCGCCGCCGGCCAGATCAAGGCGTTGAACCTGCCCGGGGAGAACGCCGGGTTGAAGGTCCTCGTGCCGGAGGGCGCCGAGGAGGAGATGCGCGGCGAGGGCCGGCAGGCGGTGTTCGACCCCCGCCGGGAGCGGCTGTTCACGCTGTACAGCCACCAGCCCGACCACCAGCACGTGCGTGACATCCTGCATCCGGGCGCCCGCGACGGCAAGCCCGACGTGCACGCGTTTGTGCACACCCTGAGCGTGCGGGACGGCTGGGCGGTCTGCGTGGACCTGCCCACGACCTTCGGCACCGGGCTGGTCGAGGGCCTGACCATCACGCAGACCGCCGAGGAGGTGTGGGTGGCCGACGCCGGCAACGGGGTAGCTGCGGTGATCCACGCCGACGCTCTCGCGGTGACGCAAGAACTGACCTTCGAACCGGTCGCCGGTCGCGCCGCGCTCGCGGCCGGCGTCGACCAGATCCATCTCGCCGTGGGCACGCGGGTCCTGACCTTCGCCCGGGACACCAAAGCCCACGTGGCGACCTGGACCCTGCCTGCCGACGCACGGGGGATCGCGGTTTCGAATCGGCACGTGTACGTCGGGCAGCCGGACGCCGTCCTGCGCATCGATCCAGCGACCGGTGCGGTCACCGGGACCGTCGGCGTGGCCGGGCTCGGTGGCGTGGAGCGCGTCATCATGTGACAACACACGAGAACGGGCCCGAGATTCCAGCGGCTATGACCGGAAAGACCGTGATCCCTGGTTGCCGGTCCGGGACGCGATCATTGAGGCCGGACGGGTTGATCGCATCCACTGATCGGTTGATCCGGTGGCTCACCGATCGTCGTGTCGCGCGGTCGATCCGCTGCGGCGCGCGGTCGCGCAGGCTGAAGCGCGTGGACATCATTACAGTCACCGATCTGCGGAAGCGGTACGGTGAGCGGGACGTGGTCGACGGCGTCTCGTTCGCCGTGCGGGAGGGTGAGATCTTCGGGATCCTCGGCCCGAACGGTGCGGGCAAGACCACCACGGTCGAGTGCATCGCCGGGCTGCGCAGGCCCGAGAGCGGCACGATCAGCGTGCTGGGGCTGGACCCGCGCCGCGACGGCGGCGAGCTGCGGCACCGGCTGGGCATGCAACTGCAGGAGAGTCACCTGCCGGACCGGATCACCGTCGCTGAGGCGTTGCGGCTGTACTCGAGCTTCTACCGCGACCCGGCCGACTGGCGGGTGCTGCTGTCCGACCTGGTCCTGTCCGAGCAGCGGCGTACCCGGTTCGGCAAGCTCTCCGGCGGGCAGAAGCAGCGGGTGTCGATCGCGCTCGCGCTGGTCGGCAACCCGCGGGTGGCGGTGCTCGACGAGCTGACCACGGGCCTGGACCCGCAGGCCCGCCGCGACGCCTGGGAGGTGGTCGAGCAGGTCCGCTCGCGTGGCGTGACGGTCGTGCTCGTCACCCACTTCATGGACGAGGCGGAGCGGCTGTGCGACCGGGTGGCGCTCATCGACGCCGGCCGGGTTGTGGCGCTCGACTCCCCCGCCGGGCTGGTGTCCAGCGTGGACGCTCCGCAGCGGATGCGGTTCCGCCCGGCGAGCCCGCTGGACGACCGGCTGCTCACCGAGCTGCCCGAGGTCACCGGCGTGACCCGGCAGGGCACGCAGGTGATCGTGACCGGCACCGGCAACCTGGTGCACGCCGTGACCGCCGTGCTGGCCCGCAACCAGATCATCGCCGCCGAGCTGCGGGTGGACCAGTCCGGTCTGGACGACGCGTTCCTGGCGCTGACCGGGCGCCGGGCCGGGACGCAACCGGATGAGCGGGGAGCCTGAGGTGCCGGCACTGTACCGATTGGCCGTGGCGGAGCTGCGGTTGTTCCTGCGTGAACCGAGCGCCTACGTCTGGTGCACGGCCTTCCCCGTGGTGCTGCTCGTGGCGTTGGGCAACGTACCGCCGTTCCGCCGCCCGGATCCGGCGCTGGACGGGCTGCGGGTCATCGACCTGTACGTGCCGATCATCGCGAT
Organism: Dactylosporangium sp. CA-139066; assembly: GCF_050936175.1. NCBI lineage: Bacteria > Bacillati > Actinomycetota > Actinomycetes > Micromonosporales > Micromonosporaceae > Dactylosporangium > Dactylosporangium sp. CA-139066. Next base: position 3,588,004 of record NZ_JBNJNH010000001.1, on the reverse strand, counting down.
CATGGGTCTGGCCGCCATGGCGCTGCTGGTGACGCCGCTGTTCCTCGGGCAGTACCGTGAGAAGGGCGTGCTGCGCCGGCTGGCCACGACGCCGATCGGCCCCGGGCGGGTGCTCGGCGCCCAGGTCGCGGTGCAGGCGTTGCTCGCCGTCGCCACGCTGCTGGTGCTGTACGCGGTGGCCGGCGTCGCCTTCGACGTGCGCCCGCCTGCGCAGGTCCTCGGGCTCGTGTCGGTACTCCTGCTCACCGCGGCGGCGATGTTCGGGCTGGGCCTGTTCGTCGGCGCGGTGGCGCCTTCCAGCCGCGCGGCGAGCGGTATCGGCACCGCACTGTTCTTCCCGCTGATGTTCTTCGCCGGCCTGTGGGTGCCGCGCGAGACGATGCCGGACACGCTGGTCCGCGTCAGCGACTTCACCCCGCTCGGCGCGGCGGTGCAGGGGCTGCGCGACACCACGGACGGCGGCTGGCCGTCCGTCCAGGGCATCGCGGTGCTGGCGGCGTACGCGGTGCTCGCCGCGCTGCTCGCGATCCGGTGCTTCCGCTGGGACTGAATGTACGGTGGGGTGGGGCCATGACGAGCGCGCCGGTCGAGCTGCCCGAGACTCCAGCGTACCGGCTGCGCCTGCGGCGGCTGCTGGTGCCGCTGCCGTACATCCTGCTCGGCGTGTCGGCGGTGCTGGCCCTGCTGAGCCCCGGCCAGAGCACGGGCGACCGGCTGGTCACCGTGGCCCTGGTCGCGGCGACCGCCGTTTGGGCGCTGGGCATGTACACCCTGCGCCCGCCGTCGTGGACGCAGCGGACCGGTCCGATGCTGCTGTACGTCGGCGTCCAGCTGGCCCTGGCGGCGGTGCTGATGTCCTGGCGACCGGCCTTTTTCGTCTTCGGCATCATCGGCCTCGTGCAGGCCTACGAGGTGCTGCCGCCGCGGTGGGCGTTCGTCAGCATCTTCCTGACCTCCTGCCTGGTCAACGTCCTGCCGGGCGGCGTGCCCGACACCGCGGAGTGGGCCACCATGGTGGTGCTGATCGTGGCCCTGCAGACGTTCCTCATCGGCTGGTTCGGCTACCTGGGCTACCGATTCAGCGACGAGACCGAGCAGCGTCACCGGGCGGTGGCGCAGCTGCGGACCGCGCTCGCCGAGAACGCGGGCCTGCACGCGCAGCTGCTCGAGCAGGCCCGGGAGGCCGGCATCCATCACGAGCGGCAGCGGATGGCCCGCGAGATCCACGACACCCTCGCCCAAGGACTGACCGGCATCATCACGCAGCTGCAGGCCGCCGAGCGGGTACGCGACGAACCGCGGCTGTGGCGCCACCACGTCGACCAGGTCTACACGCTAGCCCGGGAGAGCCTGGCCGCGGCCCGCCGCTCGGTCGCCGCGCTCGGCCCGCGGGAGCTGGAGAACGCCCGGCTGCCCGACGCCCTGGCCGACCTCGTCGCACGGTGGTCCCGGACCTCCGGCGTGCCGGTACAGCTGGAATCCACCGGGGATGCGCGCACCCTGCACACCGAGATCGAGGTCACGCTGTTCCGCGCCGCGCAGGAGGCGCTGGCCAACGTGGCCAAGCACGCCGGCGCCGGCCGGGTGGCCGTCACGCTGTCGTATCTGGACGACGTGGTGATGCTCGATGTACGCGATGACGGCGCCGGCTTCGATCCGGTCGCGGTACCGCCCGGCGGCGGCGCGGACGGCAGCGGCTTCGGCCTGCACGGCGTACGCCAGCGGGCGGAGCGCGTGCAGGGCACCCTCACCATCGAGAGCGAGCCCGGCGACGGCACTACCCTCAACGTCACCGTGCCGGCGCTGACCCCGGAAATGAGGCCGACGTGACCCACCCCATCCGCCTGCTCATCGTCGACGACCATCCGATCGTGCGCGACGGGCTGCGGGGCGCGTTCACCGGCACCGCCGAGTTCGAGGTCGTTGGCGTCGCCGGCGACGGCGCCGCCGCGGTCGAGCGGGCCGTCGAGCTGCGGCCGGACGTCGTGCTCATGGACCTGCGCATGCCGGTGGTGGACGGCGCCGAGGCGATCCGGCGGCTGCGGCAGCAGGCACCGCAGGTGCGGGTGCTGGTGCTGACCACGTTCGACACCGACCACGACGTGCTGCCCGCGATCGAGGCCGGCGCCACCGGGTACCTGTTGAAGGACGCCCCCGTGGAGGACCTGCTGCGCGCGGTGCGCTCAGCCGCACGGGGCGAGTCCGTGCTGGCGCCGACGGTGGCCGGGCGGCTGATGAGCCGGGTCCGCCGCCCGGTGTCGGGCACACTGAGCCAGCGCGAGCTGCAGGTGCTCAAGCTCATCGCCGACGGAGCCAGCAACCGTGAGGCGGCTGCCGGCCTGCTCATCAGCGAAGCGAGCATCAAGACCCACCTGCTGCACATCTACGACAAGCTGGGCGTACGGGACCGGGCCGGCGCGGTCGCCGAAGCGTTCCGCCGCGGCCTCGTCTCATAGTGTCGTGTGGGGCGCCTACCGGGTCGGCACCGGCTGCTCGAGGTACCGCATCCAGTACAAGGATTCGTATCCTCGTACCGTGACCGAGGAACTGCGGCCCAGGTCGACGAGACCCCCGACACCATCGACGAGGACCGGCGATGAGCACCTCCCAGGATCGTGATAACGGCCAGCCGGAGTGGGACGCCGTCCGGGCCGACGACCGTTACCTTGGCTGGCGTGACCTGACGGTCTGGAAGAGCCCGTTCGGCCGGGTCGCGGTGGCGCTGGCACGCCGGGCTGCGCGATGGATCGGCCCGTATCCGGTGCTGGCGCTGACCTTGCTCATCGGCGTCGTGCTCGCCGTCGCTCTGACCGCCGCTTCGGTAGAAATCTATGAGGCGGTTGCCGAAGCCGACGGTGTCGCGGGCCTCGACAAGCCGGCCCTGCAGGCGGCCATGGCCGCCCGTACGCCGCAGCTCAACACGGCAGTTACCGCGTTCACCAACCTCGGCGGTCCGGTCATCATGCCGATCCTCGCCGCGGTCGCCGCGATCGCTCTGGCGATCCGGCGCCGGCAGGTCAGCCCCGTGGTGCTCATGGCAGTGGCCACCGCCGGGTCACTGCTGATGACGATCGTCGGGAAGGCCCTCGTCGGGCGCATCCGCCCGCCGCTGGCCGACGCGGTCGCACCGTACGAGACCTCCGCGTCGTTTCCCAGTGGGCACGCCCTCAACGCCGTGGTCGTCGCCGGAGTCGTGGCCTACCTGCTGGTACTACGCCAGCGGCGGTGGCGCAGCCGGACGGCCACGGTCGCCGCGGCGGTGGTGTTCGCTGTCGCCATGGGCTTGAGCCGGGTGTTCCTCGGCCATCACTGGCTCACCGACGTGCTGGTGGCGTGGACCCTCGGGCTGGCGTGGCTGGCTGTCGTCATCACCATGCACCGCCTGTATCTGAGCGTGCGGCACATGCCGCTCGAGGCGGGTCGACGGGCTCGACGTGCTCAGCTGTCCCGCCCGGGCCCGCGGGTGTATTGACGAGCGACTGTGCGCCTGAGTACCGTTCTTCAATTAAGTAACTTTGTTTCCAGTAGCGCTCTGCTGACCTGACCCCCGCCCACACCCCTTACGGAGCACGGCATGAGGACCCGAATCTCGTTCAGGCGCAGGGCCGCAGTGGCGGCCGCCGCCTTGCTACTGCCCGTTGCCGCCAGCCTGGTGGCCCTTCCAAACGCGGCCGCGGCGGCGACCGCGCCCATTCGCGCCAACTCCGGCGGACCGGCGTTCACCGACGGCGCCGGCGCGACCTGGTCGGCGGACCAGGCGTACAGCTCCGGCAACTGGGGCTACGACACGCTGTACGGCGGCTCGTCGACCGCCTCGCCGATCGCCGGCACGACCGACGACCCGCTGTACCAGAATTACAACCTGTTCAGCAACTGGACCGGCTACAAGTTCGACGTTCCCAACGGCACCTACCAGGTCACGCTGAAGATGGTGGAGGACTGGGCCAACGCGGCCGGCCAGCGCAAGTTCGACGTGCGCATCGAGGGCGTGACGGTACTGAGCGCGTTCGACATCTTCGCGTCCTGCGGCTCGCTCACCGCCTGCGACCGCACCTTCAGCACCACCGTCAGCGACGGTCAGCTCAACGTGCAGTTCAACATGAACGGTGGCGCCAACTACGCGACCGTCTCCGCCATCTCGGTGACCGGTGGTGGTGGCGGCGGTGACACGACGCCGCCGAGCACACCCGGGAACCTGACCGTCACCGGCACCACCTCGTCGAGCGTCTCGCTGTCGTGGAACGCCTCCACGGACAACGTCGGCGTCACCGGCTACGACATCCTGCGCGGCGGCACGACCATCGCAACAGTCACCGGCACCTCGTACACCAACACCGGACTCGCCGCGAGCACCACGTACACCTACACCGTCAAGGCCCGCGACGCCGCCGGGAACCTCTCCGCGGCCAGCAACCAGGTCTCGGCGACCACGCAGGGCACCGGCGGGGGTGACACGACGCCGCCGAGCACACCCGGGAACCTGACCGTCACCGGCACCACCTCGTCGAGCGTCTCGCTGTCGTGGAACGCCTCCACGGACAACGTCGGCGTCACCGGCTACGACATCCTGCGCGGCGGCACGACCATCGCAACAGTCACCGGCACCTCGTACACCAACACCGGACTCGCCGCGAGCACCACGTACACCTACACCGTCAAGGCCCGCGACGCCGCCGGGAACCTCTCCGCGGCCAGCAACCAGGTCTCGGCCACGACGCAGTCCGGCGGCGGTGGCGGAGGCGGCAACCGGGTCGTCGGCTACTTCGTCGACTGGGGTGTCTACGCCCGCAACTACCACGTCAAGAACATCGACACCAGCGGTACCGCCGCAAAGCTGAACGTCATCAACTATGCCTTCGGCAATGTGACGAACGGTCAGTGCGCGATCGGCGACAGCTACGCCGACTACGACCGGTTCTACGACGCGGCGTCCAGTGTGGACGGTGTCGCGGACACGTGGGACGCGGGCGCGCTGCGCGGCAGCTTCAACCAGCTGCGCAAGCTCAAGCGGAAGTACCCGAACCTCAAGGTGGTCTGGTCGTTCGGCGGCTGGTCCTGGTCCGGCGGCATCGGCCAGGCGGCCGCGAACCCGACCGCGTTCGCCAACTCGTGCTACAACCTTGTCAAGGACCCGCGGTGGGCCGACGTGTTCGACGGCATCGACATCGACTGGGAGTACCCGAACGCCTGCGGCCTCACCTGCGACAGTAGCGGGGCGGCCAGCTTCCGGACCCTGATGTCGGCAGTGCGTTCCCGCTTCGGCTCCGGCAGCCTGGTCACCGCCGCGATCACCGCGGACGGGACCAACGGCGGCAAGATCGACGCGGCCGACTACGGCGGCGCGGCGCAGTACGTCGACTGGTACAACGTCATGACCTACGACTACTTCGGGGCCTTCGCGGCGCAGGGCCCGACGGCGCCCCACTCCCCCTTGACCTCCTACAGTGGGATCCCGACGCCCGGATTCTACTCCGACGCGGCGATCCAGAAGCTCAAGAGCAAGGGGATCCCGGGGAGCAAGCTGCTGCTCGGCATCGGCTTCTACGGCCGCGGCTGGACCGGCGTCTCGCAAAGCGCCCCCGGCGGCAGCGCGACCGGCCCGGCGCCCGGCACGTACGAGCAGGGCATCGAGGACTACAAGGTCCTCAAGAACAGTTGCCCGGCGAACGGCACCGTGGCCGGCACCGCCTACGCGTACTGCGGCAGCAACTGGTGGAGCTACGACACGCCGAGCACCATCGCCGGCAAGATGAGCTACGCCAAGAGCCAGGGCCTCGCCGGCTCCTTCTTCTGGGAGATGTCCGGCGACACCGGCAACGGCGAGCTGGTCACCGCGATGCGCAGCGGCCTCGGATAACGAGAAGTTCCATCCCGCCGGCGGCCCGGGTACGCATCGTACCCCGGCCGCCGGCGGCGCAACGTCGCCGTTGCATTATGGGATCGTTGGACGCGTTGAACCTTGATCGGGTCGGCGGTCCGATCGCTTGGGCGGGTTCGGTGAACGCGGCGGCGACTCGCATTGCCGGCGGAGCGTCCACGGCGAGTTCGTAGTGGCCGCGTCGAAGGTTCTGCATGAAGGCGTGCACAGCGCCTGCTACGAGGGCTGTTCAAGCCGCGACCGATGAGTTCGGCGGCCGCGGGCGGTCGTACCGGGATGGGCACCGAGACGAGGTTCCGGCTGGGCGCGGCGGTCACTCGCGCGGACATTCCGGTCCTGTGCGATGACCTCGCGCGGCTGCTGCGCGGCACCGGCCCTGGCGTCGTGCACTGCGACGTGGCGGCCGTCGCGCATCCGGACGCGGTCACGGTCGAGGCGCTGGCCCGGCTGCACCTCACCGCGCGCCGGCACGGCCGGCGGCTCGTCATCACCGGCGCCGGACCTCACCTGCGGCAGCTCATCACGCTGATCGGGCTCGACGCCACGCTGCTCGAGTGCCCGTGACGAGCCCGACGGCGTTTAGGCGGAGGCCGTGAGCACCGCCGGCGGCACCGCGAGGCCGGCGTTGAAGACGTTGTCCGGGTCGTAGGCGGCCTTGATCCGGCGCAGCGCCGCCCAGTTCCGGGCGGTGAACGCCGAGGCGGCCCGGGACGGATCGTGCAGGAAGTTGAGGAAGCCGCCGCCGATGCCGCAGCGGCGCAGCGCCGCCGCGGTCCCAGCCGACAGCGCCGGCGGGGCGGTGTCCAGGACGATCGACAGCGGCGCGTCGCGGTGGGCGGCCGCCCCGCTGTCGCGGGCGATCCGGCCGCCCCAGTGGCGGATCTCGACGGTTGTGTCCGGCTCGGCCACCAGCGCGGCGATCAGGTCGTCGTCGAGCGTGTGGACCTGATCGAAGGTACGGGCGAAGATGCCGCCCATCGCCGCCTGCGCGTAGTCGACGACCCGCAGGCCGTCCTCGCGGACCGGCCCGGCGACCGCGAACAGCGGATCCAGTAACGCACGGCCGCGGCCGGCGTCCCCGGCGTACATCGCCTTCACCACGAGCGAACCGTCGCGGGTCAGCACCACCGCGGTGCTGAGCGCGTCCGGCACCCGCTCGACCCACTGCCGGTAGTAGGCGAGCGTCTCGCCGGCCCGTTCCCGTCCGAACCTGACCGCTCCCGCGTACACCCGCGACAACGCCACGAGCCGGAACTCCAGCGCGGTCACCACCCCGAACGAGCCTCCGCCGCCGCACAGCGCCCAGAACAGCTCCGGGTGGTGGTCGGCGTCGACCGTCAGCAGTTCGCCGTCGGCGGTGACGACCTGGGCCCGCACCACGCTGTCGGACGCCAGGCCGTGCTGCCGGGCCAGCCAGCCCAGCCCACCACCAAGCGTGTACCCGGTCACTCCGACGTCCGGTGACGAGCCGGACAGCGCAGCCAGGCCATACGGCGCGGCGGCCCGCAGGACGTCACCCCATCGGGCCCCGGGGCCGACCCGGGCGACCAGTCGGTCCGGGTCCACCAGCACCGACGCCATCGCGGCGGTGTTGAGCAACAGCGCGTCGTCGTGGGCGACGTGGGTGCCGTGGCCGGTGGCCTGGACGGCGAACGGCAGCGCACGACGGCGGGCGGCCAGCACCGCCGCACGCACGTCGGCCGCGTTCGCGCCACGGACCACGACGGCCGGGTGTGGGTCGAGCGCCGGGTCGAGCGGCTTGCGGTACTCGTCGTAGCCGGGGTCCCCGGGCAGGAAGACCGATCCGGCGGTACCTGAGGTCAGCAGCATCGTCATGCCGCTCAGACCGCCGAGCCTTGCCGAACTCATCGCTGCCGGCGGCAATCGGCCGGACGAGGGCCCGTCAGCCCAGGTGGGTGGGCAGGTCGAACAGCGGGAACAGCCGCTGTGTGTCGAGGAAGTTGTTGACCGCGGCGATCCGCCCACCGGACAGCTCGAGCACGATCAGCGCCCACGGGTCGTGTCCGGCGCCGGTGAGGCTCGGGCGGTACTGCCCGAACGCCGGCATCCCGTTCGCCGTCACCGGCACCAGGCGGGATCCGCGGCAGCCGCTGCCGGTACCCAGCATCCACGCGACGATGTCGTCGGGGCCGCGCAGCCACAGCGGCACGGGCGGCATCGACAGGGTCGCGTCCTCGCGCAGCAGCGCCGTGAGCGCCTCCAGGTCGTACGCCTCGAACGCTTCCACATACCGCGCCAGCAGCTCCTTCTGTTCCTCGTCGAGAGGGTCGGCGAGGTCGGCGGTGACGTTGGTGGCCGCGAGCGTCGCCCGGGCCCGCTGCAGGGCGCTGTTGACGCTGGGAACCGACGTGTCGAGCAGGTCGGCGACCTCCTGCGCCGACCAGGCGAGGACCTCCCGCAGGATCAGCACGGCCCGCTGCCGCGGCGGCAGGTGCTGCAGCGCGGCGACGAACGCCAGCTGGACCGACTCGCGCGCGGCGACCACGTCGGCCGGGTCGGCTATCTCCGGCAGCACCCGCCCGTCCGGCACCGGCCCCAGCCAGATCTGCTCGGGGCGTGGCTCACCCGGATCGGTCGCCCGACCCGACCCCGCCGGCCCGAGATCCATTGGCCGTACCCGCCGCTGCGCGCTGCTGAGCATCGTCAGGCACACGTTCGTCGCGATGCGGTACAGCCACGACCGCAGCGCAGAACGCCCCTCGAAGCGCTCGAAACCCCGCCAGGCCCGCACGAACGTGTCCTGGACGGCGTCCTCGGCCTCGAACGCCGACCCCAGCATCCGATAGCAGTACCCGGTCAGCTCCGTGCGGTACAGCTCCAGCTGCGACTCGATCGAGGTGCTCGTAGCCACATCGCTCATCACCCGAACCTAGCCGAGGGGTGCGGAAAATTCTCCCCGCCCCGAACGATGAGTTCTCAACGCACGCCTGGTCTGAACCGGCGATAGTACGCACCGAACACCTTGAACAGACGTTGAGGAGCAGATCATGACCACCACCGAGTGGAGCGCCGACACCGCCGGATCCGGGCAGTACGCCGACGTCAACGGCATCAACCTGTACTACGAGACCCACGGCGACGGACGCTCGATCATCCTGCTGCACGGCGGCCTCGGCTCAGGCGAGATGTTCGGGCCGATCCTGCCCGTCCTGGCCGGCCACCACCAGGTCATCGCCGTCGACCTGCAGGGCCACGGCCGCACCGCCGACATCGACCGGCCGCTCGAGATCCCCCTGATGGCCGACGACGTCGCCGCCCTCATCGACCACCTCGGCCTGGACAAGCCCGACATCGTCGGCTACTCCCTCGGCGGCGGCGTTGCGCTCCAGGTCGCGATCCGGCACCCGGAGAAGGTCGGCCGGCTGGTCTCCGCGTCGGCGAACATCCGCCGGGACGCGATCTACCCGGAGATGCTGCAGCAGCAGGGCCAGGTGAGCGCGGCCGCTGCCGAGTTCATGAAGGACACCCCGATGTACGAGCTGTACCAGCGGGTCGCGCCCCGCCCCGAGGACTTCCCGCGGCTGCTGGACAAGATCGGCGAGGCCATGGCGAAGGACTTCGACTACACCGAGGAGGTTCGCGGCCTGCAGGTCCCCGCCCTCATCGTCGCCGCCGACGCCGACATGGCGCCCCCGAGCCACTATGTCGAAGTCTTCAACCTCCTCGACGGCGGCCTGCGCGACGGCGGCTGGATGGGCGAAGGCCGCCCGAAAGGCGGCCACGCGCTGGCGATCCTGCCCGGCACGACCCACTACGACATCTTCCAGTCCCCGCTGTTCGCCGCCGCCACCCTCGCATTCCTCGACCAGGACCGCTGAGCCGGGACGGCACCGGCCGCCGCCGCACGAGGCGCTGAACGCGAGGACGCCTGGACCGAGTGGGCCAGGCGTCCTCGCACTGCCGGGATCGACCCGGCACCCGACAGGGCTGCCACCACCACCTGGACCGACTTCCTGCACTCCCAGGCCCACGCGCTACTGGCCGCGGACTTCATCGAGACCGTGACGCTGACCGGAACCCGGATGTACATCCTGACCGTGATCGAACACGCCAGCCGCCGGATCCACGTCCTGGGTGTCACGGCGCACCCGACCGCCGCCTGGGTCGGCCAGGCCGCACGCAACCTCGTGATGGATCTCGAAGACGCCGGCTGCAAGGTCAGGTACCTGATCCGTGACCGGGACGGCAAGTACCCGGGCATGTTCGAGGCGATTCTGGCCGACGCGGGGATCAAGGTCGTGCTCAGCGGTATCCAGGTGCCCCGCATGAACGCGATCATGGAACGGTGGGTGCGGACCTGCCGCCGCGAGTTGCTGGACCGCACGCTGATCTGGAACCAGCGGCATCTGGTGCAGCCGCTGGCCGAGTACGAGCGGTCCTACAACTTGCATCGGCCCCATCACGGGATCGCGAACGTGCGGCCGCTGAAGCCGCTGCCCGAACCGATCACCGACCCGGACCAACTCGCCCGGCTCAACATCCGCCGACACGACCGCCTCGGCGGTCTCCTCCACGAATACGAACACGCCGCCTGAGCTGCCCGGATGGCATTCTCGGCAGCTACACCACCAGTCGGACAGAGCCGGAACCAGCACCACCCGCCGAGCCCGGAGCCCCCTCTTTGGCCGGCGGGCCGAGAACAGAGGCTGCGATAACCATCCAGTCCCGCCTAGCCGTACGCCGCGTCCGCCGGCGCCGATCCGCCGGTCACCGCAAAGGCCCCGTCGCTGGCCGCCAGCGCGGCCAGCCCGACGCCCAGCGCGGCCAGCAGCGCCACTCCCCGGGCGCTCACGGGGTCACCACCAGCTGCAGGAGCATCGTTTCGGGGTTGTCGTCGCTGATGCCGTGGCCGACCTGTGTGCTGCCCGACGGGTTGATCGTCACCGGGGGCAGCTGGCCCGCGTCGGTGCGCACGATCGCGGTCGTCTTGTGCCCGGTGCCCGACCGCTGCCCGCTGCTGGGCCGACGCCGCCCGATTCGCCCGCCACGCACCGGGCGACAGAGCGCAGGTCATCATCGCCGGACACGCCTTCATGCAGAACCTCCGACGCGGCCACTACGAACTCGCCGTCGACGCTCCGCGGGCTACACGGGTGGCTGCGGCGATCGCCGAGCTCGCCCAAGCGATCTGACCGCAGCCGAATAGGGGATCAACACGTACGTCGATCCCGCAACGGCGCCGGCCAACCGGCGTGTCGACCGGCCACCGCGCAGCGGCCCCGAGGGCCTCGTGGCGGTCCGCCGCTCGGGCGCCGCAGGCTACCGCTACGACCTCTGGCTGCTGGAACGCCTCGCCGACGCGTGTTGAAAAGATCTCCTTGCGCATTCCGCACGCAGATCGTTTGATGTCCCGGTGTCCATACGAGAGTACGGCGCGGTGCTCGCGCTTGTCGCATTGTGCTCGACCGCCGGCTGCGCCAAGTTCGACTCTCCGGCCGCCTCGCCGTCCTCGGCCGGGTCGCCCTCGCCGTCGGCCGCCGCGCCGCTCGTGCCCCAGGTCGGCCAGTGCTTCGAGCACACGCTGGACGCCGTGATCATGACCCCGGTCGCGACCGACTGCGCCAAGGACCACGTGGCCGAGATCGCCTCCATGGGAGCATTGAACCTCGGCGCGGCCGGCCGGCCGAAGCCCGGCGCCCCGGAACTGGCCCCGGCCGACGCCGAGTGCCGCACGAAGGTCGCCGCCTACGTCGGGGCCCCGCTGGGCCGCCGCGGCATGACCTACGAGGTGGGCCTGCCGACCTCCGCCGACTGGGACGGCGGCCAGCACTGGTTCGCCTGCGAGGTCATCGTCGTGGACTCCTTTCCCGGCATTCCGCAGCTCGCGACCGTCGACGGCTCCTACGCCGCAGGCAAGACGGCCCCGCTGCCGCGCTGCTTCACCCTCGACCATTCCACGCACGACCTGAGCCCCGAGGACTGCGCCAAGCCGCACAGCGCCGAGTACGTCGGCGCGGCCAGCCCGGCCTATGGCAGCCCGTCGCCGAAGAACAAAGACGACCCGGCAATGGACGCCTACCAGGTCGCCTGCCGCGACGAGATCGCCGGCGAGATGGGCGTCACGGCGAAGACCCTCGACGCGACCTGGGGATACAACTTCTGGGCGGGCAGCAACCTCGAGCAGTCCGGCGTCGCCGTGGCGCAATGCTACTTCGTGCTGTGGAACGGCAAGACCATCACGGGCTCGGTCTTCGGCACGAAGGGCAAGAACATCCCGAAGGGCTAACGGCGCTGCTCGAGTACCTGGCCCGGCCAGGTGCCGGCCGTGAAGGTCTCCGAGGGCGTGAGGCCCTGGCGCTCGTACCAGGCGACCAGGGCCCGGTCGTCGCCGGCGTAGCAGTCCACGCGCAGCAGCGGCAGGCCGCGTCGCACGGCCAAGGCGCGGGCGGATTGCGTGCAGACGGTCAACGAGGGCTCGCGCGGACTCGGTGAAGACTGGCCGCGTAAGAGCGATCCGCGGCGGCCCATTCGGACAGTTCTAATATCCGGCGTAACCAGTTGTCTTGTCGTGCAACTTGTCGTTGTCTGGGTGGTGCATCGTCGGTGGCCGTCCGCCGCAGCCGAAGGTCTGGTTCAGGCCTTCGGCTGCGGCAGGTAGCGATTCTCGATGCTCAGCCCGCGGAGCAGGGCTCCCGCCAATTGGCCGGTGAGCGCGTCCGGCGTGGTGAACAGCGCAGCGGTGTCCGCGCTGAGGATCCGTTCGTAGATGTCGTCGTCGTACGGCGGCACCGTGTCCTCGTCACCGTTCTCCAGGTGGTCGTAGGCGATCGCGCCTCGGATGCCGGTGAGGCGTAGGCCGATGCCCCAGGGGCCGTCGTATTCGGCGTAGCGCTGCGCGAGGTCGCCGGCGAGCCGGAGTGTGCCGTGTACGAGCCCGATCACCAGGGCCGGCAGGATCACGCGTTGCAGATCGGGCACGCTCGTATCCCCGAGCCGACGCCACCTCGGGGGCGCCATGGCAGTCGCACGGCCGCAGATCACCCCGATCTGGCCGTTCTCCGCGATCTTCACGACCAGCAACTGGTCCTCCCGGACCGAGCCGTCCTCGCGCACTCCGCTCTCGCTGACCATGCCGTTGCTGCGGCGCCGCCACATCCCCTTACCGAGATCAGGGGAGAAGGACGATCCGCCGCGGGCGGTGAGCGCACGCTGGATCGCGGCGTTCAGCTCACCGGCCGCGGTCGAGCTGCTGACCTCAGCGAGCGCGTCCACCGCCGTGCCCGCAGGGTGGACGACGAGGAAGAGACGCCCGTTCTTCCGTCCGGCGGTGTCCGGCGTGGGATCGCTCGTGGCGAGCTCATCCAGCAGCGATCTGATGTCGGCCGCAGTTGGAGGGGAGACGCGCACGGGCGCGGCGACGGCAACGCTGAACGCGGCCGGTCGTTCGGCGGAGTCGATCACGTCCGGCGCTGCGACGGCCTCGCCGGGCACCAGCTCGGCGAGCAGCGCGAACATCACCTGCGCCGAGGCTCGGGCGGCGAACTGCTTGTAACGGTCGTCCTTCTTGGTGTCGGCGTGATCCATCACGCCCTTGGCGACCAGCCAGGGCAGGCGACGCTGTTGGGCTATGGTCGCGACCGTCGCGGCCTCCATTTCGATCGCAGTGATCTTCCGGACGCCCATCGCCTCTAGATCCGCCCATTGTTTGGGGTCGGAGATGACCGAGCTGCCGCTGGCCATGGGGGAGGCCTTGACCCGGAACGGCAGTTGCTGCGGGCCGTCGACGTCCTCGTAGAGCCGCTGTTGCACACGATCGGTCCCGGCGGTAGTCAGCGTCGGCCTGCCGGCCGCGTCACGGACGATGAAGCCGTCTTTCTCGAGACGGTCCAGGCGCGGCTTCCAGGTCCCCGCCGGGAAGTAGGCTTCGCGGGCGGGATGGTAGCGGGGCTGCTGATCCCGGTGCAGTTGCTCCAGGACCCACAGCATCGCCTCCTCGTCGGTGGCGTCGCCGTAGCTCGGCAAGCCGGTGGGATCGAACTCCTGAGCGGCACGCAACCAGGCGACATCCATCGAGAGCTGTCGGTGATCGCCTTGGAAGCCTGCCGGTGAGCGTTTGCCTTCATCCCACTCGTAGACCGGCTCACCGACCACGACGTCACCCAGTGCCGTCTCCTCAGGATTACCGGCGCACACTCCGGACATGGCCAGCGCCGCCGGACGCAGACGGTCGGCGATCGTCGCGGCGAACGTCCCCGTCACCCGGCCGCCCATCTGGGTCGGCCTGGCCAGCGCCACGGTGAACCGGCGTCCACCGGCGATGCGGTACTCACCCCACAAATACGGCAAACCGTCCTGACTCCGAGGCTCCCACCGGGCTACGCCAGAACCCGCCGGGCCGGTGGCCAGTGCGGCATCGCGAGCCGCCTCGAACTCTTCCCGCAACGCCGCGATGATCAGCACATCGACGCGGTTTGCGGTTCCTCCGGATCCTTCAGGACCGTCAGCGTGCGACTCGCGTCCGGCCGAGGCGGCAGAGTCGACAGCGGGGGCGGGCACGTCACCGGATCCTTGTGTCGACGGCGCTGCCTGCGCCGGGTTGGGCGCTGTCGGCCCGGGATCGGATTCCCAGAACTTTGGTCGCAGCTCCCAATACCTGTCCAGATTCTCGACCTGCCGGAACCTGCGAACCTCCCGGCCGATCGAGGCCTGCCAGGAGGCAGACCCGACACCCCCGAAACCGGTGGATCCCCATTGCTCCGTCACAAGGAGCGCACCGAGCCGATTGAGCACCTCCTGGTCCTGCGCCGACGTGAGGCCGAGTAGCTCCGCTGCGTCGGTAGCGGTCAGGACCGGCCGCAGATGAGGGTTGTCGGTCGGCGGGTCGAAATCGCGTTCCAGTTCGACCGCGTGGCGCACGATATCGAGGAAAAGACCAAGCTCGCGCTGTGCCCGTCCGGTCGCCGCGGCGCCCGCGATCGTCAGCCCGACCCGGGTTTCCGTACCGATAAACACGTTGCTGCCGTGGCCGACGCCGTAGAGGAGGCCTGGCGGCATCCGAGGAAGCAACTGTGCCGCGTCGAGGTCGTGCTCTCGGTTAAGCCGCTGATCGAGCTCGTGGAACGTGGGCCAGCGGCCATCGCGGACCAGGAAGTCCCAGATCGCCGTCAGAGCGAGCTTCTGGGCATCGTCGGCCGGCTCGGGCATCGTCACAACGCGATTGTCCGCCAGCGCGACCTGCGCCGGTGACCCACCCTCCACCACGCCATCGTAGAGGTCGTCGAGCGTGCGCCGGCCTCCCTCGCGGGCCTGTCGGCGCAGCGCCGACCGGTAGTGCTCCCGAACGTCGTCGTCCATCGCCGGCTCCAGCCCGGACAGCCAGCCCGGCGGCGGGCTCACGTGATCCACACAGGCGCGGATGGCCGCTCCGGCAAGGTCGGGGTCCCTGCTGAGCAGGCCGCTGACCAGGCGGTACCGATCGGCGTCGGGCGCGGCCCGCACGGTCGCCACGATCGCGCCGTACCAGTGCCGGGCCATGCGTTCCCGCCAGCGAGTGGCCTCGGGCTGGTCGGCGTGCAGACGCCGCGCGACGTCCAGCAGCAGGTCCACAGCGGTCGCCTTGTCGGGCAGCCGGCGGATAAGGTGGCCGGTGTCGCGTATGCAGGCCGCAAGGGCGATCCGGTCGGCCTCCTTGCGCAGGTCGTAACCGGACTCCCAGAGCAGTTCGAACACCCGCCGGGCCGCGGCCCGGCGGGGCCCCGGCGTGCCGGGCAGCGGGGACAGGCGCGAGCGCGCAGCGATGAGCGCCTCCCGGGCGATCATCGCGTGCGTCCGCCGCAGTGATGCGCCGCGATCCCGCGGCTTGGCGCCCGCGCCGGCGCCGGCCGGCGTTCCGGCCAGCGACCTGTGGAGCGCCTCGTCGAGCTCGTCGACCAGCGCCGCCGGGTCGCAGTCGGCCCAGTCCGAGGACCGGACGCAGCAGAGCGCGAACTCGAGTACGCCGGTCAGGACCGGACCCGCCGCCCGGGACACCGCCGCGGCGACGTGGTCGACCTCCGGCGGGATGTCGATCAACCGCTCGACGAGCAGCCGCCAGAGCACATAGCCGTCGTGCGGGTCATGTTCCGGACCGGCGCTGGTCAGCCGCCGGCGGAGGGCGACGAGGCGATCGTGCTGGTCGGGCTGCAGCTGCACCGTCGCGATCGTCGACTCGCGAAGCGCCCGGCATAGGTGGCCGACGTCGCCGGTGGCCTCGGCGTGGTCCACGAGGTGGGCGAAGGCGTCCCGGGCCTCGGCCGCTGGCGACACGGCCACGACGTGCAACCGCTGCAACACCTTGGCGAGCTGCCTCGGCGGGATGACGCTGCGGCCGAGCACCATGTCCCGCATCACCCGCCGGGCGCCGGGATGGTCCGCCAGCGCCGCGAAGACCAGCAGGGGCAGCAGCGCCGACCGATCCGACCACGGCTGATCCGGCACGTCGGTGGGCAGCGCCGCCAGCAGTTGCCGGCCGCCCACATCGGCGCCGTGCAAGGCATTGACGAACAGCATCGGCATCGGCCGGCTGCCATCGGGGCCACGCTGGGCGGGCAGCAGTCGCAGCTGCCGCGCGGAGATGTCGCGAGCCACCACCGTGATCGGTGCCGCGTCGGCACCCGCCAGGACCTCGCCGAGCAGCGCGCACACTCCCTCCTGCCGCTCCGGGTCCCGCTCGGTGAGGAGCGCTTCCAGATAGGCCCGGGCCTCCGGCGCCGCCAGGCCGGCCGCGGCGCGGGCGCACGCCCGCAGCTCGGCCCGCCGTCCCTGGACGGTCCACGCCGATGCGATCGCCGGATCCTCGCCAGGACCGGGCCGGTCGCGGATTGCCGCCCAGGTGTGCTCGAGCAGCTCGGCCGGGGTCAGCGCGGCCAGCATCTCGCCGCGCAGGAAGGCGTACTGGCGTTCCAGCTCGGCGGAGGTCTTGGTGCTGGCCAGCCGCCGCATGGTGGCCGTCACCGGCCCGGTCACCTCGACGGGTAGGACCGTGTGCTCGGCGATCGAGGCGAGCAGCTGCACGATGCCGGCCATCGCGGCGACGTGCGCCGGCCGCGGCCGCGTGGACCGGGGGTCGGCGGAGTCACCGGCGAAGGCCGCGAAGAACGGGAGCAGCTGCTCGGCGCACCACGCCGGGTGCGCGGTCCGCAGCGGATCGAGCAGCTGCAGGTGGAGGCTCTCCCGGCCGATCTCGGCCGGGGTTTGGGCGAGCAGCCACCGCAGGCAGCCGTGCTCCTCGAGGAAGCCCCGCGTGTCCCGCGGGAAGACCGGCGCGGCCCGGGCGAGCGCCCGGAGCACGTCGAAGCCGAGCCCCGGATCGCCGCCGGTGCCGGTCACCCGGGACCAGAGCAGCCCCAGCTCGGCCCGCACGCGCTCGAAGCGCGGATGCCGCGTCGACGGCAGCAGACGCAGGTAGTGCCGGACCGTTCCGGCGTCGCAGGTGGCGAGGATCTCGGCGGCCCGCGCGCGGACCGGCAGGGCCGGGTGGGACAGCCGGGCATACGAGCGAAGCCCCAGCAGCTGCAGGTGCGCATCGCCGTCGAACCAGGTCAGCAGCGCCTTCCGGGCGAACGAACCGGGCAGCCGAGGGTCGCGCCCGGCCAGGAGGACCACCTGCGCGGCCACCTCGCCGACGAACAGGTCGTGCGAGTCGGCGGCCGCGTGGCCGACCAACCGGTCCGCCGGGTCGCGGCCGCGCCCCACCACGCCGCGCGCCGCCACGTACTCGAAGAAGGTCTGATGGAAGAACCGGTGCAGCCGGCTGTCGCGGGGCTCCAGCAGCACGCCGCGCGCCCGCAGCTGGTCGATCGCCGTGCGGACCTCGCCGGGCGTCGTCGCGGTGAGCGGGGCGGCGCGCTCGGCCAACCGGGTGACGTCCGCCTCGATGCTGCCGTCGGTCAGCATGACGAAGCCCGCCGCCTCCGCGTACGGGGTCAGATCCGGACCCTTGGCGGTCCCGTCGGGGCCGCGGTCGTCATGGTGGATGCGGCGGCTCCAGTACTGTTCGAACAGGCCGATGGCATCCACGTCCTCGGGTGGGTCATCCGGGACGAAGAGCTCGAACAGCAGGCGCAACTGCAGCGGATTGCGCGACAGCTCCCGGGCCGGCAGCCCGCGGACCGACGCGTCGCTCACCCGCGCCGCGGCCTGCGCGGCGCGGTCCGGCGGATAGAACGCCCTGGCGTACGTCGTGATCGCCGTGGCCTGCTCGACCGGGGTGAACGCCTCCAGCCGTACACCCGAGATCGGCGCCGCGTCGTCGTCGTAGTCGATGGTCAACCAACGCGACTCCACCGGCCGGCTGGTGACCAGGGTGGGCACCCGGTGGCCGGCGGCGGTCCGCAGGAGCGACCGCACCAAACGGCGCGTCGCGTCCTGCCGCAGCAGCAGGTCGAGCGTGTCCACCAGCAGGATGAGCGGCAGACCGTCGCGCCGCCCTTGGGCCAGGGCGGCGGCGACGGCGTCGACCGTGAGCACCGCGGGCCGCTCCGGGCCAGCGAGCAGGGCCGACGCCGGCACCACCAGCGGCTCCCGGCCCAGCGCGGACAACAGTCCATGCATGCGCCACACCATGGCGGTCTTGCCGTGCCCGGCGTCGCCGACCAGCGCGGTGACGGATGGCTGGGCCAGCCGCTCCACCAGGCGCAGCTCGGTGCTCTCCCGGGCGACGTACACCCCCTCGCTGAGCCGCACCACGCCGCCGCCCAGGTGCGAGACCAGGACGTCGCTGTCCGCGATGTGTCCGGCGGAGACCTCCCGGAGCAGCGCCAACGCGCGGGCACCGGCCGAGTTGCCAAGATCAGTCACGTTCGCTCCAGTATTCGCTCTACGGCCACGTTATACAGACCGAGGCATCGGTGGAGTTCACGTTCGCGACGTGACCGCCGGCGGCGTCGCCCACGGCGTGCCGGTCGCGCAGGAGTGCGTCGAAACTGGTAGACGGCGCAGTCCGGGACTGTCATTCGGGTTCGCGCGCGCGTCGCCGGACGGGGGCGGCCCGACGCGGGCGGACAACGCCGCCCCGGTCAAGAAAACCGGTAGCGCCGACGACCATGGAAGAATCTTCTTGTGACGTCGGAACCGCGGTGGGCAACGGCCAGCCGGGGCGGGGTCTATCTGCTCGTCTCGCTGCTCACCGGCGTCGTCACGGTGCTCACGCTGCCGCTGCTGTGCGTGCCGCGGCTGGCCCGGCTCTGGGCGGGCGTGCACCACGACCGCGCCGGCCGCATGCTCGCGACAGCGTCGACGGCACCGCCACCGATCCGTCGCCGGTGGGCCGAGCCCGCGCCGGGACGCACGCTGCGCGCGCTGCTCTGGCTGCCGGTGAACGCCGTGACCGGACTGCTGTTCGGCCTGCCCGCCCTGCTCTGCGTGGGCAACATCGTGGTCGCGGTGATCGCCACCTCGCTGTGGTGGGCGTTCACCCCGGCGGAGCGGCCCCGACTGTTCGTCGACGTCGCGGTAACCGGCTGGACGACGGCGGTGGCCCTCGGTCCGCTGCAGATGATCATTCTTTCCTTCGTGGGGTACGTGGCATTCGCCCCCCTCGCCCGCGCACACGCCCGGATCTGCGTGGCGGTGCTGGCGCGCTCGACCAACGACCAGCTCGCCGAGCGGGTCGCCGAGCTCACCCGCACCCGCGCCGACGTGCTCGACGCCCACGGCGCGGAGCTGCGCCGCATCGAGCGGGACCTGCACGACGGCACCCAGGCCCGGCTCGTCGCCATCGCGATGCGCCTGGCGGTGGCCCGGCAGGCGTTCGACGACGACCCGCGCGACGACGCGTTCGTGGCCGGGCTGCTCCGCGACGCCCACGAGGGCACCGAGGCGGCGATGACCGAGCTGCGGGAGGTGATCCGGACGGTGTACCCGCCGATCCTCGCCGACCGGGGACTCGACGGTGCGCTCAGCGCCGTCGCGGCGGGCTGCGCCGTGCCGACCCGGCTGGACATCGGCGCGCTCGAGCGGGTCCCGGCGGCGATGGAGGCCGTCGTGTACTTCGCCGTCGCCGAAGCCCTCACCAACGTCACCAAGCACAGCCGGGCCACCACCGCCCGGGTCCGGGTCGGCCGGACCGCCGACCGGCTGACGGTCGCCGTCACCGACGACGGCATCGGCGGCGCCGACGACCGGCGGGGCACCGGCCTCGCCGGGATCCGCCGCCGGGTGCTCGCCTTGGACGGCACCGTCGCGGTCGACAGCCCGGCCGGCGGACCGACCACGATCACGATGGAGCTGCCGTGCGGGTGGTGATCGCCGAGGACAACGTGCTGCTGTCCACCGGCCTGGAGCTGTTGCTGGGCCGGGCGGGCTTCCAGATCGCCGCCGTCGCCGAGGACGCCGACGCGTTCCTCACCGCCGTGCGCGAGCATCGGCCCGACGTCACGATCGTCGACGTCCGGCTGCCGCCGTCGTTCCGCGACGAGGGCATCCGGGCCGCGCTGCAGGCCCGCCGGGAGCGGCCCGGCCTGCCGGTGCTGGTGCTGTCGCAGTACGTCGAGCAGCAATACGCCGCCGAGCTGCTCGCCACCACCGGCGGCGGGGTCGGCTACCTGCTCAAGGACCGGGTCAGCCGGGTCGAGGAGTTCGTCGACGCGCTGCGTCGCGTCGCCGCCGGCGGCACCGCGATGGACCCGGAGGTGATCGCCCAGCTGGTGCAGCGTGCCGGCGACCCGATCGCCGTCCTCACCGCCCGCGAACGCGAGGTCCTCGGGCTGATGGCCCAGGGCCACGACAACACCGCGATCGGCGTACAGCTCGTCATTACCGACAACGCCGTGCACAAGCACATCGGCAACGTCTTCGCCAAGCTCGGCCTCGCCGTCACCGACAGCGGACACCGCCGGGTCCTGGCCGTGCTCGCGTACCTCAACGCGGCGGGCCGGACCGCCAGCGGCTGATCCGGCCCGCGCGCTCTTCTTGGCGCACGCCGATCGCGGCGGCCTTTATTCGCGCACGCCGATCGCCTCGACGGGCCGGGGCCGCATGGCGATCCGGGCCGAGGTCATCACGGCGGCCCAGCCGAGCAGCGCGGCGACCCCGACGATTCCCAGGTACGCCAACGGCGGCACGGCCGGCAGCAACGTCCGGGTCAGCGCGAGGCTCGTGCCGACCAGCGACGGGATCGCCGCGAGGGTGCCGATGAGCACGGCGGTCACCACGATGATCCGGGTCTCGCTGCGCATCATCGCCCGCACCTGCCGGCGGGTCGCGCCGACCAGCCGCAGCAACGCGAACTCCCGGAACCGGGCCGCGGTCGCCATCACCAACGTGTTCACCACGGCGATCGCGAGGTAGCCGAGCAGCACCGCGTTGAGGATGAGCCCGACCGCCGACTCGCCGGCGGCCGCCTCACGCTGCGCGCCGACGAACGCGGCACGGTCGCTCACCCGTACCGTCGGCAGCCCCGCCACGGCCGACCGCAGCGCCGCACCGACCACCCCGACGTCGGCGCCCGGGGCCGCCGCGACGAGCACCGCCAGGTCCAGCCGGTCGGTGGTGTGCGCCAACACGACGTCGTGCGGCAGCGTGACGTCGCCGAGGCCGAGGCCCCGCTCGTAGATCGCCACCACCGTCGGGGTGACGGGCGTGCCGTCGCCGAGCCGGAGCGTGACGGTGTCGCCGAGCGCGACGTCGAGGGTGCCGGCCGCGATCCGGCTCAGGGCCACGGTGTCGCCGCGCAGGGCGTCGAGGTCGCCGTCCAGTACCCCCGGATCCAGGGTCGTGGTGAGCCGGTCGGCGGTGATCCCCTGCGCCGCGTAATGGCGCCACTGCACGTCCTCGCCCGAGCGGAAGGTCACCAGGGTCCGCGTGCGCACCACCGGGGTCACCACCGCCACGCCTGGCACGCGACGCAGCGTCTCGGCGAGCTCCGGCGACACCCCGGCCGACGTGGACGTGACGACGAAGTCCGCCCGCAGCGCGTCGGCGGCCTGGTCCTGGGCGGCAGCGCTGGCCGTCGTGTCGCTGAACAGCTGCCCGGCGGCCAGGGTGATGCCCATGATGAGCGGCGTGGTCGCCGCGGCCAGCCGGCGGGCGTTGGCGTGCGCGTTGGCCGTCGCGAGGAACCCGCTGACGCCCGCCCTCCGGTTCAGCCACGGGCCGAGCACGGTGACGGCGCCGGCAAGCAATTTCGGCCCGAGCAGCCCGACGGCGAAGATGAGCAGGAACGCGGAGAAGGCGGCGCTCTCCGCGGCCCCCTCACCGCGCAGCCGCAGCGGCGGCACCAAGGCCATCGCCAGGCCGGCCGGGATCAGCAGTACCCCGACGGTCAACCGGAGCCGGCCGAGCCGGGGCGGCTCGAGGACCGCCTCGCCAAGCGCGTCCACCGGCCGGAGCCGGGCCGCCCGCCGGGCCGCGACCCAGCTGCCCAGCCGGGCGCCGATCAGGCACAGCACGACCGAGACCAGCACCGGCAGCGGGCCGATCGACAGCGTGAAGTCCGCCGGGATCGCACCGACCGCCACGAACGCCGCCCGGAACGCCAGACTCAGCCCGATCCCCGGCACCACGCCGAGGACCGCCCCGAGCGTGCCGACCACCATCGTCTCCGCGGTGATCATGCGCAGCACCTGCTTCGGGGTCGCGCCGATCGCCCGCAGCAACGCCAGCTCCCGCAGCCGCTGCCGGACCGACAGCGCCAACGTGCTGCCCACCACGATCATGATGACCAGGACCATGCTGCCGCCGAACGCCAGCGTCAGCTCGCTGACGAACGACCGGGTGCCGCCCAGGTCGAGGAACTCGGCCTCGCTGCGCTCGCGTCCCTGGTACACGACCACGTCGGGCACCGCCGCCCGGATCGCGTCGGCCACCTCCTCGACGCCGGCTCCGGGTAGGAGCAGCACCCCGATCACCGCCACCCGGTCGGCCCGCCCGGACAGCTCCCGGACTCGCTCGTCGACGAAGAACACAGCCGGCTGCCGGGACGCCCGACCGTCCGGCAGGCGCACCTCGCCGCTCACCCGGAACGTCGCGACCGTCGACCCGACGGCGAGGCGGACCGTGCCGCCGACGGGGACGCCGGCCCGCTCGGCGAGGGCTGCGTCGAGTACCACATCATCAAAGGCTGTCGGGGGACGACCGGCGCTCATCGTGAACGGGCCGAGCACCGTGGACCCCCAGCCGTGCCCGCGCGTCGCGGCGTCGCCCAGCACCGCGCCGTCGGCCGTCAGCAGGCTCACCGCGACACTGACGTCGGCGACCGCAGCCCGCACACCGGGCACCCGCGCCACGTCGGCGATCCTGTCGGCCGGCAGGGTCGCCCGCTCGACGAACCGCGGGTCCACGTCGTCGGCCACCGGCATCGCCTGCGGGGCACCCACCACCAGCTCGGCGGCGCGGTACCGCTCGGTCGGCACCCCGGACCGCTCGGTGCTCTCCAACAGGATCCCGCAGGCGGTGATCACCGCCGAGCCGAGCAGCACCGCGACGAACGCCGCGACGAACCCACCCGTGCGCCCCCGGACCGTGCTCCAGGCCAGCGCCAACATGCGCCGGCTCACCGCTCCCCCAGGTGGGTCATCCGCTCGGCGACCTGTTCGGCCGACGGGCGGTGCAACTCGCCCGCCAGCCGACCGTCGGCCAGGAACAGCACCCGGTCGGCCTGCGCGGCAGCGACCGGATCGTGGGTGACCATGAGCACCGTCTGCCCGAACTCGTCGACGATCCTGCGCAGCAGCGCCAGCACCTGCCGGCCGCTGCGACTGTCCAACGCGCCGGTCGGCTCGTCGGCGCAGACCAGATCGGGCCGGGTGACCAGCGCCCGGGCGATCGCCACCCGCTGCTGCTGCCCGCCGGAGAGCTGGCTCGGACGGCGATCGCGGAGCTCGGCCAGCCCGACCGCCGCGAGCACCTCGCTCAACCGCGCCGGCTCGACCGACCGCTCGGCCAACCGGACCGGCAGTGTCACGTTGTCGGCCACACTCAACGCACCGATCAGGTTGTACGCCTGGAAGACGAACCCGATCCGGTCCCGCCGCAGCTCGGTCAGCTCCGTCTCGGACCGCCCAGACAGCTCGGTGTCGCCCAGCATCACCCGGCCCGACGTCGGCCGGTCCAGCCCTGCCGCGCAGTGCAGCAGCGTGCTCTTGCCCGAGCCGGACGGGCCCATCACCGCGGTGAACGTCCCCCGCCCGAAGCTCGCCATCACCGCGTCCAGCGCGCGGACCCGCTGCTTCGCCGGGCCGTACTCCTTCGACACCGCGTCCAGGCGCACCGCGTCGGGCGACGTCACGGCGGTCTCGGCCGGTCGTCGCGACCCGGCCCTCGTAGTTCTCATGTCCATCGAGGCTAGGCACGACGACGGCCCGGACCGATACCCCGCGCCACCGGAGTCGGACTACAGCCAGCTGTAGTGACCGTCGAGCGTTCTCACGTCGACGGCGCCGGGCATGGCGACGATCATGCCGGGTTCGCCGACGCCGTTGCCACTACCCCGGATGTGGTACCGATGACGCGATCGTGCACGGCCCGGGTCCGCGGGGGCGACTGGCGCTCTACGCGGCGCGGGAACGGGTGGTGCTATGCGCTCAGGCCGCCGCCGCGGAGTGCGTCGAGGAAGCGCACTGCGGCGTCGGTGTTCTCCAGCCGCCAGATGAGCAGGACCCGGTTGAAGGCTGTCGCTGTGGCGTGCTGGCGGCGCAGAGCGTCGCGGACCGGCGTGAGGATCGCATGCTGGGCGGCGAGGAGGTCGGTGGTGTCGCGGCCACCGATGTTCGGATGTCCGATCGTGCCGTCAACGCCGAGCCGACGGCTACGCCTCGTCACCGGCGCCGTACCACTCGGCCTCGCCGCCGTCGGTTTCGTGCTGCGCTTCCTGGTGCGCACGGCGGCTGCCCCTGAACGCCGCCCAAGGTCAGGACGTGGACGGCCGCGGGCTGGCGTTGGGGCTGTCCTGCCCGGTTGGCCCGAGGTAGTAGGCCTCGACGTCCCACGCGGTGATGCTCTTCGGCCGGTCGACGGCGATGGTGACCGTGCCGTGGTCCTGGTTGGCGACATCACTGCCGCTCGCCGGAATCCAGAAGCCCGAGAACTCCCACCGGTCGGAGCAGCGCCATCCGAAGGTCATCTTGAACGGGTACGGGGTACTCACGGCGGTGCGGAACTCGCCGGTGCCCGTGCAGCGCACCCGGAGGCGGAGTGACCCGCCGGCGGGTATCGAGACCTCGACGTGGCTCTCGCGGTAGACCGTCGAGCTCCACGCTCCGGCCAGATGGTCGTACGAGCCCGGCGTCTGGTCGGTCTGGGGTGTCGGGGCGGCCGTCTGGTCGGGCCCCGGTGCCGAGGCGGCCGCCCGGTCCGGCCCGGGTTCCGAATCGGACGACCAGGGTGAGCTGGTGCACGCGGCCAGCCCAAGGAGCGCGGCGGGAGCCGCCACGACCGCCGATCCACGCAACCGCCCAATGCGCTGCCCCCGCATGGCGACAGGGTACAGGCGACCGGCAACCCTCATCGCCGTGGTGGAACGTCGCCGAGACCACCGCGAGGCTGTCGGCCAACATCAACGACTTCGCCCTGGTCGCGCTCCTGGGCCTGCTCGGACTGCGGATCTTCGAGACGTGCGGGTCGAGCGTCGCCGACCTCGGCGAGGAACACGGCCACCGCGTGCTGCGGGTCCGCGGTAAAGGGGCAAGGTCGTGCCGATCCCGCTGCCACCGGCCGTCGCTCGCGCGATCGACCGTGCCGTGGATGGACGCACCGAAGGACCGATCCTGCGCAACACGCTCGGCGGCCGGATGGACCGCCACGCCGCATGCCGCCGGCTCCGACACCTGGCCGCAGCCGCCGGCGTCCGCATGCCGCGGATGCACCGTCAGGGCCCTTGACTCGCCCGCATTCGGGGACGGCGACCATGCAACCCACTTCTGGCCCGCAGTGCTCGACCGGTGGCTCTACTGATCGATGCAGACGTCCTCTTCTGCCGCCGTTGGTGCGCGATAGCCGGCCTGAGCCCATCACGGGCTGTGACCAGCCTCGGCGAAGCCGAGGCTTCCTGTCCTGCCGGTGAGCGGTGAAGTCCGCTCCGCGCTCATCGATCGTGGTCTGCCCGCCGGGTAGGTTCGAGCGATCTGCTGTGGACCGCCGAGCAGCGTCAGACCTAGCCACAGCCGAGGTCTCGACGGTCCGGCTCGAAGGCGATTTCGAGCTGGTACTGCGGTGAGTCGTTCGATCCGTGCAGGGTGAACCGGACTTGCTGGCTGTCGAACCGCTGGTCGGCGCAGACCAGCGCGGCCAGGCCGTCGGCCGCGACGCTCCACCCGCCGTCTTCGAGCAGGCCCCGGTAGTACGCGATCACCGCGTCCCGGGTGACGGACTGGTCGGCGGCAACCGCGGCCGACGCGATACCCGAGTGATCGCTGTCGCCCTCGCACGGCGCCGCGTGGTAGCTGCCCGTGCGGGTCAGGCCGGGCCGAAGCCTGGTGAGGACCGGGCTGGCCGCGAGCTGTTCGGCAAGCCGCCGGTCGTGTTCGGTGCACTCGGGGACGGCGAACGCCGACAGCATGGGCGACACGCCCATCCACGCGATCGTCCCCAGGGCCACCACGATGACAGCGGTCGTCACCGCCGCGGCGGCGACAGCCCATCGCAGCCACCGTTCCGGCGGCTCAGCTGCGTCCGCGGGATCCCACACTCGGACATCATTGAGCGCAACAGGCGACCGGTCAAACCCCGCCCGGCCATCGTTTCTGTGTTCGTCGCCGCTCGGCGGGGTGTACGACGTTGCGATGTACGGAGAGTCGGCGCGCTCAGCCGGCGCCAGACTTCATCGTCCCGGCCGCCCGCTGCGAACAGGGCGGGACATGAGACAGGGCGACGGGCTCGAGACGTACGAAGCGCCGTCAAGGACCGTCAATCGTCGTGACAGATCGACGACGACGGTCCCCCGTTGGGATGACACAGCAGATCGGCGTCCGCCGTATCACGCCGACACTCATCCTGTGGACGCCGCCAGTCGCGGCACACTTCAGGTGTGCCAGCGATGACCGAGAACGAAGCGATCGCCTTCCTGGCGGAGGAAAACCACACCGGCAAACTCGCCACGGCCGGGACGACGGGCGACCCGCACGTGGCGCCGATCTGGTTCATCGTCGACGGCCCTGACATTGTCTTCAGTACCGGCCGTGACTCTGTGAAGGGGCGTCACCTGCGCGCCAATCCCAGAGCCGCGCTCACCGTCGACGTCGAGCAGTTCCCGTACGACTTCGTTGCGGTGCGCGGCGGCGTCTCCATCGCCGAGGATCCGTCGGACCTGATCACCTGGGCCACCCGGATCGCCGAACGCTACGTCCCGGCCGGGGAGGCGGAGACGTACGGTCAGCTCAACAGCCAGTCCGGCAACTTGTTGTGCCGGCTGCGTATGAACCGGGTCGTCGGGGTCCGCGACATCGCAGCGATCTAGAGCCCTGGCGACGGGACGGTTCAGTCCGAGGAACTCGCGTTCCTTGCCTCGACACCGGCCGCACTCGACGGTCGACGAATGCACTTGACACCGCCGCGCGCTCAGGTGTAGCCGCGCTGTCATGCCGCTGAGATGCGCTCGGCGGTGGGCCGAAGGGCGTTGCCGACGGTAACTGGCCCTCACTCAGCGGAGCGCTGCGACGGCTTCTACCTCGACGAGCTGGTCGGGGTAGCCGAGGACCGCGACCCCGAGCAGGGTGCTGGGCGCATCGTGGTCGGCGAAGTGCCGGCGGACCACGTCCCATGCCGTGACGAGGTCGGTGCGGTCATGGCTGGCGACGTAGACGGTCGTCTTGACCACATCGGTGAGGGTGGCGCCGGCGGCCGCCAACGCCGTGCGAAGGTTCGCCATCACCTGTTCGGCCTGCCCGGCCACGTCACCAACGGCGACGGTCGCGCCGGCCTCGTCGAGCGGGCAGGCACCGGCGGTGAACACCAGCCGCCGGACGTCGGAGGCCACCGCGGCGTAGGCTCCTCAGCGGCGACATTACCGGTCCATGGCGCGACTGGTAGTCAGGCTCGGTCCTCATGCACGAAGCGCTAGATCAGTTTCTGACTGGTGCACGCTCATGGGGTGGACGGGTGCGGTGAGTAGCGAGTGACCGTTGCGCTCTGTTCGTCACTACGACCGGCCATGCCGCGCGGGACGGCACACGATCGCGCCGACGCCCGTCCAGCATTTCAACGCGGCTGGCAAGGTTGGCATCGGCCTGCCAGGCCCGCCGAACACCGATCGGAAATGCCGTCTCAGTGGTGCTGCCCGCCCGCCGACGTGCCGTGATCTCGGTCGGACGGCGACCGGACGTCCCACCGCAGCGGGTCAGACGAACGCTCGAGCTTGGGGGCGCGGTCGATGCCCCGCCGGACGGACTCCGGGAAGGTGTCGGTGTGCACGTCCGCGGCGAAATCGCACGGCAGGAACTTCGCGATGGCCTTACCGATCT
This sequence comes from Dactylosporangium sp. CA-139066, assembly GCF_050936175.1. NCBI lineage: Bacteria > Bacillati > Actinomycetota > Actinomycetes > Micromonosporales > Micromonosporaceae > Dactylosporangium > Dactylosporangium sp. CA-139066. Next base: position 3,559,732 of record NZ_JBNJNH010000001.1, on the reverse strand, counting down.
TCACGCCGATGTAGTGGTCGAGGTCCGGCTGCCGGGCTGCGCGCAGCAGCGCATCGAGTGCCCGTAAACGTGCGCCATGTCGGTCCTGCTCGAGGTCATGATCCCGCACGGCACCTCCGGGTCCGGCGGAGGAACTACCCGGGCACATCCAGGCACTTCGCTCGTCTGACAGCACCGTGCGTCGCGCGGCGCTGAGCGAGTTGGCGGGTGCCGTCGTGCATCAGGGCACCCGATGGCAGTTCAGCGCCCACGTTGTGCCGTTCCTCGTGCTGTTGGTCGACGATCCCGCGACCGCTGACCGGCGTACGCTCACGGCGTTGTTGCGGCATGTGGGCCTCGGACCGCGTGACGATGATGACCTGCCGTTCGATCCGGATACCGCCTTCGCCCGTTGCCCCGCAGCTGGCGGTGGGCCGCCGCGCTCACCGCCACGATCGTGACCGGCGCCGTGCTCGGCGCCGCCGGGCCGCTGCTCAACGGCGCGGGGTAGCTTGGGGATTGTTGTCGGGGTGTTCCCCGTGCGCCTTGGCGTTTCGCACGTTGCCACGGCCACGGTATTTCCGTGCCGCATCACCGAGGCACGAGGAGCGACATGAAGAGGGCGTTGGGTGGGCTGTTCCGCCGGATGGTCCTGGCCGCCGCAGTGCTCCTGCTCATCGTCGGTGGCGCCTTCAGCATCCTGCTCATCTCGATCAGCGAGCATCGCGCTACGGCCGCCAATGCGCGCCACACCGGCGAGGTCTTCACGACCGCCGACGACGTGCACCGGCTCGTGGTCGAGATGCAGGCGGCGCAACTGCAGTACACCATCTCCCGAAACGACGCATTCCTCAGCAGCTGGCAGGCCGCCCACGCCGGCTTGGCCGCCCTGACGCCGCGCCTGGAGCAGCTCGCCGTGACGCCGGCGGAGCGCAGCCAGGCGCAGCGCATCGCCCAGGTCGCCCAGTCGTACGCCGACGACTACTCGGCGCCGGCGCTGGACGCGGCGCAACGCGGCGACTCATCGGCGTCGAGCATGGCGACGCTGCAGGAAGGTGACCGCCGCATTGGCGAGCTGCGGGCGGAGCTCGACACATTCCGGCGAAACGAACAGGCCATGATCATCGCCCGGGACGCACGCGCCGACCGCCACGCCGACAGGGAGATCATCGCGGTCGTCGCCGGCATGGCCGGGTCGCTGCTGATCGTCGTCGCAATCGGCTGGTACCAGGCGCGGCTGATGATCGGGCCGATCCGCCGAGCGGCCGTCATGGCCAACCGGCTGGCCGGCGGCGACTTCACCCCCCGCATGCCGGAGACCGGCACGGCGGAGATCGGCCAGCTGGAGCGGTCGTTCAACGTCATGGCCACCACCCTGCAGCGCAACCACGATGAGCTCGCCCAGTTCGTCGATACGCAGACGGCCCTGCGGCGCATCGCCACGCTCGTCGCTCGGGGCGTCCTGCCGGCGGCCGTCATGGAGACGGTAGCCACGGAGCTGGCGCGGCTGATCGGCACGGAGTCCGTGCGGATCCTGCGCTACGAGTCCGACGGCACCGGGACGATCGTCGCGGCTTGGGGCTGTCCCGACCTGGACCTGCCGCCCGGGCGGCAGGTGCCGATCGAAGGTGACAACATCGCGTCCATGGTACTGCGGACCGGCTGCGGCGCCCGGATCGACAGCTACCAGCACGCGGCCGGACCACTCGCCGCCCACCTGCGCGAGCACGGGATACGGGCGACGGTCGGCGCCCCGATCCACGTCGAGGGCCGTCTGTGGGGCGTCGTGGCCGCCGCGACGACCCGCGATGAGTCGCCGCCACCGGACACCGAGGCACGGCTCACCGAGTACACCGACCTCATCGGCACCGCCATCGCCAACACTCAGGCGCGCGCCGACCTCGTCGAGTCGCGGGCCCGGTTCGTGCTCGCCACCGACCAGGCCCGCCGGCGGATCGAGCGCAACCTGCACGACGGCGTTCAGCAGCGGCTCATCTCGGTCGGGCTGGAGGTGCGCCGGGCCGAAGCAAGCGTGCCTCCGGAACTGTCGCAGCTGCGCGAGCAGCTGTCCGCGGTCGTGACCGGGCTCACCGACACGGTCGACGACGTGCGCGAAATCTCCCGCGGTGTGCACCCGGCGATCGTCACCGAGAGTGGCCTGCGGCCCGCCCTGCGCGCGCTGGCCCGCCGCTCCGCGGTGCCCGTGCACCTGGACGTCCAGCTGGACAGCCGCCTTCCGGAACCGGTGGAGGTAGCGGCCTACTACGTGGTGGCAGAGGCGCTGACGAACGCGGCGAAGTACGCCAACGCCTCGCTCGTCGCGGTGAGCGCCGCCGTCGACGACGGTCACCTGCACCTGTCGGTCCGCGACGACGGCGTCGGCGGCGCCGAACCGGAACACGGCTCGGGCCTTCTTGGCCTCACCGACCGGGTGGAGGCGCTTGGCGGCACGTTGATGCTCGACAGCCCGCCCGGCGGCGGCACCTGCCTGGAGGTCAGGCTCCCGCTCGACGAGCGCGCCGCCCTAGACGATCACTTCGACGGCGGATCGCGTTCCATCGTGTGAGCAATCCTTACTCGCTCCGGCAGCCATCGCGATCGTATGCTCGAACGTCCGACCGTCAGTGCGGATGCAGACGGTACGACGATTCATCCGCCGACCCAGCAGCGGTTCCACCAGTGCCCGACCGACCGGTCATACCGGGCAGCCGGCGATGAGGGCGAGTGCCTTCCGTCATGGCCGCCGTTGTGTGTTCGCCGGGTTGAGGCGCGTCATCGACGGTGATCGTGGACCGCGGCACGCCGATTGTCGCCGTTGTGGTCGCTCCCGTCGTCAAAGCGATTGCACAGGGAGTTGGGCCTGCGCTGTTGGGCCGGCGTAGGGATGTGGTGGTTGCGAAGCCGTGTGGGAGGCGGTTCGATGGGTTAAGGAGGTTCGATGCCGTTGGAGGTCAGACCGTTCCAGGTGTACGTGCCGGAGGCCGATCTGGAAGACCTGCGTAGCAGGCTGGCGCGCACTCGATGGCCCGAGGCGGCACCCGTGCCCGGGTGGGGACACGGCATACCGGTGGAGGTGCTGCAACATCTGTGCCGCTACTGGGTCGACGGTTACGACTGGCGGGCCGCTGAGGCGAAGCTGAACGCGGTGCCGCAGTACCTCGTCAGCGTCAACGGTGTCGACCTGCATGTGCTGCACGCGCGGTCGCCTCACCCGAAGGCCCTCCCACTGGTCCTCACCCATGGCTGGCCAGGTTCGGTGCTTGAACTGGTCGATCTCATCGGTCCATTGACCGACCCGACCCGCTACGGCGGCGATCACCTGGACGCTTTCGACGTGGTGATCCCCTCCCTGCCCGGATACGGCTTCAGCGCCAAGCCCGCCGAACCAGGTTGGGGAGTCGAGCGGATCGCGGACACTTGGGCCGAGCTCATGAGCGGGCTCGGCTACACCCGATACGGCGCCGCAGGCACCGATTGGGGCACCAGCATCTCCAGCTGCCTTGCCGCACGCCACGACCCCCACCTGGCCGGTATTCACCTCGTTCCGCCGCTGGCCGGACCTGACCCGGCGGGAGCCGAAGACCTCACCGATGCCGAGCAGGCGGCACTCGCGGATCTGCATCATCGCGCCCGGTTCTCTTCGGCCTACTCCGAGATGCACCGCACCGCGCCGCAGACAGTCGGCTACGCCCTGCTCGACTCTCCTGCCGGTCTCTGCGCCTGGATGGCGGAGAAGTTTCTGACGTGGAGCGATTCAGCTCCGGCCCGGGTCGGCGCGGAATCGGCCCAGCTGTCTCAGGACCAGATCCTGGACCAGGTCACGCTGTACTGGGTGACCGGCACGGCGGCGTCGTCGGCTCGCCTGTACGCGGAAAGTATCGACAAGGTCTCCGCGTGGATCACCGGTGCGGACGCCGACCCGATCCGGGTGCCCGTGGGCGCGTCGATCTTTCCGGCCGAGGTACCCCGGCCCTCAAGACGTTGGGCGACGCGACGGTACCCGGACATCCGATACTGGGCCGAGCACCAGCGCGGCGGTCACTTTCCCGCCCTGGAGGAACCAGCACTGTTGGTAGCGGACCTGCGCGCCTTCTTCCGGCAGGTACGCTGACCCGCGCAGCCGGCGAACCACGGCCAGTTGCTGCTACGCAGCAATCCGGCCGACGACGAGGACGACACAACCATCGACCTGCTGTTCAAGCCCGCCGAGGCGGTTAAGATCCGGGACGGATACGCCGGACTGGTGGTCAGATGCGCGACCACGTCGGAGGCGGACGCGATCACCGTGTCCATGTCTGGCATGCGCGCCGATCTCGGCTACCGCGCCAGAACACCCGTGGGAAGCGGCCGCGATCCAGCTCGAGGCCGAACTATGGGCAGCACGATTCCGCACCAATACTGATACGGCAGCTCTGCAACACCGCGCCGAACAGGTCTGCGCCGCGTACGAGGCCGTCGGCGGCAGACGACCACCGCCCTGGCGAGGGATCTGACAACGCCGGCGCGGCGGGCGGCCCTGCACGCGCTGGGTTACTGGCGCCGGAGCCGGCTCCCCGCATTACTGCAGCGGGGCGATCCGGGCGCCCACGAGATCGACGCCGTAGTGTCGGCCTGTTTGGCGGCCGGCGGCCCGTTGTCGGCCGAGCACCGCCAGCTGCTGAACGGCGCGGTTGAGCAGCTGCGGCACCGCATCGCCGAGTGTCTGTACCACGACGACACCGTGGCGTACTTCCGGGCGCAGGACCTACTACGGGTCGCTGCTCTCGTCGCGACCGCCGAGGGATGACGTCGCCCGGCGCGATGCTTCGCATGCGTCGCGGTGTGCTCGCTGGATGGTGGCGGTCGCCCGGTCATGCCGGCCGGCCGTGGTCGCGGCTCGATACCGGCGCACAAACCCACGATCAACGCGGCAGATCAGCGCGCCGGTTCAGCGCGGGGATTGGTGGTCACGGTGCCCTGGACGTCAACGGCTGGACAGCCGGTCAGTGCTGGGCGTACGGGCTGGCCCACGACGACTGCTCGGCCGCGTTCAGTAGCTGCAATTGCTCAGTGGTGAGCTTGAGCCCGACCCCGTCGAACGCGCTGTCCAGTTGGGCGAGCTTGCTACCGCCCAGCATCGGCCGCACGCCCCGACTCAGCAGCCAGGCCAGCACGACTTGGCCGCGGGCGGCGCCGACCTCGGCAGCCACCGCGTCAAGGGCCGCCAGCCGGGCGGTGTTGCCGGGGTGGTCGTAGACCTCCGGAATCGGTTTGGTGGGGTTGTCGTAGGCGCCAGACAGCAACGGCGTGTATGCCCACAGGTCCATCGCGTGCTCCGCGGCGTAGTCGGCCTGCTCATCGCTGAGCACGCCGAACCGGTGCACCACGCCGGGCGGCAGCGTACCGGGGCGCGGGCGCAGGTAGGTGGCGCTGAGTTGCAGCGCGTCGAACGGCCGCACCCCGATCGTCCGGGCGTGCGCACGGCCGCGCTCGACCAGCCACGCCGGGTGATTCGAGACCCCGAACCGGTCGGCAGCCAGCCCGGCGAGTGCGCCGACGGTCTCCTCGATGGGCACCGAGCGGTCCTCCTGGTGCAGCCAGAGCAGGTCCACCCGGTCGATCCCGAGCCGGTCGAGGCTCCCGGCGAACGCAGCCCGTACCGCGCTCGCGGACAACCCTTCCCGGCCGTCCGGCCAGGAGCCCGGCTCGACCGGCTCGGCGCCCAGCTTCGTGGAGATCCGCACCCGGTCGCGGATGCCGGGGCGGGCGGCCAGCCAGCGACCGAGCACCCGTTCGCTGTCGCCCCCAAGACCGGTGTCGCTTGCCCAGAACGCGTAGCAATCGGCGGTGTCAATCCACACGCCGCCGCGCTCGACGAACCGGTCAAGCAGGGCGAACGCCGTGGTCTCGTCGATCCTGGTGCCGAACATCATCGCCCCGAGCACCAGCGGGGACTGGGTCGCTGCCACCATGGCGCCCACCTTGTCACCTGGAGCGCGCTCCAGGTCAAGCGCTGATCCTGCGTCAACGCACTCATCCGTCAAGCACTCATCTCGGCAGATCTGGGGACAGCTCACCGACGCCGCCCTCGAGGTCGGCCTCAGCCCGGCCGAAGCCCGGCGCACCAGGGTCCCCGCGGCCGGGCCCGCGCCACTCGCGCGGGTCGCTGAGCCCCAAGGTATGTCTATCCGGCGCTGCGGTCGGTGCCGTCTGCGTCCGGACCGGGGGTGTCCTGTCCGAGGCCCCGGCGGATCGCGATCTCCACGGGTGAGTACGCGCCGTCGGCTCGCTCCAGTTCGTACGGGATGGCCGGCATCAGTGGCGGCTGGGCCATGAAGCGCGGCCGGACCCCATGGTGCGGTTGCGCCGCGTGCACCAGGAACGGATGGCACAGGAAGACGTCGCCCGGGGAGCCGGTGGCGAGGGCGAGTGGCCGGTGGGCGGACGCCGCCGCCAGATCGGGCGCCAGGGCCAGCCCGCTCGCCCCGTCCTCCCCGTACTTCTCCAGCACCTTCGGCACGTCGATGTGTGAGCCGACCCGGATCCGGGTCGGGGCGTCCTGCTCGCCGACCTCGCTGAACAGGAACAGCATCAGCAGCGCCCGGCCTCGAGAGCGCACATTTGTGAAGTACCAGGTCTCGCCCTCCGGCAGATAGCTGCCCTCGATGTGCCAGCCCGCGTCATCCGGCTCCTGTTCGTGCGGGAAGCGCAGCGGGAACGTGCCCAGGGAGTAACGCGGCTCCCAGCGTCCCGCACCGACGAGCAGGTCGTACGCGTGGTGGAGGAACGGGGAATTGGGCGCGGCGGCGAACGGCCCCTGCGCCATGCCGGGCACCCAGTGCACGGGCTGCGTCCACGTCGCTGGATCGTCCGGGTCGCAGCCCGTCTCTCGCCATAACAGCCGCGCGCAGTCCGCGGCCACCCGCGGCGCGACGGCGCCATCCAGCTTCACGAAGCCGTCGCGAAGAAAGCGGGATACCAGGGTCGTGTCATCCATGCCGCTATCGTGCGGGGACACTTTCCCGATCACCCGATATGTTCCGCGCAACCTTTGTCGGGCCGGCCCTCGAAGCGCGCGTCCGTGTCGCGACGGTGCCGGCCATGATCGGATCGGGCCACAACGATCGGGCGCGACCGGCGTGCCTCGGCCAAGGTTGACATGAGGGAGGCTTCATGATCGCGGCACTCAACCGGCTCGTCGACCTCGTCGAGGAGAGCCTGACCGGGGACTTCGACGTCAAAGAGGTGGCCAGGACGCTGGGCACGACCGAATATCACCTCCGTCGGATGTTCTCGTCGTTGGCCGGCATGCCGCTGTCGGAGTATCTGCGCCGCCGCCGCATGACCGTCGCCGCCGCCGATGTCGTCCGCGGCGAGGAGGACCTGCTGAGCATCGCCGTCCGGCACGGATACGGCTCGACCGAGGCGTTCGGGCGGGCGTTCCGGGCGGTCCACGGCGTCGGCCCCGGAGCGGTGCGCCACGCCGGAGGGCCCCTGCGCAGCCAGCCACAGCTCAGGTTCCGCCTGACCGTGGAAGGCAGCGAACGCATGGAGACCCGCATCGTCGACCACCGCGAGTTTCGGCTCGTGGGGCACGCTGCCCGCGTTCCGCTGGTCCACCAGGGCACCAACCCGCACATTCGGCAGCACATCGCCGCACTGCCAACGGAGGAGCACCTGCGCTTGAAGGCCCTCGGTGACACCGAGCCGGCGGGCCTGCTCGCGGTCAGCGACGACCTCGACCCCGACCGCGCCGAGGGCAGCGAGCTGACCTACCTTCACGGGGTCGCCGTGTCCCCTGACACACCGGTCCCCGGCGGTCTCGACATCATCAAGGTCCCGGCCGGCAGATGGGTGGTCATCCGAACCGCGGGGCCACATCCGCAGACCCTGCAGAAGACCTGGGCCACCACCGCAACCGAGTGGTTCCCCTCCAACCCGTGGCGGCTGCGGCCAGGTCCGGAGATCGTGGCGGTGCTTGAACATTCCGATGACTTCCGCACCGCGACCTGTGAGCTCTGGCTGCCCGTCGAACCGGCATGACGACCCGGCAAGCACCCCGGCGGACAAACTTCGACGGCACAAACCCCCACCGGGACAAAGTTCGGGACTGAGTCGCATCCCCATGACCAGGAAGGATTCACGGAGACCGATCAAGCGCGCACGGCTGCTGCTACCACCGACCGCGCCCTCGCGACCCTCGACACACTGCTGCAGCGGTACCGCTGGACAGGCCGGCGGCCGGTGGTGGTCCACCCCGGTGAGCCGACCCCGGGACTCGCGGCGGTGGCCGACCGGCACAGCGTCGCGCCCTCTGCCATGCGAGCCCGTTCCCCAGCGCTCGATGTAGGGAACGCCGTCGACGGTGACCGCCCAGATCCAGGTGCGTGCTTCGCCGCCGGCACGCACCGGCGTCGCGATGACGACGGTCTCGGTGCGGTCGAGATACTCGACCGTGGCGTCGAACGTCGCGGCCGGGCGGTCCGAGTCGGCCTTCCAACACCTCGTGCAGGTTCTGTGAGCCAAGTAGTTGGTTTAGTGTCCTGCCCGTGTGCTGAACAGTCGACACTGGGGGTAAGGCCGTTGACCAGCTCTCTTCCGTATGTCTGTCCCGTTTGCCGGGCCGGCTTCGCAACGCACGACGGGTTCTACTGCACGGGTTGCAACGTACGGTATCCCGTCATCCGCGGCATGCCTGTGCTGTGCCCCGCCCCGTATCGCCATCTCGGGGAGGAGGCTCTGCGCATCGTCGAATACCGCCAGAGCAACCGTGCTCACGGGAAAACGGTCCAACCGGACACGACACTGCTGAACGACATCTGCGACAAGATGACGGAGGCGATCAGCCCGTTGCTGACCGTGCGGTCCGTCCTGGCCACCGCGGCCGCCCGGTCGCCGGTAAGGTCTCGAAACCCGTACTCACCGGTGCAGTCCCTGCATTACCTGCGTCGAGACTGGAGCGGCACACCAGAGTGTGAGGAGGAGATCCAGGACGTCACCCAGGCGGCCCTCAAGGCGCTGGACAACGCCGGCGGTGAGCGTTCGAGGATCCTGCTCCTGGGGGCGGGCACCGGACGGTTCGCGAGCGTCTTGTCGCCGCATTTCGCATCGACACACGCCATGGAGCTGTCAGTTCCCATGGGCCTCCTCAGAGATTTTCTACGCGACGGACCGCTGCGCTTCACCGTTGTAGACCGGCTGAACCGGCGATCTGAGGCCGACCTACGCCAACAGCACACCGCGTCGAACCTTGGCGTCGACCTGGATTCGGTGGCCTGGGCGATAGCGGACGCCCTGCACTGCCCATACCCCGACGGCTATTTCTCGACTGTGGCATCGCTGTACTTCTCCGACGTCGTGCCGCCCAGTCGGTTATTGCCCGAGGTGGCTCGCATACTCGCTCCGGGGGGAACCTTCGTGCACGTCGGTCCGCTGGGGTACCAGTTCGACCGGCCCGCCGACGATCATTGGCCGGCCGAGCGATGGCCCGGCGAGGTCGAGAAGTTCGGCCTGCGAGCGGTGTTCACCGACTGGGTTCGATCGACCCATCACGTCGATGCGTCGTCGATGTTCACCTCGCTGGTGGACAACTTCGTGCTCGCCTGCGAGAAGCGCGTCTGAGCGCCCCGCCCCCGAGAGGTTCATGGGTGCCCCAAAGCGGCGCCTACCCACAACGAAGCCGCGAAACACGCAAGCGACGGACGACCGCGAAAACGCAAAGCGGCACCGAACAAGGACGATGCCGCGAAACACGCAAAGAGGGCGGAAGGCCACCGAGCGGCCGTGGAAGCACAAAAGGGTGGCGGCACGCGACGAGGCCATGGAAGCGCGAAGCGGCGGGCGAGCGCGGCGAGGGCGCGAAAGCGTCAGCCCCTGGGCTGATTCCGTGGTCAGCCCGGCGAGGCGGCGGCGGTTCCGCCCGTGGGTCGACGCGTCGGGGCGGGGCGGGAACGCACGATCGTGGCCATGCGATCCACATATCGAGTGTTTGCCTACCTCGTCGCGGGCGGCGTGGTGGTACAGGCGGCCAGCGTCGCCTTTGCGTGGTTCACCGTGCTGCAGGACATCGACGCGGGCGGCGTCTTCGACAAGAACGCGGGGGCCAACCCGGGGCACTACACGCACGCCATCGTCGGCATGGGGCTGATCCCGCTCCTCGCCATCATCTTCCTCATCGTGTCGTTCTTCGCGCGAATCCCGGGCGGCGTGACGTGGGCGGGCATCACGTTCGGGCTGACCGCGCTGCAGGTGGGCCTCGCGTTCGCCGCGTTCAGCGCGCCCGTCGTCGGGACGCTGCACGGGTTGAACGCGTTCGCGCTGCTGGTGGTGCCGGTCGTCGCCGCGCGCCACGCCAAGCGGCCCGTCGCCGTCACCGCATGAGGCGCATCGGGTGGCGGGCCGTCATTCCCGTGGTGGCGGCCCTGGCGATCGTCGGGACGCTGGGATGGGCGTGGTTCGACAGCCTGCTGCCGGAGTCGTACTCCGTGATGGACATGGGACCGCCGCCCGGCCACGGCGGCATGCACCATCACGACGGCGTCTCGGTCGCGGCGCTCACCGGGCCGCGCGACGGGCCGGCCGACGTGTCGGTCACGCTCGTGGCGCGGGCCGAGCGGGTCACCCTGGCTGACGGTCGCAGCGTCATGGGGTACACCCTGAACCACACCTCGCCGGGGCCGCAGATCCGCGCCCGGCGCGGGCAGCTGGTCGAGGTGCGGCTCGTCAACGAGTCGGTGGCGGGCGGCGTGACGCTGCACTGGCACGGCTACGACGTGCCCAACGCCGAGGACGGGGTCGCCGGCGTGACCCAGGATGCCGTCGCGCCGGGGCACGACCACGTGTACCGGTTCGTTGCGGCGGACGCGGGCACGTACTGGTACCACTCCCATCAGCTCTCGCACGAGCAGGTCCAGCGCGGGCTGTTCGGCGCGCTGATCGTCGACGCGGCCGACAGCGACCGGGTCGCGCTCGTGCACACCTACGCGGGGCGGCGCACGATCGGCGGGCGCGCCGGCACGACCGCGGTGAGCGCGGCGCCGGGCGCGACCGTGCGGGTGCGGGTGGTGAACACCGACCAGGGCACGATGCGGGCGTGGGTGTCGGGCGCGGCGTACCGCATCGGAGCCGTCGACGGGCATGAGCGCGCCGATGCGCCGCCGGTGCGCGACCTCGCGCTCGTGGTGCCGGCCGGCGGGCGGGCCGACCTCGAGGTCGTGGTGCCGGACGGGGGCGGGGCGGTCCGGGTCGACGTCGGCGCGGGTGCGGGCCTGCTCGTCGGGCCCGAGGGCGCCGGCGTGGAGGCGAGCGCCGAGCCGCGCGCGAGCGTGGACCTGCTGTCGTACGGCGCGCCCGAACCGCTCGGGTTCGATCCGGGCGCGGCCACGCAGCGCTTCGAGTACCGCATCGGGCGGCGGCCGGGCTTCCTCGACGGGCGGCCGGGGCTGTGGTGGACGGTCAACGGCCGGCTGTACCCGGACGTGCCCATGTTCATGGTCGGCCTCGGCGACGTGGTGCGGATGACGATCGAGAACCACAGCGGCGAGACGCACCCGATGCACCTGCACGGCCACCACGCGGTCGTGCTCAGCCGCGACGGCGTCGCCGCGACCGGGAGTCCATGGTGGACGGACTCGCTCGAGGTTGCCGACGGCGAGACGTACGAGATCGCGTTCGTCGCCGACAACCCGGGCGCGTGGGTCGACCACTGCCACAACCTGGCCCACGCCGCCGAGGGGCTGATGGCGCACCTCGCCTACGAGGGGGTCACCACGCCGTACCGGATCGGGGGCGGCAATCAGCCGGAGTAGGAGCAGGGGGCGCCGGACTTGCCGGCGTTCTCGGCTCGAATAGGACAAGGTCACTGTGGAGTCCGAAAACCTGTTCGCGGCGGGCCGCGAAAGTTTCACCGGCAGGGTAGGTTCACCGCATGGTCGAGTTCCAGGACGCGGACCTGCGCCAGTCGCGGTTCCACAACGTGCACCTCGGCGGCACCCAGTTCCGCCACGTCGACCTGAGCGAGGCCGAGTTCCGCGGCGCGCGGATGCAGGCGGTCGTGATGCGCGGCGTCGAGGTGGTCGACGTCGACATCGAGGGCGAGATCCGCGGCCTGACCGTCAACGGCGTCGAGGTCTCCGAGTTCGTGGAGGCCGAGCTCGACCGCCGCCAGCCCGACCGCAAGCTGATGCGCCCCACCGACGCCGACGGGTTCCGGCGCGCCTGGGAGGCCCTGCAGGCGCTGTGGGACGGCACGGTCGAACGGGCCCGCAGCCGGCCGCCGGAGCAGCTGCACGCGTCCGTCGGCGGCGAGTGGTCGTTCATCGAGACGCTGCGGCACCTCATCTTCGTCTCCGACTGCTGGGTGCTGCGCGCGGTCCTCGGCGACCCGGCGCCCTGGCACGCGCTGAGCCTGCCGTGGGACGAGATGCCGCAGGCGCCGGGCGTTCCCCGCGACCGGGCGGTGCGCCCGTCGCTGGACGAGGTCCTCGCCGTGCGCGCCGACCGGCGGGCGCGGGTGCGGGCGGTGATCTGGGAGCAGACCGACGAGTCGCTCGATCGCACGCTGGAGCCGGTGGAGGGGCCGGGCTGGCCCGAGCCCTATGCGTTTCCCCTGCGCGAGTGCCTGCAGGTGGTCATCAACGAGGAGTACATGCACCGGCTGTTCGCCGAGCGCGACCTCGCCGCCCTGCCGGAGCAGGCCGTCGGCGGGTGACCGGTCAGTTCGTGGCGACCAGGTTGAGGTGGCCGGCGACGAAGGCCGGGACCTGCTCGGTGCGCACGGCGTCGAACAGCTCGAGGGTGGTCTTGTCCAGGGCCTCGGCCTGCCGGTTGTTCGGGTCGTTGTTGAACGTGCCGTTGTTGGTCTTGATCGTGAGCAGGTCGTCGCCGCCGATGCCGCGCATCGCGTAGAGCCAGTCCTCGATGTCGATGCCGCCGCTGTCGATCGTCATCGCCTTGCCGACGACCTGCAGGACCTGGTTGAGCTGCGCCGGGTTGGTGAGCACGTCCCGGCTCAGCATCTTCTTGAACACCGCCTTGAGGAACTGCTGCTGGTGGCGCTGCCGGTCGTAGTCGCTGTTGGGCAGCAGCTCCCGCTGCCGCACGTAGTCCAGCGCCTGCCACGGCTCGAGGTGCTGGTAGCCGACGTGGTACACGACCGGCGTGACGCCGGGGATCGGGGACAGGCCCTGGCCGCCGTCGGCGCGGGTGTACTGCCGGAAGGGGACCTTCGTCTCGCCGTTGGCGTCGTGGCCGATGTGGATCGACGTGGTCTCCTCGTCGACGTACATGTCCACGCCGCCCAGCACTTCGACGACCTGCTGGAAGCCGGTGAAGTCGACGATCGCGGCACCGTCGAAGGTGATGCCCCACAGCGACTTGATGGTCAGGGCGAGCAGCTCGACGGCGTGGGCGCGCTGGTTGGTGCCGGTGAGCCCGTCGCCGCCCCAGGCGTAGGCGCCGTTGATCTTGTCGTAGCCGCCCTCCCAGCGTTTGGCGCCGTTGTTGTACTCCGGGATCTTCACCCACGTGTCGCGCGGGATCGAGATGAGGTACGCCTGGTCATGGCTCGCCGGGATGTGCAGGATGATGATCGAGTCGGCCCGCACCAGCTCCTTGGGGTCCTGCCCCGGATGCGCGTCGATGCCGATGAGCAGGATGTTCTTGGCCCCGGTGACGTCCACGTGGCCGCGCTGCGCGGCCTGCTTCCCGCCGTCGCCGAGCAGGTTCTGCTGCTCGACACCGCGGGTGGCGTAGGAGAACAGCGCCTCCTTGCCGGCCAGGACGCCCCCGGCGAGCAGCGCCAGCACCACGCCGACGACGACGAGCACGCGCGCCCAGCGCGGATCCTTGCCCGGCAACGGCTCCGGCGCGCCGGACTCGGTCTCGGCATCCGGCAGCGGCTCCGGCGCCTCGGGCGCGCTCACGGCTGCGGCCGGTAGACGTCGGGCTCCACGAAGATGAGCGTGGCGATCGGCACCGCGTCGCGGATGCGGGCCTCGGCGCTGTTGGTCGCCCGGCTGATGTCCTCGGCCACCGTTCCTTCGGCGACGGTCACCTTGGCCGCGACCAGCAGGTCCTCCGGGCCCAGGTGCATGGTGCGCAGGTGCACGACCCGGTCGAACAGCGGCTCGGTCAGCAGCGACGAGCGGATCCTCGCGATGTTGGCCTTCGACGCCGCCTCGCCGACGAGCAGGCTCTTGGTCTCCATCGCCAGGATGACCGCGATCGCCACCAGCAGCGCGCCGATGATCAGGGTACTGATGCCGTCGAACACCGCGTTGCCGGTCAGCACGGTGAGCCCGACGCCGAACAGCGCGACGACCAGGCCGGTGACCGCGCCCGCGTCCTCGAGCAGGATCGTCGGCAGCTCCGGCGCCTTGGCGTGGCGGATGTACTGCCACCACGACCGGTCGCCGCGGGTCTCGTTCGCCGACTTCGCCGCGGTGCGCAGCGCGTAGCCCTCCAGGCCGATCGCGATCACCAGGATGATCACGGCCACCAGCGGCGACGTGAGGTCCTTCGGCTCGATGATCTTGTGATAGCCCTCGTACAGCGCGAACAGCCCGCCGAGCGTGAACAGCACGATGGAGACGATGAACGCGTAGATGTAGCGCTCGCGCGCATAGCCGAACGGATGCTGCTCGTCCGCCTCCCGCCGCGCCCGGCGCCCGCCGACGAGCAGCAGCGCCTGGTTGGTGGTGTCGGCCAGCGAGTGCACCGCCTCGGCCAGCATCGACGACGACCCGGTGATGAGCGCGGCGACGCCCTTGCTGACCGCGATGCCCAGGTTTGCGGCCAATGCGGTCAGGACCGCCCGCGTGCTGCCACCCTCCGCCGCCACAGCCACCAGCCTTCCCGCCCGAGTCGGATCAACAGTGTGGCAGAACTTCAGCCGCCGAGCACGACCACGGACCGCAGGTCGCGGTGGGCGTGGTGGACCTCGACGATCCCGGCGAGGGCGTCGCGGCCCAGCGGGAAGCGCTGCCGCATCGTGGCGAGCGCCGCCCGCTGGTCATCGCGCATGAAGATCAGGGTAGTCGGCCGTCGTACCAGTCGAGCACCCGCAGCGCGCGCAGCGTGTTCCAGCGGCTCGGCGCGCCCGGCTCGGCGTCGAGCGCGAAGTGCACCCGCCCGGGGTGGACGCGGTCCTGGAGCCAGCGGCCGTCGGGCTGCCGCTTCGCGCGCACGACCTCGACGGCCTCGGCCATCCTCGGGTCGGGGGCGGCGCCGGCCGCGCGGAAGTAGTCCAGCGCCCGCAGCACGTCGTAGTGCCAGTAGTACGGGAACGCGAACGCCAGATAGGACGGGCGGGCGACCTCGCCGGTGCTGAGCCGGCGGAACAGCGACCGCTCCAGCAGGTACTCCTCGCCGCGACGCCGCGCCGCCGCCACCGCAGGCGCGCCGAACTCGAGCAGCCCGTCCAGGACGTTGATGGTCGTGTCGAACGAGGAGCGCACCGAGCCCCGCTCCGCCTCGCAGTTCCAGCCGCCGTCGGCGAGCTGCTCGCCGAGGACGCGCTGCACCAGGGGCGCGACGTCGACGCCGAAGTAGGCGCCGGCCTCGATCGTGCGGCCGTTGATGCACGGCTCGACCTCGCCGTCGAAGTACCGCTGGCCCTCGTGCTCCCAGCGCCCGTGCGCGGCAACGAGCGCCACCGCCCGCCGCGCCGCGGCGCCGTGCGGGTCGAGGCCGAGCAGGCGCAGCGTCTGCAGGCTGTGCATCGTCGCCGTCCATGGCTGCCCGGGCTCCTCGCCGGTCCAGCCGGCCGGGAAGCACGCGCCGCCGGCCCACAGCCCGTCGGGGCCGGCGGCGGCGAGCAGCCGGGCGCCCCAGCCCTCGGTCGCCACCCGCGCCCGTTCGGCCTCGACCTCGGCGGCCGGCGCGCCGGTGAGGTCGCGCAGCACCTGCCAGCGGATCGCCGGGTCGGCGTCGAGCAGCCAGTCGACCACGCTCATGAGGGCAGCCTAGCCGGGCGCGGCGGCGAGCACGTCCCGCAGCGGCGACTCCCGGCCGTCGGCCACCGCGGCCGCGAACGCCTCGGGGCCCAGCGCCGCCGCGACCGCGCGGCGCTGCCCCACCACGTCCCAGAACCACTCCAGGGCCGCGATGTACCGCCAAGGCCGCGTCCCGGTCGCCGATGTCCGTGCGGTACCGCAGCGCCGCGCGGACGTTCGGCTGCTCCGACGCCAGCCGCCCGAGCCAGGTCGAGACGGCCTCACCGGCTTGTCGCGGGCGCCGGCCCGGGCCGCCGGTTAGGCTGGCGCCCGTGGACTCCGAAGATCGGATCGCGCTGTTCCTGGACTACGAGAACCTGGCCCTCGGCGCCCGCGACCACCTGGGCGGGATGGCGTTCGACTTCCGGCCGATCGCCGACGCGCTCGCCGAGCGGGGCCGGGTCGTGGTCCGCCGGGCGTATGCGGACTGGTCGTACTTCGACGAGGACCGCCGGATGCTCACCCGCTCCCACGTCGAGCTGATCGAGATGCCGCAGCGGATGGGCGCCGCCCGCAAGAACGCCGCCGACATCAAGATGGCCGTCGACGCGATGGAGCTGGCGTTCGAGCGGGAGTACATCTCCACGTTCGTGCTCTGCACCGGCGACAGCGACTTCACGCCCCTGGTCGACAAGCTGCGCGGCCTCAACAAGCGGGTCATCGGCGTCGGCGTCGAGAAGTCCACCTCGGCGCTGCTGCCGCCCGCGTGCGACGAGTTCCTGTACTACGACCGGCTGGAGGGCGTCGAGGCCCCCGCGGCCCCGGCCCGCGCCGGCCGCCGGCGCGCCGAGCCCGAGCCGGCGCCGCCGCCGGAGCGGCCCCGCGACACCGACGCCCTCGCCGAGCTCGTCGCCCAGACCGTCGCCGGCCTGCTCGGCAGCTCCGGCGGCGAGGTCTCCGCGTCGACGCTGAAGCGCACGCTGCTGCGCAAGGACCCGACCTTCACCGAGTCCGACTACGGCTTCCGCGCCTTCGGCGAGCTGCTGCGCCACCTGGCCGACCGCAACGTGATCGAGCTGTCCGACGGGCCGGCCAAGGGCGACCCGGAGGTGGCCCTGCCCGAGCACGGCGACCAGGAGTCGGCGTTCGCGCTGCTGCGCTCGGTCGTGCAGGACGCCACGAACGGCGACGGCGGCGTGGCCCTGTCGGGCCTGAAGAACCAGGTCCGCCGCGTGCGCCCCGACTTCAGCGAGAAGAAGCTCGGCTACCGCACGTTCCTGCAGTTCTGCAAGGCCGCCTCGACCGCCGGGGCCGTGCAGCTGCGCTGGAGCCCGGACGCCGACGACTACCTGCTCACCGCCGCCTGACCGGCCCCTGCACGGACTCAGCCGGAGCCGGAGTCCATCGGCCGTTCGGGGGCGGGAACCGTCCGCGTCGCGCCTTCACCGTCATCGGGGTGCTTCATACAGTCGCGGCATGGACGCAGCGCGGGTGCGCCTCGGCATCGACTTCGGCACCTCCAACACGGTCGCCGCACTCACCGGGCCCGACGGGCGGATCCGGCCGCTGGTCGTCGACGGCTCGCCGCTCGTGCCGTCGGCCGTGTTCGCGGCCGGGGCCGGCGAGCCGCTCGTCGGGGTCGACGCGGTGCGGGCCGCGGCCGGAGAGCCGGCGGCGTTCGAGGGCAACCCGAAGCGGCGCATCGACGAGGGCAGCGTGTGGCTCGGCGGGCACGACCGGCCCGTGGTCGAGCTCATCGCGGCCGTGCTCGGTCGGGTCGGCGGCGAGGCGATGCGGGTGGCCGGCGGGCCCGTCGGGGAGGTCGTGCTGACCCACCCGGCGGCGTGGGGCGCGCCGCGGCTCGCCGTCCTCGCCGCGGCGGTCGCCCGGGCCGGGCTGCCGGCGGCGCGGTTCGTGCCCGAGCCGGTCGCCGCCACCGCGTACTTCGTCTCCGCCCTCGGCCAGCCGATCCCGCCCGGGCGGGCGATCGTCGTGTACGACCTCGGGGCGGGGACGTTCGACGTGAGCGTGGTCTGCCGTACCGCCGGCGGGTTCGACGTGCTGGCCGCCGACGGGCTGGCCGACGCGGGCGGGCTCGATCTCGACGCCGCCCTCGTCGCGCACGTGCGGGCCGCGACGGCGGCCGGGGACGCGGCCGGCGAGGCGTGGCGGCGGCTGGACCGGCCCGCGACCGAGGCCGACCACCGGGCCCGGCGGCTGCTGTGGCACGACGCCAAGGCGGCCAAGGAGCAGCTGTCCCGGCACAGCACGGCGACGCTCAACGTGCCGCTGCTCGACCGGCCGGTCCACGTCACCCGCGATGAGTTCGAGGCCGCGGCGGCGCCGCTGCTGGGGCGGACCGCGGAGCTGACCCTGGCCGTGCTGCAGCGGGCCGGCGTGCCGCCGGAGCAGGTCGCCCGCGTGTTCCTCGTCGGCGGGTCCTCGCGCATCCCGCTCGCCGCCACGCTGCTGCACCGGACCCTGGGCATCGCCCCGACGGTCATCGACCAGCCCGAGCTCGTGGTCGCCGAGGGCGCCCTGCACGCCCGGCCCGCGCAGGCCCCGGCCCCGGCGCCGCCGATGCCCGCCGTGGTCCCGGTGCCGCCGCCCGCACTGCCGCCGGGGCCGGCAGTAGCAGCCGGGCGATCCGGTCGGGGCTGGTGGGCCGCCGTGGCGGCGGTGGTCGCGATCGCGGTCGCCGCCGTGGCGCTGGTGTCCTGGCAGACGTTCAGCGCCGACACGCCGGCGGCCGGCCACAGCGCGCCGGCTGCCCGGTCGGCGACGCCGCAGGCGGCTGCGCCGCCGAAAAGCGCGACGGCGGCCGACAACCTGCCGGCGGGGTGGGTGCTGCACGACGACCCGAGCGGCTTCAAGGTCGCGGTGCCGGGCAAGCTCACGGCGACCTTGACGGGCACGCGGCTCACGTTCGCCGAGCCGGCCCGGACCATGTTCCTGATCGTGGACCAGACGACGACGCCGAAGGGCGATCCGTACACGGACTTCCTGGACAAGGTGAAGGCGAAGAACATGCGGTGCGCCGACGGGTTCGACGGCGGCGGGTACCACGAGATCGGGATCAACCGGGTGACGTACAACCCGCCGCACCGCAACGGATCGCGGCCCGGCGCGTCGGCGGCCGACTGGGAGTACACCTGCAGGCTGGGTGATGCCCGGTTCCACGTCCGGTACCGCAACGTCGTCACCGGCCCCCACCACGCCTACGCCGTCATCTGGATGACCACGACGATCGCCTGGGACGGGCTGACCTCGAGCCTCGACACCATCCTCGGCTCGTTCGTGGCCGCGGACGACTGACGCCCGCGGCCCGGGAACCGCGTCGACGGCGGCGCGGGCCGGTGGCACCATCGGCCCGTGGTACCGCTACGGATCATCAAGGGCGACGCGACCAGCCCGCAGGCCGCCGGGCCGAAGATCATCGCGCACGTCTGCAACGACCTCGGCGCGTGGGGCAAGGGCTTCGTCGTGGCCGTCTCCAGGCGCTGGCCGGAGCCGGAGCGGGCGTTCCGGCAGTGGCACCGCGAGCGCGCCGGCAACGACTTCGGCCTCGGCGCCGTGCAGCTGGTCCAGGTCCGCCCCGACATCTGGGTGGCCAACATGGTCGGGCAGCGCGGCATCCGCCCGAGCCGCAACGGCCCCCCGATCCGGTACGACGCCGTCGCCGACGCCCTGCGCCTGCTCGCCGGCCACGCCGCGCGCCTCGGCGCCTCGGTGCACATGCCGCGCATCGGCTGCGGCCTGGCCGGCGGCCGCTGGGACCGCGTCGAGCCCCTGGTCGTCGCGGCCCTGTGCGAGCGCGACATCGCCACCACCGTCTACGACTACGACTGACCCGCCGCCGGGGAGCGTCGGCTCCACGACGTCAGTGGTGGTAGCGGTCGCCGGCGTAGGCCTCCAGCGACTCGCGGACCAGCTGGTCGCCGAAGCCGCTGGTGCTGGTCAGGAAGAACACGCTGTGCGGGCGGGACCAGAAGCGAGCCGTCTGGTGGTCGCTGCCCAGCGACGAGTTGCTGCCCGGCGTGCAGACCAGCCAGCGGCTGAAGCGGTGCTCCAGGAAGTACACCGTGGCCATCTGCGACCACGGGAACACCGCGTCGTGGCCGTTGCGCGTGACGGTGATGCCGTTGGGGTCGATGGTGGTCGGGCGGGTGTCGCGCGAGGCCAGGAACCACTGGAACAGCTTGTACCCGGTGCCGGCCAGGCCCACGGCGAGCAGCAGCCAGCTCAGCGCGGTCATCAGCGCGCCGTCGAAGGCGCCGGCGATGAGGCCCGCGACGACCAGGGCGGCGAAGCGGAACGTCGCCGCGGAGTGGTGCCGGTACGGGTTGGGGACCAGCTTGCGCTTGTCCAGCTGCCGCGGGGCCGGCGGGCCGTAACCGGGAGCGGGGGCCGCGGCCGGCACGGGCGGCATGACGACGGTCACCGACTCCCGCGCGGTGCCGCCGTCGCGGACCGGGGCCGGCATGGCCGGGGTGACGGGGGTGACCGGGTTGGACGGGATGGCCGGGATGGACGGGGTGGCGTCGACCAGGGTGCCCGGCGCGGGCATCTGACGCGTGCGAGCCCGGGGCGCGGGCTCGTTGTTGGCCATCGCGAGGTACTGCAGCGCCCCCTCGGCCACCACGAGCTCCGGGTGCTCGACCCGCCGCGGCGAGCGGCCCGTGGCCTGGCCCAGCAGGGTGGCGACGAGCGGGGTGCGGGTGGCGCCGCCGACGAGGAACAGCTCCGCGCGGTCCTCGCGGCCGATCTTCGCCCGGCGCAGCACCGAGTCCGTCATCTGCACGGTGCGCTGCAGCAGCGGGCGGGCGTCGCGTTCGAAGTCGCCGCGGGTGACCGACGCGTCCTCCTCGATGAGCGGCACGGAGACGCGGGCCAGGCGCTCGGCGCTCAGCCGCTCCTTGGCCAGGCGGCAGTCCTCCCACAGCAGCCGGGCCGACCAGCGGTCAGGGCCCTCGGGCTCGACGAGGCGGGCCCACTCGTCGGGGTGGCGGTCGCCGACGGTGCGCCCGACGCGGCGCAGGACGACCTCGTCGAGGTCGAGGCCGCCGACGTCGTCGAGGCCGGCCTTGGCCAGCTGCTGGAACTCGCGGCCGGTGCGCATCACGGCGGTGATGTCGCAGGTGCCGGCGCCGAGGTCGTACACCACGAGCGGGTCGCCGTCGGCCACCGCGGCCCCGTGGGCCAGCAGGTGCGCGGCGGCCGCCTCGGGCTCGCTGACCATGGCCGGCTGGTGCAGGCCGGCGTGCCCGGCGGCGGCGCGCAGGACGTTCTGGCGGTCGGCGTTCCAGGCGGCGGGGTGGGTGAGCACGACCCGCAGCCGGTCGGTGCCGGCCCGGCGGATCGCCTCGGCCTGGACCTGGGCGAGGGTCGCGCCGATGAGCTGGGCGATCTCGAACTCGTCGCCGCCGAGCAGCACCCGCCGGTCGCCGATGCGCCGCTTCGGGTTGGGCTCGTAGCGGCCGGGGTCGAGGCGGGCGGAGCGCACGGCGGCGTTGCCGGTGACGAGGGTGCGGTGCTCGTCGGCCCACACCGCGGAGGGCAGCAGCGGGCGGCCGTCGAACAGCAGCGGATACGGCGCCTCCCCCGGCGGCTGGAGGTAGGCGACGGTGTTGGTGGTGCCGTAGTCGATGCTCAGCCGGAACTCGCTCACTGGGACCCTCCCTGCAGGCTGAAGATGACGACGGCGACGAGGGCCACGATCACGAGGCCGATCGCGGCGGCCGCGATCAGGGTGCGCGGCGTGGGCCGGGCGCGGGCGGCCGCCTGCACCACGCCGGACGTGGCCGAGGGCGCGGGCAGCGTGCGGACGCGGGTGCGGCGCTCGGCGAGCATCAGCTCCACCCGCTCGGGCCACACGTCGGGCAGGCCCGCGGCCAGATACCGGTCCCGGGCGGCGAGCTGGTCGACTCGCGCCTTGCCGGCCAGCGTCGGCTGGAAGCGCCGAAGTGCGAAGAGCAGCGCCGGCGGTACCTCGGAGATGGCATCGCGCGCGAGGAACTTCAGCACGTCGTGGAGCATCCGCCCGTCCTCGGCGCCGAGCTGCGGGCCGAAGACGGCGTGCAGCACGCGGTACCACCGGTCGTGGGCCAGCACCGCGTCGCCGGGCAGGAACGGGATGCAGTGCACGAGGTAGTCGGTGCGCTCCAGCGCCGTGTGGGTGACGTCGAGCTGCTCCGGGTCGAAGCGGCGGCCCTCGGCGGCCGACAGCAGCAGCTCGGTGATGTGCACGTCGGAGCCGGTGTGCCGGTCGGCCAGCTCGATGAGGTCGGCGAGGGCGATGCGGTCCATGAGGGCGCGGATGCCGGGCGACTGCAGGGCCGGCGGCACCCCGAAGGCGACGGCGCGCTGGGCCAGCTCGACGACGGTCGCGGGTGCGGCGGACGAGTTGCGGCCGTGTGCGGCCCAGGCGCGCAGGTAGTCGTCGACGACGGCGGGGTCGAACGCGGAGTTGCGCAAGGCCTCGCGCAGCGCGTTGCTCGCGGTGGAGCGCATGCAGCGCTGCACGGTGTACCGCGTGATGGCCGCCGCCGCGCCGGGGTGGCTCGAGGCCAGCCGGCCCGAGGGCTGCCACGCCAGGTACACGGTGCGCAGGTCCCCGTCGTTGAGCTTGGCCAGCTCCGCCTCGACCTGGCGCAGCCCCTCCTCGGTGTGCAGCAGCTCGATGTGCTCGGGGGCGGCCTGCCCGGAGGTGACCGCGTCGATGAGCGTGGTCTGCAGGATGCGGCCGCCGACGAGGACCTCGCTCTGCCACTGCCGGACCTCGGCGGCGCCGGCGAGGCGGCGGGCGCCGCGCAGCGGGGCGAGGGCGCCGGCCCCGCCGCGGCGCCACACGTCGGCGAGCTGCCGCGCGAAGTCCGACGGCGCCGTGCCGCCCGGCTGCAGGCGCAGGCGGGTGGTGGCGTAGCCGGGGGCGCCGGCGACGGCGTCGAGGAACACCAGCCGCGGCAGGTCCGGATCGGTGTCGTCGTCCTCGTTGGTGGCGAACGTCAGGCCGCGGGCGTCGCCGATCACGTCGACGAGGCCGCGCACGAGCGCGGTCGCCGGCGCGTCGGGCATGACGAGGGTGAGCGGGGCGTCGGGGCTGTCCAGGACCCGGGTCAGCACCTCGTCGAAGACCGGGCCGGGGTCGGGCACCGGGCGGGCGTAGGCGGCGGAGGCGTGCTCGCGCAGCGCGGTCGCGGCGGCGGGCTCCAGGCGGCCCGGCGCGTACGCCTCGGGGCCGTTGCGCCCGGCCCAGCCCGGCCAGTCCTCCAGGCCGAGCGCGAGCTGGGCGGTGACGACGTCCTCGGCGCCGATGAGCGCGTGGGCGATCGCCGCGCCGGGCCGGTTCTTGTCGTCGCGGGCCGGCACCTTGTGCAGGATCACGCCCGCGCCCTCGATGCGCAGGTACGCCAGCGACGGCCGCTCGTTGCGCCCGCCGGCCCGGGTGATGCGCAGCGCGAGCCGCTCGTCCCACCAGTCCACGGCGGACGGCGGCAGCGACGTGGCGTCCGGCCCGACGCCGTCGTGCCCGGCACCTTGCGACCGGGCCCGCCAGCGGAACACGATCTGGTCGATCCGCATCGCGGCCTCTCCTCAGTTGCCCAGCAGTGAACGGTCGATGACCCCGGTCATGGCGAACAGCGACAGCAGCGGCCGCAGCACCCGCTTGGGCCCGAAGCCCTCGGCCGGGAAATGGCCGTCGACCGGCGCGACGCCGGCCGCGGAGGCGAAGTGCAGGCTCACGTCGCTGACCCGGTTGACCGGCGACAGGAAGCGCTCGGCGCCGTTGGTGGCAAGGAACTCGTACACCTCCTCGCTCTCCTCGGCGACCGTGTACAGGTTGGCGGTGTCGTCGCGGGACAGCCACCCCTCCACCTCGGACCGGCGCGCGGCCAGCAGGTCCGACTTGGCCACCACCATCGCCGCCGGGATCGGCAGGAACTGCGTGCCCGACTCGCCGCGGACCTCGACGAGGCGGTCCAGGACGGCGTTGAAGGCCGGGTCGCCGTACACCGTGGCGGGCTCCCCCAGCACCGTCGGCAGCGCCTTCTCCGGGTCGACGACGAACAGCAGCGCGCTGACCGCGGACAGGAACGACGTGTCGAGGAACCGGTCGCCCGAGCGGCGGCGGCGCAGCTGCTCGCCGGCCACGTCGAAGAACGCGACGGCGAAGTCGCGCTTGGCGTGCGCGCTGTACACCTTGGCGACGTACGAGAACGCGATCGGGCTGATCTGGGTCAGCGGCAGCTGCTCGCGCCGGTGGCAGAACGGCTCCACGAACCGGGTCATGTAATTGTGCTCGATGGCCTCGTCGAGCCGCTCGACGCGCAGCCCGAGCTCGGCGAGGTCGAGGCTGCTGCGCAGCGCCTCGACCATCGCGGCCAGCAGCAGGGTCTTGCCGGCGGCGCGGTGCCCGACGAGGCCGATGACGATCGGGTCGCCGTAGTCGCCGTACCGGTCGGGCAGGTAGTGGGTGGTGGCGACGCCGTCGCGCATGAGCGTGCAGGCGCGCTGGGCGCCGAGGCGCCGCTCGGCGAACGCCTCCCGGGTCTCGTCGGCGCCGCGCGGGCGGAACGGCCGGCGCTGCTGGGTCTCCACGTCGAGCTCGACCCGCTGGGCCTTGCTCCAGTGCACCCACTGCAGGCAGATCGGGCACATCACGCGGCCGAGCAGCCGGCTCGGGCTGGGCAGGATCACTTCGCTCCTCCCAGGAGGGAAACGACATACACGATCAGCAGCAGGGGCAGGCCGACGAAGACCAGGCCGCCCACGCCGAGCAGGATCTTGCTGGACAGCTCGTCGCGGCTGTACCACAGCACGTCGAACGTCTGCCGGGCGAAGCGCCAGGCGACGGACCCCGGCGCGGCGCGCTGGGCCCGGTACTGCCGCTTCGCCGCGACCAGCCGCCGGAACTCGTCCCGGGCCGGGCTCGCCGGCACCGCGGCACGGGCGGATCCCGAGAATTGGGCGCTGCTCGGCGGGGCGTACTGCTGCGGGATCGGATGCAGCCGGATGGTCACGTCGGTGGCGTCGGCCGGGTCGGGGCTCTGCCACACCGGTTCGTAGCGGGCCTCCTCGATGCGCCGCAGCAGCCGGTGCGGGTCGGGCCGCTCCCGCGGGTCGTCGGCGAACACGCCGTCGAGCAGCGCCGAGAGCGCCGAACCGCCGCCGCGGGCGAGCTCGGCCCGGACGTCGGCCGCGCTTGCCGGGCCGCTCTGCAGGGCGATGCAGTACACCACCATGCCCGCCTGGTAGACGTCGTGCGCCTCGGCGGCCAGCCGCAGCCCCTCCGGCCCCGCCGGCGGCAGCCACAGCGGGTCGAGCGCGGCCCGGGCCGGCTCGCCGACCGCGACCGCCTCGCCGAGGTTGACCAGCTGCGCGTGGGCGCCGTCCCACAGCACGAACTCGGGCAGGATCGCGCCGTGGGTGAGACCGGCCTTGGCCAGGGTGCGGATGGCGACGAGCAGGTCGGAGAAGATCGTGAGCAGCGTCTCCGGCGCGGGCGCGCCCGGCTGGGCGGCGACCGGCGTGCCGCGGTAGGTGGTCGTGACGTGCGCGCGGTCCCCGGTGAGGTCGTGCTCGACGACCCGGCACAGCTGCAGCGGGTACATCGTGTCGCCCAGCGCCCAGATGAGGTTGCCCGCGTTGACCTCGGCGTGCACGAGCCGGTTGGCCTCGGCGACGCGGGCGGTCTTGCGCAGCACCCGCTCGCCGGTGGCGCCCAGCCGGCCCCACTGCAGCTCGAACTGGTCGGTGAAGCGCCGGTCCGGATCGAACTCGATGTGCACCGTCATGTGGGCAGTCGCTCCCCGTCGTCGGCGTTGATGGCGAACAGTGTGTAGCCGTTGTCGAGGTACACGACACCGTCGCCGAGGACCGGCGCCCGGGTGGCGTGGATGTCGGGCGCCGACCAGCGCAGGCGGCCGTCGGCCCGCGAGTAGGCGTGCAGGATGCCGGCGTCGACCACGTACACCAGTGTCGGACCCACGCGCACGTCCGGCCACAGGGCGACGCCGGGGGCCCGCCAGAGCACCCGCCCCTCGGGGTCGAGGGCGGTCAGGGCGCCCGGCTCGGACACGAAGACGCCGCCGGGCACGGCGTGCGGGGTGCCCGCGCCGGGCATCCGCCAGCGCAGCGACCCGTCGAGCGGGTCGAGGCCGAGCAGCTCGGGCCCGGCCGGCTGGACGATGATCTCGGCGGTGGCGGCCGGCTCGGCCCGCGGCGGCAGCCCGGCGCGGCGCAGGCGCGCCCGCCCGTCGCGGGCGTCGATGCCGAGCAGCTCCTCGCCGACCCGGACCAGCACGAGGTCGCCGGCGGCGGCCAGGGCGCTGGCCGGGGCGGGCAGCTCGCCGAAGCGCCAGCCCTCCCCGCCGTCGCCGAACCGGGCCAGCACCACGCGGTTCTGCACGAGCGCGACCCCGCCGGGCACCGGCACCGGGCGGACGCCGGCCGCGGTGGTGCGCCAGCGCGGCTCGCCGGTGGCGGCGTCGACGGCGTGCAGGTTGCGCAGGCCGGGGCCGAGGACGTGCACGACGCCGCCGGTGTGCACCGGCTCCCCGTGCGGCGCCACCGGCAGCTCCCAGCGCGGTGCGCCGGTGCGCAGGTCGAGGGCGGTGACGCCGGAGCGGGTCGGGCTGACCACGACGTCGCCGGCGACGACCGGCCGGTAGCCGGGGGCGGTCGGGGCCGGGTGCCGCCAGCGCTCGGTGCCGTCACCGGCCTCGAGCACGTGCACGCCGTCGTCGGCGCTGACCACGACGGCGTCGCCGGCCACGACGGTCTCGCTGCGGGCCATCGCGTGGCGGGCGACCCGCCAGGGCCGCGGGCCGGCGGCGCCGCGCAGCAGCCGGGCCACCGCGCGGCCGCGCTCGGCGAGCTCGGCCAGGACGGCGACCGGCAACCAGGGCCCGGTGACGTCGGCGAGGCCGGTGGCGAGCCGCTCGCGGACCTGGCGGGCGGTCGGGCGGTCCTCCGGGGCGGCCTCGAGGCACTTGCGCAGCGTCCAGGTCATGCCGACCGGGACGCCGGTGAGGTTGGGGGCGCTGTAGTGCACGGCGTACAGGTACTGCTCCATGGACTGGCCCTCGAACGGCAGCCGGCCGGTGGCGGCGCGGACCAGGATCGCCGCCAGGGCGAACACGTCGGAGGCCGGCGTGCCGGGCTGGCCGGCGAACCGCTCGGGCGCCATGTAACCGACGGTGCCGTGGAAGTGACGCGACGCGGTCAGGCGGGGCGCGTCGTCGGGCCGGGCGATGCCGAAGTCGATGATCCGCAGCCCGTCGGCGAGGACGAGCACGTTGCTCGGCTTGAGGTCGCGGTGCACCACCCGGGCGGCGTGAATCGCGGCGAGCCCGTCGGCCAGGCCCGCGCCGAGCCGGCGGACGAGCTCCTCCGGCAGCGCCCCGGCGATGTCCTCGACCTCGGCGAGGGTGAGGCCGGGCAGGTACTCGGTGGCCAGCCACGGCGGCGCGCCGGCCGGGTCGGCGTCCAGCAGCCGCGCCGTGTGCCCGGAGCGGATCTTGGCGACCAGGTCGACCTCGCCGCGGAAGCGCCGCACGAGCTCCTCGTCGTGCCCGTAGCCGACGTGCAGGGTCTTGACCGCCGCGACGGCCCCCGAGCCGTCCCGGCCCAGGAAGACCTGCCCCATCCCGCCGGCGCCGAGCCGCCCGAGGATGCGGTACGGCCCGAGTCGGCGCGGGTCGTCGCGCCGTAACGGGTCAACCACCGCTGCTCACGAGCCCCATGGTGCTACCCCGGCGCAACCCGGGTCCCGGCCGTGAGGATCTCCCGGCCCGCCGCCAGCAGGCCCGCATAATCCGGATCCGGTACTGCGGGCAGCCCCTCCGGCCCGGCATCGTCGTACGAGATGCCGTCCAGCCCGACGGCCGGCTCGGGCGCACCGCGATGGGTCCACTGGCCGGTGCCCTCATCGAATTGGTATTCCCCCAGGAGGCGGGGGCCGTAGGTGGCAATCAGGTGAACCGCCTCGACGATGTAGTCGACCTGCGCCTCGGACAGGTAGTACGCGAAGCTCACCCGCGCCCACCCCGGCTTCACCCCGAGCCGGCCCTTGACCGCCTCGGCGGCGAGCCACCGCGCCCGCTCGGGCCCGATGCGCAGCAGGTCGTGGCCGTAGGGCCCCGCGCACGAGCACCCGCCGCGGGCCTGGACGCCGAAGACGTCGCTGAGCAGGGCGACGACGAGGTTGTGGTGCAGCCGCCCGCCGCCCGGGCCGTGCACGACGAACGACACGATGGGCAGGCGGTCGCCGTCCACATCGCCGAGGATCTCGATCGCCCGGTTGCGGCCCCACGAGTGCAGGGCCCGGCGCACGTAGGCGTCCTCGCGCTCGCGGATCACCTCGTCGCCGACCGCCCCGTGCAGCTGCATCACGAGCCCGGCCCGGATCGACTCGATGATTGCCGGGGTGCCGCCCTCCTCGCGGTGCTCGACGTCGTCGAGGTAGTACGCGGCGCCGTCGTGGACGTAGACGATCGTCCCGCCGCCCGGCACGGTGGGGACCGCGTTGCGGACCAGCTCCCGGCGCACCACGAGCACGCCCGGGGTGCCCGGGCCGCCCGGGAACTTGTGCGGGGACAGGAAGATCGCGTCGCGGTGCCCGAGCGCGTACCGTCCGTCGCCGCGCATGCGCAGCCCGCCGTGCGGCCCGGCCGCCGCGTAGTCCCAGCAGGCGAGGGCCCCGTGGCGGTGCAGCAGGTCGCTGACCGCGTCGACGTCGGTGCGCACGCCGGTCACGTTGGAGCCGGCCGAGAACGACCCGATGACGAGCCCGCGGCCCTGGCGGTCGCGCAGCGCCTCCTCGAGCCGGTCCGGCGCGACGCGGACCACCTCGGCGCCGGACTCGCGCCACGGCAGCTCGTTGGAGTGGTGCTCGTACGGCCCGATGAACACCACCGCCGGCGTCAGGATCCGCCGCAGCTTGTCGATCGCCGCCGTCGACCCGGACCCGCAGAAGATGACCGCGTGCTCGTCGCCGCCGCCGACGGCGTCGCGGACCAGCCGCCGCGCCTGCTCGCGCAGCGCGGTCGTGCGCCGGCCGGTCGCCGACGCCTCCGTGTGGGTGTTGGCGTACCACGGCATGACCTGCGCCCGGATGAAGTCCTCGACGAAGCCGAGCGCCCGCCCCGAGGCGGTGTGGTCGGCGTAGACGAGCGGCCGCACCCCGAACGGCCCCGGCAGCCCGGCGCCGTCGCCGATCGCCCCTTCCCGCACCCGCCGCACGAGCGACGGCTCCTTCCGCTCCATGACGCCCTCCCGCGGCCGACGTGGTCTGTGACAGCGGTCACGTCCAGGCCCGCGGGTCCGGTTCGATCCCCGTCGGTCAGGTTGGCGACTCATCGGCGGCGCGGATCGCGGTGAGCCCCCACGTGGCGTAGGGCAGCGCGACGGCGTCGCCGAGCCCGTCGAGGGCGGCCGCCACGCCCGCGAGGACCTCCGCCACGAGCCCGGGTGCCAGGGCGGTCAGGCCGCCCGACGTCGCCACCAGCTCCAGCAGCTCCTCGCGCGTATAGGTGCGCTCCCAGTCGTACCGCCGGATCTCCGGCTCCTCGAAGCCCCCGGCCGCGCGGATGCCGTCGGCGGCGCGCGCGTACAGGGCGCGGTACCCGTCGAGCATCGAGCCGGCCGGCGGGGCGGAGCGGTTGAGCGGCGCGTCGGGGGCCACCCGCCGGTACGCGGCGGCGAGGGCCTCGGCGACCGGGGCCGGCAGCTGGTACACGTGCCCGAACGGCGCCAGCACCCCGCCCGGGCGCAGCACCCGGGCCGCCTTCGCCGCGCCGGCGACCGGGTCGACCCAGTGCCACGCGGTGCCGCAGACGACCGCGTCGAACGCGCGCCCACCCGGCTCCCACTGCTCGAACGCGGCGACCTCGACGTCCACGCCGGTGCCGCGGGCGTACTCGGCCATGCGCGGGTCGGGCTCCACGCCGAGCACGGTGCGGCCGGCGGCGAGGAACTGGCGCGCCTCGATGCCGGTGCCGCAGCCCACGTCGAGGAAGTCCGGCCCGGGCGCGGCGGCCACGATCCGTGCGATGAGGGCGTCGGGGTACGGCGGCCGCCCCCGGTCGTACCGTGCCGGGTCGACCCCGAACGACTCGGCCATCGAGCGCTGCTCGTGCGGTAGAGTGGGCATGCGCCCACTCTAGTGGGCACGTGCCCACTTACGGAAGGACCCGCGGTTGCCCACCGGCGTTGCGTTGCAGGATCCGCGCCAGCAGCTCTTCGAGGCCGCCCTCCGGGTGCTGGTGCGCGAGGGCGTCACCGGCCTCACCAGCCGGGCCGTCACCGCGGAGGCCGGCGTCGCGAAGGGCGTGCTGCACCGCCACTTCGCCGACTTCGACGCGTTCCTCACCGAGCTGGTGCTGGACCGCATCGCCCGCGTGCGGATCCTCGCCACCGACCTGGTCGACGCGGCCGGCACCGGCGACGTCGCCGACAACCTGACCCGCGCGCTGCTGGTCCTCTTCGACCCGGTCATGACCGCGATCGTCGTGCTCATCATCGCCCGCGACGAGCTGCGCGCGCGGCTGCGCGCCGCCGGCACCGCCCGGTTCCCGCTCGTCGGGGAGGGCACCGCGATGGTCGCCGGCTACCTGCGGGCGGAGCGGGACCGGAGCCGGATCGCCCCGGACGCCGACATCGACGCCCTCGCGCCGACACTGATCGGCGCCGCGCACCTGCTGTTCACCGAGCAGACGGGCGGCGCACCGCCTCCCGGGTCCGTCCGCCGCGTGGTGGTGACGGTCCTAGGCGGCGCGGCGCGCTGACCGGGCCATGGCCAGCCGCTTGAGGACCGGCACGAGCACCGCGCCGAGGGACATCGCGATCAGGGCCGCCGCCCACCAGGCCAGCGGCGGGATCAGCAGCAGGCAGAAAAACAGCAGGAGCGCGAGAAACGCTCCGCCGATGGCCACGTCGGCCGCGGGGTGCCGGCGCGTCAGGCGCCACAGCCCCGTCGCCGGCCAGGCCCCGAGGGCGAACACGGTCCCGTAGGTGACGAACGCCAGCAGCGCGAACACGTGTCCCCGCTGCCGGTCCATGCCGTTCGTCATGATGACCGTCATGGCCGCCCCGACGCCGAGCCGCATCCATCGACTTCGGATCACGCCCGCAACGATACGATCCCCGGGTGCGGCAGGCGTACCGGCCGGCCGTCCGGGCGGTACTCGAAGTGCCACCATTCGTTGTCGTAGGTGCGGTACAGGCCGTGCCGGTGGCCGTGGCGCTCCAGCCACCGGGCACCCTCGGTCGGGCGCACGTCGAGCGCGGTCCCGGCGACGTGCCGCGAGGCGTGCGGCGGCAGGACGTGGCGCGTCGCGGCGGCGACCGAGCCCTCCCGCGCCACCGCGGCCCGGAAGAGGCGCGCCTGCTCGAGTGGGTGGCGGTATCCGGACGTGAGCCCGATCAGCTCGCCGTGGCGCCACAGCGCCTCGGTCCGGGCCGCCTCGAACGCCGCCCGCGCGTGGTTCGTCAGGCCGTCGAGGTCCTCGGCCGGGAACCGGGCCGAGAGCGCCCACTGGCACGCCGTGTGGCGCGCCCGCCCCGGCGCCGCGAACCAGGCCACCGGCACCAGGCCGACCGCGAGCAGCCGGGTGATCCGCCGGTACACCCCGTCCCGCCGCCGGGCGGGTTCCTCGATTGCGTGCGGCATGCCAAGACAATGCCGGGCGCACGGATTCGCGGTCTTGAGTCACATCCCTCATCCGGCGCTAGGTAGCCTCACTCAGCCCGGCTGGTGGCGGTGATGACGTACGGCACGCCGCCGCCGACGTCGAGCTCGGGCCTCGGTTCGGCCGCCGGGCCGGCGAAACCGCCGCGGCGAGGGTCGGCTCGGGCCCGTCGAGCTGCATGAACGGCAGCGCCGCCCGGGTGCCGGCGGTGTAGTGCTCGGCGAACAGCGGCGGCCCGTCGTCGCCGCCGGTGAACCAGAAGCCGTCCACGGCGACGAGCCGGCCGCCGGGCCGCAGCAGCCGCCGCCAGTTGGCCATCGCGATGGCCGGCTCGCGCAGCGTCCAGCGCAGGTGCCGGCCGGCCGTCCTCGACCACCGCTTGACAGCCGTCGACCTGGCGCGTTCACCCAGCCTCCCACTGTGCCGGTCCTTGACGCCGAGGGCCAGGTGGCTCAATACTCCTAATCGTGTTAGGTGAACCGAAGCGCGATAGGAAGTCCGAACGGCGTACGGCCACGCGTCGGGAGATCATCGACGCCGCGTGGCAGGTCGCCCGGGACAAGGGGCTGGCGCAGGTGACGCTGCGGGAGGTGGCCGATCTCGTGGGGATGCGGGCCCCCTCGCTGTACACCCACTTCGCGTCCAAGCACGCCATCTACGACGCGATGTTCGGCGACGCCTGGACGCAGTTCCTGGAGTACTCGAAGACGGTCGAGTCCGGCGAGCCCCGCACGAGCCGGGCCGCCATGCGCTTCTACGCCCGCGTGTTCTTCGACTTCGCCGTCGCCTTCCCGGCCCGCCATCAGCTGATGAACCTGCGCACGATCCCCGACTTCGCCCCGAGCCCCGAGGCGTACGCCCCGTCGATGGCCGTCATGCAGGACTTCATCGCCCGGATGGCCCGCCACGGCGTGCGCGGCCAGGACGACATCGACCTCTTCGTCGCCGTCGTCTCCGGCATGATCGACGCCCAGCTCGCCAACGACCCGGGCGGCACGCGCTGGTCCGGGCTGCTCGACCGCGCCATCGACATGTTCGCCGACAACGTCGGCATCACCGACGAGAGGAGCCGGCCATGACCGCACGGCAGCCACGCATCGAGCGCGAGGTCGCGATGCGCCTGGCCCGCGACGAGTACACCCGCTGCGCCGACCTGATGGCCCGCCTCGAGCCGGCGCAATGGTCGGCCCCGACGGCCAACTCCGGCTGGAGCGTGCGCGACACCGCCGGCCACATGCTCGGCATGGTCCAGATGATGGCCGGCCTCCCGCAGTTCATCGGCCAGATGTCGACGTCGCTGCGCCAGGCCCGGAAGGCGAAGGCGGCCGTCTCCATCGACTTCCTGACCGCGCTGCAGGTCAGGCGCAACGCCGCCCTCACCACGGACGAGCTGCTCGAGCGCTGGCGCGAGCTGACCCCGAAGGCCGTGCGCGGCCGCCGCCGCGTGCCCGGCTTCCTGCGCGGCCGCGCCCTGCCCGAGGCCCAGATGGTCGACGGACGGCTGGAGCGCTGGACGTTCGCGTTCCTGGTCGACGTGATCCTGACCCGGGACCCGTTCATGCACCGCCTCGACATCTGCGCCGCCACCGGCCTGGACCCCGCGCCCACCGCCGAGCACGACGGCCGGCTGGTCGCCGACATCGTGCAGGAGTGGGCCGACCGCCACGGCGAGCCGTACACGCTCTCGCTCACTGGCCCCGCCGGCGGCACCTGGGGCACCGGCGGCGAGCACATCACCCTGGACGCGCTGGAGTTCTGCCGCATCGTCTCCGGCCGCGGCGAGGCCGCCGGCCTGCTCGCCACAGCCGTCCCCTTCTGACCCGCCGTGCCCGGGCAGGTCGCACACGACAACGCGGTGACGACTGCCGGCGAGCGGCTCCACCTGCGGCCGCCACATCAGCGCGGTTCTCGCGACGGCCGCGCGTTACAGCCACCACCAGACGTACATGTGCTGGTCGGGGCCGTTGACCTGCCTCGCCAGGTCGCGGAGGCCTTCGAGCGTCGGGTCGAGCTCGTTCGGTTCCCACGAGCCGATCCACTCCTGCGCGGTGGCCCACCGCGCAGCCACCGGCGGGATCCCGGCCGGGTCCGCCGGGCCCTCGACGAACGCGGTGAACTCGGCGCGGCCGGCCACCTGGTACTGCGGTCCGGCCGTCAGGCAGTACCCGGCGGCAATGTGATCTCGGGCGGGCCGGGGTTCTCCCGCACGACGCGAAGGGCCGCGTACGCGACGGCGTCGCGCGCCTGCGCCCGCCCGGGCCCGGTGCGCGCGATCCCGCCCGCGGCAAGCCCGAGCAGCAGGGTCCGACGGTCGGTCCGGCGCACAGCATGATCGTAAGCTCGCCGGGCCGCCCGCGGCGCCTGGTTCGCCGGCACCGGCGACCTGATACTCGGTCAGGGCCTCCCGCCCCAGGCACCCGGCCACGCAGGCGAACGCGTGGCGCGCCCCGGCGGTCCAACTCGGCCCGATGGCTCGGCGGCTCGGCGCGATCGAAGGCGGCGCGGCCGTACGCGGCGGGGTTCTTCTGGACCGCGACTGTGCGCGGACGTGGCTGGCCCGGGAGTCACGGGCAGCGCCCACGGCGGGCGTCGCGGTAGCTCGGATCTGGCTTTGGCCCTTCTAGGAAGCGCGTTGGATGGTGATCGTGCCGTACCACGTGCGGGCGTGGATCGTGGCCTGCTCGGCGAAGCCGGCCGGGCCGTCGCGGACCTCGAGGAGGTTGTGCACCGAGCCCAGGCGGCTGCGGGCGTCGACGTGGGCGGCGGTGCCGGCGCCGATGCCGATGTCGACCGAGCCGCGGGCCGTGGTGAGGCGGGCCTCGCCGCGCAGCAGGGCGCCGACGGTGATGTCGCCGTTTGCGGTCTTCGCGGTGACGCCCGCGGAGGGGCGGGTCACGGCGATGCCGCCGTTCGCCGTCGCCACGGTGACGTCCTCGGTGCACTCGCGGATGTGCACCGACGACGTGGCGCCCTGCACGTCGGCGGGGCCGGCGACGCGCTCGACGACGACGTCCGAGCCCGACGTCGACACGGTCAGGGGGCCCGTCTCCCCGAGGCGGATCGGGCCGGAGACCGTCGAGAAGCGGCACGCGCCCAG
Organism: Dactylosporangium sp. CA-139066; assembly: GCF_050936175.1. Classification (NCBI taxonomy): domain Bacteria; kingdom Bacillati; phylum Actinomycetota; class Actinomycetes; order Micromonosporales; family Micromonosporaceae; genus Dactylosporangium; species Dactylosporangium sp. CA-139066. The sequence continues at coordinate 3,525,056 of NZ_JBNJNH010000001.1, read as the reverse complement.
GCGGCCCTCGGCCTGCACGTCGGCCAGCACCGCGGTCACCGTGAGGCCGGAACCGGCGGGCAGCTGCAGGTGTACCTCGATGCCGCCGCCCGGTCGCAGGAACGCCCGATGCGGGGCCGCCACGGTCAGGGCGCCGGCGGCGAGCTCGACCGTCGTCTGTTCGGCGGCCGCGATCGCGGAGGACGCCGGCCCCGCGGGGCGCACCTCGACGACGGTGTCCGCACGCTCGGTCGCGACCACGCGGACGCGGCCGGTGTCCATGACGACCCGGACCGCGATCGGCTCCGGCGTGGCGAACGTGGGCATCGGGCTCCTCTCGTGGCTTGGCCGGTTCCAGTATGGCGCCACGGTGGCGCCACGCGCGGGCCCGGTGGGGTCACGGTGCGAGGGTCTCGTTCCAGTCGCGGATCTCGTAGGACGCAACGACGCCGTTGAGCACGAACGGGTCGCCGGCCACGAACGACTCGGCGGCCTCGCGGGTGCGGAAGATCGCCATCGAGCCCTCCTTCTGCGGGTCGCCGAAGGTGCCGACGAGCAGCAGGTCGCCGCGGGCGTGGTACTCGTCGAGGCGCGCCCGGTGGGCCGGGAAGTGCGCGGGCGCCCGGCTCGCGACGTCCTCGGCAGAGGTGTAGAGCACCACGTACTTCACGCCGCCTCCTCGGTGCGCGCCGCGTAGGCGGCCAGGGTGCCGTGCCAGGCGCCGGGCTGCTCGAACGTCACGCGCATGGCGGCCGCGTCGGCCCCGAACGCCTCGAGGTCCCGGTGCTCCAGCCGGACGCGGGTGCGGCCGGGGGCTTCCTCCTCGAACCGGACGTCCACGGTCGTCACGAGGTCGTCGTGGTACTTCCAGTCGCTCCCGATCTGCCACGTGACCACGAAGCGACCGGGCGGGTCCCACACGACCACGACGCCGGTGCAGGTCTCCGAGCCGTCCTGGTGCACGGTGTACCAGCGGCCGCCGACGCGGGGCTCGATGACGATCCGCTCGATGGGTGCGTCGCCGATGTGGTGGGCGCTGGGCCACCAGGACGTCATCTCGGCGGTGAAGATCTCGAAGGCGCGCTCGCGGCCGATGTTCACCACGATGTCGCGCTTGACGGCCTCAACTGTCTCGATCATCGTTCTCAACCACTTCCTGCTCAACCCGCTGTTGGAATGCGCTGAGGGACCGAGCCCACATGGCGTCGAGGTGCGCGCGCAGCGCCGCGACGCCCTCCGGGTCGACCTGGTAGAGGCGGCGCGTCCCCTCCTGGCGATCCGTGACGAGCCCCACGTCCTTGAGCACCCGCAGGTGCTGTGAAACCGCCGGTCGGCTGATCGGCAGCACGTCGGCGAGGCGGCCCACCGGCATCGGCCCGTCCGATAGCCGGTCAAGGATCGACTGCCGCATGGGATCACCGAGCGCGACCAGCATCGCGGTTATGTTCGTCATGGCGAACCGTAAGTTACCACTTACCGAGGTGTACCGGCAAGCAACCCGTTAGCTCTTCAGCTCGGGCGTTCTCCGGCCGATAGGCGTTCGTGTCCCGTTTCGCTGTGGTCGCGGCCGTCGGTGCACGGCTGCTCAACGCCGCGCCTGACGAGGACCGGTTGCTGGAGTACCTGACGAGCCAGCTCGCCGCTGAGGTCGCCAACCGGTGCGTGGCGGCCGCCGTGGTACCCGAGGACGGCACGGCGGCCCTCGTGCGCTTCGCCGGCGCCGATCCCGGCTCCGCCACGGCCATGGCCCTGCGCCGGACCGCGGTCGCCGCGCTGGACGACCGGGCCGGGCGCCGCGCGCCGGCCGACGCCGCGGCCGCCGGCGTCGTCGTGGCCCCCATCGTCGTACGCGGGCGGACGGTCGGCTCGCTCGCCGTGCAGGCGCCCGGCAGCGGCCCGATGCCCGCCGCCGACGCCGAGTTCGTCGAGGCGATCGCCGCCGTGGCCGCCACCGCGCTCGAGCACGGCCGCGCGCTGCTGGCCACCATGACGCTGCTCGACGACGCCCGCCGGCAGGGCGACCTGCTCGACGCCATCTCCGACGCGGTCATCTCCTGCTCCGCCGACAACGTCATCGACTCGTGGAACGCCGGGGCGGAGCGGCTGTACGGGTACCCGGCCGGCGAGGCCGTCGGCTGCGACCTCTTCGCGCTGCTGGCGACGACCTGCGCCAACGAGAACGGCGAGGAGATCGGCGTACGCCAGGTCCTCGACGACCTCGACGACCTCGGCCGCTGGAACGGCGAGCTGCGCGAGCGGCGCTTCGACGGCGCCCCGCTGACCGTGCTGTCGTCGGTGTCGACCCTGACCGGTCCCGACGGCGGCCGCTCCGGCTTCGTGTACGTCAACCGCGACGTCACCGAGCAGCGCCGCCAGGAGCACGCCGCCTCGCACGACGCCCTCACGGGCCTGGCCAACCGCCGCCGCCTGGTCAACCGCATCCACGACGCCGCCGGCCGCGTCCACCGCGGCGGCGGCCCCATGGCGGTACTCTTCCTCGACCTCAACGGCTTCAAGCCGGTCAACGACCGCTACGGCCACGCCGCCGGCGACGAGCTCCTCGTGGCCGTCGCCGGCCGCCTGGTCAGCACGGTCCGCGGCACCGACTTCGTGGCCCGCGTCGGCGGCGACGAGTTCGTCGTGCTGCTGGAGCAGATCGGCTCGGCGGAGCGGATCCCGGCCGTACTGGGGCGCATCCTTGACGCGGTCGCCGAGCCCGTCGTGCTGTCCTCGGCGGACACGGTGAGCGTGACCACCAGCATCGGGGTGGCGGTCGTGGAGACGCCGGACGAGGCCGCGGTCGACCCGGAGCGGCTGGTGCAACTGGCGGACGAGGCGATGTACCGCGCGAAGCACCGGCCGTCCCACGTGGCGTACGCGGACGAGGAACGCGACGAACGATTCTTGTCGTACCCCGGCGGTAGCTTGCAGGTGTGCTGAGCCGGATTTGGCCGCAGGCGCCGTCAGAGCTGGCCGTGGGCGTAGCCGCGGATGTAGGCGGTCAGGTAGCCCTTCGGGATGTCGGCGGTGAACCTCACGCCCCATGTCCAGCACGGCACGCGGACGTGGGTGGGAGACTCGGTGATCTTGCCGGTGACGACCACGATGTGGGTGCCGGTGACCGGGGGCTTGGCGATGTAGCGGGCGTGCGGCGTCGGCGCCACGTCGAACGGGGTGGCCTCGCCGCGCTTCGCCGCCTGCCAGTTCACCGAGCTGTCGACGAACGCGTAGACGAACGGGTGTGGCTGGTCGAACTCGGCGTTGACCGTCTTGATCGCGTCGAGGCCGTCGAGGAAGCTGTGCTCGAAGCGGCACGACTTTGCGCCGAGGACGTCCAGCATCAGCCACGACATGCCGGTCGGGCCGACGCCGAGGTCGCCGTCGCGCTGGTAGCTGCCGGGCTCGCCGAACGGGTCGTAGGTGACCTGCAGCGCGCCGCCGCTCGTCGCCTTGATGGTCAGCGTGCGGGTCTTGCGGTCGGGGATCGTGTTGCCGGCCAGCAGCAGCGTCCAGTGGCTGCCCGGCGTCACCGTCGTCACCGTGGCGCCGGCGGTGTGGATGGCGAAGCCCCAGTACATCTGCGCGACGAGGTCGTTCATGCGCAGCTCGTGGGCAAGGCGGTCGGAGATCGTCCCGGCGTTGAGCTCCGCCGCGTAGGCGGGGCTCAGCTCGCAGATCACCGCCACCGAGGTGCCCTCGCGGGCCTTGAAGTTGGCGACCATCCAGCTGGACTCGTCGAGGGCGGCGCTGTAGATCAGCGGCGACTTGATCTTCAGGAGCTTGCCGAGGCTGCGGGCGAGGATGAAGTCCAGCTCGTAGTCCGAGTCCGGCAGGTTGCCGCCGACGACCGAGCGATGGTCCTTCTTGCGGTCGAACTGCTTCTGCCGGCCCTCGAGCAGCTTGCCGGGCGGGGCCTGGATGCCGTTGAACGGGGCGTCGGCGAAGACCGCGTCGAGCAGGGCGACGAACTTCGTCAGGTCGGCCTGGTGCAGCAGGCTCCAGACCATGCTGGTCATGGCGCAGACGCCGAACGCGCCCTGCATCAGGTCATCGGGGTCGTTGAGCAGCTCGACGGCGCGCTCGTGGTAGTAGTCGGCGAAGTCGGTCGACGACGACGCCAGCCGGTCGGCGTGGGCGATGGCCTGGTTGCGGTCCATGCGGCGCTCCCTGCGGGTCGGGGTTGGAGATACCTCGACGAGGACCGGCCGGGCGGGGCGGGGAATACCGACTGTCCAGTAGGCGACACGGCGCTATGTGGCCTGCGGGCCGGTGCCGTGGACGAAGCGGTCCGGGCGCAGCACCGCCAGGGCGACGCCGTGCCGGTCGAACCATGCGCCGAGCACGCCGCCGGTGTCGACCACGTTGACCACGTCGTGGGCCGGGGCGAGCGGCGACCCGGACGAGGCGGCCGGCAGCACCCGGACGAACGTCGCGGCCGGACCGGCCCAGGCGGCCGCCGTGTGCTCGTCCACCGCCGGGCCGATGACCGCGAAGGCCGGTCCGAGCACGTCGTCGAGCCGCCGCGGGGTCGGCGAGCCCGCGGTCGTGACCTGCGGCTGGGGAAACATCGTGCCGACCGGGCCCCGGGCGGCGCGGCCGGCCAGCGCCGGGGCCGGCTTGAACTCGAAGTGCCGCACGAAACGGCGGACCCGGGGCACGGTCTGCACCGCGCGCAGCAGCGCATCGCGCGCGGCGGCGGCGTAGCGGCTGCGGACCAGGAAGACCTTGCCCAGGCGGACACTCGTGGCCGCCATCGCCTCGGTGTGCGGGCGCCGCTCGGCCTCGTACGTGTCGAGCAGGTCCGGGCCCGCGGCGCCGTCGAGGACCAGCGCGAGCTTCCAGGCGAGGTTGGCGGCGTCGCGCAGGCCGCTGCACAGGCCCTGGCCCAGGAACGGCGGCATCTGGTGGGCCGCGTCGCCGAGCAGGAACACCCGGCCGTGCCGCCATCGATCGGCGATCAGATGGTGGAAGGTGTAGACGACGGCGCGGGTGACGCTGAAGCGGTCCGGGTCGACGTACGGGGCCACCAGGCGGGCGATCGTCTCCGGCCGGGTCATCTCCTGCGGCGTCTCGCCGTCGCGGAGCATGAACTCCAGGCGGTACGTGCCGAACGCGCCCGGCGAGACGAACGCGGGGCGGCGCCAGTCGCAGACGAACCGGGTCCGCGGCAGCCGGACGCCGCCGTCCGCGACATCGCCGGAGACGGCCAGCCACGGCTCCTCGTACGACGTGCCGGCGAGCCGGATGCCCGCGGCGGTCCGCGTCGCGCTGCGGGCGCCGTCGCAGCCGAGCACGTAGCGGGCGCGCACCGGCCATGCCTCGCCGGTCGCGACGTCGCGCAGCGCGAGCGTGACGCCGTCGCCGTCCTGGGTCAGGCCGGTCAGCTCGACCCCGGTGCGCAGGGTCACGTGCGGGAACCGGCCCAGGCCCGCGCGCAGCGTCTCCTCGAGGCGCGGCTGGTCGAAGAAGTGCAGGGGCGCGGCGCCGAGCCCGAAGTCGATCTCGTCGAGGGCGATCGTGGCGAAGGGCCGGCCGTCGCCGCCGACGTAGTCGACGACCGGCGGCGCGTACATGTCCGCGGCCACCTCGTCGCGCAGCCCGGCCTGCTGGTACACCCGCAGCGCCTCGTCGTCGCAGGAGAACGCGCGCGGCTGCCGGTGCGGCTCGGTGCTGCGCTCGACGACCAGGGTACGCACGCCGCGCGTGCCGAGCAGGTTGGCGGTGAGCGCGCCGACCGGCCCGCAGCCCACCACGACGACGTCGAAGTCCATGCCCCCTAGGCAAGACGGCGGCTGTTGAGATCCTGTTGAGGCGGTACTCCACAGCGGGCCGCCAGCAGCCCGGCACCCTGTTCGGCGGCGATCGCGGCGCCGTGGCGCAGGTCCCGCTCGTCGCCGCGGGCCAGGCCCCGCACGCGGCGCAGCTCGGCGGTGAGCACCCGTTCGCCGACGGCCTCGGCCGCGGCGAGGCCCTCGTCGGCCAGCTCGGCGGCGGTCCGCCGGTCGCCGGCGGCGAGGTACGCGTCGGCCATCGCGGCGATCGCGATCGTGCGGGTGGAGCGCAGCCCGTGGCGGTAGATGGCCTCGCCCTCGGCTCGCATCGCGCCGAGCCGCGCCGCGTCGCCGTCGTGCACCGCCGCCCAGCTCTCCAGGAACTCCCCGATGCCCACGAAGTGCGCGATGTGCTGCCGGGCGCCGATCTCCCGGCAGCGCCGGGCGGCCTCGCGGCCGGCGGCGGCGTCGCGCTCCTGCAGGGCCGTCCAGGCCGCGAACAGCACCGCGTTGCCGCGGCCGTACGGATCGTCGGCGCGCTCGGCCAGCTCCCGCGCCGCCGCCAGGTCGGCCCGCGCCGCCGGCCGGTCGCCGCGCAGCGAGCGCACCAGCGCCCGGAAGTTGTACGGCGACAGCGTCGGGGTGCGCCCGATCTGCCCGCGCAGCCGTCGCGCATCGACGGTGCGCAGCCGGTCGACGGCGGCGGTGAGCCGCGCGTCGGCCTCGGCGAGGCGGCCGGTGAAGTAGGCGACGACGCCCTGCAGGTAGGGCCCGGCGGCGCCGAGCAGCGGGTCGTCGTGCGGCGCGGCGCCGGTGAGCCGGTGGGCCAGGTCGGCGGCGATGACGAACTCGGCGCGGTTGCAGGCGACCTCGCCGAGCGTCCACAGCGCGGTGCTCAGGTCGGCGCCGGGGCCGGCCAGCGGCAGCAGCGAGCGGGCCCGGGCCGCGGCGTGTTCGACCGCGTCGCTGCCCACCCCGGCGGTGATCTGCAGCAGCGAGGTGCGGTGCAGCTGTACCGCGAGCTCGGCCTCGGCCGCCTCCGGCGAGGTGGCGGCGCTGGGCGCGAGCCGGTCGGCGGCGCGGTCGAGGTGGGCCAGGGCGTCCTCGTACGCCAGCCGCCACGTGGCCTCGTCGGCGGCCCGCAGCGTCCAGCGCAGGAAGTCCTCGCCGTGGCCGAGCCCGGTCGCCTGGCCGTAGTGACGGGCCAGCTCGGCCGCGGTCAGGCCGCCGAGGCCGGGCATGACCGCGGCGGCGCCGGCGAGCCGGGCGTGCAGCACGGCCCGGCGCGGCGCGGCCAGCTCGGCGTAGGCGACCTCGGCGAACAGCGGGTGGCGGAAGCGCACCGCGCCCGGGCCGGCCCCGGCGATCAGGTGCGCGGCGGCCGGGGCGGCCAGCCGCGCGGCCGCGTCGGTGCCGCCGGCCGCGCTCAGCAGCCGCAGGTCGAGCTCGCGGCCGGCGACGCCGAGCAGGTCCAGGCACTCGCGGGTGGCCGGGTCGGGCGCGTGCAGCCGCAGCCGCACGGCGTCGCGCACGCTCGGCGGCAGCGCGTCGTGCTCGTCGGGCGGCCCGGCCGGCGCGAGCAGCTCGGTGAGGAAGAACGGGTTGCCGCCCGTGCGGTGCAGCAGCCGCTCGACGAGCCCGGCGGCCGGCGCCGCGCCGGTCCGCTCGTGCACCAGGTCGGCCACGGCGGCGGTGCCGAGGCCCTCGAGGCGCAGCCGCCCGCCGGGGGCGCGGGCCAGGTCGGCGAGCGTGGCGACGAGCCCCGCGTCGTGGTCGTGGGGCCGCGCCGTGACGACGAGCAGCGCCCGGCTGCGGTGCACGGCGGTGGCCAGGTAGCGCAGCAGCAGCCGCGAGTCGGGGTCGGCGGCGTGCAGGTCGTCGAGGACGACGACCAGCCCGCGCGGGCCGGCGGCCGCGTGGACGAGCGCGGCGACGGCCTCGTAGGCGCGGAACCTGGCCGCCGGGTCGGGCCCGTCACCGCCGCCGGCCGCGTCGGCGGTGAAGCCGGCCAGGGCCGCGCGCGCCCCCGGATCACCGGCGCCCGGCAGCGCCGTCAGCTCGCGCACGACCTGCGTCCACAGCCAGAACGGCGGCGCCTGCCCGAGGTCGGGGCAGCGGCCCCACACGACCGGGACCCCCGCCCGCGCGGCCCGCTGCGCCACCGCGGAGGCCAGGCTGGTCTTGCCGATGCCGGGCTCGCCGACGACGATCGCGACCCGGCCGCCGTCGCGCCCCGCCGCCGCCAGCAGTTCCGCCAGCCGGGCCAGCTCGGCGTCCCGGCCGACCAGCGGCGCCGGGCGGTCCACGGCGGGGACGGCGGGGCCCGTGACGGTGTGGGTGAGGATGCGCCGGTGCAGCTCGCGCAGTCCCGGGCCGGGCTCGACGCCGAATTCGTCCGCGAGCAGCCGGCGGCCGGCGTCGAACGCGGCGAGCGCCTCGGTCGCCCGGCCGGCGCGGTACAGGGCGAGCATGAGCTGCTCGCGCGCCGCCTCCCGGGCCGGGTGCCGGTCAACCAGGCGCCGCAGGTCCGGCAGCACCGCGTCGTGGCGCCCGGCGGCCACCCCGGCGGTGAGCCGGCCCTCCTGCGCGCCGAGCCGGGCCTCGGTGAGGCGGGCGACGTCGGGGCGGACGGCGGCGAGGTCGGCGACCGGCAGGTCGCCGCGCCACAGGGCCAGGGCCTCGGCGTAGCACCGCTCGGCCGTGCCGGGATCGCCGCCGGCGAGCGCCCGCGCACCGTCGGCGGCGAGGGCGGTGAACCGTTCGGCGTCGATCGCCTCGGGCGGGACACACAGCTCGTAGCCGCCGTCGTGGGAGCGCACGACCCGGCCCGGCGAGCGCGGACCGCGGCCGGGTTCGAGGGCGCGGCGCAGGCCGGCGACGTAGGTCCGCAGCGTCACGGGCGCGCCGGGCGGCGGCGCGCCGTCCCACAGGGCGTCGACGAGCCAGTCGGTCGTGACCGGCCGGTTGGGGCGCAGGAGCAGCAGCGCCAGCAGCGTGCGCTGCTTGGGGGCGCCGAGCGCGACCGGCTCGCCGTCGCGCAGCACCAGCAACGGCCCCAAGACCCCGAACCGCACGGCGCTTCCCTCGTCGCTGTCTGCACGAACCCGCCGATGGTACCCCCGGCGGCCCTACAGCGCCGTCCACCCGAACTACTGGATGGTGATCGTCCGCTTCTGCACGCCCCAGCTGTCGGCCTCGGCGCCGGGGAGCCACACGTCCACGATCTGGCCCTGGATCCAGGTGCCGATGTCGGCCGCGTAGCAGTAGCCGTACCCGTCCACCTTGAAGCGGGTTCCCCACGGGATGTACCGGGTGTCGACCGCGCAGATGCCCAGCGCCGTGTTGATGCCGCTCGCCGTCTGGCCGAGGTCGTTGTACGACGTGATCTCGTACTCGAACCGGGTTCCGGCGGGAATGGCGTACGGCTGGACGGCCCCGCTGTCGGCGAGGATGTACGGCTGGGACAGCGCGCCGGTGGAGGCGTCGCTCCCGTCGGAGCGCAGTGCCGCGACCGTGTAGTGCGCGTTGCGGCACGGTGCGGTGTCGGTCACGGACAGCGTCGCCTGGCCCCAGTCGTCGACCCAGCCGATCGACTGGCTGTTGCGCCACACCCGGTACGCCGCGGCGCCCGTCACCCGGCTGAACGTGATCGTCACGCTGGAGCCGCTGAGCGCACCGGTGACCGTCGACGGTGCGGGAAGCCGGCCGCTCAGGCTGATCAGCGGCCCCTGGCTCACCGAGTTGTGGCTCGGCCCGATGACCCGGGCCGGCGGGGTGACGGTTGACCAGAACGCGCAGGCCGCGAGGCTCGCGCCGGGGCCCGTGCCACCGGTCGGCGACGGGCTCTTCGTCGGCGAGGGGCTCGTTGTCGGCGACGGGCTCTTCGTCGGCGACGGGCTGGCCGGAGCGGAGGTCGGCGGCGTGGAAGTGGGCGGCGCCGTCGTGCCGCCGCCCGAGCCGGCCGTCAGGACGAAGTCGTCGGCGTAGTACGTCGGCTGCCCGTACCACCCGTGCACGAACACCGTCACGCTCGTGGTCGTGGATGATGTCGTGAAGGACGTCGCGAGCTGCTGGAACGCCCCGCCCGTGGACGGGGTCCAGATGCTCGCGCCGGAGGCCCCGACGTACACGTAACTGCCGTTCACCCAAGCCGTCAGCGTGTACGTCGTGTTCGGCGAGACCGGTACGGACTGGGTGCACTGGGCCGTGTCACCGGCGCTGGGCGTCGCCTTCAGCGCGTACGTCCCGGAGTGGACCGTGCCCGTCGCGGCGCTCGTCGTGCCGCTGCACGACCACCCGGACAGGCCGGACTCGAACCCCGGATCGCCGACCGGGTTCGTGCCGGCGCTGGCCGGCAGCACCATCGCGGAAATCGCCACCACGGCGGCCGTCACGCACCCGGCGCCGACCGCCAGACCTCTCCACCCACGCATACATCGATGAGAATGGTCGCCCCGGCTAATGTCAAGGTTTGTTAACTGTTTCTGGAGGTGGCAACTCCGTCGTGATCGCTGATGGCGGTACCGTCCGCTGTGTCGCATCGTCCGTGTGATGCCGCCGGAAGGTTGCCGGATCACGAACGGAGGAAACACGAACAGAGGAAAACGGAGCATGAACGACACGGGGGCCGCGTTCCTGCCGGGGCTGGAGCTGTGCCGGGCGTTCTACGCCGAAGCGGTACGGCCGCTGCTCGACGGCGCGTTCCCGGGGCTGCGGCACGCGGCCGCGCGGGTCGGGCCGGGGTCCGAGGTGCTCGGGTTCGACGGCGAGCGGTCGGTCGACCACGACTGGGGGCCGCGGCTCGAGCTGTTCCTGTCCCCCACCGACGCGCAACAGCACGGCGCGGCGATCGATGCGCTGCTGTCGCAGCGGCTGCCGAAGCGGTTCCGCGGGTGGCCGACGCACTTCGAGCCGCCGGGGGCGCGGGTGCGCTCCATGGCGTACACCGACGGGCCGGTCGCGCACCGCGTGGTCGTCACCGACGTCGGGACCTGGTCGCAGCGGCAGCTCGGGTTCGACGGGCGCGGCGGCGTCACGGTGTTCGACTGGCTGGCCACGCCGGGGCAGCGGCTGGCCGAGGCGACCGGCGGGGCGGTGTACCACGACGGGATCGGCGAGCTGAGCGCGCTGCGAGCCGCGCTCGCCCGGTATCCGGACGACGTCTGGCGGTACATCCTGGCCTGCCAGTGGCTGCGCATCGGCGAGGAGGAGGCGTTCGTCGGGCGGGCCGCCGAGGCGGGCGACGACGCCGGGAGCCGGGTGGTCGCGGGGCGGCTGGTCCGCGAGGTGATGCGGCTGAGCCTGCTGCTGGCCGGGCGCTTCCCGGTGTACAGCAAATGGCTCGGCACCGCCTTCCGCACCCTGCCCGAGGCGGCCGGCATCGCCGAGGGCTGCCGCACGGCCCTCGCGGCCGAGCACGCCGGCGCGCGGCAGGCGGCGCTGTGCGACGCGTACGAGCTCGCGGGCGAGTGGCAGAACCGGCTCGGCCTCGCCCCGCCGGTCGACGCCACCCGCCGCCCGTACTTCGACCGGCCCTACCCCGTGATCGGCGCGGGCCGCTTCGCCGAGGCGCTGCTGGCCGAGGTGGCCGACCCCGAGGTGGCCGCCCTGCCGCCCGTCGGCGCCGTGGACCAGTATGTCGACAGCACCGCCGCGCTGACCGAGCCCCGCCTCGCGCGGGCCCTGATGGCCGCGGTCCGGCCGGCCGTACAGCCTTAACCGCCGACGGCGGCGAGGGCGTGCAGGCGCTCCTCGGCCCGGTCCGGCACCTCCGGGCCGAGCTCGCCGAGCACGCCGATCGTCCAGCGCAGCGCCGACAGGTACGCCCCGACCACCGCGCCCGGGCCGCCGTGCGGGTCCTGCGGGAAGCTCGGGGCGTCGGGGTCGGTGTAGGCGCGGGCGGCGGCCAGCACGCCGCCGAGGGGGCCGTCGCCGGACTGCAGCGCCGAGCGCAGCGGCGGGCTCAGCGGCAGGCCCGACATGACCCGGGACACGTCGACGCCGAAGTGGTCGGCGGTGGCCGAGAGCAGGCCGCCGAGGTACGCCGCGTCGGCCTGGCCGGCCGCCTCCGGGTACTCCGCCGACCCCGCCAGCAGCTGGCACAGCCGGGCCCGGACCAGGATGCGCACGAGCTGCTCGTGGTCGGCGGTCGTCAGGTCCGACACGAGCATGAGCGTGACCCACTGGCGCAGCCGGTTGAGGCCCATGGCGACGATGCCCTCGCGGATCGAGGAGACCGTGCGGGACAGGCCGAACGCCGCCGCGTTGGTGGCCCGCAGCAGGCGCATGCTCAGGCCCGCGTCCTGGCTGACCTGCGCGATGACCTCGTCGATGTCGATGTCGTCGGCCGACAGCGCGGCCAGGACCCGCAGCCGGGCCAGGCGGCCGGGCGTGAGCGCCACCGTGGAGTCAACGTGCGGGCGGCCCAGGATGTGGCCCTGGAAGAGGTCGAAGCCGACCTCGAACGCCAGGCGCAGGGCCTCGGTGCTTTCCAGGCGTACCGCCACGAGCTGGACGTGCTTGTGCCGGCGGCACTGCTCGACGGCCGCGCGGACGCCGGCCTCGTCGGCGGCCCGCATGTCGATCTTCACGTAGCTCACCAGCGGCAGCAGCACCTCGCGCGGGTCGTCGACGACGAAGTGGTCCAGGGCGATGGTGAAGCCGCGCTCGGACAGCACGGTGATGCCGGCCACGAGGTCGTCGTCGACCTCCGACAGGCTCGGCACCTCGAGCACGGCCTGGCTGTAGTCGAACGGCAGCGGCAGCATCCCGGTCAGGAACGCCCGCGTGACGTTGAGGAAGCACACCCGCCCGCCGGTCAGCTCCTCCAGCCCGAACTCGGTGAACGCCGCCACGAGCACCCGGGCGGTGGCGTGCTCGTCCGTACGGTCGGCGACGCTCGCGTCGGTCCCGGCCCGGAACAGCAGCTCGTAGCCGACGACGGCGCCGTCGCGGTCGTAGATCGGCTGCCGGCCGACGTGCGCCGTCGTGCTTGCGCCGGGCTTCGGCGCCATGTCCGCTCGCTCCACCGGATCATTGTCGCGCACAGTGACGGCAAATCGGGCAAAACTCCTTAGATGACCGGAGCCCGCCGGGCCGATCTCGCGCTGCGTTACCGACCGGTCGACCGATTGCCGCCCCTGTACGCCAGGGCCGGTCCGGCGCCGTGGGCGCGCGACCTGTCGTGCAGGTCGCAGCGCTGAGAGGCCCGGCCCCGCCGGGCCGCCCGAGGCGGTCGGGTGCACGCGTCCCGCCGTTGCCGCATCCGGTACCCGGGGCCGGACCTCTTGGGAAGCGGCGTTCCATCCCGTTCCATCCGGGCCGGCGCCCGTCAGCGCGATCGACAGGTCGCGGTTGTTGCCGGTGGACCTTCGCTGTCACGATCGTTGGAACGGGTCAGCCACATTCGCCTTCGGGGGCGCGCATGACACATGGCACCGAGCAGACCGCGGTCATCGTCGCCGTCGAGGCGGTCGAGCCGCTCGTCGGCCGGTTCCGGGCCGCCTATGACCCGGCCGCGGGCTGGGGCGTCGGCGCGCACGTGACAGTCCTGTTCCCGTTCGTGCCGGCGGACGCGCTCGACGCCGCCGCGCTGGCGGAGCTGGCCGCCGCCGTCGCCTCGGTGCCGCGGTTCAGCGCCGCGCTGACCGCCGCCCGCTGGTTCGGCGATCGCGTGCTGTGGCTGGCCCCGGAGCCGGCCGACGGGTTCCGGGCGCTGACCGCCGCCGTCTGGGCGCGGTTCCCGGACTATCCGCCGTACGGCGGGCAGCATGCCGAGGTGATTCCGCACCTGACGGTCGGCGACAGCGCGCCCGTCGACCTGATGCGCGCCGCGCAGGCCGCGATCGAGCCGATGCTGCCGGTCCCGTTCGAGGTCGCCTCGGCCCGCCTGATCCGGGGCCGCGCCGCGCCGGACTCCTGGACGACGGTCGCCGACCTGCCACTGGCCGGCTGAGGCCAGGCCCTCTGGACACGCTCGGCCGGCGCGCCGGGTAGCCTGCCGTTCGGCACGAACTGTTGCGAGGTGCCCCGGCGGCGACGGCGGGGAGAATCGGGAAGCCGGTGCAAGTCCGGCACGGGCCCGCCGCGGTGACCGGGGAGCTGCCGCCCACCACGTGTTTGCGTGAGCCACTGGCCATACCGGCTGGGAAGGCGGGCGGTGAGGTGACGATCCGGGAGTCCGAAGACCGGCCTCGCGTGGTGGCCCCGGCGTGCGCCGGGGCATGATCGCAGCGGGAGCCTGCCCATGACGCACGACCTGTACGAGATCATCCACCGCCGGCGCGACGTGCGCGGCGAGTTCACCGGCGAGCCGATCCCGGACGCCGTCCTCGATCGGATCCTGACCGCCGCGCACGCCGCCCCGAGCGTCGGCCTGTCGCAGCCGTGGGACTTCGTCGTCGTGCGGGACCCGGCGCTGCGCGGGGCCTTCCATGCCCACGTCCGCGACGAACGCGACGTCTTCGCCGCCACGCTGGACCCCGACGCGGCCGCCCGCTTCGCCCGAATCAAGATCGACGGCGTGCTGGAGTCGACGCTGTCGATCGTGGTCACGTACGACCCGCAACGCGGCGGACCCGCGGTCCTGGGCCGCCACGCGATCGCCGACGCCGGGCTGTACTCCGTCTGCCTGGCCGTGCAGAACCTGTGGCTGGCCGCCACCGCCGAGCACCTGGGCGTGGGCTGGGTCTCGTTCTACCGCGAGGACTTCCTGCGCGACCTGCTCGGCATCCCGGCCGGCATCCGCCCGGTGGCCTGGCTCTGCGTCGGCCCGGTCGCCCGCCTGCAGGAGGTCCCGGACCTGGAGCGCCACGGCTGGCGCCGCCGCCGCCCGCTGGAGCTGGCCCGCCACGACGACCGCTGGGGGCAGCGCACCTGACTGCCCGCAGCTGCTGCAGGCAGCACGGCGGTCACCCCGCCGAGCGGTCCCCGCCGCCCCGTGCATCGAGGTGGCGGCGGACCCGGTCCAGGCGGTCCGCCAGGTCCGGCGCCTCCTCGCGCAGCCGGCCGAGGTCCGAACGGCGGTGCAGCTGGTGGGTCCACAGCACCGCCCGGCCCTGTTCGAGCACGGTGACGGACGCCGCCGCGTCGCCCGCCTCGACCTGGGCGGCTGCGGCGTGTCCGGCGACGCCGACGGCCTCGGTGGCCAGGTGGCGCTCCTGGACCCGCCGGTCCAGGCCGACCCAGGCGACCAGAGGGAGCTCGGCGACGGCGCGGGCCAGCAGCGCCGCCGCGTCCGGCCCTTCGCCGCGGGCGTGGGCGATGTCCCCGGCGACGACGGCGGCCTGCAGCCGCTGGCGCGGGCTGGCACCGGGCAGCGCCGATGCCTCACGCAGGCGTTCCAGCGCGGATGCCTGATCGTCGCCGCGGGCATCCCGTGCATAGCGCAGCATGAGGAACGCCGCGTGATCACGCAGGGCCGGCGCGCGCTGGGGATGATCGGCGGCCAACCGGTCCGCAGCCTGACCGGCGAGACCGATCGCCTCGTCGAGGGCGGGGTTGGTGGCGGTCGGGTCCCGCATGATCAGCGCGAAGGCCAGGTTCAGGGCCAGGCCGGCCCACCAGGCCGAGCCCGCCGCCGCGGCCAGGCCGGTCCGCAGCGTGGCGACCGCGTCATCCGCGTCGCGCTCGTCGCCGCGCCGCCGGTACCGCTGCATGAGCTTGCCGCCCAGGTTCGACAGCAGCACCAGCCGGTCGACGTGGGTCGCCGGTTGATCCCGCAGCGCGTCGCGGAGTTGGTCGATCGCCTCGTCGAGATCGGCCGGGCGGTCCAGTTCGGCCGCGCGCTCGGCGAGGGCCTCGGCGAGCGCGGCCCGGCGTTCGCTGCGCCGCTCGGGCGGTTCGCCCGCCGCCTCGGACTCGGTTACCGCTCGCCGGCCGGCTTCGACGGCCGCCTCCAGGTCCTCCGGCGCGCCGTGGTACGCGAACCGCATCCGCAGGCTCATGCTCAGCACGGCCAGGCAGTACGAGCGGCCGTCGGCGCTCGGCCGGAGCGCCACGGCCTCGCGGCCCAGCGCGATGGCCTCGTCGAGGTCGGCGATGCGGCCCGACGTGTCATACCGGACCCGCATCAGGTCCGCCAGTTCGCTGGTCAATCCGGCGCGCTCCGCGCCGGCCGGCTCGGCGTCCGCCAGCCGGGACCGGATGATCCGTTCGGACTCGGCCAGCATCTCCGGCGCCGCGCCGATCCGCTGGCACCACGCGAGGAGCAGCCGGGCCAGCCGCACCGCGCGGCGCTGTTCGCCCAGATCGGCACCGGCCGCGCGGTCGCCGGCGGCGACCCGGGCCGCGGCCACCGCGGTACCGAGGTCGTCGAGCGCGCCGGTGCTCGCGAACCGCGACTCGAACACGTCGGCCCACGCGCCGGGTCAGGACGATCGCGCCGCGGACCGCGTTCAGGGCGTCGTCCAGGTCTTCGGGAGCTCCAGTCCGATCGAACCGCGCGAAGATCAGGCCGCCGAGATCGCTGAGCCCGTCGGCCCGCTGCGGTACCGCCCGGCCCGGCAGATCGGCGGCGGTCCGCGCGTGGCCAATGGCCTCGTCGATGTCTTCGATCGGGCCGCCGTGCTCGAAGCGGATCCGCAGGGCCGTGGCCAGCATGCCGAGCTGCATCGCCCGTTCCTCGGGCTCGCCGGCCGGCTCGGCGACCACATCCCGGCTGATCTGCAGGCACTCGTCGAGCAGGTCCGGGTCCGGGTCGGCCTCGTACCAGGCCCGCAGCGCATTCGCCAGCGCGATCCGCGTCAGCGCCGCCCTCCGGTCGTCGCCGGACACGGCCACGGCCCGGCGGAAGTTCACCACCGCGGCCTCGACGTCGGCGGCATCGCCGGTCTGCGCGAACCGGTCCTGGAAGGCCCGCCCGCGACCGACGATCGCGTCCAGCGAGGACAGGTACGCGGTGATCTGCGGCGGTACCGCGTCCGGCGCGACCCGGCCGATGCCCTCGAAATAGCTGACCGCGGCCTGGAACTCCGGTTCCCGCGGCCGCGGGGTGGAGATCACCCGGGCCCAGTACAGCCGGGCCAGGGCGTAGGCGCTCTCGAGGTCGATGCCGCCGTCGGCGTCCATGGCGCATTCCCGCAGGGCGTCGGCCTCGGCCAGCGCGGCGCCGCCCTGAACGGCGTCGGCGTCGCCGGTCTCCGCCAGCCGGGCCACCCGCGCGTGCAGCGCCTCGATCAGCGTTTCACGGTCGGTCACGCGACGGTCCCACACCAGGCCCCGCGCTACGCCGCGGCGCCGAACGAGGTCCAGTCGACCAGGCGGTCGTCGAACGCGCCGCCGTCCTTGAGGATGCCGGCGATCCCGTCGCGCAGGGGCGTGCTCATCTCGCGCAGCTGGCCGGCGATCAGCGGCTGGAACATCGACGGCTGCAGCAGCCACCACCACGCGACCAGGTGCTCCGGGCCGAATTCGGACGGGGCGGAGAGCAGGGCGCGCCACTCGTCGCGCAGCATCGGGTACTCCTGCGGCAGCCGCTCCAGCACCCCGAACCAGTTCTCCCAGCTCACGACCATGAACAGGCGCAGGCGGTCGCGGGCCCAGCGCAGCGCGGACGGGTGGTCCGGGGCGCCCGCGTCGCGCAGGACGGCCGCCAGGTAGTCCTCCACCACCCGGGCGGCGCCGGGCACGTCGGCCGGGCCGCGGCGGCGGATGGAGTCGCGCAGCGCGGCGAGCTCGGGATCGGACACGACGCCATTGTGGGCCCGGCGCGTCCGGCATCACATCGCCGTTCAGATGCCGCATTCCGGGTCTTCGAAGCGTTTCGAACTGTACATTTCATCGCGGCTCGACGCGTTTATGCACGTCAGACCGGCTGTCCCGGGACTTTCGCCGAATCGGCGCTTGGGCGGAGCCGGTCAGGCACGTGACGATCCCCGGCCAGGGACGGGCCCGCCCGCCCGTCCCGTCCGTACATCCCGGAGGAACCTCGTCATGAGCCTGCTCAAACGCCTGCCGCGCGGCCGCACCCTCGGTGTGGCCGGCGCCGTCGGGGCCCTCGTGGCCGGCGGCCTGATCCTTGCGCCGATGGTGAGCGCCTCGGCGTCGGCCGGCTGCCGCGTCACATACACCACCAACCAGTGGCCCGGCGGCTTCACCGCCAACATCGGCATCACCAACCTCGGTGACCCGGTGAGCTCGTGGACGCTCGGCTGGACGTTCCCCGACGCCGGGCAGAAGGTCGGCCAGGGCTGGTCGGCGACCTACACCCAGAGCGGCTCGGCCGTCACCGCCAAGAGCATGGACTACAACGGTTCGCTGGCCACCGGCGCCACGACCAGCATCGGCTTCAACGGGACCTGGACCGCCTCCAACCCGACGCCGAGCTCCTTCACGCTCAACGGCGTCGCCTGCACCGGGTCCACGACCGGGTCGCCGTCGCCGTCCAAGAGCACCAGCCCGAGCCCGAGCACCAGCCCGTCCACGCCGCCGCCCCCGACGGGCGGCACGCCGCTGGCCATCAACGGGCAGCTGCACGTCTGCGGCGTCAATCTCTGCAACCAGTACAACAAGGCGATCCAGCTGCGCGGCATGAGCACGCACGGCATCCAGTGGTTCGCGTCCTGCATCAACGGGACGTCCCTCGACGCCCTCGCGAACGACTGGAAGGCCGACCTGCTGCGCATCGCCATGTACGTGCAGGAGCAGGGCTACGAGACCAACCCGGCCGGGTTCACCGCGCAGGTCAACAACTACGTCGACCTGGCCGAGGCCCGCGGGATGTACGCCATCATCGACTTCCACACGCTGACCCCGGGTGACCCGAACTACAACCTCGACCGGGCCAAGACCTTCTTCGCCTCCGTGGCCCAGCGCAACGCGGCCAAGAAGAACGTCATCTACGAGATCGCCAACGAGCCCAACGGCGTCTCCTGGCAGGGCATCAAGAACTACGCCGAGCAGGTCATCCCGGTGATCCGGGCGGCCGACCCGGACGCGGTCGTCATCGTCGGCACCCGCGGCTGGTCCTCGCTGGGCGTCTCGGACGGCTCGAGCGAGACCGAGATCGTGAACAGCCCGGTCAACGCGACGAACATCATGTATGCGTTCCACTTCTACGCGGCCTCGCACAAGGACAACTACCGCACGGTGGTCGCCCGCGCGGCGAAGCTGCTGCCGCTGTTCGTCACCGAGTTCGGCACGGTGAGCGCGACCGGCGGCGGGGCCACCGACCTGTCCAGCACCAGCACCTGGCTCGACCTGCTCGACCAGAACAAGATCAGCTACGCCAACTGGACGTACTCCGACGCCAACGAGAGCAGCGCCGCGTTCAAGCCGGGCACCTGCTCCGCCGGCTCCTACACGAACACGTCGCAGCTGACGGAGTCCGGGACGTACGTGCGCAACCGGATCCGCACCGCGGACAACTTCCCGACCTCCTGAGTGCTCACGCGGTTCCCAGCGCCGGCTCGACCGGCCGGCGCTGGGCCGCCCGCGGCGCGAGATGCGCCTAGCAGCCGACCCAGCCGCGAGCCATGGCGCAGGTCGCGGCAATCGCCGGCGCCGAGCCCGCGGAACCAGTGCATCGCCGGACCGTACAACCCTTGCACCGGGCGGCATCCAGCGGCGTCCGTCGGTAACTTTTGCCCGATTTGTGCGTTTGAACCAATGTGCAGTCACCACGCCGTACGGCCGTTGCAACGCTCCTCGCCGTGGCCGGGACGGCATTGGGACTCGGCACCCCGACCGCCGCCGCCGATCCCGGCGCGAGCCCGCTGGGCGCGGCCCCGCTCGGTGATCCCCGCCAGCTGGCGACCGACCTCGCCGGAAACGTCTACGCGGCCGACCGCGACCACGGGCGGGTCGTGCGCATCAGCCCGGGCGGCGAGACCTCGACGGTGGCCGACGGCCTCGACGCCCCGGACGGCCTGGCCGTGGACGGCGCCGGCACGGTGTACGTCGCCGACCGCGCCGCCGGCGTCTCCCGCATCACGGCGACGGGCCGCTCGGCGGTGGCCCCCGCCCCCGCGGACGCGGCCCTGGCGGTCGACCCGGGCGGCAACCTCTACGTCGCCGACCGCGACGCCGGTCTTGTGTGGCGGGTGACCCCGGCCGGCGTGCGCTCCCTCGTCCTCGGCGGCGGCGCCACCCCCGGCCCCCTGACGGGCCCGACCCCCGCCCTGGACGTGCGCATCGACCCGTCCGGCGTGACGGTCGACGGGGTCGGCAACCTGTACGCCGCCGACCGCTCCGCCTGCTACGTCCTCAAGGTCGACCCGGCCGGCACGGCCACGACGTACGCCGGCCGGGCCGCCGGCTGCGGCGCCCCGCCCGAGGCCCCGGCCCGGGCCACGTCGGCGAGCGTCGGGCGGATCGGGCACCTGGCCGCGGACCCGGCCGGCAACGTGTACCTCGCCGACCGCTCCAACCGCACCGTGGAGCGCGTCGGGCCGGACGGCACCCTGACCGTCCTCGCCCCGTCCCCGCTCGGCCCGGTGTCGTCGGTCACCGCCGGCCCGACCGGCGTCGTGTACTTCACCGCCGACGGCGACGGCTCCGTCTCCCGCCTCGGCCCGGCCGCCGCGAGCCCGCCCCGGGACCTGCGCGCCACCCCCCGCGACCGCGCCCTGGCCCTGTCGTTCCTGCCCCCGCTCGACCCGGGCCTGACGCCGGTCACGTCGTACGACGTCAGCCTCGACGGCGCCCAGACCTGGCGGACCCTGTCCACGACGGTGTCGTCGGGGCGCCTGACGGGCACGGTGGCCGGCCTGCGCAACGGGGTGCAGTACAGCGTGCTGGTCGCCGCCCGCAACACCGCCGGCCGCTCGCCCGGCAGCGCCATCATCCCGGCCGTTCCCGGCGTCCCCGCGCCCGCGACGGCCGCCGCCCGCCCGCTGGCCGCCGGCCGGGAGCTCGACACCCCCGCCGCGCCCGCGGGCGCCCCGCACGCGCCCGGCCACTCGCTCGCGGTGACCGGCCCGGCAACGCTGGCACTGGCCGGCGCCGGCCTGGCCCTGCTGATCACCGGGGCGCGACTGGCCGGCGTCGGAAGAGCGGGTCTTCGGCCAGGATCAGGCACTCCCAGGTGTCGTCGCGGCGCCGCCGCGGGCCCCGATCCGGACACCGCCCCGGCCCGTCGAGCTGGCTGAGCATCGCCGGGCCGGGTAGGCCCGCGCCGCAGCCGCGCGCGCAGATCCGGCGACGCCGACGGCCGCAGCCCCGCCTCGCGCCGGCAGACGACGAGGTCGGCCAACCCACCAACGCCGCCGACAACAATTCGGCGAGCGAGGAACAAGGCCGGGACGGTCAGTCCATTGCCGTCCGTCCCGGCCCTCTGTGGTGCCGGTTGGGTGGCTGTCGATGTCGGGTGCGCATCCGTATAGAATTTCGCTCATGCGAGCTGAGGGCTGGTACCGCGACCCGTTCGACTCGCACGAAGATCGTTGGTTCTCGGACGGACGGCCGACCGCTCTCGTCCGCGACGGCGGTGTCGACTCCTATGACGCCCCGCCGGCACACGATTGGTCTGGTCCGCTTGCTCCGGTGGCGCCCGTTGGACCGGCCAACGGTGACGATCTGAAGCGCGCAGATCAATCCGTTCCTCAGCGGGACGTCCCGCCCACGGGGACGTGGTGGGCGTGGCCGTCATCTTGACACAGAGGGCCTGACGCCAGCCGAGTGTCCGGTCTCGGGACCTGCGGCTTGCTGTCAACCGCTGTTTGCTGGTGGCTCAAACCGGCTGGACGAGGTACGCAGACTGGACGGTGTGATCGACATAACCGCTGATCTCGTACGCGCCTTGGTCGCTGAGCAGTTCCCCGAGTGGTCCGGCCTGCCCGTCACGCCGGTGGCTCGCCAGGGCTGGGACAATCGGACCTTCCGGCTCGGCGATCATCTGGCCGTGCGTCTGCCCAGCGCGGAGGGCTACGTCGCCGGCATCGCCAAGGAGGACCGCTGCCTGCCCGTCCTGGCTGCGCACCTGCCGGTGCCCGTACCGGCGCCGATCGCCACTGGGGAACCGGGGGCCGACTATCCGTTTCCGTGGTCGGTGCGCCGCTGGCTGCCCGGAGACACCGTCGAGGTGGCGCGGGACGTCGACCGTAGCGTGCTGGCGCAGGACCTCGGTGCTGTCCTGTCCGCGCTGCGGGTGGCCCCGCCGTGGCAGGGTCCGGCCTGCGGTCGTCACTCCTGCTTCCGGGGCTGCCACCCCAGCGTCTACAGCGACGAGGTCGAGTACGCCCTGACCAAGCTTGCCAGCGTCGTCGACGTCGCCGCCTGCCAGGCCGTCTGGGACGAGGCGTTGACCTCGGCCTGGCCGTCCGCGCCGGTGTGGTTCCACGGCGACGTGGCGGTCGGCAACCTGCTCACCGTCGACGGGAGGTTGTCTGCGGTCATCGATTTCGGTACGTGCGGCGTCGGCGACCCCGCCTGCGACCTGGTGATGGCCTGGACCTACTTCATCGGTGACGAGCGCAAGGTCTTCGCGGAGGCCGTCGGCCTGTCCAAGGACACGTGGCGACGAGCACGCGGCTGGGCGTTGTGGAAGGCGCTCGTGACGATCGCCGGCCAGTCCAGCCCTGACCCCGAGGGCTTCCAGGAACGCGCCCTGGTCCAAGTCCTTCAGGATCCAGTCGCGAGTTGACAGGAGCCGTAGACCTCTTCCGGTGTCAGGGAAGAGGTCAGTGTCCTGCGGGGCTGTCGTACAGCTCCGGCCGGGCCAAGGCTTCCTGCGGTACCGCCGCCAGATCGAACGCATAGTGCAGCAGGCCGTCGGCGTAGGTCGGGCCCGGGTCCGTGCCGGCCAGGGCGCGCACCAGGCCGCGGGTCGGGGCGTTGGAGCCGGCCACGTCCGCATGAATGGTCGTCACGCCCGCCGCGATCATGCGCTGGACCAAGGCTCGGATCAGCGCCTTGGCCAGGCCGGTGCGCTGCCACGGATCGGCGACCAAAACCGCCAGGTCGGCCTCCGGGCCGCCGCCGGGAAGCCGGCCGTACTCGGCCCAGCCGCACAGCACCCCGCCGTCCACGGCGACCTGGGCGTCCCACTCCGCGCGCGGGCCGGCGGCGATGTGCGCCAGGTACGACGCGGGCAGGCGGCCGCCGCTGCCGACCAGGAAGCGGCGGTCGATGGTGCGGGGCGAGAGGTACGCCTGCGCGGCGATCACGAGGGCCCGGTCGCCGTCGCGCCACGGTCTGATGAGCATCGGTACCTCCCCCGGAGTCGGGCTGAGTCCAAACGCTAGACCCAGTCCGCGGGCGGAAGCTACCCTGAGTCTGGTTTCGAGACCGTGAAGGTGACGGAGCCCACACGCAGCAACCCGTCGTCGAGCGGGGTGCAGCGCACGCCGCCGTGGCCGCGCAGCGCGCGCCAGGCGCCGGGGGCGATCGTCACGTCCATCCATGCGCACGGGTTGGCGCGGCGCCGCACGTGCAGGCGCACCGGGCCGTCGCCGGAGTCCAGGGTCAGCACCGTGCCGACCAGATCGTCGACCGGGATGCCCGACACGAGGACGTTGCGGCGGGCCTCGGCCAGGCCGGCACCGGGCGGCAGCCACTCGCGCGCGATGACGGTGACGCTCGCGTCGCGGTGGGCCGGGTGGGCGAAGTAGCGGTCGCCGACGATGCCCAGGCCGGCGCGGATCTCGATCGCGTCGACGAGCTCGCCGGGCGGCGCCGGCGCCGGGCCGTCCTGGGGGCGCCCGGACAGGCGGTGCCGCGGCGAGGCGAGCAGCTCGACGATGCGCGAATCGGGACCCACCGAGACCATTGAACACCCGCGGGCCATCCCCCGGTCGCCGCGGCGCCATGCGCCTGGGGTACAACAGCGGATCATGTTTGCCCTCGTGCTCGCGGTCCTCGCCGCCGCCATGTTCGCCGTGTCCGCGGCGATGCAGCAGCGGGCCGCGCAGCGGGCGGCGCCGGACGTGCACGACCGCGCGCTGCCGGTGCGGGTGCTGCTGCTGGTACGCCGGCTGGTGCGCGACCGCTGGTGGCTCGCCGGGTGGATCCTCAACGTCGTCGCGTTCGCCGCACACGCGGTCGCGCTGCACCTGGGCTCGCTGACGGTGGTGCAGGCGCTGCTCGTCTCGCAGCTGCTCTTCGCCATGTTCACCGTGCGCCGGCCGCCGGCCCGGGCGTGGCTGGGCACCGTGTCCGTCTGCGCGGGGCTGGCGCTGCTGGTCGTGGCGCGTCCGGCGGTACCGCAGACGCTCCAGCGCGGCGACGTCGCCCCCGCGGTCGGCGTGGCGGCGGCGGTCATGGTCGCGTTCATTGCGCTCGCCCACGTGCTGCCCAAGCGCGCGGAGGCCCGGGTGCGCGGCGCCCTGGCCGGCGTGGCGGCCGGCGTGTGCACCTGCCTGACCGCGGTCTTCGTCGTGCTCGTCACCGACACGCTGGCCCGCGACGGCGTGACCGGGCTCGCCCACGACTGGGCGACGATCGGCCTGATCGCCTCGACGAGCGCCAGCGGCCTGCTGACCCAGGACGCGTTCGCGGCCGGCTCGCTGCCCACGGCGCTGACCGCGATCAGCATCGCCGACCCGCTCAGCAGCGCCGTGTTCGACGCGAGCGTCTTCCACGCCGGCTGGCGCGGGGCGCTGTGGTGGCCGTGGAGCCCGATCGCCGTCGTCGCCCTGCTGGTGACGGGCGTGGCGCTGCTCGCGGCCGCGCGGGTCGCCCAGCGCGCCGCCGCCCCGCAGGGCGAGCTGGCGACGCTGCCTTAGGGCACGGGCTGACGGCTGCCGGTTGCGGCGGCGAAGACGTCGAGCAGGCCGTGCACCGTGGCCGACCACGGGAACTGCTCGGCGCCGGCGCGGGAGTCGGCCTGGCGCAGCTCGGCCGGGACGGTGAGCAGCGACTCGACGCCGTCGGCGAGGCCCTCGGGCGTGCCGTCGGTGACGCGGCCGGACTGCGGGCGCAGCAGCAGCTCGCCGGCGGCGCCCCTGGCCGGCACGACGACGGGCACGCCGCAGGCCAGGGACTCGAGCGTCGCCAGCCCGAACGTCTCGGCCGGCGACGGTGACAGCGACACGTCGGCGCCGGCGACCAGGTCGGCCAGGCGCTGCCGGTCGGCGACGTGGCCGAGGAAGCGCACCGGCAGTCCCTCGGCGGCCCGCTCGAGCTTGCGCAGGTTGGGGCCGGTGCCGATCACGTCGAGCGTGGCCGGGACGCCGCGGCGGCGCAGCTCGCGCAGGGCCGCCACGGACAGGTCGGGGTGCTTCTCCGTGGACAGGCGGGTCACGGTCACCAGGCGGATCTGCTCACCGCCGGTGCGCGGGGCCGGGCGGAACGTGTCGAGGTCGACGCCGAGCGGCACGCGGTGCGTCTTGACCGGCTCGAAGGCGGCGAACTCGGCGGCCGAGAAGGCGGAGGTCAGCACGATGTGGTCGACGAGGCGGTGCAGGCGGCGGTTGATGGCGGTGGCCGCGGAGTCCAGCGGGAACCAGCGCGGCACCCGGGTGCGCAGGATCGCGTTGATGCGCTCGTGCGAGACCAGCACCAGCGGTACGCCCCGGCTGCGCGCCCACGGCGACAGCCAGCCGATGCTGAGCTTGTCGTTGGCCTCGATCACGTCCGGCTCGACCGCGTCGAGCAGGCGGCAGATGCGGGTGCGGGCGGTGAGCACCCGGTAACCGCCGGAGCCGGGCAGCAGCGGGCTGCGCACGGTGAGGTGGCGCCCGTCGGGCAGCGTGATGTCGCGGTCCTCGGTGCCGGGCACGAGGGTCACGCGTTCGTGGCCGGCGGCGATGTACCCGCGGCCGGTCTGCTCCACGCAGGTGCGAAGCCCGCCCGACACCGGCGTGTAGAAGTTGGCGAGCTGGACGATCTTCACGATGCCGCCGCGCCCACGACGGCGCCGTAGGTGGTGGCGCGGGCGCCGGCCTTCAGCGCGCCCTCGACGGCCCGCAGGGTGTCGTCGCGCAGGCCCGGGCGCTTGAGGTCGTCGGGGTGCAGCGCGACACGCACGAGGCCGCGGCGCCGGCGGGCCGCCCACGACGCGCCCGCGCGCAGGATCGCCGAGCCGAGCCGCTCGCCGGTGCCGCCGGGGCGGTGCGACAGGGCGAAGCCGCGGCGCGACCGGCCGGACGTCAGGTCCTTCACGCCGAAATGATCCGTGGTGTACCGGAACCCGGCGCCCTTCAGCGCCCGCAGCGCGGCCGGCGAGGCGAGCCAGCCGGGCGGCGTGAAGCCGGTGGTGGCCAGCCCGAGGGCGTCGAACACGGCGCGGGCGTCGGCGAGGCGCCGGGCCGCCTGGGCCTCGTCCAGCGCGGCGAACTCGGCGGCGCCGCGGGCCACGGCCCGCCCGACCGCCCGGCGCACCGCGGTGCCCTCCGGACCGGCCTGGTGGCACCAGCCGTGCAGCACGATCTCGTCGCCGCGCGCTTCGCGCTCGCGCAGCACCTCCGCGTAACCGGCGTCCTCCGACAGCGCCATCCCGCGCCACGGTCCGGGAATCACCAGCAGTGACACCGGGATCCCCAGAGCGTCAGCATCGGCGCACCAGCGCGCCGTCTCCTCGGCACTGGCGGGCGCCACGTCGTGCACACTCACCACCATCAACGGGGCTTGCGCCTCGCCGGAGTCCTCCGCGGACGGTTCCACAACCATCACCAACGCCCATCACACCAGGTCAAGGCGGCGTACAGCAGCCGAGTCGGGGTACCTGTCGCCGGACGGTAGCACGTGACGGCGGGCACCCTGGGACCTCGGGCGTCCGCCGCGGACAATGCGGCGCAGGTCACGATCGCATCGATGAAGCAAAACCCACAAAAACGTGAATCCGACGTGTACGAGTGGCGGGAACCCGACAAAACGACGGGTTTTGTCAAGTCTTGACAGTTATCGCGAGTTACAGCGACCCTTGTCGATACTCGCCGCCATCCGCCACATGGGGGTACCTCGATGGGCCGACTCCGCCCGCTCGCCGCACTACTATTCGCCCTAGTCGCCACGGTGCTCGTCGCCCCGGCGCACCCCGCCGGCGCCGCCGTCGCGTCCCGCCCGATCCGCATCATGCCGCTCGGCGACTCCATCACCTACGGTGTCGGCAGCCCATCCAGCTCCAGCTACCGCGCCGCGCTGTGGAACCGCCTCGCCGTCCAGGCCGGCTACAACATCGACTTCGTCGGCTCGCAGCGCTCCGGCGCCCTGCCCGACCAGGACAACGAGGGCCACTCCGGCTGGCGCATCGATGAGATCGCCGCCAATATCGACGGCTGGCTGGCCACGTACCAGCCCGACGTGGTGCTGCTGCACATCGGCACCAACGACATGAACCAGAACTACCAGGTCGGCACCGCGCCGCAGCGCCTGTCCGCGCTCGTCGACCGCATCCTCGCCGACCGGCCGGCCGCCACCGTGCTCGTCGCGAAGATCATCCCGGCGCTGGACGCCGGCATCCAGGCCCGCATCGACGCGTTCAACGCCGCCATACCGGGCGCCCTGGCCGGCAAGGCGCGCACCCGCCTCGTCGACCTGTCCGGCCTTGCCCCCTCGGACCTGAACGACACCCTGCACCCCAACGACACCGGCTACGCCCGGATGGCCGTGCGCTGGTACACCGGCCTCGAGCCCGTCCTCGGCGACGGCCGCGACTGGCCGCTGTTCGGCACCGCGTTCGAGGCGGGCGACCCGGCCCAGACGTGGCTGGACAGCGCGGGCGCCTCGGTGGGCGTCGGGGGGTCGCCGGCTGCTGTCGCGTCAGTGTGCTGTGGCGCTCGTAGGTGGTCGGTAGTCGGGCGGGTGGAACGGGTGTGAGCGAAGTCCAGAATTGTCGTACCCCTCGTCGATACTGGTCATCGTTCGGCAAACGACGGGGGTGATGGCGGTGCGGACGATGCAGGCGTATCGGTTCGCTCTGGACCTCACGCCGGTGCAGGTGCGGAGTGCGCTGGCGCATGCGGGTGCGGCCCGGGTCGCGCATAACTGGGCGCTAGGCAGGGTGAAGGCGGTGCTGGACCAGCGGGCGGCGGAGCGTTCCCACGGGGTGGCGGAGGCGGACCTGACGCCGTCGTTGTCGTGGTCGTTGCCGGCGCTGCGTAAGGCGTGGAACGCGGTGAAGGGTGAGGTGGCGCCGTGGTGGCCGGAGGTGTCGAAGGAGGCGTTCAACACCGGCCTGGACGCACTCGCCCGCGGGCTTAAGAGCTGGTGCGGTTCCCGCACCGGGGCGCGTGCCGGGCGTAGGGTGGGGTTTCCCAGGTTCAAGTCTCGGCGGCGGACGACGCCGTCGATCAGGTTCACGACCGGGACGATGCGGGTTGAACCGGATCGGATGCATGTGGTGCTGCCGCGGATGGGCCGGCTGAAACTGCACGAGTCCGCCCGGAAACTGGCGCGTCGTCTGGAGGCGGGGACCGCGCGGATCCTGTCGGCGACCGTCCGGCGTGATGGTGGGCGGTGGTTCGTGGCGTTCACCGTCGAGATCGAACGCCAGGTCACGCGTCCGGCCCGACCGGGGTCGGTGGTCGGCATGGACGTCGGGATCACCCACCTTGCTGTGCTGTCCACCGGTGAGCTCGTGCCGAACCCTCGTCACCTCGACGCGGCACGTGACCGGTTCCGGGCGCTGGGGCGGGCGATGTCCCGTAAGCGCGGCCCGGACCGGCGCACCGGGCGGCAGGCGTCGAAGCGGTGGCTGCGCGCCGCTGCGCGGGTCGGCCGGGCGCATGCCCGGGTGGCGAACCTGCGCCGTGACGGGCTGCACCAGCTCACCACCTGGCTCGCGACCGAGTACGGCACGGTCGTGGTCGAGGATCTCAACGTGGCTGGGATGCTGCGTAACCGGCGTCTGGCCCGGCGTGTTGCCGACGCTGGGTTCGCCGAGCTGCGGCGCCAGTTGGCGTACAAGACGGTGTGGAACGGTGGGCGGCTTGTGGTGGCCGACCGGTGGTTCCCGTCCTCCAAGACCTGCTCGGGCTGTGGTGTGGTGAAAACCAAACTCGCCCTGTCCGAGCGTCAGTACCGGTGTGCAGGGTGTGGTCTGGTTCTGGACCGGGACCTCAACGCCGCGCGGAACCTGGCCGCCCTCGCGGCCGAGTTCGACACCGCCGGGAGTGGCCCGGTGGCAGGACGTGGAGCCAACCACAAGACCCGCACCTGCGGGCAGGAGGCTGCGAAGCGTCAACCCGGCGCCGCCCTGGCGGGTAAGACCGGGACCGTTCTGCCGAAAGGCAGAACTGCCGCGTGAGCGCCAAAGAACACTCAACGGCAACGGTACTGCTGCGGCCTGACGGCCATGGAGTCCTCCCCGCGCGCCGAGCTGGCCCGCAGCGGCACCCGGGCGCGGATGTACTCCGGCGCCGACAACTCCACCACCGTCTCGTACTCCTACCAGCGCCTCTTCGCCGCCGACCTGCCGCTGGGCCCGTCGAGCGTGCTGTCGTACTGGATCTACCCGCAGCAGGCGACCGGCACCTTCGCCGGCGTGGACCTGCAGTTCACCGACGGCTCGGCGCTGCGCGACTCCGGCGCCGTGGACCAGTTCGGGGTGCGGGCGCATCCGCAGTACCAGGGCGAGGGCGGCCATCTGGCGGTGAACCAGTGGAACCTCGTGCGGGTCAGCCTGGCCGGCCTCGCCGGCAAGACCGTCGCCCGCATCGACCTCGGCTTCGACCGCCCCACCGGCACGGGCGCGTTCCGCGGCTACCTCGACGACCTGACCATCGGCGACGAGTCCGGCTCCTACCCCGGCGCCAACCTGGCCCGCGGCGCCGCCGTCACCGGCTCGTCGCCGTGCGTCGCGGCCGAGTCGCCGGCCCTGGCCGCCGACGGCGTCGTCACCGGCAACAGCAAGTGGTGCAGCGGCGTGGCCGGCGCGAGCCTGCAGCTGGACCTGGGCGCGGCCCGCACGGTGCGCCGCTTCGTGGTCCGGCACGCGGCGGCGGGCGGGAGGCTCTGGCGTACAACACCCGGGCCTTCACCATCCAGGTCAGCACCGACGGCACGGCCTGGACCACCGCGGTGACGGTGACCGCCAACACCGACGGCGTCACGACGCACGCCATCGCGGCGACGACGGCCCGCTATGTGCGCCTGACGGCCACCACCCCGACCCAGGGCGTCGACGGCGCCACGCGCATCTACGAGCTGGAGGTCAACGGCACCTAGCCGGCCCGGGGGCGCTCTCTAGAATGGCCAGGCCACCTCGTCACCTGGAGAGCGCCCATGACCGCCGAGTTCACCCCGCTGCGGCGCTCCACGGCCGCGGCCGAGGCGATGCGCAGCATCCAGGAGATGATCGTCGACGGCCGCCTCTTCCCCGGCCAGCGCCTGCCGGCCGAGCGAGAGCTGAGCGAGCTGCTCGGCATCAGTCGCCCCACGCTGCGCGAGACGATCCGCTCCCTGGTGAGCCTGAACATCCTGGAGAGCCGCCACGGCTCGGGCACGTACGTCGCCGCGCTGTCCACGACGGACCTGCTCGAGCCGCTGCAGTTCGTGATGGCCCTCAACCGGCAGACGGTCGACTCGCTGTTCGAGGCGCGCCTGGTGATCGAGCCGGCCCTGGCCGCCCTCGCGGCGGCGCGCGCGGGCTCGGCGGACGTCGCGGCGATGCGGGCCGCTTTGGCGGACCCCGACAAGGTTGCGGCGGACGTGACGCTGCACCGGCTGATCGCCGAGGCCGCGGGCAACTCACTGCTGGCGACGATGCTGGAGACCCTGTCGACGCTGGGCCGGGCCTCGCGGGCCCGGACGGCGGCGCGCCCGGGCGTGCTGCGGCGCACGGCCGCCGAGCACAAGGCGATCGTGGACGCCATCGACGCCCGCGACGCCGAGGCCGCCCGCGCGGCGATGACGGCGCACCTGACGAGGATCGCCGCGGTGGCCCGCCAGCCCTGACCCTGTCCGTCAGACATCGGTGTGCTGGAGAACTGTGACGACCTCGGCCCCGACGCGCCCCCGCACCTGATCGACGCGGCCATCGCCCGGCTGGCGGCGCCCGCGGACGAGGGGGACCTCTTCTGCCGGGCGTCGCTGCTGCTGTTCCGGCACATCCAGAGCACGTTCATGCCGGATCGCACCGCCGCGCCGGACGATCTCGACCGGGCGGTGCACGACGGCATGGAGCTCCTGACCCGGCTGCGGCGCGACGATGCGGGCGTTGCGCAGTTCGAGGCGGCGGTGCGCCAGGTCCTCGCCGAGGCGCTGCAGCTGCGCGACGCACCGGGCGACGCCGACGGCGCCATCGAGGTCATGGCCGAGGCGACCCGGCGCTTCCCGGCCGGCTCGCCGGAGTGGGTCATGGCGGTGAGCGGGCTCGGCGACCGGCTTTTCGCCCGGTACACCACCCAGCACCGGCCCGACGACTTCGCCGCGGCCGAGCGGGCGATCCGGTCCGCGCTCGACGCCGGCTCGCCGGACCGGCCGTCGCTGTGGATGCGGCTCGGCTCGCTCTTTGAGGAGCGGTTCCGGGCCGAGGGCGCCGTGGCGGACCACCGGCGGGCCCTCGAGACCCTGCGAACCGGATGGGCCGAGGGCTCGCGATATCCGATGCTGGCCGTCTCGTACGCCGACGCGGTCGTCAACTCGGGGGCGGAGCCGACCCCCGACGAGCTGGACACCGCCATCGCCCTGCTGTCGGCGATCGACGGCGCCGATCTGCCCGCGATGGTGGAGCCGCAGGTCCAGTACCTCGTGACGGTGGCACACTTCCGCCGCCTCAACGCGCGCCACGACCCGGCCGATCTGCGGGCCACGGTGGCGGCGGCCGGCCGCGTCATCGACCACCCGGGCACCGAACCCCTCCTGCGCGCGGAGACCCGATGGATTCGCGCGACCGCCCGGCTCGACCATGCGGCGCGCACCGGCGAACGGATGGCCGACATCGACCCGATCATCGCGGACCTCACCGCCGCCGTCGGGCTGCTGAAGCCGGCCCAGCGCCGGTACGCCGACACCCAGCTCACCCGCATGCTGGCCGAGCGGGCCCGCCGGACGGGCGACGAGCGTGACGCCGCCGCGGCCGAGGAGCAGGCGACGCAGGCGCTGCAATGGATGCCCGAGGGTTCGGCCGAGCGCGCCGAGATCCTCTACCACCTCGCAGTGTTCGCACTGGGCCGGTCCGAGCGGGGCCGGGCCGACCCGGCCGCCGTGGACCGGGCGATCGGCCTCCTCCGGCAGGTCGTTGCGGACGCCGCCGCCACGCCAACGGTGCGGGCGACCGCGGCCGGCCAGCTCGCCACGGCGACCGCCGGGCGGGCCTACTACCGGGGCGGCGACCCGACGGCCGTCGACGCCGCCATCACCCTGGCCGCCGGCGCGCTGCGCGCGACGAGCCTCGGCGACATGAACCGCGTCGCCCTGGCCGCGTCGGTCGCCGGCGCCCTGCTCGTGCGGTACGAGACGCGCGGCGACCTCACCGACCTGCGCTGGTGCCTCGAGCTGCTGCAGGACGCGCGGGACGAGGCGCCCGGCGACCCGAACCGCCGCGAGCTGATCCTGACGCTCGCCCAGGCCCAGATCATGTGGAGCCAGGCCGCCGGCGAAGCGCCGCCGGCCCAGACCCTGGCCGTCCTGAGCGACGTGCTCTCGGCGCCGCCGGGCGACCCGCGGCGGGTCCAGGCCCTGCGCAGCCTTGCCGGTGGCTATGCGATGCGCGCCGAGCGAACCGACGACCCGGGCGACTGGCGCCAAGCCGTCGGGTACACCCGCCAGCTGCTCGCCGGGCTGGCGCCGGGCGCCCCCTTCACCGCCCTCATGCGGATGAGCGCGGGCGGCACGCTGATGCTGGCCGGCCGGGGGCTCAACGACATCGGCCTCGTCCGGGAAGGCACCGAACTCACCGGCGCCGCGCTGGACGAACCGGCGGGCCGGCTGCTGCGCGGCCGGTACCTCGCCGCATACGGCGCGGCGCTGCTCGAGCTGCACCGGCACGCGCCGCGCCCGGGCGACCTCGACCGGGCCGTCGCCGCCCTGCGCGAGGCGAACGATGCGGCCGCCGCCGAGCCGGGGCAGCGCGGCGCCGCCGAGATCGGGCTGGGCCTGGCCGCGGCCCTCGCCCTCGCCGGCGATTCGGTCGCCGCCGCCGACGCCGGCCGGGCGGCGCTGCGGGCGCGGGCCTGGCAGGTGCTGCTGCAGTCCGGCACGCACGACGCCATGACCGCCGCCGGGCGCAGCGCGGCCGATGCGCTGCAGGTGGCCCGGGCCGCGTTGGACGCGGGCGACCGCCCCGGCGCCTGGCTCGCCCTGGAGACCGGCCGCGGCCTCGTGCTGCACGCCGCGACCGTCGCCGCGACGGTGCCCGAGCTGCTGCGCGGCGCCGGCGAACCCGGCCTGGCCGAGCGGTGGAACGCCGCCGCCGTGGACCCGGACGGCGGGCGATGGCGTACCGCCGACCCGGACCTGCCGCGCGACGACCGTTTCCGGGCGCTCGAGATCCTCGCGCGCGAAAGTGCGTTGTTCGATCCCCCGTCGCTCGAGGCGGTCGGCGATGCGCTCGCTGCCGTCGGCGCCGATGCGCTCGTCTACCTGTTCCCGGGTACCGACGGCGGGCCCGGTCTGGCGCTGGTCGTCGACCCGGACGGGCGGGTCGACCCCCTCGACCTGCCCGGGCTGACCGGCGACTGGGCGGTCCCGGAGGCGGTCCAGCAGGCCGTCGCGACGCGGGAGGTGGAGCCGGTGCCGGACGACTCCGCCCTCGGGCGGGGCCTCGCCGACGTGTGCCGGGCCGCGTGGGACGTGGCGATCCGGCCGCTGCTCGACCGGTGGCACGAGCGCCACCCCGGCGAGCCGCACCTCGTGCTCGTGCCCGGCGGCGCCCTGGCCACGGTGCCGTGGCACGCCGCACACGGCGGCGGCCGCTGGGCGATCGACGAGGCCGCCTTCTCGTACATCGCGTCGGGCCGCCTGCTGGTCGAGGTCGCCCGGCGGGCCGCCCCGCCGCGCGGCGACGTCGGCCTGATCATCGGCAACCCGGACACCGGCCGCCCACGGGAGGCGCTGCCGAACGCGGGCGCCGAGGCGAGCGCCATCTTCCGGGCGCACTACGCCGCCGGCCGGTACTGCGGCCGCCCCGACGGCCCGGCCCTCACCGCCGACGGTCCCGGCCGGCCGCAGGACGTCCTCGAATGGCTGGCCGCCGCCGGATCGCCGCCCGCCACCGTGCTGCACCTCGCCTGCCACGGCGTCGTCCGGGCCGACGGGCCCGCCTCCTCCTACCTGTTGCTGGCCGGCGGCGCCCGCATCTGCGCCGAGGAGATCCTGCGCGCCGCCGCGGCCCGCCCGGCCGGCCGCTCGCCGGGGCTCGTGTCGCTCGCCGCCTGCACCACCCACCGCGCCGGCCGCGCCTACGACGAGGCGGTGACGCTGTCTACGGCGTTCCTGGTGGCCGGCGCGACGACGGCGATCGGGTCGCTGTGGCCGGTCCCGGACCGGGAGACCGCTCGGCTCATGGTCGCGTTCCACGACAACCTCGCCGGCCGCGGGATGCCCCCGCGCACCGCCCTGCGCGAGGCCCAGCGGGCGATGCGCGACGCCGCCGACGACGCGACGCTCGGCCACTGGGCCGGCTTCGTCCACCTCGGGCAGTGATCGAGTCGGACGACAGATTGGCTTGACCACTTGGCCGCTTGGTCACTACGTTGGCCGCCATGAGATTTGCGCGACTTGGGCCGGCCGGGTCCGAGCGGCCCGTCGTGGTCGCCGAGGACGGCACCTACCTCGACCTCACCGGGGTCACCGACGACATCGACGCCCGCTTCCTCGCCTCCGGCGGGCCCGAGCGGGCCCGCGCCGCGCTCGCCTCGCTCCCCCGGCTCGACGTGCCGGAGGGCATGCGCGTCGGGGCGCCGATCGCGCGGCCCGGCAAGATCGTGTGCATCGGGCTCAACTACGCCCGGCACGCGGCCGAGACCGGCGCGCAGCCGCCGGCCGAGCCGGTCGTGTTCATGAAGGCGCCCGACACGGTCGTGGGGCCCGACGACGACGTGCTCATCCCGCGCAAGAGCGCGAAGACCGACTACGAGGTCGAGCTCGCCGTGGTCATCGGCAGCACGGCCCGCTACCTCGACTCGACGGATGACGCGGCGGCGCACATCGCGGGGTACGCGATCAGCAACGACGTCTCCGAGCGGGAGTTCCAGCTCGAGCGCGGCGGGCAGTGGGACAAGGGGAAGAACTGCGAGACGTTCAACCCGCTCGGGCCCTGGCTCGTCACGCCCGAGGGGCTCGACGTACCGGCGTTGCGGCTGCGGTCCTGGGTCAACGGGGAGGCGCGGCAGGACGAGACCGCCGCGGACATGATTTTCGATGTCCCGCATCTCGTCTGGTACCTCAGCCAGTTCATGGTCCTGCACCCCGGCGACATCGTGAACACCGGGACGCCGGCGGGCGTGGCGATGGGGCTGCCGGGGCAGCCGTACCTGCGGCCGGGGGACGTCGTCGAGCTCGAGATCGACGGGCTCGGCAAGCAGCGGCAGCGATTGGTCTGAACAGGACCACCGAGGGCTGCGCACCGGCCGGCCGCGCGGGGTGGCCCGGGTCCGTCAGCCGCTGAAGACGCCGTCCAGCAGCAGGGCGATCGAGCGCTCCTCGGGCGCCGCCGACAGCATCGTGAAGAGCCGGACGAGGTCCTCCGGCGTCAGATCGGGGCGGACGTCGCCGGCCGCCTGGGCGCGCCGCAGCGCCGGCGTCAGCATCACCACGACCCGGTGGGCGAGGCGGTCCAGGCCCCCGATGCGCTCGACGAGCGGCCGCATCGCCACCTGGGTGCGCAGCACCCGCGTGAGCAGCGGGCGGAAGTCGGCGTTGGCGTGCACGGACGCCTCGAGGCGGTCGAGCTGGTCGGCGACCACGGCGGCGATGAGGGCGTGGCGGTCGCGGAAGTGGCGGTACAGCGTGGCCTGGCCGACCCCGGCGCGCCGCGCGATCTCCGGGATCTGCGCGCCGGCGGGTTGGTCCATGAGCAGCTCGCTGGCCGCGCGCAGGATCGCCGAGCGGTTGCGCTGGGCGTCGCGGCGCTGCGGGATCGGGGCCCCGTACAGCACGGGAGCCAATGTTACCGGCCGGTAATGATAATGTCACGAACTTCTGTTTCTCGGTACGGCCTCCTACGCTGCGCGCACTTCCATCCCCGCCAGGAGGAGTGCGCATGCGCCGTTTCCTGCTCGTGAGCCTGCTGCTCGTGTTCGCCCTCACCGGCGTGGCGTCGCCCGCGCACGCCGCCGCCACCACCGCCACCACGTTCGTCGACATCCAAGGGGCCGGCGTCACCCTGAAGGCCAACGTCGTCGCGCCCACGACCCCCGGCAGACACCCCGCCATCGTGTTCCCGTCCAGCTGGGGGCTCAACGACCTCGAGTACCTGGCCCAGGCCGGAACCCTGGCCAACCGCGGCTACGTCGTCGTGTCCTACACCCCGCGCGGGTGGTGGGCCTCCGGCGGCGAGATCGACACCGCCGGGCCGCTCGACATGGCGGACCTGTCCAAGGTGATCGACTGGACGATC
This sequence comes from Dactylosporangium sp. CA-139066, assembly GCF_050936175.1. Taxonomy (NCBI): domain Bacteria; kingdom Bacillati; phylum Actinomycetota; class Actinomycetes; order Micromonosporales; family Micromonosporaceae; genus Dactylosporangium; species Dactylosporangium sp. CA-139066. The sequence goes on along the minus strand of NZ_JBNJNH010000001.1, from coordinate 3,488,930 downwards.
GCCAACACCGCGGCCGATCCGGCCCGCATCGGCGCCGCCGGGGTCTCCTACGGCGCCGGGATCAGCCTGCTCGGCTCGGCGTTCGACAAGCGCATCCGCGCCGTGGTGATGATGAGCGGCTGGAGCGACCTGGTGTACTCGCTCTACGGCGACAACACGCGCCACCAGCAGTCCGCCGGGCTGCTGAGCCTCGCCGCGAGCCTGCTGGGGCACCCCGGCGCCGACCTCAGCGGCAAGCTCGCCGACTTCAACGCCAACCGCAACGTCGACGAGGTCAAGGCGTGGGCGCGGGCGCGGTCGGCGGCGACGTATCTCGACGCCATCAACGCCAACCGGCCCGCGGTCATGATCGCCAACGCGTGGGGCGACTCGTTCTTCCCGCCCGACCAGCTGGTCGACTTCTTCGGCCGGCTCTCCACCCCCAAGCGGCTCGAGCTGCGCCCCGGCGACCACGCGATCGCCGAGTTCACCGGCATCGTGGGGCTGCCCAACGACGCCTGGACGAGTCTGTACCGCTGGTTCGACCAGTACCTCGCCGGCACCGACACCGGCATCGGCGCGGAGCCGCCCGTGCTCGTCAAGACGCTCAACGCCGCCACCGAGCAGTACGCGGCGTGGGCGTCGCTGAACACCTCCACCCGGCGGTACGGCCTGGGCTCGATCCGCTGGATCGACGGCACCGGCCTGCTCGGCGGCGCGCCCAGCACCGGCTGGAGCAAGACGCTCCCGTCCGACCTGGACACGACGGCGAACGGCGGCGTGGTGCTGCTGACCAACGGCGTGTCCGCGTTCACCGGCCAGCAGCCGCAGATCTGGCTGCCGAGCGTGGACCGGCTGCGGGCCGGGGTGTGGGCGTCGGAGCGGCCGAGCACCGCGCTGCGCATCCGCGGCATCCCGCAGGTGCACCTCAACCTGACCGGCACGGCGGCGCAGGGCACCGTGGTCGCGTACCTCTACGACCTCGACGCGCTCGGCACCGCCAAGCTCATCACGCACGCCCCGGTGACCTGGCTGGGCACCTCGGGCGGCAGCCGCAGCGTGGACGTGGCGCTGTCGGCGACGGCCTACGACGTACCGGCGGGGCACTGCCTGACCCTCGTCGTGGACACCGTCGATCCGCTGTACTACGACGCCAACACCCTCGGCGGCTCGGTGACCGTCGCCGGCGGGTCCTATGTGGACGTGCCCGTCAGGTAGGACGTGCACGACGAAGGGGCGGGCGCCGGTCGGGCGCCCGCCCCCTATCCCCATCCCGAAGAAAGCTAACGGCGCGGCTTCTGCGCCACGCGCGGCTGGACCAGCGGCGGGCCGGCCGCGGCCAGGTCGCCCTGCACGGTGCGCAGGGACTTCTTCGGCTGGTAGCTGGCGTCCCACAGGCAGCCCGAGCCCTCGGGCGGGTCCTTGAACCAGTTGGGGATCCACGAGTACTTGTCGGTGAAGCCCCAGACCGTGAACGACAGGCAGTGCCGGTTGAGCAGGCAGGCCTGCAGCAGGACGTGGTAGTTGTACGCCGAGGCCTGGTCGCGCGCGTTGACGTCCTGGCCGGCGGCGGCGACCGTCGGGTCGGTCGCGTTCTTGGTCAGGCTGCGCGCGTCCACCTCGGTCAGCGCGACGGCGAGGCCGAGGTCGGTGAAGCGGTCCAGCGCGTCGGCCACGGCGAAGACGTCGTAGTTGCCGTACTGGGTGCTGAGGTGGCCCTGGCTGCCGACGCCGTCGATCGGCACGCCCTGTGCCCGCAGGCGCTTGACCATGTCGTAGACGAACTGCGTCTTGTCGCCGGGGCCGCCGTCGCCGAACGCCTCGATGTTGTAGTCGTTGTAGAACAGCAGGGCGTTCTTGTCGGCGGCGCGGGCCCAGCGGAACGCGTCGGCGACGTAGTCGGGGCCGAGCAGGTCGGCGAACTTCTGCTTCAGCGAGCCGGTGTTGCCGCCGAGGTGGATCGCCGACGGGGTCTCCCACGGGTCGGAGACGGCCTCGTTGACCACGTCCCACTGCCAGATCTTGCCGCGGAAGTGGGTCACGACGTCGGTGATGTGCTTGTGCAGCAGCTGGCGCAGCTGCGGGCCGTCGATCGAGCCGTCCTGGATGCCGGCGTTGAGCCAGCCGGGCAGCTGGCTGTACCAGGCCAGGACGTGGCCGCGCACCAGCTGGTGGTTGCGCGCGGCCTGGTCGACGAGGGCGTCGGCGGCCGCCCAGTCGTAGGTGCCACGGGTGGGCTCGAGGCTCTCCCACTTCATCGCGTTCTCCGGGGTGACGGTGGAGAACTGGCTGTCCGTCAGGCTCTTGTACTGCGCGTCGGCGGCGTAGGCGGCCGGGTCCACCGCCGTGCCGAAGTAGAGGCCGTTGCGGGCGGCCAGCCCGCGCAGGCTCTGATCCTTCGGCGACGGCGCGTGCGGCCCGTTGGCGGAGGCCGAAACGGCACTGAAGGTGACCGCGACAACCGCCGCCAAGAGGCCGGCCGTGGCGATTCTCGGTAATCTCATGTGTCCAACGTTGGTCTATTCCAATTTGTTTCGTCAACGGTTTCGATTATCGAAACATTGCCAATCACTGGGAGGAGTTCGACAGGCGCTTGCTGACGATGTCGAACGCGACCGCGGCGATGAGCACGAGGCCCTTGATGGCCTGCTGCCAGGCGGCGTCGGCGCCCAGAATCGACAGGCCCATGTTGAGCACGCCCATGATGAGCGCGCCGATCACGGCCCCGGTGATCTTGCCGATGCCGCCGGTCACGGCCGTGCCGCCGATGAACGCCGCGGCGATTGCGTCCAATTCGTAGTTGGTGCCCGCACCGGCCACGCCGGCGCCCGCGCGGGAGGTCGTGACAACGGCGGCAATGGAGGCGAGCACGCCCATGTTCACGAAGATCAGGAAAGTTACACGCTTCGTCTTCACGCCCGAGAGTTTCGCCGCCGCGAGATTGCCGCCCATCGCATAGATGTGCCGGCCGAAAACGGTGTTTCCCATGATGTACGTGTAGAGGACCACGAGCGCCCCGACGATGATGAGGACGTTGGGGGTGCCGTCGGTGCTCTCGGCGAGCAGGTAGGTGATGTAGGCGGTGAGCAGGGCGAAGACGACCAGCTTGCCGGCGAATGCGGCCGTCGGCTCCAGGCGCAGGTCGTAGCGGATCAGCTCGCGCCGGGAGCGCACCTGGGTCAGGACGAGCCCGCCGATGGCCACGACGCCGACGAGCAGCGTCATGCCGTCGAGGTTGCCGACGAAGCCCAGCGCGTTGGGCAGCGACTTGGCGGCGATCGCGCCGAAGCCCTTGTCCTGCACCGGCACCGTCTGGCTGACGGCCAGCACAGCGAGGCCGCGGAAGAGCAGCATGCCGCCCAGCGTCACGATGAAGGCGGGGATGCCGACGTACGCGATCCAGAACCCCTGCCAGCAGCCGACCACGATGCCGATGGCGATGGACGCGGCGACCGCCAGCGGCCAGGGCCAGTGATAGTCGGTGATCATGAGGGCGCAGTAGCCGCCGATGAACGCCACGATCGAGCCGACGGACAGGTCGATGTGCTGGGCGACGATCACCATGACCATGCCGATGGCGAGGATCAGCACGTAGGCGTTCTGCTGGACCAGCGCGGCGACGTTGTCCGGATAGAGCAGCCGGCCGTCGGTGAGGATCTGGAAGGTGATGACGATCGCGATGAGGATCGTGAGCATCCCGTACTGCCACAGGTTCTGGCCCAGGTATCCGCGCAGCGACGACGTCTGCGCCGGCGCCGGCTCCTGTTTGGTCGCCTCGAGGGTGCTCACCGTGATACCCCGCTCTTGTCCATCGTCATGTACCGCATCAGGCCCTCCTGGGTCGCCTCGGCGCGCGCCACCTCGCCGGTGATCCGCCCCTGGCTCATCGCGTAGATCCGGTCGCAGATCCCGAGCAGCTCCGGCAGCTCGGAGCTGATCACCACGACCGCCTTGCCGGCGTCCGCCAGCGCGTTGATGATTTCGTAGATCTCGTACTTGGCGCCGACGTCGATGCCGCGCGTCGGCTCGTCGAGGATGAGCACCTCGGGCTCGGTGAAGAGCCACTTGCTCAGCACGACCTTCTGCTGGTTGCCGCCGGAGAGCTTGCCGGTGAGCACGGCGACGCTGTCAGCCTTGACCCGCATGTCCCTGCGCAGCCGCTCCGCCCGGTGTACCTCGGCGCCGGCGCTGACCACGCCGAGCCGGGAGACCGCCGACAGCTTGGCCGCGGTGATGTTGCGCTTGATGTCCTCGATGAGGTTGAGCCCGTAGCGCTTGCGGTCCTCGGTCGCGTAGGCGATGCCGTGGCCGATCGCCTCGTCGACGCTGCGCGCCCGGATCTCCCGGCCGTGCAGGAACAGCCGGCCGGAGATGCCGGTGCCGTAGCTGTGGCCGAAGACGCTCATCGCCAGCTCGGTGCGGCCGGCGCCCATGAGCCCGGCGACCCCGACGATCTCGCCGGCCCGCACGTTGAGGTTGGCGCCGTCGACGACCACGCGGCCGCGGTCGATCGGGTGGTGCACGGTCCAGTCCTCGATCCGCAGTACCTCGTCACCGATCTTCGGCGTGTGCTCGGGGAAGCGGTGCGCGAGGTCCCGCCCGACCATGGCCCGGATGATCTGCTCCTCCGTCACCGGCTGCGCGCCGTGCATGTCGAAGGTGGCCACGGTACGGCCGTCGCGGATCACGGTCGTCGTGTCGGCGATGGCGGCGATCTCGTTGAGCTTGTGCGAGATGATGATCGAGGTGATCCCCTGGCTCTTGAGCTGGCGGATCAGGTCGAGCAGGTGGGCCGAGTCGGCGTCGTTGAGCGCGGCGGTCGGCTCGTCGAGGATGAGCAGCCGCACCTCCTTCGACAGCGCCTTGGCGATCTCCACCAGCTGCTGCTTGCCGACGCCGATGTCAAGGATCTTCGTGTCCGGCGCCTCATGCAGCCCGACCCGGGCGAGCAGCTCCGCGGCCCGCCGGTTGGTCTGCGGCCAGTTGACGATGCCGCGGCTGGCCCGCTCGTTGCCGAGGAAGATGTTCTCCGCGATCGACAGGTACGGGCTGAGCGCCAGCTCCTGGTGGATGATGACGATCCCGCGGTGCTCGGAGTCGCGGATGGATCGGAAGTGGGCGACCTCGCCGTCGAGGCGGATCTCGCCGTCGTAGCTGCCGTAGGGGTACACCCCGGAGAGAATCTTCATCAGGGTGCTCTTGCCGGCGCCGTTCTCGCCGCAGATGGCGTGCACCTCGCCGGCCTCGACGCTCATGGTGACGTCCTGCAGCGCCTTCACGCCGGGGAACGTCTTGGTGATGCCGACCATCTCAAGAATGGGCATGGGTGCTCCTCGATCTCTGCCCGCTCGCGACGATGGCCGGGCCCGCTGTCGCGGACCCGGCCCGGCTCGTTGCTGGGGCTACAGCCCCAGGTCGGAGGCCTTCAGGAAGCCGGAGTCGACGAGCTTCGACTTCACATCGTCCTTCGTCACGACGACGGGCGGAAGGAGGTAGGAGGGGACGACCTTGACGCCGTTGTTGTAGGTCTTGGTGTCGTTGGTCTCCACGGTGCCGCCCTTGCTGATCGCGTCGACCATCTTGGCGACCTGGTCACCCAGGGTCCGGGTGTCCTTCCACACGGTCATGGACTGTTTGCCGGCGAGGATGTTCTTGGTGTTGGCGAGGTCGCCGTCCTGGCCGGTGAGGATGGGCCAGTCACCGCCGGGCTTGTAGCCGTGGGAGTCGAGGGACTGCGCGATGCCCAGGGCGAGGGAGTCGTTCGGGGAGAGCACGACCTGGACCTTCTTGCCGCCGGTGTAGAACGAGTTCAGCCGGTTGTCCATCTCGGCCTGGGCACCCTCGGACTTCCAGCCGTTGATGGAGACCGTCTTCCAGTCGTCGTTGCTGGCCAGCTTCTTACCCGACGGGATGACGAGCTTGCCGCTGTCGACGTACTGCTTGAGCACGTCCCAGGCGCCGGCGAAGAAGAACTTCGCGTTGTTGTCGTCGGAGGAGCCGGAGAACGGCTCGAGGTTGAACGGGCCCTTGCCCTGGTCGAGGCCGAGCTGGGAGACGATGAACTGGCCCTGCAGCTGCCCGACCTTGTAGTTGTCGAACGTGGCGTAGTAGTCCACGTTCGGCGTGGAGTTGATCAGCCGGTCGTACGCGATGACCTTGATCTTCTTGTCGGCCGCGGTCTGCAGCACCGGGGCGAGCGCGGTGCCGTCGATCGAGGCGATGACCAGGATCTTCGCCTTGTCGTTGATCATGTTCTGGATCTGCGTGATCTGCTGGTCGACCTTGTTGTCCGCGTACTGCAGCGAGGTCTTGTACCCGGCCTTCTTCAGCAGGTCCTCGAGGTGGGCACCGTCATTGTTCCACCGCTCGAGGCTGCGCGTGGGCATCGCGATGCCCACCAGCGCGGGTCCACTGTCGGCGGCGGTGTCGCCGTTGTCGTTACGGGTCTTGCTGCAGGCGGAGGTGGTGGCCAACAGCGCCGCCAACGCGGTGGCGGCCAGGAGCCGGAGTGTCTTGGACATCCTCGACGCCTCCTTTCGTATGTCGGGAGGGTGTGCGGCGGGGTTTGTTATCGCCGCGAACATACCTGTCCCGACCGAACATCGTGCGTAACAGATCGGTAACACCATGGTCCACTTCCTTGCGGTGCAAGGGTTTTCGAAACATCCGCGGATCGTGATACGACCCACACTGCATTAGCTCTAATCTAGTTAGTGCTAATGTACTTCCCATGAGCGTGGATCTGCGCCGGGTCTTCGACGACCTCGTGCGCTTCGAGACCGACCTGTGGAACGGCATCGACGCCCGGCTGCGCCAGGCCGGCGCGGTGCCGCTCGGCAGCCTCAACGTGCTGCAGGTCGTGCAGCGCACCCCGGGGTGCCGGGTCAACGACGTCGCCGACGCCCTGTCGATCACCATCGGCGGCGCGAGCCAGGCCGTGGACCGCCTGACCGCCCGCGGCCTGTGCGAGCGCCGCCCCAACCCGGACGACCGGCGGTCGTCCATTGTGGATCTCACCGAGGCCGGCTCGTCCGCGATCGCCGCCGCCGAGACGGTGTTCGACGCCGAGCTGGCCGTGCGGTTCGGCGCGCTTTCCCCGGCCACGCTGCGGTCGCTGGCCCGTGCGCTGTCCACGTTGCGCCATGGAGGTTGAGAAGATGCCCCGCGCTGTTCGCTTCGACCGGTTCGGCGACCCCTCGGTCCTGTACGTCGCCGAGATCCCCATGCCCGAGCCCGCCCCCGGCGAGGTGGTGGTCGCGGTCCGCGCCGCCGGCATCAACCCCGGCGAGAGCGGCATCCGCACCGGCGCGCTCGAGCGGCGTTACCCCACCACATTCCCGTGCGGCCAGGGCAGCGACCTCGCCGGCGTCGTCACCGCCACCGGCCCCGGCGTCACGCGGTTCGCGGTGGGCGACGAGGTGCTCGGCTTCTCATGGCGCCGCTCCAGCCACGCCACGCACACGGCGGTGCCCGTCACCCAGCTCATCCCCAAGCCGCAAGCCCTTTCCTGGGAGGTCGCCGGCGCCCTCTACGTCGTGACGGCGACCGCGTTCGCCGCCGTGCGTGCCGTCGCCGCCCGCCCCGGCGAGACGGTCGCGGTCTCGGCCGCGGCCGGCGGCGTCGGCACGGTCACCGTGCAGCTGCTGCGCCACGCCGGCGCCCGGGTCCTCGCCATCGCCTCACCGTCCAATGCGGACTGGCTGGCCGCGCACGGCGCCGAGCAGATCTCCTACGGCGACGGCCTCGCGGACCGGCTGCGCGCCGCGGCACCTTCGGGCATCGACGCGTTCATCGACCTGTTCGGCCCGCAGTACGTGGAGCTCGCCCTCGAGCTGGGCATCCCCCGCTCGCGGATCGACACGGTCATCGCCTTCGACGCCGCCGAGCGCCTGGGCGTGAAGGCGGAGGGCAGCGAGCAGGCGTCCACAGTGGAGGTGCTGCACCACATGACGGACCTCGTGACCGCCGGCGTCATCGAGATCCCGATCGCCGGCACCTATCCCCTGGACCGCGTCGCCGACGCCTTCCACGAGATCGACCGCCGCCACACGCGGGGCAAACTGGTATTGCTGCCGTGACGTCGTCCCTCGCCCTGTCGGTGGAGCGCAACCGGGTGATGATCCGGGTCGGCGGCGAGAACATCGCGACGCTCGGCAGCGGCCTCGCACTACGACGCCGAGGTGGCCCGCTTCGGGTCCGACCACGCGTGGGAGAGCCCGCTGCGCCGGACCCGGCCGGCTGACCCTGACCGGCCTGACGCTGCCGCACGGCCTGCGCGGCGTCAGCGTCGGCACGGACGGGCCGGCGACGCTGCAGGTGGAGCTGGAGCATGACGAATACCAGGTCTGGGTCACGGCACCGTGGGACGAGGTGCGGATCCCGCCGCCGTTCGTCGGCCCGTCCTGGGTCCGCTTGACGTTCCCCGGGGACGACTGACCGTCCAGGCGGCCGTGGATGAGGGCGGCCGGGATGCCGCGGGGTGTCACCAGGCCGGCGGCGGCTGCGCCGGGCCGGTCGCACCGTAGGCGGACAGCAGGGCCGCGGTGACCGCCTCGACCGTCACGCCCGGGGCGCCGTCCTCGGCGGCGCCGACGGTGGGCGGGTCGAAGTCGTAGCCGAGGGCGGCGTAGGCGGCGATCAGCGGCTCGCGGAGCGCCGCCGCGCCGGTGACCTGGACGACGGTGCTGAACAGCCAGCCGTCGCGGGTCACCCGCTGCGCGGAGCCGACGAGCTTGCGGGTTCCGGCGAGGCTCACGCTGTAGTCGCCGGGGCAGTACTCGCCGGGCACCGCGCCGATCCTGGCGTCGATGCCGAACCCGCGCAGCGCCTCGGCGTGCAGTGCGGCGAACCGCTTGAAGCGCTCGGTCGTTCCCTGGGCCGCGTCCGGTGTGCGGAACACGTGGTCGACCACGACGCTGCCGGGGTGGTACGCGGCCAGGCTGCCGCCCTGCGGCCGGACCACGGGCGCGAAGTCGGACGCGCGGACCGCCTCGACGGCGGCGAGATATCCGGGGCGCAGGCTGTCGCGGCGGCTGAACGCGGCGGTCGGCGCCGGGGAGTACACCCGCAGGAACTCCCGGGCGGCGCCGAAGCCCTCCCGCAGCAGCCGCTGACCGAGCGCGACGTCCTGCTCCGGGCCGCCGGGGAGCGGATCCCCGGCAAACAGCAGGGTCACAGCCTGGCGATGATCGTGGCCGGGTCTTCGATCGCGTCCGCGACGACGCGCATGAACCCGGCGGCGGTGCCGCCGTCGCACACACGGTGGTCGAACACGAAGCTCATCTGCGCGATCTTACGGACGCACAGCCGGCCGTCCACGACCCACGGCCGGTCGATGATGCGCCCGAGGCCGAGGATCGCGACCTGCGGGTGGTTGATGATCGCGGCGCTGCCGTCGACCCGGAACGCGCCGTAGTTGTTGAGCGTGAACGTGCCCGCCGAGAGCTCCCGCGCGGTGCTGCGGCCCTCGCGGGCGCTCGCGGTGAGCCGGCGGATCTCCTCGTCGAGCCGCGCGGTCGTCATGGTGTCCGCGCCGATGACGGCGGGCACGACGAGCCCGCGCTCGCCCTGCACCGCGATGCCGAGGTTGACCTGGTCGAGCTCGACGATCTCCTGGCGTTCGGCGTCGAGGCGCGCGTTGAACACCGGGTACTCGCGCAGCCCGGCGACGACGAAGCGGGCGACGTAGGCGAGCAGCCCCGGTCCGGCCTTGGCGCTCTGGCGCAGCTGCCACAGGTTCGTCGCGTCGACGTCGACCCACACGGTCGCCTCGGGGATCTCGGCGCGGCTGCGGGTCAGCGCCGCCGACACCGCCTTGCGGAACCCGTTGAGCGGCGTCCGGCGCTCGCCCGGTACCGCCGCGGCAACGGTGGCCGTCGCGGCGGCGCGCTCGACGTCGGCGCGGGTGATGACGCCGCCCGCGCCGGTCGCCTCGACGGTGCGCAGGTCCACCCCGCTGGCGCGGGCCAGGTTGCGAACCAGCGGCGAGGTCACCAGCGGCACGCGCCGCGACGCGGGCTCGGGTCCGGGCGGGGCCGGCGGACGGACGCTGCCCCGGGGGCGGCGGTTGCGGCCGGTGGCGGTGCCGCCGGTGGTGCCGTAGCCGATGAGGACGTTGCCGGACCCGGCGCGCTCCTCCTCCCGATAGGCCGCCACCGCGGCGGGCTCCCGGTCCGCCGCGGCCACCGTGATCAGCGGCTTGCCGACCTGGACGGTGGCGCCGGGCGCGGCGTGCAGGGTCGCGACCCGGCCCGCGAACGGCGACGGCACCTCGACCATCGACTTGGCGGTCTCGACCTCGACGATGCTCTGGTCGACGGCGACGACGTCGCCCTCGGCCACCAGCCACCGCACGATCTCCGCCTCGGTGAGGCCCTCGCCGAGGTCGGGCAGCAGGAACGTCCGCGCCGCCATCACTGCTCCCACTGCAGATCGTCGACGGCGTCGAGGACCCGGTCCACGCCGGGCAGCTGGAAGTGCTCCAGCTTCGGCGGCGGGTAGGGGATGTCGAACCCGGTCACCCGCCGGATCGGCGCGGCGAGGGCGTTGAAGCAGCGCTCCGTGACCCGGGCGACGATCTCCGCCGAGACGCCGGCGAACCCGGCGGCCTCGGCGACGACGACGGCCCGGCCGGTGGAGCGGACCGCGGCGCAGACGGTCTCATCGTCGAACGGCACGATCGAGCGCAGGTCGACCACCTGCAGGCTCCGGCCCTCGGCGGCGGCGGCCTCGGCGGCCTGCAGGGCAACGGGCACGGCCGGACCGTAGGCGATCAGGGTGGCGTCGGTACCGCGCCGGCGCACGACGGCCGCGCCGATGCCGGGCGCCCGGGACGGCAGCTCGACGTCCTCCTTGCTCCAGTAGAGCTTCTTCGGCTCCAGGAAGACGACCGGATCGGGCGACGCGATCGCCGCGCGCAGCAGCGCGTACGCGTCGGCAGGCGTCGACGGGGCGACGACGTGCAGCCCCGGCGTGTGGGCGTAGTAGGCCTCCGACGAGTCGCAGTGGTGCTCAACGCCGCCGATCCCGCCCGCGTAGGGGACGCGAATCACCATCGGCAGCGCGACCCGTCCCCGGGTGCGGTTGCGCATCTTCGCGACGTGGCTGACGATCTGCTCGAACGCCGGGTAGGCGAACGCGTCGAACTGCATCTCCACGACCGGGCGCATCCCGTTCATCGCCATGCCGACGGCCATCCCGACGATGCCGGACTCGGCCAGGGGCGTGTCGAAGCAGCGGGCGTCGCCGAAGTCGGCGGTGAGGCCGTCGGTGATCCGGAAGACGCCGCCGAGCGCGCCGACGTCCTCGCCGAACACCACCACGGACGGGTCCTCGGCCATGGCGTCGCGCAGGGCCCGGTTGAGCGCCTGCGCCATCGTCAGCCTGACGGGGCCCGGGGCGGGTCGCGGGGCGGGCGCGGTCCTCGGCTCGGCGACGGTGGTCATCGGGCTGCTCCTTCGCGGCTGAGCTCGTCGGCCACGAGCGCCGCCTGCTCGCGTAGCTGCGCAGTGGGGGTCGCGTACACGTGGGCGAACAGGTCGGCGGGGTCGGGTTCGACATCGCGGTTGAGCCCGTCGCGCAGGTGCGCGGCGACGCGTTCGGCCTCGTCGGTGAAGCCGGCGAGCTGCTCGTCGCCGAGCAGGCCGCGCTCGCGCAGGTGGGTCCGCAGCCGGGTGATCGGGTCCCGCTCGACCCACGCGGCGACCTCAGCGTCGTCGCGGTACCGGGTGGCGTCGTCGGCGTTGGTGTGCGCCTGCATCCGGTACGTCAGGGCCTCGACCAGCTGCGGCCCGCCGCCGGCGCGGGCCCGCTCGACGGCGGCGCCGAGCACCGCGAGCAGCGCGGCCATGTCGTTGCCGTCGACACGCTCGCCGGGGATGCCGTAGCCGACGCCCTTGTGCGCCAGGGACGGCGCCGCCGTCTGCCGGGACAGCGGGACGCTGATCGCGTAGCCGTTGTTCTGGATGAAGAAGACGACCGGCGCCCGGAACACGGCGGCGAAGTTGAGCGCCTCGTGGAAGTCGCCCTCGCTGGTGCCGCCGTCGCCGCACATGGCCATGACGACGGTCGGCTCGCCGCGCAGCCGGGCCGCGTGGGCGACCCCGACGGCGTGCGGCAGCTGGGTGGCCAGCGGCGTGGCGTGCGGCGCGACATTGTGCTCGTAGGGGTCGTACCCGCAGTGCCAGTCGCCCTTGAGCAGGCTCAGCGCCTCGACGGGGTCGACGCCCTTGCCGACCGCGGCGACGGTGTCGCGGTAGGTGGGGAACAGCCAGTCGCCGGCGTCGAGGACCTGCGCGGCCGCGACCTGGCAGGCCTCCTGCCCGTGCGAGGACGGGTACACGGCGAGCCGCCCCTGCCGCACGAGCGCATACGCCTGATCGTTGAGCCGGCGCGCGGTGAGCAGCGCCCCGAGCGCCCGGACCAGCGCCTCGGCGTCCGGCGCGGGGTACCGGTCCGACTGAAGGGCCCGGCCCCGCGCGTCGATGAGGGAGACCGGCTCCGCGGACGGCAGCAGGTGACTCGGCTCACGTGTCATGCCGCAATCCTGGGCCTCTTGCCAATCGCGTTCCACATTGCGGCGAAGAACGAGAAAATGTACACCTGAATCGGCATTTTGAGGGCCAGACGTCCAACCCGAGGCATCGTTCAGGAAGGGGTGCGAGACAGGTGGTCATCCCGCTCGACGACATCGACCGGCGGATCCTGGTGGAGCTCAGCCGAGACGGCCGCATGTCGATGCGGACGCTCGCCGAGCTGCTGCACATCTCGCGGGCGAACGCGTATGCCCGCGTCCAGCGGCTGCGGGACACCAACGTCATCCGCGGCTTCCGGGCGGACATCGACCACGTGGCCGCCGGGATGGGCACGTCGGCGTACGTGACGGTGAACCTGCGCCAGGCGGAGTGGCGGCTGGTCGGCGAGCAGCTGCGTGCCCTGCCGGGGGTCGTGCACATCGCCCTCGTCGGCGGCGAGTTCGACGTGATCCTGCTCGTGCGCGCCAAGGACAACGCCGACCTGCGCCGGCTGGTCCTGGACGTGATCCAGGGCATGCCCGGGGTGGTGAACACGCGGACGCTGCTGGTCTTCGAGGAGTTCGAGCCACCGACCTCGGCGGCGATGTGGGAGGCCCGCTGACCTTTCGGCCTGCCTGCGCTGGAGCCAGTTGGCCGCGGCCACCAGCGCCGGCCCGTCGCGGCGCAGGAGCTGTAACTCCGGACGGTAACGCGTTCTTACGAACGGTCATCGCCGAGGCCCCGGATTTGGCGGGGCCTGTTACGGTGGTGATGAAGCAGGAGCCGCACCGGCAGCGTTACCCGACAGCCACGACCGCCCCGCGCAGCGCCGCAAGAGACGCCTCGACATCGGCCTCGTCGGTCGACCAGTTGCTCACGGAGACGCGCAGGACCGCGCGCCCGCGCCATCGCGAGCCGGACATCCACGCGGTGCCGTCCGCGAGGAGCGCCCGGGTCACCGCCGCCGTCCGCTCGTCGTCGCCGAACGTCGCGCACACCTGCGTGAACACGACGTCGTTGAGCACCTCGGCGCCGTCCAGCGCCGCGATCCCGTCGGCCAGCCGCCGCGCGTGCCCAGCGAGCCCGTCGACCAGCTCCGCCACGCCGCGCCGGCCGAGCGAGCGCAGCGCCGCCCACACCGGCACGCCGCGCGCCCGGCGGGACAGCTCCGGCACCTTCTCGAACGGGTCCGCGGGCCCGCCCGGCCCGGCCGGCTCGATCAGGTAGCTGGCCTGCACCCCCATCGCCGCCCGCAGCGCGGCCGGGTCGGCGACGATCACGATCCCGCAGTCGTACGGCACGTTGAGCGTCTTGTGCGCATCCGTCGCCCACGAGTCGGCCGCCGCCAGCCCCGGCAGGCGGTCGCGCAGCGCGGGGGTCGCGGCCGCCCACAGCCCGAACGCGCCGTCGACGTGCACCCAGGCGCCGTGGCGGTGCGCGAGCTCGGCGGCCTCGCCGATCGGGTCGAACGCTCCACTGTGGACGTTCCCGGCCTGCAGGCACACGATCACCGGCGCGTCGCCGGCCGCCGCGAGGGCCTCGGCGAGCGCGTCGAGGCGGATGCGGCCCTGCTCGTCGGCGGCGACCGCGGTCGGGGCGCCCAGGCCGAGGTGGCGCAGCGCCAGGTCGACCGTGTCGTGGCGCTCCTCGCCGACCAGGACCCGGATGCGCGGCGCGCCGCTGAGGCCGAGGGTGTCGAGGTCCCAGCCGCGGCGGGCGAGCACGTGGCGGCGGGCGGCGGCCAGGCCGGTGAAGTTCGCCATCGTGGCGCCCGTGACGAACCCGACGTCCGAGCCCGCGGGCAGGCCAAGCAGGTCGACCAGCCAGGCGCCGGCGGCCTCCTCGATCGCGGCGACGGCCGGCGTCGGGTACCGCATCGCGGCATTCTGGTCCCAGGCGCTGACGAGCCAGTCGGCCCCGAGCGCGGCCGGCAGCGTGCCGCCGATCACCCAGCCGTAGAAGCGCCCGGACGGCATGGCCATGAGGCCGGGCTCGGCGGTGCGGGCGAGCGCCTCGACCACCTCGGCCGGGTCGGTCGGCCCGTCGGGCAGCGCGCCGCCGAACGCCGGGACGAGCGCGTCGGCGTCGGTGAGGGGCGGCACCGGCCGGTCGGGCAGCGTGCCGAGCCAGGCACGGGCGTGCGCGGCGGCGGTGTCGAGGGCGGCGTCGTAGGCGTCCTTCTTCGCGCTCATGCCCCCACTCTGCCCCCGCGCCCTCCTCGCCTCGACGACCACTCCGAAAAAAGTGGCCGGCTCCTACCTCCCGAAACGGTTCAGCAGGATCGCCAGGCGCCGGTCGCGGGCCGAGGCTGGCAGCCGCCCGCCGCGCGTCAGCGTCGCCAGCCCGTGCAGCGCCGCCCAGTACGTCTCCGTGAGCAGCCCGAGGTCGTCCCCGCCGGCGAAGGGCCGCAGGGCCGCGACCAGCTCGTTGAATGCGGCCCACATCGGCGCCGGCGTGTCCTCGGCCGCGAACGGCAGGTCCACCGCGCGGTTGAACATGGCCTCGTACAGCGCGGGCCGCTGCTCGGCGAACCCGACGTACGCCGCGCCGACCCCGGCCAGCGCCCGCACCGCGTCCGCCTCTCCCGCCCGCGCGGCCTCGAGCCGGGCGGCCAGCTCCGCGAACCCTTCCAGCGCGACGGCGGCCATGATCGCGCCCATGCCCTTGAAGTGGCTGTACAGCACCGGCTGGCTGTACTCGACCCGGTCCGCCAGCCGCCGCGTCGTCACCGCGTCCCACCCCTCGGCCTCGGCCAGCTCGCGGGCCGCGGTCACGATCAGCCGCTCCCGTTCGGCCCGGTCCCGATCCCGCCGCTCCCGGATGCTCATGCTCGACATCCTAGCATTGCTAGTGTTAGCGTCGCACCTGTTCCTAGCAGCGCTAGATTCCTGGGAGAACCGAGATGACCCCCCTCGCGTACGGCCTGGCCATTGCCCTCAACCTGATGATCCTGTTCATCGGCGTGCGCTTCCTGCTCACCCCGATCGCGTCCGCGGCCGGCTACGGGGTGCCGGCCAAGCCCGACGGCGACCGCGCGTACCTGACGATCAAGGGCCTGCGCGACGCCACGTACGGCGTGCTCGGCCTCGCCCTGCTGGCCTTCGCCGGCGCCCGCGCCGAGGCGTGGTACATGCTCGTCGTCGCGCTGGTCCCGCTGTTCGACACGGTGATCGTGCTGCGCAACGGCGGCACCCGCGCGGTCGCGTTCGGCATCCACTTCGCGACCGCGGTGGTGGTCCTGATCAGCGCCGCCCTGCTGTTCGCGATCTGACCCGTCCAAGCGTGATCACATTTTCGACGAGGCCCTGGACGAGCTGACCTGCAGGGCGAGTTGGAGCGACAGGCGGGTGTCGGGGTCGTCCAGGGACGGGCCGAAGAGTTCGCGCAGGCGGCGTAGGCGGTAGCGGACCGTCTGCGGGTGCGTGTGCAGCAGTGCGGCCGCCGGGATCACCTCGCCCTGCGAGCGCAGCCAGGCGTGCAACGTCTCGGCCAGGACCCGGCGCGAGCGTGGGCCGGCCGCCGCCAGCGGGGCCAACGCGCGATCCGCCAGCCGGTCGGCCACGCCCGGCTCCCAGGCGAGCAGCAGCGCCACCAGGTGGTCGTCGCAGTTCAGGACGCCGTCGGGGAGGGTGCCGGACTGCTGCAGGGCCAGGGCGCGGCGCGAGATCCGGTACGACTCGCGGGCCGAGCGCAGCGGGACCAGCGGGCCGATCGCGGCGCGGCGGCCGGACAGGGCGCGCTCCAGTGTGGACGGTGACGGGCACAGGAGGCGGGTGGCGCCGTCGATGACGGTGGCGATCGTGGCGGCGCCCGCGGCGCGCGCGAGGTGCTCGGCGTCGGTGCCCTCGACGCTGACCGCGCACAGGCGCGGCGGCAGGGGCCAGCGGGCGGCCTCCGCGGCCGACTGCAGGGCGGGCTCCGGCGGCGGGTCGGGCTGAACGAGCAGGGTGATGAGGCGGCGGCGGACCTGGGCCCAGTCGTGGGCGGCGTCGCGCTGCTCGTCGAGGTAGCCCTCCGCGGCGGCGCCGGCCAGGGCGTCGACGTAGCCGAACAGGGCGGCGGCGATGACGTACAGCTCGGGGGGCTCGGCCGGGCCGGGGTGCTCGACGAGCGTGGCCCAGAGCGTCTGGGCGCCGATGGTGAGGATCGAGCGCAGGGCGTCGACGCGGTGGCCCTCGCGGTACTCCGTGCGGCCCAGGTCCGTGAACGCCGCCAGCACGAAGGCCAGGTCGCCGCCCGACGTGAACGTGGCCACCGCCGTCTCCACGCCGAACGTGAGGCCGTGGCCCTGGCCGCCGGAGAGGGAGCGGGACTGGGCGCGCATCGCGGTGCGGACGGCGGTGAGGACGCGTTCCTGGAGTACCGGATGCAGGGTCTTGAGGTGGGTTCTTGTCACCGCGGTGACAAAATCCTGCGCGGGTTGTGGCGAAGGCACCAACGATTTTGGCATGCGGGTGCCTAGCCTGGTCGGGTGGATGCGGATGTGATCGTGGTCGGGGCGGGGCTCGCGGGGCTGGTGGCGGCGGCCGAGGTGGCCGAGGCCGGCAAGCGGGTGATCCTGCTGGACCAGGAGCCGGAGCAGAGCCTCGGCGGGCAGGCGTTCTGGTCGTTCGGCGGGCTGTTCCTGGTCGACTCGCCCGAGCAGCGCCGGATGGGCATCCGCGACTCCGTCGACCTGGCCTGGCAGGACTGGCTCGGCAGCGCGGGGTTCGACCGCGCCGAGGACGAGTGGCCGCGGCGGTGGGCGGAGGCCTACGTGCACTTCGCCGCCGGTGAGAAGCGGGCCTGGCTGCGGGCCATGGGGCACCGGCTGTTCCCGGTGGTCGGGTGGGCCGAGCGGGGCGGCGGGGCGGCCGACGGGCACGGCAACTCGGTGCCGCGGTTCCACATCACGTGGGGCACGGGGCCGGGTGTGGTCGAGCCGTTCGTACGCCGGGTCCGCGCCGCCGCCAACGTCGAGCTGCGCTTCCGGCACCGCGTCGACGAGCTGCTGCCCGGCGGCACCGTGCGCGGCACGATCCTCGAGCCGAGCGACGTCCTGCGCGGGCAGACGAGCTCGCGCACGGCGGTCGGCGAGTTCGAGCTGTCGGCGCAGGCGGTCATCGTCACCTCGGGCGGCATCGGCGGGGACCACGACCTGGTGCGCAAGGCGTGGCCGGCCCGGCTCGGCGCGCCGCCGCGGCGGATGGTCGCGGGGGTGCCGGCGCACGTCGACGGGCGGATGCTCGGCATCACCGAGGCGGCCGGCGGGCGGGTCATCAACCCGGACCGGATGTGGCACTACACCGAGGGGCTGCGCAACTGGGACCCGGTGTGGCCCAACCACGGCATCCGCATCCTGCCGGGGCCGTCGTCGCTCTGGCTCGACGCGACCGGCAAGCGGCTGCCGGCGCCCTGCTTCCCCGGCTTCGACACGCTGAGCACGCTGGGGCACATCACCGCCACCGGGTACGACCACAGCTGGTTCATCCTGACCCAGAAGATCATCGAGAAGGAGTTCGCGCTGTCGGGCTCCGAGCAGAACCCGGACCTGACGAACAAGAGCGTCCGGCAGGTGCTGCAGCGGGTGAAGAAGGGCGCGCCCGGGCCGGTCGAGGCGTTCAAGCGCCACGGCGAGGACTTCGTCGTGGCGGCCACGCTCGACGAGCTGATCGCCGGGATGCAGCGGCTCGAGCCCGGCGTGCCGCTCGACGCCGCCGACATCCGCCGCACCGTCGAGGCCCGCGACCGGGAGCTGACCAACAGGTTCACCAAGGATGCGCAGGTCACGGCGGTCCGGGGCGCCCGGTCGTACCGCGGCGACAAGCTCATCCGCGTGGCCACCCCGCACCGGCTGCTGGACCCGAAGGCGGGCCCGCTGATCGCCGTACGCCTGAACATCCTCACCCGCAAGACCCTCGGCGGCCTGGAGACCGACCTGCAGGGCCGCGTGCTGCGCGCCGACGGCACTGCGCTGCCCGGCGTCTACGCCGCCGGCGAGGTCGCGGGCTTCGGCGGCGGGGGCATGCACGGGTACAACTCCCTGGAAGGCACCTTCCTCGGCGGCTGCCTCTTCTCAGGCCGCACCGCTGGCCGCGCGGCCGCCGCCGCCGTGTAGCGCACGGCGGGACTGCAGGGCCACGACCACCTCGGCGGTGCCGAGGATCAGGGCCGTGATGCCCGTCAGCAGCACCAGGGCCTCGACCGACAGGCTGCGCCACGACAGGAACACCAGGCCCACCACGATGGACGCGGCGGCCAGGACGGACAGGCCCAGCCGCACCCGGCCCCGCGCCATCATGCCCAGCAGCATCTCGGCGAGGCCGCTCAGCACCCACGCCAGGCCGATGAAGACGGACAGGCCGATCACGCCGTTGGTCGTGTGGCGCAGGCAGGTCGCGCCGACCACGAGCAGGATCACGCCCAGGGCGCCGTCCAGGACCTGCCGGGTGAGGCCGCCCGCGCGGCGGAAGGCACTCACCACGCGCATCACGCCGAGGACGATGAGCCACGCGCCGGCCAGGATGCCGAGCAGGCGCAGGGTCGCATCCGGCTGGACCAGGACCGCCACGCCGAAGACCAGCGTGACCGCGCCCACCGCGAGCAGCTGCCGGTACGGCACGGAGTCGGACGTCATGAAGTACCCCTTACGGCTTTGCGCCAGGAAACGGCGATCGCGGTGACGGGTGGGGCCAGGAACACGCCGAACAGGCCGCCGAGCACGGCGCCGAGGATCGTCACGCCGAGCACGACCACCGGGTGCAGGCCGAGCGCGCGGCCGAAGACCGTCGGGCGCAGGATGCCCTCCAGGATGTTCTGCGTGATGAGGACGATGAGCAGCATCCACAGCGCCGACGGCAGGCCGCCGGCGCCGAGGGCCACGAGGACCGCGAACGCGGCGGAGATCCAGGCGCCCAGGTAGGGCACGTAGGCGGCGACGAACGTGAGTACCGTGATCGTCCCGACCATCGGCAGGCCGAGCAGCAGCGCGCCGAGGGTGATGACGGCGGCGTCCATCAGGGCGATGACGGTGGTGCCGAGCATGTACCGGCGGAACTGGTAGGCGGCGTTGTCGACCAGTTCGCGGGCCAGGCCCGGGCGCAGCGGCAGCCTCGACTCGAGCACCGCGAAGGCGCGGGCGCCGTCGTGGAAGACGTAGAAGAGCAGGTACCCGCCGATGAGGACGCCCACGGCGAGCTGCCCGACCACGACCGCGGTGCTGACCACCGCCGTGCCGATGCCCGTCAGCGCCGTGCGCCAGCCGGGCCACTGGCGCAGCGCCTGCACCGGGTCGGCGCCGAACTGCTGATGCAGCCAGAGGCCGGCGCGCTCGATCACGTGCGTCCACTCCGGAGCCTCCTGGGCGACCGCGAGACCGAACAGGAGCAGCAGCGCGAACAGGCCCAGCGGCACGGCAAGGGCCCCGGCCAGGGCCGCCACCCCGGCCGGGACCCCGCGGCGGCGAAGGCGGTCGACGGCGGGTTGCAGGGTCGAGCCGACGACCGCCATCACCAGCAGGGGCAGCACGAGCGGGAGCAGTACGCCGACGGCGATCACCAGCAGTGCAGCGCCGATGACCGCGCCGGCGGTGGACCAGCCCAGCCGCCCGTACCGCCCGAGGAGGTCACCCACGGGTGGCGGCGGCGGTGCCGTTCACACCAACCTGTGCGGCTCCTCCCAGCAGGGCCGACTTCGCGCGGTTGTACTCGGCCTCGGTCAGCACGCCGCGCTGCTTGAGATCGGCGAGCTTGGCCAGTTCGTCGGCGGCGCTCGGGGCGGGCGCCACGTCCCGCACGTAGTCGCGGAACCGGGCCTCCTGGCGAGAGGCGCGCTCGGCGGCGCGTGCGTTCATCGACTTGCCCCGCGCGATGAGGTAGACCAGCGCGCCCAGCCACGGAAAGACGATGAGGAACACGGTCCAGGCGGCCTTCGCCCAGCCGTTGAGGGAGTGGTCCCGGAAGACGTCCGTGAGGATGCTGACCATGAGCCAGATCCAGGCGAACACCACCATGAACCACAGCGTCGACAGCACGATGTCGCCGAACGAGATATCGTCCATTGTCTGCCTCCCAGCTGTACATCACCAAGTGGTGACCCGACGGATCCAGCGTCTGACCCCGGCGCCCACCCGGCCTCCCCCGGTGCGGGCGAGTGGGCGGTAAAGTGGGCGCACATGCGACGACCGCCGCTCTCCGGCCTGCTCGCGCTTGCCTCGACCGTGCCGGGCGTCGTGGTCGCGCTCGCCGGCATCGAACCGCCCGCGGCGGTGGCGGCGCTTGTGTTCGGGGCCGCGATCGTCGGTGCGGCGTTCCTGCTGGCCTGGGCCGCCGAGGCCGCGCAGGTCGACGTGTCGGCCGGGCTCGCCGTCGCGGTGCTGGCGCTGATCGCCGTCCTGCCCGAGTACTCCGTCGACTTCGTCTTCACTTGGCGCGGCGGCGAGGCCGCGGCCCAGTACGGCGCCGCCTGCGGCCCGCCCGGCGCGGCGACGCCGGCCTGCTCCCTCGCCCTGGCCAACATGACCGGGGCCAACCGCATCCTTGTCGGCGTCGGCTGGGTCCTCGTCGTGCTCATCGCGTGGCGGCGCTCGAGGAGCCGGGGCATCCGGCTGGGGCGCGCGGACGCGGTACCCCTCGCGTTCCTCACCATCGCCTCGCTGTACTGCCTGCTGCTGCCGTTCAAGCGCACCCTGACGCTGTGGGACACGGCCGTGCTCGTCGCGGTGTTCGCCGCCTACAGCTGGCGGGTGTCGCGGGCGCCGGCCGGCGAGCCCGACCTCGTCGGCCCGTCGGCGTGGGTCGGCGACCTGCCGAAGGCGCCGCGGCGCACCGCCGTCATCGCGCTCTTCGTCGTCTCCGCCGGCGTCATCCTGCTCGCCGCCGAGCCGTTCGCGCAGAGCCTCGTCGACACCGGCGCGCAGCTGGGCATCAGCCAGTTCCTGCTGGTGCAGTGGGTCGCGCCGCTGGCCTCGGAGGCCCCGGAGCTGCTCGTGGCCGGCCTCTACGCGTGGCGGCTGCACACCACCGAGGCCCTCGGCGCGCTCGTGTCCTCGAAGGTCAACCAGTGGACCCTGCTGGTCGGCACGCTGCCGCTGGTCTTCGCGATCTCCGCCGGCACGACGTCCGGGCTGCCGATCGAGATGGCCCAGCGCGGCGAGCTGCTGCTGACCGCCGCCCAGTCGCTGCTGGCGATCGCGCTGCTGCTCGGGCTGACCCTGAGCCTGCGCTCGGCGCTGCTGCTGGCCGGGCTGTTCGTCGCCCAGTTCGTCCTCGCCGCCGTCGTGCCGGCGCGCTGGCACGACCGGGAGCTGGTGTGGCTTTCGGTGCTGTACCTCGCCCTGGCCGCCGTCGCCGTGATCCGCAAGCGGCGCGAGGTGCTGCCGATGCTGCGCGACGGGCTGCTGACCCGCTACGACGAGCTCGGCGACAACCTGCACTGCACCACGACCGGCGGCGGCCGCCTCCGCCTGCGCAGCCGCCGCCTTGTTCGATTGCGTTGACGTGCTAGGGGTGGTAGTTGCCGTCGGCGCCGAAGTGGTGCATCGCCGTGGAGGTCCAGTGGCCGTAGGAGCCGGCGCTCTGGCGCGACTCCCGGCTCCAGCGGCCGCCGTCGAGCAGGCCGCCGCGCACGGCCAGCACCGGCGCGACGGCCAGCAGCGCGGCGTTGCCGAACAGCGCGACGGCGAGCCCGGCCCGCCGCGGGTCAAGGTCCGCGGCGGCGGCGAGGCCGGCGTGCTCCGACCGCAGCCACTGCAGCCGGCGCATCCCCGCGAGCGTGCGGCGCGGGATGAACCACATCGCGGCGACGACGCCGGCGAGCACCACGGGCATCGCGACGAGCGGTGGCGCGCCGAACCGGGCCACCGCCCACGCGGGCAGCGCCAGCAGCGCGGCCGGGACGCATACCCGCACCCACGGCCAGCGCAGCTCGCCGTCGCGGCGCAGGCCGGTGCGCAGATCCGCCAGGGCCGCCCGCACGCGCGGCAGGGTCGCCAGCTCGCGCGGGCCGATCCAGCCGAGCAGGCCGTTGTACAGCGCCCGCTCGAACGGCTCGCCGTCGCGCGGGTCGGCGCCGGTGCGGTTCACCCGGCCGCGCTCGTCCGTCTCGAGGCGGCCGCGGCGGTACAGCATGATGAGCCCGGCCCGCACCGCCGCCCGCTCGCCGCCGGCGAGGTACGCGACCTCGGTCGCCTTCAATCCCCCGTCCATGCCCGCAGTGTGGGCCATGCGCGCCAGCGGGCCCTGCCGTAATGTCCTCGCGTGACTGATCGACGGCGACTGACGAGCCAGCGGCTGTTCGCGCTCACCATCGGCGCGATGACGCTGCTCATCGCCCTCGGCTCGTGGGCCGGCTGGGCGTCGCTGGCCGACACCACCCGGGTCTCCGACCGGCTGCAGCAGCGCATCTCCCCCGCCGCCACGGCCGTCGTCGAGCTCGGCGCGGCGCTGGTCGACCAGGAGACCAGCGTGCGCGGGTACCTGCTGACCAGGCAGGCGCAGTTCCTCGACCCGTACCACGCCGGCCGCGACACCGAGCGGCGCACCCTCGCCGACCTGCGGCGCCTGCTCGCCGACGAGAAGGGGGCGCCGGCGCTGCTCGACCGGGTGGAGTCGGGCGCCGCGCAGTGGCGGCAGCAGTACGCCGAGCCGCTCATCGCCGCCACCGATCCCGAGTCGCCGCTGGTCGGGGCGGGCAAGGCCGCCTTCGACGCGCTGCGCGGCGACGTCGGGGCGCTGCAGCAGCGGGTCGACCGGGCCCGGGCCGACGGCCGGCGGGCCCTGGAGGACTCCCGGCACCGGCGGGACACGATCTTCGCCGTGATCGTCGGCGGCCTGCTCGGCGGCCTGCTGATCCTCGCGCTGCTGCTGCAGCGCACGGTGCTGCGCCCGCTCGAGCGCCTGCAGACGGCCGTGCGGCGGGTCGCCGACGGCGAGTTCGAGCACCGGGTGCCGGCCGGCGGCCCGCGCGACCTGGCCAACCTCGGCGCCGACGTGGAGGCGATGCGCGGGCGGATCGTCGCCGCCCTCGCCGACAGCCGCGACCAGCAGGAGCAGCTGCGCCGCTCGAACTCCGACCTGGAGCAGTTCGCCTACGTCGCCTCCCACGACCTGCAGGAGCCGCTGCGCAAGATCGCGTCGTTCTGCCAGATGCTCCAGCGGCGGTACTCCGGCCAGCTCGACGAGCGCGCCCAGCAGTACATCGCCTTCGCCGTCGACGGCGCGACCCGCATGCAGGCGCTCATCAACGACCTGCTGGCCTTCTCCCGGGTCGGCCGCGTCTACGACAACGTCACCGACGTCGACCTCGGCGCCACGCTGCGCCGGGTCCGCTCCGACCTGGCGGTGCGCCTGGAGGAGGTCGGCGCCGAGATCGAGGCCCCCGAGCTGCCGGTCGTGCGCGGCGACTCGACCCTGCTGGCCATGCTCTGGCAGAACCTCATCAGCAACGCCGTGAAGTTCCGCAAGCCCGACCTCACCCCGCGCATCGTGATCGGCGTGTCCCCGGAGGAGGACGGCTTCTCCCGGTTCTGGGTCCAGGACAACGGCATCGGCATCGAGCCGCAGTTCGAGGACAAGATCTTCGTGATCTTCCAGCGCCTGCACCCGCGGGACGTGTACCCCGGCACGGGCATCGGCCTGGCCATCTGCAAGCGCATCGTGGAGCACCACGGCGGCCGCATCTGGCTCGACGCCGACCACAACGACGGCGCCCGCATCTGCTTCACGCTCCCGGCCGCCGCCTGAACCGTCCCGGCGGAGGGCCGGCTGCCGTTCGTGCCGGGCACGGAGGTCGTCGGCCGCACGGGCGACGGCCGCCGCGTCCTCGCCCCTATCTTCGCCGGCGGCGGCTTCGCCGAGCGTGCGGTGATCGACGCGGCGGACGCGGTCACGGCGGCGCCCTCGCGCTGCTGGTGCAGGGCCTGACCGCCTGGCACGTGCTGCGTAGCTGCGCCCCGACCGCCGTTCAGAAGCGCGGGCCGTTGCCCTTGCCGTACGTGAGGTACAGGAAAGGGCCGATCGGGAACGACAGCACGATGATGAGCGCCCACGTGTTGCGGTCGAAGTAGCGCAGCTGCCGGTCGCTGGTGCCGGCCAGGTCGGCCAGGACCCGGCGGTCGAACCACACCACCGCGCTCAGCAGCGCCACCGCGGTGACCAGGGCGATCGTCGTACTGTTCACCCCCTCAGCGAACCCCTTCCGGACGACCCGGTCAAGTGGGCTTGGCCGGCGGTTCAGCGCGGGACCTGGGCCGCATTGCGGCTCACGGGTTGCGCCGCTCGCCGCGCCGCGGCGACGACCGCCGGCTGGTCGACCGCCGCGACGCCCGAGGCGGCTACACCGCGGCCAGCGCCGAGCGGACCGCGGCGGTGAACGACCAGAACAGGCCGGTCGTCGAGGTCCGCCGGCCCGCGCGGGTGAAGCTGGTGAACATCGCCTGCCGCAGCGGCGTGGTCAGCTCCAGCTGGGCGCCGCCGCCGCTGAGCGTGCGGTTGGCGATGTTGGCCGGGTCGTCGCCGTCGAGCTCGCCGACGCCGGCCGCGTCCCGGGTGGTGAAGCCGGCGGCGGACAGGGCCGAGCGCAGCGCTGAGCGCAGGGCGGCGTCCGCGCCGCCGACCAGTGCAGCCGCCGTGCCGTCCGCGAAGCCCGCCTGCTGCGGCGTGCAGCCGTGCAGCGAGACCGCCCGCCGCACCCCGCCGCAGAGCGCCAGCGCCACCGGGTCGTCGCAGTGCGTCGACGTGACGTGCAGGACGCCGTTGTTCGACGCTCGCAGCCCCTCGAACATCCAGAAGTCGTACACCGGCCCGCCGGCCGGGGTCGCCGCCATCGTCGCCGGGTCGTAGCCGGCGATGGCCAGGCACAGCTCGGAGGTCCCGGGTTCGATGCCGCCGCCGTGCGGGGCGATGACCACCGCCGCGGGCAGCGCCGGCGACGGCGCCGTCTCGCTGTCGTCGCTCACGCCGTGGCGCCGGAACCGCTGCCCGTAGTCCACGCCGGCCACGAGGGCCGGGTCGGCGTAGAGCGCCGTGTTGGACGGGTAGGTGTCGGCCGCCGCGGCCACGCGAGCCCCGAACGCGGGCGCCGCGAGCGCCGCCCCTCCGGCCGCGAGCATCACACGCCTCGATATCCCCATGG
The DNA here is from genome assembly GCF_050936175.1 of Dactylosporangium sp. CA-139066. Taxonomy (NCBI): domain Bacteria; kingdom Bacillati; phylum Actinomycetota; class Actinomycetes; order Micromonosporales; family Micromonosporaceae; genus Dactylosporangium; species Dactylosporangium sp. CA-139066. The sequence continues at coordinate 3,463,329 of NZ_JBNJNH010000001.1, read as the reverse complement.
GGGCACCATACGTCGTACCGCCCGGCCGCGGTTCCCCGTCACGGCCGGCGGCCGGCTGCTGCCCCCGTCCTGGCCGAGCAGCGCGCCGCCGACGCCCTGATCGACCACGAACTGGGCGGTCCGGGGGTATGACTGTGGGGTGCAGACCTTCCTGCCGTACGCGGACTTCGCGGCCAGCGCCCGGGTGCTGGACCGGCGGCGCCTGGGCAAGCAGCGCGTGGAGGCGCTGCAGGTGCTGCGCGGGCTCGTCGTGCCCGGCTACGGCTGGCGCCACCACCCGGCGGTGAAGATGTGGGCCGGGTGCGAGGAGGCGCTGGTGCGCTACGGCCTGGAGATGTGTGCCGCGTGGACCGCCCTCGGGCACACCGACACGGTCGAGGCGACCCTGCTCGGCGAGCGCGGCCCGGCCCGGACGCAGGCGGAGCTGGCCGCGGCCGGCGCGCTGCCGGTGTGGCTCGGGCGCGAGGACGTGCACCGCAGCCACCGCTCGGCCCTGGTCCGCAAGGACCCCGGGTTCTACGGCCCGCTGTTCCCGGACGCCGACCCCGAGGAGCCCTACGTCTGGCCGGACGCCGCCGGCCCCGCGTGAAGGCCAGACGAAGAACCGGGCGGCGGATGACCTGCGACTGGACGAAGTGGCTCCATCTGGTGGTCACGCTCAACGGCAGCCGCACCTGGCGCTCTACCCGGCCGCGCTCACCGCGGCCCAGGTCGACGACCACTGCCGCGCCACCGGGCGGTTGCCGTAGCGGAGGCGGCCGGGACGGGGCGGCGTCTAGGCTGAACGGCAGGTGCGCCGGGAAGTCTGGTCGGCAGGCGATGTCGGCTGGGCGAGGGAGGCGGACCGGTGGAGCGCGTCGAGATCGTCCTCGCCCTGGTCGTCCTGGCCACCGTCGTGGCCGTGTCGGCGCGGCGGCTGCGGCTTCCGGCGCCGTCGCTGCTCGTCGCCGCCGGCGTTGCGGCCGGTCTGCTGCCGTTCGTGCCGCGGGTCACCGTCGACCCGCAGGTCGTGTCGTTCGTGGTGCTGCCGCCGCTGCTGTACGCCGCCGGGGAGGACCTGTCGTGGCGCGAGCTGCGCCGGGTCTGGCGGCCGGTGACGGTGCTGGCGTTCGGCCTGGTGCTCGCCTCGGCCGCGGCCGTCGGAGCGGTCGCCGCGGCAGTCACCGGCCTGCCGGCCGCGATGGCGTTCGTCCTCGGCGCGATCCTGGCCAGCACCGACCCGGTCGCCGTGACGGCCCTGGGGCGGCGGCTGCCGCTGCCGGCCCGCGTCCACACGCTGCTGCAGGGCGAGAGCCTGTTCAACGACGCCACGAGCCTGGTGCTCTTCCGGGTCGCGGTCGCCGGCGCGGCGGCCGGCGGCGCGGTGTCGTGGACGCACGCCGTCGGGCTGTTCGCGCTGCTGGCCGGCGGCGGCGCGGCGGCCGGCGCCGCGGTCGCCGCCTGCGTGGCCGTGATCCGCCGCCGCACCGAGGACCCGGTGCTGGAGACGGTGATCGCGCTGCTCACCCCGTACGTCGCGTACGTCGCCGCCGAGGCCGCCCACGTCTCCGGCGTCACCGCGGTCGTGGTCGCCAGCGTCATCCTCGGCGGCCTGGCCCCCAGCCTGACCAACCCGGGCATCCGCCTGCAGCTGCACGCCGTGTACGGCACGGTCGTCTTCCTGCTCGAGTCCGTCGTCTTCGCCGTCATCGGCCTGACGCTGCCCGGGTTCGTCCGCGACCTGGCCACGGCCCCCGTACACCTGCTGTGGCAGGTCCTCGCGGTCGCCGCGACGCTGCTCACCGTGCGGTTCCTGTGGGTGGCGCCGCTCGCGCTGTTCCTCGCCGACCGCCCCCGCCGCGCCGCCTGGCGCGCCGCCGCGGTCGTGTCGTGGGCCGGCGCCCGCGGCGTGCTGCCCCTCGCCGCCGCCCTGTCGCTGCCGCTGCTCACCGACGCCGGCCACGCGCTCCCCGGCCGCGGGCTGACCATCACCATCACGGCCGCGGTCATCGTGCTGACCCTGACCGTGCAGGGCTTCACGCTCAGCCCGCTGGTGCGCCGTTCGGGGATCGCCGCCTCCGGCGCCGCCCTGAGAGCCGAGGAGGCCCTGGCCGACGTCCGCACGGCCCATGCGGCTCTGGCCCGCCTGGAAGAGCTGGATAGGGTACCCCCGGAAGCCCACGCCGCCCTGCAGCGCGCCCTGCGGCACCGCATCGACGAGCACCGCGAGCCGACGCCGGAGCACGACTCGGCGGACCTGTCCCTGCGCGCGGCCCGCCGCGAGCTCATCGCCGCCGAGCTGCGCGAGCTGGACCGCCTGCACGAGACCGGCGAGATCTCCGACGCCACCCGCCGCCGCGTCCAGCGCACCCTCGACCTGCGCGACTCCGCCCTGGGCGAGCCGTAGCGGCGGCCGCATCGCCAAGCCGGGCGGTCAGCACTCGCGGGCGAGCAGGTCGTCGATCGACTCGCGGCGCAGCAGGGTGCGGGCGCGGCCGGCGGACACGGCCAGCAGCGCCGGGTGCGGCACCAGGTGGAAGTTCGACGCCCGGGCGTGGTGGTAGGCGCCGGTCCCGGCCACCGCGAGCAGGTCGCCCGGGTGCACGTCGGCCGGCAGCTCCAGGCGCGGCACGACGAAGTCGCCCGGGTCGTTGTGGCGGCCCAGGACGGTCGCCGGCACCGGCGGCGCGACGGAGGCGCGGCCGACGAGGACCGCGGTGTGGCGGTCCGCGCACTGCGCCGCCGGGCAGTCGGTCATCCCGCCGTCGGTGGCGACGAGGAGGCGGCCGTCGCGGCGGGCGGTGACGGAGAGGATCCGGTACACCGTGACGCCCGCCCGTCCCACGACGGCCCGCCCGGGCGAGACGCCGAGCCGCGGCGCCGGCACCCCGCGGCGCTCCGACTCGAGGGTCATCATTGCCCGCATCCGGCCCGCGAACGCCTCCAGCGCGAAGTCGTGGTCGGTGTGCCCGCCGCCGAGGTCCACCCAGCCGACGGCGGCGCCGTGCGCGCGATGGATGTGCGCCGAGAACTCCGCGATGCGGCGCAGCTCCGTTTCGTACCGCTGAAATCGCTCGATCTCGTGCCCCACGGAGCAGTCGAGGCCCGCCAGGCGCAGGCCCGGCTGGCCGGCGATCCGGGCGACCGCCGTGGCCGCCTCGCCGGTGCCCACGCGCAGCCCGAACGCCTCGCCCTCGGCCGGCCCGGCGAGCAGCCGCAGCAGGACCCGCTGCCCGGCCGGCGCGGTGGCGGCGAGCCGCGTGATCTCGGACAGCGACTCGACGACGATCGCCCCGACTCCCGCGGCGCGGGCGACGGCGAGGTCCTCGGGCGTCTTCGCGCTGCCGTACAGCACGATCCGGCTCGGGTCGACGCCGCCGGCCAGCGCGACGCGGATCTCGCCGGCCGAGCCCGCGTACAGCCCGAGCCCCTCCGCCGCGACCCAGCCGGCGACGCCGGCGGTGAGCAGCGCCTTGCCGGTGTAGGCGACGTTCTCGGCGCCGAACGCGGCGGCGTAGGCGCGGCAGCGTTCGCGGACCGCGGCCTCGTCGAGCACGTACAGCGGGGTGCCGTGCGCCTCGGCCAGCGCGGCCAGCCCGGCGCCGGCGACGAGCAGCTCGCCGCGCCCGCCCCAGCGGGCGGCCGGCGGCCAGGCGCCGGGCTCCAGGTGGGCCGGGAGGGAGGAGCGTAGCGAGGGCAGGATGTCGGCGAGCGTCATGCCCCGACCGTGGCACCGGCGGCGAGGGCGCGGGAAGGGCTCCTGACGCAATCCATACGCGCAAACCGTTGCCCCGTATGGATTGCGTCAAGGACCGATGACGGAGGCGCCGGGCGGTGCGAGCGTCGAGGCATGCCCACCCAGACCGTGACCCTCGACCCCGCCGCCGCCTGGCTGATCGACCGGACGGCCGGCGGCCCGGCGCCCGCCGTCGTGCTCGGCGCCGGCACCGTGCCGCCCGGCGCGCTGCGGCTGCTCGTCACGCCCGGCTCGCTCGGCGCCGGCCGCCCGCTCGTCGTGCACGGCGACACCGCGACCGGGACGCCGACGCTGCGCGTGCTCGCCCCGGACCTGGTGCCCGCGGTGGCCGCCGTCCTGCTCGCCGTCCGCGACCGGACCGGGCGGGTACCGCGGCTGTCGTGCACCTGGCCGGCCCGCCGCGCCCTCAGCGAGGTCGTGAGCCTCATCGACCCGGCGGTGTTCTCGGTGCCGCGGCTGCGCAACCTCCTGCGCCGCGCCGAGCCCTCCCCCGCCCGCCGCCCGCTGGTCTGCGCCGACCTGCCCTGAGTGGTCAGACGCGGAACTGCCCGACGAGGCCGCGCAGCTCGCGGCTCATCGCCGACAGCTCCTCGGCGGCCGTGCGGGTGTCCTCGACGCCGCCGGTGGTGACCTGCGCCGCCTCCGAGATGGTGGAGATGTCCGCGGCGATGTCGGCCGAGCCGGCCGCGGCCCGGGAGATGTTGCGGCTCATCTCGTCCGTCGTGGCCGTCTGCTCCTCGACCGCCGCCGCGATCGTGTGCTGGTAGTCGCCGAGCCGACCGGTGATCTCCACGATCCGGTTGATCGCCTCGGTCGCCTCGGTGGTGTCGGACTGGATGCTCTGCACCTTCGCGGCGATGTCGCCGGTGGCCCGGCCCGTCTCCTGGGCCAGCTCCTTCACCTCGTTGGCCACGACGGCGAAGCCCTTGCCGGCCTCCCCGGCCCGGGCCGCCTCGATCGTCGCGTTGAGGGCCAGCAGGTTCGTCTGCTCGGCGATGTCGGTGATGACCTTCACCACGTCGCCGATCTGCCGGCTCGAGCCGGACAGCCGGCCGATGAGGTCGAACGCGGACTGGGTCAGCTCCGCGGTCTGGCCGCCGACGCGGGCCGCCTCCGCCGCGGTACCGGAGATGCGCTGGATGGAGGCGCTCATCTCCGCGGCGCCGGTCGCCACGGTGTGCACGTTGTCCGACACCGCGCCGGCCGACGTCACGATCCGCCCCGACTGCGCCGACGTCTGCTGGGCGCTGGACATGATGCGGGCCGAGGTCTCGGTGAGCCGCTCGCTGGCCACCGCGACCGTGGAGGCCGAACCGCTGATCGCCCGTACCGTGGCGGCGATCTTGTCGACGAACGTGTTGAACTCGCGGCTCACGTCGGTGAACTCGTCGTTGCCGGTCACCACCAGCCGGCGGGTCAGGTCGCCCTCGCCGTCGGCGATGTCGGCCAGGCGCTCGTGGATCGCCCGCAGCGGCCGGATCACCGACAGCGACAGCGCGATCGCCATGAGGATCGCCACCGCCAGGGCGGCGCTGCCGACGACGCTGGCGAAGCGGCTGGTCCGCGACGCCGTCGAGCGGCCGGCCCGCTGCGCGGCGGCCGCCCGCTGCTGCGCGTTGGTGAGCAGCTGGTCGACGGAGTCGGCGATGCGCTGGTACACCTCCAGCCCCTCCCCCGTCACCAGGTCGTTGGCGGCGCCCGTCTGGGCGGGCGTGCCGGCCCGGTACGCGGCGATGGCCCGGCCGTCCATCGCCTTGAAGTCCGCGAACGCGGCCCGGATCGCCTGCACCGACGCCTGGTCGGCCGCCGGCAGCGGCAGCTTGGCGATGTCGTCGAGCTCGGCGGCGAAGTCCTGCATCGACTTGAGGAACGCGGCCCGCGTCTCGGCCGTGTCCTGGGCCGCGCCGGGCACGCCGCGCACGATGTCGAGCGCGTAGCCGGCCTGCCACCCGGAGATGTCGGTGATCCGGTACTTCAGCTGCTCGGCCCCGTCCAGCTGGGCCTGCGCCGCGGACAGGTCGGCGACGGTGTCGCGCGTGCCGTGCGCCGCCGAGATCGCCGAGAGCCAGATGCCGACGATGCACAGCGACACGATGGAGAAGCCGACTATCAAGCGCGTGGTGACCCGGGACCGTCGCAGCGCGTTCATGCCCGACCAATCGGCCCAGGGAGGGTGACCTTTTAGGCGATTGCGTCGGCGATCACGTTGGCGACGGCGACACGGGTGGGGTCGGGGTTGGCCCAGCTCCAGTTGGGGTGGGCGCGGTTGGTGAGCAGGACGAGGACGAGCTGGCGGCGGGGGTCGACGACGAGTTCGCAGCCGGTGAAGCCGGTGTGGCCGAAGGTGCCGGGTGCGGCGAGGCGGCCCATGAACCAGGGCTGGTCGAGCTCGAGGCCGAGGCCGTGGGTGGAGGAGCGGTTGGGCCGGTCGACGTCGGTGGCGGGCAGGCCGGCGTTGTAGTTCTTGAGCATCCGGCCCACGATCGCCTCGGACAGGATGCGCTTGCCGCCGGTCTGGCCCTTGCCGAGGAGCATGCGGCCGATGACGGCGAGGTCGGCGGCGGTGGTGAAGATGCCGGCGGAGCCGGCGACGCCGCCGAGGACGTTGCAGATGTCGTCGTGGACGGTGCCGCGCAGCAGGCCGCGGGAGGTGCGGGCGTCGGTGGCGACGAGCCGGTTGGCCTTGGCGTCGGCCGACAGCCAGCCGAGGGGCTTGAACCCGGTGTCGCGCAGCCCGAGCGGGCCGGTGATTTCGTTCTTGACCTGCTGGTCGAGGGGCTTGCCGGTCAGTTTTTCGAGGATCTGCTGGGTGAGCAGCAGACCCAGGCTGGTGTACCGGAACAGGGTCCCCGGCGCCACCCCGTCGGCCAGGGGCGTGGAGACGATGTAGGCCCAGCGGGCGGCGATGTCCGGTTTCTTCGACGTCTCCGGGATCGACGGGCCGACCGGCAGGCCGCTGGTGTGGGTGAGCAGCATCTGTACCGTGACGCCGGCTTTGCCCGGCCCGTCGAAGGCGGGCAGGTACTGCGCGACTGGCGCGGAGAGGTCCAGGGCGCCGCGGTCGACCTGCTGCAGGGCGAGGATCGTGGTGTAGATCTTGGTGCAGGAGGCGACGTCGAAGATGGAGTCGGGGCGCATCGCGACCCGCTTGCCCGCCGCCAGCTCCACCGGCCCGGCCCCGTAGCGCAGGGCGTCGCCGACGGCGGCGTGGGTGGTCACCTTCCCGGCGACGTCGGTGAGCACGACCGCGCCCGCGTAGCCGGGGTGCTTCGGGTTGTCCGACGTCGGCACGAGGTAGCGCTTCATGACCTCGACCAGCTTCGCGCTGTACGGGGCGGCGAGCACCGTGCCCGGCGGCGGCGCGGACGCACCCGCCGACGCCAGCCCGGCGAGGCCCTCGTCGCCCACCGGCGCCGCGGCCGCGTCGGACCCGCCGGCGACCGGATCGGAGCCGGACGGTCCGGCGGCCGGCGCCCCGGCCGGGTCGTCACCGCAGCCGGCCAGCGCCGCGGTCGCCGCGGCGAGACCGGCCCCGAGCAGCCCACGCCGCCCGATACCCCGCTCACCCAACATGGCCGCGATCCTCGCACCCGCCGGCCGCTGCCACAATTGGCCGGTGAGCGGCGAACATACGGGCGCGCGGCGGCGGGCATGGACCGGTGCGGCGGTTGCGGTCGCCGGGCTCGCCGTCGCGACCGCGGTGCTGGAGCCGCTGCGCGGGGACCTGTCGCTGGCGTCGGTGGCGCTGCTGTACCTCGTGCCGGTCGCCGCCGCGGCCGCCGTGGGCGGGCTGTGGCCCGCGCTCGGGGCCGCCGTCGGGGCCGATGCGCTGGTCAACTTCTTCTTCGTCCCGCCGTACCACACCCTGGCCGTCGCCAGCACCGACAACGCGATCGTCCTCGTCGTCTACGTGGTGGTCGCCGCCGCCGTCGCCGTCGCCATGGACGTCGTGGCGCGCCAGCGGGCCGCGGTCGCCCGCCGCGACGTCGAGTCCCGGCTGCTCGCCCAGCTCACCGCCGCCCCCGCCGCCGGCGACGCCCTCGCCGGGATCCTCGCGCAGGTCCGCGACGCCTACCGCATGGACGCCGTCGCGCTCGTCGAGCACGACCGGGCGGTCGCGGCGGTCGGCGAGGTGCCCGGCGGCGACCCGGCCCTGCGCATGCCGGCCGCCGCGGGTGTACACCTGGACGCCTGGGGCCCGCCCGTCCAGCCCGAGGAGCGGCGCACCCTGGGCCGGCTCGCCGCCGCCGCGGCCCGCCTCCACGAGCGGCAGCGCCTCGCCGACGACGCCGCCCGGGCCCGGGAGCTGGCCGAGATCGACCGGCTGCGCACCGCCCTGCTCGACGCCGTCAGCCACGACCTGCGCACGCCGCTGGCCGGCATCAAGGCGGCGGCGTCCAGCCTGCGCCAGGCCGACGTGCAGTGGTCCGAACAGGACCGCGACGACCTGCTCGCCACGATCGAGGACGCCACGGACCGCATGACCGCCCTCGTGGAGAACCTGCTGTCGCTCAGCCGGCTGCGGGCCGGGGTGCTGTCGGCGACCCCGGAGCCGACCGCCCTCGACGCCGTCGCCGCCGAGGTCGTCCTGCACCTGCCCGACCGGGAGCACAACCGCGGCCGCGTCGCCGTCGACGTGCCCGACGACCTCCCGCTCGCCCACGCCGACCCCGGCCTGCTCGAACGGGTCGTCGCCAACCTCGTCGCCAACGCCCTCGCCGCCGCGCCCCGGGTGCGCATCACCGGCGAGCGGGCCGGTGACCGCGTCCGCCTCGTCGTCGCCGACAATGGCCCCGGCGTTCCACCCGCCGACCGGCCCGGCCTGTTCGAGCCGTTCCAGCGGCGCGGCGACCGCGGCGGCACGGGCCTCGGCCTCGGCCTCGCGATCGTGCGCGGCTTCACCGAGGCGATGGGCGGGACGGTGACCCCCTCCGAGACCCCCGGCGGGGGCCTGACGATGACCGTGGAGCTGCCGGCCGTATGACGAAGGTCCTGATCGTCGACGACGACGAGCCGCTGCTGCGGGCGCTGCGGCTCAACTTCGCCGCCCGCGGCTACGAGGTGCGCACCGCCGGCAGCGCCGCCGCCGGCCTGGCCGCCGCCGCCGACCACCCGCCCGACCTCGTCGTGGTCGACCTCGGCCTGCCCGACCTGGACGGCCTCGACGTGGTGACGGGCATCCGGGAGTACAGCACCGTGCCCATCATCGTCCTCTCCGCCCGCCACGGCGGCCCGACCAAGGTCGCCGCCCTCGACGCCGGCGCCGACGACTACGTCACCAAGCCGTTCGGCATGGACGAGCTCCTCGCCCGGATGCGGGCCGCCCTGCGCCGCGCCGCGCCCGCCCCCGCCGAGCCGGTCATCGAGGCGTCGTCGTTCCGCCTCGACCTGTCCACGAAGCAGGCGACCGGCCCCGACGGCCGCCCGGTGCGCCTCACCCCGACGGAGTGGCACCTGCTGGAGGTGCTGGTCCGGCACGCGGGCAAGCTGGTCGAGCACCGGCAGCTGCTGCGCGAGGTGTGGGGCCCGCAGTACGAGACGGAGACCAACTACCTGCGCGTGCACTTCGCCAACCTGCGCCGCAAGCTCGAGGCCGACCCGTCGCGCCCGCGCCACCTCATCACCGAGCCCGGCATCGGCTACCGCCTCGACCTCACCGCCCCGGGCCCGTCGTGACCGAGGGGCCACCGGTGGCGGACGGGCACGACACCCGCGTGCTGACCCACGGCGGGCGGCGGCCGCGGTCGGTGCTGCTCCTGCACGGGTACACCCACTCCCCCGCCCAGCTCGACGCGCTGGCGGCGCGGTTCTTCGACCGGGGGTACAACGTCCTCGTCCCCCGCGCCCCCGGGCACGGCCTCGTCGACCGCGACGCCCACGCCACCGTCACCGCGGCCGGCCTCATCGCCTACGCCGCCGCGGCGCTGGACGAGGCGGCGGCGCTCGGCGAGGAGACCGGCGTCGTCGGCGTCTCCGGCGGCGGCGTCCTCGCCACGTGGCTCGCCGCGCACCGGCCCGGCACCGTGCGCCGGCTGCTCGTCCTCGCCCCGCTCTACGCACCGCACGCCGGCCAGGTCCCGGCCGTCGTGCGGCGGCCGATGCAGGCGCTGTACGGGTGGCGGGTCCTGCCCGACCGGCGCAACGCCCGCGGCTACTCCTACCGCGCCGTCGCCCAGTACCTGCGCATCGCCGCCCGGCTCCCGGCCCGGTTCCCGGCCGCCGGGGTGCGCCGGGTCGCCGCCGTCCTCGCGCCCGGCGACACCACCGTCGACGCGCGTCTCGCGTTCGACGTGCCGGCCCGCCTCGCCCGCGCCGCCGGGGCCTCCCTGCACCTCGAGACACTGCCGGCCGAACTGGGCCTGGGCCACGACATCATCTCGGCGCACCGCCTCGGCACCCACGCGGCGGCGCTCAACGAGCGGTACGTCGGGCTCTACGAGGACGACTGTCCGCCGCAACCATCACCGAACGGATGATGCCGGCCTGGATTCGGGCCACGCGATCCCGTTCGGCCCGTACACCGTGAACTCCACCGGCGTGAGCCGCCGCGAGCGGGGCGCGCTGTGGTCCGAATCGCCTCCGTGCGGGTCGAGAACGTCGGCGGCCGCCAGATCCGCGACCTGCCGAACTACGCCACGTTCGTGTGCCTGGTCGACTCCCTGGCGCTGGATCAGGTGTAGCTCTGCGGCGCCCGCCGCAGCGTCGCCCACTGCTCGATGTCGTGGTTGTGGACGACCAGCGCGACACCGAGCTCCTCGGCGAGGTCGGCGAGGCGGCGCTGTGACCGGCGGGTCGCCGCCTCGTCGACGTCGAACGGCGTCATCGGCCGGGTCTCCGCCTCGGTGCCGCGCATCCAGGCGTCGCCGGCCAGCAGGACGCGTCCGGTCTCCGGCAGCTCGACGAGGACGGCCTGGTGCCCGGGCACGTGCCCGCCGCACTCCAGCAGGGTCAGGCCGGGCCGCAGCTCGACGTCGCCGTCGACCTCCCGGTAGCGCAGGCGCGGGTCGTCCCACTGGTCGCGGTACCACTCGTAGCGGAACAGCCCCGAGGACCGTGCGTGCTCCCGTTGCGCGCGCTGCACGATGAACTCGGCGTGCGGAAACTCGTCGTTGGCCCCCGCGTGGTCCGGGTCGAGATGGCTGACCACCACCGTCGTGACGTCCCCGGTCGTGAGCCCCAGCTTCTGCAGCTGCCCGGCGATGTGATCGTCCTCGGTCACCACGAAGTGCGACTCCGGATCGCCGATCACCCGCCGCGCGCATCCGGTGTCGACGAGCACGTACTGGTCGTCCGGCCCGACTTTCAGCAGGTACGCCGGGATCGGCACCCCCACCTCGCGGACGGTCCCGAGCTGGAGCAGGAAGAGTTCCCTCACCTCAGTCATGCAGTGACTATAAACATGAACGACTTCAAAATTCCGCCCCCTATGCTGTCGTGGTGGAGAACGGACTGCGGGCGCGCAAGAAGCAGCGCACCCGCCAGGCCCTGAGCGAGGCCGCGACGGAACTGTTCGCCGCCCGCGGCTTCGAGTCGGTCACGATCGCCGAGATCGCCGCCCGCGCCGACGTCGGCGTCGGCACGGTGTTCAACTACTTCCGCTCGAAGGAGGAGCTGTTCTTCGACCGCGCCCACTCGCTGGAGCAGTCCCTGGTCTCGACGGTGGCGTCGCGCCCGCCGGGCGAGAGCATGGCCTCGGCATTCCGCCGCTGGCACGAGTCCGAGCTGTCGTTCCTGCTGGACCCGCGCGGCGCCCCACAGGTCGCGCGGTACTTCTCGGCCATCGCCGCCAGCCACGCCCTGCAGACCGCGGAGCACGCACTGTTCGACCGCCTGCAGGCCGCACTGTCCCCTTTGGACCCTTCCTCGGGCGTGCTGGCCGCGCTGCTGATGGCCATCCACCGGACCACGCTGACCGCGTTCCGCGACGCCCTCCCTCACGGCCACCCCGAGGCCGAGGCGCGCGCCCGTGACACGTCAGCCACCGGCTTCGCCGCCCTGTCCCCGACAGCCCTGACTTGGGGCACAGCGTGAGCTTTCGAACACGGAGCGCATGAATCGATGATCGGCTTTTTCGTGATGGTGTAAGGTGCTTGAAAGCGGTACGGCACCCGGGGACCCCACGTTGTCCGTTCTCCGATCGCCGCCATTCGCCCACGTCTCCCGACCACGACAGCGGCCCCACGCAGGCGCGCGCGGATCGCACCGCCCATGATCATCAGACGTTCTCGGCCAGAAACTCCTCCCACGTGCGGCGCCCGACCGCCCGCTCGGGGGCCAGGTTCGCACCACCCCGGATCGCCCGGTACGCACCACCGCCCATCCGCAGCCGCACAACCGGCCGCCGCTTGCCGGCGGCAGCGAGGTAGCTGCGAACCAGCTCATCCATCCCATAGATCTTCGGCCCGGCCAGGTCCGGCACCAGCCCGGCCGGTTCGCCCGCCGCCAGCTCGGCCAGCCGCCGCGCAACCTCGGCCCCGTCGACCGGCTGGAACCGCACCCCGGCCGGGACCGGCACCACCGGCATCCGGGCCATCTGCCGGATCGTCGTGAGCGTAAGCTCGTGGAACTGGCTCGCCCGCAGCGTGGTCCACGGGATGCCGGACTCCGCGACGAGAACCTCCGCGGCGCGCTTCGCGGCGAAGTAGCCGAACATGGCCCGGTCGGCGGCACTGCGCACGGGGACGCGGTCGGCGCCCACGACCGAGATGTAGACGAGGTGCTTCGCGCCGGCGCGGGTCGCCTCGCGGACCAGGTTGCGGGCCTTGACGTCGTCGCCCTTCGCCGAGCCGGCGCAGTGCACGATCGTGGCGGCGCCGGCGACCGCCTCCGCGACGCCCGCGCCGGTGGCCAGGTCGCCGACGACGTACTCGACGCCGTCGGCGACCGGCGCGGCCCCGGCGTTGCGGGTCAGGACGCGGAGGTCGCAGCCCGCCCCGCGCAGCAGCGGGAGCAGCAGGCGGCCGAGGGTTCCCGTACCGCCGGTCAGCAGGATTGGTGTCGTCGTCATGGCGCCGTCTCCGTTCACATCGGGGTCTCACCACGCAGACCCGCGGGAGAGCGCCGATGTGACGTGATCCAGGCCACGCCCCCGACAACCGCAAAAGGCGAAGCGGCTAGCGGGCGTTGAAGGTGCGCAGCGTCCACGAGTCGAGGCGGCGCCACGCGGCGCGGACCAGGCGGCGGACCTCGGCGGGCTGGACGTACGGCAGCGGAAGCATCAGCATCCTCCTCGTTCTGGATCGATTCAGTTGCCGTCAGGTCCAGGCTATGCGTCGCTCCGTGATCGAATCCAGCTCACCGGCTGTGTGCCGCCTCACGGGGCGCCGAGTCGCGGGCATCCAGGTCCTCGGCCAGAGGTGGCGGGAAATGCCGTGGTGGTTGCCGGTGCCGGCCTGCTATCAACATCGGCGTGATCGCCATTGAGCCGTAGCCTGCGCACCGACCCGTATCCCCTGCGCGCCGCGCGCCGGGCCCGCGACACCGGGCCCGTGCGGGTACGGGCGGCGCGGCCCGGGTTCGTCCATCCCGCGAACCCGGCCGACATCCGGCAGGTCCTCGCGTTCTTCGGACCGGCCGCGACCTACGGCGTGCGCGGCGTCGAGCTGCGGCAGCGGCCGCCGGGCGCCGGGGCCGTCGCGGTCGCGGCGCTGCGGGTGCCGGGGATCGTGCTGCTGTACGAGCAGCCGGAGCCGCCGTGGGTGCTGCCCGGGCGGCTCACGGACCCGGGCGCCGCGCGGCTGCGGCGGGCGGGGGCGATCGTCACCGCCGGAAGCGCCGCCACGCGGGTCGACTGGCCGGGCGGGGAGCTGCGCGACTTCATGCTGTTCGACGGGCTCATGCACGAGCTGGGGCATCATGTCGTACAGCAGGAGGCCCGTCGCCGCCGCACCCCCGCCATGCGCACGGCCGATCACGAGCGGCGCGCGGACGCCTACGCGGTGCGCGCCCGGGCGGCCTGGGCGGCGGCGTGGTGAGGCTGGTCGGCGACGGGGTCGAGAACCCGGCCAACGCCGAGGCGCTCGTCGCCGCGGCGGCGATGTTCGGGGTGGCGTACGGGTTCCGGGACGAGCGCGGGCTGCTCGCCGGCGTGTCCAAGGTCGGCACCGAGGCGCTGCTGGCGACGCCGATCGTCGCCGTGGACAACGCGGACGGCGCCGAGTCGGTGTACCGCCGCGGAAGCCTCCACAGTGCAGCGTCCATTGTGGTCGGGAACGAGCGCAAGGGGATCCGGCCCGACCTGTTGCGGGCGGCGGCGCGGACGGTGTGCATCCCGATGCCGGGGCGCGGGGTCAACACGCTCAACGTTGCCACCGCGGCGGCCGTGGCGCTGTACTACCTGGGCGGCGCGAGCGGGCGGCGCACGGTGCGGGGGCCGCGGCCGGAGTCGCAGCGCCCGGGCGTGCTGCTGGCCGGGCCGCGCGACCACGTCGAGGCGGGCAGCTCGCTGCGCTCGGCGGCCGCGTTCGGCTGGACGAGCGTCGGGCTCGACGACCGGGACAAGGTGTGGTTCGGCACGCCGCGGCCGGTGCGCGCCGAGGGGCGGGCCGCGGCGCGCAGCCACCGCAACCCGTTGCGCGTCGTGCCGGGCGGGGGCGTGCAGGGGTACACCCGCGTCATCGTCTGCACCGAGGACGCCGACGGGCCGCCGGTGCACCGGACCGACCTCACCGGCGCGGGCACGCTGCTCGTCGTGCCGGACGGCGACTTCGACGCGCCCGCCGGGGCGCAGTTCGCGCGGGTCGGGGCGGCGGGGGCGGCCGGGCGGTACCGGTTCCTGACCGGGATCGTGCTCGCCGAGGCGGCCCGGCAGCTCGGGCCGCGCCCGGAGGGGTCGGCGGGGCGGCCGCCGCGGCGGGGCCTGTCCTACCGCAGCGAGCTCGGCCTCGACGCGGCCGGGGATCTCGTCGAGCCGTGGGAGCTGCTGGAATACTGATCCCGGTGAGCGAGCAGGAGTGGCTGGGCGAGGAGTTCCAGCGGCACCGGGGCCGGCTGCGGGCCGTGGCGTTCCGGATGCTCGGCTCGACCGCCGAGGCCGACGACGCCGTGCAGGAGACGTGGCTGCGCGCGAGCCGCGCCGGTGCCGAGGGCGTCGGCAACCCCGAGGCGTGGCTCACCACGATCGTCGCCCGCGTCTGCCTCAACCTGCTGCGCGCGCGGGCGACGCGGCGCGAGGACCCGCTCGACGTGCACGTGCCAAATCCGATCGTCAGCCCCGCGGCCGGCGTCGACCCCGAGCACGAGGCGCTGCTGGCCGACTCGGTCGGCCTGGCGCTGCAGGTGGTACTGCAGACCCTCGCCCCGCCCGAGCGCCTCGCGTTCGTGTTGCACGATATGTTCGCGGTGCCGTTCGAGGACATCGGGCCGCTGGTCGAGCGCTCCCCCGCGGCCGCGCGGCAGCTCGCGAGCCGGGCCCGCCGCCGCGTCCAGGCCCGCCCGACGGCCCCGGACCGCGACACGGCCCGCCAGCGCGCGGTGGTGGAGGCGTTCTTCACGGCCTCGCGCGAGGGCGACTTCGCCGCGCTGGTCGAGGTCCTGGACCCCGACGTGATCCTGCGCTCCGACGGCGGCGAGTCGCGCCCGCGCCTCACGTTCACCCTGCACGGCCCCGAGCAGGTGGCCACCCAGGCCCTGGCTTCGTCGCGGCTCTCCCCGTTCGTGTACCCGGCCCTGGTCAACGGCGCCGCGGGCGTGGTCGTCGCCTCGGCGCCGGACCGCCCGCTGTTCGTGATGGCGTTCACGGTCGTCGACGGCCGCATCGCCGCGGTCGACGTGCTGGCCGACGCGGACCGCCTGCGCGGCCTGGACCTGTCGATGCTCGGCGGGTGAGCCGCGGGCCCCTACGATGGGCCGTGTCGCATCCGAGCCTGCCCGCGGCGATCGCCGTCAATGTGATCGGCGGCGCGGTCGTGTTGCTGGTCCTGGTGCTGGTGGTCCGGGAGGCGCGGCTCGCGGCGTCCCGGCTGCGCCTGCGTTTCACCACGATCGCGGCGCTGCGGGCCGCGCCGGCGAGCGCCGGCCGCTGCCTGCTGGCCGGCCGGCTGCACGCCGCGTCTCCGCCGTCTCCGGCCCGCGGCGGCCGGAGCGTCGCGTGGTACCGCACCGTACGGACACGAACGGTCATCGAGCCGGGCGGCGAGTGGCCGGTCACCAGGACGCTGTCCGCGCACACCGGCCCCGAGCGGATCGCGCTCGACGACGGCACGGCGACCGCGTTCGCCCGGCCCGGCCTGGTCGACCTGGACGCGTGGCGGCCCGCGGTGGTCAAGCACCGCGACGAGCACCACGGCGACGAGCGCACCGAGGAGTGGATCATCCCGGACGGCACGCCGGTCGTGTTCGTCGGCGAGTGGGCGCGCCGCGGCGACGTCGTCGAGCTCGGCTCGTCGCGCGCGTGGCCGGCCGAGGTGGTCGCCTTCCGCCGGGGCGCCCGCCAGCTGGTGGTGCTGCGGGGCGCGTCCGCCGGGCTGCGCGCGCTCGGGCTGACGTGCGCGGGCGTGGCCATGGCCTTCGTGATCGTCGCCGTCGACCTCGCCCGCCGCTGACCGCCGTCCCCGTTGCCGCAACGGGGAACGACGGCCGCGGCGCATTCCGTCTTTGGCTTCCTGAGCTTAGCCCACTACAAAAAATCGACCTTGGCCGTATCACCGACCGTGGTCGGAGTATCACGATTGGACCACGGTGGCGTCGGTGTGGATGACGTCGGTGGTCCGGCCGTCGCCGCCCCAGCGGATCAGGCTGAACATCTCCCAGGACTGCAGGCGGGTGGCGTCGGAGTGGATCATGTCCGTGGTGCGGCCACCGCCGGCAGCGAGCGCGGGACCGGCCGCAACGCTGATCACACGCCACAGATGCATTACGGCGTTCCAGGGCGTTCCAGCAGGCGGAACCGCTGTAAAGCGACCGTCCCGAACCACTCGCAGCGCTGCTCGATCAGCTCCTCGTAGCCGGAGCGGGCGCAGCCCTGCGCGGACGGGGCGTCGAAGAGGATGTGGCCGAACTCGTGGCCGATGATCTGGGCGCGGCGCAGCGGCGGGGCGGCGGCGTCGACGAACACGTAGTCGACCCGCTCCCCGGCCACCCACAGGCCGTGCGGGCCCTCGGCCGGCATCGGGCGGGGGTGGATCTGGATCGGGCGGCCGCGGCGGGCCTCGATGCGGGCCTGCAGCTCGGCGAGCGTGAACGAGCCGGGCAGGCCCAGGTCGTCCAGGACCGCCCCGGCCTGCCGGACGAGGGTCAGCACAAGATCGTCGTCACTGTACCGGGCCACGGTCGGCCTGACCGGCGACCGCCCGGCGGCGCTGGGCCGCCTCGAGCCGGGCCACCTCGTCGATGATGCGGATGACCGCGGCCGCGCCCTCCGGCGAGAGCCGCCGCTGCACCATGCGCAGCATCACCTGCGAGACGCCGGGCTGGCGCAGCGCGGCGGCCAGGGCGGCGCTGTGCTCGTCGGCCTCGCGCCGCTGCCGCGGGTCGGCCGCGACGAAGTGGTCGATGGGCACGCCGAAGAATCGGGCCAGGGCCTCCATCTCCGACCAGCGCGGGTCGCTGGCGGTGCCGGAGCGCAGCTTGTTGAGGTGGGTGTGCGACAGCCCGCACGCCGCGGCGACGTGCCGCACGCTGTAGGGCTTGCCGGTCACCGGGTGGCGCACCGTGCGGAACAGCTCGTCGAGCCGCTCGGCGAACGTGGCCATGAGCCAGAGGCTAGCATGGGTCATCATCAATCGGCGCGAGCTCGGTGCCGGGGCCCTGACGATGATCCTCATCAGCGCCTCCGGGCCGCTCACCGTCCTCGTCGGCGGGCTCGTCACCACGTTCGCGGTGAGCGGCAATGTGGGCACCCCGCTGGCGTATCCGATGGTGGCCGCCGTCCTCGGGCTGTTCTCCGTCGGCTACGCCGCGATGAGCCGCCTGGTGCGCAGCGCGGGGGGCTTCTATCCGTACGTCGCGCTCGGGCTGGGCCGCGCCTGGGGCGTCTCGGCGTCGTTCGTGGCCGTCGTCGCGTACAGCTCGTTGCAGACCGCGCTCTACGGGCTGCTCGGCGCCGTCGCCCGCGACTTCGCCGCCGCGCACCTGGGGCTGTCGCTGCCGTGGTGGGCGTGGTCGGCGGCCGCGCTGGCGGCGGTCGGGGCGCTCGGGCTGTACGGCATCGACCTGACCGCGAAGGTCCTCGCCGCCCTGCTGGCGCTGGAGATCGGCGCGGTCCTGCTGTTCGACGCGGCCGCGCTGACCGACCCCGCCGGCGGCGCGCCGGACTACGTCGGCTTCGAGCCGGGGCAGCTGCTCGGGCCGGGCATCGGCGTCGTGTTCGCCCTCGCCATCATCGGCTACCTCGGCTTCGAGCAGGGCGCGGTGTACAGCGAGGAGACCCGCGGCAACGCCGGCACCGTGGCCCGGGCCACGTACCTGACGCTGATCGTCACCGGCGGGCTGTACACCCTGACGGCCTGGGCCCTGACCGTCGGCGCCGGCCCGCACGACGTCGTCGTCCTGGCCCGCGACCCGGGCTCGGAGCTGCCGGCCGCGATGATCGGCGCGGTGTTCGGCGCGCCGCTGGCCGTGATCGCCGGCGGGCTGCTCGTCACGAGCGTCTTCGCGTGCATGCTGAGCATCCACAACTGCGTCGCCCGGTACGCGTTCGCGATGTCCCGCGACCGGCTGCTGCCCGCCCGGCTGGCCCGCACCGGCCGGCACTACGCGGCGCCGGTGACCGCCTCGCTCGCGCAGAGCGCGGTGTCGGCCGTGGCCGTGGCGGCGTTCGCGGTCCTGGGCCGGGATCCGGTGCTCGACATGTTCACCTGGCTGTCGTACCTCAGCGCGCTCGGCGTCCTGCTGCTGCTCACGCTCACCTCGGCGGCCGTGATCGGCTTCTTCGCCCGCCGGCCCGGCGCCGCGCGGTGGCGGACCCGCTATGCGCCCGCCCTGGCGATCGCCGGCCTCGCCCCGATCGCCGCCGCGACCGTCGCCAACGCCGGATCGGTCCTCGGCACCGTCCTCGTGGCCCTCGTCGCCGGCGCCGGGCTGCTCTACGCGCCCGTGTTCCGCCGGGCGCACCCGGCCGCGTACGCGGCGGTCGGCACCAACGCGCTGCGCACCGCGAGCGCCGGGGGGCCGCTCGTCGTCGCCGGGGGGCGGGCGGACCTCGAGCCCGTGGCCGCGCCCCGCGCGAACGGCCGGCGCGCACCGCGGCACCGGCTGCACGCCCTGTACACCGTGGCGCGGCTCTGGCCGCTGTGGCGCCGCGTCCGGGCGGCGGTGCCCGAGGTCGCGCTGCTGCCGCGGTACCGCGGGCCGGCCGCCCTGCGCTCCCTGGCCCGCCACGCGCCGCTCGCCGCGCTGCGCATGCCGGTCGAGATCCTCGACGCCTACGCGGTGCTGGCCGCGTGGGCGCCGCCGGAGGCGTGGCGGGTGGCCCGCGCGGAGGCGGGGCGGCGCTGCCGTCCGGCCGACCGGCCCGTCCAGGTCGAGGCGGCGGTCCTCGCCGTGGCCCTGCGCGCCCGCACCGGCCCGGGCGCGGCGCCGGCCGGGCCCCCGGCGGAGCCGCTGCTGCCGGCCGGCCTCTCGCCTTCGGCGACGATCCCCCATCTGGTACTCGTGGGTCGCGCCCTGCGCCGATCGCCCGTGGTGCGCGCCACCCTGCGTGACGTCGCGACGGCGCAATAGCCATGCCACCGCGGCTCCCTCTGCCGGCCGAGTACTTCCTGCTGGCCCACGACGGCTACACCGGCCGCCCGCACATCGGCGCCGCCGTGCTCGGCCTCGGCGTCGCGGGCGCCCTGCTCGCCGAGCTCGCCTTCACCGGCGACGTCCGGCTCGACGGCGACGTGGCGTCCGACGTCGAGCGGCTGGCCCCGGAGGCGTACACCATGATCGGCGACAGTCTCGTCGGCTCCGGCGTCGTCCACCGCCCGCCGGTGGGGCGGCTGGAGCGGCTGGCCCGGGCCCGCCCGCGCTACGTCGCCGCCGACGCCCTCGCCGCGGCCGCCCCGCGGATCCTGCTGCGCCACGCCGCGGAGGCGGCCGGGCCGGAGGCCGACGAGCGCACGAAGACCCTCGCCGCCCTCGCCGTGATCACGGGGCTCGAGCCGGTCGTCGCCGACGCCGCCAACCGCGCCGCGCTGGGCCGGCTGCGCGCCATGGCGGCCGCAGTGACCGGCGACGCGCGCACCGTCGCCGAGGCGGTCGCCGCGGCGGCCGCCCGCATCGCCCTCACACCCCGCCGCGGCACGTGAACCGACGGCCGCCCCCGCGGACGGCCGCATCGCCCTCACACCCCGCCGCGGCACGTGAACCGACGGCCGCCCCCGCGGACGGCCGCATCGCCCTCACTCCCGGCCGCGGCACGTGAGCGACGATAGGGTGGATGCCGTGATCGCACGGGTTTGGACGGGGTGGGCGGCCCGCGGGGCGGACGCCGAGGCCTATCAGCGGCACTACGAGACCGAGGTCGCCGGCCACCTGGGGCAGGTCCCCGGGTTCCGGGGCGCCCGGCTGCTGCGCGTCGACGACGGCGGCGAGGTCCGCTTCACCTCGATCACCTACTTCGCGAGCATGGACGACGTGCGCGGCTTCGCCGGCGACGACCCGGGCGCGGCCGTGGTCGAGGACGCGGCCCGGCGGGTGCTCGCGCGCTGGGACGACCGGGTCGTCCATCATGAGGTCGCGGTGGCGGTCCCCGGCGGTACGGTCGAGTGATGGTCCGCAAGCGGGTGCTCGTCTCGGGGCTGGTGCAGGGCGTCTTCTTCCGTGACACGTGCCGGCGGGTCGCCGAGGCGCGCGGGGTCGCCGGCTGGGTCCGCAACCTCCCCGACGGGCGCGTCGAGGCGGTGTTCGAGGGCGGCGACGAGCCGGTCGGCGCGCTGGTCGCGTGGGCCGGCGAGGGCCCCCGGTCGGCGCGGGTCACCGGCGTCGTCGTGCACGACGAGCCGGCGGAGGGCATCAGCGGTTTCAGTATTCGATGAATCGGCCGCGCCGGGCCATGTCGGCGGTGACCCGCGTCACGACGGCTTATGCTTTGGCCGATCCCCACAACTTTCGGGGCTCCGGGGTGGTGGGTCCCACGGTTTCCATTACCGACCGGTAGCGTCGAAGGTTACACGGGGGCTCCGGCCGGACAGGCGGTCCCCGTTTGTCGTGATCGGAGGCTTACTCGGTGTTCAGTCGCATCGCCATCGTCAACCGGGGTGAGGCAGCCATGCGGCTGATCCACGCCGTGCGCGAGCTCAACGCGGAGACGGGCGCGTCGTCGATGGAGACCATCGCGCTCTACACCGACGCCGAGCGCACCGCGACGTTCGTGCGCGAAGCGGACCACAGCTACTGCCTCGGCCCGGCCTCGGCCCGGCCGTACCTCGACCACGCCGTGCTCGAGCGCGCTCTCGTCGAGACCCGCGCCGACGCGGCCTGGGTCGGCTGGGGCTTCGTCGCCGAGGACCCGGCCTTCGCCGAGCTGTGCGAGAAGATCGGCGTCACGTTCATCGGGCCGAGCGCCGACGCGATGCGCAAGCTCGGCGACAAGATCGGCGCGAAGCTCATCGCCGAGGAGGTCGGCGTGCCCGTCGCGCCGTGGAGCCGCGGCGCCGTCGAGAGCCTCGAGGCGGCCACGCGGGCCGCCGCCGAGATCGGCTACCCGCTCATGCTCAAGGCGACCGCCGGCGGCGGCGGGCGCGGCATCCGGGTCGTGCGCAGTGACGAGGAGCTCACCGACGCCTACGAGCGCACCAGCCTCGAGGCGGCGCGCGCGTTCGGCAGCGGCGTGGTGTTCCTGGAGCGCCTCGTCACCGGCGCCCGCCACGTCGAGGTGCAGGTCATCGCCGACGGGCAGGGCACCGCGTGGGCGCTGGGCGTGCGCGACTGCTCCGTGCAGCGGCGCAACCAGAAGGTCATCGAGGAGTCCGCCTCCCCCGTGCTCGCGCCCGAGCAGGCGCTGGAGCTCAAGCGGGCGGCCGAGCGGCTCGCGCTCGCGGTGCAGTACCGCGGCGCCGGCACCGTCGAGTTCCTCTACCACCCCGGCGAGCGGCTCTTCGCCTTCCTCGAGGTCAACACCCGGCTGCAGGTCGAGCACCCGATCACCGAGGAGACGACCGACTTCGACCTGGTCAAGGCCCAGCTGCACGTCGCCGCCGGCGGCCGCCTCGGCGACGGGCAGCCGCCCGAGGCCGGGCACGCCGTCGAGGCCCGGCTCAACGCCGAGGACCCCGACCGCGACTTCGCGCCCTCGCCGGGGCGGATCGTGCGCCTGGCGCTGCCGGCCGGCCCCGGCATCCGGGTCGACACCGGCGTCAGCGAGGGCGACGTCATCCCGGCCGACTTCGACTCCATGATCGCCAAGATCATCGCGTACGGCCGCACCCGCGACGAGGCGCTGGGCCGCCTGCGCCGGGCCGTCGCCGAGACCACCGTCATCATCGAGGGCGGCGCCACCAACAAGAGCTTCATCCTCGACCTGCTCGACCAGCCCGAGGTCATCGACGGCAGCGCCGACACCGGCTGGATCGACCGGGTCCGCGGCGAGGGCCGCCTCGTCTCCACCAAGCACTCCGGCATCGCCCTGGCGGCCGCCGCGATCGAGGCGTACGAGGACGAGGCCTTCGTCGAGCGCCAGCGCCTGCTGTCGACCGCGCACGGCGGCCGACCCCAGGTGCAGCACAAGAGCGGCCGGCCGATCGACCTCAAGCTGCGCGGGGCCACCTACCGGGTCACGGTCGCGCAGACCGGGCCGCGGCGCTTCCGGGTCGGCATCGGCGACGCGCCCGGCGTCGACGCCGAGCTCGAGCGCTTTGACGAGCACACCGGCCGGATCATCGTCAACGGCCGGCGCTTCCGGCTCGTCACCGACACCCACGGCCCGATCCACCTCGTCGAGGTCGACGGCGTCACCCACCGCGTCAGCCGCGACGAGGGCGGCGTGCTGCGCTCCCCCGCGCCGGCGCTCGTCGTGGCCACCCCGCTCGCCGTCGGTGACGAGGTCGAGGCCGGCGCGCCCGTCCTCGTGCTGGAGAGCATGAAGATGGAGACGGTGCTGCGCGCGCCGTTCAAGGCCCGGCTCAAGGAGTGCCTGGTCGCCGTCGGCAGCCAGGTCGAGACCGCGGCGCCGCTGCTGCGCCTCGAGCCGATCGGCGACGGCGACGCCGAGGCCGCCGCGGCCGGCGACGCCGTCGACCTGGACCTGCCGCCCGAGCTCGACGGCCTGTCCCCCGAGCACCGGGTCGCCCACGGCATCGCCGACCTGCGCAGCCTGCTGCTCGGCTACGACCTCGACCCGCGCGACGAGCGCCGGGCCCTGTCGAGCTACCTGGCCGCCCGGGCCGAGCTCGGCCGCCGCCCGATCGAGGAGGAGGTCGGGCTGCTGCGGGTGTTCGCCGACCTCTCCGAGCTCATGCGCAACCGGCCGGCCGGCGAGGAGTCGCGGGCCGACACCCGGGTGCACAGCCCGCGGGAGTACTTCCACGCGTACCTGCAGAGCCTCGACGTCGAACGGGCCGGCCTGCCCGAGACGTTCCGCACCCGCCTGGCCCGGGTCCTCGCCCACTACGGCATCACCGACTTCGAGCGCACCCCCGCGCTCGAGGAGGCCGTGTTCCGCATCTTCCTGGCCCAGCAGCGCGCCGCCGCCGACGTCACCGTCATCGTGACGTTCCTGCAGCAGTGGCTCACCGAGCCGCTGCCCGGCAACGGGCTGCGCGAGCTGGTCGGGCAGACGCTGGAGCACCTCATCTTCGCCACCCAGCTGCGCTTCCCGGCCGTCGGCGACCTCGCCCGCAGCATCGTGTTCCGGTGGGCCGCGCAGCCGATGCTGCGGCGCAAGCGGGCCGAGGTGTACGCCGACGTCCGCCGCCACCTGCGCCACCTCGACGAGCACCCCGACGCCCCGGACCGGGCCGAGCGGATCGCGAAGATGGTCACCTCGCCCGAGCCGCTGGTGCGCCTGCTCGGGCAGCGCATCGGCAAGCCCGGCGCCGACCACCGCCCGATGCTGGAGGTGCTCAGCCGGCGGTACTACGGCAACCGCGGCGCCAAGGAACCGCACTCGGTCGAGGTCAACGGGAACGCGTTCTTCACGGCGGAGTACGACCGCGACAACGAGCACTTCAAGCTCGTCGCCGCCGCCACCGACTTCGCCGACCTGCCCGCGACCCTGTCGCAGGTGGCCGCCCTCGGCGACGCCGACACGGTCGCCGACGTGTACCTCACCTGGACCGACCAGCCCGAACCGGAGGCGATGGCGGCCATCCTCGCCGAGGTCGTCGAGCAGGCCGGCCTGCTCGACAAGCTCGACCGGGTGACGATGTCGGTCGCCGGGCGCACCGGCGCCGAGCTGCACCACCACTTCACCTTCCGGCCCGGCATGGGCGAGGACCTGGTCATCCGGGGCCTTCACCCGCTCATCGCCCAGCGCCTGCAGCTGCCGCGGCTGCGCAACTTCGACCTCACGCGGCTGCCGTCGGCGGACGAGGAGGTGTACCTCTTCCACTGCGTCGCCCCGAACAACCCGGCCGACGAGCGGCTCGCGGCGATGGCCCAGGTGCGCGACATCACCCCGCTGCGCGACGCCGACGGGCGCATCCTGGCCCTGCCGGCGATCGAGGGGGCGCTGGACGCCTGCCTCGACGCGATCCGCAACGTCCAGGCCCGGCGGCCGGCCAAGAAGCGGTTCGACACCAACCGGATCACGATCTACGTGTGGCCGTCGAGCGAGCTGACCGTCGAGGAGCTCAGCGCCGTCGCCCAGCGCCTGCTGCCGATCACCGCCGGCGCCGGCCTGGAGGAGGTGCTGTTCCTCGGCCGCCAGCGCGACGCCGCCACCGGCGAGCTCGCCGACATCGCGGTCAAGGTGTCGTACGACCAGGGCATGCAGATGTCGGTCGGCGAGCCCACGACCGAGCTCATCCAGCCGCTGGACGACTACCGGCAGAAGGTGCTCTCGGCGCGGCGGCGCGGCACGACGTACCCGTACGAGCTCACCGAACTGCTGGCCGGCCCGCGCGGCACGTTCGTCGAGCACGACCTCGACGACACCGGAGTGCTCGTCCCGGTGCGCCGCCCGCGGGGCCAGAACAAGTCCGGCATGGTCGCCGGCGTCGTCAGCACCCCCACCGAGCGGTACCCGGAGGGCGTGACCCGCGTCGTGCTGCTCGGCGACCCGACGAAGTCCCTCGGCGCCCTCGCCGAGCCCGAGTGCAGCCGCGTGATCGCCGCGCTCGACCTCGCCGAGCAGATGCGGGTCCCCGTCGACTGGTTCGCCCTGTCGGCCGGCGCGCGGATCTCGATGAGCTCCGGCACCGAGAACATGGACTGGGTCGCCGCCGCCCTGAAGCGGATCGTCGAGTTCACCCAGGCCGGCGGCGAGATCAACATCGTCGTCGCGGGGATCACCGTGGGCGCCCAGCCGTACTGGAACGCCGAGGCCACCATGCTCATGCACACCAAGGGCATCCTGGTCATGACCCCCGACTCGGCGATGGTCCTCACCGGCAAGCAGTCGCTGGACTTCTCCGGCGGCGTGTCGGCCGAGGACAACTACGGCATCGGCGGCTACGACCGGGTGATGGGCCCCAACGGCCAGGCCCAGTACTGGGCCCCCGACCTGCGCGGCGCCCGGAACGTGCTCATGAGCCACTACGAGCACACGTACATCGCCCCCGGCGAGACCCGCCCGCGCCGCGCGACGACCACCGACCCGGTCGACCGCGACATCTCGCCGTTCCCGCACTCGGTGCCGGACAGCGACTTCACCACCGTCGGCCAGATCTTCTCCAAGGAGCGCAACCCCGACCGCAAGAAGGCCTTCGACATCCGCACCCTGATGCGGGCCCTGGCCGACCAGGACCACGCGGTGCTGGAGCGCTGGGCCGGCATGGCCGACGCCGAGACGGCGGTCGTGCAGGACGTCCACCTGGGCGGCATCCCGGTGTGCCTGCTCGGCATCGAGTCCCGCTCGGTACCGCGGCGCGGCTTCCCGCCCACCGACGGCCCCGACACCTACACGGCCGGCACCCTGTTCCCGGCGTCGTCGAAGAAGGCGGCGCGGGCGATCAACACGGCCAGCGGCAACCGCCCGCTGGTGGTGCTGGCCAACCTGTCGGGCTTCGACGGCTCGCCGGAGTCGATGCGGCGGCTGCAGCTGGAGTACGGCGCCGAGATCGGCCGCGCGATCGTGAACTTCCGCGGCCCGATCGTCTTCTGCGTCATCTCCCGCTACCACGGCGGCGCGTTCGTGGTCTTCTCGAAGGCCCTGAACCCCAACATGACGGTCCTGGCGGTGGACGGCTCCTTCGCCTCGGTCATCGGCGGCGCCCCCGCGGCCGCGGTCGTCTTCTCCGGTGACGTGGACGCCCGCACCGCCCGCGACCCGCGGGTGGCCGAGCTGGAGTCCCAGATCGCGTCGGCCACGGGCGGGCAGCGCGCGGCGCTGGCCACGAAGCTGGTCGAGGTCCGCGCGTCGGTCCGGGCGGAGAAGCTGAGCGAGGTGGCGTCGGAGTTCGACAGCGTGCACAGCATCCAGCGCGCGGTCGACGTCGGCTCGGTCGACGCGATCATCCGCCCGGAGGAGCTGCGCCCGCAGATCATCGCGGCCATCGAGCGCGGGCTCGCCTAGCGGTCCGTCAGTAGCGGGTACGGCCCCGCCGCTGGATGTCACGCTGATCGTGTCCGGCCCGGCGGTACGTCTCGTCGGCGCCGGCGTGGACGTCTCGGCCGCGCACGACGGTGTGCGGCCGGGCCTGCGCAACGCGCTGCACGACGTGCGCCGGGAGCGCAGCCGCCGCGGCGGCGGCACCCCGCTGGTCCGGGACGTGGTCCCGGACCAGGAGGCCCGCCCGGGCCTGGTGTCGCTGCGCCGCGCCGGCGAGCTGCTGACCGAGTCGTTCCTGCCGGCCCCGGTCGCGCAGGCCGACGCGGACAGCTATGCGAACCTCAGCGCCATGATCGATGAGGTCACGGCACGACCGTGACCGGCCAGCGGGCGCAGCGGACCAGCTTCACCGCCACCGAGCCGGCGACGCGGTGCCACACGTTTGCGGAGCGGCCGACGATCACGGCGTCGGCCTGGAGTTCCTCGGCCACGCCGACCAGCTCCGTGAAGGGCTCGCCGGTGCGGACGATCAGGCTCGCGTGGTCGACCAGGGCCGAGCGTAGCTGGTCCTCCACCGCGTCGTGGGCGTCGACCGTGGCCGCGGCCGCGTGGCCGCCCGAGTCGATCAAGGAGAGCGTGGCGGCCGGCAGCGTGCGCACGTACACGGCGACCAGGCGGCACTGCTCGCGGCGGGCCAGGCCGACGGCGTAGGCCGCGGCGCGCAGCGAAGACGTCGAGCCGTCGATGCCCACGACGATGGTGCGTTCGATCACAGACAGAAGCATAAGCTTCGAATATAAGAACATGATATAAAAGTTTCATGACCAAGATCCGGCTCGACGGGGCGGCGCTTGCCGGTGGGCTGGAGCGGGTCGTGTCGTTGCTGCGGCGGCTCGCGGCCGGGGACCGGATCTCGCTGACCACCGCGGACACGCTGCGCACGCTCGACACCGGCGGGCCGTGCCGCATCTCGGAGCTGGCGGCGCTCGAAGGGGTCACCCAGCCGGCGATGACGCAGCTGGTCTCGCGGCTGGAACACGACGGGCTCGTCGAACGGCGGTCACACCCCGACGACGCGCGGGTCGTCATGGTCCATCTCACGGCCGCGGGCGCCGAGCGGCTGCAGGCCCGGCGCGAGGCGCGCGCCCGGCTGCTCGACGAGCTGGCCGGGCGGCTCAGCGGTGACGACCGGGACGCGCTCGCGGCCGCGCTGCCCGCGCTGGAGCGGCTGGTTGCCGCGCAAACCACCTATTCCGGGAGTACCACCACATGAAAAGTCAGCAGAGCCCGTTCCGCCAACCGAGGGCGGTGTGGGCGGTCGCGTTCGCCTGCGTCGTGTCGTTCATGGGGATCGGGCTGGTCGATCCGATCCTGCCGGCGCTCTCGACCAAGCTGCACGCCTCGCCCAGCCAGGTGTCGCTGCTGTTCACCAGCTACCTGCTCGTCACCGCCGTCGCGATGCTCGTGACGAACGTCGTGTCCAGCCGCATCGGGCCCAAGCGCACCCTCATCGCCGGGCTGGTGCTGATCGTCGTCTTCGCCGCCCTCGCCGGTACGTCGAACACGATCAGCGGCATCGTCGGCTTCCGCGCCGGGTGGGGGCTGGGCAACGCGCTGTTCATCGCCACCTCCCTCGCCGTCATCGTCGCGTCGGCGAGCGGCGGGTTCGGCGGGGCGATCATCCTGTACGAGACCGCGCTGGGCATCGGCATCGCCGTCGGTCCGCTGCTGGGCGGCACCCTCGGCGGGATCAGCTGGCGCGGGCCGTTCTACGGCGTGAGCGTGCTGATGTTCATCGCCCTCATCGCCACGATCACGCTGGTGCCCAAGACGCCCAAGCCGGCCGAGCGGACGTCGATCGCCGCCCCGATCGCCGCGCTGCGCCACCGCGGGCTGCTCATCATGAGCCTGACGGCGGTGTTCTACAACTGGGGCTTCTTCACCATGCTCGGGTACGCGCCGTATCCGATGCACCTGTCCGAGCACAAGCTCGGCCTCGTGTTCACCGGCTGGGGCCTGCTCGTCGCGATCTTCAGCGTGGCGGTCGCCCCGCGGCTGCAGCGGCGCTTCGGCACGGCCAAGACGTTGTACGCCAACCTGTTCCTCCTCGCCGTCGTCCTCGCCGTCATCGGCGCGTTCACGGACTCGGCCACCACGGTCATCGTCGCCGTCATCGTCTGCGGCGCCTTCATCGGCATCAACAACACCCTGACCACCCAGGCCGTCATGACGGTCGCCCCGGTGCCGCGCCCGGTCGCCTCGGCGTCGTACGGCTTCGTGCGCTTCATCGGCGGCGGCCTCGCCCCGTTCGTCGCGGGCAAGCTCGCCGACCACTACAACATCCACGTCCCGTTCTACGCCGGCGCGGCCGCGTTCCTCATCGCGATCGCCGTCCTGGCCACCGGCCACCGCCTGCTGTCCGCCGCCGAGGCCGACGCGGACGAGGCCGCCGCGGGGCAGGCCGTCGGCGAGATCGTCACGGTCGGGCGCACCGGCGAGGCGAACGGCAGCGCGCCGGTCGTCGTCGCCGTCGACGCCGGCCCGCACGCCGCGGCGGTGACCGCGGTGGCCGCCGAGCTGGCCGGCCGCTTCGACGCTCCACTGGAGCTGTTGCACGTCCACGAGATCGCCGTCGTGGGCGACGACGCGGTCGACCGCGTGAGCTACGACGAGGCCCGGGCCCGCGTCCAGGCGTACCTGGACGACCTGGCCGCCCGCGGCATCCCCGCCTCCGGCCACGTCCTGCGCAGCGTCGCCGACCACGGCCACGCCGGCAGCCTGATCGCCCGCCACGCCGACGCCGTCCACGCCCGCGCGGTCGTGATCGGCGCCCCGTCCCACGGCGGGGTGGCCCACCTGCTCGACGGCAGCGCCAGCGAGCGCCTCAAGGCCGACGCGCACTGCCGCGTCGTGGTCGTCCCCCGCCCCGCGGTGTCAGCTGCGGCAGCGGACGAGCGCGAGGACAGCGTCGCCCGGGACTGAGTCCAGCCGGTTCCGGTCCGTCAGGATCGAATATGGCACCGCTGGATGTCACACTGACCGTTTCCGATTCGACGGTTCGCTCAGCCAAGATGGGCAACCTGTGCACGGAGACCGGCCAGTTCGTCGACGCTGTCCATCTGCACCTGCAGGCCCTCGCCATCCGCGTCGCGCTGGGCACGACACGGGCCGCCTACACCGTCGACGGCTGAGGTCAGCAGGGCCGTGCGACGATCCGGTCGACGCGTTCGGTACCGCCGAGCAGCGAGCCGCAGCCGCCAACGCGCCGGCGCACCGGCGGCTGCTCGCGGTCCTCAGGCGGGAGCTGCCCTAACGGCTCACCGGGGTCTCGCGCTCGATGCGGGCGAGCTTCTCCGGGTTGCGCACGGCGTAGACGCCGGAGATCAGGCCGTCGTCGATGCGCAGGGCCAGGACGGTGTCGACCTGGCCGTTGTGGCGGAACGTCAGCGCGGGCTGGCCGTTGACCTCGGTCGGGTGCACCGACATCAGCTCGGCGACGCGGGGGACGCCGGCCGCCAGCAGGCGGGCCACCCTGTCGGCGCCGGTGATGGGGTGCAGGACGGCCTGGACCACGCCGCCGCCGTCGCCGAGGAAGACGACGTCGGGGGCCAGGATGTCGAGCAGGTGCTGCAGGTCGCCGGTCTCGACGGCGCGCTGGAAGGCCGCCAGCGCGTCGCGGGTCTGGGACTGCGAGACCGTGCTGCGCGGGCGGCGCGCGGCCACGTGCGCGCGGGCGCGGTGGGCGATCTGGCGTACCGCCGCGGGGGTCTTCTCGACGGCCTCCGCGATCTCGTCGTACTCCAGCGCGAACACCTCCCGCAGCACGAACACCGCGCGCTCGGCGGGGGTCAGGGTCTCCAGCACCAGCAGCATCGCCATCGAGACGCTGTCGGCCAGTTCCACGTCCTCGGCCACGTCGGGGGCGGTCAGCAGGGGCTCGGGGAGCCACGGGCCGACGTACGACTCCTTGCGGCGGCGCAGCGTGCGCAGGCGGATCAGGGCCTGGCGGGTGGTGATCCGGACCAGGTACGCGCGGTTGTCCTGCACCGCGTCGAGGTCGACGCCGGACCAGCGGACCCAGGTCTCCTGCAGGACGTCCTCGGCGTCCGCGGCGGAGCCGAGCATCTCGTAGGCGACGGTGAAGAGCAGGTTGCGGTGGGCGACGAACGCCTCGGTGGCCGGGTCCATGCCCACGAGATGCCGGTCGGGGGCGTTCTGTGACACGGGCGGCTCGTGGCCCTCGTCACGCCGGGGCGCCGTCACAGGGGCGGGGACGCCGGCATCTTCATGAGCGTCACGGTACGCCACGAAGAGGGAGCACGAGCATGGACGAGCGGAAGATTGCGCTGGTCACCGGGGCCAACAAGGGGATCGGGCGGGCGATCGCCGGGCAGCTCGCGGCGCTGGGGATGACGGTGCTGGTGGGAGCGCGCGACGATCGGCTGGGCGAGGAGGCCGCGGCGGCGCTGCGGGCCGAGGGCGGGGACGCGCACGCCGTGACGCTCGACGTGACCGACGCCGCGACGGCGCGCAGCGTCGCCGAGCTGATCGACGAGCGCTACGGGCGGCTGGACGTGCTCGTCAACAACGCCGGGATCAGCGGGTCGGGCGGCGTCGCGCCGCAGGAGGCCACCAACCAGATCCCGAGCGGCGTCGACATCGACACGGTGCGGGCGGTGTTCGAGACGAACGTGCTCGGGGTGATCGCGGTGACGAACGCGATGCTGCCGCTGCTGCGGCGCTCGGCCGCGCCGCGGGTGGTGAACGTGAGCAGCCACGCCGGGTCGCTGACCGTGATGAGCAGCGAGCAGTGGCGGGCGGCCGGGTTGCCGCAGTCGGCGGCGTACGCGCCGTCGAAGTCGGCGGTGAACGCGCTGACCGTGCAGTACGCCGACGAGCTGCGCAAGGACGGCATCCTCGTCAACGCGGCGGCGCCCGGCTTCTGCGCCACCGACGCGAACGCCCACACCGGCACGCTCACCCCGGCGGACGGGGCCGCGGTCGCGGTCGGCCTGGCGACGCTGGGCGCCGACGGGCCGACCGGCGGTTTCTTCGGCGCGGACGGCCCACTGCCCTGGTAACGGGCGGGGGCTCCGGCCGGAGCCCCCACCACGGCTGGGCTAGGGGACGGTCGTGGTCGCGAGCTCCTTCGCGTCCGCGGCCGCCTCGTCCGGCACCTTGGCCAGCTTGCTCGGCCACCACATGTGGCGGCCGACGTCCAGGTTGAGCGCGGTCACCAGCACCGAGCGGACGATGATCGTGTCGAGCAGGACGCCGAACGCCACGGCGAAGCCGATCTCGGCGAACGCGGTCAGCGGCAGGGTGCCCAGGACCGCGAACGTGCCCGCCAGGACCAGGCCGGCGCTGGTGATGACGCCGCCCGTCGCGGCCAGGCCGACCAGGGCGGCGCGGCGGGTGCCGTGGCGCGCGGACTCCTCGCGGACGCGGGTCATCAGGAAGATGTTGTAGTCGATGCCCAGCGCCACCAGGAACACGAACACGAACAGCGGGAACGACGTGTCGGCGCCGCCGAAGCCGAAGATGTGGCGGAACACCAGCGCGCTCACGCCCATCGCGGCGCCGAAGGACAGCACGACCGTCGCGATGAGGATGAGCGGGGCGACGATCGAGCGCAGCAGCAGGATGAGGATGAGCAGTACCACCGCGAGGACCACGGGGATGATGACGTCGCGGTCGCGGCCGGCCGCGCGCTGGACGTCGAGGTTGATCGCCGTGGTGCCGCCGACCTTCGCGTCGGCGCCGGCGATGGCGTGGACCTTGTCGCGGAGGCGGTCGATCGTCGCGTACGCGGCGGCGCTGTCGGGCTCGTCGACGAGGAAGGCGTTGACGTACGCGTGTCCGCCGACCGGCGGGATCGCGGTGACCGACTTGGCCTCGATGCCTTCGGTGCCGCGGACGGCCGCGGCGATCGCGTCGGACCTGTCGGCGGCGCCGATGATGACGACCGGGGTGCCGGCGGCCGCGGCGCCGTGGTCGGCCAGGACCTGCTCGCCGACGACCGAGTCCTGCGTGCCGCGGAACGACTCCGCATTCGTCAGCCCGGTCGCGCCGAGCTGGACGATGCCGATCGTGGCCAGGCCGAGCACGACGGCGGTGACGACCCAGACGCTGTGGGGCCGGCGGCCGATGCGCGCGCCGACGCGGGCCCACAGGCCGGTCGTGGTCGGCTCGGGCGAGCCCACCTTCGGGCGCAGCGGCCAGAAGATCCAGCGGCCGCAGATGGTCAGCAGGACCGGCAGCAGGGTGAGCATGACGGCCAGGCCGACGGCGATGCCGATCGCGGCGACCGGTCCGAGGCCCTTCGTCGCGTTGGTCTCGGCGAAGAACAGGCACAGCATGCCCAGCACGACGGTGGCGGCGCTGGCCACGATCGCCGGGCCGGCCCGGTGCAGCGCCTCCGTCATCGCCTCGTGCCGGTCGGCGTGGCGGCGCAGCTCCTCGCGGTAGCGGGCGATGAGCAGCAGCGCGTAGTCGGTCCCGGCGCCGAAGACGAGCACGGTCAGGATGCCGGCGCTCTGGGCGTTGACGACCAGGCCCGCGTGCTTGGCGAGCAGGTAGATCACGGCCTGGGCGGCGGTCAGCGCGACGCCCGAGGAGATGACGGGCAGCAGCCAGAGCAGCGGGCTGCGGTACGTGATGAGCAGGATCACCACCACGACGATCACGGTGCTCAGCAGCAGGTTGGTGTCGATGCCCTGGAACGCCTTGCCCGAGTCGGCGGCGCTGCCCAGCGGGCCGGCGATGTGCACGGTCATGCCGTTGGCGCCGGCCTCGGCGGTCTTGCGCAGCCGGTCGGCGATGTCGCCGGCCTTGTTCCAGCCGTCGCTGCCGAGGTTGACCGGCACGATGATCTGCGCGGCCTGCTGGTCGCCCGTCACCCGCGGCTCGGAGACCTTGCCGTCGATCTCCGGCAGGGCCGCGAAGGCCTCGGAGTCGGCGTCGAGCTTGTTCTTGTCGGCGCCGGTGAAGCCCGCCCGGCGCTCGTAGACGACGACGGCCGGGATCGTGTTCGGCGAGGTGAAGCTCGACTGCACATCGAGGACCTGCACCGACTCCGCCTTGCCCGGCAGCCACGACTTGTTGTCGTTCTTCTCGGCATCCGCGAGCTTCTGCGACAACGGGAAGGCGACCGCGACGACGGCCAGCCACAAGACCACGAAGACGTACTTCACCCACCGCCCCGCGATGAGCCCCGCGACAGATCTGGTCATGGGATCGATGCTGCCCTTCCCCTAGGTAGCGACACTACATATTGTGACACGGGACACTGCATCACAAGGCCCGGGTGCCACGCGGTCGCTGACCTGCGGAATCGTCAGACAAATCGCCCTCGGCGCCACCACGGCGCCACCCACCGGCGGCGTCAGGCCGCGGGCTGCGACTCGAGCGTCGAGCGGATCTCCTCGAGGCCGCGCTCGACGCGCGCCCGCACCGCGGCCGCGCGGTCGTGGGGCAGCACGTCGGTGGTCCAGACGAGCCGCGCCCGCCCGCCGTCGTGGTCGAAGACCTCGAACGCGGCATGGTGGTGGGCGAGGGTGAGGCGGCCGGGTCCCTGCACGGAGTACGCCATCCGGCGCCCGTCATGGTCGACGGCCACGATGAGCTCGCGGACCTCGGTGCCGTCGGGCATCGTCAGGATGCGGACGTCGCCCTCGATGCGGGC
Organism: Dactylosporangium sp. CA-139066; assembly: GCF_050936175.1. Lineage (NCBI taxonomy): Bacteria > Bacillati > Actinomycetota > Actinomycetes > Micromonosporales > Micromonosporaceae > Dactylosporangium > Dactylosporangium sp. CA-139066. The sequence goes on along the minus strand of NZ_JBNJNH010000001.1, from coordinate 3,429,339 downwards.
GTCGCGCACGCGGCCGGGCAGCAGCCGCCGGTGCACGGCCCCGACGTCGGCGATCGCGGCCCACACGGCCGCCGGTTCCGCCGCGACGATCGTCTCCACCCGCACCGATGCCACGGCGGCAGCCTACCCGTCGCGCCGGCGGGAAAATTCCGCGACGGTGATGTCGAACCGGCGCCGGCGGCACCGACCTACCGGTACAGACGACGAAGGAGCAGGACATGCGCAAGGTCATCTACTGGGTGCACACCTCGGTCGACGGATTCATCGACGGGCCGAACGGGGAGTTCGACTGGCCGGTCATGGGGCCGGAGCTGTCGGCCTACTCCGAGGGGCTCGACCGGCGGGTCGACACGCTGCTGTTCGGGCGGCCGGTGTGGGAGATGATGGTCGGCTTCTGGCCCAACGCCGAGGCGATCTCCGACGACCCGCACACCGCCGCGTTCGCGCCGTTCTGGCGGGCCACCCCGAAGATCGTGTGCTCCCGCTCGTACGCCGGCGACGAGTGGACCGAGCGGGTCATCCGCACCGACCTGGCCGCCGAGATCGGCGCGCTCAAGGCCCGGGACGGCGCCGGCCTGCTGCTCACCGGCGGGGCAGGCCTGGCCGCCGCCCTGACCGAGGCGGGGCTCATCGACGAGTACCACGTCGCCGTGCACCCGGTCGTCCTCGGCGGCGGGCGGCGGCTCTTCGCCGAGCCGCAGCAGCGCGTGCGCCTGCGGGCCGCCGGCTCCCGGCTGCTCGACGGGCAGGTCGTCGTGACGCAGTACCACCCGGCCTGAGCGTCAGTGCGCGACGGCCACCGCGGGCTCGGCGATCGCGTCGGCCGGCAGGCCGCGGGGCCGCACGACGAGCCACAGGGCCAGGCCCGCGGCGGTCATGCCGCCGAACACGACGATCGCCATCGCGACGGCGCCCACGCCGAGCACGCCGACCAGCGGCGCGGCGAGGGCACCGACGCCGAACTGGGTGGCGCCGAGCAGCGCGGCCGCGGTGCCGGCGGCCTCGCCGTGGCGCGACAGCGCGATCGCGGGGGCGTTCGGCATGGCCAGGCCGACCATCGCCAGCACCGTCCACAGCGGGATCAGCACGCCGGCCAGGCCGCCGGTGTGCGTCGCGGCGAGGACCAGCATCACGGCGCCGGCGACCACGCCGGCCACCAGCGCGCCGGACAGGATGCGCTGCGGGGTCCACCGGCGCAGCAGCCGCACGTTGAGCTGTGTGGCGCCGATCAGGCCGACCGCGCCGCCGGCGAAGACGAACGCGAACGCCTGCTGGCCCATCCCGAACTCGTCCTGGAACACGAAGCTGGAGCCGCTCACGTAGGCGATCAGCGCGGCCATCGCCAGGCCGGCGACGAGGATCAGGCCGACGTAGACGCGGTCGGCGAAGAGGCGGCCGTAGTCGCGGGCGGTGCCGGCGATCCCGCCGGAGCGGCGCCGCTGCCGGGGCAGCGTCTCGGGCAGCGCGACCGCGGTCGACACCAGGATCGCCACGCCCACCGCGCACAGCACCACGAACACGCCGCGCCACTGGGTCAGGCGCAGCACCTGCCCGCCGATCGTCGGGGCCAGGATCGGGGCGACGCCGACGACGAGCATCAGCCGGGAGAACAGCCGGGCCGCGGCGAGCCCGCTGAACAGGTCCCGCACGATCGCCATCGCGACCACCGACGCGGCGGCGGCGCCGAGGCCCTGCATGACCCGCAGGGTGCCGAGCGCGACCAGCCCGGGCGCGAACACGCACAGCGCCGAGGCGAGCACGTGCACGCCGATGCCGGCCAGCAGCGGCAGGCGCCGGCCCAGCGCGTCGGACAGCGGCCCGATGAGCAGCTGGCCGACGGCGATCCCGGCCAGGGTGCCGGTCAGGGTCAGCTGGACGGCCGCCGCGGAGGCGTGCAGGTCGGCGGTGATCGTCGGCAGCGACGGCAGGTACATGTCGATGGTGAGCGGCCCGAGCGCGGTCAGGAAGCCGAGCAGGAGCACGAGCCGGAACCGGCGCCCGGCCGGCAGCAGGTCGCCGGGTGAGCGTTCGGTTGCGGGCGGGGTCGTCGTCAGGGTCTCGGCCACGACCAATGACAAGGCGCCGCTCCCCCGCCTTCTTCCACCGCCCCGCGATTGGTAATCGTGCTCACTCTTTACCGATCAAGCTTGACAGTCGTGCAATAGTCACGGCCATGGAGGTCTGGCATCGAAGGCCGTACCTCTGGGGCGCATTGCGGGGCGTCGCGGTCGGCGTCGTCGCCCTTGCCGCCGCGGCCGGCGTCGGGTGGCTGTTCCTGTCGGCCTACCCGGTCGACGACGGCGTGGCTGCTCGGCGCGCCGCGGCGGGCGCTCTACGCGGCGCCCGCCGCCTGGGCGGTGGCGCTCGCCTGCGTCGCGAGCGGATCCGCGACGCAGCAGAGCACCCTGCCCGTCATGCTGGCCATACAGTTGGCCCTCTACGTGGCGATCGGCCTGTACGAGGCCCGCGCCGGTCAGAGCGAGACGGCCCGGCCGCCGAGCGTGACCACCAGGTGGCCGTCCGAGGCGAACGACCAGGCGAGCGCGCCCGAGTCGTTGGCGCAGCGGGAGCCGTTGGTGCCGGACCAGAACTGGTTGGACGAGTCGGCGTCGCCGACGATCTTGTCGGTGGAGCCGCCGGACGCGAACCGGCACGACGTGTCGCCGCGGAACACCGACGAGCCGGCGTCGAAGGAGTAGTTACGCTCGGTGTTGTCGATGCTCAGGTTGTTGGAGATCGACATCGTGCCGAGGTTGCGGTTGTACGTGAAGCCGTGGTGGCCGTTGTGGTAGGCGATGTTGCGGCGGATGACGTGGTTGACGGAGATGTCCTCGCCGCCGAGCTTGAAGCCGTTGCGGTCACCGTTGGCGTTGACCGTGCCGTTGCTGAGGGTGCCGTTGTTGTACGACAGCGAGTCCTCGATCGTCACCGGGCCGATGGGGCCGGTGTCGGTCTTGGTGAACAGGTCCCAGCCGTCGTCGATGTTGTTGTGCGACACCGCGTACCGGAACACGTTGCCGGAGCCGACCGTGAGCTTGGCCGCGAACCCGTCGGCGTTCTCGCCGCCGGAGTCGGCGTTGTCGTGCGACTCGGCGCTGAGGACGAGGTTGTTCGCCGGCCACTGGCTCTGCGGGGTGTCGGAGGCGATCCGCGAGATCTGCAGGCCGCTGTCGCGGTTGTAGCGGGTGATCGTGCGCTCGATGACGTTGTTGCTGCCGCCCACGAAGATGCCGTTGTCGCCGGCGTGCTCGACCACGATGCCGTACACGTGCCAGTAGTTGCCGTTGACGGCGAGGCCGCGGTTGGCGGGGTCCTCGGCCTGGGCGGAGAAGTTCAGCACCGGGGTTTCGCCGGGGTACGCCGAGAGCGTCTTGCGAGCGCTGGACGTGCCGTTGTTGCCGGGCGCGATCGTGACGGTGCTCGACAGCGCGTACGTGCCGCCGCGCAGGTAGATCGTCCCGCCGGCCGCGATGCGGGTGACGGCCGACGGCAGCGTGGTCGGCTGGGCCTGGGTGCCGGGCGCGCTCGCGCTCCCGCCCGGTGACACGTACAGCGTCGAGGAGGGCGGGACGCTCGTCGACGAGGAAGGTCCGGCCGAAGCGGACGCCGAGGCGGAGGCGGACGCGGACGGCGACGGCGACGTGCCGCCGGTGGTCACCGTGACGTCGTCGAAGTCGGCCGTGGAGTAGCTCGTCTGCAGGCCGATGCGGCCCTTCGCGACGACGCTCGACGTGCCCGGGCCGATCGTGGCGCCGTCGACCGCGCCGCTGATCTGGGCACCCTTGACCGTGAGCGACAGGGTGTACCACGTGCCGGTCGACACCGTGCGCGAGGCGCCGGCCAGCACGGTGACCGAGCCGCTGTTCACCGCCTGCAGCTGCACGCTGTTGCCGGGCAGCAGCGCAAGCCGGTAGAACGTGGTGGCGCCGCCGGCCCGGGCGAGCAGGCCGGCGAAGCCGCCGGAGCCGAGCGCGAGCGGCTTGACCCGGGCCTGCACCGTGTAGTCGGCCCACCCGCTGTCGCCGGCGAAGAAGCGGGCGTTGTTCGTGGTGGCGTTGGACTGCTGGACGACCTGGGAGCCGTCGGTGACGACACTCCAGGTGCCGCCGGACTTCGACCAGCCGCTGGTCGAGCCGTTCTCGAAGTTCGCGCTGAACGCGGTGTCGGCGAAGGCGGCCTGGGTCGCCGCGACCACGCCGGCGGCCACGGCGGCGGCCGCGACCAGCCACCGGCGCACGCGCAGGCGGGAACGGAGCTGGGATGTCATGGAACCTCCGTTAGGAAAGCGCGTTCCCGGGCCCGGAGCCGCATATATCGAAGAAGGCCAGTGTAAGGAAAGCGTTTTCCTAGGGACAAGACCGCGCGTTTGCAGGTTTGTTGCAGCCGGTTACCGTGGCGCTGTGATGCGGCTTCGGTCCCCGACGTGACCGAGCTCCGGGCGAGGCATCTGGTCGTGCAACGGCCTACCCCGCGGCGACCAAGGCCCAGGTCACCCCCGGCGAGGCATCTGGTCGTGCAACGGCCTACCCGCGGCGACCAAGGCCCAGGTCACCCCCGGCGAGGCATCTGGTCGTGCAACGGCCTACCCCGCGGCGACCAAGGCCCAGGTCACCCCCGGCGAGGCATCTGGTCGTGCAACGGCCTACCCCGCGGCGACCGAGGCCCTGGTCACGGCCGCGCAGGCCGAGTTCGCCGCGCAGCCGGACGGCACGCACGCGATTTACTTGGACGAGGGGCTGACAAACGACGCTCGGCCGATGGTGGCGGGCGCTGGCGCGCCCGCTGCAACGCATTAGCGTGGTCCGGGTCCGTCGTTGCCCACCGGACATTCCTCCAGGCCGTCTGCCGCCGGCGGGCTCGCGCGGGTCATCATTCGGTGGTCCGGGCCGTTAGGGGTTTGCGTCATCTGAATTTTGGATGGTGCTCGGGGCGGTTTTTTTGGGCGGGTGCTGGGATAATTCTTGTATGGGGTCGAGTAGCCGGGGGCATTTCAGCCCCCGGCTCTCACAGAACCGTACGTAACGATCTCTCGTTATACGGCTCTTGTTGCCCTGGTCACCAGACCGCGGGAACGGTGTTCACCCAAGCCCAGTGGGCGAAGAACCGGGGCCTTGTGGTGACGGCTCGGGTCCAGGCTTCCTGTGCTCTCTTTCGTTCGCGCAGCCGTTTGTGCTTCTTGCGGAGCCAGCGCATCACGTAGGCGTTGATACGCGTCAGGAGGGGATACAGCGCTGAACGGTAGAAGGCGCCGTAGTACTGCATCCAGCCTCGCACCTTGGGGTTGACCCATGCTGCGAGGTCCGTTTCGGAGATCTGGGTGTGCCGATGCAGCCGCCAGGACCGCACCTGACGACTGATCCTCTTCAAGGCGTCGCTGCTGATCGCCGGGTTGAACCCGGTGAACCGCTTGCCGGTCTTGGGCCGTACTTCCCGACCTCGGAACGTGTACCCGAGGAACGTGAACGCGGTGTGCTCGTAGGAGCCGCGCCGGTTGCTGTCCTTGCAGTACACGATCCTGGTCTTGTCCGGATGCAGTTCCAAGCCGACCTCACGCATCCGTTCCTGCAGCGCCGCCAGCACATGCCGTGCCTGAGCCTGGCTGACGCAGTGCACTACCGCGTCGTCCACATAGCGTTCGAAGGTGACGCCGGGGAACTGCCGGGCCATCCAGATGTCGAACGCATAGTGCAGGAACATATTCGCCAGCACAGGTGAGACCGCGGACCCCTGTGGAGTTCCCCGGTCTCTGGCTTGCAACGACCCGTCGGGTAGTGCCAGCGGTGCATGCAACCACCGTTTGACATACAGCACCACCCACGGCAGGTCGGTGTTCGCCTCGACAGCCTTGACAACCAGGTCCCACGGCACGCTGTCGAAGAACTTGCGGATGTCCAGATCGATCACCCAGTCCGTCTTCCAGCACCGTGTCCGGCAGGTAGCCACGGCGTCGAGTGCGGAGCGCCCTGGCCGATAGCCATAGGAATCCGGGTGGAAGACCCGTTCGACCTTCCGCTCCAACTCCATAGCCACAACCGTCTGCGCGACGCGATCCGACACGGCCGGCACGCCAAGGATTCTCGTGCCGCCCCCATGCGCCTTTTCGATCTCCACCGCACGCACCGGTGGTGGGAAGTACGACCCCGAGGACATCCGATTCCAGATCTTGTACAGGTTGTTCTTCAGATCCGCCTCGAACTGCTCGATCGTCTGTCCGTCCACACCGGGCGCGCCCTTGTTCGCCTTGACCTTCTCCCACGCCTCCCAGACTGCCCGCTTCGAAATCTGAAACGGCTTGTCTGCTGCTTTCAGCTCGCCCACGCGACTCCTTCCGGAGAACATCCGGTTGATCGGACAGACCAGCCACGGACAACCCGGCCCCTTCGCTCCAGCCCCATTACAGGGCCCTCACCACTACTACGGGCCGGTCCGCCAGCGCACCCGGCATCGGTACTCGATCCCTTACGGTGTCGCCGCTTGGGACACTCCCTCTCCCCTGCCCGCACGAGCACGGCGTATCCGGGCACGCCTTCTCCTGTTCCACACGGAAGCCGCAGACCAGGCTCACGTCGTCTCCATGCCGGACACCGCCTGGCCAGAAAGCGGCACACCCGCCAGGCTGTCCCGCACCGGGTTTGATGGAGACATCCAAACCTGGGAGAAGATCAGGCTATGCCGGCACCGAAGAAGTACCCCGATGAGCTGCGTGAGCGTGCGACTCGACTGGCGTTGGAAGCCCGCCGGGATCCAGCGTCCGCGGTGGGGGCGATCCGGCGGATCGCCGGTCAGCTCGGCGTTCATCCGGAGGCGTTGCGGGTCTGGGTGAAGCAGGCCGAGACCGATGCCGGTGCGCGGCCGGGCACGAGCAGCAGCGACGCGGAGCGGATCGCGGCGTTGGAGCGGGAGAATCGTGAGTTGCGGCGGGCGAACCAGATCCTGAAGTCCGCGGCGTCTTTCTTCGCGGCGGAGTTGGACCGTCCGTCGCGATGAAGGTCGCGTTCGTCGACGCTCAGCAAGAGGAACACGGTGTCCAGCCGGTCCTGCAGGCCCTTGAAGACACGCCGGCACAGATCGCACCGTCGACCTACTATGCCGCCAAGACCCGCCCGGTCTCGGCCCGCTCCCGGCGCGATGCGGAGCTGACCGCGTTGATCCGGCAGGTCCACGCGGAGAACTACGGCGTCTACGGCGCCCGCAAGATCTGGCACGAGCTGCACCGTCGCGGTGTGCGGGTGGCCCGGTGCACCGTCGAGCGGCTGATGCGCGCCGTCGGGCTGCGTGGGCTGCTGCGCGACACGTCGCCTCGCACGACCCGACCCGCGGCCGAGACGGACAGGCCTCGTGACCTGGTCAAACGTGACTTCACCGCCGCTGGGCCGAACCAGTTGTGGGTGGCCGATCTGACCTACGTGCGCACCAGCGTGGGCTGGGTCTATGCCGCGTTCATGCTGGACGTGTTCTCCCGCATGATCGTCGGCTGGCAGGTATCCACGTCGCTCTACACCGATCTGGCGTTGGACGCGTTGAAGATGGCGGTCTGGCGTCGCGAGGCTCAGAGCGCTGACCTGCAAGGACTGGTCCACCACTCCGACCGCGGAGTCCAGTACCGAGCGATTCGCTACAGCCAGCGCCTCGCCGAGGCCGGCGCCGTCGCCTCGGTCGGCGCGAAGGGCGACTCCTACGACAACGCCATGGCCGAGGCGTTCAACTCCCTCTACAAGGCCGAACTCGTGCGCAACAAAGGCCCCTGGCGCGGCCTCGACGACCTGGAGATGGCCACCGTCGAGTACATCGACTGGTACAACAATCGGCGCCTGCACGGCGAGCTCGGGCACGTCCCGCCTGCCGAGTACGAGGCACTACACGCGATGACCCAGCCGGTCACCGCACCTCTGAAAACCAGCTAACCAACTCTCCACCAAACCCGGGGCTTGACAGGCTCATCCCGGGATCAGCTGCACACCCCGGTTTCGATGTCGTCTGTAATTGTTTCGACACGTCAGCAACGATTCACTTACGTTCGTCTTCCTGATCCCTACCTGACACCTCTCGGGCGCCTTTTCCTCATCGCTCACCACGACGGTCTTCAGCCAACGCAGCATAAGGTGGTTTGAAGCCTCCCGCCGCCGGGCGACTCCGAAGGGCCAACAACCTTCATCTTCCGTGCAGCACCGCTTCCAAAGCTCGACCTACCGAACCTCCTCCACGTTCAGGACACACGCAGCTGCAGTTGTTTACCAGGCAGGAAATGGCTGCCATGCGTGATCGGAGCAGGGCGCGAGGTTATTCTCCTGTGAATCTGCGTCGGGCTCACGAGAAGGCCGCAGCGGTGGCCGCGGGCGCCGATCATCGGACCGAACCGGCGCCGCCCCCAGCCCCAGCTCCGCCGCCAGCGCCTGCGCCGGCCCCAGCTCCGGCACCATCACCGGCTGCGACTTCCGACCCCGTCGGACCAGCCGCAGGCGACAGCAGTCAGAACGATCGCGCAACCGCGACGCTGCCGCGCAAGGCCGCACCCAAATGCGGCCCGGCATCCCCGACGCCATTGTTGTCGGCCCGGTCAGGCTCCGAGAATACGCAGCCCGTGACGCAAATCCGCCGTCTTCAAAAATTGAGGGCACGCGCACTCGGAAAACCAATATCCCAACGCCCCACCACATTTCAACCTGGGCCACCGAATGATGACCCGCGCGAGCCCGCCGGCGGCAGACGGCCCGGAGGAATGTCCGGTGGGCAACGACGGACCCGGACCACGCTAATGCGTTGCAGCGGGCGCGCCAGCGCCCGCCACCATCGGCCGAGCGTCGTTTGTCAGCCCCCCGTCCAAGTAAATCTGCGGACTTGCCACCACGGCCGGAAGCAAGGCAAGGGCTGAGGGGGGCGTAGCCGGCCTCGAGGAGCAGCCGGCGAGCCGTCGTGGCCGAGCCTCCTCGTGCGTGGCCGCCACCCGGCCGCGGAGCCGAGGATGCGGATCTGCTCGGCCTGGGTGAGGGCGGCCGGCCCGGTCGGCGCGTACATCGCGCCGGCGTGGACCGGCTGTCGCCGTGGCGGCGCAGCGCCGCCTCGACCTCACCCCACACGCCGCCGACCCCGATGACCGCCGCGACGGCGCCGATCCGGACGTCCCCGACGACCGGGCGAGGACCCCCGTACCGCCGCGCCCCGCACCGAAAGAGCATCCAGGGCATGCCGGCAGTCTGCGACCTCAGCCGCGGTTGAGGTCGAACCCCCGGCGGTGCAGGGCGAGCAGCAGCGCGAGGGTGAGCGCCTCCGCGGCGGCGGTGGCGCCGGCCGCGCCGAACGGGCCGAAGCGCGGTACGCCGACCGCGACGCAGACGGTCGTGACGGCGGCGAGCAGGGCCACGGCGCGGGTCGCGCGGCCGTAGCGGCCGTCGCCGATCCACTCGAACATCAGTGCCCGGGTGACCGCCATGAACGGCAGGGCGAGCATGAACAGCGTCAGCCAGGCGGCCGCGGAGCGGTGCGACAGGGACAGGATCGTGCCGGTCAGAAACGGGGCCAGCGCCGCGACGGCGGCGGCCATCGGCACCGCGCAGACCAGCGCCACCCCGATCGCGAACGATGCCCGGTGGTGTGAGAAGCCGATGCCGAGCCGCGCGCGGGTGCGGGCGATCATCGGCACCTGCAGCGCCGCCTGCACGACGTTGCCGATCGCCTGGTACGCGGCCGCGACCGCGCCGAACGGGCCCAGCACGGCGGGGCCGGCGGCGAGAGACAGGGCGACGGTGCCGAGCCGGGCCGTGTACAGGTCGCCGGTGGCGTAGCCGAACAGCGGGCCGCCGGCGCGGTAGGCGGCGCCGACGTCCCGCAGCGACGGGCGGCGCAGGGTCCCGCGGCGCAGCGAACCGTCCTTGCCCAGCGCGAGCTCGCCGGCGACGAGCTGGGCCACGCCGGCCACGGCCAGCGACACCGTGAGCGGGACGCCGGCCAGCACCAGGACCAGCGACGCCGCCTTGCTGCCACACTGCAGCACCGCGTTGGCCAGGAAGCGCATCCGCCGCGTGTAGTCGGCGATCTGCAGCGTCGCCAGGCCGTTGCCGAGGGCGACGACACCGGCGGCGGCGAGGGCGCCCGGGTCGTACCCCCGGTGCGCGTAGAACACCGCGGTGCCCACGGCGCCGAGGACCAGCCCGGGCACGACGACGATGCTCCACTGGCTGCGCACGAGGGCGCGCTCGTGCTCGGTGCCGTTGAGGTACAGCATCGCCGACCCGCCGCCGAGCAGGATCGTGACGAACGCCAGCACCGACGTGACGACGGTGTAGGCGGCGATCTGCCCGGTCTGGTGCAGCGCCGAGCACACGGCGAGGACGGCGGCGCTGAGCAGCCCGTTGACGACGACGGCGCCGCCCGCGATCGCGGAGCCGCGCGCGAGCCTGGACAGGCCGCCCTGGTCGGCCGGGCTCGGCGAGGTCACGGCCGCATCGTAACGGCACGAACAGCCGCGGGTGCGCGGATTGGGTACGGTGTGCGGGGTGGTGACACCGGAGCAGGCGATGAACCGGCTGAACAGGGACGTCGGCGCGGCGGTCCGGCCGCTCGGGTTCCGGGGCTCGCGCGGCACCTGGATACTCACGACCCCGGACGGGATCGCGCAGGTCGGCACCGGGCGGCGCAGCCTGCCGGCGCCGGGCGGGCGCGGCACCATCTTCGTGGGCGTCGGCTACGTCGTGGTGCCGCTGGCCTGGTGGGAGTACGTGAACTGGCGCGGCGCCCGCTGGGGGCAGCCGGCGATCCCGCTGGACAAGCACGCGCTGTCGCACCGGATCGGGTTCGTGGAGGCCCGCCGGCGGCCCGACCACGACCACTACCACATGAAGCTGGACCCGGACGCGTATCCGGCCAACGTCACCACCGCCGACGAGCTGGAGCGGGCCGCGGCCGCGCTGGGCGACGCCGCCGGCACCCTCGCCCGGACCGCGATCGACCTGCTGCGCCCCGGCCGCTACCTCGAGGCGATGCTCGGCATCGACGACATCGGCTACGGCATGTGGGAGTCGGTCGTGGTGCTGCTGGCCGAGCGGGGCCCGTCGCCGCAGCTGGACCGGGCGATCGACGACATGTGCGACTCCTACGCCGCCAGCGGCGCCGAGCGGCCCGAGCAGATCATCCACTACGCGCGCACCCGCGCCGGGGACAAGGCCGCGCAGTGACCGACGAGTGGCGCGCCGGCGCGGTCGTCGCCGGCACGTATAAGGTGCTCGGCGAGCGCGGCCGGGGCGGAATGGGCGTCGTGCACCGGGTGCGGCACCTCGGCTGGGGCGTCGACCTGGCGGTGAAGGCGCCGCTGCCGGGCGCGCTGCGCTCGCCGGCCGGGCGGGACCTCTTCGTGTCCGAGGCCGAGACGCGGGTGTCGCTGGGCCTGCACCCCAACGTGTGCGCGTGCCACTACGTGCGCAACCTCGGCGGCGGGCCGCGCCTGTTCGCCGAGTTCGTGCCCGGCGGCACGGTCAAGGACCAGATCAAGAGCCGGATGTTGTACCGCGGGAGCCGCGACCGCGCGCTCCCCCGCGTCCTCGACCTCGCGATCCAGGCCGCCTGGGGTCTCACCCACGCGCACGGCCGGGGGCTCGTGCACGCCGACGTGAAACCGGCCAACGTGCTGCTCGACGACGACGGCACAGCCAAGGTGACCGACTTCGGGCTGGCGCGTGCGGCCGGTCTCGCCGCCGGCGGGATGACCCCCGCGTACGCCTCCCCCGAGCAGGCGGCGGGCCGGCCGGTCGGCGACGTGTACAGCCTCGCCGTGTCCGTCCTGGAGATGCTCACCGGCGACGTGACCTGGCCGGCCGGCTCGGTCGCCGGCGCCGCGCTGCGCGAGGAGATGGCCCGCCCGAGCGGGCCGCTGCCGGTCCCGCCCGCTGATCCCGAGCGCCGACCCGAGCGGCCCCGCCTCGACCGCCGTGCGCTGGAGCCCGGTCGACGGCGTCTGGCTGCAGCTCACGGGCCGCTTCGACGAGCCCGGCCTGCTGTCCCTGGCCGCCATGGTGAGCATCGAGCGCACCTTCCGCTGCGGCCCGTCGTTCCGCCTGCCGAGCCCTCCGGCCGGCTTCCGGTGGGGCGGCTGCATCCTGAACTTCAACCAGGGCGAGCTCGACATGGCCATCGTCAACGCCGGTTCATCGGCCGGCGCCTTCGCCTTCATCACGTACAACGGGCGGCGTTATCCTGAGTGGCGGGGCGGCGAGAGCCCCGGCGCCCCCGTCAGCGCCACGGTCAACGGCCGCACGGCCCTGGTGAGCCACGAGGGCAGGACCATCGACTGCGCAACGGCAACGCCCGCTGGGTCATGACGGCCCCCGGCAAGGAAACGGCCGAGTCACTGGCCGGCACGGTCGTCCTGGGCGACCTCGACCCGGCGACCTGGCCTTTGTGGACGCCTTTCACCGTCGGTAGCATCAAGTGACGCAGGGCAATCGGAGGACGGGGGAATTTGGTGGAGTGGGGTAAGGTGGGAAAGCAGGAAGGCCCACCGCCGAAATCTTCCTTGTCCGACACGGCCGACGAGTACCGGTTCTTCGCCAAGTCGATGGCACACGGCAGCTCCCCGCTCTACGAACACCTTGCCCTCTCGGTCGCGGACGACCCCGGCGTGCTGGCGATGCTGGGCTCCCTGCCGCCGGCCAAACGCCAGCCCAACCTGCTCCTGGCCGCCGCCCGTTACGTCGCCGGCACCCCGCGGGACTACGCCGCCTTCCGCGAGGTCGTCCTCGACGCCCGCGAGGCCGTGGTGTCCACGATGCTGTCCCGCCGCACCCAGACGAACGAGCCGGCCCGCTGCGCCGCGCTCTACCCCGCCCTGGCCGCCCTCCCCCAGCCCGTGGCCCTGCTGGAGGTGGGCGCCTCGGCCGGCCTTTGCCTGCTGCCCGACCGGTACTCGTACGAGTACATCGCCCCGGACGGGACCACCGTCCACGCCGGCGCCCCGCCCGCCGACGACGGCGTGTCGCTGCGGTGCCGCGTCGACGGCCCGCTGCCCGCGGTCGCCCCGGGCGCGGTCCGGGTGGCCTGGCGCGCCGGCATCGACCTCAACCCGCTGTCGGTGACCGACGAGGACGACGTGCGGTGGCTGCGCACCCTCGTCTGGCCCGAGCAGCACGACCGGCTCGCCCGCCTCGACGCGGCCCTCGCCATCGCGCGGCGCGAGCCGCCGGCCGTCGAGAGCGGCGACCTCAACGAGCGCTTCGAGGAGGTCGTGGCCCGCGCGCCGGCCGGCGCCACGCTCGTGGTGTTCCACACGGCCGTGCTCGACTACGTGCCCGAACCGGGGCGCGGCGCGTTCGTCGAGCGGATGCGGCGGCTGGACGGGCACTGGCTGTCGCAGGAGCTGCCCACGGTGTTTCCGCAGCTCGCGGCCCGGTTGCCGGAGGAGGCGCCGGGCGACATCCTTGCGTACGCGATCCACCTCGACGAACGGCCGCTCGCCTTCGCGGGCCTGCACGGGAGCTGGATGCGCACGTTCGGCGCCCAGCCCTAGGACGGCAGCGCGATCCAGGTCGCCCGGGCCGTGGCCAGCACCGTCCCCTGTGGACTGTACACAGTGGACAACACGTCGGCCTTGCGGCCCGCGCTGGCGAGGTGCCGGCCCATCACCACGCACTCGTCGGACGGCGACGGCAGCGCGTCCAGCCAGACCGCCAGGCGGCCCAGCACGTACGGGCGGCCGCCGTTCGGGGCGATCACCGACCAGCCGCCGGGGCAGTCCAGCGCCGCCCACATCGTGACCTCGGACACGTCCGCCGGGACCGACCACGGGGCGGCGGTCCGGCCGTCCGGCAGCACGCCCGGGAACAGGCCCAGGCCGTCGGAGCGCGCCGGCCCGCAGACGTAGCAGGTCGGGAACGGGTGGTCCGCGAAGCCCGCGTACCGCTTCGCCGCCTCCCTGGCCTCCGCCTCCGACACCGGCGGCACCGGCTCCGGGCGCTGCCCCGGCGCCGGCCGCGCCTCCGCGATCAGGTCCTCGCCGGCGACCGCCCGCGCCACACCCGACCCGTCGCTCACGACCGAAATGTCCGTATCGAGCGGCGGCGGGAGGCGCAGCGTCACCTCGACCGGGGATGTGGACAGCGAGACGGCCAGCAGGCCGGCGCTGTAGCCGCCGTTGCCCGAGCCGGGCGGGCCGTTGTACCGCGCCGCGATCCGCATCCCGTGTCCTTTCGTTTGTGCCCCCTACGGTGTATCAGACATCGGGCCGCCGGTGAGCGGCGCGGTGTCGACGTACCGCACCTCGTAGGCGCGCTCGGCAAACCGCCAACCCTCCGCGGTACGCCGGTAACGATCGTGATACACGGAGTAGTTCACGTGGGACGTGCCATCGCGGAACCGGCCCAGCTCGCTGACGTACACCCGGGCAAAGGCCGTGTCGCCGTCAACCCGCAGCGTCCCGGGATGGACGTTCTGGATGAGGAACTCCCATGCGACCTGGAGCCGCTCGATGCCGGCGCGGATCTCGGCGCGGCCGCGGAAGTCCACGTTCGCCCCGGGGATGCGCCACACGCCGTCGTCGGTGAACAGCGCCGCGAACCGCTCGAAGTCGCGCGAGCTCGCGGCGTCGGTGAACTCGCCGGGCAGCGCCGCGATGTCGAGGCGGTCGGCGAGCTCCTGCAGCGTGCTCATGCCCGGCCCACCGCGACGACGGCGGACAGCACGAGCAGGGCCGCGGTGACCGCGATGCCCTGGGTCTCGCGGCGGCGCAGGTGGAACACCAGCGCGCCGGCCATGAGCAGCACCAGGCCGGCGGCGGCCGCCGGCCTGAGCGCCGGGGCGATGTCGAGCGCGGCGGGCAGGACGAGCCCGGCGGCGGCGAGGATCTCCAGCCCGCCGATGGCCCGCACGACGGCGGGGCCGAAGACCGCGGTGATGGGCTGCTCGCCGGTGCGGGCGAGCTTCGTCACGCCGCTGGCCAGGAAGAGCGCGGCCAGCACACCGGCGACGATCCAGAGGGTTAGGTTCATGACGGATGCTCCTTCCAGTTCCGTCGGTACCGACGAACCGGGGCCGCGAAGTGTGAGCCTCACAGTTGCGGGGGCTGCGTCGTCGTACCGGGGACGAAGGAGGTGCCATGAGCCTGAGCGCGATCATGAACGAGCGGCGGCAGCTGATCAACCTGGCGTACCGGCTGCTGGGCTCGCTCGCCGACGCCGAGGACGTGGTCCAGGAGACGTACGCGCGCTGGTACGCCATGTCGCCCGAACAGCAGGCGGCCATCGAGTCCCCGGGGGCGTGGCTGACCCGGGTGGCCAGCCGGATCTGCCTCGACCTGCTCGGCTCGGCCCGGGCGCGGCGCGAGCGCTACGTCGGCGAGTGGATCCCGGAGCCGCTGCCCGGCAGTGCCGAGTCGGCGGCCGCCGCCGGCGACCCGGCCGACCGCGTGACGCTCGACGAGTCGGTCAACATGGCGTTCCTGGTGGTGCTGGAGTCGATGACGCCGGCCGAGCGGGTGGCGTTCATCCTGCACGACGTGTTCGGGTACCGCTTCCCCGAGGTCGCCGAGATCGTCGGGCGGACACCGGCCGCGTGCCGCCAGCTGGCCACGTCGGCCCGCCGCCGCATCCGGGACGCGCAGGCCCCGGCGGTCCCGGCCAGAAAGCGGGCGGACGCGGTGCGCGACTTCAAGCGGGCGTGGGAGGCGCGCGACATCGCCGCCCTCATCAGGCTGCTCGACCCGGCCGCAACGCTGGTCCCCGACAGCGGCGGCCTGGTGCCGGCGCGGCTGGTCCCGGTCGTCGGCGGCGAGCAGATCGCGCACGCCGCCGTCGAGCTGCTCGACGTCGCGCCCGGGCTGGCCTTCGCCGAGCGCCTGGTCAACGGCCAGCCGGGCCTGATCGCCGAGTTCGACGGGGCCCTGACGGCCGTCTTCGCGTTCGGCTTCAAGGGCGACCGGATCACGCACATCTGGGCGGTGCGCAACCCCGAGAAGCTGCGCCCCTGGATGGACTAGAAGCCGAACATCGCCGGTGTACCACACGTTGTCGATCCGCACGCGCCGCATCACCCACCGGGCGCCGTCCCGGACGAGCTCGACGTCGTAGCCCGCGGCCCGACGAGCAACGACCCGGCGCGCATCGACCCGGCCGCATCGCCGCCCCCAGCGACGCCACCCTCGCCTCGGCGAATATTGCCCGGATTTATCGCCTGGCAGGGTATAAATCCGACAAGTCGTGGCGCGGAGCGCCCGACTTGTCGCAAAGTCCCCCGGCTCAGCGGCGCAGGACGGACGGCGGCAGTACCAAGGCCCTGAGGCGCGTCCAGCGGGAGGCCGCCCGCGCCAGGCCGGACCGGACCGCGTCGACCGCGGCGCTCAGGTCGCGATCGGCCAGCGGGCGAGCGGCATATCGCGCATGTTCCTCCGCCGCCCGCAGCGCGCACACGCCGTCAAGAGCCCGCTCCCCCAGGTCCGTCCGCGCGAACAGGCGCTCGGCGGTCGCCCGCGGGGTCTCGGCGGAGCCGGCCGGCATCCGGTAGTCCGCCATGATGTCGAGCAGCTCGTCCCAGGCCTCGTGGGCGTCGGACCGCGCCGCGCGGGCGAGCCGCCGGCGGCGGGTGCGGGACCGGAACCAGGCCGGCAGGGCGAGCAGCGCCAGCAGCAGCGCGCTGAGGCTCCACGCGGCCGGGCGGTGGGCGGTGTCCCCGCGGGACGGGGCGGCGGCGACGGCCGCCGGCGAGGCGCTCGGGGTCTGCGGCGCCGGGGCTTGGGTGGCCGCCGCCGGGACGGACGGGGCGGCCGTGGCGGGGGCGGGAACGGCGCCGGGCGGGGTCGCGTCGAAGGGGAGCCAGCCGAAGCCGGGGAAGAAGACCTCGGTCCAGGCGTGCAGGTCGTGGTTCGTCAGCGTCGTCGTGTTGCCCGTGCGGAACGTGCCGCGCGTGAAGCCGATCGCGACCCAAGCCGGGATGCCGGCCGCGCGCAGGAGCCAGGCGTAGGCGGCGGCGTACTGGGTGCAGAAGCCGCGGCGGTTGCGCAGGAAGTCGGTGATGGCGACGCCGCTGGTGTCGGGGCCGGTCGTCGTGTCGTAGACGAAGTGGTTCGCCGGGGAGAAGAAGCCGCGGATCGCCATCGCCTTGTCGTACTGCGTCGCGCGGCCCTCGACCAAGGGCGGCAGCAGCGAGTTGACCACCAGGTTCGGGGGTGCCGACAGGGTGTCGCGCAGCGACGGGTCGGCGGGGTCGACGGGCGAGGCGCGGCGCAGGTCCTCGGGTGTCGGGGCGGGGCGCGTGTACTCCACGGTGTAGTGCAGGCCGGCCGTCGTGTGCCGGTCCGAGTACACCATCTGGGTCCTGGGATCGTAGACCCAGCTCGGGTCGAGGCCCCGGATCGCCGTCGGGGTCCGGTAGATCGGCAGGACGCCGGCGGCGAGGCGGTCGCCGATGTCGACCCTCGCCCGGTGCACCGGGCCGTCGGCGGTGGGCAGGGGGGCCGCGGCGCCGGGCGCGAGCGGCTCGAAGCCGCGGGGCGTCAGCTGTTCCAGGGCGGCCAGGCGCAGGTTGGGCGGGGCCGGGTCGTCGAGGTCGGTGACCGTGAGCAGGTCGACGGTCCGGGTGCGGTTGAGCTCGCCCGACAGCAGGGCCAGCAGGTCGACCGGCGCGGGGGCGGGGGCGCCGAGGAGGCCGGGGCCGGCGCCGGCCTGGCGCGGCAGCGCGGCCGGGAGCAGGAACGGCAGCGCCACCGCCAGGGCCACGCCGGCGAGGCCGAGGCGGCGGGCGGCGGCGGCCAGCGACGTGCGGCCGTTGCCGCCGACGCGGCGGCCGAAGCCGCGGACGCGGGCCAGGCGGTCGGCGGCGAGCAGCCACACGAAGCCGAGCGCGCCGAGCGCGAACGGCCACGACGCCGTGGGGCCGGGGACCGCCGTGACCGGGATGGTGTACACGGCGAGCATCGGCAGGCCGGCGAGGGCCGGGCGGCGCCACTCGACGACGATGGCGTCGACGAGCAGCGCGAACGCGGCGACGCCGGCGACGGTCAGGAACAGCACGGGGCGGAGGTCGCCGATCGGGGCGGCGAAGCGGCGGATCTCGGTCGCCGCCTCGCGCAGCAGGCCGGCGGGGTGCCGCGTGGGGAACAGCGCGGCGAGGGCGAGCGCCGCCGCGCCCGCCATGGCGGCGGTCGGGATGCCGGCCGGGGCGCGCCGGGCGCGGGCGAGCAGGCCGGCGCCGCACATGGCCGCGAGGACCAGGGCCGAGGGCCAGAGCCAGGTGTACCGCGCGAAGACATTCACCAGCGGCAGCGCGGCCAGGGCGGCCGAGCCGACGGCGACGGGCGTGAGGCGCGCGCGCTCGTTCATGACGGTAGAACGCCGTGCGCTCGGCGCCGCGTTGTCCCCCGATCGGGCGGCGCCCGGCTAGCGCCGCCGGCGGGCCGGGACCGTCACGCGTTTCGCCTCGTACATCTTCGAGTCCGCGTGCGCGATGAGCGCGTCGGCGTCGAGGCCGCCCGCGCGGGTCCACGCCACGCCGATGCTCGCCTTCGGGCGCAGCTGCTCGCCGGCGATGTCGAGGGCCGCCCGCTCCAGGGCCTCCCCCAGCGACGCGGCGATGCGCCCGGCGTGCTCCAGGCGCGGCACGTCGCGGCACACCACCACGAACTCGTCGCCGCCGAGCCGGCCGACCACGTCGCCGTCGCGGACCGCGGCGCGCAGGGCCTGGGCGACGTGGCCGAGGACGCGGTCGCCGGCGGCGTGGCCGAAGCGGTCGTTCACGAGCTTGAAGTCGTTGAGATCGACGAACACGACGGCGGTACCGCGGGTCGCCTCCGCCAGCGCGTCGCTGAGCGCCGTGAGGGTCGCGGCGCGGTTGCGGCAGCCGGTGAGCTCGTCGTAGGTGGCGCGGCGCTGCAGCTCCTCGCGCATGCGCACGTCCTCGGTGACGTCGGCGACGCAGATGACGGCGCCGGCGACCTGGCCCTCGGCGGTGGTGAGCGCGCGGACCTTCGCGTTGGCGCGGCGCAGGCCCTGGTGCGGGTCGCGGTAGCCGTACTCGACGTCGGCGTCCTCGCCGTCGCGCAGCACGCGGTCGAGGGCCGCGTCGACCATCGGGCGGTCGCCGGGCACGACCGCGGCCAGCTGCGCCTCGCCGAGCTCGCCGCCGGCGGCGGTGCCGATCATGCGCCCGCCGCGGGCGTTCTGGTAGACGACCCGGCGGTGCGCGTCGATCTGCACGACGCTCATCGGCAGCGCCTCGGTGAGCCGGCGCAGCAGCTGCTCGCTGGCGCGCAGCGCCTCCTCGGCGGCCATCTCGTCGGTGATGTCGAGCATCTCGGCCACGACGCACGGCGCTTCGGCGTCGCCGAGCAGGCTGTGGTTGGTGATCTCGAACCAGATGATCCGGCCGTCGCGGTGCAGGTGGCGCAGCCGGATGCGGCGGGCCTCGCCGGACGGGGCGGCCAGCAGGTCCATCCAGCCGGCGATCGCGCGCTGCTGGTCGTCGGGGTGGACGAGGTCGAGCGAGCGGCGCCCGGCCAGCTCCTGCGCCGTCCAGCCCAGCACCCGGTGGATCTGCGGGTCGGCGTCGATGATGACGGCGACCTGGTCCTTGCGCACGGTGACCAGGCGCGGCCGGATCGCCTCGTGGTCCAGGACGGTGACCTCGTCCGCCAGGCCGGTGATGACGACGACGACCACGCCGTGGCGGTGGGTGACGTCGATGAGGTGCAGGCGGGCGGCGTGGCCGGGCCGGGCGCGGGGCTGGAAGCGGCAGTTGGCGACGCCCTCGGCGAGCAGCCGGTGCCACGCCTCGACGATCGTGGTGTGGTCCTCGACGAGGGCCAGCCCGAGCGCCGAGGAGGGCCCCTCGATCGGGCGCAGGCCGCGCTCGCGCAGCTCGGCGGGGAGCTCGACGAACAGGCCGTTGGCGGCGACGGCGCCGATGAACGCGCCCGGATGCTGCGCGAGGGTCGCCTCGAGCACCGCGTCGCGACCCGCCGGCTCGACCCTGTCCGTCCCGGAAACCATGACCCGCCATCGGCGGGCCGGCGCCGGACTCAAGCGTTTGCGGTACCGGGGCGGATGAGACCACTCTCATAGGCGAAAGCAACCGCCTGGACCCGGTCGCGCAACCCGAGCTTGGTCAGCATCCGCGACACGTAGGTCTTCACGGTCGCCTCGCCGAGGAACAGCGCGGCGGCGATCTCGGCGTTGGACAGGCCCCGGGCGACCAGGCGCAGCACCTCGGCCTCCCGCTCGGTGAGCTCGCCGAGGCGGGCCGCGGCGCGCGGATCGGCGACGGAGGCGGTCGCGTAGGACTCGATGACCCGCAGCGTCACCGCCGGGTCCAGCAGCGCCTGCCCGGCCGCGACCGTGCGCACCGCGTGCACGAGCTGCTCCGGCGGCGCCACCTTGAGCAGGAACCCGCTGACCCCGGCCCGCAGCGCCTCCCGCACCGCCTCGTCCTCGTCGAACGTGGTGAGGATGATGACCCGCGCGGCCGACTCGGCCACGATGTGCCGGGCCGCGGTGATGCCGTCGGCCCGGGGCATCCGCACGTCGAGCAGCACGACGTCCGGCGCGGTGCGGCGGACCTCGGCGCGGGCCTGCTCGCCGTCGGCCGCCTCGCCCACGACCTCGATGTCGCCCTGGTGGTCCAGCAGCATCTTCAGGCCGGCCCGGATCATCGCCTCGTCGTCGGCCACCACGACCCGGATCATGCCGCGGCACCTTTCCAGGCCCCGGATTCGGTACCGAGGGGGAAGACGGCCTGCACGGTGTACCCGCCCGCGCGCGGTCCCGCGTCCAGCGAGCCGGAGAACGCGGCCACCCGCTCCCGCATGCCGATCAGCCCGTGGCCGCCGGGGGAGGCACCCGCAGTACCGCGGCCGGGGCTTGGCAGTTCGTTGTCGACCGTGAGCGACACTCTTCCGGGTTCGCGGCGCACGTACACCGTGGTCGGCGCGGGCCCGGCGTGGCGCAGGACGTTGGACAGGGCCTCCTGCAGCACACGGTACGCCGAGATGTCCTGCGCCCGCGGGATCCCGGCCAGGTCGCCGTCGACGGTCAGCTCGACCGGCAGCCCGGCGGCGCGCACCTCGGCGACGAGCTCCTCGGCCCGCTCCAGCGACGGCTGCGGCGCCGGCCCCGTCGCCGCCTCGGCGCGCAGGATGCCCACCAGGGCCCGCAGCTCGTGCACCGACTCCCGGCCGAGCCGCTCGATGCCCGCCATCATCTCGGCCTGCGGCGTGCCCGCCGGCAGGGTGCTGCGCACGGCCCCGAGCTGCAGCACCATCACGCTGATCGAGTGGGCGACGGCGTCGTGCATGTCGCGGGCGATGCGCTGGCGCTCCTCGGCGACGGCGGCGTGCTCGCGGGCCTCGCGCTCGGCGTCCAGGGCGGTGTTGAGCCGCGCGAGGAGATCGGCGCGCTCACGCAGCCGGCGGGCGAGCAGCCCGACGCCCCACGCGCCCCAGCACAGCAGCCCGAAGAACAGGTTCTCCCACGCCTGGCTGCCGAGCCCGGCGACGGTCGAGCCGGCCGCCCGCCCGGCCACCCAGGTGCCGGCGCTGGCCATGAGCTGCACGGCCAGGGGCGCGGGCCACGACGTCCTCGCCTTGCGGTAGCCGGCCCAGCCGGGCGCGACGAAGAACCCGAGCACCGCCGCGCCGGTCGGCCCGTCGAGGTTACCGGCGATGGCGATCGGGAACGCGAGCCCGACGACCGCGGCGCCGGTCACCGGCCGCCACGCGCACAGCAGCATCCCGCCCACGACCGCGGCGAGCGCGGCGGCGGGCACGGCCGGGGCGGCGGAGAACTGGGCGTCGAGGAGGATCTCGACGGTACCGATGACGGCCAGCGCGGCGGCGAGCACGACCGCGATGTTGGGGCGGGGCATGCCGAGGATCGTAGTATCGGCTGGTCAACTGCCGGGTCGGCCGTACGACGGACAGCGTGACGGCCCGGCGTCCCCCGCGCGGCGGACGGCGTTTTCCGACGCACGCAGGCATCGCTCAAGGGGTGTCCGGCCATAGCGTTCTGGGCATGACGAACACCAACTCCCCCGCCCCGCGGGTCATGCAGATAGCCGCCGGTGCCGCCCTCATCGCGGGCGCCGCCTCCTTCTTCGCCGGCCTCGCCACCTCGCCGCCGCAGGGCGACGACAGCAAGGTCACGTACCTGCACTCCCTCGCCGCCAACCCGTTCATGACGCAGCTGTCGGCGCTGCTGCTGCACTATGGCAACCTGCTCATGGGCGCCGGCCTGCTGGCCGTGCCGCTGCTGGTCCGCGGCCGCCGCGGCGGCGTGCTCACCCTCATCGGCGCGCTGCTCGGCGCGCTCGGCCTCATCGAGATGTCCGGCGCGCTGATGTCCGACTGGTTCCACATGGAGATGGGCCGCAACCTGCCGGCCGAGCAGGCCGCCGCGCTCTCCGACAAGATCCTCGCCCACCCGGCGCTGACCCTGGCGTTCACGCCCGGGCCGCTGGTCTCGCTCGCGCTGGTGCTGACGTTCGTGGGCCTGTCCCGGGCCGGCGTGATCGGCTGGTGGTCGGTGCCGGCCGTGGTGCTGGGCTACGCCGGGCTGCTGTTCATGCCGTACGACACCCCCATCCTCCCCGCCGTCGGCACCCTGCCGATGCTGGCCGTGATGGTCTTCGCCGGCACCCGCGTCCTGGGCCGCCTACGCCCCCGCGTCGTAGAGCTCGCGGGCCTGCAGGATCTCGCCGATGTGTGACTCGGACCAGCGCTTCAGCGCGGCGAGGATCGGCACCAGCGGGTGACCGAGCCCGGTCAGCTCGTCGTCGACCCGCACCGGCACCGACGCGGTGACGGTGCGGGTCCGCGGTCGCCATCATGACGGACCCGGCGTCGTACCCCGGCGGATGCGTACGGTCCTGATGGCGACGATGGTGCTGGTCGGAAGGGCCACCGCGTGGGGCAGGCAGATCATCGGGTCGCGGACGAGGAGCCCGTAGGTGAGCCAGCAGGCGCTGGCCGCGGCGGCGAGGACGTACATGCGCGCTGACACCCCGGCCGCGCCCTCGCCCGTTCGAGGGGTGAGCAGTTGCGGCACGGCGGTGAGCGCCGCGCTCGTGACGGCCACGACGGTCAGGAGCGGGAGATAGCGAGCCATGCTGAGCATCGCAACGCTGAGCAGCCCGAATGAGATTGCCACCCGGGCCCGCCGCGCCGGTCGTCGACGAATCAAGATCACCGCCAGCATGAGCAGAG
This sequence comes from Dactylosporangium sp. CA-139066, assembly GCF_050936175.1. Classification (NCBI taxonomy): domain Bacteria; kingdom Bacillati; phylum Actinomycetota; class Actinomycetes; order Micromonosporales; family Micromonosporaceae; genus Dactylosporangium; species Dactylosporangium sp. CA-139066. The sequence continues at coordinate 3,406,172 of NZ_JBNJNH010000001.1, read as the reverse complement.
CCACCAGTGGTGGAATCTGCCCGGCCAGCAGGCCGAGGTCGTGGCGAACCACCGCGTAGCAGGCCCAGGCGAGTCGGGACATGTAGCCGACAAACACTGTCCCGAGCGAGAGACCCGCCACGGTGCGCAGTGCCCTGGCGACCTGAGGCCAGGCATAGGCAGCGTTCAACGCGGTGCCGGCAGCGCCGGCCAACGTGGCGGCGTCCAAGCTCATCACGGCAGGTGCCTGCATGTCGATCGACGCTATGGGCCGGCACGACGCCCCGGCGATGCGAGAATCACTCAGTGAGTCGCCAGGCACCCTCCTCGATGATCAGCCGCGTCTTGACGCTGCTCGACGCCGTCGCGGAATCCGACATCACCAATCGCCGCGACCTCGCCCGAGCGACCGGATTGCCTCAGGCGTCCTGCAACCGGATCGTCGCCAGGCTCATCGCGGAGCGCATGCTCGCCGAGGGGCCCGCGGGCCTGCGCCTGGGGTTGCGGCTCTTCGAGCTCGGCACTCAGGCCGCTCAGGCCGGCCTCACCCTTCTCGACGTCGCAGGCCCGTACCTGCTCGACCTGCACGGCGCGCTGGGCTGGACCGTTCAGCTCGCCGTCCTGGACGGCGACACCGTGATCTATCTGCTCAAGATCAATGCCAGCCATCGCCCCCGGCTCGACACCCGCGTCGCCGGACGCTTCCCACCGCACTGCACAGGAGCGGGCAAGGCCCTGCTCGCGTTCAGCCCTCCCGAGCTGGTCGACGGCATCCTCGACCGAACCGCCCTCACCGCCCGCACGCCTTCGACCATCACCGACCGCCCACGCCTGCTGAGCGAACTGCAGGCGACGAGACGGCGTGGCTACGCCATCGATCGCGGCGAGTTCCAGATCGGCCTGACCGGTGTCGCCGTACCCATCCGCCAACGCACACGACTCGTCGGTGCGGTGACGCTCAGCGGACCCACCGAGTCGTTCGACCCGCCACGCGCCGCCCACGCCGCACGGGTCGTCGCCCAGTTGATCGCATCCCGACTGACCCCGGGTCCGTGACGATGCGCAGGCGCAGTCCACACGGCGAGGTCGAACGTCAGTGCGTCGACGTGATCGAGCGTGGGCTTCGTCGTGGACGTGCCGCGGGCCGTCGTCGTGGTGGCGGTGGATCCGCAGGACGCGGGGCCGCCATCGTACGCGCTCGCCTGGCGCCTCACGCCGGGCCGCGGGCGATCAGCGGGGGCGCGCCGTCGCGCAGGACGACGGTGCTGCGCCAGTCGCCGTACAGGATCTGGACCAGGCTGACCCGCTCGCCGGTCGCCAGGGCCGCGGCCAGGTCCTCGCGGCCCTCGGTGAGCAGGTCGAGCCGGCCGTAGTGCCGGGCGATGTCGGCGCCGCGGCCGCTCAGCCACAGCGTGATCTCGGCCCCGCGCTCCAGGGCCGCGGCCAGTTCGTCGCGCGCCGGGCCGGGCGCCGCGGCGGCGATGAGGGCGTGCAGGCGCTCGTGCCCGCCGGGCTCGCGCGGGGCGGACAGCGCGAGGTCGCCGCAGCGCGGGCACGAGTCGCCGCGGCGCGGGGTGAACAGGTGGAGGTAGGTAATGGCGTCCCGGCGCGGGATGCCGCACAGCGTCGTCTCCCCCGGGCCGACCGCGTGCTCGGTGTCGCCGGCGCGGCCGGCGGTGAACGACGGGGCCGCCGTTCGGCCGCGAACGAGAACCCGGGCGGCGGCGGGCCGGCCCGCCGCTCGAGCGGGCGGCGCACGACGGCGGGCGGCCCCGCGTCGGGCAGGATCGCCACGAGGCCGGACCCGCCGACGGCGACCTCCGAGACCCAGATCATCTTGCTCGGGTGCGCCAGCGCCGCCACGGCCTCGGGTCGCCCTTCGAGGACCTCGTGCAGCCGGACCAGCACCGCGGCGCGCTGCGGGCCCGCGCCCGACGACGGGTGGATCGTGGCCCGGCGCGCAGCGCGGCGATGAGCTCGTCGCGCAGGTGGGCCGGCTCGGCGTCGAGGATGCGCCGGTACAGCTGTTCCTGCGGCGACGGTGGCGCCGGGGTCGCGGCGACCGCCTCCGAGCAGCGCGCGCAGGCCCCCTCGCGGCCGGGCTCGAATGCGCCCGAGGCGGAGGCGAGCTGCCGCGCGGACAGCGGGATGCCGCACCGCGTCGTCCTGCGCGTGACGGCGTGCGCGACGCCCTTGACGTCGACGCGCTCGAACCGGACGAGCGTCCGCCGCCACTCGTACTCGCTCACGCGCGTATTTCTACACCGTCGCGGCCTCAGCGGGAGCCCGGTGCGCCGCCGCGGGCCGGGGCGGTGCGGGTGTCGACGGGCACGGTCAGTGACACCGCGAAGCCGCTCGCGACGTCGCCGGTCACCGTGCCGAGCTGGTGCGCCGCGCCGTCGTCGCCGAACACGTTGTCGCGCTGCAGCGACACCCGCGCCAGGTTCGTCACCGAGGCCTCATACCCCGATTGCTTGTACACCGTCTCGCACGCGGCCTGCGGCAGCGCGACCTGGGACGTGGCGATGGCGTTGGAGGATGCGGCGATGTCGGCCTGGTTGCGGTACACCTCGAAATGGATGTGCGGCCAGCGCCCGTCGTAGCAGGCGGGGAAGATGCTGGTGAAGCGCACCTTGCCCGCCGCGTCGGCGATCTGCGCCCCGCGCAGGTAGTTCTGGTCGGTGACGGCCTGCGAGTAGAGCGAGTAGCGGCCGGCCCGGTCGCAGTGCCACACGTAGACCGCGACCCCGGCGAACGCTCCCCCGCCGCCGGCAATGTCCACAATGGACAGTTCGAGAGTCATCGGTACCCCCTCGGCGGTCCCGGTCGACCCGCCGAAGCTGGAGCGGATGTCGGCGCGGACGATCCCGCTCTGCGTGAGGACGTTCGGCCCGTTGGAGCCGTCGCCCGGGTACGGCCCGGCGGTCTCGTCGGGGATCTCCGTCGTGGCGTCGGAGGCCGCCGTCGCGCCGGAGCTCGCCGCGGCGCCGGTGGTGGCCGGGGCGTCCGCGTCGGCCGGCGAGCACGCGGCGAGGCCGGCGACGGCGGCCGCGCCGAGCCCGACGGCCCGCAGCAGGTTCCGGCGCCCCATCACCGTCACGAGGTCGAATCCGAGGCCCTGATCCTCGATGTCGGCGCCGGGGCGGGCGAGCGGCCGCCCCTCATACGTGTTCGTCATGCCGGGAAGCGTCGCCGCCGGGCCTGCGAGGGCGCTGCGCCGGACCTGGGAGCCGGCTGTGGGGCACGGCCGGGGCCTCTACAGCGGCGGCTGCGGCAGCGTGACGGTGACGACGGTGCCGCCGCCGGGGTTCTCGGCGATGTCGATGGTGCCGCCGTGGCGCTCGATCACCCGCTGGCAGATCGCCAGGCCCAGGCCGGTGCCGGCGTAGCCCTCGCCGGTGTGCGCGCGGTGGAACTGCGACAGGACCTTCTGGCGCTGGTCGGCGGGGATGCCGATGCCGTGGTCGGCGACGCTGATGCGGGCCACGCCGGCGGTGTGCTCGGCGGTGACGCTGACCTGCGCGCGGCTGCCCGGGCGGGTGTACTTCACCGCGTTGCCGATCAGGTTGTCCAGCACCTGGCGCAGCATCCCGGCGTCGGCCCACACCGTCGGCAGGTCACCGGCGACGATGTCGGGCCGGTCCGGGCCCGCGAGGTGGCCGGTACGCACCATGACGATGTGGGCCACCATCGCGCCCAGATCGGCCCAGGCCGGGCGCAGCGGGGCGTCGCGGGCCGTGGCGAAGGCGAGGAGGTCGTCGATGAGCTGGTCCATGTGCTGAGCGTTCTCCTTGACCCGGGTCACGTAGCGGGCCGCCATCGCCGCGCCCGGCGGGCTGTCGTGCAGCAGGTCCGCGGCCATCTCGGCGAAGCCGATGATGCCGGTGAGCGGGTTCTTGAGGTCGTGCGCGACCACGCCGGCGAACCCGGCCAGCTCCGCCTCGCGGTCGCGCAGCGCGGTGACGTCGAACGCGGTGCAGATCGCCCCCGCCGTGGTGCCGTCGGGGTCCTGCAGCGGGCGGGCGTCGACGATGAGGGCACGGTCGCGGCCGTTGTCGCCGAACAGCACCATCTGGGCGGCCTCGATGACCTCGCCGCGCAGCGCCCGCGCCAGGGGGTGAGTCGCCGGGGTGGGCTCGTCGCCGGCCGGCGCGACCCGGTGCAGGTGCTCGATGCGGGTCGGCGCCGGCCCGTCGGGCACCGACCGGCCGGCCCGGTTGAGGTGCACGAGGTTGCCGCGGTGGTCGCACGTCATGACGTACACGTTGATCATGTCGAGGATCTCGTTGAGGTACGCCTTCTGGGCGGCCAGCTCGACGTTGCGCTGGGCCAGCTGCGCGGCGGCGGCGTCGCGGGCCCGCTCGGCGTTGCGCCGGTCGGTGATGTCGGTGACGACGACCACGAGGTACAGCGGGCGCCCGCCCGGGTCGCGGACGGCCGAGATGGTGCTGTGGTAGTCCAGCCAGCCCCCGTCGAGGCGGTGCAGGCGGCCCTCGCTGGTCACCGACTCCAGGTCGCCGGCCAGCAGCGCGGCCACGTTGGCCTGGCTGGACGGCAGGTCGTCGGGGTGCATGAGGTCGTTGACGTTGAGCCCGACCAGCCGCTCCGGTGTGGTGCCGAGCATCGCGGCGAAGGCGGGGTTGGCCTCCAGCCACGTGCCGTCGGGGGCGCGCAGCACCTGGCCCGCCGCCGAGTGCATGAACTGGGCCCGCAGCCGCTGCTCGCTCGCGCTGACCGCCTGCTCGGCGGCGCGCAGGGCGGTGATGTCGGTGTCGACCTGCAGTACCGTGCCCGGGCCCCGGTGGCCGTCCGGCTCGTCGGCGTCGTCGAGGCCGTGCTGCAGTACCTGCCGGCTCAGCACGGTGATCGCCCGGCCGTCGGCGGCGCGGTGGGTGAGCTCGCCGGTCCAGTGCCCGTCGCGGCGCAGCGCCGCGGTGATGTCGGCCGGCGCGGCGCCGCCGCCGTCGGTGGCCAGCAGCTCGTGTACCGGCCGCCCGAGCGCCGCACCGGCGGCGAAGCCGTAGGTGGTCTCGGCGCCGCCGTTCCAGCCGCGGATCGTGCCGTCGAGGTCGTGCACGATGACCGGGGTCGGGATGAGCCGCAGCAGCCGCGCCTGCTGCTCCACGGCGGCCTGCTCGGCCCGGCGCCGGGTGATGTCCTCGATCTGCGCGACCAGGCACAGCGGCCACCCGGCCGGGTCGCGGATGATGCCGACCCGCGCGGCGACCCACACGGTACGGCCCTGCGCGTGCCGGTAGCGCCGCTCCACCGACAGGGTCTCGATGCCGCCGGTCATGAACTTGTCCATCGTGCTCTCGACGTCGGCGAGGTCGTCGGGGTGCGTGAGGTCGAAGTAGCTCAGGCCGACCAGCTCTTCGTGGCGGTACCCCGTGATCTGCGACATCATCGGGTTGGCCTGCAGGATCCGGCCGGCCGCGCCGGATCGCAGGTCGATGAGCAGCATGCCGACCGGGCTGTTGTCGAAGCTGGCCCGGAACCGCCGCTCGCTCACCTCCAGCAGCGACAGGGCCTCGGTGCGCTCGCCGAGCAGGGTCTGGTTGGCGGCGTAGTCCTCGGCGTGGCGCAGCGCCGCGCCGAGGCTCCCGGCGAGCAGCTCCAGCTGGTGCGCGTCGCCGTCGTCGAACGCGCCGGCCCGCTCGCTGGACACCTTGAGCACGCCGATCGCCTCGTCCGCGGCGTACAGCGGCGCAATGCACATCGACCCGATCCCGGTGCGCCGGCACGCCTCGGCGTTGACCCGCGGGTCGGTCTGGGTGTCGGTGCAGCGCACGGTGGCCCGCTGCTGCATCGCCAGGCCCGACAGCGAGCCGGACGCGGGCAGCACCAGGCCGACGTGCCCGGCCAGGGCGCCGGCGGCCGCCGCGTACCGCAGCGTCCCGCCCGGCTCGAGCAGCTCCACGACGGCGCCGTCGGCCGGCGGGAACGCCGACACGGCCCGGTCGGCGACGACCCGCAGCACCTCCTGCCGGTCGTGCACGGCGGCGGTCACCGCCCGCTGCGCCTCGATGGTGGCGACCAGCGCCCGGGTGTGCCGGTCGGACTGCTCCTGCGCGGCGACCGCCTCGGAGACGTCGCGCATCGACACCACGGCGCCGATGACCCGGCCGTCCTCGTCGCGCAGCTGCCGGCCGCTGGCGACCACGGTGCGGATCGGCTGCCCGCGCGGCGCGACGAGGATGCTGACACCGGTGACCGCCTCGCCGCGCAGCGCCCGGTACAGCGGCACGTCCCGCAGCAGCATCGGGGTTCCGTCGGGGTTGAGCAGGTGGTAGCGCTCGGCCCAGCGCTCCGGCGGCAGCGGCTCCACCGGCAGCCCGTGCAGCCGTTCGGCCGCCGGGTTGAACACGGTGAGCCGGCCCTCGCCGTCGCAGGCCACGACGGCGTCGGAGAGGTGCTCGAGCACGGCGTGCAGGAAGGAGCGCTGCCGTTCGAGCTCGGCGGTCTGCCGCCGCAGCCGCTCGTTCAGTGCGGCGTCCGCCGTGTACGAGTCCCCACGGGGTTGGGACTGTTGCACCACGACGGCTCCATGACTCGTACGCCTGGCGACGCCGGCCGACGCCCCCATCCGACGTCCGGCCCATCGTCCCGGGCCGGCCGATCCTGAGGCGAATCAGTCTCACAGTCACGTAGCCATTACTTTCGGTGTACCTTCGGATCGTGGGGACACCCGACGATGGGCTGAGCCGGTGGGCGCTCGGGCCGATGACCGCGCTCAACCGGCAGATCATCGAGGGCGCCCGGCCGGCCGCGGACTTTCCGCGGGCCGCCGCGACCGCCGTCGCTGCGGTCCTCGCCGGCGGCGACTGCGACGAGGCCACCGCCCGCCGCCTGGTCGTGCTGCTCGGCCTCGTCGGCGCCGGGCTGGCCCGCCACCACCAGGAACTCGACCCGGCCCACAAACACGACCCGGAGGCCTCCTTCGCCACCGTCCCCGGGTTCCTCGACGCCTTCACGCGACTGGCCGCGCGCACCGGCACCGGGCACCCGCCGCGGGACGCCTACGCGTCACTCACACGGTGGAATCTGCCGCCGAGCGAGGTGCGGTGGCGGGGCGCGGCGGTCGCGGTGCTGCCCAGCGCGTTCGACGACGGCGAGGTGCGCACCTACACCGGCGCCACCGACGAGGTGCGCTTCTTCGAGCTCATCAAGCTCAGCGAGACCTACGAGCGGGCCGTCAACGACGCCCTCGACCCGATCGCCGCCGGCGCCGTCGACCCGGCCGGGGCGGAGGCGACCGAGCGGCTGTCGCGGGCCGCGGTGCTGCTGGAGGGAATGCGCCGGCTCAACGCCGACTTCGCCGCCCTGCCGCCGGCCGACGGCCTGCGGATCGGGCACTTCCTCGACGTGTTCCGCCAGTTCGCGGTCCACTGGCGCCCGGGCGACCTGCCGCCGAGCGGCGCGCTGGACCCCGAGGCGATCGAGCGCGACTTCCGGCTCGGCGTGGACCCGCCGGGGTACCGCCGCCACGTCCGGCGGCTGCTGCCCGGCATGCTGGACGCCGAGCGCGCGCGGCTCGACACGGTGCAGCACCAGCCCTCCGTGCCCGACCTGGTGCTGACCCGCTGCGGCCGCCCGGCCGGGCTCGGCGGCCTTTCGGACGCGGCGCTGCGCTCCCTCGTGGCCGCGCACCCGGTGCTCGCCGCGCTGTTCCTGGCGCAGCAGGCGCATGCGCGCGTCGCCGGCGTACACCTGCTGCTGGCTCGGCGGTTCCTGTTCGGGCCGCAGCAGGAGCGCGACCGGTCCGGCCACGGCGACCCCGGCGTGGTGTCCAACCGGCGCGGGACGACCGGCATGGACGAGTCCGCGCTGCGGCACCTGACCCGGCTGCGCCAGCAGCACCACCTGTCGGCGCTGCGCGCGCTGCCGCTGTCCGAACTGGAGCGCATCGCCGGCGTCACCGGCCTGCTGCACGGCGGCGGCCTGTCGGCGACGCTGTCGCTGCCGTGCACCGCCGGGTTCGTCCGCAACGGCCGTTGGCGCCGCCCGGGCTGGCCGGTGCCGCGCCCGCGGGCCGCACCGGACGTGGCCGCGTCACCCGCATGGAGGCAGGCCTCGTGAGCACCGAGACGGCCCCGGCCGAGCCGCGCCACGACCCCCGGGTCGGCACCGACCAGCTTCTTGCCCTCATCGACCACACGTCCGCCGTGGTGTACATGCGCGACCCCGAGGGCCGCTACATGCTCGTCAACCGGGAGTACGAGCGGCTCTTCGACGTGCGCCGCGAGAACATCGTCGGCCTCACCGACCACGACCTGTTCCCCGCCGAGATCGCGGACGCGTTCCGGGCCAACGACCTGCAGGCGATGCGCCGCGGCGGCCCGATCCAGCTCGAGGAGATCGCCCCCGCCGACGACGGCCCGCACACCTACATCACCGTGAAGTTCCCGCTCGTCGACGACAGCGGCGAGCCCTACGCGGTGTGCGGCATCTCCACCGACATCACCGACCGCAAGCGGGCCGAGGAGCGCGTCAGCGACCTCAACGCCGAGCTCGAGCACCGCATGCTGCAACGCAACGCCGAGCTGCAGGCCGTGACCCGGCAGCTGGACACGTTCGGCTACGCGATGGCCCACGACCTGCGCCGGCCGCTGGAGTCGCTGCGGGAGTCGACCCGCCGCCTCGAGCAGGAGCACTCCGCCGGCCTCGACGAGGCGGGCCGGGCCGTGCTCGCCGGCATCCGCGCCGACGTCGCCCGGATGGCCGGCCTCAGCGACGACCTGCACACGCTGCTCGGCGTGACGCAGGCGCCGATGCGCCGCTCGCTGGTCGACCTGACCGAGCTGGCCCGGGCGGTCGCCGACGAGCAGCGGGCCGCGGACCCGGGCCACCCGGTCGCCTTCGACGCCGCCGAGGGGCTCACCGCCAACTGCGACGTCAACCTGGCCCGCCTGCTGCTGCAGCAGCTGCTGAGCAACGCGTGGCGGTTCACGCGCGGGCGCGCCGATCCGGCGGTCCAGGTGGGCGTCGAACGCCCGGGCGGCCCCAGCATCTTCGTGGTCCGCGACAACGGGTGCGGCTTCGACGTGCGCCTGGCCGACGAGCTGTTCGAGCCGTTCCAGAAGGTGCACGCGCCGACCCCGGGCGGCGGCAGCGAGGGCAACGGCATCGGGCTGGCGATCGCCCGCCGCGTCGCCATCCGCCACGGCGGACGCATCTGGGCCGACGCCGTGCCGGGCTCCGGCGCCACGTTCCGGTTCACGCTGGCCCCGGAGCGCCGCCGGGCCGGATAGCTCTCGCCTTGACCGCAAGAGCGCGTGTGCTACGGACCAGCGCCGCGCTCAGCCTCACGCTGGCCCCGGAGCGCCGCGGGGCCCGATAGCACTCACCTGCGGGGCGGGCGCTAGGGACCAGCGCCGCGTTCAGCTTCAGACTGACCCCGGAGAGCCGCGGGGACCGAGAGCTCTCACCTGCGGGCCGGGCCGAGGAAGCGCGGGCGCTCAATGCCGACGCCACGCTGCGCTTCACGCTGACCCCGGAGGCCCACAGGGCTGGATAGCTCTCGCCCCGGCCCCGCGAGTCCAGCGGCCGCCCCCGCGGCCGGCACGCGGCCGGCGGGCGAGCGCCTCGGCGCGGGCAGCGTCGCGGGCGGCCCGACGGCGGGCGGCCGGCGGACGGGAAGCGCCTCGGCGCGGGCAGCGACGGGGGCGGCCCCGCGGCGGGCGACGAGGGTGGTGGCCGATGTGGCGGCGGGCCGAGGAGAGCGCGGGCGCTAATTACCAGATCCCCCGCTTGCGCGGAGGTTCCCGAGTCGAACGGATAGCAGGAAGCGCCCACATGGCCTCGGCTGTCGCCGCCTACAGCGGGATCAGCTCATTGAGCCGGTTCAGTGTATAGGTTTCCGATCCCTCCGGCAGTCCCTCCGGGGCCTCGATGCCGATGAACGTGACCGGCTCGTCGGGCGCCCGGCCGTCCCACGCCAGCACCTCGGCCCGTGAACGCCACCGGTCGACGAGGTAGGAGACGGTGAGGTACCGCCGCTCCATCAGGGCCCGCACCCGATCGGCCGTGGTGAACGTGTTGTCCTCGACCCGGTTGAACGACGGCCGGCCCCGCAGGTACAGGTGCAGCCACACCGCCTGCCAGCCGTCCTCGCCCCGGGCGAAGACCATCGGCAGCGCGATCCGGCCCGGGCCGCGCATCTGCGAGCGGGCCCGCACGGTCCGCGCGTCGAACGGGGCGCCGCGCTGCTCGCGCTCCCGGGTCTGGTACCCGAACATCGACTCGGCGACCTCGTCGAACGACTCGCCGGCGTAGATGTACACCTGCGGCACCACGTAGGGTCCGCCGACCGTCAGCGGCACGTCGATGAACTCGGTCGCCCCGTCCTTCGCGTCGGTGATGTCGCCGGAGTGCACCACGCCGTCGTGGTGGTAGTTCGTCCACGACACCTGGCCGGCGGTGTGGAACTCGTCGTCGAGCAGCAGCACCGACAGGTCGTAGTCGGTGCGGCGGCCGGCCTGGCGCCAGTACGTGAAGAAGCGCAGCAGCTCACCGGAGACCGGCGCCCGCGAGCCGCGCGGCAGCACCGCGAACCCGTCCGCGGACGCCTTGCCCGACAGCGGCAGCGCGACGTCGAGCACCTCCGGGTCCACCAGCAGCGGCCGGTCGAGCTCCGGCAGCCGGGCGGCGATCTCCGCGTCCAGCAGCGCCGTCAGCTCGTCGACGAGCCCGGCCGGCAGCGGCGCCCGCCGGTCCGGCCCGACCCACGCGCGCTGCGAACGGCTCGCGTACATCCGGGCGGACGCGGGCGCCATCCGGTTGCCGACGTGCTCCCGCAGCGAGCAGAGCACCCGGCCCGACGCCGAGCCCAGCGCGCCCGTGACGGCCTCGAGCACGGCGGGGCGCTGCGCCGCCGTGGCCCGCCGCAGCAGCCGGTCCGCGGAGCGCAGCAGCAGCCCCGGCGCGGCCGACAGCGCCGACGCGGCCGAGTCGACGGCCCCGGCGCGCATCGCCGACTCCGCGCGGCCGGCGAGGCTGCGGACCCGCCGCTCGCCGCGGGCGACGGCGAACACGTCGCGGGCGCGCGGCCACTGGCCGTGCTCGTGCGGGTGCAGCCGCTCCCCGAGCCGCTTCCACCGCTCCGCGTAGCGGGCCACGTCCCCGAGCTTGTCCGGGCTCGCCGCGACGATGTCGTGCAGCGCGGCCAGCAGCACGCGCCGCTCCGGCCGCCGGAGGGCGCGGAACCGCGTCGGCGTAGCGAGCGAGACGTCGCCGCCGGAGACCTGGCAGGCCAGGCGCAGCACGTCGGTCGTCGTGTCCACGGCGACCAGCGGCCGGCCGAGGACGAGCCGGACGCCGTTGAGCACGGCGCGGTTCTCCCGCACCGGCACCTCGGCCGGCTGCTCGCCGTCCATGCAGGCGACCGCGAGCTCGCCGAGGATGGCGAGGTCCGCCGCCCCGAGCGGCGTCGGGCTGCCGGCCATGGCCAGGTAGAGCCGCTGCGCCTCCTCCTCGGCGGTGTCGCCGAGGTGCAGCAGGGTCACCCGGTCGCCGGCCGCGGCGACCAGCGCGTCGTGGGCGGCCAGCAGCTCGGCGTAGGTGTGCTGGTAGGTGCCGTAGCCCGGCAGGTCGAGCAGGTTGACCCCGCCGGCGAGCACCGCGTCGCGCAGCTGCGCGTCCGTTGCCGTGCCGCCGCCGGTGAGCACGGCCGCGCGCAGCCGCTCGATCCAGAACTCGACGGTGTCCGGCACGCCGTCCGGGAAGCCGATGAAGTAGGCGTTGTGCTCGACGTAGTCGCCGACCAGCTCGCGCACCGCGGACACGACCGTGGCCGCGAGGTCCATCGCCGGCCCGTGGGCCAGCGCCCCGACGTGCTCCAGCATGGCCCGCGACGCCGAGAACCCGGCGTCGAGCAGCGCCGCATCCAGCTGCCGCGCCACCGCCGCGCCGTCGCCGGCCGCGCCCGTGCTCGCCGGCACGCGCAGCGTCTTCTGGATGATCACCTTCTCCAGCACGGGCCCCTCCGCTGCCTGGTGGTCATTGCCGCGGACGGAAAACGCCCGAGCTCGTGGGTCGCCGGGGACTCGAACCCCGAACACTTCGGTCCAGCAAGGAGAAGGAAGCGCCTCCATCGCCGCACAGGCGGGGAGCGGACGCGCTACTCAGCCGAATGCTCTGCCAGTTGAGCTAGCGACCCAGGGCATCGATCATCGCACGGGCGAAACCGGGCGGACCAACGGTTTTGCGCCTCCGAAACGGCGTTGCGCGGCTCGTCCCCGGTCCCGGCGCGGCGATGCTTCCTCCTGCCGGGCGGGCAGGGCTGAACCCGGCGCTACTCGATTCCGGCCGACCGCAGCGCCTCGGGCCACGCTCCTGATCGTCAGGATCCCGCCTGCCGATCGGGGAGGGCCGCGGCGATCCGGGCCAGCATTCCGCCGTCGACCCGGATATCGGCGCCGGTGATGAAGCTGGCTCGGGGGCCGGCGAGAAAGGCGATCACGGCGCCGACCTCCTCCATGGTCGCCACCCGGCCGAGCGCGTGCGCGCTGCCCCACGTCGCGATGAGGCGTTCGACCGCGTCGGCCGTGCCGTCGGTGAACAGGGCGGCGGCATGGCGCAGCATCGGAGTGTCCACCGAACCCGGGCTGACGGTGTTGACCCGCACGCCGTACGCGGCCTCGTCGACGGCCATTGCGCGAGCCATGGCGACCAGCGCGCCCTTGCTGGCGGTGTAGGCGACGACGCTGGCCTGGGACGCCGTGGCCTGCACCGAGGCGACGATGACGACGCTGCCGGCCGGGCTGGCGCGCAGGTGCGGCAGCGCCGCCTGGGCGGCAAGGAAGACGCCCTTGGCATTGACGTCCATCACCTCATCCCACAGCTGCTCGGTGGTCGACACGGCATCGCCGTACCGCTGGATGCCGGCCGAGGTGACCAGCGTGTCCAGCCGCCCGAACGCCGCGACCGTCGCCTCCACGGCGGACGCCGTCGTGGCTGCGTCCTGGATCGGGCCGGACAGCGCGAGAGCCCGCCCACCGGCGGACCGGACGGCTTCGGCCAGCGTCTCGGCTTCGGCGTGTTGCGCACCGTGAATGGCGACGGCGGCTCCTTGCCGCGCCAGCTCCAACGCCGCGCCGGCGCCGATGCCACTGGACCCACCCGTGATCAGCGCGACCCGGCCGTCATGCTCACCCATCATGCTGCTCCCTCGGTCGTGCTGAGCGTGATCCTCATCGGCATCTGGACGGCCTGATGCGCGGCCAGTCGCAGGGGCACCTACCGGAGCACCCCATCGGACTACCACAACTCCTGCGTGAGCCGTACCCAGTCGCATCTTGCGTCGCCCGCCTACTTGACCGCAGAGCAGACGGTGCCCGCGAGCGCGACCAGCACGCTGAACAGACGTGCCTGCGAACCCGATGGCAAGGAGCGGCGAAGACCGCCGCTGCATCGGCGCGGGGCACGGCCGCCGACCAGCGTGGGGCACTCGTCGTCCTCTCGAAGGCAGACAACGGCAGGCGCGACACCTGACACGCGCGCCTGCCTCATTGTGGCCTTTCAGTCCTTCGGTGCGACCCGGATACGGTTCCCGTCAGGATCGGCTGCGAGGAAGGTCAGCCCGAACCCCGCATCGTGAGGCTCGTGCAGGATCGTGACGCCCTTGGACTGCCACTGCTTGAAGATCGTGTTGATCTCGTCGGGTCGTCCACCTTCGATGGCCAGGCAAACCTCACTGGTACGCGGGACGTCCGGCGACAGATCCTCGAACCGGCCGGACCACAGGGCGAGCTCAGCGCCAGGCCCGAGGTCGAAGGTGATGTATCCCGAAGTCTCGAACGTAGGGCTCATGCCGAGGAGATCGCCGTAGAAACGAGCTGCGGCGGGCGCGTCGTTCACGTAGACGATGGACACGACGGATGTGGTCATGGTTGTTCCTTCTCGCTGGTCGTAGGTACGCATCCACCAGCCTGGCCGGAATATGCGCCGCATCATGTCGCAATTTCTTGAGAAACTTGGTGGGTGACCCCGGACCGTTTCTTCGCCCTGATGCTGCTTCTCGAATCGAGGGATGGCGCGACCACACAGGAACTCGCCTCGGCGCTCGGGGTTTCCCTCCGAACCATCACCCGGGACCTGAACTGGCTGCGGGACGCCGGTCTGCCGGTGACCGCGCACCGGGGCCGCCTCGGCGGCGTCGCCATGCTGCCCGGGTCCGGGCTCGACCTCACGCGGCTCACGCCTGGCGAGCGTGATCATCTCTCGCTCATCGGGCTGGATGAGCAGCAGCGCACGGAGCTCGACGCATCGGTCGAGAGCCGGCGCGCGCTCGCCAAGCTCGCCGCTACACAGTCACGTCGAGTTCATGAGCTCCTGCCGCTCACCGATGTCGTGCACGTGGACAGCCGTCCCTGGCTCCAGTCGCGAGCTTCCGGCACGACTCCGGCTTCGCTGATCGGATCGGTGCGACGAGGTCGCCGGCTACGGATCGCGTACGACAGTCCACGCGAGCCATGCCCACGTGACGTGGTCGTGGATCCCTACGGGCTGCTCGCCAAGGCCGGCATCTGGTATCTCGTCGCCGACTGTGCCCGAGTGCCACGGATGTACCGACTCGAACGGATCACGGCGTGGAAAGAAGTCGACCGGCCACGACGGATCCGCCAGAACCAGACCCTGGCCACCGTCGCTGCAGCGCTCATCGACCAATGGGCACACAGCCACGCGATAGAGGTCAGCGCCACCATCGACCAGACCCAGATCGAGCGAGCGCAACGGATTTTCGGCCTACGACTCGTCCGGGACAACGACGAAGAATCCGCCACCGCCACAAGGTGACAATCCGCTTCAGGCATCTTGAGGACGTACGAGCATTGCTGCCGTTCGGGAGCGCCATCACGGTGCACGGCCCCACCGAAGCCAGGGCTCACCTCCGCGCCCTCGCCACCGACCTTGCCCGCCACTATGCGCCGTCACCAGCGTCCTGACCAGTAATACCTGGTTGTCCGCGAGGATGCACACCCTGACGTCAAGATCAACTCACGCTCGTGCCACCGAGGGTCAGGGATGGCGCTCCGCGGCCGATCCGGTCACGCAGAACTCGTTGCCCGCCGGGTCGGCCAGGACGACCCAGCCGGCGCCGTCGGCCGTGCGGTGGTCGGCGACCGTCGCCGCGCCGAGGGCGAGCAGGCGGTCGACCTCCGCGTCCAGGCCGACGTCGCTCGGCTCCAGGCAGACGTGCATGCGGTTCTTGACGACCTTGGCCTCCGGCACCGCCTGGAAGTACAGCCGGGGGCCGGCCGGCGGCTCGATGACCACCTCGGCGTCGCCCGGCGCGCACTCCGGGTGGACCGGGTGGCCGATCACGCCGCTCCAGAACCGGGCCAGCGCGTAGGGGTCCGAGCAGTCGAAGGAGACGTTACGAATCAGCGAGACCATGATTCGTACGATATCCGGGCCGCTCTTCAGGCAACGCCCCGGCCGAGGGCGGTGATGCCGGCGAGGATGAGGTCCACGCCGGCGAGGAACTGGGCCCGGTCGTCGTGCTCGCGCAGCTGGTCGGCGACGTTGCGGATGAACGGGAACTCGGCCGGGTCGAGGCTCGCCCACAGGGCCGACTCGGCGCCGAGGACGTCGCTGCGGCTCGTCCCCGGCTCCTGCGCGCGGGCGTTCGCGGCGTTCTGGCCGGCGACGCCGAGGATGTAGTTCAGCAGCGCCGAGGCGGAGTCGAACTGGGCGGCGTCGGGCACGCCGAGCGCCTGCAGCTGCCGGCCGAGGCGCTCGAAGAGCCGCAGCGTCGCCGACTGCGAGGCGAGCCGGGACAGCTGCGTGCCGATCCACGGGTGTTCGTCGATCGCGTCGAACACGCCGAGGGCGACCGACCGGACGGCGTCCTGCGGCGTGGCTCCGGCGGGGTCCGCGGCCAGCAGGCCGGCCAGGACGCTGTCGGTGGCGGCGGCCAGGAGCTCGTGCTTGTTCGCCACGTGCCAGTAGATCGCGCCGGGCCCCGTCTTGAGCTGCGCGCCGAGCGCCCGGAAGGTCAGCCCGCCCTCGCCGTCGGCGTCGAGCAGCTCCACGGCGGCCTCGACGATCCGCTCCCGCGACAGCGCGTCCTCGCGGCGCTCGGTGTGACGCGTCCTACTTGCCATGCCCTCCATCTTGACATGCCTGGAACAACGTTCCAATCCAGGTTGTGGCGCGCCGGGGACCACGGCCGCCGACGAGGGCGCTGCGGCCGGGTGAGCCGCGATCGCGGTGTTAGGGTCGATGGCCATGACGGAGCGGATCATCGACGACGTACGGTTCCAGCCCGTCGAGGTGCAGCTCCTTGAGCCCTTCGCGATCGCCGGCGGCGCGCCGGCGATCGCGCGCAACGTCTTCGTACGGATCCGGCTGCGCGACGGCACGGTCGGCTACGGCGAGGCCGCGCCGTTCGAGGCCGTCTCCGGCGAGACCCAGGCCAGTACTCTCGCCGCCCTGGACGGCATCGCCGAGCTCGTCCTCGGCCGCGACGTCGCCCAGTGGCGGCGGCTGCACGCGGCGCTGCGCCCGGCGCTGGCCGGTGCGCCGGCCGCCCTGTGCGGCGTCGAGCAGGCGCTGTTCGACGCGTTCGCCCGCCACGCCCGGGTCGCGCTCGTCGACCTCTTCGGCGGCCGCGCGGGCGCGCTGCGCACCGACATCACCATCCCCGCCGGCGACGCCGGGCACGCGCAACGCTCGGCCCGCCGGGCGGTCGCCGCCGGGTTCGGCACGCTCAAGGTGAAGGTCGGCGCGGGCGGCTGGGAGGCCGACGTCGCCCGTCTGCGCGGCATCCGCGACGCCGCGCCGGGCGCCGGGCTGATCGTCGACGCCAACGCCGGGTACACCTTCGAACAGGCCCGCGCGTTCCTGGCCGGCCTGGCCGCCGAGGGCATCCGGCTGCGGCTGTTCGAGCAGCCGGTCGCCGCCGACCGGCCCGACGAGCTGCGCGCACTCGAGCGCGAGTCCGGGGTGCCGGTGTGCGCCGACGAGTCGGTGCGCAGCCCCGCCGACGCGCTGCGGGTCGCCGCCATGGGCGTCAGCTCGCTCAACGTGAAGCTCATGAAGTTCGGCGTCGTCGACGCGCTCGACGTGCTGGCCATCGCCCGGTCCGCGGGCATGACGTGCATGATCGGCGGGATGGTCGAGACGGCCGTGTCGATGTCCTTCTCGGCGGCGCTGGCCGAGGCGATGCAGCCCCTGTGCGGGTACGTCGACCTCGACACGCCCCTGTTCATGGCCGACGGCATCGTCGAGGGCGGCCTGCGCTACGCCGGCGAGGCCGTCTCCCTGCCCGCCGCCCCCGGCACCGGCGTCGACCTCGAGCGCTGGTTCTAACCGCAGCTCTCTTGCTATTGGGGCCACACGCCCATACGATGTCGGGCGTGGAGCAGATCGGCGATGCGCTCGGCCGGTTGCGGGCGGCCCAGGTGGTAACCCTGGCCGGTGTCGCAGCCCATGTCGAGCAGCCGCCGCGCCTGGGCCGCGGTCTCGATGCCCTCGGCGGTGACGGCGAGGTCGAGGTCGCGGCCGAGCTTGATCATCGCGTCGAGCACGATGCGATCGGCGTGGTGTTCGGGCTCCGGGTCGCGCAGGAACCCGATGAAGCACGCCGCGATCTTCACCGTGTGCACGGGCAGGTGGCTCAGCTCGCCCAGCCGGCAGTTGCCGGTCCCGAAGTCGTCCAGCGCGATTCGCACGCCGAGGCGGGCGAGCTCGTCGAGCGTGCCGAGGCTCGGCGGGTCGAGGAGCACGTTCTCGGTGACCTCGATCTGCAGCAGGCCGGGCGGCAACCCCGTCTCGTCGAGCACCGCGCTGACGGTGGCGGCCAGGCCGGGCCGGGCCAGCTGGGCGGCGGCGATGTTCACGCTGACGTACAGCGGATGCTCCGGGTCCAGCGCGCGCCACTCGGCGGCCTGCGCGCAGGCGTGACGCAGCACGTGCTCGCCGAGCGGCACGATCAGGCCGGTGTGCTCGGCCAGGTCGATGAACTGGCCCGGGCCGAGCAGGCCGCGGACCGGATGCCGCCAGCGCACCAGCGCCTCCGCCCCGGCGAGGCGCCCACCGGCCAGATCGATCAGCGGCTGGTAGTACACCACGAACTCATCGCGGGTGAGCGCGTCGGGAATCTCGGCGCTCAGCGCGTGCCGGGCCGCCTCGACGCCGGCCCGGACGGGATCGAAGACCATCCAGCGTCCGCGGCGCTCGGCCTTGGCCCAGGCGAGCGCCCGTTCGGCGGCGCCGAGCAGAGCGGCGGCATCCGCGTCGGCCACCGCCTGCTCGGCCACGCCGATGCTCGCCCCGATCGGCAGGTTGTGGCCGTTGTTGATGGGGAACGTGTGCGCGATCGCCTCGAGCGCCGAGGCGGCGAACTTCGTGACCTCCTCCGGCCCGGCGGTGTCCTCGATGAGCAGCGCGAAGGTGTCGGCGCCCAGGTGCGCGGCGAAATGACCGTAGGTCACGGCGAGCCGGTCGAGCCGATGCGCGACCGTGCGCAGCACCTGGTCGCCGATGTGGTACCCCAGGCTGTCGTTCACCGTCTTGAAGCGGTCCAGGTTGATCAGGCACAGCCCGAGCCGGGCGTGCGGCGGGTGCCCGGCCACGGCGTCGGTCAGCCGCTGCAGCATGGCGTTGCGGTTGGGCAGGTCGGTGAGCCGGTGGCGCAGCATGGCCAGGCTGGCCCGCCGCTCGCTGCGGGCGAGGGCCCGCTCGATGCTCTGCCGGTCGGTGAGCTCGGCCCGGCGCAGGTTCTCCTGCGCCGCCACCGTGTGCTCGATCAGGGCCGCCGTCCAGCCGGTCAGCATCGCGCCGAGCACCTCGTCGAGGCGCGTCCGGGCGTCGGGATGCGCCAGCGGCACGTCGTCCAGGAACCGCCGGCCGAACAGCGTCGCCGTGCGCCCGATCAGCTCGGGCGTGGCGATGCCGGCCGCCACCAGGTCGGCGCCGATGCGCTGCCCCGGCTCGGCCGCGAACGGCTCCGCCCGCAGCGCGTCGGCGACCCGCCGCACGAAACGACCCAGGAGGGTGTACACCTCGCCGCGACTGTGGCGTAGCACTATGTGATCGGTGACGACTCGGCTCCAGGCTCGCGTGAACTCGTCCACGCCGGCAAGGGGTTCGGGCCTCATCGCCGTCCTTCCGCACACCGCTTCAGCCGGAGAGTATGCCAGACGGACGTCGATGTCTTGGTCAATTGCGGCCGAACGGTTTCCTTCCCACGGCGGCCAGGACCTCCGGCCGCGCCTCGGTGCCGGCGTCCTCCGGCTCGGGGTGCCAGTCGGTGACCGGCACGACACCCGGCGCGACGATCTCGAGGCCGTCGAGCAGCCCGGCGATCTGGTCCGCGGTCCGCAGGTGCAGGGGCGTGGACGTGCGCTGGTACACGTCGCTGACCGCGTCGGCGGCCTCCGGGCGCAGCGGCGGCGGCGAGCCGTGCGAGATCGCGATCATGCTGCCGGGCCGGATCGCCTCCCGGAACCGGCGCACGATCCCCGCCGGGTCGTCGGCGTCCGGCACGAAGTGCAGGACCGCGATGAGCAGCACCGCCACGGGCTCGGTGAAGTCCAGCAGCCCGGTCACCTCGGGGTGGCGGACGATGTCGTCCGGGCGGCGCACGTCGCCGCGGATGGCCTCGGCGCGTGGGTTGCCGGCCAGGATCGCGCGGCCGTGTGCGACGGCGACCGGGTCGAAGTCGACGTACATGACCCGGGCCTCCGGATCGACCTCCTGCGCCACCTCGTGGACGTTGGCGAGGGTCGGGATGCCGGAGCCGACGTCGAGGAACTGGCGCACGCCGTCGGCGACCATCCGGCGCACCACCCGGCCCAGGAACGCCCGGTTGGCCAGGCCGATCTGGCGCGCGTTCGGCGCGAGCGACACGACCTTCTCGACCATCTCCCGGTCGGCGGCGAAGTTGTGGAACCCGCCGAGCGAGTAGTCGTACATCCGGGCCGCGTTCGGCACATTGATGTCGACCTCTTCCGGTGCCCATTCCGGACGCGTCATGCCCCCACCTGTCCCGGTCTCCTCGCGCCTTCGTCGTTTCGGTGCGTCGACAATCGCCGGGCCACGCAGCATTGTCAATCCGCGCCGGGCGGTCAGGTGATCACCGGCACGCCGCCGTCGCGCGGCAATATCCGGACCTGGTACGTCTTGTCCTTCGGCGTGCGCTGCACGTAGCAGAACTGCGCAAGCTCCTCGCCGACCGGGGCCAGCTGCCCCGTGTCGTGTCGGACCTCGCGGGACCGTAGCCGATCCATGCGGCCGGCGCGGCCCGCGCTGATCCCGGGACGCCCCTCGCCCCGTACACCAGGGCAGGAGGTGCAACGTGACCCGAAGGAGACGGCCCACGGACGACGCCGACCCGCCGGCCTGGTACGCGAACCGGGAGACGGCCGCCGGGATCTTCCACCGCCCGCCCGGGCCGGTCGGCGACTTCGACTACGAGCGGTACCGCCGCGCCGAGCCCGACCGGCCCCCGCCACCGGCGTCCCCGGAGCCCTCGGCCGAGCCCACGGTCATCACGTGGCTCGACGAGTGATGTCGGTTTCCCCGCCGTCAACGGGCGTACATGCGGCCGGCGACCTGACGCCGGGCGATCCGTCCGGGGCCGGCGCCGCCCGGGTCGGCTACGGCTCGCCGGCCACCCCGTGCTCCCACGCCCACGCCGCGATCTCGACCCGGTTGCGCAGCCCGAGCTTGGTCTGGACCGTCGACACGTGCCCCTTGACGGTGCTCAGCGAGATGAACAGCTCGGCGCCGATCTCCTGGTTGGTGCGCCCGCGGGCGATGAGCCGCACGACCTCGACCTCCCGCCCGGACAGGCGCGCGTCCGCCGCCAGGGTCCGCCCCGGCGGTTTCAGGTGCCGCAGGAGTCGTACCGTGATCGACGGCGACACCAGCGCATCGCCCGCGTGCGCGGCCCGCACCGCCTCGACCAGCAGCGCCGGCCCGGCGTCCTTGAGGATGAACCCGGCGGCGCCCCCGCGCAGCGCACCGTAGACGTAGTCGTCGAGGTCGAACGTCGTCACCACGATGACCCGCAGCGGATCGGCCACGCCCGGCCCCGCCAGGGCCCGGGTCACCTCGAGCCCGTCGAGGCGCGGCATGCGGATGTCGACGAGGCACACGTCGGGCCGCAGCCGCCGGGCCGCCTCGATCGCCTCGACCCCGTCGGCGGCCTCGCCCACGACCGTAATGTCGTCCTGGTCCTCGAGGATGAGCCGCAGCCCGCCGCGGATCATCGCCTGGTCGTCGGCGATGAGCACCCGGATCGGCGCGCTCATCGCGGCAGCCGGGCCCGCACCGACCACCCGCGCGGCGCGACCGGCCCGGCGGCGAGGCTCCCGCCGAGCGCCTCGACCCGCTCCCGCATGCCGATGAGCCCGAACCCCTTGTCCCCGGGCGGCGGGGCGGCCCCGTCGTCGGCGACCTCGACGGTCACCTCGTCGCCGTCCCGCGCTATCCGCACGCCGACCGTCGAGGCCTGCGCCGCGTGGCGGGCGACGTTGGTCAGCGACTCCTGCACGATGCGGTACACCGTGCTGGTCAGCTCCGGCGCCCAGCCCTCGGCCCCGGCCGCCAGCTCGAGGCGCACGTCGCGCGCGGCGTTGCGGTCCTGGAAGCGCCGCACGAGGTCCGCGATTCCCTCGGGCGCGCTGGTCGTGGCCGCGGCGTCGGCGTTGTCGCGCAGCAGCCCGACGACCCGGCGCATCGCGGCGAGCGCCTCCGACCCGGCCGCCTCGATGCCGGCGACCGACTCCTCGAGCCCATCCGGCCGCCGCCGCGCCACGACGCGGGCCGCCTGCGCCTGCACGACGATGCCGGTGACGTGGTGGGCGACGACGTCGTGCAGCTCGCGGGCGAGGGCGAGGCGCTCCTCCCGGCGTACGGCCTCGGCGGTCCGCCGCCGGGCCTGCCCGACCGAGCGCAGCCACAGCCCCGCGCCGGCGCCGGCCACCCAGATCAGCACGTCGGCGACGGCGACGACGGTCGCGCCACCCGACGTGGGCCGGGCCGACAGCAGCGGCCCCGCGGCCAGGGTCGCCAGCGCGGCCCCGGCGACGGCGGCGGCGGGCCGCACGCCCAGGCGCCGCACCGCGCTCGCGACGAGCGCCGCGAGCCCGACGGCCAGGGCCGGCTGCGGCTCGACCGGCAGCCCCGCGACCCGCGCCGCGATGACGCCGCCCGCGGCGACCACGAGCCCCGCGACGGCGGCCGGCAGGGGCGAGCGCCGGCGCAGCAGCGCGATCGCCCCTACGGCGGCGCCACAGGCCAGCCCCGGAAGCCAGAACAGGCCGCCCCAGCTGGCCGCGAGCGCGAGCGCCGTCGCGGCCAGCAGCGCCGCGACCACCAGCGCGAGCGCGGCGTCGACGAGCCGATCAACCATCCTCACGGCTCCAGGTTAGGAAACGCGAGGTCGGCCCGGACCGGCCGAAAGTACCGCCACCCCGTGGAACGCGGCGTCCGAACGGTCATCGTGCACCGGGCCGAGCGCGGCAAGCCCCGGGCGAACGGCTGTTCAAGCCGATCACCAGCAACAACAACAATCGGCGCAGAACCGGAAACCCAACGTGATCGAGGTCGGTGTGGCGGCGACGGTACTGCGGACTCCCGTGCTGGTGGTAGGAGCCGGCCCGGTCGGCGCCGTGCTGGCCCTCGAGCTCGCCCACCACGGCGTGCCGTCGCTGGTGGTCGACCGGGGCGACCCGCCCCCGCGCCACGACGCCCTCGACCACCTGGGCGGCCGCAGCATGGAGCTGCTGCGCCGCCTGGGCCTGAGCGCCGGCATCCGCCGCGCGGGCGTGGACGCCGACGCCGCCACCGACGTCGTGTGGAGCCGCCGCCTGGACCGCCCGCCGGTTCTCGTCGCCCAGCGCCCCTCGGTCAACCAGCTACGCCAGCGGTACGCCACCGTCAACGACGGCAGCGCCCCCGCCGAGCACCACCAGCCCGTCTTCGGCAGCCACCTGACCGCGACCCTGCGCGCGGCCCTGCGCGCCGCCCCGCTCGTCGACCTGCGCGAGGGCTGGACGTGCACGCAGCTGCGCGTCGACGCCGACGGCGCGACCGCAACGCTGCACGACGCCCGCGACGGCGCCCCGGTCACCGTCGCCGCGCGCTACGTCGCCGGCTGCGACGGGCCCGCCAGCATCGTGCGTTCCTGCGCGGACATCGGCCTGGAGGGCCTGGGGACCCCGGTGCCGTACCGGGCGATCTCCTTGCGCAGCAAGGAGCTGGCGCTGCGCTCCCGCGGCCCCGGCCTGTCCACGATCGTCGTCGGCGGCCTGACGCTGCTCTCCCGCGACGAACGCGACGCCTGGGTCGCCCACGTCGCCGTCGACCCGCTGTCGCGCCCCGACCCGGCGTCCCTGCTGCACGGCTTCCTCGACGACGGCTCGCTGGAGGTGCTCGGCGTCCAGGACTGGACCGACGCCCTGGAGGTCGCTTCGTCGTACCGCCGCGGCCCCGTCTTCCTGGCCGGCGAGGCCGCCCACCGCTTCCGCCCCGCCGGTGACACGTCCGACACCGGCATCGCCGACGCCGTCGACCTCGGCTGGAAGCTGGCCGCCGTCCACAATGGATGGGCGGCCCCGGCGCTGCTGGACAGCTACGAGGCGGAGCGCCGCCCGGCCGCCCTGATGGACCGCGAAATCCTGTCGCGCGGGCTGGAGACCCGCCGCCGCTTCGCCCGCCTGGCCGCGGCCGGCGCCCCGCAGGACTACCTGGCCGGCGTGCTGCGCCAGGAACCGCACGTGGTCGACGACGCCGGCATCGGCTTCGGCGCCCGCTACGCCACGTCGCCGGTCATCTGGCACGAGCGCGGCACCCCGCCGAGCCTGCACGGCCGGCGCATCACCCCGAGCACCTGGCCCGGCGGCCGCCCGCCGGCGGTCCGCCTGTCGGACGGCGCCCAGCTCTTCGACCGCCTCGGCGCGCAGTTCACGCTCGTCGACCTGACGGACGACGGCGCCGGCGCGCCGCTCTGCGCGGCCGCGGTGTCGCGCGGCATCCCCATGGCGCATCTTCCGCTGACGGACCCGGCGGTCCGCGCCTGCTGGGGCCGGCGCCTGGTCCTGGTCCGCCCCGACCACCACGTGGCGTGGCGCGACGACACCCCACCGGACAACTGGCTCACCATCCTGGACACGGTCCGCGGCGCGACCACCCACGCGCTGCCCACCGCCCGTTCGTGACGCCACCTGCCGCCGGAGAATTTCCTGGCCTGCCATGGTCGTGTTTGGCTCATCCCGGCAGATCGCTGCCGGCGCAGATCGCCGGGTACGGTTCGTCGGCGAGGCGCCGGAGCAGCGTCGCGCGCGTGTAGGCCCACACGGCCGAAAGGAACGAGGCCTTCGACGAGAACAGACTACGAACCGGCGCCTCGCTCAGGCGTCCGCCGAGCGGTCGTATTCGCCCGTGGCCCGCGCCGACCAGGGCCTCGGCAGCATGAGCCCGTTCCAGCCGGAGGTATTCGCGCCAGGTGAACGGCTCCGGTATCGGCGCGCTGTGGGCCAGGTTCACCGTCGCGCTGTCGCGTGCCTGGCGGATCACGGCACCCGGCATCACGACCAACCCGGCCAGCGCATGTCCGTAGGAGCCGGCGGTGAGCCGCCATGGCGGTTCGATGCCGCCGGCTGGGCCGAGGATGGGCAGATGGCCGGGCGGCGCCGCGGAGGTCCACCGCGCCTCGGAGTAAAACACCCAGTGCTCGCGCGGGTGCCAGCCGACCCGGTTGGCGAATGCGGTGGCATCCCAGGCAGACAGCTCGGCCGCCTCGAGCTGGGCCAGGAACCCGAACCGCCCGCCGCTGTGCCGGCGCCAACAGTCGTCGATGTCCAGCAGGTCGTCGACCGAGGTCGCCGCGACGTCGTCCGGGCTGAGCAGGTGGGTGCGGATGGACTGCGGGTCACGGCCGGCCGACTGCAGCACCAGGCGCAGTGTCTCCCGGTCGGCGTCGCGGAGCCGGCCGTGTCTGATCAGGTCGTCAAGCTTGTCGAGATCCAGCGCGGACGCCGACGACGCCGGGCGCGGCCGACGTCTCCCGCCGATCCGGCGGCGCAGCGGCCTGGTGAACAGGTCGGCGTCGTCGGTGTGGACCGCCGCATGGGACAGGTTCTCGAACAGCATTGCCGCGGACAGGTCGTCTTGGACCTCGCGGCTGTGGCTGTGCAGCTCGACGATGTCCGCGTGGTGCAGCAGTTGCGGTGCGAGGAGCAGGCCCTCCACCAGCTCCGCCGGTTCGGCCATGATGGTCGGGGACTGGCGCCAGTTGATGTTGAGCTCGCGGGAGCGGGCCAGGACACGCTGGGCCAGCGGGCCGTTCAGTTCGGCAAGCGTGCGGGGCCGCGAGGGAGGCGTCATGAGATCGACGAATGCCTCCGTGAGCAGGCCCAGGCCACGTTCGTGATCCTCGAAGGACAGCTGCCCCTCGGGACAGCCCGAGATCACCACGGTTCCGGATGGTTTCGTGTCGATCAGCGCGCGCAAGGCGTTGGCGAAGTCGAGATCGGCGGAGCGTCCGCGAGTGGACGGCCGGCTCCGGCACGCGTCGAGCAGCATGATGATGTTGGGCTTGTCCCGGGGCGGCCGATGCCGGGGCTCTCCCACCGGCGCGCGCAGGCGGTCGATGACCTCACCGACGACGACGCTGTTGCGCAGACGGGAGCCGGATTCCCGGTAGGTGTCGTGCACGAGCAGGTGGCCCCGGCCGTCGAGATCGATCAGGCCGTGGCCGCTGAAGCAGAACCAGATCCGGTCGCCGGCGTCGAGCTGCGGGAACCGCTGCGGCAGGTCGGTGACGACGCCCATGACGGCCGCGCGGGTGGCGTCGCCCCCGATGAGCACCTTGATGCGATCGGCGGCCAGCCCCAGGTGCCCGAACAGCTCGGCCAGCGCCACGGCGTCCGCCTCCGCGCACGACAGGACGCCGGTTGCCATGGTGACGTTGCGGTTGACGCCGACGATGACGGCGACATCGCGGGAGCGCGGAACCGGCGGCGACGCCTCGTTCACCGGCACCGCCCCGCGCGACGATCGTCAGTGACGCTCGACACGATCATCCGCCTCACCGGCGGCGTCGATCGCCTGGGCGATCTCGGTCACGGGCACCACGTCCGCCGAAGGTGCCGCGGTGCCGGCGGGCAGCGCGACGCCGTACTTCTCGGCCAGGAACACCTCGCGGTAGAGGTGCCGTGCGTGATCCGCGGTGCGATGCAACAGGTACGCGTTCTGTCCGGCACCGAGCACGATACCCAGCAGCGGCAGCACCTTGGCCAGGTTCTTCGCGCTGGCCTGATAGCCGAACCGGGTGAGGACCTTGGCCAGCAGCCGCACGGCGACCGGGTCCGACCGGCCGATCACCAGCGGAGCCGGTGCGCGCGTGATCCCGATGCCCAGCTTCGCGATCTGCCGGGCGAACCAGCCGGGTTTCTGCGTCCAGCCTCGGCAGCAGCCACTGAGCGGCCCTGCTCACCTCGGCGAAGGAAGCCACCTTCACCGCCGACTCGGCGGCGAACACCGGCCCCAGCATCGACAGCGCAAGGGTGAGCTCCCGCCGGTCCCGCACACCGTAGCCGTAGTACAGGCCGATGTGACCGACCGCGCGCACGGTCGCCATGAGCGTCACCGCCAGGTCGGCGCCGACCGCGCCCACGACCGCCGCCGGCCCCACCCCGGCCCCGGTCGCGATCTCGCCGCCGCTGATCACCAGACCGGCGGCGGCTCCTTCGATCGCCGCCAGCGAGCTGTACATGAGGTCGAGGGGCGGCATGACCTCCTCGATCTCGGCCAGGCTCAGGCGGCGAATGTCGCTGAGGCGCTCCACGGCATGGCCCTTGCGCCGATATGCGTCCATCACGCGCTGCTCATCCAGCGTATGCAGCGCCAGCTTCGACCCGTGCACCGCAAGGGACTCGACCGACCGCCCCACCGCGGCCAGGAACTCGTGCGAGTCCTGCACCGTGCGGATCCGCTCAGCCGCCGCTCTCTTCCATCGTTCGATGGACTCACGAGCTCGCGCCGGAAGCAGGTGCCGGCCCGCCCTGCGGATCTGGCTCTCCTTCCACTGCTGAATCTCGGCCCACGCGGCAATGTCATACGCGGACCAGCCGGACTGGTCGAACTGCTGATCGGAGAACGGACCGCTCATCGCCGGGCCTCCTGTACATCGCGCCGGGTGCCGAACGCACTTCCCTCTGCGATGTTCTGACGGACGGCACGCCAGGAGCGCCACGGCGTCCTCGCCCTTCCGAACCCGGAAGATCGCCGGTTGCCAGCCCTAGCGAATCACGCGGTAGTGCAGGAGCAGCGAGCCGGTCGGTGAGGTCTCGCTGCCGACCGGTTCGAGCCGGATCGAGGGCAGGCCCTCGAGGAGTCGTCGTCCCTGGCCGGCGATCCTCGGCGCCACCACGAGCCTGAGTTCGTCGACGACGTCGGCGGCGAGCAGTGCCTGCGCGACCGAGATGCTCGCGTGGACGCCGACGTCGCCGCCGGGCTGCTGCTTGAGGTCCCGGACGAAGTCGACCAGCCCGCCGTCGAGCGCCGTCGCGTTGGCCCAATTCTGGTCAAGGGGCGTCGACGTCGCGACGTACTTCGTGACGCCGTTGATGAACGTCGCGAACGGCTGGATCTCGCTGGTCGGCCAGAACCGCGCCCACTCGGTGTAGCTGCGGCGGCCGAGGATGACCGCGTCCTGGGTCGCGATCACAGCGGCCAGGTTGGCGTCCATCGCGTCGTCCCAGTCGGCGACGAAGCCGTCCGGGTCCTCGGCAACCCCGTCGAGGGACAACAACTCGTACACGACGATCTTTCGCACGTCCCGCACCTCCGATCGGTCCCGATGCTACCGGTTGACCGACTGAGGCTCACGCTCACCTAACAGTACATTGGCAATAGGCGATTCCCGAACCGGCGCAACCCCGACGGGATGCGTACCGCCGATGTGCGGGGACATCCGGCTCCAGCTGCGAAGACGCGGCAATCGACGGCGGTCTTCTCCCGTTTCGGAAACGTTCAGACTACGGTTCCTGCCCGTGTCGATTCGTGATCCCTAGGTTCGTCTCGAAGGGGACGAAAAGAGGGGTTTCATGGATAGACGCCGTGCAATCCGGGGACGTGGGATCACCAAGTGCTTCGGCGAGGTCGTCGCGCTCGACGGGGTTGACCTCGACGTGGCGCGGGGGCAGATCCACGGGCTCGTCGGGCCCAACGGCGCCGGCAAGACGACGCTGCTCGGGCTGCTGCTCGGGCTCGCCGTCGCCGACAAAGGGCGGCTCGAGATCCTCGGGACGGCGGTCGGGCGGGGGCCGGCCGCCGTCGACGGCGTTGCCGGGTTCGTGGACGGGCCGGGGCTCTACCCCTCGCTCACCGCCCGGCAGAACCTCGCCGCCCTTGCCGCGCTCTACGGACGCGACGCGAAGACCATGCCGATCGACGAGGCGCTCGACCAGGTGGGGCTCACCGACGTCGCCGACGACCGGGCCGGCGGGTTCTCGCTGGGGATGCGCCAGCGGCTCGGGCTCGCGGCGGCGCTGCTCACCCGGCCGCGGCTGCTCGTGCTCGACGAACCCTCCAACGGGCTCGATCCGGCCGGCAAGCAGCACGTCCACGGGGTGCTCACCGGGTTGGCGAGCAACGGCACCAGCGTCGTGCTCTCCAGTCACCGCATGGACGACCTCGAGGCGCTGTGCTCCGAGGTCACCATCCTCAACACCGGGCGGGTCGTCTTCTCCGGACCGCTGAGCAAGCTCGCGGCCGAGCATCGCGAGCTCGACTACCGGCTGGTCACGTCCGACCCGGCGCAGGCACGAAGGCTGGCCGGCGAGACGGCCGGGATCGTCGTCAAAGAACAGCCGGGAAGCGAGCATCTCGTCGTACGCGCGCTGGTGCCGGCCCTCGACGCGCTGGTGGTGCGGCTCGTGCAGGGCGGCGTCGCGCTGCGCGAGCTCGCCCCCGTGGTGTCGCCGCTCGAGGCCGCGTTCCTGGCACTGACCGAACAACCGGAGGCCGGCGCATGACCGCAGCAGCCGTACAGGACACCGAGGCCGGCGCCGAGGTCGCAAGGCCGGTGCCGGTCGCGCGCGGGTACCGCTTCGAAGTCGTCAAGCTGGTCGCGCAGTGGCGCATCCGGTTGCTGGTGCTCGCGTGCTGGGTCGCGCCGGGGCTCTTCGTCGCCGCGGTCGGCCAGCAGAGCACCCTTCCCAGCGACACGCTGTTCGGCCGGTGGATGCTCGCCACCGGATGGGCCTGCTCGCTGGTCATGCTCGGGTTCGCCGGCACGTGGGCGCTGCCGCTGCTGACGTCCGTGGTCGCCGGCGACGTGTTCGCCGCCGAGGACCGGCTCGGCACGTGGCGGCACCTGCTCGTGGCCGTCCGCTCGCCGCGGCGGATCTTCGTGGCCAAGGCGCTGGCCAGCCTCAGCGTCATCCTGCTGCTCGTGGCCGGGCTGGCCGTGTCGAGTACCGCCGGCGGGCTCCTGGCGGTCGGCAACCGGCCGCTGGTCGGGCTCGACGGGCATCTGCTGGCGCCCGGCGACGCCGCCGGCAAGGTGCTGCTCGCCTGGGTCTGCGTGCTCGCGCCGACGCTGGCGCTGGCCGCGATCGGGCTGCTCGGCTCCGTCGCGCTGGGGCGCTCGCCGATGGGGCTGCTGCTGCCGGCGCTCGTCGCCCTCGGGATGCAGGTCGCCCAGATGCTGCCGCTGCCGGTCGCCGTGCGGCTCGCGCTGCCGGGGTACGCCTTCATCGCCTGGAACGGCCTGTTCACCAGCCCGGCGCAGCCCGGTCCGCTGCTGGTCGGCGTCGCGGTCAGCCTGGTGTGGGCGGTGGCCGCGACGGCGCTGGCCTACCTGCTCTTCATGCGGCGCGACTTCACCAACCCGGCCTACGACGGCGCGGGGCGGCGGGCCGTGACCGCGGGGCTGCTGCCGCTGGCCGGGCTGGTCGCCGTGACGGTCGCGGTCGTCGCGACGGCGGCCGGGAGCGGCGCGATGGGGTCCGGGATCACGCAGGACAAGGTGGAGCGCTCGACCGCGACCGCGTTCGCCCACCTGTACCGCATCCAGACCCGGCAGCTCAACCGGCCCGACGTCACCGAGGCGCAGCTGGGCGCCACGGCGGCGTGCACCAAGGGCGGCGGCCAGGCCGGCCCCGAGGGGGCGGGCAACGACTGGCGTTGCGTCGTCTCCTGGCATCTCCCCGGCGTCGAGCCTGAGGCCGTGGGTTCGGCCATCTACCAGCTCGACGTCACCGCAGACGGGCGGTACATCGCCGACGGCGACGGACCGAAGGAAGTGAACGGCTACTTCCTGGTGCACACCCCGACCGGGGACGCACCGAACCCGCTCTGGCAGTTCGACGGCAACGTCGAGCTGCTCCCAACCACCCGAAGGGGATAGCCCGATGCAAGTAACACGCCGCCGCAGGCGTGTCGAGAAGCAGCATCTCGGCCAGCGCATCTCCCGTCAGATTCCCATCGTGGCCGGCACCACGGCGGTCGCCGTCGTCGCCGGCGGCGCCGGTGTCGGCTACGCCGGCACGCAACAGTTCGGCACCGACCAGGTCGGCCAGCTCACCGATCGGGGTCTGGTCGTCTCCGACGACCAGTACGTCAGCCCGATCGGCGAGCGCCTGCAGATCAACAACGGCAAGATCATGTCGTCCTCGGTCAGCCCGGACGGCACCCACCTCGCGGCGAACGTCGCCGACGGCGGCGAGGCGCTCGCCGTCGTGGACCTCAGGAACTGGAAGGTGCAGCAGCTCGTCGGCAACAACGCGGCGGCCGACCTGCGCATCAGCGGCAACGACGTGGGCCAGGAAGGCCCCACGTACTCCCCCGACGGCAAACAGCTGTGGCTGGGCCAGGCCGACGGGTACCGCCGCTTCACCGTGAACCCGGACGGCTCCCTCGCCAACCCGGCGTTCGTCGCGATCCCGGCCGACGGGGCCAGGCGCGCGCTCGTGGGCGAGGCCGTGTTCTCGGCCGACGGGTCCACGGTGTACTCCGCCGTCAACGGCCAGAACCGCGTCGTGGCCATCGACGCGGCGACCGGCGCGATCAAGCAGAGCTGGGCCGTCGGCAACGCGCCGCGCGACCTGCTCATGGTCGGCGGCAAGCTCTACGTCAGCAACGAGGGCGGCCGCCCGGCCAAGCCCGGCGAGAGCACCATCAACTCGTACAACACGCAGGTGCCGGCCAGCGCCGTGACCGCGGCCACCACCACCGGCACCGTCAGCGTCATCGACGTGGCCGACCCGTCGGCGGCCGTCGGGACCATCGACGTCGGCCTGCACCCGACCGCGTTGTACGCCAAGCGCGGCGCGCTGTTCGTCACCAACACGGCCACCAACGACGTGTCCGTCATCGACACCGCCCGCAACAAGGTCGTGCAGACCATCGCCACCCAGCCGTGGCCGGAGGCAAGCGTCGGCTACGAGCCCGACGCGGTGACGCTCACCGACGACGGCCACCTGCTGGTGACGCTGGGCCGGGCCAACGCGGTCGCCGTGTACCGGTACACGTCCCCGAAGGAGCCGGTGAGCTTCATCGGCCTGCTCCCGACGGACTACTTCCCCGCGGAGATCACCACCGTCGGCAACCAGGTGCTGGTGTCCAACACGCGCGGCGTCGACGCCCGCCGGCCCAACAACCCGGCCGGGCACGGTACCCACGACACGACCTCGAGCCTGCAGCGGTTCACGCTGCCCAACGACCGTGTCATCCGGGCCGAGACGGCCAAGGTCTTCGCGCAGAACGGCTGGTACGGCAACGCGGTCGCCGTGGCCGAGGGCCGCAATCGCCCGAAGCCGGAGCCCGTCCCGCAGCGCCTCGGCGACGCCTCGACGATCAAGCACGTGTTCCTGATCGTCAAGGAGAACCGGACCTACGACCAGCAGTTCGGCGACGACCCGCGCGGCAACGGCGACCCGGCGCTGGCGCAGTACGGCGAGAACGTGACGCCGAACCAGCACGCGCTGACGCGGCAGTTCGGGTTGTACGACAACACGTACGACATCGGCACCAACTCCGCCGAGGGGCACAACTGGCTGATGCAGGCCGACGACCCGGAGTACACCGAGTCCTCGGCCGGCGAGTACCTGCGCAGCTACGACACCGAGGACGACGCCCTGGGCCACCAGCGCAGCGGCTTCCTCTGGACGGGCGCGCAGGCGGCCGGCAAGACGGTGCGGGACTTCGGCGAGTTCCAGCAGTTCCTCACCAAGCCGGCCGGCGCCACCTGGCAGAACCTGTACTGCGACACGAAGAACATGGCCGCGACCGGTCAGGACACCGCCTACCCGCTGGTGTCCTCGTCGCCGATCCCGTCGCTCAACGACGTGTCGGTGCACGGCTTCCCGAAGTTCGACACCGACGTGCCGGACATCTACCGGTACGAGATCTGGAAGCGCGACTTCGAGCAGCACGGTCCGGCCAACCTCAACATGTTCTGGCTGTCCAGCGACCACACCGGCGGCCCGCCGAGCGGCGCCGCCCAGGTCGCCGACAACGACCTCGCCACCGGCAAGATCGTCGACGAGATCTCGCACAGCCCGTACTGGAAGGACTCGGCCATCTTCGTGGTCGAGGACGACTCCCAGGCCGGCCTGGACCACGTCGACGGCCACCGCGCCCCGATCCAGATCATCAGCCCCTGGGCGCAGCACGGCGTCGTCGACAGCCACTACTACTCGCAGATCACGATGATCCGGACCATCGAGCAGATCCTCGGTATCCGGCCGATGAACCAGAAGGACAGCGCGGCCACCCCGATGCGCGCGGCGTTCACCCAGCGCCCCGACTTCACGCCGTTCACCGCGCTGCCCAACCAGACCTCGCTGACCGCGGGCCTGACGACCCTGCCGTCCTGCGGCGCGGACGTCCCGGCCCCGGCCGACCCGAGCGCCGCACCGGCGCCGACGGCGACGGTGCCGGCGGACAAGAAGGCGGTCGCGGACACATGGGCGCAGTGGAAGTCGCGGCAGCGGCTCACCGGCCCGGGCGCCCGGGCCGACTCCTCCAACCCCGCCCAGATGAACCACTTCGACTGGTACGAGGCGCACGACTGGTCCAAGCCGTACCCCGGCGAGGACAAGATCTACGCCCCCGACGACGTGCCGGGCGCCTACATCCCGGCGGCCGACTCGGACGGGTGATCGCGTGAAGGGAGGGTCCCCGGCCGTTCGGGGACCCTCCCGATGTCATGCCGCGGGGCGGCCGTAGCGGGTGAGGACGGAGGCGCCATCGGGCTCGACGGACAGGGTCCGCAGGTCGGCGGGTGTGCCGCCGTCCGGGAAGAGCCGCGCGCCGGTGCCGAGGACGGTGGGGAACGCCTTCAGCCGGTACTCGTCGATCAGGTCGGCGGCCATCAGCCGGTGCACGATGCTGAGGCTGCCGGTGATGACGACGTCGCGCCGCTCCTGCTGCACGACGTCGACGAGGTCGCCCTCCATGAGCCGGGAGTTGGCCCACGCGCCGGTGTCGCTCAGCGTGCCGGACGCGACCAGCTTGGGGATGGCGTTCATGTGCGCGGAGAACTCGTCGTCGCGGCCCGGCCAGATCTGCGCGAACAGCTCCCAGGTCCGCCGGCCCAGCAGCATGACCCCGCTGTCGAACAGGGGGCCGAGGCGGAACTTGTCGCCGGCGACGGCGTCCGGGCCGAACCGGAACGCCCAGCCGCCGCCGGGCGTGCCCCCGCGGCCGTCCGGGTCCTCGACCACGCCGTCCAGGGTGATGAACTCGATGACGATGACGCTCACGGTGGATCTCCTCTTCGCTCGATGCTCGCCGGTACATACCGGCGGCACCGGCGGGACTCATCGCGCCGCGAAGAAATGCTCGGCCGGCAGGCCGAACGCGGCGAACACGGCCGGGTCGGCGAAGACGACGTTGGCCGCGACGAGGCCCTCGACGACGGTGAGGACCTGCAGCGTGTGCCGGCGGTGCCCGCCGCCGGGGCGCGGCACGTAGGCGGCCAGCGCCGGCTGGCCGTTGGCGGTGAGCGCCGTCATGCGCCAGCCGGTGCCGTTCATGTCGAAGACGCGCTCCATGAACCGGCCGTAGTCGGCGCGGCCGCGGTACCACAGCGGCACCGGCGGCATCTCCAGCACCGCGTCGTCGGTCAGCAGCCGCACGAGCGCGGCGACGTCGGCCGCCTCGAAGGCCTCCATGTAGCGCGCGACCGCGTCGCGGGTCCGCTGGTCGCCGGGCTCGGCGATCTCGCCGGGGTCGCCGACGGCGGCGAGCGCGCCGCGGGCCCGCCGCAGGGCGCTGTTGACCGCCACGGTCGTGGTGTCGAGCTGGGTGGCGACCTCGGCGGCGCTGAACTCCAGGACGTCGCGGAGCACGAGCACGGCCCGCTGCCGGGCCGGGAGGGTCTGCATCGCCGCCACGAGGGCCAGGCGCAGGTCGGCGCGGGCCTCGACGTCGAAGCGGGCGTCGGGGAACGGCTGCAGCCACGGGATGTCCAGGGCCGGCGTGAGCGGCGCGCCCGGGTCGTCGCTGGGCGCGCCCAGTCCCGAGGGAAGCGGCCGCCGCGCGGTGCCCTCCAGGGCGGTCAGGCAGGCGTTGGTGGCGATGCGGTACAGCCACGTGCGCACCGACGCGCGGGTGGCGTCGTAGCGGTCGCGGGCCTTCCACGCGCGCAGCATGGTCTCCTGCACCAGGTCCTCGGCGTCGTGGATCGAGCCCAGCATCCGGTAGCAGTAGGCGGTCAGCTCGCCCCGGTGCGCCTCCAGGTCCACCCCACCATCCTGCCTCGCTACGCCGGCTGGCTGGCGAGCGGGAGCGGCACCGGGGTGAAGCCGGGCGCCTCCGACGGCCGGCCGAAGAGGAAGCCCTGCACGTAGCGGTAGCCCATGCGGTACAGCGCCTCGGCCTGCTCCCGGGTCTCGACGCCCTCGGCGATCGCGGTCAGGCGCAGGTGGTTGGACACGTCGATGAGCGCGGTGGCGATCACGGCCTGGTCGCCGGGCTGCGCGACGTCGTCGACGAAGGACTTGTCGACCTTGAGCACGTCGACCGGGGCGGTGCGCAGCAGGCCCAGCGAGGAGTGCCCGGTGCCGAAGTCGTCGAGGGCGATGCGCACGCCGAGGGCCTTCACGGCGCGCAGCGCGTCGAGGGCCGTCTCGCTGTCGAAGACGGCCGTCTCGGTCACCTCGACGGTGAGGCAGGCGGCGGGCAGGGCGCTGTCGTGCAGTACCGATGCGACGAAGGAAGGGAACGTGGGCTCCGACAGCTGCCGGGCCGAGACGTTCACGCTGACCCGGCCGGGGGCGGCCGCGCCCAGCTCGGCCCGCCAGGCCTGCATGCGGGCGCACGCCTCGCGCAGGATCCACGCGCCGATCTCGACGATGAGGCCGTTGTGCTCGGCGACCGGGATGAACTCGGCCGGGTTGACCAGGCCCCGCTGCGGGTGGCGCCACCGCACCAGGGCCTCCACGGCCGCCACGCGGCCCGCGGGCAGTTCCACGATCGGCTGGTACACCAGGAAGAACTGCCCGTCGTCGAGTCCCGTGCGCAGCTGCGCGCCGAGCTCGGCGTGCTCGCCGGCGCGGGCGTCGAGGGCCGGGGTGTAGCGCAGCTGGCGGCCGCCGTTGACCTTGGCGGCGTACATGGCGACGTCGGCGCGGCGCAGCGGCTCGAACGGGTCGCCGGCGGCGTCGGTGCCGGCGACGCCGATGCTGGCCCGCATGAGCAGCCGGTGCGGCCCGGCGGTCAGCGGCTGCTCCAGGGAGGCGACGATGCCGGCCGCGATGCGGTCGGCGACCCCGGCCGAGGTGCGCGGCATGAGCACCGCGAACTCGTCGCCGCCGAGGCGGGCCACGGTGTCGCCCGGCCGCACGACCCGGCGCAGGCGCTGCGCGACGGCCGCGAGCAGCCGGTCGCCGACGTCGTGGCCGAGCCGGTCGTTGACGCCCTTGAAGTCGTCGAGGTCGATGAGGGCGACCTGGGCGCACGGCCCGCCGCGGAGCTCGGCGCGGATGCGGGCCTCCAGCGCGCGCCGGTTGGCCAGGCCGGTGAGCTCGTCGCGCAGCGCGAGCGTGCGCACCCGGCGCACCAGGCCGCCCATGCGCAGGACCACCAGGAGGAACAGCGCGGCGGCGCAGATGCCGATGGCGAGCCACTCGATGTGGCCCGGGTCGAGGAACCCCTGGACGATCAGCACCGCCGGGGCGAGCAGGGAGGAGCAGGCGAGTGCGACCAGCCGCCACGAGCCGGCCGGCAGCGTGTCGTCGCGCGGCGGCGGGGCCTCGGCGCGCACCGACGGGTGCAGCGCGGCGGCCGCCCACAGGATGTACTCCAGCAGCCAGCCCACATCGAACAGGCCGTCGCCGTAGTCGGTGAAGGAGGTGACGACCGAGTACGCGACGTCGGACACGAGCAGCAGCACGAGGGCGGCGATGAGCAGCCGCGTGCTCGCGTCGCGGGCCCCGCCGACGATCACCAGGCGCGCGACGAGCACGAGCAGCAGGACGTCGGCGGCGGGGTACACCATCGCGATGAACCGTGCCGTGACCGTCGACGTGCTGTCCTGCGCGATCGGCTCCATGACGAACGTCCACAGCACGAGCCCGGTGCCCGCCGCCAGGATGAGCGCGTCGAGCACCGCCGGCCAGCCCGACCCGGGGGTGCGCCGCCGGCCGAGGATGAACAGGCTGCCGAACATCAGCGGATAGGCGCTGATGTAGAACACGTCGGCCAGCGACGGGAAGGGCTCGGTGTGCGCGACGTACTGGAAGTACGTGTAGACCCAGTCGCCGATCGACCACAGCGCGGTGCCGGCGCCGGCCAGCAGCCACGCCGTGCGGCGGGCCCGGTCGGTGCGCCGCGCGCCGGCGAACATCACGACGGACGCGACCGCGCCGATCGTGTCGTAGGCCACGCCCCGGGCCAACGAGTCGCCGGGCAGCAGGAAGTATCCGCCGACCGCCAGCAGGCCGGCGAGGAGCCACCACAGCCACCGTCTGTCTCGCACCTGATCTGCATCGGCAGGGACGGCGCGCGGATGAGTGTGATCGGTACCATCTCGGCATGGCGCTGCTGTACCGTGCGGATCTCACTCCCGGCAAGCTCGACCACATCGCCGCCTGGCTGCCCGGCCGGCCCTGGTACGGCGGACCGGCCTCGCCGTCGCTGGAGCGCGTCGCCGCCTGCCGCTTCGACGACCCGGCCGGCGAGGTCGGCGTGGAGACGATCCTCGTGCGCGCCGAGCCCGGCGGCCCGATCTTCCACACCCCGCTGACGTACCGCGGCACCCCCCTCGACGGCGCGGACGCCTGGCTGCTGGGCACCTCCGAGCACTCCGTCCTCGGGCAGCGGTGGATCTACGACGCGGCCGGCGACCCCGTCTACGCCGCCGTCCTGGCCGCGGCGATCCTCACCGGCGGCACCGAGGCCGCGGAGCAGATCTCGACCGACGACGGCCTGATGGCGCGCGCACCGATGATGTCGGTGCGCGGCACCGGGTCGGCCGGGACGCCCGTGCCCGCCGTGACGGCGGTGACGGAGGTGGTCGACGACGACCCGACGCTCGTCACCACCGACGGCCCGGCGCTCGCCCTGGTCCGGGTGCTCGGTGGCGATCGGCCGCACGGCCCCGCGCTGCTGTGGGACGAGCAGGTTCTCGCGGTAATTCGGGACATGTAAAAAGTCCCGAAACCGGTACAGTTCCTGCATGACCGTCGACCGGGCGGTTGCCCCCGCCGCCCTCGGGCGGGCCGTGCTGCTCGGCCGCGGCGCCGTCACGCTCGCCGCCGCCGGCACCGGGCTGCGCCTCGTTGCCGACCCGCGCCCGCTGCTGCTGGCCGCGGCCGTCGTCGCCGCGACGAGCGCCGCCGGCCTCGCCGTGCTCGCCCGCAACCCGTACGTGGTGCGCCACCCCGTGCCGCTGCTCGCCCTCGACGCCGCGGCGGTGCTCGGGGTGCTGGCCGCCGACCCCGGCATCGCGTACTTCTGCGCCGCCGCGGGCGCCTCCGCCCTTGCCGGCGTGGTGCTCGGCGGCCCCGGCACGGTAGTCGGCGCCCTGCACGCCGCCCTCGGGTACGTCGTCGCCGCCCGCGTCCTGGCCGCCAACCCGGCCCACGCCGAGTTCGTCCTCGCGTTCCCGATCGCCTGCGTGCTCGCCGCCGCCGGCGCGGCCGTCGCCACCGCCGCGCTGGCCCGCCACGTCGAGCTGTCCGTGCGCGTGGTCGCCTCCGCGCAGCGCGCCGCCGCGGCCGGCGAGCGCGCCCGCCTGGCCCGCGAACTGCACGACTCGGTGGCCAAGACGCTGCGCGGGGTGTCGTTCGCAGCCCTGGCGCTGCCGCAGAGCCTGCGCCGCCACCCCGACCTGGCCGAGCGCCTCGCCGGCACCGTCAGCGCCGGCGCCGCGGCCGCCGCCCGCGAGGCCCGCGACCTGCTCGACGGCCTGCGCGCCGACGAGCCGGACCGGCCCTTCCGCGACGTCGTCGCCGGGCTGTGCGCCCAGTGGCAGGCCGCCACCGGCGTGCCGGTCGCCGTCGACCTCGCCGCCGTCGAGCCGCCGGTCGCGGTGCGCTACGAGCTGTGCCGCATCCTCCAGGAGGCGCTGCGCAACGCGGCCGCACACGCCGCACCCACCGTGGTCACCGTCCGGTTGAGCGCGGCGGCGGGCCGGGTCGAGCTGCGCGTCACCGACGACGGCCGCGGCTTCGAGCCGGCCGCGCCCGGGGCCGCCGACCGCTACGGCATCCGCGGCATGCGCGAGCGGGCCCGCGCCGCCGGAGGGTCGCTGCGGGTCCTTTCCACCCCCGGCCGCGGTACCGCGGTCGAGGCCGACCTCCCGGCGGCGCTTGCATGATCGGCGTGCTGGTCGTCGACGACAACCCGATCGTCCGCGCCGCGCTGCGCGGCTACCTCGACGCGACCACGGACGTGGAGGTGCTCGGCGAGGCCGCCGACGGCCTCGAGGCGGTCGCCGAGGCCCGCCGCCACGCGCCCGCGGTCACGCTGCTCGACCACCGCATGCC
Organism: Dactylosporangium sp. CA-139066; assembly: GCF_050936175.1. Classification (NCBI taxonomy): domain Bacteria; kingdom Bacillati; phylum Actinomycetota; class Actinomycetes; order Micromonosporales; family Micromonosporaceae; genus Dactylosporangium; species Dactylosporangium sp. CA-139066. The sequence continues at coordinate 3,367,239 of NZ_JBNJNH010000001.1, read as the reverse complement.
GGTCGCCGACGGGCTGTCGGTCCTGGCCGAGCTGTCCCGGCTGACCTCGGTGCTCGTACTGACCAGCGACCCCGACCCGGCGCTCGTCGCGCGGATGCTGCACGGGGGCGCCCGCGGGTACCTCATCCACGGCGCCTTCACCCCCGGCGAGCTGCACCGGGCGGTCATCGCCGTGGCGGCCGGCTACGGCTGGCTCTCCCCCGCGGCCGTTGCGGTCGCCACGGCGACCATGCGCTCGCGGCCGGTGCTGCGGCCCCGCCCGCGCTACGGGCTCACGCGCCGCGAGCAGGACGTCCTGGACCTGCTGGCCGAGGGCCTGTCCAACGCGGCGATCGCGCACCGGCTGCTGCTGACGGAGAAGACGGTCAAGAACCACCTGCACCGGGCGTACGCCAAGCTCCGCGTCACCAACCGCACCGAGGCCCTGCTGCGCTGGACCGGCCGCACGTGAACGGCCGGCGGATCGGCTGGGCCGGCGTGGCGGTCCTCGTCGCCGCAACGGTCGCGGTCGTACCGCCGCTGGTGCTGCCCCGTTCGTCCGCGCCGCCACCGCCGCCCCCTGCGGCGCCCGGCACCGGCTCGGCCGGGCTCTCGCCGGCGCCCGTGCTCATCACGCTGCACGCGGCGGACGACGCCAACCTGCGCAAGGGCGCGCGGGTCATCGACTGCGCCAGCTGCGACGGGGGCCGGCGCGTCGGGTACATCGGCGGCCCGAACACGCTGGCGATCCGCGTCGCCGGCGTCCCCAGCGCCGGCGAGCGGACCCTCCTCATCGTGTACGAGACCCAGGACCCACGAACCCTGAAGGTCGCCGTCGGCGACGGTCCCGTGCACGTCCTGCCGTCGCTGGCCGGGGCCGGCGACTACCTCATTCCCGCGCGCACCTCCCTCACCGTGTTCGTGCCCGCCGGCACGAGCTGGATCCGGTTCTTCAACGACGCGGGTGACGCACCCGACATCAACCGCATCGAGCTGTACTGATCGCCTAGAAGGTGCCGGCCGTGTTGCACTTGGCCTTCTGGACGATGCAGTTCTTCACCCGGTGCCCCTGGGCGGCGTTGTCCCACGCGAGGAACGCGTCGCCGTGGAACGACGACGCCATGCCCGACGAGAGCGTGAACCCGTCCGCGGTGCCGCTCGTCGGGTAGGCGAGCAGGAACGAGATCGACGGGATCGCGACCGGGTAGGCGCCGCCGCAGGCGCCGTTGTAGGTGTACGCCACATGGGACTTGTGGTCGGGGCTGTCCAGGTGCGTGCCGTCCCAGCAGTCGGGGAAGACCAGCTGGAACATGAGCGTCGCGCCGGGCGCGCACAGCGGCCAGTTGCCGTCGGCGCTGCGCCCGGTCTCCCCGCCCGGCCCGGCGCAGTAGAACTGGTTGACCGAGCCGGCCGGCGTCGCCTGCTGCAGCTTCGCGTTACCGGCGATCATCCGGAACCCCTGCGGGAACGGCACCGTCCCGGTGGGGTCGCTCAGGCGCGAGCCGTAGTACACGACGACGGCCTTCGGCTCGACCGCAACCCCGTGCTCGTACAGCGTCGGCACCCAGTACGCCGACAGGTCCGGCGCCGGCGCGCAGCTCGTGCCGGCGTTGGCGAGCAGCGTGTCGGTCGTCGTGGCGGCGTTGGTGCTGTGGTTGCCCATGAACGTGTGCATGTGCGACGCGCCGGGCAGCCCGGGGAAGACGATGGGGTCGTCCTTGAACGAGTGGCTGTAGGTGCAGGAGGCGTTGAACTCCGAGACCCGCACGGCGTTTGCGGGCGCCGGGTCCATCGGCATCGCCCGGAAGTCGGCGAGCTGCGCGTTCCACTTCGCCGCGTCCACGTTGACCCACCCGGTGGACGACGCCGTGGCGGTCGGCGAGCTCGTCGCGCCCTGGGTGAACGAGAACCAGTTGATGTTGACGAAGTCGCGGGGGCCGGTGCTGTTGCGCATGACGGCGTACACCGTCTGCGCCCCGATCGGGTGGCCCGCGGCGGCGGTGGCCGTGAGCGTCGTCCAGGCCTGCCAGCCGCCGGTCGGGGCGACGGTGACCTGCGCGAGGACCGGCCCGGTGAGCGAGCCGGTGCGCAGCTCGACCGTGCCGGTGCCGCCGGTGCCGGCGGAGGCGACGCGGAAGCCGACGGTGAGCGCGCCGGCGGGGCCGAGGTCGACCCCGTCGTAGCGCATCCAGTCGCCGTCGGCGAGGTAGGCGACGTCCTGCCCGCCGCCGGCGTCGACGGTCGTTTCGAGCTGCACCCCGGACTGGGCGGCGTACGCCTCCGCCTGCACGGTCACCGCCGTGGCGGCATCGGCGGACGTCACCATGGCGGCGGCGACGACCAGGAGCGCGGCCGCCGCCACACCGGCGGCGGCCACGGGGCCTCTGACGTTTGGCACGTGGATCTCCTTACTGCTGCGTGCGCGAACGATGGCGAGGGCGCGCACACGGTACGGCCGATCCGCTGGGCCGAAAGTCCCAGCCCGAGGTCCCAATTTCCGGGCGGTCACCCCTCGGTCACGAAGTCCCCCATCATCGCCATGTCCTCGTGCTCCAGGTTGTGGCAGTGCAGCATGAACGTCCCCGTGTAGTCGGTGAACCGGACCGCCACCTCGAGCGCCTCGGCGGCGCGCAGGTCCACGGTGCCCTTCCAGCCGGCGTCGTACGGCCCCGGCTCCTGCTCGTTGCGCGACAGCACCTGCAAGTGGTTGAGGTGCAGGTGGATCGGGTGGTGGAAGTCGGTGACGAACCGCCACCGCTCCACCTCGCCGAGCCTGGGCCGCGCCAGCGCCCGGCCCGGCCGGTACTCAAGGTCGTTGATCCGCCAGGTGCCGTCCCGCGCCTCGGTGAACTTGAACGTCCGGGTCCGCACGGGCGCGGGCAGGGCGGCCGCGCCGGCGCTGAGCCGGTCCGGGATCGCCGAGTCGTCCCCGCGCCCGCCGCCGGTGACGTCGAAGCGCATGACGTCCCCGCCGTCGCGGTCGACGAGCCGGACGCGGGTGCCCGGCCTGTACCGCCCGAAGTCCACGACCACGTCGAACCGCTCGGCCGGCGCGATCTCGAGCGTGTCGTGCCGCCGCGGCCGGTCCAGCAGCCCGCCGTCGCTGCCGATCTGCACGAAGGCGCCGCCACCGGCCGGCTGCGGGTCGAGCCGGAGCCGGTAGCGCCGCGCGTTGGACGCGTTGAGCACCCGCAGCCGGTACCGCGCCGGGTCGACCTCGTGCACCGGCCACGGCAGCCCGTTGACGAGCACGACGTCGCCGAGGACGCCGCTCATGTACGCCTTGTCCCCCGCCGGATACCGGAACGACCCGTCGGCCTCGAACGCCCGATCGGTGATCATCAACGGCAGCTCCCGCTCCCCCCGAGGCAGCGGCAGCGCGTCCTCCTCGTCGTCGCGCACGAGGTGGAAGCCGGCGAGCCCGCGGTACACGCTGGGCCCGGTGAACCCCATCCGGTGGTCGTGATACCAGAGCGTGGCCGCGCGCTGCTGCATCGGATAGGTGTACGTCCGGCTGCCCGCGCTCACGTCCCCGGTCATCGACGCCATGTCGTGGTGATGCGCGGCCGGCGCGCCCTCCGGCGTGATGAGGTCGATCGGGTAGCCGTCGCTGGCGGCCGGGGTGTGCCCGCCGTGCAGGTGCACCACGACGGGCTCGGGCAGCCGGTTGCGGTGGGTCACCGCCGCCGGCCGCCCCGAGCGGGTCACCACGGTCGGCCCGGGAAAGCTGCCGTTGTACGTCCAGGCGCGCGTCGTCAGCCCCGGCAGGATGCTCAGGTCGGCCTCGCGCTGGACGATCTCGTCGCCGGAGAGCACCGGCGGGATGGTGAGCCGCGCCTGGAACTTCGGCGGCAGCGGCGCCCGGCTGTGCAGCAGCCTGCCGGTCCGCTCGGGTTCCAGGATCGACCACCCGAGCCCGGCGGCGACGAGCCCCGCGGCCCCGACGCCGAGCACGGCCCGCCGCTTCACGCGACCGCTCCGGCCGGCACCGGCTCCTCGGCCCGCGGCCGCGTGCGGGCGGGCAGCGGGGTCTTCCAGGCCCAGGAGGCCATGTGCGTCAGCCCGACCACCATCAGCACCCCGATCGGCACGTGCAGCTCGAGGATCCGGAACATGCCGAGCACCCCCTGCACCGCGATCGCGACGGGCAGCGCGATGCCTTCCTGCAGCACGTTGCGGGGCCGTTCCCGCCGCCCCGGCAGGAACACCAGGACCGTCTGCACCAGCGCGAGCACCACCATCGACATCCCGGTGACGAGATGCCACTGCAGCACCGCGTAGTGCCCGCTCAGGAAGCTTCCGGCGAGGAGCACCTGGAGCGCGGCCAGCGCCGCGAGCAGCCCGGTCGTCCCCCGCAACGCCATATGGACCATTCGTGCGTTCATGACCGCCATGGTTCGCCGAATCCAAGATCGAGTCGTCAGCCCGCGGTCGCGAGCGTGTACGACCGTGGCCGTACGTCACGAATACGACCACGGTCGGACGCGCCCGCCCGGCCGATCGAATACCGTCGGAGCATGAACAGGCAGGCATGGCGGGACGTGGCTCTGGCGGTGGCGGCGGCCCTCGCGGCCGTGGCCGGCGCCGTCACGGCCCCCGCGGCACGGGCCTCGCTGGACACCCGCGGCGTGGTGTTCCTCGTCGCCGCCGGCCTGGTCCTGGTGGCGCGCCGCCGCTACCCCCGCGCGGTCATGGCGGCCGCGTCCGCCTGCCTGCTGGCCTACCTGATCCTGGGTTACCCCGGCGTCGGCCCCGCCCTGCCGGTCCTCATCGCCATCTACGCGACGGTCCGCATCGGCGCGCGGCGCACGGCCGCCGCCGGCATCGGCGCCATCCTGGTCGGCGGCATGACGGGCGAGATCCTGAGCTCGGGCGCCCACCCGCCGGACGTCTTCCAGCGCTGGTTCCTGCTGATCGGCTGGATGGTGGCCGCGGCGGTGCTGGCCGAGGTCGCCCGCCACCGCAAGGCCTACCTGGAGCAGGTGGAGCAGCGCGCCGAGGAGGCCGAGCGCACGCGCGAGGAGACGGCCCGCCGCCGCGCCGACGAGGAGCGCCTGCGCATCGCGCGGGAGCTGCACGACTCGCTGACCCACAGCATCTCCATCATCAAGGTCCAGGCCGGCGTGGCGGTGCACCTGGCCCACAAGCGCGGCGAGCCGGTCCCCGACGCGCTGCTGGCCATCCAGCACGCCAGCGGCGACGCGATGCGCGAGCTGCGCAACACCCTCGAGGTCCTGCGCACCGACCCCGGACCCGCCCCGAGCGCCGGCGACGGCCCGGACTCGGCCTGTCTGGCCCGCCTGGAGCACCTGGTCGACGGCGCGCGGCTGTCCGGCCTGGCGGTGACGGTCCAGATCGACGGCCACACCCGGCCGCTGCCCGAGGACGTCGACGCCACGGCCTACCGGATCGTCCAGGAGTCGCTCACCAACGCCGCCCGCCACGCCGGCCCGGCGACGGCGACGGTCCGCGTCGAGTACGGCGACGAGGCGCTGACGCTGCGCATCGACGACGACGGCCGCGGCAGCGCCGAGCTCGTCCCCGGCGTCGGCCTGACCGGCATGCGCGAGCGCGTCACCGCGCTGGGCGGGACCCTGACCACCGGCCCGCGCCCCGGCGGCGGCTTCTCCGTCCACGCCGAGCTCCCCCTGGCGACGGTGCGCGCATGACCGCCCCGATCCGCGTCCTGCTCGTCGACGACCAGGCCCTCATCCGGGCCGGGTTCCGGGCGCTGCTCGGCGCCGAGGAGGACATCGAGGTGGTGGCCGAGGGCAGCGACGGCGCGCAGGCCGTCACGCTCGCCGCCGAGCACCGCCCCGACGTGGTGCTGCTCGACATCCAGATGCCCGGCGTCGACGGGATCGAGGCCACCCGGCGCATCGCGGGCGACCCGTCGCTCGACGGCGTGCACGTGGTCATCCTGACGAACTACGGTTTGGACGAGTACGTCTACGCGGCGCTGCGCGCGGGCGCCGCCGGTTTCCTCGTCAAGGACACCGAGCCGGCCGACCTCCTCTACGGCGTCCGGGTCGCCGCCCGCGGCGACGCGCTGCTGTCGCCCGCGATCACGCGCCGCCTCATCGGCGAGTTCGTCGCCCGCCCACCACGCGGCCCGCTGCACGGCGCCGTGAACGCGCTGACCAACCGGGAGCGCGAGGTGGTGGCGCTGGCCGCGCGGGGCCTGTCCAACGACGAGATCGCCGAGCGCATGGTCATCAGCCTCGCCACCGCCAAGACCCACGTCAGCCGCGCCATGACGAAGCTGCACGCCCGCGACCGCGCCCAGCTGGTCGTGTTCGCCTACGAGTCAGGCCTCGTCACCGCCTGACCACCCGCCGTCCGCACCACCCGAGCCGGCGTGACGATGTGGTGCGCGCCCTCGCCGCGACGCCGTCAGCTCGGCAGGATGTCACCATGTTTGCGGGCGCCTGCGCGGTCAGTCCATCCCGGCGTGGCCGCGGGGCGTCTCCTCCTCCTCGACGCGCTCCGGACCGCCCTGCTCGTCCTCATCGATGCTCGTCTCGTCGTGCTCTCCGGCGAAGTCACCCTCCCCGGCGGCGTCGAAGTCATTGTCGAAGGCATCCCGTCCGGTGTCGTTGTCACCCATGAGCACGGCTTACCCGCGGTCCGGACCGTTATTCACGGCTGCCACTCGGCCTGCGGAAGCGTCGACTGTGCGGCGCCGCCGTGCGCTGCACGAACTCGCGGCAGGCATCGCACCGGTGAATCAGATGGGCGGGTGTGGGCGGCGGTGGGATGTCCGTGAGCGGCGGGCTCGCGGTCCGGCGCCGGGCGGTCGATACAACCGGTGTGTGACAGTTGCCGCCGAGCCGGACAGGTAGGGGGTATGAACCGAGAAGGAGTACCAGGATGAGCGGAGCCGATCCCCGCGCACGCGAGGAGCGCTTCCGTTCCCTGCACCGCGGCACCTATGCCGACCTGCTGCGCTTCGTCGAGCGCAGGGTGCCGGTCAGCGAGGCCGAAGACGTCGTGTCGGCGGTCTTCCTCACGGCGTGGCGCCGCTTCGACGAGGTGCCCGCCGATGCCCGGCCGTGGCTGTTCGCGGTGGCGCGCAACTTGATGGCGAACCGGGCCCGCAGCTGGCTACGGCGCCGGGCGCTGGACGTACGGCTGGAATCGCTTGAGGCTGGCGAGCACGCAGACGACTCCGCCGGCGCGGCGGTCCGCATCGACCTGGAACGCGCCTGGCGTGCGATGACCGCGGCTGACCGCGAGGTTCTCGCGCTGATCGCATTCGACGGTCTGACCGCCGAACAGGCCGCCACAGTGCTGGGCTGCCGCCGCTCGACCTTCGCCATGCGACTCAGCCGAGCCCGCGCACGCCTGCAGGCAGCCCTCGAACCGGCCGGACCGCACACCCGCTCATCCTCCCGCCCCCACGCCCTCAAGGAGCAGTCGTGGACACGATCATGAAGGACCTGCAGCAGCTGGCCGTTCTCGATCCGGCGCGCGGACGCATGCCCACCGATATGCAGTGGGCCCGCTCGCAAGCGTTCATCGAGCGAGTGATCGCCGGCGAGGTCACCGGCAGGCCGGCTCACCAGCCGTTGCAGCGCCGGCTGCTGATCGGGGTCACCGCCGCGGTGGCGGCGGGTGGCGCCGCCGCCGTGGCCGTGCCCGCGCTCCTGCCGGGCGCGGCCGACAAGGCGGTCGCCTCCTGGACGGCCGTGCCCAGTGCACGCACCGGTGAGCAGGTGCTGCCACAGGCGCGGGCGTGCGCCGGCAACGACGTGGGTGGCAGCTCCTCGACGGTACAGCCGTCGGACGTGCTCCTCGCCGAGCAGCGTGGCGTCGCAACACTGCTCATCATGCGCAAGAGCAGCGGCACCACCGTCGAATGCCTCAGCGTCGGCGACGACACGCTCGCCTCGATGGGGCTGGCCGACAACCGCCCGCGGCCGGCCCCGCCCGCCGGCGTCGCGACCCTGGAGACGATGAGCTCCCTCGGCGACGGCGACAGCATGTGGTCGAACATCGTCGGCCGGGTCGGCCCGGGAGTCACCGGCGTGGAGGTCCGCCTCGACAACGGCCGGATCGTCCAGGCCAGCGTGCAGGCCGGCTGGTGGGCAGCCTGGTGGCCGGGCCCCGAAGGCGGCGAGGCCGAGGACCACTTCACCGTGACCGTGCACACCGCCGACGCGACGACCGGCTACCGCCCCTCCCAACTGCCGCGATGATCCGATCCGGCCGCGGCGGCCGGCGGGACCGCCGCGGCCGGCCGTTACCAGGTCCGCCACTACGACGCCTGGTACGCCCACATCACCCTGGCCACGCTCGCCGCCGCGTTCCTGGCCGCCACTCGCGGCCTCGCAGCCGGCGCCGGTCCGGTACCTGCTGCAGCCGGTTGAGCCGCGACGATGCCTTCGACAACGGATCGGTGGCCACCGCATCCGCATCCGTCACGATGTCAGCGGATCTCGGGAAGGTCCCGGAGCTGTCTGCGTGAGGTGAGGCCGAGCTTGCGGAAGATGTTGCGCAGGTGTGCGTCGACGGTGCGTGGGCTGAGAAACAGTCGGGCGGCGACCTCTTTCGAGGTCGCGCCGTCGGCGACGAGGCGCGCGATGTGTACCTCCTGCAGGGTGAGCTGGTCGCTCGCCGGCGACGTGCGGCTGCGGGTGTGCTCGCCCGTGGCGCGTAGCTCGCCGGCGGCGCGGTCGGCGAACGCTTCCGCGCCGATGTCGGTCAGGAGGTCGTACGCGTGGCGCAGCCGCTCGCGGGCGTCGCGCCGCCGTCCCTGCCGCCGCATCCATTCCCCGTAGAGCAGGTGCGCCCGGGCGCGGTAGACGACGGCGGTGCAGCCGTCGAGGTGCTCGACCGCCTCGCGGTGGTCGTCCTCGTCGTCGGTGACCAGCGCCCTGGCGTACGCTTCGACGCCCAGGCCCCAGGCGGCGCCGCTGGCCCGGGTACGCTCGGCCAGCGACTTCAGTGCCGCTGCGGCCAGGTCGTGCTCGCCGCAGCGGACAGCTGCTTCGACCAGCTCGGGAAGCGCCAGCCCGCTGACGCCGAGGTCGTCGTGGGCAACGGCCTGCCTTGCCGCTCGTAGCGCGGCTGGATAGTCGGCGAGGCCGTTGTACAGGACGGCTTCCGCCAGGTAGACGCTGAGACTCATGCGCTGGCCCGCCGCGCGCACAGACTCGAACAGTGTCGTGGCTTCCTGCCTGCGCCCCATCGCGGCGGCCAGGTAGAGGCGGGGGTAGACGAGCGGGGCTGCGCCCGTGGCCTCGGCGATCGACTCCTCCTCCGAGATCATCTCCATGGCCGCGCCGAAGGCGCCTGCCTGCACCGATACGGTGGCCTGCATGGCCAGCCCGATGGGCAGCAGATGGAACGAGCCGGACTCGCGACCCCTCTCGACGGTGCGGTGGGCGATGCCGGCGAGTGCGTCGAAGTCCCACAGTTCGGTCGACAGCAGGAACCCCAGCGACGGGCGCTGCGCCCACACTTCGTCGTCGATCTCGGCGATCAGCGGCCCTAACACCGGGGCCGCCGATTGATGCCCCTCGGTGATCAGCCGGACGAGGCCGTCGAGGGCCGCGTCGGCGGTGGACGGCGGCTGTGGTGCCGGCGGAGCGGTGCGGGCCGAATCCGCGATCGCGGCGACGCCGCCGATCAGGATGCCCATCTCCAGCGCGTCAAGATAGCAGGCGCGTGACCACCGGGGATCCGAGCCGGCCAGGCGGTCGGCCGCGCGGAGTATGTGTGTCGGGGCCCCTTCGCCACCCCGGTAGCGCACAAAGGAGATCCGGCCGCGCAGCAGGTCGAGCCGCGCGCGTTGCCGCTGGTCCGGGGAACCGCCGTCCACGGCGGTGAGCAGCTCGGCGGCCACGTCGAAGGCGCCGACCGCGAGTTTTGCCTCGGCCGCGGCGAGCGTCCGCTCCACGCGTCGGTCCGGGTGGAGCGACAACGCCGCGGATCGTTCGAGGAAGGCCGACGCGGCTGCCACTCCGCCGCGGCGCTGCGCCCGGGTCGCCGACTGTTCGAGCTCGGCGGCGACGTCCTCGTCGGGGCCGGCACTGGCCTGGGCGTGGTGCCAGGCCAGCCGATCGGGATCCGCCACCGGGTCGGTGGCCGCGGCCAGGGCGTGATGCGCCTGCCGGCGTTCATCGAGACTGGCGGCGCGGTACGCCGCCGACCGAGCCAGCGGGTGACAGAACCGCACGCGGGTGCCGAACTCGACCAGACCGGAGGACTCCGCGTACCCGGCACTCGTCCTGTCCAGGCCGATGAGCTCGGTGGCTCGCCAGAGCAGGGCCGGATCGCCGACCGGCTCGGCGGCGGCAAGCACCAGCAACTGCCGCGCCGCCTCGGGCAAGCGCTCCAGGCGGGCCTGGAAGCTCTCCTCGATTCGGCTCGACACCGGTACTGCGTCGGGCAATGCGAACCCGCCCGCCATCCCCGTCAGCCCGGCGCTGCGCGGCAGTTCCAACAGGGCGAGAGGATTGCCGCGCGCCTCGCCCAGGATGCGGTCGCGGACGCGCTCGTCGAGCGGAGCGCGCACCTCCGCGGCCAGCAACGCGCGCGCCTCGGGCTCGCTCAGCCCCTCGACGGTCAGGCCGGGCAGGCCGGCAAGCTCAGGCGGGGTGCCGGGCTCGCGTACGGCGAACACCACGGCCACCCGCTCCGCGGCCACCCGGCGGGCGAGGAAGGCCAGTGCTGCGGCCGAAGCGCCGTCCAGCCACTGGGCGTCGTCGACCACGCAGAGGAGCGGAAGTTCCTGCAGCGACTCGGCCAGCAGCCCCAAGGTGGCGATACCGATTAGAAAGGGATCGGGTGTGCCGGTATCCAGGCCGAACGCGATCTCCAAGGCCTTGCGGTGCCGCGCCGGCAACGCCGGAAGATGGCCGAGGACCGGCGCGCACAGGTGGTGCAGGGCGGCGAACGGCAACTCCATCTCGAACTGCGCGCCAGAGGCATTCGTGACGCGGAACCCGGACGCGGCCTCCCGCACATGGGCCAGCAGCGCCGACTTGCCGATGCCGGGCTCGCCACGAACGACCAGGACACCGCCCCGCCCCTGCCGCGCCTCGTCGACCAAGGCGCCGAGGCGCCGGATCTCCCGTGCCCGGCCGACCAGAGGTGAAGGTGCATCTGAACGCATGGTCCAGCATGGCACAACCACGCCCGTCCCGGCCGTGTCCGGCCTCACCGCAGCGCCCATCGAATGCGTGTTCGCGTCAGCGACGGTCGCCGAATTCGCGCTGCCAGACGCCGTGAACGGTCGCCGAACTCGAACAGCCACCAGGCGATCCGGCCGCTGGCGGTCCCGGCGACCGCGCAGCGCCCGTCGTGCTGAGCACGTCGATCGTCGACTTCGGCGGCCCACCGGGCCCGTTGCCGGCGACCACGATCACGGTGCGTCGTGGTCGCCGTGCACCACGTCGGGCGGTGCGGGCGTGGGCGGTGGCTCGCTCACGCGTCGTCCGGTGTTGTGCTGAGGTTGCGAGGGATCGCCGTTGGTGCTCAGTCCCAGAGGCTGAGCGCGACGACGAACGTGATCACGGGGATCAGCAGCCACGGTTCGGCGAGGATCAGCAACCCGGTGAACGCGACGGCGGACCAGGCCAGGCCCTTGGCGATCCGGCGCTTCAGCTTCCGCCTGCCGGTGCGGGCCGGCGCGGCCACCGCGACTGTGTCGGTCGGTGCATGGATGGACATGGCGACTCCTCAGTCGGATGCGTTCTCGGCGGCCGTGCGGAGGTCTTCGAGCCAGGATGCAAGGGATGTGTCGAGGGCGTTGCGCAGGTTCTCCCGGTCGGCGTGGACCGGTTCGCCGTCCCAGGACTCGGCGGTACGGACGACGGTGGTGTCGCCGTCGGCGGTGAACGTCCACTCGTGGATGCCGGTGATGCCGTGTGCCGGGCCGCCCCACAGGATGCGGTGCGGGGCGTCGACCGCGTACACCGTGGAGGCGATGGACAGCCCGGCGGTGCTCCAGCGGAACGTGGCTCCGGGTTCGAGCGGGCCGTCGGCGCGAGCCGTGTCGATGTCGTTCTGCCAGGTGGTCCAGTCGTTGACGTTGGTGTGCAGCCGCCACACCCGGTCGATCGGTGCGTCGATGCGGACCTCGCGGCGGACCACCACGGCGGCTTGCTCGTCGATCTCAGTGATCATGTTCATCCTTGCAGGTCGGTGTTGGGAATTGGGGAGCTGCGGATGCCGGCCGGGACGGCGGGCCTCAGCATCGCCCGCTGCCCCTCACGCTCCCAGGAGGCCGGTCACGCCCGCGTCGGTAGCCATCACCTATCCGGCCGCCGCGATACGTACGTCATGTCGACCGGCAGCGTCGGCGATACGCCACACACCTGGGTGCGGCTGCGGTGGCTGCTGGCTCGGTACGCCGCACCGGGATGTCCGAGTACGACCACTCGGCTACCGCCACTCGAAATACTCGCGGCGGATCCGCCGGGAGGGGATGCCGGCTCGGCGAAGCTCTCGCTGGAACATGCACACCATCCCTTGCGGGCCGCACAGGAACACGGACAGCTCACGGGGCCGACCTCCCGAGGCGGCCAGGACGGCCCGTGGCCGTAGCGTCCAGAAGCCCGTGCACGAACCCGGCCGCAACGAACAGGCCGGTCAGCCGTTGGACCGCACGCCAGCGTTCGTATCCGCCCAACCACCGGCGCAGGTGCCGGATCCCCCCGACGTCGCGGATCCGCAGGACGAAGCGGTGCAGCGGTGCGGGGACGAACGTGCGCCAGCGTGGGAGTACTGACCACACCGCGAGTGCGGACAGGCCGAACGTGCCGCCGAGTGCCAGTGCACGCCCCGTGGTGTGGCCGGCCGGGGTGGACGTCAGGAGCGCGTGGGGTACGACCAGCGCGATGCCGGCAAGGGCAAGGCCGCGGTGCCAGATTGCGGCGTGGTCGATACCGGCGAACCATTGCTCTACCCACGGCAGGGCGCTGATCAGGACGAGGGCGACCGACAACAGGAGCATCGACTCCGCACCCAGGAGCTGCCCCAGATAGACCCAGGTCGGCTCGCCGGCTGGCTTGGCCACCCACCAGGTCGCGGCGTATGCGACGGCAAGCAGCAGCACCGTGGCGGGCCCGGCCTGGTGGGCGGTGAGCCGCCCACCAGGCCGTGTGGATCGGGCACGGGCCGCAGCCGCGTGGCTCATCGGTCACCGACCACCGGCGCCGGCAGGTCGAGCGCCGGTGTGTCGATCTCCGTGGTCAGGTTCATTGTTCCAGGTCGGTGTCGGGGATCCAGGAGCCGTGGATGCCGGCGGGGACGCGGCGGGGCAGTTCGACCGCGGCGACGGTGGCGAGGTCCGAGGCGTCGAGGATCAGCAGTTCGGAGGAGTTGGAGCCGAGGTCGCTGACGATGCTGAGCAGGTAGCCGTGGTCGTCGCTGGTGCCGCCCTCGGCGGGAACGAAGTACGGTTCGCCGGGCAGCCGGTCACGGCCGAGTTCGGCGATCCGCCGGGTGCCGCTGTGGTGGTCGTACTTGACGACGGCCCAGTCGGTGCGGCCGCTGCCGGGGAACGCCAGGGCGTACGAGTGCCGGTTGGGCAGGCCGGTGCGGCGGTTGTCGATGGTGGGGAACTCGGTGACCAGGTCGTCGGTGATCTCTTCGGTGGCCTTGCCGGTGGCCGGGTCGAGGGTCCAGCGGTAGGCGGTCATGCCGGTGCCGGGCACGGTGCTGTAGCCGGGGGCGCCGACCCACCATTTCCAGGTCGACTCCCACGACGTACGGTCGTAGCGCGGACCGTCCAGGACGATGCGACCGGCGGCGTCGATGTAGGCGTTGGTGCTGTGCAGCAGCGCGCTGGGCGCCACGTCGAACCACTGCACGACGGCCGGCCCGGTACGCGGCATCACGCCGATCCGCGGCGGGTAGTCGTCGTTCCAACGGTACGGGATGCCGGACTGCTCGGCCGGGTTGAAGGTCACCGGCAGGTCGAAGAAGATGACGTGGTCGGTGGTGATGGCGAAGTCGTGCATGAGCGACGGGCCCGCACCGTCGATGATCTCGGCGCGGGTGATGTGCCCGGCCGGGGAGGCGGTGTAGTAGATGAGGTGCGGCGGGAACGGCGAGTAGCACAGGAAGTGCAACTCGCCGGTGACCGGGTCTTCCTTGGTGTGTGCGGTCATCGGCGTCTTGAGCTCGCCGTGGAAGTCGAACACGCCAACGGTGTCCAGCTCCGGGGTGACCTGCCAGGGCAGGTTCACCTCCTGCAGCGCCAGCAGCCGCCCGCCGAACTCGATGATGTGGGTGGCGGCGGCGCTGGCCGCCAGGTCCATCGACCCGTCCGGGCGGAACAAGGGCGCGTCCTGATCCAGGGCGGTGGTGTGCACCCAGCGGTTGCGGTACCACTCGGCCCGGCCACCGGACAGCCGCACACCGTGCAGCATGCCGCTGCCGCGGAACCAGTGCGTCGGCACCACCCCGGGCTTCGGGTTGTGCCCGTTACGGATGTAGCGACCCTCCAGCTCCGGCGGAATCGTGCCCCGCACGACCAGAGCGGTCGCGGAGGTCTCATCGGTGACGGGGGTGTAGTGCCCACTGATGTAGGGCTTGGCGAACTCGGTCATGTGCTACCCCTTCTCGTGTTGGATGGTTGTGGTGCAGTCCGCTCGGGCGGCCACGTGCATGGACACCGGTGGGGAACGCAGTGGGACAGGCCGGGCCGGCCGAGGACGACGTTGTCGACCGTGGCGCTGGAGGTCAGGAACGGACGATCGCCAGGGACAGCAGGGTGGTCAGCGCCGCGGTCAGCGCCGCGGCGGTGAACGCCGCGCCGTACCCGGCCGCGGCTGCCAGCGCGGTGAGCACCGCGAGACCGCAGGCCCCGCCGACCTGCCGGGTGGCGTTGACGAGACCGCCGGCGAGGCCGCTGTCCTGCGCCGCAACGCCGGCCGAGGATAGCGTCGTCAGTTCGACGAAAGCCACACCGAGCCCGGAACCGATGAGCAGCGACGGACCGAGCAGATCACCGAGGAACGTGCCGTCGGCGGGCGCCCGCGACAGCCAGGCCAGCCCCGCGGTCAGCGCGACCAGGCCGCCGGCGAGGACCACCCGCCGCGGTAGGACCCGGTCCAGCCGCGGCGTCGCCCACGACAGCGCGGTGATGCTCAGCGCCAACGGCAGCTGCGTCAGCCCCGCCCGGATCGGGCCGTAACCGAGGGTCTTCTGCTGGTACAGCGGCAGAAAGAAGAACAGGCCGACCCACACCGCACCAAGCAGGCCCATCAGAACGTTCGCGGCACCGACCCGACCGACGACAAGGACCCGGGGCGGCACAAGCGGATCCGGCCCGCGCAACTGCCGGACCACGAAGACGGCCAGGAGCACCACACCCCCGGAAAGGAACGTCCAGGCCGCCCCGCCACCCCAGGTGGACAGCCCGTAGGTGAGCGAAACCAGCCCGCCGGTGACGGTCAACGCATCGACGAGGCCCACGCTGCCGCCACGCGGCCGATCGGCTGCGACCCACAGCCAGGCCGCGGGCAGCAGCACCGCCGCCACCGGCAGTGTCACGAAGAACACCGCCCGCCAACCCAACGCGCCGCTGAGCAGCCCACCGAGCAGGACACCAGCAGCGCCGCCGGCACCCGACACCGCTCCCCAAACACCCATCGCGGTGCCCCGCGCCCGCCCAGCCGGGAACAGGACGAGTACCAGCGCCAGCGCGGTCGGCGCGAGCAGCGCCGCACCGACACCCTGCCCGGCGCGGGCGGCGATCAGGACGGCGGGGCCGGTCGCCAGACCCGCCACCAACGTCGCCGCGGCGAACAGCGCCAACCCGGTCAGGAAGACACGCCGCAAGCCGTACACATCACCCAGCCGACCGCCGACCAGCAGCAGCGCACCGAACAACAGCACATAGCCGTTCACGACCCAGGACAGACCAGCCGGCGACAGCCCCAACCCGGCGCGTACCTGCGGCAGCGCGACATTGACGATCGAGGTGGTGAGCACGACGAGGAACTGTGCGCTGGCCAGCACGGCCAGCGCGCGGCCCCGGGAACGGGTCGGGCTGGCAGGCACATCATGGTTGACGCTCGTCACGACGCGCTCCTTCGACAGGCGGGCCTCGGCATCACCCGCTGCCCCACACGCTCCAGGAAGCCAGCCATCGCCCGCGTCGGTAGAAATCACCTATCCAGCGGCCGAGTGCGATACGTACGTCATGCCTCGCTGCGACGGAACACTGCGTACACGACGCCGCGGAACCGCTCGTCGTCACCTACACAACGCTGCCTTGCGGTGTAGGTGACTTCTACCGACGCGGGGTCCGCGATACCGGCACCAGACTCGACACCGTTCACAGCCCTTCCTCGAACACTCTCGATCCAGGAGTAGCGCCATGACCATCGAGCACTCTTCCGGCCGGCGTCGGCTCATCAAGGGCCTGCTGCTCACGTCGCTGGCCGCCGTCGCGACGACGACGGTGGCCGGGCCCACTGCCGCCCATGCCGCTCAGGACTCCCAATGCCCCACCGTTGATGTCGACCGCAACGCACAGGTCATCGTCGACCTGTCCATCCTCATCGACGCGCCGCTGCCGAGCGTGTGGCGGCTGCAGACCACCATCGACCAGTGGCCGACCTGGCAGACGAACGTCACCCGCGCGCACCTGACCGGTCCCCTCGCCGTGGGCAGCACATTCAGTTGGGAGACCCACGGGTTGCCGGTCGACTCCACCATCCGCGAGGTCCGCCCCATGCGGCGCATCGTCTGGGGCGGTCCGGCCCTCGGCATCGACGGCGTACACGTGTGGGCCTTCACGCCGACTCGCGACGGGGTCCTCGTGCACACGACCGAATCCTGGGACGGCCCTCCGGTTGCGGCCGACCCCGACGGGATGCGCGCCGCCCTGACGGCGTCGCTGAGCACTTGGCTCGCGGACCTCAAGGCGGCGGCCGAGGCGCCCAAGCGCGGGCGGTGATCCCGGCTGAAACTCATTGCGGCGCCCACGGCCCAGCCGTGGGCGCCGAAGCGTAGGCGCGAACGTGTTCCGCTGGGAGTTCGCTGGCCCAGTCTCTGAAGGAGGCCCTCGTCTGCGCCGCCAAATTTCGGAACCGACAAAAGGGCTCCCCGATCGCGTCGGCGCACGCGCCGCCGCCGTGTCGGGCAGGTGCGCCCGGAAGCTACCCCGGGTCGGGGCGGCCGGCGATCAGCTCGGTCAGCCCGGTCAATGCGAGCGCGACGAACGGCAGCCGACCAGTGTCCACGATGGTCGCTCGGAACCAGCCGGTCACAATGTGCGCTCCGGCATCGGGCCCCGAGCCAGGAAGCCGCGGGCGACCCGGCCGGCAAAGAAGGCGCCGAAGCGCAGGACCGTCGCCGCACCGGCCAGCACGGCGGTGGTTCCGGTCGGCCGGATCGTCGTCACCAGGCGCACGGCGTCGCGGAAGGAGATGGTCAGCCGACCGGTGGGTACGGTGCCTTCGTATCGGTCCTCGGGGCTGGTGATGGCGACGTCGAGCCGGGTGGTGGCTCGCCACGGGTCGGTGCCGCGATGGCGCCACACGTGTTTACTTCCGCGTAGCAGCCATGGGGTGCCGTCGGCGGCGGCGAACGGGACCAGGTACTGCATGGTGCGCGCTGGGCCCCCGTCGACGGCTGCGAGCAGGTGCAGCGTGCCGCCGGTGACGGCCGCGGGCCGTCCGGTCAGACCCTCGACCTCGATCGTCCCGTCGATCCGGGCGGCGTGCAACGGATCGGCGAGGAACGCCCGCAGGTCCGGGACTCGTATCCCCAGCCGCAGGACGACGCGGCGGCGTCCCTCGAAGCCGCGCATGGTCTCCCGGAACTGGACACCGCATGGCACCGCCGGGCGGGGCCCCCGGACGACGATCGCACGGACGGCGGCGTCCTCCGGCACGGCACGAGGTGTCACGTCCGCACGTTGTGGCGCCGCCCAGTCACGGTTGCCGGTGATGCGGCGCACAGCGGTCTCGATGCACCGCTCGGCGACGGCGGCGATCGTCAGCGACGGGTTGCCCCCGGTCGCGCCCGGCAGGATCGCGCCGTCGACGACGTAAAGTCCGGGGTGGCCGAACACTTCCGCGTCGGCGTCGACGACGCCGGTATCCGGGTCGGTGCCCATCGGCGCGCCGCCGAGGTTGTGGACGGTGACGGGCTGGCGAAACAGCCGCCAGGTCGGTGTCGCGTACGGCCGGCCGCCGGATACTCGTACGACCGCGGCGGCGAGGGCCTGCTCCTCGGCGTACAACCGGCTGTTGCGCGGCACGTCCCAGCTCACCCGCAGCCGGTGTGCCGGTCCGCGCAGCTCGATCCGTCCGTCGGCTCGGTCACGACCCATCGCCAGCAGTACGGCCGTGTCGGCCTGGGCGTCGTCGAGTTCGGCAGCAAGACCGCGGGGCCGCGGCGATGACCCGCGAGGTGCCGGCGCTGACCCGGCTCGCGACGTACGCCGGCAGTCGGGACAGGTGCAGGCTGCGAATCAGGCCGGCCAGGTGCGGGGAATAGCCGCCGTCTTCCAGCACGAACCAGCGCTCGTCGCCGTCCTCGCCGTCGGCGCCGGTGCGGATCAGTGACGCGGTGGTGATGGTCGGGCCCGCGGCCGGCTGGAACGCTTCGGTGACGCCGTGCCCGAAGCTGAGAAAGTCGCCGTTGCCGGAGTACCCGCTGCCCAGGGCGGCGGGGAGGTGCGGCAGTGTGCCGTACTGGTCGCGGCTGCGCAGCAGCAGCTCGGTGCTGCCCAGTGCGCCCGCGCACACGAACACGTACTGCGCCGTCACGTCCCGCTCGGTGCCCTCGCGCCCCGAGCCGGGGCGGCCGTACTCGCGCAGCCGGACCCGGTAGCCGCCGTCGGGCCCGCCCAAGCGTCCGATGTGGACGGCCTCGGTACGTACGCCGACGGCCGCGCCGTGCTGCTCGGCCAACGCCAGGTAGTTCAGGTCGAGGGAGTTTTTCGCGCCCACGTTGCAGCCGATGTCGCACTCGCCGCAGAAGGTGCAGCCGCGCTGCCCGACGCCGAACGTGTTGACCTGGCCCGGACCTCGATCCTCGAAGGTCACCGCCAGGTTGGGGTGGAAGAACCCGTCCGCATGGCCGAGCCGCTCCGCCGCCCGCTGCATGAAACGCGCCTTGGGTGGCAGCTCACCCGTGCGCGGATCGGCCGCGACCGGCTGTGCCCCCAGCATGTACGACGCCAGTTCATAGTAGGGGTCGAGCGCCGCCCGGGTGTACGACTCGGGCCATCTGCTGTCGAAGACCTCCGCGGGCGCCCGCACCGCCACGTTGGCGTAGACCAGCGACCCGCCGCCGTACCCCGCCGCCCGTACCGCGAGGATGTCATTCAGCGGCAAGGCGTCGTAGAGCCCGTGGTTACACAGCCACAACCAGCCGTCGTCCAGCCGGGACAGGTCGCGCGGGAAGCTACCCGGCCGCCAACGCCGGCCCCGCTCCACGATCGCGACGTCCACGCCCGCTTGAGCCAGCCGGCACACCGCCACAGCACCGCCGAAGCCGCTGCCGATGACCAGCGCCTGATAATGGTCGCGGGTGAGGTACTCGGTGTCGTACTGCTGCCGTGGCGCCATAGTCTCCCCCAGGGAATGCGGTCACGATCAGCGTCGCGAACAGCCGGGCGCGCTCGCGTCGGCGAAAATCGCCTAATCGCAGAGAGCGGCATCGCCCCCGCACACGAGCGCATCCCCTCGCCCGAGGACCGGATAGGCGAAAACTACCGACGCGAGCCGCAGCATCGGGCTGGCCATACTGGCTGTGGTCCCAGACAGGAGGGCAATCTGATGGCGACCGAGAAGTTGGGGCTTGCTCGGGCCAGCGCCGAAGCGGTGCTCCGCGATGAGATCTGCCGCGCTCTCCGGGCCCGACGATCGTGAGCTTCGTGAACGCGTTCGCGGGCCACGCCGACATCGTGTTGCGGGTGCAGCGGGGCGGTGGCTCCTGGTCGGTCCGGCGGATCTGGGTCGTCTTGGTCGACGACGACGCCTATATCCGATCCGCCTTCGCGCACCGCAGCGGCTGGTACCGCAGTGTCTGCGCCGGCGCCGCGGTGGAGATCGAGGCGGCCGGCACGATCCTGCCGGTGCGACTGGAGCCCGTGAACGACCCTGAGCTCGTCCGGCGGATCTCCAAGGGCTATCGGGAGAAGTACGCGCTCAGCTGGCCGGGCCCGGTGGAGACGATAACCGGAGGCGCGGCGTCGGCTACCACGATGCGCGTCTGCGCCGACTCAGCCTAGTGGGCGGCCACCGGGCGGGCCAGGACTACCGCCTGACCCACCCGGCCACACTTCACGCAACACCAATGGCTTCCTGGCGGTCCCGGGACGCTACGGTTTCGATGACGCGGCCGAGGCTCATCGGCAACGTCCGTTGGCGGGTACCGGTGGCGTGCCACACCGCGTTGGCGATCGCCGCGGCGGTCCCGGTGTTGCCGATCTCGCCGAGGCCGTTGAATCCGGATGGGTCCTGGGGCTCGTAGTCGGCTACGAAGTCGGCCTCGATGTTGGGTACGTCGGCGTGCGCGGAGATGTGGTAGCCGGCCCAGTCGGCGGTGACGAGACGGCCCGTCAGCGGGTCACGAACCGACTCTTCGTGCAGCGCCATCGACAGGCCTCCGATCATGCCGCCGATCAGCTGGCTGCGGGCCAGCAGCGCATTGATCACGCGGCCTACGGCGAACATGCCGAGCAACCGGCGTACCCGCACCTCTCCGGTTGCCGGGTCGACCGTGACTTCGGCGAATACGGCACTGTAGGTGTTTCGCTCTTCGGCCGGCTGCCAATTGATCAGCGGCGTGGTGTCGACCGAAGCGGTGACCGGCCTGGCGGGGTCGCCGAGCTTCTCGCGCAGGGCCTTCGCGGTCTCGGTGATGGCGAACGCGCATGACGTCGTACCGCGGGATCCGCCGGCTCCGGGGTTCGCGCCCAGATCGCTGTCGCCGATGTGCAGGCGGATCCGCTCGGTGCCGACACCGAGGGCGTCCGCGGCCACGGCGATCAGCGCGGTGCGTGCTCCTGTGCCGATGTCGGAGGCGCCGATTTTGACGGAGAAGGTCCCGTCGGCCTCGGCGGTGATCGTCGCCGTGGCGGGGAAGGACCCCGCGACGAATGCGGCGGCGGCGACGCCGGTGCCAACGAGCAGGTTGCCCTCTCGGCGGACCCGGGGGCGGGGGTCGCGCTGGGCCCAGCCGAACCGGCGCGCGCCTTCCTCGAAGCACGTGACCAGGCGCCGGGTGCTCCATGGGCGGCCGGACACCGGGCTGACCGCGGGCTGGTTGAGCAGCCGCAGTTGCAGAGGGTCCATCTGCAGCCGTTCGGCTACCTCGTCGATGGCCGACTCGTAGGCGAACGAACCGGGTGTCGCGCCCGGCCCGCGCATGGTGCACGGAGGCAGGAGGTCAAGGGGTACCGCGCTGAGTTCCGTGCGGATCGCCGGCGCCGCATAGAGTGTCCGAGCCTGCTCCGTGCACCATTCGATGTACTCAGCCAGCGTCGACTGCGCGAACGCCGCGTGATGGTGGACGGCTCGGAGGCGCCCGTCGGCATCGGCGCCGATTCGGACACGCTGTTCGGTCGGCGGCCGCGACCCGATCGCCAGGAATACCTGTTGACGGGTGAGAGCGACCCGTACCGGCCGCTCGAAGTGCTCGGCGGCCATCGCGGCAAGAATGAGCTGTGCGCCACAGATGGTTTTGGCGCCGAATCCGCCGCCGACGTGCTCGGCGCGGATGTGCACTCGTTCCCGATCCATGAAGAACAGCGAGGCCAACACCTGGGAGATGCTGAACGGCGCTTGGTTGGAGTCGAGGGCGTAGAGATCGCCGTCCTTCCACCATGCGGTCGCGACGTGCGGCTCCATGGCGCTGTGGTTTTCTTCGGGCGTGTGGTAGACCTCGTCCACAACCACTGTGGATGCCGCGAGCTCGGCCTCCAGGTCACCGATGTTGGCCTCCGGGCCGAACAGGGTGGACGCCGGGCGTATGGCGGGGTGGTTCATGGAGAAGGCAGTCTCGTGGGGCTCCGCGTCGTAGGTCACGCGCAAGGCTGACGCTGCCGCACGTGCCTGCTCGGGTGTCTCCGCCACCACGAGTGCGACGGGGCGGCCGGCGTATTCGATGACCTCGTGCTGGAGCATCGGGAGGCTGCGGTCCGGGCCGAAATGGTGGGCGACGTCGGGGTTGAGGCGCCGCGCGTTGCGGTGGTCCAGCATTCCCAGGACTCCTGGCATGGCGAGAGCGTCCGTGGCGTCGATGTCCCGGATCCGGCCGCGTGACACTGTGGCCGTGACCATCCAGCCGTACACGAGGCCGGGCATCGGCAGGTCCGCGACATAGGCGGCGGAGCCGGTGACTTTGAGGCGGCCCTCGACCCGGGGCCGCGGTTCGCCTACCGCAGCCGTGATCCCGTTGGCGTTCATCTGCTGGGCCCCTCTCCCATATCTGCGACGAGGTCGCTCAGAACCGCTTCGATCAGATTGCGGGCAAGGGTCACTTTGTATCCGTTGTCCCGCAGCGGCTGGGCGACGGCCAGCTCGAGGTCGGCCGCCGCGCTGATTCGCTCGGCCGTGAACGGGCCGCCGCGCAGTGCGGACTCGGCAAGTCGCGCCCGCCACGGCCGTGACGCCACGCCGCCGAGCGCGAGCCGCACGTCCTGTACGAGGCCGTCCTGAATGTCGAGTGCCGCCGCCACGGACACCGTGGCGAACGCGTATGACGCGCGCTCGCGGACCTTGCGGTACCGCGACGTTACGGCCACCTTGGCCGCCGGTAGCACCACTGCCGTGATCAGCGCCCCGTCGGGCAGGACGGTCTCCAGGTCCGGGCGGTCACCCACCGGGAGATAGAACTCCGACAGCGGGACCTCCGCAGTGCCGTCCAGGGTCTCGTATCGCACCACCGCGTCGAAGGCGGCCAGCGGAACCGCCATGTCGGAGGGGTGGGTAGCCACGCAATGCTGCGTCCAGTCGAGGACCGCGTGGTTGTGGTGTGCCCCGTTGAGCGCCGAGCATCCGCTGCCGGGAACCCGCTTGTTGCATGCTTCCGACGGATCGGCAAAGTAGCTGCACCGGGTGCGTTGCAGGAGGTTACCCCCGACCGTCGCCATGTTGCGCAACTGGCCCGAGGCCCCTGCCAGGATCGCCTGGCTCAACGCCGGGTACCGACGCCGCACCCGCGGGTCGGCGGCGACCGCGCTGTTGGTGACAGTCGCGCCGAGCACCAGGCCGCCCTCCGGCGTTTCGCTGATCTCGCCCAGCGCCAGGCTTCGTATGTCGACCAGCCGGGCGGGTGACTCGACTCCGGCTTTCATGAGGTCGACAAGATTGGTGCCACCCGCCAGGAACCGCGCCCCATCATGCTCGGCTACCAGGCTCAGGGCGTCGCGGACCTCTGTTGTCCGCTGATAGGCGAACGCTCTCATCCGGCCACCGCCTCGCGCGCTGCGGTCTCGAGGATCGCGCGCACGATCGACGGGTACGCGCTACAGCGGCACAGGTTGCCGCTCATCCGCTCGCGCACCTCCGCTTCGGTCAGTTCCGGCGTGTGCTCCGGTGAGCCGTCGCAGGTGACCGCGCTGGGCCAGCCCGCCGCATGCTCGGCGAGCATCCCGACCGCGGAGCAGATCTGCCCCGGTGTGCAGAACCCGCACTGGAATCCGTCGAGACGGACGAATGCCTCCTGGATCGGACGCAGTTCGCCGTCGCCGGCCAGTCCCTCGATGGTCGTGACATCAGCGCCGTCGGCGGCGACAGCAAGGGTCAGGCAGGACAACACTCGCTGCCCGTTGAGCAAGACGGTGCAGGCGCCGCACTGTCCATGATCACAACCCTTCTTGGTCCCGGTGAGGCTCAGATCGTCCCGCACAGCATCGAGAAGTGTTCTGCGGTTGTCCACCGCCAACTGGTAAGGCTTATCGTTGACTCGCAGTGAGATATCGCTGCGCGTGTCATCGTTCATCTCGGTCCCCTCACCAGCTTTTGTCCAAGCCAAGCGGCCATCCCGGCTGCCTCCAGAACTACGGTCCGGCGTCATTTCAATGGATGACCGGACTCTCAGTCGCGCTCCCTGCCCAATCTTTCCCGTGCTGTCCGGAACTACATCAGTCATTCGACTGCGATGACCCTGGCCAGCCAGCAGGAGTACTTGACAAAAATCAACGCACCTTCGGTAAGTCACACCGTCGACGGCCGGCCGCACCCGAAGCGGCAGCCTTTCCGGGCGGCGCGAAATGGCAATGAGTCGCTTGACAGTGGCCAACATACGCCGGTTCGCCGGATCCACCTTGCTCATAACTCTTGAGCTTGTGCCCGATCCTGCGTCATTTTTCTCGATGATCGTGCAGAACGGTCGCAGCACCGCGGTCGCGCAGGGTCGGCAGCCGCAGGGTGCCGCAGGCGGCGTCGAGTGGTGGACTGCCGATGGACCTGCGGACCGGCATCGAGTGCTCGCCCAGCGACCATTCGACGATCGTCGTGGGCCGGAAGCGATCCGCCTCAACTGGTCCGTTATCCTCCGCCGATGGCATCGAAGCGCAACGCGACGCTCGAAGCGATGATCGAAGAGGCCACCGTCGACGCGTACGGTGACGATGAAGAGCTCACCGGCCTGTTCACCATGCTCGAGGAGCATCTGTCGGTGCCGTTCACCACCACCGTCCTCGACGCGGAGGTGACCGTATGCAAGATTGACCTGACCGACGACTCGATCGTGGCGATCTGTTCCCGGGGCCGCGAACGGCAACGCATCGACCTGCTCGACCTGCCGCTGCCCACCCCGCTACCGGACGGCGCGGCGTGGATCGACGCCTACCGGTACTGGGCCGGGCGATAGGGCTGGCGAGCGAGTACCAGTACTACGAGTTCACCCCAGTACGTCGCGAGCAGACGGGTCGAGCGACTCGTGCCGAGCATGGGTTAACGTCGCGGGTGGCAGACGCGACGCGGCTGGCCAGCCAGCGTGACGAGCGTGCGGCAATATGCCACGGAGACGTCGCCACCGGCGACATCGACATACGGCACAGTTGAGGTCCGCCGATCCGGCCGCCTGGTTGGGTTGGCCGGACCGGCGGAAGCTTGCCTACTTCACAGAGCCGGCGAGCACGCCCTGCACGAAGTACCGCTGGAAGGCGAAGAACACGATCAGCGGCAGGAGCATCGACAGGAACGCGCCGGGCGCGATCACGTCGACGTTGGAGGAGAACGTGCCCATCTGCTCCTGCAGAACGTAGGTGATGGGCTTGCTGGACGCCCCGGCGAAGACCTTCGCGACCAGCAGGTCGTTCCAGACGAACAGGAACTGGAAGATGGTCAGCGAGGCGATCGCGGGCCAGCCGATCGGCAGCACCACCCGCGTAAAGATCATGAACTCGGTGCCGCCGTCCATCCGGGCCGCCTCGAGCAGGTCGCGTGGGATGCCGAGGAAGAAGTTGCGCAGCAGGAAGATGGCGAACGGAAGCCCGAAAGCCACGTGGAACACGATCACACCGGCGAGTGTGCCGAAGATGCCGAGCGCACCGAACAGCTTCGCGTCGGGGATGATCGCCATCTGGATCGGTACCACGATGAGCGCAACGACTACGGCGAACAGCGTGTCGCGGCCGCGGAAGTCCTGCCACGCGAGGGCGTAGGCGGCCAGCGCCCCGATCGCCACGACCAGGATGGTCGACGGCACGGTGATGAGCACGCTGTTCCATAGGCCGCCGACCATGTCGCGGTTGTGCAGGAGGTTGGTGTAGTTGGCCAGGGTCAGCTCGCTGGGCTTGGTGAAGACGTGCCACCAGCCGGTGGCGGCGCTGGCCGAGGCGGGGCGCAGGCTGGCGACCAGCAGGCCGGTCGTGGGCAGCAGCCAGATGAGTGCGATGAGCACGACGACGGTGTACATCAGCCCGCCGCCGACCCGGGTGACGATCCTGGACACGATGCTGCGCCTCGGTGGGCCGGTCACGGCGGTGCCGGCCGGTTCGAGCGTCGGCACTCTGGCTGTGGATACGAAGCTCATCGGTCCCTGTCTCCTCGCAGCCGGCGGACGTTGTACAGCATGGCGGGCACGACGAGCGCGAAGAGCAGCACGGCCAGTGCGCTGCCCAGGCCGGTGTTCTGGCGCGCGAAGGCCGTCTGGTACATCTGCAGCGCCACGACGTTGGCGTGGTCCTGGGTCACCGGGTCGGGGGCCAGGATGTACACCAGGTCGAAGATCTTCAGCACGTTGATCACCAGCGTGACCAGCACGACCACCAGCACCGGGCGGACCAGCGGGATGGTCACCCGCCGGAACACCTGCCACTCGGTGGCGCCGTCGACCCGGGCGGCCTCCAGCGCGTCGCGCGGGATGGCGGACAGGCCCGCCGAGATCAGCACCATCGCAAAGCCGGCCCAGATCCAGATGTAGGCGACAATGATCGCGGGCGTGACGACGCTGCCGCCGAGCCAGGTGACGCCGTTGAACGGGGGCGCGAAGTTCGACGCGGCCAGCCGGACCGTGTACCCGTCACCGACGAGCTGGGGGAACGCGAAGCCTCCCGACCCGTCAGTGTGAGTCGTGGCGACAACCTTGCCGTCGTGGACTGCCTCGACGACCATGCCGGGCAGGCCCTTCTCCCCCGGGTCGACGGCGCCGGGCCGGCCACCGCCGCCGGGGCTGAAGTCGAGCCAGACCACGCCCCGCAGGCCGGTCCCGCGGACGTCCGGCGCCGCGTTGACCGCCTCGGCCGGGAGCCGGTCGGGCGGGAGTCCGACTATCGGCAGCAGCACCGGCGCGGCCGGGACGGCCGGCTGCTCGGTCTGCACGGCGCCGTCCACGGTTACCAGGCCGGCCTCCTCGCGTGGGCTGGTCCCGTAGTACTTCGACGGCGGCTTGAACACGTCGTGGATCGACACGATGGCGGCGTTGAGTGCGCCGCGATCCTTGTCGGCCTGGTACACCAGGGTGAACGTGACGCCGGCCGCGAGGAACGAGATGGCCATCGGCATGAACAGGACGGTCTTGAAGGCGGTGGCCAGCCGGATCCGCTCGCTGAGCACGGCGAAGACCAGCCCGAGCGCGGTGACCATCGTCGGGGCCACGACGACCCAGACGACGTTGTTGACGATGGCCCGGCGGGTCGCCGGCCCGGTGAACATCTCGACGTAGTTGGCCCAACCGACGAAGCGGGTGCCGTCGGCGTTGAAGAAGCTGTACCAGACCGTGGCGACGATCGGGTACGCCACGACGGCGGCCAGGATGACCAGCGCCGGGCCGAGGAAGAGCGCCGTGATCAGGCCGGGAATCTCCCAACGGCGCCTTCCCCGGCCCCGTTGCCAGGGTTTGCCGTTCGGCGCGTCCGGCCGGGGGGCGGGCGTGTCGCCCCGGACCGGTTGGGCGATCAGCCGACCCTCGTTCCTCGCCGCCGGTGCGGCCCTGAATCCGCCTGCCGGCTCGGACGCGCGCACCATCAGTTGCTCCCGAAGTCCTTCTTGGCGGCGTCTTCGAGCCGGCCCGCCAAGGCGTTGACATCCATCGAAGGGTTTCCCAGGAACTCCTGGAGCAGCTCCCACTCATCGGCGTTCGTGCCGCCGCCGAAGGACGCACGCGCCAGGTCCGACATGTCGAACTTGATCACGTCGGCGTTGACGACCAGGTTGGCCAGTCCGCGCACCGTATCATCCGGGTACGCCGACGCATCGACGGCCTTGTTCGGGGTGATGAACCCGCCGCCCCTGGCGAAGATCTCGGCCGAGTCCTTGGAGGCGAGGTATGCCATGAGCGCCATCGTCGCCTTGTCGCCCTTGAACGCCACCGCCTGGTCGCCGCCGACCACCACGGACGGCTTGGCGCCCTTGATCGTCGGGAACGGCAGGTACTTGGCCGTGTCGCCCACCTTGTACTTGCCCGCCTTGGTGATCTCCGAGCCGACGAAGTCACCCTCGCACAGCATCGCGGCCTTCGGCTTCTCACCGAACACCTCGGCAACGGACTGCGAAAAGTCGATCTTCAACGCACCGGCGTTGCCGCCGTCGATCATCCGCGGCGTCGACCACAGCTGCCCGATGATCTTCAGGGACTCCACCACGGTCGGGTCGGTCCACGGGATCTGGTGTTTGGACAGCTTGTCGTAGTTGCCCGGGCCGCCGACCTGGATGTACACGTTCTCGAAGAAGTCCGTCAACGTCCAGGCCGACCCCCCGGGCACCGCGAACGGCGTGATGCCGGCGTCCGCGAGGGTCTTGGCCGCGGCGACGAACTCCTCCCACGTCTTCGGCGCCTTCACCCCGGCGGTGGCGAACGCGTCGGTGCGGTACCAGCAGATCGACTTCTCGGCCGCCTTCAGATAGAGGCCGTACACGTTCCCATCGACCGTGCCGAGGTCCTTCCACGCGGGACTGTAGTTCGCGTTGACCGCCTCGAGCGCCGCACCGGACAGCGGCACGAGGTTGCCCTTCTTCGCCAACTCGGCGACGGTACCGGGCTGCGGGATCAACGCGATCGACGGCGGCGTACCGCCAGAGATCTTCTGGTTGAGAAACGACGCGACGTCGTCGCCGGCGGAGGTGTAGACGGTCTTGACGCCGGTCTTCCTCTCGAAGTCCGCAAGCACCTTCTTGAAGTTGGCCTGCTCGACGCCCGACCACTTCGCCACAACCTCGACGGTGCCGGTCAGGCTCGGTGTGCCGGACGGATCGGACGTGGTGCCCCCGCAGCCGGCGGCGAGCGCGACCGCGACCAGCGCTGTGGACAGCCGTGCCATTCGTGCCATGCAAGGTCTCCTTCGTGTCAGGGGTGTCATGTCGATCGGAGCCCGCGCCGGGGCCAGCGGGGGCGTTGGCGGTCCATCGCGCGGCGGGTCGCGCGGATCAGAGGATCGACCGGCCGGTGTCCAAGTCGAATACGTGCAGGCGGGCGGTGTCGACGGCGACCCCGACCACTTCCTCTTTGCGGATGCGGGAACGCGGGCTGAACCTGGCGACGAACTCGGTCAGCGGCCCGCCGGAGCCAGCCGGGCCGACCGGGTCCAGGCCGGCGTCGCGGGCCAGTTCGCGGGTGTCGTCGGTGACGACCCCGGCCGCCGCAATCCTCAGGTGCACGAGCAGTTCGGAGCCGAGCGCCTCGACGAGGTCGACGACGGCATAGAGCATCGCGCTGTCATGCGGTACCAGGCTCATGTCCTGCATGTCCTCGGGCCTGATGCCGACGGCGACCGGGCGGTCGAAGTACGCCCGCACGCCCGGCCGGTTCCGCAACAGCGCCGGGTCGACGTGCAGGGACTGGTCGCCTATTCGCAGCACCACCTCGTCTGCCGATGTCGTGAAGACGCCGGTGACCAGGTTCATCGCGGGCGAGCCGATGAAGCCGGCGACGAACACGTTGACCGGCCGGTCGTAGAGTTCCTGCGGGGAGGCCACCTGCTGCAGCACCCCCTTCTTCATGACCGCCACCCGGTCGCCGAGCGTCATCGCCTCGGTCTGGTCGTGGGTGACGTAGATGGTCGTGACGCCGAGCCGCCGGGTGGTGCGCGCGATCTCGGTGCGCATCTGCACCCGCAGCTTGGCGTCCAGGTTGGACAGTGGCTCGTCCATGAGGAATGCCTGCGGCTCCCGGACGATCGCGCGCCCCATAGCGACCCGCTGGCGCTGCCCGCCCGAGAGCGCCCGCGGACGGCGGCGCAGGTGATCCTTCAGCCCCAGCGCCGCCCCGGTCGCGGCGACTCGGCGTTCGATCTCGCCGCGCGGCACCTTGCGCAACTTCAGGCCGAAGGCGATGTTGTCGTACACGTCGAGGTGCGGGTAGAGCGCATAGCTCTGGAACACCATCGCGATGTCGCGGTCGCGCGCCGGCACCCGGTTGACCACGCGACCGCCGATGCTCAGGACACCCCCACTGATGTCCTCGAGCCCGGCCACCATGCGCAGCGCCGTTGTCTTGCCACAACCGGATGGACCGACAAGCACAAGCAGCTCACCGTCGGCGATGTCGAGGCTCAGCCCGTCAACGGCCCGTGTCCCGTCGGCGTACACCTTGCTCACCTCGTCGAGCTTGACCTCCGCCACGGACCACTCCCAATCTGCTGGGTTCGTCTGGATTCGGCTGATGGCCTCACGCGTTCACAGATTGGCCGTGACAGCTCATGAATCAAATTGTGTGGCGAGTGTTGTCGCGTTCATGAGGCGGTGACCAGACCGCGTAACGATCCGCAACAGAAACGACGTCTTCCTCACAAGATCACTACCGGAATCCGGGGAGAGACGCACCATGTATGTCCGTTTCGACCTGATTGCCGAGCTATCGCTCCTCAATGAGGGCGCAATCAAGCCTTCGCAGTTCTGGCGACGCATTCATTTTTGCAGCATCCGGGCTCTGAGCGAAATCAGTGAGCGGAGATTTACCGTATCGTGACTCTCCTCCGGCGCATTTCCTGGCACGGTAGACGACAACCCGACGACCGCCTGGAACCGGTTGCCGCCCCCGTTCCCCGGGCCGTCCCGCACGTTCGCCCACCGTTGCCCACGTTGCGCCACCGTCGACGACGCCGGGTGTGCCTGCCGCCAGTCCAGCGGAGGTGAGAGGAGTACGCCGTGGCGCCACCGCCAACCGACCCGCGGCGAGCTGCTGCTGGGTACGCCACGGCCGGCTCCGGGGGACCGGCCAACGCGGCTATCGCACCGCTGACGGGGTACACGGTGGCGCTGGCGACGGAGCAGCGGCGGCCGGCGCTCGCCGTCCCTCTGGAGGAGGCCGGGGCGAAGGTCGTCGCCGTGCAGGCCCTGCGGATCGTCGCCCAGCCCGGCGAGGACGAGCTGCGCGCGGCCACCGAGCAGTGCCTGGCCGCACCGATCGAGGACCTCATCGTCACCTCGCCCTTCGGCTTCCGCACCTGGCTCGCGTCGGCGCAGCGGTGGCAGCTCGCCGACCAGCTGGCCGCCGAGTTCGGCCGCGCCCGGCTACTGGCCCGTGACGGCGCCGCGGCCGACAGCCTGCGCGAGCTCGGCCCGCGCGAGATCTGGTCGACCGCCGCCGCCTCGACCGAGGAGCTGCTGCGGTACCTGCTCGCGCATCCGGTCGCGGGCCGGCGCATCGTCGTGCAGGTCGACACGCCGTCGCTGCGCGAGCTGTGCCAGGCACTGCGCCGCCACGGCGCCGACGTGGTGGAGGTGCCGACCTACCGCGCGTGCCCACCGAGCCACACCGAGCACCTACGGCGCCTGGCCGACCAGCTGATCCGCCGGCAGATCGACGCGATCGCGCTGACCAGCCCGGAGGCGACCGAGAACCTGCTCGAGCAGGCCGAGGCCGACCGGCGGCTGCCCGACCTGCTCAACGCCCTGTGCGACGACGTGACCGCCGTCTGCCTCGGCCCGCTGACCGCAGCCGCACTGCTCGCCCAGGGGGTGCGACCCCTGATCGGGCCGGTCGGCTACACCGACGACTTCGTGGCGACGCTGATCGCCGTGCTGCCGGCCAACGCCGTACGGGTGGAGCTGGGCCCGCACCGGGTCGAGATCCGCGGGCAGGCCGTCATCGTCGACGACCAGCTGATCCGGGTCCAGCCGGTCCCGATCGCGGTGCTGCGAACGCTGGCCCGCAGCCCGGGCCGCGTGATGTCGTGCGCCGACATCCGCCGCGGCATGCCCACCGGCGCCGCCGTCGACGACCACGCCATCGAGATGGCGATATCCCGGCTGCGCCGGGCCCTCAACGGCGCGCAGCTGATCCACACGGTCATACGGCGCGGCTACCGGCTCGCCTGCTGATCCGCTGCGCCGAGTTGGGCGAACGTCCACGTCGTACGGCCGTCGGGGTTGAGCCGGCTCAGGGGGCGAGGCGATACCCGTGCCTGATCACCGTCTGCACCATGTCGGCGTCCGGTAGGGAACGACGCAGCCTGGACACGGCCATCTCGATCGCATGGTCGTCGACGTCGGTCAGGCCGGGCACCAGACGCCGGACGTCCGCGCTGGAGAGGACCCTCCCCGGATCCAGGGCGAGGGCCCGAAGGACGTCGATGGGTCCCTGCTGAATCGGGTAGACCCGGCCATCGAGCAGCACGGCGTGCCCCCGTACCTCCAGCGCTCGGCCGCCGACGGTTGCGTGCACGGCTCGGTCGAGCACCGCCCGCGCCAGCAGCGCTGCGGCCTCCTCGTCGAACGGCAGCGACGGCACGAGCGGCTGCACGCTGTGCCGGCGCAGCACGGCGGCGGCCAGTGGGCCGCGGCACACGGCCGGGATCTGCAGCCGGTCCTGAGAGCCGAGCTGCGAGCTCACGGCCGGTAGCCGCCCGTGGTCGGCGGCGAAACGCAGCACATGACCGGTCGCGATCGGGTCGAGCCAGGCGACGGCGTCGAGCTGGCGGCGGCTCATCAGTTCGACGACCCGGCGCACCCCGACGACGTCGTTCGGTGGTGCGGTGACGAACGTGGGCACCTCGACCACGTCGGCGCCGCCGATCCGGAGCGACTCGCATGCCTCGGCCTGGACCGGCGCGTCGAGTTGCGCAACGATCCGCCGCCCGGCCAGTGCGTGGGTCAGCAGATACCGGTACAGCTCGTCGGCGGATCCAGCCGCCGTCGAAAGGATGTCGCGCAGGCCGTAGGCCCGAAGGGCGTCGGCGGTGCGGGCGTCGGCCGCCAGGAGGCGGGCCGAGCGAAACACCTCCAACAGCCGCTCAGGGTCCGGCATCGTCCGCAGCCAAGCTCGCACGCCACCCGCGGATGCGGCGACGACGTCGTCCAGGGGCCCGTCGAGACACGCGCCGAGGGTCCCGCGTACGGCGTCCGGATCCGGTTGCGGCACCGCCCGGACGCCCTGTACCGAGACGACCCGTGCGCCGTGTCGTTCGAGCAGGTCGGCCAGGCGGTGGCGGCGACGGTGGCCGATCACGGCGACGGTGAATCCGGCCAGGAGGGTCGGATGGCCCGCGGCCTCGTTCACGCTGGTGGTCTGCGCCCGTTTCGGAGTCACGCACTCTATACGGACAAGGGACAACAGCGGGTCACGTTTCAGGTCGAGCCTTCTGACGGAACCGTTGGGACCCGCCGATCCGGCCGCATCGGCCGGTTAGGCCGGACCGGCGCAAGCTTGCCTACTGCACATGCCGTCGGCTCGGACATCGGCCGGACCGTGGCCAGGAACGAGATCATGCCGGGCCTCTCGGCGTGGACGATCTGGACGCCCTGGCCTGTGCGGACCCGGCAGACGACCCCGAGCACCCGCGCGGCCCGCACCAGTAGGCGGACCGCCGACCGGTCCCGCGTGCGCAGCCGAAGACCGGCCGGTGACACCCTCGGCGCCCCGGTCAGCAGCGCCGAGCGCCACACCGCCGCGGCTCGCGTCCACAGCGTCATGTCGTCCAGCGGGCCGTCGCCGAGCAGGAGCCCGACGTTGTGTGTCCACTCGCCGTGCAGCCGGCCGACCACGCTCGACGGGTCGGCGCCGCCGACATCGACGATGAATGTCTCGTAGCGCCGGCGGATGCCGGCCACCCGCCGGCCCGTCCAGCACGTAGCTTCGGGCACGGTTCGCATCACTTCGGTGAACCGGACCTGCGCCTCCTCCGTCTCGAACTCGACCCGCAGTGAGGCGGCAGCGCCGGCATGGACCACCGCCCACACGTCCCGGCCGCGCGCAGCGCCCGTGCCGAGGTGCGGCCGCCGGGTGCCCGCCAGCAGCATCAGGCTCGCCTCGAACACATCGGCATCCCGCTCATCGAACATCGGCACTCCCCCGGCGCCGGCTCGGCGGCAGAATGCGGAACCAGTACGAGCCGTGGCCCGGCAGGGTCAGCAGATACGGCCGGAGGCCGATGTTGGGGAACCGGGTGTCGCCGGTGAGCTCGACCGGTGTGTGGCCGTGGAATCGTGAGCCGAGCGGCAGCTGGACCGGCTGCGGGTGCCGGGACAGATTGTGCACGCACAGCAACACCTCATCCGTGTCCCCGTCGTGGTACTCGCGCAAGAATGCCAGCACCGCGCCGTTGGAGCCGCCCAGGTCGGTCAGGTCACCGAGGGCGAACGCGACGTGCCGCTTGCGGATCGCCAGCATCTTGCGAGTCCAGTGCAGCAGCGATGCCGGCTCTTCCAGCTGTCGTTCGACGTTGACGGACTGGTAGCCGTACACCCAGCCGCTGTTCATCGGCAGATACAGCTGGCTGGGGTCGCAACGCGAGAAGCCGCCGTTGCGGTCGACGTTCCACTGCATCGGGGTACGCACCCCGTCACGGTCGCCGAGGTACACGTTGTCGCCCATGCCGATCTCGTCGCCGTAGTAGATGACCGGCGACCCGGGCAACGACAGCAGCAGTGACGTGAACAGCTCAATCTGGTTACGGTCGTTGCCGACCATCGGCGCGAGCCGGCGGCGGATGCCGAGATTGAGGCGCATGCGCGGGTCGCGGGCGTACTCGTTGTAGAGGTAGTCGCGCTCCTCGTCGGTGACCATCTCCAGGGTGAGCTCGTCGTGGTTGCGCAGGAACGTGCCCCACTGGCAGCCGTCGGGTATCTTCGGCGTCTGCGCGAGGATCTCCGAGATCGGCACTCGAGACTCCCGGCGCACCGCCATGAAGATGCGGGGCATCAGCGGGAAGTGGAACGCCATGTGGCACTCGTCGCCGCCAAGCGTGGGATCGCCGAAGTACTCCACGAGATCCGTCGGCCACATGTTCGCCTCGGCCAGCAGCACCGTGCCGGGGTACTCGTCGTCGACGACCTTCCGAATGCGTTTGAGGTAGGCGTGTGTCTCCGGCAGACCGGCGCATTCGGTGCCTTCGCGCTCGAACAGGTACGGCACCGCGTCCAGCCGGAACCCGTCGATGCCGAGGTCGAGCCAGAACCGCACCACGTCGAGCATCGCGTCGGCGACGGCGGGGTTGTCGTAGTTGAGGTCCGGCTGGTGGTGGAAGAACCGGTGCCAGTAGAACTGCTGCCGCAGCGGGTCGAAGGTCCAGTTCGACGGCTCGGTGTCGGCGAAAATGATCCGCGCGTCGGCGTACTCGGTGTCCGTGTCGCGCCAGACGTAGAAGTCGCCGTAGGGACCGGTCGGGTCACGGCGTGACTCCTGGAACCAGTGGTGGGTGTCGGAGGTGTGGTTGAGCACCAGGTCGGTGATGACCCGGATGCCGCGGGCGTGCGCCTCCTCCAGCAGGGTCACGAAATCCTCGATCGTGCCGTACTCCGGGCAGATCGCGTAGTAATCCCGGATGTCGTACCCGCCGTCGCGGCGGGGCGAGTCGTAGAACGGCGGCAGCCAGATGCAATCGATGCCCAGCCAGGCCAGATAGTCGAGCTTGGACACCAGTCCCAGCAGATCACCGACGCCGTCGTTGTTGGAGTCGAAGCCGGCCTGCGTGAGGACCTCATAGAACACCGCGCGCTTGTACCAGTCCTGGTTGATCAGGGCCTTGTCGGGCGCTAACCGTGCCGGACGCTGTGTATTGGGTTCGTGAGTCATCGAGACGTCCCGTCTGAGGCGGTGGCGGGGCCGCGCGGCCGGCCCGGTCGGCGTCGACAGGCGGTCGCGGGGGGCTGTGGCGGGTTACCGGACCGAGCCGGCGAGCATGGTGTGCAGGAAGAACAGTTGGAACACGATGAAGACCAGCAGCGGTACCGCCATCGACACGAACGCACCGGGGGCGATCACGTCGATGTTCGACGGGAACGAGCGCATCTGCCCCCGCAGCGGCCGCCACATGCTCGCCCCAGTGCCTCCACCGAACTGCTCGATGGCTCGCCGGCGACCAACGAGTCGGCGACCCGGTCCAGCAACGTTGCTGACGCTCATCCACCTCCCCCAATCGCGTGCGCAGCGTGTCAGACGAGTGTTGGTGCTCGGCGGGGTAGCGCACCAGCGGCGGCCACGACGTGTGACCGTTCTGCAAAACGCCTCACAAGATCACGATGGCAAGTCCAGTGCCGGAGCATCGGCACGACCAGCGCCGCGAAGCGCGCGTTTGGCGGCGACCACCCGCCATGCTCATCGGTGTCTTCCACCACCGGCCGGCGAACC
Organism: Dactylosporangium sp. CA-139066; assembly: GCF_050936175.1. NCBI lineage: Bacteria > Bacillati > Actinomycetota > Actinomycetes > Micromonosporales > Micromonosporaceae > Dactylosporangium > Dactylosporangium sp. CA-139066. The sequence goes on along the minus strand of NZ_JBNJNH010000001.1, from coordinate 3,331,326 downwards.
GTTGACCATCCACCGTGGACACAGCTCGGATCGGGTTCGTCCGTGGCCTACCGTCAAGGGAGCCTAGTATCCATCGGATACTGTGTCGACGCGGGAACCGCGGGCATCGGGCGGGAGCTCGCGGCGGCAGCGGCCGCCCGCCCAGCCCAGCGCGGTGTTCAACCGGGACGCGGCGTTCACGCTCGTCCTCGCCGGCATCGGCGCGCCCTCGGACACCGACGCGATCAGGAGACCGGTGGCTACCCGGCTCCGAAACGGATCCGGGTAGCCACCCAACTCCTGCCTCATGGCAGAACCCGGCCGCTGTCTACGTCGAACACCATCAGGTGCTGGATGTCGAACGCGAGCATGATCGGCTCGTCCACGCCGGCCCGCGATCGACCGCTCACCAATGCCACCAGGGTCGGTGCGGGCGACCGGTCACCGTCGGTATCGGCCAGTTCAAGATGGATGAACTGCTCCGGGCCGACCGGCTGGATTCGCCGGACCACACCGTGCAACACCACGACTGCCGGTCCCGCCGCGGCGGGACGCCCGACCATCGCGTCCTGCAGGTGTTCGGGCCGGACCCCGACGACAACCGGCCGGCCGAGGTAGCGGCGCAGGAAAGGGCGAAGCTGCAGTAGTCCCGGCATCGGCACCTGTTGCCCGGACACGGCGAGGACCGCGGTACCGAGATGCTCGACGAGTGTCGCCGACACAAGGTTGGTCGGTGGCTCGTCCGCGGCCAACGGGTCGGTGTTCCGGTCCAACACGTTGCTGATTGGCATTGGCCTCCCCGATCGCGTGCGCACCGTGTCAGACGAGTGTTGGTGCTGCGCCACGCGGCGCACCAGGGATGGCCACGACGTGTGACCGTTCCGCAAAACGCCTCACAAGATCACAATGCTCGGGCGGGCGCCGCTGCGGCCAGACGGGGCAGCGATGGGATTGCCGCAACGGTTGTCCGGTCCGGCGACAACCCCGCGGCACTGCCCGAGACCCCGATCATCGCGATCCACCGCTCCGACTCCTCGGGCACGACCGACAACTTCACCACGTACCTCGACACCGCCGCAGACGACTGGCCACACGGCCACGGCAAGGACTGGAAGGCCCCCGGCGGCCTCGGTAAGGCAGGCACCAACGGCGTCGCCGACGCGATCACCACCAAGCGCGGTTCCATCGGGTACGTCGAATGGGCCGCCGCCCGGCACCGCAACCTGAGCACGGTCGGCGTCTTCAACGGTGGCGGAGCCTACGCACGGCTCAGTGCCGAAGCGGCGAGCGCGACGATCGCCGCTTCCACCATGCTGGGCAGCGATGATGACCTGAGGCTTCAGGTCAATTACCAGACGACGGCACGCGATGCGTACCCGATCGTCATGGTCGTCTTCGAGATCGTCTGTACGCGCGGCATCCGGGCCGACCGGCTTGCCCTGCTGGCGGCGTTCCTCGGGTATGTCATCAGCGACCCCGGGCAGGAGCTCGCGACCGATCTCGGGTACGCCCCGGTGCCCGCGTCCCTCCGTACCAAGGTGGCGTCCGCTATCGCCGGAATCCGGTCCTGACGACAGAGCGGTCCACGACGTAGCAGTGCCGGCGACCGAGGTTTCGGTCGCCGGCACTGTTGTGGAACTGTTCCGCTGGGCCAGGCATTGTGGATGTCGTATTCGGGCTTGGTTCGACCACGTCAGGGTGCTGCGCTCGCCGCGTCGAGCGTGAGGCTGCGGTGGAGCACCGCCAGCAGCGCGTCGCGTACCGAGGCTCGGCTGCGCGCGTCGAAGGTGACCAGCGGGACATCCTCGTCGACGTCGAGCGCCCATCGCACGTCCTGCAGGTCGTGGCTGATCATTCCATCGAACATGTTGATCGCGACGATGAAGGGCATGCCGGCTCGCTCGAAGTAGTCCACGGCGGGATAGCAGTCGTCGAGCCGTCGGGTGTCCACGATGACGAGAGCGCCCAGCGCTCCCTCGGTCAGGTCGTGCCACATGAAGCCGAAACGGTCCTGGCCCGGCGTGCCGAAGAGGTAGAGCCGTGTCCGGCGATGATCACCTGTGCTGTCTTGTCCGTTCGCACCCCGCGCATCGGTCTCACCGGTGTTTCACCTGGCTGTGATCTGGGTGAAGGCCCAGTCGGACTGGGCGATGCCGGAGCAGGTCTCCTGGACGCCGCCGCCAGCACACCCGCGGTCGCCGTTGACCGACCAGAACGCGGGCCGGGCGATGTGGTTCGCGTTCGTCCAGTTGCGGATGTTGGTCCAGATCGCTGTCGTGGTGATCTCGGACTGGTCGGAGTAGCCGTTCATGCCGGAGATGCCGACATGGGTGTACGCCGTGGCGTCGGACCAGCCGAACGCCGTCTTGAGCTGCTTCTTCAGGCCGTTGGCGGCATTGACGGTGCTGCCGTACATTTCGGCACCGCCGCCGAAGTCGAACGGCATGATGGTGAAGACGTCGATGTTCGCCCCGAGCGCGGCGCGCATTCTCGGCGCGCTGAAGATCGTCAAGCAGAACAACCCGGGCATCAAGACGATCGTCACATTCGGTACGTCGACCACCGACCCGAGCTACTGGGCCAGGCAGGCTTCCCTAGGAGGCGGCTGGTTGGTATCCGGGGCGGTTCGCGGTCCGGTGTGAACGGAACTTCGCGCGGTACTGCTGGGCCGAGATCCCGACCTCGCGGCGGAAGATCTGGCGCAGATTGCTGGCTGAGCCGATGCCGGTCAGCGCGGCGATCCTCGCGATCGGTTCGTCGCCTGCCTCGAGCAGTCGCTGTGCGGCGAGTATCCGTTCCCGCGTGAGCCATTGCTGCGGGGTGGTGCCGGTGAGGCGCTGGAATCGTCGGGTCAGGGTCCTCGGGCTCATGTGCATTTGTGCGCCCATTGACCGTAGGGACCACCGCTGGTCCAGGTGCTGGCGCATCCAGTCCAGGAGGTCCGGCAGCGGGTCGCCCGGGTCGGGGCTGAGCGGGATGTCGACGAACTGGGCCTGGCCGCCGCTGCGGTAGCCGGCGAGCACCATTCTGCGGGCGAGGGTGGCGGCGGCGTCCGCGCCGAAGTCTCCACGTACGACGTGCAGGGCGAGGTCGATGCCGGCTGACATGCCCGCGGCCGTGAGGATGCGGTGATCGTCGATGAACAGGGCGCGCGAGTCGACGGTGGCGGTGGGGAACAGTGAGGCGAGCAGCCCGGCGGTCGACCAGTGGGTTGTGACCCGACGGTGGTCGAGCAGGCCGGCGTGTCCGAGGATGAAGGCGCCGGTACAGATCGACATGAGCCGCGCTCCGCGCCGGTACGCGCGGCGCAAGGTCGTCAGCAGCGCCGGGGGTGGGGAGTCCTTCTCCGGTATCCAACCTGGAACGATCAGCAGGTCGGCCCGTTCCGCTTCTTCGAGCGCGTACGGCGCGTGAACGCTGACCCCGCTGTCGAGTTCGACCCGGCCGGGCATGACGGCACAGTTCTTCGTCTGGTACCAGGACCCGAACCGGTCGGAGTAGTCGATGCCGAAGATCTCGTTGACGGTGATGTAGTCGAAGCTGCCCGCGCCGGTGTAGAGCAGCATGGCCACACGTGGGCCGTCGGGCGGCATCGCGCACCTCCTGCGCCTCGCATGCTGTCGGGCCCCTCGGGCGAGATGGGGCTAATGCTCACATCGTAGGAAGAGCCACCGGCCGGATGGTGACAGTGTCCGGTCAAGGATCGACAGGATCACGCCAGTCGTCCGCGCGGGTAGCAACCGGCACACCGCCATCGTTCTAGCGTCGGTGTGGACGATCGGCTCGGTCGGATCGACAGAGGCGCGCTGCGACGAACGGCGGCGATATACGTGAGACAGGCGGGCGACATGCGTGAGGCGCTTGCCGGGCTTCGGCGCAGGGGCTTGCCCACTGCTACGGCCGCCACGGTCGCCGGTTCCATGGGCATCGCCGGACGGGCGGGTGCTGTTCCGGCCCGATGGAGGGAGCGGACGGCGGTGCTGTCACGATCAGTCGGCGCGTTCAAGGTGGTACCACTGCTTGACGCCTCAGGGCCGTTCTTCCTCGACCGGCAGCAGGCGTTCCCCGGGGCGACGCCGCGCGACTGGGACCTCGCCCGGCGCGTCGATCCTGACGCGTTCGGCTCCGGCGAGACCTGGCGGCTGGATTTCCGCTGCTTCCTGGTCTGCGGTCCAGGGGACCGGCTGACGCTCGTCGACACCGGGGTGGGGCCGGCCGGCGGCCCGGCCGCTGGCTGGGCACCGACCCCGGGTCAGCTCCCATCCGAATTGAGCCGGGCCGGCATCGACGAGGCCGACATCGACGTCGTGGTGGTGACCCATCTCCACGAGGACCACTACGGCTGGTCCGTCAGGCCAGATGGCACGCCCATGTTCCCCAACGCTCGGTACGTCATCCAGCGAGGCGAGATCGCCGCGCTGCCGGCCGGCGATGCGGCCATCGCATACGTCGTCGATCCACTGCGTGCCGCCGGGCAGCTCGACCAGATGGATGGCGCCGCACGGCTCGCAACCGCCCGCGGGGAACCGGGCGGGGCGATCCGCGTGACACCGACGCCCGGGCACACGCCCGGCCACCAGTCGGTGATCGTCGACGGTGACCGCGACCAGGTCATCATCACCGGCGACGCGCTGGTACATGCGGTCCAGCTGGTCGCCCCGGCGGTGGCGTACCGGTACGAGGCAGACCCGGAGGCCGCGCGCAGGACCCGTGAGCGGCTTGTCGAGACCGCCTGTCGCAGACACGCGGTGCTGGCTACCGCACACCTGCGCCAGGCATGGACAGTGCTGCGGTGATGGCGACCGCCCCGTGCGCCCGGCGGTGGGGTACGGCGGCACTGGCCGCCGGCCTCGCCGCACCCGCAATCCTCCGACCTTGTCGCGCTCAGGCAGTGCCGCCAGCGCCCCGAGCCGACCAGTGGTGGTTCACGTTCTGGCATGTGGATACGAAGATCTGGGCAGTCACCGGCACCTTCAAACAACTCGATCAGCGGCACCAGCCAGGCGTCGGCGCTGACCGCCGCCGTCGCGCTGGTGCACTCCCGGCCGACCTGTCTCCGGCGACATGGCAACAAGCGCCTCCGTAGGCCGTTTGACACGCAGAAAGGATTCCCTGGCCAGCGACGGGATGTGTTCCCCGACCTCTCAGGGCCGCTTTGACAGCGACGACACAGGCGGCCCGCACCTTCCGGAAAGGACTCATGAATATGCGACCAAGGCAACTCGCCTGGCTCCGGCGGCTGCTGATCGTACCGTTACTGAGTCTGTAGTCAGACATCAGCATTCCATGCGTTTCCGCGCGGAAGGTCCTTAGACCGCGTCTCATTTGGGGTTGTTTGTCGCAATAAGGTGGAGTCGTGTGGCGCGGCGAAAGCAGATGACGGCGCAGGCGAGGTGCAGGAAAGCAGTGAAGTGGGCGGCTTTGCGTTCGTAGCGGCGGGTCAGGCGCCGGAACCGGGAAACCCACTCGAGGGTGCGTTCGATGACGTAGCGGTGCCGGCCGAGGCGGGTGGAGGATTCGATGCCCTTGCGGGCGATCCGGGCGATGATGCCCCGCTTGGCCAGGGCCCTGCGGCAGGAGGAGTAGTCGTAGCCTTTGTCGCCATGCAGTTTGCGTGGGCGGCGGCGAGGCCGGCCGACCGGCTGACGGATCGGGGCGATCGAATCGACCACCGCTTCGAGCATCCGGTGGTCGTTGACGTTGGCCGCCGATACGCACACGGTCAGCGGTATCCCGGCCCGGTCGCTGCACGCATGGATCTTGGAACCCGGCTTGCCGCGGTCCACCGGGCTGGGACCGGTCAGATCCCCCTTTTCAACGCCCGTACGTGCATCGCGTCAACCGACGCCCGTGACCAGTCGATCCGCCCGGCAGCGCCGAGGATGTCCAGCACCGCCCGGTGCAGCGCGACGAACACCCCCGCCTCGACCCACTCGGTGAACCGCCGGTGCGTGGTCGCCCGCGACACCCCGAACGACGCCGGCAACGCACGCCAGGAACACCCGCTCTGCAGCACATACAACATTGCCGCCAGCAACGCCCGGTCATCACCCCGGCGGCGTCCACCGCCCTGGTGCCTTTGCGGCGCAGCCGGCAGCAACTCACGAGCCAGCAGCCACAACGATTCCGGACAATATTTATCTACATCGGTCACAGCCATCGACCGAACACCTTACCCGGCCTGCAACCCAAATGAGACGCGGTCTTAACGGTGTCACCACAGTCCGGGTTGGGTTGTGGTGTCCTGTTGAAGGTCTCGCGTTTCTGTCCGACTGTGGGTCGGTGTTGCGCCACCTGCCCGCGCCGCCGGGTCCTTGCGGGCCTGGCGGGTGGTGCGGGTCTTCTGGTCGGCTCCACGCGGTTTCGGCACGTGCGTGCCCAGGTCTCCGGCCACTCCGGTACCTGTACTGCAAGCCGCAGCGAGGGCGGCGAGGTTACTGGCTGCGTTCTCGTCCCGGTCCATGACCAGGCCGCAGCCGTCGAGGCCGGCGCAGCGAAATACTCGGATGTGCAGCGGCAGCTTGGCTTTCACTGCGCCGCAGTTCGAGCAGGTCTTTGAGGACGGGAACCAGCGCGAGGCGACGACGGTGCGGCATCGGTTCCACTGGCTTTTGTAGGTGAGTTGGCGCCGGATCTCCCCGAACCCGGCATCAGCGATCTTCCGGGCGAGGCGCCGGTTCTTGAGCATCCCGGCGACATTGAGGTCTTCCACCACGACCGTGCCGTACTCGCTGCCGATCGTGGTGGTCAGTTTGTGCAGCGCATCAGCCCGCAGGTTCGCGACCCGGTGATAGATACGAATACGTTCGGCGTTGGCCTCGACCCATCGCTTCGACGGCTGCTGCCCACTACGGCGATCCGGGCCCTGACGGCGGCAGACGCGGCGGGAGAGCCGTTTGAGCACCTTGAGCACGCTGTCGTAGTGGGCCGGGTTCGGGATGGAGCGGATCTCACCAGCCGAGTCGGCCATGACCGCGAGTACCTTCACCCCGAGGTCCACGCCGACCGTCACATCGGAACGGGCGACCTTGGTGGGCTCGCGCTTGACCTCCACCTGGAACGAGACGAACCATCGGCCACGGTCCTGCCGCACAGTGGCGGACAGGACACGAGCCGTCCCGTTCACGATGCGACGCTGGAGCTTGCGGGTCTTCTCGTGCGTGCGGATCGTGCCCAGCCGGGGCAGGGTGACGTGCCGGCGGTCAGGCTCGACGCGGATGGTTCCGGTGGTGAACCTGCAGGCGAGCCTTGCTCGGTGCTTCGACTTGCGGCGCGGCATGCCCATACGGGCGCCCTTGCGTTTGCTGTTCTTCGACGTCGCGTAGTTGTCGAACGCCGCGGCGGCGTTGGCAAGGCCGGTGTTGTACGCCTCCTTGGAGTTCTCCTGCCACCAGTCCGCGAAGCGCGGGTCGGTCCGCTTGACCGCATTGAACGTCTTGCGCAGCGCAGGCAAGCTCCATGGCCGCCACGGCGTCAGCTCGGCTTCGGGGATGCCGTAGGACTCCTCCGCCTTCCGCTGCCACCACGCCGCTGTCACCCAGCCAACAGCCCAGTTGTACGCGGCCCTGGCAGCACCGCAATGCGAATGCAGCGCGGCCTCCTGGCTCACGTTCGGGTCCAACGCAAACTGGTACGCCTGGACCACGAAACCGGGCTGCGGCTGGAACGTCTTCACGCCGCGCAGTCCCCCCGGTGCACGATCCACGTCGAGTGGTCGCCTGGGTCGATCCCGGCCCACCGCAGGGCGGCGATGTCGAGGTCAGAGAGGAGTTCGGGGATGATCTTGCCGCACACCTCGGTGTGGGCGCGGCACAGTTCCTTGCTGGCACGCAACGCCATGTCCTGAGCGATCAGCTCGGCATCCGGGTTACGGAAGTGCTTCGCCCCGGCCAACAGCCGCTTGGCGACCTTCTCCGTCAGGTTGAGCATGCGGTGCTCGTACTCGATGTCGGCCCGGCGCTCACGGTACGCACGCTCGGCTTGCCACTCCGGCGCGTTGCGTGGGTCGACCGTCCACGCCGTGGCCTGCTGCGGAGCCAGCGTCGCGGTCACGCCAGCGCCACGCATCCACCGGGCTATCTCGTGGACCTTCATGTGCATAACGTTCGCTGTGGGCACGGGACACAGGGCGCGGTCCGCCGTCTTCTGCAGGCTGAGGGGCTTCCTCGGCACTACTGGTCTTCCTTTGTGGTCGCCGCGGCGATGGCACGGGCGGCGCGGTTTTTCGCGGCCCGCTGCCCGTACAGGCGGGCACACATTGAGGCGAGCACGTCGGTCATGTCCTCGTCGGTGGTCTCCTCCGGGTCGAGGACCACCAGCTCGCGACCGGTCGCCGATAGGGTGGCTTGCAGGTGCTCGACGCCAAACCGGGCGAGGCGGTCCCTGTGCTCTACGACGACCACGGCAACGTGCGGGTCGGCGAGCACACGTTGCAACTTACGACGCTTGCCGTTCAAGCCCGAGCCAACTTCGGTCACAACCTCGCTCACGGCCAGGCCGCGCATACCGGCTTCGGTGACGACGCGGGCGACCTGCCGGTCAACGTCCGGCTCCTGATCCGCCGACGACACCCGGCAGTACGCGACAACACGGCCGGAAACCTGCTTGCGCGACTCCTCCACGATCCACGCGCCCGGAGGGTGCCTGGCGGACGGGGACGGGCATCTGCCCATCCTTCACCCACCGCCAGGCGGTAGCTCACACCTTGCCGGCGTGCCCACTCCGCGAGCTTCACCCAGCCAGCATATACGACCACAGATGACTATGTTTGCCCATAAAGTCCGGAGCAGTTGTTACCCCCTCGCCCTTGCGACGGTGGCATCCCTCGGCATGTTCGCGCCCCCCGCGTTCGCCGACGACCCGGCTGACCCCGCCGTGGCGGCCGCCCTGGCGAGGATTAACGACGGCACCTACACCCAGGCGGACATCGATCTGATCAAGACGGATCCGGTGCTGGCCGACGAGGTCCCCGACCCCTCAACCAATCTGGCCGCGATGGATGTGTCGGGCGGCGACGCTAGTCCGGTCTACACCATCGACGCCACATCGTGCTGGCACGTCACGGTCACCGTCCGGCGGCGTAGCCTTCTCGGCAGCACACTGTACAAGTGGCACCACTACGTCGAGTGGTGTGGCACGAGCTCCGGCAAGAAGGTCACCAAGTGGCGGCAGCGGTACGATTACGTGACCAACGCGTCGAGCGTCGTCTACGTCCGCGAACTGAATGCCGAGTCGCACAGCTCCACGCCCGTCTACAACGTGGCGACCTCGTTCCGCCAGCGGCACATCGAGTACTGCGTCGTCAAGTACGGCTGCTACACGAGCCACTACCCGCACAGCAAGATCTGGGTCTACTGGTGGGGCGGATACGCCTACACCGCTTCCAACGCGTAGGCGTCCGCCCAGGGCTCGCCAACAGCTGGGGTGCCTGACCCCACACCTGGATTACCCTGGCGGCAAGTTGCCGGTGGGCATGCCCACGCTTGACATGCAGGTCGGCCGGACGCGCTGCGACCGCGTCTGGCCGATCTCTGCTTCCGCAGCGTCTTCACGGTGCCCCGATCCAGGCGACCGGTCGCCGGCCGACATGGTCTTCGGTTCACGTCGACGACCGCACGCCCGGCGGTTGCGCACCAGCAACGGCACGCGCCAGCGGCAACCCACCAAGATCAGGTGCGCGCAACTGCGACCGCGGCCCGCCACCGGCTTGAACCGGATCGCACCCGAGCATCCACGAGCAGACGCCCCGAGCCGCCGTCGTCTGCTTACGACCGGTCCGTTGATACGCCGGCGTCGTGTCGCAGAAGGAACGAGTCGGCATCGGTGCCGCGCAGCACGGCTGACCGCAGGGTCGTGGCGGCCGATGAATTGCGAGTGCGCCTGTCGTCTCAATCGCGTCAACCGAGGCGAGCTCTCCTGAAAGGCAGGTTCGATGGATGGATCGGCATCCCCGGATCCGCGTCGTTGGTGGGTCCTGGTCATCTGCTGTCTCTGCATGGTCGTGCTGGTCATCGACACGTCGGTGCTCAACGTTGCCATCCCCACGCTGATCCGCGAGCTGGGTGCGAGCAGCTCGGACATCCAGTGGATCCTCGACTCGTACATCCTGGTGTTCGCCGGTTTGCTACTCACCGCGGGCGGCCTGCTGGACCGCCACGGCCGCCGCCGCGGTCTCGTCATCGGCCTGGCGCTCTTCGGAGTCGCCTCCCTGGCGGCGTCGTTCGCCGCCTCTCCCGGCCAGCTCATCGCCGCGCGGGCGGGGATGGGTGTGGGCGGGGCGCTGGTCATGCCGGGAACCCTGGCGATCCTGACCGCGGCGTTCGACCCGGCCGAACGTAAGCGGGCTTTTGCCGTCTGGAGTTCGACACTGGTCCTTGGCGCGCTCGCCGGGCCGGCTGTGGGCGGTCTGCTGTTGCGGTACTTCTGGTGGGGTTCGGTGTTTCTGCTCAACGTGCCGGTGGCGATGGCCGGCGTGCTCGCGGCGGTGCTGATCATTCCTGAGTCACGAGCGCCGGCGCGTCGCCCGGACCTGGTCGGGGCCCTGCTGTCGATCATCGGGCTGACGGCCCTGGTCTGGGCCGTCATCGCCGTGGCCGGGAACGGCTGGTCTTCCGTCGTCGTCCTCACCGGGTTCGGGATCGCGGCGCTCGGCCTCACTGCGTTCGTGCTGTGGGAGCGGCGGCAATCCGAGCCCATGCTTGCCCTCGAGCTGTTCAAGGACCGGACCTTCAACGGCGGAAGCCTCTCCATCGTGCTGCTGTCGTTCGCGGGCGGTGGCGTGATGCTCGCGCTCACCCAGTACCTGCAGTTCGTCCTCGGATTCGACGCCCTGCGAGCGGGTCTGGCACTCGCGCCGCTGCTGGTGTCCGTCATGCTGTTCAACGCCGTCGGTGTCGCCGTCGACAAGCGGTTCGGAGCGCGGGTTGCGGTGAGCGGGGGCCTCCTGCTGCTCGCCGCCGGGTTTGCCCTGCTCGCCACAACCGCCGCCGGCGATAGCTACCTGCGGCTGGTGCCGGCACTCGTGCTCACCGGTGCGGGCAGCGGCATGGCCGTGCCGGCCTCGTACGGCACCGTCCTGGCCGCGTTGCCTCGGGAGCATGCGGGCGTGGGATCGGCCGTCAACGAGACGGTCCAACAGGTCGGTCAGGCACTCAGCGTCGCCGTCCTGGGAAGCATCCTCACCGCGGCGTTCACCGCCGCGATGCCCCGCGGTGCCGGCTCCGCGGCCCGGCAGTCGATCGGCGACGCGCTCGCTCTCGCCGCGGCTACCGGCGACGCCGAGCTCACCCACGCCGCCAAGCGAGCGTTCGTCCAGGCCATGTCGCTGACGACCCTGGTCGGTGCCGTCGCCGCGACCATCGCCGCCGCGGCAACAATCGTGCTGCTCCGCCCCGGCAACCGATCGAGCCGGATGCCGCCCGTGTCCGCCGCGGAGCACGCGCCCGCGGCCGCTTCCCCCGAGATGAGGTACCCGTCATGACGCTCAACTGGGCAGTGACAGATGCACGCTCCGACCGCTGGACACCAGGCCGGCCCCGAAGCGGCTGCCGGCCCGTCGGCGTCGCCGGTTGTCACTGGGTAGCGTCGCCCACGGCGGGCGCCCGCGTCGTGAGGGGATGAGATGCCGCGCGAGGACAACGTACAGCTGCCGTCTGTCTTTCACGAGCTGGCGGCCGCGCGGTCGATGGGCCCTCAGATCCGCGCCATGCAGACCAGCTCCCGGCTGCAGGCGGCGCGGAACAAGGTCCTGGCCATCGGCATCTTCGGGCAAGGGGCGGTGGTCGGCTTCCGGACGGACCAACAGCCATTCCATTTCCGGTACGACGAGGTCACAGAGTTCAACCAGTTCGTGGTGCGCAAGCACTACAACAGCATCTATCGAGGCACCGACATCACGTGCTGGTTCAAGCTCAGCGACGGCCGCGGGTACCGGGTGGGCGGAGAGACGACCCTGAAGGTGCGGCACATCGTCGACGACCTTCGCCAGTTCGTCGACCCCCGAATCGCGACGGCGCAGTTGCCGCGGATGCAGGCTGCGCTGCGGCAGGGACACAGCATTGATTTCCGGGGCTACGTGATGGAGCCCGGTGGTCTGCATCTGCCAGCCCGGTTCGGCAAGGGGAAGCGGCTGATGTGGGCCGAGATCCAGCAGGCGCGCCTCAAGGCGGGTGCCGTCCAGGTGATGGCTCGGGGAAAGCGCTGGCCGTGGGCGTCGGTCGGCGTCCACCGCGTTCCCAACCTGACCGCCTTCATGACCCTGGTCCACGCCGCAACATCCAACTGACCCGCGCCGGCACAGACATTGCCCGGCTCCCGATCACGGCGGTTGATTCGATCCACCCCGGCCTACGGCCGGGGCGGATCCCGGCACGTCCGCGCCAGGCGCAGCTGGTGCCGGCGCGCATCGCGGCGGCGCGGGCGTCGCAGCGGCCGAGGTTGCTGACAGTGCGTCCAGGCGCAGCTTGACGAGCTGGATCAGCTCGCGGCGGGCGGCGCGCAGGCCGGCCGGGTCGGCCGGAGGCAGGCAGGCGCCTTTGACCGTCAGGATCACGAGCCGCGCGATAGGCCCGCTCCGCCGGCGCGGGAGCGGTGCCATCATGCGCTCCAGCGCCAGCCGCCAGCGCTCCTGCGCCTGTACCACGGTCTGCGCGACGAGCGGGTCCCGGCGTGCGTGCACGGCGACCTCCGCCAACACGTGCGCCAGCCGCGGATCGTTCTGCAGCAGCGCGAAGACCCGGTCCAGGTGCGCCGACACCCGCCGGGCCGGGTCGGTGAGCTCCGGCGCCGCGGCGTGCCGGAGAAACACGTCGTGCCCGTGCTCGACCACGGCCCTGATCAGGTCACCCTTGCTCGTGAGGTGGTAGTGCACGGTGGCGATGTTCACCCCGGCCGCGGCGGCGACATCGCGCATCCGTAGCCCGTACAACCCTTTGTCGGCCACGCACCGGTAGGCCGCCTCGACGATCGCGTCGCGGCGCCCGGACTCCCGCTGTGATGTCTCCACCCGGTGACGGTACCGCTGACAGGCGATACGATCCAATCAATCAGTTGATTGGAGCCCTGGCATGCAATCGGCATTGAACCTGGCCATGCGGGCAATCCTCGCCACCCCGCTACTGCACCGCACCGTCAGCAACCGCGTGCTGCTCCTCGACGTCATCGGGCGCAAGTCGCAGCGGCGGTACCGAATCCCGGTCGGCTACGTCGCGACCGCGGACGGCCTGCTCATCGGCACCGCCGGCCGCTGGCGGCGCAACCTGCGCCCAGACGTGCCGGTGCGGGTCACGGTCGGCCGCCGGCGGCGCGACATGCTGGCGGAGGTGGTCACCGACGAGGAATCGTGCACCGAGCTGTACCGTGCGATCCTGGCCCACAACCCGGTCCACGGCCGCTACGCACGGATCCGCCCCACGCCCGGCGGCGCACCGGACCCCGGCGACCTCCGCGCAGCCCTCGCCCGGGGCGTCGCAGTCGTCCGCCTCCACTAGAAGCCGCGGTACTGGGCGGACTGGGCACCATCCGCGCCACCCACCGACGAGCCGCGGGTGGAATCGCCGCCGACGCGTGCGGGCCGGGTAGCGCGGCCGCCTGATGCACCGCAACCAGCGGGTTGACGCGCTCGGCATTCAGCCAGGCGGTCACCTCCGCCACCCACCCACCGGTGGGTCCCCGACGCCGGGTCCGGACAGCCACCTGTCCGGACCCGGCGTCCCGAAAACGAGATTCATTCGGATGACCTCCAGCTGACCCTGGGCTACGACGGTGTCACGGCCCAGCTGTCGGCCGGCCGGGCCAATGCCCTACTCGGCGTCGCCTTCGCCGCGAGGCACGGCGACCGGGCTATCCGTGGATTCGGGTCTGCGGGCGCGCCCGCCACGGCCGGGTCCTGCCTGGACCGAATCCGGCCGTGGCGTCATGATGCGGCGAGTGCTTCGGTGGGCGAGAGGCGGGCGGCCCGCCACGCTGGGTAGATGCCGGCGCAACCGCCGATCACCAGTGTGGCCAGCACGCCACCGACGGTGGCCCAGGCCGGCACGACGGTAGGCCAGTCCTGGTAGCCGGCGTAACCGGTCGTGACCGCGATGCCGATCAGCGCGCCGCCGACGCCGCCGAGCGCGGACAGCAGTTGCGACTCGGCGAGGAATTGCAGCCGGATGTGTCCCCGGGTGGCCCCGAGGGCGCGGCGCAGGCCGATCTCGGCGCGTCGTTCCAGTACCGAGATCACCATGGTGTTGGCCACGCCGACGCCGCCGACCAGCAGGGCGACAGCGCCGAGTCCGAGGAGCAGACCCGACAGTGCGGTGTCGGTGGCCTCTCTGGCGGCGAGGGCATCCGACGGCCGTGACACCTTTACCTCGTTCGGGTGTTCCGGATTCGCTGTTCTGGCCAGCATCGCCTGTACTGACACGACGGCGTTGTCGCGGGTACGGGCGTAGATGACCGTCGGGTAGCCGTCGAAGCGCAGCTGGGCGGCCGCCACTTGCCAGCCGATCAGCGCGGCGTTGTCCAGTTCGGGTGCGAGGGGTACCTGGTCGAGCACGCCGACCACGGTGAACCATTGGCTGTCCAGCCAGACCTTCACGTCGGGGCTGGGTGCGGCGATGCCGAGTCGCTTCGCCGCGGTCGAGCCGAGCACGATCGCGGGGTAGGTAGCGGTCGCGGCGTTGAGCCACGTCCCGTGGATCACGCGGGCGTGGACGGCGTCGAGCAGGTCGGTTCGCGCGGCCAGCACGGCGATGCTGCCGGTCTGGGCCGACGGTATGTGTTCGCTGCGGTAGACGTGGGCGTCGGTCTTCCCGATGGCGGTCACCGAGGTGACGTCGGGTATCCGGCCGACCATCGCGACGGCGTCGGTGGGCAGGTGTGACTCGTCACCGAGGACCGACTCACCCGGGTTGATCTTCAGTAGGTTCGTGCCGAGCTGGGCGAGCTTCTGATCGATGTGCGCGCGGCTGGAGCTGGCGATGCCCACGACACAGACCATGGCGGCGATACCGATCGCGATGCCCAGCGCGGCGAGCATCGCGCGAAGCGGGCGGGTGCGCAGACCGGTGGCACCGACCCGGGCGACGTCACGCGGCAGCAGGCGGGATCGCGCCGTCATTGCATCCACCCCGCTGGCTCGTCGCTCGAAGACTCCAGGTCGGTGCGTGCGGCGCCGCGCAGCGAGCCAGGGTCGTCGCTCACGCCGCGCGGCGGCCGGCAGTCGGTCACCTGCCCGTCGCGGATTTCCACGCGTCGCGGCATGCTTGCGGCGATGTCACGGTCGTGGGTGATCACCACGATCGTGGTACCCGCTGTGTGCAGCTCGTGCAGCAGTTGCAACACGTATGCCCCGGACTCGGAGTCGAGGTTTCCGGTGGGCTCGTCCGCCAGCAGCAGCGATGGGTCGCCGATGACCGCGCGGGCGATGGCGACTCGCTGCCGCTCGCCGCCGGAGAGTTCGTGCGGTTTGTGGGTGAGTCGATGGCCGAGCCCCACCCGGCGCAGGGCTTCCCCCGCGCGGCGCCGCCGCTCCCGCAGCCTGACGCCCGCATACAGCAAGCCGTCCGCCACATTGTCCACCGCTGGTATGCCCGCCGCGAGGTGGAACTGCTGAAAAACGAACCCGATCGTGCGCCCGCGCAGCGCCGACAGCTGCCGGTCGGACAGGCGCGAGACGTCTTGGCCGCCAATCGTCACCGAGCCGGTCGTCGGCAGGTCGAGCGCCCCCATCATGTGCAGCATCGTCGACTTCCCGGAGCCGGACGGCCCGACGATGGCGACCAGCTCACCCGGTCCGATGGCCAGCGACACGTCCCGCAGCGCCGTGACGCCCCCCGGGTACGACTTCCCGACCCGATCCAGCGTGATCATGAAGGAACCCCGACCAGCGTGCCCTCGACGATGCCGTCGCCGGTGACCTGCACCCGCCCGTTGGCGAACATGCCCAGCTGTACGGTCACGTAGTGGCTGGTCGAACCGTTCATCACCTGGACGGCGGTGCCGCCCTCGGCGAGCGCGACAAGCGCCGCCACCGGCACGGTGAGCACGTTCTCCACAGTCGCCGCGACCAGCGTGACCGTGACCGGCGCCTGGTCGAGCGTACCGAGCTTCGACTGGTCGGCCACGGTCACCGTGACGTCGATCGTCGCCGGGTCGGTTTCCAGCCGGCCCGCTACCGCCACCGACCCGACGTTTCCGACCGTCCCGGCCAGATTGCTCCCGTCGGGCAGTGTGACCGTCGCCGAGCTGCCCTGCTTGGCTATCGATTGCAGGGCCACGTCAAGCGCGACCTGCACGACTCTGGTGGTACCGGAATAGCTGAGCACCTGGCCGTCGGCCGGGTCACCGAGCTGCAGATCGACGGTCGCGACCCGTACCGCGGTGGGCGCGAGCACGACCGCGGCCGGATCGAAGACGCCGGTCTGCGTCAGTGAGCGGTCCTTCTGCCACCTACGCACCGCCGTCGCGGTCGCCGACGTGTACGTCGTGTCGACAGTGATTCCGGTGTAGCCGAGGGCGGTGAGGTTCTGCTCGAGCACCTTCACGTCCGCCCCTGTGTCCCCGGTCTGCAGCGAGCGGTAGAACGGGCGGTCGCCGTAGAACAGCGACACCGGCCGGTTGTCGACCTGGTAAAGCTGCTGGCCACGGTTGACCACCACGCCCAGCGCCGGTAGCCAGGTGACCGTTCCGCTTCCGTGCGCCTTGACCCGCACCGGCGTTCCATAGCCGAGCGTTCCATTCACCTGCTGCGTCTGGGTCAGCGTGCTCCGGGTGACCGGGGTGGTCGCAAGCGCCGGACCGCTGCTCTGCGGCGAAGGGTTCCCGCCGCCACCGACGCCGCCGAACCCGACCGAGGCCGCTACAACCGCCGCGGCCACGAGAAGGGTCGAACCGGCAACCGCGGCAACACGCAGCCGGGTCACTTGTGGCCCTCCTTCCCGTCCGTTCCCAGCTTGTCCTTGCACGCCGCATCGGCCGCCTTGTAGATCGGATCGTTGAGGATCTGATCCTTGCCCACGTTCGCGAACCGGCCTCCAAAATGGCTCTTGCCGGTGTCCGGGTCGGGATCGCTCACCTCGACGCCGTGATCCCGCATGCACGCGGCGTACGCCCGCAAGCCCTCCAACCCCTGCGGGTTCATGCCGGCCGCTTCCCCACCGTTGGGCAGGAACTGCCGGCAGGCGCCCATTGCCGAGTCCCAAGCGCCGCGGTCGACGGCCGGTGGCGTCAACGCCACGTTGCCGGAGTTGGGATCGGGGTCCGGCACGTTCTGACCATGCTCACGCATACACGCCGCAAACTGCTGGAACGACCCGGCGCTGGTGGGTGACGCCCCACCGTCCGGCGATCCGCCACCGGGCTTGTCGCCGCACGCCGCTGCAGCCGCGAGCGCCGCCAGCAGGAACGGCACAACGAGGATTCGTCTCATGGCCCTGAGGTGTACGCCCGGGGGTGCGGCACGGGCGCGTCGCCGCATGTCGGACGGATGCAAACTGCACCGACGCACAATGGGCAGATGCGAGTACTCGTGGCCGAAGATCACGTTACGCTGGCCAATCGGATCGCCGAGGGATTGCGCGATGCCGGGATGGCGGTGGATGTCGTCCACGACGGTGCGGCCGCGCTGGCCCGGGCCGGCTACACGGCGTACGACGTGATCGTGCTCGACC
The DNA here is from genome assembly GCF_050936175.1 of Dactylosporangium sp. CA-139066. Lineage (NCBI taxonomy): Bacteria > Bacillati > Actinomycetota > Actinomycetes > Micromonosporales > Micromonosporaceae > Dactylosporangium > Dactylosporangium sp. CA-139066. Next base: position 3,313,693 of record NZ_JBNJNH010000001.1, on the reverse strand, counting down.
GGGACCTGCCGGCGGTACACGGCGATCAGGTCTGCCGGTCGCTGGCCGCCGAAACGGAAGGGCCGCGCATTCTCATGCTCACAGCCGCCTCAAGCGTCGACGACCGAGTCGACGGGTTGGAACGCGGGGCCGACGACTACCTGGGCAAGCCGTGCGCGTTCGAGGAACTGGTGGCGCGGGTACGCGCGCTGGGCCGGCGTGCCCCGTCCGCGCCGCCGGTCGCGCGCCGGGGCGACGTCACCGTCGACCGGGCCCGCCACCGGGCCAGCCGCAGCGGGCGGACGCTGTCGCTGACCCGTAAGGAATTCGGCGTGCTGGAGATGCTCGTGGCGGCCGACGGTGCCGTGGTCAGCGCGGAAGAGTTGCTCGAACACGTCTGGGACGAGCACACCGACCCGTTCACGACCGCGGTGTCGGTGACAATGGCCCGGCTGCGACGCAAACTCGGTCCGCCGCCGGTGATCGAGACCGTCGTCGGAAAGGGATACCGGATGTGAGGCGACCGAAACCAACCCTCCGGGTACGCCTCACACTGCTGTACTCCGGCCTCTTCGCCGGCGGCGGCGCCCTCCTCGTGGTGATCACCTATGCCCTCGTGGCGAACCTGCCGACGGCCTCGGAAGCGCGCCAGGTCCGAGTGCCGGGCGGTGGGGTGGACCGCTCGGTGGTGCAGGCGCCGGACCGGCAGACGTTCGAGCCGATCTGCGAACGGGCCTTCAGCACGAACACGAAACAGATCGACCCGAATCTGCGGGACAAGTGCGCGTTGGCCTACCAGGTCTGGGGGGCGCAGAGTCAGCGCGAGGCGACGCTGTCCCATCTGGTCCAGTACTCACTGACCACGCTGGCGGCAGTCGTGGCCCTCGCCGCGGCGGCCGGCTGGCTCGTCTCGGGACGGGCGTTACGGCCGGTCCACAAGATCGCCGCCGCGGCCCGGACGGCCTCCGAGCACAACCTGTCCGCACGGGTCGCGCTGACCGGCCCCCGCGACGAACTGCGGGAACTGGCCGACACGTTCGACGAGATGCTCGGCCGGCTGGAAGCGGTATTCACCAGCCAGGAGCGGTTCATCGCCAATGCCAGCCACGAACTGCGGACCCCGCTCATGGTGATGCGCGCCGCCGTGGACGTGGTCCTCGCCAAGCGGGCGCCCACCCAGGACGAACTGCACGAGATGGCCCGGGACGTCCGCGAAGCCGTCGAGCACGCCGAGGCGCTCATCGAAGCCCTGCTCACACTGGCTCGCAGCGGTCGCGGGCTGACCGCCCACGAGGACGTCGACCTGGCCGCGATTGCCGAGGAGGTCCTGGACTCGGTCGAACCGCGCGACCGTGCCGCGCATGCGTCGCTGGCCCCCGCCATCACGACCGGCGATCCGGTGCTCCTGGAACGCCTCGTCGCGAACCTCGTCGACAACGCCGTACGGTACAACGATCCCGGCGGCCACTTCTGGATCACCACGTCCACCCAGCACGGCCAGCCGACGCTGGTCGTGGCCAACACCGGCCCGGTCGTCCCATCCGAGGCGACCGACGCCCTGTTCGAGCCGTTCCACCGCCTGCACGACCGCACCACCCGTGACGGTTTCGGGCTCGGCCTGGCCATCGTCGCGTCGATCGCCACGATGCACCACGGCACCGTCACCGCCCGCCCCCGACCGGCCGGCGGCCTCGAAATCGTGGTCACCCTGCCGCCATCGACCACACCGTGGCTCGATCAGCCATTCGATGAACCGGACACATCCACATGCGCCATCCCGACCGCGAACTGACAGTCCGCCGACGCGATACCGGGAATCGGCGCCCCGCTGGGTTTCGGCGCCGCTGGTTCGGCGGCTTGCTGGCCGGCCGCCGGAATTGCCCGCGGCACCGGGACACTGCCGCACCACCCACCCGGTTGACAGCATGACCTGCAAGCCGATCCGATGGCTTCGTGAAAGCCGTCATTTACAGCCGCTATGGAGGGCCTGAGGTCCTGCATCTGGCGGACGTGCCCATGCCGGTCCCGGGCGATCAGGACGTCCTGATCAGGGTACGGGCGGCGGAGACGACCAAGTCCGACTGCGAGTTCAGGAGCTTCCGGTACTCGGTGAAATGGCTCTGGCTGCCGCTACGGATCGCGGTTGGGATCAGAAAGCCGAGACGTCGCGTCCTGGGCGGCTACTTCGCCGGTGAAGTGGTGTCGGTGGGCGGGCGGGTCACCCGCTTTGCCCCGGGCGATCAGGTCTACGGCTCCGCCAGCCTGCGCTTGGGTGCCTACAGCGAGTACCTCGTCCTTCCCGAGCGGGCCGCCATCGCACCCAAGCCACGGAATATGACGTTCGCTGAGGCCGCCGCGGTCCCACTCGGCGGACTCAACGCTCTGCACTTCATGCGGCGCGCCAGTATCAAGCCCGGGGAGCAGGTGCTGATCAACGGGGCCGGCGGCAGCATCGGCGCCCATGCCATCCAGATCGCCCACTCCTTTGGCGCACAGGTCACCGCGGTCGACCACGGGATCAAGGAGGACCTCGTCCGACGCCTCGGGGCCAGCGATTTCATCGACTACACCACCGACGACGTCACGACCACAGGCCGCAGGTTCGACGTCATCTTCGACATGGTCCCCGGGAGTCCGTACCGCCGTCTCGTCGGCATGCTCCAACCGGGCGGGCGGTATGTCAACGGTAACCCCCGCCTGTCGGTCCTCGTCCGCTCGGTGCTGACAACTCGTTTCACCGACAAGACCGTCACCGTGGCATTCGCCCCCGAAACGAAGGAAGCCCTGGCGACGATCACCGAAATGATCGAAGCCAGTAAGATCCAATCAATTGTCGACCGGGTTTACCCGATGTCGGAGGTGACCGCCGCCCACCGCCGGGTCGAGACCGAGCAGCGGCTGGGCGCAGTCGTGATCACCATCGGTGAGCCGGACGAGCTGGCCGGCCTCTGATGGATTCAGGCGTACGAAGCGACCCGCGGACGCCGCGCATCGAGACCTAGGAGGTGACAAACGTAGAGCCGGCAGCATCCGCTATGCCGCAGACAAGGCGTGCCCTGTCTCAGGCAGGCGTCACCGTGCGTGAACGGCGAGGCCCGGCCGACGACGCGTGAGCGGGTCTCGCTGGGGTGGGGCCCAAACTCGCGAACATCGAAATCGGTGAGATCTCGGTGGCGCCGAAACTCAGCGACATCTGGTGCCCAAACTCGCGAACAAAACCAGGTCGCGCCGTCGGCGGGCTGTTGATCCAGGTTGCACCCGTGGTTGGGGATCGGCGGCGGATCCGGGCCTGCCAAGCGTGGTCAGGTGGTGAGGCGGTGGGTGAGGGCGGTGTGGCGGCGGCCGGCGCCGACGGTGCGCACGGCGGCGGCGAGGGCGCGTCGGGAGCCGACGAGGACGACGAGCTGTTTGGCTCGGGTGACGGCGGTGTAGAGCAGGTTGCGTTGCAGCATCATCCAGGCGCTCGTGGTCAGGGGTATGACGGCAGCCGGGTATTCGGAGCCCTGGGAGCGGTGGATGGTCATGGCGTAGGCGTGGGCGAGCTCGTCGAGTTCGTCGAAGTCGTAGTCGATGGACTCGTCCTCGTCGGTGCGCACGGTGAGGGTCTGCTCGTCGGTGGACAGGGCGGTGATAACGCCGAGGGTGCCGTTGAACACCCCGGCCTGCCCTTTGTCGTAGTTGTTGCGGATCTGGGTGACCTTGTCACCGATACGGAACACCCGGCCCCCGGACCGACGCTCCGGCTGGCCGTCACGGCCGGGGGTGAGCCGCTGCTGCAGCAGGGAGTTCAGCGCGCCGGCGCCGGCCGGGCCGCGGTGCATCGGGGTGAGGACCTGGATGTCGCGGCGCGGGTCGAAGCCGAATTTGGCCGGGATGCGGGTGCAGGCCACGTCGACGGTGAGCGCGGCGGTGGCTTCGGTGTCGTCGCAGGAGAACAGGAAGAAGTCGGTCATGCCCTGCAGCTGCGGTGGTTTGCCGGCGTTGATGCGGTGGGCGTTGGTGACGATCCCGGATTGGGCGGCCTGCCGGAACACCTGGGTGAGCCGCACCTGCGGAATGTTGTCGGCGGCGAGGACGTCGCGGAGGACTTCGCCGGCGCCGACGGACGGCAGCTGGTCGACGTCGCCGACGAGCAGCAGGTGCGCGCCGGGCGGGACGGCTTTGATGAGCTTGTTGGCCAGGATCAGGTCGAGCATGGACGCTTCGTCAACGACGAGGAGGTCGACGTCGAGGGGGTTGTCCCGGTCGAACGAGGCGTCGCCTCCGGGGCGCAGCTGCAGCAGGCGATGGACGGTGGCGGCGGGGTGGCCGGTGAGCTCGGCGAGGCGTTTCGCGGCCCGGCCGGTCGGCGCCACCAGCGTCACCTTGGCCTTCTTCGCGGCAGCGAGGGTGACGATCGAGCGGACGGTGAAGCTTTTCCCACACCCCGGACCGCCGGTGAGGACAGCCACCTTCGACGTCAGCGCCAGCCGCACCGCCTGTTCCTGCTCCGGCGCGAGAGTCGCTCCAGTGCGGGCATGCAGCCAGGTGAGGGCTTTGGGCCAGTCGACGTCGGTGAAGTGCGGCATCCGGTCGGCCCGATCCCGTAGCAGCCGGGTCAACGCGCCGGCGAGGGCGGTTTCGGCGCGGTGGAACGGCACCAGGTACACCGCGGTCACCGGCCCGTCCGGTCCGGGCACCAGTTCCCGGACGACGCCTTCCTCGGCAGCGAGCGCGTCGAGGCAGGTGCCGGCGAGGGGCGCCGGCACGTCGAGGATCTTGACCGCGTCGGCGATGAGCTGTTCCTGGGGCAGGTAGCAGTGCCCGGCGTCGGTCGCCTCAGACAGTGTGTACTGCAGGCCGGCCTTGACCCGTTCCGGGCTGTCGTGCGGGATCCCGACCGCCTGGGCGATCGTGTCAGCGGTCTTGAACCCGATCCCCCACACATCGGCCGCGAGCCGGTACGGCTCGGTCCGTACCACCGTGATCGACGTGTCGGCGTACTGCTGGAAGATCCGCACCGCTAGGGACGTGGACACGCCGACGCCCTGCAGGAAGACCATCACCTCCTTGATCGCCTGCTGTTCCTCCCACGCGGCGGTGATCTTCGCGGTGCGTTTCGGGCCCAGGCCGGGGACCTCGACCAGCCGGCCGGGTTCCGCCTCGATGACCCGCAGTGTGTCGAGGCCGAAGTGCGCGACGATCCGCTCGGCGAACACCGGTCCGATGCCCTTGACGAGGCCGGAGCCGAGGTAGCGCTGGATGCCCTGGATCGTGGCGGGCAGGACCGTGGTGTAGGACTCGACCTCGAACTGCCGCCCGTACTTCGGATGGCTCGACCAGCGGCCGACGAGGCGCAGGCTCTCGCCGGGTTGGGCGCCCAGCAGCGCCCCGACCACGGTCAGCAGCTCGTCGCCGCTGCGGCTGGTCGCGACCCTGGCAACAGTGTAGCCGGTGTCCTCGTTGACGTAGGTGAGCCGTTCCAGGACGGCCTCGAGCACGGCGCCCGGCGGACGGGTGGAGGCGGCGGTCGCGGTCACGGCGACCATCGTGCCCGCTCGCCGGTCCATCTCGCCAGACCACCCAGGGCACGTGTAAAAGCCCGCCGTCGCGCGGGATCTGGCGCGCTGGCGAGCCGTTCTCCCAGCTCGGCTAGGACCACGAGGAAGTGCCGGCTGTGTGGTTGCGGCCGTCTCGCCTCCCGCAACGCCAACATCCCCGCCAACCTCCCCGCCGTGTGGGCCATCCTCGGCCAGCCGGTCCGAGCCGAATCCCTCGCCCGCGGCATCACCAACCCGTATCGGCACGCGGAGGCGTTGGCCGCACTCGTCCGGACGCTGGCCGAGGCCGGTGACGCCGACCGGGCCCGGCGGCTGGCCGCCGACGCCGAGGCGATCGCCCGCAGCGTCACCGACCCAGTCCGGCAGGCGTGGGCGCTGGCCGGGCTCGTCCGGGCGGTAGCCGAGGTCGGTGACGCCGACCGGGCCGAGGCGATCGCCCGCGGCATCACCGACCCGTACCAGCAGCGGGCGGGCGTGGACGCCGACGTCCATGCCCGCCGCAGCCGGGATCACCTCGGACGTTCGGCGCGGCGCTCCCCTGAGCGGGCTTCGCCCGGTGCGCCATTCGGAGATGCCGGGCCGGCACGGCCCTAACATCGCTCATATTTCGGTATGTGTGGATGGGGCCGGCGTGGCGGCAGGTGTCTCCCGCCGGGTGACACCGCCTACCGCAGCACGGCAGCCGCCGCGCCGGCCCACCACCCCGCGTGCCTCGCGCGCCACGAACAAGGGGGCAGCTCGCGCTGCCCGCCCGGTCACTCGCAGGCAACCCCATCCCCGTCACGGTCCAGGCCGGACCGATAGCCGGGGTCGCCCCGGTGCAGCGGCGCCGCGCCGACCGCTCTCGCCGCCGCGCAGTTCTTGTAGTAGAGGTCGTCCGCATCGGTCCGGGGATGATCGTCTGGGCGGTGCGGTCGGTCCGTAGGCCGCGCATCGGTCTGAGCCGCTGTTTGAGCTGGTCGTGGTTGGCCTCGACCCGGTTGTTGGCATGCCGTTCGATGTGGTGCAACGCCGAGGGAACGAGCTCATCGAGCACCGCCGGGTACACCGGCGCCGCGTCGGTGATGACTTCGGTGGGTCGCACCTTCAACGTGGCTATCGCCCGGCGGAAGAACCGGCGTGCCAGCACCTCAAGGTCAGGATGCATCGGGGCGATGATCATCACCGAACCGGTCGGCCGGAGAACCATCGTCATTGAGACCGAACCGTCTGATGCGTTTCGCGCCAGTTCGGTCGCCGGTCAGCTCGTGGAGGTGCGCGAGGTACCGCAGAGCGCGTCTGTCGCCGGAGTTCACGGCGCCGAGGGCAAACGAACGAGCGCCGGGTAGGTCGCCAGTCTGCTCGCAATGCCGAGACAGAAAGCGCATCGCTGCTGTGTCGCCGCTGTCTGCGGACCGCTCGTATAGGTCGACGGCCGCAGCGCGGTCGCCGGCGCGCCAGTGATATTCGGCCAAGCTGCGCAGACCGATGCCGTCGCCGTGGTCGGCAGCGCGTCGGGCAAGTTCTGCTGCACCGGTGCGGTCACCGATGTTGATTCGCAGCCGGGCAAGCGACCGCAGCGCCACCGTGTCGCCGAGTTCTGCCGCCCGGCGATACAGCGCTTCTGCACCTGTCGGGTCCCCGTTTCGTTCGCGCATCCGAGCGACATGGCGCAGTCCGACCGTGTCGCCGCGATCAGCGGCTCGGTTGGCGATCAGTTCAGCGCCGGGCCTATCGCCTGCCAGTTCGCGCATTTCGGCCAAGCCGCGAAGCGCCACGCCATCGCCGCGATCGACCGCCTCGCGGTAGAGCTCTTCTGCTGTGTCAAGATCACCGGACCGGCGGGCCAGGTCACCCAGCGCCCGCCATGCGACCGCGTCGCCGCGCTGCGCGGCGTCACGGTAGAGCGTCTCCGCAGCCGCCACATCGCCCGCTCCCGCTCGTAATTCGGCCAGCGCGCGTAGGCCGACGGTGGCGTTCCGGTCAGCAGCCTGCCGCGCCAGGTTTTCCGCGGCCGACCGGTTGCCGGACTGCTCGCGCCATCGGGCGGCAACCCACAACCCGGCGACAGCGCCGCGATCGATGGCGTGTCGGATGAAAACCTCAGCCACGGCGGGTTGTCCTGCCTGCCGGTGGAGCATGGCAAGCAGCACGAGGGCCAGCGCGCTTCCCTCGTCGGCGGCACGCCGGAACAATTGAGCGGCACGGTTATACCTGCAACGCGCAGCCGCATGTTCGCCGACGATGCACAACGTGTCTGGATCGATGTCCGCCATGACGAACGCGTCCCAGAACGAGTGCGGTGGAAAGACGTTCGCGCGCGCTGCGGCGACGGTCTGTTCGAGGTGATCGGCGAGGCGATAGACCCCATCACCGGTTGCCGGCCCAGGGCCGGGACGCGGACGGGCCCTCGTGAGTGGACCGGGCGTCCCGTGACACGGTCGTGCGGTGAATGCGAGTGCATCGGTGAGCCAGTCGTCGTCGAGTTCGTTCCACTCGAGGTCGGTCATGTATCCAGGCGCAGCGAACGCCAGCAAGGCGCGCGGCAGGTGAACGGGACCACCGAACCGACGAGCGTCGATGGCGACGTGGATGACTGCGCGTGCGGTGACGGGTGCGTTGCGGTAGCGCTGGAGCAGCTCCGGAACGCCGGCAAGGTGCTGGGTGACCCGGCCGGCCGAGGCATGCTCGAATGCGTGGCGCAGCCGGACGTCGGTGGATGCGACGCGCTGCAGCGCCGTGAGATCTGCTGGATTAAACGCGTCCGGCACCGGCAGGTCGTGACCACCGAGAAGTTCGCGGGCCTGCGCATGTGGGTCAGGCCGCCCCGGTGTCGGCGGCGACATCAGCGTCGCCCAATACTGCGGCCACATTGTGCCGATCACAAGCACTGGCCCACGTTCGGGCTCGGTGATCAACGTGCGCAGCCTGGCCGATACCCGCTCACCAAGATCCGCGTTCGCCGGTAGTAGGTAGTGCTGCGCCTCGTTCAGCCACACAACCGTGCACGGCCCTACCCGATCCAATTCCTCGGCCGCCGCGAGCGGCCGACTTGGATCAATCGGATGCCATAGCCGCCACCGATCCGATAGATCCTGGATCGCCTCCCAACACGCGCGGGTCTTGCCGGTCGAAGATTCGCCAACCAGTACCACCAACTGGCTCCGCCCGCCCGCAGCAGCCTGCACCGCACTGCGGAGACGGGCGTCGTGAGCGCGGGGCACGTATGGCGGGAGTTCCGGTAGGGTTTCGTGCTGGCCCGGCACTTCGATTGCCCGGTGCACCTCGAGGGCGAACGGGCTACAAGCTCCGATGGGCTTGCCCAGCCGCGTTGCATCCGCAGCGGTCGATGTCTGGCCGGTGCGTGGCCGTCCGGCGCGGCCAGCCGTGTCCTGCCGGGCCTGCTCGTGCAAGTGTTGCCACCAAGACCAATTCCGCGGCACGAAATCACTGCTGTGGCTGGCAGCCATGGGCTGCAGGAACGTCACAAGAAACCGCAACGCGCCTGGATCCGCCGGCAGATGCCTGCCGCCGAACCAATCACTGAGGCTCCTCGGAGCCAACCGCACCGGCGGCTCCTGGCGCTCGGCCTGCCTGATCAGCAATCGATGCTCCGGTCTGCCGGCCGCCTCGTACAACTCCTGCAGCGCCGCAGCGAACCGCTGCCCGGCCGACCGCTCCACATTCACGGGATCACTACCACGATGCAGCATCCGGACCGGATCCGGACCGGAGTACTTCTCACCGAATGTGAGCTGGCCACTCTCGCACCGTAGCCGAAAACGCCTCATCGGAAATCGACCGGACCGACATAACCGAGGGACGCCAACGCCCACCAAGAACGATGGAGTCCCCGATGCCGGCCCCTGCCGACCTGCTCAACGCGACGACCTTGACCACCAGCGCCGCTGGCGTCATCTACGCTGCCGCCATCGCCACCACAGCACTCACCGCGATCTTCGCCCGAACGTCTGCCCGCCGCCGTGCCGCCATTGAAATCCTCAAGATCCTCCTTCGCCGCAACCGCTCGCGTTGACCAGGGCGGATTCGCCGTGTGAGCGTTCGTGCAGGCTGCGCCCTCCGTACGAGGCGAGCAGCGACCCGCCCGGCCCACTGTCGAGTCGCTCGATCTCGGTCGCGACGTTGTAGAACGACTCGGCGCGTAGGAAGAACCCGGTGCGTGGCTTGCTGATCGGAAGGGCCGGCCGAACCTGTTCGAGTAGCGGATCAAGGCTCGCTACCGTTCGTTCGAACCTCTGGTAAGTGGCTGCGGCCATGCTGGTTGGCCTCCGCCCACGGGACCTGACAGGCCCGTCACGGATCGTAGGAGATGAGGTAGATCCCGCGGTCGCTGACGGCGCACACGCCGCTGCCGTCGGGCAGACAGCAGAAGTCGCTGAGCGCTTCGTCGACCCGGATCGCGGCGACCGCGACTCCGTCGGCTGGCGTCCAGGTGCACAGCAGGCCGTCGGTGCCCGCGGTCACGAGCCAGCTTCCGTTCGGTGCGACGGCGCAGCCGGCGACCGGGCCCGTGTGCCCGCGCAGCGTGCGGTGCTCCAGGCCGGTGCAGGGGTCCCAGATGCGTGCGGTGCCGTCGTCTCCGGTGGTCACGACCCAGCTTCCGTCGGGGGCGATGGCGCAGGATGTGACCTCGCCAGCATGCCCGCCGAATGTCGCCGTGTGCGTACCGGTGGCCGTGTCCCACACCCGTGCCGTCCCGTCCCGGGAGACCGTGACAATCTTCGCGCCGTCGGGGGTGATGGCAGCGCCAGTGATGCGGCTGTCGTGGCCGGCGAGATCGGTGCGGGCCTGGCCGGCGTCGAGATCCCACACCGTGGCGCCGCCGTCAGCGGCGCCGATGATGAGCCACCGGCCATCCGGTGCGATTACGCAGGCAGCCACCGATGGATGTCCGTGTATCGGCGTGTCGACGATGTCACCGGTGGCGGTGTCGTGAATGCTAACCGTCCCGTCACGGGTAGCGGGTGACGAACCAGCTGCCGTCAGGGGCGAAAGCGCAGTCCGTCAAGGGCTCTCGGTAGGGCGCCGTTGCGTTGTCTGATCGGGTGACACGCTGAGCCAGCATTCCTGTCTGGCTCAGATGGCGCCGACGAGTTCGGTGAACGCCGCGGCTACGCGGAGTCCGCGTGGGGCGTCAAGTCCCAGTTCGTAGTTGCCGCGGCGGACGTTTTGCATGAAGGCATGCCCGGCGATGATGATCTGCGCGGTCCGGTCGGTGCGCAGGCCGCGCATCGGTCTGAGCCGGTGCTTCAGCTGGCTGTGATCGGCCTCGATCCGGTTGTTGGCATAACGTTCGACGTGATGCCACGCCGACGGGACCAGCTCGTCGAGGACCGCGGGGTACACCGATGCCGCATCGGTGATGACCTCGTTGGGCGTCACCTTCAACGTGGCCAACGCTCGACGGAAGAAGCGGCGGGCCGTGACGAGCACGTCGATGACCTGGCCGTACTGGTCGAGGGCGCGGTACACGTACCGCCACCGGCCGTTGACCTTGACGTAGGTCTCGTCGACATACCACCTGTCGCTCGGGGAATGCCGGCAGAACCGGGCGGCGTCGGCCAGCAGCGGCGTGAACCGCTGGACCCAGCGGAACGCCGTCACGTGGTCGACATCAACATCCCGCTCGAGGAGCAGTTCTTCGACATCGCGGTACGAGAGGTTGTAACGCAGGTACAGCCGGACGGCGACCACGATCACCTCCGGCGGGAACCGGAACCCCGATGAACGCTGACCGTGGTGGCGAAGGCGGAAGCCGGCTCGGAACCTTCATTGCTCAAGCCTCGATCTTGCCGGCAGCGAACGGAACAGAGCCCATTCTTCTGCTCGACCGCAGCCACACCGAGAAGATCCTTCGCGACTACGTCCGCCATTTCAATGACCACCGGCCCCACCAGGGCCGAAACCAGCTCGCCCCGAACGACGACCCCACCGTCATCCCCCTGTCAGCAACTCGGGTCCAACGCCGTCATGCCGTCGGCGGCCTCATCTACGAGTACCTCGCAGCAAGCTGACTGCAGGCCGGAGCCCCAGCTCACAGCCGGTGGAGCCATTCTGGAGCATTACGGCCGGGCGCTGTAGTCCGTGGCGCGGCGATGGTTAGGGCAGTGGCTCAGTGAGGTACCGCTGGATGGCCGGTGCGCAGAACGCGACGAGCGTGGTGCGGTCGAGGTCGACGAGGGGTTCGACGCGCACGACGTAGCGGGCCAGGGCGATGCCCATGAGGTGCGCCCCGGCGAGGGCGGCGCGCACGTCGGCGTGGTCTTCCGGCAGGTGGGGCAGGGCTTGGCGGAAGAGGTTGGCGCCGAGGATGGCGCGCAGCCGGTCGGCGGCCTTGTCCGAGGAGATCGCGGAGCGGGCGATGGCCAGGATCGGCTCGGCGGTGGCCGGGTCTTCCCAGAGGTGCAGATAGGTGTCGACCATCCGCTCGCCGAGCCGCTCCGCGTCGCCGGCCAGGGCGGTCAGCATCCGCTGCACGATGCTGTCGGGGATGTGCAGGGTGGCGGCGAACAGGTCGTCCTTGCTGCCGAAGAAGTGCCGGATCAGGCCGGTGTCCACCCCGGCCGCCGCGGCGATGACCCGCAGTGACGCCCCGTCGAAGCCTTTCGCGGCGAACTGATCGCGGGCGGCGGCCAGGATCGCCTCGCGAGTGCCGCTGTCCCCGCCGGCCCGCCGGCCGGTGCTCCGCCGGCCGCCAGGCTTTCCGGCGGTCTGTCCGGCAGTTTCGCCGTGCGTAGGTGCTGTGCTCGCCACCGCTGTAGCGTAGCTCATCATGCGTTGACTTCCACAGGTGTGGAGTTTACGGTTGGTGAGAACTCCTCAACCGTGGAATTGCAATGTCGGCAGCTCAGGGAAGGGCATCCGTCATGAACCAGTCGAGCTCCGCGACGTCGCCGGACGGCGACGCGGTCATCGAAGTCGCCGGGCTGGTCAAGTCGTTCGGCGCGTTCAAGGCCCTCGACGGCCTCGACCTGCGCGTCACCCGGGGCGAGGTGCACGGCTTCCTCGGCCCGAACGGTGCGGGGAAGTCGACCACCATTCGGGTGCTGCTGGGCCTGCTCAAGGCCGACGCCGGCCTGGTCCGGGTGCTCGGCGGCGACCCGTGGCGCGACGTCGTGACCCTGCACCGCCGTCTGGCCTACGTGCCCGGCGATGTGTCGCTGTGGCCGGGCATGACCGGCGGTGAGGCGATCGACCTGCTCGGCAAGCTCCGCGGCGGCCTCGACGAGGACCGCCGCGAGGAACTCATCGAACGCTTCGAGCTCGACCCGACCAAGCGCGGCCGGCAGTACTCCAAAGGCAACCGGCAGAAGGTCGCCCTGGTCGCCGCGCTCGCCTCCGACGTCGACCTGCTCATCCTGGACGAGCCCACCTCCGGCCTGGACCCGCTGATGGAGGCGGTCTTCCAGGAGGAGATCGCCAAGGAGAAGGCCCGCGGCCGCAGCGTGCTGCTGTCCAGCCACATCCTGTCCGAGGCCGAGGCCCTCGCTGACCGGATCAGCATCATCCGCGCCGGCAAGGTCGTCGAGACGGGCACGCTGCAGCAGCTGCGGGGACGGACCCGCAGCACCATCCACGCCGTGTTCACCGGCCCGCCCGCCAGCCTGGACGGGCTGACGTCCATCCACGACGGCACGCTGCAGGACGGGCGGTTCACCGGCACCGTCGACGCCGACCAGCTCACGACGGCGATGGCCGAACTCAGCCGCTACCCGCTCACCTCGCTGACCGTGGCACCCCCGTCCCTGGAAGAGCTGTTCCTGCGCCAGTACGGGACCGACACCGAGGTTGAGGCGGCGCGCTGGGGTACCGCCGTCACGGGCGGTGCGGCATGAACCAGACCCTGACCGGCGCGCGGCCGCTGCTGCGCGCCGCACTCAAGCAGGACGCCCGCAACATCGGCCCGTGGATCGTGCTGATCACCGCCCTGTCCGCATCGTCGGTCCTCGCCTACGCCTGGGTGTTCCCCGACCTGCCGGCCCGCCAGCAGCTGTCGTCGACCCTCGGGTCGAACCCGGCGCTGAGCCTGATCTTCGGCCCGGCCCGGGACCTGCTCACCGCCGACGGGTTCAACGCCTGGCGGGCCGGCGCCCTCGGCGGGTTCTTCGCCGCGCTCATGGCAATCTTCATCGTCGTACGGAACAGCCGCGCCGACGAGGACTCCGGCCAGGCCGAACTCCTCGCCTCCGGGGTCATGGGCCGCCAGACCCGCCTCGCCGTCGCCATGCTCATGGCCGTCCTCGCCTCGATCGCGCTCGGTGTCGTGTCGTGGCTGGTCACCGTCGCGTTCGGCGGCGGCTGGACCAACTCGCTCGCACTGTCGGCGACGTTCACCGCGTCGGGCCTGATGTTCGCCGGGGTCGCCGGGATCGCCGCGCAGATCGGCTCCGACGCCCGCGCCGCCAACAGCATCGCCGTGGCCACCCTCGGTATCGCCTTCATCGTCCGCGGCTACATCGACGCCAGCCAGACGGGCGGCTGGGCGGTCTGGCTCACCCCGCTCGGCTGGCTCGAGCAGGTCCGCCCCGCCACCGCGAACAACGGCTGGCCGCTGCTGCTCGCCCTCGGCCTCGCGATCGTCCTCGCCGGGGTCGCCCTGGCCCTGCACGCCCGCCGCGACTTCGGCCTCGGCATGATCGCCCCGCGCCGCGGCCCGGCCCGCGGCGGCCTCGTCGCCTCGGTGTGGGGCCTGGCCCTGCGCATCAACCGCGGCTCGCTCATCTCGTGGCTGGTCGCGTTCGCCGGCCTGGGCCTGGTATTCGGGTTCCTGGCCACCTCGATCGGCGACGTGTTCGCGTCCAACCCGAACATGGGCGGGCTGATCAAGTCCGGCGCGACCACCCAGGCCGGGCTGATCTTCGGGTTCCTCGTCACCATCCTGCAGCTGGTCGGGATCATCGCCGCCGTCCTCGGAGTCCAGGTCGTCATGCGCATCTACGCCGAGGAGACCGACTACCGCGTCGAACCGGTCCTCGCCGGGGCGTTGAGCCGCGTCAAGTACCTGGCCAGCAACGCGATCATCGCGTTCGCCGCCCCGGCGGTCGCGCTGCTCGTCGCCGGGACCGTCATCGGCCTCGTGGCCGCGAGCGCCGAACCCGGCATCGCGGTCGGCGACGTCGTCCTGCAGGCCCTCGCCACCATCCCCGCGGTGTGGACCCTCGTCGGGCTCGCCCTCGCTGTGGTCGGCGCGAACCCGCGGGCGCGGCTGGCCGGCTGGCTCGGCGTCGTGGCCACGTTCGCCCTGACCCTGCTCGGCCCGCTGTTCAAGCTGTGGAACTGGATCCTCGGCATCAGCCCGCTGTGGCACGTCCCGAACGTCACCGCCACCAGCCCCGACTGGTCCGGCCTCGGCATCGTCACCGTCGTCGCCATCGCCTTCACCGCCGTCGCGTTCGCCGGGTTCCGCCGCCGCGACGTCATCTAGCCCACCAGCCACCGACGGAAGGAGGTCTGATCATGGCCCGACGCAGCGGACGCCGCCCCGGCAGCCCCGACACCCGCGAGGCGATCCTCACCGCCGCCCGCACCGCGTTCGCCGAGAAAGGCTACGACCAGACCTCCATCCGCGCCATCGCCGCCGCAGCCGGCGTCGACCCGGCCCTGATCCATCACTACTTCGGGACCAAAGACCAGCTGTTCCTGGCCACGATGAACGCCCCGTTCGACCCGGCCGAGGTCCTCCCGCGCATCATCGACGGCCCCCGCGAGGAGACCGGTAATCGCCTCGTGCGGTTCATCCTGACCCTGTGGGACTCCCCGGCCGGCGCCCCCGCCGCAGCCCTGATGCGCTCCGCGGTGAGCAACGAGTGGACCGCCCGGCTCGTCCGCGAGTTCGTCGTCACCCGCATCCTCGCCCACGTCGTCAAGGGCCTGGACCTCGACGAGTCCGAGGCGCCGATGCGGACCTCGCTGGTCGTCACCCAGATCGTCGGCCTGGTCATGGTCCGCTACATCGTCAAAGTCGAGCCGATCGCCTCCACACCACCGGCGCAGCTGACCGCCGCGATCGGCCCGACCGTGCAGCACTACCTCACCGGCGACCTGCCCGCCGGGCTCCGGCACGCCGAGCTACCCGCCCGCACCTCCGCAACCTCCTAAAACCGATCGGATCGAGGCGTCATGTCGGTGCTGCCCGGCCAGACCCGTGCGGTCAGCCACGGGCCCGCCCAGCCCAGCATCTGCGGCGGCGCTGGCTGCGCCGCACCGCCGTGGTCGGAGTCGTCGTGCTGTTCACCGTCGAGCTTGTGCTGGGCTGGCCGTCGCTGGCCGGCGCGCTGACCCAGCTGCGCGCGCCACAGCCGGGCTGGCTCGCCGCCGCGGTCTTCGCCGAGATGGCGTCCATGACGGCGTACGCGCGGATGCAACGCCGCCTGCAACGCCGCCTGCTGCGCTCCGCCGGGCTCGTCGTGCCGTGGCCTGGGGAGACACCAAGGTCACGACCAGTGGCCAGGTGCAGTGGACGGGCAGCTGCGGTCCGTGGATCACGCCGACGGCCACGCTCGCCTCGCGGTGCGACGGCTCCATCGTCGTCGACATGCAGAATCCGAGCACTGGTGTCACCGCGCCCGTCGAGGTCTGACGGAACGCCACGGAGCTGGTGCAGAGTGTGACCCTGGCGCCTGGCGGGACGGCGACCGTTGTCGTGCCCGGCATGACCGGCTACCACGACTACCTCCAGGTCGCCAGCTGGGGCAAGCAGCTCGCCTACGGCGCCTGGGCCTGGCCCGACGGCTGCCTGCCGCCCGGGCCGTCGCACCCCGACCGGCTGCTCAACGGCGAGTCGCTCATTCGCGGGGCGCCACGATCTCGTCGCCGGACGGGCGGTTCACCCTCGTGCTGCAGGCCCTCGACGGCAACCTGGCCTTCGCGTCGGCCGACAGCCAGCCGAGGGGTTTGAACCCGGTGTCGCGCAGCCCCGCGCGCGCCAGGCGGGAACCGGAAGCCGGCGAACGCCGACTTCGGTGGCAGCCAGGGATGAGGACGGTGGGCAGCTTCACCGGTCAAGCAGGCCGCGATCATGCCAACGCTCAATGCAACAGAGCCCGGCAGTCTGCTCGCCGTTCCGTCCTGCCCACCGCGGGGTCCGTTCAAGCGGCCGGAGCCGGGACCGTGCGCGATCGGGCCCGACCCGCTCCCGGTCACCCCGCCGGTGTGACGCCGGCGGCCGCGGCCCGCAGTTCGGCGCGCAGCCGCTCGTCGTCCCACACCATGCGATGCGGGCGGTAGTCGTAGGCGACGGCGCGGTCCCGCTCGGCCAGCCGGGTCAGGTGCGGGGCCGCCGCCCGCGCGCCGATGGCCACGAGGGCCCGCACGGCCTCGGCGGGCCGGACGCCGTGCTCCACGACGGTGACCAGCGCGGGCGTGAGCTCCTCTGCCGTCGCCGCGCCGAGCCGCCACAGCGCTTCGGCGGCGGCCGGGGCCGACCAGTCGTGCTCGCCGTGGGCGAGGTCGCGGATGGCGTCGGTCAGCCAGTCCCAGCCGAGCTGCGCGGCGAGCAGCGCGGCCTCGCCCCCGGCCGCGCCGCCCTCGGCCATGATCTGGCGGATCGTGGCCCGGACCTCGGCCGGCGGGTGCGGCCCGGGCCCGTCGGTGGGGAGCAGACGGGCCGCGGCGAGCTGCGTGCGTCGTACCATGAGCGGCGCGCCGTTCGGCCACGGCGACTCGTGCAGTTCGGCCGGCAGGTCCGGCACCTCCAGGCCGGCTTCGGCGGCCATCGTCAGCCCCAGCGTCATCGCCGGCCAGTCCGACGTGTCGTGGGCCCGCCGGAGCGCCGCGAGGACGACGTCCCGGTCGCCGGTGAGCCGCCAGACGGCGAACGCGGGCTCCGGCTCGACGCCCTCGGCCGCAAGGACCCGCAGCTGGGGCAGGTCGACCGGCTCGGCCGCGTTCGCCCGGGCCAGCGCCAGTGCGACGGCCCGCGGCGCCAGTGCCCGCACCGCTCGTAGCCGCGACACCTGGCCGGCGCGGGCCGGTCGCAGCCGCTCCGCCAGGACCGCGACGGCGGCGGCGTCCCCCGCCGCGATCGCCTGGTCCAGCCGGTCGCCGACCGCGTCGAGCTCGGCCACGGTGCCCGCTGGCCCCCATCGTTCGAGCCCGACCCCGCGCGCGTCGCCGAGCTGTAGGAGCACCCAGGCCGCGGTCTGCCGAGCGACCTTCGGCGTCTCCTCGTCGGCCGACAGCCGGGCCAGGTCGTCGGCCCACGGCGCGGCGGCGGGCCCGGTCGTGGCGACCGCGGTGACCGCCGCGACCCGCACCGCGGGGTCGCCGTGGCGCAGCCACCGCCCAGCCCACGCGGCCAGCCCGGTCCGGGCCGGCCGGTGCCAGCGGCAGGCGTCCTCGACCCCGCGCAGCAGGGCCACCGCAGCGGCGAGTGGGGCGAGCGGGGTCCAGGGCCGGAGGGCCCAGATCACCGGTAGCACCGACGGCAGCCCGCGCGGCGCCCCGGCGGTCTCGTCGACCGGCTTCGCGCTGGACATCACGCTCTCGCCCACGACGACCGCGCCGACCATCGGGCCGCCCGTGACTCCCTCGGCCGGCAGCGCCCGCAGGAGCGCGTCGAGCAGCGCCGTCCCGGCGGCCGGCTCGGCCGCGCAGAGCAGGTCGGCCAGCGGCGACTCGCGGCGCAGCCAGTCCTCGGGCACCCTGACGCCGGCGGCGAGCGCGGCCGCGACCGCCTCCACCGTGCCGGCGGTCCACGGCACCCCGCTGCGGGCCGCGGCCAGCGCGCCTGCGACGACGACCGTCGGGTCCGCGTCGACGGGCGACGCCCTGGTGGCAGCCTCGCCCAGCCCGAGCAGCAGAGCCGCCCGCACGGCCGGCTCGGTCTCCACCGCCAGCCGCCGCCGCAGAACGTCCGGGCCGGCGCCCGCCTGGGTCAGCGCGTAGGCGGCCGCGGCCCGCACCGCCGCATCCGGGTCGTCGAGGAGCGGCGCGAGGTCGCCCGCCAGCCTCCGCAGCGCGGCCCGGGCCTCGGCCGAGGGGCGGCGCGAACGCTCGGGGTCCGCTGCGCGCCCGGCCGCGGACAGGGCCGCAGCTCGGCCGGACGCCGCCGACCGCGCCCGTTCCACGAAGCCCGGCACCGCGGCGGCGATCCCGGGCGTCAGCCGGTCCGGTCCCGGATACATCTCGTGCACGCCGAACATCCGCTTGAAGGCGTGCTCCCACGTGGGTGCCGCATCGGCCGTCACGGCCATCAGCGTAGGCGAGCGAGTTCCTTGTACTGGTCAGCGGCGCCTTCCACCAGGACGGCCGGCGGCTGCCACCGGCCGCGCCCGCCGGGTCATGAGCGACCAGCCCGCCGAGGTCTCGCCCGACGGCCCCGGCTGGCGGACCACCGTCATCGAGCGGACCGTAGCCTCGGCCGCGGCGGGTGACCGGGCCCGACCGGCGCGGATCCGCGGCGGTGCGCTGGCGCACCCTGGGGCGCTGTTGCGTTGGTCGCGGGCAAGATCCAGGCAGGCTTGAGCGGTGAAGCTGGCAACCCGTCACGCCCTGCGTTGCCGACCAGTTCTGCGTTTGCCGGGTTCCGGTTTCCGCCCGAGGTGATCGTGGTCGCGGTCCGCTGGTACCTGCGCTATGGCCTGTCCTACCGCGATGTCGAGGAACTGCTCCTGGAGCGTGGTGTCGAGGTCGACCACGTCCCGGTGTTCCGCTGGGTGCAACGGTTCACGCCGCTGCTGGCCGACGCGGCCCGGTTCCGGCACTCGCCCGGCGACCGCTGGTTCGTCGACGAGACCTACGTCAAGGTCGCCGGTGTCTGCCGGTACGTCTACCGCGCCATAGACCAATACGGCCAGATCATTGACGTGCTCGTCTCGGACCGCCGCGACGCCGCTGCGGCCCGCCGGTTCTCCCGGCGTGCCCTGAAGATGCTCACGGTGAAGCCCAGCGAGGTCGTGACTGACGCCGCGGCGATCTACCCGGCGGCGCTCGACGAACGCATCCCCTCCGCATGGCACCACGTCGAGCAGTACGCCAACAACCCGATCGAAGCCGACCACGGCCAGCTCAAACACCGGCTCAGACCGATGCGCGGACTGCGCACCGACCAAACAGCCACCGTGATCATCGCCGGACACGCCCTCATCCAGAACCTCCGACACGGACACTACGAACTCGGACTCGACGCCCCACGCGGACTCCGCGTTGCCGCCGCGTTCACCGAACTCACCCGCGCCATCTGAGTACAGACATGATCACGATCCACTGTGCCACCGGATCGGTCAACGCAACGGCGCCATCTGTAATGGCCGCAGCAGTGGCTGGGCGCGGACTGCGGGGCTGTAGGCTTCGAGTCTGGTAACGGCCTGCGTCGCCGCGGCAACGCCGAAGATAAATGGCGCAAAAGATACATAAACTACGAATCTATTTACGGGTCGACGTGCCGCCGTTGCAGAGTGCTTGCGCCTGGGGAACGTTCGCCGATCTCATGACGGGACACCCGTGAACGGAGTCGAGAAAGGCGGAACGTTGGCCCGTATCGGCATCGCCGAGCTCCTGCTGATCCTCATCATGCTCGGCGTGATCGTCACGGTGATCGTCGTCGTGTCGCGGCTCAGCCGCCGCCGCGCATCGGCCGCCCGGACCCCGGCCGCCCCCTCGTTCAGGCCCTCGCTGCCGATTCCCGCCCCGGTTCCGCCATCTCCCGTCTCGGCGTCCCCGGTTTCCCCCGCCTCCGTCCCCGCGGCGGCGTACCCCGTATCGGCGCCGCCAGTCGCCTCCCCCGTGTCCGCCCCGCCCGCCTCGGTGTTCACACCGTCCTCGTCAGGGCCGCACCTGGGGATCGACTTCGGCACGTCCAACACCGCGGCCGTGCTGCGTACCGCGGACGGCCGGCGGCTGCCGCTGCTGTTCGACGGCTCGCCGATGCTGCCCTCGGCGGTGTTCGCCGCCGAGAACGGCCGGATCGCCGTGGGCCGCGACGCGCTGCACCTGGCCCGCACGGCGCCGGAGCGCTTCGAGCCGTCGCCGAAGCGCTGCATCGACGACGGCCACGTGCTGCTCGGCGACCGCGAGTATGCCGTCGCCGACGTTATCGCCGCGGTGCTGGCCCGGGTCCTCGACGAGGCCCGACACACCCTGGACGGCGCCACACCCTCGATCACCGTCACGCACCCGGCCGCATGGGGCCCGACCCGCCG
Organism: Dactylosporangium sp. CA-139066; assembly: GCF_050936175.1. Classification (NCBI taxonomy): domain Bacteria; kingdom Bacillati; phylum Actinomycetota; class Actinomycetes; order Micromonosporales; family Micromonosporaceae; genus Dactylosporangium; species Dactylosporangium sp. CA-139066. The sequence continues at coordinate 3,293,034 of NZ_JBNJNH010000001.1, read as the reverse complement.
CGACACGCTGCTCGCCGCCGCCCAGCGCGCCGGCGCCCCGGCCGCCGACCTGCTGCCCGAGCCGATCGCCGCGGCCCGTTTCCTGACCCGTCTGCACGGCGCGACGGTCCAGCCGGACGCGGCGATCGTGGTGTATGACTTCGGCGCCGGCACCTTCGACGCCACCGTGCTCCTGCACCGCGACGGCCGGTTCAACGTCGCCGCGACCGAAGGCCTCACCGACACCGGCGGCCGCGACATTGACGCCGCGCTGCTGCAGCACATCGCTGGCATGTACGCGGCCCGCGACGCCGCGACCTGGCAGCGTCTCGAGCGCCCGGCCACGCCGGCCGACCACCGCGCCCGGTGGACCCTGCTCGACGACGTGCGCACCGCCAAGGAGATGCTGTCGCGCGCTCCCTCGACACTGATCCACCTGCCGCTCTTCGAAGACGAGCTGCTGCTCACCCGGGACCATGTCGAGGCCCTGGCCGGCCCGATCGTCGACCGTACGGTCGCCGCGACCAAGTCCGCGCTGTGGGCGGCGGGCCCGGCCGCGGCCCGGGTGGGCGCGGTGTTCCTGGTCGGCGGGTCGAGCCGGATCCCGCTGGCCGCCACGGCGCTGCACCGCGCCATCGCCGTCCCCCCGACGACGCTCGAACGCCCGGAGACCGTGGTAGCTGAGGGCGCCGCCGCGGAGGTGCTTGCCTAAGAGTTCCTAACAAAGATAGTCGATGACCCACTGGTGTCCTTTGTAGACGTTCGTCTACCATGCTGAGCTGTGCGGCGTGGTGAACAGCCGCCGTGGATCGTGCCCGATGGGCTGTGGCAGCGGATCGAGCCGCTGCTGCCCAGACATGTCCCACGCGATCCACGGCGACCCGGTCGGAACCGGATCCCGGATCGGCAGGTGCTGTGCGGGATCTTGTTCGTGCTGCATACCGGGATCCAGTGGGAGTTCCTACCCCAGGAGCTCGGATTCGGCTCCGGGATGACGTGCTGGCGGCGTCTGGAGGAATGGAACCGCGCCGGGGTCTGGCAGCAGCTGCACGAACTGCTCCTCGCCGAATTGCAGGGCGCGGGGAAGCTGGACTGGTCCCGAGCGGTCATCGACTCCTCCCACGTCCGCGCCGCCCGGCGCGGCCCAAAAGCGGTCCGAGCCCGGTCGACCGCGCCCGAGCGGGCTCGAAGCACCACGTCCTGACCGAGGGCGCCGGCATCCCCCTGGCCGTCTCACTGACCGGCGGCAACCGCAACGACGTCACCCAACTCCTGCCGCTGATCGACAAGGTCCCACCCGTGCGGGGCCGCCGCGGCCGGCCCCGCCAACGCCCCGACGAGGTCTTCGCCGACCGCGCCTACGACCACGACAAGTACCGCCGAGCGGTACGGGCCAAGGGCATCCGCCCCCGCATCGCGCGCCGCGGTCAACCGCACGGCTCCGGCCTCGGCGTGTTCAGGTGGGTGATTGAGCGGACGATCGCTTGGTACCACGGGATGAAACGACTCCGCATCCGGTGGGAACGCCGCGACGACATCCACGAAGCCTTCCTTGGCCTCGCCACCTGCATCATCACGTACCGACACGTCGTGCGACTTTGTTAGGACCTCTAAGCCTCGATCCACCGACTAACGATGACGTCGTGAGCTGCGAGGGTATGGGAAATGCCCTCTGACCTGGAAGGATGGGAGTTCTCTACGCTTCCATCACCCTGGTCGAGAGGGCATCTCGTAGGTGCGATTGTTGCATGCTCGCCGCGCGGTCGACGTGGTGTTCGACGAGGCGAATCTGGTGTCGTGCGCCGGCCTGGTCCCGGTGATGAGTCTCGCTGAGCAGGTCGATCTGGCCGGGCTGGTCACATCCCGGGTGCGGCCGGACCTGTCCACGGGGTCGAACCCGGGCGCCAAGGCCGCCGCCGTCGTGGCCGGCATGGCTGCCGGCGCGGACAGCATCGACGACCTGGACGTGTTACGCCACGGCGGGATGGCCACGCTGTTCGCCGGGGTGTACGCACCCTCGACGCTGGGGTCGTTCCTGCGGTTCTTCACCTGGGGCCACGCCCTGCAGCTGGAGGCCGCGGCCCGGGACCTGCTGACCGCCCTCGCCGCGGCCACGCCGCTGCTGCCCGGCGCGGGCAGGCAGGCGTACGTCGACGTGGACTCGTTGCTGCGGCGGGTCTACGGCCACGCCAAGCAGGGCGCGGCGTTCGGCCACGCCAAGGTCGGCGGCTACAGCGCGCGACTGCGCGGCCTGTCCCCGCTGGTGGCCACGATCAGCACCACCACGGCGGCGCCGGTGATCGCCACGACCCGGCTGCGTGGCGGCAACGCCGGCTCCGCCCGCGGCGCGGCATCCCTCATCCGCCAAGCGATCGCGACCGCGCGGGCGTGCGGCGCCACCGGCCCGATCCTGGTCCGTGCCGACTCGGCGTTCGGCTCCGGCCCGGTGGCCGCCGCCTGCCGCAACGCCGGAGTGAACTTCTCGCTCACCCTGCAGTCCAACCCCAAACTCCGCACCGCGATCGCCAGCATCGACGAGACCGCGTGGACCCCGGTGCGCTACCCCGGCGCGGTGTTCGACGAGGAGACCGGAGGCTGGATCTCCGAGGCCGAGGTCGCCGAAACGGTCTACACCGCGTTCGAGTCCACCCGCTACAAGATCACCGCCCGGCTTGTCGTGCGCCGGGTCAAGGAACGCAACCCCGCACCCGAAGGTCAGGAGGCGTTGTTCCCGCTGTGGCGGTATCACGCATTTCTCACCGACACCACGGAATCCACAGTGGATGCTGATCTGACTCACCGCGGTCACGCCATCGTCGAGCAGGTCTTCGCCGACCTCATCGACGGACCCCTCGCGCATCTGCCTTCGGGCCGGTTCGCCGCCAACGCCGCCTGGCTGACCCTGGCCGCGATGAGCCACAACCTGCTCCGCGCCGCCGGCTGCCTGACCAGCCCCCGCTACGCCACCGCCCGGGCCGCCACCATCCGCCGGCAGCTGATCACCATCCCGGCCCGGCTGGCCCGTCGAGCCCGCCGCCTCATCCTGCACCTGCCCACCCACTGGCCCTGGCAGCAGCCCTGGCAGACCCTCTTCGACCGAGTCCACGCACCACCCGCCACAGCCTGACCCGGACCAACCGCCCACCCCGGGCCCCACCATCGCCACGGAGCACGCCGGAGCGCCCGGCGGGTCCATCACACCCACCAACCAACCCAATCAGCACATATCGATGCAATGCCTACGACGCGAGCGCTCCAGCACCGATCGTAGGGTCGGGAGCTGGCGCGGTGGCCCGGGTTGGCGGTAGGTCCGACAGCCTTCTCGTTCCAGTGGTTTCCCGTCCGGTTGTCCCACTGCCGTAACCATGACCAGGGTGCTCCGTTTCCAGCTCCCGCCGCATCGAACCGTGCATGCGGTTCTCCCGCACACGGCTCACCGACGCCGTTCACCGCCGGCATTCGGCTTGTCCCGCCGCCACGGTTTGAATGGCCGTGGCGCGACGACGGTCCCCAGGCCGACCAGGCCCAACTCGTTGTCCGACTGGAACGACAGCACCTGCCAGCCGAACTCCCGGCTGCGCTTGTGCCGTTTGGCGATCACCAACGCCAGCCGCAGCTTCGCGTAGTACCTGATCTTCTCGAAATGGCGGGCCGAGTTGCCGTACTTGAAGAACCCGGCCCAGCCGCGCAGGAACATGTTGATGTCCTGCACGATCCACTCCGTCGACAGCAACAGCCGCGACCGGTCCGTCAACTGCCGGATCCGGTCACGGGCATGCTGCATAGCCTTGCTCGCGGGCCAGCGGGCCAGAAAAGTGACCTGCTTGCCACCCGTGCGGGCCCAGGCGCGCACCAGCCGGTGATGGAAACCGAGGAAATCCACGCCTTCCCCACCGACCTCAAGGTGCACGATCCTGGTCTTGGCCTCCTTCGGCTCCAAACCGAGGTCGGCCAACAGCTCCCGAAGCCGCTGCAACGCGGCCTCGGCCTGCGCCCGAGAGGCGCACATCACCAGCAGATCGTCAGCGAACCGGACCAGCACCCCATGCGCCCGCGCATCCCACGCCCGATCGAGTCGGTGCAGGTAGACGTTACAGAGCAACGGTGAAATGACACCGCCTTGGGGGCTTCCGGTGACCGGCCGCCGGACCTGGCCGTCCTCCATCACCCCGGCGCGCAGCATCGCCCGCAAGAGCTTCAAGACCGCCTGGTCACAGACCCGTTCCTGGACTGCTTGCATCAACTCGTCGTGCGGAATCGCCGAGAAGCAGTTGGCGATGTCCGTCTCGACCACCCACCGCCGACCCCGCCAGGACTCGTCAACGAGCACCTGCAGGGCATCGTGCACCGAGCGTTTCGGGCGGAACCCGAAACTGCACGGCAGCATGTCGGCTTCGAAGACCGGCTCGAGCACGATCTTCACCGCTGCCTGCACGATACGGTCACGAACCGCGGGAATCGACAACGGCCGCTGCTCGGTCGTTCCCGGCTTCGGGATAAACACCCGACGAGCCGGTAACGGCCGATAACCGCCGTGCCGCAGTTCCGCGGCCAGTTCGTCGAGCAGCCGGGCCACCCCGTACTCCTCGACCTGATCCAGGGTGATCTTGTCGATGCCCGGCGCGCCGTTGTTGCGGCGCACCGCGACCCACGCCCGCCACAAAACGTCCCTGCGGAAGACCTTGTCTCGCAGCGCATGGAACCGACGCCCGGGATCGGCCTTGGCCGCCCGGTAGAGCGCATGCTGCAAAGCTCGAACCGGGTCCAACACGAACCCCAACGCGGCGGGACTAGCCGAAACGGCACTCACCGGGCACCCCTTCACCAGCACTACGCATCGACGAAGTAGCGGCCCTTCCCATCACCGGCGGTTGTGTTGTCCGCCCGGCTCAATCGGTACTACGACCGCCTCCGACTCCCTCCCGGCACGAAATCCACTTCCCGGCGTGAACCGGTTATAGGACCCGACACTCCAGTGCGCATCCGCAGCACACCGGGCCGGGGAGGGTCTCCCCAGTTCCCGCCGCCACCATCTGAACGTTCCGCGCCCAGTACGCCGGGGAGTTCTTCGCGGCTGCAATCCAGGAGCTACACCGCTTCCATGGCCTTCACCCTGACATCGGGGGCTCGGCTCTCCCTCTGCCCCACCCTCAACAAGTGAGACCTCTAACGACGCCGCAGGCTTCGCGTCATGCTACGGACCGCTCAGTCGCTCCCCCATCAGGGCTTTTGACGCTGGGCTTCGACCCGACCCGTTTCCAGACCGAGCCGCCAGCCTGCTACCGGGCCTCCTGGCAGCTACCCGGACCGGACTTGCACCGGCAGGCGACGACGAGCTTACGACTGCAGCTGAGCTACACACTCACCTCCAGGTTCGCTGGGCGCACGGTGGATCCAGGCTAAGAGCCCGACGGCGATCGCCTCGGGATACGTCAACAACTGCACGGAGCCGCATGATCGCGCCGCAACGCTGAGAAAAGGCTGAAGAGCCTGCCAGCGGACACGGCATACTCGGGTTGGCGGACAGTTTGGTCCGGGCTGACGGGACATGAGAATTGGCTCTGTCGACGATCTTGTGACGGGGCGACCTATTGACTTACCAGGCCTCGATAGTTCAGAGAATCCGTAGCAGGTTGAAGTTCGAGCGGCCGAACATGGATCGTTTGATGGCCTTGAGTTTGCAGACGGTTCCTTCCACAGCGCCGGAGCTCCAGGGCAGGGTCAGGCCGTTGGTGATCGCGGCCCAGTCTCGACGCAGGCCGGTGACGAAGACGTGCAGGTCGGGCAGGTCCTCGGCGTCGGCGGCGTCGAGCCAGGCGCTCAGGCGGTCACCGCCGCGGGTGCAGAGGATCTTCGCGAAGTCGGTGACCAGTTCGGCGAGGGTGTGTAGTTCGGGACAGCGGGCGAGGATCGCCTTGAGCCGCAGCTTCTTGCTCTCGCTGACCTGGTCGGGGTGCCGGGTCATCCAGTTGGTGACCTGCCTGGGCTTGGGCGGGGCCGCGGTGCGGCAGGCCGGGCTGCCGGACCCGCGGATGGGTTCCAGGTAGCCGCGCACGGTGCGGGAGGTGCCCTGGTAGGCCTGCTCGCGTAGTTCCTCGGTCAGCCGCACCGCGTCGGTGCAGCCGGCGTTCCACCGGGCGTCGAGGTAGTCCTTGAACAGGTCGAGCTTGCTGGCGCGGGACTTGCTGACGAGCAGTTCGTCGATGCTGGTCGCGTCGGCGTAGCGGGCGACGGTGTCCGGGTGCAGACCCAGCCGCGCGGCGATGACCTTGCGCTGCATGCCGGTGGCGAGCAGTTCCCGCACGGCGGTGTAGCGTTCCCGCAGCCGGATCGTGGTCGGTGTTTCCGGTCGCTGGTAGGGTTGCGCGGTCGTCGGTAGCGGCTCACCCGGGTCGGCTGCGGCAGCGGTCGGCGGTTCGGGTAGACAGGCCCGGTGCCGAGTGACCGAACCGTGGCCTCGGTCAGCCGGCGCGGCACCTTGAACAGCGGGGTCCGTCCCCAAACCTGCGGCTGCAGTACTCCGCTGGCGGATCGTGCGGTTGGCGTTGCCGGAGTTTGCGCCGCCACTCCTCGCCCACCCGCGAGCCGTCTCCGATGCCGCGGTTCAACGGCCGGGCCATGTTGGCGTAGTCGCGCCCCGTGCCGAGGAGGAGCTGCAGGTGGCGTGGCGGTGCCCCGGGCAGCGCGGCCAGCTCGGCCTCGGTGCAGACGAACGGCCGGAGCTGGTTGGCCCGCGCCGCCCGCTTGCATTCAGGTGGCTAACCTCGCCGCACCGCAGGCCTGCGGAACCAGCAGGCTCCTGCTCGGGCAGCCGCAACAAGCGCGCACCGCACTGACTGGGTCACGAGATGACTTGCCGCAGGCCCACACCAAGGCACGTGCCGTGCTGAATCTGTTTCTCGCAGACACCGCCGCGCAGTCCGGCGACGCACCGCAGGCGGTCGATCTCGCTCGGCACGCCCTGCTCTCGACGATGCACCAGCCGATCCTGCCGATCCTGCAGCAAAGCCGTCGAGTCCGCCGGCTGGTGCAACGCAAGGCGCCGGCGGAAGCCGAGTTGCTCAGCGAAACGGTTGAGGAATTCAGCCACGCGCTTGCCGCCACCGCCGCGAAGGCGAACGTATGAACCTGACGGGTATTGGGATCTGCACTGCGCAGTTCGACTTCCAGCCCGCCACCGTGGTCCGCGACGCTGTCCGGGAACTGGAGGCTCTCGGGTACTGTTCGCTCTGGACCGGGGAAAACGTTGGGCGCGAGCCGATCAGCCAGTCCGCCCTGCTGCTCGGGGCCACCAGCCGCATCGTCATCGCTACCGGAGTCGCCAACATCTGAGCACGCGATCCAATGTCCACGCTCGCAGCACAGCAGACACTGACAGAGGCATACCCGGGACGGTTCATCCTCGGAATCGGAGTCAGCCACCCTAGGCTCGTCAACGACACACGCCGACTGAACTACCGCCAGCCACTGCGGGCCATTCAGGACCACCTCGCAACGATGGACGAACTCGCCCCGCGCTACCGAGCCGTGCCAGCAGACGGCCCGAATCGCGTCCTCGCGGCCCTTGGCCCGCGCATGATGCGGCTCGCCGCACAGCACGCAGACGGCGCGCACACCTACCTGGTACCTCCCGAACACACCGCCCAGGCGCGGCACATCCTCAGACCCGACGAGCTGCTGATACCAGAGCAGGCGGTAGTCCTCACCACTGACAAGCCCAGGCTCACGAAGTCGGCCGACGGCACCTACGCCGATACCTCTCGTTGCCCAACTACGCCAACAATCTCCGCCGGTTCGGCTACACGGATGACGACCTGGAACACGACGGCAGTGACCGACTCCTCGACGCGCTGACTGTCTGGGGCGACGAATGTGCGATCGCAGAGCGCACACGCCAACACCGGCGGGCCGGCGCGAGTCACGTCTGCCTCCAAGTCCTTGATCCCGAATTCCGGGCGCTACCACTCCCGCAGTGGCGACGCCGTATTGGTCGTTGGCGCGGTAGACGTACCGGCAGACACCGGCGACCTTGACGTAGGTCTCGTCGACGAACCACCGGTCGCCGGGCGGGTGCCGGCAGAACCGGGCCGCGTCGGCCAGCAGCGGCGTGAACCGTTGCACCCAGCGGAACACCGGGACGTGGTCGACCTCGACACCACGCTCCAGGAGCAGTTCCTCGACATCGCGGTAGGACCGGCCATAGCGCAGGTACCAGCGGACCGCGACCACAATCACTTCGGGCGGAAACCGGAACCCGGCAAACGCAGAACTGGTCGGCAACGCAGGGCGTGAACGGGATGCCAGCTTCACCGCTCAAGCCTGCCTCGATCTTGCCCTGCGACCAACGCAACAGCGCCCTTTGCCGAGGCCCTGGCCGCCGCCCCGCCACGTGCGCATCGATGAATCCGCGGGACCAAACTGTTTCGCGCCGGTTAACGGAGGCTTAACCTGACGGTGGGAGGAGATCGCCGAATGTATGTCACCCAGGCACTGCACAGAGCGGTTCAGCTGGACAGGCAGCGGCCGATGACGATCTTCGGGGACCGGGTACGGTCCACGGCCGAATCCGCGGACCGGGTCGGCCGCCTGGCCGCCGGCCTACGGTCGCTCGGGGTCGGCCGCGGGGACAGGGTGGCGCTGCTCGCGACGAACTCGGACCGTTTCCACGAGAGCCTGCTCGGTGTCGCGTGGGCGGACGCCGTCGCCGTGCCGATCAACCACCGGTGGGTTCCCGACGAGATCCTCTTCGCGGTGCGCGACTGCGGGGCGCACGTCCTGATCGTCGACGAAGGCCTGCTGGCCACCGTGGCCGCCGTGCGCGAGCGGGCCGACCTGTCGGCCGTCGTGGTCATGACCGACACGGACGCCCCGGTCGGCACTATCTCGTTCGAGCAGCTGGTCGCCGGCCACGTGCCGTTGCCCGACAGCCGCCGGGGCGGCGACGAACTGTTCGGCATCTTCTACACCGGCGGCACGACCGGACAGCCGAAAGGCGTGATGCTGACGCACGACAACCTGCTCACGTCCGCCTGGGGCAGTCTGGCGACCGGGCAGTTCGTGACGCCCGGCGGCCGGTTGCTGCACGCCGCGCCGATGTTCCACCTCGCGGACCTCGCGACCTGGGTCGCCGCGCTGGTCACCGCGGGCACGCACGTAATTGTGCCGGGGTTCACACCGGCGGGAGTTCTGGCCGCCGTGGAAAGCCACCGGGTGTCCGACATGCTGCTGGTGCCCGCGATGATCCGGCAACTGGTCGACTTCGCCGATGCGGACCGTTTCGACGCGTCGAGCCTAGCCCACCTGATCTACGGCGGTTCCGGCATGCCCGACGCGTTGCTTGCACGGGCACGCGCGATGTTCCCGCAGGCCGGGTTCGTCCAGGCCTACGGCATGACGGAACTGGCACCGGTGGCGACTCTGCTGCTGCCGGACGACCACAATCGGCCCGAGCTCGCGGGCTGCGCCGGGCGCGCCGCCCCACACGCCCGGGTACGCGTCGTCGACCACGACGGCGAAGAGGTGCCATCGGGCACTGTCGGCGAGATCGTCGTGGCCGGCGATCACGTCATGCGCGGCTACTGGCAACGGCCGGACGACACTGCCGACGTGGTCCGTGACGGGTGGATGCACACCGGCGACGCCGGTTACATGGACAGACATGGGTACGTCTTCGTCGTCGACCGCCTCAAGGACATGATCATCTCCGGCGGCGAGAACGTCTACTCGGCCGAGGTGGAGAACGTGGTGACGCTGCACCCGGCGGTGGCGGCCTGTGCCGTGATCGGGTTGCCGGACGAGCAGTGGGGCGAACGGGTCCACGCGGTGGTGGTGCTCGCGGCGGAAGCGGAGGTCACCGCCGAGGAACTGCGGGAGTTCTGTCGGCCACGGCTGGCCGGTTACAAGATTCCGCGCAGCGTCGAGTTCGCCGACTCGATGCCCGCATCCGGTGTGGGCAAGGTGCTCAAGCGACAACTGCGTGACGAACGGCTCGCGCGATGAGCCGTCGATCGCCGCCGGCCGCTGATGCGCCTCAATCATGGTCGGGCGCTGACGTGCGCCCGAGCCGCACCGGCAGGGCGCGCACGCCCCTGATGATGCGGCTGTGCCGCCACTCGATCGTGTCGACCGGTACCGCCAATTCCATATGAGCGAGGGCCGCGAGCAGTTCCTCGAGGGCCACTCGGGCCTCCAGCCGGGCCAGCGGTGCCCCGAGGCAAGTAGTGCAGTTCCCTCGTGCTCGACGTCGAGGGCCAGCTCCTCGCGGCGCCGACGAATGAGATCCCCCAGTATGGTCGCGAGTCGCCGCGACGCCTCCGCCTGTAGCTCGCCCTCGCTCTCGGAGGCGTCCGCGTACCTGTCGGTCCAGTAGCGGAACTCCCCCAAGCGCGCGATCGGCACCCCGAACAGCTCCGCGATAACCGCGCGTCCCCGGCCGGCAGCGCGGCGATCAGCTCCCGGGCGATCGTGCGGATCCGCGGCTCGAGAGCAGCCACCCCTCGTGGCGTGAAGACCTTCGACACCGGGCGCCGCAGCCGGGTGCAGTCCGGCGGGTCGACGCGCAGCAGGTGGGCCTGCACACCCGCGGTGGTGACGCCGGTCCAGGCAACGGTGTGTGCCTCCGGACCGGCGTACCGCAGGCCGTTGTTGCTCATCCGCGGGTCGACAGTATCCGCACGGCCTCGTCGTGGCGGGTGACGAGCCCGACGGGCAGGCCGTCGACGACCACCCGTGACAACGGCGCCTGTTCGCGCAGTGCCGTGAGCGAGGCGTACGGATCGCGGGTGTACTCCCGGTTCGAGGTGCTCAGCGTCGGTTGATCAGACATGAGTCAGGCCAGCATGAGGGGCAGCGCGTCCGGACGGTGCACGAACGTCGCCTGGCTCCACGTCATTTCGGCGGCGGGGACGGCGAGCCGCAGATCGGGGAAGCGCCGCAGCAACGTCCCGATCGCCAGCTCGCCCTCCAAGCGGGCCAGCGGGGCGCCGAGGCAGAAGTGGATCCCGTGGCCGAACGCGAGATGCCGGCCGTGCGCCCGCGTCGGGTCGAGGCGGGCGGGGTCGGTGTACCGGGCGCTGTCACGGTTGGCCGCCTGGAGATCGATGGCGACGAGGTCACCCGCCGAGATCCGGCTGCCGCCCAGGTCGAACGACTCGACCGCGGCCCGCAGGTTGGCCGTGGGAACCGGGCTTTCCAGCCGCAGGAACTCCTCGATCGCCCCTGGGAGCCGGCCGGCGTCCTCGCGCAGCCGCGCGGCCAGGTCCGGCTGCGTCATGAGCAGGTAGACGCCGTTGCCGATCAGGCTCACCGTAGTGTCGTGCCCGGCGACGATCATCAGGAAGATGGTCGAGGTGAGCTCGTTCGCGGTGAGGGTGTCACGTTCGTCGCGCGCCCGGATCAGCGCGGAGATCAGTGCGTCGTCAGGATGCTCGCGCCGGTCGGCGATCAGGTCGCGCAGGTAGTCCACGAACTCCACTGCGGCCGCCACCGGGAAATCGGGCGAGCCAAGGCCGGAGATGACGGTCCGGGACCAGTCGCGGACCCGCGGGCGGTCGGCCTCGGGGATGCCCAGTAACTCGCTGATGACCAGGATCGGCAACGGCTCGGCGAAAGCCGACATCAACTCGACCCGGTCGCCCGGCGCGAAGCCGTCGATCAGGTCCTCGGTCAGACGGGTGATCCACGGTCGCAACGCCTCCACACGGCGGGCGGTGAAGACGCTGGAGACGAGGCGGCGCAGCCGCGTGTGGTCCGGCGGGTCGGAGTTGGTCAGCCCCTTCAGTAGTGCGTCGCGGAGGTCCGGCTCGAGCTTCCCGCCGTCGAGAGCGCCGGCGGCCAGCATGGCGGCCGCCGACAGCCGGCTGTCGTTCAGCGCCGCGATGGCCTCGTCGTAGCCGGCCACCGTCCACACCGGCATGCCGTTGGACAGTGTCGACCGATAGACCGGGCCGAGGTCCTGACGCTCGGCTCGGGTATCGACGTTGACGGACGCCTTGTCGAGTGCGGTGACGTTACCGTCGAGATCCACAGTGGACTCCCTCCCGAGGCGGATGTGCCGCGATGCCGGCACCGGTGCGCGTGGACACCAGAATGGTCCGGGACGACGGTCGGACGGGTACGTCAATTGACTGCTTTCCGGGAGGCGGGCGTGAAGCACGTGATTGATGTGAACGCAGGCCGGCCTGCTCCCGTAGTTCACTTTGGACAGCCTCCAGCGAAGCCTAGGTTCAGGAGCCGGCATGAGCTTTACGACGAAGAGCGTCCACCGACGCACGCGCCGAGGGAACTGAGGAGTTCCGGTGGGTCGCGTGTTGCTGGCCGCCCCGAGAGGGTTCTGCGCCGGCGTCGACCGGGCCGTCGAGATCGTCGAACAGGCACTCGCCGATGCCGGGGCGCCGCTCTATGTCCGCGGCCAGATCGTTCACAACCGGCGTGTGGTGGACGACCTCGCCGCTCGGGGCGTGGTCTTCGTGGACCGGGTCGACGACGTCCCTGCGGGGTCCACGCTGGTGTTCTCGGCGCACGGGGTCCCGCCGTCCGTGCGGACCGAAGCGGCGCGGCGCGGCCTGCGGGTGTTCGACGCGACATGCCCACTCGTCGCCAAGGTGCACGGTGAGGCGCGCAGATACGCCCGCGGCGGGTACGACGTCGTCCTGATCGGCCAGGCCGGCCACGACGAGGTGGTCGGGGTCGTCGGTGAGGCGCCGGACCGCGTCGTCGTCGTCGACCCGGCAACCGCCGGCGACGTCACCCTGGCCCCGGACCGGCCCGCGGTGATGCTGAGCCAGACGACGCTGACGGTGGACGAGGTCGACGCGGCGGCGGCCCGGCTGCGCATACACCATCCCGAACTGCGCCGGCCGCCGACCGATGACGTCTGCTACGCGAGCCAGAACCGCCAGGACGCCGTCGAAGCGCTGGCCGCGCGGTGTCCCCTCGTCGTTGTCGTGGGCTCGGCGAACTCGCACAACTCGCGTCGCCTGGCCGAAACGGCGCGGCGGCACGGAGCCGCCGCCCATCTGGTCGACGGCGCCGGTGACCTCGACGTCGCGTGGTTCAAGAACGTCGAGACGGTCGGTGTGACGGCCGGCGCGTCGGCCCCGGAAAGGGCCGTCCAGGAGGTCGTCGCCGCCTTGGCCCGCCACGGCTTCGAGACGGTCGAGCAGCTCACCGTCCGAGTGGAGTCCGAACGCTTCGTGCTTCCCGCCGCGTTGCGCGGCAGCGGGAGTGCCGCGTCGCCCGGCCCGAAGGCCAACGTACGTCATTCGACGCAATCGTCGTCCGGGTCTCCGGTCTAGCGTCGTATGCGCAGGCAGCGGAGGTTTCAGGAGGGTACCGCCGATGACGGACGTGCGGTTCGCGGTCCTCGGGCCGGTGCGGGCGTGGCGGCGGGACACCGAGCTCGACCTCGGCTCACGTCAGCAACGGCTCGTCCTCGCCCTGCTGCTGGCCCGGCCGAACCGGCCGGTGAGCACGTCGGAACTGCTCGACCTGCTGTGGGACGACGAACCCCCGCGCAGCGCGGTCAACATCGTGCACCGGTACATCGGAACCCTGCGCCGCGTCCTCGAGCCGGATCTCGCGCTGCGGGCCAACGGCGAGTGGCTGCTCGGCCGGGGCTCCGAATACCGCCTGCGGGCCGACGCGCACACGTCGGACCTGGTGCGCTGCCGGCAACTGGCCGACGACGCCCGCAAGGCGACCGCACGCGGTCAGGCGGACGTCGCGATGACGCAGTTCGCCCAGGCGCTCGAACTGTGGCAGGGCCAATGCGCAGCCGGGCTGGAACCGGCCTCCGGCGTCCATCCCGCGTTCGTCGCCGTCGACCGTGAGTACTCGGCCATCGCGTACGACGCCGCGGAAGCGGCCCTCCGGTACGGGAGTATCGGCAAGATCCTGCCGGGAGTACGGCAGGCAGCCGAGCGCAACCCGCTGGACGAACCACTCCAGTCCCAACTGATCTTGATCTTGGCCGCCGACGGCAAGCAGGCCGAGGCGTTGGCCACCTACGAGCACGTCCGCCACCGGCTGGCCGACGAGCTGGGGGTCGAGCCGAGCCGCGAGCTGCGCTCGGCCCACGAGCGGGTCCTGCGGCAACACATCGGCGCCCACGACGCCGCACCCCCGGCCCCGCGGTCCTTGAAACCGGCGCAACTGCCGGCCGACCTCGCCGCCTTCACCGGGCGAGCCGACACGCTCGACCGGACGGCCGCCATGGTGTCCGCGAGCACCGAAGCCACGACGATCGTGGCCGTCGACGGCATGCCCGGCATCGGCAAGACCGCCTTCGCGCTGCGTCTCGCCCATCTCAGCACCCCCCAGTTCCCCGACGGCCAGCTCTACATCGATCTGCGTGGTTACGGGCCGCCCGAGTCGATGGTCTGGCCGGGCGAGGCTCTGCGCCGGTTCCTCAACGCGCTCGGCGTACCGCAGAACGACATTCCGACGGACCTCGCCGACCAGGCGGCCCTGTACCGCAGTGTCATGGCCGATCGCCGGATACTCGTCGTACTCGACAACGCCCGTAGTATCGAGCAGATCCAGGATCTCCTGCCGGGCTCGGCCACCGCACTGGTGATCGTCACGAGCCGCGGCACCCTCCTCGACCTCGTTGCCCGCAACGGGGCCCACAGGATCACGCTCGGCGTGCTCACCGCTCCCGAGGCCCGCACGGCGCTGGCCCGTCGCGTCGGCGCCGACCGCGTCGCGGCGGAGCCCGAGGCCATGGAGAAGATCATCCAGCAATGTGGACGTCTCCCGCTCGCCCTCGCGATCGCCGCCGCCGGCATCGTGAGCCATCCCGGTTCGTCGCTCGCCGACATCGCACACGAACTCGACCACGCACCGGACGCCCTCGACGGTCTCGACGGTCTCGGCCCCTCGCAGGGCGCGCGACCGGGCCTGCGCGGTGTGTTCTCGTGGTCCTACGACGCACTCAGCCCGCCCGCGGCCCGGCTGTTCAGGCTGCTCTCCGTCCATCCCGGCCCGGACATCGCACTCGGCGCCATCGCCAGCCTGGGCGGGTTGACGGCATCGTCCGCACGTGCGCTGACCGGTGAGCTGGCGCTGGCCCACATAGTCACCGAGCGGCGGCTCGGCCGGTTCGCCGTTCACGATCTGATCAGTGCATACGCGACGGAACTTTGCCGCGAGGTGGACACCGACGACGAGCGGCGAGCCGCGCTGGACCGCTGCTTCGACCACTACCGTCACAGTTCTCACGCCGCCAACCTGCGCCTGCTACCGCTGATGCCGCCACCCGAGCCGGAGCCGGCCCGGCCCGGTGTGACCGCCGAGACCTTCCCCGACGCCATAGGGGCGATGGCGTGGTTCGACGCCGAATGCCACGTGCTGAACACCGTCGTCCGGCACGCCGCGCAGCAGGGCGCCGAAGCGGTCGCCTGGCCACTCGCTCTGACGTTGCAGCAGTTCTACCAGCGCAAGGGCCGGTACCACGACTGGGCCGCGACCATGGGCTGCGCGCTGGAGGCGGCCGAACGCATCGGTGACGTCGCCGGGCAGGCGCACAGCCATCGCAGCCTCTCCGGGGCATTCCTCAAGCTGGGCGAACACGACCGGTACCGCCGGCATCTGGAGGCCGCGCGGGCACTGTACGAGAAGCTCGGCTGGTCGGCTGAACAGGCATACGTCCACTCCAACCTGGCCGACGGGCTGTTCATGCGCGGACGGTTCGCCGAGTCGCTTGCGAGCGATGAGCGGGCATTCGCGCTGTTCAAACAGATCAGCCACAACAAGGGCATGGCCGGATCGCTCTATGGCCAAGCCGCCTGTCTCATCGCGATGGGACTTCTCGACAAGAGCACCGGGCCCACGTATGAGTCAATGCGATTGTTCCAGGAATTGGGTGACGCCAATGGCGAAGGGCTCGTTTGGAACCTCCTCGCCGAGGCCTACCAGCGGCGCGGCGACCACCACGAGGCCGCACAGTGCCGGCGACGAGGCATCGACCTGTACCAGAAGGTGGACAGCCGGTTCAACGCCGCCGAGGCATTCATCCGGCTCGGCCTGACCGGGATGGCCACCGGCGACTACCGGTCCGTACGCGATTGCCTGACCCAAGCGCTCGAACTGCTCGACGACCCCGTGGACGAGAGTTGAACACCGAACAGTAGGCCCACTCGCCGCCGCCGAACCGGCTGCCGAGGTGAGCGAGACGGAGGCGACCACCCCGGCACCGCACCCGCACCGAGGCAACGGCGTTAGCACCTCGCCATACGCCCCGGCCGAGCCACCATCGGCCGGGGCGTTTTCCGCCTCCGCACCGGCTGCACTTCGCATGTCACTCGATGCGCACTATTGCCGCACAGGGTCTACCTAGGTTGGTTGCAATGGCATTGTTCCGCAACCACTAGGAGCCCCATGGCCACCGATCCATTGGCCGCCGGTGAGCATCTGCTCGAGGTCGACGGCCGACCCCAGTGGTACCACGTGGCCGGACGCGGGCCGGTGTGCCTCGTCCATCCCGGCGGCCCGGGCCTCGGCTGGGAATACCTGCGCATGCCGGAGCTCGAGACGCACCTGACGATGGTGTACCTGGAGCCGATCGGGACCGGCCGGTCGGCCCGCTTCGACCACGCCGACGACTACAGCATCGACCGCTACACCGAGTTCCTCGGCCGGGTGCTGGACCATCTGGCCGTATCCGCGCCTCTGCTGCTCGGTCACTCCCACGGCGGCTTCGTCGCCCAGACGTACGCGCTGAGCCGGCCAGAACGTCTGGGCGGGCTGGTGCTCTACGCCACCTCCCCGGCCACCGGGTCCGACTTCTGGACCGCGGCCGTGACCAACGTCCAGCTGTTCCCGCAGCAGTATCCGGAACGTCCCGCCGCGGCGGACATCCCGCCGGCCTTCCGGGCCGCACTCACCGCCGGCACCGACGCGGCCTACTGCGAAGCGCTGCGCCGCCTGCTACCGGTCTACCTAGCCGACCCGTGGGGTGAGCGGAGCCTGCTCGAAGACGTGCGGCACGGGTTGCGGGCGTGGGTCGCGCCGGCCCGTGCACAGGAGCCCCGGCCGTTCGACGTCCGCGCCTCGCTCGCCGGCCTCACCGTACCCAGCCTGATCCTCACCGGCGCTCACGACTTCATCTGCGGCCCCCGCTGGGCCCAGGCCCTTGCCGCCGCGATCCCGGATGCCCGGCTCGTCACGTTCGACGACAGCGGGCACCTCCCCCACCTCGAAGAAGCGCACACATTCGCCGTCACCGTCGCCGGCTTCGCCCACCGCCGCCAGCCCGGGCCAAACTGACCGCACAAGGACGGAGTCCACGCCATGACAAGCGCCAACGGGACTGTCACCTGCAGCAGCTCCGCGGACGAGCGGATGGCCGCCATCCACCGGGCCCACTCGGAGTCGCTGTACCGGTTCCTGCTCCGCCTCACCCTCGGCCAGCATCAGGCCGCCGAGGATCTGCTCCAGGAGACGCTGCTGCGCGCCTGGCAACACCGCGACGAGCTGCCACCCGGCGACGCCGTCCGGCCGTGGCTGTTCACCGTCGCCCGGCGGATTACGATCGACGCGGCCCGCAGCCGCGCGGTGCGACCCAAGGAGATCGACTCGATCGACCTCACCACATTCGCGGACGACGGTGCCCCCATCGAGCATCTCGTGAACGGCATCACGGTCCGGGCCGCGCTGAGCCGGCTCGCCCCCAACTACCGCAGCGTCCTGCTCGAGGTGTACATCCGGGAACGCTCGACCGCGGAGGCGGCGAAGATCCTGAACATCCCCGAAGGCACCGTCAAGTCGCGTACCCACCACGCGTTACAGAAGCTCCGGGCGGCGTTGCAAGACCGCGGCTGAGACGTACGACGGCGGCACCACCTCCGTCAGCGCCACCACAACCTGAACCGGCGGCGCCGACGGGGAGGATCCACCGTGCCGCCCGCCAGCAGGGCCGCCACCTCATGGTCGGGCATGCGGCTCAGTTCGGTCGCCACCGGGCCGAACTCGTCGCACTCCCGCTGGCACGTCCGGCACGAGGCGAGATGCTGTTCGAAGGCGTGCTCGCGCACCGGGTCGAGGGCACCGAGAAGGTACAGCGCGGCCGCACCATGGCCGAACTCATGCATCAGTGTGCCGTCCCCGCCGTGATCGCCACGGTCCGTCCCTCCGTCCGATGTCGTCACCTGCACGACGGGCCGGCCCGGGACTCAGTTCACACCCGATTCCGGCGGCGATAGGGTCCGCGTCGATCGACCGCCGACCTCGGATCGTCCGAACCGGTGCGTTCGCCGGCACGTAGTGGTTGCCAGGCACATCAATGCGGCCGCTGATGACCGGAGGAAGACATGCGACCCCAGGGGCAGAGCAACCCGCGGCAGTTGATGGAACAGGCCATGGCTTTGCGAGACAACCTGCTCACGCTCCAGCGCGACCTGAACGAGGTCGAACTGACCGGCAGCGCGGGCGACGGCAAGGTGGTGGTGACGATGCGCGGCAACGGCGAACCGGTCCGCGTGCAGATCGACCCGGCCGTCGCCGACCCGCACGCCGTGGCCACGCTGGAGCAGCTCGTCCTGGGCGCCATACGTGAGGCCCAGCAGGCGATCCAGGCGTACGGCCGGGCCAAGACCCGGATCGCCTGAGGCCGGTGAGCACATTGTCCGTCCGCAGCGAACCGGTGACATCACCTCAACACCGCACCCAGCACGCCGTCCCCGTCCGGACCGCCGACCCGGGGCCCTACGACCAGCACGTCTGGGGCGAGCTCTGCTATCGCGGCTCGACCCCGCCGGACACGGTCCTACTGCTCGTCCACGGTTCGTCGTACAACCACCTGTACTGGGACCCACCTGTCCACAATAGTCGATACTCGTTTGTTCACGCGGCGACGCGGGCCGGATTCGCGACCTTCAACGTCGATGCGCTCGGCACCGGCAACAGCTCAGTGCCGCCGTCGAGCGTGCTCACGGTCGGCGCCGAAGCCGTCGCTTTGCATGATGTGGTGACGGCGCTGCGCTCCGGTGCTCTCGGTACCTCGTTCCGGCGGGTCGTCTGGGTCGGGCATTCATTGGGTTCGACGGACGGCATCACGGTGGCGGCGCACTACCCCGACGACATCGACGCCCTGGTCGTGACCGGTCTGCTGCACGGCCAGAGCGTCGAACAGGGTGCGGCGCTGGCCGCGGAGGTGTATCCGGCGAACGACGACCCGAAATTCGCGGGATCCGGTCTGTATTCCGGCTACGACACCTTCCGGCCGGGCGGCCGGGCCCGTCTGTTCTACAGTCCGGCGACCGCCGACCCCGCCATGGTGCGGCTGGACGAGGAGACCAAGGACGTCGTCGCGTTCGGCGTCAAGCTGCCGGAGGTAAGCGCCCTGTTGTTCCCGCCGCGTCCGGAGGAAGGGCTCACGTACCGGGTCAACCTGCCGGTGCTTCTCGTGCTGGGCCAGCGTGATGCGATGTTCTGCGGCGCCGACTGGCTCGACTGCGACTCACGGACCGCGGTGCACGACTACGAAGCGGCGTACTACGGGCCGGACGCCGCCCTGACGACCATGCTGGTTCCCGACACCGGGCATTGCCTCGCCTGGTCGACGACCGCGCCGTCCACGCACGCGGCCATGCTGGCATGGACGGGCGGTGTGGTCCCGCCGCAGTCGTCACGGGTGCACCACCCGAAGCGCAGCGGCGAGTAGGGGACGGCCATGGCCGACGGCGCCAGCACCTGGGTGATCTGCAAAGACCTCCTGGTCGTTCCCGTGCCGTCCGGGCTGCTCATGCTCACCAACCGGACGACGGCATCGCCCGACCCGGTGCTCATGGCCCGGGCGTTGCACCAGTCACCGCTACCTGGCACGGTCGCGCTCTACCTCGACGCCGGCGCGGAGATGTCCGCTCCGGTGCAGCGGTACGTGAGCGCGCTGACCGGCCCCGAGCGCGCCCGGCTCGTCATCGTGCCCTCGCCGTCGGCCGGCCCGGCCGGAGACACCAAGGCGCTCGAGGGCATCGCGGACTTCTACGGTGTACGCGTCCACGCCGGGCCCGGTCTGGCTCCCTCGCCGCGGACCGTGTCCGTGGACGGCGATGAGCAGGAAACCGCGGCTGCGGACGCTACCGCGACACGCGTGCTGCCGCGGCTCCAGTCGGCGATGCGCGGGGCGGTGCACACCGCGGTCGACCTCGCCACCGGCGGGCCGGCGCCGTCCTGGCAGCGCCTGGAGCAGTACCTCGACCAGGTCCCTGAGATCCGGCCCGAGGCACCGCAACCGTGGCGGGTATTCGGCGGCGAGTCACCGTCACCGGCGCCTTACGCGCTGGGGGTGTATCTGGCCCGGTACGGGGCGCCCGCGGGAGTCGTGGAGGTGCTGCGACGGTCGGTGGCCCCGGTCACCTCGGCGCAGCTGTACGAGCTGCTCGGTGGTACTCCGGCCAGGGTAGATCCCGACGCCCTGATCGTCGGACTCCTCGACGCACCCGGGTCGGCGGCCCTCGTCCGGTCCGCGCCACGCGGTTCCGGGCCGGAACGGCTGATGTGGCTGATGTCCGACGACGGACCGGAGCCGAAGCTGTGGTGGGTCGAGCCGCCTGACGGCCGTGGGTCGCGTACGGACGGTCCCACGATGTCCGTGGCCCTGGCCGATCCTGCGTCGCACGATCGGCGGATGGCGGTCCTGCTGGATCCGGGTACCCGTGTGGTGCGGGTCGACCCGGCCGGTCGGGCGATTGTCGCGTCGACGTCCCGGTCCGGCCCGCCCGCGGCCCGGCCGGGAGCGCCCGACGTACCAGAAGAGCCTTTGCCAGCACCAGGTCAGCCGGCCGCGCCGGTCGAGCCGATCCCCGCGCCGGTGGGCACGCGATACGTGGGACCGGTCCTCGTAGTGGACACGGGAGATTCCTGGCGGCAGCGGGCCGACACCCTGACGCGGATCGTCCATGCGGCGCGGGACGCGCAGCGGCCGGTCGTCGCGATCAACGTCCTCCACGGTCTGGCCCAGGACGGACCTGAACTGACGGCGCTGCGTACCGTGCTGGTGCGCTATCAGCGGCTCGGCGCGCGGCCGGTCGTTGTCGCGACCTCCGGCTCAGACGCGTACGCGGCCGTCCGCGCGCAGTTCCGGCCCGTAACGGTCGAGGCCCGCACGGACGGGCTCGAACAGCGCTGGCAGGTGACCGATCCGGCCGGCGTCGTGCACACGACGGCGGCCGGCCTGACCCCGGCGTTGTTCGCCGCGGCCGACACGGTGCCCGTGGCACCGGACGATCGCGGGCTGCCGCCCGTGCTGGCCCGATGGCTGGCCCAGAACACCTGGACCGACGCCGAGCGGTACCTGCGGGACAACATCACCGATCTGCTCCGGCCGGATGTCGGCGAGGCATTGCACAACCTCCGCCGGCAGGAGCCCGGCGACCGTGAGGTGGGCGCCTATGACGTGATCCTCGGCTTGGTGCGCGCGGCTGGTGGGGTGGCGGACCCGTCGGCACAGCGGTTCGCGCCCACGGGACCCGTCGACCTAACCGCCATCGAACCCGGCCCCGTCCTCTCGGAGCCGCTTCGCGAGACGTTCGCCTTCGACTACCTGCAGCCACACGCCGCCGTGGGACTGGACGACGACGCCGGGGAGAAGCGGAAGCTGCGCAAGCCTTGGGACGACGAGTTGCTGTGGCTGACGTACACGGGCGGGCGGGCGCGCGGTCCACAAGAGGGCAGGGCCTGGATGGCGGACATGGCCGCCCTGGCCGGCGCCCTCGACGAAGCGGGCGAGCGCCGGGTCGTGGCGAAGGACGGCGCCGGGACGGTCAGACGGTTCAGCCACGGCCAGGCCAATGCCACGGTGTTCACGGCGGTCAGCACCGTACTCGGCATCGATGCGGAGACGACCCGGCACCTGGCCGCGCAGCCGGACCCGGTCGGGGCGAACCCGGTCTTGCGGGGTGCCGTCACACAGATCCAGGCCTGTCAGCTCAGTCCGATCGACCGGGTCGCGTGGGTGGTGCGGATGAGCGCCCTCGAGCAAAGGATCACCGCGGACGGGCGGCCAGAGCTCGCCGGGCTCCTGAGGATCCTGACCGAAACCCTGGCCAGTTGTCCCTGACCGACCCGCCCCGAGTCCCCTGGTGTCCACAATGGAGGCCGTCATGACGCTCCCCATGCTCAGCCGCTTGAAGGAGATCTGCGGCGACGGCGTGGTGCCGGTGCCCGGCGGCTGGGCCCTGAACCCGGGCCCACAGTCCGGTGTGGACGCCACGGGGCCGCAGCTGCCCGGTGTCACACAGTTCCACTCCGGGTCCGGCCCACTGGACCTGCCGCGGATGTCGCGCTTTCTCGACCGCCAGCCGCCCGAGGCGCTCGACCGCACGGTGCACACCCTGCCGCGGTCACCGGGCCGCCTCACCCTTTCCGGCCTGGGCGAGCAGGCCGATCTGCTTCGGCTTCCGGTCCAGGCCTGGGCGGCCGACCTGCGCCCGGACGAGCCCGGTGCGGCGTTGCCGTTGGCCCCGCACCGGGTGATCTATTTCGATCGGCACGGGCAGATGACCGTTGCCGGTCAGGGCGATGTGGTACGCGTGGTGCCACGGTCCAGCCGCGCACCCCGGCCCTACGCGGACGTCAACGACGACGTGGCGTCGATCGTCGCCGCGCACCCGCATCCGCCCGGCCGGATCGTGTTCAGTGACGGGGGTGTCGAGCTCGGGCTGCCGGCCGCGCTGGTGAACCATCGACGGCCGGTGGCCACCGGCCTGCGCGGTGCATTCGAGCGGGAGGATGTCGCGGCGGTTGGCGCGGTGCCGGTCGAGGTTCTCGACGGGTACGTCGAACTGCTTCGCCGCATGGAGTCGGCGACACCGGGCGCCCACGGCCTGGTCGCGGTGGACAGCACCGCCGGTACCTCGCTCTATCTGGGGGTGCGTGAGCCCCACGGGGTCTCGTTCATCGACCTCGCGACGTTGCGGGCGGCCCTGCTCCCCCACGATGCGGCCGGCATATCGTTCGGGATGCTGCCGGACTCGCGCTCCGTCCAGGACGTTCTGTCCGCGTTGACCACCATCGCCGCCGGGCGCTCCACTCACGTCGGGCGCCCGGTGGCGCCGGCGGGCGGGCCGAGCAATCTGTCCACAGTGCAGCGGCCGGGCCCGATCGGCCGGCCGGCCGGTGCGGGGCCGGTCGGGCCAACCCGGCTGAACCGGCTGCAGCTGGCGGGCGCGGTGCGCGACGCCGTCCGCGCGGTCGGCTCCGGTACCGACCAGATCAACTGTGTCGCGTTGCTGGACGCCCTGAAGGACCGGCTCTACCCCACCGGTGTACGGGCCACCGGGGTCCACGACGACCTCGCCCTGAACACCGGCCGGCCGGCGGACACGCTGGTACCCGGGGCCACCTGGGACAGGGTGCCCTCCTGGGACGACCTGCGCCGCGCCGTGTTCGCCGCGGGGCCGGGCGCGGCCGCGTTCGTCCTGCTCGGCCGCAGGTCCGGGATCGGGCACGGATTCGCCCTGTACCACCTCGCCGACGGGACGGTCGTCCGGGTGGACGTCCAGGCCGAACCGGACAGGCGGATCGTCGAAGGAGTGGACGGCCTGGAGCCGGTGGCGGCGACCCGAGCGGTTGTCGTCGACGACACGGGCCGGGTGGTCGACAAGGCATTCGCGCCGGTGGTCGAGTCGGCCGGCCCCGTCCGGGCCCAGCTGGACACACCGAACGATCCACGCTTCGGCATGTCGCGGCGGCAGCCCGGCCCGGAATCGCTGAACCTGGCACGGGCGGACACACCGACGACCGTCGAGGGGGCGCCACCGGACACACCGACGACGGTCGAGAGCGCCCAGGATGTGCAGAGCCGGCCCCGTCCCCGGCGCCCGCGTCCCTTCAGCGAGGATTCGCTGACGCCGCGGGAGCGCCAGATCTGGGACGGCACCCACCTCTCCGCGGCCGAGCAGGCGAGCATCAGGCCCGACGAGGTGTCACGCAGCCTGCGACGCCGGCGGATCACGGTCATCCTCAACCGGCGGCGCGATCTCGCCGAGACCCAGCGGTCGCTGCAGGCCGCCCGGGCCGCGCTCGAAGCGGCGCCCGAGGGCCGATTCGGCACCATCGCCGAGCGCGAGGAGCACGTCAACGCGGCGCTGGAAGGCGCCCGGCAACGGTGGAACCGCGAGGTTCCCATCCCGCAACGGGAGGAGCCACCAACACCACCAGCGGTCCTGCTGAGGATGGCCCGGGAGGCGCTCGGGCACGAGGAGCAGCGAGCCGCCATGTACCTGGTCGGCTCTCCGCGTGACATCCGCACCGAGCGTCAGGTGTACCTGGACCTCGCGATGGACCACGTCGATCACCCGCGGATGGCGCTGACCGACGACCAGCATCATGAGTGGGATCGCCACGACGCCGAGGCGGCGATGCAACGCGTCGCCGTCCTGGGGAACGCGGTGCGCCGGCTGGCCGCGACAGTCGACGGTGACGAGGTCGCAACAGCGCCTCCTGCGCCCGGAACCCGTCCGGTAGTCGACGGGCCGCCCCTCGACGGACTGTCCGACCGGGAGTGGCAGACGCTGCACGGCGGGCCACTGCACATCCGCCCGCCGATGTACCTCACCCTCACTCCCGAGCAGCACGACCGCGCCGGCCGGCACGAGGTGCGCACGTTGCGCCAGGAAATCCGGCGGCTGTCCAGAGCCCTCGAGGACATCACGGGAACGCATCCGCTACCGCAGGCGCACAGGCAGCGGACGTTCGAGCCCCTCGAGCCGATCGCACCGGGCCGGCCTCTGGCCCGGCCGCCGCTCACCCGGCCCGGGCGGCAACTGTTCCGCACCGTACTGGCGACCGGACGGCGGGAACTGGTCACCCTGGCCGCACACGACGAGCACCAGTGGCCGACCGGCGGGCAGCGGCTGGGTACCGCGGCGGACCGCGACGTCGACCCGGTCAGCACGTCCGAGGCGCCGGAGATGCCGGCGGGCATCAACCCGAGGACCAACACCGACACCAGCAACGCCGAGGAGGTTGCGGGACCGGTCCAGTACGAGTACTACACCGTCGACCGGACGACCGGACTGAGCACCAAGGAGGTCCTGGATCCGCGGGAACGCATCCACGAGGTCAAACCTCTCGGCGGGTACGAGCCGGGTGGCTACGCGTGGCGGCGCGGCCGCCGGGTGCCGGTAGGAGAGCCGAGGGCACAGGTACTCACCTACGACGAGGGCACCGGCCGCTGGGACGTGGTCCCGATGGACACCCGGCACGTGCCGAGCCCGCCGGACCGGGACGCGGACGGCCGGCCGGTCGGCTCGGCACTCCCCGCGCCGGCACCGGCCGCCAGCACCCGGTACCAGGTGTTGCGGCGTGATCCGGACGGCGTGATCGATCTGCTCACGTACCACGGTGCACCGAACGTGGCACCGGGTCCGGGCGGCCCCGGCGGCATCTATCAGTACCACCGGCTGGACGGTACCCGAACGGGCTGGCACGCCGGTGTCATTCCCGGCTTCCCGGCCACGACCGTCCGCCTGGAGGGCACGGTCGCCGGCCAGACGAGTGTGGCACTGGTAAGGGACACCGACACCGGGTTGTGGCGGCCGGTGCCGACCGTGACCGAGGACACCGCGCCGTCCGGGACTCCGGCACCACCCGCACCGCCGCGCACCTTTCACCGGCTCAACCAGACCACCGGCAACCTCGAGGACCTGCCGGTCAAGGCGATCCAGCTCGACGTCCTGGAGCTGGACCTGGGCACCGGTGCCGTCAAACGTGCCGCCTTCGCCGCCTCCTCCGGCCCGGACATCGGCGGCCTGTCGCTGGACCCGCTGAACAATCTGGTGCTGCCGCCGGCCACCGCGCGCGGCTCGCTGCGCTACGACCCGGACGCTCACGAGATCCAACTGCACCCGAGCGATGATTCGAGCGGGGGTGGTGGCACGTTCGGGGACGGCCGCCGGCCGACCGGTGGCGGCCGGCCGGGTACCGCCCGGCCCACCCTGGGCGGTACCCGCGGCGGTTCCCGGGTGGTCACCCGACGACCGATCACCACCTTCACCCGGACCGCGGACAGGTCGGCCGACCGACCGGCGGGCGACCCCCCGCAGCCGGTGGTCGACGACGCCGACACGCCGCCGCGTACGCCGCAGCCGGTACGTAGGCCGCAGCCGCCCACTGACCAGCGGCGATCGCGACGCTCGACGACCACTGCCGGCGTGGCGCGCCGGGTGATCCAGACGACCAGGAGGACCCCCTCTCCTGACCGGTCCGAGGAGCCGTTGGCCGGGGTGCTGGACCCGCGCCGAGCCCGGATGGCCGTAGGCAGCTTCAACCGGGTACTGGTCACCCACCGTGGCGTGGCGCCGGGCAGCCTGCCGCGGCTGTCCCCAGCCATGGCGGCACTGAGCACCCAGCTCAACCGATCGTCGGCGGGCGATGAGCCGGTAGCCAACCGACCGTCGTCATACGGCACGCTCGGAGGAGCCACCCCGGCCCGAGCCGGCGCCCAGGCAGCGGATCCGCCGCCACTCGCCTGGGGCCGGATGGACGATCAGCGGTTGAGCTCCGAGGCGGCATCCGTACTCGACCAACGTGGGCTGCACGCGGTGGCCGCGGACGAGTCGGGAGGCGTGATTGGTACCGTACTGTCCAGCGGGGTCCTGCACCGGGTGCCCGGGATGCAGGCGCTGACCACGAGTGCCGCGACGGTGTCGCCGGACAGCATCGCCGGGATGCTGCTCGCCGAGCGGATCGACGGCGGCTGGCCGACGCTCGGAGTGTCCATTGTGGACCAGACGATCGACGGTGCGATCGCGGGGTGGATCGCCGCCGGGCTGCCGGCCGACGCCGTACCGGAGCCGGTACGTGCGGGGTTGGCTGGCAACGACCGGCAACCCTTGCCCGGTGCCGAGGTATTGGTGCACCTGGCCGCGATACTGGCCGGGCGCCCGGTCGACGTAGTCCGGTCCGACGGCAGCCAGGTGCGATACGGGCCGGACTCCACGGAGCCACCGATGGTGCTGGTCGCGGACAGCACCGATACGTTGCTGGCGACCGTACCGCGCGACCTCGTACCGGCCGTGCTGGCGGCGGAGCCGGCCCAGGTGCTGCGACCCGGCCTGCCGGACGACCCGACCACGGTGCAGGACGACGTCGGTTCGCTCGACGAGCTGGGCCGGGCACTTGCGACCATCTCCGGCGTCGAGAATCTTCCGCTGCCGGACCGCGAGCAGTGGGCGGCCGGACTGCGTACCCAGCTGGTCGGCAGTGACTCCGTCGACCGGAACGGCGGCATTCCGCAGCGCGAGGACGCCACCCTGGACGGCGCGCTCGCCGCGGTGCGCGAAGCGCTGTCCGACACGCACCGTACCCCGGCCCCACCGCACACCAGCTGGCCGGGCGTCATCGAGCAGGCCGGCGACCCCAACATCCTCAACCGGGAACAGGCCGACGCGCTCCGCGATCGGGGGTTGGCCGCGGTCTGGACCCGGCCGGACGGCAACGCGCTGTTCGAGGCGCTACGACTGGCGGGTCGCCACGGTCCGGTCCGGCTGGGCAACGTCGCGGATGTACCCGCCGCGTCGTTGCGATCGGCGTTCGGCGCGCTGGTCCGAGCCGAACTGGGCCGGCCGGGTGAGTCGCCGTTGACCGCCGCGGAGCGCTCGGACGCAGCGGTCGGCCGCGCCGCCGTGCTGGACTTCGCGGCCCGGCTGGCCACCCCGACGGGGATGCTGTACCCGGAGACACCGCACCTGCTGGCTCGCACGATGACCGCCGTGTTCGGCGTGGATGTCGAGATCATCGGGCCGGACGGGACGTCGCACCTCTACCAGGCCCCCGGCGAGCGCGCGCCACGCCGGCCGTTGACCCTGGTCGTGGACGCGAACGGGCACGTGATGGCGACGGTACCGGTACGATCACGCCCCGGTACGGTCCGGGTACCCGGCCCGGGTACGGCCCGTGTATCCGGTCCGCGGACCGTCCAGCTGGAACCGGCGACGGACGTGCACCCGGCGGTGTTTCTCGAACCGCCGTCGGACTCCGAGAACAGCGCGGGGCACCCCGATCCGGACCTGTCCGGCAGCGTGTACAACGGCGGTTCTTCCGATCGAGAGCCGGCCGGTACGAGCGACGTGGCCGGCGGTGACGTCACCGACCTGCCTCCCGAGGGTGTGGCCAACCATGAGTCGACCGGCCACCAACCCACGAGCGACCGGGGCTCGCTCGAATACGCAACCGACCCGGAGCCGGGTGGCCCCGACGGCGGCCGGCCCGGTGCGGGCGGTGAGCCGCCGATCGATCGGGTGCGGCCTCCGCTGGTGCTGCCGCCCGCCCGTTCCACCGTGCACTCGATCGGGATCCCGCGCGGTACCCTGCCACACGTCGACGAACTGGTGAGCCAGGTACGGGCGGCGGCCATCGCGCGCGGCCGGCCAATCGCCGAGCGGCAACTCAACGAGCTGGGCCAGCGGCTGCTGGCCAACTACCGGCAGGTGGCCGGCGGCGGTCACTCGGTGACCCTCGACGGTGTCGAGCTGCTGATCACCATGGCGCCCAGTGACCCGCGGTTCATCCCCAACCCGGCCGGCTCGTACGACCTGGTGGCGCCAGGGCCCTCGCGGGACGCCGAGGCGGGCCGGGAAACGAGTGCGCAGGGACGGTTCCGGGCCAACGAGAACACCCACGGAACATTCAACACCGGCGGTGTCTCCCAGTCGCACACCGGGCAGGGCACCTCGCTGCGTGGCCGGCTCGCGGTCGGCTTCGGATTCGGGGTGGGTCCGGGCGTGCTTCAGGCGGGCAGGTTCGGCGGGAGCATCGCCGGTACCGCCAACGAATCGGCCTGGACCACGTCGCAGTTCAAGGATGCCGAGTCCGGCCGGGTGGAGTCCAACCGGGTTGACTCCACGCTGATCGCCTACCGGCCGAACTGGACCGTGCAGATGCGCAGCGACCCCGCGCTGGATTGGGACGACGTTCCACCGGTCTGGAAGAGCGACGGCGCGCACCAGGACCCTTTGCTCGTCTACATCCCTGACCACTACCTGGGCGACGCCGGGCCGCAGGTGATCGCCCACGACCCGGGTCCGGGCGCCCCAGGACAGGAGGAGTTCGAGGCCAACCAAACCCGGCTGCCGGACACCTACTTCGCCTCCGGACTGACCGGGCTGCCCAAGCTGTACGACAACATCGTCGACCAGGTACAGGCCGGCGGCGTCCCGATGCCGCTGGGCAGCCCGATGCGCGAGGAACTGCGGCAGAAACTGTGGAAGTTGGACGCCAACCTGGGCGCGGCGATCAACGAGCACGACGGCTATCGGATCACTCTGCACGACCAGCACGGTCAGGCGGTCGCCGTGGTGCGGGTACGGACCATCCGCAGCGCCCGGGCGCAGCGGGCCGGCGCCACCAGCAATGTGTCCCACCTGGAGCGGGTACGCACCGCGATCGTCGGGCAGAGTGCCAGCCACGGCGTCAAGAACGAGAGCAACGCTCAGGTCAGCGGTGCGGTCGACCTGGCATCCTCGCGCGGGTTCGGCTTCTCGGTGAGCGCTCATCTGGGCTGGACCTGGACCAACAACGACACGACGAACGCCGGCCGGACGGGGCTGTGGGTGCTGGTGTCTCGCTACACCGGGCACACCAACGGGTACACGATGCCGCTGCGCCATTGGGCGACCGTGTCGACCGTTGCACGACCGGCCGCCCGGCCTGCATTGACCGACTCGGTGGATGGCACCGCGCTGGTGCGGCTGCCCGAGCCGGCGGCCTACTCACATGGGCTGCCGGTTGACACCCGCGCGGTGAACGGTACACAGCCGAATCAGCAGCGGATTGCGTACCGGCCCGGCGCGACGCGCGACACCGGCGGGAAGCGGGCCACCGGCGGGGTGCTGCCCAGGCACGTGTACGACGGCCGGGGTATCGGGATGGGCCTGGC
Source organism: Dactylosporangium sp. CA-139066 (assembly GCF_050936175.1). Classification (NCBI taxonomy): domain Bacteria; kingdom Bacillati; phylum Actinomycetota; class Actinomycetes; order Micromonosporales; family Micromonosporaceae; genus Dactylosporangium; species Dactylosporangium sp. CA-139066. Next base: position 3,263,177 of record NZ_JBNJNH010000001.1, on the reverse strand, counting down.
CCGGGTCGACGACGAGTCGGTGATGCGGCTGCGGAACCGGGTGATGACCGAGCTTCGCGAGCGGGGCTTCCTGCCGCCGGACGACGACCGGCCGTTCCACCATTCCACAGCGGTGTACGACCAGGTGACGCAGAACATGCAACTGGCGAACCTGAACGTGGTGACGAAGTTCGTCTCCGGCGACGGCCTCGATTCGCACTTCGACCAGTCCCTGCAGGACGGGCTGCCGTTCACGCTGACCGTGCGTGAGCCGAACGGAACGTTGCGCAGCGCCCGGGTCACCATCAACGCCCGCCAGTACCTCGCCGAGTACACACCGCCCCAGGGGCCGGTGACCGACCCGGAGCAGTCACCCAACTCGCAGTACTACCGGCGCCGGACCGGCGAGTACCACCTGGTGAACCTGGCCATCGGGACCGGCTCGGGCGGCACGCGGGCCGGCGGCGGCCAGACGTTCGCCGCCGGCGCTGGGGCGAGCCTCGGCCTCGGCCTGCTGAAGAGCATCGGCGGCGCTGTGGAGTACCAACGCTCGGTCGGCGCCAGCCAGGGTGTCGGGTTCACGGTCAACCGGCCGGAACTGCTGGAGTATCCGGGCGACGTGGACGAGTTTGTATTGCCCACCAGCTACTTCGCCACCATCGAGTACGACGACGGTACGCCGACGATGCGCAACGAGGACGACCCGGTGCGGGCCGAGGTGACCGTCCACCTCGTCCCGCTGCTGAACACCGGGATCGCCGAGGCCGGCCCGGCCGCAACCGCCGGCAGCCCCACCCCGCGCGAGGTCATCGACCAGGCCGTCGTCTACCACCTGGACACGTCTGGCTTGCTGGAGGCGGCACGCACGCTGCAGCCTCAGCTGACCGGCGTCGGCGCGACCAACGACGAAGAGGTCAACAACTTCGCCGGCCAGATCATGCAGCGCTCGTTCCTGAAGGAGGCGCTGAGTCACCAGTTGCAGACCAACCAGCTCTTCGAGTCCGGGCTCGTCGCCGACCGGCACGGCGCGCTCGCGGTCTCTGCCGATCTGGGCGCGTCCACGTTCGTCGGCGCGACCAAGGACCAGTTCACGCTCGGCCTGATCAAGCTGTGGCTGGCGCAGGCATCGCACTCGTCGTCGCGTGGTCGCGGGATCAGCGTGGACCAGCTCGACCTGGCACTGCACGGCAATCCAGGACTTCCTTGGCTCACCGACATCACCGGCGAGGTCGACCGACGCGCGCACTGGGGCTGGAACCGCAACGAGTCGATGAGCCGCACAGGCGGCAAGGAACTGCTCGAGCTGGACTTCCACCGGGCGTATGCCTTCGCCACGACGGTCGATTTCGTCGTCCAGGGGATCCGGGAGCGGGGCGGCAAACTCGTACCGGCCCGGCCCGAGCACAGTACCGTCAACGTCGACGGCAAGGCCATGGTGTACCTGCTGGCCGAGCCGGAGGCGCTCGCCGCGTACGCCGACGGTCACGTGCCGATCAGCCTGGCGCAGCTTCAGGACGCGTTGAACCGGTGGCAGAACGGCGAGCTGACCCTGTCCAACAACCTGGTCGGGCGGATTCTGCGCCGGCTGATGAACGACTACGGACCGGGTGACTCCGCGCTACGGGCGTGGTCGGGTGGCATCGCCGAAACCGTGGAGGACGGGCACCGGGACGCGCTTCGGGCGGCCCTCATCAAGGCCGGGCTGGAGAGCCCGAACGACCTGTGGTCCGCGCCGTACCTGACCCGGACCGGGCCGCGTGCCCTTGGGCACAGCGGCGTACACGACTTCACGTTCAACGATGGATCCAGAATGTTCGACCTGGTGTACGAGGGGGTGGAGGCGGCCGCACCCGGCCTGCTCGGCGTCCGGCAGGACGACTGGGCCCAACGGATGCGCGAGCTCGAGACCCAGGTGTGGTACCGCAAGGTGGTACCCGGTGGGCAGTCGTTGTTCGGCCGGGTACCGGGCGGCCTGGATCTCCTGCAGAGCATCACGTCCGGCGGCCGGGAACAGTCGATGCTCGAGGACATGCTGGGCACGCATGGGATCTCGTTCTTCCTGGTCAACCCGATCGGCGACACGCTGACCGACGTGGTTGAGGTGAACCTGCAGCTGCTGTTGACCTCCTCCACCCCGACGGTCCGGGACTTCGTCGGCGGCACCGGCCTGGAGAACTACGGGCACGCCTACGCGGAGCAGACCACCGGTACGTCGCGGGACTCGACCCATACCTCGACCCTGCCCAAGGTCGGCCTGGCCGGCGCGCACAACACCTCGGGGGGCCCCGAGCTGCACTTCGCCGACGGTCACCACGAAGGCGTCACCCACGCCACCCAGAACACCGAGGAACAGACCGCGTACGACTGGACCGGCGAGTACCGGTTCGACATAGACACCGAATTTCGCCTGACGGTCCGCCGGCTGGACATGGTCAGCCGGCCGTTGAACAACGCGTTGACCCACGGGTACCGCAGCTTGGCGGGTCACACCGAACCGGTGGTGGTGCGCCGTGCGGGCAACCTGGTCCTGCGGGTGCCGCGCGGACTGGCCGAGGCACAGCCACTGCAGGGGCCGGCCCCGGTCATCGACATGTCGGCGCTGCCCCGGCTGCCCGGCGATTCGTACATCACCGCCGCGCTCGTGGACGACGCGCTGCCGGCGGCCGAGGCGCTACTGGCCAGGGTGCTCGGCCCGGTCGCGGGCGACCCGGGGTTCCGTTCGTCGATCTCGCTGCCGGTGCTGCTGTCCCGAAGCCATCTGACCAATCACCTGACCAAGGCACTGGCCGGCCGGGAGTACCTGCTGGTCGACAACATGTTCATCCCCGGCCACTCCAGCGACCGGGTCAGTATGTGGCTCTCCGGCGACCTGTACAACCTGCGGGTGCTGGCGCCGATCGTCAACGCCACCGGCACCGGCCGCTATGCCAAACACCAGGCCGGCACCAGTTCCTTTTCGAACCATGACCGGCTGCGCCCCTCGTTCGTGGGCGGCGTCGACCAGGCCGCGCAGACCCATCTCAACGACCCGGCAAACCCGACCCAGCCAGGGGCAACCGACAACTTCGACGCGAGCACCTCGGCCAGCCGGGTGGCGCCGCGCGGAGTGAACAACTCCGCTGCCGACAACTACCGCAACGAGACACACATCAAAGAGCAGGGCGAGGTTTTCCTGGTCGAGGCGAACGTGGTGCTGCGCCTGGCAGCGGAGCGGAACACGGACAACCCCGTGCTGCCCGCCCGGCACCAGAGCCGGGAATACAGCGACCCGATCACCGGAACTGTGTTCCTGGAGATATTCGCCGACGAACTGGTGGAGCTGCAGGCGCGGGCGGCGGCCGCCAACGCCGCCGCGGCCGCGTTCGTCGATCCGGCGACCTGGCCGCGCGCGGACCGGCAGTCGCAGGAGTTCCCCCTCGATGAGCAGCTGATCAACGTCGGCACGGAGATCGGCGACGTGCGCCGGACCCCCATCGAGGTGGCCCGGCGCATCCAGCGCACACTCGACCGGCCGGGGCCGATCAGGTTGACCAGCCAACCGGGTCGCCGAGTGTTCCGGGCGTACGAAGCGGTGCGGGCCTGGGCGTTCGAGCAGCTGGAAAACGTCGACCCGGCGGCCGCCACACGGGTATATGCCGAGCATGCGCTCCTGCCACACCTCGAGTTGCAGCTCGCCGGGCCGAATCGGGCGGATCCGGCTGACGTGGCGGACACCTGGACGAGGATCTGGGATCTGGTCCGCGAGGTCAACAGACACCGCACCACGCCGGCGGTGCTTCCGCCGGAGGTCGCCTTGGCCGGGCTCGACAATGTGCACACGGCCCGGCAGGTTGCCCGGGCTCTGGGCCGCCACGTCCAGCTCGAAGACGTCGACCAGTTCGGCAATCCGGTGGTGCACCGCATCGACCCCGCCGGCCGGGTGTTCCGGCTGGACAACTTCGGCGAACCGTTGACCGCGCCCGCGGCGTACGCCATCCTCCTCGACGAGCTGAACCGCGCCAGCGCCGTCGACCCCGACGGTGAACCGGTGGATCCCGCGCGCTGGCACGGCCGGCAGCTTGATGAGGACCGGATCCGCGCCGGGATCGACCATTTCGCGCTCTACGGGCTGTACCGAACCTCGTGGAGCCGAGCGCAGACCTTCGAGCAGGCGATCCGGGGTGCGATCGCTGACCACGACCGGGCGCTCGCAGATGCCGTGGAATCGGTGGCTCCTGCTCCGCCGCCCCCGTCGGCTCCCGCGGAATCGGACACCCACAGCGTCCTGTCGCGACGCCCGCGTCCACGCGACGGGTCATTCGCCGAGTCGGATCACGACGAGGTACTTGCCCGGATGGCGTCGTTGCGGCGGCGATTTGCCGGCCATCGGCCGGAAGAGGGCACCGTGGACACCGACACGGAGTCGGACGACGAGGTGCGCGGTCCGAGCGACGCCGGATCGTCACACGACCCGCGCCCGGACGTTCGCCGCGAGGGTGCCCGGCGCCGGCCCGGTCCGGACAGCCTGCGCGCGGACAGCGATGCCGAGGACGTGGCGTACACGCCGTGGAGCGTGCCGAAACGTTCGTGGGGCACGATCACGCCACGCGCGGACCTCGGCGCGGGCGATCCGACGGACGACGGCCGGACCAGTAGCGAAGGCAACGGCGACCAGATAGGCGTCGTTGAGTCATCGGCGTCCGACGAGCCGGCGCCGCTACCACCGTCTGTCGCGGTGCGGCGTGATCGGGCGCTGGACGAGCTCGGCCCGGACGGGCGTGCCGCTCTGCGTGAGCGCGCCGCGCAGATCGTCCGGCGGATCACCTTCGGGCTGGCCGACAACGAGACTGCCGCCTCGCATTACCCGGGCCGAGCGATCGAGTCGGACGTCTCCCTGCACGAACAGATGCGATTCCTGCTGCCGAGCGAGCCGTTCGGCCGGCTGCAGGACGTGGCGGACGCGCTGCTCTTCGAGGGCCCGGGGCAGGCCGAACTGGTGGCCGACGGCCTGCGTTCCCAGGTGGAGACGGCGTTCGGCCGGCGATTGCGCCGACCGGCACCGGCCTTCGACGAGGTGGACCCGAACCGGATCGATACAGGACAGCAGGCCGCGCTGGGACGGCTCGGCCGGTACGCACGGTGGACTCCGCCGGGCGACGACAGTTGGTTCGTCTCGGTGCTGCGGGCCGCACGCGAGCTGGCCCAGATGCCGCCGGCACTGGCCGGCATCGACGTCCACGACCCAGACGCGCTGCGCGCGCTGATCCACGATCAGGTCGCCGACGCGCCGGGCTTGTCCGAAGACAACGGTTTCCTCGTCGACCAGATGTTTGATGTCCCTATGGCCGCCCAGTTCCTGGGAGTACAGATCGTCGTGGTGGACCGCAACGGCCGCCAACACGTTTTCGGAGCCGGGCCGGCGATCTACCTCGTCCGCAACGGCAACCACTACATGCCGGCGTTGCCGAGCCGGTCGGTGGGCTCGGTGGGTGCTGTTCCTGCTGTTGGGGCGGGTGTGGTGCCGGTTGGTGGGTGGCGTCGTGGGGTGGATGGTGGTTATGAGGTGTTGCAGCGGGTGGTGGGTTTGCCGGCTGATGTGCGGCGTGGTGTGGCGAGTGGTGTGGGGAACTTGTGTCTGGTGGATTCCTTGTCGCAGTTGATGCGGTTCCATGGTGTGGGTGGGGGGATGTCGGCTGAGCAGTTGCGCCGGTATTTGGAGGATGGGTTGCCGGCGTCGGCTGCGGGGCGGGCGGATTTGGAGCGGGGGGAGGAGTTGGATGTTTATGATCCGGAGATTTCTGCGCTGTTGTTGGGGTTAGGGTTCCGGATTCAGGTGTTGGCGGGTGCGGTGGACGGCAGTGTGGTGGCGCATCCGGTGCGGGGTGTGTCGGGTCCGCTGTTCCTGGTGTTCCGTACGGTGGTGCAGTCCGAGCTGCGGGATGGTCTGGGGCGGGTGGTGCGGCCGGAGGTGGGGCATTTCGAGCCGTTGTTCCCGCGCGGTGTGGCTCCTGCCGATGTGGTCCCGGCCGGTGTCGTCGCGGCAGGTGCCGGATCGGTGGTGGGGTCGTCGCCGGTGTTGTCGGCGGGGTCGGTGCTGCCGTCGCCGGTGGGGGGTCCGGACACGCTGTCGGAGGCGCAGCAAAGGGCGCTGGACGAGTTGGGCCGGTATGCGGGTGAGATGGTGATGGACGGTGATGCGTGGTTCGGTTCGATGATCCAGGCGGCCCGGGAGCATCAGGGCCGGACCGGCACGGTCGCTGTGATGGCCGGGATGAGTCCGGCGGATCTGCGGGCCTGGCTGCTGCTCCAACTCGGTGATATGGCCCCGAGCCGTAACTCGGTGTATGCGGTTGCGGCGGCGCAGGGCGAGGGGCAGTACGAGGCGTTCCTGGCGGCGTTGAGCCGTCCGGGTGGCTACCATCCGTTGTTCGAGGTGTTGGTGGATGTGGCGGCCGGTCTGCTGGACGTGCGGCTGCATGTGATCACCCCGGAGGGCGTGACGGTCTCGTCGGGGCGTGCGGGCGATCCGGAGCTGTATGTGGTGCGTACCGGGGGCGGCCATTACCTGCCGGCACTGGCGGGCAACCGCCCGGACGGGCTGGTTGGGTGGGATGTGGAGCCGTCGTGGCCGTTGTTCCTGCCGTCGGGTGCGGGTTTGCTGTCCACTATGGACTCTGGTGGTGTGTCGGGTGAGGTGGTGGTGGTCGGTTCGGGGGCTGGCGAGCCGGTGGGTGTGTTGAGTGCGGTGCAGCGCGCGGCGGGTGGCGTCGATCAGCCGGTGGTGGTGGTGTCGGTGCCGCCGGGTGGCTCGCCGGATGCCGGTCAGGTGGCCGCGGTCCGGACGTTGTTGAACGTGTATGGGTGGCGGGGCCGGGTGCCGGTGGTGGTGACCCGCGGGCGGCTGACAGCGTTGGAGAGCCTGCTGGACTTGTATGGCGTGTCGGCGGTGTATCAGACCAGTGCGGCGGGTGCCGGGCTGGGTGGCCCGTCCGGTGGCCTGGCCGCGTTGAACCTCAGCAATTCCTGGGTGCTGCGCCGGCCGGCCGGCGAACCGGAAGCGGCCGGGTTGTCGTCGGAGGTGTTGTCGGCGGAGTTGCTGCAGGCGGCGGCCGGCCGGCGCCGGCCGGTGTTCGACCGGCCGAGTACGCCGGTGGCCTCGTTCTTGTCGGTGCCGCTGCACGACACCAGCCGGATCCGTGAGACGTACGACACCTACCGGGCCCTGCTGGCACGGGATCTGCCGCAGGTACAGCAGATCGTGTCGAGGGACCCGGCGTTCGCCGGCCATCAGGCGGTGCTGGGCTTGGCCGAACTGGGACAGTTCGACGCGGCGGTCGCCTACCTGCAGGCCGGCGACGACCGTCCGGACGTCATCGCCGCGCCGCTGCTGAACATCGACCGTGACGCCACACCGGTGCAGCGGGAACGTGCGGTGGTCGGCATGCTGCCCCACCTGGCCGCACTGGCCCGGGCCGTGTCACACGACCTGGCCAGCGAGGCGATCCTCCTGGCCGTCGCCGACCTGATCACCGAGAACCGGTCCCAGGAAGACGTCAAGAACGACATCTGGTTCCACAAGAACCTCCTGCCCAAAGACGGCCGCCTCCGCGTCGGCTGGGTGACCCACCTGACCCAACTCACCCAACAACTCCCCGAACACAACGACAGCCTGGGATGGATCGCCTCCGCCATCATGAACTGCCCAGACTAACGACGAACTGAATCGGCCTGGCTTCGCCGGAGGGCATGATCTAACCGGGAGAGGATCATGCCAGCACCGAAGAAGTATGACGGTGAGACGCAGGCCCGTGCGGTTCGGATGTATGCCGACCGGATCGCCTCGGGTGACGTCTCGCAGTTGAAGGCCCGTCAAGAGGTTGGCGAGCTGCTCGGGATCAACCCGTCGACGTTGCGGAACTGGATCCGCCGGGATCTGGGCGAGGGGGTCACCCCGTCAACGGCCGGGCAGGGCAGTGCCGAGGACGAGCTGGCGCGGTTGCGGCGCGAGAACGCGCAGCTGCGGCGGGCGAACGAGATCCTGAAGACCGCGTCGGCGTTTTCGCGGCGGCGGAGCTCGACCGCAGACTCGGACAGTGATCGATGACGTCCGCACCCATGCGGGGCGGTTTGGGGTCGAGCCGATCCTGGCCGTGCTCAACGAGCACGGCATCGGGGTTGCCCCGTCGACGTACTACGCCCATGCCGCCGCCGGGTTCGGACCCACCGAAGCTGAGCTGCGGCGGGCGTATCTGGCGAACCGTCTGTTCGATCTGTGGTCGGCGAACCGGCGCCTGTATGGGCGCCGGAAACTGTGGATCGCCGCCCGCCGGGCCGGCCTGCACATCGGCCGTGACCAGGTGGAACGGCTGATGAAGCTGGCCGGGATCGACGGCGTGCGCCGCGGCCGGCACCGCACCGTCACCACCACCCCCGACCGCAACCGGCCACGGCACCTACACTCCGCGATCGGCCACGTCCCACCCGCCGAAATACGGAAACGCGCACTACGCTTCAACCCGAAACCACAACACGGCCGCTGCGGCCTAACCACGCCCTCCGGCAACTCCAGGCCGATTCGCCCACGGTGAGCAAAGACCTCACCCCCTGCTCCTCGAGTCTGCCGGGTCTGTTTGGGTGGCTGTCGGTGGTGGAGGGGTTCGTCGTTAGTCTGGGCAGTTCATGATGGCGGAGGCGATCCATCCCAGGCTGTCGTTGTGTTCGGGGAGTTGTTGGGTGAGTTGGGTCAGGTGGGTCACCCAGCCGACGCGGAGGCGGCCGTCTTTGGGCAGGAGGTTCTTGTGGAACCAGATGTCGTTCTTGACGTCTTCCTGGGACCGGTTCTCGGTGATCAGGTCGGCGACGGCCAGGAGGATCGCCTCGCTGGCCAGGTCGTGTGACACGGCCCGGGCCAGTGCGGCCAGGTGGGGCAGCATGCCGACCACCGCACGTTCCCGCTGCACCGGTGTGGCGTCACGGTCGATGTTCAGCAGCGGCGCGGCGATGACGTCCGGACGGTCGTCGCCGGCCTGCAGGTAGGCGACCGCCGCGTCGAACTGTCCCAGTTCGGCCAAGCCCAGCACCGCCTGATGGCCGGCGAACGCCGGGTCCCTCGACACGATCTGCTGTACCTGCGGCAGATCCCGTGCCAGCAGGGCCCGGTAGGTGTCGTACGTCTCACGGATCCGGCTGGTGTCGTGCAGCGGCACCGACAAGAACGAGGCCACCGGCGTACTCGGCCGGTCGAACACCGGCCGGCGCCGGCCGGCCGCCGCCTGCAGCAACTCCGCCGACAACACCTCCGACGACAACCCGGCCGCTTCCGGTTCGCCGGCCGGCCGGCGCAGCACCCAGGAATTGCTGAGGTTCAACGCGGCCAGGCCACCGGACGGGCCACCCAGCCCGGCACCCGCCGCACTGGTCTGATACACCGCCGACACGCCATACAAGTCCAGCAGGCTCTCCAACGCTGTCAGCCGCCCGCGGGTCACCACCACCGGCACCCGGCCCCGCCACCCATACACGTTCAACAACGTCCGGACCGCGGCCACCTGACCGGCATCCGGCGAGCCACCCGGCGGCACCGACACCACCACCACCGGCTGATCGACGCCACCCGCCGCGCGCTGCACCGCACTCAACACACCCACCGGCTCGCCAGCCCCCGAACCGACCACCACCACCTCACCCGACACACCACCAGAGTCCATAGTGGACAGCAAACCCGCACCCGACGGCAGGAACAACGGCCACGACGGCTCCACATCCCACCCAACCAGCCCGTCCAACGCCCGCTGCTGCGCCTCCGACAGCGCGTCCGGACCCCCCACCGTCGACGGCAGCACCGATCCCGCCGACAACACCGGCGACGGCCCCACCACCGATCCGGCACCAGCGACCGGCGTCGTCCCGGTTCCGTCCAGCGAGACAGTCGCGTCATGCCGCACGATCGGTGCCGGCTGCGGCCGGTGCTCGGCCGGACCGAGCGCCTCCTGGTGGCCCTCGTCGGGGCCGGCGGCCGGTTGGACCAACCGCGTGGCGGGTCCGTGCTCGACGATCTCTACTCCGTCGGTCAGCTGCTGGAGCAGCTGGTCGATCTGCGCCCGCACGGCCGGCGGCGGCTCCACGCCGGGCACGCCAACGACGACCCTGGGCGTGTTGCCGGCGCGACCGCCGACCGGCGGCGCCTCGGCACCGACAGGACGGAAATGCAGGCCAGCTACTGTCTGCGCCGCCTCCCACCCATCACCGAGCCGGAACGTCCCGGGCTCGTCTCCGGGCGCCAGATCGAACGGGGTGTCTCGCGGGGCGGGCCGGTCTGGTGGGTAGACGTCGTAGTGGGTGGCGAACTCGGGGAACGTGACCTGACCGGCGTCGTCTACAGGTACCAGGTGCCTGCTCTGCGGAAACCGCTGCTCCAGTTGATCGGGCCGCAGGTTCAGCCTTGCATTGCCGGGAATCGCGGTCAGAATCCGGTTGGCCAGGTCGGTGGCCGCGGCCCCGCCGATCTGCTGCGCGGCGGGATACTCGACGCGCAACCCGTCGATCCGGTCCGGCGGCAGGGCCGTGATGAGCCCGCGTACCGCCGCAATGTCCGTAACACCATCTACCACCACGGTGGTGTAGCCGATCGGGCGGCTCACCGGTGCGGGCTGGACATCGCGCGGGTGCAGGACGATCGCATCGCCGTGCACGGTGATGTCCAAGCCTGCGCCCAGCCCTTGCCGCAGCTGCACGAGGTCGTCCTGACGGGCAACGTCGTTCGCCACCTGCTGCGATGGCCACAGCGTCTCGTTGCGCCCGGCGTTCTGCCGCTGCGCCCACAGGTCCGCCGGCTCAGTACGGCGATGCGCATCGGCCTGCGCGGAAGCCGCCAAGACCTCATCATGGGGCGCCGCCGGGGCGGCGGGCTCCTGCGTAGTCGGGTTCCGAGGCGGAGGCTGGGGCAGCGACCCGGCCGGACGACCCAGCACAGGCCGCCCTTCCTGGGTGTAGGAGATCGTCCGCGAGCCCTTGGCCGCGTCCGAGGCCGAGACCGGCCCGGACGCGGAGCCGGCCTGCGGTCTGTGATGACCCCCTTCGTCGAGGACCCGGCCCTGACCGGGGAAGGAGCCAGGCTCTTCGAGCACGGTCTCCAGCCGCTGGACGACGGGTGGGCCGTCCGTGGCATTGCCCGGCTCGGTCCGCGGCTTCGGCGACCGCCTGAAGACCACGTCGTCGTCCTTGGCCAGCTGAGTGTGCGAACCGCGGGACGCCGGCTTGACGGACGTACCACCGCCCGAGCGGCCGGCGCCGGGCCGGCCGCCGCCGGAAGAGCCGCCCTCGCCTCCGCCTCCATCTCCGGAAGAGAACCCGCCCTTCGTCATCCTGATCTCGCCGGCGACCGCGTCGTATGACAGGTCACCCGGCCTGACCGTCGAGGTCTCCGGCCCTTCGAGCGCACCGTCACTGCGCAACCGCAGGTCCGGTTTCCCGCCGCCGGTGGGATGGAACTCGCCCACCTCCACTTTGCCGGAGTCGAGGTGCACCTCGACCGTGTCGAGCCCCCGGCCGCTCTTGACCGGGACCGGTTCGAGCTGGTTGGTCCGCCCGTTGTACCGGTAGTACGACGGCGCCGCGTCCGGCTCTCCGGCGGCGGGCCTGGCTCCCCCTTGACCGCTGGGGCTATCGGGCGCGGACTGCTTGACGACCCGCCATTCCTGGGACTGCGGGTCGCGTACCAGAACCCGTTTCGGCTCCCGGTCGGCTGGGATGTCCGCACGATCCTGCGGCCGTGCGGGCGTGGCGGTGTGCACCGGCTCGACGGTCGGCCGGGCGCCCGACAACCGGATCGACTGCCAGCCCCCGCCCGAACCGTCCAGGCGGTGGAATTCGACACCACCGCCCTCCGCGGGCGCCGGCTCGCGCACCGGCGGCCGGTCGAACGTCACCAGGTTGATGTCTCCGTTGGGGTTACGTTGCAGCCACTGTTCCCGCGGTCCGTCCCCGGCTGATGACGGTACCGGCTCGTTCCGCCCCGGCCGGCCGATGCCGGCGCTCCCGGCCGCCGCCCGGTCGCCGGCCGAACTGACGCCGGTGACCTCCCACTGCTTGCCCTGTGGGTTGTACGTGACGATCCGTTCACCGGGCTCCCGCGCCCCGATCCGGCCTCTGCCAGACGCAGAGTCACCTGGGTATTTGCCGCTGGCCGCCCTGACCTCGACCACCACGTCGTTCGGGGACAGTTTTCCCGGAACCATCGTGCCGTCCGACCGCAGCTCGACATACGTGTACCGGTCGGTCGCCAAGTCCGATTTCGCGGACACCGCCGGCCCGTCGCCGGGCGCCGCATCTCGCAGCGGGTTCGGCACACTTGCCGGCGTTTTGTTCGCTGCACCCGCCGCCCGAACGGGCGGCCCGTCAGTACCCGAACCACCAAGTGTTTTCCCGTTCTGCGGCCACGCGTACTCCTTGGCGAGGGTGACGAGATCCGCATTGCCCGATGAGTCGTACCGCAGCAACTGCCGCCCGGACCCGGTACCGGAGCCGGAAACCGACCGATCCGCAGTGGACGGTGGCCCGTCACCGGCCGACACCCGCACTTCGGAACCGTCGGCACCCCCCGACGCCCGCACCACCGGCTTACCCGGAACCGGCTCCGAACCCCCCAACCTCATCCCACCCGAACCCGAACCCACCCGATCCACAACCGAAGGCGGCTCACCACCAGCCGACACCCGCACTTCGGAACCCTCGGCACCCCCCGACGCCCGCACCACCGGCTTACCCGGAACCGGCTCCGAACCCCCCAACCTCATCCCACCCGAACCCGAACCCACCCGATCCACAACCGAAGGCGGCTCACCACCAGCCGACACCCGCACTTCGGAACCCTCGGCACCCCCCGACGCCCGCACCACCGGCTTACCCGGAACCGGCTCCGAACCCCCCAACCTCATCCCACCCGAACCCGAACCCACCCGATCCACAACCGAAGGCGGCTCACCACCAGCCGACACCCGCACTTCGGAACCCTCGGCACCCCCCGACGCCCGCACCACCGGCTTACCCGGAACCGGCTCCGAACCCCCCAACCTCATCCCACCCGAACCCGAACCCACCCGATCCACAACCGAAGGCGGCTCACCACCAGCCGACACCCGCACTTCGGAACCCTCGGCACCCCCCGACGCCCGCACCACCGGCTTACCCGGAACCGGCTCCGAACCCCCCAACCTCATCCCACCCGAACCCGAACCCACCCGATCCACAACCGAAGGCGGCTCACCACCAGCCGAACCCGGCGCCCGTACCGACGACACGTCGTTACTCACCGACGTCGGCGTGCGCACCGCCGGCGGACCGCCGGCGTCGAGGTTGGTCCGGCTCGGGTGCGGGCCCTCGGCAGCGAGATTCACCGGACGTACCGCGCTGGAGGAAAGCGGCGGCTCACCGGCGAACTGCGACTTGCTGACGGTCACCTCGTCCAGGGTGGGCGGCCGGTTGACCACCGAGGTGCGCGAATTCGGCAGCGCGGTCGGCTCGACCGTCGTACCCGCCCGTACAGGATCGACTGTGCGTGCCGGATCATTTCCGCGCCCGCCGGGCACCGACACCGCATCGGCCGGTCGCACCCCGCCCGGCACCTCGACCCGGTCGCCGTTCAGGCCGGGCACGTCGTGCGGCACGCTGCTGGTCGGCCTCGGCGTACGGACGCTGTCCACCACAGTGGCATCCGACGCTCGCACCGGAGTGACCGTGCCTGGTTCGACGGCAGGCGGCCCGCCCAAATGGAGGCCGTTGCCCGGCGCGCCGCCAGGGTCGACATCGTTGCCGGGTTTCGGTAACGGCGAATGATCACCGCCCAGCGCCGGCAACCCACCGGCTTCTTCGTTGTGCGGAAGCGTTGTGACGTCTTTGCCTCCTCTGCCGAACTTGGTGCTGAAGCCGCCCGCCACCAGCCCGCCCATCAGGCCGGCGATACCAACCGACAGCGGGTCGATATGCAGGTGTTCACCGGCGATCCCTTCACCGGCCAGCTGCGAAACAATGCTCGTGCCAGCTGCGATGCCGCCCCAGACAAGGGCGTTCGCAGCGAACCCGGCCAACATCTCGACCGAAGCCAACTCCACGCCCAGCGCGCTGATCACTCTCGTCAGAAGCGACGCCAGCGCCTCGATCAGCCCGGAGAACAGGCTCGCCAGGCCCAACGTCGCGACGTCGATGATCCAGCCGATGATGAACGCGTACGCCGCGGCCTTTTGCTGTTTCAGCATTTCATCGACTTTGCCGGCGAAATCCCGTAGCCCGTCAGCCATCTGCTGTGCGTTGTCGCCCGCGGCCCGGACGGAATCAGCGACGAGCTCGCTCGTGCCGACCGCGGAGTTCTTGGCCTCGCCCGACCAGTTCGTGCCCGCGACGGCGCTGACCACCTCCGAAGCCAGTCCGTGCATTTGGACGGCAAGCGCCTCCCACCTGTCCGCCAAGGCGCGCAGCAGGGCCGGATCGGGCAACGGATTCGGCTTGCCCGTGGCTCCTGCGCCCTGGTCGTGGGAGGGGCCGGTTGACTCATGACCTACGTCTGACGACACCTGGGGTCCCTCTCCGGCCGGGTCGGCCTGCCCGCGCTCCGGTCGTTCGGTCAGGTGTTCTCAGTGATCGGGCCGTCGTTGAGATGCCGGCTGGGGTCTCCGTGTGCCCCTAGCCCGCCCGCGACCCGGCCGGCGATCATCGAGGTGGACATCTGCTGGAACATCTTGTTCACCGAGTCCTCCGCCTCGCCGTAGTTGATGGACGCGAGAATCACAGCGTCCGCGATATGGGTAAGGACCCCCACATCAGGATTCGCGTCGGTGCCGAAGAGATTGATCATGGCGGTGGCCCACGCGTCGTTGAACGCCTTCGCCTCGTCAGCGGTGTCGCCGACCCAGCCGAGCTTCAAGTTGTTCCAGATGTCGACAATGCGCTTGATGCTGTCGGCGACACCTTGGCCGTACAACACCAGCGCCTGGTTCATGGTGACGAACATGCTGTCCGGATCGACCCTGATGACCAGCGATCGATCGCCGTAGTACGGAGGTACCGGCATCGAGCCCCTCCTGCCTCGGTTCGGACCGCGGGCGCGCGTCCGCAACACCACATTGCCTTCAGGGAAACGTATCGAGCGGTTTATCAAACCGGCCAGTCATTACATCCGGGACGTTGATGGGCCGCACGATCCGGAGCGACCATGGAGCGCCAGATCCATATCAGGAAGGTGATCTTCGTGGCTGACGATGTACCGCCGGACGTTACTCCGCCCACCCTCGGTCAGACATGGGAGCTGTTCGGGCCTCCCATGGACGGCACGCTCGACCTGCCGTCGGGCCCTCGGTTCGGCCACGCCGTCCCCGCCCGGGGTCCCAAGGAACCGCCGGTCGTACCAAACTATGTGGTGTCGCCGGGCAGCATCGAGGGCGCCACTTCGCAGATCCTGAACCGCACCCAGGACCTGACCGAAAGCTACAACTCGCTGAAGGACTACATCTCCAGCACCAAGTCCTGGATCTACTCGGTACCCGACGACCACACCATCGGCGAACAATGGGGCAGCAAAGTCAACCCGCAGCACCTGACGGATCCACACCCCGACTGGACGCAGCAGATGAGCGCCGTTTCGGACAACGTCCTGCTTCAGGTGGCCGACGCGGTGGAGACGACCGGCGAGTTCGTCCGTGCGCTCAACAACGCGGGCCAGTTCTACACCAGGGCGGACAAGGACTCCGACCTGCCCACGCTGCCTGTCCATCTCGAGGGCCATTCGTCGAAGATGGAGAACCAGGCCCCCGACCAGAGCTGAGGAACGGCGTGCCACCAATGCAATGGAACAGGCTGAGCGCCCGCGGTCGACCCGCCGGCGCTCAGCCTGTTCAGTGCAGGTTCTGCACGTTGGTGTTCTCGGTGTTGACGTAGTTCTCGTACGCGGTCTGCATTCGGTGGATCGCGTCGTCGAGCAGCGTCAGCAACGACTGCGTCACGGTGTTGAAGGTGTCGGCCAGCGGCGGGAACGATGCGCCAGCCGGGCTTTGCCAGAGGCTTTCGATCGTCGCGAACTTATCCTTCATCGCCGTGAAGTCGGCGTTTATCGAGTCCCGCTCCGCGGACACCTTACCAATCGCATCGTGCAGCGCGGGAATCTCGACCGCAAAGTCGATCTCGGTGCCGTCCGGTGTCCATATCTTGATGACTTTCCCGTCCGGCCCGATCTCCACGACGGATCCGTCGTCGTTGTGCTCGAACGCGTCACCTTGGTCGTCATAGGTGATCGTGAAGGAGTGGCCATCCTTGGTGACACCGGCGGTCGGCCGGCCCTTGTCGTCGAACCCGGTGAACGTCGTCCCGTCCGCCGTGACTTCCTTGATGACCTTCCCGTCCGGCCCGATCTCCACGACGGATCCGTCGTCGTTGTGCTCGAACGCGTCACCTTGGTCGTCATAGGTGATCGTGAAGGAATGGCCATCCTTGGTGACACCGGCGGTCGGCCGGCCCTTGTCGTCGAACCCGGTGAACGTCGTCCCGTCCGCCGTGACTTCCTTGATGACCTTCCCGTCCGGCCCGATCTCCACGACGGATCCGTCGTCGTTGTGCTCGAACGCGTCACCTTGGTCGTCATAGGTGATCGTGAAGGAATGGCCATCCTTGGTGACACCGGCGGTCGGCCGGCCCTTGTCGTCGAACCCGGTGAACGTCGTCCCGTCCGCCGTGACTTCCTTGATGACCTTCCCGTCCGGCCCGATCTCCACGACGGATCCGTCGTCGTTGTGCTCGAACGCGTCACCTTGGTCGTCATAGGTGATCGTGAAGGAATGGCCATCCTTGGTGACACCGGCGGTCGGCCGGCCCTTGTCGTCGAACCCGGTGAACGTCGTCCCGTCCGCCGTGACTTCCTTGATGGGCTTACCGCTCGGATCAGTCACCATCACCGAGCCGTCGTCGAACGTCTCGGTGGCACCGCCTGACGGGTCGTAGGCGATGGTGAAGCCGAGGCCGTTGGGCGTCGTCCCCCGCGTCGGCCGGCCCTGGCCGTCGAAATCCGTGTAGGTCGTGCCGTCCGCCGCTATCTGCCGGATCGGCTTACCGCTTGGATCGGTCTCCAGCACCGTACCGTCGTCGAACTTCTCGAACACGTCACCCTGCGCGTCATAGGTGATCGTGAACCCGATACCGCCCGCCGTCACACCCGACGTCGGCCGACCACCACCATCAAAGCTCGTGTACGTCGTGCCGTCCGGCGCCACCTCCCGGACCGGCTTGCCACCCGGATCGGTCTCCAGCACCGTACCGTCGTCGAACTTCTCGAACACGTCACCCTGCGCGTCATAGGTGATCGTGAACCCGATACCGCCCGCCGTCACACCCGACGTCGGCCGACCACCACCATCAAAGCTCGTGTACGTCGTGCCGTCCGGCGCCACCTCCCGGACCGGCTTGCCACCCGGATCGGTCTCCAGCACCGTACCGTCGTCGAACTTCTCGAACACGTCACCCTGCGCGTCATAGGTGATCGTGAACCCGATACCGCCCGCCGTCACACCCGACGTCGGCCGACCACCACCATCAAAGCTCGTGTACGTCGTGCCGTCCGGCGCCACCTCCCGGACCGGCTTGCCACCCGGATCGGTCTCCAGCACCGTACCGTCGTCGAGCTTCTCGAACACGTCACCCTGCGCGTCGTACGACAACGTGAAATGAGTGCCGTCCGCCGACACACCATCCGTCGGGCGCCGCTGGTCATCGAAACCCGTGTACGTCGTGCCGTCCGGCGCGATCTCACGAATCGGCTTGCCGCCCGGATCGGTCTCCAGCACCGTACCGTCGTCGAACGTCTCGAATACGTCACCCTGCGCGTCGTACGACAGCGTGAACCTGACGCCGGCCGGTGTCACGCCCGACGTCGGGCGTCCCTGGCTGTCGAAGCTCGTGTACGTCGTGCCGTCCGGCGTCACCTCTCGAACGAGCTGGCCGGACTGGTCGAGGTACAGGCTCGAGCCGTCGGGCAGCTGCTCGGTCGACGTGCCGTCCGGCTGGTACGTGCGCACCGAACCGTCCGGGTTCCATTGACGGGTGGGGTTGCCGTCCGCGTCGTACTCCACGCGGGTTCCGTCCGGCATGGTCTGGACGGCTGGTTGCTGCGGCGTGGTCGGGAGCGCGCCGACGCGGGCGGTCATCTCGGGTGGTCCGTCCGAACCGGTCATGGCGGCCTCCTGTCAGCCGACCATGGTGCGGCCCATGCCGACCAGGTCGTCGAACACACCGAAAACCCCGAGCGCCAGCGACACCGCCGCGACGTTGCAGAGCACGCCGACGATGTCGATGAAGCGGTACCGGTCGGGCCGCATCGTCGCGCCCGGCACCGCACCCGCGGCCGTGGTGAGGACCGGCATCGTTTCCGGCTGGCGGCGCATCATCGACCCGGCCATGCCGACGCCGACCAGTGCCGCGCCGAGCGCCGCGAGGCCGGCGACGGTCACGGTCCCGTTGAGGTGGTAGCGACTCATCAGCGCGACCAGCGCGCTGAACAGGCCGACCACGCCCGCGCCGCCGATGAGGATCAGCTCGTTGGTGAACCCGCGCTGCCGCGCACGGACGAGCAAGGCCACGCCGACGACCGCGGACAGCGCGATGGCGAATCCGCCGCGCGATGCGGCCAGGACCACGAAGGCCACAGCGAGCGCCAGGGTGGGCCCGGCGATGACGACGGTCAGCAGCCGGCGTGAGCGGATCAGCAGCTCGGTTACCGACCGCTCCATCGACGCCGGGCCCTTCGACGGCCGCCGCGACCACGCGGCGATGCCCGCGGCGAGCAGTTTCGCGACGCCGAGGAAGGCCAGCGCGGCGATGACGACGGCGGCGCTGGTCTGCACTGCGTTCGTGTGCAGGGCGATGAATACCGGCGCCACGACGGCGGCCACGCCGAGTTCGACCGCCAGGGCGATGATGACGGCCTCGGGCAGCGCGGCGAGTGCCATCAGCGCGGCCACGTTCGCCCCGCCGACGGCGCCGGCCCAGGCGTACCCGCCCCCGGCCAGCGCGGTCGCCACGAGCGCGCCGGCCGCGGCGAAGCACGGCACCGCGGTCACCATCATCAGCAGCCGCAGGCCCGCGGGTACCGGCGTCTCGCGCTGGCTGAGCGACCAGCCGCCGGCCACCATGACGAGGCCCGCCGCGATGAGGGCGAGCGCACCGCCGATCGCACTTCCCTGGTACCACAGCGCGAGCAGCCCGGTGGCGAGCAGCCACAGCAGGCCGAACCCGATGACGACGAGTCCAGCCGGCGGGGCGTTGTCGCGCTGCGACTGGGCCTGTTCGGCGACGATCTCGCCGACGTCCTCGACGATCGGTTCGGTGTCCGGGTCGCGTGCGACATCCCGCAGGTACAAGATCTGACCGTCGGTGACGCCGGCCGCCCCGAGCGAGGTGTCCAGCGGCAACGCCGCCTCCCCGGCCAGGGCCAGCGACCAGGCGGCGGGGAGCGCGTTGCGGCGCTCCTGCCCGCACAGGTCGGCCAGGCCGGCCGCGTATTCGCCGATCGGTGCGGTGGTCGGCAGCGCCACGTCGACGCGCTTGCGCACGCCGACTACCGTCACTCTGCTCCGCGCGTCAAGCATGGCCGCGCTCAGCGCTTCCAGGTCTGCACGTTGGAGGACTCGCAGTCGGTGTAGTTGTTCCAGTTCAGGTTCATCGTCTGGGCGATGACGCCGAGGACGCCGGTCGGGCCGAACAGGCCGTCCGCGGCGATGTTCCACTCCTGCTGCAGGCCCTCGTAGTACGCCTGCGCCGCACCGGTCCAGGTCTGCATCAGCGGGGCGAGCTGGCTCTTCAGCGACGACAGCTCCCCCTCGATCTGGGTGGCGACGCCGTTGATGTAGTTTCCGGCTCCCTGCAGGTCGCTGGGTACTTGAAGCATCGATCCCGTGACGTCGGGCATGGCAGTCTCCTTGTGTGGTCGGTCGGATGGGGAAAGCGGATCAGAGTCGCGCGCCGGGCAGGTCGCCCTGGATGGGAACCAGGTTCGAGATGTTCTGCTGCTCGGTGTCGGTGTAGTTGACGTAGTTGCCGCGCAGGCCCGAGCCGATGTCGGTCAAGGCGTTGTTGAGCATCTGGCCGAACGTGTCGTAGTCCTGCATCAGCGCCTGGAACGTCGTGGCGGCCACGCCGTGGTAGGTCGCCTCGAGGTTGACGACGTACGACTTCAGCGCCGCGAGCTGGGCCTGGATCTCGTTGGCCGTGGCGTCGCAGTTGGCCGCCGCGTTCGCGACGTACTCCGGAGTGACTTTGAAGTCCACTTCTGCACCCTTTCTTCACATCAACAGGTTTCATTTGGTACCGCGTACGACAGCGCTTGTGGACACCTCCTCAGTTGGGTGCCAGTGCCGATGCCGCCGATTCGGCGGCCTCCTGGGGCAGCGCGATCTGCACCAGGGCGTTGGGGGCGCTGCGCCGCACCAGCACGCCGCGACCGGGTGGCCGCGGGGCCGCGCGCTCGTCGCCGAGCAACGGCCCTTCCCGCGGGTCGCCGTCGAGCACCAGGCCGTCACAGCCGAGCTCGCGGATGCGGGTCATCAGGACGTCGGCCATCGACGCGCGGCTCATCCCGGTGACCCGGCGGGCCAGCACGATGTGCAGGCCGACCTCACGCGCGTGCGGTACGAACTCGGCCAGCGGTGCGAGGGGCGAGCCGTGGCCGGTGCCGACCAGGTCGTAGTCGTCCAGCACCACGTAGATCTCCGGCCCCTCCCACCAGCTGCGCGCCTGCAGTTCGGCCATGGTGACGGTGGACGGCGGCAGCCGCTCGCGCAGCTTGTCGCAGACCTGCTGGACGTACACCTCGGCGGCCCGGCCGTCCATGGCGTACGCACCGAGGTGGTCGGCCGGAACGGCGTCGAGCAGCGAACGCCGGTAGTCGACGAGCACGATCCGGATGTCCAGGGAGGAATGCCGGTCGACCAGCCCGGCGATCCAGGTCCGCAGGAACGAGGTCTTGCCCGACCGGGAGTCGCCCAGCACCATGAAGTGCCGGGTCTCGCCCGACAGGTCTACGGTGACCGGAGCCAGGTCGGCCTCGGCCAGCCCCACCGGTACGCCGGTGCTGCGCACGGGGAGCTCCCGCAGCTGTGCCAAGGTGAGCCGGGCCGGCAACATCCGCACCGCCGGGGCCGGCGCCCCGGTCCAGCCCGCGCTGATCTTCGCCAGCGCGTCCTCCTGCGCCTCCCCGATACCCTCCGCGGTCTCCTGACCGTCGAGCCGGGGCAGCAGGAGCTGGAAATGCACACCCGGCTGGGCGATACCGCGGCCCGGCACGGCGGTGGCGATCCGGGCCGCCAGCCGCCGGTTGACCTCCGACTCGGCCGGGTCGTTCAGGCGCAGCTCGACCCGGGTACCGATGCTGTCCCTCAGCGCGGGCCGGATCTCCAGCCAGCGGCTGGCCGACAGCACCAGGTGAACCCCGACACCCAGCCCTCGGGCGGCGATGTCGGCGACCAGCGGCTCGGCGTCCTCGAGCTCGCTGCGCACCGCGCCCCAGTTGTCGATGAGCAGGAACACGTCGGCGGTCCGCAGCCCGGCCGGCAGGCGACCGGCCGCACGCCGGGCCCGGAAGTCCGCGATCGAGTCCACCGACAGCTCGCGGAACAGCTTCTCCCGGGCCACGATCAGCCCGCGGATCTCGGCCAGGGTACGCCGGACGAGCTGCTGGTCGCCGCGGCCGGCCACCGAGCCGACGTGCGGCGCGGACTGGTACTGGTGCAGCGTGCCGCCGCCGAAGTCGATGGCGTAGAACTGCGCCTCTTCCGGCGTCAGCGTGAGCATCCCGGCCAGCATGATGGTGCGCAGCGCGGTGCTCCGCCCGGTCTGCGGTGCGCCGACCACCGCGAGATGGCCGTGCGGCCCGCCGAAGTCCATCACCAGCGGTTGCTGTTCCTGTTGCAACGGCAGGTCGATGACCCCGATCGGTACCTTCAGTGTGCCCGGCTGCGCCCAGATCCGGGCGCCGTAACCGCGACCGGGCAGCAGACCGGGCGCGCCGATCAGGTTGTCCATCGCAATCGCGGCGGGCAGCGGCGGCAGCCAGACCTGGTGGGCGGGGCGGCCGACCTGCTTCAGCCGGTCGACCACCACACCGAGCTCGGTCGGGCCCGGCCGCTGCTCGGCCGAGGCGGGGGCCCGGTCGGGTGCCGGCGTCGCCTCGGCCGCGGGCCGCTCGCGGATGCCGAACGGAACGATCGCCGACCGCACGGCCCGCTCCTGCGCCCGTTGCTGCGCCGAGAGGTACGGACCGGACACGTGCGCCACGCGGAACCGCTGATAGACCGACTCGTCGACCTTCAGGTACGCCGATCCTGGTACCGGTGGCAGCCGGTAGGCGTCCGCCGTGCCGATGACGGTACGGCTCTCCTGGGCGCTGAAGGTACGCAGGCAGATCCGGTACGACAGATGTGAGTCGAGCCCTCGCAGCCGCCCCTCTTCCAGGCGCTGGGTGGCCAGCAGCAGGTGCATCCCAAGGCTGCGACCGACCCGGCCGATCTGCACGAACAAATCGGTGAACTCGGGGCGGCCGGACAACAGCTCGCCGAACTCGTCGACGATGATCACCAGGTACGGCAGCGGTTCCAGCGGTCGCCCGTCCGGGCCGGGCCGTCCGGCCGCCTGCCGTTGCTGGTACTCCCTGATGGAGTCGAGGTTGCCCGCCTGGCGCAGTAGTTGCTGGCGGCGCTGCTGCTCGCCCTGCAACGCGGCCTGGACCCGATCGATCATCGCGGCGTCGTCGGAGAGGTTGGTGATCAGGCCGGCGACGTGCGGCAGGTCGGTCAGCGGCGCGAACGCCGCGCCGCCCTTGAAGTCCACGAGGACGAAGCTGATCGTCTCGGGTGAGTGGGTCACGGCCAGCCCGGTGACGAGCGTACGCAGCAGCTCGCTCTTGCCCGAACCGGTCGCGCCAACGATCAACCCGTGCGGCCCGGAGCCGCCCTGCGCGGACTCCTTGATGTCCAGGACGACCGGTTCGCCGTCGCCGTCGCTGCCGATCGGTACCCGCAGCAGGCGTTCGCCGGTGGCGTTCCCCCACCGGCCGGTGATGTCGGCGGTCGCCGGGTCGCCGCCCAGCAGCATCTCGGTCAGCGACACGATCCGGCTCAGCACCTGGTCGCGTTCGTCCGACAGGCGCAGCGGGGCCAACCGGCGCGCGATCAGCTCGGCCGTCGCCGGAGACACCACGTCGGGCACCACAGACTGCGCGGTGGCGGCGACCAGCGCCGGCGTGCCGGTGACCTCCAGTTCGTTGGTGTCGGTCAGCTGGATGCGCAGGTCGACCCGGCTCGGCTCGTCGACTTCTCGCTCGGCCAGGAAGATCAGGGTGATGCCCAGCTGCGGGCCGGCCGCCTCGAGCAACGCGCGCAGCAGTGCCGAACGGCCCCACTCCGATACCGGGTCGAAACCGGTGAACAGCACGATCAGGCGCCGCTGGACGGGCGCGCTGCCGCGGTCGAAGCCGATCTGGCCGCGCCGCGCGGCGGCCTGCTCCTGCCGGCGCTGCAGCTCCCGCTCGAGGTAGTCGGCGAGGTCCTCCGGGCCGGCGGCGACCAGCGGCACAACCCCGGCCTCGCTGGGCGCATCCGGCTCGATCGTGTGCGGCAGCCACTTGGCCGACTCCCAGTCGCCGACGGACGCCTCCACCGCGATCGCCACGTCCTCGGGCGCGTGCAGCACGGCGATCTGGCACAACAACGCGCGCACCACCCCGTCGGCTGCCGGCCTCGGGCCGAGAACGCTGATCACACCGCCGGCGCCGACGTCCACGACGCTCGGTTGCCCTTCGACCCGGCCCATCCGGTCGACCAGCTTCTGCGCGGCCTGCAGGCAGTCCCAGTCGTACTCGGCCATCGGGTCGAGCCGGGTACCGATCTGCATCGGCGTTGACAGGTGCGCCTGCCCGACGCCGAGGCGGATGCGCAGGAAGTCCGGGTCGCTCTGGCGCCGCTCCCACACCCGGTGGTAGCCGGTGACGATGCCCCACAGCCGCTCCGGTTCGGGGTGGACCAGCGCCACGTGCATCCGCTGTACGGTCGCCACGGCCCGGGCCTGCGACCGTACCGCGGCGAGGTGGTTGTTGTACCGGGCCCGTTGCCGCTTGCCGGCCTTGCGGTTGGCGCTGCGCGTCTGGACCTGCATCGTGACCGTGGTACCGATGGAGACCAGCACGAAGACGATACCGATGACGACCAGCAGCGGTCGGCCGAAACTGATCATGTAGCCGACCATGGCCAAGCTGCTGATCAGTGGCAGGACCATGCTGACCCAGGTCGAGGCACCCGTGCCCGAGCGCGCCTCCGGTGGCGTCGGTAGCACGACCTTCTCGTCGGACAGCGGCGGCGGCAGGAACCGCGCCGGACGGTGAAACGCGAGCCGACTCATTCCACTCCTCCTCCCGGCTCAGCCGGCGCACATGACGCGGACCTGGGTCACCGCGAGCCGGGCCGCCGGCTGAGCAGGGACCCCCTGGTTGACCAACTGCACCGCGATCCCGCCCTGACTGACCGGATACGTGCCGGCCGATCGCCACTCGCCGCGCGCCGCGGTCTGGTCGAGGACGAAGGACGCCAGCCGGCCGCCGCCCGGTCCGGCCGTGACGAAGAACTGTGCGGTGGTGGCGGCCGAATCGGCCGGCTGTTCGGCGGCGGGCAGGTACACCGAGATGGTGCAGCGGTTGATGTCGGCCGCGGGCTTGAACCACCAGACCGCCGAAACGTTCTCGGAGGGCTTGTGCGCGTCACCGCTCATCGGGATCGCCTCGAAGGTGCCGTGGCAACCGTCGTACGCCCACCCGCCGCGCGGCGCCGTGTGCCAGTCGGCCGTGCGCCCCGTGACGTCGAACCCGCGGTCCGCCCCGGTACCGCAGTCCCAGCCGCTGACCGCGCTGTACTGCGGTGCCGACGACACCCGTGGCCCGGCCGCCGCGGCCGGCGTGGACAGGGTTATCGGGTGCAGCATCTGCAGGGCCACGCCGATCACCACCGCGACCGCCACCGCGGCCATCGTGACCATGAGCGTGACGTGCACCCGGGCGACGGGGCGGTCTCCACCCGGCCGGGCCCAGGACTGTGCGACGAAGGCGCGGACGAACTCCTGGCGGTCCACGGAGGTCCGGGAGGCGGGTGGTCCGGACACGGCCGCGGCCACCGGCGTCACGGCCGGCTCCGGCTCGCTCGGCGACGGCGTGGGGGGCTCCGTCGGCGCCGGCAGGTGCTCCGGCGTCACCCGGCCCAGCGCGACCGGATCCGGATCGGGCCGGGCCGGGCCATCGGCGCTTGGCATGGCAGGCAACGGTGTCCTCCTCGGGTTTCGCGCCAGGGTTCCATGCGTCTACTACGCGCGGCCACCGCGACTGGTTCCGCTTTGTTTCTCCGAACGCCGGGAAATGCCGGCGACACAGCCGTCGCGGACGCCAAGTGCCGCACACGATCGGCCGACACGTTCGATCGTCCAATGTGGCCGTGCGGGCCAACCATGAATCTCGGGCGAGGAGCCCGCTCAGCCCGCAGGGGTCTCCCCAGCTTCGGCCGGCAGGCCGGTCGCAGCGGCGGCCTCCCGGCGGCGGGCGCCACCCGACCGGCTCGCGCCGACCGAGACCTCGACCGGTGTCTCGTCCGGCGCCACGACCGGGGCCACCGGCACCGCCGCCGGTTGACGTTCCCCGGCCTCGCCGGCCTCGTCGACGTCCGATGTGGACAGCCGGGACAAACGTTCGCCGGCCGTCGCGGCACCGGCGGGTTCCGTCACCGGCGCGGCGGTCCCGCCGAGCACGGGGTCGTCCGGCCGGATCGCGCGGCGGGCCCGGAGAATGAGCAGGACGACGGTGACCAGAGCCAGCAACGCGATGATGACCAGTGCGTACACCCGGTGCGGATGAGGCTCGGCGGGACGGGTCGCGACCGGCTGCGCCGCCGGCGCCTGGTCCTCCTCGGGAAGCAGCCGGGTCACGGCCAGCCCCGGATCGATCATCCCGGCACCGGCCCGACCGGACGTGGGCTGACCGGACGCGAGCTGACCGGAGGCGGTGGAACCGGAGGCGGCAGGGCTGCCCACCGGGTCGGTGGTCGCCTCGATCCGGTGCACCGTCTGGGCCGCGGTCAGGTGCGGGAACCTCGCCCGGACCAGTGCCACCTCGCCCGCCACAAAGGCGGCGGCGTACTGGCCACCGGTCACCGAGACCGGGCCGACTCCGCTGATCCCCAGAGCGGCGACAGCCACCCCGGGAGCGACCACGTCGACGGTACCGGCGGGGTAGTGCAACGCCGCGCTGCCGTCGATGCCGACCGCCCCGACGCGGAGCAGAGTGGCGGCCGGCGGCACCGACGGGGCGGCCGACGGGGCGGCCTCGCGGTCCAGGGCCGCGGTGACGACCACGGCGTCGTGCGCCCCGGCGTCGCGGATCGCGGCGGCCACGGTCGGGTCGGTCCGGTCGACATAGGTGCCGAGTACGACCACCTTCGCCCCGGAGTTGGCCGCGAACTCGATCGCCGCGACCTGGTCCGGCACCGTCGCTTTCGGGTTCGTGGTGACCAGCCGGACGGGCAGGATGGTCGCGTCCGGCGCGACCCCGGTCACCCCACCGGAACCGGAGTTGGCGCGCGCGGCGATGATGCTCGCCATCGCGGTACCGGTACCCAGGCAGTCGGTGTCGCCGCGGCCGGAGCCGGAGACGATGTCAGTGCCGACGGCGACCCGCCCGCTGAGCGCCGGCAGGTTGGCATCCACGCCCGAGTCGACGACCGCCACCGTGACACCCTTGCCCCGGCTGTAGTTCCATGCGTGTTCGGGCGCCACTCGCAGGGCCGCCCACTGGTCCTGGTTGCCCGGCACGCTCCGGCCGCCCGCACAGCCCCCCGGCGGCGGCACGGCCGCGGGCGGGCCGGTCGGCCGGCTCGTCGGTGTCGACGATGCCGAGGGGGCCGGTGACGCGCCTGGCGCGGGCACGGTGGTGGGGAGCTGCCCATACTGCACACCATCGCCATGCGCGTCCCAGGGCAGCACGAGATACCAGTCGGCGCGCAGGTTCGCCGGATCGCTGAGGGCACCGCCGGCCGGCTGCGGGCGACCGACGTTCAAGTTGAAGATCTCCTGGCTGCGACCGGCCGAACCCAGGAACCGCCCGGCGATCTCCGGCAGGTTCTCCGGCGAGCCCTGATAGGATTGCGCGACGGTGTAGTACTTCTGGTACTCCTGGCCGCTCGCAGTGGGCGCGGCCGACGCCATCGAAGGCGCCGACATCCACGCCACGATCAGGACTGTCAAACTCAGCAGGACGACCGCACATCCGCGTGACCGCCCTTTCCGCATGGCAGGCACCGGCATCCTCCTTGACGCACCTCGATCATTCCGGTCCGGCGACCAGATGGGCACGGCCGGTACTACGCGCCGGGACCGAAGTCCGTTCGGACGAGTTTCACACAAGGAAATTCATCGAACCGGAACGCTCGGTCCGCCGTCGTGTATTCGCGAGCGGCGACGGACACTGGAGGCGAACGTGGCGATGAGCGGGATTCGACGGTTTGCCGGCGAGCACAACCTCGGCCGGTACCTCCGGCCGGGCATGCCGCTCGTGACGGTCTCAATTGTGGCGCTGCTGCTGGTTTTCGCGCTCCTCGCCGGCCTCGGGGTCCTCGCCACGTCCACGCGGAACCCGGAGGCGTACGCCGGGACACCGGTGCCAGCGGCCCTGCGCCAGCCCATCGCGACCGCCGCGCTGTCCTGCCCGACGCTGACACCGGCGCGCCTGGCCGGGCAGCTGATGGCCGCGTCCAGGTTCGACCAGAACGCCACCTCGGCCGACGGCGGCACGGGAGTCGCCGGCCTGACGGACGCGGCGTGGGCGAAGTGGGCACCCGACCCACACTCGGTACGCGCTGACGCGGCGAGCGCCGTATTGGCCCTCGCTCACCAGATGTGCGACCTGGTCGGCGCGGTACGCGGGACCAAGGTCACCGGGGACCCGTGGCGCACCGCTCTCGCCGCCTACCGGGTCGGCGTCGACGCCGTTGTCCAGGCCCACGGGGTGCCGCCCGCCGCGACAACGTACGTCGACCAGGTGTCGGGCTACGCCGACTGGTACGCCAAGCAGCAGACGCCCACGACGGCGGGGAGCGGCGCCGGCCCTGCCCGCCCGATACCGGCGGCGTATCTTCCTCTGGTGCAGGCCGCCGGGAAGGTCTGCCCGACGGTGACGCCCAGCCGCTTGGCGGGACAGCTGATGGCCGCGTCGGGCTTCCAGGCCGATCTGATCGGGCCGACCGGTGCCATGGGTATCGCCCAGTTCCGGCCCGACATCTGGGCGCAGTACGCCCCGTCGGGCAGCGCCTCGCCCGGGGATCCGAAGGCGGCCATCCCCGCGGTGGGTACCGCCATGTGCGATCTGGTCGCGCAGCTGACCCCGCTCGGCGGCGACCCGTACCAGGTTGCCCTGGCCGCGTTCTGGCTCGGGCAGCAACCGGTACGCCAGGCCGGCAAGGTACCCGACTCCACGGGCATCGGCGACTTCGTCAAGACCGCGCTCGACTACGCCCACGCCTACGCCACCGACGCGGCCCTCAGTGCCGGCCAGCTGGCCGCCCCGACCGACCCGAGCAGCGGGCCCGGCCGCGACAGCTCGCAGCCGACCACCGCGCCGCCGGCGACGGGCCGGCCGGGAACGCCCCCCGCCCAAGGGACCGTGGTGACCGTGCAGGCCACCCGTGTCCTGGAACGCGGTCAGTCGATCCAGAGCAACCGCACCCGGCTGGTTATGGAGAACAACGGAGAGCTGACCGTGTACGACGAGACCGGCCGGAAGCGGTGGAACTCCCCGACCACCGGGCGCGGGTACAAGATGGTCTTCCAGGACGACGGGAACCTCGTGGTGAACGACCAGAGCGACACGAGCATATGGACATCCAACACGCCCGGCCACAACGGCGCGACGCTGGTTTTGGAGGCCGACGGCAACGTCTGTGTCGTGTACCAGGGCGCCGTGATCTGGGCGGCCAACACCGCGCACTGACGCCACCGGTCCACCGTGGCGCCGGAACACCGCGCACCGCAAGCAATGTGAACGGGCGCCGGCAGCGCGCCGTAGTACCGACCGACAAGCAGGACATCTGCGTGAGGGGTGATGGTCAGGTGGGGCAGCTATCGACGGCCCGGTCTGAGCAGATCGGTCAGCCGGCCGCGCCGGACCTGATCGGACCGGTGGACGGACACACGTTCACCGTGGCCATCGTCGACGACCAACCGGTCCGGCGCGGCGGCATCGAACGGATCGTCGCGCCTGACCCGACGCTGTCGATTGTGGCGTCGGTCAGCTGGGTGGACGAGCTGTTCACTGTGGACGTGTGTCCCGATCTGGTGGTGCTGGACCTGCCCGCGGGTACCAGGGACGAAACGGTGGCGCTCATCGCGCATGTGGCGGCACAGAGCAGACCAATCGTCATTTCCGCGTGGGACACGGCGCCCTCACTGCTGACCGCGGTCCGGGCCGGCGCGTGCGCCTGTGTGAGCCGCCAGGCCGACCGGTCTGCGGTGGGCACGGCGATCCGGGCCGTCGCAGGTGGCGGGTTCTACGTGTGCCACCGGCTGCGCGAGCAGTTCCACCACGAGCTGACCAGCCAGCCCCGGGACGACTCCACCGGGCTGGCCCCACGCGAGGTGGAGACACTGCGCTGGATCGCCCGGGGCCTCACCCAGGCGCAGATCGCCCGGCGGATGGGGCTGTCGCAGGCCACCATCAACACGTACGCCAAGCGGATCCGCACGAAGCTCGGCGCCACCAACAAGGCGGAGCTGACTCGGCTGGCCATCCAGCTCGGCCACCTCGAAAGCGACCGCCACGCCAGTACGGCGGCGTGAGCCGCCATGCAGACACCGAAGCCCGTCGCCGCCGGACGGTCGTACCGCGTCGCCGCGCGCGGCTGGGGCGCACACCGCACCATCGGCGCGGCCGTGCGGGCCGCCCCGGAAGGCTCGGTCATCACCGTGGCGCCGGGAACCTACAACGAACATCTGGTTCTCGACCGGGACGTGGTGATCAGCGCCGAAAGCGCCGAGGGCACGGTGGAGTTGGTCGCCGCCCAAGGACCGGCGATCAGCGTGCACAGTGGTGCCGCGACCCTTCGCGGCCTCGTCGTTCACAGCGGCAACCCGCAAGGAACCGCGATGTCGGTACGCGACGCCACGGTTGTCATGGAGGACTGCCAGGTAAGGGGCGGCCGGATCGACGTGGCCGGCCGGGCCCGGGCCACCTTGAACCGGTGCCGTATCCGTGACTGCGCGGGTGCCGGCGTCCACGCCACCGGCGATGCCCACCTGTGGCTGACCAAATGCGCAGTGGAAGACGTGGACGGCTCCGGGGTGATCCTCACCCAAGCGGCCCGGGCCGAACTGAGCACTACCGGCCTCGTCCGGGTCACTGGGGCCGGCCTGCACCTGCGGGACACCACCGGGGCCGTGCTGGAGGACTGCGACATCGCGGAGAGCGGCGGCGCGGGCGTGGTCCTCGAGGGCAGCGCCAGTCTGCGCATGCTGAACAGCCGGCTGCGCGACCTGGCTGGGGACGGCGTGCACGCCACCGGCAGTGCCCCGCTGGGCGTGCCGCAAGCGTCCGGACCGGAACAGCCGCCGGCACAAGGCATCGAGTTGACCGGATGCACGATCTCGCGGGCCGGCGGCACGGCCCTGGTCGCCGCGGCTGACGCGCAACTGCGGGCGCAGCACTGCCGGCTGGTGAGCCCGGGCAAGAGCGGCGTCTCCGCGACCGGGCAGAGCCGCGTCGACCTGACCGGCTGCCAGATCACTGACACCGCCAGCACCGCCCTGGTCATCCGTGACTCGGCCCACCTGATCGCCGAGGGTTGCGCGATGACCGGCTCGGCCGCCAACGGGCTGTTCCTCGGCGATGAGTCGACCTCCTCGCTGAGTTCGTGCACCATCGGCCCGTCGGGCTTCACCGCGGTCCATCTCAGCGGGGCGGCGACCGCCGACCTCGCCGACTGCACCGTGACCGGCGCCGCGGAGCACGGCGTGCGGGTCACCGGACGGTCGGTCCTGCGGATGAGCGGCGGCCGCATCGAACAACCGCAGATGAACGGACTTCAGCTCGAGGGGGCCAGTGACGCCACTGTCCGGCGGGTCTCCATCACCGACGCGGTGGTCGGCGTCCGGGTCGATCAGACGCTCCACCGGCCGCTGATCGACGAGTGCGTGGTCACCGGTACACGGCAGTCGGGCCTCGAAGCCGGGCCGTCCAGCAGCCCGACCGTCCGTGGCTGCCGCTTCGACGGCAGCGGCGCCGCGGGCGTGTTCCTGGACCGCGAGAGCCAGGCGCACATCGAACGCTGCGAGATCAGCAATGTGCACGGCAGTGGCCTGGTGGTGTGGACACGGGCCGACCCCACCATCCGGTCCACCACCGTGACGAAGTGCCGCAAGAACGCCGTGTACTTCGCACCCCAGTCCGCCGGCACGGTGGAGGGCTGTGACTTCTCCGAGACGGAGTACGCGGCGCTCTACATCGGTACCAAGGCCGGGCCGGTCGTGCGCGACTGCCGGATCCACGACGTCGACCAGGACGCGGTACTGGACGACGACGTCGCGGCCGTCTTCGAACAGTGCGAGATCACGGCGGTGCGCACCACGACGATCCCCAGTTCCGCCCAGGCCCGGCCGGGCCGTGCCGGGGGTCGCGTCCCGTCCGGCGACGCCGGCGAGGCCGGCCCGGAGAAGGAGATCGCCGAGCTGCTCGCCGAGCTCGACGAACTGGTCGGGCTCGAGCGGGCCAAGCAGGACGTGGGCACGCTGGTCAACCTCATGCAGATGGTCAAGCGGCGGGAGGAGGCCGGTCTGCTGCCGCCGCCGCTGAGCCGGCACCTGGTGTTCGCCGGCAACCCCGGGACCGGCAAGACCACCGTCGCCCGCCTGTACGGCCAGATCCTGCGGGCGCTGGGCATGCTGGACAACGGCCATCTGGTGGAGGTGGATCGGGGCACCCTCGTCGGTGAGTACGTCGGTCACACCGCGCCCAAGACGCAGGCGGCGTTCCGGCGCGCGCTGGGTGGTGTGCTGTTCATCGACGAGGCGTATGCGCTGGTACCCGACGGGCGGGGCAACGACTTCGGCCAGGAGGCGATCTCCACACTGGTCAAACTGATGGAGGACCACCGCGACGAGGTGGTCGTCATCGTAGCCGGGTATCCGGACGAGATGGAGCGTTTCATCTCGGCCAACCCCGGTCTGGCCTCCCGGTTCACTCGCACCCTGACGTTCGACGACTACTCCGCCGACGAGCTCGTCCAGATAGTCGCGCACCAGGCTGACGCCCACCAGTACCTGCTGGACGACGACACTCGCACGGCGCTGCGCCGGTACTTCTGGGCGGTGCAACGCGGCGAGGGATTCGGCAACGGCCGGTTCGCCCGCAAGGTCTTCCAGGAGATGACCGAGCGGCACGCCCGGCGCATCGCCGAGCAGTACAGCGCCGCGGGCGCGGAGATGACGGCGCGACAACTGAGCGCGCTCGCTCCGGCCGACCTGCCGGATATCGACGCGCCGGCGGCCGGCGACGGGACACCGGAGTCGTAGCGCGCTCAGCGACGCCCGGCCGGTCAGGCCCGGCAGGCGGTCGTCTCGATCTCGATCATGAGTCCCGGCAGCAGCAACTGATTGACCTGGACCGTGGTCGAGGTGGGAAAGGGACCGGAGCCGTAAATGCTCTTGCGGTACGGCAGGGCGTTGATCAGCGCGGCCATGTCGGTGACGTACATGTTCTCGCGGACGACGTGACGGAACCCCAGTCCGAACCGGTTCAACGTCTCCCCGATCCGCTGGTAGATGAACGCCATCTGGGCCGCCAGATCATCCGGGTGCACGGGGTTGAACTGGGGGTCGAGACTCGCCGTGCCGGACAGCCACACCGTGTCGCCCACCTGGACGGCCTGCGAGTAGCCTAGTGACTGCTGATCCGAGACCCAGTAGTACATGAGGTTGGTGCGGGCCGAGGGCGCCGCACCGGCCGGCTCTCCGGCTGCGGCCAGTCCGCCCGCGAGAAGAGCGGCTCCAGCCCCGGTGAGCATCCGGCGGCGGACGGTACGGTGGTGCAGATGTGCGTCTGTGACACGGTCGGCGTGGCGGCGCATCGCGTACTCCTTCTCCTGTTCGTGGGTCCTTCCATTGCCCGAGCTTGATGCCTGCGAGCTTGGCCCACAGTGACGTCCGTGAGCATTCGTCAAATGACTGGTCGGCCTTACCGACAGGTCTGCCGTCGGTCTCGCCCGTGCGCGTACGATGTCGTTTCTCACTTGGTGCGAAGGGGGCCTCCAATGGGAGGCGACGAATCCGGGCCAACCGCGTCAAATGGTGCGATGGTCGGCCGGGCGGACGATCTCCGGCTGCTTCGGACGTTCGTCGACGACACCGCGCGGTCCGGTGGTGCGCTGCTGCTGTACGGCGACGCGGGAGTCGGCAAGACGATGCTGCTGGACGCCGCGGCGGCCTACGCGGACAGCGTCGGCACCAGGGTCCTGCGCGCGGCCGGCACGCAGTTCGAGGCGACGGTGAGCTTCGCCGGCCTGCATCAGGTGCTCCATCCGATCCTCGACCTCCTGCCGTCGCTGCCCGGCGCGAGCCGCCGGGCGCTGGGTATCGGGTTAGGTCTTTACGAGGGTCAGTCGGCCGCCCAGCTCATGATCGCCAATGCGGCACTGGTTCTGCTCGAGCGCGCGGCCCGGACCGGACCGGTGCTGATCGTCGTGGACGACCTGCCGTGGCTGGACCGCGCGAGCACGGCCGTCCTCGCCTTCGTCGCCCGCCGCCTCAGCACCGTCCGGGTCGGCTTTCTCGGCGCGTCCCGGTCGGGCGAGGCCGGCTACTTCGACGGCGCCGGGCTGCCGGAACGGGAGTTACAGCCACTTGATGCCGCCGCCTCCGACACGCTGCTGCGCGAGCGCTACCCGGCACTCAACATCCGCATGCGGCAACGTCTGCTGGACGAGGCGCGGGGCAATCCGCTCGCGCTGCTGGAACTGCCGCTCGCCGTGGCCGACTCGCCGACCGGCGCGACCGGCGCCCCGCGGGGAGTCCTGCCGCTGACCCGGCGGCTGCAGTCCGTGTTCGCCAGCCGGGTGGATCCCCTTCCCCCGGCAACCAGGGACCTGCTGCTGCTCGCCGTGCTGGACGGCACCGGCGACCTCAGCGCCCTACGCGGGGACGAGGGCGGCGCCGACACCCTCAAGGCCTTCGGCCCCGCGGAACGGGCGCGGCTGGTCCGGGTGGACGCTGGTGGTGGCCGGTTGGAGTTCCGCCACCCGCTGATCCGGTCCGCAATCGTCGAGCTCTCCACGAGCGACGAGCGGCGCGCGGCGCACCGGCTGCTGGCGACCCGCCGCCCCGACCAGCCCGAGCTGCGGGCATGGCACCTCGCCGAAGCGGCCGAAGGCCCGGACGAGGAGGTGGCCGCGCTGATGCAGTCGGTGGCGCACGCCAACCTGCGTCGCGGTGACGCCGTGGGCGCGATCAGCGAACTGCTGCGAGCAGCCGATCTCAGCCCGAACGGCACCGATCGGGGCAGCCGCATTGCCGAGGCGGCCTACCTTGGCGCCACCGTGACCGGAGACCTGGCCGCCCTGCCCGGGCTGCTCGACGCCGTGCGCCGCGCCGACCCCGACCGCGCCGGGTCGCTGGCCGGCGCGGTCGCCGGAAGCTACTACCTGCTCAACGGCGACGGCGACGTGGACTCCGCCCACCGGCTGTTGATCGGCGCCGTCGATTCGCTCGACGACCCGACCGACGCGCACCACAAGGCACTGATCGAGGCCCTGTACAGCCTGTTGATGGTGGCGTTCTTCAGCGGCCGGCCGGACATGTGGCCGGCCACCGACGCGGCGATCGACCGGCTCGTGCCGTGGCCGCCCGAGCTGTTGCGTATCTCCAGCCGCACCTTGGCGGATCCCGCTCGCCGCGCGGCTTCGGCGATGGCCGATCTGGACGCGGCCATCGAGCGCCTCTCGGACGAAAACAGCCCGGCCCGCATCGTGCGCACCGCCACCGCCGGGGCCTACCTCGACCGCCTCGACGGCTGCCGCGCCGCGCTGCACCGGGTGGTCAGCCAGGGACGTGACGGCAGTGCCACCACCTCGGTGATCGAGGCGCTCTTTCTGCTCGCCAACGAGGGCTACCTCGCCGGCCGGTGGCACGAGGTCGAGGCGTGGTGCGACGAAGGACTCGCGCTGTGCGACAAGTACAGCTACCGGCTGCTCGCCTGGCCCGGCATCTACCTGCGGGCCATGCTGGCGGCGGCCCGGGGCGACGAGGCGGTGGTCCGGGCCAACACGGAGGCGATGCTCCGGTGGGCGGTGCCGCGCCGAGTGGGTCTCGTCCGCGGATACGCCGCGCACGTCCAGGCGCTGGCGGCGCACGCACGGGGCGACTTCGACACGGCGTACCGACAGGCGAGTCTGGTCAGTCCGCCCGGCGAGCTGTCCGCATACACGCCCCACGCACTGTGGCTCGTGCTCGACCTCACCGAGGCCGCCGCCCGGTCCGGGCGCCAGGCCGAAGCCGCCGCCCACGCCCGGGCGGCCCGGGACGCCGGCCTGGCGCAGCTCTCACCGCGCCTGGCCATGCTGGTCTCGGCGGCCACGGCGCTGGCCGACCCCGATCCCGGGGCCAACGAACCGTTCGTGGCGGCGCTGGAGGTACCCGAGGCAGATCGTTGGCCTTTCGACCTGGCCCGCATTCAGCTGGCGTACGGCGAGCGGCTGCGCCGGACCAAGGCGACGATCGAAGCGCGGATGCACCTCACCGCCGCCCTGGAGATCTTCCAGCGTCTCTCGGCGCATCCCTGGGCGGCGCGCGCCGGCACCGAGCTGCGCGCCACCGGTCTCGCCGTGACGAGGACGCGCGACGTCGCGGCGGAGGCGCTGACGCCGCAGCAACGCGAAATCGCGTCCCTGGCCGCGGCCGGCCTGTCCAACAAGCAAATCGGTGAGCGGCTGTTTCTGTCGCCGCGCACCGTGTCCACGCACCTGTACCGCATTTTCCCCAAGCTCGGCATCACGTCGCGCGCGGCTCTGCGCGACGCGCTGGAGCAGTTGCCGGGGGAATGACGATCAGACCGCGCACTTACGTCATCTGACGGAATTCCGCAGGCGCCGCGGCGGCATAGCGTGCTCTCACTACTACGGTCAGGAAGAGAGCGCCACATGCCAGATCCAGTGAGGGATCTCGTCCTCGTCCACGGTGGCTTCGTCGACGGCTCCGGTTGGCAGCAGGTCTACGACCTGCTGAGGGACGACGGGTTCCGGGTCAGCGTCGTGCAGAATCCGACGGAGTCGCTGGAGGGCGACGCCGCCGCCACCCGGCGGGTACTGGACACCTGCGTCGGTCCGGTCGTGCTGGTCGGCCACTCGTACGGTGGCGCCGTCATCTCCGAGATCGGCACCCACCCCAGCGTCGTGGCACTGGTGTACATCGCCGCGTTCGCCCCCGACAAGGGCGAGTCGGTCAACACCCTCATCGCGAACCCGCCACCCGGCGCGCCGGTGCCGCCGATCGTCCCCGCCGGCCCCGGTCACCTGCTGTTGGACCGCGACAAGTTCCACGACTCCTTCGCGGCGGACCTTCCGGTCGAGCTCGCCGAGTTCATGGCGGACTCGCAGGTGCCCTGGGGCATCGACGCCCTCAGGGGTACGGTCGCCGAGCCGGCGTGGCGCATCAAGCGGAGCTGGTATCTCGTCGCGACCGACGACCGCATGATCCCCCCGCCCGTGCAGCGGGCGATGGCGGAACGCGCCAGCAGCACGGTCGTCGAGGTGGCGGCCAGCCACTGCGTCTACATCTCCCAGCCGGAAGCCGTCGCGTTGCTGGTGGCCCAGGCCGCAGCCGGACTGGCCGAGCACTGACGCGCGCGTTCGTGATTCCTGCACAGCGATACGAGGAAGGAGGCCGGGATGTCCCACGTCGCCGTTCACGCCCCGCACAGTGAATGTCCCGAGGAATGGATGGCCGGCGTCTACGAGACACACGCCGACGCGCTGTACCGATTCCTTTTGCGACTGACCCTCGGACAGGCCGAACTGGCCGAGGACCACCTGCAGGAAACCCTCCTGCGCGCCTGGCGGCACCGCGACACCCTCAGCGCGGACATCGCAGAGGTGCGTCCGTGGCTGTTCACCGTCGCCCGCCGGATCGCGATCGACGCGGCCCGTGCGCGCGTCGCCCGGCCCGCTGAGATCACCGGAATCGACCTCGCCGCGCACCGGGCCGACGATGACCCGATCGAGCGCGCCATCGCGCGATGCGACATCCGTGCCGCCCTGACCGAGCTGTCTCCCGATCACCGCCAGGTCCTGGTGGAGCTGTACCTGCGGGGCAGCTCCACGACCGAAGCCGCCGCCACGCTCGGCCTGCACGAGGGCACCGTCAAGTCGCGGACGTACTACGCCCGCCGCGCCCTGCGCGCGGTGCTGGAACGCAAACGCCGCTCACCGTCGAACCGTTGCCGTTGAGTGTTCTTTGGCGCTCACGCGGCAGTTCTGCCTTTCGGCAGAACGGTCCCGGTCTTACCCGCCAAGGCGGCGCCGGGTTGACGCTTCGCAGCCTCCTGCCCGCAGGTGCGGGTCTTGTGGTTGGCTCCACGTCCTGCCACCGGGCCACTCCCGGCGGTGTCGAACTCGGCCGCGAGGCCGGCCAGGTTCCGTGCGGCGTGAGGTCCCGGTCCAGAACCAGACCACACCCTGCCGACGTGCAGGAGCGGGCGGTTACGCCGATCCTCGCCGGCGACCGGGACGTCATCCCGGCCGCGGCCGGCCGGCCAGAGTGACGAGCGTGCGGCAACATGCAACGGAGACGTCGCCACCGGCGACATCGTCTTCGTCAGCTGCTTGAGCAACCCATCCGGCCCGGTCAACGACAGGCCCTGCTCCTTGGCCAGCCGAACCAGCTCCGCAGCAGCCGGCTCCTCCGCCGACGGCTCCGGCTTCTTCTTCCTCGAGATCACATCGTCCAGTGTCGCGGTCATCACGGCAGCTTCCTCGCCGTGCGTCACACCCGGCGGGTCAGGCCGGAAATACCGTTGCATCCACAGGCCCTCAGACGATGGCGGGAAGGCATGATGAGCACTGAGAACGATGTTGGCGGCTGGCGAGCGCCCCCGCTGTGGAGCGATGGTGGCTCGGTCGCATGAAGCCGTGACGAAGCCAGCAGACGGTTGAATGCGAGCGAGCACCGAACCCTCGGTATTCAGGAGGAGAGCGTGCGCGTATCCACGACCGTACGAACATCGGCGGCGCTTCTCGGAATGTCAACGAAGTTGAACCTGGTGCTCGCGGACGGCGATCGGTCCCCGAATCTCCGGCCGAGTAGCCGGGAGGGATCCCCCTCCCGGCTCTCTTGTCATCCGGTCTGCCAGCATGCCTGTAGCAGATGGCACGACAGGCAGGCTCCGCTTGCGTCAGGCGAACAGGAACCGTCCACCATCAACGCCGATCGCCTGGCCGTTGATGTAGCCCGCGCCTTCGCTGGCGAGGAAGACCAGCATAGGGGCGCAGTCCTCGTACGCCGTGCCGAACCGTCCCGTCGGAATCTGCTCCGCAAGCATCCTCGCGGCCTCACGGCCCTGCTCGCTTAGGTCGTAGGCAGGGGTCCTGATGACCGGCAGGAAGGTGTTGGTGACAATGCCGTACTTTCCCCACTCCTGGGACGCGTTGCGGGTCAGCGCCATGATCGCACCCTTGGCCATCTCGTACGGGGTGAAACCGGGCATTCCAAACAGCGCGGAGTGCGATGCGGTGTTGATGATGCGCCCGTAGTGCCGCTCCTTCATGTGGGGTAGGCACTTCTGCATGAACAGCATCGTTTGGAGCGGCCCGGTGACGAAGCTGGCCAGCGTGTCTTCCGGTTTGGTCTCTTCCAGAAATCGCATCTCGTTCATTGCGCCCTGCGCGATGTTGGCCAGGATGTCGATCTGCCCGAACGACTCGATCGCTGCCCCTACCACCTGGTCGATCTCGTTCTCCTTGGCCACGTCACAGGTCGCCGCTACAGCCTTGCCGCCGCCAGTTGTGATTTCCTCGGCCAGTTCATTCACCAGCTCGCCCTGGATATCGGCGAGCACCACAGCGGCGCCCTCGTCCGCGAACCGCCGCGCACAGCCTCGCCCGACGCCGGACGCCGCACCGGTCACGATGGCCACCCGCTCGCTCAACTGTCCCATCTCGACTCCCTTCACTTTTTCGATGGCTCGGCTTGTCTATATCGTCAGCCGTCTCAGGCTCGGCAACACTCTCGATGAACGCCGGTGGTGTCATGGACGGAACCGCCCGTGATGCGCGGCTGCGCACCGGTCTCCACCGCGATCGCGAGGCTGGTCGTGGCCGTGATCGTGCAGGTGTCCAGTGTTCCGCCCGCTGCCGTGGCGAACAGCACGGCCGCGCCGCCTAGGTCACGTAGGGACCCCGCAGGAGTGGATCCGCACCGTTCAGGACCCACGACGCCCGCTTTGCCGATGTCCGAGATCGTGGTGGCCTCTACCGAAGCGCACCCGGGCGGCGACGACCTCGCACCGCAATCGCTGGCCGAACTGGCCCAGAATTACGCCGCAGTCGACGAATTACCCAGCGCCGTTGCCTTCGGTGAACGCGCACTTTAAGCGCCTGATCGATAGTTCTGTCCGTAACCGTGGGGTAGCCAGGGTGAGGTCCAGGGCGCCGCGGTGGTGAGGTTCTGGTCACTGCTTCTGTTGCGGAAGAACGCGTGGGCTTGGCGTACCCGGTCGGCGATCGTGGCTGGGGCGGTGTTGGCGATGTGCTGTTTCATCACCGCCCAGATCCGTTCGACCGGGTTGTCCTGGGGGCTGTATCGGGCGCCGCGTAGGAGGCGTAGGCGTGGGTGCTCGGTCAGCCATCGTTTGGTGATGCCGCTGAGGTGGGTGCCGCCGTTGTCACAGATCACCGCCACGATGGGTGCGTCGGGGTAGGCGGACAGCAGCTGGTCGAGGAAGTAGCAGAACACGACGGAGACGTTGTGGACCGAGACGTGGTGGTGGAAGGCGCCGGTGGCCAGGTTGATCGCGCCGTGGATGGTGCGGCGGATGTTCTTGCCCGGCGTCATGACGCGGTGCCGCAGGCCGGTGGGCATCCAGCAGGCCCGGACGCGGGCGAGGAGGTCGAGGTGGGTTTCGTCCTCGGCGAGGACGACCGATCCGGTGGGCAGGGCGGTGATCTGCTCGCGGATGTCGGCGCAGATGCTGTCGTGGTCGGGGTCGCTCTTGGCGATCAGCCGTGGTCGGGACCAGCGGGCCTGCTCCCGGATGTGCCGGTACATGGTGCGCAGGCTCAGCGGCGGGCGTCCCAGGGCCCGCCAGATCCGGGCGGTGGTCCATGCCTTCGGCGTTTGCAGCAGCCGACGGATCCGTTCCCCGAGTCCTGCGCTGCCGAGTCGGGGCCGGCCGCTGCGGGGCCGGTCGGGCAGTCCCGACAGGCCTTCGGTGTCGTGGCGGGCGATCCACCGCCGGACGGTGCGGGGGTCGTAGTGCAGCAGTTCGGCGATCTCGGTGGCGGTCATCCCGTTCGCGGACAGCAGGATCATCACCGCGCGGGCGGCGACTCGCCACTGCCGGTGCAGGGCGTCGACGAGCTGGTCGTGCTGCTCGCCGGAGACGTTGGCGTACACGTGCGCAGGGCGCATACTGACGTCGGCCTCGTCGTGGATGGATTTCTGGTGTGGTAACCGAATCCAAACCTCGACGAGGCCAACTCGTTGGGACGCCGATCAAACCGGGCGAGTTACGGACATAACTATTGGGCAGGCGCTTAAGCAATGCGCCGCATCGACGACGACGCTCTGAACGACTCGCCCTGCTCGCCGACCACGGCGGCGCCCTGCTCGCAGCCGGCCACCCGGTTCGGGCCGGCCAAGCATGGCTGCGCTACCTCAGCCTGTCCGGGAACCCCGGAATGGCCGACAGCGTGGCACACGAGGTCGGCCGCTCCGCTGCGGACATAGCCCGGCACATCCGCGCGAAGCTGGCCGTCCTCCCACCCGAGGACGACGCCTGAACCCCCGGCAGCACGCGGGCCCGGGGTCAACGCCACGCTCTCGATGGAGTCCGCGGCCAGCAGCGCTTCAGGTCCAGGTCAGCTGCAGTCGATCTGCTCCCAGGCCTTGATGTTGGGGCTGGCCGCTCGCGCGCGGGACAGGGTGTGTACGAACACTGGGCCCTCCGGGGAGTCGAAGGCGGACGTCGAACCCTCTGCCTGGTCGAATACGTACAAGGGCCGGCGCAGCGACGCTGAGAACGTGCGGACTGGCGCACTCACCCCGAGTCGCAGCCGGTCGCAAGGGTCCGGGTGGTCGAGGAAATAGCGCTCTCTGGCCTGGGTGAGCAGCTCGACCATCTCGATGAACGACCACTGGTCAGCCACCTCGCAGTGGCTGCGGTACAGCGTGAACGCGTACCGTGCCGGGTCCGCCAGCCGCCGGCCGGTCGCTGGAAGCGTGGCGGCGCACGCGACGGCCCTCGGATCGGGTTGGAACAGCTCGTCGGCGGCGAAGTGGGCCAAAAGAGCCGGCGGCAGGCTGCCGGCTTCGGCGCTCATGTCTTCGCCACCGGTGAGGTTGACCGGACGCAACTGCAAGTTGACGTCGGCGACGGGGCGGTCGCGCGCAGTGAACGCAGCGTGCAGCCGCAACCAGTCTCCGGTGTGGCTCGCGTTCATGGTCACCGTTGCGGTCAGCGTGTTGCTGTCATGGAACTGCAGGTAAGGCGCGTGGTAGTTTAGTCGCACCGCGGCGGCGACCACGCCGGTTTTGTGCTCGCCCAGAAGGTCGGGATAGGGCACGAGGTGTTCGCCAAGCCAGCGGGCCATGCCGCCAATGCTCAATCCGAGCACCGCACGCGGCCGCAGCTGCAGCGGACTGTACAGCGTGGGGTCTACCGCGACGTCGAAGCTGATGGACGCTGGCACGCTACCCTCCAGCGATTGCGGTCAGGAACTCGACCTCGTCGTTGTCGTCGAGCGGCGTCGCGTCGGTGGGGCGGGGAACGAGTTCGCCGTTGACGAACATCCGATGGGTACCGCGCAGACGGCCGGTGTTGTCCTGGAGGACCGGCCGCAGCCGTGGGTGGCTGGATTCCAGGAGCGCCAAGGCCTCGCCAAGCGTGCACGCGGGCAGTGTGACCGTACGCTGGTAGTCGACAAAACGGAGCAGCAGACCTGAGAAGCGTATGACCATGTTGCAACTCCCATCTCGTTAGCGTGCGGTGACCCGAGTGCGGCGACGAAGTCGCGTCACCGCCGCGACACCGAGGTTGACCTCGAGGACGTCCTGAGTACCGGCGGCGGCAACGAGGCCGGCGAAGTCGCGCAGGTAGCGTCCAAAGTGGAGGTCCCCGTAGTAGGCGTGCCCGCCGAGCACCCGAAAGGCCCCGTCCAGGACGAAGCGCACCTGCTCGGTGACGAAGTATTTGGCGGCCGAAACGACCGGGTCGAAGATCGGGTCGCCCTCACCACGCGCCATGCGCTCCAATGCCCGGTACAGCGTGGCGCGGGACGCCTCGATCGCGGCGTACATCCGTCCCAGGGTCGCCTGGACGTTCTTCATCTCGCTCAAGGGCTCGCCGTATCGCACGGTTGACGTCACCCGCGCCACGCACCGTTCCAAGATGTCCTGCGCCCGGCCCAACGGCGCGCAGCAGATGAGCAACCGCCGATCGTTGAGGAAGAGCTGGGCGTGGGTCAGCCCGTCACCGGTCTGCAGCACCCGGTCCGGCGTCAACGGTACGGCGTGGAAGGTCACCGACGCCCCACCGACCGACCTGTGCCCAATCGCGTCGACCGGGTTCACCTCGACGCCCGGGTCGTCCCGGTGTACCAGGCAGGCGATCATGTCCCCGGTCTCGTCCACCGGATAGGTCAGGAACACGTCGGCCAGCAGACCGCCGCTCACGTAGGTCTTGTGGCCGTCGAGCACGTACCCGGCACCGGTGGAACGCAACCGCGTGCCCATGGTGAACGGATCCGCGTCCTCCGTGTATGCGGTTGCGGCGGCGCACCTGCCCGCGGCGATCGGCATCGCGTACCGCTCGATCAGATCTGCCCTACCAGTGTTCACCAGCATTTTCGCGATCGTGGTCCGAACGCTCAGCAATAGGGGGAACGCGACGTCCTCGCAGCGGTAGCCGATCTGCTCGAGCACCATGCCCCAGGCCAGCGGGTCAGCATCCTCCCCGCCGATCTCCTTGGGCAACGCGAAAGCCTGCAGCCCCTGTCGGGCCGCAGTTCTCATCAGCTCCTGTGGCAACGGGGCACCCGCCCCGTCCCGGTCCATCACGTCCGCGTTGACCTCCGCGAGCAGGCCGCCCCACCGCTCATGGACCAGTTCGGCTATCCCGGCTCGGTCGCCGGGCGGATCCCGTCGCGGGTCGGGTGCCGAACCCAGCAACGGCGTGCCGGAAGCCGTGGGCGGTTTGTTGAGAAGGTCGGGAGAACTCGTGGTTGCCATGGACGCATCAGTTCCAATCTATTTTTCCCACACCGGCCTGCCTTTGCGTTCGGTGCGGCCCTATGACGCATCTTGGACGGGCGGCAGAACAGCGAGGCGCAGCGCGAACCCGACGGCGTGCGTACGGTTGTGCAGCATGCCGCATTGGGTGCGTCCGGTCGTCGGCGATCATCCGTACCCGGTGGCATCCATGGTGTACCTCGTCATCCACGGCTCAGCCCATTGATGCTGCCGAGCATGCCCGTATCACGGCGCACGCGGCATGCGTCATTTGACTGGTTCCGTCATGCCACCCCAGCTGCGATCATCAAGCAAGTCGCATCGCTACGCCACGCCGACGTCGCCGTCGTCCACGTACGCACCGTTGAATTGGTTGAATTGCGCCGAGAGAAGCGCGCATACATGTTCGACGTTATCCACAGCCTGCCCCTGCAGGCTGCC
The DNA here is from genome assembly GCF_050936175.1 of Dactylosporangium sp. CA-139066. NCBI lineage: Bacteria > Bacillati > Actinomycetota > Actinomycetes > Micromonosporales > Micromonosporaceae > Dactylosporangium > Dactylosporangium sp. CA-139066. The sequence continues at coordinate 3,219,245 of NZ_JBNJNH010000001.1, read as the reverse complement.
CCATCGCCGCTTCCAGGAGGACTACCATGCTGACTGGGGCACAGCGACCACAGCGGGTCCGCTTCCGGCACCAAATCTGGGAGGTGTAGTGCCTCGTCATCCAGACACGGTGATCACGCCCAACAGTGAACTGAGCGCGGCGCGCCAGCGGTTGCGCTCACCCCGGCGGCCCGGGCAATGCATGTCCCGGCCGGAGCTTGCCGATGCCGTCAACGCCGCCCTCGACCAACTGTACCCAGGCCGGGACCTCGCCGCCCACTACGTTGACTCCCACTGGATCGGCAAACTCGAACGAGGCGAACACCGCTGGCCTAGCGACGAACGGCGCACCGCCCTCCGCCACACCTGTTCTCGTACGTAGAGTCCCTGGCTGAGCACTGCGAACGGCTCACCGGGCAGGTCCTGGTCGAGATTCACGAGGACCCGGCGGCGCTGGCGAGCACCGAACCGGCGGTGGCCATGATCTGAGCTTGCCCGTAGATCGGTTCGCGCTCGTCAGGCCATCACCCAGCTCAGGTAACGCAGATAGCTCACGGATGTGGTCAGCGCAGGCGATGCCACGGCCACCGGCCGGAGTGCCGGGCCGCCGGCCTCGATGGCGGGTGGGGCTGCCCGAGTTGTCGTCGATCCAGGCCCGGGAAACCGCACGCCTGAAGGGGTGACCGTCGTGCGGGGACGGCCGGTGCCTCATCGGAGGAACCGGATCTGCGGGTAGCGGGGTGAGGGGCGCATGCGGCATACCGGGCGAGTGTGCAACTCCTTGAACATGCGGCGTCCGCCTCGCCACTCTCGTGGGGCAGGACCGGCCGGCGCTGCCCAGGCGTTCAACTGGGCCGATGTCGTCGCGGCCGTGACGGCCACGGCTACACGCCCATAGGCGATCGCTGCCGCCGCTGCGCGCGTGGAGCCGTGTGCCTCTCACGCAGGCCGAAACGCACCCTGCCTCCGCCAGCACGGGGGGATGCGCGGTCAGCCCACCACCGGGACACACATACTGCCGGCACCGCCGCCCGGCCGCGCCTACACCTGGTTTCGCAACCGTTGTCCTCGCAGGTCAATAGCCGTCGGACCAAGGTCGGAACGCAAGGTCGGACCGAAGATCTGCATTCCCATCAATACGTGCTGCGGAATCCTGCATGCACGGAGTGATGGCCTTGGACTAGCCGACCGCAGCGCCAATCCGCCGCGCCCCGAACGCCGGGAACGTCTGGTCCATGCTCCGCGACCGGCTCTTGTCCAGACCGCCGGTACACCGCGCGGACATGGTGTGCCCGATACGACCAGGAGGCCCCAGCCACGACGCCTGAACCCCCAGCGCCCGTTCACTTGACGGATTTCGTCGAGCTCCGGCCCCGCGTGTCCGTGCACCGCGGCACAGGCGCGACAGCTCGGCCGAGCCTCTACCGAGTAACGGCCACACGTCCGGCACGATCGCCAGCGCGGCCGTGACGATCGGCGCGGCGGGGCCTGGTCGTGGTCAGCGGTCCCGCCGAGGGGTGTGGTGCGGGTGCCGTGTCCTTGGCGGTGCAGCGGGGGCAGGTGGCCGAGTACGGCAGCGCGGTGCCGGTCTGCCAGAACACCCAGTCGATCGCGCCGCCCTTGGAGACGACCTGCCGGAGGAGGCGACGTCCACTCGTGGCGGGACTGCGCCGGCGCGGCCGGTTCCATAGTCTTCAGTCCATGTCTCGAGATAACGCGCGGAAGGCGGTGCGGTTCGCCGCGGCCGCCGCCGTTCTCAGCCTGACCGCCCTGCTGCCCGCCGCGCCGGCCGCCGCCGCGGGCACCCAGACCATCTACATGAACGCGTCCGGATCGGACTCGGCCGCGGGTGACACCCCGACCGCCGCGGTGAGGACGCTCGAGCGCGTCGAGCAGCTCGTCGCGGCCGGCCCGTCCGACCAGGACGTCGAGGTGCGCATCCACGCCGGCACCTACGTGGCCCAGCAGACGATCTGGCAGACGTACCGGCCGGGGCACACGATCTCGTTCATGCCGGACGACTACGAGATCGGCGGGGGCGCCGACTCGATCGCCGCGCGGCCGGTGTTCCAGAACGCGCGGGCCAGCGGCTCCAACCGGTACATCGCCGGGTACTGGTTCTACGCCTGCGCGGGCGGGGCGCTCAACGCCGGTGGCACCTCCGGCCTGCGGTTCTACTACCTCCAGGTGCAGTATTATTCGAGCGGCGGCATCTCGCTGGACGGATCGGCCGGGTCCTGTGGCGGCGGATACCAGCCGTCCTCCGGGCCGGGCCTGCCGTCGGCGCGCGGCCTGGACGGCAACACCGTGTTCGGCATGGTCCTCACCTCGCTGGGCAACGCGTACACCGGTGGCATCTGCGGTGACGCGGACTGGCCACGGTGCGGGTACGGCGGGATCGTGCTCACCGAGTCGTCGGGCAACCGGATCGCCAACAACCACTTCGTGAACCTGCGCAACAGCGAGAACAGCTACATCCACGCCGCCTACATCACGCACAAGAGCTCGCGCAACACGTTCACCGGTAACAACGTGACCGGGGTCAGCAGCGATCCGGTGAAGCTGCGAGACGGGAGCGACTTCAACACCTTCGACGCCAACGTGTTCGGGGCGAACGGCTTCCCGCGCTCGTCGACGCCGCCGTCCGCGCACTACCTGGAGGAGGTCAACGTGGACGCGGGCGAGTGCTCGTCGTACCACAACCGGTTCACCAACAACGACCTCGGCACGTACCTGATCGGCAGCAGCGCCAACCTGCCGACCTGGTACCTCTACCCGGCGGGCGCGACCTGGGCCGGCGCCGCGGGCTGCCCGGCGCTGCCGGCCGGCGAGACCCGGCTGACCACGGCGAACAACACCTACTGACAGGGTCACTGGCCCGCGGCACGGCTGGCGAGGACCTGCCTGCCGTGGGCCTCCCAACGGCCGTGACCCTCGGCGTACTCCCGCTCCCCTCCGTTGTGTCGCCGGGTCAGCAACCCCCGCGACGGCGGAGGCGCTCGGCAGCGATGAAATCGGTCAGGCCGTCCAGGTTTTCCAGTGTCTGCTGGGTAAAGTCGACGGCCACGTCGTACTCCATCTCGATGGCATCGACCAGGCGGATGATCGCCAGCGACGACACGCCCATGGCGACGAACGAGCAGCCGGCCGTGGCGACATCGCCCGGTGCGAGCCGGCCGTCGCACGCCAGCGAGACGGCACCGGCCAACCAGGCACGGATTCGTGTGCGGGCTGGACTCTGATCGGTCCAGACCCGCTCGATGTGGTCGAGGCACTCGTCCCGGCTGCCGCTGTGGCCCTCGGCGACCCAGCCTGCCGGCAGGTCGTCGTCCACAGCCCAGACCGAGTATTGTTCGTCGGCATTCATCACGACGCGGTAGTCCACAAAGTCCTCCTCAGTCTGGAAGACGGACGGCGGCACGCGCCGCCGCGTCCAGGGCGTGTTGGATGTCGGTCGCCGGCGTGTCCAGCGCGGCCAGGCCGACCAGGTCGTCGGCGAGAGCGTCGGGCACCTCGTCGTCGAAGCGACGAAGCACGCGCAGCCAACCGCGGCGATGGCGGCGATGGCGATCGCGAACACGACGAACATGAGGCCGAGCCCGCGCTGTGGGCCTGTGCCGAGCACACGGCCGACGCTGCCGGCCATCCGGCCGCCGTCGCGCAGCAGCGGCCGGAACAGTTCGGCGCCCAAAGGTGCGACGACCCCGAACCCGATCGGCATCGTCGACCACGCGATCAGCGTGTTCAGGGAGAACACGCGGCCGTGCAGCCGCTGCGGTACTTTGACCTGGATGATCGTGGTGTACACGCCGTTGAGCAGCGTCAGGGCAACCGCCATGCCGAGCGCACCGGCGCCGATCAGGACGAGGTTCTCTCGCAGGCCGGTGACGAGCGCGCAGGCGGCCAGGCCGAGCGTCGCGACGAGGACGCCGAGCATCCGCCGGTGCTGCGGCCCGCCCCAGGCGGCCATCACCAGGCCGCCCGCGAACACGCCGAGCGCGGACAGGAACGACACCTGGCCGACCTGACGCAGGGTGCCGAACGACAGGACCAGCGGCGAAAGCATCAGGAACATCGCGGACAGCGGCACGTTGAGGACGGCGAACCACAGCAGCATGCGACGGAAGTTTCGGTTGCTCCACACGTACCGAAAGCCGCCGGCGATCTCCGCGCGCAGCGTCTCGTGGCGGCGCCACGGCATGGTGGCGGGGAACCTCACCGCCAGCACGACGAGCACCGCGATGAGGTAGCTTGCCACGTCGAGCGTGAGGATGCCGCGCAGTCCGATCGTGGCGAGTAGCCCGGCGCCCAGCAGCGGGGCGACCAACTGGGCCAGGCCGGCTCCGAGCTGACCGATGCCGGCCGCGTGGCCGAGCAGTCGCTTCGGTACCAGTTGGGGGATCGCCGAGATGTATGCGATGCGCTGGAACGACAGCGCGCCCGACAGCGCGACCGTGGCCGGATAGAGGGTGGCGACGCTCAGATGTCCGGCCCACAGGAGTGCGGCCAGTGCCGCCTGGACTCCGCCGGCGGCCAGATCGCCGGTGAGCACGATGCGGCGCCGGTCGTACCGGTCGACCAGCGCACCGGCGATGGGCAACGTGATCAGCCCCGGAACAAGGCCGAGTACCGCGAACAACGCGAACTGCGCGACCGACCCTGTGGTCAGGTAGATCCAGACCGGGATCGCGAACTCGGTGAGCGCGGACCCGAACATCCGGGTCGAGGCCGCCGAGGTCGGCGCCGATCGAGGTGAGCCAGTTGTGGTAGACCCGGTCGCTGCGCAGGCCTTCCATCCGTGCGACCCTGGACAGCGTTCGGGCCAGACGACCCCGCGGTTTGGCGAACGGGAACATCGCGCCGATGTAGACGGTGTGCACGTCGCGGCCGGCCGCTTCGAGCCGCCGGGCCAGCGCGATGACGAGCGCTGACCCGACGGCGCAGTGGCCGTACAGGCTGATCGGTCCGGCGATCGTTGCGATGATCTCGTCGACGCAGCGGTCGATGAGCGCGTCGAAGTCGAGCCGGTCCTCGATGACGCCGACGTCGTGGCCAGGTATGGCGACCGACCACACCGCGTACCGCTCCGGCAACGCGTCCGCGAGGGGCTGGTACACCACGGCGCTGCCGCCGCCGAACGGCACGCACACCAGTGAGATGTCAGCCCGTGGCCGGTTCGGCGTGAGCCGGCGGATCAGCGCCCGCGGACCGTCGGCCGGCCGGTCGATCAGGGCGGCGAGCTCCCGGACGGTCGGGTTCTGGAACAGGTCGATGACACCGACCGCCGCTCCGACCTTGCGGAGCCGGGCCACCGCTTGCGTAGCCAGCAGCGAGTGGCCGCCGAGGTCGAAGAAGTCGTCGTCGGCACCGACCGACGGTAGGTCGAGCACGGCCGCCCAGACGTCGGCGACGACCTGTTCGGTCGCGGTGGCCGGCATGGCGCCGCCGCTCGCCGTGTGGACCGGAGCCGGCAGCGCGCGTCGGTCAAGCTTGCCGTTCGCCGACAGCGGCAGCACGTCCAGCTCGACGAACGCGGCCGGGACCATGTAGTCGGGCAGCAGCCGCTTCAGCGTGGCACGATCCGGCGCGGCGCCGACCACATACGCGACGAGCCGCTGATCGCCGGGCCGGTCCTCGCGGACGATGACGGCGGCGTCCCGGACGCCCGCCTGCTCGCGCAGTACCGCCTCGATCTCGCCCAGTTCGATGCGCAGGCCGCGCAACTTGACCTGGCCGTCGATGCGGCCGAGGAACTCGAGCGTGCCGTCCGGCCGCCAGCGGGCCAGGTCGCCGGTGCGGTACAACCGAGCGCCGGGCCGGCCACCCGGGTCGGGAACGAAACGTTCGGCGGTCAGCCTGGGGCGGCGCAAGTAGCCCTCGGCGACTTGGACGCCGCCGATGTGCAGTTCGCCGGGCACACCGACGGGCTGGGGCCGGAGCCGGTCGTCGAGCACGTGCAGCGTGGTGTTGGCGACCGGGGCGCCGATCGGTACGCGGTGGGCGTCGCTGAGTGCTGCAGCGGTGACGGCCCAGGCGCTGATATCGATGGCGGCCTCGGTCGGGCCGTACAGGTTGTGCAGCTCGGCGGGCAGCTCGGCCAGGCAGCGGCGGGCAAGGTCGGCCGGCATCTCCTCACCGGAGCAGATGATGGTGCGCAGCGTCGCGCCGCCGCGCGTGGTCTGCTCCGCCAGGAAGGCGGCGAGCATCGACGGTACGAAGTGGACGATGGTGACGCCTTCACGGTCGATCAGAGCCCGCAGGTACGACGCGTCCTTGTGACCGCCGGGCCTGGCCAGCACCAGGCGCGCGCCGATGATCAGCGGCCAGAAGAACTCCCAGACCGACACGTCGAACCCGGTCGGCGTCTTCTGCAGGGCCACGTCATCGGCGGTGAGCCGGAAGCGTTCCTGCATCCAGGCGAGCCGGTTGACAACCCCGCGATGGCCGTTGGGCACCCCCTTGGGCCGTCCGGTCGAACCGGAGGTGTAGATGACGTAGGCGGTGTCGGCGGCGGTCGCGGTGCAGGGCTGCGGACCAACCGCGTCGACCCTGCCGAGCGCGTCGAGTCGGATCACCGGGCGGGTGGCGAACACGCCGTTGAGCTCGGCCGGTGGGTCGAGTACCAGAACGGCACGCAGGTCGGCGTCGGCCGCCATGAACGCCAGCCGCTCGACCGGGTAGTCCGGGTCGAGCGGGACGTAGGCGGCTCCGGTGCGCAGCACGCCGAGCAGCGCGCCGGGCAGTTGGAGCGAACGGGGCGCGCACACGCCGATCCGCGTGCCGGGTCCGACGGCCACCGATCGGAGCGCGGCGGCCACCTGCTCGGCGTACCGGTCCAGCTCGGTGTAGCTCCACGTGGTGCCCTCGAAGGTCACGGCCGGGGCGGCCGGCGTCGCGGCGACCTGCGCGGCGAACAGGCCGGGCAGGGTGGCGTCGGTGTCGAACGGGGCGGCTGTCGCGTTCCAGGCGGCCTGAGCCGCGCGTTCGTCGTCGTCACGCAGGTCGAGCGCGGCCACCGGCAACAGCGGGTCGGCGACGGCTGCACGCAGCAGCGCGGTCAGGTGGCTGACCAGCCGCCGCACGGTTGCGTCGTCGAACAGCGCGGTGTTGTAGATGAACTGGCCCCACAGCCCGCCGTCGGCGGTGTCGCTGACGTACAGCTCGAGGTCGTACCGGGTCGCCCACGAGGTGATCTCGTATCCGTCGAGACCGTCACCGCGGCTTCCGTCTCCGTCGGTGCGGCCGTAGTTCTGCACCGCGAGCAGCGCCTGGAACAAGGGTGACCGGGACGCGTCGCGTGGCAGGTTGAGGGCGGCGACGATGCGCTCGAAGGGCGTGTCGGCGTGGGCGTACCCGGTGAGCGCGGTCTCCCGTACCCGCAGCAGCAGTTCGGTGAACGTCGGGTCGCCGCTCAGGTCGATGCGCATGACCAGCGTGTTGACGAAGCAGCCGATGACGTTCTCCAGCTCCGGGGCGCTGCGGCCGGCGACCGGGGAGCCGATGGTCAGGTTGGTCTGGTGGGCAGAGCGCCGCCTTGCTCGGAACATCTACCCCCTCACCCAGGGACAGAACCGGCCTTTACCCAATTCGAGGAAATGCCCCAGCAGCGCTCTCCGGCTTTCGCCTTGGCGGGCGGACGGACAGATACGTCATTCGACGCAATCGGGTACGGGTCTTTCCCGCTTATGGTGCTCGCCAGCCGCGAACCAAAGGAGTGCGTCATGCCCGACGTCGAGACCGTCCGGGGTCCCGTCCCGGCGGAGCAACTGGGGACCGTTCTCATGCACGAGCATGTCTTCGTACGCTCTGAGGAGATCCAGCGGAACCTTCCGGAGACCTGGGACGAGGAGGCTGAGGTCGCCGCAGCGGAGGAGAAGCTCGCCGCGCTGGCCGGGCGGGGTGTTCGCACCCTGGTCGACGCCACCGTGATCGGGCTGGGCCGTGACGTGGCCCGGGTGGCCCGGGTGAACGGTGCCGTCGACCTCAACATCATCGTTGCCACCGGGGTCTACACGTACTCCGATGTGCCGTACTACTTCCAGTACCGCGGACCGGGCACCCTGCTGGGCGGAGACGAGCCGATGGTCGACCTCTTCGTCCGTGATCTCACCGACGGCATCGCCGACACCGGAATCAAGGCCGCGTTTATCAAGTGTGCGGTCGAGGATCGCCTCACGCCGGGTGTGGAGCGTGTCCTGGACGCGGTCGCCGTGACGCACGCCCGCACCGGTGCGCCGATCATGGTGCATACCAGCGCCCAGGCCGGTACGGGCCTGGTCGCGCAGCGCGCACTCAAGGAGCGCGGGGTCGACCTCGGCGCGGTCGTCATCGGTCACTGCGGCGACACAGCCGATCTCGACTACGTCCGCCGGATTATCGACAACGGCTCGTACGCGGGCATGGATCGTTTCGGCCTGGACGTCTTCCTCCCGTATGAAGTCAGGATGTCCGCCGTGGCGAAGCTGGCGGGCGAGGGCTTCGCCGACCGGATGATGCTGTCACACGACTACTCGTGCCACTTCGCGCCGCTACCGCCGGGCGTGCGGGAGGCCGTCGCGCCGAACTGGCACTACACGTTCCTCTCCGACACGGTGATCCCCGGCCTGCGCGGGCTCGGCGTCACCGAGGAGCAGCTCACGACCATGCTGGTGGAGAACCCGCGGTCCTACTTCTGCGGATCCTGAGATGTTTCGCCGAGAGCGTCGCGCAGGGCGGCCCGCGAGGTGACACCCAGCTTGCGAAAGGTCTGGTAGAGATGGGTGCTGACCGTGCGTGGCGACAGGAAAAGGCGTTCGCCGATCTGTTTGTTGGTCAGGCCGGTCGCGGCGAGCATCGCGATCTCGCGCTGCTGCGGCGTCAGCAGGTCGAGGCCGCCGGAGCGTGGCCGGTCCGGCGCCTTGCCGAGCGCGCGCAGCTCCTGCTCGGCCAGCGCCGACCACGGGTTGGCGCCCAGCCGGCGGAAGATGTCGAAGGCGGTGCCGAGGTGACGGCGCGCGTCGTCGACGGACTGGTCCTGGCGCAGTCGCCGGCCGTAGCAGAGCTGGATCCGGGCGAGGTCGAAGGGCCACCGTTCAGCGCCGTCAACGGCCAGCGCTTCCTCGAAGTGGCCGGCGAACCGGCCGTCGGGAGCGGCCATGCCGGCCATGCCAGCGACGAGTATGGCCCGGCGAGGGGATATCGACGCGATGTTCAATTCCCGCTGCACGGCCACATGCCGCTGCGCCGCAGCGCGTTCCCCCGCGTGGACGGCTGCCTCGACCATGTCCAGCGCGGACCACAACGCGTACGCGACATAGGGCCGCAGCTCCCCGGGTCGCGTGATCGCGGACGCGTGCGCGAACGCGCCTCGATAGTCGCCGCGCCCCAGCGCCGAAAGTGCGTCGATGCCATGGGCGTAGGCGACAAGGAGGTCGACCCCGCGTGGAGCCGCCCACCGGACCATCGCCGAAGCCGCCCGGGCGGCGCGTTCCCAGTCGCCTCGCGCCGCCGCGATCAGGGCATCCTGATGGACATAGAGCCAGCGGATCAGCACGTAACCGTGCTCGCCGCACAGCCGCATCCCCTCGGCGCACTGATCCAGCGACTCGTCCCACTGGCCGGAGTGATAGCTGTCGTTGGCCACGATCACCTCGGCCTGGATCTGCGAGGTGACCGCGCCGCCGGCGCGGCCGTGTTCGAGCACCTCGAGCAGCGGGCCCCGGCACTCTTGCTCACGATCCACATAGGCGGCGCCGATGGCGAGCCGGGCCACCTGCGCCGGGTCGGGCTCCTGGCTGAGCCGGGCGATCATGCCGTCCAGCTCCTTGAGTACCGGCAGCGCCTGGTGCGCGGGATCGCCGAATGTTCGGGCGACGACCGTCAGGTAGCGCGGCGGCGGCGGGCTGAACCGGTCGAGCAGTTCCTCGACTGGCCGCCACAGCTCGGCCCGGTTGCCGAACGCGCAGATCGCGATGAGGAACCAGACCGCCTCGATCAGCGCCTGGTCACTGCCGTCGAGCGACTCAAGGTCGGCGAGGGCGCCGAAGAGCATGCGGTACGCGGCGTTGACGTCCCCTTCCCCGTTGAGCAGATAGGCCGTGGTCGCGGCCGCGGCCTCCAGGGCCATGCCACCGTCGGCCAGCAACCGCGGCACACTGGCGATGTCCCCGGTGATCTCGGCGCCCACGTAGGCGGCCCGGGCCTGCCGCCGGGCGCGCTCCGGGCCGGGCGGAGTGAAGTCGCAGGCACGCAGCAGTGCGGCGACGGCGCCCACCGCATCGCCCCGGCGCAGGGTCCGGTCGGCCGCCTGCTCGAGCTGCGCAGCGATCGACTCGTCCGGCGCGTCGGCCGCGGCCGCCAGGTGCCAGGCACGCCGGTCGGGCTGGTCGCGCAACCGCGCCGCAAGTGCCGCGTGCAGTTCCCGCCGCTGCACGGCGGACGACATCGCCACCACAGCCGACCGCATCAGCGGGTGCCGGAAGAGCAGCCGCCCCCGCTCGCCGTCGACCCGGATCAGCCCCGCGACCTCGGCGGGAGCGAGATCGTCGATAGCGCCGTCCGCCGCCTCCGGCACACCGGAGTCGCCGGCCGCCGCTACCAGTACACCGACGTCGCCGGTGGCGTCGAGCGCGGCCATCAGCAGCACTCGGCGGGTGGCCGCCGGGAGCGGCCTGACCCGGGCGGCGAAGAGATGCTCCAGCCGTTCACTCAGCGGTGCGTCGCCCGAAGTTCCGGCGGGGTCACCGGCCAGGGCGGACAGCTCCAGCAGGGCGAGCGGATTGCCGGCCGCCTCGTCGAGCACCTGGCCGCGCCGCCGGGGCTCGAGGTCCGGGAAACGGCTGTCCACCAGGGCTGCGGCGGCGCCCGGGTCGAGCGGCAGCACCTCCAGGGCGGCCAGCCCGCCGCCGTCGAAGAAGCTGGTCTCGCCGGTCCGGAATGCACCGATAAAACCGATACCCGTGCCTGCCAGGCGACGCGCGACGAACGCCAGCACCATCGCGCTCATGCGGTCGAGCCAGGGAAGGTCGTCGACGACGACCAGCAGCGAGCCGTCCCCGGCGCCCAACCTGAGTAGGGACAATGCGGCTTTTGACACGGCCAGCCTCTCGGGCGGTGGGCCATCCTCCAGGCCGAGCGCGGTCGCGAGCGCCTGCCGTTCCGGCACGGCCAGCCCGTCCAGTAGCGGAAGAAACGCCAGGAGCAGCCGGTGCAGGCCGACATACGTCAGCTCGGCCTGGGCCTCGACGCCGACCGTCCGCACGACCGCGATCCCTCGATCGGTGGCCGTTTCGTCGGCGGCGTCGAGCAATACTGTCTTGCCGGCACCGGCCTCTCCGTAGAGCACCAGAGCGTCGCCGTTCGCCGCGGCGCGCCGCACGAACTCCCGGACGGCGCCGAGCTCACGGTCCCGTCCGACCAGCGCGTTCCTCACGCGCTGCAGACTACCTGTCCTTCACCCGGTGGCTGTCCTACCGTGACAAGCGTGCGAGGTGTCCTGTGACGCTCTATGGCCGTGCCGACGATCTGGCCGTGGTCGGAGCGTTCCTTGACCACGCCGCCGGCGACGGCGGGTCGCTGCTGATCACCGGGGACGCCGGCATCGGCAAGACCGCCCTGCTGTCCGCGGCGACCGAGCTCGCGACCAACCGCGGCGCACGAGTGCTACGGGCCGCAGGGGCGCCTTTCGAGGGTGACCTGCAGTTCGCCGGCCTTGATCAGGTGCTGCGCCCGCTTCTGGGCGATCGCCCCGGCCGCTACGCCGAGGATGGCGATGCCACCGTCGCGTTGCTGCGGGAGGCCGCACGGGAGCAGCCACTGTTGATCGCCATCGACGACCTGCATTGGGTCGACCCGGACAGCGTCGCGGTCCTGACAACGGCCGAACTCGCCAGCAGCCACGTCGGTCTACTGGCCGCCACGCGCGACGAGCACGGGCCGCACAACATCCGCTGTCACCGGCTGAGGCCGCTGGACGATTCGTCGGCCGAGTCGCTGCTGCGCGACCTCTACCCTGCCCTCCCGGCGGACGACGTCCGGCGGGTCCTGGCCGACGCGCGCGGCAACCCCCTTGCTATACGGGAGCTGCCGATGGCACCGCTGCGCGGCATGACGCGACGGCTGCGGGAGGCGTTCGGCGCGCCGGTCGCCGAACTCTCCGCGCCGACCCGAACGGCGTTGCTGCTGGTCGCGCTTGGCGACACGGTATGGACCGACGCATTGGGCCCAGCGGTGGACGCGGGCCTGGTAACCCCCGACCTGACGTTCCGGCATCAATTGACCCGGTCGGCGGTGCTGGAACTGTCCACGGCCGCCGACGTGCGCCGCGCCCACGCCGCCCTCGCCCGCAGGCCCGGGCAGGACCCGGACAGCCGTGCCTGGCACCTCGCCTACGCGACGATCGGCCCGGACCAGGGCATAGCAGACCTGCTCGACCAGGTTGCCCGCCGCGCGCGAGGGCGGGGCGACATCGACGGGGCGATCGCCGCCCTGCGAAAGGCGGCCACGCTCAGCCCCGACGGTCCTGGCCGGAGCCGCCGCCACGCCTTCGCCGCCTACCTTGGCGCCGCGGTGGCCGGAACGCTGCTCGACGTGCCGCAGCGCCTGGAGGGTCGCGACGATCCGGCTGGCCTGGCGGCGGCGCTCGCGACGGCCTACTACCGGGTGCACAGCGGGAACGGCGACGTCGACTCCGCGTACCGTCTCCTGATGGACGCCGTCGAGACGGCGCTACGGCAACCCGATGCCCAAGCCGACGTGCTCGCCGAGAGCCTCCACACGCTGGACATGATCGCGTTCTACGCCGCGCGAGCGGAGCTCCCGGCAGCTGCCGCGCGGGCCGCCGAGGCGGCGAGAATCGACCCCGGCGCGATCCGGACCGACGTCGAGGGGGCGACCACGGCCCTGCACGCGATGGCCGAACGGAGCCGGCGTTGCTACGAGACCGGTGAGTGGGACGAAGCCGGCCGTCTGGCCGAGGCCGGTCGCCGGCTCAGCGACCAGCACGGCTACCGGCTGCTGTGGCACATCTTCCTGCATCGGCAGGGTCTCCTGGCGGCCGTACGCGGCGAATACACCCTCGCCGAGGATTCCGCCGACGCGATCACCCGGTTTGCCGGGCCCCGCCGGATCGGGGCCCTGCTGGTGCTGGCGGCGCAGATCCGGGCCAGGGCGGCGCTCGGTCGCGGCGACTACGAGGACGCGTACCTGCACGCCACCTCGGTCGACCGGTTCCAGGCGCCGGCAAACTGGCTGGCCCTCGACCTTGCCGAGGCCGCCATTCGCACCGGCCGCCGGACCCATCTCACCAAGGACCAGGCCCGTGGGGCCGGGCCGTTCGACCTTGCCCGCATCCGGATGATCAACGGCGAGCGGCTCCGGCGCATCAAGCAGACGCAGGCCGCGCGGCAGGAACTCAGCGCCGCGGCCGAGACCTTCGCCCGGCTCGGGGCGAAGCCGTGGGCCGAGCGCGCAAACAACGAGCTATATGCCTCCGGCCTGCCCGCCGAACGGCCCGACCCCCGCCTCTCGCCGCAGCAATACGAGATCGCCCGGCTGGCCGCGGCCGGCCTGACCAACAAGCAGATCGGGCAGCGGCTGCGCCTTTCGCCGCGCACCGTGGGCACCCACCTCTACCAGATCTTCCCGAAGCTCGGCGTCACCGCCCGGGCAGCCCTCCGCGACGCCCTGCAGCAACGAGGTTAACTACGTCATCTGACGCAATCGGCCGTCCGGCAGCCGCACGTAGCGTTCGCTCAGCCCTTCCAAGGAGGAACCATGAGCATTCGCAACGTAGTACTCGTCCACGGCGGATTCGTCGACGGCTCCGGCTGGCAGGCGGTGTACAACTTACTCACCGCCGACGGCTACCACGTCAGCGTGGTACAGAACCCCACCCTCTCACTGTCCGGTGACGCGGCCGCAACCCGGCAGATCCTCGGCCGGCTAGACGGGCCAGCCGTCCTGGTCGGCCACTCTTACGGCGGCGCCGTGATCAGCGAAGCCGGCAGCCACGAGAACGTCGCGGCGCTCGTCTACATCGCCGCCTTCGCCCCCGACAAGGGCGAGTCGGTCGGCACCCTGGTGTCCAACCCGGCGCCCGGTGCTCCCGTGCCGCCGATCCTGCCCCCGGCCGACGGCTTCCTCTTCCTCGAGCGCGACAAGTTCCACCAGTCGTTCGCCGGCGACGTGTCCGCCGAGCGCGCCGCGTTCCTCGCCGACTCCCAGGTTCCCTGGGGCGTCGACGCCCTCCAGGGCACGGTCACCGAGCCGGCCTGGCGCAGCAAGCCGAGCTGGTACCTGGTCGCCTCCGAGGACCGGATGATCCCGCCGCCGGTGCAGCGGACGATGGCCGAGCGGGCCGGCGCGACCGTCACCGAGGTCGCGGGCAGCCACGCCATCTACGAGTCGCGGCCCGACGCGGTGGCCGAGCTCGTCAAGCGGGCCGCGACCGCCCGATGAGCTCCGCCGTCACCCGCGAGATCAGCGTCGACGGCGTGCGGCAGGTCTACCACGTGGCCGGTGACGGCCCGCTGCTCATCGCCCATTCCGGCGGCCCCGGGCTCGACTACTCCTACCTCCGGTCACCAGAGCTCGAACGCCATTTCGCGGTGGTGTACGTCGAGCCGGTCGGGACCGGTGACTCGGGCCGGCTCGCCGACTATCGGTTGGACACCTACGTCAAGTTCCTGACCGCAGTTGTCGATCACGTCGCGCCGGGCCCGGCGTACTTGCTGGGCCACTCGCACGGGGGCTTCGTCGTTCAGCGATACGCCCTCGACCACCCTGAAAAGGTCGCCGGCCTGGTGTTGTACGACACCTCACCGATGACCGGAGCAGACTTCTGGGCGGCGGCGATGGCCGGACTCGAAGCCTACCCGGAGCGCTACCCGGACCAGCCCGACGCAGCCTCGGTCCCGGCCGCTTTCCAGCGTGCCCTGGCGGCCCGGGACGACGAGACCCTAACCAGCGGACTGCGTGCGGCACTGCCGGTCTACCTGGCCGACTACTGGTCCCGGCAGGACGCCTTCGAGCCGCTGCGGACTGGGCTGCGAGGCTGGATCGCGCCGGCGAGCGCACAGGACCCAACCCCATTCGACATTCGCGACCGGCTGTCCGAAATCGTGGCGCCGACCGTGGTCATCGCCGGCCGGCACGACTTCATCTGCGGCCCCCGCTACGCCGTCCTGCTGCACGAGGGCATCCCGACGGCACAACTCACCGTCCTCGAGCACAGTGGCCACCTCGGCCACATCGAGCAGCCCGACGACTTCACCGCCGCCGTACTGACGCTCAGCGTCAGATAAGGCAGCATTCGTCATCCTCCGCCCTGCGCTGCTATTCCGGCCATCCTGGCGGCGGCACAGCGAGCGATGGCTGTTCGGGCCGGCGCAACAGTCAGCGAGGTCGCTGCCAGCTGTCACTCTACGTGACTTCCCCAGAGTTCGTCGCAAGTCTGGAGGATTTCTGACGGAACTCCGGATCTGCGAGGGCCTGAGCCGCTTGCTGGCTCCCCACACCGTGGACCGTGGCCTCTACTACGAGTTCCACATCGACGAAACCCCTCGGGACCTATGGATGATCAACGGGCTGTGGCCTCCCGCCTCGGGCAGCGAAGCCGAACAGCTCTGGGTGCGCGAGAACCGGCCGGTCCCCTATTGATCGACGGACACGCCACGATCGGGCACGAGCCGGACAGCGCCAACCGGCTGGTCCGGGACGCGGCCCAGGGCGTGGTCAGCGAGCGTGGCGGGTCCAGCACAGGGCGAAGGCGAGGAGTACATCTGCCGCGGCGAGGCGGATGCCGCCGCCTGGTTCCGGTCACCCGCGCCAGGTGAAGGGCGCCCGAGGGGCACGGTGGTGGCTGGCTTCCGTCGTACGGTGGCAGCATGACCGCTGAGCTGGCCGCGTTCCGGGTCAGCGTTGCCGAGGCTGCGCTCGACGATCTGCGGCAGCGCCTGGGTCGCGCCCGCTGGCCGGAGCCGGCGACGGTGGCCGACTGGAGCCAGGGTGTACCGCTGGACTGGCTCCGCGACCTGTGCGGGTACTGGCAGAACGGATACGACTGGCGACGCCTGGAGACCCGGCTCAACGCGCTGCCGCAGTTCACCACCGAACTGGACGGCCTGAACGTTCACTTCCTGCATCGGCGTTCACCCCACGCGGATGCGCTGCCGCTGATCCTCACGCACGGCTGGCCGGGTTCGGTGGTGGAGTTCCTCGAGGTTTTCGAGCCGCTGGCCGACCCGGTCGCCCACGGCGGCGAGGCGGGCGATGCGTTCCATGTCGTGTGCCCGTCGCTGCCCGGCTTCGGGTTCAGCGCCAGACCGACACAGCCGGGCTGGGGTCCGCAGCGGATCGCACGCGCCTGGGCGACGCTCATGACCCGGTTGGGCTACGAGCGGTTCGGCGCGCAGGGCGGCGACTGGGGCGCGATCGTGACCGCGGCGCTGGCGGCGCAGCAACCCGAACGCATGGTGGGCATCCACCTCAACTTCTTCCCCATGGCCCGCCGCGACCAGTTCCCCTCCGACGACCTGACGGATCTCGAGCGGCAGAGCCTGGCCGACGCCGCCCACCACCGCGAATGGGGGCAGCGGCTACGCCCTCGAACAGGCGACCCGGCCGCAGACCGTCGGCTACGGGCTGACCGACTCCCCGGTCGGCCAGTGCGCCTGGATCGCCGAGAAGTACTGGGCCTGGACCGACCACAACGGTGATCCCCTCGCCGCGCTCAGCCGCGACCAGATGCTCGACAACATCAGCGTGTACTGGCACACCGCCACAGCCGCGTCCTCGGCCCGCATCTACTGGGAGCACGGCTTCGGCCGGCCGTCGGCCCACGGGCTCGATCCCGGGCTCCTCACCGTGCCGGTCGGTGTGTCGGTGTTCCCGCGCGAAATCTTCCGTCCGTCGCGGCGCTGGTGCGAGCGGTCCTGCTCCGATCTTCGCTTCTATGAACAGCTTCCCCGTGGCGGCCATTTCGCCGCGTTCGAACAGCCGGAACTGTTCGTCGACCAGATCCGGCGCGCCTTCCGCACCATGCGCTGACCCACACCGCCCACGACGGCGGCAAGGGAAACAGCGTCCGTCAGCATCCATGTGCCATGACGCGGTCCGCCGTCTCTGCCGCCGAGGCGATCGCGTCGAGTTCGACGACGAGGTGGCGCGGTCCGCGCAGCTGCGGGTTGGGCCGGTACGGGGGCGGGTCGGCGACCAGGCGGGGATTCACGAGTCGGCGGCCAGTACCGGCAGTGCCACCTGTGTCTCGATTCTGGCCAGCGGGGCACCGAAGCAGTAGTGGATGCCGCTGCCGAAGCCGAGGTGCCGGTTGTCGGCGCGGTCGGGATCGAAACGGTCCGGGTCGGGGAAACGGCTGGGGTCGCGGCTGCCGAGCGAGGGATCATGCTGCGCGTGGTTCTTCGAAGTTCGGCCATCGAGGGGCAGGCCATGGCCTACCGGTGATCGTCTCCAACGCCGCGGACAGTTCCCGGCGGGTGATACCGGTCTGCGCGCACACCTGGAACCATCCGTTCTCGCGTGCCAGCTGCACCCGCCACTCACAGCCGCACACAGCGGCTCACAGCCGGACACAGCCCGCTCACAGCGGCCTGCCCGGACCGTGTCACGTCCACGGCCGGCGGGCTGGATACCTCTCACAACCGACGCTCGCGTGCCGACGACCGGCACCGCGAAGGCGGCAGGAGCGTGGAGGGCAGCGAGAGGGCCGTGTCTGCGACCCGTTGGTGTCGCAGACACGGCCCTGAGGGATGCCGGTCGTGCAGGCGCGTGGTCGCGGCTCAGGCTGCGGCCAGTTGCGGCCGGTCCGTGGGGCGGGCGGCCACGGCGGCGCGGGTCCGCTGCCGGTGCGCACCATGCGCCGGGAACGGACCCACGATCACCTACCTGCGGTCGCCCGCCGCGCCGACGTGTCGCGCACCTTCCTCTACCAGAACTCCGATGCCAAGTACATGGTGACCACCGCGATCATCGCCAGCGGTGACCAGCGACGCCAAACCCGGGCGGCCATCGACGCGCAGATCGAAGCCCCGTGGCACCAACGAGCCCTCAACGCCGAAGACGCCTCAAGGGCCGCCTATATCGAGATCGACCGCAGCGGGAACGCATCGGCATCCTCCTCGGCCAACTCCGCGATCTGCAAGCTGAGTACACCGAAGGCACCGCACAACGCCTCGCCGAGGAGAACAGCACGCTAAAGCAGGGCGTCCGTCAGCTCACCGGGGACACCGCGGCTTGGAGCAGAGACTGCAGGCCGCCCGCTGCAATGACCTCTTCCTCGATAAACGCCTAGCTGACCTTGAAGCTGAAGTCCTACATGGCGGGCTCACCGCCGGGGTCCGGCGCTCCCTGCCATCTGACAATTCGGCCTACCGGTGATCGTGGGCGGCTCGTCACCGCCGAGGCCGGAGTTGCGTTTTGTGGGCGAATTCCAGCCGGTTGCCGTCGTGGTCGGCGACGTTGGCGGCGTAGTAGCCGGGCGCGAAGTAGGTTCGCTCGGCCGGCCGTCCCTCGTCGAGGCCGCCAGCCCTGATGGCTGCGGCGTATGCGGCGTCGACGGCATCGTTGCTGTCACAGCGGATGCCGAGGTAGAGGCCCGTCTCGCCGGCGTTGCGCTGTCGCAGCCAGATGCTCGAGCCGACGCCGATGGAGAGGTAGTCGGCGTCACCGATGCCGAACAGGTCGGGCACGTTACCCGGCCCGGAGGAGGCCCGGTAGTAGCCGACCTCTCGCCAGCCCAGGGGTCGGAGGGCTGCGAGGTAGAACGCCGAGGCCGTGTCGATGTCGGTGACCGAGATATAGACGTGGTCGATCATTTCGGGTCCTCGCGGAATGCAGCAGCGTTCGCGTGGGCGAATTCCCGGAAGGTCCGCGCCGGGTTGCCGGTGATCTTCTCCACGGTGTCGTCGGGACGCGACCCGTTGCCCGACGCGACCGTTTCGGTCAGCTGGCGCAGGACGATGCCGTAGTCGATGGGGACGCCGGTCGCCAGCACGGCGGCGATCCAGGTCTCGCGGTCGATGTCCTGGTGGATAACCGGTTGGCCGGTGGCCTCGCTGATGATGGCGGTGGCCTCGGCGACGGTGAGGGCCTGCGGCCCGGTCAGGCTGTACGCCGAGCCGGCGTGCGCAGCCGGGTCGGTCAGGGTGGTCGCGGCGACGGCCGCGATGTCCTCGACGTCGATGAAAGCCTCGGCGCCGTCGCCGGTGGGTACGACCACGACGCCGTTCATCGGCTTGAGGAAGGTCTCGCTGAAGTTCTGCATGAACCACGCCGGCCGCAGAACGGTGTGGGACAGCCGGTGTCGCCTGCTCAGGTCCAGCTCGACCGCGCGAGGGGCGAATTCGTCCGGCGCGTGCTCCATCCCGTACGCGCTGAGGAAGGTCACATGCTCGACCCCGGCCGACTCGGCCTGGTCGAGGAACGCCGCGACGTCCGCGGCGAAGTCGATGCGCAGGACGGCCGGCATCAGATAGACCCGGGTGACGGCATCGAGCGCCGGGGCGTAGGTGTCGCGGTCGCTCCAGTCGAAGGTCACGTCGGCGCCGGATCGCGCCGCCGCGCGGACCGCGACACCGCCGCCGCGGAGGCGGGCGGCGACACGGGAGCCGGTCTTGCCGGTCGCGCCGAGGACGAGGACGGTGGGCTGTGATTCGCTCATGCGTCTACGGTGCCATACCGTGGTGCGCGTATGAATGCGTATTGCGCTCGTGTAGCAACGCGTTACGCTCACTTGGTGGACGTATTGCATGACTATCTCGTGCGGGCCCGAGCGTCGGGAGCGGTCTTCGCGCGCTCCGCAGCCCTGCCACCCTGGGGGTTGACCCTGCCGGGCTCCATCCAGCTCTCGCTGCACACCGTGCTGCGCGGCCACGCCTGGCTCTGGCTGGACGACCCGGCCGAGGCCCAGCGGCTGCTGCCCGGCGACCTCGCGATCGTCGTCGGCGGGCGGGACCACCACATCGCCGACGAGCCGAACCCCGGCGCGTGCGTTTCCCACGAACAGTTCTGGGCGGCCACGGCGGACACTGATGCCGCCGATCCGGGCGCATCCGTCTTCCTGTGCGGCGCCTATCGCCTCTCCGGTGACGTCGGCCGGAGCCTCATCCAGGCGCTCCCGCCCGTGCTGGTCATCCGGCCGTCCGCTCATGACCAGGTGCACGACGTCGTCTCCCTGATCTCGAGGGAGCTCCAGGAACAGGCGCCCGGCAGCCAGACCGTGCTCGACCGGCTGCTCGACGTCCTCCTCGTCCTCGTCCTGCGCGCGTCCTACGAACAGAGCTCAAGCGCGCCACGCTGGTACCGCGCCGCCAAGGATCCCCGGCTCGGCCGGGCGCTGCAGGCCATGCACGAACAGCCACACCGAAGCTGGACCGTCCCAGAGCTCGCACGCCTGACCGCCATGTCCCGCCCATCGTTCGCCCGCAACTTCGAACGCGCGCTCGGACAGACCCCGATGCAGTACCTGACGGACTGGCGCCTGACCCTGGCCCGCCACTACCTCCTGATCGGCGAACTCACCCTGGAACAGATCGCCCGCCGGACCGGCTACACCTCACCCAACGCGTTCGCCGCGGCCTTCCGCCGCCACCACGGTGTGCCACCCGGCCGCTGGCGCGACGCGAACGTGCCTGTACCCGGATAAGGGCTGAGATCGACTGCGGCGGGCGAGCCGTCTGAGGCAATCCGATACAGCTGGCAGTCAGCAAGATGGAGCAGGCCCAGTTCATGCGCGTGGTGTTGCGGGAACACGGCGGTCTCGGCCATGAGGCGGTCGCGCCCGGGTTCATCGGCATGCCGGCCCCGTAGCTGCTCGGCGCCGGCTACCACGTCATCCTCGAGGGCTTCCTCGGTAGCCGCAGCTACGGCACCGTGTTGCGGCAGTTGATTGCCGAACATCCTGGCCCGAGCCACGTCTACTACCCCGACGTCAGTTTCGAGGAGACCGTCCGCCGCCACGACAACCGGGCCGAGCGGATCCCGGTCAACGTCGAGGAGATGCGCGGCTGGTATCTGGCGCTGGGTGTGTCCGGGGAGCACGTCGCCCCTGGTAACACCGCGGCGCTCGCGGCCTGGCGGCGGCTTGGCTTCCGCAATCTCCCCGATGACTACGCGATCGACGGGTTCGGGTGATCGTGGACTGCAAGGGTCCGTGCCGGGATCGTCCCGTCTTCCAGCTCGACCTGCCCGCCGCCGGACCGGTAGCTCAGCGTGGCAGCCCGGAAGGAGTCGACACGTGACGGCCGTCAGAGACGACCGGCAGACACTCCGGGATGTGGTCGCTGGTCGCCGGGCTGGTCCCGTTCGACGAACGCGAAGCCGCCGACCGCGACGACGTGCTCGCCTGGATCGACGCCGGCGCCGAGCTGTATCGGCGGGTGC
This sequence comes from Dactylosporangium sp. CA-139066, assembly GCF_050936175.1. Taxonomy (NCBI): domain Bacteria; kingdom Bacillati; phylum Actinomycetota; class Actinomycetes; order Micromonosporales; family Micromonosporaceae; genus Dactylosporangium; species Dactylosporangium sp. CA-139066. Next base: position 3,197,891 of record NZ_JBNJNH010000001.1, on the reverse strand, counting down.
CGCCGGACGCGCCACAGCAACACCTCGTCACCTACTTGCTGCCCCACGACGAGCGGACCGACCGGGTGTTCCTCGTCGATCACCGCAAAGCCCGACGGCTCCTGCCGCCGGGTGGTCATGTCGAGCCCGGCGAAATGCCGTGGGCCATGGTAGTCCGCGAAGCCGACGAGGAGCTCCAAGCGGTCGCGGTCCCGCATCCGTTGGGGCCGGGCGGGCGGCCGTTGTTCGTGACCGTCACCCAGACCGTCGGCCCCCCACGTCCATACGGACGTCACGTTCTGGTTCCCGATCGCGTTGGACCCCGGACAGTCAATCGCTCCCGATGCGGGTGAGTTCGCTGGCTGGGGCTGGTATCCGTGCGCTGAGGTCATGGCGTGGCCGGCCGGGCGCACCGACCCGGACCTGGCTCGGTTCCTGACCAAACTCAGCCGGCTACGGACCGCGACCTCTGACGGGTCCGCGCATGGCAGGTAGACCACGCCGCCATGACGACGCCGCCGCGGCGCGTCGTACACCCTGTCGGTGGACATGCTACTGCTCTACACTCGCCCCGGTCCGCACGGCGTCGAACTCCTCGTCGGGCTCCGCCGAGGCACTACGCACCATCAAGATGGGACACCCCGAGCGGGAAGCGCCGGCCGGGTGAGCGTCTCGAGGACGGCATGGCGCGGCATGCGTTGAAGGAGACGGGACTGCGCCTGCCGCCGCACCTGCTCCACGTCGTCACGATGACGCACTGGCACCCGCCGGACCGGGCTCCCCGGATCGGGGTGTTCTTCAACCTCCAGGCCGAACCCGCGGCGCATGGCGTCCCTACATCGCCGAACCGGACAAGTGCGCCGCGCCGCAATGGGCGCCCCTGGACGCGCTGCCCACGCCGCTGCTGCCCTATACCGAGATCGGCGTCGACCTGTTCCGATCCGGATGGCGCTACGCGGCAACGGACTGGCCCCACGCGGGCGCGGACGAGGGCGGTTGAGGTGCAGCGGATCGCCATCGTCGGGGCCGGCAGTGCCGGGAAGACGGTCCTGGCCAACCAGCTCAGCACCCTGCTTGCCGCCCCTGGTGTGCCTGTGGGGGGGATCGCCCGCGGCGGCTGCGCTATCGCGGCGGCCGGCACCCCGATGGGGTCCACGACCGCATCACCGTCGGGTTCCTGCGCTGCGTCCGCGCCTCCGCAACCGTCACGTGCCTGCCGTCCGGACGTGTATCGCTACCTACGGCGGCCACGCGGTGCTGATCGAGGCGACCAGCCGCCGCCAGGTCAACCAGTTCCTCGCCCGCCTCGGCGGGCCCATCGCCGACCCCGGGAGGCACCGCCGGTTGCGGTTAACCACAGCACCGGGAGCTCGACCGAGGATGGCGAGCCACACCGATCCACGGCAGAGGCGACCGCTGGACCCCGCCGACCCGGCGCAGCCGGTTGCGGCTGACGTCGCTGCGCGACCGGGGTCCGAGCCGGTCACGTGGCGCGGCGACCTGCGCCGGCTGTGGACGGCGTACTCGGTCAGGAGGTCGGCTCTGTGGTCGGCGCCGGAGCGTTGCGCCCACGGAATAGCCCCTTCGCCGTCGTGGCTGCTGTATTCGACGTCAGATCAAGTGCTCCAGCACCGCCCGGTCACATTGATAGAACCCACCAAGGTTGAACGCGTTGGGCAGCCAGCGGACCGCAGCCATGGTGGGTGCGGGCTTCGTCAACCTGGTGGCCTCGACAAGCCGAACAGTTCGATCAGGCCGCTGATCTCGAACCGGCGATGCAATGCCGGGTTCAACGCCTCCAGGCGCAAGCTGCAGCCGACGTCGTCGCACCAGCGCTTCGCGGCCACGATCGCTCCCAGGCCTGAGGAGTCCATGAAGCTGACCTGTGCGAAGTTCACGTCCAGCTCGGTGGGCTGCAGCTGCAGCGCTGAGCGGATCGCGGTCCGCAACTGGCCCACGGTGTCCTGGTCCAAGGCCCCGCTGAGGACGATCGGGACCCGGCCGGCAGACGGCGTGCCGATCTCGGCCGACAGCGGCATCGTTCACCCCCTTGTATGCGCGGGCTCGACCATACCGACCCGTTCGCCGTCCGCAACTCGATGCACCAACAGGCCGGATGCGACGCCAGAACCGGGCATGACCGGGGCCCAGCGCCGCAGTTTCGAAGCCGCGGCCAGCAGTTTCCGTCGTGCGGATACGGCAGTGACGACCGGTGGGTCGCGGCGCACGGCGCACCCCGAACGGGCGAGGCCGCCACGAGATGGGCCCAGGACGGCGCTGGTACGGCTCACCGTCGTTTCTCGACGTGGCGTTGCGACTGGACGGCGCGCTGGAATGCGCCGTCGCCCAGCCGTCGGCCTGTCGAGGCGGTCCCGCTGGTCGGGTTGGCTATGCCGGCCGTGCTCATCCCCGGCTACGACGCTCGGGCATCGTGGCGGGCGGTGAGGACGAAGGCAACTCGCCGACGATCCGGGCGGTAACGGTGGTGCCGTGGGTACCGGCGGTGATGTGCAGGTGCCGGGTGAGCTGGCGCACCATCCACAGCCCGCGTCCGCTGAGGGCAGTTGGCGGCACTGCGACGCGGCCGGCCTGATCGGGGTTCGTCATGCCGTGGCCGTGGTCGCTGACCCGGCACATCAGATCGGCACCGTCCTGCCACAGCATCAGCCGGCCGGCGCCGCCGCCGTGTTGCACGGCGTTGCTGCTGAGCTCGCCGACCACGATCAGCAGGATTTCGATGGCCGCCTGGGATGCACCCAAGCCGGCGGCGTGGGCTTCGACCGCTGCGCGCAAGCCGTAGAGGTCGCCGACGGTGAACGGCTGCTCCAGATCCACGGCGACGCCCGGTGCGGTACTGCGATCGGGGGCGGTGCCGGCATCGTCGAAGGTCCCGGCATCGGGTGCGGCGCGTCCGTGCTCGGCCCGCAATTTGCTGGGTTGGGAGTCGGTCACGTCGCCTCCGTCAACCGCAGGTTCGCGAGCTCAGCAGCGCCGCACAGGCGCAGGACCCGAGCCGGTAGCGACGCGCACGGGACATCCATGACTCGCTCGGATGACAGTTGCCCGGCCGCCCGGACGATCGCCGCTGCGCAGGCCGCGTCGAGGTAGCGGACCCGGCGCAGGTTCACCTGCGGGTCGGCGTCGAGCCGCAGCGCTTCGGCGAGGGCCTGTTCGAGCACGCCGAGATGGCGGAAGTCGAGCTCACCGGCGATCCGCACACCGGCCGGCCGGTACTGCCGGCAGATCCGCAGCAGCGGATCATCGTGGTACACCTGCGCCGCGACCGTGTGCGGATGGACCTGCGCGGCGAACGCGAGGGTGACCGGGTCGAAGGTACCCCGGTCATATTGACACATCGTGGTCACGGTCCCGCCGCGCAGCCAGCCGGTCGCCTGTTCCTCGAACCGCAGCAGCTCCTGCGCGGCGGCATGCGGGCGGGTCGCCCAGGCCATGTCCGTGCTGACCCGCAGCCCGCGATAGCCGGCGGCGCCGGCCGCGTCGATCTCGGCGGTGATCGCGGTCAGCATCTGCAGTGCCGTACCCGCGCCGGCACCTGACCACAAGGTCGAACAGTCCGCCACCAGCAGCTGCCCGGCGGTAGCGGCCACGGTCGCCTTGACCGAACGGTGGTCCAGCTCGTCGATGAACGCCACGGGCGTCATCGCATCGGTGTAGCACACCACCCGCTGACCTCGCTCCAGCCCGTCGCCGACGAACGCGGCCAGCAGATCCAGCCGCTCGTCCGGATCGCTGAACGTCAGGCACGCATGACCACCAGCAGGCAGGCGCTCAACCCCGACCGGCTCCGCCATCCGAACTCCCTCCTGCAGCAACCCGGCACCGGCCCCCGCCCGGATGCAGCCCTCACCCAGGCAGTACCCAATGCGGCGACCTGACATGCCCAGACTCGCCGACCGGCGAAGTCAGACCTCGTTGACCGTCCCGCCCGCGAGCATCGGCGGCCCGGCCCGGGGCCGCCAACGCGTCGCCGGCGGGTGTTCTACCCTGATGGTCGCTTTCGGATACGTCACGAGCGGGGTCCCATGACGGATGCTGTCGCCGCGAACGCCAAGTGATCGGCTACATCCCCGGGTACCTCACCGAAGAGGGCTACGCCACCGGCGCCCGGTTCCCCCTGCTGACCCTGTTCATGCCGACGACCTGGGCCGGGCCGGTCGCGGTCGTTGTCCTCACCGTGGTGGCGCTGCGCACGGTCCGCACCGCCGACCCGGACCGGCCGTGGCTGGCCGCTACCGTCACTGACCGGCACGGCGCTGCTCGTCGCAGCGCCCAGCTACCCCTGGTACGCACTGCTGCTCGTCCTGCTGGTCGCTCTCGGCGGCCGGACCGAGTGGCTGGCCGTCGCGGCGGCCGCCTACCTCGCCCAGTACGCCCCCAACCTGCACCTCACCACGGCATCCACGCAGCGGATCGGCTATGCCGCCGCGCTCGCCGTCGTGATCGTCGCCGCGCTCCACCGACACCGGTCGAGGACAGCGCCTACACCGCAGACACCCGGCGTCGATACGTGAGCACCGCGCCGGCACCCCAGCACCACAAGCTCAGATGTTTCCCATGAGCTGTGGATGCAAGAAGGTGACCGTCGCGGCGACGACAGCGTCGGTGAATGCGCTCGTCCTGTCGATCGCGCCGTTCGACAGGAGCCCGAAAATTCCACCGTGCTGCTTCGTGTTCCGCCGCGGAAGGTGTGAGCCCGCTGCCGAAGCTCCACATTGGACGGAAACCGATCAGTGTGGCCCTGATCGTCACCGACCGGCCGGCCGGCCGGCCGACTGCCGGTGCTCGTGCCGGGTTCAGGTTTGCCACATGGACCGGCGGGTAGCTGGCCGGCTCTGGATGGCACGTGTACGAGAGGCAACGGGGGAGTGGCGGACGATCGGGCGGGTCGGGACGCAGCGTCGCCAGGCCGCCGGCCGGCTGGGCCGCCCGGACCTTTGGTTCGCGAATTCTGGCGCAGCCCGATCCGCGGTCCCTGGCTGACGTCGGTGTTCGGCCTGGTGCTGCTGGCCGGGGTCACAGCGCTGTTCGTGACGGGCCTGTTGTCCTACGCCGCCTACAACCCCGACCTGGGCAACGACACCACCCCGGACAAGGGGCTGCTGGGCTTCTACCTGTTCGACTGGCCGACGCACCCGGCCTGGCTGTACCGGCTCACCCAAGGCGTGCACGTCACGCTCGGCGTCGTGCTCATTCCGGTACTGCTGGCCAAGCTCTGGTCGGTCATCCCGAAGCTGTTCGACTGGCCGCCCGTGCGCAGCCCCGCACAGGCCTTGCCTGCGCGCTGGTGGGGTTCTGGCTGGCTCCGTTGGCGCCGCTGTTGCTCTTCCTCGCCGTCGCTCCCTTGGGGTACGTGCTCTACCTGGTCGCTGGCCGGTACCCGGCCCGGACCGGGCTGCCCATGCTGGTCGCCGCGCTGACCGGTCCGGCGGCCACCGCGCTGACCGGGCGCCGCCCATGACTTGGTCGTTCAGGATGGCCGGCTGTACTGGGCGGCGGCGAGCCCGAACGGGATGGACACGCAGGTGCGGTCGATCCCGGTGGCCGGCGGTCCGGTGATGGTCACGACGGTCGACGGCGCGTATGCGTTCTCGGCGTGGCCGTGGCTGCAGACCGCGGCCGGCGTGCGGCAGAACGGCCGGGAGGAACTGCGGTACCTCCTGAGCGGGCAGCGCATCGCCGTCGTCAAGTCCTCGGCGGAGACCGTCGACTGCGGCCCGGTGCGGTGCCGGTCGATCGTCAGCACCGGCAGCGGCGGCGACAACGGCTACGACATGGTGCGGGTGGACGGCACGGGACGCCGCCGCGTCGGGGCGCGGAACGCTCCCAGGCCGTCGCCGGGGTCGCTCTGGTGGACCGGTTCGAGGCGGTAATCGAGACGGGGACGCGGACCGCGTTCGACTCCTCCCAGCACCTCGCCCTGTACGACCTGACGACGGATCGGCTGATCACCGTCGCTGACGGCGTTGATCAGGTGATGGCCGGCGAGCACATGCTTTGGTGGTCGACCGGCGAGCGGCAGGCCGGCACCTGGCACAGCCTCGACCTGTCCACCCTCGTCGCCTAACACGGCACGGCAAATCCCAGTTTCCCGGGCCGGGTGTCGAACGACAGATGGAATCCGAGCGCGGTAGTGGACATGCGGTGGAGCATCACCGGCTCGCGACCCTTGGGGCGCTCGGCGTCCTGACGACGTTGTGTCGGTGGCATCGGTTTCATGCAGCCCGTTAAGCCATGAAATCCAGATGGAAGACCAACCGGAACTTTCGGGCGGTTGGCGATCAATGCTCGTCGTAGTGGCCATCGTGGGCGGCGTGCCGGTGCCCGTCGTGTATGTAGTCCAGATGGTCGCTGTGCAGGACCGGCGAGTGGCCACAACCGTCGCCGTGCACATGGGTGTGCGGCTCGGCCATAACGTGCGACTCGCACGCGCATTCGTCGTAATGGTCCCCGTGACGCCGGTGCACATGCCCGTCATGGAGATAGTCGACATGGTCACCGTCTCGCACCTGAACATGACCACAGTGCTCACCGTGCTCATGATCGTGCGGCTCCGACGGCGTGTGCTGGCCGGTCGCACACTCGTCGTAATGCCCCTCGTGGGCGTGGTGCTGGTGCCCGTCATGCAGATAGTCGACATGCCCGGCATGCTCAACGGCGGTGTGCCCGCAGTCCGCGCCGTGGATGTGGGTGTGCTCCGTGTGAACTGGGTGTTCCAGGGTGCTCATCAGTTCTGACCTCCGTCAGACTGTCCAACCTCGTTTCGCTACCCTCCCGCCGCGCGGGTAACCACGAAACCTTCGTCGGGCTGCTTGGGCAGGTACGGGAACAGGTGGATGACCGACGTCCGGGCATTGCGGATCCAGCGGCTCTCGTTGTGGTAGCCGAGCAGTACCTGCATCACCGACACGGTGATCAACTCGGCGTCAGTGATCTTCGGGGCGATCCCGACCTTCGGGCCGGTAGGGGTTGAGCTGGGGGGACGCTTTCAACTCGTCATCCATCCTGCAGTACAGTGCGGTCGCGAGGGTATCCAGATCGACGTGCATGGGGCCTCCATGGTCTCGTTGCCTAGGCAAGGTCGATCATGGATGCCCTCGCACCTGTTCGCTGACCCGTATCCCTTGGAATCGATCATCTAGTGCTCGACCAGCCCGGCCGTCGGCCCCGCCGCCCGGGGGCCGGCGCGGCGGTGCCCGGCGAGGTCGCCGTTCGCCGCGGTGATCGGCAGCTCCATGCGCAGGGTCGTCCCCCCACCGCGAGGGCTGCGCAACTCGATCCGGCCGCCGAGCGCCTCGACGCGGTCGTTGAGGCCGAGCAGGCCGGTGCCGCGGGTGAAGCCGGCGCCGCCGACGCCATCGTCGCGGACCGCGACGCGCAGGACGCCGTGGTCGGCGTCGGCCTCGACGGTGACCGCGACGGCCGAGGCGTGCGCGTGCTTGGCCGCGTTGGTCAGCGCCTCGGCCACGACGTAGTAGGTGCTCATCTCGACGTGTTCGGGCAGCCGCACGTAGTTGGGCATGGTCAGGTCGACCGGGATCGGCGAGCGGCGGGCGAGCGTGCGCAGCGCCGGCTGGAGGCCGCCCTCGGTCAGGATCGCCGGGTGGATGCCACGTGCGATCTCGCGCAGCTGCTCCAGCGCGCCGGTCGCGTCGACGACGGCATGGTCGAGCTGCGCGCCGAGCGTGCCGAGGTCCGCCGGCAGCTCCGCCCGGATTGCGCGCAGCTGCAGTGCCAGCGTGACCAGCTGCTGCTGGGCGCCGTCGTGCAGGTCCCGTTCGATGCGGCGGCGGGTCTGGTCGGCGGCGGCGACGATGCGCGCCCGCGACGTGGTGAGCTCGGTGCGGCTCTCGGCGTTGGCAATGGCGGTCGCGACGAGCTCGGTGAAGTCGGCGAGCCGGGACTCGGTGTCGAGCGGGAGCCGCTCGCGTCCCGCCGCGACGCCGATCGCGCCCCAGAGGCGGTCCTCTACCACGATCGGGCTGGCGACCTCGGAGCACGCGTCGCCGGCGGTGGTCCCGGGCGGTGCCGCCCGGCCCGGGTGGTCCACGTCGTGGCGGGCCGCGCGGCCGGTCACCTGGACCGCGTGCACGGCCGAGCGGGGGTCGGTTCCGCCGTGTCCGTGGCCCTGCGGATGGCGTAGCGGGTGGCCGCCCATGAACGTCGCGTGCCCGTCAGGCTCGAACCGGGTGATCGTCGTGTCGTCGGCGCCGAAGAGCGTGGCGACCTCTTCGGCGACCGCGGTGAACACAAGGTCCGGCGGCGACCCGCGGGCGACGAGCGTCGCCACCCGCCGCAGCGCGGTCTGCTCGTCGGCGATTCGGCGGTACTCGCTGTACAGGCGGGCCAGCTGCTCCTGCGAGCGCCGCAGCGTCACCTCCCGCCGCTCGCGTTCGGCTTCGAAGTGCTTGCGCTCGGTGACGTCGCGCGCGCTCGCGTAGATCAGGCCCTCCTCCGGCACGCCCAGTGCCGACCACTCCAGCCAGCGCAGCGCGCCGCTCTTGCACCGGTACCGGTTCTGGAAGATCATCCTCTCCTGCCCCTGCGACAGGGCCTCCGCCTCGGCGACGGTGCGTTCCCGGTCCTCGTCATGCACGAAGTCGATGAAGGGCCGCTCCAGCAGCTCCTCGGTGGAGTACCCGAGGGTCCGCTCGAACGCCGGGTTCACCCGCCGGAAATAGCCGTCGAACCCAATCGAACAGATCAGGGCGGGCGACAGCAGGAAGATGCGGTCGAGCTCCTCCCGGTCCCGCTGCCGGGCCTCCGAGGTCCGCATCGCGTCGAGGGCCAGGTCGAGCACCCTCGCCATGCTGTGCACAAGGCTGATCTCGTCGACGCTGAAGCCGTCCTCACCGGAGCGGGCGACCAGCAGGTGCCCGCACGAGCCGCCGGCCAGCGGCACGATCACGGTGTGGCAGCTGCCCGCGCCGGGGACGTCGATCGTCTCCCTCCGCCGGTTGGCGACCTCGACGATGTCGGCCAGCGGGAGCCGACCGGCCGGGAAGCCGACCGAGCTGACCACGCCGTCGTGCCCGAGCACGACACCGACCTCGCACTCCAGGGCGCGGGCGGCCCGCTCGGCGGCGACCTGGGTCGCCGCCGTCGCGTCGGGTGCCCCCGACACCGCCGCGAGGAACTCGGCGAGGCTCTGGGTCGACAGCGCGGCTGCGGACGGCACCATGTCAGCCATTTGCGAGCACGACGAGCGTCTGGTTGTGGTAGCCGGTGATGCCGCGGAGCCGGGCGAATTCGCCCCAGGTGGAGAAGCCGGCGACCGGCGCGCCGCCCGACCGGTCGCGCCCTTCGTCGTGGCCGGCGGCCCGGTCGCGGGTGCCCGCGCTGCCGACCGACAGCCATCGCCGTGCTGGTGATGCGACGGCGTGGTCGCGATCGTGCAGGTGTGGCTCCAGACGAGGGTGCATCCCATCCTCCCGGCCGTGAGACCAAGCGTACTGCGCACGCGACAAATCAACCTTATCGGCCAAGTCACGCGATTCGGCCGGTCGTGCACCGGCCCGGCGCCGCCGCACGCGGCAGCGGCATGTCGCGGGCGCCGGCGGACCGGCGCCGTCCCCACCCCACGAGGCTCCGACCACGCAGAGCGTTGACATCCGACTATCGATGCACTCCAATGTTTGGGAGAGCATCGACGACGCTGCATGCCATCCCGCCTGCCGAAGGGCCGACCGGGTGCCTCCACGAACCCGCCGCGCGACCGCCCTGACCGCGGTCGCCGCCGTCGTCCTGGCCGGCGCCGCCCCCTCCCCCGCCGTCGCGTCCGTGGACCCGGCGGGCCCCGCCGCCCCGGTCGCACCCTGGGCGAGCAGCCTCGGCACGATGATCACCGTGAGCTGACAGCAGCCGCGCACCGGCCCGGTGGCCCGTTTCTTCCACGTCCGGGAGGGCGACCGGGTGGTGGCCCGCACCAGCACGACGTCGACGCAGCTGGAGGTGCCGTTCAGCACGTCGCACACGTACACGGTGACGGCGGTGGACGGCCTCGGCCGGGAGTCCGCCCCGAGCACGCCGGTGACCGGGCGGTCCTGGCTGTCGGGGTACAACCCCGAGTGCATGCCCAGCTCGGTCCCGCTGACCGTGACCGCGGTCAGCGCCACCGCGCTCACCGTGGCGTGGAGCCCGCATCCGCTCGGCGGGGACCTGGAGCTGCGGGTCGACGGCCAGAGCCTGGGCTTCACGCCGCTGACCGGCGCCCGGGTCGGCGGCCTCGCCCCGGCCACCACCCACCAGTTGGCGCTCTACCGGTACAACCGCTGCGGGTCCGGCGCGCTGACGCAGGTCGCGTCGGCGAGTGCGACGACGGCGGCCGGCGCGCCGGTGACCCTGTCGGCGCCGTCCGGCCTCACCGTGACCACGCCGACCGACACGGCCGTCGGCCTGTCGTGGGCGCCGCCGGCCGGTGCGCCGCCGGCCCGCTACGCGGTGTACGACGCGGGGACGTTGGTCGCGGTCACCACCGGCACCGCCGTCCGGGTGGACCGGCTGTACCCGGCGACCGCGCACCGGTTCACGGTCGCCGGGTTGGACGCGGCGGGGAACGAGTCCACGCACAGCGCCCCGGCCGGCGCCGCCACCCAGCCGTGCCTGGCGGTGCCGGCGCAGCCGACATCGAAAACCCGTGACCAAAAATAGGCCAAAGCGGACACAGCGTCGTTCAGTATCTGCCCGCCGGACCCCACGACTCGCAACCGCAACCCCCGTATGGAGATCATCTGCAAGCTCGAAGAGAGGCTCACGGAGCCTCCACGCGTTCGAGTAGCGGTGGATAGGACCAAGATCTGCGGCGTGGCGTTCGGTGATGGTCGCCTGAACGGCCGTCAAGCTGCCGACACCGCCCTTCTCTACGAACTGCCCCTCTCACGAGACATCGTGATCCGATGAGCGGCGCAGGAGGCGACGCTGGCTTGGACGCAAGGCGACAGCGTTGGTGCCACTGGCCACACGTGACCGCGACGCGTTTGTCGTCGACCCGTTCGCGCACGGCTGGACCGTCGCCGCGCACGTCGGCGACGCGGACCACTGAGCGGTCAGCTCGGGGCCCAGCGGGCGTATTCCTGCTCGGCCGCGTCGGCCTCGGCGAGCCGCCCCAGACCGCGGAGCAGTTCCACCTGGCCGGCCAGGGAGTTGAGGTAGGCCGGCAGGAATGCCTCCGGATCGCGGCCGGCCAGGTTCCGCAGTATCCAGGTCGCCTGGACGCCGAACGGCAGCGCCTCGAGATCGCGACCGTCCTCGGCGAGGACGGCGGCGTGGTAGGTCAGCATGTCAGCGTAGTGGAGGGTCGCCTCGGTGACCTCGGCCCGCTGCGACAGCCCCCAGGTCCGGAAGAAGTCGATCCCCTCGGCGGCCGCGGCATCGGCGGCGAGACCGTCGGCCTCCGTGTCATGGCCGACGACCACCTCCCACAGGGCGGCGGTGAACGCGTCCGCGAGGCCGGCCGCGCTGGCCTCGTCCACGATGAGCTCCCGGCACCGGTCGGCCGCCTCCGTCACCAGGGGCAGCCCGGCCAGGTTGTCGCCCAGCTCCCGATGACAGCGGGCGGCGGAGATCAGCACCCCGGCCAGCAGCAGGATCTGACCGGGAATGTCGCGGAAGATCTCGGCCGCGGCGAGCAACGCGTCCAGCGCGGCATCGAACTGACCGAGCTCCGCCCGGCAGTTGCCGAGCCCGAGGTGGACGAGCCCGAGCTCCACCGGGGGAACCTCTTGCGGCCCGGCCGTCGCGGCCATGGCCAGCGCCTCGTCGAACAGGTTCACCGCCTCCGCAAAGCGGCCGAGAGCGGCCACGCACTGACCGTGCACGCGTAGGGCGCTCACCAGGCTCGGGGCGGCGTGCGCCGCCCGGGCTACCGTGATGGCCTCCAGGCTGACCCGGTAGGCCTCGCCGACGTCGCCGAGCACGGTGAGCGCCACGGCCTGCACCACCAGGTTCGCCGCAATGCGGCCCTGGACCGCCGGCGCGGGCTCGCTACCGTGCCACAACTGCGCAGCCAGCTGCGTTCGCTGTACCGCTGGCTCCTGCTGACCCAGTTCCTGCAGGCAGACCGCCGACATGAACGCGACGTCGGCCAGGCCGGGCAGGGCGGAAGCGGCCAGATCCGAGGCCTCGTAACCCTCGATGACGCGATCGAACGCGGCCAAGGCGGCGTCGTACTGCCCGCGGGCAAACTCGCCCCGTCCCTCGATGACATGGGTGGTCAGCATCATGGCGACCACGAGGTTCGACGGCGGCAACTGCTCGAGAGCGGCCCGCGCCAGCGCGGCATGGTCGAGCGCCTCGGCCGGCCGGTTGACGGCGAGGTAGGCGTTGGCCAAGACGGTCTGCGCCTCGGCCTGCATCCCCGCCATGCTCGGCCAGCGGCCGATCGCGTCGTCCTCCTCGTCGAACGAGGGCATCGCCCGGACCAGCTCGGCCGTCGCACCCTCCGTGAGACCGACGACGTCGGCATGCTGGTCGGCGGCGAGCGACGCACGCGCCAGGGCCAGCTGGGCCGTGCCGCGGACCAGCGCCAACAGCGGCTCGTCGGCAGGCACCGGGGCAATGGCCTTCAGGGCCTCCCGGGCGCTTCGCAGGGCCGCCTCGGGCGTGCCGATCTGGAACGCGGACAGCTGCGCCAGCGCGCTGCCGAGGTTCAGCATCGTCTCGGTATCCGCGTCCTCATCGGTCCCCAGCTCGAATCGCGCAAGCGCGATCGACTGATGCGCGAAGCCGACGGCGACGTCCAGCCGATCGGCCGAAGCGAGCGCGCCGGCCAGCATGTCCAGGCCCCCGCCGACGTCCTCGACCACCGCCAGCATGGCCTCTTGCAGCAGCGGCAGCTCGTCCGACTCCAGTTCCGCCAGTTCGGCGTCGCTCATCGAGGTCAGCCAGTCGTAGGGCTGCCGGCCCGCCAACAGTTCCACAAGGACGTGCATCATCCCGAGACCCTCGACGGCCTCCTCGTTCACGGCCGCCTCTGCCGCATATCGTTCGGCGGCCTCTGTGAGGGCCTCCGCCGCGGCCTCGACGTCGCCGCTCCACAGCAGATGCAACCCCCGGATGGCACCGACCTCCGCGAGCACCGCGGCATTCTCTGGCGTCTCGGGCAGGTTGCGCAGCAGCGCCGCGGCCTCCTCGACCTCCGCGATGGCCCACCGCCGCTGAGCGGATGTCAGTCGCAGCGGGTCCATGCCGCCCTGCGTCAGCGCGGCGACCTTCGCGAGCACAGCATTGCCAAGATCCGCCTCGTACTGCGCGAAATGCTCGGGGCTCAGCCGCTGGAACTCCGCGATCGAGTCGTTGGCGTAGGCCAGCGCCGCATCGGCCTCGTCGTCGTCGAGCTCCCCGGCGATGGTGCTGAGAAACTTCGCGAACTCGGCCCGCGACCGGTCGTCGGTGACGAACCGCCGGCGAAGCTCGACGCTCTCCGCGAGCAGCGTTGCGGCCAGTTCGTGGTCGGACAGGCGCTTCGTCAGACCATGCAACGCGTCGGACACCGCGACCGCCTTCGCCGGAGCCTCGCCGGCGGGCAGCTCGCCGATGCGCGGGGCGATCCGCTCGGCGAGGCCGGTGCTCAACCGGGCCGCCAGCATGATCAGCGCGAGGCTGTGCTCCGAGGTCCACCGGTCGTGCTCCGGTTCGCTCCAGGCGAGCGGACGCAGCGGTCGCGGCCCCCCGAGGGCACCCTGCGGACCCGGGGTCTCGCGCAGGCTCGACGCGAGCTGCGTCAGCGGCTCGGCCAGCGGCTGCAGCACATGACCGGCGAAGTCGCGGCCGAGCCGCAGCTCGATCGCTTCGACACACACGTCCAGGGCGGCCGCCTGATCGCCCAGGTCGGCCAGGCAGGAGCCGAGGTTGACCAGCGCCTCACACCGCTCGATCAGCGCGTCGGTGTTGGCGCCGCCGCCGTCACGTGCCAGGGCGGCCGCCGTGGCCAGGGCCTCCCGCGCGGCCGGCCGGTCGCCGCCGTTCGCCTGGCCGGTGCCGAGGTTGTACCACGCGCGCGCCAGGCGCCGGGACTGGTCCGGACCCAGCAGACGGGCAACAGCCAGCGCCTCGGCCGCCAGGGCCGTCGCCGCGGCGGCGTCGAGGGCGGTGGCGGCCTCGGCGGCCAGGTCGGTGAGCGCGTCCACCCGGACCGGCGCGGTCGGCACGTGCCGCAGCTGGGCCTCGCACCACGCTATCGCCAGTCTCGCGAGCCGGCTCATCAGCTGGCGGTAGCTGTCCTCGCGGCGCGGGACCCGGCGCACGACCGCGGCCGCGGCGGCCAGCTCGGCCTCCGCCTGCTCGCCGTCCAGGACCCGGTTCAGGGCGATCTCGATCAGGCCGGGCAACCGGCCGCCGGGCTCGGCCGCGGCCTGGGCCACCAGGGCGCCGAGGCATTCGGCGAGGAGGTTCCGCAGGACGTTGCGGACGCTCTCCCGGTTGCCGGCCGCGAGGCTCAGCGACTCCAACATGTTCGCGGCGTGCTCGGCGGTGTTCGACTCGTGCCGATAGACCGCCACCACTAGTTCCGGCAGCTTGAATGGTGGCCGGGCAACGGCCGGAGCAGCGCCGATCAGCGCTGTCGTGGAGTCCTGTGCGATGGTCACGGCGGTGCGCTGTGACGGGTGGTGCTGCGCCCGTGTGACTTAGGTGCGGGCTGCGGTGATCATGCGGGCGTCGGGCGGGCGGACGGACACCTGCAGCAGGAACGTCCACACCCGCGCGCCGCGGCGGACCTCGATGTGCAGGTCGTCGCGGTGCAGCCCGTGGGCGGTCAGCTGGTCGGTGCTGGTGTCGGCGTGCCAGCGCAGCCGCACGATGTCGCCGACGCGCAGGAACGTCGCGATGGAGCGCCAGACGTCGTGGAACGGTGCCCCGCCGATGCTCGCCGTCGCGGTCGCGCCGGGCAGCTGGTGGTCGTGCCAGCGGCGGCCCGGATCGTAGCCGGCGATGTCGGCGGCCACCGCGATGCGTCGGCGCCGGTCTGCTCCGATCGGGTCGGGAAAGAGACGCTGGGGCCAACTGGGCGGCCTCGTGCGCGCCGAGGATGTGCGGCGCGCACCTCCCCAACCGAAGTCCGCAGGCCGACCACGCGTCGTACCGGGCGGTGGCTCGCCGCGCGGCATGGGCGAGCCCGTCGCCGGACAGTCCGGCGGCAGGCTGACCACCCGCAGCCGGCGCCTGGCCGGGGGCCGGCCGGCACTCGGCCAGTTGGGCCGGTTGGCCGGGTTGGGTTACCTCAATGCGGGGTTCGGGTGTCCCGGCCGCGGGAAGTGGTCAGGCGGCGGGTGGTTGCACGGCGCCGCGGTCGGCGTGCCCGGACGGCGACGGGGACCACTTGTGACAATGACGGCGGGCGGCCCGTTCGGCGTCGACGCCGTGCTGCCATTGATTGAACCGCCGGCCGTTGAGCGGGCGCCGGGCGTGCGGGATGCGGTTGGCGGGGATGCCGACCGGGCCGAGCACGGCGAGCAGGTGCGAGGCTTCCTGAGAGGACCGGCCGGCCACGGCGATGGCGTCCCGCGCATTCGCGGCAAATGTGCGCACCCGATCTCGGCTAGGCCCGGTCGGCGGTTGGATCGATCGTCGGTGAGTGGGTGCATGATCGAGGTTGCGGTCTCGACGGCGGAGGCTCAGGGGGTGGCGTGTCAACCCTGGCTGGTGGATGCGTGTCCGGCGATTGTTTCGGGGTTCGCGCCGATCCTGCGGAGCAGGCCGGCGGCTGGGTCGTCGCCGTCACGAAGCATGGTCACCAAGAGGTGTGTTGTGCCGGCGAAGGGATCACGTGCCTGCCGCGCTGCCGTGCTGGCCGAGCGCAGCGCGCGCAATGCGCCTGCGTCCAGCGGCGGCGTGGGGCGGCGGGTTTTCCGTTCCCGCGGCCAGCCTTTTGTCGGGACCGCTGCCGGGTCTGGGACAGGTTGCAGCGCGGGCGCTGACTGGGCCGCGGCCATGGTGGCGGCGAGCAGGGTGACGCCGTGCTCGCGCAGTATCTGACCGGCGGTGTTGTGGCGGGCGACCGGTTCCGGCAGCACCGCGCCCGCAGTGTGCAGCTGTTCGTGCAGGTCCAGCACGCTCAGGAGCAGTTCGACGGTCCCGGTGTGGGCGTGTCCAAGGCGGATGGCCTGTATGCCGGCGTCGTGTTCGACCAGTGCGAGGATGGGGTGGCCGTAGCGTGCTCCGTGCCGAAGGAAGGGTCGACGCATCGCCACGTACAGGCCGGCCGCTACGGCGGCTCTCCAGGGCGGTTGCAGCATGCGGGGCGCGTTCGACGGCAGGACGCACAGCGCCTTGAGCGCCTGTGGTGCCCAGTCCGGTGGGTCGTCGCCGGCGCGGTACTTGGGTGCCTGACGGTCGAGAGCGAGGCCGTCGTGACCGACCACCCACATTTGCCTGGCGAGTTGGGCTGCAGCGTTGCCCGGCTCGGCGAAGATCGCGGCAAGCAGGTGACGTACGCCGGCCGGTACGCCGTCACGGCGGCTGGCCTCGTGGACGGCCTCGTAGACCGCGTGACGGACCAGTGGGGAGAACACGGCGACGCCGGGACCGCCGAGGTGGGCCGCCTCTCGCAGCGCCCCGTCGGCGAACACCGCCACCTGCTGATCGAAGGCGGGAAACAACCGGGACCGCTGCCAAGGTGAGTCGTCGTCGATCAGATCCCCGCGCTGCCGCCAGTCACGAGACCACGGTGGCGGGAACTGGCGCAGTTCCGGCACCCGCAGCACACCGCGCTGCAGCACTTCCGCTGAGCTGACCACGGTCTGCCCGTGACGGACCGCCCGCCGGTACGCACCCTCCAGTGCCCCGACAAGACCACGACCTGGCCGCACACCCACCACGTCCACACCGTCGATTGTCGCCGCCGCGATCAACTGCCCCAAGGAAAACCGCCCCACACCGGCGACGTGCGGTTATCGGCGCATCGGGGCATCGGTGGTCGACCCTCACGTACCACGGCATTATGCGGGGTGATCTTCGGTCACCTGGGCCCTGGCGGGTCGCATGATGCGTGATATGCAGCGTGATCGAGGCACCGCGTGCCCAGTTTGAGGAGCCTCACGATCACCGGCATATCGAACATGAGCGCGCACCGGGCAGCTGCAACTCCCGGCTGCGGGCACGGGCTGATGTGACCCACCAGTTATGGGGGTAGAGCGTAGAAGTCTGTCCGATGGTCGATGCCGCCTTCGTCGCTGGCCCCTTGACCAATTCGGCAGCCGCCTAACGCAACGGCATTGATATAGGCGTAGAAGCTCCCTGCATGGAAGGTGGCGGCGGCAGGCAGCTACGGCGAGCAGGACCAGCCCGCACCGGGTGCCGCCGGCGCGGCGACTCGGGCGTCCTCGACGCGTTGGCCCGGCCGGAAAATCCCGGGCCGGAAACGCGAAAGGCCCCCACACCAGATGCCGAGTGCGGCGTCCGGTGTGGGGATCAGTTGGGTCGGCTGGGTGAGGTGGCCGGCCCAGTTCCATGTCGCCGGGCCGTCAATCGCGCGGTGCCGGACGGTACACATCGGCGTAGGCGGTGCATCGTCGCGCAGCACGTAGAGCAGGTCCTCGTCCAGTTCGGGCGGAGAGGTCCCCGTCCGGGCCGGACAAAGACGGGCCAGCCGCAACTGGCGGCGGCCATCGCCGGGCACCGCGCGGCGCGGTCGCAGTAGCGCTCGTCGGACCCGATGAGCACCGCGTCCGCTTTCAGGCCCCGGTGGGCGGTGTGTCGTCGCGCAGGAGGTACAGCGGGTCCTCGTCGGGCTCGGGCGGGCCAGGGTGGAACGGTCCCCCAGGGCCGGGCGGCCCGGGCAGTTCGGCCAGCCGCAGCCGGCGCCGGCCGTTGCCGACCACCTTCCACACCGGCCCGGCCGGCCCGCCGTGCTCGCCGGCGTGGTCGCGGGCGGCTGTGGCGATGGGGACCCCGAGGGTGCCGCCGGCCAGGCTGGTGAGGTGCCGGTGCAGGTTTGTCTCGATGGCCGTCGTGGGCAGCCAGAACAGCACCGGCCAGGCGGGGCCTTTGTCCTGCAGGGTGCGGTACCCGGTCAGTTTCTCCGTCGGTGTCGGTACGGGCAACGGCCTGCCGCAGCGCGGTGGTCTCGCCGAGGATCGGCAGCGGCGGCCGGGTCCGCATGGTGAACGCCGCGGTTTCCTGGTTGGCCACGACGAGCCGGCTCGCGGTGGTGTAGGCGTCGAGGTGGGACAGGTCGTGCTCGTCGAGCTCCGGCAGGGTGTGCCGGGCCAGTTGATGCGCGTCCTCCGGGCTGCAGTTGAAGTACACCTTGTTGCGCGCGTTCGCGGAGAGGGCCAGCTGGGTTTCGCGCGGCAGCTGGCTCAGGTTCTGGTGCGCCAGCACCAGGGACAGGTGATAGCCGCGGGCCTCGGCGAGCATGTCCCCGACCGAGCCGGCCAGATTCAGCACGTTGTGGTGAAAGTCGGCCAGGGACGCCCTGCCGGTGTTTCCACCGGTGGGTTTTCCCTGACCGCTTCCCGAACCGGACGTGCGCCTCTCGACGCATCCGGCTCTCCGCGAGTCTCGTTCAGGCAGTTCGATCTCATGATTCGGCTGGCCACGGAGTTGGGATGGCTGATCCCCGGTATCGGTAGCTGAAGGTGCGCACCTTGCCGGTGTCGAACAGCCGTACTCCGTTGTCGCTGGGCCACCATCCACCGGCGCAGTAGCGGCGGCGGAGTTCCTTCCAGTTGGTCTTGGGATGCTTGCGGCGGATCCAGGCCCACACGCGCTTCCAGGCGAAGGCGCGCAGGTATTGGAACGTCGCGGAGGACACCCCGGGTCGGAAGTAGGTGCACCAGCCCTGCAGCACCCGGTTGAGCGGGAGCAGCAGGTCGGCCAGGTCCTGGCTCGTGGTCTGTCGGCACAACGTCTTGATCTTCCCGGTGATGTTGGCAAGCGCCTTCTTCGCCGGGTAGGTGTAGACGTAGCGCTGGTCTGTGCCCTTCTTGGTGTGGCGCTGGATGTGCCATCCGAGGAAGTCCAGGCCCTCGTCGATGTGGGTGATCAAGGTCTTGTCCGGCGACAGGCGCAGGCCCATCGTGGCTAGGACCTCGGCGATCTCGTCCCGGAGGACTTCGGCGTGCTCCCGGGTGCCGGAGATCATCAGGCACCAGTCGTCCGCGTACCGCACGAGGCGGTAGTTGGGCAGACCTTGCGAGCGTCGCTTGGCCCGGAAATGTGCGCTGAGGTGTGGCCCGCCAGGCGCCTGGGCGATGTACTCGTCCAGGACGGACAGGGCGACGTTGCTCAGCAGCGGGGACAGGATCGACCCTTGCGGGGTACCGGCGTCGGTCTTGCGCAGCGCGCGCTCCTCGGTGAGGATGCCCGCCTTGAGAAATGCCTTCACCAGGGCCAGCACGCGTTTGTCTCCGATACGCGCCCGCACCCGGTCCATCAGGGCCGGATGCGAGATTTCATCGAAGCACGCCTTGATGTCGCCCTCGACCACCCAGTCGAACCGTCGTTGACTGGTGGTGAGGAACTGCACCTCGGCGACCGCGTCGTGAGCCCGGCGTCCGGGGCGGAACCCGTAGGAACACGGGAGGAAATCCGCCTCGAAGATCGGCTCCAGCACCAGTTTCAGGGACGCCTGGACCACCCGGTCGGCGATCGTGGCGATCCCGAGTCGGCGCAGCTTGCCGCCTGACTTGGGGATCATCCGCTCCCGCACCGGCAACGGCTGAAAGCTGCGGTCCTTCAACGAGCTGCGAAGCTCGGCGAGGAACCGCTCGATCCCAACCGTCACCTGGATGGACACGGCCGTGTGGCCGTCCACCCCAGCGGTCTTGGCGCCCTTGTTGCCCCGCACCCGATCCCAGGCCATCAGTAGGAAGGCCGGATCAGTGACGAGATTGAACAGATCGTCGAACTTCTTGTGAGGATCGTTGGTTGCCCAACGGTGCAGCTTGGTCTGGATCTCCAGTACCCGGCGCTCTGCCGCAAGCAGAGTCAGGGCCGACGCGTCGGTATTCACCGGCGGAACCTCCTGATATTCCAGTTCTTCCACTGCGTGACTTGCTGGACCCCTTCGCCATGTACGCGGCTTTCCCGCGCTCGGACTACTACGGGTCCTCCGCCCCATCGCGTGGCCGTCAGACGACAACGGTCCTGCCCTCGACCGGAATGGAGTTCCGGCCGGTGGGGCGACCACGGATGGTTCCCAGGTTCACTGCACACCGGTTCGCGGATGAGGTGCCCGACTCTTCCCCGGCAGCATCGCCAGTGGTACGCCGCAGGCTTTCCCACTGGCCTCCTTCCCGTCGAAGCTTGAACGGTTTCGGAGTTGACCATCACCATCGATGCGTGGTGGTCACGCACTGCACCCCAGCCCATATCCACCAGATTTGAGTTGGTACATCGCTTACGGGGGTTCACACGTCGGTTCCTCTCGTACACCTTTCCGCGTCGCTTGCCGGACCCGGCCTGTCTGGTAGTGCCAGACCGTCCCGTCGTTGTCAGGACTGCTCCCACCGTCACCGGCGTTTCCCGGATCGGGCTGTCCTCAGCTTCACCAGCCAGCTGCGACTGGCCGGTGGAAGGGCTCTTTCATCCCTTCCCGGTGTTGCATCCCTCGGTCGGCGAACCGACCTGGGATTACAGCGCTTCCTGGCGCACTGCTTCGTCGATGTAGACGGAGGCGTCGCGGCGTTGGTCTTCCGGGATGCGGGCGCGGGCGGTGGCGGCCTGCCACACCGAGGCGAGCACGAAGCTGCCCATCAGCCGGGCGGTCTCCTCACCGAGCTGGCCTTTGGGCAGGCGGGCGATGAGGATGCCGCCGTCCAGGACCTTGCGCATGTCGAAGCTGGATGTCGCGACGCCGAGGGTGTCGCGGACGAAGTCGCGCAGCAGAAAGGCCCGAAGCCTGGCCAGGACCGGGCCGATGACCTGCGCGCGCAGTGGTGGTGGGGTGGCCTCGTACCACTCCCAGAAGCCTTTCAGGCCTTCGGGGTCGTCGAGGTCGACGGTGAACGCGGCCCGGAACTGCTTGTCGTTGAGCAGCGGCGGGACCAGGGTGAGGGTGGCGTTGGCTTTGCGCATCAGGGTCAGGCACGCCACGCGCAGTACGTCGTCGATGCGGGGGCCCCAGTGCCGCTGGAAGATCTTGGAGAAGATGCTGACGATGTTGTCCACGACCAGGTCGTCGTCGAGGCCGGCCAGTGGATTGAGGGTCGCGCCGCGTTCCTGGTCCGGGTCGATGAGCACGAGCCGGTCAGCGACGGAGGCCGGCAGCCGGTCCAGGATGTCGAGGGCGAGGTCGCCTTTGGGGTCGATGACGACAACGCCGCGATGGGCGTTGACGTCGTCGATGACCATGTGGGTCATCTCGGTGGACTTGCCGGATCCGGTGGCGCCGAGCATGTGGATGTGTTCCCGCGCGTCGGCCACGCGCAGCGCCACCGAGTGGCCGCCGACCTCGGCCCGGCCCAGCACCCTGGTGCCCCGGCCGCCGGTGGGCACCGCGACGGGTGCGGGGACGGCTTTGGCACGGGCCCGGTCGAGGCCGGGGACGGCGACGTCGATGGGCAGCGCGGCCACGGCGGTGAGCTCGTCGGCGCAGAGCAGGAAGCCGCGGGTGAAGCGCCGCTGCGCGAGGACCGCGGCGGGGTGGGCCAGCTTCAGCCGCCGCAGCCGGTTGCGGCCGGTGTAGATGCCGTACGCGGATGCGATGGCGTGGGCGACGGTGGCCAGGCGGCGGACCGTCTCGGAGTTCGCCGGCGCCTGCGCGTTGGGGGCGGGGTTGGTGCCGGGGCTGCTGCGGCGGCTGGGTTGGACGGCGACCGCGTAGCGGATGCCGACCTCCCACTGCGGGGCGAGGGACTTCTCGAGGGCCGGGCGGGCGTCGTGGTCGCGGATCGGGTCCGCCGGGACCGCCCGCCCGTACCCGCCGGTGCGCGCACCGCGGGTGGGGGTGGTGAGTTCGGTGAGCAGGTGCAGCGCGCCGCGCAGCCACGCGGCCGGATCGAGGAGGCCGCCGGGTGGCCGGCCGGTGCGCAGTGCTGCGGCGGCCCGTCGGGCCTGCTGGACGCGGCGGGGTGCAGCGGGGCGGGCCAGGATCTGCACGCAGGCCCGTTCCCCGCCGGACAGGCCCGCGCCGGCGGCGACGAGGGCCCGGCTGGGGTCGGTGTTGTGGTCGGTCTCGAGGGGATACCAGGTGGGCAGCGCCGGCACGAGCGCACCGCCGACGTCGAGCACCCGGTTGTCCTTCGTGGGTACGGGGACCGGGTCGGCGGCGTCGGCGATGGTGGCCGACGCGCCGGGCCACGCGGCGCGGACCGCGGCGGCGACCGGCCCGGCCGGGACGGTACCGGGCAGCCACACGTGGATGGTCAGAGCACGTCCGGCCCACCGGTACTCCATCGCCACGTGCGGCGTGCCGTACAGCAGCCGCCGGGACGGGGCGAGCAGTTCGTACAGGTTGGCCCACCACGCCCTCGCCCCGGCCGGGTCGACCTGCGGCGGTGGGGTGATCAGGACCTGCTGGGCGTGCCGGGCGAGGCGCCGATGCCGCAGGGTCCGCACCCGTGCGGTGGTGGCGGCGGCGGCCACGACGAGGGCGGCAGCCGCGCCGGCCAGCCACGGCCGGTGTGCCGCCCACCCGGCGGCGGCCTGGATGAGGTCGAGCAGGTGGGAGTGCGGTGCGGCGGGGACCATGGACGGGTCTACCGACGGTGACGGCGCGGGTGTGGGAGGCATGGAGTACTCCAAGTCGATGTCCGATGTGGACAGACGCCGATCGGGTCGTGCGCAGGCGCTACAGATCGGGGTCGTCGATGAGGTCGGCCAGCCCGGCGCACAGCTGGTGCTCCCGTGCAGAGGCGACGACGGTGAACGCGACCCGGTGCGAGCCGGCCAGGAGCAGCGCCTCGCCGCGGCCGGCGGCGAGCAGCAGGCGGGCCTCACCGGCGGTCAGCGCGAACGTCTCGGCGATCAGGTCGATCGCCTGCGGCGCCTGGCGCATCAAGATCTGGGTGGCGGCGTTGGCGATGACCGCCTGCCCCAGATCGGAGCCGAGCAGATCGGCAGCGTCCTGGGTGACGACGGCAACCCCGGCCCGGCGTTTGCGGGCCGCCTTGGCCAGGCGGTACAGGAACTTCGCGCCCTCGCCTTCGCGCAGCAGCGTCCAGGCTTCGTCGACGACGACGAGCCGGCCGGCGATCAGTGCTTCGAGCATTGCCCGGCCGGACACGCCGAGGATGTCGCTGGCCACGATGGACAGCTTGATCCCGGCGTCCTCGAGCTCCTTCTCCAGTCGGGACGCCTCTCGGGTTCGTTCAGCGGTCAGCACGCTGCGGTAGCGGGTCAGGTCACGCAGGTGGCGGATCGGCTCGGTGGCACGAAGCTGGCCCTCAGCAGCCCGCACTCAGCCAGTTGGGCCAGCCAGACCGAGTCAGCGACATCAGTCTTGCGTCCGGGCAGCGCCTTGGCCTGCTTGGCATTGATCAGGACCACGTTCAACGCGTCTTCCAGCAGGTAGTACGGCGAGCGCCAGTAGCCGTCCGTTGCCGCCATCACGACGAACGTCACCTGCTCAGCAACAAGCCGGTCCCGCATCGCCAACAACGGGTTCGTCATCGCCGAGTACGAACGAACCTCGGTATGCCGTTGATTCCGGCGGGCACCGGGTATGCGGAGGCATACCTTGACATCTCGCTTACTGACGTCCAACGCGGCACAACGATCATGCAGAACGTCCATACCGTCACCTGCCCAACCCTCGACGGAACCAGCTGCAACACCCGCCCGGGCCGGGAATCGAGGGAGGTCAAGGATCTAGCTCGCGTGCTCTCAACGGCAACAATCCGCGATCCCTGAAGATCGGCTCCCAGCGTCAAGTTCATCCACGAGATCCACGGCAGCAAGAGGGTCTGGCTCCTCTTGATCGATGTCACTTCGAACCCGCGGCCGAAGCAGTGTGACGACTTCGTCACGAGAGCGCTCGTGACCGGTGAGTGAACCCTGATCAGGTGGCACCCTGGCTCCTCAGCCCGGATCGAGTCGACCACCACCAGCCGGGTGGATCGCGCGGCCGACTGCGCTGCATCAGATCGCGGCAATAGCCCGGTGTCCATATCCCGGGGGCAAGCTCAACGCGGTGGGCGGCGGCTGACAGAGCGCGTCGGCGTGTCTAAGCGCCTGATCGATAGTTCTGTCCGTAACCGTGGGGTAGCCAGGGTGAGGTCCAGGGCGCCGCGGTGGTGAGGTTCTGGTCACTGCTTCTGTTGCGGAAGAACGCGTGGGCTTGGCGTACCCGGTCGGCGATCGTGGCTGGGGCGGTGTTGGCGATGTGCTGTTTCATCACCGCCCAGATCCGTTCGACCGGGTTGTCCTGGGGGCTGTATCGGGCGCCGCGTAGGAGGCGTAGGCGTGGGTGCTCGGTCAGCCATCGTTTGGTGATGCCGCTGAGGTGGGTGCCGCCGTTGTCACAGATCACCGCCACGATGGGTGCGTCGGGGTAGGCGGACAGCAGCTGGTCGAGGAAGTAGCAGAACACGACGGAGACGTTGTGGACCGAGACGTGGTGGTGGAAGGCGCCGGTGGCCAGGTTGATCGCGCCGTGGATGGTGCGGCGGATGTTCTTGCCCGGCGTCATGACGCGGTGCCGCAGGCCGGTGGGCATCCAGCAGGCCCGGACGCGGGCGAGGAGGTCGAGGTGGGTTTCGTCCTCGGCGAGGACGACCGATCCGGTGGGCAGGGCGGTGATCTGCTCGCGGATGTCGGCGCAGATGCTGTCGTGGTCGGGGTCGCTCTTGGCGATCAGCCGTGGTCGGGACCAGCGGGCCTGCTCCCGGATGTGCCGGTACATGGTGCGCAGGCTCAGCGGCGGGCGTCCCAGGGCCCGCCAGATCCGGGCGGTGGTCCATGCCTTCGGCGTTTGCAGCAGCCGACGGATCCGTTCCCCGAGTCCTGCGCTGCCGAGTCGGGGCCGGCCGCTGCGGGGCCGGTCGGGCAGTCCCGACAGGCCTTCGGTGTCGTGGCGGGCGATCCACCGCCGGACGGTGCGGGGGTCGTAGTGCAGCAGTTCGGCGATCTCGGTGGCGGTCATCCCGTTCGCGGACAGCAGGATCATCACCGCGCGGGCGGCGACTCGCCACTGCCGGTGCAGGGCGTCGACGAGCTGGTCGTGCTGCTCGCCGGAGACGTTGGCGTACACGTGCGCAGGGCGCATACTGACGTCGGCCTCGTCGTGGATGGATTTCTGGTGTGGTAACCGAATCCAAACCTCGACGAGGCCAACTCGTTGGGACGCCGATCAAACCGGGCGAGTTACGGACATAACTATTGGGCAGGCGCTTAGAGGCATCGAAAACAGCGTACCGAAGGGTCGAACCCGGCCGCCCGTGAAGCCGTTGTGACAGTACCTTGATGTCCATCGCCGAAAGGGTGATCGATGCGATCAGTACGAGCATTACTCATCGCCACCGCAACGTCGGCCATGCTCGTGTTGGCGGGTTCAGCGCCGGCCCGGATGGCCGTGCCGTCCAACCACATGGTCGTCGCGGATGACTGGGGTGGCTGGCCTGACGGGAGCAGCTGGGATTACCAGCCTCCCGATTCTGGGGGAGCGGACGCCGAGCCTGGATACTGGGGCGAATGGGATGCGCCCGGTTCTCCGGCAGGCGAATGTTGGTGCGGGTGACCATGTGAACGCCTATGTCGGCGGTGGTGGTGCTCCGGCGACCGAGGCGAGCGTATGGTTCAAATCCACGTCGGCTGAGCTTGTCTTTGACCTGCCGGGTTCGTGGGTGTGACCCCGGCCGATCATCGGTGCAGCCCTTGCGTGATCACGGTTCTTGCCAAGGAATCCGGGTCACGACAAGGGCTGCGTTGATTGGTCGAGGGGAACGTACCGCCGCGGGATGCGGACGCTGAGCCGGCCTCCCCCGCGGAGATTGAACCCTTCCCCGCGCAGCAAATCAGCGACCGTGTCCGAACCGACCCGATGACCCTGGGCGGTCAATGTCGCGGCAAGCGTGCGGGTCGACTTCGTCGCCCACCGCAACGCCGACATCGGATCGCCGCGCTCGTCCGGTTCCAACAGCGCCAGCAGCACCGGCAACAGTCCAGAGTCCACATCGCACAAACGCTTACGGCCCCCGCCGGGCCGTCGTGTCCGGCCCAGCGGCGGCCCGCCAGCGTCCAGGTCGGCGTCCCCACGCGAGAACGTATTCTCCGCGACCCCCGCAGCCAGCGCCACCGCACGAATCCCGCCGTGTCCCAGCGCCCGAGCCTCCGCACCCATCAGCAGGCGACGCGATACCACCGTCCATCGTGGACGGATCACTAAGCAGGGCTCGACCCTGGTCCGGTGGGCCGCCGGCAGCACCCCGCCCGCCGTCCCAGGGGTCCCGCGCATGACCGAGCGCGTGCAGGGCATCGCGACCAAGCCGGTCAACGATGACGAGGATTTCCTCTACCTGTTCTTCCCCGAGACTCCGGCCGGCCGGAAATCGGGGCAGGAGTCGCTGGAGCGCCTGCGCTACCGCCTCGACACCTCACACGCGGCCATCAGCTCCGAGGCCGTCCGCGGCCATGTGACGGCTCTGGGCTCCTTCGAGGGCTATTGGGGCCGTCTGGACGAGCTGACCATTCCCGTCTTGCTGGCCAACGGCACCCAGGACGTGATGATCCACCCCGACCACACCTACGCAGCGGCCCGCAAGCTCTCACCAACGCACGCACGATCTTGTGGAGTGACGCCGGCCACGCCTTCCTGTTCCAGCACGTCCAGGACTTCGCCCGCGAGGTCGATTGGTTCCTCGGAGACGCAGAGTGACCCGGCGCAATGTCCTGCGGGCACCTGCGCCGCTGAACCCGCTGCGCCCTGCTGCCTGCGCAGCTCCGGATCGGGGGGATCCAGGGAGTTGACCCGGCGCATGCCCGACGTTTGCCTGCGACCCGCGATCTTGGTGCCCGCCCTTCTGGTGCCGGCGTCTGCCCTCCCTGGCAGCGGTGCCCGAGCGGCGGTGTCCCGCCGATCCATGATTGGCCGCCGGCTTCGTTGCACGCCTGTCGCCGAACGATGTCGTGTCGCGGACGGGTGGGAGGACCCAGGATTGGGCGTGGCCCAACGCACGTTCCGTCAGCGGCAGCGAGGACGATATAGTTGCGCCAACAAGCAACTAAGAGTGGAGGTGTGTCGTGGCTGAGAATGGTCTCCATTTGCTCGTCGTCGTGGGGAGCACCCGCCCTGGCCGTATCGGACTGCCCGTGTCTCGTTGGTTCGTCGACCGCGCGAAGGCCCACGGTGGCTTCCGGGTCAGCCTCGCCGATCTGGCTGAGGAGAATCTGCCGCTGTTGGACGAGCCGAACCATCCGCGCCTGCGGGATTACCGGAACGACCACACGAGGCGCTGGAGCGAGAAGGTCTCCGCCGCGGACGCCTTTGTGTTCGTCATCCCGGAGTACAACTACGGTATCGGCGCCGCGCTCAAGAACGCGGTGGACTACCTCCACGGCGAGTGGGCCTACAAGCCGGCCAGTGTGGTGTCGTACGGTGGAGTCTCGGCCGGGACCCGCTCGGCCCTTGCGCTGCAGACTTCTGCGTATGCACTGAACCTCTTCATGCTCCGCGAGGCGGTCAACATTCCGTTCGTCCGTGCGTTGCTGCGCGACGATGACATCGACGCCACCGACGCCATGACCACCGCCGCCACGGCGATGCTCGACGAACTCGGCAAGGTCGCGACCGCGCTCAGACCGCTTCACGTCTGACGGGCTTGCGGTCTTCGCAAGGTAAGGATGCCCGAGCCGATCACCGGTTCAGCGGGGTATGGACTGCTTGATACCCGGACCGACATCGCCAGCCATTCCAAGCGTCCGTCACGCCGCGCACCCCGGGGGGCCGGACGCAGAGCGTCGGATATCCGGCGTGCCAGCTGCAGGTTATGCGCAAAGATCGTGGTTCGCCTCAGCCGTCGCCGGGGGTCTCGCGCAGGGCCGCGAGCACACGGGTCAGCACCTGCGTCATCGTGCGCATCTCGCTCCGCGTGATGTGGTCGAGGACCAGCGCGCGGACCCGGGCGAGGTGGCCTGGGTAAGCGGCCTCCAGCACAGCGAGGCCCTCGGGGGTGAGGGCGGCAAGCGCGCTGCGCCCGTCCTGTTCGGACTTGCGGCGGGTCACCAGCGACCGGCGCACGAGATCGTCGACGACCCGGCTGACCCGGCTGCGGGACAGCGCGGCCGCCTCGGCGAGCTCGCCCATGCGCAGTTCGTTGTCGGGCGCCTCGGACAGCGCGACGAGGACGGAGTAGTCCGTCATGCCGACCTTGGCCTCCCGGTCGAACTGCTCGTCGAGCACGCGAGGAAGCCGCACGAGCACCTCCACGAGGGATCGCCAGAGGATCTCTTCGTCGCGGTCCAGTCCCGGCACGGGCGTCGTCATCGCAGCAGCGTACCGCCTGTATTGCGCCCGGTCGCAACCACCTTCAGGACGCCTCGATCAGTCCTGGACCGGCCTGCATCTCCAGCTCGCCCGGCGCGACATCGTGGCCATGGTCGCACACCAGCCGCGCATGGACTGGCGCTTCGCAGTCCCGGTGGACCGCTCGCAGTGGCGGCCCGGCGGGGTCGGCCGCCCAGGTGTCACCCCAGTCCCGCAGGGCGGTGATGATCGGCAGCAGGGCCCGGCCCTTCATGGTCAGCCGGTACTCGTACCGCGTGCGCTGCCCGGCCTCCTGGTACGGCATGCGTTCCAGGAGGCCGTCGGCGGTCAGTTCCTTGAGCCGGGTGGCGATCGCCGGCTCGCCGACCCCCGCCCGGCGCGCGAACTCGTCGAACCGCCGGGCGCCGAAGAACGCCTCACGGAGCACGAGGATGGCCGAGCGCTGGCCGATGATTTCGAACGTCCGCGCGATCGAGCAGTTGTCCATCGACCAGCCGTCCCGGTCCCGGAGCAGATTGTTCATGCATCGAATGTACCGACCTGGCTTGCCTTGACGACAGTCTGCCGTCCGGCTCAGGCAACCAGCGTGGCCGTCAGAGTCGGCTCCAGCACCAGGGCCTTGGAGAAGGCGCAGCCTGCCCGGGCTCGTTCGGCAAGGTCCTGGAAAAGTGTTTCGGACATGCCGGGTGCCTTGGCCTCGACCGTGAGGTGCAGCGCCAGGATGGCGGGGCCTTGATCGTCGCGGCCCATCGTCACCTCCGCGGTCGTCGTCATCGAGGCGACCGGGGTGTGGCGTAGACCGGAGATGTTGGCCAGGGCGTGGTTGTAGCAGGCGGCGTGGGCGGCCGCGAGCAGTTCTTCCGGGCAGGCACCGGCGGCGGCGTCGAAACGGCTCGCGTATGTGTACGGCGCGTCCGTCAGCGTTGCACTCGCGGTGGACAGCGTCCCGGCGCCTTCCCGGAAGGAGCCCTGCCACTGCGACCTGCCGGTCACGATGTGCATGTCGTGCTCACCTCGTTCCGTACAGCGTGGGCAGATCGAGTTCGGCGGGGGCGAGGGAACCGCCGGCCTTGGCGCGCAGGCGCTGCTGGAGGTCCTTCACCGTGTCGGTCGAGGTCAGTCGGAGGATCGCGGCAAAGCTTTCGCGCAGCTCGGCCTCGGCCGGCGGTGGCAGGCGCTTGTCGACGAGTTGCTTGACCGTGCTCAGCGCGGCCGGGTTGAAGCTCGCGATGCGCCGGGCGAGCGCGTCGACGTACTCGTCCAGCTCGGCGTCGGGGAGGGCGCGGTTGACCAGGCCGTATGTTTCAGCGGTCCGGGCGTCGAAGTCGTCGGCGCTCAACGCGATCTCCAGGGCCCGGGACCGGCCGACATGGCGGGGCAGCCACTCCAGGCCGCCGCCGCCGGGCACGACGCCGAAACCGACCTCGATCTGGCACAGCCGGGCCCGTTCAAGGCTGGCGAACCGCATGTCGCAGGCAGCGACGAACTCGTTGCCGATGCCGCGGGCCCGGCCCCGGATCTTGGCGATGGAGACCACCGGGGCGGCGGTGAGCCAGGTGCTGAACGCCGGCCAGTGTTCGATGATGTTCTGCGCTCCCGGGATGTCGGGGACCTGGGCGATGGTGGCGAAGTCCAGGTGCGCGAAGAAGAAGTCGGCGTTTCCGGACCACGACGGTTGCGGTGTGGACGCGTGCGCGGGGCCGCCAGCCGCGTCGCCGGGCGGTCTCGCTCGTGGTGAGCAGCAGCGCGGCGGAGCCGTCGTTGAGCGGGCTGGAGTTTCCGGCCGTCACCTTCCAGTCGAGCTCGCCGAACCGGCGGGTCCAGTGATCGTGGGCGAACGCCACCGGCAGGGCGGCGAGCCGCTCGACGCCGGTGTCCGGGCGGATCGTCTCGTCCCGGGGCAGCTCGGCGCCGGGCACCGGGGCCACCTCGGCGGCGAACCATCCGCCGCGCCACGCCTCGGCGGCCCGGTGGTGGCTGGTGGCGGCGAACTCGTCGAGCCGGGTGCGGGACAGGGCCCACTTGCGGGCGAGCAGCTCGGCGCTGACGCCCTGCGGGACGAGGCCGCCGGGGTAGCGGGCGGCGACCGACGGGCCGGCGACATCGGCCCGGACGCCGCCGACGAGGGCGCTGCTGCCGATCGGCACCCGGCTCATGGATTCGACGCCGGAGGCGATCACGATGTCGTACGCCCCGGCGACCAGGCCCTGGGCGGCGAAGCTGAGCGCCTGCTGGCTGCTGCCGCACTGCCGGTCGACGGTTGTGCCGGGTACCGACTCCGGCAGCCCGGCGGCCAGCACAGCGAGCCGGGTGGTGTTGGTGCTCTGCTCCCCTACCTGCGCCACCGCCCCGCCGACCACGTCGTCGATCTCGGCCGCGTCGAGCCCGGGCACCCGGGCCAGCAGGCTGCGCAGCGCGTGCGCATGCAGGTCGACCGGATGGATGTGCGCGTAACCGCCGCCCGCCTTGCCCTTGGCCACCGGCGTGCGTACCGCATCGACAATGACGGCATCTCGCATGGCTCTGCCCCTCCCGCTCAGGCGTAGAGGGCGACGGCGCCGCCCCAGAGGGCGCCGGGGTTGAGCCGGGTGGGGAAGCGTTCGAGCATGCTGTCGAAGAAGCCGATTGCGGTGGCGTGCCGGGTGAGCAGTTCATCGACGGTGTCGAGGTATTCGCGGGTTTGGGTGATGGTGCGGCCGGCGTCGTCGTCCAGGTCCTTGTTCTTGTGGCCGGCGACGATGCGGCCGGGGTGGAGGGCCTCGACGGTGTCGATGGCCTTGCGCCACGCGTCGCGGCCACCGTCCTTGGACTCGACGAGGAACTGGTGGACGCCGTTGTAGATGACGTCGCCGGCGACGACCAGGCCGAGATCGGGCACGTGCAGGACACTGGTGTCGTCGGTGTCGCTGTGGCCGACCTCGACGATGCGCAATTCGTGGCCCTCGAGCGTGAGGCGGTTGCCCACCGGGGTGGTAGCCGTGACCGGTGCGTCGGGAATCTGGCCGGGCAGCAGCTTGTCCCAGAAGCCGGAACGGATGGCCACGTTGCGGTGCATCTGCGCGATGGTGCCAGCGGAGGCGACCACCTCGGCCCCGAAGCGGTCGGCGAGCAGGCCGGCGGTGAACCAGTGGTCACCGTGACCGTGTGTGGCGAAGATGTGCGTGAGGCGCTTGCCGCTCGCCTCGATCCAGGCAGCGACCTGCTCGGCCTGCGCCGTGGTCAGCGGAGGGTCGGCAAGCACGGCGTCCTGCTGGCCGGAGATCAGGGTGACCGACAACGGAGAAAATGCCCGCCGGTCGCCGTTGGGCACTGGCTCGTCGACGTTGAGTGGGATGGGGTCGGCAACGAACACGTCGTAACGGATGGTCACGGTTCTCACGCTCCCTAGCTGACTTCTGTAAACAGAAGCTAGCATCCCGGGCGAACATTTGAAGTCAGAAGACGGTGTGAGATGGGACCCATGTAGCCGCACGCGAGCGGTGCCCCACCGTGGCCGGCGGAACTGGAGTTTCCTGCGGCCTGGCTCGGCGTGTATGCCGAGCCAGGCCAGGGTCCGGTCCGCCCCACCCCCGAGAGGCGGACACGACCAGCGAGACGAATCGGCCGTCGCGCTACGGGTGGACGGCGAACGAGCCAAGGACGTCGGCGTCGATCCGCATGGAGTTGACCATGGCCGCCGCGTTCGACGTCGTGAAGACGTCGGTTGCGGCGAGGCGTCCCGTGTACTTGGCGACAACTGGGGCGGCGGCCTGTTCGGCGGCGGCGTCGAGGTAGGACTTGAAGATGGCCCAGGCGTTGCCGGTGGGGCCGTACTTGGCGAAAAACGGCGTGGGGTCCAGCGCACCAAGGGTGGCGCGGGTGCTGGAGGCGAGGTCGTTGACGTAGTCACGCTGCAGGGTGACGTCGGCGCGCGTGCCGAGCCGGCCGAGGTGCCCGCCTACCAGCGTCTGCCACGGCATTGCCAGAACGGTGTCGTGGGCGGCGATCCAGGCCGGGATGTCCTGCGACTCAGCGAGGTTCTTGAACGGAACCCAACCGGGGAAGACCACGTCCACGACCATCAGCGTCGCCGCGGACGGGACGCTGATGAAGATGTTGTCCGGGCTGTGGTTGGGGCCGTGGTACGACAACTCCAGCAGCTCGCCGCCGACCCGCAGTTGGTAGCAGTCGTCGAAGGTAATGGTGGGCAGCGGACGGTTGGCGTCCCGGGCTGCCCCGAGCAGGCGCTTCGTCTCAGTATGCGCGACCCGTTTGACACCGTTGCCGAAGATCGCCGCGGCGCCGATGTGGTCGGCGTGCGAGTGGGAGTACACCAGGTGCGTCACGCGGCTGGGACGGCGGCGGGCCGAGGTAACCTCCTCGATGGCCCGCAGCAGGTTGCGGCCGATCGTAGGGGGCGCGTCCACCACGACCACACCCTCGGCGGTGGTCAGAAACATGGACTGGTAGAAACCATCGGTGACCCAGTACAGGTTCCCGGCGACCGGTCCGACGAAGTAGCCCGACGCGTTGACGGCGGGGCCGAACGCGCCGGGTGGCACCGGCGCGTAGTCCGGCAAGGCATCCGCGGCCGCCGCCGGGGCAGCATAGGCGTTGCCGGGCAGGTTGAGTGCCAGCAGACCGGCCGCGGCCGGAACAGCCGCAACCACAGACGCTTGGCGCAGGAACGTACGCCGATCCGACTTGGACAATGACGTCACGGGAAGTCTCCAGTTCGTTGTGTGCGGACGTAAGGTCCGGTCTCGCTTTTTTGCTGCAGGTGCGGTCGCCCCGCTGCACGGGTGGCATTCGGCACGGTCTGGTCGAGCCACAGACCGCGGTCGGGGGCCCGTCTCAGGCGGGTACCGCGACGACAGTGATGTGCAGGTCGAGGTGGCGTGCGGCCATGCCCTTCATCAGGGTGACGCCGTGGGCGTAGCGGTCGACCCGTCCTTCCGCTTCGATGACAAGGCGCTGCTCGTCGGTACGGACGGACAGGACGGTGAGCTCGACAGGCGCCGTCCCGCCCTTGGCGGTGAGCAGTCCCCGGATGACCCAGCCGTCGCGCGTGGGGATCGTCGCGGTCGACTCGAACGTGAGGACCGGGTGCACGCGGGCGTGCAGGAACATCCGCGATCTGACTTGCAGGTCCCGCATGCCGTTGCCGGTCGTGATGCTGTCGGCCGCGACCTGCGCCGTCACGGAGGAGCGCTCGGACGGATCAGCGATGTGGATCTCACCTCCGGCCACGGAGGCGGTGCCCCGCACCCGTCCGAGGCCGAAGAAGTGCCGGGTCGTGAACGAGACGGACGAGTGGCTGGGTGTGATGCGGTAGGTGCCGACGGGCAGGAGCACGTCGTGGGATGGGGACGCTGACACGGATGTCCCGATTCTGTCGGTGGCCTGGCTCGATGTGCCGGCCCTGTGCTGCCAGTATCAGGCAAACTAGTTGTGTTCGCAAGCAACTTACTCACCGCGACCGCCTGGCTTCCTACGTTCTTCCGTCAGTCGTTTGCGGCGTTCTCGCGGAGCGCGGCCAGGATCCGTGACAGCGCCGGCATCATCGCGTGGATCTCGCTCGTGGCAATGTGGTCCAGCACCAACGAGCGCACACGGGTCAGGTGCCCTGGGTAGGCGGCAGCCAGCACGACCCGTCCTTCCGCAGTGATGGCGGCGAGTAGGCTGCGGCCGTCCTGATCGCACTTGCGACGTGTGACCAGAGACCGGCGTACCAGGTTGTCGACGACGCGGCTCATCCGGCTACGGGACAGCGCGGTCGCCTCGGCGAGCTCGCCCATCCGCAGCCCGCCGACCGGCGCCTCGGAGAGCGCAATCAGCACCGAGTACTCGGCCATGGCCAACCTGGCGTCCCGGTGAAACTGGTCGTCCAGGACGCGCGGGAGCCGCACGAGCAGTTCGACGAGCGAACGCCACAGGATCTCCTCGTCGCCGTCAAGCCCAGGGACCGGCGTCGTCACCGCCTCAGCCTACCGCGATAGTTGCGCCCGATCGCAACTACGTTGCCGCGGGCCAGTTCCTGTCATACGTGACGTTGCCACGCTGCTGCTGCTCGACCCGTGAGGTCCTCGGGCGACGTCGAGGACGGCAACTCGGACGGGCCACTCGGTGTCGACTGCCCCGTTACCTTTTTGATCGTCCCCAGCCGGGGGCTGCTCGGCCGCCTGGCCTGGTATGACTTACCGCCCCTGTCGTAGGCATGATCCGGGGGTGTTGTCGCCGGGCCGGGTGGCGTCGGCGGACCGCTGATAGGGACCCGGCCGCCCCGTCTGGGGTTGGTCTCTTCGTAACGTAGGTGCCGGCAGTCCGACGCCGAACCGACGGCCGAGACCGCTTCGTCGATGGCGTGGAGGCGTGGTGCACGGCGAATACAGCGTGTTCCTCGGGCTAGACGTGGGCAAAGGCGAACACCATGCGGTGGGCTTGGCCCCCGACGGCAAACGACTGCACGACGCGCCGCTGCCCAACACCGAAGCCAAGCTGCAGGCGCTGTTTGCGAAGCTGGCCCGGCACGGGACGCTGCTCGTGGTGGTTGACCAGCCGGCCTCGATCGGCGCGTTGCCGGTCGCGGTGGCTCGGGCCGGCGGCCATCAGGTGGCCTACCGGCGTGTCGGCGGCTGCCGCGTCCGCTGGACCACCATCCCGGCGGCGCCCTGGCTTGTGGTGAACAGATCACGGGCCAGTTGCTCATGGTCCTCATCGAGGTCACCAGCCTTCGCGACGCTGGGTCGGCGATGTCCTCGCCGCCAAGGGAGCCCGGGTCGGCGATGGCGCCGTCGTTCGGCAGCGTTGTAAACGTCCACTACCTGGCTCGGTGTCACATACGACATCAGCACGAAGCCGCGTAGGACGTCACTGCGAGGAGATCACCCGTGACAGCTGAACAGCATGAGAACAGGCCGGAGGAGGCCTGCGAGCAGGCACCGGCCGAAGAGACACAGCGGCGTACCGTGGACTCGCTGCTGGGCGGCGCTGGCATCTCGGCCGGGTCCGGCAGGTCCGCCGCCGGCGGCTCCGCCGCTCGCGGCAAACCCGCTGCTGCTGGCCGCGCTTGCCGGTCGGAACTGACCGTCGGCATCGCCACTGCCGGCCGCCCAGCGCGTCGGCCGCTCCCGCTGGAACGAGCCCCGCAGGGGCCCCCAGACGTTGGGGAGTTCCTGCGGGTATCCAGCGAAGTTGTCTTTCGCACCGGGCAGTCGGACGTCGAGCACAGCGATCACGGACCAGCGCCTTGTACTGACATTCCTCCTTCGTCGATGAGAGGACCATTCAGGGGCTGGTCTCTGTCGTGGGTGCGGGTCGATGCGCTTCCGCGGCATCGGTGCGCGCCCGCCGACCCTTACGGGTCGTTCTCCGCACGGGCCACGGCGGGGTGACCGGACCGGCTCACCGTGACCTCGCGAGCAACGCCAGCCGGTGGGCACGCGAACCAACGAATCCCCCAGCGCGAGTGGTGCCCGCCGGTGCCCCCCTTGCGACGATTGGATGCCGACAGAAGAGGACAGGAGAAGCAGGAACGTCCGCACACCGCGGTCAGCCTGGCTGCAGTGCTGTTTGGCTCTGCCGTAGCCGCATCGGCCATCCGCTGCCCAGGCAGCGGCTCAAACCCGCGGACCGGCACTATGGCACTATCCAGGGAGGAACGATGGACTTCCCCGAACGACTCGGCGCACTCCAGCAGCGCGTCGCGGCGGCCAGGACGGACGTGGAGGCCGCCGCCAACGAGACCCGTGAAGAGGTCGGGAAGCGAATCGACCAGGCCCAGGCCGATCTGGATCAGGCCGTGAAGCACGCCCAGCAGCAGGCCGAGCAGGCCGCCGGCGCCGCACGCACCAAATGGGCGCAGATGAGGTCCGAGGCCGCGGCCAAGATGGAGGACGTCAAGGCCAAGATCGACAAGCGTGCCCGGGAGCGGGACGCCAAGGCCGCGGCCGGCGAAGCCGACTGGGCCGACGCCAACGCGGCCGACGCCATCAAATTCGCCGAATGGGCCGTCGACAACGCCGAACTGGCCATCCTCGACGCCATCGACGCCCACGCCTACGCCTACGACCTCGCCAAGGCGGCGAGTTCCTGACCGGCCAGACCGGGCAAGTCGATGCACCGCACAGACGACCACCAGGCATGAGCGCCGCGCGGTGGGCATGTAGGCACCGGACCACGCCGCTCCGCCGTTGACCGGCGACAGGGAAGCTACAGGGGGCCGCCATGACACGTGCTGCCAGGCCCGCGGATGGACCGCGGGACATCGTAGTCGGCAGGTGATGTGCCCCGACCGCGCGAAACAGCGACGCCCAACCCCCGAACACCGCGCTGCGCCGCAGCTTCCCGATCGCGCCGAGACGACCGGCTCACCGCTGGAGAGCAGCGCGCGCCCGAGGCGCCCGCGCCGGTCACCGCCGCCCACCCCGACGCCGACGTCGTGCTCGTGTTCGACGTCGTACAGCCCACCCCGGCGCCGAGCCGAGATCGTCGGACAGGGAGCGAACTGTACGCGGCCGCCGGGCCCGGCAGCGCGAGCGCCGAGCCCGGCCGGACGTCACGCGCCGACGGTGTTCACCGGGGACCGGGGGCGCTGGCCGGTGAGGACCCGGACGGCCTCCTGGGCGGCGATGGACCGCACGGTGCGCAGCGACTCCTCGGAGTAGTAGGCGGCGTGCGGTGTGACGATCGTGTTGGGCAGGTGCAGCAGCGGGTTGCCGGGCCGCCAGTCGCGGCGCTTGGCCGGCTCCTCCTCGAGGTCGTCGAGCGCGGCGCCGGCGATGACGCCGACGGTCAGGGCCTCGGCGAGCGCGGCGTCCTCGACGATCGGGCCCCGGGCGGTGTTGACGAGCACCGCCGTCGGCTTCATGCGCGCCAGCGTCGCGCGGTCGAATAGGTGGTGGGTGTCGGGGGTCAGCGGTGCCTGGATGACGAGGTGGTCGGACTCCTCGACGAGCCGCTCGAACGAGACCGGCGTGACGCCGCTGGCCCGGATCTGCTCGTCGCCCACGAAGGGGTCGTGGGCGTGCAGCTGGACCTCGAACGGCCGGGCCCGTTGCGCGATGAGCTGGGCGATCGCCCCGAAGCCGAGGATGCCGAAGACCTGGCCGCGCAGCCGCCAGATCGGCGCGCCGGCCTGCCAGTGCCACCGGCCGGCGCGGGTCGCCGCGTCGTACGCGTTGATCTTCCGCGCGGCGCTCAGCCACAGGGCGATCGCGTGGTCGGCGACCTCCTCGGCGCACCAGTCGTTGGGCGCGTTGGTCACCTGGATGCCGTGGCGGGTGGCGGCGTCCACGTCGACGATGTCGACGCCGGTGCCGTACCGCGAAATCACCCGCAGATCGTCGAGCCGGTCCATGGCCGTCGCGCCGATGTGGGCGTACTGCGTGAGGATGCCCTGCGCGTCCCCGCCGTACCGGATCACCTCCTCCTCGGACTTGCACTGCTGCGCCCGCAGCTCGAACCCGGCCTCCTCGGCGATGGCCCGCTCGATGTCGACGTCGCCGAAGTCGTAGTCGGCCACCATGATCGTCCCGCGCTCAGTGTGAGTCACGTGGCAGTCCCTTCGTGTGCACGATGTCCCGGTAGCCGACCGCGAAGTCGAGGCAGCTGCCGGTGTCCATCTGGCCCGTGTGCGCCCGGAACAGCTCCTGCCAGGGCGTCTGGTTGGCAAGCGGCGGCGGGGTGTACTCCCGCCACCGCTCGGCGATCTCCTCCTCGCTCAGCTCGGCGTCGAGGCGGTGCGCGGCGACGTCGAGGGTGACGCGGTCGCCGGTGCGCAGGATGGCGAGGTTGCCGCCGACGGCGGCCTCCGGGCTCGCGTTGAGGATCGACGGGGCGTCGGAGGTGCCGCTCTGCCGGCCGTCGCCGAGGGTCGGGATCGCCTCGACGCCGCGCACGATCAGCGCCGCGGGCGGCTGCATGTTGACCACCTCGGCGGAGCCCGGATATCCGATGGGGCCGGTGTTGCGGATGACGAGGACGCAGTGCTCGTCGATGTCGAGCGCCGGGTCGTCGATGCGCCGGTGGTAGTCCTCGGGGCCGTCGAAGACGACCGCGCGCCAGGTGACCGTGCGCGCGCCGGGGCCGGCGGCGCGCAGGTCCTGCGCCGCCACCGACATTTTCATCATGGCCGAGCGGAAGAGGTTGCCGCGCAGCACGAGGAAGCCGCCGCGGGGCGCGAACGCGTCGCCGTACGCCGCGATGACGTCCGGGTCGCCGATGCGCGCGTCGCGCACGTTCTCGGCGGCGGTGCGGCCGCTCACGGTCATCGCGTCGGCGTGCAGGCGGCCGGCGTCGAGCAGCGCGCGCATCACCGCCGGCACCCCGCCGGCGCGATGGAAGTCCTCGCCGAGGTACTCCCCCGCTGGGGCGCAGTTGACCAGCCGCGGCACGTCCCCGCCGACCGCCTCCCAGTCGTCGTTGGTGAGTTCCACGCCGGTGTGGCGGGCCAGCGCGTTGAGGTGGATCGGGCAGTTGGTGGAGCCGGCGATCGCCGCGGTGACGACGATCGCGTTCTCGAACGCGTCCCGGGTCATGATCGCCTGCGGGGTCACGTCCGCGCGGACCAGCTCCACGGCCCGCCGGCCGGTCTCGTAGGCCATCTGGCCCCGCTCCCGGTACGGCGCGGGGATCGCGGCGCAGCCGGGCAGCGACATGCCGAGCGCCTCGGCGATGCTGTTCATCGACAGGGCCGTGCCCATGGTGTTGCAGTGCCCGGTGCTGGGCGCCGAGTCCGCGACCCGGTTCATGAACTCGGCGTAGTCGATCTCCCCGGCGGCCAGCAGCCGCCGCGACTGCCAGATGATCAGCCCGGATCCGGCGCGCCGGCCGTCGTGGTACCCGTTCAGCATGGGCCCGCCCGAGAGCACGATGGCGGGGAGGTTGACGGTCACGGCGGCCATGAGGCACGCCGCGGTCGTCTTGTCGCAGCCGGTGGTCAGCACGACGCCGTCGAGCGGGTAGCCGTACAAAACCTCGACCAGGCTGAGGTACGCCAGGTTGCGATCGAGCGCGGCGGTGGGACGCTTGCCGGTCTCCTGCAGCGGGTGCACCGGAAACTCCAGCGGCAGCCCGCCGGCGTCGCGGATGCCGGCGCGCACGCGGTCGGCGAGCTCGAGGTGGTGCCGGTTGCAGGGCACCAGGTCGCTGCCGGTCTGCGCGATGCCGATCACGGGGCGGCCCGACTGCAGCTCCTCGCGGGTCAGGCCGAAGTTGAGGTAGCGCTCGAGGTACAGCGCCGTCATGTCGGGATTCGCCGGGTTGTCCCACCAGTGCTGGCTGCGTAGCACAGCGGCCTCCTCAACGAGTGTCGGCGGGGCCGTCGGAGCCGGCCGCGTACTCCTCCAGCGGCACGAGGTCCTTCGCCCAGGCGTCGAGCACCGGGGTGACGACCCGCCAGGACTCCTCGGCCTCGTCCGCGCGGATCGACAGCGCCGGGTTGCGGTTGAGCACGTCGAGCAGCAGCCGCCCGTACGGCGGCAGCTCAGCCGGCTCCGGCGTGGCGGCGAGGGTGAGCGGGGCGAGCACGTCGCCGCGGGTGGTGGTGCCGGTCAGGTGCAGCGACACGGATTCCGGCTCGAGCCCGAAGCGCAGCACGTTCGGCGTGGCCGTGACGTCGCCGCTGAAGGGCAGGTGCGGCACGGGGCGGAAGTGGACCGCGACCTCCTGGCGGTTGCGCCGCAGCGCCTTGCCGGTCCGCAGCCGGAAGACCGTCCCGGGCCAGCGCCAGTTGTCGAGCTCGAGGAGGATCTCCGCGAACGTCTCGGTGTGGTGCTGCGGGTCGACGCCCGGCTCGTCGACGTAGGCGGGAATCCCCGCGCCCGCGCCGTAGCGGGCCCGGCGCGATCGGGCGGCGGCGTCGTGCAGCGTGAGCGGGCGCACCGAGCGCAGGACGTCCACCTTGCGGTCGCGCAGGTCGCGGTCGCCGAGGCTGATCGGCGGCTCCATGGCGACCAGGCACAGCAGTTGCAGCAGGTGGTTCTGCAGCATGTCCCTGAGCGCGCCGACGCCGTCGTAGTACCCGGCGCGGCCCTCCAGCGCCAGGGACTCGTCCCAGACGATGTCGACCCGGTCGATGTGGGCGCTGCTCCAGATCGGTTCCAGGACCCGGTTGGCGAGCCGGATGCCCAGGACGTTGAGGACCGTGGCCATCGCCAGGAAGTGGTCGACCCGGAAGATGCTGCGCTCGGGGTACAGCCCGGACAGCAGCCGGTTGAGCTCCACCGCGTCGTGCAGGCTCTCGCCGAACGGCTTCTCCAGCACGATCGTGCTGCCGGGCGCGGTGCCGGCCGCGTGCAGCGCCGACGCGGTGGCCGGGAAGATGGCCGGCGGCAGCGCGAGGTACGCCGCGATCGGCTCGCCGGGCGGGACGACGGCGCTCAGGGCCTCGGGGTCGGTGACGTCGGCGCGGCGGTACCGCGTGGCCGCCACCACCTCGCGACGGCGCTCGGCCGGGATGTCCGGGGCGTGCCGGTCGAGCCGCTCGGCCGCCCAGTTGCGGTAGGTGTCCTCGCTCCAGTCCTCCCGCCCGACGGCGGTGAGCGAGAAGTCCTTGCCGATGTGCCCGGCGGTGCCCAGCGCGCCGAGCGCGGGCAGCAGGTAGCGCGCGGTCAGGTCGCCGGTCGCCCCCAGGATCGCCAGTTGCCGGATCATGCCATCGCTCCTTCCTTCGCGCGGGCCAGGGTGACGCCGCTGGCGATCACCCCGATGTGGCTGAACGCCTGCGGGAAGTTTCCGACGAGCTCCCCACCCGCCGGGTCGACCTGCTCGGACAGCAGCCCCAGCGGGCTGGCCCGTTCGCACAGCGAGGTGTACAGCGCCTCGGCCTCCTCCAGGCGCCCCTGCCCGGTCAGGTTCTCGACCAGCCAGAAGCTGCACAGCAGGAAGGCCCCCTCGTCGCCGGGGATGCCGTCCGGGGACTCGTCGTGCCGGTAGCGGTACAGCAGGCCGTCCCCGGCGCCGAGCCGCTCGGTGACGGCCCTGGTGGTCGCCACCATCCTCGGATGGTCGGCCGCGACGACCCGTCGCAGCGGCAGCGCCAGCAGGCTCGCGTCCACCCCGCCCCGGCCGTCGAGGTCCTCGCAGATCGTCTGCGCCTGCTCGTTCCACGCGTCCTCGAGGATGGCCCGGCGGATCTCCCCGGCCGTCGCCCGCCAGCGCGGCGCCGCATCCGGCACGCCGAGGCGGTCCGCCATGCTCGCCGCCCGGTCGAGCGCCACCTGGCACAGGGCGGCCGAGTACGTGAACGCCCGGCCCTCGCTGCGCACCTCCCAGATGCCCTGGTCCGGCTGCCGCCACGTCCGCCCGGCGGCGTCGGCCAGGCCCGCCAGGCCCGCCCAGAGCGTCGGCTCCACCTCGCCGCCGGCCCGCGACCACTGGTCCGCGCAGTCGAGCACCTCGCCGTAGATGTCGTGCTGGCGCTGGTCGGCCGCGCCGTTGCCCCAGCGGACGGGTGCGGAGTCGCGGTACCCGCGCAGCTGCGTGTCCACCTGCTCGTCCGGCACCGGCCCGCCCGCGAGGGTGTACATGATGCGGGACCGGCGGCCCTGCTCGAAGGCGTCGAGGATCCAGCCGAGGAACGCGTCGGCCTCGTTGCCGAACCCGATGCGCCGCATCGCGAAGACGGCGAAGGCCGCGTCGCGGACCCACGCGTAGCGGTAGTCCCAGTTGCGCACCCCGCCGACGGGCGCCGGCAGCGAGGACGTCGGCGCGGCGACGACCGAGCCGTTGACCCAGTCGTCGCAGAGCTTGAGCGTGATCGCCGACCGGCGGACCATCGCCTCCTGCGGGCCGTCGTACCCGAATCCGCCCATCCACCGCCGCCAGGCCGCGGCCGTCTGCCGGAGGCTCGCCTCGGCGTCGACCCGGTGGTGGCGGTGGATGCGGCCCCAGGACAGCACCAGCTCCACCCGGTCGCCCCGGTGCAGCTCGTACCGGTTGTGCAGGCCCTGCAGCGGCCGGTTGGCGCGCAGGTGCAGCCGCACGCCGGGCCGGCGCGCCGCCTCGATCTCGAGGCCGCCGAAGGCCGGGCGGGCGTACCCGCCGCCGCGCGGCTCGACGTCGACGCGGAGCCGTACGTGGCCGTCGAGCACCTCGGCCAGCCGCACGAGCTCGCCGCGGCCGGCGGGCGCGTCGTCAGTGAGGTCCGCCCCGGAGCGCAGCGCCAGCGCGTCGGTGAGCCGCACCCGCCCCGTGGCGGTGCGCAGCTCGGTCTCGAGCACGCCGGTGTCGGGCTGGTAGCGCTGCCGTGCCTCGACGACATCCTCGGGCGTCACGTCGAACTGCCCGCCGTCCGTGTGGTCGAGCAGCCCGCAGAACAGCGGATCGGCGTCGAAGCCCGGCACGCAGAGCCAGCCGATGCCGCCGTCCAGGCCGACGAGCGCGGCCGTCGCCCCGTCGCCGATCAGCCCGAGGTCCTCCAGCGGCAGGAAGCCGCCGCGCCGGCGCAGCGGGCGCAGCGGCGGGTCGAGATCAAGCATGCCGTGACCTCCGCGTGGGTACGACGTCCTTGCTCCGGCCCGTGGTCTACCCGTCCGGTGCCGGCCGTAACGCCGCGCCACCCGGCGGGCAGCAACCCCACTCAGCCGGCGAGGTGGCCCGGGCGGAACTCGAGCTCGCTCAGCGTGCCCGGATCAGTGCTTGGGTGGAACGCCGACAATCACTGCGTGTGATCAGTTCAACAACGGTCGGCGCGTGGAACGTCACGCCTGCCCCGCCGAGTCTCCACCGACACCTATGCGGTCTGCGTCGCCACCGTGCGCGGGAGCGCGCTGGCGTGTGACTGCGGGTGCCCATGCTCGTGGGACTGATGCCCAGCCCGGAGACGTGGTGCGCCAAATCGATGGCTCCTTCCGGGAGGTTCACGTCGGTGCTACGCGCTGGGCTGGTGGTCCGGACGTGTCGGCCTCGAACTCCTTGAGCACCTGGCTGCGGAAGGCGTCCAGGTAACACCAGCCTGGCGGCACCCGATCGCGACGCCCTCGCACATGCCATCCCTCACCGGCGATCCAAGTCATTTGACGGAATCGGCGCGCCAGGGGCGGGGCCTAGCATGGCCCCCAGCATTCCAAGGAGGACGAAGTCTCCGCTCGCGGCCAGGGAAAGTCCCACGCCGCGGCGGATTAGTTGATCCGGGTTCCTTCGGGGCCGAGATTTGCGGGGCCGACGCCCGATTCCTCCGTCGGTCGGCCGTGCGGGTCCAGTGCGACGACCGCGATGACCTGAAGGTACACGGCTGAAGGTCCGCTGTGACGTCGGGTACGCCGGTGCCGAGCAGGATGACGTCGGCACCGCGGATGACGGAGATCCCCGCCGCGAACAGGTCCAGGCACCCTGCGTCGCCTTGCCCCGCTCGATCGCAAGGCGGCGTTCCGGTTCGACGCAAGAAAGGAGCGACGTGCTCGACGGCGGAAATACGTTCGCGGAGGCGTTGCGCGCCGCCCGCCATGCGGCCGGCCTGACGCTGGAGGACCTGGCCGAGGCCGCTGGAGTCAGCGTACGGGCGCTGAGCGACATGGAACGCGGACGGGCGCTCAGCCCGCAGCGGCGCACTGTCGCGCTCATCGCCGACGCGCTGAAACTTGAGGACGCGCAACGCGACCATTTCGTCACCCTGGCCAGGAGCGGACGTACGCGCGCCGCCTCGCTGACGGCCGCCAACGGCCTGTGCGAGTTGCCCGGTTCGATCGGCGACTTCACCGGCCGGGCCGCCGAGCTCACCTGGATCTTCCGCGCCGTCGGCACTCTCGACCACGCCGGCTCGCGCGCCGCGGTCATCTCCGGCGGCGCCGGCCTTGGCAAGACCACC
Source organism: Dactylosporangium sp. CA-139066 (assembly GCF_050936175.1). Classification (NCBI taxonomy): domain Bacteria; kingdom Bacillati; phylum Actinomycetota; class Actinomycetes; order Micromonosporales; family Micromonosporaceae; genus Dactylosporangium; species Dactylosporangium sp. CA-139066. Next base: position 3,153,747 of record NZ_JBNJNH010000001.1, on the reverse strand, counting down.
CTCGTTGTACGCGCGGTGCAGGGCCTGCGTGACCGGTTCCCTGACGGGGTCCATTTCGTGGACGCGCTGGGCATGAGCGGGCGTCCGGTCACCAGCGACGAGATGCTCGCGCGCGTGCTGCGCGCGCTGGGCGTGCGCGACCAGCAGCTGCCGCAGGATCCGTCCGAGCGCTCCGCCCGTTATCGCCAGTTGCTGCGGGAGCGGACCGTTCTGGTAATTGTGGACGATGCCGCGTCGGAGTCGCAGGTTCGGCCGCTGATTCCCGGCGAAGGGCGCAGCCATCTGCTCGTCACAAGCCGCCGGCTGCTGGCCGGGCTGGAGGGCGTACGCCGGCTGCATCTGGATCCGATGCCGCCGGTCGACGCGTACGACCTGATCGGCCGCATCGTCGCCGAGCGTGCCGAGTCGCCGGATGCCCGGGAATTACAAGGTCTGGCCGACCTGCTGGGCGGGCTGCCGCTGGCGTTGCGTATCGCGGGCAATCGCCTCGTCTCGCGACCACAATGGAGCGTCGCCGATCTGGTGGCCCGTCTGTCGGACACCGCCCGTCGGCTCGATCAGCTCAGCGCCGGCGATCTGAAGGTCGCAGCCACGTTCGAGATGTCCTACGAGCAACTGCCTGCGCGAACCCGCCACCTGTTCCGGGCGGCATCGATGGTTCCGGGAGCGGACTTCGGTGCGGCACTGGCGGGGGTGCTCGGCGACATCCCGGTGACGTCCGCCGAGGACGAGCTCGACGATCTGGTCGACCTGAGCCTGCTGGAGACCGCACAAGGCGGCCGCTACCGCTTCCACGACCTGGTGCGGCTGTATGCCTCCCAGCGGTTGGAGCAGGAGGACCCCGCCGAGGCCGTGGCCGAGGCCCGCAACCGCATGGTCGGCTGGCTGGTGCAGACCCTGACAGCCGCCGGTCAGTGGTTCGAGCCCGGCGGCGTCGTCACCGCCTTCGACTCCCGGGAGGACGCCGAGGCATGGATCCGTGTGGAGTCCGAACACTGGTTCTCCGCGCTGTGCACCGCCGCCCTTTCCGGCAAGCACTGCGAGGTCGTACACGCCGTCAGCGCCATGCACTGGTTCTCCGACCGCTGGATCGACTGGTCGACGTGGCGTGACGTGTTCCTGCTCGGCTACGAGTCGGCGGTAGAGCTCGGTGAGGGCGGTCGGCAAGCAGAATTCCTCAACTATGTGGCCTGGACGTATTCACTGCCGGGACGCGACCCTGCCAGGACCTTGGAGTACGCCCAGCGGGCGCTGTCCGTTGCGCGCACGGTCGGCGACCGGATGCAGGAGGCGTGGGCGCTGCAGTACGCCGCCATCGCCCATTCGCACCTGGACGATCTGGCGGCCGCGATGGTCGCCGCGGGCACGGCGGCGGAGATGTTCGAGCAGGCCGGCGATATCGATGCCGTATGCCAGACGTGGACCGTGCGCGGCCACATCGCTCGGCGGCTCGGCGATCCGGTCGAGGCGCTGGCCAACTACCGACGGGCACAGCAACTGGTCGAGGATCCAGCGTCCGGCATGACTCCGGCGATCGCCGAGCTGACCCTGCCGAACGTAGTTGGCTGCATCGGCGACATGCTGGGCCTGATCGGCCGCGCCGACGAAGCCATACCGCTGCTACAGCGCGCCGCAGACCTGTACGCCCGCATGCAGTTCCATCTCGGACACGCCAACGTGCTGCTCAAGCTGGCCGAGCTGTACGACGACAGCCATGCCGCCGAGGCGAAGGACTGCCTACGGCGGGCAGCGGAGATCTACGAGTCGCTCGACCAACCGGCGAATCTGGCCCTCTGCCGGGAGAGGCTTGCCGCAATGCAATAGCGCGGGAGCTCAGGTCGCCGGTGCCCCGGCTCACGGTGGTGAGCCGGGGCACCGGCGACCTGCGATGTCAGGACGTCGCCGTGGCGGCGTCCTGGATCAGGTCCGCGACGATCCTCGGTTGACTGATCATGACGACGTGGGACGCGGTCGGCACTTCGACGACCTTGCGGGCGTTCGCGCGGCGGTACATGAAACGTTCGCACGCTGGTGGGATGGCCTTGTCCTGGCCGGCGACCAGCCCCCACGACGGGATCGTCCGCCACGCGGCGGCCTGGGTCGGGTAGATGAAAGAGTCCGCATCGAACGGCCGCTGCGTGGCCTGCAGGAGTCGGAACGTCGCCGTGGGAATGTCGGCGGCGAAGGCCGCCTGGCCGTCCTTGCTCAGGTACAGGTCGGTTCCGGTCGTGCCGTCGGGCTTCGTGTAGGGGACCGGGACGCTCACGGGCAGAACCTCGCTGCCGGGGAACTTGTTGATGAGATCCCCCTGCGTCTCGCCCACATCGGGCACGAACGCTGCGATGTAGACCAGAGCCTTGACGTTGCTCTTCCCGGCAGCAGCGTTGGTGATAACGGTTCCGCCCATGGAGTGTGCGACCAGCACGACCGGCCCGCTGATGGAGTCCAGCAGACTCCCGATGTACGGGGCGTCGGTCGGGATACCCCTCAGGGGGTTCGACCCCGCGATCGTGATGTAACCCTTGCGCTGCAGCTCCGCGATGACCCCGTTCCAGCACGACGAGTCGGCGTAGCCGCCGTGCACCAACACGATGGTCGGCTTGATCTTCGCCCCCGGCCTGCCCGCCTCGGCCGTCGCGGCGGTCGCCGCCTCCGCCCCAAGTGGAGTGGCCATCAGCGCTGCCGACCCGGCCAAAGCCGCGCCAGTCGCCAACACCTGACGGCGTGAGACATTCGGTAACATGATGATCTCCTGATTCACTGAACTGACTTGGTTGGCGGCGCCCATGCACCGCATGACGAGGCCGTCCCACCGGCAGCCCGAAGGCGGACCAACCCTGGTTCCCATCGGGCTGGGAGCCTGTCTCGACACCTCTTTGCTGACCTCGGCCGTAACCCGGGGGTCAGCGAAGCGACTCGACCGCGGCGCGGACGAGACCGGGATGCTGTCGGGTGGTCAGCGGCCGCGCGCGGCCTGGCGGATGAGGTCGGCGACCGCGCCGGGCTGGGAGACGTAGATGGCATGGCTGCCGATCGCCTCGGCCGTGACCGCGCCGGCGCGGGTGGCCATGGCCCGCTGCGCCGGCGGCGGGATCATGTGGTCGGCGGTGGCGACCAGGTACCAACTGGGCTTGTGGCGCCAGGCCGGCTCGGTGACCGTGCCGGCGAGCGCGCCGACGCCCCACGGCACCTGCGCGTCGGCCAGGAACGCGGCCTCGTCATCGGGCAGGTCGGCGGCGAACGAGGCGTGGAACTTGTCCCGGTCGAGGAACAGGAACCCGTCGCGGGGCGGCAGGATCGGCGGAACCGGCGCGCCGGGCGGCGGGTCGGCGATCAGCGTATTGACGGACTCGCCCTTGTCCGGGGCGAACGCCGCGATGTAGACGAGCGCCGCCACGGCGTCGTGGGTGCCGGCCTCGCTGATGACCGCCCCGCCGTAGGAGTGGCCGACCAGCACGGCCGGTCCGTCGAGCCCGTCGAGGATGAAGCGCGTCGCGGCGACGTCGCCTTCCAGCGACAGCGTCGGGTTCTGCACAGTCTTAACGGTGAACCCGTCGGCGGTCAGCAGCCGGTGTACGCCCAGCCAGCCCGATCCGTCGACGAACCCACCGTGCACCAGCACGACGTTGCGAATCATGGAGTGCTCCTCGGATTCGGCGGCGGGTGAGACGCCCGCCGCTCGCACTCCATGCAAGTCCCGCCGACCGCGCCGGCCCAGGCAGGACAGGATGCGGAACTAGTTCCTGCCGTCCTTGGAGATGGCGTCGGCCCTGCCCCGGCAGTACGCGGCACGATCATGCTGGCCGACCGTCTCGTACCGGTCTCCGCTCGCGACAGGCTCTCGCGCGCCTCGGCCGCGTGGTCGTCGTCCGGCGCGGGGCGCGGCGTGAGCGTCCTCAGCCGGCCAGGTGGCCCCAGCGCGACTCGAGCTCGCGCCACGTGCCCTGGGCCGCGGCGCGGCCGGCCTGCAGGACGACGACGCGGTCGGCCTGGGTCAGCGCGGCGCGCTTCGAGGTCGAGCCGATGACCGTGACGCCGTGCTCGCGCAGGGCCCGCCACAGGGCGAGCTCCGTGGTCACGTCCAGCGCGGAGGACACGTCGTCGGCGATCAGCAGCTCCGTGCGCGGGGCCAGGGCGCGGGCCAGGGCCAGGCGCTGCAGCTGGCCGCCGGACAGCCGGGTGCCCTTGTGGCCGATCAGCAGGCCGAGGCCCGCGCCCGCGGCGGTCAGGTCGTGCTCCAGCTGGGCCGTGGAGACGGCGGTGTCGGCGTCGACCTCGTGGCCCAGGCTGATGTTGTCCGCGACCGTCCCTGAGAGTACGCGCGGGAGCTGGGCGACGTACCCGATCTGGTTGGGGCGCAGGAACATCTCCGGCTCGGTCACCGGCTCGCCGTTCCACCGCAGCTTGCCCGTGTGGTGCACGATCCCGGCCAGGGCGCGCAGCAGCGAGGACTTGCCGGAGCCGACCGGGCCGACGACCAGGACCAGCTGGCCGCGCTCGACGGAGAGGTCGAGGTCCTGCACGGCGACGGTGCCGTCCTCGTGTACGGCGGTGAAGCCGCTCAGGTCGAGCCGGCGCAGCGGGTGGCGGGGCGCGGTCGGCGGGGCGGGGGCGGTGCCGGCCGAGAGGTCGACGCCGGGGACGGCGGCGGCGTACTCGTCCACGCCGGCCATCTCGACCGTCCGGCGGGTCCACACGCGGGCCGACGGCAGCTGCGAGATGAGCGACGCCGTCGTCCACGCGAACCAGCGCGCCGAGCCCAGGGTGGACACGGCGACGAGGGTCGCGCCGGCGGTGAGGCGGCCGGACAGCAGCAGCGCCCAGGCGCCGATCGGGAGCAGGCCGCTGGCCAGGGCCGGGGTGGAGCGGGCCCAGACCTGCACGGCGATCTCCCGGCGCAGGAACTCGCTGCGCACGCGGTCGAGGCGGGCCAGGTGGCCCAGGACCGGCGCGGTGGCGCCGGCGAGCTTCACCGTGCGGGCGGCGGACAGCGACGACACGAGCGACGTGGCGAACGCGGCACGGGCCGCCACCGTCTTCTGCGCCGAGCGCTTCAGCGACGGGCCGAACAGCGTCGCGGCGAGGCCGGAGAGCACGATCGTGGCCGCCATGAACGACGCGGGCACGAACGAGCCGGCGACCACCGTCATCGAGGCCAGGACCCACAGGCAGATCCACTGGTCGATGAGGTTGTCGGCGAGGACGACGACGCGCTCGGTGTCGCCGCCCTGCGCGACGACCTCGGCCGGCGTGTGCTTGCTGACCCGGCGGGCGCCGGTCTGGCCGTGCACGAGCCGCAGGCCGATGCGCAGCAGCTGCCGGACCCACCACTCGGGGAAGAGCTTGCCGGTGTAGTACGGCAGGGCGACCGGCACCAGCAGCGCCGCGGCGATGCCCAGCGCCGGCCACAGCGCCTCGCCGGCGCCGTCGACGAGGTCGGCCCACAGCCAGGGCAGCACCGAGCCGTCGAGCCCGACGAGCGTCATGAGCGCGAACAGCACGACGGAGACGAGCCCGAAGCGCCAGTCGTTGGTCGCCAGCTTGAAGATGTTCCACATCGTGCGGGCCCGGGGCCGGCGGGGCAGCGGCGGCGGGTCGGCCTTCGCGGCGGCGCTCGTCACGATCGCCTTGACCGGCGGCGGGGCCGGCGACTCGGCGGCGGCGGACGCGGCCAGCAGCTCGGCGAAGCGCGCCGACTCCGCGAGGGGGCCGGCCTCCACGACGGCGCCGTCGGCGAGGACGACGACCTCGTCGCATTGCTGTACCGAGGAAAGCCGATGCGCGACGATGATGCCGATCCGCCCGGCCAGCAGGCGCGCGGTCGCCCGCTGCACCTGTGCCTCGGTCACGGGATCCAGCCGCGCGGTCGCCTCGTCGAGGATGACGACCTGCGGGTCGCGCACGACGATGCGGGCGAACGCGACGAGCTGCTCCTGGCCGGCCGACAGCACGTGGCCGCCGTCGCCGAGGCGCGTGTCGAGGCCGTCGGGCAGCTCGGCGACCCACCCGGACAGGCCGAGCTCCTCGACGGCGCGGGCGGCGGCGTCGAGCAGGGCGGGGTCGAACAGCGCAATGTTCTCGGCGAGGGTGCCGGCGAGGATCTCGGTACGTTGCGGCACGACGGCGATCCACCGGCGCAGCGCCTCCACGTCGATGTCGAGCAGGTCGACGTCGCCGAGGTACACGGTGCCGCGGGGCAGCTCGACGGCGCGGGTGAGCACCTTGGCGAGCGTGGACTTGCCGGAGCCGGTGCGGCCGATGAGGGCATAGGAACGGCCCCGGGCGAACGTGAGGCGCACGTCGCGCAGGGCCGGCCGGCGGGCCGTCTCGGAGTATCGGAAGGTGAGGTCGCGCACCTCCAGGTCCCCGTCGACGGGCGCTCGCCCGCCGATCGGCTCCTGTTTGCTGTCGCGCAGCAGCTGCACGCGGGCCCAGGCGCCGAGCGCGTACTGCAGCTCGGGCACCATCCGGCTGGTGTGCTCGACCGTCGCGCCGAAGCCGAGGGCGAGCAGCCAGACGGCGCTGAGCCGGGCGACGTCGATGCTGTGCGTGGCGAGGCCCCACACGCCGCCGAGCACCACGACGGCGATGCCGAACCGCACGAAGCCCGACGCGACCGAGGTCACGGCGGCGGAGCGGACCCACACCTTGCGGCCGCGGGCGAGCACGACGGCGGCGCGGCGGGCGTAGAGGCGCAGCACGTAGGGCCGGGCGAGCGTGGTGCGCACGTCGTCCTGGCCGTGGATGCTCTCCTCCATGACGGCGGCGAGGTCGGACCAGGCCTCCTCCTCGCCCATGCGCGCGGCGGCGATCTTCGCGGTCGGGCGGCGCAGCGCGGCGCTGAGCACGACGGTGATGACGATCATCGCGACGCCGGCCGGCCACCACACGAACAGCGCAGTGGCCACGGACAGCACGGTGTAGCAGACGGCCTGGGCGATGCGGACGCCGGCGTTACGCAGCTCGCCGGCGACCTGGTAGACGTCGCCGTCGATGCGGTCGAGCAGCTCGCCGACCGGCGTGGTCTCCAGCGTCGGCAGGTCCTGGCCGAACGCGACCCGGCACAGCCGGCGGCGCACGTCGGCGGCCCAGTCGGCGGTGAGCCGGGCCATGATGAGCCCGACGGCGAGGTCGGTCAGCACGGCCGCGGCCAGCGCGGCGGCGAGCACCGCGAACATGGCCCACGACCGGTGGATGAGCACGGAGCCGCCGACCGCGGACGCGGCGGCCTGCCCCGCCGCGCCGAGCACGACGAGGAAGGCCACGAGCGCGGTCCGGCGCGGCGACGTGGCCCAGAGGTCACGGATCAGGCGCATTGGTGGGGTCCCCCGGGTGAGTTGCGGCGGTCTCCTAGCCTGCGCCGCGGCCGGGGATCGGACAACGCATTTACGCCGCTACAGGGTGACGGCCACCACTCTCCCGCTGCCCGGGGCCACGCCGGCCCCGGTCCATTCGGCGGTGAGCATGAACAGCGTCCCGTCGCCGACCGCGCACGAGAAGCAGCCATGCCCGGCCTCGACGACCCGGTCGACCTGACCGTCCGGCGAGACGCGGACGCACCTGCGGCCCGGCACCTCGGCGTACCAGATGAATCCCTGATCGAGGCAGATGCCGTCGGGCGCGGCGTCCGGCACGACCGCCAGCTCCCGCCGGTCGGTCAGGTCGCCGCCGGGCGCGATGCGGAACGCGGTGAGCCGGCCGGCGTAGGACTCGGCGACGACGAGCTCGCCGCCGGGCGTGACGAGCATCCCGTTGGGGAACATGAGGTCGCCGGCCACGCGGCGCACGTCGCCGCCGGGCGTGACGAGCGCCACCACGCCGGGCCGGAACTCGCCGCCGGGGAAGTCGAAGCCGATGCTGTTGACGTAGGCGTTGCCGGCCGCGTCGACGGCGATCTCGTTCCACGCCGCGTCGGCGACCGCGCGCAGGTCGGCGACGGTGGTGAGGGTGCCGTCGGTCTCCTGGCGCAGCAGGCGCCGCCGGCCGCCGTCGAGGACGAGCAGCCGCCCGTCGGGCAGCCAGTCGAAGCACATCGGGAACGCGTCGAGGCGCAGCATCACCTCGGCGCCGCCCGCCGGGTCGACGGCGAGGATCTCCCCGCCGCCCCAGTTCGCCAGCCACAGCCGCCCGTCGTGCCAGCGGGCGGACTCGGGCAGCTGCAATCCGTCAAGCAGTGTCATGCGGGTACGTCGCCGCCGGCCCCGCCGTTCTCGACATCCGCCGCCGGAAAATATTCGAGAATGTTCTCGATCGTGGCCTTGCGGCCCTCATCGGCCGCGGCCTCGGCCTCCTCGGCGCTCAGGGCGGCCCGGGCCCGCTCGGCGACGCCGGCGGTCCACGGCCGGGTCAGGTCCGATCCGCCGCGGACGGTGTCGGCGGCCGCGAGCAGCACCAGCGCGCGGCGGGCGTCGCCGGCCAGCAGCGCGGCCTCGGCGCCGTCGTCGATCGCGGCGCCGATCATCGCGCCGTCGAACGCCGACCGCCCGTGCCGGATCGCCGTGCGCAGCCCGGACGCGGCGCCGGCGTGGTCGCCGCCGTGGGCGAGCACGAGCGCGCGGCCGCTGTGCACCAGGCCCAGCATCTGCGGCGAGACGCGGTTGCCGCCGACGAGCTCGAACGCCCGGGCGAAGCGGACGCGGGCCTGGTCGAGGTCGCCGGCGCGCAGGGCCCGGTCGGCGGCGGCGTACTCCACGAAGGCGATGCTGTCGGGCACCCCGGAGCGCAGCGCGGTGCGGCGGGCCTCGGCGAAGATCTCCTCGGCGCGCTCGTCCTCGCCGACGAGGAGGTACTCCTGGCCGAGGCGCACCTCCGTCACCGGCCGGTCCTCGGTGGCGCCGAGCGCGCGCAGGTAGGTCAGGGCCTCCTCGAAGTACGCGATCGCCTCGGCGTGCCGGCCCTCGCGCCCGGCGACCTCGGCCATCGCGGCCAGCGCGAACGACATGCCCCAGCGCTCGCCGATGCTGCGGAAGCGGGCCAGCGACGAGGCGAAGGCGGCCTGCGCCTCGCCGAAGCGCCCGCCGACGTTCATGAGGGTGTGCCCGACGAGGAGCCGGCCCAGCCCGGCGATCCACGGGTCGGGGTCGTCGGAGAGCGTGCCGATCCGCTCGAGGACGGCGCTGGTCGGGCCCTCCCGGTAGAGGTACGCGACGACCTGGAAGAGCCGGAACATGGGGTGGTTGCCGGAGTACCCCATGGCCTCGTGGAACCACCGGTCCAGCATCTCGGTGTCGCCGAGCCCGTCGAAGCCGTTGACGGCGGCGACGCCGCACGCCATCGCGCGGGCGTCCGGGTCGGCCGCGCCGGGCATCGACAGCGCGGCACTGGCCAGGGCGGCGCCCTCGACGCGGTGCCCGCCGAGCCACCAGTACCAGCCGACGCACGAGACGAGCCGCACGGCGAGGTCGGTGTCGCCGGCGGCGATGGCCCGCCGCAGCGCGCCGTGCAGGTTGTCGTGCTCGGCGTTGAGCTCGGCGAGGGACTCCAGCTGCCGCGAGGTGCGCAGCCCCGGCTCGAGGCGCTCGGCGAGCGCCAGGAACCAGGCGCCGTGCCGGCGCCGCAGCTCGTCGGTCTCGCCGTGTTCGTCGAGGCGTTCCAGGCCGTAGGCGCGGATGGTTTCCAGCATGCGGTACCGCAGGTCGTCGCCGGCGATCAGCAGCGACTTCTCGGCGAGCGTGGTGAGCAGCTCCTCCGGGTCGCCGAGGCGCCCGTCGGGGTCGCACACGGCGGCGGCCGACTCGACGGTGGCGCCGCCGGGGAAGGTCGCCAGCCGGCGCAGCATCACCCGCTCGGGCTCGGCGAGCAGGTCCCAGCTCCAGTCGACGACGGCGCGCAGGGTCTGGTGCCGCGGCCGGGCGGTGCGGCTGCCGCGGTTGAGCAGCCGGAAGCGGTCGTCGAGCCGATCGGCGATCTGCGCCGGGGTGAGCGTGCGGCAGCGGGCGGCGGCGAGCTCGATGGCCAGGGGCATGCCGTCCAGCGCGCGGCAGATCCGCACGGCGGCGTCCGCGGTGGCGCTGTCGAGGGAGAGCCCTGGCCGTACCGCTGCGGCCCGGTCTTGAAACAGACGGACCGACGGGAACGTCGCGGCGGCCGCGGGGTCCGCCCCGGCCGGCGGCAGCGACAGCGGCTCCACGCCGTAGAGCACCTCGCCGGTGATGCCGAGCGGCTCGCGGCTGGTCGCCAGGATCCGCAGGTGCGGCGACTCCCCCAGCAGCCGCTCGGCGAGCGCCGCGGCCGCACCGATGACGTGTTCGCAGTTGTCGAGGATGAGCATCAGCCGGCGGTACGCGAGCGCGTCGGCCAGCCGCCCCGGCCCGTCGGAGCCGTCGGTGTCGCCCCCGCCGCCGCGCAGCCCCTGCGCCGGCCGCCCGGCGGGATCGCGCAGCCCCAGCGCCGCCCACACGGCCTGGATGATGTCGCCGGCGTCGGTGACCGGGGCCAGCTCGACCAGCCACACCCCGTCGGGAATCGCCTCGCGCAGCGTGCGCCCGGTCTCCACGGACAGTCGCGTCTTGCCGGCCCCGCCCGGCCCGACGAGCGTCACGAGGCGCCCGTCGGCGACGAGCCGCCGGACCGCGCCGACGTCGGCGTCCCGCCCGACGAAGCTGGTCAGGGCGGCCCGCAGGTTGCCCGGCGCCGGATCCCGCTCGGTCTCGCCGCGCAGGATCGCCAGGTGTACCTCGACCAGCTGCGGCGACGGGTCGGCGCCGAGCTCGTCGGCGAGGCGCCCGCGGAAGCGCTCGAACGCGGTGAGCGCCTCGGCACCGCGCCCGGCGTCGGCGAGCGCCCGCATCAGCAGCCCGACCAGCCGCTCCCGCAGCGGATGCGCCGACACCAGGGCCTCGAGCTCGGCGACGACCCGCTCCCCGATCCCCAGCTCGGCCTCGATGCGGTCCTCGATGGCGGCGAAGCGCAGCTCGTCCAGGCGGGCCCGCCACGGCCGGGCGAACGCGGCGTCGTCGGCGTCGGCGAGCGCCGGCCCGCGCCAGAGCGCCTCGGCCTCCCGCAACGCCGCGACCGCGAGGGCGGGCTCGGCCTCCGCCCGGGCCCGGCGGACCAGCTCCTCGAACCGCACGTGGTCGACGGCGCCCGGCTCGACGTCCAGCACGTATCCGGTCGGCCGGGCCTGCAGCACCCCGTCGGGCAGCGCCCGGCGCAGCCGGGAGACCAGCGACTGCAGCGCGTTACCGGCCCCGGACGGCGGGTGCTCGCCCCAGACGCCGTCGACCAGCCGCGCCGCGCTGACCACCCGCCCCGGCTCCAGCGCCAGCAGCGTCACCAGGACGCGCAGCCGCGCCCCGCCGACCTCGACGGGCGCGCCGTCGCCGTCGCGGACCTCGAGCGGTCCCAGCAGGCCGATCCACACGCCGCCGATTGCTGCACCCCCCTCGTGTCCGGTGCTCTAGGCTGCCGCTCGTGGCCCTGCAGCCGATTCGCACGGAACGGCTCGTGCTTCGCGAGCCTACCGTCGCCGACGCCGCCGACGTGCTGGTGTTCCGCGGCGACCCGGACGTCCAGCGGTACAACGACGACCCGTTGCGCACCGTCGCCGAGGCGGAGGCGTTCGTGGAGTACCTCGTCGCCGAGTCGGCCGCCGACCTGCGCCGCCACTGGGCGCTGGAGCTCGACGGCACCGTGATCGGCCTGATGGGCCTGCACAGCTGGCACCGCCAGCACCGCCGCGCCGAGGTGGGCTGCGACATGGCGGCGGCGCACTGGGGCCGCGGCTACGCATCCGAGGCGGCCGCCGCGATCCTGCGCCACGGCTTCACGGCGATGCGCCTGCACCGCGTGCAGGCCCACACGATCGCCGCCAACACCCGCTCGGTCCGCCTGCTGGAGCGCCTGGGCTTCACCCGCGAGGGCACGCTGCGCGAGTTCTCCCTGGAGACGGACGGCCGGTACCACGACAGCGTGGTCTTCGGCCTCCTCCGCCCGGAGTGGTCCGCGCGGCGCGGCTGACTACCAGTCGCGCCACTCCCCGGCCAGGTCGGCCGGGTCGGCGCCGCGGCGCTCGGCGAGCCCCTCGACGTCGATGCCGTGCTCGACCAGGACCTGGTCGATGTACTCCGAGAGCTCCTCGCGGATCGTGGTCTCGATGCTGCCGTCGTCGGCGTCGTTGAGCGCGTTGGCCACCCGCTCGACGGCGACCCAGATCGCGCCGTCACCGCCGCCGGGCGGCCGGCCGGCGATCTCCCGCTCGTAGGCGACCAGGGCGGCGTCGACGGCCTCGGTGAAGTCGGGCGGGAAGAACGTGATGGCGTACGCCTCGTCGGCCGGCAACGTTCCCGCGGCCACGGCCGCCGACTGCTGCGCCACCTCGCGCCGCCACTTCTGGCTGGGCCTCTCGATCACGGCGGCCAGCGTACGCTCAGCCGTCGCCGTAGTGGACGACCCACTTCGCGGTCCGGACCCCGCCGCGCGCCGTGATGTCGCGCCGCAGCTGCTGCTCGGGCTCGAGCAGGGGCCATGGACGAAGTATCGATGACCACCACAGTTTCGGGTGCCCCGCCGTTCAGTCGTTTTTGTCGTACCCCGCGACTAGGGTCGTGTGCATGACGTACGCGGAGGTGAACGGGGTCTCGTTGTGGTACGAGGAGCATGGCGGCGGCGAGCCGCTGGTGCTCCTGCACGGCGGGTTCTGGACGGTTGAGCTGTTCGGCCCGTTGCTCGAAACCCTCGCCCGGCGACGGCGGGTCATCGCCGTCGAGCTGCAGGGCCACGGGCACACGCCGGACGCGGACCGCCCGTTGCGGTATGAGACGCTCGGCGACGACGTCGCGGCGCTGATCCGGCACCTTGGGCTCGAGCGGGCCGATGTGTTCGGCTACTCGCTCGGAGCGGGCACGGCGCTGCGGGTCGCCATCCAGCACCCCGACGTCGTGCGGCGGCTGATCGTCATGTCGACGCCGGTGCGGCGCACGGGCTGGTTCCCGGAGGTGCGCGCCGGGATGGCGCAGATCGGGCCGGAGATGGCGGAAGGAATGAAGGCCTCGCCGCTCTACGCGGCCTACGAGCGCGTCGCGCCGCGGGTGGAGGACTGGCCGGTCCTGGCCACGAAGCTCGGCGAGATGCTGCGCCGCGACTACGACTGGTCGGCCGAGGCCGCGCGGATCACGGCACCGACCATGCTCGTCTACGCCGACGCCGACTCCGTCCCGCCGTCCCACATCGCCGAGTTCTACGCGCTGCTCGGCGGCGGCCTGCGCGACGCGGAGTGGGACGGCTCCAAGCGCGGCCCCAACCGGCTGGCGATCCTGCCCGGCCGCACCCACTACGACGCGACGGCCGCCCCGACGCTGCCGTCGCTGGTCGAGGAGTTTCTGTCGCTGCCGGACTGAGGGGCCCGCAACGGGCGATCGATGATGGTGCTAGCGTTGGGCCGCGGTCATGAGCACCAGCGTCAAGCCCCGGCTCGCTGGTCGGCAACCCTTCGTTCGCGGGCGGGGTGCTCCGGGTGATGACCGGGCTCGGCGCGATGGGCGCCGGGCAAGCCGCGACGCCCGAGGGGTGCATGCCGAGTGATCGTGTCCGAGGTCGAGTTCCGTCCGGCGGGGCCGCAGGACGCCGAGCGGGTGGCGCTGCTGCACGCGGACAGTTGGCGCCGCCACTACCGCGGCGCCTACGCCGACGCCTTCCTCGACGGCGACGTCGAAGCCGACCGCATTGCGGTGTGGACGGCGAAGCTCGCCTCCCCCGCCGGCACCGAGACGGTGCTCGCCGAGCGGGACGGGCGGCTCGAGGGCTTTGTCCACGTCGTGTTCGACGACGACCCGCGGTGGGGCAGCCTCGTCGACAACCTCCACGTCGTGCACGACCGGCGCCGCGGGGGCCTCGGCACGCGGCTGCTGGGCCGGGCCGCCGAGGCGATCGGTGAACGCGCCGCCGGCGACGCGATGTACCTCTGGGTGCTGCAGCAGAACACCGCGGCGCAGGCGTTCTACGCCGCCCGCGGCGGGACGTGCGTGGAGACGGTGGCGGTGTCAGCGCCCGCCGGCAACCCGGCGTGGCTCAACGGCGCCCCGAACAAGCTCCGGATGGCCTGGCCGGACGCCGCAACCCTCCGCACCGCCTGACGTCACTGGCGGGGGCGCCGGGCCCAGCGGACCCGGCGCCCCCGATCGGCGAGGTCAGCTGCCGTAGACCTGGAACTCCCACAGCGAGTAGCCGTACTGCGTCGCGCGCTGCGTGCCGTACATGCGCACGTAGCGCCCGGAGCCGGTCACGTTGAGCGTCTGGTTGCCGCCCGTGCCGGTGGTGGTGCTGTAGATGTTCGTCCAGTTGGTGCCGTCGTTGGACGTCTGGATCTGGAACGCCTTCGCGTAGGCGGCCTCCCAGTTCAGGTTCACCTTGCTGATGCTGTGCGTGGCGCCGAGGTCGACCTGCAGCCACTGCGGGTCGCTGAAGCCGCTCGACCAGCGCGTGCCGGTGTTGCCGTCGGTGGCGTTGCCCGCCGCAGTGCCGGCGTTCTCGCTCGACGAGGCCGTGGTCGGGTGGCCCTGGGAGAGCAGGTTGCCGCCGCCCGTGCCGCCGCCGGGAGTACCGGCGAGACCGAACTCGTACAGCGAGTAACCGTAGGCGGTGGCGCGCTGCGTGCCGTACATGCGCACGTAGCGTCCGGAGCCGGTCACGTTGAGCGTCTGGTTGCCGCCGGTTCCCGTCGTGGTGCTGTAGATGCTCGTCCAGTTGGTGCCGTCGTTGGACGTCTGGATCTGGAAGGCCTTCGCGTAGGCGGCCTCCCAGTTCAGGTTGACGTTGGTGATGTTGTACGACTGGCCCAGGTCGACCTGCAGCCACTGCGGGTCGCTGAACGCGCTCGACCAGCGGGTGCCCGTGTTGCCGTCGGTGGCGTTGCCGGCACCGAGGGTGGCGTTCTCGCTCGAGGAGGCCGTGGTCGGCTTGCCCTGGGCGATGTTGTTGCCGGGCGGCGGCGTCGTCGTGCCGCCCTTCTTGTTGTAGACCGCGACCCAGTCGATGTTCATCTGGCCGCCGGAGATGGTGCTGGCGTTGGGGCCGCCACCGAACGCGTCGGGGAAGCCGCCGCCCATCGCAAGGTCGTAGATGATGAAGAACGGGTGGTGCACCGCGTTGTTCCACGTCGTCGCGTCCACCCGCGTCGCCGGCAGCGTGAAGTAGTTGGCACCGTCGAGGTACCACCGGATCTCCTCCGGCGACTTCGACCGGTCAATCTCCACCGCATACGTGTGATACCCGGTCTGACACCCGGCACACGCACGCTCACCACTACCCAGACCGGTCGACTCGTTACACGGACCACCCGGGTTCGTCCCGCAGTGCAGCGTCCCGAACACCGAGCTACGCCCGTTGATGTCCTCCAGAATGTCGACCTCACCACTCGTCGGCCACGGCGTACCGGTCCGCAGCGTCGAACCGAGCATCCAGAACGCCGGCCAGTACCCCGCCCCGTTCGCCGTCGTCACATTGGGCTGCTGGATCGAGGACTCCATGCGCACCACGTCGCCGGCGTCCGCGCCGAACGTGGCCGCCTGCGTCTCGATGCGCCCGGACGTCCAGCCCGCCCGCGGGTCGGTGCCCGAGTGCAGGGCCCGCAGCACCAGGTGCCCGTTGCCGTCCTGGAACACGTTGGCCGTGCTGTTGGTCATCGTCTCGATCTCACCGGTACCGAACGAGCTGCCCGGCCCCGTGTCGTACTTCCACGTACCCGTGTTCACGCCGGTGCCCGCGGCACCGTTGAACTCATCGCTCCAGGTCAGCGTGAACCCGGCCGGCGGAACGGGCGCGGCCGCGGCCGCCAGCTGCGCCACCTGCGTCCCGGCGCCGGCCTTCGCATCACTGCTGGTACCGGCATACGCGACGGCGGTGATGGCCACCAGCCCGAGCGTCGCCGCGGCGGTGACGCCCGCGGCCCAGCCCTTGATCCGGCGCGGCGGGCGCCGGTGCTGCGATTCGAGGTTGTGCATGGGCTCTCCTCGTGGGGTGCGCGTCCGACCGGCCGCATGGTTGGGGCGTGCCGATGGCGGATCGGCACGGCCGGCGGGCGCTGTGAGAGGGATTAGAGAGCGCTCTCTCAGTCGCACGCTACCAACACCGACCCCTGGGAAGTCAAGGGCGGAGAGCGATTTCCTGCCGGGAGCGCGCGGGATGCGACAAGGGTGGTCATTCATTGACATGCATGAGTATCGCTCCGATGCTGACCGCACCCCCCACGAAGGGAATCCGAGGATGAACCTCCGCATCCGGGCCGCGCTCACCGCCGCGGCCACCAGCATCGTCGCCGCCGTGGCGTTCGCCCCCGCGGCGCACGCCGCGGTCGACACGACCCGCACCCCGGGCCTGGCCCGCTACACCGTCACGCTCACCAGCAACAGCACCGGCGCCTCGTGGACCGGCCACCAGGCGATCACGTTCACCAACACGTCCCCGACCGCGCTGAGCGAGGTCTATCTGCGCCTGTGGGACAACTACCACGGCACGTGCCCGTCCGGCACCCCGATCACGGTCAGCAACCTTTCCGGCGGTACGGCGGGTGCGCTCACCGTCGGCTGCACCGCCCTGAAGGTCACGCTGCCCGCGTCCCTGCCCCAGAACGCTTCGGCGTCGATCGGCTTCGACCTGTCCATCACGGTGCCGAGCGGCGCGGACCGGTTCGGCAGCGACGGGGCGTACAACTTCATCGGCAACGCCCTGCCGGTGCTCGCCGTGCGCGACGGCGCCGGCTGGCACCTCGACCCGTACACGAACAACGGCGAGTCGTTCTACAGCCTCATCAGCGACTTCGACGTGACCTTGGACCACCCCACCGCCCTGGCGGTCCCCGCGACCGGCACGTCCACGGACACGCCCGGCGCGAGCGGCCGCACGGTGACGCACGCGGTGGCCACCCAGGTCCGCGACTTCGCCTGGGCCGCCGGCCCGTTCACGAAGATCACCGGCGTCTCCCCGGCCGGTTACCGCGTCAACGTGTACCGCACCAGCGCCATCAGCTCGAGCAGCGCCCAGTCGATGCTCACCACGGCCGAGAACGCCCTGGACGCGCACTCGTCCCGCTTCGGCGCCTACCCGTACGGTGAGGCGGACGTGGTGCTGGACAACAACTTCTGGTTCGGCGGCATGGAATACCCCGGCTTCGTGCTCGACGTCGTCTCCAGCAACGCACTGGCCCACGAGCTGGCCCACCAGTGGTTTTATGGAATCGTGGGCGACGACGAGTACACCACGCCGTGGCTGGACGAGGCGTTCACCGACTACGCCACGGACCTCTACTTCGGCCGCACCGGCACCAACTGCTGGAACTCGGTGACGTGGCAGTCGTCGAGCGAGCGCCTGACCAGCTCGATGGCATACTGGGACGCCCACTCGAGCCGCTACTCCACGGTCGTCTACGGCTACGGCAAATGCGCCCTGCACGACCTGCGCCGCACCTTGGGCACGACGGCGATGACGAACATGATGTACGCGTACGCCCAGTCCCACTGGTACGGCGTCTCGACGGTCCCGGACTTCAAGGCCGCCGCCCAGTCCGCCGCCGGCTCGACGAGCCTGACGTCGTTCTGGACGACGCACCGCATCGACGGCTGAGCCCTGCACTAAGGTGGTCGGCGGAGGCGTGAGGGCGGCTGGTGCCCCTCCCGGTCTTCAAAACCGAGGTGGCCCGGCATCCGGGCCAGGCGGGTTCGATTCCCGTCCGTCTCCGCCAACCAGCATCCTCCACGCCTTCGGGGTTCGGCTGGATCAATGCAGGCGAGTCGACTCCGAACCCCAGTTGGTTCCTGGGTGTCTCGAGTCCGGATCGCTGCCGCGTCCATGGGACCGTCGGTGCCGTACGGTCGTTATCTGTGGATCTGCTCGAACGCGCCGCCGCATTGGACGAGCTCGACGCCGGACTGGCCGGTCTCTCGTCGCGTGGTGGCGTCGTGCTGCTCGCCGGTGAGGCGGGCATTGGCAAGTCGGCGCTGGTCAAGCGGTTCCGCCAGCGGCGCTCGGCGGAGGCCGACTTCCTCATGGGCTCGTGCGACCCGCTGCTGACACCACAGGCCCTGGGCCCGGTGTATGACATCGCCCGCGAGGTCGGGGGCCGGCTGAGCGAAGCGCTGGCGTCGGGTCGACGCGAGACGATCTTCGCGGCGTTGCTCGGTCACCTGGCGCTGGCGGCGCGACGGCACGTCGTGGTCGTGGAGGACGCACACTGGGCCGACGAGGCCACGCTGGACCTCTTGGTGTTTCTGGGGCGCCGGATGGAGCACACACCGGCGTTACTGCTCGTGACCTACCGCGACGACGAGCTGGGCGCCGACCATCCGCTGCTCACTGTGATCGGTCGCCTGCCGGCGGACGCCGTACGGCGGGTCCGGTTAGCGTCCTTGTCCGAGGCCGCAGTGGCGGAAATGGCAAGGCGGGCCGGGCGTCCCGACGTCGGCCTGCGGGCACTCACCGGCGGCAATCCGCTGCTCCTCACCGAGGTGCTGGCCGCTGCGGACTCCAGGGTGCCGCACACTGTCCGGGACCTCGTACTGGCCCGGTTGGCGGGACTGCCGCGACCGGCACGGGAGGCCGTGCAGCTGGTCTCCGTGGTACCGAACCGGGTCGAGCCGTGGCTGTTGGAGGCGGTGGCGCGGCCGGCGACATCGGGCGTCGAGGCGGGGGTGGCGTCCGTTCTGCTGGTGATGGACTCCGAACGGATCGGGTTCCGACATGAGCTTCTGCGGCGGGCCGTGGAGGGATCGCTGTCGGTGCTGAAGCGTCGCCGGCTGAACCGGGAGGTGCTGGCTGCGTTGGCCGGCAGCGGCGAGCCGGTTGACGTTGCCCGCCTGGCCCATCACGCCCGTGAGGCCGGCGACGTTGACGCCGTCCTGCGTTACGCGCCGGTGGCGGCCCAGCAGGCCGCGGCAGTGGCGGCCCACCGGGAGGCCGTCGCGCAGTACCGGGCGGCCCTCGCCCACGCGGATCGGCTCCCGGTGCCGGCCCGTGCCGACCTGTTCGAGGGCTACTCGGTCGAGGCGTACCTGTCGGGGCTCGCTGACGTCGCGGTTGCAGCGCGCCAGTCCTCGGTGCGCCTGCGGGAGGCAGCAGGCGACCGGGAACGAGTCGGCGAAGGGCTGCGTTGGCTGTCTCGCATGCATTGGTGGGCAGGCAACCGGCGTGACGCCGAGTCGGCCGCGGCCCGCGCCATCGCCGTGCTGGGGGCCCTGCCGGCCGGCCGGCAGCTGGCCCTGGCGTACAGCAACCAGTCGCAACTGGACATGCTGGCCGGTCGGCTCGAGCCGGCCATGCACTGGGCCGGACAGGCACTGACGCTGGCCCGCGAGCTCAACGACGTCGAGGCGTCGACCCACGCGCTGACGAACATCGGCTCGGCCCGGCTGCAGGCGAACGACCCGGGCGGCCGGGTCGAGCTGGAGGAGGCTTTCCAGATGGCTGTCGGGGCCGGCCTCGAGGACCACGCGGCCCGGGCGATCGGGAACCTCGCGACGATCGGCGCCGAACTGCGCCACCACGACCGTGCCCGGCAGGATCTCGATCGGGCACTTGCATTCGTACAGCAACACGAATTGGCCGGCTGGGTCCAGCACGTGCTCGGGCACCGGGCCCGCGTCCGCCTGGATCTGGGCGACTGGGCCGGCGCGGAACAGGACGCTCGGGCGGCGCTGGCCGAGCGGGTGTCCGGTGGCGGCCGGATCGTCGACGCCCTGGTGCCGCTGGGCCTGGTGCAGGCCCGGCGTGGAGATCCCGCGGCCGCGGCCACGCTGCAGGAGGCCACCGAGCGCGCCTTCGCCACGAGCGAGCTGCAGTGGATCGCGCCCGTGGCAGCGGCCCGGGCCGAGCATGCCTGGCTCAGCGGGGACGATGGCCGCGCCGTCGAGGAGGTCGCGGCCGTGTACCCGATGGCGGAGCAGGCGCGGCACCCGTGGTTCGGCGGCGAACTCGCCCTCTGGGCGCGAATGGCCGGCGGGCCGCCACTCGCCCCGGCGTTGATGGCGGCGCCGCACCGACTCCTGCTGGCCGGGGACTGGCGAGGCGCCGCCGAGGCGTGGCATGGGCTCGGCTGGCCCTACCACCAGGCCCTCGCGTTGATGTCCGGCGGTGACGATGATGCCCGCATGCAGGCGCTGGCCCTGTTGGACGGCCTGGGCGCGCGCCAGACCGCCCTGCGGCTACGCCGCGAACTGCGCCGCCGAGGCACGCTGCGTATCCCCGCCGGGCCGACGCGAGCCACGGCCGCCAACCCGGCCGGCCTCAGCAACCGACAGGTCGAGGTGCTCCGACTGCTGGTCGAGGGTCTGACCGATGCCGAGATTGCGGCGCGGCTCTGCCTTTCGCCCAAGACCGTTGGACATCACGTCTCCGCGCTGTTGCGCAAACTCGGGGTCGGCACGCGACACCAGGCCGCCGCGGCGGCCCGCGGACTCGGCGTGACACCTGCGGGAACTGGGGAGGCGAAACCCGGGAATTAGGGAACCGTTCCCGATCCGCCAGCACCGGTCGCTCCCATAACGTTCAGCCTCCCAGGTCAACCCAAGGGAGGAACCGTCATGGACATTGCCACCATCAAACAGCGCCAGCAGGTCGCCTGGGCGTCCGGCGACTACGCCGCCGTAGGCGCCCGATTCCCACTCACCGCCGAATTGCTCTGCGAAGCGGCCGACCTGCGGGCCGGCGAGCGGGTGCTCGACGTGGCCTGCGGCAGCGGCAACGCGGCGCTGGCCGCCGCCCGCCGGTTCTGCCAGGTCACCGGCGTCGACTACGTCCCGTCGCTGCTCGTCCGCGCACGTCAACGGGCTGAGGCGGAGGGACTGCAGGCGACGTTCCAGGAGGCGGACGCCGAGGATCTGCCGTTCCCCGACGGCTCCTTCGACGCGGTCCTGTCGACCTGTGGTGCGATGTTCGCCCCTGACCAGCAACAGACGGCCCGCGAACTTCTCCGGGTCTGCCGTCCCGGCGGTCGCATCGCGATGGTGAACTGGACTCCCGACAGCTACGTCGGTGCGCTCTTCCGAGCCATCGGCCGCCATGTCCCCGCACCGCCGGGGATCCGGCCACCGGTCGAGTGGGGCAGCGAGGCGCGCCTGCGCGAGTTGTTCGGCCCCCACGTCACCATCTCCGCGCCCAAGCGGTCCTTCCACTGGCGCTTTCTGTCGGCCGAGCACCAGGCAGAGTTCTTCGCCACGTGCTACGGCCCCACCCATAAGGCCCTCGCCACGCTCAACCCGCAGAGTGCGGCTCAACTCAGACGCGAGATGGTGGAGACGGTCAAGGAGTTCGACGTCTCCGACGACGCGACGCTGGTGCTCAAAATGGACTACCTCGAGGTCGTCATCCGCACGCCGGGCGCACGATGAGGAGCGCAGCGGCGGGAAACTCGCACGTCAAGGTGGCCGCGGTCCAGGCCGCCCCGGTCTTTCTGGACCTCGCGGCAAGCCTCGACAAGGCGGTCGGCCTCATCGCCCAGGCAGCCGAACAGGGGGCGCAACTCGTGGCCTTCCCGGAGGCGTTCCTGCCCGCGTGGCCGGCCTGGGTCGACGAGGTGCTGCCCGGCGAGGACGCCGCATGGTACGTGCGCCTGCTCGAGCAGTCGGTGGTCGTCCCGGGACCTGTCACCGAACGTCTCGGCCGGGCGGCCCATGCCGCCGGCGTGCACCTCGTCATCGGGATCAACGAACGGGAAGAGGGCGGTGGCACGGTCTACAACACCACCGTCTACTTCGGACCCGACGGCCGCCTCCTCGGCAAGCATCGCAAGCTCGTGCCAACCCACGCGGAACGACTGGTGTGGGGTATGGGTGACGGCTCGGACCTGCAGGTGCACCAAACGGCGATCGGCCGGATCGGCGGACTGATCTGCTGGGAGAACTACATGCCGCTGGCCCGCTTCGCGGTCTACGCCCAAGGCGTCGAGGTCTGGGTCGCACCGACCCTTGCCACCCACGAGCCCTGGGTGGCGACGATGCGACACATCGCCCGAGAGGGCGGCTGCCACGTCATCGGTGTTGCCCCGGCGGCCCGCTTCTGCGAGGTGCCCGCCGGGGTCCCCGATCGCGAGCGGCTGTGGCGAGGCGCCGAGCCGCGAGGGGACTGGATGCTCGACGGCTACTCGGTGATCGTCGACCCCGACGGAACCGTGCTCGCCGGCCCGCTCGTCCGCGAGGAAGGCATCCTCTACGCACATCTGGACCTGGACTCTGCAAGGGCGCGCCGACGACTTTTCGACCCGGTCGGGCACTACAACCGCCCGGACGTTTTCCGGCTCGTCGTGGACGACCGACCGAAGCCGCATGTGGTGTCCCTCGCGCAACCGGGCTCCGGAGAGGACGTCGAGGTGGTCGGACCGAAGGTTCCCTAGCACATGGGTGTCCACGCATCGTGGACACCCATGTGCTCACTTCGAGGGCTGGTGGTCAGTGGGATTTGGTGGTGAGGTGGAACGTGGTCACGACCGCGGCGTGGTCGCTGGGCCAGGAGCTGGCTGACGGGTTGGTCGCCGACGGGCGGCCGACGAAGAGGGTGTCGGAAGAGATCAGTTCCAGGCCGCCGGAGGCGGTGTAGTCGACGTAGTCGATCCGGTCCTGCGGCTCCGGCTTCCCGTTGGCGTTGGTGTTGACGACCGGCGACCAGGTGATGCCGGGCTTGGCGCTCGGGTCCGGGTTCGCGGTCCGGTACGAGTCCCGCAGGCCCGCCGCACGGAACACGGCGGGAACCGGCCAGTCGACCGCACCCGCCTTGCAGTGGGACGCTGACGTGGCGGTGGTCCAGTCGGCCCCGGACGGAGACGCCAGGTCGCCGAGCAGGACGAGCGGCGTACCCGACCGGAGGTCGGTGGCCATGGCCTTGGCGACAGCCTGCGCCTGGGCGTACCGGGTCGTCGACGTCTCCTTGGCGACTACGGACACGACGTCGGCGCCGTCGAAGCAGGTGCCGTACGGACCGTAGCTCGACTCGTCGAGGTGGACGTCCCAGATCCGTACCGGCTTGCCGCCGACGCTGACCGTCTCCGCGACGGCCGGAGCCGACGCGGTCGGGAAGACTGTCGTCGTACCGGGAGTCAGCGGGTACGACGACACGATGCCGAGATCGCCGATTCCGTGCACGGACCATCCCAGGGCGGCACCGACGGACTGCGCCATCGCATAGCCGCCGTCCTGGAAGCCGACGACTCCGACACCGCGAGCGGCGATGACGGCGAGGTTCTTGCCAACCGCATCAGTGACCTTGCTGCCCGCGTTCCAGGCATTCCACGTTGCCGCCTTGAAGTCCGGCGACGTGTTGGGGGCCGCGACCACCACCTCGACCAGGATCGTCGCGGTCGTACCGCCGCTCGTGGCCGAGACCGTGATCTCCCCGGCATTCTTCTGCCGGCGGTCCGGCGCCGTTCCGCTGACCGTGCCGTCGGCGGACACGTCGAGCCACGCATCACCCGAGACCTTGGTGAACGAGGTCGGCGGCGCGCCGTTCCACAAGCCAAGCAGCGGCTGGCTGACGGCCCCAGCGGTGGGCACCGCCGGAACCTTGAACGTATCGGTGACGAAGCCCTTGGGAAGGCTCGGCCAGTTGCCGGCCTGAACCGAGAGCTTGACCCACTGGGCGTACAGCGTGACGACTCCACCGTTCTCGGCGGTCAGGTTCTTCACCGATGCCAGATCGCCGTACACGACCGCTCCGGTCGGAGTCGTGCTCCAGCCGGCGAAGCGGTAGTTGTCCCGGACGAAACCGTTGGGCGCCAGCGCGGCCTCGGTGTCGTAGGTGAACGTACTGGCGTCCGTCGTGCCGGCCTCGGCGCCGTTGCGGTCAAAGACGACCTTGTACGTGTTGGCCGCGAAACGCGGCCCGACCACGACATCGGCCGCCGGCATGGTGAAGCTGCCCGCAGCGTCGATGGTGAGACCGGACGGTCTCGAGACCTGCCAGTCGTTGAGGTGGTAGCCCGTCGCGGCCGACGGCGTGAGCTTGACGGAGTCACCGGGTGCGGCCGAGCGGACCGACGGTGTACCGCTTCCATGGTCGGCGTCATCGATGGATACGAGGTACTGCCCGTGTGCGCGCCAGCGGGCGTACAGCGTGATCGACGCACCATCGGTCGGGACACGGTCGGTGAAGTCGGCGCCATCGGCGTAGACGACAGGACCGACGGGGCCGGTGGCCCAGCCGGCGAAGTCGGAGCCGCTCAGGGCGTAGCCATTCGCACTCAGCGGTGAGGCAACGCCGTACCGGACCGGCTGGTCGGCCATGGTCCCGCCGTCGGCGCCGTTGCCGTCGAAGTGCACGGTCGCCGAGTCAGGGACGAACGTGGCTTGCACGGCGACCGCCACGTTCGGCATGGTGAAGGTGCCGTCGGCCGCGATCGTCAGGTCGCTCGGGCTGGTCACGTGCCAACCGGCGAACTTGTAGCCGCTGTCAGGTGTCGCGGTCAGCGTGACCTTGTCGCCCGGCGTCACCGCGCTGGACGATGCCGAGGCGGTGCCGTGGCCGGAGGACGTCACGCTCACCGTGTTGGTCGGGTAGACGATGTTGACGATGAGGGGCGATCCGATGACGGTGTACCCGTCGTTGTAGAGCAGGCAGACGGCGTACGACCCGACGGTCATGCCGGTGAACGTCAGCGTGCCGCCGGCGACGGGTGACGAACCGGCCGGCGGGTAGTCGTGCGTACCGGTCTGGGTGTACTGCCAGTACGTCGATCCCGCGCCGCAGGTCGTCTTGCCGCGGTACCAGCCGACCCAGTTGCTCGTGCTCAGCTGATTGGGGGGCGCCTGGTAGGAAAGGGATACCGGCGTCCCCACCACGGCGGTCATCTGTGACGTGGCGAGCGGGGAGCTCACCACGGTCATGGTGATCTTCGAGCCGATGATGGTGTAGCCGTCGTTGTAGAGGAAGTAGACCTCGTAGGTTCCAGCCGCCACGCCCGGGAACTGGAGGGTGCCGCTGGCGATCGCCGTCCCGGGCACGGTCTGGCTGTTGGTCGCCGTGTAGACCCAGTACGTCGACCCGACCTGGCCCGGCGTCTGACCGGGCTTGTAGAAGCCGATCCAGTTGGTGGGCGAGACCCGGTCGGCGGGGGCGGAGTAGCTGAAGGTGATCGGGGCACCGGCGGCCACGGTCGTGGTCGGGGTACTCAGGGGCGAGGTGGCGGCCGGCGCGGCCGACGCCGTGACGAGAAGTGCGACGAGGATCGCGACCACCGCCGTCATTGCGGCGGCCAAGCGGGTGCGAGGCATGCGGATCATCGGGACTCAGCGCTTTCCGGTCGTGGCGACGCGGCCGGCGTACCGCTGGGTCCAGCCACTGCCGGTGTCAGCGGTGATGACGAGGTCGTAGTACCCGTCCTTCGTCGGCCAGGGGACCACCTTGGACTTGCCGCCATCGAGGTGCACGACCTGCGTGCCGCCCAGGTAGTCGTGCGCGCTCAGCTCGTAACGCACCGGTTCGGTGCCGTCGTTGTGCAGCGTGACCTTGACCTTGCCCTCCTGGCCGTTCTCGGCCATCTTCAGGTCCACGTCGACCCGCGGGATGCCGAGGTCCTGCTGTCCCGCGGGCACGAGCTGCCCGGCGAACGAGCGTACGAATCCGTCGTTGCAGTAGATCGAGAACGCGTACTTGCCGTCCGTGGTCGAGCTGTCCCAGGTGTACTCACGCGGCGCGCCCGCCTTGACCGTGAACGGTGTACTGGAGAACGCCCGGTACCTGTCCGGAAAGGCTTGGAAGCTCACGGCCTTGCCGTCGGGACCACCGGCCAGCGTCATGGTGGCGGTGACCTTGCCCGTAACCCGGTCCTCGGACAGCGTGGCGTGCGGGTGGAACGAGAGCGGCCGCGGCTTCATGTGGTCGGCTGAGACCGACACCGGCTGCTCGTCGACCGGGTTCGGGAAGGTCACCGGGCCGATCTGCGGATGCGCGAAGTCGAGCGCGCTGGTCAGGTCGCCGGCGATCGAACGCCGCCACTCGGTGATGTTGGGGCAGGTGAACGGCTTACCGAGGTACGCGGCCCACTTCTCCAGGAATTTGATCGACGAGACGTGGTCGAAGACCTCCGAGGCGACGTAGCCGCCGCGGGTCCACGGCGAGACGAGCAGCATCGGCACGCGCGGACCGAAGCCGAGCGGGTAGGAGCCGGCGTACTCGCCCGCCGTACCCGCCTCAGGCCACGGCGGCAGCACGTGGTCGAACTTCCCGTCGTTCTCGTCGTAGTTGAGGATGAAGAGCGTGTGGTTCCAGATCTCGGGGTTGCTCTGCAGGATGTCGATCACCCGCTTGACGAAACGCTCGCCGTGCAGCGTGTCGGCGGACGGGTGCTCACTCCAGCCGTACGGCGCAACGATCCAGGAGACTGCGGGCAGCGGGAACTGCGCACCCGGCTGGCACGCGTCATGGAAGTCCTTCAGGACGACGTCGAGGTTCTGCTCGGAGTCGTTGTTCGGCGCGGACATACCGGAGTAGTACGTGCAGTTGCCGCGCCAGATCAGGCCGGTGCCGGGCTGCAGCTTCGGGTCGTCGGGGCTGAGCCCCTTCGGGTCGAACCCCTTGAAGTACTTCAGCTCGTTGTCGCCGTAGTCGCCGACCCAGCTGCTGATGTAGCCCTGCCGCCCGTTGCCGCTGTTGTCCGAGTACAGGCGCCAGTCGATACCGACCTCCTGCAGCTGCTCGGGTACGGTGATCCACGGTCGGCTGTAGTTGGACTCGTCCGTGTTGCCGGTCTCGCTGTTGGCGGTACCACTCCACAGGTACTTGCGGTTGGGGTCGGTCGGCCCGAACTCAGAGCAGAAGTTCTGGTCGCAGATCGTGTACTGCGCGGCGATCGAGTGGTAGAAGCTCATGTAGCCACCGGAGTGGTAGTTCATGCAGCTGCCGCCGTTGTGCTGCACCCACAGGTCCCACTTGCGGTGCTCGACGTCACCCCACGCCCCGTGGTCGTTGCCCCAGGGACCGTCGTCGACCTTCGGCGTGACGATCTTCCCGGCGCTGTCCTTCTGCTGGAAGACGCTCGTGCCGTCCTGGAAGGTGAGCGCCTGCTTGTCGCCGAAGCCGCGGACACCGGAGAACTGGCCGAAGTAGTGGTCGAAGGACCGGTTCTCCTGCATCAGGATCACGACGTGCTTGAGGTCGGACATGTCGCCGTGGAAGCCCGTGGGCAGGACATACTCGTCCGACCTGCCGGCGAATGCCCGGCTGGCCGGCCCGGCGAGCCCGCCGAGGGCCAGGGCGCCGACGGCGAAGCCCACGCCCTGCAGGACGCGGCGCCGGGTAACGCCGGCGACCTGCCCGACGTCGTCGCCTGGCGCAGGCTCAGGCAAAGGGATGGTTCCGCCGGTGGCCATCGATCGGGTCTCCTCTGAACGAACGAATCTGGCGACCCACACGCAATCAATCGGACAGAAACACCAGCTGAACACGGCCGGACCGTCTCCTTCACGACCCGTGTCACCCCGACGCGTTTCCAATCACCCCAAAAGCCCCAGCCGCCCACGTCGGTTGTTGACATCGTCGCTTCGCATCGGCCCGATCGCGCTACAGCCGTTGCCGGGCAGGCGTCACGGCGCCGGGTTGATCGCGCCGGTCAAGGCGGCCAGCGCGGCCGGGATGGCATCGGCAAGGCGGTTGAGGTCCGGCAGGGCCTGGCGGTCGGCGTACAGTCCGATATGGACCGAATCCCCGTAGGTCGACAGTGCGATGCCGAGTGCCTGGCCGTCGGCGAGGGGAGCGATCGGGTACGCGTGTTGCAGCGGCGCTCCGGCCAGCCTCAGCGGTCGCCCCGGGATCGGGACGTTCGTGATCACCGTGTCGAACAGCAGCGGGCCGGCCCGGCGCAGCAGCGGAATGGTGAGGTGCTGCGCCGGCGCCGGGATCCGTCCGGCGAGCACGGGGAACGCGCCTGGGCCACGAGTGAACGTCATGCATGAGGTCACGCAAGGAGCCGCCGAGCACTGAAGGCAGCAAGGCGGCTACGCGCACGTGCGACAGCACGGATGCGGCGAGCCCCACCGTATTGGTCGCCAAGCCGACCGCGTGGGGCAGCCGCCCGGCGCTGCGCACGAGGCCGGCGATCGCCGGTAATGGCCGACCGGGCCGCTCAGCTTCCGTTCGCGTAGTGAATGAGGCTGCGGTCGGGTCCGGTTGGGCCTGGCCGGGCTGGCGTTCGGCGAATCCGTCGAACAGTCGAAGACCGAGCTCAACCGTGCGGAGTCCGTCGGCCATGGCGTGGTGAAGCTTGATGAGCAGCGCGAAGCGGCGTTCGGGTAGGCCGGTGATCAGGTGCAGTTGCCACAGAGGACGGCTGAGGTCGAGCGGTTCGGCCATGAGCGCGCCGGCGAGCATGGCCAGCGCGTCCTTGCCACTGCGCAGTCTGTGGGTGTGGACGTGTCGGGACGGGTCAAATGCCGTGTCGGGCGTCCACACGGCGCCGCCGGGTGGCAGCCACGTGGTGCGCACGCGACGGCGTAACGCCGGTATCCGCGCGACCCGTTCGCCGAGCACCGTGACCAGCCGGGCAGGCGGAATCCGTTCCTGCGCTTGAAAGATCGCCAGCGCGCCCAGGTGCATCGGGGCCCGCGGGGACTCCAGGCGGAGGAAGGCGGTATCGAGGGCGCTCAACCGCTCGTCATCCACCGACCGCACTCCTCTGCGGACGCGCCATCGGTCGCTCAGGCGGGTCCCGATCGATGCCCGCCGGTGAGGTCGTGCCGCCTCGTTACTGCGCGGTTTGCAGGCCGATCGTGGACGCGAGGAGTCGAAGCCCGTCGTCGCTCGGCGAGCCGGCCGGTGCGCAATGGGTGATCAGGGTCAGGCCGGGGTCGGCCGGCAGCGGGATCACTTCGGTATTCAGCGTCAGGTCGCCGATTTTGGGGTGGTGGAAGTGCTTGACGCCGGAGTAGCGGATGCCGACGTCATGCCGGGCCCACAGGACGCGGAACGTGTCGCTACGCATGGACAGCTCACCGATCAGGGCGGCCAGGGTAGCGTCGTGGGGGTCGCGGCCGGCGTGCGCGCGCAGGATCGCGACGATCCCGTCGGCGCTGTCATCCCATTCGGCGAACAGCTCGCGGGCGGCGGGCTCGAGGAACACGAACCGGGCCTGGTTGGGGGCCTGACCAGGGGCGGTGCGCCAGGTGCCGAAGAGGGCCGCGCCAAGGGTGTTGTGCGCGACGACGTCCATGCTCGCGTTGCACACGAACGCGGCCACGGTGCCGTCCATGGCGTCCAGCAACCGCTGGACGCTCGGGCGGATCGCCGCTGCCTTCGGTCGCGGGCTTCGCGAGCGGGCCGGGCCGAGGGCGCGCACCAGGTCGCCCAGGTGGTCACGCTCGACGTCGGTCAGCCGCAGCGCCCGAGCGACGGCGTCCAGGATGCTGTCGGAGACACCAGGGACCTGCCCGCGTTCGAACCGGGCGTAATAGTCGACGCTGACGCCGGCGAGCCGGGCCACCTCGTCGCGGCGCAACCCGGGCACGCGCCGGGCGCGCCGGCCGTAGGAGGAGACGTTCACGTCCTCAGGCGTCAGCTTCGCGCGGCGTGACATCAGGAAGTCCCGCAGGTCGCCGCGTCCGTTCATGCCCTGCATCATCCCCTACCTGCCGCCGCGTTATGCAGGCTCTGCGGAGTCCTGTCTAACCTCGCACTCCCTACCGGCCGGCGGATCGGGTTGCCTGCATCGTGAAGGACCACGCCGGGCGGCACTCGGCAGTGACCACGAGAGGTGTCTGATGAACGCTGAACACACGATCGCGCTGGTGACCGGCGCGAACAAGGGCATCGGCTTCGCCACCGCGCGCAAGCTCGCCGAGCTGGGAATGACCGTCTACCTCGGCGCCCGCGACGAGACCCGCGGCACCCATGCCGCCGAGCAGCTGCGCGCCGACGGCTTGGACGTCAACTACATCCAGATCGACGTCACCGACGACGAGTCGGTCGCCGCCGCCGCCGAACGCGTGAAGGCCGAGCAGGGCAAGCTGGACGTGCTGGTAAACAACGCCGGCACCGGCTCCCCGGACGCCGTCCCGAGCGAAGACACCCGAGCCCAGTTGCGCACCATGTTCGAGATCAACGTGTTCGGCCCGGTCGTGGTAACCAACGCGTTCCTGCCGCTGCTGCGACAGGCGCCCGCCGCGCGGATCGTGAACCTCTCCAGCGAGGTCGGATCGCTGCCGGCGATGCTCGACGACCCCGAGTCGACGATGTACCAGTACCTGCGTGAACTGGTCTACCCCGCTACGAAGGCGGCAGTGGACGTGATCACCGGGCAGTACGCCAAAGAGTTGCGCAACACCCCGATCAAGGTCAGCGCGGCCATCCCCGGTTACGTCGCTACCGACTTCAACGGCCACGCTGGGCACCGCACCGCCGAGCAGGCCGCCGAGATCGTGACGATCCTCGCCACCCTCCCGGCCGACGCGCCCACCGGGCAGTACTGGGGATCCCTTACCGGCGCCGAGGAAGGCGTCCACGAGCGCGGCCGCTGGTGACCGGCCGAGGGCGTCACGCTCACCGGCGGGGCGAGG
The DNA here is from genome assembly GCF_050936175.1 of Dactylosporangium sp. CA-139066. Lineage (NCBI taxonomy): Bacteria > Bacillati > Actinomycetota > Actinomycetes > Micromonosporales > Micromonosporaceae > Dactylosporangium > Dactylosporangium sp. CA-139066. The sequence continues at coordinate 3,123,289 of NZ_JBNJNH010000001.1, read as the reverse complement.
TCGTCTGTACCAGGCGCCGGTGAGATGTTCACCCGCTGCATGTCCGTTGTAGAGCGTCATCGGTCCTTGACGACACGCAACGTGTCAAGTGTCGACCGTTGACACAGCTACTGCGGACGTGGCCCTCGGCTCGTCCGGCGACCGGAACGGGGGCCGGCAGTGGTGGATTGGCGTAAACGTTCCCGGCGGTACCGTCGACCGGCAGTGCTCGCGGCCGCTCTGCTCGTGGCCGTGGTGAGCCTTGCCGGGCCGGCGCGGCCGGCGGCGGCGGCGAACTACGTACCGATTTCCGGGGCCGGCTCGACCTGGTCCTACAACGCCATCCATGCCTGGATCGGCAACGTCGCGCAGTTCGGCATGCGTGTCGACTACGAGCGGTCCGGTTCCACCACCGGCCGGGCCAAGTTCAGGCAGGGCATCGTCGACTGGGCCGCGTCGGACATCCCGTACGGCGTCCAGGACGGGGTGGAGGCCGACCCGCCGCCGCAGCGCGGCTTCGCGTACATGCCGGACACCGCCGGTGGTACGGCCTTCATGTACAACCTCAGCGTCGGCGGCCACCGGGTGACCAACCTGCGGCTGTCCGGGGAGAACATCGCCAAGATCTTCACCGGCGTCCTGACGCGGTGGGACGATCCGGCGATCGCCGCCGACAACCCCGGCCTGAGCCTGCCGGCCATCGCCATCGTGCCGGTGGTCCGCACCGACGGATCGGGCTCCACCGCCCAGTTCACCAAATGGATGACGGCGACCGAAGGACAGTACTGGACGGCGTACTGCGCCGCGGTCGGGCGCAGCCCGTGCACCCCGACCTCCGCGTACCCCGTGCTGAACGGCTCCGCGATGGTCGGGCAGGCCGGCGACCTGGGGGTCTCCGGTTATGTGGCCCAGGCGGGGGCGAACGGCGCGATCGGCTTCGTCGAGTACTCCAGCGCGATCCAGTTCGGCTTCCCGGTCGCCAAGATGCTCAACGCCGCGGGCTACTACACCGAACCCACCGCGGGCCACGTCGCCGTGTCGCTGCTCCAGGCGAAGATCAACATGGACCGGAGCAATCCGGCCACCTATCTCACCCAGGATCTGTCCGGCGTCTACACGAACCCGGACCCGCGCACGTACGAGCTGTCCTCCTACTCCTACATGATTCTGCCGACCACCACGGAGTTCGGCTTCACCACCGCCAAGGGCCTCGCTCTCGGCGATTTCGGCAAGTACGCGCTGTGCCAAGGCCAGACCCAGGTCAACGCGCTGGGCTACTCGGCGCTGCCGATCAACCTGGTGCTTGCCGGCTTCGAGCAGCTGCGCAACGTCCCCGGGGCGCAGGTGCCCACGACGACCGCGGACATCGTCCGAACCTGCAACAACCCGACATTCTCGACCGACGGCAGCAACACGCTGGCCACCAATGATCCGCAGCCGCAGGCATGCGACCGGCAGGGGCCGACCCAATGCGCCAGCGGTACCGGCGTCAGCACCTCGACCTCGATCATCGGCCCGCAGCTGGTGGTCGTGCCGGTCGGTGGCAACGTGACGCTGACCGCCGCCGTCACGCCGGCCACGGCGGCCGGCAACGTCCAGCTCTTCGACAACGGCGCGCCGCTCGCGCCGCCGGTGCCCGTGGTGAACGGCACCGCGCAGCTCTCCACGACGGGCCTCGGCGCCGGAACCCACCTCATCACCGCCGCCTTCGCGCCGTACGACACCGCCACGTTCCTGCCGTCGACCTCGAGCGCGGTCACCGTCAACGTCGGCGAAACCGTCGTGGCGGACGAGACGCTCAACGTGGGCGTCCCGAACTCCGAGGGCGTGTTCACGATGACGGTGAGCACCACGCCGGTGCAGATGAGCACCGCCGCGCTCAGAGCCGACCACACCTTCGAGTCGACCGGCGAGCTCGGCCCGGTGACGATCAACGACGAGCGCGACCAGAGCCGGCCCGGCTGGAGCGTCTCCGGCCAGCTCGGCGACTTCACCGACGGCGTCCACACGTTCAGCGGCGGCTACCTCGGCTGGGCACCGACGGTCGCGACGCAGAACCCGGCCCACGATGTGACCGCCGGTCCGGCCCTGCCCTCCGGCACTCCCCCGGGCCTCGCGGCCGGCAGCGTCCTGGCGACCGCGCCGGCGGCGGCAGGCCTGGGCACCAGCACGCTTGGGGCCACCATCGACCTGAAGATTCCGTCGAGCACCCAGCCCGGCCTGTACTCCGCCACGCTGACCATCACCGCGATCCCCACGGCCTGATCCAGGGGCTCCGGCGACCGGCATACGAGCCCAAGCCTCGCTTAGGTTTGCATCGCCGTGGAACTGCGCCTCGCTGTGCTCAGCGTCGAGCGTTCAAGGCAAGCTGCGGCGGGCCAGGCGGGTTCCATTCCCGTCCGTCTCCGCCAATCGGCACTTTCATGGTCGCCGCCGGTGATCTCCGCGGGCGAACCGGCGGCCCGCACTTAGCGGATGACCCGGCAGACGAGAGCGTTGGAGGGGCCGCGCAAAGCGGCCATGACGACGTCGGTGGTGAGGTACTTGCAGGCCAGGTAAGCGTCGCCCGTGCCGACATAGACGTTGGACCCGGAGTAACAGCGCAGGCCGGCGGACTCGTAGAGGCCGATGAGCGCCGAAGAGCTGACCTGCGCGTGGCAGTACTCCCCGATCGAAAGCGGGCCGAAGGTCAGGTCCACGGTAGAGGCCTGCGCGGGTGAGGCGAAACTGAGGGCAGCGGCACCGGCCACCACAAGACCGGCCGCGAGCGTGCTGAGGCGTCGAAGCATGTCGATAAGCTATCAGTTAAGTTTCCTAAACACTATGGGCGTACGGCCTACATCCCGGGCGAATTGGCGTGCCACCTGAGCCTCGCCGTCTCCGCCAACCAGCAGGTTTGCCACAACCCCATAGCCTGTTGCCATGCGTAGCCAGGCCGTGTTGCGGTTCTCGGTGTCGGCGCTGTTGACAGCCCTTGTCGCGGCCGTCGGGCTGGCCGCCTGCACTGGGTCGACGACCCCGCCCCCGCCGGTCACGGACCAGACTCCCGTATCCTCCGAGACACTCGTCATCGCCTGGAGTTCGACGGAATACGGCAATCCGTACAGCGTGGTCGAAATCCCCGAAGGCTGGAGAGATCTGCACTTCCGCGTCCGATGCACGGGCTCCGGGGAGCTCACGGTGTTCGTGACCGGCCGGACCAAATTCTGGCAGAACGAGCGAGCGCCATGCATCGCAAAGTGGGAACTCTCACTGGGCGTCTTCCCTCCCGACAACGCGTCCGACCAGGACCTCGGTCCGTACTCCGTGGTCATCGACAGTCCTGACACCATCATGTCCTGGGACGTGGAGGTCTACTTCATGCCGGTGACAAGAGCCTCGCCGGTCAGCCCCTCCGCGCATCCATCGGCCCTGACGACGAGGCGTTCGCCGGCAACGTCCGCATCGCCGAGCGGGCCGACCTTCACGCCGACACGCTGACCTCGCGTCGTCGCCGGCCGTCCATGGGCGACAGGCGTTCAGGGGCGGTGCGGATCCCGTGAGCCCGCGTGATCACGGGAAGGGCGTCAGGAAATGCGCGACCAGCTGTCGTAGTCGTGGACGGCCAGGCCGGCGTAGACGGAATAGCGGCTGGCGGCGGTGAGCTGCTGCTGCACCATCGGGCAAGCGTGAACCGGGCCGGGTGCGAACCGGTTGCCACGGCCAGGAAAGCTGGCGGCGACCGGCCCGGCAGGCACAACGCCCTATTTCAAAGGTCCAGGTTGCGTCGGCGGCCAGTGCCGCCGTGGCCGCGCCACACGCCGGACTTAATCGCGAGCGTGCCGGGAAGTGGAATGACCCTGATGGCGGATGCTGGGGAGAGGGGGTCCCGGTGATGTTGGCGCGCCTGGCGGCCCGGCTGATCCAACCGTCGCCGCCGCTCTGGCTGGGAATTGTGGTCGGCGCGCTGCTCGTCGCGGCCGAGATGGCGCTGGTGTATCTGCTCGGCGGCTCGGTGTCCCGGGACATCCTGGTGATGTTCTTTCTGCTCGGCGTGCTGGCGATCTCGACGATCTGGGGCGTGCGGCTGGCGCTGGCGATGTCGGCCGTGAGCGTCTGTCGGTCTGCGACGACGGCGTCGGTGGCGCCGACCCGGCCCTCGGCTCGGGCCTCGCGGGCCTCGTCGACCGGGTCGAAGCGCTCGGCGGCCAGCTCCAGGTCTCCAGTCCGCCAGGCGCCGGAACGACACTGCTCGCCACGCTACCGGCCGACATCGACCCGGCACCGGCTGCTTGACGGAAGGCTGCCGCGGCTAGGACAGCTGGTGGCGGCCGTCGGGCAGGCGCCGGGTGGTGCCGCGGCGATGCAGCAACTCCAGCAACGGTACGGCAACCCGCCGCGACGTCCCGAGCGCCTTTCGAGCCTCGCTCACCGTGAACGGCTGGGGCAGCACCGCGAGGCGCCCGGCGACGGCCTCCAGAGCGGCCGGGGCGAGGACGATGCCGTCGGCGATGCGCACCAGCAGGCCGGCCTTCACGGCGGCGCCGATCTCCTTCGGGCCGAGGCCGAGCGCGGCGAGCCGGTCGGCCTCGGGCGCGGCGAACGGGGCGGCGGCGAGTTCGGCGAGGACGGCGGCGACGGCCTTCTGGATCCGCTCGGGCAGGCGGGCCCCGCTGGAGATGCGTCCATTGTGGACCACGAACGGCGGTGCCGTCAGACGCTCGACGAGGGCCCGGTCCGGCAGGTCCAGTGCGCGGGCCATCGCGTCGACCGGCGGGTCGGGGTCGACGGGGTGCGCGGAGGCGTAGTCACGGACCTCGGCGAGCAGCCGGGTGCGCAGCACCGCCTCGTACGACGGGTCGACGAGCCAGCCGGAGCCGGGCGGTTCGATGCCCATGCGGCGCAGCTCGTCGGCGTGGACGACGCGGCGGCGGCGCAGCTCGTCGGCGGCGTCCGGGCTGCCGTCCATCGTGGACAGCTCCGACGCGCGGGCGGCGGCCGCGCCGCGGCGGGTCAGGGGCGGCGGGGCGACGTCGAGGACGGTGACGCCGCCGGGGACGCGGTGGCGGCCGGGGTCGCGCAGCAGGGCGTGGTCGCCGGCGTGCAGCGGCAGCGGGCGGTCCAGGCGCAGCCGGGCGGTGTCGACGCCGAGGGGGCGGACGCGGGCCGGCACGGCGGCCGATCCGATGTGCAGCACGACGGTCGCGGGCAGCGACGCGACGGGGTCGCCGTGGACGCGGACGTCGACGAGGGAGGTGGCGACGTACCGGCCGGGCTCGACGAGCGCGTCCCCGCGCGCCGCCGCGGTGCGCTCGACGCCGCGCAGGTTCACGGCCACCCGCGCCACCGCATCCACTGTGGACACTGGATCGCCCAGCGACTGCAGGCCGCGGACGCGGACCGGGGCGCCGTCGAGCTCGAGCTCGGCGTCCGTGGTCAGGCGGCCGGCGCCGAGGGTGCCGGTCACGACGGTACCGCTGCCGCGAATGGTGAAGGAACGGTCGATCCACAGCCGGACCGGCGCGCCCAGGTCGGGCGGCGGCAGGGCGGCGCCGAGCCGGTCGAGGGCGGCGCGCAGCTCGTCGAGGCCCTCGCCGGTCGCGGCGCTGACGGCGACGGCCTCGACGTCGCCGGCCGAGGTCTTCGCGAGCTGTTCCAGGGCCTGCCGGGTGGCCGGGCCGGGGTCGGCAAGGTCGGCGCGGCTGACGACGAGCAGGGCGTGGCGCACGCCGAGCGCGTCGAGGGCGGCGAGGTGCTCGGCGGACTGCGGCTTCCAGCCCTCGTCGGCGGCGACGACGAGCATGGCGGCCGGCACCGGGCCGACGCCGGCGAGCATGTTGGGCACGAACCGCTCGTGGCCGGGCACGTCGACGAACGCGACCGTGTTGCCGGAGGGCAGCCGCGTCCAGGCGTACCCCAGGTCGATGGTCATGCCGCGGCGGCGCTCCTCGGCCCAGCGGTCGGGCTCCATGCCGGTCAGGGCCCGCACCAGCGTCGACTTGCCGTGGTCGACGTGGCCGGCGGTCGCGATCACCCACATGACGGGGCAGACGCCGCGCGCCGGATCGCCGCGGCGACCGTCTTGTCCTCGTCCTCGGGCACGCAGCGCAGGTCGAGCAGGAGCCGGCCCTGCTCGACGCGGCCGACGACCGGCGGGTCGCCCAGCCGCAGCGGGCCGGCCAGCTCCGCGGGCAGCGCGAGGGCGGCCGACGGCAGCTCGACCTCGGGCGCTCCCCCGCCGCCGACGACGGCGACGGCGTCGACGACCTGCGCCGGCAGGCCGTCGAGGGCGTCGCGGACCGCCTCGGCGCGGCGGCGCAGCTCGTCGGCGGGGGCCCGCAGCGCCCGCCGGGTCGGGGTGTCGTCGCCGGCGAGCAGCGTCGCCTCGAGCGCGGCGAGGGTGAGCTTGTCGACCCGCAGGGCGCGGGCCAGGGGGTGGCGGCGCAGTGCCTCGACCAGATCGGACCGGCCGAGCAGCAGCCCGGCCTGCGGGCCGCCGAGCAGCTTGTCGCCGCTGGCGGTGACGAGGTCGGCGCCGTCCCGCAGTACCGTTGCCGCGTCCGGCTCGTCGGGAAGCCGCGGGTCGGCGTCCAGCAGGCCGGATCCGATGTCGACGACGAGCGGCGCGGGCAGGCCGGCGAGCTCGCGGACCGGCACGGCGGCGACGAACCCGCGCTGGTAGAAGTTCGACGGGTGGACCTTGAGGATGAACCCGGTCTGCGGGCCCAGCGCGCCGCGGTAGTCGGCGAGCGACGTGCGGTTGGTGGTGCCGACCTCGCGCAGCCGGGCGCCGGTGGAGACGAGCAGGTCGGGCAGGCGGAAGCCGTCGCCGATCTCGACGAGCTCGCCGCGGCTGACGACGATCTCCCGGCCGGCGGCGAGGCCGGTCGCGGCGAGCAGGAGGGCGGCCGCGCCGTTGTTCAGCACGTGTACGGCCTGGGCGGCGGGAACGGCGGCGGCCAGCGCCGCCATGGCGGTGCGGCCCCGGCGGGCCCGGCGGCCGGTCTCCAGGTCGAGCTCGACGTCGGTGTGGCCGGCCGCGGCGGCGATCGCGTCGACGGCCGCGGGCGCGAGGGCGGCGCGGCCGAGGTTGGTGTGCAGCACGACGCCGGTGGCGTTGAGGACGGGCCGCAGCCCGCCGGGGCGGCTCAGGCGCCGCCGGGCGGCCTCGGCGACGTCGGCCGGGGCGAGCTCACCGCGGCGGACCCGGTCGAGCTCCTCGCGGACGACGGCGCGGGCCCGGTCGCGCGGGAACGCGGCGAGCCGCGGGTCGGCGAGGACGGTATCGGTGCGCGGCACCGCGCGTCGCGGATCCACCCCTGCACCGTAGCAGCGCGGCCGGTCACCCACGCCAGGCGGCGACCAGGCCGGCGACCAGCGGCACGCCGGGGCCCACGGCGATGCGCACCGACGCATGATGCGAGCGATGCGCGATCGCCGTGGTTTCCCGCTTACACGGGTTCGAACGCGATACGCCGGTTGGCGCCGTCGAGCTCCTTCACGCGCACGGGCAGCGTGCTGCCCACCGGCGGGCGGGACCGGGTCCGCAGCAGGCCGGGGATGTCGCCGTGGACGGTCACGAACGCGCCGAACGGCACGAGCCGGGTCACCACGCTGTCGACGACGTCGCCGACGCCGTGGCGGGCGACGAAGTCGTCCCAGTTGTCAGAGCGGGTCATGCACCTCACCTCCCTTCTTCGCAGACTCCGCTGAGGGTGTCGCGAAGGGAGGGCGGACCGCGGGCCCGCCGGGAGGTCAAGCCGTGGCCGGGCGCAACTTCCACTCACGGCGCATGGCCGACCCGGCAGTCATGGCGCAATCGTACAACCGGCGCATGGCGGCCGGGAACACCGGTTCCGTACGCTACGACGAACGCCGATGCGCCCTGCTGCGACCCGCCACGTTCTGCAGGCCGCCTCTGCCCGCCGCGCACCGTTGCCGGACGGGTCGGGAGGCCGTGCACTGCCGTCAACGATGGATGGGAGGGCCGGCGATGCCTGCTGCGCCGGATCGGGTCAGTGTCCAATTCGAGGCCGCCACGTCGGGCGAGGGCCCGCTGTCGTGGGGCCAGCTGGAGAACTGGTCGGCGATCGCGAAACAGGGCACCTGGCTGCCGCTGGGCGGGGTGAAACCGTTCGACGAGGGCACGACCGTCGACGAGATCGTGCTGGAGCTGCGGTACCTCATGACCCGCTACGAGCCGATGCGCACCCGCTTACGTTTCGCCGGCGACGGCACCCCGACGCAGGTCGTGCACGCCGGCGGCGAGATCGACCTGCAGATCGTCGACGCCGGCACCGCCGACCCCGGCCGGGTGGCCGAGGAGCTGTGCGACGCGTGGCGGGCCAAGCAGCTGGACTTCACCACCGAGTGGCCGCTGAAGATGGCGGTGATCCGCCAGGGCGAGCGGCTCACGCACATGGCGGTCCTCGTCTCGCACCTGGTGACCGACGCGGCCGGCGCGGCGACGATGCTGGCCGAGGTCGCGGCGCGCACGGCGACGCCGGTGCCGGGCCCGCAGCCCCTGGCGCAGGCGGCCTGGCAGGCCTCCCCGGCCGGCCAGCGCCACGACGCGGCCGCCCGGCGCTACTGGGAGGGCATCCTGCGCACCGTGGCGCCCGAGCGGTTCCCGCGCCCGGCGGTGGTCGAGTCGCCGCGGTACTGGCACGGCGAGTTCACCTCGCCCGCGCTGGGCCTGGCCGCGCGGCGCTGGGCGGCCGACACCGGCATCGACACGACGACGGTGCTGCTGGCCGCGTACGCGGGCGCGCTGACCCGGGTCACCGGCGTCGACCCGGTGGTGATCCGCCCGATCGTCAGCAACCGCTTCCGGCCCGGGCTCGCCGGCGTCGTGTGCACGCTGGCGCAGGCCGGGCTGCTCAGCGTCCCGGCGGCCGGGCTGGTGTTCCCGGAGCTGCTGGAGCGGACCCGTCGCGTGACGATGGCGGCGTACAAGTACGCCTACTTCCACCACACGGAGATGGAGCGGCTGCGGGCCCGGATCGACGCCGAGCGCGGCGTGGCCGTCGAGCTCGGCTGCTACTTCAACGACCGCCGCGGCCCCGGCCGCGACGAGTCGCCGATCGAGCCGGGCGAGTCGGCGCTGCGGTGGGTCGCCGCGCAGGACGCCCCGTCGTTCGAGCCGCTGTTCCTGCACGTCGACGACGCCCCGGGGACGCTGCGGCTGAGCCTGTACCTCGACGCCGCCCACGTCTCCCCCGCCGCCGCCGAGGAGATCCTGGCCGGGATGGAGCGGCTCGCCGCCGGCTGAGCGCGGGCCAGACGCAGCGCCAGCCACAGCACGACCAGCTCGGCGGCCGCGAGGCCGACGAGCACGAGCAGCGGCCCGAGCCGCCCGGCCGCCGCGTACCCGAGAGCCGTCATGTCGTCCCAGCCGCCGTGCGCGGCGAGGGCGGCGGCGACGAGCAGCAGGCCGCGGGCCGGGCGGCGCGGGCCGGACCGGCCCAGCAGCCACATGATCCCCGAGCACAGCACGGCACTCAACAGCGCGTGGCTGACCAGGCCGGCGACGGCGCGGGCGAGGAAGACCTCCCACGCCGCGCGGGCCTGGCCGGCGCCGAACCCGGCCGCGCCGGCGTTGAACGCGTAGCAGACGTCCTCGGAGATCTGCAGGCCCAGACCGGTGTAGGCGCCGATGACGAGGCCGTCGTACGGCGAGCGGACCAGCCGCGGCGCCAGCCCGATGAGCAGCACCAGCGCCGCGGCCTTCGCGGGCTCCTCGGTGAACGGCGCGGTCAGCCCGGCCGCCCAGTCGTGCGCCCAGGCGTGGCCGAACCACTTGCCGTACAGCGCGAGCATCGCCGTGTTCGCCCGCAGCGACAGCAGGTACGTCGCCGGGACTGCGCCCCACAGGAAGGCGATCGCGAGCAGCTTCGGTGGCAGCCGGGTGTACCCGTTGTGGCGCCGCAGCAGCGCCAGCCACACGACCGCGTAGCCGCCGAACAGCGCGGCGCCGGCGGCGAGCCCGGTCCCGTAGGCGGCGACGCCGGGCCGGTAGAAGCGCACCAGGCACACGGATCCGGCCGCCATCGACGCCACCAGTACCCAGAACGCCGGATTGCGCCACTGCCGCACCCGCAACGGCTCGGTCACCGCGCGACGCTCCCCAGCATCGCGTGGATCTCGGCCGCCCGGCCGGCGAGCCCGTCCGCGCCGGCGTGGGCCACCACGGTCATGCCGGTGCCGTCGAAGGTGTACGCCGCGACGAGCCCCCGGCTCGACGGCCCGGCGAACGGCTCGACGAGCCCGGCGGCGACCGCAACCCGCCCGCCGGTGACGGCAAGGGCCGGCCGGGCCCGCGCGTTGACCCGATCCACCTGGTCCAGCAGCGCCTCGGGGCCGCCGTCGAACGCGGCGAGGTGGATGACCACGGTGGCGCCGCCGCGCTGCAGCGTGGCATCGCCGTCTCCGGGCCGCACCGGCGCGACGGTACGGTCGGTGACCCGGATCCCCTCCAGCAGCCGCCATCCCTGCGGCGGGGCGATGGTGACGCCGCCGCCGAGGTTGAGCCGGTCACCGGGCCGGACGAGGTCGGCCGGCGCCGGCACCAGGCGGTCGACGGCCGGCAGCCCCACCGCGAGCAGGACGGCGAGCCCCGCGACGACCGGGGCGTGCGGCTTGACCATGATCACAGCGTGTCACCCTCGGGGCGGCCGGGCGGGCGATTCCTCCCCGCCCACACGCGGCCTCACCCGGCGACGGCGACCCGTTCGTCCGGGTCGAGCACGCCGGGCGGGGCGACCGCCGCCAGGGGGCCGGAGGCGCCGTAGCGGTGGCCCTGCCCGTACCGGCAGCCGAGGCCGGCCATCGTCGCGGCCTGGGCCTCTGTCTCGATGCCCTCGGCGACCACGGTCACGCCCATGCCGGCGCAGATCTGCACGATCGAGCGGCAGATCGCCTCGCCGCGCCCGCCGTCGGCCCGGGTGAACGAGCGGTCCAGCTTCACCTCGTCGACCGGCATCGCGTGCAGCTGGGCGAGCGCGTTGTAGCCGGTGCCGAAGTCGTCGAGGGCGAACCGGACGCCGAAGCGGCCCAGGCGGGCCACCGCGCCGGCCGCGGCGGCGAGGTCGGCCAGCGGCGCCGTCTCGGTGAGCTCCAGCACCAGCCGGTGCGGGGCGAGGCCGTGGCGGCGGACCGCGGCCCGGACCGTCTCCTCGTGCTCGGGCCGGCCCAGCCGGGCGGCGGACGCGTTGACGTGCACGGCGATGCTCGCCCACGGGCCGCGGAACGCGGCGGCGTCGCGGCAGGCCCGGTCGAGCACGAAGTCGTCGACGAGCCGGATGAGCCCGATCGACTCGGCGGTGGCGATGAACACGTCGGTGGAGACCGGGCCGAGGCTCGGGTGCGTCCACCGGGCGAGGGCCTCGACGGCGACGACGGTCTCGTCGTTGAGCCGCACGATCGGCTGGTAGTGCACGTCCAGGCCGCGCCCGTCGCGCAGCGTCGCCGCGAGGGCCTCGGCGAGGTCGGAGCTGCCGGTGCCGTCCGGGAGGTCCACGCGGTAGCGCACCAGGGTCCCCTTGCCCCGGCGCTTCCCGGCGTACATCGCCGCGTCGGCGCGGCGCAGCAGCGCGTCGGCCGACGGCACCGGCCCGTGCTCGCCGGCCTGGACCAGCCCGATGCTGACGCCGACGGTGACGGCCTGCCCGTCGAGGTCGAACGGCCGGGCTATCTCGGTCATGATCCGCTCGGCCGGCTCGCCGGGGTCGCCTGACCCCTCCAGCAGGATCGCGAACTCGTCGCCGCCGACCCGGGCGATGGTGTCGCTGTCGCGGACCGCCGCGCGCAGCCGCACGGCGACCTGGCGCAGCAGCCGGTCGCCGCAGTGGTGGCCGAAGCGGTCGTTGACGGCCTTGAAGTCGTCGAGGTCGCAGAAGAGCACGGCGAGCGGGCGGCCGTCGCGGTTGTGCAGCGCCAGGGCGTGCTCGAGCCGGTCGTGGAACAGCACCCGGTTGGACAGTCCGGTCAGCGCGTCGTGGAACGCCTGGTGGGTGAGGCGGGCCTGGCTCTCCGAGACCCGGTCGAGCAGCACCGCGTTCTCCACCAGGGTCACCGCCTGGCGAATGATGAGCAGCGAGATGACGGCGGTCTCGACCGCGATCTCGACGCCGTCCATGGGGATGCCGCGGACGAGCTGCACGATGAACAGGACGCCGGTGAGGGCGACCGGGACGTACGGCAGCATCAGATGCATCCAGCGCGCATGACGGCGCCGGGCGGCCGCCGGCTCGCTGCGCGACCGGGTGAGCGCGGCGACCGCGACGAGCGCCTGCCCGGCGATGAACCCGGCGTCGAACAGCGGCGGCATGCTGTCCGCGCCGTTGGACACCAGGTACGCGAACACGCTGTCGGACAGCGCCAGGCACAACAACCCGGCGCCGAGCAGCGTGAGCTGACCCCGCCCGGCCGGCGCGGACGTGGTCAGCAGCAGGATGACCAGGACCGTCAGCACGAGGTCGGTGACCGGGTAGGCGATGGCGACCGAGTACGCGAACGGGGTCGCCGCGCCGGCCGCGACCACCGAGCCGAGCGTGGTCCCCCACGTGAGCACGAACAGCGCGCCGACGACGATGAGCCCGTCCAGCACCATGACCAGCTGCCCGGGCCGGCGGCGGGGCGCGCCGTCGGGCGGCCGGGCGGCGGCCAGCGACACGATCGCCGGCAGCGCGAACACCGGCAGCGTCAGGTATCCGGCGTCGGCCATGGACGGCGACGGCAACGCGTCGTTGCCGAAGAGCTGATACCAGCTCCAGACCGACTGCCCGGCGGTCCACCCGGCGGTGCCCGCGCCCATCCACAGCCGCCAGCGCCGCTGCGCACCCGTGTGCCGCGGCGCGGTCAGCCAGCACGCAAGGGTCGCGGCGACGCCGGCGCACAGCTGCCCGAGGTCGTCGACGAACTGCGACCACCACGGGGACAGCAGGCCCGACCCGCCCAGGGCAATGACCACGGCCACAGACACGGCCGCGACGACGAGCGGCTTCGATGCAGATCCGCGCGGCAACCGAATCCATCCTCACCCGAGGTGATCAGGACGACACGCCGGTTACCGTACCGCAACTGTGAGCATCTCTCGCGGACCTTGCACGGTTTAGTGTGCCAGCCATTCGGTTGAGACCTGAGCGTTACGATGCACGGCCACCGCGGCGGCGATCAACTGCGGGCGCGGCAGCGGCTTGTTGCCGTCGTACCGGAACGTGACGACCAGGTCGTAGGAGCTGTCGGGCCACCGCGCCACGATCATCTGCTGCCCGTCGCCCTCGACCAGCACGCCGTGCTGGCCGCCGACATCGACCGGCGTGCCGCCGGCGGGCGGGTTGCCGAACGGCTGCAGGGCCGCGGTCAGGGTGCCGCGGCCCTCCACGAACGCGTCGGCGGTGACGGAGGCGGCCCACGTTGCGGGGTCGTCGCCGCCGAACGCGTACGACATCACGGGGTGCTCCCCCGGTCGCCAGCCCAGCGTCAGCGGCTTGTCGAAGGTCGCCGGGGCGTGGCGGACCTGCCGGGAGTACTGGACGAGATCGGCCTTGCGGACGCCCATGCCGACCGCCTCGAGAACGACCACGTGCTCGGGGTCGCCGGCCCAGGCCAGCCGCGCGCTGTCGTTGTCCTCGGCGTAGGTGCCGGCCGCCGAATCGGGCCCCGCGCCCGTCTCGTCGCCGTCGGGCAGGTCGGCGCCCGGCCGCACGGTGAGCGTCAGCCGCGGCGTCTCCGGCGGGATCTGAGCCTTCGCGCCGATGGTGCGGCTGGTGTACACCCGGGTGACCGCCGCACCGCCGGGCGCGTCCTCGACGGTGCGAAGCCGCTCCCGGTACCCCGCGGGCGGCTGGTCGATCGTGTACGGCATGACGACGACGCCGTCCGCCGCCGACTCGTCCGACACCGACGGCGCCGGCGAGACGGGATGCCGACCGGCCGGTCGGTCGTCCCTCGGCGGCCCGGCGGCGAGCAGCGCCGAGACGCACGCGAGCACCACGACGGCCGCCGCGGCGGCGAATCCGGCCCGCCGCCGTCGCGCCCGCTGCCGGGCCAGGATCGGCAGCGCCCGCCGGATGCCTTCGAGATCGGGCTCGGCCGCCCGGGCGCGGGCCTCCTGGGCCTGCCGGACGAGCATCTCCAGCCGGTCGCTCATCGCGGCTCTCCCGTCGGGATCAGGGCGCCCGGCAGCGACTCGCGCAGCGTGGCCATCGCCCGCATGAGGTGGGTGCGGACCGTGCTGACGCGGCAGCCGAGCAGATCGGCGATCTGCTCGACGTCGAGGTCCTCGTAGAAGCGCAGCGCGATCACCGCCCGCTGCCGGGGCGGCAGCGTGCCGATCAGTCTGATGACGGCGTCGCGGTCGTCGTATCCCCCGCTCGGGTCGGCCTGCGGCGCGACCAGCCCTTCGAGGTCGCCGACGTGCACGGTCCGCGACGCCTTGCGCCGCCGCCAGGACAGGAACTCGTTGACGACCATGCGCTGGACGTACCGCTCGGGCGCGTCGAGCCCCTCGATGTGCGCCCAGCGCGCCTGCGCCCGGACCAGGACGTTCTGCACAATGTCTTCGGCGAGGTGGGCGTCCCAGGTGACGACCGCGGCGTAGCGCACCAGCGCCCCGAGCCGCGCGCCCACGAACTCCTCGAACGTCACGACTCTTTCAACGCCTCGGCCGGTTGCCGACGACTACGCGAACCACGAAGAATTTCTATCGCTCCGATAACGACGGCAATTGGCCACCCCCCGTGGTGCCTGATTACCTTCGTTTCTCGTGCTGACCTTGAACGGCATGCCCGCCTACGTCGCCCGCCCCGCCGGCCCCGGCCCCTTCCCCGGCGTGGTGATCGCCCACCTGATCTTCGGCATCGACGCGGAGGCTCGCTATTGCGCGGACCGCCTGGCCGGCGCCGGTTTTGTGGCGATTGTCCCCGATTTGTACCACCGCACGGCACCCGGCCTCGAACTCCCTCGGACGCCGGAGGGCCGCCAGCAGGGCCTGGCGCTGATGCGCACCCTGACCCGCGACGGCGTGACGGCGGACGTGGCGGCCTGCATGACCTGGCTGCACGAGGAGGCCCTTGTCACGCCGCGGGTCGGCATGCTGGGCATCAGCCTGGGCGGCCACGTCGCCTTCGTCGCCGCGTCCCGCCTACCGCTGTCGGCGACGGCCGCGCTGTTCCCCGGCTGGCTGACGGGCACGCAGATCCCGCTGAGCACGCCGACCCCGACGGTGGCGCTGGCCCCCGACCTGCACGGCCGGCTGCTGTTCCTGGTTGGCGAGCATGATCATGTGGTGCCCGCCGCGGACGTGCGCGACGTGGCCGATGCGCTGGCCGCCGCCCGGGTCCCCCACGAGATCATCGTGTACCCGGGCGAAGGCCACGGCTTCTTCCCCCAAGTCCCGCCCCAGCCCGCCGACTCCGCCTCATCGGCCGACTCGGACCGCCCCGACGGCCCCACGCAACCGCGGTCCGAGCCGGGGCACTCCGAAGGCGGCGCACGGCCGCGGACCGAGCCGGTGCGCCTCGGTAGCGCCGCGCCGTCGACGGAGCCGACCGACGGCTACGGCGACGGGCCGACGTGGACCGAGCCGAGCCGGCTCGACGGCGGTGCGACGTCCGGCAAGGCGCGCCGGGACGGCTCCGCAGCCGGACACGGCTCCGCAGCCGGACACGAGTCTGCAGTCGGACACGCGGCCGCGGCCGAAGACGAGTCGGCGACCGAACACGAGTGCGTGGCCGAAGACGAGACCGCGGCCGAAGATGCTTGGCGGCGGATCTTGGAGTTGTTTGAGAAGGAGTTGCGCGCGTAGGCGCGCGTGGCACGAGGCGAGGACGCTAGGCGATGGGTCCTCGGGAAGCGCTCTGGCGGCGCGGTTCGAAGTCAGGCACAAGTCCGGCGGTGTAGCCCGCAGTCTCTCAACACCTTACCTCACGCCGCCAAATCACCGTCGATTCCGGCTACCGACAGCGACATCGCGTCACGCAGTGTCAGAAGGTCTTGGCGACCTCGACCGCTTCCGCATGGGCGCGAGCGCGGCGCGACTCCACCTCCGTCGTGGCCAGGTTGGGGCGGAACGTCACCTCCGCGATGTCGGTGATGCCGGCCCACCGCAGCCAGTCGTCGAAGTACGGCGCCTGGAAGTCCGAGCCGAACGACGGGCCGCGGCCCTCACCGTACACGGCGCTCGTGTACAGCACCGCCGCCCTCCGAGAAGTCACCAGGCCCGTGTAGCCGCGCTCGCCGTCGAAGGAGAAGACCAGGCCGGGCTGGCTCACCACGTCGATGAACTGCTTCATGATGTACGGGACGCCGGCGTTCCACATCGGGACCGAGAACAGGTACTTGTCGGCGTCCGCGAAGCGGCGGAACGTGTCGCCGGCCGCGCGCCAGGCCGCGGCGGCGGCGCCGGTGGGCTCCACGCCGGCGAAGACGTCCATTTTCGCGGCCGCGGCGGCCGGGCCGAACTCGGGCAGCGTGCCGTCCCACAGGTCCCACTCGACGATCTCGTCCTCCGGGTGCAGTTCACCGTAGGCCTGCAGGAAGGTCCGGGCGAGGGCGAGGGACTCCGAACGCTCGCCGCGCGGGGACGCCGAGATGTGCAGCAGCTTGGTCATGATCGATCCTTCCGAAGTGAATGTGCGTGCGCACGCACTTTACGACGTGTGCGTGCGCGCACACAAGCACTGGTACGGTGTGACGATGGACCCAACGGCCGCCTGGGCGGCGCTGCTGCGAGTGCACGCGGCGCTCACGCCCGTGCTCGACCAGGAGCTGCAGGCCGCGCACGGGCTGCCCCTCACGTGGTACGACGTGCTGCTCGAGCTCAACGCGGCGCCCGGGCGGCGGCTCACCATGTCGGCGCTCGGGGCGGCCGCCGTCGTCAGCCGCAGCCGGGTCAGCCGGGTCGTCGACGAGCTGGTGCGGGCGGGGCTGGTCGAGCGCGAGGCCAACCCGGACGACAAGCGGTCCGCCTACGCGAAGCTCACCGCGGCCGGGCGGGGGAAGCTGCGCAGCGCCTCGCCGACCTACCTGGCCGGGATCGAGCGGCACTTCACCGGGCGCATGACGCGGACCGAGGCGCAGGCCGTGGCCGCCGCGCTGGGCAAGGTCCTGCGGGCCCACGACGCATCCACGATCGTACCGCTGGAGAAGGGCAGATAAGCGGTACCGAAAAGCGGTAGGGTCGCCCATCATGATGCGCGTGCTGCCGCCCCTGCTCGTCATCGGCGGCCCGGCCGGCGCCGGCAAGACCAGCGTCGCCGATGCCGTGGCCAAGCGCCTCACCGCACCCGTTGTCGGGCTCGGCGACAGCAGCGGCGAGGACCAGCACGTCGTCGACCTGCCGGCGCTGCAGGACCGGCTCGACATGTTCGAGGACGCGCCGCTGGTGATCATCGAGGGGGTCTTCGCCCTGACGCTGCCGCCGATCCGGTGGGCGGCGCGGTGGACGGTCTACCTCGACACGCCGCTGGACATCAGCCTCGCGCGCCGGGCGCTCGGCCAGGACGACCCCCGCGGCGTGCTGCGCGCCTACCTCGACGGCGGGCGGGACGCCCACGCCCGCACCGTCGCGCCCGGCCGCCAGCTCGCCGACCTCGTGGTCGACGGCACCGAGCCGCTGCCGGACCTGGCCACCCGCATCCACGGCTTCATCGCGGCCCGGCCCTGAACGCCTCCGGCCTGGACCGTCCCCTGCCACTGTCGGGTTGACATCGAAGGGCGTTGAGGGCGATGCTCCCGAGAGAGCGCTCTCTCCGTGATCATCTCACACCCGCCGCCTCACGATCACACCCCAGAGCCGAGGTAAGCCGCCATGACGGTAGTTGCCCTACCGGCGCGCCTGCGCGCCCGAAAAACGCTCCTGCTCGCCGCCGCCAGCCTGGTGCTGGTGGCCTGGACCGCCCTGGTCGTGCTGCCCGCCAGCGCCGCGACCACCCTGCTCTCCCAAGGCAGGCCCGCCACCGCCTCCTCCTCCGAGAACGCTGCCTTCCCGGCCACGGCGGCCGTCGACGGCAACGCCGGCACCCGCTGGTCCAGCGCGTTCAGCGACCCGCAGTGGATCCAGGTCGACCTCGGGGCGCCGGCCACGATCAGCCAGGTCGTCCTGCAGTGGGAGACCGCGGCCGGCAAGGCGTTCCAGATCCAGACGTCCAACGACGCCGCCAGCTGGACGTCGATCTACTCGACGACGACCGGCGCGGGCGGCACGCAGACGCTCAACGTGTCCGGCACCGGGCGGTACGTGCGCATGTACGGCACCGCCCGCACCACCGCGTACGGCTATTCGCTGTGGGAGTTCCAGGTGTACGGCAGCGGGGGAACCACGCCGACGAGCGCGCCGCCGACCACCCCGAATACGTCACCGGGCAGCTGCGGCACGACGAACGCCGCGCTCTACGGCACCGCGACCGCCTCGTCGGCCGAGAACGACGGCAGCAGCGCCGCGGCCGCCATCGACGACAACACCGGCAGCCGGTGGTCGAGCCTGTTCAGCGACCCGCAGTGGATCCAGGTCGACCTCGGCGCCAGCCTGCCGGTGTGCCAGGTGAAGCTGCAGTGGGAGGCCGCGTACGCCACCGCCTTCCAGATCCAGCTCTCGGCCAACGCCAGCGCCTGGACGACGGTGTACTCCACCACGACCGGCACCGGCGGCACCCAGACGATCCCGGTGAGCGGCAGCGCCCGCTACGTGCGGATGTACGGCACGGCGAGGGCGACCGGGTACGGCTACTCGCTGTGGGAGTTCGGGGTGTACACCGTCGGCGGCGTCGTCGCCACGCCCACCCCCACGCCGACGCAGCCCGCGCCGGGCAACTGCCCGTGGGTGAACTCCTCGGCGTCGACGGCCTCGAAGGTGTCGCAGCTGCTGGGGCAGATGAGCCTGACGCAGAAGACGATGATCCTGCACGGGACCAACCCCACGAAGACGTACATCGGGGAGGTCGTCGGCATCCCGTCGCTGTGCATCCCGACGATCAACTTCCAGGACGGCCCGTCCGGCGTCGGTGACGGCCTCGGCGGGGTCACCCAGATGCCCGACGGCGTCACGACCGCGGCGACGTTCGACAGCGCCTACGCGAAGCTCTACGGGCAGACGATCGGCGCCGAGTTCGCGGCCAAGGGCGTCAACGTGGCCCTCGGCCCGACGATCAACATGATCCGCGACCCGCGGTGGGGCCGCTCGTTCGAGACGTACGGCGAGGACCCGTACCTAGCCGGGCAGATGGCCGCGGGCGACGTGCAGGGCATCCAGAGCCAGGGCGTGATGGCCCAGGTGAAGCACGCCGCCGCATACAACATCGAGCAGCCGGCCGGCACCATCATCGTCGACCGGCGCACCCTGCAGGAGATCTACCTGCCGGCGTTCCAGACGGCGATCACGCAGGGCAACGCGGCGTCGGTGATGTGCGGGTACAGCAACGTCAACAACGTCCCCGCGTGCCAGAACCCGCAGCTGCTGAACATCCCGCTGTACCAGCAGGCGGGCTTCACCGGCTTCGTCGGCTCCGACTGGGGCGGCGCCCACTCGACGGTCGAGTCGGCCAACGCCGGCATGACGATGGAGATGCCCGGCGGGTACTTCTACGCCGACTTCCTCGCCCAGGCGGTCCAGAACGGCCAGGTCAGCCAGGCCACCCTGGACACCATGGTGACCCGGGTGCTGACGAAGATGTTCGACTTCGGCATGTTCAACAAGGCGCCGAGCGGCTCGTCGACGGCGACCGTCACCTCGTACGCCCATCAGCAGGTCGCCGTCCAGGGCGCCACCGAGGGCACGGTGCTGCTGAAGAACAACGGCGTGCTGCCGCTGAGCACGGCGAGCGGCTCGTCGATCGCCGTCATCGGCGTCGACGCCGGCGCCGGCACGCAGACGATCGGCGGCGGCAGCGGCACGGTCACCAGCTCCGGCACGACCTGGCCGATCACCGGCATCCAGAACCGGGTCGCCGGCACGGGCGTGACGGTGACGTACAACGAGGGCACCGACCAGAACGCGGCGGCGACCCTCGCCCGCAACTCGACCGTGGCGGTCGTGTTCGCCAGCGACAACTACGGCCACGAGGAGGGCGACAACACCAGCCTCAACCTGCCGAACAACCAGGACGCGCTCATCGCCGCGGTGGCCGCGGCGAACCCGCGCACGGTCGTGGTGCTCAACAACAACGCCGCCATCCTCATGCCGTGGCTGAACCAGGTGGCGGGCGTGTTCGAGGGCTTCTACGACGGGCAGGGCTGGGGCAAGGCGATCGCCGCGCTGCTGTTCGGCGACGCCAACCCGTCGGGGCACCTGCCGATCAGCTTCCCGACGGCGCTTTCCAACATGCCGACGTCCACCGCGGCCCAGTGGCCGGGCGTGAACGGCCAGGTGCAGTACTCCGAGGGCATGCAGATCGGCTACCGCTGGTACGACGCGCACAACGTCGCCCCGCTGTTCCCGTTCGGCTTCGGCCTGTCGTACACCACCTTCGGCTTCAGCAACCTGCACGTCAACGCCATCTCGGGCAACCAGGCGACGGTGACGGCAACGGTGACGAACACCGGCTCCCGGGCCGGCACCGAGGTGGCCCAGCTCTACGTCGGCCACCCGGCGGCCAACGGCGAGCCGCCGCACCAGCTGCAGGGCTTCCAGCGCATCACGCTGAACCCGGGCGCGTCGGGAACGGTGACGTTCACGCTGCCGATGCGGGCGTTCGCACACTGGGACGACGCGTCGCAGACGTGGATCGCCTCGGCGGGCAGCTACCAGATCCTGGTCGGCGACTCGTCGCGGAACCTGCCGCTGACGGGCACGGAGACCGTCGCGACGACGGTCACCGTCCCGCTGCACTGACCGCTCACCACCTCGAGGGCAAGCCCGGCCGCCGTCAGCGTGCGGCGGCCGGGCGTCTGCGGGGAGCACTCATCGGTTGCGGAAGCGGCGCCAGGCGTTGCGGGCGCCGACGCCGAGGGCGGCGACGACCATCGCGAGGGAGCCGACCGGGTCGCCGGCCATCGCCCCGGCGGCCGGGGCGCCGTGGATGATGCCGGAGACGGCCTTGCCGACGGTGGCGACGTTGGCGACGGCGTCGCTGCGGGCCTTGTCGAGCTCGGCCGCGTTCTTGAAGTCGGTGCGGTGGTTCTCCTGCCGCTCCTCCCCCTCCGACGCCGCGGTCTTCCTCTTCTTCGGCGCCACGGAAGGCCCGTCGCCGTCGCCGTTGCCCTCGCCCTCGCCGCAGTTGTGGACGAGCACGGGCGCGCCGGCGGCGACGACGTAGTAGGTGTGCACGCCCTCGACGGTGAGGTCGTCCATGTCCTGCGCGCCCTCGAATGAGCGCACGCCGGTGACGAGCAGGGTGCGCCCGTCGGGGCCGGTCAGCTTCGACTCGCCGGCCCGCAGCAGCGAGGCCTCGGCCCAGCCGCCCGCCGTGGCGTCCCAGAACGGGTGGTGGCTGGTCGTGTGGATGACCGAGATGCGGCCGCCGTCGTCGACGGTGACGTCGGTCAGGTCGCGGTCGTGATTGCGGTGCAGCAGCTGCACCGTGCGGATCGTGCTGCGGCCGGTGGCCGGGTCGGTGGCCAGGACGGTGTCGCCGACCCGCACGTCCTCGATGGCGCGGGTGGTGCCGTCGGCCATGAGCACCCGGGTGCCGAGGGCGAAGCTGTGCCGGCAGCCGGAGGCGCCGCGCTTCGGGGAACCCTCCGGCTCCGGGCTGCGCCGGGCGCCGCCGCTGAAGCCGCCGAAGACCGCGCCGATCCCGGCGCCGGTGACGACGCCCTTGACGTTGACGTGGCCGGTGAGCAGGAACTGGCTGACCGCGTCGCCGGTGCCGCCGCTGAGCGCCCCGGACAGGGTGCGCCCGGCGAACGTCGCCGCGAACGGCCCGACCTTGCTCATCACGCCGGTGGCCAGCCGGCCGCCGACCGCGCCGCCGACGCCGCCGGCGAGGCCGGACAGGGCGCCGGTGCCGGCCGAGCGGGCCAGGTCGCCGACGTCGTGGATGTTGCCCTCGGCGGCGTCCTTGGCCACGTTGATGACCGCGGCGGCGCCGACCATGCAGGCGACCGCGCCCGCGCCGGCCGTGGCCGCGGTGCACGCCAGGGCGCCGACGATGCCGACCCCGATGGCGGCGATCTCGATGATCGCGTTCTTGTGGTCCTTCACGAACTTCTCGGTGGCGTGGTAGGCGTCCCGCACGTGCGTGGCCACGGTCTTGGTGACCCGCTGGACCCGGTGCACGACCGCCCGGCCCGCCTGTTTCACGCGGTGGTACACCTGCCGGACCTTGCGTTTGACCTGCGCGACCTTCCGCGCCACGTAATGGCGGACCTGTCTGATCTTGCGGGTGACGTACTTCTTGACCCGGTGGTAGACGTGCTTGACCGCCTTGACGACCCGGTGCACGACCTTGCGCACCGCGTGCACGACCTTCTTGACGGCCTTCTTCACCGCGTGCACCACCTTGTGCACGACCTTCTTCACCGCGTGCACGACGGCGTGGGTGACGTGCTTGACCGCCTTCTTGACCTTCTTGAAGATGCTGCCGATGCCCCACTGGCCGGACGGGTCGGTCTCGGTGAGCGGGTTGGCGTCGGCGTAGGCGAAGCGGTTGGCGGCGACCGAGTCCGGGACCGGGTCGACGTCGGCGCTGTCGCGGCTGTCGAACTGGCCGGTGTCGGTGTTGTACCAGCGGGCCTGCATGTTGACGCGGTTGGTGAGGCCGTCGGTCCACTCCGACTGGTAGCCGAGCTGGCCGATCATGCCGGCCGCCGTCGTGACCTTGCCGAGCGGGTCGTAGGTGGTGGAGCCGGCCAGGGTGGTGCCGGCCGGCAGGAACTGGCCGACGACGTCGTCGTGCTGGTCGGTCCAGGCGATGCGTTTGACGGTGCCGGAGGTCTCGGCGGCCAGGTCGCCGTCCGGGTCGCGGACGTAGGTGCCGGTCGCGTCGGCCGCGAGGTCGTTGTCGGTGCCGCTGTAGGAGAACCCGGGCCGCAGGGCGCGGCCGAGCGCGTCGTAGGTGTAGGTCTCGTGGACGCCGCCGGGGGCGTCCTGGCTGAGCGCCTGCCCGAACGCGTCGGAGACGGTGGCGAGGGCGCCGTCGGCGGGCACGATCGTCGACCTCAGGGTGCCGCGGGCGGTGTACTGGTACATGGTGCCGTCGCTGCCGCCGGTGAGCTGGTTGCGCTGGTCGTAGCTGAACGTCCGGGGGCCGGACTGGGTGCGGTTGCCGGACTTGTCGTAGGCGTAGCCGGTCGTGACGGTGCCGTTGTTCCACGACGTGAGCCGGTCGGCGAGGTCGTAGGTGTAGGTGTTGCTCGCCGCACCGGCGAAGCCGGCGGTCGCCTTCGACGTCTCGTTGTCGTTGGCGTCGTAGCCATAGGTGATCTTGCCGACGGAGGCGCCGCCGGGCGTCTTGAGCTCGTCGGTGACGAGCCGGTGCAGCGTGTCGTAGCCGAACGAGCGGGTGTCGGCGCCGGTGCCGTACACGATGCTCTTCACCTGCGACAGGTTGTTGTACGCCAGCGTCGCCGCCAGCCCGGCCGAGGCGTTGGTGACGCTGGACAGGCGGTCGGCGGTGTCGTAGCCGTAGGTGGTGGTGCCGGCGGCGTCGGTCCGCGACGCCATGAGCCCGTCGGCGGTGTAGGTGAAGCTCGAGCCGCCCGACGGGCCCGACGCCGACAGCAGCAGGTCCCGGTCGTCGTACGTGAACGTGTTCGTGCCGTCGGCGGCGGTGGCGCTGGTGAGCCGGCCGGCGAGGTCGTAGCCGAAGCTGCGCTCGGCGGTGGCCGCCTCCGCCCCGGCCCCGGTCTGCTGGACGAGGTTGCCGACGGTGTCGTACTGCATCGCCACGCTCACCCCGCCCGGCATCGCCAGGTTCGACGGCTGGCCGTTGGCGTCGTAGGTGATGGTGTACGTCCGGTCGCCGAGGTTCGGATACGCGGCCGTGGCCGGCTCGATCGTCGACTCCGGCAGGTTCCACGGGTTGTACGTGGTGAGGAACGCGTTGCCGCGCCCGTCGGTGAAGCGGGTGCGGTTGCCGCCGGCGTCGTAGCCGAACGTGGTCGTGATCGCGTCGGTGGACGAGATCGGCTGCGCCTCGGAGACGACGAGGCCGGTCGGGTCGTAGGCGAACGTCGTCGTGGTGCCGCGGGGGTCGGTGCTGGCGATCACGTTGCCGGCCGCGTCGTACCGGCTCGTGGCCCGGCGCAGCAGGGTGCCGGCGGCGTCGTAGTCGCTGACGGCGTTCTCGCGGCCGGCCAGGTCGTAGCCGGTGACGCTGTAGGTGCCGTCGGCGAGCGTGGTCCGGGTCGGGCGGCCCGCGCCGTCGTAGGCGTAGGACGTGACCGCGCCGGCCGCGTCGGTGCTCGTGACCGGCTCGCCGGCGGCGTTGTACGTCGTCGACTCGACCGTGCCGGCCGGCGTCCGCTCGCTCGCCAGCAGGCCGTTGGTGCCGTACGTGTACGTGCTGGTGTAGGCGGCGTTGTTCTGGCGTACCGCATCGGTCTTGGTCACCACGCGGCCGAGATAGTCGTAGGTGGTGGCCGAGCGGGCGCCGGTCGGGTCGGTCTCGGACAACTCGTCGCCGACCGCGTCGTAGGTGAACGTGCGCACGCCGCCGTTGGGCTCGGTGACCGACGCGAGCCGGCCGAGCTGGTCGTAGGCGTAACGGGTGACCCGGCCCAGCGCGTCGGTGGTCGTGGTGAGCTGCCCGAGGGCGTCGTAGGTGCTGGACGTGACCGGGGTGATCGCCGCGCCGCCGCCCGGCGGCGTGTAGGCCGGCAGCCGCGTGGAGATCTCGCGGCCCTCGCCGTCGTAGCCGGTGACGACGGTGTTGCCGTTGGGGTCGCGCTCCTCGACCGCCTCGCCGAACGTGTCGTAGCCGACCATCGTCACCGGCCGGGTCAGCAGCGGGCTGCCGCCGGTGCGCTCGGCCATGACGGCCGGCCCGGTGGTGACGGTCAGGGCGCCGTTCTCGTCGTAGTCGTAGTTGGTGACGTTGCCGTTGGGGTCGGTCATCGCGCGGGCCAGGCCGTCCTGGTCGAGCTGGTAGCTGGTGCGCACCACCCCGGCGTCGGCGGCCGGCGCGGTGCCGGCGACGACGGCGGAGATCTCGGCGGCGCTCAGCACCCGGGAGTACACCTGGACATCGCTGATGCCGCCGGACCACGGGTTGCCGCGGACCCCGTCGGCCAGGCCCGTGCCGATGAGCAGCGGGCCGCCGGCCGAGAACGCCGCCGCGGTGGTGCCGCTCGACTGGAGGGTGCCGTTGACGTACAGCCGCATCGCCCCGCTGCCCGCGTCGTACACGGCCGTCAGGTGCGTCCACGTGTTCAGCGCCGGCGCGGCGCTCGAGGACACGGCGGCGGTGGCGGCGCCCGGCGCGTCGGCGCCGCGCATCACGAACCGCCAGCGGTTGACGTCGTTGTCGTAGCGCAGCTCGAACGCGTCCTGCTGGGCGCCGGAGCCGCTCACCGCCTTGCGCACGGCCGTGTTGTCGGCGAGGTTGACCCACGCGGCGACGGTGAAGCTCGCCGCGGTGTCCAGCGCCGGCCCGGCGGTCGCGATCGCCGCGCCGGCGCCGTTGAAGGAGGCGGCGCCGCCCCGGTCGGTGCTCCAGGTGACGCCGGCCGCCGCGCCCGGGTTGTTGCCGGCGGAGTCGGCCGCGTTCTGGTTGAGCCGGTAGCGGGCGACCGGGGTCATCGCGGTGTTGTGGGTCGTCTGCGCGGTGACCCGGCCCATCGGGTCGTACATCGTGTCGACCGAGGCGACGAGGCCGGACGGGTCGCTGAGGGTCTCGCCGATGAGCCGGTCGTCGCGGGAGTACGTGTACGTGCTGACGCGCTTGAGCCCGGACGGGTCGAACGTGGAGGTGGCCGGGCGCCCGGCGGCGTCGACGACGTACGTGGTGCGGGCGGTGCCGTTGCCGGTCACCTTCGCCACCAGGTTGCCGTCGGCGTCGTAGGTGTCGTCCTGCAGCACGAACGTCGCGCCGGTCGCCGGGTCCTTGCGGATCTGCCTGGCCGGCAGGCCGTTGTCGGTGTACGTGTACGAGGTGACCCAGCCCATCGCGTCGGTCTCCGACGCCAGCCGCCCGGCCGGGTCGTAGGCGCGGCGCTCGACGACGAGGTCGGCCGCCGGGGCCGGGTTGTTCGGGTCGCCGGTGAACCCGGCGATCGTCGTGGTCAGCAGGTTGCCCTCGGAGTCGAACGCCGAGTCGACCTCGCCGCCGCCGGCGTCGAACTCCTTCACCGGGTTGCCGTAGACGTCGTACTCGTAGCGGGTCACCTTGCCGGTGGCGTCGGTGACGGTCGCCGGCTGCCCGATCGCGTTGTACGTCGTCGTCTGGCTGCGTGAGGCGTCGCCGCCGGTCGCGTCGGACAGCACGATCGAGACCGGCAGGCCGTCGTCGTCGAACGCGGTCGTCGTCACCTGGGTGTGCACGGCGCCGGTGACCCGGTTGGTGGTCGGCGGGTCGCTCTGCCACACCACGCGGTCGAGCTTGTCGTACCTGTACGAGGTGGTCAGCCCGCCCGGGTAGCTGTCGGTCGTCTCCTTCTTCGTGAGCACCCGGCCGAGGGCGTCGTAGGTGTACTCGGTCCGCTTGCCCGCCGGGTCGGTCACCTTCGCCACGTCGCCGCTGCGGAAGTACACGATGCTCTGCACCGCCCCGCCCGGCGTCGTCAGCGTCATCGGCAGGCCCGGCGGCGCGAACCCGCCGTCGGCGGCGGCGACCGTGGTGCCGTCGGTGTAGGCGGTCCTCGTGACGCGGCCGAGCGGGTCGGTCACCGTGGTCTGGTTGCCGGCCGCGTCGTAGGCGTAGGAGGTGAGGTACGCGTTGTCGGCCGCCGACGCCGACCGGCCGTCGCGCATCGTCAGCATGACGTCGTTGCGCGGGTCCGGGGTGAGGACCTTCGTCGTCGCGTCCGGGTAGTAGGTGTAGTACACCGTGGAGCACTTGTTCGCCGAGCGATCCTGGCACGTCGTCGACGACACCGTGTTGCCGCGCACGTCGTGCTCGGTGGTGGTGACGTTGCCGTTGGGGTCGGTGACGGTGCGCAGGAAGCCGCCCGCGTCGTAGCCGTACTTCGTCTGCCCGCCCAGCGTGTCGGTCTCGGCCAGCTCCCGGCCGGAGTCGACGTCGTAGACGTGGGTGATCGTCCTGCCGGTCGGGTCGGTGATCGTGACCGTGCGGGCCGGGGTGCCGGCGGTCGCGTCGCGGGCCGTGTACTGCGCCGTCACCTGCGCCGCGGTGAGCTGGCTGCGGTAGAAGGCGACCTCGGCGATCTGGCCCTTGAAGTACGTCGGGTAGGCGGTGTTGGTGCCGGACGTGTTGAGGTTCTGGTCCGGCCACTTGCCGCCGAGGAACCCGGCACCGATGTAGACGTTGTTCTGGCCGGTGACGCCGACCGTGCCCGCCTTCGTGCCGACGAGCGCGCCGTCGAGGTACATCGACTGGCTCGCCGTCCCGGCGGCGAGGACCACGTGGTGCCACTGCCCGTCGTTGACGGCCTTCGTGGAGGTGAACATGCCGCTGTCGGAGTGCCAGATCTGGCCCAGCAGCTTGCCGGAGGTGCCGACGTACAGCGCGGGCGTGAAGTTCGACGGCGTCGAGGCGCTGGTGATCGGGTCGCCCGAGTAGCCGAAGATCGTGCGGTTCGTCGTGGTCGTCTTGAACCACAGGCTCACCGACACCGGGCCGGCGGCCGGCATGTACCCGGACGCGAGGCGCAGGTTCGACTTCGTGCCGTCGAAGCTTGCGGTCGTCGCGTCGGTGAACGGGCCGCCGCCGGCGCCGAGGGTCACGCCGCTGTAGGTGGCGACGGTGCCGTTGACCTCGTTGATGGCGTCCGTGGTGCCGGTCTCGCCGAGGCGCCAGTAGTCGGCGGCGTTCGCGCCGAGGACGCTGCTGGCGTACACCTTGCTGGAACCGGAGACCTTCGGCGGGTTCAGCTTCCACACGCCGCCGTTGGCGTCGGTGACCTGCGTGACCGCGCCGCTCTGCGGGTCGTAGACGACCTTCGCCGACGCGTTGCCCGACGGGCGGACGATCGACGTGAGCGGGTGGGCGGCCGACGTCGCGGTGCGGTACAACGTCGAAATGTCGGCGGCGGTCAGCGACCGGTCGAAGTAGACGCCGTCGCTGATCGCGCCCCTGAAGTACGAGGCGTAGCCGGTGTTCGCGGTCGTGCTGGCGTGCGGCTCGTCGGGCCACTTGCCGCCGAGGAAGCCGGCGCCGAGGTACTCGTTGGCGGCGCTGAAGCTGTTGATCGTCTGGATCAGGCCGCTCTTCGTGCCGACCTGGACGCCGTCGAGGTACAGCCACTGCCGGCTGCCGGCGCCGGAGAGCACGACGTGGTGCCAGTTGCCGTCGGCGACGGAGC
Organism: Dactylosporangium sp. CA-139066; assembly: GCF_050936175.1. Lineage (NCBI taxonomy): Bacteria > Bacillati > Actinomycetota > Actinomycetes > Micromonosporales > Micromonosporaceae > Dactylosporangium > Dactylosporangium sp. CA-139066. Next base: position 3,094,972 of record NZ_JBNJNH010000001.1, on the reverse strand, counting down.
CGGCGCTGGACATCGGGTTGGTGACGCCGTCCCAGAACTGGCCGTACAGCTTGCCGCTGGTGCCGATGTACAGCGCCGGCGTGAAGTTGCCGCTCGTCGTCGGGTTGTCGATCGGGTCGGCCTGGTAGGTGAACAGGGGGCCCTGGTCGCCGGCGTCGGCCTTGAACCACAGCCCGACCGTCAGGTACGTGGCCGTGCTGACCAGCTGGGCCGGCAGGCGCACCGCCGAGCTCGTGCCGTCGAACGTCGCCGCCTTCGCCGCCGAGCCGGGCAGCGGGCCGGCCTGGCCGCTCTGGCCCACGTTGACGTACGTGGCGACATCGGTGCCGTAGTTGTCCAGGACCGCGCTCGCCGCCGCGGCGCCCGACGGCTCCGACAGCCGCCAGTAGGAGCGCGGTCCGGCGTTGAGGACCGTTGCCGGGTACTGCGAGCTGGTCCCGTAGGTGTAGGTGGTGCACGCCGTGGCCGACGTCGGCGGGCAGACCTTCGTGAGCAGGTCGCCGGTGTAGCTGTAGGTCCACGTCTGTTGCACGGAGGCGTCGCCGTCGGTGTACACCGTGGCGACGTGGGCGCCCGTCCACGTCAGGTGCAGGGCGCGGCCCGACGCCGACGTCATCGTGGACAGCCGGCCCGCGGCGTCGTAGGCGAACGTCTCGGTGCGGCCCTGCGCGTCGGCGATCGACGCGAGCCCCGCGGCCTGGAACGTGTAGACCGTGCCGTCCTTGTCGACGAGGCGATAGCCGCCGGCGACGGCCGTCAGGGTGGCGAAGCGGCCCATCGGCGGGGCGAAGCTGCCGTCGGGGTTGCGGCCGAACACGACGTCCTGCCCGCCGGGGTAGGTGACCATGACGGTGCGCAGGGTGCCGCCGCTGTCGTACTGCTCCTGCGCCCGCGTGTCGGCGATGCTGGACCAGCCCGCGCCGAACGCCGACGTGGTGCGCGGGTCCTGGCTGTTGTACGAGCGGGTGACCTCCAGCGCGGGCCCGACGGTCTCCACGGCGGCGTCGGTCGCGTCGGTGGTGTAGTTGGCGACGCTGGGTTCGAAGCCCTGGCCGCCGTTCTGGGCCAGCTCGGAGGTGACCAGCGGCTGCGGCACCGGGGTGCTCAGCGCGTTGACGGTCTGCGACACGCTCGTCGAGTAGCCGTCGTTGGCCGTCACCGTCCAGTTGTAGGTCTGCCCCCAGGCGAGGATGCCGGCCGGGACGACCCAGCTGCGGGAGGAGATCCAGCCCGACTCGGCGACCTTCGCGCCACCCTTGTCGTAGACGGCGAAGTCGTAGGTGAGCGGGTTCGGCCACGAGTCCGGGTCGTGCGCGGCGACGAGCAGCTCCGGGGTGAGCGTCGGCGCGCTGTAGCCGCTCGGCGGGAACTGCTGGTCGACCTGCGGCGACACGCCGGCGGTGTAGGTCACCTGCAGATACGGCCCGAGGTTCGCCGGGCCGTTGAGCGACGTGAACCGCTTCCACTGCGTGATGTCGGTCTGCGACGCGGTGACCGCCAGGCCGTAGTTGGCGCCGCCGAGCGCCCAGCTCTGGAACGTCGCCGTCTGCAGCGGCACGGTCATCCAGGTGCCGACGCTGCGGTCGCCGCCGGTGTTGCTGCACGCGGCGCCCGGGTTGGCGGTGACCGAGCCGATCGAGGCGCCGAACGACGGCCCCGGGTAGGCGGTGACGGTGGCGTTCGTCCACGCCTTCGTGATCGGGTTGACGGAGAACGGCTCCGGCGTGCAGGTCGCCGCCCACGAGTCGAAGATCTTCAGCGAGACCGCCGACATCTTGGCGCCGCCGAACGTGGCGGCGAACGTGTCGAAGTGGATGAACGAGTACGCCTTCGCCGAGCCGTTCCAGGTGCCGGCCAGCAGCTCGTTGTCGCCGCTGTGATCGCCGCTCTGGGTGCTGTACGCGTACGTGTCCCCCGACCCGTCCAGCGCGACGGTCGGGTCGACGGTGACCGGGAAGACGCGCTCGGGGTCGCGCAGCCACGCCTGGTCGACGCTGACGCGCAGCGCCGGCCCGTCGACGAGCTCGTAGCGCACGCCGTCGGAGCGGGCGAACGCCCCGGACCGGTTGTCGAACTTCGAGTCCGTCATGTAGCCGGCCGGGATCACCGCCCGCACCGCGCCGCCGTCGTCGGTGAGCGCAACGGATCCGTCGGCCTCCAGCCGCGGGCTGAGCCCCCGCAGCCTCAGCGGGAACGTGTACGACGCCGGCGCGTCCGCGGAGTGCAGGACCAGCGACTCCTTGATCCCGGTGGCGCGGGCCTCGAAGCGCAGGTCGACGCCGGGCAGCACGCCCGGGTAGACGGCGGTGTCGCCGTCGACCTCCGCCGTCACGTTCGCGGCGCCGGACAGCGCGTAGGAGAGGCCGTGCCCGCCGTCGACGGTGAGCTCGACGAGGCTCGGATCGCCCGCGGCCGGGGCCAGTTTCGTGCTCAGCCCGTTGGCCCGCTGCCCGTAGCGCCCGTCGCCGCCGCGGGCGAGGGTGGTGTCGATCGGCGCCCAGCCGCCGCCCGCCCGGTAGTTCACCGGCTGCTGGAACACCTTGCGGGTGAACGAGCCGTCGGGGTTGGCGTAGACGTCGGAGTTCGCCGACGCCGCCTCGGCCAGCCGCCGGCTGCGCTGCGGATCGAAGCTCGCGTCGTCGGCAACGGTCGGGGTGGTGCCACCGGCGCCCCGCTTGACGTTCGCCGCCGGATCGACGTACTCCGGCAGCGCCCCAGCGCCGTGCCCCGGCGCCCCACCAGCGCCGCGATGCGCGCTCGTGTCCTCGGCCGACACGTGCGACGGCCCCGGATCGCCGCCCCGCGCCTGGACCGGCAGCCCGCCGACGACCGGCAGCGCGTTCGTGCGCCAGTCGTCGAGGAACCCGTGCAGGCCGCCGAGCGGAAACCCGCTCCCCGCCCGCCGCGGCTCATCGACGCCGCCCACCATGAGCACCATTGCCATGACCGTGCCGAGCACGATCCAACGCTTGACGCGCGTGCGCCAGCGGCCCCGCACCGGAAGCTCCACGGCACGTAGCCTCGTGGACGTCCTACGTTGAAGCTATTGAATGTCCCGCTTCTTGAGGATTCCTGGAGACTGGATCAAAACTCGCCGAACCCGGACAGTTACCGACGACATGGGACGTGGGATGTCCCCACCACTGCCGCAACCCCACACGACGCCGCCGCGGGTCGATGGCAGCTTCATGCGCGGCAGCGCAGCCGGACGGCGCGGCGGCACGGTGGGTGGCGCGATGGCACGGTGGGTGGCGCGGCGGCACGGTGGCACGATCGGGCGACGACGCGGTGGCGCGGTGGCGCGGTGGCACGGTGCCACGGTCGGGCGACGACGCGGCGGCACGGTGGCACGGTGCCACGGTGCCACGGTCGGGCGGCGACGCGGTGGCACGGTGGCACGGTGGCACGGTGCCACGGTCGGGCGACGACGCGGCGGCGTGGTGGGGCGGGGGCGCGGTGGGGCGGGGGGCGACGGCGACTTCAGGCGGGGAGGCGCAGCGGATACACCCTCCTCGGCGTTCAATCCCCGTGCCACCGCCTTTCCGGTCGCATTCTTGTAGCATCCCCGAAAATTGACATAATTTGCCCGCCACAAGGGCGACCGGCCAGTTCTGAGCGCAATATCTCAAGCGATTTCCACAACGTGCCGGCATGCGCAAATCACCGACGGTCGGCGGCTCCAAACGGCGCCGAACTACGGGGACCAGCGATGGTTCGACCGGCCGCTCCGGCGACGGCAACACCTCAGACGGCGGCGACACGTCGAGCGGCAGCGCGTTGAGCGGCACCCCAGATGACGACGACGGTGATAGCGACACGTCGAGCGGCGTCCCGGGCGACGGCGACACGTTGAGCGGCAGCACCTTGAGCGGCGTCCCGGGCAACGGCGACGGCGGCACCTCGGGCAGCACCCCAGGCGACGGCGACGGCGACGAAGCCGCCCGGTCGTCGTCGGGCCCGGTCACCGGCGGCGTGCCGGCATGCACCCGGCGCAGCCGCTGCGCGTGCCGCCTGGCCAACCCCCAGTCTCGATGCCGCGCATGTTCCCGACGAAACTGCTCATTGACGGGAGAATAATGCCGCGACCGCGACCGATCACGCATGGCAGCCAGTTCGCCGGCCGTGAACAATTGCAGCTGCCCCATGCACACATTCTCCCAAGGCCCGACCCAATCCGCCGCCCCGAAACGGCAGCGATCATTTCAAATGGCGCACCCCCGGATCTCAAGAATCAGGCGCGGCGGCGGAACGACGTCAGCAAGGCAACGACGGCCATCGCCGCACCAAGGCGGAACGCCGTCAGCAAGGCAACGACGGTCAGGGCGGCCGTCACGACCCCAAGGCCGGCTAGTACGACAGCCCGGGTTCGTTATGTAGATGCGGGCTGATGGACGGTGTGTCCGCGGCGGCGGTAGTGGCTGGTCTTTGCCCTGGCTTGGTGTCGGCGTCGCCAAGTTGACCAATGCAGCCGGTGGTTGATGGTGTGGACGGTGTTGGTGATCAGCCGGGCGTAGAGGCGCCGGATTTCGTTGAATGTCAACGGAATCAGCGTTTGTGCGGTGTCGGCGGTGTGATGGTCGCGTTCGCGGGCGGCGATGACGGTGAGGATGGCGTGGGCGAGCATGACCAGGGTGGTGTGCCGGTACCAGGAGTCCCAGCGGCGTACCTGCGGCTCGTCCAGGCCGATGGTCTTGCCGGATTGGAAGCACGTTTCCACCTTCCAGCGGGTGCCGGCGACCCGGACCAGGACGCGTAGCGGGGCCGGCCGGGGTGACCAGCAGCAGTGGAAGGCCAGTTCGCCGTCGCTGATCCGGCGGCGCACGAGCAGGCTGTGACTCCCGCCGGCTTCACCGGCTGGCGGGATGATCGCGATCCATGCCCAGTCGTAGTCGCGTTCGCCTTTCGACCGCGCTCCGGCGGAGATCCGGTTCCACGCCCGGCTCGGCAGCGCGTCGGCCCCCCGGTCGGCACGCAGCGGACCGTCGACGGCTCGGGCGGTGACCCGGTGACTCTTGGCCACCGCCAGGACATAACCGACCTGGCGGGTTTGCAGGTCGCGGCGCAGGTGCTGGTCGCCGCCGTAGAACTCGTCCGCCGTGGCCCACGCGGCCGGCACCCCGGCGTCGAGGGCGCGGGTGAGCATCCGCCGCCCCAGGGTGACCTTCGTTGCGAAGTGCACGTCGTCGGGCACCCCGGCCGCCGCGCAGCGGGCACGGTTGTCGGTCCATGCCTTGGGCAGGTAGACCTCCCGGTCGATCAGCGTGGACCCGCGACCGGTGGCATAGGCCAGGTAGACGGCCACCTGCGCGTTCTCAATCCGACCCGCCGTGCCGGTGTACTGCCTCTGGGTACCGACAGTGAGATCACCTTTTTAAGATCACCGGTGTCGTCCAGGATCAGCACGCCGTCCGGGTCGCCCAGCGCGTCGACGACATACCCGCGCACGTCGTCGCGGACGCCGTCGGCGCACCAGACCGCCTCGCCCAGCAGCCGCTGCATCGCATGCGGCGACGCGTCACCAGCCTGTTCCGCCAACTGCCAACACGACCGGGTGTCCACATCGGACAACACGAACGCCCGCGCCTGACGGCGCGGCTCGACCCGACCGAACCGGCCGGCGATCATCGCGAACCCGGTGTCAAACTCAGCCAACCACATGTAGGTGTCTACGCTCTGGCCAGCGGCCGCCACGAAATCTTCGGTTGTCTCCACAAGCCGACCATGATCACGCGGCGGCCGTCCCCACATCCCCAGACACGCTGGCCAGCTCATCAAATCAGCACTCATCGCGGAGACTGGCCACTGTCCAGGCGGGTCCGGTTAACCAGTTGGCTCGGCGGGGCGGGTCCGTCACAGTGGCAGTCATGCGGGTTCGTTGTGCCGATGTCACCGACGCGCTGGCGATTGCCGTGGTACACGTGATCTCATCGCGGGCGGCGTATCAAGGACTGTTGCCCCAGCGCCATCCGGACAGTCAGGACATAGACCAGCGGCGCGAGGTATGGGAGCGGATCCTGGCCGAAGCGGACCGGCCACGTTCCACGACGCTGGTGGCCGACAACGGCGATGGCCTCGTCGGGTTCGCCGATCTGTGCCCGACCCGAGACCAAGACGCCGATCCGCTCACGGTCGGCGAGATTACAGCCATCTATCTTCTGCCGGCCGTCTGGGGCACGGGCGTCGGCACGCTGCTCCTGACAGAGTCCGTCAACACGCTGGGCGAGGCAGGCTACCGACAGGCGACCCTGTGGGTACTGGAGACAAATCACCGGGCTCGACGCTTCTACGAAGCCAACGGCTGGCAGGCGGACAAGGCGGTCAAGCAGGACAAAACACGCGGTGTCCTGCGGACCATCGTGCGATACCGACGGTCAGTCGACTGACCGGCAACCACTCCATCCACTTCATCGTCGGCCATCTACATAACGATCCTGGGCTGCCGTACTAGGCGCGGCGGCGGAACGACGTGAGCACCGCGACGACGGCGAGCGCGGCCACCGCGGCACCGAGGGCCAGCGTGGGCGGTCCCGCGGGCGGCAGACCACGCAGCTGTGGCGGAGCGGCGGCGGCCCACGCGGCCGCCGCGGACGGCACCGCCGCAAGGCCGGCCGCGGCGACGAGCAGCACCGCGCCGACCGGCTCCACGGAAGCGGCCCGGCGGGCGGCGAGGCCCTGCGTGCGCAGGTTCGACAGGTCCGCCGTCGAGGCCTCGACGGTACCGCTGAGCAGCGCCGCCCCGGCCAGCACCACGGCCAGGATCCCGGCGACGAGATAGAACCGCAGCCCGAGCGCCGCCCCCTCCCCCGCAAGCTCGGCCCGGGCGTCGGCGAGGGTGCGCCGCGCGTCGACGGTCAGGCCGGCGGCGGCGAGGGCCTCGGCGATCGACGGCGGCGCGGCGGCGCTCAGCCACACCTCCGCGTCGCGCGCGGCGCTGTCGATGGCGAGGCGGTCGGCGTACTCGAGGTCGACGAGGGAGCCCCGCGTCCCGAGCCGCGGCAGCCGTGGGACGGTGGCGACGACCTTGGCGGCCGCGGGATGTTCGCGGTCGAAGCCGATGAACTGGCCGTCGGGGGGCAGCGGGCCGATGCTGACGACCGGCAGCACCGCGGGACCGTCGTCGGGGCGCAGGATCCCGGCCGCGGAGCCGGTGCCGGGCGGCAGCGTGAACGACACGTCGGCACCGGAAGCGGTGACCGTGCCGCCCGGTGGTGGCTGCCACGCGGTGGACGGTGCACTGTGGACGGTCAGCTCGACGGGCTCGGTGCCGAACGCGGCCAGGCGCACCGCGATCTGCACGATGCGGCAGCCGGTGGCGCACGGGACGGTCGCCGAGTACGTCTTGCGGCCGGGGGCGAGGGCGCCGAGCTCGGCGGTGGCGGTGGGGCGGCCGTCGAGCGGGGCGACGGCGACGGAGAGGGCGTCGTCGGCGCGGTCGATGCGGGTGACGGTGATGTCGAGGCTCAGCGTGGTGCCGGTGACCGTGGGCGCGGCGCCGGCCGGGTCGGGGTGCAGCAGGGGGCGCAGCGCGGCCGGGTTCGCGCCGGCGGGCCACAGGGGCACCGACGCCAGCCGGGCGGAGTCCACGGCCAGGGCATCTTTCAGCGGTACCACGGCCATGGCGTAACGGCCGTCCGGGTCCGCGGCGCGCACGGCGTCGAGCAGCTGGCGGCGGCTGTTGGCGCTGACGGACAGCACGACCGGGGCGCCGGCCTCGGCCTCGGCCTGTGCCTGCTGGCGGCGCTGCTCGGTGGCGGTGGCGGCGGCGGCGAAGCCGAGCGACGACAGCGCGACGACGAGCACCGCGAGGAGCCGGGCGGCGGACGGGCGGCGGGCGAGGCCGAGGCCGGCGAGGCCGGCGGTGAGCCGGCCGCGGCGCAGGGCGGCGGCGCCGAGCCGGGCGGCCAGCGGCGGGCCGGCGACCGCGGCGAGGAGGCCCGCAGCGAGCAGGACGAGTGCGGGGGCGAGGGCGGCGACGCCGCCGCCGGAGCCGCGGACCTGGAACGTGGCGGCGGCCGCGGCCACGGCGGCGAAGACGGCGATGCGCGGGCCCCACCGGCCGGCCCGGGCGTCGACGCGGCGCAGCAGCGCGGACACGGGCGCGGAGACGGTGCCGATGCCGACGGCGACGCCGGCGAGGACGGCGCCGACGACCGCGACGGCGGCGTAGGCCGGGGCGCCGGGTGTCTGCCAGCCGCCGGCGGCGCTGAAGCCGGCGAGGGCGCCGAGCACCATCGGGATCAGTGTCTCGCCGGTCGCCAACCACCACCGGCCGGGCCGGGCGACGCCGCGCAGCGCGATGACGCCGTGCTCGAACCGGCGGGCGCGGGTGGCGGCGGAGACGGCCAGGACGATGACGGCCCAGGCGAGGACGAGCACGGGCGCGACGGCGAACGGCACGGTGCGGCGCACCTCGGCACGGCGCTCGTCGATGCGGTCGAGCAGGCCGTCGAGGTCGGTGCTGAGCTTCGCGGCGCCGCTGCTGCGCTGCTCGGACTCGTCGAGCCAGGCGCGCAGCCGGCCGAGGTTGGCGACGCTGATCGCGCCCGGCCGCGGGTAGGAGTCGTACTGCTGCAGGTCCGCCGGGCGGATGAACGTGGCCAGGGTCCGCCGGTCGACCGAGAACGTCGGCCCGGAGGCGTCGGTGAGCGCGCCGCCGCTGCCCCAGTAGGGCTCGGTGCCGTCGCGGGCGCGCACGATGCCGACGACGGTGAGCGGCGCGCCCGGGCCGGCCCGCAGGTAGTGCTTGGAGGTGGAGTCGTAGAGGGAGCCGGCCAGGGACACGGCGTCGCCGGGGTGCAGGCCGAGCTGGCGGGCGGCGCTGATGCCGAGGACAGCGTCGCCGGTGCCCATGAGGCAGCGGCCGGCAACGACCACGACGTGGTCGCAGAGGCCCTCGCGGTACGACACCCGGGCCAGCTGCTCCGCCGAGGCGACCTCGAGCTCGGCCGGTTGGGCGGCGAACTGCGAGCTGAACACGGTGGCGTAGCCGGGCGCGTCGAGCCGGCCGGACGCGAGCCGCTCGAAGGTGGGCGGGATGGTCCGGTCGCCGCCGGCCTCGACGGTGCCGCTCACCACGATGTTGCGCTCGCTGGCGTCGGCCCGCGCGACCTCGGTGTCGACGATGCGCCGGTCGGTGCGGTCGAGGTACACGGGCGCGGCCACGGCGGCCACGGTCGCCAGGGCGGTGAGCACGGCGACGGTGAGCGCCCGCAGCCACCGGGAGCGAAGCATCGCCAGCACCAGCGCGGTCATCGCTGCCGCCCCTCGCCCCGAGCCGGCCACGCGACCACGAAAACCACCAGCAGCGCAGTCATCGCCGCCGCCCCTCGCCCCGGACCGGCCACGCGACCACGACGACCCCGAAAGCCACCAGCAGCGCGGTCATCGCCGCCGCCCTTCGCCCCGGGCCGGCCGCGCGATGGCGACGGCCCCGAAGACCAGCAGCGCGGCGGCGCCGGCGACGAGCAGCGCGAGGGGCTGCACCGGCGGCTCGGGGACCGGCCACCGGTCGGCGAACGGGCGGACCGGCGGCGGGACGAGCAGCCGCAGCAGCACGGCGGCGGCCAGCCCGATGACGACCGCGACGAGCACGGGCGCGAGGGCCGCGCGCCGCTCGACCCGCCGCACGGTGGCGCGGGCGATGCCCTGCCGGCGCAGCGCCGCGAGCTCGGCGTCGCGGTCGCGGCGGTCGACGGCGGCGACGACGAACGCGGCCACCGCGGCCAGCAGCAGCACGACCCCGCCGGCGGCGAGGTCGCCGAGCAGCGTGGTGGCCGGGGCGAGCCGCGCGGAGCGGTCCCGGGCCGCGGCCACGCTGTCGCCGACGGTGATGTCGAGGCCGGCCGCGCGGAGCCGGTCGACGACGGCGTCGCTCGCGCCGGGGGCCAGCCACACCTCGGGGCGCTCGGCGGCGGGGATCACGCCGACGGCCGCGGCGGCGATGCGGGCCGCGTACTCGAGGTCGACCATCAGGCCGGTGCCCCCGCCGCGCGGTACGAGGGCGGCCGGGCGGGGATCCAGCGGTACCGCCACCCCGAACACGCTCGCCGCGGGCTGGTCGTGGCGGTCGTTGCCCGCCGCTCCCCCGGCGGCGAGGGCCGGCAGCGGCACCGGGGTGTCGACGGCGTAGAGGCGGTCGTCGATTGGCCGGTCGACGCTGGGGCGCACGTCGGTGAGGCGCAGCCGGCCGTCGCCCTGGCCGACCTGGATGCCGGCGGAGGCCTGGCCGATCGTGGTGCGCCAGCGGGCCGGGTCGGCGAACACCGCGCCGGGCACGACGACGGTGCCGCCGGCGGTGAGCTCGCGCAGCTCGACCGGGTTGCGGTCGGTGCCGGCGGTCTCGAGGGCCTCGACGCGGCAGCCGCGCTCGCAGGCTGGTACGACGGCGTCGTAGGCGGCCGGGGCGGCGCTCATCGGCCCGAACTCGGCGACGACCTGCTCGCCGGTGCCGGCGACGGCGAGCAGCAGCCGCACCCGGCTCCCGTCGCCGGCCGCCTGCAGGCGCAGGCCGGTGCCGGTGAACGTGAGCGGGTCGGGCGCGGCCGGGTGCAGGGCGGCGCCGTCGACGCCGGCGACGGCCCGCAGCCGGGCGCTGTCGGCGGCGATGACCACCGGGCCGCCCGCCGGCCCGGTGACGACGACGGCCATCGCCTCCCGGCCGCCCGGGTCGGCGGCGCGGACGGCGGCGAGCAGCCGCTCGCGGTTGACCGGCGCGACCCGCAGGACCCGATCGGCGCCGAGCTCGACCGCGGCCCGGCCGGCGCGGGCGTCGGCGCCGCCGGCGTAGTCCTGGGCGGCGAGGCCGACGACGCAGGTGGCCGCGGCGAGGACGGGGATGATGCGGTACGCCGTGCGGCGCCGCCCCAGCGTCAGCCCGGCGAGGGCCCCGGTGAGCCGCCCGTGCGCGAGGGCGGTGCGCCCGTAGAGGCCGGCGGAGGCCAGCAGCGCGCGGGTGCCGAGCACGCCGAGCGCGGCGGCGACGAGCAGCGGCGCGACCTGGGCGAGGCCGAAGCCGGTGTCGCGGCGCACGTCGGCGGCGGGCGCGGCGATGATCTGGAAGAGCGCGGCGGCGCCGAGGCCGAGCGCGCACACCTCGGCGGTGGCCGCGGCGAGCGGCCGGCGGGGCCGCACGTCGCGCATCAGCTCGCCGATGCCGCCGCGGGTCGCGCTCCAGTCGGCGGCGGCGACGATGACGGCGCCGGCGGCGAACAGCCGGGGCGCCCACACCGCGCCGGCGGCCAGCGGCAGCAGGCTCTGCCCGGCCGTCGCGGCCCGGATGCGCCAGCGCGGCACGCCGTGCACGGCCATGCGGGCGGCGTCGCCGCGGCGCTCCTGGGCGGCGTAGGCGGCGGCGACGGCGATAGCGAGGCCGCCGAACAGCAGGATCTGCACCTCGGCCAGGCCGATCCCGCGGTGCACGGCCCGCCGGTCGGCGGCGACGGCGTCGGCCAGGCCGATGGCGCCGGAGGTGACGTCGAACCGGGCGCCGGTCAGCCGGTCGAGGCCGGTGCGCAGCCCGCCGGCGTCGTCGAACGCCTCGGGGCGCAGCAGCGCGTCGAGGGTCACGGTGGTGGTGGCCTTGGCGGAGCCGACGGTCGCCGCGGTGGTGTAGGCGGCGGCGCCGTCCTGCCCGGCCCAGAACCAGCCGCCCGGGTCGGCCGGCGCGTAGATGCCGACGAGGGTCAGCTTGACGGCGTTGGCGGTGAGCCCGGACTCGTGCTCCAGCCGGTCGCCGACCTTCGCGCCGAGCAGCCGGGCGAGGTCCTCGCCGAGCACGACCTCGCCGTCGGCGCCGGGGCAGCGCCCGGCGTGCAGCTGGAGGTTGCCGCAGAGGCCCTCGGCGAAGCGCAGCTCGGCGAGCTGCCGGTGCCCGCCGCCGGCGTCCAGCAGGCTGCCGGCCAGCCGCATGCCGCCGGCCTTGCCCTCGACGGGCATCCCGAGGAGGGAGTCGACGCGTCGCAGCGCGTCCTCGGGCCGGTCCCCCGCGGCGACGATGCCGCGCGCCCGCAGCGTCCGCTCGGCGACGGTGGCCTGGTCGATCCGCGCCCGGGCGGCCTCCCGCCCGGCCGTGTCGGCGGCCCTGTCCGCGACCCCGGCCGCGACCACGGTCAGCGCGGCGAGGGCCACCATGACGAGTGCCTGCACCCACCGGGCCCGCAGCGCGCCGAAGACGAGCCCCAGCACGCCACGACCCTAGCGGAGATCCTCTGCGCCGGAAGCCCCCGCGATGTTCGAAACCAGGACGGCGACCAGGAAGTCCGACGACGGCGCGAACGGGCGCAGGTCCCAGGTGCTGAGCAGCACGTCCGGGCGCAGGCCGGCGGTGGCGGCGTCGGCCAGGAACTCGTCGAACTCGTAGCCGCGCCCGGCGCCGAAGCCGACGACGACGCGACCGTGCTCGGCCGTGTGGGCGGCCAGCCGGCGCAGCACCTCGACGCGGGTGGACGGGGCGACGAAGGTCATGACGTTGCCGGCGCAGAAGACGACGTCGAAGTCGGCCTTGACGCCCGCCGCCGGCAGGTCCAGGTGGGCCAGGTCGCCGGTCAGCCAGGTCGGGCCGGGGTGGTCGTGCTCGGCGACGGCGACCAGGTCGGGGTCCAGGTCGACGCCGACGACCTCATGCCCGGCGGCGTGCAGGAACGCCCCGACGCGGCCGGTGCCGCTGCCGGCGTCCAGGATGCGGGCCGCGCGCGGGACCATCGCGTCGATGAGCCGCGCCTCGCCGGCCAGGTCGGCGCCGCTCGCGGCCAGGTCGCGGAAGCGCTGCACGTAACGCGGCAGGTGCTCCGGGTCCTCGGCCCGGCGGCGCAGCCAGGCATTCTCGTCGCCCATGTGATCAAGGTAGCGCGGGGCGAAGTCTCAACCATTGCGCGGCCCGGCCGATGGGGCGATTACCGGGTGTGCCGGACGTTGCGAAGGGGGCCGACCGATGCGGGCTGAGCTCGACGGCGGCGCCGTCACCGCCGATGCCCTGCAGGGCATCGTCTGGCAGGTCTGGACGGCGTACCTGGGTGGTACCGCACCGGCGGAGCGGCCCGCGGCCGAGTACGTGGCGCCGTTCGACGTCACCGGCGCGGTGGCGATCGCCGGGGCCTGGCACGGGCACGTCATCCTGCGCTGCCGGATCGACGGGATGGCCGCGATGGCCGCCGCGATGCTCGAGCTGCCGGCCAACGGCCCGCGAAACGAAGACGTGCGCCTCGACGACATCGTCGACGCCGCCGGGGAGCTGCTCAACATCGTCGCCGGCAACGTCAAGAGCCTGCTGCCGCAGCCCGCCGTCGTGGCGCTGCCGCAGGTCGTGCTCGGCGAGGCCGACGTGCTGTGGCCCGGCGCGAGCCCGGCCTGCGAACTGCGCACCGGGTTCGACCGGTGGCCGGTCCTGCTGACCGTCATGGAGGTCGACGGCGCCGGCTCCGGTTGGCCGGAGCCGGCGATCAGAACCTGAGCGGTCAGGACGAGACGGCGACGGCACCCGAGGCGCGCGTCACTTTTCCGCAACCGGGGACGCTCATGGGGTACAGTTGCGGCGTGAATTTCGGCTATCGCGCGTTTACCGTGGCTCCGGGTGGAGCCGGCGGCAACTTGCGCTGACCTGAGTTCACCCGGAGCCAGCAAGGGCAGAGACCTCGGTCTCTGCCCTTCGTCGTGTCACGCGGCGGGGCTGGATCACCGGGCCCGCCTCCCAACCAGCAGAGCGGAAGACGGGTCATGCACAACACCAGCAACCTGCGCGTCACCGGCTACCAGCCCCTGGTCACGCCGCGGGAGCTCACCGCCGAGCTCCCGATGGACGACGAGCGCGCCGCCGTCGTCGAGGCCGGCCGCGCCGCCGTGCATAGCATCGTCACCGGCGCCGACGACCGACTACTCGTCGTCGTCGGCCCGTGCTCGGTGCACGATCCGGTGGCCGCGGTGGACTACGCGCACCGCCTGGCCGCCGCGGCGCGCCGGCTGTCCGCCGATCTCACCGTGGTCATGCGGGTGTACTTCGAGAAGCCCCGCACCACCGTCGGCTGGAAGGGCCTCATCAACGACCCCGGCCTCGACGACACCTTCGACGTGCCCCGCGGCCTGCGCCTGGCCCGCCGGCTGCTGCTCGACGTGCTCGGCATCGGGCTGCCGGTCGGGTGCGAGTTCCTGGAGCCGACCAGCCCGCAGTACATCGCCGACGCCGTCTCCTGGGGCGCGATCGGCGCGCGCACGCCGGAGAGCCAGGTGCACCGCCAGCTCGCCTCGGGCCTGTCGATGCCGATCGGGTTCAAGAACGGCACCGACGGCGACGTCCAGGTCGCCATCGACGGCTGCCGCACCGCCTCCAGCCGGCACGTCTTCTTCGGCGTCGACGAGGACGGCCGCGCCGCGGTGGTCTCCACGACCGGCAACCCCGACTGCCACATCATCCTGCGCGGCTCCCGCACCGGCCCCAACTACGGCCCGGGCGACGTCGCCGACGCCCTCGCCCGCCTGGAGAAGGCCCAGATGCCGCGCCGGCTCATCGTCGACGCCAGCCACGGCAACAGCGGCAAGGACCACGTGCGCCAGGCCGCCGTGGCCCGCGAGATCGCCGAGCAGATCGCCGGGGGCCAGGACGGCATCGCCGGCGTGATGCTGGAGAGCTTCATCGTCGCCGGGCGGCAGGACCTGGGCGGCGAGCTCACGTACGGCCAGAGCGTCACCGACGCCTGCGTCTCGTGGGAGGACACCGAAACCCTGCTGGAGGACCTCGCCGCCGCGGTGCGCGCCCGCCGCGCTCAGGCGAACACGGGCGGCTGACCGGTCGCCTCCAGGACCGACAGCCACAGGTCGCCGTCGGGGTCGACGAGGTTGCGCGAGCTGATCGCCAGGGCGATCGGCACGTGCACGAATCGGCCCCGCCAGCGGCCCACCACCATCTCGGTGCGCCCGGCCATCGCGGCGTGCACGGCGGCGTGGGCGAGGCGGATGCAGTACACGCTGTCGTACGGGTCGGCGGGCACGCTGCGGATGGTGTAGCTCGGGTCGATGTACTTCAGGTTCGCCTCGACCCCGGCCGCCGCGAAGTGCTCGGCGATGCGGCCGCGCAGGTAGCGCCCGAAGTCCTCCAGCCGCACGTTGCCGGACACGTCGACGCCCTTCGCGGAGAGGTACTCCTGCCCGGCCCCCTCCGCCACGACCACCATGGCGTGGCCGCGCTCCACGACCCGCCGGCGCAGGTGCTCGAGGAACCCGCCGGGCCCGTCGAGCGCGAACGGCACCTCGGGGATGAGCACGTAGTCGGCGTCGTTGTTGGCCAGGGCGGCGTAGCAGGCGATGAAGCCCGAGTGCCGGCCCATGAGCTGCACGAGGCCGATGCCGTTGGGGAACGCGGTCGCCTCCACGTGCGCGGCCCGGATCGCCTCGGTGGCCTTGCCGAAGGCGGTCTGGAAGCCGAAGGAGCGTTCGATGTACGGGATGTCGTTGTCGATCGTCTTCGGCACCCCGACGACCGCGATGCGCAGCCCCCGCTCGGCGACGACCTCGGCGATGCGCAGCGCGCCGCGCATCGAGCCGTCGCCGCCGATGACGAACAGGACGTTGACGCTGAGCTGCTCAAGGCAGTCGACGATCTCGTTCGGGTCCTGGTTGCCCCGCGAGGTGCCGAGAATCGTGCCGCCGTACTCGTTGATGCCGGCCACCGCGTCGGCGTCGAGGTCCACCACCGGGCGGGCGTAGCGGGCGGTCATCCCCTGGTACCCGTTGCGGAACCCGAAGATCCGGCGCACGCCGTAGTGGTTGGTCAGCTCGAGCACCAGCGCCCGGATGACGTCGTTCAGCCCCGGGCAGAGCCCGCCGCAGGTGACGATCCCGACCCGGGTCTTCGACGGGTCGAAGAAGATCTTCGACCGCGGCCCGCCGGGCTCGAAGCCCGGCAGCTCCGCGATCGGCGTCTGGTGCCGGGCGAGCAGCGACACGGTGTCGTCGAGCAGCACCCGGTCGTCCTCGTCCACGTAGTGCTGCGTGGTGCTGCGCCGGCGCAGCATCGCCGACAGCGGCGAGTCGATCCGGCACTCGCCGAGCCGGCTGACCTCGAGCTGCGCGCGTTCGTCGACCATGCCCCCATGGTCGGCCAGGGGCGTTTCGGCCCGGTTAATCGGTTGAATCGCGCGTGCGGCCGGGGCGATGGTGGGGCGATGCGAGTGACGTTCATCCGCTTCGCCGACCACGAGTGGGGCCACGTGGTGATCGCGCGCGACGACGGCGTCGTCTACCGCATGAACACTGGCCCGATCACCGGCGAGACCCCGCACGACCTGGTCCACTACACCGTCGAGGACGCGCTGCGCATCCCCGACGGCATCTGGGGCTCGATCGCCGGCGGCGTGGTGTTCCGCAGCATGCACCACGTGTCCGGCCGCCGGCCGCCGCACGCGGCCGAGCGCTCCCGCGACCTGATCCGCGAGCACCGCGCCGAACTCCAGCGGGCCGAGCTCATCGGCGGCCTGTGCGAGCGCTCGCTCGACGTGCCGCCGGCCGGCCTGGACCGCTGGGCCGCGAAGGAGCCGTTCATGCCGCTCACGGTGGCCCAGCTGACCACGGCGGCGACGGCCCTGCGGGCGGCGGCGGCGCGCTGGTCGGCCCTCGCGGTGGGCGACCGGCTGGAGCTCGAGTGGCCGGGGCACCGCCGGCTGCGCCCGGATTCCCGCCGGAATACCCGAGCGGGCGATGGCGGTCCGCGTCGCTCCCATAGTCTTCTGTGACCGAACGGTCACGACGAAGGGAAGCCCGCCCCGGTGAGACGCTACTCCGGACCGGTCAAGGTGAAGGTCTGCGAACGGCTCGGCGGCGACTGGCGCGAGCTGGCCGACTTCCTGGAGATCCCGGCGTCCCATCGCGCCGGCTTCCCGGCCGGCCGCGAACCGCACGGTATCTGGGAGTGGCTCGAGTGCCGCGACCGGCTCCCCGACCTGCCCGGCGCCTTGGTGGGGATCGGTCGCGACGACCTCGCCGCCGAACTGCACGCCGGGCGGCCGCGCTCGGCGGTGCTGTCGGTGCAGGACGACCCGGCCGCCCGCTTCCGCCTGCTCGACACCGCGTTCTTCGACCTCAGCGAGATCCGCGACGCGATCGAGGAGGTCCTGGAGGGCGAGCCGGGGCCGGCCGCGTTCGTCGTCGCCGGGCACGAGGAGATGTACGTCGGCAAGCTCTGCGAGTGGCTGGAGCACTGCGTCGACGACATCCGCCAGCGGCCCGCGGTGTCGCTCAACCCGCTGCAGGGCGGCGTCGACCGGGCGCTGCGCCACATCGAGTCGCTGCGGCCCCTGCTGGGCAGCTCCAGCGTGCTGTGCCGGGTGAACGTCCACAGCCCGCAGGCCGGCCCGGGCGACCTGACCCGGTTCTGGGACGAGGTCCGGCTGCGCTTCGCCGGCCTCGACCGCTGGCTGTTGCTGCTGGTGCAGGTCCACGCCGCGGACCTGGCGGTCGACGGCATGGTGCCGCTGCCGGCGCCGTGCTTCCGCCGCCGCCACATCCGCGACTGGGGCCGCACCTTGCAGCTGCAACTGCAGTGGCCGCCGGGCTTCACGCGGTGCCTGACCGATGCCGTCGTCGACTACGCGGAGACCGACGGCGAGCTCGACATCCGCCTCGTCTACGACGCGCTCGGCGGCGTCGTGCACGACGTGCGGCACAAGCCGGACTGGATCCGGGACGAGCTGGAGCGAGGGAGCTACGTTGCACACTCGGCACAGAGCTGACATCTCCGCCGGCTTCGACCCGGCCGCGGCCCAGCCGCCGTCGCGCGAGATCGAGCGGCTCGTCGTGCGGCCCGGCGCCGAACCGGTCGCCGTTGCCGAGATCGTGCAGCGCGAGCCGTACCGCACGAGCGCCGGCCTGGCCGAGGCGGTCAACGTCGCCATCGCGCTGGGCCGCCCCCTGCTGCTGCAGGGCGACCCGGGGGCCGGCAAGACCCGCCTCGCCCACGCCGTCGCCTACGCGATGGGGCTGCCGCTGGAGGCGGCCTACATCAAGTCGACCAGCCGGGGCCAGGATCTGCTGTACACGTTCGACGCCGTCCGCCGGCTCTACGACGCCCAGATCGGCGGCCGCGCCCAGGCCGACCCGGTCGCGTACGTGCAGCTCGGCCCGCTCGGCCGCGCGATCGCCCGCGCCGCCGCCGGCCGGCGCTCCGTCGTGCTCATCGACGAGATCGACAAGGCCGACCTCGACTTCCCCAACGACCTGCTGCACGAGCTCGACCGCCTGGCCTTCGACGTGCCCGAGGTGGCGGACCTGCGCTACGAGGCCGGCGCCGAGCCCGAGCACCGGCCGATCATCATCGTGACGAACAACGAGGAGAAGACGCTGCCGGGCGCGTTCCTGCGCCGCTGCGTCTTCCACTACGTCGCCTTCCCCACCGACCCCACCGAGCTCGACGAGATCATGCAGCTGCACGGCATCGACAGCCCCGAGCTGCGCCACCGGGCCGCGCAGACGCTGCTGCACCTGCGCTCGCGCGGCCTCGAGCGCAACCCCGGCCTCAGCGAGCTGCTCGACTGGGCGGTGTACATGCAGGCCGCCGGCACGTCCCCCGAGGACGTCAGCGTCGAGCGCCTGCCGTACGCGGGCACGCTGGTCAAGCAGCGCAGCGACCAGCTGCGCCTGCGCGGTCAGGCCGCCCGCCCGTGATGCCGCCCGGCACGCCGGAGTTCCTCAGCGGCCTGGTGCGCCGCCTGCGGTACCACGGCCTGCCCGTCGGCGTCGACGACCTCATCGCCCTGCGCCGCGCCCTGGCCGCCGGCTTCGGCTGGTCCGGCACCGCCGCGCTGCGCGAGCTGTGCGTGATGCTGTGGGCGTCGACCCCGGCCGATGCCGCCATCGTCCGCGCCGTGTTCAACCAGGCGGACCCGCCCGAGTGGCGGCTCGACGCACCGGCCCCGGCGCCGTCGTCATCGGACGCCGGCCCGGACGGCGAGGCGCCGGTCGAGCCCGACGTGCGCACGCTGTCCGAGCCGCCCGCGGAGGCGCCGCTCCTGCCGCCGGCCGCCGCGCCGACGGTCGCCGCGGTCGCTGGCCTGCCGGCGGTCACCGCCGACCCGCCGCACGCCGACCCGTCGCTGATCCTGACCGCGCAGTACCCCCTCAGCGCCCGCGAGATCGCCCAGGCCTGGCGCCGCCTGCGCCGCCCGGTGCGCCTCGGCCCCGCGGTCGAGCTCGACGTCGGCGCCACCCTGCGCGCCCGCGCCCGCCGCGGCGTGCCGGTGCCGCCGGTGCTCGTCCCGCGGTACCGCAACACGGCCCGCCTGCTGCTGCTCATCGACCGCCAGGGCTCGATGGCCCCGTTCCACGGCTTCGTCGACCACCTGCGCACGGCCATCGAGGAGGCCGGCCGCGTCGACGCGGTCCAGGTCGCCTACTTCCACGACGTCCCCGACCGCCGCCCGGACCGCGCCGCGCTGGCCGCGGGCGATCTGCGGGACCCGCGCATCGACGACATCCTGCCCGGGCTCGCCCCGATGACGCGGGGCACCGTCTACGCCGACCCGGACCTCACGTCCCCGCGCCCCCTCGACGAGACCCTGGCGGCGCTGCGGCCCCGCACCGCCGTGGCGGTGATCAGCGACGCCGGCGCGGCCCGGCGCAAGCTCGACGCGCTGCGCCTGGTCGAGACCGCCGCGATGCTGAAGTCGCTGTCCGCGGCCGGCGGCCCGGTCTGCTGGCTGAACCCGGCCCCGGCCGCGCGCTGGCCGCACACCACGGCCGGCCAGGTCGCCCGCCACGTCCCGATGTTCCCGCTGACGAGACCCGGCCTGTACGGCGCCGTCGAGGTCCTCCGCGGCCGCCCTCTGCCGCTGGAGCGCCCCCTGTGACGCCGCCGGATGAGCCTTCCGACGCGGGCCACGCCCCGGCGGACACCCTGTCCGAGCTGCTCGGCGGGCTCGTCGCGCCGGCGCTGGCGTGCCACGCGGCCCTGCCGACCGCCATCGACGGCGGCTTCCTGCACCTGCTGCGGATCAACTTCTTCTCCGAGCCGGGCGACGACCTGCCGTACGAGTCGGAGGCCGACCTGCTGCTGTCGCCGCTGTTCACCGAGGTGGCCGGCGACCTGTACGAGATGCGCCCCGACGTGCGCGGCGCGCTGCTGCAGGAGCTGGTCGCCCGCTACGACGACGACCGGCTGCAGCGGGTCGCCGACCTGCTGGACCACTACACCGCGACCAACGCGCGCTGGCTCGCCAATCCCGAGCTGGCCTACGCCCAGCGCATGACGGCGCTCGCGGTGCGCGACCCGGCGGCGGCCCGCCAACGCCTCGCGCGGGCCGAGGCGGCCGCCCGGGACGGCGGCGGCCTGCAGCGCGAGTGGTACGTCGCGATGCGCCACCACCTCGACGAGCAGATCGCCGTCACCGCCCCGGCGGCGCCGCGCCACGCCCCGGAGCTGAGCTCGCCCGGCTCCCGCGCGTGGCTGGTCGGCGGCTTCGAGCACAACGTGCCCGCACCGGGCTCGGCGAGTGGGCTGGTGGAGGTCGGCAAGGCGCTGCTCGACCCCTTTGCCGGCGGCATGAGCCAACCCACGTCCAGCATCTCGCTGAACATGAACGACGGCATGACCCTCGGTGGCCTCGTCACCGAGGCGTCCGACTCGTTGCTGGTGTGGGTGGCGGACCACGGTGCGAGCCGGCACTGGCTGGCGCGCTTCCTTGCTGTGCTGGCCCGCCAGCTCGAGTCCGTCCCGGCCGAGCGGATCATCGTCATCGTCGACAACCGCGCGTCGCCGGCCGTCGCGCTGCCGACCCTGAACCGGCCCGGCTGGCTGATGATGGCGATGCCGCCGATCCCGCACGATTCGGGCTTCTCACTGCCCGCCGCGGTTGTCGAGCTCTTCAAGGGCCAGCTGACCGAGTCGGCCCCGCTGACCGTCGGCCGGCTCTACCGCCGGCTCGCCGACCGGATGTCCGCGCACGGGCTGCCGGCCCCGCTGCTGCGCGCGGCCCCGCCCGGCGACCGCGCCGACGTGGAGGCGGTCGTGCTGGCGCGGGGTCATCGATCGGCCCCGCCGGATCCCGAGGAGCGGCGCTGGCTGGCCGCCCTGGCCGACTACGACGCCGGGCGGGACCTCGCGAACGCCGGCCGCTGCCGGCTCAAGCTCGGCGACCTGGCGCGCGACCGCGGCGACCTGGAGTCGGCGGTCGCCTGGTACGACCGGGCCGCTGAGGCCGCCGAGTGGCTGGGCGACCCGGCCGGCGAGGCCGAGGCGGCCGTCGCCGTCGCGGCGACCATCATCGGGGCCCGGCGACCGTTCCGCATCACCACCGTGCCCGCGCTGGCCCAGGCGACAAGGGCCGTCGACCAGTTCCTGCGGGCTCGCCACGGGGAGTATCCGACCGCGCTGCGCGAGCGGCTGTCGGCGATCGGGGCGGCCGCCCAGGGCGTGCCCGACGAGGCCTTGTACGTGGCGGCCTCCATGTTCGCCGGCATGGGCGAGTGGCCGGCCGCCGAGCGCCTGGCCGCGCTCATCGCCGATCCCAGGCTCCGGCAGCTGGCCGATCCGCGCTAGGTCATGAGCGGCGACGCTTGCGCGGACGGGGCGACCGGGACGATCTCGAAGTCGACGAGGTCGCTCCAGCGCGCCACCCATGCCATCAGCAACGTGAGGTCGTCGCACTCCATCAGCTGGAAGCAGCGGGCGAAGTCGGCCGCGACCCAGCTGTCGACGTAGCGCAGCCCGTCCGGCAGCATCCGGCCCTGCTCCCGCGCCCGCTCGTAGACGGGCCGGGCCTGGCCGTCGCGGAACCGCTCGATCACCATGAACAGCACGGGCCGACACTAATGCGCTCGACAGCCCGGGTCCCGGACGACCACCCCACCGTCGCCGTCCGGGACCCGGGCTTTTCCGCGTGCGATGTAACAGATGGAACGTCCTGTAACATCGCAGGACATCAGGAAACCCCTGCGGCGATTGACTGTCAAGAGTCCTTAAAGAACCTCTATGCTGCGGATCATGGAACGGGGGTTGTAACGATGGCCGGCCACCGCCGGGTCACGGTGCGCGACATCGCCGCCGAGACCGGCATGTCGATCGCGACGGTCTCGCGCGCGCTCAACGACCACCACGCGGTCACGCCCGCCACCCGCGCGCTGGTCCACGACGCCGCCGAGCGCCTGCGGGCGCGGATCGGCCAGAGCGGCAAGCCCAAGGGCGGCGCCGTCTTCGTGCGCTGCCCGTACGTGCTGACCGACTACTTCGGCCTCATCGTCTCCTCGATCGCCGAGACGCTCACGCTGCACGGCCGCCAGCTCGTGCTCACCGCCGGCGAGGCGGCCCAGCGCACCCCGCTGCTGGCCGACCTCGACGGCCGCGAGGGCCTCACCGGCGTCATCGTCATACTCCCGCCGGAGCCCGGCGACGACCTGGTCGAGCTGCAGCGGCGGCGGCTGCCGTTCGTGGTCGTCGACCCGCGCACGACCCTGCCGCGCGACATCGTCTCCGTCTCGGCGGCCCACTTCGCCGGCGCCCGCCGCCTCACCGGCCACCTCGTCGAGCTCGGCCACCGCCGCATCGGCGTCATCGGCGGCCCCACCGAGTGGCTGGCCAGCGACGCCCGCCTGGCCGGGCACAACGCCGCGCTCGCCGACGTCGGGGTGCTGCCCTCCGGCGAGCTGCTGCGCAGCGTCCAGCCGACCACCGAGCACGGCCACCGCGCCGCCGCCTCGCTGCTCGACCTGCCGCAGCGCCCGACCGCCCTCGTCTGCTTCAACGACAAGGCCGCCGTCGGCGCGCTGGCCGCCGCCGCCGAGCGCGGCCTGCGCGTGCCGGACGACCTGTCCGTCACCGGCTTCGACGACCTCGACCTGGCCCGGGCGACGGGCCTCACGACGGTGCGCCAGCCGCTGCAGGAGATGGGCCGCATGGCGGTCTCCCTGCTGGTGCGCCTGCTCGAGCAGCACGAGCTGGACGCGCTGCACATCGAGCTGGCGACGCAGCTCGTGGTCCGTTCCTCCACGGCGCCCCCGCCGGTGCGATCCTTGGACGCATGACCCGGCCGCGCATCTGGTACGTCCTGCAGCACCGCCCCGGTCCCGCCGCCGCCGAGGGCGTGCGCATCATGGACCAGCCCCTGTTCCCCGAGCACCTGGCGTTCCTGCGCCGCCGCGCCGAGGACGGCACGCTGGTCGCCGCCGGCCCGCTCGAGGACATCGACACCGAGGAGGGCGAGGGCATGACCGTGCTCGCCGCCGCGTCGCTCGAGGAGGCCCGCCGCCTCGCCGAGCAGGACGACGAGTCGGTGCGTTCCGGCCTGCTCGCCGTCACCGTCCGCACCTGGACCGTGGTCATGGCTCCGATACTCCCGCCGACCGGGTGAGGCGCATCCCGCCGTCTATTCCCCTCCGAATGTGAGGACCGCCCCACCAACTCCGGGTCTTTGCTTTCCGCATCGTGTTTCTCGACGGAAAGCAGGGAGTATCCGTGTCACGTGCCGTGTTGAGGTTCTCGTTGGCCGCCGCAGGCTTCGCCGCCGCGCTCGTCGTCGGCCCCGGCGCCCTGGCGGCGTGGTCATCCAGCGCGGCGGCGCCGGTGGCGCACGCCACGATCACACCGCCGCAGGAGGACGGGCAGTGGCGCAGCCCGTGGCCGTACCCCTCGAAGACCCGGACGAAGACCCCGTCCAAGTCGCCATCGAAGTCCCCGTCGATGTCCCCCTCGCACTCGGCATCGACGTCGGCGTCGCCCAGCCGCACGACGGCGTCCCCGACGAGCTCGTCGCTGCCGGTTACCGGCGGCACCTCGAGCGGAACCCTGGGCGGCCTCGTGCTCGGCGGCGTGGCCGCGATCGGCCTGGGCACCGCGATGTACCGCAACGGCCGTCGCCGCATCGCCAAGCAGCAGTAACCGCGCCACGCACGATGGCGGGCGGCCGGCTCATCGAGCATGGCCGCCCTCGTCGGCGTCTGCCTTTTGGCGGTACCGCGAGATCGCTCGCTGTTAGCGATCACAAGCATCATCGCTCCAGCTGTTGACGTGAGTCGATGCGGTCTTTATGTTAGCGATAACATCGTGCCCGCGGACCCGCCAGCCCTCAGGAGCACCCGTGTCCCGTCTCCATGCCGTCCTGCTTGCCGCCGTCCTTGTGCTGCCCTTCGCTTTGGACCACATCGCGCCGGCCGAGCCGCTCGAGCTCGCCGCCGTCACCAGCAACCAGATTTCCGTGCCGGCGCCCGCCATGGGGTGGGCCTCGTGGAACAGCTTCGCGGCGAACATCAACGCCGGCGTGATCAAGCGGCAGGCCGACGCGATGGTGGCCGCGGGGCTGCCGGCGGCCGGGTACCGGTACGTCAACATCGACGAAGGCTGGTGGCAGGGCACCCGCGACTCGGGCGGGAACATCACCGTCGACCAGAACGAGTGGCCCGGCGGGATGGCGGCCATCGCCGACTACATCCACTCCAAGGGGCTCAAGGCCGGGATCTACACCGACGCGGGGCGCGACGGGTGCGGGTACTACTACCCGACCGGGCGCCCCGCGGCGCCCGGCAGCGGGAGCGAGGGGCATTACGCGCAGGACATGCTGCAGTTCTCGCGCTGGGGCTTCGACTTCGTGAAGGTCGACTGGTGCGGGGGCAGCGCGGAGGGGCTCGACCCGCAGACCGCGTACCGGTCGATCAGCGCGGCGGTCGCGCAGGCCACCGCCACCACCGGGCGGCCGCTCGTGCTGTCCATCTGCGACTGGGGCGTCAAGAGTCCCTGGGACTGGGGGCCCGGGCTCGGGGCGATGTGGCGGACCAGCACCGACATCATCTACTGGGGACAGACGGCGAACCAGTCGATGGTGCTCACCAACTTCGACCGCGGGCTGCACCCGGCGGCGCAGCACACCGGGTACGTCAACGATCCCGACATGATGATCGCCGGCATGCCGGGGCTCAGCGCCGCGCAGAACCGCACGCACCTGAACCTGTGGGCCGTCTCCGGGGCGCCGCTGCTGCTCGGCGCCGACCTGTCCACCCTGGACTCCGCGACGGTCGCGGCGCTCAAGAACGCCGACGTCGTCGCCGTCGACCAGGACGCGCGCGGGCTGCAAGGGGTGAAGGTCGCGGAGGATGTTTCGGGGCGGCAGGTGTACGGCAAGGTGCTCTCCGGCAGCGGCCGGCGCGCCGTGGTGCTGCTGAACCGGACCGGCTCGGCGGCGACGATGACGGTCCGCTGGGCCGACCTCGGGCTCACGACGGCGAGCGCGACCGTGCGCAACGCGTGGACGGGCGCGACGACCGGCGCCGCCACCTCCTACAGCGTCTCGGTGCCGGCGAACGACTCGGTGCTGCTGACGGTGAGCGGCACCGAGGCTTCCGCGGGCACCTACGAGGCCGAGGCGGCCGCGAACACCCGGGCCGGCGGCGCCACGACCGTCGCCTGCACCGGCTGCTCCGGCGGGACCAAGGTGGGCAACGTCGGCAACGGCGGGAGCCTGCGCTTCAACGGGGTCGCGTCGGCGAGCGGCGGCAATGCCGTGGTGACGATCGCGTACGTCAACGGCGACGCGGCCACGCGCACCGCGACCCTGCAGGTGAACGGGCGGGCGGCGACCGTGGTCGCGTTCCCGCCGACCGGGTCGTGGACGTCGGCCGGGAGCGTGAGTGTGGTGGTACCGCTGAATCCGGGCTCGTCGAACACGCTCGCGTTCGCCAATGCGGCGGCGTGGGGCCCGGACCTCGACGCGATCGAGGTGCGGGGGCTCGCCGGCGGGCTGCCGGTCGCCGGCGCGCAGTCGGGGCGGTGCGTGGACGTGAACGGCGCCAGCGGTACCAACGGCGCGACGGTGCAGCTGTGGGACTGCAACAACCAGATCAACCAGGCGTGGGCTTCGACGGCGCAGAAGACGCTGACGGTGTTCGGCACCAAGTGCCTCGACGCCTACAACGGCGGGACCACGAACGGCACCGCCGTGGTGATCTGGGACTGCAACGGGCAGGCCAACCAGCAGTGGACGGTCGGGACGGACGGCACGATCCGCGGGGCGCAGTCTGGGCTGTGCCTGGACGCCTACAACAACGGCACCGCCAACGGGACGAAGCTCGTCCTGTGGACGTGCAGCGGTGCGGCGAACCAGCGTTGGACGGTCGGCTGAGTCAGCCGCCGAGCACGTCGGCCGCGGCCTTGCGGGCGGGGTTGATGCCGCCCCAGGCCGCGTCCGGGTGCACCCGGTTGGTCAGCAGCACCAGCACGGCGCGGCGGCGCGGGTCCAGGACGATCGAGGTGCCGGTGAACCCGGTGTGGCCGAACGCGCCGCGGCCGGCGAGGCGGCCCATGTACCAGGCCTGGTCGACGTCGACGCCGAGGCCGTGCGCGGCCGCCGGGCCGAAGCGGGCGTTGGCGTCGGTGCGCATGAGCTCCACTGTGGACGGCTTCAGCAGCGGGCCGCCGCCGTCGAGCAGCGTGCGGCCGAACACGGCCAGGTCGGCGGCGGTGGAGAAGATGCCGGCGTGGCCGGACACGCCGCCGAACGCGGCCGCGGCCGGGTCGTGGACGGTACCGCGCAGCGGGCCCTCGGTGGCGGCGATGCGCGGGCGGAGCGACTCGGGCGGGAGGTAGCCGGTGTCGGCCAGGCCGAGCGGCGCGGCGATCTGGGTGCGCACGAGGGTGTCGAGGCGCTCGCCGGTCAGTTCGGCGACGATGGCGCCGAGGGCGATGAAGTTCTGGTCGGCGTAGAGGAATCCGGTGCCGGGCGGCGCGACCGGCGGCTGGCGCAGGACGTGCTCGATCCGTTCGTCCGGGGTTTCGCCGGACAGCGGGGTGTCCTTGGACAGCCCGGACGTGTGGGTGAGCAGCATCCGCACCGTGATCCCGGGTTTGTCCACAAAGGACGGCAGGTACCGGGCGGCGGGCGCGTCGAGGTCCAGCCGCCCGCGCTCGAGCAGGCGCAGCGCCAGGACGGCGGTGAAGACCTTCGTCAGCGACGCCAGGTCGTAGAGCGTGTCGGGGCGGGCGGGGACGCGCTCGGCCGGGGGCAGCTCGCTCTTGCCGGCCGCGTACCGCACCGCGTCCCCGGCGGCGAAGTGCGCGGCGACGTGGCCGTCGACGGCGGCGAAGCACACCGCCCCGGGGTACCACGGATGCTCCGGATGCTCCGGCGTGGGCTGCAGGTAGCGGCCCACCGCGGCCCGCAGCCCGCGGTCGAAGCGGGTGACCGGCGGCGACGCCCACGGCGGGGGCAGCGACACCGGGATGCTCCACGCCGACGGCGCCGAGGGCGAGGCCGCCGCCGGCAGGGGCCGGGGCGGCGGGGAGCCGCAGCCCGACAGCGCGAGGCCGGCACCCAGGGCGAGCAGCCGGCGGCGGGTGAGCGTCACTTCGGCGAGCGGACGGCCTCGTAGACGGCCGCCATGTCGGCGTCGGCGAAGCCGCGGGCGACGACCTCCTCGTAGAGCGCCCGGGCGGCCTCGGCGACGGACCCGTCGACGCCCTCGCGGGCGGCGAGCTCGCCGACGAGCCGGGCGTCCTTGGCCGCGCCGGAGGCCGGGAACGCCGGCGGGTAGCCGCGCTCGCGCATGAGCGGTGCCTTGACCTGCGCGTAGGGCATGTCGAGGGCACCGCCGGAGATGAGGGACAGGAAGTCGACGCCGAGCGCGTCGGCGAGGGCGACGCTCTGGGCGAGGGCGGCGACGCTCGTCACCACCCAGCTGTTGACGACGAGCTTGGCGCGGCTGCCGCGGCCGGCCTCGCCGAGCCAGGTGACCTTGGCCGCGATCGGGGCGGCGAGCTCCTCGACGCGGGCCCGGGCGTTCTCGGGGCCGGAGGCGAGGACGTTGAGCTTGCCCTGCTCGGCCGGGGCGCGGGTGCCGAGGACGGGCGCGTCGACGTAGACCAGGCCGAGCTCGCCGGCGAGGGCCGCGAGCGCGTCGGCGCCGTCGGCCCCGACGGTGCTCAGCTGCAGCCACAGCGTGCCGGGCGCGAGGCCGGGTGCGGCGGCGCGCATGACCTCGGCGACCGAGTCGGCGTCGAACAGCATCGTGACCACCGGGTCGGCGCCGCGGACCGCGTCGGCCGGGCTGCCGGCCACGACGGCACCGTCGGCGGCGAGCGGCTCGGCGGTGGCGCGGGTGCGGTTCCACACGCGCAGGTCGTGGCCCGCCCGCAGCCAGTTGCGGGCGATCGCCGCGCCCATGATGCCGGTGCCCAGCACTGCCAGAGTCATGCGGCGATCGTCGCACGCGCGGGCGCCGCCGAGCGCACCGGGCGGCGGCCACCGAAGCTGCCCAATGCGGCCTCCAGCAGCGGCAACGCGTGCAGGACCTGGCGGGTGCGGATGAGCGCGTCCCAGACGCGTTCGAACTTCTTCCAGCCGGCGGAGTACGCCAGGTGCCGCAGCCGGTCGCCGGGCCGCTCGTGTACGCCCGCGCCCCGCCAGATCGCGCCCCAGCGGTAGAAGTCCCGGTAGGCGCGCCAGTAGCCGTCCTCCAGCTGGCGGGGCGTCATGCCCCGCGGCTCGTAGACGACGTGCCGGGTGTCGTACCGGTCCCAGTCGCGGTGCGCGATGCGGCCCTCGGCCTCGATGCGGCGGAACAGCGCGGTGCCCGGGTACGGCGTCATGATGTGGAACGTGGCCGTCTCGATCCCCTGCGTCACGGCCCACTCGACGGTCCGGTCGAACACGTCGGGCCCGTCGTCGTCCATGCCGAACACGAAGCTGGCGTTCACCATGGCGCCCGCGTCGTGCACGCGCCTGACCACGGCGGCGTAGTCGCGCCCGACGTTCTGGCGCTTGCGCTGCGCGGCGAGGTTCTGCGCGTTGACCGACTCGAAGCCGACGAACACGCTGCGCAGCCCCGCCCCGACGGCCGCCTCGAGCAGGTCCGGGGCCAGGATGGCGTCCACTGTGGACGCCGCCTGGAACACCCGGCCCATCCCGCGCATGCCCTCGAACAGCTCGGCGGCGAAGCGGCGGTTGCCCAGCAGGTGGTCGTCGAGGAAGTACAGGTGCCTGCCGGGCAGCCGCTCCATCTCGGCCAGCGCGTCGTCGACGGCCTGCGTGTAGAACGACCTGCCGCCCTCGAAGAACGCGTCCTTGTAGCAGAAGTCGCAGTGGTGCGGGCAGCCGCGCGTGACGACGATCGAGTTGGGCACGAGGTACCGGTGCCGCTGGATGAGGTCCCGGCGGATCGGGGGCAGCTTCGCCAGGGTGCGTTCCTTCGAGGTGTACCGCGCCAGCGGCGCCCGCCGCCGCAGGTCCTCGAGGAACCGGGGCCACGTGTCCTCCCCCGGCCCGAGGAAGATCGCGTCGGCGTGGCCGGCCGCCTCGTCCGGCAGCGACGTCACGTGCAGCCCGCCGAGGGCGACGAAGACCCCGCGGGCCCGGTAGAAGTCGGCGAGCTCGTACGAGCGGCGGGCCGAGGTGATGTACACCTGGATGACCACGAGATCGGGCAGCTCGGCGGCGGCCGGATCGAACCGCTCGACGTGCTCGTCGACGATGCGCACGTCGTCGCCGTCGGGCAGGTACGCCGCGAGGGTGGCCAGGCCCAGCGGCGGGAAGAGGGAGTACTTGATCGGCCGGAACAGCGGACTCGTCGCCTCGGTGAGCGCCGGCAGAATCATCAGGACCCGCATGCCCCGACCGTAGGTCGCGCGGCCGGGGCATCGGGTGGTCGATCTGTGGAGATTCGGTGCCGACT
Organism: Dactylosporangium sp. CA-139066; assembly: GCF_050936175.1. Lineage (NCBI taxonomy): Bacteria > Bacillati > Actinomycetota > Actinomycetes > Micromonosporales > Micromonosporaceae > Dactylosporangium > Dactylosporangium sp. CA-139066. The sequence goes on along the minus strand of NZ_JBNJNH010000001.1, from coordinate 3,065,347 downwards.
CAGGTCACGTGCCCGCACGAGCACGCGTTCTCGATGCCGCGCAGCGTCTTGCGCATGTCCACGGTCTTGAGCCCGGCCCCGATCGCCACGACGGTGGTGCCGTCGATCAGCGACGGGACCATGCCGAGCTCGTTGTCCGAGTAGTCGTTGGCCGACTTGGTGTCCGTGAACGTGAGGAAGACGGCCTGCGCGACGCGGTGCGGGATGGCCTCGCCGTCGACGAGGTGGCAGTCGTACTCGCCGAAGTCCGTCACGTTGGCGCGGTACTTCGCGTCGATGTTGCCCTTGTCGGTGACCCACTCGCCCTTGGGGCAGTCGGGGTCCTTGGCGAACACCGGCCCGACCTGCTGCTTCACCAGGTCCAGGGTGAGCTTGCCGCCGGCCGCGGCGGTCGTGGCCGGGGCGGTCGTGGCGGCGGCGGTCGCCGGCGCGGCCGCGGTCGTGGCCGGCGCCTGGGAGACGGGCGCGGCAACCGTGGGGGCGGGGTCCTTGGAGCCGCACGCGGCCAGCGCCACGGCGGTCACGAACAGCACGGGGATGATTCGGGTTCGCATGCCGCCAAGGTAGAAATCGGCCGGGATCCCGGACATCAGTGCCAGCACGTATTCCCCTGTTCCGTCGGGTGCCCGACGATACGGTGATGCGGACGGCCCTGCGCGCCACCGCGGCGGTCACGGCGGCCGTCGTGGCGGTGCTGGGCGCCCGCGGCGGGTGGGGGCCGTGGGAGCTGGCCTGCTTCCTCGCCACCGGGCTGCTGCACACCGAGGTCGGGCAGCGCATGTGGCGGGCCCGGCCGGACTCGGTGATGGGCCCGCTGATGCTCGCCGCCGGGCTGCTGTGGCTCGCCGACGGCGTGGGCCGGGTCGCGCTGCCGTGGCTGTTCCGCGACGCCCTGATGCTGGGCGCCGTGTACCAGCCGCTGGTGCTGCACTGCGCGCTCGTCATCCCGGTCGGGCACCTGCGCGGCCGGCTGGACAAGGCCACGGCGGCCGCCGGCTACCTGTTCTGGCCGGTCACGGTGCTCGCCTGGTGGCTGGTGCCGGGGCACCCGCCCGGCATCGCCGGCCTGCTCGAGGTGCGCGCCGCCGCGTACCCGGTCGTCGGCGCGCTCCTGCTGCTGTTCCTGCTGCGGCGGTACCGCGTGGCCAGCGCCCTGTACCGCGCCGCCTACGCCCCGTTCTGGGTCGCCAACCTCGTCAACGTCGCCGCGACCGCGGTCGTCAGCGCCGACTGGTACGTGCCCGGCTCGGTGCCGCAGATCGCCTACTACGCCGGCAGCGCCGCGATCCCGGTCGGCGCGGCGCTGAGCCTCGCCCGCAGCCAGCCCCCGCCGCCGGCCATCCGCTCGCTCGTCGCGGCGCTGGACGGGTCCTCGTCCCTGCGCGACGCGCTGCGCACCGGGCTCGGCGACCCGACGCTGGAGGTGCTGCTCGCGGGCGAGGCCGCGCCGCCGGGCCGGGCGGTGACCCCGCTGCACCACGCCGGCCGGGAGGTCGGCGCCCTGGCACACGACCCGGCGCTCGCCGCCTCGCCGGAGGTGTTCCACGCGGTACTGCGGATGGCCGCCCTGGTCCTGGACCACCGCCACCAGCTCGACGAGGTACGCCGCTCCCGCCGCCGCATCGTCGAGGCCGCCGACGCCGAGCGCCGCCGCATCGAACGCAACATCCACGACGGCGTCCAGCAGCGCCTCATCGCCGCGTCCCTGCTGCTGCGCCGGGGCCGCCGCGCCCCCGACGACGGCGCGGCGCTGCTGGACCAGGGGCTGTCCGAGCTGGACACCGCCGTCGCCGAGCTGCGCGAGATCGCCCGCGGCATGAACCCGCCCGCGCTCGTCATGCACGGCCTGGCCGGCGCCCTGGAGTCGCTCGCCGAGCGCTCGCGGGTCGCGGTGCGCGTCGACGACCGGGTCGGCGACGCGGCCATCGGCGAGGAGATCGCCGCGACGGCCTACTACGTCGCCCTGGAGGCCGTCACCAACGCCGAGAAGCACGGCGGCTCGGAGGTCGTCGAGCTCACCCTGACGACGGACGGGGGCGAGCTCGTCGTCCGGGTCCGCGACAGCGGTGCCGGCGGGGCCGCCTTCGTCCCCGGCGGCGGCCTGGAGGGCCTGCGCGACCGCGTCGATGCGTGCGGCGGCCGGCTGTCGCTGCGCAGCCCGCCCGGCGGCGGCACCCGCCTGACCGCCCGCCTGCCGCTGACCCCTGAGGAGACCCAGTGACGAACCGCCTGGTGCTCGCGGACGACTCCGTCCTGCTGCGCGTCGGCCTCGAACGCCTGCTGGCCGCCGAGGGCTTCGACGTCGTCGGCTCGGTCGGCGACGGCGCCGAGCTGCTGCGCCGCGTCGCCGAGGAGCGCCCCGACGCCGTCATCGTCGACATCCGCATGCCGCCGACGTACACCGACGAGGGCCTCAAGGCCGCGCTGCGCCTGCGCAAGGAGGCGCCGGACCTGGCGATCCTGCTGCTGTCGCAGTACATCGAGACGCGCGACGTCGTCACGATCCTCGAGCAGGGCGAGGCCGGCGTCGGCTACCTGCTCAAGGACCGCATCACGGACATCGACCGCTTCCTGGCCGACGTCCGCCGCGTCCTGGCCGGCGGCACGGCCGTCGACCCGCTCGTCGTGGAGCGGGTGATGCGCCGCCCGCGCCGCACCGGCGAGGGCCTGGACGCCCTGTCCGACCGCGAACGCGAGATTCTCGCCCTGATGGCCGAGGGACTGTCCAATGTGGCCATCTCGGAGCGCCTGTTCCTGGCGGAGCGCACCGTGGAGGCCCATATCCGCAGCATCTTCGTGAAGCTGGGCCTCCCGGCGCTGCCCGACGTCAACCGCCGCGTCCTGGCGGTCCTGACGCTGCTGCGCGCCTGACGGTTCGCAACGTTTTTCCCGACAAGTCGGGCGCTGGCGCGCCACGACTTGTCGGATTTATACCCCGGCGAACCCTTTACAGGTCCAAATCGACCCAGACCGCGGCATGGTCGCTGGCGGCGTGCCTGGACGCCGTGAGCTCCGGATACACGCTCCACAGCTTCGGCGGGTTCTTGTTCTCCGGCCCGCCCCACAGCCCCTTGCGGAACACCCCGCCGCCGGTCACCTTCGCCGCCAGCTCCGGCGACATCAGGATGTAGTCGAGCCGGTTGGAGATCGAGCACGTCTGGAAGCTGCCGGGCCGCTCCTGGCCGGTGTCCTTCGGGTCGAACAGCTCCCCGAACGCGTCCAGGTCGTAGCAGCTCACCAGCGGCGTGCCCGGGCCGAGCAGCGCCTCCAGCGTCGGGTGCCGCTTCGGGTCGCGCCGGTCCGGGCCCTTGTTGAAGTCGCCGAGCACCGCGACGTACTCGGCGCCGCCCGCCCGTAGCTCGTCGTAGATCGCCCGGACGGCGGCGCTCTGCCGGGTGCGCAGCGGGTCCGGGTCGCCCGCCGCGAACGACTGGCTCTTGAGGTGGTTGAGCAGCAGATAGAGGTCCGCGCCGCCGGGCAGTTGCAGTTTGTACAGCGGGCAGTCCCGGCTGAACAGCCGTTGCCCGGCGACGTCCGGGTCCGGGTAGTCGACGTGGCTGCGCACCCAGTCGATGGTGATCTGCGAAGTGCACAGCAGCCCGACGTCGATGCCGCGCGGGTCGTTGCCGTCGACGAGCATGGCGTGGGCGTACCGCCCGCCGAGCAGGTCGTCGTTGAAGCGCACCAGCGCCGGGCGGTTCTCGGCCTCGACGAGGCAGATCGCGTCGGCGGCGACGTCGCCGATGACGCGGGCGGTCATCCGGGTGGCGAGCTCGTCGACCGGCTCGACGATGAGCTCGACCCACCCGGTCCAGTCGCCGCGGCCGGTGGCCACGATGTGCGGCTCCCGGTCGCTCGGCGCGGCGAGGAAGTCGCCGCGGTTCTCGCGCAGCAGGGCCCAGGCGGTGTCGAACTGCTTCGGGTTGAGCCGCCGGCCTTCCCGCGTCTCGATGAGCACGCCGAGGGTTTGCAGGGCGTCGAGCATCGCCGCCTTGTCCTCGTCGGTGTACACGTCGTGGGCCGCGATGCGATTGAACGTCTCGAACGCCGTCAGTGCGGGCTGCCCGGCCTCCCGCACAGTGCTGTCCATCGCCTTGGCCCGGGCGAAGAGGTTCTCCACGTTGAACGTTGCCAGCCGCATGTCACGCAACGTAGCAGCCCGGCACGCTGCGTCAGGTCGGCAAGGCGACACCCTCGGGGGCGCTCACCGGCGCGGCCCAGTCGATCGGGTGGTCGAACTGCCACGCGAACTTCTCCGGGCCGGCCAGCAGCCGCATCGCCACCGGCATGATCAGGTCGCGCAGCACCCGGGCGACCGGCCCGGCGGCCTTGTCGCTGTTGGTCCGCTCGGCCATCTTGATGATCCGCTCGACGCGGGTCCGGCGCAGCTGCTCGTACGCCGCGAACGCCGGCGCCACGGGCAGGTCGCGCAGGCACCGGGCCAGCTGCACGGCGCTCTCGATCGCCAGCGACGCGCCCTGCCCGGAGCTCGGCGAGGTCGGGTGGGCGGCGTCGCCGAGCAGCACGACCCGGCCGCGGTGCCAGGTCGGCACGCTCGGGATGTCCTCGAGGCCGCCGGTGATGACGAGCTCCTCGGGCCGGGTGCCGCGGATCATCTCCACGGCCGGGACCCGGTCGTCGCGGAACACGTCCTGCAGCCGGCGCAGCCACTCCCCGGCGCCGACGGCGCGGGCCTCGGCGGCGCTCATCGGGCTCGGGTGCGGCAGGTTGGCGAACCAGCCGGCGTCGGTGGCGGTGACCTGGTAGCCGAAGAACGCCCGCTTGCCGAAGACCATGTGCATCTTGTCGGCGGTCGGGGCCAGGCCCTCGGCGGCGGTGCGGGCGCCGAAGCCGAGCAGGCCGCAGTACCGCGGCGCGGGCGCGTCCGGGTCGATGCAGCGCCGCACCGTCGAGCGGATGCCGTCGGCGCCGATGAGCACGTCCCCGGTGGCGCTGGTGCCGTCGGCGAAGTGGGCGACGACCCGCCCGCCGTCGTCGGTCAGCGAGACGAGGCGCCGGCCGTGCTCGATGCGCATGCCGCGCCGGGCGGCCTCGTCGTAGAGGGCGCGGTACAGGTCGGAGCGCCACACCAGCAGCATCTCGGGCAGGCCGGGCGGGGTGGCGAACTCGGCGAGCCGCTTGCCCGTCCAGCTCTGCATCACCATGCCCCGCATCGGCTCCCCGACGGCGGCGACGGCGGCCTCGGCGCCGATCGCGGCGAGGGCGGTCCGGCCGTTGGGCGCGATGCTGAGCGCGCCGCCGACGCCCTCGGCCGAGCCCTCGTACGCCTCGTAGACCGTCGCCTCGATGCCCGCCCGCTGCAGCGCCATCGCGGCCACGGGCCCGCCGATGCCGCCGCCGATGACGATCGCGTTGCCGATCCTGCTCATGCCGACTCCCCGCTCGCTGGATTAGTTGATTCCAACTATCCACGAGCGACTAGTCAGTGTCAACTATTCAGGATTGAACGTCGTCCCGTGCGCGGCCGCCCACATCGGCCCCCACCCCTCGTCCGGGTCGGTGATCAGGCCCAGGAACTCCTCCACGAAGGCGCTCTCGGCGTCGAGGAGGCGGATGCGGTACAACTCCTCGATCAGAAACAGCGGGGGCACCCCATCGGCCTCGGACTTCTCGACGATCTGCGCCGCCTCGGCGCGCTGTTTCGCGAGGCCCGTGAGCCGCTCGCGCAGCAGCGGCACGACCTCGTTCGGCGTCAGCGCGGCGACCAGCGACAGCGCCGAGACGAACGCCGGATACTCGTGCTGCGGCTGCCCGACCAGCTCGCGCAGCCAGTCGTGCAGCTCCTCGCGGCCGGCGTCGGTGATGCCGTAGACGGTGCGCTCGGGCCGCGCGCCCTCGCGGCTGACCTCCTGCTCGGCCACGAAGCCGGCCTTGGCCAGCTGCTGGACCACCATGTACAGCGAGCCGTGGGTGAACTTGATGCTGCGCTCGTCGCCGTACGTGCGCAGGTTCTTGGACAGCTCGTAGGGGTGCATCGGCTGGCGGCTCAGGTACGACAGCACCGCGAGCGCCAGCAGGTTGCCGACCTGGCGGCGCTTCACGCGGCCGGCCCCGGCGGCAGCCCGAGCGCGGCGCGGGCCTCGTCGTCGAGGGCGAGGTGGCCGGCGGCGACGTTCTCCTCGAGGTGCTCCAGCGACGCGGTGCCCGGGATGAGCAGCGTGTTGGGCGCGACGGCGAGCACCCAGGCGAGGGCCACCTGCGCCGGGGTGGCGTCCAGCCGCTCGGCGACCGCCCTGACCTGCGGGTGGCCGAGGATGCGGTCGCGGCCGAACGCGGCGCCCAGCGGGAAGAAGGGCACGAAGGCGATGCCGCGCTCGTGGCACATGTCGAGCACCGGCCGGGACTGCTGGTCCACGAGGTTGAACGGGTTCTGCACGCACACGATCTCGGTGCGCTGCAGGGCGTGCGTGAGCTGCTCCGTGTCGACGTTGCTCAGCCCGATGCCGTCGATCAGGCCCTCGTCGCGCATCGCGATCATGGCGTCGAGCTGCGCATCCAGTACTTCGGGAGCCGACTTCGAGTGCAGGCGCAGGTTGACGGCGTGCAGTCGTTCGACCTTGAGCGAGCGCAGGTTGTCCAGCACGCCGGCGCGCAGTTCCTCGGGCTCGAGGGCCGGCAGCCAGGCGCCCTTGTCGTCCCGCTTCGCGCCGACCTTGCTGACGAGCGCGAGCTGGCTCGGGTACGGGTACAGGGCGCTGCGCAGGATCTCGTTGGCGACCTCGGGCCCGTAGTACTGCGCGGTGTCGATGTGGTCGACGCCCAGGTCGACCGCGCGGCGGACCACCGCGAGGGCCTCGGCGCGGTCGCGGGGCGGGCCGAAGGCGCCGCGCCCGGGCAGCTGCATGGCGCCGAACCCGACGCGATGGACGTTGCGCTTGCCGAGCGGGAACGTTTTCACGCCCCTAGTTTCCTACATCACCAGCCTCAACCGGCGCTCGGCGACGCCGACGCTCACCCGCTGCCCCCCAGGACAGTTCGAGCCGGTCCGCCTCGAGCCCGTCGGCGAACACGACGAGCCGGTCGCCCTCGCAGGTGAGCTCGAGCCGCTCCCCCGCCTCGAGCCGCCCGCTGGTCAGCGACACGCCCGTGGCCGGGGACGGCCAGGCTTCGCGCACGAACCAGCACAGCGCCGCCTCGCGCGGCCCCGGCAGCCCGGGCGCGTCGGCACGCTCCCGGGCGATGGACGAGCACCACCCGGTGGCGCCGGTCCCGGTGCCGGCCACGACGCCGGAGGACGAGTGCCGCTCGCGGGCCCCGCCGGGGGTGGACAGCGTGTAGCGCGCCGACTGGTGGGTGACGTGTCCGAAGTACACCTCGTTGAGCCCCAGCAGCTCCTGCCCGTCGTCGAGGCGGGCCGACACCATCGTGCGCTCCTCGGTGGCGTGGTGCCGGTTGGCCAGGAGCTTCGGCAGGGCGGCCGGGGCGTGCCGGACGAGCACGCCCGGGTTGCGCCCCGGCTCGGGGTCGACGCCGATGACGGGCTGCCCGTCGAGGTACTTGGCGACGTTGGCCACCAGGCCGTCCTGCCCGACGGCGATGACGATGTCCTCCGGCCCGAACAGGAACCGGGGCAGGTCCTCGCGGTCGATGTGCCCGCGCCGCCAGTCGGCCGGGATGGCCGCCCCGGCCGCGGTGAGCGCCCCCTGCAGCGCGGCGTGGCGGGCGGCGACCTCGTTGAGATCGCGCCCGCGCTGCCGCAGGTAGTAGTCGGCCGCCGCGCGGGTGCCGTGCCGGGCGAGCAGCTCATCGAGCTCGCTGCGGCGCGACACCAGCACGACCCGCGGCGCCAGGGTGCTCATTGGGCCAGTCGGTTCAGCAGCCCGGTGACCACGTCCGGCGTGACCGTGAGCTGCCCGATCTCCGGCAGGTGCCCGGCCAGCTCGCGCAGCGCCAGGGCCTGCAGGACCGCGGGCGGCAGGTCACGGTACGCGGCCAGGCGCGCCGCCTCCGCCTCGCCCTCGGCCAGCCCGACCGCCCGCACGCCGGCGGCCCGCGCCTCGGTGCGCAGCCGGTCCGCCTCCGCCTCGGCGACCGCCGCCACCCGCGCCCGCTCGGCCTCGCCCTGCGCGGCGACCAGCGCGCTGGCCGCGTCGAGCTCGACCTGCCGCTGCGCGTTGGCGCCCTGCTGCTCGACCAGCTGCTGCTCACGCCGGGCCAGCTCGATCTTGTTCTGCAGCTCGTTCTCGGCGATCGCCCGTTCCTGTTCGACCGCCCGCGCCCGGCGGGCGTAGGTCGCGCGGTCGGCCTCCTGCTGTACCGCCTCCCGGGTCGGCGTCTGCAGGGCTCGCTCGAGGTCCGGCTCCGGCCGGATCGCCACGACGCGCGCGCTGACGACGCTCACCCCCGTATCGGTCAGGCGCGGGTCGGCCTGCAGCGCCGCCGAGACCGCCTCGCGCACCGGCGCGATGCCGGCGGTGAGCGCCTCGGTCAGCGGCAGCCGGGCCAGCAGGTCGAGCGCCGGCTGCTGCGCCAGCTCGGCCAGCAGCGTCGCGACCTGGTCGAGCGGCTGCCCCCGCCACTGCCCGCCCTTGGGGTCGACGGAGAAGTCGAGCCGCTCGGCGGCCACCGCCGGCGTGCTGATCCGGTACGTCACGGTTGCCTGCACGGTCACGTCGGCGAAGTCGCTCGTCCGCGCGTGGAACAGCAGCGGAAGCTCCCGGTCGTCGACGGGCACCTCGGACAGGACCGCGGTCAAGGGCCGGTACCAGAACGAGAGCCCGACGCCTTCGTGCCGCACCTTGCCGTTGACGTGGTGCCGAATCCAACTCGTCGGCGCACCGCGCAGGTGCCGCCAGAACAGCCGCCGCGTCACATCCGCCATGGCGCCCTCCCCATCCGTTATCGTCACCTAGACGATATAGTCGTGGCTCCTTTCTCGTCAATGTGGTGATAAGTACATGACATTCATGGTGACCGTCGACCTGGTGATCCTGACGATCCGCCGCGCCGCCCTGTGCGCGCTGCTCATCAGGCGCGCCATCCCGCCGTTCGAGGGCGCGTTCGCCTTGCCCGGCGGCTTCGTCCTGCCCGACGAGGACCTGGCCGAGGCCGCCGCCCGCGAGCTGTCGGAGGAGACCGGGTTGACGGGCGTGGGCCACCTGGAGCAGCTCGGCACGTACGGCCACCCCGCCCGCGACCCGCGCGGCCGGGTGGTGACGGTCGCGTACCTGGCCCTGCTCCCGGACGCACCCACGCCGACCGCCGGCACCGACGCCGCCGACGCCGTGTGGCTGCCGGTGTCGGACCTCCCCTCGCTGGCCTTCGACCACGCCGCCATCCTGTCCGACGGCGTGGAACGCGCCCGCGCGAAGCTGGAGTACTCCCCACTCGCGACGGCCTTCTGCCCACCGGAGTTCACGATCGCCGACCTGCGCGGCGTGTACGAGGCGGTGTGGTCGGCCCCGCTGGACCCCCGCAACTTCCACCGCAAGGCCACGTCGACGCCCGGCTTCGTCACCCCGACGGGCCACTCGACGGCCGGCGAGCGGGGCCGCCCCGCCCAGCTCTTCAAGCGCGGCCCGGCGACGTTCCTGCACCCTCCACTGCTGCGCGCAACCCCGTGACCACCACACCCGCGGCGTACGGCGCCCACGGGCCGGCCGGCTACACGTTGCGCCGTTGGACCGCCACCCGCGGCGCTGCCGGCCGCGCACAGCACCGTTGCAACGCCCTCAGAGCACGGCACCCGTGGCCCTGCCGGCCGCACGCAGCGCCGTCGGACACCCTCGGAACACGGCGCCCGCGGGCCTGCCGGCCGCGCGCAGCACCGTTGCACCGCCCTCAGCGCACGGCGCCCGCGGGCCTGCCGGCTGCACGTAGCGCCGTCGGACACCCTCGGAACACGGCGCCCGCGGGCCTGCCGGCCGCGCGCAGCACCGTTGCACCGCCCTCAGCGCACGGCGCCCCCGGGCCTGCCGGCCGCACGTAGCGCCGTCGGACCGCTCACCCCCGCACCCCGCTCACGCCAGCACCCCGCACCTGGCTCACCCCCCGCACCCGGCTTACGTCCGCGTCCAGCTCCGAGGCGGACTCGCGGCGAGGTCCGGCCACTCGGCTAGGCGTCGGCTCGCGCTCGCTGGCGCGGCAGCAGGAACCCCACCGCAATCAGCCAGGCAAGGGCGGTGAACCGGGCGACCGGCAGCAGGTACGCCGCGGGCTCCGCCAGCAACGTCAACGTGGAGAGCTCCGCGATCCCGGCAATCACCAGCCCGGCCCAGGCGAGCCACGACGGCAGCAGCCGGGCCAGCAACCCCGGCACGGCAATACCCGCCAGCAGCAGCCCCAGCGGCACCACGTGCGCGACCCCACCTGCGGCGAAGTTGAGCAGCTGCAGCGCCCGGATCAGGGCCGGCTCGTCGAGGACCTCGGGCCGGGACAGCACCCAGCCGATCAGCCCCGACAGCGCCAGGAACGCCGACGCGAGCAGCCCGCCGGCCAGGGCGATCGTCGCGCCCGGCGCGCGGATGCCGAGCTGGTGCAGGCGCGCACTGACGGTCGCCGAGTAGATGGCCAGCGGGATGGCGGCGCCGAACTGGAACGCGCCGCTGATCTGCACGGCCCGCTGGTGATCCCGGAAGTAGGCGATGATGTCCGCCGCGTCCCCGAACGGCGACGGGTAGGGCTTGCCGCCGGCCACGATCGTGGCGAGCACGAGCCCGACGAGGAAGAGCGCGGCGAAGACGATCCCCAGCACCCCGAGGTGCGGACCACCCTGCGCCTGGCGACGGCGCGGGGCAACGGCTTGCGTGGTCATACGATCAGTCCTCCCCGGACGATCAGGCGCGCGCCCCGGCGGGCCGCGCCAACTACTGGTGCCTTCACGGCCGCGCCGAAACCCAGGCAGGCCGCGCCAACGACAGCGGCGTTCACAGCCGCGCCGAAACCCCGGCCGGCCGCGCCAACGACAGGTGCCTTCACGGCCGCCTTGAAACCCCGGCCGGCCGCGCCAACGGCAGGAGCTTTCACGGCCGCGCCGGCGGCGGGTGCGTTCGCGGCTGCGCCAGCGGCGGGTGCGTTCGCGGCTGCGCCAGCGGCGGGTGCGTTCGCGGCTGCGCCAGCGGCGGGTGCGTTCGCGGCTGCGCCAGCGGCGGGTGCGTTCGCGGCTGCGCCGAAACGCTGGCGGGCCGATGCGGCGAGGCTGCGGCGAGGCGACGCGGCGATCCGTTGCGCGGTCACACGATCACCCGACCGCCGGTCAGGTCGAGCGTGGCGCCGGTGATCCAGGAGGACGAGCCGGAGGCCAGGTACAGCACGGCCTCCGCGACATCCTCAGGCCGGCCGATGCGCCCGAGCGGAAACCGGGCAGCCAGGTCGGCGAGCTGCTCGTCGGTCATGTGCTGGCGCATGCGGCTGTTGAGCACCGCCGACGGGGCCAGGCAGTTGACCCGGATGCCGTGCGGCGCGACCTCGTTCGCCAGGTGCTTGCTGAACATGACGACACCCGCCTTCGCCGCGGCGTAGGCGGCGCTGGCCAGGCCCGGCATGCGGCCCGCCGTCGAGGACATCGTGACGATCACGCCGGCGCGGCGCTCGATCATCCCGGGCAGCACCTCACTCACCGCCAGGAACACCGAGGTCAGGTCGGCCTCGATGGTGGCGCGCCACTGCGCGGCGCCGAGCTCGTGGGTGGGCGTCGGGCGCCCCTGCCCGCCGACGAACGGCGCGAGCACGTCGATCGGGCCGAGCGCCCGCTCCACCTCTTCACGGATGCGGTGCACGGTGTCGGCGTCGGTGGCGTCGCCCGGCGTGGCCAGCGCGGTGCCGCCGGCCGCGGTGATCTCGGCGACCAGGGCGTCGACGGCGGACGCGTCCCGCCCGTTGACGGCCACGCGTGCCCCGTTTTCGGCGAGCGCCCGGCACGTCGCGGCGCCGATCCCACGGGATCCGCCGGTGACGAGAGCGACTTTGCCGCCCAGGTCGGGATGGCTGGTGTACCCCATCGAAGCATCCCTTCTCCGACTGAATGATTCATCGTATGAATGGTTCGTCGTGGTGTACGATAGCTCCATGACGCACGGCGGGCAACCCGGGCCACGGGGAGCGGCTTTCCTACTCGCCCAGGTGGGCGCACACGCATCCGAGCGGTTCGCGAATCGGGTGCAGCAGATCGGCCTCTCCCCGGCCGAGGTCGGATTGCTGCGAATGATCTCCAGGCAGCCCGGGCGCAGCCAGCAGGCGGTCGCCGTCGAGCTGGGCGTGGTGCCGAGCCGCGTCGTCGTGCTCATCGACAGCCTCGGCCACAAGGGACTCGTCGAGCGGCGGCCCGGCACCACCGACCGCCGGCATCACGAGCTATATCTGACCGTCGACGGGGAACGGACCATGATTGACATGCGATCGATCGCCACCGCACACGACGACGACCTGCTCGCCGCGCTCGATCCTGAGGAACGCGTCCAGCTCAAGGAATTACTGCAACGCGTCGCCGATCAGCAGGGCCTCACGCCGGGCGTCCATCCGGGCTACCGCCAGGCCGGCGGCCGCCGAAAACCATCGGCCTCGGCGGGCGCTACCGGTCATCCCGGCGAGGCCGATGCGGCACGATCCGAGTCCACCCAGACGGGCACCGACTGATCGACGCACCGCAGCCCGCAGCCTCGGCGGGCGCTACCGGTCATCCCGGCGAGGCCGATGCGGCACGATCCGAATCCACCCAGACGGGCACCGACTGATCGACGCACCGCGGCCCGCGCGCACCCGTCGAGCAGCCGCGGCTGAGCCTGCCCGGCGCGGCGGCACTGGCCGGCGCCGACCAGTATGGCCACGCCGGTAAGAGTCGCGTAAATGAAGACCGGGATCGACGTACGGGGGCCACTCCAAGCCTCCGGGCGAGTGACGGCGCCGGGTCGGTCCGACTACGGTCTACGGGCATGAGCTCACCGCAGGAGGCCACCGTCGGTCAGCCCGACGCCATCGCGCCCCCGACGCCGCCCGGTCCGACACCGGCCGGGTTCGGCAGCCGGGTCGTGGCCCTCGTCGGTGCGCTCGCGGCACTGCTCGCGCTCGCGCTGCCGTGGGCTCGTCAGGAAAACACCGTGACCGTGGCCACCGACGTCGGCGGGACCGCGACGCTGCTTCAGCACGGCGGCGAGGAGTGGAGCGGGTGGGCGCTGCACGGCGCCAGTCACCTCGACGGCCACCGCCCGATCCCCGTCGTCATGGCGATGGCCATCATCACCGCGACGGTGTTCCTCGTCGGCACCGCATGGGCGGCCTTCGAACGGCCGCGCTCGGTCTGGATCGCGCCGACGATGGCGGCGGCCGCGATCGCGACGCTGATCGTGAGCATCCCGGGCCTCGACGGCGTCGCCGGTCGGTTCGGTGCCGGGCACACCACGACGGTCGAGTTCGGCGTACTGGTCTGGCGGACCTCCCTCGCCGTCGTCGCCACCGGCGCCACCCGACTCGCGCTGCTGCAGGAAGCCAGCCGCCGCCGCTTGAAGTAGTTCCGCCCGACCGCTCGGACGCGAGGCAGCGCCCCACGACCCGTGCGGATACGAACCAGCGTCACACGAACGGTCAGACGCGAGACAGCGCCCCGCTCGACACAAAGCAACGCCGCACGACCCGCACCGCACACGCAGCACAGCCCCGACCCGCCCCGCACGCATGGCAGCGCTCGCGAACCGTTCGGACGCGAAGCAGCGCCGCACGACCCGCACCGCACACGCAGCACAGCCCCGCCCCGCACGCATGGCAGCGCCCGCGAACCGTTCGGACGCGAAGCAGCGGCGCATTAACCGTTCGGACGCGAAGGAGCGCCGAGGGATCCGTGCGGACCGCAGGGCAAAGTGACGCGAACCGGGGCCGAATCAGGCCTCCGACTGCTCCTCGGCTGCGCGGCGATGGTTCTGCCGCATCCGCTTGTACTGCTCCCGTGCCTCAGGGCTCCACCCCTGTATCGCGCCCTCGACGGTGGCCGGGCCGAAGATCCGAAACAGGAAGTTCCCTACGCGATCCTTCTTCGGCCGCGCCGAGCGCTTGAACGCGAACATATGCCACCCCTTCGTGCGCCAATCATTGGTGTACCAATTATTTGTGTACCTGTAGTGTGACATCCGACGAACATGTTCGGAAGGGGCCGAGCCACGTGATCGACGACGCAGAACCCGTCACCAAGATCCCCGACCCGCTGGCCCTGGAGCACCAGGTCTGCTTCGCGCTCGCGGTCGCGTCACGCAACGTGATTGCGCTCTACCGTCCACTACTGGAGCCGATGGGGCTCACACACCCGCAGTACCTCGTCATGCTCGCGCTGTGGCAGCACGCCCCGCTGTCGGTGAAGGACCTCAGCAGACTGTTACAGCTGGACCCCGGCACGCTGTCCCCGCTGCTCAAGCGCCTGGAATCCGGCGGCCTCATCCACCGCCGCCGCGCCCCGCACGACGAGCGCGTGCTCGAAGTCACGCTGACCGAATCGGGCCGCGCGCTGCGAGCCGACGCCGAGCGCATCCCGCCCGCCGTGGTCGAACGCCTGGGCATGCCCGTCGAGGAACTGCTGCAGCTGCACGCCGCGCTCACGAGGGTCATCGAGATCACGACAAGCTAGCCCAAAAGCCATAAGCCGCGGCTGTACGCCAAAGCCGTAACCCAGGCATGACAAGCTGAGCTACGCGGCGTTGTCGGTACCCCGCGACTCGTACAGCTCGGCCTCGAAGCGCCGGCGCAACGCGGGAATCCGGTCCGTCGCCCGCAGGAAGGCGCGCTGGCCGGCCAGGGCTACGCGGCCGATCACCGGCCGGTGCACCAGCTGGTCCCCGCCGGCCTGGCGCTTGGACGCCTCCACGGCGGCGAACCCGTACTCGATCATCTCCCGCTCATAGTCACGCACCGCATCGACCAGCGGCCTGCCGCTCGTGAGCTCACGCAACAGGTTGTGCGCGTCCCGCAACGCAGTGTTGGCGCCGACGCCCTGGCCCGGCGTCATGGCGTGGATGGCGTCGCCCAGTAGCGTGACGTTGTCGCTCGGCCACGGATCGACACGAACCGAGGTCCGGATGTTGATCGGGAAGCATGTGCCCGGATCGGTCAGCGCAAACAGCCGGTGCAGCCGCGGGTCCCACCGGGGCGTCATCCGTGTCACGAGGTCGACGAGGTCGGCGCCGCTGCGCTGCATGATGTCGGCCGGCCACTTGTCCGTCGCGGCCGAGAGTCCCCAGTTCAGGTAGTCGCGCGTGTTGTCGAACAGCAGGCCGGGCCAGTTGCCGATCAGCTCGGCGTCGTTGCCCCCGATCCCGTCCTTCGGGCGGCCCGTCTCGCCCCACGGGAACTCCATCCAGTGCAGGATGCAGGCCATGCCGCGCGGCGCCAGGATCAGCCCGATGCCCGGAAAGAGCCCGGCCGGCATGAGGGAAGTGCTTTCCGGCGTCATCGGTACCTTCGCGGCGACCGCGACGATCCCGGCATCCTCGAGCCGAGCGTGCGGCAGCCGCTGCCGACGAACCGGCGAGTTGACGCCGTCGGCTCCGACCAGCAGGTCCGCGGTGTCGCTCGTGCCGTCGGCGAAGTGGGCGGTGACGCGGCCGTCGGACTCGTGCTGGTACCGGATGAAGGTCTTGCCGAACCGCAGCACGTCCTCCATGCCGGTGAACAGGACCTGACGCAGCGTCATCCGGCTCACCGACTTCTCGTCGTTGACGTCGTCGGTCGGCTCACGCAGCGTGATCGTCAACGTCCGGTTGAGGCGCTCGTCCAGGAACGCGAACCGCTCGGGCGCCTTGGCGCAGGTGGCGACGAACGTGCGGTACAACTCGGGCGGCAGGCAGGCCTTCAGCGCTCGCGATCCGTGCGGATCGATGCCGACCCGGTATCCGTGCAGCCCATCGGTGCGGTTGCGGTCGCGCTCGTACACCACCACGTCCACCCCGGCCCGCCGCAGCCCGTGCGCGAGACACATGCCGCCGGTACCCGCCCCGATGATGATGACCTTCACCAGTAGTTACCTCGCAGTTCTAGTCGCTAGATTTTCTAGTTACTAAGAGTACGAGTGATCCGGTAGCATCGCAAGTGTGGATTCCGGGGAGCGGCGGCTGATCGGCGAGTTCGGCCGGGCGATGCAGGCGTACCAGCGCGCGGTTGACGTGCTCGACCAGCGCGCGGCCGATCGTTTGGGCCTGAACCGAACCGACCTGCGCTGCCTGGACCTGCTGTTCGAGTCGGCCGCGACGCCCCTGTCACCGGGCGAGCTGGCCGCCGCCGCGGGCATGACCACGGGCGGCGTGACGACGGCGATCGACCGTCTGGAGCGAGCCGGCTACGTAACGCGAGAGCGCGACTCGAACGACCGCCGCCGGGTCACCGTCCGCCCGACCCCGATGGCCGAGCAGGCCGCCGCCGAGATCTACGGCCCGGTCGTACGCGAGGGGGCCGCCCTGCTGCAGCGCTACGACGACACGGTACTGGCGGGGATGATCGAGCTCCTCGAGCTCGCCACCCGCCAGCACCTCGACCACGCACAGCAACTGGCCGACTCCTAGCCGCACCAGATTCACTACAGGGGGCGTCAGCGAGGACGCGTGCGCTGGACGCCACGAACGCGTTCGTCACGAACCAGTTCCAGACCGGCCGACGAACACGTTCGCCACGAACCGGTTCGAGTCGGCCGGCGAACACGTTCGTCACGAACCGGTTCCAGGCCGGCCGGGCGAACGCGGTTCGTCACGAACCGGTTCCAGGCCGGCCCGCGAACGCGTTCGTCACGAACCGGTTCCAGGCCCGCCGACGAACGCGTTCGCCACGAACCGGTTCGCGAGCGGGCGGCGCCTACGGCCGCACGGTGGCGCGCGTCATCCAGGTCAGGTTCGACGGCCGCAACGCGTCGGTACGCGCGCCGAGGATCTCGTGCTGGCTCGCGTGCTCGGCGGTCAGGCCGTGCGCGTCGAGCAGGGCCGCCAGGTCCGCGGGCGAGAAGAACGACAGCCAGGGCTCGCCGTTCGCGGCGGTCATCGCGCCGACCGCCGCGACATAACCCTGCGCCGCCGCGTCCCGGTCGGGCTCGGGCAGCATGTGGTCGAGCACCAGGAGACTGCCGGGAGCCAGGCGTGCCACCTCGCTCACCGTGCGCTCAACCGCCTCCCGCGTCAGGTACATGGTCACGCCGAGCCAGCTGACGACCGCGGGGCGTTGCGGGTCGAAGCCGTGGGCCGCCAGGCGGGACAGGAGGTCGTCGCGTTCGAAGTCGACGGCGACGTACTCGGGCGCGTTCGAGGTCGCGCCCGCCTTACTCACGGCGGCACGCTTGTAGTCCTGGGTGGCGGCCCGGTCCACCTCGAAGACGCGCACGCCGGCCGTGGCCCGGTACGCGTAGCTGTCCAGGCCGGCACCCAGCAGTACATATTGGGAAAAACCGGATCGGTGCAGCGTGTCCTCGGTGTATCGGCTGCGGCACAGCACCTGGGCCCGGGCACCGGACAGCACCGGGTGATCGCCGTGTTGCCGATGGTAGTCGATCAGCTCGTCCGCCGCGTCGCCGAGCAGCGGGGCGGCCAGGCGGTCCTCGAACACGTACGGTGCGCTGTCGACAATGAGGTGGGCCGCGCGTGCGGCGGCGGCCATCAACGCCGAGCGGCTGATTGCGGTGTCGGTCACGCGGCAACGCTAGGCCGACTATTCGGACATCATAGCACAAAGATCAATATTTATCCAGTACCGCATGGGCCTGCCCGATCGGCCGAACGCCCGATTCCCTTGGCACACAGAGCGGCTCGGCCGTCCACTGTGGACGGGCGACACTGCCTGGTGACCCGAGCTTCACCTCTGTCTAGGCTCGGGCCATGCGAAACGTGGAGGCCGAGGCGCTGGCACTGCTGTCCGACCTCGTCCGCATCGACAGCGTCAACCCGGGCCTCGTCCCGGGTGCCGCGGGCGAGGCGGGGATCGTCGAGCACCTCCGCTCGCGGCTGCACGGTTCGGGCTTCGTCACCACGGTCGTGCCGGCGCCCGGCCATGCCAATCGCCCCAGCCTGATAGCGGTACCCCCGGGACCGGCCGAGTGGCCGACCCTCGTGCTGAACGGCCACCTCGACACCGTGGGTGTGGCCGGGATGCCGGAGCCGTTCGCGCCTCGGCTCGACGGGGACCGGCTCTTCGGTCGCGGCGCCGCGGACATGAAGGGCGGCGTGGCCGCGATCGTTGCCGCCGCGGAGCACCTGGTGGCGGCGAAGGCGCCGGTTCGCCCGGTACTCGCGCTGGTGGCCGACGAGGAGGACGCGAGCCTGGGCAGCGAGGCCGTGATCGACGCGCTCCCCGGGCTCGGGGTCCGGCCCGACGCCTGCCTGATCGCGGAGCCGACCGACCTCGCGCTGACCAGGTCGCTGCGCGGATTCGCCGTCGTGCGGGTGAGCTTCACCGGCCGCGCCGCGCACAGCTCGCAGGCGGACCTCGGCGTCAACGCCGTCACCCACCTGGGAAGGTTGCTGCACGCGGTCGACGAACGAGCCGCGGCCGTCCGCGCCGGCGGCGGCGACCTGATGGCGACGGTCGCGCGCGGCGGGCAGTCGCCGTTCGTGGTACCCGACCACGCCGAGTGCCTGGTCGAGCTGCGCACGACGGCGGGCCGCTCGAGCGCGGCGGCTCTCGAGGAGGTGCGCTCAATGCTCAAGCCGGAGTGGTACGCCACCGCCGAGCTCGTCGCCCATCGCGACGGCTGGCGGCTCGATGACACCGGGCCGGCCGCCGGGCTTTCCCGCCGCCTCGGAGATGAGCTCGGCACCGGACCGACCTTCGACGCGCCGTACTGGATGGAGGCGCCCCTGTGGCAGCAGCTCTGCCCCACCCTGGTGTGCGGTCCGTCCGGCGGCGGGTTGCACGCGGTCGACGAGTGGGTCGACGTGCGCCAGGTCCGCGCCCTCACCTCCGCACTGATCACGGTCCTGTCCGGCTGGAGCCCCGATGCCGACTGACCCGCGCGGGCTGCGCGGCGACGCGCCGCTGCTGGATGCCTGGCTGCGCTTCGGTGAGAGCCCTCCGACGCCGTTCACCATCCCGGGCCACAAGCAGCGCAGCGACCTCGTCGGCGATGTGGTCGCCGGCGACGTCCCGCTGTACGCCGGCCTCGACACCATGAAGCTCAGCAGCGGCGTGCTCGCCGAGGCCGAGGCCCGCGCGGCGCGGCTGTGGGGCGCGGACTTCTGCCGCTTCTCCACCGGCGGCGCGACCCACGCCAACCAGGCCGTCGCCCTGGCCGTCGCGGGCGACGGCGACCGGGTCATCGTGAGTCGCACCCTGCACCGTTCGCTGCTGCTCGGGCTGGTGCTGGCCGGCCTGACTCCCGTCTGGGTACGCCCCGAGGTCGACCCCGTCACCGGCCTCCCACTGGGCGTCGCACCGGCGACCGTACGGCGCGCCTTGACCGCGAATCCCGACGCGCGGGCGGTGTTCGTGGGCGACCCGTCGTACGTCGGCACCGTCGGCGACATCGCCGGCCTGGCCGACGCGGCGCACGAGTTCGGCGTACCGCTGGTGGTCGACGCCGCGTGGGCCGCCCACTTCGGCTTCCATCCCGCGCTGCCACGCCACCCGCTCCAGCTCGGCGCCGACGTCATGGTGACCAGCGCCCACAAGACGCTCCCCGCCTGGAGCCAGGCGGCGCTCGTGCTGGCCCGCACCGACCGCGTCGACGCGGCGCGCCTCGACGCCGGTATCGAGGCGACCGCGACCACCAGCCCGGCGGGCGCCATTCTCGCCAGCACCGACGCCGCCCGCGCGCTGCTCGAACGCGACGGCGCCGCCCTGCTCGGCGACGCCATCGAAGCCACCCGCCGGGCTCGTGCCCGGCTCCGCGACGTCGACGGCCTCACCGTCCTCGACGGTCCCGCGGTCGACCCGCTGAAACTGACGCTGCTGCTGTTCGGAACCGGCGCCGACGGCAACCTCGTCGAGCAGGACCTCCTGGCCGCCGGGCTGCCGGTCGAGTCCGCCGACCGCGACGTCCTCGTCGCCGTCGTCTCACTCGCCGACACCCCGGACTCCCTCGCCCGCCTGACCGCGGCCCTGGCTGACTCGGTGCAGCGGCACCGCGGCGCACCGCGCCCGGTCATCGGCCCGGCGGTGTACCAGGTCGAGCCGGTCGCGTCGATGCCGCCACGACAGGCCTTCTTCGCCGACGCCAAGACGCTGCCGGTCGACCAGGCCGTCGGACGGGTCTGCGCCGAGCTCGTCGCGCCGTATCCGCCCGGCATCCCCGTCCTCGCGCCCGGCGAGCAGATCACGGCCGAGGCGCTGGCGGCCCTCAACCAGGCCCGGCTCGCCGGCGTCAGAATCGCCTACGCGGCCGACCCGTCACTCGGCACTCTGCGAGTCACAAGTAGCTGAACGGGTCTGCGCCGAGCTCGTCGCGCCGTATCCGCCCGGCATCCCCGTCCTCGCGCCCGGCGAGCAGATCACGGCCGAGGCGCTGGCAGCCCTCAACCAGGCCCGGCTCGCCGGCATCAGAATCGCCTACGCGGCCGACCCGTCACTCGGCACTCTGCGAGTCACAAGTAGCTGAACCCGACCGGGCCGTCATGAGAGCGAGGCCGCCCATCGGGTGGCGCGCGAACTCACCGGCGTGCGCTACGGAAGATGCCAGACTTCGGTCATCGGCGCCCACTGCTCACCGTCGGGCGTTCCGTCGAGCCGCAGCTGGCACGGATCGGTGAGCTTCCACCACTCCTGCGTGACGGGGTCCGCAGCGATCGCGGCCGCGTCGGCGGCGTAGTCGTCGCCGGTGTACTCGTAGTACGCGAACAGCCACTCACCGCGGTGGAAGATCGTGTAGTTGGTGAAGTGGCTGGCGGTGAGGCGAGCCTCGACCGCCGGCCACACCTCACTGTGCAGCCGCAGATACGTTTCGCGATGCTCGGGGCGCAGGCCGATGACGGCTCCAAATCGACGCATGTCGCCGAGCATGAACGATCAACGCCGCGGAAGCCACCACGGTCGCCACTCAGTTGCGGCCGACGACCGCCACGAAAGTAAGTCAGTCCACACTGACAAACAACCGAGCCGCACCACGCGCGAGCGCCGCCGAAGCGCGAGTGCCGCGGAGGTAAGTCAGTCCACACTGACAAACAACCAAGCCGGACCCCGCGAGCGCCGCCGAAGCGCGAGTGCAGCCGAGTAAGTCAGTCCACACTGACAAACAACCGAACCAGACCCCGCGAGCGCCGCGGAAGCGCGAGTGCCGCAGAAGCGCGAGTGCCGCAGAAGCGCGAGTGCCGCAGAAGCGCGAGTGCCGCAGAAGCGCGAGTGCCGCGGAGGTAAGTCAGTGCGCACTGACAAACAACGGAGTCGCATCCCGCGCGAGTGCCGCGGAAAGCGCGAGTGCCGCGGAAAGGTGCGAGTGCCGCGGAAGTAAGTCAGTGCGCACTGACAAACAACGGAGTCGCATCCCGCGCGAGCGACGCGGAAGTGCGAGGGCTGTTACGCGAGCAGGGCCGCGGGCAGGTCGCGGATTGACTGCAGCACGTGCGTTGCGCCGGCGGCGCGAAGAGCCGGCTCGTCGTGGGCGCCGGTCAGGACGCCGGCCGCGAAGCGGGCGCCGGCGCGGAGGCCGCACAGCACGTCGTACGTCGTGTCGCCGGCCGTGGCCACCTCGCGGACGTCGTCGATCTCCAGGCGCAGCACCGCGGTCAGGACCAGGTCGGGAAACGGGCGGCCGCGGCCGGCCTCCGCCGGGACCAGCGTCAGGTCCGCGATGTCCTTCCAGCCCAGGGCGGCCAGGATGCGGTCGGCCGTGTGGCGGGAGAAGCCGGTGGTCAGGGCCACCTTGATGCCGGCCGTCCGGAGTTGCTCGATGACGTCGGCGGCGCCGGGGATCGGGGCGCAGTGGCCGTCGTCGACGAGCGCGGCGTACGCGCGCTCGAAAGCGGCGTTGCCGGCCTGGGCGGCGGGTTCGTCGCCGGAGAGCAGGTGGCGGAAGACGCTGATCTTCGACTCGCCCATGGTGGCGCGGACGTGGGCGAGCATGGCGTCGTACGCCGGGTCGCCCGGGTGCACGCCCTGCTCGGCGATCGCGGCGGTGAAGGCGCGCTCGACCAGGCCGCCGTCCTGCACGGTGGTGCCGGCCATGTCCAGGACTACGAGATCTACCACGACAGCTCCTCGGGCGGTCCGCTCGGCGATGGCAGGGGAACAGGTCATGCCACGGCCGCCCGGGCCCGTCACCACGCCGCCGTCCTGCACGGTGGTGCCGGCCATGTCCAGCACTACGAGATCTACCACGACAGCTCCTCGGCGATCCGTTCGGCGATGGCAGGGGAACAGGTCATGCCGCGCCGTCCTGCACGGTGGTGCCGGCCATGTCCAGGACTACGAGACCTACCACGACAGCTCCTCGGCGGTCCGCTCGGCGATGGCAGGCGAACAGGTCATGCCGCGGCCGCCCGGGCCCGTCACCAGGCAGACGCCCTCGGCGACGATCGCGCGGTAGGCGACGGCCGCGGGGTCCAGGCACTGGGCGTACACACCGTTCCAGCGGCGCTCGATGCGCGGCAGCGGGCGGCCCAGCAGGGAGGACGCAACCTCGGTCAGGTGGTCGTACGGGGGCTCGACCTCGTCGAACGGGAACGGCTCGGCGTAGGCGTGGGTGTCGCCGATGGTCAGGCCGCCGTCGAGGCGCTGGACCATGAGCAGCTGCATCTTGTGCTCGGCGGCGACGGGGGGCTGCGGCTGCGATTCGGCCAGGGGCGCCGAGTCGTACGCCGGGTAGTACCGGAAGCTGTCGGCGTCCGCGACCGACGTGGTCAGCGGCTCGCCCAGCGGCGCGGTCTGGGCCATCTGCAGCCACACGCGGCGGATCGGCAGCGGGCCGGCCAGCTCGCGCACCAGGCCGCCGAGCGCCGCGCCCGTGGCCAGGACCACCTGGTCGGCGGCGTGCACGGCGCCCGTGTCGTCGCGGACCGCGCCCGGGGCGGCGTCGCGGACCTCGCGGCCGGGGAGCCAGGTGTAGCGGCCGGTCGGCTCCAGGCAGGCGCGCAGGGCCGGCAGGGCGACGCGCGGCTCGACGGCGCCGTCGGCGGCGCAGTGCAGGCCGCCGAGGAAGTCGCCGCGCAGCGCCGGGTTCACCGCGCGGACGGCCGGTGCGTCCAGCAGGCGCCAGCCGCGCTCGGCGGCCACGGCGGGGTCGGCCACGGCGGCCTCGGCGACCGCCCACTCCCCCGCGGTGCGGATCAGCGTCATCGAGCCGTTGCCGCGGAAGCCGACGCCGGGGACCTCCGCCCCGATCTGCTCCCACAGGCGCCGGGCGCGCAGCGCGGTGGCCAGCTCGGGGCCCGGCGAGCGGCCCGACACCCAGACCAGGCCGAAGTTGCGCACCGAGGCGCCGCGGGCCTCGGCCTCGCGCTCGAGGTGGACGACCTCGTGGCCGCGCCGCACGGCATGCCAGGCGTGCATGGTGCCGAGCACCCCGCCGCCGACGATCACGATCCTCACGTACACCCCAAATGATTAAAGGTTCGAACCTTTAATCTACCGGAGCACCGTCTCGAAGCCAATGCGGTCGCCGCGGTACAGCGAGCGGACCCACTCGATCGGCTCGCCGCGCTGGTCGGCGGAGAGGCGCTGGATGAGCAGCATCGGCGTCGACGGGTTGGTCCCGAGCAGGTGGGCGTCGCGCGGCGTGGCCAGGATGGTCTCGATCCGCTCGCGGGCCTCGGTGTACACGAGGCCGTAGCGCGAGGCCATGTGGCGGTACAGCGACGTCGTCGGGTCGAAGCCGTCCATCAGGTCCGGGAAGCGGGCCAGCGGCAGGTACGTGCTCTCCAGCCCCAGCGGCTCGTCGTCGGCGAGCAGGACCCGCTCCAGGTGCCACACGTGCGTCTCGGGATCGATGCGCAGGTCCGCGGCGAGCGTCGCGCCCGGTGGGCGGGTCTCCACCGTCACCACCCGCCGGCCGGGGCGGCGGCCCTGCTCGCGGACCGCCTCGGTGTACGACACCAGGCCCAGCGGCTGGATCAGCTTCGGCGGCGCGACGAACGTGCCCCGGCCCCGGAACGCGTTGAGCCGCCCCTCGACCGTGAGCTCCTGGATCGCCAGGCGCACCGTGGAGCGCGCGACGCCGTAGCGGGCGGCCAGCTCGCGTTCGGCCGGCAGCAGCGCGCCCACCCCGAGCTCGGCGAGCAGGCTCAGCAGCTGCGCCTTCACCGCGTAGTGCTTGGGGATGCGCCCGTGCGAGGGCACGCCGGAGTCGACCGCGCTATGCATTTCGATGTTGTACCGCATGAAAAGCCGGTAGGTTGCCCAACCGTGGACGACGTCATGCGCGGCAGCGTGGCGAGCGGGTTCGAGCCCGTCGCCGAGACCTTCCGCCGGCTCCTCGAGTCCGGCGCCGAGACCGGGGCGTCCGTTGCGGCGTACGCGGGCGGCGAGCTCGTCGTGGACCTCTGGGGCGGCTGGGCCGACGCCGCCCGCACCCGGCCGTGGCGCGCCGACACCCTCGCCACGGTCTTCTCCGTCAGCAAGCCGGTCGTCGCCCTGGCCGTGCTGACCCGCGTCGCCGACGGGCGGATCGGGCTGGACGAGCCGGTCGCGCGGTACTGGCCGGCGTTCGCGCACCCGACCGGCACGGTCCGGCACGCGCTCGCCCATCAGCTGGGGCTGCCGGCGATCGCCGAGCCGCTCACCCCCGCCGAGGCCCTCGACTGGGAGCGGTGCACGGCGGCGGTGTTCGCGAGCCCGCTGGAGTGGGAGCCGGGGACCGGGGTGGGCGAGCACGCCCTGACGTACGGCAACATCCTCGGCGCGATCCTGCGCGGCGCAACGGGCGAGACCGTCGGCGAGGTGGTCCGCGGCCTCGGCCATGACGTCCACTTCGGACTGTCCACTGCGGACATCCAGCGGTGCGCGGAGGTCGAGCACGGCGCGGCCGACTGGCCGCAGCAGGCGGTGCACGGGCACGGCGAGCTGTGGGCGCGGGCCCTGGGCAACCCGGCCGGCCTGCTGGACCCGGCGGTGCTCAACGGCCCGGCGTGGCGCTCGGGCGAGCTGGCGGCCGTGAACGGGCACGCGACCGCGCGCGGGCTCGCCGGGCTGTACCAGGCGCTGCCCTCGCTGCTGCCGGCCGGCCTGCTCGCCGAGGCCCTGGCCCCGCAGGCCGAGGGCTTCGACCGGCTGCTCGAGGAGGACGCGACCTGGACCCTCGGGTGGCGCCGGGACGAGGGCTGGGTCGGCATGGGCGGCATCGGCGGGTCATCGGCCGGCGGCTTCCTCGACGAGCCGGGCGGCTACCGGATGGCGTACGTCACTCGGCACCTGGCCGATCATGATCGCAGCAACGCCCTCTACGACGCGGTCGAGGCCTGCCTGTAGGACGTCCGTTGGAAGTCATGGGAGCCGACTTGTGCCTACGAAAGCTTTTCATATAGCTTTTAGAAAAGCTTTGGAGGTACACCATGGAACTGCTCATCACAGGCGGGCGGCTCGTCTCCGGGGAGCCGGCCGACGTGCTCGTCGACGGGGGCGCCATCGTCGCCGTCGGGCGGCAGCCGCACGCCGTCGCGGACGAGGTCGTCGACGCGACCGGGCTCGTGGTCGCGCCGGGGCTGGTGGACGGGCACCGCCACGTCTGGCAGGCACCGCTGCGCGGCATCGGCGCCGACATGACGCTCACCGACTACTTCGGGGCGGTGCTGGGGCGGGCCCTCGACGCGTACACGCCGGCGGACGCGCACCTGGCCACGCTGCTGGGCGCGGCCGAGGCCCTCGACGCCGGAATCACGACCGTCGTCGACTGGTGCAACGTCGCCAAGTCGCGGGAGCACCTGGATGCGGTGCTCGACGCGTACGCCACGGCCGGCATCCGCGCGGTCGTCGCCCACGGCGGCCCGGGGCAGGACGGCGACGCCGAGTTCCTGGCGGGGCTGGACGGGCGGGTGCGCGGCGGGCTGGCGATCCTGGGGCCGCAGTACGGCGCCGGGGACGAGGCCGCGCGCCAGATCCGCCTCGCCCGGAGCCTCGGGCTGATGACGTCGATGCACATGGCCGGCGGCGCGGACGAGCCCCTCGACCGGCTGCACGCGGCCGGTCTGCTCGGGCCGCACCTGCAGTTCGTGCACGTCAACGCGATGACGCCGCACGAGGCGCGGCTGCTTTCCGACACCGGGGCGGGCGTGACGGTGACGCCCGTGGTGGAGGGCACGATGGGGCACGGGGCGTCGCCGTACTCGCGGTTCGCGGGGGCGGGCGGTCGCTGCGGCCTCGGTACGGACGTGGTCGTGAACGCCCCGCCGGACCTCTTCGAGCCGCTGCGCGACACCCTGCGCCGCCACCGCGCGGAGACGTCCTCGATGGCGCCGGCGGGCCCGGTACTCGCGGCGGCGACGGCGGACAGCGCCGCGGCGATCGGGC
The DNA here is from genome assembly GCF_050936175.1 of Dactylosporangium sp. CA-139066. Classification (NCBI taxonomy): domain Bacteria; kingdom Bacillati; phylum Actinomycetota; class Actinomycetes; order Micromonosporales; family Micromonosporaceae; genus Dactylosporangium; species Dactylosporangium sp. CA-139066. The sequence goes on along the minus strand of NZ_JBNJNH010000001.1, from coordinate 3,039,004 downwards.
TCGGCTCGAGCGTCGGCGCGGTGGCCCCGGGGCTTCGCGCCGACCTGGTGCTGCTGTCCGGGCTGGCCCACGTGCGCGGCGACGCGGCGGCCGCCCTGGTCACGACGTCACGGTCGTCCGACGTGCACACGGTGATCGTCGACGGCCGGATCGTGAAGCGGGCCGGCCACCTGACGACGCTGGACCTCCCCAAACTCCGCGAGGCCGCCGTTTCACTCGCGCTTCGCGCGACGGACTGTTAAATCGTGAAATGTCCGATAAGTCGCGGCGCGCCAGCGCCCGACTTATCGGGGCGGCGCGGCGAGCAAGGCGCGCCAGCGCCCGACTTATCGGGGCGGCGCGGCGAGCAAGGCGCGCCAGCGCCTGGCTTATCGGGTCGGCGCGGTGATGGTCACGCGGGTCGGGCCGCCGGGCGGGCTGTCGATGCGCACGGTGCCGTCCACGGCGTCGAGGCGGTCCGCGATCCCGCGCAGCCCGGTGCCGGCCCCCGAATCGGCGCCGCCCGCGCCGTCGTCCGACACCGTGATGCGCAGCGTCCGCGGATCGGGCGAGAACGTGACCGTCGCGTGGGTGGCGGTCGTGTGCTTGACGACGTTGCCGAGGCATTCGGCGACGGCGAAGTACGCGGCCGTCTCCACCGCCGTCGGCAGCTCCGCCGGCGACTCCCCCACCACCGTGACCGGGACGGCGAGGTCCAGCGCCAGGGCGCGGACCGCGTCGCCGAGGCCGCGGTCGGCCAGCACCGCCGGGTGGATGCTGTGCATGACCGCGCGCAGGTCGGACAGGGCCGCGACGGCCGCCGCGCGGGCCTCCTCGACGAGCTTTGCGGCGGCGTCCGGGTCGCGGCGCAGCAGGCCGCCGGCCAGGCCCAGGGTCAGCGACAGGGAGACGAGGCGGGCCTGGGCGCCGTCGTGCAGGTCGCGCTCGACCCGCTTGAGCTCGGCGGCCTGGCGGTCCACGGCCCCGCGGCGGGAACGCAGCAGGGCGGCGACGCGCTCGGCGAGATTGCGTTCCCGGCGGTGGATCCACACGTGGGCGCCGAACAGGGCGCACAGGCCGAGCATCGTCCAGGCCGGCCAGAAGTACCCGCCGCCGCTGAGCACCCACACGGTGACGTCGACGGTGGCGAGCCACGCGCAGAATGCGCCGGAGATCGCCAGGGGGCGGCGCACGCGGGACGCCAGCAGGGCCGCGGCGGCGATCGCGGCGACGCCGAAGTACACCCAGCGGGGCCAGAAGTAGCCGCCGCCGATCGACGCCCACACGGCCGTGGCCGCGACGCAGGGCGCCGCGGCCAGGGCGAAGCGCACCAGGGGCCTCACCGGTACGCGAACTTCCGCAGCAGCGTCTCGGCCGGGCCGCGGTAGCCGCGGTCGGCCATCGCCTGCGCCGCCAGCGCCGAGAAGGCCCACACGAGCACCGCGGCCAGCGCCGCCGCCCAGGTCCCGCCCAGGTGCAGCGCCCACGGGGAGAAGAGCGCGAGCCAGCAGACGGACTGCAGGAGGTACCCGCTGAGGGAACGCTGACCGAGCGCGACCACCGGCGCCAGGGCGCGCGGGCGGCGGCGGCCGAGGTGCAGCGCGGCCAGGCCGAAGAGGGCGATGTAGCCGGGGCCGCCGTACTCGCCGGTCACCGCGTGGACTCGAGCCATGGCCTCGACGGTACCGGCGTCGGCGTGCAGCAGGCCGGCGCAGACCAGCGCGTAGGGCAGGGCGCCGAGCGTGGAGAACCCGAGCGACCAGATCGCGGTGTGGCGCAGCAGGCGGCGGTGCGCGGCCGGGTCCTCGAGCACGCGCCGGCGGGCGGCCCAGATGCCGAGCCACACGATCACGATGAACGGCAGCACGGTCGCGGTGTGCACGGGCCACTCGGCCATGCGGTCCAGCATGGACTGCGCGTACGAGCCGGCCGACAGGGACGGGTTCGGGCTGTTGACGAGGCCGGCGGTACCGCGGTGGGCGCCGACGAGGGCGATGACGATCAGGATCGCGGCGTCCACCGTCTGGATGACCCACAGCCACAGCACCACGCGATGGACGCGGTCGCCGCGGCGCACCAGCAGCAGCGTGGCGATGATGCCGACGATGCCGTACGCGCCAAGGAAGTCGCCGAAGTACAGCAGCGTGGCGTGCACCACCCCGAACACGATTAGGGCGGCGTTGCGGCGCAGGAGCACCCGGTTGCTGTTGCGGCGGGCCAGCTGCACCAGCCCGTAGCCGAACATGATCGCGAACACCGGATAGGCGCGGCTGTCCACGAACGTCGCCATGAGGAAGTTCGCGGCCCGCTGGAGAAACCCGTGCGGCGCCGGGTCGAGCCCCGGCTGCCCCGCGAACGCGAAGTTGGAGGCGTTGGCCAGCGCGATGAACAGCAGCATCGCCCCGCGGGCGAGATCCGGCGCCAGGGACCGCTCGGACTGCCGGACCGGCGCTTCGAGAACCGTCGTCGTCATGCCCGAAAGCCTCGCCATTCGCGGCCTTCGTATCCAGGACGGTGCTACCCCGGCGAAGGTGGTACCAGTACCCGTACTTCCTCCTGCTCTTACTCCTGTTCGAGGTACGCCAGGACCGCCAGCACCCGCCGGTTGTCGTCCTCGGAGGACTGCAGCCCGAGCTTGGCGAAGATGTTGTTGGTGTGCTTGGCAACGGCTTTCTCGGTGATGTACAGCGTGTGCCCGATCGCCGCGTTGGAGCGCCCCTGCGCCATGTGGCCGAGCACCTCCCGCTCCCGCGGCGTGAGCCGGTCCAGCGGCAGCGTGCGCTCGCGGCTGTCGAGCAGCTTCGCGACCACGGTCGGGTCGAGCGCCGTGCCGCCCCCGGCCACCCGCCGCACGGCATCGACGAAGTCGGCGACGTCGGAGACGCGGTCCTTGAGCAGGTAGCCGATCCCGCCGCGCCCGTCGGCGAGCAGCTCGCGGGCGTAGAGCCGCTCGACGTACTGCGACAGGACGAGCACCGGCAGCCCGGGGATCTGCGCCCGGGCGGCGAGCGCGGCCCGCAGCCCCTCGTCGGTGTGGGTGGGCGGCAGCCGCACGTCGACCACGGCGACGTCGGGCCGGTGCTCGAGCAGCGCCGCGAGCAGCTCGGGGCCGGTGCCGACGGCGGCGACGACCTCGAACTCGTGCGCCTCGAGGAGCCTGATCAGCCCGTCGCGCAGCAGCGCCAGATCCTCCGCCACGACCACACGCACGGGGCTAGATTATCGTGCGGCGCGTGGAGCCGTGGTGGTGGCCGATCGCCTGCTTCGCGTGCGCCGGCGCGGCGATGCTCGCCCTGTCCGTGTACGCGATCCGCCGTTTCCGCAGCGTACGCGCCGGCGCCGGCAGGCCCGGGCGGTACGCCGCGGGACAGCCGGCCGAGGCGAGCGTGATGTGGGTGGCGTACCGCCAGGAGGCCTTCCGCGGCGATCCGGTGGTCGGCGTCACGGTCCGGCTGGCCCCGGCCGACGGCTCCGAGCCGTTCACGGCCACCCGCGACCTCTTCGTCTCCGACCTCGCGGTGCCGTGGTTCGGCGAGCCGATGGCGGCCTGGTACGACCCTGCGGACCCGGGCCGGTTCGTGCTGACGACCCGGATCGACGCCGGCACCCCGCCGAGCCTGCGGGAGCTGCACGAGCAGCTGCGGTCCCGGCCCGCCTCGCCGGCGCCCCACCCGTGCGACGCCGTCGGCGTGCTCGCACGGATCGGCCGGCTCGACGAGGACCTGGCCGCCGGGCGGCTGACCCGCGAGGCCCACTTCGAGCAGCGCAACGACCTCTACAACGCCGCGTTCCCGTGACGCGTCAGAGGCCGCCGGCTACGCGGAGGGTGGCGCCCGTCGTGTACGACGACGCGGGGCTCAGCAGCCAGGCGATCGCCTCGGCGATCTCGGCCGGGGTGCCGAGGCGGCCGACCGGGATGCGGGACAGCACGTTCGTCGCGCGGTCCGGGTCGCCGGACTGCTGGTGGATCTCGGTGTCGACGAAGCCGGGGGCCACGCCGTTGACGCGGATGCCGTCGGCGGCCAGTTCCTTCGCCAGGCCCAGGGTCAGGGCGTCGACGGCGGCCTTGCTCGCCGCGTAGTGGATGTAGTTGCCGGGGCTGCCTAGCGTCGCCGCGGTCGACGAGACGTTGACGATCGCGCCGCCCGCGGTCATCACGCGGGCCGCCTCGCGGGCGCACAGGAACGCGCCGATCACGTTGATGTCCATGACCCGGCGCAGGTCCTCGGTCTTCAGGTCGGCCAGGCGGGTCAGCTCGGAGGCGACGCCGGCGTTGTTGACCAGGCCGGTGACCGGGCCGAGGCGCTCGGCGGCGGTGGCGAACAGCGCGGCGACGTCCTGCTCGTCGGCGGTGTCGGCCCGCACGGCGATCGCGGTGCCGCCGGCCGCGGTCACGGCGTCGACGACGCTCTGCGCGGCGGGCTCGTCGCTGCGGTACCCGACGACGACCCGGTGCCCGTCGCGGGCCAGGCGGCGGCAGGTCGCCGCGCCGATGCCCCGGCTGCCGCCGGTCACGATCGTGATCTGCTCCATGCCGGCAACCTAACCGAACGCTTCGCGGCCGTGGGGGTCGTTCCAGCCGGACGGGTCGGGGCCGACCGGGACGATGCCGGACGGGTTGATGTCGCGGTGGACCACGTAGTAGTGCTCCTTGATCTGCGCGAAGTCGATGGTGTCGCCGAAGCCCGGGGTCTGGAAGAGGTCCCGCGCGTACGCCCACAGCACCGGCATCTCGCTGAGCTTGCTGCGGTTGCACTTGAAGTGGCCGTGGTACACCGCGTCGAACCGGGCCAGGGTCGTGAACAGCCGGATGTCCGCCTCGGTGATGGAGGGGCCCACGAGGTACCGCTGCCGCGAAAGGCGCTCCGAGAGCCAGTCCAGCCGCGCGAACAGGCGGTGGTAGGCGTCCTCGTAGGACTTCTGGTCCTTCGCGAACCCGCAGCGGTACACCCCGTTGTTCACGTCCTGGTAGACGACCGCGTTGACCTCGTCGATCTCCGCGCGCAGGGCCTCGGGGTAGAGGTCGGGCGCGCCCTCGCGGTGGTACGCCCGCCACTGCGTCGACAGGTCCAGCGTGATCTGGGCGAAGTCGTTCGTCACCACCTCGCCGGTGGGCACATCGACGATCGCCGGGACCGTGATGCCGCGCTCGTAGCCGGGAAAGCGCTTGAAGTACGCCTCCTGGAGCCGCTCGATGCCGAGCACCGGGTCGCGGCCGCCGGGGTCGAGGTCGAACGTCCAGCTGCGCTCGTCGTGCGTGGGCCCGCACAGGCCCAGGGACAGCACGTCCTGCAGCCCCAGCAGCTCGCGCACGATGATCGCCCGGTTGGCCCACGGGCACGCGCGGGCTGCCACGAGGCGGTAGCGGCCCGGCTCGACCGGATAGCCGTCACGGCCGTCGGCGGTGATGCGGGTGCCGATGTACCGCGAGTCGCGTTGGTATTCGCCGCTCACGTCCCCATTAGACCAGCTGCGGGTACAGCGCCGCCGGGTCGGCGGACAGCCCGCGCTTCACGGTGCGGGTGATGTCGTCGGCGAGCACCTCGAACGCGCCCGCCTCGACGCCGTCGAACGCCTGCCGGGCCACGTCCTCGGCGGACGCCTTCGGCCCGTCGACGGTCGCGGCCATGTCGGTGTCGATGTACCCGACGTGCAGCCCGGTCACGCCGGTGCCCTGCGGCGCGAGCTCGAGCCGGAACCCGTTCGTCGCCTGCCACAGCGCGGCCTTGCCGGCGCTGTACGAGGTGGCGTAGCTGATCCACGACAGCACCGAGTGGACGTTGAGCAGGTGCCCGCCGCCGTTGTTCGCCAGCACCGGGGCGAACGCGCGGGTGACCAGCACGGGGCCGTAGAAGTTGGTCTCGAACTCGCGCCGGACCTCGTCGAGGTCGCCGTCGAGCAGGCTCTGCCGGGTGCTGATGCCGGCGTTGTTCACGACCAGGGTCACGTCGCCGGCCTCGGTGGCGGCCCGGCGTACCGAATCCGGGTCCGTGACGTCGAGGGCGAGCGGCGTGGCGCCCGGCGTGTCCACCGACCGCGGGTCGCGGGCCGCCGCGTAGACCTTGCGCGCGCCGCGGGCCAGCGCCTCCCGCACGAATGCCTTGCCGAGCCCCCGGTTGCCGCCCGTGACCAGCACGACCGCGTTCTCGATCTGCATGTCTCTCCCCTTGCGTGAGTCTGGAAACCGATCGGTTTCCACCACCGTAAACCGATCGGTGTCCGTTTGTCGAGCCGCGCGCTAACCTGCTGGTGTGACCTCGACCGCCCCGCCCCGCGAACGCCTCCTGCGCGCCGCCGCCCAGCTCTTCTACGCCGAGGGCGTCTCGGTCGGCGTGGAGCGCCTGTGCCAGACGGCCGGCGTGTCGAAGCGGTCGATGTACGCGCTGTTCACCACGAAGGACGAGGTCATCGCCGAGGCGCTGCGCGTGCACGGCCCGGCGTCGGTCGCGTCGTACTTCCCCGATCCGGCCGCGGACATGCCCCCGCGCGAGCGCATCCTGCACGTGTTCGCCCGCCTGGAGGAGCGCACGGCGGCGCAGGCGTTCCACGGCTGCCCGTTCGTCAACACGGCCATCGAGCTGCACGACCCCGCACATCCCGCCAGCGGCGTCGCGCTTGCGTTCAAGCGGGAGCTGGAGTCGTACTTTCACCAGCACGCCGTGTCGCTCGGCGCACCCGACCCGCAGTTCCTGGCCGCCCAGCTCACGATGCTGTTCGACGGCGCCGCGGTGCGCGCCGTGATGCGGGCCGCCCCGCTGGACGGCCTCGCGCTGCGCGCCGCGACCGGGCTGCTGGGAAGTACTTGAGGACCGCTTTAAATCACCGTTATGCCTTGCTTCGCGGACATTTCGCGACCGGTTCACGGCGGTACGGTCGGCCCGTTGCCGTCAGGTCGCCGAAGGAGCCGCGATGCCGGGTCACCGGAGCGCACAAGCCGACCGCCCGCGCCACCAGGCATGGCGGCCGTTGCTGATGCTCGGCCTGCCCGCCCTGGTCGCGGCGTTCGGCGGGCTCGGGCTCACCCAGGCCGCCAACGCCGGGCAGGACGCCGCCGAGGTCGGCTGCACGCTCGTCGTGCCGGCCGACCCGCTGAGCGCGCGGGGCCTCGCCACGCCGTACCGGCTCAAGGCGCCGTGCCACGAGGCCGACGCCGGCTCGGCCGCCTTCGTGCAGGCGACGATCGTGGACCCGGCCAGCGGCGCGATCTCGGTGTACAACCCCCTGGTCGTCGACGACGGCGGCCGCGCCGCGGCGGCCCCCGTCGCGCCCAAGCTCCCGCCCGGCGCCGTGGTGGGCCTGTGGTTCGGCTTCAACGGCGACAACCTGCGGCTGGCCGGCGACCGCGACAGCCTTGCCGCCGGGCACTGCGTCAACGGCGACCAGAAATCGATCTTCGGCCAGTTCGCGTACTGCAACGCTCCCGCCCTCTTCGCCGCCGCCAACGCCGCGATCGCCGCCGGCCGGCTCGAGGTCCCGGGCCTGGGCACCGCCGCCGACGGCCGGCCGTGCCCGACCACGCGCGACTTCGGGCTGGTCGACATGGACCAGAGCGACAACGTCACCACGACGTACCTCGTGCTCGCCGACGGCACGACCGCGCAGAACACCGCCGCCAACCGGGCCGCGCTCGGCAAGCGCGGCGCGCGGATCGAGGTCAACGGCAGCGACAACGCACTCCTCGACGCGCACGTCTTCCCGGCGCTGGGCTGCTCGCCGTACCGCGCGCCGGACCTCGCCGACGCCGGCGCCCCGGCCACCGCCCTCGCCCTCAACGAGCTGCAGGCCGCCGCGCACCAGGCGGCGCCCGTGGCGATGGTCCCGACGTCCGACCCGATGACGAAGTCCGGCGACCGGCCCAGCACCGCGAAGACCGACCTGTACCGCGCCGGCGTCGACCAGCGGCCGATCGACCCGGCGACCGAGACGCCGACCGCGTACTGCGCCAACCTGCTGCGCGTCGGCGCGGACCGGATCGAGCTGGACCGCAGCCTGACCGTCCGCGCCGCCTCGCCCGATCCGGCCGCCGCCAACAGCCTCTTCACGTTCCTGGCCCAGCGGTTCAGCGGCGCGTACGACGCGCTCGGCTGCCCCGGGCTGCTGCGGACGAAGAACCCGGTCACCGTGACCACCGACGGCAAGGGCGTCGTGGTGAGCGCCCGCTTCGCGACTCCGCCGCCGCCCACCCCGTCGCCCTCCCCGGCCTCGGCGTCCCCCTCGCCTTCGATGTCGGCCTTCGCCCCACCGCCGCCCACGCGTCAGCCCGTGCAGACCACGCCGCCGGTGCAGCAGCCGGTGCACACGACGCAGCCGGTACAGCAGCCCGTGCAGACCACGCAGCCGGTACAGCAGCCCGTGCAGACCACGCAGCCGGTACAGCAGCCCGTGCAGACCACGCAGCCGGTACAGCAGCCCGTGCAGACCACGCAGCCGGTACAGCAGCCCGTGCAGACCACGCAGCCGGCCCATCCGCCGCAGACCGGTCAGGCCCAGCCGACCCGCGCACCGCAGACCGGGCAGGCGCCGCCGCCGAGTCAGCCGGTCGACACCGGTGCGCCGCCGCCCGACCCGACGACCCAGCCGGCGCCCGGCGGCGGGGCGACCGATCCGGCCCTCAGCGACCTCGCGGTCGACGCGATGCGGCTCAAGACGCCGACGGCGCCGGACGTGTCGAACCCCAACTCGGTCCTCGTCACCGCGGTGGGCGTGGTACTCCTCGCCGGCGGCGGCATCGGCTTCGCCGTCTCGCTCATCCGGACCGCGCGGCGCAACCGGGGCCGGTACCTCGGCGAGCTGTGACTGCCGGCGCTACCGCGCGCCGTTGGCCCGGCAGGTCGCGAGCAGGCCGGTCGCCCACGGCGCGTCCGGCCGTCGGACCCCTGGAGGTCGTCCATCGTCACGTGGCCCGACTGTGGCGGCTCACGGGCCGGCCGAGGCCCGGACGCTGGCAAGATGTGGTCGTAGCGGTCGCCGGCGGCGACCGGCCCCGGGCACGTCGCCCTGCACCTCTGCCTCACGATGTGGTCGATACCCTCGCCACCAAGACCACACTAACGCCAGCATCGACGCCGCGCGGTCGTCGTCGACTTCACAGTCGACGACCGATTGCCGACCTGCTGACTGATAGTCAGGGACTGCTGATAGCGCCGCTCGGCCTCCGCGTAATCCCCTTGTGCCTGGGCGAGCACACCTAGCTGGTGGTAACCGGTAGCCATACCGGCTCTGTCGCCGAGCTGCTCTTCGATCGCAAGGGATCGCAAACGGTAGCGAGGCCAGCCCGGTCGCCGTGCTGCTCAAGGATGGTGAGCGCTTGCCGGTAGCGGTGTTCGGACTCAGCGAAGTCGCCGCGACGATATGCCAACGCGCCGAGCTGCTGGTTAACCGCGGCACGGCGAGGCGAGTCGGGTATCAGCCATTAGCAGAGCGGCAGGCAGGTCGCAATTCGCAAACTGCTTCCATGATCGCCTATTGCTGGCAGTCCGAGAGGATGCATCACGATGCGAAGTGGGTGCCGTGGTAGAAGAAGCGGCCCAGGCCGACGGTAAAGATGAGCAGGCCGTAGGCGGCGTGTTCGGCGCAGACCACGAGGAGGGAGCGGGTCCGCTGGTAGCGGCGGGCGAACAGCCAGCCGCCGCCCAGGGTCAGGATCACCGCAATGGGGTTGCCGAACAGCAGGTGGGCCAGGCCGAACGAGACGGCGCTCGCCGCGGCGGCCAGGCGGTCGTTGCGGCGGAACAGGTTCGCGTAGCGGTGCAGCAGGAAGGCGCGGAACAGCAGCTCCTGCGGATAGACCGACACCACCGGGTACGCGATCACGATCAGGATCCACAGACCCGGGCTGTGCCTCGGCAGGTCGAACAGGTGCTCGCGGTCGAAGAGCCACACCGCGGCGACGGCCACCACGGCGGCCAGCGCCCACAGGCGCAGGATCGACGGGAGCGCGGGGCGCAGGGCCGCGGAGCGCCAGAGGGCGCCGCGGTCGAAATCCTTCGAGCGGCGGATGTACCACACCACCGCGGTCGTCAGCAGCAGCAGGACCGGGATCGGGCCGCCGGGGACGTGGACGAAGGCGAACGCCACGGGAAGCGCGACGAACACAAGGATGAACTCGGCGACCATCCGGGCGACGGTGTCACCCATAGGTGACAATCACACCCTAATCTCGTTGCTGATGCGCATCGCCAGCTACAACGTCGAGAACCTGTTCAACCGGGCCCGGGCGCTGGACCAGCGGACCTGGGCGGCCGGGCGGCCGGTGCTGGAGGCGTTCGCGCGGGCCGGGGAGCTGCTCGAGGAGCCGGTCTACACCGACGAGATCAAGCGGGAGATCCTGCGCGAGCTCGCGAAGCTGGGGCTGCGCAACGGCGACCTCGCCAAGTTTGCGCGGCTGCGGCAGAACCGGGGGCGGCTGCTGCGGCGGGCGCGCGACGGGCGGGTCGAGGTCGTGGCCGGCGGGCGGGCGGACTGGATCGGCTGGGTCGAGCTGACCACCGACCGCTGCGACGAGCTGGCGCTGGTCAACACCGCGCGGGTGATCCTCGACGTGCGGGCCGACGTGCTCGGCGTGATCGAGGCGGAGAGCCGGCACGCGCTCAAGCGGTTCACCGAGGGCGGGCTGCGCGGGCTGTACCGCCACATCATGGTCATGGACGGCAACGACGAGCGGGGCATCGACGTGGGCGTCATGTCCACTGAGGACTTCCCGCTGGTCGGGCAGCGGACCCACGTCGACGACGAGGACGAGCGCGGGCGGGTGTTCAGCCGGGACTGCCCGGAGTACCACTTCGCGCTGCCCGGCCGCGACGAGCGCCTCGTGGTGCTGGTGAACCACCTCAAGAGCAAAGGCTACGGCGGCAAGATCGCCTCGGATGCGACCCGGCGGCGGCAGGCGCTGCAGGCGAAGAAGATCTACGAGGCGCAGCGCACGCCGTTCGTGGTGGTGCTCGGCGACCTCAACGACACACCCGAGAGCGAGCCCCTGGCGCCGCTGCTGCGCGACACCGACCTGCGGGATGTCTCGACGCATCCGGGGTTCGACGACGGCGGGCGGCCCGGGACGTACGGCTCCTGCACCGCCCGCAACAAGCTCGACTACGTGCTGCTGTCCCCGGCCCTGTTCGCGGCCGCGACCGGCGGCGGCATCCAGCGCAAGGGCGTGTGGGGCGGGCGCAACGGCGTGCTGTGGCCGATCTACGACACGATGACCCGGGCCGTGCACGCCGGCTCCGACCACGCCGCCGTCTATGCGGACATCGATCTGAAGAAACTGTGATCTCACATTCGGTGAAATTTGTGCTCACAGTAGCGGTTACATCGCCCCGCGTGAAAACCTTGGCCATAGATGATCGCGTCTGGGGGTCAGAGGGCGAGGGGAGATGACGGCGACCGCGGCTTCCACCAGCCTTGCCTCCGGCGAGCCCCCGATCAACTTTGCCGCGCACCAGCTGCGGGCCGGCAACCTCGCCGGCGCGCGCGACGACTTCGAGCAGATGCTCGCCATGCTGCTCGCGGCGATCTACCCGGGCGCGCGGGCGATCAGCGCCAACCCCGGCGACTGGGGCATCGACATCCTGCTCGGCGAGCTGTCCGGGCTCGTCGTGATCTGGCAGTCGAAGTACTTCTGGCCGATCGTCACGCGCGCGCACCAGAGCCAGATCCGGGAGTCGTTCGACTCGGCGGTCGCCGCCGCGGCCCGCAACGGCTACCGGCTGGCGCAGTGGGTGCTGTGCGTGCCGGCGAGCATGGACGCGCCCACCGCGCAGTGGTGGGACAACTGGCGGGCCCGCCGGCAGCGCGAGACCGGCGTGCAGATCGAGCTGTGGCACGAGAACACGCTGCGCAACCTGCTGATCAAGCCGGACTGCGCCCACGTGCGCCGGCACTTCTACGACCCCTATGCGGCGCATCCGGGGCCCGTGCAGGCACCTCGGGTACCGCTGCATGATCTGGATCCCGAGGACTCCGACGCCCTCGAGCACGCACTGTTCGTGCGCCAGCTGCGCGCGGCCGGGCACCTCGAGGTCGGCGCGGCGAAGCGGGAGTTCTTCAACGCCGACCTGCTCGCGCGGGAGATCCTCGACAAGCGCGTCCCGGCCGAGGTGGAGGCCCTGGACGAGGCCGACGGGATGGTGCACGGCATCTGGGAGGCCGGGTTCAACCACCACGTGGCCAGGCACCCGGCCGACCCGCGCCTGCCGGGGCTGCACGCCGCCGTCATGCACGACATCCGCGAGTCCACCGCGTTCCCGGCGCAGCTGCGGGCCGGGCCGGTGCACCGGTGCGGGCTCATGCACCGGGTCGTCGAGCAGCGCCGGGCCGGTTGGGTGACGCACTGGCGGGAGCTGATATGAGCCCGGAGGATCTGACCGCGTTCCGGCAGGTGCGGCTGTTACTGGTCCTGCAGGCGGCCGGCGAGGACGGCCTCGACGCCGAGCGGCTCGGCGTCTACGAGTTCCTCGCCGGGCACCCGCTGCTGCTGGCCCGCGCCGGCGACGACCCGGACCGCACCGCGCTGCGGCTGGCCGGGTTCGACGACCGGGGCCTGGCCTACGAGAGCCCCGCGCAGCGGTTCGTGACCGCGCAGCTGCACCTGGGCCGCGACCTGGGCGCGCTCGTGGCCCGCGGGCAGGTGGCCGTCGCGGCGGGCGGGAGGGTGACGTATCGCCTGACGGAGGAGGGAGCGACCATGGCCAGCCGATTCACGGCAATGTATGCTCAGTCATACATCACAGCGGTACGCATCGTCATCCGGCGGCTCCGGCGCCTCAGCGGTCGTAAGCTTCGAGAGGGCTTGCGTCAGTGGCTCCTTCCCGTCCCAGTCAAGGACGTGCCATGATCGGTTTGCGCACCCACGGCATCCGGATCAGACGCCTGCGCCTGCACGGCGCGGACCGCGGTTACGACGTCGACTTCCGCGCCCCCGATGACACCCCCCGGCCCCTGTCGATCCTCGCCGGCGCGTTCAGCACCGGGAAGACCACCATCCTCGAGTTCGTCGACTACTGCCTCGGCGCGGGCGACCATCCGCGGCACCCGGAGATCACGCCCAAGGTCAAGTCGGCGACGCTGGAGGTGGAGCTGTCCGGCTCGCCGTACCTCATCGAGCGCGCCGTCGGCGAGCCGTCGATGTTCGCCTACGTGCGCGCCGGGCGCCTCGACGAGCCGGGCGCCGCGCCGCGGGTGCGCCGGCCGCTGCGCCCCGCCGGGCACCCGGAGAGCCTGTCGAGCCTGTTGCTGTCGCACTGCAAGCTGCAGGGCGTGCGGCTGTCCCACGACGTCGACGACCCGCTGAGCTTCCGCGACCTGATGTGGCTGTGCTTCCTGCCCAACGAGCGCCTCGACGGCAAGGACCTCCTGTTCGAGAGCGTCCCGATGAAGCACCTCAAGCTGCGCCAGGTCGTCGACGTCGTCTTCGACGTCCACGACGACCACACCGTGGAGATCGGCCGGCGCATCCGCACCGTGGAGGCCGACCTGGCCGCGGCCCGTGCCGCCTACCGGGCGGCCGAGCAGCTCGTGGAAGAGCAGCACGTCGGCGGCCGCGACGACCTCGAGGCGCTGCACCGCAGCGCGAAGGAGGAGCTGGCCGCGTGCGCGCAGGCCCTCGCCGACCTCGACGGCCGCGCCCGCGCCGCCACCGGCTTCGCCGCCGACCTGCGCGAGCGGCACCACGAGGCGGCCCGCGCGGCGCTGCTCGCCGCCAACGAGCTGCGCGACCGCGAGACGCAGCTGCAGCGCATGGTGCCGCTGCGGGGCAGCTACGCGGACGACGTGAGCAAGTGGACGATGCTGACCGAGGCCGACCGGCTCTTCGAGACCGCCGCCGACGTCTGCGCGTCATGCCAGGCGCCCCTCGCCGCGGCCGACGAGCGCTGCCCGGCCTGCCGGTTCCCGGTCGCGCCGGTCGACGTGTCGGGCGAGCTGCGCTCGGCCAAGACCCGCCTGGCCGAGCTGACCCGCTACGTCGAGGAGCTGGAGCGGGAGATCCCGCGGCTGCGCGCGGCGGCGTCGCGGGCCCAGGAGGCCGAGTCGCGGGCCGCCGCCGACGTCGACGCCGCCACCGCGCACGCCGTCACGCCGCTGCTGGCCGAGCGCGACGCGATCGCCCGCCGCCGCGAGGAGGCGGCCGCCACCCTGCAACGGGCCGTTTCCGGCCTGCGGCTCGTGCAGAGCCTCGAGCGGCGCGCCACCGGCATCCTGCAGATGATGGACCAGGTCGCCGCCGACCGCGAGGAGCTCGCCGCGGCCGGCACGCAGGCCCGCCGGGCCGACCGGTCCGCGGTCGTGCGCCGGGTCGGGGAGCGCTACCGCGCCATCCTGGCCGAGTTCCGGTACCCGAAGCTCGCCGACGCCTACCTGGCCGAGGACCTCACGCCGTACGTGCGCGGCGAGCCCTACACCGCCGCGTCCTCGGGCGGGCGCACCCTCATCGCCCTCGCCTGGCAGCTGGCGATGTTCGAGACCGCCTGGGAGTCGCGCTCGTCGCACCCCGGGTTCCTGCTGCTGGACAGCCCGCAGAAGAACCTCGGGGCACTCGGCGACCTCGAGGACGGCCAGACGATCGAGCGCATCTACCGCCACATCGAGGACTGGCTGGCCGGCCGGGGCGTCGGCGCGCAGGTCGTCGTCGCCGACAACGCGCCCCCGCCGACCGCGGCGGACGACGTGATCGTGCGCTACTCGCGGCGGGCCGACCAGCCGCCCTACGGCCTGATCGACGACGATTTCTAGAGTTTCTCGATCTTCACGACCACGGTGCCGAAGCGCTGGACGCCGTCGCCTTCGATCATGCGGTACCGCTGGATCGCCGACGCCTCGTCGACCCCGGCCCACAGGATCTTCACCTCGACGCCGCCCTTCGCGGACGTCAGCGTGCACGCGGCGGCGCCGTCGCGGTGGGCGGTGACCGGCTGCCGGCCGAGGCGCCCGGCGACGTCGGCGGCCGGCAGGACCGCGCACGGGTCGGGGCGGGTCGGGGCGCCGCCGAGGTAGCCGGCGGGGCGCCCGACGGGGCGGATGCGGTACCAGGCCAGGCCGTCGCCGGAGCGCACGAGCAGCGCCGGGCCGGGCTGCGGGGTGGCGGCGGCCGGGACCGTGGTGGCGTACTGCGGCGACACGCCCCGCTCCCCCACCCCGGCCACGGCGAGGAACGGCACCGGGTCGGGGGCCGGGCCGACGGCGTACAGGCGGCCGCCCTCGCGGACCAGGGCGCGCACGGTCCGCTCGACCCGCCAGCGCTCGGCGCCGTCGGCCAGGTCGAACGCCTCCAGGGCGCCGTCGGTGCGGTCGATGCTGCCGCCGGACTGGGCGACGATCGCGACGTCGCCCTCGACGGCGAGGTCGCAGTACTCGGCGCAGCCGTCGCCGACCCGGTCCACCAGGTGCCGGCCGTCCGGCGCGAACAGCTCGAACGTGCGGGGCCCGCGCACCAGCGTGGCGCCGTCGCGCACGAGCAGGCCGAGGCCGCCGTCGTCGGCGGCGGCGTCGAGGTCGGTCCGGGAGCGCAGGGCGCCGCTGTGGGCGTCGCGGATCTCCAGGTGGTCGTCGCCGTCGCAGGCGACCCGCAGGGCGACGGTGCGGCCGTCGCCGGCGGCGGCGCGCAGGTCGCAGCCCTCGGGCAGGTCGGCGGTCCACAGGCGGCCGCCGTCCCCGGCCGCGACGGCGGTGAGCGTGCCGGGCGGCGGGGCGTCGCGGACGGCGACCCGTCCGGCGTCCTCGTCGACGCGCCCGATCCGCGACCGCCCGGGGTCGCCGGCCCCCGTCGTCGCGGCGTCGCCGGCGCTCGGGCCGCCGGTCGGCTGGACCGCGTTCTTGTTCGCCCGGCCGCGCGGCCGGGCGGAGGCGGTCGCGGGCGGGCCCGCGGTCGCCTCCGCGGTCGCCTTGGCGCCGGGCTTGCCGCGCGGGCGGGCGGTGGGCGACGGGCTCGGCTCCAGGTGGGGACCCATGGTCGGGGCGGGGCTCGGCGTGGCGCGCGCCTTCCGCGCGGGCGGGCGGGCGTCGGCGGACAGGTCGGAGACGTCCGATCCGCCGGGCGCGTCGCGGGTGTCGGCCCACTGGGCCGACGAGGAGTCGCGGGCCGGCTCGCCGACCACGATCGCGGGGCCGGCCGCCATCGCCTCGGTGCGGGTGGTGAGCGGCATCCGCCAGCGCACCTCCCCGTTGCGGGTCGACAGCGCGGTCAGCTCACCGGCCTTGGTGTCCCGCCGGAACGTGTTGACGAGCACCGAGCCGCCGCCGAGGTCGGTCTGCGACCACAGGACGGTGCCGTACGCGCCGCCGGTGTCCAGCGCGCGGCGCCAGCGCACGGTGCCGGTGTGCGCGTCGAGGCCGGCCAGCTCCGCACCCGAGCGGGTCTGCGCGACGAGGACGTCGGCGGTCGGGTCGTACCCGACGACGTCGCGCCCCGATGCGTCGAACGCCGCACCGCGCACGAGGTCGCCCGGGCGCAGGCCGCCGTCGCCGGCCGCCGACTCGGACGGCGGCGCGACGACGGGCACCGGCTCGGCGGCGACGCTGGCGGTGAGCACCGCCGCCGGCACGACCAGCAGCCCGGCCGCGGCAAATGGCCGCAAGACGCTTCCCCGTGTGGTCACCTGCACGGGGTACACGCTAAATCCGGACATATGGGAAAGCCGGCAGCGACGCGGCCGGTTCAGCCGCTCGGGTCTGCCCGCACCAGGTGCCGGTAGAGGGTCTGCAGCGCCGCCTGGACCTCGGGCAGGGCCCGCGGGTCGTCGACCGCCTCGAGCAGGGCCTCGTCGGCCGGGTCGGCGCCGATGACGAGGAGCCCGGCGCGGTCGTCGGGCGCGGGCCGCACGAGGGTGCGGCGGCGGTCGCGCGGGTCGGGCGTGGTGACGACCGCGCCGTGCTCCTCCAGCCGGGCGATCGACGCCGACACGTGACTCTGCGGGAACCCGGTCCGGGCCGTGATCTCGCCGACGGAGCTGTCCGGGTGCCGCGAGACGTCGATGAGCACGGACCGGACGCTGGCCGGCAGCGCCTCGGACCCGAGGACCGGCATCGCGACGCCGGCCAGGCGGATGAGTGTCCGGCCGAGCACGAGGAGTTCGAGTCCGTTCACGCCTCCATAATACAGCAGGCTTGATGCATCAGAAATGATGGTTTAGCGTCGCGGCATGTACGTTTCGAAGCAGGGCGACGGCCCCCGGTTGCTCGTGATCGTCCAGCCCGGCGACGGCGACGCCGACGGCAGCGCCGCGCTCGTGCGCGAGCTGGTGGCCGGCGGCGGGTACACCGTCCTCACCTACGACCGGCGCGGCCTGTCCCGCAGCCCCGCCGGCGACGACCCGGTCACCATCGAGTCGCACACCGACGACCTGGCGCTGCTGCTCGCGACCCACGCGAAGTCCCCGGTCGACGTGCTCGGCCTGAGCATCGGCGCGCTCATCGGCCTGGACCTCGCCGCCCGGTATCCGGGCCTGGTGCGCACGCTGGTCGCGCACGAGCCGCCGCTGACCCAGGTTCTGGCCGACCCGGCGCCGTTCGTGGCCCGCCAGGAGGCGGTCGAGGCGGCCTTCCGCGACGGCGGCGTGCCCGCCGCGATGGCGCAGTTCCTGGCGCTGACCGGCCTCGACCCGGCCGACCGCGAGCCGGACGCCGACATCCCGCGCCCCGGGCCCCAGCGCCAGGCCAACCTGACGTTCTTCCTCACGCACGACGCCCCGGCCGCGCGCCGCTTCCGGCTGTACCTCGACCCGCTGCTCGCCGGCCCGCCGCCGCGGGTCATCCCGGCCGTCGGGCGCAGCAGCCGCGGCCGCCCGCACGCCGAGCCGGTCCTGGCGCTGGCCCGCCGGCTGGGCCGCGAGCCCGCCGAGTTCGAGGGCGGGCACTCCGCGCACGTGTTCCGCCCGAAGGCGTTCGCCGCCCGCCTGCGCGAGCTGCTCGACCCGGGGGCGGTCCGTCAGGAAGAGGCGTGAACCTCCTCTTCTCCCTGGCCGCGTTCGCCTGCCTCGGGCTGTCCGCCTGGACCCTCATCCGCGGCGGGCGCGGCGCCGCCGGGGCCGCCTTCATGTTCTTCTTCCTCGCCTTCGTCCTCGCGATGTGCGCGCTGAACGTCGCCTGAGCCGTCGGCGGGGCGGCCGTGCGGGCAGGTCGCCCCCACCGCCCGACCCGGCCGTCGTCGACGGCCTGACCCGGGCGGCGGGGCGCGATCACGTGACCGGATGGATCTCCAGCTCGGCGCAGCCGTCGTTGCCCCACGGCAGCTGGGTCGAGGCCGTGTCGTCCGGCGGCGTCACCAGCAGGCCCGCATACGCGGCGCACGCGCTGCCGTCGGCCGGGTTGAACGCCATGGCCTCCACGACCGCCTCGGCCGTGCCGCCGGCGGGGATCGTGACGGTCTGCACCGACTGGGCCCCACCGAGGTACCCGTGCAGCGTCCGCTTCGCCTGCGCCACCTGCCCGCCGCCGGCGTCGAGCGCGGCGACGCCGGGGTAGCCGGTCATCCGGCACGGGCGCGCGCCCCGGTTGGTGAACACCAGCGTCACGCTCCGGTGGCCGGAGCCGGCGTTCTGCGGGCCGGCGGTGACCTTCAGGCCGCTCGCCGCGCGGCACGGCACGGCGGCGGCGGTCGCCGACGTCGGCGACGACGGGGGCCGGCTCGTGGGCTCCTGCTGCGTCGCCGGGGCCGAGGTCGCCGCGGCGGAGGGCGCCGGGCCGGTGCCGGCCGGGGCGGTCGTCGCGGGGGCCGACGAGCTGATCGGCGGCTGCGGGGCCGGGCCGCCGCCCGGCAGCGCCACGAACGCCACGGCGATCGCCGCCGCCACCAGACCGCCGGCCGCCGACAGGCGCACCGTGCTGCGCCGGCGGGCCCGCCGGCGGATCGTCGCCGGCGGCGGCGGGGAACCGGCCCGGCCGGCCGCGTCGGCGAGCCGCTCCAGATCGTGCTCAAGCATCCTGTACCGCCTCCTCCCCCAGCTCGGCCCGCAGCGCGTCGCGGCCGCGTGACAGCCGCGACTTCACGGTGCCCGGGCGGGTACCGGTCTCCCGGGCGATGTCGTCCACGCTCAGCCCCGCCACGTAGTGCAGCACCAGCGCCCGGCGATGCTCCGGCGTCAGCCGGCGCAGCGCCACGGTCAGCGCCACCAGGTCCGGGCCGAGCCCGGGCACGTCGTCCGGCGGGCCGTGCCTACGCTGCGCGGTGAGCCGGTTGACCGCCCGCCGCCAGCTGCTGACCGCCACCCGGTACGCGACCGTGCGCACCCACGCCTCCGGGTCGGCGTAGCCGCGCAACCGGGCCCACCGCTGCCAGGCGCGCGTGTACGCCTCCTGGACGGCGTCCTCGGCCTCGCCGCGGCGGCCGACCATCGCGTACAGCTGGCCCAGCACCCGCCGGTAGGTGCCGGCGTAGAACTCGTCGAAGTCATCGGCCATCGCCGACCGTCACCTGCCTTCCTCTGCTGTGGTCACGCCGGAGGCGGCCGGCCGGTTCCCTCGGGGCACGAAAAAGCCCCCCGGCCGAGGCCGGAGGGCTCTTCACGAACGCAGGTCAGTGCTTGCTGAGCACGTACAAGGTGATGATCAGCGCGATGACGGCGACGGCGCCCAGGATCGCCAGCGCAATCTTCATGGCGCTGTACGGGCGCTCGCCGGCGACCTCGCCGGTGATGCCGTTGACCTGGATGTTGTAGGTCTTGCCGGCGTACAGGTAGCAGGCGATCCAGACCGGCAGCAGCATGAGCTTGAACGTCACGTCGTTGTACTGCGTGTGCATGCGGTCGACGCGCTGCTCGTCGCCGCCGATGTCGTCGCGGCAGTCCCGCTCGATCACCGGTAGCATCTTCTGCTTGGCGTTCTCCAGGCCCGACTCCGGCTCGACGTCGTAGCGCAGGGTCTCGTGCCCGGCCAGGTACTCCGGCCGGTACGGCTGCGCGTCCGGCAGCGGCCACGGGTCGAGCGTCTCGAGGTGCTTCTGCGACACCTTGGTCGTGCCGGTCACCAGGACGTCGTCGAACGTGCGCGCGACGGTGCCGCTGGCGTGGTACCAGCGCGTCTTCTGCACCTCACGCGTCTTCGTCTCGCCGTTCTCGGTGTAGGTCTCGGTGACCCAGTAGTGCTCGCCGCGCTGGCCCTCGTAGTCGGTGACCGTGTTGGAGTCGTACGTCCAGTGCGGCAGGTACATGCTCTTGGCCGTCTCGGCCTCGGACACCTTCTTCAGGCCCGACGGCGCGAACCAGCGCGACTTCGCCCACTTGCCCAGCGACTCGCGCAGCGCCCGCTTGTCGAGCGCGAACGGCAGCACCGCCTCGGGCACGACCAGGTCCTGCGGGTTGAGCTGGGCCACGACCGGGGCGTTGCAGAACCGGCACCGGTCGGAGATCGCGTCGCTCTCGGTCTGCGCGCCGCAGTTGCGGCACACGAACACGTGCTTGGCGAGCATCGCGACCGGCTTGCGGGGCAGGCTGGTGAAGGTGAGGTAGTCGTGCTCGCGGACGCGGGCGCCGGAGGTCTCCAGAACGGTCTCGTGGCCGCAGTACGGGCACTTGAGCACGCTCGTGCCGGGCGCGAACTCGACGTTGGCGCCGCAGGCGGCGCAGGGGTACTGGGTTTGCGACATTTCCTGATCAGCCCATCGGGGGGAGCGGCGGGGGGACTGCGCCGAAGATGGCGCCGAGCTCGGGCACCTGACCGGCCGGCATCCAGTTGGCCATGCCGTTCTTCCACACGAGCGTCTCTCGGGTGATCTGCCCCGCCTGGACCTGCCCGCCGAGCCCGGCGGCGTCGAACGGTCCGGCCTGAGCGCCACCGATCGCGGCGAACCACTGGTCCTGCTGCGGCAGCGGCGGCGGCGCGGCCGGCGGGGCGGCCGGCGGCGGCGCGTACTGCGGGCCGGCCGGCGCCGGCGCATACTGCTGCGGCGCGCCCTGCGGTGCGTAGGGCTGCTGCTGCGGGTACGGCTGCTGCTGGGGGCGGTTCAGCGTGTTGGCGACCTGCTGCGCCGCGGCCATGCCCAGGCCCAGGCCGAAGCCCTCACCGGCGCCGCCCTGGTTGTTGGCCGCCGCCTCCATGGCGTTGGCCGCCTGGAACTTCGTGTACTGGTCCAGGTTGCCCAGCACCCCCATCGAGGTGCGCTTGTCCAGGGCCTCCTCGACCTCGGGCGGCAGCGAGATGTTCTCGATGATGAACTTGGGGATCTGGATGCCGTACTCGGCCAGCTCCTGCGTCAGCACCCCGGCGAGCCGGGTGCCGATGGTGAGCTGCTGGCTGACGAGGTCGAGCACCGGCACCTGCGCGGCGGCGAGGGCCGGGCCGAGGTGGCCGACGATGAGCTGGCGCAGGAACTCCGACACCTCCTCGGTGCGGAACTGCGGGTCGGTGCCGACGAGCTGCTTGAGCAGGTTCTCGGGGTGCACGACGCGCAGGGAGTACGCGCCGAACGCCCGGATGCGCACCATGCCGAACTCGGCGTCCCGCATCATGATGGGGTTCTGCGTGCCCCACTTGAAGTCGGTGAACTGCCGGGTGTTGACGTAGTAGACCTCGGCCTTCCACGGCGAGTCGAACCCGTACTTCCAGCCCTTCAGGGTGGACAGGATCGGCATGTTCTGCGTCTGCAGCGTGTAGGTGCCGGGAACGAACACGTCGGCGACCTGGCCCTCGTTGACGAAGACCGCGACCTGCGACTCCCGCACGACGAGCTTGGCGCCCATCTTGATCTCGTTCTGGTAGCGCGGGAACCGCCAGACGATCGTGTCCCGACTGTCGTCGAGCCACTCGATGATGTCGATGAACTCGCCCTTGACCTTGTCCCACAGTCCCACGTCGTCCCCCTTGCGTTCCAGATCGTCGAGCGTCGCAGACCCTAGCAACAGTTTCTGTGAGGAACACAAGTCCTGTCGGGAAGACGCTGCTGTGAATTTCAGCCTAAGATCGCCGCCGCGTCAGTCAGGAACCGGGCATCGGCGTCCGCGGCGGCCCGGGACAGATGCGTGATGGTCGAAAAGTTGTGGACAAGACCGGGTTCGACCCGGAATGCGACCGGTACCCCGGCCGCCTCGAGCCGCCGCGCGTAGCGCTCGGCCCCGTCGCGCAGCGGATCGAGCTCGGCCGCCACCACCAGCGCCGGGGGCATTCCCTCAAGATCGAAGAGCAGCGGGTTCGGTACCGCTGCATCGGCCCACCACCCGACCCACTGCCGCAGTGTCGGAATGTCGAGCGTGTACCCGATGCCGTATTTCTCCGCGCTCGGCTGGTCGAACGTGATGTCGACGACCGGACAGAGCAGCAGCTGTGCTTTCAGCGCAATTGGTGTACGCCGGGCGGCGAGCACGGCCACGAAAGCGCCCGCCGAGTCCCCGCCGACCGCGACCGGCCCGAGCCCGCCGGCCCACTCGAGCACGGCGAGGGCGTCGTCGACCGCCGCCGGATACGGGTGCTCGGGCGCCAGCCGGTACGCCACCGACACGACGGTGGTGCGCGTCGCCGCGGCGAGGCGCCGGCACAGGGCATCGTGGGTGTCGAGGTCGCCCAGCACGAAGCCGCCGCCGTGGAGGTACACGATGCGGGTCGTGGTGTCCTGCTCGAAGACGCGGACCGGGACGCCCCCGACCACCTCGTCCCGCGCGGGCATGGCGGGCCCCTCGGGCCGCAGGTGCGCCCGTTCGCGCGAGCCACGCCGCAGCTCCTCGACGCTCGGCGTCGCCGCGCTTTCGCGCGAGTCCAGCACGAACCGCTCGACGGCCTCATCCGCGAAGATCGTCATCGAGTACATATACCGCCCGCCGGGTAGCCGGACATGCATGCCCTACTGAACGTGGCTCTGCCGGAGCTCGGCACCGACCTGCACGCCCCGCCGGCCTGCTGCTCACCGGCGGCTGGCTTGGGCGACCGCCTCGGCTCCCGCCGCGTCTTCGTCGCCGGCCTTGTCCTCTTCGGCGCCGCGTCGGTGATGTGCGCCCTGTCGCCCGCGATGCCGCCGCTGCCGTTCGCCCGCGCGGCACAGGGCGCGGCGGCGGCCCTGAGGCTCCCACGCACCGAGACGCTCCGACGCGCGCGGACACCGATGCCGCCATGCACCGCGATGCCACCGCACGCCGTGACGTTGCGCCACATGCCGACCCGCCCGCTCGCCGTGACGCCGCAACGCAACCCGACCCCGCCGCGCGCGGTGAGCCCGTAGTACGAGATTCAGCCAATGTCGGATTTATACCCGGACGGGCGAAAAATCCGACAAGTCGTGGCGCGTCAGCGCCCGACTTGTCGCAAAAGCCAGCACCCAGCCCAGCCGAGCAGCCGCGCCGGCCGATGACGGCGACGCAGTGCCGCTCGACCTCGCCGGACAAGTCGCCGGAGCCATCGCCCTGCTCACGCGTGGTCATGGGGAGCGTGCCGTACGCGGTGCTCGTCCCCGCTGTGTTCATCGCCGGCCTCGGCATCTCCATGAGCATGGTCGCGGCCACCTCCGCCGTCGTGGAGGCGGCGCCACAGGGGCGGGCCGGGCTCGCGACCGGCCTGTTCAACGCCGCCCGCCAGGTCGGCAGCGCGCTCGGTATCGCCGTCCTCGGCGCCCTCCTCGCGGCCGTCGACGTCCGGGCGGCGCTGCTGGCGGGGGCCGCCGGATACCTCCTGGCCATCGCCACCGCACTCCCGGTGCGCCAACCCTTCCCAAAAAAGGTCTGAAAGTTGCAAGCGATCGTGCTAGTTTTTCGGCCTTCAGTAAACCGCCGACGGGGAGGCGACGGGGATGACTGCCGAGGTACTCATCGAGGCCGACAACCTTGCGAAGGTGCACCGGGCCGGGGCGGTGCGGGCCGTCGACGGGATCGACCTGCGTATCAGCCGCGGTGAGGCGTTCGGGTTTCTCGGGCCGAACGGGGCCGGGAAGTCCACGACGATGCGGATGATCGCGTGCGTCTCGCCGCCGTCCGGCGGGCGGCTCGAGGTGCTCGGGATGGACCCCGTCCGCGACGGTTCGAAGATCAGGGCGCGCATCGGGGTCGTACCGCAGGACGACGCCCTCGACAACGAGCTCTCGGTGCAGGAGAACCTGCTCATCTACGGGCGCTACTTCGGGCTCTCCCGGCGCCAGGCCCGCGACAAAGCGGTACAGCTGCTGGATTTTGCGCAGTTGGCGGACAAGGCGGGCGCCAAGGTGTCCGCGCTGTCCGGCGGGATGCGGCGGCGGCTCACGATCGCCCGGTCGCTCGTGAACGACCCCGAGATCCTGCTCCTCGACGAGCCGACGACGGGGCTGGACCCGCAGGCGCGGCACGTGCTGTGGGACCGGCTGTTCCGGCTCAAGCAGGACGGCGTGACGCTCATCCTCACCACGCACTACATGGACGAGGCCGAGCAGCTGTGCGACCGGCTCGTGGTCATGGACAAGGGCGCCATCGCCGCGGAGGGCTCGCCGCGGGAGCTCATCGAGCGGTACGTGACCCGCGAGGTCCTCGAGCTGCGCCTGCCGCCCGGCGCCGCCCCGCCGCGGCCCGGCGCGCTCGTGGAGCGGGTCGAGGAGCTTCCGGACCGGGTGCTGCTGTACACCGAGGACGGCGAGGCGGCCCTCGCGAAGGTCAACGCCGACGGGGCGGAGCCGATCACCGCCCTGGTGCGCCGGGCCACCCTCGAGGACGTCTTCCTGCGCCTGACCGGAAGGTCCCTGGTCGAATGAGCGCGCTGGCCCTGCGCGAGTTCCGCTACTGGATGCTGCGGTACCGCCGCACCTGGCGCGGCACGATCGTCATCAACGTCCTCAACCCGCTGCTGTTCCTGTTCGCCATGGGCGCCGGCCTCGGCCCGCTCGTCGACCGCCACGCCGGCCCGGCCACGCTGCACGGGGTGGGATTCCTGGCGTTCTTCGCGCCCGGGATGCTCGCCGCGGCCAGCATGCAGAACGCGGTCACCGAGTCGACCCGGGCGGTGTTCACCGCGATCCGGCCCGGCGGCAGCTACCGCAGCGCGACCGCCGGCCCGCTCGGCCCCGAGGACGTGCTGGCCGGGCACGTGCTGTTCATGGCGTTCCGGCTCGCGGTGTCGGCCGCGTGCTTCACCGCGGCGCTGCTGTGCTTCCCGTCGCTGCGCACCGCCGGGCTGCTGTGGCTCGTCCCGGCGGCGCTGCTGACCGGGCTGGCGTTCGCGGCGCCGCTGACCGCGTGGTCGGCGACGCTGGAGACGCCGGCGCCGATGATGCACGTGTTCCGGTTCGTGATCATGCCGATGTACATGTTCTCCGGCGTGTTCTTCCCGGTCGACCAGGTGCCGGTCGCGCTGCGGTACGTCATCTACGGCACCCCGCTGTGGCACGGCACCGAGCTGTGCCGCGGCCTGTTCCTCGGCACCGCCGCGCCGGCCGCGCTGCTCGGCCACACGGCGTACCTCGCCGCGCTCACCGTCCTGGGCCTCCTGATGGCCCGCCGCACCTACCGCCGGCGGTTGTTCGCATGACCCGCGCCCTGCTGCTCGTCGAGCGCAATCTCATGATCTACCGGTACACCTGGGCGATGCTCGCCGCCGAGGTGCTGGAGCCGCTGCTGTACCTGCTGTCGATCGGCGTCGGCGTCGGCGCCCTCGTCGGCTCGGTGCCCGGCCTCGACGACCCGGGCGTCACCTACGCCCAGTTCGTCGCGCCCGCGCTGCTGGCCACGGCGGCGATGAACGGCGCCATGAACGAGACCTCGTTCGGCCTGTACATCAAGCTGCGCCTGGAGCGCACCTACGACACGATGGTCACGACCCCGCTCGGCGTGCGCGACATCGCGTTCGGCGAGACGGCCTGGGCGCTGCTGCGCGGCACCATCGCCAGCTGCGGGTTCCTCGTGATCGTGGCGCTGCTGGGGTACGCCCGCTCGCCCTGGGTCCTGCTGGCGGTCCCCGGCGCCGCGGTCATCGGTTTCGCGTTCGCCGCCGTGGGCCTGGCCGTGGCCACGTTCCTGCGCGGCTTCCACGACTTCCAGCTGATCCAGCTGGTGATGCTGCCGATGTTCCTGTTCGCCACGACGTTCTTCCCGGTCGGCGTCTACCCGCGGCCGGTGCAGGTCTTCGTGGAGTGCCTGCCGCTGTACCACGCGATCCAGCTGCTGCGCGAGCCCGCCCTCGGCCACGTCGGGCCCGCGCTGCTGCCGTCGCTGGTGTACCTGCTGGCACTGGGGGCGTTGGCCCTGGCGGTCGCGCTGCCCCGCCTGCGCCGCACCCTACTGTCCTGACAGCCGGATGACCGGCAGCGCCCGGCTGGTGGTGCGCGCGAACCTCGAGAACACCGGCAACCCGACGACTAGGTCGCGGTGAACAGCACCGCCCGCCCGGCCGCGGCGGCGCGCTCCCCGACGGCGTCGTCGTGCCCGCCGCGAGCAGCGCCCGCTCCTGCTCCCCCGTGATGGCGAAATGCACCCCCAGCAAGCCGCGATCGTACGAGACGCTTTGGCACGATGGTGCGGTGATCGTTGTAGCTGGGCTCGAGGCCGCGGACCGTTCGGCGTGGGAGGAGCTGTTCGCCGGCTACCACGCGTTCTACGGGCGCACCTGGCCGGCGGAGCGGTTCGACGCCGCGTGGCGGGACTTCCTCGCCGGCGAGCGGGTGCACGCGCTCGGGGCGCGGCTCGACGGGCGGCTCGTCGGGATCGCGCATTTCCTCGTGCACGCCAGCACCAGCTCCGGCGACGTGTGCTACCTGCAGGATCTGTTCACCGCCGGCGACGTGCGCGGCCGCGGGGTCGGCCGCGCACTCATCGAGGCCGTCGCCGAGTGGGCGAAACAGCGAAACCTCGACCGGGTGTACTGGCACACGCGCGACGACAACGCGACCGCCCGTCGCCTCTATGACCAGGTGGCCGAGAACCGCGGCTTCATCCAGTACGTGATCCCGTTGTAGAGCGGGCCCTACATATACAGGTCGACGCCCTGGCCGTCGGTGACGTTGGCGGCGACCTTGCCGCCGTGCTTGCTGGCCAGGAGCTGGCTCAGGGTGTCGGCCTGGGCGTTCACCTGGGCCTTCCGGGCCGCCGGGTCGGGCCGGGTACCGGCGGCGGGGACGCTGAACGTGGCCGGGTCGCCGATGCGCATGCGGTGCCTCCCTCGAAGTTTCTCCTGCCATCGGCCGGCGGGGGCTACAGCTGAGGGGAAAGGCGCAGCTGGGCGGCCAGGGCGGCGAGCGCGGCGACCATCACCGCGGCGCCGTACCACATGGCCGTCGTCAGCAGGCCCAGCGGTGCGACCAGGAAGCCGGCGATGACGGCGGCGCCGCCGAAGGAGAGGTACGCGACCAGGAACACCGCGGCGAACAGCGCGGCCCGCTGGTGGGGCTGGGCGAGGGGGCCGACGGCGCGCAGGGCGCCGGAGAACGTGGAGCCGAAGCCGGCGCCGCCGATGAGGCCGCCGAGCCACAGCAGCGGCAGCGTCGCGGTGGCGATGCCGAGCAGGGTGACGGCCGCGCCGAGCAGGACGCCGACGGTGCCGTACCGCACGACCGGGCGCGCGGGGTAGCGGCTGAGCGCGTAGGCGGCGGTCGCGGCCATCGCCGGCGGCAGGAACGCGGTGGCGCCGTTGAGCAGGCCGCTGCTGTGGTGGAACACGTCGCGCAGGATGCTCGGGGACAGGCCCATGAACAGGGCCGCGAACATCCACGACGCCAGGTGTGCGGGGGCGGCGGCCAGGAAGTCGGCGCGGGCGGGGCGCGGCACGGACACCCGCGGGCGCAGCGACGCCAGGGCGCCGGGGGCGGGGGTCACCGTCTCCTGCGAGAGGGCGGCGGTGGCGGTACCGAGGGCCATGACGACGGCGAGACTGGTGAACACGATGAGGTTGGCGTGGTGGGTGAACTGCACCGCGGCGCCGGTGAGCAGGGCGCCGAGGCCGAGGCCGCCGGCGGGGGCGACGGCGCCGAGGATGCCGCCGAGGCGCTTGTGGGCCGGCGGGGCAAGCTCGACGAGGGCGGCGGTGAAGGCGCTGCTGGCCGCGCCGGTGGCCAGGCCCTGCACGACGCGGGCGGCGATGACCCAGCCGATGCCGGGGGCGTAGACGAACATGAGCATCGCGGCGAGCTCGACGGCCAGGGCGCCGATGAGCACCGGGCGGCGCCCGACGTGGTCGGACAGCGAGCCGGCCACGACCAGCGCGGCGAGCAGGCCGAACGCGTAGGCGGCGAAGGCGACGGTGAGCACCCACGGCGCGAAGCCCCACTCGTGCTCGAACAGGACGAGCAGCGGGGTCGGGGCGCCGGCGGCGAGGTACAGCGACGCGAACGCGAGCGCGGCGCCGGTGAACGCGACGCCCGCGGGCAGTGTCCGGCGGGCGGCGAGCGGGCGCTCGAGGGTTGCGGTGGACATCGCGGCGGCTCCTAAAGCAATGGGCTTTGCGTTACGCTGAAGCTAACCGCATCGCGGGCCAGTTAAAGCCACGAATTTTGCTTTAGTTAGGAGCGTCACACCATGCCCGAGCCTGTGCGGCGCACCGGCGGGCGCAGCGCCGCCGTGCTGTCGGCGATCCGTCACGCCGTGGAGGACCTCGTGCGCGAGCGCGGGGCGGAGAAGGTGACGATTCCGATGGTCGCCGAGCGGGCCGGGGTGAACCCGACGAGCGTCTACCGCCGCTGGGGCGACGCCTCGACGCTGCTCAACGACATCGCCACGTACCGGCTCGACCCGCAGCGGCCGCTGCCGCAGACCGGCGACCTGCGCGCCGACCTCATCACCTGGGCGACCGAGATCGTCGAGCACTACCGCAAGCCGCTCAACGCGGCGATCCTGCGCGGCGGGTCGGCGACCGCCGGCGAGCAGGAGACCGACTGCCTGCGCAACCGCCGCGCCGAGGCCCTGGACATCGTCGCGCGGTGCGGGCCGGACTCGCCGCTGAGCGCCGACGACATCATCGACGGGCTCATCGGGCCGATCATCTACCGGGTCATCTTCCTGCCGTGGACGCTCGGCGCGGATCTGCCGGTCCGCCTGGTCGACCGCCTGCTGCCGAAATAGCGTGGGGATCATGTCTCGCCCACAGCTGACCCCAGGCCCCGACCACCCGATCACCGTCGCGCCCGCGGACGTGCGGGTCGTGGTGCGCGCCGGCGAACGCGTCGTCGCCGACACCACTGACGCGCTCGCGCTGCAGGAGTCGACCTACCCGGTGGTGTACTACGTCCCGCTCGACGACGTCGACCAGAGCCTGCTGCGCCGCACCGAGCACAGCACGTACTGCCCGTACAAGGGCGACGCCTCCTACTACTCCGTCGTCACGCCGGAGGCCACGCTGGACAACGCGGTGTGGAGCTACGAGGAGCCCTACGCGGCCGTCTCCCCGATCGCCAAGCGCGTCGCGTTCTACACCGACCGCCTCGAGGTGACGGTCGTCTCCGGCTCCTGACGTGTAAACGCCCCGGGCCCGTCTGTACGTCTCAGTGATGTCAGGCGGGCCCACCCTCTTCGGACATACGCCGCAATACCGGCCGGGGGTTTTGCACATCGGCCCGGGGTGGGTACCGTTCGCGAACGGGGAGGGCACAGACATGTTGAGTCGTCGCAGAATGCTGGCCGCGGGCGCCGGAGTCGCCGCGGCGACCGCGCTCGCCGCGTGTGACAACGGCAACAAGGCCAAGGGCACCTGGAGCGGCGGCGGGGCGTCGGCCGGGCCCGGCGGCGGTGACGGGGGCGGCGCGGCAGCTCCGGCGAAGGTCACCATCACCCCGGCCGCCGACACCAAGGACGTCAAGCCGGGCAGCCCGGTCACCGTCGCGATCGAGAACGGCACCCTCAGTACCGTCACCGTCTCCGCCAACGGCAAGAACCTCGACGGCAAGCTCGACGACGCCAAGCACACGTGGACGTCGACCGGTTCCCTGTCATACGGGCTGACGTACACCGTCACCGTCGCCGGGCAGGACGCCGGCGGCAAGGACGTGAGCCAGAGCAGCAGCTTCACCACCCTGAAGCCGGCCTCGGTCGCGTCGATCACGTTCCAGGCCAACCCGATGCTGGCGCTGAAGAACGGCGCGACGTACGGCGTCGGCCAGCCCGTCATCGTGTTCTTCAACAAGGCCGTGAAGAACCAGGACGCGGCCGAGCAGGCGATGGAGGTCACCACCTCGCCGCAGGTCGAGGGCAAGTGGCACTGGGTGACCAACCAGAGCGCGCACTGGCGGCCGGAGAAGTACTGGGTGAAGGGCACGACCGTCAAGGTCAGCGTCAACCTCCTCGGCGTCGACCTCGGCGGCGGCGTCTACGGCGGCGGCAACTCCACCGCCAACTTCTCCATCGGCCCGTCCCGCATCGCCATCGCCGACGCCAACACCCACCAGATGGAGTGCTGGATCGACGGGCAGATGGTGAAGAAGATCCCGGTCAGCATGGGCAAGGGTGGTACCACGACGGGCTCCAAGGGCGAGGAGATCGACTTCTTCACCCGCTCCGGCGTGCACGTGCTCATGACCAAGGAGCCGGTCGTCACGATGGGCTCGGCCAGCTACGGCATCACCGACAAGAACAACCCGAACTACTACGAGGAGAAGGTCAAGCTGGCCTGCCGGATCTCACTCGCCGGCGAGTACGTGCACCTGGCCGACTGGAACATCCCCTCGCAGGGCAAGGCCAATACCTCCCATGGCTGCATCAACGTGGCCCCGGCCAACGCCCAGTGGTTCTACGACACGTTCGACACCGGTGACATCGTCGAGGTCCGCAACACGCCCAAGCAGCTGCCGCTGACCGACGGCATCGGCGACTGGAACGTCGCCTGGAACCAGTGGTGACCCGCCGCGGGTGATCGGATGACCGCGGGATCCGGTGCGATACCGTTACCGCGTGCAGGCCACCGTTTCCCCATCCAACCCCGTGCGGGTTCTCGAGATCGGTGGCAGTCACGTGACCGCCGGTAGCGTCGAGGTTGCAAGCCACCAGATCCTCGACCGGCAGCGGCATCCGCTGGACCCGTCGCGGGACGCGCACACCATCGTCGGGGTGCTCGCCGACGCGGCGAAGCGGCTGCTGCCCAACCCGGGCGACCGCTGGGCGGTGGCCATGCCCGGCCCGTTCGACTACACCGCCGGAGTGTCGCTGCACGAGGGCGTCGGCAAGTTCGATCAGCTGCGCGGCGTCGACCTGCGCGCGGCCCTCGCCGCCGCCATTCCCGCCGACCCGTCGGCGTTCACGTTCGTCAACGACGCCGACGCGTTCCTGCTCGGCGAGTGGGTCGCCGGCGCCGCCACCGGCACCAGCCGCAGCGTCGCCATCACCCTGGGCACCGGCATCGGCTCGTCCTGGCTGGCCGACGGCGCGGTCGTCTCCACCGGCCCCGACGTCCCGCCCGACGGCGAGATCCACTTCTGCGACGTCGACGGCGTCAACATCGAGGACCTGGTCTCCGACCGCGCGCTCGTGCGCGGCTACCTGGCCCGCACCGGCACCACCGTCGACGGCATGCGCGGCCTGGCCGACCTGGCCCGGGCCGGCGACGAGCCGGCCCGCGAGGTCGTCGCCGCCGCGTTCGGCATCCTCGGCCGCCTGCTCACCGAGTGGCTGGACCGCTTCGGCGCCGAGATGGTCGTCGTCGGCGGCTCGATGACCGGCGCCTGGGACCTCATCGAGCCCGCCCTCGGCCTGCCCGTCCCGGCCCGGCCGGTCAGCGACACGGAGCGCTCGGCCCTGCTCGGCGCCGCCTACGCCGGCGATCGCGTCCGCCTCGTCGCGGACTAAAGGATGACCCTCGTCAGCGAGCCGGCCCCCGGCGTCTGGGTCCTGCGCACCCCGCACAGCGCCTACGTGCTCACCGCCGGCGAGGACGGGCCGCTGTGCCGGCACTGGGGCGGCCCGGTCGACGACGAGTCCGCGCTCGCCCTGGCCGCGGTGCCGCTGGACGTGGCCCGCGGCAGCTGGGAGAGCCCGGTCGACGGCCGCGAGGAGTACCCCTCCGACGCCGGCCTGCGCTTCGCCGAGCCCGCCCTGGCGCTGCGCTTCCCCGACGGGACGAGGACCGTGCGCTGGGTCCTCGACGCCGCTGAGGTTTCCGAGGGGCATTTGCGGCTGCGGTACACCGAACAGACGCGCCCCCTGCGCCTCACCCTGCACTACCGGGTCACCGCCGGCCACGACCCGATCGAGCGCTGGGTCTCGTTGGACACCGACGTCCCCGTCGAGGTGCTGCGCGCCGACAGCGCCGTGTGGTGCCCGCCGCCGCTGGAGCGCTACCGGCTCAGCTCGCTGCACGGCCGGTGGGGCGCCGACAGCCGTCTCGAGCGGGCCGAGCTGCCCGCCGGCACGGTCCGCCTCGGCAGCCGCCGCACCACGACCAGCCCGATGCACAACCCGTGGATCGCCCTGGACGACGGCACCGCAACGGAAACGGCGGGCGAGGTGTGGACCGCCGCCCTGGCCTGGTCCGGCACGTGGCACATCGACGTGCAGCGCCTACCGGTGGGCCGGGTCGCGGTCAACGCCGGCGCCGCCCACGAGGAGCCAGTAGCGTCCCTGTCACCCGGCACGTCGTACGTCACCCCGGTCTCGTACGGCCTGTACAGCGCGGGCGGTTTCGGCGCCGCCAGCCGCGCCTGGCACGAGCACGTCCGCACCCGGGTTCTGCCGCACGGCGACGAGCTGCGCCCGGTGCTGTACAACTCGTGGGAGGCCACCGGTTTCCTGCTCGACGAGGCCAACCAGATGGCCCTGGCCGAGCGCGCCGCGGCGCTGGGCTGCGAGCTGTTCGTGATGGACGACGGCTGGTTCGGCGCCCGCGTCGCCGACAACGCCGGCCTGGGCGACTGGACGCCCAACCCGGCCCGCTTCCCCAACGGCCTCGGCCCGCTCATCGCGCGCGTCGGCGAGCTCGGCATGCGCTTCGGCATCTGGGTCGAGCCGGAGGCGGTCAACCCGGACAGCGACCTGTACCGCGCCCACCCCGACTGGGTGTACCACTCCCCCGGCTATCCCCGCCACGAGCTGCGCCATCAGCTGGCCCTGAACCTGGGCCGCCCGGAGGTCGCCGACTGGGTCCACGGCTGGCTCGACGCGCTGCTGACCGCCCACGACATCGCGTTCGTGAAGTGGGACATGAACCGCCCGGTCACCGACCCGGGCCCGCGCGGCGACCTGCTGTGGTCCACGGCCCATGCCCGCAACCTGTACGCGATCCTCGACCGCCTGCGCCGCGCCCATCCCACGGTCCGCTTCGAGTCGTGCGCCTCGGGCGGCGGCCGCGTCGACCTCGGCATCCTGGCCCGCACGGACCAGGTGTGGCCCAGCGACAACACCGACGCCGCCGACCGGCTGCTCATCCAGGAGGGTTTCGGCCAGCTGTACCCAGCCCGCGCCATGACGGCCTGGGTCACCGACGCCCCGAACTTCCTGACGGGCAACCGCCTGCCGCTGCGCTTCCGCTTCCACGTGGCGATGGCCGGCGTGCTCGGCATCGGCGGCGACCTGCCGGCCTGGTCGCTGTCCGACCAGGCCGAGGCGGCCGCGCTGATCGGGCAGTACAAGCGCATCCGCCCGATCGTCCAGCACGGCGCCCTGTACCGGCTGCGCTCGCCGGGCTCGTCCGCGGCCCCGGCGCTGGCCTACCTGTCGGCGGCCGGCGACGAGGCCGCGGTGTTCCAGTTCCTGTCCGGCCACCACTACGGCGAGCCGGCCCCGCCGGCCCGGCTGCCGTTCCTGCCGCCGGGCACGTGGGAGGACGCCGACACCGGCGCCCGCTACCCGCAGGCGTTCCTGGCCACGCACGGCCTGGACGCGGGCCTGTTCCGCAACCACGACAGCGCGGTCACCCACCTGCGCCGGGTCTAGCGCTGGGTCGGGGGTGCGGCGGCGGGCACCAGCCGGTCGTCGGCCGGGGGCTCGGACGGCGAACGGTCGGCGGGGGCGGCGTGGCCGTGGTCGAGCATCGTCTGTTCGTCGAACGGGGCGCGGCCCGACAGGACCTCGGCGCACCGCTCGCCGTCGAACTCGCCGGTCCACCGGCCGACCACGACCGTGGCGACCGCGTTGCCGGCGAAGTTCGTCAGGGCGCGGGCCTCGGACATGAACCGGTCGATGCCGACGATCAGGCCGACGCCGTCGACGAGTTCGGGGCGGTGCGCCTGCAGGCCGCCGGCGAGCGTGGACAGGCCGGCGCCGGTGACCCCGGCGGCGCCCTTCGAGGCGACGATCATGAAGAGCAGCAGCGAGATCTGCTGGGCCAGGCTCAGGGGGCTGCCCAGGGCGTCGGCGATGAACAGCGACGCCATCGTCAGGTAGATCGCGGTGCCGTCGAGGTTGAAGGAGTACCCGGCCGGGACCGTCAGGCCCACGACGGTGCGGGACACGCCGAGGTGCTCCATCTTCGCGACCAGGCGCGGCAACGCCGACTCCGACGACGAGGTGCCCAGGATCAGCAGGAACTCCCTGGCGAGGTACCGCAGCAGCAGGAAGATGTTGACCCCGGCCACGGTGCGCAGCACCGCACCGAGCACCACGAACACGAACACGGCGCAGGTGAGGTAGAAGCCGACCATGATCTGCAGCAGGCTCTCCAGGGCCTTCCAGCCGCCGGCGCCGACGACCGCGGCGATGGCGCCGAACGCGCCGATCGGGGCCAGCCACATGATCATCGCGAGGATGCGGAACACGAGGCGCTGCAGGTGTTCCACGCCCCGCAGGATCGCCTGGCCGGAGGGGCCGATGGCGTGCAGGGCAAACCCGACGAGCAGCGCGACCAGCAGCGTCTGCAGCACGGCGCCGGCCGTCAGCGACGAGAACAGGCTGGTCGGGATGATGCCGAGGAGGAAGTCGACGGTGGAGGCGGGCGCGCTCGCGGCCTGCTTGGCGCCGGCGGCCTTGGCGGCGTCGGTGAGGTGCAGGCCGGCGCCGGGGTGCAGGAGGTTGCCGATGACCAGGCCGATCACCAGCGCCACGGTGGACATGACCAGGAAGTAGCCGAGGGCGAGGCCGCCGACCTTGCCGACGCGGGCGGCCTTGCGCACCGAGCCGACGCCGAGCACGAGCGTGCAGAAGATGATCGGGCTGATCATCATCTTGATCAGGTTGACGAAGCCGGTGCCGAGCGGCTTGGCCTCCAGGGCGGCCTTGGGAGCGATCAGGCCGAAGGCCGCGCCGGCGACGACCGCCAGCACGACGGCGAGGTACAGGTAGGCGGTGCGATCGCGCCGCGGTGCGGGCGCGGTGGCGGCGGTTGACATGGACCGAGCATGGGAGTCGATGTGACCCCGGTCACGATTGCGTTCATTGCGTACACGTGACGACCCTGTCATCGACGTGTCAGCATCCCGTTACCTCTCAGTGCGCTTTTGCGGGCGCACGATCGGTAGTCCCGCCTTGCGGTGGGACGGTCCCGGGCTGACCCGCGGGGGCGGTGCCGGGTTCACGCTTCACGGCCACCTGCCCGCGTACGCGGGTCTTACAGTCAGCTCCACGTGCTGCCACCGGACCACTCCCGGCGGTTTCGAACTCGGCCGCGATGGCGGCGAGGTTGAGCGCGGCGTTGCGGTCGCGGTCGATGACCAGGCCACATGCCGCACAAGCGTAGGTGCGCTCGGACAGGGCTAGCTTGGTTTTCACCGCGCCGCAGCCCGAGCAGGTTTTCGATGACGGATACCAGCGGTCGGCGACGACCAGCCGACCACCGTTCCAACTGGTCTTGTACGCCAGTTGGCGGCGGATTTCGGCGAATCCGGCATCGGCGATATGCCGTGCCAGCCGACGGTTGCCGAGCATGCCGGCGACGTTGAGATCTTCCACGACAACCGTGCCGTGTTCGCGGGCCAGTCGGGTCGTGAGTTTGTGCAGGCCGTCACGACGCAGATTACCCACGCCGGCGTGGGCGCGGCCGAGCCGGGCAGCTGCGCGTTCCCACCGTTTCGACGGGCGGCGGCCGATATGCCGGTCCGGGCCGGTCTTACGCGACAGCGCCCGGCCCAGCGCACGCAGCCTGCCCCGCGCAGCGGCCAAGTGACGCGGGTTCGGTACGAGTTCGCCGGTGGACAGCACAGCGAGGCGTGTGATCCCGATGTCGACCCCCACCGTCGAGTCCGGCCGGGCCGCACGGCGCTCGCCTCGTTCGATCTCGACGGTGAACGCGACGTGCCACCGGCAGCCATCACGGCGCACCGTCGCCGACATTATCCGCGCCGTGCCCGCTTCCACTCGCCGTGCAAGTTTCCGTGCCGACTCATGCAGCTTCAACCGGCCCAGCCGGGGCAGCACCACATGCTTACGGTCCGGCTCCACCCGGATCGCGCCGGTGGTGAACCGAACGGATGGCGTCGACCGGCGGCGGGACTTGAACCGGGGGAACCCGACCGGACGGCCAGCCCGCATACCCGAGCGGGAGTCGCCCCAATTCTTCAACGCGCGGGCAAGCGCGTCCAGGCCGGTGTTGAACGCCTCCTTGGAACACTCGCGCCACCACGGGGCAACCTGCGACTTAGCGGCGTTCCACACCTTCCGTAGCGCGGGCAGCGACCACGAGACTGCCGGGGTGAGGTGTTCGTCCGGCACGCCGTAGGTGCGCTCAGCCGCCCGCTGGTCCATAACCGCCTTGACCCACGCCAGCGCCCAGTTATGTGCGACGCGGGCCGCCCCGGCGTGGGCGAGTAGCGCTCGCTGCTGCGCCGGGGTGAGGTCGAGGGCGAACCGGTACGCCTGAATCGTCTTCACACCGTGCTATCCCCGGTGGCGGGCAACTGCACGGCGGACACGGTTCACAGCGGCCCGACGGCCGTACAGGCGGACGCACGGCGACGTCAGGATCTCCGTCACGTCACGCACAAAGTCGTCGTCGACCTCGGCCGGATCGACCACCAGCAGCCTGCGGCTCTGCGCAGTTAACGCAGCCTCGACATACTCGGCCCCGAAGCGGACGAACCGGTCGCGGTGCTCGACTACGATCGTCGTCGCCGCCGGGTCGCGCAGCAGCGCGAGGAACTTCTTCCGGTGGCCGTCCAACGCCGATCCCACCTCGGTTACCACCCGGTCCACGGCCAGACGCTGTCCAGTGGCCCACACAGTGACCCGGGCGACCTGCCGGTCCAGGTCCGCCTTCTGGTCAACCGACGAGACGCGCGCGTACACCACGACCAGCCCAGCATCAGACCGCGCAGGCGTCAACGGTTCACCGACCACGATGAGCCGCCCAAGCCGATACGTCGGAACAGGCAGCGTCCCCGACTCGTACCGCCGCCGCGCGGTCGCATACGAGATACCGGTTGTCGCCGCCCACTCCTTCAACTTCACACTGCAATTACAGCCTGCTCCTGAGCGCTGTTGACTATCACACTGTGCCAACAGCTGCCAACCCCGCTTGCTGATGCCGCGGCACTGGAGCCTCGCCCGCCGGCTGCTCGCGCTGCAACTCACCATCATCACGGTGGTCGTGTCGGGCAGCCTGCTCGGCGCCTACGCGCAGGCCGACCGGGCGACGCTCAACGCCGCCTCGGTATCGCCGGCTATGGCGTGGCCCTCATCGCCATCACCGTGACCCGGTAGCACAACGCCAGCTCCGGGAAGCCGAAGGCGACGATCCGCCGGTTGCTCACCGGACATGCCTCCAGCCGTCGATGGCGACTGTCTCCGGCAGGAGCATGGCGACCAGGTCCCCGGTGGGCATCGGGTGCTCGCCGCCGAACAGCACGTCCGTGGGGCGGTTGGTGACGACGGAGGCGCCGCTCTGGGTCATGTCCGTCCACGGGGAGATCGGCACCAGGGCGGCGGCCTGGGGCACGGACTCGGCGCGGGCGCGCAGCATCAGCGACACCGCGAGGCCGCCGCCGGCCGAGTCGCCCACCACGGCGATGTGCCCGGGGCGGACGCCGTCGGCGAGCAGGGCCCGGTAGACGTCGGTGATCTCGTCGAGCTGGGTCGGGTACTGCCGCTCGGGGGTCAGCGAGTAGGCGGGCAGGACGGCGCGGGCGCCGGTGGCCTTGGCCAGGTGGGCGTAGAGCTTGCGGTGGGTGTAAACGGAGCCGCCGACGTACCCGCCGCCGTGCAGGCACAGCAGCACCCGGTCGCCGGCGGCTCCGGCCGGTGCGGCCCACAGCACCGGCACGCCGCCCAGTTCCCGTTCCAGGTAGTCGACGCCGCCGGGCTCGGCGGTGACGTCGCCCCAGTGGGCGTCGAGGTCGCGGCGCTGCTCCAGGGTGAGCTCGAGCCGGGACTGGGCGTTGGCGCGGCGGTAGTGGGCCTCGAGCGTGAAGATGTCGTCCATGCCCGTGTAGACCGGGCCGGGACGCGAAAGGAATCGGCGCTCAGGCCAGGTGGGACTTCACGTAGGCGAGGTTGTCGCGGGTGCGCTCCTCCAGCGGCAGCTTCGTCGAGAAGTCCTCGAGGGTGACCCAGCCGTCGTAGCCGTGCTCGCGCAGCGCGTGCAGGTAGGCGGCGACGTCGGCCTGGCCCTCGCGCAGCGTGGCCCAGTCGGGGCGCCAGGTCACGGTGCCGTCCGGCGCCGTCGACGACGGGTGCCAGGCGACGTTCTTGATGTGGACGTGCTGCAGGTACGGGCCGAGCAGCTGGAACGCCGCCCGGTGGTCCTCGTGGCCCTCGTAGATGAGGTTGCCGAGGTCGTGGATGACGCCGATCGTCGCCGGGTCCAGGCCGTCGATCAGGCGCAGGGCGGCCGACGCCGACGAGGTGATCGTCTCGTGGTGCAGCTCGACGAGGATCGACACGCCGAGGCGGGCGGCCTCGGCGGTGGCCCACTCGAGGTCCTTGCGGGCGCCGGCGAACAGGTCGCGGTAGTCGCCGGTCTTCAGCAGGGGCATCGTGACGCGGACGCGGCCGGCGCCGAGGGTGGCGGTGGCCGACAGCAGGCGGGCGACGTCGTCGCGTTCGAAGCTGCGGGCGTAGCCGCCGAGGCCGGAGTACGCCAGGCCGGCGCCGCGGGTGACGCGGTCGATCTCCGGGAGGCTGTCCTCGAGGCCGGTCAGCGGCCAGGTGGCGCGGTTGCCGGCCCAGAAGCCGGGCGGGTCGGCCGGGTCCTGGTCGGTGATGCGCCACTCGATGCCGTCCCAGCCCTGCGCGGCGAGGGTGGCCGCGGCCTCCTGCGGGGTCCAGTCGGGGGTCGAGGCGGTGAAGACGGAGAACTGCACGTGGCTCACTCCTGGGTGAAGACGGTGACGTTGTCGAATGCGCCGTCGAGGACCTGGCCGAAGTCGACCGGGCGGTGCAGCGACGCGGAGACGTAGACGGCGCGCACGAGCGCCAGGGCGAGCAGGCCGTCCTCGACGCGGACGCCGGGGCGGCGGCCGGTGTCGATCGCCTCGACGATGTCCTGGTACTGCCGCAGGTGCCCCAGCACGAACCCGTCGGGGGCCTTCGCCGAGCCGTACAGCTCCTCCTGCGGTACGACATCCGGGGCCTTGACCTCCGGCGTGGCCGCGCAGTGGAAGTATTCGAGCTGGTCGTCGTGCAGGACCGCGGAGCCCTCGGTGCCGTAGACGCCGAGGCGGACCGGCAGGCCGGGGCGGGCGCCGGTGGTGGCGTGCAGGACGGCGAGGGCGCCGCCGGCGAACCCGATGGTGGCCACGGCGAGGTCCTCGACCTCGATGCCCTCGTGGCAGACCAGGGCGGTGCGGGCGTAGACCTCCTCGGGCCGGCCGAGCAGCGCCAGCATCTGGTCGACGAGGTGGATGCCCTGGTTGGCCACGGCGCCGCCGCCGTCGAACGCCCACGTGCCGCGCCAGTCGGCGGAGTCGTAGTACG
Organism: Dactylosporangium sp. CA-139066; assembly: GCF_050936175.1. Lineage (NCBI taxonomy): Bacteria > Bacillati > Actinomycetota > Actinomycetes > Micromonosporales > Micromonosporaceae > Dactylosporangium > Dactylosporangium sp. CA-139066. The sequence goes on along the minus strand of NZ_JBNJNH010000001.1, from coordinate 2,999,405 downwards.
CCTGGTCGCGCCACCACGGCATCGACACCACGGCGGAGGTGATCCGCCCGAGGCGGCCCTCGCGGACGGCCGCCTGGACCGCGACCATCGCCGGGTCGAAGCGGTGCTGGGAGACGACGGCGCAGACCAGGCCGCGGGACTCGGCCTCGGCGGCGACCTTCGCGAACGCGCGGGCCTTCGCCAGGTCGGTGTCGAGAGGCTTCTCGACGAGCAGGTGCGCGCCGGCCCGCAGCGTCTGTTCGGCCGCCTCGACGTGCAGGCCACTCGGTGTACAGATGGCGACCAGGTCGATCTGGGCCCCGTCGATATGCCCTGCCGCGAGGGCCTCGCCCAGGGTGAGATGCACGGACGGATGCGGGTCGAGCTTCGCGGCGAGCGCCTCGGCGGCTTCGATCCGGGCGTCCACCAGCGCGGCCACGCGCAGCCGCGGGTGCCGGACGATCGCCTCGGCGTGGTTGGCGCCGATGATGCCGCTGCCGACGATCGCCACGTTGAGCTGGTTCATTTTACTCCTCCGGCCGTCAGGCCACCGACCAGGAACCGCTGGAATACGAGGTACAAGACCACCACCGGCAGCGCGCAGACCAGCGCGGAGGCCATCAGCTGCCCGTAGAGCGGGATGGCGCCGCCCTCCTGCGTCGCCCCGAACACCTGCAGCGCCACCGCGGCGGTGCGGGTGTCGGCGTTGGTGATGACGGAGGCGAACAGCACGTCGTTCCAGCCGAGCAGGAACGCGAAGATGCCGGAGACGATGAGGCCGGGCCAGCTGAGCGGGATCACGATCGAGCGCAGGATCCGCCACGACGACGCCCCGTCCAGCCGCGCCGCCTCGTCGAGCTCGTGCGGCAGGCCCCGCAGGTAGGTGACCATCACCCACGACGAGAACGGCAGCGCGAACGTCAGGTACGTGATGAACAGCGCCCACCGGGTGCCGATGACGTCGATGCCGAGCACCCGGGCCAGGTTGGCGAACAGCACGAACACCGGCAGCAGCATCAGGGTGCCGGGGATGCTCTGCAGCGCCAGCAGGGCCCGCAGGATCAGGCCGCGGCCGAAGAAGGAGAACCGGACCAGCACGTACGCCGTGGCCACCGACACCAGCGCCGAGACCACCGCGACGCTGCCGGCGACGACGACGCTGTTGAGCAGGCCGTCGCCGAGCTCCACGGTGTCCCAGATCCGCAGGTAGTTGCCGGGGTTGAAGCCGCTGGGGAAGAACTCGCCGCCGGCGACGCCGAGGTCGTCGTTGACGGACGCGAACAGCATGTACAGCACCGGGGTGAGCGCGAACACCAGCAGCACGGCGACGACCACGGCCTGCAGCCAGCGCGGCAGCAGCCGCTGCACGTCAGTCTTCATTGCGGTTCAGCCTCACCGCTCGCAGGTACACCGACAGCGGGATCGCGACCAGCACCAGCGACAGCACCGCCATCGCCGCGCTCAGCCCGAACTTGAAGTTCTGGAAACTCTCCACATACGTCAGCACCGGCAGCACCTCGACGTCGTGCGGGGCCGGGATGCCGAACAGCACGTACGGCAGGGTGAAGCTGTTGAGCGTGTGCAGGAACTCGATGATCATGCCCAGCCCGAGCGCGCCGCGCAGGTGCGGCAGGATGATGTGCCGCAGCTTCGACCACCAGCCCGCGCCGTCCAGCGCCGCGGCCTCGTGCACGTCGTCGGGGACGCCCTGCAGCCCGGACAGCGCCAGCAGGTACAGCAGCGGCCACGACGTCCACAGCTGCACCAGCACCAGGGCCCAGTAGCTGCGCGGCCCGTTGAGCCACAGGTACTGCTCGCCGAGCAGCCGGTTGGCGGGCCCGTCGACCTGCAGGATCGTGCGCCACACCGTCGCAACCACGAAGGCCGGCAGCACGTACGGCACCAGGAACACCGAGCGCACCAGCGCCCGGCCGGCGAAGCGCTGCTGGGTGGCCAGGGCGGCGGCCAGCCCCAGCGGCACCGCGGCGACCGTCACGATCACCGAGTAGCCGATGGTGACCCAGATCGCGTGCGGCAGCGCCGTCTCCTGCCACGCCTTCACGTAGTTGTCGAGGCCGACGTTCGGCGCGTCGGTCCACTGCCGCAGCGTGTACTGGTTGAGCTCCAGCGTCGAGACCAGCAGCGCGACGGCCAGCGGCAGGACGATGACGACGAGCAGCAGGACGCCACCCGGCGTCAGCATCCACAGTGGACGCTGACGCCGGCTGACGGTCCGGCGGGCCAGAGTTGTCACTTCGCCTCGTCGACGGCGGCCTGGGCGTCCTTCTGCGCCGCGGCCACCAGGGACTTGAGCTTGCCGTCGTCGACCTTGCCGGCCTTGAGGTCCGGCACCGACTGCACGACGACGTTGACCAGGGCCAGCTGCACCTTGCTCCAGCCGCCGTTGAACGGGGTGCCGGCCGAACGGCCCGCCGAGTCGACGATCGCCGCCAGCGCCGGGTCCGCCTGCAGCTCCTTGGCCGCGGCCGCGTTCGTCGGCAGGTCGCCGAACGTCTTGTAGTACGACTTCTGCTGCTCGGCGCTCGTGATGAGCTTGATGAACGCCAGGGCGAGGTCCTTGTTCTTGGTGTACTTCGCCACGACCAGGTTGTCGCCCGACAGGATGCTCGTCGCCGCGACGCCGCCCGAGGGCTTGCTGGTCTGCCCCGGCGGGATCGTCGGCATGACGGCGTACGCGTACTTGCCCGCCACCTGCGACTTGTCCAGCGTCACCTTGGAGGAGGCCGACACCATCGGCAGGAACGCCGCCTTGCCGGCGCCGAACTCCGCGATCGCCTGCGCGTTCTTCCAGCCCACCGCGGCCGGGTCGACGACCTTGTCGGACGCCAGCCAGCCAAGGTAGGTCTGGTAGGCCTTCAGCGTCACCGGGTCGTCCAGCGACGCCTTCTTGCCCGCCACGAGCGGGTTGCCGGCCTGCACGCTCATCGCCCAGATGAACTTCCACGGGTCGAACCCGTCGGCGTAGGCGACCGCCATGCCGTAGTTGCCGCCGGTGGTCAGCTTCTTCGCCTGCTCGCGCAGCCCGTCCCAGCTGTCCGCCGGCTTGTCGATCCCGGCCGCCTTGAGCAGCTCGGTGTTGTACGCCATGACGAACGGCCGGCTGGCGAACGGGATGCCGACCTGGTGCTGCGCGTCCGGGCCGGAGATGCCGAACGTCGCCGGCAGGAACTGGTCCTTGCCGCCGACCTTCTGCCAGTCCGCGTCCTGCAGCTCCACGAACGCGCCGGTCGCGTACGCGGTCGGGGTGAACGTGGTGCCCAGCGCGTAGATGTCCGGGCCCTGCCCCGACACGACCGACGTCTGGATCTTGGTGAGCTCGTCGTTGGCCGACGCGAACGTCTCGAACTTCACCTCGGCGCCGGTCTGCGCCTTGAACGCGTTGCTGATGTCGGTGAACCACTGCTTCTGCTGCTGCGGGTAGATCGTGTTCGCACCCATCAGCACGTTGAGCGTCTTGCCGGCGCCGTTGAGCCCGCCGCCGTCGCTGCTGCTGTCCTTCTTGTCGCCGCCGCAGCCGGCGAGCACGAGCGCCGCGGCCGCGCCGACGGCGATGATCTTCAATCGATTCATAGGGGTGTCCACTCCTCAGTGAGCGATGCGCCGCCCGGCTGTTTGGGGGTGTGGCGGGCGCATCGTTGCTGCTTGACCAGCGGATCGAGCGGACGCTATCAGCGCGGCAAAAGCCGTGGCAACCGTTTGCCATCTTTTGCCAAATCTGCTTGGCTGTCGACCATGCCCCGCGGTACCGCCGGAAAACGCCCGGTCACGATCAACGACATCGCCGCGGCCACCGGCGTCGCCGCCTCCACCGTCTCGCGCGCCCTCAACAACCCCGGGCGCGTCAACGCCGCCACCCGCGAACGCATCGAGGCCGCCGCTCGCGAGCTGCGCTACGTCCCCAGCAGCCCCGCCCGCGCCCTGTCCTCCGGCCGCACCCGCGCCATCGCCGTGCTCGTCTCCGACGTCACCAACCCGTTCTACTTCGGCGTCATCCGCGGCACCCAGATGCAGCTCAAGGCGGCCGGCTACGCCCAGCTGCTCATCGACACCGAAGACACCGGCGAGCTCGAGATCGAGATGCTGCACAAGATGCGCCGCTCCCTCGACGGCGCCATCCTCGCCGCCTCCCGCCTGCCCGACCGCGACCTCGCCGCCCTCGCCGGCGACATCCCGCTCGTCACCATCAACCGCAACGTCCGCGGCGTCCCCAGCGCCATCATCGACACCCCCGCCGGCATCGGCCAGGCCGCCGAGCACCTGCTCTCACTCGGCCACCGCAACATCGCCTACGTCTCCGGCCCCCAGCGCTCCTGGCCCAACGAGGCCCGCTGGCACGCCATGCGCGCCGTCGCCGCCCGCCACCGCCTCACGTTCACCCGCGTCGGCCCGTTCCCGTCCGGCCGCGGCTCCGGCCCCGCCGCCGCCGACGCCGTGCTCAACACCGGCGCCACCGCCTGCATCGTCTTCAACGACCTGCTCGCCATCGGCATCCTGCAACGGCTGCGCGAACGCCACATCCGCGTCCCCGAGGACATCAGCGTCGTCGGCTGCGACGACATCTTCGGCGCCGACTTCTGCCACCCGCCGCTGACCACGCTCACCGCGCCGATCGAGCAGGCCGGGCGGGTCGCCGTGTCCATGCTGCTGTCCCGCCTCGACCGCACCGCCGCGCCCGCCCCCACCACCCGCGAACAGGTGATGCTCCCGGTCCACCTCACCGTCCGCGGCTCGACCGGCCCGGTCCCGGCGCGCTGAACCGAGTTCAATCCGGGATGCGAGCGGCGAGCCGTCGATAGCGGCTCCGGTACGGTTCGTACGGGAAGTCGTCGTGCCACGGCTTACGAGGGCCGATGAAGTGGGTGATCCGGACGCGCTCCGGTTCCAGCAGCCGCTGCAGGGCCGGGTCTTGCCACCAGATGAAGGTGTCGTTCCAGATCGAGGGCAACGGTCGCCAGCGGCCGTACAGGACGAAGTTGAGCGCATCCTGGTCGGGATGGCGCAGGTGCTCGCGATGTTCGTGCACGTGCCCGAGGACCTGCCCGGTGACGTCCATGCCGCGCCAGACGGCCGGCTGCATAAGCAGGACACCGCTGTTGAAGTACGGCGCCCTCGCGTCCATCGCGGGCGTCAGGCCGGGGACGCCGCCCCGGTCACCGATCGAACGGGTGAACCCGTCGCGCACGGCCGCCACGGGGGCCGGCCCGAGGGGGACGGACCACAGTGGGGTGAGGTCGCCGTCGACCAGGACATCGCAGTCGAGATAGAGCACCCGCTCAAGCGCGTCCGGCAACAGGTGCGGCAGATACAGTCGCAGGTACATGCCTGCGCTCAGCCGGCCGCCGTCCCGCTCGGCCAGCGGCAGGGAGCGGAAGTCGTCGCCGCACGTGAGCAGTCGCAGCCCGGCTCGGTCGGCGACCTGCCGCCGCAGCGGCTCGGCGCGTCGCTGCGCCACCGTTGCCGTTGTCAAGATCCAGAAGGTCAGGTCGTCGCGGCCGGAGTGGCATCGTAGAACGGACTCCACGACTACCCGCGCGTGGGCGGCGTAACCGTCGTCGAACGCCAGCGCAATGTCCATGGTGTCCCCGATCGATGGTTCGGCCGCCGCGGCTAGACGGTCCGGCTCCGGATCACGGCCGCGTACCACGCCGCGCTCGCCTTCGGCACGCGGCGACGCCCATCGGCATGGTCGACGTAGACGAGCCCGAAGCGGCGCCGGTATCCCCACGCCCACTCGAAGTTGTCAAGAAACGACCAGGCGAAGTATCCCCGCAGCGGAATCTGTTCCCGGACCGCCGCTGAGCACGCTCGCAGGTGCGCCCGGAGGTAGGCGATGCGGTCCCGGTCCTGCACGGACCCGTCCGGCCCCGGCTCGTCGTTGAAGGCGGCGCCGTTCTCCGTGATGTACAACGGAACGTGCCCGTACTGCCCGACGAGCCGGCGCAACACCGTCAGCAGGCCGGACGGGTCGATCTCCCAGCCCATCGCCGTGCGCGGAAGTCCACGATCGGCGAAGCGCACGTGCTCACTTCCCGGCCACGGGCTACCGGGCCGGGTCACGGGCCGGCGCGGTCCCGCGTGCACGACGTGACCGGTGTAGTAGTTGACGCCGAGGAAGTCGACCGGGCCGGCGATGCGGGACAGGTCACTCGCGCGGACGAATCCGAAGTCTGTCGTGGCCCGCAGGTCTTCGATCACGTCGCCGGGGTACCGGCCCAGCAGCACGGGGTCGAGGAAGAGACGGTTGGCGAGGCCGTCGATCCGCCGGGCCGCATCGGCGTCGGCCGCCGATGCGGACAGCGCGTGCACGGGATGCAGATCGAGAGCCAGGCCCACCCGGGCACCACGCGCGCGCAGTGCCCCCGCCGCGAGCCCGTGCCCGAGCAGCAGATGGTGGGCGGCGGCCAGCGCCGAGGCCGGTTCGAGCCGGCCGGGCGCGTGCTCGCCGGCCGCGTAGCCGAGCATGGCGGCGCACCAGGGCTCGTTGACCGTGATCCACGAGCGGACCCGGTCCCCGAGCGCATCGTGGACCATCAGTGCATAGTCGGCAAATCGAGCAGCCGTGTCGCGGACCGGCCAGCCTCCGTGGTCCTCCAGCTCCTGGGGCAGGTCCCAGTGATACAGCGTCAGCCAGGGCTCGATGCCTCGTTCGAGCAGTGCGTCGACCAGCCGGTGATAGAAGCCGACGCCTTCCGGGCTGACCGGCCCGCGGCCGCCCGGCTGGACCCGGGACCAGCTGACCGATGTCCGGAACGCCCCGATGCCCAGTTCGGCCATCAGGGTCGCGTCCTGCCGGTACAGCTCATAGTGCTCGCAGGCGATCTCGGTCGTGTCCGCGCCCAGGATGTGGCCCGGCCGACGGCTGAACGTGTCCCAGATCGAGGCGGTGCGTCCGCCACGGTACAACGCGCCCTCGGTCTGGGCGGCGGACGAGGCGACACCCAGAACGAAGTCGCCGGGCAGCGGCTCGTTCATGTGTCGGCGCACCAGTCCGCCAAGAGACCCGCGAAGTGGGCGTGCGCGGGGGCCAAGGGGTGCCGTCCGGGCCCGAACGAGAATTCGCCGGCGCGGCTGATCGAATAGAACGACGTGTCGGAGCTGAGGACCTCCCGGCCGTACACCGCGGATCGGTCGACGAGATCGGCCAGCTCCCGCAGCGGCGGCGCGACCGGCCGCGGGAGGCTGTCGAGCACGTCCCAGCCGTAGACGTACCGGGCCGTCGCACCACGCGCGCGAAGGTATCCGTCGAGCAGGAGCCAGTCGAGAACGAAATTCATGGTGCCGCCCTCCTCCGACCACAGGTGCCGGTAGTACGCCTCGCTACCGGCGTCGGTCGCCAGCCGCCAGGTGGCGGTGCGGAACCACGATGCCTCGTACGGCAGCCGGGGTCGGACGTCGCGGCGATTGCCGGGATCTGAGTCGGCGGGCGACGTCCTGAGATATTCCGACCTGTCCAGCCCCGTCCACATGCCGACGAACAGGGCGTCTTCGGTCGCGACCCCGGCGTCGCGGCAGGCCCGCTCGAAGGTGGCCACGCTGGTGCGCACCACCCGTCGGTTCGACCCGCCGTCGCAACCCAGGTTCACGACCGTGATGCCGAGGCGATCGCCGAGGACGGCGGGCCACGCCTCCCGCTCGGGATGCGCGAGCTCGGCCCCGCGGGTCAGGCTGCAGCCGTTGGCGACCAGCAGCCGCGCCACCCTAGGCCACCGTCCCGGCCGGGCCCGCACGGAGCGGGCCGGCCAGCATTTCCGCCAGATGCCGGTGCGCCTGGCGCAGCGGATGGCCGCCCGGTCCGACCGCCCACCCGTTCGCCCGGCTGATCCCGACGAAGGAATCGCCGACGACGCCGGCCAACCCGTGCGAGTGCAGGAGGCTCGCCAGTTCGGCCGCCGGTCCGGCCTGCGCCGGCACGACGGGCGGCTCGTGGCCGCACACATACCGAGCGGTCACGCCGCGGGTGGCCAGGAAGCCATCCAGCCCCATCCAGTCGAGCAGCCAGTTCGTCACGGCGCCCGCCTCGCTGAACAGGTGCCGGTAGAAGGCGCCGGCCGCGGGCTCCGCCCCGGCGTGGCGCGGGTCCATCTGGAGCCAGGTCTCCTCATCCGGAGACTCCGAGGCCGATGGCCCGGCGTGCCGGGCCGTCCTTCGCCGGTAGCGTTCGGAGCGGTCCACCCGCGTCCACATGCACACCACGAGCGTCTCCTCCGGCGTGGCGCCGGCGTCGTGGCAGATCCGATCGAGGTTGGCCACGGTGGTGCGCACGATGCGCCGATTCGAACCGCCGTCGGCGGCGAGGTTCACCACCGGGGCGGCCAGCATCCGCCCCAGGACGGCCGGCCACGCCTCGCGCTGCGGGTCGGCGAGCTCGGCACCGCGGGTGAGACCGCAGCCGTTGGCAATCAGCAGACTGAACACGCCGGTCACAGCACCGTGACGGCTTCGCGGCGGCCGAACGTCAGGGCATCGTCCCAGGTGTTGACCAGCGGCTCGCCGCGCGAGTTGAGGCTGGTGTTGAGCAGCATCGGGCAGCCGGTCTCCGCCCGCCAGGCCCGGAGGATCTCGTACAGCACCGGATGCTGTTCTGCGGTGACCGTCTGGACCCGGCTGGTGCCGTCGACGTGCACGACGGCCGCGTGCCGCTCCGGTTCGCGGCACCTGGCCGTGAACTGCATGTAGGGAGAGGCCGGCACGGGCAGATCGAACTCCGCGTGGGCAAGCTCCAGCGGGATCACGGGCGCGAAGGGGCGGAACCGTTCCCGGCCCTTGATCCGGTTGACCCGGTCCTTCATGTCGGGCGGGCGCGGGTCGGCCAGAATCGATCGGTTGCCGAGTGCGCGCGGGCCGAACTCGGCGCGGCCGTTCGCCACCGCGACGATGCCTTCCGAGCGCAGCAGCCGCACCACCGCCGCCGGGTCGAGCGCTCGCTGGATGTCGGTGCCGAGGTAGGGCCCGGGCCAGCGCACCGGGCCGGCGACATGCGCAGCGGCGGCGCCCATGCTCGATCCGGCGTCGCCCGGATTCGGGAAGATCCAGATGTCGGCGAAGTCGCCGTCCGCGCTGATGGCCGAGTTTGCCACGCAGTTGAGCGCGACGCCCCCCATGAGCACGAGGTTCCGGCTGCCCGACGCCTGACGCGCCCATTGTGCGGCGTTGCGCTGCACCATCTCCGTCACCGCCTGGATGCTCGCAGCGAGATCGGCGGCGTCGGCATTGGGCAGCCAGTCGCCGATACCGCGGTGGACATTGCGGCGCAGCCGGAACCCGGGCGGCTCGATGGCGATCCAGTCGCGCTGGATCTCCTCGACGTATCGCGGCCGGCCGAAGGCCGCCATGCCCATGATGATGTATTCGTCCTCGTTCGGACGGAAGCCGCATCGTCGTGTGAAGGCGCTGTAGAGCAGGCCGAGGCTGTCCGGGTAGCGGCGGCGATAGAGCCGGCGCAGGCCGCTCTCGCGGCAGTATCGCCAGATGGTGAAGGTGTCGAACTCGCCGATCGCATCCGCGACGATCACCGCCGCATCGCTGAACCCGCTCGTTGCCGCGCCGGCCATGGCGTGCGACTCATGGTGGCCGACGAAGGAGACCGGCGGCAACGGGAACGGCAGGCCGAGCGTGCGCAGGTAGCGCTGCGGCACGTCGTCGAGGGCGACCGCGTGGCCCCATTGCCGAGCCCGCGCGTGCCGTACCTTCTTCAGGAACGGACGCTCGTACCAGGCGATCGCCTCTGGTCGACCGTACGTCAGCGCCTCGGCCAGCAGACCGGGGTGCAGGCGGGGGTCGTTCTTGACGCGGGAGTAACGCTCGGAGTGCGCGGCGAACACCACCTCGCCGCCGTCGAGTACCGCGAGCGACGCGTCGTGGGAAAGCGCGGAAATACCCCAGACCGGCATGCCCGCCGCCTACTTGTACAGGTACGGATCACGCCGGGTGAGCCGGCGCCGGCGCCAACGCCAGGCGACCGAGTCCCACAGCCGTCGAACGCCGCCGATCAACCATGCGAACACGTCGAACTCCGAGGTTCACTCTGGGGCCGCGTGTCGGCGCTGCCGAAGGCCCGGGCGGCGTTCACCGTACAAACGGAGCGGCAATCCGATGTAGCCCCGTAAAGGCGGGACGAGCCGGACCCGGGCGGCGCCGGTCGCGTCAATAGGGGACATGCCGGCCGAGCGGGCGAAAGCCGACCATGGCTCGGACGTATCGGGTGCGGCCTGACCCGAACCGGGCCATCGATCGGGCAGGTGAGGCGATGACACAGCCACCGGCGAGTACGTTCGCGGCGACGCGCGGTGTGGCGGCCGGCGACCCGGCCGGCCGGCCGGCAGCGGCCATGGAACCGGCGTGGTTCGTCCCGCTGGCGGACCCCACGCCGGCGGCAGCCCACGTGTACGCCATCCCGCAGGCCGGCGGCGGGTGCGCGACGTTCGCCCGGCTCGCCGACGAGCTCGCCCCGGACATCGCCGTCTGGGCGCTGAACCTGCCCGGACGGCAGGCTCGATTCGGCGAACCGCCTCGGACCGACCTCGGTCCGCTCCTCGACGAACTCGCCGCGAGCCTCGCCGGGCAGCAGCGGCCCATCCTGCTCGGCTACTGCTCCGGCGCTCTGCTCGCGATGATGCTCGCCAGGCGCCTGTGCGCCCGTGGCACCGCCCCGGCCGCGCTGATCGCCGTGTCGTACCCGGCGCCCCATCGCGCCATGCCGCCGCGTTCGCTGCACGACCTCGACGGCCCCGAGTTCTGGCAGGAGATCCTTTCGTACGGCGGCGTGCCCGCGCAGTTGGCCGAGCAGCCCGACTTCCGCGAGATCTTCGAGGTCGCGCTGCGTGCCGACTACGAGCTGCTGTCCGGATACGAGTACGACGACGAACCGCCGCTCGACGTTGCCATCACCATGATCCACGGCGAGGAGGACCCCGTGCTACGACCGGCCGATATCGAAGGATGGGCCCAGCACACGAGCGCCGGCTTCCAGAGTTGCTCGGTCTCCGGCGACCACTGGCTGATCGACGGCGATCTCGCCGGGATCGCCGGCGCGATCCGCCGTGCGGTGGCCGAAGAGGTCGACGGGCGATGACGAGAGCGCTCGGCATGACCGGCCTGCCGGTGTCGCGGATCACTCACGGCACGTGGGAGCTCAGTGGCCACTGGGGCGCCTTCGACGAGGACGAGGCGATCGCCGCGCTCCGCCACGCCCGCGAACTCGGCGTCAACACCTTCGACAGCGCGCACGCCTACGGCTGGGGCCGGGCCGAGCGCATCCTGGGCCGGGCCCTGCGCGACGACCTCACCCACCGCCGCGACGAGATCGTCCTCGTCACCAAGGGCGGCCTGCGGATCACCGACGACGGCCGGCTGCAGCCCGACTCGAGTCCGCAGTGGCTGCGCGAAGGAATCGAAAGCAGCCTCGGCGCGCTCGGCGTCGAGCACATCGACGTGTACCTCGTGCACGTCGCGGACCCCACCGTGCCGATCGCGGACGTCGCCGGCTTTCTGCAACGCTACGTCGAGGCCGGCACGATCCGCCATGTCGGCGTCTCGAACTTCAGCGCACAGCAGATCGGCGAGTTCGCCGCGGCGCTGCCGGCGGAAGTGCTGCAGTCGCCGTACAGCCTGTTCCGGCGGGAGATCGCCCAGGCCGAGCTGCCGTACGCCCGGGAGCACGACATCGGTGTGATGGGTTACTCGCCGCTGGCCAACGGCCTTCTCGGCGGCACCCTCACGGAGGACCACGTCTTCGCCGGTGACTGGCGCGGCGGGGTCCCCTTCTTCCAGGGCGAGCAGTATCGCCAGACGCTGCGGCTGGTGAGCAGGCTCGCCGACTTCGCCAGGACCCGGTACGACGTGACCGTGGCGCAGCTCGCGGTCGCCTGGGCGCTGGCCAACACCGCCGTGGACACCGTGGTCGTCGGCACTCGACAGGCCAAGCACATCCAGGATGCGGTGCGGGCGACCGAGGTCCGCCTTGATGCGAGCGACCTCGCAGAGATTGACCGGCAGCTTTCCGCGTCGGCCGGGCCGGACGCGGACCCGGCGCAACAGTCGTGACCGGCGCCGCCGCGAATGTTCACCGCCACTGAGGAGGCGCACGATGGATGTCCTGGATCCGGCTTTCGAAGACCTGCTCCGACCGCACCTCGTGCTGCTCGACGAGTCGGCCACGATCGTGCCCGACCTGGAGCTACGAGAGGTCGGCGTGGATTCGCTGGCCCTGATCGAACTTCTGGTGGCCGTCGAGGACGCCTACGACCTCGAGTTTCCCGACGACCTGCTCACCGCCGACACGTTCCGCACCCCGGCGTCGCTCTGGACGATCATCTCGGTGCTTCGGGAGCGCAGCGCGCAGCAACAGCCGGCCGGCTGAACCAATCCACCGGGTCCGAGGAGACGACATGGCAGCGGGCGGCCCGCGCGCGCCGAGACTCAGCGTGTTCTTCTTCGCCAGCGCCGACACGGGACCCGCCGCCCACCGGTACGAGTTCGTCCTGAGCGCCGCGGCGCTGGCCGATGACCTGGGGTACGAGGCGGTATGGGTGCCGGAGCGGCACTTCCACACATTCGGGGGGCTCTTTCCCAACCCCGCCGTGCTTGCGGCCGCGCTCGCGGTGCGCACGCGGCGCATCGGCCTGCGGGCCGGCAGCGTCGTTCTGCCGCTCCATCACGTGGCGCGGGTGGCCGAGGAGTGGGCGATGGTCGACGCGCTGTCCAACGGCCGGGCCGGAGTGTCCCTGGCCAGCGGGTGGAGCCGGGGCGACTTCGTCCTCGCGCAGGGCCCGTACGAGCAGCGCCGCGAACGGCTGTACGCCTCGGTGGAGCTGTTGCAGGCGCTCTGGCGGGGCGAGGAGATCGAGTTCGCCGCGCACGGCACCGCGGCACCCGTACGCACCTATCCGGCCCCGTCGCGCCGGGCGATACCGCTCTGGCTCACCGCCATGTCCGGCCCGGCGACCTTCCAGGAAGCAGGACGGCGCGGATGGAACGTCCTCACCGCGTACCTGCAGCAGGACCGCGCGCAGCTCGAGGCCAACATCGGCGAGTATCGCCGCGCGTTCAAGGGCGCCGCGGCGGGCGGCACACCGCACGTGACCCTGATGGTGCACGCTTGCGTCGCCGACGACGCCGCGGAGGCTCTGCAGCTGGTCGAGCGACCGCTGCTGGCGTACCAGAACGAGTTTCTCGACCTCGCCGACCGGACGATGAGCGCCGACGACGACGGCCCGCTGACCGAGGATGAGAAGCAGGAGCTGGCTCGGTACGCCGTGCACAAATACGCCCGGGAGCGCGGGCTGATCGGCGGCCCGGCCGAGGTGGCCGAGCGGCTCCGCTACTTCGTCGAGATCGGCGTGGACGAGGTGGCGTGCCTGGTGGACTACGGGTTGCCGGCGCCTCGGATGCTTCAGACACTGCGCCGGCTCGCCGAGGTGGCCGGCCGCGCCTGACCTTCCGGGCGCGTCGCGGCTCACATATCGTCCGCCGTCCCGCCCCGGCCGTCGCCGGCACGCCGGATGGTTGTCGGGTCCCGCCAGAAGGCATGCCCGGCGGGATCGTTCGCGCCCGTCTCACCGTCGAGGCGATGGACGACGTAGCGATCCGGTGCCCGCGTGTCCGGCGTGTGCCGCAGCCGGGCCAGACAGGCGCGGTGCAGCCGCTCCGGGTCGATGTCATCGCGATCGACCGCCACATGCCCGGTCACCCGGTACTCGCCGCCGGCCCGGTCCAGCTGGACCCGCGCCGCCACCACGAACGGCAGTTCGCACAGCAGCCGCTCCACGGCGGCCGGATCGACCCAGCAGCTGTCGATGAGCACGGCCTGTCCGCCTCGCGGGATCGGCTCGATGCCGGTCAGGGCGGGAACCTCGCTCAGGTCCGGATCCGCGGCGACGGCGTGTACCAGCAGCCGTTCGATGCCTCGGACGAACATCTCCACACCACCGGCGTCCAAAATGCTCGGATCGGCGCCGAGGCTCAGCGTCAGGGCGCCGGCGGGGGCGTTGAGCACGTCGAGCCGCAGGCGCTGGTGCCGGTCCCACAAGAGGTTGCGGCGGTACCGGCTCAGATCCACGGCACGCGCAACCTCATCGGCGGCAATGTCACGGGCCGTGCCCGACGGCTGCCCGGTGGCCACGGTGGCGTCCTGGAAGTGGCAGCTGAGATCGACGAAAACCCCCCGCCGCACACTGATCTCGTCCAGCACCTGCTGGACACGCGCCGGCGGGTACCGCGCGTGCCGGTACGCGGCGAGCGAGGCGGTCCATGATCGCTCGATCAGCTCGCCGAACGAATGGTCGGGCAGGTCGACGACGAAGAGGCCCATCTGCGCGCAGGTGCCCACCATCGCGCGCAGCGGCGGTGACGGGCGATTGGCCGCCACCACCTGCAGGGCAACCGTGCGCGTCCCGGCGCGGGTGCCGAGCAGCGCCGCCGTCGCCGCCAGGATCGTCGCCGAGCGGGACACACCGTGGCGGCCGGCGAGCGCGCCCGAGGCGAGCGCGAGCGCCCGCGACGTCAGTTCGCCCGCCGGCGACCACGGCACATCGGGCAGCGGGCGGGCGTCCGGGAACATGCTCTGCGGCACGGCGTCGAGCGAACGGCGCCAGTGCGCGACCGCCCGGTCCGCGGTCCGAGCCCCGGCCGCAGTCGCCTCGGCCCTCGCCTGGTCCAGCGGCTGCCGCCCGCCGCCGCCCGGCCCCGCGCGGCCTCGACCGTCCAGCAGCGCCACCAGCCGGCCGGTGGCCAGATCCGCCCCCCACCGGTCCACCGCCAGGTGCGAGATCATGAGCAGCACGTAGACGGGGACGTCCGCCGCCGTGATGATCGCGACCCGCACGGGCAGTTCTTCGTCGGCGAAGCAGTGGCCCTTGTACTCGTACGACAGCCGTTCGGCGGCCGCGTCGGCACGGTCGCCGACCTCGTGGACGGCGAGGCGCACCTCACCGCGGTCAGCGACGTGCTGACCCGGCCGGCCGTCGGCGCCCGGGCGCACCGTGGTCCGGAATGCCTCGCACTCCTCGAACAGCACGCGCAGCGCGTCGGCCACGTCGGCCGGCGCCCGGCCGGCCGGCACCCGCACCAACCGGCCGAAGTTGAAGTAGGGGCGACGGGGCCGCGACAGCTGCGACAGGTCCCAAATCGTCTGTTGCGCCCACGTCAGGTCCGCCGTGCCGGAGCGAGCTGCTGAAAACGCCACGATCAGATGCGCCGTGGGCTCAAGCGCGTCGTCTGCGCCCATGTCGCTCACCGTTCGGCGCCGGCCGCGCCGTCCGGCTCCTCCTCGGCCGACCAGTCGATGTTCTGCCACGGCTGCAGCCCCTCCCAGTCGGGCGCGGCGGCGATCGCCACGGCCATTTCACGCGGCGTGGGATGATCGAGCAGGTCGATCAGGTCCAGCTCCTTACCCAGCTCGGAGCGGACGCGGGAACGGATTCGCACAACCGAGATCGACGTGGCACCCACGTCGAGCAGGTGACTGTCAACATCGATCGGCACATCAGCGCCAATCACGCTCCGCCAGATCGTGAGGACCTGCTCGACAAGGTCGACGGCCGCGCCGGCGGTGCCCGGTGCGGAAGCCAGGGGTTCGGACATCCTCGGTGCCTCCTCATGCTGCGATGCGCTTCGCTCACCAGTCCGCCGGCGCCCGGTCGCGGAAGAAGCCGGCCGTCGGTCCGCCCGGCGGCAGTGTCGCCAGCCAGACCGGCGTGTCCGCGGCGACCTCCACGGGCACGGTGGCGGCCGGCCCGCCCATGTCCGTGCGCACCCGGCCGGGGCAGCATGCATTGACGAGAATGCCGTCGTCGCACACCTCGTCGGCAACGATGCGGGTCAACGCATTGAGTGCGGACTTCGACACTCGGTACGCGGGGACGCCCATCCGCATCGTCGTCAACCGGCCGACGCTGCTCGAAATGTTCACGATGCGTCCGTACCGCCGGGCACGCATCGCCGGCACCACCGCCTGGGTGAGCCGCCAGGCGCCGAGCAGGTTCGTCTCCAACGTGCGCCGGACCACGTCCAGATCGGCCAGCACCGCCTCGTGCTCGGCGTCCAACGCGACCGCGGCATTGTTGACGAGCACATCGCAGCGCCGATAGGTGTCGCGCAACCAGCCGGCGAACTCCGCAACGCTGGCATTGTCCGCCACGTCCAACGGATGCACCCGCACGGAGGCGGCGGCTTCGCCCAACCGCCCGGCCGCCTCCTCGCCGCGCGCGAGCGACCGGCTGGCGAGCACCACACGCAGTCCGCGCCCGGCGAGCTGCCGGACGATCTCCAGGCCGAGCCCTCGATTCGCGCCGGTCACGACGGCAACCCGGCGCTCGTCCGTCCCGGTGCTCATCCCGGTGCTCATCCCTGCGCCGCCATTCGGCAAAGCACCTCGCCCAGCCGACGCTCCAGATCGGCCAGCGGCGCCTCTGCGCCCGTGACGCCGGGCGAGGCGATCTCGGCCTGCAGCCCGTTGTCGTTCAGCGAGAACCAGATGCCGTAGCCGACCCGGTACGCAGGGGCCATGTACACGCGTTGCCAGGCCGCACCGGCCGACGACGGCGCGTCGCTACGATCGTCGGTGAACGAGACAAAGCAGCTCGGGTGCTCCCCAGCGGCGCCGTTGAGGTCCGCCGGCAGGGACTCGAGTATCCGCGGCAGCGGCAGGTCGTGGTGATCGAGCACCGCCATCAGGCCGCGCCGGACCTCCGACAGCGTCTCGGCGAACCCCGAGGAGTCGGCGGCCCGGAAGTACACCGGCAACATGTTGGCGTACCAGCCGACGCCGTCGGCGGCGCCGGTCGCGCCCCGGTTGTGCGTCGCGATGAGCACGCCGACATCGGCGTTGCCGCCGAGTTCGCGCAGTGCCGTTCCGAGTGCCGCGAGCGCACCCATGAAATACGTGGCCCGGCCGATGCGGCAACGCCGGGCGAATGCGTCGGCCTGCGACGGGTCCAGCAGGTGCAGCGTGACATAGCGACCGGAGGCGAGGTTCCACGAACCCGGTCGGACCGGCAGCGGCGGGTGGACCGGGCGTCCCCGCAACGTGCGCTGAAAGCCGGCGAGCCGATGGTGCAGGGCGGGCCCGTCGGCGAACTCGCGTCGCTGGGCGGCGCTGAAGTCCAGGTAGTCCCCCGCGGGCGGCAGCTGCACCGATCGCCCGTCGCGGGCCGCGTCGTACAGCGCCCGGATCTGGGTCATCGCCACGGACAGCGACCACGCGTCGGTGACCAGATGGTCCATCGACAGGTAGAACAGCGGTCGATCGGACCGCACGAGGCCCGCCCGCAGCAGCGGCCAGCCGACCACGTCGAAGGGCCGGTCCACCTGTTTGCGGATGTAATGTAGTTCCGCGCCGGGGCCGTCCGGCAGGTCGGCCGCGTCGGTCACCAGGCACCGCACGCCGCCGACGGCGCTCGCCGCGACGGGTCCGCGCAGCGACACGACACCGTCCTGGAACAGGAACCGCCATCGGAGCGCGGGGTGCCGCTCGATGAACGCCTGTACGGCTGCGTCCATCGCGGCGACGTCGACCGGCTCGGGTAGCCGGCACACCAGCGGAATGGTCTTCGCCAGGGCGGCCGCCCCCGGCGGCTGCCCGCCACACACGGCACGTACCCGCCGTTCCTGCGCGAACGACGGCACGGGCACGCGGCCCGGCGATGCGGCGCCCGGCGTCACTGCTGAACCCCTCCGTACGCCGGGCAGTCGTCGAGGTCCAGATCGGCGGCGATGCGGTCGAGCACGTCCTCGGCCTGGTCGCGGATGAACAGGTGACCACCGACGAACGGATAGATCTGGCATCCGGCACTGGAGTGCCGCCGCCAGGCCGTCATCTCATCGACCCGCACTTCCGGGTCGTCGACGGCGGCAAAGCAGGTCAATGGGATGCTCAGCGGCTCCTCGGCAACATGGGCGTAGGTCTCACACAGCTCGAAGTCGGCCCGGATCGTCGGGGCGAGCGCGCTCAGCAGTTCGGCGTTGACGGCGGCGACTCTCGACGGCCCGGCCATCTCGGTGAGCCGGGCCAGGAACTCCCGGTCGGGAAGCCGGCTCGCCGGCGGACGCCACGGCGGCAGATCCGGCGCCCGATGCGCCGACACGAGCAGGCGCACCGGCTCGGGCGCGCCCGAGCGCCGCAGGTAACGGCACAGCTCGAACGCCAGCAGTGCACCCATGCTGTGGCCGAAGAACGCGAACGGTCGATCGAGCAGCGGCCGGATCTCCAGCGCCAGCGCGACGATCGCCGGCTCGAGCCGGCGCAGGGGCTCCTCGCCGCGGCGAGCCTCGCGGCCCGGCGGTTGTACGGCCCAGATCTCGGCGTCGAGTTCGTCCGGCAGTCGCCACCGGTTGAACATCGACGCACCGCCGCCGGCATAGGGGAAGCAGATCAACCGGAGCGCGGGCGTCGCCACCCCGTTCCACCGCCGCAACCACCGGCTCGTCACGAAACATACCTCCGGTGCTCGGGACTGCCGACCTGA
This sequence comes from Dactylosporangium sp. CA-139066, assembly GCF_050936175.1. Lineage (NCBI taxonomy): Bacteria > Bacillati > Actinomycetota > Actinomycetes > Micromonosporales > Micromonosporaceae > Dactylosporangium > Dactylosporangium sp. CA-139066. The sequence continues at coordinate 2,980,944 of NZ_JBNJNH010000001.1, read as the reverse complement.
TGGGCCTGCGATCGCGATCGAGGTGCCCAGTAACACGTCAGGGCCGAGCCTCGCGCGCTCGATGTCGCCGCGCATGTCGCGAGATCTGGCGACAGGAAAAGGCGCTTCGGCGGTCCGCGACGCCGGGCGCGCGGTGCTCGGCGGTGTAAGGTCAGGAAGCCTCGGGAGCTCGTCCGCAATGCTCGTTGCCTGTACGGGGGTCGGCGTATGCGAATGATGTTGGCCCGCGCGGGGGGACTCCTGGTGCGCTCGTCCCCGGGCGCGTTCACCGCAACGTTGCTGGCCGCGCTACTGCAGGGCATCGCTCCGAACGCGATCACGCTGGCCGCCGCCCGCCTCGTCGGCGCCGCTGCGGGGCTCGCCGATGAGGCGTCCGCGAGAGCGTCCGCGGCGTCCGCGCTGGGGCTGCTCGCCGTCGCCCTGGTGATCGAGCGGATTGCCGCCGCCGTGGCCCCCGTCTCGACGGCCTACCTCGGATACCGGTTCATCACCGCGCTCGACCGTGTTCGGATGACCGCGTGCCTGGCGCTGCCGGGACTCGCGCATTTCGAGTCGCCCACCCAGGCCGACCGTCTGGAGGCGGCCGACTGGAGCAAGACGGAGCCACCGGTTCTGCTGGAACGGCTTGTCGCCCTGGTGCGGCGCGGCACGATGCTCATCGGCAGCATGTTCATCCTGGCCGGTCTGGGCTGGTGGGCGCCGCTGGTGGTGTCCGCGGCCGCGGTCGGCGTGGGCATCAACGACTGGCGGCACGCGGGGCGCCGATCCGAGCTGCAACGCGACGCCGCGCAGCAGCTGCGCTACGCGGGCTACCACCGCACACTGGCGGTCAATCCGACGCAGGCGCGGGAGATGCGGCTCTTCGCAGTCGGCGACTGGCTCGCCGAACGGCAGCAGCGGCTGTGGGCCGAGGGGATGGCGCCGATCTTCCGGGACCTGCGACGCCAACTGCGGGAGAATGTGGCGATCAACGCGGTGCGGGCGGCCGCGATGCTCGTTCCGCTGCTGGTCGCGCTCATGGGGCTGCGCCACGGTTCGATCGGCGCCGAGCAGTTCACCGCGGTGGTCCTCGCGTTGCGCACGGCGGCCAACGGCATGCACACGCTGGAGGGCCTGCCGGGAGGCCTCCGTCAGGCGGTCGGGTTCCTGCCGGAGGTGTTCGCCATTCAGGACCTGCCCCGGGCGGACCCTCGCCTCGACACCGGCGGCCGGATCGTCCCCGGGCCGGTGGTCCGGGACGGTATCCGGTTCGAGGACGTGGCGTTCCGATACCCCGGCGAATCCGGACTCGTGCTCGACGGCCTGACCCTGCACCTGCCCGCCGGCGAGTCGCTGGCGCTGGTCGGCGTCAACGGAGCCGGAAAGTCGACGATCGTCAAGCTGATGTGTCGCTTCTACGATCCGACACACGGCCGGATCACTCTCGACGGCACCGACATCCGCGACCTCGACCTCGCCGAGCTGCGGCGCCGAATAGCAGTGGTGTTTCAGGAGCCGATGCGGCTGCCGATGCCCGCGATCGACAACCTGGCCATCGCCGGCGCCGACCCGGACCGGCCGGACCCCGGCCTGCTGGCCGCCGCGGCGGCGCAGGTCGGCGCCGGGGAGTTCATCAACCGGCTGCCGCACGGCTGGGACACCACGCTGAGCCGTGAGTTCGGCGGGGTCGATCTGTCCGGCGGCCAATGGCATCGGCTGGCTCTCGCGCGGATGCTCGCAGCGCAGCAGTCCCGCACCCCGCCGCTGCTCATCCTCGACGAACCTACCGCCGCCCTGGACGTCCACATCGAGACCGACCTGCACGAACGGTTCGAGGAGCTGCGGCGAGGCGCTACCACGCTGCTCATCTCGCACCGCTTCTCGACGGTCCGGATGGCGTCCCGGGTGGCCGTGCTCGACCGCGGCCGGATCATCGAGAGCGGCAGCCACGAGCAACTGATGGCGGCCGAGGGCCGATACGCCGAACTTTTCACTCTCCAGGCACAGCGCTTCACGCAGGCACCGGGAACGGCGCGATGAGCACCGCTGAGGAACGCGAGCTCCCACCGTTGGCGGCGTCGTGGGCGGCGGTCTTCGCCATCGCCTGGCGGGCATCGCCGGCGGCGGCCGTCGGCACCGTGCTTGGCTGGTTCGTCACGATGATCGTCGCCGGTCCGCTCCTCGGCATTGCCCTGCAACGTATCGTCGCCGACCGCGACCTCGCCTTCGATCCAGTCTGGGTCGTCGTGGCCGCGATCGGGATCCTGGCGCCCGAGGTCTTGTTGAGCATCACCGACAACGTTCGTGAAAGCATCCGCCGCCGCGGCGAACAGCTCATCTCGACCGAGATCGCCCGCGCCGCGCTGCGGCCCGCCGGCATCGAGCACCTGGAGAATCCGCGTTACGCCGACCGCGTCGCGTTCCTACGCTCGGAGGCCGGGCAGATCGCGATGGTTTTCGGCGCTGTCGGCGGGCAGATCGGTGTCGTCCTGTCGTTCATCGTCTCGGTCGCCGTGCTGGGCTCGGTGAGCTGGTGGCTGCTGCTCCCGGTCGCCGGATCGGTCGCCGTCGGCGCTGTCCAGATGCGGGCCGTACGGTGGGCGATGAACGTGCGGGAGGGCATGCTGACCGAGCAGCGTCTGGCCGACCACATCGTTACGCTGGCCACCGCCGCCGCGGCCGCGCCGGACATCAGGATGCTCGGCATCGGATCGTGGCTGCGTCGCCGCCACGACCGGGCCGTCACCGCCGTCGGCACCAGCCTGCTGCGCTCCGAGCGACGCAGCGTGCTGGCGGCGGCGCTGGGTGGTGCGGTCCAAGCGCTGATGCTGGTGGCCGGGCTGGGGCTGCTCATGTGGCTCGCGATTCGCGGGGACGCTTCGCCGGCCACCGTCGTGCTCGGCGTGGTACTGCTCCAGACCGTGCTGGAAAGCGCCAGGGGCCTGGCCACGTCGGGTTCCAAGGTCCTGCGGATCAGCTTCGCGGCCCGGCGCTATCTCTGGCTGATGCGGTACGCGACGCAGGTGCGCCCGCCGCAGCGGCCGGTTCCCGTTCCGGGCCGCCTGGACGACGGTATTCGGCTCGAGAACGTCAGCTTTCGGTACCCGTTCGCCGAACGGGACGTCCTGACCAATGTCTCGCTCACGCTACCGGCCGGCGCGACGGTGGCCATCGTGGGCGACAACGGGGCCGGCAAGAGCACCCTGGTCAAGCTGCTCTGCCGGTACTACGACACGACGCATGGGCGGATCTCGGTCGACGGCACGGATCTGCGCGAGTTCGACCCCGACGCATGGAGGTCCGGCATCACGGCGAGCTTCCAGGACTTCGCCAGGCTGGAATTCCGGGCCGTCGAGTCGATCGGCGTGAGCCGGCTGGACCTGCTGGACGAGCAGCGGACCCCGGCACCGCAGCGCCGGAAGGCCATTGCCGAGGCGGCCCGCGACGGCCAGGCCGCCTCGTTCCTGGAACCGCTCGAGGACGGCTACGACACGCAGCTCGGGCGGCAGTTCGGCGGCGCGCAGCTGTCCGGTGGGCAGTGGCAACGGGTTGCGATCGCGCGTACCTTCGCCCGGTCGACGCCGCTGTTGATGCTGCTCGACGAGCCGACGGCCGCGCTCGACGCACGGGCCGAACACGAACTGTTCGTGCAGTTCGCGGCGCGGACGGCCGCCGCGCGCGAACGCGGCAGCATCGCCGTGCTGGTGTCGCACAGGTTCTCCACGGTCCGCATGGCGGACGTCGTGGTCGTGCTGGCCGACGGAGCGGTCGCGGAGGTTGGCACGCACGAGCACCTGATGGCCGGGGACGGGCTCTACCGGCGCGCGTTCGAAGCCCAGGCGCGCCACTACCACGACGATCGCAACGGGACACGCGAAGGAGACGACGCTTGAAGTACGCATCGTTGGCCGAGGTCGACGCGCCAGTCTCGCGCTGCGTTCTCGGAACGTCCGGAATCCGGGACGAAACCGGTTACCCGTTGCTCGACGCCTTCGTCGCCGCCGGTGGCAGCTGCATCGACACCGCTCGGGTGTACGGCGGAGGGCGCTGCGAGGAGACGGTCGGCGGCTGGATCCGCCGGGCACGACCCGACGGGCTCGTCATCGTGGGCAAGGGCGCGCATCCGCCGCACTGCACCCCCGCGGCGGTCGAGCCGGAGCTGCTGCAGACGCTGGATCGCCTCGGCGTGCCGACGATCGACGTGTACCTGTTGCACCGGGACGATACCTCGATACCGGTAGGCGAGTTCGTCGATGCGTTGGAGCGGCAGGTGGCGGCTGGGCGGATTCGCGCATACGGCGGTTCGAACTGGAGCGAACAGCGCGTCCGCGAGACGAACGACTACGCACGGCGTCACGGCCTGCGCGGCATGACCGTGGTCAGCAACCACTTCTCGCTGGCCGAGCCGGTCGAGCCGCTGTATCCCGGCTGTGCCGGCGTGTCCCGCTCGTACTGCGACTACCTCGCCGAAGACGGCATCGCGCTGATGCCGTGGTCCTCCCAGGCGCGTGGCTTCTTCGCCGACGTGCCGCGGGGCGACCTCGACCCGAACGTCTGGCGGTGCTGGGGCACCCCCGACAACTACGCACGACGGGAACGCGCGCGGCAGCTGGCCGAGCGACTCGCCGTTCGGGCCGTCAACGTCGCCCTGGCATACGTACTGTGCCAGTCGTTCGCCACGCTGCCGATCATCGGGCCGCGCACCGTTGCGGAGCTCGAGATCGCCCTGGCCGGTACGGACGTCTCGCTCAGCGAGCAGGACATCGCATGGCTGGAGCACGGGGAATCGGGCGTGGATCGCCGCGAGACCGGCTGACCGGCCGGGTCAGGCCCGCAGGCGTTCCCGTGCTTCGGCGAGCGCATCGGCTATCCTGCGGGCCACCCTGGCCGGCAGGTACCGCTGGATCGCTTCCCGCTGCTGCACCGCGACCCGCCGCCGGGCGGCCGGATCGGCCGCATGCTCGAGCAGCACGGTGGCCAACCGCCTCTCGTCGTACAGCCCGGCCTCGCCGGTGATCTCCCGGTAGCAGCCGCGGGGCGGCAGCAGGCTGCAGCAGCCGGCGTAGATCGACTCGACGGTGCTGACGCCGAACGATTCGTGGAATGCGGTGGAAACCTGGATCTGCGAGCGCCACAGCCAGGCGAAGTAGTCGTCGGTCGGCATCGTGTCGCCGAGCACGATCCGGTCCGGATATCGCCGGCGAAGGTCGTACAGTTCCGGGCCACCGGGCGCAGACGGCGCGAAGCGACGGGTGACCAGGACCCTGGTGTCGGGGCGGGCGGCCAGCACCTCGCGGGCCGCGAGGAAAAACACGGCAGGCCTTTTCGCCGGGCTCGCCGAATGGTTGAACACGATGGTGACGCCGGCGTCTTCGGCCACCCTCGCCGCGTCCAACCGCTGGTTGTCGATCGTGCCTCCCACCACCCGCGCCTTCTGCAGGAACTCGGCGCGCACCCGCAGGCCCAGCTCCCGGCCGATCGTGTCGGCCATCGTGTCGGCCATGTACTGCGACACGAGGAACACGGTATCCATGGCCATGACATTGCCGAGGTCGGCGAAGCGCAGGAGCGGAAAGTTGGCGCGAATCTGGTCGCTGGGATCCCAGTGGCTGCCATGGGTGTAGCCGGCGAGCACAATGCCGGTGAGGCCGCGCTCGTACAGCATCCGCCGGATCTCCGCCGCGAACTGATGATGCGTGTTGTACATGAACAGGCAGTCGACGCCACGGAGATCTCGCTCGGCCAGATCCCGATACGTCGCGTGGATGTGCTCGTTCTTGGTCGCGCACGCACGTGTGGGCGTCACCAGCACCTCGTGGCCGGACGCGCGAAGCTCGCGGACGATCGCCCCGCCTGAGGTCTCGCCGTAGCCGACCACGCAGCTTCCGTCGGAAGGATCTCCCGCCGCCGTGAACGGAGCGACGTACAGAATACGCACCGTGTTCCCCCGGGCGCTACGCGAGCCGGACGCCGCGGTCGATCAGCGACAGGCTGCCGATCGCGGTCAGAAGGCGGTCATCGGAGTAGTTCAGGCTCGCCGACCGCAAGTCGCGGAAGAGTCGTTCCAGGGGGATCGGCGACGTGCGCAGATAGCCGGTCGACACACCGACCAGCTGCATGAGGCGGCTCACCGCGCGAAAGGTCAGCTCCGCGGCCGCGACCTTGACGACGTTGAGGTGGATCTGGGTGGCGGGTGTGTCGGTCGATGTGCCGGCGCCGCGATGGGCGGTTATCTCGGCGACGACCCGGTCCAGGTACGCCCCGACGAGCTCAAGGTCCATCCGGACCCGGGCGAGCCGCTCGAGCACGAGCTCCGAGCTCGGGTCTGTGCTGCGCGGCCGCTCGCGCGATCCGACGAGCCGCACGACCGCCCGGAGCGCGGCGTGCGCGCCGCCCAGCCAGCATGACGCCCAGCCGAGATGCCCGACCGGGATCATGCTGTCCACCGCGACCGCCCGGAACTGCCCGGCCTCGCCGACAACCTGGTGGCGCGGTATCGCCGCCGTGAGCCGCATCCCGACGCTGTGCGTGCCGCGCATGCCCAGCGGCTCCCATGTACCGGTCGTCTCGAACGAGACCTGCTCGCGGTCGACGTACACGAGGCTGACGCGTTGTGCCGCCGCGTCTTCGGATGCGCGCATCGTCACCAGGAACCCGTCCGCGTGCTGACCGCCGGTCACAATCGGCGCATCGCGGCGCAGCTCGAGGAGGTCGTCGGCGGCACGCAGGGCGGCGACCGCAGACAGCAGGTGTCCGCCCTTGGCCGGCTCTGTGGTGACCGACGCCAGGTACACCTGGCCCGCCGCGATACGCGGCAGCAGCTCCCCGCGCAACGGGTCGCTCGAGTGACGGACAAGGGCGTCCACTTGCTGGCAATGCATCGCCCAGATCATCGCGGTGGACAGGCAGCCCGACGCCAGGGTACGGGCGACCGCCACCAGGTCGGTGAGGTCGCCCCCGAGGCCGCCGTACTGCTGGGGCACCAGGAGGCCCATGAGCCCGCTCTTGCGCAGCGCGCTCACGCCGGCCTCGGGAAACTGCGCCGCGGCATCGACGGCGGCTGCGTGTTCGGCGAGCGTCGGCAGCACCTCTTCGGCGAGTCGAACCGGGGTCATCGCCGCACCGTCCGATCGATCAGGGCGGGCAGTCCCGCGCGGTCCAACTTGCCGGAGCCAAGCCGGGGCAGCCGGTCGACGACGAGGCATCGCGCCGGGACACGCGCGGCATCCAGTCGTTCACGCAGACACCGCAGCACCTCGGCAGCGCCGATGGAGGCGACCACGCACAGCACCGCGTCCGTGTCGCCGGCCGGGGGAACCACTGCGGCCTCCGCGACCCCAGGGATGTCCTGCGCCGCCGCCTCGATCTCCAGCGCGCTCGTACGGACACCGTGTCGCTTGAATATCTGGTCGCGGCGACCGTGGAAATACAGATAGCCGTCGGCGTCGAGATGACCGATGTCGCCGGTGTAGAGGCAGCGCTGACCGGTGACCGGGTCACGGCCGAATACCCGCGCGGTCAGCGCCTCGTCGCGCCAGTACCCGGCCATGACGTGCGGCCCGAATACGACGATCTCCCCCGCTGAGCCCGCAGGCAGCGCGGAGCCGGCCGGGCCGAGAATCTGCACCCAGGTATCGTCCAGCGGACGCCCGACCGCACCTCGCCGCTCGCGGTCGGCGTCGACCTCCATGACGCTCACCCGTTTGCATTCGGTGATGCCGAACATCAGTTGCACCCCGGCGCCGGGGAATCGTTGCCGCAGCGCGTCGATGCTCGCCGCGGGCAGTTCCTCGCCGGTGTTGGTGAACAGCCGCACCCGCGTCGGGCGCCGGTCTCGCCCGGCCAGCCGGATGAGCATCGAGGCGAGCGCCGGCACCACCGGCACCACGGTTGCACCGTGGCGGCGCACCTCGGCGAGGAGACGGGCGTCCGCGTCCGCACCGCACAGCACCAGTTCGGCGCCGGCAAGCGCAGCGAGAAACGCTTGGTAAAGCCCATAGTCGAAGGAGAGGGGCAGGCGGCAGAACACCACGTCGTCGGCGTCGTACCGCAGGCGCGCGGCGATCCGGCAGGCGGCGAACACCACTTGTGCGTGCGGGCAGATCACCGCCTTCGGCGCCGCGACGCTTCCGGAGGTGTAGATCAGCAGCGCGGCGGAGGTGGGCGGGACGGGAGGGCCGTCGTACCGCTCGCCGCTGAAGGCGGAGGCCTGGGCCCACGCCGTCGCCGTGTCCGTCACGCCGGGATTCGACTCGGCGAGTTCCGCGACATCGGTGACGATCAAGGCCGGCTCGCAATCCGCGACATAGTGCGTCCACTGCACAAGCGTGGCGCCGTCGCCGACCGGCACGAAGATCGCGCCGAGCCGTGAACACGCGAACAACACCGCCAGGACCCGCCGGTCGGGGCCGGCCTCGACCAGCACGCGGTCCCCGGCCGCCACACCCCGGCTGCGCAGCCACGCCGCGTATCCGTGGCTCTGCCGCGACAGCTCCGCATAGTCCCACCGGCCCTCGCGGTCCCGCACGGCCGTCGCACCCGGGCGGGCCTGGCACGCCGCATCCACCATGTCGTGCAACAGTCGCGGACCGTCGCCGCCGCCGACGTCACGGATTTCCAACGCCAGGCCCCCACTGCCGCAACCGAATGCCCGCCGGGCCGGACTCTCGCGGCGGACCGACCGTTCGTATCGCGGTCACCGACCCATTGTCGAGTCCCCGCTCGGCCCGGACAACGGCCTCGCTATCCCTAGAATTGACGACAGCAGTCTCCGTTGTGGCGGCGCCCCAGCCCTCGTACGTTCGGGACCTGACCGAGTCGCCGGGTCGCGCGTCCGATGCCGGGCATCGCGGCGACCATTACCGCCGGAGATGGCAGGCATGACGACGCAGCAATGGACCGCAGACCGCTCCGGCCCTTCCGGTGGACCCGCACCGGATCCCTTCGCCGACATGAACGCGCCGCAGCTCACCGACGCAGATGTGGCCGCCGCGGTCGAGGTCCTGAGCTCCGGGATCTTGGCCGGTCCGGACCATCCGGCGGTACAGCGCTTCGAGACGTCGTTGGCCGGACAGTCCCGCGTGCCGCACGCGGTCGCGGTGAACTCCGGCACCGCCGCGCTGCACTGCATCCTTCGCGCGTTGCGGATCGGGCCCGGCGATGAGGTCATCGTGCCGGCCCACACCTTCATCGCCACGGCGACGCCGGTGCTGATGGTCGGGGCCACGCCAGTCGTGGTCGACATCGACGCGAGCACCTACTGCATCGACCCCGCCGCCGTGGACACGGCGCGTTCCACACGAACGAAGGCGGTCGTCGCCGTCCACATCAACGGACATCCGGCCCCGGTCGACCAGCTCCCGGCCGACCTGCCGATCATCAGCGACGCCTGCCAGGCACATGGGGCGACATTGTTCGCCACGCCGGTCGGCGCTCTCGGTCGCGCCGCGGCGTTCAGCTTCTGGCAGGACAAGCTCATCACCGCGGCCGGCGAGGGCGGCGCCGTGCTCACCGCGGACGAGGAGATCGCCCGGCACGTGCGACTGCTGCGCTCGCATGCGCAGGAGCAGATCGACGGCGGGCCGGACGCACATCATGTGGCTCTCGGCTACAACTATCGGCTCACCGGCGTGCAGGCCGCGGTCGGCCGCTCGCAGCTCGCTCGCCTGCCATCGCTCGTGCGCCGGCGCCGTGCGATCGCGGAGCGGCTCACCCGGGGCCTCGCCGACACTGCGGGTCTCGCGGCGCCGGCCGTGCGCAGCGGCGCGGAGCACGCGTTCTGGAAGTACGTCGTCTCGATTTCGCCCGGGCAGATCGGCGGCGGGCGCGGCGAGTTGCGACGCTTGCTCGGGGCGGCCGGCGTCGCCACGGCCCCCCGCTATCCGATTCCGCTCACCCGGCAGCCGGTGCTGTCCGGGTCCGCCCGCATCATGCCGTGCCCGGTCGCGGAGTCGCTGGCGGACCGTCTGCTCACGCTGCCGATACCCGCCACCGAGCAACAGGCTGATCGGCTCTGCGAGGCGGTGCGCGGCGCCGTCCAGGCCGCCCGGCGGTAGCTCGCGGCAATGGACCGGCACCCGTCGTAGGCATCCACAACATCCCGCAGGAGTACGCCATGGCGCGCATCCACGATGGGCACCTGCAGCGGTACCGCGACGATGGTTTCGTCGTCGTCGATGGCTTCATGACCGAGGACGAGCTGCGGGCGGCCGCCGCCGATCTGGCGCGGCTGTTTCCCTCCTGGTCGGAGCTGACCGCCGAACCGGACCGCTGGCCGGACCTGCACAAGACGGGCGACGCGGTGGCCGAGCTGCCGTTCCCCGGCACGGCGCTCAACCACATGAGCACCCATCCCGAGCTCATCCGGTTCGCCGAACGCGTGCTCGCCGAGGAGCGCGTCTTCCTCACGCAGTCGATCTGCTGGGCGAAGTACGCCGGACGCTCCGACTTCGAACAGTCCCTCCACCTGGACTGGCATGACAACTCCCTGGCGATGCCGCGGGGCGACGGCGCCTATGGCCAGCTGCACATGATCCTTTACTACACCGATGTGGAGCCGGGGCTTGCCCCGACCGCACTCGTTCCGCGCGCCGGCGCCCAGGACCGCGCCCTCACGCCCTGGGCGCGGACGAAGCTGGTCGATCCGGCACTCTATGAACGCGAACAGCTCGTCCACGCCAAGGCGGGCACTCTCGTGTGCTTTTCCGGCCGGACCTTCCACCGGTGCACCGGTTTCAGCGCAGCGACCGGCCATCGGATCAGCCACCACCTGGCCTGGCGAGGCGCCGGGCACGAGTGGATGTCGTGGCGCGGCTGGGCACAGTACGCCGATCAGCTGCACATGCGGCGGTGGTTCGAGCGCACGAGCGCCGAGCAACGTTCGGTGCTCGGCTTCCCACCGCCCCGCCATCCGTACTGGAATGAGGAGAGTCTCGCCCTCGTCCAGGCCCGATACCCACGGATGGATCTCACGCCGTACCGGACGCCCAAACCCGGCTCACATTCGGGCTGAGTGCCCGAAGTCGGCAGTCGACTCCATCTCCTGCACGCACCAGTCGAGCTCCGCGAGGACGCGCCCGCTCAGTTCCGGCGCACGCAGCAGCTCGGTGGCGTAGTGCAACATGCAGGCCCGCCACAGTGGGGCCAGCAGCGCCACCTCGCGCTCATCGAGCGGGGTCCGCGAGTCGTAGCCGGAGACCACCGCGTCGAGGCCACGCCGGCGAGCGGCGGCCACGTCGGCGGCGCGCAGGTCCAGACGGATGTCGTCGAAGTCCAGCACCGCGGAGAGGCGCTTGCCCTCCCATCGCAGGTTCCAGGGCACGAAGTCGCCGTGCACCACCAGGCGCGGCAGGTCCGGCGGCACCTCGGCCAGCGCCTCATAGGTGGCGCAGCTGTGACGGACAATAGGATCACGCAGGCCGGGCCGTGCGTCCAGCCGCACTGCCGCGCGGTCCACAAGCTCCTCGACCTCGGCGCGCATCGCCTCGTCAGTGGCGCACCAGTTGCTGCGCTGGGCCGTCACCAGCCGGCCCAGGTCGGCGTGCAGCGCCGCGAGCAACACACCCGCTTCCCTGGCCCGCCGACGGTCCCGACGCCAGTCGTGCACCCGCCCCGGCAGCGCCGGGAACAACGCGAACATCCGTCCCTGCCACGTGCGGAGCTCGGCGATGGGGCAGGCCACCGGCCACCCGGCCTGCCGCATCGCGTCCAGCACCCGAAATTCGTACGCGATGGCCGCCCGGTTCCGGTCGAGCCGGTAGCAGCGCAGCACGAACCGACCCTCACGGGCAACCACCGACCAGTGCACGTTGCGTGTCCCGCCGAGGTGCCGGATGCGCACCGGTTGCAGCCCCCACGACCGCAACATGCCGCGCACCGGGACGGTCGCCGGCAGCGCGTCGCCGGCGGCAATCGGATGCAGCCGGCACATCGGCGCGACGGCGCTCAGGCTCACCGGGTGCCGCCCGGGTCAGCGGGGCTTACGCCAGTAGACCGCATCGGTGTCGATCCACCGCAGTGGCTCGCTGATGCCATGCTCGGCCCGGAACTGCTCGACCGCGTCGCGGCACGCGCTGACATCGCCGTAGTCGTCGACGATGCAGAAGCCTCCCGGAGACAGGCGCGGATACAGCGCGTCGAGCGCGGCCCAGGTGGAATCATAAAGATCACCGTCGATTCGCAGCAGCGACACCGCGTCCGTGGGCAGCGTGGGAAGTGTCTCGTGAAACCAGCCGGGCACGAACCGGACCTGCTCGTCGAGCAGACCGTAGCGCTCGAAGTTGCGCCGCACCGCCGCCACGTCGACGCTGATGAAGGGCAGCCAGTACGTCTCGGTGCCGGTGGCCGCCGCGGTCGCCGACAACGTGAAGTCGACGGGCGGAAAGCCTGCGAACGAGTCGGCGGCCCACACCGTGCGCTCCCGGTCGCCGAGCGCCTTCAGCGCGCCGCGCATCAGGATGCACGACCCGCCGCGCCAGACCCCGGCCTCGACCATGTCGCCCGGGATGCCCTCCTGCACGATCGTCGCGACGCACCATGCGAGATGGCGGAGGCGGTGCGGGCCGACCATCGTCTCGGCATCCGCCGGCCAGTCTCGGCCGATCTCGCGGGCCTGCCGGTCGATCGGCACGCGGCGGAAGTGCTCACCGCACTTCGTGGGGACGTATTCGTACTCGAACACGGACCGGGTCAACGTGTCGATCAGAAGCTGCAGATACGCCGCGGCGCTCTCGCCCACGACGTCGGTCAGCAAAGGCAGCGCATCGGCCGCCCGGCCCGGCGACGCCTGCACGGCGGACACCCCTGTCTTCGGCCCACCGGCCTCTTGCGGCCGCTGGGCCGAAAGCAGTCGGAGCCGCCCGTCGAACACCGGCAGCGGCAGCGCCACCGCCCCGGCGAACCGGGAAGCGACGGCCTGATTGTGCGCCACCGACACGCGCGGCACGAACGACAGATACACCTCCGTGACCGCCGACACGTCGTCGCCGATCGCCGCGGTCGCGAGCAACTCCTTGTACTGCGGCCGGGTTAGCACCAGCGAGGAGATCCCGTGCCCTGCGACGGCGGCCGTCAGATGCTCGAGGCCGGCGTCCTCGACGACATAGCCGATGCGGCCGCGCCAGGCCTGCCAGATCAGGGCACTGGAGTAGGACGCCGGGTCAAGGGTGTAGGCGATGTCCCGAATCATCGGCAGCAGCTTGGCCCAGCCGGGCGCCAGCATGCTGCGCAGGGTGCTTCCCGATCGCGGCCGGGCCTCGCCCGTGCGCTCGTCGTACAGTGCGTCTCCGGGGCCGAAGTCGCCCGCCGGCACGTCGGCGTCCCGGTCCTCGTCCCGGGCCGACGGGTCAGGGGACAGCCGCAGCAGGGGCGTCGGGCCATGCCCCGGCGGCCGCACGAGCAGCCGCTCGGCGACATACCCCCGGACCCGGAGGCCCTCGATGGACCGCACGGTCATCGGCCGTACCCCGGCGCGCTCGGCCGCCAGGAGCAGAATCGCATGACCGGTCAGCCCGTGCTCGGTCGGGATCGCCAGCAGCTCGTCCCGGCCGACGGCGAGTTCGGCGAGCTGGGGGCGGGCGGCGTCGGCCGCGTCGTCGAGCGCGCGGTACGTCAGGCTTTCGTCGCGGGCGACGTCTACCAGGAAGACATGGTCCGGCTGGGTTTCGCGACGCTGCGCGACGACAGCCCCGAAGGATGGGGCCGACGCCAAAGCGGCCTCGGCGGCGAGCGCTCGCGAAGCCAAATCCGCCAGGCCGGATCGGGTGGACATGGTCAAGGCTCCCCCTCTTTCCGAATCCGACGCATCGCTGCGCGTCTGGGCATCAACTAACCATGCAATCCGGCGCACGACGGTCCCCGTATTTCTGGGACAGGCCCCATGTATAGGGGACGGTCGGCGCGGGACCCGGTTGGGCAGGATGGGCTCGACCGCCCGAGTGCGGCCGAGAAACGAACACGAGGAGCTGCCTTGACCCTCGCGATCGCCACCCAACGGCCTCGTCACCTACGGTCGCCCGCTACGGCCGAGCCGTCGGTCCGGCCGGCGTCCGGACCCGCGCTCGCCCTCGACGGCCGGGAGTCGGCGCTGCTGTCGCTGCTCCTCGCCGGCCACACCGACGCCAGCGCCGCCCGCCGGCTGCAGATCAGCCCGCGTACGGTGACCAATATCCTGCGCGCGCTCATGGATCGCGCCGGCGTCAACAACCGCTTCCAGCTGGGGGTGGTGCTCGGCCGCAGTGTGTCGCTGCCCTCCGGTTCGCCGGCCCGGCCACGGCCTGCCGCACGGCCATGAGCCCGGCCCGCGACACCGAGACGACCGTCACCTACGCCATCAACGGGTTCCGGGCCCGCATCCGCATGCGCGACAACGCGCCGGTGCAGTACTTCGACGGATTTTTCGGGCGTGAATCGGTCGGCGAGGACCTCGTCGACCTTCCCCCGCTCGAACTGGAGCCGTTCGACCGGCCCGCTGCCGCCGACTGGAAGCTGAGCATCGATGGCGGCCTGGTGTCGGCATCGTGCGGCGAGGGCGGCATCGCGGTCTGGTCGGACTCCGCCAGCCGGTTCCAGGTCTGGACCGGCGCCCGTCGCCTGCTGCGCGATGTCTGGCTGGAGCGGCGCATCACGGGCCCGAACGTGAGCTTTGTGCACTCCTCGGCCGTCGACGACGGTCGTGACCTGGTCATCTTCGTCGGCGACAAGCGCGCCGGCAAGACCAGCCTGATGCTGGACGCGACCATCAACCACGGCTGGCGCATGGTGGCCAACGACTGCCTCGTGGTGGTCGACGACGCTCGCGGCCCGGCGGCCAGTGGGGTTCCGACGTACATGGGCATCCGCCAGGACGTCGCACGGCGCTTCGAGGACGACATCCGGGCGCGGATCGCGTCGGATCGCGCCAACCGGGAGAGCTACGGCCGATGGCTCAGTGCCGTGCCCGCCAACGCGGAGCACAAGCTCTACCTATCCCCGGGCGCCCTCGGCGGGCCGGTGTGCCCGACGATACCGCTGCGCCAGCGACGGGTCACGGTGGTTGCGGTCGGATTCGCGGCCCCCGAGGCCATGGCCGACGTGCGCCCGCCCGCCGTCGAACTTGCCCGGTTCCTGCCGGCGAACCAGAAGCCGATGGCGTACATGTTCCAGGAGTTGGGCCTGCGGCCGGCCGGCCCGCTGCCGGTCGATCCGTTGCTGCTGGCGCGACTTTGCCGGGGCGTACGTTTCGTCGCGTATCGGCATCACGGGCGGGCCGACCGGATCCTGCAGTACGTGCGCGGCTGAGGTCAGCCGCGGGCTGCCGCCGGCCGGGCCGCCGACCGTTCGGCCGGGTCGCCGTCCGGCCCGATCAGACCGGCGAGCCGGTTCGGGCTGAAGAACCGCTCGGGGAGAGTGAGCCGCCAACGATGGACCCGGCCCTGCGTGTCCAGAACCTCGTCGAGCCCGGCGCCCGAACCCACACGAAATGTGTCGGCCATCGCCTGGTTCACGCGCGCCGGGAACAGCTCGGCCACGAATGCCATGGCGTACGCGACCTCGGGGTACATCCCGAGCTCCCGGGCGCGCGCGGCGAGCGCCGGTGCATCCGGCGGGCACAGCGGACCGTCCAGCAATGCGACCAGGTCCACGAGCTTGCACAGCTGAAGGTCCTTGTGCTTCACCACGTCCGCGTAGTGTCGCGCCTCCCGCGCGAAGTGGGCACACATGAACACGAACATGTCCTGCGGATGCAGGGCCCACATCGGCGGCTCGCCCACCGCAACCCGGCGACCCAGCAGATCGATGACGGTCTCGTCGGTGTGATTGGAGGTCAGCAGATCGATTGAGAAATGGAGATCAATACGATGGCACTCGAGCACCCGCGCGCCCGGCGTGGCGCGCTTGTACGGATGTGTCTGGTGCGAGTTCAGCGGAAACAGCAGGACGTCGGAACGGCGGGCCGGCCGCACGACGCCCGCCGCGTAGTCCCAGCCGCCTTGCACGTACCCGAGGCGGCGCAGCACGTCACCCGCTTCGGCCAGCCGTGCGCGCGGCACCAGCAGATCGTTGTCCTGGAACACACGCATCCCGAGGCTCGGGTACGCCATGCGCGCCACCGCGCCACCCTTGAGTGTCGCTACCGGGACGCTGGACGCATCCAGGGCCGCAAGCAGCTCCAGAGTGTGCTCGATCTGTTCCTCGGCCAGCACCTGCTGTCCGTCGTACATCACCTTCATGGGCAGCAGGAAGTGGCTGATCGCGAGCGCCGACCGTTCGGCGATGAGATGCTCCAGCGTGTTGTGCCAGGCGATGCCGAGGGTCCGATGTGTCGTGAGAATTCCGAACACCCGTGCCCAGTCCAGGTCGGCGCGCAGCAGCTCGCCCAGCCGGCGGACTTCGCGCTCGCTCAGCCTCGGCGTCGACCAGAGCACGCTCAGCTCTATCTCGGGTGCGTCCATTACGTCCTCCTGTCCCGCATCCAGTGGCGGGACCGCTCGATGATCAGGTCGGTGTACCGCGTTTCCCATGGCAACCGGTCGAGGGCGCACTCCTCAGACCGCGGCCGATACGCCAGGAGCTCGGGCTCGCCGAGATCGAACATGCCGTCGTCGTCGATTCTGCCCGCGCTCGTCAGCAGGTACTTCCGGTCTCGTTCCGTAACGGCGGCACGGAACAGCCGGCCCGGGTATCGGCTCTCGGCGTAGGCATACTGCCGCGCCCGGCCGCCCAGCCAGGCCGGAAGCCGTCCGTCGGCGTGGTCGGTCGGCGCGGCCACGGCACTCACCGCGGTGAGGATGCGGCCGACGTCGACGAGTTCGACGAACTCGTCCGGGCGACCGGCCGCAACCGCGGGTCCGCGCACCATGAGCGGCACGCGCAGCCGTGCGTCGGCCAACTCCCATGTGTACTCGAACCGAGAGTTGAAGGACTGGCCGTGATCAGCGAACAGCACGACGGTGGATTCGGGGTGGCATTCGTTGAGGTAGTCGAAGAGCACCCCGAGCGTGCGGTCCAAACGCCGAACCTGGGCAAGATATGCCTCGATGTTCTCCTCGTCGTAACCGCCCTGGTAGATCGGTGTCAGGCCGATCTCCGGCGGCTCGCGCAGCTGGGTGGCGAGCGACTTGTCCAGCTGCACGCTGATGTCCGGCAGCACGTCCTCGCATTTCCAGTGAATGTCCATGAAGGACGCGTACGCGAAGACGGGCTGCTCGCCCAGCACGGCGAGCTGATCGATCAGATCCGCGATGACCTGGGCACCGGACATACCTTTCTGGTACACAGTCCGGTCGAAGCCCCGCGCGTAGCCGTACGCCGGCGTCGCGCGCCAGTTGGCCCCGATGCTGACGCACGTGTATCCGGCGGCCTTCATGTGTTCGCTCAGGATCGGCTGCGGCCCCAGGATCATCGGCCGCCGGGGATGAAACATGTTGTGGCCGGACGTGTAGCGGCCGGTGAACACCGACGCGACGTTCGTCAGGGTCCATTCGCCGGTCGCGTAGCAGTTCGTGAAGGTCAGGCCGGTGCTGAAGTACTCGCACACGCGCGGCATCAGCGATTGCGGGCCGGCCGCGGTGAGCATCGCCTGGCTCAGTCCGTCGATGAAGATGAGCAGCACGAGCGGCCGCGCGGCGGACCCGGGCGAAGGCCGCCTCGGGCCGATCGGCAGCGGATCGCCGACGACCACCGGGCCGCTGATCCGCGCGTGCCCGTCGAACCCGTCGTCAAACCGCAGGTGTCGCCACCGGCGCGGCGGCAATGGGACGGAGCCAAGCCCGGTATCGCCGGTTCGCATCGCCAGATCCGTGGCGGCCAGCGCCAGCACCGGCAGCGCACATCCGGCCGGAACCGTGATCGGGTGCTCCCCCGGCTCCAGCCGACGGCCCGCGATGGTCTCGGTCTTCAGTTGCGGCCCCAGGTGCGAAAGCGCCGCCTCAGGGTCGCAGACATGCCCGTACACCCCGCTGTAGCGCCCATACGGAGGCCGGGTTCCGCCCAGCTCGTGCGGCAGGCTGACGCCCAGGTAACTCTCGTCGGTCGTCCTCCACGGAAACATGTCGGGCAACAGCACATCCATCTCGCTCACCAGATTCCCGCATCGAGCTGCTCGACCACCGCACGCCCTCGCTCCAGGTCGGACGGCTGGTCGAACTCGTACCAACGACCGACCACCGGCACGGCGGCGACCGCCAGGCGGCCGGCCCGGATCACCCGCTGCAGCAGTCCGGTCATGTCGCGCGGCGGCGGCCCGTCCCCCGCGGCCCGGCGCAACTCCCGCCAGCCGGTTGTCGTCACCCGCAGCAGGCCGATGTACTGACCCTCGATGCTGTCGATGGTGTCCGGCCGCCCGCCGATGTCAGCGACGATTCCGCCGGGGTTCAGCGCAAAGGTCTCGGCGTCGTCCAACGGCCGCTCGAAGCGCTCGGCCCACAGCCCGTGCCAGTGCGGGTCGTAGGAGATGGCCACGTGGGCGTCGCGAGCGGCCAGCATGCGGGCCGTCGCGGCCGAGTACACGATGTCGCCGTAGCTGATCAGCGTCGTGCCTCGGGCCATCCACGCGGCCGCACACATGAGCGTGTCGACCATTGTCGTGCGGTCCCAGTCGGGATTGACGAAGAGCGGCAGGCCGAGCCCGGCGAACCGGTCGGCCCGCCAGCCCACCACCGCGGCGACGTCGGCCGCCCCCGCCGCCCGTAACGCGCCGACCTGACGATCAAGCAGGGTCCGACCGGCGACCTCGACCAGGCATTTCGGGCGATCGGCGGTTGCCGGGCCGAGCCGCGAGCCGCGGCCGGCGGCCAGGACGATGCCCCTCACCGGGCATTCCCGGCGAACAGGCGCGCGACCATCGCCACGTCGCGATCGCGGTGCGGGTCGGTGGCAGCCCGGCGCTCCGGGTGCCACATAACACCGTGGATCGGCTGATCCGGATGCCGCACCGCCTCGACGACCCGTCCGGCGAGCCCGGTGGCCACCAAGGGCGCGCCGACATCGCGGGCGGCCCAGCGGTGGTAACAGTTGATGCGGTGGGGCTCACCGTCGATCAGGGCCGGATGTTCCACCGCCACGTGGCCTTCGACCGGTACGAGCTCGGTGCCGTGCGCATCGAGGATCAGCTGCATCCCCCGGCAGACGCCGAGCACCGTCCGGCCGTGCGAACCGGCCCAGCGCAGCAGCGCGCGTTCCGTCTCGTCCCGCAGTGGGGAGCAGCCGCCGTACCGCGCCAGATCCTCGCCGCCGGTCAGCAGCACGCCGGCGAGGTTCAGCGACCGGGCCACGGCGACGGCCCGCTCCGGGATGTTCACCAGCGGGACGCCGATGACGCCGCACGCGGCGAGAAACTCGTGCCAGCGCGGGTCGAGCGCATCGTAGCGCTCGCCGAACCGGTTCGGCGGCATGATCCGCTGAGTAAGGCCGACCATGATCATGGCAACGCTCGCACGAGGCGGCCGGCGCAGTCGACGTCCAGGGCACCTGCCGCCGCCCACATCCGCAACCGCGCCTCCCCGACCCCGATGACGGCGGGGATGCCGAGCTCTTGAGCCCGGATCGCCATATGGGAGTTTGCGCCGCCGTACGCCGTGACCAGGCCGACAATGCCGTGCGTCAGCAGCCAGTCGTACCCTGGATCGGCGCTGGTCACGAGCGCGATGGCGCCCTCGGCCGAGTCGCCTCGATCCACATCCGCGACCCGCCCGAGCACCCGCCGGCGAGTCACGAAGTTCGGCACGGATTCCGGTACCTCGAAGGCGTACACCTCATCGGGCGTCCGGATGATCGGCGGCAGGAAGATCGCGCAAGCGGCATTGTGCTCGGCCAGACCGCGGTTGGCGGCGGCCCGCAGCGCCGCACGGTCGCGGTCCTGGTCACCGCCCAGCGCGAGCACGTCGGCGATCGGCACGTGCGACATCTCCTCCGCGCTCAGGCCGAGGTTCTCCCCCAGCCGCCGGATGCGGACCAGAGCCTCGCTGAGCACGCCGGTGAAGACGAACTTGGCCTCCTCTCTGCCCCTGACGGCCTCTGCGACGAACCCGAGCAGGCCGGCCGCGTCGACGGTGAATCCGCTCGCGTGCAGCAGCCGGTCGATCTCCCGCAGCTGCCGCGGATCCGGCCGGAACGAAACTGGCGTGCTCGGTCGCGGGCGCCGGCTCGACCATGCGAAGTAGCGCTCGGGCTCCTCGTCGTAGCGCGATGACAGGATGTCGTAGGTACCGGGCCGCAGATGCCCGTAGCGGCGCAGGAACTCGGCCCGGTCCAGCGCGGCGAAGTCGTGGCCGATCCGCGCCGCGACGGTGTTCAGCGAGGCGAGCAGCGCGGCACTGTCGGCGTCGCTCAGCACGCCGGCGGACACCAGCGCGTTGAGGAGCTCCATCGCGACGAAACCGGCGCGGGCCAGCCCCGCAAAGGGTCGCGCACCGAATATGACACATCGACGCAGGGCCGCCGCGAGCGCGCGCAAGTCGTCGTTCTCCGGCGGCCCGGGCGAGGGCGCCTGGTCCGCCAGTCGGGCGACCCGGAGCAGGTCCTCGCGCCAGGCCCGGCCGCCGACCAGCGCGTTGGTCAGCCGGGTGAGCGAATCGCGCAGTGCGGCACGCTCAGCGGCGGCGAACCCGGCGTCGCCGAGCTCGCGCAGCCGAGATGCAAGGCCGGGAGTGTTGCACGACAGGACGATCCGGAACTCCACCTTGTCGTGCAGATGCGGAGCCTCGGCCAGCCGGCGCAGGTAATGCGACACCAGCCGCGCAGCCAGGTCGTCGTCGAGGTCGGCCGGGATGAGCGAGGTGAAGCTGGCGCGGACGTCCACATAGGGCAGTCCGGCGAAGTCGACCATCAATGGGATGCCCGTGAGATCGCGGTAGCCGTAGCGGGCCCGGGCGCGCGCCCAGGACCGGTCGGTGATGAGCAACCGATAGAGCGACGCCGCCAGAGCGCGGGGCCGAACCCCGATGAGCTCGGCCGGGTTCCAGTCCGGCATCACCCCGAAGATCGCCGGCTCGCCCAGGATCCGCCGTTCGGCGCGGCGCGGCCCCTGGGCGCGACCGGTCGCCGCGGCGAGATCGGCGGCGACACGGCGCAGGAGTCTGCGGTGCTCGGCCGCATCGACGACGCTCTCCCCGACCACCAGCGGTCGGGCCTGGAAGAGGTACAGCAGGCCGTCGCGGCCGAAGCCGAATTCGATCTCGCATCGGTCGTGTCCGGTAAGTGCCACGACCTCTGCCAGCAGCGCGAGCACATCGCGCAGCCGGCCGTCGGAGGGACGCGTGTGGGCTTCGTATCCGACGCCGTACCAGGTGCGGATGCCGGCCGAGCCGTTCGTCACGGCCCGAGTGCTGCTCCCCTCGCTCCAGTTGATCACCCGGTACGGGGAGCCGGTGCTGGGCTCGCACGAACACGCGACGCCACTGGCGGTCACCTCGGTCAGCTCCGGCTGGATCAGCACCTGGTCCTCCGGCGACGGTTCGCCGTACGACGCCAGGACACGCTCCACCGCGGCCATCAAGGCCTCTCGGCCGTGCACCCCGAGTTCGGTGTGGAAACGGCCCGCCTGCGAACCCGCGAAAGAGTCCTCCAGGATCGCGCTGCTGCGCACGACCATCCGACCGCTGGCCCATGGCTGGGCCAAGACGCGCTCCACCTGATCCGCGCGGTCGGCGGACCACGCGTCAGCCCGGAAGTACACCATCGGTAGCACGCGGGAGCATCGCAGCAGCGGTGCGAGCCGGGCGAGGGTCTCGGCCTTGGTGCCGAAGATCGAGACGGAAGCGGTCACCGCGCCTCCCGGTGCGCGGCGCCGGTGCGCCGATGAATCGCCGCGTACACCTCATCGGCCGCGTCCGCGGCGGTCGTCTCCCCGCAGTTGTCGATGACGAGGTCCGGGCACAGGGGAAACTCGGCCGGGATGTCGAGCCCGACGACGGCCGCGGATCCGGCGTGATCGGCGCCGGCGGCGTGCAGCAGGCCGGCGCGGCGGCCGCGCAGCTCCGCCAGAGGTGCCCGCAGCCACACCTCGAGGTAGGCCGGAAAGTGGCTGCGGTTCCAGGAATGGATGCTGTGGAACAGCGAGATGGTGGAGCACAGCACCAGATGCCCCTGGCTGGAGAACTCGAGAGCCAGTCGCGCATAGCACTCCGCCAGGGTCCGGCGGGACGCCGGGTCGTATCCGCGGGCGTCGGGCAACGCGGCGCGCAGCCGGTCGCCGTCCAGCAGGACCGGCGGCACGCCTTGCGCGGCGATCCGATCGGCCGTCGCCCGGCTCACGGTCGTCTTGCCGACTCCGGAGAGGCCCGTGATCCAGACGACGAGGCCCGGCGCCGTCATCGCGCCATCGCGGCGTCCGGCCGCGGCGCGATCCCGGGCAGGCCCTCGAGCAACAGATCAACGCTGCCCGTGTGACGCAGGCGAAAGCAATGCGCCCCCCGCAAGAGATCATCCAGCAGCCGCCCTGTGGATCGGTCGGCGTCGGCTCGTCCGGTGCCGGCGTCCGTGCGCCACTTGGCGTGCCCGCCGAGCCAGGCTCGGCCCTCGGCGCCGCTCACCGGCCACCGCACCAGCTCCGGCCGGCCGTCCGTGAAGCCGACGTCGACGAGAACCAGCTGCCGCTGGGCCAGCCCGACGACCGGCTGGCGGGTCCGGCCGAAGCCGGCCGGCGGCAGCATGGCCTCGCCGTCGAACGGAAAGAGATCGGGATCGCGCCGGTACCGCCGCCACATCTGGGCGCCGTGCGTCGTCGCCGATGCCCGCGTCCGCAACATGGCCGCGAATCGCCGGGCCGGTTCGGCGCGCACCTTGATGTAGGTCGGCACTGTTGTGAGCATGGTGCCCTGCGGCGACCGGTAGACCACGAGATTGTCGTTGCTCAGCAGGTCGCCGCCGTGCCGCAGCAGGGTGTCCAGCAACAGCGTGGTCTTGCCTCGGTACCGGTCGCCGACGAAGGCGATCACCCGCTCGCCGTCGTCCACCGCCGCGGCGTGGAGGTTGATCGCCGACCGGCGACGGGTGAGCCGGCGCTGCCACAGGTCACGGATCAGCACGCGCACGTCACGGAACATCAGCTCGCGCGGTTGCACCTCGGCGTCGTAGCGGCAGGTCACCGCGCGTGCCACAGCCGGATCGGCATCGAACGCCGCGCCGGCCGCCTCCGCAAGAGGCGCCTGCGGGTCGGCGACCACCACGACCTCCGGTCCGACGCAGGCGGGGTCGTCGCCCTCCGCGTCCTCCGAGCGCCGGTCGTGAAACGCGTCGAGCAGCGCAAACAGCCCCGGATTCGGGCATCGCACCGTAATCGTCCAGTCCGGGAGCCGATACTGCACGGCCTCGGTCGGCGGCATCGCTCCCCCTTTCGGTCGTACACCGTTGTCGAGGTCGGTCCGCGTCCTGGGTGCGTGAGCGGCCGGACCCCTCCTGCGGCCAGTGTTGCCCAGCCCGTGCGCGGTCGGCGTGCTTCTTGCGGAAATGCGCAATGCCGTCGATTCCCCGGTGCCGATGTGGCTAGCGTTGGGCGGCATGGGCGACGCGGAAGGAGGCCGGATGCCCGGCACGGCTGACGCGCGGCGTTCTGTACTGCTGGTGCGCGTTCTCGCCTTCGGCGATGTGCTGCTGACGCTGCCGGTCATCGAGGCCCTCGCCAACAGCTCGCGGGTCTCCCATGTGGACCTGCTCACGAGCGTCGAGTACGCCGAGGAGGCGCGGCGCAGCCCGTACGTCCGCCGGGTCTACGGCTTCGATGCGGCAACCGGCATCGTCGAACCGTCGCTGGCCGGGGTGGAATACGGGCTGCTCGCCGACCTGCACACCCGTGGTGTACCGCTCGATCCGGCGCTGGAACAGCTGATGGACGAGGTGCCGGCGCGCGACCGGGTCGGCTTCGTCAGTCCGTACTCGCCCTCTCCGGCGCAGTATTCGCTTCCGGCCAGGCAGCGCGACGAGCACGCGGTGGAGTACTACGCGCGGGCTGTGGCACCATTGCTCGACGCCCCGCTCGGCGACGGCCGCATCGCCATCGCCGACGTCGACCGCGCGGCCGCGGACCTTCGTCTGCCGCCCGGCGCGGTGCTGCTCGCCCCGGGCGCCCGCTACCCGTGGAAACGATGGCCGGCCGACCGCTACGCGCAGCTCGCCGACCGCCTGCGCGTCGCCGGCTTCTCGCCGGTGCTGGTGGGACACCATTTCGACCGGCCGTACATCGAGGCGGTGCAATCCCGGTGCTCGGTCCCGGTCGAGTCGCTGGTGGACGACGCATACCCGGTGGCCGCCGCCATGGCCGCGAGCGGCCTGGTGGTGGCCAACAACAGCGGCCTGACCGCGCTGGCCAACGCGGCCGGGGCTTACGTGGTGTGCGTGCACAGCCACACGCTTCCGGTCATGTGGCGGCCGTGGGGCCCGCACCATGCCGACGTCGCCGCCGACGACCGGCAGGCGCCCTGCGGGTGTGCCGGTCCGGCGCCGCACGACCTGGCTACGCCGTGCGGCAAGAACATCCCGGTGGACGAGGTCTTCGATGCCGTGCTCCGGCTCGACGCCGTTCGCAGGATCACATTGGGCGCCGCCTCCGCCGAGGCCCGTGACGATCGGCCGGCGAGCCCCGATCCGGGTTGGGAACGGTCATGACACGACTGGCGCTGACGCGACCGACGCAGGTGGTGGCCCGCGCCCCGTTGCGGGTCAGCTTCGCCGGCGGCGGCACCGACGTCATGCCGTATTCGGGCGACCACGGCGGTTGCGTGTTGTCGACGACCATCGACCTCTACGTCCACGCCGTGCTGCAACCGGCACAGCCGCGGCCGGCGGCGATGGCGCCGCTCGGGCCTACGGGCGATCTGGCGGACCAGATTGACGTCGCCTGCCGGCTGCTGGGCTACGATCGCGACGGTTTCGAGTGCCGCACCCACCTCGGCGGCCTCGGCGGTTCGGGGCTCGGCTCCTCCTCGGCGGCATTGGTCGCGGCGCTGGCCGCCCTCGCGAGCGGGCACGGCGCGACCATGGCCCCCGACGCCCTGGCCCGCCTCGCGTACCGCATCGAACGCGAGGAGACTCAGCAGACTGGTGGCGCACAGGATCACTACGCCGCGGCGTTCGGCGGTTTGAACTTCATCGAATTCGGTGCCAACGGTGCCGGGGTCGTACGTCCGCTGCGGCTCGACGCGGTGACCACCGACGCGCTCGAGGCCTCATTGCTGCTGTGTGACACCGGCATTCGCCGCCGATCGAGTGACGTGCTGCGGCGTCAGGTCGGCGACATACAGGACGGCCGGCCGGAGTCGCTCGCGGCGTTGCATCGTATGAAGGCGTTGGCGGCCGAGATGCGGGACCGCCTGGTCGCCGGCGACCTCGCCACGTTTTCGGATCTGATGAGGCTGGCCTGGGAGGAGAAGCTGCGGCTGCTCGGCGGCATTGGTGACGAACGGATCGGGCGCCTGCTCGAGGCCGGCCTGACGGCGGGTGCTCTCACCGGCCGGCTGCTCGGTGCGGGCGGCGGTGGCTTCCTGCTGTTCCTCGTGCCCCCGGGCCGCCGACGTGCCGTGGCCGACCGGCTCGCCCGCGCGGGTGGCCGGCCGCGTCCGGTTGCTCTGTCTTCCGGCGGCGCCCAGGTGTGTCTTCCGCGAACGGTGCGCCGATGATCGAGGCGGACGGCGGCCAGGTGGCCGAAGCGGTGGTACTGGTCGGCGGGCAGGGTGAACGTCTGCGTCCGCTGACGTTGTCGACACCGAAGCCGCTGCTGCCCATGGCGGGTGCGCCGTTTCTCGTGCATCTGCTCGCCCGGCTCCGCGCGGCCGGCATCGAGCGCGTAGTTCTGGCGACCGGATACCGGGCCGCGTGCTTCGGCCCGTCGGTGACCGGTGCGGTTCCCGGCCTGAGCGTGGAGTGCATCGAGGAACCGGTGCCGCTGGGCACCGGCGGCGCGTTGCGCCATGCCGTCACCCGGCTGGGCAGCGAGCGCGTGCTCGTGCACAACGGCGACTCGCTGTCCGGCGCGGACATCCGCGCGCTGGTCGGTGCGCACGACCGGCGCCGGGCCGATCTCACGATCTGCCTCACCGACGTCGCCGACGTGCGGCCCTACGGTGCCGTGCAAACCGACGCCGCGGGATGGGTGACCGACTTCCGCGAGAAGGGCGCCGCGCGATGGCGGCCGCCCGGCGACCCGGCAACATCCGGGCAGGCCCGCCGGCCGACTCCGGGACGGATCAACGCCGGCTGCTACGTCGTGCGTCGGTCGCTGCTGGACGCGGTCCCGGCCGGCGAGACCGTCTCGCTGGAGCGGCGGATCCTGCCGGATCTGCTGCTCTCCGGCGCCCGGGTGCTCGGCCATCCCGACCCGGGCTACTTCCGGGACATCGGCACCGTGACCGAGTACATACAGGCGTGCCGGGACTTGGTGCTGAGACGCGCCCCCACACCGCTGCCGCACGACGGCCGTGACGGCGTGCTACGGCTCGGCACGAGCATCGTCGAGGCCGGCGCGTCGATGGGCAACGGCACGACGGTCGGCCCGGGATGCCACATCGGGCCCGATGTCCGGCTCGACGCCTCGGTGCTGATGAGTGGCGTGCACGTGGGCGCGGGTACCACCGTCGTGCGGTCGGTGCTCGGCGCCGGATCGGTGATCGAGTGGGGCGCCGAAATCGTTGACTCCGTCGTGGCCGACGGGGCACATGTGGGCGCCGGTGCGCGGCTCGCCGCGGGCGCCCGGATCTGGCCGGGCGCGGCCGTCGCGCGCGCGGGCGTGGTCACCGGCAGGGTGACATGAACAGCTCCGACGGCGCGAACCTGGTCCGCCGGCGGCTGACCGAAAGCCTGGACACCATCGGTCGCGTCCTGGCGTCCCCATGCGTCGAGCAGGCCGTGCTGGTCGCGGACTCCATCGTCGCCGCGCTGAGTCGGGGCGGAAAGGTGCTGTTCTTCGGCAACGGCGGCTCGGCGGTCGACGCCGGCCACCTCGCCGCCGAACTGCTCGGCCGGATGGCCCACGACCGGCCGGCGCTCGCGGCGGTGAACCTGGCCGACCACACCGCTGCGGTCACGGCGATCGCCAACGACTTCGGCTATGACGAGGTCTTCGCCCGCCAGGTCGAAGCGCTCGGCCGACCGGGCGACGTCGCGGTGGGGCTCAGCACCAGTGGCGAATCGGCGAACGTCGTGCGCGCCCTTCGGCGAGCTCGCGAGCTTGGCCTCGTCACCGTGGCGATGACCGGCGCCACCGGCGGCCGCGTCGATGACGTCGCGGACATCTGCATTCGCGTGCCCTCCCGGCAGACGCCCTACGTCCAGGAGGCGTACATGCATCTCGGGCACTCGATCTGCGAGCTGGTGGAGGCGGGTATGCAGATCCCCGCGCCGCGCGGGAACCGATGGTCGCCGCGCCTCGGGCGGCCGCCGGCGACCATATTTCTGGACCGCGACGGCACGCTCAACCATAAGGCGCCCGACGGCGGATACGTGACGTCCCCGGAGGCCCTTCGGCTGTTGCCCGGCGTCGGTGCGGCCGTCGCCCGGCTCAACCGGGCCGGTGTCCGGGTGATCGTGGTCACCAACCAGCGCGGAGTCGCACGCGGCCTGATGAGCGAGGAGACGTTGGCGAGCACGCACCGGCGGCTCCAGACGATGCTGGCGGAGCACGGCGGATCGCTCGACCGCATCTACTCCTGCCCGCACGAGCTCGGCGTCTGCGGGTGCCGGAAGCCGAAGGCCGGGTTGCTGCTGCGGGCGGCCGGCGACGACCCGTCGATCGACCTGGCCGATGCCGTGATGGTCGGCGACGCCGAGTCCGACGTCATCGCCGGTATCCGGGCCGGCACGGCGACCGTCCGGCTGGCCGGGACGCCCGGCTCCAGCATCGCGGACGTGGTCCTGCCGGACCTGCCCGCCGCCGTTGCGTGGCTGCTGCCGGCCGGGTCGTCACGATGATCGGCTCGCTGCATCTGCCGACCGTTGCTCGGCGGCGATCAGCTGCGTCGCCCGATCCAATGCGACCATGGCGTGGTGAAGGTCGTCCTCCTCGCGAGGCTCGTCGAAGATGACGGTGCTCACGCCCAGGCGCAGGTATGACGACAGATGCTCGGCGACCTCGGCTTGGCTACCTACCAGGTAGGGACAATAGGTCTGGTACGCGCGAGCCGGGAAGTCCCAGTACGCGCGGCGCGTCGCGTCGTCCGGGCTTGGGCCGGACGGGAAGCGTCCCAGTGCGACGCGCCAGGCCGCGGCATCGCTGTCACGGGCGATAACCCCGAGGCGGATGCCGGCGCCGCGCAGCGAGCCGGTCCGGGCATCGTAGTCGGCCGCCGGCCGGGGAGATGTGAGCCGTGTCGCGCCGAGCGCGCGCCCGACCATGATGCACGCCGGCGAGGCGCCGGAGACGAACAGCCTGGGTGCCCGCGGCCGCGGAACGTGCAACGCAGCACGGGTCAGCCGGTAGTACCGACCGAGGTGCGTCACCGGCTCGGGCTCGGCCAGGAGCCTCGTGACGACGCTTGCGTACTCCAGCATTCGGGCGTAGCGCCGGTCGTGCCCGCGCAGCGCGTCGGCCGGACCGCGGTCGGTCCCGGCCACGAAGTTCAGGTCGACCGGCCGGCCGTACATGAACCCTATTGAGGCGACCCTTCGAGCAACGGCGCAGGGATGCAGATAGGCGGGGTCCGTTCCGACCAACGGTACGACGCCGGCAGTCACGCCGATCAGCAGCTGCGCGAGCGCCCACGGGTCGACCATGCCATTGTCGGAATAGACCAGCAGCCCGCGACACGGCGACGCGTCGGTCCATCGAGCCACCCGCGTGACACGTCGCCGAAACTCGGCGGGCGTGTTGCCGAACGATGCCGGGCATGTCGCGTACGCGTTCGTCACAGTGTCGCCTCCACGTCCTGTCGACGATGGCGCAGGCCGGGTCGGCCTGCGCAGTCCCGCAAAGAGGCGACCGACGCGACGGCCGGGCGCGTCACGCCCGAGCGCGACGTCCGGTGCGCGCAAGGGTCGTGGCCAGCGCAGCGTCGACGCGATCGGCGATCGGCGCGCCGGCCGCGACAACGATCGGGGTGATGCCGCTCGGACACCAGCGGCGCACGAACGTCGGCGACGGCGGGTCCACGAAGATCGCCGCACCGGTCACGCCGACCGCCGACGCGACGTGTTGAAAGGCGGAGTCGTAGCCCGCGTAGCCGTCGGCCGCCGCGATCACCCCGGCCACGCCGGCCACGGCGGCCCTGCGCAACAGCACAGCACAGCCCGGCGGATCTCGCCGGAACGGGGCGCTCGGCGCTTCCGCGTGATCGAGGATCCACGGTGCGCGTCCCTCGCGCGCCGCGGCGGTCCGAACCGCCTCCTCGGCGCGGCGTGCCTCCGCGTCGGTCGCTCCGGCGTCCACAACCAGCGACGCGCGGCGCCCCAGCCGTAGCAGCATGTCCACCTCATGCTCGACGGAGGTCGCCTTGGCGTCGTTGCCGCCGGTGCCGAGCGACACGACCACCACCGGGGCCGGTTGCCGGGCGCGTATCTCGCGCATGAGAGCGGCGCCCCACGCCCGGTCGGCCGCGGGCACCAGGATGCGTGGTTCGGACGGCGCGGGCCGTTGGACGCCGCACACGGTACGGGCCCAGTCGGCCGCGAGCGCGCCCAGATCGCGCAGATCAGAGTCAGCAGCGCTGCGGCCGCGAAAGACCCGCTCGGACACACGCTCGCCGGCGACGGACAACAGCCCGAGCTGGGTCATGCGGCTGTCGGGGTCCAGCACGAGAACCGTGCGCAACGGATGCTGGCGGCACCAGTCACGGATCGCCGATCGGGTGCAATGCCACACCCTGAGCCGATCCCGCACCTCGCCGTGCCGCGGATACGGCTGGTGCCAGACCTCTACGCCGGCAAGGCCACCGAACAGGGGGGCGATGTGGCGATCGTCGCCGATCAGCGCAACCGGCACGTCCGGCCAGGCTTGACGCACGGCGCCGAGTACGGCGCCCGTCACGGTGACGTCCGCACCGATCGTCACGCGCGATGGAACAATGCACATGTCGGGGCGGCGGTCGTACGGGGCGGCCGCCGAGGTCAGGCTCGCGGCCCGTTCGAGGATGCTCGCCTCGTTCGGCATCGCACCGGCTGGTTCCCCCACCACCGGATCGCGGCGCAGGGCCTCGCCGATCAGGCGGGCCATGACGCGATCGTGCCACCCTTGCAGGGCGGCGTCGAAACTGTCGCAGAGCGGCTCGACCACCTGCCGGAAGAACCAGCGGGCCCCGCCGGGATCCGCGAGCGCCCGTTCGACATAGCCGGCGAGCACTGCGTCCACGCCTGACCGGTCACCGGCGCGCGCGACAAGTCCCGAGATTGCGGTATGCCGGGGCCGAATCGACGGCGGCTCCGGCGCATCGATCGATGTTACGCTCATCCGGCCGATCCCCGCGCAGCGGCCACCTGTCGACGCCCGGCGTGCGACGGTCTGCCATCCCGAAGGGACATCTGCGAATGAGCGGCCTCCTCGAAGCGGTCATCGTCAACCACAACACGTCGGTCTTCGCCGAGATCGCGCTGCGATCGCTGCGCTGGAGCATCGACCGTTCGGACCTCGGGGACCGGGTCCGCATCACCATGGTGGACAACCACTCCACCGACGACACGGCCGCGCTGCACACCGCAATCGCCGAGTGCGGCGCCTCGTGGGAGCTGTCCCGCTGGCCGATCGGTCAGCAGAGCCTGACCACGCATGGCGACGTGCTGCGCGACTTCGTGCTCGCCCGGCCGGACGCGGCCGCATTTGCCTTCGTCGAGTCCGACATGTGCTTCTTCGAGCCGGACACGATGGCCGTCATGTCGGGCGAACTGCTGGAGGCGGCCGATGTCTGGGCGGTGCAGGCCCGGATGCTCAGTCCTGGCATCCCGCCGGACGAGTCGCTGTTCGCCACGACCGTCCGCCGCCGGCGCCGGGCACTGTCGCTGACGGCCCAGATCGCCATCCCCACCGATGACGGCGGCAGCAGCACGATGGAGCTCACCCACCAGGCGCGGAAGCTCCCGCGGTGCCATCCGGGTTGCACGCTCGTGCGCAACAGCCCCGCCTTCGAGCTCGCCGCCCGGCACCTGGGCTTCTCGGCATCCTGGAGTTGGTCCAACGACACCGCGACAGGCGGCCTGCACGACACGCTCGGCCTGGTGTCCAACGTCATGCGGACACATCACCGGCGCAGTCGCGTATCGGGCGCGTCGGTCATCCACTTCTGGCACGGATCGCGGCTCGGGGTCACAGCGCACCATCGCAGGCTGTTGGCGCTGCTGCGTGCCAATGCATTCGACGAATTCAAGTCGGCGGCGCTCACCGGCCTGAACCCGCCGGTAAGCGGCGCCGGTACGGCTGACATGAGCCAGGCGGCGCCGGAGCGGACCGTATCCTGAGTCGCGGCCACCGCCACGGGCGGGCCTCATGACGGGTCTGCCGCGGGCGCCGGGCCTGCCGCGGAGCCAACGGCACAGACGGCGCCGTGGACGGGCTCCCGGCGATACTGCACACGGCTTGCCGAGACCACCGCGCCGTCGTTCACCACGAGCTCGACGGGCGCCGGCCGGCTGAGAAAGCCGGTCAGACTGGCGGTAACGCCGTAGGCGCCCACATTCGGAAACACCAGGAGCTCGCCGACTGCCGGCCCGACCAGCTCGACCGACCGGCCGAGGACGTCGGCGGGCGTGCACAGCGGCCCGGCGACGGTGACCAGATGCCGTTCGCCCTCCGGAACCTTCGCCGACGGCGCACCCGCTCGAAGCGGCATCGCCGCCGGCAGCATCCGGCCGATGCCGGACAGGCCGCCGACGTGGTTGATACCGCTGTCGAGCAGGACGTAGGTGCGGCCGCCGTTGCGCTTCACGTCCACGACAGTGCAGATCAACCGCCCGCACTGTCCGACAACGCGCCGACCGGCCTCGAACGCGACCGCCGGGCTCCCCGACCGCCAGCCGGGCAGGTGCGCGTCGAGCGCGGCCTCCAGGCCGTCACGCAGCCGCGGATAGCGGGGCGGGGATCCGGGCTGCGCATAGGGCGCCGCGAATCCGCCGCCAAGGTCCAGGTGCGACAAACGCAGCCCCGACTCGCGCCGGAGCCGAGCAGCGGCGGCGATGCTGGCGGTGAACTCGGCGAGGAGCCCGGCTTCGTCCCGAGCGTTGCTGACCGGAAAGAAGTGCAGGCCTGTGACCCGAGCGCCTTCGACGACCTGAAAACGGTGCAGCTGGGCCGGCAGCTGCGACGGCTCGACCCCGAACTGCGACACCCCGGCCATCCGCAGGCCGGTTGCGCCGGCGGCAGCGGCGCCCACGCGGATCAAGCAGTCGACGACGCGTCCGGCAGCGGAAGCGGTTGCGGCGACCCGGCGGAAGTCGGCCGGCGACTCGACGGAGAACAGCGACACTCCCTCGCCCACGGCCGCGGCGATCTCCGCCTGCGATTTCGCCGGGCCGGTAAAAATGCAGGACGCTCCCGGATGTCCGGCGCGGCGCGCCGCGTCCAACTCACCGACGGAGCTGATTTCCGCGAGGCATCCGGCGGCCCGGACCTGGCGCACCAGATCGGGGTGCGGATTGGCCTTGAGTGAGTAGTAGAGCACGGCCGACTCGGGCAGTTCGGCGCGAAGTTGCCGTACCGCATCAGTAATACTGGAAAGATCATACACGTACAGCGGGCTACCGTATTGCCGCACGAGCGCGGCATCATCCTCCGTCAAATCATCACCGATGCCTTTGCCGCTCGACCCGCAGATTCAAGATCGACATCCATGTCGATCCCGCATCTGAATTGGTACCTGAAATGGTGCACCGAGCACTCAGAAAACGGCGTCATACATTTTTGGGACGTGCGTTACATCGCCGTCGCGCCGATGATTGGCGCCATGCGCCTCGCCGACCAGACCGGCCGCGGCCCGAGCTACCGCCGACGGCCCTAGGATGACGCGTCCCGATGACCTCGGCGCCGACCAGGACATGTGGCAGCGCATTTACGCGACCTTCGCCTCTCGCCGGCCACTGGACGTCGACACGAACTTTTTCGAGGCCGGGTTCTCTTCGCTCTCACTGGCCGAGGTGCTGACCGAGCTGCAGGCGCTCGGCCTGCCCCTGGCACTGGTCGACTTGTACCGATATCCGACGATACGAGCATTGGGTGCGGCGAAGGCC
Source organism: Dactylosporangium sp. CA-139066 (assembly GCF_050936175.1). Classification (NCBI taxonomy): domain Bacteria; kingdom Bacillati; phylum Actinomycetota; class Actinomycetes; order Micromonosporales; family Micromonosporaceae; genus Dactylosporangium; species Dactylosporangium sp. CA-139066. Next base: position 2,947,854 of record NZ_JBNJNH010000001.1, on the reverse strand, counting down.
GGACCGCCCCGACCCGAGACGACCCCGCCGTGGCTGGTCGCAACGACCGAGCGCGGCGACCGCCGAACGGACGAATGAGCGGCGAGTGACGATCGATCGGATCAACCGGCCGACATTTTACAAATCGCCGGTCGCGAAGCGTCCGGTGTCCCCAGTTCACGGGTCACGGGCAACGGCGACAGGCTGTCCTCGAATCTAGGGACAAACGAAGGTCATCGCGGCCCCTTGCCTATCAGGACCTTGTCGACAATTATGGATGGACGATCGCAGCCGCTCGGCAGGCGAGGCACCAGCCGGATCCGGGCGGCGGCGGCGGGCCATTTTGGCTCACTCAGGTCCATTGCCACGGGGGTAACGTGATCCGGGTCGACATTCTGGATAGTTCGCCAGTATTTCTCGACGGTCTTGTGCACGTATTCACTCAGGCTGGAATACGCGTCCTCAACGCCAAGACTTCGCCTGAAGAATTATCCAACTGGCTGGCTGACGTCATCATTATAGATCCCGATACATTAAATCCGTCCGGCAAACTCGAATACATTGCGACGGCGGCGCGCTCAACATCGGTGGTCGTGCTGTTACCAGTTCCGTGCCGCGACGTCACGCCGTATCTGGGCGTCGGAGCCTCGGCGGTGGTCAGTAAACGTGAGCGGACGGAGACCCTGCTCAACGCCGTCCGGCTGGCGACCAGCCGGACGGGCGAACCGGAGCCGGCGACCGATTCCGACGCGGCGGGCAACCAGGTGCTGTCGACCCGGGAGTCGCAGGTCTTGCGTGGTATCTCGCGCGGGCTGACCCACGGCCAGGTCGCCACCCGGCTCGGCATCAGCCGGCACACCGTCGACACCTACGTCAAACGGATCAGGGCGAAGCTCGGCGTGGGCAACAAGGCCGAACTGACCCGGGCCGCGTTGCTGGGCGGCTCGCCGTTGGACCGCAGTTCCTGACGCGCGTGGTGTATCTGCAGCCGGCGGCCGGACCGGGCCGTCGGCTGCCAGCGATCGCACCATGGCACCGCCTACCGCCCCTCGCCGCGGCGGGCCTCAAGTTCCCGCAGCAGGTCCGTGAACGTCCGCGCCTCCAGCAGCAGCCCGATCCGAAGCTCGAAGCCGAGCGACTCCCGGAGGCGGGCCGCCAGCTCGACGGCCGTCAACGAGTTGCCCCCGGCGTCGAAGAAGTCCTGGTCGGGATCGACCTCGTCGAGTCCGAGCACCTGCAGCCACACGGCGCGCAGACGCGCTTCCAACGAGGCGTCATCCGGTGCCGGCACCGCCGCGCGGATTCCCTCGGGTGCGACCGGCCGATCGACCACCGGGCCGTCATGCCCATCGCCGACCGGCGGGGCCATCGGGTCCGGCGCCGGGCGGGCTACCGGCGGCACGACCATCGCGCCCGGCACCGCCGAGGACGGCGACGGCGTCGTGAACGGCACCGGCCGCCGCGGGAACTCGTCCAGCGCGCCGGCGTGCGCCACCAGCACCGGACCGGTGGCGCCCGCGTCGAGCAGGCGGAACAGCAGTTCCACGGCGAGACGCGGGGCCAGCGCGCCGACGGTGTCGCCCACTGGCGAATCCCCCTGCGGCGCCGAACGTGCGGTGCCGTCCCGCCGGTCCGGCGGCCTTACCCGTGCGGACCGGCGCACCCGCTCCTCGTCGGCCATCACCATGGTGAACCCCTTGACGGCAACGACGATCGTCCCGTCCTCGCCGATCACGTCGAGATCACCAGATGCCTCGCCTGCGCCGGCATCGGGCGAGCGGCGCACATGGGCGTGGAATCGCGCCGGCAGGTCCGCGTGCACGACCACACTGCGATAGTGAAACGGCACGGATGAGGCCTGTCCGGGGCCGCGCACGGCGGCGGTGACGGTGTCGAGCAACGCGGGATGCAGCGCGTGATCCGCGACCTCTGCGGTGTACGCAGCGGGGATCGCCACCTGCAGGAGCTTTTCGGCGCCCCACGTGCGGGCGTCGACGATGTTGTCCCAGTGCGGGCCCAGCGTGAAGAAGCCGCGCTCGAGGCTGGGCCGACCGGGCTCGCCGGCGGTGTTGAACCGCAGCCGCAGCGCCTGCAGGTCGACCGCGTCGGCCGGGCCTGGCGCCGCCGCGACACGGCCTTGTACATGGACGGTCCATGGCTCGTCGCCGTCACGCGGCCGGGACTCCACGACCACGTCGTGCCGCGGCCCGGCCGGGTTCATCGTGATCCGCACCAGCCGCGTGGCCTGATCGAAGTAGGGCGCCAGGAAGACGACGTCGCTGAGCTCCACCGGTCCGCCGCTGTCGGCCACCCGCTCCCGGTACATCCGCACGATCAGGTCGAGGAACGCGGTGCCGGGCAGCAGCGGGATCCGACCGACCCGGTGCTCGTCCAGCACCCAGTCGGTCGCCGGCCCCATCTCCCGCTCGAGGACGACCTTACGATCGGCCGGCTCGGGTACAGCAGCAAGATCGCGAACCGCCCGGTTGAGGGCATTGACATCGACACCGGCGCGGCCGGCCATGCCGGGCCCGCCCCACACGGGCCACGCGATGCTCAGCACCCGCCCACGCGCCAACGGCGATGACACGGCCGCGGCATCCAGGTAGGCGTTCGCAGCGGCGTAGTCCGCCCCGCCGACGAGGCCGTCGGTCGCCGCCCGGCTGGAGAAGTAGACGGCGAAGTCCAACGCGGCCCGGCCGGCGAAAACCGCCTCGAGGTTGGCGGTGCCCACGGTCTTCGGCGCCAGCACCGCGGCGGCGTCGGCCACCTCCCGGAAGGCCGCCATGCGGTCACCGGCCAGTCCAGCGAGGTGGAACAGGCCGTGCACCGGCCCGTAGGCATCGTTCACGGCGTCGACCGCCCGAGCCAGCGCCGCGCGATCCGTGACGTCGCACGCCAGCACCATCGTCTCGGCGCCCAGTGCCCGCAATGCGGCGAGGTCCGCGCCCGCCACCCGTGCCGGATCGCGGCGGGCGAGCAGAGCGATACGCGGTCGCAGACCCGTGCCGGCCAGTCCCTTCGCCACCGCCAGGCCGAGGGCGCCGCAGCCGCCGGTGATCACGTACGTGCCGTCCTCCCGGATCGCGCGCGCGGCCGGCTCGGGCGGCGCGTAGGCCTGATGGCGTGGTGCCCAGCGATGACGGCCCCGCAGCGCCACCACAGGCTCGTCGTGATCCCGGACGATCTCGCCGGCAAGCGCGGTCGCATCGACCCGGTCGCCGACATCGACGCCGACGCACCGCAGCCCAGGCGCCTCCCGCCGGACTGCGCGGATCAGGCCGAGCAGGCAGGCGCGGGCCGGGTCCACCGGTTCGGCTCCCGACACGTCCAGCGATCGGCTGGTGATCACCACCGTTCGCGGCGACACCCGCCAGTGGCCGGAGGCGACAACCAACCGGCACAGTGCCAACAGGCTCAGGACGCCGCCGCTGAGATGTTCGTCGAGCGGACCGGCCGCCGGCTGTCCGTACGTCGCGGCATGAACCACCACGTCCGGCACCTCGCCGGCCTCGGCGAGCCGATCGAGCACCCGTTCCAGGTCCTCGTGCCGGCCAGGCCGGACCTGAAACCCGCCGTCGTGTTGGAGAAATGCCTCGCCGTGCTCGACCCGGACCGGCCGCAGTCCGGCTCGCTGGACCGCGAGCACGACGGCCATGGCGTCATCGGCTCCGACGGGCAGGAGGACCAGCGCGAGCCGCCCGCCGGCGGGCATCCCCGGTGCGGCCGGCCCGGCGTCCGGCTCGACCCAACGCACGACGCCGAATGGAAGTGCCGCCCCGTCATCGGTGCCGGCTCCCACGCTTTCGGGCGCCGGCTCGCCGCCGACCGTCCGGTCGGGGGCGGCCGGGCCGGGCGTTGTACTGTGCCGCCGGTCATCCTCGGTGGCCGGTTGTACCCAGTACCGGCTGCGGTCGTAGGGGTAGCCGGGCAACGCCACACGGGTCATCGGCGCCGGCTGCCCCGCCGCCGACCAGTCCACCGCGCACCCGGCCACCCACAGCTGCGCCAGTGCCTGCAGCACGGCCCGACGATCGTCGCCCTCACCGGCGAGGCTGCGCACGGCGATCGCCGACCGGCGCAGCGGATGACGCCGGGCCAGGGAGGTGAGGACGCCATCCGGCCCCACCTCGAGCAGCACATCGGGTTCGGCCTGCACGAGCAGGTCCGTGAGCGCGGCGTTGAACCGCACCGGCCGGGTGAGCTGACCGGTCCAGAACTGGTGGTCCGTCAGCGCCTCGGCCCCGGCCAGGCCGCCCGTGCTCGCAGAGTAGAACGGCACCACCGGCGCACCGAATGCAACGCCGTCGAACGCCTCGGCCCATTGCGTGGCCGCGGCTCCCCATCCGGGATGATGGAACGCGGCGGAGACCGGAAGCCGGCGGCACGCGAGCCCACGGCGGGTCAGCCGCGCGGTGAGCGTGTCCAGGGCCGCCTCCGGGCCGGAGAGGACCGTCTGCCGATCGTCGTTGACGGCCGCCAGCGCGACGCCGTCGCCGAGGTCGCCGGCGAGCTCGTCCGCGGCGGCCGCCACGGCGAGCATGCCGCCGGTCATCGGATGGGCGGCCATCGACGCCCCGCGGGCGGCAACGAGGCGCGCGGCGTCCGGCAATGCGAACACGCCCGCCACCGTCGCGGCCGTGATCTCCCCAAGGCTGTGGCCGACGACGGCGGCGGGCGCGCCCGTCCAGGCGCGCCACGTCGCGGCGAGCGAGAAGCCGACGGAGAAGAGCAGCGGCTGAGCCGCCGCGGGATCGTCGACGGCGGTGCCGTCCCGCCAGCGCCGGTACAACGGAACGCCGACCTGCTCGAACGCCTCGAGGCATTCGTCGAATGCGATGGTGTACTCGCGTTCGAAGCCATAGAGGCCGCCGGCCGCCCGCGGTGACCGGACGCCCTGACCGGGGAACAGCAAGGCGATCGACGGTTCGTCACGGACGGTCCCGGTTGCGACGACCGCACCGGCCGGATCAGACAGATCGGCAGCGGCGGCCGCGGCGGAGTCGCAGACTACCGCGGCGCGAACCCGGTGCGCGGTGCGGCCGTGCTGCAGCGTGGCCACGGCGTCCGCGAAACGTTCCTCCCCCTGACCGGCGAGGAAGGTCGCCAGCTCGCCCCGCAGCCGCCGCTCGCCCTCGGGCTCCCGGGCGGACCACACCACCACGCGCGGGCGGTGGTCGGCGGCCCGGTGCCGCGCCGGCGGCCCTTCCGCCAGCAGGGCGTGCGCGTTGGTGCCTCCGATACCCAACGACGTCACGCCGGCGATCCGGCGCCGATCTTCGCGCCGCGGCCACGGCGTCGGCAAGCCGGTCACCCGGAACGGCGTCTCCTCGAGCTTCAGCATCGGATTGGCCTGCCGGTAATGCGCCGTGCCCGGGATCGCCTCACGCTCGAGCGCGAGCACCGCCTTGATGAAGCCGGCGATGCCCGCCACGGCGCCGAGGTGACCGATGTTCGACTTGACCGAGCCGAGGACGCAATCACCTGGTGGCACGTCGCCGGCCAGCGCACGGTATGCCTGGGCCAGGGCCGCGACCTCGATCGGATCGCCCAGCGCTGTGCCGGTCGCGTGCGCCTCGACGTACTCGACCTCGTGGGGCGCGACGCCGGCGAGCTGCATCGCCTCCATGACGACGGCGGCCTGACCGGACACGCTCGGCGCGCTGAAACTGACCTTGTCTGCGCCGTCGTTGTTGACGGCGCTGCCGAGCAGCACGGCGTGCACGCGGTCACCGTCGGCGACGGCATCGTCGAACAGCTTCAGTACGATCGCCGCCGCTCCGCTGCCCCACAGGGTTCCGTCGGCGCGGGCGTCGAAGGGGCGGCAATGCCCCTCCGCGCTCAGAACGTTGCCGGGCGTCCACAGGTACCCGCCGGTCAGCGGGACCCGGATGGCCGCACCGCCCGCGATCGCGGTCTCGCACTCGCCTGCACGCAGCGCCTGAGCGGCCATATGAATCGCGACCAGCGTGCTCGAACACGCGGTCAGCACCGTCATGGCCGGTCCACGCAGGTTCAGCCGGTACGCGGCGGTCGTGGACAGATAGTCGGTCTGGTTCAGCGTGTGCGCCAACATGCCGGCCGGTCCGACCAGGTCGGGCCGGCGGCGCAGTTCGTGGTCCTGGTAGCTGTTCGGCCCCGCGGCGCCGAACACGCCCACGCTGCCGGGCACGGCGAACGGGTCGTACCCGGCGTGTTCGAATGCCGCGTGACAGATTTCGAGGAAGACCCGGATCTGCGGATCGCACAGCTCCGCCTCGCGCGCCGTCATCCCGAACAGGCCCGCATCGAAGCGGTCGGCGTCCGGCAGGACCGGTGCGGCGGGGACGTAGTCGGTGTTGCGCAGGTCCGCCTCATCGACGCCGTGCGCACGAAGCTCGTCGGCGGTCCACCTCGTGATGGACTCCGTGCCGGACATCAGGTTACGCCAGAACTCGTCCAGGTCCGACGCGCCGGGGAAACGGCCCGCCAGGCCGACAACGGCGATCCGCGGCAGACTTTCCATCATCGTGCGGCCCCAATCGTCGACCGTATCCAGGCGCGCGTGCGCCGGCGTTCCCGGACCCCAGCGGCGCCGGGCCCACTGTCCTCCCGAGGATGCGCCGATTCCTCGGGTGACGGTCCGGTCTCGGGGTGCGGGCGGCCGATGTCCTGGCCGGCCAGGTGGCGGGCCAGCGCGCGGAGGCTCGGGTACGTGAACAGCGCCGTGATCGACAACCCGTCGTAGCCGAGGCGGGCCGTCACGGCCGCATGGACTCGCATCAGCTCGGCGGAGCCGAGGCCGGCTTCAAAGAAGTTCGTGTCCGGGTCGATGTCGGCCCCGATCTCGTCCGCGACGAGCCGCGCGAGCCGTGCCCGCAGTGCGCGTTGGGTGCCCAAGCCCCGCCCGTCGGCGCTCATGCCGCCGGTCCCGGTGCGGCGCCGTGGACCAGCGCGGCAAGCGCGGCCGGGGTCGGCGCCCGGAACACCATGCCCATCGAGACCGGCACGGCGCACCGCTCGGACACCAGCTCGGCGAGCTGGAGCGCCATGAGGGAGGTACCGCCGAGCAGAAAGAAGTTGGCGTCCCGGTTCGCCACCGGGCGGTCGAGCACGTCGTGGAAGGCGCGGATCACGTCCCGCTGCACCTGCCCGGCCCGGGCGTCTCGGGGACCAGCCGGAGGCTCAGCGCCGGGCTCGTCCGCCGCCGGGTCGGGCGCGGCGCGGCCGTCGGGGGGTTCCGCCTCGGCGGCAAGGCGCAGCGCGGCAACATCCACCTTGCCGTTCGGTGTGCGGGGCAGCTCGCCGACGACGGCGATCCGGCCGGGCAGGCTGTAGGACGGCAATCGATCACGCACGGTCAGCCAGACGTCGTCGGCCAGACCGGGCCGGTCACTGGCGACGATGTACGCGACGAGCCGGCCGTCGGGGCCGCTCGGGTCGCCGCACAGCACAACGCCGGCGGCACGCACCTCGTCGTGCTCGGTCAGGGCGTTCTCGACCTCGCCGAGCTCGATTCGATGCGCCCGCAGCTTCACCTGGCGGTCTCGCCGGCCAAGCAGCTCCAGGCGGCCGTCCGGCAGCATCCGGGCGAGGTCGCCTGTGCGGTAGTACCGGCCCGCACCGGGGAGTTGCCCGAAGCGTTCGGCGGTGAGCTCCGGCTGCCCGTGGTAGCCGTCCGCGACCCCCAGGCCGCTGATGCACAGCTCGCCGACGACGCCCGGCGCGACCGGTCGCTGTCGTTCGTCCATCACGTGTACGCCGGTGTTGGCTATCGGTCGGCCGATCGTGATGGGATCGAGCGCATCGGCGAGCAGTTCCGACGCGGTCGACCAGATCGTCGTCTCGGTCGGCCCGTAGACGTTCAACGTTCTGCACCCGGCCGTGCGGAACCGGCGGGCCAGCGCCGGTGTCATCGGCTCGCCACCGCACAGAGCGACCAGCCCGTCCAGGCGCCGCCCGGCCGCCGGCAGCACCAGCGACCAGGTGGTCGGCGTGGCCTGCACGATCGAAGCCCGGCTGTGCTCGATGAGATCGAGCAGCCGTTGGGGCGCGGCTCGTACGTCGTCCGACGCGACCACCACTCGTCCCCCGGCGATGAGCGGCAGGAACAGCTCCAATGCCGAAATGTCGAAGGCGAACGTGGTCAGCCACAGCACGCCCGTCGACCGGTCGGCGTCGAGCGTCCGGGCGAAGTGATCCACCACGTTGGCGAGGTTGCCGTGGGTGAGGCGCACCCCCTTCGGCCGCCCGGTCGACCCGGAGGTGTAGATCACGTACGCCAGCGCCTCGGGATCCGGCAGGCGGACGTCCTGGTCCGGGATCGATGCGCCGTGGTCGGCCGGCTCGGGCACGTGCAGCTCGATCCGGCCGACCAGACACTCCGTGGGCAGCCGACGTCCGTCCAGGATCACCGAACAGCCGGCGTCGTCGAGTTGCTGAAGCAACCGCCGCGGCGGGTGCTCGGCATCCAGTGGCAGATATGCCGCGCCGGCCAGCCACGTTCCCAGCACCGCGGCCGCGAGCTCGGCGCCGCGCCGGCCGGCCACGCCGACGATGTCACCGACGGACACGCCGTGTGCCCGGAGCATCTCGGCCACAGCCCGGGCAAGCCCGATCAACTCGCGATAGGTGACCGTGCGTTCCCCGTCGACGACCGCAACCGTGTCGGGATGCGAGCGGGCGGCCCGCAGGACCGAGGCGGCGACGGTGACCACCGGTCCACCCGGCACCGATGTGGCGTTCACCGATTCGGCAAGCGCCCGCTCGTGCCCGGTGCGCAGGTCCAGGTCGCCGACCGCGAGCCGCGCCTCGCGATGGGCCTGCTCGATCGCCAGCGCCATCCGGTCCAGCAGCGCCTCGGCGAATGCGCGGTCGTGGATCTCGGTGCTGTACCCGAGGCGGGCGAACAGCAGTCCGAACGCCCGCTCCATGGTGAGCTCGATCTCGAACCGGCACAGTCCGGTGTGGACGTCGCGGACCGGGGTCGCGACGTCGCCCGGCACGCCCGGCCCCGGCAGCCGGTAGTTGAACAGGTGCCGGACCAGGCCGGTGCGCCACCACAACGGATCGTCGCCGGCGTGGACCATCTCGGGGGCCAGCATCTCGAACGAGACGTCCGCGTGCTCGACGCCGTCGAGCAGCCCGGCACCGATGGCCGCAACCAGATCGGCGAAGGTCGCGGCCGGATCGATGCGCACGCGCAAGGGCAGCGTCGTCACGTGGTACCCCACGCTCCTTGCCGACACGGCGGACCGGGCGTTGACCATGACGCCGACGAGACAGTCGTCGGCGGCGCCCTGCGCACGCAGTGCCAGCAGGTAGGCGGCCAGCAGCACCGCCGCCTCGGTGCCGCGGCAACGCCGGCGCAGCTCCCTCACCGCATCGGCAAGAGGTTCTGGAAACTGGCGGACGATGTCCTCGCCCGCGAAGGTCGGCGCCGGCGGGCCGGGCGCCGCCACGGCCAGCCGCATCCCGGCCGGGTCGTAGCCGGCCAACTGCTCGCGCCAATACCGTATGGACGCCTCGGAAGGCACCGGCGGCGACAACGCCGGGGGCAACGGCATGTCGGGAGGTTCACCGACGTCGGCGAGGCGGGCATAGGCGACGCGCAGCTCGGCCAGCAGCTGCTCGAGGCTGGGGGCGTCCACGACCAAATGGTGAGCGACCAGGCAAATGCGCTGCGGAGCGCTGCCGACCTGGAAGACGCCCAGCCGGACCAGCGGCGCGGTGTCCACCGCGAAGGGCGTGGCCGCGTATTCCCGCAGCGCGGCATCGGCGTCCCCGGCCGGCACGGTGATGAGGTCGACGCCGGCATCGATGGCCTCGGCGCGCTCGACGTACTTGACCGGCGTGCCGTCCACCATCCCGAACCGGCACCGCAGGGCCGCATGCCGAGAGATCAGCCAGCGCAGCGCCTCGCGCATCGGCCACCAGCGCACCGGCGCCGGCGCCTCCACGTAGACGCCGACATTGGCCAGGCCGGTCGCCGGCGCCAACTGTTGCAGCAGCCACAGCGACCGCTCGCCCTCGCTCAGCGTCCCGCGTTCCACGCTCATCGCTCACCGGCCAGCGTGTCGCGCACGACGGTGGCGACCTCGTCGCGGGCCTGCTCCAACACCCAATGACCGCCAGGGACGCTATGCAGCTCCACGGGCATGGTCGTCTGGCGGCGCCAGCCCAGCAGGGCACCCCGCCGAACCTGGTCGTCCCGGCCCGCGCACACCACCAGACGGTGCGGCAGGGGCGGCGCGGCGGCATGCTGATACGCGGCCAGGAGCGCGAAGTCCGCCCGTACCGCCGGCTCGGCGACCCGGCGCAGGCGGTGATCGGCGGCCATTTCCGGCTGAATGCCACCGGCGGCGACGAGAGCGTCCCACAGCCGATCGCTGGGCAGCTCGGCCAGCCCATAGGGTCGCCGCGCGATGTCGGGCGCCTCGTGCGACGCCACAACCAATGCCACCGGGGGTGTATGAACGCGCGCACGCAGCGCTCGCGCTACGAGGTACGCGATGACGGCACCGGCGCAGTACCCGAACAACGCGTAGGGACGCCGATCGACCCGCTCGGCCAGCTCGTCGGCGAGCCGGTCGGTCAGGACCTGCAGGTCGTCGGGCGGGGACTCGTCCAGCCTCGCCTGCCGGCCGGGGAGGTTCGCCGCGAGCAGCCCGACGTGCGGTGCAACGGCCCGGGCCAGGTCGGCGAACTGGGCGCAGCCGGCCCCGGCATGCGGAAACGCGAAGAGCAGCGCGGGCGCCGCCGCGTCGTCGTTGAGCGATACATACCAGCCGCTCTGGCTCATCGGCCCGCCTCCCCCAGTGCGCCGGCCGGGACGCTGATCTCGGTTTCCTCGACGAGCCGCGGGTCCTGCCGCGAGAGCCAGGCGAGGAACCGCCGCGGCGACGGCGCGTCGAAGATGACGTCGAATCCCACGTCGCGGCCGAACGCGGCACCGATCCGGTCCGCGAGGGCGACGGCCAGCAGCGAATGCCCGCCGCTGAGGAAGAAGTTGGCATCGGCGTCGAGCCGGTTGTCGCCGAGGACCTCCCGCCACAGCAGCACCAGCCGGCGCAGCACGGGGTCCGGCGGCAGCTGCGCCGGCTGGTCGGCGCGGGCGACGAGTGCGGTCACCATCCGGGTGTCAACCTTGCCGTTGCCGGTCAACGGCAGCCGGTCCAGGAGCACGTACCTGCTCGGCACGGCGAACGCGGGCAGAATGTCCATCAGATAGGCGCGCAGCCCCTCGTCGTGCAGCGGCGGGCCGCCGGCCGGCACGACCGCCGCCACCAGGGCCGTGTGCTCCTCGGCCGCGGTCTCGACGACAACGGCGGCGGCGTGCACCTCGGGATGGCTGTGCAGCGCCGCCTCCACCTCGCCGAGCTCGAGGCGGTGACCGCGCACCTTGACCTGCCGGTCCGCCCGCCCCAGAAACGTCAACCCGTTCTCGTCCAGCCGCACGGTGTCGCCGGTGCGGTAGCAGCGCCCGATCTCGGGGTCCGGCACGAACCGCGCGTCGGTGAGCTCCGTGCGGTCCCGGTAGCCCAGCGCCACACCATCCCCACCGATGCGCAGTTCCCCGGGTACACCGGGAGGAACCGGCCGCCCGTCCGGGTGGCACACCCGGACACGCGTGTTGGCGATCGGCACGCCGATCGGCACGGGGTCGGTGACCGGCGAACGCAGCTCGGCCACCGTGGACCAGATCGTCGTCTCCGTCGGGCCGTACACGTTGAACAGCCGGCACCCGGCGGCGAGAAGGCGCTCCGCCAGCGACGCGGTCAACGGCTCGCCGCCGCACAGCACGCTCCGGCCGGCGAGCTGACCGTCCACCGCTGCGAGCAGGTGCCGCCACATGGTGGGCGTCGCCTGCACCACGCGGACGTCCGCCTCCGCGATCAGGTCCAGCAGCCGGCCGGCGGCGATGCGATCGTCGTCCGCCGCGACGACGAGCGTGGCCCCGGCGACCAGGGGCAGTAGCAGCTCCAGCGCGGAGATGTCGAACGAAAACGTCGTCGACCACAATGTCCGGTCGGGCGGACCGACGCCCAGCCGATCGACGAAGTCACCCACGACGTTGGCCAGGTTTGCGTGTGACACCTCGACGCCCTTCGGACGTCCGGTCGACCCGGAGGTGTAGATGACGTACGCCGTGGCGGAGCCGTCCGGAATGGTGCCGTCACTGTCCGGCGCCGGGGCTCTGCAGCTGTCCGCCAGGGACAGCACGGCACGGCCGGAGGCGAGGGAGGCGCCGAGATCGCGGTCGCTGATGATCAACCTTGCCCCGGCGTCCTCGAGCTGGCCGGCGAGCCGCGCGGACGGGTGGTGCGGGTCCAACGGCAGGTAGTGACCGCCGGCGCCCCAGACGCCGAAGACGGCCGCGGCGAGCTCCGGGCCGCGGTCGGCGAGCAGTGCGACGGTGTCGCCCGGTTGCAGGCCGCGCCGCAGCAGTGCGCCTCGCACGCCGTCGGCGGCGGCGAGAAGCTCCCGGTAGCTGACCGTCCGGTCCGCGCACCGGATCGCCGGCGCGCCGGGAGTCGCCGCGGCCCGGGCGCGTATCAGCTTCAGGACGGTCGGGGCTGCGGGCCGCGCGGTGGCATCGAGGCGGGCCTGCCGGGCTTGGTCCGCGGCGCTCCATGCGCGTACGGCGCCGATCGGCTCGTCGACCGCGGCCGCCAGTTCCGTCAGCAGTGCGTCGTACCGCTCGAACAGGGTGCGGACGTAGGCGGTGTCGTGCACCTCGGTGCTGTACACGATCGTGACATCGATGTTCGCCTCGGAGGCGTACACGATCCATTCCACGTCGAGCCGGCTCATCGCGTTATGGACCTCGAACACACGGACGGAGCTTTCCGCCATGCGCAGCTTGCTGTCCGAGGGAGGGCGGTAGTTGAACGAGTGCCGGAAGAGGGGCACCCGCCAGTCGTTCGAGCGCGTGGCCAGGACGCTCTGCACCGCCTCGAACGAGGCGTCGTCGTGTTCCAGCCCCTCCAAAAACGCCCGGCAGGTGCGGCGGACCAGCATCGCCGCGGACATCTCCTCGTCGACGTCGACCCGGACCGGCAGAGTCCTGGTGTGGAAGCCGACCACGTCACCGCCGGCGCGACGCCGGCCGGCGACCGGGATCCCCACAACCACGCGCGGGCCGACGCCATGCCGAGCCAGCAGGAGGTAGAAGGCGGCGAGGAGGACCAGATTCTGCGTGACCTTCGTGCGTTCCTGCAGCCGGGTCACGGCCGCCACTGCCGCCGGGGACAGCCGGTACTCGATCTGAGCCCCGGCGAACGTAGGGCGGCCGGCGATCGGCCGGGCGCCGGCGAGCGCCATGGTCGCCGGATCGACCCCATCGAGGTGCTCGACCCAGTAGTCGATGACCCGCTGGTCGGGGTCCGGCTCGAAATAGATCGGCGCGGCCGTGGCGAGCTCCGGCGGGGCCTCCCCGTCGGCGGCGAACCCTTCGTAGAGGCTCGGTAGCTCGGTCATCAGGATGACGGTCGACGTGTAGTCCATGACCAGGTGGTGCGTGACGAGCAGCACCACGCTCGCCTCGGGCAGCAGCACGAGGTGGGCCCGGATCAGCAGCCGGCCGTCGAGCTCGAACGGGCGGGTGACCAGCTCGGACAGCACGGCCGGAAGGTTCGGTTCGTCCGCACCCTCGGTGCTCAACGGAAAGGTGCTCTCCGGCGACACGAACCGCTTGTGCGGTACGGCGTGCTCGAAGGTCAGGACCGCTCGCAGCGCCGCGTGGCGGCGCAGCAGGTGGTTGAGCGCCTGCTGCAGGGGCCACCACCGCAGCTGCCGCTCGACGCGTACCGCGATGCCGACATTGCAGATGCCCCGGCCGGGCACCAATTGGTGCAACAGCCACTGTGCCTGCTCCTTGGCCGAGATCGCCACGTCGTCCGGTAGCAGCGGGTGCTCCATATCGCCGCCTGTTCGTGTTCGCTCGAGTGCCTGCGCCGTTTCGTCGTGTGCAGCAGTCAATCAGCACCCGTATCAGCCGACCTGTCGCGATTTTGCGGGACGTGAACGGCCCATGTACCGCCCAGACAATCACCATGCGCCAGGCTGCCGGGCCGGCGGGGTAGCGGTGGCAACGGAGGTGCGCATGGCTACAGTCGAACCGATTGCCATCATCGGCATGGCCGGCCGATTTCCGGGCGCGGACGACATCGAACAGTTCTGGCAGAATCTGACGGACGGGCGGGACTGCCTCACCGAACTCACCGACGAGGAACTGGACCGGTATTTCGAGACCTCGGACGTGATGGCGCATCCCAACTATGTGCGCCGCCGCCCGATCATCCCGGATTCCGACTCCATGGATGTCGAACTGTTCGGCATGACGCCCCGCGAAGCCGAACTGCGTGACCCCCAGTACCGAATGCTGCTGGAGGCGGTGCACGGCGCGCTGGAACACGCCGGCTACGACCCGATGGACTACGCCGGTCAGATCGGGCTGTTCGCCGCCACCAACGCCAACCGGTACCGCTACGACTACGTCGAGCGCCACGAGGAACTCGTCGAAAGCGTCGGCTACTCGGCGATCGACGTCGCCAACCACCCCGACTACATGAGCACCTTCGTGTCCTACAAGCTCGGGCTGCGTGGGCCGAGCGCGACTGTGCTCACCGCCTGCTCCAGTTCGTTGACGACCGTGCACATGGCCTGCGTTGCCATCCGGGCGGGCGACTGCGACATGGCCGTGGCGGGCGGAGTGGACATCGAGTTTCCATATCATCGCGGCTACATCCCCATCCCGGGCGGCATCCGAGCCATGGACGGAGTCGTACGGTCGTTCAGCGCCGACGCGACCGGGACGAACTTCGGCGATGGTGTAGGCGCGGTCCTGCTCAAACCGCTGTCCGCGGCGCAGGCCGACAACGACACCATCTACGCGGTCGTGCTGGGCTCCGCCTGCAACAACGACGGCGCGCGCAAGGTGGGCTACACCGCCCCCAGCGTCGCCGGGCAGAGCGAATGCGTCCGCAAGGCGCTGGCGGTCAGCGGCGTGCATCCGCGTGACATCGGCTATGTCGAGGCGCACGGCACGGCAACCCGCGTCGGCGACCCGATCGAACTGGCGGGGCTGATCGACGCCTTCCGCTCGGCGAGCCCGGATGCGCTGCCGGCACAGTACTGCGGGCTCGGATCGGTCAAGTCGAACATCGGCCACACCGGTCAGGCCGCCGGCATGGCGGCGCTGATCAAGACGGCACTGGCGCTGAGCCGGCAGCTGGTGCCGCCGAGCATCAACGCCACCACGCCGAACCCGGAGGTGAACTGGGAGGAGTCCCCGTTCTACCTCAACACCGAGCTACGGCAGTGGCCGGTCGTGCCCGGCACGAAACGCCGGGCCGGGGTCAGCTCGTTCGGCATCGGCGGCACCAACGCACACCTGGTGCTCGAAGAGGCGCCGGCCGCGTCGCCGGTATCCCAGCCGCCCTCGGGCGAGGTGCTGCTGTGGTCGGCGATGAACACTGCGGCGGAGGGCGCCCTGCGGGAGCGGCTCGCCGCGCACTTCGCGCAGCTGGATGACGCGGCCTTTCACGACGCCGCGCACACGCTGCGGGTCGGCCGCACGAAGCGGCCCGTCCGGGCGGCACTCACCGCGAGCGGATCGGCGGATGCCGCGGCCGGCCTGCGGGATCACGCTCGGGTGCGCACGTGGGACGGGGTGAGCCGCGAGATCGTCTTCGCGTTCCCCGGTCAGGGCGCGCAGTACCCGGCGATGTGTCACGCGCTCTACGACCGGGAGCCGCTGTTCCGGCAGGGCTGCGACGCCGCGTTCGAGGTGCTCGAACCGCTGCTCGGACGCGACCTGGGGGCCTTGTGGCGTGCCGGGACCGATGCCGCCCAGCTGGCCGAGACCGAGGTGACCCAGCCGCTGCTGTACGTGCTGGAGTACACCCTCGCACACTGCCTCAGGCATTGGGGTGTCGAGCCGCGTCAGCTGGTCGGGCACAGCCTCGGCGAGCTGGTCGCGGCCGCGGTCGCCGGCGTGTTCGACTTCGAGACCGGCCTGCGGGTGGTGGCCGAACGTGCCAGGTGGATCCAGCGGATGCCTCGGGGCACGATGCTGGCCGTCGCGGCAGGCCGGCACGCCGTCGACGATCTCATCGCCGGCGACGTTGCGCTGGCCGCCATCAACAGCGGCCGGGAGGTGGTCCTGTCCGGCCCGCAGGACGCGATGCAGGCCGCCGCGACACAGCTGGCCGAGCGGGGTGTGGCGAGCCGGACGCTGACCACGTCACACGCCTTCCACTCCGCGTCGATGGCCGAGGCGTCACAGGGATTTGCGGCGGTACTGCAAGACGCGGCGCTGCGTGCGCCGACGATCCCGATCGTCTCGGCCGCGACCGGGACGGTCATGAGCGAGGCCGAGGCGACGTCGGCCGGGTTCTGGGCGCGGCAGCTCGTCGAGCCGGTGAACTTTCACGCCGCCGCGGCAACGATCTTCGCCGGCGGACCCGTCACCGTGTTGGAGGTGGGCCCGGGCCGCACGCTCACCGCGCTGCTGCGCGGCCGACCCGACGCGCGCGAGACACAGAGCCGATGCATGCCCGCCGTCGGCCGCGACGACGGCGGCCTGGCGCTCGACGACTGTCTTGCCCAGCTGTGGGTGGACGGCGCGCCAGTCGGCTACTGGCGTCAGCGACAGGCGCCCGGCTCCCGGCGGGTGGCGGTGCCGGGTTACCCCTACCAGCGCCGCCGCTACTGGCTGGACCCGCCCCGCCCGCAGAAGCCGGTCGAGGCAACGATGACACCGCCCGAGGCGCCGCCGCCGGCCGAGGCACCGATGGCACCACCGCAGCGACCGGTGGCAGGCGAGATCCCGGCGTCACGGTGGCGGCTTGCCGAGCTGCAGTGGATCCGCGACACCGCCGCTGTCGTCCAGGCGCCGCCGAACGCCGTGCCGGGCGGCGCCGGCGTTGCCGTCCTGCTCGCACCGCACGAACGCCGGTCGGCCCAGGTCGCGCAGGCATGCGTCCAGCGCGCCGGCTATCGGACGCTGCGATGCGTGAGCGGGACGGGTGGATCGCACAGTGGCGCCGAGATCGACGCAACCGACGCTGATGCCTGGCTGTCGCTACTGGAGAACGCGGCGACCCGGTCCGGCGGTCCGGTCCTCGTCGCACACGCCGCTCTGCTCGATCCGCCCGCCGACATGGACCGGTCCACGCCGCAGGAGCAGGTCGCGGGCATCATCGACAGCGTCCTCGCGGCGCTCAAGGCCGCCGCCGCATTCCAGCGACGGCGCGGCGTTGCCGTGCATCTGCTCGTGCTCGGCCGAGGCCTCGTCGACGTCACCGGCGGTGAGCTGGTGAATCCCGCGAACGCCGCCGTGCTCGGCCTGCTGCGCACCGCCGAGCTCGAGAATCCGCAGGTGCGCTGCCGGGTCATCGACGTGGCATGGCGGGCGGCGGAACACACCATCAGCGCGGCCATCGCCGACAGGGACCAACCGTTGCTGGCGATACGCGGCACTACGCGCTGGCGGCCGCTGCTGGCACCGGTGCCGCCCGCACCGCAGCCTTCGAACTCGCAGTTGCGGTACCGGGGCACCTACCTCATCACCGGCGGCGCCGGCGGCATGGGCCTGGTCCTCGCCCGGGCGCTGGCCGAGACGGGCCTTCGACCGTCGATCGCACTGCTCGGGCGGACGCCCTTCGCCGAGTTGCCCGACCGCGACGAGGTCGACGCGGCGCTGGCGGCGATTGCCGACGCCGGCGCGGACGTGGCCTACCTCGCCGGTGACGTCGGCGACCCGAAGTCTTTCGACACCGTCGTCAACGAGGTGGAACAGCGTTTCGGCCCGGTCAACGGCATCGTGCACGCGGCCGGGATCGCCGGCGGCGGTCTGCTCGAACGGCGCAGACCAGCTGATGTGGGCCGGGTGCTGCATCCCAAGATCGGCGGTGTGCTGGCCATCGAGGAGACCTTCGCCCGGCGCCGGCCGCTGGACTTTCTCGTACTGTGCTCGAGCGTCGCCGGACTCACCGGCATGTTCGGTAGCGGCGACTACGCCGCGGCCAACGCCTTCCTGGACGCGCACAGCGCGGCGTGCGCCGCGGGCGAGCGGCGTACCGTCTCGGTCCAGTGGCCGGGATGGGCCGAGGTGGGCATGCTCGCCCGCTCCGCCGAGGCGGCGGTGCTGTTCGGCGGGGCCGACTCGGTCCCGGCCGGCACCAAGCCGGGTGCCGGCCGCATTTCGCGACCCGCGGCCGCCGGCGGCTCGCCGAACGCCGAGACGACGGTGGCGCTCGAGCTGGTGCGCACGCCGGGCCGGGACTGGGAATTCGACGAGCACGTCTTCGAGGGCGTGACGCTCCTGCCCGGAACGAGCCTGCTGCAACTCGCGGTCCTCGGCGCCCGCGCGGGAATGCCCGGTGATCACTGGAATCTGCAGATTCGGGACCTGGTCTTCTTGGCGCCGCTGGTTGGCGACGGGCCCCGGGAGATCCGCGTCGTGGTCTGGCCCCTCGGCGAAGGCCGGCGGCTCTCCGTGCAGTCCCGACCGCAAGGCGGCGACGGCGTCTGGAAGGACCATGCCTCCGGCATGATTCTCGACGCCGAGCCGGTCGAGGGCATCGGCCTGGACGACCTGCGTGCGAGGCTGGTGTCGCCGGCGAGCACCGGCGTCGTCGACTGGATTCGGTTCGGACCCCGCTGGGACAGCGTCACCGAGGTGCGAGGGGACGACACCGAACGACTGGCCCGGCTGGTCCTGCGCGAAGCGTTCCTGGCCGACCTCGACGAGCATCCGATCCACCCCGCCCTCGTCGACGTGGCCAGCGGCGTCCTGCACGACCTCGTCGCAGGCCGGGCGTACGCGCCCTTCATGTACCGCAAGGTGGTCGTCGCCGGCCCGCTGACCGGCGACGTGCATGTGCACATCCGCTTCAGCCGGCAGGCCCGCACCGCCGTTCGCGCCGTCGACTTCGACATCTACGACACCGAGACGGGGCGCCTGCTGCTGTCCGTCGAAGGGTTTGCCATGCGCGAGGTCGCCGAGGGCGGGCTCGCGGCCGGCAGCCGGACGAACAACCTGTCCGCGCCGCAGGCCACGGTGCCGGCGGCGAGGGAACCGATCCCGGCCGGCCCCGACGCGGCCGGCCCTGGCTCGTCCGGCGGGGCGGATCCGGCGGTGAGGGCGCCGGATCGGCCCGACGTGCTGCTCCCGGAGGAGGGCGCGACGCTGCTCCTCGAGCTGCTGTGCCGCCCGTGCCCGCCCGTCGTGTTCGTCGGCCTGGCCGACGCGGAGCGGCGGGTGCCGGGTATTGCGTGGGCGGATCAGAACACCGCCGCGATGCGGCCGCCGGACACGCCTCCGGCCGCCGGCCACGACCCCGGCGCCGAGCGGCCGCCCGCGAACCTGCCCGGACCCGCGTCCATGGGCGAGCACGTTCGCCAGGACCGGCCCGGCGGCGGTGACGACAGCACCCTGAGCGCGCTGCAACGGCTCTGGAGCATCGCGCTCGGCGTGCCGGACATCGGCCTCGACGACGACTTCTTCGAAATCGGCGGCAACTCGCTCACCGCGGTCCAGCTCACCAGCCAGATCAATGCTCATTTCAGCACCGACCTCGGCGCCGGCACGCTCTTCGACTACCCGACGCTGCGGGCGCTCGCCACAGACGTGCCCGGGCTTCGCGACGCCACGGCCCGGCTCCGGCCGGCGTAAGGAGAGTCACGCGATGCCCGAGGAACCCATCGCCGTGATCGGCATGGCCGGCCGGTTTCCGGCGGCCATGGATCTGGCCGAATTCTGGCGCAACCTGGTCGACGGCCGCGACTGCGTCTCCGATCTCGACGACGAGGACCTGTTGCGCCGCGCCGAGTATCCCGAGTACCTCGCGCACCCCGGCTACGTGCGGCGCCGCCCGTGCCTGCCCGCCGCCGACCAGTTCGACGCGCGTCGCTTCGGTATGACGCCGCGGGAGTCCGAGATCCGCGATCCGCAGCAACGGGTGCTCCTCGAGGCCGTGCACGGTGCGCTGGAGCACGCCGGATACGACCCCGCCCGCTATCCCGGTGCGATCGGCATGTACGCCGGTACCAACATCAACCGATACCGGGTCGACCACCTGGAGCAGGCACCGCAGATTCGCGACGCGGTCTCGTTTCTGGCGCTGGAGATCGCCAACGCTCCCGACTACGTGGCGACCTTCATCTCACACCGCCTGGGCCTGCGCGGGCCGAGCATGACGCTGCAGACGGCCTGCTCGACCGGGCTGACGGCGATCCGGTCCGCGTGCCTGTCGCTGGCCCACCTCGAGTGTGACATGGCGGTCGCGGGCGTGTGCAGCATCGAGATGCCACTCGACTACGGCTACCTCCACCTGGAAGGCAGCATCCTCTCGCGGGACGGCACCACGCGGCCGTTCGCCGCCGACGCCGATGGCACCAACTTCGGCAGCGGCGTCGGCGCCGTGCTGCTCAAACGGCTGGACGCGGCGCTCGCGGACCGTGACACCGTTTTCGCCGTCATCCGCGGATCGGCCCTCAACAATGACGGCAACCGAAAGTCGGGCTTCACAGCGCCGAGCCCGGACGGCCAGGCGGACTGCATCGCCGAGGCGATCCGCCGCTCCGGCGTCGAGCCCGGCGATATCTCCTATGTGGAGGCGCACGGCACCGCCACCCGGCTCGGCGATCCTATCGAGATCGCCGGACTGACCGAGGCGTTCCGCCGCACCGCCGTGCAGCCGTTGCCGTCGGGATACTGTGCGATCGGCTCCGTCAAGTCCAACGTCGGCCACGTCGGCCAGGCGGCCGGAATCTGCGGGTTCATCAAGACCGTCCTCGCGCTGACGCACGAACGGATACCGGCGAACATCAATGCAATTCCCGTCAACCCGCGCCTGCACCTGGACAACACCCCGTTCACCGTCGCGACTGAGTCCCGGCCGTGGCCACGCACGCCGGCCGCGCCGCGGCGGGCCGGCGTGAGCTCGTTCGGCATCGGCGGGACGAACGCACACGTCATCCTGGAAGAGGCCCCGGCCCCGTCGCCGGTCGCGACGGTGGCCCACGACAGCGAGCTGATCGTATGGTCCGGGGCCGAGCCGGCCGCCGCGGACGCGCTCACCGGCCGGCTGGCCGAGGAGTTCGCCGATCTCGGTGGCCGGTCGTTCCGGGACGTGACATACACGCTGCGGGTGGGGCGCACCGAGTTGAAGCACCGGCTGGCGCTGGTGGCCACCGATGCCGCCAAGGCGGCCGGTGCGCTGCGGGACGGCACCGGCATCATCCGGCCCGACGGCGTCCGACGCGACGTGGTGTTCTGCTTCCCGGGGCAGGGCGCGCAGCACGTCGGCATGGCACATCGGCTGTACCGCAGCGAGACGACGTTCCGCATGCACTGCGACGCCGTGTTCGACATGATCGCCGAGGCCGACGACCGGGATCTGCGCGGGCTCTGGCTGGCCGGTGCCGATCCCGCCGCGCTCGCCGACACGACCGTGGCCCAGCCGCTGCTGTTCGTGCTCGAGTACGCGACGGCCAGGACGCTCATGGACTGGGGAATACGGCCCGATGCGCTGGCCGGCCACAGCCTCGGCGAGATCTGCGCCGGCGCGGTCGGCGGGGTATTCACCCTCGCTGACGCCGTCCGCGCGGTCACCGCCCGGGCCACCCTCATGGGTCGGATGCCGGCCGGGGCGATGATTGCCGTGAACGCATCCGAGCAGGGCACGCATGCCGTGCTCGGCCTGCCCCTCCCCGAAGGCGTCCACCTGGCGGCCGTCAACGCCGAGGATCAGGTGGTGCTCTCCGGCACGCCCGACGCGCTGGCGCCGGCCGCCGAGCGGCTGAGTGCCGCCGGCATCGCGTCGACCCCGCTGAGCACGTCGCACGCCTTCCACTCCCCCGCGATGGCGCCGGCCGCCGCGAGCTTCGAGGCGGTGCTCGCCGACATGACGCTCGCGCCGCCGGCCATCCCGATCGTCTCCGCGGCGACCGGCCGGCCCATGAGCGACGCCGAGGCGACATCGGCGAGGTTCTGGGCCGACCAGCTCGTCACCCCGGTCAGGTTCGCCGCGGCGGCGCGGGCGCTGGTGAGCGCGACACCCGCTTTCCTTATCGAGGCCGGTCCCGGCCGGACCCTGTCCGGCCTGCTGCGCGTTCATCCGGCGGTACGCGACACCGGCTCCGTCGTGTTGCCGGTCATGGATTCGGCGCGCGGCGATGCGGGCAGCACGGAACGGCTGCTGGGCCGGCTGTGGGTCGAAGGCGTTCCGGTGGATCTGATGCGCCGTGACGCCGCCGCCCCGGCCGGGCGCGTGCCAGTGGCCGGGTACCCCTACCAGCGGCAGCGGTTCTGGGTCGACAGGCCCGCAAGCCATCGGCCGCCGCGCGACAATGCATTGGTCGCGGACGCCAACGGCACGACGGCGAGCGCTTCGGCGCACCGTCCGGGTGAGGCCCCGGCATCCGGCGTCGACGCCGCGGTACCGCCGCAACAACCGCCCGAGACCGGCTGGTCGCTCGGTGCGCTGGACTGGACACGCAGTCGCCACGGCCACAGTGCGGCACTGCGGAGCACCGAGGACGCCGGCAACGGCGTGGTCGTGCTGCCCGCCTCGGCGGACATGGCCACCGTTGTGCGGGGTGCGGTGCAACGGGCCGGCTACCACGCCGTTCGCGCCACGGTGGGCGCAGGTCACGCCGTTGCGCCGCCCATCGGTATGGCGCTGGACGTCGACTCGGACGCCGCCTGGGACGAGTTGCTGCGGCGAGGCTCGGCGTCCGGCCCGTTGCGCATGGTCACGTATGCCGTGCCGTTCGGCACGCCGGCCGACGCCGGAGCGCAGAACATCGACCGACAGCTCGGTGATGGCTTCTACGGCGTGCTGGCATGCGCACGAGCCGTCGCGCGGGCGGCCCAGGCGGCGGCGCCGGTCCGGCTGATCATCATTACCAGCTACGCGGTGAACGTCACCGGCGCCGAACTGGTCAACCCGGCCACCGCTATGGTGATCGCGCTCGCCCGCACCATCGAGCAGGAGCACCCCGCGATCCGCTGCTCGATCGTGGATGCCCCACCGGGCACCTCCGAGCAGTCGCTCGGCGCCGCCCTCGCCGACGCGGTGCAGCCGCTGGTCGCGGTGCGCGGCGCGTCCGCCTGGACGCCCTCGCTACGCCCGCTGGGCCGCGCCGGCACCCGCGGTGCGCCGCTGCGCGACCGGGGTGTCTACCTGATCACCGGCGGGCTGGGCGGACTCGGCCTGGTCATCGCCAAGGCGCTGGCCGAGACGGGCCGGCGGCCGCGCCTGGCCCTGCTGGGACGTTCTGCGCCCGCGCCGGGCGAAACCCCGGCCGACCCGCGGATCGCCGATGCGCTGGCGGATCTCAACGACGCCGGCGCCGAAACCTTGACGGTCCCCGCCGACGTCAGCAACCGCGGTTCGCTCGAGGCCGCTATCCGCACGGTCGAGCAGCAGTACGGCGTCGTGCACGGTGTCGTACACGCCGCCGGCATCGCCGGTGGCGGGCTCCTGGCCCGCCGGGCACGAGCCGACATCGACTCGGTGCTGGCGCCCAAGGTGCACGGCACGCTTGCGCTGGAGGCATGTTTCGCCGGTCGCGCCCCGCTGGACTTCCTGATGCTGTTCTCCAGCGTCGCCGGCCTGGCCGGGATGCTCGGCAGCGCCGATTATGCAGCGGCGAACGGATTCCTCAACGCCTTCGCCGAACGGCCCGACCACCGTCACGCCGCGGTGACGGCGGTGAGCTGGCCGGGATGGTCGCATGTCGGGATGTGGGCCGAATCGACTCACGCCGCGCACCAGACGCCGGCAGAGCCGCCCCGGGCCGGCACGGCCAAACCGGCCGCCGGGACCGCCGCCGGGCAACCGGCCGACTCACCGCGGCCGGACTACGTCCGGACGCTGGACAAGAACACCGACTGGCAGCTCGACGAGCACCGCTTCGACGGCGTCGCCCTGCTGCCTGGCACGGGATCGCTGGACCTCGTCATCACGGCCGCCCGCGCCAGCGGGGTCCTGCCCGCCGATGCGGCGGCGGACCTGCGGGAAACCGTCTTCGTCACGCCGGTCAACGGCACCGAGCCGGTCGACCTGGGCGTGTTCTTCACACCGATGCCCGACCATGTCAGGTTCCGTGTCCAGTCGCGACCCGCCGGAGCCCCGGGGCCGTGGACGAACCACGTCAACGGGCACCTGCTGGCCTCGGCCGACGTGCCGGAGACGATCGACATCGCGGCGCTCAAGGCCCGACTCGAGCCCAGCGACGTGCCGGAGTTCGACGGGTGGGTCGAACTCGGCCCGCGCTGGCAGTCCTGGACCGGGCTGTGGCGGGGTACCGAAGAGCACCTGGCCGAGCTGCGGCTACCGTCGCCGTACGTCGACGACCTGGCCGAGCACCCGCTGCACCCGGCATTGCTGGACCAGGCCGGGATCGCGATCCTGTCCGCCGCATTCCGCGGCGAACCGAAGCAATACATGCCCTTCCTTTACCGCCGTCTCGTCCAGTTCGCCCCCCTGCCGGATCGGATTCTCGCCCACGGCCGCCTACGGCCGCCCCAACACGGGCTGCGCAGTCTCGATCTCGACCTGTACGACGCGGGCACCGGGCGGTGCCTGGTCCGGGTCACCGCCTACACCATTCGCGAGATCCGCCATGACGACTTCGCCCGTCAGCTCACCGCGCAGCCCCGGCCGCGGCGACCCGCCGGCGCGCTACGGCCGGAGCTGCCCGCACCCGTCGCGGCGCCGAGCGCGGCGGCGCGCGACAGCGACGTCGATCCGGCCGTCCTGTCGCCCCGGGACGGCATGACCGCGTTCCTGTCGCTGCTCGGCGACGCCTACCCGCCGGTGGTCGTCGTCAACCCGGCCGGGCCGCGCCTGCAGGTTCCCGGCGTGCCCTGGCGCGACGGCCCGCCCGCCGCCACGAACGGCACCGGCCCCGGCACGCCCGCGGACGTCGCGCAACCCGGCCCGGGAGCCGGCCGCGGCGGCACCTCGGCGCCCGCCCCGCCGGCGTCGCCGAACCACCACGGCGGTGACCTCCTCGACGCGCTGCGCCGGCTCTGGGTCGAGGCGTTGGGCGTCGATGACGTCGCACTCGACGACGACTTCTTCGACATCGGCGGCGACTCGCTCACCTCGGTGCAACTCAGCGCCAGAGTGCGGCAGATGTTCGGCGTCGACGTCAGCGCGGGCCTGCTGTTCGAGGCCAGCACCATCCGCCGGCTGGCCGAGGAGCTCACCGCCCTCGGTGTGCGCTGACCGCGGCCGTACAGCCACCGAAAGGGCATCCGTGAACGACAGCTATCGAATGTTCGCCCCGACCGTACTCAAGGGTGAGGTCGCCGTGATCACCGGCGGCGGGTCCGGCCTCGGCTACGCCATCGCGCGTGACTTCGTCGCGCTCGGCGCCGATGTGATCATCACATCCCGCTCGGCGGACCGGCTGGCCGCCGCCGAGTCCCGGATGGTCGGCGAGACCGGGCGCATGTGCGGCAGCGTGCCGTGCGACGTGCGCGACGACGACGACGTTCAGCGGCTGCACGACTACGTCCTGGCCCGGTCCGGGCCGGCCACGATCGTCGTGAACAACGCGGCCGCGAACTTCTTCATGCGGGCCGAACGGATGACCCGCCGCGCACTGGACACGGTCATCGATACTGATCTCAACGGCACCTTCAACGTCACGCGCGCATTCGTGCCCGCGATGCTCAAGGACCGCAGGGGTGCCATCCTCAACATCACGCTGCCGCTGCCGGAGCTCGGCTTCCCAGGATTTGCGCACTGTGGTGCGGCCAAGGCGGCGATCGTGTCGCTGACCGCCACCTGGGCATACGAATGGGGACCGCACGGCGTGCGGGTGAACGCGATCGCCCCGGGCCCCGTGCCCACCGAGGGCGTTGCCGCGCACATGCTCGCCACCGACGCCACGACGCAGGCGTTCGTCGACACCACAGACGACGTTCCGCTGCGACGGCTGGGCAACCCGTCGGACATCTCGGCGGCGGCGGTGTTTCTATGCTCGCCGCTTGCCGGCTGGATCACCGGGCAGAACCTCGTCGTCGACGGCGGCCTGTACCTCAACGTCGGCGCAACGCCCGGTGTGCTGTGACGGGCGACGGCCCCCTCCGCGGCATGGTCACAGGTCGTCGAGGCGGGGCCGGCGCTCAAGGATCCCCTTGATGCCTATGAGCAGACGCGTCGCGTCGGCGCCGTTGACGTACCGATGGTCGTACGTGGCGCCGACGATGACGTATGAGCGTTCGCCGAGCGTGCCGGTATCGGGGCGGAGCACCGGCTCGCGCTGCACGCCGGTCAGCGAGATGGCACAGACCATGCCCGGCGGGATGATTGGATGGTTGGCGACCACCTCATCGTGACCGAGCGACAGCAGCATCGCGCCGCCGGCCAGGTCGTTCTCCCGGAACCGGCCCCTGATCGAGGTGAGGCGATGAGCCATCAGGTCTCGTGCGATCTCACCGATCCCCCGCGTGTCGCACCCGCGCACCACCGGCAGGTACAGGCCGGTGCCAACATCGACCGTCACGGCCACGTTCACCGCAGAGGCGGCTCTCAACGTATGCTCGCCCGCCGGAGCGGCAAAACACAGCGGATGTTCACGCCCGAGGCGCCCCAGCGCTGCCAGCACTACCTCAGGCAGCCCGACGAGCGTCTTCAGGCGGCGGGTCGCCGCGCGGGCGAACTCCGCGGCCTCGTCGACGGCGACCTTCACCGCCACGAAGGCGCTCGGGATCGTGGCACGCGACCGCGTGACGACCGACGCGACCCCGGCCTGGCTGCGCGGCAGCACCAGCTCGTCCGCCGCCTCCGCGCCGGCGGGTCCCGCGGCGCGGTCCATCCCGGCCAGGCGTAACACGTCCGCCCGCCGGACCACGGCCAGTCCGAGCTGTCGCAGCCGCTGCACGTCCACGCCGATCTCCGCAGCCACCTGCCGCGCCGGCTCGGTCACCAGCACTCCCGCCGCGCCGGCGGTCGAGCCGGCATCCGTGTGGCCATCGGCCGGCGCGAGACTCGGCGCTTCCGGCGTCGCTCCCGCCTCGCCCGAGGCCGAGATGCGACCGATTACGGAGCCGGGGGAGCACTGCGAACCGGAGGGCAGCAGCCGCGACAGGACGCCGGCGGTGTCAGCGACGAGCTCTTCGGTGGCCTTCGACGTTTCGACGACCGCGATCGGCCGACCCGCGTCAACCGCGTCGCCGTCCTCCACGAGCCAGTCCAGCAACAGGTAGACCACATCGTTGCTGTTGAGCGTCGGTATCCGGATGTCAACCATGCAACGCCTCCACAACAGTGCGGTGAATCCAGTCGTCCTGCACCAGCACCAGCCGTTCCAGGTGCGGCGCCGCCGGAATCACCCGGTCGAGCGAGTGGACCAGGCGTACCTCGGGCGCAGCGCCACCGACGGTGGAGCGGATCCGGTGCGCCACCTCCGCTCCCCAGGTCCCACCGGCCGTGCCCTCCTCAACCACGACGACCGCACGGGCACCCGACAGCCACGGCCACAGCGGCTCGACGTCGAACGGATACAGGCGGCCGTACACGAACAGGTCACAGCCGATCTCCTCGCGAGCCAGCAGCGAGCGCATCGCTTCGACGCACCGCTCGGCGGTGCCTCCGCCGGCGATCAGCAGGCAGTCGCCGTCGACGCCGTCGGCGTACACGTGCGCCACTGGCGGCTGCGCCGGCACAAGCCCGAATCGGAAGACCTCGTCCACCACACCGTCGCGGCGCACCGGCCTGCCATAGAGCGCCTTGTCCTCGAAGAACAGGCACGGGCCACCGGTAGCGATCGCATGGCGCAGCAACGCGCCGCAGTCGTGGAACGGGCTGATCTCGTACAGCGTCAGATTCGGGACGCCGATGAAAAACTTCTGCAGGCTCTGGCTGTGCGTCGGCCCATATCCCCGGCCGCCGCCGACCGGGCACCGAACCACCATCCGCATGGGCAGGCGCTCGCCGTACATCGACACCGACTTGCTCGCGAAGTTCACCAGCTGGTCGAACGCCAGCGCCGCGAAATCACCGAACATGACCTCGACGACCGCCACGTCGCCGGCCAGCGCCAGCCCGGCGGCCGCGCCGACGATCGCCGACTCGCTGATCGGTGTCGTCAGCGCCCGATCGGGAAACCGGGTCGTCAGGCCCTTCGTCACGTTGAACGCGCCGCCGTACGGATCCGCGATGTCCTCGCCGAGCACGTAGGCGCGCGGATCGTCGGCCAGCAGCGCATGCAGGGCACCGTTCAAGTCCTCGCCCACCGTCCGGGCCCGCGGCATCACGCCACCCACCCGGCGGGCGGCCGGGCCGCCACCTCGGCCGCGACGGCGAGCACCGTCGAGCGTTGCTCGTCGTCGAGCGTGCGGAACTGCTGCGGAAACGCCGCCCGGTACAGCTCGTACCAGTCGTACCGCTCGGCGGCACGACGCATCTGCGGCGGCCGGGTGTCCCGTCCGGTGCTGTGCGGGCCGAGCCGGTGCGTACGGAACTCCACCACAGTCGGCCTCCCCGCATTGCGTACCTGTTCGACGAACGGGCCGACGACCGAACGGATCCGGTTCACGTCGATGTCATCGACCCGCACGTGCGCCAGCCCGAACGCCCGGGCGCGACCGGCGATCGTGCCCGCCATCTGCAGCCTCGTCGGGGTCGTCTGGGCGATGCCGTTGTGCTCGACGACGACCAGCAACGGCAACCGCCACAGCGCGGCCAAATTCAGCGCCTCGTAGACCGCTCCCTCACCCCACGTACCGTCGCCGATGTACACACAGGCCAGCCCGGCTGCCCCGGACCGCTGCAGATGCAGCGCCGCGCCCACCGCGACCGGCAGCGACTGGCCCTGAACGCCGGTCGACACAAACCGGCCGCGCCGGATGTGCTGACTGCCGCCGACGCCACCGCACACCGCACCCGCCCGGCCCATCAGCTCCGCGAGCAGGCCGGCCGGATCAGCGAAACGGGCCAGGTAGTGACCATGCCCACGATGATTGCTGAAGATGAAGTCGTCCGCACGCAGCAGGGCGCTCACCGCCACGGGAACGTACTCCTGGCCCAGGCAGGTGTGGGTGGTGCCGGCCAGACGCCCCTCCTCGAACAGCGTCTGCAGCCGCCACTCGAAATGCCGGATGAGCAGCAGCCGCCGCAGATCCGCCTCCGCCGGCTGCGACAACGCCGGTGGTGCCACCACGTCCTGGTCCCAGCCATCGACCGGCAAGGACGCCGTCACAGCCGCTCCCTTCCCGGTGCCGGAGCGAGCGTGCGCAGGTACCGCTCCAGCATCCCCTCGTCCAGACCGGACACGAACGCCGCGGCGGCCCGCCGTGACGCCTCCCGTACTTGCTGGGCGTACGCCTCGTCGGACAGCAACCGCGACAACGTCTCCCGCCACGGCCCCAGATCCTGCTCCGGCACCACCGCGACCGGATGGACCGTGCCCCCCTCGTAGCGTTCGATCGGCCGCACCGGCAGCACGTGGGGCTGACCGAGCATCGCCTCCGGCAGGCCGCCGACGTCGCCGGCCAGAACCGGCACGCCGTGCAGCAGCGCCTCGACCGCGGTGTACCCGAAGGTCTCATCCCACAGCGACGGCACAAGCAGCACCCGGCAGCGCCGCAACACCTCGGTGATGTCGTCGACGGCGCCGATGACCGTCACGTTCGGCCGCCGCCGCAGCCGGCGCAGATCCTCGGGGCCTGTCCCCCAGCTCGCCACTGCCAGGAACGGGACGTCGGCGAACGCATCGGCCAGGCCGAGAAACACGTCGATGCCCTTGTACGCGCACGCGTTCACCAGCGTGATCGCCTCGCCGCCCAGCACGGGGAACGGGCCCCGGCCGTACACCGCGGGATGGATCAGTTCCGACCGCATCCCGCCCCACCGTGCCAGATACGCCTGGGCCGCGCGGCTGACCGACACGATCCCCGCCGTCCGCCGCACCAGGCGGGTCGACGCCTTGCTGGGAAAGAACGCCCGCGGGCCGAACGGCAGTTGCTGCAGCGTATGCGCCAGATAGACGACACGGGTCGGCGCCGCCGTCACCGCGGCGCCGAGCATCAGCGCGCCCGGATCGTCGGACGGCACCAGAATCCAGTCCGGCCTGAACCGCGCCGCGACCTGCAGCACCTCGCGGACCAGCCGCGGGCCGGCCGTCACCGCACGGACGGACACGCCCCGCAGGCGGTAGGTCAACGCGTGACCGTCCTCGGCAACGTCCCCCGCGCCATGCCGGACGAGGTGGGCGCGCAGCTCGTCCTCGGAGACGAGCAGCGGCGCCACGACCAGGCACTCGTGCCCGCTCGCGGCCAATTGCTCCAGCATCACGCGGTTCGAGCGGTTCGCGCCCCCATAGGCGGGCGCGTGCGGCATGTTCTGCGCCAGCAGGACCTTCACCGCCCGGCCTCGCCTGATCCCGCGGCCGGCAGCCTACGACCGAGCCGACGGCGCTGTTCGGGGGAGAGCAGGGCCAGCTGCCGGCGCAGCCGCTGGGCCGGGCCCGCGGTGGGCGGCAGCGCCTCGAGTGCCTCCGCCGCACGCCGTGGCCCCGATTCCAGCTCGAGCTCCGGCGCCGGCGACGACCGACTGCGATCCCGGCTGGACAACCTCTCCGTGAGGGCCGCGCCAATGTCCGCCGGCGACCACCGAGCCGGATCGAGCCACGACGCAAGACCTCGGGCGGCGAGCCGCCGCGCGTTGTCGGGCCGATCCGCCCCATCGGCGAGAATCACCTGCGGCGTGCCGCAGCGCAGGGCACGGACCGCGGTGCCGATGCCGCCGTGGTGGACGATCGCCGCCACGTGCGGCAACATCAGCGCAAACGGCGCCTCCGGCAGCCACGTGACGCACCCCGGCAACCGCCGCGCAAGCAGGTCCCGATGTGGCGTCACGACGATCGCCGGCCGCCCGGCCGCCGCCACCGCGTCGATCGCGCTGCTGTAGAACGCCGGATTGAGCATGCGGCCGGTGCCGCCCGTCACCAGCACCGCCGACGGATCCGGCAGCGTCACGGCCACCGTGTCTTCCGGTCGCGCCTCGCCCCCCGGCGGGCTGAGGTCGTCACCGAGCACGAACCCGGCCAGGTCGACCCCGGCCGGGGCCCGCGTCCCGGCAACGTCGAACCAGCGCGGCCACAGGCCGAGCACACCGTCGGGCGAGCCGAACCAGGCTCGCCAGTCGCTGACCGGCAGGAGGCCGACCCGTGCGCGGACCGCATTGAACCCCTCCGCCAGCGCCGTTTCGACATGGCCGACGGCGAGCGGCACCACCTGCAGCTGCGCCGGCGACACCGCCACCCAGCATGCCGTAGATCCCAGCACCTCCGCGGCAAAGAGCACCGACGCGGCCGACGTGTGCCGCCCGACGAGGACGGTCTCGTCGTGGCGGTGCAGCCGCACAAGCGCCTCGGCCTCCCGGCGAACCTGTTCGAAAAGGCCGTGACGCAGGTACACCTCCCGCAACTGCGCGGGCCGTGCCGCACCGAGCAGATCCGGCGCGGAACTGTACGCCGTCGCCGGCGATGCGTCGCTGGTCGGCACGAACGAAAGCCCGGCCCGCTCGATCACCGCACCGCACGAGCCATCGGCCAGCACCATGATCTCGTGCCCGCGCCCGGCCAGCTCCCGGCCGATGCGCAGAAACGGCAGCAGGTCACCGGCGCTGCCGTGCGTCACCATGAGGAACCTCATCCCGACTCCGGCAGCGGGTCGGCAAGCTCGGCCAGCACTGCGAGCGCCGCCTCATCCGGCAACGCAGCCAGCCGCTCGGCGAGGTCGTCCGCATCCGGGCCCTCGGCCAGCTGCCGGCTGATCGCAGACGCCGCACGAACAGCCGTGAACGCATCCGCGAACAGGTCGGTCACCGGTAGCTCCACTCCCCACTCGGCGTGGACCCGTTGCAGGAACGAGACCAGATGCAGCGACTGCCCGCCGAGATCGAAGAAGTCATCGTCGTCGGCACGCGGGGGGTTCGGCAGGATCTCGGTCCACATCCGCACGACGGCCGCCTCAATGGCCCGCACGTTCTCCATACCCACAACGCCTCCTGCTCAGCTCGACGAACCGACCGGGCGCTGCGCCGGCGCCACCGCGCCGCCCGGCGCACGGCCCGCCGACCGGCCGCCGCCCAGCAGCCCACGGACCCGGCCCGCGATCGCCGGATAACAGACCGGACTCATCACCGCGTAATGACCGGCCGGCACCACCCACATGATCACCTCTTCGGCGAACGCCTCCCACGCATCACCGAACGGCTCGGCGTTGGCGACCGCCGCGCGGATCACGTGCAGCCGCCCCGGATACGGCGCCGGTACGTGCTGCGCCGACGCGCGCTCGTTCGCCGCACACACCCGCAGCATCCGGCCGAGCCGATCGATGCTGAACCGCGCCGGGAGGCGCCCCTGCTCCGCGCCGGCGGCCCGCACCAGCCGCAGCGCGTCGGGCAGCGCCAGACCCGTGAGGATTCCGGCGGGCAGGTCGATGTCGAGGACCTGATCGAGCAGAACCCGCCACGGGTCGCTGTCCAGCTCCGTGCCGTACAAAGGATCGCAGTCGATCAGCAGCACGGCCGGCGGATACCGCACCTCGTCACGCAGGAGCCGCGCGGTCTCCAGCGCCAGCATCCCGCCCATCGAATAACCCAGAAATACCGCGGGACCGCCGTAGGCATCGATGCCGCTCCCCGCGATCTCGGCGGCGTACCGCTCGACCATCGCCTCGACGGTGCGGTCGGGCTCCCCGCCGGCCAGGCCGATCGACTGTAGCCCGAACACGAGCCGGTCCGAGCCGATGTACAGCGCCAGCGCCCCGTACACTCCGGCGCTGCCGCCCAACGGGTGAAAGCAGTAGATCGGCGGCGTAGCCGTTCCCGGCTGCAGACGCAACAGTGACGTCACGCGCGGCGGCCTATCCATCAGAGGCGGCGCCCACCGCGGACCGCTCAACGCTCGGCTCGGCCGATCCACCCGGGCCGACGCCGCAGATCGACCTGGCCCGACCGATTGCCGACAACGCGTGGTGCAGATCGTCCTCGTCCTGCGCAATGCCCATGATGAGCGACGTGACGCCCAGACGCAGGTACCGCGAAAGCATAGCTCCGACTTCCTCGTAGCTGCCGACGAGATACGGGCAGAAGTCCTTGAACGACCGGAACGGGTACAGCCAGTACGGCGAGTCCGGCGTGCTCGGCTCCTGCTGCCGCTTGGCGTCGTCGAGCAGCTTGTGATGCCAGCCGGATGCGGCGACGCGGACCGTGTAGTCATGCATCCGCTCGCCCATACGATCAGCGGGATAGCGCGCGTGAGCCACCGCCCAGGCCTTCTCGCTCGTTTCACGCGCGATGATGCCGAAACGGATGCCGCAGCCGCCCAGCGAAACCTGGCCCGATTCGTACTCCTCGATCGCGGCCGGGTATGACAGCCTCGTCACCCCAAGCGCCCGCGCCGCGGCGGCACAGGCCGGCGACGACCCGGCAACGAACGTCGTGGGGGCCAGTTCTCCAGGCAGCGACGGTTTCAGCACCGCACCGTTCAGGTCGTAGTACTTACCGTGATACGTGACCGGATCGGGCTGCGTGAGCAGCCTGTCGATCACCTGCCCGTACTCCACCAGCCGTTCGTACCGCGCATCGTGCTCGACGGTGCAGCCAATGGCGCGCAGATCATTGCGATTACCACCGGACACCAGGTTCAGGTCGACACGGCGCCCGAACATGAACCCGATCGTGCTCACCATCCGCGCCGCGGTGTACGGGTGCATATAGGCCGGCTGTGCGGCGACGAGCGGCACCAGCTTCTCAGTCCGTTCGATCATGAACTGCGCCGACGCCCAAGGGTCGATGACGCTGTTGTCGGTGTAGACAAGCAGCCCACGACACTCGGAATTGTCGACCCAGCGGGCGATGTCCGCGACACGCTGACGAAACTCCGCAGGACTCGAGGCCGAACGCGACGGAGGAAAGGTCGAGTACACGTCCATCGTGGAAAAGTCCTTCGGGCCGGGACCGTGCGCGCTGCGTCGCACATCGTCGTGTACCGACAATGGCGACGAGGACGTCGCGCCACACAGTCCCAATTAGAGGGTACTTTCGAAGCCGGGGACCCACCCGTCAGGATGCCAGGTGCTCGAGTCACGCCGTGCGGCCGCTAGGCGGCGGGCACCGGCACGTCGTTGTAGCGTTGCAGCCGCCACCGGCCCGGGTCGCCGCTGTGCATCGACCACTCCGTGATCGAACCATTGGCCGGTTTCAGCGACAGCTGCATCCGCGCCGGCAAGCCACCCAACGCCCAGAACGACAACCCGACGACACCCGAATGGGTTACCGCGACAATCGTGCTTCCCGCGTGCGTCGCCGCGAGGCGCAGCAGCTCCCGGCGTACCCGGAGGGCGAACGCCTCGAGCCGCTCGAGCCCCTCCATTGCGTCGCCGCCGACGGCCAAGCCCTTGAACTGCTCCAGCGACAAACCCTCGTACGACCCGGGATGCCGCTCGCACAGGCCACACCGCCCATCGGCCGGCGGCGAGATCTGCAGCGCCGACGCGATCAGCTCCGCCGTCTCCCGAGCCCGTCGCATCGCGCTGGCGACCAGCACCGGTTCGGCATCCGCCCCGCAAACCTCCCGCAGCCGAGCGGCGACCGACGCACAATGCCCGCGACCGGCCGACGTAAGCCCCGCACAACTGCGATGACCGGCGACCTTGCCCTCGACGTTACAGACGGCCTCCGCGTGACGAACGAGCACGATTCGTGTCATCACGACGTCAAAGCATAGACGTCCGCCGACCCGTGTCACCACGTTGCGCCCACGGCCGCCGCTCATGCATCCCGCAACTTCGGCCGCGTGAGTCGCCCACCTCGACCACCGGCAGGCCCATCAGGGGACGCGGGCGACCACGCCGTAGAGCGCCGCGTCGGCCAGCGGCGGGCGGTCCTCCTCCGGCACCTCCGGGCGCCACTCCACGATCGGCACCACGCCCGGCTCCACGATCTCCAGGCCGTCGAAGAACCTCGCGATCTCGTCCCGCGTGCGCCCGACCGCGTCCAGCTTCAGCCGGCCCGCCCGGACCTCCGCCTCGCCGTACTCCCGAAGCTCCTTCGGCAGGAAGTCCGTCGTGCCGTGCGTCATCACCACGTAGCTGCCCGGCGGCAGCGCGTCGATGAGCCGGCCGACCGTCTCATACGGCCGGTGCTCGTCGAACAGGAAGTGCACGATCGCGATCAGCATCAGCGCGATCGGCCGCTGCACGTCCAGGGTCTCGCGCAGGCTCTCGTGGCCCAGGATCGACGCCGGGTCGCGCAGGTCCGCGTCGATATACGCCGTGGCGCCCTCCGGCGTGCTCGTCAGCAGCGCCCGCGCATGCGTCAGCACGATCGGGTCATTGTCGACGTACACGATCCGGGACCGCGGGTCGATCGACTGCGCCACCTCGTGCGTGTTGTTCGCCGTCGGGATGCCGGTGCCGATGTCCAGGAACTGCCGGACCCCGGCCTCGCCGGTCAGGAACCGCACCGCCCGCTGCAGGAACGCCCGGTTTTCCAGCGCCGTCGTGCGGATCGCCGGATAGACCTTCGCGATCGCGTCCCCGGACTCCCGGTCGGCGGCGAAGTTGTCCTTCCCGCCCAGCCAGTAGTTGTAGCGCCGGGCCGGATGCGGCGTGGTGGTGTCGATCCGGTCAGTCAGGCCCTCGGCGGACGCATCCGTCATGAGTACGCATCGTAGGCCATCACGCCCTTACCGCGTGAGCCGCCCGAGCATCGCCGACGCCGCGAACACCGCCACCGCGACCGACCCGACCAGCACGCCCGCGTCCAGCAGCAGGTGCGCCGGGGTGCCGATCAGCAGCCCCCGCAGCGCGTCCACCTCGTAACTGAGCGGATTCACGTGGTTGAGCACCCGCAGCCAGCCCGGCATCGCCGACACCGGATACAGCGCGTTCGACGCGAAGAACAGCGGCATCATGATCGCCTGACCGATACCCATCATCCGGTCACGCTTCAGCACCAGGCCGGCCAGGGTGATCGACAGGCAGCAGAAGAACGCCGAACCAAGCACCAGCACCGCGGCGGTACCCAGGAGCTTGAGCGGGTTCGCCGTCAGCGACACACCCAGGATCGCGGCGAGCACGATCACGACCACGGCCTGCACCAACGCCCGCACCCCGGCCGCGAACGCCTTCCCCGTCACCAGCGCCGCCCGCGGCGTCGGCGTCACCATCAGCTTCGCCAGCACGCCCGCGTCGCGCTCCCAGATGATGTGAATGCCGTAGAAGATCGACACGAACAGCGCCGACTGGGCCAGAATCCCCGGCGCCAGGAAGTCCAGATACGGGATGCCCCCGGTCGGGATCGCCCGCAGATGCGTGAACGTCTGCCCGAAAATGATCAGCCACAGGGCCGGCTGGATCGCCCGCGTCACGACCTCGGTCCGGTCCCGCCGCAGCTTCTGCAGCTCGACCAGGCACATCGCCACGACCCGGGTCCACAAGACCCGCACCGCTCCGGCCGGCCGGGCCTCAGCCGAGCCGGCGTGCGGTGCGGCGAGCTGCACGGACATCGCTGAACCCTCCCGAATCGAGATCATCGCCGGTGTACTCCCTGAACACGTCGTCCAGGCTCTCCCCCCGCGCCGACGCGATCAGCTCCGCCGGGGTACCGAGGGCGCGGATACGGCCGCGGTGCATCAGCGCCACGCGGTCGCAGAACTCCTCCGCCTCCTCCATGTAGTGCGTCGTCACCAGCACCGTCATCCCCGTCTCGGCCCGCACCTGGGTGATGCGCTCCCACACCCCCGCGCGGGCCACGGGGTCCAGCCCGATCGTCGGCTCGTCGAGCACCAGCAGCCTCGGCGCGCTGACCAGCGCCTGGGCCAGTTCCAGGCGCCGGATCATGCCGCCGGAGTACGTCCCGGCCGGCCGGTCCGCCGCCTCCGACAGCCCCATGGCGTCGATGGCGGCCTCGGCGCGGGCCTTGCGCTCGGCCCGCGGCACGTCGAAGAGCCGCGCGAAGAGGGCGACGTTCTCGCGGCCGCTGAGCCCGGCGTCGGCGGAGAGGGCCTGCGGCACGTACCCGATGAGCCGCCGCACCGCCATCCGGTTGCGCCGCACGTCCAGCCCGAACACCGCGACGTCGCCGGCCTGCGGCGGCAGCAGCGTGGTCAGGACCCGGATCGTGGTCGTCTTGCCGGCACCGTTTGGCCCGAGCAGCCCGAAGATCTCGGCCGGCTGGACGCTCAGCGACAGGTCGTCCACGGCGAGGGTCTCTTTGAACCGATGCCGCAGCCCATTGATCTCAACGGCCGCCGCTGTCATCGACGCCCCTTTCACGGTTTTGCTCGTCTGTACGTCGTTGTTCACCACCGCGTCCGTGCTCACTGCTCGCTCCCCCACGCTCGTGCTCGTGCTCGCTGGCCGCTCGGCCGCGCTCGTGCGCGGCGCCGTTTTCCTGGTCGCTGCCTTCCCCGCCGCGTTTGTGCTCGCCGTCGCGTCGGGTTTCGCGTCCTAGGAAGCTAGGATGTGAGCCATCCGCCGAATCGTGCAGCGTCAGGGTCTCGGCCAGCTGCGACAGCGCCGGAATCGCGGCGGCCAGCGCAACGCGCTCGCCGTCATCCAGGGACGACAGGGCGCCGGCGAGCAGGGACACCCGCGCGGCGCGCCAGGCCGTCAGGCGCGACACCGCCGACGGGGTCAGGAAGAGCTGGGCCGAGCGGCGATCCGCCGGATCCCGCTCCCGCCGCAGCAGCGACGCCTCGGTCAGCTGGTTGACCAGCGTGCTCACCGAGTTGCCGGCCAGGTGCAGCTGCTGGGCCGCCGCGCTCACCCCGATCCCCGGCGCGGACTCGACCAGCCGCAGCAGCTCCACCTGGCTACCGGTCAGCGCCGGAACCCCGAGGTCGGCCCGGACGCGGCGGCGCAGCACCCGGCGCACGCCGTTGAGCTGCGCCGCCAGCGCCTCCGCGAGAGCCTCGTGATCCACTCTGCCAATATACCTCGTTAGCAGAGCTAATCAGAAGGAAGCTCCAGCGCGTACCGGTCGCCGGACGGCTGGAAGCCCAGCCGGGCGTAGTAGGGGGCGACCATGCCCGGCGGCGTGAGCACCCGGCGGAAGCCGTGGGCGGTGAGCTGGCCGCTGCGGCGGAAGACGAACTCGCCGGGGCTGAGGTCGCGGTACCGCCGGGTGACGTAGTCCAGCTCCACCTGCGCCACCGCCGGGTCGTCGGTCGGGCGCAGCATGAGCACGCCCACGACCTCGTCGCCGTTCAGGGTCAGGAACGCGAGCCGGTGCTCGTCGTCGAAGCGGAAGTCCGGGTTGAACCGCGCGATGTCGGCCCAGTGGACCCGCAGCACGTGGGCCAGGAAGTTGTCGTCGGTGGCGACCTCGACCACGGCGTACTTCCGCTCGTCGTGGCGGGTGCGCAGGATGGAGTACAACTGCCAGATGTTGATCCCGGCGAGGGTCACGTTGAGCCCGGCCATGGGCCAGACATGGGCCAGGGCGTTGTAGCCGACTAAAATGACCGAGCCGATCAGGTTGAACACCCGCAGCCGCAGCAGCTGTTTCTGCAGCAGGGACCACACCAGCAGCGCCGAGCCGGCCCACCCGACGATCTCGAGCCAGCTCATGATTCTCTCCAGCCGCGGGTGTACACCACGCCGAGCTTCGCCGCCAGCGCGCGCTCGAGGTCGATGCCCATCGTCTCGGCGGTGACGAAGGCGGTGATGACGACGTCGGCGAGCTCGGCCTCGACGTCGTCGAACGAGCCGGTACGGCGCGCCAGCCCGTAGTGCCGCCGCACGGCGCCGACGAACTCGCCGGCCTCCTCGGCGAGGGCGAGCGCCTGGCGCAGATGCGGTGCGTCGGTGAACCCGGCGGCGCTCAGCCGCGCGGCGATGTCGGCGGCCACCGCCGGCAAATCCGGAAGCGTGAAGGGGCGGGAGTTGTCCACAATGCTCAGCATGACGGAGTTCCTGGCCCCGCTGGCCGAGCAACTCGCCGCGGTGCCCGGGGTGAGCGCGGTCGCACTCGGCGGCAGCCGGGCCCGCGGCACGCACCGCCCGGACTCCGACTACGACCTGGGCCTGTACTACCGCCGCCCCCTCGACGTCGACGCCCTGCGCGGCCTGGCCGCCGCCGTCGCCGACGAGCCCGCCGAGGTCACCGCCCCCGGCGCCTGGGGCCCATGGGTCGACGGCGGCGCCTGGCTCACCGTCGGTGGCCGCCGCGTCGACTGGATCTACCGCGACCTCGACCGGGTCGAGCGCATCTGGCAGGAGTGCCGCCAGGGCCGGTACGAGATCGGCTTCCAGCCCGGCCACCCCCTCGGCTTCTACTCCCACGTCTACGCCGGCGAGACGGCCCGCGCCCGCGTCCTGTCGGACCCGACGGGCGCGCTGCGTTCCCTGTCCGAGCAGACGCGGGTGTACCCGCCGGCGCTGCGCGACGCGCTGGTCGCCGGCCTGTGGGAGGCGGACTTCGCGGTGCGCATCGCGGGCTACGGCGCGTCCGGCACCGACCCGGTGTACGCCGCGGGCTGCCTGTTCCGCGCGGCCGGCGTGCTGTGCCACGCCCTGCACGCCCACACCGGCGAGTGGCTGCTCAACGAGAAGGCCATGGTGGCCGCGACCGGCCGTCTCGCGTGCGCGCCCGCCGGGTTCGCCGAGCGCCTCAACGCCCTGCTCGGGGCGGTCGGCACCGACCGGGAGGCGATCGCCGCCGCGGTCGCCGCGATGGGTGAGCTGACCGCGGAGGTGCGGGCGGCGGTGGGCGCGTGAGCCGCGAGATCCGGGCCGTGTACAGCGCGGATACCATCACGGTCTACCAGGCGTACAACGCCTCGATCGCGCTGCCGGCCGTCGCCGCGGGCCGGTTCACGGCGGCGTTCTCGCGCGACCGGATGACGTGGATCAAGCCGTCGTTCCTGTGGATGATGTACCGCTGCGGCTGGGCCACCAAGCCGGGCCAGGAGCACGTCCTCGCCGTCGAGATCCGCCGCGCCGGCTTCGAGTGGGCCTTGGCGCGGGCCTGCCCGAGCCACTACGACCGGTCCGCGCACGCGAGCGCCGCCGAGTGGAAGCGGCAGCTGCGCGAGAGCCCGGTACGGGTGCAGTGGGATCCCGAGCGCGACCTGCACCTGCGGCCGATTCCGGGCGTGCGCTCGCTGCAGCTCGGACTGTCCGGCGAGGCCACGCGGCGCTACGCCGACGAGTGGACCGTGTCCATCACCGACGTCACCGACCTCGCGCACCGCATCCACGCCCTCGTCCAGGCCCGCGACCTGGACGCCGCCCGCGCCCTCCTGCCGCCTGAGCGCACGCTGACCTGACGAACGCGAAGCCAAGCCGGCGGCCCGCCGGGCGCGACCGCCGAGAGCAGGCGGCCGCGAGCGTGACGCGGGCCCGCGCGGACCGCGCCGTGCCTGGCGCGCGAAGCGCAGCCAGTGGCCGCGCAGCGGCCATGGGGGGTGCGGGGTGGGAACCCCCCGCCCGCGCCCGAGCGAAGCGAGCGCCAGGCTAACTTTCGGACAGCAAGGTAGCGCGCGAAGCGCAACAAGAAACCGCAACCACCGCGCGAAGCGCAACAAGAAACCCCAGCCACCGCGCGAAGCGCAACAACAGTGGCCGCGCAGCGGCCATGGGGGGTCCGGGGTGGGAACCCCCCGCCCGCGCCCGAGCGAAGCGAGCGCCAGGAAGCAAAGCATTGACAGATATCTGTCAGTCAGGTTTCCTATCTACCAACCTTCGGCGGTACCGTCCGCTCGCCGTCGGGAGACCACACCCGAGTCTTCCTAGGAGCCTGCCCGTGGAACGGTACCGTCTGCCGCTCATCGCGGTCGTCGCCGTCGCGCTGTCGTTCACCGCGTCGGCCGCGTTCGCGCTGACCCTGTCCGGCAAGGCCGCGCTCGCGGCCGGGCCGACGGCGAGCCAGCTGCTCGCCCGCACCTCGACCTGCAACCAGGTGTCCAACGGAAAGTACGCCACCGACGACGGCGGCGCGGCCACCGTGGCCATCTGCAAGAGCGGTTCGGCGTACTTCTGGACCGCCGACATGGACATCGACTGCGACGGCATCAGCACGCCGCGCTGCAACGCCGGGACCGATCCGTGGTACCAGCCGCAGACCTCGTTCACCACCAGCACCGGGGCGTACTTCACCTCGGACGTGACCCGCTACTACGTGATCCCGCTGCCCAGCTCCCGCTTCGACTACGGCGCCAGCGGCATCCGCCCCGGCGCGGTCGCGGCGGTCGTGTACAACAACCAGGTCGCCTACGCCGTCTTCGCCGACGAGGGCCCCGACAACATCATCGGCGAGGGCTCGTACGCGCTGGCCACCGCGCTCGGCATCGACTCCAACCCGGCGACCGGCGGCACGGCCGGGCCGGTGACGTTCATCGTCTTCCCGAGCTCGGTCCCGAGCCCGGTGGAGAACAACACCGCCATCGACAACACGGGCTCCGCGGCCGCCAACGCGTGGCTCGGCACCACCCCGACGGGCGGCCCGACCACCCCGACCACCGGCCCGACGGGCTCCACCGGCCAGATCGTCGGCTACGGCAACAAGTGCGTCGATGTCGCCGGCGCGAGCTCCGCCAACGGTACGGCGGTGCAGCTCTACGACTGCAACGGCACGGCGGCCCAGCGCTGGACCCGCGGCTCGGACAACACCCTGCGCGCCCTCGGCAAGTGCATGGACGTGGCCGCCGCCGGCACCGCGAACGGCACGAAGGTCCAGCTGTACGACTGCAACGGCACGAACGCCCAGAAGTGGACGCGGTCGGGCTCGACGTACGTCAACACGGGCTCCGGCAAGTGCCTCGACGCCACGGGCCCCAGCTCCGCGAACGGCACGCGCCTGCAGATCTGGACGTGCGGCGGCGGCGCCAACCAGAACTGGTCCCTGCCCTCCTGATGAGGTCCGTGGGCGCCTGGGCCGGCGGGCTCAGGCGCCCACCCGCAGCCGATCGCGGAGGCGGGCGACGAGCGCGGCGTCCACCGGCGCGGACCAGTCGGCCCCGGGCCGGGCCGCCGAGCCGGAGTGGATCGCCGTCAGGCCGGC
Source organism: Dactylosporangium sp. CA-139066 (assembly GCF_050936175.1). NCBI lineage: Bacteria > Bacillati > Actinomycetota > Actinomycetes > Micromonosporales > Micromonosporaceae > Dactylosporangium > Dactylosporangium sp. CA-139066. The sequence continues at coordinate 2,905,852 of NZ_JBNJNH010000001.1, read as the reverse complement.
GGCGGCGAGCGCCGGCAGGTGGTGCTCGCGCACGCCGCCGCCGGCGAGCAGGAGCCGGGCGTGGGACGCGGCCTCGGCCGTGAGCACCGGCAGGCCCTCGGTGACGCCCGCCGGTGAGCCCGCGGTCAGCACCGTGTCGAGGCCCGGGAGGTCGCGCAGGGCCGACCAGGCCGCCGGGCGGGAGGCCGCGTGGTCGATCGCCCGGTGGAACGTCCACGGCGAACCGTCCAGCAGCGCGTCGAACGGGGCCGGGTCGACCGCGCCGGAGGAGTCCAGGAAGCCCAGGACGAACTCCTCGGCGCCGGCCGCGCGCAGGTCGCGGGCCGTGCGGCGCAGCCGCGGCAGGTCGGCGGCGAAGCCGGGCCCGGTGCGCAGCATCACGCGGACCGGGATCGTGACGGCGGCGCGGACCGCGGCGACCGTGGCCGGGGACGGGCTCAGGCCGCCGGAGGCCATGGCGGAGACGAGCTCGACGCGGTCGGCGCCGCCGTCCTGCGCGGACCGGGCGTCGCGGGCGTCCAGCGCGATGACCTCCAGGAGCATGCGACCAATCCTGACGTGGCCTTCCGGCCGCAGCGGGCCGGTCGTGGGTACCGAAGAAAAGCTTTCGCAAGGATGTCACTCGGTCTTCTCCTTGGCCGCATTAGCGTGCGAACCATGCACCGCCGTCAGTCCGCGTTGGCGATCGCGCTGGTGGGAGCCGCGTTCGCCACCCTGCTGCTGCAGCTGTTCGCGCTGCCGCTCCTGCTGTTGCCGCGCGACGTGCACTGGGGCTGGCTGCTCGCGCCGATCGCGCTCACCACGGTCCCGCTGTGGTCGCTCATCCACGAGGGGATCCACGGCACCCTGCTGCGCGACCGGGGCTGGAACGACCGGCTCGGCCGGGCGCTCGCGGTCGGCTACGGCGGGCCGTTCACGCTGCTCAAGGCCGGGCACCTGCTGCACCACCGCTACAGCCGGACCCAGCGGGAGCGCACCGAGGTGTACGACCCGCAGCGCTCCTCGTGGCTGGCGACCGCGCGGACGTACTACCCGCGGCTGCTCGGCGGGCTGTACGCCGCGGAGCTGCTGTCGGTGCTGCTGGTCCTGCTCCCCCGGCCCGGCTGGCGGATGCTGGTGCGCAGGACCGACTCGCTGGACTCGGTCAGCGGGCTGCTGTTCGAGCGGGTCGCCCGCCGCGACAACCTCCGCAAGTTCCGGCTGGAGGCGATCGCGGTCATCGTGACGTACACCGGAAGCTCCGTCGCCTACGGCGGCCACGCGTGGATGCTGTGGAGCGCGGTCGGCGCCCGGGCCCTCATCGTGTCCCTGGCGGACAACGCGTACCACTACCGCACCCGCCTGGAGCGCCCGCTCGACGCCATGAACCTGGCCCTGCCGCGCGCGCTGGAGCTCTTCGTGCTCGCGTTCAACCTGCACAACGTGCACCACCGCCACCCCGGCCTGCGCTGGCACGAGCTGCGCGCCGCGTACGTCGCCGACCGGGACCGCATCCACCTCGGCTGGTTCACGGCGGTCGCCCGCCAGTTCCGCGGCCCGATCCCGCTCACCGCCGACGAGGTGCGCCCGCTGGAGCCCGGCACGGTGCCGTCCTGGACGGCGCAGATGTCGGGCGCGCCCTCGACGCGTCCCTGAGCCTGCTCGCCCCGCACGGCGCGGCCGGTGAGCTGGAGTGGCCCATGGGCCGGGTCACGCCGCCGGGCCGGCCCCGCCGCGGGTCGTGGACCGTGCGCGCCACGCCCGCCTGAGCAGCACCTCCGCGACGGCCAGGTTGACGATCCAGCCCAGCGTCTGCCCGACCGGGATCATCGCGGGCGCCCGTTCCCCGATCGATCCCGCGCCGGCCCCGCCGAAGGGGATCTGAGCGAGCAGGAGCAGCGGCACGAGGACGCGCGCCGTGACGGCGAGGAACGTCAGCGCGTAGTTGCGCATCATCCAGGCCCGGTGCGCGGCGAAGTCCCGCCGGCGGGCGGCCCGGTAGGCGAGGCCGCCGGTGACCAGCCACAGCACGGCCGCGGTGGTGAGCCCGACCTGCGTGAGGGGGTGCCCGGACCAGATCGCGACCGGGATCGCGGCCAGCGCCGAGGGCAGCACGCCGCCGAGCAGGTAGACCCGCCCGACGGTCCGGTGGACCCGCCGCTTCCGCATGAACTGCAGCGGTCCGAGCACCAGCGCCACCGCGGCGGTGAGAACGTGCACCACCAGGACCGAGTGGTGCAGGCCGCCGCTGACCTGGATCAGGTACGGGTACGCGAGCCCCGCCCCGAACCCGACCGCGACGACGAGGAGCAGCCACCTCACCGGGCCCACCGGCCGGCGACCATCGCGAGTGCTCCCGTGCATGCCCCGATCATCGATGGCCGGCCCGGGTCTCGGCGTCAGCCCACGAGGGGCCCGGCCGTACGCAAATCTTCGTAGCGGGCGTACCGTCGGGCCGCGCGGCGTCGTCAGGTTGAGGCGGCCGTCGCGGTGCAGGCCGTCAGGTGGCGCAGGTCGTGGCGCTCGGCGTTGCCGAACTCGGCGCGGACCTCGGCCAGCAGTGCTTCCCACCACGCCGCGGGCTTCGACAGGGCGCGGTTCAGCGGGCTCGGGGCGGCCGCGGAGTGCCAGGCCAGCAGGAGCGTGCCGCCGGGGCGCAGGACGCGGCGGGCCTCGGCCAGGCCGGCCGGGCGGTCCGGCCACAGGGCGACGTTGTTGATCGCGGCCACGTGGTCGGCGCTGCCGTCGTAGAACGGCAGCTCGTCGGCGGTGCCCCGGCGCAGGTCGGCGGCGGGGCAGCGGGCGCGGGCCTGGGCCAGCATGACCTCGGACGGGTCGGCGCCGCACAGCTGCAGGGAGGGGTCGCGCCCGGCGAGGACGGCGAGGAACTGGCCGGGGCCGAAGCCGACCTCGCAGACGGTCGCGCCGGCGGCCGGGGCGAGCAGGTCGGCGGCCTCGCGGTGCGCCCGGTCGCTGCGGGCCATGACCCAGCCGGCGAGCCGGCCGGGCGTCCCGGTGGGCAACGCGAACGGGTTGCGGGCCATGGCATCAATCTCGCACGGGCGTCAAGGGCTCAGGGGCGGCCGCTCCAGCGCAGGATCTCCAGCGCCACGCCGACGTTCAGGCCGTTGGCGGACAAGGGGCGGGGCAGCAGCGCGTCGGCGCGGGAGAGGCGGCGCAGCAACGTGTTGCGGTGCGTGAAGAGGCGGGCCGCGGCGCGGGTGGCGTTGCCCTGCTCGGCGAGGAAGGCGCGTACCGCATCCGTGATCTCCGGCGGCGCCGAGCGCAGCTCGCCGAGGGTGCGGGCGACGAACTCCTCGGCCCGCGAGAGGTCCTGGGTCGCCAGGGCGACCAGCTCGACCTCGTCGTGCGTGGCGACCTGCTGCGTGGAGGCGAGCCGGGCCAGCATCCGCTGCGTGGTGATCGCATCGAGGTGGCTGCGGCGGAACCCGTCGACGTCCGGCGCCGTCGAGCCGATCGCGATCCGCACGCCGGGCGCCGGGCGCAGCGCCGCCAGGTCGGGCCGGCCGTGCACCCACACCCAGCGGGTGGCGGCGCTGGCGATGACGGTCAGCGGGCGCGGCTCGCCCGCCGCGGCGGCCAGGGCGTCGGCCGCCCGGTCGAGCTCGGCCAGGTCCTGACCGGCCTCGTCGCTCCAGATGACGGCCGCCGTGTGGGTGCGGTTCAGCCGGTACCCCAGCCTCGCCTCGGCGTGCGTCCGCCCGATCGGGGCGCCGTCGAGCAGCAGGGCGACCACCTCGCGGCGCTCCGCGTGCGTCCCGCGCAGCAGCTCGGCCCGCTCGGCCCGCATCTGCGCCGAGATCGCGGCGACGGTGTCGTCGACGAACGTCGAGATCGACCGGCACGACACCTCGACCAGCTCGCGCAGCTCGTCCGGGTCGGCGGTCAGGCTGAACGCGACCCGCAGCCACAGCCGCAGCGCGACACCCTGGCCGATGCGGTACGCGTCCAGCGCCGACTCGTCCAGGCCCCGGCGCACCAGATCGCGCGCGGTCGCCAGGGGCGCCTCGCCGAGGTTGGGCTGGACCCGCGCGCCCGGCTCGCGGACGTTCGCCGCGGCCCAGAAGAGCAGGTTCGATCGGTTGGTACGCCGGGTGCCGGCCGCCAGCACCGGATCGTCCGCGATCGCCTGCATGTTGGCGCCGCCCAGGGTCGCCTCGTCGAGCTCGGCCAGCCACTGCGGCGGCGGGTGGAGCGCGACCTCGGCCCCGGCGCGGATCAGCTCCCGCACCCGGGGCGACGGCGGCTCCCACAGCACCCCGCCAGCCTAGGGCAGAATGCACCGCCATGGGGTGAACCTGGTGCGTTTCGCCCTAGGCCGTCGCCTGCGCACCGGCGAACCTGATAGGTAACCCGTACTGGAGGTCGCCCATGCCCGGGGTCGAACACCTCGACGTCGTCATCGTCGGCGCCGGCCTGTCCGGCATCGGCGCCGCCTACTACCTGCAGCGCTCGCACCCGCGCCGCTCGTACACCGTCCTCGAGGCCCGCGGGGCCAGCGGCGGCACCTGGGACCTGTTCCGCTACCCCGGCATCCGCTCCGACTCCGACCTGCACACGTTCGGGTACGAGTTCCGGCCCTGGCGCGAGGAGCGGTCCATCGCCGACGGGCCGTCGATCCTGGCGTACCTGCGCGAGACCGCGGCCGAGCACGGCATCGACAAGGCGGTGCGCTACCACCACCGGGTCGTCTCCGCCGCCTGGTCGACGCCCGAGGCGCGCTGGCGGCTGGAGATCGAGCGCACCGACACGGGCGAGCGCACCGCGCTGACGTGCACCTGGCTGTTCTGCGCGGGCGGGTACTACCGCTACGACGAGGGCTTCACGCCCGAGTTCCCGGGGCGGGAACGCTTCCGCGGTACCGTCATCCACCCTCAGGCCTGGCCCGAGGACCTCGACCACACCGGGAAGCGGGTCGTCGTCATCGGCAGCGGCGCCACCGCGGTCACGATCCTGCCCGCGATGGCGGCCACGGCCGCACACGTCACGATGCTGCAGCGCACCCCGAGCTACGTCCTGCCGGTGCCCTCGCGCGACGCGATGGCCGCCCGGCTGCGCCGCCTGCTCGGCGAGGAGCGCGCGTTCCGGGCCGTGCGCCGGCTCAACATCGGGCGGCAGCGGGCCGTGTGGCGGCTCTGCCAGAAGTACCCGCGCGCCGCCCGGCGGCTGATCCGCTGGGTCAACACCAAGGCGCTGCCCGAGGGCTATCCGGTCGACGAGCACTTCAACCCGCCGTACAACCCCTGGGACCAGCGCCTGTGCATCGTGCCCGACGGCGACCTGTTCCGAGCCATCAGCACGGGCCGCGCGTCCGTGGCCACGGGCCGGATCCGGACCTTCACGGAGTCGGGTGTACTGCTGGAGTCGGGCGAGGAGCTGCCGGCCGACATCATCGTGACGGCGACCGGCCTCAACGTGCAGGCGTTCGGCGGCGTCACGGTGAGCGTCGACGGCGCGCCGGTCAGCCTGCCCGGGACCATCGCCTACAAGGGCGTGATGCTGTCCGGGGTGCCCAACCTGGCGTACGCGATCGGCTACACCAACTCGTCCTGGACGCTGAAGGTCGGGCTGCTGTGCGAGTACTTCTGCCGCCTGCTGTCCTATATGGACGAACACGGCTACGACGTCTGCCGCCCGTCCCCGGCCGACCCGGACATGCCGACGCGGCCGCTGCTGGACTTCGGCGCCGGGTACATCCAGCGCGCCATCGGCGAGCTGCCCCGCCAGGGCGACCGGGTCCCGTGGCGGACGTCGATGGACTACCAGTCCGACGTACGCCTGCTGCGCCGCGGCCCGGTCGCCGACCCGGAGCTGCACATGACGTCGAGCCGTGCGACGGTGTCCGCGTGAGCGGTACGGAGCCGGCGTCGAGCGCGCCCACGTGGTCGGCATGTCGATGGGCGGCATGATCGCGCAGGCCCTGGTCATCCACGGCGACGTCGACCGGATGGTGCACCCGAGCGGCGGGCGCGCCACGGCGGCCGCGATCCCCGGCGCCCGCCACGTGGGGATCCCCGGCGTGTCCCATCATCTGTCCCCCGGCATCATCGCCCGTCTGGTCGAGCTGATCGGCACGCCCGCAGTCGCCTGAGCGCCCGCTTCCCGGCCCGCCTGTTCCGGGCGTAGCATCGCTACATATGAGCGCGGACGAGGCGATCGCGGCGTACGTGGACGCGGTGACCGGCGCGCTGCCCGCCGGCCGGCGCACGCGCGCCGCCATCCGCGCGGAACTCGCCGACGGCCTGGCGTGCGCGGTGGAGGCAGCCGCCGACCGCGGCGAGGACCCTTCGGCGGCCGCCGCCGCGGCGATCGCGGAGTCGGGCCCGCCCGCCGTGGTGGCCCGCGCCTTCGCCCGTGAGCTGCTCGCCGAGTCCGCCCACCGCATCGGGCTCGGGCTGCTGCTGGCGGGCCCGCTCATCGGCCTGCTGTGGGTGGCGTCGGCCCCGTCCGCACCGGACTCGTCCTGGCCTTCGCGCATCGGCGCGGCGCTGACGTCCGCCCCGATGTACCCGTACCTGCTGGTCCTGCTCATCCCGGCCGCCCTGCTGGCGTGCGCCGCGGCCGGCCCCCTGGCCACGCGCCTGGAGCGCTTCGCGGCACCGGCGGTCCGGGTCGCGCTGTGGGGCTGCATGCTGGGCGACACGCATCTGCTCCTGACCGGCCTGCTGACGCACGCGGCCGGCTGGCCCCTGCTGTTCGCGTCGTCGGCCAGCCTCGCCCGCCTGGCGACGACCGCCGTGGCCGCCTACCGCTTCGCCCGCCTCCGCATCGCCGCAGCGCGGCCGATCGTTTGAGCGTTGATGGTGGCTTGAGCTCGTCGCCGGCGTCACGGTCCTCGTCGCCCGGCTCACCGCGATGATCGTGAACGGCTTCCGCGGCCTCAGGCGGCCGGGGTGGTGGTGCAGGCCCAGGCGTCCTGGGACGGTGGGGCGTAGGCCGAGACGCCCGACGGGTTGAAGGCGCGGACCTTGAAGCACATGTACGTCCCCGGGCTCAGGCCGTCCCAGGTGTACGACGTCGCGTTGGGGCTGGTGTTGCGCGATGCCGAGCCGTTGATGACGGTGAAGCCCGTCTCGTCGCTCGAGTTGTCCGTCCACTGTAGACGGATCGAGGTGGGCCCGGCCGGGGTGGCCGACAGGTTCGTGGGGGGTGTCGGGCCCGTGCCGGCCAGCGTTGTGGCGCAGGTCCAGGCGTCCTGGGCCGTCGGGTAGTAGGCCGACGCGCCGGCGGCGTTGAAGGCGCGCACCTTGAAGCACATGTAGGTGTCCGGGGCCAGGCCGTCCCAGTTGTACGTCGTGGCGTTCGCGGCGGCGTTTCTCGACACGGCGCCGTTGAGGATCGAGAAGCCCGTCTCGTTGGCGGAGTTGTCCGTCCACTGCAGGCGGATCGTCGTCGCGCCGACCGGGGTCGCCGTCAGGGTGGTCGGCGCGGCGGGCGCGCCGGCGGGGGCGGGGCGCAGCGAGACCGGCAGGGTGGGTGCCGCGGGCGGGCGGCTGGCGGGCGTCGACGCCGCCGGGCTCGGGGACGCCGACGTCGCCGGGGCGCCGTTGATGCCGCCGACCGCGGCGGCGTCCGTTCCGCCGGGTTCGACGCCGGCCGCCTGGTCGGTCGCCTGCGGGGGCGGGCCGCTGCTCAACAGCACCACGGCCGCCACGGCGACCGCGACGACCACGGTGGCGGCGCCGGCCACGAGCAGCCGCCGGCCGCGCTTCGGGCCCGGCCCGGCGGGCGGAACGGGATCGGCGAGCGGGGCCGGCCCAGCGGACGGGGCGGCCTGGGCGAATGGGGCCGACCCGGCGGACGGGGCCGCCTCGGCGAATGGGGCCGACCCGGCGGACGGGGCCGCCTCGGCGAATGGGGCCGACCCGGCGGACGGGGCCGCCTCGGCGAATGGGGCCGACCCGGCGGACGGGGCCGCCTCGGCGAATGGGGCCGACCCGGCGGACGGGGCCGCCTCGGCGAATGGGGCCGACCCGGCGGACGGGGCCGCCTCGGCGTATGGGGCCGACCCGGCGGACGGGGCGGCCTCGGCGCGGGTCGGGGCGGCGGCCATGGCGTGGCGGGCCGCGGCGGTCAGGGCGGCGCCGGACGGCCAGCGATCGGCTGGGTCCTTGGCCAGGCAGCGGGCGACGACCTCGCGGGCGGCGGGCGGCACGTCGGGCGGCAGCGGCGGCGGCTCGTCGTTGGCGTGGCGCAGCGCGATCTGCAGCAGGCTCTCGCCCTCGAACGGCAGGCGACCGGCGAGGCACTGGTAGGCGACGACGCCGAGTGAGTAGAGGTCGGACTGGGCCGTGGCGGGCAGGCCGCCGGCGCGCTCCGGGGCGATGTACGACGCGGTGCCCAGCAGCAGGCCGGTCGACGTACGGTGGGTGGCGGTGGCGGCGCGGGCGATGCCGAAGTCGGTGAGGACCGTGGTGCCGTCGGGGCGGATCAGCAGGTTGCCGGGCTTGACGTCGCGGTGCATCACGCCCTTGTCGTGGGCCGCGTGCAGGGCTTCGGCGGCCTCGGCGACGAGGCGCATCGTGGTGCCGGCGTCGAGGCGGCCCTCGCGCTCGAGGGTGCGGGCCAGGGACTCGCCGTCGATGTACTTCATGACGAGGTACACCCCGGCGGCCGGATCGTCGCCGAAGTCGTACACGTCGACGACGCCGGGGTGGCTGATGGTGGCCATGGTGCGGGCCTCGGCGCGGAAGCGCTCGACGAACTCCGGCTCGCCGGTCGGGGTGCGCAGCAGCTTGACCGCGACGGTGCGCCCCAGGACTTGGTCCTGCCCCTGCCACACGTCACCCATGCCGCCGCTGGCGATGTGCCGCGCGATCTCGTACCGCCCGGCGAGCACCGTTCCCGCGCCGATCAACGCGAACCCCCTCCGCCGGCCGGACCTTGTGGCACTCTACGTCCTCGGCGGCGATCTCCCGTCGGCCTGCCGGTCGGTTCGGGCAAGCCTGTTCGGGCAGCACAGCCGCTACTCCCCAGTAGCCGAGCGGCGCGACACAACGTCACCCAGGCGTCATCCAGGGCCCGGCCCCAGCAACGACGCCGGGCCCGATCGGACGCCTGAAGCGCAGGGCCGGCAACGACGCGCACGCTTCGGGGCAAGCGACGGCGTCGGAACCCAGGCCCGGAAACCGGTCCGGGCCCGAGCGTGCGCCCCGAAGCGCAGGGCCGGCAACGCGCGCACGCCTCGCGCGCAAGCGACACCCTGAAGCGCCCTGGCCAGCGACGGCGCGACGTCCGCGCAACGGCACTCACGCCTCACACGAGGGACGCCCCGCCGCCGCCGTTCCGGGCCGGGTCCAATCGGGGCCCAGCCGGCGCCGGATGTGCGGATCCCGCCGCGAGCACCCGAGGGCGCCGTCGGTCGGCATCTCGCTCGCGACGCCGCCGGAAGGGCACTCGCCAGCATTCCGACCACGACCATCGTGCCGGCGTGGTGCCCGGCAGGCGGGCGGGACGGGTCTGGGGTTGCCGTATGCGCGATGGCGCGCGACCCGAGCAAGCGGCGCTCAGGCGCCCCGCAGCGGACGCCCCTCCAGCGCCGGGTCCGCGTCCGCGCTCAGCCCCAGCAGAGGCGCCGTCGTCGGGCACGCCGTCGACGCGCACTCGCCCGCGTGCGCCCGACAGGCGGCCCGGCCGATCGGCACCACCGTGACCGCGAGCGGCCGCAACGGCCCCATGGCCCAGAACCGCCTGGTGCTGCCCGCCCGCCGCTCGGCCCGCCGCCGGCTGGTCGTGAACTGCGTGAACTCATGCCGCAGGCCCGGCCAGTCCAAGCGCACGGCGTAGCCCTCGATATCCATGCCCCTCACCCTCGGCCCAACGACTCGCGCACCGACCACGTTACTCGAACACCAGTTCGAACGCACGGGCCGTTTGGGTCAGAACGAGATGGTGCGGTCGGGCGCGCCGAGGGCGGCCGCGAACGTCGGCGATCGCGAAAAAAGGGCTACAGCGACACGTCCCGGGAAAGCTCGGAACCGGCCTCCTCGGCGAGGTCGTCCTCGAGCTCGTCGTCGAGGGCGTTGCCGAGTGCCTCCTCGATCGCTCCGAAGTCATTGCCGTCGGGGCCGACGGCGGGCGGGGTCGCCTCGTCGGTACTCATCCAACGATCCTCCGTGATCGATCCGTCACGCACAACCCAACAGCCGGTGAACCGACAGCTTGACGGGTGGAAAAGTTTCGATGATTTCACTCTCCAAAGAGCTGGGACCTGGGCGCGGCGCAGCGGGCCGGCAGCCGGGCGAATGCACCATACTGCTGGGCGTGGCTCACTTCAGCAGGCTCTTCGCGATCGTCATCGACGCCCCGCGCCCGGCCCACGAGGCCACGGTGGCCTTCTGGTCGGGCGCGGCCGGCGTCGAGCTCCCGGTGGTCGAGAAGTACCCGGAGTTCAACGGCGCCCGGCTGCCCAACCACGACATGCTGCTGCTGACCCAGCAGCTGGGCGACGGCCCGGCACGGATCCACCTGGACTTCCACACCGACGACCTGGAGGCCGAGGTCGCGCGGTTGGAGGCCCTCGGCGCAACGCGCGAGACCCGCGCCGAGAACTGGCAGGTCATGCGCGACCCGGCCGGCCTGATCTTCTGCGTGGTGCAGGACCGCCCCGGCACGTTGCACGAGTCCAACGCCACCCGCTGGGAGTAGGACCGCTCGGCGCACCGGTACGGGCTTTCGTCGCGTCCGGGCGGCCGCCGGGCTGGCGACCGGCCCCTCCATCGTCGACACTCGATGTCGCGTCATCGGACCCGCCCCGGGCGCACGCAAGCGACACGCTGCGTGCTCGGCACCCGGCCGGGATCTGTACCGGTGCGCGCATTACGCCGCCACGGCGGGCGGTGCTGTCGAGACGGATCGGGTGCCGCCCCGCCAGGCGGCGACAGGAGGAATCCCAACCATGCGACGCACCATGCGCCGGCTCGCTGCCGGCTGTCTCAGCCTCGCCCTGGCCGCGGGCGCGACGGTCGCGCTCACCGCCGGCGCCACACCCGCCATGGCCGAGTCCAACGGGGGCGTGCGGGTCATGCCGCTCGGCGACTCCATCACCGACGGGTTCAACGTGCCCGGCGGTTACCGCATCAACCTGTGGCAGCGCCTCGCGGCCGGCGGCTACACCGTCGACTTCGTCGGCTCGGGCTTCAACGGCCCGGCGAGCCTCGGCGATCACGACCACGAGGGCCACTCCGGCTGGCGCATCGACCAGATCGACGCGAACATCGTCGGCTGGCTACAGGCGTCGAGCCCGCGCACCATCCTGCTGCACATCGGCACGAACGACGTCAACCAGAACTTCGACGTGGCCAACGCGCCGGCCCGGCTCTCGGCGCTCATCGACAAGATCCGGGCGAACGCGCCCACCGTCGAACTGTTCGTCGCGCAGATCACCCCCGAGAGCGACCCGACGCTGGAGTCGCGCGTGCAGGCGTACAACGCGGCGCTCCCGGGAATCGTCGCGCAGAAGGGGACGCGGACCCACCTGGTGGACATGCACTCGGCGATCACCACGGCCGACCTGGCCGACGGCGTGCACCCCAACGCGGGCGGCTACGACAAGATGGGCGCCCGCTGGTACTCGGCGCTGCAGGCGGTGCCGGGCAGCCTCGCCGGCAACGGACCGCCGAGCGCCACGGTGATCAGCCTGCGGGCCAGGGTCAACGGCCGGTACGTCACCGCGGACAACGGCGGCGCCGCACCCCTCATCGCGAACCGGACCGCGATCGGCCCCTGGGAGCAGTTCGACCAGATCGACGCCGGCGGCGGCACCATCGCGCTGCGGGCCCACGCCAACGGCCGCTACGTGTGCGCCGAGAACGCCGGCGCGCAACCCCTGATCGCCAACCGGGACGCGGTCGGTTCGTGGGAGAAGTTCCAGCTGATCCGCAACACCGACGGCAGCGTGTCGTTGCGGGCCACCGTCAACGGCAAGTACGTCACCGCGGAGAACTCCGGGAACAGCCCGCTGATCGCCAACCGGGACGCGATCGGCTCGTGGGAACGGTTCGACCTCATCGGCTGAGCACCGCCACCGGGCCGCCGCGGCGGGCGGCCCGCGGATGCCGGACTACACGCTGACGGGGGCCGACGGGCCGGTCCGGCTGGTCGATGTCTTTGCCGGGAAGTCGCAGCTGATCGTGTACAACCACATGTGGAACCCCGACGCGGACGCCGAGTGGCAGTGCGGCGGCTGCACCAGCTTCACCTCGTCGTTCACCCGGCTGGACTTCCTCGACAACTACGACGCGCGGTTCGTGATCGTCACGCAGGGGCCGATCGACGCGGCGCTGGCCTACGCCGAGCGGGTCGGGAACACGATGACGTGGTACTCCACCGCGGACAGCCCGTTCGGCGCCGACGTCGACGCGCCGCCCGGCGGCGGGTTCGGCCTGAACGTCTTCCTGCGCGACGGCGACACCGTGTACCGGACCTGGCACACCAGCGGGCGCGGCGTCGAACAGCTGACGTTCACGTTCGCGCTCGCTGATGTGCTGCCGTACGGGCGTCAGGAGGAGTGGCAGGACTCGCCGGAGGGGTGGCCGCAGGCGCCGACGTACGCCAACTGGCTCGACTCGCCGGACATCGCGCGGCTGTACGGCCGGCCGGGGGCCGCCAGGGCAGCGGGCGCGCCCTGACGGCCGCAACGGTCGTCAGGCCACCGTGTTGCGCCAGGCGCGCCCGCTGCGCTCGATCAGGCGGTTGGCGTCGGTCGGGCCCCAGGACGCGGCCTCGTACGTCGGGATGGGGCTGGTGTCGCCGGCCCAGCGCTCGATGATCGGGTCGACGATCCGCCAGCACTGCTCCACCTCGTCGGAGCGGATGAACAGCGTGGTGTCGCCGATCAGCGCGTCGAGCAGCAGGCGCTCGTAGGCCTCCGGGGACTCCTCGCGGAAGGTCTTGTCGTAGGAGAAGTCCATGCTGGCCGAGCGGACCCGGAACGAGTGGCCGGGCACCTTCGCGCCGAAGCGCAGCGCGATGCCCTCGTCGGGCTGGATGCGCAGGATGAGGGCATCGGGCTGCAGCTCGGTGAGCTGCGAGTCGGGGATCGGCAGGTGCGGCGGGCGCTGGAACTGCAGCGCCACCTCGGTCACCCGGCTGGGCAGGCGCTTGCCGGTGCGCACGTAGAACGGCACGCCGGCCCAGCGCCAGTTGTCCACGTCGAGGCGCAGCGCGGCGTAGGTCTCGGTGCGCGAGAGCGGATCGACGCCGGGCTCCTCGCGGTAGCCGGGCATGAGCTCCTCGCGGGTGCCGCCGCGGGTGTACTGGCCGCGCACCGCGATGTCGTCGATGTCGCGGCCGCGCGGCAGGCGGATCGCCTGCAGCAGCTTCACCTTCTCGTTGCGCACCGCCTCGGCCGCGAATGACGCCGGGGGCTCCATGAGCGCCAGCGCGAGGACCTGCAGCACGTGGTTCTGCACGATGTCGCGCATCGCGCCGGCGTGCTCGTAGAAGCTGCCGCGGGTGCCCACGCCGAGCGTCTCGGCCACGGTGATCTGCACGTGGTCGACCCAGGTGCGGTTCCAGATCGGCTGGAAGATCGAGTTGGCGAAGCGCAGGGCCAGGACGTTCTGGACGGTGTCCTTGCCCAGGTAGTGGTCGATGCGGAAGACCTGCGTCTCGTCGAAGGAGGCGTGCACGGTCTGGTCCAGCTGCTTGGCGCTCTGCTCGTCGTGCCCGTACGGCTTCTCGATGACCAGGCGGGCGAAGGAGCCGTCCCGGGCCTGGTTCAGCCCGGCGCCGGCGAGGCCGTTGATCACCAGCGGGAACGCCTCGGCCGGGGTGGAGAGGTAGAAGACCCGGTTGCCGGCGGTGCCGCGCTGCTCGTCGAGCTCGTCGAGGACCTGGGCCAGGTTCTTGTACGTCTCGGGGTCGTCGTAGCCGCCGTGGATGTACCGCACCCCGCCGCCCAGCTGCGGCATGCGCGACAGCCCGCGCTCGCCCAGCACGTTGTGGATGAACTGCTCGTCGTCCATCGGCGTGCGGGCCACGCCCACGACGGCGAACCGCTCGGTCAGCCGGTTGTGACGGGCGAGGCTCTCGATCGCCGGGATCAGCTTGCGGCGGGTCAGGTCGCCGGAGGCGCCGAAGATGACCACCGTCGCCGGTGGGGCGTGCCGGTTGTCGGACTCCTGGATGACCGTGTCGCTGGACATTGGTGTGCCTCTCCGTCGGACTGCCGCCGTGACACTACGAGTCAACTGAAGCGGGCAGCAACGATTCCGGAACGTGACCGGCGTCTCTGCCAGGCCCGCGTCAAGCCTAGGCCGTAGGTTTGGCGGCTATGGGACGACCCGCGCGCCACGACACCGTCAGCCTGCTCGACGCCGCGGTCCGGCTGGTCGAGGCGGGCGGGCCGCGGGCGCTGAGCGTCGCGGCCGTCGCGCGGGAGGCCGGCGGGCCGAGCGGCTCGGTGTACCACCGCTTCTCCGGGCGGCCGGCGCTGGCCGCGGCGCTGTGGCTGCGCACGGTGGAACGCTTCCAGGCCGGGTTCCTCGACGCGCTGGCGCGCGGGGAGCCGGCGCGCGCCGCCCGCCACGTCGTCGCCTGGTGCCGGGCGCATCCCGGGGAGGCGCGGATCCTGTTGTACGGCGCCGCCGACTTCGACCACGACCGCTGGAGCGACGGCGACCGGGCCGCGCTCGACGGGCTGAACGCCCGCGTGATCGCCGCCGTGCGCGCGCTCGGCGGCGATGCCGACAAGGTGACGCTCGCCCTGGTCGACCTGCCGGCCGCGCTGGTGCGCCGGCACCTGCGCGCCGGCGGCCGCATCCCGGCCCGGGCCGAGGACCTCGCGGAGGAGACGGCGGTGCTAATTTTAGAGACATGTCTCTAAAAGTGTGGGGCACCCTGCCCGGCGAGGACGGCCTGGCGTTCGACGGCGACCGCATCGCGCCCGGGCGCGAGGGCTGGCTCCGGGCGGTCGACGTGCGCGCGGGCGCCGCGACCGCGTTCCGCTGGCTGTGCCAGCTGCGCATCGCGCCGTACAGCTACGACTGGATCGACAACGCCGGCCGCCGCAGCCCGCGCGCGCTGACCCCCGGCGTCGACGACCTCGCCGAGGGCCAGCGCTGGATGACGATCTTCGACCTGGTCGCGTTCGAGCCGGGCGAACAGCTCACCCTGCGGATGGCCACCCGCACCGGCCGGCGGCTCTTCGGCGACATCCTGGTGACGTACCTCGTTCGCGACCTCGGCCCGGGCCGCTCCCGCCTGGTGGCCAAGCTGCACGTGCCCGCGCCGCGCGGCCGGCTCGAGCGCCTCACCCGCCCCCTGCTGGCCGGCGGTGACCTGCTCATGATGCGCAAGCAGCTGCGCACCCTGGCCGGGCTGGCCGAGGGCTGAGCCCACCGCCCGGGGGATCGTCGCCTGGCCGACCAGGCGACCCCGGGCGGACCGCACGCGGTTGGCGACCTGACGCTCCGCCCCCTACCGTGGTAACGTTTCGTAGTCAGGTGCATACGAGGAGTAAGCGGGGTACGCGATGTCGATTACACCCATCGGGCCGGCCACGCAGACCACGGTGACATCGGCGACGAACACCAGCGCGGCGGCGGCCAACGCGGCCGGCACGCCGACCTCGCGGGACATGCAGCAGCGGACGGAGCAGGAGCGGCTCGACCAGCAGCGCCTCGACCAGCAACGGCTCGACCAGCAACGGCTCGACCGGCAGCGCACCGACGATCTGCAGCGCACCGACCAGCAGGCCTACGTCCAGCGCCAGGACCAGCAGCAGCGCGACGAGCAGCAGTACGTGCAGCAGCAGCGCCGGCTCGAGGACCAGCGGCTGCAGGACCAGCAGCGCCTCGCCGACCAGCAGCGCATCCAGCAGCAGCTCGACCTCGAAAACCAGCTCCGCCAGCGGGCCGAGGACGCCCGGGCGAACTTCGACGCCATTCAGCAGCAGCGACTGCAGACCTCGAGCCTCTTCACCGGCCGTTTGGACGTCTACTTGTAGGCCTTCTTCGCGGTACCTTGTCTGCTCAAGGCGGCGCGGGCCGCCGCGAGCAGGGAGGGTAAGCCCGGGTGGAGCTGTCGATCAGCGTGCTCGGCAACATGACCGCCACCCTGCGCGACGAGCCGGTCGACCTCGGCGGCCGCCGCCAGCGGGCGGTCCTTGCGGTGCTCGTGCTCAACCGCGGCGACATCGTCCCGACCGACCGCCTCATCGACTGCGTGTGGGCCGACCGACCGCCGGCCAACGCCGCCGGCGCCCTGCAGGCGTACGTCTCCCACCTGCGCCGCCGCCTCGAGCCCGGCGGCACCGCCCGCGCCCGCGGCAACGTCATCGCCAGCCGCCCGCCCGGCTACGCCGTGTCCCTGGACCCCGAGGCCGTCGACGCCTGGCGCTTCGACGCGATCGTGCAACGGGCGCTGCGGCAGGGGTACGCGGAACAACGCGACCTGCTCACCGGCGCCCTGCAGCTGTGGCAGGGCCCGGCGTACGCGGAGTACGCCGACGAGCCCTGGGCGCAGCCCGAGACCGCCCGCCTGAGCGAGCTGCGCGAGGTGGCCCGCGAGGAGGTGCTGGCCGCGCGCCTGGCCCTGGGCGAGAGCGCGGTGCTCGTGCCGGAGCTCGAGGCGCTGGTGGCCGACCAGCCGCTGCGCGAGAAGCGGTGGCGCCTGCTGGTGGTGGCGCTGTACCGGGCACACCGTCAGGGGGACGCCCTGGGCGCGCTGCGGCGGGCCCGCCAGACGTTGTCGGAGCAGCTGGGTGTGGACCCGGGACCGGCGTTGCGTGCCCTCGAGGCCGAGGTGCTGGCGCAGGCGCCGTCCCTGAACGCGCAGGTCGAATCGGACCAGGTCACGAAAAATCCGGCGCAAGCGCCAGATTTTTCGGACATATCATCATTTAGCCGGGCGCCGGGATCGTCCCGATTTGGGGCGAATCCAAGCCCCGCCGGGACCACGGATCGCGCCGCGCGGGAAGACGACCCTGCAAACACGGCGGGCGGCAAGGCAGGCGCGGCGCAAGGCGCGGTGGCCCAGGGCCCGGGCGCGGCGGGCGCGGGCACCCTCGGCGCGGCAGGCGTGGACGCGGCGGGCGTGGGCACGGCAGGCGCGGCGGGTGCGGGCGCGGGTGTGCCGGCCGCGGGCGCGGTGGGCCAAGGTGCGAGCACGGGCGTGCCGGGCGCGGGAGCGGGTGTGCCGGGCGCGGGCGCGGTGGGCCAGGGTGCGAGTGCGGGCGTGCCGGGCGCGGGCGTGCCGGGCGCGGGCGTGCCGGGCGCGGGCGTGCCGGGCGCGGGAGCGGGCGCAGCGGGCGCGATGGGCGCGGGCGCAGCGGGCGCGGATGTGCCGGCCGCGCGCGCGGTGGGCCAGGGTGCGAGTGCGGGCGCGACCGGCGCGGGCGCGACGCCCGCGGGCGCGAGTGCGGGTGTGCCCGGTGCGGGCCTACCGGGTGCGGGGCTACTGGGTGCGGGTGCGGCGCGTGTGGGCGACGGAGGTGCCGCCGCGCCCCGGGTTGAGCGTGGGTTGGCGAGCGGCGGGGAGTCTCGCGGTACCGAATCCGGATCCCGGGGGCGAGACCACCTCGTCGATCGTGAACGGGAGGTCGCCGCCCTTCGCGAAGCCGCCGCCGACGCGTTCGCGGGGCTGGCGCGGCTCGTGATGATCGAGGGGCCGGCGGGGATCGGGAAGAGCCGGCTGCTCACCGAGGCGCGGCGCATCGCCGACGGGCACGGGGCGCTCACGCTTACGGCGCGCGGCAGCCAGCTGGAGAAGGAGTTCGGGTTCGGCGCGGCGCGGCAGCTGTTCGAGGCGCTGCTGACCGATTCCGCGGCCCGCGACCGGCTGCTGTCCGGGGCGGCGGCGTCCGCGACCGCGGTGTTCGACCTGACGCACGACCCGCAGACCCGAGGCGATCATACGTTCGCGGCGCTGCACGGGCTGTACTGGCTCACGGCCAACGCCGCGGCCGCGCGGCCGCTCGCGATCGTCGTGGACGACCTGCAGTGGTGCGACACCGGGTCGCTGCGGTTCCTGGCGTATCTCGTGCGGCGGCTGGAAGGGCTGCCGGTGCTGGTGGTGGCGACGCTGCGGACCGGGGAGCAGTACGACGACGAGGCGCTGCTCGCCGAGCTCCAGCTCGACCCGGCGACCACGGCGGTGCGGCCGGGGCCGCTGAGCGCCGGCGGGGTGGCCGAGCTGGTCCGCGAGGGGCTCGGCGACGCGGCCGAGGACGTGTTCGTCGCCGCCTGCCACCGCACCACCTCCGGCAACCCGCTGCTGCTGCGGCAGCTGCTGCGGGCGCTCGAGGCGTCCGGCGTGCGGCCGACCGGGGCGCACGCGGGCACGGTGACGGCGATCGGGTCGCGGGCCGTGTCGAGCATGGTGCTGTTCCGGCTGCGGCGCATGCCGGCCGCGAGCACCGCCGTCGCGCGGGCCATCGCGGTGCTCGGCGACGGGGCGGGGCTGCCGACCGTGGCCGCCCTCGCCGGGGTCGACGAGCCGGCCGCCGCGCTGGCCGTGGCGGCGCTCGCGCGGGCCGAGGTGGTCCGCCACGAGTACCCGATCGGGTTCGTCCACCCGCTGGTGCGCGACGCGGTGTACCAGGACCTCCCGCCCGGCGAACGGCAGCTGCAGCACGAGCGGGCGGCCCGGGTGCTCGCGGGCGCCGCGCCCGAGCAGATCGCGGCGCACCTGCTGCAGATTCCCGAGCGCGGGGACCCGTGGGTGGTCGAGGTGCTGCGCGCGGCGGCGGACACGGCCATGCGCCGGGGCGCGCCCGAGGGCGCCGCCACGTACCTGCGCCGGGCCCTGGTCGAGCCGCCGGACCCGGCCGTGCGCCCGGCGGTGCTGCTGGCGCTCGGGCAGGTCGAGACGCTCAACGACGGGCCGGCCGCGATCGCCCACCTGCGCGCCGCCTACGACGACCCGCAGACCGACCCGGCGACGTTCGCGCTGGTCGCGCGGATGCTCATCCACACGCTGATCTTCGCCGGGCCGGAGGGCAACGCGCCCGCGGTCGCCCGGCAGGCCCTGGCCCGCCTCGCGCCCGAGTTCGCCGACGAGCGGCAGGCGATGATCGCGCTGGAGCGGATCGCGGCGTACATGCACAGCGGCGACGCGTTCATCGCCGGCGACTTCACCGCCGAGATCGCGGGCGAGCGCCTCGGCGCCCGGATGCTCGCCGCGCTGCGGGCCTGGGAGCTCGTCGCGCGGGGCGAGCAGCGCGAGGAGTCGGTCCGGCTGGCCCGGTTCGCGCTCGACGGCGGCCTGCTGCTCGACGGCGACCCGGGCCTGTTCTGGGTGATCTCCGGCGTCGTGCTGGAGAACGCCGACACCGACGCGGGCACGCTGTGGGAGGACTCGATCGCGCTGGGGCACACCCGCGGGTCGCTGTTCACCGTGCTGGCCGGGCAGCTGTGGTCGGGCTGGCGGGACTGGCAGCGCGGCGACCTGCCCGAGGCGGCGCACCGGCTCAGCTCGGCCAACGAGCAGAGCCTCGCCTGGGGCGGGGTGCCGGCGCTGGGCATCTCGTACGGCGAGGCCTGCCTCATCCGCGTCCTCGTCGACCAGGGCCTGCTCGCCGACGCGCGCGCGTTCCTCGACGAGCACCTGGACCGGCCCCGGGTCGGCGACGGGATCCGGCTGGTCACGCAGGCCCACGCGTACCTGCTCATCGCCGAGGGGCGGGCCGCCGAGGCGCTGGCGGTGCTGCCCGCCGAGGCGGTGCCGGGCAACCCGCAGTGGTACGAGGAGCGCTCGATGCGGGCCCAGGCGTACGCCGCGCTGGGCCGCACCGCGGAGGCGATCGAGCTCGCCGAGGCCGACCTGGCCGACATGCGCCGGTGGGGCAGCCCGCGGGGCGTCGGGCGCGCCCTGCGCCTGGCCGGGGAGATCGCCGGCGACGCGGACCGGCTGCGCGAGGCCGTCGACATGCTGAGCGGGACGCAGGCGCGGTTGGAGTACACCCGCGCGCTCTTCGCTCTTGGCCAGGTCGTCGAGGATCCCGTGGATCTGCTGCGGGAGGCGCTGAAGCTCGCCGAGGAGTGCGGGGCGCTCGCGCTGCGCTCCGGCATCGCCGCGGCCCTGACCGCCCGCGGCGAGGACGTGCCGGCCGAGCCGCCGGTGCAGCTGACCACCGGCGAGCGGCGGATGCTCGCCATGGCCGAGGGCGGGGCCGACGAGCGGGAGATCGCCCAGGCGCTGTTCCTCACCCCGCACACGGTCCGTGACACCCTGGCGGCCGTGCGCCGCAAACAGGCAAGCAGCTGACAGCCCGGCTCACGTTGCGCTCAGGTCGGGCGCAAGTCCGGCCCAACCGCCGCCCGGCACGGTGTTCCCCGAAGCGATCGAGACTTTGGAGAGCACCGTGACGACCATTGCCAACTCCCTGCGCGGCCTGTGCGGCGGCGCCGTCCACCTGCCCGGCGACCCCGGCTACGACACCGCGCGCATGCCCTGGAACGTGGCGTTCGACCAACGGCCCGCGGCCGTGGCGTACCCGGCCGACCCCGCCGAGGCCGCCGAGGTCATCCGCGCCGCGGCCGCCTCCGGTCTGCGGGTCGCCCCGCAGGGCACCGGCCACAACGCCGGCCCGCTCGGGCGGCTCGACGACGTGGTGCTGCTGCGCACCTCGGCCATGACCGCCGTGTCCATCGACCCGGCGCGGCGCACCGCCCGGGCCGAGGCCGGCGCGCTGTGGATCGACGTCGTCGAGGCGACCGCGCCGCACGGGCTCGCCGCCCTGCACGGCTCCTCGCCGGACGTCGGCGTCGTGGGCTACTCGCTCGGCGGGGGCATCGGGTGGTACGCCCGCCAGCACGGCCTGCAGACCAACAGCCTCACCGCGATCGAGCTGGTGACCGCCGGCGGCGAGCTGGTGCGGGCCGACGCCGAGCACAACGCCGAGCTGTTCTGGGCGCTGCGGGGCGGCGGCGGCAACTTCGGCGTCGTCACCGCGGTCGAGTTCGACCTCTTCCCCATCACGACCGCGCACGCCGGCTGGCTGGTCTGGGACTGGCGCGAGGCCGCCCGGGTGATCCCGGCGTGGGCCGAGTGGGCCGCGGACGCCCCCGACCACGTGACCACCGCCCTGCGGCTGCTGCAGCTGCCGCCGATGCCCCAGATCCCCGAGGCGTTCCGGGGCCGGCAGCTGCTGGTCATCGACGGCGCGACGCTCGGCGACCCGGGCGTGCTCGCGCCGCTGCGGGCGCTCAAGCCGGAGATGGACACGTTCGCCGACCTGCCCGCCGCGGCCCTGTCGCGCCTGCACATGGACCCCGAGGGCCCCACGCCCGGCATCAGCACCTCGGCGATGCTCGACCGCCTCGACGGCGCCGCGATCGACGCGATGCTCGAGGCGAGCGGCCCCGGCTCCGGCACGTCGCTGCTCGTCGCCGCGGAGCTGCGCCAGCTCGGCGGGGCGCTGGGCCGCCCGGCGCCGCGCCACGGCGCGCTGCCGCGCCTCGACGCGTCGTTCGTGTTCTTCGCGTGCGGCATCGCGGCCGGCCCGGAGCTCGCCGCGGCCGCGGAGGCCGACACCGCCCGCGCGGCCGCGGCCATGGCGCCGTTCGCCAACGGGCGGCAGTACCTCAACTTCGCCGAGAACCCGGTCGACACCTCGACCGCGTACGAGGCGGCCACCTGGCAGCGGCTGCGCCAGATCCGCGCCGCCGTCGACCCGGGCGGGCTGTTCGTCGCCAATCACGTCATCTGACGGCTATGGGCTGGCATCCTTCTCGCGGGGTGCCAGCCATGCCCGCCGTCTATGGTCCGGCCCATGACCACGGCGGTGAAGCCCCTCCTTGGCCGCAAGCGCCCCATACCGGCGCACGTCGCGGTCTACGCGTTCGTCATCATCCCGTTCCTGGCCCTGCTGGCCGCCGTGCCGCTCGCCTGGGGATGGGGGCTGGCCTGGCTGGACGTCATCCTGGCCGCGGCCTTCTACACCGTGACGTGCCTCGGTGCGACGGTGGGTTTCCATCGGTACTTCACCCACGGCGCCTTCAAGGCCAAGCGCTCGCTGCGCATCGCCCTGGCCGTCGTCGGCAGCATGGCGGTCCAGGGCCCGATCCTGCACTGGGTCGCCGACCACCGCCGCCACCACGCCTTCTCCGAC
The DNA here is from genome assembly GCF_050936175.1 of Dactylosporangium sp. CA-139066. Classification (NCBI taxonomy): domain Bacteria; kingdom Bacillati; phylum Actinomycetota; class Actinomycetes; order Micromonosporales; family Micromonosporaceae; genus Dactylosporangium; species Dactylosporangium sp. CA-139066. The sequence goes on along the minus strand of NZ_JBNJNH010000001.1, from coordinate 2,883,798 downwards.
AGGGAGGGCGACCCGCACTCCCCGTGGCTGTTCGGCACCAGCCCGGTCGCGCTGGCCCGCGGCTTCTGGCACGCCCACCTCGGCTGGGTCCTGGAGCGCGACCTGACCAACCAGGAGCGCTTCGCCCCCGACCTGCTCGAGGATCGCGACATGCGGATCATCCACCGGCTCTTCGGCCCGCTCACGATCGTCACGCTCGCGCTGCCCGCGGTCCTCGGCGGCCTCATCAGCTGGACCTGGGAGGGCGCGATCACGGCGTTCTTCTGGGCCGGCCTGGTCCGGGTCACCGCCCTGCACCACGTCACCTGGTCGGTGAACTCGGTCTGCCACATGATCGGTGAGCGCCCGTTCGCCGCCCGCGACCGCTCGGCGAACTTCTGGCCGCTGGCGATCCTGAGCATGGGCGAGTCGTGGCACAACCTGCACCACGCCGACCCCACGTCGGCCCGCCACGGCGTCCTGCGCGGCCAGATCGACATCTCGGCCCGGACCATCTGGATCTTCGAGAAGCTCGGCTGGGCGTGGGACGTGCGCTGGCCCACCCCGCAGCGCCTGGCCCGCATCGCGGCCACGCCGGCCTGAGGACGCGCGCTCTTCCCCGAACCGGCGTCCGCCTGTCGGCCGCCGGCCTCATGGAACGTCGTTCTGGCCCGCTGTGCCTGGTCAGGTCACACGCGCGGCAACGTCGTGGTCACCTTGCCGGCGGCACGATCCGCGCATCCGGCCCCGGGAAGATGAGTCCTTCGTGCCCGTCCTGCCACCGCACCGTGTACGGCGGCGTGCGGTCGTCCCGCTTCACCTGCGTGATGACGCCCTCGCGCCGTCCGTCGCCGACGTGCGCGCCCTCCACGATCAGCCGGTCTCCAACGTTCGCGTGCATGTGCGTTGCCTCCTCGCGGTTGCTTCGGTCCGATATGAGGTACACCTGAGTATGTGAGCGAAACATTCCGGATGGGTGTGGTTCGCGGAGTTAGTTATGGCCTCTTCGGCCCGCCGGGCGAGTTCGTCCCGCAGGCCCGCACGCTGGGCGCCGGCCTGGTGCGGGCCTATCTGTACTGGTCGCAGATCGAGCCGGCCCGCGGCGAGTTCACCTGGGACGCCGCGGACGCCCTGCTGGACCAGCTCGACGACGACGTCGAGGCCTGGCTGACGGTCTGCTCGAGCTCGCCGTGGGCCACGAGGCAGACCGCCACGTTCCTGCCGCCGTCGCCGGCGAAGGACCCGGAGGACTACGCGAGGTTCGTGCGGGCCCTGGTGGATCACTGCCAGGGCCGCATCCGGTACTTCCAGTGTGACAACGAGCCGAGCAACGCGGGCCTGTTATGGTCGGGAACGGCGGCGGAGTACGTCCGGCAGCTTCGCTCGCTGTATGCCGCCGTCGACGGCCGGTCCCTCGTGGTCCTGGGCGGCTGCGGCTACGACGTGCTGAGCAGCCCGCCCGGCTCGCCGCCCCGCCGCTTCTTCGCCGAGGTCCTGGCCGAGGCCCGCGACGCCTTCGACCTCTTCGACGTCCACCTGTACGGCCCGCCGTCGAAGGTCCCCGACTACGTGGGGCAGGCCCGCGCGATGATGCGCGAGCACGGCTACGAGCGCCCGGTGGTCGCGGGCGAGCACGCCGGCCCGGTCCTGTTCGAGTTCCCGGAGCTGGACCCGGTCGTGGCCGAGGCGTTCGCGTCCCTCCCGCCGGACGCCGCCGACCTGGTGGAGCTGGCCGGCCAGGACACCCCGGAGCGCCGCGCGATGGCCGGGCTGTACGCCCGCATCGAGGAGCTGCCGCCGCGGCTGCAGATGCTGATGCAGGGCTGCGCGGGCCACCTGTCGGCGAAGCGCGACCGGATCGCCTGCCGCCAGCTCGTGATGCGCACGGTGCAGGCGCTGGCGTGCGGCGTGACGAGGACGGCGTACTGGAGCCTGGCCCCGGAGGTCCCCGGGTACTCCGACCGCTACCAGATGATGGACCTGCTCTTCGGCCGCCTCCCGCTCCTGGACTACGACGCCGCCGGGACGCTGAGCCACCGCTACCCCGCGGCCGAGACCTTCGCCCTGCTGTCGAGCGAACTGCGCGGCGCCACGGCGGTCACCGCGCGCGACGGCGCCTACCTCGTGGAACGGGCGTCCCGCGGCCCGCTGTGGATCGCGTGGGGGGAGGGCGACACGTTCGAGGGCGAGGACGACGCCCCGACGCCGCTGGCCCTGCCGTGGAACTCGGGGACGGCCGCGGCCGTCGACGCGTTCGGCGCCCCCGTCCCGACGTCCGTCCACGACGGCGTGGTCCACGCGGACCTCACCGTGACACCGATCTTCATCAGCTGACGCGCGGCGCCGACCGGGCGCCGGTCAGCCCAGGCGGCTGCGGCGGTCGCGCTTGTCCAGCGGCCAGCGGGCGTCGACCACCTGGGCGAACGCCGCGCAGTCGGGGCAGGCCCGCGCGGCGGCGGGGCTCCACGAGTGGCCCGCCGGTTCCATGCCGTCCAGGGCGGCGCCGCACAGGCAGCGCGCGCCGGTGACGATGGCGTGTGCGCGGCCGGACGGGTCGGTGGCCAGGGCCCAGCGGCTGTCCGTCGGCTCGTACCGCGGCCGGCCCAGCGGCTCGTCCTCCCACTCGACGGCCGTGGCGAAGCACCACTCGCAGACCCACCAGACCATCCGCCACGCGGGCGACGGGCCCGGGTCGTCGGTGGCCATCCGGTGGCCGCAGATGTCGCAGGTCATCGCGGCGGCGGGGCGGTGGACTCGCGGACGACCAGGTGGGTGGCGAGCTGGATGTGCGGCGAGTCGGGGGTGCCGCCGCGGGCCAGGGTGTGCAGCGTGCGCAGCGCCACGCGGCCCATGTCGGCGATCGGCTGGTGGACGGTGGTCAGCGGCGGGGAGGACAGCTTGGCCGGCTCGATGTCGTCGAAGCCGACGATCGACAGGTCCTGCGGCACGCGGCGGCCGAGCTGGCGAGCGGCCTCGAACACGCCGAACGCGGCGCCGTCGCAGGCGGCGAAGATGGCCGTCGGCGGGTCGGGGCGGGCCAGCAGCTCCAGGGCCATCCGGCAGCCGGCGGCGGCCGTGAAGCCGCCGTGGACCACCAGCGAAGGGTCGGCGTCGATGCCCGCCAGTTCGAGGGCGTTGCGGTACCCGTGCAGGCGCTCCCGCGACGCGGCGATCTGGGCGGGCAGGCCCGCAAAGCCGATGCGGCGGTGACCCAGCGCCACGAGGTGCTCGGTGGCCTGTGTGCCGCCGGCGAAGTTGGTGGACGCGACGCTCGCCAGGCCGGCGCCCATCGGGCCGGTCAGGTCGACGGAGACCAGCGACAGGCCGAGGTCCTCCACCGTGCGGACCTGGCGGGCGGTCAGGGCCAGGGAGACGACGATCACGCCCAGCCGGCGGCGGGCCGCGGCCCGGGCCAGCCAGGCGTCGCTCAGCGGGGTCTCGGCGCCGCCCTCGCGGTCCAGGACGTCGACGACGACCTCCACGCCCAGCTCGCGGGCCGCGGTCAGGATGCCGCCGAGGACCTGCAGGGAGTACATGCTCACCATGGAGTCGAACACCACGTCGACCGCGGGCTCGGGGTGCGGCTCGCGCGGGCCGGTGGTGGGGACGTAGCCGAGGGCGTTGATCGTCTCCTCGACCCTGCGGCGGGTGCGGGGGTCCACGTTGGGGCGCTTGTTCAGCACCTTCGACGCCGTGGCCTTGGACACGCCGGCGGCGAGCGCGACGTCCTCAAGAGTCACACGCGCGTGCGGGTCGCCCATGCTTCCTCCCGAAACAGTTTCGCGCGTTGACAGCACAGTAGGATACCCATAACGTCGATATCAACAGGAAACACGCGGAAAAAGTTTCTGGTACGCCGCCATCAGAACAGGACTAACGGATCGTGACGACTATGACCGAGAGACTCCCGTATCAGGATTCGGCGCTGCCGATCGGGGAGCGGGTCGACGATCTCGTTGGCCGCATGACGCTGGCCGAGAAGGTCGGGCAGATGCTGCAGCTCGACGCCCGGCTCGACCTCGCCGACGCGGTGATCACCCGCACGGCCGGCTCGATGCTGCACGCCTCCCCCGCGCGCATCCGCGAGGCGATGGCGATGGTCGAGCAGACCCGGCTGCGCATCCCGCTGCTGATGGCCGACGACTGCATCCACGGGCACGCGTTCTGGCCCGGCGCCACGGTGTTCCCGACCCAGCTCGGCATGGCCTGCACGTGGGACCCGGAGCTGGTCGAGCGGGCCGCGCGGGTCGCCGCGACCGAGATCTCCACCACGGGGCTGCACTGGACGTTCTCGCCGGTGCTGTGCATCGCCCGCGACCTGCGGTGGGGGCGCGTCGACGAGACGTTCGGCGAGGACCCCTACCTGATCGGGGAGCTCGGGGCGGCCATGATCCGGGGGTACCAGGGCGGGGGCCTGAGCGACACCACCGCGGTGCTCGCCACCGCCAAGCACTTCGCCGGCTACTCCGAGACCCAGGGCGGCCGCGACGCCAGCGAGGCCGACCTCACCCCGCGCAAGCTGCGCGCGTGGTTCCTGCCGCCGTTCGAGCGGGCCGTGCAGGCCGGCTGCGCGACGTTCATGCTCGGGTATCAGGCGATCGACGGCGTGCCGGTCACCGCCAACCGCTGGATGCTCGACGGCGTGCTCAAGCAGGAGTGGGGCTTCCCGGGCACCCTCGTCACCGACTGGGACAACGTCGGGCGGATGGTGTGGGAGCAGCAGGTCGCGGCCGACTACGTGCAGGCCGCCGTCGTCGCGGTCGAGTCGGGCAACGACCTCATCATGACCACCCCGAAGTTCTTCGAGGCCGCCCAGCAGGCCGTCGCCGAGGGCCGGCTCGAAGAGGCGAAGATCGATGCTGCGGTACGCCGCATCCTCCGCCTGAAGTTCGAGCTCGGCCTGTTCGAAAACCCGCGCGCCGCCGACCCGCAGCGCCAGGCCGCGGTCATCGGCTGCGGCCCGCACGCCGCCCTCAACCTCGAGGTGACCCGCCGCTCGCTGGTCCTGCTGCGCAACGACGGCACGCTGCCGCTCACCGGCGCGGCCCGGCGCATCGCGGTCGTCGGCCCCAACGCCGACGACGTGCACGCGCAGCTCGGCGACTGGGCCGGCGCGTCCGGGCAGGTCGACTGGATGCCCGACGGGCACCCGCGCGACACGATCACGACCGTGCTCGACGGCCTGCGCGCCCTGGCCCCGCAGGGCTGGGAGGTCACCTACGCGCAGGGCGCCGAGATCGGCCGCCTCCAGCCCGACCCGGCCGGCACCCACTTCCCCGACGGCCAGCCCCGCCCGCCGCTGTTCCGCGCCGCGCCGGCCGACCCCGCCGCGATCGCCGAGGCCGTGGCGCTGGCCGAGGCAGCCGACGCCGTCGTATGCGTGCTCGGCGACAACGTCGCGCTGACCGGCGAGGGCAAGTCGACCGCCACGCTCGACCTGCAGGGCGGCCAGGCCGCGCTGCTCGACGCGCTGGTCGCCACCGGCCGCCCGGTGATCATCGTGCTGGTGCAGGGCAAGCCGTCGACGCTGCCGGCCTCGGCCGAGCGCGCCGCGGCGATCGTGGAGGCGTTCAACCCGGGCATGCAGGGCGGCCGCGCGGTCGCCGAGCTGCTCCTGGGCCTCATCGAGCCGGCCGGCCGCCTCCCGATCTCCTTCGCCCGCCACGCCGGGCAGCTTCCGGTGTACTACAACCAGCTCCGCGGCCAGCACGGCAACCGCTACGCCGACCTCACGCAGGACCCGCTGTTCGCGTTCGGCGAGGGCCTGTCCTACTCGACCGTCGAGTACTCGGACCTGCGCCTGGAGCGCGACCGCCTGACCGCCGACGGCGTCGTGCGGGCCCGCGTGGCGATCACCAACACCGGCGAGCGCCCTTCGATCGAGACCGTGCAGGTGTACGTCAGCGACGTCGTCACCAGCGTCACCTGGGCGGTGCGCGAGCTCAAGGCGTTCCACCAGGTCACGGTGGCGCCGGGCGAGCGGGTGGAGGTGGCGCTCGAGCTGCCGGCGTCGGCGTGCTCGATCGTGGCCGCCGACGCCCGGCGCGTGGTCGAGCCGGGCCGCTTCGAGCTGCTCGTCGGCCGCAGCTCAAGGGCCGCCGACCTGCTGAGCGCCCCCTTCGAGATCGTCGCCGCCTGACGCCCGCCGCGGGTGGTGGCCCGGCGCCGCCACCCGCACTCAGCCGGCCGCCCGGGGAGCCCGTCCGACGAAGCCGTTGAGCACGTTGCGCGTCAGCGCCGAGACGCCCTCGTCGACCAGGAGCGAGGCGATGTACGTCATGGAGCCGACGGAGTAGACCTCGCCGCCGCTGCCGGGCAGGTTCCGGTAGACCAGTTCGGCTCCGCCGTTGCCGGGATTGGTCCCCTGCGCCAGTACGACGAAGCCGGGCGGGGTGCTGGGCGTGCGCTTGTCGGTTTCGTGGCCCGAGGCGCCGCCCGGCACGCGCTCGTGCATGCTGTGCGTCCCGAACAGGTCGCCGTTGCGCAGACCCGTACCGGCGAACGCCCAGTGGTCGGCGTCGAGCACGCGGTACGGGGCGGCGGTGCCCTCGCCGGCGTGGGTGAACGTCACCCCCAGCAGCCGCGCCTGCGGTTCGTGGGTGCGGTGGAAGCGGCTCTCCAGGTGTGCCTCCTGCGGCCGGTCGCGATCGGGCTGGCGGGTCAGATAGCGGCCCCGGCCCGCGTCGACGTGTTCGACCTCGCAGTCGGCGCCGTTCCCGCCGAGGTACATCAACCGGCCGCCGCGCCGCTGCACCCAGTCGCGGACCGCGTCGTACTCCTCGGCGTACCAGTACTCGGGGTGCATCTCGGTCAGCAGCACCCGGTAGGCGTCCAGGTCGAGCTCTCCGTTACGCACTTGGGCATCGGAGTACAGGTCGTAGCCGAATCCCTCGCGTTCGAGCCAGGCCAGCAGCCGCCACAGCCCGGGGGCGAGGCTGGAGGCCAGCCGGCCGGTCATCGGGTCGGCCGCCTCGACGTCAAGGCCGACGAAGCAGTCAGGTTCGGGCCGTTCGAACGACAGCGGCGGGTAGACGTCGTTGTCGGCGGTCTGCGTGGCGCTGTTGCCGATGCGGTACCGGGCGAGGTCCTGTCGCGCGTTCACGGTCGGGGTGGGTGGCAGACCCGATTCGTTGATGTAGTTGCTGCGCCCGCCGAAACGGTTGTAGGCGTTCCAGTTGTTGGTGGCGGCGAGCACCGCGATCGGTTCCCGGGCGGCGGCGGGGGCGACCACCCACGGGAATGAGAAGAACTCGCCGCGCTCGTTGTGAATGTGCATGTAGTAGAGACCGGAGCGCTGCGGCCCGGCCAGCCGGCGGACGTGGCCCGGGCTGGTGAAGCCGACGGTGTTGAAGCGCACGCCGGTCTGCGAGAAGTCCTCGTCGGGAAGGATCTGCGCCATCGCCCGCGGGCCGTGCTCGTCGAACCATCCGAGCAGTTCGACCGGCTCCTTGCGCAGCCCGTAGCGGAACAGCTCGGCGCGGTACGGTGCGACGGAGTGCACGCGCAGTTCCGCCGTCTCGCCGGAGCGCACCCACTTGGGCCACATGAATCCGGTCAGGGCGTCCGACAGCAGCCGTACCTGCAGCGGTTCCTGGGCCGGCAACGTCGCGGTGAGATGCTTGGCGCCGAAGCCGGGCATGGCGAGCGTGAGCCGGTACTCCCCCGGTTGCAGGTCGGCGACGATGGCGCCGCTGGCGGTCGAGGCGGCCTGGGCGACGATGGCGCCGTCGCGGGCGAACTCGACCAGGACGCCGGCCAGCGCCAGATAGTTCTCGTCGCTGACATACCCGATCAACATAGCGCTGCTGTCTCCTATCGTGGCTGGTCTGCGGTCAGTGAGCCGGCCACGTCGGCGGCGGTCCGCCTCGCTCGGGGATCGTCGGCGAAATGGCAGGCGACTTGGTGCGTGGTGCGCTGCTGGCCGGGGGCCAGCGCCCGCAACGGGGGCCGCTGGGTGGAGCACACCTCAGGCGAGCCGAGCATGTCGCGCAGCGGGCAGCGGGTGTGGAACAGGCACCCGGCCGGCGGGTCTTCCGGGCTGGGGATGTCACCGCGCAGGATGGTGCGGCGCCGGGTCTTCTCGACCAGGGCGTCGGGCACGGGCACCGCGGACAGCAGCGCGGCGGTGTACGGGTGCCGAGGGTCGCCGTACACGGCCTCGGACGGACCGGTCTCGACGATGCTGCCCAGATACATCACCGCCACCCGGTGGGCCAGGTGGTGCACCACCGCCAGGTCGTGGGCGATGAACAGGTACGCGATGCCCAGTCGGCGCTGCAGGCCGGCCAGCAGGTTGACGACCTGGGCCTGGATCGACACGTCCAGGGCGCTGACGGGCTCGTCGCAGACGATGACGTCGGGCTCCACCGCCAGCGCCCGGGCGATGCCGATGCGCTGCCGCTGGCCGCCGGAGAACTGGTGCGGATAGCGGGCGGCGAAGGACGGGTCCAGGCCGACCAGCTCCAGCAGCTCGGACACCCGGGCCGCGCGGCGGCCGGCCGCCAGGCCGTGTACCCGCAGCGGTTCGGTCAGGGCGTCGCCGACCGACTGGCGCGGATCGAGGCTGGCGTACGGGTCCTGGAAGACCATCTGCACCCGCCGGCGGTACGGCCGCAGCCGCGTGCCGTGCAGCCCGAGCAGGTCCTGACCGTCGAGCCGGATCGTGCCCTTGCTGGGCTCGTTCACGCGCACGATGGCGCGGCCCACGGTCGACTTGCCCGAGCCGGACTCCCCCACCAGCCCGAGGGTCTCGCCCCGGTACAGGTCGAGGGAGACGTCGTTGACCGCATGCACCCAGGAGGCCGGGCGGCCCAGGAGACCGCGGCGCACCGGGAAGCGGACCTCGAGGTCGCGGACCTCCAGGACGGCGGCCTCGTCACGGTGCTGCGCGGTCATGGGTTCCCACCTGATGTCGTGTCCTGCAGGGGCGTGAGCCGGGGGCTCCAGCAGGCGACGCGGTGGCCCGGACGCAGCTCGCGCAGTGCCGGCTCCTGCGACTGCGCCTGTGGTGCCGGGTGCGGGCAACGCGGCCGGAACGCACAGCCGGGCAGTTCGGTCCCGAGATCCGGCGGGGCGCCGGGAATCGTGTGCAGCGCCGCGCCGCGGGGGGCGTCCAGCCGGGGTACCGATTCCACCAGCCCGGCGGTGTAGGGGTGCTCCGGCCGGGCGAGGACCTCGGCGGTGGCGCCGTCCTCGACGATCCGCCCGGCGTACATGACCGCCAGCCGGTCGGTGCTGCCGGCGACGACGCCGAGGTCGTGCGTGATCAGCAGCATGCTCATCTCGGTGGTGGCCCGCAGTTCGGCGAGCAGTTCGAGCACCTGTGCCTGGATGGTCACGTCCAGCGCGGTGGTGGGCTCGTCGGCGATGAGCAGGGACGGCCCGCAGGACAGCGCCATGGCCACCATGGCCCGCTGGCGCATGCCGCCGGAGAGCTGGTGCGGGTACTGCCCGATGCGCCGGGCGGCGTCCGCGATGCCTACCCGCTCGAGCAGTTCGACGGCCCGGTCGCGGGCGGCCCGGCCGGTGGCGATGTGGTGCGCCCGCAGCTGCTCGGTGATCTGCCGGCCGATGGTGAGCACCGGGTTGAGGCTCGACAACGGGTCCTGGAAGATCAGCGCCATGGAGCGGCCGCGGATCGCGCGCAGCTGCCGCTCGGGCAGCCCGACCAGGTCGCGACCCTGGAAGCGGATGCGTCCGGCGGTGACGCTCGCCGAGCGCGGCAGGAGTCCCAGCACGGCCAGGGCGCTGACGCTCTTGCCGGAGCCGGACTCGCCCACCAGGCCGAGGGATTCGCCCCGGTCGACCTGGTAGCTGAGTCCCCGCACCGCCCGGACTCGGCCCTGCCGGGTGCGGAACTCGACGTGGAGGTCCTCGACCTCCAGCAGCCGGGTGTTCATCGGAAGCCTCCGTGGTAACCCCCGGCTTTAACCGTGGGAAGGAAACAGAACCCCTGCGGAGCAGGGCAGGGAACGCCGATCCGCCGCCACGGCGGATCGGCGCCTACCCGCGCGTCACCGCAGGGTCCACTCGACAGACCACTATCGTGTGGGCCGTGACCAGGACGGTGAAGCGGGCGTTCAAGTACCGCTTCTACCCGAGCCCGGGGCAGGCTGCTGAGCTTGCCCGGACGTTCGGGTGTGTCCGGCTGGTCTACAACATGGCGTTGCGGGCCCGCACCGAGGCGTGGACCCTGCGCCAGGAGCGGGTCGGCTACAATTCCACCTCGGCCCTGTTGACCGGTTGGAAGAAGACCGAGGAGCTGGCGTTCCTCAACGAGGTGTCCTGCGTGTCGTTGCAGCAGGCGCTGCGCCACCTCCAGGTCGCGTTCACGAACTTCTTCGCCAAGCGGGCCAGGTACCCGACGTTCAAGAGCAAGAAACGGTCGCGGCGCTCGGCGGAGTACACCACCAGCGGATTCCGGTGGCGGGACGGCCGACTCACCCTGGCGAAGATGACCGAGCCCCTCGACATCGTGTGGTCCCGGCCGCTGCCAGACGGCGCGTCGCCGTCCACGGTGACCGTGTCTCAGGACAGCGCGGGCCGCTGGTTCGTGTCCCTGCTCTGCCACGACGTGATCGAGCAGGCCCCGGCTGCGGCCACCGGCGCGGGCGGGGTCGGTGTCGATGCCGGGCTGGACAGCCTGCTCACCCTGTCCACCGGGGAGAGGATCACCAACCCGAAGCATGAGCGCCGCGACCGGGCCGCGCTCGCCCGCGCCCAGAGGAACCTTGCCAGGAAAGAACAGGGCTCCGCGAACCGGGTCAAGGCCCGGCTCACGGTGGCCCGCATCCACGCCCGGATCACCGACCGCAGACGGGATCACCTGCACAAGCTGACCACTCGGCTCGTTCGTGAGAACCAAACGATCGTGATCGAGGACCTGACCGTGCGCAACATGGTCACCAACCACCACCTGGCCCGCGCCATCTCCGACGCGGCCTGGCGGCAGTTGCGCACCATGCTGGATTACAAGTCCGAATGGTATGGCCGGAATCTGGTCGTCGTGGACCGCTGGCTCCCGTCGTCGAAGCTGTGCTCGGTCTGTGGTGCGCTTGCTGAGCGGATGCCGCTGCGCGTGCGGTCGTGGACGTGCCGGTGCGGCACCGTCCACGACCGTGACGTGAACGCGGCCCGCAACATCCTCGCGGAGGGGCTCTCCGTGCTCGCCTGTGGAGGCGGTGTAAGACCTCAACGAGAGTCCTCTCGGACGGGGCGGTCGTCGGCGAAGCAGGAAACCCAGCGGGCGACCGCTGGAGTCCCCGGCTTTTAGGCCTGGGGAGGATGTCAACGGCTCCCCTTCGGGTCCATCGCGTCGCGCAGGCCGTCGCCGACGAAGTTCACCGCGAGGACGGTCAGCACGATCGCGACGCTCGCCGGTACCCAGATCCACGGCCGGTTCATGAGCACGACCGGCGACTGCGCGGCGTTGACCATCTGACCCCAGCTGCTGGTCGGCGGCCGCACGCCGAGGCCGAGAAAGCTCAGCCCGGCCTCGACCAGGATGGCGTTGGCGACGCCGAAGGTGCCGACCACTGACAGCGGGCCGAGCAGGTTGGGCAGCAGGTGACGCAGCACGATGCCCCGCCGCGGTACGCCGATGACTTCGGCGGCGGTGATGAACTCGCGTTCGCGCAGGGCCAGCACCTGTCCGCGGACCAGGCGGGCCGCCGCCGGCCAGGTCGTCAGCGCGATCACCACGGTGACCGAGGCGAGGCTCGGCCCGGCGATGGCGACGAAGACGATGACCATCACCAGCGGTGGGACGCTCATGACCGCGTCGGTGACGCGCATGAGCAGCGCGCCGGTCCACCGCCCGTAGAAGCCGGCCAGCATGCCGACGGTGATGCCGATCATCAGCGAGATGGCCACGGCACCAAAGCCGACGATCAGCGACGTACGGGCGCCGAAGACCAGCCGGGACCAGATGTCGCGGCCGACGTTGTCGGCCCCGAGCAGGTGACCGCCGCCCGGCTTGTGGTTGACCGCGCTGAGGTCCACGTCGTTCGGTGCGTGGGTGGCGACCAGCGGCGCCAGCAGGGCCAGCAGGATCACCACGGCGAGGATGCCGACGCCGAGCACGGCGAGGCGGTGGGCGGCGAAGCGGCGCAGCGCGGGACGGCGTCCGGCATCCGTTGCGGATCCGGGCTCGGCCGGGTCGCCGGGCACGGCGCGCGATGTGGGGTCGAGGTCAGACAAGGCGCACCCTCGGATCGGCCCGCACGTAGGCGAGATCGGCAAGGAGGTTGGTGACCACGACCGAGACGGCGATGACGACGACGATGCCCATCATCAGCGACACGTCCCGGTTGCCCGCGGCCCGCACGGCGAGCTGGCCCATGCCGGGCCAGCCGAAGACCTGCTCCACGATGACCGCGCCGGCCACCATCTCCGGCAGCGTCAGGCCGATGACGGTGATGATGGGCAGCAGCGCGTTGCGGAACGCGTGGGCCAGCAGCACCCGGCCGGGCCGCAGGCCCTTGGCCCGGGCGGTCACGATGTACTCCGAGCTGAGCACGTCGAGCATGCTCGCCCGGGTGTACCGGATCAGCGGCGCGGCCACCCCGATGGCCAGCACACTGCCCGGAAGGGCCATGTGGCGCAGCAGGTCGCCGAACGACTCGTCGCCCAGGGTGTGCATGCCGTTGGTGGGGAACAGGCCGAACTGCACGCTGAACAGGTAGATGGCGGCGAGGGCGAGGACGAAGCCGGGGATGCCCACCAGCAGGATGGGTACCGAGCCGAGCAGGTAGTCGGTCGCCGTGCCGCTGCGCAGAGCGGCCGCCACGCCGGCCGCCAGCGCCAGGACGGTACCGACGACGAGCGCGGCGCCGACCAGCATCGCGGTCGGCCCCAGGTGTGCCCGGATGTCCTCGGCGACCGGCAGCCCGTCGGAGGACGAGGTCCCGAGGTCGCCGCTCAGCGTGTTCTTCAGCCAGGTGACGTAGCGCAGCGGCAGCGGGCGGTCCAGGCCGAGGGCGTGGCGTTTCTCCGCGATCTGGTCGGGCGTCAGCTGCGCGACGACCTCGGGGCTGAGCCGGACGGTCAGCTCGTCGCCGGGTGCCAGGGAGAGACCGAGGTAGACGATCACGGAGACCATCCACAGCACGACCGTGCCGATGAGCAGTCTTCGTAGCGCGTAGTTCCACATGCGGTCTCTCCCTGGTTGGTGCCTGCCCTGCTGGGGGTGGTGCGTCAGCCGGCCAGTGTCCAGCCGTTGACATTGAACGCGCTGTCCCGGTCGTTGGCGAAGACCTGGAAGGAGCCGCCGAGCTTGCCGGTCCAGGCGTTGTAGGTGGTGGTCTGCCACAGGGCCACCATCGGCACGTCACGGTTGAGGATCTGGGCGACCTGCTTGTAGTTGTCCGCGCGGGTCGACGCATCCGTGGTACCGCGGGCTTTTGCGTACAGGTCGTCCATCTGGCAGTTGGCGTAGAAGCTGCTCAGCGGGGCCTTGCAGTTGAAGTACCCGGAGCTGCGGTCGGGCGACAGGCCCATCGAGCCGCCGGCGTTGACGGTCATCGGGTACTTGGCGTCCTTGGACGCGTTCGCCGCCGACCAGGCCGCGGAGTCCAGCGGCTCCAGCACCGCATTGAGCCCGACGTCCTTGAGGTACTTCTGGATGGCCGGCATCATCTGGTCCCAGGCCGGGTCGACGCCCTGGGCGTAGGAGATCTTGAAGGGCTGGCCGAGGTCGAGGCCGGATGCCGCGAGCAGCTGCTTGGCCTTGTCCGGGCTGTACTCGTAGCGGTCCAGCGCCGGGTCGTTCTGGTCGAAGCCGGGCAGCACCCAGCGGATCTCGCCGTTGTCGCCGAACAGGTTCTTGAGCATGGCGCGGCGGTCGATCGCGTAGTAGATCGCCTGGCGCAGCCGGACATCCTTGGCCTGCGGGTGGTCGGTGCGGAACTGCAGGAACTGCGCGGCCGGTGAGACGACGAACTTGGTGGTCAGTCCCTTGACGGCCGACAGGGCCGGCGCGTCGCTGGCCGCGGCGTTGAGCACCATGCCCAGTTCGCCGGACTGCAGCTGAGCGGCCACCGATTCGGGCTTGACGTTGAGCTTGAAGAACAGCGTGGCGATCTTGGGGGCGTCGCCGAAGTATTTCGGGTTCGCCTTGAACTGCAGGTACTGGTCGGGCACCGCCTTCTCCAGCACGTACGGGCCGGTGCCGACCGGCTTGCTCTTGCTGAACTCGACGGTGCGCACGTTCTCGGCGGTGGCATCCTGCAGCAGGTGCTTCGGCACGATCGAGTAGACGGCGTCGGTGAGGTTGCGGATGAACTCCGCGTTCGGCGCGGCCAGCGTCATCTTCACCGTGTGGTCGTCGATCGCGGTCACCCCCGAGACCGGGTTCTTGGTGCCCTTCGCCTCGGTCGCGCCGACCACCTGGCGCCACTGGGTGGGCTGGTAGCCGACGTAGGCGGTGGGGCCGAGCTGGGCGGCCTGGGTGACCGTGAAGACCACGTCGTCGGCGGTGAAGGGCTGGCCGTCGGACCAGGTGACGCCCTGGCGCAGGTGGAAGGTGAACTCCTTGGCGTCCGGTGACTGGTCCCAGGTCTGCGCGAGGTCCGGGATGATGCTCTTCTCGTCCGGGGCGACCTTGACCAGGTTGGAGAACAGCAGGGAGTTGACGACCGCGTCGTTTCCGGTGCTCTGGTTGCTCGGCCCGAAGCCGGCGGTGTTGATGCCCAGGCGGGTGAAGGTCAGGCTCGTGCTCGACTGGGATGATGTGGCGGACGAGTCTCCACAGGCGGCGACCAGCGTCGCCGTTGCCGCGAGGAGCGTTAGGCAGGCGCTCAGTCGAGCTCTCCGAAGGACCATGCTCTCTCCATTCCAGTGGCGCCAGGTCGCGGCCGCGGCCGCAACCGTCAGGGGTTGGTGGTGTCGGTGCGGCGACCCTGGTCGTCGGTCACGCTGACGAAGCGGGCCTCGATGTCCTCGCGCAGCGATACCGCCAGGCCGGGCCCGTCCGGGAGCCGGGCCGTGCGGCCGTCGGCGGTCAACGGCTCGGCGAGCACGTCTTGCTGGTAGTAATGCGCGCCGATGATGTCGGAGGGGATGTGGGTGGACAGCCCGGCCGCCGCGGCGCCGGCCTGCAACTGGGCCGCGGCCCCGACGCCCAGCTCGCCGTTGGAGCCGATGACGACGGTCAGGCCGAAGGCGTCCGCGAGACGGGCCATCGACACCAACCGGCCCGGGCCACCGCTCTTGCCGATGTAGAGGCTGACCACATCGGCCGCCTCGGCGCGCAGCACCGAGACCAGATCGTCCGTGCCGAAGACGCTTTCGTCGGCGACGATCGGCAGCCCGAGGTCGCGCAGCTGCCGCATGCCCGCAAGGTCGCCCGGCTCCACCGGCTGTTCGAGGAAGGCCGGGGCCGACGGGCGCATCAGCTCGGCCGCGCGGCGCGCCGCGTCCCGCCGGTACCCGCCGTTGGCGTCCAGGCCGATGAAGGCGTCCGGTCCGCACAGCTGCCGGGCCAGCGCCACCCGTTGCGCGTCGGCGGCCGGGTCCAGCCCGATCTTCACCTTGAAGGCTGCGAACCCGGCGGCGACGGCCGCCCGATGGGTGGCCCGCAGCCGGTCGCCGTCCCCGCTCAGCGAGCACTTCACCGGTATCTCGGTCTGCAACGGGCCGCCGAGCGCGACGGCGAGCGGGACGTCGAGGGTACGGGCGTAGGCGTCCCACAGCGCGGTGGACAGGCCGGCCTTGGTGAACGGCGAACCCGCCAGGGCGCGGTCCATGCGCCGCTCCAGGTCGGCCACCGGCGCGATCGGCCGCCCGATGACGGCGCCCGCCAGGACGGTGCGGATCAGGTACTCGCCCGTGGCGCCGTCCTCACCGCTCCAGGTCAGCGTGGCGCTGACCTCGCCGATGCCGGTCACCCCGGCCGACGTGACGACCCGCACCAGCAGGAAGTCGGAACGGTCGTGGACACCCCGGGCGCCGGCCACCACCAGCTCCGGCTTGACCGTCGGGCTGACCCGCACGGTCTGGACGTCGACGACGGTCGCGTCGATCGCGCGCTGGCCGGTCGACGGGCCGCTCATCTGGCGCCCGCCGGTTCGGTGCTGGCGGTACCGGAGGCGGTGCGCGCGGCGGTTCGGTCGCGGCACAGGCGGTAGGCCTCGGCCAGCAGCTCGCGCCGCCGCTGGTCCACCCCGACGAGCGGCAGCCGTACCTCGTCGGAGGTGAACACGCCGATCTCGTGCAGCACCGCCTTGCTCGTGGCGATCTCGTCGCCGATGCCGAAGACGTGCACGAACGGCAGGATCTCGGCGGAGAAGATGGCGAACGCCTCGGCCAGCTGCCCGGCCCGGGCCAGCTGCCAGGTCTCCCGGAAGGTGTCGGGGAAGATCGCCGGGGCGATGACCATGACACCGTCCACGCCGGCGGCGAGGTATCGGAACAGGATCGGGTCGTCGCCGCCGAGCACCGTCAGCCCGGCCCGTTGCCAGGCCGGCACCTTGTCCAGCCCATGGTCGGTCAGCTTCACCGTGTTGAGCCGGGCGATCCCCGCGGCGTACTCGAGGACCTGCTCGATGGTGACGGCGGTCGCGGTGGGCGTGGGGTTGTCGTAGAACACCACCTCGATGTCCACGGACGCGGAGAGCTCGGCGAGGTAGCCGCGCAGGCCGTCGCGGGTGTTCGGGAAGTAGTAGGGCGACGCGCACAGCACGCCGGCGGCGCCGTGCTGCGCGGCGTGCCGGGCCAGCCGCACGCTCTCGTGCAGCGAGGTGTGGGTCACGCCGACCACGACGGTCTTGTCCCGCGGGACCATGGCGAGCGCCGCCTCGGTGATGTCCATCCGCTCCCGCGTCGACATCGACGGCGCCTCTCCCGTGCTGCCCAGCACGGTGTAGCCGTCGACCGACGCGAGCGTGTGGTCGAGCAGGCGGCGGAAGCTGATCGCGTCGAACCGGCCCCGGTCGAACGGTGTCGGAATCACGGGCAGGACCCCTGTGATCGTCATGGCGTCGTCCTGGCTCCTTCTGCTGACGGAGCAACGCCTGCGCTGCGCCGCGCGCTACACCGTCGGCCATCGTGTTAGTCATGCGAACACTGTGACTGCGTAGCGAACAGGCTAGGATCACCGTTCGAGGAACACAAGAGGCTCCACGGGAGAATGACGCCCTCCCACAGCGGGCATTTGTCCGCAGCCTGGGCGGATCGGGCGGCGCATTGGCGCCCACGGATCAGCGCAGGTACCTCGACCGATAGCCGGTACGGGGGGTCGGCCGCGCGACGAACGCGGTGTTCACTTCGGACCGCCGGGCGACCGGCGAGCACCGGAATGGCTCCATGAGCCGACTGTTCACCAAGCAGGACCCCGTGTACGGTGAGCGGACAGCCTTGGTCGAGCGCAGAGCGGGGTTTCACTGGTGGCAGGTGGCGGCGATCTGAGCAGCCTGGAGAAGGGGCTCGTCATCCTGCGTGAGCTGGCGGGCTCGGAGAGCGGCATGACCGCCGGGCAGCTGGCTCAGGCTGCGGGCCTCAACCGGACCACCACCTACCGATTGTGCGACGCACTCGAGCGGGGCGGCTGGGTCCGCCGCAGCGCCACCGGCGACACCACGGAGTTCGAGCTCGGCGTCTCCGCACTCGGTCTGGCCGTGCTCATCGGCGACAAGTACGACACCGAGGCCCGGCTCCGGCCGGTGATTTCCGAGCTGGCCCGGGCGATCGGCGAGACCGTGCACGTCGGGGTGCTGGCCGGCGCCGAGGTCGTGCACGTGGCGCGCGCGCTGCCGGCGTCCGGGTTCAGCGTCGCGGCGCGCATCGGCACCCGCGAGTACGCGCACTGCGCGGGCCTCGGCAAGGCGCTGCTGGCCACCCTGGCCCGCGAGGAGTTCGAGGAGCTCTACCCCGACGAGCGCCTGCGTACGCAGACGATCAACTCGCTGGCCACCCGCAGCGCGCTGCGCCAGGACCTGGACAGGGTGCGATCCCGCGGATACGCGCTGGACGAGGAGGAGGGCACGCTGGGGATCAAATGCGTGGCCACGCCCATCTTCGCCGCCGGCGCACAGCCCTACTTCGCGCTGAGCGTGACGAGCGTCCCGGCCCGGATGACCGAGGACCGCCTGCCGGACATCGTCAGCGCGGTGCGGGGCGCCGCGGCCCTGCTGACCGCCGCCTTCGGCGGGACCGTGCCGCGCGACTGGGGCAACGGTTCGCCCGCGGCGCCCGCCCCCGCCGCGCCGCCGGCGACCGACGCCGACGCGGGCGCCGCGACCCGTGCCGCGCGCCGCGGCCGGACCCCGGTCAGCGTGCCTCAGCCAGCCGCGCCAGGAGTCGACTGACGGCATCGCCGCCGTGCGCGGACAGGGCCGAACCGATGCCGCAGGCCACGGCCCCGGCGGCGATCCACTGCGGCGCCGCCTCGAGGCTGACCCCGCCCGTGGCCACCACCGGCACCTGCGGGAGCGCG
This sequence comes from Dactylosporangium sp. CA-139066, assembly GCF_050936175.1. NCBI lineage: Bacteria > Bacillati > Actinomycetota > Actinomycetes > Micromonosporales > Micromonosporaceae > Dactylosporangium > Dactylosporangium sp. CA-139066. Next base: position 2,865,389 of record NZ_JBNJNH010000001.1, on the reverse strand, counting down.
GCCAGGACGTCGCGCAGGACCGCCGGGGACTGGGCCGAGGCGGGGAACAGCTTGACGGCGTCCGCACCCCATTCCAGCGCCCGGGTCCACTCCGTCGGCGTCGCCGCCCCGGGAATGACGGCCACGCCGTACCGGTGCGCGGTGCGCACCACCGCGCGTTGCAGGTTGGGCGACACGACCAGCCGCGCGCCCGCGGCGATCGCGGCCCGCGCCGCGGCCTCGTCGAGGACGGTGCCCGCGCCCACCACGCAGCCGGTGTGCCGCGCGGCCAGCCGCTCGATCGCGGGCAACGCGCCGGGCGTGGTCAGCGACACCTCGATGACGCGCAGGCCGGCGTCGATCAGCGTCTCGCCGGCGCGCACCGCGGCGTCGGCTCCGTCAACGCGAATGATGCCGAGCACCCGCTGCGCGGCGAGGGTCTGCATGACGTCCCAGCGGTACATCGGTTCTCCTGACGCTCAGGTGCGGTCAACGATTGACGGACTCGGTGTTGTCGGTGAAGCGGGACAGCGCCCGCGACCGCTCGGCGGCGGTCGGCAGACCATCGATGTCGGAGGCCGACGCGACGACCAGCGCCGCCACCGCGGCGGCCTCCGCAAGCATCCGCTCGGGCGGCAGGCCGCGCAGGATCGCGGAGAGCAGGCCGGCGGCGAACGCGTCGCCGGCACCGACCGGATCGGTGACCCGCACGGCGAAGGCCGGTTGGGCCCAGCGGCCGCCCTCGGTGGTCAGCACCGCCGACTTGTCCGGGTGCTTCACGACGACGGTCCTCACCCCGGCCGCCCGCAGGCGGGTCACCGACCGTTCGCCGCCTTCGCCGGTCAGCATCTCCAACTCCTCCGAGCCGGCCACGACCAGATCCGCCCGCTCGAGCAACGGGGCGACGACCGCACGCCACCGGTCGCGGCCGCCGAGCTTGTGCCGCACGTTGGGATCGAAGGACAGCAGGGCGCCGGCCTCACGCGCCGCGTCGATGAGCCGCAGCGTCGTGGCATACGCCGAATCGGAGAGCATGGCGGTGATGCCGGTGACGTGGACGATGCGCGTCCCGGCCGGCACCGCCACCCGGTCCGGCGACATCAGCGACGCGGCGGAGCCGGCGCGGTAGTACTGCACGTCGATCCCCCGCTCGGCGTGGCAGTCGCGCAGCAGCAGGCCGGTCGGCGCGTCCGGATCGACCCGTACCGCGGCGACGTCCACGCCCTCACCGCGCAGCACCTGCAGCACAACGTCGCCGGCCGGGTCGTCGCCGACCGCCCCGATGAAGCGGACCGGATGCCCGAGGCGGGCCAGACCGATCGCCACGTTGCTCTCCGCGCCGGCGACCGAACGGCGAAACTGCCACGACCGTGCGAGCGGTACGCCCGGCTCGGCCAGCAGCAGCATCATCGCCTCGCCACAGGTCACCACGTCCGGTGCTCCGGCTGTCACGGCGGCCCCCTCTCCCTCGCATTCAGACTACGTAGTCACAACTCGACGTCAACAGCCGAGAACCCTTGCGTGGCACCGAGAAACGCGCCTATGGTCGGGAGGCCGAGATCGTTTCGAGGCACCACAGGGCGCATCGCCGCTGCGGTTGAGCCACAGGTTGGGTGTTGAGCGTGGCGCTAGTGCACTGGGCGGACTGCGATCGGGAAACCCTGCGGCAGCGCCTGCCGTCGGCACTGGTGGTGCTGCCCGTCGGCGCCGTCGAGCAGCACGGTCCGCACCTGCCGACCGGCACCGACGCGTTCATCGTGGAGGCGGCCGTCGAGGCGGCGGTGCGGCAGGCCGCACCGAGCGCGCCGCGGGATCTGGTGCTCGCGCCCACGCTGCGGTTCGGCGCATCGGACCACCACTTCCCCTTCGGCGCCACACTCTCGCTGACCGTCGAGACGCTCACCCAGGTGCTGATCGACCTGTCCCGGTCGGTGGCCGCGGCCGGCGGCCGGCGGCTGCTCATCGTCAACGGGCACGGTGGCAACCGGGGCGCGTGCCACGCCGCGAGCGCCGCGGCGGCCAGCCGGCACGGGTTGTCGGTGGGTCACCTGGACTACTGGCAGCTGCTCACCGGACCGGATGACCGCCGGGCGGGCGAGGACCCGCAGCCCGCCACCCCGATTCCGGGGCACGCCGGCGCCTTCGAGACCTCGATGATGGCGCACCTGCGTCCGGCACCGGCCGGCGCCGCCCCACACCGCCCGTCACCGCCGGCAGTGCCCGACGTCCCCGACGTGATGATGCACGACAACGAGATCTGGCGGCACCTCGACGGATACACCGATGACCCGTTCGGCGCCAGCGCCGAGGCCGGCGCATGGTGGTTCGCCCGATGCGTGGCGCGGCTGTCCGAGCGCATCATCGCCGTCGCGGCCGCCGAGGTCGCCGTCGTGAAGAATTGAGGACCGCAGCGTGATTGTCGACGTCCACGCGCACACGCCCACCCATCGCCACGCGGTGCCGGCCGAGGAGGTGCTCAGCTACGACGGCTGGCGCACGGACCGCACGGTGGTGACCACGAACTCGTGGGACGACTACGACCGCGCCATGGCCGGCTGTGACGTCTCGATCGTGTTCAACATCGCGGTCGACGACCCGTTGAGCGCGACCGGCATGAAGTACCGCCCCGAGGACACCAACGAAGCAACGGCCGCGTTCTGCGCGGACGCGCCGCACAAGCGGATCGGTTTCATGTCGGTCAGCCCGCTGTGGCCCGGCGTCATCGACGAGGTCGAGAAGTGGCGGGAACGGGGCCTGGTGGGCATCAAGCTCGGCCCCAACTACCAGAACTTCGACCCGCTGTGCGACGAGGCCGTCGCGTTGTACGCCCACGCCGAGCGCACCGGCCTGCCCATCCTGTTCCACCAGGGCGCGTCACCGATCCGCCAGGCCCCGCTCCGGTACACCTACCCGCTGGTCACCGACGAGGTGGCGCTGCGCTTCCCCGAACTGCGCATCGTCATGGCGCACATGGGCCACCCGTGGGGCCGCGAGACCGTGGCCACCATCCGCAAGCACCCCCACGTGTACGCCGACGTCTCCTCGATCTACCTGCGACCGTGGGTCTGCTACGAGTCGCTGCTGTACGCCACCGAGTGGGGCGCGGCCGGCAAGCTGCTCCTGGGATCCGACTACCCGATCGCCAACACCGACGAAGCGATCGCCGGCCTGCGCCGGGTCAACGACATCCTCGACGGCACCGCGCTGCCGCGCATCTCCACCGAGGTCATCGACCGCATCATCCACGCCGATGCGCTGGGCGCCCTGGGCCTGAGCCTGCCGTAGCGGCGCCCGGCGGGCCGGCCGGTCGGCCGGCCCGCCGGGTCCGGCCCGGCCGAGCCGGCCTACTCGGGCCGGACCCGGACGATCGCGTCCACCTCGGTGGGACTGCCGGTGGGCAGCGCCGCGACACCCAGCGCCGTCCGGGCGTGCGCACCCCGCTCTCCCAGCACCCGCAGGAAGGCCTCGGTCGCCGCGTCCGCGACCAGGTGCTGGTCGGTGAACCCGGGGACGCTGGCGACGTACACCGTGATGCGGTCGACCTGCTCGATCCGGTCCAGGCTGCCCAGCTCCCGTTGCAGCACGGCGAGCACGTTGAGCGCGCACTGCCACGCGCAGTCCCGGGCCTGCGCCAGGCTCAGTGCGCCGTCGCCCACGGCTCCGGTGTGGCGCAGCGACCCGTCGGAGCCGACCGCGGTCTGGCCGGAGACCGTCACCAGACCCGCGTCGTGCCGTAGTGGCAGGATGGCCGGGCGCGGCCCACCGACCGGCGGTGGCCCGTCGGTGACGAGCGTGGACAGAAGCGACGATGCTGTGTTCAAGGGTTCCTCATCGGGATCGGGCGAGCCGCGGCTCGCGGGTAGGGGTGGCCGGGCGCCTGGCCCGGGTGGCCGGCGGCTTGCCCGCCGATCGGGTCTCATCGCCACCGTGATGTGCGGTGGAGCCGCGCACGACGAGCTCGGCCGGCATCGTGACCCGGCGCGGCGCGGTGGCCGGCTCGGCCACCCGCGACAGCAGCAGCTGCACCGCGATGCGTGCCATCTCCCCGGTCGGCTGCCGAACCGTGGTCAGGTCGAAGGCGTCCCACGACGCCATCGCAATGTCGTCGTACCCGACGACCCACACGTCGTCGGGCACCGCCCGGCCGAGTGACCGGGCGCCGTCCAGCGCGCCGAGGGCGGTCAGGTCGTTGACGCAGAACACCGCCGTCGGCGGCCGGGTCAGGGACAGCAGTTCACGCATGGCTTCCCGCCCGCGCCGGTAGGTGAAGTCGCCGTCGCGGCGACAGGCCTCGGGCAGCGACAGCCCGACGGCCGCGAGGCCGCTGAGGAAGCCCTTCTCCCGGTCCGCGGACGTGCTCGGCGCCGCCGGCCCGCCGATGTAGCCCACCCGCCGATGCCCGGCGGCGGCAAAGTACCTCGCGATCCGCTGGCTGCCGGCCCGGTTGTCGCTCACCACCTGGTCGCACTGCCAGCCCGGGCTGGCCCGGTTGAGGGTGACGGCCGGGGCACCGGCCCGCATCGCCTCCCGCAGGGCCGCCGACTTCGCCGTCGCCGCCGTGAACAGCACACCGTCCAGCACACCCTGCCGGATCGCCTCCAGTGCCGCGTCCTGCCCCGGACCCGCGGACGTCCACAGCGCCATCCGGCATCCGGCCCGGCCCAGCTCCGCGCTCAGCTCCTCGATCAGTCCCGGGTAGAACGGGTTGGTCAGGTCCGAGACCACCACGCCGACCGTGCCGCTGCGCCGGGTCCGCATCGCCCGCGCCAGCGCATTGGGCTGGTACCCGATCTGCGCCGCGGCCGCCAGCACCCGGGTGCGTGTCTCGGCGTTGACGGGACCGGCGTCGCGCAGCACCCGCGAGACCGTCGACTGCGAAACACCCGCCAGTTGTGCCACGTCCCTGCTGGTGACCATCGAATCTCTGCTCCCACGTCTACCGGGCGGTCCACCCGCCGTCGACCACCAGCGTATGACCGGTGATCAGGCCGGCCGTCGGCGATGGACCGGCCGAGGCCGCCGTCCAGCCGGAAGTCCAACCCCGCCCCGGCCCGCGCGACTGCTCGCGGGTCACGACGCGGCGGCCCTGTGCAGGTCGTGCTCGATCCAGCTCAGCGGGTCGCCGGCGTACTTCGCCGCACGCACGTCACCGGACCGGGCGTGGCCCTCGAACAGCTCCACCCGGCTGGCCCGGCCACAGATCCGGCCCAGCTCGGCGCTCGCCTGCGGGTCGAGCACCTCCTGGTAGGTCACCGTCTTGAGGTACTTGCCGACCCACAGCCCGCCGGTGTACCTGGCCGCGCCCCGGGTGGGCAGCACGTGGTTCGTCCCGATCACCTTGTCCCCGTACGAGACGCAGGTGCCTTCGCCCAGGAACAGCGCGCCGTAGTTGCGCATCCGATCCAGCGCGTCGCGCGGCGAGGCGGTGAGCACCTCCACGTGCTCACTGGCGAACTCGTCCGCCAACGCGAACATCTCGTCCGGGCCGGGCACGACGTGCACCTGCCCGTGGTCGCGCCAGGCGGGCCCGGCCATGTCCCGCGTCGGCATGCCGGGCAGGATCTCGTCGATGTGCCGCAGCACCCGCTCGGCCAGCGGCCGCGACGTCGTGATCAGCACCGCCGGCGAATCGGGACCGTGCTCCGCCTGGCTCAGCAGATCCACCGCGACCACGAACGGATCCGCCGTGTCGTCGGCGAGCACCAGGATCTCCGTCGGCCCGGCGAACAGGTCGATGCCGACCTCGCCGAACAGCTGGCGCTTCGCCTCCGCCACGTAGGCGTTGCCCGGCCCGGCGAGCATGTCCACCCGGGGGATCGACTCGGTTCCGAGCGCGAGCGCGGCAATGGCCTGCACGCCGCCCAGAAGGTAGATCTCGTCGGCGCCGGCGAGGTGCAGGGCGGCGACGGTGGCGTCCGGCACCACGCCGCGAATCGGCGGGGTGCAGGCCGCCACCCGGGACACGCCGGCGACCTTCGCGGTGACCACGGTCATGTGCGCGGAGGCCACCAGCGGGTATCGGCCGCCGGGCACGTACGCCCCGGCCGCGGCGACCGGGATGTGCCGGTGCCCCAGCCGCACGCCCGGCAGCGTCTCCACCTCGATGTCGGTCATCGACGCCCGCTGACGCGCCGCGAACCCGCGCACCTGCGTCTGGACGAAACGGATGTCGTCGATCACGGTTGCCGGCACCCGCGCCACGATCCGCTCGATCTCATCGCCGCTCAACCGGAAGCTCGGCGGGCTCCAGCCGTCGAACTTCTCCGAACAGGCCCGCACCGCCTCGTCACCCCGCCGCCGGACATCGTCGATGATGCCCGCGACAACCTCGGCAACGGACTGCTGTTCCGGCCGGCCCGAACGCTGCGCCTGCTTCAGAACGGTCACCGGTCACCTCTGTGAAATCGTAGTCATGACTACGTAACCATAGCGACCGCCCAGTCGTCACGCCAGCGCCTGTTTCACCGGAGGACGTTGCCGCCGGCGGCCCGGCGGCACCCGCACGACGCGCCCGGCCCGCCGGGCGACCCGGCTCGCGATCGCCGATACGGAGCAGGGACATGCCGACCGGTGAACAGGAGGCGGGCGGTGACCTGCGCGGCGCTACGGGCACATCCGGCGGATCGCGGCCTCGTCCAGGCCCATCCCCGCGAACTCGGCGACCGCCAGCGCGCGGGCCAGACCGGCGCGCGCCGGGTCCGTGGTGCGCAGGGCGGCGGCCAGGCCCGCGTGGGCGCGGGCGCGCTCGTAGGGCATGCGCTGGCCGGCGTCGCGCAGGACGCGCTCGTGTTCCGTGACGGCCTCGGCGGTGCGGCCGAGCATCGTCAGGGTCTCGCCCAGGTGGTTGGCGACGATCGGGTCGAAGTAGCCGTCGCCGAAGCGGCGGGCCTCGTCGTAGGCCTGCCGCTGGTAGCGCAGTCCCGCCTCCGGGTCGCCCTGCAACGCCACCAACCGGCCGTACTCGGCCAGGGCCTCCGCGGCGCCGCCCAGGTTGCCGTGCAGGCGCTTCAGGCCGATCGTCCACATGAGCACGAGGCCCGCGGCGGCGGGGCGGTGCATCGCCACCAGGGCGCTGCCGAGCCAGCCGAGGGCGACCGCGTTGCTGGCCTGGACGCGGTCGCGGCGCACGGCCCAGGCGCGGGCGATCATCGAGGCGCCCTCCTCGGGGCGGCCCAGCAGGTGCAGGACGGTGCCGCCCTCGGCCAGGGCCGTGACCGCGGCCCGGGTGTCGCCGGTCGCCTCGGCCTCGGCGACGGTGCGCTGGGCCAGGTCCAGGGCGTCGCGCAGCAGGCCCTGGTGGCGCAGCACGATGACCTGCAGCGACTGCTGCATCAGCGCCTCGCGCGCAGCGCCGTGGCGGCGGAACACGCCCTGCGAGCGCTCCAGCAGGGCGTGGCAGTCGCCGTAGCGGCCGAGACGCAGGTAGATGCCGGCGACCGTGCGGCAGGTGCGGGCGGCCAGCAGGTCGTCGCCCAGCGCGTCGGCGGCCGCGACGGCGCGGTCGGCCAGGGCCAGCGCGGCGCCGCTGTAGCCCAGCGTCCGGGCCGGGTTGAAGGACAGGCGAGCCAGCAGCAGGGTGTACCGGTACTCGCCGCACCGGTGCGAAAGCTCGACGAGCGCCCGCAGGCACGGCCAGTGCTCGAGGATCCAGTCGGTGCCCTCGGCCGAGGTGGCGAAGACCCGCGTCCCGGCCGGCACCTCGGGCTCGGACTCGGGCTCCTCCAGGTACTCGCCGGCGGCGCCGAGCGCGCCCAGGTAGTACTCCAGCATGCGCACGATCGCGGGGTGGCGCTCCTCGTCGGCGACGAGCGTCTCGGCGTACGCGCGCAGGAGGTCGTGCAGGCGGTAGCGGCCGGGCACGTCGGCCTGCACCAGGTTGACCTCGACGAGGTCGTCGAGCAGGTAGCGGACCTCGGCGACGGGTACCTCGGCGAGCACCGCGGCCGCCTCGGCCTCCAGCGTGCCGGCCGGGTGCAGGCCGAGGCGGCGGAAGAGGCGCTGCTGGGGCTCGGGCAGCGCGCGGTACGACAGGTCGAACGCCGCCGCCGTGCTCCAGCCCTCGGCGGCGACCCGGATCGGCTCGTGGGAGGCGAAGCTGAGCTGCTCGGCGAGCATCCCGACCGTCCAGCGCGGACGGTGGCGGAGGCGGTGGCCGACGAGGCGCAGGGCGAGCGGGAGGCCGCCGCACAGGCCGGCGACGGCGGTGGCCGCGCCCGGGTCGTCGTCGACGCGCTCGTCGGCGGTGTCGCGCAGCAGCTCCACGGCGCCGTCGGGGCCTAGCGGCTCGAGCGACAGCGCGGCGGCGCCCTCGATGGGGCCCAGGCGGGTGCGGCTGGTCACCACGACGACGCTCGGGCCCTGGGGCGGCAGCAGCGGCTCGACCTGCGCGGCGCCGGCCGCGTTGTCGAGCACGACGACGCCGGCCAGCTCGCGCATGCGGCCGGCCCACAGCTCGGCCCGCTCGGCCCCGTCGGGCGGCGGGACCGCGCCGAGCTGGCGCAGCAGCACGCCGAGGGCCTCGTGCGGGTCGACCGGCTCGCGCTCGCTGTGGCCGTGCAGGTCGATGTACAGGCGGGCGCCGGGGCGGCCCTCGGCGAGGGCGTGCGCGGCGGTGAGTGCGAGCGCCGACTTGCCGACGCCGGCCATGCCGTCGACGACCACGACCCGCGGGCGGTCGCCGCGGCCGGCGCCGTCGCGGGCCGCGGCCAGCAGCCGGCGCAGCTCCGCGTCGCGGCCGACGAGCCGGCGCGGCGCCCGCGGCAGGCGGCCCGGCGCGGCGGCCGGCGGTGGCGCGCCGGCGCTGCGCAGGGTGTCGAGGTAGGCGTCGCGCAGGGCCGGGCCGGGCTCCACGCCGAGCTCGTCGCGCAGCGTGGCCACGACCCGGTGGTAGTGCGCGATCGCGTCGGCCTGCCGCCCGTCGCGGGTCAGCGCGGTGATGAGCAGGGCGGCGATCCGCTCGCGCAGCGGGTGCTCGGCGGCGTACGCCTGCAGCTCGCCGACCAGCTGCCGGTGCCGGCCGAGGCCCAGCTCGATCTCGGCGCACTCCTCCAGCGCGGCCAGGCGCTCCTCCTCCAGCCGCACGCCGTGCAGCCGCAGCCGCTCCCCCGGCAGGCCGGCCAGCGCCCGCCCGCGCCAGAGCTCCAGCGCCTCGCGCAGCGCGGCGGCCGCCCCGGGGGCGTCGGCGTTGGCGAGCAGGGTGCGTCCCCGCAGTACACCCCGCGCGAAATCGTCGGCGTCCAGCCGGGCGCCGTCGAGGTCGAGGCGGTAGCCGACCTCGACGGTCTGGACGCGCTCGCCGAGCAGGCGCCGCAGCCGGTACACCACCGTGTGGATCTGCTGCCGCGCCGTCGACGGCGGGTCGTCCCAGGCGTAGTCGACCAGCGTCGCGATGTCGACCGGGCGCCCGGCGTGCAGCAGCAGCGCCGCCAGCACCCGCTGCGCGCGGGACCCGCTGACGGGCACGGCCCGCCCGCCGGCCGACACCGCGAGCGGCCCGAGGACCTCGAACTGCGCCGCCGTGACCACGAGGCGTACGGTACTACGATCCGCGCTGGCAGCGACCATCGCCGATACCTGCGGGCCCCTCGCCGGCGGACGCCCGGTAGGGACAGCCTCACCATCGATCCGGGGGCGCGCGGGCCTGACGCGCGCGGCGCCCGGCGGCATCGTCGAGGCATGCCGAACTCCCTGTCCGCACCGCCGGCCGCCGGCCGCTGGCACCGCCCGCTGCTGTGGTTCGCCGCCGCGATGGGCGTGCTCACCCTCGTCGCGCTCGCCGGGCTCATCGTCGACGACCGCACCATCGGCGGCAGCCCCGCCTGGCTCAAGCCGTTCAAGTTCGCCGTGTCGCTCGGCGTGTACGCCGTCACGCTGGCCTGGCTGCTGCGCTTCGCCAAGCGGGCCCGGCGCACCGGCTGGTGGGCGGCCACGGTCGTGGCGGCCGCGTCCGCGGGCGAGATGGTCGCCATCGTGCTGCAGGCCGCGCGCGGCCGGGCCAGCCACTTCAACCACGCCACGCCGTTCGACGAGACCGTGTGGAGCCTCATGGGTACCACCGTGGTCGTGCTGTGGACGGCCAGCCTCGTCGTGGCCGTCGTGGTCGCCATCCAGCGCGACGCCGACCCGGTGGTGCGCTCGGCCGCCCGGCTGGGCTTCGCGCTCTCGCTGGCCGGCATGCTGCTGGGCTTCCTCATGACGGCGCCGACCGCCGCCCAGCGGGCCGAGCTCGGCCGCGGCGGCAGCCCGGCAATGCTCGGCGCGCACAGCGTCGGCGTGGCCGACGGCGGGCCGTCGATGCCGGTCACCGGCTGGTCGACGACCGGCGGCGACCTGCGCATCCCGCACTTCACGGGCATCCACGCGCTGCAGGCGCTGCCGCTGCTCGCGCTGCTGCTGGCGATGCTCGCCGCCCGCTACCCGGCCCGGTTCGGCGCGGTGCGCACGCGGGTGCGGCTGGTGCGGGTGGCCGCGGCCGGATACGCGGGGCTGCTCGCCCTGCTGACCTGGCAGGCCCTGCGCGGCCAGCCGCTGCTGGAGCCGGACGCCGCGACGCTGGCCGGCGCCGGGGTCCTGGTCGCGCTGACGGCGGCCCTGACCGCGGCCGTGCTTCAGTCGAGAGGGTCGGGGCTGAGCCAGGCCCGGATCGCCGTCTCCTCGTCCTCGGTGAACGGGATCTGAGCGGCCTCGGCGCGGCTCAGGACGTTGTTGACGAACGCGGTGCCGATCTCGGCCGCGGTCGGCGGGGGCTGGCGGTGCAGCGGGGAGCCGCCGAACGAGGTGCCGCGCACCACGAACGCCACCGCGCCGCGGCTGACCGGCACGCCGCCGTCGCGCAGCCGGTCGCGGGACCAGCTGGTGCACTGGGTGAGGTTGAAGCGGTGCTCCCGGGCGTACGCCGAGAGCGTCTCGTAGATCGAGGGCCACCACGCCTGCGGCAGCCGGGGCAGGCTGAGCTGATCGGCGAGGCGCTCGACGGGCTCGGGCAGCGCCGTGCGGGGCGCGCCGGGCGAGGACGGCTCCGGCGTGGGGTGCCGGCCTTCGTGCCACAGCAGGTGCTGGGACATGCGCAGGCCCGGCAGCTGCAGCGCCTCCACGGCGCGGGCGAAGCTGCCGAAGCCGAACCAGTTGCTGGTGCCGACGACCGGGCCGAGCTCGCCGCGCAGCCGGTACGCCAGTGCCGCCATGTTGAGCGGGTCCTGCGCCGCCTCGTAGTCGGCGGTGACGATGGCCCGGAACTGGGCGTAGGCCTCGTCGGTGTTCGCGGCGTCGGCGAAGGCCGCCTCGGCCTCGTCGTCGAGGTCGACCGGCTCGCCCTGCACCAGCGCCAGCAGCTGCTGGCTGTCGAGCAGCTGGTCGGCGATCGCGGTGAACGCCTCGGCGGCGTCGGCCGGCGACACGACCATCGTGCGCCGGTCGGCCCGGCGCAGGCGCTGCAGCAGCGGGGTCATGTCGGAGTCGCCGGAGGCGATGACGAACTCGTCGTAGCGGGTGTCGTCGGCCAGCGCGTCCACCGCGTCGACGACGATGCGGATGTCGGCGGCGTTCTTCGTGGCGTTGTACCGCGGGCAGTCGATCACCTCGAAGCCGGCGCGCACGAACGACGGGCGGAAGCGGGAGAAGTACAGCCGGGTGGGCTCGCCGGCGCCGTCGCGGTGGTTCACCCAGCCGGCCGGGTTGAGGTAGCAGCGCAGGATGAGCCAGCGGCGGGGGGCGTCGGCGGTCAGCGTGTTGGCCAGCCGCCCCAGCCACTGCCCCGGCTCGGTGGCGAACAGGACGGCGACCTCGGGGTCGAGCTTGAACAGCCCGCTGAACACGTTGTCGAAGTCGAGGAAGAACGCCGCCCGCACGTGCCCCATTGCCGAAACCTATCAACAAAGATCGGGCGGGCGCGCGTACGGGCTGGCCGGCGCAGCTGCTGAGTGAACCGCCCGTGAATGCCCCTCAATGTGTTGCGATCGACATTGCGGTACTCGCAGGCGCAGCTTCACGCAGCGTCATTCAACGGTTACCCTGAATGCCCGGCATCGATGGGGAGGAAGGCGAACAATGCCCAAGAAGATCCTCAGATGGGGCGGCCTGGCGTTCCTGGTGTTCTTCGTCGCCTATCGCCCCCAGTCCGCGGCCAATGTGGTGACCACGATCGGCGGCAGCCTCCTGGACATCGCCAACGGCTTCGGCGACTTCTTCGCGCAGCTCGGCGGCTGACCGCGCGGCCGTCCGGGCGCGTCAGGCCCGGGCCGGCGCCCGGCGGTGCCGCTCGATGCGGGCCGGGCACCCGGCGCAGCGCGTCGCTGACGGCCGCGGGCCCGTTGTCGTGCGCGGCCACCTCGAAGCCCGCGTCGTCCAGCACCGTCTGCGGCATCGCGCGCACGCCCTGGTCGTCGTCGACGGGCAGCACCGTGGCCGGGCAACGAACATAGCGGCGCGCCGGTGCGCCCGGTGGCGCTTTCGCCGGGGGCCGACGACGGCGGGGGCACCGCCGGGCCGGCTCACGCGTAGGCGGGCAGCGACACCGCCTCGGCCGTGCGGCGGGCGGCGTTCGCGATCATCTGCTTGCCCGGGAGGTACGGCACCAGCTTGATGTACTGGTTCAGGAACGCGGTCAGCAGCCTCCCCTGCGGCACCATCATCCTGCTGTTGCCCTCCGCGCCCTGCTGCGCGCCCTCGGCGTACGGGCGCATGACGCGCTCGTAGGCGGCGAACGCGGCGGCATGGCCGCCCTCGCCGGCCCGCAGCAGCTCGCCGGCGAGCACGTAGGCGCCGACCACGGCGAGGCCGGAGCCCATGCCGGACAGCAGGCACGGCGAGAACGCGGCGTCGCCGAGCAGCGCGACCCGCCCCGCCGACCAGCGCGGCATGCGGACCTGGGCGACGGAGTCGAGGTACAGCTCGGGCGTCCGGTGCATCGCCGCGAGCAGGCGGGGCGTGTGCCAGCCGATGCCGGCGAACGCATCGGCCACGACGCGGCGCCGGGCGTCGGGGTCGCGGCGGTCGTACGCCCCGGCCGGCGACGGGAAGAACAGCTGGGCCCGCGCCTCGGCGTTGTGGTTGGCGCTGGTGACGATGACGACCCGGCTGGCGGTGCGGTAGGCCTCGGCGGTGTGGTCCAGCCCGAGGAAGTTCTCCACCGGGAAGATCGCGCAGTGCAGCCCGAGGTGGTGCACGAACCGCTCCGGCGGCCCGAACGCGAGCGCCCGCACCGCCGAGTGCAGCCCGTCGGCGCCGATGACGAGGTCGTAGCGGCCCGCGGGCCCGCGCTCGAACTCGACGGCGACGCCGCCCGGCTCCTCGCGCAGCCCGGCGATCGCGTCCCCGAAGCGGTACTCCACGCCGGCGGGCGCGGTCACGCCGTACAACACCTTGGCCAGATCGCTGCGCAGGATCTCCACGTCGCCGGCGAACAGGTCGGCCGGCATCCGGCTGACCCGCTTCCCGGCCTCGTTGACGTAGTGCATCGCCCCCATGCCGGTGCGACGGCGCTCGATCTCCTCGAGGACCCCCATGCGGCGCAGCACCCCGAGGTGCGCCTCGCCGCGGAAGTCCACGGCGTGCCCGCCCTCCCGCAGCGCCGGCGCCCGCTCCACGACGGTGACGGCGGCCCCGCCGCGGTTGAGCCAGTAGGCCAGGGCCGGCCCGGCGACACCGGCACCAGAGATCAACACGTGCATTGAGGGTCTCCTCCCCCGCTCGACTGTTTAAGGATTAAACACTACTGCTTATGGTATAAACAAGCGGTGAGTGATCTGGACGACTACGGGGTCCCGGCGAGCATCGCGGCGGCCTGGGGCCGGCGCGACCGCCCCGGCTACGGCCCCCGCCCCGGCCTGAGCCTGGAGCGGATCGTGGCGACCGCCGTGCGCGTGGCGGCCGCCGAGGGCCTCGCGGCGGTGTCGATGGTCCGGCTGGGCAAGGAGCTCGGCACGTCGGCGATGGCGCTGTACCGCTACGTCGCCGCCAAGGACGAGCTGCTGGACCTGATGCTCGACGCGGGCGTCGGCCTCCCGCCCGAGCCGCCCGCCGGCCCCGAGGCGGGCTGGCGCCCCGGCCTGGAGCGCTGGTCCCGCGCCTACCTGGCCGCGCTCATGGCCGCGCCCTGGATGCTGCAGGTCCCGCCGGCCGCCCCGCCGATCACCCCGAACCAGATCGCCTGGCTCGAGGACTGCCTGGCCGCGCTGTCCGGCACCGCGCTGGGCGAGCGCGAGAAGCTCTCGGTCGTCATGCTGCTGTCCGGCTTCGTGCGCAGCTGGGCCGGCACCGCCGTCGCCGCGATGCAGCCGCCGGGCGAGCGGCCCCCGATCGACTACGGTCGCGCCCTGACGGTCCTCGCCACCCCGGACCGCTTCCCCGCCATCGCGGCCGCGATCGCCGGTGGCGCGATCGACGACGACGCGACGTACGACGCCGAGGCCGAGTTCGCGTTCGGCCTCACCCGGGTGCTGGACGGCATCGCCGCCCTGGTTGACGCGCGGCATCGATCGGTATAGAGATCGAAGCATGGTGAGACGTCGATCGATTCTGGCCGGGGCCGCGGGTGCGGCCGTCGCCGCGGGGATGCCCGCCGAGGCCTGGGCGGCGCCGCCCGGGGACACCGTCGAGCGGGTGCTCGCGGGGCTGACACTCGAGGAGAAGGTCGGCCAGCTGTTCGTCGGGTACGTCTACGGCGACAGCGCCACCGCGCCGGCCGCCGCCGACGTGGCCGCGAACACGGCCAAGTACGGGGTGGGAACCGGGGCGGAGGTCGTCGCGCGGTACCACCTCGGCGGCGTCATCTACTTCACGTGGAGCCACAACCTCGGCAGCCCCGCGCAGATCGTGGCGCTGTCCAACGGGCTGCAGGGCGCGGCCCGCGCGGACACCGGCGTGCCGCTGCAGATCAGCACCGACCAGGAGGGCGGGATCGTCAACCGCATCGGGGCGCCGCTGGCGGTGTCGCCGGGCAACATGGCGATCGGCGCCACGGCGGACCCCGGCGCGGCGCTGCGGGCGGCCCGGGTCAGCGGGGAGGAGCTGCGCGCGCTCGGCATCAACGTCGTCGACGCACCCGTCGTGGACGTCAACACCAACCCGCGCAACGCCGCCGACGGGGTCCGGGCGTTCGGGGACCGCACGGCGCAGGTGTCGCTGTTCGGGGCGGCCGCCGTGGCCGGCTACCGGGCCGCCGGCGTCGGGTCGCAGGCCAAGCACTTCCCGGGGCTCGGCGACACCACCGTCAACACCGACAACGGGGTCGCGGTCACCGACGAGACCAAGGCGCAGATCCTGGCCACGCACGTGCCGCCGTTCGCGGCGGCCATCGCGGCCGGGGTGCCGAGCATCATGGCCGCCCACATCGTCGCGCCGGCCCTCGACCCGTCGGGCGCCCCGGCCAGCCTGTCCCGGCCGATCGTCACCGGGCTGCTGCGCGAGAAGCTGCGCTTCGACGGCGTCGTCATCACCGACGCGCTCGACGCGGCCGCCCTGGCCGGCATCCCGGGCGAGCGGATCGTGCTCGACGCGATCGCCGCGGGCGTCGACCAGCTGCTGATGCCGGCCGACCCGCCGCTGGCGATCCGCGCGGTCCTGGACGCGGTCGCCGCCGGGTCGCTGTCCGAGGCCCGGATCAACCAGTCGGTGCGGCGAATCCTGCGCATGAAGCGCGCCCTGGGCCTCTTCGACGCGGCGGACACCCCGGCGCCGCCCGTCGTCGGCACCCCGGAGCACCTGCAGACGATGTCCGGCATCGCGGCCCGCTCGATCACGAAGCTGCGCGGCGCCGGGCTCCCGCTGCCGGCCGGCGGCACCGTGCTCGTCACCGGCTGGGGCGTGAGCACCACGCAGACGCTCACCGCCGCGCTCAACGATCGCGGCGTGGCCGCGACCCGGCTGTGGACGGGCTCCCCCTCCCCCGCCGTGATCGCCCAGGCCGTCGCCGCCGCGCAGGCCGCCGCCGCGACCGTGGTCACGACCAACAACGTGTGGGGCGACGCGACCCAGGTGTCCCTCGTGCAGGCGCTCATCGCCACGGGCCGGCCGGTGGTCGTGGCGGCGGTCGGCGGGCCGTACGACATCGCGTACTTCCCGCAGGCCCCGGCGTACCTCGCCGCCTACGACTACCAGCCGGTCTCGCTGCTCGCCCTCGCCGATGTCCTCACGGGCCGGGCGGGCACCCCCGGCCGCCTCCCGGTCACGATTTGGACCGCGGACGGCACGGGGGTGCTGTACAACTTCGGTTCAGGCAGCTAGGCGCTCCACACCTGGAACTCCGACAGCTGTCCCGCGGGCCAGCCGGTGTTGGCGGTGAACGTCGCGCGCCAGTAGCGCTGGCTCGTGGCCGGGAACGTGATGGTGACGGTGTTGTTCGCCGACGGGTTGAACGTGTACGGCGCCGACCCCGTCACCGTCGTGAACGTCGAGCCGTCCGTGGACGCGCTCAGCGTCAGCGTCTGGTTGCGGGCGCCCCACGACGCCGGCAGCTGCAGCACGACCTTGTTCACCGAGCGGGCCGAGCCCAGGTCGACCTGGACCCACTGCGGGAACGCGTTGTTGGCGCTCTCCCAGTAGCTGCCCTGGTTGTTGTCGGTCACGTTGCCCGAGCCGTACGTCTGCGTGTGCGACGACTCCGACGTCGGCCGGCCCGACGCGACGTTGCTGGGCGGCGGCGGGGTCGTGCCGCCGGAGCCGAACTGCAGCGAGTTGAGGTTCCAGCCGCCGTTGTCCTGCGCCAGGGTCAGCACCTGCACGCCCGCCGGCAGCGTGACGGTCGCGGTGACGTTCGCCCACGTCTGCCAGCTGCCGGTGGCCGGGAGGTTCACCGCACCGGTGAGGTTGGCGCCGGACGCACTCGCCAGGTGCAGCGCGCCGGTGACCGCGCTCGGGGCGGCGACCCGGGCCGTCACCGTGTACTGCCCGGCGGTGGCCACGTTCACCGTGTAGCGGAACCACTGGCCCGAGCCGGTCCAGCCCAGGTTGTACCCGCCGCCGGTGTCGGAGGTGGCCTCGAGGTCGACGCCGTCGCTGCGGTAGGAGTTGGCGGTGCCGTTGATCGAGGTCACGTTGTAGGCGAGGCCCTGGCCGCCGGTGTCGTAGTTCTCGGCCTGCACGGTGCCGGGGATCGCCGCCGGGGTGCCGCCGAACGGCGCCTCGACCGGGCCGGTCCCGCCCTGCCAGCTGTTGCCGCTCAGGGTCGCGGCGAAGCCGCCGGAGTTGTTGAGGTACGCCGACGAGCCCGCCCGCAGCCCGGAGACGGTGTTGCCGGTGATGGTCGCCGAGCCGCTCGGCGCCGGGTAGAACGGCGGCGCGATCACGATGCCGTTGCGCCACGGCGAGGAGACGGTGTTGTTCTGCAGCTGCGTATTCGTCGACTGGGAGAACCCGATGCCGTCGTAGAGCGAGTCCGCGACGGTGTTGTTCGCGGCCGTCACCCGGTCCACGACGCCGACGTTCTGGCCGTCGCCGCCGTTGCCGATCTGCAGCGCCGGCTGGCCCTGGCTGTAGCCGTTGCCGCCGGAGCGGCTCACGACGTTGTTGGACACGGTGGCGCCGAGCAGGTCGTTGCCGTTGACGCCGAACCGGCCGGCGCCCAGGCCGATGTACCGGGCCGTGTCGCTGATGGCGTTGTACTCCACGTCGTGCCCGGACCCGCCGTAGATCCCGATGCCCTTGCCGCCCCACGGGGCGACGATCGTGTTGTGGGTGAACGTCACGTTCGCCATAACCGTGTAGTACGTCTTGGTGCCGTTGCCGTCGGTGTTGTAGTTGACGGAGTTGATGGCCATGCCGTCGTCGCCGGTGCCGCGCACGAAGTTGTTGGTGGCCGACAGGTTGTTGCCGACCGAGTTGCCCATCGACACGTTGTTGAGGTTGATGCCGTCGGCCCAGATCGTGGTCAGCCGGCTGTTGCGCACCTGGCCGCCGGTCCCGGAGGCCCAGAAGCCCGACAGCGTGTGCTGGGTCCAGATGTCGTCGGCGACCCAGTTGGTGCCGGTGGTGTCCATCGCGCCGCCGGCCCCGTCGGAGGTGGCCCGGCTGAGCGCATTGGAGTCGACGTGGAAGTCCTTGACCGTGGTCGACGTCAGCTGGAACACCGCGCCCAGCGGCGTCGGGTTCGGCAGCGGTACGGCACGGTAGACCGTGCTGTACCAGGGCCCGGCGCCGGCGATGGTGATGCCCTGCGCGTGCAGCCCGTTCGTGCCCTTCAGGTAGAAGGTGCCCGTCGGGATCCACAGCACCTTGCCCTGCGACTGCGCCTGGTCGATGCAGCTCTGGATGGCGCCGGTGCTGTCGAAGCCGGCGTTGTCGGCCTGGGCGCCGCAGGACGTGATCGAGATCGAGTTGGCCGGCTGGGCGATCGGGGCCGGGTTCTCCACGTCGACGACGTCGATGTCGTAGTACGCCGCCGTGTTCGCCGCGTCCTTCTGCAGCGCGAACGTGGCGCCGGGGGCGATCGGCGTGCCGGTGACGAACGTGCGGACCTCGTCGTAGAAGACCCGGGGGTTGCCGTCGGCCGGGTTCTGGTCGCTGCTGTCGTTGTAGTGGTTGTTGCCCTCGTACACCCACGTCTGCTTCGACGTGAGGTTCAGCGCCTGGCGGTAGGCGCCGTCGACGTACAGGTTGAGGGTGGCGCTGATCCCGCCGCCGCCCGGGGCGTCGGGGATGCTCTCGCGCACGACGATGGCACTGATCGGGTGCCCGGTGGTGTTCGTCCACTGCACGCGCTGGCCGGTGCCGGCCAGGTGCACGTACGCGTGGCCCGACGCCTCCAGGGCCGGGCTGGAGTACTGGGTGGTGGGGGCGGCGGTCAGCGCGACCGTGCCGGCCCCGCCGGAGAGGGTGCCGGCCTCGGCCTCGTAGCTGGTGAACGGCGTGGTGGCGCCGGCGACGGTGGCGGCCGGCGCGGGCGGGGCGGTGTAGTAGAGCAGCGCGCCGACGAGCACGGCGGCGGCCGCGGGCGGGACCAGCCGGCGCGCGGCCCGCTTCGTGGAACGGTTCATGTGGAGTCCTCCTGGGACCTGCGGTACGTAGCGGCGTACCTCGCGGTCCGGGGAGCGCACCGCCGACGTGCGGTTCGGAACGCGACTGACGCAAGTATTTGCATCAAACGCTTGAAACATGCGTCAGTCAACCGTCACTTTCAACAGTACGGATGGCAAAATCCGAACTGACCGGCGTCACCACCGAAGTGGGGGCGCCGCCGGTTACCTTTGGGGGAGGCGAGGGACGGGCCGACCTGCGATCGTGTGGGGGTGCTGAGGTCACTTGGGGCGCTGCGGCGGGCGGTACTGCTTGCACGCGTCCGCGGCCGCCGGGTAGGCCGGGTCCGCCTCCAGCTGCGACACCACCGGCCCGTAGTTGCCGTCCTCGTCGGGGTCGGGGAACTGGGCGATGCCGTGGCCGCGCATGCAGGCGGCGTACTGGCGCAGCGTCGCCATCTCCGACGGCGAGATCCGGTCCTGGGTCCGGCTGCCGATCTTGGCCCGGCGCACCAGCGCGTCGCAGGCGGCCGGTCCGCCGCCCTGGATCGGGTAGTTCACGTTCCACACGCCGTGCTCGTCCGGGGTGGGGTCGGGGAAGTCCGGATACCCGTTGGCCCGCATGCACTCGGCGACGCGCAGCCAGGCGGCGCGCGCGTCCTGCTGGGAGACGCTCGCCGACGGGGCCGGAGCCGGGGCCGCCCCGGAGTCGCAGCCGGCCGGCGCGAGCAGGGCCGCGCCCAGCAGGGCGGCGAGTCGATGATTCGGCATGGCCTTCACGCTCGCCGATGCGGGCCCGGCGGCGCTGCCCCCAAAGGTGGCCGCGCGGCGCCCCCATTTCGGGGAGGGCGGCGCTGATGTGGTCGCGCTTGGGCCTGCGCACGCGGATGGCCGCCTCGTACGTGCTCGTCTCGGCGGCCGCGGTCCTGCTCGTCGAGGCCGTCGTGCTCGCACTGGCGGTGCCGCGGATCCTCGCCGCCGACCGGGCGGCCGAGCAGGCCCGGGAGGCGGTCGCCGCGGCGGCGAAGCAGGACAACGAGTCCAAGGCGGGCATCGCGGCCGTGGAGCTGGCCGCCGAGATCGGGCAGGGGGCCACCGTCGCCGCGTCGGACGAGCCGGGGCACACCGACGAGGACCTGCTCGCCCTGGCGCTCAAGGCCAGGCAGGCCACGAAGGACCCGTTCCGCGAGGAGCCCGCCGCGCTGCACCGCGCGGCGGCGACCACGGACGGGCGGGTGCTGGCCGGCGCGCCCGCAGGGGCGTTTCCGCCCGGTTACCGGCTGCCGGCCGCGGCGCTGCACGAGTCGGCCGGCACGTACGACGACGGCGGCACGCCGGGCGTGTGGGCCACCGCACCGATCACGATCACCGAGAGGGCCGGCACGCAGCGCCGGATCGGCCTGGTGTACGTGGCGTACTCCACGCCGCCGAAGGTCGCGCCGGCGGCGCCCGCCGGCACCGGCGGGCCCGAGGTGGTCGAACACGACCGGACCGAGCCCGAGAAGCCGGCGGCGGCCGGCAGCGACGCCGGGCTGGAGCCGCTCATCGCGCCGGCCGTGCTCGCGCTCGTGCTGCTGTTGCCGGTCGGGGCGCTGTTCGGGCTGCTGAGCACCGGGCGGCTCATTCGGCGCATCCGCCGGCTGGCCGCCGGCACCGCGGCCATGGCCGGCGGCGACCTCGACGTGCGCGTGCCGGCCTCCGGCGGCGACGAGGTCGGCCGGCTCGAGGCGGCGTTCAACACGATGGCCGCCCGCCTGGCCGCCGCCCAGGACGCGCAGCGGGTCGCCGCCGGCGCCCAGGCCCGCCAGGCCGAGCGGGGGCGCATCGCCCGGGAGCTGCACGACGCCATCTCGCAGGACCTGTTCTCCGCGAGCCTGCTCGCCGGCGGGCTGCGCAAGGCCCTGCCGGCCGGCGGCGAGCTGCAGCGGCAGGCCGCCTCCATGGAGGACTCGCTGGTGCGCACCATGCGCGAGATGCGGGCGATGCTGCTGGAGCTGCGCCCGATCGCGCTGGAGGACGCGGGGCTGGCCGAGGCGATCGGGGAGCTGTGCCGTGCCTACGAGACGCGCCTGGACGTGCGCATCGACGCGACCGTCGCCGTGGCCGGGCTGCCCGACGATCCGGCGCTGGAGCATGCGGTACTGCGGATGACCCAGGAGGCCCTCGCCAACGCCGTCCGCCACGGCAACCCCAGCGCCGTCGAGCTGCGGGTCGAGCTCGAGCCGCCCGGCGCGGACGGCGAGCGCGCGGTCGTCGTGACCGTGCGCGACGACGGGGTCGGCTTCGACCCCGCCGCCGTCGCCGAGCGCCACGGCATGGGGCTGCGGCTCATGCACGAACGCGCCGCCGAGCTGGGCGGCACCGCCACGGTGCGCAGCGCTCCGGGCGAGGGCACGACAGTACGCGTACGGCTGCCGATTGGGGTGTGACGTGGACGCCGTCGTCAGGGTGGTCATCGCCGACGACCACGCGGTGGTGCGCCAGGGGCTGCGCTTCGTGCTCGAGCAGGAGCCGGGCATCGAGATCGCCGCCGAGGCCGCCGACGGCGTGGCCGCGGTCGCCGAGACCCGCCGCCACCGCCCGCACGTGCTGCTGCTCGACATGCTGATGCCCGGGCTGGACGGCCTCGGCGTGCTGCTCGAACTGTCCACCCTGGAGGACCGGCCGGCGGTCGTGGTCCTCACCTCCTACGCCGACGAGGCCCGCGCGATGGACGCCGTGCGGGCCGGCGCCCTGTCCTACCTGCCGAAGACGGCGTCGACGGACCGGGTCGTCGAGGCCGTGCGGGCCGCCGCGGCCGGCGGCAGCGTCCTGGACCCGGGCGTGGCCGCGGCCCTCGTCCGCCGCGTGCGCGGCACCCCCGGCGAGAGCCCCCTGGACCGGCTCTCGGCCCGCGAGCGCGACGTGCTCGCCGAGCTGTCCCGCGGCCGCTCCAACCGCGAGATCGCCAAGGTCCTGTCGCTGGGCGAGCAGACGGTCAAGTCCTACGTCTCCAGCATCCTGACCAAGCTGGACCTGCAGGACCGCACCCAGGCCGCCATCTTCGGCCTCCAGCACGGCGTCGTGCCCCTCGGTGACGCGCTGGACCCCTGACCCGCCGGACACGAATGCTCACGGCGTATCCGTCGCGCCGCGGAGACGATGGGACACCGTGGCCGCCGTCTCGTCCGCGGCGGCCACGGGTCTGCGCACAACGCCCTCCGATCGATCAGGTCTGCGCTGCTCCGGCCAGTGGCTTCTCCTCCCGCTCGCCACTGCCGGTCGCCGGCTCGGCAGCGGTGCCCAGCACAGCCGCTGGCGCGGATGCGCGACGCCGCCGGCGCCAGAACTCCGCACCGGCCCCTGCGAGGCCGGCGAGGCCGGCCACGAGGGCGAGCCAGGTGGTCGCGGGCCGCATCGGTGCCGCTGAGAAGGTCGGTGGAGGGGGAGGTGTGTCGCTGCCGACGACCCAGGAGTGGACGTCGGTCACCGGGGCCAGCCCATCGCGTTGTACCGTCACCGCGACGCGCCACTCGCCCGACGCCGTGATGTCGTCAACCGTGACGGCCCAGCCGCCGTCTGCCGAACGCACCACCGGGTGGACCGTCTGCGCGCCCTCGGGCGAGCGGAGGATGACCGAGACCCCGGTGATCGGCGCGAGGGCCGGTCGCCGCGTGTCGGCGACGGTGATGGTGATGACGTTGCGTCCGGGGACGTTCGGCCGGACGGCCAGGGTGTCGACGAGGTCGGCGGTCTGGCCGGTGGACTGCGGAACGACCGCCAGGGCGGGGCTGGTCGCGAAGCGCGGCCCGCGCGCCGGGCCGGCGGAGCCGAGGGCACCGGCCAGGCCGAGGGCGAGCGCGAGCGCGGTGGCCTCGGCCGCGAGACGGCGCCACGACAGCCCGTCCTGGCCGCGCAGCCGTCGGGCGGTGCGCAGCCCCAGGAGCCCGGCGACGGCGACGGCGACGACCTTGGCCACCAGCAGCAACCCGTACGGCGTGGTCAGCAGCGCATCCACCGTCGCCACCTGAGCGCCGGTCATGAGCAGCCCGGTCACGGCGAGGGTGGTGACGCACGCGATGGCAAGCGCGGCGAAGCCGCGCAGCAGCCCGGCGATCGCGGGACCGCGGCCGGTGCCGGCCCTCAGCGCGGGCACGAACGCGACCGCCACGGCCAGGACGCCGCCCGCCCAGGCGCCGGCCGCGAGGATGTGCAGCGATCCGACGGCGAGGGAGAAGGCCGTCGTGCCGAAGGCATGGCCGAGCAGTTCGGTGCCCGTGGCCGCGGCAACGGCCGCCACGGCGACGGCGGCCGTCCCGGTGGGGGACATGGCGGCGCGGCGGCGCAGGGCCCGGCGGATCCAGACGATGCCGCCGGCCAGGCCGAGCAGACCCGCCTCGCGCAGCAGCCAACGGCCGCCGGTCACCTGCTGCCACAGCAGCCCGCCGGACACCCCGGAGAGCTGGCTCCACAGCTGCGCCGGCGCGGCGGTCGCGGCCAGGACGGCGCCCGACACCGCCACGTCGGCGAGCGCGACGCGCAGCGCGCCCGCGCCGCCCCGGGCGAGCAGGGCCATCGCCACTCCCCCGAGCGCGGTGCTCAGGCCGAGCAGGACCAGTCCGCGCAGCAGTGCCTCCAGCGGGGCGGGGCCGCCCGGCCCGGGCGGCCGGGCCGCCGCGGTCACCTGCCGCTGGATGCCGATGACGAGGTTGCCGGTGGTGGCGTGCAGGTCGTCGCTGGACAGCGTCCGCCACGTGACGTGGTAGGTGTTCGCCGGCAGCGACGGGAGACCCGCCACGACGTCCATCGGCGACTCGGCGTCGCCGCCGCCGGTGGACCGGGTGTTGATCGACGTCGGCGCGAAACGACGCCCGTCGCCGTCGACGATGTCGATGTGCGTCGCGCTGAGCTCCACCGACTCGGTGAAGCTCAGGGTCAGCACCTGCGGCGCGATGGTGAGCACGGCGCCGTCGCCCGGTGAGCTCGTCACCAGGTAGGCGTGGGCACCGGCCGGGACGGCCGGGACGAGCAGCGTCAGGGCCGACGCGGCCACGACGACGGCGAGGCGCGCGGCGAATCGCAGCATGGCTACCGCACCCGCACGTGCGCCAGCCGGTGCGGTCCGGCCTGGATCTCGATGTCGTCGCCGCGTTTGATCGCGTTGGCGTTGTTGAGGTACAGGATGTAGTAGCTCTGGCCCGGCCGCAGCTCGTGACCCTGCTTCATCAGGGCCGCCCGCCACGCCGTCTTGCCGCTGCGCTCGTTCGTCAGCAGCGGCGGATGCTTCGTGTCGTTCTGGAACGCCGAGCCCTTCTGGGTGTCGAGGACGACGTAGCGCAGCTCGACCAGGCCACCGTCGGCGACGACCGCCGCCTGGGTGAACCGGACGCCGAGCGCGTTCTCCATCTGCGGGTCGTGGGGGACGCGGTAGTTCGGGGCGGCGCCCGCGGCGTCGGCGTAGCGCCAGGCGACGACGCACAGCAGCGCCAGCGCCAGGACCATGGTCAGGACTCGGCGGGACACGCGCAACCGCCGCACGGAGATCGGGAGCTTCATCGGGTTCCTCCGGTCTGGGCGGGCCGGGCCGTCCCGCACGACGGCCCGGCCCGCGGTTCAGCGATTGACTGTGTAGCTGTCGACGGCGCCGGTGCCGGTGTTGGTGCCGGTGGTCGCGACGAGGCCGAGCGCGGCGGACTCCACGGTCGACCCTGACGTGTTGCCGGTGATACTGCCGATCCGGGTGCCGTTGACCGTCAGGGCGACCCCGCCGGCCGCCGCCGAGGTCCAGTCGAGCTTGACGGTGATCGCGCCGGTGCCGATCCCGGTCCATGCCGAGTACTGCCAACCCGCCGAGGTCAGCACGCCGGTGCGCAGCTGGCTGGCGCCGGCGTTGGTCCGCCGGTACTGCACGGTGGCCACGGCCTGACCGGCGGCGTTGCGCAGCTGGTACAGGTCGACCGTGCCGCCCCTGGTGTTGAAGGTGCCCACCGCGAGCGTGAACTGTGCGTGCATCGCGCGCTCGGCGGCCGGGCTCTGGTCGACCACGTAGGCCGGTGTCGACCCGGTGAGCGTGAGTGCGTAGGAGTTGCCCATCGCGGCGGAGCGCGCCACGGCGACCGGCCCGACCCGCGACGACCAGGCGTTGGCGGTACCGCTGTCGAAGCCGTCGGCGAAGATCAGCGTCGATACGTTCACTGTGACCGCGACGGTCACCGCGGAGCCCCAGTTGCCGGCCGCGTCTTTGGCGCGTACCCGCAGGGTGTGTGCGCCGTTGGCGAGACCGGTCACCGTGGCGGCGAGCGCCGCCGTCGTCGCACCGGTGCCGGTGACCGTCATCGCCGCGGCGTTGCCGGCGCCGGGGTCGGCGCCCTCGAACCACTCGCCGGCCACGATCTGGCTGAAGGCGTCCGAGGCGGTGGCGTTGAGGGTGAACGACTGGGTCGTGACCGGGTTGGCGCTGGGTGCCGCCGCGGTGATCGTGGGTCCGGCGCGGTCGACGGTGAACGTGACCGCGGTGAGCGGCCCCCAGTTGCCGGCCGCGTCCCGCGCGTGGACCAGGATCGTGTGCTGGCCGTCGCTCAGGCCGGTCAGCTCGCTGAGCGGGACCAGGCCGTAGGTGTTCTCCGTCGGCGTGCTGAACGCGCCGTCGAGGGCGAAGAACACGAAGCCCGACCCGTTGGTGCCGGCGGTGTCGATGAACCCTTCGGCGCCGGCGATCGGCGACGCCACCCCGGCGCTCACCGGGTCGGTGAACGCGGCGTTGACCCGCAGGTCGCCCGGGTCGGAGGGGGATCCGACGGTACCGTTGGTGCTCGCCGGCAGCACGGCCCCCTGCAGCAGGGCGGGCGCGGTCCGGTCGACGACCAGCTCCGTGCTGCCCATCGGGCCCCACAGTCCCAGCGAGTCCTTCGTGTGGACGTACACCGTGTGCCGGCCCTCGGTCAGGGCGCCGGCGACCTCCGCCGGGATGGTGGCGGTCTCGGCGCTGATCGCGGCGCCGGGCTGGGCGAGGGTCATCGCCGTCCCGGCGCCGTTGCCGGCGGCGGCGTCGATGGAGTACTCGGCGGCGACGACGGTGCCGCCGAGCGCGCGGTCGTCGCCGGTCGCGCTGAGCGCCAGGGTCGCCGTGCTCGAGGTCGGGTTCGGGCTCACCGACACGGCCGTAGTGACCGCGCCGGTCACGGCGAGGTTGACGGTCGTGGAGTTGACGACGCCCCAGTTGCCGGCGCTGTCGCGGGCGCGCACCCACAGCGTGTGCCGGCCCTGCGTGAGGGTGGTCAGCACGGCCGTGTCGATCGTGGCGGTGGCGCCGGTGACGACGCTGGCGGTGCCGAATGCCGCCGACGTGAACGCGATGCCGGTGCCCTCGCCGATGCTGAGGTCGTCGACGACCACCTCGGCCGCGTCGACGGTGGAGCCGCCGTTGGCGACGTCGCTGAAGTCGGCGGTCACCGTGACCGGGGCCGTGACGCCGGCCGGGTCGGGTGCCGCGACGACCCGGCTGACGGTCGGGCCGACGTGGTCGCCGCTGATCGGCGCCGGATTGGTGTCGAGGAAGGTGAGCATGCCGCCGAACGCCTGGACCGGGCTCACCCCGGCCTGCGCCGGACCGTACCGCTGGCCGTTGTTGTTGAGCTGCCCGCCGGTCTCGAACACCATGAACCGGCGGCCGTCGGGACCGGCCGGGATGCTCACCAGCGCGTCGGCCGTCTGCCCCGGCTGCAGGGGCACGGTGACCGTCCCCTCCGGATAGGCGTTGGGGCGCGAGTCCTGGCCGACGAGCGACTGGTCCAGGCCGAGCACCGACATCGCGTGCGACATCACGCCGGCGTCGACGTAGCGCAGCAGGACCCGCCGCCCGACATCGGTCGCGATCGCGTCGGTCTCCGGGAACGACTTGCCGTTGATCATCCGGTACTTGGGCGCGTACTTGCGAAGGTCGAAGCTGTACGGGTCGGCGCTGGTGTTCAGCGCCGGGTCGAGGTCGCCGAGGACGAGCAGCGCCTCGTCGGCGAAGGCGGATGCCACGTCACCGTAGGCGGTCGGCCGGCCGTCGACCGGCTGACCCCGCACGACGAGGGCACCGACGAGCCCCATCGCCGTCTGGCGGGCGCCGTCGGCGGTGTGCCCGGCCTCGTAGAGATAGGTGCCCGGTCGGCGCGCGGTGAACGTGTAGGCGGCCGTAGCGCCCGGCGCCGCGCCCACCGGGTCCGGCGCCAGCCCGGTCACCGCCGGCAGGGCCAGCGACAGGTTCCGCGACAGCCCGTTGTGGACGCGAACGGTCACGGTGGTGCCCTGGTCGACGACGAGCGCCGGGCCGGGCGTGCCGGCCGGACCGTCCACGGTGGACGAGAAGCCCCAGATCGGCACCGGCGCCGCCGCGCCGGGCAGCACGAGCTGCCCGGCCTTGGCCCACAGCTCGCACGTCGCGGCCGTTGCCACAACCGTGCAGCCGGACAGCGGCAGCGGGCCCTGCGGGGGCGCGGGCGCCTGGGCCGGGCCGCGGGCGGAGATGCCCGCCGGCGGCGGGGCCAGGATCGGGCCGGACGCCGGTCGGCCGGCGAACCGGCCCGGCGACACGCCGCCCGGCAGAGCGGCGTGCGCCGGAGTCGAGAGGAGCAGCGCGGCCGTGGTGGCGAAGGCCGTGCCACGCAACGCGGTGCGGAGGTTCATCGTTCTGCCGTCCCTTCCGTTCACTGCGCTGGGCAGCCGACGGGCGGATCGATGCGGATGAGTGTCATCATTCCGCCGAAGCTCGCGCCGTAGTTGGTGGCCTGTTCCAGGGCGTGGCTGTGCGCCACGTGGTAGTACTCGCCGCACTGGTTGTTCTGCACGACGCCGGGCGGCAGCTCGCCGGGTGCGCCGCCGAGGTACGGGTTCTCGCTGAACCACGTCTCGGTGCCCGGGCCGACGATCTGGTCCTGCAGCTGCGGCAGCGGGACCGGGATCGGGTTGCCCGCCGGGTCCCAGTGCTCGGCGTTCTTCCAGACCATCAGGGTGTCGACCGTCTGGCCGGGCGCCACGTCGACGAGGAAGTTGGAGAACGACAGGTCCTGGCCGGCCGATCCCTGCGCCGGATGGCCGTCGCGGGCGATGAGCTGCTCGTCGCTGCCGTGCGGGTGGAACGGGTAGCTCGTGGTCCCCGCGTTCAGGTAGCGGATGAGCGCGGGCGCCGGGTTCGTCGCGGCGTCGTACGGCTGGATGTGGATGAGCGCGCCGTAGGGCTGGCTGGGAAGCCAGTCGGCGTGGTTCGGCGCGATCGTGTCCGGCATGCTCCGGCCATTGATCATGAAATACCGGGCCCGGTACTTCGTCCAGTCGTAAGCGCGGCGCCGCTCGACGGCCAGGTGTGCGTCGGGGTCGACCTCGGCGAGCATGTAGAGGTACTCGTGCGCGGTGTTGAAGACGGAGTCGGCCCGGTCGTTCTCGCGGTCGTGGTGCCCCGCGGGCCGGACCACGAGCGCGCCGTACAGGCCCATCTGCTGCTGCTTCTGCACGTCGGTGCCGGACTGGTAGAGGTAGGTGCCTGGCGCACCGGCGGTGAACGTGTACGTCACCGAGCCCGAGCCGGCGGCCGCGGTGGGCACCAGCGACATGAGGTTGCCGGCCGCGTCCGTCTCCGGCTGGGCCGGCTGGCCGTTTGCCAGAACCTGGGTCTGGCCCGGGAACATCATGGACGTGGACTCGGGCAGCTCGTTGTGCAGCGCTATGGTCACCCGGGTGCCGGCGTCGACGCACAGGGTCGGCCCGGGCAGCTGGAACGCGCCCCCGGACATGTTGTAGCTCCACATGTAGATGGAGTTGCCGTCCGGTGTGCTGACGTAGCCGGCGCTTGCGGTGACGGAGAAGGCGTTGTTCGTCGCGGTGGTGCACTCCAGCCCGGCGTTGCCCGGCGCCGCCGCGCTCGGCCCGATCGGGACGAACAGCGCCACGACCGTGGCGGCGGCCAGCGTGGCCGGCAGCAGGCGGCGCCGGAGCCGGTTCGGAACATGGCGGAGCATGTCGGTCTCCTTACGCGTTCGGCCGGCTCTGCGCGGCGATGGTGCCCGGAGGCGACACGCGGATCTCGGTGGCCTGGCCACCGAGGCCGCCGCCTCCCGCGTTGGACAGCGACAGGTAGTCGCGGTCGTACATCAGGTAGGTGCCGGGCCCCGGCGCGGTGAACAGGACGTCGCGGCTTTCGCCGGGACCGACGTGGACGGTGTTGGTCACCTGGTACTGGGCGGTGCCGTCGCGGCCCCGCAGCAGGCTGGCATCCTTGCCGATGATGGTCAGGTCGATCCCGTCCACGGTCACCGCGTGGGTCTGGTAGCCGAGGTTGGCGATGCGCAGCAGCACCCGCTCACCGCTGTTGCACGTGACGAGCGAGGAGATCGGCTGGTAGCGCAGCGGACCGGAACCGGTGAGCGGGTCGCCTCCGGGCGCGAGGGTGTCCGGGTACGCGCGTCCGTTGAGCGCGAAGAACGACGGGGCGTAGTCGGTCCAGTCGGTGGTCTGGATGTGGGCGTCACGGTAGTGCGCCTCCGGCCAGACCTCAGTCATCATGAACCCGAACTCGCGGTCGTAGCGGGTCGACCCGTCGCCGTCGTTGTAGGCGTACTTCCCGGCCGGCAGGTCGGTGGTGCCGGCGTTCTGGGCCGGCCGGACGAAGACCAGGCCGGTCATGCCCATCTGCACGTGTTCGACGTCTTCGAAGTGGCAGTGGTACATGTACGTGCCGGGGTCATGGGGCCGGTAGAAGTAGGTGAAGTCCCGCCCGATCGGTACCGAGATGGACAGCTCGGGCACGCCGTCGAACAGCGGGATGGCGTTGCGGAACCCGTGCCAGTGCACGGTGTGCCCATCCACCAGGTCGGGCCGCTGGGACAGCCCGAGGTTCGACAGCGTGATCTTGATGTCGGTCTCCTGGTCGAAGACCAGCATCGGCGCCGAGATCTGCGCCTTGCCGCGCTGCGCGGTGATCTGAGCGGCGGTCAGGCCGGTGACGTCGCGGAACCCGAAGACGTACAGGTTCGTCCCGGCAGGCGCGAGCGGGTCGGGCCAGAAGGGTGCGATCGGCGGCGCGCCGGAGGGCATGCTCACCCAGCCGTCGGTGCCGGCGAGGTGCACCTCGACGGTCGGGTTGGGCGGGGCGAGCGCCTTCCTGGCCGGGACCGCGGCAGGGGAACCGGCGGAGCTGCCGGATGGCAGCATCGCCCAACCCGTGGCGCCGGTGAGCCCGGCGAGCAGCGCGCGCCGGCTCAGCCCGGGCCGGCCTGGTTGACTGGACACGTCTACTCCTTGCTGGAGAACGGCTTCGAGCAACAGCTGTGGACGCGTCCCCGGCGGCGGCCGGCCGAGGGGGTACGGCCGCCGCCGGAGCGTGTGAGGGGCGTCTGCGTCGGGCTCAGATCTCGTCGGCTCCGATGTCCGGGAAGAGCATGTTGCGCCGGTCACCGTCGATGTCGAGGCGGGGCGGAATGAGCACGACGTTGCCGACGATCTTGACGGGAGCTCCGCCGTTCGTGGCCGCCGAGCCGGCGGCCAGGTGGTAGTTGCCCATCTGCGTCCCGGCGACGTCCTGCACGACGATCACCGCCTGCCGGAACGAGGGGAACGTCCGCGACGTCTGGATCTGAACGCTGGTCGGGAATTGCGCCACGACCTTCGGGTCGACGCCGACCTTGTTGGTGGGGCTCAGGACGGTGCCGGTCGTCGTCTGCAGCACCGAGTTCGTCGGCTCGAGCGGGCCCGTGCCGTCGGCGGAGCCCATGTCCCAGAGGTTCAGCGGCTCGCCCGGCGGCGCGCCCGGTGCGCCGATCCCGGTCACCGAGACGCCGTTCCAGGCGCCTGCGCGGTTGTTCCAGAAGATGTTGTTGAACATCTTCGGCTTGCTGAAGTTGGGCGAGTTGGCCGGCAGCGTTGCCTGCAACGGCGCACTGTTGAAGGTCGTCGACAGCCCGGCCGGGGCCGGCCGGCCGTCGCTGGTCACCGCGGTGGCCGTAGTGATGTTGTCCATCACGGTGTTGGCGATGAGGCGCACGTCGACCGCGTCGTCGAGCGCGATACCGCCGCCCTCGTGGGCCGAGATGTTCCCGGTCACCATGTTGTTGGTGACGGTGATCGGGAAGGTTCCGGCCTGCAGCATCCGGATCCCGCCGCCGTCGTCGTTGGCGAGGTTCGCCTGCACTACGTTGGCGTCGATGGTCAGCGGGCCCGAGCCCGGCGACGGCTGGTTCGGGTTGGCCGGCAGCTCGCCGGCGACCATGATGCCGCCGCCCTCGTCGTACGACTGGTTGAGCCGGATCTGGTTGTGGTCGATCTTGCCGTTGTTCGACCGGCCGAAGTGGGTGATCGCCCCGCCGTACTCCGCGGAGAAGTTCCCGCAGAGCGCGTTGTGGTCGACCGAGTAGTTCGTGCTGCCGGCGAAGATGCCGATACCGCCGGCCAGGTTGGTGCCGCCGTTGTCGCGGATCTGGTTGCGGCTGATGCTGACGTCGCTGTTGTTGGTGTTCACGTACGGGGTGCCGACGCGGATCGCACCGCCGTACGACCCGCTGTTGCCGACGATGACGTTGTCGGAGATTTCGGTGAACCGCGCGTTGGCGTGCAGGTACACCCCGCCGCCCTGGGTCACCGCGGCGCCTGCGGCGCCGTAGGGCGTCTTGACCGCGCCGGTGATGGCGTTGATGTTGCCGGCGAAGTCGGACTGGTTGCCGCCGGTGATCCGGAAACCGTTGATCGTGGGCGCGTTGCCGGCGTTGAACTCGCCGGCGCCGGCGAGCACAGTCACGACCGCGCCGTCCGGCACCGCCTCCGGCCCCGCGTACCGCACCAAGCCGACCAGGTTGAGCCAGGCGGTGCCGCTCGGGTTGTCGATCGCGAAGTTGCGACCGTCCAGGACGGACCCCCGCACGTACGCGCCGTCCGGGTACTGGCCGCCGGGCCCGACGCCCTGCAGCCGCACCGAGCTGTGCAGCACGACGTTCTCGTAGTAGGCACCGGTGGGGTTGTCGGTGCCGGTCGGCCCCGGCCAGACGACGACCAGGTCGGTGCCGTTGGCGCCGGCCGCGGCCTCGATCGCGGCCTGAACCGTGCTGTACGTCGTCTCGCCCGGCCGCACCGCCGACGCCGGCGGGTTGACCTGCCGCAGGCGCGGGTTGTTCTGGTTGTTCTGCGCGTTGGGCGGTCCGAGCAGCTGCAGAGTGAGGCCGTTGATCGTCGACCGGCCGGCGGCCGTGCGGATCGACAACGCCACCGCGCCGTTGGGTCCGTTGCCGACGTTGATGACGATCGAGCGGTCGGTCCAGGACACGATCGACGCCGACGGGTTGCCCTGCGCGCCCGCGAGGGACACGGTGCCGCGGGCCGCGCCGAAGCCGGTGCCGGTGATGGTCACCTGGCGGTTGCTGTCGTTGCTGCGAAGGTACGGCCGGGACACCGCGAACAGCTGCGGAACGTCCGCGGCGGGGTCGCAGTGCGGGTAGCCCAGCTGCGTGCCGCCGGACGAGATGGCGACCGCGGCCACCTGCGTCGGCGCCGTGTCGGTCACCGTGTAGAGGCCCGGCCACGCCTGGAAGTTCGTCGCGATCGTGCGGAACCTGGGGTTGTAGTTACTTCGACCTGAAAAAGTAGATCGACGGTTGTCGGCGTGTCCGGGTGTGCCGGACACGCCGGACTGTCACCATGACCGGTGACAGGATGTCGTTGGCACGCAGGGGATTGCGGTCATGCTGCGGACGCGGAATGTGCAGCCGTCGTTGTGGGAGTCGGTCCTGCCGGAGGTGTGCCTGCGGCTGCCGGCGGAGCTGGAACGCGTCGATGCCTGGCTGGACGACGAGCGGTTCTTCGCCCCGTTCGTGCCGCACTTCTCCGCCCGGATGGGCCGGCCGAGTATCCCGATGGAGACGTACCTGCGGTTGATGTTCCTCAAGCACCGCTACCGGCTAGGGTATGAGTCGTTGTGTGCAGAGGTGTCCGATTCGATCTCGTGGCGGCGGTTCTGCCGCATCGACATCGACGGGCGGTTGCCGCACCCGACCACGCTGATGAAGCTCACCACCCGGTGCGGGGAGCAGGCGATCGCCGCGCTCAACGAACAGCTCCTGGCCAAGGCGGTCGAGGCGAGGGTGGTGAAGACGGGAAAAGTCCGCGCCGACACCACCGTGGTGTCGGCGAACGTTGACTACCCCACCGACACCGGTCTCCTGGCCCGGGCGGTGACCCGGATATCCCGCCTCGTCGGGCGGGTCAGGGCCGTCGGCGCGGCGTCGCGGACCCCGTTCCGGGACCGCAGCCGGGCCGCCAGGCGGCGGGTTCGTTCGATCGCAGCCCATTTGCGGCTGCGTGGTGCACAGGCTCGCGAGCAGGCGCAAGCCACCGTCGCCCGGATCACCGGGCAACTGGCCGGCCTGGCCCGGCAGAGCGCGACCGAGGCGCAGGCGGTGCTGCGCAACGCCCGCCGCGCCGTGGCCCGGATGACCGGCCGAGCAAGAGGACGGCTCCGCCGGGCCGTCAACGAACTGGCCGTGATCCTCCACCGCACCGACACCGTGATCGCCCAGGCCCGCATCCGCCTGGCCGGCGGCAAACCCGACTCCGCGACCCGCCTGGTCAGCCTCCATGATCCCGACGCCCGCCCGATCGTCAAGGGACGCCTCGGCAAACCCATCGAGTTCGGCTACAAAGCCCAGATCGTCGACAACGTCGACGGCATCGTCCTGGACCACACGGTCGAGGAGGGCAACCCGGCCGACGCCCCACAACTGGCACCCGCCATCGCACGGATCACCCAGCGCACCGGCGGCCCACCGCGGGCGGTGGCTGCCGACCGCGGCTACGGCGAAGCCAGCGTCGAGACCACCCTGCACGACGCCGGCGTGCCAACGGTCGCCATCCCCCGCAAGGGCCCCACCGGCATCGCCCGCCAAACCCACGAGCGGCAACCCGGCTTCCGGCGCCTCGTCAAATGGCGAACCGGCTGCGAAGGCCGCATCAGCCACCTCAAACACCGCTACGACCTGCACCGCACCCGCCTCGACGGACTCACCGGCGCCCGAATCTGGTGCGGCTACGGCATCCTGGCCCACAACCTCACCAAAATCACTGCCCTAGCCGCCGCCAGAGCGTGAGACCGAGCCCGGCAGCCGCCCAGACAACAACCGCACCCCGGCCGTCGCTGCCTGCCCTCCTGGCGTCCCTCACTTTTTCAGGTCGAAGTAGTTACGGTTGACGTGCCCGGGCTGCCCGGGATCGTTGCCGACGAATCGGTACATGTTCGGGCACGGCCCGGCCGGCAGCGGGCAGTTGTACGTGCTCGTCGAGGGCTCGATCGCCTCGTACATCCCGTTGAAGTCGGTGTCGACGGTGTCGACCAGCCGGCCGGCGTAGTCGTACAGGCCGACCGGCACGTCCGGCAGCGGCTCGGCCTCGCCGTACATGATGCTGCGCTTGTCGTGCGAGAGCCCGAGGTCGTTGATGACCAGGCCCCAGAAGTGGGTGGGCAGCGGGACGGGCGTGAAGAGGTTGAAGTTCGGCGCGGACGTCTGCCCGGCCCGGACCTCGACCAGTTTGACGTCACACAGCGGCCGGTTCTGCCCCTCGAACGGGCTGCCTCCGCCGGCCACGAAGGCGGCGTTGGTCACGTGCACGGTGTGCGACGCGCCGGCGCACCCGGACACGATGCCGGTGCCCTGCGACGGGTCGGGGCCCGGGTCGGGCTGGGGCTCGGCACCCGGCGGCTGGTCCTCGGCCTGCGCCGGGCCGGGCGGGAAGTTCTCCTGCGGCAGGAATCCGTCGCCGTCGAAGACGTTGACGTCCTCCTCCCGCGTGACCTGGTACATCTTGCCGCCGCCGACCGGGTTGACGGGAATCTCCACGGCGACCAGGTAGTCGTCCGGCAGCAACTGCTGGGTCACGCCCTCCGGCAACGGCGCATACAGCGGCATGTCGTGGTTCGAGCCCGGGTTCTTCGGATCGCCCGGCGGGTAGAGGTTCAGCTTCGAGTCGGCGAAGGCGTAGTTGCCGTTCACGGTCTGCCCGAACGCGCCCGGCGTCGTGTCGGAGGGCGCGACGGTGAAGCCCATCATGGGCGACTCGACGCACATCTGGCCGGCCTGCGGACCGAACTCGGGCAGCGCGTTCTGGTCGGTCAGCGGCCGGCCGTCGAACATCCGGGCGGTGCAGCCGTTCCCCGGTTGCCACGTTTCCGAGGTGTACGCGTCGTTGAGCTCCGGTCCGCGACTGATCGAACCATCGGCCTCGCGCACCGGGTCGCCGTTGTCGTCGCGCACCACGGCGTAGAGGTGGACCTTCACGTTCGGCACACCCGGCTGGTACGGCTCGGTCGCGGCGTTGGCCGGGTCGAGCTCGTTGCGCGTGGTGTCGTAGGTGACGGTGCCGGCGATGCCGCCGTTGTCGGGGCCCTTGTAGGTCTGCACCCCCCAGTCGACGCGGCCGCCCAGGCCGATGATGGGCAGGACGTTCACGTCCACTGCCGCGCCGAGCAGCGTGGTCGCCTCGGGCTCGTTGTCGGCCTGGTACGTGATGCCGGTCGTCTTGTACCGGGTGTTGAACGCCTCCAGGACGTTCCACTTGGACAGCGGGTACGCCTGACGGATCTCGTAGTCACCGTTGCGGTCGGTGGTCACGGTGTTCGTGCCCTGGTCCATCAGGGAGTTGTCGCGCTCCTTGAGGGCGACCGGGAACTGCGGGACCCCGGCCTCACCGGGATCACGCTTGCCGTTGCCGTTGCTGTCGATGAACACGGTGCCGCGGATGCTCGTGAACCAGCCGACCAGGATCTTGTTGCCGATGTCGACGGTTTTGCCGCCGCGCACGGTGACGTTGAAGAAGTCGAGGATCGTCTCCTGCGGGCCGTCCCACAGCGTCAGCGAGTAGTCGCCGTCCGGGACGTTGCGGATGTCGAAGGAACCGTTGGCGGCGCCCCGGGCGAGGTACACCATCTGATCCCCGGCGCCGAGGTTCGACAGCGCGACCCAGGGCTGTGCCACGGGACCCGCGATCTTCGACCCGGCGACGCCGTCGTTGGGCAGCGTCACGCCACCCTGCCCGCCGACGTACGTCCGGCCGAGCACCGCCGTGCCGGTGATCCGGCCGGTGACGGCCGAGTTGGCGGGCAGCGCCTTCGGCGCGACGAAGCCGAAGTCGGCAAACGGCACGCGCTCGCCGCCCAGGGTCTGCTCGGTGTCGTAACCGGTGTCGCCCTCCTGAACCCAGATGTCCCAGTCGTGGCCGCCCTCGAGCGTGGTGGTCTGTACCCACGTCGTGCCTGTCGGCGGCACGACCTGCGCCGCGTAGCGGTTCGGGCCGAGGTTGGGGATGACGATGTCGCCGTTGGCGTCGCTGACGCACTTGCCGGTCGACCCGGCCGCGATCACCGGCTTGCCGTCGGCGAACACCACCTGACCCGCGGGGTGCGAGGCGTCGGGCGCGGTGCGCTCGTAGACGGTGCACAGCGGGTTGCCGTAGTAGTCGGTGGTCACCTCGCCCATCACATCGGATACGTGGGCGGTGAACCCGGCCAGGCCGGGCTCGGCGCCCACCTCGTAGGTGCCGTCGACGGGGACGGAGTCGTTGAAGACCCGGATCCGGATCGTGCCCAACGGCAGCGGGTACGGCTGCATCGCGACCGTGACGTCCGTCGTCGCCCCATTGATCGTGAAGTGCTCACCGTCGATCTTGTACCCGTCGGCGGTGACCGAGATCAGGTACCTGCCGTTGGGCAGGCTCGTCAGCGCCGTGGCGGCGTTGAGGTCGTTCTGGTCGCCCTGCGCCACGACCGGCACCGCGCCGGGCGTGTTGCGGATCGACGGCCACTTGCAGGTGTCAGCGAAGTTCGGCGGGCTGTTCACGCCGGCCCGGGACGGCAGGCAGTGCTCCGGCGCATCGTGCGCGTCGCCGGTGTCGTCAGCGGTGATCAGCCATCGGTACTGCGTGACCGGATCGCCCTGCTGGATCTCGGGTGCGGGTCCGACGGTCCGGGCGCTCTGCACCCGGAGTCTGACCGCCCCGGACTCGGGTGCGGCGGCGGCGGGTAGTGCCAAGGCGACGGCGAAGCCTGCGATCGGCAACAGCGCGATCGCCACCACGGCCCACCACCGGCTCGTGAAGCGGCGCAACATACCGGTACCCCCAACGTCCTCAGCCGACCCCGCGGGCAGGCGTCAGGACGCATCCTGGGTGCAAACACCTCGCCAACTGCGACACATGACAGAGCTGTCATATGACCGTCATCAATGGCGCCGCCGTCAGGGCCGGCATCTGCCGGACTCCACTCGGCCAAGCGGACGGAATCGGCTCGGCCTTCCAGCGGAACAAACTTCGCAATCGCGCCATCTGGAAACACAAACGCGTGCGCCCCTAGCCGAATACGCTCCGGTGCCGCTGAAATATTGCTCACCGCACCGCCGACACGGTTTTGTCATACAGAGGGGACGGAATGCAACGGGTGCTGGTTATCGAGGACGACGACCGCATCGCGAAGCTCGTCGTGCGAGCCCTGCGCAGCGACGGATACGCGGTCGAGCGCGCCGCCACCGGAAACGACGGCCTCAGCGCCGCCCTGGCCGGCGACTTCGACCTGGTCATGCTCGACCTGATGCTGCCCGGGATGCCCGGCACCAGGGTCCTGGACCGGCTGATCGCGAGCCGGCCCGAGCAGCGGATCCTGGTGCTCTCCGCGGTTCCGGAGATCGGCAGCCGCGTTGCCGTGCTGGAGGCCGGCGCCGC
Source organism: Dactylosporangium sp. CA-139066 (assembly GCF_050936175.1). NCBI lineage: Bacteria > Bacillati > Actinomycetota > Actinomycetes > Micromonosporales > Micromonosporaceae > Dactylosporangium > Dactylosporangium sp. CA-139066. The sequence continues at coordinate 2,827,755 of NZ_JBNJNH010000001.1, read as the reverse complement.
GGACTTCCTCGGCAAGCCGTTCGCCATCGCCGAACTGGTCGCCCGGGTGCACGCCCGGCTGCGGGTGCCGGCACCCGGAGCCGGGGAACGCTGGCTGCGGGTCGGTCCGGTCGCACTCGATCTGCGCATTCGCCGCGCCGAGGTCAACGGGCTCCAGGTGAGGCTGTCCTTCCGCGAATTCCTGCTCCTCCAACACCTGATGCGCCGCGCCCCGGCGGCCTGCACCCGGCCCGAGCTGCTCACCGACGTCTGGGACCTCAGCTTCGACCCCGGCAGCAACGTCGTCGACGTGTACGTCCGCAGGTTGCGCGCCAAGCTCGACCGACCCGATCGCATCGAAACGGTACGCAATGTGGGCTATCAGTTCATCCTCGACTAGCCGGCGGCTCGTCGCCGCCTGGGCGGCGCTCGCGATCGTCTGCGCGATCGCCATGTACACCGTGCCCGGCCGCGAGACCGTGGCGTTCCATCTCATCTGGATCGGTCTCGCCGTGGTGTACGGCTTCAGCCGGTGGCGTGCGTCCATCATGGTGCTGGTGTTGCTCCTGGTGACGACGGTGACCGGCGCGATCCTGGTCCATCACGCCGACGCCGGATACATCGGGTGGGAGGAGACCACCGAGGAGCCGCTCATGACGGCGCTCTTCGGGGTCATGGTCTGGCATGTGCACCGCCGCAACCAGGCGCTGGCGCAGGTGCGGCGACTCGCCGAGGTGGAGCGGCGCCGGCTTGAGGTGCAGCAGATGTTCGTCCGGCTGGCCTCCCACGAGTTGCGCACGCCGATCACCGTGGCCCGGGGATACACCGACATGGTGCGATCGGCCCACCGCGACGCCACCACGCTGGAGGACACCGCCATCGTCCTCGACGAGCTGGACAAGCTGGCACGCATCACCGAGCGCCTCGTCACGCTGATGCAGATCGAGGAACCTCATCCCGTATCCACCGTCGATCTCGACGCCGAACTGGAGCGCATCGGCCGCCGCTGGTCGCCGACGGCGAGCCGGCACTGGACGGTGTACTCAGACGTCGGCTGGGTCGCCGCCAGCCACGAACGGCTGGAGGCCGCAGTCGATTGCCTGGTGGAGAACGCGCTGAAGTTCACCGGGCCGGACGACACCATCGAGCTCAGCGCGCGCCGGGAGGCCGGCTGCTGGGTCCTGACGGTCCGCGACACCGGTGCCGGCATGGCCGCGGAGACACTCGAGGCGGTGCGCCACGGCTGCGCCGGCGAGCCGACGGAGACCGGAACCGGGCTGGGCCTGGCGATCGTCCGAGCCGTGGTCGGCGCGCTGGGCGGACGGATGCACATACACAGCACGGCCGGCGGCGGGACGACGGTCCAGCTGCGCATACCTGTCACGACACCCGAGCCGGAGCCACCCGCGCGGTCCGAGTCCCGCAACCAGTACCCACACGAGACGAGCACAGGCGCCGCACCTCGGTGAAATCCCGCTAGTGAGCGCTCTCGATCCGCCGGGGCGGATCGGCTCGGGGCGGCGCCTGTCCATCAGCGGGCCACGACCACCGGGCAGGCCGCGTGGTGGACAGCCGCCTGGCTCACCGAGCCCAGGAGCAGGCCGGTGAAGCCGCCCCGGCCGCGCGATCCGACGACCAGCAGTTCCGCGCCGGCGGACAGCTCGGTCAGCACCGCGGCGGGCCGGCCGCGCACGACGGTCTGCCGAACGTCCACGTCCGGGTACTGCTCGCCCCAGCCGCTCATCGACTCGGCCACGGCGAGCCGCTCCTCGTCGCGCAGTTGCGCCGGGTCGTACACCAGCGGCAGCATCTCACCCGGCCCGGTGGTCGGCGGCCACTGGTACGCGTGCACGGCCGTCACCGCGCAGCCGCGGTACGACGCCTGCTCGAACGCGAACCGCAGCGCGCTGCGTGCGTCGTGGGAGCCGTCGATGCCGACGATCACCCGTCCGGCCTCCGGGCCGGCGGGCCGGACGGTGTGACGGACCACGACGAGCGGGCACGCCGCGTGCCCGGCGAGCTCCGCGCCGACGGAGCCGAGCAGCAGCCCGGTGAAACCGCCGAGGCCGCGGCTGCCCACTACGACGGCCACGGCCTGACGCGACTCCTCGAGCAGCGCGGCGGCCGGGTGCCCCACGGGCAGGTCGGTCGCGACCTCGATCCCGGGTGCGGCGGCGCGGGCGCGCGCGACCGCCTCGTCGAGGATCCGTTGCGTCGCCTCCCGCACCGTCGTCTCGTAGAGCGGGGGCACCGGAGCGCCCAGCGGCGCGTACAGCCCGGCCGGCCACTGCAGCGCGTGGACCACGCGCAGCCGACACCCACGGCGGCCGGCGTCGCCCGCCGCCCAGTCCACCGCGGCGAGGCTCTCCGGCGAGCCGTCCACCCCCACGACCACCGCCGTAGCCCGGTTCATCCCGTCGCCTCCCGAGTTCGAATGTGGACGTGGCCTACCCCGGGTGCCGCCGGCCGCCGCGCTCGTCCACGACCGGCGCCGCCGTGACGGACAACTCCTCCAGCAGGGTGACCGCGTCCGCCTCTCGCGAAGTCGTGGGCCTGCGCAGATACCGGTGCCTCGCCGGCCGGCGCCGGCGCGACACCGGTATCTGCCCGGTCGCGGCGCGTTCACGCCGCCGATCGCTGACGCGCCGGGCGGGCCAGGGCCGACACGTCGACCGTCAGCGGGTGCTCGCCCGGCAGGTCGTGCGGCCGGCCGGACAGCACCGCCGCGACCGCCGCCCGGTTGGCGATGTCGGCCTCGCCCGAGCCGGGGCCAAGCGGCTCAGGGGCACGGGGGCCGCCATGGCGTCACCTCACTCTCCGCGCCGTTGAAGACCGCCACCGACTGCACCACCACCGTCGTGATCGCGACCGGGCGCAGCTGAAGTAGAACGACGCGAACGTGGGGGACGAGGAACAGCGTGCCGTACACCAGCGCGGCCGGCAGGTAGAACCAAGAGGAGTACGCGCGTCGCATGCCGGGTTACCAGCCCGGCAGGCCGAGCTGCTGGGCCTGCTTCTTGACGTCCTGGTCGTAGAGCGCGGCGCCGTCGGCGGCCTTGCGGATGCCGGAGCCGACCTCGACGGTGATCTGCTCCAGCGACGGGCCCTTCACCGGCGAGAGGAACTCCAGCGCCGGGCTGTTGGCGCCGCTGTCGAAGTACGGCTGCATGTCCTTGATCGGCGCGGCCACGTCGGCCGGCAGCGTGCAGCCCTTGACGAGGAACGGCCCGAACGGGGTGGTCGCCCTGGCCATCGCGTCGCAGCCGTCCTTGCTCGCCACGAAAGCGAGGAACCTGCGGGCGGCGTCGAGCTTCGCGCCGGTCGTGGTCTTCGGGATGTACACCCCGGCGGGCTCCCACACCGTGAGGCCGTTCTTGGCCGCGTCGTCGCCGGGCAGGGCGAAGAAGCCGAGGTCGCTCACCTTGTCCGGGACTGCGAGACGAGGGGTGCCGACGGCGGAGGTCAGCATCGGGTAGTGCGCGCCGGTGCCGTCGGCGAGGTGCCTGATGCCGGCCTCGAGCTTGCTGGAGGCGAAGTCGGTCGTGAGGTACCCCGCGTCGAGCCACGCGCCGAGCGCGTTGCCGCCCGCCTTGAGGTGCCCGGTGACGTCGAAGGTCTGGTACCGCAGCCGGTGGTGGTAGCTGGTCCACCCGGGCGCGAGGACGTGGTCGCCGACGCGCTCGCCGTTCAGCTCCATCTCGTACACGCCGTGAGCGCTCACGTAGAGCCGCGCCCGGACCGGTGCGGCCGGCAGCACGAACTCCCGCCGCAGCAGCATCGCCGGCCCGTCCCGGTCGCCCCGTTCCGCGGCGGCGGCGCCGATCAGCCCGTGACGGCGGCCCGGGGATCCGTCACCGGCGGCAGGCTCGACCACGGGAACGTGATCCAGCGGTCCGTGCGTCGCCACACGTACTGGCACGACACCGTCGAGTGCGGCTTCTCGTACAGCACCGCGCAGCGCACCTCGGCGACCCGCCCGGCGCAGAAGTCGCGCACCACCTCGAGGGTGCCGCCGGTGTCGGCGACGTCGTCGGCGATGAGCACCCGGGCGCCGCGCAGCTCGCTCAGGTCGGGCGCCGGCGGCAGGATGACGGGGGCGTCCAGGCGCTGGTCGACGCCGGTGTAGTACAGGACGTTCATCATGTGGATGCTCTTGACGTCCAGCGCGTAGCTCAGCGCGCCGGCCACCAGCAGCCCGCCCCGCGCGACGCTGAGGACCAGATCGGGCCGGAAGCCGTCGTCGGCGACGGCCTGCGCCAGCTCGCGGGCGGCCGTGCCGAACGTCTGCCAGTCGAGCACTTCGCGCTCTGGTTGCTGCATCGGACCGCCTCATCAGGGGCTGTCCGGCCCGGGGCGGCCGGTCCGCGAAGCATACCGGCCGAAGCTGTCAGGGCTGGTGCTGGCGGGACGGCCCGTCCGGGTGGGACCTCGCGAGCCGGGCCGAGGCCGGCACGACGACCGCCATCTGCAGCCGGCCCTCGCCGGCGGCGGGCTGCTGGCGCGACTCGGCCGCGGGCACCTGGCCGACGCCCTGCTGCTCCGCGCCCGCCCGCAGCGCCAGGCCGCCGCTGGTGGCCAGCGCGACCAGCAGCGCGCCCCACGCGAGGGCGGGGGTCCGGCGGCGACCCCGGGTGGGTCGCCGCCGGCTCGGCGGGGTCTTCGACTGAGGCTGGATCTTCGGCTGGGTCTTCCGCTGGGGCTTGGACTCCGCCATCACCTCGGCGGGTGCGAGGTGACGCGGGCGGTACTCGGACGGCACGGGCCGCGGCGCGATGGGTGACCGCCGGGGATAGGCGGGCGCGACATGGGTGATCGGGATGACCCGCACGTAGGGGCGGACGAGGACCGGAGGCATGCTCTGACGGTAAGCCGCATCAGTGCCCGCCGATCCCCTCCCGACCGGGTGAGCAGACGAATCACCCGCCGTCTCACCCGAATACGCGAAGCTCGTAGATCCGGGCCGCCGCGTCCGTGGTCTGCGTGGGGGTGACGATGTTCAGCCGGACGTACCGGCCGGACACGCCGCTGACGGGGTGGGTGGTGTTCGCCGCCGTGTTGCCGCTGACGTCGACGACCCGGGTCCAGGTCGTGCCGTCGTTGGACACCTCGATGGTGAACGCCTTGGTGTTGTACGTCGCGGGCTCCCCGCCGGCCTCGGCGTGCGCCACCTCGAAGCGGCTGATCGCCCGGCTCGCGCCGAGTTCGACCCGCAGCCAGGCGCCGGCGACCGCCGAGCAGAACTTGTCGGCGTTGCCCCCGCTGACGCTGCCGTTGACCGCCTTCTCCGGGCCCTCGCTCGCCGCGCACGCCGTGGTGCCGGTGGCCGGCTTGTTCAGCGCGAGGTTGGCCGGTGCGGTGCCGCCGCCGTACGCCTCCAGCTCGTAGATGCGGGTCGCGGTGTCGCTGTTCTGCGTCGGCGTGGTGACGTTGAGCCGCACGTAGCGGGCGCTCGTCGCCGCGATCTGGTGCGTGGTCACCGGATCGGCGTTGTTCGTGACGGTGACCGGGGTCTGCCACGTGCTGCCGTCGGTGGACAGCTGGATGGTGAACGCCTTGGTGTTGAACGCGGCCTGCTCGCCGCCGGCCCCGGCGTGCTTGACGACGAGACGGGTGAGCGTCTGCGCCGAGCCGAGGTCGACCTGCAGCCAGGACGGGCCCGCCGCCGAGCAGAACTTGTCGGTGTTGCCGCCGGTGACGCTGCCGTTGACGGCCTTGTCCGGGCCCTCGCCGGTGGCGCAGGCGGCCGAGCCGGTCGCCGCGCGCCCCTGCGCCAGGTTGGTCTGCGCGGCCGGCGGCGTGGTGTGGTTCGCCGACGGCGGGGTGTCGCCCGCGCCGGTCCCCCACGCGCCCGGCGTGCCCGTCACCGTGTAGCTGAGGGTGGCGCCGCGGGCCAGGTCGGCCTGGGAGAGCCAGGTGCGGGTGAAGGCGGTGCCGCCGAGGGTGGCCGTGCCGATGTACCGGTTCGCGTCGCTCACCCCGGGCGCCGAGATGGTGACGGTACCTCCCTGCTGCGACCCGTACGATCCCACGGTCACCTTCGCCGACGGGAACTGCGGCGTGCTCACCCCGTAGAAGTTCGCGCCGTTCATCAGCGGGTACAGGCCCAGCGAGCTGAAGACGTACCACGCCGACATCGTGCCGAGGTCGTCGTTGCCGGTGACGCCGTTGGGGCCGTTGGCGAACAGCGTGTACGCGGCCCGCAGTACCGTCGCCGTCTTGTAGGGCTGGCCCGTCCACAGGTAGGTGTAGGGCGCCAGCAGGTCCGGCTCGTTGTTCGGGTTGTACGTCGTGAAGCTGTAGTAGTCGTAGGCGCCGTTCACCCACTTGTTGTGCGCGGTGCCGGACGGGTCGGTGAGCAGGTCGCTGTAGGCGAAGAACTGGTCGAGCCGGGTGTTGGCCGCGCTCTTGCCGCCCAGCAGCGTCACCAGGCCGTCGGGGTCCTGCGGGACGAGCCACTGGTACTGGTACGCGCCGGCCTCGTGGAAGGTGTGCGCGCCGTCGGTCGGCGAGTACGGCGAGGCGAACCCTCCGTTGGCGTTGCGCGGCCGGAAGAACCCGATCGACGGGTCGAACAGGTTGCGGTAGTTCTGCCCGCGGGCCTGCAGCGCGTCGGCGTCGGCGGTGTGCCCGAGCGAGCGCGCCATGATGGCCAGCGCCGAGTCGGCCGCCGCGTACTCCAGGGTCGCCGAGCTCGGGTACTGGCAGTCGTGGTCGAACTGGTTGGTGGGGCTGCACACCACGCCGGTCGGCACGTACCCGAGCGCGGTGTAGTACGGGTTGCCGTTGCGCCCGTTGAGCCCGGTGCTCGCCGGCGGGGTGCCGAACGCGTTCTTGCGCAGCGCGGTGTAGAACTGCTCCTCGTAGCCGTTGAGCAGCCCGCGGGCCCACAGGTCCACGAGGAACGGCGTGACCGGGTCGCCGGTCATGGTGTTGGTCTCGGTGTTGTCCAGCGCCCAGCGGGGCAGCCAGCCCAGCTCCCGGTCCACGGCCAGCAGCGACAGCGCGGAGTCGCGCGCCACCTGCGGCTCGAGCAGGGCGACGAGCTGGTTCTGGGCCCGGTAGGTGTCCCACAGCGAGAACGTCTGGTACGGCGTGTAGCCCGACGCGGTGTGCACGGCGTTGTCGAAGCCGCGGTAGCTGCCGTCGACGTCGCCGGCCAGGTTGGGGTGCAGCAGGGCGTGGTACAGCGACGTGTAGAAGGCGACCTGCCGGTCGGTGGTGCCGCCGTCGACCTCGGCCTTGTGCAGCTTGGTGTTCCAGGTGTCGTGGGCGGCCTGGCGTACCGTGTCGAAGTTGAAGGCGGCGGCGGACGTCTCGGCGCTCAGGTTGGCCCGCGCGCCCGCGAGGCCGGTGTAGGACAGCCCGACCTTGACCGTCACCGCGTTGTTCGACGTGGTGTCGAAGCGGACCCAGCCGCCCTTCGCGCCGCTGCCGCTGGAGGAGCGCGAGCCGGACGTGAACGTCGAGCCCGACCACGTGCCGAACGAGGCGAACGGCCGGCTGAACTGCGCGGTGAAGTACACCGTGTGCGCCGGCGACGGCCCGCAGAACCCGGACGCGGTCACGGATCCCTCGACCGTGTCACTGTTCACAATGGACACCGACGAGGTGCTCGCCCCGGTCGTCTGGCCCCGCGTCTGCGCCGTGTTGAACAGGACGTTGGACTGGGTGCCGGCCGGGAAGGTGTACCGCTGCCAGCCCGTGCGCAGCGTCGCGGTCAGCTCCGTCGTCACGCCGTTGGGCAGCCCGACCCGGTAGTAGCCCGGCGACGCCTGCTCCTGGCCGTGGTTGAGCGCCTGCCCATAGGTGTTCGGGTCGCTGCTGCTGACCGCCCCGACGGTCGGCATGAGCGGCACCTCGCCGGCGACGGGGCAGCCCACGCCGGACAGGTGCGTCTGGGAGAAGCCCCAGACCTTGGTCTGGTCGTAGTTGTACCCGGTCCCCCACCCGGTGTCCGGGCTGACCTGCACCATCCCGAAGGGCAGGGCCGCACCCGGGAAGGTGTTGCCCTCCTTCTGGGTGCCGATCATCGGGTTGACCAGGGTGGTCAGGTCCGCCGGCACGGCGGCTCCGGCGGGTGTGTCGAATCCGGCAATGGCCGCGGCGGCGGCACAGGCCGCGCCGAGGACAGCGCGCAGCAGCCTTCTCACGTCGCTCCGATCGTCAACGGTGCATGGCCGCCGACCGCCGAAATCGACGTGCGTGAAGGTTCCCGCGAATGTGGAGATATGTCAATGCTTGACAGTTCCGCCCGGCCCCTGAGGCGGCGCGTACGTTCCCCGGCGTACGCCCTCCGCCCCCGGCGGAGGCCGCGCACGCCGCGACCTCGGTACCGTCGGGTGGTGTTCCGCATCGGAGTCGGGCTGTTCCTGGTGCTGGCGGTCGCCGGCGGGTTCGCCGCCCAGCGCCGCCTCGCCCCGCCCATGCGCCCCCTCGACGCCGCCGGCCTGGCGCTGATCGCGGCGATCCGCGACACCAGTGGCGAGGCCCTCGCCGAGCTGCGCGGCGCGCTGGACGGGGTCCGCGACGGCGCGGGGCTCGCGGGGCTGCGGGCGCTCGTCGAGCGGCTCGGCCGCGGCGGGCTGGCTGTGCGGATACACACGTCGGGCGCCGCGCCGCCGCTGCGCCGGGAGGTCGACCACGCCGCGTACCGCATCGTGCAGGAGTCGCTGACCAACGTCGCCCGGCACGCCGCGACCGGGTCGGCGACGGTGACGCTGGCCTACGGCGCCGACGGCGTGGCCGTCACCGTCGCCGACGACGGCACCACGGCACCACGGCGCCGCGGGCCGCCGGCCTCGGCCTCACCGGCATGCACGAGCGGGCCGAGGCCGTCGGCGGCCGGCTCGAGGCCGGGCCCGGCGACGGCGGCGGCTTCCGGGTCCGCGCGTGGCTGCCGCGATGATCACCGTCGTCGTCGCCGACGACCAGGCCCTGCTGCGCGGCGGGGTCCGGATCGTGCTGGAGTCCGAGCCGGGCATCGCCGTCGTGGGCGAGGCGGCCGACGGGCGGCGGGCCCTGGACCTGGTCCGCGCGCTGCGGCCCGCGGTGCTGCTGCTTGACGTGCGGATGCCCGTCCTCGACGGTCTCGGCGTGCTCGCCGCGCTCGCCGGGGAGCCGGGCACCCGGGTCGTCGTGCTCACGACGTTCGACCTCGACGAGTACGTGTACGCCGCCCTGCGCGCCGGCGCCGCCGGGTTCCTGCTCAAGGACGCCGAGCCGGCCGAGCTGCTGCAGGCCGTCCGGGTCGCGGCCCGCGGCGACGCGCTGCTCGCCCCCGCCGTCACCCGCCGGCTGATCGCCACCTTCGCCGGGGCGGCCGCGCCCAGCCTCGCCCGGATCGCCGACGGGCGGGCCCTCGGCGTGCTCACCGAGCGGGAGCGGGAGGTGGTCGCCCTCGCCGCGCACGGCCTGTCCAACGACGAGATCGCCGAGCGGCTCCACGTCAGCCCGGCGACCGCCCGCACCCACATCAGCCGGGCGATGGTGAAGCTCGACGCCCGCGACCGCGCGCAGCTCGTCGTCTTCGCCTACCGTTCCGGGCTCGTACGCCCGGACGCGTAGGCGCCCGAAGCCGCCGCCCGCACGACGACGCGACGGGCCCGCCCGAGCGAGGGTGGCGGCCATGTCGAGATGCATACCCTGGCTGGTCCTCCTGGCGTGGTTCGGCGCCCTGGCGGCGCTCGGTCCGCTCGCCGGGCAGCTCTCCGCCGAGCAGCGCAACGACGCCGCCGCCTACGCGCCCCGCGACGCCGAGTCGACGCGGGTCCGCGCCGTGGTGGCCCGCGGCGGCGACACGCTGCCGACCGCGATCGTGTACTACCGCGCGTCCGGGATCACCGCCGCGGACCGGTCCGCCGTGGACGGCCGGTTCGGTCCGTCCACAGTGGAGGACTCCGCCGACGGCCGGGCGCTGCTGCAGACGGTACCGCCGGACGCGCGACCTGGACGCCCTCTACGACCGCACGGTCCGACTGCGCGCGGACGCCCGCGCCGGGCTCCCGCCCGGCCTGACCGTGCACGTCACGGGGCCGGCCGGGGCGCTGGTCGACGGCGCCGACGCCTTCCTCGACGTCGACGTCACCGTCCTGCTCGTCACCGTCGCCGTCGTCGCGGTGCTGCTGCTGGTCATCTACCGCAGCCCGGTGCTGTGGCTGGCGCCGCTGCTGTCGGTGCTGGCCGCGGCCGGCGCGGCGCAGGGCGCGGTGACCCTCGTCGTGCGGGCCTTCGACCTGACCGTGAACGGCCTGAGCCAGGGCATCCTCACCGTGCTCGTGTTCGGGGTCGGCACCGACTACGCGCTGCTGCTCACCGCCCGCTACCGGGAGGAGTTGCACCGCCACGCCGGGCGGCGCGCCGCGATGGGCACCGCCCTGTGCCGGGCCGCGCCCGCGATCGCCGCGTCGGCCGCGACCGTGATCGGCGGGCTGCTGTGCCTGCTGCCCGCGTCCGTCGCCACCACGCGGAGCCTGGGCGCGATCGGGGCCGTGGGCGTGGCGGTGGTGCTGGCGGCGATGCTGAGCCTGTACCCGGCGCTGCTCGTCCTGCTCGGGCGGTGGGTGTTCTGGCCCCGCGTACCACGTCATTCCGGCCGTCCTGGCGGTCCTGCTCGTCGTGCTGGTCGTGCTGCTGCGCGCGCTGCTCGCGCCGGCGCTGCTGGTCACGATCGCCCTGGCGTCGTTCGCGGCGGCGCTGGGCGGCGGCTGGCTGCTGTTCGGGCCGGTGCTCGGCTACGCCGGCCTGGACGACCAGGCGATCCTCATCGGCTTCGTGGTGCTCACGGCGCTCGGGATCGACTACAACATCTTCCTGCTGTCCCGGGCGCGCGAGGACGGCGTGCTGCCCGCGCTGGTCGCCACCGGCGGCGTCATCACCAGCGCGGGCGTCGTGCTGGCCGCGACGTTCGCCGCCCTGGCCGTGGTCCCGGTGGTGTTCGTGGTCGAGCTCGGCGTCGTCGTGGCCGGCGGGGTGCTGCTGGACACGCTGCTGGTCCGCTCGGTCCTGGTGCCGGCGCTGCTGCTGGACCTGCGGGGCGCTGCGCGCGAACCGCACGGCGGGCGGGCCGTGCTCGCCGGCCCGCGAACGGGTCCCTGACGAGCGGCCCCGCTACGGCGCCGCGGCGATCGTGTCGGCGAACTCGCGGGTGAGCGGGGACAGCGCCGACCAGCGGCGGGCCGCCCAGCCGACGGTGAGCCGGGGCAGCGCCGGGATCGGGATCAGCCGCAGCGACGCGTGCGCGGCGTAGGCGCCGGGCGTGGCCGGCACGACGGCGGCGCCGACGCCGAGCTCGGCCAGCAGGACCGCGGTGTCCCAGTCGGCGACGCTCGCCGGGCCGGCCGCGTCGACGCCGGCGGCGGCCAGCCACGCCTCGAGCACCGCGCCGGACGTGGACTGCGCGGGGAGCCGGATGAGCCGCAGCCCGGCGAGGTCGCCCGGCTCGATCGCGGCGCGCCCGGCCAGGGGATGGTCGCGGGCGACCGCCAGCCGCCAGGGCAGCCGCGCGACGGGCCGCTGCTCGACGCCGCCCCGCTCGCCCTGGATGGTGATCCAGGCCAGGTCCGCCTCGCCGGCGAGGACGGCGCGCACGCAGTTGCGGCTGGAGTTCTCGGTGCGGAACTCGAGGCTGACGTCCGGCCGGGCCGCCCGGAACGCCTGCACGCCCGCCGCCATGAAATGCCGCACCGTCGTGGCCCCGGTGACGACCCGCACGGTGCCGGCCTCGCCGCGGGCCAGCTCCCCCAGCCGGCGCCGCGCCTGGTCGAGGTGGCCCAGCCCGTGCTCGACGGCCTCGAGCAGCACCCGGCCGGCCTCGGTCGGCGCGACACCGCGCGGCCGGCGCTCCAGCAGGGCCACACCCAGCTCCCGCTCGAGGCGCCGCACGTGCTGGCTGACGGCGGACTGCGTGCACGACAGCTCCCGCGCGACGGCGCTGAGGTTCCCGGTCCGGCAACAGGCGACGAACACCCGCAGGTCCTCCAGCGTCACGACATCCAAGCTATCGCTCAGGCTGATCCTAGTAAACCCAAGGATTGACTTCGATGCTGAGGCTCGCGACGCTGCATTGCGGGGCGGCAACCCGCACGGGTGTCGACCCCACCCGACGTTGCGACACGGGAATGGCGATGGCGGACATCGATGACCTGGTGGTGCTGACCGGCGGCCCGGGCTCGGGCAAGACGACGCTGCTGCGGCACCTGGCGGCGGCCGGCTTCCCGGTCGCGGACGAGGGCGGGCGCGCGATCATCCGCGCCGGCGTCCGGGAGCCCGCGCTGCTCGGCGAGCTGTGGCTGCGGTGGGGCCTGCGCTCGTACCGCTGGGCGCGCGCCCTGCCCGCACCGGGCCCGGTCTTCTTCGACCACGCGATCCCGTGCCTGCCCGGCTACTGGCTGCGGCTGGGCCGCCCGGTCCCCGCGCACGTGCTGCGGGCGGCGGCGACGCGGCCGTACCGCCGCGTGGTCTTCGTGGCCCCGCCGTGGCGGGCGATCTACCGCACCGACGCCGAGCGGCGCAACGGCTTCGAGGAGGCGGCCCGCACCCACGCGGCGATCGTCGAGGGCTACCACGGGCTGCCGTACGAGCTGGTCGAGCTCCCCCGGGCCCCGGTCGCCGAGCGGGCCCGGTTCATCCTGTCCCGGCTGCGTTCATCTCGCGGCAGCGGCGCGTTCGGGTAGCGGTACGCTCGTCGCCGCCGGTGAACCCGGGCGGGTTGTCCTTCCCGGACACGCCGACCTGGATCATCCTGCCCTGCTGGGCCAGATAGGTCGCGTAGTCCCTGTGCCCCTGGTTGACCCAGGTGCCCGACTTCACTTCGTAGTGGACGGACCCGCCGCTGGGTGGCGCGGCAAACGATGTGTAGTCGTCCCATGCGGTTTTCGTGGACTGCCCCACGAACAGCAAACGGCCACTGCCCGGCACGAACGTCGAGGCGGTGGCGGCCGCCGGCGCCGCTGCGAACAGCGACGCACACATGAGCACGACGACGAGGAGACGTCGCATCGTGCGGCGTACGCTACGAATCCTTTCGATGCTCCTGAAGCGTTTTCGAAAGGGACGTGTACGTTTCGCGGGCCAGCGCCAGGGCCCGGCGCACGGCGAGCACCGACGGGTGCTCGGCGTGCCCGCGGCGCACCGCGGTCAGGACGCGCCGGTGCGCTTGCGGCTTCGGCAGCGGCCGGGTCGCGACCGTCGGGCGGCGGCCGTTCCAGGCCAGGTCGGGCACGAACGCGGCGGCGTGCCCGGCCTCGACGAGGCGGATCTGCAGCAGCAGGTCGCTGGTCTCGTACCGCACGTCGGGCTCGAACCCGGCCTTGCGGCACACGGCGACGGCCCAGGCGCGGGCGGCGGTGCCGGCCGGCTCCATCGCCCACGGGTGCCCGGCAAGCTGCGCGAGGGCCGCCTGGCTGCGCGGGGTGCGCCGGCCGGGCGGGTGGGCCAGCCGGATCGGGTCGGCGAGCAGGTCCTCGACGTCGACCTCGGCCGGGCGGGGCTGCGGGCTGTCCGGGTACTCCTCGGCGACCACGACGTCGAAGTCCCGCGCCAGCAGGGCGGGCAGGGCCTGCTCGGGCTCGGCCTCGGTGAGGTGCACGCGCAGCCGCGGGTGGTCGCGGGCCAGGACGGTGAGCGCCGCCGGCAGCAGGGCCAGGACGGCGGTCTGGAAGGCGGCGACGCGGATCTCGCCGCCGACGAGCGCGGTGGAGGCGGCCACGTCGGCCTGGGCCCGCTCCAGCTGCTCGAGGATCCGCTCGGTGTGCGCGACGAGGATCTCGGCCTGCGGGGTGAGCCGCACCCGCCGGCCGGCCGGCTCCAGCAGCGCGACGCCGGCCTCGGCCTCGAGCTGGGACAGCTGCTGGGAGACGGTCGACGGGCTGTAGGACAGCGCCTCGGCCACCGCGGCGAGGGTGCCGCGGTGGGCGAGCTCGCGCAGCAGCCGCAGGCGGCGCAGGTCCAGCACGCCGGGCCTCCATTCTTCGGTACACCCGAACGGTACCCCTCGAAAACATTCGCTGGACGCAACGGTCGCCGCCCGCCGAGGCTGGTCGGCATGCCAGAACTGCGCGTCAACCGGGAACGCCTGCGGGGCGACCTCATGCGGCTCAGCCACACCCCGCGGGAGTACTCGCGGCCGGAGGCGTGCGGCAACGGCGTCGACGTGCTCGCCAACGCGGTCCTGGCGCTCGCGTCATGAGCGCGCCCCTGCGCCGCTGGCGCCACGACCTGCACCGCATCCCCGAGCTCGGCCTGCGCGAGCACAGGACCGGCGACTACCTGGCCGCCGAGCTCGCCGCCCTGGGCCTCGACGTCGTGCGCGGCGTCGGCGGCACCGGCCTCGTCGCGACGCTGCGCGGCCGCGGCCCGGGCCGGGCGATCGGCCTGCGCGCCGACATGGACGGGCTGCCGCTGCACGAGCGCGGCGACCGGCCGTACCGCTCCGAGCACGACGGCGTCATGCACGCCTGCGGCCACGACGGGCACATGGCGATGCTCCTCGGCGCCGCGCACGTCCTCGCGACCGAGGGCGGCTTCGACGGTACCGTGCACCTGATCTTCCAGCCGGCCGAGGAGCACGGCCTGGGCGCGCGGGCGATGATCGCCGACGGCCTGTTCGAGCGCTTCCCCGTCGAGGCGATCTACGGTGTGCACAACATGCCCGGACAGCCCGCGGGCTCCTTCGGCACGCGCCCCGGCCCCCTCATGGCCGGCGAGGACAACTTCGAGATCCGCATCGCCGGGCGCGGCGGCCACGCGGCCCGCCCGCAGATGGTGGTCGACCCGATCGTCATCGCGGCCGAGCTCGTGCTGGCGCTGCAGACGATCGTGGCCCGCAGCATCGACCCGGCCTCCCCCGCGGTCGTCTCCTGCACCGAGATCACCACCGACGGCGCCCGCAACGCGATCCCCGGCGAGGCCGTCATCCGCGGCGACACGCGCAGCTTCGATGTTCAGGTGAGCGCCCTCATCGAGCGCCGCATGCGCGAGCTGGCGGCCGGCATCAGCGCGGCCCACGGGGCGTCGGCGTCGGTGTCGTACACGCGCTCGTTCGAGCCCACCGTCAACACCGCCCGGGAGGCCGCCGCCGCGCTGTGCGCCGCCCGTGCCGTCACCGACCAGGTCGACGGTGAGGTCGCCCCGTGGACGGCCAGCGAGGACTTCGGCGTCTTCCTGCGCGCGGTGCCCGGCTGCTTCGCCCTCCTCGGCACCGGCGACGGCCCGTCGCTGCACAGCCCGGAGTACGACTTCAACGACGACGTCCTCGACCTCGGCGTCCGCTACTACGTCAACCTGGTCCGCGCATGAACCCGGTCCTCGCCTTTCACCGCTCCCTGCCCGGGTACGCCCCGACGCCCGTCGTCGCCCTCCCCGGCCTGGCCCGGTCGCTGGGCATCGCGCACCTGTACGCCAAGGACGAGTCCAACCGCCTGGGCCTGCCGGCGTTCAAGGCCCTCGGCGCCTCGTGGGCCGTCCACCGCGCGCTCGCCGGCCGCCCGCCGAGCACGGTCGTCACCGCGACCGACGGCAACCACGGCCGCGCGGTCGCCCGTTTCGCCCGCCTGTCCGGCCACCGCGCCGCGATCTACGTCCCGCCGGGCGTACCGGCGGCGGCGATCCGCGCGATCGAGGACGAGGGCGCCGCCGTCACCCGTGTGCCGGGCGACTACGACGCGGCGGTGCGCGCCGCCGCCCACGCCGCCGCCGCGCCGGACGCGGTGCTGGTCCAGGACACCGCGTGGCCCGGCTACGAGGAGGTGCCCGGCTGGATCGTCGACGGCTACGGCACCCTGTTCGCCGAGCTCGACGAGCAGCTGCCGTCGCCCCCGGACCTGGTGATCGTCCCCGCGGGCGTCGGCTCCCTGCTGCAGGCCGCCCTGACCCACTACCGCGGCCGCCCGGCCCCGGCCCGCACCGCGGTCGTCAGCGTCGAGCCGCGCGCCGCCGCCTGCGTCCTGGCCAGCGTCGCCGCCGGCCACCCGGTCACGGTCGCGACCGGCGAGACCGCGCTGGCCGGCCTGAACTGCGGCACCGTGTCGTCCCTCGCCTGGCCGCACATCGCCGCGGGACTGTCCGCCGGCACGGCGGTCGACGACCCGGAGGCCTTCGCGGCGGCTCGCCTGCTGCGCGCCAACGGCGTCGACGCCGGCCCGTGCGGTGCCGCGCCGCTGGCCGCCCTGCTCCGCCCGGATTTCCCGCTGCCGCTCTCCCCCGCGACGAGCGCGCTGCTGCTGGTCACCGAGGGCGCCGCCGCGGTGTGATGACGGCCGCCCCGCGCCTCGTCAGCGCGGCCGGCGGGCGCCGGCCCGGCACGCCGCCATGAGCTGTCCCCCGTGCGAGCTACACGCGAATGTCCACCGCGCGGGGACGTTTGCCGGCCGGGGGCAGACATAGCTTCACATGCATGACAACTGTGGAACCGGCGCGGCGGATCGGGCTGCGCATGCTCGTCATGATTCCGGTGTTCTTCGTCTTCCTGCTGGCCGAGGCGGGGCTGAGCTCCGTGGCCGCGGGCAACGCGATCGCCGCCCTCGTCGTCGGAGGGGCCACGGCGGTGGGCGGGCTCATGCTGTACCGCTTCATGGTCCGGCGGCTCGAACGGCGCAGCGCCGACGAGGCCGGTCTGCGCGACCTCGGGCCCGGAGTGCTGCGCGGGGCGGGGCTCGGGGTCGCGCTGTTCGCGGTGACCATCGCGATCATCGCCGTGCTCGGGGGCTACCGGATCGCCGGGTGGGGATCGCTGCCGGGGACGATCGCCACGTTCGGCACCATGGTCGGCGCCGCCGTCGCCGAGGAGCTGCTGTTCCGTGGCGTGCTGTTCCGGCTGCTGCAGGAGTGGGCCGGCACCGCGGTCGCGCTGGTCGCCTCCGGGGCGCTGTTCGGCGGGCTGCACCTGCTCAACCCCGGCGCCACGCTGTGGGGGGCGATCGCCATCGCGTGCGAGGCCGGTGTGCTGCTCGGGGCGGCGTACGCGGCGACCCGCAGCCTCTGGGTGCCGATCGGGCTGCACCTCGGGTGGAACTTCGCGGAGTCGGGCCTGTTCGGTACGGCGGTGTCGGGCGCCGGCGGCGAACCGCACGGGCTGCTGCGCGGCGTCACCGAGGGGCCGGCCGCGATCAGCGGCGGGTCGTTCGGACCCGAGGGGAGCGTCGTGGCGATCCTCGTCGGCGGCGTGGCGGCGGCGCTCTTCCTGCGCGCCGCCCGGCGACGGGCGTGAACCGGGCGGGCGCGGGCCGTTACGCTGCTGGCGTGGTCCGGCTGCCGAGCTTTGCCCCGCGCGGCGCCCTGCTGCGCGACGGCCTGCTCGGCGCCGCGCTCGCCCTGCTCGCGTTCGTGCCGCCGCTGGCGGGCGCCGGCACCCGCCTCGGCGAGCTGCCGCACCGGCCCCTCGACGCGCTCGCCGTCGCCGCCGTGCTCGCCCAGACGTTGTCGCTCACCGTCCGGCGGCGCCGGCCGGCCGCGTGCCTGGCCCTCGTCGCGGGCGGGTTCGCGGTGCAGGAGCTGCGCGGGTACGCCACGTTCGCCGGCGCCGGGCTGCTCGTCGCGCTGTACAGCGCGGCCGCGCACCAGCCGGGGCACCGGCGGGCCCTCGCCGCCGCGGCCACCGCCGGCTACGCGGGCCTGGCCGCCGGGCTGCACGCCGAGGGCTCGAGCACCCGGCTCCAGGACTTCGTCATCTTCTTCCTGTTCCTGGCCGGGTGCTGGTTCGCGGGCGCGTGGATGCGCGGTGCCCGGGCCGCCGAGGCCGAGCGGCGGCGGGCCCTCGACGCCGCGGCCCGCGTCCAGGAGCGCGCCCGGATCGCGCGGGAGCTGCACGACGTCATCACCCACCACGTGACGGCGATGGTCGTGCAGGCCGACGCCGCGCAGTACCTCGCCGCCGCCCCGGACCGCCTCGCCGGAAGCCTCACCGCGATCAGCGGCACCGGCCGGCGGGCCCTGGGTGAGCTGCGCGACCTGCTCGGCGTGCTCGACCCCGACCGCCTCGCGCCGGACGGCGACCGGCCGGCGCTGGGCTCGGTCGGTGACCTCGTCGCGCAGACCCGGGCCGCCGGCCAGCCGGTCGACCTCGTCGAGGAGGGGCACCCGCGCGACCTCGGCTCCGGCCGCGAGCTCGCCGCCTACCGCGTCGTCCAGGAGGCTCTCACGAACGCGATGAAGTACGCCGCCGGCCGCCCCACCGTCGTCCGCGTCGTGCACCGCCCCGACGGCGTACACATCGATGTCACCACCGCCGCCGGCATCGGCTCGACCCGCGGCGCCGGCGGCGCCGGGCGCGGGCTGGCCGGCCTGCGCGACCGGGTCGAGGTCTTCGGCGGCGAGCTGACCGCCGGGCCGGCGGCGGACGGCGGGTTCACCGTCGCCGCCCGCATCCCCGCCGGGGAGCCGGCGTGATCCGCGTCCTCGTCTGCGACGACCAGGCCCTCGTGCGCACCGGCTTCGTCACCATCCTCGACGCCCAGCCCGACCTCGAGGTCGTCGGCGAGGCCGGCGACGGGCGGGCCGCCGTGGACCTGGGCCGCCGCCTGCGCCCCGACGTCGTCGTCATGGACATCCGCATGCCCGTGCTCGACGGCATCGAGGCCACCCGGCAGCTGTCGGGCCCGGGCGTGGCCGATCCGGTCAGGACGCTCGTGGTCACGACGTTCAACCTGGACGAGTACGTGTTCCGGGCGTTGCGGGCCGGGGCCAGCGGCTTCCTGCTCAAGGACGCCACGCCGCCGCAGCTCATCGCCGCGGTCCGCACCGTGGCCGCCGGCGA
Source organism: Dactylosporangium sp. CA-139066 (assembly GCF_050936175.1). Taxonomy (NCBI): domain Bacteria; kingdom Bacillati; phylum Actinomycetota; class Actinomycetes; order Micromonosporales; family Micromonosporaceae; genus Dactylosporangium; species Dactylosporangium sp. CA-139066. The sequence goes on along the minus strand of NZ_JBNJNH010000001.1, from coordinate 2,809,028 downwards.
CGCCCTGCTGGCCCCCGAGGTGACTCGCAAGCTCATCGGACGGTACGCCGAACGCGTGCTCCCCGCCGCCCCGCCCGCCTCGGTCACCTCGCTCGCGCCGCGTGAGCTCGAGGTCCTGCGGCTGATCGCCACCGGGCAGTCCAACGCGGAGATCGCCGCCACCCTCGTCATCAGTGCCGAGACCGTCAAGACGTACGTCTCGCGGATCCTGACCAAGCTGGACCTGCGCGACCGGGTGCAGGCTGTGGTGTACGCCTACCGCCACGGCCTGGCCGACCCGGGCTGAGCTGGCTACTCTGGGGTCGACGGCGGCGATTCGGCGCGCCGTCCCGGACGAGGGTGTGTCGTACCCGGCCTGCCAAGACGACCGCACGGAAGTGGGTTGTCGTCGTCATGCCTTGGCTCGTCCTCGTCATCTCCGGCCTGCTCGAGTCGGTCTGGGCCGTCGCCCTGAGCCGCACCGCCGGCTTCACCCGCGCGGCGCCCACCGCCGTCTTCGCCGCCGCGCTGCTGCTGAGCATGGCCGGTCTCGGCTACGCGCTCCGCTCGATCCCGGTCGGCACCGGTTACGCGGTCTGGGTGGGCATCGGCGCCACCGGCACGGCGGCCGCCGGCATGCTCCTGCTGCACGAGCCCGCCACCCTGCTGCGCCTGCTCTCCCTCCTGCTCGTGATCGCGGGCGTCATCGGCCTCAAGGTCTTCCATTAACACCCGGCTTGACGTTTTCCCATATGGGAAAATATGGTGGCGGACGTGGCACGAGCAGCGACGACGTCGGACACGTTCAACGCGATCGCCGAGCCGCAGCGCCGGGACATCCTGACGCTGCTGCGGGCGGGTGAGCGGCCGGTGACCGACCTGGCCCACGAGCTGGGGATGAGCCTGCCGGGGGCGTCCAAGCACCTGCGGGTGCTCCGGGAGGTGGGGCTGGTGCGGGTCCGCGGGGCGGGCAAGCAGCGCCTCTACGGCCTGGACGCCCGCGGGCTGCGGCCGGTCCACGAGTGGCTCGGCGGATTCGAGCGGTTCTGGAACGAGAGCTTCGACCGGCTGGACACGTACGTGCAGGACCTCAAGCAGACACGTCAGGGGGAATGACCGATGGCAGGGGCAGGTCAGGAGACGGCGGCGGCCGACCGGGAGATCGTGATCTCACGGGTCATCGACGCCCCGCCGGAGCTGGTGTTCGAGGCGTTCACCGAGGTGCGGCACCTGTCACGCTGGTGGGGTCCGGAGGGGTTCACCACCACCACGCGGTCCTTCGAGTTCCGCGAGGGCGGAGTCTGGGACTTCATGATGCACGGGCCGGACGGGACCGACTACCCCGAGTGGATCACCTGGACCGAGATCGTCCCGCCGGAGCGGATCGCGCTGCTGCACGGTGAGTACCGCGCCGACCCGAACGCCTTCGAGTCGACCCTGGCCTTCGCGCCGCACGGCACCGCGACCCGGATCGTGATGCGCACGGTCTTCCCCACCAGGCAACTGCGCGACCAGGCCGTGGAGAAGTACCACGCGATCGAGGGCGGCGAGCAGACGCTGAGCAACCTGGCGGCCTACGTCGCCGAGACCGTCCGGAAGGGAGCGGAGGGCTGATGGCCGGGAAGGTGTTCTTCAGCGTGTCGATGTCGCTGGACGGGTTCGTCGCGCCCGAGTCCCCCGAGGACCTGATGGGGCAGCAGTGGATGGAGCTGCACGCGTGGGCCTTCCCGCTGCGGTTCTTCCGGGAGAACCTGAAGCTGGGCGCGGGCGGCGAGGAGGGCCTCGACAACGACGTCGCGCGGGAGACGTTCGCGCGCACCGGCGCGAGCGTCATGGGCAAGCGCATGTTCGACGTCGGCGAGCACGCGTGGCCGGAGGAGGCGCCCTTCCACACGCCGGTCTTCGTCGTGACGCACGAGCAGCGCGACCCCTGGCAACGGCCGGGCGGGACCACCTTCCACTTCGTCAACGACGGCATCGAGCCCGCGCTCGAGCAGGCCCGCGCGGCCGCCAGCGAGCGCGACGTGCGCATCGCGGGCGGCGGCGCGACGATCCTGCAGTACGTGAACGCCGGCCTGGTCGACGAGTTCTCGATCGCGCTGTCGCCCGTGCTGTTCGGCTCCGGCATCCGCCTGTTCGACGGCGTGGACGCGTCCAGGGTCGCGCTGGAGCCGGTCCGTTCCGAGTCGTCGTCGCGGGTGACGCACCTGACCTACGCCGTGCACCCGCGGTAGCCGCGCACCGCTGCAGCCCGTCACAGGCCGGCGTCGCGGGCGCGGGCGACCGCCGCCGCGCGGTCGGCGACCCGGAGCTTGGCGAAGACGTTGGAGACGTTGTTGCGGACCGTCTTCTCCGTGAGGCCGAGGCGGGCGGCGATGGTCGCGTTGTTCGCGCCCGACGCCATCAGGGTCAGGACCTCCCGCTCGCGGGTGGTCAGCTCCGGGAACGGCGCGGCCGCCGCGGACGGGCCGGCGGCGAAGAACTGCGTCAGGCGGGCCGCCACCGCCGAGCCGAAGATGGCCTCGCCCGCGGCGACGACGAGGATCGAGCGCAGGATCGTCTCCGGGCCGGCGCCCTTGAGCACGTACCCGCGGGCGCCGGCCCGCATCGCGGCGAAGATGGACGCGTCCTCCTCGACCATCGTGAGGACCAGGACCGCCACGTCCGGCAGCGCGGCGACGATGCGGCGGGTCGCCTCCACGCCGTCGAGGCCGGGCATCCGCAGGTCCATGACGATCACGTCGGGGCGCTCGGCCAGGGCGAGGGCGACCGCCTCGGCGCCGTCGGCGGCCACGCCGGCGAGGTCGGTCTCCGGCGAGTCCGCGATGAGCGAGCGCAGGCCCTGGCGGAACAGGGGGTGGTCGTCGGCGACAAGGACGCGCACGGTCACGGGACGGCCTCCGGGACGGGGATGTGGGCGGTCACCAGGGTTCCGGACGGCTCGCGCCGGACGACGTCGCAGCGGCCGCCGAGCTCGGCGGCGCGCTCGCGCATGGAGTTGAGGCCGACGCCGGCGCGGTAGCCGTCGGGCAGGCCGGTGCCGGCGTCGGCGACGGACAGCTCGAGGCGGCCGTCGACGCGCAGGCGGACCGAGACCGCGCTGCCCGGTGCGTGGCGGGCGGCGTTGGTGAGGGCTTCGACGGCGATGCGGTACGCCGCCACCTCCACCGCCGCCGGCAGCGCGGGCAGGGCGTCCGGCACGTCGATGTACGCGGCGCCGAGCCGGATCGCCTGCTCGCGCACGGCGCCGGCCAGGCCGAGCTCGTCGAGGATGGGCGGGCGCAGGTCGTACACGATGCGGCGCACGTCGTCGACCGCCTCCTCGGTGGCGGTGCGCAGGGTGGCGAGCAGGTCGGCGGACGGGCCCTCGGCGGCGGCCCGGCGCACGGTGTCGATGCCGAGCGCAATACCGGCCAGGGTCGGGCCGAGGCCGTCGTGCAGGTCGCGGCGCAGCCGGCGGCGCTCCTCCTCGCGGGCGGCGACGAGGCGCTGCCGGGAGACCCGCAGCGCCTGGGTGAGGGCGACCGCGCGGGCGGCGACCGCCACCTGCCGGGTCAGGCCGGACAGCAGCGCCCGCTCGTCTTGGGTGAGGCCCGCGTCGTCGCGGGTCTGCAGCACGAGGTGGCCGACGGTCTCGCCGGCGAACGGCAGCGGGATCCGCTCGGCGGCGCCGGGCAGGAGGCGCCCGTGCCGGCAGAGCACCTCGCCGCCGGCCTCGATCGCGACGTACCGCAGCCGCAGCGCCTCGGCGACCGTGCGCGCGGCGGCCGGCAGGATGTCCTCGGGCGCGCCGACGGCGTCGAGGCGCTCGCCGAGGCGGGCGAACGCGGCGGCCGGGTCGTCGCGCAGCCCGTACACGAGCTGGTTGATCCGGCGCTGGGCCAGATCGCGCAGCGGCAGGACGGCCAGGGCGGCCGCGACGGCCGCGGCGAGCTGCGGCACGAGGCCGTCGAAGGCCAGGCCGAGGCCGACGACCACGAGCAGGTACACGGCGGCGAGGGCGACGGTGAGCGCGCCGTAGACGAGGGCCCGGCTGAGCACGGCCCGGGTGTCGAACAGCCCGTACCGCGCGATCCCGGCCCAGGCGGCGATGCCGAGGGCGACGGCGGCGCAGTTCTCGAGGATCGCGACGGGCGCGGTCGCGCCGGTCGTCAGGCCCGCGACGACGCAGGCGATGTAGCTCGCCGGGACGACGAAGGCGACCGCGGCGGCGGTGCGCAGCGCGGGGGCGTGCGGGCCGGTGTCGCTCCTGGCGTACCGCCAGAGGGAAATGCAGGCGAGCAGGCTCAGCGGGCCGAGGACCAGGATGCTCACCACGAGGACGTTCGCGGCCGGCACGCCGATCGGGTTGCCCACCCCGGGCACGTCGGCCGAGTCGGTGGCCAGCAGCGCCCACACGGCCAGCACCGCGAGCTCGGCAACGTACACCCGGGCGAGGATGCGCCGGCGGCGGGTCTCGAGGCCGCGGCCGGGGAAGAGCAGGATGCCGTACGTCGCGACGAGCGGCACGGCCACGAGGGCGAACGGCGTCGTCGCGGCGTACACCCACCCGGCCAGCGCGGCGTGCCCGCGGTGCACGGCGACGTCGGCGGCCGCCTGCAGGGCGCCGGCGACCGGCGCGCCCACCCCGGAGGCGAGGAAGACCAGCCCGGTGCGGTGGCCCGGCCGGGCGCGCAGGACGGCGGCGCCGACGAAGGCGACGGCGAGGTACACGACGCCGGTCAGCGCCAGCATCACCGACAGCCAGCCGACGTCGCCGGTGCCGATGAGCGCGACGCCCACGACGGCGGCGGCCACGGCCAGCCCGACCGCGGCCCGGATGGCGGGGCGCACCGTCGGACGCATCATGCCCGATTGTGCGCCACCGCCGGCCCCGAGCGGCATCACACCGGGAGCGTCGCGCGGGCGGCCGTTCGGCCGGGCTCGGCCGCGATGTCCCACTCCGCGTCGGGGGTGCGGGCGACCCGGACCGCGAGGGCGAGCAGCGCGACGGCGAGCACGAAGCCCGAGGCGATGTCCACGGCGGCGAACAGCGCGTGCCCGACCGTGTGCAGCAGGACGTACAGGATGAACAGCGCCCCGACCCACCAGCCGGCGTTGCCGGAGCGCCACAGGCCGATGCCGAGCACGACCATCCCGGCCACGTGGCCGAGCACGAAGATCAGGATCAGGGTGTTGTACACCGGGTTCGCGGCCATGGCGTCCAGCAGCGCCGCGGCGCCGGCCCGGTCGGGCAGGCGGGCGCCCTCGTAGAGCCCGATGCCCTGCGCCCCGATGCTCATGAGCCCCGCCAGCCATGCGAGGGCGCTCAGCGCGCCGCCGATGTAGCCGAGCCGGGGCGCGCCGCGGCGGGCGACCCGGCCGGCGAAGACCATCGCGGGCACGAGCGCGATGAGCGCGATGAGCATGGCGTTGGAGGCGGCGGCGACGCCGGGGTGCGCGGCGTACGCGTCGAACTGCTCGGCGGCGGGGGCCTCGTCGTCCTCGGTGACGATGAGCGGGATCGCGGCGGCGACGCCGGCGACGGCGAGCGTCGCCACGGCGCCGTAGCGCGAGACGGTGCGGATGTCCATGACGGTCCTTCCCCGGTCGGGTGGCTGTTGCCGACCAGGTTCGCCGCCGCGCCGTCCCGGGCGGCAGAGCCGCCGGTCCCGCCGGCCCGGGATTGGCAGGGCCCCGCCGCGCACCCCTACGCGGCGGGCCCTGCGTCCGGTGAGGCCTCGGGGCTGGGGTTTGTACGTCACCGCCGAGAAGTCGGCCGGCAGGGCGCCGCCGGCCGCGGTAATTCCGAAAGTCGTCCCAACGATTTCGGGAAACATTTCGGAAGTCGGGGGGCGGGGTGTACGGTGCCGATCACAAGGCAGCCCTGGCGGACGGGTAACCGTTTTCGAAACACGAAGGTGACGCGATGACCGTGAACGGCAAACCGACGATGGCCGAGATCGCGCGCGAGGCGCGCGTCGCGGTCTCCACGGTTTCGAAGGTCCTCAACGGCCACACGGACGTTTCGGCGAAGACGCGCCAGACCGTCGAGCGGCTGCTCGCCGAGCGCGGCTACCAGCGGCCCCGCGCGGCCAAGAACGGCCGGCGGCGGCGCACCGACCTCATCGACCTCGTCATCAACGATCTCGACAGCGTCTGGGGCCTGTCGATCCTCACCGGGGTCGAGGAGGTCGTCGAGGAGGCCGGGCTGGGGCTCGTCGTCTCCGCCGTCCACAATCGCCAGTCGCTGACCCGCCGCTGGGTGGAGTCGCTGCTCGCGCGCGGCTCGGAGGGGGCCATCCTGGTGCTGTCGGAGCTGGCCGAGCGCCAGCACGAGGATCTGCGCCGGCGCAACCTGCCGTTCGTCATCGTGGACGCGGTCAACCAGCCGCCGCCGGGCACGCCGTCGATCGGGGCGACGAACTTCGCCGGCGGGTACGCCGCGGCCGAGCACCTGGCCGGGCTCGGGCACCGGCGCATCGCCGCGATCGGCGGGCACGAGCAGTTCCAGTGCACCCGGGCGCGCGTCGCCGGCTACCGGGCGGCCCTGGAGTCGGCCGGTCTCCCGGTCGACCGGCAGCTCATCCGGTACGGCAACTTCCACCACGACGGCGGCCTGCGCGCGGCCGAGGCGCTGCTGGACCTGCCCGACGCCCCGACCGCGATCTTCGCCGGCAGCGACCAGCAGGCGACCGGCGTCTACGAGGCGGTCCGCCGGGCGGGGCGCACCATCCCCGGCGACATCAGCGTCGTGGGCTTCGACGACCTCAACTTCGCCGAGTGGACCGCGCCGCCGCTGACCACGATTCGCCAGCCGCTGCACGAGATGGGCGTGGCCGCGGCCCGGACGCTGCTGCGTATCGTCAATGGCGAGCGAATCGAGTCCCCACGGATAGAGTTGGCGACCGAGCTCGTCGTCAGGGAGAGCACGGCACCACCTCGACGCTGACCGATTCCGGCCTCCACCAGGCCCGGATCTGCGCACAATCGGGTCGGGGGCGTCTTCAGCGTCCCTTCAGGTTCCGTTTGCGACCTTGGTCGACTCGAAGGCCGCACGGGAGGACGGATGGACGGGACGGGGAGCGCGCGGGGACGCCGCGCTGCGCTGCTGCTGGCTGCGGTGGCGCTCGTGGTGTGGTCGGCGATGCACCTGTCAGCGCTCGGCGCATCCTGGTCGCAGGCCTGGCAGCTGATCGCCCACCTGGGCTGGCGCTGGCCGCTGTTCCTGGGCGTGGTCTGGCTGCTCGGGCTGGTGGTGCACACGTCGGTGCTGACCGCCTCGCTGCCGGGCCTGAGCCACCGCCGCGCGCTGACGCTCAACCTGTCCGGCAGCGCCGTGTCCAACGTGCTGCCCCTCGGCGGGGTCGCCGGCACCGTGCTCAACCTCGGCATGGTCCGCGGCTGGGGCCACACCGGGCTGGAGTTCGCCCGGTTCGTGGTCGTTTCGAAGGCCTGGGACCTCGTCGCAAAGCTCGTCATGCCGCTGGTGGCCGTTTCGGTACTCCTCCTCGCCAACGCCGGCCCCGTCGGCCACGGACTACTCTGGATGGTGTGCGCGGCCGCCAGCGCCGCGGCCGGCGCCCTGGTTGTGGCCGCCCTGCTCGGCCGGGCAGCGCCGCTGCTGCGCTTGGTCGGGCTGGCCGAGCGTGTGTGGACCCGCGTCCGCCGACGTGGCAAAGAGGACCAGGCGCCCGGCTGGACGGCGGCGACGGCCGCGCTGCTGGAGGGCACCGACCGGCTCGTGCGGCGCCGCTGGGCCGAGCTGAGCTGGGGCATGGCCGGATACTGGCTGCTGCAGGGCGCCCTGCTGTGGTTCTGCCTGCGGGCGATCCACGTGGAGCTGCCGCTGCCCGTGGTGCTCGCCGGCCTGGTCGCCGAGCGGCTGCTGACCCTCGCCGCCATCACGCCCGGCGGCGCCGGCCTGGTGGAGGCGGGCACGATCGCCGTCTTCATCGCGCTGGGCACCGACCCGACCGCCGCGCTGGCCGGGGTGCTGCTGTACCGCGCGTTCGTCTTCGTCGCCGAAATCCCCGTCGGCGGCCTCGCCACCGCGCTGTGGCTGCTGGGCCGGCGCTTCGCCTCCGTGAGCTAGGAGTTCCCCCGAGCATGCGCATCGCCCACGTCACCGACGTGTACCTCCCGCGCCTCGGCGGCGTCGAACTGCAGGTGCACGACCTGGCCACCCGCCAGTACACCGCCGGGCACGAGACCCTCGTGCTCACCACCACCGCGCCGCCCGCCGCCGAGGCGGCCGGGGTTCCCGTCCTGCGGGTCGGGCGCGACACGGTTGCCCTGGGCGCCGGGCCGTACCGCGCCTACGGCGCCCGGGCGCTGGCCGAGACGCTGCAGGCGCACGGCGTCGAGGCGGTGCACGCCCACGTCTCGGCGTTCTCGCCGCTGGCCTGGACCGCCGCCCGCCTCGCCGCGGCCGGCGGCCCGCCGACCGTCGTGTCGGTGCACTCGATGTGGCACGACATCGTCCCGCTGGTACGCCGCTTCGCCCGCTGGCAGGACGCCGCCGCCTGGCCCGTGCAGTGGGCCGCGGTCAGCAGCGCCGCCGCGTCCGCGGTCCGCGACGCGCTCGACGGCGCCCCCGTCGCCGTGCTGCCCAACGGCATCGACCCCGCCGCCTGGCTGCTGCCGCCCGCCGCGCCCGCGGCGGCCGTGCCGACCCTCATCAGCGTCATGCGGATGGTCCGGCGCAAGCGGCCGCGGGCGCTGCTGCGCACCCTGCTGGCGCTGCGCGAGAGCCACCCGGGCCGGTTCCGGGCCGTGCTCATCGGCGACGGCCCGCTGCTGCCGGGGCTGCGCCGCGAGATCGCCGCCGCCGGGGCCGGCCGCGACATCCAGCTCACCGGCGCGCTCGACCGCACCGCGATCCGGGCGCTGCTGTCGGCGGCCGACGTGTACGTCGCCCCGGCCCCGCGCGAGTCGTTCGGCATCGCCGCGCTGGAGGCCCGCAGCGCCGGCCTGCCGGTCGTGGCGCGGGCCGGCAGCGGCGTCGCCGACTTCATCCGCCACGGCGTTGAGGGCTGGCTGGTGTCCTCGGACGAGGAGCTGCGGGCCACGCTCGCCGGGCTGCTCGAGGACCCGGGCCGGGCGGCCGAGGTGGCGCGGCACAACCGGCTCGTGGCCCCGTGCGTACGGTGGGAGACCGTGCTCGACGCCGCCGACGCCCTCTACGCGCGGGCCGCCGCCTTCCTCGGCCACCCCCGGACCCGGCTCGGCGACCCGGCGTGAGCTACACCCTCGTCGCCTTCCACGCGCACCCGGACGACGAGACGCTGCTGACCGGCGGCACCCTTGCGCGGGCCGCGGCGGAGGGCCACCGGGTCGTGCTCGTCACCGCCACCCTCGGCGAGGCCGGGCTCGCCGCGGACGGCCCGGGCGCCGCGCTGGGCGAGCGGCGGCGCCGGGAGCTGCTCGGCGCCGCTTTCGCGCTCGGGTGCGCGCGCGTGGAGACCCTCGGCTACGCCGACTCGGGCCTGGCGCCCTCGGGCTCGGGCGGGCGGTTCGCCGACGTGCCCGTGGCGGAGGCGGCCGAGCGGCTCGCGGCGATCCTGCGCGCCGAACGGGCCGACGTGCTGACCGGGTACGACCCGCGCGGCGGGTACGGGCACCCGGACCACGTGCAGGTGCACCGGGTCGCCGCCGCGGCCGCGCGGCTGGCCGGCACGCCCGTGCTGCTCGAGGCGACCATCGACCGCGGGGCGCTGCGGCCGGTGCTCGCCGTGCTGCGCCTGGCCGGGCGGCTGCTGCCGTCGCTGCCCCTCGGGGGCGCCGCGACGGCGTTCACGGCGCGGCGCGACATCACGCATGTCGTGGACGTCCGGGAGTACCACATCCAGAAACGCGCGGCCATGCGCGCCCACGCGAGCCAGGCCGAGGGCGGCTCCGGCGTGCGCACCCTGGCGCTGCTGTCGCGGCTGCCCGGGCCGCTGTTCCGGGCCGTGGCCGGGCGCGAGTGGTTCGTCGAGACCGGCCGTGTCCCCGGCCCGAAACGGTCCGGGGACATCTTCGACAGCCTCCGGCTACCGCAGGATTCCCGTGTGACCCAGTGAGTAGCGGCCCGGCTGGGGCCAGATGCACAGCCCGTGCGGCTGGGTGCCGACCTTGATCCTGGCCAGCAGGTGGCCGTCGGTCGTGGACAGCGCGTACACCTCGCCGTTGTACCGGCCGGACAGCCACAGCACCGTGCCGTCGGCCGACACGCCGCCCATGTCGGGGCTGCCGCCGCCGGGGATCTTCCACTTCGCGGCGAGCTGGCCGGTGGCGAAGTCGAGCAGCGACACCGAGCCCTCGCCGCGGTTGGCGATGTAGAGGTACTTCGAGTCGCGGCTGACGTAGAGCCCGTGCGCGCCGGCGCCGGTGGGCAGGAACGTGCGCACCTTGAACTGGTCGCCGTCGAGGACCCACACGCCGGAGGTCTGCATGTCGGCGACGTACCAGGTGCCGCCGTCCGGGGAGATCTTGACGTCCTGCGGCATGGCGTGGTCGCGGGGCAGGTGCAGCTGGCCGATGACCTCCTGCTTCGCCACGTCGACCTTGATGAGGTCGCCGGAGAACTCGCAGGTGGCGATGAAGTACCGGCCGTCGGGCGAGAAGTCGGCGTGGTTGACGCCGGAGCACTGCACGGTCAGCTCGCGCACGATCGCCATGGTGTGCGGGTCGCGGAACACGATCTTGTGCCGCGCCTCGGACATGACCATCGCGTACCTGCCGTCGGGCGTGAAGTACAGGTTGTACGGGTCGTCGACCGGCACCGCCTTGCCGAACGTCCCCGTCGCCGGGTCGATCGGCACGAGCGAGTTGCCGGTGTTGTTGTTCACCCACAGCGTGCGCAGGTCCCACGACGGCACCACGTGCTGCGGCCCGCCGCCGACCTTGACCGTCTCCATGACCTTGAACGTCGCCGGGTCGATGATCGACACGGTGTTGCTGCCGAGGTTGGGCACGTAGATGCGCGGCAGGTCGTTGCGGACCTTGTCGGCGAAGGCGTTGGGGCGGTCGGCCGCGTACACGTCGTGCGGGTCGAGCAGCGGCGGCATGCCCGGCAGGCCCGGCCCGGGGGTGGTGTTCGCGCTGCCGGACGGCAGCGGGCCGGAGCTCATGCCCGGCATGCCGGTCATGTTGGCCGGTGCGTTGTCGTCGCCGGGGCCGGCCGGGTGCTCGGGCTCGGCCTTGGCCGAGGAGCAGGCCGCGACCAGGGTGCCGATCAGCACCAGGACGGCGACGATCCGGCCGGTCACATGTCGAACGGTCACGTAAGAAGCTCCGTAGCGGTGACGGGGCGCAGGCCGCGGTCGTGCAGGCCGGCGAGGAGTTTCGGCATTGCGGAGACTGTGCCCGCGTGTCCGAAGTGGAGACTGACGATGGAGCCGTTGCGCACGCCCTGGAGCGTAGTGCGCACGATGGCGTCCGCGCCGGGGTCCGTGTAGTCCAGCGAGTCGATGTCGTATGACAGACAGGTCGCGTAGCCGGCCCGGGCGGCCTGGGCCCGGATCCGCGGGGTGCTGCGCTGGGTCTGCGACGGCCGGAACCAGCGCCCGATCGAGCCGCTCACGTCGCGCAGGGCGGCCGCGCAGCCGGCGATCTCGGCGTACGCGCGGTCGTCGTTCATCGCCTTGATATCGGCGTGGTTGAGGGTGTGGTTGCCCAGCTCGTGCCCGTCGGCGAGGACCCGGCGGGCCAGCTCCGGCTGCTGGTGCAGCCACACGCCGACGGCCAGCACGGTCACCTTCACCTTCGCCGCCGCCAGGGCGTCGAGCAGCCCGCCGACCACGCCCGGCTCGCCCTGCCCGTGAAAGGTCAGCGCGACCGCCGGCACGTCCCGCGGCCCGCTGTCGACCTCAGGCGGCAGCGGCCGCGAGCTTCCGGCGGCGCTCGGCGACGGGCTCGCCCCGGCGCCCGGCGGTGAGCTCGGCGCGCCGCTCGGAGGTTGGTTCGGGGCCGCCGCCGGTTTGTCCGCCGGGGCGTCGCAGCCGCCAAGCGCCGCGACGCCGGCCGCCAGGAGCAGGGTCCGCCGGTGCAATGGTGTGGTCCTTTCGCCGGATGAGGGGTGACAGGCCGAGCACGACGGTGGCGCCGAGCAGCCAGCCGGCGAGCACGTCGGTCGGCCAGTGGGCGACGAGCAGCACGCGGCTCAGCCCGACCAGGACGGGCCACGCGACGCCGACCACCACGAGCGCCCGCCGGGCCCGCGGTCCGCGCAGCAACGTGAGGCCGACCGCGATCGCGGCGCCGGCGGCGAGCGTGGAGGAGGTCGTGTGCCCGGACGGGAACGAGTCGCCGTACGACGCGATGAGCCGGTGGGCCCGGGCGCGGGCGCGCGATCAGGTACAGCATCGCCAGCCGGACGCCGGTGCCGACGAGCCCGACCGCCAGCACGTACGCCGCGGCGGCCCACCACCGCAGCGCCGCCGGCGCGACGAGCCCGGCGACGAACAGCAGGCGTATCGTGGCGGAGTCGCCGCTGTGCGTCACCGCGGCCGCCACGGCGCGGAATCCGTCGTGGCCGGCGGTGAACCGGCCCGCGGCCGCGCTCACGGCCGCGTCGGCCCGCTCCAGCGCGGGCGCCCGCATCGCGACGGCGACGGCGAGGACGGCGAGGACGAGCGCGACCGTCCCGGCGAGGGCCTGGCGGGTCGATGGCACACATCATGGTGGCCCGGCGATGCTGAAAACTCGCCGAACGCCGCGCCATCCTCAGGATGGATTCAGGATTGCTCTGTGACGCTGTGGTCACGCGAATGGGGGTCGGTCGACGGTGCGGGTGCTGGTGGTCGAGGACGAGGTGAACCTCGCCGAAACGATCCGGGACGGGCTCGGGGTCGAGGGTTTCACGGTGGACCTCGTGCACACCGGCGTCGACGGCCTGTGGGCGGCCACCGAGACGCCGTACGGTGCGTACGACGCGCTGATCCTCGACATCATGCTGCCCGGCCTGTCGGGTTATGAGGTGTGCCGGCAGCTGCGGGAGCGCGAGGTGTGGACGCCGGTGCTCATGCTCACCGCGAAGGACGGCGAGTACGACCAGGCGGACGCCTTCGACCTCGGCGCCGATGACTACCTCACCAAGCCGTTCTCGTTCGTGGTCCTCGTCGCCCGGCTGCGCGCGCTGATCCGCCGGGGCGCGCCGCAGCGTCCGGTCGTGCTGAGCGCCGGCGACCTGCGCCTGGACCCGGTGCAGCGGCGCGTCACGCGCGGCACCGACGAGATCTCGGTGACGGCGCGGGAGTTCGCGCTGCTGGAGTTCATGCTGCGCCACCCGGGCGACGTGCTGAGCCGGACGGCGATCATCGAGAATGTGTGGGACGCCCACTTCGACGGGGACCCGAACATTGTCGAGGTGTACGTCGGGTATCTGCGCAAGAAGATCGACCATCCGTACAGCCGTACGGCTATCCGCACTGTGCGGGGCGCCGGCTACCGCCTGGACCCCGACGGCGGCTGACGTTCATCGCGGCTCCGCCGGTTCGCCCGGCCGCGCGGCTGGGCCAGCGCCAGGCCCCCCGCCGTCGCAGATCCGGTTCGCCCGGGCCGCACGGCTGGCGCAACGCCCGACCTCCCGCCATCACAGCTCCGCCGGTTCGCCCAAGCCGCACGGCTGGGCCAACGCCCGACCTGCCGCCATCGCAGCTCCGCCGGTTCGCCGGGCCGCACGGCTGGCGCAACGCCCGACCTCCCGCCATCGCAGGTCCCCACCGCCCGACTGCCCGCCTGCCCGCGGCTGCAGAGGTTTGTGAGTGTGCACTGACTTACAACCGGCGACCCTCGGACGTCCGTTTGTAAGTTCGCACTGACTTACAAGCCCGCTGCGCGACTCTCCGGCCGTTCGTTTGTCAGTCCACATTGACTTACCCGCCGGCCAGCGCCAGCCCCAGACCGGAGTTTGTCCGTCCACACTGACTTACCTGATGGCCAGCGCCGGCCCCGAACCGCGCGGCTTGTCAGTCCGCACTGACTTACATGCCGACCAGCGTCCGACGCGGGCCACAGTTTGTAAGTGCGCACTGACTTACACGCCAGGCAGCGCTGGGCGCAGAGCGCGGCTTGTCAGTCCGCACTGACTTCCATGCCGACCAGCGTCCGACGCGGGCCACAGTTTGTAAGTGCGCACTGACTTACACGCCAGGCAGCGCTGGGCGCAGAGCGCGGCTTGTCAGTCCGCACTGACTTCCATGCCGACCAGCGTCCGACGCGGGCCACAGTTTGTAAGTGCGCACTGACTTACACGCCAGGCAGCGCTGGGCGCAGAGCGCGGCTTGTCAGTCCGCACTGACTTACAGACCTGGGGTGACAGCACTCCCAGTGCAGGTTGTAAGTGTGCACTGACTTACATCACGAAGCGTGCTGGTCCGAAATGTGGTGAGAGTCGACGGGTGTAGTCGAGTGCGGTTATGAGCGGGTTCGGGTGGAGCGCGGGGCGCCCGGCATCCGGAGGGGCCGAAACCGACACGGGGCACACAGTTTCGGCACTATTGACAACTATCTTTTCAGTCAGCGACCATGCTGAGAGCGCTCTCACGTCCGCCACGTGGGGGTTGAACAGGCATGTCCCACCTCCCCCGCCCACGCTTGAGAAGGGGCACAATCGCTGTGGAAAGACAACACAAACCCACATGGCTGCGAGGCCGGGCGCGGACCGCGCTGCTGGCCGCGGCCGGCGGTGTCGTCGTCATCGCCGCCTCCGTTGCCGTGCTGCCCGACGCCGGGGCCTCGGTGCCGGCCACGCCCGCCGGGTGGACCCAGATCTTCGCCGACGACTTCAACGGCGCCGCCGGCACCGGCGTCAACACCGGCAACTGGCTCTACGACCTCGGCCACGGCTACCCCGGCGGCGCCGGCAACTGGGGCACCGGCGAAATCGAAAACATGACCAACAGCACCGCCAACGTCTACCAGGACGGCGCCGGCAACCTCGCCATCAAACCCATCCGCGACGGCGCCGGCAACTGGACCAGCGGCCGCATCGAAACCCAGCGCACCGACCTCACCGCCCCCGCCGGCGGCAAACTGCGCCTGGAAGCCCGCCTGCAACAACCCAACGTCAACACCGGAAACGGCGCCGGATACTGGCCCGCGTTCTGGGCCCTCGGCGCCGCCGCCCGCGGCACCGGCGCATCCGGCTGGCCCGGCATCGGCGAGATCGACATCATGGAAGACATCAACGGCCGCAGCTCCGAATTCGGCACCCTGCACTGCGGCACCTCACCCGGCGGACCCTGCAACGAAACCACCGGCATCGGCAGCGGCGAACGCGCCTGCAGCGGCTGCCAGACCGGCTTCCACACCTACGCCGTCGAACAGGACCGCAGCACCTCACCCGAGCAGATCCGCTGGTACCTCGACGGCAACAACTTCTTCACCGTCAACGCCAACCAGGTCGACGCCACCACCTGGAACAACGCCACCCACCACGGGTTCTTCATCATCCTCAACGTCGCCATCGGCGGCGGCTTCCCCGACGCGTTCGGCGGCGGACCCAACGGCTCCACCATCTCCGGCCAGCCGATGCTCGTCGACTACGTCGCGGCGTACACCAGCGGTGGTGGCGGCGGTGGCACGACGCCGCCCCCGTCCGGCGGCAAGGCGATCAAGGGCCCCGGCGGCCTGTGCCTCGACGTCCGCTCGTCCGGCACCGCCAACGGCACCCCGGTGCAGATCTACACCTGCAACGGCACCGGCGCGCAGCAGTGGACGTACGTCGAGGCCGGCACCACCCTGCACGCGCTGGGCAAGTGCCTGGACATCCCGGGCGGCTCCACGGCCAACGGCGCGAAGCTGCAACTGTGGGACTGCAACAACACCGCGGCCCAGGTGTTCATCCACCGCTCCGACAACACCTACTACAACCCGCAGGCCAACAAGTGCATGGACGACCCGAACGGTTCGACGACCTCGGGCACCCAGGTGCAGATCTGGGACTGCAACGGCTCCGGCGCGCAGAAGTTCACCCTGCCGCAGTAGGCAAGTAGGCACGTGGAAGTTTCGCGGACCGGCCGCTGGTCGGTGCCGCACCGGGCCGCCCGCGATTGACGCGCGGGCGGCCCGGCCCCGAATGTCCGGGGCATGACCGCTCGCCTTGGGCAACCCCGTGCACGCCACGCGCGAAGTGGCAGTGCCCTGTGGCCCCGCCTGGCCGTACCGGCGATCGCCGCGGCCGGTGCCGCCCTCATCGTGCTGGCCCTGCAGCCTCAGGCGCAGGCCACGGTTCCGGAGCCGACGACGCCGGTGACCGGCAACGCGACCTACTTCGACGGGCTCGGCTCACCCTACGGCGGCTGCGGGCTGCCCCAGGCGGAGCTGGAGACGCAGAATTTCGTCGCGCTCAACGTCTTCGACACCCCCGGCGACGGCACGTTCTACCCGCGGCCGCTGTCCGCCGCGCAGGCCGACAAGATGGGGATCTGGAACAACGGCCACAACTGCGGCCGCTGGGTCCGGGTGAAGATCGGCGACTACTGCACCGGCACCAACGACGGCGCGCTCGGCCAGCCGTTCTGCCGCAACGGGGCGTGGACGACCGACGCGTACAACGACGGCACCCTCGACATGCTCGTCGCCGACAGCTGCGGCGACTCCAACGCCTGGTGCCGCGACGACAAGTACCACCTGGACCTGTCCAAGGACTCGCTGAACCGGTTCGTGAAGAACGGCGCGCCGATGACGGACCTGTACCCGTCGCACTGGAACAACCGGCACGTCTCGTGGCAGTTCATCTCCGCGCCGTCGTACACCGGCGACATCAAGATCGGGTTCCTCTCCGGCGCGCAGCGGTGGTGGCCGGCGATCGCCGTGTCGCGGCTGCCCAACGGCGTGCACGGCGTGGAGTACTTCGCCGACGGCGCCTGGAAGGCCGCCACGATGAACGGCGACATGGGCCAGTCGTTCATCATCGGCGGCACGACGTCGGGCGCCACCGACTTCCGCATCCGGGTGCGCGACTCCGCCGACGCCCTGCTGTTCAACGGCCGCGAGTACTCCTTCTCGCTGCCCTCGGCGTGCTCGTCGCAGTGCAGCGCGGCCTACACCGCGGCCACCTACACCACCACCAGCACGAGCCCCGGCACGAGCGCGAGCCCCAGCAAGAGCCCGAGCGCGAGCGCCAGCCCGAGCCCGAGCAGGAGCCCGAGCGCCAGCCCGAGCTCGAGCACGAGCGCCGGCGGGTGCACGGCGACGGTGACGACGACCAGCTCGTGGGGCACGGGCTACCAGGCCGACGTGACCGTGCGCAACAACGGCACGGCCGCGTCGACCCGCTGGACGGTGAAGTTCACGTTCGCCGGCACGCAGACCCTCGCCAACAGCTGGAACGCCACCGTCACCCAGTCCGGAGCCCAGGTGACGGCGACCAACGCGTCCTACAACGGCGTCATACCGGGCGGCGGCAGCACCAGCTTCGGCTTCGTCGCCAACGGCGCGAGCCAGCCGGTGACCGGCGTCAGCTGTTCCCTGGCATGACAATCCCCCTGGCCGCCGCGGCCGCTACCGCGGCGGCCAGGGCCGCCTCCGGGGTCCCGGCGATGCCCGCGCCCCACTCCTGCCAGCCCTCGCCGCGGCAGTACGCGTAGGCGGCCACCATCCCGGGCCGCCCGTCCACGGCGTGGTGCTCCGCGGCCAGCACCTCGCCGCCGGGAGCGCCGTCGCGCATGAACTCGGCGCGGAAGACGTCCCACACGCCGTCCGCGGTGAGCTCGCCGCCGTTCGCCGCATCTCGACCATGAGCCGGAAGCCGCGCAGCTTGCGCTCGGCGTCCATCGGCTCGGCCAGGGCCTGGTTGCCGTCGCGCAGGTCGACGGGGACCCACAGGGGCGCCCGGGTCAGCCGCCGCGCGGGCCATTGCCGATCCGGCAGGTGTACGTCCACCCGCTCGTGGGCGGGCCGGTAGCGATGGAACGGCATGGCGCTGCCGCGCTGCGGATTCCACTGTGGAGCGTCGGCGGGCACGGCGCCCGACGGGGTGACGACGGCGGGATGGTGACGCATGATCTCGGCTCCTTGCCGGTCGAGGATGGATCGACCGGCGCAGCACGATCAGCCCCCACGGCGGGGAGCCGGTCGGATCAGGCCCCGCCGTGGCGGCTGAGGAGCAGCGCCACGAACTGCGTCATGGCGGCAAGCTATCACACACGCGGCTCGATGAGGGCCCGCGCGGCCTCGCGGCGACGGCGGGCCCGCGTGTGCTGGCCCACAGCGTCGTCGAGGTCCGCGATCCGCTCGAGCACCGCCGCCTGCGCCGCCGGCGCGGTCGCGTCCTCGGGGTCGAGGGCGGCGCGGCGGCGCCGGCTGGACAGGGCCTGCCGGTAGTACGCGCGGGCCTCGGACGGCTCGCCCGCGCCGGCCAGCCACGCGGCGAGGCGCTCGCGGGCCTCGGCGAGGTCGCGGTGCAGGGAGCCGTCGCGCGGGTGCCGGTGGGCGAGCAGCTCGGCGACCTCCTCGGCCCGCTCGAGGTGGCCGCGCACCTCCTCGGGGCGCCCGGTCGCGGCGGCGTGGTCGGCCGCGCGGCGCAGGGCGGTGGCGAGGTCGCGCTGGACGTCGAGGCCGTCGGGGTCGGCGTCGGCCAGGCGCTGCGCCCCGGCGAGGGCGGCCGCGACGTGCGTGCCGGCGCAGGCCGGGTCGCCGGCGGCGAGGTCGAGCTCGCCGAGGCGCCACTGGCCGGCGATCGCCCGGCGCTGGTGGTCGACGTTGCCGGGGTCGGCCGTGGTGAGCCGCTCGGCGAGGCCGGCCGCCTCGGTGGCCAGCGCCCGGTACGCCTCGAGGTCCGCCACCCCGGTGAGGTCCGCGAGGGCCCCGAGGCAGTCGAAGAGGTGGGCGAGCAGCGGCTGGCTCTGGCCGTCGCCGGCCAGCGCGCGCCAGATCTCGAGGGCCTCGTCGTGACGCTGCCGGGCCGCGGCCGGGTCGCCGGTCCCACGGTGTACCGCGGCGAGCAGGTCGAGGCCGGCGGCGAGGTCGCCGCGCGAGCGCACGTCGGACGGGTCGGCGCCGAGGATGGCGCGGCGGATGCGCACGCCCTGGTCGGCGGCCTCCCGGGCCCGGGCGAGCTCGGTGTCGGCCAGCGCGACCTCGGCGATCTTGAGGTGGCTGTAGGCGACGTTGCGGCGGTACTGCACGTCGTCGTCCGCCGCGGCCAGCTCGAGGTCGACGGCGAGGGCCCGCTCGTAGCGGCGGCGCGCGTCGGCCAGGCGCCCGAGGCGGTGCAGCAGCCGGCCCTGGCGGTCCAGCGCGGAGCTGAGCGCGATCGCCGCGTCGGCGTCCTGCGGCGCCGCGGCGGCCGCGCGCTCGGCCCGGGCCAGGATCTCCTCGCCCTTCTCGGCGGCCGCGGCGGTACTGCCGGTGGTCTCCAGCGCGTCCCGCTCGCGGCCGATCAGCTCCAGGTACGCCGGGTGGTCGGCCGGGAAGCCCGGCGTGACCTCGCCGAGGAACGCGGCGACGGACAGCTCCCCGCCGAGCTTGGGCACCACGGCGAGGGCGAACTCGGCGAGGTCGTCGACGCGGTCGGCGGCCCGCAGGTGGTACACGGCCTCGGTGACGGTCTGGAAGCCGGCCCGGCCGGCCTCGACGATCCGCCGGCCCGCCGCGGCGGCGCGCACGTGGCGCTCCTCGAGGCGCTCCGGGTGCCGCTCGGCGAGGGCCTCGCGCAGCCACGGCTCGACCGCGGACCCGTCCTCGCCGGCCCCGGCGAGCGTGAGGTCGCGCAGCCGCCCGAGGTGGCCCGCCATCGCCGCGGTGTCCTCGGCCGCCGGTTCCCGGTCGTGTACCGCGAACGCGAGGTCCTCGGCGCCGACCGCGATGCGCGACACGGCGAGCTGCAGCAGGGCGGCGAGCTCGTCGCCGGTCAGCAGGTCGAGCAGCTCGGCCAGGAGCACGTCGCGGGCGCCGAGCGCGATCGCCTCGCGCGTCGCGTCGCAGGCGTCGCGCCGGCCGGGTTCGCTCGGCGAGCCCAGGGCGCGCAGCCGCGCGGTCACCTCGGGCAGGCGGGCGCCGCCGTGCACGAGGGCGTCGACGAACTCGAGCAGCCGCGGGTGCCCGCCGACCGCCGTGACGACCGCCTCGGCGTCCTCGGCGGCCAGCTCCCGCAGGCCCGGCATGCGCAGCAGCAGGCGGCGCAGCTCGGCGTCGGACAGCGGCGGTACCTCCACCCGGGCCAGCGGCGGCTCGCCCGGCACCGGGTAGCGGCTGGTCACCAGGATCTTGCCGCGCTCGGCCGCGGCGGCCAGCGCCGCGAACACCTCGCCGAAGCCGGGGTCGAGGAAGTCGCCGCCGCCCACGGTCAGGTTCTGCTCGAAGTCGTCGAAGACCAGCAGCACCCGCCGGGTGCGCAGCGCCTCGGCGATCGCGGCCGGGGCCTCGGTCTCGCCGCCGTCGCCGAGGTCGACGCCGGCGGCGGCCAGGTCGGCGAGCAGGCCCGGCGGGTTCCAGGCGCCGGCGTGCACGACGATCGCCCACGGGTCGTCGACGTCGTCGCGCAGCCGCGTGACGACCCGGCCGGCCAGCGCCGTCTTGCCGATGCCGGCCGGGCCGGTGAGCGCGACGCCGCCCGCGAGCGGGGCGCCGGCGATCTCGTCGCGCAGCGTCTGGGTGACGATGCGCAGCACACCGCGGCGCCCGACGAGGTCGCCGAGCAGGAGCTGGCGCACGCCGTCGCCGGTGGGCAGCTCGGTCGGGTTGGACAGCGGGACCGCCGGTGCGGCCGGGTCCCACAGCGGGCCGTCGGAGGCGGCGAAGAGCGCCGGGATCGCGTACTCGGGGCGGCGGGCCGGCTCATCGCGTACCGCAGCATCGAACATGGCGGCGCGGGCCACGGCGACGGCCGCGGCGACCGGGACCCCCGGCTCGGCCAGGCCCCGGTAGACGGCCGTGAGCAGACCGGTGGCGTAGCGGTCGGTCACGGAGGTCTGCATGGCCAGGACCCGGTCGGCGCCGTGGCGCAGCAGGGTGACGGCCAGACCCGCGTCCGCGTCGGCCGCCCCGCCGCAGCTGGACAGCACGATGAGCGGCAGCGGACGGCCCGCGCGGCGCAGGGCCCGCACGAGATCCTCGGCGCTGACGAACACGGCGTTGCCGTCGCGGTCCTCGAGCTCCACACCGTACG
Source organism: Dactylosporangium sp. CA-139066 (assembly GCF_050936175.1). Taxonomy (NCBI): domain Bacteria; kingdom Bacillati; phylum Actinomycetota; class Actinomycetes; order Micromonosporales; family Micromonosporaceae; genus Dactylosporangium; species Dactylosporangium sp. CA-139066. Next base: position 2,787,973 of record NZ_JBNJNH010000001.1, on the reverse strand, counting down.
GCGAGCCGTGCGCCGACAGGTGCAGCACGTGGTAGGCGTCGCGCCGCAGCGCCTCGGCGATCTCGGCCGCCCCCGCGACCTCGAGAATCGTGATCTCGGCGGTCGCCACGCGGCCCACGACGGACACGATGGCCTGCATCTCGGCCTCGATGTCCAGCGGCGGGTTCTCGGTCCGCTCGGGCGCGCCCACGGCGACGAGAATCTTCAGCGGACCGGGCGTCGGCGGATGATCGGCGGCCGGCACGCCGTGGACGGCCCGGGTGAGCCGCACGCCGTCGACGGTGGCCAGGACGCGCTGGTCGGCGAGGCGCAGCAGCTCGTACGGCAGCTCGTGCGCCGGCCCGTCCCCTGCCACGACCACGTCCAGCACCGTGCCCGGCGCGGCGTCGGTCAGGAGCGCGGTGAGCCGGTCGAGGGCGTCGTCGTCGAACAGCGCCGCGGACAGCCGGGCACCGAGACGGGCCAGGCGGCCCTCGGCGCCGGGGCGGTCGAGCAGCGTCCAGACCTCGTCGCGGCCGAACGGGAGCGGCTCGTTGCGCTCGCACAGGACCGTGCCGGTGAGGGTGACGGTGGACCGCAACCGGCCGTTGTCGAGGCGGACATCGATGCGGAGGTCTGGCATGGGCGACATCATGTCAGGCGCCCCGTCCAGGCTCGTTGCTTGCCGCCCTGCTGCGGGCCGTTGTGGCCCGACACGGCCGCGTCCGGCGCCACCCCCGGGCGCCGGACGCAGCAGAGAGAGGCTTACGGCAGCGGAGCCTTCGGCAGCGACGGCACCGAGTTGAACGCCTGCACGCCGGCCTCGTTGTCACCGTCGAACGGCGTCACCGGGCTGTCGGCGCCGAGGCAGAAGTCGTCGTCCTTCGGGTCGGCGAACCACATGCCGACGTGGTTGAGCTCCTTGCGCACCCGGTCCTTGCCCACGATCGTCGAGGAGAACGCCTCCTCGACGATGAGCTTCAGCTCGGTCTTGCCGTTGCCGTACTTGTCGGTGTTGACGTCGCCGATGTACTCCGCGGCGCCGAACGGCGAGGCCGGGACCTCGAGCAGGAACACCGTGAACGACGTGTTGGCGGGGGCGCCGGACAGCTTCACGTCCATGACGTCGAAGCCCTTGGCGTCGGTCTCCAGCGCGACGGCCACGTCGACCTTGACCTTCGGCATGCACTTGGCGAGCTTGTCGCTGCTCGGCGCGAGCTTGAACCGCACGACGTTCTTCGCCGTGGAGGTGTAGTCGCCGACCTTGTCGAAGTCGGGGGCGGCGGACTTCGCGTCGTTGTACATGTTGACGCCGGCGAACACGGCCGCGCCCGCCAGCGCGCCGGCGGCCAGGGTCGCGAGGCCCTTGACGATACCCATGATGGTTTCCCTTCCCTTCGGGGTTCCGCGGCGCCTGCCGCCGCCGGACACCTCGATTCACGGGGCGGCCCCAAGGGCCGTTCACCTGCGGCGATGTCGCCACAGCGACACAGATCCGGTGAACCTCAGGCGCGGTCGCGCACGAGGCGCAGCGCCTCGGCCCGCAGGGCGTCCGGCTCCAGGGCCGCGTACGCCGAGACCGCCTCGGCGTAGGCCGGCCCGTCGGCGTGTTCGGCGGCGGCGCGGGCCCGGGCCGGGGACATCGTCGGCTGGAAGCCGCGCAGGAACCGCATCCGCTCGGCGAGGGCGATCATCCGGGCCGCGGCGGCCGGGCCGGCGCCGGACATGGCGAGGGCGAGCAGCACGGCGCCGCAGACCGGGAACTCCACCAGGTACGCCGGCCGGCGCGCCGCCGGCCGGGTGAGCATGGTGACGAGCTTGGCCTCGAGCTCCTCGACGACGCCGGCGACGGGACCGAGCCGGCCGTGGCGGGCGTGGGCGACGACGGCCGCCGACTGCGCCTCGATGGTCTCGGGGGCGAAGCCGGGCGGATCCATCCGGTACGCCGGGGTCTCGCTCGTGCGGATCCGCTCCACGGCCCGTCGCCACAGGTGCAGCCCGCCGTCGACGTCGCCGCGGGCGAGCCGGATCTCGGCCCGCACGCCGAGATCGAGCAGGTGGGTGCCGGCGGTGTCGGCGGCCGAGCCGAGCGCGGCCCGCTCCAGCCAGTGCTCGGCCTCGTCCAGCGCGCCGGTGCGCAGGCTCGCCAGGGCGATCGCCCACTCGATCGGCGGCATCGCGGTGCGCAGGTCGAGGGCCTCGATCACGCCGAGGGCGGCGCGGAAGTGGCGGCGGGCCTCGTCGGGGCGCTCCAGGGCCAGGCACAGCTCGCCGACGCGGGAGTGGGCGAGCACCACGGTCCACGGCGTGCGCCCGGGCGCGTCGCCGGGCTCGAGCATGCGCCTGGCGAAGGTGAGCGCGGACTCGAGGTCGGCCTCGTTCTCGTACACGAAGCTGGCGAACCCCCGCGCCACCCCGGCCAGCAGCGGCTCGGGCCGCTCGCACAGGGCCAGCAGCCGGGCGTGGCCGGCGCCGAACACCTCGCGGGTCTGCAGCAGCACGGCGGCGACGGCGCGCACCACGGAGTCGGGCGGGGCAGCCGGCAGCCGGCGCAGCGTCACGAGCGAGCGGGTCGCGCGCGGGCCCTGCAGGATGTACACGATCGCGGTCAGCAGCGTGGCCGCGGTCCGGGTCACCTCGACCAGCGCCGGCTCGGGCCGGTAGTGCGACAGCAGCGCCGCGGCGCCCATGAGGACCGGCAGCCGGGTCTGGCCGGGCTCGACGACCCAGAGGCTGGCCAGCACCGCGGCGCTCGCCGCGCCGGCCGGGCGGTCGCCGCGCTCGATCGCCAGGCGCAGCGCGAAGACGAGGTTGTCCTGCTCGGCCCGCACCAGCCGGACCGTCGGGGCCGGGTCGGCGCCGAGCGGCTCACGGTGGTGGGCGGTGCCGAAGTCGCGGGCCCAGGCCAGCAGCCGGGCCTCGGCGGCGGCGGTCTCACCGGCCGCGTCGCGCCGCCGCGCGCTGAACGCGCGGACCGTCTCCAGCATCCGGAACCGGGTGCCGGCGGGGGTGTCGACGACCGACAGGAGCGATTGGTTCACCAGGTGCTCGATGTGGAGTACGACATCAGGGGTTGCCAGCACGTGACCGGCCGCGGCGGCGGTGAAGCCGCCCGGGAACAGCGACAGCGCGCGCATGGCGGCCTGCCCGTGCGCGTCCAGCAGGTTCCAGCTCCACTCGACGACGGCGTGCAGGGTGTGGTGGCGCTCGGGCGCGTCGCGGGCCCCGCCGTGCAGCAGCGCGAAGCGGTCGCCGAGCCCGCGCTCGATCTCGGCCACCGACATGACCCGGGTCCGGGCGGCGGCGAGCTCGATCGCCAGGGGCAGGCCGTCGAGGTGGGCGACGAGCCGCTCGACGTCGCCGGCGGGGAGCTCGGCCCGCGGCCGGGCGGCCCTGGCCCGCCGGCGGAACAGCTCGGCGGCGGTGGCGGGGTCGAGCTCCGGCAGCGGGTACACCCACTCCGAGGACAGCCCCAGCGGCGCGCGGCTGGTCGCCAGGACGCGCAGCTGCGGCGTGAGCGCGACGAGCGCCCCGACGAGCTCGGCCGCGCCGGCCAGGACGTGCTCGCAGTTGTCGAGGATGAGCAGCGCCGGCCCGGAGCCGAGGGCCTGCGCGATGCCGGCGTGGACCTGGGCGGGCGGCGCGCCGGCGGCCGCGCCGATGCCGAGCGCGGCGGCGACCGCCCCGGCGACGTCGGCGTCGGCGTCCAGCCCGGCCAGCGCGACGAAGTACACGGCCGGCTGCTCGGCGCGCCGCCCGATCGCCTGCGCGAGGCGGGTCTTGCCGAGGCCGCCGGCGCCGGTCACGGACGTGAGCCGGGCGGTGCGCAGCAGGCCCAGCACGGCGGCGATGTCGTCGTCGCGGCCGAGCAGCGCGTTGGGCTCCTGGGCGACGCCGTGGCGCACCGCCGGCGCCTGGCCGCGCAGCAGCCGCCGCTGCAGCTCCTGCACGGCGGGCCCGGGGTCGGTGCCGAGCTCGTCGCGCAGCGCCCGGCGGTAGCGCTCGTAGCGCTGCAGCGCCGCCGACGGCCCGGCGTTCGCGGCCTCGCAGCGCAGCAGCTCGAGCAGGACCTCCTCGTCGAGGGGCCGCTCGGCGGCGAGGGCGGTGAGGGCGTCGAGGGCCTCGGCGGGCCGTTCCCGGCGTGACTGGGCGAGCGCGCGGGCGCGGATCAGCGTCCGGTACGTCCCGGCGCGCTCCCGCCGCAGCTCCGCCAGCGCGTCGGCGCCGGCCTCGTCCCCGGGCGGGGACTCCCACAGCGCCAGGCCGGCCTCGGCGTGCTCGAGGGCGGCGGCGTGGTCGCCGGCCCGGGCGTGCCGGGCGCTCGCGGCGGCGCGCACGACCGCGGCGGCCGCGTCGACCTGGTCGTCGCCCAGCGCCAGGCGGTACCCGTTCGGGGTGCTCACGATCACGTCGGCGCCGAGCTGCGCGCGGGCCCGGAACACGAGCACCTGCAGCGCCTTGGCCGGGTGCTCCGGCTGCCTGCCGGGCCAGACGCCCTCGACGAGCCAGCCGGTGCTGCAGCCGGAGCGCAGCTCGCGGGCCAGGAGCGCGAGCAGGTCGTGCAGGCGGGCGCCGGTCACGGCCCGGCCGCGGAAGGCGACCCGGCGCAGCAGTGTCAGCTCGGACGTCACCGCCGCACGGCGGCGGCGATCACGGCCGCCGGGGCGTGCAGGGCGCCGATGCGGGCGGCCTCCTCGAGGTGGCGGCCGTCGACGCCGGAGATGGCGTCGGCCGCGGCGACGACCCGGAAGTCGCGCTCGCTCGCCCCGAAGATCGCCGCGCGCGGGCAGTTGGGGAAGTTGCACCCGGCCACGACGACGGTCGTCACGCCCCGCTCGCGCAGGAAGTCCTCGAGCCCGGTGCGGTGGAACGCGCCCCAGCGCGGCTTCCACATCGCCCACTCCCCCGGCCCGAGCGGCTGAAATCCGCCCTTGAGCAGCGCGTCCGCGTCCACGCCGGGCGCGCCGGGCGGCACGATCTGCGGCGCCGGCTCGGCCCCGGGGGTGCCCGGCCGGGCGATCGGCGCGCCGCCGTCGAGCAGCGTGCGGCGGGCCAGGTCGACGTCCGGCCCGTCGTGCAGGCGCACCACGTGCACGATCGGCCGGCCCGCGGCCCGGAACGCGGCGACGAGCCCGGCCATCGCCGGCAGGACGGCCGCCGTGCCGGCGACCGGCATCGCCCCGCCCTCGATGAAGTCCACCTGGGTGTCGATGGTCAGCAGCGCCGCCCGGTCCCACTCGGGGCGCAGCCATTCGTCCGCGGCGAGCGCGGCCGGCTCGACACCTGGGTTTGTGGGCAACGGGTTTGTGTGCAAGACCATGCCGGAATCATGCCGTACTTTTCATAGGCTCGACGACTGTGACAACTTGGTCCGCGGCGCACCTGCTCGCATCGTCGCAGCCGTGCCCGCTGCCGGCGCGGACGGTCCCGCTGTCCGCGGCGACGGGGCTGGTGGCGGCGGCCGACGTGCGCGCCGCCGTGCCCTCGCCGGCGTTCGACAGCGCCGCGATGGACGGCTACGCCGTGGCCGGCCCCGGGCCGTGGGTGGTCACCGGCCGCCGCCTGGCCGGGTCCGCCGTTGCCTGCTCCCTCGGCGCCGGTACCGCACTGGAGATCGCCACCGGCGCCACGCTCCCGGCGGGCTGCGAGGCGGTGGTGCCGTACGAGGCCTGCGAGCGCGACGGCGACCTGGTGAGCGCGCCGCCCCCGGCCCGCGACCACGTCCGGCGGGCCGGCGAGGATGCGCGCCCCGGCGACGTGCTGCTGCCGGCCGGGCGGACCGTGACCGCGGTGGCCGCGGCCGCGCTGGGGCAGGCCGGCGTCGAGGAGGTCCTCGCCCATCCGCGCGCGGCCCTGACCGTGCTGGTGACGGGCGACGAGGTGGTGCCGCGCGACGCGCCCGGGCCGCTCGGGCCGGGCCAGGTCCGCGACGCGTTCACCGGCGTCGTCGCCGCGGTGGCCGCGCGGGCCGGCGCCGCCCCGCCCGCCCACCGGCACGTCCCCGACGACCGGGCCGCGCTCGCCGCCGCGATCGAGGCGGCCGGCGGCGACGTCGTGGCCGTCACCGGCTCGTCGTCGCGCGGCGCCGCCGATCACCTGCGCGCCGTCGTCGCCGGGCTCGGCGGGCGCTGGCCCGTCGACGGCGTCGCCTGCCGGCCTGGGCACCCGCAGGGCCTCGCCGCGCTGCCCGACGGCCGGTGGCTCGTGTCGCTTCCCGGCAACCCGTTCGCCGGCCTGGTCGCCGTGCTGACCCTGCTCGAGCCGCTGCTGGCCCGCCTCGCCGGCCGCCGGCCCGGGCCGGCGCCGCGGATCCCGGTCGACGGCGAGGCCCGCCCCTACGCGGCGGGCGCGCGGCTCGTGCCGGTCGTGCTCGAGGCCGGACGCGCCCGGGTCGTCGCCGGCTCCCGCCCGGCCGGGCTGCGCGCCGCCGCGGGGGCCGACGCGCTCGCGGTCCTCGATCCCGGATGGCGCCCCGGCGCCGACGCGCTGCTGCTGCCGCTGCCCTGAACGCGTCCCGATGCCGCCGCCCCGCCCGTCACCCGCGGTCAGGCGGCGAAGTAGTCCCGCAGGAGCAGGATCTTGCCGTCGCGGACCCGGAAGATCTGCACGAGCGACATCGTGCCGAGGGCGAACACGGTGTCGATCTCGGCGATGAAGACCTCCGGGTCGTCCGTCTCGTGCAACACGTACCGGGAGCGCTCCGTGTCCACCGGCCCGTCGTAGGCGGGCTCGGCGTGGAAGTCGGTGATCGCGGCCTCGATGGCGCGGCGCCCGACGAGCCGGCGCGGCAGCGGATGACCCTCCGGCAGGAGCGGCGCCTCGAACACCCCGTCCTCGGCGAAGAGGTCCGCCACCGCGGCGGGGTCGCGCGCGATCGCGCCGGCGTAGGTGTACCGCTGGAAAAGCTCCTCGTGAGATTGCGTCACCTGCCGCAGGCTACCGGCGTCGACGATCGACCAACGTGACTCGGGCGGGCGATCACCCCCGGAATCGCCCGCGCCTCAGTACGTGCCGTAGCGGCACCAGCCGCGCGCGGCGCGGGTGTTGAGCAGGACCACGAACAGCAGCGGGAGCGCGATCGACGTCAGGGTCGCGGCGTACGCGGCGCCGGTGGTGTAGCCCTGCCACACGCCGCCGGCGACGCTGAACGCGTTGAGGCCGGTGAGCACGATCCGGGCCCAGTTGCGGCCGCGCTGCACCTTGCGGCCCAGGACGATGGCGATGAGGCCGATCGAGGCGACGATGCCGATGACGACGTACGTCGCGGTGGTGATCACGCCGGGGCGGGTCGTGTAGGTGCCGGCGCCGAGGCTCATGTGCCACTCGGGGGCGACGCGGGCCAGCGCGAGCGCCATCAGGGCGGCGGCGCCCAGCGTGAGCAGGCCCATGAGGTACTGGAAGATCGCCACGACGTGCAGGGAGACCGGGGCCGTCGAACGGGCCGGGTAGGGCTGCCACGCCTGCTGCGGTTGGTATGCGTACGCCATGCCCACAGCGTGGCGCCCCGGCCACCCCGCGGACTCCCCGATTAGTGCCAGCCGGACGAACCCGCAAGTTTTGCTCAAGGTCGACATTCGCCGCTGGGCCGGGGCTGGCGCGCCCGCTTAGGGTCGCGCGGGGCCGGTTCGGGCCGATGCACGGGGAAGGCGGGTTTCGTGGGACGCAGGAGATCGACGATCATCGCGCTGATCGGGGTCGCGGTCGTCGCCGGCGGGTGCGGAACCAAGCCGTCGGACGCCACGAGCCCCGGTGACCCGATCGTGGTGCGCCTCTACGGCTCCGACGCCAACATGACGAACTCGCTCAAGGACAAGCTCAAGGACTCCCCGGGCCTGCTGTCCGGGATGACCGGCACGGCGCCGCTGCAACGCGTGCCGGAGACGTTCAAGGAGCGGCTGCGCGGCGTCGACCCGACGCTGGCCGACTACGGATACGCCGCGGAGGCCTACGACGCCGTGCTCATCGCCGGCCTCGCCGCCGAATCGGCCCGCACGAGCGACCCGACGACGGTGGCCAGGTTCATGGTCGGGGCCACCAACTCCGGCACCGTGTGCGACAGCGCCGCGGCCTGCCTGCCGCTGGCCAGGGCGGGCAAGGACTTCGCGTACCGCGGCCAGTCGATGCGCCGCAGCGGCTTCACCGACAACGGCGAGCCCTCCTCGGCCTCGTACGGCACGCTGCACTTCGACCGGACCAACGTCATCAACGACAACCTGACCGAGTACGTCGGCGCCGGCGACGAGTCGCTCGCCTCGACCGCCGCCGCGCCCCCGTTTCCGCCCCCGCTCAGCTCGTCGAACCCGGCCCGGAAGAAGCCGCCGGCGCTGAAGGTCGGCGGGCTGATGCCGCACACGGGGCGGCTGGCGTACCGCAGCGCGCCCCGCTTCGCCGGCGCCCGCCTGGCCGTGCAGGACCTCAACGCCGCCGGCGGCGTGCTCGACCAGCCGGTCGAGTGGGTCGACGGCGACGACGGCACCGACGCGACCGTGGCCGCGGCGACCGTCGACCGGTTCGTCGGGCTCGGTGTGCAGGTCATCATCGGCGCGTCGTCGTCGAGCGTGACGAAGGCGGTCATCCCGAAGATCGCCGCCGCCGGGCGGATCCTCGTCTCGCCTTCGTCCACATCGGACGAGCTGTCGACCGTCGCCGACAACGGGCTGTTCTTCCGTACCGCACCGCCGGACACGCTGCAGGCCCGCGCCCTCGCCGACGTCATCATGCGCGGCGGCGCGCGCCGGGTGACGATCGTGGCCCGCGAGGACGCCTACGGCCTGGGCCTGCAGAAGAACGTCAAGGCGGACCTGGTCACCGCCGGCATGGCCGAAACGGCCGTGGAGCTCATCTCCTACCCGACCACCGCCGAGGACTTCGGCGGCATCGCGGCCCGGGTGCGCGACAACAACCCCGACGGCGTGCTGATCCTGGGCTACGACGAGACGGCGCAGATCGTGAAGGCCCTGGCCGACCGCAACGTCGTCGGCTCCGCGTAGCCTAGGCCGCGCCGACCGCCGCCTCCGCGGGGAGGTTCGCCCGCCCGCGGGCGTTCGGGTGGCCGTGCCCGGTGGTGATGGAGTCGAGCAGGCTCCGGCCGACGTAGAAGTCCCACGACTTGCTGCACACGTCGTAGCAGTCGTGCTGCGGCAGGAGCCCCCGGTGGGTGAGGCAGACCTCGGTCTTCCCGTCCCGCTCGGCGATGTCGATCTCGATGGTGGTGTCCACCCACTCCGCGCCGTCGGTGAACACGAAGGAGTTCTCGAGCACGAGCCAGGCGACGCGGCGCCCGGGCACGTACTCGGTCACCCGCATGCGGCAGCGGTGCGTGTCCATGTAGTTGTAGGTGAACTCGGCGCCGAGCCGGTCGGTGTCGCCGTCGATCTCCTCGGACCACCAGGCCCGCAGGTCGACGGCGGCGTCGAACGCCTCCTGCCGGGAACGCTCGACGGTGATGACGGCGGTGTAGTCGTGCTCGCTCACGGTGATTCCTCTTCCAGAGTCTTCAACGGTCCAGGTGGTCCCTGAGGGCGTCGAGGCGCCCGTCCCAGTCGCGCGCGAGCGCGGCGAGGAACTGCTGAGCCACTTGCATCGGGGCGGAGCGGAGCCGGAAGCGCACGCGGCGGCGCTCCCCCGGCTCGGCCGTCACCAGGCCGGCCTCCGTCAGCAGGGCCAGGTGCTTGGCGATCGCCTGCCGCGTGATGGGCAGGCGGTCCGCCAGGTCCGTGGCCGTGGCCGGCCCACCCTGCGCCAGCGCGGCGAGAATGCCGCGCCGGGTAGGGTCGGCGAGCGCGACGAAGACCTGCTCGGCGATCGCCTCGATGTCAGGCGGCATTGAGGTATTCGACCAACTCACCCAGTTCGTGCTTCCAGCCGTCGGTGTTGCTCTGGAATGCCTTACGGTACTGGTCCTCGGGCAGCTGCGCGAAGCCGCTCTCGACCATGGTGAGCCGCGTGCCGGCCCCGGCGGGCTCGAGCGTGAACTCGACGTAGGTGCGCCGCGGGTCGTCCTCGGCCAGCCCGTAGATCCCCCAGGTGAACCCGAAGACGCTGGGCTCCTCGACCCGCTCGATGCGCAGGCTGGCCTTGTCGCCGCTGTCCCAGGTGAGCTGCGCGGACCCGCCCTCGCGCAGGTCCACGGTGGCCCCGTTGCCGAACCACGTGCCGAGCCCTTCGGCGGTGGTGAGCGCCTTCCAGACCCGCGCCGGGGGGTGCGCCAGGTCAACGGTCCGCTCGATCCGATCGGGAAACGCCATGACAACCTCCAGAAGTAGCAACCACTCGGTTGCTACTCAACCTATTGCAACCACCGGGTTGCGTCAAGGCTCTCGGCGGGTGAGTTGGCCTGCCCGCCAAGCCGAGCGCGGCGCGGCTCGACATGCCGGACGCCGCGCGGCGCGACCACCTCGCGCGGCGCGACCAGCCCGGGCGCCGCGTCACGCGGCGCGGGTCGCCGCGAGCCGGGGCACCGCGCAACGCGACCAGCCGGACGCTGCGCGTCGCGACGAGCCGCGCGCCTCGCCGCGAGTCGACGCTGCGCAACGCGCTGCGGCCGTCGGCAACTCGGTGGCGCCTACGATGAGGCCGTGGCGGTACTGCTGCTCGACCTCGACGGCGTCCTGAACCCGTTCGCGGCCCCGACCTGCCCCGAGGGGTACCAGGAACGCGTCTTCTTCGAAGGCGAGGAGCCCGTCCGCTACTGCACCGCCCACGCCGCCTGGATCGAGGAGCTCGCCGCCGCCGGCGAGCTGTGGTGGGCGACGGCCTGGGGCGACCACGCCAACGAGCTGTACCTGCCCGCGCTCGGCCTGCAACCGCTGCCGTTCGTCCCCTTCCCGCCCGTGCCCTTCGCCCCCGAGCTCAAGGTCCCCGCCGTCGACGCCGTCGTCGGCGACCGACCGGCCGCCTGGATCGACGACAACCACACCGAGACCGGCCACCGCTGGGCCGCCGACCGGCCGGCGCCGACCCTGCTTGTATCGATCGACCCCGCCGTCGGCCTGACCCGCACCGACGTCGACCGCGTCCTGACGTGGGCCGCAGAGCACCGCTGACATCCGGCACAATGGTCCGGTGGCAGATGACGGCGTACTGCGGCTGCTGACCCTCAACGCGCTGTTCAAGGGCGACGTGCGCCCGCGGATGGCGGCGATCGGCGAGGTGCTGCAGCGGCGGGCGTACGACGTGGTCTGCCTGCAGGAGGTCATGGCCCCGGGCAGCGCGCGGCTGCTGACCCGGCTGGCGGCGGCGTACCCGCACCGGCTGTACTCCGGCGCCGCCCTCGTCAAGGGCGGCCTCGTCCTGCTCTCGCGCCGGCCGATCGAGCGCGGCCGGTTCGTGCGCTTCCCGTTCACCCGCCCGGTCCGGCCGGAGCTGCTCATGCGCAAGGGCGCCCAGGTCGCCGTGCTGGCGACACCGGCCGGGCGGGTCGCGGTGCTCAACACGCACCTGTCGGCCAACCGCGACGACGACTGGTCGCCGCAGAACCGCTACTCCGCGATCGCCCGGGTCGAGCTGGCCGCGCTCGGCGCCGCGCTCGCCGGCCTGCCGGCGGACCTGCCCGCGGTGGTGACCGGCGACCTCAACCTGCCGCGCGACTCCGCGGTGCTGGCCGAATTCTGCGCGGGCGCCGGGCTGCGCGACGCGATGGCCGGCGACCCCCGGCCCACGTACCGCCCGACGCCCGGCTGGCCGGACCCGCCCGCCTTCGACCACGTGCTGCTGCGCGGGCTGCAGGCGCAGTGCCGGCTGACCCTGGAGGAGGACAAGGTCACGCTGGGCGACGGCCGCGCGGTGTACCTCTCGGACCACTTCGGCGTCGAGGCGGACCTGCGGACCGCTTGACCTTCACCCGGAGTCAAGGGGTCGTGGGTTCCGATCCCGCTGTCCCGACACGGAAGATGGCTTGAGCTGGGAAAACAGGATCAAGCCATCAGTGTTTGTAGATGAACCAAGAGGGCGCCCCCATAAACCCCCCGCTTTGGGTGTCAACGATGGCCGGTCGACGGCGAATCGAGCGCCCGAACAACGCCAGCAGACCCTTAATCTGCGGGTTGTAGGTTCAAGTCCTACGCAGCGTACCAACGATCAAGGCCCCTACCAGATCTTCTGGCGTCGGGCCCTTTCTCGTTGCATCTATCGGCAATAGCGGGTGCTCGGCCGCGTCAATGCGTTTGATCAACCGCAAGTCCGCGGCATGACCGCCAGTCTCCGCAGCCAACATTCACCGGAATGAACACGCGGCCTGACGAAGGTGCCCACGAGCAGCAGACCCGACCCTACGGACTAAAAGTCCGAAGTGGACGATCAACTCGCTCAAGTTCAAGCATAGCAACAAAAAGCCCATGGTGAGAGGCGCGCGTCCAATGTGGTCCGGCAACGTCCGTGCTGGTCAGCTGGGTGATCTCTGCCGACGCCGATGCCGGCTTTGGATGGGACGCGGGAGTTCCTGCGCCGTACGGCTCCGTCCGTGCCAGGTGGCGAACATCCGAGCAACCAGCGAGCAACCGATCATGTGGAGCCCGCGCCCGCGCGGGCTCTGTAGCCTCGCCTGCATCCGGATCCGCCGGGACAGCATGACTACGGTGAGTTACGGCCCTGCCCGGTGGGAGCACTTGATCAATTCACTCATCTGCCGATGTGCGGATGCGCGGGTCGGGCCGAGGGTCGGTCATGACGGGCCGGGCGCGCGTAGCGAGGCGAGCCGGTCCGGTGGCAGGCAGTCGGTCAGGTTCCGCTCTAGGTCGACCAGTTCAAGGTCGACCGCGTACACCACGAAGTCGTCGGTGACTGGCAGCGTGTCCGACCAGTCGCGGAGGTTGAGCCGAGCGGCCGCCGAACACAACAGTCGCCGGCCGATCTCGGATCCGGCGCCGGGGTCGGCCGCATCGAGCAGGGCGAGCTCCTGCCGCACCAGCCGCACCGGTCCCGCCTCGGCGAGGTCGATGTCGGTACCGGTCTCGAAGTCGGCCGGCGACCATGCGGCCTGCGGGTCGATCGCCGCCAGGGCGGCGCGCTCGTCCGCGGTACACGCGTGGACCTCGACGGACAGCGCGCGCGATTGGTGATAGCTCAGCGCGACGCAGGCGGCGGGGCCGTCGACCGTCAGGCGCGCCACGGCGTCCGGGATCAACGTGACCAGGGCGTCCTCGATGGCCCGGCATGCCACGTCGAGGTCGAACCCGGCCGGCGGCCGCTCGTAGCACACTTCGGACCCGCGGCCCATGACCTCGACGAGGCGGACCAGGCCGTCGTCGTCGTGTTCGGCCACCAGCGTTGAACGTGGCCGGCCACTGTGCTCGATCTCTACACGGCTGATCCGCCCATGGGTGTACGTGTACGACTCTCGCCCCGAGCCGCGCCGCGCGACGGTGACAGCCGAGCGCATCAGCCCGCCCACGAAGCGGTACTCGTGCAGGTAGATGGGCCCGTCAGTATCGAAAAGCGCCACCTCCACCACGTCGCTGCCGTGGCGGACAAACGTCTCGTAGTACAGGCGGCCCTGCAGAAAGCCGCAGTACTCCTCGGTCACCACCGCGCGGCCCTCGGCGTCGAAACCGATCCGCAGGACATCCCGGTCCGCCGGCGGTCGCGTATCCAGCCTGCGGCCAGGCTTGAGCAGGTCCCGTTCGAAGTGCAACGGACGCAGATCCAGGCCCGGCCAGCTGTACCAGTCCCAGCGCTCGACGAGCGCGGTCGCCGCCCGCTTGCAAGCGCCGTATTCGCCAGCGAGCTGGGCAAACCGCGAAGCAAGATCGGACATGTCCTGATCCTACGAGTCGCCTCGCCGGCCCGGCGCTGGCACATCCAGATCTGCCGCAAGGTGCTCGTCGCGACAGTGGTTCATGGCGTGTCGCTCGCGTTCATGGTGACGTTGCGTCGGCGCGGGCACCGCTGCTGACAATGGCCAGCCGCGAGCAGTTCGGCGCGGAGATCTTCTGGGACGCTCGGATGATGGACCATGTCGTGCAGGAAGCCGTTGGACTGTGCGGCCGCAGGCACTTGCCTTCCGTCGGCACGCCAGCGCAGCGCGATCTCGGGAAGCGTAAGGGCGTACGAGGCGCACCACCGGACGGCCTCGTCCTGGTCCCGGGCGAGTCGTTCCAGCGCATCGCGGGGCGTGTGGAAGTTGCGAGCCACCCAGACGCGGACCGGGCGGACATCGTCGTCGGCAAGGGCACGAAGCCGATCCGCGGAGGTGGCCGGGTCCCGCGCCTCGAGCACGCGCGCGTAGCCGAGCATGCGCTCAGCCCGCGTTCTGATCTGCCGCCGCATCACGAAATCATCCCGCCAAAAGATCACAACGCGACTTCCGGTAGCCGCCGTTGGTGTGCCGCGGCCCGAACTTGTAACCGACGGTGACCAGTCTGTCAGAGCCGAGCGTCTCGTGATCTCTACGGTCGACCACCCTCAAGCACTTCCAGGTCAGCCATACACCGTGCGGATCGTCGCCCTCCGCCGACTCGCTGCCGAATCCGTGGGCGGCCGAGCCGATCACCCCGGCTGGGTGAGGCCTGCGATCAGGACACGCTCATACCGCCGCGTTTCCGCGGACATCCTGGCTCAAAGGCGATCGTTCGCGAGTGGCGCCGACCCGCCAGGCCCCTCGATCGGCCACAGCAGCCCGCACCGGACCAGGTGGGCGCGCAGCTCGGCCTCCTGGACGGGCGTCAGCGGCGCACGCGGCAGGTCGAACATCGTCGGCCCGTCGGGCCAGAACAGGAACGCCTCAGGCCGTTCCTCTACGCGGCGGACGGCGCCCCACGTCCAGCGCGTCGACGTGAGATCCGTGCTCGACTCGAGGGCGTCCTCGGTGATCAGCCACCTTCGGGGCGCACGCCAGGCGGCCGGGACAGTGACGGCGTCGACGTACCGGTGACGGGCCGCCAACGCCAGCAGTATCGCCACGACGATCGCCACGATGCCGACGGCGGTGACCCGCATGTCGCCGCTGCGGAACACCACGAAGATGCCGCAGCTGACGAGGACTCCGGAGAGCAGCAGCGTCGAACGGACCGCACGCAGCGCACCGAGGCGCAGGTGCATCCGAAAGTACTCCGGGCTTCGGCCGTACGTGAACTCGATCCGCACGCCGCGATCGTAGGCCTGGAGGCGACCGCCGCAAATCTAGGATGATGTGCAGACGTGGACCCGGCGTACGACGTCAACGAGTTCGGAAAGCTCCTCGGCTCGCCTGGAGATTGCCCGGTGAAAGGCGACGGCCTGGTCCTCAGCGACAGGCTGCAGCCATTCCATCACCTGCAGATCGCCGCCTCCGACCAGCCGATCGTGTGCGTACAACTCGGGAACCTGCCGGGTGTGCCCGGCCTGTCGGTACAGGGCCGCGGTGTAGGGGCCGGTCGGGTCAAACGGGCTGATCCGCGCCGCTTTCGTACCGTCCGGTGAGCGCAGCACGATCGCCCAGTCGCCAGCACCGCACGGCGTCCATCCAGCCGCGACAAGCGTGCCTTCGACGCCTCGGTGATCGAATCCGCGGAAGGAACGGGACACGGTCAGATCTTTACCCGACCAGCCGACACTGGTCCATCGAGAATTCCACCCTGCGCGGGTTCCCACCATCCCACTGTGCGCTCGCCGCCGCGTCGACCGTCGCGCTGTCATGCCGCAAACTCAGACAGCGCAGCCTCGTGTCGGCGCACGCATCTGACGCTGTCCGGCCGGCGGTCGACGCGAAGGGCGTCACGCTCGGTGGTGGGCTGCGAGCCATAGCATGGTGTGAGCGCATTGCGCCGGCTTTCTCCGGACCGTGCTTGCCGTGGGGGCGCTACGGGCAGAGGTGGGTCAGTTCTTCCCCGCATGCCTCGAATTGGTCGGCGATCGTCAGGTCGGCGGGGTCGAACGACGTGCGGTGCAGGGCACCGTCGTTGGTGTACATCTCAATGGTGTTGTCGCCCGGCAGTGCGATCCGGACGATCTCGAGCTGTTGTCCCCTCGGCTTGTGGACGGTGTAGCCCACGACGGCCAAGGGGTGGGGCGCCTCACGGCTGAGCCAGCCGGCGCGTGAGCGGAGATGGAACTCGTTGTAGTAGCCGTCGGAGTCGCAAGTGCACCGGTAGGCGATGCCGAGGATGACCCAGCGACCGTCGGGCGAGGCGGCGGTGGTGAAGACCGACACCGGCTGATATCCGTCGTGGCGGAAAAGGTTCTTCACGAACCCGATGCAGCACCCGGGCACGAGCAGCGCGAGCAGGGCCGTCACCGCTGCCGTCCGGAGCCGACCGGCGGGCGCGGTCAGCAGCACCGTCGCCGCCAGCAACACCGGCACGGCGAGGACGACGGCGACGGTTGGCGGGACGCCGGCCACCGGCCAGAGCGACAGGTACCGACGAGGGTTCCAGTGCGCGTACACCTCGATCGCAACGGCCAGCACGGCCACCGCGACCAGGCAGCAGCCCGCGATGCCGCGCTGTCGGTGGGTCGGCGGATGCAATCGACACCTGGACATGGTCCTCGAGGAGCCGGCGCTGTTCAAGCGGCGGAAACGGGCCGTTCGGTTCAGCTGCACGGACATGCCGCGATCAGTCCGCTGTACTGTCGCGGGACTGCTCGTCGGGCGAGGTGTCGTCTACGGGCTCGCCGAGAGCAGAAGGTCGAGCGCGTTCACGGACGGTCGTGCAGGAACCACGCGTCGCTGCGCGTCGCGGCGAGCGCGAGCGCCCACGGCGGCATCTGGAGACTGCCACCGACCGCCTTGAGCTGCTTGGCAAGCCGCCATGCGTCTGGACCGAGCGTCGGCGGCCGGGCGACGACGAACTGCAACATCGTCGTCCAGCAGGACACCAACTCGGCACCGCAGTGTCGTTCCCACTGCCGGATCGCCGCCGCCAGCCCCGCCGGCCCGTCGGGCCGAGCAGCGGCGAAGTAGCTGACCCAGACCGGTGCCAGCCACTGATCCGGTGTCGGCAGGAGGACGAGCTGCACGTCCCGCGGCGTGTACCAGGTCCGCGTGCCGACGTAGTGCGCTGCGACGCCATGCCCCAGCTCGATGAGATCCGGATCGGCGATGATCGTCTCCCAGAGCCATCGCTCGACGGCCAGCCGGGTCGTGGGCAACGGCAACTCCCGCTCGGCCCGCGCGGCGAGGTTGACGTAGCCGAGGCTGCCCACGTGCAGGTACAGGTCGTTCGGACCGACCGGGTCATCGTCGCCCCAGTCACGGTAGATCGACCAGGGGTCGACGGCGCGAGCTGCCCGCTCCAGCGGGGCGATCTCGTGCGGCTCCGGCTCGTGGTACAACTCCCCAACACCCGTCAGCACCGGCCACCGGCCAGTCAGCGCCACCACCGATCGGGCCGCCCGCCAGGACTCCAGGACCCGGGCCGGCACAACGCCCTCCACCAGCATCGTGTCGCCCAGTCCCGGCTCCACCGGATGCCCGTTGAGTGCCGTTCCCCGCAGTGCCACGGCAACCTCGCCCGGATCGTCCATCACCCGCACCACGCCAACGACCGTACCGTGACGAGCGGCCACGTCGGTGCCCCACTTCACCATGGGCACCACCGGCACCGCGACGCATCGCCGCTGATGGCGATTGACGGCCTTGATCAGGTGCACACACATGGCGCCCCTCTAGGTCAAGGGGTTGGAGCGAGGAATGTTCTAGGCTGGTCGGCGGCGGGTTCAGCGTGTGACTTGTCCGAAGAGCCGGCTGTCGGGATTGGGCCGGTCGCGGTGGATTGCAGAGTCGTTCCCGGTTGTCCTGCTGGACCCGCCGCCTTGCTCGTCCGGGCCCGTTGGTTGTCGTGGAGCATGCGTTTGTAGACGACGTCGGACAGGTGGCGTTTGAGGGCGCGGATGGCTTCCATGGTGGTCTGCCTTGGGCGAGGCGGCGCCGGTGGTAGGCCCGGCCGGGGGTGTCGTGGCGGAGCTGGACGATGGCCATGATGTGCAGGACCCGGTTGATGCGCCGATTGCCGGCACGGGACAGCCTGTGGCGTTTCTGGTCGCCAGAGGATGCGTCGATCGGGGCGGTGCCGTTCCATGACGCGAAGTGCCCTGGGGTGCGGAATCGGTCGATGTCGCCGATGTCGCCGAGGAGACGTGCTGCGCCGGACGGCCCGATGCCGTTGAGTCTGGTCAGGGTGCTGCCGGCTGCGGCGACCAGGTCACGCAGCTGTTTGTCGGCAGCTCGGATCTTGTGGTCGATGGTGGTGAGATCGTCGATGAGCTCGCGGGCCAGCCGGTGACGGGTCTCGGCCACGATGCCGACCGGTTGCGGTGCGGTGCGGTGCGCAGCAGGTAGCTGGCCTGGCCGCGGGTGAGGAACTTCTTCGCGCCGCCCGGCACGATCTCGAGCAGCAACTGGTGGATGCGGCTGACCGTCTCGGTGCGGGCGTGGCCGAGTTCGTCGCGGCGGTCGACGAGCAGCCGCAGCGCGACGGTGGCGTCGTCGAGCCGGACCTGGCGCAGGCCGGGGCTGCGCAGGCCGGCCACGGCCACGCTGTGCGCGTCGACCGGGTCGGTCTTGCGGCCCTGGCCGGTGTCGAACACCCGCACCCGCGATGACAACTTCGGCGGCACATCCAGCACCGTTTCACCGTCGGCGACGAGGCGTTGGGCGATGTGCCGGCCGATCCCGGCACAGCCCTCGACGGCCCACGTCCGGTCAGGGAACCGGCGACCAGCTGCCAGCAGCTGCGCGTAGCCGTCGGTGTCGGTGCCGTACCGGCCCCGTGCCAGGACGTTCTCGTGCTGGTCGATGACTTCGATCGTGGCCGACCGCTTGTGGGGGTCCATCCCGATCACCACACGGCTCATCCGCTACCCCTCTCCTCGCTCGTACACTGTGGACGATCGGCGAGGAGGGCAGCGCTACTTTGAGCTGGGCAGTCCCCTCTTGAGCCACTCCAGGCCACGGCGACCGGCGGGCGCAAGCCATGAGAGAGTCACACCACGTGCAGTGGACAGCCGCTTGTGAGAGCCACCCGCCGATCACCTCGACCCAGCCTGGCCGGGCACAGGTCGTAGATCAAATTAGATAAGTAGCCGCGGGTTGCTCGCGGCAGCGCTCTTCGCAGGCTACGCGCTGACACCAGTGATCGCGTCTGGCTTTGACGTGATCGAATAGCGTCGTGGCCAGCGGGGAGAGGGATCTGGACAAGCGTGAAGTGCAGCAGCGAGCCGAGGTGCTGGCGCTGCCCGTCTTGCCGTTGCGCCGGCACGGCCGCCTGGTAGCTGCGCAGGGCGGCGACGCGTTGCTCTCGGTCTCGGTAGGCCCGGCAGGCGAAGCTGTCGGTCTGTGGGCAGCTGCTGAAACTGACAGGGTGTTGATGTCGACGCCGGTGCAGTCCAGGGGTGCGTCGCTCTTGCACGCGCGGGCCGCCCACCCGGCCGGTACCCGGATCACCGTGCAGTCATCCGAGAGCGTCCAAGTGGTGCGGATTACCGAGAGTCCGCGGGGCTACTCCACCGCTCAGCCGCTGCCGGGCGAACGGTTCCTGGCGGTCGCCGGCCGCTGCCAGTGGCGTCCCGACGGTCCTGACTGCAACGCGTTGATTTACGACCCAGACGGTGTCGTCATCGCCAAGCACACCTTCGGTGACGGGATCAGGGACGTGGGTGCCACGCCGTCCGGGAAGATCTGGGTCAGCTACTCCGACGAAGGCGTCTATGGAAGCCGCGGCTGGGGCGGTCCCGGTCCGGCTCCGTTGGGCTCATGCGGAGTGGCGTGCTTCGGCTTGGACGGAATACAGCAGTGGCGATTCCCGCGGGACGATGCTGCGTATATCGACGGCTGCTACGCTCTCAACGTTTGCGGGGAGACTGTCTGGGCTTGCTACTACAGCACCTTTCCCGTGGTGCGCATCGCCGATGGAGACGTGACGATGTGGCGCAACAGCCTCGCCCATGGTGCCAAGAGCTTGCTGGTCGACGACCGCCGGATCGGGATGGCCGGCGGGTACCGTGTGCATCGGGATCGTCTGGTCGTGGCCGAACTCGGTGACACCGATCTGTGCGATGTCGGCCGATACCGACTCGTGCTGCCCGAGGGGCAGCCTTTGCCCGAGCACATACGAATGATCGGGCGCGGACCGGACTTGCACGTCTTCCACGACCTGGACTGGTACCAGGTAAGCCTGGCGGACACCGCCGTCAGGTAGACATGCCATTCGGCGGCCGATCGTTTGATCCGCGGCAGCGACCGGTCGCATCGACCACATCTCCGCGACCAAGATCGGGCGCGCTGTCATGCCGCTGATACAGCGCTCTGACTGCACCTGACGCGGTTAGGTTCGGTGCCCTCCTCGCGGATCACGCTGCCGCGCTCGGTCGTGTCGAGCTGAGGATGCCCGCGGCGGATGTTCGGGCAATATGGCGTCATGCTGTCGCAACACAGTGCTTACGTTCCGAACGCGTTGCTGGGTCGTCTCGTCGGCTTCCGTCTCTACTCGGTCCAGTTCGTAATGGACTACGTGCAGCTGCGCTTCGACGGTCCGACCGAAGACATGCCGGTTCTCAACTGCGACGTGTTACCGGTCGTGGAAACGCCGGCCGGTCTGATCGTCCCGGGGCAGGTGGGCTACGCCGACGCGTTGCGCGCGTTCATACCTGCCCGTGTTGTCGCGACGGTAGAGGAGCCGGGCCGGGGTCTTCGGATCGAGTTCGACGAGGGCACGATCTGTTTGCATCCCGAGGCTGACGAGGTGCCCGGGCCGGAGATCGCGGTCTTGAACGGCTTCGAGGACGGGCAGTGGATGTGCTGGCGTCCCGGCGAGGAGTCGTTCGAAGATCTCGCGTGACTTGCTCCCATGCCGCTTGACGCCCGGTCGCGCCGCCGCACAGGTCGTGTCGCGATGTCTTCGCCCGTCCAACCGAATCGTCACCGCGCACGCTCATGCCGCGATCCGGTCGCTAGGCAGGGACGCTCACGGGCCGTCCTGCCCTGGGCCCGACAAATGACCACTGCCGCCCGCGGTCGGTTCAGCCGCGTTCATGTTGTCAGTCAGCCCGCGGAACGAGCAACCACGTCGACGGTGGGTCAGGGCGTTGGGTACTGGAGGGCGTCGGACCTGCACCCAACGTCCCTCCAAGAGTTAGGGACGGCGGTACCCTCGGCCGGTGCCCGACGATGCAGTAGTGCTGCAGCTGCTGGCGGAGACGCCGGACCTCTCCGGCATCCTCCGGGAGCTGATCGATTTCGAGGTCGAGGAACTGGCCTACGCCGGTGCCTTCGCGGCCCGGTTGTCGTCGGGCGAGAGCCTGCAGGCGATCGCCGTGGACGGGACCGGGGGACGGTACTTTCTCGTGGGCGCGCCGGCGCCGGCGCGGCGCGTGCTGTTCGCGACGTCGGAAGGCAGCGCCGGGTTGATCGGACCGAGCCTGGCGGGTGCGCTGGCGACGATGGTGGCCGTACCGCACTGGCGTGACCTGCTCGGATTCTCCGGCGGCGGTCGGCTGGACGAGATGCGCCGCACGCTGGCCTGGCTGGCCGACGGCGAGCAGCGGCGGCATCCCGACCTCGGCGAGCTGCAGATCGCGCTGGCCACCGGGCTGGGCCTCGTGCTGCCGGACGATCCGGTGCTCGCATTGTGGGAGGCGGTCAGCGCGGCCGATCCAGACGTCGACTTCATCGACGACGATGACGAGGCGACGCCCTGGGACTCGCTGTTCGGTGTCTGGACGATCGAACGGCTTATGCCCCGGCCAGGGTGAGCGGCTGGCGGCGAGGTAGGCCAGGACGGCTCGTACGCGCCAGCTCGGCGCCGTGCCGGCACGCTCGTGATGGCACCGTGAAGCCGACTTTGGGCCCAGGCGAGCGTTGGACCGCATCAACCGAGTGCCACCCGGGTCCAACGTGGTACGACTACGCCTCATGAACACCGAGTACACCCACCCGGACGACCTCGCCGAGCTGCGGGCTGCCTTCATGGTGGACGACGCCGGTGCATCGGCGCTGGGCTGGCCCGGCGTGCACGCCTTCGAAGCGGAGCACGGCATCGTGTTGCCGGAGCCGTACCGGACCTTCGTCGCGGAGATCTCCGACGGATCGTTCTCCGGCCCACCGGAGTACGGGCTTCTCGGCGTAGCCGAGAAGCCAGGCGACTGGGGCGACGACCGCCCGGCGCGCGAGCTGGCGGCCCCGTACCCGTTAACCGGGGCGTGGCTGTGGGAGGAGGATTCCCGACCGTCAGAGGAGATCGAGCCGCTGCTCGGTCCCGTCTTCGACCATGGGTCGATCGTGCTCGGCACGGACGGCTGCGGGATGTACTGGCACCTCATCGTGACCGGCCCGCACCGGGGGCACATCTGGAACATCAGCGGTGAGGGCGCGATGCCTTTCGGAGCCGAGTTCGGCTACACCACCGGGGCGTCTGGGTTTCTCGGGTGGGTTCGGCACTGGGCGGCCGGCCAGCCCTGGTTCGACGCTGTCTGAGTCGATCTCCGTCGCTCGCGACAACAACCGATTCCGCTTGACCTGCGCTCCGCCCACGCGAACAGAAGCGACGTACCCGTGCGGCGCTACATCCGCACATGCCGCATCGCGTGCAGGGTCGGTCATGCCGAGGGTGCGGCGCGATGTGCATCGGTATTGTCTCGGTGTGTCGATGTTGGAGGATCTGCGTCGTCGTGGCGAACTATCGGGGCATTCGCTGGCTCAGGTCCGCGCCGGCCGGGACCGGTTCGGCCCGGTCGCTGCGATCCTGTTCTCCTCGAACGGCTTCATCAGCGTTCGCCAGCGCACCGACGGCACCTGCGTGGTGACAGTCTGGGCGAGCGACAACCTCGTGGCCTGGGGACACACGCCCAGCCTGGACGACGTCGTCACCACGATGCAGGGCTGGCAGGACGGCCTGGCCGTACCAGACCTTTGCGATGCGGCACCGTATCTTCAGGCACCCACCCCAGCCGCCGCCGTCGAGGCGCAGTGGAGCTTGCTCACCGAACACGGCGAAACGTATCTCCGCCCGATCATCGCGACGGTCGCGTTACACCCGACGCTGCGGGCTCTGCGGCCATGGATCAGCCACGGCACCCTGCACCTGCTCCATCCAGACCATGTCCCCGACCACGATCACCGCGGCATCGTCCTCCACCCATGCGGCAACAGCAACTACCAGGTACACGTCTACGGCGGCCGGACCGGACCCGCCGAAGACCCCGCCAGCGCGGCGACGAGGGCAGCCACCGCGGCTGCCGCTTGGTAGCCGCTCACCTGGGATCGCCTTGAAAGGCGCGCCAACCCGCCGCATTGATCAGGTGCGCGGACATGCCGCCGTTGGTGCGTGGGACTCGAGGTTCCGGCTGGACTACTACGGGCGATCGCGGGGTCTACCGGACCATCGGTAGGTTGCGGACGTGAGACTCGACGGCTTCTGGGCACTCATCGACCCATCTTCGGCCGCATCGACCAAGCGGGAGCGCGCGGACTGGCTCACGGCCCGCCTCGCACGACAGCCCGCCGCCGAGATGATCGATTTCGAACTGCACCTCACGGAGCAGCGGCAACGGGTCGACACCAGGCTGATGTGGGGCGCCGCCTGGTACATCATGCAGGGCTGGTGCTCTGACGACGGCTTCTGGTATTTCCAGCCATGGCTGGTAGGGCTCGGGCGTGACGCGTTCGAACGAGCCGCGGCCGACCCCGACGCCCTCGCCGACCTGCAGCAGGTCCGCTGTCTCGGCGGACGGCCTTCCTCAGACTGGTCCGAAGACGAGTGGCCGCAGTGGGAGCTGCTCAACTACGTCGCAGCGGATGCCCACGAACTCGCCACCAGTCAAGAAGGCGGCCTGGATGACGTCCTCGAAGCGCGGGGCCTTCACCGCGTGTTCGACGCCTTCCCGGAAGATGAGCCCTGGGACTACGACGACCTCGACCAGGTCCGGGCCAGATTCCCCCGCCTCACCGATCTGTTGGGCCGGCACCAACGCGGCGCTCCGAAACACCCATGAGCCGCACACGGACGTGCCGCCGACCGCGAGTGCAGGGTCGACGAACTCCGTGACGCCGCGTGACGAGAATCCGGCGCCGGCCGGTACGCTGAACTGGTTCCCCTCTAGGTCAAGGGGTCTTGGCGAGATTCTTCCGAGTTGTTCTAGGCTTGTTGGTGGCGGGTCCGGGCTGTGACTTGTCCGAAGTGACGGCTGTCGGGATTGAGCCGTCCGCGCTGGATTGCAGAGTCGCTCCCGATTGTCCTCCCGGACCCGTCTTGCCGTTACCGGCGCGTTCGTCCGCTGGGCGTTTGGTGTCGCGGAGCATCTGCTTGTAGACCACGTCGGATAGGTGTCGTTTGAGCGCCCGGAGGGCTTCCATGGTGGTCTTGCCCTCGGCCAGGCGGCGTCGGTAGTAGGCGTGGCCGGGGTGTCGTGGCGGAGCTGGACGATGGCCATGATGTGCAGGACCCGGTTGATGCGCCGGTTGCCCAGGCGGGAGAGTCGGTGGCGGTGTTGGTCGCCGGAGGATGCCTCCAGCGGGGCGGTGCCGTTCCAGGACGCGAAGTGCGCGGCGGTACGGAAGCGTCTGATGTCGGTGATGTCGCCCAGCAGCCGGGCCGCGCCGGACGGGCCGATGCCGTTGAGATCGGTCAGCGAGCTGCCGGCGGTGGTGAGCAGTTGCCGCAGCCGCTGGTCCGCGGTCTTGATCTTGGCGTCGATGGCGGTCAGTTCGTCGATGAGCTCGCGGGCCAGGTCGTGGCGGGTCTGGGCGACGATACCCGCCGGCGGCGGCGCGGTGCGCAGCAGGTAGCTGGCCTGGCCGCGGGTGAGGAACTTCTTGGCCCCGCCGGGGATCAGCTCGAGCAGCAGGTGGTGGATACGGCTGACGACCTCGGTCCGGGCCCGGCCGAGTTCGTCACGCCGGTCGACCAGCACCCGCAGCACGACGGTCAGGTCATCGGCGGCCACCGTGCGCAGGCCCGGGGTGCGCAGGCCGGCCACGGCCACGCTGTGCGCGTCGACCGGGTCGGTCTTGCGGCCCTGGCCGGTGTCGAAGACCCGGACCCGGGCGGACAGTTTCGCGGGCACGTCGATGACGGTTTCACCGTCGGCGACCAGCCGCTGGGCGATGTGCCGGCCGATCCCGGCGCAGCCCTCCACCGCCCACACCCGGTCAGGGAACGTGCGGCCGGTCGTGAGCATCCGCTGGTATCCGTCGGCCTCGGTGCCGTACCGGCCGCGAGCCAGGACCTGTTCCCGTTCGTCGATGACCTCGATCGTGGCCGACCGCTTGTGCGGATCCATGCCGATCACCACACGGCCCATCATGTTGTCCCCTCGTTTGTACACAGTGGACGATCGCCGTGGAGGGCAACGCTACTTTGAGCTGGGCACACCCCTCTTGAGCCACTCCCGGCAGCGGTGGCCGGCGGGCGCACGCCAAATGAGAGTCACACCCTGATGCCGTGGACAGCCGATGATGAGAGCGATCCCGTCGGCCACCTCGACCCAACCTGGCCGGGCTGAGGTCGTAGATCAAAGTTTATAAGTAGCCGATGTGCGGGCATCCGATCATGTGGGCGCGTAACGGCTCTACAATCCTGCCGATGCTGGTTCGGAGGTCGTAGGTGTCCGGCTGGCGGTAAACCGGTTTGCTGGAGGCACTTTATGCGAGAAGATCACCCGATCGACCGTCTACTTGTCACGGTTGAAGGGACGGCGCCCGCGTCGCTCGCAAACTCGATGCAAGCCTTGTCTCAGGAGTTGACCAGCCGGCGGCGATCCTCGGGCCGCCTGAATTGTTCGACGAATCAGATGTTCGTGATGGGCGCTTGCTGGGGTTCGTGTTGTCGATCTATACATCGCGACCGCCGTGGGACGAGGAAATGGATCGCACGATCGATCGCGCCCAGTTGGACGAGGTTAAGGAGCTTCTCGGCGAGATCTGTCGGATCTCCGGCGAGCGTAATGTCTCGTTCGATGTTCATTTCGCGGAGGAATCGATTGGCACCGTCGAAGACGGTCGTATGGACCAATCGCTTGAGGTCGGCTTGATCCGCGAGTGGGAGCGCGTCTTGGATGAGCGAGACCAGTAAGTCCGATGCTCTGTCGCTCGACGCCAGTGCACCAGTTCGTCAGGGAGCCTCCGAACTGCGCGAGATCCTGGCTCAGATCCGTCCGGTGCTCTACCCACAAGAACCGGCCTGAGTGTCGGGCAAGGGCAGACGCGCAGGGTTTCGGCCACAGCCACGATCAGACACCAGCGAACAATCGGATCTGCCGCCGTTGGTGCGCGCTGTGTTCAAACTGTTCCTACGGGATCATGACAACGGGAATGTGCCGAATCCGGAACAGCTGGCTGTTCGATGGGTGTCGTGGTGGGCCATCCACAAGACAACATCCAGGATGCGCAGCAGGCTCACGTTGGTGTGAACGTTGGCACGGGTACGCAGTACAGCCAGTTCTTCACGCAGTTGGCCACCGTCGGCCGCGAGCCGGTCGTGTAGCCGCAGCCATACACGATCGGGCTCGCCGAACAGGCAGGCGATCACCTGGTCGTAGACCGGGATGAGATGCGGACGTTTACGGGCCAAGAGCTTGCCGGCGATCACGTAGCCGACGTCGGGCCGGGACTTGAGGCAATGCCACGCCTGGTCGGCGTCGTTCCCGTCGGCTACCAGCTCCATCGCGCCGCTGGTACCCAACTCGACGCTGAGGGGAATCCTGGCGAGCCGATCGGTCATCTGACGTCCGAGTTGCCCTTCGAGGAGGTCGACAGCAACCTCGGCGGGCACGGAGACTGACAGCATTTGCACCGCCACGAGATCGTCGGCGGTGATCACATTGTGAACTCCGGGGCGGTCACCGCCGTTGGCGAGCGCCTCGAATCGTCGGCCGCTGTAGCGGTGAGGCGAACCTTCGTCGAAGTACGCGCGCAGGCTCTTGGCAGCACCGTCGTTGCCGAGATCGAACGGATCGGACGTCACGCGGGGATGGTATCGACTCAGAGCCGCTGGCCATCCCGGCCGCGTGGCTGGTGTCCGGCTCCGAAGGGAGCACCGGTTCCGGAACTATGCCCAGCACCTGAGTAGGGATCTTGCTCGACAAGGTTCACGCTCATGGCACCCCTCTGTGTCAAGAGAAGGCCAGGGCCGGTGTTCTAGAGTGGGCTCTAGCGGGTCCGGGAAGTGGCTTGTCCGAAGTGCTGGCTGTCGGGATTGAGCCGGCCGCGCTGGATTGCAGAGTCGCTCCCATGTGCCCTCCCGGGCCCGTCCGGATCCGTTTGGCGTCGTTGACCATCTGTTGATTGACCACATTGGACAGTCGTCGTTTGAGGGCGCGCATGGCTTCCATCGGGCTCTTGCCCGCGGCGAGCTTGCGTCGATAGTAGGCACGGCCTTCGGTGTCGTTGCGGAGCTGGACGATGGCCATGATGTGCAGGACCCGGTTGATGCGCCGGTTCCCGGCCCGCGACAGCCGGTGGCGCCGATGGTCGCCGGAGGACGCGTCGATGGGTGCGGTGCCGTTCCAGGACGCGAAATGGTCCCGGCTGGCGAACCGGTCGACGTCACCGATGTCACCGAGGAGCCGGGCGGCACCGGACGGGCCGATGCGTTGAGTTGCTGCAGCGTGCTGCCGGTCGAGGCAACCAGCTCGGTCAGCTGCGCGTTCGCGGCCTTGATCTTCTTGTCGATCACGGCGACCTCGATAATCAGTTCGGAGGCCAGCTGCCGGCGGGTGCGGCCGACGATGTCACGCGGCCGGACCGTGCTGAGCAGGGCACGGGCCTGCGGCGCGGACAGGAACTGCTTCGCCGCGCCGGGCACGAGCTCGAGCAGCAGCTGGTGCAGCCGGTTGAGTGTTTCGGTCCGAGCCCGGCCCAGGCCGTCACGGCGATCGATGAGCAGCTTCAACGCCACCGTGGTGTCATCAACAGTGACCTGCCGCAACCCGGTCGCGCGTAGGGCGGCGACCGCCACGCAGTGGGCGTCGGCGGGATCGGTCTTACGGGACTGGTTGGTATCGAACAGCCTGGCCCGGGCGGACAGTTTCGCGGGCACGTCAAGCACGGTCTCGCCGTCGGCGACCAGGCGCTGGGCGATGTGCCGGCCGATGCCGTTGCAGCCCTCGACCGCCCAGACCCGGTCTTTGTGCTGCCGGCCCAGCTTGAGCATCGCGGCGTAACCATCGCGGTCCGTGCCGAACCGGCCCTGCGCCAGGATCTTCTCCCGGCCGTTGATGATCTCGATAGTCGCGGACCGCTTATGCGGGTCCATGCCGATGATGACGCGTGCCATGCCGTCCCTCTCGATCCGACGATCCAGGTGTCGGCGAGGAGGGCAGCGCTACGTCGAGCAGGGCAGACCCCTCTAGAGCCACTCCGCGCCACGGTGACCGGCAGGACGCACGCCATGAGTGAGCCACACCAAACCGCTGTGGGCAGCCGCCGTTCGAGCGACCCCACCGGCCACCTCGACCAAGCCTGGCCGGGCTGCGGTCGTAGGTCTAGTCAATACGTAGCCGCCGTTGGTGCGCGACGGCCGGCGAGCGCTCGTCACCAGCGGTGACTGGCTCGGCTTCCTGTCCTGCCGAATTGAGTGCATCGAACCATGGCGTTGCGCGTCTGCCGACGCAAACCGATGAGCGTAAACCTGAGTCGCTCTATAGGCTGCCGTGGGTGGCTCCCGGCCCCGGCGTCCTGTTATGCCGGGACCGTCCCGTCGGCCTCCTGCCCGTCGGGAGTACCCGTTCCGCGTACGATCACGCGGATGCAACCGGATTATCAGGGGCCCCTGGCTAAGCTGTTGCAGCGGATTGCTGGTCTGCCCGGCTGCCGCGTCCTTCCCGCAGTCTGGCCGTCGCCGTGACCGGACACGTCGTGGTCCCAAAGATCTGCGGTATCTATACGAATTATGCGGCGGCATGCTGCTGTTCGAGAACGCCGCTTTCCCGAGGCGAGTCTACGGACCCGGCGCGTTGGTTCCTGCCAGTCCGCGGCACTCGACTGGCGATGGATCTTCCTGGTCAACGTTCCGCTCTGCTGTGCCGCGCTACTGATGGGGCTGCGCTGGATTCCCGGCAGCCGGGGCGCATCGCCCTGGAACGGGAGGGGGCTGACCGCGCAGCTGGCCGCCGCCTACGGCATCGATGGGCGCGCACGCCGCGCGGGGAGCCCGGGGGAGCGGGCCCGCACGGAGTTCACGACGCGGATCCGCGACGCACTGCGGCGGATCGAGGCGGTCCACCCCGAGCTCGGCGCGCACCTACGGGCGTCGGTGCGCACCGGTGCGTTGTGCAGCTACCGCCCCGCCGGAAGCACTGCCGGAAGCCCCGCCGGATGCCGTACAACCGAATGGTCCGTCGATCCCGTCTGAGGGTGGACGAAATCCCCGATGGGAGAGGCGGCTCGGATGGGCGGCAGCTCGGCGGACCAGGAGTACGTGGAGTACGTCACGGCGCGGCAGCCGGCGCTGCGCCGTCTCGCGTATGTGCTCAGCGGCGACTCGCACCGCGCTGACGACCTCGTCCAGCAGACCATCACCACGCTCTACGTGCGGTGGTCGAAGATCCGGCATGCCGGAAACCTGGACCGGTATGTGCGCAGCATGCTCGTGAACGCCTTCATCGACGAGCGCAGGCTCGCCTGGTCGAAGGTGCGGCTCTTTGCGGAGCCGCCGCACATACCGGACCGCACGGCGCCGGGGCAGAACGAGGTCGAGGAACGCTCGGTGCTGCGCGCCGCGCTGGCGCAGGTGCCCCGCCGCCAACAGGCGGTGCTGGTGCTGCGCTTCATCTACGACCTGCCCGTCGCCGAGGTCGCCGACATGCTCGGCGTTACGGTCGGCACGGTCAAAAGCCAGACGTCCCACGGGTTGAACGCGCTGCGACGGCTGCTCAGCGAGCAGTCGGTCGCGGTCCTGACCGAGGAGCGATAGCACGTGGACCTCAACGAATACAACGCCGGCGACTTGTTGCGGACCCTGCCCGACGAGCCACCGCGGCCGCCGTCGATCGATGTCGCGCGGGCGATGCGCGACGGCCGGCGCCGCCGCCGGCTGCGCCGTCGGGCACTCGCGGGCGGCGTGCTGGTGCTGACCCTGGCCGCGGTGGCGGCGGTGCCGGTGGCGCTGGCCGCGACCCGTGGCCCCGACCGCCGGCCCGACCTTGCCCCCGCCGCCTCAGGCAGCAGTGGCGGTACGAGCGCCGCCGCCAAGGCCGCGCCGACCGTCCGGGCGACCGCGCGGGCCATCGCGGTCCCGACGTCGTGCAAGGCGGAGAAGCTGCCGATCCCGGACAACGTCACGATGGCGCTGGTGACCGCGGCCGACCCGACCGGAAGCATCATTTTTGGCCGCTCGTACCCCAAGGGCGGCGACCAGCAGGTCCTGGTGTGGCAGGACGGGCGGGCCACCAAGGTCGCCGTCCCCGGCGCGGACCAGGCGATCAGCGCGGTCAACGCGGCCGGCGTCGGGGTGGGCAACAGCTGGGTCGACAGCGGTCCGGTCGCCTGGCTCTACCGCGACGGCAAGGTCACCAAGCTCCCGGGCGGCGACGGCGTCACGGTCGCCGGCATCAACGCGGCCGAGGTCATCGTCGGCAACAACGGCACCGGCCGGCCGCTGATCTGGTCCAGCCCGACCGCCGAGCCGCGGCCCCTGGCCCTGCCCGACGACGCGACCGGCGGCATCGCGAGCGCGATCGACGAGGACGGCACGGTGATCGGGTCGATCTACACGACCATCCCGGGCGGTGTGCAGACGACGGCCTCCGACCCCCGCGGCGTGCGGGCCGGCGTGGCCTACGCCTGGGCGCCCGACGGCACGGGTCGACGGCTGCCGGCGCCCGCCGTCGTCAGCGGCACCGGCTATGGGGCGTTCACCATCCGCAACGGCTGGGTGATCGGCGTCAACCGGCCGGCCGGCGCCCCCGCCAGCGGCCTACGCTGGGACCTGGCGACCGGCACGGTCGAAACGGTGCCCGGCTTCGCCACACGCCCGGACACGGCCAACGCCTCCGGCTGGATGGTCGGCACCGACCCAGAGGGCCACGGCCTGATGGTGGCCGGCGACAAGCGGATGCAGCTGCCGGATCCGTTCCAGCACAAGCCGAGCACGACCAGCCTCCTGGCCGTGACGATCAGCGACGACGGGCGCACGATCGCCGGCCAGGCCGACGATCCCAGCGACACCATCCGCGCGATCGTCTGGAGATGCCACTAGAGAACGACCGTAGGTCCGGCCGCCTTCCTCGGGGTGTACCCCGTGTCGAGGGCGGCCGGACCACTTGGCCGTTGGCGTCCGGCTTTCATTCCTTGCGCCGGGCGCGCGCGCCGGGTCGCCGCGTGGTGTGGCTTGTCGGCGACGGGTGTGTGTGACTGCACGCTCGGCGATGGCTGTCGCTCAAGATTGGGGTTGTTGCGAGGTTTTGGCGGTCGACGGCGGCGTGATCCTCGATCGTGGAAAGGTGGATGGGCTATAGCCATCGCTGGTTTCCACGATCGAGGTTCACGCCGCTGCTGGCCGACGCCGCCAGATTCTGCCGGCATTCGCCTGGTGACAGGTGGTTCGTCGATGAGACCTATGAGGTTCCCCCCGCGGACCGGACACCCTGAAACCAGACAAATGGTCTGGGGAAAGATGTCCTGGTGCCCCGTCCGTCGAAGTACCCAGAGGATTTCCGCAGAGATGCCGTCGCGTTGGTCCGCTCGTCACCGGATCGGTCGTTGCGTGAGATCGGCCGCGACCTGGGCGTGAACCACGAGACCCTACGCGGCTGGGTCAACGCGGCCAAGCGGGCCGAGCACGGCAGCGTGACTGGTAGCGGCTCGCGTGATGGCGAGCAGATCAGCGCTGAAGAACGCGCCGAGCTGCAGCGGCTGCGGAAGAAGGTCGCCGAGCTGGAGCTGGAGAAGGACATTCTCCGCAAGGCGGCTGCCTATTTTGCGAAAGAGATGGGTCGTTGATCCACCGCTACCGGTTCATCTCGGAACACCACGCCGTCTACGGCGTCACGCGGCTGTGCCGCATCCTGGCGGTACCGCGTCGGCAGGGCTACTACGAGTGGCTCGCCGCCCAACCCGCCCGCCAGCAGCGGGCTGACGCCGAAGACGACCTCGCCGCCGAGATCCGCGCCATCCACGGCCAGCATCGCGGCGCGTACGGCTCCCCGCGCGTCACCGATGAGCTGCGCCGGCGCGGCCGCCGCGTGAACCGCAAGCGCGTCGAGCGGATCATGCGTGAACGTCGCATCGTCGGCGTCACCCGGCGCCGCCGCCGGTCGCTGACCAAACCAGACACCACCGCCGCGCCAACGGCGGACCTGGTCAGCCGGGACTTCACCGCACCAGCCCCCGGGCAGCGCCTCGTCGGTGACATCACCTACCTGCCCACCGGCGAGGGCTGGCTCTACCTGGCCACCACGATCGACCTGTTCAACCGCGAGGTCATCGGCCACGCCATGGCCGGGCACATGCGCGCCGACCTCGTCTGCGACGCCGTCGAACTGGCGCACCGCCGCGGCCTGGTCCCACCCGGCGCGATCTTCCACTCCGACCGCGGCTCGCAATACACCTCGACCCAGTTCCGCACGAAACTGACCAGGCTACGACTACGCGCGTCGATGGGCCGCGTCGGCTCGTGCTACGACAACGCCGTCGCCGAGTCGTTCTTCGCCACCCTCAAGGCCGAACTCGACACCCGCATCTTCGCTACCCGCGCGGCCGCCCGCCAAGCCGTGTTCGCCTACATCAACTACTACAACCACAACCGTCTACATTCGACACTCAAACGGCAAACCCCGCACGAAGCCCGCGCCTGCTACCGTCCACCTACCGCCCTCGCGGCATGAAACCCCGGTGTCCGGTCCTGGGGTGGAACTTCACTACGTGAAGGTCAATGGTGTCTGGCGGTACGTGTACCGGGCCGTGGATCAGTACGGCCAGGTCATCGACGTGCTCGTCTCAGCCCGCCGCGACGCCAGCGCAGCACGTAGGTTCTTCCGCCGGGCGTTTGCCACGTTGAAGGTGACCCCGAGCGAGGTCGTCACCGACGCGGCGCCGGTGTACCCGGCCGTGCTCGACGAGCTGGTTCCGTCGGCGCGGCATCACATTGAACGCCATGCCAACAACCGGATCGAGGCCGACCACAGCCATCTGAAGCACCGGCTCAGACCGATGCGCGGGCTGCGCACTGACCGGACCGCACAGACGATCATCGCCGGACACGCCTTCATGCAGAACCTTCGCCGCGGACACTACGAGCTCGGCCTCGACACCCCACGCGGGCTCCGCGTGGCCGCAGCGTTCAGCGAGCTCGCCAGCGTTATTTGAGTCAGATGCGATCGCGAGTTTTACCGCGCCACCCGATCAAACAACGCAACGGCCTCCTCTACCCGCACCGTTGCGCGAACGGGTGCCGTCCGGAAGCCCTCCTCGAGCCCGGCGCGGGCTTTCCCGTGTCCGTGGCCCGGTGGCGCAGATAGCGCGGCTGGCGGGCCGCGGTGTTCGGCCGGCCGCAGCGGTGGCGGCGCGGCGGGGAGCAGGCCCTGGTGCCTCAAGGGCCGGGTGGTGTGGCCCGGTGCCGCCTCGACGGGGCCTCGCGGGCCTCGGCCGTGCCGCCTCGTCATTTGGACGAAGACGCGGCCGGGCACGGGCTTCGCGCCGACCCGCGCCGACCCTGGTGTCTCGATCGCCGGCCTCGTCTGTGTCCGGTCCCGGCCGGCGTCCCGCACCATCGTCCACTGGATGCCAGCAAACCACGCGGCTTCTGCGAAGGCGACGACTTGCTTGCCCTGCTTGCTACTCCGGCGCGGGCGCGTCCACACCAACGGCGTCGAGCCGCCGGGCGCTCACCACGCCCGGCGGCAGTTGGACGCGAGGGCTTCCCGCTTCTGACTCATCCCCGTCATTGTTACGTTGACGCTACATCGGCCAGGTTCTCGAACGAGAAAAAGGAGTGTCAACAATGACGATAGACGAATCTGTCGGCGCCTTCATTCCGAACCCCGAGGAGGTCGGCGTCGTTTACGACCAGTTCGCCGACTTCCACGCACTGACCGCCAGCGATGTGAGCCTGCACATGAGCATGTGGACCCTGCCCGGCGAACGCCGGCCCGCGTCCACGCTGCTCGAGCTGTCCAACCTGAACCAGGAAAAGACGATCGCGTACCACATCAAGACCCTCGGGCTGAAGGCGGGCGAACACCTGCTGGACATCGGCTGCCGCTCGGGTGTGCCCGCGATCCGGATCGCCCAGCACAGCGGAGCGCAGGTCACCGGCATCGACGTCAGCCACACCCAGATCGCCAAGGCTGTCGAGCTGGCCAAGGCGGGCGGTGTCGCCGACCGCGCCACGTTCACGTACGGCGACGCCATGGCGCTGGAATTCGCGGACGAATCGTTCGATGCCGCTCTGTCGCTCGAGGTGTTCTGCCACTTGTCCGACCGCCAGAAGGGGTACGACGAGGCCTTCCGGGTGCTGAAGCCGGGCGGCGTGTTCCTCGTCAGCGACTTCACGCTCCGCGGAACGCCTTCCGACGAGCTGATGACCGCGTACCAGCACACCTGGCACACCATGCCCCCGATCACGCCAGCGATCATGATGGAGCTGGCGGCCAATGCGGGCTTCGAACTGCTCCGGGTCGAGGACATGACCCAGAACTGCGCGTTCATCGGCAGCCTGATGGCATACCTCTACAGCGACAACCACGACAAGATCGTCGAGCGGTACGGCGCCGAGCTCGTCGCCGAGTTCGACCCCGTGATGCCGCTGATCCGCCGCTTCTTCAACGACCACCTCGGCTCCTACCTGTTCCTGCTGCAGAAGCCCGCATAGGCGGACAGCGAGCGCGAACCGGAGCAGTGCGCCGTGAACGGAGCCTGCGACAACAACGAGCCCGGTAGGGACGTCTCGATGTGGGCAGTCCCTACCGGGCTCATTGTGGCGGTGCCCCGTTCTGTGGACGACGCAGCAGACCTAAACTTTCCCGACCTCCCGCAGCGCCGGTGTCGTCCGGGGCGTAGACGCAACAAGGGGCAAAACATATGGACACTGTCCGGGTGCTGGCGCTGATCGTCTCGACGATGAGCGCGGGGCTGGTCGCCGGCCTGTTCTATGCGTACGTGTGTTCGGTGATGGTGACGATGCGCCGGCTCGACGACCGCACCTTCATCCTCGTGATGCAGCGCAACATCATCGATATTCAGAACGGCTGGTTCGCCCTCACCTTCATGGGCACCTTGCTGTTCACCATCGTCGCCGCGGCACTGCACCTGGGCGCAGGCGACCGGCACGTGCTCGCGCCCCTCGTGGTGTCGCTGGTCGTCTACATCCTCGCGCTGTTCATCACCTTCCGTGTCAACATTCCCCTCAACAATGCACTGGCGCGGGCGGGCGCGCCTGACCGCATCGCCGACCCGGCCAAGGTGCGCACCGACTTCGAAGGCGTGTGGAACCGCTGGAACGTCGTGCGCATGTACTTGCACATCGCGTCGTTCGGCTGTTGCTGCTGGGCCCTGATCGTCCACTGAGGACTATCGCCGCCGGGCCTGGCCGGTCGCCGGTCGGACGCAAGGCCGCGGCGATGCCCGAATCCCTCCACCCGCACCGCGGCGCGAACCGTTGCAGTCCCGCAAGCCCCGTCATACCCTCGTCCGAGCAGGGCGGGGGCATCGCCGTGTCCGTGGCCGCGCGTCCGGATCCGCCCGCCGTGCCCCGGCCCACCAGCGCACGTCCGGCGGCCGCCGCGCCGCGAGACGGCGGGACATGGAGTTGAGCTTCCCAGCTATGGATAGTCGCATGCCCTGAGCCTTTCACTAGTAGCGTGAATTGCGATGTCCAGGAGGCAGTGATGGCCCAGGTGCCCATGTCCAGTGAGCAGGGCGTCCACGGCCTCCCTGAGCACATTCGAGGGTTCGCGCTGATGCACGTCGCGATGCGCCGCGACGCCCGCCGGTTGACCGGGGTCGCCGCGGCGGTCGACGCGTCGACCGGCCCGGCGGTTGCGACGTGGTGGTCGATGGTCCGTGGGGCCATCGATTGGCACCACCACAGCGAGGACGAGGTGTTGTGGCCGCAGCTGCGGCGTCAAGTGCGCGGGTTCGCCGCGCGCGAGGCGACGATCCGCGGCGACCACGACGCGCTCGACGCGGCGATGGAAGCGGTGTCGGTGGCGCTTACACCGCGCGGTATCAAGGGGCTGACCGTGGCGGCGACCCGGTTCAGCACCGTGCTCCACGATCACCTCCGAGCGGAGGAGGCCTTCGTGTTCCCGGTGTTCACCGAGGACCTCACCCCGCAGGAGTACCAGGCGATTGAACGGCGAGTCGTCGCCACGGCTCCGGGGCGTGTCATGGCGTATATCCAGCCATGGATGTTTGACGGCGCGGACCGGCGGGTGGTGGCCGATATCGGGGCGACCATCCCGACACCCGTCCGGCTCTTGGGCAGCACGGTGCTGCGCTGGCGGTACGAACGAATGGTGGCACCGGTACGATCGCTCATCTGAGCCGGACGCGTATCCCCAGCGAGGCCGTCGGCCCGGCCCGTCGACGGAAACCGTCGTCAGGTCGCATCCAAGGAGCTATTCATGGAGTCCATCAATGTGATCAGGCCCGGGTGCGCCAACAGCCCGGGGAGAGGTGGTTAGACCAGCGGGACTTCCGGTACGAGCACCCCGTGAGAAGACACAAGGCGTTCGTGGACAAGCCCCGGCGTGCCCGTACGACGTGCCGGCCTCCGTGGGCCGGCTGCCGGCCGGGCCCGAGCCGGTGCTGTCCGTCCGCGGTCTGCGGTATCGCGTCGACGGTGAGGCGATGCTCGACGACGTGAGCTCGACATCCGGGAGGGTGAGTCGGGCTCACCGGCTCGGAGGCGCCCGTCGACACCCTCCGCCGTACCACGGTCGCGCGGATGGTGTGCGGGCTCGTGCCGGCGGGGGTGCTGATCGGCGGCCGGCCGATCGACGGCATGCACGGCGAGCCGTTCAGGAGCGCGGTCGGATACGTCGCCCCCGCCACGGCGACGTCGTCGCAGACGGTGTCCGGGACGGTCCGGCTGTGGGCGCGGATGCTCGGGCTGTTCGGCCCGCTCGGGCGGGAACGGACGGCGGAGGCTCTCGCACCCGTGCGCATCGAGGATCACGCGCACGTCGCGGTGGGTCACTGTCCGGCCGGGGTGCTGCGCGAGGTGAGCCTCGCGGTCGCACTGCTGGGTCGGCCGCGGCTCGTTGTGCTCGACCAACCGACCAGCGGGATCAACCCGTGAAGCAGGAAACGCCTGCTGGAGACGGTCAGGCGGATCCGGGGCGGTGGCACCGCCGTGCTCTACACCGGGCGTGACGTGGCGGAGGTGCGCGAAGTCTGCGACCGGGTCGGTGTTTTGGATCGTGGCCGTCTGGTGGCGCAGGGCCGCCTGGACGAGCTGTCGAGGCTGCTGAGCGCAGCCTGAACTTCAATGAACCGCAGGGGGAAATGCGCAATGTCAATGCTCGGCAACAGCACGACCCGACGGGTGGACGACGGCGGTGAGGCGCCCAGCGGCGGGCGCCGTATTGCCGGCGCGCTGCTGATCGCCTCCGTCGTCTGCATGGGTCTGATGGCTGGCCTGTTCTGGGCCTTCGACATTTCCGTCATGCCTGGGCTCGCGGACTCCGACGACCGGACGTTCGTGACGGCGATGCATTACATGAACACCGAAATCGAGAACGGGCTGTTCGCCCTGGTGTTCGGCGGTGCGCTGCTGTTGCCGGGGGCGGCGGCGGTGGTGCTGTTCGCGCAGCGGCGGCGTGGCGCGGCACTGTGGACCGTGCTGGCCACGGTTGCGTACTTCGTCGTCCTCGTGATCACCATGGGCGTCAACGTGCCGCTGAACAACGCGCTGGTCGGGGCCGGCGCGCCGGACCGGATCGCGGACCTGCACAAGGTGCGCAGCGACTTCGAGGGTCTGTGGGTGACGATGAACCACTTGCGCGACCTGCTGACCACGATCGCGGTCGCGGCCCTGGGCCGGGCGCTCTCCCTGCACGCCCGTGCGCAACGACCGGTCGCGACACAGCCCTTCGCCCCGCCGCAGCCGTATCCGCCGCAGGCCTAACCGCGGCGCCCCTACTCCAGGCTTGGTGACCCACCGGCTCGCCCACGTGCCTGTTGCTCGCCGCGACCGCGGCGAGCAACAGGCCGTCGCGCGCCAGCCAGCGGCCAACCGCACCCACGGTCGTTCGAACCGGGCCCGCGCCGCGGCCGGGTCGTGGATGCGGGCCGCCGGCCCGGCCGCGTCGAGCTGGACGTGGAGCGGGGATGGTGCCGCGAATCGTGGGGCCGAAGCAGATGAGATACAGCATGAGCGCGGCGGTGATCAGGACCAGGCGGCCGGTCGTCCCGGCGCCGATGTGCAGCACCACGGCGAGCACGGTGAACGGCGCCGCGCCGACGAAGCTCAGGGCGAACCAGCCGTTCTGGATGGACGAGTTGATGCACTGCATGACGTCGATGAACACCCGGTCGTCAGTGCCGCGCAGCGCCAGCATGACCGGGCCGGCATACCCGTAGAGGGGCCCGCGATGGGACCCATGGTCAGGGTGGCGAACACGAGCGCCACCACGAACCGTCCACGCCGATACTCCTGTCGGAATCGCATTGCGTCGACCTCAGTGAAGTGGCTCCGACGCGGCGGCGCCATGGTTTTCTACTCGCATCCACGCGCCAGCGTCTACAATTCGACCTATGGACGCGCTCCTTGGTCTTCTCGACCAGCCGAGGGCGCGAGGGGCGTTCCTGCTCCGTTCGATGCTGACCCCGTCGTGGTCGCTGCGGATCGAGGACGAGGCCCCGCTGTCCGTGGTGACGATGGCCCGCGGCACGGCACTCATCGTGCCCGCTGTCGGGGAGCCGGCCTGGCTCGGCCCGGGTGACATCGCCATCCTGCGTGGCCCGGATCCGTACACGATCTGCGACACCCCGAAGACCCCGGTGCAGATCGTGATCCATCCGGGCCAACGGTGCACCTCGGTCGACGGTCTCGACATGGCCGGCTCGATGAACACCGGGGTGCGCACCTGGGGGACGAGCCGCGACGGCAGCGCCGACACCATGCTCAGCGGCACCTACCAGCTGCACAGCGAGGTCAGCCAGCGGTTGCTGCGGATGTTGCCGCCCTTGATGGTGCGCCCGATCGGCACGGGTGAGCGGTCCCTGGTCGATCTGCTCGCGGTCGAGATCGTGCGTGACGAGCCGGGTCAGGAGCTCGTGCTCGACCGGCTGCTCGACCTGCTCGTGATCACCGTCCTGCGGTCCTGGCTGGCCAGCCCCGACGTGACCACCGCGGCGTGGTATCGCGCGCAGCGAGACCCGGTCATCGGCGCGGCCCTGCAGATGCTGCACGCCGACCCGGCGTACAACTGGACGGTCGCCGACCTGGCGGCCAGTGCCGGGGTCTCGCGCGCGGCGCTGGCCCGCCGCTTCACCGACCTGGTCGGGGAGCCGCCGATGAAGTACCTGGCGAACTGGCGGCTCACCCTCGCCGCCGACCTGCTGTGCGAGCCGCACGCGACGGTGGGCAACGTGGCCCGGCTGGTCGGCTACGGCAGCGCGTTCGCCCTGAGCACGGCGTTCAAGCGGGTCCGGGGCGTCAGCCCGCTGGAGCACCGCAGGGGCGTCCTCGGCCAGCGCAGGACCCAGGAAGACGGCGACGGCCTCGAGGAGTAGCTCGAGGACGAGCTGCGGATCGGCGAGCACCACCCCCCGCCCTGGGCGCCGTGACCCTGTACCTGCCGGGAATGGCATCCGTGCAGGTCGCGGGCCCTCCTGACGTCAGGGGTTCCGATCTTGGTCTGATCGGGGGCGTTGCCCGTACCCATCGTCAGCGATGACTACGCGATAATGCCGCCTCATGCTGCTGCGACTGGTGCACCTGGGCATCACGAACGCGTTTCCATTGCTGCGGCTGCTGCCTGGCGGCGACCGCGACAAGGACATCGAGATTCTCTCGCTGCGCCACCAGCTCGCGGTCTTGCATCGCCGACTCGACGGGCAGCCGGTCCGGTTCGCCCCGGCCGATCGGGCGTGGCTGGCCGCGCTGCTGCACCCGCTGCCGAGGCCGACCCTGCGGCGCCTGCGGTTGCTGGTCCGGCCCGACACGGTCCTCAAGTAGCACCGTGACCTGATCGCGCGCCGCCACGCCGCGGCATCGCGGCCCCGGCGGCGCGGCCGACCCCGCACGCTGCGCTCGATCCGGGCCTTGGTGCTGCGCCTGGCCAGGGAGAACGGCAGCTGGCGGTATCGCAGACTGCATGGCCGCACGTACCGGGCCGTCACCATGTGCGCGGGGCGAGTAGCCGCGGTGAGGCTGGTTACGGCTGTCCCGGTGAGGCCGGCTTCGTCCGTCATCGCCATAGACGATGGTGTCGACCACACACATGATCTGCGCATCTCTGCGGCGGGTCGGCACCGGCCCGCCGCCCTACTGAGCCAACCAGACACGGCGACGGCGGGGCGGACCTGACCACCGCCGGCGCCGGACCTCCGACCGAGCTCGGCCAGCTCGACGAGCGTCGATGGGGCGTTTACGCCACCGCGATCGCCCGCTGGGAGCTGCTCCTGGGCCGGCCCGCCCCGCACCCGTCGCCGCCCGGCCGCCAGGGCAAACCCGTCCTCGCGCCGCCAGTTGTGGAATGGCTCATGGGGCTGTCCGAGCTGTGGGTCACCGACCCACAGCTCGCGCTGCCACGTACGACACGGTCACCGTGCCGCCCGCTGCGGTGACGGCGGGGCTTCTGCCGTCCGCTCGTTGCTCACCGCGTTGACGTAATTGAGGTTGGGGCCGGTGGTGTCGGCCATCGCGGGCAACGGCGCGAGTGTCGAGCCTGCCGCGACGGTCGTCGCCGCTGTCGCGGCGAATAGGGCGTACCTGGGCAACCGGGAGTTCAAATCCTGGCCTTCTGCGGAATGGGGGTCACACCGGGATCCGATTGGGGCCGGGTGATCCTATTGGCGGGCCCGGTCGAATTTCACTCGTCTGTACGGCGGATAGTCGCTACCGGTCAGAAACCCCTATTTTTCTGTTCATCAATGACCGTTAGCCCTTGCGCGCACGAACGATGCCTAAGGGCTTATTGCCGTGGCAATGCGTCCGCCCACGACGGCGGACTCGTCCCGAGACCACAGCTAGGAGCTGCTCGATGCCATCTGGTCCGCCACCCAACACCGCCCCCTCCCGTCGCCGCGCCCGGACCCGCGTCGCGCGGCTGAGCGCGATAGCGCTCGCGGCGCTGCTCGCACTGCCGGTCGCGATGCTCCCGCAGCCCGCCTCCGCGGCGCCGAGCAAGGGCAAGAACCCCTGGCAGCGGGTCCAGGGCACGCCGCCCGGGAAGTCCAAGCACGGCCACCAGGCCGGGATGAAGGCGAAGCACCTCGCGGCGTTCACCCTCGACCGGGCGGCCCTGAAGTCCGATCTGGACGCCGCGCCCCGCGAGCAGCGCACGGCAGCCCGCCAGGCGACACTCGTGGTCTCCCTGCCGGCGCCGGGCGGCGACCTCCAGCGATTCGAGCTGGTCGACTCGCCCATCATGGAGGCGGGCCTCGCGGCCAAGCACCCGGAGATCAAGACGTACACCGGCCGCGGCCTCGACGACCCGACGGCAACCGTCCGGGCCGACCTGACCCCGCTGGGCTTCCACGCCTCCGTGCGCTCCGCCGGCGGCGCGTGGTACATCGACCCCTACTACCACGGCGACGACAGCCTGTACGCCAGCTACTTCGGGCGCGACCTGACCAACGCGCACCCGGACTTCGCCGAGCAGGAGGACGTCGAGGCGACGGTCGCGCAGGCGCTGGCCGAGGTCCCGACCGGCCCGCAGGTCACGCTGCGCACGTACCGGCTCGCGCTGGTCACCGACCCGTCGTACGCCGCGTTCTTCGGCGCCGACAACGTCACGGCGGCCAAGGTGACCCTGATCAACCGGGTCACGCAGGTGTACGAGGACGAGACCGCGATCCGGCTCATCCTGGTCAACGACACCGACAAGATCAACCTGAACACGCCCGCCCTGGCGACCGAGCCCAACGGGCCGTGCGGCGCGGCCGCGTGCTTCACCACGGCGCAGCTCGCGTCCTGCGGCAGCGGCACGCTGAGCCGCAACCGGATCGTGCTGGGCCAGCTCATCGGCGCGAGCAACTACGACATCGGCCACATCGGCCTCGGCGTGAACGGCGGCGGCGTCGCCAGCCTCGGCGTCGTCGGCGGCGGCTCCAAGGCGCAGGGTTGCACGGGCATACCGCAGCCGGTCGGCGACTACTACGCCGTCGACTACGTGTCCCACGAGATGGGCCACCAGTTCGCCGGCAACCACACC
Source organism: Dactylosporangium sp. CA-139066 (assembly GCF_050936175.1). NCBI lineage: Bacteria > Bacillati > Actinomycetota > Actinomycetes > Micromonosporales > Micromonosporaceae > Dactylosporangium > Dactylosporangium sp. CA-139066. Next base: position 2,745,766 of record NZ_JBNJNH010000001.1, on the reverse strand, counting down.
TTCAACGGCACGCAGTACAACTGCTCGGGCGGCAACCGCAGCGCGGCCAACTCCTACGAGCCGGGCAGCGGGTCGTCCATCATGGCGTACGCCGGGATCTGCCAGCAGGACAACCTGCAGCCGCACAGCGACCCGTACTGGTCGCAGCGCAGCTACACGGAGATCACGACGTACATCACGTCGAGCCGGCCGGCGATCAACGCGGTGCAGACCGCGTCGCTGTACGCCTTCGACACCAACGGCGACTCGTTCACGCTGCGGTACAACGGCAGCGACTCGGCGCCGATCGTCCGCGGCGCGAACTACACGACCGCGGGCATCAAGGCCGCGATCGAGGCGATCCCCGGCTGGCCCGCCGGCGCCACGGTGACCGTGGCGGCGTTCGGCGGTAGCGGAACGCTGAACGACCAGGGCTTCCAGGTCACGTTCGGCGGCACGCTGGCCTCGACCAGGGTGGGTACGCTCTCGCTCACCAGCCCGTCCGGCACCTCCGGATTCGTCGGCGAGACCGCCAAGGGCGGCGCGATCGACAACGGCGGCACCATCGTCGAGCCGACCGCCAACCACGCGCCGGTCGTGACGCTGCCGGCCGCGTCCTACACCATCCCCGTCCGGACCCCCTTCACCCTGACCGGCGGCGCGACGGACTCGGACGGCGACACCGTCACGTACATGTGGGAGCAGAACGACCGCGGCGCGGCGGCCGGCACGGCGCTGGTCAGCAACACCAAGACCGCCGGCCCGCTGTTCCGGCAGTTCGGGGTCGCGGCGTACGTCAGCCCCAGCGACACCCAGCAGTACCACTCGCCCGGCGAGAACGCCGTGACCACGGACCCGACCCGGACCTTCCCGGACCTGGCGCAGATCGCGGCGGGCAACACCAACGCCGCGACCGGCACCTGCCCGGCCGCCCCACCGGCGCCGCCGACGGGCGGCGCGACGAACGTGCCGGCCGACCTCGTCGACTGCTACTCGGAGTTCCTGCCCACGTCGGACTGGGTCGGCTTCACCGGGGACCGGACGATGCACTTCCGGCTCACCGCCCGCGACGGGCACCCGGGCGGCGGCGGCGTCGGCAGCGCGGACGTCGCGCTGGTCCTCGCCCCCGCGGCCGGACCGTTCCTGGTCACCTCGCAGGCCACCCCCGGCACCGTCGAGGGCGGCTCGCAGCAGAACGTGACCTGGGACGTGGCCGGCACGAACGCGGCGCCGATCAACGCGGCACGCGTGAGGATCTCGCTCTCCGTCGACGGCGGGCAGCATTTCACGTACGTCCTGGCCGACGACGTGCCGAACACCGGCAGCGCCACGGTGACGATGCCGAACGTCCCCACCGCGAAGGGCCGCATCAAGGTCGAGCCCGTCGGGAACGTCTTCTTCGACCTCAACGACGCCGACATCACGATCCACGCCGCGCCGGTGGTGTCCAACGACACGCCGTCGGGCAGGGCCACCGTCGAGTACAGCGACGCGCTCTCCCCGACGGTGACCGTGACGGCGACCGATGAGGACACCGCGGGCGCCCAGCTCACGGCGACGGCGACCGGCCTGCCGGCCGGCCTGTCCATCGCGGCGGCGTCGACCTCGGCCGGCGACACGCTGCCCGGCCGGCGGACATGGACCGTCACCGGGGCCACGACCGCGGCGCCGGGCGACTACCCGGTCAGCGTCGCCGTCACCGACGCCACCGGCATCAGCCGGAGCACCTCGTTCACCGTCCAGGTGATCGCGGAGGGCGCCGACGCCGTCTACACCGGAGACACGCAGGTGTTCATGGCGCCGGGCGAGAGCGGGGCGCCGACCCTGCTGCGCGCGACCGTGCGGGACGGCTCGGTGCTGCCCGGGTCGACCGACACCACCGCCGGTGACATCCGCCTGGCCACGGTGACGTTCCAGGAGGGTGGCACGACCCTGTGCACCGGCACGGTGGCGCTGCTCGGGACGGCCACGACGGAGGCGTCGGCAGGCTGCACCGCGACCCTGCCGGCCGGTGAACACGCCGTCATGGCCGTCGTCCGTGGCTACTACACGGGCACAGCCACCGCCACGGTGACCATCGCCGACGCCAACGGCCGGTTCATCACCGGCAGCGGCTCGGTGCGCCCGACCCGGCCCGCCGGCACCTACGCGACGACGCCCGGGTCCCCGGTGGACCTCACGCTGGACGCGAAGGTCAACAACGGCGCCGGCCGGACCGGGAGCGCGACGGTGAAGTTCACCTCCGGCGGCCACCGGTACGAGGTCCGCACGACATCGCTCAACGCCGTCGGCGTGAGCGCGGACGGCACGGCGAAGGCCCGGTACACCGCAACGCTGGTCGACGTCACCAACCCGAAGAAGGAGGTCACCGTCGGCACGGGCCTGACGCTGCAGGTCACGGCCACCGACCGCGGCACTCCGGGTACGTCCGACTCCGTGGGAGTCACGCTCTGGAGCGGCGGCACCCTGCTCTTCTCGTCGGACTGGACCGGCGCCAATACCGGTGAGATCAACCTCACCGGCGGTAATTTGACCGTACACACCTGATCGACCCGAGCAGGAAACTGAGGCTCCTCCCCATCGGGGGAGGAGCCTCAGTCTTGTTTCGGCCAAGTATCTGGCAGCACCCGAAATACGCGACGAATGGCGGCAGTAACGCCCAGCCATGGCAATCCGTTTGTTCAATGACGTTCCTGAGCGAAATTGTGTGAAGTTTATGAAGGAAATGCCCGCCGGCCTTCACACAATAGAGAAAGGCCATAGCCGTAGGCGGCGCCGGCAGCTTGCTCAACGGAGGTCGATGCCGACCCGGTCCGCGACGAGCATGCCCAGCAGATAGTCCTACGTGGGCGCCGGTCGTAGCCGGCGACGAGGCGCTCACGGGCGACGGCCGAGTCGTGCCACACCAGCCGGAACGGGGCCCGCGCGCCGAACCTCCCACGCAGGCGGTCGTGGAGGGCGTCGAGGTACCAGCCCAGGATGCCGAGGGCTCCCGTCGGCAGCGGTTCCCGCGGGTTGCTGGCGATGGTCACGTCGAGGAAGCCGGCACCGAGCCGGGACGTCTCGGCCGCCTCGACCGTCCCGGACACCTCGGCGTCGATCACCCGGGCGGGCGGCCGAACCATCAGCGGCGACCACGTGCACCTCGGCCCGGATCCGATGGCGGCGACGGCGGCCGCAGCCTCGTCGAGCAGCTCCTCCTCACCACCACCAGCCAGCCCACGAGCCGCGACAAGCACCACGACGAGCACCAGGACAGACACCAGCCTTTGCCGAGGCGGGATCCCACGTGACGGGCGCGTCATCCACAGCACGGGCTGGGGATGCCGAGCAGTTGGGCGGCCTTCACGGACCGCCTCGCCCAGTTCGCGGGACACTCGAACGGGCCTCGCCGGGAGCGGTGACATCAGTGAGCATCGTCAAGCACCCGTAGCACCGCCGGCCACAGCCAGCGTTCAATGCGCTGTGTCGCCGTCTCCACGATCGCGGCGTTGCAAGTCGCGTCGTGAACGGCCACGCTGGCCAGCCGGTCGAGCCGGGCAAGGGGCGACGGATAACTGCGGCCGGCCGGCGCCTCGACGGCGTCGGGCCTCCGGGGCACTCCCTCGTGCACCAGGTGTAGGGCGACCAGCGCGAGGTACGTCGCCTCCAGGGCGGATTGCTGCAGGTGGGGGTTCACGTCGGGTGACATGGCGAGCAACCGGCGGTCCACGATGTCGGCTGTTGGGGGCGGAACTTTGCGCTGCATCTCGATGAGCGCCTCGAGGGCATCTGAGTCGGCGTAACGCTCGGCACGTACGCTCGGTGGCCCCAGGCTCGAACCTTGCCCCGCCTGTGCGAGCTCGTCGTACTGGGCGTCGGCTTGCGCCGCTTCGGCGTCGGTGAATTCCGCGTCGCCGTGGAAGAGATGAGCGAGCTCGTGCAGGATCACGAACATCGGGGCGAGGACGTTGAGCCGCAGGCCCCACCTTGAATGTTCGGCGCTCTGACGTACGGGCCGACGTACGGGCCGTCGTGTCCGCAGGGCACGCCGCGGCGGTCGCCGGCGCCGGGCCGGTGTTGGTGGGACGAACGTCTCGCTGATCTGCCTCCCGCTGACCATCTCCGCCACCCGCTTGACGCCGAAGAGAATGTCGACCTCGGGAATGGGTATCGGTTGCCCGTCGGTGACGCCTTGCGTGTAGGTGTCCAGAAGGTCCCGCAACTGCCGTACGACCTCGGACTCGGTTCGTCTCTGCGCGTCGACATAGATGGCCACGAGATCTCGCACGACCCGGAGCAGCCCCTGTTGGATGACGACCACGTATCCGTCGCCGACCTTGCGCGCCGAGGCATGGAAGCCGTTCATCGGTACCGTGCCGATGGTGACCTTACCGGCATCCAGGATCGCCTGGAGCCAAAGCCCGAACCCCAGCGGCCCCGCCCACCACCGGCCGAAGTCGTCCGGCGTCCATGACGGCCTGCGCAGCCCGGCGAACAGCCCTTCCAGTGTGGTGAGCCCCTCGGCGAGCACCACCCAGTCCGTCCAGTCCTGCAGTTCTGTCGGCGGGTGTAGGAAGTACTTGAACATCCACGGCGGCCAGGCTTCGATGACGTCGCGGAAGTATCGCTCCTTGAGCGCCGTGAGCGTTTCGGCGTCCAGCACCGTCCCGTCGGCGGGCATCCCGTGCCGCTTCACCGCGCCTCGCTGCATCCTCAGCAGTGCTTGTTCGCCGGCCGGGTACATGACTGCTTGGCTCTACTCGTCGATCGCCACAAGGTCGCTGTGCGCGCCGACATGGAAGAACTCGGCATCGCCGCTGGAAAGGTCGTCGGAGTCGCGGTTAAAACCGACGACCCGGCGCGCGTCCGCGTCGTGCACCACCCGGGTCACGAGGCCGTCCATTTGGACGGACACAAGCAGGCAGGAGAACGCGAACGGCATCCAGGAGGACGCCTTGATGGTCAGTTCGCTGTCGTTGACGGTGGTGACCTGCAGACTGCCGAACGGCTCCACCGCCAACGCGGGTGCCGAGGCAGAGCGCCGGCGAATCGAGATGCCAATTTCGTCGCTGAGGATGACCGAGTCGACCAGCAGCAGGCTCCGGTCACCATCGTGGAACACCGTCGTGGTCGCGGTGTCGGGCACCCGGGCGCCAGCCAAGGCCGCGCCAAGCTCGCCCAGATCGACAAAATCACGACGGGGGTTCGGGAAGTACACCGACACGCCTTCCGCACGGGACCCACTGAACGCTGCCTCAAGCCGCCCGAGTGGCACCGGCACCCCCGCCATCGGCGCGAGCAGCGCGCCAAGCACGGACGCCGCGACGTCCAGCGACGCGTGCGCGCTACGTTGGCCACCCATGTTGGCGAGTTTGCTCCGGCGTACCGCTGGTAGACGTGCATCCGGCAGCAGCGCCGCCAGGGAGCCGAAGTACCTAACCCGCGCACCGTCGGCGACAAGTAGGGCAAGCGGCTTAATCCGCGTGTCGGGCACGGCCATCGGATTGGCGTCGAAGACCTCGCGGGCTAGACGAAGCAACGGGTCCCGATCACAGAGCCGGATGAATCCCATTGTCAGAGCATGCCCCATTCAGCCCCGCATCGATATAGCGCAACGGCTCCGTGGCTGCGATGAAGAGTGCAATTGCCGCGCCTTGGTGCTGCGCTCCTACGGGCGACGCCGCCGTCGGACCGGTGACCGAGGCGCTGGCCGTCGCGCCGAATCGGAAGGCGCGGGAGCGCGCCGAATGGGCCTACGGTCGGCTTCTCGCGAGCAGCGCCGACAGCTTCGTCGCAGCACTGGGTCACCCGAGCGCCCGCGGTGCGTAGCTCCGCGCCCATCAGCTGCACCAGCTCAGCGCGGCCCCGTTCATTGTCGACCTGCTGCCGCTGCTGAGCGACTCGGACACAGGTGTCCGTGCCATGGCACGGACCGCGATCTTCCACGCCGACGCCGACGCGGTGCCGGCGCCGCAGGGCCTGCGGCGCACACCTACGTCCGCACGGACGGGAACACGTTCGAGGTCGAGGTGCGCTTGGGCGGCCCGGAGGGCAGACGCTGGCGGCGGGTGTTCCCGACCTGGCAGCGGCGGTTGCCGAGGCCGGCCTGCACCTCGCTGACGACCAGACCTGGGTCGACATCGCGGCGACCCACCGGCGGGGAACCGATGCACCCTGACCCGGCGAACGGCCGCGCCACAACCGCCACCTCGTCATGTCGTCATGCACTGATCGAGTCTCGCCCGGGCTGACGACGCCGCCGATGCACGATCTGCTCGCGAGCATGGTTGGCCTGGCCATGGCGAGGCCCGATAAGGCCCGTGAGCCGGCGCTAGACAAAGTAAGGCATGGGTACACCCGCCGCGTTCGGTCGGCGGGTGTTCGCCCGTCCCGCCAGGCACCCACCGCTTCCCGGGTAGCGTCCCAGGTGTTGCCACTGCTCACGGGGGTGCGTCATGCGGCCACCGGTCGAGCCGATGCGCGCTGTCGCTGTCGGGGACCTGCCCGACGGCCTGGTCTACGAGCCGAAATGGGACGGGTTCCGCGCCCTCGCCTGGGTGTTCGACGACCGCGTGCTCATCCAGTCCCGGCAGCTGCGCGACCTCACGCCCTACTTCCCGGACGTGCGCCGGCTCCTGCGCGCGTTGCCGGCTGGCACCGTCCTCGACGGCGAGCTCGTCATCTGGGACCCCGACCGTGGCCGCACGTCTTTCACCGCCCTGCAGGGCCGGATCACCGCCGGCCGCCGGCTCCTGCGCGAAGCGCGGGGCCGGCCCGCGCATCTCGTCGTCTTCGACCTGCTCCAGGACGCCGGCGGCGAGCTTGCCGACCTGCCGCTGCTCGAGCGCCGCCGCCGCCTCGAGGAGGTCCTTGCCGGCGGCCCGCCGCAGTTGCAGCTGTGCCCGCAAACCTCCGACCCGGCCCAGGCCCGGTCGTGGATGGTCGACTGGCAGCACGCCGGCGTCGAGGGCGTCATCGGCAAGGACCCCGCCGGGCGGTACGAGCCGGGCCGGGCCGGCTGGGTGAAGGTCAAGACCCGCTCGACGGTCGAGGCGATCGTCGGCGGGCTCACCGGCACCCTGTCCGCGCCGGGTGTGCTGCTCCTCGGCCGCTACAACGAGCAGGGACGCCTGCGCTACCTCGGCCTCACCCATCCCGTCGGGGACGCCGGCGCGGAGCTTGGGCGTGCGCTTGAGCGGTACGTGGTGCAGCAGCGCGGCGGGGTGGTGCCGCATCCGTGGCCGCAGCCGCTGCCGGCGGTGTGGACCGGGCAGCTCGCCGATCGGCGGCCGCTTGTGTACGTGCCGGTCCAGCCGACCGTCGTCGTCGAGGTGGAGGTCGACGTCGCCGTCGACGAGCCGGTCGGGCGGTGGCGGCACCGGGCCCGTTACGTGCGGGTTCGGGCCGACCTGTCGGTGTACGACGTGCGGCGGGCCGCCGGGTTCTAGCCGGCGGTGCGGCGCCGCGCGATGGCCTGGTGTCGTCGGGCTCCCCCTACACGGGCCGCTTGCCGTACTTCGCGGTCAGGTCGGCGAAGTCCTCCTTGCCGGCGCTGCGGTGGTCACCGTGGTGCTGTGCCGCGTCGCTGACCCACACCTGGATTTCGCTCAGTGGTTGCAGCCGGCTCAGCCAGACGAGGCGGAACCCTTCGTCCATGAGTGCGTCGAGGTCGGCGCCGGGTTTGGTGTCGATGTTGACGAAGGCGAGCTGGTAGGCGTCGAGGGTGTTCTGGTAGGTGACCTCGGCTTTCGTCACGTCGGGCCGGACTTGCAGGTCGTTCTGGATCTGCTCGGCGATCAGGTCCATGTTTTCCTGCGGTTTGGAGTGCTGACAGCCCGACGTCAACGTGGCGACCAGCACGGCCAGGGCCATCACGCAGATGCGGAGTCTGCCTGACATGGTTCCTCCGGGTTTGGTCATGGGACTCGTGACAACGCGTACGCGTTGGTCTGGACGTGGCTGTCCGGCGCGCCGCCCATGAATGCGCCGGCGCTGTTACGGAAGTTGAGGACGGACGGGTCGGTGCTGTTGTCGAGCGCCTGCGCGGCCGGCAGGTACGACCGGTCGATCGAGTGGTTCTCGCCGATGGTGCCGTGCTGGTTGTCGAACTGGACGGTGGTGAAGTTGGCGGTGTCCGGGTTGTCGTGGGCGTCGAGGTGCGGTACCACGTCGGCGGTGTTCTCCAGGGCCAGGACCTGCACGGTCGGCGGGATGTCGGCGTTGGCGATCGGCGAACCTGCGGTCATCACATGGGTGACGTTGAAGTTGAAGGTGCCGTTGGCAGTGTCCGCGGCCGCCTGGGCGGCGACCATGCCGCCCTGGCTGTGCCCGACGAGCATGACCGGGTCGGTCGAGGTGGCGCCGGCCCGGCGCAGCGCTTCCGCGATCGCCATCTCCCGGGCCGTCGTGTCGCCGCCGGTCACGTGGATGTTGGTGCCGAAGTCGTTCGACGCGGGGTTCAGCGAGCCGGGCTCGTTCCAGACCTTGGTGCCAGGGATGTCGACGATGTATGCCTTGGTGCCGTCGGCATGCGTGATCACCTTGACATCGATCACGTCTTGGTGCGGACGGTTGCGGTAGTCGAGCCCGGCCATCACATCACCGAAGCCGGCCGGCGGCGTATTCACCTGGGCGTTGGTGTCCACGCCGAGATCCTCGACATGCGGATGGCCGTCCGGGTACAGCGTGGCGATCAGGTGGGCCGCGCCAGGCACCGTGGTCACGGGCATCCCGGTGAATTCGGTCAGCATGCCAGGGGCGGCGCCGACGACGTTGTCGATGATGCCCGGATGATCGGTCAGCAACAGCTGCCAGTCGCCGCCGTACATCAGGTACGCCGGAACCCCCACCATCGACAACGCCGAAACGCCGACCGGCAGGGCGTCGACGAACGCCTCGCCAGCAACGAAGCGGACCTTGTCGACCACCAAGGTGCTCGCCGCGTCTGCTGCCCGATAGGTGTCGATGACGGCCTGGAGGGCGAGCGAGCGCTGGTAGTAGTTCCCGGCCAGCGCGGTGAGCCCGCTTCGGCCGTCCAGCGCCTCCAGCAGCTGCTTGGCGAACCGCGCGGCACCGGCCGGGTTGAGCTTCGCCGAGGCGAGCAGATTCGGGTCGGCGAGGGCCGTGTGGCACTCGGCGGTGACCTCGGCGAGCCGCTCCCCGAGCTCGCCGCTGGCGGCGGCGAGGCGCAGCAGGTCGTCGTAGCGGGCTTCGGTACCCCCGACACCGCCGCTGACGTGCAGGGTCGGCTCGGTCATCGCGTCGCCGCCAGCACTGGCAGCAGATGCGGCGCCACCCACGAGCCGATGTCGGAGCGCTGTACCGGCTCGACGCACATCATGCGCCGCCCGCTGCCGTCCGGGTCAGGCCGCAGTCCCAGCCAGCCGTCGCCGGCGGCCAGCCACACCACCTGTCCCACCGCGATGTCGTCGTCGCGGGCGCTGGTCAGCGTGACGACCAGGACGCCGCCCGTTCGCAGTGTGAGCTGCTGCGCCAGCTGCCACTCATCGCGGGTCAGGCCGAGCCGCGCCCGAAGATCGTCAACGTTAGCCGCCAGCGGCGCCGCCACCGTGAACTCCTCCAGCGCCGCCAGCGGCAACCGTCCCGACAGCGGCGGCTCGTCGCCGTCGCCGAGCGCGTCGATGATGCCCCGGCGCGCGGCCATGACGTCCTCGACCGGGGGTACCGCGCGGACCAGCTCGTCGGCGAGCGCGACCGCCGGGAACAACGACAGTTCGACCGCGCCGCCGGCCAGCTCGATCAGGCTCGCCCCGAGCGGACCGGCCAGCGTGTACTGCGCCCGCAGCGCACGCTGCGGCGCACCGACATCAACCGCGATCCGCAACGCGGACCCGGCAAGCATCCGCAGACCGACCGCAACAGGATCCACCACCCGGCGATCACGGGACTCACCGACGAGCACGCCGCGGTCGTTCAGCCCCTCTTCTATCGCCGCCCGGTCCGGCGGCGACGACGGCGCCGCCGCGAGGGGCACGGTGACCTGCAGCAGCTCGGACAGCACTGACGTCTCATCCGCGGACAAGGCGACCCGCAGCGGCTGCACTCAGATCACCCCCTGTCGCTGCATGAACGCCCCGACATCAAGCCAGCGCAGATCGCCCGTCGGCGGCAGGTTCTGCGGCGAGTACGGCCATCCGGACCACGGCACCTCCGACGCCACCCGCCGGATCAGCGAGCCGGCTCTGTCGAACCAACCGGTGATCTCGCGCTCATACCGGGCGATCAGTGCGAGCCGCTCCCGCACCACCTGCGCATGCGCCCGCAGCACCTGCGCCGCGTGCTCCAAGTCGGCCGCTGCCTGGTCCGCGGCCAGCCGATCCTCGTAGATTCGCTGCCGGCACTGGTCGGCCGCGACCGAATGCCATGCCGTCGCGCCCGCCTGCCGCTCGTGATCCTCCGCGCAGGTCCGGCATTCCGCGGCTCGGTCGCGAAGCCTGTCCGCCAGCCGATCCAACTCATCCGGGTCCCCGTACAGCGACAGACCCACCGCTGCCCCTCCCCCGCCGATCGAACAACGCCACTACAATAAGCCACCGACGCGAGACCCAACGTGCAGCGCCATCGACATGACGCGATACAAGCTGAATCCGGATCAGCTCGGCCGTCTCGCAGCCAGACGTGCGGGCGTATCGCCGGGTCTAGCGCCGAGCGGCACCGTTGCGCGGCTGGGGTGGAACGGTTGGTCGACAGTGTTTTGTCGATCTCGTAGTCGGTTATCCAGCTGACACGGTTTCGCGCCGGCGAGCAGGAGTTGGCGAGGTTTCACGACTTGGCTGCCGGCTGGAGCAACGACTACGCCAACCTTTTCAAGGTCGCCGGGATTGGGCTCCGCTGGACAACGGCAGTCGCTGGTGCCCCGGTTGGGAGACGTTGTGGCGTCGTACGAATGGCTGCTGTTATCTGAGCTCGGACGCGGTATGAAGGTCGATGTGGATGCTGCCGAGAGGTTGGCCCAGGGTGGCCTGGTGCACGGTGAGCTGTTGTTGGCCGATGCTTTGGAGAGTTTGCGCGGACAGTTGAGAGAGGCGGTTGATCGGGCACAGGGCGAGGATCTGTCGTTCTCGTGTGAGAGCGTCGAGGTCCAGCTGCAGGTAGTCGTTGCGAATACTCGGAAAGGTGAGGCTAAGGCCGGTTTGTGGAGTGTGGTGACGGTTGGCGGTGGCATCGATGCGACGACGAGTGCCACGCACGTGATCAAGCTGGTCCTCAAGCCGGAGTTGCATGCCACGGGCGGCAAGCTTCAGCTGAGCGACGACTGACGTTCGCATGATCGACGACGTGACCGCCCGGGTGGTCGAGGTGCTTCGCGCGGTTGGCGGGCGCGGTTCGGGCTATGCGGTGGGCGCCGATCTGGTACTGACGGCGGCACATGTAGTCGCGGACGACGACGAGGTGTTCGTCGTTGCTGGTGGCAAGGAGGAGTTGCGCGGCGCTGTGGTGTGGCGGCATCCGACGCTGGATGCGGCGCTGGTGCGGGTGCCGACCCGGCGCTGGGTGGGTATCGGCACGTACTGGGCCACCGTCTCGGGCGTGGGCCCGGTGCCGTGTACCGCGATCGGGTATCCGCGGGTGCAGAAGACCAGCGACGGTGTTCGCGTCGAGGAGCACATCGCGGGGTTCATTATGCCGGCGGCTGGGCGGCGGATCCGACGGTATGCGCTGAACGTCACGAGTGCGCTGCCGTACGAGTCATCACGGACCAGCTCGCCGTGGTCGGGTATGTCCGGAGCGGCGGTGTTGACCGGTGACGGACGCCACGTCCTTGGGGTGCTTGTAGATGACCCGATCGGGTTCGAGCCGTCCCGGCTGGAGGCCGTCCCGGTTGCGGACCTACTCGCCAGCCCAGGATTCGCCGAGCTGGTCGGTGCCGGCCCGGCACTGCTGGTGACCGTTATGGGCGAGCAGGTCCGCCCCGCAGGCAATGCCGGGCGGCGCGAGCAGCCTGGCTCGTGGTGGCGTCCGGGTTACATCGACCAGGTCGGTGACATCGCCCCGCTGCAGCTTTTGGACCGGCAGCGCGAATTGGACGAGCTGGTTGCGTGGTGCACGGCTGGGGACGAAGCATATGTGTGGTGGCAGGCTGAGGCTCGGGCGGGCAAGTCGGCGTTGATGGCCTGGTTCGTCCTGGATCCGCCGCCTGGGGTGTGGGTGGTGTCGTTCTTCGTCACGGCCCGTTATGCCGGCCAGGCCGACAGTACGGCGTTCACCGATGGGCTGCTTGAGCAGCTCGCGGCGATCACCGGCGAACAGCTCCCGCCGGTTACTGCTGCCGCTGCCCGGGACCGGCTACGCCGGCACTTGCTGGCAGCGGCGGTTACGCGGGCCGCGGAGGCGGGATGCCGGCTGGTGCTGCTGGTCGATGGTCTGGATGAGGATTGTGGTTCGCTGCCGGGTTCCGGCCTGCCGAGCATTGCGGCGTGCCTGCCGAAGCGCCCACCCGATGGTTTGCGGGTCATTGTGGCTGGGCGGCCTGATCCGCCGATACCCGCTGACGTCGCCCTTGACCACCCGCTGCGGACCTGCCGGGTCCGGCGGCTGGCACCGTCGCCGCACGCCGAACGAGTTACTGCGCAGGCCCAGCGGGAGCTGGACGAGGTCCTGGCGGTCGACCTCGACCGCCATCAGGGTCTGGGCTTCGACGTTTTGGGCTTGGTCACCGCCTGCGGTGGCGGTCTGCACCACCGCGACCTGCAGCAGCTGACCGATCAACCCGCGTTCAAGATCGACCGGCTACTGCACGGCCTGTTCGGCCGGACCATCGCCGGCCGCGCCGACCCGCACACCACTGACCGTGTGTTTCTGTTCACGCACGAAACTCTGCGCGTGCAGGCCATCGACCGGCTCGGTCCGGATACCCTCACCAGCTTCCGCGATCGCATTCACGCCTGGGCTGGCGGCTACCAGCGCCGCGGCTGGCCGGCGGACACCCCCGCCTACCTGCTGCGCGGCTACCCCCGGCTCCTCGCCGACCTTGCCGACGTGCCGCGGCTGGTGGCCCTGGCCACAGACCCCGCCCGCCACGACCGCATGCTCCACGCTACCGGCGGCGACGCCGCCGCCCTCGCTGACATCGCCGCTGCATTCACCCTCATCAACGCCCAATCCGCACCCGATCTGCTCGCCGCGTTCCGGCTGGCCTGGCACCGCGACCGACTCACCGACCGCAACTCCAACACCCCCACTAACCTTCCCGCAGTTTGGGCCGCCCTCGGACAGCCCATCCGGGCCGAGGCACTGGCCCGGATGATCACCGACTCGGGCCGGCAGGTGCAGGCGTTGATCGCGGTGGCGGCGGCGGTCGCTGGTACCGGCGACCAAGACCGGGCCGAGGCACTGGTGGAGCGGGCGGAGGCAGTGGCCCGGTCGATCACCGCTCCGGACGGGCGGGCGTTGGCGTTGTCCGCGGTGGTGACGGCGGTCATTGGTGCCGGTGACGTTGACCGTGCCGAGGCGCTGGCCCGGTCGATCACCATCTCGTATCGGCAGGGGTGGGCGTTGTCCGCGGTGGCGGCGGCGGTTGCTGGTGCTGGTGACGTTGACCGGGCCGAGGCGCTGGCCCGGTCGATCACCGACCCGGTCGGGCAGGCGGTGGCGTTGCCCGGGATGGCGGCGGCGATTGCCGGCGCTGGCGACCTTGACCGCGCCGAGGCACTGGCCCGATCGATCAACGACCCGTATCGGCAGGAGCGGGTGTTGTCCGCGGTGGTGGCGGCGGTCGCCGGCGCCGGCGACCTTGACCGGGCCGAGGCACTGGCCCGAACCATCACCAGCCCAGACAGTCAGGCACAGGCGTTGTCCGCGGTGGTGACGGCGGTCGCCGGCGCCGGCGACGTTGACCGGGCCGAGGCACTGGCCCGATCCATCACCGACCCGTATGAGCAGGCGGACGCGTTGTCCGCGGTCGCGGCGGCGGTCGCCGGCGCTGGCGACCTTGACCGGGCCGAGGCACTGGCCCGATCGATCAACGACCCGTATCGGCAGGAGCGGGTGTTGTCCGCGGTGGTGGCGGCGCTTGCTGGCGCTGGCGATCTTGACCGGGCCGAGGCACTGGCCCGAACCATCACCAGCCCAGACAGTCAGGCACAGGCGTTGTCCGCGGCGGTGACGGCGGTCGCCGGCGCCGGCGACGTTGACCGGGCCGAGGCACTGGCCCGATCGATAACCAACCCAGGTCAGCAGAAGGATGCGTTGTCCGCGGTGGCGGTGGCGCTTGCTGGCGCTGGCGACCTTGACCGGGCCGAGGCACTGGCCCGATCGATCACCGACCCGCGCTGGCAGGCGGAGGCGTTGACGGCAGCGGCGGCCGCTGGTGCCGGCGACCATGACCGGGCCGAGGCACTGGCGGAGCGGGCCGAGGCACTGGCCCGGTCGATCACCGACCCGATTGGACGGATGGAGGCGTTGAGGGCGGTAGCGGCGGCGGTCGCTGGTGCCGGCGAGCATGACTCGGTCGCGGCGCTGGCACAGCGAGCCGAGGCACTGGCCCGGTCGTTCACCGTTTCGGAAATGGACTGGCAGGCGTTGGCGTTCAACGCGGTCGTGGTGGCGGTTGCTGGTGCCGGTGACCTTGACCGGGCCGAGGCACTGGCCCGATCCATCACCGACCCGTATGAGCAGGCGCACGCGTTGTCCGCGGTCGCGGCGGCGGTCGCCGGTACTGGTGACCTTGACCGGGCCGAGGCACTGGCCCGATCCATCACCGACCCGTATGAGCAGGCGGACGCGTTGTCCGCGGTCGCGGCGGCGGTCGCCGGTACTGGTGACCTTGACCGGGCCGAGGCACTGGCCCAATCGATCACCAACCCGTATCGGCAGATGAAGGCGCTAACCGCGGTCGTGGCGGCTGTCGGTGGTGCCGGCGACCATGACCGGGCCGAGGCACTGGCGGAGCGGGCCGAGACATTAGCCCCGTCGATCATCGATCCGGACGGGCTGGCACAGGCGTTGATCTCGGTAGCGGTGGCGGTCGCTGCTGCCGGTGCCGTTGACCGGGCTGAGGCACTGGCCCGATCGATCCGCAGCCCGTATCGACAGATGGAGGCGTTGTCCGCGGTGGTGGCGGCGGCCGCTGGTGCCGGTGACCTCGACCGGGCCGAGGCACTAGCCCAATCGATCACCGACCCGGGTCGGCAGGTGGAGGCGTTGTCCGCCGTGGTGACGGCGGCCGCTGGTGCGGGCGAGCGCGACCGGCCCGAGGCAATGGCAGAGCGGGCACAGGCACTGGCAGAGCGGGCACAGGCAGTAGCCCGGTCGATCACCGGCCCGTTTTGGCACGACGTGGATGTGTTGATCGAGGTGGTGACGGCGGTCGCTCGTATCGGGTACCTCGACCTGGCTGAGACTGTGGCCCGGTCGATCATTGACCCGGACCAGCAGTCGCGGGTGTTGATCGAGGTGGTGGCGGCGGTCGCTGGCGCCGGTGACCTCGACCGAGCCGAGGCACTGGCCCGATCGATCACCGACCCGGACCGGCAGGCGGAGGCGTTGTCCGCGGTGACGGCGGCGGTCGCTGGTGCCGGTGACCCCGACCGAGCCGAGGCACTGGCCCGATCGATCACCGACCCGGACCAGCAGTCGCGGGTGTTGATCGAGGTGGTGGCGGCGGTCGCTGGTGCCGGTGACCCCGACCGAGCCGAGGCACTGGCCCGATCGATCACCGACCCAGACCGGCAGGCGAGGGCATTGACCGTACTTGCGGAGAGAGCTAGCCCGCCCCGAGCCCGATCTACCATCGTGCGCGCCTTGGCGGTAGGGGGGTGGCGCATCCCGTTGGGCGCACTGGTTCGAATCGAACCAAACGTCATCCATGTGTTCGCCGATGAATGGCTCGGGACTCAGCCCTCGGCGTGAACGCTAACCTGTGCGGTGGAGGTCATGCTTCAGCTCGTACCGGACTGGCACGAACCCGCGCCGCAGAGCTACCGGACATCGTCGACGGCAACCCGATGAAGTACAAATCAACATGGGCCGGGTGGACGCGGCCTGGTTCTGGCACTGCACCTGGGCACGGACCTCTCTCGCCGCGACCGATCCCCCGTCCAGGACGCCGCTCTCGCCGAGATGATGAAGCTGCGGCAGTCCTCGTTGGGGCTGGATGGTCTCGAATGGCAGCGGCGTGACAAGGTACTCGACGACGTCGGCAACGGCGTCACCGGACGGTTCCGGCAGATCATCGACTTGAGCTGCCCTGAGAACGCGGAGAGCGCTGTGTGAATGCCCGGCTGCCCGTGGCGCTCGGTGCCGGCCTTGGCGTCGCCGCTTATCTCCCCGATCTGCTGGACGACTCGGTGGCGGCCTACGCCACGCCGCTGTTCAGCTCCGGATTCGCCTGGGGGCTCGTCGCCCTCGTCGCCGGGTACACGACGCGGCGGCCGAGGTCCTCGATCGTGGCCGGTGCGGCAGCGCTCACGATCGCCGTGTTCGTCTACTACCTGCTCATCGTCGCCGGTCAACGCTGGTATGTCGACGCGTTGAGCAGCGCGGACGGGACGGCGTCGATGGCCGGGCTGCGATCGGTCGGCCGGTCGTGTTCTGGATCGCCGGTGCGCTCATCGGTGGCGGCACGGTGGGATGGCTGGGCCACGTCGTCCGCCATGCGCCGGCGTCGCCGGGCTCGGCCGCGATCGGCGCGACCCTTGGCCTGCTGTCCGGGGAGGCGGTCAGCGTCCCGCTCGTCTACAGCTCGGTCTGGGACGCGCCGCTGGACCCGTACAGCCTGGCCAGGCTCGTCCCGTCGCTGGAACAGCTGGTCCTCGGCGTCGCCGCGGTCGCCGTCCTGACCCGCCTGCGCGACCGGCCGAGGATGTGGCGCCTCACCGTGCTCGCCGCCGCCGCGTCCGTCGTCGCCAATGTGATCCTCTGGTATGTGGTCCTCACCGTACGGCTGAGCCTCTGATCGTCAGCTCTGGGCGTCCATGTCCATCATGAGCAGGGCGACGGCGACGACGCGCAGTGGGGCCGGTGACTGGTCGATGGCCATGATGGCCGCTGTGGGGTACTGGCGGGCAGCCGGACGGTCGTGGTGCCCGTCCGCAGCCGATGTCGGCGATCCGGCGTGGCGCGGGGCTGGTGTCGGCGGCGAGCGACGCGATGGTGGCGGCGGCATCCGTACCGGCGACTTTCGCGCGGTGTAGTGCGTTGGTGCGCTGGCCGAGCCGCTGGGCGGTGCCGTAGAGGGTGCCTCGGATCAGGGCTGGGTCGGTGAAGGGGGCGTTCGGGGTGGACAGGGTCGCCTCCGGTGCTGAGGGTTAGGTTTGGGCTGGCGGTGTCGAGCTGGCGCAGGAATCGGTTGGCCTGCCGGCGGCTGGTGAGCCGGACGTAGCGGACGTACTGGCCGTGCTCGGCGAGCAGCGCGGTGACCCGCGGGCGCATCGAGCGCCGGTAGCCGAGCACGTACCTAATGAACGACCAGGTGATGCGGTCGTAGACCCCGTCGGCGTGTTGGCCGCCTCGGTAGCGCCAGCGGCGTTGCGCGATGCCCCAGAGGCAGGTCCGGGCCGGCAGGTCGAGAAAGATCACCGTGTCGGCGCGGGCGAGCCGGATTAGGAGGGTGGAGGCGTAGTTGCCCTCGACGATCCACCGGTCGGCGGTGACCAGGTCGCGTTGGATGTCGGCGAACTGCTCCATCGGGGTCGGGTTCCAGCCGTCGTCGTAGTAGAGCGCGTCGAGGTTGGTGACCGTCAGGCCGAGCTGGTCGGCGAGGCGGCGGGCCAGGACGGTCTTGCCCGAGCCGCCGCAGCCGATGATGGCGAGTCTGTCCATGGCCGGCGACACTAGTCCCGGCTAGCCAGCGCTGGTGGCGACGCCGCCGTCGCTAGGACGTTGGCGCCTGACAGGGGCTGGCGGCGGCTGTCACCACCGGCGCTTGAGGTGCTCATAGCTGCGGTAGAGGGACGCGCGAGTGCCCCGGTCATCAGGGCTGCCGCACACCACGTCGAGCCCTCGGCTGGCGTTCGGGAACGGCAACCTTCGGCTTCGTCGCGCTGCCGGAGGGCTGCGGGCAGATCACGAAAGCGTCCGCTGGCACCACGACGGTGTCCTCACCTGCCTGGATCACCAGCATCGGCACGCCATCGGGCACATCGTGCTGCTCCCGCTCGGGGAAGGTCGGCATCCGGGCGGCGATACGGACCGGGCCTGTCACAGCGATCTCACCCTGCGGCGTGGCCGCGCGGACCTGTGAGCGCCGGCCGCGCTCAGAGTTGATGATTCCCATGGACCGCAGTTCGGTCATGGCGTCGCGGATCGTGTCCCGGCTTGCGTCGTACTCCTGGGCGAGGTCGTTCTCGCTCGGTAGTTCCGTGCCGGGCGAGAACTCCCCCTCGGTGATGCGCTCGGCGATGTCGATGGCGATCCGGCGATACATCGTCGTCCCGGAAACCTTCTTGAGGCGCATAGCCATAAGGCTACAAGATTCGGGCCACATGGCCACAATCGGGTTGGGTTGCGGTGCGCTGCGGTACCCAGTCGGCGATCTGCGACTGCAGGGCGGCGGCGAGATTGGCATCCGGCGCCGAGGTAGCGGCCAGCTGTGCATAGAAGTCCATCATTCGGTGTAGCTCACCCGGGTTGTCGCGGTATTTGGCAAGCAGCTCAGTCCGCCGCAGGGTGCACGGCCAGGGATCGCCGCAGCCGCCGCACAGCCATGTCGCGCGGTGCAGGGCGTGCCGTGGACCGGCCCGGCGAGGCCGCCGGACCGGCGAGATGGCCATCACCTGTCGGGCGGGGCGGGACTGGAGAACGTCGGACATGTGCAGGTACTCCTCGTCGATCGCGGATCGGATGGGGATGTGAGGGCGTTTTCGGCGTGGCGTCAGGGCTGCGGTGTGCACGGGTGACGGCCTCGTCGTGTCCCGCCCAGACCTGGTGTGGGCGGGCCTGGAGGCGATGGATTACGGCTTGCGGGCGACAACGCAGTGCACGCCGATGTCTGCGGCACTGTGCAGCGGCTCTTCGGTGGGGTGCCAGTCCACGACGGAGACGAGTCCGGGATCGACGGGGTCGAGGCCGGTCAGCCATGCGCTGATCTCACGGTCGCTGCGGGGGTGGAATTGGGCCGCGTCGTCGGCGGTCAGCGCGGGTAGGGCGGCGCGGGCGGTGGGGTTGAGGTAGTCGGCGGTGCCGTGGCTGAGCGCCAGGTGGCTGCCAGGCGGCAGCGGGTCGAGGAGGTGGGCGACGATCCGGCCGGGGTCGTCGTGGTCGGCGATGAAGTGCAGGACCGCGACGAGGAGCAGGCCGACCGGCTTGGCCGGGTCGAGGGTGGCGGCCAGGCCGGGGTCGGCGAGGATGTGCTCGGGGTGGCGCAGGTCCTGGTCGAGGTAGGCGACGGCGCCGCTGTCGGTGCTGGTGAGCAGCGCCCGGGCGTGGGCGAGCACGATCGGGTCGTTGTCGACGTACACGATCCGGCTGTCCGCGGCGACGGCCTGCGCGACCTCGTGGGTGTTGTCGGCGGTCGGGATGCCGGTGCCGATGTCGAGGAACTGCCGCACACCCTGCTCGGCCAGGTACCGTACGGCCCGGCCGAGGAACGCCCGGTTCGCTTTGGCCGCCTCGGCGACGTGCGGAAACTTCTTCATGATCTTTTCGGCGGACTCGCGGTCGGCGGGGAAGTGATCTTTCCCGCCGAGCCAGTAGTTATAGCGGCGTGCCGGATGCGCCACGGTCGTGTCGATGCGCCGAAAGAGGTCGGCGTTGCCGTCTGGCGGCACGGAGGCAGTCATCGTAGATCCTCGGTCCGAAGCATTGCGTGATGGCGGGGCTGGCACACGGCGGTGCCAGCGCGCGGCAGCGACGGCCGCAGGGGTTGGTGCGGGCCCTGGCGGATCGGTTGCCCACCAGGTCCGGGGGTGCGGTTCCCGCGGCCGTCCGGCGGCCGGACGGTCGGGCCGGTTGCCATGTCGGCGCCCGGGCGGTCGCCGCGGCCGACTGGTCCGGGATCACGAGGGCTCCGCCGTGTGGGTGATCACGACCGCCGCGGCTTGGATCGGGGTGCCGGCCGCCGTGCAGGCTGCCGCCACCCCTGTGGCGGTGAGGTCGGGCCGGTTGCTGGTGATCCTCAGGTGCGCCCGGACGAGCCCGTGCGGGTCTGGCAGGGCCAGGACCTGTACGGCGGCGACGCCTGGGAGTCGTTGTACTGCGGTGGTCAATGCGGTCACGGTGATGCGCTGCCCGTTCGCGGCGGTGTAGGTGTCGGGCGGTTGGAGCCGGCGCAGCACGATGCCGCCGGTAGTGGTGCGGGTGGCGAGGTCGCCGGCGGTGCGCCAGGTCACGGTCGGGGTGCAGGGCTGCCCGGCGTGGTGGGCGGTCTCCCCGAGGTCGCTGCTGGCCTCGAGCAGCCCGACGCGGTGCGGGGGCAGGTGGCCGCCGTTCGGACCCGCGACGCGCAGGACGGTGCCGGGCACGGCGGTGAACACGGCCGCGCGGCCGCCGCGGGTCAGGGTGCTGGTCGCGGCGCCGACGCCCGGCCGGTGGTAGACGGCGGTGACGCGGATGTCCGGGGCGGCGCCGGTCAGCCGGTCCGCGTCGTCGGCGGCGATCTCGGCGGGGACGAGGATGCGGCGCAGGGTGCCGTCGGTGCGGACGCTGGCCGGTAGGCCTTGGGGGTAGCGGCGCAGCCGGTGGACGATCTCGCCGCCGACGAGGGTCACGGTGGGCCGGTGCATGCGCAGCGCGGTCTGCCAGGCGTCGGGGTCGGTGCCGGCGAGCACGACGGTGCCGCCGAGGATCAGCTGCCGGATGACAAGTTCGGCGGCGAGGGGCTCGGCGGGGTCCGCGCCGAGCAGCAGCGAGCTGTCGGGGTGCAGCCCGAACGCGGCGGCGGTGCGGTGGCTGGTCGGCGGGGCTCCGCCGAGCAGGACCGCGCCGTGGCTGGTGAGGTGGGCCAGCCACGGCCCGCACCGGTGCCCGCCGGTGCGGGCCGCCGCCCGGACCGCGGCGGCGACCGTGGCCGGTGGGGCGCCCAGCCGGACGATCATCGGCACGGTGTCGGTGAGCCACGCCGCGACCAGGCGGGCCATCATGTCCGCGGACGGCCGGCCGAGCAGCGGCTGCACCGCGCCGGGCCGGGCCGGGGGTGTCCGCGCGATCACGTCGTAGGCGCGCTGCCACAGCTCGGCGTAGGTCAACGGCCCGAAACCGTCGATGACCGCGAACCGGGCCGGGCTGTCGACGGACAACTGCCGCAGCCGGGCGACAAGCACGCCGACACCGGGCCCCTGCTGCCGGCGCATCGTGCGGCTCATCGCGAGGCGAAGGTCGGGCCCGGGACGCCCGGATGATGCTGCCGGCATCACCCGGCGTCCCCGGGGCTGCCAGATACGTTCGCGTGCACCGTGTCCTCCGCGGTGCGGCTCGTGGACGACGGGAGGTCATCGTGTGTGAAGGCACAGGTGAGCTGGTGGTCGATTGCCGCGACACAGAACGCCAGCAGGTAGGTCGCGTACGCGTCACGGCGAGGGTCGTCCCGGGCGGGGATGGGGCGGTCGGCAATATCCAGGTAGGGGTGGGCCTCGGCGGTTCGGCCGCAGGCGCGGAGCATGCCGCTGACCTGCAGCGCGATCAGCGCCGACAAGCGCCCGGTGTCGCCGAAGCGTGCCGTCCACTCCTGCCAGATCTGTTCGGCTCCGCGGTGCGCGTCGCGGCACTGGCCCCTGCCGTGCCACTGCCAGGCCAGCTCGAGTCGCGCCCAGAAGGACTCGGAGACCGCGCCGCGCTCGATGTGCAGCGCAATCAGCTGCTGCCGTACCTGGTCCGCTTCACGGTCGTGCCCACGGTCCGACAGGTGGCTCGCGAGCAGCTCGGTCACGTCGATGGTGTTCGGGTGGTAGACGCCGTACAGGGTGCGTGCCGTCTGGACGGCGTGTCGGGCCCACGCCACCTCGTCCGGTCGTTCGCCCAGATCATCCGTGTCGGGTTCGCTCACCGTGAGGTAGAGGGCCGCGACGGCGAGCACCTGATGATCCGGTTCGGTGGTGGCCGGATCGAGCTCGCGTAACAGTTCGGCGAGCAGGTGCGACGCTGGGCGGTTGTCGCCTCGTGCAGCGTGTGCGCGGGCGTCGGCGAGGACGGGGTCCCATGCCGTGGGGTCGACGGTCGTCATCGGGATGCTCCAGGGCTGTGGCGTGCAGGCGGGGTGAGCTCGGCGACGGCGGTGAGCAGGTGCGGGGCGGGGAACGGTGGTTCGTCGTCCGGGTCGGGTCGCCATTGGTCCGCCGGGGCGTAGCCGGGCTCGGCCAGGGTGAAGGCCGGAAGACGTGGATCACGCAGCAGGGCGGCGACGTGGGCGGGGTGGCGCAGGTAGAGCGGGGTGGGGGTGGCGGCCAGCAGGTCCGCGGCGTGGCGTTGCGCGGCGGCGCCGGCGGGGTTGGGGTCGGTGGTGAGGTGGGAGATGGCGAGGTAACTGCCGTAGGACAGGGCCTCGGCGAGGCGTTGCACGACCCGGCCCGGTCGGTGCGGGACGTGGTGCAGCACGCCGAGCAGCAGCACGGCGACGGGCCGGCCGAAGTCGAGCAGGTCGTTGACGACGTCGTTGTTGAGGATCGTCGCCGGGTGCTGCAGGTCGCCGCCGACCGCGGCCGCCCAGGGGAACTGCTCGAGGAGCGACCGGTTGACGGTGGTGGTGATGGGGTCGATGTCGACGTACACGACCCGGAACGGCCGCTGCCGAAGCTGCAGGTTCTCGTCGCTGATGGCGGCGGCGATGATGTCGTGGGTGGCGCCGTGCCGGGCGATCCCGGCGCCGATGTCGAGGAACTGCTCGACGCCGGCGTCGAGGAGATACCGCACGATCCGGCCCTGGGCGGCCCGGCCGGCGAGCATGTGGTCGCGGATCGGTGGCCACGCCGCAGCGATGTCCGCGACGAGGTGCCGGTCCACGGCCTGGTTGTAGAACCCGCCGTACATCGCGTTGGCGAACCCGGCCACGGTCGGCGGCCGGGTGAGGTCGTCACGGATCCAGGTTCCAGGCTGCGCCGGATATGACATCTGGCGGTGGCCGACGGTCCGAGCGGTGTGGATCACGCCTGCTCCTGAGCCGTAGGTGTGCGCCGGGTACCCCGGCCTGTGCGCAGCTGCAGGGTTTGCTGCCGGGGGCGTGTCCGGGCCGACGGCGCCGGCAGCGTTCGGCGTCATCGGACGGACTCGCTGGTCTCCGTGCCCGCTGGCCCGGCCAGTTGGGCGGCGCGGTGCCGTCGGGGCTGGCGGTGCACGGGCCACCAGGGCAGGCCGCCGGTCAGCGTCCGCTGCGGTTCCGGCGTCCAGCCGCAGGCGTGCAGCAGCTTGACCAGCGCGGGGTCGAATGCTGCGGTGTGCGCGGCGGCTGCGGCGGCGTCGAGGTGGCGGTGGTAGGCGGTGAGTAAGGCCACGGCGCGTCGGGCGGACAGCAGCCCCGTGCCGGCGGCGGCGAGCAGGATCAGCAGGTGGTCGGGCGTGCCGTCGGGCACGGTGCTGTGCAGCGCGTCCTCGAGGAGCGCCCAGCGGGCGGCGTAGCCGTCGTCGACGACCACCCGCCGGGTCGCTGCGACGCGAGGCAGCCGGGCCGGTGTGCTGCTCCAGGCCAGCACGCCGCCACGGTCGTCGAGCATCAGCGCCCCGCCGGCGGCGGCTGCGGACTGCACCAGCAGCGACACGTCCCCGACCAACGGCTGGACGACGTGCCCCGCAGCAAGCCAGGCCGTGACGACCGGGTGGGTGGCGAGGGTGTCGGTCAGGCTCTCGGCGGCCATCTTCGCCCAGGTCGGCCCGTCCGGCACGACCATGACCGAAGCCGGCGCGGCGGTCACGATGCCGAGCCGTGAGCTAGCCACGGCCCGCCGGAGTGACCGCCGCTGCCGGTCGCGGCCTGCACCGCGACGGTGACCGCGGCCGGTGGTGTGCCGAGCGGGGCCGGCATGGGCGTCGTATCGGCGAGCCAGGCGGCCAGCATCCGCACGAACAGCTGCACCTGCGGGCGGCTGAGCAACTGCTGCACCGTCCCCCGCGGCACCGGCTGCGACCGGGCGGCCACCTTGTAGGCGTCGCGCCAAAGGTCCGCGAAGGTCAGTGATCGGTCTTCGTCGACGACGGCGACCCGTTCCGGACTCCTGACGGCCGGTGCGTGGCAGCGGGCGACGATCCTGCGGATCGCAACCGACCACTGTCCCGCCCCGACGGCCACCACCGCTGGGCCGCGTCGCGTCCTGGCGGCGGTCATGGGCGCCGCCGTCGGCGACCCCAAGCGCCCTGGACACGAGCCGGTCCGCGGGGCAGCTGCGCCGATTCGCTGGCCGACAGGCTGAGTCCCGGTCAGCGCCAGCATGCGTTGGCCTCCGCCACAGCAAGGGTTTCGTCCATGCTCCCTCCCAGGTTGTCCTGTCGACGGTCGACGCCGCTGCGGCGAACCGCCGAACGCATGTGGAGCGACTCGGCTGCCGCCGGGATGCCCGGTCGTCGGTGGCCGGTCCGACGTTGACGACGTTGGCCGTCGCGCACTGCGCGCCGGCCGGGCAGGAGCGGTGGGCTCCGCCTGACACTGGCGGAGGCCACCGCGGCGGCGCGGGTTCGTCGCACGAGACGTCGTCGCCGCCATGCGCCGGTTCCTGGCCGTGGACCCGGCCCGCCGCACCGGAACTGGCTACGCAACCGGTATGTAGCCCGCCCCTGGGTCCGGTGCGCGGTCAGTTGATCGGCTCCGGGTTCCGATCGCGGTGGACGTTGAACGTGTGCCGGCGTTCGTCGTCGAAGACGCGGCCGGACCTGTGCGGGCGGTTGAGCACGCCGAGCTCGTGGCGTGACTCGTCCGCGCCGATCTGCATCCAGGCGACCTCGGCGGCGGACACCACCGAGGGGGCCACGCTTCCGGGTTCGCTGGACCGGTCAGCAGCATCCGTCGTGCGTGCTGGCCGGCGTGGATCCCGGTGACCGGGCGGTCGGTTGATCCGCATGTGCTCAGGACTCGAGGTCACCGTGGGCACCCCGCTTCCCTGGCTCACGCGGCGTTCTCGGCGCTGCGGTCCCCGCGGCCGGGTCCGGGTACGGACGGCGCCACATCGGCCACAGCCGCGGGCCGCCGTCGGGCAGGTCGATCGGCGTGCCGCGGTCGGTGTAGCCGTGCCGCAGATACAACGCGCGGCTGCTCGGACTGGACGCCTCCAGATAGGCGGGCATCCCCATCCGGTCCAGGCGGCGGTGGTACTCGCGTAGCAGCGCGGAGCCGAGACCGCGGGACTGCCGGTCGGGGTGCACGGCGAGGGCCACGAGGTGGTGGTGCGCTGCGGTGGGGTGGTGCGCCGCGAGCGCGGTGTCCAGTGCTGTGAACCGGTCGGTGTACGGGCCGCAGGCCAGCCACAGCCGCCGCTGGTAGTCCCTGATCTCAGGCAGCGGCGTCTCCGGGATGCGGGGAAGCCACACGGCCACCCCACGCCCGTCGGTGACGGCCAGTACCTCGCCGTACGTGATGGCATGCTCGGCCAGCATCCGGAAGTCGGCGTACAGCACCCGCAGCCGCTCGTCCGGGTCGGCGACCAGCCAGGCAGCCACGTCCAAGGGGTGAAACGCGCTCGCGATCAGATTCGCAACGACGTGGACGTCGCCGAGTGCAGCAGCGGCAAACACCGGCGGTGCGGTCATCGGCGGTCGGATCATCGGACCGGCCCTCCCCCAGCACGGATCGGCGCGATGCTGCTGCTGCCGGTGGACGGTCGCGGGCCGGGCACGGTCAGCCCGAGGCCGGCGGTGGCGGCCTTGGCGCCGAGGCCGATGGTGGCGTACACGTGCGGCCGGGCGGTCTTGAGGAGCAGGGCCCAGCCCACGCCCAGGACCGCGACGGCGGCATACCCGGCCGGGACGGCCCATCGCAGCGGGGAGTCGTGCGGCACGTTCAGCAGGGTGTCGAACTTGGCGGTCGCCAGGATGGTGATGATCAGCAGCGCGACCGCCGCGAGTGTCGGGGCGAGCAGCCGCCGCCACACGTTGTCGAGGGCCCGGCGGCGGGCGAAGTAGACGATCACCGCGAGCGTGGTGGTGGTGATCAGCAGCAGCACCCCGTATCCGCCGCTGGTCCCGGCGAGGAAGAACAGGTGCTCAATGGGTTTCCAGCCGGCAGCCGCGTAGGTGACGATCACGCCCAGCCCGACCGCGCTTTGCAGCAGCGACCCAAGCTGCGGCGCCCCGGACCGGGAGGTACTGCCCAGCCAGCCGGGTAGCACCTGTTCGCGGCCCAGCGCGAACGCGTACCGGGCGATCAGGTTGTGGAACGAGATCATCGCCGCCAGCGCGGACGTCACCAACAGGGTTCGGCCGGCGTCGGCGGCCGGGCCGCCGAGCTGGACGGCGGCCAGGTTGAACACCACCTCCGGACCCTGCTCGCGGGCGGCGGCCACGATCCGGTCCGGGCCGACCGCGACGGTCATCGCCCACGCCGAGAACGCGTACAGCCCGGCGATCAGCGCCACCGAAATGTACGTGGCCATCCGCACCGTCCGGCGCGGGTCCTTCGACTCCTCCGCATACGCCACCGCGGACTCGAACCCGATGAACCCCAACAGCCCCAACACGAACAGCGCCCCGGCCGCCGGCACGAACAGGTTGCCCGGCGCGAGCGTGTCGAACGTGACCGCCCCGCCCGCCGGGTGCAGCAGATCAGCGACGTCGAACACCACCATGACCGCGATCTCGGCCAGCAGCAGCAGCGCGAGCAGCAGGCCGTTGACATCCACCCGCAGCAGGCCGAGGACCGCGACCACCAGCCACGCGACCAGCGCCACCACCCACCACGCCACGGTGACGCCGGCCCATTGACTGATCAGCGATCTCGCGGCGACGCCGAGCAACCCATACAACGCCACCTGCAGCCCGTTGTAGGCCACCAACGCCACCCACGCCGCCGCAACCCCGACCGGACGCCCCAAACCCTGACTGACATAGGCGTAGAAGGCGCCCGCGTTGGCCACATGCCGCGCCATCGCCACATACCCGACCGAGAACAGCGCCAGCACCACC
Source organism: Dactylosporangium sp. CA-139066 (assembly GCF_050936175.1). Classification (NCBI taxonomy): domain Bacteria; kingdom Bacillati; phylum Actinomycetota; class Actinomycetes; order Micromonosporales; family Micromonosporaceae; genus Dactylosporangium; species Dactylosporangium sp. CA-139066. The sequence goes on along the minus strand of NZ_JBNJNH010000001.1, from coordinate 2,718,811 downwards.
CCCACCACCACAAACGCCAGGGGAATACCGATCACCCCGGTCGCCGCGAAACCGCTCGTAACCAGGCCTGCCACCACGGTCAACGGTGCGGCGGCCGACATCACGAAAAACACCACCGCCGGCACGCCGAGGCGATTGCGGGCCAGGGTCCTTGCAACAACATCAACTCGCGGCAGCACGTCAGGTCGCGTCATCACACCACTCCGGGGAATCGAGGGAACAGCAGAAGGGGGAGCCGGCAACGAAGGGCCGCGCCGGCGGCGAGTGCCGGGGCAGCGGTTCGGCCACGTGGGCCGGGCAGGTCAATGCGGGGCGAGCACCGCGTCACCTAACGCGGCCTCAACATGGGCGAGCAGGTCCCGCAACGACGGGTGCAGGCGCGCCACCTCGGCGGACAACCGGGCCATCCCCGCCTCGCGAAGCTCCGGCTGCCACAACACCACCCGGGCCAGGCCGGTCACCCCGACCAGCCCGCCCAACACCACATCAGGCGCCTCGATCGGATCCGGCGCGGTCAACCGGCCCGCCAACCGAACCGGACGCCACGCCACCACATTCACGTCGCGCGGCGCGTAGGACACCCGCCGACGGCCGAAGCGGCGGTGTTGCACCCGCTGCAACACCCTGCCCTCGACCAGCCGGCCTGCCACCGCATCCGTGGCCGTCCGGGCCAGAAACGCCAACCACGTCCGCACATCACGGTGCTGCGAAAACGTCAACACCTGCGCCAACGTGGCATGCACCAACGGATCCGGCGGCGGGGCGTCGTCAACGACGGCGATCACACCGCGGTCGATGCACACCCGACCGAACAGCACCAGCTCGCCCAGCAACGCACCCGCCAGCCCCAACCCCAGCACCCGAGACTGCAGCCAAGAACGGCCGGTCCGTTCGTGGTACGCCACGCAATAGAAGTCATCAGCCAACAGCACGCCCACGCCTCCCGTCGCGCCTGTCGCGTTCCTGTTGCCTGACCGTTTCCGAACGGAACCGGCGCTCCGCAGCGACACAACACAGCCCACGCCGAAGATTGCCAGCGGCGGCGACTAGGACCGATGTCCTGGATGCATGCATCATTGACCAGCCATTCCCGGGCGGGCCATGGCCAACTACGCATGATCAACATGCGGGCGATATGCATGGCACACCGGCCCGTCGCGGGATCGTCATTCGTGCGGGAGTGCGGTAACCCCCGGCCTCCAAGACGATGCCGGAGTTAGCCGCAGGTGGATTCAGTACGAGCCCATCGAGGCGGCTCAGTGCCTACGCCGACGGCGTCGTCCACGTCGTTCATTCGCCCGCGACCGGCCAACATGACTGCACCGCCCAGGCCACCGTCAATCCCAGCATCGTTGGAGTTGATCGGCCACTTGATGCACAACGTCCGATCCTCAATGTCGCTACACTCACCGCATTAGCGACGTTGGCGGATGGTGAGGTCAGCTCATGTCGAACGAACGGCGCCGTTGCGCAAGGTGCCGATCGACGCTGGCCAGCGACAACGACGGCGGATACTGCGCGCCATGCGCCACCACCGTGGACCGCCTACGCCAGCACCCACCAGCAGTCCCCGCGGCCTTCTGGTCCCACCCGACCATCCTCGAAGCTGCCCAACGCCGCCACATGGGCCGCCTCATCGCCGCGTACCGCCGACACCCACACCACGGCATCCCCATCTCCCAAGAAATCGTCGGCGCATGGGTAGGCGTCACACAAGGCCAGATCAGCCGCATGGAAACCGGCCAACCCGAACACAACATCGACCGACTCATCCACTGGGCACGACTCCTCACCATCCCCACCCACCTGCTCTGGTTCACACGGCCGACCTTGGACGCCTCGATCGTCGTAGAGCCAAACCCGCCCGGCCCGGCGTCCGGCCTCGATGCCGCCAAGTCCTCCGACGGTGTTCGCCGTGCGGGCTCCCATGACCAGGAGGAGCCGTTGTACCGACGAACAGTCCTGTATGGCATCGTCGGGGCGCTCGGCGTTGCCCGCGGTGCGCTCCCCGTGGACGATCGCATGGAGGCGGCGCGCCGGAATGTCGACCGGGGATTGCGGGCGCCGGTCACTCCAAGCGATGTCGAGGAATGGGAACGCACCGCCTGGCAATACGCCCGCGAGGTAGGCGTCGTGCCTCCGGCAACGGTGCTTCCGGAACTCCTCGTCGACCTCGATGAGGCGCACGCACGACTGACCGAGGCCGACGACAAACTCCGTAACCGTCTGGCGCGAGTGTGCGCGGAACTCAGCGCGCTCACCGCCATCGCACTCATCGCTTCCGACTCACCCGGACCGGCCCGGCGTTTCTGGCGCACTGAGCTTTTCCGCGTAACGAGTTGTGGCGTTGGGTGATCAGGTGGTCCGGCCGTGTTGGAAGTGCAGGAGGACAAGGGCGGCTGCGGCGATCTTGCCGATCTTCCATGGGCAGAGGCTGACGTTGCGCAGCGCCTTGAAGGTGGTCTTGAGCAGGGAGTTGCCGCGTTCGCCGACGGCCCGTATCCCGTTGTGGACCTTGTTGTAGGCCTGCTGGACGTCGGTGAGTTCACCGTTCTTGGGCTTCTTGAACGCGATGGTGATGGTGCCGGCCTCGCCTTCGTAGCCCAGATCGCCCAGGACGCGAAGTTGGTCATTGGTCCACGCGGTCAGCAGGGGCAGCATCTCGGTGTGTTCGCGCAGGGCGGTGGTGTCGTGTTCGCGGCCTGGGCGTACCGGCGAGGTCCACAGCGGCCACCCGTCCGGGGCGGTGATCACCTGAATGTTCCCGCCGTGGTTGTCGTGCTTGCCTGACCACCACAAGTCCACCCCAGGGGTGGGGCCCGGGGTGCGGCACCGGTCGGTCTCGATCAAGGTGCCGTCGATGTTGACGTGGTCGTAGCCGGCCATCTTCGCCGCGAGCAGCGCCGCTTCCAGGCTCGGTGCGCGGGCTGCGAGGACGCCGACACCCTCGTGCAGGTAATCGTAGGCGGTGGACCTGCCGATCGCGTTGTCCCCCGCCAGCTGAGCAACCCGGGTGCCGTCCAGGAACCAGCGGAGGACCAGGATCGCCTGCTTGAAGCAGCTCAACGCGCGGGTACCGGTGCGGGTACCACGTCGTTGGCGTTCGGCGTGCAGCAGGCTTGAGACGAACAGCACGGTCTCCTCGCGCACGGTCAACGTGGCGGTGTATGTGACACTCATCCGGCGCAGAACCCCTATGAAGTTGGACTGTGAGAGGACCACCTTCATACCGGGGTTCTACGTCTTTCCGTTGGACTGCAACAGGTTCCGCGTGTCGCAGCCGGCGGGGACGATGCCTACCTACTGTCCTGAGACCATTACGCTGAAAGGCTCAGTGACCCAGCAGCCGTGTCGGCGTTATACGAAGCAACTCGGCTTGCCCTGGACTATCTCGATTATGACGACAGTAGGGCGCTGGCACGTAAGGCAATCTGGGCTATTGGTGGCACGCTCGGGCCGCAAGCGGAACAAGCGCTGACCCGACTACTTGGCGCGGATAAACGAGATCCTCCGTGAAGAAGCTGAAAGACAGATCAAGCGCAGGGGCGTGTCTTAAGCGAGCAGAGCATCGTGCCGTGGTTCATCTACGGACTCCGAAGCGTGTTTGCATGGTGACCTCGTGTGCTGGTGGGCGTAATGCCGCGCACGTGGCCATCGACAAGGGCGTCGACCTGCGCGGTTACTTCGTCTGGTCGCTCCTGGACAACTTCGAGTGGGCCGAGGGCTACAGCAAGCGCTTCGGTCTCGTCTACGTCGAGTACGGCTCCCAGCGCCGGGTGCCCAAAGCCAGCGCCGGGTGGTACCGCGAGGTGATCAACGCCAACGGCCTGGACTGACACCGGGCGGTGTAGCCGGGCCGGTCGAACCGGGCCACGATGCGGCCGGATTGGGCAGCCACACCATCGGACGGACTCCCTCGGCGGTGAGCACGCCGCGCGCCAGCACAGCCGTCCGCCGGCCCAACCGTGGCCCGTACGCAACCGCGTGATCGACCGGGTCTCAGTGCTCGGCCAGGGCCAGGGTTGGTAGGCGGCGGTCGAGCCAGTTCGGCAGCCACCAGGCGCGTTCGCCGAGTAGTTCGAGGACGGCGGGCGCGAGGATCAGCCGGACCAGGGTGACGTCGATGAGTACGGCGGCGGCCAGGCCGAGGCCGATCATTTTGACCTCGGTTTCGTTGTGGGCGACGAACCCGACGAAGACGAGCGTCATGATGGCGCCGGCGGTGCCGATCAGCCCGGCGGTGCGGCCCACCGCGCGGGCGACGGTAGCTGTCGCCTTCGGCGTGCCATGTGCGGTTGGGGATGCGGTGACGCGTTGCCGTTCCTCCCGCACGGCGGACAGCAGGAAGACGTTGTAGTCCATGCTGAGGCCGAACAGGATGGCGAACATCAGCATCGGCACGAAGGAGGCCACGGGTTGTTCGGCGACGCCGAGCAAGCTGGTGCCCCACGAGGTCTGGAAGGCGAGGGTCACGACGCCGTACGCCGCGCCGATCGAAAGCAGGTTCAGCAGTGCGCTGACCACGGGCAGCGCCAGCGACCGGAAGACGACGCCGAGCAGGATCAGCGACAGGCCGATGACCACGATGAGCAGCGGGCCGAGCCGGGCGGAGACGCGGGCGGCGAGGTCGTCGAACGTTGCGGTGGTGCCACCGACGTACGCGGCGGCCTGGCTGCCGGCGAGCGCGTCCGGGCCGATCCGGTCGCCGATTGTGCGGACGAGATCGGAGGTGGACCGGTCTTGCGGCTTGCTTTTGGGGATGACGGTGAGGACGGCGGTGTCGCCGGCCGCGTTGGTCTGGGCCGGAGTGACCGCGGCGACGTTGCCGTCGGCGGCGATCGCGGTCCTGAGCTTCTCGACTGCTCCGGCGCGGTCGGTGCTTCGGCGCAGGTCGACGACGACCAGCAGGGGGCCGTTGATGCCGGGGCCGAAGCCGTCGGAGAGTCGGTCGTAGGCGACGCGCATGGTGTCGCCCGTGGCGCGAGTGCCGTCGTCGGGCTGGCCGAGCTGCAGGTTCAGCATGGGTGACGCGAGGGCGAGCAGGGCGACGGTGACCGCGGTGGCCCACAACCAAGGCCGCCGGGCGACGGTCGCGGCGAGCCGGGCCGCCCATGACCGGTGTTCCGGTTCGGGGTCGACCGTGCCGTCGACCGTGCCGTGGGTGACCACGCGTTCCGCGCGGGGCAGGACCCGCCGGCCCGCGATTCGAAGGAACGCCGGCACGAGGGTGACCGCCGTCATCGCTGAGACGGCGACCACGAGCGCGGCCGCCATGCCCATCCGGCCGATGACCGGGATGCCGGTGACGTAGAGGCCGCAGATGCTGATCACGACGATGGCGCCCGCGGTGAGGACCGACACACCGATGGTGGCGTTGGCGTTGGCGGCCGCACGCACCGGTTCGTCGCCGGCGCGTAACCGGTCGCGGAAGCGGGCGACGATGAACAGGGAATAGTCGATGCCGGCGCCGAGGCCGAGCATCACCGCGATGGTGGGCGCCACGTTGGGCACGTCGACGAAGCCGGAGATGACGGTGAGGGCGACGACACCGACCATGAGCGCGATGACCGCGGCGACGAGTGTGACAGCGGTGGCGGCGAAGGACCGGAACAGCAGGGTGACCAGGATGAGAGCGGCGATCAGGCCGATCACCTCGCCGACCGGGGCAGCCCGGTCGCGGAGCTGGTTGACCACCGGGCCGCGCAGCGAAACCTCCAAACCGGCGCGGGCGGCTCCGGCCTGGGCCTGCTCGAGCCGGTCCAGGTTCGCCTTCTCCAGGTCGGCTGCCCGTTTGGTGTATTGCACGGTGGTGAAGGCGACCCGCCCGTCTGGGGACACCTGCAGCGGTGCCACCGCCGCGACGTCGGGTTGCGCACGAACCTCTGTCAGCACCTGTTGCACCGCGGCCAGTTTGCTGTCGCCTGGCGTGTTCAAGGTGCCGGCGCTGTCGTCCGCGAAGACCAGCATGGCCGTATCACCGGCCTGGGCCGGGAAACGTTGGTCGATCAGGTCTGCGGCCCGCTGGGAATCGGTGCCGGGCAGTCGCACGCCGTCACTGAATCCGGCGCCGACCGCACCGGCCGCACCGCCCAGCACCACCAGCAAAAGCACGAAGCCGACGATGACACGAACGGGATGGCGGGCGGCCGAACCGCCGAGCCGGGACAACAGGCCCATGTGGACCCCTCCGAAAGTAGGTTGATCAGCGAATCAGGTGTGGTCGGGCTGTTTCAGCAGACGGCGCCCGGTGTGGTCAGCCCAGGCGAACGGCGGCGTCGCCGATGACCGCCGCGGCTTCCCGCGGCCCGGGCTCGGCGCGGACCCGGGCGCCGAGGTCGGCGGCACGGCGACGCATGGCGGCATCGCCGGTCGCCTCCCGCAGCGCGACGGCCAGGGCCGCGGTGGACAGCCGGCGCCGGGGAATCGGTGCCGGGCCGACGCCGAGGGCGGCCACTCGCCGGCCCCAGAACGGCTGGTCGGCGCCGAACGGCACGACGATCTGCGGGATGCCGGCGGTGAAACCGGCGCCGGTGGTGCCGGCGCCGCCATGGTGGACCACGGCGGCGCAACGAGGGAGCAGCCAGTCGTGCGGTGCCTCGGGCAGCACGATGACGTCGTCGGTTTCGGCGGTGGCCTCCCGCAGGCCGCCCCAGCCGGAGAGCAGGACGGCGCGTACGCCGGCGTGCCGGACCGCGGCGACGACCAGGTCGGTAAGCCCGTCCGGGTCCGTTCCCGCCATGCTGCCGAAGCCGATGCAGACGGGCGGGTCGCCGGCGTCGAGGAAACTGCGCAGCGCGGCCGGGGGCTGCCAACCGGCCGGGGCGGGCAGCGTCCAGTAGCCAGTGACGTGCCGCTCCGGTCCCCATTCGGGGGCCGCCGGAACCACGTGCCGGCTGTAGCCGTACACCGACGGCATGCCGTGGCGCGGGTCCCGCCGGGGATCCGGTCGGGCGGGTAACCCGAGTACTTTCGTGCGGACCGCGCGGGTGGCCGGCGCGAACGGCGTCCGCAGCGTCATCGCGGTCAGCTTGTGGCTGATCCGGGTCCCGGCGGGGCCAGTCCAGGCCGGGACGTGCGGCAGCAGCACGCCGGGGAACGCGGCGGTCGCCGGCCCGAGCGGGTGCAGGTGTGACTCCAGGAACGGGATGCCGAGTTTCTCGGCGATGGGCAGCCCGGCGACCATCCCGCCGACGCCGCCGGTGATCAGGTCGACGTCGGCGCAGGCGACGAGAATTTCGCGAGCCGGCTCGAGCATCATCGTGGAGGTGTGTTCGCGCATCAGCCGGGCCCGCTGCACCCTGCCCATCTCCGCGACACCGGCGGCTGAGCGGGCGGTCGCCTCGGCCGCACCGGACATGGCGACGACACTGATTCCGTACGGCGCCAAGCGCGCGACGAAGTCTTCGGGGGCCAGCAGCCGTACAGCATGGCCGGCCTCACTGAGGCTCAGGGCCAGCGCGGCGTACGGCTGGATGCCGCCGCGGGTGTCCATGGCGATGACGGCTATGCGCATGGCGTACGTCCTTGTCGGTAGGGAACCCCGGTCGGGCAAACACTCGATTTACTCACTCGATTTACTCAACTGATTGAAACGGTAGTTGAGTGAACTGTCAAGCCGATGCTTAAAATGACAGCCATGCGGGACACCCCGGGCCGACTCCGCGAGGCAGCCGAACGGCTGCTCGCCGAGCGACCGGCCAGCCAGATCTCGCTGCGCGACATCACCGAAGCGGCCGGCGCCAACGTCGCCTCCGTCGGCTATCACTTCGGTTCGAAGGACGCCCTGCTCGACGAGGTCGTCCGGCTCGCCCTGACCGAGGTGTTCGAGCAGCAGCGCGACCGGCTCCTGCAGCTGCCAGAGGACGCCGCCCTCGATGACATCGTGCGCGCCTGGGTGCTGCCCGCCTTCGCCCTGCCGCCGGCCGACGAGGCGCAGCGGGGCTGGAAGATCCTGCAGAACGCCCTCACCACGCCCTCGCCCGCCGTCGCCGGGTTCCTCGCCGAGATGGCCGCGCCGATCCAGGAACACCTGATCGACCGCATCGCCCGCCACGTCCCCGGCGTGCCGCTGGCCGAGCTGTGGTTCCGGCACACCGCGGTGCTGGCCGCGCTCGGTGCACTCGGCAGAGGCCCCTTCGTCGCCATGCTCGCCGGAGCTGACCCCGACCAGGTCACCGATCAGTTGGTCGCCTGGATCGTCGGCGGCCTCACCGCCTCCCCGGCCGGCTAAGGCCATGTCTCGTTTGGGGTGTTTGACCAGTTTGCGGTAGCAGATGGGGGCGCAGGCGATCGTGGCGAACGCGGCGAAGTGCTCGGCGTACCTCCACGCTCGAGCATGACATGGATCTTGCTACCGGGCTTGCCGCGATCGACCGGGCTCGGCCCGGTCAGATCGCCCCCTTATCTGTTGGGGACGCCCCGTGTCGAGTGGGTCCTTGTCCTCATGTTTTCCGTTCCTCCCGGGGCCGGTACTGACGTGGCGTCGGGCGCAGCCGGGGTCAAGGTGGAGCGCCCGCAGCGTAGCGAGGACGTACGACCTTGACGGCGGTGAGCACCGGCGCAGACTGTGGTGTACCCGGGGATCGTGGTCAGGCCATAGATGCTGCCGTGGCGGGGTTGGGTCGTGGTGCGCGGGCGCCCAGCCTTATCTCGGTGCGCGAACCCGGAGCTGACGTGCCGTGCCGGGTTCGGCGACATGATGATCGATAGGGTGTCCCGCAGGACGGGTGTGCAACCGCTCGGTCTTTCGAGGCCATGACGGCGCACGGCGCCGTGGCAGGGGGCTTGCTGGGAGCGGGCCGCAAGACATCGGCACGTGGGCAGAGGCGCGCACCAGCATCGGCTTACACCGTGGCCAGGGCCCGGTCGCCGAGCGAGCGCAGCAGATGGTAGGACCGCCGGGTGATCTTCCGGCCATCGACAGCGCCGCCCGGTTACACCGATGCGATCCTTGACCCTCGCATAGTAGGCGTGATCGGGACTGCCTGTTCGGGCGGCGCACTTGGCCGCCTCGTACAGCGCCCAGCGCAGCAACGGCCAGCCCTGCCGGGACAGGTGACCGGCCGCGCGTTTGTCATCCGAGGAGTACACCGTCACGTCCAGACCACTCTGCCGGACCGCCTTACGCGAGGCCGAGAACCGGCGGGCATCGCCCAGCTCGGCCCAGATCACCGCGGCAGTGATCGGTCCGACTCCGTACTGCCGCTGCAGCACCGCGCAGCCCAGCTGCCGGCGGGCGAAGTCGGTGATCTGTCGCCGCAGCGGGTCCAGTTCGGCATCCAGCGCATCGATCATCCGAAGCGCCGCCAGCACCGCCTGGTGACCGGCCGGGGACAGCCCGACACCAGCCTGCAACCGCTGCCGCTGCTCACGGCTGAGCAGGTCGCCCGCCGCGGCTACGCCCTGGTGGAACAGCATCGCGTGGATACGTTGGACCCAGCCGGTGTGCGCGTCATGCAGGTCCTTGAACAGCTGCAGCAGCCCGCGCATCTCCAACACGTGCAGCGGGGCGATCCACGACTCGGGTAACCGGTCCTCGGCCAGCAGTTCCCGCAGCCGCCGCGCGTCGGTCCGGTCGGTCTTGGCCCGCCGTTTCGGTCCCCGCGCGGCGGCCGTATCAGCCGGTTCAGCGAACCGCGCGCGCATGCCAGCCCGCTGCAACTCCTCGACCACGAACCGCCACCCGGTACAAGCCTCCACCGCGAACACAGCCGGGCGACCCGTCACCGACCCCAGCCAACCGCGCAGCAACTCCCGGTCAGCCGGTGCCACCCGACCCCGACGGACCAGCCTGGTCTCGGTGTCCACGTAGTCGAAGGTGATCTGCCGTCAATGCACATCCAACCCACCTACGATGGTCATGAGGACCTCCTCACGTTCCTTCGTTACGCACTGCGCTGCGCCGCAGCCGCCCTTGTCCTCCTGCACTTCCAACACGGCCGGACCACCTGATCACCCAACGCCACAACTCGTTACGCGGAAAGGCTCACTGCAGTACGCGCCGCCGACCAGACGACGGACCACGAGCTGCAGGCCCGCATCCGCGGCAGACGTGCGGTGTTCGCGTTGTACGACGACCTGCCCGTGTCGACTGCGCTCTCGATGGCCGAAGATGCGGTGACCGTCTCGGACGGACAAGCCACCACCGGCGCCGCCAGCGGCCACGCCGCACGCGCTCAAGGATTCGCCCAGTTGGGACGGCACAACGAAGCCCGCCGAGCCCTCGGCGACCTCGAGGCGACGTTCGACCGCCTCGGGACAGCGACCGCCGACGATCGGCGATCGCAGTGGGGCTGGAGCCAGCAGCGCCTGCTGCACGTCGCGAGCTTCGTTTACGCCCATGCTGGCGACGCCTCCCGCGCAACCCCGGCCCAAGAGGCCGCGCTTGCGCTCTACCCCACGGAGCTCTACCAAGGACGCGCACAAATCGAACTCCATCGCGCCACTTGCCTCGTCACGGCCGGCGATCCGATCGAAGGCGCGCGCCACACCACCCTGACAATCGCCAGCCTGCCCTCCCCGCTGCGGCGAGACGCCCTGATCCGCCGCTCAGCTCAACATGTGGTCAAAGCAATACCTGCGAAGGCGGCGAGCGACCCAGCTGTCTGCGAAGCTCGTCAGATGCTCACCTCGATGGCAACGCGACATGACTGACCCGAACAATCTGACATTCGCCCACTACTCGGCCGCTGACGCCGAGCAGATCCTCGAATCGGTCGTCGCGCCCATCTATGCGGCCACCCACGCAGACGTCATCCCGAGCGCCTTCTACGACCCGGCCCGCTTCCTGCAACGCGTGCGCGGGTACATGCGCTCGCCAGGATTCGAACTGGTCACCGCAATGATCAAGACAGAACCTGCCGGGCTCGCTCTCGGCTACCCGCTACCCGAAGGCGCCCGCTGGTGGCAGGGACTGACCACAGATGTCGATCCCGAGGCCATCGCCGAAAACGGACACCGCACATTCGCGCTGTGCGAACTGATGGTGCACCCCAAGCTACAACGCCTGGGAATCGCTCGCGCCATCCACGACGAGCTTCTTCACAACCGCTCAGAAGATCGCGCCACCCTTCTCGTTCGAGAGGACAACACCGCAGCTCAAATCGCATACGCGAAGTGGGGCTGGATCAAGATCGGTAAGCTGCAGCCATATCCGGATTCGCCGAACTACGATGCGTTACTCCTATCGCTACACCCATCCGCAGGCTAGCCGCGCGGCCGAGCGGCCGCGTCTGGCTTACCCCTCGTTCACCCTGCCGACTTTAGGACCGCGAGCAGCGGATCGAGCCCCTTCTACAGTCGCCTCATCAGGCGAACCATTCCGCGATCGACCCATCGTGGCCGCCTGCCAGGCTAGCGTCTGCAGGTCGGCGTACTGCGGATCGTCGTGTACCGCGAAGCCTCAAAGACCCGCGCCGTGTACGTCGCCCGACTCCTGACCCAGGTCTCGGTCCGTGCCGTGGTCGTCACGGCACGTCCTGGCGCAACGGTGGAACCAGCGTCCGAGAGCCGGTAGTCACCATGCCGGGCTGGTCAGCCAGGGTTGCGCGTTAGACGACGGACCGTCCCGCCCGGGGAACGAGCAGTTCGAGGTGCTGAGTCCAGGGTTGGTGGCCTTTGGCGGTGGCGACGATTCTGAGGCGGATCGTCGAGCCGGCCACTTCGCGCCAGGCTTGTTCGGATATCGACTGGTGCGGCGCTCGAGTGGGTTCCATCGCCAGCGCGTGCGACCCCCCAACCGTCAGCGCGAAGCGCGGGGCCTGCGCCCTGTACCTCGAATTCGGGAATTCTGACACGGTGAGGGGCCGGCCGCGACGGTCTTTGACGAACTCGTAAGGGCCGAACGCTGTCACCATCAAGTCGATTTCGTCCATCTGTTTGGCGAGGCGGCGCACGACGGCCGCAGCGGCGGTGCGCTCGTGCGTGTCGCTGATCCAGATCTCGACGGAGTCCAGGTTCAGCCCGGCGGGCCCGGTGACGGTAAGGACCAGGTACGCCTGGGACCCGATGCTGTTGTTCTGCGGCAAGAACTCCACCTGGAACCGCGGTCGTAGCTCGTAGTGCTCGCGGCGCTGTTCGATGGCCGCGAGTCGTTCGTTGGCTTCGGCTGCGGTCTTTGCGTGCTTGATCGCTCGCCAGGCCACGATCCAGGCGCCGACGGTTCCGATGCCGCTCACTGTGGAGACGATGAGGCTGATGTTCGACATGACGGTTGCCACGGCGCCAGGGTAGCCCGGGCGCATCGAAGACCGCGTTAACCGTTCGCTGCCGACGCACGCATATCGATCATGCGTAGGTTGTCATGGCGACCGTGCAACCTTCCGGACATGATTCGAGACAGGTGGCGACCTGGCGAGCAAGGACTGCCCGGCGCGACCGTGCTCCTCCTGCCTGCCGCCTGCTGACGAACAGGGGCGGCAGGCAGGACACCACCGGCATGACGCAGGCAGCGGGAGGACCGTCGAGTCGGCGAAACCGTGCCAGCATGTCCATCAGCCCACCCGAAGCGGGCCGGCGTGCCTGGGACGATCGAACCAGCCACAGAGCGCCAGCGATGATCGACGACCCGCCGCCCCCGCTGATCCAGTTCGCCGAAGAACTACGCCAGCGCCGCCGCGCGCACCGCATGACGCTAGCCCAGCTGGGCGCTGCAGCGAACGTCAGCTTGTCGCAGGTGCACAAGATCGAACGCGCGCTGCGCTGGCCGAGTCCAGACTTCGCCGAGCGCTGCGACGCGGCGCTGGGCACCAGGGGTGTGCTGGCGGCGATGATGCCGGAAGTGGAGCGGCTCCGTCTCGCCCACGTCCGCCGCGGCACCTCCACCGCCAGAAGCCGGTCGGCCGGGCCAACCCGGCCGTCACGCTCGACGACACCACCATCGTGCAGACCGTGCTGCCGCGCTGCGCGGAACTCGCCGCACGCTACGACGTGGACATCGAGTCCATCAACCGGAAGGCGAGTTGTGGTAGCGGCAGTATCGGCTTCGCCGTCGACCAGCGCGCCGACATCCACCCGTGCATCTTCGGCGTCGAGAACCCCGACCTGGTCGCCGGAACCTGCGCACCGACGACCTCGACACCGTGTGGTTCGGCTCGCCGGTCTTCGCCCCGTTCCGCGGCGAGGTGGGCACCGTCTGCCGGCGCTGCGAGCAGCCATGCCGATGACGTATCCGCGGGTGCTGGTCTGGGCGCCGACCCTGTACGAGTCGGGGTTCAAACAGCACCACATCGACGGCGAGGCCGTCGCCGTGCAGGCATCGCTGCAGGCAGCCGGCTACGACAGCGTCCTGCTCGACGCCTACTACCGAGACCGCCCGGCCGCATCGCTGAGCGCCGCCCTCGACGAGGGCGAGCCGTTCCACGTCGTGGTGGCACACCTGTCCACCTCTGACGCCTACGGGCCCCACGGCTCGGCGCGACCGCGTCCGCGTTCACCGACTCCGACTTCGGCGGTACCCAGTCCGACTGCACCCGCCGCGCCGCCGAACTGCGCGCCGCCGGCCGCGACGCCGGCCTGGCCGGTGCCGTGAGCTTCGCGATCAGCGTCCGGCCCGAAACCCTGACCCCGGGCAGTGTCGCGGTCCTCGACGAGGCCGGCGTCCGCACGATGCTCATCGGCGTCGAGTCGCTCAACCCCGACACCCTGCACCAGCGCTACGGCAAACGCCAAGATCTCGCCCACCTCCAGCACGTGGTCGCCGCCGCCGACGCGGCCGGCGTGACCGTCGTCGGCAGCTACATCCTCTGGCACCCCTGGCAAACCCTGCCCGGCCTGGCCGCCGAGATCGCCGCCCTGAACGAGTTCGGCCGCTACCGAGTGCCGCAGTTCATGGCCCGCAGCCGGCTGCACGTCATCCCAGGCACCGTCATCGAACGGCAGATCCGCAACGCCGGCCTGCTCGACGAACACACCTTCCACCGCGCGTTCCGCATCGCCGACCCGGCCTCCGCCGCCCTCGACGCCGACCTGCAGCACTGGTTCACCACCAACGCCGCACCAGTCATCGCCGGGCTCCACGAACGGCAGCCCGAGGTGTTCAACCAGCTCGGCGCGTTCAAGACCGCCGAGTGGGCGTGGCTCGCGGGCCAGGTCACCGACCGGCTCCAGACGGCCACCCATGGCTGAGCTCATCCCCTGCCTAGCCGCCGTCGGCGCGGACCCCGCCGACCTCGGCGCCGTCGCCTACGGCAGCGTCTCCGGTCCGGTCGAGCACTGCCCACGCGATGAGTGGCTGCGCCGGCTCCGGGGCTTCCACCGCCGGCCGATGCTCGCCAAAGCCGAAGCCCAGCTCGTCTCGGCTGTTCCGCCGGCATGGACCGCCGCGTCCGCGAACTGCTGCACGAGGCCGGCATCCGCAACGCCAAGGTCACCTTCCACGACCACCGCACCACACGGCGCCGCCGCCTACTACGGCCTACTCGCCGCACCCGACCAGCCGTACCTGGTCGTCACCTGCGGCGGGTTCGGCGACGGCGCCTGCGCCACCGCCGCCATCTGGCACCACGGCCACCGTGTGGAGATCGCCCGCACCGGCATGCGCAACTCCCTCGGTCTGTTGTGGTTCTGGCTCACCTACGCCTCCGGCTTCACCCCCTACGAGGAGCGAGCTGGGTCAACAGCGTCACCTTCAGTGCGGACGGGCAGACGCTGGACGCCGCGAGCCCGGACGACCTGCTGTGGAAGTACGGCCTGGCGACCCGTACGGCCTTCGCGAGACTGCCCCATCCAGCGCCCGTGCTGTCGGTGTTCACCGGCGCGACCGGCACCCTCGTGACGCTCGCCGAGGACGGCACGGTGCGTACCTGGAGCGGATCCTCCGCGGTGCACACCGGTTTCCGGGACTCGGTGTTCGCCGTCGGGTTCGACCGCACCGGACAGTCGCTGACCGCGATCGGCGGGATCGCGGCCCGGCCTGCCCGGCCGTCCATGTCCGCCCAGTGCTGTCCGCTGGTGCGGGCGCCGTCACTCCGGACGGTCGGACCGTGGCGGTGGGCCTCACCGACGGCAGCGTGCGGCTGTCGCAGGGCCGCCGGCAGTTCCGACGACACCGTATGGCTGTGGAACGTTGCCGACCCGAGGGACCCCCTGTACCTGGCGAGCCTCACCGGCCCGACCGACAGCGCGCTGAACGTGGCGTTCAGCCCGGACGGGCACACCCTCACGGCGGGTGGGCACGACCGCACCGTCCGCGTCTGGGACACCGTCCGGCCTCGGTGGCCGCATGGATCTGCCGTACCGCCGGGACACCGTTGACGCGCACCGAATGGAGCAGATACCTCCCCGACGTCCGTACAGCCCGCCGTGCTGAGCATCGGCAGCCGCCAGTCGAGCGCAGCGGAACCTCGGCCGGTGGTTGATGACCGACGAAGTCACATTGATGTGCACCGTTGACCCAAGCGGTCGGGCGCGGCTAGAGTCTGTCATTGTAATGATCGGGCGTGCACATGCGATCACTTAAGTGAACGCAGGCGACGCCACGGGGGATCAGGACGGCGCGCAAGCGCACAGGGGGCAGTCCATCAGGCCAAGGCGGCCGATGGACGACCGCGCACGCAACCTCCATTGAAGCCCGACGACCCGCGGCGATCGCGAAGACGCCACATCGGCACCGGCCAGGGGTCGACTGACGGATGGAGATTGCGATGCGGTTCAGGCTGCTCGGCGGTGTCGTGTCGGCCCTGTTGCTGCCCACGTGGGACCACCCGGACCGCGTCCGCGGACAGAGCCGTCGCGCAAACGGCGAGCGCGTCGGCCGTCGATGCAACGGCATGCACCCATGGCGGCGTCGGCGCGGGCCCGGCCGGCCCGTCGATCGGCCGAGCAGTCCGCCATCGCGGCCCGGAGTCGGTCCAGATTCGTCGCCCGCCTCGAGCCGGAGCCTGCACTGAGAGTGACCGCGGGGAGCTGACCGCTCCGCTGAACCAATGCTCGCAGTAGCGGCAGCTCGAACAGTTCGCCGAGCGCTGCGCGAACGTGCCATACCCCGCCGCGGGCGTACGGTGCCGGCTGCCCGCTGCAACATCCCGCTCTCGAACTGGGGCGGCGCCATGCCCTTTTCGTCCGCAGCGTCGGCATTTCTGTCGCGATGCTTGCGGCAATCTTCGCACAGCTGCGCAGCATCGTGCCGCCGGCCATTGCGGCCGCACCGGGCAACTGCTGCACCGATCGCACCGGCAGGGAATCCCTACGTCGAAAGGAAACAGCCATGGGTACCGCTGTTCGTCGTGCCCTCACCTCGACCGTCGCCATTGCCTGCGCCATGACCGCGCTCGTCGTGGCCGGACAACCCGCCCACGCCGCTTTCGTCTCCAGCCTCGGAGGTCCGATCAGCCGCAGTGAAGTCATCGAACGGGCGGCGTACTGGGAACAACACACGCCCGGGGTTTACAGCCAGACGTCCTATTCACCGGACCCGACCGGCTCACACAACTACCGCCGCGACTGCTCCGGCCTGGTCGACATGGCCTGGCACCTCAACAGCGACCCCAACACGGAAGGGTTGGCGAGCATGGCAACGCCGATCAGCCGATCGGAGCTGAGGGCGGGCGACATTCTCGACGACACCGTCGGGCCGACCAGCCAGCAACACGTCATCCTGTTCAACGCCTGGGAGGCCGACCACGTCCACTTTTCGTACTACTCGTTCGGCGGCGGGGATAAGCCAAAATTCCAACTCAATGCATCGATGAACGACAGTTCTTGGGATACCCATCCAACCAGCGACTACCGCGCCTACCGGTACAACAAGATCTTCGGTGGTCCCGGCTCGTACTCGGGTGACGATCGCGCCGATCTGCTGTTCGTCGATACGGCGGGCGCCGGTGACATCAGCGAGTACCCGAACCTGTCGCCGGGCAACTGGGGCACGACCACGAAGGTCGGTTCCGGATGGGCCGGCGTCGACCCGAACAGCGTCTACTTCGCGGACATGAACGGCGACGGCAGAACAGACCTGCTGCAACTGACCGGCGACAGCATCCGCTACTTCCCGAACCTCTCCCCCGGCAACTGGGGCACCACCACCACGATCGGCAGCGGCTGGACCGGCGTGGACCCCAAAACCCTGTACTTCGCCGACATGAACGGCGACGGCAAAGCCGACCTGCTCCAGCTGACCGGCGACAACATCCGCTACTTCCCGAACCTCTCCCCCGGCAACTGGGGCACCACCACCACGATCGGCAGCGGCTGGACCGGCGTGGACCCCAAAACCCTGTACTTCGCCGACATGAACGGCGACGGCAAAGCCGACCTGCTCCAGCTGACCGGCGACAACATCCGCTACTTCCCGAACCTCTCCCCCGGCAACTGGGGCACCACCACCACGATCGGCAGCGGCTGGACCGGCGTCAACCCCAAAACCCTGTACTTCGCCGACATGAACGGCGACGGCAAAACCGACCTGCTGCAGTACAACACCACCACCCACCTCATCTCCTACTACCCGAACCTCTCCCCCGGCAACTGGGGCACCACCACCACGATCGGCAGCGGCTGGACCACCAACCCCGACAACCTCCACTTCGCCTGACCGGCGGATAGGCACGGGGCCCAGGGGCGGCCCGGCTCCTCCTGTAGCAACCCGGCTCCCCCTGGACCCGCTGGGACATCCGAACATCCACTCCGGTCCGGGCGAAGCCATGCCCTCGTCCGCCCGCGTGCCGGACCGCAACGCATCGAAGGGATTCCACTCATGAGTACGCTATTGCGCCGGGTGCTCGTCGGCCTGGTGACCGCAACCGTGTCGGCGGGTGTTCTCGCCGCGCCGGCACATGCCGCAACGGCGGGCCCCTACGTCCCGGGCGACGGCGGGTCGGCCCATGCCGGGCGCGATCCAGGATCGACAGCAAGATCGATGGCCGCCCAAGTCGCATCAGCGCCCAGCGGATACTCCGTGACCGGCATCGATGTGGCCAGCTACCAGGGCAACGTCAACTGGACCACGGTGGCGTCGGCCGGGACGAGCTTCGCCTACGCCAAGGCGACCGAGGGAACGTCCTACGTCAACCCGTACTTCCACAGCCAGTACACCGGGGCGAAGGGCGCCGGGCTGTATGCCGGCGCCTACGTCTTCGCCCGGCCGGACTCGGCCAACAGCGTCGCCCAGGCCGACTACTTCATCGACCATGCCGAGTTCGCCAACGACGGCAAGACATTGCCGGTGATGCTGGACCTGGAGTGGCCGTATCAGTCCGGTGGTTCGTACGTCGCGCCCTACCCGTGCTACGGCATCTCGACCACCGCAATGGTGTCCTGGATCCGCAGCTTCGTGAACGAGGTCCAGGTGCGCACCGGCCGACAGACATTGATCTACACCAACGTCAACTGGTGGAACCCTTGCACCGGCAACAGCGCGGCCTTCAGTGACCAGCTGCTCGACATCGCGCACTACAGCTCCACGTCGCCCGGAACGCTGCCGCCCGGCTGGTCGCATTGGACCGTCTGGCAGTACAGCGATTCGGGAGCCCTCCCCGGCGATCAGGATGTGTTCAACGGAACGGTCGACGACCTCGCACGGTTCGCCGGTGCCAGCGGCCGCGGTTCGTACTCGGGGGACAGCAAGGCTGACCTGCTGTTCGTGGACACGGCGGGCGCCGGTGACATCAGCGAGTACCCGAACCTGTCGCCGGGCAACTGGGGCACGACCACGAAGGTCGGTTCCGGATGGGCCGGCGTCGACCCGAACAGCGTCTACTTCGCGGACATGAACGGCGACGGCAGAACAGACCTGCTGCAACTGACCGGCGACAGCATCCGCTACTTCCCGAACCTCTCCCCCGGCAACTGGGGCACCACCACCACGATCGGCAGCGGCTGGACCGGCGTGGACCCCAAAACCCTGTACTTCGCCGACATGAACGGCGACGGCAAAGCCGACCTGCTCCAGCTGACCGGCGACAACATCCGCTACTTCCCGAACCTCTCCCCCGGCAACTGGGGCACCACCACCACGATCGGCAGCGGCTGGACCGGCGTGGACCCCAAAACCCTGTACTTCGCCGACATGAACGGCGACGGCAAAGCCGACCTGCTACAGCTGACCGGCGACAACATCCGCTACTTCCCGAACCTCTCCCCCGGCAACTGGGGCACCACCACCACGATCGGCAGCGGCTGGACCGGCGTCAACCCCAAAACCCTGTACTTCGCCGACATGAACGGCGACGGCAAAACCGACCTGCTGCAGTACAACACCACCACCCACCTCATCTCCTACTACCCGAACCTCTCCCCCGGCAACTGGGGCACCACCACCACGATCGGCAGCGGCTGGACCACCAACCCCGACAACCTCCACTTCGCCTGACGGTCAGGACGACCGCCGGAGCCCGTGCCGGGCTCCGGCGGTCGCGTCTGAACCGTGGCCACAGGGCCATGGTCGGGTCAGCAGAAGTGATCGACGAGGTACTCTGAAAGCACGGTGACCGTGCGATCGGGGGTGGGGTATGGCTGCGTCAACGGAGCCTGCTTCCGCGCCCCCGCCCCGAACGCTGCCGGCGAAGGTCGACTACCTGTTCCGCCACGTCCACCCCGGCGGGCGCCGGCCATTCACCCACCCCGAGGTCGCCGCCGCCACGGGTCTGTCGACCGGGCTGCTCTCCGCACTGCGGACCGGCAAGAACATCAATCCGACCAAGGACACGTTGGAACGGTTGGCCGGGTTTTTCGGGGTACCCGTCGCGTTCTTCTTCGACGACCAGACATCCGACCAGATCGCCGCGCAGATCGCGCTCGCCGCGCTCGTGCGGGACACGCGGATCGCACACGCGGCCGCCCGGATGGTCGGACTGTCCCCGGACAGCCTGCAGGCCGTCACTGCGCTGACCGAACAGTTGCGCAGAATCGAGGGCTTGGAGGCTGGCGAGTCGGGTACCAGCACGGCACGGTGAAGGATCAGCTGAGGTTCGGCGGCCCCCATAGAAGGGTACGCAGGATCATCCGCGAGCTTGACCTCCCGCGCTCGTTCGACCTGCGCACGCTGACCGAGACGATCGCGGCACGGCGCGGCCGGCCTATCGTTCTGACCGCGATGCCCCTGTCGGCGGCCGGACCGTGCGGGCTGTGGTTGGCCACCGCCTCGACCGACTACGTCTGCTTCGAACAGCACACCTCACCGTTGCATCAGCACCACATCGTGCTGCACGAGCTGGGCCACGTCGTGTGCGGACACGGCGGCTCGCAGTCGATCAAGAACCTGCTTGGTGAGCTTGCGCCGCAGCTGAGCGCGACAACGCTCGACATCATGCTGGCCCGCCATCACGGCACGTACCAGGACGTGCAGGAGACCGAGGCGGAGCTGTTCGCCCACATGGTGCTCAGCTCGACGAGCGCCGCCAACCTGGATCCTGTCGCGGTCGAGGGCCTCTCGGACGAGCACAGACGACTCATCGACGTGCTGGAGCGTGGATGACGATCCAGGACTACACGCACGTGAGCGTGATCGCGGTGGTCGCGGTGATCGCGGCGCACCGTTTCCGGACACTGCGCAGGAAACCCGATGACCTGGCGGCGCGGGCCCTGTTCCTTGGCCTGGCCTGCCTGGAGATCGTGTTCCTCCTCGGTTTCCCCCCGGTCTACTGGTTCACCTTTCGTCTGCTGGGCCGCATACCCGCCCTGCCGCAGCTCCTGCAGTACGCGACCAACATGATCCTTATGTACCAGGTCGAAGTATTCGCGCGCGCGGTCATGAGCCCGTCCGGCCGGCGCGGCACCCGCGGGCGACGCCTGCTCCTGCTGTGCGGCCTCGCCGCACTCTTTGTCACCTACCTGCTCGGCCCGTGGCGACTGGGCCTCGGCACTCTGAGCGCGCACGGCCACCGCGACCTCGGCGTCGCCGCGTTCGTCCTGATCCTGCAGCTCTACATGGACGTCGTCCTGATCAACCTCGTCCGGCTGTCGTGGGCCAACCGAACCGTCCCGCGGGCCTACCTCCGGGCCGGCATACGCCTGATCGGGATCGGCTGCACCTTCGGCCTGCTGTACTCCGGGCACAAGATGATCTATTACCTGGCCTCCGAGCTGGGTACGTCACTGCCCTGGGCGGAGAACGGACCCACGG
Organism: Dactylosporangium sp. CA-139066; assembly: GCF_050936175.1. Lineage (NCBI taxonomy): Bacteria > Bacillati > Actinomycetota > Actinomycetes > Micromonosporales > Micromonosporaceae > Dactylosporangium > Dactylosporangium sp. CA-139066. The sequence continues at coordinate 2,697,753 of NZ_JBNJNH010000001.1, read as the reverse complement.
GGGTGCAGGAGCTCTTCCTCGCTCCAGCCGTCCTCTCCATCACCGCCGGTGTGACCATCCCCGCCCTGGGGCCGCGAGTCGTCCGGCGCAACCGCCGCCGCCGCGCTTATCGGCAGCTGCGGCCACTGGCCGCCGCGCTGAGCGCGACCATCCACCCCGGCGCCACCCTCCCGCCGCAACGTGGTCTGGACGCCCGGCTCCTGCATGCCGTCATCGGGATCAGGGACGCGATGATCGGCCCGCTACGCCCCTACCTGAGGGCCGACGCGTACCAGGCCGGCCTGGACCGGGCCGCAGCGGCCGGACTCCCCGACGACCAGGCCAGAGCCGTCGCCGAAGCCACCTGCATCGCGATCGCGCTCGACGACCAGAAGTCCAACCGGCCGAGCCTGCCGGAAACGCCCGGCGTCCCGCCGTTCGTCCACGCCGACAATCTCGATGCCGAAGCGCACTGGCTGGCCCAAGTGAGTCAGGCATACACCTCGTCCCTGGTCCAGACCATGCTCGCCGAACGCACGCAGCCGATACGGTGACCGTGGGCCGACTCACGTAACGGCGTGCCGGCGCCGGGCTTGCTGACGCCGAGCCTGCGCGATGCGGGTGCGCTCGCCAGTTGGCCGGGGCCTGACCGGCCGCCGCCCTCCGGCACGAAGCGGGAGGGCGGCCGCCGTCGTCCCGGTGGCCGGGCTACTCGCCGCGCAGGACTGCGCGCAGGCCGCGCGAGGCCCGGCGGGTAGTCGCTGGACGGTGTTGGTGACGCGGTCCTCGGCGCCCTCGACGACGGCGATCTCGTCGAACGTGCGGCTGGCAGTGTAGTCGCCGATCGCGGAAAGATACCGGATCTGGTCCAGCACAACCGCGCGCTCATCCGGGTCGTCCGACCGGACGACACCGCTGGGGATCACGTGCGGATTGATCCGAGCGAGCGCCGGCCAGTTCCCCGGGTTGTCCGGCTCGCCCGGATCAGCGAACGCCAGCATCCTGTGCGCCGCCCGGGTCAGGATCTCGTTGAGCACGCTGGAGATCGTGAGATCCTCCTGACGCCCTTCGCTTTCACCGTGACCCCGAAGGTCGAAGCGCAAGGACGCCACACCGCTCGCGGCGAGCCCTTCCGCCAAGCGACCGAAAAAGCCGCCCTCCTCGCGGGTCACATCGCCACCATGCACCAGTACAGCGACCGACCCGAACGCTCCGCCAGCGGGCCACGAACGTACCGGCGAGCCGAAACCCGTCAAGGCTTCGGAACGCGGTCGACTGCGACGCTCCGGCAGCAGCCACATCTCCACCAAGCACGTTAGCCCGCAACTGGACGCATCCACGGTCGCTATGAGCCTACGTCTGTCGCTAATTTAGCGGCTGGCTGGTTGTCAATGACGGCCGCTACGCGCAGTTCGTCTCGAACAGTCCAAAATCCGCGGCGACAAGGGCCGACCGAACCTGGATGAACCATATACACTCACCGCGTCAGCGACTTGACGGATGGTGAGGTCGGCTCGTGACAAACGAACGGCGCCGATGCGCAAGGTGCCGATCGCCGCTGGCCAGCGACAATCCAGGCGGCCACTGCGCCCCGTGCAACACCATCGTGGTCCGCCTGCGCCAACAGCCACCGGCCGTCCCCGCGGACTTGTGGTCCCACCCGACCATCCTCGACGCCGCCCGCCGCCGCCACATGGGCCGCCTCATCGCGGCGTACCGCCGGCACCCACACCACGGCATTCCCATCTCCCAAGAGATCGTCGGCGCGTGGGTAGGCGTCACACAAGGCCAGATCAGCCGCATGGAGAATGGCCAACCCGAACAGAACATCGACCGCCTCATCCATTGGGCACGGCTCCTCGGTATCCCCGCCCACCTGCTCTGGTTCACTCAGCCGGCACCCAACGCTTGCATCGCCACCGGGCCAGTCAGGCAATCCCCTGCACAATCCCTCGGCAAAGACTCGTCCTTGGTCGACAACGCCATCACCGGCGCTCTCGATGACCTACCAGTCTCGATCGCCCGTGGCGAGGTACCTTGGCAGCTTTCTCCGCCTGGCGGGGCGTCGGCACTGGATCTGGATGGGCGTGACGACGTGGACTTTTCGATGGCTCATGTGCGCCGCCGATCGCTGCTGTTGGGCCTGGCCACCGTGACTGCGGCTGCTGGAATTGTCGGCGCCAGCCGTGGGCCGCGTCGCCGGATTGGTCTTGCTGATATATCGCGCCTGACTGCCCTCACGAGTCTGTACCGGCTGGCCGATCAGGAATTCGGCGGCGGGAGCTTGTTCGCCGATGTCAGCCAGTTCGCAGAGTCCGCGTCGGCGCTACTGGACCATGTGGTCAGCGATGCGCTACGTCCCCAACTGTTGGTTGCGATCGCGAGTGCTAGGGATCTGGCTGGCTGGACCGCGTTCGACGCATCACGGCACAGCGACGCCCAGAGGCACTTCGCCGCTGCGGAACGCTTCGCCATTGACGCAGGCGACAGACACCTTGCCGCCCATGTGCGGTACGGGCAGGCCAAGCAGATGCAACACCTGCGCCACAACCGCGACGCGCTGGACATCCTTCGAGGGGCGCACCACCAACTCGACGCAACGCCCGCGCTCACCACGATCCTGTGCGGCGCTGAAGCGGCATCTCGAGCGGCGATCGGCGAGTGGGATGGCGCGAAGCAGGCACTGGACCTCGCCAGCGAGGCGTTTACGAACGTCAACGTTGGCAACGAGCCCGAGTGGCTGGGCTTCCTGGACAAGGGCGAACTGCTCGCGCAGTACGGTCGGGTTTATCGCGACTGGGCACGTGCGGATCGCCGGCACGGCGGCGACGCGGTGCGCTGGGTGACCGACGCCATCAGCGCGTTCGGGCCGCAGAACACGCGGAGCATGGTGCTCAACCAGGTCGGTCTGGCCAGCGCCTACTTCCTGGCTGACGCCCCGGACCTGGCGCTGAAGGCGGGCGACACCGCCCGACGGCAGGCGGCAACGTTGACCTCGCCACGGGTCATTGAACGGATCGCCAACCTGCGTCGCGACGCTACGCAGCACATGCATCTCCCGGAGGTCGCCGACTTCGTACGGGCTCTGCCGCAGGCCACCCCAGTCGCATGACGGGCACAGATGGTCGCTTTACCGAGACAGCGATGCGGCAAGCGCTCGCGAACATTTGCGACCAGCTCCGCGTTGACGACACGGACGCAGAGCTGCTGCGCCTGACGAACAACGCCGTCTTCGCCCTGCCGGCCGCGGGGCTGGTCGTACGAATCACCCGGACCCATCGATTGCACGCCCGCGTGCACAAGGTCGCGACGCTCGGTGTCTGGTTCGCAGAAGTTGACGCGCCGACGATCCGGCTCGCCGCAGGTGTTGAGCAACCTGTTGCCGACGGCGAATTACTCGCCACCGTGTGGCGCTACGTCGCACCGCAGGAGCCTCGCCCTGACGCAGGCGACCTCGGCGTCACACTGCGTGCGTTCCATCGCCTCGGCCTCCCGCCACTGCAATTGCCGGCGTGGGATCCGATCGGCGACGCCCGAAGCCGACTTGACGACGCCGAGGGACTCACCAAGAGCGATCGCGACTATCTGCTCGCCTGGTGTGAACGGCTCGAGCCTCGCCTGCAGGAGTTCGCGGCAAGCGTCAAACCCGGACTCGTACACGGCGACGCGCACGAGGGAAACCTGCTCCGCGACGCCTCCGGCAGGGTGCTGTTGTGCGACTTCGACGCGACCTGCACCGGACCATGGCAGGTCGACCTCGTTCCGCCACCAGCCAACGAAATCCGCTTCGGCCCTACCGGCGGACACCGCAAGCTAGCCGCCGCATACGGCTACGACATCACCCAGGATCCAGCCTGGCCCCTACTCCAAGAAGCACGTGAACTGAAGATGATTGCCGCCGCCGTACCACTGTTGGCCAGCGCTCCAGGTGTGGCTGAAGAGTTCCAGCTACGGCTACGGTCGGTCCGCACCGGCGACACCAGCTTACGGTGGACGGCGTTCGGCGATCTGCCCCGCCTGGCCGCCTCTCTCCCAGCCGAGCGTTCGTGCGGCCAGGAAGACAGGAAAGCCGAGTAGCGATGGGTGGAACTGCGGGTCGAGGACATCGATCCCGGACACTCGCCAGCCTCCCTCGCACCGACAGGTGCCGGTCGTCATCCTGCCGTTCGTCAACTCGGCTCTAGCTGTGCGCACCACGGCGGCGCGCGACGTCAGGTAGCTCAGGACGGCGCCGACGATTTCGGTGTCCGTGGCACGTTGTTGCTGTGCCGCCTCGCTCGGCGAGCAGGTACAGCAGCGCGTCGAGCGTGGCGGCGACGATTCCTCGTTCGTCGATGAGTGACCGGATGCCGTCGACCGACATCCAGTCGATCTTGTCGCATTCGAAGAAGTCGGCGGGTGCGCCGGTGTAGGTGGCGTCGACGGCACGAAAGTGGTGCTCGGAGGTCATGATGCCCGGGACGGGCTGGCTGTAGAACAGGCCGGATAGGGCCGGGTAGGCACCACCACCCCTCGCCCGGTAGCTGACCAGCCTTCGGGGACGGTGTGGTGCTCGACTCGTACGAGTCGGACCAGCTACTGCATCTGGGCGCCGACAGCCCTGCACCGATGTTGGCGCGGATGGCTGTCCAGAGCGTTGATCAACTGCGTCTGCATGTTCCGTTGGCCGGCTCCGTAGTCGATGGCCTGGCGGCGCCTACGCATGATCACTATGCGCGATTGTGTATGGCCGCTGCCGATCGCCCGCGCGATGATCTGTCTGGCCCGACACTGGACTACTTGCCGCTGGCCGAAGGCGTTGGGACGTACTCATCGGGCCACGCTGTTCAGCTCGAGAAGCATGCCGATGCCCGACGTCGGCTCAGGTGCCAACCGCCGAAGAAACAGAGTCGGTGGGTTGACGGATCAGGCGCGCGTGGCCAGTTCGAGTTCCTGTTAACGCCGTAGTAGCCGATCAAGGTTTGGCCGATGCCGATGGAAGGGAGAGTGGGGCTGACATGAGTGTCGAGACCGTGAGCAGCGAGGGCCTCCACGCGGCGATGGTCGATCAGCTGCTTGCTGATCACGCCGCGAAGGGGCTGACGATGCGGCCCGAGGTCCAGGCAGCGCTGCGGGCGGTTCCGCGCCACCTCTTCACACCTGGCGTGCCGCTGGAGGAGGCGTACAACGCCAACGATCCGGTGGTCACGAAGCAGATCGGCGATGAGCCGGTCAGGTCGGTGTCGGCGGCGTGGCTGATCGCGGAGAGATGCTCGGTCAGGCGGCTGACGCGGTCGGCGGCGGCCTGGCTGGCCGGCGGGTGCTGGAGATCGGCTCCGGCGGTTACAACGCGTCGCTGCTGCGTGAGCTGGTGGGCCCGAGCGGTTCGGTCACGACCGTCGACATCGACCCGGAGGTGACCGACCGGGCCTCGGCGTGCCTCGCGGCGGCGGGCTACAGCGACGTCGTCGTGGTGTGCGCGGACGCGGAGCAGCCGCTCGACCCGGGCGGCACCTTCGACGTGATCATCGTGACGGACATGTTGACCGGACTTTCTATTGAACCCCGGCGTGTCGTATCTCTGCCCTGAGCTGCGCGGATTACCCATGCGTGTGTGGTGAGTAGTGACGATGATCGGCGAGCGATCGAGAAGATTCGGCTGCCGTTGTGGGGAAGTGTCGTAGCCTCCGACGGCGCGTCGCCGTGGCTGGTGGTGGACGGCCTCGGTGAGCGGGTGGAGCCGGTGGCGGTGTTTCTGCGTGATCTCGCAGCGCGGGATCGGTCGGCCAGCTCGATCCGCAGCTATGCGGTGGCGTTGCTTCGGTGGTGGCGCTTCCTCGTTGTTGTTGGTGTGCGGTGGGATGTGGCGACGTCCGCCGAGGTCAGGGACTTCGTTCTGTGGCTTGGCAAGGCCGCCAAGCCGATGGCGGGGAGGCGGACCGCGTCGCGGTCGACAGCCGGCCAGGTGAACCCGGTGACCAGGAAGCGCAGCCCGGGAGACGGTTACAGGCCGGCGACGATCCGCCACAGCAACGCCGTGCTGCGCTCGTTCTACGACTTCTGGCTCGAGCGCGGCGGCGGACCGTTGATCAACCCTGTGGTCGTTGAGCGGTATCGGGGTTCGCGTGCGTACGCTCACCACAACCCGATGGTGCCGTTTCGGGCTGAGGGACGGCTCCGCTACAACCCGCGCCTGCAGAAACGGCGGCCTCGGTGCATGCCTGATGCGCTTTGGGAGGCGCTGTTCGCGGCGATGGGCTGCAACCGGGATCGGGCGGTACTCGCGATCGCCGTCAGTACCGGGGCCCGTGCTGCCGAACTGCTCGGCATGCGCGGCGCGGACATCGATTGGGGCGATCAGCTGGTGCGGGTGACCCGCAAGGGCACCCGGGCCGAGCAGTGGCTGCCGGCGAGTACCGACGCGTTCGTGTGGCTACGGCGGTACTTCAGCGACATCGGCGGGATCGTGGGCGCCGGTGACGTGGTGTGGCGGACAGCGAACCGCCGCCGCGGCGTCCATGTTGCGCTCACGTACGACTCGTTGCGCGCGGTGTTCCGGCGGGCGAACGCCAAGCTGGGTACCAATTGGACGATGCATGACCTGCGGCATATTGTCTCCGCTTAGTTCCCGTGTTGCGATTCGCTGTGGCAGGACGTGTGGCCTGGGAGTTTGGGCGTTGCGCTGAGTCGTGTGGTGTTTCTACTGTCAGCCCCCGTGATCTTGACCTTCTTCTCTGCCCGGGGCTGGCAGTCGTGGGATGTGGAGCATCGGCCGTTGATCCCGGAGGGCATGCCGGTTCTCGTCGACGACGATCTGCGGTTCGAGGACGGCCCGGCTGCTCCGCGTCCGGCGGTGGTGGTGAACAGGTGGTTGCGGGAGTTGCCGGCCAGCGGCGCGCCGGCGGCGAGTTCCTGGGAGGTCTACGCCCGGGTGGTGAAGGATTGGGCGGAGTTCCTGTCTGAGCACGGTGTCGGGCTGTTCGAGTCGCGGGAGCGGCTGAAGTCAGGGCTGAGCCGGTACGCCGAGCACCGCGCGGCGGGGCCGGTGAAGGCCCGGTTCGCGGCGACGACGTGGGGCCAGCACATGAGCGTCCTGTCGCTGTTCTACCGGTGGGCGATGGCCGAGGGGTACGCGTCGGCTGAGCCGTTTACCTACCGTGCCGCGCGGGCGCTGTTCGCCGGGACCGGGCGGGAGGTGCGGCTGAACCTGGCGATCCGCCGCACCCCGAAACCGCACGTGACGATCAAGTATCTTGAGGCTGATTTCGTCGCGCTGTTCCGCAACGGCCTGCGGGGGCTGGCTCCCGACGGGTCGGCGGACTCCGGGTTCGCCGGGCGGGAGATGGCCCGCAACGCCGCGATCGGTGATCTTGCGCTGTCGACCGGGCTGCGGCTGCAGGAGTTCACCTTCCTGCTGCCGTGGGAGATTCCGGCGTTGCCGTCCTCGCCGTCCAGCGTGCCGATTCCGTTCGTGGTGCCGGCGGGGATCACGAAGGGCCGCAAGCTGCGCACCACGTGGATCTCCTATGCGGTCCTGGCCGGGCTGCACGACTACCTGCAGCTGGATCGAGCCGCCGCGGTCGCCGGTGCGTCCTGGCGTCCGCCGAGTCGGTGGGGCGAGCCGCTTGCAGTCACGGAGCCTGATGCCCGTGGCGGCCGGGTCAACGGGGTCCGCCGGTCGTGGAATGCGCTGACACCGGCCGAGCGACGGCGGCTGATCGGTCCGGAGGGCGGTTCATGTCTGCTGGCGGTGAAGAGCGGCGGCGGCCCGTTCACCGCGTGGGGCACACTGTTCGAGCGCACCTCCGACCGGATCCGGGCCCGGTTCGAGCCGCGGTTTCCGCACGTGAATCCCCACCGGCTTCGCCACACGTTTGCCATGAGGACCTTGGAATACCTGGTGACCGGGCACTACCGGCAGGCAGCGCGGTTGGTCGTGGACACCGACGCGGACGCCGCGCTGGCGTTCTACCTGTCCAAAGCCGATCCGCTGCTGATCCTGCGCGATCTACTCGGTCACTCTACGGTGCTGACGACCGAAAAGTACCTTCGCCGTCTGGACACCACGCGCATCTACAGGCAGGCATACGAGGGAGCTCGAGCCGCTGCGGGCCTGACCGATGACGCGGGAGCCGAGCGGGAAGCCGCCGCTGAGTTCCCACCGGACGCTCCCGACGGGGAGGCGTGATGCCGACTATGCTCGTCGAGGAACCCCTGGGCATCAGCTGCGTGTTCAGCGACGGCCGCCGGGCCGAGCATCGCCTGGACGACCTGCCCAACCTCCAGCTGGCGCGGGATCTGGCCGCTGGTCTGGTGAACCTGATCCATCCGCACGGAACCGCCGATTCGCCGGGCACTCTCGCCTTCTACGTCCGGGCGCTTCGAGGCATGGTCGAGGCCCTCACCGATGCGGGCTTCACCGGCGGCGCCGGTGATCTGCGCCGGGGCCAGATGGCCGAGTTCTGGATGGGCTGCACCGCGACGCGGGAGGCGATGACCCGCAGCCTATTGGAGGGCTTCGCCGAGGGCGGCGGCGCTCTGCGCGACGGCGTGCTCGAGCTGGCCGCCGGACGGCACTTCAATATCCAACCGAATCGGCGGCCGCTGCCACCCTATCCGGAAGCCGAGTGGGCACACCTGACCACGGTTTGCCGCGCCCAGGTTGACGACTCCTACGCGGCCCACCGCCAGGTGCTCGTCGATGCTGCCCACGCTCAGCACCCGAGCGTCGGCGGCTGGGAGCCGGCGAACCTGCGCTGGCTGCTGGCCCGCATCGGACCGGTCAGCATCCACGAGTTCGGCGCTCATCTGGGGGTGTCGTCGACGGTCGTGCACCGCCGCGGCGGTTTCCACGACGCGTCCCGGGCCGCGTTCCCGCATCTGGACGTGTTGATCGCCTATCGGCTGTTGTTCGGGGTCTACTCCGGCATCGTCCCCGACGGCATCGCGGACCTTGTCGTCGAGGACATCGACTGGGCCGGGGACTCGACGATCCTGCTGTCCTACATCAAGCGCCGCACCGCGGCCGAGAGTCTGAACCTGCCCCGTCCGGCGGTGCGATTGCTGGAGCAGTGGCTGGCGCATTCGGCGCTGCTGCGCGGGTTCGTGCCCTCGGACGAACGCGGCAAGCTGTGGTTGGGGCTCAGCGAGCCGGGAAAGGCGCTGCGCGTCCGGTCGATCAACCCAAGCGCTGTCCACCGCTGGGTGACACGCCACGGATTGCTCATCGGCCACGATGGTCAGCCGCTGAAGCTGCACCGGTCACGGATCCGGACCACCCACCACGCGATGCGGGATAAGAGCACCTGGACCGGCAGCGGGCGAGCCACGATCGACCCGAACCACACCCCGGCCGTCGAGGGCGATCACTACCTGACGGCCACGACCCCCGCCCAGCGGCACGCGGTGGAGACCATCGTCGAGGACGCCCAACACGACATCCTGCGCCGTGCCCACCCTCCGACGGTGATCACCGAGGAGACCGCGGCAACGCTGGCCGCCGGTTACCCGCAATTGCTGGCCGTCATGAACCTGGACACCGACACGATCGCGGAGCTGGTCAGCGGGGCCCGGGACGTGTTCACCGCGGCCTGCGGCGACCAGCTGTCCGGGCTGCACGGCCCGAAGGGCAAGCCGTGTCCGGCCCGGCCGTGGGTCTGCCTGCTCTGCCCGCTGGCCGTGTTCGCGCCACGCCACCTACCCAACCTGCTCAGGTTGAAGGCATTCTTCTCCCGTCAGTGGCGGCAGATGCCCGCCGCCCAGTTCATGGCCGTGTTCGGCCCCTACGCCACACGCGTCGAGCAGATCCTGGACCGCTTCGACGCGGCCGAGGTCGCCGCCGCGGCAGCGATGGTCCGGGACAGCGACGACGAGATCCCGCTGCGGCCCGAGGAGCGGACAGCATGACCGTTGCGGCTCACCTCACCGAACAGCAGCGGCCATCGCCGTTCCACGGTCTGGACGTCTGCCAACAGGCAGGATTCCAGCTGCCGGCCAACGCCCACCGCCCGGTCTTCGAGCACGACCTGTGGGACTTCACCGACGTGGTCAGGCTGCCAGTCGACATGCCGTTGGCGAGCCGACGCTTCAACTTCGCCGCGATCATCGATCTGCGGTGGCGGCTGGTCGCCAAGGAGCTGATGCTGGCCATGCTCGTCCCCAGGCATCCGGCGGTCGCGTTGCTGCCGCGGGCCTACCGCACGCCGCTGCACCTGCGCAGCTGCGCCGGCCGGCTGGATGAGATCGTCAGGTTCTTCGGCTGGCTTCAGCAGCGCGGCATCACCAGCCTGGCCCAGGTCGACACCCATGTCTGCGAGTCCTACCTGGCGTTTCGGCGCTACCTCACCGACGAGTCGGGCCAGGTCATCGGCGAGCAGAGCCACGCGATCAGACGCGCCGCCGCGCAGGTCGTCGTCGACCTGGTCGACTACCGGGAACTGTTCACCGCCGATCGTGTCCGGGCCGACCTGCGCCCATGGAACGGGGCGTCCGCCTCGGCCGTCGCCGAGATGCCGTCGGGCAGGACCGGGAACAAGACCCAGCCGGTCGCCGACAAGGTCCTGCAGCCAATGCTCGCCGCTGCACTGCACCTGGCCACCGTCCTCGGCCCGCACGCGGTCACGCTGCACGACGAACTGCGGCATGCCGACCGAACCTTCGCCGCCCGCACGGCCGGACTCCGCCACGGCTCGCCGACCGCAGTCGACGACATCATCAAGGTGATCGAGGACCACGTCACCACCGGCACGCCGCTGCCCATGATCGAGGAGCACTGCATCGGCGAGCGGATCGCCGCAGGCTGGTCGCCTGACGACCCGCTGCTGCCGGTGGCCACGGATGTCTTGGCTCGGCAGGCCGGCTACTCCTACCTCTGGGCGCGTTGGCGCCCGACGTTACACGGCCCGCTCCGCGACGCGGTCGCCCTGGTCGGCGTCGAGAAGATCTTTGCCCGCCGGGCGGCGCAGGCTCCCACCGCCGAGGGCGCCAGCACGCTGCCCTGGACTCTGCCTCTGCACCGGGCGCAAGCCGAGGCCATGACCGGGGTCGTCCGGACCGCCGCGCTCATCGTCCTGGCTGCGGTCTCGGGCATGCGGGCCAGCGAGCTCATGGCGCTACGCGTCGGCTGCCGCCGTCCGATCGAGGAACCGGTCACCGGGCTGCGCCGCTTCCGGATCGCCAGCAAGGTCGTCAAGGGACAGCCGCTGGGCGGCACGGACGACGAATGGATCGTTGTCGAACCCGTCTATCAGGCCGTCGGGCTCGCCGAGCAGCTGCACGACACCCCACACGACGGAGCCTTGCTGTTCGGTCGCTTCGCGTTCACCGTCCGCTATACCTGGTTCAAGAACTGGGTCAACTCTCCGGCCGGGCAACGGCTCGGGCTCGCTGCGATCCCGGACGGCCCGGTGAACCTCAGAATGCTGCGCAGAACCCTGGCCCTGGAATTGGCCTACCGACCCGGCGGCGTCCTCGCCTCCAAGATCCACCTCAAGCATGTCGCTGTCGCCACCACGGAGGGCTATGCCTCGCGCCCCGGCGGAGCGCAAGCCGAGCTACTGGCCGAGGTCAACAAACACGAGACCGACCGCAACCTCGACCTGGTCCTGGCAGAGTTCCGCAACTTCCAGCAAGGCATTCTGCCCGCCGGCCCCGGCGCCCGCAGCCTCACCGCGTTCTTCGCCAGTATCGACACCGAGATCACCGCAACGCCCGAGACCGCGCCGAGGATCCAGCACAACGATCGCGACATCCTCAACCTGCTCACCAAGCGCGCCAAGGTTCTGCACCTCGGCCCGGCGAACTACTGCTGGTTCACTGACCCGTCCCGGGCGCTCTGCCTCAGAATCGCCGGCACCCCGACCGCGGACCGCCCGCTGGTCGGGATGTGTGACTCGGCCCGTTGCCCGCAAGCCACCCACCACCCCGTCCACCGGCCGGTCTGGGCCGAGCACGCCGAGCGGACCAAGACCTTCATCGGCCAGCTCGGCAAGACCCGCACCGTCGAACACACCCGTCTGCGCACCGACTACGACCGGGCCCTGCGCGTCATCGCCGAAATCGACGCCGCGACCACACCCCAACCCGACCAGGACACCCCATGAGAATCAGCGCGGCCCAACGAACCGAGAACCACAACCGTGTCCGAGCAGCGATGGACCGGCTCCTCCGCGGCGAGATCCCGCCCGGCGGCAACTGCGACATCAAAACCCTGGCCCGCGAAGCAGGCGTCGACCGCACCGCCTTCTACGGCAACCGCCCCTACACCCACCTGCGAACCGAGTTCGAAGACCGCCTCCGACTGCTGCAGCAGACCGGCCAGACACCAGACCCACGCGTTGCCCAGATCGCTCGGCTCAAGGCGGATATCGACAATCTCAAAGAGCGGATCTCACAGGCGGACCAGAAGATCGCGGAACTCACCGACTTCCGCGGCCAGGCCCTCGCCCGGCTGGCCGCGCAACACGACGAGATCGTTCGGCTCCGCGAGATCGCCGCCGGCGCGAGCCAGGTGATCCGCCTGCTGCCAACGAACCGCTCCAAGACGATCGGCCCATGTTGAACCTGCGCAGCCGCTACGCTGCCGCAGGTGAGAACGAACTTTCCTCATCGGGCAGCTGCCGATGGCGGATGATCTAGCAGTGACTGGTGCTCGGACCGTATCGGTCGCAGCGTGCGGTCGTGAGTTGGCAGTTCGGGTGCTACCGGCGCGCGATCAGCAGTTTCCGCTGTTCCCGTCCATCGGCGAATACCCGGTCTATGACGACATCGTCTACGACGGCTTCGATCAGCCGGACGAGCGGGTCCGCGCTTATCGTGATGCCATCGACGACGCTGTCGGCGATAAAATCGTCCTCGACATCGGGACCGGCCGGGACGCGCTCTGGGCCATCCACGCGGCTCGAGCGAGTGCCCGGCACGTCTTCGCGGTCGAGCAGCAGCCCCAAGCCGCCGGCCAGGCCCGGCAGGCGATCGCGGCCGCCGGGCTCACCGACCGGATCACGGTCATCGAGGGACTGTCCACCGAAGTGGTCCTGCCTGAACCGGCACAGGTCTGCATCTCTGAAATCGTCGGGAACATATCCTCCGCCGAAGGCGCCATCGCCGCCCTCGGCGACGCGCGGCACCGACTCTGCCGGCCGGACTGCGTCTGGATCCCCTTCCGGATCCAGACCTGGGCAGCCGCAGTCGACCTGTCCGCTCATCGTCCTGTGATCGCCACCGAGAGCCTGCCCTACCTGCAGCAGGTCTTCAACGCGGTCGGTCAACTCTTCGACCTGCGACTCTGCCTCGGCGGGCCAGTCGGGATGCTACCCGTCTCCGGCGCTGCACCTGTCGAGTCGATCGTCTTCGACCACCGCCGTGACCCGCCCCCACCCGACACCGCCAGCACCGTCGAACTCACCATCGACGTCCCCGCCGCTCGGGTGACCGGTCTGATCCTCTGGACCCGCGTCGCGGTCACGTCATACATGGCGGAGATCGATACGCTCACGTGTGATACGCGCAGCTGGGCGCCGATCTACGCTCCCCTGTCGCCGGACGGGATCCCCGTTCGGCGCGGCGATGCCCTGACCATCGCCTTCGAGCGCGCCACCAGCGATGACGACCTGCACCCCGACTACCGGTTGTCCCTCACCTGGCCTCGCATGGCCCTTGATCCGGCGACCTGGACCAGCCGCCATCACAGCGGCGATTTCCGCACCACACACTTGCACCGGGAGCTGTTCCCCGCACCCTGACCGAGCCGGAAAGGCACGACGACTCGCACGATCGTCAACGACCCTCCGGCCTCCACCAGGTCGAGGGTCAAACACAAAGGGCTGAGTGTCGCGATTCGCGAGTCGGATTGATGTCTGGCCAAGCCTTCACCGAGCCCCAAAAAGCTCTGTGAGCTGCGCCACAAACACGGGCCTACAATGCAACACGCCCGAGTGACCGCGGCGCAGAGGAACCATCGAAGAACCGCCGCTCAATGGCGACACGAACGTTCAGCACACGGGCACTGCAGAAGAAAGCCACACATTCGTCACGACCATGCTCGACGCCGGCGTCAGCCTTCGCGATGTGCAGATCGCCGCCCGCCACGCCGACCCGCGTACGACAATGCGCTACGACCGAGCCCGCAACAACCTCGATCGCCACCCCAACTACATCCTTGCCGCCTACATGGCCTCCGGAACCTGACCTTGGATCACGACCATGCCGAATTCAGTGCATCCGACCATGCGCCTAAGCTACTGCTGTTCGCCGCCTCGCCGGTTCCCTCCTTCGCACCAGCAGGCGACGGACTCATCGACGGTGGAGAACGTTAGCGTCCATGTAGTGTCGACGACGCGGCCGGGCTGCGCCTGCCGCTACCGGTCGATCACGGCTCGCCGAGATCCGAAGAGAGCCAATGCTCCGGCTCCAGCTCGATCCGGTACTCGCCCCGCGCGAACCTCACATACGGCTCGACCTTCTCCGGCGCGAGATACCTGCTGGCAATCACACGGAGATCATCATCGCTCGAAGGCCCGATCACGCTGGCTCGTCCCTCGACCGAGACATAGCGCGTCGTGGGCGCCACCCGATCGACCATCAGTGAGAACCGACCAGCCTCGGCAATCAGCTTTCCCTTACGCGAATCCCGATGGGTCGAGACCCAGAGCGGACCGCCCGGGACGTAGTGGTACCAGATCGGGACGACCAACGGCCCACGGCCCGGGCCCGCGCTCACAGACAGTGCGGCAACATGCGGCTGGGCGAGAAACTCCTCGCGCTCTGGAATCGAAAGCGACATGAACCAAGGCTCCTACCCACCACCGACAAGATCTAGACCTCCGGCACTAAGGGGTCAAGATTCGAGTTTTCCACCGTCGTTGACATGTAGAGCCACCGGGAAGATCGACGAACGCCGTCAGCCACCGTGTCGACACTGTCCATGTCCGAATCGAGCAGGAGGCGCGCCAGGATCATCGGCTCGGTGACAGTCGGTACGGATCGCCCGCACCCAGAAATATCACTCTTGAGGCACGGCCTCGCCGGCATCCTCATTTGCCGCGATCAGCTCGCTACGGAACGTCATCGAGAGCTGGTCGGCAGGCTCGCGGACATGCCGATGAGCGGATCTGATCAAGGATGGGGCTGCCTCCGACAACGTGGGACGGTCAATGAAGGCGTGGCAACCGCGGTAGGCGTAGGCGTGGACCGTGGCCTTACCGGTCACCGGGTGCGGTTGGGCCGCTGACCTCGATCGAAAGCAGCACGTCGGCGAGTTCGCGCATCAGTTCCTCGTCGTTGTCGACCCCTCCGGACCGACCCCCACGGTCGGGGCGGGTGAGTTCCGCGCGGATCTGCGGCAAGGCTGGTATGGCGGCGGAACCCATCCGTTTCAGACCGGCGGCGACATGGTTGCCGGTTGCGGAGTTGTGCTGCCATGCCTGAAGGAGAGTGTCCAGCACGACGGGTGCTTCCGGCTCGCCACCGATGTCCCAGATCGCTGTGGCAGCGTGCACGCGATTCCATTCATAGCCGTCGGTCAAGAGGTCCCGTAGGCGGGGCAGCGCTGCAGTTGCTGGCGGACCGATCTGGCCGAGCACGTCGGCCGCGTCCCGAAGTGCGTAGGTGTCAAGCAACGCAAGAGCGAGCGGCATGACCTCGTCGAGGTCGCCGCCGACCGCCCAGAGTGTGGTGACGGCTGCTGACCGCGTCCACGTGTCGTCGACGGCGGCCACCGATCTGATCTGGTCCAACGCGGGCGCTGCCACCTGACCGAACGCCCGCAACGCCCCCAGCGCGGATCGCACCACGTCCCAGTGCTTCCGTTTGGCGGCGGCGGCGAGTGTCTCGGTGATCAGGGGCAATGTGGCGAGGTCGCCGAGCTTCGCCAGAGCGGACAGAATGCCGCTCGCGCTCGGCTGCCACGTCTCGGACAGATCGGCGCGGCCCAACCGGGCACAGAGGCGGGGCACCAGTTGATCCGCCGCTTGCGGCAGCATTCCCGTCACCTGAACGGCGAGCCAGGCGTCGACGTCGCTGTCAAGCGCCACCAGGAGGCTGGGTACGGCCCGAGCGTCCCCAAGCCGGGCCAGTGCCATGACCGCCTTCTGGTGAAGTCGGCGCAGATGCCGCCGCGGGGTCACCCATCCGTCCGGCCCATGACTGGCGAGTAGGGCCGCCAGGGATTCCCGGGCTGGCTCCGCGAGCGCATAGTGCCGCTCCAGCAGCGTTGCCGCCTCGGCCGCGACTTCCAAGTTGCTCGCACCGAGTTGAGCGGCGACAAGCCGGATCAGGGCGTCGTGATCCCCACGCAACGATCCAAGAAGATCGCTCGTCATCCGGATCGCGTCCAGCCGAACGCCGGGTTCAGGACTGCCCAGCTGCTCTACCAGCAAGTCGGTGCGCTGCGAAACCCGCGCACCCAGCAGTTGGTGCAGCGTACGCAACAAATCTGTAGTCAGTGCGTACCGCCGGTTGACACGGTCCAGATCCTCGAACGCCGCGGCGACGAAGGGTGGCACACCGTCGGCCGGCGGCGCGACCGGCGGCGGCTCCGGCCACGGCTGCTCCGGCGGTGCGGCGTCGGCGATCTCGCGCAACAGCCCGATGCCAGCCGGCACGAGATCGTCGCCGATCGCATCCGGAGTGCACCGGGCCCGGTGGATCAACGCGGCGAGCCGGAACTCCGGTTCACCGGCCGGGTCTGCGGCAAGGCTCGCGAGCCACCTCGTCGCCGCCAGCGTGATTACCGGTAGCCGTTGGGCCAACGTGGCCGTCGTCTGCGTCACCAGAAGGCGTTCGAGCAGGCAGAACTTCATCGCCGAGCGGTCCTGGAGCAGGCTGAGGGCCCGGTTGGCATCGGCGAGAAACAGGCCCAGGCCCGGGATGGCAGCCTGACGCAGCCGGCAGGCGGCATCCCCTGCGAGGTCAACGAACGCCTCCGCGTGTTCCCGCAGGAACGCCGCAGCGCCCACGAAGTCCGCATCGACGTAGTCGATCTCGCATTGATCGACCGCCATCTCCCCGATGCTGACCAGCAGAGCGACGATCTTGTGGCGGTCCGGTGTGGCCGGATCGCCGACCAGTTCGAGCAGGAACGGCAGGCTCGCTGTGGTGCTGGCGTAGACGTCACCCTGGTGGTGAACCTTGCTGTAGAAGTCGCTGAGTGCCTGACCCCGTACTTCCGCATTCGGGGAGCGCAGTGCTTCCAGGATCGCTGGCACCTCTTCGGCCGACCCGTAGGCATGGTGCATCGACGCCCAATCGACGTCGTGAAGTCCGCTGAACATGCCCGGCACTATGCCAGGACCCACCGACAATTTTCGGCGCGGCGCTGCCCCCGCGGCTGGAGGTCTCTCGCAGCGAGACGGGGGATTGCGGCGGTCTCACATCCGCATCTGGCCGGGCTGCGGTCGTACCGCCAGTCAACACGTAGCCGCGATCAGCGCGCCGGTTGTGGCTTCCGACGTGTCGACGTTCCGCCCGGCGAATCAGTCGTCGAACTCGAAGCCGCGCTGCGCTCCGAGGGCCAGCAGCTGACGGATGCGGTCGGCATCGACCGTTGCCTCCCGCAGCCGGGTGGCCAGTTCATCCACCGCGGCGCGGTCCGGACTGTACGCAAGGAACGCGCCAGCCTCGGAGTCGAACTCGAACCTTCCTTCCAGATGGGGTGCCTCCGTCACGATGAGCAGCTCGGCGACGCCTTCCCAAAAGACGCCATTGGGTTCGTGGCCGAGCTCGGCGATCACGCTGTCCACTCCGGTTGTGCCCGCAATCAGGTACAGCCGGTGTTCACCAGGTGCGACTTCGTCGACGTTGATCGAATTCATCGCGCGATAGTGGCAGGTCACCGTCGCAGCCACAAGGCAGAACGGCTGAGCAGACATCCGTTCATGCCGCAACCGTCGCGGGCTGGGTCAGCCAGCGTCCATGCCTCACACGGTGGCAGGGCGGTCGCCGACAGCCAGGCTGACATTGTTGCCGAAGAAGCTAGCAGTACACCTGTAGGTGGACTTCGAGGTCGCCGTCGAGGTGGGGGAGGTAGTCGGCGAGCCCGGTCGCGGTTGCTCATTCGTCGGCGCGATCCGAGACGTTCCACCGGCGCTGTTTCCGTCATGATCCAGTCGCGCACCCGCCCACGGTCGCGCCACCATTCGCGCACAAGACTCGCCGACCAGTGGCTGCCACCCGTCGCATGCCCAGCCCGCCCACGGGTCCTCCTGCGCGACGACAGCACGCAACTCCTCGATAGCCTCCGCGCCACCGGCTTCGAGCCGGTCCGCATCTCCGATGCGGACGGGCTCGAACCACTTGCTACTGTTCGCGTGGCGGCAACGGCCAGCAACCGTCGATGACCACGACGTCGGTATCGCGGCCAGTCACCGCCGTTTCCCATGCTCTGGGGGACCCGCCCCGGCAGAGACCTGGGCTTTTCATCGCCAGCAACGCCCCTGACCTGCTGGTTTACCTTTGCCGCAACGTGCGCTCGGGCGCGCGTTTCGGACTGCAGAAGATGGATCGCACCTGCGCCAAGCAACGCGCCGTCTCCCGGCGATCGTCGGTACATCAGCTCATTGCCCTTGAAGCAACGACGACCGGCCGCACCCCTTGAGCCAGGCCCTCGCACAGCACCCGATCCACGATCGGCACCAGGTACGCCAGGGACTCAGCCGCTGGCCGACTCCTGCGATGCCGCGGGCACCTCACTGGCGATGGTGCGCACCAGGTCGGCCATGATCATGTCCCGTTGATCGGTGGAGATGTTCGCGCAGACACTGTTAGCCAGTAGGTATTTCTGCATCCGCTCGAGACGGATGTGGAATGAGTTCAGCTGCGCTGACGTACGCGAGTACAGCCAGAAGTTGAGTCCGGCGACGACCTCAACGACGGCGCCGCCAACGGTGCTTACCACCGTGGCGCTCGTTGCAGTTCCACCCACTAGTGTCCTGCGCCGGAAATCCGCCTACAAAATCGTGCGAGTGACTCGAGGATCTCCTCGGCGGTCTTGGTCCAGATGAACGGTCGTGGATTGCTGTTCCAGTCGGTGATCCACGACCGGATGTCGGCTTCGAGGGATTGAACGGACTTGTGGACGCCGCGGCGGATCTTCTGTTCGGTGAGGAACCCGAACCAGCGTTCGACCTGGTTGATCCAGGATGACCCGGTCGGGGTGAAGTGCATATGGAACCGGGGGTGGCGGGCCAGCCACGCTCGCACGAGCGGGGTTTTGTGGGTGCCGTAGTTGTCGCAGACCAGGTGGACATCGAGTTCGGCCGGCACGGTCTTGTCGATCGTGATCAGGAATTTCTTGAACTCGACCGCACGGTGCTGGCGGTGCAGTTCGCTGATCACGGTGCCGTCGGCGATGTTGAACGCGGCGAAGAGGCTGGTGATGCCGTTGCGGTGGTAGTCGTGGGTGCGGCGTTCGGGCATACCCGGCATCATCGGCAGCACGGGCTGGGACCGGTCCAAAGCTTGGATCTGGGACTTCTCGTCCACGCACAGCACCACAGCCCGTTCCGGCGGGTTGTGGTACAGCCCCACGACGTCGACTACCTTCTCAATGAACTGCGGATCGGTGGACAGTTTGAATGTGTCCGTCGGGGCCGTGGGGACCCACCGCGGTGGTGGCCGAGGTCCGGTCCAGGTAGTCTGGGCGATGAGACCGGCATCGTCTCCCGTCGATGCCGGTCTCATCATCCGCGAGTGCGGCTACGGACGCCGTCGACCGCGCCGGGAGGCCCGGGCGGCGTGCTGTTTCATATCGAGGTGCTACGCCCTTCGCGTACTTCCGTCCTTTCGATGCATGGCGTTGGCCACGATCGATGGTCACGCAGTGCGCCAGGTCGCTGCTGGCAATAGGTCATTGACATCAAAACTGTCCCTTGAATTTCACGATCACGTCGCCAAGCCGCGCATTGGGTTCACCGCTACAGTCGTACGAAATTGCCGGAAGCGCGAGCGGACTTCCGGTGCCGGCGACTCCCTTTTCGATGCCAATATTCCGAATTGCACTGAGTTCCTCATCCTGCGGCGCCTGCAGGAACTGTGCACAGGTCGATTCCGCGGTAAGCCCATTCGACTTCACCTTGTCGTAGACGGCTCTGCCCGCCAGGATCGCTACGATCGCCACTACAATGACGGCGATGACCGCGACCAAGCCGCCGAAATTGGTCTTCTTATTGTTGTGTTGATTGCCTCCGACGATGTTTCCGCCGGGACCCGTTTGTGCATGGGACTGGTTGGACCGGATGGAAAAGTTGTCATTCGTCACCCTTTGTACCGCCTCTCTGCATCGTTCTCGGTTGAGTTCCTGGGCGAGCCCTCGGCGGGCGGCCCGCCGCTATCTGACGGACAGCCGAGTCGGACTGCACTGACAGCCAACTCGGCAGGTAACTGCTAAGCGCACAGAGACGGTCGAAGCACCCGTTGTCGGACAAGTCGGTGAGGCCCCGGTCGCGGTTGGAATCGCCGGTGTGTACGCCACACGGACGACTCCCGTCCTATCCACGGCCCCGTACGCAAGTCATCCGAGGTCCGATGGCATCCGAGTCGAGCACCGCCGAGGTTGATTTGCCGCTCGGCGAGGCTGTCCGTCAGATAGTGGCTGACGGCCTCGCCGAGGGATGCGCAGAGGTCCCGATGTAGGCCACCTATGCTGGAAGGCGGTACAAATGGCGACGAACGACAACTCTTCCATCCGGTCCAACCAGTCCCATGCACAAACGGGCCGCGGCGGAAACATTGTCGGAGGCAACCAACACAACAACACGACGAACAACCTCGGCGGCATGGTTGGCCACATCGATCTACACAACCGAGCGCCTGTTAAGAGCCAAACTGATTCCGGCGGCACCGGCAAAACCCGAATTCTGATGCTCGCCGCGAACCCGAGCAGCACACCGCGTCTCGCCCTCGATGTGGAAGCCCGTGAGATCACCGATAGACTCCAACTCGCCCAGGCCAGAGAGTCATTCGACCTCATTACATACTGGGCGGTCCGGCCGGTTGACGTTTTCCAGCAGCTCAACCAGCATCGTCCTCACATCGTGCACTTCAGCGGCCACGGCAACCGGTCAGGTGAGATCGTCCTGTCGACCAGCGATCGCGACGATCAGTTCGTAAGCATGGCCGCCATGGCCGAAGTTTTCCGGACCGTGAAAGAGGACACTCGCATGGTTGTCCTCAATGCCTGCTACTCAACGCTCCAGGCACATGCGATCAGTCAACACATCGACTACGTCATTGGCATGCGCGCACCCATAGACGACAAGTCCGCCGCTATCTTCGCCGCGGCATTCTACTCAGCACTCGCATTCCAACGTACCGTCGCGGAAGCATTCGACCAGGCAAAGGTCGCTATCGAGTTGCACCGCCTGCCTGGCCACTCCATACCGGAACTCATCGTCCGCCCGGGAGCAAGGCCGTACCCTTTTTCGCCCTGAACCAATGCGTCTTCGTTTGTAGAATCCATCAGGATGCGCGGGCCGCGCCAATACAGGCGTGCATTCAACCGGCAATAGTCCGGCCTTCAACGAAGTTCGACATTTACTACGGTGCCGAAAAGCGAACCGCATCTGCTTTTCGGCGGTCCCAGCTCGTCGCGGCCCGTCGAGACTGAGGCTTCCACCGACGTGCGGATACTCGACGCTCGATACTTGGAGATTTCACATGGGAAAGAAGACGGACGCCGTTGTCAACGGCGTGAACATGACACTCAAAGTAATCACTTCGCTGCTCTGGCTGGCGGCGGGCATCGGCGGATTCGCAGCGGGGCAGCCAATTGTCGGAATAATTGCGATCGCATACCTGGTGTATCTGTGGGTCTTCGGCGGTCGCTGGCTGATCTACTGACATGGCTATCCGTCGAATGGTGTTCTGGGCGGCGTACGCCCGCGTCTACGATCAACTGTGGGACAACGAGCTGATGGCCACCGTCGGCGCGTCGGTCGCCTTGAAGCTCCCGGCGGGCAGTGCGGTGCTGGACGTGGGCGCTGGCACAGGGATCGTCGCCGCCAAGCTCCAGGCCCACGGCCACGCAGTCACGGCATGTGAACCAACGCGGGCCATGGCCGTGCGCTGCGCCCGGAAGCTGCCCGGTTTGGCGCTGACCCGGACCAAATGTGAGGACTTGGCGGCCGGCGTTGCCGACAACGTGGTCGCGGTCAACGTGGTGCACATGCTGGAGGATCCGGTGCTCGGCGTGGCCCGGCTGCGTCGGGTCTGCCGTCCGGGCGGTGTCGTAATCCTGGTGACGCCCGATCCGGACAACGGCCTATTCGCGGTGGCCGCGGCCCAGCGTCGGGCCGGTGTACACCGCTGGCGGGCGGCCCGGTTCGTTGCCTGGCACCTCCTACTCGGGCCGCTCGCCGCCCTGTGCGGGCTACCCGCGCCCCGTCAGCTCGACTGGGTCCGACCAAACTCCGCCTGGCTGACTGAGGCAACCGATCGCATCGGCCCGATTGGCGGTGTGTTCTGGCTCTTCACCCTCCCAGCCGCCGGGGGTGCCATGCCGTTGCCAGACGCCAGCTTGCGGGGACGAGCCGCGTCGTAGTGTCCTCGGGAGTCCGATGACTCGCCCGACCAGCCTGGTATGCCAGCCGGTGACCAGCGTGGTGCGTCGCAGTTCGCCTCGTAAGTGGTGCGGGGAGGTGGGATGCCGAGGACCGGGCGTCCCGCCACCCCGCTGGCGCTGACCGATCCCAAACCTTCCCCCGACCGGGTGTGGGCGGTGGAGGACTGCTCCGGGATCGGCCGACACATCGCCCAGCGACTCGTCGCCGACGGTGAAACCGTGATCGACGTGCCCGCGAAAATGTCCGCGCCGGGTCCAGGTCGTCGACACCGGCCAGGGCCGCAAGACCGACCCCGTGGATGCGCACAGCGTGGCCGTGGCCGGCCTGCGCGTCCGGGCCTGCGCACGGGTAGCGGCGGACGCCCCTCACCGTCGCGCTGCGGGGGCTGGTCGACCGGCGTGACGAACTCGGCAGGCCCTGCACCGAGGGCGTCAGCCACATCCACCACCTGCTGCTCGAGCTGATTCCCGGGTGGCCGTACGGACGTGTTGGGGACGTCGAGGCACATCCGCGAGGCGGCCCGGCTTATTGCGCGGCGTTCAAGAGAAGCACGAAGGCGGCGTTGAGGATGAGGACGACCGGCGCCGTCGAGGTGTGCATGGTGCCCGGCGTGATGTTCACCGTGCCGCTGGCCGTATCGCTGGCGGCAGCCGGGCGGCGGGCATGGTGGTCCCCTGAATACGGCTTGTCGATCATGTCGGGGTGAGGAGTCGTCCTTTAGCTGCGGCCTAACGCGAAGTTGACCAGGCGATCACTCACCGATGGCGGCACCAACGTAGCTCTATGGCGCAGAGGCAGCGTCGGCAACGCCAATACGTATTGGCGACGCTCACCGGCACTCCCGTTACCCATGGGTGCATTCCACCACGTAGCCTTCACGAGCCCTTGAAGGCCCATGAGACTCGCCTGGTGCCAACCGGCACGCGGATCTGCCGCGGGTGTTGCTCTGTTGCAGCACCGACGGTGTCACAAAGAGTGACGCTTCACGCCGCCGTCGAGGCTTCCAGTCTGTCGATGACACTAAACGTGATTTTGGTTGTGACCACGTTTCTCCTTCTCCGTACAGTCACCGTGGGTGGTCGCAGGCTCCGCAGGCTCGAGGACGCACTCGGCAAGGACCGCCCATCGGCCTCGCGCCCGTCGGCATTGCCGGATCCCGACGGGCGCGAACCGCTTGCTACTATTCGGGCGGCGGCACCGGCCAGGAACCGTCGATGATCACGACGTTGGTATCGCCGCTACCAACGGCCGTTTCCCATATTCGGGGGGACCCGCCCCGGACCGAGACCTGCGCACTTCATCCCCGAAACATCCCTGACCTGCAGGTATACCTCCGCCAGAACATGCGCTCGGGGCCGCGTTTCGGGCTGCGAAAGTGGATCGCACCTGCGCCAAGGACACCTTGGCCAAGCCTCGCACAGCACCCGACCCACGACAGGCACCACATACGCCGGGACTTCCGGAGCCCCTCCCCGTCGGGACAACCGACGTAGAACGGCAGTGCCGAACTGGCGCACCGCCCGCGGATCTCGTGCGCCCGACTGCCGCCGCGAAGCCGGCCCGTCCCTTGATCGGGTGCGCACTCATGGCGCCCCTCTTTGTCAAGCGGCGGCTGAGTTCGGTGTTCTAGGCTGGTGGTCGGCGGGTCCGGGAAGTGACTGTTCCGAAGTGCTGGCCTCGGGGTTTGAGTCAGCCGCGCTGGATTGCAGAGTCGCCCCCGGTTGTCCTCCCGGACCCGTCGCCAGCCGCTGGATATCGCGGAGCATGCGCCGGTAGATCACGTCGGACAGGCGCCGTTTCAACGCCCGGATGGCTTCCATTGCGGTCTTGCCCTGGGCAAGGCGGCGGCGGTAGTAGGCGCGACCTGGTTGTCGTGTCGGAGCTGGACGATGGCCATGATGTGCAGGACGCGGTTGATGCGCCGGTTCCCGGCCCGGGACAGGCGGTGCCGTTGCTGGTCACCGGAGGAGGCGTCCAGGGGTGCGGTGCCGTTCCAGGAGGCGAAATGCCCGCGGCTGGTGAAGCGGCGGATGTCGCCGATGTCACCGAGCAGGCGGGCGGCGCCGGACGGTCCGATGCCGTTGAGCTCGAGCAGGCTGCTGCCGCTGTCGTTGACCAGGTCGGTCAGTTCCTGCTTTGCCGTCTTGATCTTCTTGTCGATCTGGATGAGCTCGCCGATCAGTTCGGATGCCAGCCG
The DNA here is from genome assembly GCF_050936175.1 of Dactylosporangium sp. CA-139066. Taxonomy (NCBI): domain Bacteria; kingdom Bacillati; phylum Actinomycetota; class Actinomycetes; order Micromonosporales; family Micromonosporaceae; genus Dactylosporangium; species Dactylosporangium sp. CA-139066. Next base: position 2,673,045 of record NZ_JBNJNH010000001.1, on the reverse strand, counting down.
GCGGCGGGTCCGCCCGACGAGGTCATGCGGCCGGATCGTGGCCAGCAGCGCGCGGGCCTGATCGGCGGACAGGAACGTCTTGGCCCCGCCGGGCAGCAGTTCCAGTAGCAGCTTGTGGATGCGGTTGACCAGGTCGGTGCGGGCCTGGCCGAGTTCGTCGCGGCGGTCGACGAGCAGCCGCAACACCACCGTTGCATCGTCGGCGACGACCTGCCGCAATCCTTTGGCGCGCAACGCGACGACGGCGACGCTGTGCGCGTCGACCGGATCGGTCTCGCGGCCGTGGCCGGTGGCGAACACCCGGGCCCGGGCGGACAACTTCGGGAGCACGTCCACCACGGTCTCGCCGTCGGCGACCAGCCGCTGCGCGACATGCCGACCGATGCCGTTACAGCCCTCTACTGCCCAGATCCGTTCCGGGTGACGACGGCCGAGGGCAAGCATTGCCCGGGTCGCCGTTGGCGCGCCATAGCCGGCTCGAGCTCGAGATCACCGACCCCGGGCAGGAACGGGCCGAGCAGCTTCGTACGGCGGTCGCGGCGGTGGAAGCGAGGTTGATCCCGGACCCGCGGACCCGCCACGTGCTGTGCGTGGTGGCGGATCGGGTCTGGCCGCCCCCGCGGCGTCTGGTACGCCAGCGAGCGCACCCTGTCGATCCACAGCATCACCACGCCGCGGCGCGAGCTGTTCTACTGGGCCACCGTGCTGGCCACCTTCGCGCTCGGCACCGCCGCCGGCGACCTGACCGCCACCACCTTCGGCTGGGGGTACCTGCTCTCCGGCATCATCTTCGCCGCCGCGATCGCGGTGCCGGCGATCGCCTTCCGCACCGCCACCCTCAACGCCGTGGCCGCGTTCTGGACGGCCTACGTCATCACCCGCCCGCTCGGCGCCTCCTTCGCGGACTGGATGGGCGTCTCGCACGAGCGCGGCGGCCTGGGGTGGGGCACCGGCCCGGTGACGGAGGCGTGGGCGCTGCTCGTCGTCGCGCTGGTCGCCTACCTGGCGATCACCCGAGTGACGCCGACCCCGCGGACCGCTGAGCCTCGGGCGACGGCGCGGGCCGGCGGTGCCGCACCCGACCCGCGCCGGCGGGGCCGTCGAAGTGAGTTCTCTTGCCAAGAGAACTTCTGTAGTGCAACCACCGTCCTGCTGCTCGGCATGCTCGGATTCGACCTCGCCCAGCAGGCCGTGACGCGCCGCAGCACGAGATCGCCCACCTCAAGCGCCTCATCTGCCACGTCGAGGACCACGAATCGGCCGACCGGGCATAGCCGGCCCGTCGCGGTCGGCAGTACCGGAACGCTACTGCCGCGGAAGGTCGCCGATGAGCTGATGGACGAGCTCGCGCGCGGTCGCGGTCCGCCACTCGCCGCGCCCAGTGCCGAACAGGTTCACGAGCTCGTTCTGGCACCGGAACTCGCCCAGCTTCGGCAGGTGCTCGCGCAGCCAGCGCAGGCAGGCCGGATACGCCTCGCGCAGCGGCTGCCGGAACACCCTGTCGTCGATATTGTAGACGAGGCACTCGACGAAGTACGACGGTGACGCGTCGACGAGGTCCTGATCGCAGCGCAGCCGGGCGTTCTTGAAGATCCGCACCATCGGCTTGAACCGGCGATCGGTGGCGGCGTCCTTGCGACGGCCGTTGCGCAGGTGCTGCTTCGGGAAGTTGATGATCGGGTTTCCGGCCCGGTCGCGGAAGAAGATGCCCTCGTCGTAGACCTCCGGGCCGTTGGCCGGGAAGCCCGAGTAGTCGCGGTACTCGACGGCGGGGACGATGTCCGCCGGTATCCGCAGCGCCGAGTCGAAGTGCCGGATGTCGATGCACTTGTTGGCCTCGTGCACGAAGAACGACTCGCGCAACCGCGCGAGGACGTCCGCGCGGAACTGTGGCCAACCGTACTCCGTGTTGCCATACCGCTCCCAGAAGCGCTTCTCGTCGTCGACGCCGAGGCGATCGATGCGCTCCTCGAACGGCAGCTGCATCTGGACGACCAGGTCGACGTCGCTGTGGCCGCTGATGTTCGTCTCGTTGGCGTAGGAGCCCTGGAGGTACATCTCGAACTCGCACCGGTCCCGAAGCACCGGCGCGTCGGCGAGCGCCTCGCGCAGCACGGTGCTCGTCCATTCCGGCAGGAAGGACGGCGGCCGCACCGACCAGGTCTCGATATCGCGTCGCGTGACCGTCACGATGACACCCTTTCGTCGAACGACAGCGTTCCGTACGTTCCGCGGTGCCGATCGTTCTGGTAGTCGCCGTCCAACGTGCCGTCGGCGCGCAGCAGCAGGCGCGCAACCCCCTCATGGGCGTGCATCGCGAGCGGCACGGCGCGCTGCGACGGTGGCGGCGACGGCTGTGCGGACGCATCCGGGGGCACGTGCCTGGGCCAGTTGGCGTACACGTACTGCAGGCCGCGGTCCCGGCCGGGCCGGCCGCACAGCATCGCCACGTGCGACATCGAACCCGACAGCTCGGTCTGCAGCTCCACCAACAGGCGCGACGAGGTCTGATGAATGGTCAGGTGCGCGGGAAAGGTCATCCCGCCCTCGTGGCTACTGTGCACCGACCCGTTCCAGGAGCCGCCGTAGTCCGGGATGCCGCTGAGCGTCTGCCCGCCGACCCGCACCCGCCACAACACCCGGTCGTACCACTTCCAGAGCAGGCCGTACATGCCGACGACGGCCGGCGTGTCGAGCCACCACGGCGGCGACACCCGGATGGCGTGCAGCCCGGAGCCCAGCGCCCAGGCCAGCAGGATCGCCACGACGGCCAGCAGCAGGTACGCCGAGCGGGTCCGGCTCGCGTCGTGCGAGTACGGATGCATCACGGCTGCCGGTGGGGGCCGGGGAAGTACAGCTGCGTGTGGATCTGCGGTGGCTCGCCGCTGTCGACCCATCGGCCCAGACGCCCGGGCCCGCCGCCGAGAATCATCAGCAGCACCGGTACGCCGTCCCCAGCCATCGCCTTCATCGCGTCATCGTCCAGACCGCTCGGCGACGGCTCGTGGCTGGGGTGGGTGTGCCAGGCGCCGATGTAGGCCACCATCCCCCGGGTGATCTGCCGGCGGCGCTGCGCCCAGCCGCGGGCCTGCTCGGTGTCCAGTTGGAGCGCCTCGGCCGAGGCGAGGCTGCCCGGCGGCGGCCCGTCCGCCTCCGTCACCCAGACGACCCGGCTCGCCTGGTCGATCTGGCCGAGCAGCATGCCGCCCGTCTCCACGAGCGGGCCGGCCCGCTCGGCCATGCGCCGCACCTCGCGCCGGATCGACGCCAGGGCCCCCGGGTCGATCCGGATCTCGTACTGCAGCACGGCGTCGTCCTGCACCCGATCGCCGGGCCAGCTGCGCCGCTGCCGGGTCGGGAGCTCAGCACCGGCCGTCGACGATCGCACGACGCTCGCCCAGCGCTGCGGGAACGCGTCGGGGCCCGCCTGCTCGGCGAACGTCAGCAGTCCCAGCGCCTCGTTGAGCAGCTGTCCGGCGAACCCGGCCAGATCCGCGGCCGATCCGACGTAGGTCGGATCCGAACATCCCGGCTCCGGCTGGAACACGTTGCCCCGCGGGTCGTCGGGGAAGAAGTCGTCGAGCACGTCGTACAGCTCCGCGTCCACGCTCGCGGTGATCGCCAGGCGCCGCAGGATGTCGACCCCGGCGCCCGTCGAACCCGCCAGCGCGAGCGTGGCCACGGCGCGCTCGCAGTCGTGGCCGACCATCATGGACAGCAGCACCGGGTGCTGCCCCCGCCCGCTGCGTCGGGCGCGTTCGAGGGCGGCGGCGACCGACTGGTTGGCCGTCGCGTCGATGACCAGGTCGACGTCCGGCATGAAGGCCCCGCCGTTGATCATGTCGATCGCGTCGCCCGGCTTCGGCAGGACGCTGACCTGCATGTTCACCTTTGCGAGCCGATCGGCGAGCACCTCGGCCTTGCTCAGGCCGATTTCGTCGTGGAAGTACGGCTGTCGCACCAGCACGCCGGGGCGCACGGCGCCGTCGTCGACGAGGTAGATCCGGCCGGCGCCGGCGCGGACGACGAACTCGGCGCTCGGCGCGCCGAGCGCACCGCAGCCGAGCACGAGCACCCGCTTGCCGGCCAGCCACCGGGCCGGGCGGGTCGTGTCACGCCTGGTCGTGACGGTCGGCCGCTGGTCGTACACGGTCAGCCAGTACACGGGGTCGGGCTCCGCGTCGGCGGCCGCGACCACGTTCATCGCCCACGCCGTGAGATGCGCGACCCGCGATCGGATCGCGTACCGCTCGGGGGCCGGGCTGCCCAGCAGCAGCACGTCCGGCGCGTCCCCGCGGCCACGCCAGGTCGCCCGGTTGAACTGGCGGGCGAAGTCGAGCCAACGCTGAATCTCCTGGCGCGACAGCCCGTGCTCGGTGATCGCGTCCAGCAGCTCGGCCCGGCGCCGCGGATACGCGAAGCCGACCGGACGGGGCAGGGCGGCGACGGGCGCCAGGAACAGCTGCCCGAGGCCCTCCTCGTCGGCGTGGTCGTTCTTGCGGGCGTACCAGTTCGCCAGCGCGGCGGCCGCGTCGAGGCTGGTATGCCATTCTCCGATCTCGTACCGCGTGCCGTACCGCTTGACGACGGCCAGGGCAAGGCCACCGCCACCGTCCGGGCTCGACTCGAGCGCCCGCGGCAGATCCGCGGTGACCGCCAGCACCTCGCCGGTCCGCCGGTAGGTCAACGGCGCGTGCCACGGCGCCTCCGGGCCCTCGATCGTGCCGCGCGCGACCGCCTCGAACCAGGTGAGCAGCTGTGCGACGAACCCGTGCATCCCACCGGCCGGATCCCAGTCGTTCGCCGCCAGGTACAGGCAGATCGTGTGGGCCCACACCACGTGCGGCAGCTGCGCGAACCGGCGGTGGGGCAGGTGTGCGTCGGGGTGCGTGAACGGGAACGGGGGCGGGATGCTGATGGTGACCGGCTCCCAGTCCTGCAACCGCACGCTGGAGCGGTCCGTCGTCTCACCGTGGCACGAGATGAAGATGTCCACCGCGAGCCGGTCGTCGGTGTCGCTCGGGTCGCGCACAGCGCCCATCCTGATGCGCCCGTCGTTGATCCGGACGATCTCCCGCAGTTCGCTCAGGGCCTCGCTCTGGCCCGCACTCAACGCGACAGGGCTCATCGCGTGCCGAAGATCGCGCGGGTCGACGGGCCGTCGACGGGGACGGCCGTGGCGACGATCGACCGTTCGAGCGGGCCTGACGCCGGCGGCCGCGGCTCCTGCTGCGGCACCAGGTGCGCGTAGTCGGGCGCGGAGTCGCCGCCGGCGAGGATGTCCTGCAGGGTCAGGCCGGACTCGGTGGCCCCGAGCGCCGGAACGAAGTCCGCCGTCAGCGTCCGCAGCAGTCGCTGCTCCGGCACGGCCGTGACACTGCCGCACACCCCGCGCAGCGTGTCGCATGCCGCGGCACCCGCCGTTGCGGCGCAGACCGTAATGCCGCTGAACCGCAACAGCTCGCCGGTCAGGGCGGCCGGGGAGGGCCCGGACGCCGAGGTCCGGCGGACCACATCGGCGGTGATCATGGCGGCGAGCGCGGGAAGGCCCCCGAGGCGGACCACGACGGTGCTCGCCTCGGCCTCGGGCACGACATTCGTCCAGACGTCGTCGAGCGCCTCGCCGACGACCCGCAGCGTCGCGCAGTGCACGGGCTGCCAGGCCTGGGCGAGCAGCCGCTCGGGCGATCCGCCCAGCAGCGCCGTGGCCGCGGGCTCCATCGCCCGCTGCCAGGCCGCGTTGATCTCCGCCGCCGCGCCGGCCACGGCCACGTGTCCGGCCGGGTCGATGACGCGCTCGGGCCGCAACACCGCGGACTTGTCCCGCCGATCCTCGCTCAAGGTCTGGACGCGGGCCGGGCCACCGCTGGGCACGGCCGGCACGATCGTGACCCGGCGAGGGCCGGACGAGCGCCCGGCCGGCGGCCGCCAACGCGGATTGCACCGGTCACAGGAGCGACCGGTCACGCCGATGACGACAGCTTCGCCGGGGTCGACCCGGACGTGGTACCTGGTGCGGCAGTTCGGACACGGCCGCGACTCCTGCGCCCCGCCGCCGGAACCTGCGCCGGCGCCGCCGGAGCCCGCGGCCGACCTCCTGTACGTCACCGTCATACGCTCATTCTGATGTGCCCGAACATGGCATCGGTCAATCGATCGCGTCCGAAGTCCGACCGGACGGACATCACGCCGCGCGGATTCGATCAATTACAATGTGCCAACCGTCAACGCGATCATCCGTCGCACCATCGAGGTCGCCGATGAGGCCCGAAGAGCCATTTCGCGATCACGGCGATCGGCGGCGCGAGATCGGCATGGATGCGTACGACGAGCGCACGGCCATGTCCGCCCAAGAGCTGCTCGACCGGGCGAGCGGCCTGCTCGGCGAGGGGCGGCACGAGGCCGCCGTGGCGCTGGTCGACGCGGTGTTGCGCTCGGCGCCGACCTCCATTCCCGCCCTCGTGCTCCATGCCCGGTGCAGCCTGCGGGCCGGTGCCGTCCGACGGGCGCGGGACACGGCTGTGGAGGCGTCCCGAATGGCGCGCGGATCGCAGCTGGCGGCGGTTCGGGAGATCCTCGCCGAATGCGATCGCGCACTATCGAACAATCGCCTCGAGGAGGCCCGGACCGCGCTGCGGGCAAAGGATCCCGAACTCGCCGCGCGCCTTCTGCGCGACATTCCGCAAAGGCAGGCCGCCGACGACTTCGCCGATTCCGTCCGGGGGTACATCGCCGGCCGGCGGCTGTCCGGCGACGCGCTCGACACCGTGCTGGAGTGGCTGCTGCGCGAGGAGCTCGACCAAGCCGACGACGCCGTGCAGCGACTGGACTTCGTTGCCGCCCGGACCGCGGTCGACCGCGCCAGGGAGCTGGACGGCCGGGGCTCACACACCGCGTACCTCGAGGCCCTCATCATCCTGCGGAGTATCCACTCCCGACCGGCCCGGTCCACGCAGGACCTGCAGACGGCCGTGGCCGAGCTTCGTCGCGCCGCCGGCCTGGCCGACCGCGCGGCCGCGTCCACCGAGTTCCGGCAGCGGGCGCTGCAGCTGCGCCGGGCCGTCGACGCGGTGCTGCGGCGGGCCGAGGCCGCAGCCTGCCGGCAGTGCGCCGACGCGCTGATCGCTCGGCACAACAGGCTCGTCGAGACCTATACGGGCCGCGCAATCAGCCCGTTCGAGGCGAGCAACGCCCGCCGGTCCTGGGCCGCGCTCGGCGCCGAAGTGGCGCGGGCCCGACGGCAGTGCCCGGCCGGCTCCGAGGAGGGCCGCCGCCTCGCGGACCTTGCGGCGGCGATCGACAACGTGCAGCGTCAGCTGCGCGGCAACGTCTGAGCGCCGCCCCGGTCCAGGTTCTGGCCGACCTGGAGGGTCACGGCGGCGAGCAGCGCCTGGTCCGCGGTCACGCACAGGCCGACGACGTCGCCCGGGGAGTGGAAGGTGGAAGGCGGCGAATGCGCCCGCACCGGCGGACACCGCCATGCCGGCGCCGGTCACCAGCAGCGCGCCGCGCAGCCGGCCGGTGCTCGGCGCGGCGCAGCCGGGCAGGACCCGGGCGACCAGCGTGCAGGCGCGCAGCGCGGCGTAGGCCAGAGTCGACCAGTAGGAGAAGACCAAGGCGGCGGCCAGGGCACCGCTCGGGCGGTCGACCAGGCCGCTGGCGAGCGCCACCATCGCCGCGACCAGCGCGGCGAGTGCGGCCGTGGTGCGGGCCGTCACGGCGGTCAGGGTCCGCAACGCGCGCCAGGTCGGCGGCGGCAGCGGCGCGGCCAGCAGGGCGCCGGCGGCCAGCGGCGCGAGGGCCAGCGCGGTCTAGTAGTGCTTCGTTAGGTTCGTCGATGGTTGTTACGGCGTAACGGTTTCAGCTTTCGGCGGCAGGTGGGGCATGCGCCGGTCCAGGTCGCGAGCAGCTGTTGCAGGTCGCGGATGACCTTGTAGAGGGTCAGGCCGGCGCATCCGCTTTTGGGTCGAGTCGCAGCATGGTGATGAACAGGTGCGCGGCGGTGACGAGGGTGACGTGGCGGTGCCAGCCGGTCCATGAGCGGCTTTCGAAGTGGTCCAGGCCGAGTCCGGTCTTGAGTTCGCGGTAGTCGTGTTCGATCCGCCAGCGGATCTTCGCGTACCGGATCAGGTCGGTGGCCGGAGTGTCGGCGGGCTGGCTGGACAGCCAGTAGGTGACGGGTTCGGGTTCGGTGTCGGGCCGTTCGGCGATCAGCCACCGTTCGGGCAGGCTGGCGTCGGGGTCGCGGGGGATGCGGTGCTCGGCCGGGCGGACGCACAGGAAGACGAACTGTGAGCTGGGGATGCCTTTGCTGCCTTCACGCCACGAGACGGTGATCGCCGCGTCGCGGCCGGCAGCGGCGATGTGCTCGGCGAGGCTGACCGCGTCGTCGGGGTATGCCGGTGTCGCGGACGACGGCGGGCGGCCCTGGCCGGACCAGATCCGGGTGGCGGGTACCGCGTCGGCGGTGTGGGCGAGGGCGTCGGCCTCGCGGTCGTCGGCATCGCCGGATTGCTGACGCGGCGCGAACCGCTTGCTCCTATTCGCGTGGCGGCACCGGCCAGCAACCGTCGATGATCACGACGTCGGTATCGGCGCTAGTCACGGCCATTTCCCATGCTCTGGAGGACCCGCCCCGGAACGGGACCTGCGCACTTCATCCCGGCAACGCCTCTGACCTGCTGAACTGCCTCCGCCACAAGGTGCGCTCGGGGCGCGTTTCGGCTGCAGAAGATGGATCGCACCTGCGCCAAGCAGAGTGCCGTCCGGCGGCGATCGTAGGCGTGTCAGCTCGTTGCCCTTGAAGCAACGACGAGCACCCGTACCCCCTCAGCCCACGCCATCGCACAGCACCGGACCACAACCGGCACCACGTATGACGCCAGAACTTCCCGGCACCGGCAAGCGTCGGGACAACTGAGGCATAACGGTTGTCAACGGTCAGGACTAGTCGTGCTGTGCAGAGTTGCAAGGTCTAGTTGGCCATGGCGGCAGAAGCCAGTTGGCCATCGCGCTCAAGCGCGCCGCGGAAGGTGAGCAACCCCGGGACCTTGGTGCCGGCTGGTCGGCGAGAGCGCCGGAGGGCGGCGGACGCGACGAGGAGCAGCCTGCTCGCGTTGGGCACGTGCAGCCGGCTCGTCTGGTTCTGCCGCCCGGTGACAGGATGTAGGACAAGGAGGCGGCAGGCGACAGGCCGACGCAATTGGCTGGACTGTCGACGATGCGGTGCGCATGCTGAACTCCGCCCAGATCGCAGTCCCCGGCCGGCAGGGACGAAAACCGCACACGTCAGAAGGGCCACTGCGGTGCCCACACCGCTCGATGAGCTGTCCACCGCGCAGATCAACGCGATCCAGACCCACCCCCTGCATCAGCAGGGGTTCCGCACCATCATCACGCTTATCCGGCAGCTGCGCACATGCGAGTCCCAGGCCGATCTCTACGACTTTCAGCAGGTGCTGCTCGACGAGTTGCTGACGATCGAGGAACACCGGCTCAAGTGCCGGCGGGTGGTCAAGCGCCTGGAGCGTGGTCGCAGCGTACCCGCTGACGCCGTCGCGCTGGTCGGGACCGGCGATCCGCAGCAGTTGGCGACCTGGCAACTCGAACATGACGTGTGCGTGCGGGTCAGTCGACAGCTGCGATGCGTGGGCGATGCCCTGGCCTGGCAGGCGTTCGACTACCAGCGCAACTTCGTGCTCGTGCTGTCACGCAACCAGCCCCCGGGTCCGATGGCCGGCAAAGCCGGCCTCCTCGCCGAGCGCGAGTTCCTGACCCGCACCTGGCGCGACGATGGCCACTTCGCGATCATGCACGACCTGACCTCGTGCCTGCGGATCGGTGACGCATCGGTGTTCATGCCCGGGTTCGTCCGGCTGGAGGAGATCAAGACCAACAACGAACACCACACCGCCACGCAGAAGCACCGCATCCGCACGGCCGGCGAGGCCCTGCGCAGCGCTGCGCCGATGCCAACCGGTCAGGTCCCGGTCAAGATCGACGTGCCGTACCGCACACACCTCGACGTCCTGCGCGAGGTCCTGGACCTTGCCCATCAGCGCGGTCTGCAGCGCGCCCAGGTCCCCGGCGGCCGAGCGCTGGTAGCGGGCAACCTGTTCACCGCCCCCAGTCGGTGGCCGGAGGAGGAGTTCGGCCGCCGCTTCAGCGCGGCCATGCAGACGGCGAAGCGGCAGGCGCGGATCGTCAACGGGCACGAGATCACCCTGAAGAGCGTCGACCAGGTCGGTCGGTCACCAGTCGCGCCGCCGTGGGCGATCTACCCGCTGTCACCCGAGATGTGTGCCAGCCTCATCGTTGACGCGGCCTTCTTCTACGTGAGCATGTCCTCGACGCGCGTCCTCGACGCACTGGCCGGACACGGGCTGCGCGCTGAGTGGCTGCAACCGTTGGACGAGGACACGGACCCGACGGCACCTCTGCTGCAGATCGACCGAGTGATCAGCCGCCGCCCCGGCGTGACCAACGTCGGCCGGGTGAGCATGAACTTCGTGGAGCTCAACCGACTGCTGCTAGAACTGGTCGACCTGGACACGTGGGCCAAGCACATCGACATCATGCTCGCCCGCACCGACCTGGCTGGCGTGTCACCGTGGCCGTACTTCGTGGACGAGTGGAAGGTCTGGGTGTAGGCAAGCTGCCGCTCGCCGGGTCGGCCAGCGCGCCGCCGGGTCCGTCCACATCCCGAACTCGCCCACGGGCAGCACACCAGATTGATCGGAGCACGCGTTGCCAACTATCCGTTGCAATGGCCATCTAGCCCGTGTTTCGTAACGGGTCGATGTTGCGGCGTGGCGGTGATCGATAACTGAAGAGGTCTCCGGTAGGTGGTTTAGCGACCAAGCAAAACCGAATACCAGACCGGAGACCTCGTGCCGAGCGTAGCGGCAGCGAGGCGTCATGACCTGACTGACGCGCAGTGGGCTTTGCTGGAGCCGTTGCTGCCTGCGCCGTGCGGTCGTGGGCGTCCGCGGAGATGGGCCAGCAGGGATGTGGTGGACGGGATCCGGTGGCGGGTCCGGACCGGGGTGCCGTGGCGGGATGTGCTGCCGGTGTATGCGCCGTGGCAGACGTTGTATCGGTGGTTTCGGCGCTGGCAGCGAGATGGGACCTGGGCTCGGGTCCTGGCGGCGTTGCAGGCCGTCGGCGACGCGGCCGGGAGTATCGAGTGGACAGTGAGTGTCGATTCCACGGTGAGTCGGGCGCACCAACATGCGGCGGGTGCCCGTCACGGCGGTCACCTGCAGCAGGAGCCGCCGGGTGGGGTGCAGGACGAGCCGGCGGATCACGGGCTCGGGCGTTCGCGGGGCGGGTTCACCACGAAGACGCACCTGGCCTGTGAGCAGGGTCGTAAGACCCTCGCGGTGGTCATCACGGCTGGGCAGCGGGGTGACAGCCCGCAGTTCGTCCCGGTGCTGGAACGGATCAAGGTGCGCCGGGCCGGTGGTGGCCGGCCACGGACCCGTCCGGACCTGATCCTGGCGGACAAGGCGTACACGAGCAGACGCAACCGTGGATACGCCCGCCAGCGCGGCATCAGGGTGTGCATCCCGAGCAAGGCCGACCAGGATGCGCACCGCAAAGCCAAAGGGTCCAAAGGCGGGCGTCCGCCCGCCTTCGACCCAATCGTCTACCGGCTGCGTCACGCCGTCGAGTGCGGTATCAACCAGCTCAAACAGCATCGAGCCATGGCCACCCGCTACGACAAACTCGCCGTTCGCTTCGAAGCCACGGTCGTCATTGCAGCCATCACCCAATGGCTCCGCGCCTTACGAAACACGGGCTAGAGCTGGCAGTCACAACAGTGGATGTGGCTTTGCGTGATAGTTGGCGAAGTAGAGCACCGAGGTTGGCGGCGATAGCTAATTCCGGTTGTCACCCGTCGCGGCCCATCGCGAGGTGCGAATCCGCCTGCCAGCGGATTCGCACCTCGCGATGGCTGACCACGCCGTCAGAACGCGGGTGCGTCGGGCGCCTCCAGCAACCCCAGCCGCAAGGCAGTCATGAGCGCCTGTGCTCGGTTCGCTGCGCCTAGCTTTTCGTACAATTTGTTCATATGCGCCTTGGCCGTCGACTCGGAGACGAACAGTTGCTTGGCGATGCCTGCGACGCTCATGCCGTCGGCGAGGAGGCGCAGTACCTGGCCCTCACGCGGAGAGAGTTGAGGGCCGCTCGGGGCCAGCCGGCGTTTCATTGCCTCAGCCAGGTCGGCGGCGGTGAAGGCGCTGGGGGCGGATGCCGCGTGCCGGGCGGCGGCTACCACCTCGTCGGCGGGCGCCGTCTTCGGGACGAACGCGCTTGCGCCTGCCTCGAGGGAACCGAAGAGCTGGTCGTCGCCGGCGTACATGGTCAATATGACGATGCCCATCGAGTTGCTTGTCTTGCGTAGTGCCCGGGTCGCCTCCAGCCCACTACCGTCGGGCAGACGCAAGTCCATGATCACAACGTCGGGCTGAAGTGAGCCCGCTTGACGGATGCTTTCAGCTGCGGTTGCTGCCTCGCCGACCACTTCGAACTGGCGATCCCGCTCGAAAGCATGCCGCAGGCCTCGACGGATCAGATCGTGGTCGTCGACCAGCAGCACTTTGGTTCGCGATTGTGGTGTCGCCGTCATTGGCTCCAGCCGCTGAACGACCCGGCTGACGTCCTGGTGGTTTGCGCGGCTGCGCAGTCCAGCCGCGCCCACGCCCCCGATGCTCGATCGGGATAGCAGGGCGTCGATGTCGACCACTTCAGCTCCTCTCCAGGCTTCGGCGCCGTTTCGCTGGGGTGCGGTTGCCCGGCCCAGGGCGGCGATCATCTCCGCGCAGCAGCTCCGCGATTTCCGCCTCGTCGTAACCGGCCAGCTTCAGCAGGGTGGTCTTGCGTTCCCGCGGATTGGCGATCGCACTGGCAGCTCGGTAATCGGCTCGACTAAGCGAGTCGGCCCGTCCAGGCGCTCGGGCGCCTTCGGGTGAGGCAAACGCGGCAGGAGCCGGTTCAGCCCGTCGATCGATCTCCCGTGTGGCCAGGACCTGGGGGAAGTTGAAGCACAGTAGCTCGGCGAAGTAGTCGGCAAGCGTGACGTGTTCGTTCGCGCGCCAGCCGCTTGCCTTGAGGGCACGCGTACGGAACTGCTCGACCGAGCGGCGGACGGTGTCACCAGCGAGAAGGTATCTATCTTCCGACCCGACCATTTCTGGCAGATTGACAATCTTGCCGACTCGGCCGCAGCGTTCGACGATCTCGCCGCAGATTAGCCAGCCTTCCATAAGCCCGAGTCCGTACGCCCCGAGCGCGGCGCTAACCTTCGCCCACTCAGTACCGCGCAGCTCGGAGTTGGTGAGAACCTGGAAGATCTCGACATCGGCGCGCCAGCGGGCGAGCGCCTCGTCCGGCTTCATCTCGCTGTCGGCCGCTGGGTCCGCCAACGACGCCGCCCGGATGTAAACGTCGGCCAGGCCGGCCCGCACGTCAAACCCCTGCGTGGCCGCTGCGATGACCCCGTCGTTCGCCCTCCTGAGGGCCTGCTCGACGGGAGTCTGAGGCCTAGGCATTGTCGCCTCCGTTTCCCCGGCGGAACTCCTCGAGCGCCTTCGCGAGCCGAGCCTTCGCTCGCGACCACATCGCGCTCGTGTTTTCCGGCGTCATGCCCAACTCCCGTGCCGTCTCTGCATTGCTGAACCCGGCGAGCCGCCACGCCACCACCTGACGCTGTCGCGCTGAGAGCGCCGCGATAGCGGCTGTGAACCGGTCGTCTGTGTAGATTGACGCTGCGCCGCCCTCGTCGCCGTCTTCGGCTTCGTCAGGCGGCGGATTGGCATCGAGTGCCTTCTGCTCAGTGGCGGCTCGACGCCGGCGGTGGCCCAGTTCGCGGCTCGCGGTTTTTCTGATCCAGGCGGTCGGCGTGTCGACCCGGTGCCAGCAACGGTAGAGGTGAGCGAACGCGTCCTGGGCCACGTCCTGAGCGTCCGGTGGCGAAGCGCCGAGATAGCGCAGGAAGGCCACGACGGACCCCCACTCCTTCTCGTAGAAAGCCTCGAACTCCGGTAAACCGTCATGCTGGCTCACCGGCGCTCCGGTGTGAGGTCAGCGACGGCGGCGCCGCGGGCGACGTCACCTGACGCCCTGATCACCGTAAGTTGCCCGTTGGGTGCATACCGGATGACGGTAAGCCCGTCCGCGGCGTGCTGGACGATGGTGGCACTCGCATCTGCTCGCGTCCGTTCCACAGCGGCCTGCGCACGGTGGCGCTCACGGATACGTAGGTAATTCAGAAGACCGCCGATGATCGGCAGCGCGACCGTGGCCGCTGTGCCGACGACCATGACATTCACGATCTCTCCCCTCGACCGCATGACGTTGTCGAGACCTAGAGGGTGAACGATCCCGTGATCCGACGCACCGAGACCAAATCGTCACTCGACCGGGTGGTCAATACCCGGCACAGCGCCCAAATCGCGCCGCGTGTCGTCTCTGGGCGCAAGTGCCCGGAGGCTGCTCAGGTTCGCCAAGCCAGGTGCAGATCTCCGTCAACTACCGCGCAAAGTCACAGTGGATGCGACTTTGCGCGGTAGTTGACGGAGATTTCTGCACGTTCCTTGGCGGCGATGGGGCGGCTATCGATCGCCAGCGAGCTCGTTGACGAGTTTGGTGGCCAGGACGTAGCGGACCCGGTAGCCGGCCATAGCGGCTTCGGCGCCGAGCGCGATGAGCAGGTGGAACTTGCCGGTGCCGGAGTCGCCGATGAGGCAAAGCGGCATGCCCTTCTTGACCCAGTCGCAGGTGGCGAGTGTGTGGATGACGGCGGGGCCGACGTGTGGGTTGGCGTCGAAGTGGAACGCGCGCAGGCTCCTTGTCGCGGGGGAAGGCTGCTGCCTTGATTCGGCGGGCGTCATCGGCAGCGTCCCACGCGTCGACCATGGCGTTGATGGAGCGCGTTCGTGATCGGGTGCGCGCTCACGCAATCGTCGTGGGCTGGGTCAGCCAGCGTCCATGCCTCACACGGTGGCAGGGCGGTCGCCGGCAGCCAGGCTGACGTTGTTGCCGAAGAAGCTGGCAGGACACCTGTAGGTGGACTGCCAGGTCGCCGTCGAGGTAGGCGAGGTAGTCGGCGAGCCCGGTCGCGGTTGCTCATTCGTCGGCACGATCCGAGACGATCCACCGGCGCTGTTTCCGTCATGATCCAGTCGCGCACCCGCCCACAGTGGCGCCACCATTCGCGCACAAGACTCGCCGTCCAGTGGCTGCCACCCGTCGCATGCCCAGCCAGCCCACCGGTCCTCCTGCGCGACGACGACAGCACCCAACTCCTCGATAGCCTCCACGCCACCGGCTTCGAGCCCGTCCGCATCGCCGATGCCGACGGGCTCCAACCACTTGCTACCGTTCGCGTGGCGGCACCGGCCAGCAACCGTCGATGATCACGACGTCGGTATCGGCGCTAGTGACGGCCGTTTCCCATGCTCTGGGGGACCCGCCCCCGGAACGGGACCTGCGCACTTCATCCCGGCAACGCCTCCGACCTGCTGATTCACCTCCGCCACAAGGTGCGTTTGGGGGCGCGTTTCGGCTGCAGAAGATGGATCGCACCTGCGCCAAGCAGAGTGCCGTCCAGCGGCGATCGTATGCGTGTCAGCTCGTTGCCCTTGAAGCAACGACGAGCACCCGTCCCCCTCAGCCCAAGCCCTCGCACAGCACCGGAACCAAAACCGGCACCCACGTATGACGCCAGAACTTCCCGGAAACCGGCCAGCGTCGGGACAACCGAGGCATCACGGTCAGCACCGAACTGGCGCGGCGCCCGCGGATCTCGTGCGCCCGGCTGCCGCTGCGAAGCCGGCACATCCCTTGATCAGGTGCGCAAGATGCCGATGAGCGGAAGTCTGGGAAACAGGACGGGGGGAGCCAGACGATGCGAACCTGTCGGCAACCGAGGTCTGGGTCTTGGTTTGGTTCAAGTCGGCCGGCTTGGGGAGGTTCCGGCGGTCGGCCGGTCCCGGGTCTGAGTGTGGTATCCGTCGGGCGGCCACGGAGTTGGCGGCTCGGCCGATGAGCGTTCCCTTCCGTGGCCTTGGGGTCGCTGCGCCAGAGGCGATCTGTCAGATGGCGTCCTACCACGGGTGGTCCTCGACGACCAAGGGTTGCGCGCCCTCAAACTCGCACTCATCTACGACGTCCATGCCCTGCTCCAGGCGAATCTGGAAGGTAAGTCGCGCGTTCGCTGTGGTGCCGACGTGAGCCACGTGGTCGTTCCAGTCCCACTCAAGGACGTAGATGTCGTCTTCCTCCTCGCGGTGGCCGATGTCGCTCTTGTACGCGAACCCGTCGAGGGTGATCTCGGCATCGATCTCGGCCAGGATGAGAAGCGTCGTGTCCTGGTAAGTCTCGTAGATCTGCCACATCAGCGTCGATTCGTCGGGCTCTACCGTATCGATCGAAAGACTTTCAAGCTCACTAGGAATGCCCAGCTTCGTGAAGTCGAGGCCTGACGTTGTGGCGTTGCCGGTCTCGACATCCTCGCCAGTGAGCCGTTCCAGTGCATGGATGACGGCGTTCTTGACGACCTGGTCGACCGACAGTGGCTCTGCGTCCTCGCTGCGGTTACGCGCGCCCAGCTCAAGGAATGCACTTAGCTGCTCGGCGGTCCTTGTAAGTCCAGCCACCATCGGCGCGAACGTGCCATGCTTCAGAAGTTGTTCGAGATCCGCTACCCGTGTCAGCTCTCCAGCGGCACTCTTGACTTCGGCACACAGCTCAGGCGCGAGCGCACCGGTTTCGTCGCAGTAGTCGGTGGAGTTTTTGGTGACCAGGAAGATCTTGTCGCCTCCTTCTGACCTCATCACAACCCGCTTGGCGGTCTCCCAGACGAGGGTGTCACGGAAGCCCTTTCCGTTGTCGGTGAAGGGTTTCTTACGGGCTAGGTCGCGCTGAAGAACAGTCTCGATGTCGACATGGTCCGGGACTGGCTCGATCTGTACGCCTAGTGAAATTAGCTTTTCGCGTGTCTTCTTTTCGAAGGTGGCCTTGTCTGGCCTAGCCCGGATCGTTCATGAAGGCGGCCGGGGTTCATGAACGAAAATGGGGAGGGTGCCTTCCATCTGGGAGGATCTGGCTTGTCGAAGGCTTGATCGTCCGTCACGGAAGGCACCCGCTGAGTGCAGGCTACCGGAACACGTCCGAAGATCGTTGTGAGTGCCGACGGGCGGGGTGTGGTCGGTCATGCCGGCGCCCGGCTCGTGGCTGATGTGGCTGAGGTGACCGGGCTGACCGCTCGGTTCGGTGAGGTCCTCGCGGTGTTGCGGCAGCGTCGGGGCGGGCACGATCCGGGCCGGGTCGCGGTGGATCTGGCGGTCATGCTCGCCGACGGCGGTGAGGCCATCGCCGATCTGGCGGTGCTGCGGGACCAGGCCCAGGTGTTCGGGCCGGTCGCCTCCGACCCGACCGCATGGCGACTGCTGTCCAAACTGGACGGTCAGCTCCTGGACGGGCTGGCCCAGGCCCGAGCCCAGGCGCGAGAGATCGCGTGGGCGCAACGTATCGAGACCCACGGCGGCCTGCCGCAGACGATGGCCGCGGGATCGGCGGTGCCGGGCCTGGTCCTCGATCTGGATGCCACGATCGTGCTCTGCCACTCCGACAAGGAGTCCGCGACCCCGACGTGGAAGTCCACATTCGGATATCACCCGTTGCTGTGTTTCCTGGACAACACCCGTGAAGCCCTCGCGGGGATGCTGCGGGAAGGCCGGGCCGGGTCGAACACCACCGCCGACCACATCACCGTCCTGGACGAGGCCATCACGCAGATCCCCGACGCGCACCGGCACGGCACCCCGATCCTGATCCGGTCGGACTCCGCCGGCTGCACCCACGGCCTGCTCGCCCACATCCGCAGCCTGCGCGAACACGGTCTGGACACCCGATTCTCCGTCGGCGTCGCGATCACCGAACCGATCCGCCAGGCCATCCTGACCGCCAAACAGCACAGCCAGTGGGTGCCCGCCGTCGACACCGACGGCGAACCCCGCGATGGTGCCCAGGTCTGCGAGCTGACCGGACTGGTCCCGGATGACGGCTACCCGCCCCGGACCCGGTTCATCGTGCGCCGTGAACGGCCGCACCCCGGCGCCCAACTGTCGCTGTTCGACACCATCGAGGGCATGCGCCACCAGGTCATGGCCACCGACACACCAACCGGCGACCCGACCAACGGCCCGATCCAGTACCTCGAAGCCCGCCACCGCGCTCACGCCCGCGTCGAAGACCGCATCCGCACCGGCAAAGACACCGGCCTCGGCCGGTTCCCGTCCCGCGCCTTCGCGATCAACCAGGCCTGGCTGCAACTCGCGCTGATCGGCATCGACCTCCTCTCATGGACCCAGATGCTGCTCCTGGACGGCGAACTCGCCGCCGCAGAACCCAAGAAGCTGCGCTACCGGCTCCTGCACGTCGCCGCACGACTCACCCGCACCGCCCGCCGAACCCGCCTCCGCATCGCCGAAACCTGGCCCTGGGCAACCGAACTCGCCACCGCGTTCGCCCGCCTCGCCGCACTGCCCCAACCGATCACCTGAACCCCGCGCCACAACCCGACGAGCCACACGGAGCACCCCGGACAAGGGCCGGGCCGTCACCGTGCCTCGCGCAAACAGACAACCTCACCGAAGATCAACTCACTGCGGAACAACCTTGATCAACAGTTAGCGAAAGACCGGGGCTAGCGGTCACCGGTGTGCTGTCGACCAGGCTGCTTCCGTCGATGCCGATCTCGGTGAGCCTCTCGCGGGACTTCTTGATACCGTCGATCTTCCCGTTCGCGGTCTCGATGACCTTCAAGGCTTCGGCCTCCCAGTGGCGAGCCGTCTCTCGGAGGACCACCTCAGGCAGCACCACCTGGATCCTCGAGCCGTCGCACAAGGTGAGCAGTTGCGTCCACGAAGTGGACTTCATCATGACGTCGACGAACGTCGCGGTCGTGTCGACGATGACCGTGATCAAATTCTGCCTCCTGTTGCCGCCTCCCGCACGATAGCGTCCCAACGCCGACGGCTCGCGCTCTTCGGAGCCGGACGCGGTCGCTGGTGAACGTAGCTCTCAGGCAGGTACCGGATCTCACGCGTTGGTGCGCGATGCCGGCGAGTGTTCGTGACTGCGACTCCGGCGACTGATCCGTGCGTTACCGTCTGGGAGACGGTTATAAGTCAGATCGAGCCTGCCTCGCTCGTTCAACCGACGCGCGCAGTGTTTCCATCAGAGTCCCGGCATCCGATCGCGCCTCGAGCAGCGGAGGCAACTGGTTAGAATCCCCCACGAAGATCCATGAGATGTAAGGTTCTCCGCTTTCGCTCCAGTGAATGACAGGCTCCGGTCGGCGACCACTTGCTCCACCGACGACAAAGCCCCAGTGAACAGCCTCGCGGACGACTCGCTCGATCGCGTTGCGACGCCGGCGTTCGGAATCGGCTGCGCCGGCCCCCAGTCGCGCCGCGCCGACCGCTCGGCGGTCGTGCGCCGGGTCGGCGAGCGCTACCGCGCCATCCTGGCCGAGTTCCGCTACCCGAAGCTCGCCGACGCGTACCTCGCCGAGGACCTCACGCCCTATGTCCGCGGCGAGTCGTACCTGACCGCCTCCTCGGGCGGGCGCACCCTCATCGCCCTGGCCTGGCAGCTCGCCATGTTCGAGACCGCCTGGGAGTCCCGCTCCTCCCACCCCGGGTTCCTGCTGCTGGAAAGCCCGCAGAAGAACCTCGGGGCGCTCGGCGACCTCGAGGACGGGCAGACGATCGAGCGCGTCTACTGGCACATCGAGGCGTGGCTGGCCGGCCGGGCCTGTGCGCCCAGATCGTCGTCGCGGACAACGCGCCCCCGCCGACCGCGGCCGACGACGTGATCGTGCGCTACTCGCGCCGCGCCGACCAGCCCCCTTACGGCCTCATCGACGACGACTTCTGAGGCCCCGGCCCGTTTGGCTGCTCCAGCCCACGGCCGACGACGGCGCCGGACTCCGGACCGGCGCCCGCTCACACCGAGGTCGCTGCGGCGGCTCGCGAGACCCGGAAGAACCGGAACCGATGCTCCGTCCGGCTCTGTCACGACGCCGAACGCTCCCAAAGAAGAAGCGGATGTTGGCACCATTCGCCCAGGTCGTTATAGTCGAAGGACCTCGAGCTGATTGGTGGACTTCGGTGCCGATCGAGCGCATGAATCTGGTCGAAAAGCTTAGTCAGCCTTCGATACGCGAATCGGCGATGCGCGTCGCCGACGGCGAGAGACTGGCCGCACCGGTAGTCGTCGACATCGATCCGACGACATTCTGCGATCTGAGTTGCCCCGAATGCATCAGCGCGTCATTGTTGCATCAGGGGCGATTCACCCAGCAACGACTCGTGGAGTTGGCGCACGAGCTCATTTCGGCCGGCGTTCAAGGCGTCGTTTTCATCGGTGGCGGTGAGCCACTGGCGCATCCGGCGACCACTTCCGCGATCGAGATCTTGCACACGGGAGGGATAGCCGTCGGGCTTGTCACCAACGGGACGCTGCTGGACCGCAACTTGGCGGTCCTCGCCGGCCACGTGAGCTGGGTGCGAGTATCGGTCGACGCCGCGACGCCAATGACATATGCCGCATTCCGTCCCAGCCGCAACGGCCGGAACATGTTCGCCACCGTCATTGAGAACATGCGTTCACTGGCGGCGGTAAAGTCGGGGCAGCTGGGGTATTCGTTCGTCGTCAATGCGCCATCGACGTCGGGCCGGGAATCCGATCGGACGAACATGTTCGAGATCGATGCGGCGGCCGTCTTGGCCCGGGACATCGGGTGCGATTACTTCGAGATCAAGGCGGCCATGCTGGACGATCATCGGCTGGCACCCGTCTCGCCCCGCGTGCGCGGCGAACTTTCGGCGCGGTTGGAAGCGGCGCGCGGCCACCAGCGGCCGGGCTTTTCGGTGACGATGTCGTCCAGTTTCGAGCGCCTGCTTCGGGACACCGATCTCAGCCAGCCGAAGGAGTACCGCAGCTGCGCCACGGCGGAACTGCGCACGGTGATCACCCCGAGCGGGGTCTTCGTCTGTCCGTACCACCGGGGCAACCCCGCGATGCGCATCGGGGACGCGGTCACCACCCACCTGACCGAGCTGTGGGCCCGCGCACGGCCGGACGTTGTCGACCCCAGCCGCGACTGCCCGTTCCACTGCGCTCGGCACGCCACGAACCTCGCGCTCGCGGCGCCGCTCCCGGACGCGGGACCGCTCGACGCAATCGACCCGTTCATATGACGGGCCCCGGCCACGAGACCCGGGATGCGCGGCGTGGCGACGCTCCGGCGACGCGGATCTGTCTGGCCGGCGAGGACCTGGACTGGCTCGGCGGCCGATGTGTCTGCACGAGCATCGATCTCCGCACGACTGTTGGTTCCGGGCCGGGCGCCATCCCGTACACCGGCATCTACCTCGACGCGGTATGGCGCCGACTGACCGACCGCCCCGGACCGGCTCCGTTGCTGCACGTCGCGTCCGAGGCGCCCACCGGCTCCGGCCTGTCCACGTCGACCTCACTGGTAATCGCGCTGACTCGGGCATGCCTGCTGGAGCTGGGACTTCCGGCGTTCGGCCCCGATGAACTCATCGACTTCACGTACGCAATCGAGCGGGACATCACCCGCGGCGGAGGTATGGACCACGTGGCGATCGTCCGCGGCGGCACGCTGTACATGGACGGGCGCCCCGAGGGACCACCGGCCGTGTTGGGGCAGGTGGAGTGGCCGCCGGAGTGGGCGATCGTGCTGATCGACTCGATGCAGCGCAAGGACAGCCGCGATCATCTGCTGGAGACCCGGCGGCGCAGCCAACGTCGCGAACCCCGCCTCGCCGCGTACATCCACGACGCCACGACTGCCGCGGATAACGTCTGGAACGCGGTACTCAGCCGTGACCTCGCCGCGGCCTGCTCGGCCGTGAATGCCGCCCACGAAGCGATGCGCGACTGGCAGGCAATGTCGACGCCCGGGCTGGAGCGTCTGCGCACCGCCGCCCTCGACGTCGGGTGCCCGGCCGTGAAGCTGACCGGCTCCGGCAGCGGCGGCTGCCTCTTCGGCGTCGTTGCATCCGCCCGTCAGGAGGAGGTCCTCGCAGACCTGTCCGCGCGCCTCGGCAAGCTCGAACCGGCACCGGGGGTGCGAACGGTCCGGCCCGTCCCTATCCGTTGCGCGGCATAGGGAGGCGCGAACGGGCGGCCGCCGCGATGTTCGCGTTCAGCCAGTCATTTGGAACACCGCAATCGAAGTACGTCTCGGCAACCGTCTCCACGGCTACCCGGCCGGTCGAGGCCAGCCGGTTGATCACGTCGACGATCTGCAGTTCGCCGGTATCGGGGCTGGCGCCGATAGACGCGGCGAGGTCACTGATCCCCGGCGAGGACAGCAGCCGGCCGACATACGCCAGCCCGGTGACGCCCGAAGCGTCGCGCGGCTTCTCGGCGATGCGGTCGAGCCAGACACCGTCGCGCGTCACGATGTTGCCGTACCGCATCGCCCGCCGATCGTCCATGACCACGCCCGCCACCACCGCGTCCGCGCCGGTTCGCCGCATCGACGCCGCCATTCGCGCGAGCAGTGACGGCTCGTCGGCGGGAAGGAGCAGGTCGTCGCCGGCGAGGAGGTACGCCGTGTCCGATCCCAGGAATCGGCGAGCCAGGAGCAGCGGTAGCAGGGAGCCGTACCGGCCGTCGTCCGGTTGCGTGAGGAACGTGAACGCCGCTCGCCCATGCCTCTGCACCAGTGCGTCATACCGGTCGCCGAGCCCGGCCGCATGGTAACGACGTCGCGACACGGCCGAGTCGGCTAGGTAGTCGGCAATGCACCGATCGCCCACCGGGTGCACGACGGCAATCCGGGCTACGCCGGCGAACAGGCACTCGTCGAGCAGGTACTCGAGGATCGGCCGCTCCAGCACCGGCAGCATCACCTTGGGCACGGCCTTGGTGAGCGGAAAAAACCGTGCACCCACACCGCCCGTGGCGATGATCGCACCGATGCGCATCGGTCCACGGTAGACGGTCCGCCCGCGGACGGCGACCGCTGCGCGGGCGCTCATCGCCGCCGCTTCGGCGTCGTCGCCGCCACCACGGCGGCCGTGCCCGCCAGCACGCCGGCGACCAGGGCCCCGCTGGCGTCGAGCAGGATGGCCACGGCAAGCATGGTGATCGCGAATACCGTCGCGAAGATCAGGGTCCGAAGATCGGGGGTCGGGCTCTTCACGGCTGAGCTCCTTCGCAGGTCGGTGGAGGTGCTGCAGCGATCGTGCGGCGCGGCGGCCCGGCCCGGCGAGCGTCGATCGGCGGTAGCGGGATACCCGCACAGGAACTGGGAAAGTGCCCGGCCGCCCGTGCTAGGTTCGCCGCGTGGATGCGGTACGCGCCCAGGACCTCCACCGGCTGTTCAACGGCTATCGGTCGATCCTCGACGGCACCTGCTCCGCCGCGACACCGGAGGTCCCCGCGTCCCTTTCCGGATACCTGGTGGACGAGGCAACCGGCGCACTGCGACCGCTCGGACAGGTCCGGCAGCTGCTGCTGTCGGAGATCGGGCGCTGCGACGCCGTCGACGACCTCGAGTACGCCGTCCTCGCGCTGTACTTCGGGCTCGATCTCACGATCCTGCCGCTCACCGCGCGAGCCGGTCAGCCCTCGGTCGCGAGCCGGCTGCCGGCGGCGGCCACGCGCCTCGGCCGCCCGCGAACCGTCTCGGGCGGCACGCTCGGCGCGGAGGGAGCCCGCTACCTGCGCAAGCGCGCGTTGGGCAAGCTGGCGCGGGCCTGGCGGCCGCAACCGGCCGGCCGGCCGGTGGCGCCCAGGCGCGTGGACGACCCGGTGCGCAGTCCCTGGTTCCTCGAGGCGACCGACGGCTGGTCGGCCGCCCAGGTGTCGCGGCTGCTGCACGCCGCACTGCGGTCCGCGCGTCGGGGCTGCGGGCCGTTCCCGGCGATACGCTCCGAGCTGTGGCTCGACCTCGACTGGTGGGCGCACCGCGCCCGCCTGTCGATCCTGAGCGAATACGGTGTTGGTCGCCCATCGACTCGCATCAACGCGGAGCGGATGGCGCGCGCCGACGCCCGGATGGCGATCGCCCTGTGGGACATGATCACGTCGGACCGGCGGCGCCCGCGGGAGCCGGACCCTCCGGCGTCGGACGACGGACCCCGGGCACCCACGAGGACCGCAGCCGCCACGCTGCTCATCCCGCCCGACGAGGTACAGGATCTCGTTGCGATGCGTGACCCGCGCGAGGCCGCGTTGAGCGCGATCGACATGCTCGAACGGCAGAGCCGGCGCGGACCGCTGGACCAAGGAACTGCGTTGGTGCTGTCCTGGCTCGAGCCGCTGGTCGTCGACTCGCTCGACGACGAGGACTGTGGCCGGGCGGTGGCGGTACTCACCCGCGCGGGTGCCGACCACTCGGAGCTGGCCGGCATCGGCTTCACCTGGTTCGAGGTCGCGATCCGGCGGCGGGTCCCGCCCCGGCACCTGGCCGAGGCGACGCTCAACATGTCGGTCGCCTTCTCAACTCGGCGGCGATACGGAGAGGCGGAGGCCGTGCTGGACCGCATGCTGGAGCGCGGTCGACACGATGCGGGGGTCATGTCCCTGCTCGCCATCGGCCGGTCGGCCTGGCGCCGCCGGCTGCTGAGCGAGGCCATCGCGGCCCGCCGTCCGATCGGCGACCGGCAGCTTCCGGCGCTGGTGCGGCGGGGGCTCGACGAGGGGGCGGCGTCGGTGGCGCTGCTGCGAGCGGGCGAGATCGAAAGCGTCGGCCCCTGGTTGCGGGCGGAGGTGCGCAAGGCGGAGTCACTGGCCGTCGCGTCGGCGTTCCTGCACATGACACTGGGCTCGAGGTCAGCGGTTGCCTCGGTGCGCTCTCAGGCGCTCGGCATGCGGGACTCCGTGCACTACAATCTGACTCGCCTTCGGCGACGGGAGCCGGTCACGGCGTATGACCTGGCACGGTTCGAGGTCATCGACGACATCGCGCAGGCGCTGGATGTCGGCGCACAGCTGACGGACTTCGGCATCCTGCGCCGGGTACGTCGAATCCAGCGCGACATCCCCGCCATCGACAACGAATGAGGCTTCCGTGGATGGATCGAAGGCGTCGACGATCGCCGACATGCTGGGCGGCCTGAAACATCGGGCCGCCGCCGGTATCCTCATTGACGGCCCGGCCAAACTGCACGGGGTGGTCGACGTGCAGGGTTCGAAGAATGCCGCGTTGAAGATCATTCCGGCCCTCGCGGCATTCCCGCGGGTGTTCCGGCTGCGCCGGGTGCCCGTCATCATCGACACGCTGGAGCTCCTCTCGGCCTTGGCGTCGCTGGGCGCCGAGGTCCGGCCGGGCGCCGAGGCCGACGAGTTCCTCGTGGACTCGCGGACCGTCGGCGCTCGGCACCTTCCGGCGGAGATCACCCGGCGGACCACCACCGCGTTCTACTTCGCGGGAGCGCTGCTGGGACGATTCGGATCCGTCCGGATCGGCGATCCGGGCGGTGACGAGATCGGGCTGCGCGCCATCGACCTGCACTTGAGCGGCTTCCGCGCGCTCGGCGGGCGGATCAGCGGCCGGGACGGTTGCCTAAACATCATCCTTCCCGCCGACGCCTCGCGCGACACCGTCAGCCTGGCGCTGCCATCCGCCGGCGCGACGGTCAACGTGGCGCTCGCCGGGCTGCGCAATCCAGCCGGCGTCACGATCGAGCGGTCTCCCGTTGACGCGGACATGGCGGCCTTCTGGGACTGCCTCCAACGGTCCGGCGCGTGGGTACACCGCGACGGCGATGCGGTGTCGTGCCGCCTCGATCGCGCGGCCGCGGCATCGGGCGACGGGCCGATCGAGCTCTCGTGCCCGGCGGATCGCAACGATGCGTTCACCTGGCTCGCCGTCGGCGCGCTCAGCGAGCAGGGCGTGCTGGTGCGGCGGCTCGACGTCGCGGAACTGCGGCCCGCGGTCGAGGTCCTCGCTCAGCTCGGGGGCCTGATCGAGGAGGGGGCCGACGGGAGCAGCCTGTCCGTCCTGCGCCCGGGCGGCGGCCTGTCCGCGCCGCGCACCGCGGTCATCGCCGGACCCTCGCCCGGATTTCACTCGGACTGGGCGCCGCTGCTGCAACCGGTGCTTGCAACGGCGCACGGCCGGTCGCGAACGATCGACGTCCTGCATTCGAACCGGGTACGGCAGGCGGACGTGCTCCGCGCCATGGGGGCGAAGGTCACGGTGAGCGGCGGCCAGCCACCACCCGGACTGGAGGTGCGATTCCCGGCCGGGTTGGACGACGCCCGCTATGTCGTCGACATCGACGGACCGGCGGCGCTGCACGGTGCCGCGGTCGACGTCGGCAACGACGTGCGGGCGTGCGCGGCGGCCGTTGTGGCCGGGACCGTGGCCGTCGGCGTGACCACGATCTCGGACGCGCACGCGCTCTACCGCGGGTACGAAGACTTCCTCGGCCGGCTCGCGCGGCTCGGGGCACGTGTCGCCCCGCTCCGGTAACCGGCGATGTCACCGCGCCTGAAACAGTCCGGTCGCGCGATACCGCGCATACATGTCCAGCACCGTGGCGGTCGGCCGGTGCATCGGCCGGGGCAGGTCGCCCATGTCGAAGAAGCCCGCCTCGGTGACCTCGGCGGGGTCCACGCGCAGCACTCCGCTCCACACCGTCGCGGCGAAGCACATCGCGAAGCAATGGGTCTCGTCCCCGTTGGGGTAGCGAACGACGTGTATCTCGGGGTCCGACAGGCAGCCGAACGGCACCAGGTCCCGTTCTTCCACCTTAAGGCCGGTCTCCTCGGCGACCTCGTTGACGGCAGTGGAGGCGAAGCTGCTGCCGATCTCGCAGGCGCCGGCCGGGATCTCCCAGGTGGCCATGTCGCTGCGCCGCTGCAGCAGGACACGCTGATCGTGGTCGATGAGTAGTAGCTGCGCGCCCGGCATCAGCATCAGCCGGCTACCCACGAACTGCCGCATCGTCCACAGATATGAGCCGGTGTATGGCACGAAACTCCCGAAGACGCAGGCCGCGTGGCGTTGAGGACTCGTTTTTTCTAGTACAAACTCGGACAGATTACCTATGCTGTTGGAGTTTCGGAGCACCTTGAGCAAGGCCGCCGATCCCGGCGCTGTACCTGCCGACAAATGCGTCCGTGCTGGTCAGAGGGCAGTCCACCATACGAATGCGATCTTGATTGTCGGGTCTGTCCCCGTGTCCTGCTTGCCGTCGCCGTCGGTGACTACGCGATGATGCCGTCTCATGCTGCTGCGACTGGCATACCTGGGCGTCACCAACGCGCTCGCGCTGCTGCGGCTACTGCCAGGCAGCGACCGTGACAAGGACGCGGAGATCCTTGCCCTACGGCACCAGCTCGCCGTGCTGCACCGCCAGCTCGGCGGGCAGCGGGTCCAGTTCGAGCCAGCCGACCGGGCATGGCTGGCCGCGCTGCTCAGCACGCTGCCCAGACCCAGTCTGTACAGCCTGCGGCTGTTAGTGCGGCCCGACACCATTCTGCGCTGGCATCGTGACCTGCATGCTCGCCGCCACGCGGCGGCGTCGCGTCCCCGCCGACGAGGACGGCCGCGCACCATCGGTTCGGTGCGCGCGCTGGTGCTGCGCCTGGTCCGGGAGAACCCGTCCTGGGGGTACCGGCGGGTGCACGGGGAACTGCTCACCCTCGGAGTCAAGGTCGCCGCATCCACGGTCTGGGAGATCCTGCGCGAGGCCGGGATCGATCCGGCCCCGGACCGGGCCGCCACGACCTGGGCGCAATTCCTGCGTTCGCAGGCCAAGGCGCTGCTGGCCGCGGACTTCCTCGAGACGATCACGCTGACCGGAACCAGGATGTACGTCCTCGCGGTCGTCGAGCACACCAGCCGCCGTATCCGGATCCTCGGCGCGACCGCGCATCCCACCGCGGCGTGGGTGACCCAGGCCGCCCGCAACCTGGTGATGGACCTGCAGGACGCGGGATGCCGGGTGAGGTACCTGATCCGCGACCGGGACGGCAAGTACCCGGCTCTGTTCGACGCTGTCCTCGCCGACGCAGGAATCGCGGTCCTGCTCAGCGGCGTCCGGATGCCCCGGATGAACGCGGTCATGGAACGCTGGATACGGACCTGCCGGCGCGAACTGCTCGACCGGACACTGATCCTCAACCAACGTCACCTGCTGCACGCACTACGCGAGTACGAGACCTTCTATAACGAGCACAGACCCCACCAGGGCATCGCCAACGCCCGGCCACTGGCCCCACTACCCGAACCGATCACCGATCCAGACCGGCTCGCCCACCTGAACATTCATCGGCATGACCGCCTCGGCGGCGTCCTCCGCCAGTACGATCATGCCGCCTGAACTGCCCGGATGGCATATTCGGCAGGCACAGGGTCGGCGCCGAGGCTCGGCCGGTCGCTGTGGTGTGGCAGGAACTCGTCGCGCTGGCCCGTGTGGTGGCTCCGACCTTCAGGCCGACCGCGCCTCGGAGGTGGCAATCATCAAGTTCGACGATGCCGAGATCAAGGTCGTCGTCGCGACGACCACCGCGTGGCCCGGTGAACTACTCCTCATCGCGTTCGTCGAGGTCAGTGCCGACGAGCGGCACGCAAGCATCAACGTCGCGAACCTTCTCGCCGTCGGGCGCAACGACACAGCGACGTGGCTCCTCAGCCCGACCCCGGAGTACGACGGCGATTCGTCGTCTGCCGACGACTCGGTCGTCGGCCGGCTGCAGCGCCAGGCGCCGCTGGAGGACCTCTGGCAGCGCGTCACCGCTGGCGACATCGCCGAGGAGGATGTCTTGGAACCGGCCACCGCGGGTCGCATCCTCGATCTCGCGGTCGAAGCGATAGAGACCAGCGCATCCAGCGCACCGACACAGTCACGGCGGTGGTGACGACTGTCCGTCACCGGAGCGTTTCGTCGGTGACCTCGACACCGTGATTCGCAGCCCATCGCTGCACGACGGCCTGCGCCTGGTTGGACCAGTACCGACGCCGGACCCGGCCATCAGCGGTGATCTGCGGTGCCTCCACGACTCCGAAGTCCTGAAACAGGCCAGTGGCCAGACGGTAGACGATCGCCAGCAAGTCCGGCCCCTCCGCCGCCAGCTCGTCAAGGTCAGCGACGGTATCCGCCATCGGTGGCGCGAACACGGGGCGCGTGCCCAAGTCCTGCCCGATCAGACCGCCACCATCGGGATACCTCATCCCTTCGACCTACAAGAACCCATCGACCGATGTCACGGCAACACGCCGACATGACATCGATCAACCCCAACTTTCAAGGTCTGTAGCACCAAGGTGTCGTTTCTGCCTTCACGATTAGCGTGCTGCACCTGTACTCGCGACACCGTATAGCGACTACGGCGCGGGTGGCGGCGGCAGTCTTCCGGCGCGCATCTGCTGAGCGGTTTGGGTGGCGAGGAGATCCAGTACGGCCGTGTAGTCGGATCGGCCTTCGACCTCAGCGCGATCACGCCAGTATCTTAGTGCGTCGGTATGCCCGTCGCACGCGAGCATGAAGGTCAACCCAAGAATCATCTGTGCGTCGCGGTCGAGGCTGGCGCTTTTGAGCCAGGTCGTGACGGCAGGATGGTCGCCGAGCATCATGAGCATCTGGCTAATGAGGAGCGCGGTGGGGTGCGCCGTCGCGGCCCTCTGCTGAAATGCGTCGTGCAGTGGCTCGGGATGCCCCGCTCGGTGCAACGCATGTCCCAGTGCAAGGAACATTGCGGTGTTCTCGGCTCGCAAGGCGGCGGTGAAGTTGTCGCGAACGTCCTGGATTTGGCCAGCCCGAAAGGCTATGTCCGCCAGATGCAACGCGGCTCGGGGGTCACCGGCTGCGGTCGAGCGCTGAAACCAGTCAATTGCCTCGTTGGTGGCCCCCTCCGCCAACGCGAGTTCACCAAGGTTCGCCATCGCTTTGGCCTCGCTGGTCTCGGCCGCACGCTCGAGCCAGTGCCGAGCTGCGGCTAGGTCGCCGGCGCGCCACAGCAGCATCCCGAGGTTGTTGACCGCGCGCGTTGAACCTGCATCGACTGCTTTCTCGTACCATGCGATCGCATTCGCGAGATCGCCGTCTATCTCGTCGAGCAACGCCGCGAGGCCGAACATTGCACCACTACCTCCGGCTTCGGCGCCGCGTTGCAGCCACTCGCGAGCCTCTGTGAGATCACCATGTTTGCGCAGCCACTGGCCAAGGTTGCCCATGGCCATGACGCTGCCGGCCTCGGCGGCTCGCCGCATCCACCGTGTGGCGCCGTCGACGTCCTTCTGGTCCGCAAGGAGCGTGCCGAGGTTCACCATCGAGTCGACATCACGGAGTTCGGCGCTGGTTGTGTACCAACGAAGGGCCGTCGCAAGATCACCATTCCGCTCCGCCATCAGCGCCAGGTTGAAGGCGGCGCGCTGGTCGCCCAGTTCCGCCGCCCGCGTGTACCAGTGCTGCGCGGTTGTCGGGTCGCCACCGATTTCGGCAAGATAGCCGGTGGAGGTCATCGACGGCGCATGACCCGCACGCGCGGCCTGCAGGTACCAGGCGCGCGACTGGGTGGCATCGTCGTCGCTGAACAGGATCCCCAGGTTGAACATGCCTGTGGCAAGGCCGGCTGCGGCTGCGCGACGCCATGCGGTCTCGGCGCCCGCTCGGCGGCCTGCCTGATACAGCGCAGCGCCGATGCCGATGCAGGCGTCGGGCGTGGCCAGTTCGATCAGGACCGTTACCTGTTCAGGTGTGATGGAGGCCTGCTCGCCGGCCCGCTGAACGAGAATATCGGAGACCTGGTAACCCTCGATGGTGCCAGGCCGACTGCCGTGCGGGCGTAGAGCGGCGATGTCGCCGCGGACCGGCTCGGTCGCCCAAGTAACGGCATCGGTAAACCAGTCACGTACGAGCAAAGCTCGTTGGCTTGGAGATAGGTAGGCCCGTTCGGTCAACTCTTCGAGCAGCCGCGCTGGCAGCACGTCCGGATGACCGTGGACGCGGGCGTCAACAGCGGCGGTGAGCACTCGGCCGCCAATAGCGTCCCCAGGCACGCTCAAGCGTCGTAGCAGCTCAGGTGCGGCGGCGAGGAGCGCTGTTGCCCCGTCGAGCACCGGATGGGCGAGCACTTCACCGACCCGCGGATCAAATTCCGCAACCTGACGGGCGCGTTCCATCTCAGCGTCGCTTAAGTGTGGCGCGACCTCGAACGGTCGCGCGAGTGCCAGCACTGCGTCTGTACCGTCGGCTGGTTGGGCGCCGCGCTCACCAGGCGGCAGCACGGCTCGGTTAGCAGTCCGAAGCTTTTCGTACTGCTTCGGCCAGATGGCTCCGAGGACGATGACTGGTCGTCGACGGACCGCGAGGAGCTTGCGGATCGTACCGACCGAGATGCGACCTTCGGCGATTGGGTCGCCGACGTTGTCGAGCCATATCACGACCCGGCCGGCGGACAGGTGATCGAGTTGCTGCAGGTCGTCCGGGACTAGGATCGGCCAGGTTGGTACCTCGGCGCGGATAGCCTCGTAGAGGCAACGGGTCTTGCCGCTTGCTGCGGCGCCGACCAGCAGAATGAAGCCGCCGGTGTTTTGCATCGTGCGCAGCGCCGACCGAAGCTGAGGATCGACATCACGGTCGATGTAGGCGGGAAGCTGGTCCGACAATTCGGCGCGTGGTTCCCGCAGCGGAATGGCAGGATGCACTCCCAGATGCAAAGGCAGGTCAGCATAGTCGCGGACCTTCGGGAGTCGGCTCGTCCGGATGCGCTGAGAATCGGACCACCGTGTCACCGTGCTCTGGACCCACGGCTGCAGCAGCGCTCCTGCCCCGATAATCACAGCACAGACCACACCCACTAGCACCGGGGGGTTCCGACCGGCCAGTAGGCCTGCAGCCGGCACGGCGATGACTAGGACCACGCCCAACGTGATCCAGACCGTTGAACGGCCGCCCATGACCCTGACGATACACAGTGCATTCGATGCGTTACACCAGGATGCATTTGACGGCAACGACCACGAGAGTGAGGCCGATAACGCACGAAGGGACGACGCGACCTCGGACCTCGCGCGCCATTTGCGATTCGCAAGCCGTCGGCACGACCTTGGGACGGCCATGATCGGGGGCGCACTCCTGCCGCGATCCGGTCGGGAGGACGTGGTGGCCATGGGGCGGCCAGTCCCCCAAAATCCGAACGTGACCGCCACCGCCTGCGGTCGTCAGCGGCACCGCGAACACGTCGTCAGGCAGCTCATGGGACCGCCAGCCACCCCGATAGCATGTCAGGGCGTTGGGTAATGGTGCGTGTCCGACCTCCGACACCAGCCCCTCAACGCGACCTGACCATCGTCACTGCCGAGGAGCACCCGCACCTTGCGGCTCGTGCCGACGCCGCACCGCCGCAACCGTCACCTCCGGTCCTTGAACAAGGAAGGCGTGGTCTCTCCGCCAACTTCGGTTCACCGGGTTCGAGCCCGTTCGACATCTTCGATGCGGACGGGCTCGAACAGCTTGCTACTTGCCCTCCCGGCGGCCACCGGCCAGCGACCGTCGATGACCACGCTGTCGCATCGGCGCTGGTCACGGCCTGTTTCCATGTTCTTGGGGACCGACAGAACGTGGGAACGATCGCGCATACCTGCGGGTTAGCTGATCGGCAGATCAGCCGCTACAGCCAAGCGGCCCGAGGGTGCGCAGCTTTGGGACGTATCCGCCCGGAGATTCGAATCAGCTCCCGTCGATCCTATGACCGCCGGGTTCCGACTGGCCTGACTGTCACAATCGGGCCGTGAGCTGCTGGAATGCGGTTCGGATTCTGCAATGTATGGTCCACCGGGTTCGAGCCCTTCGGTCCCGGGTTCGAGCCGCTGCTACAGTCCGCGCGGCGGCAACGGCCAGCAACCGTCGATGACCACGACGTCGGTATCGCGGCCAGTCACCGCCGTTTCCCATGCTCCGGGGGACCCGCCGGGGGCACCAAAAAGAACTGCGCCACCCCACGGGGTGTGCTGATCGTCGAAGCGACCTACCCCCTTCCACCGCTGCGACGTCCTGAACTGCCGTGACACGCGACGCTCCCCGCGAGCGCCCGGCTGAGGACGTCAAGATGGCCATGACTCCTTACGGATCCCGGCTTGCCGTCAGGGTCCCGGCGCTGTGTCCACATGCGTGGCGATCTGTGATTCACCCGGCGCTATGAAGGAGTCAACAAAGATGCGGCCCGCCTCCACGTGTTCCACGTGTGGGCGGGCCGCAGTCGAGGCGCGAGGGCCGTCAGTGAGTGTGTAGGTACTCGATAAGCCACTGCGCGAGTGCACGCACAGTGCCAGAGATCGTGCCGCGGATCGCAGCGTCGGTCAGCCGGTTGTTACTGAGTCCGGCTATGCGCGCCTCGCGCTGAGGCCGCTTGGGGTGGGGTCTGCGTCGACTCATGTAAATAACGGTAAAGTCGCTCAAAACCGCCCGAACTGCGGCGGACAGGACGCTCCACCAAGGCGCCAACCGAGGACACGACGCCGCCCCCGTCTGTAGAATGCTGACCAAACCTGACACCGCCTGACGGGACCACCACATTGCCGGGTGTTCGGATGCCGAGCGAAGACCGGCTGCCGCCGGGGCCGCAACGGAGGCTCGTCGAGGCCATCCATCGGCTGTACCAGCTCGCTTCTAAGCCACCCGTTCGTGCGATCAGCGAGAAGATCAAGTCCGACGACGAAATGCCCGGCACCTTGAGCCATGAGGGCGTCAGCGCAGTACTTCGCGGCACGGCCGTCCCCCGGTGGCGGAACTTAGAGTCGCTCGTCAGGGTGCTCGCTGGGATGGCGATAAAACCTCTCGACATAGAACTCGAGATCTTGCATATACACGCCCTGTGGGGAGCGGTCGACGGCGTCGAGATCCTTGTTCATGGCCTAGGAGCCGCTTCGGCCACGTCTGCAGGAGAACCAACAGCGCCGGCGAGTTCGGATGACTTCCTAGATCCGCAGGTTGAACCTCAGCCTCAGGCTATCGCTGGGGCAGATGCGACGGAGGGACAGCCTATGGGAGACGAAGTACCAGCTTTCTACAACCCCACTACCAGCATGCTGCGAATGAAAGTCACGCTGAGTCGCGAACTGTCATGGACCAGGGATCTCGGTGAAGGCAGTACGAATGCCTAAGCACACAGTGCAAAAGTGGAGCGTCTACGCACAGCTCGCCGACGACCGATGGTCTTGGTTCGACCGGAGTGGCGATGTCGGTGCGCTTGACGAGGCGATCGGCCTGCTGCGGGAGGCGATTGCCGCATTGCCACCGGGCACCGCAGAGGCAGCGACGTACCTGTCAAACCTGGGGGCAGCGCTCGGTACTCGCTACGACGTCACAGGCAGCCGATCTGATCTAGATGAGGCCGTTGCGCTCGCTCGCCGAGCGGCTGCGGCAGTACCCTCCGGGCACGCGCGACAGGGTATGTACCTCGCCAACTTGGGGGCGGCGCTACAAGCGAGGGCGACCTCCACCGGTTCGGCATCAGACCTTGATGAGGCGATCTCGCTGCTCCGAGATGCCACAAACGCGACTTCGACGGACGACCCGAGCCGGGGCAAGTATCTGTCCAACTTCGCCGCCGCCCTCATCAGCCGCTTCGACCGGAGTGGCGATGTCGGTGCGCTTGACGAGGCGATCGGCCTGCTGCGGGAGGCGATTGCCGCATTGCCACCGGGCACCGCAGAGGCAGCGACGTACCTGTCAAACCTGGGGGCAGCGCTCGGTACTCGCTACGACGTCACAGGCAGCCGATCTGATCTAGATGAGGCCGTTGCGCTCGCTCGCCGAGCGGCTGCGGCAGTACCCTCCGGGCACGCGCGACAGGGTATGTACCTCGCCAACTTGGGGGCGGCGCTACAAGCGAGGGCCACCTCCACCGGTTCGGCATCAGACCTTGATGAGGCGATCTCGCTGCTCCGAGATGCCACAAACGCGACTTCGACGGACGACCCGAGCCGGGGCAAGTATCTGTCCAACTTCGCCGCCGCCCTCATCAGCCGCTTCGACCGGAGTGGAAGCGTCTCCGACTTGCGGGAAGCGGTACCAGCTGCTCGCCAGGCTGTCACCGCCCCGGTGCGCAACTCGTTGGAGGCAGCCACGTACCTAGCCAACCTCGCAGTCGTACTCCAAACGGCCGCAACCTACGGTCCCCAGTCATCCGCCGGATCAGATCAAGATGTGGAGGATCTGAACCAGGCGGTCGTTGAGATTCGGCTACAGCTGCTCGGACCGGAGCACCCCGACACCCTCACTTCCATCAACAACTTGGCGGTCCTGCTAGCACGACGCGGCGACATGGCAAAGGCTCGTGATCTTCATGAGCAGGTCCTAGCGTTGCGCCGCAGAGTCATCGGGCCGGAACATCCGGACACTCTCGCCTCGATGAATAACCTCGCAACGACGCTTGCCGGACTAGGAGACATTGCACGTGCTCGGTTGCTGTACCAGCAGATCCTAGAGTCGCGGCGCATGCTCCTTGGAGCAGATCATCCGGAGACTGTCACAGCGCTTCGACGACTCGCCGAAGTAGACCTCAACACTGGTGACAATGCGAGTGCACAGGCGCTCCTTCAGGAGGCCGTTGACCGTGGGGACCTGAGTGCGTTACGGCTACTAGCCAAACTACGACAGAAAGCTGGCGACACGCAGGGCACGGAGGCACTTCTCTGGGAAGCGGCTCAGCGCGGCGACGTAAGCGCTCTGCGGCTACTCGCGGACCTGCGCACCGAAGCCGGCGACACGGCGGGCGCCGAAGCACTGTATCGAGAAGCCGCCGAACGCGGCGACGTTGGTGCGCTGCGACTGCTCGCAGACCTTCGACACGCCAACGGCGATGTCGTCGGCGCCGAAGCAGCCGCCCACGAAGCGGCTCAGCGCGGCGACGTAAGCGCTCTGCGGCTACTCGCGGACCTGCGCACCGAAGCCGGCGACACGGCGGGCGCCGAAGCACTGTATCGAGAAGCCGCCGAACGCGGCGACGTTGGTGCGCTGCGACTGCTCGCAGACCTTCGACACGCCAACGGCGATGTCGTCGGCGCCGAAGCAGCCGCCCACGAAGCGGCTCAGCGCGGCGACGTAAGCGCTCTGCGGCTACTCGCGGACCTGCGCACCGAAGCCGGCGACACGGCGGGCGCCGAAGCACTGTATCGAGAAGCCGCCGAACGCGGCGACGTTGGTGCGCTGCGACTGCTCGCAGACCTTCGACACGCCAACGGCGATGTCGTCGGCGCCGAAGCAGCCGCCCACGAAGCGGCTCAGCGCGGCGACGTAAGCGCTCTGCGGCTACTCGCGGACCTGCGCACCGAAGCCGGCGACACGGCGGGCGCCGAAACACTGTATCGAGAAGCCGCCGAACGCGGCGACGTTGGTGCGCTGCGACTGCTCGCAGACCTTCGACACGCCAACGGCGATGTCGTCGGCGCCGAAGCAGCCGCCCACGAAGCGGCTCAGCGCGGCGACGTAAGCGCTCTGCGGCTACTCGCGGACCTGCGCACCGAAGCCGGCGACACGGCGGGCGCCGAAGCACTGTATCGAGAAGCCGCTGGTCGAGGTGACCTTAAAGCTATCGTCAATCTGTACGCACTGTCAGGTCGGGTCGACAATCCGCAAGGTATGTCATTTCGCGAATTTGGGGCCGCCCATTCAGTAGGTTCGAGCATCCGCGATCCGGAAGGCGCGGTGGTGCTCCATGACACCGAACGGGACGCGTCAAATCAGGAAATTGACATCGCAGTAATTGCCACCATCTCGGTTGAGCAGGCGGCATTTCTCCAGCTAGTATCGACCGGCATTCGGCGAGTCGCACGGAGGGGTCATGTGCTTCACATATTTGAAGTTGGTGGACACCGTCTACTACTAAGCGGTGCAGCGGGACCCGGCGCGTTCGAAACGTCTCGCATTGCGCAAGAGATAATCGACACTTGGCATCCTCGATACATCTTCCTCGTAGGCATCGCGGCAGGAACGGCGGCAGCCCTGGACGATCTTCGCCTAGGTGATATCGTAGTTGCTAATCAAATCATAGGTTTCGATTCCATTCGCGTTCAGCCCGGCGAGGCGCGATCCCGGCTAAAGGCATATGACACGAGCTTGGAGCTACGCAGCATCGCTCGCGCGACGGCGACAACCTGGAGGCCCAATCTCACCACGCCACGCCCCGACCAAACCACTACTCAACCACGAGTCCACTTCGGTGCGATTCTGAGCAGTGACCTGCTAGTGACTAATTCTCTTTCACCCGAAGTCAAAGATGCGCGGACGAACATCCTGGCGATCGAGATGGAATCTATTGGCATTACGCGGGTAGTAGCGGATCGGAGAGAGGCCCAGCCAGAACTGCTCGTAGTTAGGGGGGTTTCGGACACCGGTGAAGCGAAGGCGGAGGCTGAGTGGTCGACGTACGCCGCAGGGGCCGCCGCAGCCTTCACGCTCTCGATAATCGAGCGATTGCCAACCGAGCGACAGGATGCAAATGAGCGTTCCTCGACGAGCATCTAAGTTGAATTAAGCATTCCCGTTGTCAGCAGCATCTGATGCAATGGGTGAGGTGCTTCGTCTGTTGTACTGCTGCCGCTAACAGCAGGCAACTGCGCAACTCAAGCGACATCAACACGCAGTCGAAGCCTACGTCGCCGCTGTCCATGGATGCGCTCGATGAGCGTGGTGACCGTCCGTGGCCTCATGACTGTCGGCTCACTTACCGGCGCGCTGCTGCTCGTGGCCTGGTCCCGGGTCGAGGCGATCTGGCAGCTGTACATCGTGTTCGCGGGGCTCGGCGTCGCGATGATGAGGCGTTGTACGACGCGGCGACCGCCGTCGTCGTGTCGTGGTTCGACGCCGATCGGCGGTCGGCGGCGATCCTGGCGATGATCGTCGTGGCGGGTTCGCCTCGACGATCTTCATGCCGCTGACCGGCCTGCTCGAGCACCGCTACTGCTGGCGCAGCAGCCTGCGCATCCTCGCCGCGGTGTACGCGACGGTCGCGGTAACGCTGTACGTCGTCGTGCGGACACCGACCCGGCCCGGCACCGGCCCGCGCTCCACCGTCGCCGAGCGGGCGGCGGCGGTCCGGCGGCCCGCCGGGACGGACGGTTCTGGTGGCTCGCGCGCTCGCCTTCGCCGCGCACAGCAGCGCGGTGAGCGCGATGACCGTCCACCTCATCGGGTTCCTCGTCAGCCGCGGCCATCCGGCCACGTTCGCCGCCACGGTGGCCGGGCCGCTCGGCGTGCTGTCCGTGAGCGGACGGCTCCTGCTCACAGGCGCCCGCCGCCAGGGGTCTCTGACGACGGCCGTTGCCGGTGTGTTCGCCGAACAGGCCGACGCCGCGGCGACCCTGCCGTGGATCGCGGCGAGCCGGACCGGCGCCGCCGTCGGAATGATCGCGTTCGGCATCGAGTTCGGTGTCGCCCCCCTCGCCGCACGGGCGCTGCTCGCCGACCCGTACGGCACCACCGTCTACGCCACCATTGCCGACACCCTCAACACCCCCGTCACCCTCAACACCCCCGTCACCCTCGTCGAAGCCGGCGCCCCGCTTGCCGCCGTCACCGTCACCACCACCGTTGGCGGTGCCACCACCATGACGGCCATCAGCGCTGCGTGCGCGCTCGCCGCCTTCGGCATCCTCGCCCGCGCAAACACACCACCGCCCTGACAGGACGTCATCTACGTCCACGGACCCCAGTGGGTCGACTCCTGCAGGGCCGCGACTTCCGGGCACGAGCTCACGACGAGGGCACCAACCTGCGCCGCCACAGTAGCCGCTCGAGCCGAGCGAAATCCGACAAAAGACCAGGTCAGCGCTCGAATCGAAAACAACACGAGCGCAGATTTGTCTCCAGCCGGGGGCACGTCACAGAACTGCAAAAGCCTGGCGTGACCAGCAGGTCACTAATTGTGAGTGCCAGCTTTCT
Source organism: Dactylosporangium sp. CA-139066 (assembly GCF_050936175.1). Taxonomy (NCBI): domain Bacteria; kingdom Bacillati; phylum Actinomycetota; class Actinomycetes; order Micromonosporales; family Micromonosporaceae; genus Dactylosporangium; species Dactylosporangium sp. CA-139066. The sequence continues at coordinate 2,634,097 of NZ_JBNJNH010000001.1, read as the reverse complement.
ACTTGTGTAATACGAGGACGCCCCGGCGGAACACGCCAGGGCGTCTTGCGCTTAAGCACCGCCCGCTGGCGATAGCCAGGGACTCGCGGGCCCGACCCCGGCCCGACCCGACTCAAGCGCGATCGGGGCGTTGGGGTGCGGCTCCACCCCGAGGGTCGCCGCACAGGCGAGCAGGCTATCGAAGCCGAAGGTTGGTAAGCCGGAAGCCCATCGCGGCCGTGCTGACGTCAAACTCGGCCGCGAGGGCGTGAATGTCCGGCCCACGCGCGAACGCGGCCCGCATCATACTGGCAGGCATGAGCAGGTTCGCCGCGAAGTCGTTGGCGGCCCGCTCGGCGCGCCAGTCGTAGTCGGGGTGCTCGCCCGATGCGCCAGGCGATAGGTCGCCGCCGAAGTCGACGTGGAAGCGGTCGGTGTGGCGTAGAAGATAATGACCGAGTTCGTGCGCGGCGGTGAATCGTTGGCGCAGCGGGCTCTGAGTTTTGTTGATGCCGATCGCGGGGCCATCGTCGAGTTCAACGACGAGGCCGTCGACGCTGTGGTTGATGAAGTCCCACTGGAGAAGGCGGATACCGCAGTCAGTGATCAATTGATCGACTGGGACTGCTGGCTCCTCGATGCCTGCCGTCGCGAGCAATGCTTCGGCGGTGTCTCGAGAAGATGCTGCGAGGATGCGCCATCGAACAGCCGGTGGACGGCGCCTCTGGGCCGCGAGAGCGAACTCTTCGAGTTCTTTGGCCAGCTGGGTCGCGTCGACCTGTTCGGCCACGGCACGCAAGAGGGCCGGAATAGGGCGCGCTCGGGCCGGTCCGGGCAGCAGCTCCGACGCGGTGACCCCGAACTGCTCGGCCAGCTCGACCAGCTCATCGATGCCCGGCGCCCGCCGGCCCGATTCCCAGTAGCTGATGGCGGTCTGCGTTCGCCCCAGGCGCACGGCAAGCTCGCCCTGCGTCCATCCCTGCTCCTCGCGAAGCTGACGGATGCGCCGGCCAACCCGTTCGGCGTTCTCGCTCAACACTCTCCCCGACACACGGACAGGCGCCATACCGCTATGGTATCTTGACCATGACGAAACGGTATGCACGCGTCGCCTACGCGTGAAGTGTAGGTCCGGTGGCGTCCACCGGACAGAAATGAGGACTCCCGTGTCCGAAGCGTCCGATCAAATCGACGTCAACGTCGCGGCCCCGGCGGCCAACGAGCCGAACCGCAACGACCACAAGCGCACCACCATCATCGTGAACACCCGCCGCTTCGAGTGGTCCAGCAAGCAGATCAGCTACGAGGAGATGTACGACCTCGCCTACCCGAACCAGCCACTCGGCGACGGCGACACCGCCACGGTCGAGTACTCCCACGGCCCGCACGGACACACCACCGGGTCGCTGACGCCGGGCCACAAGGTCGAGATCAAGGACGGCATGGTTTTCGATGTATACCGCACCACTCGTTCGTGACCCCTCGACGAGCCGCCTCCTGGACGACGGGTACGACCTCGTCGTCCAGGGCGGCCACCTGATCATCCGTCGAATCCCGTACGTCACCACCAGCGGTGCTGTGGCGTACGGGCGCCTGACGTACCCGGTCACCCTGAGCGGGGACCGGATCAACGATGACAGCGGCGACCACCGCATCTGGTTCATCGGCGACCAGCCGTGTGACGAGCACGGGCGTCCTCTGTCCGCCGCGTCACCCCAGGACCGGGCAATCACGGACGACCTGGTGGCCAAGTTCATGCTCTCCAGCAAGCCGCCCAACGGGTACTCGGACCAATACGAGAAGGTCACCGCCTACGTGCGGATTCTGTCGCACCCCGCCCAGGCCATCGACCCCACCGTCACTCCCATGCCGGGAGCGAGGTGGGACGAGATTGAGGACGATCTCCCCTTCGTTTACCGCGACACCGCCTCATCCCGATCCGGGCTGGCCCGACTCAACCAAAAGTTCCGCGGCCAGCGGATCGTCATCATCGGGCTGGGCGGCACCGGCAGCTACATCCTCGACCAAGTCGCCAAGACCTGGGTCGACACCATCGACCTGGTCGACGGCGATCACCTGGACAACCACAACGCCTTCCGGGCACCGGGCGCGGTCGACGAGGCGGATCTGCAGAGCCGGCCGAACAAGGCGGAGTACTACGCGAACCTGTACGGACACATGCACACCGGCATCACGGCGCATCCGGTGTACCTCGACGAGACGAACCTCTCGCTACTCGACGGAGCCACCTTCGTATTTCTGGCTGCGGCCGATGCGGCCGTCGGCCCCGCGATCATGTCTTGGCTGACTGCGCACCGAGTGCCTTTCATCGACGTCGGGATGGGCATCGAGGAGACCGATGGACGCCTGTCGGGGCTGCTGCGCATGACCACGCATTTTCCGGAGCGCAGTGTAGAAGACGCGCCGGCCAAGACACAGGGCGTCGGCCCGGATGAGTACGACCGCAACATCCAAACGGCCGATCTCAACGCGTTCAACGCGCTGTTGGCCGTCATCGCGTGGAAGAAGTACCTCGGCTACTACGCCGAACACACGCCGGCCATCGAGACGCTCTACAAGGTCTTCACCGGGGAAATCCGTAACCGGGAGGTCGGATGAGCACAGTGCCGAGCATCGTCCCGGAGTTCGTCGAGAGCTTCCCATCGCCGTTGCAACCTGGCGTGTTGTACGTGTCCGTGCCGTACTCGACGGCTGCACACTTGTGCTGCTGCGGCTGCGGCAACGAAGTCGTCACACCGCTGTCCCGGTCACAGTGGGTGCTCACACTTGACGGTCGCGTATCCCTACGGCCATCCATCGGCAACTGGGCACTGCCATGCCGCTCCCACTACATCATCGAACGCGGCCAGGTCCAATGGGCCCGAACCTTCACCGAATCCCAGATCAGGACCAACCGGGAAGACGATCGCCGCCTGCTCGCTCAGCAACGAACTGAGCCCCAGCCCACCCGCCGGTCCGGGTTCGCCGCGGCCATCGTGCAGGCATTGCATCGCATCTGGCCACCCAAATGGCGCAGATAGCAGAAACCTCGAAGCGAAGCGCCGTGCAGACGCCCGAACGGAACGATAGGTCTACTGTGGTGGATGGCGACGCTGGATCAGACCTCGTCTCAGAATGAGCCAAGTTTGCTAACGAGATGATCAAGGATCAGCTCTATCCCGGACCAGTCCTGGTTTTCAATCAGGTCTGAATTCCCTTGGGCTGCTTGGAGTTTCTCGCGGAACGCACGTTGAACCGCGCCCTTGTCGACCACTTCTCCCTGGTAGGACTTGACTTTGCCCATGTAGCCCTTCCATTGAACTGGGCGTCGTAGCCCGCTGGCGTCGCAAAGTACGTCCCTGCCGAGGTAAAGCTCGATGGATCCCGCTAAGCGGTTGACGTTCATAGTGGCTTGCCCCTGGGGGCCGAGAGTTGGGTACTCGGCCGCCAGGTCGAGATCGGGGTAGTGAATGACTCGATAGTGGCTGGGCAGCCGCGTGTCTCGTAATCCCATGACGGCCTCGTAGGCGGCGCTGTCGTTATCAAATATAGCCACAATTCGGTTGGCGACGCCGGCCGCAGCAAATGCTTTGAGCGTCCGGACAGCGGCGGATGCTCCACCTTCAGCGCCCGCGTCGTAGTCTAGAAACTTTACATAGGAGACGAGGTGTGGTCTCAGTAACGCGATCGCGTTACTGAGAACGAATGCGTCGAAGCTGCCCTCGGTGATAACGATTGGCGGTCCAACTCCTCGTCCCTTATTGAGGTCCACTGACCCGAAACCGTCGTATTTGTCGTCGCCGTAAACGGTAAGCCAATCGCATTCTTCAAGCTCCCCGGCGTCAACCGCGACTTGCGCCGTGTCCTCCACTGACTCCAAAATCGCGCGCATCACGATTCGCTCATCCATCTCCTGGATCACGCTGAGCGGTCCGAGATCGCGAAGACCGACGGCGTCGACCGGGCGGTCGAGGTGCCTTTTCAGCTTTACATGATCGCTGACGTCACACTTCCAATCGTCATACGGCCAATCTTCGAGCGTGAGGGGATCGCCAAGACCGTCCTGATCGTTAGGCCCATTTTCCTTTTGCATATAAAGCCCGGACGAGCGTTCACTAAGAATCAGCTCGTACAGCCGCCGCACGAGCGGTTCGCCATAGCCCATTACCTCAAGTCTTTCCCTAACATCGCGCGCGGATGCCATGAACACCGGAAGCTCAAGTTCGGACAGATCATCTTCGTAAGGGTCGCCACCGTAAGCACCGACCGTGTATGGCAAGGCTTCTCGACCGCGAAGTCTTTGAAGGTCGGCCAACGTGAAGTAGTACACGGTTTCCGGATGAAACTCGTTACGGAAGGAAAAAACTTCCTTGCCGTCGATAAAGATGCTCTTGTAGGTGCTCACGTCCCACTCTCCACAACGTGAACCATGCGGACAGACCGGTCCGCGCCTCCGACCAAACTCAGATCTCTTGCCGTGGAATCTCACCGCGCCTAAGGAGTCCGCGCCCCGCCGCTAAGGTCGAATGGATCATAGGGGCAGTGATCGGGATGGAGGCCTCACCACGGCGTCGAACGATGCTGATGAAAGCACCCTCGATTCGTCCGTCAACGATCGCGCCGTGAACAAGGAACGGCTTGAGTTCCTCCGGCTGCGGGGATACATCAATGAGCACCAGCATCTCCTCGCCCATTGCGACGGCTTCGATGGCCAGGCCATCCGGCGGTGGAAACAGTCGTCGCTCCAGAATCTGCTCGTAACGGCGAATCATGCGGTTGTCTCGGGGTACCGGACACAACCCGCGAATCTCCTCGCCGCCCGGCACCTTCTTCGTGTTCATACCGATCACGACCAGGCCCCCAGACTCTGCATTGCAGAATCGTGCGACGGCTTGGGCCAGGGAGATTTGGCCATGCTCACCGCCGTCGTAGTGCTGGCTCTTCACATCCAACCAGTGTCCTTCGGGCTGGCCGATCAAGACATGGGCATGACCACCCCGTACGAGATCCCCCGCCGTGACTCGGGTGAGTTTACCGTCGGTCATGGCCCGCACGAGCTGCCCGATGTCTTGGCCCAATCGAAACAGTTCGCCGATGTCGCGGCCTCGGGGGCTCAAGGTCACTCGTACATGCCACGGCCACGGCGGTGCAACGTAGTTCGGGTCCGGCCAAGCTGATGAGAACGTCATCCGGTATCGCCGGAGCAACGGGGCTAGGGCACTGCGAAGTCGACCGGATACCTCATCCTCATCGTCGAAATCATCGAACAGGACAGTGACATCGAGATTGAGGGTATTGTCGTGCAGTTCGAAAGCGACCGCGCCCACGGGGCTCTCTTCGTCGTCGAAGAACTCTACAGGAACCTCGCTGATGAGCAGCGTTGCGCCGTCACCGTAGTAGGCGTGCCGGCGCCGCATCGCACGCAACAGGTCTGAGGCGGAGCACCCGGGCAGGTCGTCGACATGGGCCACTACGTTCCCGCTACCGTCACAGCGGCGCAGTCGATCACCTAGATACCAATCGCCGTTTCGCGCGTCAAAGCGCACGGTCGGGCGAGGTCGGACACGAACGCCGCTGTCAACCGGAGTCGAGGACTGGTGAGCCGTCACCCTCTCATCCTCCTGCATAGTTACGGCGAGCCGACACCGAGCCGCAGCCCGAACTCGCTCGGCACCTCGCTTGGGACGTACCGCTCATTGGAAAACCGGCTCGCTCCGACCGAACCCAGTCGCCATAGGCCGCCTAATGGTCCACAGTGGATGCTGGCAACTAGGGAGGCACCGCGTGGATCAGCTCAGGTTCGAGGCAGCCCTCGGGACGTACACCGTTAGCGTCGCACCGGAGAGTATTTGGATCTTCAAGGGGATAGGCACCCACTACTTCCAGCTCCAACTTGAGGTCGGCATCCCGCAGGTCGGCGCCGAGGCTGGACGGCTGCTGTGTCTGGAGACGACCCTCTACGCTCCGCAGGAAACCGGGCCGCGCGCACCGCTCGATTCGACGAACGTATCCGTCCCGTTCAACGCGACCGGTGAGGTCCGACGGCCGACGCTTCAGTACCTCATCACCAACGCCCAACTGATGGCGTTGGAGCAGCATCGCGCCGGTGACCTTCGCCTGGAACTTCAGGTACGGGGCTTCCTCCCGCAGTCGTCCGGCTTCCCTGGGGCATCTGAGATCACCGAGCACCTGAGCATCGCCGAGAGCAGGTGGCGCCAGCAACTCGCCGGGCTCGGCCGCACACTCGGGGCGGAGATGCTGATCCCCTTTCCGGCGGACGATGAGCCACGCAGAGTCGTCGCCGACTTCCTCCGCGAGGCCCAACGGCTGCTCGGCGGCAACGAGATCGACTCTGCGATGCTCCAGGTGCGTAAGGCACTGGAGACCATCAAGAAGACAAGCGGCTGGAACTGGCCAGGCAAGAAGGAGAAGGGCGACATCACCGCCGATGAGCGGTGGGCCTTGATCCGGGCGGCGATGGAGGACCAGGCCAGCGGGGCCATGCACGTGGACCCGGGCACCAAGGACTACAAGTACAGTCGGGCCGAGGTCGAGACGTTGATCGCAATGACCGGCGCCCTATTGCGTGTCGTGGCGTGACGCGGCGACCGCCCCCGATGCGGAGGTCTCAATCGCTCACTGCTCTTTCAAGATCATGCTCACGTTTCGGCCACTGCGGTCCGCCGCAGCCGAACTGACGGCAATGACGCGAGCCCAGCGGCGGACCGCGATCGCCAGCGCGTGGTGTCGAGTCGGAACCGCCAACCTGCAACCGCTTTCGAGGCACCATCCCCACGTCAACCGGCGCATCCGTCCGGCTCAACATGGGATGAGGTCGCGATCGGCTGCGTAGGTTTGTCTCTAGCCGGGGGTACGTCACAGGACTGCAAGCGCGCAGCGCAACCGGACGATTACTGATCGTAAAAGCCGGTTTCGCGATCGAGTAAACGATCGAGGATGCCCCGGCGTTCGGCCGGGGCATCCTCGCGCTGACCCGATGTACGGTGCCGAACGCGCCCGGACCGCGCCATGAGCGCGCAGCTGATCACGCGGAGAAGCGAAGCATGGTTCAGGTGGTGGCTCTGGCGGCGGCCGCGAGGCGAGCGCATACCGGGTGTTGTAACCCGGTATGCGGCTCACAGGCAGGCCTTGCTCCCGCAGTAGATGCCGAATGTGTTCAACCGACGCCGCCGCTTCACGCGACGGCGGCCACTGCGTATGTTGGCAGGCGTCCGCCCAGCTTCAAGCGGAATCCGCCGCCGAGACTGCCGGAGGCGCCTCGAAGAGGAGATCCCCGGCCCGCTTGACCCGCACGCCCGAGCCGGGAACCCGCGATACCAGCTGGCGCATCAGGCTCTCTGCGTAGGAACGGGACAGATTCGTCGCGACGTACACCGGGCCAGCGGGAGTGTTGACCTCCTTGGGCGACCATCCCGGGGTCACGTCGCTTTGGTTTGCGGCGACGGCACCGTCGATGGTCGTCGCCGCGATGCCCTCGCGCGCCGCGACGAGTTTCACTAGGTTGCGCACGGCTCGCGCGGCAGCTACGGGTCGCTGCGTGCCGTCCGGCCCTTCCAAGGAGTAGATCGTGAACCGGCCACGCACGCGGCGGAGCCGTAGGCGCAGCAGTTGTTGCCGGTCGGCATCCTCGGTGGCCTCGACATAGCGGTCGAGGAAGACGGCGAGCAGCTCATCGTCCAGCTTCCGGACCCGGGTTGTCTCGGTCGGGTAGTCCATCAACCGGGCGACCTGGCCCTCATCGAGATTGGAAAGCGCCGCCTCCAGTTGGCCGGTCGTAGTGACGTCCACCGCGGCCAGCTGCTTAACTACTTCGACCTGAAAAAGTGAGGGACGCCAGGAGGGCAGGCAGCGACGGCCGGGGTGCGGTTGTTGTCTGGGCGGCTGCCGGGCTCGGTCTCACGCTCTGGCGGCGGCTAGGGCAGTGATTTTGGTGAGGTTGTGGGCCAGGATGCCGTAGCCGCACCAGATTCGGGCGCCGGTGAGTCCGTCGAGGCGGGTGCGGTGCAGGTCGTAGCGGTGTTTGAGGTGGCTGATGCGGCCTTCGCAGCCGGTTCGCCATTTGACGAGGCGCCGGAAGCCGGGTTGCCGCTCGTGGGTTTGGCGGGCGATGCCGGTGGGGCCCTTGCGGGGGATGGCGACCGTTGGCACGCCGGCGTCGTGCAGGGTGGTCTCGACGCTGGCTTCGCCGTAGCCGCGGTCGGCAGCCACCGCCCGCGGTGGGCCGCCGGTGCGCTGGGTGATCCGTGCGATGGCGGGTGCCAGTTGTGGGGCGTCGGCCGGGTTGCCCTCCTCGACCGTGTGGTCCAGGACGATGCCGTCGACGTTGTCGACGATCTGGGCTTTGTAGCCGAACTCGATGGGTTTGCCGAGGCGTCCCTTGACGATCGGGCGGGCGTCGGGATCATGGAGGCTGACCAGGCGGGTCGCGGAGTCGGGTTTGCCGCCGGCCAGGCGGATGCGGGCCTGGGCGATCACGGTGTCGGTGCGGTGGAGGATCACGGCCAGTTCGTTGACGGCCCGGCGGAGCCGTCCTCTTGCTCGGCCGGTCATCCGGGCCACGGCGCGGCGGGCGTTGCGCAGCACCGCCTGCGCCTCGGTCGCGCTCTGCCGGGCCAGGCCGGCCAGTTGCCCGGTGATCCGGGCGACGGTGGCTTGCGCCTGCTCGCGAGCCTGTGCACCACGCAGCCGCAAATGGGCTGCGATCGAACGAACCCGCCGCCTGGCGGCCCGGCTGCGGTCCCGGAACGGGGTCCGCGACGCCGCGCCGACGGCCCTGACCCGCCCGACGAGGCGGGATATCCGGGTCACCGCCCGGGCCAGGAGACCGGTGTCGGTGGGGTAGTCAACGTTCGCCGACACCACGGTGGTGTCGGCGCGGACTTTTCCCGTCTTCACCACCCTCGCCTCGACCGCCTTGGCCAGGAGCTGTTCGTTGAGCGCGGCGATCGCCTGCTCCCCGCACCGGGTGGTGAGCTTCATCAGCGTGGTCGGGTGCGGCAACCGCCCGTCGATGTCGATGCGGCAGAACCGCCGCCACGAGATCGAATCGGACACCTCTGCACACAACGACTCATACCCTAGCCGGTAGCGGTGCTTGAGGAACATCAACCGCAGGTACGTCTCCATCGGGATACTCGGCCGGCCCATCCGGGCGGAGAAGTGCGGCACGAACGGGGCGAAGAACCGCTCGTCGTCCAGCCAGGCATCGACGCGTTCCAGCTCCGCCGGCAGCCGCAGGCACACCTCCGGCAGGACCGACTCCCACAACGACGGCTGCACATTCCGCGTCCGCAGCATGACCGCAATCCCCTGCGTGCCAACGACATCCTGTCACCGGTCATGGTGACAGTCCGGCGTGTCCGGCACACCCGGACACGCCGACAACCGTCGATCTACTTTTTCAGGTCGAAGTAACTAGCACGGCGAGCGACGGCAGGTCCCCCGGCTCATCTCTCGGGAAGCGGACGGCGATCAGCTCGCTCAACGTGGACAAGTCCAGCGGAGTCTGGTCGATCGCCTCCGGCGACGGCTCGTCCTCGCCGATCACGAGCTCGTCCGGCGGGGCGTCGTCGCCGGCCTCCTGGGGCCGGAGCAGTTCCTCGACCTTGTCGAAGATCTCGTCCATGTACCGGCGCATGCCGCCAGCTTCGACGAAGTACTGATTCACGCGCCCCTTCTCGGCGGAGGTCAGCTCCCGGTACGCACCGGACTTGTAGCGGATGTCGTGCTCGTACTCCGCCCACGCGTGACCCGCCACGCTGCGCACCTGGATCTCCAGGCCCTGGTACTTTCCGAGGTACTTGGCGAGGGCCGCGAAGCGCCGCTGCGCGTCGGGATCCTTGATACCGGAGATGACGATGTGCTCGCTGTCGTACCCGTTGTGCTTGGTGTCGCCGGGATTCTGCCGTTCCCGGAACGCGCAGCGGCTCACGATGAGGTCTGCCAGATCGTTGCGCGCCCGGGTGGTGTAGACGATTACGCGAGCGGCCACGCAGTCGTGGATCTGCGCTGCGGGGTCGGTGTACTTCGGAGTCCCGTCTTCCTTCGTCTTCTGCGATTTCTCCATGTACGAGGCCAAGGTCTTGGGGCGTGCTTCCACTAGGTGAACGTCGATGCTGGCGTCCAGCGCCAGCTCCGTGAGGAAGCGTTTCGTCTCTCGGGCCGCGTCAGCCAGGAAAGCCTGATCCTGAGCGTATTGCCACAGATGGGAGGGGACCTGTTCGAAACCTGCGCTCTGGGACACGGGCGCAGAATACCCACGCGCAGGTCCGAAATGGAGGGCCATCCCGGCCCCAGACCGCCTGGGCTGCTGTCCTGGTTCGAGCCAACGGAGCAACCTCCGTTAGCCTCGACGCCAGGGGTATTCGGGGAGATGCGTGGGCCTACTTCGGTGACGACTGGCCGCACGTGGCCGAGGCCAGTTTCGACGACACTGCCGGCTGGCTCCGGCTCGGGGAAATCCCCAACGAGGAGTCCGCGTTCTGGAAGGCGTGCGATCTCCAGCAGAACGGCGGTGCGCCGTCGGCTTGGAAGGCCAAGGTCGACTTCTATATCCACATCTATGCCGACAGCCCCGCGCTGCCCCTTCTCAGCCCGGGCGAGGCGAAGGAGGCCGAACCGTTCTGGCTGGGCCTCGTCCCCTTCGCGGGCATTACCCTAACCGGCTGTTCGTCTCCAGCGCGAAGGTCGCCTCGGCCGGGCTCGCCCGCTGCCGCGCTCCGGAACGGCACCCTGGCCTGCTCCCGGTGCCGCACCGAACGCTAGGCTTCCGGCTATGGCTGGCCGAGCAGGGCACCTGTCTCGACCGCGCGAACTGACGACGTCGCCCGCCTGATCTCGTCCCAGCGCGCACCATGCCTTCCGCCCGCTTAGGCCATGTGGCGCGACACGGTCGAGACGCCCTGCGGCTCGTCGTAAGGAAGCCGGCCGCGCCGCATGGCCCCTTGCACGCTCCGCGCCGGCAGACAGGCCACGGGCAGGGCCGCCGACCGCGGGCTACCGGCAGGTATCGGCTCCCGGCGGAACGTTACAAATCCGCTGGTACCTCTGCTGCGAGGATCGTGAGGGGCCATGAACACCTCGTAGCCGCGCGAATCGTCGAGCCACGATCCGCCGCCACCCTGGTGACGGTAGCCATCTGGTGGGTGACGAAGGGGCCGAGTTCCGGGTGGGCAAGGGCGCCCGGGCGATTGGTCAGTCAACGAGGTAATGGGCTTCGATGTAGGCGACGGTGGAGTCATACGGCTCCCCTACCGGCTTCAGCATGTACCGCCGGAAGACGGCGGCGGTGGCGCGCCGGACGCCTCGGTTGCGAGCGTCTGCGTTGTCCCATGACCGCGCGAGGGTCCGGGTAACGACCTGGTCGATCTCCTCGGCCAGGTTCCGCTCCGTGACGGTGAGGCCGGGCGGGGCGTGGTCGTGGATGATCCGCGACAGGACGCCCACGTGGTCATCGTCCACCACGATGACGGCTTCGTCAGGGTGCTTCTCGGCGTTCACGATGGCGCGGGCGATTCGGAGTGCTTCGGACAGGAACTCCAAGGCGTCCTGGGCGTTCTGGATGATCCGATCGCGCAGCAGCCTGATTCGCTCCGCGAGGGCGGTGTACTTTGCTGACGCCGGTTCGACACCCCTTTCGAGGGCCGCCTTGATCTGGTCCAGGATCTCGGCCGCGGACGGCGGCGTCTTGTCCTCGCCGTCGTCGTTGTCGGACTTGGGTCGGACGAGGGCCATCAGTTCCTTGAGGATGGCGATGCCCTGAGCGTCCAGAACAAGGGCTTCCTCCTGGGAGGCAACTACGGAGAAGGAGTGGACGTGAGCATTGATGATCTCCAGGACCATCGGCCCCAACTCGCCCAGCCGTTCCCTCCTCTCCTCATCGGAGGACTTCTTGAACAGCGTCGTGTATACGGACCCGAATAACCCGAAGCCGTCCTGGTACTTGGTGATCCGCTTGTCGGTGTTGATGAGCGGGTACAGGCGGGCCAAGAGCCGGTAATCCTTGGTAAACACCTCGGCGGCGCTGGGGTCGGCGTCTAGGAAGGCGTTGATGGCTCGCACGGACTCGTATCCGTGGACCGTTAGGTCCAGACCGTCCACGTCGGCGACGAGGTCCTCGATGCGAGCGAAGGTGGTGCGAAACTCGGCAACCAGCTCGGAAAGGTCGGTGACGAACCCGCCGCCCTTACCGGCCCCTTCCGAGGAAGGGTCCACGACGGCCCGCTGAACCTCTTCGGCTAAGCCGATGTAGTCCACAACCACGCCGGAGGTTTTCGCGAACCCGGTCGGCGAAACCCAGGTGCGGTTCGGGCGGGTGATCGTCTGGAACAAGGTGTGGGCCTTCAGCGGCTTGTCCAGGTAAAGGACGCCCTCGTTAGGGGCATCGAATCCAGTCATCAGCTTCGCGGTAACGACTAGGAAGCACAGCGGGTCGTCCGGGGTGAGGAAGCGCCGCTTCTGCTCCTCCTCATCTGCCTCAGAAAGGCGGAACGGCCGCATGGCGGGGTCTTCGTCTTTGGAGTCCGAGACGGAGATGTTCACCTCGGCGGTGATCCGGTCGTGTTTCCCGACCTCGGCAAGTACCTGTGACGCCTCGAATCCGGCCAGCAGCTCGTTGATCTTGTTGGTGTACGCTACGGCCAGCTCCCGGTTGTAGGCGACGACCTGAGCCTTAAGACCGTTGCGGTAGGCGCCAGCCAAGTAGTGGTCCACGATGTCCTGGCAGACCGTGTGGATGCGGTCGGGGTTGGCGAACACCGAGGTAAGGCGCCCGAACTTTCGGGACAGCGTCTCACGGTCGGGGTCGTCGAGGTCGAAGTCGTCGGCGAACTGGTCGAACTCAGCCTGCAGCTCCTGATCGTCCATTTCGAACGAGACCGCGTGCGGGTCTAGCATGACCGGGACGGTCGCCTCGTCCCGCAGAGACCGGGAGACCGAGTACCGATGCAGCACCCTGCCTGGGTCGGTCTCATCGCCGAAGAGAGCGAAGGTGTCGGTGGAGAGGTTTCTGACGGGGGTGCCGGTCATGCCGAAGAACTTCGCGCTCGGTAATGCCGCCCGCATCTGCCCAGCCAGGGACTTCGCTTTGTCAGACTGCGTGCGGTGTGCCTCGTCGACCAGCACGATGATGTTGTCCCGGGTCGACAGGTTCTTGCCGGCGTCAGCGAACTTGTGGACGGTCGTGGAGATGACGCCGCGTACGTCGTCCGCCAGTAGAGATCGCAACTCCTCACCGGTGGCAGGCTGGTGGAAATAAGCGTCCCCCATCGCGGAGGTGAACACTCCGGAGGTCTGCCTGACGAGCTGAGTCCGATCCGAGAGCAGGATGATCGTGGGCGATTCGGTGCGGGTGTCGGCCAGCAGCAGCGAGGCGGCGAACACCATCAGCATTGTCTTCCCGCTGCCTTGGTGATGCCAGATCAGGCCCTTCTGGCCGCCGGCTAGCACTCGCTCGTGGATCAGGTGGGCAGCTTCCATCTGCGGGTAGCGTGGCAGGTACTTCTTGTCCACCCTGCCTCCCGAGGTATCGAACAACGCGAAGTTGGCGAGCATGTCTAGGACGGTTGCCGGGTTGAGTAGCAGCTCGACGGAGCGCTGCACGTCAACCTGCCCAGACAGGTTCTCGTCGTCGGTGGTGGACCGGAATGGCTGCCACAGGTTCAGAGGCGAGCTAACGGCACCGAATCGCAGCTTCAACCCGTCCGAGGCGACGGCGAAGACGTTGGGGGTGAAGAACCACGGGTACTCGGTGGCGTACACGTCGTTGATCTCGCGGGCGGCATCAGCCCACCCGGACTTCGCGGTCGGAGACTTCACCTCGGCCATGACCAGGGGCAGCCCGTTGACCCAATACACGAGGTCGAACCGGCGCGAGGTCTTGCCGGGGACGGTGATGATCACCTCGTCCGAGACGACCAGCGTGTTGGCGGTCGGGTTCTCGAGGTCGATGACTTTCAGGGTGTGCCGAACGCCATCGGCATCCCGGAACTCCTTGTGCCCGCGCAGCAGGCGCAGCACCTGCTCGTTGGCCCGCACCAGTCCGCCTTCAACGGCGTTGACTGTGGCGACAATCTCCTCGACCAGCACGTCCACGTCAAACCCGTCGATCACCACAGGATTGAGCCGGATGATGGCGTCCCGCAGCTGGCCGGCGACCACCGTCTGCGTCGTCTCACGCGGCAACGACCTGCCCGCAGCGAAGCCCCAGCCCATTGGGAGGGACCACTGGATCATCAGGTTCTGGAACTCACGCTCCCGAATGCCCTTCGCCACGTGTCAGACCTCTAACTCGGCGGACTCGATGTCGAAGGTGCGGTCCAGCAGGCCCGACAGCAGCCCCGCCCGGACTCCGCGGAGACGGGCGGCCTCCGCGCGGATCACAGCGACCTGCCCCTCCATCGCATCCAGTGTTGCCGCCGTCTGCTCTTGCTCAGTCCGGGACGGGACGGGAAGCGCCATCGACAGAAGCTGGTCGGGGTTGAGCCGCTTACGGCGCTCCACGGTCCCAACGACTCTGCGCTGCATCTCCGCCCACAGTCGAGGTGTCCGGCAGACATGCTTCATCCACCCCGGGGCGATGTCACCGGCAAGGGTAAAGGTCGGGAACTCGTTGCTCGCCACGAAGCCGTCGAACTCTGCAGGAACCACCGTGATCGGCCCCTCCCAAGCAGTCAGCTTCCGCATCACCACCTGGTTCTCCCTAAGGACGTTCATCGCGGTGTACTCGGTGTCCGCCCCGTCGAATGCCCCCTTGTCAACAAGACCCTTGCCAGCATTGAGCACTCCAGCGAGGTGGTAAGTCGTTCCCGCTTCCATCGGGGTCCGTACGATATCGAGGTGCATCACGTCGCCGAGGAACCGGGACTCCGCCTCATCGCCCTCAGCGGTGCACCAAAGCAGAGACGTCGCCGCCGGATACGCACACTCCAGCGCCTCTGCCTCTGCGTCGAGTGCGGCGATCTGGTCGTCGACCACGCCGACAACCTCGATGATCCGTTCCTGAATTGACAGGGGCGGCAGTTCCAACTCGATACGCCGCAGGTGCGACTGATTAACGGGGGGAACTGCGCCGGATTGGGCAAAGGCGCCGAGGCGGACCGTCAGCATGAAGTTGTACAGATACTCCGGGCCCTCAATCCCAGCGTCAGCAAGGACGGCGAGCATGCGCTGCTCGGTCTTCTGGCGCTCGGCGCGGGCTTGGTTGTAGGCCTTGAGGAGGGTTCCCAAGTCCTCCTGCACGGCGGCGGCCTGCTTGATGTAGCGACCGATGTTCAGGCCATAGCCGTTTGCCACGATCTCCGTCATGGGCACGAAGCGTGCAGCTAGGCCACCCCTACCGTCGAGGTCAACTGGGTGGCCGTCTGCATCGAAGGCGGAGCGGTAGGCCGTCACAGTGTCGGCGATGTCGACATCGGTGAGGACGTTGCGGTTCTTGGCCTTGGTGAACCGCTTGGAGGCGTCGATGAACAGCACCCCGTCCCGCCGCTCCGGGACCTTCGTGCCGGGGGCCCGGAACACCAGGATCGCCGTGGGGATGCTGGTGCCGTAAAAGAGGTTGGCTGGCAGCCCGATCACTGCCTCCAGGAGGTCGTCGTCCAGGACACGCTGGCGGATGGCTGCTTCCTGGCCGCGGAAGAGGACTCCATGGGGCAGGACGACACCGGCACGGCCCTTCTTCGGGTCCATGCTAGCGATCATGTGCTGCACGAACGCCCAGTCCGCGGACCACTGCGGGGCGACCCCGCCGATGGCGCGCGGGTCATTGGTCCAGGGCTTCCACTTCAGGCTGTACGGCGGGTTAGCGACGATCACGTCGAACCGCCTCACAGACCCGTCCGGCTTCTTGAAGCGCGGGTCTTTCAGGGTGTCACCGACCTCGACCTGAAACTGGGTCAGGTTATGCATGAAGAGGTTCATGCGTGCCACACCTGCGGTGTCCGCTACGGCTTCCTGTCCGTACAAGTGAAGTGTGTAGCCACGCCCGCCGCGGGCCTTCAGGAGGTTCGCGGAGGCGATGAGCATGCCGCCCGACCCGCACGTCGGGTCATACACCGACTCGAATGCCTTGGGGTCCAGGACCTCCACGATCAGCTCGACGACCTCACGCGGGGTGAAGAACTGGCCGGCGCGGGTGCCAGACCCGTCAGAGAAACGCTTCAGCAGATACTCATACGCCCCACCGAGCACGTCGTGGGACATGTTGCCCTCGTGCATCTTCGGGGTACGGTCCATTGCCTGCATGACCGCCGCCAACACCTCACCCGACAGCACCTCTTCGGACGTCCAGGTCATGGACCCGAACAGGCGGGAGAATTTGTCAGGGTTGGCCGTCTCGATGGCCTGCAGGGAGGCACGGACGCGCTGGCCGAGGCCGGGCTGGGTGATGGTAGCGAGGATGGATGACCAAGAGGCACGCCGCTGCCGGACGGTGCCGGGGTGGATGAACGGGATCTCGAACGATTGGTAGTCGCGGTACTCGATCTCGCGGGCTTCCTCGGCGGAGAGACCGTCGAGGCCCTCATTGTCGTCCAGGAACTCCTGGTGGTGGTGCTCCCAGGTATCCGACAGGTACTTCCAGAACATCAGCGGGAAAACGACCGAGGAGTATTGCGCTTCGGGCATCGCCACGCGCAGCTCGTCGGCGGCGTCCCACAACCGGTTCTCGATCTCCTGCTGCGTCACTACCATCAGTCGGGGTGTCCTTGCTCGTCAACGGGGTGGCGACCCGAAGGCCGCATAGGTCCAGTTCGCCACCCTATTTCGGGCGTGCCCGGCGTGTAAATGCAGGAGGTGTCCTGCGGGTGAAGCACGTCAGGTCGCGCTCTGGCATTCGGCGCTGGAACCCTGTCTGAGGGTGAAGCTTCGGGCTGCGGCTGTGAGTGCGGCGCGTAGTCGAGGTTCAACGTCGACTGGGATGGATTTTGCGGCGAGGCCACAAGTGGCGATGAGATCGACCAATGCCGACGCCTGTGCGCTCCGTAGCACATGGCGCGACTCCTTGTGGCCGAGTAGTTCGCGGGCGACATAGCCGTCACCGGCGTCGATAGCTCGATCGGCCAGGCCATGCAGCAGGTTGGTCTGGTCGGTTCGGCGGATGCCGGGTACGTCAGCAACGCTGAGCACGAGCCGGGTGTTGAACACGATGGTGGATGGGTTGCAGTCGAGTCGGCGGCAGTCGGCGATCAGCTCATTGAGCCGTGCGGGAATCGGTGTCAGCTTCGTCGGGCGGCAGTGTGCGGTGAGGCAAGCGGTGATGGCGTTCTCCCACGGCTCGCCCGGTGCGGTTTTGGCAAGTAATTCCTGGGCTTGGGCGTGGTTTCCGGTGGTGGCGGCAGCGATGACGGCGACTTGGCGGCCGTCGAGCATGCGGGTGCCGATCCCGTGTTGTCGGTGTAGGTGCTCGAGGGCGGCTTGCCAGTGGCCGTCGGTGGTGAGGGCTCGGGTGCCGTCGGCGAGGACGACGCGCCAGAGCCATTGGCGGACCTCGTCGCGCTCGGCTGTGGTGGTGGTGAGGTTGGCGGGGACGGTGAGTCCGTCGACGGTGAGGGCCTTGCTGGTGGTGACGGCGGATTGGAGTCGTAGTAGCAGTTCGTGGCCTTGGCGGCCGTGGCCGGCGCGGATGTGGAGGCGGGCGAGGTTGACGAGGGGTTCGAGGGCGCGGATGGCGTTCATGCCGGTGAGTGGGCAGTGTTCGAGGTAGAGGCGGGCGTGCCAGTGGCACCACTCGCGGGCGAGGTCTGGTAGGCCGAGGTCGGAGGCGAGGAGTGCTGCCTGGTTGAACACTGAGGATGCTTCGCCCGGGTTTGCTTCCTGCTCGGCCCGGTCGGCCAGCTCAGCGAGTTGGCCGACGCGTGTGTGGAGCGGGAGGCAGATCGGACGGGGGCGGGCGACGAGGGGGAATCGTCTGGCGACCGGTCCGTGTGGGTCCATGGTCAGGTCCAGGACACGACGATCGGGTTCTGCTGGCGGGGCAGGACGAACCGCCCGGCGGCCGGGTCCGGTTCGGGCAGGACGGCGGGCATGGTGAACGTGACGGTCTTGTCCCGGTAGTGGGTGTCCCAGTGGCGGATCTGGTCGGCGACCTCGTCGGCGAGGGTGTCGCCGTTGGCACCGTGGCCGGTGACACCCACCTCGTACAGTTTTCCGCCGTCCGCGGCGGGCGGCGCGGGCCGGATGGTGAGGTAGGCGAGGTCGGTGCCGCGGACGGTGCTCATGGAGCCCCACCCGAAGGAGGGCGTGACGAGGCCACCCTGGACGGCGGCCGGTTGCACGTTCATGCGCATGAGGGCGTTGTCGAGGGTGCAGGCCAGCCACAGGTCCATCCAGGCCAGCGGCACGTCGGGCGGGAACAGTACGCCGGTCCACCGCTCGTGCCGTTTGGTGTCGAGCACGCCGGCGAGGGCGGCGGGGTCGACGGTTTGGTCTTGGTGGACCTGGAGTTGGACGGTGTGGTCGTCGGTGAGGTAGACGACCTCATAACCGTCGTCGCCGATGCCGCGGAGCGGCATGAAGACGGCGAGTTCGCTGTTGACGGCGTGCCAGCCGTCGGGGTCGCGTTCGAAGGCGATGCAGCGGGTGGTGGTGCCGCGCAGGCGGAGTGGGACGAGGAGCCGGCCGCCGGGGGCGAGCTGGGCGAGCCAGGCGTCCGGGATCTGGTACGCGCCGACGGTGGCGATCGCCCGGTCGTAGGGGGCGTTGGCGGCGTGGCCGAGCGCGCCGTCGCCGAGCACGACCTCGACGTTGCTGATGCCGGCGGCGGCGAGGTGGGTACGGGCTCCGTCGACGATGTCCAGGTCGACGTCGACGGCGGTGACGTGGCCCTGCGCGCCGACGATGGTGCCGATGAGGGCGGCGTTGTAGCCGGTGCCGGCACCGGCCTCGAAGACGCGCTGGCCAGGTTGCAGGTCGAGCTGTTCGAGCATGGTGGCGACGATGGTGGGTTGGCTGGCGGCGCTGATCGCGACCCCGGCGGCGTTGTTCTTGGTGTAGACGGCGTCGTCGGCGTAGGCCCGCTGGACGGGTACGTCGGGCACGAACAGCTCGCGCGGCACGCCGCGCAAGGCGGCGACGACGGGTTCGCTGCGGGCGGTGCCGTTGCGCACGAGGCGGTCGACGAGGTCGTGGCGCAGCTGCTCGGCGGTCTGGTCGGCTGGGCTGCTGTGGTGTGTCTGGGTCGTCACGGTGGGCACCTTACTGAGCGCAGGAGTGGACGGTTCGGTGTGGAATGCGAGGTTCACCGCCAGGTGGGCGAGCCCGGCCTGGTCGGCGAGGGACAGCCCGGCCCGGTTGGCCAGGAACAGCAGGTGGTGGGTGAGCACCGCGCGGAGCCCGCGGTGCAGGTGACCTCGTTGGTGCAGCTCGGCCAGGCCGCGGCCGGTGTCGGTCAACGCATCGAGCCAGGCGCTGGCGATGTCTGGTTGGGCGGGGTCGGCGGCGAGGGTGGCGCGGGCATCGCAGGTCAGCAGCAGCCGCAGTTTCGCGGTGAGTTCCTCAGTACGGACGCGCACCGCAGCGGGGGGTTCGGGGCGCAGGTCGGCGACGCCCCGCCATACGTCGCCCTGCTCGAACTGGTCCAGCCCGGCCGCTCGGCACAGCTGCGTGGCCGCGATGGCGAAGGTTTCGCGGGGGCCGAGCGTGACCGCGCCTGCCGTGTCGGCGGTGCGGAATCGACTGTCGGCGTGAAAGAGCCGGTAGGTAAGGTCCATCGCGGCGGGGCCGCCGAACGCGTACGTCTCGGGCTCGTAGAGGCTGATCGACCAGCGGACAACCTGCCCGTCGGCCTGCAAGTCATCGAGAACGCGCTCGATCCGGCTGAGGGCGGGTTCGATGGCGCGGCAGCGCAGGGGCCACAGCTCTTTGCGCAGGAACCACCAGTCGTGCAGCAGTCCAGCATCGTGCTGCTCCTCGAGGATCGGCGCGATGGCGTGGACGGCGGCGCGGTGGGCGGTGTCGCGGTCGGGGAACTCGATGAGGTACTGCCGCCATGGTGGTGGCTGCGGCATGGAGACTCCTCCTCGGCGTCAAACGATGGGGTCAGGCGATGAGCAGGCAGCTGTCCCAGCTGCTCGCGGGAAGCGCGGTAGTGCCGTGCAAGGCCAGGGCGATGCCGGCGGCACCGTCGAGCAGGCCCGCACCACGTTCCGGGTCGGTGATCAGGCGGTGCGCCACCTGCGCGGGATCGGCTGGCTCGGAGGTGACCCGGCTGATCAGGTCGGGCAGTGCGGCGCGTAGCCGGTCGGCAGTCCCTGCCGGTGCGTCGAAGGCGGTGCGGGCGGCGAGGTAGGCCAGTCCGGCGAAGCCGTGGCACAGGGACGGGTCGGTGGTGGCGGCCAGCTGTCCAGGGTCGGTAAGCGCGTGCGCCAGGGTGTGTTCGGCGTGCCGCTGTCGGGTGGTGTCGGCGAGGGCGAGGGCGGCGAGTTGCTGGGCGCGGGCAACCCCGGCCACGCCGTAGCACCAGGACGGCCGTACCGGCTGAGTGATGCAGGACCGGCCGGCGTGCAGTTCAGCCGGGGTGATCCAGTAGGGCCAGGCAGTCTCGGTGTGCCACCGGTCGAGCCAGGCGCAGATGGTCTTGAGTGCGGCGGTTTGGCCGGGCACGGTGATGCCGCGCTGGGCGGCGAGGGCGAGGAGGGCGAGCGGCCCGGTGATGCCGTGCGCGACGCCGGTGTTGGCGTGCCCATGGGGGAACTTCGGGTCCGCGCGGCCGGCCGGGCCGGTGGGTACCCACCAGCCGGGCAGCTCACCATCCTCGGTCTGACGGGGGCGGGCGAGCCGCACCACATAGGCCAGGACGGCCCGCAGCAGCGTCGTGTCGTGGTTGCGGTGCAGCAGGTAGGTGCCGTAGCCGGTCAGGCCGTGGATGGCGTCGAAGTCGGCCAGCCGGGGTGGGGCGTCGGCGTCGAGACGCGCGTTGGCGTCGTCGAGTCGGCGCCGGATGTCGCGGTCGAGCTGCCGGTCGAGCGTGGCGAGGGCACCTTGGTAGGCGGTGGGCCGGTGCTCGTTGGCGCAGCGCAACGCGTGCGCCACCGCCGGTACTCCGTAGTAGGGGTGGCTGTCCGGGCCGGCGGTGACGGCCCCGCGGACGGCGGCGGCGAGCCAGGCGTCGGCTCGGTCCCAGCGGTCGAGGCCGGTGGCGGCCCGCTCGATGTGCAGCAATGCGACGCCGGGCATGCCGTGGGCCAGCGATTGCCGCCACCACGGCGCAGCGCGCACCGCCCCGGCTACGTGCTCCGGGTCGGCGAGCTGATCGGCGATCGCATCGACCAGCCGCAGGTCCAGGTCGATCACGCGCATTGGATGCCCGCCCGGTAGCGATGCAGCCAAGTCAGTGCCGCGGCCCGGGCCAGATGCAGGCAAACCGCCTCCTCCTCGAAGTTGATGCCGACGGCGCGGACAAACATCACGTGCAGCAGCGAGCCGAGCACGTCGTCGACATCGACGCCGACCGTGTCCCGACCTGGGAAGTGGGTACGGTAGGCGGCCAGCGCCGCGTCGCGACCGGCCCACGCATCGGCGATCGCCGCGCCGCCCGGGGCCGCGCGCAGTGCGGCCCAGCCGTTGCTGGGGTCGGCAAGGCTGACGGCCTCCGTGAACGCAGGGCGGTTGATCGCGCCGACGCCGCCGACGGGGACGTGGTCGGCGAGCCACCGCATGCCCGCGCCGATACTGCCGGTGAACCCAGCGGCGATGCCCACGGTGTGCGCCGCCACCAGGGCCTGACGTCCGGGTCGATGTAGCTGGCGCAGCGTGGTCAACATTGCGTGGGAGTCGGCGCGGAACACCGCCTCCGCCGCCTGCCAGGCCGCTCCATCGCCCCACCGGCCATGTTCAGGGCTCCAGCTCGGCAGCCGCAGCTCCCGCAGCAGCCGCAGCTCCCGCATTTCTTCGGCCCACTGCGCGACGATTGCGGCGACCGGGCCGAACTCGGCCCGGTCGGCCAGGCCGACGCGAAGCCGCACGTGGTGCTCGGGGTCGCGGTAGCGCACGTACCACCAGGGCCGCCCGCCGAGCCGGTCCAGCAGCAGCGGCAGGTACGACCCAAGCAGGGTGTCCTGCCGTCGCGGATCGCTGTAGAGGCTGGCCAGCAGGACCGACGCCTCAGCGGGCTGGTGCACATGCCGGGGCTGGACAAGCCGCTGTGCAGCCGGGGCAGGGAGCTTGGGCCAGCGGGTGAACTGGGCGGCGGTCAGCGGCACGATCAGTTCGTGGCTGCGCCCGCCACACCAGCCGCTCGCGGTCCGGTCCGGCACCGCCGTCAGCACCGCATGCTCCGCGCCGGTCAGGTGCTCGCGAAGCAGCACCCGGTGGGCGGGCTGGTCGAGATCGAGCGGCAGCCGTTGATCACCCTCGGTCAGGGTGATGTACCGCGGCAGCCGTCGCCGTGCCCGCCACCCGGCGAACCAGGCATCCCAGTCCGGCCACGGCGAGTCGGCGGCCGGCAATTCGGCACGGTCGAGCCGCCACCGGGCCGGTGACAGGACGATGCGGCCGTGCCGCAGCGCTGGCAGGAACGGCAGGGTCCGGGCGGCACCCCAGTCGAAGGTGGTCACCTGTGCCGTATTGGCGCGGGCCAGCTCGATCAGAAGCCGCACCAGCGGCGGGGTGTGCGTGTGGAGGTTCAGCGCGTGCAGGCCGACCGCTTCGACCCGGGCACCGAGTTTCGGCACCGCCAAGTACAGCCGGCGGCCGTCGCAGCCCACCGCCAGGTCAGCCACGGCCAGCACATCGGGGCCGGGCGGACGGTGCTCACCGATGCTGATGACCAGCGGCAGGAGTTGCGGCGTACGCGTCACATGGGCGGTGGCCGGATCCAGCGGCGGGAAGGACACCTGCGCGACCAACGTCTGCGGGTCCGCACCGGGCAGCGCGGCCAGCGACGCGGCGAGGGCGGCCCGGCCGTTGTCGTCGACGATGTCGAGGAATCGGCCGGTGAGGACCCCGGCGCCGCGCGACACCGCCGTCACTTCCAGGGTGAACCGGCCGCGTCGCAGCGTCGGCAGGTCAACGGCGCGGAGCTGGACGGCGACCTCAAGGTGCGGCGGCAGCCGGCATCCTACGTGCAGGTGCGGCGGCAGGCCAGCCTGGTCCGCGCTGAACTCCAGTCGAGCGATCGCGGCTTCGTCCAAGACGATCTCGTCCACGCCGTCGAGCGCGGCGCGCTGGGCCAGGGCCATCAGCTGCTCGTCACGGATGGTCCCCGGCAGCGGCCGCTCGGGACCTTCAGCGCCCGGGTAGCCGTCCGGGAACCCGACACCGCTGTCGGCCAGCACATCGAGGACCGGCACGAGCGCGCCGACGCCGTAGCGTTCGTAGAACCGGTTGTGCCATGCCTTCCACGCCGGAGTGCCGAACGGCCGAGCGCACAGCCGGGCCAAGAGTTCAGCCGCCCGGGCCACCTCGTCGGCAACCTGTCGTGGCAGCGTGACGGCGGCGTCCAGCCGCAGGTCGACCGCCAGCGGTTGAGTCTGCGGCCCACCGGCCACTGCCCGCATCCGCTCGGCGATCGGGGCGCAGCCAGCCGCTGTCACGTTCGGGATCGTCCGGAGCGCGCCGAGGTCGCCAGCGATCGCACGCAGCGAGCCGACCAGGCCGGCGACCGGGGCAACGTCCGCGGCGGCTGCGTCGTCGAGGACCGCCAACAGGTGCCGCAACCCGTCGGGCTCGGTACTCGGCGAGTGCAATGCCGAGATGAGCACCCCACGCTGGACCAGCTCCCGCACCATCGCAGCGACCCGACTGTGGCTCGTGGCGGGGAACTCGGCAAGGAGCTTCTGCTGCAGGTCGGCCACCCGGATCGGCGAGGCCGCCGTCGCCACGGCGAACCGGACCGGCGCGCTGTACGCCATTGAACACTCCACGGCCTGCCGGGCACGGTCCGGATGCGGCTGATACGGCACCACCAACCGATCACCGCGCACGGTCACACTCGTGTTGGCCATCACCGGCAACCGGTTCAGCAGCTGCGGGCTGGCCTCCAGCCGGTTGATCACCGCCGTCAGCCACGGCGATCCGGCGCGCACCGTGGCCATGTGCCCGTCACACCATCGCGCAGAAGGCTCGCGACCGAAGGACACCGCCGTGACCCCGGAGAACCAGCCGAACGGGGTGGGGCGACCAGTGGCCCGCAGCAGATACCGCGTGACGGCCAGCGCCGCACGCCGGACCTCGCGCAGCGGCGGATTTGCGGCTGCGCACAGGGCTTCGAGCTGGCGACCGAGAACCGGACTGGCGTACGCCAGTGCACCCGCGACGTCCGGCCGGGACCACACCAGCCTCAGCCATGCCGCCAACGCCTCGCCGTCCGAGCTCGTCTGAGTCAGATCCGGTGGCAGCGGTACATCCAGCACAGGACGCGCCACGGCGCGCAGCAGCGCGGCAGAGTGTGAGCGGAACGCCGAATGACGGCTGGGCATCGCAGCAACCTTTCGAGCGCACAGGTAGCGGAGGCTGGCGGCCCACGGCACGATCAGCCGTGGGACCGCCAGCCAGGCGGGGATGGGACGGTCCTGCTGGTCAGGCGGAGCCGGTCACGCAGGCGCCGCAGGTGCTGCCGCAGTTGTCCCCGGTCACGTTGACCATGCTGCCCGCGTCGGTCACCTCGACGATCTCGACGTTGAGATCGAAGCCGTCACCGGACTCGACGACAGCCGGCGCCTGCAGCGACGCCAGTGGCTGAGGGGCCATGGAGGTCCTCCTTGAAATCGACTCCCTTCGCACCACCGCGGCGGAAGGGTGGGACCGGCGACCCGGTTGAGGTGGCGCGGGTCGCCGCCACCGCCCTCATTGGGGCGGAAGACTTGTGTGGCTGCGCTGCGGGCCTGAGCGGCATGAGCTCGTCTCAGCAGTGGCGAATCCGGCCGGCACCGGGCCTGGCCTTGGCGGTTGCTCGGCGAGGCGGGCTACGACGCCGTAGCAGGCGACGTCCTCGTCCTGCGGCCGTTGCTTGTCGTCGCGGTCGGGCCTCCACTGGACGACGGACACCGCAGTGGGCGCGGCAGCCCTCGACGCCGCTGGGTCGGGGTCGACAAGATCAAGGCCGGTTACGTACTCGATGATCTGCTCGCGGGTGCGGGGCCGGTATCGTGCCTCGTGGTCCTGCTGCAACTTCGGAATTTGAGCCGCCGTGTCCGGGCTCCAGAAGTCCGCGGTGCCGTGGCTGATGACGACGTAGCTGCCCGGCGCGAGCGCGCCGAGTAGCTCGGCGACCGCGTGCGTCGCGTCGTGGTCATCGAGGAAATGCAGTACGGCGACGAGCAGGAGTCCGATCGGCTGCGCCATGTCGATGGTGTTGTGCAGGTCGGGATGGTGCAGGATTGTCGCCGGTTCACGCAGGTCCGCGTGGACATAGGCGGTAGCGCCGCTGGGGTGGCTGGTGAGCAGGGCTCGGGCGTGCGCCATCACGATCGGGTCGTTGTCGACGTAGACGACACGGCTGTCCGGGGCGATGTCCTGCGCGATCTCGTGGGTGTTCGGCGGCAATGGAAGTCCTACGCCGATGTCGAGAAGCTGGCGGATTCCTGCGGTGGCGGCCAGGTAGCGGACGGCGCGGTGCAGGAACTTCCGGTTCTCGACCGCGCCGATCCGCACGCCTGGGAAGGCGGCGGCGATCGTGTCGCCGGATACGCGGTCGGCGGCGAAGTGGTCTTTGCCGCCCAGCCAGTAGTTGTACCGGCGTGCGGGCTGCGGCGTCCTCGGGTCAATCATCGGGCGCACCCGGCCTGAGGTGTCCCGGTGTCCTGGCTGTAGGTGCTGTTCAGACGCAGAAGGTAAATGCCGTACTCGTCCGAGGGATCCGCTGGTGTGGTCGCGTCCGGGCGGCGATGGGCTTTGCTGTGGCTGGCCAGCAGTTGGCCGGTCTTCTGGTCGAAGATAAGCGTTTTGGCCACGGTGAACGGCATTGGCGGCAGGTAGGTGGTGCTGACGGCGAAGCCTGACCGTCCTTCGCGGTCGGTGGTTGCTGGCTCGATGGTGATCCCGGGTTGGCGGGCGAGCATGCGCAAGACCCCCTGCCGGGTGGCCATGGGCACGTATCGCTCACTGTAGAACTCTGCGATCTGGCCGAAGACGTCGACGACGGTGTCCGGGGGCAGGGGTTCGTGCAGGATCAGCCGGCGTACGGCGTCGGGATCGGCCGGCAGGGGCCCGTCGAAGGGACCGAGGTTGCGGTCGGACTCGTCGTTGAGGATGTGGCAGCCGTGTGACTCGTCGCTGGTGATCCAACGCCGCGCTCCGTGGCCGGTGGTCCAGAGCTGGATGCGGTGTACCGAGGGGTCACCGGCAGACGCCGATGGCGGTGCCGCGAACGTGTCCCAGGTACGGATGTCGATGTACTCGTATCGCGCTGGGGTCGGATCGGCAGGACCGCTGCCGAACGTGCCGGCGATGCGCTCCAGGAAGGCGGCGGGGTCCGTGCGTGCTGCCTGGCCTGTGCTCAGTGTGGAGGCCGGGCGGGATGCTGCCCCAGTCGGGGTGATGGGCGTGGCCGGTGTGCCGGTGGCCTGGCCACTGTGCAGGCTGCTCCCCGCGATCGCGGCTGCGGTCGCCACGGCGATACTGCCGGCGATCACGGAGGTGACGAGGCGTCGATGTGGCATCGGTGCTTGCGTGAGTTTGTTGATCATGAGGGTCCTGGTGGGGTCAGGCGCGGCGGTCAGTGCCGTGATGACAGTTGTTGGTTGGGGTGGCCCCGGCCTGGGAGGCTTTCCGGCCGGGGCCACCCCGGTGGGCGGCGGCCCGCCCTTGGCGGTGAAGGGTGGTGTGGGGCCGCCGTCCGACCGTCCCGGACCGGCACAAAAAAGTCCGGGACGCGTGCACCGCCGGAGAAGCTCAGCCGCCGTACACCCGTACCGCGGCTTCGCCGATGAGACTGTGGGTGTCGGCGAGGATCTGGCGGATCGCGGGATGTTCGACGCTGACGCGTTCGACCATGTGCCGGAGCAGGGCCGGCACGTCGTGGCCGGATCCGTCGAGGTACAGCTCGGAGACCAGGTCCAGGGCGAGCACCAGACCGCCGAGGGAGTCGGTCTGCGGATCGGGGTTCGCGGAGCCGGTCAGGGCACTGATCAACCGGCCACGGATCCGGGGGATGACGTGCGGGTCGGAGGGCGGATACCGGCGACGGCCGGGGACGAGCCGTCGGCGACCTGGCTGGACGACGAGATTCCCGGCGTACATGGCGGCCGCGGTGCGTTCGTAGGCGTCCCGGGCGAGAGTGTGAATTGCGTCGCGCAGTGTCGACGGGCGTGGCGACGGTGCGAGCAGCGTCCGGACGGGCGGGCCGCCAAGGACGCCGATCAGCCAGTCGGCGACCGGATCACCCGACACGCTGTGGTCGACGACGAGGACATGGCGGTCCACGATCCGGATCCGTTCGACCGGGCGCAGCAGTTCGTCGATGAGCGCGGCGCCGCCCAGGGCAACGCCCAGTGCGGCGGAGCTGGCCAGCCGTTCGCCGGTTTCGGAGTGGGCAACGAAGAACGTCTCGACCCGCAGCGGCTGACGCAGGTTCGGCAGGGGCCTGGCCCCGTATGGGAACACCATGGTCGCGCTTACCACAGCGAGGAGGCCACGCCGCGCAGCCGACGATGCGCACCGCCGTAGGCGGTCGCATGACGAAGGATTGCGGTGTCGATGGCGGCGTGCATGGTGTAGTTGGGGTCGCACACGTTGCCCGGCGCTGCCCGGCCGGCTTGCGACACCAGTTGGTAGGTGTCGAGCAGGTCCAGGCCGGTCAGGTCGGCTACCCAGGTGACGAGGTCGTGCTGGCTGATGCGGAAGGCGTCCTCCAGGGGCCGGGCGGCGCCGATCGAGATGAGCTGGTGGTCGGTTTCGATCCGCGGCCACGGCGTCGGCACGTCTTTGATGAGGTCGACGGCGACGGTGACGCGCATGGCGCACTCCACGGCGACGCCGCAGACCTCGCCCTGGCCTTGGCGGGCGTGGCCGTCGCCGAGTGCGAACAGCGCCCCGGGCACGTTCACTCCCAGGTACAGCGTCGTGCCGGGCCGCAGTTCGGGGGTGTCGAGGTTCCCGCCGTGTGTGTCGGGCACGATGCTCGTCCGGACCTCGCCGCCGGACGGTGCCACACCGACCGTGCCGAGCATCGGGTCCAGCGGGAGGTCGACGGTGAAGTCCGAGCGGCGGGCGGCGTAGCGGAGCATGCCGACCTGCCGATCGATGTCGTACTTCCAGACCCGTTCGGGTAGCGGCGGCTGCAACGTCGGGGTGGTGTGGGTGCTGGTCAGCGCGCCGAAGTGGGGAAACGTGGCCGACATGCCCCAGTCCCGGGCCGGGGTGATCGCCGTGAAGTGCAGGGCTAGGGTATCGCCGGGCTCGGCGCCGGCCACGTGGAACGGGCCGGTCACTGGGTTGAACCGCTGGCACACTTTCGACGGCAGATCGTCCACTGTCAGGACCGCGCCGCTGAAGCAGTCCTCGGTGGTGGTGCGCAGTATCTGCCCCGGCTGGATCAGCGCCACCGCCTCGGCACCTCCGAACGTGTACAGCGTCGGCTCGTCGAGCTCGAAGTCCACGACACCGGTCACGACCGCTCTCCCGCCTGCACGTCGAGGCCGGACAGCTGCGGACGGCGGCCCGCCGCGTACAAGCCGAGCAGCACCAGGCCGCCGACGCCGACCCAGAGCAGGGCGAGACGCTGTGCGGCGACGTTGGCGTTGATGGCTACGTAGGCGAGGATGGCGAACCCGACGGCTGGCACGAGCAGGTGCGACCACAGGTTCCGGCTGCGGCGGCGGATCACGTAGTGCCAGACCACGGCGATGTGCAGCACCATGAACGCCGCGAGGGCCCCGAAGTTGATCAGGCTGGAGAGCAGGGCGATGCCGTCGGAGCGCCACGCCATGTACAGGCCGATGCCGATCGACAGGAACGCGGTGAGCACGATCGCGTTGGCCGGTACCCCGGAGCGGCGCGACACCTTCCGCAGGAAGGAGGGCAGCTGCCGGTCCCGGGCCATCGCGAACAGCAGCCGCGACGTGGCAACCTGCGCCACCAGCGAGTTGGCGATCCCCCAGGCGATCGCAGTCGCCACCGCGCACAGCGTCGCCAGCCAGCCGCCACCAGCGACCCGGGCCGCGTCGTAGAACGCCACCCCGTCCGGATCACCGTTCGCGATCAGATCGGCCGGGTCAGGCACCAGCAGCGCCGCCACCCACGTCTGTGCGACGAACAGCACCCCGGCCAGGCCGAGCGCGGCGGCCATCGCCCGACCAATCTGGCCTGGACCGCCACGGTTCTCCTCGGCCAGCATGGAAATCCCGTCGAAGCCCAGGAAGCTCAACACCGCCACCGACACCGCGCCGAAGACCACCGGCCACGCGAACGTGTGCGGGTTGAACAGCGGCTCGAACGAGAACCCGCGGCCGCGGCCGTGCAGCAGCGCCGTGACGGCGATGACGAGGAAGATCGCCAGGACGATCAGCTGGCCGACGAGCATGACGGTGGTGAACCGGGCGGTTGTGCGGATGCCGAGCAGGTTGACCCCGGTGTTGACCACGACGAAGCCGACCAGCCAGGCCCACACCGGCACCGCCGGGATGGTGGCGTGCATCGCCACCGCCGCGATCAGATACAGCAGGCTCGGCACCAGCAGGTAGTCCAGCAGCACCGCCCAGCCGGCCAAGAAGCCGACCGGCGGCGCGATACCCCGACCGGCGTAGTTGTAGACACTTCCCGCGAGGGGGAACGCCTGCACCATCTGCGCATACGACGCCGCGGTGAACACCATCGCCACCATGCCGATCACGTATGCCAGGGCGACCATGCCACCGGAGGACTGGAACACCCCACCGAAAATCCCCATCGGCGCGATCGGCACCATGAAGATCAACCCGTAGAACACCAAATCCCGGAAGCCCAGCGTCCGCCGCAACTCGGACCGGTACCCGTCCTGCTGCCGCTCACCACCTGGCGGCGCTGGTATGCGCTGTGTTGTACTCACGTCGGTCCTCCCCAATCGACTGCTGATGCCCACGATTTCGCGCCAGTGGGCATGACAGATCAGCGCGTCACCGCCTGACGTGCCGGATGCCTCAGTTCCTGATCACAAATGCCGGCCCTGGCCGCCGCCTCAGCCATCGCAGCGACGGCGACCAGGCGTCTTCGTCTCGCCAGGCGACCTGGTAGATCGTTGGCGGTTCGACGAGTTCACCTTCGAACCAGGACCGTTATCGCGGCTAGGTGTTGTCAATTGGCAACCCGACCTTGACAACGCAACTGGCCCGACAGGGATGATTTCGAGGTGACCAATGAGACGTTCTCTCAGGCGCTTCAACGCATTCGGCGCGAGCGCGGCGTCTCGTACCGCGAACTGTCATCCGCGTGTCACGTGGACTCTGGACACTTGTGTAAGATTGAAAAGGGTCAACGACCATGCACTATGAAGGTCGCCGAGGCCATTGACCGTGCCCTGGATGCTGACGGCGCACTCGTTGCCATCGCCCGCGAGGAGCGCCGCCAACGCGTGCGTGCCGCAGTAACGTCTGACTCTATGAAGCGCCGCACGCTCGTCCGATGGGGCGTCACCGCCTCAGCACTCGCCAGCATCGGTGGGGTCTCAGACCTTGCAGAGCCCGTCGGCAGGGTTGGCGTCGCGGACGCCGAGCGCCTGTTGCGGGCTGCAACACGACTTCGCCAACTCGGCCATCTGCACGGAGGCGAGAGTCTGTGGCAAGCCGCTGCCGCTCTCGTCGGCGACAGCTACCGGTTGCTTGAGCACGGCTCATACACCGTTTCCGTGGAACAACGCCTGCTTCGCGCCGCGGGTCGGGCTCACATGGCGGCCGGCTGGCTTGCGTTCGACGCCGGACGACACGACGTTGCGCGGAGCTGCTACAACGAAGCTCTCAACCTCGCCCGCCAGGCAGCCGACGCCGGAACCGAGGCGCACGCGCTAGCCAACCTCGCCTTCCAGAGCAACATCATCGGCCGGCCCCGCGAGGCCATGCGACTCGCTGAAGCCGCCTCTCGGGCTGCCGCTCGACCGCACGGCGTCGCACGCTTGTCGGCCATGCCGCACCTGCGTCGTGCCGTCGCGTTCGCAACGAGCGCTGACCCGCGCGGGGCTGCCGCGGCCATGACGGAAGCCCGTAGGGTCCTGGACCGCGACGGTGACAAACCAACCCCAGAGTGGTGCGCCTTCCTCACCCAGGTGGAATTGGACGGCCTGGAGGGCACGTGCGCCCTCGAACTCGGTCAGCCCGAACGGGCTGAGGCGCTGCTGGTCCGCGCGATCGCCGGCCATGCCGACCAGTTCGCCCGTAACCGGGCCCTCTACCGAGTCCGGCTCGCCCGTGCTCGCCTCGATCGACGCGTCATCGAAGGGGCCGCCGAAGCCGCCAACGCCGCCCTCGACGACCTATCCGGTGAACTCGGCAGCTGGGTCGTCAGCAACGAACTTGCCGCCATAGCGGGACGTTTCGAGCCGTACGACGAAGTGCCCCAGGTGGAGCGCTTCCTTGCTCGGTACACCCGAAGCACCCGCTGAACATGGAGCCAGAAAGGAAGCCGATGTCAGCCACCACGCTCGACATCGAGCAGTGCACCGCAGGCGACCTCGCGCGCCACCGCGACGAACTTCTCGACGTCTACGTCGACGCGTACGCCGACAAGCTGAACAGCCCGTTCTTTACGCCGGAACGCTATTGGGAGCGTGTCGAGGCGTACGCCGCGCGTGACGGGTATGCCCTGGTCCTCGGCCGCGTCGCGGGCCAGTTGATCGGCTACGCGATGGGCTTCACCCTGCCCACCAATTCGGCATGGTGGAAGGGTTTGACCACGACCGTTGATCCCGCCTTGACGACCGAGGACGGCCGTCGGACCTTCGCCCTGACCTACATCATGGTGCGCGTAGCCTACCGGCGACGTGGGTACGCCCGTTTGCTGCACGACGCTCTGCTGGAGGGTCGGCCCGAACAGCGCGCCACGCTCCTCGTCTTGCCGGAGAATGTCGCCGCTCGGACCGCATACCGCACCTGGGACTGGTACCAAATCGGCGAGCTTCAGCCGTTTCCCGACGCACCCCTCTATGATGCCCTGGTGCTCGATCTACCGTCATCAAGCGCGCGTACAGATGACCGAACGTTATAGCGCATGAACACTCGATGAACCGCACACTCTTCGTCATAAGGCCCTGTCTGGTGCACCAGGGAAGGCGGCCGAGGAGATTGGGCTGCAGCTCGACACTGCCGCGCAGCCCGGCAGACGCCCTGCTGTTTGCGCTTTGCGGCATTCTCGTGCCTTCTGGTAGTCATGAGTGTCCGCTCAATGCCGGGGATGCCGACGGCTCGTCAAGATTGCCCCCGATTGCCGACGTTGGCTCGGAGGCACAGTTCGTCTAGTTTGTGCCTATTTGGCAAAATGGTCGGCTATCGACCGTTGCCCGTCTAGATTAGGCTTGACCCGTGGCCACATTTTCGAAATCCATGCTTAACGAGATTTTCCGTGCACTTGTCGAAGCGCACATTGAACCCCAAATGAGTCAAATTAAGCATCCGTCATACGCTACGATGAAAATTATTCACCTCCCAACGCAATCATATTTTGACATCGAGGCAGATTCTCATTCTATTGGCTCATTCTTCTTGGTTTCTCAAGTTGGCAACGAATGGCAGAGCATACACGGAGAAGGGCATTCGTGGAGTAAGGTCATCCAAGCTGTTCGAGACTGGGCGGGGCGCGTTGTTGAGTGGGCGGACACTCCGGACCTGTGGAGCGAAAGCGCCGGCTGGCGAGTTTTCGCGGACGCCGATAGTCAGGGCGACGACAATTCACCGTTCACCCGTCAAGAGCGGGAACTGATTTTCGCGCAACTCGCAGCGATGGGCGAGGCAGTCAAGCGGGCCAGTCAACTCACTTCGGCGCAAGAGGCGAGGCTCGACGAGAGGCTCAAGGTCATCGGCGAGGCAAGCGGCCGGATGGGCCGTAAAGACTGGCGTCTCCTTCTACTTGGTGGCATCTTTTCGCTTGTGCTAGCCGACGCATTTCCCCCGGAGACTGCCCGCCACCTCCTGGAACTTGCCGGTCGCAGTCTCGGAAGCCTGTTCGCTATTGGTGCGCCGATGATCGGTAGAATACTAGGCGGGTAAGTTGCCCGCCCTATCATGTCGGCCTTGCCTTCATTGGTGACAACAGACGCCGCCTTCATGAGGAACGATTAGCAAATCAGCGACGAGGGCTCGGCGGACAGGCGAGCCGCTGGAATTGAGCGGCTGAGGCTCGGCGGCCGATGGTGGCCGCGCCTTGGAGCGGCCCCGAGGATTCCGGCTTCACCTCGCAAACGCAATAGCCAACAGCCAACCGCCGTACAGAGCAGGTCCAAGTGCCAGCCCATCGGAGCGCTCGTCCGCTTTAATGCTGAGTACCTTCATCGCAATCCATTGCGCAACGAAGGCGACCAAGATGGCCGCAATGGCAGCACGCCAACTGATCCAACCCAAAGAGAAGGCGATCGCCCCGGCAAAATTGACGTCGCCGAGCCCCAGTTGACCAGGTGCCAGTAGCGCAACGAGCAGCAGTAATGCGCAAACTGCGACACCTGATCCGGCGGCTGTAACCAGCTTGGCGAAGTGTTCGCGCGAGACCGACTCGGCAATAAATAACGTACCGCAGGTTAGCCAGAGGATTCCGGTTGCGGAATGGGGCAGGCGAAGCGTTCGCATGTCGGTACAGACTAGGCCGATTCCCAGGGCGCTAAACAGCCAGTAGCCGGGCGTCGAGACGTTGTACCTGCCGACAAATGCGTCCGTGCTGGTCAGAGGGCAGTCCACCATACGAATGCGATCTTGATTGTCGGGTCTGTCCCCGTGTCCTGCTTGCCGTCGCCGTCGGTGACTACGCGATGATGCCGTCTCATGCTGCTGCGACTGGCATACCTGGGCGTCACCAACGCGCTCGCGCTGCTGCGGCTACTGCCAGGCAGCGACCGTGACAAGGACGCGGAGATCCTTGCCCTACGGCACCAGCTCGCCGTGCTGCACCGCCAGCTCGGCGGGCAGCGGGTCCAGTTCGAGCCAGCCGACCGGGCATGGCTGGCCGCGCTGCTCAGCACGCTGCCCAGACCCAGTCTGTACAGCCTGCGGCTGTTAGTGCGGCCCGACACCATTCTGCGCTGGCATCGTGACCTGCATGCTCGCCGCCACGCGGCGGCGTCGCGTCCCCGCCGACGAGGACGGCCGCGCACCATCGGTTCGGTGCGCGCGCTGGTGCTGCGCCTGGTCCGGGAGAACCCGTCCTGGGGGTACCGGCGGGTGCACGGGGAACTGCTCACCCTCGGAGTCAAGGTCGCCGCATCCACGGTCTGGGAGATCCTGCGCGAGGCCGGGATCGATCCGGCCCCGGACCGGGCCGCCACGACCTGGGCGCAATTCCTGCGTTCGCAGGCCAAGGCGCTGCTGGCCGCGGACTTCCTCGAGACGATCACGCTGACCGGAACCAGGATGTACGTCCTCGCGGTCGTCGAGCACACCAGCCGCCGTATCCGGATCCTCGGCGCGACCGCGCATCCCACCGCGGCGTGGGTGACCCAGGCCGCCCGCAACCTGGTGATGGACCTGCAGGACGCGGGATGCCGGGTGAGGTACCTGATCCGCGACCGGGACGGCAAGTACCCGGCTCTGTTCGACGCTGTCCTCGCCGACGCAGGAATCGCGGTCCTGCTCAGCGGCGTCCGGATGCCCCGGATGAACGCGGTCATGGAACGCTGGATACGGACCTGCCGGCGCGAACTGCTCGACCGGACACTGATCCTCAACCAACGTCACCTGCTGCACGCACTACGCGAGTACGAGACCTTCTATAACGAGCACAGACCCCACCAGGGCATCGCCAACGCCCGGCCACTGGCCCCACTACCCGAACCGATCACCGATCCAGACCGGCTCGCCCACCTGAACATTCATCGGCATGACCGCCTCGGCGGCGTCCTCCGCCAGTACGATCATGCCGCCTGAACTGCCCGGATGGCATATTCGGCAGGCACAGCGCTTCCTGATGCGCACGGCGGCTGAACCTGGACGCCGCCCAAGGTCAGGACGTGGACGGCCGCGGACTGGCGTTGCGGAGGTCCTGCTCGAGTGGCCCGATGTCGTAGGCCTCGATGTCCCACGCGGTGATGGTGTCCGGCCGGTCGATGACGATGGCGAACGGGCCGTGGTACTGGTCAGCGACATCAATGGCCCCCGCCGGGAAAAAGGCGTCCGCGAACTCCCACCGGCCGGCGGCGCAGCGCCATCCCAGGGTCCTCTTGAAGGGGTGCGGGGTGCCGACGATCATGATGATGCGGAGCTCGCCAGTGCCCGTGCAGCGCACCCGGAGGTGGAGGCTCCAGCCGTCGGGTATCGAGACCTCGACGTGGCTCTCGCTGAAGACCGTCGAGCTCCATGCGCCGACCAGGTGGTCGTACGAGCCGGGCGTCTGGTCGGGCTCGGGTGTCGAGGCGGCCGTCCTGTCCGGCCCGGGTGTCGAGTCGGACCGGGGTGAGCTGGTGCACGCGGCCAGCCCAAGGAGCGCGACGAGAGCCGCCGTGACCGCCGATCCGCGCAACCGCCCAGTGCTCTGCCCCCGCATGGCGACAGGGTACGGGCGCCCGGCAACCCCTCGTCGCCTTGGTGGAACGTCGCCACGAGCGCCTCAAGTATCACGCGGACAACGCCCGGCACCGGCCGCGCTGCAGTCGGCTACGACATTTCCGCACATGCCGCTCCCAGCGTGCTGCGCCCGTATGCGGCGTAGTGCACCGGGTACCGCTACTCGGACTGCGTAGTCAGTTGCGACCCGACCGCGTACGGCTGCTGCAGCTGCCCGACGCCGTCGCCGCGTCGGTGGAGATCGCGGGTGAGCGTCGATACAAATCGGGCGGTTGTGGCGGTGTCAGGCTTGGGGTTGGTAACACTGGCAGCGCCCCCGGCGTCAGGCCCGAAACGGCGTCTGAGGTGGCGTCGATTTTGCGCGCTGGTCCGCGTTGTCCGGGTCGAGGGCGGCGACAGGATGGGAGAACACAGCCGGCGCTGGCCGCGGCGTCGACACGGCCGGTGAGGGCGTGGACGGCCGCGCCGTCGGCTCGGGCAGTCCTGCTGCCTGGAGATGGTTGACGGCTTCGGCTGCCGACAGCGCGCCGGAGGTGACGGCTCGCCACAGGCTGGTACTGCCCGCCGGTGAGACGACGGTGTGCTGCTGCAACGCGGCCGGGCTGATGCCGTGGGCATGCAGCCGCGCGGCCGCGCTGGCCGTCCCATCTGACCAGGACTGCCGCTTGTGTACGTGGCACGTGCCCGACTACGCCGACGGGCTCTCCCACGCGGAACTGCGCGAGCACGCGATCACCGGCGGCGGGGTGTTCCGGCCGTTCGAGCGGGACAACGAGACCTGGGCGGAACTGGTCATACGTGGCAGCCGGGCGGTCCTCGACATCGCCGAGCGACATGAAGGCTCGACCGTCATCATCGTCGGGCACTCCGAGACCGTGGAGATGTCGTTCCACGCACTCGGACTGCTGCCGCTGTACCGCTCGTGCGACCTCACCGTCGCGCCGGCCTCGGTCACCGAATGGCAGACCAACGAGACGCCGACAGCCTGGCCGCCGCCGCGGTGGACATTAACCCGGTTCAACCAGACTGCGGCGTAGGCCCGACCGTCGTCGCCCCCAGACACCCTTGCAGTGGTAAATATCGGCATCGAGCAGCTGGTCGAGCCTTGATCAGGCGCACGCTCATGCCGCCGGTCGGGTTCGGCTGGCTGGTGTGGCTGTCACACCCGGTAGGCCCTACACGCCGATCGCCCCTGCCGGGCATCATCACGAGTCACCCCTCGCCGCTGGGTGACTGGACGGACCGTTCGTTGGTCCAGGGCTCGTCCGGCCCGGTCCGGTAGACGCTCTCGCCCGGCTTGAGGTCGAGCACGTCGAGCAACGTGAGGTCGTGCTCCACGGCGTGATGAAGGTGACTGAGCTTGCCCATAGCGGGGTCGGCGTCGCTCGCGCCGATGAGTTGCCAGAGTCCGTCGTCGGCGTCGTGGCTGACATACAAGATCGGCTCTGTCCGTGTGAAGACCTCACCGGTCTGAATGCTGGTCGTGCCCAGCAGCCAGTGCTTCATCCACCGCGCGCGACGGTCGCGCTCCATGACGCGGTCGTCGTGGTCGGTCGTTCAGCGGCACACCGACCGGCGAGCGGCGCGGTGCCCTGTTCATCCATGCCGGTTGCCGTAGTGGAGCGGGCATGACTTGCGGCGTCTGACCGTGCCCATCGGCACCAAACATTGCGCCAGCTGGTCGGTGCCGGCGCCGGCGCATTGTGCAGGGTTGCCTCCGGCGCGTGGCCGCTACTGCACCAGCCTGGTCGTTACGCCCTCGCCGGCCCTTCAGAAAACGATCGCCTTTCCGACAACCCCCACCACAACAAGCACGCCGAGCAGGAGCAGCGCGACGATCGCCGTGAGAGCGGAAAGCGTCCACCACCTGCGCGCCTGGCCAGCACCCAGGCCGATCCAGCCGAGCGCACCGAAGGCCAATCCTTCCACCAGGAACCACGGCTCGTTGAAGAACAAGTCCTGCAGATCAGCGACACGATAATTTACCGATGCCCACACTGGCGGGTAGTCGATGTGTACAGTCCCGGTCAGGCTGAGCACCCGCTGGGTCATAGCGACAAGCGCGTGCATACAGCAGCCCACCGCAACCACCCAGCACAAAGCCAACAGCATCCGGCGCGGCCAACGACGCGACCACAAGGGCAGCATGGCGGCGGGCAGGACGGCGGCAACACCAATAACGACGGCGCCGATCAGGTTGACGAGCTGGAACTCACCTTCCGAGCCCTCCTGGATCGTTCCCGGCAGGAACGCGGTGCCGCCGGCCGCGTAGTAGGCGCGGTAGATCGTGTACCACAGAGCCCAGATCCCGGCGGCCACACTTACCCAGACCAGTCGGCGACTGTCAGCATCCCCCGCCAGTACCGCCCGGTCTCGTCGTTCGACGACGGTCGTCACCCCCGTTTTCGCCACACCTTGATCATGCCCGAGGTCCGGGTGCGCCCATATCGGTGATCACCCCGATCCAATCCTGCGCACGCAGCGCCCCACTCACCGAAGGCGAGTCCACGGCTATCGCGGTCACTGTGGTCGGGCCGCTGCACGCCGCCTGGCGCGGCCCTGCCGCCGCGGGCGAGCGGGGACCCGGATCGAGGGTTGGATGTGCAGCAGACTCGGCTCGCGCTGCTCGCCGACGATCCTGACGTGGTCGCCGGGTGCGCTGGCGACGCGGTGTACGTGTTGCGGCAAGGTCCGGCCGCCGACGCTTACACGGTGGGTCGGGACGCGGTCGGCCTGCTCGACCGTCACCGCGTCCGGGTGCCGCTGTTGCTGCTGCGCCAAACTGCGGCCGCGGCCCTGATTCAGCGGCGACGGCCCGGCCGGCGACGCCCTACTGCACCGCGCCGTGACCGAGACCGATACCGGCGACCGAGGTGGCATCGACCCGCTGGATCAGGCCCGGATCCGTGTCGAGTACGCAGTGCGGCTGCAGGCCAGCGTCCGGCCCGAACAGGCCGAGGTCCTGCTCCGCCAAGCCGAGCAGCTGTTCAGCACCCACGGCTCCGACGGTGAGGCCGCCGTCACCTGGGGCAGCATCGCCGACATCGGCTACCAGCGCGGGGACTACGACGAGGCGCTGCGCATCCGCCGCGAGGTCGAGTTGCCGGTGTACGAGCGGCTCGGCGACACCCGCGCCACCGCCCTCACCTGGGGCCGCATCGCCGACATCGCCTACGATCGCGGCGACGACGACGAGGCCGCCACGCTGCGCCAGCAAAGCCTCGACGCCTACCAGCGACTCGGCGACCAAGACGGCATCGCCAACGCACCTGGGGCCTCGCCCAACTCGACCTCGACCGCAACGACTACGCATCCGCCATAACCCGCCTCGTCACCGCATTCCAGATCGTCACTCACCTCCAACGACCTGACGGCATCGCCGTCATCGGCTACACCCTCGGCCAGCTACTCCTCGCCGCCCGACACGACCAGGCAACCAACGTCCTCACAGCCAGCGCCGACGCCGCCACCAAAGTCGGCATGCTGAATGTCGTCCAAGCCATTACCAAGCTCCTCCAGCCCAACCAAACCAAGACACCGAATCCGAGCCCACCTGACCACCCATTGATCAGGTTTACGCACATGCCGCAATCGTCGCGGGCTGGGTCAGCCAGCGTCCATGCCTCACACGGTGGCAGGGCGGTCGCCGGCAGCCGGGTTGACGTTGTTGCCGAAGAAGCTGGCAGGACACCTGTAGGTGGACTGCCAGGTCGCCGTCGAGGTAGGCGAGGTAGTCGGCGAGCCCGGTCGCGGTTGCTCATTCGGCGGCACGATCCGAGACATTCCACCGGCGCTGTTTCGTCATGATCCAGTCGCGCACCCGCCCAGGTCGCGCCACCATTCGCGCACAAGGCTCGCGTCCAGTGGCTGTCACCCGTCGCATGCCAGCCGGCCCACGGGTCCTCCTGCGCGACGACGACAGCACGTAACTCCTCGATAGCCTCCGCGCCAGCGGCTTCGAGCCCGTCCGCATCTCCGATGCCGACGGGCTCCACCACTTGCTACTGTTCGCGTGGCGGCACCGGCCAGCAGCCGTCGATGATCACGACGTCGGTATCGGCGCTAGTCACGGCCGTTTCCCATGCTCTGGGGGACCCGCCCCGGAACGGGACCTGCGCACTTCATCCCGGCAACGCCTCTGACCTGCTGATCTGCCTCCGCCACAAGGTGCGTTTGGGGGCGCGTTTCAGCTGCAGAAGATGGATCGCACCTGCGCCAAGCAAAGCGCCGTCCGGCGGCAATCGTATGCGTGTCAGCTCATTGCCCTTGCAGCAACAACGAGCACCCGTCCCCCTCAGCCCAAGCCCTCGCACAGCACCGGAACCACAACCGGCACCACATATGACGCCAGAACTTCCCGGAACCGGCAAGCGTCGGGACAACCGAGGCATAACGGTAAGCACCGAACTGGCGCGGCGCCCGCGGATCTCGTGCCCGGCTGCCGCTGCCAAGCCGGCACATCCCTTGATCAGGTGCGCACTCATGCCGATGATAGTGAACGTGATCTTGGGCGCTGCTCGTCGGGTTTGGTGCTGTCCGTCAGATAGAGGGGAGATTGTCGGCGAGCCGGGGTGGTTTGATGGCGGCGACGGGTGTGGTGCTGGACGCAGCTGGATTCGAGTTGCTGGTTGCTGGCGTGCGGGTGGGTCGGCGTCGGACGTTGGCGCCGTCGGATGTGTCGCTGTTGGAGGATGTGACGGCCCGGTATGTGCGGGCTGTGTCGGGTTGGGCTCGGAGGGACACGTTTTTGGGTCTGGGTCAGGAGTTGTACTCCTGGCTGGACGGTGATGGCGGTGGCCTCGGTGCGGTGGTGGCCGGACCGGGGCCGGTGGTGTTTGAGGTGCAGGCGTCGGCGTCGCCGTCGTCGGCGGGGTGGGCGGTGTTGCGGGCGCCGTGGGAGTTGCTGGCTGCTCCTTCGTCGGGTGGGTTTCTGGTGGAGGATGGTCTGCTGCGCTTGTGTGTGGTGCGGCGTCTTGGCCGGCCGGTCGGTGGTGGGAAGTTGGATGGGTTCCGGTTGGGGCTGGGGTTCATGGCGTCGTCGCCGCGGGGTCGGGACGATCTGGACTATGAGGCCGAGGAGGCGGCGATCTTGTCGGCGGTCGGGATCGGCAGGGTCGATCTGCTGGTGGAGGACACCGGTGATCCGGTGCAGTTCGGCCGTCGGCTGGCTGATGTGGGCGGGATGCCGGTGGTGCACCTGTCTTGTCACGGCCACAACGCCTGGCCGCAGCCGGACGGGACCCGGGAGCCGGTCCTGATGCTGGAGGACGATCAGGGCGGTGAACGGCCGACCACGGCCGCGGATCTGGTGCGCCGACTGCGGGGTGTGCCGCGGTTGGTGTTCGTGTCGGCGTGTTTGACCGCGACCGGCGCGGGTCAGTCGGGTTGGTGGCCGCCCGCGGCGGGTGAGCGCGGCCGGGACGTGGTGCCACGTCCGCGGCCGGCGTCGGCCGGGGTGGCGAATGACGGTGGTGGGGTGGCGCATTCGCTGGCCACTGCGTTGGTGGCGGCGGGAGTGCCGGCGGTGTTGGGTTGGGACGGTTCGGTGCGGGATCGGGCGGCGACGGTGTTTGCCGGGCATCTGTATGCGGCGTTGGGTGAGCGGGAGGATCTGGCCGTTGCGGTCGGGGACGCTCGCCGCGCGTTGCTGGACTGTGACGTGGACTGGGTTCGGGCTGACTGGCATCTGGCCCGGTTGTGGCTGGGCCCGGCCGGTGGTGGTCCGGTGGCGGGTGGTACCCGGAAGCGGTCGCTGGTGGCGGCGGATCGGGGGACGAAGGCGTTCCTGGACCGCAAACAGCATGTGCGGGTGGCGGACCGCAGTATGTTCGTCAACCGGCGGCAGGAGTTGCAGCAGGCGTTGCGGGTGCTGCGGGGCGGCGACCGGGTGGGCGTGTTGCTGCATGGTCAGGGCCGGCTGGGCAAGTCCAGCCTGGCCGCCCGGGTCGTCGACCGGCTGCCCGAGTATGCGGTTGCGGTGGTGTATGGCGACTACACAGCGCTGGCCGTGCTGGACGCGGTCGCCGACGCCGTCCGGGCGTTGCCGCAGGCGCGGGAGGTGATCGATCGTGGCCTGCCCGATGTGCGGGATGAGGTTCCGCAGGCGCTGGAGCGGGTGTTGGTGGATCTGCTGAGTGGGCCGTGCGCGCAGATCGGGGACGGGCAGCGGCCGCTGCTGTTGGTGATCGACGACCTGGAACAGATCCTCGAGGACCGGGCGGACGGCGCGCACCGGGTCACCGCCGATGCGGCGCCGGTGCTGGCCGCGGTCCTGCGCGCGTTCACCGCGGACGGCACCGATAGTCGGCTGCTGCTCACCAGCCGGTACACGTTCACGCTGGACGGTTTGCAGGATCGTGTGCAGGCGGTGCAGTTGCGGCCGCTGTCGCCGGTGGCGCAGGCGAAGTTGCAGCTGCGGCAACAAGGTCTGGCCCCCGCCGGGCTGCAGGCGGATCGGGCCGGGCTGGCCGAGCGGGCGGTTGCGGTGGCGCGTGGGAATCCGGGGTTGCAGGACCTGATCGGGCTGCGCCTGGTCTACGACGAGGCCGTCGACACGGACCGGGCGGAGCGGGCGGTGGCCGATATGGAGGCCTACCTCGACCGTGGCGACGCGCTGCCGGCCGAGGAGCAGGTCCGCACGTTCCTGGAGGACCTGGCCATCGACACGCTCCTCGATCAGGCCGGCCCGGCCCACCGCGGCCTGGCCCGGGCGTTGACGGTGTTTGACCAGCCGATCCCGCGCCCGGTCGCCGACCTGCTCGCCGGGCAGGTTGGTGGGTCATTGGACCGGATGTGCGGGCTCGGCCTGGCCGATGCCTATCCGAACCCGGCCCACCCTGCGCAGACTGCGGTCGCGGTCAACCCGCTCGCCGCCGGGCGGCTCGCCCCACTGTCCGAAGCTGAAGCGGCGGCGGTCGCCGTGACCGCGGTCGGGCCGCTACACACGGCGTGGCGCGGCCCGTGCGTTGCGGCCGACCGTGACGGCGGGTTGGATGTGCAACTGACCCGGCTCGGGCTGCTCGCCGACCACCCAGACGTCGTTGCCGAGTGCGCTGCCCATGCGGTCAACGCGCTGCGGCAAGGGCCGGCCGGCCGGGCGTATCAGCTGGGCCGGGACGCCATCGAGCTGCTCGACCGCCACCATGTCGCCGTGCCGCTGTGGCTGCTACGCCAAACCGCAGATGCGGCCCTCACCAGCGGCGACGGCTCGGCCGGCGACGCTCTAATGCAACGCGCCGTGAACCAGATCGACATCGGCGACCAGGATGGTGGCAGCGAACCGCTCGATCACGCTCGAGTGCTGTACGAATACGCCGTGCGGCTACAGGGCAGCGGCCAACCCGAGCAGGCCATGGTCCTGCTGCACCGAGCCGAACAGCTATTCGCTACGCACGGCTCCGACCGGGAGGCCGCCGTCACCTGGGGCAGCATCGCCGACATCGCCTACCAGCGCGGGGACTACGACGAGGCGCTGCGCATCCGCCGCGAGCTCGAGCTGCCGGTGTACGAGCGGCTCGGCGACACCCGCTCCACCGCCGTCACCTGGGGCAGGATCGCCGACATCGCCTACGATCGCGGCGACTACGACGAGGCGCTGCGGATCCGCCGCGAGGTGCAGCTGCCGGTGTACGAGCGGCTCGGCGACACCCGCTCCACCGCCGTCACCTGGGGCAGGATCGCCGACATCGCCTACCAGCGCGGCGACTACGACGAGGCCCAGCGCATCCGCCGCGAGGTGCAGCTGCCGGTGTACGAGCGGCTCGGCGACACCCGCTCCACCGCCATCACCTGGGGCCAGATCGCCGACATAGCCTACGATCGCGGCGACTACGACGAGGCCCAGCGCATCCGCCGCGAGATCGAGCTGCCGGTGTACGAACGGCTCGGCGACACCCGCTCCACCGCCATCACCTGGGGCCAGATCGCGGACATCGCCTACGATCGCGGCGACTACGACGAGGCGCTGCGCATCCGCCGCGAGGTGCAGCTGCCGGTGTACGAGCGGCTCGGCGACACCCGCGAAACCGCCATCACCTGGGGCAGGATCGCCGACATCGCCTACCAGCGCGGTGACTACGACGAGGCGCTGCGCATCCGCCGCGAGGTGCAGCTGCCGGTGTTCGAGCGGCTCGGCGACACCCGCTCCACCGCCATCACCTGGGGCAACATCGCCGACATCGCCTACGATCGCGGCGACTACGACGAGGCGCTGCGCATCCGCCGCGAGGTGCAGCTGCCGGTGTACGAGCGGCTCGGCGACACCCGCTCCACCGCCATCACCTGGGGCAACATCGCCGACATCGCCTACCAGCGCGGCGACTACGAACAGGCCGCCGAACTCCGGCAACGCGAGCTCGAGGCCAACGAACAGCTCGGCGACCTCGACGGCATCGCCGCGGCTACCTGGGGCTTGGCTCAGATCGACCTCGCACGACAGGACTACCAGACCGCCGCACCCCGACTCGTCACCGCCTACCAGATCCTCACCCGCCTGCAACGACCCGACGGCATCGCCATCGTCGGCAACATCCTCGGCCAACTCCTCCTCGCCGCCGGACAACCCGAAGACGCCACAACCGTCCTGACCACCAGCCTCCAAGCCGCCACCAAAATCGGCGCCACCGAACTCGCTGGGCACCTCACCACACTGCTCAACACCCCACCCGACAAAGACCAGAACCAAGAACCCTTACACCAACCGAACCAAACGCCATGATCACGTTTCCGGATTTGCCGCAGTCCGGTGCGTCGGCCGATTGCGTGCCGGTAGCCGAGCGTAGGCGGTGGCACGGAGACCGGTGGGCGGGTGGCATGCGGCATGCGGCTCCTCGGGGCATGAGGATCTTTGTACGTCAGCGCGTACCTGACTCTGTAGTGGAACCCGTACGCCGACACCCCAATCACGACCACATTGCGTAGTCAACAAGAGCGCCGCCAGATCCCCCCGCACGCGCTGACACGCCTGCCGCGCCTCCTCAGACAACACCGCTGAACTGTCCGGGGAATGGACGATGGCCGACCTGGCCAGCCACGACCATCCGGACCGCGGCGACATCGCCGAAGCCGTGGCGCTGGCAATGCCGGAGCACGCCTGACAGCGGCATCGGCAGAGCCGCCGCAGGGCGTAGTGCTGCATTACCGGACGGTGTCTGTCCGGGATGCCGCAGACACGTGGCCTCGGTCCCGCGGATGCGCCCCGTTGCGGGCCGTCGCTGCCCTGCCGCGCTTGTACCGTCCCGGGCCTCGCCCGGCAAGGCACGCCGGCCAGCCACCCACCGGCATCACGGCAGCGGCGGACGCATGGACGGTCAAA
Source organism: Dactylosporangium sp. CA-139066 (assembly GCF_050936175.1). Classification (NCBI taxonomy): domain Bacteria; kingdom Bacillati; phylum Actinomycetota; class Actinomycetes; order Micromonosporales; family Micromonosporaceae; genus Dactylosporangium; species Dactylosporangium sp. CA-139066. The sequence goes on along the minus strand of NZ_JBNJNH010000001.1, from coordinate 2,589,184 downwards.
CCACGGCCGCCGGCCTTGCCTGGCCACGGCCGTCGGGCCGGTCCGCGCATCGGGTCAGCACGGCCCGGCCCGGCGCGATCACCGCGGGCCCGGCCGCCCCGTGCCGAGCGGCCCGTGGACGCCACGTCGCCAGCCGCTCGCGCACCTGTCGTTGCGAAGGAGTCTTCCGTCGATGTCCGATGTTTCCACACCACAGGTCTTGCGCGGCCCGGAGGACCTGTTGGGCATGGTGCCCTACCTGGTCGGCTACCACCCCGCCGACAGCATCGTCGTGCTGTACGTGCAGTCGGGCAGCCGGGTCCGGGCGGTCCACGTCTTGTCGCTGGCTGCCCCGGTGGCGCGCATGGTCGACGAGGTGCTCGACGCCGCCCGGCGGGCGGGTGCCGAGTGCGTCCTGGTCGTCGGGTACGGTCCGCTGCCGGCCGCGGCCACGGTCAAGGCGCTCATCGCGGGTATCACCGCATCGGTGCCGGTCGGCTACTCGTGTTTCGTCGCCGACGGCCACTACTACTGCCTGAAGCCCGGCTGCGGTTGCGCGGCGGTCACCGGGATTCCGTTCGACCCGCGGGCCACCGCGGTCGCTGCTGCCGCCGCCGTCCGCGGCGACGTGGCCTTGCCCTCCCGTGAGGCGCTGCTGGCGCTGACCGCACCCGATCCTGCGGCCCACATCGTGGTGCGCACGGCGATCCGTCGCACGCTGCGGCAGGCGCTGGCCGACGACACGCGGCCCGGTCCTGCAGATGCCGACCTGCGCCTCGAGGAGTTGCTGGACCTGGCCCGGGCGGACCGGCGTCTCACCGACGCTCAGGTGGCCCGCCTCGCGGTGCTGCTCGACGACTGCGCGGTGCACCGGGCAGCCTGGTACGGCACCGATCAGGAGATGTGGCAGCGCAACCTGTGGCTGGATCTCACCCGCCGCGTTCCGGACCGCTATGTTGCCGTGCCGGCCGCGCTGGCGGCGTGGTGCGCCTGGCGGCGCGGCGAAGCCCACCTCGCCTTCGCCGCCGCCCGGCGGTCCCTTGAAGCCGACCCGGGCAACCGGCTGGCCGCCATGATCTGCACCGCGATCCACGCCAAACTGCCCCCGACCGTCGTGGCTGAATGGCCGCCCGCCGCCGGCCACGACCACCTGCTGACGTCGGTGCAGTAGCGCCCCTCCATGCGCTCGCAGGCCTGGCCGCCACGATGGCCGAGCCCGCGCGGGCCGCATCCGACCGCGGGTGCACGCCGATGCGCGGACGATGCCGGCTTTCCCGACCTGCCAAGCGCAGCGCCCACCTCGCCGCCTCACACGGCCGCCATCGGTACCGGCCGCGGTTCGCTCGTAGGCCGCGCCGGGCCCGAACCGGTGACGCGGCCAAGCGGCCGTTCCAAGCGGCCGTGACCGGGCCGCCGCCACCCGGACGCCTGTGGCCGATCGGCCACAGGCGGGCCGCAGCGCACCACCAATACCTACAGGCCGTCGATCAGTGTCAACGTTGATGAGGGAGTGCCCGATCATGACGAACGCTTCCGAGCCGCAGCTGCGCAGCCCGCACGACGTGCTGGGCACCGTGCCGTATCTGCTCGGCTATCACCCCTCCGACAGCATCGTGACTCTCTACATGGCGTCGTCCGGGCGGGTGCTGGCGTGCACCAACATCGCCTTGCACGTCCCGACATCCGACGCCGTCGACAAGATCCGCGACTTCGCCAGCCGTACGGACGCCGAACGCGTGTGCATCGTCGGATACGGTCCGCTGACCGAGGCATGCGCCGTCACCGCGGTCGCCGACGAGGTGGACCGGCACGTCCCGGTCGGGGTGACCTGGCTGGTATCCGCCGGCTACTACCACTGCCTGGTCCGCGGCTGCGACTGCGGCGCGCTGGGCGGCGTCCCGTTCGACCCCCGAGCGACCGAGGTCGCCGCCCAAGCCACCGTACGCGGGGAGGTGGCCTTGCCGTCCCGTGACGACCTGCTGGCCCTGGTCGACCCCGACCCCACCGCGCAGGCGGCCGCCGGCCAAGCCATCCAGCGCCTGCCCACCCGGCACAGCTGGACGGCGGCCGACCTCAACGAGTTGCTGGAACGGGCGATGCTCGACCAGCGCCTCACCGACGACGAGGCCGCCCGCATGGGACTGCTCCTGCGGCACATCCCGCTGCGCGACGCCGCCTGGGAAGCCACCAGCCGGGAAATGTGGCAGCGGAATCTCTGGCTGGACCTGACCCGGCGACTGCCGCAACGGTATGTGCCGGCCCCCGCCGCGCTGGCGGCGTGGTGCGCGTGGATGCGCGACGAGAACCCTCTCGCGCTCGCCGCAGCCCGCCGCGCCCGCCGAGCGGACCCGTCGTACTCGATGCTGCAGCTGGTCGTCACGTCGATCCTGTCCAACATTCCCCCCACGCAGCTCGTCCCGGTGTGGCCGATGCCCCACGAGCCGCACGACGCAGATCAGGCGTGAGCCGGCTGCACCAGCCGGTGCCGAGGCTGGACGTTTCTCGTGCCGTACCGGCGAACCCGCCGGGTCTGATCCAACCGACATTCGCATTCCCCTACCGGCGGCCGGACCCGGCCATCCGTCGCAGGCCCAACCGCGACGGATGGCCCGGGGGATCACCCTCATGATCACCAATCCGCCGGCAGGGGCACGCGGGAAGCGAGGAACCACGATGGCATCACCCACATTGCCGAACCTGACGCTGACCGTGCCGCCCCATGACGAGCGGGGAACGTTCGCCGTAATCGGCGGATCGTCCTACGTTGCCTACGCCGTCCACGGCGCGCCCGCGCATCTGGCCCGCTGCGCAACCAACCCGGACGGGTCGCGGACCCTGCACCACGTAGGTGAACCGTTCGCCCGGCTCGACCTCGCCGTCGACAGTGGCCGGTGGCGAGCCGACCGCGAGGCCTACGCCGCCACCGCCGAGCATGAGTGCCGCCACTGCGGCACCCGCGTCATCCGCATCGGCGGCGCCTGGGTGTCCGTGGACTCCACGACGACCGCCGGCGGGCTCAGCATCTGCCCACCGAACCCGGACGCAGCACAGGTCGGCGTCCACCAGCCCCGACGCCGCCGCTCATGACCATACAGCCGACACCGCCCGGCGCGGATGACGCATCGCAGCCCACGCACGAGCTGCCAGAGCACACCCGCACCCAGGCAACCGACACCCACCACGCCCCCGTGGCTGCCGCCAGCCTCCCGCGGTGCGGCGCACCTTCCGGGTGACCGCCACCGTCACCGTGCACGCCGCCTTCGACCTGCGCGACCCGTTCGCCCGCTACGGGGTCTTCCAGGCCCTCGTCGACCAACTCGCCGCGACGCCGGTGCACATCGACACGCCCGACGGGCGCGCCACCGCGCAGGTTCGGCTCGTCACGGCCGTGTCCTGACCGTCGCGGCTGTCCGATGCTGCGGCCAGCAATCGTCGCCAGCCCAGTGCCGGCCTGTTGAGCCCGACGCCGCGTCGGGCGGTTCGGGCGCGGCGGTACAGGCCCTCGCTGCCCTGCCGCGCTTGGACCGTCCCCGCCCTGGCCCGGCAAGGCGCGCCGGCACACCGCCAGGCGCACGACACACGCCCCCACACGCGTCACACCCGACCGATCCGGCGGGCCGACCGGTGGCCCTGCCTGGCTTCGGTCATAGGGACCGCCGCCCATCGACATGCCGTGGCCGCGACAGTCGCCCGTTTGGGGCAGCCTGGCGAGCGGCCGTGCGAGGGCCCGGCGGGCGAGGACCGGTCACGGTCCCACCCGGCCGGGCCGACGTCAAGCCGGCCGGACCAATCAGTGCAGACGTGCCACAAGCGATCGGGCCGGCTTGACGTCGGCTGCGGCCGGGCGGGCCTTGCGTGCCGTCCCCGCCCCGACGGGCCACGAGCACGGCCCGGGGGCGTCCGAGCTCCACTGTGGAGCGCCGCGGACGCCGGCGTAGCCCGGCAGGGCCGCCGCGTCGTCGGCGCCGCGACCCGCCGGGTCGAAAGACCTCGCTGCAGATCCATCAGCGGCCCGCCACACGGCGGGCCGCTTGCGATGCTGTCTGAAGGAGAAACCAATGAACCACGGCACTGTCGGTCTACTGGCCGCCGTTGTCGAAGCGCTCCAGGTCGCCGCGTTCACCTGGTGGTGGTGCCGCCTGGTGCACACGCTCGGCACCGACGACCTCACGGGCCTGCGCAACCGTCACGGGCTGCACGACGCCCTACGCGACCTGTGGACCACGCCGGGTCTGCTGTTGCTGGACCTGACCGGGTTCAAAGCGGTCAACGACCAGTGCGGCCACGACACCGGCGACGCGATGCTCCGCGGCGTCGCCGCACAGCTTACGAAGATCGCGCCGCGCGGTGCCGTCGTCGGCCGGCTCGGCGGCGACGAATTCGTCCTGTTGCTCCCCGACGCCACCACCCGCGACCACCTCATCGAAGCCGCCATCGCGGTCCGCGCCGCCGTCGGCCGCGCACGGCCCGTCCCTGCCCGCGACGGCGCCACGAGCGACCGGCCGGCGCCTGTTGTGTCGTGCATCGTCGGGCTCGCGCTGCCCGGCGCGCTACCCGATCCCGACAAGCCGTTCCGGGCTGCGGACATCGCCCTCTACCACGCCCGCCACCACGGACTGCCGTACGCGCTGTACCAGCCGGGCATGACCCACCCGGCCGCCGCCGAACGGCACGGCCACCGCCTCCGCGACCACACCGCCGGGACCGTACCGACTGGAAGGACCACGTTCACCGCCTTGATCGCCGACCTGCGTGCTGCCGCCGCCCTGGCCGCGTCCGGCGCCCTCGACTCCCAGCAGACGACCGCAGCGCTCACCGCCGCCGGTGACCTCGTCACCCGGCTGGACCTGCGCGCCTTCGAGGTGAGCACGGGCGTCGGCAGCGATGACCTGCGCGAACTGGTCGTCATCACCGTGCACGGCGTGGACCTGGAGATCCGCGGCCGTTACGGCCCGCACGGCGGTCCGGAGATCTACGTCCATGTCGACGACCGGCGTCCCGACGAGGAGATCACCGCCATGCCACTGGTCGTCGAGATCTACCCCTCATGACGACCACACCCGGGTCAGGCTCAAGAGTCTGGCCCGGGCACCCGTGCGACCACGGTGCAGCAAATACCCCGGTCCGAGGCGAAGGCCCTTGACGCCGATCCGAGCGACGCCCGCCCCAGCGTCCGGGGCAGGACCCGCCGAGCAGTTCCCGGAGCTACGGGTGTCCGAGTCGGGTTCCTCGGTCGGTCGGGTGTCGAGTTCTCAGCTCCGTGTACGGCTTCTCGGCCTCGGGTGACCGGGCTAGGTAGCGCAGCTACGCCCTCCTCGGGCAGCTCTTCCCAGGGGCCAGTTTCCGCCCGTACCACGGTCGAGATCCGCGCGGCCGCCTGACTGGATCAGGTCCCGAACCGGGGCGCTGCCGCCCACCTGTGCAGATCGCAGCGCTCACCCCACCGCGGCTCTCCCACATCGGCCAGCCGTCGAAGACCTGATCAGCCGGCCTATACAGGCCGCCGCGAGCACGACGGCCTCAAGGCCACCGGCCCGAGGAGCGTTCGCGCCACGCGGTCACCGTGCTCGCAAGATTCGACCGGCCGCCGCGCAGCGATCCGCCATTCATGAGCCGCGCCGGTACCGGCCGCGCCCCGAATGACAATTCGCCGGCGACGAATCCGTGCACGATTACCGCCGTCCGCCGTGACGACGCCAACGACGGCACAGCCGCGGATGACTCGGCAGGCTGGTGTGCGGACACACGCTCCCGTCCCGGCTGGCCGTCGTCAAACCCTGTTCGGGCCAGGCACCACACAAGCCCCATCGCCATGCCCAGCCGCGGAAGTGCCCGGCCCTGCCAGAGCGGTGACGACGGACGGCGCCTGGGCGGACTGCGGGTCCTGCGCACCAGCCCCACCGGCCAGCAACGGCAGCGGCAGCGACCCACCCGCCGGGCCGTGGCAACCGGTCGGGGCCGAACCCCGCCCCCTGTCCCGTGAGGAGAACCCCGCATGGACCTGGACCACGAGACCGATGTAGTGACCAACCAGCGCCTACCCGGCTGGCGGGCCCGGCTGATCGTCGACGACCACGCCGGCGAACCCTGGGGCGACGCCCTCGCACCCGCCCTGATCATCAGCAGCCGGCATGTGCAGGTCGCCGCCGACGTGTACCAGGACCGGCACGCCGAACAGATCCGGCGCGCCTGGCAGCACTTCACCGATCACGACCTGTTCAGCCGCTACCTGCGGCTGTCCCACGGCACCACCGCCATCGCGGCCGCCACGACCGGCGACACCACCGTGCTCACCTTCGACACCAGCGACTACCGAGCCCCATGCCGGCATCACCACCATCACCGACCTGACCGGCGAACGCGACGAGTGGCAGGCGTGGCTGGACGGCGACGTCTACGGCGCCATCGTCGAACACCGCACAACGGCCCAACGGCGCCTCCACTGTGGACACCTCCGACCGTCCTCGTTGGGCAGACGTCGACGCCTGCTGGGGGCTCTACGGCCGCGCCTACGCCGCCAAACAGGCCCTACACCTCCTGCGTGCCGCTGCCCGCAGCTGATCCGCAGGCCCCTGCACACCCCCAGCGGTCCCGCTCCGGGATTCCATCCGCTCCCGCCCCCGCCGCCCACGCCAGGACGCACGAGCGATCGCCGACACCGCCGGCCCGCACGTGCCGCACCGCCACACGCTGACCGGACCACCGTCAGCCGTTGCGGCCACGACCATCACACCACGAGATCGTCATGACCGACGTCATCGTCCGCCCGTTCCTCGACCTGAGCACCGCCCACCTGACCCAGGACACCTGCGACGCGCTCGGCTCCATCAAGGGCGTCGTCGCCTACTCCACCGCCGACGGCTGGCTGATGTACGCGCCGGAACCGTTCCACGCCGCCGAGCTCGCGGCCGCCGGGGAATGGCCGCCCGAACAGCCCATCGTCCGGCTGGCCCGCGAGCACGGCTGCGCCTACATCCTGTTCGACAGCGACGCCGACACCACCACCCCTGTTGCCGGCCTTAACTGGTAGCCGCACCCTGCCGGATCAACCACCGTGCCCGGCATTGGGATGCAGTAGCACCTTGGGCGGTGCGGTTCTGGCTGCGCTGCCCTCCCGTGCTTGTACCGGCCGTGGCCTCGCCCGGCAAGGCCCACCCGCCCGCCGCAGCCGAGCCAAGCCACCACCCGGCTCACGCCGTTTCCGGCGACCTGAAGACGGACACGGGCGGCCTTGACCAGGCCACGGCCATCCGCCCGGTCCGCGTATCGGGTCAGCGCCGCCGGCCCGGCACACCGCCCAGGCTCGCGCATGCACATTCCCCGCACCTCCCCGGCGGCGCCTCGACGCCGCTGGCGAGGGGTGTGACAGGAACGGCGTGCTCGCACGCCGGGAAGGACCCGCTGTGGCCGTGGTCACCATCTATCTCAACATCGACCGTCCGCTGCAGCCCTACGTCGACGGTCAGCACCTCAACGCCGCGATCTCCACGCACCTCAGCACCGACATGGTCGCGCATCCGGAAGCGGTCGCCGACTGGGTATTCGCCCTCGGCAGCCAAGACCTCGACGTACTCGAACAGGAACGCGGCACCGAGGACGGCCAGACCAGCTTCCTCGTCGCGTGCCTCTACAGGCTGTTCGGCGATCGGTCTATGTCCGTCGGGGACGTCGTGCACATCCAGCACGCCGAGCAGCACTGATGGCTGGCCTGCGAGCCCACCGGGTGGCGGCACATCCCCGAACCGGTCCATCGCAGCAGCCCCGGTCTGATCACGGATCAGGTCGTCCAGCTGCTGCATACCGTGCGTCAAGCCACCTTTAGCGCTTCGCCACAGGTGAAACCGGCCGCACCCATCTAACCATCCACTGTGGACCAGCGACGCCAGCCCGGGTGGAAGCCGCAGCGGCCGCCGGCCCGCACACGCAGGCACCCCCGGACACGCCCAAGGTCCGCACCGTGTCCGACGTTTCGCCGGCCGTTCTGGAAGGCATGCACGTCGCGATCGAGCAGCTCAACAAACGACTACTCCCACATGTCGCCAGCGGTCCTGGTCGAGGAGGGCCAGAAGTGGCTCAACCGCCTAATCTCATTGCGGGACGGCAGGCTCACCCTTGACCAGCATCGCGAGGTGCTGTCACTCGCATGGCAGGTAGCGCGGCTCGTGGGCTGCGTCGAGTACGACATGGGCCGGAAGGCCGCTGCTGAGGCCACCCGGCGCGCCGCCCTCTCGCTCGGGGAGGAGTCCGGCGACAGTGACGTGGTGGGCTGGGCGCACGAGATGCGCAGCTGGTACTCGCTGACTGAAGGGAACTACCGGGCCGCCATCGCGGCCGGGCAGGCGGGGCTCGCGGCGGTCGGCCCTACGCATAGCGTCAGCGTGCAGCTGTGGGCGCACCAAGCGAAGGCGTGGGCTCGCATCGGCGACCGCCGCCAGGTCGAGGTGGCGCTCGATAGCGGTCGCGCCATCAGCGGTCGCGCCATCCTGGAGGCACTGCCGTACCCCGAGAACCCCGGCAACCACTTCGTTATCCACCCTCGAAGTGGGACTTCTACACAATGGACTGCTACCGCCACGTTGGCGAGGACCGTCTCGCCGCAACATACGCGGAAGAGGTCATCAGATCGGGCACTACACCTGACGGAGTTGTGCGCAGGCCGATGAGAGTCGCAGAGGCGCGAATCACGCTCGGGGTTGTCGCAGCTAGGCAGGGCGATCTTGAAGCGGCACTTGGTGAAGGTCGAACCGCGTTGACGCTCGACCGAAAGTCACTGCCGTCGCTGGTGTTGCACTCACGGCAACTCGCGGCTGAGCTAACGCGCCGTTTCCCTGGCGAGCCACGGGTTGCTGACTACGTTGCAGATCCCCGCGCGCTCATCACCTAGGCAGCGGGTGAACGGGCACTCTTGCCTGTAGATCTAGTATCTTGGCTGCCATGACCGATGGCGCACCGACTTCTCCTAACACCGCGACGGGGCTTGCGTCCGGGTTTGAAGCTTGGTGGAAGCCTTATCCCGATCCAGCGGACTACGTGAGAAGTGCGTTAGTTGTTCTGGACGCCAATGCCCTGCTCCATCTGTACAGGGTCACGCCTACTGCGCGCGACCAAATCTTAGTAGTACTCGATGAATTGCGGCAAAGACTTTGGATACCGCACCAAGCGGCGCTTGAGTTTCACCGGAATAGAATCGAGGTGGTGTCATCCCGCACGTCTCAGTTGCGTGAATTAAAACAGGCCCTACGTGAAGCGCCGAGAAAGGCGATCGCGGAATTGCGTCGAGTCACGGCGAGATTGGAAGGTCTTCGCCTGACTTACATGAGTCAACGCGAGTGGAGTTCCGAGCGGCACGGCTTGGACGAGCCAGCGCTTGCTGCTCGCCTGGCAGGAGTTGTGGACGGCGCACTTGCAGAGCTTGCCGAACTTGAGAGTGAACATGACCTTCGGCTCGGAGGGATCCAGGCCGGGGACCAGGTTCTCGACCGACTTGAAGGCATAACGCGAGGGAGAATTGGTAAGCCTTACGACAGTTCCGCGTTGCGAGCGTTAGTAGAAGAGGCGGTCAACTTCCGATTCCCCAGCCTCATGCCTCCCGGCTATAAGGACCTTCAAAATAAACCGACAGCCTACAGGGCTGCGGGCGACTACATTCTATGGCGACAGGTCTTAGATAGAGCTGCAGAAACTGCGGTCAAGTCCGTCGTTCTTGTGACTAATGACGTGAAGGAAGATTGGTGGACGCTCGACAAGAACGGCGCGGCCCTACACGTTAGACCGGAGTTACGTCAGGAAATGGCCGAGGTCGCTAAAGCGGAACTGGCCCTCTTAACGCTTTCAAGTTTTCTGGAAGCCGCCTCGGCTGTGCTGCCTGGTAAGGTCTCGTCCGAGACTGTGAGTGAGGTTCGCGCGTCCGAGGGTGAGCTTCAGCTTGCGCGTCTGGTTTCCTGGCTTACCCCCCATTCGGGTAGTGATCCCATACAAGCATTCAGCGCATTGGACCATCGGCAATTTGAGCATCTCGTGGGCCACCTACTTGCAGCAATGGGGTTCGTGATCTTCGACGATCTGTCGGATCACTTGGGGTCGTTTGACTTCGTGGTTGTTAATCCGGATGGTCCGGATGGTAGCCAAGGGACTGCCGTGAATGTTAGGTACCAGCGGTCACCCGTGGCGTCGCTGGTAATTCAGGCTCATTACGGCGCGATGATTGCTGCTGGGATCCGCCACGGGATGATTGTCACCTCAGCTAAATTCACGCAGGCTGCGATCAAATTCGCGAAAGGTAAGTCTATCGAACTGATCGATGGCTCTGCGCTGTTGAACCTCTTGGGGCAGTACTTCGATGCCGGTGCCGCCTCAGTGCCTGAGTCGCAAGCGGGATCGGAGGAAGAGGGAGATGCTGAAGGGGTTGAGCCCGAGTAGTGACTCGATCCCGCGTCTGAGCTGTCGAACTTCGTCAGCGGTTGGTCAGCGAACTACTTAGTACCGTCGACAGCCGTTGACGCCAGATGACGCATCACCGCTGCTCTGCCACGGTTGACACCTTCAAATACGCTGTCCTTTCGCCGAGTCACCGCGCTCTCATGGCGATAGCTGTCAACGGTCAGGACGAAGTCCTGTCCTGCGGTCTTTGAAGCTCGGTGTGGGCGGACACCAGATTTCCGTGCTGACGGTCAGGTGATCTCCTGGTGGGGTTAGGTCAAGGCTTTGACTCCTTTGCCGGCGAGGGCCTGTTGCAGGCGGTGTGAGTCGCCCTCGGTGGTGATCAGGTGGGCGTGGTGCAGGAGCCGGTCGACGGTCGCGGTGGCGAGGGTCTTGGGCATGATCGTGTCGAAGCCGGATGGGTGGATGTTGCTGGTCACGGCGATGGAGCGGCGTTCGTAGGCGGCGTCGACGATGCGGTAGAACGCTTCGGCGGCGTCTTGTCCGGCGGGGAGCATGCCGATGTCGTCGACGATGATGAGGTCGCTGCGGCAGATCCGGGCGACGGTGCGGGCGGTGGAGCCGTCGGCTTTGGCCCTGCCGATGGTGCCGGTGAGGGTTTCGAGGGTGAACCAGGCCACCCGCAGGTCGGCCTCGATCGCGGTGTGGGCGAGGGCTTCGACGAAGTGGCTCTTGCCGGTGCCGGAGGGTCCGGCGACGGCGAGGTTCTCCGCCCGGCTGATCCATTCCAGGGTGGTCAGGGCCTGCTGGGTGGGGGCCGGGATGGAGGACTGGTCCGGTCGCCAGGTGCCGAAGGTCTTGCCGGTGGGGAAGTTCGCGGTCTTGCGGCGCATCCGTCGGGTGGCGGCGTCGCGGCCGATGACTTCCTCGTTGATGAGCACGCGCAGCACCTCGGCGGGGTCCCACCGTTGGGCTTTGGCGGTGGCGATGACGTCGGGCGCTGCTTGTCGCAGGTAGGGCAGCCGCATCCGGCGTAGCAGCCGGTCGAGTTCGTCGGGCAGGGCCGGCGCGGCGGGTGCTGCTGCTGGTGGGGTGGTGCGTCGGGTTGTCGGTCGGGTCATTGGGTGTCCTGTTCGCGCAGCAACTGGTGCAGCTGCAGGGTGTGGTGGTCGAGGGCGTGGAGCAGTCCGGTGGCTGCGAGGACGCCGTTGCCGGGGCCGTTGAGGAACTCGGCGAGGTCGTCGCGGGTGTCGGCACCGGCGTGCCGCAGCCAGTCCTCGACCCGGCGCAGCAGCCGTGCCAGGTCGTCGACGTCGTCGCGGTCCAGATGCACCCGGTGGACCGGTTCGTGGTGGCTCATCGGCCGAACCGTCCCCAGCCGCTGGTGCCGGGCTGGGCAGAGTGGGTCTCGTCGGCGTGGACCAGGTCGCCGGTGGCGCCGCGGCGGTCGAGGTGGTCCAGGATCGAGCCGAGATCGTGCTCGTCGAACCGGCCGGCCGCGGCGGCCAGGCCGAGCGCTTGGTCGACCCGGGCTGCGCCGAGGATGGTGGCGAACTCGACCGCCCGGGCCATCTTCGCCCGGACCCGGACCACGCCCGTCGCGGCGGCCTCGATCAGCCACTGGTGCGCGCCGTCACCGATGGCCAGGAAGTCCGCCTCGGCCTTCGACCTGGCCCGTGGCCGGGGCGGGCGGGGGTGGTTGCCGCCGGGATGGTGCGGATAGTGGACGTCGAGGATGCGGGGGTTGCCCGGCGTGGACAGCGCGTGCCGGGCGATCTCGACGGTTCCGGCCGGGCCCATCGCGACGATCGCCAGTTCGTCGCCGACGACCCGGCACCACACCCTGGTGTCGACGTGTCCGGGCGGGGTGGAGTAGCGCACCGACCCGAACCGCACCGTCTGGTCGTCGCCGACCAGACGTTCCTCACCCAGCGCCGCCGTGTGCGGGCTGGCCGGCAGCACGTGCAGCCGGCCCCGCTCCACGGCGAGGCGTTCGACCGGCGCGACGCCGGTCTCGCGGTGCGGGCGGGCGTTGATGTGCTCGCACCACGCCTCGCACGCCGCGGCCAACTCGGCGAACGAGCCGTACTCGCCGCGCAGGTTCGCCTCGGTGGGCACCAGATCGGCCTTGGCGACCTTCACCGTGGCCTCGACCCCGCCCTTGGACTCCGGGTCGAACGGCTCACACGTATGCACCGTGACCCCGTAGTGCCGGCCCGCCGCGACCACCATCGGATGGCGCACCGCGACCCCGGCCACATGCTCGACCGTGACCGTGCGGGCGTTGTCACCCAGCAGATACGTCGGCGCGCCCCCAATACGGCGCAGCGTCGCGTCCATACACGCGATCAACGAACCGAGGGTCTGGTCCCAGGTCGGGATCACCACCCGGAACCGGGACCAGGAAAGCCACGCACAGAACAGGCTCGTCTTACGCCCGCCAATCCGCGGCCCGTCGCCCCAGTCGAACTGCAGCCACAGCCCCGGCTCGGGCACCCACGGACGGTAGGTGCGCCGCCGCCCAGCCCGCCACGCGCTCTTGGCCGCCGCGACCGCCCGCCGGGTCGTGCGCTGCGTGCCGGCGAACCCCAACGCCACCAGGCGTTCATGCACCTTGTCCGCGCGAACCTTGCCCTTCGACGCCTCGACGAGCTCCTCAACCTTCGGCAGGAACGCGTCGATCAGCTTCGGCCGGACCGCCCGCGCGAACGGATCCCCGCCGCCGGCGTCCCGCCGCGCCACATACCGCTGGACCGTCTTCGGGTCACACCCGGCCAACTGCCCCGCCGAGTGCGCGCACCCGGTCAGGTCGCACGCCTCCAAAATTTCCATGATCTCCCTGTCAGACTTGGTCACGGTCTCCCCGGTGCGGTCGGCGGCAAGGTCAGCAACCCGCCAGCCAACCCGCCGGGGAGATCCACTACACGAGGTCATGACGGAGATCACCTGACCGCCCACCAGGAATTCCGGTGTCCGCGAGCCGGGACTCAACTGTCCGTCAGAAAGGATTTTTCAGCGTCCGCGAGCAATAGCGCCGGTTCGAATCCGGTCAGGGCTGCTGAACCGGCGGGAAAACACATCGGCCGCTCGGGCAAAGACCTCCCGCACCCGCCGCGAATGCCGTTGACCACTCTCCAGCCGCGTTCCCCAAAGGGAGCAGCGGTCGCCTACGCCGCCCACGTTCCTGCCCTGCACGCCCTAGCCGACGGTACATCGCCCGTCCCGACCGGTGATGACAGCTGACAGGCCCCCGCACAAACCCTGATCGCCCTGCAACGGCAACGCCTGCGCCTCGACAACGACCAGCCCCGATAGACCGTCCGGGCCAGCACAGACGCAGGGCCGCAACCCCGGCTGGTCCGCGGACCGATGCCGCTTGACCGCTGCCAGCACATCCACGGCCGGGTGGCACGAAGCCGGTCAGGTGGCGTCCGGACGCTGCTGCCCTGCCGCGCTTGTACCGCCCCTGCCCTTGCCCGGCAAGGCACACCGGCCGGCACCGACCGCATCACCGCTCCAGCGTGCACACAGGTGCGATGCGAACCGGCCGCGGACCGGCGGCCTCTGCCTGGCCGCGGCCGTCGGGACGGTCCGCGCATCGGGTCAGCACGGCCCGGGCCGCCACCACCGGCCCGGGACGTGCCGATCGGGCCCGGCGGCTGCCGAGCTCGACGCCGCTCGACCGTCGCCGTCAAACCGGTGCGGTCGGCATCGTGATCAGGAGTGCTCGCATGCACGACGCGTCCGCAGTACAGCTGCTGCGCACCCCCGAAGACCTGCTCGGCAAGATCCCCTACCTCCTGCAGTACCACCCGTCCGACCGCATCGTCATCCTCTACCTCAGCCCGGACCACCGCCTCCTGGTCTGCGGCAGCGTCGACATCGACGCGCCGATCGCCGCCCTCGCCGACGAGATCCGCGACACCGCCACCCGCACCGGCGCCCAGGCGGTCCTGATCGTCGGGTACGGGCCGCTGACCGCCACCGGCACCGTCACCGCCCTCATCGACGCCGTCGACCCGCACATCCACATCAGCTACACCTGCCTCGTCTCGGCCGGCGCCTACTACTGTCTGGACCGCGGCTGCACCTGCGACGCCACCACCGGCATCCGATTCGACGCCCGCGCGACCGAGACCGCCGCGCACGCGGCCGTCGCCGGCGACGTGGCGTGGCCGTCCCGGTCCGACCTGCTCGCCCTGACCGATCCCGACGTCGAAGCGCAGGCCGGCATGCAGGCCGCGTTCCACGACGCGCGGCGCATCGAACGGCCGGAACTCGCCGAGCTCGACGAGCTGCTGGAGCGGGCCATGCTCGACCAGCGCCTCACCGACCTCGAGGCGGCGCGGCTGGCGCTGCTGCTGCGCCGCCGCCCTGCGCGGGAAGCCGCCTGGCGCAAGACCACCAACCACATGTGGCAACGCAACCTGTGGCTGGACCTCACCCGCCGCATCCCGGAGCCGTACGTCGCCGCACCGACCGCGCTGGCCGCCTGGTGCTGCTGGATGCGCGGCGAAGGCACCCTCGCCCTGGCCGCAGCCCGCCGCACCGCCGCCGTCGACCCGCAGAACTTCATCGCCCTGATCGTCGTCGCCGCGATCCAGTCCAAGCTCCGCCCCGCCGACATAATGCCAGGCTGGCCGCCGGCGCCGGACGACGACACGACCGCCGGTCCGCGGTGACGCGCGACGGCACCAGCGGCCGACGCGACCGCGCCCGCGCCCGACAGCGATCTGGACGGATCGCCCAAGGCCGCGGCCACCGGCGGGACACCCTCGCCCGGTCCGTGGCCGACCGGGGTGAAGAGACTGCGCCGGAAAGTCGGTAGCGTTGCGCTGCCCCGCGACATGGCCCCGCACCTGGGGTGACCACCCACACTGCCGTCCCCGGCGATCTGCGCCGAGACGACCATGCGGGCCGGCCGGCGCAGCGGCCCGAATGCCAGCCGGCGGGGACCCCCGGCGTCGGGTCAGCGCGTTCGCATGGCTTCCGATTGGTCAATGGAGGGTGGCGGCGGCCCGGTGCCTCGCCCTGTGGGGCTGGTTCGAGGCCTCACGCTCCCGCCTGGCTGGCCGTCGTCAAGCCCCTGCTTGAGCCGGGGCGCCGCGAGCTCCCTGGCCTGACGGTCAGGGAGCTGCCTGGCGCCTGGCTCCGGCCCGGCGCACGGGCTGTGACGTCAGCTGCGCTCAGGCGGGCGGCGGGCCCTCGTTCCCAGCCCCCACGGGGAGGCCCTCGGGAACCGCCGCTCAGCCCGTTGTCGTGACGGGCACCTCCGGCACCAGCCGCACCGCCGCGTGCGGGCTGGGCGGCGCACCGAATGCCCCGCGTCTTCGAGGAGTCCCTTCGTGTCCGCACCCACCATCGCCATGTCCGACACCCGCAACCTGCAGCTCGGCCAGCTCATCGACCTACTGCGTGACCAGTCCACCCGCCGGCTCGACGTGAAGGCCGGTTCCGGCCGGATGCGCGCCGCCGGTGGCCACCTGGTGCTGGACGAGACCGAGCCCGAACTCACCCCCGACGGCGTCACCATGACCGCCGGGGTCTACCAGCCCAACGACATCGCCAACGCCGGCCTGGCCGACAAGCTCGGCATCCCCACCGCCTACCTGCGCAAGCTCGCCACCGAGCACCCCGACCTGTACGACGAGAACGTCAACGGCTGGCTGACCCGCACTGACCGCCGGTTCCTCATCCGGGTCCTGCGCAACAACGCCGGCGGCGGGATCGCGCGGGCGGTGCTGTCCACGAAGTACGCCCGCATCGACAACCTCGACGTGGCCATGTCCGCCCTGGAGGGCATCCGCCGGGCCGGCACGGCCGTGGACGTCGTCGCGTGCGACCTGACCGACCGCCGCATGTACGTGAAGATGATCTCCCCGGAGATCCAGGTGATGGCCCCGAAGCTCCTGGCGAACTACCGGTCACCGTTCAACGGCCGCTCCGGCCGCGACCTGCCGATCGTGTCCGCGGGGCTGGCCATCACCAACTCCGAGACCGGCTGCGGGGCGTTCTCCATCCAGCCGTGGGTCCGGTTCGAGGTCTGCTCCAACGGCCTCGTCATCGCCGAGAACGTGCTGCGGCGAGCCCACCTCGGCGGCCGGCTGGCCGACGACGACGGCGTCGTGGAGTGGTCGACCGAGACCAACACCAAGGCCCTGGAACTCATCACCTCGCGGGCCACCGACGCGGTGCGGGCGTTCCTCGACGCGGACTACGTCGCCGACATGCTCCGCGAGCTGGAGACGACCGCGGGCACCGAGCTCAAGGAGCCGGACGCCACGCTGAAGGTCGTCGGCAAGCAGCTGCGGTTCACCGAGGAGCAGCAGGACAGCATCCTGGCGCACTTCATCCGCGGCGGTGACATCTCCGCCGGTGGCGTGATGCACGCGGTCACGTCGGTGGCGCAGACCCTCGACGACGCCGACGCCGCGTTCGACCTGGAGAGCAACGCGGTCCAGGCGATGCGCCTCGCCGCCGCCCACGCCTGAACCTTCGCCCGGCCGCGCCCGGACCGCCGCCCCAGGCGGTCCGGGCGCCCTGGTCGCTGTGCCCGAAACCCTTTGCCCTGAAGGAGATCCATATGCTGTGCACCCCTGAACCGCCGCCTCTGGCCGACGACGCCTACACCTGCCAGATCACCGCCGAGCCCGTCCCCGGCGAGTACGGCGTCCACACCTTCGGCCGGGCGATCACCACGCATCTGCGCGGCCTGCTGCTCGCCGACATCGAGCCGCCGCGCTACCGGGAGAACCGCCGCGACGAACGGCGCCTGCCCAAGGTGTGCACCTGGACCTGCGACGTCGCCGGCCACACGGTCGTCATCACCAGCTTCGAGGTGAAGCTGCCGCTGCTGCGGGAACCGGTCCCCGTCTACGCGATCCACGTCGACGGGGTCCGGGTGCCGTTCGAGGTGTCCACCTACCGCGACGTCGACTGGCAGCTCGCCCGGACGGTCTGGATCGCCGTCGACGACCTGCGCATCGCCGCCGACCGGCGCGCACGCGAGGCCGCCGGCACGCCGCAGCCCGGAGATGCGCCGGCGGTGGCGTCGTGATCATCACCGATCCGGCCGCGTTCCGGGAACGGTTCGACGCGGCCCTGCGCACCGGCCCGGCCCGGGTCGACCGGATCTTCGGCGCCGCCGATCGCGAACCCGGCCAGGTCGCGGTCATCGCCACCGACGGCACGGTGTTCTGGCTGCTGTATAGGGCCGAAACCGGCCGCGCGGCCGTGTTCGCGGTGCAAGAGCCCGGCCGCGAGCGGAGATGCCGACCGGGGCGGGTTGCACCGAGGACGGGTTCCGGCTCGCCGGTGACCATCCACACCTCGTCCTGGAACTCCTGGCCCTGACCCACCGGGACCTGACCATCGTCCGCGGCCAGCCCGGCGCGTTCATCGGCGTCGGCATGCCCTGACCGCCCCTCGTCCGACCATCCCCCGCGCCCCGGACCGCCTGCCGCTCCGGGGCGCTGCCGTCTCCAACCCGATTCCCTCCCCTCGTTCAGGAGGACACGTCATGTTCCGCACTCCAGCCCCACCACCCCTGCCGGCGGGCGCCGACCGGCACCCGATCCCGGACCTGCCGGTCCGCGGTGAACACGGCGCGGTCACGTTCGGCCGGGACATCAGCCACTACCTCACCGACCTTCTCGGGACGCCGGTGGCCCCGCCCGTCCTCGTCCACGGCGACGACCTGAGCGGCGTGCAGGTCTTCGGCTACGACCTGACCGTCGCCGGCCTACCGGCCCGGATCACCGTGTTCCCGGTCCGCGACCCGCTGCTGCACACCACCCTGCCCGGCTACGGCATCGAGCTGCCCGGGCAGCGGGTGCCGTTCGAGCCGGACGGCTACCGCGACCTCGACTGGCAACTGGCCACCACCCTCGCTGCCACGGTCCACGACCGCACTGCCTCCGCCGCGCACCGACCCGACAGCGCGAAGCGGATGCCGGCCCGGGCCGGGGTCATCACCGACCCGGCCGCGTTCGAGGCCAGGGTCGCCGCCGCGCTTGCCAACGGGCCGGTGCGGGTCGACCGGCCGGTGACCGGCGACCGCGACCGTGCGGAGCTGTGCGTCATCGGCGCCGACGGTGCCCTGTTCTGCCTGCTGTACCAGCCGGACAGCGGCCAGGCGTGGGTCCTCGCCGTGCGGGAACCCGCAGGGCTGCTCACCGAGCTGACCGGGGCCGGCTGCACCAGACCCGGCTTCGGCCTCACCGGCGATCTGCCGTACCGCGTCCACGCGCTGCTGCGCGGCACCCACCGCCACAGGCACGTCGTACGCGGCGCGCGGACCGCGTTCGACGAGGCGGGCCGGCCATGATGCCCTGGCCCCCGGACCGCCACGCCGCCGCCGACCGTGACGCGCTCGACCAGATCCACCAGGCACTGCGGCGACGCCACGGCGACGTGTTCGCCGCCATCGACCGGATCACCACCATCCTGCGCAGCTCCGGCCGCCCATGCCGGCCGCTGCTGCCGCCCGGCCACGGCCTGACGCTGCACGTTGCCGCGCCGCATCGCGGCAGGATCGAGCTGACCGTCGGGGTCGCCGGTCGCCGCGTCGCCATCAGCCGGCGGCTGGACACCGACGGCCGGCAGGCGCTCGGCATCGCCGTCGACGCCCACGGCGACACCGACGTGCGGATCGCGGTCGACGGCATCCCCGCGACCGGCCGGATCGAGCCGCCAAACGGCGGTGACCGACCATGACCCGCACCCTGCGGCTGCCGCTGCCGCAACCGTACGGGCCGTTGACGGTCCTCGAGACCCTCGACCCGGCGACCGGGGCGGTGCGCTACCTCGTCTCCGCGCGGCGGCTCTCCGCGGTGTTCGTGTTCCGGCCCCACCCCGACCGCGACATCGCAGTCCCGACCCGCGTCGCGGTCGAGTACGGCGACGGACCCGACGGCCGGGTCGACCGGCCCGCCGTCCACGGCATCGACCTCATCGGCGGCACCGTCGTCGACCCCGCCGCCACCGAGCCGCTCACCCGCCGCGACATCACCGTGCACCGCGCCGCCGGACCGATGACCAGCCGGCCGGTGCCCGACCGCACCGCCGCCTACGTCGCCGCGGTCATCGACACGCTGCGCACCCACTGGCAGGCCCTGCCGGGCCGCGACGCGCTCATGCTCGCCGCCGCCCGCCGCAGCGCACACCACCGCCTGCATCAGGTGATCCGCGACGAACTGCGACCACGCCGTGCACAACGCGACGTGCTCACCGCCGAGATCCACCGCTACGAGCGCCTCGTCGCGCACCTGCACCAGCTGGCCGGCGTCCCGGCCAGCGACAAGCCTGGGGTGGACCGGTGAACGGCGACCCGCAAGGCGATCGGGAGGTGTTCCGGTTCCTCGCCTGGGCCTGGGATGTCACGGCCGGCAACGCCATCGCCGCCGACTACCCCGTGCGCCGAACCGACATCACCGTGCTGGCCGGGATCGCCCCGCTCATCGGCGTGAACCAGGCCCGGGCCGCGGCCGCGGACCTGTCCCGGCCGCTGCTCATCGCCCCGATCTCCGGGACCGGACCGTTCGTGATCGACGGCTGGCACCGCATCACCCGCGCACTGGCCGACCACATCACCCACCTGCCCGCTCGAGTGCTCACCGAAGCCGACGAGGCCCGCATCCGGCTCCGCGGCCCCTGAACCCCCATGGACTACGGCCCGAACCACATCCCGTCGCCATGCCCAGGACCCGCCCACGTGGCGGGTCCTTTCTCGTTCCCGTCCCTCGTTTCTGGAGCCCATGCCATGCACCGTCTCCACCTGCCGCTCGGCACGCTCGCCGCGCGCCACAGCATCGGCCACGCCGGCAGCGCACCCTCCCCCCGCCAGCAGACCGATCGGCCCGGGCAGCACCCGGCCCTGCTGCGCGCCATCGACACCTCGCCCTGCGACCAGCCCGGAGGGCGACCGTGACCGCCAGCCCGATCACCTCGCGCCGGCTCGGCCGACCGTCCGCCGAGATGGCCTGCGCCACCTGCGGCCGGATCCTCAACACCTACCGCACCCCCGGCGGCGGCGTCTCCCACCTGCACCCGACCGGCCCCCGCGACTACGACCACCGCCCGGTACCCGTCCCCGCCAACCAGCTCACCGCCGTGGCCCGCGACTGCAATTTCTGCAGCAACCCCTACCCGATCCTGTCCATCCGCAGCGGCCCGGTCCACGCCGTCACCATCGGCGAGGACACCGAGACCACCCACAACTTCGGCGACACCTGGGCCGCGTGCATCACCTGCGCCCGCCTCGTCGACGACGGCAAGGCCGCGCCCCTCATGCGCCGGGCCCTCGACGGCACCCGCTGGGCCACCGACACCATCGCCGCCCACGCCGTGCACCGCATCCACACCACCGTCCTGGCCACCCGCCGACCCGGCGCCACCCTGCTCACCACCACCGACTGGCCCCACACCCCGATCCCGGCCACCACCCTGCCGAAAGCCCGCGACGCCGCAGTCAGGCTGCTACGCGCCGACGCCACCACGCTCACCGCGTTCGACCGCCCAGTCCGGCGCAGGATCGCCGACGGGCTCGACCAGGCCCACCTGTACGCCATCGACGACGAACTCACCGACCTCGCCCGCCACGCCGCCGCCAACCTCCCCGCCGGCACGGTGCTCACCCCCGCCGACCTGCCGGTCCCGCACGGCCTGCTGCTCTGGGCCCAACCCCACGGCCCGCACCGGATCAGCGCCGCCGCCTGGACCACCACCACCGACGAGGTCACGATCACCACCTACCGCGCCATCGGCGCCGGCCTGCCACCCCCGGCGCTGCAACACCTCCGCGAGGACATCGGCTGGCTGCTCCCCGTCGCCTCCGCCACCCACGCCCGGCAACAGGCACCCGCGGCCAATGACGAGATGGCGCTGCTGACGACCACGCTGCTACTCATCGCCCAGCGCTGCACCGAAACCGTCGAAGTCGAACCCGACCAGCGCATCGCACGCGCCTACCGGCGCAGCCGCCGCCCACTGCCCACCGTCCGGCTGGTCCAGCTCCGGGGCCGCTCCGTACACCCACGCACCGCGCAACCGTCGCCGGCAGCAGCCACACCCGACCGGCCCACACCACAGGTCCGGCGCTGGGTCTCCGGCTTCTGGCGGCAACAACCGTACGGACCCGAACGATCACTGCGCCGCTGGCGGTACGTGTTCGCCTACCTCCGCGGCCCCGACACCGCACCCATCGCCGCTTCCACCACCGTCCGCGTCCTCGCCGCCGTCCCACCCCGCCCGCCGGGCCAACCGGTAGCGCGGCACCGTGAACCACCCGCCAGCTGAACTCCGTACCGACACAGGACGACCTGGACAGGTCAGCGGGCGCCGTCCGAACTCATCGACGCAATCAGCCGTGGGCCCGACCCCCGACCCGCATCCCCCATCTCGGCCATCCCGCACTCACCCACAGCCGCGCCGCCTGCCGACTCCGGCGAGCGGCGCGGCTGCTCCTGCATGCCCGCATCCACCCCGTGAACAGGACAGCTGCCCATGCCGCCCGTGCCCGCCGGTTCGATGCCGACAACCCCAACCGGCAGCACCGCCTTCCCGGCCCGTGCCGGTAACGACGACGTTCGCACCCCAGATGACCTCGCCGACGAGCTCTGCGCCGTACCGAACACCGACCTGCAATACCTGCCGCCCGGCGCGCTGGTCCTGGAGCCGTCCGCCGGGGACGGCTCCCTCGTCGCGGCGATCAGACGAGCAAACCGGGCGTGCGTGTCGTCGCCGTCGAACCCAACCCCACACGCGCCGCGCTGCGCGCCGCCAACCACGCAGCACACACCGCGGCCGTGCGACTGCACATGGGGAACAACGGATCCGCTACCGCTCTCCTGCGTAACTTGTCCTCCCAGGCGCGCTACCCATGCTCTGACATCGCTCTGCAACAATGCACGCATGCGTCGCAGGACCGCGGTCGCAGCGCTTGTTGTCACCGCCATGGCGGTGATCCTCACGGTGGTCGCGGCGGTCGACGCCGACCACGGCCGGCACGTCGCGTTGCGCCCGCTCAACCACCCGTTCCTGGTCGGGTTTCTCGCCGCGGTCGTGACGATCGTCGCGCTGCTCAGCCTGGTGCCGGAGGGCACCCCGCGGCTGCTCGCCCAGGCCGGTGCCGGCGCACTGGGACTGCTTGTCGGCGCCGTCGGGCTGGTGGGCGCAAGCTTGGAGGAGTACGAGCCCCACGCCCCGAAGGTCGTCGCCGCGGACCGCGCCCTGCAGGTTATCGCGTGGCAGGTCACCGAGGTGGGCAGTGGACGCCACGTGCTGTTACGCCTGCGCACCCGCGACGGCTTGTTCAGCCGCGACGGCACTGGAGACCTCGGCTGCTTCATCGACGACGAATGGGCCGCCAAACACGAGGAGGCGTGGACGTTCAGCCGAGCCACGCTCGCCGGCGGAGACACCCTGGTCGTGCACACCACCGCCGGCGAGGAGTGGCAGGTCCGCTTCAACCCGAAGACCCTACGCCCACTCACCCCGATGATTGACCGCTGCACCACCGCCCCGGGCTCCAGTGCGAGTCCAGCGCCGACAACGACGAACTGAGAACCGGCAACTTCATCAAGACAGAACGACGGATCAGACCAACTTCACCAAGACTAGAGCAACTTCACGAAGACGGGACAGCACACGTGCAGGTTCGAGCAGTACGCGGCCGTGGCTTCGGCGGAGATCGGTGGCCCCGCCATGACGTCCATAACAGGCCCCACCCGCGTCGTGTCAATCCCCTGGAATCGTGGAGGACTCCGTTATGCGGCTTGAGCCTCCAGCGCTCGCGTCATTGATCGCTCGTAGTCGATAGGCGAACGCCCGTCGCAGACGGAGTGACGCCGGCGGCGGTTGTAGAAGTCGGTGATCCAGGTAGCGATCTTCAGCCGTGCCTCAGCGCGGGTGCGGAACTGCCGTCGGTGGACGTACTCGACCTTGATGGTGGAGAAGGTGGCCTCGGCCACGGCGTTGACGCTCCTATATTTGTCAAGTTGCCGCATTGGTGCTGCGTAGCGGGCGGAGGAGGGCCCAGATTTCCCGGGCGAGGAGTCGTTTGAGGCAGCGGATGATCTCGGCTTTGGTCTTGCCTTCAGCGGTGCGGCGAGCGACGTAGCCGCGGGTGGGTTGGTGGTGTTGCATGCGGACGATGACGGCGCGGTAGAGCGCGGCGTTGGCCTGGCGGTGGCCGCCGCGGTTGAGTCGGTGGCGGTTGGTCATGCCGGAGGAGGCGGGGATCGGCGCAACGCCGCAGAGTCGGGCCCAGGCTGGTTCGGAGCGGACCCGGTCGATGTTGTCGCCGGCGACAATCAGTACCTCCGCCGCGGTGTCTGCTCCGATACCGAACGCCTCGACCAGCTGCGGTGCAAGGGTTCCGGTCAGTTCGATCAGCAGCGCTTCGTGGGTCTTGATCTCGTCGTTGAGGTATTGCCAGCGCCGGGCGATGGCACGCAGGGTGTGTTTGGTCGCGGCGGTGACAGTGTCGATGCTGCCGGGGCGCAGTCCGGCGCAGCGTTCGATCAGCGCCATCTTCGACAGTGGCTGGAGCTGCTCACGGAGCTCAGGGCTGGCGGTGACGATGACGGCCTTGAGGGTCACCATCGCGGCGGTGCGCGCCTTGACTGCGACATCCTTGGCCACCTTGATCTGGCGGAGCATCTCGACGGTGCCGTCGTTGGTCTTCGGGACCGAGGTGGCGGTGCCGTTGAGTGCGGCGCGGGCCGCGTTCTCGGCGTCGATGGTGTCGCTCTTGCCGCGAAGCCGGCGGTCGCGCCGGTCGGTGCGCAGGACCTCGATGACGCCAATGTCGCGGCGCCGGACGGCTGAAGTCAGCCCGGCACCGTAGGAGCCGGTGCCCTCGATGGCGAACACGAGCCGTTTGGCACCGAACGATGCTGCCCAGTCCAGCAGTTGTTCGTAGCCGGCCTTGTCGGCGGGGAACGACTGGGCGTCGAGCCGGCCGCCGATGTCGTCCAGGGCGACGGCGACATGCACATGCTTGTGGGTGTCGACGCCGATGACGACTCGACGCAGCCGGGGATCGCGGTTCATGCTGGGCATTGCGGGCTCTCTCCACCTCAGACCAGAGACGACGGGGTTCGCGACGCTGGCCGGTCGGGTGGACGGGACTGTGACGGGACCTGTTGCGATCAGGCTCCTATGAGGTCACTGCCCGCCCGGCCAGCACCACTGGTGCTGCACCGGCAGGCAGACGACAGTTCAACAGCAAGGACACCCAAACCGCGGGGTCAGTCATAACAAGAGTCAGGCCGCCTACCGGCGACTACCAGTCTCACAGTCGAAGCATGACCCGACCCGGCCCATCGACTGGCGTACCTTCCAGCGGGCGCAGGCTCGGGCGAAGTCGGCCGAGGTGTATGCACTGCCCCTGTCGCTGTGGAAGATCACGCCGGCGACGTTGCCGCCGCGGGTGACCGCGGCCATGTTCAGCGCGGCGACGACCAGGTCGGCGTCGTGGTGCTCGCCCATGGCGTAGCCGAGGATGCGCCGGGAGTACAGGTCGATGACGGTGGCGAGGTAGAGCTTGCCCTCGCCGGTGACGATCTCGGTCATGTCCCCGCACCAGGCGACATCCGGCGCCGGCGCGGTGAACACGCGCTTGATCAGGTCCGCAGCGGCAGGCCGTTTCCCTTGCCGGGTCAGTCCCCGCCGGCGGCGCTTGACCCGCGCGACGAGGCCGAGCTCGGCCATGAGCTGCGCGATCGTGTTGTCCGAGACCTGCCAGCCCTGTTCGCGCAGCTCGATACCGATGCGCGGGCTGCCGTAGGTGCCGCCGGAGTCGTCGAACACCTTCCGGACCGCGGCCGTCAGCCTGGTCCGGCGGTCCTGCCGTGGTGTGGGCGGCCGGTCACGCCACTTGTAGAACCACGACTCCGAGACACCCAGGGCCCGGCAGGCGATCGCGTGCGGCACATCATGCTCGGCCCTCTGGGAAGCGATGAACCCGGCCACGCTCACCGGCCCGTCGCTTCCTTGACCCACAGGACCACGGATCGCTTGAGGACATCACGCTCCATCGCCAGCTCCGCATTCTCGCGCCGCAGCCGGGCCAACTCGGCCCGCTCGTCCTCCGACAACTGCCCGGCCGCGGCCTCGCCACGAACCTCACGGTCCTGCTTCACCCAGTTAGCCAGGGTGCCGCTGTTAATCCCCAGATCACGCGCCACCTGCGCAATCGACTTGCCCGTCTCCCGCACAATCCGGACCGCTCCCTGGCGGAACTCCGGATCGAACCGACGTCTCGTCTCAGCCATGAACCTCTATCCCCCAAGTTCTGGCCTCCACGTTACGAGGGGAACCTCATCGAGTGGGACCCCACGCCATCATTCACTCTCGGTGGTCGCGTCTGCCGTTAGTTCCACACGCGCGAGCGTTGTCAGGCGGCATAGCGGAAACGTGATCAAGCTGGCCGCTTGCTGCCGGCGACAGGGGCGCAAGCATGATCAAGCGGTCGGAGCGCTGCACGGGCTCCAGTTCATAGGGCGACTGGCTGCAGGCGTTCGTCCCGGACGTAAATGTCGGGTCCGGCGTAGGCCGTCACCGCATTGGTGGGTTGAACAACGCGTGCAGCCGAGGAAGCTCGACCGGAATCCGCTCAGCGTCTTCTGGACTGCCGAACGCTCCTGACCACGGAAAGCTTCGGCCGGCAGCGCCTCAAGCGCCTCCCAGAACGCGTCCGCATCGTCGGTACGACGTTCGTACGCTTCCGCGGCCGCAGCGCCGATCGCCTCGCCATGGAGGGCGAACCGGTCGACCTGGCCGGCCGCGATGGCCTGGATGACCGGAACGTCCGCCAACGCATCCGGCACGGCGACCACCCGCTCGAAGGCATCCCGCCCCAGCCCCAGCAACCCTGCCTTGAAGTCGGAGAACGTGTCGTCGGACAAGTACTTCCACACGACGAACGTGGCGGCGCACACTCCCCATTGGTGCACGCGTCCGACAACCTTCGCGCGGCACACATCAAACGCCACGATGCGCTCCAACGGCATTCGGGCGAGCCGCTCCACCAGGACCGCACCGATCGCGGAACCCGACGGAAACCCACGCTCGTCACTCACCTCCGCGCGCCTGCGCCTGCTCAATCAGCGTCCGGAACTCGCCATCCATCACGCCGAGAGTCTGTCACGACCGTAGGTCAACCGGTGGCCTACGCCCGGCTGGCTCAGCGGGGACGTTCCGTAGCGAGCTGATCGCGGCTATGAGCGTGCATCGACGTACCTGGGCGGCGGGTCGGGGCCGCCACACCGAGCGCCGCGATGAGCGCGCCGCACGGCACTACTGGTAATTGCCGCATCACCCGGCCGTAGCCAGTAGCGCGTCGCCGAGATCGGCCGATCAGCCGACGGGTTCCGGGCCGGCCAGCAGGGCCCGACGGGCGTCGTCGAGCTCCTCGGCCAGGTCCGGGTGGGCACGGCTGAGCTCGGCGTCGGTTCGCAGCACGCGACCGAGCAGCACCGCGCGGCCCTCCTCGAGTAGCGTGGCAGCCGCCTCCACCTCGTCGCGGGCGAGCGCGGCAGCTGCGGCCTGCCGGGCGGCGCCATCCAATCGGGCCAGGTGGTGTTCCTGGTCGGCGCGCGGCAGATCCCAGGACACCAGGCGCGGCAGCAGGTCGAGTGTGAGCCGCGACGCGATGCGCACCTCGTCCCAGCGCCCCCCGTCGCCCGCCAGTTCGGCCCAGGACCGGCCGCACTGGACCCGGATCAGCGGGGACGCAGTCGGCGTCCGCGCGGCCTCCTCGAAGCGCCGCCGCGCTTCGTCCCGGTCGGCGGCGGCGCCGGTCGCGGTCGCCCGGGCCCGGAGCGCGATCGCGAGGTTGGCCAGGAAAGCGGCCCGCCGCGGGTCGTCGGCCAGCACCGCGGCGACCGCGTCGCGGGCGGACCGGACGGCGGCATCGAGATCGGTCCGCGTCAGCAGCGAAACGGCGAGCCCGGACAGCAGGTCGGGCCGTCTGGGATCTCCGGCCGGCGCGCGGTCGACCGCGGCGCGCAGCCGGTCGACCGCCTCGTCGATGAACGCCTCGTCGCGGGTTCGGAGAAACTGTTCGCGCAGGCTGAGCGCCAGGCCGGAGACGTACGCGGGGTAGCCCGGCTGGTCGGCGGTGGCCGCTGCGACGGCGGCTCGCCCAGCCTGCAGCGCCCGGTCGAGGTCGTCCGGGTCACCCGTCCGGTCGAATCGGGTGCGCAGCCCGTTGCCCAGCTCGGACAGGTACATGGCCCGCCGCGGGTCGTCGCCCGCGCTCTCGTCCACTGCCCGCCGCCCCAGGTCGATCGCCCGGTCGAGGTCGGCCCGGCGGCCGGTCTGCTCGAACCGGGCCGCGAGCGTGCCGCCCAGGTTGTACAGCACCATCACGGTCGCCGGATGACGGCGTGGCAGGGCGTCCGCCGCCGCCTGGTAGAGGGCCACGGCCTCGTCGAGGTCGGCCCGGCGCCCGGTCCGCGCGAACCGCAGCCGCAGCGCCCCGGCCAGGCTCGACTGGAAGCCCGGCCGCTGCGAATGCCGCTCCGGGCTGAGCTCCACCGCCTCCCGCCCGGCTTCGACGGCGGCGTCGAGGTCCTCGGTCGCGCTCGTCCACCCGTACCGGTTGAGCAGCGCCCCGCACAGGTTGTTGAGCGTAGGCGGCCGCTCGATGGGCCCCGAGGCCTCCGCCGCCGCCGACCGGAGCTGCTCGAGCGCCTCCTCGAGCGTCTCCCGGCGCGCCGCCCGCTCGTACCGGGTCATGAGCGCCGCGGCCAGCCCGGTGCGGCCCGCCACGCCCCCGGCCTCGACGGACTCCCGCAGGATGGCGGTCGCCTCGTCGAGCACGGCGGGGTCGGGCGATCGCATGGCCAGACTCAGCACGGCCTCGCCTGCGCTGATCAGGACCGCCGCGCGGGCCGGGTGCCCGGGCGGGAACCCGGCCAACGCGTGCCGGCCCAGCGCGACCGCGGCGACGAGGTCCCGCTGGTCGCCGGTCGCGTCGAACCGGAGCCGGCGGGCCGCGACGAGGTTCGCCATGCCCAGGCCGCGGGAGGGCCGGTCGGGCGGCAAGTCCTCGAGCGCGCCCCAGTAGGCGCGCAGGGCCTGGTCGAGGTACGTCAGCTCGCCGGTCCGGTGGAACAGCTCCGTCAGCGCGTGGCCAAGGTCAGTCAGCGCCGCCGCGTGCCCCGCCCCGCCGGTCGCACCCCGGGCCAGCATCCGATAGCGCGAGGTCAGCGCGTTCGAGAGATCGGCCGCGAGCGCCCGGCGCTCCTGCTCCTCGGACGGCAGCGCGGCGGCCTCAGTGAGGGTCGCGATCGCGTCCTCGATGTCGGCCGGGACGGAGGACCTAGCGTACCGCTGCTGCAGTGCATTGCCGAGGTCGGCGAGCACCTCCACGCGCCGCCCGTGCTCCGGCGGCAGCCCGCCGACCGCCCGCCTGAGCTGGTCGATCGCCTCGTCCAGGTCTTCGGCCGGCCCGGTCACCTCCGAACGGATCCACAGGACGCCGGCCAGGTTGGACCGGCTGAGCGCGCGGTCGCACTCGTCGACCGGCTCGCACTGCACGGCGCCCCGGTGCGCCGCCACCGCATCGTCGAGATCCGCGGTCCTGCCGGCCTGCTCGAACCGCAGTCGCAGGATGCTGCCGAGCGCGTTCAGCACGGATGCGCTGCCGACCGGCCCGTCGGTGTCGACGTCGGCGGCCGCCCGCAACGCGTCCACGGCGGAGTCGAGCTCGCCGATGTCGCCGCCGCGCATGAAGCGGCTCCGGTGCGCCGTGGCCAGCTCGTACATCCCCTGCTGGTAGCCCGGCTCGCCTGCGCCGACGCTGTCCGCGGCCGCCCGGAACGCGCCGACGGCCTCGTCCAGGTAGGCGGCCCGGCGCGTTTGCTCGCCCAGCTCGGTGAGCGCGTGACCGAGGTTGCCGAACATCCTGGCCCGGACCAACCCGGACGCGGGCGCACCCGCCGTCGCCGCCCGCAAGGCGTCGACGGCGTCGCGAAGGTCAGCCCGCGACCGGCCCACCCTGGCCCGCATCCGCAGGGCGTGGCCGAGGTTGTTCAGCACTACCGCCCGCAGGTCGGGCTCGGTCACGGCGTCGACGAGCGCCCGCCCGATGCCTATTGCCTCGTCAAGATCGGCCGGCCCGCCGCCCGCGGTGAATTGGTGTACCAGGGCGGCGGCCCGGTTCAGCTGGTGTCGGCGCGTGTCATCGCCCATTTCGACATTCTGCCCGTGTATTACCGTGCTCCGGCAGGCCACGAGTGGCCCGGAACCCCTGCCGCCTGACAATGAGCCAAGCCTCGTTCGGCTTCGGGTTGACGGTCGCCGGTCGGAGCGGCGGTCCAAAGTGTGAGTTCCACACGACAGCTACAGGCAAGCGTCTGGCGTCCAAGGTCCCGGCGCCCGACCAAGATCAGCCGAGCGCTCATCGGCTACGATCGGAAGCCCAACCTTGCCGAGAGCTACTTACGGTCAGTGACGACAGACCGCGCGGCCTGCCCGAGCCTGATACCGCTGGCTTTGTGGACAGCGTCTGCCAGGATGACGGTGTGACGGAGGCGGTAGTCCACCAGGGCGGCGCCGGCGAGTTCTGGAAGACCGAGCCCGGATGGGTGCTGCTGGACGGCGGCAACGGCACCTACCTGCCGTTCAACCAGATCAATTCCACAGCCAAGCTGATCTGCGACGACGACGAGTCTGCACGCGTCGCCGCGGGCATGCGGCTGTCCGGCTGTCCCGTCCTCGACATGCCTCGTCGCGAGGACCTGCCAGTCATTGCCGACATCTACGTCGATCGAGTCCCGCAGGACGGCCTTCAGGTCCTGGTCGAGCTTCGACGCTTGCTGGGAATGATGTGGCCGTTCTCCGACCTTCGCAGCCTGCTCGCCACACAGCCGCTTCCTACCGGTGCCGGCGACTTGGCCAAGGTGCGAAGCGCGCTGACCGCAAACCCGCACCTTCGACAGCATCTGTTCTACGAGACCCGCGGCCGCCTCGTACCGGTCTGGCCCGATACCTGAAGCACCACCGCGCAAATACCTCGGCCCGAGCGCGCACCAGCCCTAAGGTCAGGGCCCGCCATGGATCCCACAGAGCGTGACGGTCACCTACGAGCCGCAACGCTCGATCGGCGGCATGTGTGTGCACATCATCCTAGAGTTGCGGCGGTCGCCTCCAGGCCTACGATCGCGGCGTGCGGATCGAGTTCACGTACGGCCGAAGCTCGGAGTACTTCCGGATGCACCTGCGCCTCGGTGCGCTGCGTGCGGTCCGTTCGACGCTGCTGCTCTCCGGAGTCCTCGTCAGCTGCGGCATCTTCGTGGTGTTCCGCAGCGGCGACATGCGGGTCACCGCCGTCGGCATCGTGGCGATCGTCGTGGCGATACTGCTGGCGTTGGCGGCCCGTCACCGGTACGTCGACGCCGTCAGTGTCCCGGCCGCCTGGCGTGCGCCCCGAAGGTGGCTGATCACCGAGGACGCCCTCGAGTCGAGCACGGATCTCACGTCGATGCGCTGGACGTGGGGCGCCGTCCGTCGCGTAGAGGAACGGCCTGAGGCGTTCCTGTTCTGGCCCGACGGGCCGACGATGTTCGACCTGCCGCGTGCGCCGCTGACGCCCGTCCAGGAGGCCGAGCTGCGCGCCCACCTGGTCCGGTGCGGGCTGCTGTGGCCGATCGAGGGGCCTGGCGGGTCGGCGCCACTCGCGAACGATCGCCTTTGAGCCAGGATGTCCGCGGAAGCGCGGCGGTATGAGCGTGTCCTGATCGCAGGCCTCACCCAGCCGGGGTGATCGGCTCGGCCGCCCACGGATTCGGCAGCGAGTCGGCGGAGGGCGACGATCCGCACGGTGTATGGCTGACCTGGAAGTGCTTGAGGGTGGTCGACCGTAGAGATCACGAGACGCTCGGCTCTGACAGACTGGTCACCGTCGGTTACAAGCTCGAGCCGCGGCACACCAACGGCGGCATGACCGGAAGTCGCGTTGTGATCTTTTGGCGGGATGATTTCGTGATGCGGCGGCAGATCAGAACGCGGGCTGAGCGCATGCTCGGCTACGCGCGCGTCCTCGAGGCGCGGAACCCGGCGACCTCCCTGGATCGGCTTTGTGCCCTTGCCGACGACGATGTCCGCCCGGTCCGCGTCTGGGTGGCTCGCAACTTCCACACGCCCCGCGATGCGCTGGAACGACTCGCCCGGGACCAGGACGAGGCCGTCCGGTGGTGCGCCTCGTACGCCCTTACGCTTCCCGAGATCGCGCTGCGCTGGCGTGCCCACGGAAGGCAAGTGCCTGCGGCCGCACAGTCCAACGGCTTCCTGCACGACATGGTCCACCATCCGAGCATCCCAGAAGATCTCCGCGCCGAACTGCTCGCGGCTGGCCATTGTCAGCAGCGGTGCCCGCACCGACGCAACGTCACCATGAACGCGAGCGACACGCCATGAACCACTGTCGCGACGAGCACCTTGCGGCATGTGCGGAAGCCGGATCTTGGCGAGCTGGGCGTGGCGAGCAGGGGTCTTGTATCCCATGTCGGTCGACTGCTGTAGGGCCGGTGGTGGTGTCAGACTCCGCGCCAGGGCGGCGGCCGCCGGTGTCCCATGGCCTCGTACTGGGCGCACAGCTGTTCGGCACGCTGCCGTAGCGCGGCCGTGTCGGCCTCGGCGCGGAACCGTGCTGCCCAGAGTTCAGCCTCGAGCTCCAGCGCGGCCGCCTCCCACGGCTCTTGCGGACTGACACGTTCGCCGTCTCGGAGTCCGTCGACGCGCAAGGCGGCGTTGTTGAGCGCCTTGCGGGCCAGTCCGTGCCATCCGATGATCGCGCAGTACACCGGCTCGTCAAGATCGATGGTTGCCGGGTACGGCTGATCGGCTTTGCCCAGCCCCAGCGCGGAGAGCATCGCGAATGGCGCCGTGTCGGCGCCCTCGGCAGACCAACGGCGGTGTGCGGTCTGGTCGACGAGTGCCTCCAGCCGCTCAGCCGAAGGTGTCAGACCGCCGGC
Organism: Dactylosporangium sp. CA-139066; assembly: GCF_050936175.1. NCBI lineage: Bacteria > Bacillati > Actinomycetota > Actinomycetes > Micromonosporales > Micromonosporaceae > Dactylosporangium > Dactylosporangium sp. CA-139066. The sequence continues at coordinate 2,556,842 of NZ_JBNJNH010000001.1, read as the reverse complement.
ACCTGCCCAGCGGGCGAGATCGGCGGCAACGGCGCCGGCCGCCCGCGGCGCTTCGGGCTCGGCGTGTCGGTGCGGACACTCGTCGGCGGGGCCGGGAACGTGGAACGAGGTGCTCCAGCCATCCGCTGTTCGCGCATGAGCGCGCAGGCAATCGCTGTTGAACACCCGCATGGCGAGCACGGAGGTCGCGGTCGCCGCGACGAACCGCTCGCTCGCCTGAGGCAGCCCCAACGACAGCGGCGCACGGGTCTCGAGGAGCTGCCATCCATCGCCGAGCTCATACAGGTGCTCGTGCTGATACCCGAAGCCGCGTACCGCCTCGACATTCGCCAGCAGCGTCGCCGACCGGGCCAGTACGAACGTTCCCCAGAAGCCCACCAGCGCACGGTAGTCGACCGCAGATCAACACGACAGCAGCCCAAGCGCGCCCAGCGGCTATGAACGGAGGTCAAGCGGCCGGCGATCTCGCTGAACTCGCTTGATCGACCAGCCGCCGCAAGCGTCGGACCTCGATCATCGATCGAATCTCGATCAGGCCGCATGCTGAGGATCGTGAGGCCCTCTGGCCCGGGTTGTCTGTGGGCCAAGCGGAGCGTGACCGTAAGCCTGGCGCGAAGATCGGCCAGCTCGCGATCTGCGTCTGTCACGCCTCGGAATCGTGCCACGACAGACCGCACCGATGCCTCCTACACGCACTGACGGGCGGGCATGAGCACGCACCAGACCTTGGCATGCCCCACCTCGCGGCGCGAAGACCGCTGTAAACGTGGCATACGGAGGTGATCTGCCGAGGGCAGCCCATTTCGAGCTGCCCGTCGGGCCGACGGAGACACCGGGTACGGCGCCGTTCCCGTAGCGTGTCCGGGCATGGGTGCCAAGACAGCGCTGCTGATATATGCCGAAGGCGATGTGGCTCTGGCACTGCACGACGCGGTCGAGCTGGATCGTGCGGCGACCGAGGCGCTGGTGGCGCGGCTGCTGCCAGGGTTCGATGTGGTTGCGGTCGAGGACGGCAACCTGGGTTGGAACGTCAACCCGCCGGACGGCATGCTGTACGCCGGAGTGTTCCGGGGTCTCACAGTCATCTGCGCGGGCGAGCTGGGCGAGATCCGGCCTGGTGATCTACGGCCAGGTTGGCTGGCCGAGAGGGCGGGCCGACGCGTGATCCTGCACTCGATGCATAGCGTCTCGGACTTTCTCGGCTTCGCGGCCTGGGGCGCAAACGGAACGCTCGAACGAGCGCTATGTCTGAGCCCTGGTGACGGCATCGTTGAGGATCGCGGTGACCGGCTGCCGTTCGAGCAGGCGTACTGGGCTGGTCAGCATCCGGTCGGGGATGACGACGATGACGATGAGCCCTATCCGTTGCCGTTTCATCCTCTGGATCTCGGTGAGGCGCTGGCGGCGTTGTGCGGGTTCGTCAGCGAGGGCATGCCGCTGGAGGGTATGCCCGATCGGTACCGGGTGCCGTTGGCCGGCTTCCGGTTGTGATTCTGTCCGCGAGAACCGGAGCCGTTTGTAAGCGAGTTTCAGAGCCAGCTCGATCAGCCGACCATGATCGATGTCGGTGAGTTCGAGCGCCAACCTCGTAAGAATCAGACGCCTGCCAGGCGCTTGATCCGCCGGATCCGGCCGGGGTTTCCAGACGTTGGCGGGTGAGTGCGAGCATGTCGATCAGCCAGCCGGGTCCGCCGGTGATGTGCCTGGCTTGCGGGAGGGCGTCAACCTCGTGGTGGACAGCGGGACCAGCGCCGGCGAAGAAGTCTTCGCAGATCCCGAGTAGGAGCGGCAGCAGGTCGTCGTAGGGTTCGTCAGTGTCCATGAGCCGGCCGATTCAGGATGGCATGCGAGTCGTCTCTTCGGCGCGGGCTCGGGTCTGGGCAAGGCGGTAGGAGTCGGTGCCAGTCTCGATGATGTTGCCGCCGAAGGTGATGCGATCGACGATCGCGGCGCAGAGCCGCGGATCGGTGAAGGTCTTGGTCCAGCCGGAGAACGACTCGTTGGAGGCGATCGCGACGGACGCCTTCTCCTCGCGCTCGGTCAACACCTGGAAGAGGAGTTCGGCGCCGCGTTTGTCGAGTTACATGTAGCCCAGTTCGTCGATTTATGTCGAGTACGGCATAAGTCGATCTATGCCGAGACCGGGACTATGCCGATGACCGATCGCAATCGGTTGGTCGGACGCGTGGTGCGACGGTTGCTGTCGGCATAGTCCCGGGTTCGCTCACAGGCTGTCGAGGAACGCGAGGGTCTTGTCGGTGGGTCGATAGCGTCCGGGCTGTGTAGTGATGGGTGTGGTCAGGGCCAGGGCTTTCTCCTTGGTGGACATGTCGGCGTGGACGTAGGCGTCGGTGGAGCGGACGCTGGCGTGGCCGAGCCAGAGGGCGATGACGGTGGTGTCGACGCCGGCCTGCAGCAGCGACATCGCGCAGCTGTGGCGCAGGACGTGCGGATGGATGTCCTTGTCGCGCAGCGACGGGCAGCGGTTGACGGCCGCTTTGGTGTGAGTGTTGAGGCGTTGCGCGACGGCGTCGCGGCTGAGGCGTCGCCCGGTGCGGGTGGGGAACAGCGGGTCGGCGGGGCGTCCGGCGCGTTCGCGCATCCACGATTGCAGCAGGGCTTGGACGGGGCTGCCGAGCGGGACGGTGCGGTGTTTGCGTCCCTTGCCTTCGCAGCGGACGGCTGCGCCAGCGCCGAGGCTGATGTCGGCGCAGTTGAGGCTGGTGAGTTCGGAGACGCGCAGACCGGTTTGGACGGCCAGGGCGATCATTGCCTTGTCACGTCGTCCTTCCCAGCGTTTCGGGTCGGGCGCGGCGAGCAGGGCGTCGACTTCGGTGTCGGTGAGGAAGGTGATGGTCCGCTTGTCGAACCGTTTGGGTGGGATGTCCAGGACCCGCTGGATGAGCAGGGCGTGTTCGGGGTGTTGCAGCGCGGCGTAGGAGAACAGCGACCGGATCGCGGTCAGCCGGACGTTGCGGGTTCGGGCGCTGTTGCCGCGCTCGTCCTCGAGGTGGTTGAGGAACGCGGACACGGTGTCGGCGTTCAGGTCGTTCCAGTCCAGGGCGGCTGGGGTGGTGCCGGTGCGCTGCTGGACGAAGGTGAGCAGCAGCCGCAGTGCGTCGCGGTAGGCGGCGATGGTGCGTGGGCTGGCTTGGCGCTGCCGGGCCAGCCGGTCGGTGAAGAAGGCTTGCAGTGTTGCCGTGATCAGGGTCATGCGCGGGCCGCCTTCCCGATGCCTCCCGGCGGGCCGCGGCCAGTGCGAGCAGTTCGGGGGCCGCGGACAGATACCAGTAGGTGTGGGCTGGTTCCCGGTGTCCCAGATAGGTCGACAGCGACGGGATCTTGGCCTGGACATTGTCGCCGGTGCGATACCAGTGCAGCAGTGTGCGGATGGCGAAGGTGTGTCGCAGGTCGTGCAGCCGGGGCGGGTGGGCAGCGCCGGCGCCGATCCCGGCGGCGGTGATCAGTTGCCGGAACGTGGGGTGGACGACGGCATAGAGCAACCGTCGGCGGGTCAAAGAGATGAAGAACGCGGGGTCCTTGGGGTGCGGTGTCGTGTGCCGGCGCAACGCGTCGTAGTCGCGCAGCGCCTGCATGACGGTGTCGTGCAGCGGGACGAGCCGGGACTTGCCGAACTTCGATTCGCGGATGAGCAGCACGCCCTCTGTCCAGTCGACGTCGTCGCCGTCCAGGCCGATCGCCTCACCGACGCGCAGCCCGGCCGCGGCCAGCAGGCCGAGCAGGGTGCGGTAGGTCGCCGCCCGCAGCGGCTGCTCGATCGTGTCGGTCGCGGCGAGCAGTGCCGCAATGTCGGTGTCGGAGTAGAGGAACGGCTGCCGCCATCGTTGCCGGTAGGGCACCAGGCGCATCGGCGGGATCTCGGTGCCGGCGTCGATGCCGCTCAGGTAGCGGGCGAAGCCGCGGACCGCGGTGATCCGTCGCGGGCTGACCGTTGTCACCACGTCGCCTTCCCGGGATCGGACCCAGGCCAGCGCGGCCTGGACCGTCACCGTGGACTGGCCGTGCTCATCCATGAACGCGACGAAGTCCGGCAGCAGCCAGGCCGCCTCCGCCATCCGGTGTCCCAGCGCGCGACGAAGCCGCAGATAGTCCGCAAGATGCCCGCGCAGCCCGTTCATGCCGCGATCCCGGGCCATGGCTGGGCGACTTGGCGCAGCGCAGCGAAGTCGACCTTCGCATAGAGCGCGGTCGTGGCCAGATCCTGATGCCGCAGCACCTGACCGATCGCGGTCAGCCCGGCCCCCTGCCGCAACATCTGCGCCGCCAGGGCATGCCGCAACCGGTGCGGTCCCACCCGGTCGAGCCCGGCCCGGACGCAGGCGCGCTCCACCACATCGCCGACCAGGTCCGCGCGGATCGGCGCGAGCGGCGCTCGGCAGGTCAGGAACAGGTGCCGGTCACCCAGCCGGGGCCGGGCGTCAGCAAGGTAGGCGACGACGGCCTCACCGACCTCGGCCGGCAGCGGGAGCCGGTCCTCGCGCCGGCCCTTGCCCCGCACGACGATCTCACCGCAGCGCCAATCGACATCGTCGAGCCGCAGCCCGGCCACCTCGATCGACCGCAGCCCCAGCCGCGCCACCAGCATCAGGATCGCGTAGTCGCGGATCCCGACCGCACTGCCGCGCGGACACCGGTCCAGCAGCAGCTGAACGTCGGCCGGCGCCACCGTGGACGGCACCGACGCCAACCGCCACCCACCGACCGGAGGCACCGCCGTCCCCAGCCTCATCGCAGTGACACCACTGAGGTGCAGGAACCGCATCAGCGACCGGAGCTCGGCCACCCGGCCCTTCGCGGAGCCCGACGAAACCCGCCCACACTCCTGCAGCAGAAACACGTTCAGGTCCGCTCCGGTCAGCTGCTCCGGCGTAAACCGGCCACCGGTCATCGCGTGCCCAGTCAGGAACCGCCGGGCTGTGTTCTCGTATCGCAGCATCGTGGACGCCGACAGGCCGCGTTCGCGGTGCATCCAGCTGCGATAGCGGCCCAGCAACGGATCCAGCGGAGTCGCCGCGGGCCGCGCCTCGGGCACCACGCCGACCTCGCGCAGGAACGTCAGCAACGGCAGCCAACCCCGAGCTCCAGCCAACCTGCGCCGACCAGCCCGTCGACAGTCCAGCAGAAACTCTTGCACTCGGGCCTCGCTGAACTCGGCGACCTCGAGCTGTCTCCGGTCCAGCCACTGCCCGACCTGGCCCAGATCCTTGAGCATGTTCCTGACCGTCAGCGGCGTATAGCCACGCTGCGCCAACCAGTCCCGATAGCCATTGACCTGCGCCGCCAGCGCGCCGGCCTTCCGGCGTGGACTTCCCATCCTCATCACCCCTCTCACGGGAAGCGCGTGCTTCCCCTGATCAGGGCCGTGCCCGCCGCGGTAACTATGCCGACATCACGACACCGCTTTCACACGATCGAGGACCACCGATTCGGCATAGTCCCGATCTCGGCATAGGTCGATGCAGAGCAGGTCGACGCGGCCGTAGCGGGCGATGGTCTTGACGAGGATCTTGTCGTCGGCGGCTTCGACCAGCTCGTTGACGAATCCGAGGTCAGAACACTGATGAGCTATACGCCGTCAAAGGTTTGGCGGAGCGTGAAAGGCGGCGCGGTGTCATCCAGCGGCTCGACGCTGCCGCCAGGATCGGCGGCATATGCATGGCCATCCTGCACGTAGAAGTTCAGCCAGGGGTGCAGCGACAGTTCCTCACGCGCCTGGCCGATCCACCCTTGCGTCAGCGACCACCGCGCCAACCAGGCCGGCACCACCGACATCAGCTCATACATGGCATCGTCGAGAACGAAAGTCCGCACGAACAACCCGAACGAGCTCGGCTGGTTCGAGTACGGCCGCTGGGCAATCAACGACTGGATGCCGCCGCCCGGCAGAACGTCGTCCGGCTCCGTGACCAGGCAAGGCCAGTCAATCTCCAGCTCAGGATCTTTCGGCAGCTGCTCGGCTAGACCAAGGTGGAAGCGGAGCTCCTCCAGGAACGATTCGGGCACTTCGGGCCGCAGACGCAGCGAGAGCATCCACTCGTAATGCAAGCTCAACAGCTTCTCCCCACCAACGCGCGCCTTGATCCACTGAGGTGCATCGCCAATGTAGCTGCCATGAGACCCGAGATCCTCAGCCATCGCAGACCCGGAGAGCACCGCTTGCTCAGCGTCGGCCAACCCGGGTGGCGCTGAAACTGAGCGACACAAACTTGGCCGCGATCAGAGTGGCGCTGGACGTCAGCGACATCCGGCGCTCGAAGTGACCGACAAAGCCACGGTTGGGTGTACCGAGGCTAATACTGAAGCGATCGCACGGCCGCCCGATCGCGCAGCCGTCGGCCCTTGATGTTGAGTCGCAGGTCCACCGGCTCGGTAACGGGCTCGATTATCTGATCGTCGACATGGGCGGCGAGAACTACCTGCAGGCGGCAGTCGGGGGTCGATTCGAGATCCCGGCCGGAGTGTGCTGGGTCGAACGGCGCGAGGGCAGCCCGGATCTTCACTTCCGATGCGAAGTCGACACGCCTGAGGAAGTCGCTGAGATCTTCCGCGGTTACCTCGTGAACCAGGACGGTTGGGGCGACCGCCACTGGGAGCAGATCTGGCTGTAGCCGACCGACTCCCGAGACGCCCGGCGAAACAGCCCGGCCAAAGAACTGCCAACTCGCACGTCTACCGGCAGAACAGGAAGCCTCAGCCCAGCCGAGCCTCTCACTCGCTGTTACCAGCGGTGTCCTGCCACTGCGCAACACCCGCGGCATGTCCGCGCACCTGATCAATGCGGCGGGTTGGCGCGCCTTTCAAAGCGATCCCAGGTGAGCGGCTACCAAGCGGCAGCCGCGGTGGCTGCCCTCGTCGCCGCGCTGGCGGGGTCTTCGGCGGGTCCGGTCCGGCCGCCGTAGACGTGTACCTGGTGGTTGCTGTTGCCGCATGGGTGGAGGACGATGCCGCGGTGATCGTGGCCGGGGACATGGTCTGGATGGAGCAGGTGCAGGGTGCCGTGGCTGATCCATGGCCGCAGAGCCCGCAGCGTCGGGTGTAACGCGACCGCCGCGATGATCGGGCGGAGATACGTTTCGCCGTGTTCGGTGAGCAAGCTCCACTGCGCCTCGACGGCGGCGGCTGGGGTGGGTGCCTGAAGATACGGTGCCGCATCGCAAAGTTCTGGTACGGCCAGGCCGTCCTGCCAGCCCTGCATCGTGGTGACGACGTCGTCCAGGCTGGGCGTGTGTCCCCAGGCCACGAGGTTGTCGCTCGCCCAGACTGTCACCACGCAGGTGGCGTCGGTGCGCTGGCGGACGCTAATGAAGCCGTTCGAGGAGAACAGGATCGCAGCGACCGGGCCGAACCGGTCCCGGCCGGCGCGGACCTGAGCCAGGGAATGCCCCGATAGTTCGCCACGACGACGCAGATCCTCCAACATCGACACACCGAGACAATACCGATGCACATCGCGCCGCACCCTCGGCATGACCGACCCTGCACGCGATGCGGCAGCGTGAACGTGATCTTGTCGATATATGTCGTCTCTTCCCGGGATTTGGGCCCTGCCCCAGGTGCTGTGGGTGCCTGTACGAATCGCTTGGCGGGGCGGTCGTTAGGTTGTGTCGGTTGACGCGCCCGACCTCGACATCGCCGAGATGTGGCGGGCCTACTGCCATCGCAGGTTCCCAACTCGGCTGCGGGGCGCAGAGGTCGGCGGCATCGATGTGGTCCTGCTCGACGCCGACACGGCAGGATGCGTCAGCGCATGGTTGGCCAATGGTGGCCAGCTCGACGCCGCAAGGTTACGGATTCTCACGTCCTGCGTCACGAACGTCGCCGCGGCACTGACGGTGTTCGCCGACGGGGAGGAGCGGTACTACCTTGAGCAACTACATATCTTGGCCGCGGCGACGGCCCGGAAATGTAGACCACTCGAGGCCACGGCCGGCCACGAGGCCGCACGTTGACGAAGGTCAGCCTCTGGGACCACAGCGACGGCGGACCGGACCGGACCGGGTGCGGCACTGCCGTGCTGTACGCGGCTGCTCGCGTTCGGCACGTGGCTGCTGGCATACTGAGATCATGATGTCGACCCGAAAGGGCCATGCCGCGTAGCCGGCCCGGCGCCCTTCGCGCTCAACTACCCTGCCGCCAGGACCGCACCCGCTTGGCGCCTTGTCGGACCGTGATTGCGGGTGTCGGTGCCGCGACGGGGGGCAGCGATCCTCCGGTGGGAGATCGCCCATCCGCACCTGAGCGTCGGTTCGGTCGCTAGAGCGCTGTCGGTCTGGTCGCACCTGGCCCAGGGGCCGCTGCAGCGGCTCATCGATGCACTCGACGGTACCGGCTGTCCGTGCTGTGCTCAGGCGCCCGAGCAGCGTGATGTCCTGCAGGCCGCCCTGGCCGGCGTGTCTGCGTGTGCTGCCCGTGACCTGCGGCGGCTGGTCGGTCCAATGGATGATCTGGTGCTGCGCCGTACCGTTCCTGGCCCGTACACCCCACCGGGAATGCCGTGGTGGTACGGCCGATGCTGATTGACCCGGTCCGCCCATGTCCGGGGTGTTCGCTGTGACGACGATGTTCGAGTTCGACTCTGAGGTCTGGGGACATGGCTGGGCCCAGGCCGCCCTCCGCCACGGCGACCAGGACGCGATCCTGGATGCCTCCTACATCACCCGGGCGCTGGTCGACCTGCTGCGTGCCCTTGTCAGCTTGGTCGACGGCTACCGGGAGGGGTACGTCGAGTGGTGTGAAGAGCCGGGAGAGTACCGGTGGCGCCTACGCCGCGAGCCGGACCAGGAGGATGTGGTGTCCGTGGCGGTGCTGTGGTTTCCCCGTTGGGAAGGGATCCCCGACGACGGTGAGCGTCGGTTCGACACCCGGCTGAAGCTGGCGGACCTGGTGACAGCGATCGTTGCGGCGGCCCGAAGAGTCCTCGACGACATCGGCGTCGCCGGCTATCGCCAACGGTGGGGTGAGCCGTTTCCCAGCCTGGAACTGCAGATCCTCGAACCTGGCTGGCTTCGGTACTCCTGCCTGAGGCGGCCGGAGCCGGCGCCACCGACCGCATGCCGGCCGCCGCGACCGGCACCGACCAGCGCCGGACCCCCAACCATCGATACCCGAGGACACTGCCATGAATGACGACCAGCCCCCCGTAGCGATGGGTCTGGACCCGGCGAGTAAGGGCCGCGTCGTCGTGCGCCGGGTGCTCGCCGATGGATGCTTCCGGGAGATCGGCCTGCCCAGGATCGTGGTGGAGTCTCCGGCCGGAGACCTGATCGCCGTGGGCGGCATTCTGGGCCGCCCGCTGTGGCAGGGGGCAAGTGTGGAGTCCCGCTCGACCCGGGGTGTCGGTTGGGAGCCGGTCGGGGTGTACCGCGCCGACGATATGCGGTGTGTTCACCTGTTCACCTCGCGGTGGCCGGTCAACGCGTTCGCGTTCCATCCCAGCCTGCCGATCCTGGCGGTGGGCACTGGGTCGTACGACGGCGGGTACTGCTATGAGGGGCAACTGCTGATCCTTGACCTGCGCACCGGCAGCCGGGTCTCGGTGCTGGAGTGGACACTCATGGTGGAAGCCCTGACCTGGTCGGACGCCAGCACCCTGGATGTGGTGTTCGCCCCGTTGACCGACGAGGCGGATGCCGGCAAGGACGGGGCGCCACCCCGCTCGATCCATGCCACGCTGGTCCGCGACGACTGGGGTACGGCCCGACCGAAGATGATCTCCTGGTCGCGCCGGAGCCTCGACGGCGCCACCCGGGTGCCCCGATGTGCCCCACCAGATCCGGTGCTGGCGACCGCCGCCCTCCAGGCGATCTGCGCCCGCCGTTCGGCCCGGTGGACACCCCGCCGGTCGGTGTGGGCGATTGAGGTACTGCCTGACGGGCGGATCCTGGCCGGGCTGGAGGGCACCACCCTGGAATGCTGGCCACCCGACGCCGCCGCACCGGCCTGGTCGGTGCCGGCCGCCGAGGGCCGCGGCTGCCAGATCGCCCTGAGCACCACCGGCCAGCAGGCGCTAACCAACACCCTGCCGATGCGGTACGACCCGACGGCAGCGAGTCTCGTCCACTGTGTGTCTGTGGTTGACGGCACCGCCCGCACCGCCGCGACGGTGGACCACCCCGCAGTGCTGATCACCCGGACCGACGGCACGATGGCTCTACGCGACGCCGGCCACGACCCACGCGCAGCGCATCCCATCACCGTGCTCGACCCGACCGGGGCGGCGCGCGGCCGGCTCACTACGTCCGGGTACGACCTGTTCAACCATCACTTCCCGATCCGCGACGCCCCGGATCTGCTGATCCTGCTGGGTGAGACATCCCGGCCCTCGCGGAACAAGTGGGTGGCCACGATCGAGCCGGCGGGTGAAGAGCCCGGCTTCACGATCCGGCGGCTGTTTCCGCTGGAATGGGACCCGGACCGCAACAGACACCTCTTCGGCGGCCCCGGCGTGTTCCTCCGCGACGCACAAGGGGCGGCCATCATTCACGCCACGGCAATCCACGACGGCGCCGGCCTGCTGCCGGGCAACGCGCTGATCGTTCGCCGCGACTACCCCACCGGACGTCTGCGCTGGGAGTACCACCTCGACAACCAGATCACGGCGCTCGACGCCGACGGTGCCCGGATCGTCGCCACCACCAACCTCGGCGAGCTGCTGATCCTCCATGCCGACGACGGGGCGCTCTTACACCGCCAACACCTGCGTCTCAACGGCCATGCCATCGTCCCGCTGTCGCTGCGGGTAGCCGATCCGAACCGGGCCTGGGTCGGCACCCACGACGGCCGTATCCTCGAAATTGAGCTCAGCATCACCGGCGATTACTGACGGCGATCGACCTCGTGATCCGGAGGAATACGCCATCTGACTGCGGCAGATGTGCGAACCCGCGCACTGCGGCCGGTACTGCCGACGACCGCCCGACGGTGGATCTGGCGAGTGTCGATCAAGCTAATGTTCAGGCATGGACGCGCTGCGAGAGGGCCCGCTGCACGTTGCCGCCCAGGCTGGCGATGCGCAGAAGGCCGCTCGGTTGATAGCCGAGGGCGCGGTCGTGGACGCTCGTAACTACCGGATGTACACGCCGTTGCACATCGCCGCCGGGATGGGGGCTTCCGACGTCGTCGAGGCGCTGCTGGCCGCAGGCGCGGACGCCGGGGCCCTCACGACATTCCAGGGCACGCCGCTGCATGAAGTGGCCCATGGTCGAGTCGGCCATGGCGATGCTCGAGTGGAGATCATCGACAGACTTCTCGAGGCCGGCTGCCCACTCAACGCGGTCGACAGCACCGGACGCACCGCGCTTTGGTACGCGGCGGCCACCGGTACCACGCCATGGTCGCCCGAACAGCAGGCCACCTGCTTCCGCGTCCTGCAGCACCTGCTGAGTCGAGGCGCTGATCCCAGCATCGCAGCACGCGGCATGCAGGGCCGGCCGATTGACGCGGCTCGGGGACTACACCAAGCCAAGAAGTACCGAATCACATGGGCTGAGGGCGCCGCGCTGCTGGAGCAGCACGGCCAGTGAACAGATCAATTCCCGATCGGTGAAACCCAGGCGCCCGACGCGCGCTCATCGGCATCATGCGCGTGCCGGTGACCCACTCGCCACGACGCTCCGTAGCGAGCTGATCGCGGCAGAAGTGCGCACCTGACCTTGCGCCCGGATCGCGGCCACGACCGTCTTCCTCTGGAGCGCGAGCGGCACTCGCGCGGTGTAGCGCGCATCCCGCCGCTGTGCGCCCTCGGTCAGTACTGACCTCGGTCGGGAAGATCACGTATGACGCGGGGTTCCTCGAAGTTTCGATTGTCGATGACGATGTCCGCTTGTTCGGCGGGGCGGATCTCGGCCAGGTAGAGCTCCTCGCCAGGGATGTAGTAGGTGCGGTAGCGCTCGGCCGCGGCCTCCGCCGAGTCCATCCACGCCTGGTCGCGGACCGTGCCGCGGTACAGCACATCCGCTACTTCGATGTGGAGGTAGACGCGCAGGTCCCAGTGCCGGGACAGGGCCGGTTTCTGCAGGAAGCCGCCGTCCGCGATGAGGATCGCGTCGTCCGAGGTCTCCTGGACGCCGGAGTCGATCGGCGTGCGACCGCTGAAATCCATGATCTGCGTGCGGTAGCGGCGGTTGCCGCCGGGACCGAGCGGCACCAGCAACTCATCGCGGATGGCGTCGACGTCGAACATCTCGAAGTAGTAGCTTTCCGGCGAGCCGGGCGGATATTGCGTACGCAGGTCAACATGCCGTTTGAAGTGGTCGACCGTGACTCGGAGCACGGGCCGCGCCGTCTTCCCCCGCAGGGTGGCGGCCAGCTCGTCGGCGAGGGTCGTCTTGCCGGCAGCGGAGTGGCCGTCGATCCCCACCCGTGTCGGGTGATCCAGTCGCAGCGCGAGGATCCGGTGGGCCAACCCGTCGAGTACCTGCTGCCGTGCCATGGTCATCGAACGTTTGTTGTCAGAGGTCGGATCGGCATCGCCACAGAATGCCGCGTCGACGGACAGGCCCGCAAATGTTCGCGGAGGCGTAGTCCTCGTGCTTCCACGTTGACCCGGCACCTGCGCACGCTCATCGGCATGTGTTCGCGCCGCCCACTCGACGAGATCGACTACGCAGCGTAGTTTCGGCGGGCAAGCTGTTCATCATGCTGAGGCCAAATATGACTGTCCCGGCGGGCCGGTCCCGTCGTCATGGCCACAGCCGCCACCGCCTCCGAACGGACAGTGCTCGACGCAGTCGTGATGCGCCCGCCGTGGACTGCCGCGGGGGTGCCCGGCAGTAGCCCGGACCTGTGGGCTTCAGCATGTTCGGCTGGCCTGGCATCTGCTGCGCCCGGGCGGCTGGCTCGTCACCGTCGTCCCCGACAGCCTCGCCTCGCGCGAGAACACATAACAGCAGCAGGCACGGGCGCTCCTCGAGCACCAGGGCAGCCACACGCCGCTGCCCGCCGACGCGCTCACCGCATCCGGGCCGACGAGCCCACGCCTGATCGCGCGGCTGACCAAACCACTCCGCAGCGGCCAGCCGGAGTACCTGCTCACGACACCGCAGCAGCCGGCGGTCCGCGTCGAGCGGCCCGTGTTCACCGGCGTCGCGGCCGCGGGCCGGCCGGTCCAGGTCTGGTCCGGCGAGAGGGGTGGCCAGGACCGGGTCGTGCGCTACCGCGGCCGATGCGTGCCGGTGGCTGCTATGGAGCTGCGACGACGGCAACAACGACCCCCGCGGTGTGCTGGGCGAGTTCAGCGCCGGCAGTCTGGACCCGGACGAGTACGGGATGACCGGACCGCAGGTCGGTCTGTGTCACCGCTGCGGCTACGACGGCGGACACCTCCGGGCCGCCTACCAGCGTGCCGTGCCGCGTTGGAAACAGCTAGCAGCAAAACGGACGGCGTGCCGCGTCCGCCGCCGGCCGCGGGCGGCCGGATGCGGTTGCTGGCCCTTGATCCTGGCTGGCCGCGGCTTGCCCCGCAAGGCCCACCCGGACAGCTCGCCCTCTCCGGCGCAGGGGCCGCAGGGGTGGGTCTTGCGGGCCGGCGCCGATCGGCCGGCCGGGCGGATCGGGCCAGCACCGCACACCGGCTCGCACGACGGCCGATGGCGGTGCACCGTTTCTCACTCCTTGTGGAGGACGAGCACCATGCGTACAGCAGTCCTGCAGTCCCCGGCCGACCCGGCCACCACGGATCTCGACGGCACCGGCCTCGACGCCACCGACCTGCGTGACGGCACCGAACTCAACGAGCCGGAGCCCGGCGAGCAGCCCGACACCACCGACGACGCGACCACCACGGACCCGACCGGCGACGACCCGGCGGACGACGGCGCTGAGCTGCCGCCGCTCGTGACCGCGTACCTCGACGCCCGCGAGCTCGTCGACGACCCGAAGAACCTGCGCAAGAACCTGCGGGAAAGTCTCGGGCTCACCCCCGAGCCGCTGGCTGATGACCCCGACATCGAGGAACTGCGGACGCTGGTCGACGGCGACCTCGAGGACCTTCCGGCGAGTGTCCGGCAGCTGGCGCAGCTGAAGGCGTCGATCAAGCAGGTCGGCATCCTCCAGCCGCTGGTGGTCGTCCCGGCACCCGGCCGCCACGGCGCCTGGCAGATCGTGATCGGCCACCGCCGCAAGTACGCCTCGATCCTGGTGCGCAAGTTCCACGTACCGTGCATCCTCGCCACGGACTACGACGAGGTGAAGCGCATCCTGGCGCAGCTGGCCGAAAACGTCCACCGCGTCGGCCTGACCGCCTCGGAAGAGGCCGAGGCGTTCGAGCAGCTCACCCTCCTGAACTGGACGACCGAGCAGATCGCCGCCGTGCGCGGCGTGACCGAGGAGACCGTCGTGCGCAGCCTGCGCCTGCGCAGCCTGCCCAAGGCGGTATCCGCGGCCCTCGACAGCGGCCAGCTCAGCCTGGACGAGGTCGACGACATCGAGGCCCTCAGCGACCACCCGACCGCCCTGTCCAAGGTCCTCAAGGTCCAGTCGGGCTGGAGCCGCCGGCACACCCTGGCCAGCGAACTGTCGAAGATCGCCTCCGCGAAAGCGAAAGAACTGGCCAAGGCCAAGCTCGTCATCGACGGCGTCACGGTCACCAGCAAGCCGGCCGGGTTCGGGTACACCAGCACCGCCGTCGACGTGCGGCAGCTCGTCGACGCCGCCGGCAACCGCCTCGACCCCGACACGGTCAAGACGCTGCCCGGCATCGCCGCGTTCGTGGAGAAGGTCGGCAGCGGTGCCGAGACCGTCATCTACTGCACCGACCCGGCCAAGTACGGCTACACCAAGTTCAAACCCAGCTACGGCCGGCAGCTGTCCGACGAGGAGATCGCAGCACAGGTCGAGGCCGAACGGGCCCGGGCCGCGTTCCTCGACGCGCTCGAGGCCGCCAAGGGACTGCGCCGCCAGCACATCCTGGCCACCTACGGCCCCGCCAAGGGCGCGAAGCGGCTCTTCCTCGCCGCGCTGCGCCAGGACCTCATCCGCGTGCACCAGATCAGCTACGCCGACGTCGACGGCCTCTACGCGAACCTCGGCGGCAGCAGCGACGACGTCCTGCGCACCGCCGGGGAGGACCGGCTGCGGCGCAGCTGCGTGGCCCGGTGGATCTGCGCCCAGGAACGCAACCTCACCCGCGCCGCCGACGGCTGGGGATTCGACCGTACCGCCGTCGCCGACTGGTACGCCCAGCTCGTCGCGGACGGCTACGGCCTCGCCGACGCCGAGCAGCAGCTCCTGGACTCCCTCACCCGCACCAACGACCACGACGACGAGGACGACGAGGACGACAACGGAGAAGACGAGAACGGCGCGGACGGACAGCAGCCCGGCGGCTCGTCCGACGAGACGGACGAAGACCTCGCCGACGCGGTGGCAGACGTGACCGTGAGCGCCGCGGGTTCCGACGGCCCGGTGCAGTCGGACACCGACGGTGCGTCCGGCATCGAGGAAATCGACCTCGACCAGCCCGCCGACGACCACAGCCACGGCCACGGCGGCGATGACGGTGGCGACCTCGGCCAGGAGCTGGACGACCTGGTCGACGCGGAGCTCACCACCACCGGCTGAACACCGCTCGCGCCGGCATCCGCCCGGACCGGCGGGGCTCCACGCGTTTCGTGGCGCTCCGCCGGTTTCGCGTGGCGGGCGCACGCCGCACGGGGCCGGCCAGACCGGCCCCGGGCCGACGCATCACCCACCGACCAGCCGTACGCCCGTGACCGTGATGGAGCGACCACATGACTGATCTCAGCGCCGAACCTGAGCATCCGACCGGCGAGCGTCACCCGGACACCGCCATCGTCGACGAGCTCACCGCGTACCTCAACAGCACGACCGACCCGTCCGGCGCCGACCTCATGAACCTCGTGGGGCAGCTCATCGCCGGCAGCGGCCGGCCCCTGCTCAACGAGACGTGGGACGTCACCGCCGAGGTGACCGAGGACCGGTACGGCCTGGTCACCGCCACGGTCACCGCCGGGCCATACACGATCCGCGTCGCCCAGCCCCCAGCCGGGCCGGCCGACCTGCAGGTGGCTGTCACCAGCGGCGACACCGAAGCCGACGGTGACGACTGGGGCCTGGCCATCACCGTCGACGACCGGGCGGTCCTCGACCCGATGCCGAACACCTGGCGCAGCACGTCCCCGCCGACCTGCACCTGACGAAGGAGACCCGTCCATGAACCACACCACGCAGACCGAGGCCTGGCGGAAGATCCGCGCCTGCGCCGACGTCAGGGCGGGCCGGCTGACCGGCCGGTGCCTGCGCCACACGTACCTGACGCCGGTCCTGCCCGGCACCCTCACCGAGGACGCCGCCCTGCAGCTGCACGCCAGCGTCTACCCGTCGCCCGCCACCCCGCCCGGCCCGGACACCATCTGGTACGTGGTCTCCTACGACGACACCCCCGTCGCATGGCTCACGCTGCAGGCCGAGGTCGTCACCCCCGCCCGCGGACCTCACCGACTACCAGCGCCACATCCAGACCCAGGCGGTGGCGGCGCTGTCGCACCTCACCCGCACAGCCCTGCTGGAACTGGCGAAGCTGCGCGACAAGCGCAACCACCGCACCCACAGCGACCCGCCGTGGGCCCGGCCGGACGGCCGCCCGGCCGACGCCGGCACGCGCATCCTCGTCGCCGCCCCGGCCGATCCGACCCTCGCCTTCTGGACCCGCGTCACCGCCGACCTCCGGGCGAGCTGGCTGCACGTCGCGACGGTGACCGGCGCCGCGGAGGGCAACGACGCGCTCATCCTGGACGTCCACGGGTACGGCGCGTACGGGGAGCGCCGCGCCCGGTTCGACCTGCCGATCCTGTGCACCGTCGAACACCTCGCCGCCGAGCATCACCTGCCGGCCGCGGCGATCGGGACCTGGCTCGACCTCGCCGGCGCCAGCACCACCGACCCGGCCCCCGACACCGTCACCGCCGCGTTCGACGACGCCTACGCCGGCATCCACCAGACCCGGCACATATTCGCCCGTACCGAATGCGACCGCAACGGCTGGACCCGTGCGTTCGGCGCCGCCGGGATCCCGGACCGGTACTTCAACCTCGACGCGTTCACCGAGCACCTGTTCCGCTCCGAGGTCGGCGGAGTCGAACTCCCTGACGAGCGCATCGCGGTGTTCCGCCGCCCGTAGGCGGCACCGCCAACCCCGGCAACCGCCTCGCCCATGCCCATCCCCCGCCCCGGCGCATCAGGCGCCGGGGCCTTGCTGTTTCAGGAGCCTGCTCATGCCCGAACTCGCCACCACCTACCGGGTCCGGCGCCCGCTGACCGCCGCCGAACTCGAGAGTCTCCGTGACCGCATCGACACCGCCCCCAGCACCGTCGAGCTGCTGCACACCACGGTCACCGGCGTGCTGGACGCCCTGCTGGCCGACCTCGGCGACAGCGTCACCAACTACGGCCCGCAGGCACCGATGGACCCGCGGCAGTACGCGATCCCCGCCAGCCAGTGGGCGGCGATCGCCGACGCGGCGGTCAACCGGGCGCAGGCCTTCGGCACCGCCGTCGAACTGGGCCTCAACCTGATCAACGTCATGCCATCGACGTACGACGACCCCGACGTCCCGGCGCCGGACCTCGCCGTCCGCGAATACCGGCCCGACCGGTACCGCATCGACGTCACCCGGCAGGCCGCCGACGAGATCACCGCCTGCGAACAGCACCTGCAGGCCCTCGCCGACGCCTACGGCCCCGGCAGCGACCGCTACCGAACCGCCCTGGCCAGCTGGCACCGGCAACTCGCGAACCTCTTCAGCACCAGCCGCGGCGCCGAGACCAGCGTCCACCGCGACGGCCCGCTCTGCCTGTACGTGACCGCCAGCTCCGGCTTCGTCTACGGCGTGATCTTCCACGGCGAGCAGCGACGCTGCACCGCGCCCGGCTGCACGGCCGTCGCTGACGACGACCCGCAAAACCCCACCGCCGTCATCTGGCGACCGGCGCCCACCGCCGCGAGCGTGCTCGACCACGAACACCAGCCCAGCTACCCGGCCGGCGCGCCGCAGCCGGGCATCTGGTCCGCGCACTCCTGACCAACACCGAACCTCACCAACATCCGAAGGCCGTTGTAGGAATCCGGCGAGTCGTGTAGCGACTCATCGATTCGTGTAGTAGAACGTGGAGCGTTGCCGCTCAATCGTAGAGCAGGAAGCGGGTCCGCGTGGGCCACGATGTCGCTGGCGAACGTCCTGTCGATCTGGTTCGGGTGCGCTACATCGACCGGGATGGCAGGGAGCACCTGACGCCGCTGGATCGGGTCACTGCGGTGCCGTTCGAGGACGGGCGGATGGCGCGCCGGGTGCCGAGCTACCGCGGTCAGCGGCACACACCGGGTCGCTACTGGTCAGCCACAACGGGCCAGTTGCTGGAGTACGAGAGCTATCTGGAGTCGAAGTGGCTGACGTTGTTGGACTTCGACCCGGCAGTTGTCGGATATTCCGTCCAGCCGCTGGAGTTCGATGGCGTGGACGGCAGGGGCGCGTGGCGTCACGTCCCTGATGTGTTCGCCCGGCGCGATGACGGCAGTGGCTGGCTGTTGGACGTTAAGGATCCCAACCGGCTGGGATCGTCGAAGGTCACACTGCAGCGGCAGCGGACCGCACGGGTGTGCGCTCGGTTGGGCTGGGACTATCAGATGGTCGGTGAGCCGCTCGAGCAGCGGTGGGCGAATGTGTCGTGGTTGTCGGGGTACCGCCGTCCGCCGAACCTGGGGGCGGAGTTGATGCCGCGGCTGGTTGGGCTGGCCGGTCGGCCGGTCACAATCGGCGATCTCCTCGGCTTCATGGAGTACCCCGACATCGCCCGGGCGGTGCTGTTCCATCTGTGCTGGAAGCAGCGGATCGTGTTCGACCTCGACGCGCCGCTGCGGGAGTCGACGCTGGTCGTGGCCGGCGAGGTGGCCCAGTGAGGCCGCCGCTGCGGCTGAGGCCGGGCAGTTGGATCGAGTTCGAGGCGCAGCGGCACCGGGTCACCGGTTTGGTCGATGGGATGGTCCGGCTGCGGTCCGAGGCCGGAGGCGAGCAGCTCATCCTTGCCGGCGAGTTGCTGGCGCACGCCTCGTTTCGGGCCTCGATCGAGGCCGAGCCTGTGGTGGTTCCGGCGGCACCGCGGCCGGATCCCGGGCCGTTGTTGGACGCTCTGCCGGAGGATCAGCGGGCCGCGGTGCGCGCAATGCAGGCGCACCTGTTGGAGATGACGACGGGGTTCCGCACCGGTCTGGCGGCATCGGCACAACCCGACGAGCCTCGGGTGGAGTATCACCCGTCGTTGCCGTTACGGGCCAGGGTGCAGGCAAAGGCTACCGAGCTCGGCTGCGGACCGTCGGTGGTGTGGAAACGGCTTCGTCAGTGGCGCGCGCACGGGCTGGCCGGGCTGATCGACGGCCGGACGGTGCGGCTGTCCAATCCACTGGGCGGGGCTGATCCGCGGCTGATCGAGGCGATCCTGGCGCAGCACGCCGCCGCTGAGGTCGACGACTCAACCGGGGACCTGGCCCGGCTGCGACGGCGGGTGCAACGCCGGCTGGACGGGCTGCACGGCCCCGGAGTGGTGACGGTGCCGCCGCCGTCGACGTTCAACCGGTACGCCGCGGCGGCGCTGCCCGGCCGCTACACCACCGGGGCGGCCACCACCCGGCGCAGCGCCGACAATCAGCCGGACAAGGTCTACGGGGTGATCACCGCCAGCCGGCCCGGCGAGATCGTCATGCTCGACACGAGCTGGCTGGACGTGCTGGCCTACGATCCCGAACTGGACACCACCCTGTCCGTGGAGATCACCATCGCGGTCGACGTCTGCACCCGCAGCCTGCTGGCCTGGCGGCTGAACCCGAAGGGCACCAAGGCCGTCGACGCGGGGTTGGTGATCGCCGACGCGCTCACTCCGGAGCCGATGCGTCCGGGCTGGCCGGATTCGGTCCGCCACGCCATGTTGCGGCTGGCCTGCCAGCCGCTGCTGTCGCAGGATGAACGGTTCGCCGCGGCGGCTGCGCGCCCGGTCATCTTCCCCGAGACGATCATCATCGATCATGGCAAGGCGTTCGCCTCCGAGACGGTCAAGAACGTCTGCCGCCGGTACGGGATCACGGTGCAGGACGCCCGCAAGTATCAGCCGACGGATAAGCCGCAGGTCGAGGCGGCATTCAGAACGATAAGATCACAGTTCGCTCAGCACGTGGCCGGGTACAAGGGCTACAGTGTCGCGCACCGCGGACGGGACGTGGCCGCGGTCGCCCGGTGGACGATCGAGGAACTGGAGGAGTTCTTCGCCCAGTACGTCGTCATGGTGTATCAACGGCGTCGCCACACAGGGCTGGTGCTCCCCGGATTCCCGCAGCTCAGCCTGTCGCCGAACGACGCCTACCGCACCGCGGTCGCCGTGGCCGGGTACGTCGCGGCGCCGGCGGATGCGGGTCTGTTCCTGGAACTGCTACCGATCGCCTGGTGCACGATCCAGCACTACGGGGTGCAGCACAAGTATCTGCGGTACAACGGCAAGGTCCTGCGCAAGTACCGGGGCATGGACTACCCGTTCCATCAACGCCACCAGAAGCCGGAAACCCGCGACAAGTGGCCGGTCCGGATCGACCCCCGAGACCTGACCCAGGCGTACTTCCACGATCCGTTCACCGACGCCTGGCACACCCTGCGGTGGAACTATGCGCTGCGGGGCACCGAACCGTTCACCGATGTGACATTGCACCAGGTGAAGAAGGAACTCGCCGCCCGTGGCCGTGACCCGGCCGACGAGCAGGAGATTGCCGCGGCGCTGCTGGACCTGCAGAACCGCACCGACGCGCCTGAGGCGGCCACCGCAGCGCATCGCAGGGCCCGCGCTCGCGACACCGAACGCGCCCGCACCGCCGCCCGGGACCGGGCCCGCGCGGACGTGATCGACGCCGATCCTGACCCACCTGCCGGGACCCGGCCGGTGTTGCGCGCCGTGCCCACCGCCGGCGAGGACTTCGACATTGACTTCGACCAGGTCCACACCTACGACGTGTGGGCCGGCCCGACCGGCGGGATACAGAGGTGAGCGACGACGGCAGCACCGCTAACGCCCGGCATCCGGGCCTGGTCGAGCCGCGCACCAAGGAGGACTGGCGCTGTTACCTCGGCTACCAGTCTCCGGCCCGGCCAGCGCTGCCGTCGTGGTCTGACTACCAGGCGATGGACACCGGGGCGCGGCGCAGGTTCAACCACGACCGCGGCCGCCACCACAGCGCACTGGTGCTGGCGTGGACCCCACCCGTGCTGCACTTCGAGGAGCTGATCCTGGAACGGTTACAGGCCAACGAGGATGCCCCCGCCGGAGCGCGACCCGGGCTGCTCATCGACGGCCCACCGACCGTCGGCAAGAGCACCCTGGTGAAGATGATCGCCCGCAGATTCGAACTCGGGCTGCGAGAGGACTTCCCTGAACGCTTCGCCGCGGACCGCCTCGGCGACTACGTGCCGGTGGTCTACCTGTCCGTGCCGGACTCGGTGACGCCGAAGCAGATCTCCCTCGCACTGGCCCGCTACCTCCACATCCCGGTCTCCAGCGGCAAGCCCACCAAGGACGACATCGACGAACTGGTCCTCACGGCGATCCGCCGGTGCGGCGTCCAGCTCTTGATCTTCGACGACCTGCATTTCCTGGACTGCACGCAGCGGGAAGGACGCGCCTCCAACGACCACATCAAGTACCTGGCCAACCACGCCGCCTGCACGATCGTCGGGACCGGGGTCGATCTGGAGACCAGCCCACTGCTGTCCGAGGGCCGCGGCGCCGACCGCAACACCCAGACCGCGGGCCGGTTCAGTCACCACCGCCTGCAACCGTTCACGGTGGCCACCAAGCAACAGGCCGAGCAGTGGATCGGCGTGGTCGCCACCCTGGAGGACGCGCTCGTGCTCCACCGCCATGCACATGGCAGCCTGGCCCGCCGGCACTGGCGCTACCTGCACGAACGAACCGGCGGCAGCATCGCAGCCCTGCACGACCTGATCCGCCTGGCCGCGATCCGCGCGGTACGCCAGGGCGCCGAGGCAGTCACCCGCGAACTGCTGGACACGATCACGTCGTCGTACGCCACCGAACGCCAGTACGCCAAGGTCGTCGGCGGCCGACACCAGCAACGCACCAGTTCGACCCGTTCCGCCCCACCCGCCAAGCAGGCCAAACCCGCCTGAACCGCGGGCCGCGTCACCATTCACTGGTGTGCGGCTCCACCGTTGCGGCGCGAGACGATCACCCACCGACAAACTCGATCTCTTCGTTTCGCCGGTACCGATACGCTGCGATCATGCGTCCGGTCCGATCCGACTACTCGTGGCTGCCCGAACATCAGCACCATGTGGTCTTCACGCCGGCCCCACGCGGACGAACTCATCGACTGGGCGGGCCAGGTTCTCATCGACTACCTGAAGCCTGGGCCGCTGGAGTTGGTGAACACCGCGGATGGCGAGCTTTGTCACGTCAGAGTGGCGCGAGTCGCGCCTCTTCCTGCGGCTGTTCCACGGCTCGTTGCCGATGCGTTGACGCAGTTGCGAGCCGCGATCGAGCACACGCTCTTTGCGGAGGTGGAACACCAGATCGGTCGAAGGCTTGATGCCAGCGAGGCTCGCCGCATCGAGATGCCGGCGACCACGAGTAACGATGGATTCTCGGACTGGCTACGGCAGCGACGTCGACTTGATCTTCTGCCCCTGCTCGACGGCTCGCCGCTGGTTGCTCGGCTGCGCGATCTTCAGCCGTTCAACCGTCGCGACGCGGACAACCACCCTTTGCGTGTGCTGGCCGAACACACCAATCTCGCCAAGCACCGCACCCCAGCTGTCGCCGCCACCTTCATCGCCGAAGTCATTCCTGACGTCAAGGATCCAGACGTCGTCATCAGCCCAAACTCTGGCCGGCAGGTGCTTGCGGGAGACACGTTGGTCACAGGTCCGCTCTACAAGCAAAGACCGATTTCGATCTGGCCGAAGGTGTCGATCCAACGACCGCACACCGAGACCTGGCACGTACTCATGAAAGAACTCGGCTACGTCGAAGAGTGGGTGCGTACCACCGCAATTCCGACTTTGGTGACTGGCACACGTGATGTCTCCCCGCTACCTCCGCAGATCGATGTCGGCGTCGGATACGGAGATATTCAGGAAGCGTTGTCCGTGGCGAGATTCACGCCGCCGTGAAACGATCCGAGCGGAAGATCCTCGCATCCGTGGCACGAGATGGCATGGCCGAGGCACTCGCGCTGCACCCGGAGGCCCCACCCATCGCCGCGATCAAGGCCTGGGCTGAGGCGCTGAACGACGACCAAGTGCTGGAACGACAGGAAAGACTCGGAAGGCTCGGACGCCGAAGCGACCTGCAGCAACTGGATACTGTCGTGCGCGGCCTACTCGAAGAGGTAAGGCAACAGTCCGAGTAGTGCCCCCGGATGCGGTCGCGAGAGGTGCGGCTGGCACCAGCGGATGAGAACTCGTCCGCCACTGACGGTGAGTAATCGGTGGACGCGGGCTGGCGCCCGGATCGCGGCATAGAAAGACGTTCTGCGTGTCGATGCGGGATGTAGGAACGTCCTCCTGATGCGCTTGTCGGGCTTGGTGTCCCATCGCAGGAGGAGGACGTTCGTGGGTAACGGTAGCGGTGTGTCGCGTGGTGATCGCAACCGCAATACGCGGCTGGCCCGGTTGCGGGAGCTGGTGCCGTTGTCGAACGCGATCGTCGGGATCGATCTGGCCGACGCCAAGCAGATGGTCGTCGTCACCGATCACGATTCGAAAGTGCTTGCCCGCAAGACGTTCCGGTGCCGGGCGTGGAATCTCGGTGTCGCGCTGGACTGGGCGGCGGCTCAAGCAGCCGGGAAAGGGTTCACCGGGGTGACGGTGGCGTGTGAACCGACCGGTCACCGGTGGCGGGTTGTGGGTCAGCTCGCTGCGCAGCGGCAGATGCCGTTCGTGTGTGTCCAGCCGATGCTGACCTCGTGGGCGCGGCGCAGCGAGGACCTGACGTTCGACAAGACCGACGAGAAGGACGCGGTCCTGATCGCCCGGCTGACCACGCAGCTGCGCTGCTAAGTGCCGGAACCGGTCGACGAAACCTGGGGCCGACTGCGGCATCTCGGCGCGCGTCGGGAACAACTCCTGGTCGAGGCGGTCAGCCAGGTGCAGCAGATCCGCGCGTTGCTGGAGTGTGTGTGGCCGGCCGCGCTCGACGCCGCCCGGCAGCCGTTTCGGTCCTCGACCTGGACCGCCGCGATCAGCGTCGTGCTGGACCGCGACCACGGTGACCTGGCCCTGACCCGTCGCCGCGGCGCGGCCCGGTTCGAGCAGCTGGTCCGCCGGGAAATCCTGCGCCGCGGCCGGCAACGGCCATGTCTGCGCATCGTGCAGCAGGTGTTCGCCGCGCTGAGCGACTCGGCAGGAGTGATCGCCCACCGCCCGGGCGCCCTGGAACGGGTCGCGCTGCTGCTGGGCGACTGGCTGGAGACCCGGCGGCGGCTGGCGGAAGCCGAAGCCCGCATGACCAGCGTGCTGGACGAACTGCAGCTGACCGGCCTGGTCACCTCAATCACCGGACTCTCCGCGGTCGGCGCGGCGGCGATCCTGGCCGAAACCGGTGACCCGAAACGTTTCGCCACCGCCCGTGCGCTGGTCAAACACGCCGGCCTCGCACCCCGGGAAAAGCTGTCCGGTACGTTCAAAGGCCGAACGAAGCTGACCGGACAAGGCCGCCCCGGACTCCGGCTGGCCGCCTGGCGCGCCGTCTGGGGCGCGCTACGCCCCAACCCCGTCTACGCCGCCCGGTTCGCCCACCTGACCACCCGCGAACACAACAAGCTCACCGTCACCCAGGCCCAAGCCGTGATCGCCGCGGCGATCCTGCGCCACCTGCACGCCGTCATCACCACCGGCAAACCCTGGAACCCGCTCACCGCCACCTACGGCACCCGACAGCACCCGACAGCACTGCCTATCGCCGCCTGACGGTCAGGCGAGCCAAGCTGGGTCGGGGCAAGCCCCACGCGGCATTGAGGAACCACCGTTACCTCGACGCTCATCATGGGCAGCCCCGCCCGTCGTCCCACCAACCCGATTACACGCTGCCGGGACCAACCCCATTACCGCTATGCCGGGACAGACGACGGACGAGGCACCGACCCCACAGGGCTTGACACAAAACGACTTACGCTGATGAGCGCGCAGCTGATCAAGCGGTTCTACGATGTGTTCGTGACCGAGGACCGGGCGCCGCTTTACTGGGATCCGATGCCGTACGTCAGCGCGGTGTTCGCAGCGCAGCCGCAGGACGGCCTGTGGCGGGGGCGTGATGCGACGTTCCAGGGCAAGTGGTCGGAGCGCAACTGGCGCAATGTGCCCGGCCCGTTCTACGGCGCTGAGACTGACAACTGCTGGGTAGGCCGGCTACACGCGCCGCGTCATGTGCTGTACGGCGACGATATCGACTACGAGCAGGAGTTCCTCTACCGTCAGCCGCGCAGCATTGAGGAGCTCCGCGCCGTCATCTTCGCGGCCCGAGAGGACCCGTGGGCCGGCTGGGCCTGCGACGGCGACGCGCACTGGACGCCAGCTCTCGTCAGGCAATGGTGGCGCGACCGCGCCCGGCTCCGGGAGTGGATCACGACCAAACATCGGTGCTGGAGCGACTCCGACCGCGCCGACGAACGAGAAGCGGCCACTGGCCTGGCCGACTACCTGACCTATCTCGACGGCGACCTGCACGGCGACCTGCAGGTCTACAGCTACTTTCTGGACAACCACATCAGCCCGGCCCAAGGTGACCGGCTACCCACACTGTAAGCGCGGACAGCCCCGCGGCACCGATCCTTCATCGCGGCATGAGCGCGTACGTGATCAAGCAGGTGGACAGCACGACGCAGCGCGCTTGTGCGCGGCGGTGACCGCGGGAAAGATCTCGTTCGTGCGCCGCTGGATCGCCGGTCTCACCGTGCTCGCGATGGCCATCGTGGCGACGACGGTGGTCGTGCTGTGGCGCCGCGTGTACGACCCGCGGCAGTACCCGGACAGCGACCACATCACGCTTAGCAGCGCGCTGGATTGGGCGCATCTGACGCTTCCGGAGTGCGGCGAGCGCGGGGTGAGGTATTGGTACTTCGGCAACCTTTTCGGCGAGGCCGACATGCTGATGCGGATGTCGGCGTCGCGTGGGTGTATCGAACAGTTTCTGTCGGCGAATGCGGCCGAGCCGATCGCCGCTGGGGACAGGCCGTCGGCGTTCGTCACCCGCACGCCCGAAGCGTGGGGCTGGCCGGACGGCCGGTTCCTCAGCGGCTACTCCGTCGCCGCCGACAGAGCCTCATCGGTGATTGTGGAGATCGCGGCCGACCTGGACGCCACCCCGCTCGCCGACCTTTTCGTCCATGTGTCTAAGAGGTCCTAACAAAGTCGTACGACGTGCCGGTACGTGATGATGCAGGTGGCGAGGGCGAGGAGTGCTTCGTGGATGTCGTCGCGACGTTCCCACCGGATGCGGAGTCGTTTCATGCCGTGGTACCAGGCGGATGGGTCGGCCGCGCGGCGAGGTGCCAGCCTTTTGGACTGGTCCTTTTCCGCGCGGCCTCCCGCCGAACCGGATTTGATGGTTTCCCGATCGTCCGGCTCTCCAGTGATTACTGCGTGAGCGGTATGGCTGGTTGCCCGGTGTGGACCTGGCCGTGGCAGGAGGCGCAGACCACGAGGGTTTTGCGTCGCCTGTTGGCCATGGCCTTGGCCCATTGGGGCTGCAGCGGCCCGGGTTGGCCGAGGTCGGCGAGCTTGCGGACGTGGTGGACTTCCACCTTGCCCGGTCGCTGGCAGATCTCGCAGACGTCCGCGAGGAGTCGTGAGACGAGTTCCTTGTGCGGGTGGTCGACCCGGATCGGTTGGCGGTCGGTGACCGTCGCCGTTTTCTGCCGGTGGAGTGGTGTCTCACCGAACCGTGCGACCAGTGGTTTCCTGCCGTCGCGTTCGATGCGTGCTTCGAAGCAGGTGCGTGGCCCGTGCGGTGTCTGGATTTTGGTTTTGTGCTTGGCCGCCATCTTCGACACCGTCGAGCGGTGCTTGCCCGCCAGGGTCTTGAGCATGGAGGTCTCCATGACCCAGCGCAGCCGGTGCAGTCGATAGACGTCCCCGGCCAGCAGGTAATACTGGACGATGCCCCGGTAGACGGCCCCGTAGGTGGCGACGATGGTGTGGTCGCTGCCGTTGGTCAGGGTCTTCTGCTTGGCGGGTTTGCCGCGGTGCAGGTAGGGGGCGGACTTGGCCTTGATCACGTCCCTGGGGACACGCAGGGCGATCTGGCCGTTGACGCGCCGGTAACGGCCGGTCTTCTTCGTGTCGTTGTGCTGGACGGTGATCTCGTAGCCGAGGAAACGGGCCGCGCCTGTGCGGGCGTGGGTGATCAGCGTCTTGTCCCGGGAGAGTTCGAGCTTGAGTTCGTCGCGCAGGAACTCGGCCAGGCGCTGTTTGATGTCTTCGGCTTCGGCTTTCGGGCCGGTGAACCCGAGCAGATGGTCGTCTGCGTACCTGCAGTACCGCAACCGCCGGTATCCCGGATCGTCCGGGTCGGCGCTGGGCAGGCTGACCATCCGCCGCCGCAGTGCCCGCGCCAGTGGGCGGTCACCACGCCGTCGGGCCTTGGCCAGCTGGTTCTGCAGGTCCAGGTAGGCAGGGTTGCGCGCCCTACGGCCCCCTCGGGTGTACTCCGGGATCAGGACTGTCTCGACGAACTGGTCCAGTTTGTGCAGGTAGATCGAGGACAGGACCGGCGAGGCCACGCCGCCCTGGGGAGCCCCGGACAGGGTGGCGCCCCATTTCCAGTCCTCCAGGTATCCGGCTGTGAGCATGTTGCGCACCAGCCGCAGGAACCGGTTGTCGTGGATCTTCTCCGACAGGGTCGTGATCATCAGGCCGTGATCGAGCGATCCGAAACAGTCGGCGATGTCGCCCTCGATGAACCAGGCCGTTCCGGTCCAGGTGTTGGCGATCTCCCGCAACGCGGTATGACAGCCTCGCCGTGGCCGGAACCCGTGGGACCGGTCGGAGAACGTCGGCTCGTAGTACGCCTCCAACAGCAGGCGGACCACCTCGCCGACGAGCTTGTCCGACCAGGTCGGCAGTCCCAACGGGCGGGTCTTCCCGTTCTTCTTCGGGATGTGCACCCGTCGCACCGGGCGGAATCGGTAGCGCTCGTGGCGCATCGCCGCGATGATGCGGCCGATCTTCGCCTGGGACATGCCGTCCACGGTCTCCTGCGTGACCCCGGGCGTCATCGCGCCGTGGTTGGCGTAAATGCGTCCGTAGGCCAGCAGATACAGCTGCGGGTTGAACAGTTGCCGATACAGCTCGTCAAGCGGCAGGCCGCGCCTGCCACGCTCACGCAGGACACCCAGCACCGTTGCGGCGCTCTGCATTACGCATACCTCTCAGTTCTGTGGTGTCCGATCACCTGGCCCCCTTCGCCCTGCAGACGGCTTTCCCGCCCTCCCTGGCCGGTCGTGACTCCGGCGACTACTACGAGGCCTCCGTCGCCATAGGACTCGCGTCCCACAGGCGATCCCGCGTTCGTCTCTGTTGTACGTAGCAGCGTGACGTAGGCGCCCCACTCATCTCCTTGAACACCCTCGCTGGGCGTCGCCCCGCGCTCCGAGGGTGCGTCGGCCACAATCGACTCCGACGCAGAGCACGGCACCGGTTTCAGATGCCTTTCCGGTGGATGAGAACTTGCATCGACTGGAGATTAGGGTTCAGGCAATCCAGCTTTCGCCATATCACGCGGGTCCTCCCGGTGCACCGTCCCTGACATCTGGGCCCAGCCACCGGGCTGCTCTGGCATGCTCCTGTCCCCTTCACCTTTCGGATCCAGGTAAGCCAGCCAACCCAGGAACCTCCCTTCGAGTCCCTCCCAGCTGAGCTGGGGATACAACAGAGCGCCTCGCGGCGCACATCGTGCGCTCGATCACCCACCGGTATGCGCCCAGGCCGGAGCCGTGCGGTTGGCCGCGGCGGGCTATCCGGGGCCGGATCCCTCTGGTGCGTACGGCCTTGCGGTACTTGTCGTGGTCGTAGGCGCGGTCGGCGAAGAGTTCGTCGGGTCGCTGTCGTGGCCGACCGCGCCGGCCGCGGACCGGTGGGATCTTGTCGATCAGCGGCAGCAGTTGCGTGACGTCGTTGCGGTTTCCGCCGGTCAGCGACACGCACAGCGGGATGCCGGCGCCCTCGGTCAGGACGTGGTGTTTCGAGCCCGGCCGGGCGCGGTCGACCGGGCTCGGACCACTTTTGGGCCGCGTCGCGCCGCACGCACGTGCGAGGAGTCAATGACCGCCCTGGACCAGTCCAGCTTCCCCGCGCCCTGCAGCTCGGCCAGGAGCAGTTCGTGCAGCTGCTGCCAAACCCCGGCCTGGTTCCACTCGTCGAGCCGCCGCCAGCACGTCATCCCGGATCCGAACCCGAGTTCCTGGGGCAGGAACTCCCACTGGATGCCGGTGTGCAGCACGAACAGGATGCCGCACAACACCTGCCGATCCGGGATCCGCTTGCGCCCCGGGTGCCAGGGATCGCGCTGCGGCAGCTCGGGCAGCAACGGTTCGATGCGCTGCCACAATCCGTCCGGCACGATCCACGGTGGCTGTTCACCACGCCTCACGGCGAGAGATCGTAGATCATCGTCCACAAGAGACGGAAGACCCATAGATCATTTTGTTAGGAACTCTAACAGCTGATGCTCGCCGCGCTGTAGAGAGGCGTGCCGAGCTGACTGCAGCCGCATACAGCGCGCACTTCGCGGCAGGAGCGGAAACGTGATCAAGCATCGGTCGATCGTCGCCACCCATTCGTACCCGCCGAGTGGGATGGTAGTGGTGCAACCGGGCGCACCGCGGTGAACTGGGTGTGCTCATACCGGGTGGCGGCTAGCAGCAGCAGCCATTCGTCACAGCCCTGCCACGGGTACAGGTCGGCGGCGCCACCACGTACCACCCTGGGCCCGTCGCCGGTGCGTGGGCGCCCGTCCGCCGGAGCGCCTGTGAAGCCGGGAATCCACACGTCGGCGCAGATCTCGTTCGCCGAGCCCATCCCGGCGAGCCCGAACGCATTCTCGGCGGCGGCTGTCCGCTCCTCGTCGCCGAAGTCGTCGAGGAGCTGATCCTCGCCGGGCTTGCGGTTGCTGCGGAAAGTCAATGTGGTGGTGCCGGCCCGGGCCGCGTACTCCCATTCGGCCTCGCTGGGCAGCCGGAACGGCAGCGCTTCAAGCAGGTCGTCCAGGTCCTCGTCAAGCCGAGCTGTGCCGGAGTCCGCGTCGGCGTAGTCGTCCTCATACTCGGGCAGCCAGTGCCGCACCTGTGCGACCGTCAACGGGTGCCGGGCGATCAGGAACGGCTCGATCCGCACCTCGCGTACCGGCTGGGCGTCCCCAGCGCTGGCGAAGAACGGCTCGAGCGTGTCCTCGACTCCTCCGCTGCGTTCGATGGCGCGCACCGCTTCCAATTCCGCCTCGGACAGACCCATGTGGAACGTCCCGCTCGGCACCGCGCGGAACAGCACCCCCGACGCGATGTGCCGCCAAGCCGGCAGACCGGACACGACTTCCTCGGTCCACATGGCGCTGAACGCTAGCAGCCCCGGCGACGGCTCTGCGCCGCCTCCCCCACGGACGGCGGCGGGAGCTGGACACTCTGAAACGATGTCGGGATGCCGGGACTGAGCCGACTCGCGTTTATCGTTCAGAGCGGGACCCTGACCGGGGAGGAAATCAGCCAGCGGCTGGGTCTGCGGCCTCCGGCTGTCACCGAGCGGGGTGAGGTGGTGTCCAGGAGGAATCCGGGCGGCGGCCGGCGCGCGCACACCACATGGGCAGTGGACAGCACCCTCGCGGAGACCGCGGAACTCGCCGCGCACCTGGAAGCGCTCCTTCCCCTCATCGAGGATCGGCTTCCTGCGCTTCGGCAGATCCAGAGCGATGGAGGGACCATGTTCTGGTCCTGCTTCGTCACTGCGAAGCCGCTCGGAAACATGTTCCGGCTCGAGGCCGAACTCCTGTACCGGCTCGCCAAGGTTGGTGTGCCTCTCGATTTCGACCTCTATGACAGCGACGAGACAGCGCACTGACATCGGCAGTTCAGCGTGCCGGTTATCGCGTGACCTCATCACGCGGCGTGACGGAGGAGGTCGAACCCGCGCTCACCCTCCGCGGCATGAGCGCGCGGCCGATCAAGCGCTCAGCTGAGGCTGCCGAGGTGCCTCATGAGCGTTGTTCTCGACCAGGCCATGGCCACAACGTTGTCGCCGGTCAGCGGGCATGGGCGTCCTGCACGCGCGGCTGCGACACCGTCGGCCCATCGTTGATCGGTGCCTGGGTGGCGTGCCCGGTACCGCTCGGCGTAGCGGTGAACCAAGTCCGGGTGGCGGTGGTAAGCGAGCCATTCCAGCAGTGCGACCGGGTTGTTGGTGCAGTCGCCGGCCCGCGAACCCACGACAGTTTTGAGGTCACTGGCTTCGGCGAACCACGGCAGAACACCCTCGCGCACCATCGCCACGAACCGCTTCAGGTGATCGACACGCTCAGCCGGTTCGGTCAGGTCGATATTGCCGTCCAGAGCGTCGCCGTACACGTAGCCGTTCGCCCGGCCCGATGCATATCCCAGCAGGTGTCCGCAGACGAAGTCGTGCTCGGCCGGTCCGGCAACCAGGTGCGGATGCGCCAGCCGCCACCGGCGCAACGCCGCGTCGGTTACCCCAACATACGTGGAGATCGAGATGAGCCGGCCGGTGCGATTGTATGAACTGGGTTGCAAGGCAATCCGGTGCACGGTGCCGTCGACCTCACGCTGCACATCCCGAGTCTTGACCAACCAGCGGAACCCGTGTTCGGCCAACACCTCCGCGATCCACGCGCCAGCCGCATCAACCACGTCACGAGGCCGGTGAGCAGTCAGCAGCTCCTGATTCAGCACCACTCGGAAAGTCAACCACGCGCCGAAAGGCGGACCGCCTTCCTGTAACACTGCGCCGCGCACCCAGCGGCATGAGCGAGCATCCTGGCCGGTGCTGACGCGGGCTTGGTCGGCGGTCCGCGGCAGCGGTCCCCGGTGCGTCTCGGGTTCACGGCATCGGCGCACCCAGCATCGCACGTGCCCCGGGCGACAGGCCGGTGATGCTGCAGCCGTCGGACGAGCCTCGCCAATCTGCGCGCCGCAGGGTGAGGTTGATCTGGTCCACTCGTCGACCTTCGGCCGCCCGGGTGGTCGTCCCGTTGGGCTGATAGCCCAGCGCTGCCGAAACCGCCAAGGAGGGCTCATTGCTCGCCCAGGCGGCGGTGTCCGCGCGCTCGGCTCCCAAGCCGGCGAACGCGAGATGCAGCACAGCCCTGCGCATGGCCTTGCCGTGTCCGGCCCGTTGATATGCGCGGCCGATCCAGGACCCGGTGGAGACCACCCGCGTGACGGCGAAGTCCTGCGCGCCGATCTCCTGCACGCCGACGAGCACACCACCCACCTTCGCGGCCAGCATGAGGTTCCACCGCTCCGGTCGCCAGTCGGCGAAGGCCGCCCAGTAGTAGCGAAGGAACCGGCGCTCCGCTTCGGGGGACTCAAAATCCTCCCACCCGCCGACCGGCGTGCGCGGCAGATAGTAATTCTGCGGATCGTAGATACCGGCAGCGGCCAGCCGCGCGACCTCCACGAGCGTGCCCTCGCCGGGAACGAACAACTCGACATCCGGTGTCTGGACCTGCAGCCCGACGACCGGCCAGATCTCCACGAGCTCCATACGACCATCATGGTCGACACGAGCGAGACGAACGCACGCTCATCGGCACGACCGAGCAGGGCCGCAACGGTCCGTTGCCGCGCCGCCGGCCACGAAGCGTGACGATCTCCATGTCGACGGCCGCGCCCACCCGGCGGCAGATGCGCGCACCAGGTTGCGTGTTACTCGAAGCCGCGGAAGATGCCGTCGCCGTCCACGTTGTCGGCGAACTCTTCCCAGTCCATGTTCGAGATCGTGAGGTTGTTCTGAATCGACCACATCTCGGACGGCACGACTCGGAACGTGGCACCGTACTGCGGCCCCTTGCCCTGGTCCTCCAGATCTTCCACGTAGTCGTAGAGGTTGACCACCAGAATCGGCCGGTCAGGGTGGGTCAGCGCCTTCGTGTCGACAAGGAAGGTGACGGCATGATGCACGTCTGCGGGCACCATCTCCAGGAGCTGCGACGGCGTGATCCCCTCGTACGCACGATCATCGACGAACGTAACGAACGCGGTGAACCCGTCCTCCGTCTGTGGTTCAGCGATCGCCGCCTGAATCTCTATCCATTCCTGCGGATGAGCAAAATCGGTACGGATGACCAAGGAAACGTCGGAGCCCTGGTGCCACATGCGCTCGTCCACGCACGCGAGGATAAGCCAAACCGGCAGCATCGAACGCACTCTCATCGGCAGGACAGGAAGCCTTGGCGCCGCCGTGCTGGTCACCCGCTGTGACGTACGCGAGCCTGCCGCCGCGCACCAACGGCGGCAGATGCGCTCAGCTCATCATGCTAATTTAGCCGGCTGCAGCGTCGGGCCGGAGCGTACTCATGGTCGCGAGATGCTATGCCTGGATTCCCGCAGGGCTCGCCGGCCTCGCCCTAGTGCTGCGGACGAAGCCGGGACGTTGCGGTGCAACAGTCCTACGGACGTACGAACTGACGTCGGCGCGGGTCGCGTCAAATCTGGTGAACCACGAACGGAGTTACGGGAGGAGTTGAGGTAGCCCTCTCGTAAATCATCAGGACAGGGTGAGATCGGGAAATGCTCGCGCGATCTCGTCGGGATTGACGCCTGCACCTTCCACGTCGCTCTTCGTCAATGACCCATGCGACGTCGACCCCCAGACTACTTCCCTCCACCGGCCGGATTCCGCACGATACAGAACAGCCTGCCTGCCGTGAACATTGACCTTGCCTTCATACTCGACGTAAGCCCAGACCCCAGAGCATACGAACTTCGTGATGCTCGCCGATTCAATAGGGGGGAATGAAGATTTATCGCAACCGGGCGGGACAGACGATTGGAGCGACGGTTCTGCGCAACCCTTGAGAAATGGCCACGAATAGCTCGGGTCTTGCCGCAATCCAGGGGGGTCGTACGTCGATATCCAGTTGTAGTAAGGAACGTCATTTCTCGTTCCTATAATCCGGAGCGGTTCAGCAGGTGTGCCAATCTGTCGGACGTATTTGTCTCCGCGGTAGGTATATTGCAGCCTGACTCCAAATTCGTAGTATCCGGAGCACGCTTCCAGGTTGAGGTAGAAGTGAACTGGGTCGCCTGCCGCAGTCGTGAATCCGGTTCCGATCGGGCCGGTTGGAGCTTCCGGATCCACCCCGCCCGGCTTGTTTCCGATGATTCCGAGATCGCGGACATATACATCGTTCTTGTTTAGATCTGCGCTAAAGGCCCGATATTGCTCGCCACCGCAACCGCCCTCTGGAGTGCCCGCAACCCATGCCGGCTGCGCAGCCTTGTCCTCTTTGAACTTTATGACTTCGATTTTATATACGTACGCCGGTATCTCATCACGCGTGACCAATCGGAGTTCTAAGACGCCGTCGCGGAATATTGTCGCACCGCTTGCTAGGAGATACGTTACCGGTTGCTTGTACTTAAAATTTGTTGGCACTGGCCCATCTGGAAGCATGGCGTAATAGGGGCTGCCTACTTCGCAGTTCACGGTGGGCCACTCTTTGGTTACAACGACGAGTGGCCCCTGGCCAAGCTCGTCTTCAATGCGATTCGCAATCCGCCATACGTAACTGCCGCCGACCGTTCCGATGATCAAGGCGAGGAGGTGGGTCACTCCAAGAAATGTCCAGTGTACGATTTTCGCGCGAGCACCGACAGGCTCGCCATCGCCACTGTTGGTGTCATCCAGCCTAGGCGACGTTTTTCGTTGCTTAGACGAATTCTTGCGTCTGCGTGGCAACGGACACTCCATTAGTCAAGATGAGGAGACGACTACAGTCTGCCAGTTCGCGTCAAGCCCAAAGGCACGAGATCAACACGTGATCGACCATTTCTGATAACTCCGGAAAAATCGGAAGTGTGAGGCTCCTTGCGTTGAACTGCCGTTGCCCGAATCCGTACTTGTCACGGCGGGCATGAGGGGCCGGCCCAGGTCTGGGCGAGGCCGGGGTGCTTCAGGCGGCTGGCGCGGTTGAAGCCTGGTTGCATCCTGATGCTGAACCGGGTGTACGCCGCTTTCCCCATGTGCGGGGGAACGTCGATCTGTCCGTGGTCGTCGAGGATGATCTCCGCCGCCACCGAGAGCAACATCAGCCGACCCTTCGCATCGACCAGCTTCGGGGAGTTCAGCGCAAACGTGTTTCGCAACGCCGCGTGCGGCAGCACCTCACCGAGTTCGGAAGATCAGATGCACTGTTCTCGGCAAATCCGGACGTCGCCAGAGGTCGGCAAACATCACCCTGTGTAGTCAATAGTTCTGTGTGCTTGAGTCGGCTTGGCCTCCAGATCGTCGCTGTGCGTGCGGATGT
This sequence comes from Dactylosporangium sp. CA-139066, assembly GCF_050936175.1. Taxonomy (NCBI): domain Bacteria; kingdom Bacillati; phylum Actinomycetota; class Actinomycetes; order Micromonosporales; family Micromonosporaceae; genus Dactylosporangium; species Dactylosporangium sp. CA-139066. The sequence continues at coordinate 2,521,283 of NZ_JBNJNH010000001.1, read as the reverse complement.
CGATGGCCGCTGTGTGCTCGGCGGTGTACGCGCCTCTGCACTGCAACTCGTACGCCGACACCAGCGCCGCGGTGCACGGCGACTCGCCGCGACGCCCGCGATCCGTACCTCCGACAAAAGATCATCGCGGATTGTGGGAGTCCAACAGCGTCGCGCCGAACCTCAACATCTGATCGGCCAGCGCATCCGGCAACCATCTGGACATCGTCCGGCAAGTCCGCAGGCGGCTTTTGATCGGGACCGTCGACCATCCCGGATCCAGCAGCGCGGGAGCGTCGCCGAGCTCACCGCAGGTCATCGCGGTCCATAACCAGACCGCTGCGGCTCGACAGCCAGCGGGCATCAACCTGCCACCGTGTTCGGCGAACAATGGACCCCATATGCCGCGGTCGATAGTGACGAATCGGGATAACGCCTGTCGGCGGTGGTCGTAGTCGATAGGTCCGCGCTCTTGCAGCCGGTCCGCCAACGTAGTGGCCGCCTGCCAGAACCGGGCCGGATCGACAACGAATTCACACACGTAGTCGGCGACCGCTGCCGCGCGACCGTCCGGCCATCCGAGCGCGAGGCCAGCACGCGCCCACGTCCTTGCGCCGCAGATCCGCGCCAGGGCCAACGCCACGTAGCGGCGGCCAGATAGTCCAGGCGGTGTGCGCAGCCACGGCTCGATCAGCTCCTGGTAGTCCGCCTCGGCCACCAACCGGGGCAGGTGCCGAAACTCCAGGCACCCGCCCGGGTCTGACCGGCTTGACGCCGCGCTCGTCCTGCGCCGTCGCGGTGTTCGTGACGCCGAGCGGTCAACGTCAGCAGCGAACGGCACGTGAGCGCCGGCTCTGCTCCACCTGGCCATCGGGGTGGGGAAGACCGCCCGCACCGCCATACTCACCAACGGCGGCATCCGCCATCGCCACAGCGGCCGGCACTCCTGCGCGCCGGGCCCTTCGACGACCGCCGCGCCGAACGGCCTCATCGCCTCAATCAGGTCGTCGTCGTTGCCCGCCGCGAGCGTCCGCCCGGCGAACGCGAGCAGCGCGGTGGCCAGTAGCGCCGACCGCGGCTTGCTGCGGTAGCCGGGCACCTGCCTCGACGAGGCGGCCCCGCGACGACGACGCGCATCATCCACCAACGCCTGCGCCGCGGCGGCTGGCACCACCGCGGGCAGCTCGATGCTGTCCCCAACGAACCGGACGAGCCCACAGATACTTCGAAACGCCCAAGCCCACTCGGCCGCACCGATACAGCGGCCGGCGACCGGCGGCGGCCGGCCATACGCAGCGTCCAAGAACGCCAACTGAGCGGCGCAAACGTCATCATGAACCGGCACCTGCGGCAACTCCGTCAAGGGATAGCCACACATGCGATCGCGGGTCCTGTTCGCACAACGCGTCGGCTCCACCAGCAGAGTCCGCGGTGGAACGCCCTGGTTGCGTTCCGTGCCGCGCCGCAACTCCAGCCCGCACCGCGGGCAATGGCTGACCAGCATCAAACGGTGAGTCGGACACACCGCAGCGGCGGCCAGCCGCCACCACAGCATCCACACGCCACCGGACTCAGCCAAGCAGGACGGACACGCGCGGCTCGTCGTAAACAACGCCCATTCCCGGAACCAGACCCGCTGAACACTCGCCTTGTCATCGGCCAAGTCACTGAGGTCCAGCACCGTGCCGTCATAGGCCGACAGGTGCATCGCGTGGAGCACCTCGGCACCCACACCCGTGGCGGCCTCAACTGCCGCCGTCTGCTCATCGTTCGCGGTGATCCCGAACAGCAGAGACAACGGGCGCTGAACAGCGCCCGGGACGACGCGCAAACCAAGGTCATCAGCCACCAATCCGGGCGACCGGCGCATGTCCTGCCCCAGGCGGTCGATCCACGACGCCAGCGACTCGCCAACCTCCGGAGCCAACACCAATCCCAGCCGACGAGGCAGCCCCACCGACACAAACTATCCATCCGAAGCGAACGATGGCCAGTCACCCACGCCGACAACCCGCCCGGCGCGCGATGCCGGCCGCCGCGAGCGATGGCCCTCGATCCTGACCGACCGCGGCTTGCCCGCAAGGCCCAACCGTCGAACCGATGGCAGGGAACTACCCACATCGGTTGGCCTTGCGGGCCGGCGCCGATCGGTCGGCCTGACGGATCGGGCCATCACCCGACCACCGGCCGACGACCGCTACACGATTCAGCGGTCGTCCGGCACTGCGACACCAAGCCGTCAACCGTGAAGCAGCCAGCTCACAGCAACGGGCCGCTACACGATCCACCGAATTCCTACAGCCGTTCATGGGATACACCCACTCCTGGCGCTACCAGCCCGGCAGCGCCGACTACGCCACCGCCTGGCCGCAAATCCTCACCGACGTCACCCACCTGCTCGACACACTGCAAGGCGACGCGATCGACCTCGCCGGCCCGCAAGGATACGCACTGCCGATCATCGACCCGGTCGACGGGATCGCGTTCAACGGCGCCGTCCCCGAGGACTACGACTCCTTCCACCTCGACAGTCCCGGGCCCGACCGGCCGGTGTGGCGCTTCTGCAAGACCGACCGCCGCCCGTACGACCTCGCCGTGACCGCGGTCCTGCTGCGCTGCCACCAGCTGCTGCCCGGCAGCTTCCGCATCGGCAGCGACGGCTCCTGGGACCGCGACTGGCAAGGAGCGCGTCACATCGTCCGGGAGTGCTTCGGTGCCGTCACCGGTACCGATCCGCTGTGCGACACCACCATCGGCCTCTTCCCGCCCGCCCATTGACCCCTGGCGCCGGGCCGTCCTCGCCTGCCGCCCCCGGTGCACTTCCCCGGGGGTACGCCGGCGCGGGTCGGCCCGGCGACGGCCATCACCGCCCCGGAGGCGTATCCGTGACCACGACCCTCATCGGCCCGGCGCCCGACGGCGAACCGGTCACCGTCCACACCACCATCCGCGCCGCCGGCACGGTCGTCTACCAGCTCACCGGTGCCCGGCTGCACGGTGCTGTGCTCATCCGGCCGGACGTCCCGGACACCGAACCACTGCCGAGCCGCCTGAGCGTCCAGTTCGGCGCCGAACCGCGGACGACCGCTGCCGTCCCGCCCGACCTGCCGGTCGTGGACGGCGTCACCGCCGACGGCTGGGGATACGCACCCCTGCACGCTTCGACCGGCCGGCCGCGGTACTTGATCCGCAGCTCCGCACCGCGGCGCGATATGTCATGGCGACGCGCATTGCCCGCCGAGTCCACCCGGTACCTGCACAGCGTCTTGGACGCACTCGTCGCCCAGTATCAAGCGCTCGACGTCGACGCGCTCGCCCTTGCCGCGGCCCGCGCAAGTGCCGACCTGCGGCTCAGTCGCCTCGCGCAGGGCGCCATCCTGCCCACCGCACGGCGGCTCGCAGAAGCCACCGAGGAACTCGCCGACGCCCAGTCGGCCGCCGAACTGCTGCAAGAGCTGTCACCGCTGCGTCTGCTGGCCACACCGGCACCGCCGCACCGGCAGCACCTTCCCGCAGCCGACCCGGAGACACGGGTGACCGCCACCGATGACGGCGACTGGCTCACCTGCACCACCTGCGGCGCGTGCACTGTGCTCATCGAGCCCGGCATGACCCTGCTGCGGCTGCTGCACGTGCACACCGCGCACCGCTGCCCTCCCCCACCGCCCGCAGCGACAGGGTAACCGCACCAGCGGCACGCCTGACCACGCCCTCCTCGACCTCGCTCGCAGCCCGCATCCGGTGGCCCGGTGCGGGCCTTTTCGCATCCCTGCGACGGAAAGAACCGCCATGCCCGCACCACCGACCACAGCCGGCAGCACCGGCACGGCCCGCACACCGAGGCGGCGATCGTGAGGCGCCACGTCCCGCAGCACACGACCAGCACTACCCATGCCGATCCGAAGGGAGGTCCCGATGCCCGCCACCCCACCCACCACGGCACCCGGCCTGCTCGCCGCGGCCCTGCACTACACCACCGCCGGGATCCCGGTCATGCCCCTGCACACCCCGCACCCGACCCGCGGGTGCAGCTGCCGCGACGGCCCCGACTGCGCATCGCCCGGCAAACATCCACGCCTCCAACACGGCCAACGCGACGCCACCACCAACCCGAGCCTGATCCGGACCTGGTGGCGGCGGTGGCCCGACGCGAACGTCGGCGTCGCCACCGGCACAGCCCTGGACGTGTGCGACGTCGACACCACCGACGGCATGCACCGCGTCCTGAACCTGCTCGACGTCGCGCGGCCCGCCGCGCCGCTCGTGCGGACCGGGCTCGGCTGGCACATCTGGTACGCCAGCTCCGGGCTGCCCAGCCGGGTCGGGATGCTGCCCGGCGTCGACTGGCGCGGCCGCGGCGGCTCCGCCGTCGCACCACCATCCCTGCACGCCACCGGCACCCGATACACCTTCCAACAGCCATGGACCACCGCACCAGTCCTGCCCGACTGCCCACCGGCCCTGCGCCGCATCGTCCTCCCACCCGCACCACCGGCCATCGCCGCACGCGCCGACGGCGGCGGCATCACCAACCTCGACCGGTACACCGCGGCCGCGCTGCACGGCGAGGTCACCCGCATCCGCGGCGCACCCCGGCCCGTCGTCCACGGCGGGCGACGCGTCGCCGCCGGCGGCCGCAACAACGCCCTGCACCTGGCCGCGTTCCGGCTCGGGCAGCTCGCCGCCCGCAGCGACCTCGACGAACACACCGTCTGGACGCTGCTCACCGACGCCGCCCTCCACGTCGGCCTCAGCCCGGCCGAAGCCCGACGCACCATCCGATCCGGGTGGCGGGCCGGACTACGTCGCCCCCGGCGGTAAACCGCCATCGGTGCCCATCAGGTTCCGCACGGCGCCACTGAAACCCGTAGGACGGCTGCGCCCGCCAATCCGGTGGGCGCAGTCCTGCAACCACGCCCGCAAGGACCCACCGTTCCCCGCCCCTGAGCCGCCACAACTGCCACCCGGCCGATCTCCGCGCATCCGGCCACCACCCAATTGGACCCACCCGGCAGCATGCTGGGACCTGGCGCGACCAGAACGGCGGGTCGGACGTTGATCCCTGGCGAGCAGCGGCGCGACTACGCTGAGTAGCAGAGCCGGTGAGGGGCGGCTACCGGATCTGCCGATGAGCGGATGCCAGGCAAGGTCGGAGATGATTGAAGATGTAGGCGTGAACGACCAGCACCGCTCCTTTCGCAACCCCCCGTTCGCGAAGCGAGCCCCACCGACTGGCGAAGCTGGAACTCGGCCGCTACAAACGCCGAAATCCTTCTGCAGCAGGACTACACCCCGTCAACCACTGCCCTGTAGGACTGACCCCACTCCTGGCGCGAAGCCCCCGCCACCTGCGCCGCCGCGGGGTAGACGGGTAATTTGCGGCGACCCATCCGAAAGCGCTCACAAAAGTCCGGCTCGCGGGTCGAAGGCCTTCCTGCGACCATGCGGGTATGACGAACAAGGTCCTCGTGCAAGTTCCACCGGCCGACGTCGATGATCTTTCGGCTCTCGCGGAGGCAGCTGAAATTGTCGAAGCCCGGCCCTTCGACGGCGAGACGATGCTTCAAATCCTCTATATCCTGAGCCCGTCCTCACTGACTGCACTGGTCACGTGGATCAGGGCGAGAGCGGCGAGCAGGAAGCACTACCGGATCGTCGTCGACGGCGTCGAACTGACGGGGTACACCGCCGCGGAGACGGAACGTGTCCTCGCGGAGCTGAATCGGATTGCTGACGCGAGGCGGGTCGAGGATGCCTTGGATTGACGATCTCATTGAGGTGCTCTTCGGAGCCTGCGAGCCGCCCGGCGTGGGCCGGCAGCAGCGATGGCAAGGCTTCGCGGATTTGCTATGGCAGACGGTGTGCACAGTGCTGCAGGAGCGGCCGAACGATCGTCCGGAAATGCGCATCGTCCGAGGAAGAGCCGCGCGGCCGCAGATTCTCTCCCAAGCCGCAGGCGACTGCTTGGTCTACGACGAGTCCCTGGACCCTTGGCTGCTACGGCTGACCGAGCTGGCGGTGAAGAAGGTACCCCTCGCCGAAGCTGAGTCCTCGTTCCTCCACCTGATGGCGCAGCGCCAGTATCTACAGGGAAACTTCGCTGCGGCAGCCCGTGACATCCTTGCGCTACCCGTCGTGACGGCTGCGGGCGTGCTGCGCGGTCATCTCGCCGGCGCGACCGGCCACGACTCTTCTCCCATCTCAGCGCCGAACGCCGTACCCGACTGGGCCTTCTCCTTCTCGGCCGCCGAACTGGTGCGCGTGGAGCGCGAGTTCATCATCGCCCACGAACTCGTGCACATCTTCTTCCGGCGCTTTCCCGATCGCTTCGGTGACATCGCTAACGACTACCGAGAGATGGTGATCGCTCCCGACCGTCGCAGACCCCTCGATCTGGAGAAGGCGCGGCAGGTGGCTGAGGTGAGCATGGCGGACACCACCTGGGCCGTCGAGCGGAAGTTTGGCATCCGCGTCAGCAATGCCGAGAGCGCCGAGCTCCGTGGCGGCATCGACGCCGCGACGACCAAGGAGGACATTGATCTCATCGATCGACGTCTCGTTGAAGTCTCGGATGATCTCGATCTGCTGGAAGAGTGCATCTGCGACCTTGTCGCATCCCTCTGCCTGGCGGTGATCCGTCGTGACGGGAGCCCGTCGCGTCTCTGCGGAGTTGTCGTCGGCGCGGAGATGGCTCTGCAGAACATGCGCTTCATCCAAATCGTCGACGAGTACGCCGGCGCTAGGACCGCTGGTGAAATCCTCGAAACAACCAGTGTCGAGGACCGGATCTCGCAGTCCGTCCACGCCGCGATAGCGCGGCTGAGTCTCTACCGTGATGGCTGGGCGGTCCTGTCCGCCAATTTCCTGACCGGTAGACCGCGCGTTCCGACCCTGCTGCACAGGGCGTTGACGAAATGGAACCGGCTGCACACCGGCTACGTGCTGGATCCTCTGTTCGCTTCGTTCTGGCCCGACTATCCGGGCCGGTTCGCTCGATACACCGCCGATGAGGACATCGAGCGCCTGGTGGCTGACGGGCCGCGTGCGGTTGACGCTTTACTGCGAAACCAGGCTGTCCGCTTCGACGAGAGCGTCGACCTGACCGAGCTCAGCGCGGTGTCGACGGAGATCGCGGACCTCATCCGGACCAGCTCGACCGGCGATGATACCGGTACCAGGCAAGGCCTGCTCCGCTAGTCCGGCGTCTGACGGCACTACGCGACGGCATTCGACGCACCTCTCGCGACGGTTAGCTTCAGGGCCGCCATCCGATGCCGCCGAATCCATAAACGTTGATGCTTTGCGCCGTCGTAAGGGCTTGACGGTGGACCGGAGGCAGGAAAGTTCGGCAATGGCTGGTGACGATGGGCGGCCCAGCGGCGGCCGACCGGCGGCGGCTTGGACCAGAGGGAGATCCGCGAGGGCATCGGCATCGACGACGACCCGCTCGAGGTAGCGACGGTCTGCCCGCAAGTGGGCCGATTGAATCAGGGGCCATAGACGGTCTCTGCGCTCATTGACTGGCATGATCGCTGCATGCTTCCACCGTCTGGCGCTGTGGGAACTCCTATCGGGATCGCGGACGCCTTCGATGTTCCTGTCTTCGTGCGTTGGTCATCACCGCTGAGACCCGCGCGTCGACCGATGCCTACGCGGGTTGCTGCTGCGTGTACCCCCTGGCCGGCTTCGGCATCGATCCCACCAGCTGGTGAGTATCGGGTGCCCACGACGTGGCGTGATGTGATCGACGCTGCGATAACAGTGGGTCGCGACCCGACGGCCTGGCTAGCGGCGGTACCGGCGCTAGCGTGGTCGGAGATCGTTGCTCGCCGGTCGCCGTTGTCCGCGTACCTGGGCCGCACCGTGCTCCCGTCTCCGAACGGAGGCACCGGCTACATCGTGGAACCGAACGTGGTGTACACCGACGGCACGGAGGACTCGGCCCAGGCGGCCTTCAGCTACCGCATCGGCATGACGATGGCTGAGTGGGCGTGCCGCGGCCTCATGGGCCTCGGACCCACCGCCCATGCGGAGGCCGGCAGACCTTCAAATGCCGGGTGGGGGTGGTCGCCTGAATTCGGTCTTCCCGATCTGATCGGTGATCACCCTACGACAGGCATCCCGTGGCTCATCGAAGCCAAGGGAGGCAGGCGGCTGGGCAGCGAGCCACTGAAGAAAGGCGCCGCGCAGTTGCGTCGACCGGCATTACTGACAGGTCCACACGTCAAGATGCTGTGTGGTGCAAGCCTTACAGACCAGCTTTTCATGATGATCGATGTCGACGAACACCGCGGAGGACCCGCGTCGACAACTCCAGAGGACGACGGTGAGCAACTTCTCGCTCACGCGCAATCCCGGATGCTCTTCTACCTCGCGTTGCAGGCGTTGCCCCAGAATTCACTGCAGATCCTTCCAATCGGACCGGGAGCTGCCGCCTCGTCAGGCCGCCGCGGCCGAGCAGGAACTGTCGAACTTTTGGAAACCGATCACACGACCGAAGCGGAGCGCGCACGCGTGCGCGACGACGGCGGTTATCGCCAGCGGCCAGGCAGCGAGCGGTTCGACATGCTCACGGGCTCGGTACCCGGCACCGATCTGCTCATCGGTCTGTCCCGGCGGCTCTACAGCGCCTGTGCCAATCTGGCGGAGTTGCAACTCAGCATGGCCCGGGAGGTCGACGCCGAACAGCCGCGCCCGCGCCCGGACGCCGAGCCTGATGAGATCGAGACGGTCCAGGATCGCCGCAGGGAACTGTTGTTCCAGCGAGAGAGATCGCAGCGGCAATACGCTGCTGAGCGCACAGGTATCGGATTTGTCACCGGTCAACGACGGCGGTGGGAAGAGCTGCTGGGCAGGTCTGTGCCTCTGACGCCTGATCCGCCCGCCGGGTTTCTGGAGGCTGCGACGGCAGATACGTATCTGGCTGTCGACGTACGTGCCATCAGCACCGCCCAGCCGAGCAGCCAACGTCCCTGAACGGATACCCTGCGGAGGCCAGCGTCGCCGATGAGAATACCGACGGTCGGGGCTCACCGCTGACCGGCCCGTGCTCAGGTCCGGGCCTAGACGGACCGGTCGGCGGGGCGCGATCGAATCAGTCACGCAGCTCAGAGGGCAGCGAGCTCCGAAACTGGTGTGGCACAGCACGGCGTCTCGGCGGTAGAGCTTCCAACGCTGCAGCAGCCGAGGAGCATCATCGGGAGCAGTACGGCGGCGTTGATCGCGCACTGCCGGGCGGCGCTGTGCGCATCTCCGGGTACCGCGGGCGACAACGGCGCAAGACGGTGTCGCCAGCGTGAAACACTCGGACATGCCGTCCGCCGCGCTTGATCACGTTTCCGTAGCCGAAAACCGGGCGTCTCAGGTTCGGGTCAGGCCGATGAGCAGACCGCTCGGATAGGCGGACAACGTCCATCCACTCTCGTGGGACACCGCGATGTCGGGATGCTCATCATCTTCGTAGGCATCCAACTCAGCCACCAACATCGGCAGCAGGTACGCGGCGTAGTCGTCCATGCTGCCGTCCCGGTGGGTCACCGTTGCGCACACGTACCCCCTCCGAAGCAACCCGTGGCCCCCTGTGCTAGCCCGTGTTTCGTAAGGCGCGGAGCCATTGGGTGATGGCTGCAATGACGACCGTGGCTTCGAAGCGAACGGCGAGTTTGTCGTAGCGGGTGGCCATGGCTCGATGCTGTTTGAGCTGGTTGATGCCGCACTCGACGGCGTGACGCAGCCGGTAGACGATTGGGTCGAAGGCGGGCGGACGCCCGCCTTTGGACCCTTTGGCTTTGCGGTGCGCATCCTGGTCGGCCTTGCTCGGGATGCACACCCTGATGCCGCGCTGGCGGGCGTATCCACGGTTGCGTCTGCTCGTGTACGCCTTGTCCGCCAGGATCAGGTCCGGGCGGGTCCGTGGCCGGCCACCACCGGCCCGTCGCACCTTGATCCGTTCCAGAATCGGGACGAACTGCGGGCTGTCACCCCGCTGGCCAGCCGTGATGACCACCGCGAGGGTCTTACGGCCCTGTTCACAGGCCAGGTGCGTCTTCGTAGTGAACCCGCCCCGCGAACGCCCGAGCCCGTGATCCGCCGGCTCGTCCTGCACCCCACCCGGCGGCTCCTGCTGCAGGTGACCGCCGTGACGGGCACCCGCCGCATGTTGGTGCGCCCGACTCACCGTGGAATCGACACTCACCGTCCACTCGATACTCCCGGCCGCGTCGCCGACGGCCTGCAACGCCGCCAGGACCCGAGCCCAGGTCCCATCCCGCTGCCACCGCCGAAACCACCGATACAACGTCTGCCACGGCGCATACACCGGCAGCACATCCCGCCACGGCACCCCCGTCCGGACCCGCCACCGGATCCCGTCCACCACATCCCTGCTGGCCCATCTCCGCGGACGCCCACGACCGCACGGCGCAGGCAGCAACGGCTCCAGCAAAGCCCACTGCGCGTCAGTCAGGTCATGACGCCTCGCTGCCGCTACGCTCGGCACGAGGTCTCCGGTCTGGTATTCGGTTTTGCTTGGTCGCTAAACCACCTACCGGAGACCTCTTCATTTATCGATCACCGCCACGCCGCAACATCGACCCGTTACGAAACACGGGCTAGCCGAGCGGCGGGAGCGGGTAGCCCGGCGCCAGTGGTGCATGGGCATGCCACGATGACGGGCGTGCCCAATGATGAGCAGCGCGCCGACACCTCATTACCACCAGCTGAGCGCCCGCGGTACCGGCAGCTGGACCGCTGGGAACGAACCGGCGCCATCGCGGCTGCCGTCGTCGTCGGCACCGTCGGGTTCATCGCCATGTTCAAGACCAGCAACGAGGGCGGCGTCGCCGTCGCCGTCCTCCTGGCCGGCGTGCTCCTCGTCATCGGCATCCAAGGCACCCAAATCGGCAAACTCGGCGGCAAGGACATCGGCGCCGAGATGGCGCTCCGCGAAGAAGAGCGGCGGGAGATCGCCCAAATCAGCAAAACGGTTGCCGAGGAAAGCCCAGCTGAGGCGCAAGCAATGCTTGAGGGCTACCAGGTCGCCGACCCCGGCGCGCGGTACGCGCCGGAGGTGGTCAGAGCGAGCTCGTACGTTTTCCAGCAGCAGGTGTTCGGGGTTCTCCCCGCGCTTTTCCCCGATGCCAAGGTAGTCCGGCAACGAAGCAACGGGGTTGACCTCCTTGATGGAAGGTTGATCTTCGAGAACGACGAGCGGATCGGGCTGTACTTCAAGCGCCCTGACTCCATCATGACGCTCACAGGCCGGGCGGCGGCTAAGTCGCCGGCCGAGTTGGAGGCGCTCTTGCAGCAGGGGCGGGACAAGTCGCCCGCAGAAGGCCTGGCCGAACTCGCCGTAAACGAAGGACTCGAAGGCGTTCTGGTCATCAGCAATGGTCGCCGGCTGCTGAGCAACAGTCAGGTCTACGGTGTAGAAATCGAGTCCATCAGCTTGAAGGGAGACTTCTCCCAAGAAGCCATGAAGGCACTCCGCGACGGCGTACACCGCCTTCGGGCGCGAGTCCGCGGTGACGTCGCGATCGTGCCAACGCCGACTGCTTAACCTTGTCTCCTCCGTGGATCGATACGGCGCGGCACCCACTGCCTCGCGCCGGGGCGGTGTTCCGATGCTGGCGCAGCCACAGTGCCCCCTCCATCGGGTCCACCGGCACAAGCCAGGCCAGCCCAGCGCCGCATTAAGGGGGTGTCTCAGTTGGTGAGTTTGATCAGTCGCCGGTGGCAGGTGAGGATGGCTGCGAGGTCGGCGAAGCCCTCTGTGAAATGCTCGGCTTTGCGTTCGTAGCGGCGGACGAGCCTGCGGTTGTTGCTGAACCATGACAGGCGGACGATCCACCGGCGCCCGCCCAGCCGCTCGGCGGATTCCACCCCATTGCGGGCGATGCGGACCCGGACGCCACGGCGGTGGACCTCCGCCCGGATCGCTTTCTGGTCGTATGCCTTGTCCGCGTGGAGCTTCTCCGGACGGTGGCGGGGGCGGCCACGCCGCCCTCGCACGGGGGTGAACGAGTTCAGCAGGGGGAACAGATTTGGTGCGCGCACATGCCGCCGACCGTGAGGGCCCGGTCAACACGCTCCGTCACGTCGCGCAGCCATCGCCGTGGGTCGGTCCGTGCGCTGGACTGCCGAAGATGACACTCGGTCGGCCGCCACAAGTTGCGGAACAACCGCGGCGTAGATACTTGGCCAATGCGCGAAGGGGAGATCTTTCAGGCGGTTGCTGATCGCGTGGCCGCCCTCGACTACTGCGATGACGTCTTCGTTCGTCCGGGAAAGCTCGATGCGGAGGGCAATTGGGTGCTAACCCCGTCTGCCGACGACATCTGGTGGCTGGAAGAGCGGGGCTCAGCCGCGCATCTCGCCGCCATGGCGGTGGGAGCCGTGGGTCTCCTTCCGCCGCTCGAACCTGCAGCTGTCGAGGCCGTTGAGGATGCCGAACGGTTGCTTGGCCATCCGTTGCCGTCGTTGCTGCGCCGCCTGTACCTCGAGGTCGCCAACGGTGGCTTCGGTCCCGGCGTGCTGGGCGTGGCGGGAGGATGTACAGACGACTTGGGCAGGACCGCAGTCGATCGGATGGACCCGCGAGAGCAACCCGGCCTTTTCCCGGTTGCGTACTGGGGATGCGCGATCTATTCGTACGTCGATTGTTCCGATCCTGCGGCCATGATGTGGGGCTTCGATCCGAACTCGGGTCTGGCCGACCGGTCGTTTTTCCCGGAAGGTATCTCGCTCGCCGAGTGGCTGGGTCGGTGGCTTCAAGGGAAGCTCCAGCAGCCGATACTCGTCAAGGACCCACGGACGGGCGTATGGCGTGGCACTACCCCAGGGGGAGCGTGACTGAAGCCCACGCCTCGGTGACCGGTGACGCAGGCCATCCGGGCGCCGGCTTGCGATGATTACATCGCTGTACGCGGTCGGATTTGCCGCGATGCGCTCGCTACAGACCGTGACGACTGGCGAAATCGCCAAGCTTCGGACATGCCTATGACCGTACAGAGCAGGAGTACCGAGCGCGCCCCGGTCCGCGGCACAGGGAAGACTGAGAGCTGTGAGTGACAGCTACATCCGTTTAATACCGACCGATCGAGACTGGCAGCCCGAGCCTGCGGCCGCCGCAGCCGCCGCGGCGTATGTGGCAGAACTGCTGTCAGGTTCAGGCGACGATGTCGAGCGGGTGGAGAACCAGTTCTACGAGCGGGTGACGCTGATCGATGCGGGCATGTACACCACGCGAATCACCTGTCCGCGGTGCGCCGGCAACATCGCCATGGACTGGCTGGGCGCCCTGGTCAGGCAGAACGGTGGCGCGAGCTTTGAACGCCTGGACGTAAGGGTTCCCTGCTGCAACGCCGTCGTCGAACTGGACGGCTTGCACTACGACGAACCGTTGGGCTTCGCGCGGTTCGAGATCAGCGCCATGAATCCCACCCAAGCCCAGGGCGAGCTGGACGCCGGCGAGCTCGCCCGAGTGACTGACCTTCTCGGCCACCCGGTCGCCCAGATCGTCGCGCACTACTGATCGGCGCTGGCCTGCGATGATCATGTCGCCGTGAACCGGTTTACGCTATGCCGCAGACGTCGCGCGCCCACAGCAATCGAAGATTGTCACGCTTTGTGGCGCTGTCCGCCGACACGTCTGCACGGCTTGCGCAGGCCGCGAGTCGCGCGCACGGAAGCAGGCAGGTCTGCACCCGTAGCGGGATTGGCGCTGGGCTATGTGAACAGCTCGAGCACCGACGCAGTCTCATGGCCGCATTCCGGGCGGTTGGGGGTGACGAGGCCTCGAAGACGTCACGGCCGGGCCAATCACCAACTCTTAACGGGAACGCTACGGTACGCCGGTGGGTAGCAGGGTCAACTACGTCGTCGTCCGCAGCGGCGAGTACACCGTGTATTCGCTGGGCGGCGGCTCGGGCGAGGCGATCGACTACAGCTTCGCGACTGGTCCGGACGTGGTGCTGCGTTGGCTGGCAAACCTGGGCGAGTGCGCGGACGGTCAGTGGTTCAGCGATGTCATGAGCGACGGCGGTGTGCTGATCGATGTGGACCGCCGGGTGCTGCTGCTGTTCAACCGTCCCTACAACTTGATGCGGTATCGGGCGGCGATGCTGCAGGCGTACGCGGCGACGTGGCCGGGCTGGGAGATCCGGTGGGCCTACGATGGCGTCGCCGACCTGATGGCGTACGTAGGGGTCGACCCGGTCGCAGCGCACGACGACGATGGGCCGGAGCCCACCGAGCGCAACGAGTTCGGGCCGGATGACCCGGTCGCGGCCGTTGTCACCATCCGAGGCGCCGACGGTCGGGTGCGCCTGTACGGACTGAACCCCGACAAGGCGTGGCGGCGTTGGCGGATGGGCCCCGACCTGGTCGAGTGGGTCGCCGCCGGACCCGAGCTTCCCGAGTCCGCTACGAACCCGCCTACGGCCGGCCTGGATCTCGACCCGGCCACCCGGCGGGCCGGGCTGTGGAGCGTGGAGCCGTTGCACGGGCTGCGGCAGCGCTGGGCGGAGCTGTGGCCCGGATGGACCCTGGAGTTCTGGGGCGACAACTGGGCCCGTCAAGCAGTCCACGACCCGGACCGGCTCTACGACTCGGTCACCCCCCACGCCATCGCCCACGGCCGCGACATGCTCGCCAAACGGCTGCAGGACTACTGGCCGGTCCGCTCGACGATGCTGGCGAGAGGGGTCACCGTGAACGATTTGCAGAAGATGTACGAATGGGACTTCGGCGGAGTCCGCAGCCGGCTGGATGCCGACGTCACCCCGCAGGAGATCGAGCACATCGCAGCGCTGCTTCGTGGTCCACAGGCGACTCCGTAGCAACCAACGGCGGTGCAACAGCGCCTGGAAGGCGGACACGCCCTCGCTGGCAACGACAGTACCGAAGGACCCGGGGTCCGAACGGCCGTTGTGTTCGGCGAAGACCACGGCGCTCCTTACTGCAACCGGCCTGAGCAACCCGGACCAGCGGCAAGGTCAGATGCACGGATCTGCCTGCCGTCGGTCGAACATCGTTGATCCTCAGGACCGCTTGATCACGTGCGCGGAATGCGGCAAGTCGGGCGGGGGCGGGATCAGGTACGGTCCGGAAGTGCTTCCTGGCATCGCGCGACGATCGTTAGTCTTTATCGACGTAGATGGTGTCCTCATTCCGCTGCGAGAACGTTCGGCGACCACGGATCACCCTCCCATCGGAGCCGTGACGCACGCGTACGGGGAGTCCGGCAATCCTCTGTTGCACCGGCTCGACCTCGGTGACGGACGGCGCCTGCTGGCCCTGAACGGCGAGCTCGTCTGGGCGACTACGTGGATGGCGGAGGCGAATGAGGTCATCTCGCCACGGCTCGGCCTGCCGGTGCTGCCCATCGTGGCCTGGCCAGACGCCGATGAGGAACCAGCACCAGGTCTGCACTGGAAGACGGTGTCCATCACGCAATGGGCCGCTGGACGGCCGTTCGTCTGGCTTGACGATGAGATCACCGACGCCGATCAGCGATGGGTCGCCACGCACTACCCATGCCCGGCGCTGCTGCACCACGTCGACCCATACCTCGGCTTGACCGATGCAGTTTTCGCTACGGTCCGGCAGTGGCTCGGACAGCGCCGAACCGTTTGATCAGGTGCGCGCACATGGCTGATCGTGCGCGGCCACTTGGACCGCCCTTACGTTCCGTATAGAAGATCCCCATCAGCATGACTACGCCGCCGGTGACCCAGGCCGCGTTGCCCGCCCGTGCGGTCCGCTCGGCGACCTCGACGGTGGGCCCCGAACTCACGAACGCAAGAGTCGGCCGCGGACGGTGGGACCAACACTCACCGACAAATGGGCCCCGATGTCACCGACGAAGCCAGTGGCCGGACCGCGGGTACCGTTCGAGCCCCTCACGCCCGGGAATGGCCTGACAACAGGCCACCATCGTCCGGACCGCGGTGCACGAGCACGACCTGGCCGTACCGCGCACCACCGCCAGCCAGCCGGACGGGCAACCCTCCCGCTGAGGGCGGCGCCGAACAGCGGCCGCGGACTCGGCTCGTTGGCGCTGAAGATGGATACGTCCCCCGCCGGGCTGCTACCGCTGCGGTCCTGGGCGGCCAACCCCGGTGTCGCCTCGACGAGCCGACGATGACACCGAACGCTGTTGTCGTGCCCTCGCCTGTGCCCGGGCTCGTGCACGCGTGCACCGGTTCGTCGGGCGATCCATGGTGGGCGGAGACGCCACTGCTGAACGGAACCAGGTCAGCCCACCCAGGCCAGAGGCGCTAAGCCCTCTGGCAAAACATCTTGGCGAACGTGTCTCGCTCCGCTCGACGCCAAGATCTTTTCCCCGTTGGCTTGCACCCCCGGCCCAGGACGGGCTCTGACCGGCCCGTCAGCGCGGCACCCCGGCAACCCGGATCACTCGCTCGATCCGGCCAGCGAGGCGCCGCACCCGGACCACCGGAAGGAGCACCGTCATGCTGTTCAGCCTCATGTTCGAGGGCAACCTCGCCGCCGACCCCAAGCTCCACTTCACCCAGGCCACCGGCAAGGCCGTCGCCGAGCTGCGGGTCGTGCACAACCGCCGCCGCCGCACCAAGGACGGCGAGTGGGTCGACGGGGCCCCGATGTTCATCACCGTCACCGCCTGGGAGGGTCTCGCCGAACGCGTCGCCGAACTGCGCAAGGGCGACACGGTCATCGTCGAGGCCCGCGACGACCTGGACATCTGGGCCTACACGCGCCAGGAGACCCAGGAGCCCGGCGGCCTGCTGCAGGTCACCGCCGCGAACGTCGCCCTGTCGATGCGGTTCAAGGGCGCCACCGTCACCCGCGACGACGACACGGCCAAGACCGGCTCCGGCGAGGCGTGGGACGCCGAGTTCGCGCAGGAGCTCGAGCCCGCCTTCTAGCCGAGCCGCCCCCGGGGCCGGTCACGGCCGGCCTCGGGGCCTGTCAGTCCCTCGAACTACTCACCCCTATGGAGCGCACCGTGCAGTTCAACCTCACCGTCGAAGGCAGGCTCACCACCTCCGCCATGACCAACACCACCCAGTCCGGCCGCGAGTTCGTCACGTTCACGATCGTGCACCAGGACCAGTACCGCGACCACACCGGCAAGTGGGTCGACGCGAAGCCGATGTTCTTCGACATCGTGTGCTGGGGCAAGCTCGCCGGACACGTCCGCAACCTCACCCGCGGCACGATCGTCGTCATCGAAGGCGGCCGGCTGCTGGGCTACATCAACGACAACGAGCTGGCCGGCCTGAAGGTCGAGGCCCGCAACGTCTCCCTCAGCATGCGGTTCGGCGAGGCGCACCCCGGCCCGGCCAAGCGAACCCGACGCGCCGACCTCGTCACCACCGCCGACGGCGAGCAGATCACCGCCGACGCCTACCCCGACGTCGTCACCGACCGGGAACTGCTCCACCACTAGCCAACCGACCACCGGGGCCGGCCGCGACCACCGCGGCCGGCCCCGGCCTGCACAAGCCCCCAACGCGCCGCACCGCCGATGCCGTCCATCGAAGCGGCCGCCCGCTGCCCGCACGAGCGACGTGCGGCGCCGGCACAGCAACGAAAGGAACCCCCTCGATGCTCGACCAGTCGTCCCGGCACCTCGAATATGCCGCCGGATCCATGGACAGCCACGGCCGCACCATCGTCTGCAACTGCATCAACGACCATGGACCGGTCACCCTCGGCGTCATCGTCGACGAGGAAGCCCTCGCCTCCGACATCGCCCGCATCATCGCCGGACTCGCCGGACTGCACGCAGCCCACTCCCGGCAGGACAGCGGCCACACCGCGGAGACGTTCCCCGAGCACGCCCCGGAGACGTCCTCAGCCGTCGTCCCGCTCCGCTCATCGCCGGCCGTGCCGTTCGAGCTGCTGCAGACGCCCGCCGAACGTACTGCCGGCCGGCTCTCACCGCTGCTCTTGCCGCAGCGCCCACACGCGATCCAGTACCGCGGCGGGTCAGTTGCCCACCACGGAGGCGAGTACGTCACACCTGGCCGCCGAGTAGTGGCCGGTGCCTGGCGCTACCCGTCACCCGAGGTGTGCCGCGACGACCGCACCACCGGTGTGTGGATCGGACCGCCGGACCGGCCGTCGGAACAGGCCCTGGTCTGCGTCTCCTGCGGCATCGACGGCACCTGACCCGACCCTCGCACGACACGCCCGCCCGGGCCTGGCGCCCACCGTCGCGGTCCCAGGCGGCCCTCGTCTGTACCACGTCCGCACCCCTGAATGGACCAGCGCATGAAACCGTCACGCCCGCGACCCGACCTGCTCCTCATCCTCGACCGCCGCGACGAGCACGGCATCGCTGAACTCACCGGCCACGTCGCCTACCGCTACGACCCGGCAACCGCCGACTGTGGGTACCACCCCGACCCGGGCGCCGTGCTCACCCCGAGCTTCGACCGCCCCGACGGCGTCTACGCCCGCTACGCCGACCTGTCCGTGCGGGCCCGGGTCGACACCGACGGCATGACCGAAGACGGTGGCTGCTGGGGCTGGCGGTACGAGTACCGGCCACAGACCGTGGACCTGGTCCGCGCCCAGAGCATGACCGCGTTCCTGCGCCGAATCGCACTGCAGCTCGCAGCCCTCGACAAGCAGTTCGGCACCCCGGCCACCTACGCCGACTACATCGCCCGGTTCGCCACCGCCCTGGGCATCAGCCGCTACGCGGTACGCAGCCCGAAACGACGGATCGACGGCACCCGCTGGCACTGGCTCGACACCGACAGCATGCGCCGCTGGGTCCGCCACCACGAACCCCCGGAGCCACTCCCATGGCCCTGACCCCCAGCCACCCGGAGCCACCCGCACCGCCCCAAGCCGCCACTGACCTGCTGCACGTGGTCCAGTTCTCCGGCGGCATCGGGTCCTGGGCGACCGCGATGCGCGTCGCCGCTACCCACGGCACCGACCGGCTCGTCCTGCTCGCGGCGAACACGAAGGCCGAGGATCCGGACCTGTGGCGCTTCGTCGACGACGCCGCCGGCCAGCTCGGCGTCACACCGATCGTCGTCACCGACGGCCGAACCCCATGGCAGGTCTTCACCGACCAGCGATTCATCGGCAACAGTAAGATCGCTCCCTGCTCACACCATCTGAAGCAGAAGCCGTGCCGTGCCTGGCTCACCGCCAACGCCGACCCCGCCAGCACGATCCTCTACGTCGGCATCGACTGGGCCGAGCAGCACCGCACACCAGCCATCGAACGGGGCTGGAAGCCGTGGACCGTCCGGTTCCCGATGTGCGACCCGCCGCACCTCACCAAAGCCGAGATGCTCGACTGGGCCCGCGCCGAAGGCATCGAACCGCCCCGCGCCTACGCCGAAGGGTTCAGCCACAACAACTGTTTCGGCGCGTGTGTCCGAGCCGGCCAGCGGCAATGGCGGCACCTGCTCAACATCGCGCCCGACCGGTTCGCCGCGGCGGAGGCCGAGGAGGAACAGTTGCGCGCCCAGCTCGGCGACGTGGCGATCCTGCGGGAACGGCGTGGCGGCGTCAGCCAGCCCCTGCCGCTGCGGGAACTGCGCCGCCGCGCCGAACTCGCCCAAGAGGTCCGGCGCGAGGCGACGCCTCGCTGACCGCAGGTCGCCGGCGCACGCCAGCCGTGCCAGCGCCGCAGCATCACCAGCGGCACAGCCGTGGCGGCTGGCTACTCGCGGCGTCTGTCC
Organism: Dactylosporangium sp. CA-139066; assembly: GCF_050936175.1. Lineage (NCBI taxonomy): Bacteria > Bacillati > Actinomycetota > Actinomycetes > Micromonosporales > Micromonosporaceae > Dactylosporangium > Dactylosporangium sp. CA-139066. Next base: position 2,501,613 of record NZ_JBNJNH010000001.1, on the reverse strand, counting down.
GGGGCTGACCTGCCGCGCTGCCGGGGCCGGGCATCACAGCCGCGGCGGAGACGCCGCAGCTGATGGACCCAAGGTCAGGCCACCCGAACCGGGGACAGCCAAGCCCCCAGCGCAGAACATCTTGGCACCCATGTCTCGCTCCGCTCGACGCCAAGATCTTCTTTCCGGGGGCTTGCGGCCCCGGCCCTGGCGGCCTCTGACCAGGCCCGTCAGCGCGGCACACCGACGCGCCGGGATATCGCCCGATCCGGCGCGCACACCAGGTGAGCCGCACCCGGACCGCCCGATGGGAGCCCACCGCATGTCCTCCACCGCCGGCACCGAGCGCGACAGCCAGCCGCCATCCAGCACGCCGCCCGACCGCGACACCTCGGCCACGCCGCAGTCCAACCGGCCCGCCGCAACGGCGACCACGTCGACGACGCGAACCGCCGCGCGCCCGCGGGTCGCGGTCGTCGGCGGATCGCTGAGCGGCCCCACCATGGCGCTGCTCCTGTTGCAGGCCGGAGTCGACGACGTCGCCCTCTACGAGGCCGTCCCGGCCAGTGCCCCGCAAGGCGGCGGCCTGATCGGCCTCGAGCACTCCTCCCTCGACGTGCTCGACCACCTCGGCATCCCCCAGGACGAGTTCGTCCGCTACGACTCCGAGGCCGTCATGCACATCACCCTCTGCCAGCGCCGACCCGGACAGGTCCAGCGCCACCTCTACGCCGGCCGCAACACCACCTGGACGCTGCTGCACACGGCCCTGTCCCGCCGCCTACCAGTCGACGTCCTGCGCACCGGCGCCCGGGTCACCGGCCTGTCCGCTGAGCACGACCGGCCGCTGCTGCACTTCGCCGACGGCGACACCGCCCCCGCCGACCTGGTGATCTTCGCGGACGGGCGCTCCTCGACCGGGCGGCGGCTGCTGGACCCGCAGCGGCGGCTGCACTACGCCGGCTACGTCGCCCACCGCGGCCAGACCGACACCACCCAGCCGGGCCTCGCGGACTTCGTGCGCTTCGAACCCTCCGAGCACAGCGGGATGCAGTTCAACGTCGCGCCGATCCCCGGCGGCGCGGACTGGACGTTCTACCTCCCCGCCACCCCCGCCCAATACGCAGACTTCTTCGGCGCCCCACCGACCCGGCGGGTCTTCGCACTGCCGCACCACATCACCGCAGCGGCCCGCACCGAGGTCGACGCCAGCGCCGAACGGTACCTGCCCGACGAACAGGCCGCCCTCGTGCACGCCACCACCACCAGGATGGCCGCCCCGGTCATGGACATCGAACCCCCGACCCGGATGGTGTGGCCCATCGGCGCCGGCCACGCCGTACTGCTCGGCGACGCCCTCGCCCCGGTCCGCCCGCACACCGCCCGCGGCGCCAACAACGGCATCGAACAAGCCTGGGGACTCACGGCCGCGCTCACCCAGCACCGCAAATACGGCGCCGACCTGACCACCGCCCTCGACGGGTGGCAGCGCCGCCACCTGCCCGCCGCCGTCGCCGCCGTCCAGCTCGGGCACAAGCTCGGCCGGAAGTTCGGCCTCGGCACCGTCTGAGCCAACCCGGTCCGGTCGGCCCGCGAGCCGCGCCGCCAGCACTCGCTGCAGCCGGCGTCGCGGGCCGACCCGCTCAATCCCATCGCCTCGAACCGGGGAGGAACCCATGACCACCGACCGCACCGCCTACCTCGTCCTGGCATCCCTCACCACACCCGGCAACCGCGAGCTCGGCGTGCGCATCCTCGCCCTAGCCACCCTGGCGGCCGCGACCCGCGAACGAGCGAACGGCCTCGACCGCGTCCTGCTGACACCGACCCGCCCGGCCCTCGGCTTCGGCCTCCCGGTAGCAGGCAAGCCCTCGTGGTCCCTGACCCCGTTCGGCTTCCCGGGCCACGATGGCTCACTCGGCTACGCCGGCCCGGCCGCGGGCGTCGCGTCCGCGTACGTCACCGACGGCCTCCGCATCAGCCTGCCGATCCGAGGGTAACGGCTCTCATCGAGGCACTGCCCGGCTGGCACACGCGCTGCCCGTCCCGATCGAGAGGCATCCGGAATCAATCACCCGGTCGGCCGAATAGACCAACATGGCCGGTCGGAGTTCCTGGCGAACCGTGTCGAACATTCTCCGCGCGGGTGATATCCGGCAACGGCAAATGCGACACATCCGGCGGAACACTGGCGAACACGTAGAACGGGCTGCCCGCCACGGTATTCACTCCCGTCGCAGCATCACCTAGCATTCCCCCATCTGGTAGCCGCTTCGTGCTGCAGGAGGTTCGGTGCCACGCCCCCAACACGTTTCCGACATTGTCACGGAATTCTGGCCGGACTATGTCGACATGATCGGCGAAGACGTCGCGCTGCGGATCGCCGAAGAGGTACTTGCCGGCCGGGATCCCAGAGCGCTCCATGAGGCTCAGTCAGGTGGCGAGAAGTTCGACTTCATCGGACTGATCGAGCTGGTCGGCTCAGCGATCGGCATCGTGGCATTCGGCCTTGAGTGCAAGGATCGCTTCGAACGCAAGAATGGCCGGCGACAGAGCGCCAAAGAGCTCGAAAGCGAACTGTTGAACGAGGCGGAACTGCGAGGGATGATCTCGGAAATATCAGATCAGATCAGCGCCATTTCGGAGTTCCTCACACGGGACGATTCGGGCGAAGGTGACGACGAAAAGCGGCACTGAGCCCCGGATGGCTGATCCGCAGGGTCCGGTCCGGCGATCGGGTTCGCGAGCCGTCAAGTTGGCGGCTTCAAGCCAGCGGTTCGCACTGAACCTGCTCATCGGGAACCCGTTCGTCCGCTTCCTGTTCAATACCATGGCGACGCTGGGCAAGTTTCCCATCACGGTGTTCGCGGTGGCGCTGTGCCTGCGCGACCCGGCCTGGAGTGCCCCACTGCTCGTCGGCTCGGCAGTATTTGCCGACCGCACAATTCGGTCCGGCGTACTCGCGGCCTATTCGTTTATGAACATCAGGAACGCGACCACATATGCCGATGACCTGCGATACGTGGTCACGGAAGTCGACCCCGAAGGCGTAGTCGACGAAGAGGTGTTCGATGCGTTGCTCGGTCCGGTGCGGCGCCGGACGCGACGGGTCCGAATCTTCACCAGGACCCGCGGTTCGGTCGTCTCCACCGACGACCGAACGTTCATCAGCTACTCCGGGACCTCATATGTCTTCATGTCCCGCGATCCACGCCAGGCGAAGGGAGCTGGTGTCAAGTTCCGGCTCCTGCACGAGTTGGGACATGCTTCGAAGCCAGCACTGCGCAGCTGGGAAGAGGAGCTCGCCGGAGGGTTCCCGCTGCTGGTCCTGATGAGCACGCTGCCGTTGTTCTGGTTCGATCCGCTCTGGGGCCCCGTCTTCCTGCTGCTGTTGCTCGCATTAGGGCGCAGCCTGCTGCTTCCGGCCGGCCCGAACCGCTTCAACCTCGATCGCGAACTGGCCGCCGATCAGTTCGCCATATCGCAGATGTCGACCGCCGAAGCAGCGCGTGGAGTCCAGGTCGCCCTCGTCGGGCCGCTTGAACAGCACAAGCAGACGCTGAAGGCCGCGGCCGCCGCCCGGGACTACAGCCATGTCCCGTCCATAACGACCGCCTTTCTCGTTGATCCGCACCCCCACCTCTTCGATCTCCTTCGACCTTCGCGTTACCTCAGTGAGAGTCCCGGCTGGCTGTACGAGTTCGAGTTGAACCGCATGTCGATCCGGGCCGACCGAGCGAAATCGGCGTTGCGTGCCACTAACATCAAGGGACGCCCGGGCGTCCGGACGCAGTCGGCAGGGATCTGGCCGAAGGCCCAGGCATTGCTGGTCATTGCGATCGTGATAGCTGCGTCCTGGCAGATCTCCGCCTCCGCCGCGCTGATTGGCTGGCTTGTCCTGGTAGGAGCCGCAGGCTTCGGCTTCTCGCGGTGGATGCGACGCAAGATTTCCCGACAGGAAGCGCACTTCGATCTCACCATGGTCGGGCGAGTGGTGATGCAGCCGATGGTCGACATCTTCGGGATGGACTTGCTGACGCAGTTCGTCGAGCATGCCCGAGGTACCGGGCCGACGGACGCCCTCGACGGCGTCGCCGAGGCGCAGACCGGCAGTGGAGGCGAAAGCGGCTGGCTCCACCGTTCGATCTCGTGGTCCAACGCGTTCACCCAGGCAGTTTTCATATTCGTTGCCATCGCCTCGGTCGCAACCATCGCCAACAAGGTCACGTACCTGGACAGTATCGTCGCATGGGTCTGGCCCTTCATGGCGGCGGTTGTCTATCCCGTTGCGTCTGGCCTCCTGACGCGAGCCCGCCGCGGAGTACTCGCCGCGCTGACGATCGGGCTGCCTGTCGCGACCTGTTTTGGATGGCTCGAGTTGACCTTTCACTGACCCGAGGCCGCTGTCGGCTAGCGCTCGGTAGTACAGAAGTCCTCCGAGGTGCCGTCGTCGCGCGTGCAGGCGTGGCATCCGTAGCCGTTGATCGTGTCGCGGCCCTCGGCGCCCGCCAGGTAGTCGGCGTACGACGTGGTCAGGGAGCCCGCGGCCGGGAGTTGGCCGTGCTGTACAGGTACTCGATCGTCCAGAACGGGTAGCCCGTGCGGATGCCGTACAGCGTCGCGTCGCGGCCGTCGAGCTTTAGCTGCTTCAGGCCGAGCTGCTGGGCCACCTCCGGGGTGTCGGCGTAGCCGATCGCGTAGTCGATCTCGCGAACCTTGATCCGGACGTCAGCGGTCTGGGGTCTGCTCGCACACGATCACCTTCGCGCCCGCGCGGCCCTCGCGGCACGAGTCCGACGTGGCGTCCAGCTGGCCGCCGTGCGCGGCCGGCGTACCGAGGACGTACTCCTCCAACGTGCGGCAGCTGCCGGACTGCGACGCGCGGCCGACGACCCAGACCTCAGCGGCGTCGGGTTTGCCGGTAATCTCGCCCCAGGTGCGGACCTGGCCGGTGAGATGCGCCGGGCCTGCTCGAAGGTGAGCGCCGACACCGGCACCTTTGGGTTGGCGACCAGGCTGTACCGCACCACCGCAAGCCAGCGGGCGACCAGACCCGGGTAGTCCTGATGGCCGGCGATGCCGTCCGACAGCGCCAGCCGGCCCAGCCGCCGGTCGGTGGGGGCGTCCCGGAGCCGGTTCAGGCCCTCGATGCTGCCCGGCGTCGCGACGTCAACCGAGCCGTCGGGGCAGTACGCGTGGTGCGAGCCGGCGAGCTTGGTCGCGATCACGCCGAACGCGCTGAAGTCCTCGACCGCGAACGCGCCCAACGCGCAGGCAAGACCCGGCGGGAGCGAGGTGTCCCGCTGGCCGTACCGGAAGATGAGCACGACGCCAAGCATGACCGCGAGCAGCGCTGCCAGCCCGGCCGCGGCGACGGCGACCGGCCGGACGCGCCGGCACACCGCCGTGCGTGAGCGCCGGCGGCTCGACCATGCCAGACACGACAGCTACAGTGAGCAGTGTCGGCCAATCGCCTTCGGGCGGGGCTGGTTTCTGGAAAAGGCGGCCGGGGTGTGCGAACACTCCACGGAGTGATCCCCGGCCGCCGCCACCAACACGGCGGACAGCCCGCATCGACAGGAACCCTCGCCGTGCAGATCAGGAGCATCCGCGGTCACGAGTGCACCGACCGACGTGGCGTCGCCGAGCTCCTTGACCGCAGCGAGCAGACCGTCGTCAACCTCGCCGCCGACCGAGCCGCCACCCGCTTCCCCGAACCGTGGCACACCGACACCACCGGACGTGGCGTGCGCACCAGACCCGACGGCAGCAAGACCGGTCGCGAGTGGTACCGCATCATCGACATCACCGCGTTCATACCCGGTTACCTCGCCCGAGTCGCCGAGGCCGGCCAGGCCCGCAGCCACGACACGCGACTCGACGTCGACCCTGACGCGCTGCTCGACGTCGCCGCGTTCGCGAAGCTGCTACGCATCACCCGCGGTGCGTTCAGCCGCTACGTCGACAACAGCAAACCGGCCTGGTACGCCCACGCCGTCGCCGCCCGCCACGCCACCCTCGACGGCCACCGCCTCATCGCCGACGCCACCACCGAGGACGGCCGATGGCTCATCGTCGACGACTGCGAAGAGATCGAACTCGGCGCCAAACTCCACGACGTCTTCGCCGGCTACGGCGGCACCTGGCAACCCGAACTGCCCGGCTACATCTTCCCGGCCCCGGCCAGCGAAGCCTTGCACAGCCTCCTCGCCGGCGACGACTTTTACCTCCCGCCGCCCGACGACCGCCAACCCGGCAAAGGCGGCATCAAACGACGCTGGCTCGGCGCCACCGCCATCACCTTCATCCAGCACCGTCGCGGCTCCACCAGCCAGCCCCGACAGTTGCGGACGACACCACCAGCGCAGCAGTAGCCAGCCCCGCCACAGAGGCCAGCCGGCAACAGCGTCACCCGTACGATGACGCCCGCGAACCGGGGCCTGGCGCCGCCGGCGAACGTCATCACCAGCCGGTGCAGCACTCCATGGACCCCGGTCCGCCGGCCTCATCGTCCGTAGCTCCCGCGGGACTCGGGCCGGGGCCCAGCATCCGCTGGCCCTGGCCCTGGCCCTGCGACTGCGCGACTCGTTGCGCACGCACCACCACCGCTGCACACCCGGCCGCCGGCCCCGCACCGCTCCGCCCCTGATCGGGGCTGCGCCCCGAAGGAAAAGATTCGCCTCGCCGGCGGGGCAGACAACAGGATGGGCCCAAACCCCGACCGGCCCACAAGGTCCGAGGGTGGCGCCTCGCGCTCCGGTCCATCCCGCCGCCTGACCCCAAGGGGTATGCCACACCGTGCGGTCGGGTGCAAACGAGCAAAAAGAGCACTCGCTTGCACCCGACCACCCGGCGCGACAGATCAAAGATCAGGCGACGGGATGGACCTCCACACGAGGCTCAACGTTCATGAACACTGCCGCTACGCGGCAGAACAAACCCAGCCCCACCAGCACAAACATCATATCAGCGCTAGTCAACACCATCAATGTGATGTATCATTGTTGTAGGTCGTTCGCACCGGCCGAACCCAGAAACCCGCACCGCACACGAAGGAGACCCAGCGTGACACTCGCCCTGTCCACCGCCGACCTCATCGCCCTCGGCGACGTCGCGATCATCGCCCACGCCCTCGGCGAACCCGACATCTACGCCGCAGCCATCAATCGCATGCACGACCTCGGCTGGAGCCGCTACGCCGAGCTGATCCCCGCCATCCTCAACGGCGACACCCCGCCCAACCCCGACGAGTTCCCCGAGTACAACGCCGGACCCATCACCGTCACCGCCGATGACCTGTGCACCTTCCACGGCGAGCCGCCGTTCTAGCCACCCACGCAGCGCCGGGCCGCACACGGCCCGGCGCTCCCACGGGCAGCACCACAACGGCCAGCCACCCGCGAAAGGGCACCCACAATGCTGCGCAGACGCCACCGCGCCGCGCCCGTCGGCGCCACCGTGACCTATCACGGCACCGTCGCCGAACTCACCGGCCGCCGCTTCACCATCACCCACGTCGACACCACCACCGGCAGCGCCCGATACCAACTGTCCGACAGCGCCGGGCCGCTCCTGCACAACGTCCACGCCGAATCGTTCACTGTCGCCCCGGCAGAGCGCCCCGCGCGATGGACCGCACGCCTCGAGGCCATCGACCGCGCCGCCGCCGCCAACGACGAGACCGTCATCATCGCCCCCTACCTCGCCCAGGTCCGCGCCCTGCTCGCCAGAGGCGAGCAGCGCAACGCGCACGACGCCGCACGCGCCCTCGAACACCACCTCGGCCTCCGCACCACTCCCGGCGCCCACCGCCGCTAAGCACCCGGCCGGGCGGTGCTGCGAACCCTTGCCGCCGCCCGGCCGGGCACCACGAAAGGTCACGCCATGCCGCACCGACTCCCCCTACGACGCCGCGCCACCATCCGCTCAACCGTCCTCTACCACGGCCCCGACTGGCCCCAGCTGCACGACCAGCCGCTTACCGTCACGGGCGTACGAGTCCTCGACGGCCAATACCTCTACGAACTGTGCGATCAAGACGGCCCGAAGCTGTCCCTCATCCCCACCGCCCACATCACCGCCACGCCGCGCCAGGCCCACAAACCCTGGTGCACTCGCATCAACGCCATCCATCACGCCGCAGCCGATCGCAACCTCAACCGCGACGACCTCCAGCCACAGCTGGCCGCCTTGTACACCCACATCGCTCGCAACGAACGCACCCGCGCCATCACTGCACTGCAAGCGCTCGAACGCAGCATCGGCATCCGCCCCCACACCCGGCACCGCACACATCGCCGACCCACCCGGAACACCATGTCCTCCACGAAGCCGACCAGTTCCCAGCCCATCACCTGAGTACCAGCACTTGCCCCGCTCGCCGCCACCTACCCCGACACCGCGATCATCGGCCGGTAAGCCCCACACAAGACGCCGTGGGAGACAATCTCCCGCACGGCGTACACCAACCACATCCCAGCCAGGAGACCACCCATGTCCCCGCCGCCCGAACCGACCCGCGACAAGATCGGCCGGACCGTCACCCGCGCCACCTGGGCGATCATCATCGGTGCGCTCCTCGCAGCCGTCGCCGCCCTCGGGCTACTCGTCGCCGCCCTCATCGTCGGCCGCTCCTGAACCACCACCCGGCCGACCCTCGCGCACCGCAGCGGCCAACACAGCCACCGCATCGCCATCCGCCCGCCGTCGCGCCGCCCGAACCTCCGCCTCCGGCACATCCGCCGTCAACGCAGCCACCGCGTCCCCGACCAACCCGGCCAGCACCACAAGCGCCACATCAAACCCGCCACGCGCCGCCGCTTCCTCCCGACCCAGCCGTGCCAGCACATCAGCCCGCCGCGCCGCGAGCGCCGACACCTCATCCTGCGCCCGGCCGACCATCGCCGCCGCCCGACGCTGCGCCGCCTGCGCCGCCCGAAGCCGCCGAACCGCCGCAGTGCCGCTCTGACTCGTCGCCATACGCTCACGGTAAACATCCCCGCATCGCTTCGGCTACGCCATGAGAACGCGCAAACTCACGCTATTCAGTGGTGTCGAATAGCGCCGCCTCACCACATCAAATGGACCAGCACCAACCTCTCTCGCGGGGAGTAGTTGAGGTCCGCTGTACGGCTTGGATCGAGCACACCACATGGCATTAAAATGTCATCAGGTCAAACGATCTTGTATGTTTGCCGCATGCTTTCCGTCGTCAGGATCGCACCCGGCGACGGCATTGCCTACCTCACGAAGCAGGTCGCCACCGGCCGGCACGACTTCCGGAAGGCTCCGGAGAACGCCGCGGTGGCGTACCTGGCGGACGCGACCGCGCACGGTGAGGCACCCGGCTGGTGGGCCGGCCAGACCCAGACCATGGTCGGGATCAGCGGCGTCGTCGACCCGGAACAATTGCAACGGCTCATCGGCAACGGCCAGCATCCCGTCACCGCAGAACAGCTCGGCCGGCTGTGGCGCGTCTATCAGCCGATGACCGACGAATACCGCCAGGCCGCCTTCGAAAAGGCCCTGGCGAAACTGCCTGCGGATACGACCGTGGAACAGCGGGCGAAGCTGTGGAACGACATCCACCTGATGCCGGAGCGCAAAGCGGTCGCCGGGTTCGACGTCACCGTCTCCATGGTGAAAAGCGGCGCGCTGCTGTGGGCGTTCGGCGACGACCGGGTCAAGGCTGAGGTGATGGCCGCCCAGCACGCCGGCGTCCGCGCGGTCGTCGAGCACCTCCGCGCCCACGGCGCGTTCACCCGGACCGGGGTCAATGGCGTCGTCCAGGTCGACACCGACGGCCTCACCGTCGCCGTCTTCGACCACCGCATGTCCCGCGCCGGGGACCCGCAGCTGCACTCGCACATCGTTGTCAGCTCGAAGGTCCGAACCGCCGACGGCAAGTGGCTCGCCCTGGACAGCAAGGCGTTCTACCAGGCCACCATCGGGGCGCGGATCGCCTACGACCGGGCCATCGAGCACGAGCTGCACACCCGACTCGGCGTGAGGTTCGCCGCCCGCGCCGACTCCCCGATACGAGAGATCGTCGGCATCACCATGGCCTCGATCCGGCAGTACTCGAAACGCCGCGCCGCGATCGAAGCCGACCTCGGCGGCACCACCGCAGCCCGCTGGCGCGTGCCGGACTCGCGGTGGCGGCGGATCGCGCAAGTCGCCACCTTGCGCACCCGCGCCCCACGCGAAGGCGCGGAGTCGACCCGGGAGATGGAGCAGCGGCTGCACCGCGAAGACGCCGCCGCCGGCCTGTCCACCGCCGCCGACGTCCGCCGGATCGTGACCGGCCAGGTCGACAACCCCGTCCACGACCTCGCCACCCGAGCGGTCGCCGCCGCCCGCCAGACCGCCGGCCCGGACCGCATCACCCTCGACGGTGTCGACGCCGCGCTCGAGCACCTCGGCGTCGACGTCGAGCAGCGGCCCGCGATCGTCAACGCCGCGGTCCGGCTCGACGAGGACCTGGCCGTCGAACGGGCGATCGGCAACCTCACGCAGGAGCGGGCTGTGTTCCGGCTCGACCACGTCGAGTTGCACATCGGCCGGGTCCTCGGCCTCACCGAGAGCCGCGACCGGCGCGCCGACTGGCAGCGGGTGCAGCGCCTCGCCGCCGACGCGGTCCGCACCCACGCCGCCGGGCTGCGCGTGCTCACCCCGCCCGAGCTCGTCGAGTGGGCACCGTCGCTGATCCGCCGCAGCGACGGCCACGGCGTCTACACCCGCCACCGCGACCTGTACCTGTCGACCCGCACGGTCCTCGGAGCCGAGCAGGACGTCATCGCCTACGCCGCCCGCACCGGCGCGACACCCGCCCCCGCCCAGCTGCTCGACCAGATCGCCGCCGAACTGGACCTCAGCCCGGACAAGGCGGCCGCGCTGCACCACACGGTCGGCGACGACCGCACCGTCACCGGCGTCATCGGACCCGCCGGCAGCGGCAAAACGTTCCTGCAAAACGCGGTCGCCGTCGCCGCCGCCCGGGCCGGGATTCCGGTGCTCGGCCTCACCGTCGGCCAGCACGCCGCCGACGTCCTCGCCGACGCCACCCGCGCCCCCGATGGCACCGCGATGCGCACCGAGAACATCGCGATGTGGCTCCACAGCCAGCACACGCCGCCCGACGGCACCACCACCGAGGAGCACTGGAGCTTCGCCCCGGGGCAGTGGCTCATCGTCGACGAGGCGTCGCAGGCTTCGTCGCTGCAGCTGGCCGAACTCGTCCGCCAGCTCGACAAGGTCAGCGGAAAAATGATCCTCGTTGGCGACCCCGAGCAGGTGTCTGCGGTCGGTCCGGGCGGGCTGCTGCGCTACCTTGCCGGGCTCGGCGTCACCGCCGAACTCACCGATCTGCGCCGCTTCGACGACCCGTGGGAGGGCCCTGCGTCGTTGCGGCTGCGCGACGGCGACGTCACCGTCCTGGCCGAGTACGAGCGCCGCGGCCGCATCGTCGCCGGCGACCACGACGAGCTTGTGCCGCAGATGTTGTCCGGCTGGGCCGCCGACACGCTCAACGGCCTGGGCAGCCTCCTGCTCGTCGAAACTCAGGCCGAAGCCGCCGACCTCGCCGCCCAGGCCCGCAACCTGCTGATCCAGGCCGGGGTCGTGGAACGCGGCCGCAGCGTCGCGCTCGCCGACGACAACCGGGCCAGCGTCGGGGACCGGATCGTCACCCGCCGCAACGACCGCCGCCTCGAAACCGATACCGGTTTCGTCGCGAACCGCGACACCTGGCGCATCACCGCCATCGGCCCGAGCGGCGCGGTCGAGGCCGTCAACACCCGCACCGGCGACGAGGTGGTCCTGCCCGCCGAATATGTGGCTGCGCACGTCCAGCTCGCCTACACGTCCACGGTCGACGCCGCGCAGGGCCGCACGGTCGACACCGTCCGCAGTCTCGTTGACGAGGCAACCACGCGCGGCCGGCTGTACGTCATGGTCACCCGCGGCGCCCTCACCAACCTCCTCTACGTCATCACCCACCACCGCCCCGACGAAGCCCACCACCGCCACACCCCCGGGGCCGGCGTCGCCACCCTCGCCGAGATCCTCACCACCGACACCACCGACCGCTCCGCCACCGAAACCGAGCTGCGCCTCATCGCCGACCACGACAAACTCGGCGTCTGGGGGCCGATCTTCGACGACCTCCTCGGCCGCGTCGAGGTCGACAGCCATATCGCCGTCATCGCCGACGCCGCCGGTCGCCACCACCCGGGCCCAGGCGCAACCCCCGCCGCGCGGGCGGCGAGCACCTCCAGCGCCGTCGCCGCCCGACTCGTCGACGACCCCGCGCTGCCCGCGCTCACCTACCGGCTCAGCCAGCTCGCGGCCGCCGGCTACCAGCCCGCCGAGGTCCTCGATACGGCGGTCGCCTGGATGGACTTCGACGACGCGCGCGACGTCGCCGCCGTGCTCACCTGGCGCGTCGAGCAGCTGTATGAAGACGCGCTCGCCGATCCGCGCGCCGCCATCCAGTCCGGCCAGACCGCCACCTACGTCGACCGCGTCCCCGCCACTGCTCCCGCCGGCCTCCGCCACACCCTCACGCAGGTCGCGGTCGTCGCTGACCGGCGCATCGCCGGCCTCGCCGAACTCGCCGCCGACCTGCAGCCCGCGTGGGCGGAGGCGCTCGGCGCGGTCCCCGACGACGACACCGGCCGCGCGCAGTGGATCAGCCGGGCCGCCGTCGTCGTCGCCTACCGCGACCGGTACACGGTGCCGCGCGACGCGCCGACCGGGCCTGAACCAAGCCACCGCGACGCCGCCCGGTGGGCGGCCTGGCACCGCGCCCGCATCGCCCTCGGCGTCGCCACCGTTGCCGGCCAGGTCGCCTCCGCACCCGACCACGAACTGCGCGAATGGGTCGCACTGCAGCGAGCCGCCGACCGCGCCGCCCCGCCTTACGTCGGCGACGACCTGCGCGCCGCGCACCTGCAACTCGCCGCCGCCGAACACCACGTCGACCACCTCCGACAGCGCCTCGCCGCCGCCGAAGCCACCGCCGAACGGCTGCGCACCGCCGCCCCGCCACGGCCCCCGCTGTGGCGGCGACGCAGCGCCATCGCCGAGCAGCAGGCGCTCCGCGCCGCCCGGCAGCAGCGCGCCGACGACCGCGTCGAGCACCTCGGCACGCGGCTCGCTACCGCCCAGGAGACCCTGGCTGAACGCGCCGTGCTCGTTGACGGACTCGAGCAACAGCACGCGACGTGGACCGCGGCGTACGAACGGAGCCTCCCGACGCGGTATCTCGGCCTCGCCGCCGCAGCCGAACAGGCCCGGCGCGCCCAGGCCGCGGACCGGAAGTCCGACGAACTCCGCGACGCGTTGAAAACCGCAAGAGCCACGGTCCGCGCCCTCGACGAAACCCGGCCCAAACCCCACACCGAACTGGTCAGCCCGCGCCTGCCGGAGGAGGCCGCGGCGGCATACGACCGCCTGGGTCTACCGCCACGCGACGATACGGCAGATCCTGATCTCGATCCCTGAGCGCGGGGCGCAACGTCCCCGTCGCCAGGCCCGCCTGTTCAGAACATCGTTGACTGCGCTCGCCGACATTTCCTAGGCCCCTTCCGTACCGACGGATCCGGACCTGCCCGAGCAGGCGGACCCCGGCGCAACCAGGATGGTAGAGACGGTTGGGAGCACCGGCGCAGGCTTCGACGATACGAAGGACCCTGTTGGTCAGCGGAGGTAGGAGCTGGGCGTGTCGCGGTTGCCGATCACGACGCCAACGACGACGTAGCGATCCACGCTGCTGCCGGTTGGTGGTATGAAACCACCCAGGCAGTTTCGCGCAGATGCCGGACGCCGTCGCTGTTGTCAACGCTCGGCACGGGTTTTCGGGAAACGGGAGAACGGTCCGTCGCGCTCGGTGCGACCGGCGACGAGCTGGTCGCGCCGACGCTGGAGCGGCTGCGGGCAGAGGACCGCGGCGCGACCGTGTTCGACGGGGAGGTGCGGGTCGCGGGGAGAAGGCGCTGCGCACGCTGCGGCGCATCCGGGCCGCCATTGCCGCGCGCGAGCAGCGGTCATCCTCGACGGCCGGCGCGCAGCGCGCCGACGGCGGCGAGGGCTAGTAGTAGCGTCTCGGGGATGCCCAGCAGGTAGCCGGAGGCGGCGCCGTCGGCCAGCCAGCCGATGGGGAACAGGCCAAGGGCCGTCGCCATCAGGGCCGGCCACTGTCGGCGGCGGGCAAGGGCGATGGCGGCGGCGGGGAGCCACACCAGCGCGATGACCAGGACGGTGAGGATGCCGGCGGTGTTGTCGGGCGAGCCCAGGATCGACAGGGACGTCAGGGTGGCGACGGCGCAACCGGCGACGGCAGCGATGTGCAGGCCGCGGGCGGCGCCCGGGCCGGCGGCGGGGCGCAGGCCGAGCAGGGCCACGGTGACCGCGGCCATCGTCGCGATCCACGCCACCTCCGCGACCACGCCGGACGTCTCCGACGAGTCGACGGTGAAGCAGGTCACCGGGCCGCTGCCGCTGCTCGAGCAGGCGCTGGAGTGGTCGCCGGAGACGTCGATGTACTGGGCGATGCCCAGGACCACCGCGATCAGCACGCTAAGGAACAGGCACGCGACCGCGAACCGCGGCACCCGCCGCGCCGGCTCGGCGGGGGCCGGGGCGACCGGCCCGGCGGGGGCCGAGGCGACCGGCCCGGCGAGGGCCGGGGCGACAGGCCCGACCGAGACCGGCACGGCCGGCGACACGGGCATGGTCGAGACGGGCGAAGGCGAGACGGGCATAGCCGAGACTGGGGAAGGCGAGACGGGCGGAGGGGAGATGGGCATGGCCGAGACCGGTGCCGGGACCGGAGACGGCGCCGTGTGCAGGGACGCGTCCGCGAGCAGGCTGCCCTGCGCCACGACCAGCTCCGGCTGCTCCAGGATCACCGGCGCCACGGACAGCGCCCGGTGCAGCAGCGTCGCCACGAGGGGCACCCGGCTGGCCCCGCCGACCAGGAACACCCCGGCCAGGCGGTCCGCGGTCACGCCGCTGGCGGCCAGGGTGGACGTGGTCAGCGCGATCGTGCGGTCCAGCCAGGGGCGGGCCAGGGCCTCGAACTCGGCCCGCGTCAGGTGCAGGTCGACGTCGTAGAGCGGCACGGCGATCCCCGCCGTGGCCGCGCGGCTCAGCAGCTCCTTGGTCGAGCGTGCGTCGTCCCACAGCACGCGGCCGTGGCGGCGGTCGGGGAGGGTCTGCGGTGCGACCAGCCGCGGCCAGAGCGCCGGGTCGCGCGGCGCGAGCGCGGTGCCGATCCAGTCCACGATCGCCGCGTCGAGGTCGACGCCGCCGACGTCGTCGAGGCCCTCGGCGGTGAGCACATCCCAGCCGTCGCCAGTCCGGCGGACCACGCTGACGTCGAACGTGCCGCCGCCGAAGTCGTACACCACCACCGCGCTGCCGGGCGGCACCCGGTGGCCGAGGACGCCGGTGAAGTACATCGCGGCGGCCACCGGCTCGGGCAGCAGCCGCGCGTCGGGCAGCGCCGCCCGGCGGGCCGCCTCCAGCAGCAGGCCGCGCCGCTGCGGGCCCCAGCCGGCCGGGTAGGTCAGGACCGTCTCGGCGGGCGAGGCGCCGCCGACGCGGATCGCCTCCTCGACGACCCGGGCCAGCACGGCGGCCAGGGCGTCGACCACGGGCAGCTCGCGGCCGCCGAGCAGCAGGGCGGCCTCGTCGATGCGCCGCTTGGGGTTCGGCTCGTAGGCGGAAGGGTCCAGCCGGGCGCTGCGCTGGGCGTCGCGGCCGACCAGCAGGGCGCCGTCGCCGCCGGCCCAGACGGCCGAGGGCAGCAGCGGGGAGGAGTCGAACAGCAGTGGCTCGCCGCGGCCACCGGCCCGGGCGAGCACCGCGACCGTGTGCGAGGTACCGAGGTCTACGCCAAGCCTCATGGCATCGCACGATACGAGGCGGGCCGCCGCAGCGTCGACCGATCACATCGACCGATATCCGTCAGCCCGCCGCCGCATCTAACCCGTGCCGTTGCACCCGACGACGCCATGTCCAGCCAGGAGCACGGCGGCCGCAGCGCCATGTGGGGAGGAGCGACCGGTGTGGACCGTCTCAGCCACCTGACAAAAGTCCCGCCACTGTTCGTAGGCCAGCCCGCTGGCCAAGATGTCGTTGTCCTCAGCGATGACCACGACCGTGGGCAGCTTGACCCTGGTCATGCGACACGATCAGGCCGGTCGACTGGCGTGCACCGATCAAGAGACGTGCGGAGTGTAATCGGCCACGAGCGATCCTGGATCATGTGCCCGGCGCCGGGACGTTAGTGAGCCTTTCCGCGTAACGAGTTGTGGCGTTGGGTGATCAGGTGGTCCGGCCGTGTTGGAAGTGCAGGAGGACAAGGGCGGCTGCGGCGCAGCGCAGTGCGTAACGAAGGAACGTGAGGAGGTCCTCATGACCATCGTAGGTGGGTTGGATGTGCATTGACGGCAGATCACCTTCGACTACGTGGACACCGAGACCAGGCTGGTCCGTCGGGGTCGGGTGGCACCGGCTGACCGGGAGTTGCTGCGCGGTTGGCTGGGGTCGGTGACGGGTCGCCCGGCTGTGTTCGCGGTGGAGGCTTGTACCGGGTGGCGGTTCGTGGTCGAGGAGTTGCAGCGGGCTGGCATGCGCGCGCGGTTCGCTGAACCGGCTGATACGGCCGCCGCGCGGGGACCGAAACGGCGGGCCAAGACCGACCGGACCGACGCGCGGCGGCTGCGGGAACTGCTGGCCGAGGACCGGTTACCCGAGTCGTGGATCGCCCCGCTGCACGTGTTGGAGATGCGCGGGCTGCTGCAGCTGTTCAAGGACCTGCATGACGCGCACACCGGCTGGGTCCAACGTATCCACGCGATGCTGTTCCACCAGGGCGTAGCCGCGGCGGGCGACCTGCTCAGCCGTGAGCAGCGGCAGCGGTTGCAGGCTGGTGTCGGGCTGTCCCCGGCCGGTCACCAGGCGGTGCTGGCGGCGCTTCGGATGATCGATGCGCTGGATGCCGAACTGGACCCGCTGCGGCGACAGATCACCGACTTCGCCCGCCGGCAGCTGGGCTGCGCGGTGCTGCAGCGGCAGTACGGAGTCGGACCGATCACTGCCGCGGTGATCTGGGCCGAGCTGGGCGATGCCCGCCGGTTCTCGGCCTCGCGTAAGGCGGTCCGGCAGAGTGGTCTGGACGTGACGGTGTACTCCTCGGATGACAAACGCGCGGCCGGTCACCTGTCCCGGCAGGGCTGGCCGTTGCTGCGCTGGGCGCTGTACGAGGCGGCCAAGTGCGCCGCCCGAACAGGCAGTCCCGATCACGCCTACTATGCGAGGGTCAAGGATCGCATCGGTGTAACCGGGCGGCGCTGTCGATGGCCGGAAGATCACCCGGCGGTCCTACCATCTGCTGCGCTCGCTCGGCGACCGGGCCCTGGCCACGGTGTAAGCCGATGCTGGTGCGCGCCTCTGCCCACGTGCCGATGTCTTGCGGCCCGCTCCCAGCAAGCCCCCTGCCACGGCGCCGTGCGCCGTCATGGCCTCGAAAGACCGAGCGGTTGCACACCCGTCCTGCGGGACACCCTATCGATCATCATGTCGCCGAACCCGGCACGGCACGTCAGCTCCGGGTTCGCGCACCGAGATAAGGCTGGGCGCCCGCGCACCACGACCCAACCCCGCCACGGCAGCATCTATGGCCTGACCACGATCCCCGGGTACACCACAGTCTGCGCCGGTGCTCACCGCCGTCAAGGTCGTACGTCCTCGCTACGCTGCGGGCGCTCCACCTTGACCCCGGCTGCGCCCGACGCCACGTCAGTACCGGCCCCGGGAGGAACGGAAAACATGAGGACAAGGACCCACTCGACACGGGGCGTCCCCAACAGATAAGGGGGCGATCTGACCGGGCCGAGCCCGGTCGATCGCGGCAAGCCCGGTAGCAAGATCCATGTCATGCTCGAGCGTGGAGGTACGCCGAGCACTTCGCCGCGTTCGCCACGATCGCCTGCGCCCCCATCTGCTACCGCAAACTGGTCAAACACCCCAAACGAGACATGGCCTTAGCCGGCCGGGGAGGCGGTGAGGCCGCCGACGATCCAGGCGACCAACTGATCGGTGACCTGGTCGGGGTCAGCTCCGGCGAGCATGGCGACGAAGGGGCCTCTGCCGAGTGCACCGAGCGCGGCCAGCACCGCGGTGTGCCGGAACCACAGCTCGGCCAGCGGCACGCCGGGGACGTGGCGGGCGATGCGGTCGATCAGGTGTTCCTGGATCGGCGCGGCCATCTCGGCGAGGAACCCGGCGACGGCGGGCGAGGGCGTGGTGAGGGCGTTCTGCAGGATCTTCCAGCCCCGCTGCGCCTCGTCGGCCGGCGGCAGGGCGAAGGCGGGCAGCACCCAGGCGCGCACGATGTCATCGAGGGCGGCGTCCTCTGGCAGCTGCAGGAGCCGGTCGCGCTGCTGCTCGAACACCTCGGTCAGGGCGAGCCGGACGACCTCGTCGAGCAGGGCGTCCTTCGAACCGAAGTGATAGCCGACGGAGGCGACGTTGGCGCCGGCCGCTTCGGTGATGTCGCGCAGCGAGATCTGGCTGGCCGGTCGCTCGGCGAGCAGCCGTTCGGCTGCCTCGCGGAGTCGGCCCGGGGTGTCCCGCATGGCTGTCATTTTAAGCATCGGCTTGACAGTTCACTCAACTACCGTTTCAATCAGTTGAGTAAATCGAGTGAGTAAATCGAGTGTTTGCCCGACCGGGGTTCCCTACCGACAAGGACGTACGCCATGCGCATAGCCGTCATCGCCATGGACACCCGCGGCGGCATCCAGCCGTACGCCGCGCTGGCCCTGAGCCTCAGTGAGGCCGGCCATGCTGTACGGCTGCTGGCCCCCGAAGACTTCGTCGCGCGCTTGGCGCCGTACGGAATCAGTGTCGTCGCCATGTCCGGTGCGGCCGAGGCGACCGCCCGCTCAGCCGCCGGTGTCGCGGAGATGGGCAGGGTGCAGCGGGCCCGGCTGATGCGCGAACACACCTCCACGATGATGCTCGAGCCGGCTCGCGAAATTCTCGTCGCCTGCGCCGACGTCGACCTGATCACCGGCGGCGTCGGCGGGATGGTCGCCGGGCTGCCCATCGCCGAGAAACTCGGCATCCCGTTCCTGGAGTCACACCTGCACCCGCTCGGGCCGGCGACCGCCGCGTTCCCCGGCGTGCTGCTGCCGCACGTCCCGGCCTGGACTGGCCCCGCCGGGACCCGGATCAGCCACAAGCTGACCGCGATGACGCTGCGGACGCCGTTCGCGCCGGCCACCCGCGCGGTCCGCACGAAAGTACTCGGGTTACCCGCCCGACCGGATCCCCGGCGGGACCCGCGCCACGGCATGCCGTCGGTGTACGGCTACAGCCGGCACGTGGTTCCGGCGGCCCCCGAATGGGGACCGGAGCGGCACGTCACTGGCTACTGGACGCTGCCCGCCCCGGCCGGTTGGCAGCCCCCGGCCGCGCTGCGCAGTTTCCTCGACGCCGGCGACCCGCCCGTCTGCATCGGCTTCGGCAGCATGGCGGGAACGGACCCGGACGGGCTTACCGACCTGGTCGTCGCCGCGGTCCGGCACGCCGGCGTACGCGCCGTCCTGCTCTCCGGCTGGGGCGGCCTGCGGGAGGCCACCGCCGAAACCGACGACGTCATCGTGCTGC
The DNA here is from genome assembly GCF_050936175.1 of Dactylosporangium sp. CA-139066. Taxonomy (NCBI): domain Bacteria; kingdom Bacillati; phylum Actinomycetota; class Actinomycetes; order Micromonosporales; family Micromonosporaceae; genus Dactylosporangium; species Dactylosporangium sp. CA-139066. The sequence continues at coordinate 2,481,954 of NZ_JBNJNH010000001.1, read as the reverse complement.
CCGAGGCACCGCACGACTGGCTGCTCCCTCGTTGCGCCGCCGTGGTCCACCATGGCGGCGCCGGCACCACCGGCGCCGGTTTCACCGCCGGCATCCCGCAGATCGTCGTGCCGTTCGGCGCCGACCAGCCGTTCTGGGGCCGGCGAGTGGCCGCCCTCGGCGTCGGCCCGGCACCGATTCCCCGGCGCCGGCTGTCCACCGCGGCCCTGGCCGTCGCGCTGCGGGAGGCGACCGGCGATGCCGCCATGCGTCGCCGTGCCGCCGACCTCGGCGCCCGGGTCCGCGCCGAGCCCGGGCCGCGGGAAGCCGCGGCGGTCATCGGCGACGCCGCCGTTCGCCTGGGCTGACCACACCGGGCGCCGTCTGCTGAAACAGCCCGACCACACCTGATTCGCTGATCAACCTACTTTCGGAGGGGTCCACATGGGCCTGTTGTCCCGGCTCGGCGGTTCGGCCGCCCGCCATCCCGTTCGTGTCATCGTCGGCTTCGTGCTTTTGCTGGTGGTGCTGGGCGGTGCGGCCGGTGCGGTCGGCGCCGGATTCAGTGACGGCGTGCGACTGCCCGGCACCGATTCCCAGCGGGCCGCAGACCTGATCGACCAACGTTTCCCGGCCCAGGCCGGTGATACGGCCATGCTGGTCTTCGCGGACGACAGCGCCGGCACCTTGAACACGCCAGGCGACAGCAAACTGGCCGCGGTGCAACAGGTGCTGACAGAGGTTCGTGCGCAACCCGACGTCGCGGCGGTGGCACCGCTGCAGGTGTCCCCAGACGGGCGGGTCGCCTTCACCACCGTGCAATACACCAAACGGGCAGCCGACCTGGAGAAGGCGAACCTGGACCGGCTCGAGCAGGCCCAGGCCGGAGCCGCCCGCGCCGGTTTGGAGGTTTCGCTGCGCGGCCCGGTGGTCAACCAGCTCCGCGACCGGGCTGCCCCGGTCGGCGAGGTGATCGGCCTGATCGCCGCTCTCATCCTGGTCACCCTGCTGTTCCGGTCCTTCGCCGCCACCGCTGTCACACTCGTCGCCGCGGTCATCGCGCTCATGGTCGGTGTCGTCGCCCTCACCGTCATCTCCGGCTTCGTCGACGTGCCCAACGTGGCGCCCACCATCGCGGTGATGCTCGGCCTCGGCGCCGGCATCGACTATTCCCTGTTCATCGTCGCCCGCTTCCGCGACCGGTTACGCGCCGGCGACGAACCGGTGCGTGCGGCCGCCAACGCCAACGCCACCATCGGTGTGTCGGTCCTCACCGCGGGCGCCATCGTCGTGATCAGCATCTGCGGCCTCTACGTCACCGGCATCCCGGTCATCGGCCGGATGGGCATGGCGGCCGCGCTCGTGGTCGCCGTCTCAGCGATGACGGCGGTCACCCTCGTGCCGGCGTTCCTTCGAATCGCGGGCCGGCGGGTCCTGCCCCGCGCGGAACGCGTGGTCACCCACGGCACGGTCGACGGCACGGTCGACCCCGAACCGGAACACCGGTCATGGGCGGCCCGGCTCGCCGCGACCGTCGCCCGGCGGCCTTGGTTGTGGGCCACCGCGGTCACCGTCGCCCTGCTCGCCCTCGCGTCACCCATGCTGAACCTGCAGCTCGGCCAGCCCGACGACGGCACTCGCGCCACGGGCGACACCATGCGCGTCGCCTACGACCGACTCTCCGACGGCTTCGGCCCCGGCATCAACGGCCCCCTGCTGGTCGTCGTCGACCTGCGCCGAAGCACCGACCGCGCCGGAGCAGTCGAGAAGCTCAGGACCGCGATCGCCGCCGACGGCAACGTCGCCGCGGTCACTCCGGCCCAGACCAACGCGGCCGGCGACACCGCCGTCCTCACCGTCATCCCCAAAAGCAAGCCGCAAGACCGGTCCACCTCCGATCTCGTCCGCACAATCGGCGACCGGATCGGCCCGGACGCGCTCGCCGGCAGCCAGGCCGCCGCGTACGTCGGTGGCACCACCGCAACGTTCGACGACCTCGCCGCCCGCGTCTCCGCCCGGCTCGGCCCGCTGCTCATCGTGGTCATCGGCCTGTCGCTGATCCTGCTCGGCGTCGTCTTCCGGTCGCTGGCGCTGCCCGTGGTCAGCGCACTGCTGAACCTGCTTTCGATCGGCGCGGCGTACGGCGTCGTGACCCTCGCCTTCCAGACCTCGTGGGGCACCAGCTTGCTCGGCGTCGCCGAACAACCCGTGGCCTCCTTCGTGCCGATGCTGATGTTCGCCATCCTGTTCGGCCTCAGCATGGACTACAACGTCTTCCTGCTGTCCGCCGTGCGGGAGGAACGGCAACGCGTCACCGCATCCCCAACCGCACATGGCACGCCGAAGGCGACAGCTACCGTCGCCCGCGCGGTGGGCCGCACCGCCGGGCTGATCGGCACCGCCGGCGCCATCATGACGCTCGTCTTCGTCGGGTTCGTCGCCCACAACGAAACCGAGGTCAAAATGATCGGCCTCGGCCTGGCCGCCGCCGTACTCATCGACGTCACCCTGGTCCGGCTGATCCTCGCGCCCGCCGTCCTCGAACTACTCGGCGAACGCGCCTGGTGGCTGCCGAACTGGCTCGACCGCCGCCTACCAACCCTGGCCCTGGCCGAGCACTGAGACCCGGTCGATCACGCGGTTGCGTACGGGCCACGGTTGGGCCGGCGGACGGCTGTGCTGGCGCGCGGCGTGCTCACCGCCGAGGGAGTCCGTCCGATGGTGTGGCTGCCCAATCCGGCCGCATCGTGGCCCGGTTCGACCGGCCCGGCTACACCGCCCGGTGTCAGTCCAGGCCGTTGGCGTTGATCACCTCGCGGTACCACCCGGCGCTGGCTTTGGGCACCCGGCGCTGGGAGCCGTACTCGACGTAGACGAGACCGAAGCGCTTGCTGTAGCCCTCGGCCCACTCGAAGTTGTCCAGGAGCGACCAGACGAAGTAACCGCGCAGGTCGACGCCCTTGTCGATGGCCACGTGCGCGGCATTACGCCCACCAGCACACGAGGTCACCATGCAAACACGCTTCGGAGTCCGTAGATGAACCACGGCACGATGCTCTGCTCGCTTAAGACACGCCCCTGCGCTTGATCTGTCTTTCAGCTTCTTCACGGAGGATCTCGTTTATCCGCGCCAAGTAGTCGGGTCAGCGCTTGTTCCGCTTGCGGCCCGAGCGTGCCACCAATAGCCCAGATTGCCTTACGTGCCAGCGCCCTACTGTCGTCATAATCGAGATAGTCCAGGGCAAGCCGAGTTGCTTCGTATAACGCCGACACGGCTGCTGGGTCACTGAGCCTTTCAGCGTAATGGTCTCAGGACAGTAGGTAGGCATCGTCCCCGCCGGCTGCGACACGCGGAACCTGTTGCAGTCCAACGGAAAGACGTAGAACCCCGGTATGAAGGTGGTCCTCTCACAGTCCAACTTCATAGGGGTTCTGCGCCGGATGAGTGTCACATACACCGCCACGTTGACCGTGCGCGAGGAGACCGTGCTGTTCGTCTCAAGCCTGCTGCACGCCGAACGCCAACGACGTGGTACCCGCACCGGTACCCGCGCGTTGAGCTGCTTCAAGCAGGCGATCCTGGTCCTCCGCTGGTTCCTGGACGGCACCCGGGTTGCTCAGCTGGCGGGGGACAACGCGATCGGCAGGTCCACCGCCTACGATTACCTGCACGAGGGTGTCGGCGTCCTCGCAGCCCGCGCACCGAGCCTGGAAGCGGCGCTGCTCGCGGCGAAGATGGCCGGCTACGACCACGTCAACATCGACGGCACCTTGATCGAGACCGACCGGTGCCGCACCCCGGGCCCCACCCCTGGGGTGGACTTGTGGTGGTCAGGCAAGCACGACAACCACGGCGGGAACATTCAGGTGATCACCGCCCCGGACGGGTGGCCGCTGTGGACCTCGCCGGTACGCCCAGGCCGCGAACACGACACCACCGCCCTGCGCGAACACACCGAGATGCTGCCCCTGCTGACCGCGTGGACCAATGACCAACTTCGCGTCCTGGGCGATCTGGGCTACGAAGGCGAGGCCGGCACCATCACCATCGCGTTCAAGAAGCCCAAGAACGGTGAACTCACCGACGTCCAGCAGGCCTACAACAAGGTCCACAACGGGATACGGGCCGTCGGCGAACGCGGCAACTCCCTGCTCAAGACCACCTTCAAGGCGCTGCGCAACGTCAGCCTCTGCCCATGGAAGATCGGCAAGATCGCCGCAGCCGCCCTTGTCCTCCTGCACTTCCAACACGGCCGGACCACCTGATCACCCAACGCCACAACTCGTTACGCGGAAAAGCTCAGTGAGATGGCTGGTACGGCGGCCGCGCTAGACAGCTCGGGTGGTCTGGTAGGTAGGTCAGGCAGCGGTGGGGAATTCGTAGAGCCAGTACTGCTGTTCGTCGATGCGTTGTGCTTGGACGTCGCCGGAGAGGCGGTGCAGCATGAGCCGCACGACGCGGGACATGCGCCGGACCTTGTCGGTGCGGTGGCAGAAGTCCAGGGCGATGAGCCCGTTTTTCGCGGCGGCGGTGTGGTACATGGCGGTGACGAGCTCGCCGAAGGCGGTGGCGGCGCGGGCGTGGTCCTCGGTGGCGACGAAGCCGCAGTACCAGATCCGCTGCTCGGCGTACTGCTGGGGCCAGCGCCGCTGGAAGTATGGCGGGGAGATCAGCGGGACTGCGTCGAGTTCGTTGGTGTATGTGGAGAGGCCGAGCAGGGTGCCGTCGCCGTCCACGCAGAGGTACTTGTCCACGCGCGGGTCGTTCATCACGTCGTCGAACTCATGGCGGTAAATGAGGTGCCGCTGCACGGCCAGGGCGTTGAGCTCGGCGAACGCCGTCGAGTACAAGGCCCACGCCGTCTCGCGCTGGTCGGTGTCGACCTGGGCGACGACTTTCACAGTCATGATCAGTCCTTGAGGGTCTGGGGGTTGGGGGAAGACGGTGCGTTACCTGGCGTCAAGGACCGCGGCGCACCCATCGGCGGGTCACGGCATGTGGCGGGGCCAGGTGACTGCGAACGCCTGGATGCGCGGGCCAAGACGAACCGTGCCCCCTGTGCCTGAGCATCGGTTCCGCAGCGGTGGTCAGTGGCGGCGCGCCGCGCGATTGCGGCGCCGACGGCTGCGTTTGTGGCGTGCTGGGGCCGGGGCGTTGGGTGGTTGCCGCGCTGGCCGGGTGACCGTGCTCGCGGTCGGTGTTCGCGCTGGGGCCGGTAGGTGCATCCGTGGTCGCGGCTGGGCTGCCGGAAGTGCCGCGGCCTGGGCGATGTGGCGTGGCTGGTGTCGGGTGGCGCGCCAGAGCAGGGCGGCGCCGGCGATGGTGGCGGGGATGAGAAGGTGGGGTCCGGCGGAGCCGAGGACGGCGGCGGTGACTGCGGTGCCGGTGAGGGCGGCGAGGGTGTGCCAGCCGGTGGGGAGCAGTACGGCTGCGGCGACCATGCCGGCCATCGCTACCGCGGCGAGCAGGACGGTGACGAGGTGCATGAGCTGCCCGGGCGCGACGTGCCAGTGGATGGCGGCGGTGGTGATCGTGATGGTGGCGGTGGCCTGGACGGCGAGGCTGCGCCGGGCGACGCCGTTGGTGTGGTGGGCGAGCCAGGAGGGCAGGTCTCCGGCGGCGGCGAGGGTGGCGCCGGAGCGGGCGGCGCCCGCGAGATAGGTATTGCCGGCGCCGACGGTGAGCAGCAGCGCGATCGCGGCGATGACGGGTGGGGCGGCGGGCCCGAGCCCGGCGCGGACAACGGCGTAGAGGGGGACGCTGGTCTCGGCGGCGAGGTGGCCGAGGGTGCCGATGGTGGCGGTGGCGAGGCCCAGGTAGACCACGGCCATGACGACGAGGGTGGCGGCGGTGACGCGGGGCAGGGTCCGGCGGGGCCGGTGGACGGCGTCGGTGAGGGTGGCGCACGCTTCCCACCCGGCCACGCCGACGAACAGCACGGCGGTGGCGCGGGCGACCGCGGCGAAGCCGTGCGGGTTGAATGGCGTGAAGTTCGCCAGGTGGATATGTCGCGTTGCGGTGGTCAGGCTGGCGGTGAGTAGCGCGAGTAAGACGCCGATGAGGGTGAGCTGGACCCGGCCGGACAGCCGGATCCCGGCGGTGTTCGCCGCGATGACGACGGCGAGGATCGCGGCGGTGACGGCGATCGCGGTGTGCTGGCCGGCACCGAGTGCCGCGGCGACGTATTGCCCGCCGAGCAGCGCCGCAGCGGAGGCGGCGAGCGGTACCGCGGCGTAGAACCACCAGCCGACGATGGTGCGGGCGTCGGGCCCGAACGCGCGCTCGGCGGTGGCGGCGATCCCGCCGGCGGACGGGTAGCGCACGGCGAGCGCGGTGAACGTAACGGCGACCGGGATGCCGAGCACGACGAGCGCCGCCCAGGCCAGCACGGAGGCGGGTCCTGCCAGCCCGGCAGCGATGCCGGGCAGGACGAGCACGCCTGGGCCGAGCAGCGCTCCGGTGTAGAGGGCGACCGCGGGCCCGAACCCGATCCGCTGCCGTCCGCTGGTCGCTCGCGGTTGCACTGGTCGCGGCGCACTGGTCGGCCCAGGTCTCGCCGGGGTGGTGGGTGCAGCTGGTTGCGCGGCCGGTGCCGGGACGGTCGGTAGGGTGGGGTTGGCGGCGCGGATGGTGATCATCATCTGTGTAGGCTCCAGTCGATCTTGTCGGGCTAGTGCTGTCTGGCCTGCGCGTTGGTCGCGGCTGCTCATCGGTTTGTCGCCTCTGCGTTCTCATCGATCTGCCGTTTTCTTCCTGAGGCGCTGAGCGCTGGTTCGGCCCTGGCGTGGGCCCCGGGTTGGCTCCTGCCGCGCGATTCGGGTCGATGTAGGGGTCGCCGCGTGGCTAGGCTGCGGCGGTGGTTGAGCGGTGGAGTGCGCGTGGGCTGTGGTCGGCCTTTGTGGCCGTAGCGCTGTTGTCGAGCGTGTTGGTGTTGCGTCGTCCGGCGTTTGATCGCCTCGCTGACCTGCAGGTGTATCGGGGGGCGGTGCGGTGGGCTCAGGGCGGTCATCCGCTGTATGAGTACGCGGCCGCGAACGGGGATCCGTTCACGTATCCGCCGTTTGCCGCGCTGGTGTTCTGGCCGTCCGGTTGGCTGCCGGAGCAGGTGGTCCAGGTCGGGTGGTTGTGCGCCGTCTGCGTCGCCGTCGCGGGAATCGCTGTGGTGGTGAGCCGGCGGCCCGACAGCGGCGAGCGTCGTGGCCTGTTCGCCGCGGCGGCCGCGTTGGTGTTGATCCTGTCGGCGCCGGTGCAGAGCGACCTGCGGTTCGGTCAGGTCTCGGTGTTCGTGGTGCTGCTCGCGCTGGTGGATGCACTGGAGTTCCTCCCGCCGAGGTGGCGCGGGATCCTGATCGGGGTGGCGGCGGCGGTCAAGCTCACGCCGCTGTTGTTCGTGGTCTATCTGGTGCTGGTCGGCCGGCGTCAGGACGCGTTGCGGGCTGTGGCGGCGTTCGTCGGCGCTGGTGTGCTCGCCGCGGTGGTCCTGCCGGCGGACAGTTGGCAGTTCTGGACCCGCACGATGTTGACCACGTCCCGGATCGGTGACCTGGCCTCGTTGGGCAACCAGTCGTTGAACGCGCTGCTGGTCCGGGCCGGCGTGGATCAGCAGGACAGGCCGTTGATCTGGGCCGGCCTGGTCGTGGTGATCTGCGGCCTGGCGTTGTGGCAGGCCCGGCGGCTCGCCGGCCAGGGCCATCTGGTCCATGCCGCGGTGCTCGTCGGGTGTGCCACGATCGCGGCCTCCCCGGTCTCGTGGACGCATCATCAGGTCTGGACCGTGCTGGCCGGCATGCTGCTGGTCGCCTCGGCCAGCGGCAGCCGGTGGGCGTTCGGCGTGTTCCTGGTCGTGGCCATGACGTTGAACCTGGGCAACGTCGCGTTCGAGCTGGTCCCGACCCCGGGACTGCAGTACCTGTTCGACAACGCCCGAGGGCTCGGCGCCGCGGCGGTGTGCTGTGTCGGCTTCGGCGCGTTCGTGCGGCATCGGCGCAGCGACCCCGCGCCGGTCGCCCGTCGCGTGGCCGTGGCGCGAACGGCAGGGCTGGTCGCGGCTGGTCTGCTCGTGTTCGCGGTGCTGCCGCTGCCGGCCAGCAGCGATCCTGACCTGCGCATGTTCTCGCTGGACGAGACCCGGGACACGTTCTCCGGCATGACCGTGACCTGCGATCCCAGCCCGTGCGACATGACGTTTGGCGGCCAGTTGCTGCTCAACTACGGCATCGGCTCGGACGGGCGGCGCCACGTCGTCAACGGGTGGGTCAGCGCCCAGGTCGCCCGGCTCGGGATGCGGACCGCGCCCGGAGCACCGATCCACTTCGTGCCGATCATGGACTTGGGCGACGGTCAGCGAGTGTTCGCCTTCAGCGGCGAGAACCTCGCGTATGGCCAGTTCCTGGAGTACGACGCGAACGGGCGGCTGCTGGAGAACCCGCCCCGCGACCTGTGGAAGTAGGCTCGCGGCGCCCCAGGGCGACAACGGCGGACTCATCGATCTGCCGCTTTCGTCATGTCGTTGGGCTGCTCGGGGCTCGGGTGAGGCAGCGCACCGTAACGGGTGAGCAGTTGCCGGATATCGGGTCGGGCCAGCCGGTCGAGGAGTCGCTGGCCGCATGCGGTCAGGGTCATCGGCTGGTAGCGGTTCTCGGCGCGGTGGACGAGCGTCGCACCGATGTCGTGTTCGAGCCGGTCGAATTGAAGGAACAGGTTCGGCTTGTGCGACGAGACAGTGCAAGCGGTCCGGATGGCCAGGCTCTGCCGAGCGGACATATTGATCTTGTTGTGGTTGACGACTCGTTGTTGCGACGGCCTGCCGGGCTGCGGCGGCGTTGGGCGGCGTTGAGGGTTTCCGCGTCTGGCGTTGTGGTGCTGGTGTTGATAGCCGGGTTGATCGGAGCGGCGTCCGGGGGCGCCTGGGCGCAGTGGGAGCAGCGAAGGATGGAGTCGGCGCGAGTCTCGTTGTTTATTGCGGTAGCGGATCTTTCGTCGATCGAGATGTCCAACGGCAGGGTCTCGATCGACGGAAGCGTGGCGGTCGCCAACGGGGGCCCACTGCCGGTCGAGGTGCCGGGTCCTGGAGGCGGAGATTTTCTGGTGTGGGGTCAGCAGCGGATCGCCGCGGCCACCGCTGCGCGCCTTCCAGTGAATGTCCGGATTACGTGCTCCGCCGGCGTCGAGCAGCGGCCATTGCCGCTGGCGTTGGTGGTGGTCACGGCCGACGGCGTTCGACGCGCGGTGGAGATGAAGGTTGATCTGGCGGGGCGCTGGCAGGAGATGGTGGCGCACGACTGCCAATTGCCGCGTTGAGTACCCACGCGCCGACCGCTTCTCAACGGAATGTCGCGAAGTGACAGACCGAGGGACAGACCGATGAGCAAGTGCAAGATTCATTGGGAACCTACAATCTGTGTAGGTTCCCGTTGATCTTGTCGGGCTGATGCTTGCTGACCTGGTCTTTGCGGGTGGTTTCTCATCGGTTTGTCGCCCGCTTCTTCTCATCGATCTGTCAGTTTCTTGTTGACCTTGCTTGTCTCGGCGTGCGTGGCAGCAGCGCGACGCGTGGTGGAGAGTTGCCGGGCGCCGGTGGGCGAGTTGCCCGAGATCTGGACCGCACCGCTCGACACGCACTGCCGGTTGAGGCGTCGGGTTCTTCGGGCGGAGACTTCTCGTCTGGGGTCAGCAGCGGGTCGCTGCGGTCGCGACGGCGCGGTTTTCGGTGAGTGTCCAAATTGCGTGGTCGGATGGCGTCGAGCAGCAGCCGTTGCCGGTTGTGTTGTCGGTGGTCGCGGCTGACGGTGCGCGCCGTGCAGTGGCCGTGAAGGTTGATCTGGTCGGGCGTTGGCAGGAGATGGCGCAGGACTGCCAACCTGCCGCGTTGAGCATGCAAGTTCCGCCGTCATGTCGGCCGGTTGTCCGAACCTGGATACGTTGGTTCGGTGCGCGATGCAGTGGGCCGGTCTCTTCCGGACGGCGTTATCGATCTTGACGTGGAGTGTGGACTTGCGGCGCGGTCGGCGACGGGGCCGTGGCGTCGTTGGCGACGGCTGGCGACGGCGAAGGTGCCGGTCTTCGGCGTCGTGACGTTGGTCGTGCTTGGGGCTCTGGCGGGCGCGGCGGGTGGATGGCAGTGGACGGTTGCGCAACAACGCAGCCGCGACGCGTCCGTGGTCTCCTTGTTCGCTGCGGTGGCCGAGCTCGAGTCGGGTGGCGGTTGGCAGACCAGCGTGACGATTGAAGGCACGGTTGCCGTTGTGAATGGCGGCCCTCTGCCGGTTGATGTTTCGGTCGTGGCCGACAGCGAGGACTTCAGGGTCAAGGGGCAGCGGCGGATAGCGCCGGGTGCGACCGACTGGTTTCCGGTGACGGCGACCGTGTGGTGTTCGGATGATGCGGCGGTGAGGCCGGTTCCGGTAGCCCTGCATGTCGTCACGGCCGACGGTGTCGGCCGGGTGGTGACGGTTCAGTTGCAGCTGAGTGGTAGCCCGTGGGCTGAGTTCGTTATGCAGTCCTGCTTGCCCCCGCGTTGAGGTGCGCGATGCCGATGCTTGGCTGTTGCCGGTCTCGTTGAGGCGGGTCGTGGTCATCGTGGGTGCGCTTCCCCGGTGTCTGTGCGTACGTTCCTGTCGATCTTGTGGGTTGACGCTGTCTGACCTGGCTCTTGGCTGCTGCTTCTCATCGGTTTATCGCCTGCTTCTTCTCATCGATCTGTCGTTTCTCGATGGCCTTGAGTCGTCGTGGCTTGGTCTGGGTCGGCGGGGCGTAGAGGTTGAGAAGGTGTCGGATGTTGGGCCGGGCGAGTTGTTGGAGCAGTCGTTGGCCGCGCTGGGTCAGGGTCATGGGCTGGTGGCGGTTGTTGGTGCGGTGGATGAGGGCGGCGCCGATGTCGTGTTCGAGCCGGTCGAGTTGGTGGAACAGGTTTTGTTGGTGCAGGCCGAGGGCCTGGGCGGCGGCGTTGATGCTGGGGTGGGCGGCGGTCTGTTCGAAGCGGCGTAGTCGTTGCCAGCCGTGGCGTTGGCCTTCGGCGGCGCGGCGGAGGTCGGTGGGTAGGGCGGGGTGGCGGCGGGTGTTGACGGCGTGGCCGGCGCCGCCGGAGGGGCGGGCGGGGATGCCGAGGCGGTGGCGGTGTCTGCGGATGGTTTCGTGGCTGAGGCCGAGTTCGTTGGCGATGTCTGTGTTCGGGCGGCGTAGCGCGCCAGCTTGTTCGCGGAGCCAGTCGGGGTCGATGCGGACCCGCTGGTTCTTGGGGTTGGTTTCGCGTGGTGGTCTCGGCGTGATGCGGGACCGTGCTGGGGCGGCTGTCCGGAGGGTTGGTGCCTTGTCCGGCTTGCTGCGAAGTTCGCTGACGGACTTCTTCCGACGGATGCCGACCGGGACGGCGTGGGCTCGGGCGCGTTCGGCGACAACTTGGTATGGGATGCCGATGGCGTCGGCGAGGTCTCGGAGGGTGCGGCCGGCTTGGTGGTATTCGCGGTCGAAGAACGCTTTGGTGAGCTCGGCCGCCGCCCGGTCCCGTGCTTGGCGGGCCGCTGTTCGCGAGTTCCATCGCAGTGCCGGCGGGGGCCGGTGGAACTGCTGTTGGGCGTAGCGGACGTGCTCGGCGGTGACGCCGAGCCGGCGCGCGACGGTGGCGACGGCGAGGTGCTCGACGTCGAGGAGCGTCCGGGCGGTGGCCAGGTCGATGTCGCGAGGTTCGCGGCCGGGCAGGACGAGCCCGGCGACGCAGTCGGCGGGTGGGCTCCAGATGAGTGGTTCGTCGATGCCGGCGGCGTGCAGCAGTTCGGTGGCATGGCGGTCCAGGGCGTCGCGTAATGCGGTGGTCATGGTGCGGCTGAACTGCTGCAGTGCGGTGCGGGCGACGCTGCTGGTGATCGCGAGTTGGTGTTGGGGGTTGGTGAGGTCGGCGCCGGTGAGCAGTTGGAACAGGTAGCGGCGGGCGGCGAGGTGGCGGCCTGCTCGGCCGGGGTCGGTGCCGGCCTGGTAGGACAGGTCGTGCCATTGCTGCTGGGTGAGGGTGATGTCGGTGAAGGTGGTCCGGCGGCGGCGGTAGTCGATCGGTGATCCGTGCTCGTCGAGGTAGTCGGCGAGGGCGCAGATCGCGATTAGGGTCTCGGGGTGGTGCCGGGCAGTGGTGGTGAGGAAGACGCCGGTGCTGGAGCGCCAGGGGCCGAGCTCGGCGGCGGCGTGGAGGTTGCGGGCCGGGTTGCCGGGGATCAGCAGCGCCTTGGGGATGTTGGCGGCGACCTCGGCGACGTGCGCACCTCGGGGTGCCAGGAACCGGACCAGCCAGTCGGGCCAGAGGTGTTGCGGGACGTGCCGGGCCCGGTCGGCCGCGGCGCGGGCACCGGGTGTTCGTGGTGTGGTGGTGCAGGTGCGGTAACGCAGCCGCTCCCCGGCCGGTAGCAGCGTGTCGATCGCGGTGAGGATCGCGCGGCGCAGCGGCTCGGACAGCCGGTCGAGGCGTCGCTGGGACAGCATCGGCCCGCGCGCGGGCGGCCCGTCCCCGTCACCGCGCTGGACGGGCCGGTGGGCGGTATAAACGTTGCGCAGCAACGGCATGACCCGTTCCGCGCGGTCCCGGTCGTCGGCGGTGAGGACGCTGACGGCGTGGGTGGCCATCGCGGCGGCGATCAGCCCGGCGGTCGGTGGGTGGCGTTTGAGGCCGTGCATGCCGTTGCGGTGCGTGATGAGCGCGGCGGCGGTGTCGTCGCCGAGGTGCTGCAGTTCGGCGGGTTGGATGCGATGCAGGAACCACGACGCGAGCGCGTCGAGGTCGCGCAGGTCGGTGACCGCAGCGTCGTCGAGGCGGTCCAGACGGGTGTTGATCCAGGCCTGGGTGGCCAGCCGCGGATCGGCCGGGTCGAGCGGGAGGATCGGGTGGGTCTGCAGGTCGCCGTCGCAGGCGGAGGCGTGGCGGGTGGTGCCGAGTGTGCAGCGGGTGGGCGGGGCGAGTCCGGACCGTTCGGAGATCAGGCTGCGTGGGGTGCGATGGCAGGCCGGGCAGAGCACGGCGAGCAGGGTGTGGTGGGTCGGGCAGGCGAAGGTGTAGGGCAGTTGCCAGCGGATCGGCCACCGCCCGTCGAACTCGGCGAGGCAGGCCGGGCAGAACCGCGAGCCGGGGATGGGCCGCCAGCCGAGCCGGTCGAACTGGTCGAGAACCGCGGCCTCGAGGGCTCCGGCGGGCAGGCCGGTCTGTGACTCGATGCGCCGCAGCAGTTCCGGCGGCAGTTTCCAGGTCAGGGCGTAGTTGCGCCAGACGGCGAGCCGGTCACCGAACCCGAGCGCGGTGGTCAGCCAGCGCAGCGGCATGCCGTTGCGGTGCGCCAGCCGCAGCAGCCACGAGTCGATGGCCTCACCGTCGCCGAGGTCGATCCGCAGCGGCAGCGTCCGCGCTGCGCGCGTCGCGTTCGCGGTGTTCACCGCGGCACCACCGTGGACGTGCCCGCCGGGGCGGGTCGCGACGCGGGCGGCCGACCGGGCCGGCGGGCACCGGTCAGGGTGGCCTGGAGCTGGTGGCGGGCAGCTTCGGAGGCTTCGTCGATCCGGATGGTGTCCAGGAGGTCCTGGGTGAGGGACTCGGCGCCGGTGCGGATGGCTTTGTAGCAGCCGCGGGTGATCAGGGTGATGAACGAGCCGATGTGGCCGGTGGCCCGGGCGAACAGATAGTCGTCGAGGTCGGTGAGCATGCCGGGGTGGGCGTCGGCGAGCACGAGTTGCCATTCCGTCGCTTTGAGCAGGCTGCGCCAGTGCCTGCGGCCGGCCGGGTCGGCGACGTGGAACGGGGGGAGCTCGAGGCGGGTCCAGCGGCGGGCGATCTGGGCCATGACGGCGCTGTCGCCGGTGAGCCCTTCAGCGAACAGACGCCGCTCGGCGAGCCCGACGCCGGCGTAGATGAACGTGACGGGCAGTTCGTTGGCCAGCCATTTCAGGTGGTTGGAGACGTCGACGCCGTCGCGGCGGTTCGGGTCGATGAAGTGCAGGTCGTCGATGATCCCGATCCGGGTGTGGCAGGACAGCACGCAGTCGACGGCGAAGCTGGCCAGCTGCGCTGCGTTGGCGCGGTCGGTGCCGGGATGACCGTAGAACTCGCAGATCATCCGGTTGAGCGTGCGCAGCGTGGTCCGCGAGGTCAGCCCGACCCGGAACACCGGCAGGTGCTCGTGCCCGTCGCCGGTGCGTTCGCCGTGCCGGCGCCGCTGAGCGCGGTCGAAGTCACGGGCGAACGTGTTCGCGATCGTGGTCTTGCCCAGGCCAGGCAGCGCGTCGATGACCGCAGCGCCACGGACCCGGTCGGGGTCCTGCCGGTTCGTCGCCACGATCTGGTCGAGCTCGTCGTGGATCGCCGCGAGCTGCGGGGTCTTGATCGTGCCGAAGTTGGCGTGCCAGTCGTGGCGGGCGTCGTCGAAATCGGCGCGGGCGTCGGCGCCGAGCCGGCCCAGCTGCCGGCGCGTCAGCAGCTCGGGGCGGACCCGCGACGCCGCGTCGGTCCAGCGGCGCCAGCCTTCCTTGCGCGACAGGGTGTAGAGCGCGGTCCCGGCCATCCGAGCACCTCGAACGCGTCGTCGTAGAACCCGCCGTCCAGGTCGGCCTCGTCATCGTCGTCGCCGTCGACCACCGCGACCGGCTCGGCCCCGGTGCGCGGCAGCGCCGCCGGCCGTGGTGGTGCCGGGAGGGCGGCGTACTCGGTGGCCAGCCGCACCGCCATGCGCCGTTCCCGCCGTTCGGTGACCAGGCCGGTGTCCCACCGCTGCAGCAGCTCGGCGAGGGCCTTCGCCGGGTCGAAGCCGCCGGCGCCCCCAGCGGCGAGCCGGCGGGCGTGCGCGGCGGCCTCGGCCGAGAACGGCGTGCCAAGCATCGGCTCGTGCTCCCAGTCGAGGCGATGCCATTGCTGGTCGGCCGGGTCCTGGAACCAGGCGTGCCGGACGTCGTCCGGGTTCACCCGGATCGGCCACTTGCCCGCCAGGACGCCGCCGTAGGGGCTGCGGGCGTTGCGGTAGCCGTCCAGCGCGGGCCCGTTGTAGGGCAGCCCGTGCACCTCGACGCCGTAGTGCTGGATCGAACGGGCGGCCACCGGCAGGAAGTCCAGCGCCAGCTCTGGCGTGGCCGGGATGCGCAGCAGCCCGGCCTTGCCGATTCCGACCGCGAACATCTCCGCGGGCGACAGCTGCACCTGCGGCCACTCCGCGACGGTCAGACCGTCGTGTTTCGCTCGGTGGTAGACGGTCGCGACCCACTCTCGGATCACGTCCTGCAGCTCGTGCAGGAACAGGAACGCCTCGTCCTCGAGCCGCTCGCCCCGCGAGTAGATGTCCGGGCCCTTGTAGGCCGGCAGATGCTGGACGAGACCCTCCCGCAGGGTGCGGAAGAACCGCTCGACCGTCGGCTTGTCGGTCGGCTTGTGCGGCTGCGCCGGCTGGATCGAGATCCCCAGCCGGGTGCAAACCGCCCGGACATGCCCGGACAGGAACACCTTGCCGTGATCGACCACGATCGTCTCCGGCGCGCAGACAGGCTCCGGCGTGGTCCTGTCGTCGACGAGGACCGTCTCCGGGACGCCGTGATAGGGCCAGGCCGCCTCCCGCGGCCAGGCGGCCGGTTCCGACCGCCCGGCAACGGCCTCGTAGAGGACCCCGGCCACGTCGACCGCCTTGGTCGACACCGGCGTGACCCGCAACCCCACGATGCAGCGGGTGAACAGATCCTGCGCGACCGTCAACTGCGCCCGGACCCACCGGCAGGTCACCGGCTCCATCGCGAACACGTCCAGGTCCTGGGTGTCGAGCACCACGTACTCCCCCGGCCGGGTCGCGCGGAGCCGGCCGTAGACGCCCTGCGGCCGATCGGCGATCGACCGGCGGCCCTTCGCGCTGCCCGCGACGGCGTTCGTGCCCTTCGCAAGCTCGGCCAGACGGCGGTAGGCGGTAGCCGTCGACGGCTGCACCACCACACCCGCGCCGTGCTGCTCGGCCAGCAGCGCCGACACCGCGGTCAGCAGCGCGGCCCGCGTCGGCGTCGAATCGGTCACCTTCGCCGCCATCACCGCCCGCGCCGCGTCATCCCACCGCGGGTCCACCCGGCTGCCCAACCCGGCGATCACCCGGGTATCGACCAGACCGGCCTCGCCATCGCGCCGGTAGGCCGCAATCCACCGCTGCAACGTCCGCTTCGACAGACCCAACTCCGCCGCCTTGGCCGCGAGCCGATCCCGCAGCCGAGAACCATCGAGCTCCAACAGCTCGCGGACATGCCCGGCGCGTGCGGCGACCTGGTCGCGCTGCGCCTTCGTCAACCCGGCCAGCACCGCGCCGACGCTGCCCGCGGCGAGCGTCTCGCCCGGTGCGTCGACCGCAGTGCAGCCGGCCACCAGTCGACCGAGCGTCAGCGCCTGGAACTGGCCGGTGCGCTCGTTGCGCACCGTCACGCCGCTGCCGTCGAACGCCACGACCTGCACCAGATCGCCGTCGAACAACAGCTGTGCGCCTATCCGAACGCTGACGACAGAGCCGTTCATGCGATCACCCCCGCGCGCTGCTCGGCCCGCCAGATCGGCGATCCGCCGCCAAGAGCGACCGACAAGTCGCACCTCAACTGGTGTGACCACAGCAGGTGCAGCACCACCGGCCGCACGTGCTCCTGCGGCGCGATCAACCGCGCCGCCCGCTCCAGACCACCGACGCTGACCTGGCCGTCAACCAACTCCAGCACCGGTGCGCACAACCGGGCGTCGATCGTGGACGATCGCCGATACCCCGCCAGGAACCGAACATTGGCCAGCACGACCGGGTCGACGCCCGACCACACCTCGAACGCCCAGCCCCGCAGGCCCATCAGCTCCGCGGTCCAGGCGAACGCCGCCGCGATGACCGGGTCCGCCAGCCGGTGCGCCGGCTTCACGTCCACCACCGTGACCCGGCCGTCGCAGTGGTGTAGCAGCAGATCCGGCACATGCCGGCGACGCCTGCCGCCGACCACCTCCTCGAGCTGGAACGGCTGCGCCACCATCCCGCAAACGCCAGGGTCGAAGTCAGCGAGCAGGATCCTCGCCAACTCCAGGCGACTCTCGTAGGCCACAAGCCCACCGGTCGTGGCCGACCAGTACCAACCGGAGTAGAAGGTGCGGCCCTTATACCACCGGAACTCGCGCACCGGACGGGCGGCGAGTAGCGCCTCCAGCGATACCCTGGCGACGGTCGCGCTGACCAGCTCGTCACCAGCCGCAGGACGGTATCTCACCAGCGCCGAGGAACGGCGATCTTCAATCTTCGTAGGCATGCCCGGATAGTCGACCAACGGAACCACCAGCTCGCTGAGCCACGCCGACCCGTCCATTCGTCGCCGCCCGTCGAGCGGCGCACTGCCCGTGACCACGGATTCGGGCTGTGCACACGTCGGTGTCACGCGAGCGCACGTGCCCCCCACGCCAGGCCGACACTGCCGGGGCGCAGAAAGACAACCACGTCCCACCCATGCCGGGTGACGTAGTGTCCAATTCGACATCCGGCAATATCCGTAACCGCCGGACCGACCGGCGATCAACGCCAGGAAGGCGCAGCTATGACGCCGCTGACCGACCAGCTTGACGCAACCCTGAGCGAACTCGCACTCAGCACGCAGGATCACCATGAACTCGACGCGCAAGGACAAGGCGTGTACGACCCCGGGGTGTCGCATGGCGCCGTCTGGGGTTGGCAGGTGACAGTCAGCTCCGACTTCGTGCACGTCACGGCACAGGCGAAGCCGATAGCGCCGACCCGAGCAGAAGCGTTCACCAGCGCCGAGAACCTGTTCGACCGGCTGGCCGCACTGCTGCCCAACTACGCCTACAGCACAGTCGGGGCATGGACCGTCTATGACTACGTCAACAACGTCGTCGTCGGTTGGGTGGGCAGCATCTCGATCAAAGCCCGACGTACGCGGCGCTAACGCCGGTAGATGCCCGCAGAAGGTATCCGCTGCGGCGCTTACTTCATCGAAATGTCGCGAAGTGACAGATCGAGTGACAGGTCGATGAGAAAGTGCAAGATTCACTGAGAACCTACATCTGGTTCCTCCCAGCGGTGCGCCGTGTGCGGCCATGAACGGTGCGGGATCCCGCGAGTTCGCGTTGGCCACTTGGCAGCGCTGGCCGCTGGGGCAGTCGACGCCCTCATGGACCTCGAAGTGCAGATGGGGTCCGGAGGAGTGGCCGGAGGTCCCGACGAGCCCGATCCGTTGCCCGGCTTGCACGTGCTGGCCGACGTAGACGTCGGGGCGGCGGACCATGTGGCAGTAGCGGGTCGCGATCCCGGAGCCGTGGTTGACATCCACGTACCAGCCGCAGCCGGGCGTGCTGGGGCTGCCGTCGATGTCGCAGTTGCCGGTGTGGCGGTCACAGTCGGCGTAGCTCACGGTTCCGGCCGCTGCGGCGACGATCACATCGTTGCGTTTCGCGGCGAGGTCGTCGCCGGCGTGCAGCCGGCCGCCGCGCGGCCCGTACGGGGAGACGATGTTGCCGGGGACGGGCTGGACCCACCCGGAGGCGGACGGGTTGCCGGGGGCGGCGCTGCTGTCGCAGTTGGCCAGGGAGGCGCCGGGCAGTTCGTCGATCGTGGCGGCGCTGGTGACGTCGGCGACGACGCGTTCGGCGTCCTGTTCCCATTTGGCGTAGGCGTTCGGGTAGGCGCTGCGTTGCACGGCTTGGGCGGATTTGGTGAGCGGCATCTGTTCCCAGCCGTTGACGGTGAGGAGTTTGCGGTAGAACTGGGTGCTGGCGTAGACGGGGTCGCGCAGCTGCTCGCGGCTCCCCCAGCCCTGGCTGGGCCGCTGCTGGAACAGGCCGACCGAGTCGCGGTCGCCGCCCGGCGTGTTGATCAGGGACGACTCCTGCATGGCGGTGGCGACGGCGATGACCCAGCCGCGGGCCGGCACGTTGAGCTGCTGGCCGGTGCCGACGATGATCGCGGCGTTGCGGACCTGCGGGTCGGCCCGCCACGGTCCCACGTCATGCAGCCCGTCGGTGCGGACGGTGACCCCGCCGGTGAGGATGGGGGCGCAGGCGCTGGCTTCGGTGACGCCGAGGAAGACCACGAGGCCGCAGCAGCCACACACGACGAGGACGACCACGGCGACGGCGGCGGCCCACTTCATGACATCGCCCCAGCGGGGGGTTCGGGCGGCTGCACGTCGACGACGAGCCAGCGGCTGTCGTAGCGCACGCAGGTGATGGTGATCGGCCCGGCGTCCGTGCCGACGGCGGCGACGACCGCGTCGGTGGTGGCGCTGGTGACGGTCGGCGGGCCGGTGATGCGGGTGGCGGGCCCCATGGCCGGGTCGACGGTGGCGAGCTCGGCCGCGTAGGCGGGCGCAGCGTACCGGGCGACGCCGGTGTACCAGTGCTGCTGGTCGAGGTCGGGCCGGGTCCAGGCGGTCGCGAACGCGGTGATGACGTCGAGCGCCGCCGGGTCCGGTGCCGCCGAGGTGTCCGGCTGCGCGCCGTCATCGCCATCGTCGTCCGCCTCCACCGGTGCGGTCGTGCCCGCAACGCCGGTCGTCGCGGTAGCTGGTGGTGTCGTCGGCCGCTGGCCGGCCCGGCCGCAGGCGGTGAGGGCGGCGGCCGTGACCGCCAGCAGGATGCTGACGGTCACCAGGCGCCGGCCGGGGTGGGCAGTCATGGGGCCTCGTCGGGCGGCGGGGGCGGCGGCCAGCCGCCCTGCGCGGCGTTGAGCAGCTGCGCAACGGCCCGCAGCTGGGTGTGCAGCTCGGTCAGGTGCCGGGCGCGGCCGGCGGCCGGGACGCGGCGGCTGCGGTGCAACGTTTGGTGTATCCCGTCCAGACCTGCCTCGACCTTGTCGAGGGTCTGCCCGTACCGGACGCGGTCGAGCGACGGTTCCGTGGCCGGCCGGTCCGCGTGCTCGGGCGGCACTGCTGCGGGTGGTTCGGTGACGGTCGTCATGACGCGTCCAGGTCGGCGTCGTACCGGCCGTCGACGCGGCCGTCGTCTTGCGCGTCGAGTTCCTCGTCGCGGCGTCGGTCGTCGTCGAGCTGCTGTTCCTCGAGTTCATAGTCGTGGTCGGGGTCGGTCATGGTCTGCTCCTGTCGCAGGTCGGCGCTGCGCTGCCGGAACTCGGCAGCGATGTCTCGGATGTCGTCGACCGTCTCCTGTACGGCGACGACGACGTCGTCCCAATCGGCCCTCGACGCGACCGGGGCTGGCTGGCTCATGACGGCCCACCCCCTGCGCCCGCCACGCCGGGCTCGCCCGCCGTCGGTTGCGGGGCAGCGGGGATCGGTCGGCCGGCGAGGTCTGCGTGGGCGGTGTCGAGGGCGGTGTCCCGCCAGCCGTCCGGCCAGGCCAGGTCGGTGGCGGGTGGGATGTGGGTGCCGTTGCGGCACCGGTTGACGTCCCAGCCGCGCAGCCGCTGCCGGGTGCGGGCGAAGTTCTCGAGCCAGCGCAGCGGTGATTCGGGGTGGGCGCGCGGGTCGTAGGCGGCGTGCCAGGCCGCGGCGAGGGCGGTGAGTTCCTCGACCATCGGTGGGTGCGCGGGCCAGCACGCCGGCAGGTCGGCGGTCAGGCCGAAGCGGCGGTTGAGCCAGCCGACCCAGTCGATGAGCCACAGCCACAACGCGGTCGCGCCAGGCCGGTCCAGCTGTGACCAGCGCAGCTGCGTCGGCGCGCCCGCCGCCGGGCCCTCACGCTGCTGGTGTTGTTCGGCGACCTGCCGGCTGAGGGCGACGTGCGCTTCGGCGAGGTCGGCGAGCATCCCGCGGACCTCGGCCAAGCCGGCGCCGAGCAGGGCGGCCGCGCGGAGGTCCGGCGGCGCGTCGTCGGGCAGGTCGAAGGCGAACGGCTCCCCGGTCACGGCCGGCCCCCGCCCTGGGTGGGGCTGGCGGTGGCGAGCATGCGCCGGAACGCCGCCTGGTCCTCGCGCAGCCGCGCGGCGTCGTCGCGTTCGTACCACGCCGGGATGGTGAGCTCGAGCGGGGGCAGGTTGCCGATGAGGGCGACCGCCCGCCCGGCGGGCAGGGTGCGCAGCTCGGCGAGGTCAAGGACGGGTTCGCGGCGGACCTGTTCGGAGACGCTGGCGCGGCCGCCGCCCCAGCTGTGCGAGGACGACACCTCGCGGACCTGTCCGGCCAGGGCCTGGGCGTCGCGGAGCGCGGCGACGTCGGCGGACCCGCCGAGGTGCAGGATGCAGTTGGCGGACGCTTCGATCGCTTGGCCGCCGGCGCGGCCCCAGCGTTCGTGGAGCTGGTGCCGGTTCTGGGCAAGGACGTCCAGGACGACGCCGGACCCGCCGGCCTCCGACATCAGCGACGGCAGCGACGTCAGCGGGGCGATGTTGCTGATCTCGTCCCCGATGTAGTACAGCGCCGGTTCGACCCGGCCGCCGGGCGACGCGAACGCCTGCTCCCGGGCGTGGTAGAGGATGTCTTCGCTGATCGCGGCGAGCAGCGGGGCGACGCTGGCCTGCGCGTCGCGGGTGCCGACCAGGTACAGGGTGCCGCACTCGGCCAGCCACTGCAGCGGGTCGAACTGCTCGCCGCGGGGCGGGCTGACCGTGGCCAGGACCCGCGGGTCGGACACGGCGTCCAGGGCGCCGGAGACGACGGCCTGGATGCTTTCCCGGCCCCGGCCGGACGACTCGCGGTGCAGGGCGAGCCGGTCGGCCCAGGCGTGCACCCCGTGGTGGCGCAGGATCCGTTCGGCGCGGGGGTTGCTCGGGGTCTGCGCCCAGGACAGGACGTCGATCATGGTTGCGTGCTCGTCGATCGCCGCGGCGTGCAGCAGTGCCCGGATGAGCATCGCGGCCTGCTGCCGGAAGTACTCACCGTTCTCCACCGTGCTGCTCAGCCCGGCCCCGGCCGCGAACCCGGCGGCGCGGATCCAGGCGACGGTCGGGTCTTCGGCCCCGACGAGCGGCGACCAGCGCAGCCGCGGCACCCCGGGCAGCGTCCCGCGCGGCTCGAACACGAACGTCGGCCCCAGCGCGTTGCGGCGAGCGAACGTGACTTCGGCGGTTTCCAGGCGGGTGCTGGTGGTGATGACCGCGCCGCGGGCGTCGACGATCGCCGGGATCACGATCCTCGAGGTCTTGCCGGAAAAGCGGGGCACGCCCATCGCGAGGCGGTTGTACTCGTTGGCCAGATACCTGGGCTGGCCGGTCAGGGTGTCGACGCCGAGGAACCGGCCCGTCTCGAGCGGGTCGCCGCGGCGCGCCGTCTTGGCGGCGGCCTCGGCTGGGGTGTCGCGGTCGGTCACGGTCAGGCCGGGCCGGACGATGTCGGTGCGGGCGCGGACCGCGGCGGCCGACAGCAGCCTGTCGACCTCACCCCGGCCGGCGAACCCGGTACGCCGCGCGAACCGCCGCACGGCCAGGACCCCGCCGGTGATCAGCGCGCCGAGATGCGCGCCGAACAGGACGGTCCACAGCAGGTAGAGCAGCCACGGCGGCGGCAGCACGGGCCGGGCCGGGGCGGGCCAGGCGGCAGCCGGGTCGCCGAGGTGACCGGGCAGGCTTAGAGGTCCTAACAAAGTCGCACGACGTGTCGGTACGTGATGATGCAGGTGGCGAGGCCAAGGAAGGCTTCGTGGATGTCGTCGCGGCGTTCCCACCGGATGCGGAGTCGTTTCATCCCGTGGTACCAAGCGATCGTCCGCTCAATCACCCACCTGAACACGCCGAGGCCGGAGCCGTGCGGTTGACCGCGGCGCGCGATGCGGGGGCGGATGCCCTTGGCCCGTACCGCTCGGCGGTACTTGTCGTGGTCGTAGGCGCGGTCGGCGAAGACCTCGTCGGGGCGTTGGCGGGGCCGGCCGCGGCGGCCCCGCACGGGTGGGACCTTGTCGATCAGCGGCAGGAGTTGGGTGACGTCGTTGCGGTTGCCGCCGGTCAGTGAGACGGCCAGGGGGATGCCGGCGCCCTCGGTCAGGACGTGGTGCTTCGAGCCCGCTCGGGCGCGGTCGACCGGGCTCGGACCGCTTTTGGGCCGCGCCGGGCGGCGCGGACGTGGGAGGAGTCGATGACCGCTCGGGACCAGTCCAGCTTCCCCGCGCCCTGCAATTCGGCGAGGAGCAGTTCGTGCAGCTGCTGCCAGACCCCGGCGCGGTTCCATTCCTCCAGACGCCGCCAGCACGTCATCCCGGAGCCGAATCCGAGCTCCTGGGGTAGGAACTCCCACTGGATCCCGGTATGCAGCACGAACAAGATCCCGCACAGCACCTGCCGATCCGGGATCCGGTTCCGACCGGGTCGCCGTGGATCGCGTGGGACATGTCTGGGCAGCAGCGGCTCGATCCGCTGCCACAGCCCATCGGGCACGATCCACGGCGGCTGTTCACCACGCCGCACAGCTCAGCATGGTAGACGAACGTCTACAAAGGACACCAGTGGGTCATCGACTATCTTTGTTAGGAACTCTTAGCACGATCCCGGCCGCGTCGCCCGGGCCGGCGGCCGGCCAGGTGCCGTGGGCGAGGACCCCGCCGAGCTGGCCAGCCAGCCACAGCGTCCACCCGGCGAAGACCGCCAGGACGGTGATCCCGGCGAGGAGCCCGCCACGGGTCCACAGGTCCGCGCGGGTCCAGCCGCGCTGCGGCAGCTGCCGGCCGGGCGCGGACAGCGGTGGCCGCTGCATCACGCCACCCCGATCGGTGCGGCCGCAGGCCGAGGCTCCTCGTCGCCGGCCGCGGCGCCCGAGGTCGGCGCGGCGGAACGCCGCCGACGGTCCGGGCCACCGCCCTCAGCAGCGAGGTCGGGGAGGTCGTCGACGCCGGGCACGGTCTCCATCCGGCTGTCGGTGGCGACCATCGCCCGCTCCGCCGTGGACAGCTGGTGTTTGACGACGAACGGCCGCGTGCCGATCCGCCACAGCCCGACGCCCTGGCGCAGGTAGCGCAGCAGGTCGGTCTCGACGTCGGTGGTGCCCAGGAACTCCCGCGCCTGCTCCAGAGAGCCGGCGGCCTGCCGGTAGGAGATCCGCACCCCGGTGTCCTCGATCAGCCCGCGGGCGATCCGGACCTGCTCGGAGTCCGCGGACCCCGACGCCGCCAAATCCGAGAACCGGTGGAACGCCAGGATGTTGACGACACCAAGCGCCCGGGCGAGCTTCAGCTGTTCCCGCATCCGCCGCACCAGCGGCAAATGGCGCGAGACCAAGGCGAACTCGTCGTAGATGCACATCCGCGGTGGGGCGTCGGGGCGGGACAGTTCGGCCTCCAGCCACGCCTGGGCGCAGCTCATCGCCATCGCCGTCATCTGGTCGGAGGTACGGATGGCCCGCAGGTCGAGGACCGCGCCGGCCTGGGTGAAGTCGAGGCGGGTTCCGGCGCCGGTGCCGGCGCCGTCGAAGAGGCCGCCGAGGGCGCCGGTGACGAGGCGTTGCAGGGTGAGGCGGACACGGCGGGAGTCGGCAACGAACTGCTCGAGCTGATAGTTGAGGCGCTGGAGCTGGTGCTGCCACCGGTCGGCGTCGCCCATCGCGTCCAGGACCGTCGAGAGGGTTGGTGTCGCTTGCCGGTCCGGGTCGACGGCGGTGTCGGCGCCGGTGACCGCGTCGATGGCGTAGCCGATCAGGGCCCGCTCGGCCTCCTGCAGCGGCCCGCCCAGCTGGATTTCAAGGAGGCCCTCCAGGAGCAGGAGGCGGCGGGTGCGCTGGATCTGCAGCCACTGCTCGACCGGCAGGTTCGGGTCGCGGCGGATGCCGGCGAGGGGGTTCATGATGGTGCCGAGGCCGGGCCCGATCCGGACCGGACGGACGCCGATGAGGTCGGCGAGGCCGTCGTACTCGCCTTTGACGTCCACGACGTAGCAGCGGGTCCCGAACGGCACCCCGCGCGCCGCAAGGCACTTCAGCAAGCTCGACTTCGCCGAGCCGATCTCCCCGGTGACCACGACGTTCGGGGAGGTGATCAACCGCGCCCGGTAGAGCTCGTGGACGGAGAACGTGAACGCCGCCCGCGAGAACACCTCCAAGCCGACGAGCGGCCCGTCGACCGGCAGCCCCGGGTCGGCGACGAACGGATACACCGAGCACAGCTGGGCGCTCGTCGTGACCAGCGGCGGCAGCCGCAGCGGCCACCCGACCCGGCCCGCGGCCCGGCCGAAGCCGCCGCGCCGGTCGGCCCGGGGCGGTCCGAGCAGCTTCGCCTCCGCCCGCCCGATCGCCGCCCGCTGCCGTTCCAGGGCGCGTTCGGCGGCGGCGAGGTCGCGGGTCTCGGCGCGGGCCGTGACCCGCTCGCGCAACCCGGTCTCCCGGCGCAGCCGGACGCGGTCCGTGCGGCGGGTCATGCCGCCCACCAGCCGCGAACGGGGGCCAGGCCCCGGCCGAGCGGCAGCGCCCCGGCCAGGAACGCCTGGTCCTGCTCGCCGTACAGGGTCACGGCTTCGCAGCCGGCCCGGGCCAGGATCCGTTTCACCGTCCGCGAGTCCTGCTCGAGGGCGTCCATCGTCGCGGCGGTGACGGTGACGAGCAGGGCGTAGCGGTAGCGGGTGTGCCCGGCCGCCTGTTCCCGGTCGATCTGCGCGACCGACCGGGCCTCCTCCTGCTCCCGCGCCGTGCGGACGAGCCGGAGTTTGCGTTTGGTGAGCTCGTCGCCGGCGCGGGCGACCTGTTCGCGGCGGGCGGCCAAGTTGGCGAGGGCGGCGGGGATCGGCTGGGCGACGAGGGTGACGGTCCGCCGGCCGGTGACCCTCGTGTAGAGGCCGGTCAGCCAGGTCGCGCCGACAAGGGTGCGGGGCATCTCGGCCACCCACAACGTGCGGGAGAACCCGGAGTCGTGCCGCAGCGCGCTCCACCCGACCGTCTCGGCCGCGGCCGGGCCGGCCAGCCGCGGCGCCACCCCGGCCGGCACTCCGGCGTTGGTGCCGCGCAGGTCGAGCTCGGCCTGGTCGGCCGGGTCGAACTGGGAGCGCAGCACCGCGGCGTAGGCGCGCGGGCTCAGCCACCCGCCGGTGCTCACACCCGCCTCGGACACGGTGGCCTCGATCCCGGCGAGCTTGTCCAGGACCACCGCGGCGACCGCGGCGTCGCCGCCGCCCGCGTCGGCGATCTCCCCGGACATCCGCGCCACGTCGAACACGACCGCGACGAACGTCTCGTGCCGCTGCGCGGACGGCCCGGCCGCCGCGGTCAGCTCGGCCAGGGACTGGTAGGCGGGGCTGGTGGTGTCGATCGCCCGGTCGGCGAGGTAGCGCTGCGCGCGGTTGCCGGTGTCCGGGACGGCGCGGGTAGTCAGCGCCCACCGGACCAGGCCGAGGTCGGCGTACTCGGTGCCGAGGATGTTCAGTACACCGGCCCAGTCGACGAGCCGCTGCTCCTGCACAGCCGTGTCGGCAAGGAGATAGTTGGCGCCGTGGCACAGCAGCGCCGCGGTGACGGTCCGCTCCCGGGCGTGGGCGAGGAGCCCGACATGGGTCGTGCCGTCGCCGGCAATCGCGGGCAGCCACCGGTACCCGGCGCCCGGGCCCGGCAGATCAAGGTGCTCGGCGACGCCGCCGGCGGCGGCGAAGACCATGCCGCGGTAGCGGTCCTGCCGCCCGGCCCGCTGCACGAGCGTCCCGCCGATCACCGGGAGCCACTCGGTGACCCGCCGCCCGCGCAACCTGACCAGCCCCAGGATCCACAGCACCGCAGCGACGAGCAGGAGCCCGACCGCGGCCCACCGGTGACCGGATACCAGGAGGTTGACGCCGGTGACCCCGCACAACACGCCGGAGGCGACCATGACGATCTGCGACCAGGTGAAGCCCATGACCGCGCCCCGGCTGCTGCGCGGAGGAAACGAGAACTGCATATCGGTATCTCCAGATCAGGCCGGTCGGACAGTCGGATCGGCAGGCTCGGTCACGCGGGCACGATCGGGACCTCGGCGGCGCCCGCGGCGGCTCCGCCCCCGCCGGCAACGCCGCTCCCGCTCCCAGTGCCGCCGCCGGCTGGTGCGGATGGCGGGTCTCCACCGGGCGGGCTGTCGCGCGCACCGCCGGGCTCGGCCGGCGCGCCGCCGTGGTCAGCGCCCGGGATGGACGGGTCCGGCGGAGGCGCGTGGTCGGACGGCGGCATCGGTTCGCCGGCCGGCTGGTGTTCCGCGCCAGCCGCGGCGATGAGCGGGTCGGCGTCGGTGGACCCGGCCACACCGGACGCGGCGCCACCGCCGCCGTCTCCGCCTCCGCTCCCCGCGCCGGGCACGGGGTGGCCGCCATCGGCCGCGGCGCCGGCGGTGCCCGAGGGCTGGCCGCCCGCGCCGCCGGTACTGCTGGTGGTGGTCGTGGCGTTCAGGTCGGCCTTGGCCTGCGCGGTGTGCTGCTGGACGCCGGCGGCCTCGTCCGCGTTCGGGTGCTCCGCCCCGCCACCGTCCGGCGCGCCGTCGCTGCCGCCGGAGGCTGGGCCGCCGTCGCCGTGCGGGTCGCCGGCGGCCGTGGCGTCGCCGGAGCCGCTGACCGCGTCCGCAGCCTGTGCGTTCGGCCCGCCGGTCAGCTCGCGTTGCGGCTGGGCGTTGCCGACGCCGCCGCGACCCGACGCGCTCGCCGCGCTGCTGAGGCCGCTCTGCTCGCCCCGGAGGTCGGCGAGGTTGCCGTGCATCAGGTGCGCCGCCTGCTCGCCCGGGCTACCCGACGACGGCGATCCAGCGGCGGCGTTGTTGACGCCCTGCGCGGTCTGCGCGCTGAAGGCGGCCATGACGCCGCGGGCGTTGATGTCGGACAGGTAGCCGTCGACGATCGTGAGCAGCCGCAGCAGCACCCACGGCGTCAAGACCATCATCCAGATGATCAGCAGCCCTTTCCCGGCCGTGATCAGGTCGGACTGGTATGCGGAGCGGGTGCCGTAGATCCACAGCTCGACCGTGACGAACCGCGACATGCCCAGCGCGTTCAAGGTCCAGAACCAGCGGCGGGCCCAGTGTTTCGTCTCCGGCGCGATCTGCCCCGTCATCGCGAACGCGCCGAGGATTGCCGCACCTTCGGCGAGCTCGGACCGGAACAGTTGCGTGATCAGGAGCAGGAGCAGCCCGATGATCGACAGGCCCGCGATGAGCAGCGCAAGCAGCATGGTGCCGCCGCCGACGGACAACGCGGAGACGGCCTTGACCCACAGCGCGGCGTCCCAGCGCTGGTTGCTGTTGGCGTTGATCAGCGACCGCGTCGCGTCGTCCCAGGCCGCGACGATGACCCAGGCGAGGCCGCCGGCGAACAGGATGCCGAGCATGGCGCGGACCAGCCCGCCGAGCGTCGCGAGGGGGCCGGGGCCGTTGACCCGCAACCCGTTGATGATCACCGTGACGATGAAGAACAGCAGGACGAACAGCAGCAGGATCGACGCGGCGGAGTTGTAGGTGAAGTAGAACGCGGCATCGGGCGGCGGCGGCGCGGTCACGTCGAACACGACCTTGGCGACCTCGCCGAGCAGCCAGGCCATGCATTTGACGGTCATGTTGACCAAACCCTGGACGCCGTTGGAGATGGCGTTGTCGAGAATGTTCGCCACCTGGCAGGACACGTCGGTCAGGCCGCAGTCACGGCCGCCGTCGGCGGGTGGCGTACTCGGCGGGGTACTGCTCGGGTCGCGGAGCTGATACGACAGGGAGGCGGCCCAGATCCGGCACTGGTCGCGTTTGTAGATCCACCGGTTCGCGTTGCCCGGGTCCGCGATGCCACGTTCGGCGAACAGGTCACAGCGGACGAGGTCGGGCGCGCTCGGGATGCCGGGCGCGACGTCGGACAGCACGGTCGGGGTGCCGTCGCCGGGCCGGTCGTCGAGGGTCAGCGCGACCGTCTGGCATTGCTGCAGCTGCTCGGTGGTCAGCGCCTGCGCGCAGGCCGTGATCCAGTGCGACGGGGCACCCTGCGGTGGGCTGGTGGTGTAGCGCACCCACAGGAAGCACCACCGCTGGACCGTGCCCGGGACGGTACCGCCGCACCCCGGGATGTCCGACGCCGAAGGCGCCGGCACGGCGGGTGCGGTCGGCGACCCGGTCGGCTGCGGCGCGGACGGCACCGGCGGGCTCGGCGCCGGGCTCGGCTCGGCCGCCGCCCGGCCCGCCCCGGCCGTCAGTGCCAGGATCACCCCGACGACGACGGTGAGCAGTCGCAGCAGGCCGGCCCGCCGTCCCGGTCGGGGGGTGCGGGCGGTCATGCGGGGGTGCCCGGGGCCCAGCTGTCCGGGCCGAGGACCCGGGCCAGCAGCTGCACGTCGCGAGCGCTGCCGTCGCGCAGCGTGCCGCGCACGTCCGGCGGCGGCGCCGGGACCGGCGGCTTCAGCTCGGCGAGCCGCCATCCTGTGTCGGTGAGCTCGACGGTCAGCTCATGCACTGTCCACCCGCCGGTCAGGGCGGTCGTCGGGGCCGCGCTGGTGCCGTCCGTGCCGGTGCCGAGCAGCGCCAGACCGTAGGTCTGCACCTCGACCCGCGTGCCGACGACGAGGATGGCCGGGTTCGCGGCGTCCTGGGTCCAGACACGGGCGATCACCGTCTGGCGGGCAACAGTGGACGGACCGACCGGGCCTGCGCCCGGTGCGCCACCGGCGAGCTGGTCGGCCAGGCCGGTCGCGTCGGGCGTGAGGAGGGCCGCGATCCGCGGCCGGGCTTCGTCGGCCGGGTGTTGCATGGCGTCAGCGAGGAGGGTCTCCAGGCGGGCGGCGGCGTCGCCCGCGCCGCGGGCGGTGGCCGGGTACTGTCCGGCATCGGGGGGCGGTGGGCTGGGCTCGGCCGGGGCGGTCGCCGCAGGCCCGGCCGCCGGCGGGTGGTGTGGCAGCACCCAGCGGTCGATCGCGGCGCCGGCGCCGAGCAGCAGCAGGACGGCCAGGAGCCAGCGCAGCGGCCGGGGCGCCCCGGTGGGCGTGTCGAAGACGGGCCGGTAGTCGCTCATCCCGGGCGCCTACTGCTTGAGGAAGAACGAGATGATGGCCACTGGCGATCCGATGATGATCGCGACCAGCGACGCTTTCCACATCATCGTTTTGCCGCGGTCGGACAGGATGTGGGCGCCGAACACGGGGCCGATCCCGAACACGATCGCGCCGCCGATCAGGCCGGTCAGCGCCGCCGCGACGCCGAGGAACAGCGCTCCGTTGATCAGCGAATAGAACAGGTCGGAACGGGGGACCTGCTTCGGGTCCGGGCCGATCTTCGACCAGTCGAACCCGCCCGGCAGGTTGCCGTCGCCGCTCGGCCCCGGTGTGGGATCCAGCAGCTGCGCCTGCACGATGGTCGCCTTGGCGGCCAGCCAGGCCGCCGCATGGGTGAGCATCAGCGGGCCCTCCCGTCGGCGGATCTGGTGTCCTCGGCCGCCGCGAGCGCCGGGCTCGGACCGGACAGCAGGCCCGCGGCCTGGCCGGGGTCGGCCGGGCAGCAGGCCAGGACCGCGTCGGCGAGCTCGACCAGGGCGTGCCGGGCCGGCTTGCGGAGCCGGGCGAGGTCGACCGGTTCGGGGCGGGCCAGGTGCTCGTCGAACGGCACGCGCACCACAACGGACACGGCGGTGCCGAGTTGGCGCACGGCGGCGCGGACCTCCCGGGCCGGGCGCGGCACCGTCGCCGTCACCGCCACCACCGTGCGGGCCGCCGCCTCGTCCAGGCCCACACCGCGCAGCTGGCTCAGCAGCCGCAGCGTGTGCTGCACGCTGTCCACGCCGGCCCGGGCCACCAGCACCGGGCACGCCCCGGCGAACAGCTGCCACACCCCGGCCACGTCGGCGACCGGGGCGTCGACGAGGACAAGGGAATAGCGGCCGCGTAGCGCCTCGACGACCCGCACGCTCTCGGCGAGGACCGTCGGGCGGCGTATTGCGGTGCGCCGGACCTCACCGATCGCGGTGTGCAGCCCGGACGTGCCGTACTGCATCGCCGCATCCAGCACCGCCGGGTCGAGATCCCCGGTGTGCAGCAGGGCGGCGAACAGGTCCCAGACGGTGCCGTCGTTGCGGCGCGGCACCCGGTGCTCCAGACCGCCCCACCCCCGGGCGGTCGCGTCGACCGCCGCGGGCGGCTGCGGCATCGCCGCGGCGAGGACCGCGCCGAGGGCAGCGACGATCGTCGACCGGCCCGCCCCGCCGTCCGCCGAGGACACCACGATGGGCGGGCAG
The DNA here is from genome assembly GCF_050936175.1 of Dactylosporangium sp. CA-139066. Lineage (NCBI taxonomy): Bacteria > Bacillati > Actinomycetota > Actinomycetes > Micromonosporales > Micromonosporaceae > Dactylosporangium > Dactylosporangium sp. CA-139066. The sequence continues at coordinate 2,450,931 of NZ_JBNJNH010000001.1, read as the reverse complement.
CCCGGCCGCAGCGACGCGGCCCGCAACCACGCCCGCCGCAGCGACGCGCTGTCGCTGAGCTCGCGCGGTACCGGCCTCGGCTCGCGCACATGGTCGTACGACGGCGCCTGCGGCAGCGGGTCGGCCGACGACCGACCACGGCGGCCGGTGAGCACGGCAGGGCCCGCAACCGGGCGGCCGCGGGTTGGTGCGGTGTGCGGCGATGTACGTGACGGCACAGCGCGACACCCCTTCCACAATGGACAGTTGGGAAGGGAAGGACGGTTGCTGCAGAGCCATGGTCGTCTGCGCGGGCGCATGGGGGGCACACCCGGCGCAGCCGACCGGTGTAGCGCCCGGCCGGGCCTTCCGGCCGGGGCCGGTTCGCACGTCTGGCCGCGTGCCGTGGATGGACGACCACCTAGCGACCGGAACCGCCGCTTTCCCTCGCCATCAAGCCTGCCAACATTGGCTCTACTGCAACAGTTGGCCAGGGTTAACCAGTTCGCGCGATGTCCGAAGTGGACATTCGGCGTGCCGGATCTGCCCGGCCGGCGGCGTGGATCGTGACGGGCGAGGCGGCACCGTGCCAGTGGGTGAGATGTGAGACTGCAGCGCTCGCGACGTCGAGCGGAGCGAGACATGCTTGCCGAGAGCAGAATTACTCTGCGAGTCGACGCAAGGGTTTGCGTCCGATCTCCGTGAGGTTGGCGGATTTCGCACGGCGGCAGCTGGGCCAGATATGTACACGTGTGCCTGAAAGACGTCTCAGGCAATCTGGCGAGTCGCAATGGATCACCGTTATCCGGAACGGGCCTGACGTTGCACGCGAGTGCCGCCGCCGAAGGCGGACGGACCTTGTCCCCTCATCTCGGTGACGCTGCGTAGTGTCGATAGCGGCGGTTCCACTGGCGCTGCGCTACCGGATCTGCCGATGTGCGCGCACCTGATGCGTCGGTCACCGGGCGGTTCAGCCTGTCGTGGACAATCGGCGGATGTTCGGGAGGAATCCGCGGTTCACCGTCCCAGGCGGCGTGCCTGGCGCCTTCGGCTTGGCCCGGCAGATGCGCTCCACGTGCGACGGCGTCCCGCGAGGCTTCCAGTGAGCGCGGCCGGGCGCGACGCGAGGTTCGACCTCCTCGGCGCTTTGGTGGAGTGGCGGTACCTGGGGCACCGCCACAAAGCCCTCGTCGGGCAGCTCGTGTCAGTGGAAGCGGAAGTCAGCTACCTGCTGGCCACGGCCCGCGAACACAACCTGCTCGGCCACGACACGTGGGGCCGGCACTTCCAGGAGCTCAACCGCAACGTCTTCGGCCTCGCCGGGGCGTGGGAACGGTTCGCCGGGGGGTTCGTGTACGACCCGGACCCGCGTACGGCCGACCCGCACGCCCCCGATCTGCGCGCCGCGATCGAGGCGGCGCTCTTCGGGATGCGGGCGCTGCTCGCCGACGTCCGCGCGGAACTCGGCGTAACCGGGTCGGCCTTCGACTTCGGTCCGCCCGGCGGATGAGTCCGTCCACCATCGAATACGCGCCCGAGTATCCCGGCGGTCAGCCCACGAGCCGGTCGAGCGGCCGGGCTGTCGGCCGACGTTCCATGGCGCTGGGGCGGCGACGACACTCGTCCATTCAAAGAGCGGCCTCACCAGTGCGTCCGCCGCGGCAGCACCACGATCGGCTGCGCGGAAGTAGCCGCTCCCAGCGTGCTGCGCTCATATGCGGCGTAGTGCACCGGTGCCGCTACTCGGACTGCGTAGTCAGTTGCGACCCGACCGCGTACGGCTGCTGCAGCTGCCCGACGCCGTCGCCGCGTCGGTGGAGATCGCGGGTGAGCGTCGATACAAGTCGGGCGGTTGTAGCGGTGTCAGGCTTGGGGTTGGTGCCACTGGCAGCGCCCCCGGCGTCAGGCCCGAAACGGCGTCTGAGGTGGCGTCGATTTTGCGCGCTGGTCGGCGTTGTCCGGCTCGAGGGCGGCGACAGGATGGGAGAACACAGCCGGCGCCGGCCGCAGCGTCGACACGGCCGGTGAGGGCGTGGACGGCCGCGCCGTCGGCTCCGGCGGTCCTGCTGCCCGGAGATGGTTGACGGCTTCGGCTGCCGACAGCGCGCCGGAGGTGACGGCTCGCCACAGGCTGGTGCTGCCCGCCGGTGTGACAACGGTGTGCTGCTGCAACGCGGCCGGGCTGATGCCGTGGCCATGCAGCCGCGCGGCCGCCGCCGGATCCAGATCCTTCCAGGCACGCACCGTCTCGGCGGTGAACCCATGCGCAGCCCATTGCCCGGCCAGCGCGGTGACCCGGTCGCGGACATGCCCCGGAATCACATCCCGATCACCGATCCGATCGCCCAGCAACGCGCGGGCAAGCTCGGTGAGCCCAGCAATCGGCACCCAACTGACCGGCGAGTCAACCCCTCGCCCACGAGCGCTCATCGTCGTTGCCCGGCACACGAACGGACAATCAGAGCGAATCCCATGCAACCATCATCCCTCATCACGCCACCCGACAGGCACGCACCCCAACCAGCACGCCGATCACGCACACAACCAGACCGCGACCATCGGCGGTCCGCACACGCTTTCGGGTCCGAACGGGAACTCATTTACCAGACGGCATAGACCGGCCGGCTTGATCAAGTGCGCGGACATACCGCGATCCGCCGCGGTGGGTCGACGGTCAACGTCCGGCTTTGGCCTGCCGCCAGAGTCGCAAGGCGCGGTGACGTAGCGGCTGGGGCAACCGTGGGGAGTTTCGCATTTCGGCCAGCACGCCGAGTAGGCCGTCGCTCGGCCAGCCGGATTCCAGCCATGTGAGGGCAAGGCTCGGCCAGTAGTGGCCCCAGGCGGTCAGCGCGAACCGCAGCAGCGCAGGTAGCGGCGTTCCGCCCGTGGCTCGGGGCGAGGACAGCGCCGCCACGACATCCGCCGGAGGGCGCTCGAGCAATGGCAGCAGCCACGCCAGGTGATCGACGGCGGCGTGGACCGACCCGTCCGCCGCACCGTGGATGAACCACTCGCCTACGCCGTTCTTGACCAGAACCAACCCGCGGTCATTGATCGAGATTCGAGGGTTCTCGTCGGCCGGGTGCACGCACCGGATCCTGTCATGCGGAATGCCGATCATTGCTCTGCGAGCGGGTATCCCATCGCGGCAACATCGGCCCGCAGGTCCGCCAGGGTCGCCTGCGGATTGAGGGCTCGCACCATGGCGTCGGTGAGCGGGATCTGCGCGACAACGTGCTCGACCGTGCGCCGGTCCACCGGTATCTCGTAGTAATCCTCGGCGAACGCGACATACCGATCGGCGATGTCGTCGAGCAGGATGGCGAGCATGCCGGAGCCGTCCGGCCCGCTATCGTACGGCCCACGCGGCGGCGGAACGGTGATGCCGGCACCGGCATGCCAGCGATCGTCACCGTCGAGGCGCCACAACACCGCGGTGGCCAGGAACCGTCCATCCTCGTCACCGAACGCGGGCTCCTCGATCTGCGCGCTGAACACCGCCGGCAAACCGTCGAGCAGCCCCGGCCACAGTTCGTGGTCCGCATCCCGGTACGGCGACATCGCCGACTCATGGTCAAACACCCGGACGAACGCACCACCCCCGGTGAACACGACAGCCCACTCGTCACCACTGCCGTTGCTCATCAGCGCCGCCTCATCACCACCCCATTCACGGGTGTACATGTAGCACGGCTCAGCACCACCAATCACGCACTCCAGCACGGCGAGAGCCCGGCAACGCTTCCGAAGCACCTCGATCGGGGGCAACTTCGTGGCGACCTCGTACACGATCACCCGATGACCCTACCGGGCTGATGCCGGACGATTTTGACTTCCTCATCTGCCGCATCGCGTGCAGGGTCGGTCATGCCGAGGGTGCGGCGCGATGTGCATCGGTATTGTCTCGGTGTGTCGATGTTGGAGGATCTGCGTCGTCGTGGCGAACTATCGGGGCATTCCCTGGCTCAGGTCCGCGCCGGCCGGGACCGGTTCGGCCCGGTCGCTGCGATCCTGTTCTCCTCGAACGGCTTCATTAGCGTCCGCCAGCGCACCGACGCCACCTGCGTGGTGACAGTCTGGGCGAGCGACAACCTCGTGGCCTGGGGACACACGCCCAGCCTGGACGACGTCGTCACCACGATGCAGGGCTGGCAGGACGGCCTGGCCGTACCAGAACTTTGCGATGCGGCACCGTATCTTCAGGCACCCACCCCAGCCGCCGCCGTCGAGGCGCAGTGGAGCTTGCTCACCGAACACGGCGAAACGTATCTCCGCCCGATCATCGCGGCGGTCGCGTTACACCCGACGCTGCGGGCTCTGCGGCCATGGATCAGCCACGGCACCCTGCACCTGCTCCATCCAGACCATGTCCCCGGCCACGATCACCGCGGCATCGTCCTCCACCCATGCGGCAACAGCAACCACCAGGTACACGTCTACGGCGGCCGGACCGGACCCGCCGAAGACCCCGCCAGCGCGGCGACGAGGGCAGCCACCGCGGCTGCCGCTTGGTAGCCGCTCACCTGGGATCGCCTTGAAAGGCGCGCCAACCCGCCGCATTGATCAGGTGCGCGGACATGCCGCTGGTGTTGCGCAGCGGCAAGACGCTGCTGGTAAACAGCTAGGGACAGGCTCGGCGAGGGCCGGGCTTCGTGTCGTGTCGATGCGCGGAGGGAGGGGCTCCGCCTGAGCCGGTCAGAGCAGGCCGCTTTTGCGTAACCGAGCGAACCGGTCGGGCGGCAGGCAATCGGCCAGGTTCCGTTCCAGGTCGACCAGCTCAAGGTCGACCGGGTACACCACAAAGTCGCCGGCGACCGGCAGCGTGTCCGACCAGTCGCGGAGGTTGAGCCGTGCCGCCACCGCACACAACAGTCGCCGCCCGACCTCGGATCCGGCGGCGGCGTCGACGTCATCGGCGTTGAGCAGGGCGAGCTCCTGTCGTACCAGCCGCACCGATGCGGAGTCGTCGAGGTTGACGTCGGTACCGGCCTCGAATTCGGCCGGCGACCATGCGGCCCGGGCGTCGGTTGCCGCCAAGGCCACGAGCTCGTCCTCGGTGGCCGCGTGGACCTCGAAGGACAGCGCGTCCGATCGGAAGTAACTCAGCGCGACGCGGGCGGCCGGGCCGTCCATCACCAGGCCCGCCACGGCGTCCGGGATCAGCGTGAGGCAAGCGTCCTCGATGGTCCGGCACGCCACGTCGAGGTCGAATCCGGCCGGCGGCCGCTCGTAGCGCACTTCGGACCGGCGGCCCGTGACCTCGACGACGCGGACCAAGCCGCCGTCGTCGGGCTCGGCCGTCAGCACCGAAGTCGCCCGGCCGTCGTGCTCGATCTCGACGCGGCTGATGCGCCCATCGGTGTATGCGTACGACTCCCGCCCCGACCCGCGCCGCGCGACCATCTCGGCCGAACGCATCAGTCCGTCCGCGAAACGGTACTTGTGCAGGTAGATGGGCCCGCCCGTATCGAAGTGCGCCGCCTCGACCACGTCGCCGTCGTAATGGACGAAGGTCTCGTAGTACAGGCGGCCGTGAAGAAAGCCGCTGTACTCCTCGGTCACCACAGCGCGGCCCTTGGCGTCGAACCCGATGCGCAGGGCATCCCGGTCCACCGGCGGTCGGACGTCCATCCGGCGGCCGGCCTTGAGCAGGCCCCGTTCGAAATGCAACGGACGAAGATCCAGACCCGGCCAGGTGTACCAGTCCCAGCGCCCGACGAGCGCGATCGCCGCTCGTTTTCGGGAGTCGTACTCGCCGGCGAGCTGAGCAAACCGGCCAGCAAGATCGGACATGTCAGGAACTCTACCGGCCGCCTCATCAGACCGGCCTCCGCGCGCATCCGGATCTCATAGGTTCCGCCCGCGCTGAGCACGCTCAGGTGCGGCCGGCTGGCCAGAACGCGACGCCGTCGGACGTCGCCAACCGGATCCATGCGTTGACCACCGCATACTCCAGCCCGGCGGTGCGGTGGCCGTTGACGGAGTGTCCGGCCGCGGGGATGACCGCGGCGGACAGTGGGCTGCCCGGCGGGTAGAAGGCGCGCTCGCGGTCGCAGATCTGCGTGGCGGCGCGGCAGGACAAGCCGGCGGCTGCGTCGCAGTTCAGCGTGTCGTGGTCGCCGACGACGACGAGCACGGGGACGGTGATGTCCTGGCTGTAGGCCGGGTCACGGGCCAGGTTCATGGTGGCCCGTTGGCCGGTGGTGCCGGTGGCCTTGGTCCGCTCGTCCAGCGCGACGGCGTCACGGGCGGCGCCGGGCAGGTAGTAGAAGTCGGCGCCGCGGACGCCGGGTGTCGTGGTGACGTACCCGGCGGGCGGCCGGTTGGCGGCGAAGGCCGGGTCCTGGCCCGCTGGGTGCAGGCCGGCCGCGATTGCCGCCTGCTGCGCTGGGTTGGGCTGGTGCAGATAGCCGGTCAGGACCAGCGCGTCGATGTCATGGTGGGCCGCCGCTTCGACCATCCAGATGGCCGAGCCGTATGAGTGCCCAACGCCGACGACGTGCCGGACCCAGCCGTTGTCCTGGCGCAGCTGCTGCACCAGCTGGTGGGTGGCGAACGCTTCGGACGTGACCGTCACCTGGTCGGCGGGCGGCCGGTCGCTGGCGCCGACACCGATCCGGTCCACGGTGTAGACGGCCGTGCCGGCCTGCACGGCTGCCTCGGCGTAGGAACGGTGGTCGCCGGGCAGGTCCCAGTATCGGTGGTCGTAGGTGAAGCCGGAGATGAGGATCTGCACGGTGCCGGTCGGCCGTGCCGGGCGGCACAGCCAGCCAGCGACCCGGTACCTGGCCGCAGCGTCTGGGGTCAGCGTCACGGCGGCGTCGTGCCGCCGGCAGTTGGCTCCGTGGGCCTGCGCCGCGGCCGGGGTCAGGGCGAGGAACATCGTGGCGATCAGCGGCACCGCGACGAGTAGGCCGCGGAGGCATCTCGTGTACGTCGCGCGGACGCCCGCGTGCGCAGCCGCGGCACCGTTCATGACGAGCTCCTTCGGGTACGTGTTGGATTGCCCGGCCCGGTCGTGGGCCAGTGGCAGCCGGTCCCGGGTGGGCGTGCTCGATCGGCTGCGTTCTGGACGCCGCTGGTCGGGGCGGCGTCCAGAACGTGCGCTCATCGGCTTGGTTGGTCAGCTCTGGCTGGTGGATCAGCCGGTGACGGGCGCCTTGGTGGCGGCGGGGGACGGCGGCGGCGCGGCGGGCGTGCCGGTGCCCCCGGCGGGCGAGCTTTGGGTCGGACTCGCGGTCGGGGCGCTGGTCGGTGATCCAGTCGGCGGCGCGCTCCTCGTGGGCGACGAGCTCGTGGTCGGCGACGTGGTGACGGTCGGCGAGGTGGACGGCTTCGCGGTGGTGGGCTTCACGGTGGGGCTGCCGGTCGGACCGCCGCCGCTGGGGCCGCACGTGGCAACGGCGACGTTGATCGTGGCGGCCTCGGTCCCCGCGCCGGCGGTGATGGTGACGCGCATCGCGATGATGGTGCTGGTGCCGTCGCTGTTAGTGGACTTGATCCCGTAGCTGACCTTGGCGTTGCGGCCGACGGAGCCGGCCGGGGTGCCGCTGACGCTGGAGGATACCTGCCCGTTGGTGCAGGTCGCGGTGGCGTGCGAGGCAGTCACCAGGCCGAAGGCGGAGAAGCCGGAGATCTCGGCGGAGGCTTTGCCGCCACCCGCGCGGACGGTGGCCGAGCTCAAGGTGATGGTGCCGTCGGAGGAGCTGGCGCCGCCGCTGGCGGTCTTGGTGCTGCCGTCGGCGCTGGACACCGAGGGCTTGGCGCCGATCGGGGCGGCGCCGGAGGCGCTGATGCCGTAGGCGGCGTCGCGGTGGGTTTCCGCGGCACCGGCCGTGGAGGTGTAGAGCAGCAGGCCGGCGCCGCCGGCGCCGAGACCGACGATGACCACCGTTGCGAGGCGCAGGCGCTTCACGTTCGGGACGTCCCTTCGTGTGGGTTGTGGAGTCGGATGGGCGTGCCCCGGCCCGGGAACCGGGGTTGGTTTTCGGGCCGGGTTCAGGGGTCGAGCTGGACGAGGGTGCCCAGCGGGACCGCGGCCAGGGCGTGCAGCGCGTCCAAGGGCACGCGGACGCAGCCGTTGCTGACGTGCTTGCCGTAGACGTTGCGGCTCGGCCAGGAGTGGATCGCGGTGGTGGCCGGGCCGCCGTGATAGGTCGACAGGGTGGGGCTGTGGATGCCGAGCGGCAGGATCAGCGGCGACATCCGCTGGCTGTCGTCGACGACCGAGGCGAGCACGAACGTCCGCCCGGTCGGGGTCGGGGTGGCGCGGGCGCCGACCGCGACCGTCCATTGGCCGATCAGGACGCCGTCGCGGTGCAGCTGCAGCCGGGTGTCGCGGATGTTGACCCGGACCTGGTACGGCGTGCGGGCCACCTCGAGGCCGGTGGTGTCGAGCCAGCCGGTGGCGTGGTTGGGGCGGCTGGGCAGCAGGACGCGGAACCAGCCGGGTTGCCGGTCGATGACCGGCAGCCAGGTCGGGCTGCCGGCCTGGACAGGCGGCAGGGTGGCGATCGGCCGGCCGCCCGGGCGGTCGAACACGGCCACGGTGGTGTCGTTGTGCACGACCGCGCCATCAGTACCGGCCTGCAGGTCGGTATCGAGGGGCGCGCCGGGGACGGTGGTGTCGGTGGTCGCCGCCGGCAGCCCCTGCAGGACGGCGGCCGGGACGACCGGGACCGCGGGGTACTGCGACGGGCTCGCCTGGACGGTGCGCGTGGCCGGGACGCTGGTTGGCGCGGCCGGGCCGGTCGCGGACGGGCCCGGGGGTGGGGCGTCGATGCGGCCGGGGTGGGCCCGGCAGGTCGCGGCGGCGAGCATGACCGCCGCGAGCAGCACGGCGCCCGCCACGCCTGCCAGGGCCCGGCGCTGGGTGGTGCCGGCCGGGGCCGGCGTGGCGGGCTCGGTCATGACACGAGGTCGGTCAGGTAGCTCGGGCCGGGCGCGCCGAGGCCAGTGACCGGGTCGTAGCCCGGCCCGGTCTTCAGGCTCTGCACGCCGGCGTCGAGGTCGAGCAGGTAGTCGCCGGACGGCTGCCCGGCCGCGGTGGCCGGGGTCCAGATCCCGGCCGCCGTGTGCGTGACGTCGGTGACGATCGGCCGTCCGGCGGCCGTCTTCGCGTACAGCACGGGGGCGGCGAGGCCGACGACGGCGGTGCCGCCGGTGCGGGCCTGCGCGACCGCGGTGAGCGAGGCGATGATCGGCGTGGCCAGGCTGGTACCGCCGATCGGCCCGGCCCGATACTGCCCGCCGACGGTGTAGCCGACGTAGAAGCCGGTGTAGGGATCGGCGAGCGCACTCACGTCCGGGACGGTCCGCTTGGTGCCGGCGAGGTTGGCCTGCCAGCTGGGCTTGTCGAAGAAGTGCGACGGGCCGCCGCCGGCGCCGCCGGCCAGGGGCGGGTTGAGCCGCTTCCAGGTCCCGCCGGACAGCACGTTGGCCGCGGACTCCCAGCCGGTCTGCACGACGATCTGGTTGCTGCCGCCGAGGCCGGTGGAGGTGCCGCCGACTGCGGTCGCCCACGGCGACGACGCGGGGAACATGGCGGTCGGCCCGTTGGCTCCCTCGAGGTTGGAGTTGTCGCCGTAGTCGCCGGACCCGGCGTAGAAGCCGATGCCGAGCAGGGCCGCCCGGGCGAGGATCGTGTTGGTCGCGGTCAGGTAGGCGCTGTCGTTGGGTTCGCCGACGATCCCCCACGACGCGGAGATGATCGTCGCGTCGACGGACGGGTCGGCGATGACCGCGGCGACGGCCTCCTCGAGCTGGGTGCAGTCCGGGGCGGCGACGTAGACGATCCGCGCGTCCGGGGCGAGGGTGTGCACGGTCTGTACGTCCAGGGCCTGCTCGGCGGTCCAGGCGTCGCGGTCGCAGCCGCTGGCGCCGCCGGGCAGGTTGTACTGCTTCACGGTGAGGCGGTCGGCCGGCAGCGCGGGGACGCCGTTGCGCGCGAACGTCGCGTTGGCGTCGGCGAGGACCGTCGGGCTGGTGTAGGCGCCGACGACCACCACCGTCTGGTTCTGGCCGCGGTCGTTGGTGCCGAGGCCGTACATGGCGCGCAGCTGCGGCCCGGTGTAGCCGCACAGCACGTTCGACTGCCTGCCGGTCGGGTACTGCTGCGGCACGGACGCCTTGTTGTACTGGGCCCAGTAGGCCGAGCAGTACTGCCCGTCGGCGTTCGGGACCGCGGCCGGGCGGGCGATGAGCGGCCGGGCCACCTGCTGGCTCAGCCCGGACACCGCGCGGACGTCGCCGCGGACCGTGGTCGGGATGCGCGGGGCTGTGGCCGTGGTCCGGACCCGGACGCCGGCCACGGAGCTGTCACGCAGCTGGACGCCGAACGCGGCCCGGGCCTGGCGGGCGTTGCCGCCGATGGTCAGCCGGGACCGGGTGTCGTCCAGGCCGAGTACGCGGAAGCCGGCCTTGCTCGCCCAGCCGGTGACGCGAGCGACCTGGCTCGGGTCGGCGCCGTAGCGGTCCCGGATCTGGCTGCGGTTGAGGTGCTGGCCGAAGGTGGGGCTGCCCGGGCTCGATACGGCGGTTGCCGCTGCGGAGACCGCGGACGGGTCGGCGGCGAGGGTGAGAGTCAGGGTGACCGGGGCGCTGTCGGGGACGCCGCTGCCGCCGCCCGGGAACGCCGGAGTGGCGCTCGCCGGCGGGGCGAGGGCGAACACGGCAGCTGCCGACGCGGCCGCGGCGGCGAGGGGTGTACGTCGCATGCAGAAAGGTCCCTCCCGGCCGCCGGACCAGGCCCGGCGGCATGCTGAAAGACCGGCACGACGACGGGTCGTCTGGCCGGACCTGGTGGTGATGGACGAAGGGCGATAGCTGCCGCGGATCTGCGGCTGCTACGGTGTCGATCAGGTCGTCGGCGCTGCCCGGTAGTGGTCATCGCCGCAACCGCGGTACCTGCGGCCAGCGCCGCCCACACACCACGAGGGCGCGCCGGGTCGGCCTGCACGATGCAGCCGCTCACGTGCAGGCGTCGTCGATGCAGACGGCCACCGCGGCGAACGGATGTCGAGCCGGCACACTGTGCTGGTCACGCACCGAGGATCGTCGCTTCCGCGGCGGCGCGTAAGTTGGCCAGAGTTAACCAGTTTGGTCGCCGGGTAGGTCGGATGAATGAACCCGCGCAGGCATTGACGGCATGCCAACCTGGCGTTAGATAGTGAACTGCCGATCGATGCTCATGCCGAACGGTGAACGGGTGGCTCGCCGCCAGCGGCACAACTCGGGAGGGGGCCCGTGGATGAGCGAGTCGCACAGCGTGATCGAGGATGAGCTAGCCGACGCGCTGCCCTCCGCGGTCGCCGCGCAACTGCGCGATCTGGGGCTTGCTTGCAACGCCGGGTCGCTGGCGTATCGGCAGGCGCTGCTCGTCGAGGAGCAGGCCGGCCAGGTCTTCGAGGCGACGCGGGACACGGATCCGGCCGTGCTGTTCCGCCGGCTCGTCGCCGACGAACACACGGACATCGGTCTGAGCGTCACCGAGCAGTTCCTCGCCACATACGCGGTTGCTGCGGCCAGCTACGCCACGTTCGCCACCACGGTGCTGGCGGCTACGATGTCCGGCCGGCTGCAGGACGTCGAGCCCATGACACCGGTCATGCCCTCGGTACTGCTGGCCGATCCGGACGGGCTGCTGCCGGTGGTCGACCTGCCGTCCAGTCTCGTGGACAACGAGCTGGTCGAACGGTTGCGACGGGGCCGCGAGCGGGTGATGGCCGCCGCGAGCAACGCCAGGGCATCCGGCGTGGCCGGCTGTTACGACGGGCACTCGGCCGCGCTCGCGCGGCCGGACGATGCCGTCGAGCTTGACGAAGACGTGCCGAGCGGGCTGCACGCCTACGCGGTGCTACTGCTGGAGGCTCTCGACCCTCTCGTCGCAGAACCGCGGGCGTGAGCCCGTCAGGGTCGTTCACGTCGGCCAGTCGTCCAGCGGGTCGAGGGGCAGGCCCAAGGACTCGGGTTGCACCCCGAGCGCAAGGGCGAGTAGGCGCCGGCTGCGCTGATCCGGAATGCGCTTCCCGTTCTCCCACCGGCTGATCTTGACCTTGACGTGTTCAAACGTCGTCGGGTCGAACCCGAAGTGTTCGCACAGCTCACGCAGCCGATGGTTGAGCCGAGTCTGGGACCAGCCTTTACGCTTGCGGGCCTGCCTGATCAGCCGCCCGATGTGTTTCGCTCGCGCACGCCGCTCCTCCCTCACGCCGCCCCCCAGCAGCCACACATCGAGCCGTCGCCGACCAGCACGCCGAGACGTCGGAGGTCGCCCAGCGCCCCCGGCTGTCTGTCTCCCCCGCGCGTCGATCGTGCGGGTAGCGCCATCCTTTCGCTCCTCCCCCGTGGTGCCGACGCCGGCCCGCAGGTGCCCGCCAGTGGCGCACGAGCGCTGCAGCTGCCGGCCCCGGACGGATGCCGTTCACCATCGGACCCAGCTCGGACCCGCGCAGATGCGCCAGGCACGCCGCCCTGGTTCCGCGCTGGTGGTCCGATTCGGACGGTGATCACATGCACACCGGCCGAGACTTCGGGCAGGTAACCACGCTGCCCAGAGGCTGTCAAGATCGAAGATGGCCGAAATGTTACGTCGCGACGCATCAATGTCCGGCCCCGCGCGACCTGTACACCCATCACCGCCGTCACCATTCCGTTGCCAACATGGCAGGCAGTACCAGCAGCCACCTGCACGGTTGCGGGACCCACGGGACGGCGGACTGCGGCGATCAACGCCCACCCACTACGTCGATTCGGCGGGACGTGAAACGCGCATTGTTCGACAGACTTCGATAGATTGCTGTGTTCGGCTTCAAACAGCCGGATCCCGCCGCAGACACGCGCCACCGCGGACGGCCATCGCCGGTCGCTGACCGCCGGCAGGCTGCCGCACGAGAAGGTACGCGTGTGGACCGCTCAGGAGCCGACAGACCTGGGCGACCTGCTCACCGCCCTCGGGGCGGCAGGACCCCGCACACCGGCTGACCTCACCGCAGCAACCGCGCCCGGCGCCAGCTGGGATCATCGCTGTCCCCAGGCTCATCGACGTCTTCCGCCATCCACGCAACCCGTCTTGGTACGTGCTCCTCACCGGCGTCGCGGCCATTTGCCGTCTCGCTTCACCATCCACACCTGTCGCCGCCACCATCCGGTACGGCTCGAGGCTCCTCGGGGCCGCCAGGACCGGAAGCCGTCGACCTTGCTCGGCTCACCACCCGCTGTGACGGCCGTTCGCCCGCCGCCGCGCACCAACGGCGGCAGAAGCGGATGGCCTTTACTGCGATCTGGGCGGTGGCATGCCGGCCGCACCGGACTACTGGCGAGATGGCCGGATCAACCGCTCCGGTCAGCGGCCGCGTAAGAAGGGCTGCACAGCCCAGTAGTGAGCGGCGGCCGCCGGCACCGAGCCGACGCCGAGGACCCACTCGTCGCCGAGCGTGCCGATAACGAGGTCGCTGTTCTCGAATCGCAGCACGAGACCAGCGCAGACCGCGTCGCCGCCGTGCCCGACGATCACGGCGCAGTCGGTGAGCAGGGCCCCGATGAACCCGGACAGTACGTCCGGAGGTTGTGTCGGACCGACCCTGGTCTCTCCGTACTCGTCCATGTCGTAGGACCGGTATGGATCCTCCTTCGCGAGCAGGAGTTGATCGCCGCGGCCGTGCAGACCGACCGGCACCGCGTATTCGAAGAACAGCCAAGCGTGCAGCAGACTCTCGGCGTCCGGCTCACGTCGTCCCTCGTACCAGTGCCGGGCCTCCGTCACGGCGTCGAGCCGTCGGCCGACCATGTTCTTCAGCCACGACGCGACCATCTCGGGATCGCTGAAGCCCGCGTACGGCGCCCTGTGCTCAACGCGCAGCGCCTGCCACACGGCGCGGGCAGTTGCCTCGTAGACATCGCCTGTGCTGGTGTCGACCTTAGTGATGACCACGTCGGTCACGGTCACCTTCGCCGCCGCGGGGAGGCCGCGCAGAGCCCACCGAGCGCCCAGCTCGGCTTCCCGCCGGTGTTCGTCGGCGGCGATGGCGGTCACCTCGACCTCGGACCGGCTCGATGCCGCTACCTCGACAGTGACCTGAGCGAATCGCGAGGAGCGATTCGTCTGCCGCAGCAGACGGAAGGTCGTCATGATTCTGATGGTTCCAGGCGGGTTCCGCCCTCGACATGTTGGGCCCGAGCAAACTGACAGAGCCGGCGCCCGCTGGAACACCAAGGTTGGTTGCACGGGGTGGCGTTACACCCCGACTGCCACCTGACTGCCCGGCAACATCCGCTTCTCGGCAGGACAGGAAGCCCCTTGCCTCGCCGAGCCAGTCACCGTCCGTGACGAGCGCCGGCCTGGTGACCGCGCACCAACGGCGGCACGTCCGGATGCCATGATCGCCCGACACACCCAAGCTGCGTAGAGGTGAAGGTTCCCGGCTTCGGCGGACCGCCTCTTTCCTCGGTGACGCAGGTTTTTGTCCGGAGCGGCGCATTGCGGGTCGTCGGATGGAAACGGCGTCGAGGACGGCCGGGAGTTCAGCTGCGCCAGCGGTACACCACTGCCTTCTCGTCTTTTCGGCAGGCATCGAGCAGCCGTTCGGCGTCTTCTCGTAAGGTCGTGGTGTCGGCGTTCCGGCGATGCCGGGCGGCCCAGATATCGGCCTCAAGCGCGATTGCTGCGCGTTCCCATCCTCGCTCCGGGCCGAAGACGCCGCTGTCCGGTGCGCTGCGGCTGTCGCGGTAGCTCCTGCGGTCTGACGCCTGCCGTGCCAGGCCGCTGGAACCGACGAATGCGCGCCACGGCAGCTGTTCAAGGTCGATCATAGTTGGGCTTGGTTCGGCGGACTCGGGCAAACCGAGCGCCGGCAGCAGTTCGAGCGGCAGCTCGTGGCCCCAGCCGGAATTGCCGCGATAGTCGTACGCCGCGATGGCCCGAACCTGCTCCGGGACAGCAGTCAGCCCGACGGCACCCGCCCACTGCTCGAGATCGGCGGCGACAGCCTCCCTCGTTCGCGGCGCCAGTGGTGGGCGGTGCCGGTACGGGCACGGCGCCTCGTCGACGGGAAGGTGGAACGACGTGGTCCAGCCGCCGGGTGTCCGCCCGTGGACGCCGATGCAGTCGCTGTCGTTGACGTACGCGGCCAACACGCTGGCACCGGTGGCGGCGACGAACTGCTCACTGGCGGCAGCGAAGTCCTGCGGGTCCCGAATACCCCGAGTCTCCAGCAGTTGCCATCCCTCGCCGAGTTCGTACAGATGCTCATGCTGATATCCGAAGCCGAGCACCGCCTCCTCATCGGTAAGTAGGCGGTCCGACTGCGCCAGTACGAACGTCCCGAAGAATCCCACCGGCGCACCGTACGCCAGTCCCACGGACAGAAATCACCCAACGAGGGGGTCAGGTTCCGGAGGCCATGTAGGCGGCGAGGATGTAGTGGGGGGTGGCGGTCGAGGTTGTTGCGGGCGCGGTCGTAGCGCATGGTGGTGCGTGGGTCGGCGTGGCGGGCGGCGATCTGGACGTCGCGGAGGCTGACTCCGGCGTCGAGCATGGTCGTAACGAACGTATGGTGCAGCATGTGCGGGTGCATCCTGGGCATGCGCACGCCGGCGACCGCGGCCAGGTGTCGGAGCCGGCGGGAGGCGGAGTGGCGGTCCATCCGCTTGCCGAGCATGTTGCGCAGGATCGGTCCGTCGGTGCGGTCGCCGGTGGCGCGTTCGATGGCCCGGGCGACCGCGGGTGGGAGCGGGATCAGCACGACTTTGCCGCCTTTGCCGCGCACGCGCAGGACGCGGTGGCCGTGTTCTTCCCCAGGGTCGCTGATGTTCGACCCGCAGGCTTCGAAGATCCGCAGGCCGAGTAGGCCCAGCAGGGCGATGAGGGCGAATTCGTTCGGGTTGGCTGAGAGCCGGGCGGTGGTGATCAGAGCCTCGAACCGCAGGTGCCCGAGGCCCAGGGTCGGAGACTCGGCCGGGACGGTCGGCCGGCGGACGTAGTCGGCCGGCGAGTGCGGCAGGATGCCGTCGATGACGCACACCCGATAGAAGCCGGTCACGATCGACAACCGGCGCGAGACGGTCGACGGCTGGTAGCAGCGCACGTCCTGCAGCCACCGCACGTACCGTTCGATGTCGATCCGGATCGCGGCGAGCGGGTCGAGGTCGTGGTCAGTGCGCCAATGCAGGAAGACCCGTAGGTCGGACTCGCTGTGCTGGCGGGTTTGGCCGCGGTAGCGACCGAGGTAGGCCGCCACCGCGGCCCGCAGGACAAGATCGCCCGGCGACTCGAGTCGGGCGCTGGGCACGGGAAACGCAGCCATGTACTACGGTGCGACACCTGCCACGATGAACACCAGAGCCCCTGACGCGGCATGACAGTGCACTCGATCAAGCGGTCACGAACGCGGTGGGAAGCATCCGGTCGGCCGGCGACGAACACGACCGGAAACTTCCGATACAACCGCGGGGCGCCCGGCCGGGAAGCGCTGATCGAGTGGGCGTGTGCGCCGCCGCCAGTCCGACTGCCCGATATCACCCGAGACGAGCTGGTCGAAATCGTGCGCCACATCCTCGCCGACCCGACCGACGACTGGTACATCGAGGCGTTCGAGCGCAACACCGTGATGCCCGGCGCGAGCGGACTCATCTTCCACCCGCCGCCCGAGGTGCGGGACGCGACGGCAGAAGAGATCGTCGACGCCACGCTGCTACCGCCCAATCGCCCTGTGATGCGGTACGCGCTTGAATGGGCGCTTCACTCAGTGTGACGAGGGCTGGTCGGCCGCAGTGCACCAACGGTGGCATGTCCGGACGCCAATGCCGACCGTAACCTGGTTAACTGAATGTCATGACGAGACGCCGGGTGGTCCTGTTGGGCGGCGGACTGTGCGCGATCGGCTTGGCCTCGTCTATCTTTACGATCTTTATATCAGCGCCTGCGTTTACCTTCGGCCTGTTCGCTGGCTTCGCCCTCGCGGCCGCTGGCGGCGTGGTCATCGGACATGCCTTGAAGGCGGGACACTAGCCGACGCACCCAACCTCTGCGATCCGAACCTGCCGGACGCCGCCTGGTCCGTCATCACATGAGCGCTCGTCGGCAGAGTTGCGCACCGGCCGGCATGCCGCCCGTCTCACGGTGTGACCGGGCTTCGCCCAGGTTGCGCCCGCGTTGTCTGCGGCATGTCCGTGAACCTGATCATGGAGAGTGGCTACCAGGTGGCGTACCGCACGCCGTGTTGCCACTTTGCCGTCGCTGGTGTAAGGCATGGCCTGTCCAGCCCACCGTGGAAGCATGCGCCGCTTCACCAGGCGTATGTCTGCGGCTTCCCCGGTCCCGGCCATATCTCGTCGAGTCGTTGCACGGCATCGTCGTTCACCTGGACCGACAGCGCGCCGAGGTCGGCGTGCAGCGCTTCGATGGTGAACGCGCCCCACCTCCGCACACCGGCGGATGTCGCTGACCGACCTGTGACAAAGGGAGCGCGTTCTGCCCGCTGAGCAGTTCGGAATGAGGACACCATGTCATCCGAGGGCGCGGCGCGTGCCGCGCCCTGCTGCGTCGGCTACGAAAGTCATTTTCCGGTTGTCGGAGCACGGTGATAGACAGCCGGAGTGGAAAAGACCCTGGAGTTCGCGGATCTGCTGCAGCTGATCGATGAACGATCGACCACTTTCCGCGCCGCGGTCGCCTCCGCGTCCAGCCTCGACGCGCAGGTGCCGACCTGCCCCGAGTGGACGCTGTTCGATCTGGCGCAGCACCTAGGCGTGGGGCGCCGCAAGTGGGCCGCCATCGTCGCCGCAGGGCCTGCCGACGCTCCCCCGGCCAAGTCCGCATGGCAGGCGACTGCGCCTCGGGAGCGCGAGGCCCTGCTGGCCTGGTTGGCCGCATCGACGCACGAGCTACTGGACGCCCTGCGGGAGGCCGGCCCGGATCGCGGCTGCTGGACGTGGTGGGGTGATTCGCAATCGCCACAGACCTGCGGTGCCGTCGCCCGGCACCAGCTCCACGAGATCGCGGTGCATACCTACGACGCCGAGGCCACCCTGGGCGCCCCGCAGCCGCTGCCGGACGAGGCGGCACTCGACGGTGTAGAGGAGTTTCAGTTCACCTGCTGCGCAACGACGGTCGCCTGGCCGCACGAGCCCGCTGTCGTCGATTACCACGCCACCGAGGGCCGCTCCTGGCGCCTTTGGCTTTCCGGTGACGGCGCACGGATTGCCCGCCTCTCCGCGCCCGGCACAATGCCCGCCACCGCCGCCGGCGAGGACCCGGCCGCAGCCGACGCCTCCGCCCGCGGCACAGCCAGTGAGCTGGTCCTGGCCTTTTACGGCCGCATTCCGATGGACTCCCTGAAGCTCGACGGCGACCGACGTATCTTCGACCAGCTCATCGCCTGGGACCCGGATGCGTAGGACGTGACGACGCGCCACCTCGTGCGCCCAAGCGCGAAGTGCACCAGCCGCTGCCAGGACTACGACGAGGCCGTTGAGGCCGCCGCGCATCACAGCGAGCCCGTCGACTGCGGCCAGTTGTGCCGCTGCGACGGCCCGCGCGGCTACCTGTACGGCAGCTCATTCTGCGCGTGTGCCACGCACTGACACGGGTCCCATCGACTCCCGAAGTACCCACGGCCTCGACCAGGTTGAGACTGCCTCAGCTGCGCTGACACTGGACAGGCATCCTCGGCAGACACCGTCGACCCACCTGCCAAGTTCCCGAAGATAGGGCTACCGCGGCGCTCAGACGAACCAATGCGCCCCGCTGATCAGGTGTCCGCTTCTCGGCAGTTCAGGACTCGTTCGACGGCCCGAACATCTGTTACCAACTGTGACGGGCGGCGACCAGTTGCGCGCGCCACCAGCGGCATGTCCGCGCACCAGATCTTAGGCTCGCGCCCGAGCCGCCCGGTCGCGTGGAATGATCGTCGGTGTTGTGCTTCTGGAAGGAGCGCGCTGATGGGTTCGTCTGCGTGGTGGTACACCGTGGACTACCAGTCCGATGTCAACGCCGCGCTCCACCAGTTGCGGCAACAGGTCTACGAGCGGGGTGAGTACTACCGCGAGCCCCGGGATCCCGACCTGGACATGACAGAAGCGGAGTTCCGGGCGAGCCTCGCCCCACGCGACACCGACCCCGAGCGGTACGACGCGATCGTTGAGGACTGGCTGGAGCGCAAGTCCAGGCCGGTGCCGACCGACCTGGACACCCTCGTCGCGGCGCAGCCGCACTCGGGAACCCACTCCATCATCGACATGGTCAACGGCGTGTCCGCCGAGCCGGCCTTCGCGACGGTGTCCCCGCTGTCCCACGACAACCTGATGTACACCTTCGGCACCGTGACGCCTTCGGCGAACCAGGTGCAGGCATGGATGAGCACCGACATCGTCGATGAACGGGATCGCTGGGTCGGTACATACATCATCAGCTACGACAACGGCCGACCCGCGCACATCCACTTCGGCGGCGATTCGGGAGACTGAGCCACGAGGCAGCCCATTGCGCAGCGGCGCTTGTCACGGCAACACCGGACGCCCCAGGCAGCTTGATGCGTCCATCCGGGTCACCGGAGCGTACCGTTGCGGGCGTCCGTACTACAGGTCGCAGCCCGCTTGGCCCCATCCGGCTTGAAACAGAGCTCGACCGCACCCATCCCGTCCCGTACGAACTCCCGGTAGGGTCCACGGCGTGGAGCTGCGCGACGCGCTGGTGCGCCGGCCCGTCATGCCCGAGCGACGAGCCGCGATCGCAGAGGCGATACTGCGGATCGAGGAACTCGTCGACCGCGGCGGCGACGCCACCGCCGCGGTCGAGACGCTCAACGAGATGACCGGTCACAGCTTCGGGCTCGACGAGTTCCGCTACCACCGCGAGGCGCCGGACCCGGAAGCACTGATCGAGTGGGCGTGCGCGCCGCCGCCAGTACGACTGCCCGACGTCGCCCGAGACGAACTGGTCGAGATCGTGCGCCGCATCCTTGCCGACCCGACCAACGACTGGTACATCGAGGCGTTCGAGCGCAACACCGTGATGCCCGGCGCCAGCGGACTCATCTTCCACCCGCCGGCTGAACTGCGGGCCGCGACCGCAGAAGAGATCGTCGACGCCGCGCTGGCTCACCGCCCGATCGCCCTATGATGCGGCACGCGGTGGAACCGGTCGCGTCACTCGATGTGACCAGCGTTGGCCACCGCCCAGCAGCACCGACGGCATGTACGTGCACTCAATCGACCGGCCCGTCGCGCGATGCGGCCTGCTGTCGCGCTGGGGCTGGCCGGTCAGGCCGCCCGCCACGGTGCCGTAAGGGGCTTGTCGGCGAGGATGAGCACGATCGAGTCGTCGCGGTGCTCGACGTCGTCGCGCCAGGTCAGATCCGTGGACGGTATGAGCTCGGCGCAGGCGTGGTCGGCCCAGAGCAGGACGCCCCGGATCGGCAGGCAGCCCGTGAGCCGGCCCGTCGTCGCGGCGGGACTCATCGGCCAGCCCTTGGTGCGCAGGTGCTGGGCCAGCAGCTCGGCGATCTCGGCCGGCGGCTGGCCGGCAGTGCTCCAGACCTCGAGGGCCTCGGTGCACACCCCGGTGCCGGTCTGGCAGTCCAGAACGATGCGCGTGCTGTGCAGTATCGCCGGGAAGGGCAGCAGGTCGTGGCGGTCTACGTCGATGTCGCCCGAGCCGGGGCGCTGACCGCCGGGGCCGGCTGCGATGATCCCAACGAGGCAGAGCAGGACGATGGCTCCGCCCGCGCCGGACAGCAGCAGGGTCTTGCGTCGCTCGGGCTCGGCGGTTGCGACGCGCACGGTGAACGCGGCGAGCCAAGCGAGGACGGCGAGCGCGAGGTACGGCAGCAGCCAATCGGTCTGCGGTGGCCGGAGCGCATCCGGCCACCGCGTCGACGCCACAGCGAGTCCAATCAGCGCGGCCAGCAGCCCGCCGGTGACGGCCGCGCCTGAGCGCCAGGCCGGCGCGAGGGCCACCGCGACGAGCGCCGGCGCGGCCAGGAACAGTGCGGTGGTGAACCACTCCCCGAGGACATCGGCCGTGAACCAGGCGGTCCAGCCCGTCACGGCCACGGAGATGACGGCGGCGCCGAGGCGCCAGCGACGAGCGAGCACCGCGGCATTCGATCACGCCGGACCAGCCGCCGCTACCCCATACGACTCGCGGCATGTGCGTAATCCAAGATCGCCCGCCTGCAACCGGCAGATCATGAAGTGATGGCGCGATGACCGACATGCAGCATGACAGGATCCGCTGCGTGTATCCGGCCGACGAGAACCGTCGAATCGTGATCAACGAACGCGGTCTGGTGCTCGCCGAGAACGGCGCAGGCGAATGGCTCATCTACGGCGCGGCGGACGGGGCGGTCCACTCCGCCGCCGATCACCTAGCGTGGCTGCTGCCACTGCTCGAGCGTCAGCCGGCCGATGTCGTCGCCACACTGTCCTCGACCGGCTTCACGAGCGAAACGCCGCTGCCTGCGCTGCTGCGGTTCGCGCTGACCTCGTGGGGCCACTACTGGCCGGGCCTAGCCCTCACGTGGCTCGAATCCGGCTGGCCGAGCACCGGCCTCCTCGACGTGCTCGCCGAGATGCGTAGCAACCCGCAGCTGCCCCAGCCATTACGTCACCGCGCCTTGCGCCTGTGGCGGCAGGCCAGTACCGAAGTGTGACTGTTCAACACGTCGCGCCGCATCGCGGCTGATGTCCGGACACTGTGGGCGATCGGTGTCGGCTCGGAGTACGCTGCCGCGGATGTGGTGGGGGCGCGGTCGTGCTGGAGTTCGTCGTGCTCAGCGATCGCTGTGCGAACGGTTCGCGGCCGCCCCGCAGTTCGTCACGGGACCCGAGATGCTCGGCGCCTCTGCCTCGCTGATGCAGCCCGGTATCTGGCCGATCCGAGGTCTGCGGCATCAGGCTGAAGGCGGTACGTGCGGCTGGTTCCTGTATGCAGGCGACTACTCGACCGATGACGATTTCTTCCAGCCGCAGCACGCCCGGCACGTCCTGCATGCGCGACCCGAACTCGGCGCCTATCTCGGGCTACCGCCCGGATGGGGCTTTGTGCTGGCACCCAGCTACGAAGACGTCTTTCAGGACGACGGCATCCTCCGCCACGGCTGATTGCTGCCGCCCCGCTGTCACCAGTTGCATCCGCCGCCCCGTCGACAGGGCGCTTTCGTCGGCACATCCGTGAGCAAACGGCTTCACTAGGCTGGTCACTGTCAGCGACGACCTCTGTTGTCGGCCCCGCACCCGCAGCGGCAGATGCGGAAACAAGATCACCGGCCAAGGTCGGTAGGGCGCAGCTGCCCAACCTACGGGCACCATCCTCGCCGTGGTCGACCGGCTGCTGGCTGGCGCACCGCTGCGCGCTGCCTTCGGCACTCTCACCACCACGAGCCTTTCGTCGTCGTTGACAGTCGGACCGGGACTGCGGGTCGTGACAGTCGAGTCTGATGGCGCGCGACGCCGTAGCGCAGTGCACGGCGCTAGGGTGCCCGGCCGGCCCGCAGCCAGGCGAAGTAGTCGCTGAGGTGCTGCGGGTACATCATCCGGTTAACGACACCGCTCCACCGCGGCGGCGGTTCCCGGCCGGGCGTACCGCCGCCGGCCGCGTCCTCGAGCGCCGTGTTGTACTCCAGGTGCCGCGCCAACCGGCGGAACACCACCTCGTCGAACGTTCGACATACCCCAGCGCCGTGCTCGACGGCAGCCTCCGGCGTCCGTAGGCTCCACATGTCAACGCCAGGAGCGAACGCGAGCTCGGGCGGCGGGTCGACGCGTCCGGACAGCTGGCCCAGGCCGTCCTCCACGCCGCCGGAATACGCAATCCAGCGTTCCGTGCCCGCGCCGATATTGATGAAGTACGGCGCGTGCCCCGGATAATTGGAGTTCTGAAACCACAGAGAGACCGCGCCGACGCCATCGATGACGCGCAGGAAGCACCCCTTCTTCTGGTCCTGGAACCCGTGCCCGCGCAGAAACGGCCCGATCTGACCGGCCATCATCTGGTTGAACGCCCGCCGCACCTCCGACACCACGCGATCACGGTACATCGAAGGAACACGAGCTGATCGGAATACCGACGGCGCTCCGGGACCCGCGCGGCGCGCAGCCGCTCACAGCGGCCAGTACAGCGCACCACAGCGGGTGGAGCGTCGCGGCCGACCGCCTGGCCGCGCTGCTCTGCGCCGACCAGCGGTTCGACAGCCAGCAAGTCCGGTTCACCCTGCACGGATCGAACGACTCACCGCAGTGCCAGCTCGAAATCGCCTTCGAGCCGGACCGTCGAGACCTCGGCTGTGGCTTGGTCTGACGCTGCTCGGCGGTCCACAGCAGGTCGCTCGAACCTATCCGGCGCGCAGACCACGATCGATGAGTGCGTAGCGGGCTTCACCGCTCACCGGCATGAGCGGGCACCAGTCAGAAACTGATCTAGCGCTTCGTGCATGAGGACCGAGCCTGACTACCAGTCGCGCCATGGACCGGTAATGTCGCCGCTGAGGAGGCCGTTGCGGCGGGCCAGTTCGTCGGCCTCGATGTCAGCCGCTCCGAGTACACGATCGATGTACCCGCAGAGCAACTCTCGTTCGTCCGTCTCGTAGGCGGCCCCGTGGAACTGGTCGTTGACCGCGTTCAGAGCTCGAACGGTGCGCTGGACTACCTCGAGAACTTCTGCATCGGTTGCTGCCTCCCACCTGTGGTCGACAAGGCGCGCGACATCCGCTTCGAACCCATCAAGGACGGCATCGGTCGCTCGGATCATCTCGTCGGCCCACAAACCTTGCTGACACCGCTTCGGTGATCGCGGCGGTTTCGCAGTTGAGCTACGTTCGGCGTAGGCACCAGCTGCTGTCTCCACGCCGATGGCGAGGCTCGGACGCGGACCTGCCGGCCGTCGAGGTGTGGGAGCCGGCTGTCGACGGAGTTCTGCTGCTCGACCGCGTCCTGGCTTGCGTACCCGGGTTTCTGCTCAGGTCACCCTGCACATCGGAACGGGCCTGATCGGGTTCCACACCTCCGCCCTGCTCGGCCAAGGGCCGTCCGACGTGCATGAGAGCACCCCGGCGGAGCACGTCGCGCTGTTCATGTGCCCGCACTGCGTCATCGGCGGCTGCGGCGTCGTGTCCGCCCGCATCGAGCACGGCGACCGATGGACCACCTGGACAGCGATGGGTCACGACTGGCCGATCCTCACCGGCATCGGGCCGTTTCGCTTTGGCAGCCACCAGTACGAGGCGGCAGTCACCGCGCTGCTCACCAGCGAGTCTCCCTGAACCGAGCAGCGGTCCAGGATCTGATCCAGGCCCGCAGGCGACAACGGCCGGCCCCGGTTGGGGGCCTGGACCACCGTGTTCGGCCGCGACCGCACCGCAAGAAGCTCCAGATACGTGGCGGACTCTCGAGGGCCGCACAATCGGTACACGGAAAAGGCATTCGCGCCGTGTTAGCAGCCGCAGCCAGTGCCGCCCGTCTCACGGTGACTGCCGCGGCCTGCAGGTCAGTCGTCCATGATGTCCGGGGCGTCGCGGCACCTGTCGAGTGGTTCGACCGCGGACAGCGTCCGGGCGTTGAAGCGAATTCGCCACATGGTCCCGTCCTTGGCGAAGACCGCAATTTCGTCCTTGCCGGTGACCTCCGCCCTGCCGAACAGCCATTCCGGCCCGGCACCGGACTCCGGAGTGATGAAACATGCGAGGTCGTCCCGGCCCTCACGACTGGCGATGCCCTCCCGCGTTCGCAGTCGCAGCACGATCGTGTCAGAGCTGAAAAAGCCCGCCGATCGGTACGACACAATCTCGAACTTGACTGAGGTGGCTACAACCGATGCCTCGGAGAGGTCAGAAAACGTCCCATAATGAGCGGCCTCGCCCGAGCACAGCGCGAAGACTGTGATCAGTGCGGCAGCGGCTTGCGAACTCAACCGGCGAATACGGTGCTGAACCGCCAACTGAGCGGCCCCAACCAGCATCGCGCCGGCGATGGCGACACCTACGAACGGATGAGCCAGTGTCCACAGGTGTACATGCCCACCTGCGCCAGGCCCGCCATCGACAGCGGCGAAAACCGTCACGACGGCGACTACCACCGCGCCCGCCGCAAGTCCCAACGCAACTCGCCGACGAAGCTTGACGCTCATGGTCATCAGCGTCTCACGTGAGGAGCCGCGCTGAGAACCGTGAAGACGGCTGTCCAGACCAGGCGCTTCCGAAATCACGCCGAGCGTCACCGCCACTCATTCCTAGGGCCATGATCACGTGCCCGCTCATCGGCATCTTGTTGACTGGCGGTACGACCGCAGCCCGGCCAGGCTGGGTCGAGGTGATCGGTAGGGTCGCTCTCTCATCGGCTGCCCGCTGTGGTTGGGTGTGGCTCTCATTTGGCGTGCGTCCTGCCGGTCACCGCGGCGTGGAGTGGCTCCAGGGGTATGCCCATGCGCTCGAAGATGCGCTGCCCTCCCGTCGACGTCCGATTGTCGAGTCGAGGTGGGAGCAGCGTATGGGGCGCGTCATCATCGGTATGGACCCGCACAAGCGGTCCGCCACGATCGAGCTCATCAACGAGCGGGAGAAGGTCCTCGGGCAGGGCCGGTTCGGCACCGATCGCGACGGCTACAGCGCGATGCTCAAACTCGGCCGGCATCACAAGGACCGCGTCTGGGCGGTCGAGGGCTGCAACGGCATTGGCCGGCACATCGCCCAACGCTTGGTCGCTGACGGTGAGACCGTCCTGGACGTGCCGGCGAAGCTGTCCGCCCGGGCGCGGCTGTTCGACACTGGCCAGGGCCGCAAGACCGACCCCGCCGACGCGCACTGCGTCGCGATCGCCGCGCTGCGCGCCAGCGGCCTGCGGCAGGTCGTCGTCGATGACGTCACCGTCGCGTTGAAACTGCTCGTCGACCACCGTGACGAACTGGGCCGGGCGCGGACCGAGGCGCTGAGCCGACTGCACCAGCTGCTGCTCGAGCTCGTGCCCGGCGGCGCGAAGCAGTTCTTGTCCGCACCTCAGGCCCGAGCGCTGCTCAACACGGTGCGGCCCCGCGACATCGTCGGTCGCACCCGCCGGCAACTCGCCTCGGAACTGATCACCGAGGTCGCCGTCATTGACAAGAAGATCAAGGCCGCGAACGCGCAGCTGACCGAGCTGATCACCTCCACTGGAAGCACGCTGCAACAGCTCAACGGCATCGGCCCGTCCGGCGCGGCCCGCCTGCTCGGTGACATCGGTGATGTCAGTCGGTTCGCCAGCCGGGACCACTTCGCGTCCTGCAACGGCACCGCACCCTTGGACGCGTCCTCAGGTGACCACCGCCGCCACCGGCTATCACGGGCCGGGAACCGGCGCATCAACCGAGTCCTGCACATCATGGCCATCGTCCAGCTGCGCAACGACACCGAAGGCCGCGCCTACTACCGCAAACTCGCCGCCGGCAAGAGCCCGATGGAGGCCATGCGCGCCCTGAAACGCCGCCTGTCCAACGTCGTCTATCAACGATTGATCACCGACGCCGCACGCGTCGGGACAGGCCCGGGGAGGGCAAACGGGAGCGACTCTGCAATCCAGCGCGGCCAGCTCAATCCCGACAGCCGGCACTTCGGACAAGCCACTTCCCGGACCTGCTAAAACCCACTCTAAGCCTCGATCCACCGACTAACGATGACGTCGTGAGCTGCGAGGGTATGGGAAATGCCCTCTGACCTGGAAGGATGGGAGTTCTCTACGCTTCCATCACCCCGGTCGAGAGGGCATCTCGTAGGTGCGATTGTTGCATGCTCGCCGCGCGGTCGACGCGGTGTTCGACGAGGCGAATCTGGTGTCGTGTGCCGGCCTGGTCCCGGTGATGAGTCTCGCTGAGCAGGTCGATCTGGCCGGGTTGGTCACATCCCGGGTGCGGCCGGACCTGTCCACGGGGTCGAACCCGGGCGCCAAGGCCGCCGCGGTCGTGGCCGGGATGGCTGCCGGCGCGGACAGCATCGACGACCTGGACGTGTTGCGGCATGGCGGGATGGCCACGCTGTTCGCCGGGGTGTACGCGCCCTCGACGCTGGGGTCGTTCCTGCGGTTCTTCACCTGGGGCCACGCCCTGCAACTGGAGGCCGCGGCCCGGGACCTGCTGGCCGCCCTCGCCGCGGCCACGCCGTTGCTGCCCGGCGCGGGCAGGCAGGCGTACGTCGACGTGGACTCGTTGCTGCGGCGGGTCTACGGCCACGCCAAGCAGGGCGCGGCGTTCGGCCACGCCAAGGTCGGCGGCTACAGCGCGCGACTGCGCGGTCTGTCCCCGCTGGTGGCCACGATCAGCACCACCACGGCGGCGCCGGTGATCGCCACGACCCGGCTGCGTGGCGGCAACGCCGGCTCCGCCCGCGGCGCGGCATCCCTCATCCGCCAGGCGATCGCGACCGCGCGGGCGTGCGGCGCCACCGGCCCGATCCTGGTCCGTGCCGACTCGGCGTTCGGCTCCGGCCCGGTGGCCGCCGCCTGCCGCAACGCCGGAGTGAACTTCTCGCTCACCCTGCAGTCCAACCCCAAGCTCCGCACCGCGATCGCCAGCATCGACGAGACCGCGTGGACCCCGGTGCGCTACCCCGGCGCGGTGTTCGACGAGGAGACCGGAGGCTGGATCTCCGAGGCCGAGGTCGCCGAAACGGTCTACACCGCGTTCGAGTCCACCCGCTACAAGATCACCGCCCGGCTTGTCGTGCGCCGGGTCAAGGAACGCAACCCCGCACCCGAAGGTCAGGAGGCGTTGTTCCCGCTGTGGCGGTATCACGCATTTCTCACCGACACCACGGAATCCACAGTGGATGCTGATCTGACTCACCGCGGTCACGCCATCGTCGAGCAGGTCTTCGCCGACCTCATCGACGGACCCCTCGCGCATCTGCCTTCGGGCCGGTTCGCCGCCAACGCCGCCTGGCTGACCCTGGCCGCGATGAGCCACAACCTGCTCCGCGCCGCCGGCTGCCTGACCAGCCCCCGCTACGCCACCGCCCGGGCCGCCACCATCCGCCGGCAGCTGATCACCATCCCGGCCCGGCTGGCCCGTCGAGCCCGCCGCCTCATCCTGCACCTGCCCACCCACTGGCCCTGGCAGCAGCCCTGGCAGACCCTCTTCGACCGAGTCCACGCACCACCCGCCACAGCCTGACCCGGACCAGCCGCCCACCCCGGGCCCCACCATCGCCACGGAGCACGCCGGAGCGCCCGGCGGGTCCATCACACCCACCAACCAACCCAATCAGCACATATCGATGCAATGCCTCACGACGCGAGCGCTCCAGCACCGATCGTAGGGTCGGGAGCTGGCGCGGTGGCCCGGGTTGGCGGTAGGTCCGACAGCCTTCTCGTTCCAGTGGTTTCCCGTCCGGTTGTCCCACTGCCGTAACCATGACCAGGGTGCTCCGTTTCCAGCTCCCGCCGCATCGAACCGTGCATGCGGTTCTCCCGCACACGGCTCACCGACGCCGTTCACCGCCGGCATTCGGCTTGTCCCGCCGCCACGGTTTGAATGGCCGTGGCGCGACGACGGTCCCCAGGCCGACCAGGCCCAACTCGTTGTCCGACTGGAACGACAGCACCTGCCAGCCGAACTCCCGGCTGCGCTTGTGCCGTTTGGCGATCACCAACGCCAGCCGCAGCTTCGCGTAGTACCTGATCTTCTCGAAATGGCGGGCCGAGTTGCCGTACTTGAAGAACCCGGCCCAGCCGCGCAGGAACATGTTGATGTCCTGCACGATCCACTCCGTCGACAGCAACAGCCGCGACCGGTCCGTCAACTGCCGGATCCGGTCACGGGCATGCTGCATAGCCTTGCTCGCGGGCCAGCGGGCCAGAAAAGTGACCTGCTTGCCACCCGTGCGGGCCCAGGCGCGCACCAGCCGGTGATGGAAACCGAGGAAATCCACGCCTTCCCCACCGACCTCAAGGTGCACGATCCTGGTCTTGGCCTCCTTCGGCTCCAAACCGAGGTCGGCCAACAGCTCCCGAAGCCGCTGCAACGCGGCCTCGGCCTGCGCCCGAGAGGCGCACATCACCAGCAGATCGTCAGCGAACCGGACCAGCACCCCATGCGCCCGCGCATCCCACGCCCGATCGAGTCGGTGCAGGT
The DNA here is from genome assembly GCF_050936175.1 of Dactylosporangium sp. CA-139066. Lineage (NCBI taxonomy): Bacteria > Bacillati > Actinomycetota > Actinomycetes > Micromonosporales > Micromonosporaceae > Dactylosporangium > Dactylosporangium sp. CA-139066. The sequence goes on along the minus strand of NZ_JBNJNH010000001.1, from coordinate 2,421,866 downwards.
AGACGTTACAGAGCAACGGTGAAATGACACCGCCTTGGGGGCTTCCGGTGACCGGCCGCCGGACCTGGCCGTCCTCCATCACCCCGGCGCGCAGCATCGCCCGCAAGAGCTTCAAGACCGCCTGGTCACAGACCCGTTCCTGGACTGCTTGCATCAACTCGTCGTGCGGAATCGCCGAGAAGCAGTTGGCGATGTCCGTCTCGACCACCCACCGCCGACCCCGCCAGGACTCGTCAACGAGCACCTGCAGGGCATCGTGCACCGAGCGTTTCGGGCGGAACCCGAAACTGCACGGCAGCATGTCGGCTTCGAAGACCGGCTCGAGCACGATCTTCACCGCTGCCTGCACGATACGGTCACGAACCGCGGGAATCGACAACGGCCGCTGCTCGGTCGTTCCCGGCTTCGGGATAAACACCCGACGAGCCGGTAACGGCCGATAACCGCCGTGCCGCAGTTCCGCGGCCAGTTCGTCGAGCAGCCGGGCCACCCCGTACTCCTCGACCTGATCCAGGGTGATCTTGTCGATGCCCGGCGCGCCGTTGTTGCGGCGCACCGCGACCCACGCCCGCCACAAAACGTCCCTGCGGAAGACCTTGTCTCGCAGCGCATGGAACCGACGCCCGGGATCGGCCTTGGCCGCCCGGTAGAGCGCATGCTGCAAAGCTCGAACCGGGTCCAACACGAACCCCAACGCGGCGGGACTAGCCGAAACGGCACTCACCGGGCACCCCTTCACCAGCACTACGCATCGACGAAGTAGCGGCCCTTCCCATCACCGGCGGTTGTGTTGTCCGCCCGGCTCAATCGGTACTACGACCGCCTCCGACTCCCTCCCGGCACGAAATCCACTTCCCGGCGTGAACCGGTTATAGGACCCGACACTCCAGTGCGCATCCGCAGCACACCGGGCCGGGGAGGGTCTCCCCAGTTCCCGCCGCCACCATCTGAACGTTCCGCGCCCAGTACGCCGGGGAGTTCTTCGCGGCTGCAATCCAGGAGCTACACCGCTTCCATGGCCTTCACCCTGACATCGGGGGCTCGGCTCTCCCTCTGCCCCACCCTCAACAAGTGAGACCTCTAACGACGCCGCAGGCTTCGCGTCATGCTACGGACCGCTCAGTCGCTCCCCCATCAGGGCTTTTGACGCTGGGCTTCGACCCGACCCGTTTCCAGACCGAGCCGCCAGCCTGCTACCGGGCCTCCTGGCAGCTACCCGGACCGGACTTGCACCGGCAGGCGACGACGAGCTTACGACTGCAGCTGAGCTACACACTCACCTCCAGGTTCGCTGGGCGCACGGTGGATCCAGGCTAAGGCACCCCTTCCCGCGATCTCCTGACACAGAGGGGCGCCAAGACAGGAAGCGTCGGCGTCGCCAGGACGCGTCGCTCGCGCTGTGACAACCACGGTGCCGACGCCGCGCGAGATCAGCGGCAGATCCGCGCACGTGACCTTGGACGTCGGGAGCTACGCGCCGGCGATGCCGCGATAGGTGCCGGATCGTCCGCTGCGTCAAGAGCCTCCGAAGAAGAGTTGGAAAGGATGTCGAGAACGGCCTGACGGCTCCGTCTCAGGGGCGGATGCGGCCACCGTGGCCGTACAACACCGAGGAGACCTGGCATGACGATCCAGCGGATGGACAACGTCCTCATCGTTGTCGACGACCTTGACGCTGTTATTTCGTTCCTCGTCGAACTTGGAATGGAGCTGGAGGGCAGGGGGCCGATCGAGGGACGGTGGGTGGAGCGTGTCATCGGGATCGACGACGTCCGACAGGACATCGCGATGCTGCGGACCCCTGACGGCCACGGCCGCATCGAGCTGGCGATGTTCCACAAGCCGAAGGCGATCAGCGCCGAGCCGAAGGATGCACCGGCGAATACCCTGGGGATTCGTCGCATCATGTTCGCCGTCAACGATATCGAGGACGTCGTTGCCCGCCTGCGCACCCACGGCGCCGAACTCGTCGGCGAGCTGGCGCAGTACGAGGACAGCTATCGGCTCTGCTACGTCCGCGGCCCCGAGGGCATCATCGTCGGACTGGCCGAACAGCTCAGCTGAAGGCCGCCGAAGGAACCGCGCACGCGAAACACCGTCAAGCACAGACGGAGAGGCCGGTGCCGTCAAGCGAGTCCCGCATCCGCACATCGGCAGATCCAGTAGCCGTCCCTTCGCTAAATTAGCTTCCGCTACCGAACGTAGCTATGACACGGCTCGACGGCAGATCAACGTACGATCGGCGGCCCCGTTGTTGCCGAAGTTGATCCAGGGTCGACGGCTGTGACCAGGGTGGATCGGATGCGATGGCAACCCGCCAGCCTGCTGTTCACGACGTGGATGGACAACGGGCCCGCCGGACCACCCACCCTGACCAGCGGTGGCGCATCTTCGATGGCGAGAACCGGCGCTGAGCCACCTTCGGTGGCAACAAGGCCAGCTTCGCTGGCAACGGACACCTGACCGCGTCCAGCGCCGCAACGTCCTGCGAGGTGGGTCCCAAACGCACCGACAATGATCAAGGGAACGTGACGCGCGTGGGCCCGGCGGTCACGCACATCCGGGCCCAGTTCTCCGGTTCTCACGGACCGAGCCAGCCTTTCGAGGCTGCACCATGCTGCGGCCGCTGTGGGCCGACTTGCGCACCCGCGTCCGGCAGCTCTCGCCCGCTGGCGTGACCCTGCTGCCCGAGCTCACCGGCTTTCCCGGGCGACTCATGTAGGCCTCCGTCCGGCTCGTCCGCCTGGGTGTTGAGATCTCCGAGTCGATTCGGCTGCTGGCCGACCTCCGCGACGCCGACGTCGTCCGCAACGCCGACCAGGGCCGCTCGGGCTGCCGGCCTGCACGGGTTGCCGCTCAGCCGCCTTCGAAGCCGCAGTCCTGGCACGCCGTCGTGCCCCGTGACCACACGCCAGCGGCGATCGCGCCGCCGGCGGTACGGCGCCACCGCGGGTCTGCGGACGTCGCCGAGTGCCATGACTTCCTCGCCAACGACCTGACCTGGCTGCTCGCGGTGGCCGAGGCGTATCAGGGCCTGCGGAAACCTGCGCCGCCTCGAGGCGCCGACCTCGGCACCGTCCACTTGAGCGGTTCATCTGCGGCGCCGCGTTCACGCTGACCGCACCAGGCGCAGCAGCGGCCGTCCGTCCACGTTGTCGGCAGGCTGCGCCGGGAGATTCCGGCGGCACGCCGGGCACCGAATCCCGGTCGGACCGCCCAGGCCGTGTGCGCAGCGGCCATCCGTGGCCCGTGTCGCCGAGGCTGCGGCCTCGACGTCGCCAACCACCGCACCGTTCGTACGAACAGCGCCGTCGTTGGGATGGTGGGGGTGGTGTTGCGGTCCATGGGTGGTGGGTGGTGACGCCGTGGGGTGCAGGTGCGCGGTGCCGTGGGGTGCAGTCGCCGTCGTCGACACGTCGCCGTGGGGTGCAGCCCGGTGCCGGTCGACGTGGCTTGCACCCCGCGCGCCGGTGTGCAGATCTGTCGCGTCGTCACCGCCTGCACCCGGTGCGGTGTGGTGCAGGTCCTGTCCGGTCTCGTCCGCCGGAGGGGCTGCCGCGGTCGCGGGACGGTACCGGCCCCGCCGCTGCCCTGCCAGGTCCGCGGCCGCTGTCGCGACTTGTGCCGGTGTGAGCACCTCCACTCGGTCGAGGATGTTGGCGGCCAGGATGAGGCGGTACTCGTCGGCCTGGCCACGCCGGGAGGCTCTGCGCACGACCTCGATCAGCCCGGCCGTGCGCAACGTCCGCAGCGCGCCCTGCACGACGTTGTAGGTCAGCTCGCAGTCCACCGCGAGCCGGGCGACACCCGGGAACACGCGGCTGCCGTCGTTGTCGGCGTAGGTGGCCATCGTCAGCGCGACCGCCTTCGTGGTCCGACCGAGCCGGGCACGCCGTACCACGTCGGTCCATTGACGCAGGGTCACCGATTCGTCATCCGGTTCCGCCATCGCGGTCCTCCTGCTTCCCTTCAGCGGGCAGCATCCAGCAGCAGAGTCACCCGAAGGGCGTCCGCGGGCAAGGATGTCGCAACCTCGCGCAGATCACGAAGCGCAGGTCAAAGGTCGTCGCGTTCACCGAATCGGCGACGCTCGAGTTCACGCACCTCGTCGGCTACCTCGGGGTAGCGCGGCGGTGCCTCGTTATCAGCGAAGTGGCGCGCGTCGCCAGCGGCACCGGCACACTGGCAGACAATGCAGATTCGCCGACCCCAGAAGTCTTCCGGCACCGCATCATCGGGATCGAACCGGTGCCGGCGAACACGCGTCTGCGCACTGCGCGGCGGAACCGGCCGGCGGCGCCCCTCATGCGGCGCCACGGGCCGCCGCCTTCGACCGGCCTTCCGGCCGTGTGCGCCCATGACCCACGAACGGTGGGGCCGGCCCCCGACACGCAGCTCGCCAACCTGCAGCGGAGCAGTCTGTGGCCGAGACGGGCGCAGGACGGGTCATGCCGCCGTCAAGTCCTCATCGTCGCCCTCACCGCGGGCCGCAGCCGCCTCTCGCAGCTTGCGATGGAGGTAACCGCGGACCTCGGAGGCTGGGATCCGGCTTCGTACGCCGATGGTGATGCTGTCCAGCTCGCCCGATTGGATCCACTTCTTGACCGTGCTCTTGCTGACCCGCAACTCGACCGCGGCCTCCTCGACGGTCCGCAGCAGCGGCCGGACCTCCGGGTCGCCGTTCATGCGGCCGCCTCCCGGATCAGGTCGTTGATGCCGACGCCGAGCCGAGAGGCAACGTTGCCCAGCGTCCCCAGCGACGGGCTCACCGTGCCCAACCGCCAGCGGCGCAGGGCGGCCTTCGAGATGCCGGCCATGGCGCATCGCTGGCGATCAGTCCGAGCGCCGAGTTCCTTCGTGTGTCTCCGGAAGGCGCTGTCGTCGAAGACCGGCCGCGTGAGGACGCCCGTAGGTGCCTGGTGTTCAGCCATGAGACCGCACGGTATGGGATCGGATCAGATCCCTCTAGCGTTCTGGTTAACTTGACTTCGATCGGAAGGTACGCACGAGTTCAGGCGCGATCCCCACGAACAGCGCCATTGAGGCAGGTGTGGCATCACAATGGCAGCAGTATCTGATCAGATCCGGATCTGACCAGATACCAACCAACGTCCGGTCAGGCCCGGCGGCGCGGACCGCTATCGTGACGGCATGTCTGACGGCGACGAGAGCCCTGGGCGGCGCTTCGGCGCCCTGCTCCGCAAGGCACGCGCCGATCAGCACCTGTCGCAGGAACAGGTCGTCACCGAGTCTGGTGTCGGCGAGGCGACCTACAAGCGCTACGAGCAGGGAAGAGTCGATAACCCCTACGCGGCTCAGGTCGTGGCCATCTGCCGAGCGCTCAAAATCAACCCACGGGAAGCCGTGATCGCTCTCGGGTTCGGCACCCGAGACGACTACGACCTGCCGCCCGAGGAACCGCCCTACCCGCAGATGATCACCGACATCGGCCGCGTCCTCGCAGATGAAGGGCGCAGCGCCGCGAAACGCGCTGCGCTAGAACACGCGGTCGTCGGTGCATATGAGTCGTGGCGGATGACGATCGCCGCAATCGACGAGCGCCCCACCACACGGCGCTCCTAGCGCCGACCGGCCGACGTTTCCCGAACGTCACGTGCCGACCGTGACGGCTCCCGAGCCGGACCGGTGACGACGGCCGGGCATCTGGCCGGCACCACCCAACAGCCGGACGCCATGCGACGGCGCGGAACTCCGCATGCACTGAACCGGAATGTCACCCTTGGCAACCAGAAGAAAGTCCGACAAGCCTGCGCTCGCGCCAGGCTCGGACTACAGCATCTGCTGGTCGCCCTCGAGCAGCACGTGATGGCGCAGGAACTGCCGAAAGCCGGCGACCCCGGCAAGCTCGACGCGCTGCTCATCGCGTTCCTCAACCACGACAACGCTGAATGGCGTTACAACACCATCCGCAACTCCTACGGCTGGGCCATCCACAACTGGGTCATTCCGAATCTCGGCGAATGGCGGGGCGACCTCCTCAAACAGCGACCGGACGCCATCGAGAAATTCCTGAAGTCCATCGCAAAGCAGAAGACGACCCGTTCGGCAGGAGATCAAGGCAGTCATCCGGGTGTGCCTGACCATGCTGAACGGCACACGGTGGATCATCGGCATGACGCTCCGGCCTGCGTCAGGGCGAGCCGCTCGGCCTGACGTGGATGGTGCCGACGACGTCCACCAAGGACGTTCCGATGGGGCGCGACCCTCAACGGCTGGCTGGTGGTGGCCCAGCAGACCGAGCGGCGCACCCACGGGCACGGCTGCAAAGACGCCCATGCGTGCCAGGCGCAGCAGCACGATCGATCATCACGACGTCGCGGCGAAAGCCACGCACCATCGGGCGACTCGAGCGGCAGCTGTCGGCAATCCAGGACATCCCCATTCGCCGGCTTCTACCCGGACGGAAGAGGCTTTCGGCAAGGACAACCCCACAACCGGTCGACGCAGCTGATAGCCCGGCGAACATCGTTCACGCTTGGTATGCGACCAGCCGGGGAGAGAGACGGTAGGTTCGCGGCCGATCCGGATCAGGCAGAGTCCGCAAGCGCTCGACGGCAGGCAGGACCACGCGGCGCCAGGTTGCGTCGTCGACATTCCACAGGTACGACCACTGGCGTTCTTCAATGGTCGTCGCGAACTCGTTCGGCGACTCCGCGAACCCCGTCGACGTCACCCAGGCCACGCCCGCAGGTCGCAGATCGGCGGCCGCCGCCGCGGCGTCGAGCGTCGGTGCGGTATCGGGCCGATCGTCACGCAGCGGCGCAAGCGATGCCACAGCCGCGCTCATGTCGTCGTCGGGCATGCGCCGGGGAATGCCATGTATCGCCACGACCCGCCCGCCGGGCCGCACCACGCGGGCCGCCTCCTCGATGGCGCCGTAGACGTCGCCGATTGCGTGCAGCGCGGTGACGAATACGACGTTGTCAACGGAGGCGTCGGCGAAGGGTAGCGCGGTGGCGTCGGCCTGCGCGACGGTCGGGCCGAGGCGTTGCCGCGCGTGGCGCAGCATGCCGCCGGACAGGTCGACCCCGAACACGGTCAGGCCGAGCGCACGCAAGGCGGCGGAAACGACGCCGGTGCCGACGCCGACCTCGAGCACCGATCCCGGCGACAGCCAAGGCTCGATGTCGGCGGCCAGCACGACGCCTCGCTCAGTGCCGCCGCGCCGGTCGTCGTACCGGTCGGCGATGCGATCAAAGGAACGTGACGCGCGCCCGTTCATGCCACAGACAGTATCGCTCTCAGACCCGCTGCAGGGATAACGACTTCCGCTTCCCTAACAACCTCCGACCACAACGCCGCACTGCGGTATCGACACTGCGCTGGCAAGCTGGTCGGCGAACGCTGGCCCGGTCAGGTAGACGCTCGCGCCCCGGCGCCCGTCCTCGCCGGTGCGCCAGGCGGCCAACTCGGCCCGGGGCCAGTTCCCGCTCGAACACCCGCTGCAGCGTCCGCTCGCGCGATGCTGCGTCGCGCTAAACGCGGGTCGCGTGCCATCGTCGGTATCGCCCTCGATGTCCATCACCGCCCGCCTGCAAGACGGGTGCGAGCTACTGGTGGGCGCCGGCCGAGACGGCGCTGACGGGTGCGTCGGTCACGACGCACCAGCCGGCTGCATGCGACGCAACTGCCCGGTCGAACGCGGCGACGATCGCCACCGCCGGCCTCACCGATAACGGGCCTGGCGTCGACGGAGCGGAGTTCGGCGGCGCTGCCCCCCGCCGAGGATCATCGCCGCTCGCGTCGCACGGCGGTGCAGGATCGGGTTAGCAGACTAGCGTGTCGCCCTTTCGCGCGAAGTCGCTCGTGCCCCGAACGCCGTTGACTCATGCCTGCTCAGCGTAGGCCAATTTGCGACGCTTTCTCTGGAAAGCCATACCGGGCACGTGGCCGCGCTCGGCGACGCGATGCAGACCGTGCTGGATGCGGCGGCCACGACCACGCCGGGCAGCGACGCCTACGGCCAGCTGTGCCGCATGGTCCCGGATGCGCTGAACCTCGTGCAGCAACGCGCCGTCGCCGCGCTGACCGCCGGCGAGGAGTCCCTGCACGACACCGCCGACGCGCTGCGGCTGGTCGCCGCCGAGCCGGAAGGCACCCACCGCGACAACGCAGACGACATCGACGGCGTCGCCGGCCTGACCCTCGACGGCCTCGCTGCGGTCTCCGATCCCATCGGCACCGTGCTGCCGTACGGTGTCGCCTGGATCATCGAACACGTCGAGCCACTCCGGAAGGCGCTCGACTGGCTGGCCGGCGACCCGGCCCAGATCACCGCCAACGCCGAGACGTGGAAAACGCATCGCCGCCGACGGCGGGATTGATCTCGGTGCCGGGTTCGGAACTGCCTGACCAGGCCACAGCATTCTCGCCGGCGAGGTGGGTGAAGAACCCGAGCGCCATCTGGGTAGTGTCAGCCCAGGGAGCCAGGATTTGGCACCTCACAGGTTTCCCCCAAGCGCGACATAGCCGGCAGCCGTGAAACCCGCGATCAAGGGATTCCCGGCGATGATGTTCGGTGCAGTCGGTCCCGTTGCGTTGCAACGGTTGTCGGCCGGAATCGGCTTGGCTCGGTCCGGCCGGTTGCTGTACTCCGCTGCTGTACTGCTAGCGCCCGCCGTGGCAGCCTGATTTTGGGATTGAAGGCAAGGCCGGGGCCGCGGTCGCAGGGCTGGGTGCGGCGCAAGTGTGTCGGACCGGTGCCGGCCGCGATCGTCGTCGTACGTGGCAGTTGCTGTCGGCGAGCTCAGCGACTTCAGGCTCGGTCGGCCATTCGGGTCCAGTGGGCGAGGTTGGCGCGGGCGTTCAGCGTTTCTGGGTGTTCGGGGCCGGAGACCCGCTCCCGCACCGGCAGCAACGCCGTGTACAGGTCCCGGGCCAGGGCCGCATCCCCCCGCCCCCGTCCAGTGGGCGAGGTTGGCGCGGTCGGTCAGCGTGTCGGGGTGTTCGGGGCCCAAGACCCGCTCCCTTACCGGCAGCAACGCCGCGTACAGGTCCCGAGCCAGGGCCGCATCCCCCGCCGCCCCCGTGTAGTAGGCGAGGTTGGCGCGGTCGGTCAGCGTTTCTGGGTGTTCGGAACCCAAGACCCGCTCCTGCACCGGCAGCAACGCCGGCCAAGCCGTCCTCACGCCGACCCAGGTCGCCGAGCCGTACCGACAGGTTGTTCAACGACATGGCGAGGCCGGGCAGGAACGCGTCGGGGCGGGCCTGGGCCAGGGCCCGGTACACCTCCACGGCTTCCTGGATGGCGGCCAAGCCGTCCTCACGCCGCCCCAGGTCGCCGAGCCGTACCGACAGGTTGTTCAACGACGTGGCGAGCTCGGCGTGTGCTGTTTCGATATCTTCGGTATCTGCAAGCAACGTCCGTTGGATGGCCACGATTCGACCGGCGATGTCGGCGGCCACCCAGCGAGGACGTGACTGAACTGTGGCAGCCGCCTGGCCAATACCTGCAGATCAGTCCGGGCGATTCCTGGGTCCGCGGCGACGCGGGCCAGCGCGTCGGCCAGCGGCTGCGGCGCTTCGGTCTGGACCGCCACGTCGACAGCGACCCCGGCCAGGACCGCTTGATGTCGCAGCACCAGGTCGGTGAGTGGGCCACGCAGCGCGCCGCCGAACGTCGGCTGGTTGGCCGCTCGCGTGTAGACGGTCAACAGTTGCGCCGTCTGCACCTCGGTCGCGTCCGGCAGTACCGGGTCGGGCAGGCGTGGGTCGCGCATGAGGCGCAGACCGGCGAACCGCTCGGCAAGACGGTCCGGCTCCACCTGGCCCCACACCCGGCCGTCGGCCGACGGCGGATACAGCGCGGCTATCCAGCCCCGAACCAGGTCTCGCCGGTCCTGCGGCTGATCGGCCAGCGCCGGCAGTCCCGCGAGCAGTCGATCCGCCTCCGCCCGGCTCGCGGCGGCGAACAGCACCATCACCGCCGTCGCATCGGCCAGCGTCGCCCGGTGCAGCGGTGCAGGCCGGGGAGACGGTCAGCGAGGTTGCCCTGCGGTTGGCGGTGTCGCGGCAGAGTGTGCACACCTGGTTGAACCGCTATGCGGTGGCGGGGTTGGCCGGGTTGGTGGATCGGTCCCGCCGGCCGGACTCGTGTGCGCATCAGGCGTCGCCGGAGGTGGAGGCGGCGGTGTGTGAGCTGCGTCGAACCCATCCGCGGTGGGGTGCACGGCGGATCGAGTTCGAGTTGGGCCGTCACGGCTGTCCGGGCCGGGTGCCGTCACGGATGACGGTGTACCGGATTCTGGTGCGTCACGGGCTGCTGCACCCGGTGCAGCGGGGCCGGCAGCGCAAGGACTTCAAGCGGTGGCAGCGGGACGCGCCGATGGAGTTGTGGCAGATGGACATCGTCGGCGGGATCCTGCTGCCCGGTGGGGTGGAGGCGAAGGTCGTCACCTGCGTGGACGACCATTCCCGGTTCGCGGTCGCTGCGAAGGTGGTGCGCCGGGCCACCGGCCGGGCCGTTTGCACGGCGTTCGCGGAGGCCCTGGTCCGGTACGGGATTCCGGAGGAGATGCTCACCGACAACGGCAAGCAGTTCACCGACCGGTTCGGCCAGGGCGGTGAGGTGTTGTTCGACCGGATCTGCCGGGAGAACGGCATCGTGCACCGGCTGACGCAGCCCGCGTCGCCGACCACGACCGGGAAGGTGGAACGGTTCCATCAGACGCTGCGCCGGGAGTTGCTCGACGACGTCGGCGAGTTCACCGACCTGGCTGCTGCGCAGGCCGCGGTCGACCGGTTCCTGCACGAGTACAACCCCAACCGGCCGCACCAGGCCCTGGACATGGCGTTTCCCGCCGGCCGGTTCCGGCCCAACACCGCCGCCGCCGGCGCGGCGCTGATGCCGTTGAAGCTGCCGAGCATCCTGGACATGCCGCCGGCATCCCCGCCGCCGGTGTCCGGCGCTGCGGTGCAGCAGAGTGCTGCACCGGCGATGCCGGTCGTCGCGCCGCAGGCGTCGTCTGGCCGGTGGGTCGGTAGTGCGATCGAGTTCGATCGGATTGTGCCGCCGTCGGGGAACCTACAGGTCGCTGGGAAACAATTCTGGCTCGGTCCGGCCCGCTCCGGCATCACCGTGACGTTCTGGGCCGACACGGACGTCATCCATCTGCTGATCGCCGGTACCCGGCTCAAGTCGGTGCGCTCCCACCTGTCCGTCAACGACCTGGCCGCGCTGCTGCGCAACGGTGGCCGCCCGGCCGGGCCGCCGCCGCTGCCCGGGCCCGCCGACGCCGACCCCGCCGGCCCGGTTGAGGTCGACCGGACCGTCAACGCCGCCGGCCACGTGTCCCTGGGCCAGCATGTGGTCCTGGCGGCCGAGATCCTCGCCGGGCGCCGGGTGAGCATCCGCATCGACGAGCAGACGCTGATGTTCTTCGACCCTCACACGCGGGAACTGTTGCGCACCCGCGCCAACCCGCTGACCCCTGCCGAGATCGGGCGGCTGCGCTCGGCCCGCCCCGCCGGCCCGCCACCACAGCCTCCGACCGGTCCGGTGCACGTTCAACGCCGCGCTTCCAACACCGGGACCGTCATGGTTGCCGGGCAGAAAGTCGCGCTCGGCCGAGTCCACGCCGGCAAGAACATCACCATCGAGGTGTCCGAGACGGAGCTGGTCGTCCACTGCGACGACGGCCCCCGCAGCCTGCGACGCACCACCGCCCAGCCCGTCACCCGTATCAAAGCCCACAGGCCCCGCAAGACCGACCCTCTCTCGGCCGAGGTGCTACCAACCACCCAGCCGCTCCCCGCCACCGCGATGCACGACGTCGCCACGCTGCCCCCGCCGCAAAGTCGGGCTCCGCACCCCAGGTTGTCGCTGGAATGATGACGACCATGGAGACCTTCGAGGGCCGTGCCTGGTTGGAGTGGTGGGCGAACTCGTCCACCCTGCTTGGCAGCGTCGAGGTGGCAGTCGTCATCACCACCAGCGGCGCCGGTTTGGACGCTCATGGGTTCCTGACCAGCACCAACGACGAGGACCGCGAGGGGTTCGCCTTCTTCTACGACCTTGATCCCGTCTTCCTGCTGCGATTCGAGGACGAGAGCACTGTCGCCGTGACCGTGCACCCCACCGACGAGCATCGCCGGTTCACCCTCACCGAGTACACCGGACCGGCTTGGCGTTCGATCGAGCACCACATCGATCTCTAGACAGCGCCACGCCCAAGCACGTCTACGATGAAACGTCCCAAAATCTCCTAGGCCACCTGTCCAACATCAGGTGAGACGGAAACGTCAAGCATGTGCTGGGACTCGACAGCGAGACCAGCGAGACCTGCACGCGAGACCTGCCCCTGTCCGGCCTCGGGACCTGCGTGACAGACGCTTTCCTCACCGGCAGCATCCGCGGTGGGGGCAGCGGCGTATCGAGTTCGAACTGGGCCGTAACGGCTGTCCCGGCCCCATCCATCATTCATCACGATCTATCGGTAGCTGGTGCGGCACGGCCTGGTCGACGCGCAGCCGCGTGGTCGTCGCCGGCAGGACTACACCCGCTGGCAGCGGGACCGGCCGATGGAGCTGTGGCAGATGGACATCGTCGGCGGCATCGTGCTCGCCGACGGCACCGAGGCGAAGGTGATCACCGGGGTGGATGACCATTCCCGGTACTGCGTGATCGCTACGGTGGTGCGCCGGGCGACCGGCCGGGCGGTGTGTCTTGCGTTCGTGGATGCGTTGCGCCGCTTCGGCACTCGGGAGGAGGTGCTCACCGACAATGGCAAGCAGTTCACCGGTCAGTTCACCAAGCCCCGCCCGGGTGAGGTGTTGTTCGAAAAGGATCTGCCGGGAGAACGGCATCATTGCCCGCAACACCAAGCCCCGTTCGCCGACCACGACGGGCAAGGTGGAGCGGTTTCGCAACGTGAACTGCTCGACGCGGTGCCGGTGTGGCCGAGCGTGGAGGCGGCGCAGGCGGCCATCGACGAGTTCTGCCGCGAGTACAACACCCACCGCCCGCACCAGGCGCTGGGTATGGCGTTCCCCGCCGACCGGTTCGCCGCGCGCTCGGACCAGCCCGGCCTGCCGCTGCGGGTGCCCGCTTCCCTCAGCACCGCACCGGCCCCGGGAACCCGCACTGTCGGCAGCATCGAGCACGCCGGGGCGGTCCAGGCGACCGTTGCGCCGCCGGTCGTCATGTCGGCCAACGGCGTCGACCCGGTCAATCTGGCCGTGGAGCTGGCCAGTGTCGTCCCGGCCTCAGGCAACCTCGGCGTGTGCGGCCAGCAGTTCTGGCTCGGCCCCGCGTATGCCGGCACCACCATCACGCTGTGGGCCGACACGACCGTCGTGCACCTGCTCAAGGACGACGTGCGGCTCAAGACCGTGCCGTCCAGGCTCACCGCCGCCCACCTGCGGCAGCTGCTCGCCGACGGCGGCCAGCCCGCCGGGCCGTCACCGCTCCCGGCCGCACCGCTGCGGCGGGACGCGGCGGTTGAGGTTGACCGGCTGGTGAACGCCACCGGCCTGATCGGGTTGGCCGGCCGCAGGCACCCGGTCGGCAGCCAGTTCGCCAGCCGGCGCCTCACCATCCGCCTCGACCAGGCCCTGATGCAGATCACCGACCACGGTGTGCTGCTGCGCAGCCTGCCCAACCCACTGTCACCGACCGACATGAGCCGCATCCGCGACGCCCGCTCGCCCGGCCGGACCAGCCCCGGCACCACCGCCCGACCCGCTACGAGTCGACCGCAGCGGCCGCGGCGCCCTGGTCATCGCCAGGCAGAAGGTCCATGTCGGCATCCGGTACGCCGGCGCTACCCTGGCCGTCGAGGCCGCCGACACCACCTTCCGCATCTACGACCAGGACCAACTCGTCGCCGAGGTCGCCCGGACCACTCCGAAGACGATCGCCCGCTTCAAGGCCCGGAAACCTGAACCGCCGCGCCGGTCCGGGCGGCCACAATGATCCGATGTCGCTTAGCGACGCCCAGTTGTGGCACCTGCTGCACGCCCTGGACGACCGGGACCATGTGGAGATCCCCGATGGCTACGACCACCGCAGAACCCGGGACCGGTTCGAGCGACTGGCGCAGCGCCTGGACGCCGACTTCGGCTGCCAGTGCCACGTTGACCGCGACGTGCAGGATGCCAGCCTCCACGGCCGCATCGACATCGCCGCGTCCGTCACCGCCACCGGCCGGCCACTCGTCGTCAGCGTGAGCAACTTTGGAAGCCTCGCCGTGCTGTCCGTCGACAATCCTGGCGTCTGGACCGATACCGAAGCCACAGAGTTGCTCCACACCGACGACGCCGACCGCGTCCAGACCGCCCTCGCCGACCTCGGCTATATCCTCATCCCCGAAGAGCCCCTCTGGGAGCCCTACGACGGCGTCTGCGACCCCGGCATCTTCGCGCCGTCCGAGGCGACCTGGTGGATCCGGTACTTCGACTACATCTAACGACTGCCAATGTCGTGCTTCAGTTGATGGGCTACGGATCGGCGTCAGTTGACAGGTGACACTTCGGCTAGACGATCACGCAGATTGCAGTAGCTCAGAGGGCATCGAGGATCGTTTTGGCGATCTGATCGGCGATGTTGGGTGGAACAGTGCGTGCCGGAGCAGTTCAACTGGGAGCGACGGCAGCCGCGGTGGTGCAGGCTCGCCGTGATCGTGCCGTCGAACTCGTCGACCCAACTGCTCACCGAAGTGTGAACAGTCGCGCCGACCCGAAGCGGTGGGCCTTCGGACCGAGGGCCTGCTTCGGCTTGAGTGGCCGGCAGCAGCTCTGGCAGTCCTGGGGGGAAGAGGCTATCGGCCACCGTCGCGACGCCGGCATCACCGAGGCGGGCGCTCATCCGCGGCGCGCCTGCTCCGGTGCGGTGCCGGCGGGGGCAGGCCGAGCGCGAGGATGGCGCGCAGCGCGTCGAGCAGCGCCTGCTGGCGGGCGGCGACCAGCGTCGTGTTCGGTGACGGTGGCCGTGGGGCGGACCTCGGCGCGCAGGGCGGCGAGCTCGGCGCGCAGGGCGGCGGCCCGCCGCTCGGGCGCGGCCGCCTGGGCGGCGCTGCCGCCGGCCGCGGTGACGGCCTCGTCGCGGTGCCGGGTCAGCTCTTGAGCTGCCGGGCGGTGTGCCCGGCCTGCTCGCGCAGCTGGGCGGCGTCGGCCTCGAGGGTCAAACCACGTCCGTCGATCCAGCAACGCAACGGCGCCCTTCCTGGGCCGCTCGATGCCGGCCGACGACGCGGTCGACTGGCTCGGCGGCCGCCACACGCTGGCCCCGGTCGTCTCCTGACCCGCTCAGCTATGGAACACCAGGTTGGCGGAGATCTGCCGCCGGCCCAGCTCGTCCTTGACGGCCGTGATCTCGGCCGCCGACCGGGTCGGGAACCACACCAGGAGCGTGCCGAGCCGGTCGTCTCGGCTAAGCACCACCCCGCCAAGCGCCGCCAACTCTCGGGCCACGGCTGCTGCGTCCGCCCCCTTGAGCACGTCGAGCTGGTTGACGACGATGCCGTCGACAACGATCGGGGCTAGGGAGCCGGTCGCGGCCGGCGGCACCGGCGGCTGCGTAGGGCCGGCCGCCCCGCTGTCCGCGCACCCGGCGAGGGCGGCGGTCAGCAGGGTGGCCGTGACGATCGGTGTGAGCTTCATCGGTACCTAGGGAATCAGCTTCAGCAGGTCGACGATCACGGTCGACAGGCTGCGGCCGTCGGCCGGGCCGAGCGCGGTGTAGGCGCCGCCCGTCGTGGCGGTCCAGGACTGCCAGTAGGGCGCGATGAAGCTGCCGCCGGAGCTGTCGACCTCGAGCAGCCGGATGCCGTGCGACTTCAGCGCGGCCAGCGCGTCGTCCTGGAAGTCCACGTCGTCTGCGGTACCGACGACGCCGTCGCGGCCTGGGTCGACCCCGGTGTTGCCGAACAGCGGCGGCGCCGTGATGTCCTGGTTGATGTCGTTGTCGTGGGGCACGTTGTCGCCGAAGTTGATGACCAGCTTCAGCGCGTCGGCGCGGAAGCCGAGGGTGGCGCCGGTGTCGTTCTGGCCGATCTCCCAGAATGCCCGGCCGTATGCCTCGGGCCCGTCGCCGCCACCGCCGAGGGCCAGGCCGTTGACGACGGTCTGGATCGCCGTGGTGTCCGCGCTGAGCGGGGCGTCGACCCGAAACGGGTAGTCGCCGGGGCTGCCGTACAGGCCCGGGTAGTCCATGAGGCTGGTCACGCCGAACCGGAAGTCGGTGCCCGGCGCGGCCGCCTTGAGGTCGGTCATCGCTTGCAGGAGCTGGGCCTTCGCCTGGCCGAGCGCGCCGCCCATGCTGCCGGTCAGGTCCATGGAGAACACGACGTCGACCTTGGCCGGCAGGTGCAGCACGCCGCCCCGGCAGGCGACGGCGTCGGCCGCGTTGATCTCGTGGAGCGTCTCGCCGGGCACCGCCCGCCCGTTGCCGTTGGCCGCGCCGACGATGCACTCCTTGACCTTCACGGCGAGGCGGGTGGGGTCGTTGGCCAGCACCAGCCCGGCCAGGCCGGTCACCTGCGGTGCGGCCATCGACGTGCCGCTCATCTTGCCGAACGTGTCCGAGCAGAACCACCACAGGAAGCTGCAGCCGTGGCCGGTCGTGCTGTAGATGTCGGTGCCTGGCGCGGCGACAGAGACCAGCTTGCCCCGGTCGGAGAACGACGCGAGGTGGCCGTCCGGCTGGGTCGCGGCGACGGACATGACGTTCTCCGGGAACTCGGCGACCAGGCCGCCGGGCGCGGACAGGGCCGCGTCGCGGGACTCGTTGCCCGCGGCGAAGACCCACAGCACGTCCTTGTTGCGGCGCTTGGCGTAGAGCACGCCCTGGCGCATGGTCTTGTTCGCCTCGTCCACCAGGCGGGGCAGGTCGGCGGCGGACGGGCGCTTGTACCCCTTGATGCTCCACCAGTTGGCGTTGTCGACGAACTGCACGCTCATGTTGACGACCCGGTCGCCGGCGTCGACGGCGCTCGCCATCGCGGAGACCGCCTGGGCCGTCGTGTTGGCGCCGTGGAACTGGTCCAGCGAACACCGCCACATGACCCCGGTGACGCCCTGCTTGTTGTCGCCCTCGGCGCAGATCGTCCCAGACACGTGGTTGCCGTGGTCGCTGTTGCCGCCGGAGTCGACGCTGTTGATGTTGTGCTTGAGGTCCTCGATCGAGGTGTCGAAGCCCCCGTCGATGACGCCGATCTTCACGCTCCTGGCTCCGGTCGTGACGTCCCAGGCCCCGGGCACGTTCGTCTGTTCCAGGTTCCAGTTGTTGCCGCCGGGATGGGCGGTGTCCCAGGAGTCCCATTTGATGTCGTTCGGGTACTTCGCCTCGGGGTCGCCGGTGGCGAAGAAGTCGTACGTGGCCGCGTCCACGCCGGGCGTAGCGGCGATCGCCGCCTTGGCCGCGTCCAGTCGGGCGAGCGTGGTCCCTGCCGGCAGCCGCAGCTGGTAGAAGCCCGCCCGGCTCACGGCGCCCTGCACGACGGCGTGGTACGTGGCGGCCAGTCCGCGGATCAGCGCGTCGGGGTCGGCGACGTCGAACGACACCGACACGTTGATCTCGTCCACCACGTACGACGCGCCCGACGGCAGCACCCCGACGCGGTCGGCGCTCGGCGCGCCGACGCCGGCCGGAATAGCATCGGCGGTCCGCGCCGTGGTATTGACATGGATCTCCAGGCCCTCGCTGACGGGCTTCTGCCCGACGCGCACCTGGATAGCGCCCTCGATGTCCGCGTTGTCCCCGCGCACGTTCGTCGCCCCGGTCACCGAGACGGGCAGGGCGTACGACCCGTCGGCCAGGGCCCGCACGCCGGCCAGGTCGACCACTAGGACCGAGCCGAGCTTCTGGGTGATGTGGACCGTGACCGGATCCGTCGGGGCGGCCGACGGCTGGACGGCGGTGAACGGAATCTCGAACTTCTGCACGGCGCCCGACCCGACCGCGAACGTCTCGCTCGGATGGGTCCAGTTGATGCGGGTGCCGTTGTCACCGTGCGACGGCGCGGCGCCCGCCGCGGCGGGAACGGCCAGCACGGAAACCACCAGCGTGGCCATGAACGCAGTTTTCCTGAAAAGCATTTGCGTCCTCTCAGGTGCCCAGGGGAACACGATGCTCGAAAGAGCAGACGCAAGCGGCAACGATGCACTCCGCCCCGGCGTATCATCTCATCCGGCGCCTGCGGAAATAATCGTCGGCGAGTGGCAATGAATGCGTCCGACAAGGTCGCGGCGGCGACCACCCGGCCGATCCATTCCGGATGTTCGCCGCCGTCCTCAGCCGAGCTGGGCGCCGCCAGCTACGGAGCACGCGCACTCGATTTGTGTAACCGGAACCGTCGCACGATGCCCAAACGGGCAGCAATTCGACGCCGAATGAACGAACCGGCTTTTCGCCGCAGTGCGTCGCGCGCCACCGCAGGCCAGCGGCCGCCCTCGACGGGTCAGCGACAAGCACCTGCGGTTCGTCGACCGGCGGGTTGTGGACCACCTTGAAGTCCACACCCGTGACCCGCTTCGCAGTCTCGATCACCCCGGCCATCGACACGCCGACTCCGGTGCCGACATCGTGGTCGTACCTGGGTGCCGTCTGGCGTGTCGCTGTCGGCGCGGTGCAGGATCCTCCGATGGCCGATCATCCCGCTGTCGTCGCCGCTCGTGCCGCGTACAACCGCGGCGACGCCGTCTACCAGCACACACTGACGCTCAGCCCGCACATGGGCGTTCAGCCGTCCGGCCGGTCCCTGCCGACGAAGGCGGACGATATCAACCCCGTCTTGAACGCGGTCGCAGCCGCCGGCTGGGATCTGGTGACGGCGTCGGTGGTCAACTACGCCGGGAGCAACGCGATCGGCATGGCGTACGTATGGCGGCGCCACTGACAGCGGTGGCGTCTACGGCGCCCGAGACCAGCCGAACGCCCGAGCAGCGGCCGATGAGCTGACCACTACGTTGAGCGCATGCCCCTGTGGGAATACGCGATGCTGAGCTTTCAACGCCAATTTTTCATCGACGGGTCCTGGCACTTCCACCATGGCCAACTCCATCGAGCTTCGGCGAACCGGTACGTGTGGCTTCTGGAGACGTCCGCCGGCTTTGAAATTCTCGGCGAGACGACCGCCAATCAACCCTTGAACCGAGAACGCCGCGAGGGCCAGGCTGACCCGCCAAGGGCAGAGGCTCTGTCGCTGGTCCAAGTGCTCGACGTCATTGGCGGCCGGGGTTGGATTGCCTCACCAGAGGCGTCCGGCAATTACTTCCTGCGACGTGAGCGTCAGTAGCCGAGTTGCAGCGATGCAGTGTCCGTAATCGGCCTGGCAGTCGGCCATGCCGACAGTCGTCGAGTGGGCGCCGGCGGCAGACCCGCGACCCCATGCGATCGTCAACCTAATCTTCGACAGCGGCGAGGTCGACATCAGCGAGCAGACGGTCAAGCTGCGCACCGAGGAGCTCGACTCGTACGCGTTCGTGTCACCTGGAGAGGCGGCACGGCTGCTGCCGGAGGTCGTCGCTCAGCGAGTACCGGCCGGGCTCGAGGCGCGCAAGACTGGCGCGCCCAGCTACCTATTCGGCGGTGTCGTGCGTCGTTCGGGTGACTGCTTCTGAACCCCACCGAATGAACCATTGGCCCAGAAGAGCGCGATCGCGAGCTGTGGGTTTTGGCATGGGCCGAGGATATTTCGAGGCAGCGCCCAGAATGTCCGGCCTACGGAACCTGCCGGAGATGTTCAAAGGCATGGCGTACGGTTGCTCTTGCTGGGCCTCGGGGATTGTCGGCCCGACCGTGGGTTTCCCAACGGAAACGGTGACCTCGATGCCGTCGGGCCTGACCTCTGCGGCCTGCTTCGGCGCACGCCTGAGCCAGCCGAGCGCCCTGGACATCTTCGGCGCCACGAGCAGCAGGCCCATCGCGAAGTCAACTCCGCGGATCAGGCGGGTGATCGGCAGGCCGTCCGTGTCGCGG
The DNA here is from genome assembly GCF_050936175.1 of Dactylosporangium sp. CA-139066. NCBI lineage: Bacteria > Bacillati > Actinomycetota > Actinomycetes > Micromonosporales > Micromonosporaceae > Dactylosporangium > Dactylosporangium sp. CA-139066. The sequence continues at coordinate 2,401,930 of NZ_JBNJNH010000001.1, read as the reverse complement.
ACGATGGCGATGAGCTCCGGCAGCCACTCCTCGTCGTGAACTGTCTGGCGATACTCGGCCGGGAGGCGGCGTCGGGCGAGCCGGAGGATCGCGTACGGGAGTCGCTCGAGACGGGTTTCCATCTCTTTCGCGATCATGTTTTTGAGCGTCTCGTAGACGACCCAGGTGAGCAGCAGCGCGCTTGCGCCGCACAGCCAGCCGGTCAAGCTCACGCGACACCGCCGGCCGGGCGCGGCTGGACTGGCAGGCCCGTGTAGCCGATGGCCTGGTGGAGTTCGGCGAGCGCCTGCCGGGCATGGACGGCGCCGTCGGTGGTGAGGACGTAGTACCGGCGGGCAGGCCTGCCGGCGTCGGCCTCGTCGACGATCTCGCGGTGTCCTTCGATCCATTCGGCGGCTTCGAGCCGGGCGAGGATCGGGTACAGCGCCCCGGACTTGAGCCCGGAGGCCTTCATGAGCGCGTAGCCGTAGTGGTCGCCAGCGGGGTCTTCGAGGAGGGCTCGGAGGACGCGGGCGACGTTGGTGGTGATCTGAAACGGTGGAGCCATGTGCCCATCATACACATGTCAGCCTCTTACATAGGGTCGGAAGTGGCCCCAAGAGCTTCAACGGTGACGACGGACGCATAGCCGAGACCGGGGCCGCGCCGAGGCCGTGGACCGCCGTACGATCGGGCTCTATCGATCTGCAGTGGATCGAGGACTTTCTGTGACCTCGGGAGAACGATGACCGACGACAACGCCTGGACGCCGGCCGGCCACGGCCCAGACGAGCGCCGCCGCCGGCGCATGGCCCCACCCGGTGTCCACATCCCGGGGGAAGCTCAGTCGGTATCAACCGGATGTAGCTGTCACCCACAGCTCTCAGTCTTCCCTGTGCCGCGGACCGGGGCGCGCTGGGTACTCCTGCTATGTACGGTCATAGGCAGATCCGAGCACCCTCACCTGCTGTGCAGCGTCATCGGTGGGGAGGCACGGAGCGTGACCGCAGTAGGTGCGGCCGGTGCGCTGCGTTGCGTCAGCGGTATGTCCGGACCCACAGGCTGCACCTGACCTGGTTGACTGATCAAACGACGAGGCGCTGGTTCGTGTTCGGCGGTGGGCTGGCCACCGCCGGGGTTGCCCTGGCCGCCACCACTTTTTTTGTTTCTGTATCTGCGTTCACCTTCGGCCTGATCTTCGGGTTTGCGCTCGCAGCTGGGGGCGGCCTGATCATCGGTAAAGCACTGAAAGCAAACACTCGTTAGCCGACAGGACAAGCGCGATCCGTAGACTCGCAACGCCATGCCTAGGTGCACGATCGCTGGCCGCTCAGGCGCAGGCCGGCCACGCCGCTGGTCACTGGTCGTGATCGCTTCGGGCGGCGGACGCGCGCGGTCGGCGGCTACTTCCGCGCGGGACCGTGGAGATCGGGGCTACGCGCCGTCGAATCCGCGACAGGTGCCGGACTCGCCCACTGCCTGGCGGCGTGAGGGCACGGAATTCGATATCCTTGCGGCTACTCTCTGGTCCGACCAGGACCCGCCCGCCGTGTCCGTGCTGCGACGGGACGCTCTGCGGATTGAAGAAGCGCTGACCGACGGCCAAATCGGCGCGCTGTGGCTTGCGGGAACTGAGGGGCCCGCGCCCGCGCGCCACGCGCATCCAGGTAGAGCGTGGATGCATGCTATTGCGGAGCATTGTGACGGATGGCTCGCCCAAGGAAGCCATGATTTTTCAATGCCCTTGCGGCATGACCTTGAAACGAAGCTCAAAGACGAAGTGCTTTAAGAGATTGTCCGATTAGAAGCGCGATTCGGCGCGTACGAGCCGCCTTGGACTCTTGGATCATGGGACCAAGTTGGAGCGCTTGGCATTGATCTCGTGTGCGGAGAAGGGCGCGCCGGGTCTGGCATTCCGGATGCTTCTTCGAGTGGTTTGCTGTAACGTGATTGAGATTGGGCGCGAGGAATACGCGAGTTTCGTCGATCTCGGGAAGGGGTTTAGATACGGCGAGTTCCTTGTCGAGTGCGTCGAACCTCTTGTGGGTTAGCCATGACGGTGCACCTGACTGCACGAGGCGGTGGCTGTCGGCACGATGACGGAGCGGATCGCGATGGACTCGCCGGAAACCGGTTGACGTTGCCCTGCGGGTTCGATGTCGTCCTCGCCGCTGTCCCCGAGCCCGTTGCCGATGCGCTGGGCGCTGATCTTCCTGGCCGCTACGGTCATCGCGCTGCTCGTCGGCGCGCTCACGTTCGTGCAGACGGCGAGCTGGCCGGCGACCCTTTTGGCCGCGCTCGGCTCGGCTGGGGCGGCGATCCGGATGCTGCACCAGGTGCTGGGCAAGTAGCTGTCCCGACAACGCTCACCTCAGGTATAGGACCAGGCTATGGATGACGACCGCATCGATGCCGCCCCAAGCGGGTCCGCTGGAGCCGGCGCCGTCGGCCCCGAGGCCGACGGTTTAGAGGCTGACGAGCCGCCATTCGATCCGGTACTCGAATTAGCTCACCATCGACAAGGTGATGCAGGGCGGAGCCGACGGCGAAACGTTCCGCGACGGACGGGTCGTGATCTACGTCCCCGCGTTCGACGACGACGTGACCCTCGCCAAGACGCTGATCCACGAGCTCTACCACATCGACCAGCTCAAACGGGGCATCCCGTTCCCCGGACCGCGTGAGAACACCGGGCCATGGGAACGACCCGCCGAGGAGTGGGAGGAACAATGGTGGCGCAACCACCCGCTGAACCCGCTCAACCAAGAGGGACCATGATGACCACCCAATACACCCCGGCACCGTACAGCGAGTGGCGCGACGTACTGAACCACCTCATCGCTCACCCCACGGACGCACCGAACGTGACCTGCCCCACGTGCGGCAACAACACGATCCACATCGTATTTCCCGGTAACCCCGAAACCCGCGTCGGCATCGCGGCGGTATGGTGCAGCACCTCGCAGGACGGCGTCATCTCTGGACGACTACGGGTCCCGTCGGCGCAGGAGATGACGCCGTGGGACGAGTTCAACGACCAGACCACGCCGTTCACGATCATCCCACCGGAGTACATCCCGTCCGACGACTACGAAGAAAAGCAATTCTGATCGCGGATTCGCCCGATGCACGAGCACGTCGAGGCCGAGCGGCTCCTGCAGCCGGACGACGTGCTGGACTTCGACGCGCCTCTGATCCACATAGCCCTCCCGGTCGAGAGCGCCGGCGCGCCGGTCCGGGCACGCCTTACGCACCTCGGCGGTGTGCGGGAACGAGCTGATGTTGGCACTGGCGCCGGCAGGTCGGCGGCGTCGTCGCGGATCGCCTGACAGAGCAGCGCGAGCCCGTCGCCCTTGGGCCGGCCAACGTCCGACCGGTGCCACTCCAGTGGCACCAGCCGCGCCGGCGGTGACCCGGGATGGCAAGACGGTGTACTTCCTCATCGCCGCCGCGGCAGGAGGCAAGGTCGGCCGAGACATCGAGATCGGGTCCGGTCCGTGGCTGGCCAGCTGGACGGCCGGGGAGCCACAGCCATCCATCGGAACGAAATCATCGGGGCCTACGCGCTGGCGCTCTCCCCTGGACGACAAGACAGCGGCCCTAGCCGTCGACGGACCCCGTGGCCCTCGCCTGCGTCGACCTTTGAGGCGACTCGCTTGGTGTCCCCCGTGGCCAGCGTCATGGTGAGCAGCAGTAGTCGCCGGATGGCGGCAGGAGGCTGCCGACTCCGAGCCGCTCCAGCACCGGTCGCAGCGTAACCGCACCTTCGTTGAAGCACCGCAACCGCCACGGTCGGCGTCCATCCATGGAGCCATGGTTCGCCGACGGAGCTTCACCGTCAACGCGTTCCACGGACCTGCTAGCGGTCGTAGAACAGTTGACCACCAGTGATGTCCAGGTCGGCAGCCGTTCCGGTCTTGAGGCGATCGTCGGTAAATGGCGAGCTGAGCAGGATGACGTTCATGGAGCTGTCGACCTCTTGGCTGAAGGTGCGAAGGCTGGTCGCCAGCTCGCGTTGCTTGTCATCTACAGCCGTGATAAGGCTTGCCATGGCGCTCTGCATCGACTGGATGACATCGGGAACTGTGCCACCGCCGAGCGGCTGCTCGACCGTGTAGGGCCCACCCGTCGACAGAATTGATCCGACGCCCTGAATACCAGCACCAGCGGTTGCGACGGTAGCGGCGAAGAGCTCTTCAGCTATGGGTGCAGCAGCGATAGCGATCGCGGCGATCGCTCCGACGACGGTGAACACCATGGCAGCCCCGCCTCGCGTTGGGCAGTGGAAGTGATCCAGCGAGTCGAGCACTTTGATCGTGGTTTCGCCGAGCGTCCACACGTCGGTCAGCATGCGCCGCTTGATCTCTAGCTCCGCCTGGAGCGTCAGGGCCAGAACAACCGCGAGCTGACGCTGACACAACGTCGAACGGTCGTACTGCTTGAGGTAGAAGGTGAACGAGTCCGCCGCCGAACCGGTCCAGTGCTGCATGCGAACCTGCACCGCGTCGGTATACGCACCGAGCGGATACTTCAGCGTGTCGTTGCCAACGGCGACTGGGTCGTACAGTTTGTTGCTCTCTACCTTCAGTTCCAACGACGGCTGGAGCGTAGCGGCGACACGGAACAGCCCGTCAACCATCGGCTGGCAGGTATCCGGGTCCGGCACCGCGAACTGGGTAAACAAGGCCGGAATCCCGGCGAACTCGTCGGAGACGAACGCGCGCAACCGCCCGTCGTCGTCGGCGCGACCCAGCGGGCTGTACTCCGGCTGCCCCTGGCTGGCCTGGTTATTGGCTTGCTGCTGGGCTTGCAGGTATTGCTCAGCGTGGGTCAGCGTGACGCGGATGGCAGTGTTGCGAACCTGCTCACCGAGCGTCTGCAAGTCGCCCGAGGTGCGGTACACGTAGTCGCCCACGATCGTCAGCCCCTCACGCCGTCTTGATCGGTGCGGGCGGCCCGGGCACCGGCACTTCGCCGTCGAGATGTAGCTGCGCAGGCGTGCCGCCTGCCCATACACTGTTGAGCTCCTGGGCTGCCGCTCCGTCGGTTTCCGCGTAGAGGTCCGCAATGCGCAGGATGGTGTGGCCGGCCTCGTCGAGAACGGTGGACGTGTTGCCCAGAGCGTTCTGCAGCACGTTGCGCAGCTCCGTCCAGACCGGGCCGGCCTGGTCGCTCGCGACGGCGGGTTGAGCGAACGCAACGGCATCGTCTGCGGAGTCAACAACGAGGTTGTTCAGCGATGCGTAGACGTACGCCATCAGCGGCAGGTCCACGGTTCCGATCATCCGCAGCTGTGACAGATCTACCGCAAGATCGTGGCCCTTCAACGACATGATCGACCTCCCCCGGTTCGGCCGCGCCGCCCGACCGCGGGCGCGGCATCGCTCACGCTGCGGCGGCGCATGCCGCAGCCTCTACCTTCTGACCGATGACGTACTGGCCCTGTTCGACGTAGATCTCCGTCTTGGACACGTCGGCGCTTGCCGGGAAGGGCACGCTGAGCGACACCGATGGGCTCTTGATTGGCTCGGTGGTGCCGTAGACGATGTGATTCGCGTTGTCCCGGGCGATGATGTGGGCCGTGGGCTGGCACATCGGCTTGTTCGGCGGGTCGGTCACGACCTCGAACTTCATTGCCACGTAGCCGCCGGCGTCGGGTTGGCCGTAGCTGACGTTCCGCGTGGTCACGGACTTCGGCCAGCCCGCGAAGACGCTCGCCGGCACAAGACTGTTGCGCGGTATCTCGAAGGACAGCGATGCCACAGTGTCCGGGCCGTCTAGCACATGGATGAGGCCGCCGATCCCGAGCCGCTGCTTGGGCAGGAGGACCGGCACGTTAGCGAGGCCGCGCTGAGGCTGGCCGACCGAAGCTCCCGACGCTGTCTGCGGCTGCACCGTCACCAAGTTCTGAACCGATGCCTGGTCGCACGGGTTTTCGACGATGAAGCCGTACCAGAAGTCGGCGCCCTTTCTGGCGAAGCCTGACTCAAGGACGCGCGGCAAACACGCCGGCCCAGTTGCCGCCGCACTTGGGGATGGAGTCGTGGTCTGGGGTGCAGCGTGGGGACCAGTGGTGCAGGCTGCCACCATGGCGATCGTCAGGCCGAGAGTCAGGCTGCCGCCCATGGTCCGCAGCCGGCGACGCAACGATTCTTGCAATGACATGGCCGGGTTCGTCTTCCGATCAGGCATTCTGCGCGTCTCGCAGCGCGTCAGCCCGAAACCAACCCGGTAGGCCCAAGCCAAGGACCTCGTCCGTGAGCAGCGTGAGCCGGGCACGGTAGTCGGACAGCAGAGCGCTCACTGCGGCCCGCAACGCGGCCACGAACTGGGCTTCGCTGAACGTCCGTAGCGCGTCGATGTCGACGTCGAACTCCCAGCTGACGAGTGCACGGCTCTGCACTCTGACCTCGCCCCGATCCGAGGCGCCACGGGCAACGAGCTCCTCGAGCCGTTCCCAGTAGATGCGCTCCTCCTGGCGCTCGAAGCCGTGGTCATGGAGCCCGCCGAGGTGCTCCTCAAGTGTGTACAGATACTCACGGCGATACTTCGTCCACAGCAAGGTGGCGAGGCGAGCGAGCTGCTGCGACAGCCCGTGCGCGTTGTAGCGCTCGTACGCGCCGGCCGCGAACCAGATCTGGAAGTAGTCATCAGCGCGGACCTCTGCCTTGATGCCGCCATCCGGCGATGACGCCGTAATCGCGACCTGGGCGAGTCGGTCCATAAAGCGCTTCATAGATGACAATTGTTGCAGACGTTCCGCCATTGCACTGTCCCATGTCCAAATTGGGGTCCAATGACGTGTTTTGCATTGTGACTGGAACGAGCCACTATGTGGCCACTGGGCCACTCGGGCACAAGTTTGCTGACGTTCAGGTTCGCCATCGGCGGCATTCGGGGGTGGGCTGGGAGTGTGTGGCTGCGAGCTCTGACCGGGCCGCCTGCCAGACGATTGGCAATAGTGACAAGTCTGTCCATTCTGGACCGCCAGGACGAAGCGTCTGGAACGATGCAAGACAAGCAAGACGACAAACATCAGGCAAGGCGCGTACTGCGCCAAAGATGGGCACTATTGTGGGCTAAGCCTTGCTGAAGCAATAACGTGAGCATCCCTCGGATCATCCGGCGGAATCGCAGGGCGCAGATAGTTTGCAGTCAACAAGATTCGGCTCCGGTTAACGACGCTCTACTGCTGTAAGTCTGCCTCGGGTCTACGGATCATCCCAAACGGGAGTGTCTCGTTGGAGGAACGCCAGTGACTCGGTTGACCTCGTCGAGCTGTGCCCCGAGGTGCTCGACCGACGCATTGCCGCCGTGGGAGTCAGTTCAGGAAGTCGAGTCTGTTGCCGTCGACGTCGTAGGTGACGACGTTGCCGGGCGGCCAGATCGAGACACCGCCGTCCCAGTTGACAATCCGGACCTCGTTCTCGGCGCTGGCGTCCTCGACCACAGCGGTTATGGACTGGCCGCCGGCCAGGTCGTAGGTCATACCGGTCGGCTCGAACATCACCGTGAGCGGCGCGTCATGGTCGGCCTCGACCTTGATGACGAGACCGCTGAGCGACGTTACGGGCTTGGGTTCCCGAGACATGCCCTCAACTTACCCACCGCGACCTGGCCGACCGAGCGCGATCCAGAAGGTGGCAGAGGGTGAGAGTCTGAACTCGCTGGGCCTGTGATCGAGCACCAGGTGCGGCAAATGCGGGAACCAGGATGATCGCCAGTTCGAGGTTGACCGTCGTTTCCCGCGATCTGTACCGGGTTCAGGTGTGCTGCCATGGCGCGACATCCGGGCCGTCGTCGGGACCGCGAATCACCTGGCACGCTTGGCCGATCTTCTCGTCACGAACGAGCCCGTCGATCGCCTCGATCATGGCGGTGATGCCCGGCCCGGGGACGATGATCAGGTCCGTCGACCAGAAGTAGTTGCCGCCGGCCGCTTCGCCGGTTTGCGCACGGCGGCGTAGCACCGTGTCGATCGCATCGAGGGTCATGAGGATCACGTAGATGTCTTGGTCCTGAAGTTGTTCAAGGTCGAGTCCGTGGTCCGGGAAGCGTGCGACGAACCGCTCGTGCTCAATGCTCTGAGCCGTCCGCGCCAACTGGCCAACTAGATTCCGCATTGAATTCATGCAAAGGTTCCGGCATGCCTCCCTCTCCACGACGCCCACGTGCGGCGCGATCAGCCGGGGCTGCACCATACCGCGACGATGCCGCGCAACGGAACCGTTCACCACAATGCTGGGTAGCGTCGGCACAACCGCGGCAGCCGCCCGCTCGGCGGAGGAATTCAATATGCACCCCACGTTGAAATGGGGCGCGTTTCCGTACCACACAACCTGCAGCGAGCCGCAGCACACCGAGCAGGACCTCCCAGCGAAGCGACCGCCGGGACTGCCGTTGGGTCGATTTCTCGAGCTAGATCGACCAACCGGAAATTGCTCTGTCGTGACAACCATCGACATCAACGGCCGGCTCGCGGATCGGTCCCCACTGCAGGCACTGTCCTGGTCGGCAGGCCTGTCCGTCTCGTTCACGTTGATCCCCCCGCTCCTCGCGATCGCTCCGGACGCGACCGGCCGGGAACGCATCACCAGCCAGGGCCATCTTCGGCTCTCGAGTTCGATTCGGCGTGTCCTCCAGATCGCCAGCGGCGACAGGCTCTACATGACAGCTGCACGCGGCGGCGGTCAGCTCACCATCTGTCCGGTTTGGATTGTCGATGAGTTCGTCGAACAACTCGGTCACGGGCACATCCGGAAGTGGGCGTCATGACAGATCATCCGCAGATCCCGGCAGCCCTCGACCTCGAGACCGTTCGTGTCGTACTCCAGCGGCTCGGCATCACTGCCGAGACGCTGGGCCATCCCATGCGAGAGCGGGACGTGCCTACTTTCGCCGATTACATCGACCGTGTGTCGGAGGCTGTTTCTGCTGGCACACGGCGCGCCTACACGAGCTACTGGAGGCGGATACGAGACGCCTGGGGCGAGCGAAGACTGGACGAGCCAACACCCTTGGAGATCAAACACCTCGCCGAACAGGTCAAGGACAATGCCGTTGTCAGAAGCAATTCCCGCGGCGGCCGTACGGCGGCAGAGCACACAATTGCAGCGCTGCGATGCCTCTACAGCCACGCAACCGCCGACGGGTACGTCGACGAGAGCAACAACCCTTCGATCCGGGTACCCAAACCTCGACGGCTTGCGAGCACACGCCGCGCGCTGGCGGATAGTCAGCTTGTCCAGATCATCGAGACGGCCGGCATTACAGGCAACGACCCTCACCTCGACTCACTCCTGCTGCGTCTCCATACAGAAACGGCGTGCCGTCGAGGCGGAGCCCTCGCACTCCGCCCAGTCGACCTCGACCGAGCGCAATGTCTGATCCGCCTTCGTGAGAAGGGCGAAACAGTTCGTTGGCAACCTGTCTCGCCTACTCTCATGCAGCATCTCGTCCGGCACCACCAAGACCGAGACACCAGCGGCGACCGGCGCGGACCCCTGCTCCGTTACCTCAACGGACAACCGATAACGACCCGCCGCTACGACTATCTGTGGCAACGGCTCGGCGCGCACCTGCCGTGGGTGGCGGCGCAGCAAATCAGCACGCACTGGATTCGGCACACTACGCTTACCTGGGTCGAGCGCCGTTTCGGCTACGCGGTCGCGCGCGCCTTCGCCGGCCACAACGGCCGGTCGGACGCCGGCACGACATCCACGTATGTCCGAGCCCACCTCGACGAGGTCGCTGAAGCACTCGCAGCATTGACCGGCGAGCCGCATCCGCTTACGCGACGTACATCGCAGACCTGACGTCGCCAGGTTGCCGCTACCTGCCCGTGCGGGGAGAACTACTGGCCGAGGCCGCGGAGGTCCAAGCTTCTGGCACGACACCGGGTGGTCTAGCGAAGCCTTGAACACGCTTGAGTCGCGGCACTGCGGCACGTCGTGACGCGCCGGAGCAGTGCAACGACGCCGCACCAGCGGGGGATCATCGGCACCAAGCCGACCACGATCGCGAGGTTCGCGCCTGTAACGCTGGCAAGGTGCCAAGGAGTGTCAGGGGGTGCCACGACCTGTGGCGGAGGTTCGCCCGTCGAGGCGCTCAACCGGGGTCCGGCAGTCGGCCGCGAACCCCGAGGTTTTGTCCGGCACACTCGGGTCCGCAGAACGCGCCGCTATACATCACTGGCCGTCGCTGACACCAGACCGGGCGGCCGCGGGGCGCGCGTTCCGTAGCAACCTCATCGCGGCTACTTGCGCGGCTGGTCAAGCCGTGTAGTCCAGGATCGGCACCCTCGATCGGCCGGTCAAGCCTCGTCAGGGGTTGGACGTAGGCAGTCCCATTGCGGGTCGAAGCAGACCAGCCCGCGGTCGGCGGCCATTCGAGCGGCGGCGGCGGAAACCTCGGCTCTCCGCCGCCGGGGTCTGCGCTGCCCGTCCATGGCTTCGGTCGGGATACCAAGAGCTCCTGGATAGAGCCGACGGAGAACCGGGTGTCGATGCCGTGTTCGCGCTGGCTGCGGATGTGGGTCAGGACTCCTTGTGTGCAGCCGGCGGAGTCTGACCGGATGAGGATCGGGGTGCCGTGCCGCAGGTGGTCGGGGATCTGTTGCAGCGCCCGGTCGAGGACGGTGATGTGATCGGCGGTGGTGTTCGATCCGGCGCGGCCTTCGCGCGACATGCCGGACAGTGCCTCCCGGGTGCCGTCCAGGAAGCAGAGCAGGGGATGGAACCCGAAGGTCTTCTTCCAGGTCCGGGTCGCGGACTCCTTGTCCGAGTGGCAGATCACGATCGTGGCGTCCACGTCCAGGACGAGGCCGGGCACCGGCTGTCCCGCCGCGGTGGAGGTCGGCAGCCCGGCCGCGGTCTCCGACGCCTGCGCCCAGGCCATTTCCCGCGCCCGGGCACGGGCGTCGCGCAACCGTCCCAGCGCCGCATCATCCACATTGGACAGGACTCGCCATGCGGTCGGGTCCGACGCCACCGCACCGAACAGGCCGGGTTCGTTGCGGAGCACCGCAAGATCGGAGATCGTCGCACCGCCGTCAGCGAGGAGGACCGCGAGGTCGACGGCGACGCGGCCCGGGTCGTGACCGGACTCCCGTACCCGCAACCCTGCGAGGGCTTCGCTGAACACTGCGGTCAGACCGGTGGCATCGGCCAGATCGGCGAGGAGTCTGGCGCCAGCATGCCCAACGACACCCCGACCGTCGGCACTGACCACAAGCCTCGGACGTGAACGGGTAACCTTCACCTGGAGAGTGCCCCCTACGGCGGGATGGATAAGGCCCTAGACAAGTCCTATCTTCCCAGATCAGAGGGCACTTTCGCGTCCCCGGCCGCCGCCCCCTCTCAGCGCCTTAACGTAGGGTCGGGAGCTGGCGCGGTGGCCCGGGTTGGCGGTAGGTCCGACAGCCTTCTCGTTCCAGTGGTTTCCCGTCCGGTTGTCCCACTGCCGTAACCATGACCAGGGTGCTCCGTTTCCAGCTCCCGCCGCATCGAACCGTGCATGCGGTTCTCCCGCACACGGCTCACCGACGCCGTTCACCGCCGGCATTCGGCTTGTCCCGCCGCCACGGTTTGAATGGCCGTGGCGCGACGACGGTCCCCAGGCCGACCAGGCCCAACTCGTTGTCCGACTGGAACGACAGCACCTGCCAGCCGAACTCCCGGCTGCGCTTGTGCCGTTTGGCGATCACCAACGCCAGCCGCAGCTTCGCGTAGTACCTGATCTTCTCGAAATGGCGGGCCGAGTTGCCGTACTTGAAGAACCCGGCCCAGCCGCGCAGGAACATGTTGATGTCCTGCACGATCCACTCCGTCGACAGCAACAGCCGCGACCGGTCCGTCAACTGCCGGATCCGGTCACGGGCATGCTGCATAGCCTTGCTCGCGGGCCAGCGGGCCAGAAAAGTGACCTGCTTGCCACCCGTGCGGGCCCAGGCGCGCACCAGCCGGTGATGGAAACCGAGGAAATCCACGCCTTCCCCACCGACCTCAAGGTGCACGATCCTGGTCTTGGCCTCCTTCGGCTCCAAACCGAGGTCGGCCAACAGCTCCCGAAGCCGCTGCAACGCGGCCTCGGCCTGCGCCCGAGAGGCGCACATCACCAGCAGATCGTCAGCGAACCGGACCAGCACCCCATGCGCCCGCGCATCCCACGCCCGATCGAGTCGGTGCAGGTAGACGTTACAGAGCAACGGTGAAATGACACCGCCTTGGGGGCTTCCGGTGACCGGCCGCCGGACCTGGCCGTCCTCCATCACCCCGGCGCGCAGCATCGCCCGCAAGAGCTTCAAGACCGCCTGGTCACAGACCCGTTCCTGGACTGCTTGCATCAACTCGTCGTGCGGAATCGCCGAGAAGCAGTTGGCGATGTCCGTCTCGACCACCCACCGCCGACCCCGCCAGGACTCGTCAACGAGCACCTGCAGGGCATCGTGCACCGAGCGTTTCGGGCGGAACCCGAAACTGCACGGCAGCATGTCGGCTTCGAAGACCGGCTCGAGCACGATCTTCACCGCTGCCTGCACGATACGGTCACGAACCGCGGGAATCGACAACGGCCGCTGCTCGGTCGTTCCCGGCTTCGGGATAAACACCCGACGAGCCGGTAACGGCCGATAACCGCCGTGCCGCAGTTCCGCGGCCAGTTCGTCGAGCAGCCGGGCCACCCCGTACTCCTCGACCTGATCCAGGGTGATCTTGTCGATGCCCGGCGCGCCGTTGTTGCGGCGCACCGCGACCCACGCCCGCCACAAAACGTCCCTGCGGAAGACCTTGTCTCGCAGCGCATGGAACCGACGCCCGGGATCGGCCTTGGCCGCCCGGTAGAGCGCATGCTGCAAAGCTCGAACCGGGTCCAACACGAACCCCAACGCGGCGGGACTAGCCGAAACGGCACTCACCGGGCACCCCTTCACCAGCACTACGCATCGACGAAGTAGCGGCCCTTCCCATCACCGGCGGTTGTGTTGTCCGCCCGGCTCAATCGGTACTACGACCGCCTCCGACTCCCTCCCGGCACGAAATCCACTTCCCGGCGTGAACCGGTTATAGGACCCGACACTCCAGTGCGCATCCGCAGCACACCGGGCCGGGGAGGGTCTCCCCAGTTCCCGCCGCCACCATCTGAACGTTCCGCGCCCAGTACGCCGGGGAGTTCTTCGCGGCTGCAATCCAGGAGCTACACCGCTTCCATGGCCTTCACCCTGACATCGGGGGCTCGGCTCTCCCTCTGCCCCACCCTCAACAAGTGAGACCTCTAACGACGCCGCAGGCTTCGCGTCATGCTACGGACCGCTCAGTCGCTCCCCCATCAGGGCTTTTGACGCTGGGCTTCGACCCGACCCGTTTCCAGACCGAGCCGCCAGCCTGCTACCGGGCCTCCTGGCAGCTACCCGGACCGGACTTGCACCGGCAGGCGACGACGAGCTTACGACTGCAGCTGAGCTACACACTCACCTCCAGGTTCGCTGGGCGCACGAAGGCGCGAGGCTAGAAGCAGTGTGGTCGCCCGGTCATGCCTGTCCGGACTCGCGCGAAGCGCGGAAGAGGGCCGGCGGTGCGCTACTCTCGCGCGGGAGTCGGCCTCTTCCAAGGCCACCGCCTCAGATCATTCCCCGTGATTGCAACAACACAAGGTTGCCTCGAAGCGCATCCGATCCCTGCACCGTCAACGCCCGCAAATCTTCCAGCGCCTGGTCCGCAGGGCGCGAAAGCCGAGACAACACCGCGATCTGCCGCTCGAGCTCGGCCCGTTCCAGCGGAGTGATGTCTGGACGGTGCGCTGGGGGGAGCAGCGCCGGATCGTTGATCAAGGAGTCCAAGTGCTGATGGATGTCCACCGCCAAATCGGCAGCAGACCGAACACGCTGGATCATTTCCGAGTCCTCATCCTGTCCGAGAAGCACCACGCCGCCCGCTAGTGACAGCAACTCCTCGCGGTCGGGAAGATCGTCGCCATCTTCATCTTCGGGTATGTACCGGTGGACGGCGTCCAGGATGTCGCCCATGACGGACATGAAGCGGTCCTGATCACCGCGAGCGGCCGACTGCCACAGCGCCTCCGCGCTGATAGTAGCGGCTGGCTCGAACGTGTCATCGAGGACCTGCGGGACGGTCAACGCCAGCATCACGACATCCGCGAGGAACAGCAGGAGCGCCGGGTGCTCGAGGTTCGTCAGGTGAGCAGCACGCCGCTCGTAGATTTCCACTTGAGCCTTTCTGGTAATGGCTATTCGTTCCAGAACAGTCGCCAAGGCGAATGATCGTTCGGCTTGGATGTTCGGAAATTCTGGCCACCGACGATTGCCCGCTTGGCCAACTCTGGCAGACACCTGAGCTTACATATGTTGACATTGGAAGCGCCCTCCACGATCTCCCATTGTGATCCAAGATGATCGAGGATGTCCTCCTCCGCGTGGGTGTTCTCGGTGCGAAGGCGCGGCTTGAATACCTCGCCTGGCTTCAGTCCGCCGTTTTTCCAGGCTCCTGGCTGGTACCGCTTGCTCGTGGCGACCCAGGTCTCTTCCGCAAATGTGCCGTCGGCGGAAGCGATGGTACTACGCACCCGGACAACGGCTGTCGTTCCCTGGTACAAGCGAAGTTGCTTCGCCCGGTCGAGTAGCGTCCGGGCTCCACACTCGGAGCCGCCGACATTGTGGACGAGCACACGGCGGCCGCCGGCAACGACATAGTACGTGTGCACCACGCCGACCGTGAGGTCGTCCATCTCCGCCGCGCCGACCGTGTTGCTGACCGACTCGACCCGCACCGACTCGCCGTCGTCCGTCCGCAGCGCGTCGCCGGGTGGCAGGTCCTGCGCATAAACCCAGGTCTCTTGCGTGTCATCCCAGAACGGGTGGTGCCACGTAGTTTGCAGCGTGGCCTCACTGTCGTCGTCGAGCTTGACGGTGAGCTTGGTGAGGTCGGTGTCGTGGTTACGGTGGAGAACCTCGACGTCCTCCGCGGTGCTGGCGCCAGTTTCCGGGTCGGTCGCCATCACCTTGTCACCGACGGCCACCTGGTCAATCCGCTTCGTAGTGCCGTCGGCAAGCAGGACCAGCGTGTCCGGGGCGAAGCTGTGCGCTGGGCAGGCGCCGCCGCCCCGCTCCTTCCGCCCGCCATCAGAGTCGCTGGACTCTTCGCGGTTGCCGCCCGACTCCTCGGACTCGCGGCGCTGGCGGCCACTGGAGCCCTCACCGCCCTCGCGGGCGTGCTTCGGCGCGTTGATGTCCTTCGGGCCGCCTCCGCCGCGGCCGCCGAACATTTTGTTCATGGCGCCGGCGCCCGCGGCCTTGAACGGTTTGGTCAGGAACTTTGTGGCGCCGCCGGTGAACTTGCTGACGCCTGCGCTCAGGGCGCCGTCCAGGCCGCCTTCGATCATGGTGTCGGCGAGGCCCGACCAGGAGAATTCGGCGTCACCTCTGGCTACGTCGACCATGTAGCCGGCGCCGGCCTGCATCGCGCCGGCGATCGCCCCCGCCACGATCAGGCAGCCAACACCCGTGGCGCACAGGGCGCCGACCGCGACCGTGGCGGCGAGGCCGACCGCGGCGGTGATGACGAACTTCCACGGGTCCTGCTTGATCGCCTCAACAGTGTTCTTGATGGTGTCCGAGACGTGTTTGACCGCGGCCTTCACCGTGTCTTTGACGCATTTGGACACGCCGCCCTGCAGGCATTGTTTGGCCTGGTTGTACTTGTCCTTGACGTCGTTGACCTTCTTCTTGACCCAGTTCGACGTCGAGTTGTAGACGACCTTGGCGGCCTTCTTGGCCTTGTCGGCCACCCAGTTGCCGACGTCCTTGGCGACGTTCCACGCTTGTTCGACCTTCGTCGAGACGTAGTGGTAGGTGTCCTGGATCGCCTGGACCGGGTTGGTGACGACGTTGACGACCGTGCTGCCGACGCTCTTGACCTTGTCCCACCAGGAGTGGCCCGACGGGTCAACGTTCGTGAGGGGGTTGTTGCCGGCGTACTGGTAGCGGTTCGCGGCGATCGAGTCCGGGATCGGGCTGTTCGCCCTCGTGTCGCGGGTGTCGAACTGGCCGGTGTCGGTGTTGTACCAGCGGGCCAGCATGTTGACCCGGCCCGTGCCCGCGTCGGTGTACTCCGACTGGTAGCCGAGGCTCCCGGCCAGCGAGCTGGTCGCCAGGACCTTGCCCAGGGGGTCGTAGCTGGCCGAGCCAGCCAGGCTCGTCCCGGTCGCCTTGAACTCCCCGACGACGTCGTCGTGCTGGTCGGTCCACGCGTAGAAGGAGTGGGCGCCGTCACCGGCCCCGATGGCGATCAGGTCACCGGCCGGGCCGCGTGTGTACGTGGCGGTGCTGTCCTGGGCCAGGGTGTTGCCCAGACCGCTGTACTTGAACCCGGGCCGCACCGCCCGCCCCGCCGCGTCGTACTGGTTCGTGCTCGTCCCGCCCGCGCCCTGCTGCGTGATGACCTGGCCGAACGCGTCGGCGGTGGTGGCGTACACCCCGGGGGTGCCGCCGGTCAGGGCCAGCGTCCCCCGTGGTGTGTAGCTGTAGGTGGTGCCGTCGGAGGAGGACTGCAACTGGTTGCGCTGGTCGTAGGTGAACGTCTTGGAGCCGTTGCGGGTGCGGTTGCCGGAGTCGTCGTACTCGTAGTTGGTGACCGTCGAACCCGACGTCCACGACGTGAGTCGGTTGGCCAGGTCGTATGTGTAGGTGTTGATCGACGCGCCTGCGAACCCGGTCGTTGTCTTCGACGTCTCGTTGCTGTCCTCGTCGTAGCCGTACGCGATGTTGCCCAGGATCGTCGACCCGTTCGTCTGCTTGATCTGGTCGTTGGTGATCCGGTGCAGGTCGTCGTAGGTGAACGTCCGGGTCTGGTTGTTGATGCCGTAGACGATCGTCGACGGCAGCGACATGCTGTTGTAGTTGACGGTCAGGTCGACGTTCGTCCACCCGTTCGACAGCGTCTTGAAGCGGCCCGCGGCGTCGTAGGTAAATGTCGTCGTCCCGGCCGCGTCCTGCCGCGTGGCGACCTGCCCGTCGTGTGTGTACGTGTAGGTGGTGCTGTCGTTCGGGCCGGAAATGCTCAGCGGTAGGCCGCGGTCGTCGTACGTGATCGTGTTCGTGCCGCCCGGCACTGACAGCGAGGTCAGCCGGCCGGCGTCGTCGTACCCGAACGACCGCGACACCGTCGCCGCGTCCGCGCCGGAACCCGTCTGGCCGGTGAGCCGGTTGAGGTCGTCGTAGTCGTAGTCGGTCCGTACCCCGCCCGGCTGCAGCTGCGCCGTCATCCGGCCGGCCGCATCGTACACCGCCGTGAATGTGCGGTCCGTGGCGTTCGGGTAGGCGATCGTGGCCGGCTCGATCTGCGACTCGGGCAGGCCCCACGTGTTGTAGGTGTTCCAGAACGCGTTGCTGCGCCCGTCGGTGAAGCGCGTCTGGTGGCCGGCGGCGTCGTAGCCGTAGGACGTGTGGATCGCTGTCGTCGCGGTCACCGGCTCGGATACGTCGGTGACCTGGTTGAGCGCGTTGTAGGTCAGCGTCGTGGTGATGCCGCGCGGGTCCGTCGACGTGGCTAGGTTGCCGTTGTTGTCGTACGTCGCGCTCTGCGTCGTCAGCGCGACGTTCGAGGCGTTGCGTTCGGCCTTCTGCGTCACGCGACCAGCGCCGTCGTAGATCATCGAGGTGCGGGTGTTGTCCGGCCGGAGCACCTGGACCGCCTGGCCGAGCCCGTCGTACGTCGTCGTCGTGACGTTGCCCGCGCCGTCTTTGGTGGTGACGGGCTCGCCGACGTTGTTGTACGTGGATTCCGCGGTGACGCCGTCGGGCGAGGTGACCTTCTGCAGCCACGGGCCGTTGGCGGCCGTGTTGCCATAGGTGCCGGTGCCGTAGTCATAGTTGGTGACGTACGGCTGGGCGACCCCGGCCACGCGCACCCACTGTGTGCTGGTCAGCTTCCGGCCGAGGTAGTCGTAGGTCGCAGAGGCCTTCGCCCCGGTCGGGTCGACCGTCTCCAGCAGGTTGCCGGTCTTGTCGTACGTCGCCGTCGACACCTTGCCGGCCGGGTCGGTCGTCTTGGTGAGGTTGCCGAGGGTGTCGTACTTGTACGACGTCGTCTTGCCCCGCGGGTCCGTCGTCGTCGTGACCCGGCCTAGCTTGTCGAACCCGGTGACGGTGCTGGCATCGGCGATCGTGGCGCCGCCGGCGCCCGGTTGGGTGTACGACGGCAGGATGGTCTTCCACGGACGGCCGGCCGCGTCCATCCGCATGGTCGTCACGTTGCCGAGCGGGTCCTGGACCTCGACGGTCTCGCCGAAGGTGTTGTACCCGCGTTTGCTGGTCGGGCGGATCGAGACCGCGGTCTGGCCGTATGCCTCCACCGACACCGACGGCGCCAGCGTCGTGGTCAGGTTCCCGTCCTCGTCGTAGACGTAGGAGGTGGTGTTGCCGTTCGGGTCCTTCACATCGGTCGTCAGACCACGCTGGTCGACCGTATAGGTGGTGGTCGACACGGTCGCCGCGAGCGGCTTCTGGTTGGTGCGCCCGTTGCCGTTGTCCCACAGCGAGGCGACCTCGGCGTCGGTGAACGCCCGCTGGTACACCTGCACGTTGTCGATCGACCCGGTGAACTGATTGTGGCTGCCGTCGGCGTTGTCCTCGCCGCCGATGCTCAGCGACCCGTTCGCGGCCCACGGCGTCGGGTTGGTGCCGTCGGTACCGCGGACGTTGTTGACGTAGATCGACATCCGCTTCGTGTTCGCGTCGAACACGCCGACCAGGTTCGCCCAGGTGTTCGGGGTCAGCGCGTTCGACGAGGTCGCATACGCGTACGACGTCGGCAGGCTCGCGTCGTTGCTCGGCGAGATGAACGTCCACTTGTTGAAACCCGCGTGGTACTGCAGGTAGAACGCGCCGACGTGGGCGTTGCCCTGCCCGACGACGGTCTGGTGCCCGGAGAACGACGGCACCTTGACCCACGCTGAGACGGTGTACGACTGGGTGGTGTTCAGGACCGGCCCGTCGGTCTTGAAGGATCCGGCGTTGTTGCTGAAGGTGGCGAAACCACCGCTGATCGAGTTGCCGGAGAAGACATCGCCGATCGCGTGTCGCTGGCTGCCGGAGGAGTCTGCGGCGACAACCGGGGAGAAGTCGTTGGGGTTAGCCGGAGCGTTCTCGTCGAGCTTCCACCAGCCGGCCGGCGTGGCGGTCGTGAACGGCGAGGTTGTGGTCGACGTCAACCGGCCCGCCGGGTCGTAGGTGTTGCGAATGTCGCGCAGCGTTTGGCCGTCAGCCACGTTGCGGACGTTGATCACGTGCGAGTCGGCGTCGTAGACGTAGTTGGTGGTGCGGCCGCCGTTGGTCGCGCCCGAGGTGTAGGTCGTCGTTGACTGCACTCGGCCGTCGTTGTCGACGAGCTGATCGATGCTCGTGGCGCCGTTGTTCTGCGTTGAGTGCTTGATGTTGCCGGCGAAGTCGTACTGGTTCTCTTGTAGGACGGTGGTCTTCGTGCCGTCGGTGCGGCTGACCTTCTTGACCTTGCCGTCGTCGTAGTACTCGTACTTCGTCGTCCAGCCCATCGCATCCGTGGTGGATGCGAGGTCACCGTTGGGGAGATAGACGTTGTACGTCTCCTGGACCGCCGTGCCGTCCCTGCCGGTCAGCGTGCTGGTGAGCAGCCTGCCCTCGGCGTCGAAGGTCTGGTCCAGGGTCTGCAGCCGGTCCCCGGCCGGGCACGGGGTGCCGGGCGCCGGGCTGCTGTCGCAGTTGACCCGCTGGTTCTGCCGGCCGTAGGCGTCGTAGCCGTACACCATGACAGCGCCGGTCGGGTCGGTGCTCTTCACCAGCTGCCCGTAGGCGTTGTAGTCGCTCGTCACGACCCGGGAGACATCGCCGCCGGTGACGTCGCTCGCCGTGCGCGACAACAGGTTGCCGTCGGCGTCCTGCACGTCGGTCGTGCGCGCCTGATGCTGCGCACCGGTGATCGCGTCCGTGACCGTCGGCTCGGTCGTCTCGACCATCGACTCCTGGTCGTACCGGTACGACGTCACCAGCCCGTTGACGTAGCCCGGAGCGTTGACCTTCTGCTGCGTGACACGCCCGATGCCGTCATACGTGTACTCCGTAACGAGGCCAGCCGCGTCGGTCACCCGCACCGCGTCGCCGTTCGCGTTGTACTCCGTCTTCTGCACCGCACCGCCCGGCGAGGTCACGGTGAACGGCAGGCCCGGCGGGGTCGTCCCGCCGCCGACCGCGGCGGTGGTCGCGGTCGTGTACGTCAGGTTGGTGACGCGCCCGTTCGGGAAGCCGGGCACCCTCGGCGAGGTGACGCTGGTGCGGTTGCCGGCCGGCCCGTCGTAGGTGAACGTCGTAATGGCATCGGTGCCCAGGTCGAGCGAACCCGCCCCCGCGTCGATCTTGACAAGCTGATCATTGCGTCCGTCTGGCGTCAGCACCGCGGTCGTATCGTCCGGCCAGTACGCGTACACCGTGTCCTGACACGGCAACACTGAGTCGAGGTTGTTGCATGTCGTGGTGCGCACGGTGTTGCCGCGGATGTCCTTGGCCGTCTCGGTCTTCTGCCCGAGCGGGTCGTAGACGTCGGAGACGTAGCCGCCGACGTCGTAACCGTAGGTGGTGGTATTGCCAAGAGTGTCGGTAGAGCTCACCAGACGGCTGCCGTTGAGCAGGTCAAAGGTGCGCTTGGAGACCTTGCCGCCCGGGTCGGTGACCGACACCGTGCTGACCGGGGTCAGCTTCGGCGCGGCGCCGGCATCCGACGCGAGCGCTCCGGTCGCCGACTTGTAGTGCGAGTCCACCTGGGCGGCGTTCAGCCCGTGCTCGAAGAACGCGAATTCTGCGATGTTTCCCTTGAAGTAGCTCACATCGCTGGTCGAACTCGGCCAGCCTTTCGTCGCCCCGGCGCCGATGTAGCTGTAAGGAATGAACAGCGGGACCATCCACGCGCCGGACTTCTTCCCGACGAGCTTGTTGTCCAGGTAGAGGTCTTGCTCGTTGGCGCCGTTGGTGCCGCCGTCCGGTCCGTCGGCGGAGAGCACGACGTGGTGCCAGTTGCCGTCGTTGACCTTGACCGTGGAGGTGATCGGCGCGAGTCCGCCGTCCCAGAATTGCCCACGGAGGAAACCGTCACCGCCGACGTACAAGGCCGGCACGTGGTCGGTTGTGCCCGCGTTCGGCGCCTCGACCGGGACGGCCTGATAGCTGTACAGCACGCTGCTGGACGCATAGTTGGCCGGCAGCTTGAACCACATTTCGATGGCGTTCGGCCCGTATGACGGGGTCGGTGCGGCCGACTGATCATATTGCAGGTAGGAGCTGGTGCCGTTGAAGATGGCGCCGTACGTGTCGGTGAACGGACTCGTGCCGGCCTGCCCGGTGTCGTAGACGACGTTGTTGTACGCCGCGTTCCACACGCTGCGGACCTGGCTGTAGGCGCGCGTCGGCAGGCTCGTGTCGTTCAGCCGGAAGTACTCCCGCGGCCGCGCACCCAGCACGCTCGAGACGTAGCCCTGGCTGGAGCCCGAGACCACGGGCGCGCCGACCTGCCAGATACCGCCGGCCTCATCAGTCACGGTCTTGACCCGGCCGTTGACGGTGTCATACGTCACCTGGGCGCGCACGCGGCCGGCGTTGCTCTTCACCAGGCTCATCGCCGGCGTCGGGTTCTTGCCCATGGTGTACAGCGCCTTGACCAACTCGTCGGTCAGCGGCTTGTTGTAGAACGCCGCATCAGCCATCGAGCCGTTGAAGAAGGTTGCCGTCGCGGTCGCGTACGTGTGGGCCGGCCAGGCGCCGCCGACGAAGCCGGCGCCGATGTACAGGTTGTTCAGGCCGGCGTTGTGCAGCACGATCGTGCCGTTGAGGGTGCCGACGAGGGCGCCGTCGAGGTACATCTTCTGCGACCCGCCGTTGCCCGACAGCGCCACGTGGTGCCACTGGTTGTCGGTCACCGTGCCGGTCGTGGTGATCGGCGTGCTGGGGTTGCCCATCCAGAACTCGCCGCGCAGCTTGCCGTCGTTGCCGATGTACAGCACCGGGTTGTAGCCGCCCGGCGTGGTCGCGCCCGGAGACACGACCCCGGTCTGCTCGGAGAACAGCACACCCAGCGGCGTGCCGGTCTTGAACCACATCGCGATCGACTGGTAGTTGCTCTCGGTCGCCAGCTTCGTCGGCACCGACACCATCGAGCTCGTGCCGTTGAACGAGGCCGTCGTGGCCGTCGACTGCGGCAGCGCCGGCGCTCCGCCGAGCGTGACGTTGCTGTAGGTGCCGTTGTCGGCGCCGTCGTTGGACAGCACCCCGCTCTGCGCCGTGGTGCCCGAGGCCTCGTTGAACCGCCAGTACGAGTACGGGCCGGTGTTGAGCACCGAGCTTGGCGCCTGGTTGACGACCTGGTAGTCGTACGTGGCGCAGTCGGTCGTCGTGCCCGGTGGGCAGACCTTCGTCAGCTTGTCGCCCGCGTAGGTGTAGGTCCAGGTGAGCGTGCTCGTGGTCACCGCCGGGTCGGTGCGGTCCGTCGTGACCGTCGCCACGTGTGCGTTGGCCGCCCCCGTGGGCGTGATCCAGGTCAGGTTCAGCTTCCGCTGGGAGGCCACCGACTGGATGACGTCGATGCGGGCGTTGGTGTCGTAGTGGTACGTCACCGACCGCGCCGACGGGTCGGTGACCTTGGTGATGCCGTAGACGCCGTTGCCCTTGTTCTGTGTGAATTCGTAGGTGGTGGAGTCCTTGTCGGTCAGCGAGTAGCCGCCGGTGATCGGCTTGAACACCGAGTACCGTCCGGGCGGTGGGGCCCAGCTGCCGTCGTTGTTCCGGCCGAAGGACACCTCCTGGCCGCCGGGGTAGCGCACCGCGGCTGTCTGCAGCGTCCCGGAGGCGTCTTTGATCTCGCGGACCTGCATGTCGGTGACCGACGACCAGCCCTGCCCGAACGAGTTGCCCGCCCGGGTGTCGAGGCTGTTGTAGTCGCGGTTGATCGCCAGCGCCGGGCCGACCGTGGCCACCTGGGCGTCGACGTCGGAGGTGGTGTAGTTGCCGACGGAGCCCTCGAAGCCCTTGCCGCCGTTCTGGGCGAGGGAGGATGTGACCAACGGTTGCGGGACTTGGGTGGAGAACGCGTACGTGACCGGGTTGCTCGGGCCGACGAGCTGCTGGTCGCTGATCCGAGCTTGGTAGAAGTACGTCTTGCCCCACTTGAGCACGCCCGCGTTCGGTGTCCAGACGCTATTGGCGGACAGGCCCGAGTCGGCGACCTGGTTGCCCTGGTCGTCGAAGACGACGAACTGGTACTGCAGAGCGTAGCCCGGCCAGTTGTCCGGGTCGTGACCGCGCGCCGAGAACTCCGGCGTCAGCGTGGTCACTGACGTGTTGTTCGCCGGGTACTGCGCGTCCATCTCCGGTCGCGTGTTGTCGGAGTAGTTCGCCTCGATCCACGGCGCACACGGGATCGAGCCGAACACAGAGTCGTTGCAGTTCAGGCCGGCGTCCTGCGACGTGAACCGCTTCCACGACAGATTGTCGCCTTCGTCGGCCCGGATCAGCAGGCCGTACTTGTTCTTGTGAACGCCCCAGTCGACCATTGCTGCCGTGTCCAGCCACGGCGCCGACCACGTCCCGTTGTTGCGGATCTGCGCCGTGTTGGTGCACGCCACCGAACTCGACGGGCTCGCCGACGCCACCAGCACACCGTCGTCGCCCGGCTGGTTGTTCCACGTCAGGCTGCTCTGCGACCAGTTGCCGGTGATCCGGTACACGTTGTAGGCGTGCCCGGTGCACTGCCCCGACGAGCCGGGGACCTGGTACGTCATGAACAGGTGCAGCCGCGCCGAGTCCAGCTTCACCCCGGACATCAGCGTCTCGAAGTCCTGGAACCGCAGAAACCCGCGAGCCTTGTTCTGCGTCGAGCCTGAGTCGTAGCGACCGGCCGCGACCGTGTCGTTGCTGCCGTGCGTCGTGCCGGCCTCGGTCGACAGCGAGTACGTGTCGCCGTTCGGGTAGACCTTCACCTGCGGGTCGAGCCGGACCGGGAACTGCCGCGCCGGGTCCCGCAACCACGCACCGTCGATCGTCATCCGCACCGCCGGCGCCCCGTTGACCGTGATCAGCTCGTAGCGCATGTCATACGACGTCGCGCCCGCACCGCTGCGGTCCGTCTTGGCGTCCTCGAGGTACCCCAGCGGCATCGTGGCGACCACCGCCCCCGCGCCGTCGGTGAACTCCACCGAACCTTCGGCGCCGATCCGCGGTGTCAGACCCTTCAGCCGCAGCGGGTACACGTACGACGTGGGCGCGTCGGCCGAACGCAGCACCAGCGTCTCCTTGGCCCCGTACGACCGCGCACCCAGCTGCAGATCAACACCGGGCAGCACCTGGCTGTACGTCGCCTGCTGCCCGTCCACGGCCGCCTTGCCCGGCGTCGCACCCGCCAGCGAGTACGCCAGCTCCGTGCCCTTCGTCGGATTGATCCGCACCAGATCGTCGTTGATCGGCGCCGCCGACGCGCTCAACACCTGCCCATCGGCGTCCAGCTTGCGGTTCACCCCGGCCGCGAAGCTCAGCTGGAACGCGTTCGCCCCCGCCTGCGGCCGCCCCTGCGCGTCCGCCCGGAGATTGTTGTCGATCGGCTGCCACGAACCGTCGCCCGTCTTGAAGTTGATCGGGTCCTGGAACACCCGCTGCGTGAACGTCCCATCGGCGTTCTGGAAGACGTCGGCGCGCTCCGAGGACTTCGCCGCGACCCGTTTGCTGGTGCGCGCGTCGAAGCCCTTCTTCGCTGGGCCGGTGCTGACATTCTCGGCCTTGGGCTGGTTCGGCTTGTACTTTGCCAGCTCGCCCTTGGCGTGCACCTTGGACTCGCTGTCCTTGGCCCGGTCCGCCGCCTGGTAGTGGCTGTTCGGGCCCTTGCCGAACAGCTGCTGCGGTCCCTTCGGGTCCTTGGCCCAGGACGCCGGCTGCCCCAGCCAGTCCCACAGCCAGGACACCGGGAAACCCTCGCCACGGCCGGTTGGCAGCACGCCGGACGGCACGCCGATGCTGAGCAGCATCGCCGCCATCACCACGACGCCGAGACGCCGTGTCAGCTGGCGCGGCCGCCGCTTGCGCATGGGCACAGCAGGCAGCACCGATCGACCGCTCACCGCAGCCTCCCCCGTGGAACCATCGATTGGGGTAGCAGTCTGCATGGTGGGCATCACGGAGCGCAAGGAATTCACAGATGAAGATAATTACAGCCGTCGAATGTCCTATTTGGAGTGATCACTGCCTCGGAGGTGCAATTTGCGGGCTACCGCAGCAGGCCGGGACCCGCTAGTGTCCGGACCGCGTGCCTGATCACACGGGGAGGTCGGCGATGCTCCGCACCCTCACGCACCGCCGTCTGGCCGTCGGCGGAGTGCTCCTAGTCGTTGCCGCCGCGGTCGTCATGTGGCTGGCGTGGCTCGACGACCCGGCGCCCGCGCCGCGGGAACGGCAGTACAAGGCGACCACGGCCTGTCTGCTCACCGACGACCAAGGGCTCGCGGGTCCCCTGGCCAAGCCCGCCTGGGACGGCATGCAGGACGCCTCGCTGGCCACCCTCATCAAGGTGCAACACCTCGCCATCACCGGCCCACAGACCGCGGCCAATGGGCTCACGTACTACAACACCCTCGGCGTCCAGCGCTGCACCGTCATCATCGCCGCCGGCGAGGTGCCGGTCGCCGCGATGATCCAGGGCTACGCCAGCTTCCCATCCATCAAACAGGTCGCCATCCACGGCGACACCAAGGACAAGCCCATCACCGTCATCGACACCGCCACACCCGACACGATCCGCAACAGCGTCAAGACCATCGTCGCCGCGGCCGCCTGACTCCGCCACCTACCCCGTCGTGCAGCACA
Source organism: Dactylosporangium sp. CA-139066 (assembly GCF_050936175.1). Lineage (NCBI taxonomy): Bacteria > Bacillati > Actinomycetota > Actinomycetes > Micromonosporales > Micromonosporaceae > Dactylosporangium > Dactylosporangium sp. CA-139066. The sequence goes on along the minus strand of NZ_JBNJNH010000001.1, from coordinate 2,376,072 downwards.
CCGCGATCTCCGCACCGTGACCCAGCCCTGAACAATGCCGAAGCCGGGGTACCGGTCGCGCCCGTACCCATGGACGGATTCCATCTCGCGACGTCGAACCCGAGCGGCTCGGCCTTCGCGACCGCAAAGGTGCGCCCGACACCTTCGACGTTGTACCTGTCGAAAATGACATCCGTGCAGGTCGCGGGCCCTCTTGGCGTCCGGGTCCGACCTTGGTCTGGTTCGGGGGCGTCGCCCGTGCCGATCGTCACCGATGACTACGCGATGATGCCGCCTCATGCTGCTGCGACTGGCGTACCTGGGCATCACGAACGCGTTTATGCTGCTGCGGCTGCTGCCTGGCGGCGACCGCGACAAGGACATCGAGATCCTGTTGTTGCGTCACCAGCTCGCGGTGTTGCAGCGCCAGCTCGACGGGCAGCGGGTCCGGTTCGAGCCGGTCGATCGGGCGTGGCTGGCCGCGCTGCTGCACCCGCTGCCGAGGCCGACCCTGCGGCGCCTGCGGCTGCTGGTCCGGCCCGACACGGTCCTCAAGTGGCACCGTGACCTGATCGCGCGCCGCCATGCCGTCGTGTCGCGGCCCCGGCGGCGCGGTCGGCCCCGCACGCTGCGGTCGATCCGGGCTTTGGTAGTTCGTTTGGCGAGGGAGAACGGCAGCTGATCTGGAACCAACGGCATCTGCTGCATGCGCTGCGGGAGTACGAGCAGTTCTACAACCTGCATCGACCGCATCAGGGGGTCGCGAACGTCCGGCCGCTGAAGCCGCTACCCGAACCGATCACCGACCCGGACCAACTCGCCCGGCTGGACATCCACCGACGCGACCGCCTCGGTGGCGTCCTTCACGAATACGAGCACGCCGCCTGAGCTGCCCGGATGGCATTTTCGGCAGGTACAGGGCTGACTCCAGCTCAAGCCCACGCCGACCCCGTGCGAATCCTCGCGTCCGCTGTCGACGTGCCGGGCATGGCCATCCAGCCCCTGCCTGGCCTGATGCCGACAGAACTGGACTCCGTTGACGAGCTGCTGTATTTCCAAGCCTATCTGCAGGCCGTCGGGCAAGCGCGCCGGACGCCGATGCTGCTACGTGCCCTGCTCGTGGCGGCGGTGTCCACGTTCGAACCGCTGGTTACCCGCATGATGCATCTGCTGCTGCAGCACACCGATCCCAGCACGTACCCGAACTTGACCTCACCGGAATTGGATGCGAAAGCCCGGAAGCTCTGCTTCGGTGCGCCAGAGCAGTGGCGTGACGTCCTGGTCAACCGATTCGGGGTGGCTGCGGCCGCCGACGCGGTCGACCGGCACGTGATCGCACACCGAGGCAGCGTCACCGACCAGCGGCACAGCGACAAGACCGGCACTGAACCGGGCACCGTCCTCACCCCGACCGCGGAGGACGTTCAAGCGGCGATCGACGACATCGGCGCCGCGCGCTTCGGCATCGTCGCCGCGGTCTGGGATCACCTCTCCCCGGGCATGGGCCGACGCCTGGCCGAATCCGGAGTTCCGTTCCACGAAAGTCTGCACGCCGGGCGGTGGCGGCAGGCCGCCGTGCTCGCCCGAGTCGAGGAAGCACTGGCCGCCGACGCGGCCGGCATTGCGGTCGCCAAGGTCAACCGGTGGATCACACTCGAGCAAGGAATGGGCTATGAAGCGATCCGAGACGGCGTCCAGGACTGGAACGTCGATGACCTTCCCACCGTGTTTTCGCTCGCCCGCCTGATCCTGCTACGCGACGATGAACGCGCACTGCGCATCGCACAGCAGCTGCTTACCTCCGGTGAACTGACCCAACAGCACATTGAGGACTGGCCGCTCTTCGACGGACCCAAGAGGACTGGACGCCTAACAACGCTCATCGCTGCCGAATCACCCGCGGACCGCAGCGCCACCCTGTAACCGCAACGCTTCCCGCCATCGGCCACGCAGCCCACCCCATTCATGCCCCGTTGTTCCCTCCGCGCGACTCAGCGGATAAGCGGGGCGGCTGGGTCGCTCAGCGATGCCACCGGAGCTCCCGCGGCCAGCCGCGGGAGCTCCGGTGGACGGCTTACGGGTTCCAGCCCCAGATCTGCTGACCGGCCTGGGTCGGACAGGAGGTGAGGCCCTGCGTCGTCGAGATTTCGTTGCCGTCGGTCATGACGTGGACGTTGTTGTAGTAGGTGTCCTGGTGGTTGAGCGAGTAGTTGCAGACCAGGACCCGCTGGCGGACAGTGGTCCCGGCACTCTTGATCGCCGGGAAGTAGGCGTTCTGGATCGTCTGATGGTGGTTGACGGCCGTGTCGTTGCCGGACATGACGATCAGGTGGTGGTTTCCTGGCAGCCCGAGCCACCAAGCGAGGGTCTGGTCCGCGCGGACGTTGGGGTGGTTGTAGTCGCAGGCGCCAAAGTCGGCCGGCGCGCCCGGATCGAAGAGAACGATGTACGTGATGCGACTGGCGCGGTCGGCGCCGTTGTGGTCTTTGAGGTATTTCAGGGCGTAGATCGGGCCGAGGCGGCCGAGGCTCCACCCGCCGAGGCGGGTGATGTCGCTGCCGCCGAAGTTGACCGCGGAGCTGTCGGGGGTGCACGCGGCACTGGGGTGCCAGCGTCCGTTAAACGTGCCGTTGTCGGTCAGCACCCGCGCGACGCCGAGGTCGCGGGCGGCCTGAGCGCCGGCGTCGCCCACACCGGAGTAGTAGGCGACATGGGCAGCCTGATTGACGGGCGGCGGCGGGGTGCCGCACTGGTTGACGCCGGCCACGACCTGGTTGGTGTTGGTGCCGTCGTTGATGTAGTGCGCGTTGAGGTAGCCGGTATTCGGCGTGCCAGACCCGGGCACCGTCGGCCGAGTGATGTTGGAGACGAAGTACCAGAGCCGGTTGGCGTAGGGACCAACTGCGTCGCCCCAGATGTAGCACTGCTCTTCGACGACGTCGCCGGCGTAGACGCCGTGGCCGGTGACGCGGTCGGTGTCGTTGACGCTGCCGCTGTTGCGGAACCAGACGCCGTCGGGCGGCTGCTCCGACGTGTTCATGACTGAGAACCGGGGCCCGGCCGCGGCGGCAGGGTTGGCGGTAGTCAGAACCCCGGTGGTGGTGGCGACCACCAGAATGGCCGCCATTGCGGGCCACCGCATGATGTTCTTCATCGTTGCGTGCTCCTTTGGAGTCGATGTGAGGATGCAGGGACGACTCCAATGGTTCGCTCGGCGCTGGCGGCGGTCGAGGGACAATTGTCGCCCGCGCCACGAACTGGTGAATCATCTAATTCGATCTTCGCGGCTCGCGGTCCTTCACCCGTGGGTGTCCAGGGACAATTAGCGCTTGTCCGTCTCTGCCTCTCTCCGGCATCATTGCCGAGCCACACGCTCGAATATGGAGGAGGATCATGCCGGACGATGTCCGCCCGATCCGCCATGCGGGAAAGATCTTTATTTGCTGGGCGTCTCTGCTCGCGAATTTCGCCATGGCGGCATGCAGCTCCGGCCACGATGCCACCCCACCGCCGTACCGGCTGCCGACCCCAGCAGTGTCGGACACCGCGGCGGCAAAGGCCCACCTTGACGGGCCCGGCGCGTCGATCATCGCGCTGCACCACATGGTTCAGCCATTGCTGGCCAGCTACTCTGCCGCGGCCTGCACGGACGTGATGACTGCGCTGCGAGGCCCCGCTGGCGTAGACGCCGCCGCGGCGGCATCCACGACACCTGACTCCGTGCTGGGTGAACTCGTCGTCGACGAATTGCACGTGCTCGCCGGCATGAATACCTGCCCGGCAGGCGCGTCCACCGGACAGCTCGCCACTGTCGATCGCCTACTGGGCGAGCGACTCCACCAACTGGGAGAGCCCGCATGAAGCTGCGTTGGTCGACCCTGCACATCGCCGTGCTCGCTGTTACAGCCGTCGCCGTCGGCCAGCCGACGGTCGCGTCCGCAGCGCCCAGGCAGGCCCCGAGCCGACCGGTCCGGTGGCTGGCTGCCGGCGACTCCTACTCCTCCGGCCAGGGTCTGCCCAACGCCTCCGGCGAATGCAAGCAGGCCCAGCCAGGATCAGGCTCGCGGGTCTACGCCACCGTCGCGGCACAGAAACTCGGCGCGTCGTTCGTCCGCCCGAACGATTTAGACCTGGTCGCGTGCGGCGGCGCCACCATTCGCGACGCGCTGAAGAATGTCGGCGCGCATCCGGCTCAATGGACGGCGGACGCCGGGAGATATGACCTGGTCACATTCACTCTCGGTGGCAACGATATCCGGTTCTCCGCGGTTATCATGCAATGCACTGGTATGCAGCAATTGCTGGGCAATTTCGCCACCGTCGGCGCCGTCGGCGCCGCTACGACCGCTCAAGGACAGCGACTGCCCTCTGACCCGGGGCACTACTGTCCCCAGGAAACGATCATTCGCCAGCGCATCGATGAGCTCGCCACAGCGTACGCAGACTTCCTGAAGACGGTGGCCGAGAACATCCTGGTACGCGGCGGCAACATCGTTGTCCTCGGCTACCCGGAGCTGATCGAGGACCCGAACCAGTGGACGGGCCTGCCACAGGCGGTGGACATCTGCCAGACCATCGGCCGGGCCGACGCCAACGAACTTCGCGGCCTCGGCGGATACCTCAACGCAACCATCGGCAATGCCGCCACGCAGGCCGACGGCAAGTGGAACGGCGTCCACGTGTCGTTCCTCGACGTGAACAGCGGCGGCGGACTGGGTATCGCCCGATCCGACGCCCGGCTGTTCGAACCATCGACCGGCACCCGACACAACCTGTGCTCCGCCGACTCGTGGATCAACGGCTTCACCAGTGTCGGCAACGGCGTCGGCTCTTTCCACCCAAAGCAGCAGGCGCATGACACGCAGGGCTCCCTGCTCGCCGACGTCCTGCCGCGATTGGACTGGAGCCAGACGCGAGGCCCAACCACAACGCCAGCGCCGACCGGTAGCGGTCCAGTCGGTGGCGGCCCGGCGAGCGGCGGGGGCGGTCCCGCTGGCCCACTGCAGTTCTCGATCGAAGGCTCCTGCACGAACACCGGCGGCACCCTCAGAGGCGCTTCGAGCGGCTTCACCCCCGGCGGCCGGTTCACCGTCTCCGCAACACGTCCGGACGGATCGCCCTACCCGCTGGGCGGGCTCGGCGGCGGGTCCGTACACAGCAACGGCAGCGTCACATGGTCGTGGCCCTGCGCAGGTAACCCACCCGGCGTGTATCACACGACGCTGGTCGACTCCGCGACCGGACGCAGCACCGGTCCGGTGGCATTCACCATCGGCACCGCGCCGCCACTGGACAGCCATCCGGTCTTCACCGTCATGAACACATCCGAGACGTCCCCGGACGGCGTGTGGTTCCGCAACAGCCCGCACACCGCGGACACCGATCGGGTTACCGGCCACGGCGTGTACGCCGGAAACCAGGTGCGGCTGGACTGCTATGGCTGGGGTGACGTCGTCGCCCCGTACAACAACAGCCTCTGGTACCGGGCGTCGAACTTGACCCGGCCCACCACACCGAATGGTGGCGCGAACACCGGATGGCTTAACGCCCACTACATCGACGACGGGCAGAAGGCGAACGTCGTCGACACGGGGGTACCGGCATGCTGAGCGTGCCGGCGCCCAGACCGGGCGTCGAGGCAGCGGTGGACGATCCGGCCTCGACGCTCGTCGGCCCCTGGACACCCAGCGATGAACTGCTCGAGAGCACCACGTACAAACTGATCCGGCCGTTCGAGACGGTGGCATTGCTGCTGCAGGCAACGAACCTCTTCGCCAGCGCGATCAACGACCGCTACGGGCCTGGCGGCGTGCCGGCGGCGCTGGCGTTGGGAGCCGCGCACCTCGCCCTAGCCGGCGTCGTGGTGCGGCATCGAGGTCCGCTGACCCGCGGCCGCACCTGGGCGGCGGCATGGATCGCGTTGATCTTCGTGGTGCAGCTGCTGCTCGCGCGTCTGCTCGCCCCGGGCGACTTCGCGGCGTACGGCATCGGCGTCCCAATGGGGAACTACGCCCTGATACCGCTGGCCGTGTTCGCGTTCTACCCCTGGGGCGGGTTCCGCAACGCCCGGCAACGCAGATTGCTCGAAGCAGGGCTCATCGTCGCCATCGTGCTGCACCCACTGCTGATCCTCGGGCTCATGCATCGGTGGGAGCTCACCGACAAGCACCTGCGCAGCATCGCGATGTACGCCGGATGGGCCCTCGTGTGGTTCCTGGTCGGCAAGGGGATGGCATGGCTGTGCCGCATCGCCGTCCGGGTAGAGACCAAAGCCCTGTCCGCCAGCTACACAGCGGCCCTCGGCGACCTGCACACCCACGTCGACAGGGCCGCGGATGAGATCGAGGCCGGAGACGACGCCCGCGCAGTGGCGCGGCGGCTGCGGCTGCTCACAGCCACCCGCCGCCGCCAGCTCCTACTGCAGGAGGACAACGTCGGCGCCGTCGACATTTTCAAGAACGAGATCCGGGCGTACGGGGACCGGCTGGAGCTTCTGTCCGGCCCTGCACTCGGCGGGCTCACGATCCCCCGCGAGCATGCGGTCCTGCTCAGCCAAGGACTCGCCGACCTGCTCAAGAACGTCGTCGTGCATGGCGGCGGGTCGGTCGAGGTCGACTTCGACGTTGCGGACGCGACGATGACTCTCGACGTGCGCGACCACGGCCCGGGCATGGACCCTGACCGGTTCGCCGCCCCGGGCAGCAGCTTGGAGCGGCTGCGAAAGAGGCTCCTGGAGCGGGGCGGAGATCTGCACCTGCTCCCGGCGCCGCTCGAAGGAGGCGTAGCCGTGCGCCTCACGCTTCCACTGCAACCCGAGAGGTGACGGCCGTGCGAATTCTGGTGGTCGAGGACATGGGGATCGCCGCAGAGATGGCCCACACCGAACTCGCCCAGGCGATATCGTGCGAGCCGGTCGTCGTCGCCGACCCGGTCGTGGCGCTGGACCACCTGCGACGGGAGCGCTACGACGCCGTCGTGGCGGACATGCTCTTCCAACCGCACTCCGACGACTTCGAACGGAGGCGACGCGACCGCAAGGTCCAGTTGACCGACGCCCGGCTGCACCTCAGCGGCCTGGCCCTGCTGCAGGCGGCCACCAAGGCCGAGACGCCGGCCGTCCTGTGGACCTCGGGGGAACCCAACAGGCGGCTGCACATGATGTTCGCTCGTGAGCAACTTCGCTGCCGTGGAATGTGCCCGAAGGACGTGAAGGGCAAGCTCGCGACAGCGGTGCAGGCCGTGGTGGATGGTCGCGAGTACATCGACCCGCTCCTGCGGATGCACCTGCCGCCAAGGTCCGCCCCGACGCTGCGTGAGACGTTCTTCAGTTCCAGATCGCGGCTCTCGATGTGGAGAGCGATGGCAGTGGGCCTGCACGACCACTCCCGCATCGGTCATGCCGCTGGCGTCAAGAGCGGCACGGTGCGCCGCAGCGTGGAGGAGATGCGTACGAAGCTGGTGGAGTTCGATCCCGGTTGCTCCCGCGACGGGCCGCCGACCCCGGAACTCGTTCGCTACGCGAGCCAAAACTGGGAGTTCTTCCTCGACGACACGGTTCGCGAGATCTACCCATGACCGGGCCTCAACTCAGCGCCGCGCGACGCCTGGAAGCGTGGATCCCGCGTGTCGCCCTCGTCGTGCTCCCGGCGGTCTGGGGCGTCCTCGCCGCCACCCTGCCCACATCGACCGACCGCGATCTCACCATCGATGTCTTCTGTACCACGGGGAACCCAGTCGTCGGAGTCTGGATCGAGTCCCAGTCCGGAGGCTCCGGATTCGCCCAGCCCGGCGAGCCGGGGACCGCTGCGGTCATCCGGTACACCTTCCGCCAGCAGTTCACCGGCCGCTACCAGGCACGGGTCGGCTGTGGTGGCAACAGACAGCAGTGGGGCCTCAGCGTCTCGTCCTCATTCAGCGACCGCACCTACCGACGGCTCGCCTGCAACGACGCCGACGCCGACACGGCCCGATCCGCTGGCTGCCGGGATCAGCCAGCGTGATGAACCAGGCCAACATTTGTCCGCAGTGCTAACGGGTTCTGACGACGAAAGTCAGAGGTGCCAGGGCAAGCGAAATGCAAGCCCCGCAATCGAAGGAGCACCTCAGATGTACAAGACGGCGCAGCGCGCACTACGCGCAGGCGGCCAGGCGGCACTCGTCGCGGCGATCACGGTGACCGCCGCCGTGGCCACGGCGAACCCGGCGTCCGCCGATACGGTCAACGGGTGCGCCCAGGGCTGGTCCCAGGACGTGGGCACCTGCATCTGGGTCGACACCGGTGCCAAGAACACCACCGACCACACCCAGTGGGTCAGCCAGATCAAGGTACAGAGGCCCCGCAACGCGTCGTCCGGTTTCCTGGAGGCGTGGGCCGGCAACGGCCCCACCGGCGTTGCCTGGTACCAGTCGGGCAACGGCGAGACCAAGACGTGGACGATCAACAAGTGGATCAAGACGGACTCGGGCATCTGCGGCGCCTACACCTGGCCCGGATCGTCCGACCGCTCGATCGCCTGCATCACCATCAAGGCCTGAGCCTCGGCGGGGCCAGGAAGCCGTTGGGTCGGTCCGGCTCTCAAGCCGGACCGGCCCCGCGGACGCCGGCAGGTCCATGTTCGACCAGTCCGTCGAGAGCGGTCCGGCACCGTCGAGCGCCCGAGCGCATCCTCCGCTCCAGTCGCATGATCTGCCGGCAGCACGCTCAGGGCAGCAGGCCAACAATCGTCGATCGGTGCGTCGTCACCCGAACGAGTAATCCGCTCGACCGATCGCATTGTCGAAGCAACACTCACCAGCGACGCCACGCATCGCATCGCCACGCTCGAAATCACCGCGCTATCCCGCCTGCGGCCAGATAGGGGCCCAATGCCAACAATCGTGCCACGCCATGTGCTACGTCAGCATCGAGCATCATCGAGTGCGGCCACCCCCATCAAGATCGGTGCGCGCGCCATGGCGGTCGCCGCCGCGTTCGCCACCGTGCTCGCTGGGGCAGTCTCGTCTGCGCACGCCGATACCACGGCGGACCGCAACGAGCAGCGCCGCTACACCGTGGAGACCGTCAATCTGGGCAACGGCCAGTTCATGCAGCGCAAGACCAACTTCGCCCAGGCCGGCTGCATGCCGAACAACACCTGCCGCAAGCCGTCGCCGTACAACAAGTTTGACTGGGGCACGGACAGCTGCAGCCCGCCCACCTTCGCGAGCTGGCGCAAGCTCTTCGACCAGGCATGCCAGCAACACGACTTCGGATACCGCAACCTCGGCAACGGTCTCGCCCTCGCCCGGGACGAGAACACCCGCAAGTGGGTCGACGACCGGTTCCGCGCCGAGATGAAGGCCATCTGCAACTACCGGTTCAGCGACTGGACCCAGTACGCCAACCTGCAGGCCTGCTTCAAGGAAGCAGACACCATGTACGGCTTCGTCCGCCTGTTCAACAACTGGCAGAAGCCAGCGACTACGCAACAACCTCCGGCAAACCCAGCTCCGCAACAGCCGGCCACGTACGCCGAGACCACCGGCGGCGCGACGAACACATGGACCAACTTCAGCAACGCCGGCGGCAGTGCCGGTCCGACCATCCCACGCAACACCAAAGTTCAGGTGGCCTGCAAGGTCACCGGCTTCAGGGTCGCCAACGGCAACACCTGGTGGTACCGAATCGCTTCAAGTCCCTGGAACGGCAGCTACTACGCGTCAGCCGACGCGTTCTACAACAACGGTCAGACATCAGGATCATTGCGCGGAACGCCGTTCGTTGACGATCGCGTCCAAGCCTGCTGAAGGAAGACGTCGTGACAGGCGCCTGGGACCCTCAGCACCCGGGCGCCGCCCGTAGTGCGGTGTTCAGCGGTGGGCGCCGCCAGCGCGCTCCCCGTGAAGGTCTCCGGCCGAGCAAACCCTGATCAGTGTCAGCTGCTCCTGTGGCAGGTCGGCGCTCGTCGGGATCTGATTCCGCCGGGCGTGGATCGTGGCCGTCGCGATCGGCGAGGCCCGACCGGCGCACCTCGCGCGATGAAGCTCACTGTTACCGGCGGCGCTCGGGCGTCCCGCAGCGGTCTGCTGGCGACCGGCCGTCGCGGCGGGGAGGACGACGACTACTCGAGCGCTCACCGTTCAGGTTGCCCGACCGGGGAGCGCCCAACGGAACGGAACGGACCTGCTGCGTTGACGAGTAGCCGCGTGCGAACGCACGGGAAGCATCGATGAGTTGTCGAAGTTCCCGCGCGGTGCACATGCTACGCGTCGATAGTCAGGACTCAGCCTTCCTCGCCTACATCAGCCTCCTCGTCGGCTGCCTGTGCTGTGCGGCGATATTGCGGATGGTCCTCGTCCATCTGTACTGCCGCGTGCAGGGCGACGGGGTAGCGGACACGACTGAGCCAGTTGAGCCACCCCCGCTTTCATGGAGCTTCTCGATCATGGTCTGATGGCCGTGGGGAGGAAGATCCGTGGCACCACCGAAGAAATATCCCGACGAGCTGCGGCAGCGTGCTGTGCGCCTGTATCGGGAGTCGGATCCGAAGCCGGTGATCCGGCGGCTGGCAGCGCAGCTCAACGTGCATCACGAGGCGCTGCGGCACTGGATCCGCCGGGCCGAGGCCGAGGCCGGTGAGCGCACCGACCAGCCCACCAGCGATCTGGTGGAAGAGAACCGCAGGTTGGCGCGGGAGAACCTTGAGCTGCGGCGGGCGAACGAGATCCTGAAGGCGGCGAGCGCGTATTTCGCCTCGGAGCTCGACCCGACCCGGCGACGGTCATGACGTTCATCGACGAACATTCGGACCGCTTCGCGGTCGCGCTCCTGTTACGGGTCCTGCAGATTAGTTCTTCCACCTACTACGCCTGGCTGCGTCAGGCCGTCCAGCCGTGTGACCGGGATCTGGTCGACCGCGGGCTGCTGTCCAACATCTACGAGATCTGGACTGCCTCGGGCTGCACCTACGGCGCGGACCGGGTCCACCGGCAGCTGCGCCGCGACGGCATCCGCGTCGGCCGCAAACGTGTGGAACGGCTGATGGCGGACCAGGGCTGGCAGGGGGCGTTCCTGCGCCGCGGCTGGCGCGGTGGTTCCACCCGTCAGGACCCGCGGGCGACGCCAGCGCCCGATCTGGTCAACCGCCAGTTCACCGCGACCGGCCCGAACCGGTTGTGGGTCGCTGACGCCACCCGCATCCGCTGCGGCGAGGGCGTGTTCTGGCTGGCCGCGGTCCGTGACGCGTTCTCCAACCGGATCGTCGGATGGAAGGCCGGCGACCGCTGCGACACCGATCTGATCCTCGGCGCCCTCGAGTACGGCATCTGGTCCCGCGATGTGCGCGACGGTCAGCTGATTCACCACTCCGACCGCGGGTCGAACTACACGTCGTTCCGGTTTACGCAACGCCTGTCCGACAACGGGATCCTGCCGTCGATGGGCTCGGTCGGCGACAGCTACGACTGTGAGACTGGTAGTCGCCGGTAGGCGGCCTGACTCTTGTTATGACTGACCCCGCGGTTTGGGTGTCCTTGCTGTTGAACTGTCGTCTGCCTGCCGGTGCAGCACCAGTGGTGCTGGCCGGGCGGGCAGTGACCTCATAGGAGCCTGATCGCAACAGGTCCCGTCACAGTCCCGTCCACCCGACCGGCCAGCGTCGCGAACCCCGTCGTCTCTGGTCTGAGGTGGAGAGAGCCCGCAATGCCCAGCATGAACCGCGATCCCCGGCTGCGTCGAGTCGTCATCGGCGTCGACACCCACAAGCATGTGCATGTCGCCGTCGCCCTGGACGACATCGGCGGCCGGCTCGACGCCCAGTCGTTCCCCGCCGACAAGGCCGGCTACGAACAACTGCTGGACTGGGCAGCATCGTTCGGTGCCAAACGGCTCGTGTTCGCCATCGAGGGCACCGGCTCCTACGGTGCCGGGCTGACTTCAGCCGTCCGGCGCCGCGACATTGGCGTCATCGAGGTCCTGCGCACCGACCGGCGCGACCGCCGGCTTCGCGGCAAGAGCGACACCATCGACGCCGAGAACGCGGCCCGCGCCGCACTCAACGGCACCGCCACCTCGGTCCCGAAGACCAACGACGGCACCGTCGAGATGCTCCGCCAGATCAAGGTGGCCAAGGATGTCGCAGTCAAGGCGCGCACCGCCGCGATGGTGACCCTCAAGGCCGTCATCGTCACCGCCAGCCCTGAGCTCCGTGAGCAGCTCCAGCCACTGTCGAAGATGGCGCTGATCGAACGCTGCGCCGGACTGCGCCCCGGCAGCATCGACACTGTCACCGCCGCGACCAAACACACCCTGCGTGCCATCGCCCGGCGCTGGCAATACCTCAACGACGAGATCAAGACCCACGAAGCGCTGCTGATCGAACTGACCGGAACCCTTGCACCGCAGCTGGTCGAGGCGTTCGGTATCGGAGCAGACACCGCGGCGGAGGTACTGATTGTCGCCGGCGACAACATCGACCGGGTCCGCTCCGAACCAGCCTGGGCCCGACTCTGCGGCGTTGCGCCGATCCCCGCCTCCTCCGGCATGACCAACCGCCACCGACTCAACCGCGGCGGCCACCGCCAGGCCAACGCCGCGCTCTACCGCGCCGTCATCGTCCGCATGCAACACCACCAACCCACCCGCGGCTACGTCGCTCGCCGCACCGCTGAAGGCAAGACCAAAGCCGAGATCATCCGCTGCCTCAAACGACTCCTCGCCCGGGAAATCTGGGCCCTCCTCCGCCCGCTACGCAGCACCAATGCGGCAACTTGACAAATATAGGAGCGTCAACGCGCTGATGGAGAACTTCTGGTCCACCCTGAAGATCGAACTCGTCTACCGCACCTCATGGCGCACCCGGGACGAGGCCGAGAACGCGATCTTCGCCTACATCGACGGCTGGTACAACACCCGCCGCATCCAACGCGACCTCGACTACCACAGCCCCGACGAATACGAGACCGCCTGGCACCGCCAAGCGGAGCCAGACAACCTCACCCCTGCACCAACCGGAGGCAGGTAACCACCGCTCCATCAAAGCGGGGGAAGCTCACGTCGAGCGCGGCGGTGATGACGGCTTTGCCGTAGCAGTCGGTGGCTTGTTCCCAGCGCTGGATGAGGGCGGGGCCGGCGGCGAGGACTTGGGTGAAGCCGGCGTCTGTGGCGTCGAGCGCGACGCGGATGCGCGGGTCGGTGGGGGCGAGGGTTTCGCCGCGTCGTCGTTCGGCCGGGCTGAGCGTGTCGGGTACTCGGATGGTGTGGGCGAGCAGGAGCAGGTCGCGGTCGTTGGCGTACGGGTCGGGCTGGCCGGCCAGGGGCCGGGCGGTGCGCATGCCGTACTCGTCGGGCCATAGCGTCGCGACCACGGCGGTCCCAGCGGTGATCAGCTGGCGCAGGGTGCCGGCGGGGAGTCCGGTCGGGTGGTTGAGGTAGCGCTGCAGTTCGTCGAGCCACAACACCGTGCGTGACGTTGGGGCGGTGGCGTGGTTGGTGATCGCGGTGGTGTCGCCGGGGTGCAGCAGCCACCATTCCGGGAAGTCGGCCCGGATCGCCTCGTACAGGGCTCTGGTCTTGCCGACTGACGACCCGCCGACGAGCAGTACGAACCCGCCCTGCGCCGTGGCGGCGGTGAGCGCGGTGCGCAGGTCTGCGTCCAGGTCGCGCGGAACATATGGGGGCAGCTCTCCGGCGGCGCCGGGGATCTGAATGGCGGCGTGCACGCCGAGGAGCCGCGGCCGGGCCTGTCGAGCTCGCTCAGCGCCTGCTGGGCGTGGTTGGTGGGCGGTAGCGACTCGTTCCCACGCGGCGAGCCACGGTCGCTGTGCCGCGTCATCGTCCAGGCCGCACGCGAGCAGGAACGTGCTCACCGTCTCGCGGGTCGGGGTGGTTTTCGCGTTGAGCAGGTCGCTCAACGTCGCCGCCGGCAGGGACCGAGGCCGTGCCGCCTTACGCAGCTCGGCGTAGGAACGACCGGCCCGCAACCGATCACATGCCTGGGCAAAGTCGGCAAGGGACTGCACCGCGTCCAAGCTGATCTGGCGGCTGCCGCTGGCCGCAGGTACCTGGTCGTCGGCCATGCGGGCGTCCTCCCGGCTGTTCGGCGTGTCCGTCGAACACTGACGGACCACCGTAGAACGCCACCGCACCCGGCCGGAACGCCGAGGTCACCCAGACCCGGTGACCCGACCCGCGGATCGGCCTTCTTCGCACCCCTTGCCGGACCTCTTGACCAGGCGCTTCCTCGAAGACATCGGGAGAGCGGCCGGCTCCCCGCCCGACCTCACGGACCCGGCCCAGCTACGACAGGCTCGGGACGCACTGGCCAACCTCCGCAGTCTGCCGGCAGACTCGGGACTCGACCCCGCCACCCGGGACGCGACGATTGCCGCATTGGTCTCAGCGCTGCCATGGCAGGCCGCCGTCACCATGACCGGGGCTCCGCGCGACAAGCTCACCGCGACCTACACCACCACGGCGCCCACATTCACACCCGATGCCACCAGCCGGCAGAGCATCGCCGTCGCCGCGTGGCCGAACACCGCCCCGCTCGCGCTCAACCTCCAACGCGTCCAGCCCACCGCATCCGACTATAAGGGCACCCTGCGCCTGCAGCGGCCCGACGGCACGACGGTCGACGCCACCGTGTCACTGGTCTGGACTCCCGGCACCAAGACGCTGCAGGGCAGCTACAAGTCCGCCACCGGCGCTGGTGGCCTGCAGATCACCTTCACCGCGCCGTGACCGTCCGGTGCTGGGAGGGCCGCCAGGCCGGTAGCCCTCCCAGCACCAACAAGAGCAGGAGCCACGTCCACGATGCCAACGCCGACCGACCGCATCCGACGAAGCCGCAGGACCATCCGCTTGGCCCGTGCGGTGGTTCCGTCGAACTGCAGACGGCGACGGCACGGTACGAATCCTCGATGCCACCGCTACCGCTGCGCCGCGGCGCATAGTTGTACGGCTGCGAATATCAAACGTTGGCCCGACGCGAGCCGTTTACGCCATCGAACTGTCGGACCCGACCACGGACATGGGCCACCGCGGCGTCACCGTGCCGTTGGATGGCGGCGCGACCACGACGGTGTCGATCGACGTAGACGCCGGTGGCTGGCAAGCCGGACAGCACACCATCACCGCAACGCTATCCAGCGACCTCGCCGGCAATGCGCTAGCGACCGACACCACAATCATCCAGATCAGCCCCTGACCCACCAGGGTCCACCACACGTATCCACATCTGGTGACTCGACTGTCCGACTACTTGAAGGAACCGCGATTCGTCGATAGGTTAGTACGCATGCATACCCGTTTCATGCGGGGATGCTACGGGTGGGGGGTAATGTCCCCCCTTCGACACAAACCATTACCCCAACGGTGGGCGTCCGATCTGTACCTGGACGTCCACCGTTTGCGTTTCAGGTTGGTATGTCAGCCGCACGCCGAGTTGGCGGTACACCTCGGCTTTGTCGGCGGGGTCGGCCCGGCGCAGGACGGTGATCGCGTCTGTGATTCCGCTGACCAGTTCCCTGATCTGAGTGGGGGTCAGCTTCCGGGCAGAAGCCGGCCGGCCGGCGATCTCCGCCTCGGCGACGGCGCGTTCGGCCTGCACCTGAGCGATCCAGCCAGTCACCACGGCCGGGCCACTCCCCGCCTCAAGCGCCGCGCGGCAGCGGGCCAGCCTGGTGTCACATTCGGCGAGTGCGGCCCTTGCCCGCAGAACCCCAGGTGGGATCTCGTCCTGCTGGACGGCCGCCAGGGCACTGATCGTGTCGTCACGCCGGATCGGGGTCGAAGAGCTGCGCCAGCCAGTTGTCGACCGGCTCGAAGACGACGTCCTCGCGCAGGTAGACGTTGCGCGAGTGCTCGATCCGGTTCGGGAGGGCGTACTCCTGCGGGAAACGGCAGCGGTAGTACGCCACGCCGTGGGCGTACTGGCCCTGCATCCGCCGCTCACAGACACCACAGTGCACCGCGCCCCGGAAGACGTACGGGTGGCGAGTGCGGTGGGTCACGTGCTTACCGACCTTTCGCAAAGTTACTTTGAACGCCGCAAGATCATCCGCAATCTACGTCCGAACGCCGCAATCCAAGCGAAATCGGTTCGGCGGATGACATAACCGAACCCATTCACAGATTATGCTTCCCCGTTGCCGTGACCGTGGGTCACGAGATCTGCCGCACCGGGAGCGAATTGCCTGGACCCCGGTACACTGGATCGCGGCTGAGTGCGCCAAGCTCGGCGGATCGTGTCTCTATCCGGATTGACGACGGCATGACCGCCACCGGCAACGAGGAGGTCCGCCGCCGCAAGCCCGACGACCAGTCGAGCGCGGCGACGCCCAGCACGAGGCCGAGTTGGGCGCCTTCGCGGCCCGCTGGCGCGACGCGTAGCGGCGGCCGGCTACCGCATGAGCGGGAACTTGGTCCAGTGCCGGCCGTCCGACGACTGGTACAGCGCGTACGCCATCGTGTCGAGCGCGAAGTACCCGTCGCCGCTGCGGTTCCGGCGTACCGGCATCGCCGTCGGTGAGAGGCCGTCCAGGTCCGCTGGGGCGAAGTGGCCGTTGCGCAGCTCGAGGTAGTTGAGTTCCTCGCCCACCTGCAGCGTGCGGGACATGCCGACGAAGAGCGTGCCGTCCGCGGCGACGAACGACCTGTAGAAGCTTTCGGTGCCGGTGTACGCGATGACGTCGCCGGTGCGTGTCCAGCTCCCGCCGAGGTGCTGCGAGTAGACGTACACCTGCCGCCTTTCGGGGTCCTCGACGATCGCATAGAGCGTCGTGCCGTCCGGCGACGACTGGACCGAGATGCTTTCGTTGCAGTCCTTGGTGCACGGCAGATCCGTGAACGCGTGGGTCTTCCAGGTCCGGCCCCGGTCGTCGGAGAACGCAACCGCCGGCCGCCCGGTGTTCTGCGCCTCGCCGGCGACCACGATGCGGTCGCCGCCAGGCTGGATCTCGCCGAAGGGATCGACAGCGTTGTACGCCGACATCAGGTCCGGTTGGTGCGCGAGCGGCGAGATCCGGCGGGTCTGCGGATCGACCGCGGACAGTTTGCACGGAGTCATCGCGACGGGCGCGCGGCACACCACCGCGGCCCCGGCGGGCACGGCCGGCACCGTCGCCGATCCGTCCGCCAAGTCGGCGAAGGTGCGGCCGCCGTCGGTGCTCAGCCGCATCGGCGGTGAGTCGTCGCCGCTCGAATTGGCCTTGGTGAGCAGTACGTTCACGCTCAATGCCGTCATGTCCTGCACCGCGAGACTGCTGCGCGCGGTCCAGGTCCGGCCGCCGTCGTCGGTCCCGAAGGTCGTGTCCGCCGCGCGGGCGTACGCGTGCTGCGAATCGGTCACCTCCGCCCAGCCCACTGTGACGGTCCGCGCGGAGACGGACGGGGACGGCGAGTTGTCGACGGGCGGCAGGGCGGTGTGCCGCTCGGGCAGCCACACGATCGCGGCCCCCACCGCGAGGATCGGGACGATCGCAAGCGCGGTCGCGACCACCGTCCGCCGTCGGTGGCGCCGCCGCCCGGCATCGAACAGCGCATCGGACGCGGCACGCGGCGCCGGTGCCGGCGAGCCCGCAAGGTCGTCCAGCAGATGCCTCAGTTCTTGCACGACTCCTCCTTCAGCCCCGCGCTGAGCCGCTCCCGCAAGGCACTGAGTGCCTTGGCGGTCTGGCTCTTCACGGTCCCCTCCGAGCACCCGAGCACCGCGGCGGTTCGGCGACGTCAAGCCCCTGGTAGTACCGGCAGACGATCGTCGTCCGCTGCCGCGGCGGCAGCTGCTGCAGCGCCGCGGCGAACAACATCCGGCTCGCGCTCGACTCGGCGCCCTCGCCGCCGACGGCCCCGTCCGGCACGTCGGCGTACGAGCGCTCCCGCCACCACCACGACCTGCGCGTATCGGCGAGAAAGGTCCGGACCAAGCAGGTGCGCACGTACGCGTCGAGCACCTGCGCGTCGCGGATCCGATGCCAGCCCGCCGCGACCTTGATGAACGTCGACTGCGTCAGGTCGTCGGCCCAGTGCCAGTCGCCGCACAGCAGATACGCCGTGCGGCGGACCACGATGTGCCGCACCGCGAAGTACTCCCCGAACCGCCGCCGGGCGTCGTCATCCGGTCGCATCCCGCCTCCTCGGCGTTTAAGTGCCTGGATCGCCCCGATGCGTTGCCCGCCGCCGCAAGGTTTTCACCGGAAGTTCGGCGTGATCGTAGGCTCAGGCCGCGAAGCTCCGCCCGGTGACGCCCGGCACCGTGACGGCGGCATGACCGGATACCCGCCGGAGGATGTCCGTCGGTCCGATACCTTCCGTTGTGCTGGCGGTGAGGGCTCGGACAACATGGAAGATCCGGGCTGCTCTGGCGATCCCGACTCGATCATGAGATTGAGCGTCGGTCAGGAGCGTGGAGCTCAGCTGATGACGGCCCGGTGCTTTGGTCGCGAGTGGCGGACAGCGTCGGCGAGCGAACGGACCGCGTCGGGGATCGCGGGGATGGGTAGCTGCGCGTAGCCGAGCAGGAGGGTCGGGCGCCCGGTGGTGGGCGGGATCCAGAACTCGTGCATGGTCGTCAGATCGATGCCACGGCGCCGGGGCCTGGCCGAGGATCGCTTGTTCGTCGTACTCGTCGGGTAGCTCGACGGTGGCGTGCAGCCCGGCGGCGATGCCGCGGGTGGTGGCCTCAGGCAGCGCGCGGGCCAGGTCCTCGAGGAGGAGGTCGCGGCGGCGTCGGTACCGGGTGCGCATCCGCCGACCTCGGCAGTCCGAAGCTTCGTCGCAACCACAGAGGTGGACTGGTCGGACCCCTCGTCGGTGGTCCGGTACCACGTCGACTACCGGCGCGCGCTGAGCGGTGACCGCCCATTCGACGAACCGGCTTACCGGGACCTCGTCCGCCGCGATGTCGCGCGGGCCCGCGACATCGCGGCTATGCAGAACCACGATCTCGTCGCGGGCGTCGAAGGGCCCGACCACCACTGGCTCGCGGCGCCGCCGCACGCTCGGCGGGGCTCAACCAGCCGTACACTTCGGCGGCGGGCAGACGGCGGCGGACCTTGACGCGCCCTCATGAGGAGGAAATCGCATGCAGGACCCTTCGGACTCGACAGAGATCGCCGAGCCCGCGGAGAACAGCCACACCACCGCCGATGCATCGACCACCTCAACGATGCTGGCGGAGGTGCTTCCGGGGGTCGCGGTCGTCTTCGGTGATGTTCCGGCCGAGCTCAGGGCCAATCTGATCGACTTCGGCCTCGTGTCGACCGCCCATCGGGAGCAGATCTCCGCAGTCCTGGCCTCCGTCGGTGCCGCGGCAACCACAGCCGGCAACCTCGGCACAACGTTCGCCAGCATCCAAGGGCTCTATCGGATCAGTGACGAGACCCGGGCCCTGCTGATGAGCGGCGCGTCACTCGCCGTCAAAGACGGAGCGAACCTGGGAGCCGTGATGGTCCCCGGCCGCATCGTCGCCCAGGCCCGCTTCATCCCGGTGAAGGCGTTCAGCGCGGCGCGGGCCGCGGCCGCGCTCGGGCCGGCCCTCGCCCAGATCGCCATGCAGATGCAGCTGACCGAGGTGACGGACCTGGCCAGGACCAATGTCGCGCTGACCAGCCAGGTCCTCACGGCCGCTCGCCACGCCCAGTGGGCCGAGTTGACGGCGCTCGTCGCCACCATTGATCGCGTCCTTGACCAGGCGCGGGAGATCGAGGCGGTTCCGACGTCCCTGTGGGACACCGTCGCGGGCAAACGTGCGGACCTGCAGACGCAGCTGGAGGTGTACCGGCTGAACGTCAGCGGTCACATCCGGCAGATCCAGCGGCTCGACACACGCGCCCGCCGCGAGTATCTCGAAATGAACGCCGAGGCGATCGTCTTCGACGCCAACGCCCTGCTGGCCTCCGTCAAGGCCTGGATCGGCTACCAGGCGCTGCACGCCGCACGGGCGAGGACCTCCGGACACGACGACGCTGACGAGGCACGGCTCGTCGAGGTCATCGCGCGCGACACTCAGCGGGAGTTCGACGCCGCTCTCGCCGAAACCACGAGCCTCGTCGGGTCGCTGACGCGAGAACTGCGCATCATCGCGGAACTCCCCGGGCGCGATACATTCACACTGTCGCTGCCGGGGATGGGCGGGGACGCGAAGGCTGCCCGACAAGCCTCAGCCCGCCTCCTCAAGGCAATCGAGCCACTTGCCGACGCCCTGCGCCCACCGGCCCCGCCCCTGGAGGCTCCCGGGATCGTGTGTGCACCCGCGTCGCTGGACCTCCAGCCGTACCTTCGCGTCCTGCGATGGTTCCTCGAAGACGGTGAAACGCTACGGGTCCTCGGCTTCCCCGACCAGGTCGATACCCTCGACCCCATTTCCGCGATTTTCGGCGGCGCGCTGGAGAAGCTAGCCGCGGCGCTGGACAAGGCCACGCCCGGAACACTGGTTGCCGTCACTGACCGCCGCATCGTCACAGCGAAAACCGACGCGTTCCTCGAACAGGGCGAGCTCCGTCTCGACATCCCGGTCGACCAGGTGCGATACGTCCGGGCGGCGACCGCAAAGGACAAGGCCGCCCGCCCGGCGATCGACCTCATCACGCGCGACGAGAACATCCGGTGGCTCTTCCCGGCCGACATCGACAACGCACACGTGGGCGCGCTCGCCGCCGTGCTCGCCGAGTCGATGACGATCCCAGAAGCCGAGCGCGACGAATTGCTGCGGTGGCGCCGCGCCTCCATCGAAGCCGGCGAGCGCAACGAGAGCGCAGCGGCGGACTCCATGGTGCCGGCCGCTTCTCCGGCAGGCGACACCGGGCCCTGACGGCCGGTCCGCCACCTGTCGCGGGTGGCCTGATCCTGGTTGCTGTACCGGCGGCACGCTACTGAGATACAGCGGGATCGCCACTAGACTTTCGTCGTGGCCGACATCAACGGGGGGTCGCACCGCCGGCCGCGGTGGGGCCGGTGATGACGGCGCGAATGCGGCGGCTCACGGTGGACCTGCCGCCGTGGGCGGTCGACGTCTTCCTGGCGGTGTTCGCCGGGGCCGCGACGGTGTACCGGATCGGGGCCGGCGTGCGGGAGGCCGGCGATCGGGCGCCGGACGCGGTCGGCTACGGCATCGGGCTGGCGATGTCGGTCGTCCTGCTCGCCCGGCGCCGGTGGCCGGCGCCGACGTTGACCATTGTCGCGGCGCTGTGGGTGTGGTACCACATGCGCGACTACCCGGGCGGCGCTCCCGCGGTGCCGGTGTGGGTGGCGTTGTACTCGGTGGCGGTTACGGCGAGGCGGCGTGCCGGCCTGGCGGTCGCCGGTGGCCTGCTGGTGTCGGACGCGCTCGCCCGCACGGCGCAGACCGGCGCTCGCCTGTTCGACGCCGCGCTCGACAGTTCCACGGTACTGTTCCTGGCCGCGCTCCTGCTCGGTGACGGGGTGCGCAGCCGGCGGGCCTGGCGGGCAGAGCACGAGGCACGCGCGGCGCTGCTGGTCGCGGAGCGGGAGCGGGCGACGGCGCAGATGCTCACGGAGGAGCGGCTGCGCATCGCCCGGGAGCTGCATGACGTTTCCGCACACACGCTGGCGGTGGTCTCGGTGCAGGCGAGCGTGGCCGCCGAGCTGATCGACGACGACCCGAAAGGGGCGGGCGAGGCGTTGGGCGTGGTGCGTAGCGCCTGCCGGGAGGCAATGGGCGAGCTCCGCGCGGCGGTCGGTGTGTTGCGCGCCGCCGACGTCACCGGTGTTCACGGTGCCGGTACGCCCGACGCACCGGCACCGGGGCTGGAGCGGTTGCGGGATCTGGCGACCGCGCACGGCGGGCGTGCACCGCGGATCAGCATCAGCTACGCCGGTGACCGGCGCCCGTTACCGCGACTGGTGGAGATCACCGCCTATCGGATCGTGCAGGAGTCGGTGACCAACGTGCTGCGGCACGCCGACGCGACCCGGGTCGACATCACGGTCGAGTTCGGCCGCGACGGGCTCGGGCTGGAGATCCGCGACGACGGCCGGGGCGCGCTCGCGTCGCGCGGGGATGCGTCGCCGGGCGGCAACGGGCTGGTCGGCATGGCGGAACGAGCGGCGAGCCTCGGTGGGTGGCTGGACGCAGGTCCGGGCGGCGAAGCCGGCGGGTTTCGGGTGCGGGCCTGGCTACCGGTGGGGGTGTGAGCGTGCCGATCCGGGTGCTGCTGGCCGACGACCAGACGTTGGTCCGGGCGGGCTTTCGCGTCCTGCTGGAGCGCGCCGACGACATCGAGGTCGTCGGCGAGGCCGGTGACGGCGACGAGGCCATCACGCTGGCCCGGGCGCATCGACCCGACGTCGTCCTGATGGACGTGCGGATGCCTGGCACGGACGGGTTAACCGCCACCGTGCGCCTGCTGGGTGACGAACGCCTGCCCGGCACGAAGGTGCTCATCCTGACCACGTTCGACCTCGACGAGTACGTTTTCGCCGCGCTGCACGCCGGCGCGAGCGGGTTCCTGCTCAAGGACGTCGGACCCGAGGAGCTGCGCAACGCCGTGCGCGTCGTCGCCGCCGGCGATGCCCTCCTCGCGCCGAAGGTGACCCGCCGGCTCATCGCCGCGTTCGCCGGCCGCACCGGCCGGCCGGGACCGCCGCTGGACCGCCTGGCCACGCTGACCGACCGCGAACGGCAGGTCGTCGCGCTCGTCGCGGACGGCCTGTCCAACCAGGAGATCGGCGACCGGCTCGGCATGAGCCCGGCGACCGCCAAGACGCACGTCAACCGGGCGATGGCCAAGCTCGACGCCCGCGACCGGGCACAGCTGGTGGTCATCGCCTACCGGTCCGGGCTGGCCGGCATACCGCGGTTGCGGTAGTCGCCGTAGCGCGGACGCGGTAAGGAGGTCGCGGCGCCGAGCGGACGGCCGCACACCGGCGGATCCCTACCGTCGACAGCATGACAACGACGAACGCAACCACCCGGGGATCGGGACCGCGCCCCGGCTCGGCGGTGCGACTCCTGCGCCGCTGGCCCTGGCGGTCCTCCGGGATCGCCGGCGGCGTCGGACTCGCGCTGATGCTGCTGCTCTACGCCGGAACGCCCCTGCGCGGCATCGCCCTGGCCAGCGCAACCAACATGGCAACGGTACTGTTCTTCCTGGTCGGCGGGGTGGTGCTGGCCGCGGCCGCCGGCACCGGTCCCTGGCCGTGGCGGCTGCTGGCCCGCCCGTTCACCGTCGCGCTCGTGCCGGCGTTGTCCTGCTGGTGCGTCATCGTGGCGCTCCGCGTCGCCATTCTCACCGGCGAGCCGTTCGCCGAGACGGTACTTCACGACGGCTTCGGCCGGGCGGTCGTGGTGTACCAGGCGGCCGTGCTCGCCGGCCTCGTGGCCGGCGCGCTCCGCTGGGTCGCGAGCCGCCTCACCGCGCTGCGGGAGGGCTGATGCGCCGGCTGACCGGCATCGTCGCCGGCGCGTGCCTCGTCGCCGCGCCCACGATCCAAGCGCTGTCCACGTACTTCTGGAACGACGGCTACCAGGGCGTCAACACCGGCACGCTGCTCATCCTGGCCACCGTCTGCTGGATCGTCGGCCTCACCGCCGTGTTCCGCTCGATCGAGGACCGGGTGCCGCGGTACACCGCGATCGCTCATCCCCTCGCGATGTACGGCTGTGTGGGCGGCGCCGCATTCGCCGTGCAGGGCATGCAGGAGGAACTGTTCAACGCCGACCACGTCGAGGCCGTCCGGCTGCTCGGTGAACACCCGTCCGCCGCGTTCCTGGCGTTTTGGGTCGCCGGCGTGCTGTTCCCCACGTCCGTCTTCGTCCTCGGCGCGGTCCTGACCCGAATCCGCGCCGTACCGGTCCCGGTCGGCCTGCTGACCTGCGCGGGCGCGTTGGCGTTCCCGCTCAGCCGCATCCCCCGGGAACCGGGCCTGGCGTACGTGGCCGACCTGCTGCTCCTGCTGCCGTTCGCGTACCTCGGCATCCGCCTCGCCGCCCAGGCACTCGGCACGCGGGCGCGGCAGCCGGCCACCCCATGAGACCGAAACACCGATCCCCCACCGGCACGACACTCAGTCAAGGAGAGAGCATGGAGCTCACCGTTCACACCTTCATCAGCCTCGACGGCGTCATGCAGGGACCCGGCGGCGCCCAGGAGGACACGAGCAACGGCTTCGACCGCGGCGGCTGGCTCGTCCCGCACAGCGGCGCCGGCCAGCTGACCCCGATCGACGCGTGGTTCCGCAAGGCCGACGCCGTCCTGCTCGGCCGCACCACGTTCCAGATGATGCGCGGCTACTGGCCGCAGGTGACCGACCCGGACAACGCCGTGGCCACCGTGCTGAACACGGGGCAGAAGTACGTCGTGAGCAACACCCTGTCGGACGCGGACTGGGGCAAGACGACCGTGCTGCGCGGCGACGTCGTCGAACAGGTGCACCGGCTCAAGGAACAGCCGGGCGGCGAGCTGCAGGTGCACGGCAGCTGGCGCCTGGTGCGCACGCTGCACGACGCCGGGCTCGTCGACGTCTACCGGCTGATCGTGTTCCCCGTCGTGGTTGGCGACGGCAAGCGCCTGTTCGCGCCGGGCGCCGTGCCGGCCACCTACCGGATCACCGAATCCGAGGCGATGGCGGGCGGGGACGGCGCGGTCGCGCTCAGCTTGCGCCGGACCGGGTTCGGCACGACGGGCACCGGCGAGTTCGTGGTCCGCGACGGCAAGGAAGCCATCGCCTGAACCGTACCGCTCAACCGCGGAGCACAGCTCGGCGCCCGCGTGCGCGCGCTCACCGTACGATGACGCGCGGTCGTTCCTACGCCCGGCCGCGCGCCACCAGCAGCCGTGCGTCGCTTTCGGCACCCAAACGTAGATCCACTCGGCACCCTCGGGGCTTGTTCCGCATTTTCAACATCCTTGACGTGCCTTGCTCGTCCGACTGGCCCGTGCGGATCGTCTGACCGGATCGACCTGCCCGTGACCACGTCAACCGGCTCACGTCTGCGTGAACCGGCTCGCCGCGCATGCTCCGCCAGGCGATCGTTGACTGCGTTACGCCCCGCCAGAACAGATTGGATCCGGCCCGTGTCCGCCGCCGTTTCCCAGACGCTGATCCTCGCCGAACGGGACTACATGTTCGGCGCCGGGACCTTGCGGCTCCGCGTCGAGAGCGTGTCCACCCACCGGTTCATCCAGGACAATGACATGTGGGTAATGGTCGAAGGGGTCGAGATCGGATGGGACGGGGCACCGCGCGACCAGCGCCAGGTGGCCGTCCGGGCGTCTGAGCTGAGCCGTTGATGCAACACTGCCCGGCACCCATCGGTACCCGGTACCCTGCTCAACAATGTATGTCTTAGATCGTGCGGAGCGGCCGATCGGCGCGCGCTCGATGACCACCGCCGACGTCGACGAGGCGCGGGTCACCATCAGCACGTACTTCTACCCGACCTTCCTCGACGTGCTCGGGCCCGCCGCCGATCTGTCGGCCCGGTTCGAACTGGTGGCGTCGGGGCCGGTGACGATCGGCGACATGCGCTTCGGTGTCGACGTGGGTATGCGGTTCGGCGAACTGGGCGCATACCACGTCGACCTGCCGTTGACCGGCGAGCTGTGGTGGCGGCAGGGCCGGCGGCCGGCGGTCGCCACGCCGGCCACCGCAGCCGTGTTCCAGCCCGTGGGTGACACCATTCTCGAACGGTGGCACGCAGACTGCCGGCTGCTGGCCGTCAAGATCGACCGATTGGTCCTGCAAACGCAGCTGGCGAGCCTGCTCGACGCCCCCGTCCGAACCCCGGTCGCCCTGGACACCGAGTTCGACGTATCCTCCGGGCCTGGCCGCACCTGGGCGGGGCTGGTGCGGGTGCTCGCAGCGGAGTCCCGCCTCTCCGGCGGTCTGCTCGGTCATGCCGGGCCCGCCGAGTACCTCCAGCAGAGCGTGATCGCCGGCCTGCTGGCGCTGGCGTCGCCGCAGTACCGAGAAGCGGCTGGGCCGGGCATCCGCGGCTGGGCGCCCCGCACCGTCAAGCGCGTCGTCGAGGCGATGCACGCCCGTCCCGCGTACCCGTTCACGATGGCCGCGCTCGCCGAGATCGCCGGCGTCAGCGCCCGCGCGCTTCAGGACGCGTTCCGCCGTCACGTCGGGACACCGCCGATGACGTACCTGCGCGAGCTGCGGCTGGCCAACGCACACCGGGAGCTGCACCGCGCCGGGCCGGAGGAGACCACCGTCGCGCAGGTCGCCTACGCCGCCGGTTTCGCTCACCTGGGCCGGTTCGCCGCCGCCTACCGCGCCCGCTACGGCGTCCCGCCGTCACAGACCTTGCGCGACTGAAGCTCGTGAAGGCTACGACCGCGCGGCGGTGATACGGCGTGACGTGGCCGTTGGCTCACGCAGGCGGATGCGGCGACAGCGGCCGGCACCTTGGCGACTTCCCGCAGGCACTCACCCATCTGGCCCTCATCAACGCCCCTGATCGCCGCGGGCCGGAAATGTGCCGGTCAGCGCATGCGCAGCGCGTCGAGCATGCCGTGCAGATGCGCCACGGCGGTCTCGACGTCGACGTAGTGCTGCTGGGCGGCGCGGACCTCCGCCGACAGCACGCCGCAGCGGTGGACCGCAGAGAAGTCCCCGTACGGAAAACGGTATCGGGCCTTGCGCTCCTGCGGCACCCCAGGATCGATTCCGAGGTGCCAGCGGCCGTACTCGACCCAGCCGTGCTCCTCGATGAACGCGTTCTCCTGGCGCGCGGAGGGCTGGTGCTCGCTCCACGCGTCCCGGTCGTCGAGCACGGACCGCCCCGCCTCGATGAGCTGCCTGGCGTGCCGGTATCCGGCGTCGTTGAGCGTGACCGCCATCCGCCTCGCCTCCTTCGGTCGGTGCCGCGGCCCGTCAAGGCATCACGGCGGCGAGCTGCTTGGGCATGCTGGCCTTGATGTCCGCCCACTCGGCCGCGGTGCCGAAGCGCTTCAGCGCGTTGAGCACGACGGTGATGAGCTGCTCGATGCCGCCCTCGACGTCGAACGGGAACTCCCGCCGCACCCGCGCCTCGAACTCCGCGCGGTGCATCTTCACCGGCACCCGGCTCGGATCCCAGCCGTCGTAGTAGATGCCGCGCACCAGCATCGGCAGCTGCGCCGCGAGTTGTGCAGACTCGTCGACCGGCAGGCGGTCGCGCAGCGCGTGCAGCACCGCTCTGAGCGCGGCGTACGACTGGGTGCGCCGTGTCCTGGGCCACCCGAACTCCTGCTCGATGTCGTGCAGCAACCGGTTCGTCTTGTCCACGGTGGCGTCGAATGAGTCGTAGCCCGTACCGCCACTCATCTGGTCCTCCTCCGGTAGGTAGAAGCGGCCATTACCCCGCCAGGGCGCGGCCATGCGAACGACACGGCCCAGCTCAGCTCCGGCTCATCGATGACCTCGCCGGCTGGTAGCTGTACGCCGCCTCCCGGACCGACTCGTCGCCCGGTGGCGCGATACCGGCGGTGTGAGGCGGCAGGCGCGGTTAGGCGTTACCGATCCGGGTAGTGGTCTGGGTTCGCTACGCGACCTGCGCCGGGCTGTCCCACACCGGAGGGACTTTCGCATGATCTCCCAAGACGTCGTCAACCGCATCATCCGGTTCCACGGTGGCCGCTTCCCGGTGATCTCGATGTATCTGGGCATCGGGCCGGACAAGTCCGCCCGCAGCCAGGTTGCGAGCCTGCTGCGCCAGATCGAACCGCTGAGCGAGGACCAGTCGCTGGACCACGACGTGCGGCTGTCGGTCCGGACCGACCGGCAACGCATCGAGGACCTCGCCCGCGAGGAGCGGCTGCAACCTGGCGGGCTCGGCATCTTTGCCTGCAGCGGCAACGGACTGTTCGAGCAGGTCTCGCTGCCCCGGCCGGTCCGGGATCGCATCGTGGTGGACGCGAAACCGTGGGTCCGCCCGATGCTGGCGGTCCTCGACGAGTACCACCGGATGTGTGTGGTGCTGGTAGACAAGGCCTGGGCACAGGTCTGGGAGCTGTATCTGGGCGAGATTCGGGAGATCACGCAGATCAAGGACCCGGCGCTGCGCAAGCCCGACTTCGCTGGCGGCATGGCAGAGTACCGGGTTCGCAACAAGGCCGACGAACTGAGCAAGCGCCACTACCGACGGGTCGGTTCCGTGCTCGACGAACTGCTGCGGACCGAACGCTTCGACGTGGTCGCCCTCGGCGGGCATCCGCACGAGATGACGGCCGTCACCGGGTTCCTGTCCCGCGACGTGGCAGCCCGGGTGGCCGGGACCTTCGCCGTTGACCCCGACACCGCGACAGTGGCCGACATCCGGCGCAGCGCCGAGGCCGTCATGGACCGCTACG
This sequence comes from Dactylosporangium sp. CA-139066, assembly GCF_050936175.1. Classification (NCBI taxonomy): domain Bacteria; kingdom Bacillati; phylum Actinomycetota; class Actinomycetes; order Micromonosporales; family Micromonosporaceae; genus Dactylosporangium; species Dactylosporangium sp. CA-139066. The sequence continues at coordinate 2,347,818 of NZ_JBNJNH010000001.1, read as the reverse complement.
AGCGCCACGAGGAACAGCGGCTGGTCGACGAGATCTTCGAGGCGGCCGCGGAGGGCCGGCCCGCCGCGATCGGTCTGGAGCCGTGCCTCTGGGCCGGCTCCGTGGCCGCAGTACAGCACCTGGTGATCGACGACGGCCCGGCCGTTCCCGGTGTTGTCTGCGACGAGTCCGGCTGGCTGGGCGCCTCCGGCCGGCAGTGCCCGCTGTGCGGGCAGCCCACCCGGGAGACACCGGACGTTCTCGACGAGCTGGCCGAATTCGTCGTCGAGGAGGGCGGCGCGGTGAAACATGTCGCGGACAACTCGCAGCTGCGCTCGCACCGTGTCGCGGGGAAACTGCGCTTCCCGCTCCCTCCCGCCCCACAACTCTGAGCCGCGCCGCTCACCCCCGCAGAGGGTGTCAAACCCCCATCGCCGGCGTCATCTCGGCGGCTCCGGCCGGAAGGCGTGGATCACGTCCTGTCCGCCCGCGATAACGCTGTACGTCGACTCCGGCATCTCGTTCCAGACGCCCGGCAGGTCGACCAAAGGTTCGGAGACGATCAGCCGGGACCCGTCCGACACCAGCCCGAGCGTGGGGATCTCCGGGTGGAGCATGCGCAGGCAGCGCGTCTCGGTGCTGTAGAACAGCGACCGCGATTGGTGCCGCGTGGAGTACCGGAACGCCCAGACCGTCGATCCGTCGGACGTGGCGACGGTCATCTGTACCGGGTCCGCGACATCGTGCCGGAGCGCGACGGCTTCGACGAATCCGACCATGCGGGCCACCGCGCCGGGCGGGTCGTCGCGCAGGCCGAAGGTGAGCGCCAGGAAGAACATCAGTTCGGAGTCGGTGGATCCTTCAATCGCGGGGAAGAACTCGGGGTCGACGGCCAGCATGAGGTCGCGTTTCAACGTGGCGAACCGGGCGATGGAGCCGTTGTGCATCCAGAGCCACCGCTCGTACCGGAACGGGTGGCAGTTGGTCTGCTGGACCGCCGTTCCGGTCGAGGAGCGCACGTGCGCCAGGAACAGCGGCGAACTGACATGGGCGGCCAGCTCGCGGAGGTTGCGGTCGCTCCACGCCGGGCTGACGGACCGGAGCAGCCCGGGGACGTCGCCCACGCCGTACCAACCGACGCCGAACCCGTCGCCGTTGGTGGTGTCCACGCCGAGGCGGGCGTGGCGACTCTGGTCGATGAGCGAATGGTCCGGCCTGTAGAGCATCTCCTCGAGCAGAAGTGGTGAGCCCGAGTACGCCAGCCACCGGCACATCGCCGCCTCCGCCCATCATCGTCCGTACGACACGAGTCTGTCTCGGCACCGTCCCGCCCTGTCGGCCCGGCGGAGGATTCGTGGGATGAGACGGCTATGGGACGTTGATGCGGTTCGACCTTGTGGATCGCATCGATACCCGGACGGCACGGGTCAGGCCGCGGCAACGGCGCGGCCTGACCCGTTATGAGACAGCCTCCGGTTACTCCGAGTCCGGGCCGGCGCCGGGGTCGGCCACGAACGCCGGACGCAGGCGACGGCGGCGGATGGTGAGCAGGGCGGCACCGGCGGCGACGAGGACGGCGCCGGACGCCACCATGCCGGTCACGGCGACGCCGGTCACCGGCAGGCCGCCACCATTGGTGGGCGGCACGGCGGGCGTCGTCGAGGGACCGTCCGTGGGGGGAGCCGTGCTGCCCTCCACGGTGCCCGAGTGGCTCGGCGACGGGCTGAGGGAGCTCCCCGGGGAGACCGAGACCGAGGCCGACGGCGAGGTCGACGGCGACACGGACGCGGACGGGGAGGTGCTGGCCGGGGTGCCGACGCAGGTGTGCGTCAGGTTGAAGTCCTTGGCCTTCGTCGCGGTGTTGTCGACGACGGCGGTGCCGTTCAGCAGGGTCCAGCCGGCGGGGACGACGACCCATGCCTTGCTGGTGCCGTTGGTGGTGATGCCGTCGGGGTACGCGTCGGTCGAGTCCGGCACGGCGATCGCCACGGTTGTCCCGCCGGTGTCGCGGAACGACAGGGCCAGGCTGACGAACTTGGCGTCGTTGCCCGGCAGTACGAAGACGAAGCCGTCCGAGGAGCCGCCGCGCAGGGCCGAGGGGATCTGGTCGCAGCTGTGCGAGGAGAAGCCGGCCGCCGTGGTGTTGCGGTGAGCGGAGTGTAACGGAAGCGTGGCCGAGGCGGCCGCCGTGCCGCCGAACAGCAGCACAGCCGTCGCGGCGGCGGCGGTCGCGGCGGCGCCGCGGGCGAGGATATGGGTCAGCACAGGGGGAATGCCTCCGAGTAAGAAGGGTGCAGATTGCGGCGCAAGCAGCGGCGCGGGGCGGCGGGGTGTTACAGGTGGGGCGGATGTGACGATGGGTGCCCGGGTGCGGACGGGCTGATACCTTGGCGGGCAATCGTGGCGCCGTAGTTGGGAGGCAACCGTGAGCGATGCCGGGCCGCGCGGTGAGCCGGCGAAGCGGGACGCCGTGCCGCATTCCGTGCAGAACGTCCACGCCAGTGGGGACGGCAGCGTCGCCATCGGGGTCATGAACGGTGGGGCCGTCTTTCACCAGGCGGCGGCGCCGGCTCGCAGCGCGGCCGGCAGGCGCATCCGGATCCTCATGCTGGCGGCCAACCCCGAGCCGACCGCCCGGCTGGCGCTCGACGTCGAGGCCCGCGAGATCAACGAGAAGCTGCGGCTGGCGCAGGACCGGGACGGCTTCGACCTGATCACGCGGTGGGCGGTGCGGCCGGACGATCTTCTGCAGGGGCTCAACGAGCACCGGCCGCACATCGTGCACTTCAGCGGGCACGGCACGAGCGCCGGGGAGATCATGCTGGCGGGCGCCGGTGGGGGGCAGCAGCCGGTCGCGGCGGAGGCGCTTGCGGCGGTGTTCCGGGCCACTGTGGACAACGTGCGGGTCGTGGTGCTCAACGCGTGCTACTCCGCCGTCCAGGCCGAGGCGATCGGGCGGCACGTCGACTGCATCGTCGGCATGCGGGCGCCGATCCACGACCGGTCGGCGGCGATCTTCGCCGCGGCGTTCTACTCCGCGCTGGGGTTCGGACGGTCGGTCCGGCAGGCCTTCGACCAAGGGGTGGCCGCCCTGATGCTCAACGGCATGCCCGACCACGACGTGCCGGAACTGGTCGTCCGGGCCGGCGCCGACGCGGACCGGCCGGTCTGAGGCGGCGGGCTCAAGCCGCGCCCTATCGAGGGATGCCAGCATCCGGGGCAGACCACGACGAACGTTCGCCGCGGCGCCCGGCCGCCGTGCCGACGACGCCGGCGATGAACTCGCCCACCGCCCGGTCGACGACGTCCCCGCTCGCGCCCAGCCGCGCCACGAGCGCGCGCAGGTCGCCGTCAACCGCGCCCGCAACGGCGTCGACGGAAGTCGTGATGGCCAATGTCATGGCTCCGGACGCGCAGGTCAAAACCCTTGATCCACGCTCCACCGCCCCTCGAGCCGGGCTCGATCGGCGGCTCCTCGTCCGTTCGGGGCGGCGTTGCAAGATCCTCGGACGAACCGGCGGCGGGACCCGGGCGGTTAAGGTGGCCCACGTGGCGCGCCTCGAGTTCCGGATCCTCGGCCCGATCGAGGGCCGGGCGGCCGACGGCGCCCCGATCGACCTCGGCGCGCGCAAGCAGCGGGCCGTGCTGGCGATGCTGCTGCTCGAACCGGGGCGGGTCGTCTCCGTCGACCGGATCGTCGCGGGGCTGTGGAACGGCGAGGCGCCGGCCAGCGCGACCGGGACGCTGCAGGCGTACGTCTCCCAGCTGCGCCGCGCGCTGGAGCCCGACCGCCCGCCGCGCACCCCGCCGGCCGTGCTGCTCACCCGCGAGCCCGGATACCTGCTCGCGATCGACGGCGACCAGGTCGACGCGGTGCGCTTCGCCGCCGGCGTCGAGGCGGCCCGCACCGCCCTCGCGCGCGGCGACCTGGAGGCGGCCGAGCGCGACCTGAACGCGGCGCTGCGCGAGTGGCGCGGCGCGGCCCTCGCCGACGTGGCCGACGAGGCGTTCGCCGCGGCCGCCGTCGCCCAGCTCGACGAGCTGCGCGACGGTGCGCTGGAGGACCTGTCCGAGGTCCAGTTGGGCACCGGGCGCACCGCCGCGGCGATCGCCGGGGCGCAGGGTCTGCTGGAGCGGCACCCGTTCCGGGAGCGGTCGTGGCGGCATCTGATGCTTGCGCTGTACCGGGAGGGGCGGCAGGCCGAGGCGCTGGCCGCCTTCCGCCGGGCCCGGACGGTGCTCGACGAGGAGCTGGGGCTGCCGCCGGGGCCGGAGCTGCGCGCGCTTGAAGCGGCGATCCTGCGCCACGACCCGTCGCTCGACGCTCCTTCGGCCCCGGGGTCCGCTGATTTTTCGATAAGTCGGGCGCTCCGCGCCACGACTTATCGCCTTTATCGCCCGGCGGGGGAAAAATCGGATATGTCGTGGCACGGAGTGCCCGACATATCCGGAGGGTCCGGAAGCTCCGCGATCGACGGAAGCGGCCGCGGGCCCGGAACCAGCGGAAACGACGGGAGCAGCCGAGCGCCGGGAAACAGCGGAAACGACAGGCCCGACCGAGGCCCTGCAACCGGCGGAGACGGCGCAGACGAGGAAAGCCGGGGACCAGGCCGAGGTCCAGCAAGCGGAGACGGCCGATTCCCCGGCAGCAGCGGACACGGCGGACTCGGCCGAGGGCCCGCAGGCAGCGGAGACGGCGCAGACGAGGGAAGCGGCGGACCGGGCCGAGGCGCTGCAAGCAGCGGAGACGGCCGGCTCCCCGGAAGCGGCGGAAGCGTCGCGAGCGGCGGAAGCTTCGAGCGTTCCGGCGACGGCCGTAACTTGCAAAGTGCCGGAAGTGGCCAAAGCCCGCAAAACACCCGAACCGCCGGAAACGGGCGAGCTCATGAGCACGGCGAGCCGCTCGTCGGGCGGCGCGCCGAAGAGGCGCGCATCCGTGAGCGCGTCGAGCAGGCCGGAGCGGGAGCCGGCGGCGTGCTGCTCGTCGCGGGCGAGGCCGGCATCGGCAAGAGCCGCCTCGCGGAGCGGGCCGCCGAGCTCGCGGCCGAGTACGGGATCGCGGTGGCCTGGAGCCGCTGCGTCGAGGCGAGCGCCACGCCGGCGTTCTGGCCGTGGGTGCAGGTGCTGCGGGCGCTGCCGCCGACCGGCGACGGGCAGCGCCTGCTCGACGTCCTGGCCGGGCGGGGCGAGACGCCGTGGCGCTCCGAGGACCCCGACACGGCGCTGTTCCACCTGCACGAGGCGGTGGCCGAGACGCTGCGGGCGCACGCCGAGGCGCGGCCGGTGCTCGTGGTCGTCGACGACCTGCACGCCGCCGACGCGTCGTCGCTGCAGCTGCTGGCCCACCTGGCGCCGGCCCTGCACCGGCGGCCGATCCTGGTGCTGGGCACGCTGCGGCCCGAGGCGGCCGACGCCGACCCGGCGCTGCGCGAGACGCTCGCGCTGCTGGCCAACGAGCGCGGCGCCGAACGGCTGCGGCTGGACGCGCTGACCGCCGAGGACATCGCCGTGTACGCCGGGCGGGCCGCCCCGGTCGCGCAGGCGCTGCTGGAGCGCACCGGCGGCAACCCGTTCTACCTCAAGGAGCTGCTGCGGCTGCTGGAGGCCGAGCACCCGGACGGGTGGGGCGACGCCCAGGCCGTGACCGGGACCGGGGTGCCGGAGAGCGTGCGCGACGTCATCGGCCGCCGGCTGTCCCGGCTGCCCGAGGCGACCCGCGCGATGCTGGAGACGGCGGCGGTCATCGGCCGCGACGTCGACCTGCTCCTGCTGGAGGCGGCGACCGAGGACCGCACCGCCGGCGGCCACGAGCTCGTCATGGCGGCGCTGGAACCGGCGGTCGCGGCCGGGGTGCTGCTGGAGGTACCGGACGGATGGGATTATCGCTTCTCGCACGCCCTCGTCCGGGACGCCGTCTACGGCGGGCTGAGCCGGCTGCGCCGGGCCCGGCTGCACCGGCGGGTCGGTGAGGCGCTGGAGGCGTACGACCGGGCCGAGGACCCGGCGTCGCTGGGGCGCCTGGTGCACCACTTCACGATGGCCGCGCGGCTGGGCGTCGCCGACCGGGCCGTGCGCTACGCCACCCGGGCCGCCGAGCTGGCGATGGCCCAGCTGGCGTACGACGAGGCCGCCCGCTTCCTGGAGCTGGCGCTGGGCGCGCTGGACCCGACCGGCCCGGGGGCGACCGGGCGGCGCGGGCGCCTGCTGGTGCAGCTCGGGGTGGCCCGGCGGGCCGCGGGCGACGTCGCCGGCACCCGCGCCGTGCTCGACGAGGCGCTGACGCTGGCCCGCGGGCTCGGCGACGACGAGCTGGCGATGGATGCGGCGACGCTCTTCGGCGGGGTGACGCTGTGGACGTGGCGGCCGTACCTCGTCGCCGACGAGCGGATGATCGGCATCCTGCGCGACCAGCTGGCCCGCCTCGACCCGGCCGACGGCGCCCGGCGCGCGGTGCTGCTCGGCACGCTGGCCGTGGAGCTGTACCACCACCCCGACCGCGAGCAGGGCCTGCAGTACGCCGCCGAGGCGGTGCGCCTGGCCCGCGAGCTCGGCGACCCCGAGCTGCGCTGGCGGACGCTGAACAACTACTGGAACGTGGCCTGGGCCCCGCAGCACGAGGCGGAGCGGCGGGCCGTCATCGGCGAGATGCTCGCGATCGAGCCGCTGCCGCGCACCGTCGAGGTGACCGCGCGGCTGCACCGGATGATGCTGGAGGCCGGCGACGGCGACGTCGCCGGGTTCGACGCCGACCTGGCCCGGTGCGTGCGCCTGGCCGAGGACATCCGCACGCCGGTCCTGCCCGCCCAGGTCGGCTACGCGCGGGCCGGCCGCGCGGTGCTGGCCGGCGACTGGAGCGCCGCCGAGCGGCTGGCCGACGAGGCGTTCGCCCTGCAGGAGCACACCAGCCTGTGGGGCACCCACTGGATCCGGCTGGTCCTGCTGTACACCAGCCGGCGCTTCCAGGGCCGCCCGGGCGAGCTGGTCGAGGAGCTGGTCCGGCGGGCCGACGAGCCGTTGCTGGAGCTGCTGCGCCCGACCGCGGTGCTGGCCGCGTGCGAGTCGGGCCAGGAGGACCGGGCGCGCGCCCTGGTCGAGCGCTGGGGCACCGCCCGCGAGCGGCTGTGGTGCTGGGAGTTCGTGGCGATGCAGTGGGCGCTCGTCGCCGCGCGGCTGGGCACCCCCGATCCGCGCGAGCTGTACGCCGAGATGCTCCCCTACGCCGAACGCTTCTGCACCCTCGGCTCGTCGTGCGCGACCTGGGGCACGCTGGACTTCGCGCTCGCCGCCCTCGCCGAGCGGCTGGGCGAGCCGGCCGCGGCGCTCGAGCACGCCCGGCGGGCCCTGGCCGCGCACCGGCGGCTCGGCGCGGCCCACCTCGTGGCCGCTAGCGAGGCCCAAGTCGCCGCCCTAGCGGTCGCCAAGTCCTGACCAACCGGCGTGCGGCACGGTGACCGCATGACCATCTCACTGAACTCTCTGCCGGCGATCGCCGGTCCCGTGTTCGTTCCCGGCGACGAGGGCTTCGCGGCCGAGATCGCCGCCTGGAACGTCGCCACCACCCACGAGCCGCTGGTCGTCGTCGGCGCCACCGGGCCGCAGGACGTCGCGGCCGCCGTGCGCTGGGCCGGCACGCAGGGCCTGCCGGTCTTCGTGCAGGCCACCGGGCACGGCGCGGTGCGCCCGGCCACCGGCGGTGTGCTCATCACCACGAGCCGGATGCGCGACGTGTCGGTCGACCCGCTCACCCGCCGGGCCCGCGCCGCCGCGGGCGTGCGCTGGTCGCAGGTGATCGAGGCGGCCGCGCCGCACGGCCTGGCCCCGCTCAACGGCTCCTCGTCGCAGGTGGGCGTGGTGGGGTACACCCTGGGCGGCGGCGCCGGCCCGCTCGGGCGCCGCTTCGGCTTCGCCGCCGACCACGTCCGCTCCATCGAGATCGTCACCGCCGACGGCGCGCTGCGCACCATCGACGCCGACCGCGAGGCGGACCTGTTCTGGGCGGTGCGCGGCGGCAAGGGCAACTTCGGCATCGTCACCGCGATCGAGTTCGACCTGTTCGAGGTCGACGGGTTCTGGGGCGGCGGCATCTACTTCCCGGGCACCCACGCCGCCGAGCTCCTGCACGCGTACCGCACCTGGTCGGCCGGCCTGCCGGAGGAGATGAGCACCTCGGTGGCGCTGCTGCGCCTGCCCCCGCTGCCCGAGCTGCCCGAGCCGCTGCGCGGGGCGTTCGTGGTGCACCTGCGGGTGGCCTACCTGGGCTCGGACGAGGACGGCGCGGCGCTGCTGGCGCCGATGCGGGCCGTCGCGCCGGCGCTGATCGACGACGTGTCGCGGCTGCCGTACGCGGCCGTCGACGCCGTGCACCGCGACCCGGTCGACCCGATGCCCTCGCGCGAGCGCGGCGTGCTGCTCGGCGAGCTCACCGCCGCGACCGTGGACCGGGTGCTCGACGCGGCCGGGCCGGCGGTGGACGTACCGCTGGCCATGGTGGAGCTGCGCCACCTGGGCGGCGCGTTCGCGCGGACGCCGGCCGTCCCCAACGCCGTGAGCGGCCGCGGCGCGCAGTACTCCCTGTTCGCGATCGGCCTCGGCCTGCCGGATCTGGTTCCGGTGGTGGACGCCGCGATCGACCGGGTGCTCACGGTGGACCGGCTGCCGAGCGGCCTGCTCAACTTCTCGGGCGAAGCGGCGCCGGAGGCGCTCCTGGCCAACTGGGCGCCGGCCGACCGGGACCGGCTTCTTCGGGTCAAGCACGCCTACGACCCGACCAACGTGTTCTGCGGCGGCCAGGCGATCGTCGCCTGACCGCCGCCTACGCCTGGTACGCGGGGACGCCGAGCAGCTCGTCGACCGTGACGAAGCGGTAGCCCCGCGCCAGCAGGCCCCGGATCGTCTCGCGCACGGCGACGACCGTCTCGGCGCGGTTGCCGCCGCGGCTGTCGAAGCCGTCGTGGAAGATGAGGATCGAGCCCGGCCGCGTCTTGGCGACGGCGCGGCGGGCCATCCGCACGCCCGAGGGCTGGAACACCTCGAACGCGTGGCCGAACTCGCCGGCCACGGGGTGCAGGCCGTCGCGGCGCAGCATCCGCAGCAGGGACGGCCGGCGCCACAGCCACGGGGTGCGGGCCAGCGCCGGCGTCCGGCCGAGGACCCGGGCCAGGATCCGCTGGCTCTGCTCGACCTCGCGCTCGAACGCCCGCGGCCGCAGGTAGGTGCCGAACCGGTGGGTCAGCGAGTGGTTGCCCACGACGTGCCCGGCGCCGACCGCGCGCACGGCGACGTCAGGGTGACGCTCGACGCACTGCCCGACGTGGAAGAACGTCGCCCGGACCTCGTGCTCGGCGAGGATGTCGAGGATCTGCGAGGTGTACGGCTCGTTCGGGCCGTCGTCGAACGTCAGTGCGACGACGCGTTCGGAGTCCGGGCCGCGGTACGGGTAGTCGCGCGCGGTCGGCGCGAAGGGCGACATCAGCAGCCAGTACGCGAAGGCGAGCGCGGCCGCCAGCGCCAGCAGCCCGGCCAGGACGGTCATCGCGCCGCCTCACGGAACGCCGGGGCGGACCCGAGTACGCGGCGTCCCGCGACGCGGTTCACCGCGTAGGTCAGCAGGTAGTGCACCGAAAGGCTCACGAAGACGTTGTACGCGAACCCGCGGGCGAGGCGCCGGCCGGAGGTGTAGGTCGGGTTGCCGTGGTCGTAGACGACCCGGCCCTGCTGCCGCAGCCGGCGCAGCTGGTCGAGCTCGTCGCCGCCCTGCGTGAGGGTGGTGTCGTAGCCCGTCCAGGCCTCGCGGCGGAAGGCGATGTTGGTCGCGCTGGCGTACACCGCGCGGCCGGTCATCCGGTAGGCGCCGTTGACCGCACCGAACAGCGCCCGGGCGTACACCTGGCCCCAGCGCGGCCCGTCGGCGTACCGGCAGGGCCCCACGACGGCCACGATGCGCTCGTCGGCGCGGAACCGCGCGTCGATGCGGCTGAGCCAGTCCTTGCCGTAGACCGTGTCGGCGTCGGCCGAGACGACGATCTCCCCGAGCGCCGCCTCCGTCCCCCGCTGCCGGGCGTTGCACACGCCGGGCACCGGCTCGGCCACGACGCGCGCCCCGAGGTCGCGAGCGATGCCCGCGGTGTCGTCCGTGCAGTTGTTGTCGACGACGATCACCTCGTACTCCCCGTCGAAGTCCTGCTTGCGCAGCGACAGGAGCGCGTCGGTGACGTAGTCGGCCTCGTTGAAGCACGGGATGACGATGCTGAACCTGGGCCTCTCTGACATGCGATGAGTCTTCAACAGCTGATCTACCGAATCGATCCGGAAGTCCCCCTATTTCCATCGGGGGCTTCCCCCCGACCCCGCGGTGGGACAACCCCGAGGCACGGGCCCGCCGCCGGGTGCGGCGGGCCCACTGCCGCGGGTCAGCCGCGGGTCAGGTGCCGTACGACCTGGAACTCCCCGAGCGAGTCGCCCCACTGCGTCGCGCACTGGGTGCAGTTCACCCGTCTGATCTGTCAATGCCCGCCCGCGAGGCGGCGCTACGCCGCGGCCCGGCGCGGGAGCACGATCATGAACGCGACGTACAGCGCGACCAGCAGCAGCGGGCCCGGCCCGATGGCGAAGAACGACCCGAGCAGCCACACCACGGGCCAGAGCCCGAGCATCCACCGCGGCACCAGGCCCGAGCGCCACGAGCCGGCCGCGAGCAGCCCGAGCGCGATGAGCGTGAGGAAGGAGCAGAGCACGTACGTGGGGCCCCAGCGCAGCTCCTCGCCGGCGAGGACCGAGGCGGCGCACTGGACGCCCAGCTCCGCGCAGGCGGCCGCGTTGAGCCAGGTGCCGACGGCGCCGAGCGCTCCGTCCCGGCCGTGCTGCAGCCGGTGTACCGCGAATGCATGCACGATGCCGACGATCGCGATCGGCACGCCGGCGGCGGTGTACCAGTAGTCGGCGGCGTACTTGAATACGCCGCCGTCGACGGTGGTGAAGAACGTGGCGACGATCGCGAACAGGATCAGCGTGAGGATACCGATGCCGAGCGCGACCTGGTCGACGCGGACCAGCCTCGCGTCGGCGGAACGGGAGCCGGTGGCGTTTACCGTGGTAGTGGTCATGGCCCAGGACGGTAGGCAGCGGCGGCGGCCGGATCGTCGCCCCGGCGGGCGAACGGTGCTCGTCCCGCCGGGGCCGGACGGTGCGGGCCCGGCGGGCGCGGCTGGCGGTGCTGCGCGAGCAGCGCGGGCGGATCGAGCGCGAGCAGCGGGCCAACGCGCGCTCGGCGGTGCTGGCCGAGCGCCTGCACATGCTGGAGCGGCTCCGGCCGACGCTGCTGCACGGCCTGCGCGCCCTGTCCGACGGGGCCGAGTCCGGCGCGGACCCGGCCGCGGTCGAGGCCGGCGCCCGGGAGCTGCTCACCCGCACCCGCGAGGAGGTGGTCGCGCTGAGCGCGCCGGCCGGCGAGGCCGGACCCGCAGCGCCGCCCGTCGCCGACCACCTGCCGGCGCTGCGGGCCGCCGCCCAGCCCTGGGTGGTGCTCGCCGCGGGCGCGATCGCGGCCGGCCTCGCCGCGGAGTCGGTCGGGGTCCTGGCCGTCCCCGCGGCCGGGTGGGTCGCCGTGCTCGCGAGCGTCGCCGTCGGGCTGCCGCTGGTGGTGGGCTGGCGGTGGCCGGTGCCCGCGGCCGCGCTGGCCTGGCTGGCCGCCGCGGCGTACTCCCGCCTCGGCGCGCCGCTCGTCGAAACCCTGTCGGAGGCCGGGCTCGTGTTCGTCACGTCGTTCCTGGCCGGTGCCCTGTCGCGGCGGCGGATGGCGGCGGTGGGCCTCGTCGTGTGCTGGGCCGGCCACGCCGCCACGGCGGCCAACCCCGAGATCCTCGGCGACGAGGCGGCCGTGCTGGTGTTCTGGCTCGGCGGCCTCGCGGTCAACGAGATGAACCGGCTGGTCGAGCAGACCCGGGCCAACAACGAGATCCTCGCCGGGCAGGAGGCCGCGGCGGCCCGCCGGGCGGTCGTCAGCGAGCGGGTCCGCCTGGCCCGCGAGCTGCACGACGTGATCGGCCACAGCCTCACGGTCGTCGCGCTGCAGGCCGGCGCCGCCCGGCGGCTGTCGGCCACCGACCCGGCCCGGGTGCCCGCCGTGATGCACACGATCGCCGCGGCGGCGCGCGATGGCCTCGCCGCGCTGGAGCCCACCGACGCCGAGCCGGACCTCGTCGCGATCATCGAGCAGACCCGCGCCACGGGCCTCCCGCTCGACACGGACGTGACGGACCTGGCCGCCCTGGCCCCGCCGCAGCGCGCCGTCGCACTGCGGGTCATCCAGGAGGCGCTCACCAACGTGCTGCGCCACGGACCCGGCTCGCGGGCCACGGTCGCGGTGCGCCGCGACGGCGAGCAGGTCAGCGTGCGCGTCACCAACTCGGCCCCGGACCGGCCGGGCAGCGGCCCCGTGATGGGTCGCGGGCTGGCCGGCATCCGCGAGCGAGTCACCGCCGCCGGCGGCCGCGTGAGCTGGGGCCCCCGCGCCGACGGCGGCTTCGAGGTGCGCGCCGTGCTGCCGCTGCCCGCGCCGGCGGACGCGCAGGCCCGGGCATGATCCGCGTCGCGATCGCCGACGACCAGCCACTGGTGCGCGGCGGGCTCCGGATGATCCTCGAGGGCGAGGCCGACATCGCGGTCGTGGCGGAGGCGGCCGACGGCGCCGAGGCGGTCGCCCTCGTCGCGGCCCACCGGCCGGACGTGCTGCTGCTCGACGTGCAGATGCCGGGCGTCGACGGCCTCGCCGCGATGCGGCAGCTCGCCGCGCGGGACACGGCCACGCGCGTGCTGATGCTGACGACGTTCGACCTGGACGAGTACGTCTACCACTCGATGCGCGCCGGCGCCTCGGGCTTCCTGCTCAAGGACATGCCGGGCGAGGACATCGTCGCGGCGGTACGCCAGGCCGCCCGCGGCGCCGACTCGTTGCTGGCCCCGTCGGTGACCCGGCGGCTCATCCGGCAATTCGCCGCCGCGCCGCCCCGGCCGGCCACCGCCGAGCTCGACCGGCTGACCGCCCGCGAGATCGACGTGCTGCGCCTGCTCGGGCACGGCCTGTCCAACGCCGAGATCGCCCGCGAGCTGTTCATCGGCGAGACGACGGTGAAGACGCACGTGGCCCGCGTGCTCATGAAGCTCGGCCTGCGCGACCGCGTCCACGCGGCGATCGCCGCGCATCAGGCCGGTCTGGTCTAGCCGGCCCCTCGTCGCCGGCGGCGGTCGCGGCCCGGGCCGGCCGTCGCCGTGCGTGACGACGATTTCGGGGATCACGTCCCGGAACGCTCGGTCCGCGCCCCGAGTCTGGAAGGAACCGTTTGGCGCCCTTGTGTCGTCTATCAACGAGAACTTCCCGACGGGGGCGAGGGGACGACATGCGAACACGGACCGTAGCGGCGCTGCTCGGGGCCGTCGTGGCGCTGGGCATGGGGGTCGACCTCGCAGGCGGCGCGGGCAGCCTGCCGCAGCCGGCGCTCGTGCGCACCGACAACACGGTGCCGGCCTGCGTGCGGGCCTCGACGGTGGCCGAGCTGCACGGGCACCGGCTGCGGGCCGACCCGCGGCGGCACCGGCAGTGCCGCAGGCGACCGCCGTCGCCGGGGGTGCCGTCCGGGCGGGCCGGTCGCCGGTGATGGCGCCGCTGGAGTGGTCGCTGCTGCACGGCAAGGTGCCGATCGCGACCGGGATCGCGGCCGCGGCCGGGATGGGGTGGCTGCTGTACCGGGCGGCCCGCGGGCGGGTGCGCCGCGGGCTGGTCGCCGGCGGGGCGGCGGTGACCCTCAGCGCGGCCGGCGGGTGGTGCGTCGACCACGTCTGGCGGCCGTTCCCCGATCCCCTGCCGCTCGCGGTACTCGGCTGGGTCGCGTTCGGGCTCGCCGGCGCGGGGCTGGCGATCGTGTGCTGGCCGAAGGCGGGCTGGCGGCGCCGCGGTACCGCCGTGCTGGCCGCGGCGGCGACCGTGCTCGGCGGGGCGCTCGCGATCAATGCGCTGTACGGGCAGTACGGCACGCTGCGCTCGGCGCTCGGGCTGCGGCCCGCCAACCAGATCGGGATCGACGACGTGGCGCCGCACGCGCGCCGCACCGTCGAGGCGGGGCCCGACCGGCCGCTGGCGCAGGTGTGGCACCGGCCGGCCCGGCTGGCCGACGCCGGGCGGCTGCTGAGCGCGTCCATTCCGGGCCGGCGGTCGGGCTTCGCGGCGCGGCCCGCCTGGGTGTACCTCCCGCCGGCCTACCTCGCCGCCGAGCGCCCCGTGCTGCCGGTCCTGGTCCTGCTCTCCGGGCAGCCGGGCAGCCCGCGCGACTGGATCGACGGGGGCCGCGTCGACCAGGTGATGGACCGCTTCGCCCGCGATCACGACGGGCTGGCGCCGCTGGTGGTGATCCCCGACGCGCTCGGGTCCCTGATGGCCAACCCGCTGTGCCTCGACTCGCGGCTCGGCAACGCCGAGACGTACCTCAGCGAGGACGTCCCGGCGTGGGTCCGGGCACACTTCGACGTCGACCCGAGCTTCCGGCACTGGGCCGTCGGCGGGTACTCCTACGGCGGCACCTGCGCCCTGCAGCTCGGCGTGCGCCGCCCCGACCGGTACGCGACCCTGCTCGACATCTCCGGCCAGAGCGAGCCGACCCTGGGCGACCGGGCCGGCACCGTGAAGGCGGCCTTCGGCGGGGACGCCGCCGCCTTCACCCGCGTCAACCCGCTCGACATCATGGCCGCGCAACGCTTCCCGGACACGGCGGCGCTGGTGGTCGCCGGGCGGGACGACAAGGACTACGGGCCGCAGCAGCGCACCGTGCGGGCCGCGTGCGAGCGCGCCGGGATGGCGGTGCAGTGGTGGGAGCTGCCGGGCGGGCACACGTGGGAGGTGTGGGGCGCGGGGCTGGTCGTCGCCGTGCCCCGGCTCGCCGTACGGATGGGCATCACCGCGTCATGAGAGCCGTGCTGCTGGGCGCCGCGGGCCTGCTCATCGTCACGGTGGCGCCGGACGGGCCGCTGGCGGTCGGGCCCGCGCCGGCGGCGATCGGGCTCGCCATGGCCGGGACGGCCCGGCTCGGGCCGCTCTGGCGCCGGCGGCTGCGGCTCGTGGCGTTCGCCGCGCTCGTCATGCTGCTGCTGTACGCCGGGCGGCCGGCCCACCTCGCCGCGTTCCTGGCCGCCCTGGCCGGGCTGGCGCTGGGGCGGCTGCTGCGGCGCGGCGATCCGCCGGTCGCCGCGCCGCCGACCCGGCCCGAGATCCGGGTGCAGCTGGCCCTCGTGGTCGCCGCCGGCGCCGTCGGGCCCGTCGTGGCGACGCTGATCGCGCGCCCGGAGGGGCCGCTCGCGCCGCTGCGGTACATCGTGCTCGCCCTCCCGCCCGCCCTCGCCGACGCGAACGCGGCCTGCGGCGACCCGGAGGAGCTCGCCGAGCAGTGCCACGCGATCCTGGCCCAGCTGCGCGACGCCGGGCTGGGGCCGCTGCTGCTGTCGGTCCTGCCGGCCGCGCTGCTGCTGCTCGCCGCCGAGGGCCTGCGGCGCGGGCGCCGCTTCGCGCTGCGGCTCGCCGTGCTGACCAACCTCGCGCTGGCCGGGCTCGCCGCCCGCGCCTTCGGCCTGGTACCGCGGCCCGGCGCGCCCGGGGACCTCGCGGAGACGGTGTCCGTGCTCGCCGCCGTGGGCCAGCCGCTGCTCGTGGCCGGGCTGCTGCTGGCGTGCCGCCGCCACTTCCCGCTGGTGCCGGCGCGGCGGCGGTACCGGGCGCTGTGGCTGCTCGGCGCGGGCGGGCCGGCCCTCGCCGCCGTGGCCTACCTCGTGGGCGGCTGCCTGCTGCGCCACCAGTTCGACCCGGCGCCGACCCCGGGGCAGCTGCTGGCCGACCTGCCGCTGCGGTTGCTGCCGGTCGGGTACCTCGACCTGTTCCCGCCCGCCTTCGTGCCCCGCGAGGCGCCGGCGCGCGTGCTGCACGGCTGGATCGGCACGGCGGCGTGGCTCGCGCTGCTGACCGCGATCGCGCGCACCTACCTCGGCGACGAGCCGGCGCCGGCCGGCGGCGACCCGGACCGGGCCCGGCGGCTGCTGGTCGAGCACGGCGGGGACGCGCTGTCCTACATGGTCACCTGGCGCGGCAACAGCTACTGGTTCAGCGACGACGGGCGCACGATGCTGGCGTACCGCGTCATCTCCTCCGTCGCCCTGACCCTCGGCGGGCCGGTCGGCGACCCGGCCGCGCGCGCCCCCGCGCTCGGCGAGTACAGCCGGTACTGCCTGGAGCGCGGCTGGACGCCGTGCTTCTACGGCATCACCGAGCAGTGCGCGGAAACGCTGCGCGAACACGGCTGGGGCCTGGTCCAGGTGGCGCAGGAGTCGGTCCTGCCGCTGGCCGGGCTGTCCTTCCGCGGACGGGCCTGGCAGGACGTGCGCACCGCGCTCAACCGGGCCCGGCGCGACGGGATCGAGGCGCGCTGGTGCCGCTTCAACGACACGGCACCGGAGATCGCCGCGCAGGTGCGGGAGCTGTCCGACGCCTGGGTCGGCGCCAAGGGCATGCCGGAGATGGGGTTCACCCTCGGCGGGCTGGACGAGCTGCGCGACGACGAGGTGCGCTGCCTGCTGGCCGTCGACCGGGAGGGCCGGGTGCACGCCGTCACGAGCTGGCTTCCGGTGTACGGCGGGGGCCGCGTCGTCGGCTGGACGCTGGACCTGATGCGCCGCCGCCCCGACGGCTTCAACGGCGTCATGGAGCTGCTCATCGCCACCGCCGCGCTGCACTGCCAGGCGGAGGGCGCGCAGTTCCTGAGCCTGTCGGGGGCACCGCTGGCCCGCGGCACCGCGGCGGCGCCGCCGAGCGGGCTGGCCCACCTGCTGGACCGGCTGGGCGGCGCCCTCGAGCCGATCTACGGGTTCCGTTCGCTGCTGGCGTTCAAGGCGAAGTTCCAGCCCGAGCACCGGCCGCTGCTGCTGGCCTACCCCGACCCGGCCGCCCTGCCCACGATCGGCAACGCGGTCACCCGCGCGTACCTGCCGCACCTCACCCTGCCGCAGGGCCTGCGCCTGCTGAGCCGGCTGCTGCGCGCGGCCCGCCCCGCCGAGCCGGCCCGGCGGACCGCGGGAGCATCCCGAGGTACACATGGGGCATGAGTCCTCGACGCCGGGTCATGTTCGCGGTGCTGGCCGCGATCGCGGTGCTCGCGGCGGGCGGCGTGGCCCTGCGGGCGGTCCTGCGCCACGGGCCGGCCCGCACGCCGGCCCAGGACCGGCCCGGCGCCGTCCTGCTGGTGCCCGGCTACGGCGGCGGCACCGACGGCCTCGACCGGCTCGCGGCGGCCATCCGCGCGACCGGCCGGACGGCGAGCGTGGTGGCCCTGCCCGACGGCGGCACCGGTGACCTGGCCGGGCAGGCCGACGCGCTCAACGCGGCGGCGGACGCGGCCCTGCGCCGGGCGCCGTCGGTCGACGTGATCGGCTACTCGGCCGGCGGGGTGGTCGCCCGGCTGTGGGTGCAGCGCCACGACGGGGTGCACAAGGCCCGCCGGATCGTCACCCTCGGCTCGCCCCACCAGGGTGCCCGCCTCGCCGCGGCCGGCGCGGCCGGGCTGCCCGGGGCCTGCCCGGACGCCTGCCAGCAGCTCGCGCCGGGCAGCCGGCTGCTGGCGCAGCTGCACTCGCCGGTGCCGACGCCGCCGCAGTGGCTCAGCATCTGGACCGAGCAGGACCAGACCGTGGTGCCGCCGGACTCCGCCCGGCTCGCCGGGGCCGTCGACGTCGACATCCAGCAGGCCTGCCCCGGCCGCACGGTCGGCCACGGCGACCTGCCGACCGACGACTACGTCACGGGGCTCGTGCTCGACGCCATCGGCACCAACCCGATCGGGCCGGCGCCGCCCTGCTGATCCGTCAGCTCGTGATGTCCTTCGTGGCGAAGTTCGCCCAGGCCAGGCCGAGGAAGACCGCGACGTACACCAGCTGGATCCCGATGCCGCGCTCGATGTCGCGCCAGAGCACGGGCTCGCGGAAGAAGTCGATCCAGGCCAGCCAGTAGCGGGTCGGCAGGTAGGGCCGCACGGCGGCGGCCGCGTCCAGCGCCGTGAACAGCTGGCTGGCCACCAGCGCGGCGAGCGCGCCCAGCGTGGCGCCCAGCGACGAGTCGCTGACCGTGGACAGGAACAGCGCGATCGCGCCCACGCCGAGCATGGACAGGGCGACGTAGAGCATCGCGGCCCCGATGCGCAGGGTCACCTGCCCCGGCGACAGCGCCGGGCCGGAGACCGAGACGACCGCCTCGCCGCCGGGCTGGACCGGGAAGAAGACCAGGCCGATGACGTACCCGCTGGCGACCACGGCCACGACGGCGCCCAGCACGAACGCCATCATCGACACGAGCTTCGCCAGCAGCAGGCGGGTCCGGCCGACCGGGCGGGCGACGAGGTAGCGCAGCATGCCGCTGCTCGCCTCGCCGGCCACCGCGTCGCCGCCGACGATCGCCACCGCGACCGGCAGGAACAGCGGCAGCACGATCGCGAGCGCGGCCGCCGGGAACAGCGACCCGTTGGCCAGCACGGCCGACAGGAACGCCGGCCCCTGCCCGGCGGCCGTGCCGATCCGGGTCGTGGCCAGCAGGATCGCCACCGCCAGCGGCAGCGCGCACAGCAGCGCCAGGCTGACCAGGGTCCGCGGGCGCCGGTACAGCTTGCGCAGCTCGACAAGGATCATCGCCGCTCCATCCGGTCGGTGCCGGCGCCGGTGGCCGCCAGCACCACCTGCTCGAGGGTGCGCCGCTCGGCGCCGATCTCGGCGACCCGCAGCCCCGCCGCGACCAGCTGCGCGTTGAGCGCCGCCGCGTCCGGGTGGATGACGGCGACCCGGTCGCCGTCGCGGTCCGCGACCCGCCCGTCCAGCAGCGCCACGACCCGGTCGGCGTCGGGGCTGCGCAGCACGACCCGGCCCGTCGGCGCCTGCAGCGCGGCCAGTTCGTCCTGCCCGACCAGCCGGCCGCGGTCCATGATCCCGACCCAGGTGCACACCTGCTCGACCTCGGCGAGCAGGTGGCTGGACAGCAGCAGCGTGGTGCCGGCCGCGTTGACCTCCAGCAGCAGCCGCCGGATCTCGTGGATGCCCTGCGGGTCCAGCCCGTTGGTCGGCTCGTCGAGGATCAGCAGGCGCGGGGTGCGCAGCAGCGCCGCGGCCAGCCCCAGCCGCTGGCGCATGCCCAGCGAGTACGCGCGGACCGGGCGGGCGTCGACCCCGGCGAGCCCGACCCGCTCCAGGGCCTCCTCGACGCGGCGGCGGCGGGTCCGGCGCACCGAGCGGCCGGCGGCGTCGAGCAGGCGCAGGTTGGCCCGGCCCGACAGGTGCCCGTAGGCGGCCGGCCCCTCGACGAGCGCGCCGACGTCGGGCAGCACCTCGTGCAGCCGGCGCGGGACCGGCCGGCCCAGGACCGAGATCTCCCCGCTGGTGGCGAAGACGAGCCCGAGCAGCATCCGGATGAGCGTGGTCTTGCCCGAGCCGTTGGGCCCGAGCAGCCCGTAGCGGGCCCCCTCGGGCACGGCCAGGTCGACGCCGTCGACCGCGCGGACCCGGCCGTAGGTCTTCGTCACCTGTACCGTCTCGATCACCGCAGCTCCCCCGCGGCCGCGGTCAGCCGGTCGGCGGCGACGAAGCCGGCGACGAGGTACGTGCGCCGGCCCGACCGCGTCACCACGATGTTGAGCACCGCCGAGCGCACCAGGTAGCCGGTGCCGGAGGCGAGCGGCTCGCCGCCGGCGTCGCGCAGCGCGGCCAGCGTGCGCTCGCCGAGCCGCCCGGGCACGGCGACGACGAAGAACCGCGACAGGCCCGCGCCGTAGGCGCCGAGAGCGCTGAGCGGCCCCGGCACCCGGTTCCGGCCGGCGAGGGTGGCCGGCAGGTTGGCCCGGGCGACCGAGTTCAGCGACGAGGTGATCTCCGACTGGGTGCTCGAGGCGAAGCCCGACGACCCGGCCGCCCGGGGCTGCAGCACGTCGGCCGCCGGCGGGTCGGTGCTGACCTCGAGGAACCGGGTCGTGAACGCGCCGCCCACGTCGACCTCCAGCGGCAGCCCGCTGCGCGGGTCGGCCCAGACGTCGATCGCGCCGATGGTCGTCTCCGGGTCGGCCGGCACGACCCGCAGCCCGGGCGCGGCGATCCCGGCGACCCGCCGGGCGGGCCGGGCCGACAGGGCCGCGCCGGCCCCGGCGTCGCGCAGCAGGCGCCGGGCCAGCTCGGGCGGGACCAGGTCGGAGGCCTGCGGCGGGCGCACCGCCGGCTCGCCGGCCGTCTCCGTCCACAGGTTGCGGCCGTAGTCCCAGGTGAACGCGGCCGACGCGGTGCGGAAGTAGTCCTTCTCACCCACCGGGTCGAGGACCGCCACCCGCCAGGCGTCCGGCCCGGCGTGCCACGCGCGCAGGCTGGTGGTCCCGCCGAACAGCGCGGCGGCGTCGCCGAGCTGCGGCAGGTCGGGCAGCACCACGGAGCCGCGGCTCTCGGCGTACCCCTGATAGGGCCCCTCGGCGGCCGCCAGCATCCGCTCGCGCAGCTCGCCCGGCGCGATCCGGGGCGCGTCGACCGGGGCGAAGGCGACCACGAGCGGGATCGCCACGAGCGCGCCGAGCATCGCCGCGACGACCGCCCACCGCCGTCGCGCCTCGCGCCGGACCACGCTCACCCGCCCAAGGGTACGACGGGCCGGCGGCGCCACCGCTGGTGTTCACCGGCAGCTCATCCCGCCCACCACTGCGGGCCGGGCGGGGTTGCGCCGGCGGTGCCAGGGTGAGCGGTCATGAAACGTACCGCTCGCGCCGGCTCGGTGCTGGCCCTCGCGCTGCTGGTCCTGGCCGTCCCCGGCACCGCGATGGCACTACGCGGCCGGCCTGCCCACGGCGGACCAGGTCTGGGCGATCGGGCCGGAGGACGACCGGCTCAAGCTCGTGTTCGACAAGATCGTCAACGCCGGCGGCGGGGAGCCGGTCAAGACGCCCCGGACGCTGGTGTACCAAGGAAAGACCCGGTATCAGTATCCGCAGTACGGCACCGTGCTGTACCGCCGGCAGGATTGGCTGGTGCGGCAGTGAAGCGGGTCGTGGCGCTGGTCGTGGCGCTCGTGCTCGGGGCCGGATGCTCGCTCGGCGACACCTTCGCCGACAACGGCACGGTGCGCGCGGACCCGCCCGAGGACGAGCTCGTCGGCGTCTGGACGGGTTACAGCAGCGCGGCCCGCTACGAGCTGAAGGCCGACCACACCTTCGTCGCGACCGCGGTCCCGCTCGTGCAGCTCTCCTCGGATCCGGCCGCGCGCCCGGAGAACGGCGGCCCCTTCCACGGCGACGGCCGATGGACCTACGAGCCCGGCCCGGACAACACGCGCGACCCGGTGCTGCGCTACGAGCACGTGTACGACCAGAACGACGTCCCGGTCCCGGGCACCCACTTCTTCCTGCACACCTCGACGCGGACCGAGACGGTCTCCCCCGACCACCGCCTCATCCTGAGCCTGACCGACGACTACCTCTCGAAGGCCGGCTGAGCGGGGTCATCGCGTCAGCTCGTACAGGCTGTTGAACGGGTTGTCCATCTCGACGCGGCGGACCCGCGCGAAGCCGGCCCGCGCGGCCAGGCGGGACAGCACCGGCTCCGGCAGGCCCAGCGTGCCCAGGCCCTCGCCGCCCTCGGCGAGGGAGGTGGTCATGCAGTACAGGACCGAGAAGCCGTACAGCAGCGCCGCGACCGGGCCGACGTTCTCGGCGGTGCGCTCCGAGCAGTTGGTCTCCAGGCAGAGGTGGCGGCCGCCGGGGCGCAGGGCGTCGCGGATCGCGCGGAGCAGGCCGGCCGGGTCGGCGGCGTCGTGGACGACGTCGAACGTGGTGATCAGGTCGTACCGCTCCGGCAGGCCGGCCGCGGCGTCCCGGACCTCGAAGCGCACCCGGTCGGCGACGCCGGCCGCCGCGGCCGACTCGCGGGCCGCGGCGACCGCGGCGGGCGAGACGTCGTAGCCGACGGCGGTGATCGCGGGGTAGGCGCGGGCCAGCTCGACCAGGGCCTGGCCGGTGCCGCAGCCGACGTCGGCGACGCGGGCGCCGGCGCGCAGCGTCGCCTCGGCCGCCGGGACCAGCGGAAGCCAGACCTGCACCAGCAGGTTGCGGTGCCAGTGGGCGCTGAACCGGCTCGTGCCCTCGGCGACGTCGGGGTGCAGGTCGCCGTGGCGGACCCCGCCGCCGCGGCGGAAGGCGGCGGCCACGTCGTCGTAGCGCTGGATGGCGCCGATGAGCTCCTGGTGTACACCACCGAAGAAGGCCGGACCGGGCTCGGCCGCGAGGGCCGGCACGTGCTCGGCTGGCAGCTCGTAGCGCTCCTGTGCCTCGTCGTAGGTCAGGTACCCGGCGGCGTGCAGGCCCGCGGCCCACTCCCGCACGTAGCGCTCGGCCAGGCCGGTGCGCCCGGCCAGCTCGCCGCTCGTGCCCGGGCCGCCGGCGGCCAGCTCCTTGAACAGGCCGGTGCGGTCGCCCAGGGCGGCGAGCACGACGGTCGCGGCGGCGGCCGTGTCGGCCAGCACCCGGCCGGCGAACTGCGCGGCGCGGTTCTCGTCCATGGCGGTACCTCCAGGAGACGTCGGTCGGACCGCGTTACCCACCCCGGCGCGCACTCCTTCGCGCATCGGGGATGAACGGGCCGGTCCGCACCCGGCCCGCAGGACGTTCGTTCGCGGGTTACGAGGTGTGACGCCGGACGTCATGTTCCGCGCCGACGTCGAAAACGGGGCGATCACCGACATCGCCATTTCCTGCACCGGGGACTGGGACGAGGCGACCGTCCGCCGCCACGCCGCGGAAGTCAAGCTGCTGCGCCCATGAACGACGACGGGTGGCGCCGCGCCGAGGCCGCCGACCTCGCGCTCGCCGCCGGCGACCTGCCGCCGGCGACCGAGGCGGTGCTTGCGCTCGCCCGCCGGCAGCGCTTCGATGCGCGGCCCGGGCTGATCCCGGCCCGGGTGCACGAGGTCTACGTGCGGGTCGAGGAGCCCGCGGCCCAGGCCGTGCTCGCCGCGGCGTCTCCACCGGCGCCGTGTGCCGCTACGACCCCGACCCCGAGGCGCCGATCAGCTGGCTGCTCTGAGCCGGCCCGGCGCCCGGCGCGACCCGGAGCACCCGGGCCGCCCAGGCGGGCAGCCACCAGTTCCACCGGCCGAACAGCGACACGGTGGCCGGCACCAGGAGGCTGCGTACGACGGTCGCGTCGAGCAGGATGCCCGCGCCCAACGCCGTGGCCAGGATCTTGATGTCGGTGCTGGGCGCGGTGGCCAGCGACACGAACGCGAGGAACAGGATCAGCGCGGCGCTGGTGACGAGCCGGCCGGTGCGGGCCAGGCCCTCGACGATCGCGGTGCGGGTCTCGGCGGTGGCGTCGTACTCCTCGCGCATCCGGGCCAGGATGAAGACCTCGTAGTCCATGGACAGGCCGTAGAGGAACGCGAAGCCCATGAGCGGCACCCAGAAGGTGATGGCGCCGGTCGCCGGCACGTTCCAGATGGTGGCGGAGCCGTGGCCGTCCTGCCAGACGAGGACGAGCACCCCGTAGCCGGCGGCCAGGGACAGCAGGTTGAGCACAACCGCCTTCACCGCGAGCAGGATCGAGCGGAACGCCCGGGTCAGCAGCACGAGCGTGACGGCGCCGATGAGCGCGAGCAGCCACGGGAACGGCGCGTACAGCGAGTGTTCGGCGTCGTACAGCAGGACGCCCAGTCCCCCGACCGGCGCGCCGGCGAACGCCGCGCGGACGCGGACGATGGTGTCCTTGCCGGCCCGGCTGCTCGCCTCGTCCCGCGGCAGCACCAGCGTGGGTCCGCGGCCGGCCTCGACGATCGCGTAGACGCCCGGGTCGTCGTCCAGTGTGGACGGCGGCCGGGCGCCGCCGGGGGCGAGCACCTCCATCGGGGTCAGGACGCCGCCCGGAATGCCGGCGGCGGTGAGGTCGCGCAGCCCGGTCGCCGCGGCCGGCCGCGCCGAGTGGGCCAGGGCCGCGCTGTCGGCGTCGCCGAGCCGGATGCCGGTCGCGGCCGCGGCCAGCAGGCCGAGTACGGCGAGGGCGCCGGCGGCGGCGAGCCAGCGGGCGCGCACGACGCCGCCGGCCCAGGCCCGCCAGGCCCGGCCCGCCGGGCGCCCGGGCCGCGGCCGCCGGGCGCGGGGCCACTCCAGGCGCGGGCCGGCCGCGGCCAGCAGCACCGGCACCAGGGTGAGGGTGACGAGGACGCTGACCAGGGGCACGAGGAGGCCGCCGTAGCCGACGCTGCGCATGAACGGCACGGGCAGCACCACCAGCGCGATCAGGCCGATGGCGACGGTGAGGCCACTGAGCAGCACGGCCCGGCCGGCGCTGGCCATCGCCCGGTGCACGGCCTCCTCGTTGGGATGACCGGCCGCCCGCTCCTCGCGCCACCGGGTGACCAGCAGCAGCGAGTAGTCGATGGCCACGCCGAGGCCGATCAAAGCGACGAGGAACTGCACGATGAAGCTCACGTCCGCGACGGCGGTGAGCCCGAGCACGATGAGGAACGTCGTGAGGATAGACACGGCGGCCACGAGCAGCGGCACGAGGGCCAGCAGCGAGCCGAAGACGAATGCCAGCACGAGCAGCGCGCCGAGGGCCCCGATGAGGGTCTCGGTGAGAACGCTGGTGCCGGAGCCGGTCCCGTCCACCGTGGACAGCTCGTCGAGGCCGGTGACGTTGACGGTCGCGCCCGGCGGCAGGGCGGCCGACATCGCGGCGCTCACCCGGGCGGCGTAGTCCGGGCCGCCCCGCGCCGGGGGCGTGAACACCAGGCCGAAGATCGTCCGGCCGTCCTTGCCGATGAAGCGGCGGTCGCCGGTGGTCGAGTACGACACGACGCGCAGCGACGGGTCGGCCGCCGCGGCGGCGAAGGCGCGCCCGAGCGCCGGGTCGTCGGGCGTGACCGCCGGCGGCAGCACGACGACCGGGACGAGCGGGTAGGCGGTGGCGCCGTTGCCGTAGGTGGCCAGGATCGCGTGGTTGGCCCGGTCGGCGGCGGTGTCGGGGAACGCGAAATCGTGCGACAGGCGGCCCGACAACCGGCCGGCCGCGGCCCCGCCGGCCACCAGCAGCACGAGCCAGGCCAGGACGACGGCCCGCCGGTGACGCAGCACGAACCGCGAGAGCCGTGTTATCTCAAACATGATTGTTCAAGATAGCGGAAGACCGGGGCGCGGGCTATCGTCGGGCAACATGAACTCGACTGTTCACGTTATCGGCGGCGGCCGGCCGCTG
Organism: Dactylosporangium sp. CA-139066; assembly: GCF_050936175.1. NCBI lineage: Bacteria > Bacillati > Actinomycetota > Actinomycetes > Micromonosporales > Micromonosporaceae > Dactylosporangium > Dactylosporangium sp. CA-139066. Next base: position 2,322,552 of record NZ_JBNJNH010000001.1, on the reverse strand, counting down.
CGGGCCGTCGCCGGCGCGACCGCGATCCCGGGCGCGCTGCTGTTCCTGGCCGCCGTGGTCGTACACCCCAAGCGGGACGGGATGCACATCGCCGAGGTCGGGCAGCTGTACAGCGTGACGCACGGCCTGGAGGCGATCGGCCTGCTGCTGCAGGCGATCGGGCTGTTCACGATCGCCTGGGCCGGCGCGGAACGGCTCGCACGGCCCCGCGACCTGACCGCCGTGTACGCCGCCCTGCTCGGCACGATCTGGTACTTCGGCCTCATCGTCGTGGACGGCACGCGCAACCCGGTGACCGCTCGGTACGCGCCGGATCTCGTGCACACCCCGGCCGACCTCGACTCGGGCACGGCCATCATCGTGCTGCCGGCGCTGGTGTTGTTTCCGCTGGGGTACATCCTGCTGGGCCTGCTCAACGCCCGCCACGGCGCCCGCTGGGCGGGACTGCTCCTCGCCGCGGGCGCGGTCGTCTACACCACCGGCGGGCTGGCGATCTTCGGCCTCGGCCCCTCGTCGCCGGCCATCGAGGTCCTCGAGATCGTCGGCGCGGGGCCGTACGCGATCGGCTTCGTCCTCATGACCCGCTTCTGGACGGCGCCGGCCCGCCGGGTGGGGTGAGCGCGGCCAGGACCGTGGCGGTGATGTAGCGGGGCGCGTCGCGGGCCGAGAGCCGGCCCGCGGCGCAGTCCTCGGCGGCGGCATGCATGAGGCTGATCGCCGTCGTGGTGAGCCACTTCGCCGGCAGGTCGGTGCGGAAAGCCCCGGCCCGCCGGCCGCGCTCGACGACGCTCTGGATGCGCCGGCGCACCCTGTCGTGGCTGCCGTGCAGGCGCTCCGGGGGCAGCTCCCGCCCGGCCGCCCGCAGCACGGCCCGGAAGCGGTGCACGATCTGCCAGGATGCCTCGACCAGCCGGGCCAGCGCCGCGCCGGGCTCGCCGGTGGTGTCGACGCCGTCGAGCACCTCGTCGGCCTCGGCCATGGTGCGGGTCAGCACCGCGTCGAGCAGCTCGGCGCGGCTCTTGAAGTGCCCGTACAGCGTGACCCGCCCGACCCCGGCGGCCCGGGCGATGTCGCCGAGGCTCGCGTCGGGGTCTTCGGCCAGGCCGGCCACCGCCGCGTCGAGGATCGCGGCGATGTTGCGCCGCGCGTCGGCCCGCGGCATCCGGACGTCGTCGGTCATCGGCCCGACGCCCGACGAACGTCCGGATGCCGCACCGCGCGGGCCTGCGCCACCTGCATGCTCACTCCCTACAAGCTAGTGCACGTCAGACGCCGCCGAGTTGGCCCGTGCCGCGCCCCTGAAATTTCGCGCCGCCGCGCGGTGGGTATTGCGCGCGCAGCCTATGTACATGTATCGATGGTCTGTTTTCCTTTGGCACACCCCCCGAGGAAAGGACCACCGCACATGAGGAAAGCTCGCTCGGCGGCCATCCTGACCGCCGCCGCAACCGCCGCCGCCCTGGCCTTCCCCGGCGCCGCGCACGCCGCCGTGATCAGCCAGGCGTTCGCCGCCGACTCCGGCGACAGCTGCCACTACGGCTCCAGCTCCGGCACGCTGGGCTGGCAGGTCGGGCCCTCGCCGCTGCCGGGGCCCGGGGTCGCCGTCAGCGGCAAGGTCGCCGACCGTCCGCTGCCCGTCGACCCCGGCGCCGTCTGCCGCAACGACGGGTACTCCAGCACCGTCACGTTCGTCGCGTACCTCAGCGGCGCCGAGGTGGACCGGCAGAGCCGCACCGCCGACAACGCCACGGTGACGTTCTCGTTCACGCTCGGCGCCGCCGCCAAGGGCGTCGACCGCGTGGACGTCCAGGTCTGCCGCAACCCGGTCATCACGCTGCCGCCGAGCTACTGCGGGCGGGCGGTGACCTACCTGCGGCCGGCCGGCGCCTGAGCGCGGTCGCCGGCGCCTGAGCGCGGTCGCCGGCGCCTGAGCGCGGTCGCCGGCGCCTGAGCGCGGCCCGGAGGCAACCGGGTTCCGCGAAGGGTGCAGGCCGGTTGCGAGTCAACGGGTTCCGCCCGACATCGCGTCGGGTGGTTGGGCGGAACCCGCCTCCGGGCGGCCGGATCCGGCGCACAGCCCGTGATTCCTTGCCTGCGGTGGGTCATCGTGGACACCGGCGCCGCGACGGACCGCGGCGGGAACTGGAGCACCCAATGGCCTCATCTTCTTGGCGGAAGCGCGGCGTCGCGGCCCTCGCGGTCGCGGCCGCGGCGGCCGCCGGGCTCGGCGCGGCGGAGCCCGCCCACCGCATCACCAACGGCGGATGGGCCTCCGGCGCCTGGCTCGGCACCGCGGGCACCGCCACCGGCACCACCCTCTCGGCGGTACGCACCGCCATCAACGCCTCGACCGGGGCCGCGGCCACGCTGACCGGGCAGGGCGTCGGGGTCGCGCTCATCGACACCGGCGTCGCGCCGGTGCCGGGGCTGGCGGCGAGCCAGGTCGTCAACGGGCCGGACCTGTCGTTCGAGTCGCAGGACCCGGACCTGCGCTACCTCGACACGTACGGCCACGGCACGCACATGGCCGGCATCATCATCGGCAACGACACCGCGACCGGCACCGTGGGCCTCGCCCCGAAGGCGAAGCTGACGTCGGTCAAGGTCGGCACGTCCAACGGCGCGGTCGACGTGTCGCAGATGGTGGCGGCGATCGACTGGGTGGTGGCGCACCGCAACGACGACCCGGCCAACCCGATCCGGGTCATCAACCTCTCCTACGGCACCGGCGGCACGCCGAACTCGTGGACCGACCCGGTGCAGTACGCGGTCGAGCAGGCCTGGATGAAGGGCATCGTGGTCGTGGCCGCGGCCGGCAACGACGGCAACGGCGACCTCGTCGTCAGCGACCCGGCCAGCGACCCGGCCGTCATCGCCGTCGCCGCCGGCACGACCAAGGGCACGGCGAGCACCGCCGACGACGACTTCGCCTCGTTCACCACGATCGGCGGCAACAACAAGAGCATCGACCTCATCGCGCCCGGCGAGTCGATCGTCTCGCTGGCCGACCCGGGGTCCAACGTCGACCTGTCCTACCCGTCGGCGAAGGTCGGCACGACCCTGCTGCGCGGCAGCGGCAGCTCCCAGGCGGCCGCGGTCACCTCGGGGGCGATCGCCCTGCTGCTGCAGGCCCGCCCGACGCTGACCCCGGACCAGGTCAAGACGGTGCTGACCACGTCCTCGACGTACATCTCCGGCCTGGCCATGCAGCGCAACATCCGCGAGCTCAACCTGAACGGGGCGATCGCCTCGCAGAACCTGTGGGCGACCGGCTGGAACCACTCCACCGGCACCGGCAAGCTCGACGACGCCCGCGGTTCCAGCCGGGTGGTGCGCGACAACGTCGCCCTGAGCGGGGACAACAGCGTCTGGGGTCCGATCAGCACGGCCGCCTGGGCGCCCAAGAGCGCCAACGTCACGTCCTGGTCGGGCGGGACCTGGATGGGGTACCGCCTCGCCGGCGACGGCTGGACCGGCTCCTCGTGGGCGTCGAAGACGTGGGCCGCGGCGTCCTGGTCCGGCAAGCCCTGGAACGGCGCCACGACGTGGGCCGACCCCGACTGGGACGGCCACTACTGGTCGGGTCACTACTGGTCCGGGCACTACTGGTCGGGCCACTACTGGTCCAGCGACGACTGGTCGACCGCGATCTGGGACTGACCGCCGCACCGTGAACGCGCCGGGTTCCCCTTCGGGAGCCCGGCGCGTTCGCGTGCTCAGAGGTCCAGCAGCTCCACGGAGACCGACGCGACGTCGCCGACCTCGAGGCGCTGGGCGACGCGCACGGCCCGCTTGAGCGGCAGGGCATAGGCGTCCTTGCCCGGGAAGATCGAGGTCTTCCACGTGGTGGCCCCGATCCGGGCGCGCACGCGCAGCGAGCCGAAGCCCCGGCGCGTGCCCGCGGACAGCTCGCGGATCTCCTCCGACACGTCCTCGGGCAGGTTGACGAAGATCCAGGAGTCGCCCTGGCGCGCGTCCCACTGCCAGAGCCGGGCCTCGAAGTCGACGATCACCCCACCAGCATCACATGACCGCCCCCGGCCCGGCCGTCAGCAGCGACAGGGCGTGTTCGGCGACGGTGATGAGGGTCTGCTTCACCGAGTCGCGGGAGCGCGCGTCGAACAGCGCGAGGGGCACGTGACCGGCGATGGCGAGGGCCTGGCGGACCTCGTCGATGTCGTAGCGGGGCGCGCCCTCGAAGCAGTTCACCGCGGCCAGGTACGGCAGGTTGCGGTGCTCGAAGAAGTCCAGGGCGGCGAAGCTGTCCTGGATGCGGCGGGTGTCGATGATGACGACGGCGCCGAGCGCGCCGCGGATCAGCTCGTCCCACATGAACCAGAACCGGGTCTGCCCGGGGGTGCCGAAGAGGTACAGGATCAGGTCGTCGGCGATCGTGATGCGGCCGAAGTCCATCGCGACGGTCGTCGTGCTCTTGGCGGGCACGGCCGACGCGTCGTCCACACCCACGCCGGCCGACGTCATCACCGCCTCGGTGGTCAGCGGGGTGATCTCCGAGATGGCGCCGACGAGGGTGGTCTTGCCGGCGCCGAAACCACCGGCGACCAGGATCTTCACCGCGGTGATCCGGCTCGGGCCCGTGCGGTTGCGCCCGGACCGCCGCTCAGAGGTTGCGGAGTCCAATGAGAACCCTTTCCAGTACGTTGATCCGCTCCTCCGTGTCGCCCGCCTCCAGGGGCTCGTGGAGCGTGAGGATCCCTTCCGTGATCATGTCCGCCACCAGCACGCGGGCGACGCCGAGCGGCACCCGCAGGCTCGCGGCGATCTCCGCGAGCGACTGCGCCCGGTCGTTGCAGAGGTTTGCGATCAGCTGCCGGTCGCGCCCGGCGTACCGGCTGGCCTCCACCCCCCGCTGCATGGTCAGCAGCACGGCCTCGATGGCGATCTCGCGCGTGGGCTCGGTCCGGCCGCGGGTCACCGCGTACGGCCGCACGAGCGCCCCGCGCGGATCGTCCTCACCGCCTTGCACCATCACCGCCCGCCCTTCAGCCGCTCTCCCCGCCGGAGTTGCTTACCGGGCCACCGTCTCGCGCGGCGGCGACACCAGCGACTTGCCGACCCGCTCGACCAGCAGCGCCATCTCGTAGCCGACGTGACCGACGTCGCAGTGCCGGGACGCGAGCACCACCAGCGACGACCCGTCGCTGATCGCCATGAGGATCAGGTAGCCCGCCTCCATGTGCACGATCGTCTGCGCCACCTTGCCGCCCTCGAAGTGCCGGGCGGCGCCGTAGGTCAGGCTGACCAGGCCGGCCGTGATCGACGCGAGCTGCTCCGCCCGCTCCGGCGGGAGGTCGCCCGTGGCCGCCAGCAGCAGCCCGTCGGCCGAGACGGCGATGACGTGCGCGACCCCCTCCAGCGGCTGGGCGAAGCTGTCGAGCAGCCAGCTCAGGCTTTCCAATGCGCCGGACCCCGTCATGAGCGATTCTCCTCCGTTGCCTGGGACTGGTCCGCGGCCGCCCCGCCGGCCTGACGTCCACGCTGAACACCCCGCTGGTACGACGACAGCAGCCCCCGCAGCTCCTCGGCGCTCGGCCGCTTGAGCTTGGCCGGCCGGGCGGCCACACCGCCGGGCACGAGCTGGGCCTGCGGCGTGCGGATCGGCAGGCCGGAGCGGGTGCTGGAGTCGATCTGCGGGTTCTGCGCCGCGGCGGCGGCGCGCCAGCCCTCGTCGGCCCGGGTCCGCCAGCCGGCGGGCGCGGCGCCGGCGGCGGCCGGCGCCGGGGCCGGGGCCGGGGCGGGCGGCGGCGCCGGCGGGCGGGTGGCGGCGGGCGGCGGGGCGGCCGTGGGCGGCACCGGGGGTGCCGAGTAGCCCGGGACGCCGGTCGGCACCGTGGGCCCGGTCATCGCGCTGTGGCCGCGCTCGTGGAACCAGGTCGCCTCGATCTCGCGGAAGATCGGCAGCTCGGTGGTGTCGTCCTCGGCCACGACCGGCGCCCAGGACCGCTCGGGCCACGGCGCCACGAGGTCGGCCCAGCGGTCCTGCGCCGGCGCCTGCGGGGCCGGCGCCGGCTCCGCGGCCGGCGGCGGCCAGGACGGCGGCCGGGTCCTGGTGGCGTCGACCATGGTCGCGGTGCCGGCCGGCGTGGCGGCCTCGTGGCCGTTGCCGGCGTACCCGTTGCCGGGGTGGCCGTTGCCCGCGTACGCGCCAGGGCGCTCGGGCAGCGGCGCGGCCGGCCGGCGCGACGGCAGCGACGCCGGACGGTCGTCGCGGGGCAGCACGAGCGCGTTGGCGGGCAGCACGATCTCGGCGACGGTGCCGCCGCCGACGCTGGAGCGCAGCTGCACGGTGATGCGGTGCCGGGCGGCGAGCCGGCCGACGACCGCGATACCCATGAGGCGGAAGGCGCCGACGTCGACCGGCGCCGGCTCGGCCAGCCGGCGGTTGTAGTCCTCCAGCACGTCGGGGGCGATGCCGAGGCCGCGGTCCTCGATCCGCACGATCGTGCGGTCGCGCAGCCGCTGCCCGGCCATCACGACCGGCGCGTGCGGCGGGGAGAACCGCGTCGCGTTGTCCATGAGCTCGGCGAGCAGCCGCACGACGTCGTTGACCGCCGGGGCGGCGACGTAGACGTCGTCGTCGACCTCGGCGAACTCGACCCGCTCGTACAGCTCGATCTCCGACTGGGCGGCCCGGATCACGTCGATGAGCGGCGCGTCCTGGCGTCGCGGCGGCGCGGTGTCGGCGCCGGCGAGCACGAGGACGTTCTCGTCGTTGCGGCGCATCCGGGTGGCGAGGTGGTCGAGCTGGAACAGCTGGGCCAGGCGCTTCGGGTCCTCCTCGCCCCGCTCGATGCGGTCGAGCTGGCCGATCATCCGGTCGACCAGCGTCTGGCTGCGCCGGGCGAGGCTGAGGAACATGGACGAGACGCTGTTGCGCAGCACGGCCTGCTCGGCCGCGACCCGGACCGCCTCGCGGTGCACGGTGTTGAAGGCCCGCACCACCTCGCCGATCTCGTCCCGGCTGTCGAACCCGCCGGGTGCGCGGACCTGGGCGGCGATCTCCTGCGGCGAGCGCTCCTGGACGGTGCGGGCGTCGCGCAGCTGGAAGACCAGCTCGGGCAGGTCGTGCTCGGCGACGGTGAGCGCGGTCTCGCGCAGCCGGCGCAGCGACTGGATCATCGAGCGCGCCGTGATGAGCGCGAGGCCGATGACGAGCGCGAGGATCAGGAAGATCACGGCCGACTCGATGACCACCTGGCGGCGCACGACGGTGCCGATCGCGCCGGCGTCGTCGACGAGCTGGCCGTCGAGGCGCTCCTCGGTCCAGCGCATCAGGTCGTTCACGGCGCCGAAGACGGCGACCGCCTCCTCCGCCTTGAACGGCGGCGCCTGGCCGACCGTGCGCTGCAGGGTGCCGGTCATGTCGTCGGCCATCTGGGTCGCGTCGCCGGCGATCGTGGCCTCCACGATCTGGCGCTGCCGGACGCTGGCCGACAGGGAGAAGGCGACGAACGCCTCCTGCTGGCCGGTGAGGGTGGCCAGCAGCGCGGAGAGCTGGTGCGAGTCGAGCGGGCCGGCCTTGAGCGCGGCGTACGCGATCGCCTCCTGCTCCGACACCCGCGACTTCGCCTTGGAGAACGCCGCGGCCGCGCGCAGCTCGTCGGCGAGGGTCTGGTCGGTGGTCACCTGGGCGACGGCCTCGCGGTAGGAGACGAGGTCGTCGACGACGACGCCGTAGCGCAGCAGCACCTCGGCGACCGACACGCCCCGGCGGTCGCCGACGTCCTTGCGGATCGTGGCGAGCACCTCGAGCTGGGCGTCGATGCGCCGCAGCCGGTCGCGCACGCCGGCCGGCACGCCGCCGAGGGTGTCGCGGCGCTTGGTGTACCCGGCGACGGCGGCGTCGGTGCGCACGATCTGGCGGTTGTACGCCTCGGGCGTCGCCGACGGCGTGGAGAGCAGGGCCGCCGCGGCCATGCGCTCGAGGTGGACCTGCTGCGCGAGGCCCGACACGTCGGCCGACAGCCGGGTCAGGGCGCCGACCTGGGCGGCGTCGTTGGCGCGGCGGCCGGCGTCGCCGATGCGCAGCGCCGCCAGCGTCACGATCGCGATGATCGGGATCAGCAGGATGAGGCCGAGCTTGCTACGGATCCGGGCGTTGGCCAGCCGCGGCCGGCGTATGCGAAACCCGCGGCCGGCAGGCTTCTTCGATGCGGGCATGCAGATCTCCGCGTGCTCATGGTCGCCTATGGGTCCCGGCGGACGCTTTTGGGCCACCGTTTGCGTTCCGCGGCGGTGCCGGGCAGGTGAGGCCCGGTGGCCCGGGCGCAGGACAGGGCATTTCACCATGAACGACACGACCGGGGAAAGCCCAGCGGCAGGCTACCGGTAGGTGATCGAGCGTAGTGACGATCGACGATCAAGCACTTGGCCTCGGCATTCATGTCTGCCGCTGAGTAAAGCCCAGTCCGGGACCTGGGTAATTTAATCGAGTCGTTAACATCAGATTCAGCAGTGATGCCGGAACGCGCATTTCGAACCTCTTGACCACCCTCGTACGAGTTGGCAAGGTGTGGGTCGGCCAAACGCCGTCCACGACGGACGCGACTTCGATCGAGGGGAATCGACTTGCGGCGCTGGCACTATCTTGCCGCGATGCTTGCGGTGATCCTGACATCGACGACGGCATGCACTTACGTCAATGCCGAAGAAAAGGCGGACATCGTCGTCGGGGCGAGTCTCGAGCTCTCCGGCAGCACGTCGGACATCGGCGTGGCCTACCAGCGCGCACTGGAGCTGAAGGCGGAGCAGATCAACGCGAGCGGCCTGCTCGGCCGCCGGCGGATCGTCGTGCGCGTCCAGGACAACCGCGGCGACCCCGCGATCGCGCTGAGCCAGCTCACCGCCTACACCCAGGACGACTCGGTGACGGCGATCATCACCGGCGTCTGCGCCGACTGCATGAGCGGGGCCGCGAAGCAGATCCAGGACCGCAAGATCCCGGCGATCGCGCTGACCCCGGTCGCCGACGTCACCGCGCCGGCCGCCGATCGCAGGTACATCTTCCGCCTGGCCCCGAGCGCGGACGACGACGCCATCGTGCTCACCCGCGAGCTGGGCCAGGCCGGCCAGCGCAAGGTCGCGCTGCTGGCCAGCGACGACGCCTACGGGCGGGGCGGCGCGGACGCGCTGGCCCGCGAGGCCGGCAAGATCAACGCGAAGGTCGTCGCCCGGGCGCAGTACGCGCCGGCCGACAGCGACCTGGGCCACGCGGCCAGGGCGGCGCTGGCCGGCAACCCCGACGCGGTCGTGGTCTGGGGCTTCCCCCCGCAGGCCGCGCTCGCGGTCGGCGCCATCCGCGGCGCCAACTACCACGGCCAGGTGTACCTCGACGCCGCCGCGGCCGGCGACCTCTTCCTCGGCGGCCCGTTCGCGGCCGACGGCACGGCGCTGGTGTTCACCCAGACCCTGGCGATCGACGACGTCATCGCGACCACGCCGGCGAAGGCGGCGCGGCGGCAGTGGTTCCAGGACTACACGTCGCGCTACGGGACGTACCACGGCCACGCCTCGTTCGCCGCGGACGCCCTGCAGCTCATCGCGAACGCGGTGGCGCGCGCCGGATCACTCGACGGGCCCACCCTGCGGGCCCGGCTGGAGACGTCGCAGATCGACGGCCTGAGCGGACAAATTCGATTCACGCCCGACAATCATTCCGGTTTCATGCCGCAGTCTCTGACGATGCTCGAGGCGCGCGGCGGCCGGTGGCGGTTGCTCGGTTAGACCATCCGTTTAGCCCATACGTTCGAAAAGCGTCATCGGACATGACGGCGGGCCCCACCGCGACGGGCCCCGCCGAATACTGGAAATGAGAAATGGGGGCCAGGTAATGAGGCGTTATCGCGCTCTGCTCGCATCGGTGCTCGCCGTGGCGCTGATCGGCGTGGCGGGCTGCTCGGACTCGAAGGCGGAGCCCGCGGCGGCCGCCGGGGAGAACAAACAGCCGGACAAGGTCACCTATCTGACGGCATTCGGCGCGGTCGGCCGCGACGCATTCGCCTGGGTGGCGCAGGACAAGGGGTACTTCAAGGACGCCGGCATCGACGTCACCATCCAGCTCGGCGCGGCCACGGGTGAGAACCTCAAGGGCCTCGCGTCCGGCCAGGCCCAGTTCGCCAACCTGGACCTGATCGGCGCCTGGATCCTGGCCGGCCAGGGCCAGTACAAGGACTTCCGCACGATCGCGGCGATCCACCAGCAGACGCTGGTCTCGATCATCGCGCTCGACGGCGCCGGCATCAGCTCGCCGAAGGACCTCGAGGGCAAGAAGCTCGGCGCGGCGACGGGCTCGGTGAACCAGCTGCTCTTCCCGGCGTACGCCAAGCTCGCCGGCATCGACGCCACCAAGATCGAGTGGGTCAACGCCCAGCCCCCGCAGCTGCCCGGCCTGCTCGCCGGCGGCCAGGTGCAGGCGCTGAGCACGTTCCTCATCGGCCAGAAGGGCATCGAGAAGGCGGCCGGCGGCAAGAAGGCGGTCGTGCTGCCCTACAGCAAGTACCTCGGCGACCTCTACGGCAACGGCATCATCACCACGTCGAAGATCGCCAAGGAGAACCCGGACCTCGCCAAGCGGTTCCGCGACGCCTGCCTCAAGGCGCTGAAGTACACGATCGAGCACCCGGACGAGGCGGCCCAGATCCTCAAGAAGGCCCAGCCCGCCGCGGACATCACGGCCGCCGTCGGCGAGATCACGCTGATGACGCCGTACGTCAGCTCCGGCGCCGCGATCGGCGCGATGGACCAGGAGCGCGTCGCCCGCGCGATCGCCACCCTGCAGGCCGGCGGCCTCATCCAGGCCGGCCTCACGCCGGACGCGGTCGTGGACTTCTCGCTCACCCCGAAGGCGTGACGGTGACCGCGACGATCGACCCCGCGCCGGCGTACTCCTTCGACAACGACGACCCCGAGTCGGCCGGCCGGCACAGCCACCTGTCCGACATCCTCGACGGGTTCACCTTCGCGCGGCTCGGCACCCTCGGCGACCTGACCGGCAAGCGCTGCCTCGAGGTGGGCGCGGGCGGCGGCAGCGTCGCCCGCTGGCTCGCCGAGCGGGCCGGCGCAGGCGGCGACGTCCTCGCGACGGACCTCAACGTCCGGCACGTCCCGATCGGCGCCGGCTTCCGCGTGCAGCGGCACGACCTGGTGAGCGAGCCGGTGCCGGAAGGCCCGTGGGACCTCATTCACGCCCGGCTGGTCCTGCTGCACATCCCCGAGCGCGAGGAGATCCTCGCCCGGCTCGCGGCCGCCCTGGCCCCGGGCGGGGCGCTCGTCATCGAGGACTGGGCGACCGAGTTCGGCAACCTGACCCTCGCCGCGCCCGACGCCGAGACCGCCGGGGTCATCGAGCACTACCGGGACGTGCTGGTGAACCGGGTGCTGCCCAAGCGCGGCAACGACCCGACGTGGGCGGCCCGGGTGCACCAGGTGATGGTGGACAACGGGCTGGTCGGCGTGGACACGGCCATCGAGGCCGCGTCCTGGCCCGGCGGCAGCCCGGGCGCCGTGCTCATCGCGGTCAACGTGGCCCAGCTGCGCGAGGACTTCATCGCCGCCGGATTCTCCGAAGACCGCATCGAGCAGCTGTACGCCGCCGTGCACGATCCGCGCCTGGTCGTGCGCGGCCACTTCACCTACTCGACCATCGGCCGGCGGTGACCCGTGCCTGAAGAGCGCGTCGCGTCCCGCTGGTCCGGGCTCCCGCTGCCGATCGCCGGCGCCGCGGTCGCCGTCGGCCTGTGGTGGGGCGCGACGGCGCTGTTCGGCATCCGGTCCTTCTTCCTGCCATCGCCGCCGGACATCGTGGCGTCGTTCCGGGCCCAGCCGCAGTACCTGCTCAAGGAGGGCTTGACGACGCTGCAGGAGACGGCGGTGGGCTTCGTCATCGCCGTCGCCGCCGGCCTGCTCATCGCGATGGCGCTCACGATGTCGCGGGCCGTCGAGCGGGCCACGATGCCCCTGCTCGTGGCGCTCAACTCGATCCCGAAGGTGGCGCTCGCGCCGCTGCTCATCGTCTGGCTGGGGTACGGCCAGACGCCGAAGATCGTGATGATCGTGCTCATCGCCTTCTTCCCGATCGTCGTGGCCGCCGCCGCCGGGCTGACGTCCACGCCGGCGGACCTGGGCGAGCTCGCGTCGTCGCTGTCCGCGTCGTGGTGGCAGGCGTACCTCAAGGTGCGCCTGCCCTGGGCGCTCCCCCAGGTGTTCGTGGGCCTGAAGCTCGGCATCTCGCTGGCCGTCATCGGCGCGGTGGTCGCCGAGATCGCGAGCCCCAACGGCGGCCTCGGCGCGGTCATCGTGCTGTCCGGCAGCTCCCTGGACACCCCGCTCGCGTTCGCCGCCATCGCGCTGCTGGCGATCCTGAGCATCGTGCTGTTCTACCTCGTCGTCGCCCTGGAGCGGCTGCTGCTGCCCTGGGCGCGGGCGATCTCCGCGTAACCCGGGAAGATGGTGCTGGAGTGGCCATGATCGAGCTGACCGGGGTCTCCCGGACGTTCCGCACCCGCCGCGGCGACGTCGAGGCGCTGCGCGCCATCGACCTGACCGTCGCCGCGGGCGAGTTCCTGGCGGTCATCGGGCGGTCCGGCTGCGGCAAGTCGACGCTGCTGCGGCTCGTGGCCGGGCTGCTGCGCCCGAGCGAGGGCCGGGTCGCCATCGCCGGCACGCCGGTCGCCCGGCCGCGGCGGGACGTGGCGCTCATGTTCCAGCGCCCCGCCCTGCTGCCGTGGCGCTCGGTGCTCACCAACGTGCTGCTGCCGCTGGAGATCCGCGGCGGGGTGCGCGCCGAGGACCGCGACCGGGCCCGCGCGTTGCTGGACTCCGTGGGGCTGGCCGGCTTCCACCGGCGGCTGCCGCACGAGCTGTCGGGCGGCATGCAGCAGCGGGTCGCGATGTGCCGCGCCCTCATCCAGCGCCCGAGCGTGCTGCTCATGGACGAACCGTTCTCCGCCCTCGACGCCCTCACCCGGGAGGAGCTCGCCGGGCAGCTGCAGCAGCTGCACCTGGAGATGCGCCCGACCACCGTCTTCGTGACCCACTCGATCCAGGAGGCGGTGCTGCTCGCCGACCGGGTCGCCGTGCTCAGCTCGCGCCCGGGCCGGGTGCAGCGCATCATCACCGTCGACATTCCGCGACCGCGCTCGTTCGGCCACAACGCGCACCTGGCCGACGTCGCCTCGCACGTGGCCGAGCTGACCGACCTGCTGCACGCCAACGACGCGCAGCCGCTCGACGCACCGCGGATCGCCTAGGGACGGCAGTACGCCCAGCAGCAGCCGCCGTTTCCGCCGGGTCAGGAGGCGCTCAGGCGGCCGCCGCGGGGATCCGCGCCGAGCGGACGGGCTCCCGCAGCGGGCGGCCGGCCCGGAACACGGCCAGGGGCCACTCCCCCGGCGCCGGCTCGAGCAGCGCGGCGAGGCGGGCGGCGGTCGCGTCGCAGTCGATGATCTGGCTCAGCGGGTGTACCGCAAAGCCGCGCTCCGACAGGCCCAGCCACACCCGCAGCAGCGCCCGGCCGTGCTCGACGAGGGCAGCGGGCGACTCGGGCCGCCCGACGAGGACCAGCACGCTGCCGTCGTAGCGCAGCAGGCTGCGGGAGGCGGCGGCGAGCATCGCGGGCGCGCCGAGGCGCCGCGCCACCGGGTACACGACGGGGCTCAGCACCGCGGCGAGGCCCGACGCCTCGGCCCGGGACAGCTCCATCGCCTTGTCGGTGAGGCCGTCGACGGCGTAGCGCGGATGCCGCGGCGACAGGCGCATCCACTGCCGCAGCTCGGCGGCGACGGCCGGCGTGGCGAACATGTGCCGGTCGGCCGCCTCGAGCTGGACCGCGAGCGGGCGGGACGCCAGCGCGCGCAGGTCGGCGCCGGCCGCCACCTCGGCCACGACGGCGGGGTCGAGCGGGCCGGGCTCGTAGGCGCCGCGGGCGCACCGGCGGCGCTCGACGGCGGCCGCCGGGAACGGCGTCGCATACAGGGCTTCGGCCGGCACCAGGCGCGCGACCCGGCGCGCGGGCTCGTCGACGGCGATCTCCGCGCGGACCGGCAGACCGGCGTCGGCGGCGACGATGAGGCACGCCTCGACGAACGCGCCCAGCGACAGGAACAGGTCCCGCCGCGTGGGGTCGGAGTCGGGCAGCGCCCGCTGCGGGTCCCAGTGCACGTCGACGGCGTCGGTGCCGTACCGGATGACCCACGGCTGCGTGTTGTGCGCGCTCGGGGCCCGCCGGCACGCGTCCTCGCGCGCCCGCAGCTCGTCGACCCACGTCATCGGGGACCTCGCTCGTAGAAGGTGTAGCCGTGCAGGATGCGCCCGCCCATCCGGCGGTACTGCGACTGCGAACCCGGGTTGTCCCGCTCGACGTACGTGCTGCGCAGGCTGCGGTAGCCGCCGGCGCGCAGGTTGCGGTGCAGCTCCCGCGACAGCAGGCTCAGGTAGCCCTTGCCCTGCTCGTCCGGCACGGTGCCCTTGATGATGAGGATCGCCTCGCGGCGGTAGCGCCCGCGGGTGGCGAGCAGCCGCAGCTGGTTGAGCAGCCCGAGGCGGCCGCCGGTGCGCATGAAGAACTCCGACACGTCGGGCACGGTGACGATGAACGCGACCGGCCGGCCCCGCTTCTCCAGCCACAGCAGCAGCTTCTCGTCGAGCAGGTAGGCCAGCCCGTCGGTCTGCGCGGCGAGCTCGTCGGCGGAGATCTCGGTGTAGTACCCCAGCTGCGCGAAGCTGGCGTTGAGCATCTCCCGCAGGATCGGCAGCTGCTCCTTGAACCGCTTCCGGGAGCCGTAGCGGATCGCGAGACCCTCGGCGGCCACGCGGGCCTCGTCGAACGGGAACAGCGCGTCGGCGCCGGCGCTGGGCCCGGCCAGGTCGCAGATCCAGGTGTCGGACTCGAACCGGCGGGCGAAGCCGTGCCGCTCGTAGGCGGCCGGGTAGTACGCCGGGTTCCACGCCGAGTCGATGAAGCCGCGCTCGTCGAAGCCCGACGTGATGACGCCGCCGGTCTGGTTCGGCAGCAGCGCGACCGGGCCGAAGAGGGCGTCGGCGCCGGCGCCGTGGCGGTCCATCAGCTCGAACAGGGCCGCGGCGACCTCGTCGTCGTCGGCGAACTCGGTGAGGCCGAACAGCTGGTGGCGGCGGCCGAGCTTGGCGTCGAACTTGGCCTCGGTGTGCAGGCCGGTGCGCCCGACGACCTCGCCGTTGCCGTCGCGGACCACGTAGAGCTCCACCGGGCCGCGCCACCAGCGGGTGATGACGGCGGTGTCGAGGGGCACGTACCGGTCGGCCGGGTGCAGGCGCAGGGGCAGGTCGAGGAACGCCTTGAGCGTGGCGCGGTCCTCCACGCGTACGACATCGAGCGTCACGGCCGGTGCACCGCCGGGCCCTCGGTCTCGCGGGACAGCGCGGTGTACCGCTCGATGTGGGCCATCGTGCTGCCCTCGGCGCGCCAGACGCCGTTGGAGTAGCCGCTCTCCTCGGCGTTGTACAGCCGGATGTAGCCGCCGGTCGCGTTGCGCGTGCCGTGGTCGGTGATCCAGCACATCAGGTCGCGGTGGTGCTTGGTGCGGGCGAACTGCAGCAGCGCGTCGCGGTCGCGGAAGAACGCGATGGTGCCCAGGGTGAAGGGCCACTGCCAGTAGACGGTGTGCCAGCAGTACCCCGGCAGCCGCTTCATCTGGCGCACCATGCGGAACCAGGTGAACGACAGCACGAAGATGGAGTGGGGCCCGCGGTATCGGGTGGCACCCACGAACATCGCGCCGGCCTGGGCCAGCGGGGGTGCCTTGGAGAAGTCGGTGGTCCTCATGAGGCGGCGCTCCGGGCGAGGTAGACGTTCTTGATCTTACCGGTGGCGGCGAAGGGGCCGGTGCCGTGGTCGTGGACGTACACGCGCAGGTCGGCCGAGGTGGGGTCCTCGGCGAGGGACTCGGCGAAGTCGCGGCTGACCTCGGCGAGGTAGCGCAGCACGCCCTGCCGGCAGACGTCGGCGAGCTTGCGCCGCTCGTCGTCGCCCAGGTCCGCGCCGGAGCGCAGCTGCAGGTGTACCGCGGGCCGGCGCTCGAGGTCGTCGTACTCCTCCAGGGTCAGGCAGAACCCCTCCAGGAGATGGGCCTGGTCGTTGCCCTGGTACAGGCCGTTCTCGACGTCCTGCGGGTAGATGTTGGCGCCCATGTACGACACGGTGCTGTCGCGCCGGCCGAAGAGGAACAGCAGCGGCAGCCGCATCCGGTCGACCCGCAGCGCGGCCCGCAGCTCGGCCAGCGCCGCCGGGTCGGCGGAGACCACCTTGACGAGGTCGCCGAAGGAGAGCAGGCGGCCCTCGTCGCCGATGTTGTACCGCGCCTTCGGGGTCATGACGGCGGTGGTGTTGATGGTGCAGAGGATCTCGTCGTCGTCGGTCGTCTCGAGGTACGTCTCCAGGGGGTTGTACTGGAAGACCATCGGCAGCCGGTGCTCGTCGGGCCCGAGCAGCGCGGCCCGCAGGCGCTCGTCGGTGCGCAGCCGGCGGCGCAGCCACACGGTCAGGTCGGTCTCGCCGGCCATGCCGATGGTGAGGTCGCTGGCGCCGTAGCCGGAGCGCACCTTGACGAAGCGCCGCTCGAGGTAGTCGCGCAGCGCCTCCGTCATGCCCTCGCCGCCGACCAGGGCCGACAGCCGGTAGTCCGCCCACGGAAATGCCTCCGCGTCCATGCGGTCGAGCAGGTGCTTGAGGAACGGCGGGTACGCGGTGATGACATAGTCGAAGCCTGGGCCGAAGTGCCGCAGCGTGTCGATGATCTTGTCCAGATCCGGACCGGTGTTCTTCACCATCGCCACCCGCGCCATCGCGATGCCGGTGTTGGTGCCGGTCGCCCACGCCCCCATCGAGTACGCGTTGATGACGAACCGCCGCCGCGACGGGAACACCAGGGTCGTGTACCCGGCGAGGTTCTTGTGCACCGTGCGCAGTTCGCGGCGGCTGCGGATCCAGTTGTACGGCCGGCCGGAGGAGCCGGACGACTCGTCCACGACGCTGCCCTCGATCTCGATGCGCCCCTTCCAGCAGCGCTGCTCCTCGGGGTAGGCCTTGACGTAGGACAGCTTGTCGGTGGGCGGGTAGGACGCCAGCACGAACCACCGGAACTGCCAGCCGTTGCGGCGCAGGAAGTCGCCGTAGGCCGGCACGTCGATCGCCGCGAACTGGCAGGTCATCCACGCGTGCAGCCGGGCGAAGCGGCCCATCCACGGCCGGTAGTTGCGCGCCATGAGGCGCCAGACCGCCGGATGGGCGCGATACACGCCGTAGATCCAGGTCAGCGCGAAGCTGCAGATCCGCAGAAGCCATTGCCGCACGAAGCTCACTCGATCATTGTCCGGCCGGGGGCAACCGGCACGCCTGAGGCTCCCTACTCGGATCGGGTTGAGTACCGTCATCCGCATGGCCGGTACCCTGCTGCGCGCCGCCACCGTATGGGCCGGCCCGTCCTGCACGCCTTCGGCGGGCCCGCTGCTCGTCGACGGCGACCGCATCGGCGCGGATCCCTCGTCCGCGGACGAGGTCGTCGAGCTGCCCGGGGCGCACATCCTGCCGGGGTTCGTCGACTCCCACGCCCACGCGACCGTCACCGCCTGGCAGCCCCGCGGCGTCGACGGCGCGGCCTGGCCCGACCTCGACGCGGCTCTGGGCGCGATCCGGGCCGCCGCGGCGACCGACCCGGCCGCGCCGTGGCTGCTGTACTGGAACGCCCGCCCGTTCGCGTGGCCGCAGCGGCGCCTGCCGAGCGCCGCCGAGCTCGACGCCGCCGCCCCCGGCCGCCGGGTCCTGGTCAGCGGCGTCGACGTCCACCGCGGCGCCCTGTCCACGCCCGCGATGCGCGCCGTCGGGCTCACCACCGCGCGGGCGCGGGCCGGCGACGTCACCCGGGACCGCCGCGGCCGCCCGACCGGCGAGGTGTGGGAGCAGGCCTACGGCGAGGCCCTGGCCCGCGCCCTGGCCGACGTCGCCGACCACGTCAGCGAGTGCGACGCCGACACCCTGGTCCGCCTGGAGCTGGACCGCTGGCTGGCCCACGGCATCACGCACGTCCACGAGGCCTACGTCGCGCCGCAGCACCACGAGCGGATGCTGCGCCTGGCCGCCGCCGGGGCGCCCCGCCTGTCGTGGGCCGTCGGCGCCGCCGAGGGCCTGCTGACGCCGGTGCCCGGCCCGCAGGCGCTGCCGGCCGGCGACTACGGCGCCTCCGCCCGCGAGGCGAAGCTGTTCCTCGACGGCGGCGACCGCTGCGCCCTGCACCTGCCGGCCCGCGCCCTCGGCCGCCTCACCGCCGGCGCCCTGCGCGCCAGTCTGGCCGTGCGCAACGTGGGGCCGCTGCGCGACGCGATGCACCGCCCGGCCCGCGTGCACGGCGGGGAGCTGCGCGTGGAGTACCTGCGCTACCCGGACCGGGAGCTGGCCGACGTCCTGGCCCGGTTCGTCGCCGCCGGCGTGCGCCCCCGGCTGCACGCGCTGGGCAACCTCGCGGTGCGCCAGGCCGCGACCGCCCTGCGCACGATCGGCGCCCCGCCGGGCGCCGCCGTCATCGACCACCTGGTCCTGCTCGACCCGGCCACCACCGACCTGGTCGCCGCGTCGGGCGCCACGGCGACCCTCCAGCCGGGGTTCCTGACCACGTTCGGGCCGCAGATCGTCGGCACGGGCAGCCATCGGTACCTCACCGTGCTCGCCGGCCGCGCCCTGCTCGACGCCGGGGTGCCGCTGACCATCGGCTCCGACCACCCGGCCGGCCCGCTCGACCCGCTGGTCAACCTGCGGCTCGCGGTCGCCCGCACCCTGCCGGACGGCACGCCGCTGCAGCCGGCGCAGGCCCTGACCCCGGCCGAGGCGCTGCGCGGCTACACCACGGCCGCGGCCGCCGCGCTGGGCGCCCCGGGCGCCGGCGGCCTGTCCCCCGGCGAGCCCGCCGACCTGGTCGTCTGCGACGCCGACCCGTTCACCCCCGGTGCCCGGGTGACCCAGACGTGGGTCGCCGGCCGCCGCGTCTGGCCGCGCTGACCGCGTGGCGACGCCCCTGGTCGCCGGGGCGTCACGGCGCGGCCGCGGCCTCCTCGACGCTGCGGTACACGGGCAGGATGCGGTCCAGGTTGGTGATGTCCAGGACCTTCTCGATCATGGGCGGCGCGGCGGCCAGGCGCAGCCAGCCGCCCGCGCCGACCAGCGCGGAGTGGGTGCGCACGAACAGGTTGAGGCCGCTGGAGTCGCACATCGGCGCCTGGCTCAGCTGCAGCACGACGTGCGGGTCGGCCGCCGGGTCCAGGTCGCCCAGGGTGTCCGCGAGCGGGCGGAGCGTGTCGTACATGATCCGGCCGGTGACCTCGACCACCACCGGGTCACCCGGGATCATCCGCACCTCGATCGACTCCGCCACGCCCCGAGCCTAGCGGTCCCGATGGTTCGCGCATCCGGCGGCGGGTACGAGGACGCAGGTGAACGCAGCGAACGACGCCTGGCCGTGGCGCGCGGCGCTGGCCGAACTCGTGCGGCAGACCCGGCTGGCGCAGCCGGACGAGCTGGCCGGCGAGGTCGCCGCGGCGGCCGGGCCGCTCGCCCGCGACGCGTGGATCTACCTGGTGGACCAGGAGCAGCGCGAACTGATCGCGATGCCGCGGCCCGGCGCCGAGTCGCCGCCGTCACTGCCGGTCGAGACCACGCCGGCCGGGCGCGCGTTCATGGCGGTGGAGCCGGTGGCGCAGCCGGGCCGCCTGTGGATGCCGATGCTGGACGGGACCGAGCGCCTCGGCGTGCTGGAGCTGGTCACCGGCGGCGACGCCCGCTTCGACGACGAGGACTTCCTCGCCGGCTGCGACCTGTTCAGCCAGCTCGTCGGCCACCTGATCGCGACCAAGATCCCGTACGGCGACGCGCTGCTCAAGGTGCGCCGCCGGCGCCGTATGTCCGAGGCGTCCGAGCTGGTGTGGCGCCTGCTGCCACCGCTGACCTTCGTGTCGCGCCGCGCGGTCGTCTCCGCGATCCTCGAGCCGTGCTACGAGGTCGGCGGCGACGGCTTCGACTACGCCGCCGACCGCTCGTCGCTGTTCTTCGCGATCTTCGACACCGCCGGGCACCACCTGCGCGCGGGGCTGGGCACGGCCGTGGTGCTGGCCGCCGTGCGGGCGTCCCGGCGCAGCGACGAGGGCCTGGCGGAGATGGCCCGGGCGGCGGACCGGGCGCTGGAGGAGTACCTGCCGGAGCTGCGCTTCACCACGGGCGTGCTCGCCGAGCTGAACCTCGAGTCGGGCCGGCTGCGCTACCTCAACGCCGGCCACCCGCCGCCGCTGCTGCTGCGCCGCGGCCGGGTGGTGCGCGCCCTGGCCGCCGGCCGGCGGATGCCCTTCGGCGTGGCGGACCCGCACCTGGAGATCGCCGAGGATGCGCTGGAGCGCGGCGATCGGCTGCTGCTGTACACCGACGGCGTCACCGAGGCGAGGGACCGCCACGGGGAGGCCTTCGGCGCCGACCGGCTCGCCGTCCTCGCCGAGCGGGAGACCGGCCAGCTCCCGGCCCCGGAGGCCCTGCGCCGGCTCTGCCACGCGGCCCTGGCGCACTACGACGGCCCGCCCGCCGACGACGCCACGCTGATGCTGGTGGAGTGGTCGGCCGAGGCCGTGCGCACGATGCTGCCGGTCCCCTCGGCCGCGCCCGACTGAACCGCGAATGCCGGGCCGGCGGGCGGGTAGGGATGGGCCTGACCGAGCAACCGACCTCTTCCGGGGGTACACCGTGACGGCCACCAGCCTGCCGATGCTGCAGACCTACCCGCAGCCCATCAACCTCGACCGCGAACGGCTCGCCGGCGCGATCGACGCGCTCGTCTCCTGCAGCGAGGCGTGCACGGCGTGCGCGGACGCGTGCCTGAGCGAGAAGGACATCGCCGGGCTCGCCAAGTGCATCCGCACCAACATGGACTGCGCCGACATCTGCGCCGCGACGGCGCGGGTGCTGTCGCGGCACACCGGCTACGACGCCAACATCAGCCGCGCGCTGCTGGACGCCTGCGTGATGGCCTGCGCCAGCTGCGCCGACGAGTGCGAGCGGCACGCGGAGGCGCACGAGCACTGCCGCATCTGCGCCGAGTCCTGCCGCGAGTGCGAGGCGGCCTGCCGCGACCTGCTCACGACGATGTCGTCCTGAGCGACTCGGGCCGGGCCCGCAGGCCGCGCAGGACGACGTCGGCGAAGAAGGCGGCGGTGGCCTCGGCCCGCTCGGGCACCAGGCCGGCCGTGTAGCCGACGCCGCACAGGATGTTGCGCAGGTCGGCGGCGCCGACGCGGGCGTGCAGCACGCCCGCGTCCCAGGCGCGCCCCAGCAGGGCCTCGACCAGCCCGGCCATGTCGGTCATGGCCGCCGCCGTCCGCGGGTCGGCGGCCACCGCCGTCGCGAGCACCTCGCGCACGCCCACGTGCGCGACCTCCATCCGGACCTGGGCCCGGACCACCCGCTCGAGGCCGGCCCACGGGTCGGGGTCCCCGGCCGCCTCGACGAGCTCGGCCCGCAGCTGCTCCAGCGCCTCGAACGCGACGGCCTCCAGCAGCGCCTGGCTGGTCGGAAAGTGCCGGTACACGGTCCCGACCCCGACCCCGGCCCGGCGCGCCAGCGCGTTGAGCGCGACCGGGTGCCCGTCGGCCTCCAGCATCGCGCGCGCCTCGGCCAGCAGGGCGGAGCGGATCCGCAGCGAGTCGGAGCGGGTCGGGGCGGGCGGCATGCCTCGACTATAGCCGAAAGCGGATAGCCCGTCCTATCGGATAGTTCATCCGTTCGTGGTAGCGTCCAGAGCGGATGAACTATCCGATCTCACGGACGGAGCTGACCAATGGACGTCTTCATCACCGGTGCCAGCGGATACGTGGGCGGCGTGGTGACCGGGCGACTGCTCGCGGCCGGGCACCGGGTCGCCGCGCTCGCCCGGTCCGACCGGGCGGCCGAGCGGGTGTCCGCACTCGGCGCCGCGCCGGTCCGCGGCGACCTGCGGGACGCCGCCGCGCTGCGCGAGGCGGCCGGGCGGGCCGACGCCGTCGTGCACGCCGCCGTCGACTACGCCGATCCCGCCATGGCCGAGGCGGAGGCCGTCGCCCTGCGGGCCATGCTCGGCACCATCCCGTTCGTCTACACCAGCACCGGGCTCGTGTACGGGGGCGGGGCGGCGAGCGAGGACGACCCGGTCGACGAGGCGACCTCGGCGCAGCCGCACAAGGTGGCCGGGGAACGGATCGCGCTGGCTGCGGGCGGCACGGTCCTGCGGGTGCCGCTCGTGCACGGGCGGGACGGGTCCGCGCTCATCCAGGGGCTGCTGGCCATGGGCCGGACGCGGGGCATGGTGCCGTACATCGGCGAAGGCACCCAGACGTGGGCCGCCGTCCACGTCGACGACCTCGCCGACCTGTTCCTCCTCGCCCTGGAGAAGCCCCAGCCCGGTGGCGTCTTCAACGCCGCGCCGGGCGACACGTTCCAGATGCGGCGGCTGGCCGAGGCGCTCGCCCTGCGGGCCGGTGCCGCGGCCGTCTCGCTGTCATTGGACGAGGTCGCCGGGGTCGCGCCCCAGCTGGCGGTGCTGGCCCGCGACGGCGCGATGGACGGCGCCCGGGCCCGCTCGGCGTTCGGCTGGGCGCCGCACCGCCCGGCGCTGCTGGACGACGTGCGCGGCGCGGTCAGCTGACGCCGATGCGGGCCCACAGCGTGTCGGCCCACAGGTCGGCGGCGTACACCTCGGTGCCCGGCTCGTGCTTGCGGCCGCCCTCCCCGAGGTGCCCGGCGTCGACCGGCTCGTAGCCGATCTGCTCGATGAGGTCGAACACCTGGCGCTTGGCCTCCGGGTCGTCGCCCGACACCGGGATGCCGTAGCGGCGGTTCGCGCCCGCCGACCGGCCGTGGTCGAGCAGGTGGTCCCAGCGCATCGCGTTGAACGCCTTGACCACGCGGGCGCCGGGCAGGTGGAGTTGCAGCAGCTCGCTGCTCGTCACGCTGCCGTGCTCCAGCCGCTCGTCGCGACCGTCGCGCTCCGGGTCGTAGTTGGTCGCGTCGACGACCGTGTGGCCGGCCAGCGCGGCGGCGGGCAGGTCGCGGTAGTGGCCGAACGGTACGGCGATGATGACGACGCCGCCGTACCGGGCGGCCTGCTCGGCGGTGCGGGCGTGCGCGTGGTGGCCGAGGTGCGCCTCGAGGTCGAGCAGGGTGTCCGGGCCGCGGGAGTTGGCGATCGCGACATCGTCGCCGGCCGCGGTGAAGAGGTGGGCCAGCGTCGAGCCCATGTGACCCGCGCCGATGATGCCGATCTTCATTGCGGCCCCTTACCCGCCGCCGCCCGGATCACGCAACGGCTTCAGCGCCGGGGCAGCCGGGCGGCGGCGATCGCACAGCCGGCGGCGAGCAGGACGCAGGCCGACAAACCGGTCACCGCGCCCGCCTCCCAGCCCGACCGCGCCGACACCGCCACGAACAGCGAGCCGACCGTCGCCACGCCCGCGGCCAGGGCGGCCTGCTGCGCGGTGACCAGCGCCCCGCTCGCCGCGCCCGCGACCGGCGGCGGCACCTTCGCCAGCACCGCGCCGAACAGCGGCACCATCACCAGGCCGCCGAACAGCCCGGCGACCAGCATCGCCGGCGTGACCGACAGCGGGCTCAGGTCCGCGAAGCCCCACCTGACCTGCAGCGCAAGCGCGGCGAGGCCGGCGGCGAACCCGGCGGCGCCGGCCACGATCGCCGCGACGCCGCGGCGGGCCACGATGCGCTGCGCGACCAGCGACATCACCAGGAAGCCGGCCGCCATCGGGGTGAGCCCGAGCCCGGCCCGCAGCGGCGACCAGCCCAGCCCGGACTGCGCGAACACGGCGAAGACGAACATGAACCCGCCCACCGCCGGGAAGTACAGCAGAGCCACCGCCAGCCCCCGCCGCACCGCCGGCTCCCGCAGCAGCGAGGGCGGCAGCATCGGTGCCCGCCGGCCGCCGCGCTCGGCCGCCCGCTGATCGAGCCAGAAACCAAGCCCCAGCAACGGTACGGCGACCAGCCCGCCCACCGTCCACAGTGGCCAGTGCAGCTCCCGGCCCACCGACAGCGGCCCGAGCAGCAGGGCGAGGGTGCCGGCCAGCAGCAGCGCGCCGCGCGGGTCGACGGGCGACGGCGAGCCCGACCGGGACTGCGGCACGAGCCGGGCGGCGAACAGGCCGGCGATCCCGAGGGGCACGTTCACGAGGAAGATCGAGCGCCATCCGGTACCGGCGACGTCGGCCCGCAGCAGCAGCCCGCCGATCAGCTCGCCGGCGACGCTGCCCGCCCCGATCGTGGCGCCGAACAGCCCGAGGGCCCGCACGCGCGGCGCCCCGGTGTACGTGGCCTGGATCGTGGCGAGGACCTGCGGCACCATCGCGCCGGCGGCGACGCCCTGCAGCACCCGGGCGGCGATCAGCGTGCCCGCCGTGGGCGCGATCCCGCACAGCAGCGAGGTGAGCGTGAACGCGGCGAGCCCGAGCACGAACAGCCGCCGCCGGCCGTAGGCGTCGCCCAGCCGCCCGCCGGTGACGAGGCAGCAGGCGTACGCCAGCCCGTACCCGGCGACCACGAACTGCACGGCCGCCGGCCCGGCGCGCAGGTCGGCGCCGATCGACGGCAGCGCAACATTGACGATGAAGAAGTCGACGACGGCGAGAAACTGGGCCAGCAGGATCACGGGCAGCGCCCGCCACGCCGTGGCGGCGGCCGCCGGCTCGGTCCTCGGCAGCGTGAGTGTCATGCGACCAGTCGACGCCGGGCCCGGTACCGGAACCAGTGCGTGGTTATCCAGGTATCGATGCCACCTGGATCGGCCCCCCGGCGCGGGTGCATGCTGGTGACATGCCGGGTCGCCACACCGAGCTCGCCCAGTTCCTGCGCTCCCGCCGCGAGCGCCTCGCGCCGGCCGACTTCGGCCTCCCGGCCGGCCCGCGGCGGCGCACGCCGGGCCTGCGCCGCGAGGAGGTCGCGCAGCTCGCCGGCGTGGGCGTCACGTGGTACACCTGGCTGGAGCAGGGCCGCGAGATCACGGCTTCCGCGCAGGTGCTCGGCGCGGTCGCGCAGACCCTGCGCCTGGACCCGGGCGAACGCTCCCACCTGTTCACCCTCGCGGGCGTCTTCGACAACGCGGCGCCATGCGAGGCGGTGCCCCTGCCCCGGGCCGTCCTCGCCACCATGGAGGCCGTCCGCCCCTTCCCGGCGTACGTCGTGAACGGCCGTTTCGACCTCCTCGCCCACAACCCGGAGGCGGAGGAGATCCTCGGCGGCTTCGCCGGCGTCCCCCCGGCCCGGCTCAACATCATGTGGCTCGCGTTCGTGGAGCGCACGCTGGACGGCCGCATGGTCGAGTTCGACGAGGAGAGCGCGCGGCACGTGGCCCTGTTCCGCGCCTCGATGGCCGACCACCCCGACCACCCGGCGTGGAAGCGCCTGCGCGACGACCTGCTGGCCGCGTCGCCGATGTTCCGGGAGTACTGGGAGCGCTACGACGTCGGCCGCCCGATGGTGCGCCACAAGACGTTCCTGCACCCGCGGGCCGGTCGCATCAGCGTGGAGACGGCGAGCTTCACCATCAACGGCGGCCCGCCCCTGGCCCGCCTGGTCGTGTACTCCCCCGCCGACGAGTCCTCGGAAGCCGCCATGCACGCCCTGGTCCTCACCCCCGACGCCGCGTCGGTCGCCCCGGCCTGACCCCCGCAGCGTTGACATGTGACCAACGGGTCACCTTTCCGGGCATGACCGACATCGGACGCCGGCCGTCGGCCGGCTCGTTGCTGCTCGCCGGGGCCGTCTCCGGGCCGCTGTTCGTGGTGCTCGTGCTCGTGCAGGCCGCCACCCGGGACGGGTTCGACCCGGCCCGGCATCCGCTCAGCTCGCTCGCGCTCGGCGACCACGGCCGGCTCCAGATCGCCAACTTCGTCGTGTGCGGCGTCCTCGCGATGGCCGGCGCCGCCGGGCTGCGGCGGGCGCCCAGTCCGGGGCGGGCGAGCACCTGGGGGCCGTGGCTCGTCGGAGCCGGCGGCGCCGCGCTCGTCGTCGCCGGGGTGTTCCCCGCCGACCCCGTCAACGGCTACCCGGCCGGGGCGTCCGCCATGGAGCACCACTCGGCGGGGGGACGCGGGGCCCGGAACCGCGACTGCCGCCCGTGCCGCTCGAGGACCACGTTGCCGGCGTTGGCGGCCGCGGCGTCGTCGGCCACGTCGAGCTCGAGGACCTCGACGCGGGCCGGCGCGAGCCCGGCCGCCGCGCGGGCGCCCTTCGCCGCCGACCGGGCGCCGAGCAGCACCGTCCAGCCCCGCTCGGCGAGCCGGCGCGTCACCTCGAGGCCGATGCCCCGGTTCGCCCCGGTCACCAGCGCCACCCGCTCCTCGGTACCCATACGGCGATCCTACGGACCGTCACTGGGCCCGGCGGAGCCGTTCGCAGGCGTCCAGGGCCTGGTACAGCGCGCGCTCGACCCCGTTCAGGTCGCTGCGGGCCAGGGCCGTGCGGACCCGCGCCACGGAGGCGACCAGCAGGCGGGTCTCGCCGCGCGGGGCCGGTGGGCGGGTGGCGCCGCCGCGGATCCGCGTGATGGCGCCGCTCGTGGCCAGGCGGGCCAGGTCGCGGCGGGTGGTGGCCAGCGACGCCCCCGTCGCGTCGCGGACCTCGGTGAGCGTCACGTACTCGCGCTGGGCCAGCAGCTCGATGATGCGTTGGTGCCGGAGGGCGGGCAGCACGGCGGGCTCACGAGATCGGGTAGAGCTGGCCGCCGGTGTCCGACGCGACCGCGGGCGTGAAGTCGACCTCGCGGCCGTCGACCGTGAACCGGTACCGCGCCAGGCGGCGCACCGCCGGCGTGCGGTCCAGGTACTCCCGCAGCTGCTCCAGCTCCGCCGGCGTGAGCCAGCTGGGCGGGTCGGACACGGCCCGGAAGCCGCACACGTCCGCGAGGTCCCGCAGCCACTGCAGCTGCTGCGGGGTCAGCAGGTTGAGCTTGCTGCGGAAGTACACGACGTCCGGGTCGACCTCGGCCAGCGGGGACTGCCACAGGCGGTGGACGCTGTTGACGACGGCGTTTCGGGCCGTGGCGTCCGACGGGTCGACCGAGGCGTAGTTGTCCCACATCGGGGCCACGTCGGGGCCGCTGCGCAGGCCGTCGAGCAGGCCCAGCGAGGGCAGCAGGATGGCGCCGGAGCCCAGGAGGTACACGTCGTCGCCGGCGGTCTCGCGGATCACCCGGAGGGCCTCGCGGTAGATGCGCTCGCGGTCGCGGCCGGGGAGGTGGACGGCCGCGGCGTTGATGAAGTCGAGCTTGAGGTAGCGGAAGCCCCACTCGTGCACGACCTTGTGCACCAGCGCGGCGACGTGGTCGAGGGCCTCGGCCCGGGCCAGGTCCAGGGCGTAGTACGGGCCGCCCCAGTTGTAGCCGGCGACGACCGGCTCGCCGGAGCCGTCCCGCAGCAGCAGCGACGGCTGCGAGCGGGCCACGCGCGAGTGGGGCAGCGCGATGAACGGGGCCAGCCACAGGCCCGGCGTGAAGCCCGCGTCGGTGATGCGCTCGGCCAGGGCGCGCATGCCGCTGGGGAACTTCGCGTTGGGCTCCCAGTCGCCGACCAGCTCCTCCCACCCGTCGTCGATCTGCACGACGTCGAAGGGCAGGCCGGTCAGGTCGGCGACGTCCTTGGCGAGCTGGGTCTCGGTGACGTTCTCGTAGTAGGCGTACCAGCTGCACCACACGTTGCCGGCGCGGTTGCGCCCGGCGCCGAAGCGGGCCGCGAGCTGGTCGGTGTAGGCCCGGAAGACCTCCTCCTCCGGGCCGTAGGCCAGGAACCACTCGGATCCGGATGCATTGGGCCGTCCGGTGGCGTACCAGCCGGTGAGGGTGTCGTGGTCGGCGGTGAGCCGCGGGGTGTCCAGGCCGAGGGCGCCGAGCAGCAGCGTCCCGCCGTCGGGGCCCTGCAGCGCGGCGACCGCCGAGCCGTGGTGGCGGCCCGGGTCGTCGAAGGCCGGGTCGTCGGCGGTGACGAGCCGGGTCGGGTTGGGGATGCGCAGCGGCGGCTCGCTCAGCCGCCGCCAGCCGCACGGGCTCCACGAGTTGTGCCCGTGCCGGTAGAAGGAGGCGTCGCCGAGCCCGTGCAGGATCGCGACCCGGCCCGGGGGCAGCAGGAGGCCGCCCGGTACGGACTGGGGTGTCCCGTCGCCGGAGTGCTGGAGGGCGAAGTGGCGTCTGCCGAGCTCGACGACCTGAGCCATTGTTCTCCTTAGAGCTGAGATACGTGCCGTTTATTTGAAGAGCGCGTTGACCTGGTCGTTCGCCTTCTTCAGGGCGTCGGCCGGGGAGGACTGGCCGAGGACCGCGCCCTGCAGGGCGTCCTGGACGATCTGGGAGACCTCGTTGCCGTGGTCGGTGATCGGCAGGAAGAACGTGCCGCCGGGGGCGGAGGCCTCGTCGGTGAACACGTGCACGTCGCGGCCGGCCGCCTTGTGCGCGGCGAGGGCCTTGTCGGTGGCCGACTTGATGGCCGGGAAGACGACCGCCTTCTCACCCACGATGTCCTGGCAGGCGGACGAGCCGAGGAACTTCACCCAGGCCCAGGCCTCGTTCGGGTGCTTGGTGCCGGCGTAGATCGCGTCGGAGAGGCCGTTGATGGGGGTCTTGCGCCCGGTCGGACCCTGCGGCAGCGGCGCGAAGGCGTACTTCTGCTTCGCCCCGTCACCCAGGTACGAGCCGATCGTCCAGGAGCCGACGATGGTGTACGCCCCGTTGCCCGCGTCCATGACGGCGTCGCGGCTGAGGGTGGACTGCTTGTCGAACTTCGGGGCGTAGCCCGCGTCCATGATGTGCTTGAACCAGGTGATGGTCGCGGCCAGCTTCGGGTCGTCGTAGTTGTAGTGGGTGCCCCACGGGTTCTTGTCCGTGTACGTGAAGCCGTTGGAGACGGCCAGGTCGCCCCAGCCGTTCTGGCCCTGCGAGCCGTCGGCCCACTCCGGCAGGAAGCCGTAGACCTTCACGTGGGCCTTGTCGAAGGCCGGGTCCAGGCCGTTCTTGCCGTTGGCGTCCACGGTGGCCCTGGCGATCGCCTGCTCGAACGTGCCGCCGTCGGCCGGGTTCCAGGTGAGCTTGTCCAGGCCGGTGGCGTCGGTGACGTACTTGGTGTTGTAGACCAGGGCCATCGTGTCCCAGTCCTTCGGCAGCCCGTAGCGCTTGCCGTCCTTGACGAACAGGTCGGCCAGGCCCGCCTGGTACTGGCTCAGGTCGACCTTGTCCTTGTCGACGAAGGGCTGGATGTCGAGGATCTGGTTGCTGGTGACGAACTGCGGATAGTAGGAGGCGTGGTCGGTCCAGACGTCGGGGGCCGAGCCGCTGGCCAGCTGGGTGGTGAGGTTCTGCCAGTACTGCGCCCACGCCGTCTGCGAGATCTTGACGGTGACGTTCGGGTTGGCCTTGCTGAACTCGTCGGCGCAGGCCTGGTAGGCCGGCTGCTGCTTGTCGTCCCACAGCCAGTAGTTGAGGGTGACCTTGCCGCCGTCGGCGGCGTCGTCGGTGCCCGAGCAGGCGGCCAGCGGTAGGGCGAGCGCCGCGGCGGTGAGCACCGCCGCCGTGCGGGATGTTCTCAACACGGGGGTGTCCCTTCGACGTTACTTGATGCCGGTGAAATTGAGGGATTGCACCAGCCGCTTGCCCAGGAAGATGAGCAGCGCGAGGACGGGCAGGACGGACAGCGTGGAGGCGGCCATGAGCCCGGTCCAGTCCGGCTGGGTGTTCGGGGACTGCTGGAGAAACACGCCGAGCGCCACGGTGAGCACCCGGGTCTGCTCCCCGCGGCCGACGAGCAGCGGCCACAGGAAGTCCTTCCACGCCCACACCGAGGTGGTGAGCGCGATCGTGATGAGCGGCCCGCGGCTCATCGGCATGACGACCCGCCAGAAGATGCCCCAGCGCCCGGCGCCGTCGATCGTCGCCGCCTCCTCCACCTCGTGCGGGATGGACAGGAAGAACTGGCGCAGGAAGAACACCGCGAACGGGGTCATCAGCAGGTTCGGCGCGACCATGCCGAGGAAGTTGTCGATGAGGCCGAGGCCCTTCACCAGCGTGAAGTTGGGCAGCAGGGTGAAGATGGGCGGGACCATCAGCGCCGCGATGAGCACGCCGAAGAGCAGGTCCCGGCCGGGGAAGCGCAGCCGGGCGAAGGCGTAGCCGGCCAGGGCGCAGCAGAAGGTCTGCACGGTCGCGATGAGCGCGCAGTAGACGATGGAGTTCAGGGTGTACCGCACGAAGTCGATCTGCGCGCCGGAGCCCCCGGCCTTGCGCGCGGTGTCCGCGTCGACGAAGCCGAGCACCCGCCAGAAGTTGATCATCGTGGGGTGGGACGGGAACACGGCCCCGGCGTCGGCGTACAGGTCGGCGTCGGGGGTGAGCGCGGTGCGCACCATCCAGTAGAACGGCGCGACGGTGAGCACCAGGAACGCGATCAGGACGGTCCAGGCCAGCAGCCGGCCCAGGCGGAAGCGGCGGGTCATCGCGGGCCCTCTCAGGTCAGGTCGGATCGGGAGGCGCGCAGCAGCCACATCTGCACGGCGGTCAGCACGCCGAGGATGACCACGAGCACCATCGCGGCCGCGGAGGCGTAGCCCATGTGGAAGTACCGGAACGCCTGCTCGTAGATGTAGTAGTAGATGACCCGGGTCCCGCCGGCCGGGTCGCCCTTCGTCGTGACGGCCACGGTGTCGAAGATCTGGAACGAGCCGATCAGCGACACCACGAGCACCAGGGCCAGGATCGGGCGCAGCAGCGGCAGCGTGATCCGCCGGAACATCCGCCACTCACCCGCACCGTCCAGCGCCGCGCTCTCGTAGAGGTGCGGCGGGATCTGCAGCATGCCCGCGTAGAGCAGCAGGGCGGTGTACCCGGTGTACGCCCACGTGTTCATGAGCCCGACCGCCGGCAGCGCCCACGTCGGCGAGTTCAGGAACGCCGTCTTCGGCAGGCCCAGGCCCACCAGCAGGTGGTTGACGAAGCCGAGGTCGGCGTCGAGCAGCCACCGCCACACCAGCGCGACGGTCACGTTCGGCACCAGCCAGGGCAGCAGCATCGTGGCCCGCACGACCACGCTGCGGGTCAGCCGGTGCATGAGCGCGGCCAGGCCGAGCGCGAGCAGCGTCTGCGAGCCGATGTTGACGACCACGTAGTAGGCGGTCACCTTCAGCGCGTTCCAGAACTGGGTGTCGTCGACGAGGTGGGCGTAGTTGTCGCCGCCGACGAACTTCGGCGTGTTGAGCAGGCTGTAGTCGGTGAACGAGTACCAGACGCCGCGGACGGTCGGGTACAGGTAGAACACCGCGAAGCCGATGAGCACCGGCGCCAGGAACAGCCAGGCGACCCGCCGGTCGTCCCCGGCCCGGCGGCGCGGCGCGGGCGCGTCCGCCCCGTCGGGCGGATCCGGCACCGTTGCGGTGGCCACCGCAACGGTGTTACGCATCGTCACGATCCGACCTCGTTTCATTGAGGAACAGCTGATCGAAGATCTTCAAAATTGATGTCTTGCGGCGGGGGGTGGGCGGTCGCTAATAATGATGAAGCTCATGGAAACTTTGTCAACACCTCCTCGTATCGATTCGCCGTGCGAGGAGTCCGCCACCCCATCTCGTGGGAGGAACATCCATGCGCACCACCCCGCGGTGGCGCCGCTTAGCGCGCGCTGTCGTCACTTGCACGGTCGCCGCCACGGCCGTGCTCGTCCTCGGCCCGAGCGGCAGCGCCGCCGCGTTCACGGCCGTCCCCGCCGGTCCGCCCGCCCGGCCGGCCGCGCCCGGATCGCCCGGCGCGGGCCTGACCGACCACCCGCTGACCGCCGCCCCGAGCCCGCTGGACAACCCGCTCAAGGGCTTCGCCCGCTTCTACTTCCCCGGCGACAACCAGAACTCCGGCTACCCGCGCTCGCTCGCCTGGAGCTACTTCGGCCTGTCCGAGGTCATGACCAGCGCGACCGACTGCGGCAGCTACAACTGGTCCATCGTGGACAGTGCGCTGAACGAGATCGCCTCGTACGGCAACCAGGCCGCCATCCGGTTCTACATGGAGTACCCGGGCGGGACCGGCAGCCACCCCGGCAACGCCATCCCGCACTGCTTCGACGGGCACGTCACCTACCGCAACAACACCTACTGGGGCACCGTCTCCCCCGACTACGACAGCCCGTACCTGCTCAGCGCCGTGCAGAACTTCATCGCCGCGTTCGGCGCCCGCTACGACGGCGACCCGCGCATCGGCTTCATCAACCTCGGCCTCGTCGGGCTGTGGGGCGAGTGGCACACGTGGCCGTTCGACACCGACACCGCCGACGGCTACCCCAACCTCATGCCGACCGACGCCCACGCGGCGCAGATCGTCGCCGCGTTCGACGCCGCCTTCAACACCACCAAGCTCGAGATCCGCTACCCGGACTCGGCCGGCGGCGCCGCCAACGCCCGCGACATCGGCTACCACGACGACTCCTTCTGCTACAAGGAGGGCTCGCCGCTGGCCGGCGTCACCCTGCCGCAGTCCCTCGGCGGCGCGAGCTACGCCCAGCTGCAGCGCGCGCTGAACCAGGGCGTCGAGAACAAGTGGATCACCGACTCGATGGGCGGCGAGGTGCGCCCGGAGATCCAGAGCTCGGCGTTCACGTCGTGGCCCGGCGGCTCCGGCCAGGTCGACAACATGAAGGCCTGCATCGAGCTCGAGCACACCACGTGGAAGATCAACCAGACCAGCCAGAGCTACTCGCCGACCGACCCGAACGTGGCCGCGGCCGTGCGGCTCATGGGCTACGACCTCAGCGCCACCCACGCGTACTACGCCAACAGCGTCTCCGGCAGCACCGCCACCGTCGGCGTCACCATCGCCAACAACGGCGTGGCCCCGTTCTACTACCCGTGGACGGTGACGCTGGGGCTCAAGAACAGCGCCGGCACGGTCGTGAAGACCTGGGACACGCCCTGGGACCTGCGCACCGTGATGCCGCTGAAGATCCGGGCCTTCCCGGACTGGAACGTCGGCGCCGACCCCACCTACCGGGACTTCGGCTACCCGCAGTACTTCCAGAGCAGCGTGAGCCTCAGCGGCGTCGCGTCCGGCTCCTACCAGCTCGTCCTGCGGGTGAAGAACCCGCTGGAGGCGCTGAGCCCGGCGGCGAAGAAGCTGCGCTTCGGCAACGCCACCCAGAACGCCGACGGCTGGCTCGGCCTCGGCTCGATCGGCGTCGGCACCGGCGGTGGCGGCCCCGACACCACCCCGCCGTCGGCCCCCACCGGCCTGGCGTCGACGGGCGCCACCACGACGTCGATCTCGCTGTCGTGGAACGCGTCCAGCGACGACGTCGGCGTCACCGGCTACCAGGTGTTCCGCAACGGCACGCAGGTCGGTACCCCGACCGGCACGACGTTCACGGACACCGGGCTGACGGCCGGCTCCTACACCTACACGGTCAAGGCCCGCGACGCCGCCGGCAACGTGTCGGCCGCCTCGGCGCCGCTCACCGCCAGCACGTCGAGCACGCCGCCGCCCCCGCCCGGCCTGGTGCTCGACGACTTCGACGGCACGCCGGCCTACCCGTCGGCCGCCCAGAACGACCTGCACAAGTGGACCGGCGGCAACTGCTTCCTCAACGGCGGCGGCAACGGCGTCGTCTCCGGCGGGGCGCTCGCGCTGCAGTACAACAACTGTGGCTGGTTCGGCAGCGACGTCAACCAGGACGTGTCCGCGTACCAGTACCTCGTCGTGCGCATCAAGGGCGCGAGCGGCGGCGAGCAGACGCAGTTCAACCTGAGCCTCGGCGGCACCACGAAGGTCTTCGGCGACTACACCCTGGACGGCGGCGGCCACCCGGCCATCACCACCGCCTACCAGGACATCAAGATCCCGATGGCCGCCAACGGCATCAGCCGCACCAGCCCGGCCCAGCTCGCGATGGGCTTCTGGTACGGCGGCAACAGCACCATCACCATCGACAGCTTCTCCTTCAGCAACTGAGACGGGGCAGCTACCTGATGAAGCTGTTGAAGGGCAGGGCGGCCGCCGTGGCGGCGGCCGTCCTGGCCCTCCCCCTGCTCGGCCCGGCCGTGCACGCCGAGGCCGCACCGCCCGCCACCGTCGCCTACTCCGGCGACTACTCCACCGTCTTCACCAACCCCGAGCGCGGCTTCCACAACCGCTACGAGATCATCAACGACCCGAGCGTCAACGACTACGCGAGCAACACCATCCCGGGCTTCAACCCGGACATGCTCGACCGCACCTTCGCCCGGGCGAAGGCGGACGGCGACACGCTCATCCACTCCTACGTCCACCTCGACAAGTACCAGACGACGGACCTCCCGCCGGCGCTGCTGACCAACCTGGACAGCGGGCTGGCCGCGATCCGGGCCCAGGGACTGAAGATCGTCCTGCGGGTCGCCTACGTCTGGGACGGCTACTCCGCGGTCACCGAGCCGCAGATGGAGCGGCACATCGACCAGCTCGCCCCGGTGCTGGCCGCCAACGCCGACGTCATCATGCACCTGGAGGCCGGGTTCTTCGGGGCCTGGGGCGAGTGGCACGAGAGCCCCTACACGGCCGCCTCCGAGGAGAGTCAGGCGCCCGTGCGGTACCGGCTCGTCAAGAAGCTGCTGTCCAGCACCCCGGCGTCGATTCCGGTCGCGATCCGGTACCCCATCTTCAACTACGAGTTCGCCCAGCGCACCGCGCCGCCGCCGGGCTGCCCGCTGCCGGACAACTGCCTGCTGACCACGCAGGACTTCGACCGGCTCGGCTTCCACGACGACTGCTTCCTGGCCGACTCGGCCGACATGGGCACGTACGACCAGAACTCCTGGCTCGGCTGGTTCGACGTCGCCACCAAGAAGCAGTGGGTGTACGACATGGCGACCTCGACCGGCGGCAACAAGATCGTCGGCGGGGAGACCTGCAACGCCTCCGGCGGCAACGACGCCGCCGGGGTCAACGCGCAGTACGAGCTGTCCCGCCAGCACTGGACCGAGATCAACGAGGACTACGCGGCGGTCAACACCGACCTGTGGAAGAGCGCGAACATGGCCGCGTCGGGCAACGACCCGGCCGAGACGCTGTTCACCCGCATCAAGCGCAAGCTGGGCTACCGGCTGCGCCTGGTCGACGCGACCTTCCCGCCGCAGTCCGCGGCCGGCGGCGCCTTCACGTTCTCGGCCCACCTGGCCAACGACGGTTACGCCGGCATCATCAAGCCCCGGCCGGTGTACCTCGTGTTCGACGACGGCACGCACCGCTACAACGTCCCGTTGAACGGCGTCGACCCGCGCACCTGGCGGCCCGGCAACGTCACCGTGGCGACCCAGACGGTGACGCTGCCGGCGATGGTCAACGGCACGTACCGGCTGGCGCTGTGGCTGCCGGACCAGGCCTCCGGGCTGCGGGCCAACCCCGCATACTCCGTCCGGCTGGCCAACACCGGCACCTGGGACGCGGCCAAGGGCTACAACGTGCTGTCCAGCACCGTCACCATCGGCGCCTGCACCGGCGACTGCGCCCCGCCGACGGCGCCGGCGCTGGCCGCCCCGGTCGTCAACGGCACCTCGGTGTCGCTGTCGTGGTCCGGCGCGACCGACAACGTCGGGGTGACGGGCTACCGGGTGTACCGCGACGGCACGCAGGTGGCGACCCCGGCCGGGACGTCGTTCACCGACACCGGCGTGGCCGCCGGCGCGCACACCTACACCGTCACCGCCCGCGACGCCGCCGGCTTCGAGTCCCCGGCGAGCAACGCGGTGACCGCGACGGTGGCGGTGGTGACCCCGCCGCCGCCGGCCGGCCTGGTGCTCGACGACTTCGACGGCACGCCGGCCTACCCGTCGGCCGCCCAGAACGACCTGCACAAGTGGACCGGCGGCAACTGTTTCCTCAACGGCGGCGGCAACGGCGTCGTCTCCGGCGGGGCGCTCGCGCTGCAGTACAACAACTGCGGCTGGTTCGGCAGCGACGTGGCGACCGACCTGTCCGCGTACACCTATCTCGTCGTGCGCATCAAGGGCGCCGCCGGCGGGGAGCAGGCCCACTTCAGCCTGTCCCTCGGCGGCGCCACCAAGGTATTCGGCGACTTCACCCTGGACGGCGGCGGCCACCCGGCCATCACCACCGCCTACCAGGACGTCAGGATCCCGATGACCGCCAACGGCATCAACCGGGCCAGCCCCTCGCAGCTCGCGATGGGCTTCTGGTACGGCGGCAGCAGCACCGTCACCATCGACAGCATCTCGTTCCAGTAAGGATTCCGGTAAGGCGCACCCGCGGGGCCGGGCTCACCAGGGCTCGGCCCCGTCCGCGCTGAAGAAGCCGCCCGTCGGCCCGCCGGGACCGATCGCGGCGTAGCGGACCACGACGCTCGCCCCCTCGGCCGCGCTGAGCTGCCCCTGGTGGTTGTTGAGGTCGGTGGCGCACCAGCCCGGGCTGACCGCGTTCACGAGGATGCCCTCGGCCCGCAGCTCCTTCGCGTACTGCACGGTCAGCGAGTTGAGCGCGGTCTTCGACGGCACGTAGGTGGCCGAGGCCGGCATGGCGTCCCACTCGCCGTTCGCCGCCCGGTGCAGCGACCCGACCGTGCTGGAGACGTTGACGACCACCGCCGCGGCCGAGCGGCGCAGCAGCGGCAGCATCGCGTTGGTGACGGCCAGGACGCCGAACACGTTGGTCTCGAAGACCAGGCGCAGCCGCTCCAGGTCCATCGTCGACGGCTCCCCCGGCCGCCCGCCGGTGACCGCCGCGTTGTTGACGAGCACGTCCAGCCGGCCGTACTCCCGGTCGATCCACGCCGCCGCCTCGCCCGCCGACGCCGCGGCGGTCACGTCCAGCGCCACCGGGTGCACGTCGAGCCCGCCGGCGCGCAGCTCGGCGACCGCGTCCTCGCGCCGGCCCTTGTCCCGGGCGCCGAGCAGCACCGTCGCGCCCCGCGCGGCCAGCTGCGCGACGACCTCCCGCCCGATGCCCTTGTTGCCGCCGGTCACCAGCGCGATCCGGCCGGCCATGTCGTTGTCGCTCATGACGCCAGCTCATCACGCGCGAGGGCGGGGAACCATGACGGTCCGGGTCGCGAACGATACCCTGCGGGTATGGAACGGCTCGAGACGCGCGAACTGGCGTACTTCGTCGCGGTCGCCGAGGAGCAGCACGTCGGCCGCGCCGCCGACCGCCTCGGCATGGCCCAGCCGCCGCTGTCCCGGGCGATCCGCAAGCTCGAGCGGCGCATCGGCGTGCCGCTGCTGGAGCGGGCCGGCCGGGGCATCCGGCTCACCCCGGCCGGCGAGGTGCTCGCGCACGAGGCCCGCAAGGTGCTCGACGCCGCCACCGCCGCCGGCCTGCGCACGCGCAGGGCGGCCGAGGCGGGCCCGCGGCTGGTGCTCGCGATGAAGGCCGGCGCCGACGCCGGGCTGCTGCCCGAGATCCTGCGGCGGCACCGCGAACAGCCCGGCGCGGCGGCCGTCGACGTGCGCGTGTGCGGCCCCTGCGAGCAGGCCGAGCTGCTGCGCACCGGGGTCGCCGACGTGGCCCTGCTGCACCTGCCGTACGACGACGCGAGCGGCTTCGACACCGAGCTGCTACACGTCGACGGCCAGGTCGCCGTGCTGCGCCCGGAGCACCCCCTCGCCGGCCGCGCCGCCGTCCGCCTCGACGAGCTCGAGGGCGAGACGTTCCCGCGCTGGCCCGGCATGCCCGGCACCGGCCCGCTCATCCGGGACGGCTCGCAGCTGATGCAGCTGATCGCGCTCGGCGAGACGATCGCCCTGCTGCCCGCCGCGTCGGCCGAGCACCTGCGCCGCGACCTGGTCGCCGTGCCGGTCGCGGACGCCGGCCCGGTCTCGCTGGTCCTGGCCTGGCCGCAGCGCAGCCGCTCGCCCGCGCTCGCCGCCTTCGCCCGCGCCGCCGCCGACGTGGCCGGCGCGCCCGGGACGCCGGCGGATCAGCCAGGCACGAACCGGCGCTGAGCCGCGGCGGCGACCGGCGTCCGCGCGGCCTGGACGGTCGACGCGCCAGGGCGGCAGGGACGGCTCCCGCCGGCCCGGCCGGCCGCGGTGGCGGGCTTGCCATAGATCAGCGTCACGTTCCCGCCGATCGGTCAAGCGTTGCCGATCGGCGGGAGGCCGCGGTCGCGGGCTTGCGATCCACCGTGCAGTTTGTAAACTCCATAGCAATATTGGGCATCTCTTGGCGCGGCGAGGGGCAGACTGTGGCAGATCCGGTCATCGCGGGTACGGACCTGTCGCGGCTGCGTGAGCTCAACTCGCTGACGGTCGTGCGGGCGCTGCGGGACCAGCCCCCGGCCACCGTCACCGAGCTGGCCAAGCTGACCGGGCTGTCGCGGCCGGCCGTCGACGTCATCGCGCAGGGGCTCGTGAGCGGCGGCTGGGCGACCATCGTGGAGCCGGGCGGCAGCAGCGTCGTGGGCCGGCCGGCCCGCCGCTACCGGTTCCGGGCCACCGCCGGGCACGTCATCGGCGTCGACGTCGGCGTGCACAAGGTCCTCGCGCTGATGGCCGACCTCGACGGCAACGTGGTGCAGACGGCCCGGCGCTCGGTCGCCGCCGACGCCGACCCGTCCGAGCGGCTCGCCGCCCTCGACGAGGTGCTCGCCGCCTGCCTGCGGGAGTCGGGCAAGGCGGCCGCGGACATCTGGGCCGTCTCCGTCGGCGTCACCGGCCCGGTCGACGCCTCCGGCAAGACGACGCTGTTCACGCCGCTGCCGGGCTGGCAGACCGTCGACCTCGCCGCCCACCTCAGCGACCGGTTCACCTGCCCGATCGTGGTGGAGAACGACTGCAAGCTGGCCGCGCTCGCGGAGCGCTGGCGGGGTGCGGCGCGGGACGCCAACGACATCGTGTACCTGCTCGCCGGCATGCGCAACGGCGCCGGCCTCATCATCGACGGCGTGCTGCGCCGCGGCTTCGGCGGCGCGGCCGGCGAGATCGGCGCGCTCAAGGCGGTGCGCTGGCTCGCCGCGCCGTCGCACCTGCAAAACTGCCCGGGCGTGCCGGCCACGGTCAGCCCGGACGACGCCGCCGCGTGGGTGTTCAACGCCGCCCGCGACGGCAACCGCGACGCCCGCACCGCCGTCGGCCGCTACGTGAAGGACCTCGCCGTCGGCACGGCCGCGCTCGTGCTGGCCCTCGACCCGCAGATCGTCGTGTTCGGCGGCGGCTTCTCCCGCTCCGCCGACCTGGTCCTCGACCCGCTGCGCCGCGAGCTGCAGAAGCTCTGCCTGCGCGTGCCCGACGTGCGCGCCTCGACCCTCGGCGCCGACAGCGTCGCGCTCGGCGCGCTGCGCCTGGCCCTCGACGAGGTCGACCGCCGGGTGTTCACCCTCGGCCTGAGCGCTCCGGTGGCCCCTCGCCGGGACTGACGCTCTCCAGGCGCAGGAAGTGCTCCTGGGCCACGAAGCGCAGAGCGTCCAGGATGACGTCGAACATCACGATGCGCACGACGATCGTGGCCCGGTCCGACTCGGCGTCCTGCTTCGCCAGGGCCGCCGCCTCCTGGTGGCCGAGGGCCTCGACGGCGTCCAGGTAGGGCGCCAGGATGGCCACGTCGGCCTCGCCGGCGAACTGCTGCACGGCCGCCAGCGCGCCGGTCAGCGTGGCGTGGCCGGCCGAGTGACGGTCGACCCACCAGCCGCGGCCGGCCAGGGAGCGGTCGATCGTGGCGCCGGCCCGGCTCAGCGGGCCGTCGTCGAGCGGCACCGGGCGGCCGGCGAACAGCGCGGCCCCGACCACCTCGTGCAGCCGCACCAGCGACAGGTTGGGGTCGTCGACGGCGGCCAGGATCTCGCGCACCGCGGCCAGGCCGAGCCGGCCGACGGTGGTCAGGATCGCGATGAGCCGCAGCCGGCGCAGGTGGCACTCGTCGTAGCGGGCCTGGTTCTGCGCGGTCCGGGTGCCGGCGGCGACGAGGCCCGCGCGCAGGTAGAACTTGATGGTCGGCACCGGCAGGCCGCTGCGGCGGCTCAGGTCCGACATGCGCATCGCGGGCTCCTCACGTCACTTGCGGGTCGGGCGGGGACGGCGCAGCAGCAGGACGCCGGCGCCGAGCGCCACCGCGAGGTCGGCCAGCAGCAGCGAGCCGCCGAGCGGGTCCACACCGTGCTCGTGAGCGGCGTGGACCGGCGGCGCCGGGACGGCCCCGCGGGGGCGGGCGCCGGTGCCGACGCTGAAGGTCCGGGTGCCGATCGTCTCGCCGCCGCCGGAGAACACGACGTGGTACGCGATCGTGTAGTCGCCGGCGCCGGCGATGCGGACCGCGACCCGCAACCGCGTCCCGTCCGCGGCCGGCGGCCCGGCGTTCACGGCCCGGCCCGCCGCGTCGCTCACCGCCACGTGCGAGGCGGCCGCGTCGACCGGCCGCGAGCCGATCAGCTCCACGACCGCCGGCGGCGTGGACAGCGCCGCGCCGCCGGGCGGCACACTGTCCACAATGGCCGGTGCCGGGGCCAGCGCGAGCACGGCCCCGGCGAGCACGGGCAGCATCCGCTCAGCCCGCGACCGGCACGCAGCTGCAGTGCATGCGGTCCAGCTCGGCGTGGCTCGGGCGCAGGTGGAGGTACACCGCGACGACCATCGGGATGAAGACGATCGAGTTGTAGAACAGGTGCAGCTCGACCCGCGGGTAGACCAGCTGCAGGATGCTCGTCGGCACCGGGCGGCCGAACCACGGGTGGCCCGTCTGCGCCTGGATGAGCAGCAGCAGGTGCTCGATGTGGTGCCAGAACTGGATCGCCAGGGCGACCGTCCACCACGTGCGGGCGCGGCCGACGAAGCCGGGCCGCAGCAGCGCCAGCCCGATCAGCATCAGCAGCGCGTAGCCGTAGTGCATCCACTCCGACGTGACCAGCCACGGGTAGGCCAGGCCCAGCAGCCCGTTGGCCTTCGGTCTCGGCCAGCCGAGGACCCAGATCTGGTACGCCTGCGCGATGTGCTCGGCCCAGTGCCCGAGCACGACCACCATGAAGGCGTTGAGCGCGAACCGGTGGAAACGGTGATTCAGCGCGACCATGCCGCCACCATATCCACGGGCCGCCGCCGCCCGGTTCTTCGTGCTTGCCGACTTCGCCGCGTTGCCGCATGCCGGCTTGCCGGGTCGACCGGGCCGGTTGAGGTCGGCGAGCTTGCGGACGTGGTGCACCTCGATGTTCCCTATATGTTCCGATAGTTTCGACGAAGGCCGTCCACGACGGAGGGAGACCACCATGCCCGAGTCACCGGCCGACCTCGACGCGGCCGTGGCCCTGCTGGGCGACGTCACCGGCCGCAGCGTCGTCGACCTCGGCTGCACCGAGCCGGCGCTCGGCCGGCGCCTGCTCGACGACGGCGCCGGCGGCTACGCGGGGCTGGCCCGAGACGACCGGGCGCTCGCCGCCGCCGAGGACGCCCTGCGCGGCACTGCGGCGCGGCTGCGCGAGGAGGATCTGGACCGCTGGTCCGGCGCCGGGCTGGGCCGCTTCGACGCCGCCGTCTCGCTGCGGGCCCTCGACCGGGTCCGCAACCTGGCCCGCCTGTTCGACACCCTCTTCCATCACCTGCGCCCCGGCGGCCGGCTCGTGTTCTCGGTGCGCCACCCGGTGGCGAGCGCCGACCCGGAGCGGGGCTACCTCGACGAGGACCATCGCCGCTTCGACACCTACGTCCGCGAGCTGCGCTACAGCGGCTTCAGCGTTGTCGAGCTGGCCGAGCTCGGCGCGGGCGGGCGGCCTGAGTGGCTCGTGGTCCGCGGACAACGAAGGGAAGGCAGCACGGCATGAACGTCAAGGAGCAGCAGCGCACCACCTGGGACTCGATCAGCGCCGGCTGGCTGGCGGCGATGCCGGTCTTCGAGCGCGGCGCCGCCGCGGTGACCGCGGAGCTGGTGCGCCTGGCCGGCATCGGGCCCGGCGACCGGGTCCTGGACGCCGGCACCGGCCTCGGCGAGCCGGCCCGCACCGCCGCCGGGGTCGTCGGGCCCGCCGGGCGGGTGGTCGGCGTCGACCTGTCCGCCGCCATGCTCGACGCCGCCCGGCGGCGCCTGGGCCGCCTGTCCAATGTGGAGCTCGTCGTCGCCGACCTCGAGGCCGTCCCGCTGCCGTCCGGGTCGTTCGACGCGGCGCTGAGCCGGTGGGGGCTCATGTTCGCCGTCGACCACGCGGCGGCCTTCGGCGAGCTGCGGCGGCTGCTGCGGCCCGGCGGGACGCTGGCCGCGGCCACGTGGGCCGGGCCGGCCGAGGTGCCGATGATCGCCGCGGGCTACGCGGCGCTGAACGAGCGCCTGCGGTTCCCGGCGCCGCCGCCCGGCACGCCCGGGCCGTGGAGCATGTCCGACCCGGCCGCGCTCATGGAGGAACTGGACCGGGCCGGGTTCGTGGACGTGTCGGTGGCGCCGTTCCCGGTGCCGTTCCGCGTCGCCGACCCGGACGAGTACGCGGCGTTCACCCGGTCGGTCACCCCGCCGGCGGTGCTGGACATGATACGAGAGCGGTACGGCGCCGCCGACCACGCCGAGACGTGGGCGGACGTCGGCGCGGCCGTCGCCGACCATCGCGACGCCGACGGGCTCGACCTCACGTCCACGGCGCTGTGCCTGCGCGCGACCGCGCCATAGCTGAAGGGATTCGCACATGACCGACGCGCTCTGGCCCGCGGGGGCCGGCGAGGAGTACCGCAAGGCGCGCTCGGCGCTGCTCGACGCCGAGCGCGCGCTGCGCGACCGGGTCGAGGAGGTCGCCGCCGCGCGCCGGGCGCTGCCGCCGGGGGCCGTGCTCCCGGCGTACACCTTCGAGGAGGGCCCGGCCGACCTCGGCCTGGACGAGCCGGTCACCACGCCGGCCCTCGCGGACCTCTTCGGCGGGCACGACACGCTCGTCGTGTACCACCTCATGTACGCCCCGCAGGACGACGGCGCCTGCCCGATGTGCTCGATGTGGGTCGACGGCTTCCAGGGCGTCCACCACCACCTGGCCCGGCACACCGGGTTTGCCGTCGTGGCCAAGGCGCCCCTGCCGAAGCTGCGCGAGTGGGGCCGCCGGCGTGGCTGGGACGGGCTGCGGCTGCTGTCGAGCCATCGCAGCGACTTCAACCGCGACCTGCACGCCGAGGACGACGAGGGCCAGCGGCCCGGGCTGAGCGTGTTCCGGCGCCAGGACGGCACGGTCCGGCACTGGTACACCATGCACGCCGACTTCTCGCCCGAGGAGCGCGAGCGCGGCATCGACTCGTACTCGCCGGTCTGGTCGGTCCTGGACCTCCTGCCGCAGGGCCGCGGCGACTGGTACGCCGGTAACGACTACGCGGGGCGCTCGCGGGCCTCACTATAGAAAATTCAAGCGACCGGCCTTAGGGTGGTTCTTGACGTGCGGCGTTGATCGCCGCCAATGCCGAGGACTGGAGCAGCCGATGCCGGTCACCAACCCAACACCACGGCGAGCGCGGCGGTTGTCCGCGTTCGCCGCGTTCGTCGCCCTCCTGCCCGGCCAGGCGGCCGTGCCGATCGCGTCCGGCTACGGGCCGATCACGGTCGTCTCCCCCGGTGTGCAGGGCTCCGACGGCAAGACCTACCAGCTGACCAACCACCTGACCCGGGCCGCGACCCGCCACGACGGCAAGCGCGAGTGGCTGCTGGCCTGGGCCGGGGACGCCGACGGCAAGGACGGCGCACCCGACTTCGTGGCCGTCGTCGACGCCACCAAGGGCTCGCCGACGTACGGGCAGGTCGTCAACACCGCGACGTTCACGCCGCAGCTGCAGAACGAGCCGCACCACATGCAGTACGTCTGGCACAAGGGCGAGCGCATCTACGCCGGCGGCATCCTCTCGGACACCACGCTCGTCATGGACGCCTCCCAGCTGCCGGCGCTGAGGCTCACCGGCGTCAACCTGCCGGCCGACACGCCCTGCGGCTCCGCGCCCGACGCCTTCACCGTGCTCGGCGACGGCACCGCCTACGCCACCTACATGGGCGGGCCGAACGTGTCCGGCGAGTGCCGGTACAGCAACGGCGAGACCCGCGTGGGCAACGGCTACGGCGGCTCCCCCGGCGAGATCGTGCGCATCGGGACCGACGGCCGGACGCTGTCCGAGTCGCCGGCCGCGCTGCCCGGCGGCGAGGACCCGGCCCAGTGCACCAACATCCCGGCCCTGCTCAAGGCGTCGTGCGCCAACCCGCACGGCGCGCAGCTGCGCCCGGACCTGCACCGCATGGTGCAGACCGACTTCGCCGAGATCCGCAACTACCTCAACCAGCAGCCGCAGTTCGACCCGCACCTCATCCGCGACACCGTGCGCATCTACGACACCACGGACGTCAACGCGCCGAAGGTGCTGTCGGCGGCGCACCTGCCGATCGGGCCGCGGGCGGGCACCGAGAAGTACCCGGTGTTCAACGAGTCCCGCCTCGTCATGGAGACGACGGTGACCAACCGGCCCGAGCACCGCGGCGCGTTCGTGTCCACGATGTGGGGCGGCGCCGTGTACTACACGCCCGACATCACCGCGCCCGATCCACAGTGGACCGAGGTCTTCGACGACGAGGCGGCGTACCGCACCTTCCACCCGGACGGGACCGTGCCCAGCGGCGGCGACGGCGGGAGCTGGCTGCAGCTGAGCCCCGACGACCGGTTCCTGTTCCACACCGTGATCGGCGCCCAGCGCACGCTGTCGGGGCTGCCGCAGAACACGACGGTCGGCATGGTGTACGCCCTGGACGTGCGCAAGCTGCTCGCGGCCGGCAACGACCCGAAGTGCCGCATCGACACGATGGACGAGGTCGCCCGCGGCGGCGGCGAGCCCGACTGCCCGGCCCTGGCCGGCGTCCTGCCCGTGCACGACGAGACGTCCGGCGGCCCGCACTGGGGCACGATGGACAACTTCACGCTCGGCCACGACGGG
Source organism: Dactylosporangium sp. CA-139066 (assembly GCF_050936175.1). Taxonomy (NCBI): domain Bacteria; kingdom Bacillati; phylum Actinomycetota; class Actinomycetes; order Micromonosporales; family Micromonosporaceae; genus Dactylosporangium; species Dactylosporangium sp. CA-139066. The sequence goes on along the minus strand of NZ_JBNJNH010000001.1, from coordinate 2,277,626 downwards.
TACTTCCACGAGACCGACCGCATCTCCCGCCTCGCCGTGGCCAACTACTTCGTGTGGAGCCTCGGCGGCGACGGCAACCACGAGGTGTGCATGGTCGACGTCGCGCCGAACGGCAAGCTGGGCCTGGACAGGTCGTTCCGCGACGAGCGGACGCACCAGCCGTGCGTGGCGTTCAACCGGGCCGACTGGCCGCACGGCTCCTTCGGCGACGCCCGGCCGCACGGGGTGCTGTTCGTCGTCAACGATCGGAACCTGCGATGACCGCATTCGCGCGGCGGGCCGGGACCCTTGCGGTCCTGGCTGCCGCGCCGCTGCTGCTGTCCGGCGCCCCGGCCTGGGCCCACGAGCACGGCGCCCCGGCCGGGGCGTCCGCGCCGGACGTCACCGCGGTGTTCGTGCGCTGCCTGGCCCTGCTCGGCGTCGCGGTCGCGGCCGGCCTGTCCGTCTCGGGCCGCCCGGGCGTGCGGCGCTGGACGATCGCGGCCGCGGTGACCGGCGCCGTCGCCGAGCTCAGCGCGGCGCCGTCGGTGGTGTCGGCGCTGCTGGCCGCCGCCGTCCTGGCGCTGCCCTGGCTGCCGGTCCGGGCGGCCGCCGCCGTCGGCGCCGCGGCCGGCCTGGGCGTGGTCCTGCCGGCGGCACCGCTCGGACCGCTCACCGTCGTGCTGCTCGCCGGGCTGGGCTGCGTGGCGCTGCAGTGCGCCCGGCCGGCGCCCGCCGTCGGGTGGCCCCAGGCGGCGGCCGCGGCCGGCGCCGTGGCCGTGGCCGTGTCGCTCGCCGGGGCGCCGCAGCCGCCCGATCCCGGGGTGCCGATGCTGCGCACGGTGGCGGTCGGCGCCGGCGCGCTGCCGGTGTTCGTCACGCCCCAGGCTCCCGGGTGGAACCTCGTGCACTTCGGCGCCGAGGATGTCCAGGCCGGCCTCGACCCGGGGGCGCTCACGCCGGCGCGGGCCCGGCCCGGTACCGCCGGATCGTGGGCCCTCGTCAACCTGCCCGCCGGCCGCAGCCGCCTCTGGATCGCCCGCGGCGGCGCCACCGGCTCCCTGAAGCTCGACACGGGCCGCACCCCCTCCCGTGCCGACGTGACCACCGACGACGGGCCCGAGTGCGCCAGCGCCGCGCTGGGCGCCGTCCTCGCCGGCTCCCGCGAGCGGGCCGGCGCCTGCCCGGCGCAGGAGCTCACGCGCGACGACGCCGGCGCCCTGCGGGCCATGGTGGCCTTCGTCGCCGGCCGGCACGCCGCCGCCGTCTCCGTCGTCTCCGACGGCTCGCCGCGCGGCGCCGCCGCCCGCGCCGTGGTCGAGTCCGCGGCCCGCGCCGCCGGGCTGCCGGTGACCGGGCCGGGCGAGCACCCCCTGTTCGTGCTGTCCGGCTGGGCCGCGGCCGACGCGACCCTGCGCGACGTCGGCGCCGGGCGGGTCCGGGCGCAGGGCTCCTACCTCGCGCCCTGGCTGCTCAACGGGCCGCTGCTGACCGCACCGAGCGCCCCGCTGCTGCCGCTGCGCTTCGACGTGCACGACAGCACGCCGTCGGGCTACCTCGCGGCGCTGACGGCCGCGTTCCCGGGCGAGGCGCCGACCGGGGTGGGGTACACCTCCTGGATGCGCCGCCACGACGTGCCCGCCGGGCCGTTGCGCCTCTACGCCGCCTCGCAGCTGTTCGTCCCGGGCGACCAGGGCCACGACCACCAGCACAGCGCCTCCTGGGTGCCCAGCGGTACGGTCACCGCGGTCACCGGCCGCCTCGCGTAGGTGCGCACAAAGGAACCGAGGCGCGGCGGCAGCCGCGCCTCGGTTCTGCTTTGCGGGCGGCGCTAGTGCAGCACCGCGTCGCTCACCACGAACAGTACGCCGTGCGGGCGCGCCCCGCCGACCGTGCCGTGCGGCCAGGTCTGGCGGTTGAAGCTCACGCACGGCTGGTGCGTCTGCTCGTCCTGGAACGACTGGTCGAGGCTGAGCGCCCCGGCCGGGCTGAGGTTCAGCATGCAGACGCGGTGGTCGCCGTCGATGCCGGTCTTCGCCACGAAGTAGTCCGACGTGGCGATCCGCTCGATGTGCCGGGCCTCGGTGTAGAACCCGCGGTGGTCCTTCGTGAACAGGTCCTCCGTGCCCCAGTGCGGGCCGACGCCCACGCCCGGCGACACCGAGTCGGCGATCGGCACGACGCCGGTCAGGGCCGGGCAGTCCGGCTCCCGGCCGCCGGCGGCGACCTCCTCGACGGTGTCGATGCGGCACTTCGGGTCGTTGCCGGCCGCGATGAGCTTCTGGATGTCCAGCACGAACACCATGCCGCTGTTGGACTTGCGCGGCACCCGCGGGTCGGAGCCCATGACGCCGTGGATGAGGAACCGGTCGTCGGGGGTGACCTGCAGCCAGCTGCCGCCGTCGTTCGAGCCGCTCAGCACGCCGCTCGGGTCGAACTTGCGGTAGGCGGCGGTGTCGTCGAACACCTCGTGCCACTGCGGCGCCGTGCTGGTGATGTCCGGCGTGTAGTACACCGCGCCGCCGGCCATCGTGGAGGCGAACGCGCCCTTGTGCTGGTGCTGGTTGGTGACGGCGTTCTCCATCACCATGCGGTTCTCGTCGAACGCGGGCAGCTGGTCAACCCGCGGCCCGGCGTCCAGGTACGACACCGAGCGCATCTTCGGGTTGTTCCGGTCGGTGATGTCCATGATCCGCACGGTGTTGCGCAGCAGGAACGGGTCCGTCTGCACCGTGCTGGAGTCGAGGAAGTTCTTGATCTCGGCGAAGTCGCTCACCACCATCAGGTTCAGGTCCTCGCGGACCTGCAGCCCGTGCGGGTTGGCGCACGTGGCCGGGGTGATGCTCGGCGTGTTGTGGCACTTGGCCGGGTCCTCGCCGCCCGGCAGCGCCATCGGGATCTCGGACAGCGTCCGGCCGTCGGCGCCGACCCGCACCACCTCGCCGGGCGAGCCGTTCGCGCCGTTGCCGACGCGGGTCTCGCCGTTGGTGTAGGTGCACGGCCCGGAGACGTCCGGGCCGCCGAGGTAGGTGGCGTAGGCGGTGCCGTCGCGCAGGGACCAGAACGCGTCCGGCGCCGAGCCGCACGGCGTGTCGGCGGCCAGGTTGATGCCGGTGATCTTCAGCGCCGGCAGGGCCTTCGAGTCGAACACGAAGCTCGAGTCGCTGAACATGCCGGCGGCGAAGATGTGCTGGCCCTTGTGCCAGATGTACTGCAGGTGGTGCGGCTCGTTCTGCTCCTGCGGGCTGACGGTCACCGTGTTGACGACCTGCCCGTAGGACTTCGAGCCCTTCGTCGCGTCGATGACGGCGATGAAGTCCTGCGCCGCGGGGTCGTTCGCGTTCGCCGCGCCCGCCCAGGCCAGCAGCCACTCGCGCGGCCCGCCGCGCAGCGCCGCCGGGGTCAGATGGTTGGTGGCCGTGTAGGTGCGGCCGTCGGTGCCGCGCACGCTGGAGGAGACCTCCGTGACGGCGTAGGCGGTGGCGCCCGCCCCGGCGACGAGGGCGGCGCCGGCCAGCACGACCAGTGCCGCGGCCCGCGCCGCGGTGGCCGCCCCCAGGCGGCCTCGGATCTGTTGACTGAGCATGACTGATACCTCAGGACATGTCGGCGGTCAGTTTGATCATGGCGTCCACCGCACGGTCGACCTCCTCGAGCGTGTTGTAGAGGTGCGGCGCCAGGCGGATCGCGTAGCGCTCCGACTCCGACTCCGCGCCGCGCACCGGGAAGAAGGTGAACCGCAGGTTGAAGCCGTGCTCTTCCTCCATTCGCTGCTCGAACTCGTGGAACTTGGCCAGGTCCAGCGCCAGGGCGTCGTCGCGGAACGGCTGGAACGCCACCATGCCGGAGTGCAGCCGCGCATCGTCGTACGGGCTGAACAGCGACGCGCGCCCCCAGTGCTCGACCACCCGCTCGCGGATGTGCGCGCAGAGGCCGAACACGTAGCGCTGGATGTGCTCCTGCCCGATCTGCTGCCAGATCTCGCTGGCGGCCCGCAGGGCGGGCGCTCGGGACAGGTCCGTGGTGCCGGTCTTCTGGATGAACGTCGCCATGTCGTACGCCGGCTCGGCGCCGTCCGCGCGGGGCGGAAGGGCGCCCTCGATGGGGTACCACAGCGAGATCACCGGCCAGAACGCCGGCAGGGGCAGCGGGTTGTGCTGCGGGAGCACCTTGTTGCGGGCATAGAGGATCCCGGTCCCCATGGGTCCGCACTGGTACTTCGAGCCAGAGCCGCTCAGGAAGTCGATGCCCAGCTCGTGCAGGTTGAACGCGAACTGGCCCGGCAGGTGCGCCCCGTCGACCACGGTGATGAGCCCGTGGCGCTGGGCCAGCTCGGCCAGCAGGCGGGTCGGCATCGTGGTGCCGGTGGTGAACGTGACCGCGGCCCACTCGAGGACCTTGGTGCGCGGGGTGATGGCCGCCTCGAACTGCTCGACGATCTCCTCGGCGCGCACGTCGTGGCCCAGGCGCGGGGTCAGCTTGCGCACGACCACGCCGCGCCGGTTGTGCAGCAGGTTGAGCGGCGCCTGCATGGTGTAGCACTCGTGGGTGGTGGTGACGACCTCGTCGCCCTCGCCGAGCTCGAGGCCGTTGAGGATGCGGGCGTTGCCGTCGGTGGCGCCCTGGACGACGGCGAGCTCGTCCCGGTCGCAGCCGTACGCCTCGGCGAGCACCTGCCGGGCCTCGTTCATCGTCGTCTCCGGGTACGGGTCCCCGGGGTGGCGCGCGTAGTGCTCGTCGCGCCGGCCGAGCAGGTCGAGCACGGGCCGCGGCACCGAGCCGATCGTCCCGGCGTTGAGGTGGGTGACCGCGGGGTCGAGGATGAAATGCTGTCGCAGCCGCTCCCAGTTGGCGCGGTTCGTCAGCGGCCCGGACGCCACGTCCCACACGGTCCGCTTGACGTCGATGGCCGATCGGGCGGCCTCCTCGGCCGCCGCGCGCAGCGCCTGCTCCACGGCGGCGGAGGCGGCCACCGGCGCGCCGGTCTCGGTCTTGTCCACGACAGGTGCCCCTTTCGGTTGCGTTGGTCAGGTCCGCGCCCGCAGCGCGGCCGGCGTCAGCGGCTCGGCGATCAGCCGGGCGTACCGCGGCCAGGCCTCCCCCGCGGCCAGCCAGCCGCCGACGAGGCGCTTGCCCTCGATGTAGGTGGTGGTGTAGGCCCGCCAGAGCGGGTCGGTGAGGAAGCGCAGCATCTGCCGGGCGCGGGCCTCGGTGACGAGCATCCAGCGGCCCAGGTACGCCACCACCTCGTCCTGGCTCGCGCCGCGGTCGTGCAGCAGCAGCGCGGCGTCCTGGCGGGCGGCGAGCAGTTGCCCGGTCAGCGCCTCGACGCGCTCGGCCAGCTCGCCGTCCAGGCGCAGCCCGGCCGGAGCGAGCACCGCCTCCGTCCACGCTCCCCAGCCGGGCCCGACGAGGGCGGCCAGCGCGGTCTCACCGGCCCCCTCGGCCAGGAGCGCCTGCGGCGTGTTGACGAGGCTGATGGCGTGTTCGCGCTGCCCGCGCCGCCGGCACAGCTCGGCGTCCTTGACGCAGTGCTCGGTGTGGTGGCCGGGGTACGCCTCGTGTGACATGACGAACGGCAGCGCGGTCATGCGGTGCCCGACGTCGGCGTTGAGGCTGATCCGGGAGCGGAATCCGCCGCGGTACTCGTTGAAGGCGTTCCACGGCTTGTCCGCCGTCAGCACCAGTTCGACGTGCTCGCCCGCCGGCAGTTCGACGAGCCCGGCCACGCGCTCGCGCAGCGCGGCGGACATCGCCTCCGCGCCGCGGCGCAGGTCCTCGCCGGCGAGGCGGTCGGCGTCGCAGAACGCCGCGACCCGCTCGGCCAGCGGGCCGGGGCCGGGCAGCAGCGAGCCGAGCTCGGCGTGCAGCTCGGCATAGCGCTGGGGGTCGGCCGGCTCGATGTGGACGTCGAAGTACTCCTCGACCTCGGCCACGAAGCCGATGTCGATGCCGGCCAGCCGGCGTCCGGCGCAGGCCAGCGCCCGCAGCTGCCCGTCGAGGAAATCCCGGCGCTGCGGCGGCAGGCCGTCGAGGCCGGCCCGCAGGGTGTCGGCCCGCCGGGCCAGGTCCGCCGGGTCCGGGACCGGCTCCGCGGCGACCTCGGCGCGCAGGCGCTCGCCGCCGGTCCAGCAGTCGACGTAGCCGTCCACGAGCCGGCCGAAGCGCAGCCCGAGGCGCAGGTACTCCTCGACCGTCGCCCCGGCCGCGTCCGCGGTCATGACGGCTTGACGCCGCAGACCACCAGCGCCTCGCCGGTCGGCCGGACCGGGCCCTCGGGGAACGCCTCGGCGAACGTGCGCCGCGCGTCCTCGTCCATCGCGCGCCGCTGCTCGTCGCTCAGCGATGCGAACAGCTTCATGAACGGCCCGGCTGTGTCGACGAACAGCCGCCACGCCGCCGCCGGGTCGGGCGCCTCGAAGATGGGCGCGATGAACCGGTCGCTTTCGAGGTCCACGAAGCCGGCGTCGCGCAGCACGCCCTCGAGCTGCTCCACGGTGGACAGCCCGACCGGACCGGGGGTGTCGGTGCCGAGCTTCGGCAGCGGCACGTGCCGGGCCACGATGCCGTTGGTGAGCATGAAGGGCATGCACAGGTCGGGCGCGCCGAGGGTCATGGCGACGAACCGGCCGCCGGGGCGCAGGGCCGCGAAGACCGCGCGGGCGGCGCCGACGCGGTCCGGGATGTACTGCAGGCCGGCGCGGCAGGTGGCCGCGTCGAACGTTCCCGGCTCCACGCCGAGGTCCGTCTCGTCGGGGATGACCCGGAACTCCACGTTGGCGATGCCGTGCCGCTCGGCGAACGCGGCCCCCTCGTCGACCATCGCCTTGGTCAGGTCGACGCCGAGCACCCGGCCGGCCGGCCCGACCGCCTCCGCGGCGGCGAACGTCGGGTTGCCGTTGCCGCAGGCCAGGTCGAGCACGTGCTCGCCCTCGGCGAGCTTGAGCAGCTGCAGCATCCGCTCGGTGATCGGCGCGCTCGGCCCGGCGAAGTTCGCCCGGTAGTCGCGCCAGCCGCCCGCGCACAGCGTCCACTCCTCGCGCTGCTGACGGCGCAGTGCCTCGGCGTCCATGGCCGCTCCCTCTCGTAGAGATCCACACGAATACTATCTTTTTCTAAAGTAGAGTCAACTTCCGCGAAGATCGCTAGTGCCCTGTTCGATCGGGAGTTCTTCCGGCTTGCCGAGATGCCGATGGATCGACTTCTGCTACCGTTTTCTGTATGACCGCAGTCATCACCGAACCGGCGATCGAGGTCGAGGGACTGGTCAAGACGTTCGCGGGCACGCGGGCGCTCGACGGTCTGGACCTGCGCGTGGCGCCCGGGACGGTCTACGGCTTCCTGGGCCCCAACGGCGCCGGGAAGACCACCACCGTGCGGATCCTGGCGGGCCTGCTGCGACCGGACGCGGGCACCGCGCGCGTGTTCGGCCACGACGTGGTGCGCGAGGATCGGGAGGTGCGCCGCCGCGTCGGGCTGACCGGCCAGTTCGCCTCCGTCGACGACGACCTGACGGGCCTGGAAAACCTGAAGCTGATCGGCCGGCTGGTCGGCTACCGCCCCGCGGCCGCGCGCGAGCGGGCCGGGGAGCTGCTGTCCGCGTTCGGCCTCGAGGAGGCGGCCGGGCGGCTCGTGAAGGGCTACTCCGGCGGCATGCGCCGGCGCCTCGACATCGCGGCCAGCCTGGTGTCGGTGCCCGAGCTCATGTTCCTCGACGAGCCGACGACCGGCCTCGACCCGCGCAGCCGCAACCAGGTCTGGGACATCGTGCGCGCCCTGGCCACGGCCGGCACCACGGTCGTGCTCACCACGCAGCACCTCGACGAGGCCGACCGGCTCTGCGACCGGGTCGCGCTCATCGACCACGGCCGCGCGGTCGCGGAGGGCACGCTGGGCGAGCTGAAGGCGTCGCTCGGCACCGGCTCGGTGCGCGTCCGGCTGGCCGACCCGGCCCGCCAGGCCGACGCCTCGCGCGTCCTGGGCGCGGCGCTGCGCGCCGAGGTGCATGCCTCGGACTCGGGCGAGCCCGGCCTGCTGGCGGCCGCCGTGTTCGACGTGGAGCGGGCCTCGGCCGCGCTGCGCGAGCTGGGCCGCGCCGGCATCGACATCACGGAGTTCACGCTCGGCCAGCCCACCCTGGACGAGGTGTTCATGGCCCTGACGGCCCGGCAGGAGGACCCGCGATGACCACAGCCGCCTTCACCCGCCGCTCGGCTCCGCAGCCGCCCGGCGCGATCGCCGTCGTGCTCGCCTTCGCCACCCGCACGCTGTGGAAGATCCGGCACAACCCGCAGCAGCTGTTCGACGCCGTCTTCTTCCCCATCGTCGTCACCCTGGTGTTCACCTACCTCTTCGGCGGCGCGCTGGCCGGCTCGACCCACGACTACCTGCAGTACCTCCAGCCGGGCGTACTGGTGCTGGCGGTGTCGCTGATCAGCATGAACACCGGTGTGGCGCTCAACGTCGACGTCACCAAGGGCATCTTCGACCGCTTCCGCTCCCTGCCGATCTGGCGCCCCGCGGTGCTGGTCGGCGCGCTGCTGGGCGACACGCTGCGGTATGCCTCGGCGGCCACGGTCAGCGTCCTGGTCGGCCTGCTCCTGGGCTTCCGCCCGGCCGGGGGCGCCGGCGGCGTGGTCCTCGGGATTCTGCTCATCGTCCTGTTCGCGTTCAGCTTCTCCTGGGTATGGACCACGATGGGCCTGATCGCCCGCAAGCCCGAGACCGTCATGAGCGTGAGCGGCCTGGCGCTGCTGCCGTTGACGTTCCTGTCCAACCTGTTCGTGAAGACCGACACGATGCCCGGCTGGCTCTCCGCCGCCGTGCAGGCCAACCCGGTCACCCACGTGGTGGCGGCGGTGCGGGGCCTGATGTCGGGCACCGCGACGGCCGCCCAGATCGGCGCCGCCCTGCTGGCGTGCGCCCTGCTGACCGCCGCCTTCGGCGCCGCGACGGCGATCCTCTACCGCCGCCAGTCCGAGGGGGACGGCCGCCTGCTGCGCCGCTGAACCGGTGAAATCCGCGAAGGTGGCGTGCGCGGGCGCGCACACTGCCGGATCATATAGCGGTAACGTACTCGATCAGAGGAAGGCCCGAGCATGACGACCAAGTCGCAGGAACTCATCGATCGGTACTTCGAGGCATACGCCGCCCACGACCTCGAGGCCGTGCGCGAGGTGCTCGCCGAGGACGCCACCTGGCACTTCCCCGGCCACCACGAGCTCGCCGGCACCAAGCGCGGCCCCGAGGAGATCGTGGCCTTCTTCGACCAGATGGCCGGCATGCAGCTGCGCCCCGACAAGTATGTCGTCGGCGCCAACGACGACTACGTCCTCGAGGCCCAGCGCGTCTTCAGCATCGACGAGAAGTTCGCGTTCGAGACCGAGACGTGCGTGCTGTGGAAGTTCGCCGACGGCCGTATCACGTCCGGCACGCACTTCTTCGCCGACCAGGACAAGGCCGACGCGTTCTTCACGGCCCGCCTGGCCGCCGCGAAGCGGCATTAGCACCGCGTTGCCCGGGGCGGCGCAGCGCACCCGCCGGGTGCGACGGCGCCGCCTCGCCGCGTGGCCCTCGCTCACTCCTTGGCGAGGACGATCACACGGTCGTCCGGGCCGAACGTCACGCTCGCCGCCTTGTCCGGGTTGAGCACGATCCCGTACGCCGGCGCCGCCTGCGCGTTCGCGGCCAGCCGGTAGCCGATCGCCGACTCGCCACGGATGCGGGCCGCCTCCAGCACCGTCTGGAAGTTGAGCGGGCGGCCGGCGCGGACGTACAGCTCGGCGGGCTTGAGGTAGATCTCGCAGCCCGCGGCGTCGAACAGCGTGCCGAACACGTCGGCGAGGTGCGGGTTCTCCGAGATCTGGGTCGTCATCAGGCTCAGCAGCTTGTCGCTGACGATGAAGTCGTCGGCCTGGGTGACCTGGGCAAGCTGGCGGTTGCGGTCGTCGCCCATCTCGCTGACGATCGAGAACTTCCCGTCGAGCTTCTGCTCCATGTCGCGCAGGTGCAGCAGTGTCACGAGGGTACGCGAGTCGGCCACCTGCCGGTCGACGTCGTCGTAGCACAGCGCGATGACGTGGTCGAAGCCGCCGATGCCGAGCGACTCGAGCACGGCCCGGTCGGCGCTGTCGTCCTCGGTGAGGGTCAGCGACAGGTTCCGCACCTCGGCCGTGAGCCGCTTCAGGCTGAGCGACACGTCGTGGTGCCGCGCCACGACGACGACCTCCGACCCGGCCGTCAGGTACTGGTCGAGCTGCTCGATGACCCCGACGGCCCGCTGGTTCCAGCCGAGGATCAAGGCCCGCTTCGGCGCCGCCACCGGATCCGGGCCGGCCACGATCAGCTCATGGTGGATCGGCGCGGGCGGCGCCATCACGACGGTGTCGTCGTCGGCCGAGATGGCGAGCAGGTCGTCGGCGGCGGCGATGCGGTAGTCGCTCGGCGGATTCAGCAGCACGGTCCCGTCGCCCTGGCGCACGCCGATGATCGCCGACGTGGGGTACGAGTGCAGTGCGGCGGCATACGTCTGGCCGGCCAGGCTCGGCTCGCGCCGGAAGTAGATCTCGTCGCCGCCGAAGTCGAGCAGGTCGGTGTACACGACGGACAGCCCGGACTGCAGGCACGTCTGGACGATCAGGCGGGCCGCCACGGCGGTGGCGTCGATGAGGTACGCGCCGGGACCGCCGGCCAGGCGGGCGGCCGGCATGTTCGACTGGTCCGACACGCTGCCGACGACCGTGCACCGGTTGTCGGCCTTCGTGACGGACAGCAGCATCTTGACCAGATGCGCGTCGCGGTCATCCCCCGAACCGGTGAGGATGACGACGGAACGGGCCTCGGCGATGTTCACCAGCGCGATGTCGTCCGGGTCGAGCGGGTCGCCGGTGCGGCACACGACCTTCGTACTGCGCAGGTCGCCGACCTTCGCGCGGATCTCGTCCTCCATCTCGACCTTGTCCTTGTCGGCGAGGACCGCCACGCACGCGCGGCGCTTGTTGCTGTTGGCCTCGACGAGTTCGCCGATGACCGTGAACACCTGGTCGGACCAGCCGAGGATCACGGTATGACCGGTCTCCAGCACGATCGAGCGGCCCTTGCGCAACTCCTGCAGCTTGCCGTCGAGGCCGGTGGTCAGCACACCGATGAACGCCGTGACGATGAAGATGCCGCCGATGGTGATGAGGAACGCGATGGCCACGAAGTACCAGTGCCCGGTGTCCCCGGCGACGGTACCGGGGTCGAGCGCGTGCAGCACGGCCTGCCACACCGACGCGAAGAACCCGCGGCGCCCGCCGTCCGCCGGCGTGGGGTCGATCAGCCAGACCAGGAGCCCGCCGGCGACCACAACCGCCACGGAGGCCAGCCCCAGCCACGCGACGAGGGCCGACGTACCCTCGGACATCGTCTTGTCGAACCAGTATCGGAAACGGCGACGCAGCGTGGCGGCGGCCATGGGCACCTCGGCTGGGCTGGGAATCGGGGAAGACCGGCGCACAATATAGCCGTTGTCCTGGCCGCACTGTCACATGTCTGTCGGGGTGCGTGCAGTGGCCGGTGATCCCCTCTCCCGGAACTTGCCGCGCAGGTGCTACGGGCGGCGGCCGACCGCCCCGTACGCCATGACGCGGGCGCTCGGCGTGCCCGGGTCATCGCCCGGCTCGGGGCGCCAGTCCGGCAGATACACCACGCCCGGGGCGAGCAGCTGGAAACCGTCCAGGAACGCGGCGATCTCTGCGCGGCCGCGCATGTACGCCGGGTTCTGGCTCTCCGCCGCCGTCAGGTCGATCATGTCGCGCACCGGCTCCGGGCGGCCGTCGTCGGTGCCGTGCGAGACCACCAGGTAGCTGCCGGGCGCCACGGCGTCGCGATAGCGGGTCACGATCGCCCGCGGGTGCTCCTCGTCCGCGACGTAGTGCAGCACGCCCAGCATCAGCAGCGCGACCGGGCGGCTCAGGTCCAGCAGCTCCGCGACCTCCGGGCTGCCGAGCACGCCCTCCGGGTCGCGCAGGTCGGCGTAGCCCATCCGGGCCCGCGGCTCGCCGGCCAGCGCCGCCCGGCCCCGCTCGACCGCGACCGGCTCGAAGTCCAGGTACACGACCCGGCTGTCCGGACGCACCGCGGCGGCGAAGTCCAGGGTGCTGTCGCGGTCGGGTATGCCGGAGCCGATGTCCAGGAACTGCTCGACGCCCGCCCGCGCGCAGGCCTGCACGGCGCGGCGCAGGAAGGCCCGGTTCAGGCGGGCCACGATCGGCACCTCCGGGACCGTCGCGATCATCTGGTCGGCGAACGCGCGGTCGACGGCGAAGTTCTGCTCGCCGCCCAGATAGACGTTGTAGACGCGGGCAGCGCTGGCCCGCGCGGTGTCGGCCTCAGGTTGCTTCGTCACAACGCCGATGCTAGATGTTTTTCAAGTGCATTGCTAGATTGCCAACATGGACGCACTCACCGGCATCGTGCTCGCCGGCGGGCGCGGCACCCGGCTCGGGGCGCTCACCGAGCGCACGAGTAAGCAGCTGCTGCCGGTCGGCGGGCGGCCGCTGGTATGCCGGGCCATCGACCAGCTCGTCGCCGCCGGGATCGAGGACGTACTGGTCGTCATCGACGAGCGGCACGCCACCCAGTTCCTCGGCACGCTGCGCGACGGGCGCGGGATCGGCCTGCGCAGCCTCGGGTTCGCCTGGCAGCCGGCCCGCGGGGCCGGGCTGCCCTCGGCGATCGGGCGCGTCGAGCGCCTGCTGCGCACCGACAAGTTCATCGCCGTGTGCGGCGACGTGCTCGTCGAGGACTCGCTCGAGCGGGCCGTGCGCGCATTCGCCGTACAGGACCGGGGTGCGCGCATGGTCGCCACCCACACCGCCGACACCGCCGGGCAGACCACGCTCGCCGTCGGCGGGCCGCTGGTGCGCGCCCTCGGCGACAAGGACCCGGACCGCCACGGGCCGGGGCTGATGGACATGGGGTTCTACTGCTACCACCGCGACGTCTTCGACCGGATCCGCGCCCTGCGGCCCTCGGGGCGCGGCGAGACCGAGATCTGGGACCTCAACCGGGCGTACGCCGCGCGGGGCGAGCTGTGGTGGACCGAGATCTCCGGGTGGTGGAGCGACGTCGGCGGCAGCCCGGAGGCCTACCGGGCCGCCGACTCGCGGTTCGCCCGGATTGACGCTTTAAAATCACATAGTTAGCCTGACAAGGACCAGACAGGACAGGAGTCAGACCGTGACGACCCAAGCCGGTCCCACCGACGTCGACGTCCGCGCGGAGCAGGTGTTCTTCGAGTTCCTCGGCAATCCGCCGGACGTCGAGCCCTACGCGAGCTACCGCTGGTTCCACGAGCACGCGCCGGTGTTCCGCGGCAGCAACGGGATGATCGTGCTGTCGCGCTTCGCCGACGTCGACGCCGTGCTGCGCCACCGCGACATGGGCCGCGGCGAGGAGTCGGTCCAGCATCTCACCGACCTGCCGCCGCGGCTGCTGGAGCCGGTGATGCGCCGCTGGAAGCGCACCATGGTGTTCGCCAACCCGCCATTGCACACGAAGATGCGGCGCAAGGTCGGCGCGCAGTTCCTGCCGCGGCACGTCGAGGCGATGCGCGAGCTGGTCGCCCGCCGCGCCCGCGAGACCATGGACGCGCTGGCGGACTCCCCCGGCGCCGACTTCGTCACGACGGTCGCCTCGCCGCTGGGCGGGGCCGCGGTCGCGGACCTGCTCGGCGTGCCCGAGGACGACCGCGCCGAGCTGGCCCGGCTCTCCCCCCGATCGATGGGCGTCTTCGACCCGATGACGGCGACCAGCGACCTCGAGGCGGCCGCCGCGGCCGAGATCACCATGGCCGACTACTTCGCCGACGCGCTCGAGGAGCGCCGCACGGCGCCCCGCGACGACCTGCTCACCCGGCTCGTCGCGCCGGCCGACGGCGACCCCCTCGAGCCCATCGAGATGGTGGCGGCCGCGGCCAACCTGACCAACGCCGGCAACGACACGACGACCAACCTGCTCAGCAACTCGATGTACGCGCTGCTGACCCACCCGGAGCAGCTGCGCCGGCTGCGCGAGCACCCGGAGCTGGTGCCGCGGGCGGTGGAGGAGCTGGCCCGCTTCGACCCGCCCCTGAACCTCAACCCGCGCACCGCGCTCGTGAAGACCACGGTCGCCGGGCTGGACCTGGAGCCCGGCGAGATCGTGGTCGGCATCCAGGGCGCGGCCAATCGCGACCCGCGCCGCTACACCGACCCCGACGCGCTCGACCTGGGCCGCGACGAGGGCGTCTCGCTCGCCTTCGGCGGCGGCGCGCACTTCTGCATGGGCGCCCACCTGGGCCGGCTGGTGATGAGCGAGTTCCTCACCTGCCTCATCACCCGGTTCAGCGGCGCCGAGCCGGCCGCAACGCCGCGGCGCCGCCCCGGCCACAACCTGCGCGGCTTCGCCGAGCTGCCGGTGCGCCTGAGCCGCTGAGTGAGGAGACGACCGTGCGGGTCCTGTTCCTTTCCACGCCCCTGCCCAGCCACACGTACCCGATGGTCCCGCTCGCCTGGGCGCTGCGGGCCGCCGGGCACGACGTGCTCATCAGCACGACCGACGACGCCATCGGGGTCACCGCGGCCGGCATCGACGTGCTCGACTTCGACCCCTCCGGCGAGTGCCCGTCGCTGGCCGAGATCAACGCCACCCGGCCCGACATCGTGGCCAGGCGGGCGACCCAGGTCGCCGACGGCGAGGTGCTGCTCATCGAGGCCACCCGGCAGTACGTCGACCGGATGGTCGCCGTCGCCGAGCTCTACGGCCCCGACCTCATCATCCACTCCCAGCTGCAGGGCGGCGGCCCGATCGCCGCGGCGAAGCTGGGCGTGCCGGCCGTCGAGCACGGCGCCAGCCTGCTGCGCAACGACGACTTCTACGACCGGCTGAGCGTGCTCATCCCCGACACGTTCGCCGAGCACGGCATCGACGGGCTCGACCCGCGGCGGGCCGTGCTGGACGTCGCCCCGCCGAGCATGGTGCCGGCCCAGGGCGGCGGCGAGCAGTGGCCGATGCGCTACGTGCCCTTCAACGGCGGCGGCCTCGTCCCCGGTGCGCTCGTCGCCGACGGGTCGCGCCCGCGCGTGGCGGTGACGATCGGCACCAACATCATGGCGCCCAACATGCGCGAGCTGCTCGACCGGCTGCTCGCCGCGGCGCCGGCCGTCGACGCGGAGTTCGTGCTGCTGCTCAGCGGCGTCGGGGCGGACCTCGGGTCGCTGCCGGCCAACGTCCGGGCGGTCACCGAGTGGCTGCCGCTGCGCGCGCTGCTGCGGGGCTGCGCCGCGATCGTGCACCACGGCGGCGCGGGGTCCATCCTGGCCGCTCTGGATGCGGGTGTACCGCAACTCGCGGTCCCGTCGGGCGCCCCCAACTACATGCAGTCCGACGCGGTGCGCGAGCGCGGCGCCGGCCTGAGCGCGAGCGCCGGCGAGCTCGACGCGGCGCTGCTGCGGCGGGTCCTCGACGACGACAAGCTGCGCCGCGCGGCCGCCGAGGTGCGCGACGAGATCGCCGGCCTGCCCACGCCGGTCGCGCTGGTGCCCCGCCTGGAGCGTTACGCGGGGACAGCGGCATGACCGCCACCGACCGCGCGTCGGTCGCGGAGCGGGCCGGCACGCGGCCGAGCCTGACGGGCCCGGCGGTGTTCGACGCCGCCGCGGCCGTGCGCGATGCGATCACCGTGGAGATCCGCGGCTGCCGGTACCCCGTCTCGCCGGTCGCCACCGGGTTCCTCGCGGTCCACGTGCGGGCGCCGGCCGATCTGGCGGTCGTCGCGCGGGCGCTCGCGCTGGGGCGGGCCGTGGCCGTCACCGGCGACCACGCGGCGGCCGCCGATCTCGCGGCGGCCACCGGCAGCCGGTTCACCGGTCACGGCCCCGTCTGCTTCCTCGTCCCCGAGGCGTTCGTGCGCCGCCACGCCGCCGTCCTGCGCCGCCGCCTCCCGCAGACGCCGGCCGGCCCGCCCCACCCGATCGCCCAGCGGGTGAGCGCGGTGCCGATCAGCGCCGGCCTCCTGCCCGTGCGCCCGGCGACCCGGTCCGCCCTCGCCCGCGCCCGGGCCGTGGTGATGACCGACTGGACGGCCGGCAACACGCTGCCCCTGTCCGGCCTGCGCATCGACGCGCCGCGGGTCACGGTGCCGTACGACATCGACGACTACGACGCCACCATCGCCGGCTTCAACCGGGCCCTGGACCGCCTGCGCGACGCCGGCGTGACCGAGGTGGCGCTGCTGGTCGAGGGCAACCCGGACACCCTCGACGTCCTCGACGGCATCGCGCTGCACCGCCGCACCGTCGAGGTCGTGCCCGGCGTGCCGGTGGCCCTGGCGGCGGCCGGCGAGTACGCGCGGTCGCTGCCCGCCGACCCGTTCCGCACCGGCCTGGCGTACCTGTCGGGCCTGCCCCACCGGCACGGCCAGACCCGCGCCGAGCTGCACGAGGAGCTGGCCGCCTACCTGTCCGCCGGCGTCACGTGCGTGCTGGTCGAGATGACGTTCGGCGACCTGCAGACGGCGATGCACGCCATCGACCGCACCGGCGAGGCCCGGCGCCTGGCGCTGCTCACGGATCTGTGGTCGCCGGCCCCGTCGATCCTGGTCGTCGACGCCGACCTCGCCGGCGCGGCCTCCGTGCGCCGGGCCCGCGCCCGCGGCACCCTCAACACGGTGCTCATCCACGCCGCGCAGGGCTGAGCCGTGCCCCGCGTCGGCGAGCTGCCCGGCGTCGAGCTCGTCTGCGGGGCTCCGGACGCGCCGGCCGGCACGGTGCTGGTGGCCGCCGAGGCGAGCCCCGCGGCCCTCGAGGAGGCGATCGCGGCCGGCGCCGGCGTGCTGCTCACCCACCGCCCGCCCGGTCCGGCCGGCGCCCCGGCGGCGCCCGCGACGACACCCAAGGGCCGCCTGATCCACCGGGCCATCGCCGCCGGGGTCGCGCTGTGCGCCCGGCCGCACGACGACCCGTTCCGCCCGCTGGCCGCCGCGCTCGGCCTCACCCGCCTGCGCGGGCCGGGAACCGATCTCGAGCCCCGGGAGCTGATCGCGACCGCCGTGCCGGCCGGTGCCGCCGGCCGGGTCGCCGACGCGATGGCCGCGGCGGGCGCGGGCGCCATCGGGGAGTACACCCGCTGCGCCTGGACCACACCCGGCACCGGCCTGTTCACGCCGGGCGACGCCGCGACGCCCGCGCTCGGGCGCCATGGCAGGGCCGAGGCGGCGGACGAGATCCGGGTCGAGATGCTGCTCCCCCGCGGGCGGCGGGCCGCGGTCCTGACCGCGCTGCTCGCCGCGCATCCGTACGAGGAGCCGGCGCTGCACATCGCCGACGTCCTCGTGCCGGGCCCGGGCGTCGTCGGCGAGCCGGCCGAGCCGCTGCCCCTGGCGGGGTTCGCCGAGGAGGTCGCCGAGCGGCTGGCCACCGCCGCGGTGCGCTACTGGGGCGACCCGGACCACCCGATCAGGACGGTCGCCCTCGGTACCCCGGCCGCCGACGCCTGGCTGGGCCTGGACGTCGCCGCGGCCGAGGCCGCCGGGTGGCGCGCGGTGCTCGACGTCGCCCGCGGCCCCGCCCTGCGTCCCTGGGCCGACGCGACCGCGCGGCGGCTGGCCCGCGCGGGGTTCTCCGCGCGGGCCGCCGAGCACCGGGGCGAGACCTGGCGCGTCACGCGAACGCGCTGACCTCCCACGGCTCGGTCGCGCCGTCCAGCCACAGGCTCGTCACGTCGAAGAAGCCGCAGTGCGGCAGGTACCGCACGTTGCGCAGCCGCGGCGAGTGCCGCCGGGGCGACACCATCGCGCAGGCCAGCAGCGGCACCACGGCGACGTCGCCGGTCACGAGGCGGTCCACGCGATGCCACAGCTCCTCCGCGCGGGACCGCGAGCCGGCCCGCAGCGCCGCGGCGACGAGCCGGTCGACCTGCGGGTTGTGGTAGCCGCCGTAGTTGGTGGTGCCGGGCGCGTCGTTGGACTCGAACAGCGGCTGCACCACGGCCCGGCCGTTGTCGCCGAACCAGTCGGGCACCCAGCCGGCCAGGGCGAGGTCCCAGGCGCCGGCGCGGGCCTGCGCCGGGTCGCCGAGCAGCCGGTCGTAGTACTCCCCCGGCGGGTAGGGCACGACGGCCAGGTCGATCCCGGCCCGGCCGAGGTCGGCGGCGATCGAGTCCAGCACGGCCCGCTGCTCGGGGATGTCGCGGACGGCGGCGACGAGCGTGAGGCGCTCTGCGGCCAGCCCGGCGGCGGCGAGCTCGGCCCGCGCCGCGCCCGGGTCGCCGCGGTCGCCGGGCGTCGGGAACGCGTTGAACGGCCGGTGCCCGACGCAGCCGGGCGGGATCACCCCGTGCTGGACCACACAGGGCACGCCGCCGCCGGCCAGGATCCCGGCCAGCGCCCGCTTGTCGACGGCGAGCGCGACCGCCCGGCGCAGCGCCGCCCGCCCCGTCAGGCCGCCGCGATTGGGGCTGCGGAGGTTGAAGACCAGATACGGGTTCAGGGTGTACCCCGCCGAGGTCGGCGGCCCCTCCTCGCCCCCGGCCGGCTCGCCGGTCCACGAGACCTCGTCCATCGACCAGGCCAGGTCGGCCTCGCCGCGGTCGAGCCGGCCGGCCACGACGCCGGCCGGCTCGCCGGTCGCGCTCACCTCGATCGCACCCACGAACTGCCCCCGGACCTGGTCCTCGTCGGGGTCCCACACCGGGTTGCGCTCCAGGCGCAGCAGCCGCCCGCCGTCGCGGTACAGCGCCAGGCTGTAGGGGCCGGCGGAGCGCAGGTGCCCGAACAGCTCGGTGCTGCCCGGCACGAACCGGTCGTACTCCCGCGGCACCGCCGACGCGCACGACAGCGCCAGCAGGTGCGGCAGGTCGTCGGCCGGCTCGACGAGCCGGATGCGCAGCGTCGCGTCGTCGAGCGCGGTGACGCCGGCGATCTCGTGCGCGTTCTGGAAGTCCGCCAGGGCCCGGGCGGTCGGCGGCCGGTCGCGAAACGCCGCCCGGTACTCGGCACAGTACTGCGCCATGCCGCCGATCGTGCTGGTGAAGTAGCGGATCGCGCCCGCGCCGGTGACCGGGTTGGCCAGCCGCTTCAGCGCGCGCACGAAGTCGCCGGCGACGACCGGCCGGCGGGGCACGCTGTCCCAGAGCACGCCGCGGCGCAGCCGCACGGTCCAGGTGCGCCGGTCCGCGCTGATCCCGCCGTTGCGCCGGGTCGGCAGCTCCTCGGCGACGTCGGCGACGAGCCCGAACGCCCGGCCCGGGTCGGAGAGGTCCACTGTGGATGGATAGGTGAACAGCTGGCGGGTCACCGCCCGCAGCAGCTGGGCCGAGGCCAGGTCGTAGGCGCAGGCCGGGTCGAGGTGGGTGACGGGGCCCGGCGCCGCGATGCGCAGCGTGCCGCCCCGGACGGGCTCGCCGGACCGCGCGCGGTCGAGATCGGCGGTCAACTGTGTCACATCGCCGAGAATACTATAGATTTATCAAGTATGGAGTCGATGATGAAACTTGCCGACGCCGCGCTCGGGCGGGCCGCCGGGCTGGGCGCGGGCCATGCGGCCGTGCGCGTCGCCCGCACGCGCCGCGGCGGGCTGCTGCTGCACGACGGGGGCCTGCGCGCGGCCGAGGACGTCACCGACAGCGGCCTGGCGGTGCGCGTGCGCCACGGCGGGGCGTGGGGCTTCGCCGCCGTACCGGAGCTGACCCCGGAGGCGGCCGCGGACGCCGCGGCGCGGGCGGTCGAGCTGGCCCGGTCCACCGCCGGGCTCTTCGGGCCGCCGGTCGAGCCGGCCGGCGAGCCCGTGCACCGCGACCGGACCTGGGTCTCGCCGCACCGGACGGCGCCGTTCGACGTGCCGGAGCCGCAGCGGGTGGCGCTGCTGGCCGACTGGGCGGCACGGCTGCTCGCCGCGCCCGGCGTCGCGCACGCCGTGACGAAGGTGCGGATGGCCGACGAGCGGACATTCTACGCCGACCTGGCGGGCTCGAGCATCACGCAGCGGCGCGTGCGCGTGCACCCGATGGCGGTCGTCATGGCGGCCGGCGGGCGCACGCAGCGCTCGCTGGGGCCGCCGGTCGCGCGCGGGTGGGAGTACCTGCTGGGCGAGGGCTGGGACTGGGACCGCGAGCTGGCCGGGCTGCCGGGCCTGCTCGCCGGCAAGGTCGCCGCCGAGCCGGTGCGGCCCGGCCGCTACGACCTGGTGATGGCGCCGTCGCACCTGTGGCTCACCATCCACGAGTCGGTCGGGCACGCCACGGAGCTGGACCGCGCGCTCGGGCACGAGGTGTCGTACGCCGGCGGCACCTTCGCCACGCCGGAGCAGCTGGGACGGCTGCGATACGGCTCGCCGCTCATGCACGTGACCGCGGACCGCACCACGGCGCACGAACTGGCCACGGCCGGCTACGACGACGAGGGCGTCGCCGCCCAGCGCTGGGACCTCGTGCGCGGCGGCGTGCTGTGCGGCTACCAGACCGACCGGGCGACCGCGGGCGCGGCCGGGCAGGACCGCTCGACCGGCTGCGCCTACGCCGAGTCGGCCCGGCACCTGCCGATCGCCCGGCTGGCCAACGTGTCGCTGCAGCCCGACCCGGCCGGCCCGGCCACCGACGCGCTCATCGCCGGCGTCGCCGACGGCATCTACCTCGCCGGCTCGGACAGCTTCTCCATCGACGCGCAGCGCCGGCAGTTCCAGTTCAGCGCGCAGACCTGCTACCGGATCCGCAACGGGCGCCTCGAAGGGCAGCTGGGCGGCGTGGCGTACCAGGCGGAGACCGTGGCCTTCTGGAACGCCCTGGCGGCGATCGGCGGGCCGGCCAGCTACGGCTCGTTCGGCGCCGACCTGTGCGGCAAGGGCCAGCCGGTGCAGGCGGCCGCGGCGAGCCACGGCGCGCCGGCGGCCGTGTTCGAGGGAATCACCGTCGTCAACACCGGGGAGGACGCATGACGAGCGTGCAGGAGACCGCGGAGCGCGCGCTGGGCTTCGGCCGGGCCGGCGGCTCGTACGTGGCCATCGTCGACGAGACGGCCGCCGCGCACCTGCGCTGGGCCCGCAACGCGCTCACCAGCAACGGCAGCACCCGCGTGCGGGACCTGACCGTCGTGGCCTTCGTCGGCGCGGGGGCCGGCGTCGCGGCCGGCGCCGTCAGCCTCGGCGGCGCCGCCGACGACGACGCGCTGCGCGAGCTCGTCCGGGCGGCCGAGCGGGCCGCCGAGCACGCCGGGCCGGCGCCGGACGCCGCGCCGCCGGTCCGGCCCGGCCCGGACGACCCCGGCTGGGAGCGGCCGCCGGAGGAGGTCACGGTCGACGCGCTGCGCGGCGCGGGGGCCGGGCTGGGCGCGCTGCTGGCGCGGTTCCGCGCGGCCGGGCGGGAACTGTACGGGTACGCCGAGCAGCAGGCCCGCACCACGTACCTGGCGTCGTCGACGGGACTGCGCCGCCGCCACGCGCAGCGCACGGCCCTGGCCGACCTGACCGCCCGCGACCGCGACGGCCGCTCGACGTGGGACGGCACCGGCGGCGAGGACCTGTCCGACCTGGACCTGCACGCGGCCGGCGACCGGCTCGCCGATCGCCTCGCCTGGGCCGGCCGGCGCCTGCCGCGGCCGCCGGGCCGCTACGAGGTGCTGCTGTCGCCGGCCTGCGTCGCCGACCTCATGATGCACGTGTACCTGGCCGCGGGCGCCACCGCGGCGGCGGACGGCGGCACGGTGTTCAGCCGGCCGGGCGGCGGCACCCGCATCGGCGACCGGCTCTCGGCGCTGCCGCTGACCCTGTCCAGCGACCCGGCCGAGCCCGGGCTGCGCTGCGCCCCGTTCGTCGTCGCCCGCTCGTCCAGCGCCGTGCGCAGCGTCTTCGACAACGGCCTGCCCCTCGCGCGCACCGACTGGATCGCCGGCGGCCGGCTGGAGGCGCTCGTGCAGACCCGCCGGTCCGCCGCCGACTCCGGGCGGCCGCTCACCCCGGAGGTCGACAACCTGACCCTGCGCGGCCCCGGCCGGGCCACGCTGCCGGAGATGGTCGCCGGGACGCGGCGCGGGCTGCTCGTCAACAGCCTGTGGTACCTGCGCGACCTGGACCCGCGGCAGCTGCTGCTCACCGGCGTCACCCGCGACGGCGTCTACGTCGTCGAGGACGGCGAGGTCGTCGGCGAGGCGGACGACTTCCGCTTCAACGAGAGCCCGGTCGCGCTGCTCGACCGGGTGGCCGAGGCGGGCGCGACCGAGCGCACGATGCCGCGCGAGTGGGGCGACTACTTCACCCGCACCGCGATGCCGCCGCTGCGGATCGCGGACTTCGCCATGTCAGCCGTCAGCCGGTGGAGGTAGCTACCCGAGTCGCGCGGACATGCGGGCAATGTGCGCCGGGGTGCAGCCGCAGCAGCCGCCGACCGCCGCCAGGCCGTAGTCGTCGCGCCAGCGGGCGGCCAGGTCGGCGAACGCCTCCGGGTTGAGGGCGGCCTCGGGCGCGCCGTCGCGGTTCTCGAGGTTCGGGTAGGCGCCGATCGGGCCCGCGCAGGCGCCGGCGAGGACGCGCAGGCACTCCTCGGTGTGCTCCGGCGTCGTGCAGTTCACCATCACCATCGCGGCGCCGTCGGACTCGACCGCCTTGGCGGCGGTGGCGAGCGGCTCGCCCGACAGGAGGCGGGCATCCGCGGTACACGCGAAGGAAACCCAGGCGCCCAGCCCGGCGCTCTGCGCGGCGTGCACGGCGATGCGGGCCTCCCGCTCGGTGTTCATCGTCTCGACGAGCGCGTCGCGCACCCCGGCCCGGGACAGCTCGGTGGCCAGCCACGCGTGCTCGGTGCGCAGCTCGTCGTCGGCCGGCACGAGGTCGGGCCGGTAGCAGTCCTCGACGGGCGCGACGGAGCCGACGATGCGCGTGTCCGCGGTGCCGGCGGCCAGGCGAGCGGCGAGGGCGACGCCGACGGCGGCGTGCACCATCCAGGCCAGCCCGGCGTCCTGCAGGCCGGCCCGCTGCAGGGTGCGCAGGTTGCAGCGCAGCGTGTTGGCGGTGATGACGTCGGCGCCGGCGCGCAGGTACCGCTCGTGGACGCCGCGCAGCACGGTGCGCCGCTCGTCGGAGAGCACGGCCCGGGTGGTCCACCAGGGCGCGGTCACCGCGATGCCGCCGCGCTGCAGCTCCGTCGCGGTGCCGCCGTCGAGCCGCAGGGTCTGCTCGGTCATGGGAGTCCTTTCATCATCATGGGAGCCGTTTCGTCATCAGGAGGACAGGGCGGCCGACAGGTCCTCGACCAGGTCGGCCGGGTCCTCGATGCCGATGGAGAGCCGGACGAGGGCGTCGGTGATGCCCAGCCGCCGCCGGGTGGCGCGCGGGACCGGCCGGTGCGTCATCGCGGCCGGCACCTCGATGAGCGAGCGCACGCCGCCGAGGCTGACGGCGGCGCCGAACAGCGTCACGCGCTCCAGCAGGCGCATGGGGTCGCCGCGGTACTCGAACGACACCAACGCCCCCGCCGCGCGCATCTGCCGCGCGGCGACCGCGTGCCCGGGATGCCCGGCCCGGCCCGGGTACAGGACGCGCTCGACGGCCGGGTGGTCCTCGAGCGCGGCGGCGACGAGCCCGGCGGTGCGGACCTGCCGCTCGACGCGCACCGCGAGCGTCTTGAGGCCGCGGTGCACGAGGTAGCAGTCGAGGCCGCCGGGCACGTTGCCGACGACGGTGCGGTAGCGCAGGAAGCGCTCGTGCAGGCCCGGCTCGTCGCAGACGACGGCGCCGCCGAGGACGTCGAGGTGCCCGGCGATGAACTTCGTGGTGCTGTACACCGAGATGTCCGCCCCCAGCGCGAGCGGCTGCTGCAGCACGGGGCTGGCAAGGGTGTTGTCGACGGCGAGCAGCGCGCCGCGCTCGTGGGCGAGCCGGGCGACCCGCTCGACGTCGACGATCTTCAGCAGCGGGTTGCTCGGCGTCTCGACCCACACGAGGTCGCACGGCCCCGGGTCGGGGTCGGCGGCCAGGTCGGCCCGGCGCACCTCGACGCCGCGCTCCCCCAGCAGCTCGAACAGCTCGTGCGTGCCGCCGTAGAGGTCGTCGCCGGCGACCAGCCGCGCGCCGGGGCCGAGCAGCGACAGCACGGTGGCCGAGGCGGCCTGGCCGGAGGAGTACACGGTGGCGAACCGCGCGTCCTCCAGGCCGGCCAGGCACTCCTCCAGATCCTCGCGCGTCGGCTGCTCGCCGCGGGCGTAGAAGTACCGCAGCGGCTCCTGCGAACCGCGGTCGTAGGCGACCCCGACGTGCACCGGCGGGACGAGCGCGCCGGTGCCGGGGGCCGGCCGCTGCCCACCGTGGACGAGACGGGTGTCGAACCTCATAGGAAGCGGGTGCCCGGGTGCTCGGCCGTCCACGTCGCCGGCTTGACGGTGGCGAGCGCGGCGCGCACCCGCTCGACGTCGGCCTCGGTGTTGTAGACGCCGAACGACAGCCGCACGGTGCCGAGCAGGCCGAGCGCGTCGAGGAAGACGCTGGCGCAGTGCACGCCGCAGCGCACGGCGACGCCGCTGGCGTCGAGATGAGCGCCGACATCGTACGGGTGGATGCCGTCGACGACGATCGACACGATGCCGCTCGGCTCGGACACCGGGTCGCCGACGATGCGGACCCGGTCGAGGCCGGCGAGGGCGTCGGCGGCGGCGCGCACGAGCGCCGCGCCGTGGCCGCGGACGGCGTCCCAGCCGAGGTCGCCGAGGTAGTCCAGCGCCGCGGCGAGCCCGACGGCGCCGGCCACGTGCGGGGTGCCGGCCTCCCAGCGCGCCGGGCCGGGCACATAGCGGACCGGCTCGTCGAGGCGGACGCCCTTCACGGTGCCCCCGCCGACCTGGTACGGCGGCAGCTGCGACAGCAGCTCCCGGCGCCCGTAGAGCACGCCGACGCCCATCGGGCCGTAGACCTTGTGCCCGGAGAAGCAGTAGAAGTCGGCGCCGAGCGCGCGCACGTCGACGCGCCCGTGCGGCACCGCCTGCGCGCCGTCGACAACCAGCGGCACGCCGCGGGCGTGGGCGGCGGCGGCGAACTCGCGCACCGGGTTGACGGTGCCGAGCACGTTGGAGACGTGGGCGACGGCGGCCAGGCGCACCCGGTCGTCGAGCGAGGCGGCGAACGCCGCGGGCGTCACCCGGCCCTGCTCGTCGGCCGCGGCGACGGTGAGCTCGGCGCCGGTGCGGTCGCACAGCTCCTTCCACGGCAGCAGGTTGGAGTTGTGCTCCAGGCCCGTGACGAGCACCTTGTCGCCGGCGCCGACCCGCCGCTCGCCGAGCGTCGCGGCGAGCAGGTTGGTCGCGGCCGTGGTGCCGGCGGTGAACACGATCTCCTCGGGCTCGGCGGCGCCGATCGTGCGGCGCACGGTCTCGCGAGCCTGCTCGAAGCGGTCGGTGGAGGCCATCGCGAGGCGGTAGTAGCCGCGGCCGATGTTACTGTTGGCGTTGGTGTAGTAGTCGGCCATCGCCTCGAGCATCCGGCGCGGCTTCTGCGTCGTCGCCGCGTTGTCCAGATAGGACAGTGCGGCGCCGGGCGCGCCGGGCGCGAAGAACGGGAAGTCGTCGCGGACCGCGGCCGGCAGCGGTCGCGCCGCGGTGGTCACGGAAGTCATACCAGCTCCTGTACGTCGGACGAGCGGGCGAACGTGCCTGTGAACCGGGCGGCGATCGCGCCGTCGAGGCCGATCACCTTCTGCACCGGATAGGGGCGGCGGGCCGGCGGCACGTATCCGGCCTCGCCGGGGCGCCGCCGGCGGCCGCCGGGGCCGCGGGTGTGCGGGCCGAAGAAGAACCAGCAGATCTGGCCGATCTGCTCGGCCAGCAGGACGGGGTGCACCGGCGGGGAGTACAGCTGCAGATGGCACCAGGTGGCCCGGAACTCGCCGCGCGGCCCGAAGCCGGCGCCCGGCAGCACGTGGCCGAACGCGTCGTGCACCGCGCGGAAGACGTCGTTGTGCGCCAGCCGGACGCCGTCGCTGACGATCCCGCTCGGCTCGGCCATCGGGTGCCCGCCGGTGGCGCCCGCGGGGCCGTGGCCGGCGCTGGTGAGGAACACGCGCAGGGTGCCCGTGCGGGTGACGCGCTCGATGAGGTCGCGGGAGTCACGGTACGGCTGGCCCTCGCCCCGCCACGGCCGCACCTGGATGCCGGCGGCCCGGACCGCGTCGAACTGCTCGAGCGTCTCGGCCTTGAGCCGGCGGTAGCGCCCCGGCACGGCCGGATCGTCGCTCACGACCGGGGCCGCCTCGTAGGCGTCGGCGATGTCGAGGCACAGGGCCTCGTCGGTCGGCGGGTCCAGCGCGCGCAGCCGGGCGAGCGAGCGCCCGGCCCCGGGCAGCCACGGCCGGCGATCGACGTAGCGCTGAGCCGCATCCGCGAGGTCCGGCACGATCCGCCTCCCGTCTCCTTCAGCTCACCACTCGGCGTTACTTCAATATAGTATAGCTTCGTACGGACATTCCCGTTGAGAGGTCGAGATCCATGACAACGACCAAGGACCGGCCGCCCCGCTATGGCGGCACGCTGCGACTGATGGGCCCCGGCGGGGTCGACCACATCGACACGGCCAGCGCGTACTACGCCACGTCCGCACAGATCCTGCGAGCGCTGTCGCGGCACCTGTTCGCCTACCCGGCCACCGACGACCTGTCCTCGCCCGAGGAGTCGTTCCGGCCGGCGCCCGACCTCGCGGCCGAGGTGCCGACGCTGGACAACGGCGGGATCAGCGCGGACCGGCGCACCTACACGATCCGGCTGCGCCCGGGCGTGCTGTGGGACTCCGCGCCGCCGCGCCCGGTCACCGCGCACGACGTGATCCGCGGCATCAAGCGCCTGCCCAACCCGGTCAACGGCGCCGGGGCGCTGCACTACTTCACCAGCACGATCGAGGGCATGCAGGAGTACTGCGACGCGTACCGGGCGGCGTTCGCCGACCGGCCGCCGACCCCGGCCGCTCTCGCCGAGTTCCAGGACACCCACGACATCGCGGGCCTGCGCGCGGCCGACGACCTCACGCTGGTCTTCCGGCTGCGGGCCCCGGCCAACGACTTCCTCAACATCCTGGCGACGGGGTTCACCGCGCCGGCGCCGGCCGAGGTCGACGCCTACGAGCCCGACAGCCTCGAGTTCCGCCGCAACCTGCTGTCCTGCGCCCCCTACCGGCTCACCCACTACGCCGAGCACGGCGAGGAGATCCGGATGGAGCGCAACCCGGTGTGGCGCAAGGAGACCGACCCGATCCGCAACCAGTACGTCGACGGCATCGAGATCACCGTGGCGAACCTGCCGGTGGACGAGATGGAGCGCCGGATGGACGCGGGCGAGGTCGACCTGGCCTGGTCGTTCACCGCCGTGTCATGGGACCGCCCCAAGCCGGGCCAGGACGCCGCGCCGCGCAGCTACCCCGGCTTCGCGCTCAATCCCTATCTGGTTTTCAACCTGCGCAGCCCCAACCAGGGCGGGGCGACGAGCAACCTCAAGGTGCGCCAGGCCATCGCCTACGCGGTGGACAAGGTCGCCATCGGCGAGATCCTCGACGTGCTGGACGCGCCGAACCGCCCGCTGCACTCGGTCATCCCGGCCGGCAGCGTCGGTCACCGCGAGTTCAACCCGTACCCGACCCCCGGCGACCGCGGCGACCCGGAGAAGGCCCGCCGCCTGCTCGTCGAGGCCGGCTACGGCGACGGCCTCACCCTGGTCGCCGCCGTGCGCAAGATCGGCATCCACGTCAAGGTGATGGAGTCGGTCGCCGCCGACCTGGAGAAGATCGGCATCACCCTGGACTGGCGCACGTTCTCCCAGGCCGAGTACTACGGCGGCGCCCTGTCCAACCCCGAGGCCGGCCGCGCCGGCGCCTGGGACATCGCCGAGCCCGGCTTCACCCCGGACTGGTTCGGCAACAACGGCCGCGTCGTCGTCCAGCCGCTGTTCCAGACCAACGACGCGCAGGGCACCACCAACTACGGCGGTTACAGCAACCCCGAGGTCGACGCGATGATCGAGCGGGCGCTGCAAGAGCCGGACCCGGACCGCGCCGAGGAGCTGTGGCACCGCATCGACGAGCGCATCATGCAGGACCTGCCGATCGTGCCGATCCTGTCCTTCGCGGCGATGACGTCGCGCTACTACGGCAAGCGCGTCCGCAACGCCGTGCACGTGCCGCAGATCGAGTTCTTCGACATCACCAACATCTGGCTGGACAGCGCGGCCTGATGCACGAATTGCGGGGGAAGGCGGTGCAGCCTTCCCCCGCTGGGCCGCGGGGGATTACGCGTGGTCCGGGTCATTCCCCCCGGGCCACGGTCCAGGTCGACGTGCGGCGGGCCGTTGGGACACGGGCTGCGTCGTTCTTGCCGCCCGAGCGCGGCGACGGCAATGTTGTCGGCGGCCTGCTCCCCCTGCCTTGCTCCGGGCCGTGGTGACACGTACGCAGATTCACTTGGACGAGGGGCTGTACAACGACGCTCGGCCGATGGTGGCGGGCGCCGGCGCGCCCGCTGCAACGCATAAGCGTGGTCCGGGTTCGTCGTTGCGCACCGGACATTCCTCCGGGCCGTCTGCCCCCGGCAGGCTCGCGCGGGTCATCATTCGGTGGTCCCGGCCGAAATGCGGTGGAAAATGGGTTGGCTGAATTTCCACGACGGCGATCTCGCGTCACGGTCTGCGCATTCTCGCCGCCTGGTCGAGCCGATAACAATGCGTCGTGAGTGCCGGGCCGCATTTGGGCGCGGCGTTGCCCGGCAGCATCGCGTTGCGTAATGGTTCTGGCTGCCGACGTCTGCGCCGGTCCGGCGGGGTCGGACAACCCGGTCGGCGATGGCGTCGAAGCTGGGGTTGGGGCAGAGCTGGCGCAGGCGCGGAAGCTGGCGCGGGGGCTGGCGGCGGCGCAGGGGCTGGCACGGGCGCGGGCGCGGGAGCTAGCGGCGGCGCAGGGGCTGGCGCAGGCACGGGAACTGACGCTGGCACAGGCGCGGGAGCTGGGGCCGGCGCGGGAGCTGGGGCCGGCGCGGGCGCGGGAGCTGCGGCCGGCGCGGGCGCGGGAGCTGGCGGCGGCGCGGGCGCGGGACCTGGGGCCGGCGCGGGCGCGGGAGCTGGCGGCGGCGCAGGCACGGGAACTGGCGGCGGCGCAGGCACGGGAACTGACGCTGGCACGGGCGCAGGAGCTGGGGCTGACGCAGGGGCTGGCGCAGGCACGGGAACTGACGCTGGCACTGGCGCGGGAACTGGGGCCGGCGCTCGCGGCGGAACTGGGGCTTGGGCTGGGGCCGGAGGCGGCACCGCTTCGGTCCGATGGTCGCCGCCCGCGGCCCCCGCTGCGGCCTTCTCGCGGGCCCGACGCAGCCGCTTGCTCGCGGACGCTGAAAAATCCTTTCTGACGGACAGTTGAGTCCCGGCTCGCGGACACCGGAATTCCTGGTGGGCGGTCAGGTGATCTCCGTCATGACCTCGTGTAGTGGATCTCCCCGGCGGGTTGGCTGGCGGGTTGCTGACCTTGCCGCCGACCGCACCGGGGAGACCGTGACCAAGTCTGACAGGGAGATCATGGAAATTTTGGAGGCGTACGACCTGACCGGGTGCGCGCACTCGGCGGGGCAGTTGGCCGGGTGTGACCCGAAGACGGTCCAGCGGTATGTGGCGCGGCGGGACGCCGGCGGCGGGGATCCGTTCGCGCGGGCGGTCCGGCCGAAGCTGATCGACGCGTTCCTGCCGAAGGTTGAGGAGCTCGTCGAGGCGTCGAAGGGCAAGGTTCGCGCGGACAAGGTGCATGAACGCCTGGTGGCGTTGGGGTTCGCCGGCACGCAGCGCACGACCCGGCGGGCGGTCGCGGCGGCCAAGAGCGCGTGGCGGGCTGGGCGGCGGCGCACCTACCGTCCGTGGGTGCCCGAGCCGGGGCTGTGGCTGCAGTTCGACTGGGGCGACGGGCCGCGGATTGGCGGGCGTAAGACGAGCCTGTTCTGTGCGTGGCTTTCCTGGTCCCGGTTCCGGGTGGTGATCCCGACCTGGGACCAGACCCTCGGTTCGTTGATCGCGTGTATGGACGCGACGCTGCGCCGTATTGGGGGCGCGCCGACGTATCTGCTGGGTGACAACGCCCGCACGGTCACGGTCGAGCATGTGGCCGGGGTCGCGGTGCGCCATCCGATGGTGGTCGCGGCGGGCCGGCACTACGGGGTCACGGTGCATACGTGTGAGCCGTTCGACCCGGAGTCCAAGGGCGGGGTCGAGGCCACGGTGAAGGTCGCCAAGGCCGATCTGGTGCCCACCGAGGCGAACCTGCGCGGCGAGTACGGCTCGTTCGCCGAGTTGGCCGCGGCGTGCGAGGCGTGGTGCGAGCACATCAACGCCCGCCCGCACCGCGAGACCGGCGTCGCGCCGGTCGAACGCCTCGCCGTGGAGCGGGGCCGGCTGCACGTGCTGCCGGCCAGCCCGCACACGGCGGCGCTGGGTGAGGAACGTCTGGTCGGCGACGACCAGACGGTGCGGTTCGGGTCGGTGCGCTACTCCACCCCGCCCGGACACGTCGACACCAGGGTGTGGTGCCGGGTCGTCGGCGACGAACTGGCGATCGTCGCGATGGGCCCGGCCGGAACCGTCGAGATCGCCCGGCACGCGCTGTCCACGCCGGGCAACCCCCGCATCCTCGACGTCCACTATCCGCACCATCCCGGCGGCAACCACCCCCGCCCGCCCCGGCCACGGGCCAGGTCGAAGGCCGAGGCGGACTTCCTGGCCATCGGTGACGGCGCGCACCAGTGGCTGATCGAGGCCGCCGCGACGGGCGTGGTCCGGGTCCGGGCGAAGATGGCCCGGGCGGTCGAGTTCGCCACCATCCTCGGCGCAGCCCGGGTCGACCAAGCGCTCGGCCTGGCCGCCGCGGCCGGCCGGTTCGACGAGCACGATCTCGGCTCGATCCTGGACCACCTCGACCGCCGCGGCGCCACCGGCGACCTGGTCCACGCCGACGAGACCCACTCTGCCCAGCCCGGCACCAGCGGCTGGGGACGGTTCGGCCGATGAGCCACCACGAACCGGTCCACCGGGTGCATCTGGACCGCGACGACGTCGACGACCTGGCACGGCTGCTGCGCCGGGTCGAGGACTGGCTGCGGCACGCCGGTGCCGACACCCGCGACGACCTCGCCGAGTTCCTCAACGGCCCCGGCAACGGCGTCCTCGCAGCCACCGGACTGCTCCACGCCCTCGACCACCACACCCTGCAGCTGCACCAGTTGCTGCGCGAACAGGACACCCAATGACCCGACCGACAACCCGACGCACCACCCCACCAGCAGCAGCACCCGCCGCGCCGGCCCTGCCCGACGAACTCGACCGGCTGCTACGCCGGATGCGGCTGCCCTACCTGCGACAAGCAGCGCCCGACGTCATCGCCACCGCCAAAGCCCAACGGTGGGACCCCGCCGAGGTGCTGCGCGTGCTCATCAACGAGGAAGTCATCGGCCGCGACGCCGCCACCCGACGGATGCGCCGCAAGACCGCGAACTTCCCCACCGGCAAGACCTTCGGCACCTGGCGACCGGACCAGTCCTCCATCCCGGCCCCCACCCAGCAGGCCCTGACCACCCTGGAATGGATCAGCCGGGCGGAGAACCTCGCCGTCGCCGGACCCTCCGGCACCGGCAAGAGCCACTTCGTCGAAGCCCTCGCCCACACCGCGATCGAGGCCGACCTGCGGGTGGCCTGGTTCACCCTCGAAACCCTCACCGGCACCATCGGCAGGGCCAAAGCCGACGGCTCCACCGCCCGCACCGTCGCCCGGATCTGCCGCAGCGACCTCATCATCGTCGACGACATCGGCATGCTCCCCGCCGGACAAGACGCCGCCGAAGCGTTCTACCGCATCGTCGACGCCGCCTACGAACGCCGCTCCATCGCCGTGACCAGCAACATCCACCCATCCGGCTTCGACACGATCATGCCCAAGACCCTCGCCACCGCGACCGTCGACCGGCTCCTGCACCACGCCCACCTGATCACCACCGAGGGCGACTCACACCGCCTGCAACAGGCCCTCGCCGGCAAAGGAGTCAAAGCCTTGACCTAACCCCACCAGGAGATCACCTGACCGTCAGCACGGAAATCTGGTGTCCGCCCACACCGAGCTTCAAAGACCGCAGGACAGGACTTCGTCCTGACCGTTGACACCGCTCGGCGTGCCGCCGGACGAGCCCACAATCCCGGGCCCGTTCATGTTCCCGCCGAAACTGTTCATTCACAGGAGAATAACTTCGCGACCGGCTCCGATCACGCATGGCAACCACTTCAAGCCTGTTAAACAATTGAAGCTGCGTGTGTCCTGAACGTGGAGGAGGTTCGGTAGGTCGAGCTTTGGAAGCGGTGCTGCACGGAAGATGAAGGTTGTTGGCCCTTCGGAGTCGCCCGGCGGCGGGAGGCTTCAAACCACCTCATGCTGCGTTGGCTGAAGACCGTCGTGGTGAGCGATGAGGAAAAGGCGCCCGAGAGGTGTCAGGTAGGGATCAGGAAGACGAACGTAAGTGAATCGTTGCTGACGTGTCGAAACAATTACAGACGACATCGAAACCGGGGTGTGCAGCTGATCCCGGGATGAGCCTGGCGGGTGTGCCGCTTTCTGGCCAGGCGGTGTCCGGCATGGAGACGACGTGAGCCTGGTCTGCGGCTTCCGTGTGGAACAGGAGAAGGCGTGCCCGGATACGCCGTGCTCGTGCGGGCAGGGGAGAGGGAGTGTCCCAAGCGGCGACACCGTAAGGGATCGAGTACCGATGCCGGGTGCGCTGGCGGACCGGCCCGTAGTAGTGGTGAGGGCCCTGTAATGGGGCTGGAGCGAAGGGGCCGGGTTGTCCGTGGCTGGTCTGTCCGATCAACCGGATGTTCTCCGGAAGGAGTCGCGTGGGCGAGCTGAAAGCAGCAGACAAGCCGTTTCAGATTTCGAAGCGGGCAGTCTGGGAGGCGTGGGAGAAGGTCAAGGCGAACAAGGGCGCGCCCGGTGTGGACGGACAGACGATCGAGCAGTTCGAGGCGGATCTGAAGAACAACCTGTACAAGATCTGGAATCGGATGTCCTCGGGGTCGTACTTCCCACCACCGGTGCGTGCGGTGGAGATCGAAAAGGCGCATGGGGGCGGCACGAGAATCCTTGGCGTGCCGGCCGTGTCGGATCGCGTCGCGCAGACGGTTGTGGCTATGGAGTTGGAGCGGAAGGTCGAACGGGTCTTCCACCCGGATTCCTATGGCTATCGGCCAGGGCGCTCCGCACTCGACGCCGTGGCTACCTGCCGGACACGGTGCTGGAAGACGGACTGGGTGATCGATCTGGACATCCGCAAGTTCTTCGACAGCGTGCCGTGGGACCTGGTTGTCAAGGCTGTCGAGGCGAACACCGACCTGCCGTGGGTGGTGCTGTATGTCAAACGGTGGTTGCATGCACCGCTGGCACTACCCGACGGGTCGTTGCAAGCCAGAGACCGGGGAACTCCACAGGGGTCCGCGGTCTCACCTGTGCTGGCGAATATGTTCCTGCACTATGCGTTCGACATCTGGATGGCCCGGCAGTTCCCCGGCGTCACCTTCGAACGCTATGTGGACGACGCGGTAGTGCACTGCGTCAGCCAGGCTCAGGCACGGCATGTGCTGGCGGCGCTACAGGAACGGATGCGTGAGGTCGGCTTGGAACTGCATCCGGACAAGACCAGGATCGTGTACTGCAAGGACAGCAACCGGCGCGGCTCCTACGAGCACACCGCGTTCACGTTCCTCGGGTACACGTTCCGAGGTCGGGAAGTACGGCCCAAGACCGGCAAGCGGTTCACCGGGTTCAACCCGGCGATCAGCAGCGACGCCTTGAAGAGGATCAGTCGTCAGGTGCGGTCCTGGCGGCTGCATCGGCACACCCAGATCTCCGAAACGGACCTCGCAGCATGGGTCAACCCCAAGGTGCGAGGCTGGATGCAGTACTACGGCGCCTTCTACCGTTCAGCGCTGTATCCCCTCCTGACGCGTATCAACGCCTACGTGATGCGCTGGCTCCGCAAGAAGCACAAACGGCTGCGCGAACGAAAGAGAGCACAGGAAGCCTGGACCCGAGCCGTCACCACAAGGCCCCGGTTCTTCGCCCACTGGGCTTGGGTGAACACCGTTCCCGCGGTCTGGTGACCAGGGCAACAAGAGCCGTATAACGAGAGATCGTTACGTACGGTTCTGTGAGAGCCGGGGGCTGAAATGCCCCCGGCTACTCGACCCCATGCCAAAATTATCCCAGATCCCACCCGCAGGGCCGCCCCGAAAACCATTCAGAAGTTCAGATGGTGAAAACCGCTTACGGGCGGGACCACCGAATGATGACCCGCACAATCCCGCCGGCGGCAGACGACCTGGAGGAATGTCCGGTGCGCAACGACGAACCCGGACCACGCTTATGCGTTGCAGCGGGCGCGCCAGCGCCCGCCACCATCGGCCGAGCGTCGTTTGTCAGCCCCTCGTCCAAGTGAATCTGCGCTCGTGCCACCACGGCCCACCATGGCCGCGGACCACGCCACGGCCGCAGACCACGCCACGGCCGCAGACCACGCCACGGCCGCAGACCACGCCACGGCCCCGGACCACGGCACGGCCGCGGACCACGAACACGGATCAGGCACCGTGGCGAGCAACCACCCGCCACGGCACAGCCGCGGACCACGAACACGAATCAGACACCGCAGCGAGCAACCGCCCGCCACCACGCATGGATCAGGCGCGGCGGCGGGTCGTGGTCTTCGTGCGGGTCGGGGGCTTGACCGACGCCGGCAGGTCGTCGGGGACCATGCCCGTCTCGATGCCGAGCAGGTCGCAGCACCGCAGCACCGCGTCCGCGTCGCCCTCCAGGCGCAGGCGGCCCTGCACCATCGCGACCAGCGGGGTCAGCCGGCCGGAGCCGATCTGCACGAACGTCGCCGCGTCCGTGGTGGCCGCCATCGCCGGGGCCTCGGCCGGGCCGCGCACCGCCCGGGCCGCGCCGTCGCGTACGTCGATGTGGAAGACCTGGTCGTCGACGTGGAACTCGTAGCGCTCGCTCACGCCGGCCAGGCGGCGCTGGTCGATCATCGCCTCGACGGCCAGGAAGCCCCAGTGCGGGCGGACGGTGTCGGCCTCGGAGCGCGGGCCGACGTAGTCCATGCCCCAGTGGGCCAGGCCCAGCACGATGGGGCGCAGGCGCTCGCCCTGCTCGGTGAGCTCGTACGCCAGCCGGGAGCCGCCACCGGGCAGGTCGGTCTGGCGCACGACGCCCATGGTGACGAGGAACTTCAGCCGCTCGGCGAGCAGGTTGGTGCCGACGCCGGGGAGGTCGGCGAGCAGGTCGCTGTAGCGGCGGGGGCCCATCAGCAGCTCGCGGACGATCAGCAGCGTCCAGCGCTCGCCGAGCACGTCCAGGGCGGAGGCGAGCCCGCAGTACTGATGGTAGGTGCGTTTGGCACCGGCAGCCGTCTTGTCCACGTCACTATCATATTCGATAGTAGACGTATCGACACCACCGGTTTCCATAACCATCCTTCAGGCCACTCAGGATCGGCCGAACAGCCCCTTCATCAGCACGGGCTTGGCAACCTCCTGGAAGTCGACGGCGGGGTCCAGGTCGCGGACGGTGCCTTCGATTACCAGTAGCGAGAGCAGGGGGAAGATCAGCTCCGGGGCGGCGTGCACGCCGTAGCGGCGCTGCAGGTCGAACATCTCGGTCGCGAACGCCATCAGGCTGAACTGGGCGGCGGGCAGGCCGTGGCTGCGCTCCACCAGGTCGGCCATGTGCTCCAGGAACGTGGGGACGTCGGCGTCGGGGCGCAGGCCGGTGCCGCTGCGCACGACGATCTCCGCGCAGTGCCGGCCGCGCCCGATCGACATGTTCATGAAGAACTCGGCGAACAGGCGGCGCAGCTTCTCGCTGAGCTGCACGCTGAAGCCGGCGTCGAGCACGACGACCTGGGCGCGCTCGGTGAAGTACAGGTTGCCGGGGTGCATGTCGCAGTGGACGAACCCGTCCACGAACAGCATGTGGTAGATCGCGGTCAGGCCGGAGGAGGCGAACCGGCGGCGGGCGGCGGCGGTGCACCTGGCGGCGGCGGTGGTGTCGAGGTCGGGGATGAACTCCATGACGATGCAGCGGGGGCGGGAGGCCTCGGGGTACACCTTCGGCACCCACACCCGCGGCACCCCGGACAGGTTCTGGCGCAGCCGGCGCAGGTTCTCGGCCTCGCGGACGAAGTCGAGCTGGTGCAGCACCGCGTCGCACATGTGCGCGACGACGTCGACGACGGGCACGTTGCGCAGGGCGGGCACGCGGGCGACGACGCCCGCGCCGGCCCGCATGAGGTCGAGGTCCAGCCGCATCGCGCGCTCGACGCCGGGCCGGCGCAGCTTCAGGGCGACGGCGCCGCCGCCGGCCAGCCGGGCCCGGTGCACGCAGGCGACGCTGCCGCTGGCCACCGGCGTGTAGTCGATCTCGGTGAACTCCGGCGGGTGCTCGCTGCCGTACGCCTGGGTGAGCGCGCGGCGGGTCTGCCGGGCGTCCAGCGCCGGCACCGCGTCCTGCAGCATCGACAGCTCGTCGCACAGCGCCGGGGCGAGCAGGTCGCGGCGGGTGCCGAGGACCTGGCCGGCCTTGACGAACGTCGGGCCGAGGGCCGCCAGCAGGCGGGCGATGCGACGGTACCGGTACTGCCGCCCGGCCGCGCGCCCCCTGCGCACCGCGATGGCGGCCTCGCCGGCCAGCGCGGGCACGAGGTGGACGAGCACGACGGCGGCGACGAGGCCGGCCCGGCCGGCCAGCGCGACGAAGCGCGGCATCGGCGCTCACCCCTTCACGATGCCGGGCACCTCGATCGCCCGCAGCTGCAGCGTGGTGTAGTCGCAGTACCAGATCCGGCTGCCGTCCCAGGTCACGCCGGTGGGGTTGCCGGCCACCGAGTAGGAGGCGACGTCGCGGTGGTCCTCGAGGTCGACCACGTTGATCATCGCGTTCTGGTAGTCGGCGTAGACGAGGTAGTTGTCGGAGACGGTGAGCCCGGCGACGCTGTAGCGGACCGGGAAGCTGGCCAGCAGCGACAGGTCGGCCGAGTCGCGCAGGTCGACCTGGCGCAGGTCCTCGTAGCCGAACCAGATCCCGTCGCTGGTCGCCTCCAGCCCGCAGAGCAGGTTGTCGGGGCGCGGGTTGGCCACGGTGTCGAGCTCGGCGCCGGTGGCGGGGTCGATGACCCGCAGGTCGCGCCGCTCACCGACGACCTGGATGAGCCGACCGTCGAGCGTGGTGAGGTCGGTGCGCACGCCCGGGCACGGGATGCGGTGGGTGACCTCGGCGGTGACCGGGTCGAGGGCGAAGATCTGGTTGGAGACGGCCTCGGAGAACCACAGCACGTCGCCGGACCAGGTGAGGCCGCACAGCTTGATGGCCCGGACCGGGATGTCCTTGACGGTCTGCGCCGCAAACGGCATCATGCGCTCCTCTGCCTGATCACGCCGCACTCGAGCCGCCAGTCGGTGGCGACCCGCACGCCGTCGGGGCGGCGCGGGCGATGGATCTCGACCCGCAGCTCGTCGCCGGCGGCCACGGAGGTGGGCCGCAGCGGCCAGATCCAGGTGGCCCAGTTGCAGCCCGCGTACGACGGGAAGTTGGACAGCGCGACGCCGTCGGCGAGGTCGGCCTCGAAGTAGCCCACCAGCGCGTGCAGGCGCCCGGGCTCGTCGATGCTCAGCCGCCGCCCGCCGCGCGGCCTGGCGTCGCCGTCGCGGCCGAGCTCGCTGTCCACGACGGTGACGGGCGGGCCGAGCAGCCGGGGCGCGCGCTGGAAGAAGTGCAGCTGGGCCGCGGGCGGCACGGCGTCCACGACGGCGTCGAGGCGGTAGCCGAGCCGGTCGTCGTCCCACACGCCCCAGCCCTCGCCGTCGAACTGGATCGGGGCGAGCCTGGTGACGAGGCGGCGGGGCACGACGCGGCCGCCGGGGCGCAGCAGCCGCCGGGCGACGGCGGCGAGGACCTCGGCCATCTGCTCCTCCGGCCCGAGGTTGCCCATCATCTCCGACACGAGCACGTCGGCCCGCACCCCGGCGGGCAGCTGCGCCGTCCGCGCGTCGGCCACGATGAGTGTGAGGCGGTCCTTGAGGTCGTTGTCGGCGGTGATGCGCGCGGCGACGTCGGCCATGCGCGGGTCGCCCTCGACGGCGTACACGTGCCCGGCCCCGTGGCGCAGGGCGAGCATGGACAGCACCAGCGTGCCGGCGCCGATGTCGACGACGATGTCGCCGGGCCCGACGGCCCGTTCGATCGCCCGGTCGTAGGCGCGCAGGCGCGGCCCGTCGGAGAGCATCACCTGGTGCGTCATCAGCAGCGGTCGGTCCATGCGTCCTCCCGGTTTGGCGGTGTCCCCTCCGGTGCACGACCGGAGGGGACACCTCGAGCCCGCAATACTTTACTTTTTTATAGTTGTACCGCGGGTTCGGTGCGCCGTCAAAGTCAGACGTTGACGGCGGCGTGCTCGCCGACGTACGCGTCGCGCATGACCAGGTTGACGCCGGTCAGGCGGGCGCGCGGGGTCTCGTCGGTGGTGACGAGCGCCGTGTCGGTGCCGCTCAGGCGCAGCTCGGTGCCGGTCGCGTCCATGTCCCGCAGCTTGCCGTCGATGTGCACGGCGTTGGCCGCGTAGAGCGTCTGGCTCGGCGTGACCAGCTCGAACTCCGCGTCGATGTGCAGTTCACCGGGGAACTTGACGCGGCTGAGGCTGTCCTCGGTGCCGTCGCCGAGCGTGCCGCCGGACACCCGCGGCCAGCTGGCGCGCAGCATGACCCGCCCGCCGAGCTCGTCGCTGTGCCCGACCATGGCCACGCGGGCCAGTTGCGCCAGCACGCCGGCGCCCTCGTCGTGCTTTTCGGGGCCGAACAGCAGGACCTCGGCACCGCCGGCGAGGCGGTGGTCGCCCTGCAGGTCGATGCGCGCGGTCTTGCCGTTGACCTCGACCTCGATCTGGCCCTCCATCGACGTCTGCATGATCATCGACGGGTCGACCAGCATCGACATGCACGGGCCGGCACTGGGGGCGAAGAACAGGTTCGGGGTGATGCCGACGGGCTGGTTCTCGTCGTTGGACGGGTACCAGGCCTCGGGCAACGTGGTACCGCGGACCACGTTGGGCGCCTGCATGACCTCGAACGGGCCGTCGCCGCGCGGCCGGCCCAGGTACGGACCGGTCAGCGGCTTCTTGAAGGGCGGCACGCTGTCGACGACACCGTAGATGTCGATGACGTTGCGGTGCGCGAGGCGCAGCGTGCTGGACTCCAGGATGCCGAACCGGCGGATGTAGAACTCCGCCGGGAAGTTCTTGCCCGGGACGATCTGGCGCACGTGACCGGAGTTGGGCAGGAACGGGTTGGAGAGGACCTGAATGCGGTCGTCCAGCTCGTAGCTGAAGCCCTTGATGCCGACCTCAGGAGCGCTGATCAGCTCGGTCTCGAACTCCGCGTAGCCCTTGTCGTCCACGCGGTGCTCGAAGCCCGGCATCGGCCACTTGTTCAGCTGCACGAACCCGGAGAGGTTGATCGTCTCGCGCCGGCCGCTGTAGTAGTCCTCTCCGAACACCACTGTGGCCGCGGCCAGGATGTGCGGTCGGATGGGCTTGGGCTCGAGGTTCAACGACTCGTAGGTCTCCCTGTTTGAACTCAATCCAGACACCTCCAAGGTCTGTTGAGTCGTTGTGCGGCGGGGAGCCGCCGCGTGGGGGCCTCGGCGAGCCCCCATGAGCCAGACACTATATGTTTTTGTAGTAAGTCGTCAATCGGTGCGGGCCTGTCCGCGCGCGAATCCGGCTTACTATACGAACCAGAAGTCACTTGCGGACGGAGGAGGAGGGATGTTCGAGCGGTTCACCGACCGAGCACGAAGGGTTGTCGTCCTGGCGCAGGAGGAAGCCCGGATGCTCAACCACAACTACATCGGCACCGAGCACATCCTGCTCGGCCTCATCCATGAGGGTGAGGGCGTGGCGGCCAAGGCGCTTGAGAGCCTCGGCATTTCGCTGGAGGGTGTCCGCCAGCAGGTCGAGGAGATCATCGGCCAGGGGCAGCAGGCGCCGAGCGGGCATATTCCGTTCACGCCACGCGCCAAGAAGGTCCTTGAGCTGTCGCTGCGTGAGGCGTTGCAGCTGGGGCACAACTACATCGGCACCGAGCACATCCTCCTTGGTCTGATCCGGGAGGGTGAGGGCGTCGCCGCCCAGGTCCTGGTGAAGCTGGGCGCCGACCTGAACCGGGTCCGTCAGCAGGTGATCCAGCTGCTCTCCGGCTACCAGGGCAAGGAGCCCGCCGCCGCGGGCACCGGCGCTCCGGGTGAGGCGGCCCCGTCCACGAGTCTGGTGCTCGACCAGTTCGGCCGGAATCTCACGCAGGCCGCGCGGGAGGGCAAGCTCGACCCGGTGATCGGCCGGGAGAAGGAAATCGAGCGGGTCATGCAGGTGCTGTCCCGCCGGACGAAGAACAACCCGGTCCTGATCGGCGAGCCC
This sequence comes from Dactylosporangium sp. CA-139066, assembly GCF_050936175.1. NCBI lineage: Bacteria > Bacillati > Actinomycetota > Actinomycetes > Micromonosporales > Micromonosporaceae > Dactylosporangium > Dactylosporangium sp. CA-139066. The sequence goes on along the minus strand of NZ_JBNJNH010000001.1, from coordinate 2,237,135 downwards.
GGCGTCGGCAAGACCGCCGTCGTGGAGGGCCTGTCGCAGCGGATCGTCAAGGGCGAGGTCCCGGAGACGCTGAAGGACAAGCAGCTCTACACCCTCGACCTCGGCGCCCTCGTCGCCGGCTCCCGCTACCGCGGCGACTTCGAGGAGCGGCTGAAGAAGGTCCTCAAGGAGATCCGCACCCGGGGTGACATCATCCTGTTCATCGACGAGATCCACACGCTCGTCGGGGCGGGTGCTGCGGAAGGCGCGATCGACGCGGCGAGCATCCTCAAGCCGATGCTGGCCCGGGGTGAGCTGCAGACGATCGGCGCGACCACCCTGGACGAGTACCGCAAGCATCTGGAGAAGGACGCCGCGCTCGAGCGCCGGTTCCAGCCGATCCAGGTCGGCGAGCCGTCCCTCGCCCACACGATCGAGATCCTCAAGGGCCTGCGGGACCGGTATGAGGCGCACCACCGGGTGACGATCACCGACGCCGCGCTGGTCGCCGCCGCGACCCTGGCCGACCGGTACATCTCCGACCGCTACCTGCCGGACAAGGCGATCGACCTGATCGACGAGGCCGGCGCCCGGATGCGGATCCGGCGGATGACCGCCCCGCCGGACCTGCGCGACTTCGACGAGCGGATCGCGCAGGTGCGCCGGGACAAGGAGTCCGCGATCGACGCGCAGGACTTCGAACGCGCCGCCCAGCTGCGGGACAAGGAGAAGCAGCTGCTGGGCCAGAAGGCGCAGCGGGAGAAGGAGTGGAAGGCCGGCGACCTCGACGTCGTGTCCGAGGTCGACGACGAGCAGATCGCCGAGGTCCTGGCGAACTGGACCGGGATCCCGGTCTACAAGCTGACCGAGGAAGAGACCGCCCGGCTGCTGCGCATGGAGGACGAGCTGCACAAGCGCCTCGTCGGCCAGGAAGACGCGGTCAAGGCCGTCTCCAAGGCGATCCGCCGCACCCGCGCCGGGCTGAAGGACCCGAAGCGGCCGTCCGGCTCGTTCATCTTCGCCGGCCCGTCCGGCGTCGGGAAGACCGAGCTGTCCAAGGCCCTCGCGGAGTTCCTGTTCGGCTCCGAGGACGCGCTCATCCAGCTGGACATGTCCGAGTTCCACGACCGCTACACCGTCTCGAGGCTCGTCGGCGCCCCTCCCGGCTACGTCGGCTACGACGAGGGCGGCCAGCTGACCGAGAAGGTCCGCCGCCGGCCGTTCTCCGTGGTCCTGTTCGACGAGATCGAGAAGGCCCACCCGGACGTGTTCAACACCCTCCTGCAGATCCTGGAGGACGGGCGGCTGACCGACGGGCAGGGCCGCATCGTGGACTTCAAGAACACGGTGATCATCCTGACCACCAACCTCGGCACCCGCGACGTGGCCAAGGCCGTGTCCCTGGGCTTCCAGGCCTCCGAGGACACCGAGTCCAACTACGAGCGGATGAAGCAGAAGGTCAACGACGAGCTCAAGCAGCACTTCCGCCCGGAGTTCCTCAACCGCATCGACGACACCATCGTCTTCCACCAGCTCATGCAGGACCAGATCCTCGGCATCGTCGACCTGATGATCGCCCGGATCGAAACCCAGCTCCGCAACAAGGACATGGGCCTCGAGCTGACGGACAACGCCAAGAAGTTCCTGGCCAACAAGGGCTACGACCCCGTGCTCGGCGCCCGGCCACTACGCCGCACCATCCAGCGCGAGATCGAGGACGCCCTGTCCGAGCGCATCCTGTTCAACGAACTGCGCCCCGGCCAGATCGTGGTCATCGACTGCGAAGGCGACCCCGCCCAGTTCGAGAAGGCCAAGCTGGTCTTCGGCGGCGCCGACGAGCCCGCCGAAGTCGCCGCCTGAACGAGCGACGGTCCCGCCCCCGGGCGGGACCGGCTCACGGGCAGGCCGCCGCGGCCAGCCGCAGCGGCTCCGCGGTCAGCACCGGCGGGTCGATCAGCCACGGCCGGTGCAGGAGCCGCGGGTTCGGCGGCGACCACCGCCCGCTCGACAGGCCCGCGGTCACCACCCCCGTGCGATAGCTGTCCGGGACCTGGTCGACCAGCGACGCCGTCACCGGCCAGCCCTCCTCGAGGGCCAGCACCCGCACCCGGTAGTCGCCGGCCGGCGCCGTGGCCTCGCTCAGCGTCCACTGCGGGCCGTGCTCCGCCGACAGCCCCGGCCCTTCGGCCACGGCATCGCCGGGCAGCGGCGACAGGCCCAGCAGCACCATCGGCGCGCGGCGGACCAGCCGGCCGGTGACCTCGCGGGCCAGCCGGCGCAGCCGCTGCGGCGGCATGCCGACCAGGCGGCCGAACTGCGTGGTGAACGTGCCGACGCTGGTGTACCCGACCCGCCCGCTGATCGCGGCGACGGTCAGCTTCGAGTGCAGCAGCAGCCGCTTCGCCTCCGCCATCCGCAGGGCGGCCAGGAAACGCGCCGGTGGCAGCGTCGTGGTCTCCCGAAAAATCCTATGGAAATAGAAGGAGCTGAAGGACACCGTGCCCGCAATCTCGTCGAGCGTCCACGGCGCGGACAGATCGCGCCGCATGGCGTCCACCGCCCGGGACACCACCTCCCGATGCTTGTCGGACCGAAGGTTCTCCACGAGCGAGACGGTCATCACACCTCCCGGTAGAGCGCACGCCGAAGTCGGGGGCGTCCACCACGGACCCCCGCCGCCTTCGAAATTTTCCTATATTTTTATAAAGCTCCGCCATTTGCGCAACCGGTGCGCCGTGATCAACGCATTGAGGTGCGTATATTCCAGGTCGGCCCCTTCGGGTCTACCCTGCCGAGCTCAGCTCGGCAAGTTGGGAGAAGACAGCCGCGACGGGACCTGGCGATTATGAGGAAAGTCCACCGTCGTCGACTGCATTGGACTTGTCATGCCTGGTCCCTGGCTGACCCTCCGGCGCCGCGTCCTCACCCCGGACGTCTCGGACACCGATCTCGCCAAGCGCGGCTTCCGCATCGGCGCCGCCGCGGCCCGCACCACCCTGCAGGACGCCGGGCGCAGCTTCGTCGGCGGGTACGCCGCGGCCGCCGGCACCCGCTCCCCCGCCGGCGCCGAGGCGCTGCTGGAACAGACCCCGGCGCCGCTGCGCGGATTCGCCTACGAGGGCGCCGCGATGGCCTACGCCGTCATGGACGGGCTGCGGCTCGGCCGCGACGGCGTCGCCCGGTTCCTCGCCGGCCCCGGCGCGGCGCACGTGTACATGGTGCACGTCGGCGCCGGCTGGGCGCTGGGCCGGCTGCCCCGGTGGCGATGGCGGGCCGTCTTCCCGCGCGACCCGCTGCTGCGCTGGCTGGCGCTGGACGGCTACGGGTTCCACCAGGCGTACTTCCGCACCGCCCGCTACGTGCGCGACCGGCACGAGGAGGACACCGCCGCCTGGCCGGTGCCGGGCCTCGGCGGATACGGCCGCCGCGCGATCGACCAGGGCATCGGGCGGGCGCTGTGGTTCGTCGAGTGCGCCGACGTCGACGCCGTCGCGGCCACCGTCGCCGGCTTCCCCGCCCGCCGCCACCAGGACCTCTACGGCGGCGTCGGGCTCGCCGCCACCTACGCCGGCGGCGTGGGCGAGGACGCGCTGAACCGCCTGTGGGAGCACGCCGGGGCGCACCGCCCCGCCGTCGCCCAGGGCGCCGCGTTCGCGGCCAAGGCGCGCGAGCGGGCCGGGCTGGTCACGCCGCACACCGAGCTGGCCACCGCGGTGCTGTGCGGGCTGTCCGCGGCCGCCGCGGCCAAGCTCTGCGACGAGACGCTGGCCGGGCTGCCCGACGGGCCCGAGGACGGCGAGCGGCCCGCCTACGCGCGCTGGCGCGAGCGGATCGCCGGCGAACTGCGGCAGCTGGGGAGGTGCTGAGCCGTGGCCGTGCTACGTGGCTGGGCGCGGCGGCAGGCGGCCGGGATCGTCGCCCTGCTGCTCATCGCCGCCGTCTACCTGATCGTCCGCCCGCCGGACGCCGACGCGGCCGAACGGGCCGAGATCGCCGCCGGCTACCGGTTCACGCCCGAGTCGATCGCGCTGCCCGGCGGCTACGAGCAGCACACGATCCGGCAGGTGAACCAGAAGTACGAGCGGATCCGGGCCTGGATCTCCTCGGTCGGCGCCGGCATCGCCATGAACGACCTCGACGGCGACGGCCTCGACAACGACCTGTGCACCACCGACGTGCGCATCGACCGCGTCGTGGTCTCCCCGACGCCGGGCGCGCGCTCGGGGCGCTACCAGCCCTTCGCGCTGGACACCGGCACCCTGCCGATGAACGACCACATCGCCCCGATGGGCTGCCTGCCCGGCGACTTCAACGAGGACGGCCACACCGACCTGCTGGTCTACTGGTGGGGCCGCACGCCGGTGCTCTTCCTGCGCGACCCGGCCGTCACGACGCTGAGCGCCGCCGCGTTCCGCCCGACGGAGCTGGTGGCGAACACCCCGGGCCCCGGCGGCCGGTACACCGGGCCGCAGTGGAACACCAACGCCGCCTCCGTCGCGGACTTCGACGGCGACGGCCACGACGACCTGTACATCGGCAACTACTTCCCCGACGGCCCGGTCCTCGACCCCGGCCAGGACGGCGGGGTGACGATGAACGAGTCGCTCTCGGCGGCGTACAACGGCGGCGACGACCACATCCTGCGCGCCACCGGCGGCGGCCACTACACCGAGGCCAAGGGCGTGCTGGGCCGCGACGTCAGCGACGGCTGGACGCTCGCCTCCGCCGCCGCGGACCTCGACGGCGACCAGCTGCCCGAGCTGTACATCGCCAACGACTTCGGCCCCGACCGGCTGCTGCACAACCGCTCCACCCCCGGGCACATCGACTTCGCGGTGGTGCAGGGCGAGGGCAGCCGGTGGAACGTGCCGAAGTCCAAGCGCATCGGCTACGACTCGTTCAAGGGCATGGGGGTCGACTTCGGCGACCTCAACCACGACGGCATCTACGACATGCTCGTCAGCAACATCACCACGTCCTTCGGCATCCAGGAGAGCAACTTCGCGTTCATGAGCACCGCCCGCGACGAGGCCGACGTGCACCGCAGCCTCGACGCCGGCACCGCGCCCTGGCGCGACGACAGCTCCGGGCTCAACCTCGCCTGGAGCGGCTGGAGCTGGGACGCGAAGCTGGCCGACTTCAACAACCGCGGGCAGCTGCAGGTGGTGCAGACCGCGGGCTTCGTGAAGGGCACCGTGAACCGCTGGGCCCAGCTGCAGGAGCTGGCGACCGCCAACGACGAGCTGACGAGCAACACGCTGTGGTGGCCCAAGGTGCAGGAGGGCGACGACCTGGCCGGCGGGCAGCACCTGCACTTCGACGCCCGCGGCGCCGACGGCCGCTTCCAGGACGTCAGCCAGGAGCTGGGCATGGCCGTGCCGGTCCCGACCCGCGGCATCGCGGTCGGCGACGCCGACGGCGACGGCCGGCTCGACCTCGCCGTGGCCCGGCAGTGGGACCAGCCGGTGTTCTACCACAACGACAGCCCCGACCCGGGTGACTACCTGGACCTGCGGCTCGACCGCGAGACCACGGGCAGCCCGGCGATCGGCGCCGAGGTGCGCGTCACCACCGCCGACGGTCGGCACCTGATCGGTCAGGTCGACGGCGGCAGCGGCCACTCCGGCAAGCGCGCGTTCGGCGTCCACATCGGACTCGGCGCGGCGGCCGGGCCGGTGGACGCGCACATCGTCTGGCGGGACGGCACCGGAACCGTCCGGCAGCAGGACCTGCGCCTCAGTCCGGGCCGTCACACGCTCACGCTCGGCGCGCAGGCCCAGGAGACCACGTTCGAGGAGGGGACGGCATGACCGCGACAACCAGGGCGCCGAAGGACCCGCGGGTCATCGCGCTGCGCAACTTCGCCATCTCGATCACGGTGTTCAACATCGTGGGGTACAGCTTCCTCGGCTTCGAGCAGCCCGCGCTCTGGCCCGTCCTGGCCCTGCTGACCGCCTACGCCACGGAGATGGCGCTCGAGGTCATCGGCGCGCGGGGCGAGGACCGGCCGCCGCGGTTCGCCGGCCGCGGGGTGCGGGGGTACGTCGAGTTCCTCTACCCCGCGCACATCACCGCGCTGGCCGTGAACATGCTGCTGTACGTCAACGACCGCGTCGGCGTGATGCTGCTCGGCGTCATCGTGGCGATCAGCGGCAAGTGGCTGCTGCGGGCCCCGGTCAACGGCCGGCTGCGGCACTTCATGAACCCGTCCAACTTCGGCATCAGCGTCGTGCTGCTGGTATTCCACTGGGTGTCGATCGCGCCGCCGTACCACTTCACCGAGAACCTGCACGGCTGGGCCGACTGGATCGTGCCGGTCGTCATCGTCATCGGCGGCACGATGCTCAACGGCAAGCTCACCAAGCGGATGTGGCTCATCGCGGGCTGGCTGTCGGTGTTCGTGGCGCAGGCGGTCGTGCGCGGCCTGGTGCTGCACACCGCGATCCCCAGCGCCCTGGGCATCATGACGGGCGCCGCGTTCATCCTGTTCACCAACTACATGGTCACCGACCCGGGCACCACGCCGACCCGGCCGCTGTCGCAGTTCGCGTTCGGCGGCGGGGTCGCGTTCGTCTACGCGCTGCTCACCGGCGCGTCGATCGTCTACGGGCTGTTCTTCGCCACCGCCATCGTCTGCGCCGTCCGCGGCGGCTTCCTGTGGTCGCTGCACATCGTGCGGGAGCAGGAGCGACGGCGGGCCGAGGTCGTCCGGCCGGAGTCCCCGGCCGTGCGCCAGCAGCCCGCGCGCGAACCGGCGGTCGCGGCGTGAGCGGGCCGCAGCGTTGCGGAGGAGCCGCGAACCATAGGCACAGCGCTGACTCACGCCGGCGCCGAAGCGAAGCGGAGGTGACGGCGTGAGCGGGCCGCAGCGAAGCGGAGGTGACGGCGTGAGCGGGCCGCAGCGAAGCGGAGGAGCCGCGAACCATAGGCACAGCGCTGACTCACGCCGGCGCCGAAGCGAAGCGGAGGTGACGGCGTGAGCGGGATCGCGATCGTCGGGCTCGGGTGCCGGTTCCCCGAGGCGGCGACGCCGGAGGAGCTGTGGGGCAACGTGGTCGCGAGCCGGCGGGCGTTTCGCCGGCTCCCGGCCGAGCGCACCCGGCTCGAGGACTACTGGGCGGCCGACCCCGGCGCGCCGGACCGCTTCTACGCCCGGTACGCGGCGGTCATCGAGGGCTACGCGTTCGACCGCGTGCGGTTCAAGGTGCCCGGCAGCACCTACCGCTCCACCGACCTGACGCACTGGCTGGCCCTGGACACCGCCGCCGACGCGCTGGCCGACGCCGGTTTCTCCGACGGCGACGGGCTGCCGCGCGAGCGTACCGCGGTCGTCGTGGGCAACACGCTCACCGGCGAGTTCACCCGCACCAACGTGATGCGCCTGCGCTGGCCGTACGTGCGCCGCGTCCTCGGCGCGCAGCTGCGCGAGGAGGGCTGGGACGACGAGCGGCTGGCCGGGTTCCTGGGCCGGCTCGAGGAGCGCTACAAGGCGCCGTTCCCGCCGGTCACCGAGGACACCCTGGCCGGCGCGCTGTCCAACACGATCGCCGGGCGCATCTGCAACCAGCTCGACCTCAAGGGCGGCGGGTACACCGTCGACGGCGCCTGCTCCTCGTCGCTGCTGTCGGTCGTCACCGCCTGCCGCAGCCTGGCCGACGGCGACGCCGACGTGGTCGTGGCCGGCGGCGTGGACCTGTCCATCGACCCGTTCGAGATCGTCGGCTTCGCCAAGGCGGGCGCCCTGGCCACCGGCGAGATGCGCGTGTACGACGCCCGCGCCTGCGGCTTCTGGCCCGGCGAGGGCTGCGGGATGGTCGTGCTGATGCGCGAGGAGGACGCGGTCGCCGCCGGTCGCCGGGTGTACGCCTCCGTGGCCGGCTGGGGGATCAGCTCCGACGGCCGCGGCGGCATGACCCGCCCGGAGCTCGCCGGCTACCGGCTGGCCCTGCAGCGGGCGTACGAGCGGGCCGGCTTCGGCATCGACACCGTGCCGGTCTTCGAGGGCCACGGCACCGGCACGGCGGTCGGCGACACCACCGAGCTGCGGGCCCTGTCGCAGGCCCGGCGGGCCGCCGGCGGCACCCGCACGCCGCCGGCTCCCGCGGCGATCGGCTCGGTCAAGGCCCTCATCGGGCACACGAAGGCCGCGGCCGGCGTCGCCGGGCTGATCAAGGCCACGCTCGCCGTGTACCACCGGGTGGTACCGCCGACCCCGGGCTGCGAGCAGCCCAACGCCGAGCTCACCGGCGAGGGCGCGGTGCTGCGGGCGGTACCGCGGCCCGAACCCTGGCCGGCCGGCGCCCCCGTGCGGGCCGGCGTCACCGCGATGGGCTTCGGCGGCATCAACACCCACCTCGTGCTCGAGGGCGCGCCCGGCGCCGACCCGGTGACCGGCGGCGCGCTCGACGTGCGGACCCAGGACGCCGAGCTGCTGCTCGTCGACGCCGACGACGAGGCCGGCCTGCGGGCGCGGCTGAGCGAGCTGGCCGGCGCGGCCGCCGGGCTGTCCTACGGGCAGTTGGGCGACCTCGCCGCGCAGCTGTCGGACCGGCTGGCCGGCCGGCCGTGGCGGGCCGCCGTCGTGGCCCGCTCGCCGGAGGAGGCCCAGCGCCGCCTCGGCGCCGCTGCGGCTGGCGGGCAGGCCTGCGACCCCGACGGCGGGCTGGTCGTGCACCGCGTCGACAAGCCGGCCCGCGCCGCGTTCCTGTTCCCCGGCCAGGGCTCCGGCCGCGGCGTGTCGGGCGGCGCCCTGCGCCGCCGGTTCCGCGCCGCCGGCGACGTCTACGCGCGGGCCGCGCTGCCGTCCGGGCGCGACACCGTCGCCACCGAGGTCGCCCAGCCGCGGATCGTCACCGGCTCCACCGCCGCCCTGCGCGTGCTCGACGAGCTCGGCGTGCGCGCGTCCGCGGCCGCCGGGCACAGCCTCGGCGAGCTCACCGCCCTGCACTGGGCCGGCGCCGTGGACGCGCCCGGGCTGCTGCGCATCGCGTCGGTGCGCGGCGCCGCGATGGCCGCGAGCGAGGAGGCCGGCGCGATGGCCGGGCTGGCCGCCGGCCCCGACGCCGTGCGGGCGCTCATCGGCGCCGAGCCCGTCGTCATCGCCGGCTACAACGGCCCCCGCCAGACCGTGGTCGCGGGGGCCGAGGCCGCCGTGCAGCGGGTCTGCCGGTCCGCGTCCGCGACGGGCGTCGAGACCACGCCGCTGGCCGTGTCGCACGCGTTCCACTCCCCGCTCATGCGCCCGGCCGCCCGCCGCTTCGGCACGTGGCTGGCCGGCGAGCGCTTCGCGCCGCTGCGCGCACCGGTGCTGTCCACCGTCACCGGCGAGGCGCTGGCGCCCACCGCCGACCTGCGCGAGCTGCTGCGCCGGCAGATCACCGAGCCGGTGCGCTTCGCCGCGGCCGTCGGGGCGCTGCGCGGCGACGCCGACGTGCTCGTCGAGGTCGGGCCGGGCCGGGTGCTGACCGGCCTGGCCCGCCGGCTCGTCGACATCCCGGTCGTCGCCACCGACACCGACGACGAGTCCCTCGCCACCTTCCTGACCGCCGTGGGCACCCTGTGGGCGCTGGGCCACCCGATCGAGCCGGGGCCGCTGTTCGCCGACCGGCGGGTGCGGCCGCTCGATCTCGAGGCGACGCCGCGGTACCTCACGAACCCCTGCGAGGCGGCGCCCGAGGACCTCGTCGAGGCGGCCGCGGCGGAGCCCGGCGCGCAGGACGTCCCCGCGGGCGGCGGGCCGGGCGGGGACGCCGACGTGCTCGAGGTGGTCCGCCGCATCGCCGCCGAGCGGGCCGAGCTGCCGCTGGCCGCCGTGCGGGCCGAGACCCGCCCGCTGGACGAGCTGCACCTGAGCTCGATCGCGGTCGGGCAGCTGGTCAACGAGGCCGCGCGCACGCTCGGGCTGCCCGCCGTACAGGCGCCGCTGAACTTCGCCACCGCGACCATCGACGAGCTGGCCCAGGCGCTGCGCGGCTCGGCCGGCGAGCGCCACGAGCCGGCCGACCCGGATGCGGTGCCCGGCGCCGTGCCGTGGGTGCGGCCGTTCACCGTCGAGCTGGTCGCCGAGCCGCTGCCGGGCGGGGCCCGCACCGCGGAGCCCGACCCGGACGGCTCCTGGCGGGTGTACGCCCCGCCCGAGCATCCGTTCGCCGGCCTGCTCGGCCTGGCGCTGGACAACGCCGGGCTGGGCGCCGGGATCCTCGTCTGCCTGCCCGACGACTGCCAGGACGCCGACCTCGACATGATGGTGCACGCGGCCCGCGAGGCGATGGCGCAGTCGCTGCCGGCCCGCCTGGTCGTGGTCCAGCACGGCCGGGGCGCCGCGGGCCTGGCCAAGACGGCCCGGTTGGAGGCGCCGGGGCTGCGCACCACGGTCATCGACACGCCGTTCGTGCCCGACCTGCTGCAGCGGGTCGTGGCCGAGGTGGCCGCCACGACCACGTTCGCCGAGGCGCACTACGACGAGGAGGGGGTCCGGCGCGTACCGCAGCTGCGCACCCTCCCCCGCGACCTCCCGCCGTCGGCGGCGGCCCCGCTCGGCCCCGGCGACGTGCTGCTGGTGACCGGCGGCGGCAAGGGCATCACCGCCGAGTGCGCCCTGGACCTCGCGGCCGGCGGCGCCGCGCTGGCCATCCTCGGCCGGTCCGACCCCGGCGAGGACGCCGAGCTGGCCGCCAACCTCGAACGGATGCGCGCGGCCGGCCGGACCGTGCGCTACGCGCGGGCCGACGTCACCGACCCCGGCGCCGTGCGCGCCGCCGTCCTCGCCGTCACCGCCGAGCTCGGCCCCGTCACCGCGGTGCTGCACGGCGCCGGTGGCAACGAACCCGTACCGCTGCCGCGCCTGGACCCCGGGGCCGTGCGGGCCACACTGGCGCCGAAGGTCGGCGGGCTGCGGGCGGTGCTGTCCGCCGTCGACCCGCAGCGCCTGCGACTGCTGGTGACGTTCGGCAGCATCATCGCCCGCACCGGCCTGCACGGCGAGGGGCACTACGCGGTGGCCAACGAGTGGCTCGCCGACCTGACCGCGCGTCTGGGCCGCCGGCTGCCGCACTGCCGGGTGCTGTGCCTGGAGTGGTCGCTGTGGTCCGGCGTCGGCATGGGCGAGCGGCTGTCGGTTGTGGAGTCGCTGCAGCGGGCCGGGATCACGCCGATCACGCCCGACGAGGGGGTGCGGGTGCTGCGCGAGATCCTCGCCGTGCGCACGCCGAGCGTCGTGGTGGTGTCCGGCCGTACCGGCGGCCTGGACACGATCGGCCGGGAGCGGCCCGGGCTGCCGCTGCTGCGGTTCCTGGAGCGGCCGCTGGTGCACTACGCCGGCATCGAGCTCGTCGCCGAGGCCGACCTGTCCCCCGCGCACGACCCGTACCTCGCCGACCACGACCTCGACGGCAACCTGCTCGTGCCGGCGGTGCTCGGCCTCGAGGCGATGGCCCAGACCGCCGGGGCGCTGCTGCCCGGGCGCGGCCTGCCGGTCGTGCTCGACGCCGAGTTCGCCCGGCCCGTCGTGGTGCCGCCCGGCGGCAGCACCACGGTGCGCATCGCCGCCGTCGCCACCGCCGCCGACCGGGTCACGGTCGCCGTGCGCAGCGACGAGACCGGCTTCGCCGTCGACCATTTCCGGGCCACGCTCGCGTTCGGGGCCTGCGACGCGCCGCCCGGCGACGCCCCGCCGCCCGTACCGCTGTCCCCGGCGCCGCTGGACGCCCAGCGGGAGCTGTACGGCCCGGTGCTGTTCCAGGGCCGCCGGTTCCGGCGGGTCCGGCACTACCGCCGGCTCGCCGCCCGCCACGTCGAGGCCGGCATCGCGTGCGACGAGGGCGTCGAGTGGTTCAACGCCTTCCTGCCGCAGCACCTCGTGCTCGGCGACCCCGGCGCCCGCGACGCGTTCATGCACGCGCTGCAGGTCTGCGTGCCGGACGCGACCCTGCTGCCGGTCGCGGTGGCCCGCATCGAGCCGGCCGGGCCGAAGCTCGCCGCCGCCGAGCGGGTCACGCTCAGCGCCGTGGAGCGCGGGCGCGACGGCGACACCTACACCTACGACGTCGCCGTCCGCGACACGCTCGGCACCGTCGTGGAGCGCTGGACCGGGCTGCGGCTGCGGGCCGTGCGCAAGAGCGACGGCCGCGGGCCGTGGGTGCCGGCGCTGCTCGGGCCGTTCCTGCAGCGCCGCCTCGAGGAGCGCTTCGGCGCCGGGATCGCGGTCGCGGCCGGACCGGGCACCGGGCCCCTCGACCTCGAGGCGCGCCGCGCCGCCACCGCCGCGGCCCTGGGCCAGGCGCTGGGCCGGCCGGTCACCGTGCGCCATCGCGGCGACGGCCGGCCGGAGGTCACCGGCGGCCCCACCGTCTCCGCCGCCCACAGCGCCGTGCTGCACCTGGCGGTCGCGGCCCCGGGCACCGTCGCCTGCGACGTCGAGCCGGTCGCGCCGCGGCCGTGGAGCGACCTGCTCGGCCCGCGCACCGCGCTCGTCGAGCAGCTCATCGCGCCGGGCGCCGAGTCGCCCGACGCGTCCGCGACCCGGGTCTGGTGCGCCGTGGAGTGCCTGGCCAAGGCCGGCGTGCCCGAGCCCGCGCCGTTGACGCTCGTGCCGGGCGAGCGCGCCGACGGCTGGGTGCTGCTGCGCTCCGGCGACCTGACCATCGCGACGTTCGTCTGCACGTTGCGCGACGCCGGCGCGCCCGTGGCGCTGGCCGTGCTGTCCCGGAGGAGGTGAAACCGTGCACCGCGCCTACATCTACGAGCACGTCGTCGGCTTCGAGGAGACCAACCTCGTCGGCAACGTGTACTTCGTCAACTACCTGCGCTGGCAGGGCCGCTGCCGCGAGCTGTTCCTGCGCGAGCACGCGCCCGAGGTGCTCACCGAGCTCAAGGACGACCTGCGGATGTTCACGCTGCGGGTCGAGTGCGACTTCTTCGCCGAGCTCGACGCGTTCGACGAGCTGATCGTGCGGATGAGCCTGGCCGAGCTGACCCAGACGCAGCTGGAGCTCGGGTTCGAGTACCTGCGCGGGAGCACCCCGGTGGCCCGCGGCCGGCAGCGGATCGCGTGCATGCGGGCCGTCGACGGGCAGATCGCGCCGACCCATGTGCCGGCCGCGCTGGTGCGCGCCCTCGCGCCGTACCGCGCCGCCGACCAGGTGGCCGGCCATGCTTGATGTGACGGTCGAGGCGCCGCTGCGGGCGGTGCTGGGCACGTTCGCCACCGGGGTGACGGTCGTGACGGTCGGCGACCCGGTGCCGCACGGCATGACCGCGAACTCGTTCACCTCGGTGTCGCTGGACCCGCCGCTGGTACTCGTCTGCGTCAACCGCGGCAGCGTCATGCAGCGCCGGCTCGAGCGCGCCGACTGCTTCGCGGTGTCGGTCCTCGACGCCGCGCAGCGCGACGTCGCCGCCCGCTTCGCCGACCGCTCCCGGCCCGGCGGCGCCGCCCAGTTCGACGGCGTCGCCTGCGAGCCCGGCGCCCACACCGGCGCCCCGCTCATCGCCGGTGCCCTGGCCTGGCTGGAGTGCCGGCGCTGGCGCACCTACGACGGCGGCGACCACTGGATCCACGTCGGCCGGGTGCTGTCGGTACGCCGGGCCGCGCACGGCGACGCCCTGATGTTCTTCGAAGGCCACTATCTCGACGGAGGTCACCATGACGCTGACCGTTCCTGAAACCGCGACTCCCGTCCGCCGCGGGCGGACCGTGGCGATCGGCGCCGCCGCCGGCGTCCTGCTGGCGTTCCTGTGGTCGTCCAAACTGGTCGACCAGGTCATCGGCGAGCGCGTGGCCGACGCGATCCTCGGCCGCGACGCCGACGCGAGCGCGATCGCCGGGACGTTCGGCGGGCTGCTGTTCGCGTTCGTCTCCGGCTTCGCCGGCACGTTCACCGCGTGCAACATCGCGATGGCGGCGTCGATCGGGCCGATGAGCGTCGCCGGCGGGGCCGGCGAGCGCCCGTCCGCCCGCGCCTTCCTGCGCCCGGTCGGGCTGCTGGCGCTCGGCATGGTCGCCGTCTCGGCCACCTACGGGTTCGTCGGCGTGCTGCTCGGCGACCGCCTGCCGCAGCTGTCCGGCGCCACGGCCGGTGGGATGCCGGTGCGGGTCATCCAGTCGGCGGTGGTGTTCGGGGTCATCGGGCTGGCCCTGGCGTACCTCGGCCTGGCCATGCTCGGCGTCCTACCCGACCCGTTCGCGACCCGCCCGGCGTGGCGCGTGGTGGCGCTGGGCGCGCTCATCGGCGGCTTCCTCGTCGGGCGCCCCTACCCGCTGTTCAACAAGCTGTTCCACTGGGCCGCCGACACCGGCAACCCGTTCTACGGCGCCGGCGCGCTCGCCCTGCAGTCGCTTGGCAACGTCGTCATCGTCACCGTGGTGTTCGCGCTGCTGATGGCCGGCACCCGGGGCCGCTTCCTGCACTGGCTCACCGCCGACCCGCGCCGCACGATGGCGCTCGCCGGCGCGCTGCTCATCGCCCTGGGCGTCTTCGACGTCGTGTACTGGGACCTGCGGGTGCCCGCGCACTTCGGCTACGGCTGGTTCCCCGCGGCGCCGTACAACATGTGACGCCGCGGGGCCGGTGCTACAGGTAGGCGATGGCGGTGCCGACGATCTCCGTGTTGCGCGCGCACTGGGCGATCGACGTGTCCCGGCCCGGGCCGTACACGAGCGAGCCGTTGGCATAGAACTGGCGCCCGTCGCCGAAGCGCTCGCAGGTCAGCCGCAGGTACCAGCGCTCGGTCAGCGTCGTGGTGCACGTCGCCGACATCAGGTTCTGCGACAGGTTCGAGCCGTACACGCACCCGGTGACCGCCGCCGCGGCCGGCTGGGCGCTCAGCCCGACCAGTCCGGCCGCGGCGAGCACGCCGGCGGCCGCCACATTGCGGATTCGCATTTGCCCTCCTCGATAGGTGTGGACCGAGCGTAGTGAGCGCGGCGACCGGCGAAGTCTCATCGCCGTCTCAACCGCGACCCGCCGGACATCGACGTCGATCTTGCTATCCTGCCGTGATGCCGACCGCGTTACCCGACGCGCGCCGGGTGCTCGCCGGCCTGCTCGGGCCCGCCCGGCCGCCCTCGGCGCCGCGGGTCGTCAACCTCGTCGGCCCGCTGGGCGTCGGCAAGTCGCGGCTGCTGGCCGAGGTGGCCGGCCCGGGCTCGGGGGTGCCGAGGCCGTGGATCTTCGACGGCGCCGACAGCGAGCCCCGTATCCGCGCCGCCCGCCGCCGGATGCGCCGCGCCCCGGCCGGCACCGTCGTCGTGGTCGCCGGCCGGCGGCCCCTCCTGGGCCGGCCGGCCTGGGGCGGCGAGCCGGCCGCCGTCGTCGAGCTTGCGCCGTGGCCGCCGGAGCGCATCCGCGCCCTGGTCGCCTCGCTCGGCGTGACCGGGTCCGGCTCGCTCGACCTCGCCGTGCGCATCGGCGGCGGCATCCCGCTGCTGGCCCGGGCGGTCGCCGGGGCGCTGCTGTCCGGCGCGGATCCCCGCTCGCCGGGGGCGCTCGCCGATGCGGCCGCTGATGTCGTACTGCGCCGCCTCCGCCTGGAGGCCCCCGCCCTCGACCCGGCCGCGCTGCCGGTCCTCGCCACCGTCGACGGCGCCGACGAGGAGCTGCTGTCCGCCCTGACGCCGCTGCCGCGCGGCCGCTTCGACGAGCTCGCGCGCCTCAGCGTGGTGCGGGCGGACGCGCACGGCCTCGCGGTCGCGGAGCCGTTCCGGACGGTGCTCGACCTCGCGTACCGCTGGCGGAAACCGGGGCAGCGAAGACAGCTCGCCGCGAAGGCCGCCGCCCGCCGCCACGGCCAGGTCGCGCTCACCGCCGACGCCCGGCTGCGGGCCCGCATCGCCGAGCAGGTGCTGTTCCTGTCCGCGCGCCCGCGGCTGCGCGACGACCTGTTCGCCGAGCTGCCCGGCCCGATGCGGGTACGCCCGGGCGAGGCCGCCGACGCCGGCCACATGGGCCGCCTGACCCGCCAGTGGGCCGCCACCGAGGGCCTCGACGCCCGCGGCGCCGACCGGATGCTGCAACGCTGGCTCGACGGCGCCGAGCACGGCTTCCACATGCTCGTCGACGGCGAGGACCGCCCCGTCGGCATGGTCAACCTGACACCGCTGGACGCCGGCCCCGCCCCGGTCCTGGAGCCACTGCTGCAGCAGCACGCCGAGGCGCTGGCCGGCTCCGGCACCGGCGGGGCGGTGGTCGGGATGATGGCGGTCGACGAGCGCCACGCCCGCTTCCAGCCGCTGCTCGTACGCCAGATCCTGGCTCAGGGCATCTCCCGCGGCCGGCTCGTCGTGTCGACGCCGTGGCTGCCGTACCAGCAGATGTGCGCCCGCTTCGGCCTGCGCCGGGTCGGGCAGACCCGCGACGACCTGTACCGCTGCGGCCGCACCAACGCGGTCTACGCCCGCGGCTTCCGCCCGGCGCAGCTGCCCGCCTGGCTGGGCCGGCTGCAGGCGCCGCCTTCGCCGGAGCAGGAGCCGGACGTCGCGGTCGTGCGCGCCGCCCTGGAGGCCCTGCGGGCCGGCCGCCCGGCACTGCCGCCGCTGGCCGACCGGGTGATGGCCGCCGTCGTCGCGCTCGGCGCCTCGCCGTCGCCGGTGGACCGGGAGGCGGCGGCGGTTTTGGGCGGCTACTACGTGCGCGGCGCCGGGGGCCACGAGCTCGTCGCGCACTCGCTGCATCTGAGCCGGGCGACGTACTTCCGCCGCCTGCGCCAGGGTTTGGCCCGCGTCGCCGAACTCCTGGCGTGACCCCTGCGGCGGTGACCACGCATACCTCGGGCCTGTTCGCCGAGTTCCCAGCCCGTCGTGGATGTGGGCCCAGTCGATCGCCAGCACTTCCCCGGCCGCATCGCCGAGGTCGCCCCGAGCAGCGCTTGTCGCGGCCGGTGACCGGTTGCACATCGCGCCGACGGGGCGACGGCCGGCGCGGGGCGGGGGAGCAGACTCGGGCCGGTGGCGTGGTGGATGTATCCGGTGCTGCTCGCGGCCGGGTTCGGCGGCGGCCTCGTCGGCTCCGTGGCCGGGGTCGCGTCGCTCGTCAGCTATCCGGTGCTGCTCGCCCTGGGCCTGCCGCCCGTCGCCGCGAACGTCACCAACAGCGTCGCGCTCGTGGGCAGTACCGCCGGATCGGTCGCCGGATCGCGGACCGAACTGGAGGGCCAGGGCCGCCGGATCCGCTGGCTCGCCGTGGCCGCCGTCGCGGGCGGGATCGCCGGCAGCGGCCTGCTGCTGCTCGCCCCGGCCGAGTCGTTCGAGCTGATCGTCCCCTGGCTGATAGCCCTGGCCTCGGTCGCGGTGCTGTTACCCCGCCGCCCGACCGAGGTCGAGCACGGCAACAGCTGGGCACTGACCGGCGGGGTCGCGCTGATCGGCGTGTACGGCGGATACTTCGGCGCCGCCGCCGGCGTCATGCTGCTGGCCCTGCTGCTGGCGATGACGCCGGACTCGTTCGCGCGCGGCAACGCGATGAAGAACGTCCTGCTCGGCGCGGCCAACGCCGTGGCCGCGCTGGCCTACGCGGTGTTCGGGGCCGTGCACTGGATCGCGGTGCTGCCGCTGGGCCTCGGCTTCTTCATCGGCGGCCGGATCGGCCCGGCCATCGTCCGGCGCACCCAGCCGAAGCTCCTGCGGGTGCTGGTCGCCCTGCTGGGCCTCGGCCTCGCCGCGAACCTCGCCTGGCACGCCTACCGGTAAGGGCGCCCCCAGCCACGCGCCCGCCGAGTCTCGGCGCAGCCGCGGGTTTGTTTGTCAGTCCGCACTGACAACCTTCGGGCGCGCCTCCCACCATGCTGTTTGTCAGTGCACACTGACAAACCTCGGCACGCCGGGCCAGCCGCGGACCAAGCCAGCGCGCCTGACGTTGAGAGCGGCCCCAGCCACGCGCCCGCTGGGCTTGGCGCAGCCTCGCGGTTGTTTGTCAGTCCACACTGACAAACTTGGGTCCGCCTCCCACCATGCGCACGCTGGGGCTTGGCCCAGCCTCGCAGTTGTTTGTCAGTCCACACTGACAAACTTGGGTCCGCCTCCCACCATGCACACGCTGGGGCTTGGCACAGCCTCGCGGTTGTTTGTCAGTCCACACTGACAAACTTGGGTGCGCCTCCCACCATGCGCACGCTGGGGCTTGGCACAGCCTCGCAGTTGTTTGTCAGTCCACACTGACAAACTTGGGTGCGCCTCCCACCATGCGCACGCTGGGGCTTGGCACAGCCTCGCAGTTGTTTGTCAGTCCACACTGACAAACTTGGGTCCGCCTCCCACCATGCGCACGCTGGGGCTTGGCACAGCCTCGCAGTTGTTTGTCAGTCCACACTGACAAACTTGGGTGCGCCTCCCACCATGCGCACGCTGGGGCTTGGCGCAGCCTCGCAGTTGTTTGTCAGTCCACACTGACAAACTTGGGGCACGCCTTCCACCATGCTGTTTGTCAGTGCACACTGACAAACCTCGCGACGGCACGCCTGGCCCAGCCGCGCACGAGGCCCGGCCTCATCGGTAGGCGCGGCGAGTCTGGAACGGTAGGCACGGCGAGTCAGGAACAGTAGGCACGGCGAGTCAGGAACAGTAGGCGCGGCGAGTCTGGAACGGCGGGCGCGGCGAGTTCGGCCGCACACCAGGCCGGCGTGCCTACCGGTGAGGCGGTCCCAGCCGCGGGACAGGCGGCGGGCGGCGAACGCGCCGGCCACCGCGCCGAGCGCGAGCAGCGCGGCCGCCGGTAGGAGCGTCCGCGACAGCCGGCCGTCCAGCGCGGACTGCAGCATCGACAGCGCCCAGTGGCCGGGCGAAGCCTCGCCGGCGGCCCGCGGCCACGGCGGGAACAGGATCGTGGGCACCAGCGCGCCGCCGAGCCTGGCGAGCACGAGTGCGCCGATGGCGCTGGCCGCGCCGAGTTCGCCGGAGCTGCGCACCATGGCGGCGAGGGCGGTGCCGAGCGCGAGCAGCGCTGGCGCTCCAGACCGCGGCGGCGAGGGCCGGCAAACCGTATGCGCCGGCACCGCGCGGGTGGGTGCCGGTGAGCGTTGTGCCGTACAGCAGAAGGCTCCCCTACTGCAGCAGCAACACCGCGTAGGCGGGCAGGGTCTTGCCCAGCAGCAGCTCGTAGCCGCGGGTCCGCCTGGCGCGCAGCCGGTCCCACGTGTGCCGGGCGCGCTCGGCCAGGGTCGTGGTGCCCACAATGGACAGTGCCAGCATCGAGTACAGCACCATCATCCCGGTGATCATCTTCGCCGAGCCGCCGGCCGCCGCGCGCTGGAAGACGGGTCGCAGGACCGGCACGAGCTGGCCCGGATCGCGGGGCGGCAGCAGCCTGTTGTGCCGGGCGACGGCGGCGATGCGCCGCAGGGAGCGCCTCGACAGGGCCGGGCTCAGGCCATGTCGAGAGTGGCGTGGCGGCGGCTCTCCCGCTCGAACCACGCCAGCAACCCCAGGCCCACGGCCGCGTACACCAGCCCCAGCCCGGCCTCCGCGAACAGGTCCGCGCGCACCGCGCCGAGTGTCGCGCCGGCCGCGACCCGCCGGGCCGCGTCGATGCCGTGCGTGAGCGGCATCCAGTGGGCCGCCGCGGCCATCCAGGGCGGCAGCGACGACAGCGGCACGTTGACGCCGGCGAAGATGAGCAGGATGCCGAACAGGATGTTGGGCAGCACCGCCGTCTCGCGCACCCGCAGGGCGAGCGCGGCGTTGGCCAGGCCCAGCCCGGTGCAGGCGAAGGCCGACACGGCCACGACGAGCGTGAGCGGGACGGCGGACTCCGGCCGCAGGTGTACCCCCAGCAGCAGCGCCCCCGCGAACAGCGCGACGACGGACACGACGAGCCCGTTGACGATGACGGGCAGCGCCCGGCCGAGGAACAGCGGGATGCGGGCGGCCGGCGAGGCCAGCAGCAGCGGCAGCGTCGCCTGCTGCCGCTCGCCGCTGATCGTGTTGCCCATCGCGAACAGGCAGGGGATCGAGGCGTACTGCACGGCGTTGCCGATGACGAAGAACGCGTCGTCCTGGGCGCCCGCGGCGCGGCCGACGTAGGCGAAGAACAGGATCTGGAAGATCGGACCGAGGACGAACGTGGGCACGAGGATCCACGGGCTCAGCCACGAGAACAGGGCGCGGTAGCTCGTCAGCCCGCCGATGAAGAAGAGCCGGACGGCGTTCACGACAGCGCCAGCGTCGCGTTGGCGCGGGCCGAGTCGAGCAGCCGCCGGGCCAGCAGGGTGCCGAGGATGCCGTAGACGGCGGCGAGCCCGAGGCAGCCGGCGATGCCGGGCAGCGGGTTGCCGCCGACCGCGGCGGCCCGCACCGCGTCGATGCCCCAGGTCGGCGCGAGCAGCCACGACACCGGCCGGCTCCAGCCGGGCAGCAGGGACAGCGGCACGAGGAAGCCGCACAGCAGCCACACCGGGAACTCCAGCGCCGTGCCGAGGGCCCAGGCGGTGCGGTACCGGACGGAGGAGACCGCGACCAGGAAGCCCAGGACGCCGACCGCGGCCACGGTGGCCAGGCAGGCGGCCACGAACGCCAGGGGGTCCCGCACGGTGATGTCGATGCCGAACGCGAACCGCCCCCACAGCAGGGTGGCGACGAGGCTGTACGCCCCGACGGTGGCCATCGACAGCGTCATCGGCAGGATCAGCAGCGGAAACGGCGTCGGCGCGGCGACCAGCAGCTCGAGGGTGCCCTGGCGGCGCTCCTGCTGCAGCGACGAGGCGGCGGTCGTGCTCGTCGACGACCACACGCCCATGATGCTCGCCCCGATCGCCGCCGACAGCAGCGCCGGGCCGGACGCGCCGGCGCCGCGGTACATCATGAAGACGGTGTTGGCGAAGAACAGCGGGTAGAGCACGCCGAGGATGCCGTCGAACGCCGAGCGGCTGCGCAGCTTCAGCTGCAGCCACCAGGCGACGGCGACGACGCGGACGTACCTCACGACTGCCCGACCAGCTCGACGTAGGCGTCCTCGAGCGTCGGCGAGCGGGTGGCGACGCGCCCGACCCGGGCCCCGTCGAGCAGCCCGAGCACGGCCGGCGTCAGCTCGGCGCCCGGCTCGGTGTGCACCAGCAGCACCTGCGCCGGCCCGCGCTCCTCCACGCTGACCGAGCGCACCCCGCCGAGCCCCCGCACCCGGTCGGGGACCTCCCCCGCGAGCCCGAACACCTCGAACTCGACGACGTTGCCGACGCTGACGCGCTGCTTGAGCTCCTCCGGCGTGCCGCCGGCCAGGATGCGCCCGCCGCTGATGACCGCGATGCGGTGGCACAGCTCGTCGGCCTCGAACATGTAGTGCGTGGTCAGCAGGACGGTCGTGCCGATCTCGACGAGCGCCTTGACGGTCTGGCGCAGCTCGCGCGCGCCGACGGGGTCGATGCCGATGCTGGGCTCGTCGAGGAACAGCACCTCGGGCCGGTGCAGCAGCCCGCGCGCGATGTGCAGCCGCTGGCGCATGCCCCGCGAGTAGCCCTCGACCCGCTCGCGTTCGCGGCCGTTGAGCCCGACCAGCTCGAGCAGCTCGCCGATGCGCGCCCGCTGCTCGCGGGCCGGCACGGCGTACAGCTCGGCGAAGTAGCGCAGGTTGTCCAGCCCCGACAGCCGGTCGTAGAGCCCGCGGTCGCCGCCGAACACGTACCCGACCCGCCGCCGCACCTCCCGCGGCTGCGCCACGACGTCGTAGCCGAGCACCCGCACCCGCCCGCTCGTCGGCAGCAGCAGGGTGATGAGCATCTTGATGGTCGTGGTCTTCCCGGCTCCGTTGGGCCCCAGCAGCCCGAACAGCTCGCCCCGCTCGACGCGGAAGCCGACCCCGCGCACCGCCTCGACGACCTTCTCGGTGCGCCGCAGCCGCGAGCGCGACCGGAACGTGCGCGTCAGATCCTCCACCTCGATGACGGGCATCCGCTCCCCCTCGCGACCCATCGACGGCGTCCGTTCAGGGCTCGAACCTAACATCGATCGCCCGCGCGCGATGTCCCCTCACAGCGCAGGGACGACCCTCGACACGTGCCCGGTCGCGGGATCGACGACCACGAGCAGCCCGCCGCCGCGCGCGTACGCCGGATCGCACAACAGCACCGCCACCTCCCCGTCGCGCCGCACGACCTGCGCATCGACCAGCGACCCGTGCCCACGCCGCGCGGCGACGCCCCGCGCGATGGCGATCAGCTCCTCGTCGTCCACGGCCCCGATCGTGGCACGCGCGATCACCCGCCACAGGCGAGGGGCGGCCGCCCGGGACGGGTGAGGCTGGACGAGCCGGGGCTAACCCGGGCAGAGGACGCACGCCCGTTTTGGAGGAGCCATGAGCAGTGTTTCAGGGCACGCCGGGCAGCCGGCGGCCCGGGTGGCGCACGAGGTGGCGGTGCCGTTCTGGCGGCTCATCGGCGTCGGCGCGGTGACGGTGCTGTTCGGGCTGGCGGTGCTCGCGTGGCCGCACGCGACGCTGCGCCTGCTGGGGATACTCGCCGGCGTGTGGCTGCTGGCGATCGGCCTGCTGCGCGTCGGTGGCGCCTTCCGGGCCGGGCCCGACGAGGCCGGTCATCACGTGTCGGTACGCCAGGTCATCGACGCCGCGTTCGGCCTGCTGCTGGCGGTGGTCGGCATCGCGTGCCTGGTGTCGGCGTCGGCCGGCGTGGTGACCGTGTCCGTGCTCATCGGCCTCGCCTGGATGCTCAGCGGCTTCGCCGCGATGCTGCTGGGCACGTTCGCGGCGGGCCCGACGCGGTCCTGGCTGCTGGGGATGGGCACGGCCGCGGTCGTCGTCGGCCTGGTGTTCCTGTTCTGGCCCGGCGTCTCGCTGCAGGTGCTGGTGCTGCTGACCGGGATCGCCGCGGTGGCGTTCGGCATCGCCGAGATCGCCATCGCCATCAGCGCCCGGCGAGCCCTCACCGCCCGCTGACCGGCACCGGGGCCGGGTGCGACCCGGCCCCGGTGCGGCGGGCGATCAGCCGACCGGCACCTCGCGCGCCGCTTCGGCGGCGGGGGCGGGCGCCGGCCGGCCGTTGCGCAGCACCCGGGTCAGCATGGCCGGGGTCAGCAGCGACTGCGGGGGCCGCATGAGGTTGGTGACCTCGAGGAAGCGGCGCGCGACGGCGGCGTCGTGCCCGGTCGCCGCCTGGACGCGGGCGACGTACGCGTTGAGCATCTCGGTCCGCCGGCTGCGCGGCCCGTCGACGAACGGGTACGCCAGGTCGCCGCCCGCCGACATGTCCCACGGCACGTCGACGACGCGGGCCGCCCGCGCGTAGAACCGGCGCGGCAGCCCGTCGAGCCCCTTCCTCAGGGCCAGGCCGAGCTCGCGCGCCTCGGCGACGGCGACCGTCATCCCCTGGCCGTACGCCGGGTTGAAGCTGCACAGCGCGTCCCCGATGGACACCAGCCGCTCCGGCAGCCGCGTGAGCCGCTCGTAGCGCCGGCGCACGCTGCCGGGCAGGCGCAGGCGCATCGGGTCGTTCAGCGGCTCGGCGTCGCGCATCAGGCGGTGCAGGCGCGGGTCGGGCAGCTTCGCGGCGAAGGCGAGGTACCCGTCCGGGTCGGCCGGCGGGGCCTGGCCGGCGCCGACCCCGAGCAGGGTGACCATCCAGCGGTCGCCCTCGACGCCGAGGGCGATGCCGCCGTACGGGCGGGCGGGGCCGCCGGGCGCGTTGAGGATGGCGGCGAAGTCCTCGCGGCCGGGCACGCGGCGGTAGTCGCGGGAGACGTAGACGGTGCCGGCGTCGATGCGATCCTCGGCCGGCCGCTCGAAGCCCAGCGCCGCGAGCCAGGCCGGCCCGCGGTTGCCCCGCCCGGTGGCGTCGACGACGAGGTCGGCCCGGACCTCGTGCTCGGCACCGCCGCTGAGCGGCCGCACGGTGGCGCCGGTGACGCGGGTGCCGTCGAAGCACAGCCCCGTCGCCTCGTGGCCGTCGAGCACGGTGATGCCGGGCAGCGCGGCCACGCGGCGGCGCAGGCACGCCTCCAGCGCGGCCCGGCTGACCGTGAGCCCGCCCAGGCCCGACGCGGCGCGCGGGGCGGGCCGGTCGCCGAAGACCCAGACGACGTCGCGCTGGATGTCCAGCGGTACGGCGCCCTGCCCGGCCAGCTCCGCGGTGAACCCGGGGAACAGCTCCTCCAGCACCTCCCGCCCGCGGGCGAGCAGCCCGTGGCCGTGCTCGCCCTGCGGCACCCCGCGGCGGTCGGCGGCCCCGTCGGGCAGGGTGTCGCGGTCGAAGACGGTGACCCGGTCAAATGTATTGAGCAGCGCGCGGGCCGCCGCAAGCCCCGCGATGCTGGCGCCAAGAACTACGGCGTGGCGGTGGTTGTCAGACATCCATCCACGGTGACGCATGCCCCGGCGCGGCACCGTCGGCATTGGGACAGCCCGGCTGTCCGGTCGCAGGGGCGGCTAAAGTGCGTGGTGTGGTGCACATCCGGCAGTTCGACTGGCCCGACTACGACGCCGTGGTGGCACTGTGGACGGTCGCGGGCAATGATGTGGTACTGCGGCCGGAGCTCGAGGCGAAGCTCGCCCGCGACCCGGAGCTGTTCCTGGTCGCCGAGGCCGCCGGGGGCGCGGTCGTGGCCGTGGTCCTGGGCGCGTACGACGGCCGCCGCGGCTGGATCCTGCGCCTGGCCGTCGACCCCGGCCACCGCCGCCGGGGCGTGGCCGGCGACCTCGTCGCCGAGCTCGAGCGTCGGCTGCGGGCGCTGGGCTGCCCGCGGGCCAACCTCATGGTCCTGCCGGACAACGAGGCCGGCCTGCGGTTCTGGCAGTCGCGGGGGTACGTCCCGGTCCCCGACGTGCTGTGCACCAAGCCGCTCTAGGACCCCAGGTCGGTGTAGGCCACCAGCTGGATCGCGAGCACGCCGACGACCAGCGCCTCCACGATGGACAGGAGGACGAACGGCCAGGCCCACGGCCCGTTGACCCAGTACACGACGAGGGCGCTGAGCGCCGGCAGGCAGAACACGCCGAGGTCCACGACGAGCTGGAGGCGCTTGCGCATCGGACGGCGCGGATCGGACCGGTGCGCGTCCTCCCACCCGAACACGTCGTCGGCCCCCGCGGCGAGCCTGGGCCGCAGGACGTCGCGGATGTACCGCCCGATCGCCGACACCTTCTCGTCGTTCACGAGGTAGGTCCACCCGAGCACCACGGACACGGGCGGCAGCAGGAGCAGCAGGTTGGCGTGCCCCTTCGCGGAGAGCGTGGCCGCGACGACCCCGGCCATCGAGGCGAGCGTGGCGTAGACGAGGTTGTCGCGGAACCCGATGCGCGTCTTCTGCTCGTCCTTGAGCCGCTCGTACTCCACCAGCCACAGCTTCTCGCGACTGATCTCCGGTTCCGCCATGCCCAGCCCCTCCGTCGTACGAACTCGGTGGTGCGATCGTGTCATTGTCGATGGCCGACCGGACGAACGACACCGACGCACCCCGATCCCGCCTCTTCGCTGTGGCAAAGTGTCGAGGTGGCTGACGCATCCTCGGCCGGACTCCCGGCGGCCGACGCGGTCGTCCTGACGGCGCTGCCGGAGGAGCGCGACGCGTTCCTCGCCGTGCTCGACGGCGTGCAGCCCGTCCGCCGCAACGGCGTCGACCTGCACACCGCCCGGCTCGGCGGCCTGCTCGTCGCCGTCGACTCCCTGCACGGTATGGGCAACCCCGGCGCCGCGGTCACGGCCGGCGCGCTGCTGGCCAGATGGCGCAGCCCGCACGTGCTGCTCGTCGGCATCGCCGGCGGCGTCGGCGCGGCCGGCGTGCGCATCGGCGACGTCGTCGTGCCCGACCAGGTCGTCGGCTACGAGCCCGCGAAGGTCCGCCCCGACGGCCCGCAGCGCCGCCCCGAGGCGTACCGCCCGGACTTCGACCTGCTCACCGTGGCGCAGAGCGTGCAAGCCGAGGAGTGGGTACCGCGGATCCGCGCCGAGCGGCCCGCCCCCGACGACCCGGCCGTCCACTTCGGCACCGTGCTCAGCGGCGAGAAGGTCATCGCCGACGCGGCCCTGCTCGCCGAGCTGCGCGCGGAGTGGCCCAGGACGGTCGGCGTGGAGATGGAGAGCTTCGGGGTCGCGCTCGCCGCCTACCGCTTCGGCGGCCGGTTCCTGATGGTCAAGGGGGCGAGCGACCTCGCCGACGCGGCCAAGGACGACCGCTGGCGGGCGTACGCCGCCGAGGCCGCGGCCCGCTTCGCCGTCGCGGTGCTGCACCGCCTGCCGGCCGCCGACCCGGGCCGCCTGCCGGACCTGCACGTCCCCGGCCCGGTCATGGTGCAGGTCTGCCGGCGCCTCGTGCACGACTGGCCGGAGCTCGCGCGGTACTTCGAGATCCCCGAGCACACCCGCGCGGCCTTCCGCCAGGGCGACGAGCCGGCCCGCGTGTGGGAGTGGCTCGCCTCCCGCCGCCGCCTGCGCGAGCTGCCGGCCGCGCTGGTGGCCCTCGGCCGCGAGGACCTGGCCGAGGAGCTGCTGCATGTCGCCTGATCCCGCGGCTCGGGTTTCTTAGGTCCGGCTTTGGTGACGGTTAACAGCGCCTGAGTGGTGGTGGCGATCGGCGGTGCGTCGGGTAGCCTCCGCGAGGCGTTCCGGGGCGGCATGTCTGCGGAAATGTGTCGGGGCAGCGAGGAGGCAGGGACATGACGCAAAACGTGATGCAACCGTACGATGGGCGCCTGGTGGCGGGTCCCGGGGAGCCGCAGGCGCCGCGCGGGGACATCGGCGAGCAGGCCAAGGCGCTGCAGGTGCTCACCATGGCGCAGCGCACGGCCGAGGAGCACATCGAGTCGGCGCGGCGCGAGGCCGAGCACATCCGCGGCGAGGCGCACGCCGAGGCTCGGCACATCGTCGGGGAGGCGCAGGCGCAGGCCGACTCGCTGCGCGACGAGGCCGAGAACCTGCTCAACCGGGCGCGCAGCGCGGCCGAGAAGGTGGCCCGCGACGCGCAGGAGTTCGCCGCCGGCACCGAGCGGCACGCCGCCGAGGTCATGGGCGAGGCGCAGGGGCGCGCCGAGGACATCGTGCGCGACGCGCAGGCCAACGCGCAGGAGATCAAGCAGCGGGCGGAGCGCATCTACGAGGACGTCGTGGGCGGGCTGACCGCGAAGCGGCAGGCGCTGCAGGCGCAGATCGAGGCGCTCGAGCAGTTCGACCACGAGTACCGCTCGCGGCTGACCGGGTTCATGCAGCAGCAGATGCGGGCGCTGTGGGTCGGGCAGCCGCAGGTCGAGCCGGCGTTTCAGGACTCGGCGCCGGTCGCCGGCGAGCTGCTGCCGGCCGACCACGACGAGCACGAGGACGACCGCGAGCCACAGCTCGCCGACTGAAACTTCCGAAGCGCACCCCCCGGGGCCCGCGCGGCCCCGGGGCATCTCCTTGACAGCGCTCGACCCGGCCACCGGCCGCCGGGCGGGACGGCCGCGGGGCGGGGGCGGCGGCACGGCGACCGGCGCGGGCTCGGCGGCGGCGTCGAGGTCGATGACCGCCGGGCCGCGCACCCGCGCGCAGCAGGCGAGCCGGGCCGATGGGCCGAGGTCGAGCCGGCGCAGGGTGGCGGCCTCCTCCGCGGTCGGCGGGGACAGCTCGCCGGAGACGACGCGCACCGGGTCGGCGCCGCAGACGCCCATCCGGCAGCCGGCCTCGATCGGCAGCCCGTCGCGCTCGGCGAGCTCGAGGAGGCTCGCGCCGGGCTCGGCGACGACCCGCCGCTCGTGCGGCCGGAACGTCACCTCGATGCCGTCGGCGGCGGCCGCCGCGAGGGGCAGGGCCGTCGCGATGGCCGGGGTGGCCGCCGCGTGCCGCACATACCGCAGTCGTACGCCATGAGTCCGCCACAGCCACACCCCGGCCACGACCGGCACGCCGATGCGCAACCTCGACCCGGCCGCCGGCGACGATCCACAGGCAGCGCTCGGCGGCGCCGGCGGCCAGGACGGTCTCGCCCGGCCGGTACCGGCGGGCGGGGGCGTGCTCGCGCACGAGGGCCCAGGCCCGCTCCCCGGCGTCGCGCAGCAGCGCCGCGCCGCCCGGCTCCGGCGGCGCGCCGGGATACGTGAACAACGAGTCGTCCATCGACCGCAGACAGTATCCCGGCCGTGCAAGCGGACAGTTCGGCGTTTCGGGTGTAACGCTGCGCGTGCGAGGCCGTCAGGATCCCCGGAGGGCGCACCGGTGACGCTTGGGAGGCCGCAGGGATGGACAGCTACTGCGCGTGGGGGGACCTCGACGGCGACTCGGTGTAGTGCACGGCGGCGGCGACGGGCTCCTTGACGAGGTGCAGGGTCGCGGGACCGTTGACGCGCGAGATCCGAATGCATAGCGTCCCCGGCATGTCGCTCTTGTCCGATCTGGTGGACGCCGTCACCGCCGGCTCGATCGAGGTGGTCGACCTGACCGCCCCGCTCAGCGGCGACACGCCGATCCTGCAGCTGCCCGCGCCGTTCGGGAACACCTGGCGCTTCGAGTTCGAGGAGATCAGCCGGTACGACGACCGGGGCCCGGCGTGGTACTGGAACAACTTCCGCTCCGGCGAGCACACCGGCACGCACTTCGACGCGCCCATCCACTGGGTCACCGGGCGCGACGGCGAGGACGTCGCCCAGGTGCCGGCCCGCAAGCTGGTCGCGCCGGCCGTCGTCATCGACCGCGCCGACCGGGCCGCCGAGGACCCCGGCTACCTGCTGCAGATCGACGACGTGCGGGCCTGGGAGGCCGAGCACGGGCCGCTGCCGGCCGGCGGCTGGCTGCTGTACCGCACCGGCTGGGACGCCCGCGGCGAAGACGACGCGGCGTTCCTCAACGCCGGCAACACCCCCGGCATCTCGGTCGAGTGCGCCCAGTGGCTCGCCGCGGAGGCGCCGATCGTCGGCTTGGGCGTGGAGACCGTCGGCACCGACGCCGGGGCCGCGCACTCCTTCGACCCGCCGTTCCCGTGCCACTCGTTCCTGCTCGGCGCCGGGAAGTACGGCCTGACGCAGCTGCGCAACCTGGACCGCCTGCCGACCCGGGGCGCCGTCGTGATCGCGGCCCCGCTGCCGATCCTGCGCGGCTCGGGCAGCCCGGCGCGCGTCCTCGCCCTCGTCGAGCGCTGAGGGCCGGGCCGTGCTCGTCGCCGAGGCCGTCGGGCGGGCGCTGGTCGCCGCCGGCGTCGAGTGCGCGTTCGGCGTGGTCGGCAGCGGCAACTTCCATCTGACCAACGCCCTCGTGGCGGCCGGCGCGCGGTTCGTCGCCGCCCGGCACGAGGGCGGCGCGGCGGTGATGGCCGACGCCTACGCCCGCACGTCGGGCCGGCTCGGCGTGCTCACCCTGCACCAGGGGCCGGGCCTGACCAACGCGCTC
The DNA here is from genome assembly GCF_050936175.1 of Dactylosporangium sp. CA-139066. NCBI lineage: Bacteria > Bacillati > Actinomycetota > Actinomycetes > Micromonosporales > Micromonosporaceae > Dactylosporangium > Dactylosporangium sp. CA-139066. Next base: position 2,207,876 of record NZ_JBNJNH010000001.1, on the reverse strand, counting down.
ACCGGCATCGCCGAGGCGGCCAAGAGCCGCACGCCGATGGTGGTGCTCGCGGCCGACACCGGTGCGGCCGGCGCCCGGTCGAACTTCCGGCTCGACCAGGCGGCCCTCGCCGCCGGCGTCGGCGCCGCCTACGAGCGGGCGGCGACGGCCGAGTCCGCGGTCGCCGACGTGCTGCGCGCGGCCCGCCGGGCCCACGCCGAGCGGCGCACGGTGCTCGTCAGCCTGCCGCTGGACGTGCAGGGCGGCGACACCGCGCCGCCGCCCGCCGTCGTCGCGATGCCGCCGCTGCCGGCGATGGCGCCGGACCCGGCCGCGGTGGCCGCCCTCGCCGACCTGCTGCAGGGCGCCCGGCGGCCCGTGTTCGTGGCCGGCCGCGGGGCCCGCGACCCGCTCGCCGCCGCCGCGATCGCCGCCCTGGCCGAGCGGTGCGGCGCCCTGCTCGCCACGTCCGCCGTCGCCAAGGGACTGTTCAACGGCAATCCGTGGTACCTCGACGTCTCCGGCGGCTTCGCCTCCCCTACTGCCGCCGAGCGCATCGCCGCCGCCGACGCCGTCGTGGCGTGGGGCTGCGCGCTCAACATGTGGACGACCCGCCACGGCCGGCTGCTGGGGCCGGACGCCGCCGTCGCCCAGGTCGACGTCGACGCCGAGGCGCTGCACGCCAACCCGCGGGTCGGCCTCGGCGTCCTCGGCGACGCCGGCGCCACCGCCGCGGCCGTCGGCGAGCTGCTCGCCGCCCGCGGGCACACCGCCGAGGGCTGCCGGGCCGAGCCGCTGCCGTCAGTGCGGTGGCGGGACGTGCCGTACGAGGACGAGGGCGGCGACGGGCGCATCGACCCGCGCACGCTGTCGATCGGCCTCGACGACCGGCTGCCGGCGCAGCGGACGCTCGCCGTCGACTCCGGCAACTTCATGGGCTATCCGTCGATGTACCTCTCCGTGCCCGACACCGCCGGCTTCTGCTTCACCCAGGCGTTCCAGTCCGTCGGCCTCGGCCTGGCCACCGCGGTCGGCGCCGCCGTCGCCCGCCCCGACCGCCTGACCGTGGCCGCGCTCGGCGACGGCGGGTTCCTCATGGGCGTCTCGGAGCTGGAGACGGTGGTGCGGCTCGGCCTGCCGATGGTGATCGTGGTGTACAACGACGCCGCCTACGGCGCCGAGGTGCACCACTTCGGGCCGCACGGCCACCCGCTCGACACCGTGGTGTTTCCCGACACGGACCTGGCCGCGATCGCCCGCGGCTACGGGTGCGCGGCCGCGACCGTTCGGGCGCCGGACGATCTCGAAACCGTCGCCGAATGGGCCGCCGGCCCGCGCGACCGTCCACTGTTGATAGACGCGAAGGTCACCGGCGTCCGCGGCTCGTGGTGGCTGGAGGAGGCGTTCCGGGGACACTGACCGCAGGCCCGCTCACAGCAGGTCGGCCAGCGTGATCGGCAGGTGGCGCACGCGCCGGCCGGTCGCGTGGAACACGGCGTTGGCGACGGCGGCGGCGACGCCCACCAGCGACACCTCGCCGAGGCCCTTCACGCCGACGGGGTTGAGCAGCCGGTCGGGCCGGTCGACGAACTCGACGTCGATCCGCCCGACGTCGGCGTTGACGGTCAGCGGGTACTCCTCCAGGGTCGCGTTGACGAACCCGCCGTAGCGCTCGTCGACCTCGAGCCGCTCGCGCAGCGCCGCGCCCAGGCCCCACACGACGCCGCCGCGGACCTGGCTCGCCGCCGTCACATGGCTCGCCACCCGGCCGCAGTCGGCGACGCTCACCACCCGCGGCACGCGGATCCGCCGGGTGCCCGCCTCGACGCGGACCTCGACGAAGTGCGCGATGAAGCTGAAGGCGACGAAGTCGTCGTACACCGGACCGGCCAGCGTGACGAGGCCCGTCCGCGCCCGCTCCAGCATCGGCTGCGGCAGGCCGTTGGAGGCGCTCACGGCCACCGGCCCGCCGGCCGGCGCCCGCCCGCCGAGGGTCTCGCGCAGCTTCAGCACGGCCGCGTGTACCGCGGGCAGCGCCGACGACGTCCCCCACGACCCGGCCGTCAGGTGCTGCGCGGCAACCCGCGTGTCGCCCAGCCCCACGCTGACGCGGTCCACCGGCACGCCCATGAGGTCGGCGACGAGCAGCGCGATCGCGGAGCGGATGCCCTGACCCATCTCGTGGCCGTCGACCTCGACGCCGAAGCGGCCGTCCGGGTACGCCACCGCCCGCGCGACCGCCGGCGTGGTCGCGACCGGGTAGGCGCCGATCGCCACGCCCCAGCCGACCTGCGCCCCGTCGGCCGCGGTCCACGTCGCCGGCTCGGGGCGGCGCTTGCCCCAGCCGAACAGCTCCGCGCCGCGGGTCAGGCACTCGGCGACGTACCGGGACGAGAACGGCCGCCCGGTCACCGGGTCCTGCGTGGTGTCGTTGGCCAGCCGCAGCTCCACCGGGTCGCGGCCGGCGGCGTTGGCGAGCTCGTCGACGGCGCACTCCATGGCCCAGGCGCCCGGGTGCTCGAACGGCGCCCGCATGTACCCCGGCGTCTGCACGTCGGTCTGCACCAGCCGCTGCCGGCCGCGGAACGCCCCGAAGCCGTACAGCCGCGACGTCACGTCGGTGAACATGGCCGGGAACAGGTCGTGGCGCGACGTCTGCTGGTCCGCCTCGTGCACCGCGGCGAGCAGCCGCCCGTCGCGGTCGGCCCCGACGGCGATGCGGTGGCGGCTCACCGGCCGGAAGCTCGCCTGATGGAACACCTGCGGCCGGCTCAGCACCAGCTTCACCGGCCGGCCGAGGCGCCGCGCGGCGACGGCGAGCGGGCCGATGTGCGGCTGCAGGGAGTTCTTCTGGCCGAAGCCGCCGCCGGTGTACGGCGAGACGACCTCGATCCGCTCCGCGTCGATGCCGAGCTGGCGGGCCAGCCCGTACCGGATCGACGAGGCGTTCTGGGTGCCCTCGTGCACGACGAGGGTGTCGCCGCGCCAGTGCACGACGGCGCCGATGAGCTCCATCGGGGCGGAGTTCTGCGCCGGGTGCTCGTAGACGGCGTCGACGGTCACGTCGGCCCTGGCGAGCTCCGCGTCGGCGTCGCCGACCACGATGTCGGCCAGGAACGGCAGCGGGATCGCCTCCTGCTGCAGGACGACCGTCGCGCCCGGGTCGTCGATGGTGACGGCGTGCGGCTCGGCGTCGTAGCGCGCCTCGACGAGCTCGGCGGCGTGGGCGGCGGCGACCGGGTCGTCGGCGACGACGAGGGCGACGGGCTGCCCGCGGTACGCGATGCGGTCCGTGGTCAGCGGCTGGAGGCTCTGGAAGGCGAACCCGTCGGCCATGAGGAACCCGGCCGGGCGCAGCTCGTCCTCGCCGAGGCGGGTCAGCACGAGCCGCACGCCCGGCACCGCCTCCGCGCGGGACGTGTCGAGCGCGGCGATCCGTCCACGGTCGACGGTGGCGGTCGCGAGCGCCGCGTGCAGCAGCCCGTCGGGCACCCGGTCGGCGGCGAACAGCGCCGCACCCATGACCTTCTCGCGGGCGTCGACCCGGGCGCGGGAGCCGCTCATCGATCCTCCGCAAGGGACATCAGCGCGTCGGCGACGGTGCGGGCGCCGAGCTCCACCTTGTACGCGTTGTCGCGGCCCGGCCGCGCCCCAAGCATGGCGATGCCGCCGGCCTCGCGCGCGCCGGCGGCGGTGAGCGGGCGGCCGATGACGGCCCGCTCGGCCTCCGCGGCCCGCCAGGGCACGGTCGCGACGCCGCCGAGCGCGATCCGGCACTCGCGGACCTCCCCGCCCGCGCCGCGCACGACGCCGACGGCGGCCGCCGCGAGCGCGAACGCGTAGCTTTCCCGGGGCCGGACCTTCAGGAATGCCGACTCGCGCGCGACCGCCGAGGCCGGCACCCGCACGCGGGTGATGAGCTCGCCCGGCCGCAGCGTGTGCTCGAGGTGCGGCGTGTCGCCGGGCGGGCGGTGCAGGTCGGCGATCGGCAGGGTGCGCGCCCCGGCCGGGCCCTCGACGTCGACGACGGCGTCGAAGGCGATGAGGGCGACGGCGAGGTCGCCCGGGTACGTGGCGATGCAGTCCTCGCTGCCGCCGAGCACGGCGTGGCCGCCGTCGCGGCCGCCGAGGGCCGCGCAGCCGCTGCCGGGGTCGCGCTTGTTGCACGGGAACGGCGCCCCGGCCCGGAAGTAGGTGCAGCGGGTGCGCTGCAGCAGGTTCCCGCCGATGGTGGCCATGTTGCGCAGCTGCTGCGACGCGGCCCGCCACAGCGACTGCGCCACGGCCGGGAAGTCGCGCACCACGGCGGGGTGGGCGGCCGCGCGGGCCATGCGGGTCCCGGCGCCGATGACGAGCTCGCCGCCGGCGACGCCGATGTGATCGAGTTCGGGCAGGCGGTGGATGTCCACGACGGCCGCCGGTGTCTCGACGCCGATTTTCATGAGGTCGTACAGCGTGGTGCCCCCGGCCAGCGCCCGGAACCGGGAGCCTCCGTCGCGCAGCGTGTCCAGGGCCTGGGCCAGGTTCTCGGGCCGGTGGTAGGCGAACGGGCGCATCGCTCACGCACCCGCCTGCAGCGCGTACTGCCGCACCGCGGCGACGATGCCGACGTAGGCGCCGCAGCGGCAGACGTTGCCGCTCATGTACTCCCGCACGGTCTCCTCGTCGCCGGCGTTGCCCTCGGCGATGCAGGCCAGCCCGGACATGATCTGGCCGGGCGTGCAGTACCCGCACTGCAGCGCGTCGTGCTCGATGAACGCCCGCTGCAGCGGGTGCAGCGCGCCGCCCTCACCCGCGACCCCTTCGATGGTGGTGATCTCCTGCCCGTCGGCCTGCACGGCCGGGGTGAGGCAGGCCAGCACCCGCCGGCCGCCGACGTGGATCGTGCAGGCGCCGCAGTGGCCCTGGTCGCAGCCCTTCTTGGTGCCGCACAGCACCAGCCGCTCCCGCAGCACGTCGAGGAGGCTCTCCCGCGGGTCGAGGTCGAGATGGACCGCCCGCCCGTTCACGCCAAAGGCCACTGTCTGTACCACGGCGCCGTCCTGCCCGGGCGGCGGCCGGTCTAACGCGGCTTCACCCCGGCGGGCGCCACCCGGGCACTACGCCGAGGAGGCCCGCAGGGCGGCGGTCACGTCGGCGAGGGTGGCGAGCTGCTCGGGGGTGAGCGCGTCGACGAACAGCTCGCGGACCGCGCGCAGGTGCGGGAACGTGGCGGCGCGGAACGTCTCGGCGCCCGGCGCGGTGAGCACGACCTCGGCGCCGCGGCTGTCGGTGGCGCACTCCTCGCGGCGGATCAGGCCCCGCGGCTCCATCCGGGCCAGGTGGTGCGACAGCCGGCTGCGCTGCCAGCCGACGGCCTCGGCCAGGTCCGAGGAGCGCAGCCGCCCGCCGTCGGCCTCGCTCAGGGCCAGCAGGACGGCGTAGTCCGCCGGCGACAGCCCGGTCTCGCTCTGCAGCCGGGCCGACAGCTGCGTGCGCAGCGCCTCGGCGGTCTCGATGAAGTCGCGCCACACGCGCAGCTCGTCGCGCGTCGGCAGGCGCCGCGCGCGCCCCCGCGTGTTCCCGGCCACAACCATCGCCTCCTGATTGACGCGTCAATCATATGCGACGCACGATTGACGCGTCAATTACATCTCGGGAGGGAGCCGGCCATGGAGGTCACATTCGGCCTGGACACCTTCGGCGACGTGCCGGAGGACGACAAGGGCGCACTCATGTCGTACGCCGCGGCCATCCGCCAGGTCGTCGACGAGGCCGTGCTGGCCGACGGCCTCGGCGTCGACGTCATCGCGCTGGGCGAGCACCACCGCCCGGAGTACGCCATCTCGTCCCCGGAGACGGTGCTCGCCGGCATCGCGGGCCGCACCTCGCGGATCCGCCTCGGCTCGGGGGTCACCGTGCTCAGCTCGGACGACCCGGTGCGGGTGTTCCAGCGCTTCGCGACCGTGGACGCCCTCTCCGGCGGGCGGGCCGAGGTGATCCTCGGGCGGGGCTCGTTCACCGAGTCGTTCCCGCTGTTCGGGTACGACCTGCGCGACTACGACGTGCTGTTCGAGGAGAAGATCGAGCTGTTCGCGCGGCTGCTGCGGGAGGAGCCGGTCACCTGGAGCGGCACGACCCGCGCCCCGCTGCGCGACGCCGACGTGTTCCCGAAGACCGAGTCCGGCCGCCTCGAGACCTGGGTCGGCGTCGGCGGCTCGCCGCAGTCGGTGGTCCGCGCGGCCCGCTACGGGCTGCCGCTCATGCTGGCGATCATCGGCGATTCACCGGAGCGGTTCGCGCCGTACCTGACGCTCTACGAGCGGGCGGCGGGCGAGTTCGGCACGACCGCGCACCCCGTCGGCATGCACTCGCCCGGGTTCATCGCCGACACCGACGCGGAGGCCAAAGAGACCTTCTTCCCGCGGTACAAGGAAATCCGCGACCGCATCGGCAGGCTTCGCGGCTGGCCGGCGCTGCGGCGCGAGGAGTTCGACCACGAGGTCGAGCACGGGTCGCTGTACATCGGCTCGCCCGAGACGGTGGCCCGCAAGATGGCCCGCACCATCACCCGTCTCGGGGTCGGCCGGTTCGACCTCATCTACACGGCCGGCTCGCAGCCGGCGAGCGCCCGCCTGCGGGCCGTCGAGCTCTACGGCGCCAAGGTGCTGCCGATGGTCAAGGAGCTGATCGCCCGATGACCGCGACGGTCGGCATCCTCGGGGCCGGCAAGGTCGGCACGGTCCTGGCCCGGCTGGCCGTGGCGGCCGGCTACCGGGTGCTGGTGGCCGGCTCCGGCCCGGCGTCGGCGATCTCGCTCATCGTGGAGGTCGTGGCGCCGGGCGCGGCGGCGGTGACCGCGGCCGAGGCGGCGCAGCAGGCCGACGTGGTGATCCTGGCGCTGCCGCTGGGCAAGTACCGCACGATCCCGGCCGGGGCGCTGCGCGGCAAGCTCGTCGTCGACGCGATGAACTACTGGTGGGAGAACGACGGCGAGCGCCCCGACCTCACCGATCCCTCCGTCTCGTCCAGCGAGCTGGTCCGCGACTTCCTGCCGGGCGCGCGGGTCGTGAAGGCCTTCAACCACATGGGGTACCACGACCTGGACGAGCAGGCGCGGCCGGTCGGCGCCCCGGGCCGGCGGGCCCTGGCGATCGCGGGCGACGACCAGGCGGACCGGGCGGCGGTCGCGGAGCTGGTCGACCGCCTCGGCTTCGACCCGGTCGACGCCGGCCGCCTCGCCGCCGGCGCACTGTTCGGCCCGGGCACCGAGCTCTTCGGCGCCAACGCGAGCGCCGAGGAGGTCCGGCGCGCCCTTTACCGGCAGACGGCGGCAAGATAACGTTATTTCGCAGCATACGGGATCGGCGCCCGCGTGCGACCGCCATCGCGCGCTCGCCGGTCGTCGGCGGGCCGCGCCACCGCCGACCGAGAGGAACACCCCTCATGAGACGCAGCCGTCTCATCACCGCCGCCGCGGCGTCCGTCCTGGCCGCCGCGGCGCTCACCATCGCCGGCGCGCCGCCGGCCGGTGCCGACACCGTCACCGCCGCGCAGGCGTGGCGGATCGTCCAGCAGTACCAGGGCGTCTGGACCGCCCCGCCGAGCCACATGACGTCCGGCGACACCGTCGACGGCCCGCTGCTGGGCAACGGCGACATCGGCGTCACCGTGGGCGGCCCGATCAGCAACCAGACGTTCTACCTGGGCAAGAACGACTTCTTCTCGCTGGGCTCGCACGCCATCAAGCCGCTCGGCCGGGTCGTGTTCGCCGTGCCGGGCCTGGCCGGCGCCAGCTACCGGATGGTGCAGGACATCGCCCGCGGCCAGGCCCAGGGCACCTACACCCTCGGCGGCACCACGCTCACGGCGACGAGCTGGGTGTCGGCCACCAGCGGCGTGTTCGTCACCTCGCTGTCGGTGACCGGCTCCAGCCAGGCCGCCAGCTTCACCGTGCAGAACGGCGCCGGCGCCACCCCGGCGGTGTCCACGAGCGGCTCGGTGCTCAACGCCGAGGTCTCGGCCGACGGCTCCGGCCCGCAGGCCCGCGTCGCCTCCCGGGTCATCGGCGGCAGCCAGTCGATCGCCGGCAACCGGCTCAGCGTCACGCTCAACCCGGGCACCACCTACACGTTCGTCGCCGGCATCGTCTCGTCGATCGACAGCTCGGGCTACCAGAGCGCCGCCACCGGCCTCGTCTCGGCGATGACCCAGGCCGACGCGGACACCCTCGGCGCCGCGCACCGCTCGTGGTGGCAGGGCTTCTGGCAGCAGTCGTACGCCGAGATCCCCGACAAGGCCGTCGAGAAGCAGTGGTACGGCTCGCTGTACATCCTGGGCTCGACGTCGCGCGGCGGGAAGTACGCGCCGGGCCTGTGGGGCAGCTGGATCACCGGCAACATGAACTGGAACGGCGACTACCACACGAACTACAACTACCAGGCGCCGTTCTACGCGGCGCTGTCGACGAACCACATCGCGCTCATGGAGCCGTACGACCAGCCGGTCCTCGACTGGCAGTCGCCGGGCCAGGCCCTGGCCGCGCAGCAGGGCTTCACCGGCGTGCTGTACCCGGTCGGCCTCTCCCCGCGCGGCACCAGCGCCGACATGAACCTGCACAACCAGAAGTCCAACGCCGCCAACGTCGCCTCCGTCATGATCATGCGCTGGCTGTGGACCCGCGACACGGCGTACGCCCAGCGGGTGTACCCGTGGCTCAAGCAGGTCGCCCTGTTCTGGCAGAACTACCTGACGGTCGACGGCTCGGGCACGTACCACGTGCAGAACGACGCGCCCCAGGAGGACAACCCGTACCCCCAGACCGACAGCACCCTCACCCTCGGTCTGCTGCACCTGCTGATGGGCGGCCTCGCCGACATGAGCGCCGCGCTGGGCCAGGACGCCGGGACGCGCACCACGTGGTCGAACATCGACGCCCACCTGGCCCCGTTCGCGACCACGACGGTCAACGGCCAGACGGTCTTCCGCGAGACCTCGACGGGCGCCGGTTTCGTCAACGACGGCAACGACATCGTGATCCAGCACGTGTACCCCGGCCTGCAGGTCGGCCTGAACAGCTCGGCGAGCCTGTTGCAGACCGCGCGCAACACGGTGGGCCAGATGACCGCGGCCTGGCACGGCGGCAACGCCCCGCCCACGTTCTACGCCGCGGCCGCCACCGTCGGCTACGACCCCGCCACCATCCTCGCCGGCCTGCGCGCCGAGGCCACGCAGTACGCGTACCCGAACATGGCCATCCACCACAGCGGCGGCGGCATCGAGGGCGTCAACGTCGTCGCATCGGGCCTGGACGAGATGCTGCTGCAGTCGTCCCAGGGCGACATCAAGGTCTTCCCGGCCTGGCCCGCCGCCACGAGCGCCAAGTTCGGCGACCTGCTGGCCCGCGGCGGCTTCCTGGTGTCGGCCGCCCGGGCCGGTTCGACGGTGCAGTACATCCGCATCGTGAGCCAGAAGGGCGGAACCGCAACGGTCACGAACCCGTTCGGCGGCTCGGTCCAGGTGTACCGCAACGGCACCTCGGCCGGCACCATGACCGGCTCCCGCCTGACCCTGCCGACCACCGCCGGCGAGACGATCGCCCTGGCCCCTGCCGGCACGCCCCTGTCGACGATCAACACCCAGCTGTCGCAGCCACTGCAGTCGGGCGGTTCGACGTCGTCCTCCTTCAGCAGCGGCTTCGAGTCATCGGGCCCCCCGCTGACCTGGACGAACACGGTCGACCCGTCGGGCGGCGGCCTCGCCGCCGTCGGCGGCCTGTGCTGCGGCCTGACGGCCCCCGAGGCCGGCCCGAGAACGTCCGAGACGTTCCACGGCGGCACGGCATCCTTGATGTACTCGGGCGCCGCCCAGGGCGGTTCCGCCGTGCACGCCTACCTGAAGCTCTACGACCTGTCACCGGCCCCACTGGCCATCGGCGGCGGCAAGACGCTGAGCTACTGGATCTACCCGCAGAGCAACGCCACCACCCCGTACGTCCCCGCCGGCTCGACCAACAGCACCTGCGTGGCCATCGACCTGATCTTCACCGACGGCACCGCGCTGCGGGATTCGGGCTCGGTCGACCAGACCGGGGACGGCGCCCATCCGTCGGCGCAGTGCGGCCACCTGACGTTGGACGCCTGGAACCAGGTGACGGTCAACCTGGGGACGCGCAACGCAAATAAAGAAATCAATCGAATCGTGGTCGGCTTCGACGCCCCGAACGCAACGGGCGGCTATCGGGGGTACATCGATGATCTGAGCATCGCTTAGCTCCCGCACGACGCGGGCCTGGCGAGCCAACCTCACCGGGGGCCTGGAGCCCCCTCCGAGCGAGGCTCACCAGGCCCGTCCGCCGTCCTCCGCCCGCCGTTTTCGCCCGCGGCCTCCCTCGCACCTCGCACCTCGAGGCCCGCCGTCCTCCGCCCGCCACCGGCCACTTGCGGCCCACGCCTCGCAGCTCGCGGCCCTCCGCCCGTGGGCCGCGGCGGCGGCGGCGGCGGCGGCGGCGGCGGCGGCGGCGGCGGTAAGTTTGTCCGCACTTACTTACAAGCGCAACCCGCGTCCAGCGTCCGCGGTCGTTCTCCGCTGGCGGCTGCGGGTTTGTCCGCACTTACTTACAAGCGCAACCCGCCGTCCACCGTCCGCGGTCGTTCTCCGCTGGCGGCTGCGGGTTTGTCCGCACTTACTTACAAGCGCAACCCGCCGTCCACCGTCCGCGGTCGTTCTCCGCTGGCGGCTGCGGGTTTGTCCGCACTTACTTACAAGCGCAACCCGCCGTCCACCGTCCGCGGTCGTTCTCCGCTGGCGGCTGCGGCTGCGGCTGCGGCTGCGGCTGCGGCTGCGGCTGCGGCTGGCGGTGAGTTTGTCCGCACTCACTTACAACCGCAACCGTCCACCGTCCGCGGTCGTTCTCAGCCCGCCCGCGCCTCGCGCCTCGCAGCCCGCCATCCTCCGCCCGCGGCGGTCGTGTCCGCAGCCGGCACCTCGCAGCCCATGGGGCGGTCGTTCTCCGCCCGCGGGCCGCGGCTGGCGGCTGGCGGCTGGCGGCTGGCGGCTGGCGGCTGGCGGCTGGCGGCTGGCGGCTGGCGGTGAGTTTGTCCGCACTTACTTACAACCGCAACCGCAACCGCAGCGGCCGTGCCGGTTTGTATGTGTGCACTTACTTACAACACCCGCCCCAGCGTGGGGCGGGTGTTGTAAGCCGTCGTCTCGCCGTCCGTGGCTGCGCTGTCGCCGACAGGTGGACGCTCGGAGACCTCGTGGCGCGCTCAGCCAGGCTGGCCGGGCATGTTCACGTTGGAGAGCGTGCCGATGCCCGGCACGTGCCAGGTTCGGCCGGCGTTGGTTGTCAGTGTGGACTCACTTACAACCGTTGCGGGTGGCTGCGAGTCGGGGGGCGTTGATGATTCGGTCGTCGATCGTGGATGCGGTTGACCGAACGTGGGCTCGATGCCGAATAGGCCGGCGATGATCGCCTCGGCGATGCCAACGCCGGCTATCGCGTCGCGGTTTGACACTCCCGCCTCGGCGACCCGTGCGCCGACCGTGCGGATTGCGTCGCCGGGCGTCGCGATGCCCGCCGCGGGCGCAATGCCGGCCGGGTCCGCGATACCGCCGACGGCCGAAGCCGTGACACCGCCGACAGCCGGGGCCGCAACACCGCCAACGTCCGGGGCCGTGACGCCGCCGACGGCCGGGGCCGCAATACCGCCAACGGCCGAACCCGTTACACCGCCAAGGGCTGCCGCGCCGTCCGCCCCGGCCGACGGCGAATCTGTGACACCGCCAAGGGCCGAGTCCGCGATACCGCCAAGGGCCGGGGGCGCCGCGGCGGTGGGGGTGACGATCTCCTGCGCCTGGCCCCACAGGGCGCCCGATGCGGCGGCCGGAGTCGCCGCCAGCAACCTGGCGGCCAGGTCGCGGCGGCCCAGCCTCGCCAGACCGTAAGCCGTCACGCCGGGCCAGGCGCCGAACGCGCCCGCCGCGCCGTGGTCGGGGCGGTTCGCCGTGGGCGCGGCCGGGTCGTCGAGAGCGAGCGCGCGCATCCACGGGCCGGCCAGGAGCTTCGACTCGACGAAGGCGACCATCGCGGCGCGCTGCTCGCGTGGGAGGTCGGCGTGCAGGTACGCCGCGGTGAGGCCGAAGTCGAGGCAGTGGCCGATGACGTCGTCGCCCGAAGGGCGGCGGATTCGCCAGCGGCCGTCGGCGGTGGCGAGGGCGAGCACCGCCTCCGCCAGGCGGGACGCGTCCGACTCGGCCGCGGAGGCGCCGGGTGTGTCGCCCCGGGAGTGCAGCAGCCGGGCGTACGCGCGCAGCATGCCGACGTACGCGGCGTTGAACGACGCTACCGCGTGCACGTAGCCGGGTACGCACTCCAGGAGGCGCCACGGGTCGGGGCCCAGGTCGGCCAGGACGCCGCCGGTCGCCTCGGTCGTGCGGGACGACCAGCCGTAGGCCAGCGCGCGGACGTGCTCGAGGACGGTGCGGGCGCCCGCCGTCTCCGACAGGAACGCCGTGTCGCCCGTGACCGCAACGTAGTGCTCGATCAGGCGGAACAGCGAGTAGTCCGTGGCCACGTAAGCGTTGCCCAGCGGGCCGCCGCTTCTCGTGTCGAAGCCGAAACAGTCGCCGTACGGCGTGGACAGGGCGCGCAGCAGCCAGGTGCGCAGGCCGGCGGGGTCCAGCATGGCGTACAGCCGGCTCCACTCGGTGTGGTCCCAGAAATAGGTGGTCGTGGCGCCCAGGCGCGGGCCGCCGGTCAGGAACACCGGGGCCTCGGCGCTCGCCCGCATGTTGCGCATGTACAAGGCGAGCAGCGCGGCCATGTAGTAGGCGCGGCCGACGCCGGGGTCCTCGGCGTGCAGTGTCGGCAGGTGGCCGCTGAACGCGTCGTTGCCCGGCGTGAACATCTTGTGCCACAGGGCGTTCCAGCCCGACTCGACCGCGGCGAACGCGGCGTCGAAGGACTCGGCGAGCTTGGCGGAGCGGACCGTGACGGCGTCGTCGATGCCGTACGCGCACACGAAACCGATCGTCCGGGAGGCGCCCGGCGGCAGGGTGACGTGCCAGGACGCGCGGGCGCCGCAGCCGTACTCCTCCGCGGTGTCGGGCGGCGCGGCGAACGCGTACGCGGCGCGGGCCTCGGAGCGGGTGTCGGCGATGGTGACGTGGGCGCCGTCCCAGACCGGCTTCCACCGCGTTGAACGCGTCCAGTGCCGGGTCCGGGCCGCCGGGCGGCCGTCGACGCGCAGCTGGGCGTGGTCGGCGTGCACGGCCAGCTCCACGCGGTGCCAGGCGCCGACGGTCAGGGGCGTGGTCGCGTACTCCTGCTCCCCTGCGATGCCGAACCAGAGCCGGCCGCGGTCGAGGCCGGCCTGCAGCGAGTCGGGGTGGTTGCCGTGCGTGAGCAGGATGCCGGTGTCGTCGGGGGCTTCCGGGCGTACATCGAACGCCAGAACGTCCCCCGGGCGCAGCTCGAAGGCGTCCAGGGCGAGCTCGGTCTCCGGCCGCAGGGTGTGCTCGCCGCGGATGCGCAGCGTCGCCGTTGCCGAGCGGGTGTGCGGGTACACGGTGTCGGGGCTGACGTGGCGCGGCAGCTCGTGGGAGAGGTCCATGATGTCGGTGTCGGCGTCGCGCTGGATGCCGGGCGGGCGGGGGCGGCCGAGGCGCAGCACGCGGCGGCCGGGGCCGAGCAGGTAGTGGGCCGGTGCGCCGCCGCGGGTGGTGGCCCGGATCCGTTCCAGCGTCATGAAGTCGTGGTGGTTGCCGGCCGTCCACGGCACGTCGTACAGCCAGCCCCAGCCGGTCTCGGTGTGCGCGACGGCGGCGTACAGCTCCTGCTCGACACGGCAGGTGACGGGCTGCGCGGAATGGTTCGTCAGGCGTACGCGCCACAGCACCTCGTCGGCGGCCGGCGTCATGCGCGTGTCGCTGACGACAGTCACGGCGGAGCCGGAGTGCACGCGGGTAACGCCCCACGGTTTCCACAGCAGACGCTGGGCCGGCGGGACATGGCCGTCGAGGCGCAGGACGCCGGTGTGGTAGCCGAAGGTGTACGGCGGCGCGGCGAGCCAGGACAGCGACGTCAGGTCGTGGTTCACGTGGGCCTGGCCGACCTGGTTGCGCAGGGACGGCAGGTGGGCCAGGTCGGCGGCGGCCATCCACTCCCCGGCGACGTCGGCCAGCGGCGGGACGCCGCTCACCGCGACGATCCCTGGGTCAGGCCGGCGACGAAGTGCTTCTGCAGGAACAGGTACCCGACGACGGGGATGACGCCGGCGAGGAACATGATGCCGAACAGCTGCCCGAAGCTCGTCTGGTACTGGCCGACGGACAGGTACAGGCCGGTCGTGATGGTCTGGCCGGTCAGCGGGCCGAGGATGAACAGCGGGTTGAGGAAGTCGTTCCAGATCCACAGCGACAGGAAGATGGCCACGGTGGCGGTCGCCGGGCGGACCAGCGGCATGACGATGCTCCACCAGATGCGCAGGCCCGTGGCGCCGTCGAGGCGGGCCGCCTCGATGATCTCGTCGGGCACGGCGCGCATGAAGCCGGTGTAGACGAACACGCCGAACGAGAAGTACCCGCCGGCCACATTGGACAGGATCAGGCCCGGGTAGGAGTGGTCGAGCCCGACGGCGGTCAGGATCTGGATCGTCGGCAGGAGTACCACCTGGGGCGGGATCATCAGGCCGGCGGCCAGCAGCGCCAGGACCGTGGCGCGGGTCCGGGTCCGGCGGCGGGAGACGTACAGGCTGAAGATGGACGTCAGCGGGATGAGCAGCACGATCGAGCAGGCCACCACGATGAGCGAGTTGCGCAGGCCCTGCTGCAGCAGCTCGTCCGGGCGGCCGACCGCGGTCGCGAGGTTGGACAACGTCGGATGCAACGGCGGGGCGGCGGGACTGCTTCTGATGTCATCCTCGGACTTGAACGCGTTGACGATCGTGACGTAGATGGGGCTGACGAACAGGAGGATGACGACGCCCGCGGCGAGCAGCCGGAGCCGGTTTCCATACGTTGTCACAGGTCGATCTCCCGGCGGCGTAGAGCGCTCGTCACGGACAGGGCGATGACGGCCGATGCGAGCAGCAGGAACATCGCGACGGCCGAGGCGTAGCCGAAGCGGTCGGTGGTGAAGGCGAGCTTCACGATGTACTGGGCGGTGGACTGCGTGGCATAGGCCGGGCCGCCGGACGTCAGCACGGCGATGATGTCGTACAGCTTGAGGACCGTGATGAGCGAGATGGTGACCGAGATCGTGGTCGCCGGCGCCACCATCGGCCACGTGATGAGCCGGAAGCGCTGCACGGGGCCGGCGCCGTCGATCGCGCCGGAGTCGTAGAGCTCGCGCGGGATGTGCTGCAGCGCGGCGAGGTACACCACCGTGGTGAACCCCGACAGCACCCAGGCCACGACCACGCCGACCGAAACCCGCGCCATGCCCGGCGTACCGAGCCAGTCGATCGGGGCCGATACCACGCCGGCCGACACGAGCACGTCATTGAGCAGCCCGTCGTGGGTCAGGATCGTCTTCCACACGAAGCCGACGATGATCCCGGAGATGACCTGCGGCAGGAACGCGATCGTGCGCAGCGCGCGGTACGAGCGCCCGGTGCCGTTGAGCAGCAGCGCGAACGCGATGCCGAGCACGTTGGCGGCGACGGTGACCCCGAACGCGAGCGCGAGGGTGTACAGCACGCTGGCCGACAGCTCCTCGTCCTGCCACATCTCGCGGTAGTTGGCCAGCCCGATGAACGCGCTGTCGCTGCGCAGCGGGTTCTGGTCGGTGAAGCTGCTGCGCAGGCTCATGAAGACGGGTACGACGATGAACGCGACGTACAACACGAGGCCGAGGCCGGCGATCGAGCGCAGGCCGAGATCCTGGGTCTTGCGCTGTGGCACGGGTGGTTCCCTCCGATGTGGACGGCGGCGGGGCCTGCCCGGGGCCCCGCCGCCCGGTAATGCCTGTTACTTGGTGGCGCTCGCCCAGGCGGTGTCGAGCTTGGCCAGCTGGGCCGCGACATCGTTGGAGTTGAACAGCCCCTGCGCGGCGGCGAAGAAATCGTTGTTCAGGGAGCCGGGCAGCGAGTCGTCGTTGGTGGCCCAGGCGATGGCGTACACCTTCTTGTTCTGTTCGGTCACGAAGGAGTACGACGCCTTGAACACCGGGCTGACGCTCACGCCGTAGTCGTCGAGCGTCTTGCCCTTGAGCATCGGGAACGCGCCGTCGCCCTCGATCAGCGACTTGAGGTTGCCCGGGTCGAGCGACCACGCCTGCGCGAACGCCGTCGCCTCGGCCATGTGCTTCGTGTGGGCGTTGATGGCCATCGAGCCGCCGACGGAGAACGGCACGACCAGCGAGCCGTCGTCGGTCGGCCACGGGAAGACCCCGATGTCCTCCCATTTGTCCTTCGGTACGGAGCCGAGGTACCAGCTGCCCATGGGGTACATGGCGGCCTTGCCGGCGTTGAAGTTCGTGATGGAGTCGGCGTAGGAGACGTTGAGGGCGCCGTCCTCGAAGTACCCGTTGGTCACCAGCGTGCGGACCTTCGTGGCGGCGGCGACCACGTCGGCGTCGGTGAACTTGACCTGGCCGGCGTACCGCTTCTGGATCCAGTCGGGGTTCTTGCCCAGCACGTCCGCGCTGAACGCGCCGACCAGCGGCATGCCGGCCGCGAACGGGTCGTTGCCGCCGAGCTCGATCGGCGTGATGCCCTTGCCCTTCAGCGTGGCGCAGGCCTGCAGGAAGTCGGACCAGGTCTTGGGCACCGCGACGCCGGCCTGGGCGAACAGCTTCTTGTTGTAGAAGACCAGCGGGATGATCTGGGAGTTGGTCGGCGGGATGTACACCTTGGATTTGATGGCATTGCCCTGCGGCAGCAGGAAGTTCGCGTCGATCCAGGACTGGTCGTACGGCTGCAGCAGGCCAGCGCCGGTGTACTGCGCCGGCGTGATCGACTGCAGCAGGTCCGGGAACTGCCCGGAGGCCTGTAACTGCTTGGCGTAGGCGTCGCGGTCGGTGTTCGGGGCGACGAGCTGCTTCACGGTGAGCCCGGGCACCTTGGCCTGCGCGTTGGCGATGGACTTCGACCAGAACTCGGCGGTGAGGGACGGGGTGTTGAACGTCATGTAGGTCAGCGTCACCTGGCCGTCCGCGGCGTCCTTCGAGCACGCGGCGGCCAGCAGGACGCTTGCCGCGGCGAGCGCGGCAAGGCATTTTCGGAGCATGACATCCTTCCTGGATGGCTTCCTGGCGGGGGAACGTGCCTTGCGCTTTACCAGCGAGATAACGTTGTCTCGCCGGTTACAGTAGAGTGTCGCCACGCGGTGTCAAGAGGGCGCGACAAACATCGAGGGAGAGCCAGCGTGAACCAGGTCCGAGCACGGCAGCGCCGCCCCACGATGGCCGACGTGGCGCGCGAGGCCGGCGTCGCGCTGCGCACGGTGTCGCGCTACGTCAACGGCGACGACACCGTCGGCCCGCAGTTCGCCGAGCGGATCCGGGCCGCCATCGACGAGCTGGACTTCAAGGTCGACGAGCGGGCCCGGCAGCTGCGCAGCGGCCGGACGGGCACCATCGGCGCCGCCGTGCGCAACATCTCGGAGGCCCACCCGGTGCTCAGCGCCATCGAGGCCACCGCGCGCGCCGCCGGGCTGATGGTCGTGGCGATGTCCACAGAGGACGATGAGCGGCTGGAGCGCGACGCCGTGCGCTCGATGTCGGGCCGGCGCATGGACGGCATCATCATCGAGCCGATCGCGGAGAATCACGGGTACCTCCAGGCCGAGATCGACTCGGGCCTGCCCGTCGTCGCCTTCGACCGCCCCGCGACCGGCGTGGACGTCGACACCGTGCTCACCGACAACCCCGGCGGGATCGCCCAGGCGTTCGAGCACCTCTACCGCCAGGGCCACCGCCGCATCGCGTACATCGGCGACGACGAGCGCATCTACACCGGCCACGTGCGCGCGATGGCGTTCCGCACGTGCGCGGCGGCGGCCGGCGCCGCGCACGACGGCCTGGTGCATCCCGGCCCGGTCGACCAGGCCCGCATCGCCGCCGCCCTGGCGTCGGTGCGCCACGGCCCCGACCCGGTCACGGCGGTCATCACCGGCAACGCGTCGACGACGGTGGCCGCGATCCGGGCGCTGGGCGCGGACTTCGGCGCGGTCGCGCTGGTCGGATTCGACGACTTCCCGGTCGCCGACCTGCTGCGCCCCGGCCTGACCGTGGTCGCGCAGGGCGACGAGGAGATCGGCCGCACGGCGTTCGAGCTGTTCCAGGCCCGCCTGGCGCAGCCGGACCGCCCGATCGAGCGCGTCGTCGTGCCGACTCGCCTGGTGGTGCGAGGCTCCGGGGAGCTCGCCGTCTAGCGTCGCCGCAGGGTTCGTACCGATGCCGGAAGCAGTGCCATGACGGCCGAGACGAACATGACGGCGGCGGTGACGGCGAGCCAGGTGCGCTCGCCGGTGAGCGCGGCGACCGGCCCGGTGAGCGCCAGCCCGAGCGGCCGCATCACGAACGACCCGACCTGGTCGAAGGCGAACACCCGGGCCAGCTTGTCGGGCGCGATGTTCTGCTGGATCGCCAGGTCCCAGTTGACGCTGAACACCTCGAGCCCGAACCCGTGCACGAACGCGCCGGCGAGGATGACCGGCAGCGGCACGGGCAGCGCCATGGCGAGGGGGAAGCACGCGGTCAGGGCGAGGAATGCGGTGCCGGCCAGCAGCATGCGGCGCGGCCGGTAGCGCAGGCTCACGATGCCGCCGGCGATGAACCCGGCCATGAGCGCGGCGAGGGCCAGGCCCCAGGCCGCCCCGCCGAAGAGCCGCGTCACGCGGACCGGGCCCAGGACGCCCTGGATTCCGCCGTACATCAGGTGGTAGATCAGCGCCTGCGCGATGAGCAGCCACAGCCACGTGTGCCGGAACACTTCGCGCGCCCCGGCGCCCATATCGCGCAGCATCGATTGCTGTTCCGCCGGTTCCTGCTGCCGGTCGACCCGCATCGCGGTGAAGCAGACCGCCGCGACCGCGAACGTCAGGGCGTCGACGCCGATCGCCCAGCCCGGCCCGAACAGCGCGACCAGCACGCCGCCGAGGCTGAAGCCCACGACCATGGCGGCGTTCTGCGACAGTCGCAGTACCGAAACCGCGGCCGGAAGGGCCTCCACGGACACGGTCTGCGGCACCACGGCGCGCGAGCTCGGCCCGGCGATCGCCACGAGCGCACCGTTGACGGCGCTGAGCGCGGCCAGCATCGGTACGGTGGCGACGCCCGTCGTCAGGCTGACGGCCACGACGGCCTGGCAGATGCAGGCGAGCGCGGCGGCCCCGCGCATGAGCAGCGTGCGGGAGAACCGGTCGCCGAGCACGCCGGCGAAGAGCGTCGTGACGACGTCGACCAGCGCGTAGGCCGCCACGACCAGCCCGAGCTCGGTGGCCGAGCCGCCAAGGTGCAGCACCGCCAGCGCCATCGCCACGGGCGTGATCGCCGAGCCGAGCGCGTTGAGGGTGCGCCCGGTGAGCAGCCACCGGAAGCCGTTGGAACGCCAGGGCGAGCTCACGACGAGCGGCCGTTCGAGCACAGCGGTCATGGTGGCCAAACTATTTCGCTGACGAACTTTTTGTCAACGAACTAGTGGTAGGCTTCACGGCGTGCCCGAGGACTTCGCCGATCGCCACGTCGCCCGCTGGCGGGACCATTGGATCGAGATCCCGTTCGACGACCGGATCGAGGCCGCGACCGTGCGCCTGTCGAAGATCGCGCGCTATTTCCGCGACACCACCGAGGCGGCGGCCATCGAGGTGGGGTTGCAGCTGTTCGAGTACCAGACGCTGCACATGCTGATGATCCGTGACACCCCCGGACACGCGTCGCCGCGCGCCCTGGCCGAGGACCTGGACGTGTCGCCGGCCGGGATGACCGGCCGCCTCGACGCGCTGGAGAAGGCCGGTTACATCAAGCGGACGCCGAGCGCGACGGACCGCCGGAGCGTGAACATCGAGGCCACGACGGCCGGCGTGGCGATCTGGCGCCGGGCGATGGCACTGCGCGGCCGCGCCGAGGTCGACCTGCTCAACAGCCTGTCCGAGCGCGAGCTGGCGACCTTCAACCGCCTGCTGAAGAAGCTCACGACGACCATCGAGCACCAGGAGTGACGTCTCGCTCGCTCCCCGCATTGCTGCACGTGCGGATTTTTCGGGGTCGGCTAGCCTAGGAGGGGCAAGACCGGAAGCGGCCCGCGCTCACCCGGTCCGTCGCTAGGATGCGCGCGTGCGTATGGTTCTCCCGCAGTCGTTGCGTGACTTGATCGCCTCGGGCCCGATGACCCACGTGAGCACCGTGAACCCGGACGGCAGCCCCCACGTCACGGTGGTGTGGACCGGCTTGGACGGCGACGACCTCGTGAGCGGCCACTTGGCGTACCACAAGAAGCTCCGCAACATCGAGCGCGACCCGCGGGTGGTGCTCTCGTTCGACGCGCCGCGGACGCCGGGCGTGCTCATGAACGAGTACGCGTCGCTGCGCACCCACGCGACGATCGAGCCCAGCGACCGCGCCTGGGACCTGCTCAACGATCTCACGAAGGTCTACGTCGGGCCGGAGACCGAGTTTCCGGCGCCGCGCGGGCCGGGCTTCATCGTGCGGTACTCGGTGGAGCACATCGGCGGCGTCGGGCCCTGGGTGGTGGCCACGGCCCTCTAGGGGGCGCGGCCGCCGGGCGCCACGACACCGCACTGCCGCTCGGCGCGCGTTGCCCGTGAACGCCGCCCCACATCCGCCGCCGCGCCCCACATCCGCCGCCGCGCCCCACATCCGCCGCCGCGCCCCACATCCGCCGCCATGCCCCACATCCGCCGCCGCGCCCCGCATCCGCCGCCGCGCGCCGCATCCGCCGTTGACTGGCGCATCCGCCGCATGCGCCGTCGGCCGCCGCATGCGCTGCCGGCCGGTGGCGACGGTGCGGGCCCGACGCGGCGAACGGCCGTGACGCCCTGCGCCGGCACGATCAGCCGGGGGCCTCAAACGCACCGCTCATCGCGTGATTTGTCCCGATTTTTCGTGACATAGGCGAAGAGTCGCAAAGCATCTGGCGGGTGCCTGTCACGTCCAGGACCATCGCGAGGCGGCCCACCGGGTGGAGCAGGCGGAAGGAGCGGCCGTTGGCGACGGCGAACCGGCGGGCGGCCAGCAATGTGCGTACCAGGCCGACGTCGGCCAGCGTCACCTGCTCCACGTCCAGCTCGATCGCCGTGCGGCCGGCGGCCTCCGCGGCCGCGATTGCGGCGCGCAGCGCGTCCAGCAGGCGGGCGCGGTTCACGCGGTCGAGGCGGCCGGCGGCGATCAGGCGCAGCACCAAATCCCCTGGTACGACCGGGCGAACCGTGATCCACCCGCTGCGCGCTTCGGCTGGCATCATCTGGCGCCCCACTTCGTGGTCGCGATATGACGGCACCAGATTGGCCGCCGGCGCGGGCGGCTGACTACGTCCCAAAGCGAGCGATCCGAACGATGTTATCCGCTGAGCGAAGCGACTCGCCGGGTATAGAGTTCGTTCTGTGTACCATCCCGTCGATGTCGGGAGGTCGTGGCCTTGTCAGCGTCCGAAGAGATCGACTTACGCACGCGCGACCGCGACGCCGTGGTCGAGGTGCTCAACGGGATCGCGGCACACGAAGCGCGGGTCGCGTTCGCCGACCCGGCCGAGGTTGACCTGCATGTGCGCAGCGGCGCGGCCGGGGGCCTCGGCGGGGTACGCCTCCGGCTCGACGGCGTCGGATACGCCGCGGCCAACGAGCCGCTCGACTTCATCCTCGCCGGGGTCGTGCTGGCCGGGCGGTCGGCGTTCCGCGAGGGCGCGCGGGAGACGCGGCTGACCAGCGGCGACGGGTGGATCTTTCCGGTCGGGGCGGCCTACTCCGGGGAGTACGGCGGCACGACCCTCAACATGATCAGCGTTCCGGTGACGGTGGTCGCGCAGCTCGCCGAGGCCACGAGCGGGGTGCCCGCCGCCGAGCTGCGGTTCGTCTCGCCGCGGCCCGTCGACGAACCCATGCGGCGGTACTGGGCCGGGACCGCCGCCTACCTGGCCCGCCAGCTCACCGAGCCCGGCGCCTCCCAGGCGCCCCCGCTGCTGGCCGCCCAGCTGGAGCAGCTCGCCGCGTCCGCGCTGCTGCGGGTGTTTCCCAACACCACCATGACCGCCGCCCGCACGCCGGACGGCGGGCGGGTCGCGCCGGCCGCGCTGCAACGGGCCGTTGCGTTCATGGACGCGAACCCGGACCGGCCCCTCACCGTCGCCGAGATCGCCGCCGCGGCCGGGGTCGGCGCCCGCGGGCTGCAGAGCGCGTTCCGCCGGCATCTGGGGACGAGCCCGCTGGGGTACCTCCGCGGCATGCGCCTCGAACGCGTGCACCGCGAGCTGCAGGCGGCCGACCCGCACACCGGCGTCACCGTGCGCTCGGTCGCGCGGCGGTGGGGGTTCGCCAACCCGAGCCGCTTCGCCGCGGAGTACCGCAGCGTCTACGGCACCCCGCCCAGCCGCACGCTGCGCGGGTAAGGCGGCGGCGCCGTGACCACGCTCTTCGAGACCACCGACATCGAGGCCGCGCATCAGGCCCTCGTCAGCATGTACGGCCAGCTGCGCCTCACCGTCACCGGCACCGGGCACCACGTCCGGCTCGCCCGCCATCCGCTCGGGCCGATCGATCTGCACCACGACGCGTTCACGATGTCGCTCGAGGTCGACACCGAGCCCTTGCCGATGGTGGCGATCGGGCACGTGCTTCGCGGGCGGTACACCGTCAGCGCCCGCCGGCACCGCACCGACAACCGCGCCGGGGACCTGTTCATCGTGGCCCCGCCGGGCGAGCCGTTCCACACCCGCATCGACGGCGGCGAGGGCGAGGGCTGCATCATCGACCCCGCGCTGCTGACCCGCATCGCCGGCACCGCACCGGGACGGGCGCCCCGCCCGATGCGATTCACGGGCTACACCCCGGTTTCGGCGCGGGCGGCGCGGTTTTTCATCGACACGTACGCGTACGTGCGCGACACCGTCGTCAACACCGCCGCCGCCGAGGAACCGCTGCTGGCCGCCAACGCCGCGCGGATGCTCATCGCGGCGGCCCTGGTCACCTTCCCCAACAACGCGCTGCACGAGCCCACGATCGAGGACCGCCACGACGCGCACCCGGCGGCGCTGCGGCGCGCGGTCGGGTACATCGACGCCAACGCCCACCGCGACATCAGCGCCGCCGACATCGCGGCCGCCGCGCACGTCACCATCCGCACGCTGCAGCTGGCCTTCCACCGGCACCTGGCAACGACGCCGACCGCGTACCTGCGCCGGGTCCGCCTCGAGCACGCCCACCGCGAGCTGCTGGCCGCCGACCCGAGCCACACGACGGTCGGCGCGGTCGCGGCCCGCTGGGGCTTCGTCAACCACAGTCGCTTCACCGCGCACTACCGCGCCGCTTTCGGCCTCCCCCCGTCCGCCACCCTGCGCCAGTGAACCCGAGCAAACCGTATTTATCTGGTGCCAGGCGAAAAATCCGAAAAGTCGGGCGCGGAGCGCCCGACTTTTCGCATCAAGGCGGGCTGGACGAGCGCGAGGCGGGCCATCGAGCGGCGGCGCGGCCATGGTTGCGCGCCTGACGTGTCGACACCCGCGGCGTCGAACGGCCGACCGTTCGGCTCAGCGCCACCCGCCGCGCACGAGGCGGACCGCGGCCCCCGCCCCGCATCGGCCGCCCGCCGGGCGTCGCTGCGCTGAGCGCCGACTGCTCGCGTCAAGACCAGCGACTGGCGCGAGGCTGGTCGCAGGGGCGATGCAGCGCGCCGGGCATGCCGAGGGCTGCGGCGCCGAGCGGGCGGGCGTTCGCCCCGACACCGGGCGGCGGGTGTGCGGCGGCCAGCAGGGCGTGGCCGAGGGCAGTGCCGCGCGCGAGGCGGACCGCGGCCCCGCCCCGCATACGGCCGCCCGCCGGGCGTCGCTGCGCTGAGCGCCGACTGCTCGCGTCAAGACCAGCGACTGGCGCGAGGCGGGTCGCAGGGGCGATGCAGCGCGCCGGGCATGCCGAGGGCTGCGGCGCCGAGCGGGCGGGCGTTCGCCCCGACACCGGGCGGCGGGTGTGCGGCGGCCAGCAGGGCGTGGCCGAGGGCAGTGCCGGCCGCACGGACGACCAGTGGCCCACTCATGGCCGGCGACAGTGCGCGGCGCACCGGGCGACCGGTAGGCCCACACATTGCCGACGACACTGCCCGGCGCACCGGGCGACCGGTAGGCCCACACATTGCCGACGACAGTGCCCGGCGCACCGGGGCGCCGGGCGGGCCCACGCATGGTCGACGACGCTGCCGGGCGAGCCGGGAGCGCCCACGCGGTGGCGGCGGTGGTGGCCGGCGCGCCGGGGACGGGCGGCGTCGCGGACCGGCGTCGCGGACCGGCGTCGCGGACCGGCGGGGCGGACCGGCGGGGCTACTCGCGCCAGCCCGTCATCTCGATGCCCTTCGCGGTCTCCACGCGGTAGCCCAGGCGGAACACCTGCGACTGGCCCTCCGGGAGGGTGAAGCGCCACGTCAGCACGCCCATCTCGGTGCGCTCGGCCGGGGGTGGCTCCACGGCCGTCTCGCGCACGGCGATGCCGTCGTGGCGGCTCACCGGCATCTGGTCGAGCACGGTGATGCGGACCGGGCGGCCGGTGTAGTTGCCGATCGTGGTGCGGTATTCGACCTCGCGGCGGCGGGCCGAGCCGAGCGTGGCCTTGGTGGCGGTGCGGCGGGTGAGCTCGCGCTCGACGCGGACGCGGTCGTCGAGGCCCAGGGCCAGCTCCAGCTCCTCGCCCGGTGCCCACGTCGACAGCTCCGTCTTGCTGACGAAGTCGGCCTCGTGGAAGACCGCGGCCGGGCCGGGCGGGAGGGTGTGCTGCGAGCTGTTCACGACGACGGCGCGCACGTGGACGTCGGTGGAGCGGGCGGGGGCGGTGACGTGGTCGAGGCGGGCGGCGAGGTCGAACACGGCGATCGTGGCGCGGGCCGTGGTGCCGTCGGCGGGGACGGCGACGGGGCGGGCTGGGCGGTAGGTCGCGGCGACCGCGCCCTCCTCGACCTGGGCCTCGGCGTGCTGGACGGGGGCCGCCACGTCGAGCATCGCGGCCGCCGCGGCGGGGGCCGGGGCCGAGCGGGCCATCGGCCGCGGCGGGCCGCCGGGGGCCGTGCCGAAGGCTGCCATGGGCTGGGGCATCGGCGGGGGCAGCGGGACGAACAGGTCGAGATACCACGGCTGGAGCTCGGGGATCGTGGCCACGCCCGACGTGCGGGCGGTCGACAGCGCCAGCTCGCACTCGGGCCAGTCCTCGCCGGTGCGCTGCTCGACGAGGCCGAACCAGGTCACCTGCAGCTGCTCGCCGACGAGGCGCACGTCGTAGGTGGAGCGCCAGCCGGCGTTGGGGACCTGGTAGGAGACGTCCAGCTCGACGTCGCCGGGGGCGGAGACGGACAGGGCGACGACGGCGTAGCGCAGGTCGGGCTCGCGCTTGCCGGCCAGGTCGCCGAGGCGGCGGTCCAGGGCCGCGATCTGCTCGGCGACCTCGATGCGGCGCCGCTGCAGGGTGCGCAGGCCGGCGAGGACCTCGGTGAGCTCGTCGCCCATCGTGGAGGTGAACTCGGCGACCGAGGCGGCGCTCGTCGCGCCGGTGGCGACCGCCCGGGCGTAGGCGCCGCTGGCGCGCTCGCCGAGGTCGGTGAGGAACGCCTGGCGCTGGCGCAGGACGGTCTCGCGGTCGTCGAGCTCGGCGGTCTCCTCCTCGAGCGTGCGGCGCTCCTCGCGCACCCCGATCAGGGTGGTGTCGGACGGTGTGGCCTGGCGGCGCAGGGCGAGGTCGACGCCGAGGACCGTGGCCGGGCCGCGGCCGCTGACGCGGATCGAGTCGTCGTCGAGGTTCATCGGCAGGGGGCCGACCTCGACGGTGCGGTCCCCGGCCTCGAGCGTCGTCCGGACGCGCCGGGTCACGCGGGCCTGGGCGGGATAAACGGTGACGGCAACGATCGGAGCGTCGAGCGGCTTGTCCACGATCAGCACCGTAGCAGTCGAGTACGACAAAAAAGGCTGTCACAGAAAGCGGGTGGGCGGCATCTGGATGGCAACCGAGATGGAAGGAAACGCCATGGAACCGCGCATCAACCTCATGACGAGCGAAATCGGCCTCAAGATCGGCAAGCGGTTGGCCAACATCAGCACCGTCCTGGAGCAGTCGAGCCTGCCGAAGGGGCTGCAGGAGCTCGTCAGCCTGCGCTGCAGCCAGATCAACGGCTGCGCCTGGTGCGTCGACCTGCACACCAAGGAGGGCGCCGCGGCCGGTGAGTCCGCGGTCCGCCTCCACCAGGTCGCGGTCTGGCGGGAGTCGGCCGTGTTCAGCGACGCCGAGCGGGCCGCCCTGGCGCTGGCCGAGGAGGGCACCCGGCTCGCCGACGCCCACCACGGCGTGTCCGACGAGACCTGGGAGCAGGTGGGCAAGCACTACGACGAGGAGGCGGCGGTCGCGCTCGTGTGCCTGGTCAGCCTGGTCAACGCGGCCAACCGCCTCGGCGTGGTGCTGCGCCAGCCGGGCGGCGGCTACGAGGTCGGGATGTTCTCCGGGCTGACCGGCTGAATCAGGTACTCGGCGCCGGCCCGCGCCGCCCACCGCAGGCGCCACCGGCCCGGCGGCGCGCCGCCGGCGGCGACGAAACCGGTGCCGCGAACGGCGCCGGGCGACGGTAGCTCGACCGTGAGGGGGCCGTCCGCGCCCGCGACGACCTGAGCCGAGACGAGGCGGCGGGCGGCCCAGGTGAGCGCGACGGTGTGGCCGCCGCGGCAGCGGATGCCGCGGACGGCCCCGCCGTCCCAGCCGGGCGGGAGCGTCTCGAGCAGGCTCACGGTGCCGTCGTGGCTCTGCACGAGCAGCTCGGTGATGCCGGCGACGACCCCGAGGTTGCCGTCGATCTGGAAGATCCAGCCGGTGGGGCGGGCGGCGTCGGGGTGCAGGGTGAGCAGCGACGGTGAGCACAGCTCGTCCAGCAGCGCGTCGACGCAGCGGGCGGCCAGCTCCGGGTCGCGCAGGCGGGCGGCCAGGCACAGGATCCAGGCGCGGCTCCAGCCGGTGTGGCCGGAGCCGTGGGCGAGCCGGGCCTGCAGCGCGCGGGCGGCGGCGGCGAAGTGGGCGGGGGTGCCGGTCTCGGTGATGCGGGTGCCGGGGTACAGCCCGTAGAGGTGCGAGAGGTGGCGGTGGCCGGGCTCGCGGGGAGGGCGGTCGTCGTACCACTCCAGCAGCGCCCCGTCGGCGCCGACCGGCACCGGGCGCAGCACCGCGAGGGCCGTGGCCGCGTCGGCGGCGAGGTCGTCGCCGGGCGCCAGGGCCGTGTACCGCGTCAGGACCTCCCGGGCGAGCTCCTGGTCGAGCGCGGCGCCCCATGAGGTGGCGGCGTGTCCCGCGGTACCGACGAGGAAATGATGCTCCGGAGAGGTCGAAGGGCTGAAGACCAGCTCCCCGGCCCGGTCGAAGACGAGCATGTCCAGGGTGAAGCGGGCGGCGGCCCGCAGGACGCAGCGCGCGAGATCGGGTGCGGCGCCGAAGTCGTGGTGGTCCCAGGCGTGCGCGGCCAGCCACAGCAGGGCGGAGGGCCAGTTCGCCCACTGCGGGTCGCCGGGGACGGGGGCGGTGAAGCGCCACAGGTCGCTGTTGTGGTGCGCGGCGGCGCCGCGGGCGCCGTAGTGGAACGCCGCGGTCGCCTCGCCCGCCGCGGCCAGCTGGGCGACCAGGTCGAGCAGCGGGCCGTGCAGTTCGGGCAGGCCGGTGGTCTCGGCCGCCCAGTAGTTCATCTGGGTGTTGATGTTCGTGGTCCAGTTGCTGCTCCAGCCGGGGCGCACGTCGGCGTTCCAGATGCCCTGCAGGTTGGCCGGCTGGGTGCCGGGGCGGGAGGAGGCGATGAGCAGGTACCGCCCGAAGTGGAACAGCAGCTCCGCGCCGGGCCGGGCGCCGTGCAGCCGCAGGTCGGCGCGGTCGAACAGGCTCCGGTGGTCGGCCGCGTGGCGTTCGCGCAGCCGTGACAGCGGCTGGCCGGCGAGCCGGTCGACGCGGGCCAGCGCCTCGGCGGCCAGCGCGTCAGGGTCCGCGACCGGGCGGCGGTCGTGGCCGCGGAAGCCGGTGGCGACGGCGACGAGGAGCCCGCCGGGAGCGAGGGCGGCGGCGACCGCGAACCCCATCCCGGCGGCGACGGTGCCGTCGTCGTCGGGAAGGTCGGCGGCGTACACCACGGCCGGCTCGGCGTCGACGTAGTTGGGCAGCACGTGGGCGGGCGCCCGGCCGGTCCACACGACCCGGCCGCCGCCGAGGGAGCGCATGGCCACGCCCGGGTGCGGCGAGTGCAGATGGGGCAGGTTGCCGTCGAACCCGCCGTCCGTCATCAGCACCAGTACGTTGTCGGGGGCGGACACGAACGCGGTGAGGCGGACGGGGCCGGCGCCGGTGACGTATTCGACGACCGCCTCGGCCGCGGCGAGGTCCAGGTGACGCCGGTAGCCGTGACCCGGCAGCGCATAGCGCCACGAGAGCCGGCCGATCGGCTGGTAGGACTGCGTGTAGGCCGAGCCCTGCAGGCCACGGGCCAGCGATTCGGCCCGCAGGTGCTCACCGGCGGCGATCGCGCGGCGCAGCTCGGGCAGCAGCCGGGAAGGCGGCGGGCCGCAGGGCGGGGCGAGGGGGCCGCCCGACCAGAGGGTGTCGGCGTTCAGGTCCAGCCGTTCGGTCCCGATCGAACCGTGCAGCATGGCGCCGAGGGCGCCGTTGCCCAGAGGGAAGCCGTCGTGGAAGTCCGCGGCCGGGGTGTCGAGCTCGATGCGGTACCTCATCGGTGGTCCAGCAGGAACACCCGGTCGCCGCGGCGGACCGCCTCGACGCCCGGCGGCAGGCCGGCCACGACGGGCTCGACGCCGGCGTCGGCGCAGACCCGGGCGAGCAGCCGCGCGAGGGCGTCGGGCTCGGGGAGGGTGGTGACGTACCAGGCGGTGCCGCCCCCGTACCGATGGCGAAGGATCGCGGGGCGGCCGTCCAGCGGGCCGCCGCGATAGGCCGCGACGACGTCGGCGCCGCTAGCCTCGGCCCATTCGCCCCACATCGAGGCGGTGAAGTCGCCGAGCGCGGCGGAGGCGACGTCGAGCGGGGTGAGCACCGGCCAGTGCTCCTCGACCCGCACCCCGAACACCTCCCGCAGCGGGCCGGGCCAGCCGCCGGTGTAGATGCGCTCGGCGGGGTCGGCGACGCCGCTGAACGGGCCCATGACGAGGGTGCCGCCGCCGGCGACGTAGGCGGCGAGGTTGGCGGCGGCGTCCGGCGCGACCTGGTACAGGTTCGGCACCAGGACGAGGCGGTAGCGCCCGAGCGCGCCCGCGGCCGGCGCGAAGTCGCACGTGATGTTGGCCCGCCACAGCGGGGCGTAGTAGTCGGTGAGCCGGTCGACGTACCGGAAGCCCTCGTGCGGCTGGTGGTCGAGCTCGACGGCCCGCCAGGCGTCCCAGTCCAGGACGATGGCGACGTCGGCGGCGACCGTCGTCCCCTCGACGCCGGACAGCTCGGCCAGCTCGCGGCCGAGCTCGCAGATCTCGCGGAACACCCGGGAGCCGGGCCCGGCGTGGGGGACCATCGCGCCGTGCGCCCGCTCGGCGCCCTGCCGCGACGCCCGCCACTGGAAGTGCAGGACCGCGTCGGCGCCGCGGGCGACGGCCTGCAGCGACCACAGCCGGTTGAGGCCGGGCCGCTTCGGGGTGGCGACCGGCCGCCAGCTGGCCGCGCCCGGCGACTGCTCCATGAGCAGCCACGGGCGGCCGCCGCCGAGCGAACGCACGACGTCCTTCGACATCGCACCGCGCAGGGCGGCGCCGGGGTCGTTCGGGTCCGGATAGGTGTCCAGCGAGACGACGTCCTCCTCCGCGGCCCACCGCCAGCCGTCGGTGTGGCGGTAGAAGTCCATGAAGTTGGTGGTGACGGGCACCGCCGGGTTGCGGGCGCGCACCGCGTCGCGCTCGGCGGCGAAGCACTCCAGCAGCGCGTCGGACACGAACCGCTGGTAGTCGAGGTCCTGCAGCGGGTTGATGACGTACTGCACCCGCCGCGGCGGCAGCACCTCCGCCCAGTCGCCGTAGCGCTGCGACCACACCGCCGTGCCCCAGGCGGCGTTGAGGCCGTCGAGGTCGCCGTAGCGGCGGGCGAGCCAGCCGCGGAAGCGCCGGGCGCAGTGCTCGCAGTGGCAGGCGGTGCCGTACTCGTTGCCGATGTGCCACAGCCGCAGGGCCGGATGGTGGGCGTAGCGGTCGGCGAGCGCCTCGGTGACGGCGAGGGCGGCCCGGCGGTAGGCCGGCGCGCACGGGCAGTACTGGTTGCGGGAGCCGTAGAGGCGCCGCACCCCGTCCGGGCCCTGCGGCAGGGTGTCGGGGTGGCGGTGGCCGAGCCACGGCGGCGGCGACGCGGTCGGGGTGGCCAGCGCCACCCCGATGCCGGCGCCGTGCAGCAGGCCGAGGACGTCGTCGAGCCAGCCGAAGGTGTACCGCCCGGGCTCGGGCTGCAGCGCCGCCCACGCGAACACGCCGACGGTCACGAGGTTGACCCCGGCCTCGCCCATGAGCCGCACGTCCTCGGCCCAGACGTCCGGCTCCCACTGCTCGGGGTTGTAGTCGCCCCCGAAGCCCAGTGCCACCGCCCTCAGCCCTTGATCGCGCCGAGCAGCATGCCCTTGGTGAAGTGCCGCTGCACGAAGGGGTAGGCCACGAGGATCGGGATCAACGTCAGCGTCACGACGGCCATCTGCAGCGACAGCTGGGCGATCACCTGGTGGCCGGCGTACTGCCCGGTGCCGGTGGTGCCGGTCCCGGGCATCTGCGAGCCCTGCAGCGTGTACGTGTACAGCACCATCTGCAGCGGCCATTGCCCGTTGTCGGGCAGGTACAGCAGCGCGTTGAAGAACGAGTTCCAGTACCCCACGGCGTAGAACAGCGTGATCACGGCCAGCACGGCGCGCGAGGTCGGCATGACCACCGACCACAGGATGCGCCACTCCCCCGCCCCGTCGATCCGCGCGGCGTCGAGCAGCTCCGTCGCCGTGCCGGCGAAGAAGCCCCGCAGCACAAGGATGTTGAACACGCTGACCGCCGCCGGCAGGACCATCGTCCAGTAGCGCCCGTACCCGCCGAGCGCGGTGACGATGAGGAACGACGGGATGAGCCCGCCGCTGAAGAACATGGTGACGACGAGGAACATCAGAATCGTTCGGTGGGCGAACGTTCCCGGGCGCGACAGCCCGTAGGCGCACAGCACGCTCACCACCATCGACAGCAGCGTGCCGACGGCGGTGATCGCGAGGCTCACCAGCAGCGAGTGGGTGATTAGCTGGTTGGTGAAGATCTGCCGGTAGGCCTCGACGGTCAGCTCGCCGGGCACCGTGACCATCCCGCCGGCCCGGTTGATGGCGGCCTGGGTGGAGAAGCTCGTGAGCACGATGGAGTACAGCGGCACGATGACGACGGCGACCACGACGAACAGCGTGACGCCCTTGGCGGCCTTGCCCACCGGCCCGGCCGGCTCTTCCCAGGCGGGCCTTCTGTCAGCGGTCATGTCTGCGGTACAACCCGTCCTCGCCGAAGGCGTGCGCCAGCTTGTTCGCGCCCAGCACCAGCAGCAGTGACAGGACGCCCTTGAACAGCCCGGCGGCGGCGCCGTAACTGAAGTTGTTGTTGACCACGCCGTAGTAGTACGAGAACGTGTCGAGCACCTCGGACGCGTCGCGGCCGACGGCGTCGCGCTGCACCAGCATCTGCTCGAAGCCGACGGTGAGCGCGTTGCCCAGGCGCAGCACGAGCATGAGCACGATGACGCCGCGCATGCCGGGCAGCGTGACGTGCCACAGCCGCCGCCACCGCCCGGCCCCGTCGGCGGCCGCCGCCTCGTACAGGTTCTGGTCGATGGCCACGATGGCCGCGAGGAAGACGATGATGCCCCAGCCCGCCTCCTTCCACACGGCCTGGGCGGTGACGAGGTACCGGAACGTGTCCGGGTCGGTCATCACGTCCCAGGTGCCCAGGCCCTGGCGGCGCAGCAGCGTGTTGAGCGCGCCGGCGCCGCCGAGCATCTCCTGGAACACGGTGACGACGAGGACCCACGAGAAGAAGTGCGGCAGGTAGACCACGCTCTGCACGAACGAGCGCACGCGGGCGTTGACCACCTCGTTGAGCAGCAGGGCCAGGGCGATCGGCACCGGGAAGTACAACACCAGCTGCACGGCGCTGATCACCAGGGTGTTCCGCAGGGCCTGCCAGAACAGCGAGTCCTGCAGGAGCCGCTCGAAGTTGTCGAGCCCGACCAGCGGGCTGTACCAGAACCCGGAGTAGATGTCGTAGCTCTGGAACGCGGTGACGAGCCCGAACATCGGCGCGTAGGCGAACACGCCGAGGAGCACGACCGCCGGCAGCGTCATGAGCAGCAGCGAGCGGTCCCGCTGCAGCCGCACCCGCCACCGGCGCCCGGTGCCACTCACTTGCCGGTGCCGTACTTCTCGCGGATGCCGTCGTAGAACTTGCGCAGGTCGTCGCCGCCCTGCCGGCGCCAGTTGGCGACCGCGTCGGTCCACGCCGAGATCGGCTTGCGGCCGAGCTTCACGTCGGTGATGGTGTCCATCATCGGCTGGCTCAGCGAGGAGAACTGCTGCGGCTCGGTGACGTTCATGCCGTAGAACAGCGGCTTCACCATGTGCTTGACCGCCTCGGCCTGCCAGGCCGCGTAGTCCTTGACGACCTGGGTGGCGCCGGACTGCACGGTGGTGGCCGAGGCCGGGCAGGCCAGGAACTGGAACGTGGTGGCGATCTCCTTGCTGCCCTGCTCGGTCAGCAGCGGGTTGCCTTCGGTCATGGTGAAGTGGGTGCCGGTGACGCCGAAGTTGACGGTCAGCCACTCCGCCGAGCCGTAGGGCGCGGCCAGGTAGTTGGCGACCGAGAGCAGCTCCTTGATCTGGGCCTCGCTCAGCTTCTTGTTGAGATAGCTGAACATGGCCGCGCCGTTGCCGATCTGGATCTTCGCGTCCCCGGGCTTCGCACCGAAAAGCTTGAAGGCCTGGCGGTTGTACTGCGGGTTCGCCGCCGTCCCGGACTTGAAGTCGTCGCCGTTCCACGCGCCGGTGCCGTCGGCGCACACCGCGACCTTGCCGCTCCAGAAGCGCTGCTTGGCGTTCTTGCTGTTGTTGGCGACGGCGTCGGGGTGCAGGTAGCCGGCCTTGACGAGCTTCGCGTGCCAGTTGAGGGCCTCGACGATGCCGTCGGTCTCGTAGCGGTGCTGCAGCTTGCCGGCCGGGTCGAGCGTCCACGGGTAGCCGGTGCTCGGGAAGTCGAACACCTGGCAGATGTAGCCCGCGTCGTTGCCGAACAGGTCGTCGAACGCCCACTGCCCGGCGGCGGCGTTGGTGAGCGCCTTGCCGATCGCCTCCAGGTCGTCGATCGACTTGACCTCGGGCGAGACGCCGGCCTTGTCGAAGATGTCCTTGCGGTAGAAGTACGCGCCGGCGATGACCGCGTTGGAGGAGTAGATCGGCAGGCCGTAGAGCTTGCCGTTCCACACCCCCGACACCCAGGCGTTCGTGGAGAGCGCGGCCAGGTTGGGGTACTGCTTGACCTTGTCGCCGGCCAGGTACGGCGTGAGGTCCGCGAACTTCGTGGCCACCGCCTCGCCGAAGTTGAGCTTGGTGGTCGTCCAGCTGGGGATGTCGATCCAGTCGGGCAGCTTGTCGGCGGCGAACAGCGGCGGCAGCAGGTCGGCGTAGGTGTTGCCGTCGGCGGGCTGCAGCTTCAGGGTGGTGCCGAGCGCCTTGTTGACGGCGTCGTAGTACGCGTTGCCGCTGGACGGCGGGATGGCGCCCCACAGCGGCGTCATCGTGGCGTAGGAGCCGCCGGAGCCGACGGTGCCGGTGACCGTGCGCGGCGGGTTGGCCGGATAGGACAGGAAGGCCGGGTCGGTCGAGGCGCCGTTGGCCCCGGCGACGACCGGGATGTCGGGCTTGACCACGCTGCTCGGCACGTACGCGGGCAGCGCCCGGGTCAGGTCGGTGTCGCTGGTGGTGCCCTCGTTGCGCGGCTTGGGGCTGCCGCAGGCATCCAGCAGCGGCGCGGCGGCGACGACCGCGACGGAGGCGAGCAGGCCGCGGCGGCTCAGCCCGGGACTGGTTCCCATCTGGTTCTCACCCTCGAGTGGAGGTAGCGCAACGTTGTCGAAGCGCTTCGAGGCACAGACCGTAGGACATCGATGAACGCCCCACAAGCAGTCCCGGGACCCCGCCGTCCACGCTGGGCAAACGCGCCGATTTCCGTGAAAGTTGCACGGCTTGACAGGACCCTGGCGGTCCCCGATTATCGAAGCGCTTCGAAACCATTCAGGAGGTCACGCCCGTGACGGACCGTGTCGCCGAGCTGCTCGCCCGGCTCACGACGGCGGAGAAGATCGCGCTGCTGCACCAGGCGCAGCCGGCCGTGCCCCGCCTCGGCCTCGCCGCGTTCCACACCGGCTGCGAGGCGCTGCACGGCGCCGCCTGGCTCGGCCCGGCCACCGTCTTCCCGCAGGCCGTCGGGCTCGGCGCGACCTGGGACCGCTCGCTGCTGCGGGAGGTGGGCGCGGCCGCGGCGACCGAGGTGCGCGCCTACGGGGCCTCCCGCAACGTGTGGGCGCCCGTGGTCAACCCGCTGCGGGACCCGCGCTGGGGCCGCAACGAGGAGGGGTACAGCGAGGACCCCTACGCCACCGCCCAGCTCGCGATCGCCTACTGCGCGGGCCTGCGCGGCGACCACCCGTCGGTCTGGCGCACCGCACCCGTGCTCAAGCACTTCCTCGCCTACAACGTCGAGACCGAACGCGACCTGGTCGACATGCGGGTGCCGGCGCGGGTGCTGCACGAGTACGAGCTGCCGGTCTTCCTCGAGCCGCTGCGCGCGGGCGTGGCGGCCGGGGTCATGCCGGCGTACAACCTCGTCAACGGCGTGCCGAACCACGTCCACCCGCTGCTGGCGCTGCTGCGCGAGGCCGCCCCGGACATGGTGGTGTGCTCCGACGCGTACGCCCCTTCCAACCTGCTGCGCCAGTTCCCCTCGGCGGCCGAGTCGCACGCCGCCGCCCTGCGCGCCGGCGTGGACAGCTTCACCGACAACGGCACCGACCCGGAGCCCACGATCGACGGCCTGACCGCGGCCCTGGCGCGCGGCCTCATCACCGAGTCCGATGTGGACGCCGCCGCCGGCCGCCTGCTCGCGATGCGGGCCCGCACCGGCGAGCTCGACCCCTCGTCCGACCCGTATGCCGGCACGCCGCGCGAGGTCATCGCCTGCGCCGCGCACGCCCGGCTCGCGGCCCGCGCCGCGGCGGCCGGCATCGTGCTGCTGAAGAACTCGCCCGGCGCCCTGCCGCTGAGCGGCTCCGCGAACGTCGCGGTGATCGGCCACCTGGGCGACCGGGTCCTGCGCGACTGGTACAGCGGCACCCTGCCCTACGCGGTCACCGTGGCCGGGGCCCTGGGCGGCGTGACCACGGTGGACGGGCTGGACCGGGTCGACCTGGGCCTCGGATCCCTGTTCGCGCACCAGGACTGGGGCACCAGCGTGCAGTGCCCCGTCCCCGTCCACACACTGCGCAATGTGGACACCGGCCTCTACCTCACCGCCGACGACGACGGCAACGCCACCGCGACGGCGCCGGCCCCGGACGGCTGGGAGGTCCGCGAGCTGTGGGAGCTGCACCCGGCCCCGGACGGCCGGATCCGCCTGTACAACAACGCGCTGCGCCAGTACGCGGCCGGTGTACCGCCGCTGGAGTGGCGCGTGGTGTCCGGCGGCATCGAGGAGGCCGTCGCCGCGGCCCGCGCCGCCGACCGCGTCGTGCTGGTGCTCGGCAACGACCCGCACATCAACGGCCGCGAGACGGTCGACCGCGACGGCCTGTCCCTGCCCGACCGGCAGGAGGCGCTGCTGCGCGCGGTCGTGCAGGCCAACCCGGATACGGTACTCGTGCTGGTGTCGAGCTACCCGTACGCGATCGACTGGGCCGACGCCCACGTCCCGGCGATCCTGTGGACGTCCCACGCCGGCCAGGAACTGGGAACGGCGGTGGCCGGCGCGCTGCTCGGCCACGCCAACCCGGCCGGCCGCCTGCCGCAGACCTGGTACCGCGCCGGCGCCGAGCTGCCGGACCCCACCGACTACGACATCATCGGCTCGGGCTGGACGTACCAGTACCACCGCGATCCCGGCGAGGTGCTCTACCCGTTCGGCCACGGACTGTCGTACACCACCTTCTCCTACGGCCCCCTGTCGCTGGACGGCCTGACGGCCTCGGTCACGGTGACCAACACCGGCGACCGCGCGGGCGACGAGGTGGTGCAGCTGTACGTGACCCCGCGCTGCTGGCCGGTCCCGGCTCCCCGGCGCCGCCTGGCCGGCTTCGAGCGCATCCCGCTGTCGCCCGGCGAGTCCCGCGAGGTCCGCTTCGAGGTGCCGCCGGCGGCCCTCGCCTACTGGTCCGAGGCCGACTCGCGGTTCGTCACGCCGGCCGGCGAGTACCTGTTCGCGGCCGGCCCGTCGACGGCCACGATGACCTTCCTGTAGGGGTGGGCGGGGGTCCTGGTCGGCGCCGGGGCCCCCGCTTCTACTCGCCGCGCCGGACGGCGCCGGGCGCGCGCCTTCAAGCAGCGCATCCACGCCCTGCTGCACGCCGAGCTGGTCCGGCTCGGCGGCCCGGACCCGGATGAGACCGCCGAGGCGCTGCTGGCGCTGACCGACGGCGTCCTGGTCGCGGCGACCATCCGCCCCGGCGGCGCGCCGGCCCGCGCCGCCCGCTCAGCCGCCGACCGCCTGCTGTAGCTCGCGCAGGTACTCCTCGTGCCCGGCCCGCAGCCGTTTGGCCCCGAACAGCACCCTGACCAGCGGCCCGTCGAGCGACTCGCGCATCGTCACGCGGGTGCGCCCGCCCGGCAGCGGCTCGAGCACCTGCTGGTCGACGGCCTTGTACCCGGCGACGACCCCGCTCCAGGTCAGCTCCCGCCCCGGTTCGACCACGGCGAACGTCGAGTTGACGGCGACGGCGCCGAGCTTCCACCGGAACGAGACCCCCGGCGCCATCTCGCCCAGCCGCAGCACGCGCCGCTTCGGCGACCACTCGGGCCACGAACGCAGGTCGGCGAGGACCGCCCACACGCGCTGCGGCGGGGCGTCGATCACGATGCTCGACTCGGACGTCACGGGCGCCGCGGCGTCGATCCGCCCCTGGAGCGCGTACTCCCGATGCAACACGGCCAGCTTCATGAGAGCAATGCTCTCTCTTGTGAGCGATGATGTCAACTAATCGGGTCGAGGCCGATGCCGTCCAGCAGCATGCGCGCGACGAGCCGGAGCTGACCGGGGGTCGCGGCCTCGCGCAGCGCGGACAGCGACGACGCCGTCACGTCGAACAGTGACACCGTCCGCGCATAGGGGTTCGCGCGCGGCACGAACCAGATGTGACAGCGGTACGACGCCGGTTCGAAGCGGCCGTTGCGCAACACCGGGGCCAGCAGCACCGTCGTGGCCGGATCCACCTGGCGCTCGAGGGCCGCCGGCGAGCTCCACCGCGCCGTCATGCCGATCTCCTCGGCCTCCCGCTGCAGGCGCACGAGGTCGTCGAACCGGGCGACGCGCACCGTGAAGTCGGGGTCGCGCGACGAGACGTGCCAATGCAACGGCTCCGGGTGGGCCGTCACGGTTTCATGACGGCACATCAATGCGTTGACGAAATGGGTGAATATCTGCAATCTTAGATTTCCCCGTCCGCAAGAAGTTAGCAGAGTCTTGCAACTTCGAGGCAGGCGCGCCGCCAACCGCCCGCCGCACTAGAGCTCGTCGTAAGAGCATCAGCGCCCGGGCCTGGGCGTGCCACCGCCGATGTGCCCGACTTCCGTGGGCACGGCCGCCGGGCCGAGGGGCGCTCCGTGCTGTCGTCTGAAACGGAGCAGAGGACACCCCCATGAGATCAAAGCTGCTCGCCGGAGCCCTGACGGTCGTACTGGCCGCCGCCGGCGCCGCCGCCTCGTCCGCACCCGCCCACGCCGCCGGTGGGCCCAACCTCGCGCTCGGCAAGGCCGCCACCGCCAGCGGCGTCAACGGCCAGTACGTGGCCGCGAACGTCAACGACGGCAACCAGGCCAGTTACTGGGAGAGCCCCAACAACGCGTTCCCGCAATGGGTCCAGGTGGATCTCGGCAGCGCCACGAGCGTCGACCAGGTCGTGCTCAAGCTGCCGACCGGCTGGGGCAACCGCACACAGACGCTCAGCGTCCGCGGCAGCACCGACGGTAGCACGTTCAGCGACCTGTCGGCGTCGACCGGGCGCGTCTTCGACCCGGGCACCGCCAACACGGTGACCGTGAACTTCACCGCGGTCACGACCCGCTACGTGCGGGTCAACGTCACCGCGAACACCGGCTGGCCCGCGGCGCAGCTGTCGGAGCTGGAGATCTACGGCGCCGGCGGCACGACCAACGGGCAGAACTTCGCCGCCGGCCGCCCGGCCACGGCGAGCAGCAGCGTCGGCGGCTTCGCGCCGGGCAACGTCACCGACGGCAACCAGGGCACCTACTGGGAGAGCAACGCCGGCGCGTTCCCGCAGTGGATCCAGGTCGACCTGGGCACGGTGCGCAGCGTCAACCGCGTCGTGGTGAAGCTGCCGACCGGCTGGGGCGCCCGCAACCAGACGTTCAGCGTGCGCGGCAGCACCGACGGCAGCACCTTCACCGACTTCCTCAGCTCGGCGTCGTACGCGTTCAACCCGTCGGCCGCGAACACCGTCACGGTCAATGTCAGCACGACCGCGGCGCGGTACGTCCGGCTGAACTTCACCGCCAACACCGTGCAGAACGCCGCGCAGGTGTCGGAGCTGGAGGTGTACGGCAGCACCGTCGACCCGCCGCAGCCGCCGACCGCGCCCGGCAACCTCGCCTACACCGAGACCACCCCGGGCCAGGTCAAGCTCACCTGGACGGCGTCGACGTCCGCCCAGGGCATCGCGAGCTACCTCGTGTACGCCAACGGCACCGTCCGCGCCACCGTGGGCGGGAGCGTGCTGACGTACACCGACACGCAGCCCGTCTCGTCCACCGTGACCTACTGGGTGCGGGCCCAGGACCCGGCCGGCAACCAGTCGGCCGACAGCAACCACGTGACCCGCACCGGCACCACGAACCCGCCGCCCGGCACCAACCTGGCGCCCGGCAAGGCGATCGAGGCGTCGTCGTCGGTCTTCTCGTTCGCGGCGGCCAACGCCAACGACGGCAACGTGGCCACCTACTGGGAGTCCAACGGGTTCAACTCGACGCTGACGCTGCACCTGGGCGCCAACGCCGACCTCACCTCGCTCGGGCTCAAGCTCAACCCGGACACCGCCTGGGGCCCGCGCACGCAGAGCATCGCCGTGCTCGGCCGCGAGCAGTCCGCGACCGGCTTCACGACGCTGGTCGCCCGCGCCGACTACGCGTTCAGCCCGTCGGGCAACCAGAACACGGTGACGATCCCGCTCACCGGCCGGGTCGCCGACGTGCAGCTGCAGTTCTTCGCCAACACCGGCGCGCCCGGCGGCCAGGTCGCCGAGCTGCTGGCGTTCGGCACGATGGCGCCCAACCCCGACCTCGTGGTCACCGGGGTCTCCTGGACGCCGGCGTCGCCGAACGAGTCGACCCCGATCACCCTGTCCGCCACGGTGAGCAACAGCGGTACCGCCGCGGCCCCCGCGACGACCGTGAACTTCGCCCTCGGCGGCGCGGTCGCCGGCAGCACCGCCGTCGGGGCGCTGCAGCCCGGCGCGTCCACCACTGTCACCTTCAACGCCGGCACGCGCGGCATCGGCAGCTACCCGGTGAGCGCGACCGTCGACCCGGCCAACTCGGTCATCGAGCAGAACAACGACAACAACACGCTCGTCGCCTCGACGAACCTCGTCGTGGTCCAGGCGCCCGGCCCGGACCTGCAGGTGCTCGCGGTGGCCAGCAACCCGGCCAGCCCGGCCGCCGGCGCCGCGGTGTCCTTCACGGTGCAGGTGAACAACCGGGGTACCACCGCGGTCACCGCCACCACGGTCACGCGGGTGAGCGTCGGCGGTACCACGCTGAACGCCAACACCGGCACGATCAACGCCGGCCAGACGGTCACCGTCGCCGTGCCCGGCACGTGGACCGCGGTCGCCGGCGGCGCCACCATCACCGCCACCGCCGACGCGACCAACGTCGTCGCGGAGACCAACGAGACCAACAACTCCCTGTCGCAGTCCATTGTGGTCGGTCGCGGCGCCGCGGTGCCGTACACCGAGTACGAGGCCGAGAACGGCACGTACCAGGGCACGCTGCTCACCGCCGACCCGCTGCGCACGTTCGGGCACACGAACTTCGGCACCGAGTCCTCGGGCCGCAAGTCGGTGCGCCTGGACAGCGCCGGCCAGTTCGTCGAGTTCACCTCGACCAACCAGGCCAACTCCATCGTGGTGCGCAACTCGGTGCCGGACTCGGCCTCGGGCGGCGGCCAGGACTACACGATCAGCCTCTACGCCAACAACGTCTTCGTGCAGAAGCTGACCCTCTCCTCGCACTTCAGCTGGTTGTACGGCAACAGCGACGACACCGAGTCCCTGTCCAACACCCCGGGCGGCGACGCGCGCCGGCTCTTCGACGAGTCGCACGCGCTGCTCTCGCAGAGCTACCCGGCGGGCACGAAGTTCAAGCTGCAGCGCGACAACGGCGACAACGCGGCGTTCTACGTCATCGACCTGGTCGACCTGGAGCAGGTGGCCCCGCCGCTGTCCCAGCCGGCCGGCTGCACGTCGATCACGCAGTACGGCGCGATCCCGGACGACGGCAAGGACGACACGGCGGCGATCCAGCAGGCGGTGATGGACGACCAGAACGGCGTCATCTCCTGCGTGTGGATCCCGCAGGGCCAGTGGCGGCAGGAGCAGAAGATCCTGACCCCGGACCCGACCCGCGGGCAGTACAACCAGAAGGGCATCCGCAACGCCGTCATCAAG
Organism: Dactylosporangium sp. CA-139066; assembly: GCF_050936175.1. NCBI lineage: Bacteria > Bacillati > Actinomycetota > Actinomycetes > Micromonosporales > Micromonosporaceae > Dactylosporangium > Dactylosporangium sp. CA-139066. Next base: position 2,166,809 of record NZ_JBNJNH010000001.1, on the reverse strand, counting down.
GGCGCCGGGATGTGGTACTCCCAGCTGTACACGACCACCGAGCCGCAGAACGTGGTCGGCAACATCAACCACCCGCACGAGGGCAACGTCGGCTTCGACATCGACGACAACGTCCAGCTCTCCGACATCGCCATCTTCGGCGACACCACCAACCGCAAGAACCGCGGCCACGGCCTGAACGGCCGCTTCGGCAAGAACACGAAGATCTCCAACGTCTGGATCGAGCACACCAACGTCGGCGCCTGGGTCGGCCGCGACTACAGCGACACGCCCGCATACTGGAACCCCGCCGACGGCCTGCAGTTCTCGGGGATGCGCATCCGCGACACGTACGCCGACGGCATCAACTTCGCCAACGGCTCCCGCAACTCGACGGTGTTCAACTCCTCGTTCCGCACCACCGGCGACGACTCGATGGCAGTCTGGTCGAGCACCTACGTCAAGGACCAGTCGGTCGACATCGGCCACGACAACCACTTCACCAACAACACCGTGCAGCTGCCGTGGCGGGCCAACGGCATCGCCATCTACGGCGGGTACGGCAACGTCATCGAGAACAACCTGGTCTCCGACACGATGAACTACCCCGGCATCATGCTGGCCACCGACCACTCCCCGATCGCGTTCTCGGGCACCACGACGATCGCGAACAACGGGCTGTACCGTTGCGGCGGGGTGTTCTGGGGCGAGCAGCAGAAGTTCGGCGCGATCACGCTGTTCGCGCCGTCGAGCGACATCGTCGGGGTCACCATCCGCGATACCGACGTCATGGACTCCACCTATGACGGCATCCAGTTCAAGGCGGGCAGCGGGGCCTACCCGAATGTCGCGATCACCAATGTCCGCATCGACAAGTCCAACAACGGCGCGGGCATCTTGGCGATGGGCAGCGCCCGGGGCAGCGCGACGCTGACGAACGTGACCATCACCAACTCCGCGACGGGCAATGTCGTCAAGGAGCCGGGCTCGCAGTTCGTCTTCAACGGAGCCCCGAACTAGCACGCACCGCACGGAGACGGGGGTTCCGGCCACAGCCGGAACCCCCGTTCGTCATGTCAGGCCGGTCCCGGCTTTGCGTCCGGACTTCCGATGCCGCCTCGCCAGGGGCCGGGCACCGGTCCGGTTGTAAGTCAATCCACACAAACTTACGGCCACGCCGAGCCGGCCGGCAGCCGCGCGCGCCAGTTGGTAAGTCAGTCCGCACGAACTTACGAGCACGCCGAGCGGCCACGCAGTCAGCCGGCTGCGCCCGATGTAAGTCAGTCCACACAAACTCACGAGCGCGCCGAGCAGCCACGCAGTCAGCCGGCCGCGCCCGCTGTAAGTCAGTCCACACAAACTCACGAGCGCGCCGAGCAGCCACGCAGTCAGCCGGCCGCGCCCGATGTAAGTCAGTCCACACAAACTCACGAGCGCGCCGAGCAGCCACGCAGTCAGCCGGCCGCGCCCGCTGTAAGTCAGTCCACACAAACTCACGAGCACGCCGAACCGCCAAGCGACCAGCTGGCCGCGGCCGATGTAAGTCAGTCCGCACAAACTTACGAACACGCCGAGCTGGCAGGCGGCCGAGCGGCGGCGCCTACGAGCGCTTCGAGCCGGAGAACGGCCCGCGGCCGTTGTAAGTCAGTGCACACGCACTCACAACCACGCCGAGGTGGCGCACGGACGCAGGCGTTGTAAGTCAGTCCGCACAAACTTACGAGCGCGCCGAGCTGACGGGCGGCGAACCGCCGGCACCTACGAGCGCCTCCAGCCACGAACGGCCCACGGCCGTTGTAAGTCAGTGCACACGCACTCACAAGCACGCCGCGCCGACGCGCGGGCGCGGGCGTTGTAAGTCAGTCCGCACAAACTTACGAGCGCGCCGAGCTGGCCGGCGGCCGACCGGCGGCGCCTACGAGCGCTTCGAGCCGGAGAACGGCCCGCGGCCGTGGTAAGTCAGTGCACACGCACTCACAAGCACGCCGAGGTGGCGCGCGGGCGTGGCGTTGTAAGTGAGTCCGCACAGACTTACAAGTGACCAGGGCGAGGACATAGGCGCCGGGATTGCCGGGCGCGGCGGCCGAAATATTTCGGAATGGCGGATCGACTGCCTTCTTCTTGGAACAAAGTGTCACAACGTTGACCGGCATGCGGATCGATGTGCACCATCTCCGAAATGGTTTTCGGTCGGAAGACCCGATCTGAGGACGTGAGAGATGAGTCGATTCGCCCGCCCGCCACGGGCCCTGGTCGCCGTGCTCGCGGCCGTCCTGGTGCCGCTCGTCGGGCCCGCCACAAGGGCCGTCGCCGCGCCGGTGACGTTCAGCAGCACCGTCGCCAGTCAGGCCGCGGCGAACTGCATGGACGTGCCGAACTCCGCGGCCACGAACGCTCTGCAACTGATCGCCTACGGCTGCCACACGGCGGCCAACCAGACCTTCACGTTCACGCCCGTGTCGGGGGTGGCGAACACGTACACGATCGGCACCGTCACGGCCGGATCATGCGTCGACGTCACCGGGCAGTCCACTGCCGACAACGCGGCGATCATCCAGTACACCTGCAACGGCCAGACCAACCAGCGCTTCCGGCTGCAGGCGGTCACGATCGCCGGCGTCACCAACACGTTCAACCTGGTGGGCGCGCAGTCCGGCAAGTGCATCGCCACGGCCGCCGACAGCACCGCGGCGAACGCGAAGCTGGTACAGCTGCCGTGCACGAGCGCGCTGACCCGGGTGTGGCGGCTCGCGGGGTACGACCCGGGCAGCACCGGCGGCGGGACGCGGACGTTCACCAACCCGCTCGACCCGCAGGGCCCCGATCCGTGGCTGACCTACTACAACGGGTATTACTACCTGGCCGCCACGACCTGGAACCGCACCATCACGATGCGCAAGTCCGCGACGCTGGGCGGGCTGGCCACGGCGCCGGAGACCGTCATCTTCAACCTGACGCGCTCCACCGGCGCCGGCACCATGTGGGCGCCCGAGTTCCACCTGCTCAACGGCCCCAACGGGCAGCGGTGGTACCTCTACTACGTCGCCGGCGTCGAACCGTACAACCTCGGCACGCAGCGCATCCACGTCCTGGAGAGCTCCGGGCTGGACCCGATGGGGCCGTACACGTGGAAGGCCGACCTGCTCGATCCCACGCAGGACAACACGTGGGAGTTGGACCCGACCATTCTGCAGCTGAATGGTCAGCTCTACCTGCTCGGCACGTACTACGACGGCTCGCAGCCGATGTTCATCCGGCCGCTGTCCAACCCGTGGACGGCGTCGGGCACGCGGCACCTGCTGGCCACCCCGACGTACAGCTGGGAGACCGTCGGCGGCGCCGTGAACGAGGCGCCCGAGGTGATCACGCACGGCGGCAAGACGTTCATCGTGTTCTCGGCGAGCCACTGCTCCACGCCGGACTACAAGCTGGGCCTGCTGACGTACAACGGCGGAGACCCGCTGAGCTCCTCGTCGTGGGTCAAGACGTCCACGCCGGTCTTCCAGCGCTCCAACGCCAACGGCGTCTACGGGCCCGGGCACAACGGGTTCTTCAAGTCGCCGGACGGCACCGAGGACTGGATGGTGTACCACGCCAACTCCTCCGCGAGCGGCGGCTGCGACATGAACCGCAGCACCCGCGCGCAGAAGATCACGTGGAACGCCGACGGCACCCCGAACCTGGGCGTCCCGGTCGCGCTGGGCACGCAGCTGGTCGTGCCGTCCGGGGAGCCGGCCCCGTGAGGTAACGGGGCAGCGGAACCGGCGCGAGGTCCGTACCGTCTCACGTGACATGGCTGGAAGAACCGCCGCCGTCGCGGCCCTCGCGCTACTCCTGCTCGCCGGCTGTGCCCGGCCCGCCGCAGTCGGCGGGCCGGGCACCGCGGCCGCCGACGTGCACGACGCCTGGACTTCGTGCGCGAAGGCTATCGACGATCCGCGCAGTTCCGCCGGCGCAAGCGCGCTGGAGCTGCCGCGGCTGCCCGCGGACTTCACGCCGGCCGGGGTCGTGGTGTGCGCGATGGATCTGCAGACCCGCGCCGACGGCGGCCAGGACGAGGTGATGGCCGAGCGGCACGGGTCCAAGGTGGACGGTCTCACCGCGGCGCTGCGCCTGCCCGACAAGCCGCTGACGGCGACCGCCTGCGACCTGGACCTGCCGGGCGTGGCCTGGTTCGCCATGATCGACGCGGGCGGGCGCTGGGTGCGGCCCGGCATCGCCCACGACGACTGCGGCAAGCTGCGCATCGAGGTCCGCGACGCGGTGGAGCACCTGGAGCTTCGCACCGTGGCCACGACCGTGCTCGCCGAGATGAAGTCCGCGGCGGCGGCCAAGGCCGGCTGCGAGCAGCAGTGGTCCGACATGGTCGGCACGGTGACGTCGAACGAGCCGGCGCCGCAGGAGCACCCGTTCGACCCGCCGAAGAGCGACGTGCGCCTGTGTGTGTACACCGTGCCGGCGAGCGAGCAGGGCAGCGCCAAGCCGGCAGGCACGTTCGAGCGCGGCGGCCCCCTGCCGGCGGCGACCTGGACGGCGCTGCGCTCGGCGATGCTCCCGGCCGGGCCGGCCCGGCCGTGCCCGGCGCACGCGAGCCGGTTCGCGCTGTTCCGACCGGCCGCCGACAACGGCGGCGAGGTGTACGTGGAGCTCGACGGCTGCTACCGGATGCTCTGGTTCGGCCCGTCCGGCGCGGCGCTGCGCCAGGGCTCGGCGGCGATCGCCGACCAGATCACCAAGGCGCTGTAGCCCTGTATCTTTCACCGGTCGTCCCCAGGTCGGGCGCCTTGTGAAGCGCTTCGATTGAGTTTCGAAACACCGGCGCGTACTCAGGTACGACATGAAGCGAAGACTCGCCCTCGCGGGCGCCGCGTTCCTCGCGGCAGCCGCATCGATCCTGGTGTACGCCCAGCCGGCGTCCGCCGCCGTCGGCCTGCACATCAGCGGCCGCAACATCGTCGAGGCCAACGGCTCGAACTTCATCATGCGCGGGGTCAACCACCCCCACGTGTGGTACACGAGCCAGACGAGCGCGTTCGCGAACGTGAAGGCGCTGGGCGCCAACACCGTCCGCGTGGTGCTCGGCAGCGGCAAGCGGTGGGGCCCGTCCACCGACATCCCCAACATCATCTCGCTGTGCAAGGCCAACAAGCTCATCTGCGTGCTCGAGGTGCACGACACCACCGGCTACGGCGAGGACGGCGCCGCCGCCACGCTCGACGAGGCGGTCAACTACTGGATCAGCCAGAAGAGCGCCCTCGTCGGCCAGGAGAGCTACGTCGCCATCAACATCGGCAACGAGCCGATCGGCAACAACAACCCGGCACAGTGGACGGCCGCCACCGCCGCCGCGATCCAGAAGATGCGCAGCAACGGCTTCCAGCACCTGCTCATGGTCGACGCCCCGAACTGGGGCCAGGACTGGCAGAACGTCATGCGCGACACCGGCCAGACGGTCCTGGACGCCGACACGCAGCACAACACCGTGCTGTCGATCCACATGTACGCCGTGTACAACACCGCCCAGAAGGTCATCGACTACCTCGACGCGATCCAGGCGAAGGGCTGGCCGCTCGTCATCGGCGAGTTCGGCTGGCAGTTCTCCTCCAGCGAGGTCGACCACGAGACGATCCTGGCCCAGGCGCAGGCCCGCGGGCTGGGCTACATCGGCTGGTCGTGGTCGGGCAACACCGACCCGATCCTGGACATGGCCACGAACTTCGACCCCGGCCAGCTCACCACCTGGGGCCAGCGGATCTTCAACGGCACCAACGGCATCAAGGCCACCTCGAAGGAGGCCTCGGTGTACAGCGGCGTCATCACCTCGCCCAGCGTCAGCGTGTCGCCCAGCCGCAGCGTCTCGCCCTCGCCGAGCCGTAGCGTGTCGCCCTCGCCGAGCCGCAGCGCGTCCTCGTCGCCGCCGCCGGCCGGGCGCACCTGCACCGCCGCGTACTCGATCGTCGGCCAGTGGCCGGGCGGCTTCCAGGGCGACGTGAAGGTGACGGCCGGCTCCTCGGCCATCTCCGGCTGGACGGTCACCTGGACGTTCGCGAACGGCCAGACGATCACGCAGTCGTGGAACGCCACGGTCACGAGCAGCGGCTCGGCCGTGACGGCCAGGAACGTGAGCTACAACGGCGGCCTCGGCGCCGGTGCGTCCACGAACTTCGGGTTCCTGGGCTCGTGGAACGCAACCACCAACGCCATGCCCACGCTCAGCTGCACCGCGAGCTGAGCGTGCGCTACGGGCCGGGTGTGGCGGCACCCGGCCCGTAGCCGTCCTCAGCCCCCGTACACCTCCAGCTCCCACAGCGAGTAGCCCCACTGGGTCCCGCGCTGCGTCGCGTAGACCCGCACGTACCGCCCGGATCCCGTCACACCGAGGTCGTCGATCCCGCCGTCGCCGGTGGTCGTGGAGCCGACGGTGGTCCAGGTCGTGCCGTCGTTCGAGGTCTGGATCTGGTACGCCTTGCCGTACGCGGCCTCCCAGTTGAGCCGGACCCGGTTGACGGTGCGGGTGGCGCCCAGGTCGACGGCGATCCACTGTGGATCGGCGTAGAGGCTCCCCCACCGCGTCGCGGCGTTGCCGTCGACGGCGTTGGCGCCGACGAGGACGTTGCCGCTCTCCACAGAGGACACCGTCACCGGACGTCCCAATGCGAGATTGCTGGTGCCGTACACGTTCAGGTCCCACAGCGAGTAGCCCCACTGGGTTCCCCGCTGCGTGCCGTACACGCGCACGTACCGGCCGTTGCCAGACAGCGCGATGTCGTCCACCCCGCCGTCGCCGGTCGTCGTGGAGTACACGGTGGACCAGGCCGAGCCGTCGGGTGACGTCTGGATCTGGTACGCCCTGCCGTACGCCGTCTCCCAGTTCAGCCGGACCCGGCTCAGCGGGTAGGCGGCGCCGAGGTCGACTGCGATCCACTGTGGATCGCTGTAGGCGCTCGACCACCGCGTCGCCGAGCTGCCGTCCACCGCCGCCCCGCCCGGACGGCCCGGGTCGTCCGTCGAGGACACGGTGACCGGGCGGCCCCGCGCGAGGTCGGCTGGCGCCGGGGTGGTGCCGTCGGCCTTGATGCGGATGTTGCGGTAGAAGACGTGGGCGGCGTCGCCGTCGTTCTGCACGCCGATGTACCCGTTGGCGATGTTGCGGGTGCTCATGTAGTCGTTGATCTTCACGCCGTTGAGCGACACCTCGACGTGCTGGCCGTGGACCTGGATGTCGTAGGTGTTCCACTGCCCCGGCGGGTGCAGGTTGGCGGCCCGCAGGGCGGCGTCGGGCGCCTGGAAGCTGTAGACGCTGCCGGTGGTGCGGGTCGGGTCGGCGTCGGAGGCGTCGATCTGGATCTCGTGGCCGGCGCTGACCGGCGCCCACGGGTCCCCGTTCGGGTCGGGGAACCCGATGAAGACGCCGCCGTTGTCGTCGCCGGGCATCATCCAGTCGACCCGGAGCGAGTAGTTGCTGAAGGTGCTCAGGGGGTACCACAGCAGGCCCATGCCCCCGAAGGAGCTCAGCGTGCCGTCGCTGCCGAGCGTGAAGCCGCCCGGGCCGGCCTGCCGCCACTTGCTGAGGCTGGCCTGCGTGCCGTCGAACAGCGCCGTGTAGCCGTCGTCGGCGTGGGCGGGGGCCGCGGCCGGCAGGACGGCCGCGGCGGCCAGCGCGAGGGTCACGACCCCGCGGAGGAATCTGCGCACGGTGGCTCCTTTCAGGCGCCGTTGACTTCGAGTTCCCACAGGGAGTAGCCGTACTGCGTGCCGCGCTGGGTGCCGTAGACCCGCACGTAGCGGCCGGTGCCGGTCACGGCGACGTCGTCGAGGCCGCCGTCGCCGGTCGTGGTGCTGTACACGGTGGTCCAGGTGGCGCCGTCCGGCGAGGTCTGGATCTGGTACGCCTTGCCGTACGCGACCTCCCAGTTGAGCCGGACCCGGTTGACGGTCCGGGTGGCGCCCAGGTCCACGGCGATCCACTGTGGATCGCTGTAGGCGCTGGACCACCGCGTCGCCGGGTTCCCGTCCACGGCCTGGTTCCCGCCCCGGCCGGGGTCGTCGGTGGACGAGACGGTCACCGGACGCCCCTGCGCGAGGTTGCCGGAGCCGTACACGCTGAGGTCCCACAGGGAGTAGCCCCACTGGGTCCCCCGCTGCGTGCCGTAGACGCGCACGTACCGGCCGGTGCCCGAAAGCGCGATGTCGTCCACCCCGCCGTCGCCGGTCGTCGTGCTGTACACCGTCGTCCAGGTCGCGTTGTCGGGCGAGGTCTGGATCTGGTACGCCTTGCCGTACGCGACCTCCCAGTTCAGCCGGACCCGGCTCAGGTTGTACGCCTGGCCGAGGTCCACGGCGATCCACTGTGGATCGCTGTAGGCGCTCGACCACCGGGTCGACGCGTTGCCGTCCACCGCGAGGCCTCCGGCGCGGCCGGGGTCGTCGGTGGACGACACCGTCACCGGCCGGCCGCGGGCGACGTCGACCGGCCCGGTCCCGCCGGTGAACGTGAACGTGTCCACGTTGAACAGTGCGCCGGTGCCGCCCTTGAACGTGAGGTACAGCTGATGGGTCCCGCTCGGCGGCGCGATGGCGGTGCTGACGTCGACCCAGTTCTCCCAGCCGCCCGTGCCCGGAATCGGCACCGATCCCGCGAGGGGCCCGGTCGGCGAGTCGGTCCGGAACTCGAGCGTCCCGCCCGCCGTGGCGGACGCGACCCGGGCGGTCACGCCGGTGGCCCCGGCCAGGTTGTACGGCGTGAACGCGACCCAGTCGCCGTTGTCGATGGCGCCGACGTAGGAGCCCTCGGCCGTCGTGGTGTTGTAGACGGTGAGGTTGCCGCTGGAGGACCCGAAGTGCTCGGCCTGGCGGTGCCGCGGCTGCAGCACGATCTGGGCGTGCGCGCTGAGCCCGCCCCGGTCGGTGTAGGCCGCGTCGATGACCCCGAAGATGTTGTCGCTCGGGTTGTGCTCGCTGTTGGCCGACGTCTGCAGCACGCCGGAGCAGCCGGTGGCGCTCGTGATCGGGTGGCCGTGCTGGTCGTGGCCGAGGATGAAGTTCACGCTCACGTGGGCGCAGTCGATCGCGCCGTCCTCCGGGTCGGTCACGCTCACCTGGAACGGCACCGCGTCGCCGAAGTCGAACAGCGCACCGTTCGCCGGTCCAACGATCGACACGGTCGGGGCCGTGTTGCCCACCGTCACCGTCGCCGAGGCGCTGCCGGAGTTGCCGGCCGGGTCGGTGACCGTGAGCCGGGCGGTGTAGGTGCCGTTCGTGGTGTACGTGTGCGAGGGGTTCGCCTGCGTCGACGTCCCGCCGTCGCCGAACGCCCACTGGTAGGTCAGCGCCCCGCCCTCGGGGTCGCTGGAGCCGGCCGAGCTGAACGCGACCGTGAGCGGCGGCTGGCCCGAGGTGCGGTTCGCGCTCGCCACCGCGGTCGGCGCCCGGTTGCCGCCCGGGACGCCCTCGAAGCGGTACAGCGCCGAGTTCTCGTCGCCGTTGAACCACCCGGCGCCGTAGTCGAGGACGTACAGCGCGCCCTCCGGCCCGATCGCCATGTCCATGATGTGCTTGTGCGTCCAGCCGAAGTTCGCGACCGGCCCGGGGCTGCCGTCGGCGTTGACGGTGACCGTCTTGATCCAGTCGAGGGAGAACTCGCCGGCGAAGAACTTGTTGTCGTAGGCGGCCGGCAGCTTGGCCGGCGAGTTCAGGTTCGCGTCGTAGTGGTACACCGGGCCGGCCATGGGGCCGCCGCCGGTCTCGCCGAGCGGGGAGCCGGGCTGGTTGTCGTACGACAGCCACGCGGGCTTGGCCGCCGGCAGGTTCGTCAGGCCGGTGTTGTGCGGCGAGTTGTTGACCGGGGCGTTGCAGTTGAACTTCGGGCCCGAGACGCCGGTGGCGAAGTCGTAGTCGTTGTACGGGCTGTTGTACCCCTGGCAGTAGGGCCAGCCCTCGTTGCTCGGCCCGGTGATCCGGTCGAACTCCTGATGCCCGCCCTCGCCGCGGTTCGGGTCGTTCGTGTCCGAATCGGCGGCGTAGTTGCCGATGTAGACGACGCCGGTCGAGCGGTCGACCGACATGCGGAACGGGTTGCGGAAGCCCATCGAGTAGATCTCGGGGCGGGTCTTCGCCGTGCCGGGCGGGAACAGGTTGCCGGCCGGGATGGTGTACGTCCCGTCGGCCTGCGGCCGGATCCGCAGCAGCTTGCCGCGCAGGTCGTTGGTGTTGCCGGCGGTGCGCTGGGCGTCGAAGTCCCAGCTGTAGCCGGGGCGTTCGTCGATCGGGGTGTACCCGTTCGACGACCACGGCTGCGTGTCGTCCCCGGTCGTCAGGTACAGGTTGCCCTGCGCGTCGAAGTCGATGTCGCCGCCGACGTGGCAGCACATCCCGCGGTCGGTGGTGACCTGCAGCATCCGCTTCTCGCTGGCGAGGTCCACGGTCCCGTCGGCGCGCACGGTGAAGCGGGAGAGCTGGTTGTACCCCTGCCAGCGCGCGAAGTCAGCGTCGGTGCCCGTCGATGGGGCGTCGCCGGCCGGCGTGCTCAGGGGCGGGGCGTAGTACAGATAGATCCAGCGGTTCGTCGAGAACGACGGGTCGGCCGCGATGCCCTGCAGGCCCTCCTCGTCGTGGGTGTACACCGGAATGGTCGCCGCCAGCTTCGTGTTGCCCGCGGCGTCGGTGGAGAAGACGCGCCCGTCCCGCGAGGTGTGCAGGACGGTGCGGTCGGGCAGCACCGCGAGCGACATCGGCTCGCCCATGGCGGTCGGCCCCTTGGCGAGCGTGACCTCTTGCAGGACGTCGGCGGCGAGCGCCGTCCCATTCTGGGACAGCGCAACAACATTGGCGGCGGCGAGCAGGATGACGGCAACGGCGGCGGTGCGCCTGCGCATTGGCGGACTCCTCGTCTTGGAAAGAGGGCGCGCCGCCGCCCGAAGTTTTCGACGAAAGCTGCCGAACTTTCGTCGACTTCGATGAAAGCCTGCGGGTCAAAGTGGTGTCTGTCAATACGTTCGGCCAACCCTTGACAAAAGGCAAAACTGTCAGTCAGGTTTCCTGTTAATTCACGACCTTTGGAAGGTGGTCCATGCGTCGTTCCCACCTCGTAGCCGGCGCCGCGGCTCTGCTCGCCGCCCTGATGCCGGCGAGCGCCGCCCACGCGGGAGAGGCCCGGCACACCCTGCCCGAGCACGTCTTCGCCCCCTACTTCCAGTCCTACACCGACGCCAGCCCGGCCGCGGTCGCCAAGGCCTCCGGCGCGCGGTACCTCACCATGGCGTTCCTGCAGACCCAGTCGACGGGATCGTGCGAGATCCTGTGGAACGGCGACCCGGCCAAGCCCGTGTCCCGCTCCGTCTACGGCGCCGACATCGCCCGCATCCGCGCCACGGGCGGCGACGTCGTCCCGTCGTTCGGCGGCTACGCCGCGGACAGCACCGCCACCGAGATCGCCGACAGCTGCACCGACGTCGGGAAGATCGCCGCGGCGTACCAGAAGGTCGTCACGACGTACGGCGTCACGCGGCTGGACATGGACATCGAGGACGCGTCACTCAACGACACGGCCGCGATCGACCGCCGCAACCAGGCCATCCGTCTGGTACAACGGTGGGCGGAGCGCGAGCACCGCCCGCTGCAGATCGTCTACACCCTGCCGACGACCCCGCACGGCCTCGAGCCCAACGCCGTCAACGTGCTGCAGAGCGCCCAGCGCTTCGGCGCCCGCGTCGACATCGTCAACATCATGACGTTCGACTACTACGACGACCAGCCCCACGACATGGCCGCGGACACGAAGACCGCCGCCGCTGGACTGGTGCAGACCCTCCGGCAGCTGTACCCGCACCGCTCCACCGCCCAGCTGTGGTCGATGGTCGGCATCACGGAGATGGCCGGCATCGACGACTACGGTTCGGGCGGCGAGCCGGGCCCCCTGGAGGTCTTCACGTCGTCGGACGCCCGCGATGTGACGCGTTGGGCGACGGAGCACCGAATCGGGGAGCTGTCCTTCTGGGCGCTCGGCCGGGACAACGGGGGCTGCCCCGGGACGGCCGGCTCGGACGACTGCTCCGGCGTCGGTCAGTCCCCGTACCAGTACACCCACATCATGGCCCCATTCACCCGCTGACCCCGTTCTGCGGTTCACCCCGCTCGGACGCCGCTGAAACGGCCGTTCGGGCGGCGGGCTGGGACGACCGCTCGGACTGCCACTGACACGGCCGCCCGGACGCCGCTCGGTCCGCCGCTCGGACGGCCCGTCAGTCCGCCGCTCGAACGCTGCTCAGTCCCGCCCGCCCGGGCGCCGCTCCCGCCGCTCGGCCCGCCGCCCGGACGGCCCCTCAGTCCGCCGCTCGAACGCTGCTCAGTCCCGCCCGTCCGGGCGCCGCTCCCGCCGCTCGGCCCGCCGCCCGGACGGCCCCGCGGCCGGCCGCTCAGTCCGCCGTGAGGTCCGCAGCAAGCTCGTCCGGTGCCCGCATCCGCCACGCATCCGTGACAAGCTCGCGGAGGCGATCCCGATCCACGGCCTCCAGCCGGAGCATGACGAGCGGCATCCCGTCGTACGCGGGCGTGGTGAAGAACCGCTCCGGCTCCCCCAGCAACAACGCCTGCTTCTCGGCCTCATCCCCCACGTAGAGCACGGCGACATCGGTCCGGATCACCCGCGGCTTCCCGGGCAGCCGCTCCGGATAGGACCAGACGAACCCCTTGTTCCCCACCCGGAAGTCGAACCCCTCGCTGTCGATCTCGACCACATGCGGCAACGCAAGCGCCACCCGCCGCACGTCGTCCGCGTCCACCATGCCGCCCAGGGTACCGAGCCACCGTGCCGCCGCTCACATCGCTTGCGTTAGTGGCCCTAACGATCTAGTTTCGTTGGTGTGGCCAACGTTAGTTGTCCAAACGATTAGGACCGCCAGGCGACCAGGACCAAGGAGCGCACCATGACCACCGAATTCGGAACACAGCTCATCGGCCAGACCGAGAAGGCGCTGAACGCCATCCTGGATCGCCAACTGGCCGGCACCGGCATCACGGAGCCGCAGTGGGTGACCCTGACTCTTACGGTGCGCGCCGGCGCCCCGTTGCCCGGCGACACCCTCGCCGCCCGCGTGGCCGCCGCCACGAAGGTGGATCGTTCGGAGGCGCACGACCGCCTGACCGAGCTGACGACCGCCGGCCTGATCCAGGAGAACGCGGACGGCACGGTCACCCCGACCGAGCGCGGCAAAGCGCAATGGACAACGGTCCGCGCATCGATCGAGACGATCACCGCCGACCTGTGGGGCGACCTCCCCGCGCCCGACTTGACCACCGCCGCCACCGTCTTGACGACAGTCTTACAGCGCGCAAACACCTTGCTCTCCGCCTGAGCCCCTCCCCCGCCCGCTCAACCCCTTGTACGTACGTGTGCACTCACTTACAACAGCCCGCGACCGCTACGAGCGAGTAAGTTTGTGCGCACTGACTTACAACGGCTCCGCGCCGGCCGCGAGACAACGTGGAGTTTGTGCGCACTGACTTACAACGGGCCCCGCGCCGGCCGCGAGACAACGCGGAGTTTGTGCGCACTGACTTACAACGGGCCCCGCGCCGGACACCGAACCACGGGGAGTTTGTGCGCACTGACTTACAACGGGCCCCGCGCCGGACACCGAACCACGGGCAGTTTGTGCGCACTGACTTACAACAACCCCCGCGGGGGCCGTGAACGACGTGAGTTTGTGCGCACTGACTTACAACGACCCCGCGCCGGCCGCGAGACAACGTGAGTTTGTGCGCACTGACTTACAACAGCCCCGCGGCGACCGCGGTCGCACCGAAAAGCTGACGGAGCGGCGCGACAACTGACGGAGCACGGCAAAGACTGACCACGCGCCGCGGGAGGTGGGAACGCGTCGCGGAAACCGAGCAGCGCGGCCGGGGTTGTAAGTGTGTGTGCACTGACTTACAAGCGAGGGAGGCGCGGACGGGGCGGGCAACGGGCGGCGAGCGACGAGGTGCCGGGCGGACCCTCCAAAGGAGGCGGGCGGGCGGCCACCTTTGGGGGAAGCCGGCGCGACAGGGCGCGGGCATCGTGGCGGCATGGCCGTGCTTGAGCTGCGCGACGTGCGCAAAACCTACCCAGGCGAACCGCCCGTCGAGTCGGTGCGCGGCGTCGACCTCGTCGTCGAGGCCGGGGACATGCTCGCCATCTCCGGCGCCTCCGGGTCCGGCAAGTCCACGCTGCTCAACCTCATGGCGACCCTCGACCGGCCGACGCACGGGTCCGTGGTCATCGACGGGATGGCGGTCGAGGGGCTCAGCGACCGGCAGCTCGCGGGCGTGCGGGCGCACCGGGTCGGCGTGGTGTTTCAGCAGTTCTTCCTGCTCGAGGCGCTCGACGCGCTCGACAACGTGGCCGGCGGGCTGCTGTACCGCGGGGTGCCGGCCGGCAGACGGCGGGCCGCGGCCGAGGAGGCGCTGCGGCGGGTGGGGCTCGGGCACCGGCTCCATCATCGGGTGACGAAGCTGTCCGGCGGCGAGCGGCAGCGGGTGGCGATCGCGCGGGCCGTGGTCGGGCGGCCGGCGATCGTGTTCGCCGACGAGCCTACCGGCAACCTCGACTCCAGCAACAGCGGCGAGATCATGGAGCTGCTCGGAGAGCTCAACGCGGGCGGCACCACCATGGTCATCATCACGCACGAGCCGGCGGTCGCGGAGGCGTGCCGACGCCGGGTCGTCATGCGCGACGGCCGGCTCATCCACTGACGAGCGTCGTGACCCTCGAATTCCGGGCGTACGCGGCAACCCCCGAATTCCGGGCGTACGCGGCAACCCCCGAATTCCGGGCGTACGCGGCAACCGCCGGATCCCGGGCGTCCGCGGCAACCGCCGGATCCCGGGCGTGCGCGGCAACCTTTGCAGGAATCGCCCGGCTGGCTCGTCCGCTGACGAGCGTCGTGACCCCCCGAATTCCGGGCGCCCGCGGCAACCTTTGGGGGAATCGCCGAGGCGGCGCGGCGCGGACCGTGAGCGCATGAGGATCCGACTGCTCGCCGCGCTCGCGACGGCGACCCTGACCCTGCCCGCGGGCGCCCTGGCCGGGTGCGACGGCAGCTCGCCCGGCGCCGCGGCGACGACCGCGGCCGGCGCCGGCAACCGGGCCGCGCTGGCCGACGCCGCGCAGTGCATGCGCGCCAACGGGTTCCCGGACTACCCGGACCCGGTCGAGACCAACGGCACGTGGGCGTTCCCGCAGTCCGCGGCCGACATGGCGCAAAAGCCGGCGCCGGAGTGCACGGACCTGTTCCGGCGGGCGGGGGCGCTGCCGGGCCCGGCCGGGCGGGCGGTGACGCCGGAGGAGCTGGTCAAGCTGCGCAAGTGGGGCGACTGCATCCGCGCCAACGGGCTGCCCGACTGGCCCGACCCGGACGCCGACGGGATCTTCCACCCGCAGCCGGCCGCGCCCGCCGAGGACGATCCGCGCTGGGTGAAGGCCGACACCGCGTGCCGGGGCCTCGAGCCGGGGCCGATCAGCGTCGACGCCGGGGCCGGCGCGAGGAAGACGGGCTGAGCGGCCATGACCGAACTGGAACGGCCGTGAGCCGCGCGGGCCGGGTCGTGACCGGCGTCGCGCTGGCCGGCATCGCGGGGGTCACCGGGCTCGTGGCCGCCGAGCGGGTCGCGCACCGCGAGGGGCCGCCGGCGCCGGCCTCGGTGGGGACCTCGACCGCATCGGTGACCCGCAAGACCATCTCGGAGCGGCAGTTCGTCACCGGCACGCTCGGCTACGCGGGCACGTACGTCGTCGCCGGCTCCGGGGCGGGCACGCTCACGTGGGTGCCGCCGACCGGCGCCGTCGTCAACCGGGGCGACGGGCTGTACGAGGTCGACGGGCGGCGGGTGACGCTGCTGTACGGCGGCCGCCCCGCCTGGCGCGACTTCGTCTCCGGCATGAGTGACGGCGTCGACGTCGAGCAGCTGGAGGGCAACCTGCGCGACCTCGGGTTCGGCCAGGGGCTGACGGTGGACCAGAAGTTCACCTCCGCCACGTACGCCGCGATCCGCCGCTGGCAGCAGGCCGTGCACGCCACCGTGACCGGGAGCATCCCCCTCGGGACGGTCGCGTTCCTGCCGAGCGCGGTGCGGGTCAGCGGGCACGAGATGCAGCCGGGGGCGCGGGTCGAGCCGGGGGCGACGGTGGAGTACGGCACCAGCAACACCCCGGCGGTCAACCTGGCGGCCTCGACCCAGCAGCTCGGCTGGATCCGCATCGACACCCAGGTCGTGGTCACGCTGCCCGACGGCAAGACGCGCAACGGCAAGGTGAGCGCCATCGGGGCGACGACGGCCTCGGCCGCCGGCCAGGCGCAGGGCCAGGGCGGGAACCAGAACCAGAGCACCGCGGCCGTGACCGTGAGCCTCGAGGGCGAGGTGAGCGGCTTCGTCGACCAGGCCGCCGTGCAGGTGTGGGTCGTGCGCGCCACCCACCAGAACGTGCTGACCGTGCCGATCCAGGCGCTCAACAGCGTGGCCGACGGCAAGTACGAGGTGGTCGTGGTCGACGGCGCGAGCACGCGGCGGGTCCCGGTGCAGACCGGGCTGTTCGACGATCTCGCCGGGACCGCGGAGGTCAGCGGCGACGGCCTTGCCGAAGGAGCGAAGGTGCAGGTTCCCCGTGAAGACGCATGAGGTCCCCCGCAGCACGCTGCGCGCCGCCGATCTGCTGCCGACCGGCTCGCTCGGGCTGCGCTCGCGGAAGGTGCGGGCGCTGCTGTCCGGCCTCGGCATCGCGATCGGGATCGCCTCGATCGTGTCGGTGCTCGGCGTGACCAGCTCCAGCCAGTCCGCGCTGCTGGCGCAGATCGACCGGCTCGGCACCAACCTGCTGACCGTCGCCAACGGGCAGCCGAGCTCGGGGGTCGAGCAGATCCTGCCGGAGACGGCCACGCCGATGATCCGGCAGCTGCCGCACGTGCAGGCGGTCGCGCCCACCGCGAAACTCGCGGGCGTCAACGTGTACCGCAACGACCACATCGCCCCCGGGCGCACCGGCGGCCGTTCCGTGCGCGCCGCCGACGCGACGCTGCTGTCCACGCTGGACGGTGCGCTGCTCGCCGGACGGTTCATCAGCGGCGACGACTCGCCGGTCACGGTGCTGGGCTACTCGGCGGCCGAGACGCTCGGCATCGACGACGTCAGCGGCAACGACCGGGTGTGGATCGGCGGGCACTGGTACAACGTCGTGGGCATCCTCAAGCCGTTCGTCCTCGCCCCCGAAATCGACCAGGCCGCCGTGGTGTCGTTCGAGTCGGCCGCGCACCTGCTGGCCTACAACGGCCACCCCAGCCGCATCTACATCCGCGCCGAGACCGAGCACGTCACCGACGTGGCCGGGGTGCTCGCCGGCGCGGCCAACCCGGAGGACCCGTCGCGGGTCGCGGTGAGCCGCCCGTCGGACGCGCTGACCGCCCAGCTGCAGGTGAAGCAGGCCGGCGCGGGGCTGATCCTCGGGCTGGGCGCGATCGCGCTGCTCGTCGGGGCGATCGGCATCGCCAACGTCATGGTGATCGCGGTGCTGGAGCGGCGCACGGAGATCGGCCTGCGCCGGGCGCTCGGCGCGACCCGCGGCCACGTCGCGGCGCAGTTCCTCACCGAGTCGCTGATCCTGGCCACGCTCGGCGGGGTCGCCGGCATCGTCATCGGCGCCGGCGTGACCGTCGGCATGGCGATGAACAAGGGCTGGGCGACGCTGATCCCGGCCGAGGCACTGTGGGGCGGCCTGGGGGTGTCGGTCGCCGCGGGCGCGGTCGCCGGCCTCTACCCGGCCCTGCGGGCCGCACACCTGCCGCCAACCGACGCCCTACGCACCGCCTGACCGCCCATACACAAAGGACGCCGCGGGCGCGGTCGCCGGCCTCTACCCGGCCCTGCGGGCCGCACACCTGCCGCCAACCGACGCCCTACGCACCGCCTGAGCACCATCCACAAAGGACGCGCGGGCGCGGTCGCCCAGCACCGGTTCCTAGTTCGGTACCGCGACCCGCTGCCCGGCCGCGAGCCCGTCCCCCGTCACCTCGACGAGGCTCGCGACCTGGTCGAAGATGCCGACGCGCACGGACACGTGGCGGGTGTTCGCGCCGTCGGCGACCAGCACCTCGTACTCGGCGTTCGGCAGGGCCCGCAGCGCCGGGATCGGCACGGCCAGCACCCCGCGGTGCGCCTCGACGGTGAAGCCGACCTGCACCTGCGCGTCCTCCAGGACGTTGCCAACGGAGCCGTTCATGGTGACCACGACGCCCACGCTCGCCGGGCCGCCCCCGCTCTGCCCGGGCGGGCCGCCGTTGGTCGCCGCCGCCTGGGTCACCGCGCCGAGCGTGCTGATGGTGCCCGGCCGGACGGTGCCGTCGGGCAGCGTCACCACGACGGCGTCGCCAACCTTGATCCGGGCCAGCACGGCGGTGGAGACCTGCGCGGTGACGGCCCGCTGCTCGCTCGTGCCGTGCTCGACCACCGCGCCCGGCTCGACGGCCGCGCCGGCCCGCAGGTCGGCCTCGGCGACGCGCACGCTGCCGGCGACGAACACGACCTGCCCGAGCGGCACGGTGCCGGTGACGGGCAGGTGCGCGTCCTGCTGCCAGCGGCGCACGGCGGAGTACGTGGCGGAGGTGAAGTGCTCGTCGACGGTCAGCCCGGCGCCGTACCCCAGCGCCCGCAGGTTCTCCTCGAGCTGCCGGACGTCGACGCCGTCGCTCATGCCGGACTGCATGGCGCGCCACGGCGGGCGCTCGCCGAACAGCAGGATGACCGGCGCGCCGTCGACCTCGTACGCCGGCTGCCCGCGGCCGACGACCGCGCCGGCGGCCGGCACCCACGTGAGCGTGCCCGGCCCGGGGGCGCTCACCGTGTACGTCCCGGAGCGCCCGAGCGCGCCGGCCACCGTCTGCCGGCGGGCCACGTCGGTGCTCACCACGGGCGCGGTCGCCGCCGGGGCCCCGTCCCCGGCCCTGCCCTGGCCGGGCGCCGGCCGCACCCCCAGCGCCACCGCCCCGGCGCCCGCCACCCCGGCGAGCGCTACCCCGGCCACCACGGCCGTGCGTCTGCGATCCATGTCGTGCAGCGTCACCCGCAACCGGCGGCGGTCGCTTCCCCAAAAAGTAGCCGCCGGGTCCCCTCGTTCGGCAATCCGCCAACCACGAAACGTGCCGATAACCAGGTCCGACTAGGCTCGGGCCACGTTCGGCCCTTCGGAGGCGCCCATGGCCGGTCCCCGGCGGCGGTCGGTGCTGGTGGCCCGGCTGCGGGCGCGGGCGCCCGGCGCGCCGCAGACCGCCATTCTGGATGACCTGCGCGCGTGCATTCTCGACGGCGAGGTGCCGCCGGGCTCGCCGATCCCGGTCGACGCGGTGGCCGACGCGTTCGGGGTGTCGCGCATCCCGGTGCGGGAGGCGCTCATGACCCTGATCGGCGAGGGGCTGGTCGATCATCGGCCGCATCTGGGGTACCGGGTGGCGAAGCTGACGGCCGAGGAGTTCGGCGAGGTCTACCTCGTGCGGGAGGCCCTCGAAACGGCGGCGCTGCGAGTCGCGGTCGGGCAGGCCGGCGCCGGGGATGACGAGCGGGCGGGCGCGGCCCACGCGGCGCTGGAGGCGGCGGTGCGGGCCGGGGACGGGCGGGCGTACCACCGCGAGAGCCGGCGCTTCCACCTGGCGCTGATCCGCCCGTGCCGGATGCGCCGGCTGCTGCACATGCTCGGCACGGCGTGGAACATGACGGAGCCGCTGCAGCCGATGACCCACCTGGGGCCGGACGAGCGGGCGCTGCTGCACCGCGACCACGCCGCGATGCTGGCCGCGTTCACCGCCCGCGACGCCGACGCGCTGGCGGCGGCCTGCGCGGCCCACCACCATCGTCTGCAGTCCTACATCGCTCGGCTGCCGCGCGACACGGGACTCTTCGCGAACCCCGACAGTGCCCCGCTGTAGGGCTTCGGCGGGGGCGGCGCGAACTCGCCGCGGGCCGAGGTCCGCAAGCCGAGCGTCACGAGCGACTGGGCGAGCGCGGTCGCGGCGGCGACGCCGTCGACGACCGGCACGCCGATCCGCGCGGAGACGGTCCGGGCCAGGTCGGCCATGCCCGCACAGCCGAGGACGACGACGTCCGCGCCGTCGGCGGCCAGGGCCGCACCCGCGAGCGTGGCGACCCGGTCGGCCAGGAACGGGTCCCGGTCGAGCTCGAGGACCGGGATCTCGCAGGCGTGCACGCCGCGGCAGGCGCCGGCCGGCGCGTACCGGGCGGCGAGGTCCCAGGCGCGGCCGGTGGTGCGCTCCAGGGTGGTGACGACGGTGAAGCCACGGCCGAGCAGCGTCGCCGCGTGCATGGCGGCCTCCGCGATGCCGACGACGGGCCCGCGCGCGAGCTCCCGCGCCGCGTCCAGGCCCGGGTCGCCGAAACAGGCGATGACGTAGGCGTCCACACCCGCCCGCTCGCCCTCGGCCACCGCCGCCAGCACCCCGGGCACGCTCAGCGCCTCGTCGTAGTGGCTCTCGATGGAGGCCGGCCCCATCGCGGAGGTGACCGCCTCGACGTGGACGCCCGGGCCGGCCACGGCCCGGGCGCTCGCCTCGATGGTGGCCGTCATCGCCGCGGTGGTGTTGGGGTTGACGACCCGGATTCTCATGACTCGGCGGTACGCCGGGACAGCGCCAGGTACGTCAGCAGCCCGAGGGCCATGCCGATGAACCAGCTGTACTGCGCCGTGGTGTGCATCCCCGGCCCGTGCGTCCACAGCACCGGCACGACCGCGACGACGGCCCCGACGGCGGTTGCGATGAGCGCGGGCGGGTTGTATCCCCGGCGGTACCAGTACCGGCCGTCCGGCGCCATCGTGAACATCGCGTCGACGTCCACCCGCTGGCGGCGCACCAGGTAGTAGTCGGCGATGAGCACCCCGAACAGCGGCCCGATCGCCGCGCCGAGGATCTCCAGCGTGTAGTGGATGACGTCGGGATTGTTGTACAGGTTCCAGGGCGTGATGAGCACGGAGCCGACCGCGGCGATCATCCCGCCGGCGCGCCAGCTGATGCGCTGCGGGCTGACGTTGGAGAAGTCGAACGCCGGCGAGATGAAGTTCGCGACGATGTTGATGCCGATCGTGGCGATGGTGAACGTGAGCGCCCCCAGCACGATGGCGAACGTGCTGTCGATGCGGGCGACCGTCTGCACCGGGTCGGTGATGAGCTCGCCGAAGATCGGGATCGTCAGCGACGAGGTGACCACGACCAGGATCGAGAAGGCCAGGAAGTTCACCGGCAGGCCGAGCAGGTTGCCGGTCCGTACGGACGCGAACGACTTGCCGTATCGGGAGAAGTCGCCGAAGTTCAGCATCGGCCCGGAGAAGTACGACACCACGAGCGCGATCGCGCCGAGCATGACCGGCACGGCGTCGAGGCCGTGGTACTTCACGTCGCCGAGCTTCAGGTCGATCGCGCCCCAGCCGGCCCTGGAGATGAGGTACCCCGCGAGCACCACCATGACCACGTAGACGGCCGGCCCGCAGAAGTCGATGAACCTGCGGATCGTCTCCATGCCGGTCCAGAACACCGCCGCCTGCAGCACCCACAGCAGCGCGTAGGAGCACCAGCCCAGCAGCGGCAGGCCGAGGAAGCCCCACTTGTCGACGTCGGCGTACGGCATCAGGCCCGGCCACAGCTTGAGCACGACGACGTCGAGGGCCGCGGAGGCCAGATAGGTCTGGATCCCGTACCACGCAACGGCGATCGACCCGCGGATGATCGCCGGCACGTTGGCCCCGAGCACACCGAACGCCACCCGGTTGATGACCGGATAGGGCACCCCGGTGGCCTGGCTCGGCTTGGCGACGAGGTTGCAGAAGAAGTACACGATGCTGATGCCCACGACGAGCGCGACCAGCACCTGCCAGCTGGACAGCCCGAGCGCGAAGAGGCTGCCGGCGGTGACGTAGCCGCCCACGCTGTGCACGTCGGACATCCAGAACGCGAAGATGTTGTAGGCGCCCCACGTCTGCCGGCGAAGCGGCGCGAGGTCCTCGTTGGTGAGCCGCGGATCGTATCCGGGCCTGACCTCGCCGCCGCCGACGGGCATGCCGGCGGCCTCGACGAGATCCTCATGCTGTGCCGTGGCTTCCTGCGAGCCTGAGATGGTGTCGGCCATGCCAACACGCTAGGAACGGCACGTTTCGGGGCCGTGTTCCCAGATATATATCTTCTTGGCCCCGCAGTTCCCGCCACGAGGAGTACCGAATGATCTTCATTACCGCCAAGTTCCGGGTCAAGCCCGAGCACGCCGAGCAGTGGCCCGAGATCACGGCCGCCTTCACGGCGGCGACGCGCGCCGAGCCGGGCAACCTGTGGTTCGACTGGTCGCGCAGCCTCGACGACCCGAACGAGTACGTCCTGGTGGAGGCCTTCCGCGAGGACGCCGCCGCCGCGCACGTCGGGTCGGAGCACTTCAAGGAGGCGCAGCGGACCCTGCCGCGGTACCTCGCCGAGACCCCGAAGATCGTGAACTTCACGGTCGGGCAGGACGACTGGTCCGCGCTCGGCGAGATGGCCGTCGAGGGCTGATGCGCGCCGCGTACGTCGAGCGCCTCGGCCCGCCCGAGGAGATCCGCTTCGGCGAGCTCCCCGACCCGCGGCCCGGCCCGACGGACGTGCTCGTCACCGTCGCGGCCGGCACGGTCAACGTGGTCGACGGGCTGGTGCGCTCGGGCCGGTACCGCACCGCGGTCCCCCTGCCGTTCGTGGTCGGCCGCGACCTCGCCGGCACGGTGGCCGCGGCCGGTCCCGGCGCCGTCGGCTTCGCGCCCGGCGACGCGGTGTGGTGCAACAGCCTGGGCCACGACGGCCGGCAGGGCGCCGCCGCGGAGCTCGCGGTGGTGGCCGCCGATCGCCTGTACCACCTGCCGCCCGGCGTCCCACCACCCGCGGCGGTCACGCTGCTGCACCCCGCGGCCACCGCCCACCTCGCCCTGTTCACCCACGGCCGGCTGCGCCCGGGTGAGACGGTGGTCGTGGCGGGCGCGGCCGGGAACATCGGGTCGGCGCTGGTCGCGCTGGCGGCGCAGGCGGGCGCCCGGGTCGTGGCGACGGCGTCGGCCGCCGACGCCGGCTACTGCGCGGCCCTGGGCGCGGCCGAGGTGCTGGACTACCGCGCCGCCGGCCTCGCGTCCGGCCTGGCGGCCGCCTGCCCCGGTGGCGCCGGCCTGTACGTGGACACCTCCGGCCGCAACGATCTCGCCGAGGCGCTGCCGCTGCTGGCCGGGCGGGGCCGGGTCGTGGTGCTGGCCGGCGCGGCGTCGCGGCTGGCGGCGCCGGCGGCCGACCTGTACCTGCACGACCGCACCGTGACCGGCTTCGTCATCTCCCGCGCCACCACGGCGGAGCTGGCCGACGCCGCGGCGTCGGTCAACCGGCTGCTCGCCGCGGGCGTGCGCAGCCGCGCGACGCTCGAGCTGCCGCTGTCGGCGACGGCCGAGGCCCACCGCCGGCTCGAGGACGGCTCGCTCAGAGGCCGCCGGGTCCTCCTTCGCCCCTAGGGCCGAAGATCCGCCGCTCGTGCTCGGCGATCGGGATGTCGTTGATGCTCGCCTCGCGCCGGGACATGAGCCCGTCCTCGGTGAACTCCCACAGCTCGTTGCCGTAGCTGCGCCACCACTGCCCGGCGGCGTCATGGCACTCGTACTGGAAGTGCACCGCGATCCGATTTCCCTGGTACGCCCACAGCTGCTTGCGCAGCGCATAGTCCAGCTCCCGGGCCCACTTGCCGCGCAGGAACCCGACGATCTCGGCGCGCCCGGTCAGGAACCGGTCGCGGTTGCGCCACTGGGAGTCCGCGGTGTAGCCGAGCGCGACGTGCTCGGGGTCGCGGGTGTTCCAGGCGTCCTCGGCGGCCTGCACCTTGGCGAGGGCGGTCTCGAGGGTGAACGGCGGTCGCTGGGTCACGTTGCGCGCTACCCGGCGGCGGCGCCGGGTAACCGGATCGGCGGATGAGGCCGGGCGAGCCTGCGGAAGGTCACCTCCACGCCGGCGTGACGGTTGCGGCGTCGATGATCGCGATGAGGTCGGTCCAGTCCTCGAGCAGCTGCGCCAGGTCGACCTTGGCCAGGCGCCGGCGGGCGCCGCGGGCCGTCGGGTCCAGCAGGTGCCGGCGCAAAGCGTCGTCGGCCTGGTCGATCGTGGTGTGCTCGCCGATGAGGTCGTCGACGCCGTCGAGGTCGAGGAACAGGGCCAGCTGTGCGCACAGGTCGCGGCAGCGGCACACGTAGCTCGGCAGCCACCCCTCCGGCGGACCGCTGAGGTGCTCGACGAGCAGGTCGAGGTCGTAGCGGGCCTCGTCGGCGCCGGTGTTGCGCACCTGCCACGGCGGCGTCGCCAGCAGCGGGTCCCGGCCGGCGTTGGCCGCCGCGTATTGGGCGAGCTGCGCCGCCTCGGGGAACATCAGCAGCCGCCCGCCGGCGTCGGCCGGGAAGACGTGCTCGAACACGCCGTACCCGGCGTGCAGCTGGCCGCGCAGCGTGAAACCGGAGTGCTCGGGCAGGCTCACCTCGATCAGCTCCACCGCGGTCACCGTGATCCCGGAGGGCGCCGGCCCCGGCGGCGCCGGCGGCACCGGCGCGGCCGCAACCGGCCTCAAGACCGCCGCCGTGGCCGGAGGTGCCGCAACCGGCGGCGGGTACAGCAGAGGATCGAGGCTCCCGGCGGCGACCACGAGCTCGGGCTGGTCGACGACGGTCGGCGCGACCCCCAGCGCGTGATGCACCATCGCGCCAACGAGCGGCATCCGGCTGGCCCCGCCGACCAGCAGTACCGCGAAGAACGGCCGCAGCGGCACCGGGCTGCCGGCGAGGGTCGCGTGGACGGCATTGACGGTCCGCTGGATCAGCGGCGCGGCCACGCCCTCGACGTCGGCCCGCGACAGGGTCTGGTCCTGGTCGGCGATCGGCACGTACAGCGTCGTGGAGGCCGACCGCGACAGCATCTCCTTGGCCGCCCGCACGTCGTCCCACAGCTGCCGGCGGGCGGCCCGGTCGGCGATGGTGGCCGGGTTGTCCAGCCGCGCCCACGCCTCCGGGGTGCCGCACCGCGTCCGCAGCAGGTCGACGATCGCGGCGTCGATGTCCTGGCCGCCGGTGTCGTCGAGGCCGGCGCTGCACAGCACGGTCATCGGGGTCGCGGTGCCGGGCGCGAAGCGCACGACGGCGACGTCGAAGGTGCCGGCCCCGAGGTCGTACACGAGCAGGTCGGCCGGCCCGGCCTGGTGCCGGCGCAGGTGGAAGGCGGCCGCGGCGACGGGCTCGGGCACGAGCCGCAGCCGGTTCAGCCCGGCGGCGGCCGCGGCCCGCTGGAGGGTCTCCCGGCGGGCCGGACCCCAGGCGGCCGGATGGCAGACGGTCGCGGCGGTCACCGGCGCGCCGGCGATGCGCGCCGCCTCGCCCGCGGCCCGCCACAGCAGGGCGCCGAGCAGCGACTCGACGGCGACCTCGGCGTCGCCGAGCAGGACCGAGGGCTCGTCGATGCGCCGCTTCGGGCTGCCCTCGAAGCGCTCGGGCCGGGTCCGCGCGGAGTGGACCGCGTCTCGGCCGACGATCAGGCCGCCCTCGTCGGCGAAGACGGCGGAGGGCAGCAGCGAGGCGCCGTCGAACAGCACCGGCTCCACCGTGCCGTCGGGGCGGCGCACGAAGGCGACCGTGGCGGAGGTTCCAAGATCGATACCCAGCTCCACCACGGCCGCCTCCCCGTTCCCGTCGCGCCAGCGTATGCGACCGGCGCAAGCGCGACAGGCTACCGCACTACTTGATCAGCCTCCAGGGCCCGTTCGGCTCGCCGGGGGCCTGGTTGCGGGTGTACCACTTCGCCTCGTACACGTGGCCGCCGTACGACACCCGATCCCCGGTGTTGTAGACGGTCGTGGGCGTCCAGGCCGCCGGTCCGCCGCCCGGGGACGGCGGGGCGATCTCCTCCCACGGCCCGTTCGGGTCGCCGGGGGCCTGGTTGCGGGTCCACCAGCGGACCCGGAACCGCTTGTCCTTGTACAGCGCGACCTCGCCCGAGTTGAAGATGCGCGATGCGGTCCACAGGGCCGCGCCGTCCTCGGACATCGCCTGCTCCTGCCAGGGGCCGGTCGGGTCGCCGGGCTTCTGGTTCTGGCTCCGCCAGGCCGCGACGTACACCCTGCCCTCGTAGCTGACCTTCGCGTTGCCGTCGTACGCCTTGCTGGCGCCCCACACCGGCGGCACGGTGATTGTCAGGGTGACCGCTGCCTGGGCCGGGTTGAAGGCGTCGCTGCCGGTGTACGCCGCCGTCAGCGCGTGGTCGCCGGCGGCCAGCCCCGGCGGCAGCTTGAAGGTCGCCGTGTCGCCGGCCGGCGCCACCGACCCGCGCACCTGGCCGCCCTCGCGCAGCTCGACGGTGCCGGTGACCGGCGCCCCGTCGGCGTCGACCTTCACGGTGACCGTCGCCGCCGTGCCCCACTCGACGGGCGCGGTCGTCGCGGTGAGCCGCGGCTGGCCCTTGCCGGTGCGGAACACCGCGGGCTGGGCCGCCGCCACGCCGCCGTCGGCGCTCCTCGCCGTGACGATCCAGGCGTACGACGTGGCCGGCGACAGCCCGGTCCAGCTCACCGTCGCCGTCTCGTTCGCCTTGAGCTCGTCGGTGCCGATGGTCCCGGCCGGCACGTACGCGGCGAGCGAGTCGGTGCTGAACGAGGTGCGGCGGGTGGTGAGGTCGACCGGCAGGGTCAGGTTGTCCTCGGCCCCGTTGTAGCGGGGCTTCGTCTGGCTGCCGTCCTGGCGGATGTCGTACTCCGTCGCGCCGTAGTTGTTGAGGAACGGGGAGTACGTGTCGATGTGCATCTCGGCGCGCTTGACGTCGAACTGCAGCAGCCGCAGGAAGCTCGCGCCGAACTGCAGCCGGTCGGTCGCCTTGTGGTCGGGCGTGCCGTCGCCGTTGACGTCGATGTTGCCGGCCGAGTCCACAAGGGACGGCCACAGCTCGCCGGCCGGCACCGTGTAGAACTGGTAGTCCGCCAGCAGCTCGACGACGTCGTGGGCCACGGTGACGCCGACGTTGGTCTTCAGGTTGGTACCGACGCCGTGCTCGTGGCCGGCGAGGACGAGGAAGACGTTCGGGTTGGCCTCCACCACCTGCTTGTACAGCGGGGAGCCGTCCGGCGCCGAGAAGTCCGCGCCGCGCCCGTCGGGGTTCGTCGAGGGCTTCAGGTAGTCGTGGGACAGCAGGATGCCGTTGCGGTCCTTGTACCGCTTGAAGATGGAGTCGGCCCACCTGGCCTCCTGCGGCGTGACGCCGTAGGAGAGCCCGACCGCGACGAAGTCGAGCCCGCCGGCGGAGAACAGCACGTAGTTGTTTTGGTTGTCCTGGCCGGTCTGGTTGTCCCGGCCGGGCTTGACCGTGCCGTCGGCGTTGAACTGCTCGTCCCAGGCGTGGTACTCCGCGCCGGCCGGCCAGCCCTTGGCGACCTGGTAGTAGCGCTGCGCGCTGAACGTCTTGGAGAACCGCGAGTCCGGGCCGGTCTCCGCGCCGAGCTGGTCGTCGTGGTTGCCGGCGATGACCTGGTTGACCACGCCGTGGTCGTCGAGCGTCTTCTGGTAGCCCGAGGCGAGCGCGAGCTCCTTGTCGACCTCCTCGTTGAGGCCCGGCCGCTGCAGCGAGCCGTCCGGGTTCCTGGCGAGCGGGTCGTAGTAGTCGTTCTCGATGATGTCGCCGGTGTGCGCGGTGTAGGCGATCTTCCGGCTCGCCGAGTTGTCGGCGATCCACTGGGTGGTGTCCTTGTACGCCGCCGCCCAGATCGCCTGCTCCTCGGCCGTCTCGACGTCGGCGGCCTCCTGCTTGCCGTTCCAGTTGTCGTAGGTGCCGCCGGCCGCGCCCTCGGTGAGGTACTGCGTGTCGGTGAAGTGGGCCAGGGCGAAGTCGTACGTCCCCGGGTCCTCGAAGTGGTCCTTGTCCTGCTGCGCGGTGGCGTCGCGCGGCGACAGGTCGTCGGCGAACGGGTCCTCGCCGGTGACGAGGACGTGCACGGTGCCGCCGTCGCGGTAGGCGTCGGGCAGCGCGGCGGCGAGCACGGTGCTGTGCTGGGCCTGGCCGCGGGAGCTGGTCAGCACGACCCACCGCTTCGCGGCCGGGTCCCACACCCGAAGCGCCACGACCCGCTCGGGGTCGATGGTGCCCTCCCAGCGCAGCGTCGGGCCGGCGGCGGCGCCCAGGCTCAGGTCGTACCGCTGGAAGACCACGTCCCGTCCGGACGCCGTGTCGACGCTCTGGGAGTCCAGCGGCCGCAGCGACTCCAGCTTGACGGTGCCGTCGTGGGCGACGTCGAGCGTGGTCGGCACCGCGCTCGCCGTGCCCTGGTACCCGGCGGCCGGCAGGACCACGTCGGCCTTGGTGAACGTGGCCGTGAGCGCCACGCCCGCCGCCCCCGGCACCTTCGCGGAGAGGTTCGCCGTGGGAACGTTCGGGTCGCTCACGGTCGCGGCGAGGTCGGTCGGGACGTCGGGGATGTTGGCGCTGGTGAAGTGGATCTGCCGGGTGGCGGCGTTGCCGAGCGTGTCGGTCGCGGTGACCGCGAGCGTGTGCGCGCCGGCGGGCAGGCCGCGGCCGATCTGGTCGCCCTGGCCGACCGCCTTGCCGTCGAGGGTGATGACCGGCTGGCCGGCGATGCCCGACGCGTCCCGGATCTTCACCATGAGCGCGACGGTCGAGGTGAGGTTCTGCCCCTCGGCCGGGACGCTGCTGTCGACCTCGGGCGCGGTGTTGTCCACCTTGAACGTCCGGGTCGACGACCGATCTCCCACCCGAGCCTGGATGGTGTGGGCGCCGTCGGCGAGCGTGGTGGTGTCGACGTCGGCGCGGCGGCCGAGCGCGGGGGCGCCGGCGATGTCGAACGTGATCGTCTTGTCCAGCACCGCGTTGAAGCTGCTGCCGCAGGTGCCGTCTCCGATGTAGACGGTCACCGGCTGGCCGGCCGGGTAGCTGGCCGAGCCGATGGTGACGGTGTTCTCGGCGATCTCCCTGGTCAGCTGGGTCGCGGTCGCGCCGGCCGGGGCGAGCTGGAAGTCGCGGAGGGTGAAGTCGTCATAGTTGTCGCAGCCGCCGGGCAACGCCTCCCCGTGGTCGCTGCCGGCGACGAACTCGACGGTGTTGACGCCGGGGACGAGCCACTCGTTCGGAAAGGCGAGGTCGGCGACCTCCTTCTCCCAGATGCCGAGGTCGAGCGGGATGCCGTTGATGAGCACCTTGTTGTCGAAGCCGCTGTCGGCGCCGTTGCCGCCGACGAAGACCCGCAGGTGGGCGTCGCCGGCCGCGGCGAGCGTGTCGAGCGTGCGGGTGGTCGGGGCGCCCGCGACGTCGAAATGGAACTCGGCCTCCTTGTTGGGTCCGCACGTGCCGTCGCCGAGGGCCAGGGAGGCGTCGGTGGTGGGCGTGCGCGTGACCGTGGCGCCGCTGGTGGTCGTCAGGTAGGTGGTGCCGGGCGTCACGGTGCCGGCCGTGCCGATCGCGAGCTGCGTCGCGGCCCGGGTCAGCTTGAAGTCGTCGTGGTTGGCGCAGGTGACGCCGCCCGACGTGCCGTTGTAGTCGCCGGTCTTGACCTGGATGACGTTGTCGCCGTTGTGCAGGAACCGGTTCGGGAACGTGACGGCCGCGCTCTCCTGGCCGGCGACGCCGTAGTCGCCGCCGAGGTCGACGCGGTTGCCGTTGACGAGCAGGTAGTTGTGGTACTTCGCCTCCAGGGAGTTGCCGGCCTCGACCGTGAACCCGAGGGTGGCGGTGCCGGCGGCGAGCGTCTCGGCGTTCTCGGCCGGCCGGTCGTCGATGGCGAGCGACGCAATGCCTTCGCCGGTCCCGGTGCCCCCGGCGAGGGCGGCGATGACCGGGCGCGTGCCGCGCACGAGCGCGCCGTCGGCCGGGGTCACCTTCGGCGCGCCGGCCGGGGCGTTGTTGACCGAGACGGCGACGCGGGTGGTGGCGCCGGACTTCGTGGTCGCCGCGACCGTGTGCGCGCCGTTGGCGAGCCCGGTCGTGTCGAGGTCGGCGCCGAGGCCGGCGGTGCCGCCGGGGGTGCCGGAGACGACGAACGTCAGGTCCTCGGTCAGCAGGTGCGGCGAGCTGCCGCAGGTGCCGTCGCCGAAGCTGTAGCTGAAGGAGTTCTGCTCGCCGTCGGCGACGACGCCGATGAGGCTGAGGCTGATGCTGCTCAGCGGGAAGTCGTCGTAGTTGGGGCAGCGCAGGCCCTCGCCGAACGGCAGCGTGTTCACGCCGGCGGCGGCGGTGTTCGTGGTGTCGACCCAGTTCCAGCCGGCGTGCACGGTGACCGTGTTGACGCCGGGGTGCAGCCAGGCGCCGGGGAAGTCGAGGGCGCCCGCGCGGCCGCCGGGGATGTCCGGGAAGTAGACCCGGTCGGCCTCGGCGGTGTGGTCGTTCACGGTGATGTAGTTGTGGTAGCGGGCCTCGGTACCGTTGCCGCCCATGTCGAAGCCGAAGTGCGCGGTGCCGGCGGTCGGCTTCGCGGCCACCGCGGCGCCGTCGACGCTCAGGGCGACGACGGAGTCGTTCTCGATCGTCGGCTCGGCCTCGACGCGGGCGGTGCCCTCGATGGTCTGCCCGTCGGCGAGGTTGATGACCGGCGCGCCGGCGGCGCCGGGCGGCGCGTCCTCGGCGCCGGCGTGGTCCGGGCCGACGGCGGCGCTGGTCCCGCCGACCAGCACGACGGCGAGCGCGGAGGCTATCGCCCGCCGCATTCGATGCCTCATGGCGCTGCTATCTCCTTCAGAGGTGGTAAACGGAAACCGCGACGAGGCCGACGCCGGCGAGGGTGATGCCGGCGGCGGCGAGGATCGGGGCCACGTGGGTGGCGCGGTGCAGCAGCGAGCGGGTCCGCGCCGCGCGCTCGATCAGGGAACTGCCGGCGACGGCGAGGACGCCGACGCCGAACAGCACGACGGCCATGCCGATGCCGAACGTCAGCACGAGCAGCAGCGCGAACCCGGCCCGGCCGATGAACAGCCCGGTGGCCAGGACCAGGAAGGCGGCGGGCGAGGGCGTGAGGCCGCCGGAGACGCCGAGCAGGATCAACCCGGGGCGTTTGTGCTCGTGGTGGTGGTGGTGTCTTCTCGCATTTCGGCGGATGAGCCAAAGCCCGGTGAACAGGACGAGCAGGCCCGCGGCCAGCTGGAGCCAGGTGGTCAGCCGTTCCATGCGGATCACGTCGGACAGCGTCAGGAACGTCCACAGCAGACCGATGACGAGGACCGACAGCGTGTGCATGACGGCGACCGAGCCGCCGAGCCAGGCGGCGTCGCGCACGCGGCCGCGGGAGCCGGCGAGGTACGCGGCGGCGAGGCTCTTGCCGTGCCCGGGCATGACCGCGTGACCGGCGCCGGCGGCGAAGGCGAGCACGAACGCGATGGCGGGCACGCCCGGCGAGTGCAGGATGTCCTGGAGGCGGTCGCTCATCGGCGCAGCCGCCTCGTCAGCAGGAACACCGCGACTGCGACGAGCAGCACCCCGCCGACGACGGCGGAGATCTGCCAGGCCGCGCTGCGACCGAGATCCGAGCCGGGGGCGCCGATCGCCCAGTCGTGGGAGTCCGCGCCCTGCCGGTACACGGCGCGCTCACCGCCCGGGCCGGTGGCCAGGGTCTGGTACGCCGGGTTGAGGTCCGTCAGCATCCGCACGACCACGGAGGCGGTGCCGACCGGGCCGGGGCAGGCGTAGTCGACGGTCACGCCGGCCTTCGCGAGGTCGGCGGGCGGCTCGACCGTGCCGGCGCAGGCCCGGCCGGCGCTGGCGACGGTGATCTGGCGCAGCAGGTAGGCGGAGAACGCCGGCGACGGGCCGATCGCGGCCGCGTCGGCGTCGCGGTAGAACACGGCGCCGTCGAGCATGACGCGGTCCGGCGGCAGCAGGCCGAGGGAGACGCCGAGCA
Source organism: Dactylosporangium sp. CA-139066 (assembly GCF_050936175.1). Lineage (NCBI taxonomy): Bacteria > Bacillati > Actinomycetota > Actinomycetes > Micromonosporales > Micromonosporaceae > Dactylosporangium > Dactylosporangium sp. CA-139066. Next base: position 2,134,889 of record NZ_JBNJNH010000001.1, on the reverse strand, counting down.
GGGTCAGGTCGTCGAGGCCGCCGACCTTCCAGCGGACCCGGACGACCTCGGGCCGTGCGCCGTCGGCGGCGACGGTGACCGTCTGCGGGTCACCGAACGGGTGCGCCGCGGCGGGCGCGGGCGCGGCGAGCACGGCCGCCAGCGTCAGGGCACCCGCGAGGAGGCGTCCGAGTTGTGCCAAGGAGAACGCTCCGTGAGTGCGACATCGGTTGCGCCGGGCCAGTCTGCCCGGCGCAACCGAAACTCACAGGCTTCTCTCAGCCAGCAACAGGCAACGCCGACGTGAACATCAGATCTTGACGTCGCCGCACAGGTGGACGACCAGGCCGAGCTCCTGGAACAGCGCGGCCTTGGCCAGCAGCGCCCGGTCGGCCGCGTCGGCGTCGGGGCAGTAGGCGACCTGGACGTGGTTGGCCTTGTGCCGCGCCATCAGCTGGTCGCGGCCGACGCCGTGCAGCACGGCGTGCATGATGGGCCACTGCCGGTCGGTGGCGTCGAGGCGGCGCTGGGTCTCCTGCGGCGGCAGGCTGCGCACGTGCGCGCGGCCCAGGTCGACGTGCAGCACACCGTCCATGATGAACACCCGCGACCAGACGATGTCGCCCGGCTTGGAGACGCCGCTGAGGGTGCCGCCGCCGAGGGGGAAGAACATCGGCGGCTGGCGCATGCTGTAGCTCTTGTCGTAGCCGCCGTTGTGCGACGCCGGCACCGAGCCGGAGATCTCGAAGACCCAGACGAACTCGCCCTCGTACTCCTGGCCCCACCGGATGTCGTGCAGCGTCGTGGCCGGGTCGAAGCCCATCGCCGTCCACAGCCGGTTGGTCACCAGCGCGTCGACGGCCACGCCCTCGTCGACCTCGTTGAAGTGCGGCAGCGGTACGCCGGCGTAGAGCTCCCGGCTCCCGTCCCGGCTGCGCACCGGCGGGCGCTCCACGTTGTTGAGCAGCCCCTCGGCGAGGTCGCTGGCCGGCACCGTGTCCTTCAGGCCCTGCTGGTACTGGATGCCCACCGCGTCGAGGCCGAAGTCGTCGCTGATGCGAAGCGCCGCGATGTACATCTTGAACTGGCTCGTCACCTGCGCCTCGGTGAGCTCGCTGGCCTCGTCGGTGCCGAAGTGGAACGTGAAGCCGCGCTCGTCGAGCCAGGCCCGCACCGCGGCGGCCTCGGCGTCGCCGACCCGGTTCATCTCCGCGACGAGCGCGCTCTGCGACAGCCGTTCCTTGTAGATGCCGAGCGGGTTGAGCAGTTCGTCGTCGAAGATGGCGTTGTACATCCCCATGCAGCCCTCGTCGAACACCCCGATGACGGCCTTCTCGTCGCGCAGCTGACGGGCCAGCGCGGTGCCGAGGACGACTTCGGGCGAGCCCTCGTCCAGCGGCGGCAGGTCCCGCACGTGGGACAGGTCGTGCACCACCTCCCCCGTCTCCAGCCACTGCCGCAGCCCGTCGACCGCCCACGGGTCGGTGAAGTCCTCGCTCCACAGCGCCGAGTGGTGCACGCCGGCCTTGGTGAGGCTGGCGGTGAGGTTCAGCAGCCCGACGAGGCCGGGGAAGCCGCCGGACCAGTTCGCGACGATGAGGATCGGGCCCTCGTGCGTGCGCAGGCCGGCGAGGACGTGGTGGCTGTACTGCCACACCGCCTCCACGACGATCAGCGGCGCGTCGCGCGGGATCGTCTTGAACACCTCGATGCCCATGCGCTGGCTGTCGATGAAGCCGTGGCCCTTGGCCGCGTCGAACGCGTGGGTGCGGTGCGCCTGCCAGCCCAGCCGGCCCAGCGCCGCGGTGACGTCGGACTCGAGCTTCTCCTGGGTGGGCCAGCAGCGGATGTTGGCGCTCGGCCGGAGGTCGCCGCTGGCCACCAGGTAGGCGGTGGTCGGCTCGGCGGCCGGCCGCCGCAGCGGTACCGGCAGCGGGTACGAAATCGTCATTTCTCCTCCGGTGGAGTCGTGGGGGCAGTGAGCGAAACGGTGTCGCCCGCGCGAAGGGCGACGCCGGTGGCCTCGAGCCGGCCGAGCGACGGGTGCTCGACGGTGAGCCGGACCAGGTCGAGGGATCCGCCGTGCAGCACCAGCGCGGCGCCGTCCGGGCCGACCTCGGCCTCGCCCCAGCCGCCGCCGGTGGTGAAGACGGAGCGGACGACGGGCGCGTCGAGGCGGGGGCGGATGGTCAGGGTGGCCGCGGGCGCGTCGTAGTCGACGCCGCTGAGCGCGAGCAGGGGCCCCCAGCTGGCCAGCGACCGGGCGTAGTGGTTGCCGCACTCGGCCTCGTTCCACGGGCTGCGGCGCCGCCCGTCGTGCCGGTCCCGCACGGCGCGGACGATGCGCAGGCCCTCCTCGACGAGGCCCTCGTAGATGAGGTGGGTGGCGACCTGGTACTCGATGCCGGTCCACACCTCGTCGCAGTACACGAACGGGATCCGGGGCCGCCCGCCCCGCGGCCACGAGCACAGCACCAGCCCGGCCTCGTCGCCGAGGGCATAGGTGCGCTGCACGCTGTGGTGCTCCGCGAGCGTTTCCCGGAAGTTGTACCTCCACACGGCGCCGATCGCCGAGCGCACATGGCCGGCGGGCAGCACGTGCCCGAGCCCGGCGACATGGGCGAGCTGCTGGCCGAGGAGCTGGTCGCTGAGGCAGCCGGTGCCGTACTGGTAGCGGTGCTCGTCGACGTCGTCGAGGCGCTGCTCGTAGTACTCGCCGTTGTAGAGCAGGGCGTCCATCCGCTCGGCGCAGCGCCCGGCGGCCTCCCGGTAGCGCGCGGCGTCGGCGTCCTCGCCGAGCCGCTCAGCCATCCGGGCGCCGGCGTGCAGCGCGGCCACGAACATCGAGTTGGCCAGCGAGTTGGGCCCGAAGAACTCGATGTCGTACGTGTTGTGCTGCTTGCTGTCGAGCACCCCGTCGCCGTCGGCGTCCCACTCCCGGAACGCGAAGTCCAGGGCCCGCCGGGCGCCCGGGTACAGCCCGGCCAGCCACGCGTCGTCGCCGGCGAAGCGCCACTCGCGGTACAGCCGCACGATCGCGCCGAGCTGCCCGTCGACGGCCGGATGAAACTCCCACGGCGCGTTGCCGAAGACGCTGTTGGCGCGGAAGTTCATCCGCCCGTCCGCGCGGGTCTCGTGCCGGAACTCGGTCTCCCGGGCGCTGCGCTCGAGCTCCGGGAAGAGGAACGCGGCCGACTGCGCGTAGTTCCACACGTGCGTGCAGGTGCCCTCGCAGCTGCCGGCGTGCTCGAAGCTGCCCTCCCACGCGGCGAACACCCGGTTCTCCAGCACGAAGCACGTCGTGCTGCGCAGCACCGCGAGGTTGGCGGCGGCCGCGTCGACCACCGCGGCCGGCAGCGTCCCGCCGTGCAGCGCCTGGTGGAACCGGCGCGTCTGCGCCTCGAGCCCGGGCAGCCGCGCCGCGAGGTGCGCGGCCACGCCCCACGCGTCGGCGAACCGGGTGGCATAGTGGTTGCGCACGACGTCGCCCGCCCCGGCGTTGTCGAGCCCGATGTTGCCCTGCCAGGCGCGGGCCCGGTTCGGGAAGTGCCACGCGAGCAGGAACTCGAAGTCCCGTTCTTCCTGTGGCGCAAGGGTTTTGACGATGCCGAGCGAGCCGACGCGCAGCCGCGTGAACCAGTCGGGGTGCGGCGGCGGGTCGAGGCTCTCGACGGTCTCCGGCTCGAGCCGCCCGTCCTGGCGCAGGTCGTCCCAGAACACCTGGACGCCGTCCTGCCAGAACCCGCTGAGCCACTGGGGTTTCGCGGTCACGTCCCGGTCGGTGGTGGTGAGCGCCGCGCTGCCGAAGCGCAGGTCGCGCTCGCCGAGGTCGGTGCCGAACCGGATGCCCCGGATGCCGTCCTCGTCGCGCCACTCGTTGCGCGGATGCCCCGCGAACTCCGGGAAGTGGAACACGTTGCGCCCCACGATCCCGACGGGGTTGGCCATCGACCCGGCCACGGTGACGTCGGCTGGTTCGGCGCCGGTGTTCTTCACGGTGTACCGCAGCACGGCCCCCGGAATCCCGGAGTCATCCACGTCGAGCGGCACCAGCGGCGTGAACGCGGTCAGCGTGACCTCGAGCCCCAGCCCGGGGTCGGCCAGCTCGACCTGCAGCAGCGGGTACTCGCCGCGCATCCGGCTGCTCTGCAGTCGCGGCAGCCCGGCCAGCCGCCCGGCGTCGTAGCCCTGGTCCCCTTCGTGCGGCGGCCGCAGGCGCCCCTCCAGCACGCGGGTGACCGGCTCGTGCCCGTCGCGGGCGACCCGGACCGCGAAGAACGTGAACGGCAGGCTCGCCCCCTTGCCGGGCGCGTTGGCGAGCTCCCAGTCGCGCAGCTCCCCGCGCGCCCCGATCGACACGTTGCCGGTGCCGATGCCGCCGAGCGGGAACGCCGCCACGGCGTCGGCGCCGTCCAGGACCCGGCTCATGCCCGCGCCGCCAGGGCGTGCGCGATGCGCTCGGTGGCCGGGTACAGCTCGAGGTACAACTGGTAGAGCTCCTCGTACCGCGCGGTCGCCGGTGGGTCCGGCCGCACGGTTTCGACGACCGGGTTCCAGTCCTCGATGCTGACGGGGTGCCCGGCGCGGGCGGCCAGGAAGGCGGCGCCGTAGCTCGCGCCGATCGTCTTCTCCGCGACGACCTGGTCCCGCCCGGTGACGTCGGAGACGATCCGCGCCCAGAGCCCGCCCTGCGTCCCGCCGCCGACGGCGACGATCCGCTCGATCCGCCCGCCGGCCGCCTCGATCGCCTCGATGTTGTGCTGCACCCCGAACGCGGTCGCCTCGAGCGCCGCCCGGTACAGGTCCCCGCGGTTGTGTTCCACGGTGAGCCCCGCGATGACCCCGCGCGCGTCGGGGTCGGCGATCGGCGTGCGCTCCCCCGCGAAGTACGGCAGCATGAGCAGCCCCCGCGCCCCGATGCCCGACTCGCGCGCCTCCTCCAGCAGCCGCGGGTACCCCGGCCCGCCGACGAGGTCGTGCAGCCACGAGGTGATGGCGCCGGAGGTGGCCATGCCGGCCGCGAGGTTGCGCGTGCCGGGGAACGCCCCGGTCGTTCCCCACAGCACGCCGGAGCCGTTGCGCACGGCGGTGGTGTGGACGAGGAACATCGTCGTGCCGTACATGAGCATGAGGTCCCCGAGCCGGTGCGCCCCCACGCTGACCGCCTCCGACCAGGCGTCGATGGTCCCCGCGATGACGGGCGTCCCGGCGGCGAGGCCCGTCTGCTCGGCGGCCCCGGCGGTCACGCCCCCGACGACGTCCCCCGGCCACACGAGCGGCGGCAGCTCGATCCCGCCGCGGAGCCGCTCGGCCCAGGGCCCGTACCAGTCCATGCCGTCCGCGTCGTACATCGGCGTGCACTGGCTCGCCGAGTGCTGGTCGAGGTAGTAGCGTCCGGTGAGCCGCCACCCGAGCCAGTTGGACGGCATGAACAGCCGCCGCGCCCCGGCCCAGTGGCCGGGCTCGTGCTCGGCCAGCCAGGCGAGCTTGGGCCCGACGCTCTGCGTCGACAGCGCCGACCCGCTGCGCTCGCGGATGGCGTCGGCTCCCCCGAGCTCGTCGGTGAGCCGGGCGATCTGCCGGGTGGCGCGCGTGTCGACCCCGTAGAGGATGCCGGCCCGCAGCGGCCGGCCGCCTTCGTCGGCGATGACCACGCACGGCCCCATGCCACTGACGCCCACGGCCTTGACGTCACGGTCGCCCGGCGCCGCGTCCAGCAGCTCCCGGACGATGGAGACGGCTTCCTCCCACCAGACCTCGGCGTCCATCTCCACGTGCCCGGCTCGCGGCCGGCGCACGTCGTGCTGCCGCGTGGCGCTGGCGAGGATCGCCCCCTGCAACGAGACGAGCACGCCTTTGGTGCTCGAGGTCCCGACGTCGATGCCGACGACCGCGGCGCTGTTCGTCATGGTAGCCAAGATGGCAGAAATCGATTTCACCGTCAATGCCGCGCGCGGCCGGGAACTCCCCCAGGAACGCACGCGTTCCCGCACGCTCCCCCTGAATCCCTTGCAAACCAACAGTGTTCGCCGCTGCCGGGGAAGTCTCGGCGCGGGCGTGGTGAGCCGGGGATGCGGCTAGTGCGGCGCTACCCGGTTGCGCAGGACGATCGTGCGGGCCGGCTGGTTGTCGCCGTTGATCCGCTCCAGCAGCAGGTTGGCCGCCGTGGTGCCGATCAGCCGCGCCGGGAGGTGGACGACCGTGATGGGCAGCGGGACCAGCGGGACGAACGGCAGGTCGCCGAAGATGGCCAGGCCCGTGGTCGGCGGCAGGATGCCGCGCTCCGCCAGCACCTGCAGGGCGCCGACGCTCATCAGGTTGTTGGCGACAAAGACGGCGTCGGGGGGCTTCGGCAGCTCCAGCAGCTCTGCCATCGCCTGCTCGCCGCCGTCGACGCGGAAGTTCGCGTAGCGCAGCAGGTCCGGGTCCGGCTTCACGCCCGCGGCGGTCAACGCGTCCGCCCAGCCGTCCGCGCGGCCGGTGGCCGTCTCCACGTCCCTCGGGCCCGTGATGCACGCGATCCGGCGGTGGCCGGCCTCCAGGAGGGCCTTCGTGGCCGAGCGGCCTCCCGCGCGGTTGTCGACCGTCACCGCGTCGATGTCGAAGCCGTGCGGGCCGCGGTCGACCGCGACGACCGGGCGGCCGCGCTCGATGAGCTCGCTGACGTCGCTGTGGTCGCCGGCGGCGGCCAGGATCACCCCGGCCATGTTCGCGCCGATGGCGATGTCCAGGTAGCGGGCCTCTTTATCATGATCTTCGTCGGTGTTGCACAGGACGACCGAGTAGCCGGCGGCCTGGGCCACGTCCTCGACGCCGCGGGCCAGGGAGGTGAAGAACGGGTTTTCGATGTCCGGGATGACCAGCGCTATGACTTCGGAGTTCTGGCGGCGCAACGTGCGGGCCGTGCGGCTCGGGCGGAACGACAGGGCCTCCGCGGCCTCGCGCACGCGTTTGGAGCGCTCGGGGCTGACGTTCATCCCGTTCATGACGCGCGACACGGTCGCCGGGGAGACGCCGGCCAGACGGGCAACCTCGTAAATCGTCGACATGACTCCCCTGTCGTCCCCGGGCCGGATCCCACCGTACCTGCGAGTTTATCCGGCACGTGGCGCGATGATTGACACGCTGTCCCGGCGCAGCCTACAGTCCGGTGAAATCGATTGCACGCAATTGTGATCACCCATACGCCCACGGCGACGAGACGGCCGTACACGGCAAGGGAGCCCAGACAAGCTATGAACCCGATTTCGCGGCTGCGGGCCGTACAGACGCGGTCCATCAGTCCGGAGAACTTCGACGGGTCGGCGGGCGGCGGGGGCCGCGCCACCGAAGGCACCGGGGCGTCGTGCGCCCGCGACCTCGGGCCGGGGTGGAAGATCTCGCCGAGCGTCGACATCGAGCCGGGCGACACGTTCACGCTGGGCCGCATCGAGGGCGCCGGGCGCATTACGCACTTCTGGATCACCACCCACAAGGACAACTGGCGCACGCTCATGCTGCGCGCCTACTGGGACGGGCGGGACGAGCCCGCCGTCGAGGTGCCCTACGGCGACTTCTTCTGCAACGGCTGGGGCGAGTTCGCCCAGGTCAACTCCCAGATGGTGGCGTCCAACCCGCACGGCGGGTTCAACTCCTACTGGCCGATGCCGTTCCAGGACGGCGCGCGCCTCACGATCGAGAACACGTCCGTCGTGCCGGTCCGGGTGTACTACCAGATCACCTACGAGATCGGCGGCGACTACAGCGACGAGGGCTACTTCCACGCCCAATGGCGGCGCAGCAACCCGCTGGAGTACCTCAAGACCCACGTCCTGCTCGACGACGTCGTCGGCGCGGGGCACTACGTCGGCACGTATCTGGCCTGGGGCGTCAACAGCAACGGCTGGTGGGGCGAGGGCGAGATGAAGTTCTACCTCGATGACGACGACGAGTACCCGACCATCTGCGGCACCGGCACCGAGGACTACTTCGGCGGCGCGTGGAACTTCGACGTCCCCGGGCAGGGGTACACCGCGTTCTCCACCCCGTACCTGGGCATGCCGCAGGTCATCCGGCCCGACGGGCTCTACGTCAGCCAGCAGCGCTTCGGGCTGTACCGCTGGCACGTCCCCGACCCGATCCACTTCGCGAGCCGGCTGCGCGTCGAAGTCCAGGCCCTCGGCTGGCGGTCCGGCTGGCGCTACCTGCCGCTGCGCGACGACATCGCGTCCACGTCGGTGTTCTACCTCGACCGGCCGGTCACCAACCGGCCGCCGACGCCGAGCGCCGACGACCTGGAGATCCACTTAGGCGCCGCGCCGGTACCCGACCTCGGCGCACAACCCCCGAGGCACCCGGACTGAACCCGGCCGCGGCCCCACGTCTGCGGGACCCGGCCCACCGCGCCGCACCGGGCGGCGCGGCGGGTCCCGAGGTAAGGAGCCAGCAGTGCCCCTTCGAAGCACCCTGGGAAGGACCGCCGCCGCCACCGCGGTTCTCGCCCTCACCACCACCGGGCTCGTCGCGCTCGCCGCGGCGCCGGCCCTGGCCACGTCGGCGCACACGCCGGCGAGCCTCGTCGAGAAGCTCACGGGGCCGGACGGCCCGAACAACACCTGGGGCCGGTGGGACGTGAAGGCCACCGACCTCGGCATCCTGTGGGACAACGGCGCCGGGCAGACCCTGGCCGCGTTCGGCGACACGTTCGGCGACGCCTGGGTCGGCCCGGGCGGCGGTGCCCTCGGGCCCGGCGACGCGTACTGGCGCAGCAACGTCCTGCTCCGCTCGGGCGACACCAACCTGGCCGACGGCATGCACTTCGACAGCGCCGTCACCGGATCCGACGGCCGGGCCCGGGAGATCGTGCCGGGGCTGCACCAGGCGGACGGCACCGGCGAGGTGACGAAGATCCCGACCGCGGGCATCGCGGTCGGCACGCGGCAGTACCTGTCGTTCATGTCGGTGCGCCACTGGGGCGCGCCCGGGCAGTGGGACACCAACTACGCCCGGATCGCGTACTCCGACGACAACGGCGTCACGTGGTCCACCGGCGGCACGCCGACGTGGAACAACCCCGGGTTCAACGACCACTTCCAGATGCAGGCGTTCGCCCGCAACGGCGGCTACGTGTACGTCTACGGCACGCCCAGCGGCCGCAACGGCAGCGCCTACGTGGCCCGCGTCCCGGAGGCGCAGATGCTGACCCAGAGCGCGTACCAGTACTGGAACGGCAGCACCTGGGTCACGAACAACGAGGCGGCCGCGGTCGCGGTCGTCGGCGCCCCGGTGTCGGAGCTGTCGGTACGCTACGACAGCTGGAGCGGCAAGTGGCTCATGATGTACCTGCAGGGCGAGGACATCATCCTGCGCACGGCGACCAGCCCGCAGGGCCCGTGGAGCGGCACACAGGTGGTCGTCAGCTCGGCGGACTACCCCGGCCTGTACGGCGGTTTCATGCACCCGTGGAGCGCCGGCGGCACAATCTACTTCACGATGTCACAGTGGGACCCGTACAACGTGTACCTGATGAAGGTGCAGATCAACACGGCCGGGCAGATCGTCAACCCGAACCTCATGGGTGACCCGAGCCTCGAGCGGGGCGCCCTCAACGGCACGGGCACCGGCGGATTCTGGGCCTGCACCGGCAACTGCGGCATCGACAACGCACACTGGGGCTACTCGGGCGACCGCAACGCCTTCGCGCGGTACAATCAGGGCTGGCAGGACGTGCACCAGACGGTGCCGGTGGCCGCCAACACCAACTACCAGCTGACCGGCTGGCTGCGCACGTCACCGAACAGCGACAACGGCTTCTTCGGCGCCCGCGACACCAACGGCGTCGTCATCTCCGAGGCACACTTCGCCTCGGTCGGACCGTGGACAAGGTTCGTGGTGAACTTCAACAGCGGCAACCGCACGGCCGTCGCCGTCTACGGCGGCGTGTGGACCGACCACGGCGACATCTGGATCCAGCTCGACGACTTCTCGGTCGTCAAGGCCTGAGCACGGCGGTGGCCACGTCCACTGTGGACGTGGCCACCTCTCAGCCCCTGCCTTGCTCCGGGCCGTGGTGGCAAGTCCGCGCTCGGGGCCGTGGGGGCAAGCCCACACTCCAGGCCGCGGCGACAAGCCCACACTCCAGGCCGCGGCGACAAGCCCACACTCCAGGCCGCGGCGACAAGCCCACGCTCCAGGCCGCGGCGACAAGCCCACGCTCCAGGCCGCGACGGCAAGCCCACGCTCCAGGCCGTGGCGACAAGTCCACGCTCCAGGCCGTGGCGACAAGTCCACGCTCCAGGCCGTGGTGGCAAGTCCGCAGATTTACTTGGACGGGGGGCTGACAAACGACGCTCGGCCGATGGTGGCGGGCGCTGGCGCGCCCGCTGCAACGCATTAGCGTGGTCCGGGTTCGTCGTTGCCCACCGGACATTCCTCCGGGCCGTCTGCCGCCGGCGGGCTCGCGCGGGTCATCATTCGGTGGTCCAGGTTGAAATGTGGTGGGGCGTTGGGATATTGGTTTTCCGAGTGCGCGTGCCTCAATTTTTGAAGACGGCGGATTTGCGTCACGGGCTGCGTATTCTCGGAGCCTGATCGGGCCGACAACAATGGCGTCGGGGATGCCGGGTCGCATTTGGGTGCGGCCTTGCGCGGCGGCGTCTCGGTTGCGCGATCGTTCTGGCTGCTGTCGCCTGCGGCCGGTCCGGCGGGGTCGGAAGTCGCAGCCGGCGATGGTGCCAGCGCTGGATCAGGGGCGGGAGCCGAGGCAGGCGTCGGCGGCGGAGCTGGGGCGGAAGCTGGGGCCGGAGGCGGCGCCGGTTCGGTCCGATGGTCAGCGCCCGCGGCCACCGCTGCGGCCTTCTCGCGAGCCCGACGCAGCCGCTCGGCGTGCCGCCTGACAAGCCCCCAATCCCGGTGCCGTTGATGTTCCCGCCGAAACTGCTCATTCACAGGAGAATAACTTCGCGCCCTGCTCCGATCACGCATGGCAGCCATTTCCTGCCTGGTAAACAACTGCAGCTGCCCCATACAAGAATTATCCCAGCACCCGCCCAAAAAAACCGCCCCGAGCACCATCCAAAATTCAGATGACGCAAACCCTCAACGGCCCGGACCACCGACTGATGACCCGCACGAGCCCGCCGGCGGCAGACGGCCTGGAGGAATGTCCGGTGAGCAACGACGGACCCGGACCACGCTAATGCGTTGCAGCGGGCGCGCCAGCGCCCGCCACCATCGGCCGAGCGTCGTTTGTCAGCCCCCCCGTCCAAGTAAATCTGCGCTCTTGCCACGACGGCCCGCCACGGACACGGTCACGGCACGCACGGACGCACGACACGCACCCGAGCACGACACGCACCCGAGCACGACACGCGCGCGGGCACGGCACGCACGCGAGCACGGCGCACCGGCCCTGCGCCATCGCCATCAGCGGGGTCAGGCGGCCGGAGCCGCGGTGCGCGACCGGGACTGGGCGCGGACCTGGCGTGGCCCGGGAGTCACGGGCCGCGGCCACGGCGGACGTCGCGGTAGCCCGGAGCTATTTGATGCCCGAGATGCGCACGCCGTTGACGATGAAGCGCTGGAAGAACAGTAGCAGCAGGATCGTCGGCAGCGACGCGAGCGCGGAGCCGGCCATGAGCAGGCCCCAGTCGTTGCCGCGTTCGGAGCGGAACGAGCCCAGGAACTGCATGATCTGCATGAGGTTGGGGTCGGTGATGGTGAGGATCGGCCAGACGTAGGCGTTCCAGTACGCAAGGTACGCGGTGATGCCCATGACGGCGAACGGTGCGCCCGACTGTGGCAGGAAGATGCGCACGAAGATCTGCCAGCTGGTGGCGCCGTCGATGCGGGCGGCCTCCTCGATCGCGATCGGCACGCCGAGGTAGAACTGGCGCAGGAAGAACATCTGGGCGGCCGAGGCGACGCCGGGGATGATGAGCACCGCCATCGTGTTGAGCATCCCGAGCTTGCTGACCACCATGAACGACGTCAGCAGGATCGCCATCACCGGGATGAACATGGGCAGGATGCAGTACAGCCACCAGAATCGCTTGCCGGGGAAGTCCAGGCGGGCGAAGGCGTAGGCGGCCATCGAGTTCACCGCGAGGCTCAGGGCGGTGAAGATGAGCGCGCCGATGAACGTGACCGCCATGGATCTGGAGAACTGCGGGTCCTTGGCGATGGCGACGTAGTTGTCGAACTTCCACATGTCGGGGAAGAACTGGAACGGCGAGCGCAGCACCTCGGTCTTGCCCTTGAAGCCGGCCATCGCCATCCACGCCAGCGGAAACAGCACGCTGAGGCTGATGAGCGCGACCAGGACCGCGGAGGCGGTGCGCTGCAGCGGGGTCTTCTTCATCGCACGTCCCTCAGCCGTCGACGGACTTCTCGGAGTTGACCAGCCGGAAGATGACCAGCGAGATCAGCCCGAGGACGACGAACAGCAGCAGCGAGGCCGCCAGCGAGAAGCTCGTCGCGTAGGGGGTGAAGTCGCGGAACCGGTTGAAGATGTACAGGTTCGGCGTGACCGTCGAGTCGACGGGGCCGCCGTTGGTCATCACCAGCGGCAGGTCGAACATCTGGATCGCCAGCGTGCACTCGGTCACCAGCAGGTACAGCACCACGTTGCGCAGCAGCGGGATGGTGATGGAGAACGTGCGGCGCAGGTAGCCGGCGCCGTCGAGCTCGGCCGCCTCGTAGTACGCCTGCGGGATGTCCAGCAGGCCGGCGAGCATGATGAGCGTGGTGAGGCCGAAGCGCAGCCAGATGCCGGCGACCGCGATCGACGGCAGCGCCGTGTCGGGGTCGTTGAGCCAGTCGACCGGCCCGATGCTCAGGAAGCCGACGAGCCAGTTCGTGACGCCCTGGTCCTGGTACATGAACACGAAGATGACGGCGGCGATGACGGTGGACACGACCGCCGGGAGGTACACGGTGGTCTTCATGAACGCGGCCACCTTGCCGCTGAGCGACTTGATGAACGACGCCAGCAGCAGCGACAGGATCAGCTCGGCGGGGACCGTCAGCACGGTGTAGTACAGCCCGACGCCGAGCGCCTTGTAGAAGCCCGCGCTGGTGAGCACGTACTTGTAGAAGTCGAGGCCGACGAACTGCGACGGCTGGTAGAAGCTGATTTTGAAGGTGCTCAGGTAGAACGAGTAGAACAGCGGCCACACCACGAAGATGCCGAGCAGGATCACCATCGGCGCGATCATCAGGTAGGCGGTGACGCCGTCCCGGCCGCGCCCCCGCCGCCGCCTGGTCTTCCCGGCCGGCACATCGGGGGCGGGCGCCGCCTGCGCGATGCTCGCCGGGCTCATAGTCGACACGCGTCGACCCCCTTGGAATAGGGGCGCCCGGGAGCGCCGCGCGCGCTCCCGGGACGCCGGAACCGATGCTCGTCAGCTCTTGGGGGCGGTGCCCTTGAGCTCGGTCTTCATCGCCTTGGGCACGTCGGCGGTGTTCTTCATCGCCGACTCGACGGCGGTGCCGAAGGCCAGGGCGATGTCGAACGGGTACGCCGGCTCCTGCTTGCCGTGCGCGACGATCTGGTCGGAGATGACCTTCATGAACGGGTCGGCGGTCGCCTCGGGCGTGCCGGCCAGCGCGGTGTCGACCGAGGTCCGCACGGTGTACTTCGAGAAGCCGCTCGTCTTGAAGAAGTCCGCCATGATGGCCGGGTCGCCGGCGAGGAGGTACTTGATGAACTCGGCCGCCTGCTGCTTGTTCTTCGTCTTGCCGTCGACGGTCAGCGTCCAGCCGCCCAGCGTCGCGGTGGGCTTGCTCGGGTCGCCGTCGACGGACGGGAACGGCGCCACGGCGGTCTTGGCGACCATGGCGGGGTAGGTGTTCTTGAGCTGGCCGACCGCCCACGAGCCGTTGGCCATCATCGCGACCTCGCCCTGGCCGTACGGCAGCGCGTCGGGGTAGCCGACCTTCGGCTGGCGCGGCATGAGGTTGCCCTGGAACAGCGACTTGTAGAACTCGGCGACCTTGGCGAAGCAGGCGTCGGTGGCGCGGCCCTTCGACCAGTCGTCGGTGATCGGCAGGTAGCCGCAGGCGTTGTACTGCAACCCCCAGCTCGACCACGCGAGGTCCGCCGCGGTGGAGGCGATCGTCATGCCCTTGACGTTGCCGGAGGTGAGCTTGGTGGCCCAGGTGATGAGGTCGGCCCACGTCTTGGGCGGGCTGGCCGGGTCGAGGCCGGCCGCCTTCACGAGGTCGGTGCGGTAGTACAGCACCGTGGAGGGCTCGACCAGCATCGGGTAGGCGTAGTGCTTGCCGTTGATGGTCACGAAGCTCTTGACGTTGTCCTTGACGTCGGCGAAGGCCTCGGCCGGCAGCAGCCCGTCGAGCTCGGCGAACTGGCCCTGGGCGGCGCCGGCGGCGATGTTGCCATAGCTGGTCGTGGCGACGTCGGGCGCCTTACCCGCGGCCTGCGCGGCCTTGAGCTTCTGCTGCCACGTGTCGGCCGGCACGACCTGGTAGTCGACCTTGACCTTGTCCTGCGAGGCGTTGAACTGGTCCACGTACTTCTTGAACCACGTCTGCTGGTAGTCCTCGAACTTCTGCTGCCAGAACGTCACCACGGTCTTGCCGTCGGCGCTCTGCCCGCCGCCGCTGCCACAGCCGGCGAGGGCGGCTGCGGCGAGCACCACGGCGGTCAGCGAAGCCGCTATCTTTGAACGGGTCACGTGCCACTCCTCCTCAAACTTCATTTGCGATTGGATCGCACCAGGTCGGCTCGGTACCAGAACACGTTGTAGGGACCCCACAGCGACAGCGCGAAGTAGACGGTGCGTCCGTCGCCGCTCACGCGGGGCGATAGGAAGGGCGCGTACAGGCCCGGCGTGTCCGCCTGGGAGACGAGCGTGAAGCGGTCGCCCCACGGGCCCCACGGTGTGACGCCTTCGCGGATCACCGCGCTCTCGTCGGCGCCGCGGGTGTAGGTCATCAGCCAGCGCGACAGGTACGGGCTCCACACCACCGAGAGCTCGCCGGCCGTGTCGTCGACGACGGTCCGCGCGGCGGCGGGGTCGGCGCTCCACTGCGGCGCTCCGCCGGCGGCGGTCCCCGCGAAGTACCGGTAGGCCCGCTGGTCCTCCACGTCGCGCTCGGGGACCTTCATCAGCGAGACCGGGCCGAAGCGCCCGTGTGTGACGCCCCAGAAGTAGATGTCATCGCCCACCTTGGCCGTGCTGACCTGGATGAAGCGGCTGTCGCCGGGCCAGCGCGGGGCCTCGAGCTTCGCCCAGGTCTGCCCGCCGTCGGTGGACTTGGCGAACCCGGAGTAGTTGGTCTCCCACTCGCCGGGGTCGCCCCAGTGCCGCACCGACATGTACGCCAGGTACATGGCGCCGTTGGCCTCGAACCCGTACGTCGGGATCGTCGTCATCTCGGTGCCGTCGACCTTGCGGGAGTCGATCAGCTCCTTCGCCCAGCCGATGTCGTCCACGATGTAACCGTCGAGCCGCAGGCCGTCGGCGGGGTTGTCGTCGGTGGTGTACGCCAGGGTGTTGGACCGCCACTGGGTGCCGCCGCCGCCGGTGAGGCCGGGCTCGCGCTGACCGAACGTGTCGCCGAAGACCAGCCACGTCTTGCCGCCGGCCTCGAACATCGAGCCCAGGTCCTGGCCGGCGATCTCGAACCGGTCGGTGCGGTTCGGCGAGGCGGGCCCGGTCACCTGTGCGACCTGGCGCACCTGTGCCACACCGGCGAGCACGAGCGGCTCGTCACCATTCGCGATCATCGGCCCACTCCCCTTCGAGCAGCCTGCCGCCAGGACGCCCGAGACCGTCAGGAACGCCCAGGTGGCGATGGTGGTACGAGGTCGCATCGCCGCCCCCAAGTCGGACTCGGTTGGGTAGCAGTGAACCCGAGGAAATCGGTTTCGTCAAGACCTTGGATCTACGCCCCAATTCAAGCCTCTGAGCTGGGCAAACATGGTGTGAAACCGATTGCACGTCACTCGTCGGCGCCTCGGCCTGGGGCCCCGGGGCGGGACCCGCGGGCCCCGCCCCGATGGGCAAAAGCCCAGGTGGCGGTCGGTGTCCTGGACATCACCGGCGCTCACATTGCAAATCGATTACACGCAGGTTACCCGGCGCCTCAGGTGAGTGGCTCGACGGTGAAGACCGACTCCTGGCCCTGCTCGAACGGCCGGACCACCTCGACGTTCTCGTAGGCGGCGCCGCCGGGGATGGGCGCGGCGCTGGCCCAGTACGTGTGCCGGCCGTTGACCCACGCCTCGAGGCCGGGTCCGGGGTTCTCGACGCGCCAGCCCTGCGCGGCCAGGCGGCCCTCGTAGTGCCAGTGCCGGTTGGTGCCGGGCGCGTACTCGGCGGCGGCCGGGTCCGGCTCGTCGGGCTCGGCGGTGACGACGGCGGCGCCGTTCGCGTCGCGGCTCAGCTCGGCCAGGCCGAAGCGGGCGTGCGCGGCGAACCCGTCGCCGAAGCGGACGTCGCCGGTGAGGCCGGCCTCCAGCCCGGGCCACAGCTCGCCCGGGGTCACCGTCCGGTCGCGCAGCCGCAGGCGCCGCAGCCGGGCCCAGTTGCCCATGGTCGCGGTGAGCACGACCCGGGACAGCGGCACGGATCCGGGCGCGGCGAAGGCGGCGAGGGCGACCTCGTGCGGGCGGCGCTCGTCGAAGCGGGCGCGCACGTACACCTCGGCGCCGCTGTCGAAGCGCTCGCACATGACGTGGACGGTCAGCGTGCGCGCACCGTCCGCGCCACCCTCGACGCCGTCCGTCGCGGCCGACGCCGGATCGTTCGCCGCCCACATCCGCTTGCCCGGCTCGCCGTCCAGGGCGCTGCGCTCGAGCTCCGAGAACCCGCGCTGGGCCGAGCCCGCCGGGATCGGCTCGACCGCCACGTAGTTGACCATCCGGCCGTGCGGGTGGCCCAGGTACGGCGCATAGATGCGGATGAGCCCGCGCGGGCCCGGCAGCGGCGCGAGGCCGATCTGCAGGCCCTCGGCGTGACCCCAGCGCGGGTCGCCCGGCGTGGGGCGCACCCAGAGTTGATCGGACATGGCCGGCGACTCCTCTCGGGATGGTGAGCGGGCGTAAGACAACGCCATGCAACCGATTTCGTCAAGGATGGCCCGCGGCGCGCCAGGGCGGCGGAGACCGCGACGGCGACCGCGATCATGCGCGCTCCAGATCGGCCACTGACATAGACATCGATGCTCGTCTGGCGTCTGAAATCGATTCCAGGCGTTCATCGCGGCCCACGGCCGGCTCGTCGGACGCGGGCACCGCCGGCGACGTCTACGTCGGGCTGTCCAACGGCACGTCGTTCGGGGCTGGGCAGAAATGGCGCGACTGGTTCGCGCCGGGCGGCGACGTGGACGGCGACAGCCGGGACGACGTCATCACATTCATGCACGACGCAAACGCCGGCGTGAGACGACGCTCCAGCCCCTGCGCCTTGCCGCGGGGCGCGCACGGCGCCCCGCGGCATCCCCCGTCACGGCTGGAGCATATACCGCTGCGTGGTATATGCTCTCGGTGTGGAGTCGCTGAGTGAGCAGTCGTTCCTGATCCTGGCCGCGCTCGCCGATCAGCCCCGGCACGGCTATGCGCTGGTGACGGAGGTCGCGGCGCTGTCGGGAGACCGGGTCCAGCTGCGGGCGAGCACGCTGTATGCGGCGCTGGAGCGCCTCACCGGGCGCGGCCTCGTCGAGCCGGACCGCGACGAGGTGGAGAACGGGCGCCTGCGCCGCTACTACCGGCTGACCGACGCCGGCGCCGCGGCGGTCGAGGAGGAGTCGGCCCGGATGGCGGCCCAGGCCCGCGCCGCCCGCCGGCGCCTGAGCCGCCGCGCCCCACGCCTGGGCACCGCCGGATGAGTCCCGTCACGGGGAAGGGATCGCTGCATGGATGCGCTTGAGCGCCGGTATCGGGCGCTGATCCGGCTGCTGCCGGCCGATCATCGCGAGGCCCGCGGCGAGGAGCTGCTCGGGCTGCTGCTCGACCTCGACGACGGCCGCGAGTGGCCGAGCCTTCGACAGGGGGCGGGGGTGGCCGGGCTCGCGGTGCGGCTGCGGCTCGGCCAGGGCGCCGCGCTGCTGGCCTCCGGGCTGCTCGTGGCGGCGAGCACCGGCATCGCCGTGACGTGGGCCGGCGGGGCGCGGCGGTGGGTCACCATGGAACCGCCGCCGATCTGGCCGGCGCTGCTGTTCGCGTTCGCGCCCGTCGCCCTGGCCCTCGCCGCCGCGGTCACGTGGAGGCGCGGGAGCGGGCGGCTCACGGCGTGGCTGCTGGCCGCCGAGCCGCCGGCGGCCCTCGCCGCGATGCTGTACGACGCCCGGACCGCCCCGCTGGTGACGCTGCCGGCCGTGCTCATCCTCGCGACGTGGCTGCTGCCCGTCGAGCGGGCCCGGCTCGGCCTGGCGCTGTCGGTGGCGGCCTCGGGGGCGTTGTGGGCGGTGGTCATCGGCAGCGGCCCGCCCAGCGCGCCGTGGCCGCTCGACACCCGCGTCGGCCTGGCGCTCGCGGTGGGCGGCGCCGGCCTCGGCGTGCTCGCCGCGGGCCTCATGGCGCGGCGGGCCGGAGGGCTGGTCCGGGCCGCCGCCTGGCTCGCCGGCACGGCGGCGGGCACGCTGGTGCCGAACCTGGCCTGGTACATGCTCTCCGGCCACCTGCTGTGGCTGCTGCCCGCCACGCTCGTCGCCGCGGTCGCCGCCGGGGCCGCCGGTCAGTCCGCGATCGGGTACTCGGCGCGCAGGTCGACGCGGCTGTAGGAGATGTGCCGGGTCAGCGGGTCGTCGGCCATCGCGGCCGCGGTCACCGGCAGCAGGGCGTGGGTCTCGTTGTACAGGCGGTAGAAGCCCTCGGCGAAGTTCACGCCCGCCGCGCGCCCGGCCTCGCCGTTGGCCGACTCGATGAGCTTGCGGGCGAACAGGCCCGAGTACCCCTGGCTGTCGAAGCAGTCCATCGCGGCGACCTTGCGGCCCACGACCGGCGTGATGTCGACGAAGACGTCGTTGCGCACGCCGAACAGGCTCAGGCCGTCGGTCGGGAACACCGGCAGGGACGTCAGGTAGACCTGCTTCACGTGATACTCCGGGCGGCCGTCGAGGTTTCGCAGGTACGCCCCGGCCCGGCCCAGCGCCGCCAGCACCGTCGTCGTGGCGACCGTGTGGGTGTTGGCGGCCATCACCGGGTTCTGCGGGTAGTCGCAGATCAGCACGTCCGGGCGCTCCGCGGCGAGGTGCTCGGCGACCGCCTCGACGAGCTCGTCGTGCAGGGCGGCGTCGCGGTCGTCGCGGTCCAGGGTGACGACCCGCGAGATGCCGACGATGTCGGCGGCCCGCTGCAGCTCGCCCTTCTTGAACGCGACGATGTCGTCGAGGCCGGCGCCGGCGATCGCCGCGTCCGGCGTGTCCTTGCGCCACTCCTCGGCGTAGCGGTTGGCGTGGATGCGCCCGCCGTGGGTGAGGATCAGCGCGACGACCTCGTCGCCGGCGTCGGCGTGGCGGGCCAGGGTGCCGCCGCAGTTGGTGATGGTGTCCGCGGGGTGCGCGTAGACGGTCATGACCTTCATGCCCACACCCCACGTGAAACAGCATTCCATGTCAATGGCCCGGCGGTGGCATCAGTAGCGTGCGGAGATCTCCCAGCGGTCGAGGACCTCGTCGCCGCGGACGGCGTACAGGTGGCTCCACATGTTGGTGGTGCCGCAGGCGTGGTTCGGGACCAGGCGGACCACGTCTCCCACCGCCAGCCGGTCGTCGCCGTCGTCGTCGAGCAGGAAGCCGTGCTCCTCGTTGGCGTCCGCGAAGGTCACGCCGGGGCGGCGGGCGTTGTCCGGATGGCACACCAGGCCGACCGAGCCGGCGGCCGCGATCGTGTCCGAGCTCATCGCCTTGATGCCCGCGTCGATGATCGGGCGGCCGGGGCGCTGGACCGACACCACGCGGGCGAGGACCGTCAGGGCACAGTCGTCGATCGTGCAGCTGCCGAGGCGGATCTGGTTGGCGTCGTAGTAGACGTACGTGCCGGGGCGGCCCTCCGTCACGCCCGGGGCGAACGGGGCCGAGGTGGCGCCCGGCGTCGAGCCGACCGACACGATGTCGATCGCGTGGCCCGCCGCGCGCAGCTGCGCGGCCAGCGCGGCCAGCAGGTCGCCGGCGGCCCGGCCGGCCGCCTCCAGCGACGGGCGGTCCGGCATCGTGGCCAGGTGGCCCTCGTGGGTGAGCAGGCCGCGCAGGCGCAGGCCCGGCAGGGCGGACAGGGCCGCCGCCGTGGACATCACGCGCTCGGGGTCGACGCCCAGGCGGGCGTGGCCGGTGTTGACCTCCAGCACGAAGGGCACGGTGACGCCGGCCGCCGCGGCGGCGTGCGACAGCGGCCGGGCGGCCTCGAGCGAGTCCAGGGCGACCGTGAGGCCGCCGCCGTCCGAGGCGGCGGCGACGACGAAGGCGACCTTCGCCGGGCCGACCGGGGCGTGGGCCCACAGGAGATCGGCGACGCCGGCCGCGCGCAGCCAGGCGACCTCGGCGGGGGTCGAGCAGGTCATCCCGCCGGCGCCGGCGGTGAGCTGCCGGCGTACGACCTCCAGGCATTTGGAGGTCTTCGCGTGCGGGCGCAGCGCCACCCCGGCCGCGGCGAACGCGCCGGCCATCCGGGCGATGTTGCGCTCCAGCCGGTCGACGTCGACGACCAGGGCGGGCGTGGGCAGCTCGAGCAGCGTCGTCATGCCGCCAGCCCCAGGGCCGCGCGGGGGTCGCCGTCGATGAGCCACTCGACGGTGGCGCGCTCGATGCGCGGCAGGCCGCCCGGGCGCATCTCGGCGAGGGCGCGCAGGCCGGCCACCGCATCGACCGGTGTCCACATCGGAAAGTCCGAACCGAACAGCAGCTTCGGTACGACGCCCCACTCCTGCGCCCGCACCAGCGCCATGAAGCCGTCGAGGGGGCGGGCCCAGCTCGCCGAGACGTCACCGAAGACGTTGCGGTTCTTGCGCAGCACCACGACCGTCTCGCGCTGCCACGGGTGGCCGAGGTGGGCGATGATCTGGCGCAGGCCGGGGTGGCGGCGGGCGACGTCGTCGACCAGCAGCGGGTTGGACAGCTCGAGGCGCCCCTCGGGGCTCGGCGTGGCGCCCATGTGCCACAGCACGATGAGGCCGGCCTCGGCGGCGGCGGTGAAGAACGGGTCGTGGGCCTCGTCGCGCGGGTCGAAGTGGGCCAGGACCGGGTAGAGCTTCACGCCGCGCAGGCCGCGGGCGATGCCGTCGGCGAGCTGGTCCATGACGTCCGGGTCCGAAAGGTCCAGGGCCATGAACCCGATCGTGTCGGTGGCGGTCTGCTCGCAGAAGCGCTGCACGTACTCGTTCGGGGTGATCACACCGGCCCGGGTGGCCCGCATGCCGAAGACGAACGCGAGGTCCACGCCGGCCGCGGCCATCGCCTCGTCGTACTGCTCGGGGGTGCGGTCGGCGTACTCGTGGCCGTAGACGGGCTGCCAGTTGCGGTGCCACTCGCAGCCCCAGTGCTCGGAGAGATGGCAGTGGGTGTGTACGTCGATCATCCGGTGGTTCCTCTCGTGCGGTACAGGACCCGGCCCGCCCGCCGGCCGGTGTGGGCGCCGCGCTCGACGGTCGGCACGCCGCCGACGAGCACGAGGTCGATGCCGGTGGCGAAGCGGTGCGGTGCGGTGAACGTGGCGGGGCCGGCGATGGTGTCCGGGTCGAGGACGACCACGTCGGCGGGGGCGCCCGGGCGCAGCACGCCGCGGTCGGGCAGGCCGGCGAGCCGGGCCGGGGCCGAGGTGCAGCGGCGGATCGCGTCGGGCAGGTCGGTCGCGTAGCGCTCGAGGTACCGCGGAAAACACCCGTAGCTGCGCGGGTGCGGCATGCCGGCGCCGTTGACGCCGCCCGGGTCCAGGGCCAGCCCGTCGGAGGCGACGACGGCGCTCGGGTGGCTCAGCACCGCGCGCAGGTCGTCCTCGCTGCGCCCGCCGGCGGTCATCATGACCCCGGCGCCGAGCTCGGCCAGCAGGTCCAGCGCCGCGCCGGCCCCGCCGAGGTCGGCCAGGGTGCGCCCGACGACGGGGTCGGCGTCGCCGCGGCTGGTCCAGCTGACGGTGATCTCGTCCCAGCCCGTGGGCCGGTCGGTCCACTCGGCGCGGATGCGCTCGCGGACCCCGGCGTCGCGCAGCCGCGGCGCCCACGCGGCCGCGCCGCCCTCCTGCGCCCAGGCCGGCAGCAGCTGCGACAGGGGCGCGTTGCCGTGCAGGTACGGGTAGATGTCCACGCCGACGCCGAGGCCCTCGGCGGTGGCCGCCTCGACGAGGTCGAGAGCCCGGCGCACGGCGCCCCAGTTGCGGCGGCCGACGGCGGCCAGGTGCGAGATCTGGGTGCGGCAGCCGGCGGCCCGGGCGACCCGCAGCGCCTGGGCGACGGAGTCCAGCAGCCCGTCGTCGTAGCTGCGCACGTGCCACGTGAACACCGCGCCGGCGGCGGCGACGACCTCGGCGAGGGCAACCAGCTCCTCCTCGCGGACGTAGGTCAGCGGGGCGTACACCAGGCCGGTGGACAGCCCCAGCGCGCCCGCGTCCAGGGAGTCGGCCAGCAGCCCCCGCATCCGGTCGAGCTCGGCCGCGCTCGCCGGGCGGTCGTCGAACCCGCACACCCCGCCGTGCAGCGCGACGTGGCCGACGAGCGCGGCCACGTTCGGCGACGGGCCGGCGGCGGCGAGCGCGGCGAGGTACCCGCGCACGTCGTCCCAGTCCCAGGTGACGGCCGGGTCGAGGTCGAGGTAGCTCACGGCCTGGCGGATCGCGGCGACGTCGGCGCCGGGCGGCAGCGGGGCGGCGCCGAGGCCGCAGTTGCCGACCACCTCGGTCGTGACGCCCTGGTGCAGCTTGGAGAGCCCGCGCGGGTCGGACAGCAGCGTGAGGTCGGAGTGGGTGTGGATGTCGACGAAGCCGGGGCACACGATGCGCCCGGTCGCGTCGAAGGCCGGGCCGTCGCTCGCCAGGCCGGGCCCGATCGCCGCCACCACGCCGTCGCGGATCAGGACGTCGGCGGCGACGCCGGGCGCGCCGGTGCCGTCGAGCACCGTGCCGCCCTGGAGCAGCAACGTGGAATGTGATTCCATGCTGGCATGATCGAACGTTTCCATCCCGCCTCCTTCGCGCCCGTCGCCGTACCGCTGTCACACGCCACGAAGGCCGGCGACTTCGTCTTCGTCTCCGGCCAGGTGGCCACCGACGCCGAGGGCAACATCCGGCTCGGCGACTTCACCGACGAGGTGAACCTGGTGCTGGACAACGTCGAGGCCGTCCTCGCCGCGGCCGGCGCCCGGGTCGACCAGATCGTCAAGGTCGGCGCGTTCCTGTCCAACGCCACGCTGTTCGCGCCGTTCAACGAGGTCTACGCGCGCCGCTTCGCCGCCGCGCCGCCGGCCCGCACGACCGTGGTCGTCGACTTCGGCCGGGCCGACGTCCGCGTCGAGGTGGAGGCCATCGCGTACGTCGGCGACTGACCGGCTCGTCATGCGCCGCCGCCGGTCTTCCCGGCGGCGCGCAGCGAGCGGTGCACGATGCGCAGCGCCGCGGCGAAGTCGGGGTCGTCGGGCATGGCCTTGGCGACCTCGTCGAGCGCGGCCACGTACTCCTGCTGCCGCCCCGCGGTGAACTCCCCCGCCGGCCCGGACACGCTGACCGCGGCGAGCAGGTCCCCGGCGAGGCGCACGCCGACCGCGACGCAGCGCAGGCCGGTGCTGCGCTCGTTGTCGTCGAGGGCGTACCCGCGCCTGGCGGTGCGCCGCAGGTCCTTGCGCAGGTCGGCGAGCGTGGTGAGGGTGTTCTCGGCGAACGCGGGGAACGGCTCGGGCGGCAGGATCGCCGCCACGCGGTCCTCGGGCAGCTCGGACAGCAGCATCTTGCCCAGGCCGGTGCAGTACGTGTGGTCGCGGGCCCCGAGGGCGGTGGTGAACCGCAGCGGGCGGTCCGGCTCGGCGACGCAGATGTGCAGCACCTGGTCGCCGTCGAGCACGCCGAGGTTGGCCGTCTGGCCGGTGCGCAGGGCGACCGGCCGCAGGTACGCCTCGGCCACCACGGTCAGGTCCAGCGACGCGACGTAGGCACTGGCCAGCCGCTGCACCTTGTGCCCGAGGCGGTACGACGGGCGGTCGTCGACCCGCACGACGTACTCCATCTCCGCGAGCACCGCCAGCAGCCGCACGAGCGTGCTCTTGGGCAGGGCCGTGCTCTCGCTAAAGTCGTTGATGGTCAACGGCTCCGGCTCGGCGGCGAGCATCTCCAGCAGCGCCAGGCCCCTGGCCAGCGCGGCGGCGTGGTAGTTGGCCGACGCGGGGCGGGCCTCGTCGACGGGCACCGGGCGGGTGACACGGGCCATGGCGGACTCCTACTCGGGAAAGTGGCAGGCGCTCGGGTGCCCCGCCCCGATCCGGTCGATCAGGGCCGGCGCTTCCTGCGCACAGACATCCTGGGCCTTCCAGCATCGGGTACGGAAGCGGCAACCCGACGGCGGGTCGGCCGGACTGGGCACGTCGCCGGTGAGCGTGATGCGCTCCCGCGCATCGCGCCCCACCGGCGTCGGGACCGGGATCGCCGACAGCAGCGCCCGGGTGTACGGGTGGTTGGGGCGGGTGAAGATGTCGGCGCGGGTGCCCGTCTCGACGATGGTGCCCAGGTACATCACCGCGACCCGGTGCGAGATGTGGCGCACGACCGACAGGTTGTGGGAGATGAAGAGGTACGCCAGCCCGAGCCGGTCCTGCAGGTCCCGCAGCTGGTTGATGACCTGCGCCTGCACCGAGACGTCGAGCGCGCTGACCGGCTCGTCGAGGACCAGCAGCCGCGGGGACAGCGCGAGCGCCCGGGCGAGGCCGACGCGCTGGCGCTGGCCGCCGGAGAACTCGTGCGCGTAGCGGCGGGCGTGCTCGGGCCGCAGCCCGACCAGCGCCAGCAGCTCGGCGACCCGCGCGGCGCCGCCGTCGCGGTAGCGGCCCTGGACCCGCAGCGGCTCGGCGACGATGTCGTGGACGGTCATGCGCGGCGACAGCGACGCGTACGGGTCCTGGAACATGATCTGGATGTCGCGGCGCTTCTCGCGCATCCGGGACTGCGGCAGCCGGGCCAGGTCGTCGCCCTCGAACAGGATGCGGCCGGCGGTCGGCTCGAGCAGCCGGACGAGCAGCCGGCCGGTCGTCGACTTGCCGCAGCCGGACTCGCCGACCAGCGACAGGGTCTCGCCCGCGGCCAGTTCCAGGTCGACCCCGTCGACGGCGCGCACGGCGCCGACCTGGCGCTGCAGCACCCCGCGGCGGATCGGGAAGTGCTTGCTCAGGCCCTCCACCTTCAGCAGGGGCTCGGTCATGCGCCCTCCGCTTCGCTCCGGCCGCACGACCTCCGAACTGAGCCCATGATGCCCGGCCCCTCCGCTTCGCTCCGGACCGGTCATGCGCCCTCCGCTTCGCTCCGGCCGCACGACCTCCGAACTGAGCCCATGATGCCCGGCCCCTCCGCTTCGCTCCGGACCGGTCATGCCAGCTCCTCGTGGAAGTGACAGGCGCTGCTGCGGCCGTCCCCGATCGGCAGCAGGGCCGGGCGGTCGGTGCGGCAATTGTCCCTCGCGATCGCGCACCTGGGGTGGAACGGGCACCCCGGCGGCGGGTCGGCCATGTTGGGCGGGTTGCCGGGGATGGGGTCGAGACGCTCCGCCTCCGTGTCCATGCGCGGGAGGCTGCCCAGCAGGCCCAGGGTGTACGGATGCCGGGGCCTGGCGAACAGCTCGAGGACGCCGGCCGTCTCCACGACCCGCCCCGCGTACATGACCACCACCCGGTCGGCCAGCTCGGCGACGATGCCGAGGTCGTGGGTGATGAGCACCGTCGCGGCGCCGGTCTCGCGCTGGGCGCGCTGGATGAGCTGCAGCACCTGGGCCTGGATGGTGACGTCCAGGGCGGTGGTGGGCTCGTCGGCGATGATGAGGTCCGGGTCGTTGGCGATCGCCATCGCGATCATCGCGCGCTGGCGCATGCCCCCGGAGAACTCGTGCGGGTACTGCCGCGCGCGGTGCGCCGGGTCCGGCACGCCGACCATCGCGAGCAGCTCGACGGCGCGGGCCCGGGCCGCCCGCCTGTCGCGCTTGGCCTGGTGCAGCTGGACGGCCTCGGCGATCTGGTCGCCGATGCTCAGCACCGGGTTGAGCGCGGTCATCGGGTCCTGGAAGATCATGCCGACCGGCCCGCCGCGGATCGCCCGCAGCTCCCGCCTCGACAGGGAGCGCAGGTCCTGGCCGCGGAAGGCGAGCGTGCCGGCCCGGACGCTGGCCGGTGGTTCGCGGATCAGCCGGAGCACCGACATCGCGGTGACGGTCTTGCCCGACCCGGACTCGCCGACCACGGCCACGATTTCCCCGGCGTGTACCTCCAGATCGACGCCGGCCACCGCCTGCACCACGGTGCCGTCGGTGTGGAACTCGACGCTCAGATCCTTGATCTGCAACAGCGGATGACTCATGACTGCCTCGGATCCACGGCGTCGCGCAGCCCGTCGCCGATGAAGTTGACGGCCAGCACGGTCAGGGCGACCGCGATGCCGGGCGAGAGCCACAGCCACGGCTCGCTGCGGATGACGGTGAGGCTCTGCGCGTCGGTGAGCATGTTGCCCCAGCTGGCCGCGGGCGGCTGCACGCCGAGGCCGAGGAAGGACAGCGTCGCCTCGAGCGCGATCGCCTGCGCGACGGCGAGGGTGGCGGCGACGCTCACCGGCGGCAGCGCGGCCGGGATGATGTGCCGGCGCAGCAGCCACAGCGGCCCGGCCCCGGTCGCCCGGGACGCGAGCACGTACTCCTGCTCCCGCAGCGACAGCGTCACGCCCCGCACGATGCGCCCGCAGACCGGCCACTGGAAGAGCCCGATCGCGATGACCATCGTGACCACGCTCGGCCCGAGGATGCCGGCGACGACCACGATGACGACCAGCGACGGGAACGACATGAACACGTCGGCGAGGCGCATGATCACCCCGTCGGCCCACCCGCCGAGCAGCCCCGCGATGCCGCCGAGGAGCGTCCCGACGATGACGGCGAGCGCGGCCGAGGCGATGCCGACGCCGAGCGAGACCCGCCCGGCGAACAGCAGCCGGGCGAACACGTCGCGCCCGGTCGAGTCGGTCCCGAGCCAGTGCCCGCCGGACGGCGACTGCCGGGCCGCGAGCAGGTCGATCTGGTTGGGATCGTGCCCGGCCAGCGGCCGCGCGAACACCGCCGCGACCACGACGAGCAGCAGGAACACGACGCTGACGACCGCGACCGGGTGTTGCTTGAACCGCCGCAGCGCACCGCGGCGAGGCGTCTCCAGGTTGGTCATCGCAGCCTCACCCGGGGATCGACGAGCGTGTAGAGGACGTCGGCCAGCAGGTTCGACAGCAGCACCAGGATGGCGATGAGCAGCGCGAACCCGACGATGACGGAGTAGTCGTGCTGGTTGACCGAGCTCACGGCGAGCTGCCCCATCCCCGGCCAGGCGAACACCTGCTCGATGACCACCGCCCCGGCCAGCAGCTGCGGCACGCTGGAGGCGATGACGGTGAGCAGCGGGATGAGCGAGTTGCGGAACGCGTGGCGCAGCACGACCCGCCGCGGCGGCGCCCCCTTCGCCTCGGCGGTGCGCACGTAGTCGGCCTGCAGCTCCGTGATCATGGAGCTGCGCACGTACCGCATGTACGGCCCGGAGTTGCCGAACCCGAGGATGAGCGCCGGCAGGACGAGATGGCGCAGCGAGTCGACGAGACCGGGCGCGGCGGGATCGGAGATGCCGGACGACGGCAGCCACTGCAGCTTCAGCGTGAACAGATAGATCATGATCAGCGCGACGAAGAAGATCGGAATCGACACGGACCCGAGGCTGACCACGGTCGCCGAGTAGTCGACGACGGAGTTGCGCCGGCGGGCCGCGAGAATCCCGAGCGGGATGGCGACGAGCAGCGATATCACGAGCGCGACGCCCATGAGCTCGATCGTCGGCCCGATGCGCTCGCCGAGCACCTCGGTGACCGGCCGCCCGTTGAGCAGCGAGTATCCGAGATCGCCGCGGACGGCGGCGCCGAGCCAGTGCCAGTACTGCACGAGCACCGACTGGTCGAGCCCGAGCTCGTGCCGCTTCTGCGCGATGAACTCGGCGCTGCCGGAGTTGAGCTGATCGGCCGGCACCTGCATGGCGATCGGATCCCCGGGCGACTTGTGCACCAGCCCGAAGATCGCCACCGTGATCAGGAAGAACACCAGCACGTTCACCAGCAGCCGGCGGACGAGGTACGCCCCCAAGTGCTCACACCCCTCTCATCCCGCCGCGACCTCCGCTCAGGGCGAGCGGCCGGCCGCCGGCCGCTCGCCCGCAGCGGGATCAGGCGGTGATCGACCAGCTCGCCGGGTCCCAGAAGTTCGCGTCCTGGGAGCCCGGGGCCCGGAAGCCCTGCACCTTCTTGCTGACCGCCCACAGGCCGAACGGGTTGTACAGCCACATCAGGTCGGCCTGGGCGTTCTCCTCCGCCGCGGCCTGGTCGTACAGCGCCTTGCGGGCCGAGTCGTCCGCGGTCTGGTTCGCCCGGGTCATCAGGTCGTCCAGCTTCGCGTCGCAGAAGAAGTCGATGTTGCCGCCGGCCGGGTACTGCTGGGCGCACGCCGTGATCACGTTGATCGTCGACGAGTCGACCGCGTAGTTGCCGCCGCCGTACAGGGTCATGTCGTAGGACTTGTCCTTGTACGTGCCGGCGATCTGGGCGGCCTGGATGTTGACGAGGTTGACCTTCACGCCCACCGCGGCCAGCTCGCTCTGCACGATCGTGGCCGTGGCGTCGCGGTCGCGCTGGCCGTGGACCCACTGCAGGTTCACGGTGCGGTTCGGGTCCCAGCCGGCCTCGGACAGCAGCTGCTTGGCCTTCTCGACGTTCTTCGCGTAGTCGTTCAGGCCGGCGGGCTCGTTCGACTTGGCGAAGTTCGACATCCGCACCTCGGCCTTGCCGAACAGGACGGTCTTGACGATCTGCTCGCGGTCGACGGCGTACAGGAAGGCCTGGCGCACGCGGGCGTCCTGGAAGTACGGCTTCGACTGGTTCAGCGCGATCCGCACGAAACCGGCGCCCGGCTTCTCCTGGGTCGACACGTTCGAGAAGCCGGCGACCGTCTGCTGGTCCGTCGGCGAGTACGACGCGATGTCGATGCCGCCGTTGCCGAGCTGCGCGGTGGCCACGTCCGACGTCATCGGCTTCAGGAAGACGTCCTTGATCTTCGCCGGGGTGCGGTAGTTCGGGTTCGCGGTCACGTGGACGTACTGGTTCGTCTTGTACTCCACGAACGTGTACGGGCCCATCCCCACCGTGGGCTTGCGGAAGAACTCGTCCTTCGCCACCGTCTCGGGTGAGTCCTTGCTCAGCACGTGCTCGGGCAGGATCCACGGGTTGCCGATGAGGGCGAGCAGGCCGAAGTTGGGCTTGGCCGCCTTGATGACGAACGTGTTGTCGTCGGGGGCCGAGAAGCCGCTGATGCTCTGCGCCTTGCCGGCCACGAAGTCCGCGACGCCCTCGACCCCGGTGTAGCTGCCCGCGGTGGCGCTGGTCGTCTTCGGGTTGGCCAGCAGGTTGTACGTGAACAGGACGTCCTTCGACGTGAACGGCTGCCCGTCGCTCCACTTGAGGCCGGAGCGCAGCTTGAACGTGAACGTCGTCGCGTCCGGCGAGACCGTGTAGCTCTCGGCCAGGCGCGGCTGCAGCTTGTAGTCGGGGTCGACGGCGAGCAGGCCCTCGTAGACGAACGACATCACCTGCGAGTCGGCGCCGTTGAGCGGCGCGAGGGGGCTGAAGACGCCGGCGGGCTCCTGGTAGAGGTACACGTTGAGGGAGGACTTGCCGGGCGCGCTCGAGCTGTCGGTCTTGGGGCCGGTGCAGCCGGCGAGCAGCGCGAGCGCCGCGACGCCGGCAACGAGCATCCGTTTCGGCATGGGGACCTCTTTCGAAGCAAAGGCCAAAAGGGGGAAGGCCAACAAGGGGGAACCGCGTGACCGTCAGGCCACCGTGTTGCGCAGGACTCCCAGCGGGCCGAGGTCGACGGTCATCTCGTCGCCCGCCTTGAGGTATTCACCGGTCGCGGCGCCGACCCCGGCGGGGGTGCCGGTGAGGATGACGTCACCGGGCTCCAGGGTCATCAGCCGCGACGCGTGGGCGATCAGCTCGGCCACCGTGAAGATCATGTCCTTGGTCGAGCCGCGCTGCCTGGTGACGCCGTTGACGTCGAGACGCACGGGGATCGCCTGCGGGTCGCCGGCCTCGTCGGCGCTCAGCAGCCACGGGCCGAGCGGGGCGAAGCCGTCGCACCACTTGCCGGCGAGCCAGTCGAAGAACCACACGGCCCGGTCGTCGGTGTCGCGCTCGAAGCCATAGTCCACGGACCGCGCCGAGACGTCGTTCGAGGCCATGTAACCGGCCACATAGGACAGTGCGTCGCCCGCCGTCACGTTGCGGGCGGTGCGGCCGATGACGACGGCGAGCTCGGCCTCCCAGTCGACCTCGTGGCTGACGTCGGGCAGCGGCACGACGGCGCCCGGGCCGACGATGCACGTGGGCGGCTTGAGGAACAGCCGCGGCGACAGGCGTGACTTGTCGAGCGGCTCGCCGCCGGTCTCGGTGACGTGGTCCTGGTAGTTGGCGGCCGCGGCGAGCAGCTTGCCGGGCCGGGTCAGGGGCGCCTGCAGCGTCACCTCGGCCAGCGCGACCCGCGCCACCGCTTCGCCGGCGAGGCCCCGCTGGATCAGGCCGAGCAGGTCGCCGTCGCCGAGCTCCTCGATCAGGTCGCCCTCGACGAGGCGGCCGTGGCGCACGGATCCGTCACGCAGGTAGCTAACGAAGCGCATCGAGCATCACTCCCCGGCCGGAGGTCATGGACTGCCGGGCGGCCTCGACCACCCGCTGCGCCCGGACCGCGTCCAGCGGGCCGAGCTCGGCGCGGCCGGTGCGCACCCCGGCCGCCAGGACGTCGAGCAGCGCATCGACGGTGCCCGGACCGGTCCACGCCGCGGACGAGCCGTCCGCCGTGCGCACCTGGAGGGCGGGGCGGGTGGCGTCGACGACGAGCACGCCGTGGGAGCCGCTGATGCGGTACCGGTGCAGGGCCAGGCCGCCGGGCGGCACGTCGCGCAGCGCCGGTATCCGCCCGCAGACGATGGTGCTGGTGACGCCGTGCTCGTGGTCGAGCAGCAGCGTGTCGAGCGGCCCGCCGGTGGCCTGCACGCGGGTCACGCCGAGCCCGAGCAGGTCGCACACGATGTCGATCGGATAGATCCCGAGGTTCAGCAGCTCGGCCGGCGCCGGATCGCCGCCCGCGACGACGAAGTCGCACTGGACGTTCCACGGCAGCCCGATCCGCCCGGCCCGCACGGCCGCCCGCGCCGAGCGCAGCGCGCCGCCGAGGCGCTGGTGGAGCGCCGGCACGACGACGACGCCGTGCGCCGCGGCGAGCGTTGCCAGATGCTCGCACTCCGAAGCGGTGGCCGCGAGCGGCTTGTCGGCCAGCACGTGCCGGCCGGCCCTGATCTCGCGCTCGATGACCGACGCGCGCTCCTCCAGCGCCACGGCCACGCTGACGACCTCGGCGTCGGCGTCGTCGGTGACGACGAAGGCGGGGTGGCGCGCGAACGCGGGGGCGTACATGTCGCGCTGGTGATCCTGGGTGCCGATGCCGGCGTTGCCCACGAGCCGGACCCGGATCATGCCAGCACCTCCGCGATCCG
Source organism: Dactylosporangium sp. CA-139066 (assembly GCF_050936175.1). Lineage (NCBI taxonomy): Bacteria > Bacillati > Actinomycetota > Actinomycetes > Micromonosporales > Micromonosporaceae > Dactylosporangium > Dactylosporangium sp. CA-139066. The sequence continues at coordinate 2,103,170 of NZ_JBNJNH010000001.1, read as the reverse complement.
GACCGCCTCGCCGGTGGCGATCGAGCGCTCCGCGGCCACGCCCATCGCGACCGCGAGGACCGCGTCGTCCACGGGCATGAGCGGCGGCGCGCCGCCGACGGCGTCGAGCCACGCGCGAAGCTGCGCGACGAAGCCGTTGCCGCCGGCCGCGGGCACGAGCCCGGGGCCGCCCTCGGCGAAGAGGACCGCCGACTCGCCGTCCCAGTCCTGGCGCACGGTGCCCGCGGTGCCGGCGACGAACAGCTCCCGCTGGTTGAACGATCCGGGCCGATGGGCGCGGCTCATCTCGCACACGGCCGTGGCGCCGCCCTCGTAGCTCACCACCATCTCCAGGTAGTCGAAGATGCCGAGCTCGGCGGCGGTCTGCCGGCGGCCGCGGGCGCGCACCTCGACCGGGCGCGCGCCGAGCCACCAGGTGGCCAGGTCGAGCAGGTGCACGCCGTTGTGCAGGGCGTGGCCGCCGGACTTCGCCGGGTCCGCCACCCAGGCGCTCCAGTCGGGCCAGATCCAGCCGCCGAGGATGGCCAGGCGCACCAGGAACGGCTCGCCGATCCCGGCGACGGCCGCCTTGACCGCGCGGCCGTAGTCGTAGGCGCGGTGGGTGTGCGCGGCCGCGAGGACCAGGCCGTTTTCCGCGAACGCCGCCTGCAGGGCCCGCGCGTCTGCGACCGTGGTGGCCAGGGGCTTCTCGATGAGCAGGTGCTTGCCGGCGGCGGCGACCGCGGCGCCGATCGCGGCGTGCGTGTGGTTGGGCGTGCACACGATGACCGCGTCGACCTCCGGCCAGGCCAGGGCGGCGGCGAGGTCGCCGGTGTGCGGGATGCCGCCCTGGGAACGGGCGAACGCGGCCGCGCGGCCCGCGTCGGTGTCGACGATGCCGGCGATGTGGGCGCCGGGCGTGGCGGCGACGGCGGCGCTGTGCGCGTCGGCGATGAAGCCGGCGCCAACCAGCAGAATGCCGATCGAGTCGATCGCCACCTGGCCTCCCTCCGCGACGCTGGGTTTGGAACGCCTTTCCATGTCGCATCATCGTGGGTCGGCCAGAGAGCCCTGTCAAGGTCCACAAGAGAACATGGAACGTCTTGCCATGTTCCGCGACCGTACTCTAGCGTCCGGGGCATGCCCTCTGCACAACGGCGGGACTCCCCGCGCGGACAGGCGATCGCGGAGCGGGCCGCCCGCGTCATCCCCGGCGGCGTCAACTCCTCGACCCGATACATCGGCGACCCCTACGCGTTCGCCGCCGCCGACGGCGCATATGTGACCGACGCCGACGGCCGGCGCTACCTCGACTACCACGCCGCCTTCGGCGCCATCCTGCTCGGTCACAACGCCCCGGTCGTCAACGACGCCGTCCGGGCCGCCCTCGGCGGCCTCGACCTCGTCGGCATCGGCGTCACCGAGCCCGAGGTCGAGCTGGCCGAGCGGATCGTGGACATCATCCCGTCGGCCGAGTCGATGATCGCGACGATGAGCGGCTCGGAGGCGACCGCGCAGGCGATCCGCCTGGCCCGCGCGGCGACCGGCCGCGACCTCATCGTCAAGTTCCAGGGCGGCTTCCACGGCTGGCACGACGCCGTCGCCCGCAACGTCATCTCCGCCCCGGACAAGGCCTACGGCCGTGACCCGCTCTCCAAGGGCATCCTGGCCCAGGCGATCGACGCGACGCTCATCGCCGAGTTCAACGACCTCGCCTCGGTCGCCGAGCTGTTCGACCGCCACCCGGACCGCATCGCCGCGGTCATCCTCGAGCCGATCCCGCACAACGTCGGCGCGCTGCTGCCCACCCGGGAGTTCGTCGAGGGCCTGCGCACGCTCACCGCCGAACGGCGGGCGCTGCTCATCTTCGACGAGGTCATCACCGGCTTCCGGCACGCCCTCGGCGGCTACCAGCAGGTCGTCGGCGTCACCCCCGACCTGACCACGTTCGGCAAGGGCATGGCCAACGGCTTCCCGATCGGCGGCGTCGCCGGCCGGCGCGACCTCATGGAGCGCTTCAACGGCCGCACCGGCGACGTGCTGCTGGCCGGCACGTTCAACGGCAACCCGGCCGGGTGCGCCGCGGCGCTGGCCACGATCGGCTACCTGCAGGCCAACCCGGACTTCTACACCCGCACCCACGCGCTGGGCGCCCGGATGCGCGAGGGCCTGACCGCCATCGTCGCGGAGCTGGGCATCGAGGCGACCGTGGCCGGCTTCGGCGGCGTGTTCGCGCTGTACTTCGCCAAGGGCCCGGCGCTGGGCTACCGCGACCTGATGCGCAACGACAACGCCGCCTACGTCGCCTTCCACCGCGGCATGACCGACCGCGGCTTCCTGATGCTGCCGATGGCACTCAAGCGCAACCACGTGTCCGGCGCCCACACCGAGGCCGAGATCGACCTGACCCTCGAGGCCGCCCGCGACGTACTGTCCACAATGGAGGGATGACCGGGTGCGCGGGCGATCCGCCGCCCCGGGCTACCGCCTGAGGCCGACCGTGACCGGGCCGCCCGCGGGGTCCACGCCGTCCAGCACGTCCGACGGCACGCGGAACACGCGACCGGGTGCGGCCGGCCACCACAGGCGGCGCTCGGCGAGGGTCCGGCCGTCCTGGCGTACCACCACCGTCGGCCCGGCCACGTGCTCCTCGGCCCACAGCAGCAGCCGCCCGCGGGCCGGCGCCGGGTCACCGGGGCGCACCAGGTGCGGCGACACCCACCGGAACGGGGCCTCGGCCCGCAGCGGCACCGGGTCGCCGGCCGGCCGCTTCCCGTCGAGGTAGGCGCGGACGTGCCGGGCCACGGCCGCGCCGTCGAGGGCGGCGACGTCGGCCGTGTCGACCGGGTGCACGAGGTTGCCGGCGGCGAAGACGCCGGGCCGCGGGGTGCGCAGCGCGGTGTCGACCAGCGGGCTGCGGCTGGCCGGGTCGATCGGCAGGCCGGCCGCGCGGGCCAGCTCGTGGTCGGGGATCCAGTCGCCGGTCAGCACCACCGTGTCGCACGCCACGGTGCGCCGCACCCCCGTGGCGAGGTCCTCCAGCTCGACGCCCTCGACCCGGCCGCGCCCGGCGATGCGCACGAGCCGGGTGCGGGTCGCCACGCGCGTGCGCAGGGCGAGCCGGCCCGGCGCGTGGAACAGCAGGTACGCGTCCGGCCGCGGGTACTCGGTCGTCATGAGCACGGTGCGGCACCCGGCGTGGCGCAGCGTGAGCGCCGCCGACCAGCTCACCGCCTCCGCCCCGACGACGACGGCCCGCCGCCCGACCCCTGGCAGTCCATTGTGGACTATCTGCTGGAGCTGGCCGGTGGTGAAGACCCCGGACGGCCGGTCCCCGGGGATGAGCCGGGCCGGGCGCGGGCGCTCGCGGGCGCCGGTGGCGAGCACGACCGCGCGCGCCCTGACCGTGAAGCGCCCGGTCGGCGCCGTCACCTCCAGGCCCCGCTCCCCCGCCCAGCCGGTGGCGGTCGCCCCGGTCAGCACGCTCGCCCCGGCCGCCTCGGCCCGCTCCAGCAGCCGCCGCGCGTACCGCGGGCCCGTCATGACCCGGCGCAGGTCCCGCAGCCCGTAGCCGGTGTGGTCGCTGTGCCGCGGGATGCCGCCCGCCTGCGCCTCCCGCTCGAGCACGAGCACGTCGAGGCCGCCGGCGAGCTCGGCGGCGGCCCGCAGCCCGGCCGGCCCGGCGCCGACGATGACGACGTCCGGCCGCATCACGCCGCGCCCCTGCCCCCGCCGGCGAAGCGCGCCGCGACCTCGGCGCCGCAGTAGAAGCCCTGGCAGCGGCCGTTCATCGCGCGCGTGCGCCGGCGCAGCCCCGAAAGCGTCGCGGGCGGGATCGGCCCGGCGAACGCGTCGCGGATCTCGCCGGCGGTGACGCGCTCGCAGAAGCAGACGATCCGGCCGTACTCCGGGTCGCCGGCGATGCGCGCCGCGTCCTCGTACGGCCGCCGGTACGCCTCGCCGAGGTTGGGCATCCGGGGCGGCGCCGGCAGGTCGTCGCGCGCGAGCAGCTCGAGGCCGGCGTCGCGCAGCAGCGCCGTGGCGTGCTCGGCGATCGCCAGGCACGCGGACAGGCCCGTGGAGCGGATGCCGCCGGCGAGCAGGTAGCGCCGGCCGGCGTCGGCCCTGATGAGGTAGTCGGGGCTGTCGGCGGCGGCCCGCAGGCCCGCGTAGGTGGCCGTGACCTCCTCGTCCAGCAGCGCCGGGCAGAGCCGCCGGCCCTGCGCCAGCAGCCCGGCCAGCCCCGCCTCCGAGGTGGCGGTGTCGGCGCGGTCGTCGAGGTCCTCGGCGGTCGGGCCGAGCATCACGTTGCCGTACACCGTGGGGCTGATGAGCACGCCCTTGCCGCGGGCGGTGGGCACGGGCAGCAGGATGTGCTCGGCGAGGGGCCGGGCCTGCTTGTCGAAGACGATCAGCTCGCCGCGGCGCGGGGTGAGCGTGAACCGTTTGTGCCCGAACAGCCCGTCGAGGACGTCGCCGCCGAGCCCGGCCGCGTTGACGACCCAGCGGGCGCGCACGTCACCGGCCGGGGTGTGCAGCACGGTCGCGTCCCGGCCGGCGGTGACGCGCTCGACCCGGCGGCCGAGCAGCAGCGCCGCGCCCCGGCCCACGGCGTCGGCGGCGAGCGCCAGGTTGGTGCTCCACGTGCACGTGATGGCCTCGTCCGGCACCACCAGGCCGCCGAGCGCGCCGGGGCCGATGTGGGGCATCATGCGGTACACCTGGGAGGAATCGACGATCGAGGCCCGCTCGTAGCCGTTGCGCCCGGCCTTGGCCAGCAGCCCGGGCAGCGCCGCCAGCTGCTCGTCGTCCCACGCGACGAGGATGGCGCCGGTGCGCTCGACCGGGATGCCGGTCGCCGCGGCGTACTCGGTGAGCATCGCGTACCCGCGCCGGACGAGCCGCGACTCCAGCGTGCCCGGGGTCGCGTCGAAGCCGGTGTGCAGGATCGCGGTGTTGGCCTTGCTGGTGCCGTCGCCGACGTCGTCGCGGCCCTCGACGAGCGCGACCGACAGCCGGTGGCCGGCCAGGGCGCGGGCGATCGCGGAGCCGACGAGCCCGGCCCCGATCACGGCGACGTCGAAGGTGGCGTCCACGTCAGGCCCGTCCGGCGGCGGCCGACCAGCGGGCGCGGAACCCGGCGGCCCGCTCGGCCGGCCAGGCCGGCGCGTAGACGGGGCCGGGCGCCCACCCGACGACGGCGGCGTCCAGGCTCAGCCCGGGGTCGGCGGCGCAGCGGGCGAGCGCGGCGGCGCCCAGGGCGGTGGCGTGCTCCGAGGGGTACACCTCGATCTCGATCTGCATGAGGTCGGCCACCGCCTGCATCAGGGTCCGGCAGCGGGTGAGCCCGCCGTCGACGCGCAGCCGGGTCAGGGGCGCGCCGAGGTCGCGCTCGACGGCCGCGCCGAGCTCGGCGACCTGCGCGGCGATGCCCTGCAGGACGGCGGCGACGAGGTGCCCGGTCGTGGTGGCCAGGCCGAGGCCGCTGAGCGCGGCACGGGCGTCGGGGCGCCAGCGGGGCGCGCCGAGGCCGGCGAGCGCGGGCACGGCGAGCACGTCCCCGACGCCCTCGGGGTCGGCGACGTCGTCGAGGTCGGCGGCGCCGCGGATCCAGCCGAGGGTGGCCATCCAGCGCACCGCGGAGGCGGCCGTGTACACCTGCCCGTCGAGGCAGTAGCAGGTCTCGCCGCGCAGCCGCCACGCGACGGAGGCGGACAGCCCGGCGCCGGAGCGGGCCGCGGCCGCGCCGGTGTTGGCGAGCAGGAACGCGCCGGTGCCGAACGTGCACTTGGCCTCGCCCGGCCGCAGGCACCCCTCGCCGGCCAGCGCGGCCTGCTGGTCGACGACGAGCCCGCCGACGGCCGCCTCGCCGCCGAACGCGCCGGTCGACCCGACGATCTCGTCGCACGCCACGATGTCCGGCCGCCGCTCCCCGCCGAGCCCGAACAGGTCCAGCAGCTCGGGGTCCCAGGCGCCGGTGTCGAGGTCCGTGACGAGCGAGCGGCTCGCGGTGCTGACGTCGGTGACGAACCGCCCGGTGAGGTGGTGCACCAGCCAGCTGTCGGAGGTGGTGACGACCCCGTCGCGGGTCACGTGGCGCCGCAGCCAGGCGAGCTTGGGCGCGGAGAAGTAGGGGTCGAGCACCAGCCCGGTCCGCGCGGCGAACGCGTCGCGGTGCGCGCCGAGCTCGCCGCAGAGCCCCTCGGCCCGCCGGTCCTGCCACACGACGAGGTTCGACAGCGGCCGCCCGTCGTCGGGGTCCCAGGCGAGCACGGTCTCACCCTGGTTGGCCAGGGTGACCACGTCGATCGGCAGCCCGGCCTGCGCGACCGCGGCCCGGCCGGCCCCCAGCACCGACCCGAGCAGCTCGGCCGGGTCCTGCTCGACGCCGCCGCCCGGCAGGTACTCGGGATGCACGGCCCGCTCGGCGAGCCCGCGCACGCGCCCGTCCCGGTCGACGACGACGGCTTTGGTGCCGGAGGTGCCCTGGTCGATCGCGAGCACCGTGGTCATGGCGCATTATCGGCACCCGGCACCGCGCCGGGCAAGGGATTGCCCGCTCAGTGCGAGCCGCGGGCCACCCGGTCGCCGCTGGCGCCGAGCAGGAAGTCCTGATCGGCTCCGGTGTCGGCCTGGCGCACGGTGTCGATGTAGAGCCGCTCCCAGCCGCGGGCCGGGCGGGCCAGGGCGTTCAGGAAGGCGGCCGACGGCTCGCGGGCGTCGAGGTCGGCCTCGACGTGCAGGGTGCGGGCGGCCACGTCGAGCACGACCATGTCGCCGGTGCGCACGCGGGCGAGCGGACCGCCCGCGGCCGCCTCCGGGGCGACGTGGAGCACGACGGTGCCGTACGCGGTGCCGCTCATCCGCCCGTCGCAGACCCGGACCATGTCGCGCACGCCCTGGGCGAGGAGCTTCGCCGGCAGCGGCATGTTGGACACCTCGGGCATGCCCGGGTACCCCTTCGGGCCGCACCCGCGCAGCACCAGCACCGAGTCGGCGGTCACGTCGAGCCCGGGGTCGTCGAGGCGGGCGTGGAGGTCCTCGACCGAGTCGAAGACGACCGCCGGGCCGCGGTGGCGCAGCAGGTGCGGCGAGGCGGCGGCCGGCTTGATGACGGCGCCGTCGGGGGCCAGGTTGCCGCGCAGCACGGCGATGCCGGCCCGCTCCTGCAGCGGTGCTGCCCGGGTTCGAATGACCTCCCGGTCGTACACCGGCGCGCCCTCGACGTGCTCGACGAGCGGCCGGCCGCTCACGGTGCGCGCGCCCGGGTCGAGCAGGTCGGCCACCTCGGCGAGCACGGCGTGCAGGCCGCCGGCCCGGTGCAGGTCCTCCATCAGGAACCGCCCGGCCGGCTGCAGGTCGACCAGCAGCGGCACGCCGGCGCCGATGCGGTCGAAGTCGTCCAGGGTCAGCTCGACCCCGGCCCGCCCGGCGATCGCGAGCAGGTGCACGACGGCGTTGGTGGAGCCGCCGAGCGCGGCCAGGGCGACGATGGCGTTGTGGAACGACCCCCGGGACAGCACGTCGCTGGGCCGGCGCTGCTGCTCGACCAGGTCGACGGCGAGGGCTCCGGCCGCGTGGGCCCCGGCGAGGAGCCGGCTGTCCGGGGCGGGGATCCCGGCGGTGCTGGGAAGGGTCATGCCGAGCGCCTCGGCGAGCAGGCCCATGGTGGACGCGGTGCCCATCGTGTTGCAGTGCCCGCGGCTGCGGATCATCGCGGACTCGGAGTCGAGGAAGGCCTGCTCGGACAGCGTCCCGGCGCGGACCTCCTCGGACAGTTTCCACACGTCGGTACCGCAGCCGAGCGGCACGCCCCGGAACGTCCCGGTCAGCATCGGCCCGCCGGGCACGACCACGGCCGGCAGGTCGACCGAGCAGGCGGCCATGAGCAGCGCCGGGATCGTCTTGTCGCAGCCGCCGAGCAGCACGACCCCGTCGATCGGGTTGGCCCGCAGCATTTCCTCGGTGGCCATCGCGGCCATGTTGCGCCACAGCATCGCGGTCGGGCGCACCTGCGTCTCGCCGAGCGACACGACGGGCAGGTCGAGCGGGATGCCGCCGGCCTCGTAGACGCCGTTGGCGACGCTGCGGGCGACCTCGTTGAGGTGGGCGTTGCACGGGGTCAGGTCGGAGGCGGTGTTGGCGATGGCGATGTGCGGGCGGCCGTCGAACGCGTCGGCGGGCAGGCCGCGGCGCATCCAGGCGCGGTGGATGTAGCTGTTTCGGTCGTCGCCGGCGTACCACTGGGCGCTGCGTCGCGGGGCCATGAGCCACGCTACCGCCGTACTATCCGGACATGACAGCGCTGGCGCGTTACACCGCCCGCCCGGCCGCGCCCGGCGCGCACGCCCTCGGCGAGGGGCCGGTCTGGGATCCGGACCGTGAGCGGCTGCTGTGGGTCGACATCGTCGCCCACGCGGTCCACGAGGGTCGCCTGGACCCGGACGCCGGCACGATCACCCGCACCGGGACGGCGACGTTCGAGACCACGGTCGGCGCGGTCGCCGTGGCCGCCGCCGGGGACCTGCTCGTGGCCGAGCGCCGGGTGCTGACCCGGGTCGCGCCGGACGGTTCCCGGTCCTTCGTCGCCCGTGTGCTGCCCGAGGATCACACCGGCCGCCTCAACGACGGCGCCGTCGACCCCGCCGGCCGCTTCCTCATCGGCAGCATGGCCGAGGACGGGCGACGCGGCGGGGAGATCCTGGCCCGGCTCGACCGCGACGGCGTCACGGTCCTCGACGACGACCTCGACCTGTCCAACGGCCTGGCCTGGAGCCCGTCCGGCGACCGCCTGTACAGCGTCGACACCATCCCCGGCCTGATCCGCGTCCGCGACTACGACCCGGCCACCGGCGCCGTCGGCGAGCGCCGCGACTGGGTGGCCATCGGCGACGGCCTGCCCGACGGGATGTGCGCCGACGCCGAGGGCAACCTGTGGATCGCGGTCTGGGGCGGCTCCCGGGTCGAGTGCCGCGGCCCCGGCGGCGACCTGCGGGCCGTCGTCGCCGTCGACGCGCCGCACACGTCCAGCGTCGCCTTCGCCGGCCCGGACCTCGACGTCCTCGTCATCACCACCGCCGCCCACGGCCTGGCCCCGGCCGACCTGGCCCGCCACCCGAGCTCCGGCCGGCTGTTCACCGCCCGGGTCGGGGTCGCCGGCCTCCCGACCGCCTACTGGGACCCGGCGTGCGCGCCCTCGTCCTGACCGGCCCGCACCGGGCCGAGGTGCTCGAGGTCCCCGAGCCGGTCGCCGCCCCCGGCCACGTGGTCGTCGACGTGGAGCGGGCCGGCATCTGCGGCACCGACGTGGAGCTCTTCACCGGCGAGCTGAGCTACCTGCAGACGGGGATCACGGCGTACCCGGTGCGCCCCGGCCACGAGTGGTCCGGCATCGTCACCCAGGTCGCGCCCGACGTCGACCCGGCGTGGCTGGGCCGCCGCGTCACCGCCGACACGATGGTCGGCTGCGGCGCCTGCGCCCGCTGCCGCGCCGGCCGCCACCACGTGTGCGACGACCGCCACGAGATCGGCATCCGCGGCGCCCTGCCCGGCGCCCTGGCCGAGCGCGTCGCCGTGCCGGCCCGCTCCCTGCACGCGCTGCCGCCGGCCGCCGACGCCGAGCTGGGCGCGCTGGTCGAGCCCGGCGGCAACGCGCTGCGCTGCGTCGAGGCCGCCGCGGTGTCCCCCGGCGAGCGCCTCCTGGTGCTGGGCACCGGCACGATCGGCCTGCTCGTCGCGCTCTTCGCCCGCGCCCGGGGCGTCGACGTGCACGTGCTCGGGCAGCAGCCGCGGCAGCTGTACCTCGCCCGCTCCCTCGGCCTCGATCGCGCCTGGACCCGCGAGTCGCTGCCGCCCGGCCCGTGGGACGCGGTCGTGGACGCCACCAACGACCCGGCGATGCCCGGCCTCGCCGCGGCGCTCGTCGAGCCGGGCCGCCGGATCGTGTGGATCGGCCTGTCCGGCACCCCGAGCACCGTCGACACGCGCGAGATCGCCCTGAAGGACGTGACGGCCGTCGGCATCCTCGGCGCCTCGGACGGCCTGCCGGGCGCGATCGCCGCCTACGCCGACGGCTCCGTCGACCCGCGCCCGCTCGTGGCCGCCACCATCGGGCTCGACGAGGTCGCGGCCGTCCTGGCCGGCACCCGCCCGCCCGACGCCGGCCCGGGCCCGAAGCTCCTGGTCGACCCCCGCCCGCGCGGCTAGGCCCTGACCTGTCGATCATGCCGTGCCGAGACGAGGTCCGGATTTCGCCTGCGTGCGCCCCCGCGGAAGCCTGGCTACCGGTGTTGTAACCCGGCTTTCGCGGGGTGCGCGCAGCGCCTTGGCTGGGCCAGGAATGTGGGCCCGGCGCAGGCCGGCATGATCGGCAGGACAGGCCCTAAGCCTCATCCCCCGGGTTCAGCAGCGGGAAGAAGCGGGCGACGACGGCGACCGGCCCCGCGCCGGCCGGGCTGGCGCCCGGGCGGTCCTCGCGGTGGCGGTAGCCGGCGACGAGTGCCCGCACGGCGCCGGCCAGGTCGGCCATCTCCTTCGGCGTGAGGTACACCACCTGGCTGAACGCGTCGTCGCGCCGCCACCGGGCCGGGGCCTCGTCCCGCATGCCGAGCCAGCGCTGGTAGCTCTCGTCCTCCAGGCCGCGCGCGAGCGCGCCGAGGTCGGGGGCCGGGGGTTCGGCGGGCGCGCCGGCGAGGCGCCACGGCTTCGCGCGGCCGCGGCCCGGCGCCGGCTCGACCAGGCCGTAGCGCGCCAGCTGGCGCAGATGGAACGAGTGCAGCCCGGACGACCCGCCCAGCTCCCGCGCGGCCTCGGTGGACGTCACCGTGCCGCGGGCCCGCAGCAGCTCGACGAGCGCGGCCCGCACGGGGTGGGCAAGTGCGGCGGAGACCTGTTGGCCCATCACTTTGCAAAGTATGGTTCTTTGCAAAGTACTTTGCAAGGAGGACGCCGATGACCGTGCTGCCCATCCGCCTGTTCGGGGATCCCGTGCTCACCACGCCGGCCGAGGAGGTGACGGCGTTCGACGCGGAGCTGCGCGGGCTGGTGCGCGATCTGACCGACACGCTGCGCGACCAGCAGGGCGCCGGGCTGGCCGCGCCGCAGCTCGGGGTCGGGCTGCGGGCGTTCGTGTTCCACGTCGACGGCGTCGAGGGCCACCTGGTCAACCCGGTGCTGAGCTTCCCGGACGAGCAGCTGCAGGACGGGCCGGAGGGCTGCCTGTCGATGCCCGGGCTCTACTTCGACACGGTCCGCCGCCGGCACGTGGTCGCGAAGGGCTACACGGACCGCGGCGACCCGGTGCAGGTGGTCGGCGACGGGGAGCTGTCCCGCTGCCTGCAGCACGAGACCGACCACCTCGACGGCGTGCTGTTCATCGACCGCATGGACGCCGAGCGCCGCCGCGCCGCGATGCGCACGATCCGCACCGCCACCTGGTTCACGGGCATCGCGGCGAAGGTGAAGGTGAGCCCGCACCCGCTCTTTCGCCGGTGACCTCAGACGAGGCGGACCGGGGTGTGGCGTAGCCAGAGGTCCAGGCTCAGGGCCTGCTCGATCGCGCGGCGGGAGACGCCGAAGCCGTCGTGCTCGTACGGGGACTGGACGAGCTCCGAGACACGCCGCGGGTCCAGCAGCGGGGCGGCCGGGGAGTCGGCGGCCACGCGGGCCAGGGTGTCGCGCAGCACCCGTTCGTAGAGCGGGTCCTGCGTCGCCGGATACGGGCTCTTGGTCCGGGCCAGGACCGACTCGGGCAGGACGTCGGCGACGGCCGCGCGCAGCAGGCTCTTCTCCCGGCCGTCGAAGGTCTTCATCGCCCAGGGCGTGTTGTAGACGTACTGCACCAGCCGGTCGTCGCAGAACGGCACCCGCACCTCGAGGCCGTGGGCCATGCTCATGCGGTCCTTGCGGTCGAGCAGGATGCGCACGAAGCGGGTCAGGTGCAGGTAGCTGATCTCGCGCATGCGCCGGTTGTCCGGGTCCGGGTCGTCGCCGTGGTCGACCTCGGCCAGCGCCGCGCGGTAGGCGTCGGCCTGGTAGTCGCGCAGGCGCAGCGACTCGCGCAGGCCGGGGTCCAGGGCGCTGTCGCCGGGTGCGACGGTGACCAGCCACGGGAACTGCTCGGCCCGCACGACCTCGGGCTGGTGGAACCACAGGTAGCCGCCGAACACCTCGTCGGCCGCCTCGCCGGACAGCGCCACCGTCGAGTGCCCGCGCACGGCCCGGAAGAGCAGGTACAGCGACGTGTAGATGTCGCCGCCGAACGTCGGCTGGTCGGCCGCGGCCACCACCGCGGAGCGGGCGAGCGGGTCGATCAGCGACGCGGCGTCGAGCACGATGTCCTCGTGGTCGACGCCGACGTGCTTGACGACGTCGTGCACGAACGGGGTGTCGGGGGTGCCGCGCAGCGCGTCGGGGCGGAAGTGCTCGGTCTGGCCGACGAAGTCGACGGCGAACGAGCGCAGCGGGCCCTCGTGGCGGCGATGCATCGCGGTGTACGACAGCGCGGTGATCGCCGAGGAGTCCAGGCCCCCGGACAGCAGCGCGCACATCGGCACGTCGGCGACGGTCTGCCGGTCCACGATGTCGTCGAGCAGCTCGCGCACGGTGCGCACGGTGGTCTGGACGTCGTCGGTGTGCTCGACGTACTCGGGGCGCCAGTACCGCCGCCGGTGCAGCCCGTCGCGGTCGAAGCGGACCAGCTCGCCCGGGACGACCTCGTGCAGGTCGCGGTACACGCCGTGGCCGGGCGTCTTGACCAGCGCCAGCAGCTCGCGCAGGCCGTCGAGGTCGACGACGGCCTCGGCCAGCGGATGGGCGAAGATCGCCTTGGGCTCGGAGCCGAAGAGCACCGCGCCGGGGATGCCGGTGTAGTGGAACAGCGGCTTGACCCCCATCCGGTCGCGCACCAGCAGCAGCTGTTCGCGGCGCACGTCCCAGATCCCGAAGGCGTACATCCCGTTCAGCCGGTCGACGAAGTCCTCGCCCCACTCGACGTACGCCCGCAGCACGACCTCCGTGTCGCTGAACGTGCGGAACCGGTGCCCCTGCGCGACGAGCTCGGCGCGCAGCTCGCGGTAGTTGTAGACCTCCCCGCTGTAGGTCAGCGCGGCGATCTCCCGGCCGTCCTCCTCGGCGACCATCGGCTGCTCGCCGCCCTCGATGTCGATGATCGCGAGCCGGCGGTGGCCGAACGCCACGTGCTCGCGCACCCACAGGCCTTCAGCGTCCGGGCCCCGCAGCACCATCGTCCCCGTCATCGCCCGCGCCGCGGCCCGCTCCTCGCGCAGGTCCCGGCCGAAGTCCGCCCAACCGGCGATTCCGCACATGTGACCCACCTCCAGCCGCAGCCCTTCCCAGATGTCGGACGGGTAACCGGCCCGCGTCCTGCGTAACACGGCCGAAACTTGCCCGAACCTCGGGCGAAATCGCCACCCGGCACGCTGACCTCCGCCTATAGAGGGGGTACCGCATGCCGGAGGGCTTCAGCGCCGGGGACACCGCGTGGCTGCTCGTCAGCGCCGCACTGGTCCTGCTGATGGTGCCCGGCCTCGCGCTGTTCTACGGCGGCATGGTCCGCGTGAAGAGCGCCCTCAACATGCTCATGATGTCGTTCGCCTGCCTGGCCGTGGTCACGGTGGTGTGGGTCGTCGCCGGGTACTCCCTCGCGTTCGGCCCGGACGCCGGCCTCGGCCTCATCGGCGACCTGAGCCACGCGGGCATGGCCGGCGTCGGCGTACACGACCTGACCGGCTCGGTGCCCACCGCCGCGTTCGCCTCGTTCCAGCTCATGTTCGCGATCATCACCGCGGCGCTGCTCAGCGGCGCGATCGCCGACCGGGCCCGGTTCGGCGCGTGGATCGGCTTCGTGGTCGTGTGGGTGCTCGCCGTGTACGTGCCGATCGCCCACTGGGTCTTCGGCGGCGGCTGGATCGCCAGCCACCTGCACATCCTCGACCTCGCCGGCGGCACCGTCGTCGAGATCAACTCGGGCGCCTCGGGCCTGGCCCTCGCGCTCGTGCTCGGCCCGCGCCTGGGCTTCCGCGCCGACCCGATGCGCCCGCACAGCCTGCCGCTGGTGGTGCTCGGCGCCGGCCTGCTGTGGTTCGGCTGGTTCGGCTTCAACGCCGGCTCCGCGCTCACCGCCGGCGGCGCCGCCTCCGTGGCGTTCCTCAACACCCAGGCCGCCGGGGCGGCCGCGGTCTGCGGCTGGCTGCTCGTCGAGCGCTTCCGCGACGGGCACCCGACGACCCTCGGCGCCGCGTCGGGTGCGGTGGCCGGCCTGGTCGCGATCACGCCGGCGTGCGGGTCGGTGAGCCCGCTCGGCGCGCTCGTGGTCGGGGCCGTGGCCGGCGTGGCGTGCGCCTACGCGGTCGGGCTGAAGTACCGGCTGGGCTACGACGACTCGCTCGACGTGGCCGGCGTGCACGGCGTCGGCGGGCTCATCGGCACGCTGCTCATCGGCCTGCTCGCCACCCGGGCGGTCACCGGCGGCGACCGCGGGCTGTTCCTCGGCGGCGGCCTCGACCTGCTGGGCCGCCAGGCCCTCGCGGCCGTGGTCGTCGGCGTCTACGCCTTCGGCGTCACCTGGCTGCTGGCCAAGACCGTGGACCGGGCGGTCGGTTTCCGGGTGAAGCCCGAGGACGAACGGGCCGGCCTCGACCTGGTCGTGCACGCCGAGAGCGCCTACGAGCTGCACGTGACGGGCGGCCGGGTCAGCCACCTGACCGGCGTGACCGCGAAGGAGCCGGCCGCCGACGCGCCGGCGAAGGAACCCGTCGCCGACTGAGGTGCCCCGCCGGTCGGGGCCGCGTGGAGTTCGGTCCCGACCGGCGAGGACGCGCCAAGCGTACCCACGTCTCAGCCGGCCTCGCGCCAGGCGCGGCGGACGGTCAGCCGGACGCGGTCCACGGCCAGCAGCGGGCCGGCCGCGGCGCGGGCGCGGCGCCGGGCGTCCGCGGGCAGGTTGACCGGCGAGCCGGGCGCGAGCGGCAGCACGTGCAGGGTCACGTCGTCACCGGGCGCGTAGCCGGCGTCGCGCAGGCTCACGACCCAGCGCGAGCCGTCCCAGAAGCGGTCGGTGACGGCCCGGCCCCCGATCCGCAGCTCGGCGACGTCGCCGGCCCAGTCGATCCACAGCAGCGCGTCGGCCTCCACCGCCGGGAGGTCGAGCGCGTAGACGGCGGCGAGCTCGTCGAACACGGCCGGCGACGGGGCCGACGGCCGCCCGGCGAACGACCCGTACCCGGCGGGAATGTCCGCGGCGGCCGGCTGCCGCAGCCGCACGGCGACGTCGACCGGCTTCGCGGGCTCGACGGGGCCCTCCAGGGCGAGGGCCCGGAAGGCGCGCCGCGAGGGGTCGTACACCTGAACGTCCGGCCCGGTGGCGACGACCCGGCCGTCGGCGCCCCACCGCAGGTCGGCGCCGGACAGTAGCAGCCGCCGGTCGCCGGTCACCCAGGCGGTCGCGGCGTCGGACGGTGGCAGCACGAGCACGTCGAGGCGGCCGTCCAGCCGCACCGGGGACCGCCCGGGCTCGACGGCGCGGACCGCTCCCCCGGCGGCGATCTCCACCGGGATGCCCTCCTCGGCGCAGAGCACGAGCGTCGGGCCGGGCAGGACGGTGAGCGCGGAGGCGGTCGCCCAGTCCACGCGCACCCCGTGCACGTCCAGCCCGACCGGCCACGCGGCCAGGGTGCCCGGCGGGATGTCGAGCGGGCGCGACGGCAGCACGGCGTCGTCGACGCGGAACCGGGCGCCACGGTACGCCGGCAGCCCCACGTGCGGCTGATGCCAGGCGATGAACAGGAAGGGGCCGCGCACCGCCCAGCGCAGGGTCTCGCCGTCGCCGACTCCGGCCGGCAGCGCGTCGGGCCGGCCGGCCGGCTCGCGGGCGAGGTCCGCGCCGAACGCGGCCAGGAACGCGTGCTGGCGGCGCAGCTCGGCGTGCGCCGGCGCGAGCACGCCGGCCTCGCCGATCGGGGCGTGGAAGTCGTACCCGAGCCGGGGCACGTCGTTGGGGTAGCCGGTGGCGTGCGACTCCTGCGTGCCGCCGGGGCCCGGCGGGTTGGTGCCCCCGCAGTACATGTAGAACCCCTGCCAGACCGATCCGCTGCCGATCTTGCACAGGGCGACCGCGGCGACGTCCCGGCCGCTCGGGCGCGGCCGGCGGTGGTACGCGGTGGCCATCCCGCCGCCGAGCTCGCACGTGGCCGGCGGGAACGGGCCCGGCCGCGGCGGTCGGCGGGGCGGGTCCCAGGCGTCGGAGAAGAAGAAGTGGGCCCGGAACGCGGGGTCCCAGGGCGCGTCGGCGTCGGTCCAGAAGCCGTCGGCGTAGCCGCTGTACACCGGCATGACCGCGCCGGGCGGCAGCCGGGCCCCGTCCCACGCGGTCGCCGTCCACAGCGGCGCCGCCAGCCCGCTCGCGCGGGCCAGCCCCTTGAGCGTCACGAGGTGCCCGGGCGCGTCGAGCAGCTCGTTCTCCAGCTGGATGGCGAGCAGCTCGCGCCCGCCGACGGCGGCGCCGATCCGTGCGAACCAGGCGCGGACGAGCTCGACGTACGCCGGGTCGTCCGTCCGATGCCGCACCGGCGCCCGTTGCACCCAGTCGGGAAAGCCGCCGTTGCGCAGCTCGCCGTGCACCCACGGCCCGATGCGCAGCACCACCTCGAGCCCCGCGTCCCGCCCGGCGTCGATGAACGCGCCGACGTCGAGCCCGCCGTCGAAGCGCACCTCGCCCCGCCGCGGCTCGTGGTGGTTCCACGGGACGTACGTCGACACGACCGTCACCCCGCCGGCGCGCATGAGCTCGAGCCGCTCGCGCCAGCGCCCGCGCGGCACCCGGCTGTAATGCAGCTCCCCCGACACCGGGATCCACGGCCGCCCGTCGCGCAGCAGATGCCGGTCGGTCAGCGCGAGCCCGGCCCGGGCCTCCTGCGCCTCCGGCATCGGCGCCGCGACCGCCGGCCCCGGCCAGCCGCGCCGCCGCACGCGAAGCATGAACGGCTCCCCCTGAAGAAGTTCGCATCCCTACCGGAAGATCACACGCTACCCGTCCGTCAG
The DNA here is from genome assembly GCF_050936175.1 of Dactylosporangium sp. CA-139066. NCBI lineage: Bacteria > Bacillati > Actinomycetota > Actinomycetes > Micromonosporales > Micromonosporaceae > Dactylosporangium > Dactylosporangium sp. CA-139066. The sequence continues at coordinate 2,086,133 of NZ_JBNJNH010000001.1, read as the reverse complement.
AACCAACCATGAGCACGCCGCCGGCCGACCTCGGGATGTCGCACCTCGATCGCTACTCGCAGACAGGAAACCGCGCGGACCTCGACGCCGCCATCGAATACCTCATCGCGGCGCACGCCGCGGATCCCGGCCATCCCGACGCCGCGGACTGGCAGGTAACCCTGGGTCGGCTCTACGCCCACCGCGCCGACGACCTGCCGCCCGGCCACGCCCGCCGCGACTGGGTCGTCGACCTCATGGACGACGCGTGGAGCCGCTCCTGGATGTTTCGCTACAACCGTCCCGAGCCCGACGAGGAGGCGCGGGCCGACGCCGAGCGGCTCGTCACGACCCTCGAGGCATTTCACCTCAACGGCCTCTACCCGCCGGCCCAGGCATATGCGCGGCTGCTCACCGGCGCGGCCCACTTCGAGGCCTACACCTACGACCACGCGGCCCGCGCCCACCTCGACGCCGGCCTGGCCGCCGCCGGTCCGGCCCTGACCGAGCTGCTGGCCATCCGCGACGCCAGCCCGGCGATCGTCGACGAGCTGGCCCCGGACAGCCGGCTGGCGCTGCTGGCCGGGATGGTCTCGTTCGGCTTCGAACAGCGCGGCGGCCCCGATGACCTCGACCGGGCCGTCTGGGCCGCGCAGACGGCCGAGAGCCTGTACCGCGCCGCCGAGCCGGACGCGCCACTGCCCGACATCCTGCTGGAGTACCTCGCCGAGGCCCACCGGACCCGCTGTCTCGCCGGCGCCGACCCCGGCGATCTCGATGCGGCGATCGCGGCCCGGACCCAGCTGCTGGACCGCGGATGGGACCCGTGGTGCGCCGTCCTGCTGGGGGAGTTGCTGGCCGTGCGGGCCGACGAGCGCCGAAGCGCGCCGGACGCCCGGCGCGCGATCGAGCTGCTCGGCCGGCTGGCGCGGGAGAGCACCGACCCCGACCCGTGGCCGGAACTCCAGGCACTGGCCCGCGTCGAGGCGCTCGCCGCCGAGCTCGAGGGCGACCAGGCCACCCTGCGCGCGGCGGCCGGTCACCTCGACGCCGCCCTCGCCTGTGACATCCCGGACCACGACGAGCTGCTGCAGATCATGGTGCAGCGCATCGCGGTGCAGGCCGCGTTCGGCCACGACACCGCGCGGGCCGAGGTCGCCGCGCAGTACCGGGAGCTGGTCGAGCGCGCCCATGGCGTCCTGCGTGGCGCGGTCCGGGCCGACGCCCAGCAGCGGGCGGCCTTCTGCGGCGTCCTCGGCTACGTCGAGATGACGATCGCCGCCCACGGCCTCGAGCCGGCCGACAGCGAGCGGATCCGGGGGCTGTTCGCCGTCGCCGCCACGGCGCGGGACCTGGGCCCGGAATGGGAGTCGTATGTGGCCGTGGGGCTGGGGGCGCTCGAGTACCTCGAATACGGGGCCGATCCGCGGGCATCGTCGGACGCCGGGCTGAACCGTCTGGCCCAGGCGGCCGCCGTGAGCACCACGGAGCTCGTCGGCGCCATGCTGCGAATCGTCGTGGATGTCCGCAGCGGCTGGACCGGGTTCCGGCGGGCCGGCGCGTCGCCCTCGGCACCGTCGATCGACGCGTCGCTCGACGCCTATCACGAATTCATTGAGCTGAACGCACGGGGCGACCGCGACGGCCTGCGGCAGCTGGCCGACCGGTATGCCCCGATCCTGGCCGGGGAGCGGGCGCCGGACGCGAGCTACGTCTACGTCGGGCGGCTGCTGGAGATGGCGGATCGCTTCGCCGATCCGGCCGCGGCGCCGCTCGTCGAGCTGCGCCCGCTACAGCTCCCGGCCGACGTAGCCGGGGACGCGGAGCTGGCCCACGATCTCGCCCTGTGCAGCGTGCTGTTCGAGCAGGGCCGGGCCCGCCGCGACGCGGACATCGTGCGGCGGGCGGCCGAGTATGCGGAGAAGGCGCTGACGTTCATTCGTCCCGGACACCCGCAGCTGACGCTGGCCGCCCGCCTCGCCGCCGGGGCCGCGCGGCTGGAGCTCGCGCACCTGGGCGAGGGCGCCGGTCAGGCCCGGCTCGCCGAGGGTCACTATGCCGAGGCGATGCGGGTCGCCGGCGATCATGAGCACCCGATGTGGTGGTCGCTCGCCCTCCGGCGGGCGGAGGCGGTCCGGATGGGCGGCGGTCCCGCGGCGGCGTCGCGGGAGCTCGGGCTGTCGGCGCTGCGCGGCTTCGCCTGGCAGGTGGCGGCGAAGGCCGGCACCGAGTACGCGATCGTCTCGGCCCGCGACGCCGGAGCCGCCGCCCGGGTCGTGGCGGGCTGGTGCCTGGCCGACCGGGACCGCGGGGAGGACGTGGACGAGCAGCTCATCGCCGCCCTCGACGCCGGGCGGGCGCTGGTGCTGCAGGCGGCGTCGAGCGCGCGGCAGATCCCCGGACGACTCGAACGCGCCGGCCAGGCCGCCCTCGCCAGGATCTGGGAGGCAACGGACGGCGAGGGCGAGCACCCGGCGACCGACGAGCTGCCGCTGCGAGCGCTGCGCACGCTCACCGGCGACGGCTCGGCGGTCGCCGGGTTCGAAGCGGTCACGACCGCCGAGATCAGGGCGGCGCTGGCCACGCTCGGCGCGGACGCGCTCGTGTATCTGCGGGCGGGCGGGGAGGACGAAGCGGGCGCCGCCGTCATCGTGCCGGCGCGCGGCCCGGCCACGGTGCTGCCGATGCCCGGCCTCCACCCGCCGGTCCCGGCCCATTCCCGGTGGCCGATGACGGCGCGAGAGGTCGTCGCCCGGACGGACGTGGGCGACGGGCTCGACGAGGTGTGCGCGTGGGCCTGGCGGGCCGCGATCGGCGGACTGCTCGACGAGGTCGGCGCCTGGGGGCTGGGGCGCCCGGCCCGGCTCGTGCTCGTGCCCCTGGGGGTGCTCGGGGCCGTGCCGTGGCACGCCGCGCGCGGCCCGCGCCACGCCGTGGAGGCGGCGGTGTTCTCGTACACACCGTCGGCGCGCCACCTGTGCGCGAGCGCGGCCGCCGGACCGGCAGCCGGGGTCGGCGCCGCGCTCGTCGTCGGGGACCCCGGCGGCGACCTGCCGTTCGCGGGGGCCGAGGCCGCCGCGATCCATCGGGAGTTCTACCCGGGCGGCACGTACCTCGGCGGCGGGGCCGGGTCGGCCCAGGCGGTGCTCGGCTGGATCGACGCGGCGCCGGCCGGGCCGCTGATGCTGCACTTCGCGTGCCACGGGGCGATCGACCCCGAGCGGCCGGCCGACGCGCACCTCGTGCTGGCCGGCGGGGCGCCGCTGCCGGCCGACGTACTGCTGGAGCGGGCCCGCCGCAAGGCGCTCGACCTGGGGGAGGTCTTCCTCGCCGCCTGCACGACCGGGGTCACCGGCGAGGATCACGACGAGGTGCTCAGCCTCGCGACGTCGTTTCTCGCGGCGGGGGCGCGCACGGTGTTCGGGTCGATGTGGCCGGTGCCCGACGGCGACACGTCCGTGCTGATGTACATGGTGCATCACTTCCTGCGCGTGGAAGGGCTCCCGGCCGCCGACGCGCTGCACCGGGCGCAGCGGTGGATGCTCGATCCCGCGCGGGTGGTGCCGGAGCGGATGCCGGCCGAGCTGCGGCGGCACTGCGCCGCGGGGACGGTCTTCGGCCCGGCGTCGTGGGCCGGCTTCACGCACGTAGGCCGGTGACCGCCTCGGCGTTGCGGCGGGCGCCCGCCACCAGCATCAGGCGCCACACGACCAGCTGCACGACCGAGGCGTCGTGGGCCGGCTTCACGCACGTAGGCCGGTGACCGCCTCGGCGTTGCGGCGGGCGCCCGCCACCAGCATCAGGCGCCACACGACCAGCTGCACGACCGACAGGACCAGGGCGAAGGGCATGAGCGTCCAGATGCCGACGTGCTGGGCGAGCCAGCCGGCCAGCCACGGCAGGCCCGCGCCGCCGACGACCGAGACGCCGTTCATGACCCCCATCGCGGTGGCGACCAGGCGCGGCTCGACGACGTCCGGGACGACCGCGATCGCGGTCGGGAACAGCGGGGCGAGGAAGAAGCCCAGCAGCACGAAGCCCGCGGTGGCCACGGCGGCGGCCGGCGAGGCCCAGATGAGCGCCGCGCCGCCGGTGACGCCGGCCAGGCACGCGGTGGCCATCGCGGCCGCCGACATCCCGGCGCGGGTGGCGGCGGGGCTGATGAGGAACCGGCCCAGGGTCAGGCCGAGCCAATAACCGCTGATGGTGTACCCCGCGACGAGCGACGGTTCGCCGTGCTCCTGCACCAGGTAGGTGAAGCCCCAGTTGCCGACGCCGATCTCGAGGCCGACGTAGACGGTCAGGAAGATCGACGCCAGCAGGATCGCGGGCCGGCGCAGCGCCTCGCCGAAGCGCGGGGGCGGGGCGGCGGACTCCTCGGCCGGCGGGCCCGTGCGGGGGTACGCGAGCAGGAAACCGGCGGCCAGCGGCACCGCGACGGCGCCGAGCACGAGCCAGACGGCGGTCCACGGCAGGTACTGCAGCAGCCACGCCGCCAGCAGCGGCCCGAGCAGCGCGCCGACGCCGAAGAACGCGTGCAGCCGGTTGAGCAGCGTGGTCGCCCGCGGCAGCCCGGCAAGGTACACGTTGAGGACCGACTCGAGGATGCCGGTGCCGTAGCCGGCGAGCAGCTGCACGGCGACGAGCGCCCAGAACGGCGGCCGGGCGGCCATCGCGAACGCGGCGAAGATGTAGGCCAGAGCGCCGATGGTCAGCGCGACGCGCACGCTGACCCGGTGCAGCAGCGCCCCGGAGGTGGCCCCGGCGACCAGGAACCCGGCCGAGGACGTGAAGAACGTGATGCCGATGGTGGCCTCGTCGACGCCGTAGTCGGCGATCTGGGCCGGGATCAGGATGCCGCCGACGCCGGCGCCGAGGCCGACGAGTACGAATGCGGCGTACGACAGCAAAACCGGCGCCCGGTCCGGGCGGCGCGTAAGGCTCACCGCCCGATAGTAAGGGGCGGTAAGCCTCACGGGCCGTTTCGAAAGTCAGTTCTTCGGCACGGCGCCGATCATCGCCCCGGCGAAGGCGACCATGTTGGTGCGCATGGTGTCGGCGTTCCACGGCTCGTTGCCGCCGGCGTTGAAGCGCACCTCGACGTACAGGTTCGCCTCCGAGCAGACCAGCAGCGCCTCGATGCGCTTGTCGCCGTAGCTCAGGCGCTTGGCGAAGAAGGCCTGGGCGCCGCAGCCGGAGACCTTGTCGCCGCTGAAGCCGGCGATCCCGGGATACAGGTCGGAGGCCTGCTTGAAGCGCGCGGCGGTCTTGTCGTCGGCCACGGCGAACGCCTTGACCTCCTGGGCGCCGTCCGCGGCGGCGAGGTAGTAGTCGCAGCCGGGCAGCGGCAGGTCGCCCTTCTCCTCGGTCGGCTCGCCCTTGCCGTCGCCGGTGCGCGGGCCGAGCAGCTTCAGGTCGCCCAGCGCGCACGGGTCGCCGGGCTGCTTGTACTTCGCGGCGGCGCCCGCCGCGGGAGCGGTCGTGGCCCCCGCGCCGGCGGCCGTGGCCGGGGCGTGGGGCGTCTTGTCGGACTGGACGGACAGGGCCGCGACGAACCCGCCGGCGCAGCAGAGGACGAGCACCCCGCCCACGATGCCGAGGATCAGGCCGAGGCGGGACTTCTTCTTCGGTACCGAACTATTGGGAACGCCCGCGAAGGGCGGATAGGGCGTGGTCATGGTCGCCCAGTCTCGTCGTGCGGGGCCGCTCGCGCCGTCGGCGTTGCGACCCATTCAAGTCGCCGCCGCGACTGTCGTGTTCACGATCGGGCCGGCCGACGAGGCGATGCAGCACCTCGTGGGTCGTCATCAGCCGTCGGCGGTGGTGACCGGGCCGATGTGGGCCAGGCCGACGCCCTTGGCCGAGCAGACCTGGCGCTGCGCGGCGACGAACACGGCGCCGGTCTCGTCCGGCGGGTACACCCGCAGGCCGGCGATGTCCTTCGGCGCGCAGGTGTCGGGGAAGTCCATCGGCTGCGGCGACTGCAGCGTCGCGTGCGCCGAACCGCCCGCCTTGAGCGTCACCCGGGCCGGGGCGTTGCCGCTCATCCGCTGCGCCGGGTCGTTCACCTGCTGCCCGTCGGCGCCGGTCACCCACGAGACGCCCGGGAAGCCGTGCATCGTGCACGTCCGTTGCGACCCGTTGGTGAACACCAGCCACTCGTAGACGCTGCCGGCCGCACCCCCGCCCGGCGCCGCCTTGACGCTCACCTGCAGCTCACCCGTGTGGCACCGGCCGGACGTGTCGCTGTTCGTCTCGCTCGGCGCGAGGGAAGCACGGGAAGCGGAAGGCTCCGGTGACGCCGCGGTGACCGTGGAATCCATGCTGTCGCAGCCGCCCATCAGCAGCACCAGCGTGAGTATCGCCCTGTTCGCGTTCATGAAAAGCACCCCCGCATCGGGTTACCCCGGCCCCGGGAGCCCGGAACATCTGCCCGGCTCAGAGGGCGTCGAAGAACGCGGCGATCGCGGCCCGCACGCCCGGGCTCGTCCAGGCGGCGAGGACCGACTCGTCGTCGGCCCGCCCGTCGTCCATCCGGGCGACGGCGTCGCGGCGCAGCTGCCGCTTGGTGAGCGCGAACGTGCCTGACGGGATGCGCGCGAGCCGCTCGGCCTCCGCCAGCGCCCGCTCCAGCAGCTCGTCGGGCGCCACGACCGCGTCGACGAGCCCGAGGCGCCGCGCCTCCTGCGGCGGCATGGTGCGGGCCGACAGGGCGAGGTCGGCCGCGGCCGGCCCGGCGGCGGACCGGAGGACCTGCATGGGCGCCGACGGATACGGCACGCCGACCGCGAGCTCGGTCACCCCGATCGTCCCGCCGGCCATGAACCGCCGGTCGGCGGCGAGGGCGAGGATGCACCCGCCGGCGATGGCGTGGCCGTTGACGGCGGCGACGACCGGGCGCGGATGCTCGAACACGGCCCGGCAGGCGGCGTTGAGCGCCGGCAGGAACGCGGCGGCGTAGTCGGGCCCGCCGTCCAGGACGCGGCGCAGGTCGACGCCGGCGCTGAAGCAGCGCCCGGCGCCGGTGAGCACGACGGCGGCGGCGGGCCTCGTCGCGAAGGCGTCGCGCAGCGCCAGCAGCAGCTCCAGGTCGAGCGCGTTGACCTTGCCGTGGGCCATCCGCACGACGTGCACGGCGCCGTGCTCATCGACCTCAATCATCCCCCGACGGTACGCGACCGCGCGAGCCGGCATTGCCGCTACGCTTCTTCCGCCTTCCCGGCGTCGGCGTGGACGGGGGATGTTCGACGGGTCGCGAGGGAGGGGCGTATGGCCAGACGTGCGGGAGCGACGGTGCAGGACCGCATCGTCGAGCTGATCCACGACCGTGAGCTGCCGCCGGGCGCGCCGATGCCGACCGAGCCGCAGCTGATGGACGCCCTCGGGGCCAGCCGCAACAGCGTCCGCGAGGCGATCCGGGCGCTGCAGGCGCTGGGCATCGTGGAGATCCGCCACGGCCACGGCACGTTCGTCGGCCGCGCCTCGATCGACGTGCTGACCCCCTCGCTGACGTTCCGGGTGCGCACGGACGGCGGGATCCGCGCGCTGCGCGACCTCGTCGAGGTGCGCGAGCTGCTGGAGACCGGGCTCATCGGCAGCGTCGTCGGCACCGTGAGCGACGCCCGCTTCGCCGCCCTCGACGCGCTGGTCAACGGCATCGCGCACGACGCGGGCGCGGACCGGGCGTTCCACGCACTGCTGTACGAGGGCTGCGGCAACGAGCTGGTCCTGCAGCTCATCGCCGTGTTCTGGGACGTGTACCACGAGGTCGGCGACCGGCTGCCCCCGCCGGACCACCAGGCGGCGCAGACGGTCGCGAACCACCGCCGCATCGTCGACGCGCTGCGGGCCCGCGACCCCGAAGCCGCCCGCGAGGCGATGCGCCGCCACTTCGGCGAGGTGAAGGAGCGCATCGCCCGCGAGCTGTCCTAGCGGTCCTTGCTCACCCGGAACATCGCCGCCCCGTGCGCCGGCACCTCGGCCGAGACCGTGCCGCCCGTGGCGGTCGTCGTTCCCGTCCAGAGATCCTTCATGGTGTACGTCCCGTGCCCCACGCTCGTCGAGATCCGCGCCGCGGCGCCGGTCTCGTTGAACAGCACCACGGCCACGTCGCCGTTCGCGAGCGGCCGCCGCAGCACGTCCAGCCCGCCGGCCGCGGACACGAGCCCGGCCGGCCGCCCGAGCGGGTCCTGGTCGACGGCGACGACGTCCCGGTTGGCGAGGTCGGCGATGGTCCGCGGGCTCGCCTTCGACGAGCCGGTCGGCCGCCGCCCGTATCACGTCCTCGGTGACGTCGAGCCCGTAGGCGTTGTAGTCGTTCCACCCCATCGGCGGCGTGCGGGCCAGCCCGTTGCCGAGGCGGGGCTGCGGCTCCTGCGCTCCCGCGAGGAGCCCCAGCACGGCCAGGAGCACCAGTACGACCCGCATGTCTGCGGACCGTACCGGCGCACCCTGGCAGTTCCCTGCCTGCCCCCTGTGCCCTTGACCCTCGCGCTACGGTGTTTCCGGGTTTCAGCCGGCTGCGGCGTATGCGGCGAACTGGTCCACGAGCCCCTGCGGCGCGTCGTCCCGGAAGCACAGCTCAAGGTTGGCCGCGGCCTCGGCCGCGGCTCGCTCGCTGCGCACGAACATGGCGTCCTCGTACTCCCGCAGCGCCCCCTCGACGTCCCCCGGGTGCGCCACAATCGACTTGCCGAGCTCGGCCCCGTCGTACATCGCGAGGTTGGCCCCCTCCCCCGCGAACGGCGACATGAGATGCGCCGCGTCCCCGACCAGCGTCACGCCCGGCACCCGGTCCCACCGGAGCCCGACCGGCAGCACGTTGATCGCCCGCGGCACGAGCGCCCCGTCGGCCTCGAGAATCAGCCGGACGAGCTCCGGCGCCCACCCGGAGAACCGCTCGGCCAGGGTGGCCTTCGCGTCGCCGACCGCGTCGTCGAGCGCCCCTTCGGCGGCCCGCAGCGCGACGTACACGTGGAGGCTCCCATCGGTCTCCCGGTGCGCCAGGAACCCCTGGCCGGGCCCGAGCGCGAACAGCATCCCTTCCCCCACCACGGCCGCCGCCTCCGGATGCCGCCGATCGGCGTCGTGGAGGTCGACCTCGAAGAAGGTGATCCCCGCGTACGCCGGCTTCGCCTCGCTCACCAGCCCACGCACCCGCGACCAGGCCCCGTCGGCCCCCACCACCAGTCCGGCGCCGACGACCTCCCCGCCCCCGAGCGTGATCTCATGACGCCCACCCCCGACGGCCCGCACGCCGGACACCTTGGCCCCCCACCGGATCGTCCCGTCGGGCAGCGAGTCGAGCAGCATGCGCCGCAGATGCCCCCGGTCGACCTCGGGCCGCCCACCGGTGCCGTCGTCGCGCTCCTCCATGAGCACGTTCCCGTGCCGGTCGAGCACGCGCATGGCTTCCCCACCGGGATGCACGATGCGCCGGAACTCTTCGTACAGCCCGGCATCGCGCAGCGCGACCTGCCCGTTGTAGTCATGGATGTCGAGCATGCCGCCCTGCTGCCGGCTCTCGGCGGACGCATCAAGTTCGTACACGGTCGCCGCAATACCGTGGACGTGCAGCACCCGGGCGAGCGTGAGCCCACCAAGCCCCCCACCCACGATCGCAATCTCACTCTGGTTCTTCATTGGCGTGTCGCTCCTTTCATGAATGATCTTCAGCTTAACGAACTCGTTCGTAACGAACGCGTTCTTCAATCGCGCACTGCACCCCCTTGGCCGGCGCCGCCACCCCCTCTACCCCGTCGCACCGCGCCTTCGGCCGACCTCTACCCGTCGCACCGCGAACACCGCGCCCGCCCTATCTACCGGCCGCGCCATCTCCCGGGCGCCATCCACCGGTGGCTCACCGCGCCATCTCCCCGGGCGCCATCCACTGGTGCCTCACCGCGCCATCTCCCGGGCGCCATCCACCCGGGGCCTTATCCCTCGGGCGTCATCCGCCCAGGCGTCGCAATGGCGCCAATGCCTTCGATGATCGCGGCGAACGCCCACCGCATCCGCTGCTCCCCCACCCCGGAAAACAGCTCATGTCGCACCCGCCCGATGTACGGATAGTCCGCCGGATCCGCCATCTGAACGGCGACGGCCTGCAACTGCGGCCCATGCTCGGGATCGACCTCCTCCCCCCGGGTCCCCTGCTCGGCCGCGATAGCGGTCGCATGCTGCAGCAGAAGATCGACCCCCCAGGCGGCTTGACGCTCGCGCACTCCCCCAGAAAGCAGCAGCTCAAGCATGATGTCGATCAGCCGCAGGTAGTTGCCCCCGGAGGGCCGCAGCGTCAACACGGACCGAGCCAGACTCGGATACCGCAACAGCAGCGTCGTGTAACTTTCGAGCAACTCCCCAAGCGACTCCCGCCACCGCACGGCCGGCACCGGGGCAGGCAGCTCAAGCCCGGACAGCAACTGATCAAGCAACGCCCCGTGCAGCTCAGCAGTGTTACGGATGTACACATAGAGCGAGGCCGGCCCGGTATCCAACTCATTGGCCAGCCGCCGCATGGTGACCCGCTCAAGCCCTTCTTCCTGCATGATCGCAAACGCCACCGCAACGAGCCCTTCCCTGCTCAGCGGCGGTTTAGCCGGCCGATCACGCCGACTCACAGGTACCCGACGACCACTCATGAACACGATCGTAACGAACGCGTTCGTTAACGCCTACCCCTCACCCACTGTGTCCACGATCGCATTCGTCACGAACGCGTTCGTCACGACCACGTTCGTAAGCGCCAGGCCCGCGCAAGCCGCCACACCTCACGGCATCTCCGAGCACGTTCGTCACGAACGCGTTCTCCCAACCCCGGCGCCGCACCCAACCCCACGCCCCGCCGACCGCACGGGCCACGTTCGTCACGAACACGTTCGCCCGACCCGCGCGCGGCACCAACGCCACGCCGACGCCGAGCACGCCGGCCACGTTTGTCACGAACGCGTTCGTCACGACCAAGTTCGCCCAAGCCGACGCGCGCCCCCGGCACAACCCGCGCGCCGCACCCACGCCCCGCCGAGCGCACATGCCCCGTTCGTCACGAACGCGTTCGTCACGACCAAGTTCGCCCAAGCCGACGCGCGCCCCCGGCACAACCCGCGCGCCGCACCCACGCCCCGCCGAGCGCACATGCCCCGTTCGTCACGAACGCGTTCGTCACGACCAAGTTCGCCCAAGCCGGCGCGCGCCCCCGGCACAACCCGCGCGCCGCACCCACGCCCCGCCGAGCGCACATGCCCCGTTCGTCACGAACGCGTTCGTCACGACCAAGTTCGCCGGTCGCGCATTCCCCCCCGGCCACGTTCGTCACGAACGCGTTCGCCCGAACCGCGCGGGGCAACATGCCGGCGCCGAGTGCGGGCCGCGTTCGTCACGAACGCGTTCGTCACGGCCAAATTCGGCCAAGCCGCCGCGCACCATGGCATTACCTCAACCGCGTTCGTCACGAACACGTTCGCCCAACCCTCGGCGTCGGCGGCACCCACGCGCCGCGGAGCACGCAGGCCGCGTTCGTCGCGAACATGTTCGCCCAACCCTCGGCGTCGGCGGCACCCACGCGCCACGGAGCACGCAGGCCGCGTTCGTCGCGAACATGTTCGCCCAACCCTCGGCGTCGGCGGCACCCACGCGCCGCGGAGCACGCAGGCCGCGTTCGTCGCGAACATGTTCGCCCCGGTCCGAGGCCACGCCGGGCGACCGTCGCGCGCGCGGCGTCAGGCGGCGGGGGCGCGGCGCAGCAGCGAGCGGGAGATGCCGCGAGCGGCGGCCACGACGGCGGGGATCAGCGTCGCCGGCTGCGGGCCATCGACCGGGACGATCACCGACAACGCCGCCGTCACGCGGCCCTCGGCGTCGCGGACGGGGGCGGCCACCGACACCGCATCCATCTGCACCTGCCGGTCGCTCACCGCATGGCCGGCGCGGCGAACCTTGTCCAGCGTCGCCCGCAGAAGTGCCGGCTCGGCGATGGTGAGCGGGGTGAAGGCGACCAGCGGCCGCGACAGGTACTGCTCGAGCACGTCCGGCGCGCAGTGGGCCAGCAGCACGAGACCCACGCCGGTCGTGTGGGCCGGCAGGCGCCCGCCCACGCGGCTGCGGACGACCAGGGCGCCGCGGGCCGAGAGCCGCTCGACGTACACGACGTCGACGCCGTCCAGGACCGCGAGCTGCACGTGCTGGTGGGTCGCCTCGTAGAGGTCCTCAAGGTACGGGATCGCGGCCTCGCGCAGGCCCAGGCCGCGCGGGGCGAGCGCGGCGACCTCCCACAGGTGCAGGCCGATCTGGTACCGGCCGGCGGCGTCGCGCTCCAGTGCGCCCCACGCGGCGAGCTCGCCGACGAGGCGGTGTGCGGTGGCGAGGGGCATGCCGGTGCGGCGGCTGATCTGCGAGAGGGTCAGATGGCGGTGCTCGCCGTTGAATGCGTCGAGGACGCTGAGCACCCGGCTGGTTACGGTCCGGGCGGCGTTTCCGGTGGTCATGGCGGCGTCCCCCCGACCGTTTCCCCAACGTTAGGCACGCCCGCGCGAGAGCGTCAAGAGCCATGGACGCGCGGCGATGGCAACGGAAGAAGCGCGACGTCCCTACCCTGGTCGGCATGACCACTCCCCCGCAGCCGGGCCTCGCGTGCGTCACCAGCCTGCGCGCGCTGTACGAGTCGGACCTGCGCGACCTCGCCGCCGCCGTGCTGTACATCGGGTGCGCCGGGACGTTTCAGCGCTCGCCGTCGCTGTTGTCGGTGGATCAGGTGTACCGCCAGATCTCGCAGGGCATTCCCGAGCTGCAGCGGGTGTCGATGCTGCAGGCGTCGCCGCACGCCGCGCCGGTGCGCGAGATCCTCTACGAGGCGGTCCAGGTGCTCGAACACAACCGGCTGGTGCTGTGGCGGTACGCCGGAGCCGAGCACGTGCGCGAGGAGATCACGCTGACCCGGCGCGGGCGGGCGGCGCTGATGAGCCCGGACAGTCGCGCCTACCTGACCCGGTGAGGGCCGCGCGGAGCCGTCGCCCGTCCCGTGGCCGGCGAGATCATGCCGGGCTGCAGGCCCCGGGCGCGCAGCGCGGCGACGATTCGCGGGACGGCCTCCAGCGTCGCGGCGTAGCCGTCGTGCATCAGCAGGATCTGGCCGTCCTGCAACGCCTCCGCCGCGGCGACGATGTCGTCCGGGCCGGCGCCGGCCCAGTCGCGGGTGTCCACGTCCCACAGCACCTCCGTCAGGCCCAGGCGCCTCGCCAGCGCCCGGACCGCGGGGTTCGTGTCGCCGTACGGCGGGCGGAACAGGCGCGGCGCGGCGCCGGTGATCCGGCGTAGCACCCGGGCCGTGCGGCGCAGCTCGTCCTCGGCCTCCTGCTCCGGCAGCGCGGTGAGGTGCGGGTGGCTCCAGCTGTGGTTGCCCAGCCACATGCCGGCGGCCCGCTGGGCGAGGACCAGGCCGGGCTCGTCCCGCGCGTTGCGGCCGATGTTGAACAGCGTCGCCCGCGCGCCGCAGGAGCGCAGCGCGTCGAGCAGCGCGAGCGTGTGCGCGGGCGTCGGGCCGTCGTCGAACGTCAGCGCCACGTGGCCGGGCGTCACGGCGCCGCCGCGAGCTCGGCGCAGGTCTCGGCGGGCAGGTCGCCGTCGGCGACGATGACGGCGTAGCGCAACCGGAGCTCCTCGTCGGGGCCCAAACGGTACACCTGCCGCGCAAACGGTGCCGGGCACACCACCGCGTAGACCTCGCTGCGCACGAACCAGCTCGTCGGGTAGCCGGCGTTGGCCGGGTCGTCGACGAACAGGATCGTCGAGGCGCTGCCGTCGCCGTCGTGGCGGCCGACGAACGCCAGCCACGGGGCGCGGGCGTTGTTCAGGTCGTCGGCACCGGTGGTGCCGGGGATGCGCACCGTGCCGCCGCTGAAGCTGCGCGGGCCGCGCCAGAACAGTCCACTGTAGGCGGCGCCCTCGCGGCCCTCGGTCTGCGGGCTGCCGAACTCGACCGGGTCGCCGCCACGGTTGCGCAGCTCGGTCGCGAAGTCCAGGCGCCAGGCGGAGCGGTGCGGCAGCATCGTCACCGTCATCGACCGGCGCTCCGTGAACGCCTCGCGGCCGTCCTGGGCGTCCCAGCGCAGGCGCTGCACGCATCGCAGCGAGCGGTCGCCGGCGTTGAGCACCTCGAAGCGCTCGTGCCGCTGGGAGCCGTTGTTGGGCAGCTGCGCGTACCCGCCGAGCGAGCGCAGGTAGGTCGGGCCGCCCCAGAAGTTGTCCGGGCCGGCGTTGCTCAGGGCCAGCGAGAGGCCCTTGTGCCACACGTGGTCGTGCGGGCGGTAAATGGTCACCAGGCGCCCGCCGATGGTGCGGACCGGGTGGAGGTACGGCCGGGGAGACTCCACCTGGGACTCCCGCGGGCGGTAGACGTAGCGGAACAGCTCGCGGCCCCGCCAGGTCACGCGCAGCGAGGAGTCCTGCTGCAGCGCGAAGTCGAGGCCGGCGGGCGCGGTGACGGGCGCGTTGGTCATGCCATCTCCCAAGGCGGGCCGGAGCCCTGCATGCTGTGATAGAACGGCCCGAGGTCCCCCGGGCCGACCGGGCGGCCGGTGAACGCCGAGGCGTAGATCCCGGCGACGAGTGCGAGGGTGCGGCGGGCCTCGGCGACCTCGACGGGCGGCGGGGCGCCGCGGGCGACGGCGGCGAGGACCTCGTCGAACTGGGCGCGGTGGCCGCTCGACACGCCGGACGCGCCCGACTTCCAGGCCAGGGCCACGCGCTCCTCGTGGCCCGGGGCGGGGGCGATGCGCCAGTTGTCGTCGCTGTACCCGTACAAATGCGTCACCTCGACCGTCGCGTGCTCGAAGTCGAAGCGCAGCCGGCTCTCCTCACGCGGCGAGACGACGCTGTTCACGACCGTGGCCACGGCGCCGCTGTCGAAGACGACGTGGGCCAGCGAGACGTCCTCGGTGTCGACGCGGCGGGCCTGCCGGCGGGCGACCGCGCACACCTCGGTCCAGTCGCCGAGCACGGCCAGCAGCAGGTCCATCTGGTGGATGCCGTGTCCCATCGTGGGACCGCCGCCCTCCGTCTCCCAGCGGCCGCGCCACGGCACGTCGTAGTACTCCTGCGGGCGGTACCAGCTGGTCTCGCACACGGCCAGCAGCGGGCGGCCGAGCACCCCGGCGTCGAGCAGCGACCGCAGGCGGCGGGCGCCGGAGCCGAAGCGGTGCTGGAACACGGTGCCGAACGGGCCGGCGGCGGCGAGGGCGTCGAACTCGGCCAGGCTCAGCGCCGGCGGCTTCTCGACGAGGACCTGCGCGCCGGCCGCGAGGGCCACCCGGGCCGGGCCCGCGTGCGCGCCCGGCGGGGTGCACACGTGGACCAGGTCCGGCTGCGTCTCGGCGATCGCGCGCGCCAGGTCGGTGCCGGCGTGCGCGATGCCGTGGCGGCTGGCGAACGACCGGGCGCGGTCTCCGTCGATGTCGACGGCCGCCACGACCAGCGCCCGGTCGTTCAGCTCGCGCAGCGCCTCGAGGTGGATGCGGGCGATACCGCCGGTGCCGACGATCGCCACCCGGACCGGACCGCTCACTTGACACCGAGCTTCTGCAGCTGCTCGGTGAAGTCCTTGCGGACGGTCTCGCCACCCTGAGCGCGCCAGTTCTTGATGATCTCGTCCAGATAGGACAGTGGCTGGCGGCCGGCGATGATGTCGTTCTGGCCGTTGCTGACCAGCGCGCCCAGCACCGGCTGCTTGCGCGACCACTCGTCGGAGAACAGCCCGTTGGCCACGACCGGGTCGGGCACCGACGTGCCGATAATGTCCTTCTGGTAGTTGTACGACAGCTTCGTCGCGTCCGGCTTGCCGGGGATGAAGATGGCGTCGGGGGCGTCCACGATGTACCGGATGCCGAGCGCGGTCTGCGCCGCGCCCGCCTGCGTGTACACGGGGCCGCCGTTCTGCATCGTGTAGTGCTGGCCGGGCAGGCCGTAGCGGCGGAACAGCCACTCGGCCGTGCCGAAGGGGGCCGCCAGGTAGTTGCACAGCGTCAGCAGCTGCTTGATGCGGGCCTTGTCGGCCTTCTTGAAGACGGTGAAGTTGTTGATGGCGCCCGCGTTGGACTGCCACGTCGCCGCGAACCCGCCGCCGTCGTACTTGGGCGGGCGTATCCCGCTGATCGCAAACGCGGCCCCGGCGACGTTCTCGGCGAAGTACTGGGGCCAGGCCGTGTAGCGATCGGCGGTCAGCACCGCCTCGCCGGCGTTGAACCAGCGCTTCACCGGCGCGTTGCTGGCGAAGCTGTCCGGGTGCACGACGCCGTCCTTGTACATGGCGACCACATCGGACAGTGCCTTGCGGAACTCGTCGGTCTCGACCTGGTTGACGAGCTTGTTGCCGTCCCAGCGCCAGCCGTTGGGGGCGCCGAGCATCTGCTGCACGAAGAACATCAGCCCGCCGGCGTTGACGATGGCCCAGCGGTTCGCCTTCGCGTCGGTCACCTTGCGGCACAGGTCGCGGAACTCGGCGAAGCTCTTCGGGTTCGGGTCGACGCCCAGCTGCGTGAGGAGGTCGTCGCGGCGGAACATGAGCGTGCCCGCGACGCCGCGGGGCACCGGGACGCCATAGATGCCGCCGTTGTACACGCACTGCTTCCACGCCGCCGAGGAGATCGCGGCCAGGTTGGGGTACTCCTTGACGGCATCCCCGCCGAGGAACTCGGTCAGGTCGGTGCACTTGGTGGCCATCCACTGTGGAAGGTTCCCGATCCCGGCCGGCACCCCGTTGGGCAGGTACAGCGCGGGCACGATGAGGTCCGGCAGGTCGTCGCCGGCGATGAGGCTCGAGAACTTCGTGGCCATCTCGGCGCTGGGCGTGATGGTGAGCTTCAGCTCGCAGCCGAGCAGCTTGTCCAGCTCCTGCCAGAACGGGTTGTTGTCCTTGGGCGGCGGCACCGGCGAGCCGGTGAGCACGAACGCCGACACGGTGCCGCCGGCCATCGGCGGGGCGGTGAACTGCTGCACCGGCGGGTCGGGGTAGGACAGGAACGCGTCCAGCAGCCCGTCGGCGTTGCCGGGCAGGTCGGCCTTGACCACTGTGGACGGCACGTAGGCGGGCAGCTTGACGCCCTGGTTGCGCTCGGTCGAGTTGTCGTTCCTGCCGGCGCCGCCGTCGCCGCAGGCGGCCAGCATGGAACCGCCCGCGGCGGTGAGCGCCGCGGCGAGAAACGTGCGACGGGTGAGCATGAAAATCCTCCGTGGGGTTCAGCCCTTGACGGCGCCCGCGAGGACGCCCTTGGTGAAGTGGCGTTGCACGAACGGGTACACGAGCAGGATCGGCACGATGGAGATGACGAGGATCGCCATCTGCAGCGCCTCCTGCGGGGGCAGGTCGCCCGAGCCGATCTGGTCGACCCCGAGCTGCTGCTGGTTGACGACGTAGGTGCGCAGGACGAGCTGGATCGGCCACTTGGCCGTGTCGTTGAGGTACAGCAGCGCCGTGAAGAACGCGTTCCAGTAACCGACGGCGTAGAACAGCCCGATCACCGACAGCACCGCCCGGGACAGCGGCAGGACGATGCGGACGAGGATCTGCCCGTCGCCGGCGCCGTCCATGCGGGCGCTCTCAATCAGCTCCGCCGGGATCTCCATGAAGAACGCGCGCAGGATGACGACGTTGAACGCGCTGATCGCCACGGGCAGGATCAGCGCCCAGTAGGAGTCGAGCAGGCCGAGGGCGTCGACGGTGAGGTACCCCGGAATGATGCCCGGCGTGAAGAGCAGCGCCCCGACGACGAGCAGCAGGATCGGGCGGTGCCCGAACGATCGGGGCCGGCTCAGTCCGTAGGCGAGCAACGCCGTCGTGGTGAGGCTGAGCGCGGTGCCGGCGGCGGTGATGAGCACGCTCACCCCGACCGCGCGGGGCACGACGCCGCCGGTGAACAGGGCGCGGTACGCGGCGAACGTGACCCCGTCGGGAATCAGCACGAACCCGCCGTTGCGCACGATGTCCTCGCGGGTGGCGAGGCTGGTCGAGACGATGCCGACGAACGGCACGACCACCAGCGCGCAGCAGAGCGTGAGCAGCACGGCCTTCAGGAACTTCACGCCGGCCCCCGCTGGTACAGGCCGGGCTCGCCGAACGCGTGCGCCAGCCGGTTCGCGCCGAGCACGAGCACCACGCCGACGAGGCCCTTCACGAGCCCGACGGCGGCGCTCACGCCCCAGGAGCCCATGACGACCCCGTGGTTGTACACGTACGTGTCCAGCACCTCGCTGGCGTCCACGCCCACGGCCTGCTGCTGCAGCAGGATCTGCTCGAAGCCCACGGTGAGCGCGTCGCCCAGGCGCAGGATGAGCAGCAGCACGATCACGCTGCGCAGGCCCGGCAGGGTCACGTGCCACAGCTGGCGGACCCGGCCGGCGCCGTCCACCGCCGCCGCCTCGTACAGCTCCTGGTCGATGCGCGACAGCGCGGCCAGGAACAGGATCATCGCCCAGCCGGCCTCCTTCCACAGCACCTGGCCGGTGACGAGCTCCTTGAACACCTCGGCATTGCCGACGACGTCGATCGTGCCGAGGTCGTGGCGGCGCAGGAACGTGTTGAGCGGGCCGCTGCCGCCGAGCAGCTCGTTGAAGATCGACACGACGATGACCCAGGACAGGAAGTGCGGCAGGTACAGCACCGTCTGCACGAGCCGCTTGAGCCGCTCGGAGATCATGCCGTCCAGCAGCAGCGCCAGGCCGATCGGCACCGTGAACACGATCCCGATCTGCAGCAGCATCACGACCAGGGTGTTGCGCAGCGCGGTGACGAACTGCGGGTCGGCGCCGGTGAGGATCGAGAAGTTCGCGAAGCCGGTCCACGGGCTGTCGGCCAGGCCGAGGTACGGCTGATAGTCCTTGAACGCGATCACGTTGCCCAGCAGCGGCAGGTAGTGGAACGTCAGCAGCAGCGCCACCCCGGGCAGCGCGACGAGCAGCAGGAATCGGTCGCGGGCGAGCCGCTGCCGGCGGCCGGCGCGGCGGGCGGCGGCCGCGCTCGCGGGCGGCGGGCGGCGAGTCTGCGTCTGCGTCATGGCACTCCTCGAGGTCTGGCGGAGACCGTTCGGGCATGCGGCAATGTTTCGAAACTTTCCGGATCGGCCCGGAAATGTTTCCTCACGCTACGAGCGCCACCGAAGTTCGTCAATGCCCGATCGGCAAGGCGGTCGATGGCCGTTCGACGATCGTTGCCGCCGCGCGGATCTGCCTAGAATGCGCTGGTGACCGATGCGAAACCGGAGGAGAAGCCGGGCCGGCGACCCCGCGGGACCATGACGGTGGCGGCCATCGCGCAGCTCGCCGGGGTGTCGCCGCCGACCGTCTCGAAAGTTCTGAACGGCCGGTCCGGCATCGCGGTCGACACGCGCGAGCGGGTCGAGGCGCTGCTGCGCGAGCACGGGTACCGCCGCACCGACGCGACCAGCGCCATGCCGATCGTCGAGGTCGCGTTCTCCGGCCTGGAGAGCCACCTCGCGATCGAGATCATGCGCGGGGTCGAGGAGGTCGTGCGCGACCGCGGCCTGACCGTCGGCTTCACCGACCTGCAGGGCCGCGCGCCGCGGGCCGGGCGGCGCACCGCCGACCTGCTGCTCAGCCGCCGCCCGACCGGCGTGATCGCGGTCCACTCCGCCTACCGGGGCACGTACTACCAGCAGCTCACGGCCAGCGGCGTACCCCTCGTCGTGCTCGACCCGACCGGTGAGCCCGTGCACGACACCCCGTCGGTCGGCACCACCAACTGGAGCGGCGGGATCGCCGCCGCCCGCCACCTGCTCGAGCTCGGCCACCGCCGGATCGGCATCATCACCGGACCGGCCGGCTACATGTGCGCCCGCGCCCGCCTGGAGGCGGCCCGCGCGGCCCTCGAGACCGCGGGCCTGGCCCTCGACCCGGAGCTGGTGCGCAGCGGCGCGTTCGTCTTCGAGGACGGCCTTGAGCTGGGCGGGCAGCTCCTCGCGCGGCCGCGGCGCCCGACCGCCGTGCTGTGCGGCGACGACCTGCAGGCCCTCGGCGTGTACGAGGCCGCGCGCCGGGCCGGCCTGCGCATCCCCGACGACCTCAGCGTCGTCGGCTTCGACGACATCGAGCTCGCGCGCTGGTGCGGGCCGCCGCTGACCACGGTGCGCCAGCCGTTCGCCGGCATGGGCAACGCCGCGGCCGAGATGGTGCTCGCCCTGGCCGCGGGCCAGACCGTGGACCCGGCCCGGGTCGAGCTGGCCACGTCGCTCGTCATCCGGGAGAGCACCGCGCCGCCGCCGGCGTGAAAGTTCCACGCTTGGAATTGTTTTCGGTGCATCGACCGAAACATTTGTCACGGGTACCGTGTCGGCATCCACGGCGGGGCGGGAGGTGACCCATGGCCGGCGTCGCCTCCGTTGGCGCCAAGCGGGGTGAGAACTACGGCGGGCAGTCCCGGCAGGAGCGCGCGGCCGGCCGCCGGGACCGCCTGGTCGCCGCGGCCGTGCAGCTCTTCGCCGCCCGCAGCTACGACGACGTCACCGTGTCCGACGTGTGCGCGCTGGCCCGGGTCTCGAAGCGGTACTTCTACGACCACTTCACCGACCGCGAGGCCCTGCTGCTGTCGGTGCACCGCGAGGTCAACGACTGGCTCCTCGCGGGCCTCGCCGCCGCCGCGCCCCGCGACCCCGCCGGCGTCGAGGAACTGCTGCGCCCGATGCTCGGCGCGCTGGTCCGGCTGCTCGCCGAGCACCCGCAGCGGGCGCGGGTCATCTACATCAACGCCCCGCGGATGGAGCTGCGCCGCCGCGGCGTGCTGCGCCACGACGCGGACGTGGTGGCGCGGCTCGTCGGGCCGGTGGTGGGCCCCCCGCGCGACCCGGTGCGCTACGAGCGGACGCTGCTGACCCTGGTCGCCGGCATCACGCAGGTGGTCATCGACTGGGTCTGGCGCGACATGACCGACCCGCCGGAGCCGCTCGTGGACCACCTGACCACGCTCGCCACGGCGATCCTGCTGAGCCTCGGCCCCGCGGACGGTGCGCCCCCCGAACGTTAGCCGCCCCAACGGCCGCCGCCGTCAGGTTGCCGAACGTTCGGCATCCGTACGGTCGGGCGGGCGGACGATGGCGGCCTCGAAGGCGTAGCGGTCCCCGCGGTACACCGAGATCGCACGCTCGACGGCCCGGTCGCGCTGGTCGAACGCCGTGCGCTCCACCAGCAGGGCCGGGCTGAACGCGGGCGCCTCCAGCAGCGCCGCGGCCTCCCGGTCGAGCACCGTGGCCCGGATGGACTGCTCCGCCCGCATCATCCGGATGTGGTACCGCAGGTGCAGCGCCTCGTACAGCGACCCGTCCAACGCCCCGTCGAGCAGCCCCGGCACTGCCGCGGCCGGCAGGAAGACGTCCTCCAGGCACATCGGGACCCCATCCGCGGTGCGCACCCGCGCGACGTGAAACACCTCGTCCCCTGGGCTCAGCCCGAGCGCGAACCCGACCTCGGCCCCGGCCGCCACCGCCTCGGCCGCCCGCAGCCGCGACCCGGGCCGCAGCCCGCGCCGGCGCATGTCCTCGCTGAACGAGGTGAGCTCGATCCCTTTGGTGATCGCCGGCCGGGCGACGAAGGTGCCGGCGCCGCGCACCCGGTACACCCGCCGCTCCCGCTCGAGCCGGTCCAGCGCCTGCCGGACGGTCATCCGGCTCACGCCGAACTGCAGCGCGAGGTCCCGCTCGGCCGGCAGCCGCTCGTGCGGCCCGAGCTCGGCGTCGATGAGCCCCTCGAGGTGCGCGCGCAGCATCTCGTGCTTCGTGGCGGTCATGGTGTCAACGGGCTCCTGCCGTGGTCCGGACCGCTCGATGCTAGCGCCGACCAACCGGGCAGGCTACGCTGCCGGGGTCGATAATTGGACTAGACCAATTGCGGGCGGAGGCTGAGCGTGGGATCGGTTGTGGAGGCGACGGCGGGCGGGCTCGTGGTGTCGTGCCAGGCCCCCGAGGGCCACCCGCTGCGCTCGCCGGCGCTCATCGCGCGGCTCGCCGAGTGCGCCGCGCTCGGCGGTGCCGTCGCGGTGCGGGTCAACTCCCCCGAGGACGTGCGCGCGGCCAAGGACGCGGTGGACGTGCCGGTCATCGGGCTGCACAAGGTGCGCGCCGCCGACCGGTACCTCATCACGCCGTCCTGGGACCTGGCCGCCGCCCTGGCCGAGGCGGGTGCCGACGTCATCGCCGCCGAGGCCACCGGCCGCGGCGAGCTTCCGATCGCCGAGCTCGCCCGCCGCGTGCGCGAGGAGCTCGGCCTGCCGCTGATGGCCGACGTCGCGACGTTCGAGCAGGGCCGCGCGGCGTGGGCGGCGGGAGCCGAGCTGGTGGCCACGACCCTGTCGGGATACACGGTGGACAGTCCACAGGGGACCGAACCGGACCTGGACCTGGTGGCCCGCCTGGCCGCCGCCGGCGTGCGCACGGTCGCCGAGGGACGGCTGGCCACGGCGGAGCACGTGCGGGGCGCGTTCGCGGCGGGCGCCCATGCCGTCGTGGTCGGCACGGCCATCACCGACCCCCTCGCCCTGACCCGGCGCCTCACCGCCGCCACCCCGGCCGCCGCCCGATGACCACCACCACGATCGGTGTCGACATCGGCGGCACGAAGATCGCCGCCGCGCTCGTCGGCGCCGGCGGCGAGCTGCGCGGGCCGGTTCTGCGCGCCCCGACACCGGCCGCCGAAGGCCCGGTCGCGGTCCTGCACGCCGCCGCCGACCTGGCCCGGCGCGCGGCCGCGGCCGGCCGGGACGACCGCGGCGAGGCGCCCGTCGCCTGCGGCGTGGGCACCGCGGGCGCGGTCGACGCCGACGGCCGGATCACCCACGCCACCGGATCGCTGCCCGGCTGGCGGGGCACCGACGTCCGCACGGCGCTCGAGGCCGCGCTCGGCCTGCCGGTCACCGTCCACAACGACGTGCACGCGATGGCGGTCGCCGAGGCCCGCCGCGGCGCCGCCGCAACGGCCCGGGACGCGCTCGTCGTCGCCGCCGGCACCGGCATCGGCGGCGCCGTGATCACGTCCGGCGCCCTCGTCCGCGGCCGCCACGGCCTGGCCGGCAGCATCGGGCACCTGCCGGCGACGGTGCGCACCGGGCGGCCCTGCGGATGCGGCGGCACCGACCATGTCGAGTCCTACGCCGCCGGTCCCGCGATCGCGGCGCTGTATGCGCAACGGGCGGGGCTCGCGGCCGTACCGGCGCTGGAGGAGGTGGCCGCCGCGGACCGCCCGGAAGCCTCGGAGGCGATCGCGCTCGCCGCCCGGGTGCTCGGCGCGGGCCTGGCCGCGGCCGCGACGCTGCTCGACCCGGACGTCGTCGTCCTCGGCGGCGGCGTGCTCGGCCTCGGCGAGCCGTTCGTCGCGGCGGTCGCCGAGGCGATGCGCGCCGCGGCGGCCCTGCCGGGACCGGCCGGCGTGCCGCTGCGGGTCGCCGCCTTCGGCCCGGCCGCCGTGCTGACCGGCGCCGCCCTCCTCGCCACCTGACCCCCCGGCCGCCACGTGCCCACTCAGGCGCGCGACGGCGGCGGACGAGCCGGGCGGGCCGCCGGCTACCGGGGCCGCGGCGGACGGGTCGCCGCCGCAGCCGGCGAGCAGCTTCGGCCGACGCGGATCCCAGGCGCCGCAGCGGCCACCCTAGACTCCGCCGCCGGAACCCCCGCAGGCGGCGCGATGACGGCGATCGCGGCGCAGAGTGCGCCGGGGGCGGCGGCTCATGGGGCCTTCCTCCAGTTCCGGCCGTCGTCGGAGAGGTACCAGACGGCCTTGGTGGTCACCAGCGCGAACGCGCCGCCGTGGCCGTCGGCGGTCACCTGCGGCGGTCCGCAGGCGCCGGGCCGGCAGCCGGTGAGGCCGGGCAGGACGGCGAGGGTCCAGCTCGCCCCGGCGTCGGTGCTGCGGGCCACTGCCGGGCGCCCGGTGGCGTCGCCGTGACGCTGGGCGGGTCGGCCGGCGGCCGGGGCGCCGGGCCGGGGCGCGACGCGGCGAGCGCGACGCCGGCCGCGGCCAGCACGGCCAGGGCGGCCGCGGCGGATCGCGCGAGCACCGTGCGGCGGTGGCGGCGCCCGGCGTCGAACAGCGCATCGGCGCCGAGCCCGGCCGGCGGCGCGGAGGCCTCGGCCAGTTCGGCGAGAAGATCATCGAGGTCGCTCACGCAGCACTCCCCCCCAGGGCCGGCTCGGTCAGCTGTTCGCGAAGGGCGGCGAGGCCACGGGCGGTCTGGCTCTTGACCGTGCCCTCGGAGCAGCCGAGGGCGGCGGCCGTCTCCAGGACGTCGAGGCCCTGGTGGTACCGCAGCACGATGACCGCCCGCTGGCGCGAGCCGAGCCGGGCCAGCGCCGCGGCCAGCGTGAGCCGGCGGGCGACCGCCTCGGCGTCGTCGCCGCCATCGGGGCCGTCGGGCGGGTCGGCGTAGGCGCGCGCTCGGCGCGACGATGGCCGTGCGGCACCTCGTCTCCCTCGGCCACCGCCGGGTCGGCGCGGCGCTCGCCGAGCACAGCCCGACCCGCCCGCACGTGCACCGCGGCTGGCTCGAGGCGGTCGCCGAGTGCGGGCTGGACCCCGCCGCCACGCTCGACGTCCGGGTCCCCGGCGCGCGCTCCCCGAGGGCAACGCCGCGCTCGACGCCGGGCTCGAGCGGTGCCTGGCCGCCGGGACCACGCCGCTGCTCGTGCACGCCGACGCCGAGGCGATCGCCCTGGTGCAGCGCTGCCAGGAGCGCTGCCTGCCCGTGCCCGGCGACCTGTCGTGGCCGCCTACGACGACGAGGTCGCGGGGCTGTTCAGCCCGGCCCTGCGGGTGCGGGGGTCGTCGGCGGCGCCGCGCGGTTGACGACCCATCGTCGTCCGCCTATGTTAACGGGCACGAAACATCGGGGTGATCGGGACTGCCCATGACGCGGCGGCTGTTCGGCGTGCAGCGGCACGAGCGCGTGCTGAGCGAGCTGCGCCGCTCCGGCTCGGTGCGGGTCCGGGACCTCGCCCGCGAGCTGGGCGTGAGCGAGCTGACCATCCGCCGCGACATCGCCGCCCTCGCGGAGCGCAACCTCGTCACCCGCGTGCACGGCGGCGCCACGCTGCCCACCCAGGGCGCGCCGCCGCGGCGGCCGGCGACGCGGCTCACGATCGGCATCGTCGTGCCGTCGCTGGACTTCTACTGGCCGCCGATCGTCGCCGGCGCCCGGGCCGCCGCGGCCGCGCTCGGCGTCGCGCTGCAGCTGCGCGGCTCCTCCTACGACCCCGACGAGGACCGCCGCCAGATCGGCCGGCTCGTCGAGGCCAACCAGGTCCAGGGCCTGCTGCTGGCGCCGAACCTCGACGGCGAGCGGGGCGCCGAGATGATCGACTGGATCGGCCGGCTGCCGGTGCCGACGATCCTCGTGGAGCGCCAGCCGCCGCGGTGGACCGCCGCGCCGCGGCCGATCGAGTGGGTGCGCAGCGACCACGCGCTCGGCTGCGAGATCGCCGTGCACCACCTGCACCAGCAGGGCCACCGGCGCATCGGGCTGGTGCTCTCCCACGGCAGCCCGACCTCGGCCCACCTGCTGCAGGGCTGGCGCGCAGCCTGCGCCGAGCTGGACATCCCCGATGCGACCGTGGTGCGCGAGTCGGTCGCCCTGGAGGCCCGCGGGCACCGCCGGATCATGCGCGACGTCCTCGCCGAGTGCCGCCGCTCGGCGATCACCGCGCTCATCGTGCACAGCGACCCCGACGCGATGTCGGTCGCCCAGTTCTGCGCCGAGCACGGCGTTTCGGTCCCCGACGACCTGGCCCTGGTCTCCTACGACGACGAGGTCGCCCACCTCGCCGAGCCGGCGCTGACCGCGGTGCGCCCGCCGAAGCACCACGTCGGCCGGCTCGCGGTCGAGCTCATGGTCTCCCGGCTGATCGACGGCGACCGCCGCCCGTCGCAGCGGGTCCTCGTCGCCCCCGAGCTGATCGTGCGCCGCTCGTCGATGTCACTGGTCCGCCGCCCGGGGATGTTCGAGTCTGTACGTTTCTGAACTTCTCGGTTCGCATCGTGGCGGCCCCGGCGGCCCGTCGTCTGCCATTGGGGGGCAAGCCAGCCGTACAGAAAGGGCGAACCCTATGCTCAGACCACGCCGCACGCTCACCGCCACCCTGGCTGCGGCCCTGCTCACCGCCGGCCTGGCGCCGCTGTCCACGCCCGCCCACGCGGCCACGAGCGGCTTCCGCGGGGTCAACTGGGCCGACCAGCGCGACAACTTCGTCGACGACACGCTGGTGCTCGGCGGACTGTCCACGTCGGACAGCTACGCCACCACGCAGGCCAAGGCCGACCGCATCCTGTCGGGCTTCCAGACCAACCTCGAGGCCAACACCGTGCGCCTGCCGGTGAACTACCCAACGGTCTCGGGCTCGTACTGGAACTCGTACACGGCCGTCATCGACACCGCCGCGAGCAAGGGGATGAAGGTCATCCTCAGCTACTGGGAGGCCAACAGCTCCCGGGACGGGCTCATCGACAACACGAGCCAGTTCTGGTCCATGTGGGGCACGATCGTGGCCAAGTACCAGGGCAACGCCAACGTGTACTTCGAGCCGATGAACGAGCCGCACGGGTACAGCGACACCGACTGGAAGAACGTCGCCGCCCAGTGGCTGTCGAACTACCCCGGCGTGCCCCGCGGCCGGATCATCGTCAGCGGCGCCGGGTACAACCAGCGCATCACCACCATCGGCGACGACAGCCGCTTCGCCGGCACGCTCATCTCCCGCCACATCTACCAGTTCTTCGACACGTCCCGGCTCACCGAGGACTCCTGGCGCGAGGGCCTGCGCACGAGCATCGGCGCCTACGCCGGCCGCACGCTGATCACCGAGTTCGGCGCGCCGATGACCGACGGGCGCAACTACGATGCACCGTCCACTTCGGACAGCTTCGTGGCGTTCATCCGCGGCGTGTCGGCCGAGGCGCGCGCCGAGGGCCTCGGCACCGTGTACTGGCCGGGGGTGCGGGTGGCGGACCCGTACCGCCTCCAGGAGATCTCCGGCAGCGGCACCAACCTGAGCCTGTCCACGACCAGCGCCTCGGGCCGCGACCGGCTGCGGTACTCGTGGGGCCTGTCCGGCGGCGCCAACGCCACGCTCACCCACTACCGGGTGACGAACCGCAACAGCGGCCGCGTGATGGACGTCGTGGGCTCGTCGATCGCCAGTACACCTGCAACGGCGGCACCAACCAGCAATGGTCGCGGGCCGCCGCCTGAGCTCTTGACAGCGTCGATGTGAGCGATAACATCGCTCACATCGACGCTCCCGACCCGCCAGTTGTGAGCGATAACAATCCCCGAGGTGACCTCTCTTGAAGCGTCGCACTCTCCTGTCCGCGGTCGGCGCGGCCGGCGTGGGGGCCGCGCTGATCCGGCCCGGATCGGCCGCCGCCGCCACCTACGCCGGCTACGCGATGGCGTACTTCACCGAGTCCCCGACCATGACCGCCGCCAACTACGGCCTCCACCTCGCCGTCAGCGCCGACGGGCTGAACTGGACCCCGCTCAACCAGAACAACCCGGTCGCCACGCCCACGCTGGGCAGCAAGGGCCTGCGCGACCCGTTCATCCTGCGCAAGCAGTCCGGCGGCTTCGTCGTCCTGGCCACCGACCTCAACGGCACGGACTGGTCGTACCAGAGCCAGTACATCCACGTCTGGGACTCCGCGGACCTGCGCACGTTCACGGGGTACCGCCTGCTGAAGGTCCACTCCCTGGCGACGCACGCGTGGGCCCCGGAGGCCTACTGGGACGCCTCCCGCGGCCAGTACGCGGTCGTCTACTCGGCCGTCACCGGCGGCCACAACGTCCTGATGGTGAACTACACCAGCGACTTCGTGACCGCCTCGGCCCCGTCGGTGTTCTTCGACCCCGGCTACGACGCCATCGACGGCGACTTCGTCAGCGTCAACGGCGTCAACTACATGTACTTCAAGAACAACACCAACAGCACCCTGCTCGGCACCCGGTCGAGCACGCTGAACCCCGGCAGCTTCGCGATCTACACCTCGGCGATCGGCCCCGGCCGCGGCGCCGAGGCACCGCAGATCGTCAAGGCCAACGCGGCCGGCACGTGGTACATGTGGGGCGACACCTGGAGCCCGAACGGCCGCTTCTTCTGCTGGCAGACCGCGGACGTCGCCGCCGGCTCGTGGACGCTGCTGAACGACCGCGCCTACACGCAGCCGCTCAACTCGAAGCACCCCGGCATCACCCCGATCACGTCGGCGGAGCAGTCGGCCCTGACGTCGGCGTGGGGCGCCCCGAAGTGGAACCGCGTGAAGTCGTACAACTTCCCGGACCGCTACGTGCGCCACTCCGACAACGTCGGCCGCATCGACGTGTACCCGTTCGACCCCTACCAGGACCAGCTGTGGACGCTGGTCCCCGGCCTGGCAGACGCGACGGGCGTGTCGTTCCGCTCGGTGAACTACCCGGACCGCTACCTGCGCCATTCGAACTACGCCCTGGTCCTGAACGCCAACGACGGCACGAGCACCTTCGCCGCGGACGCCACGTTCTACAAGACGGCCGGCTTCGCCGACTCGACGTGGACGTCCTTCCGCTCGTACAACTACCCGACCCGCTACCTGCGCCACTACAACTACGTGCTGCGCATCGACCCGATCACGAGCACGTCGTCGACCACGGACAAGCAGGACGCCACATTCCGCATCGGCTACTGAAGCCCATGGTCCCGGATGACCAACGGCCGTCCGGGACCAGCGAGGTGGTGTTGCGGTCAGGGGGCCCATATCGCGCGGACCGCGGCGGCCATGGCCTCGCCCTGGCGCAGCCCCGCGTCGACCGCGATCCCGCGCCGCGACGGGTCCAGCACGTTCGGGCCGATCGCCTCGGCGGCGGCCTCGTCCGGCTCGATCAGCAGGCTGCGGGTCGCGCCGGTGGCGGCGATCTCGCGTTCGATCAGCGGGCGGGCCAGCGCGCCCATCGGGGCGATCACCAGAATCGCCGTGGCGCCGGTGGCGAGGTTGGCGTTGGTGCCGGAGCGCACGCCGCCGTCCATGAACCGGCGGCCGTCGATGGTCACCGGCGGGAAGACGCACGGCACGGCGCAGCTCGCGGCGACGGCCAGTGGCAGCGGCACGCCGTCGGCGCGCGAGAACACCGCCGGGGCGCCGTCCGCTGTGTCGACGGCGGTGATGCGCAGATCGCCGTCCGGCCACTCGGTGACCGGCAGCTGGGCGGCGATCCGGTCGACGTGGGTCTGCTCGTCGAGCGTCTCGGCGGCCAGGGCCATCTTCCCGATGCGGGCCATCGCCTCGGAACGGGTGATCGAGCGGTCGGCCAGCAGCGCGAACGCGGGCAGGGCCGGGGTCACGTCGACCGCGGGGCCGGCGGCGATGGCGACCACCCGCTGGTAGGCGACCGCCTCGACGAGGTCGTGGCCGGCGGCAAGGACCGTGCCGACCACCGAGCCGGCCGAGGTGCCGACGATCGTGTCGGCGTCGGCCACCGTCACACCGGCCCGCGCCAGGCCGCCAAGAATCCCGAACTCCCAGGCAATGCCGGTCATCCCGCCACCGCCGAGCACCAACGCTCGCGTCATCACTGGAAAGTAGCCCATGCCCGCGGCCAAGGTCACCCGGGGCGGGCCAGGCGGGGCGCTCCGGGCCCGGGCACCGTGGAGGCATGCCGAGGCGTCGGACCGTCGGCGCGCTCGCCCTGATCGCGGCCGCCCTGGTCGCCGGGGCGCTGGCCCTGCACCACGGCCAGGAGAACGACCACGGGCGGCGCTGCAACGTCAGCGGGGCGACGGACCTGGGCGGGCAGACGGTGACCGCGATCGACCTCGACGGCAAGCCGATGCGCTGCGTCAACCTCGAGCGGTCCACAGTGGACGGTCCGGTCGGCGCGGCCAACCTCAGCGGGGCCAACCTGCACCGGGCCGTCCTGCGCGACTCGGCGCTGACCGACGTCGACCTCAGCGGCGCCGATCTCACCCTGACGACCGCCCACGAGGCGGAGTTCACCGGGGTGAAGCTGGTGCGGGCCGATCTCGGCGGGGCCGACCTGCGCGGCAGCACGCTCACCGACGTCGGGCTGCAGCAGGCCCGGCTCAGGGACACCAACCTGCACGCGGTGTCGTTCGTGCGGGCCGATCTGCACGGCGCCGACGCGCGCGGCGCGGACCTGTCGAACGCCACGCTGACCGACTCCAACCTGCGCGGGGCCCGGCTCAAGGACGCCAACCTGAGCGGGACCAGCTGGGTCAACGTCGTGTGCCCGGACGGGGTGAAGTCCACGGCCGGCTCTTGTGTCGGACATGTGTGACACAAGGCTTGAATCCGTACAGGAGCCCCGGGTAGCGTCACAGCCCGTGAGCGTCCTCGAACGCAACAACGTCCGGTTGCTCGGGCCCGAGCGGGCCCCCGCCATGATGTTCGCGCACGGCTTCGGGTGCGACCAGAACATGTGGCGGTTCGTGGCGCCCCGCTTCGCGCAGACCCACCGCGTCGTGCTCTTCGACCATGTCGGGGCCGGTGGGTCCGATCTTTCGGCGTACTCGTCGCAGCGCCACGGCTCGCTCGGGGGCTACGCCGACGACGCCCTGGAGATCCTCCGCGAGCTCGACCTGCGCGACGTGACCTTCGTGGGACACTCGGTGTCGTCCATGATCGGCGTGCTGGCCGCGATCGCCGAGCCCGGCCGCGTGTCGCGGCTCGTGCTGGTCGGGCCCTCGCCGCGGTACATCGACGACGACGGCTACCGCGGCGGCTTCAGCCGGTCCGAGATCGACGAGCTGCTCGAGTCGCTGGACAGCAACTACCTGGGCTGGTCCGGCGCGATCAGCCCGGTGATCATGGGCAACGCGCAGCGGCCGGAGCTCGCCGACGAGCTCACCAACAGCTTCTCCCGCACCGACCCGGCCATCGCCCGGCAGTTCGCGGCCGTGACCTTCCGCTCGGACAACCGCGCCGACCTGGGCCACGTCGGCGTACCGACGCTGATTCTGCAGTGCTCCGAGGACGTGATCGCGCCGTACGAGGTCGGCGAGTACGTCCGCGACCACATCCCCGGCAGCGAGCTCGTCCTGCTCAAGGCGACCGGCCACTGCCCCAACCTCAGCGCCCCGGACGAGACGTTCGAGGCCATCAGCCGCTTCCTGCGGGACGGCTGATGGCGCAGGAACCCGAGGAGAGCGCGGAGGACCTCTACGACAGCGCGCCGTGCGGGTACCTCACGCTGCGGCCCGACGGCACGATCGTGCGGGTCAACCGGACGTTCCTGGACTGGATGGGGTACGGCCGCGAGGAGCTCACCGGCCGGCGGGTGCAGGAGATCTACGCCGCCGGGAGCCGGATCTTCCACGAGACCCACCTGGCGCCGCTGCTGCACATCCAGGGCGAGGTCCGCGAGATCGCCGCCGAGTTCCGCCGCGCCGACGGCACCCGGCTCGACGCGCTCGTCAACGCGCTGCTGCGGGAGGGCCCGGCGGGCGGCCCGGCGACGGTGCGCATGACGGTGTTCGACGCGACGACCCGCCGCACGTACGAGCGGGAGCTGCTGGCCGAGCGGCGCCTCGCCGAGCGCAACGCCACCCGGGTCCGGCTGCTGCAGGAGCTGGTGGTGCGGTGCGCGGCGATCGAGCGGGCCGAGCAGATCGCCGGGCCGATCGTGCAGATCGGCGCCGAGGCGTTCACCGCCGACCGGACGCGGGTGTGGCTGCTGGACCCGGCCGAGGCGGCGCTGCGCCCGATCGGCGACGGGCCGCTGGTGTCGCTCGACGATCCCGGGCCGGAGGCGCGGGCGGCGGCGCAGCTCGACATCGCGCGGCACACGGACGTGGACGGCACGCGGATCATCGCGCCGCTGCTCGCGGACCTGCGGGTACTGGGGGTCGTGTCGTTCATGTTCGCCGCGCCCGAGCCGGCCTTCGACGACGAAGCGGTCGAGCTGATGCGCACCATCGGCCGGCAGGCCGGCCAGGCCCTCGACCGCATCCGGCTGCTGGAGGAGACCACCCGGCGGGCGTGGCAGTCCGGCTTCCTGGCCCGGCTGAGCCGCGACCTCGACGAGACCGTCGGCTGCACGGGGCGGGCGCGGCGGCTCGTGGAGCTGCTGGTGCCCGACGTCGCGGAGTACGCCCAGATCGACCTCGCCCCGGCCGACGAGCCCGCCTGGCGGGCCGCCGCGCCCGAGGACGGCCGGGACGCGGCCGGCTGGACGATCCCCAACGACGTCCTCGCCGCCGTGCACGCCGCCGGCCGCGGCGGGGTGATGGCCGCCGTGCCGCTGATCTCCACCGACGGGCGCCGGGCCCTGGTGCTGCCGCTGCGGGCCCGCAACACCGTGCACGGCACGCTGCTGCTGGCCGTCGGCGACGTGGCCGCCGCCGGCCACGTCGGGCCCGAGTTCCTCGCCGACCTCGCCGACCGGGCCGGGCTGTCGCTGGACAACGCGCGGCTGGCCGAGCGCGACCGCGAGGTGGCGCACACCCTGCAGCGCAGCCTGCTCGCCGGCGAGTGGCCGAAGGACGCGCGCTACCGGGTGGTCACCGCCTACCGCCCGGCGGTGCACACGCTGGAGGTGGGCGGGGACTGGTACGACGTCTTCGCCACCTCGGCCGAGAGCATCGGCATCGTCGTCGGCGACGTCGTGGGCCGGGGCCTGCGCGCCGCGAGCGCCATGGGCCAGCTGCGCAGCGCGGTGCGCGCCCTCGCCACCGCCAACGACGGGCCGGCCGACGTCCTGCGGCACATGGACGACTTCGTCGCGTCGTTCTCGGCCGGGCAGATGACGACGCTCGCGTACGCCGAGCTGGCCCTCGACAGCGGCCGGCTGCGCTACGCGTGCGCCGGCCACCCGCCGCCGCTGCTGGTGGAGCCCGGCGGCGTGCCCAGCTTCCTGTGGGGTGCGCGCTCCGGCCCGCTCGGCGCTATGGCCGCCGGGCGCGCGCGCAGCGAGGCCGCGCTGACCGTGCCCCGCGGTTCGAGACTGGTGCTGTACACCGACGGCCTGGTCGAGCGCCGCGGCGAGCCCACGCGGCAGCGCCTCGACCGCCTCGCCGGCCTGGCCGCCGCGCACTGGCAGGAGCCGCTGAGCACGCTGGCCGGCCGGCTCAGCGACGGCATGCTGCCCGGCGAGGGCGGCCACGACGACATGTGCCTGCTCGCCCTCGACTACACCGACGCGCCCCCGTTCCGCGCCGAGGTGCCGGCCCGCATGTCGGAGCTGGCCGGGATGCGCGCCGCGCTGGACCGCTGGCTCGGCGCGCAGGGCATCGGCGACTACGACCGGTTCGGCATCGTGCTGGCCACCGCCGAGGCGGTCGCCAACGCGATCGAGCACGGCTACGCCCTCGACGCGAGCCGGAAGGTGAGCGTGCTGGCCCAGGTCGACGGCGACGTCGTGGCGATCCGCGTCGCCGACGCCGGCCAGTGGCGCCCGCCCCGCTCGGCGCTGCAGCGCGGCCGCGGCCTGGCCCTGATCGGCCGCCTGATGGAGGACCTGGTGATCGATCGCGGCTCGGGCACCACGGTGCTCATGCGCCGCCGGGCCGGCGACCCGTCCAGGAGGCGGTTGACATGAACGGCGAGCGTCAGATCCGGGTGTACTCCACCGGCGGCTGCGAGATCGTGCAGCTCCTCGGCGACATCGACCACGCCACCGCGTCCCTCGTCGAGCGCGACGTGCTCGTCAGCGTGCGCGCGACGACCGGCGTCGTCGTCGACCTCACCGAGACCACGTTCCTGGACAGCGCCGGGCTGCTGTGCCTCGACCGGGTGGTGACCGCGTTCAGCGACCGCGGGGCCCCCGTGCGGGTCGCCGCCCCGCCGGACGGCATGGTGCGGTACACCCTCGATCTCATCGGTTTTCTGCCCGACCTGCTGGCCGAGGACGTCGACTCGGCGGTGGCCGCGATGGCGTTCTGAGGGATCAGCCGACCCGCCACGAGACGCCGCCGCGCATCTCGTGGGTGGAGTAGTAGATCTCGCCGCCGCGGGCGTCGCGGCCGAAGAACACCGTGCCGCTGACCTTGTCGCCGGTGGCCAGCGTGCGGTTCGGCAGGGAGCTGCCGCAGTCCTCGCCGAGCGGGCCGACGGCGGCGCTCATGCTGTGCGACGCGCCGTCGCGCGGGCCGTCGTACATGAAGTCGTCGGCCGACACCGGCCACGCCCCCATCACCACCTCGACGCTGACGTCGGCGACGAGGTACACCTTCGCGGGCGCCGGCCGGACGTGGTCGCACCCGGTGCGGCGGGCGGTCGCCGCGCGCAGCGTCACCCGCGCGAAGCCGGTATTGGTGCGCACCGCCGCGGTCGTGCCCAGCGCCAGCGGCGCATCCGGCGGCGCCTCCGGGCGGTTGGCCACCGCGTAGGCGGCGGCGCCGGCGAGCAGCACCACCACGGCCGTCGATACGATCACCATCAGACGCCGGGGCACCGGCGCATTCTAAGCCAATCCGGCCGGGCGGATCGGCCCTCCGTGGTCCGCGGGCGCGGCCGTACGATCGTCGGGTGGCGATGCGGGGCGGCCCGGTCGCCGTCTTGGAGGACGCGTGAACCGCACCGCCCGATTCCACGCCGCCGGGGACGTCCGGCTGGCCGACGAACCCGCGCCCGAGCCGGCCGCGGGCGAGAGCCTCGTCGAGGTGACCGCGGTCGGCCTCTGCGGATCCGACCTGCACTGGTACGCCGAGGGCGGCATCGGCGACGCCCGCATCGACCGCCCGATCGTCGGCGGCCACGAGATGGCCGGCATCGTGCGCGGCGGCGCCCTCGACGGCGTGCGCGTCGCCATCGACCCGGCGATCCCCTGCCACGCCTGCGACCTGTGCCGCGCCGGCCACCCGAACCTGTGCCGCGACATCGTCTTCGCCGGCCACGGCCTTCGCGACGGCGGCCTGCAGCGCTACCTGGCGTGGCCCACCGATCGCCTGTTCCCGCTGCCCGAGGCCCTCAGCGACGCCGACGGCGCGATGCTCGAGCCGCTCGGCGTCGCCGTCCACGCCGTCGACCTCGGCCACGTGCCGCTCGGCGCCGACGTCGCGGTCCTCGGCGCCGGCCCGATCGGCCTGCTGCTCATCCAGGTCGCGCGGGCCGCCGGCGCCGCCCGCGTGCTGGCCGCCGACCCGCTGGCGCACCGCCGCGCGGCCGCCGCGGGCTACGGCGCCGACGCGGTCCTGGACCCCGCCGACCCCGGCTACGCCGCCGCGCTGGCCCGGTTCACCGGCGGGCGCGGCGTCGACGTGGCGTTCGAGATCGCCGGCACCGACGCGGCGATCGAGGCCGCCTGCGTCGCCGCCCGCCCCGGCGGCCGCGTGGTCCTGGGCGGCATCCCCAGCACCGGCACCTCCGCGTTCCCCGCCGCGACGGCCCGGCGCAAGGGGCTGACGTTCGCGATGGTGCGGCGGATGAAGGACGTGTACCCCAGGGCCTGCGCCCTCGTCACCACCGGCCGGGCCGACGTCCGCTCGCTCGTGAGCCACGCCTACCCGCTCGAGGACGTCCGCACCGCCTTCGAGACCGCCGTCGCCCGCACCGGGCTGAAGGTGGTCGTCAACCCCTGATCTGCGCCCGCGCGGCGGGCGGCGCCGGGCCGGGCTGCGGCGCCGGGAGGGACGGCAGGAGCATCGGCGCGAGGACGATCAGCACGCCGGCGACCGCGATGGCGCCGCGCAGGCCCGTGACGCCGGCGAGGAGGCCGCCGAGCGCGGTGCAGGCCGCGACGGCCAGGCCGCTGCCGATGGACCAGGCCGACAGGGTGCGGGCGACGCGCTCCGGCGGGGTCTGTTCCAGCCGGTAGGTGGCGAGCACCGGGGTGTACAGACTCATGCTGGTGATGATCGCGAGCTCGACGGCGATGACCGTCGCCAGGCCGATGAGGCCGGGGCGGACGAGGACCAGGCCGATCAGCCAGGCGCCGCGCAGCGGGCCGAGCGTGCGCAGCACCCGGATGGCGCCGAAGCGGGCGACGACGCGGCGGGCCAGGCGCGAGCCGATCAGGCCGCCGAGGCAGGGCGCGGCGAAGGCGAGGCCGTACTGCCACGGGGGAAACCCGAGCCGGCGCAGCAGGAGCACGGCCAGCAGCGGCTCGGTGGCCATGATGAGGCCGGAGACGAGCAGGTTGTTGAGGTACAGGGTGCGCAGGCCGGGATGGCCGAAGATGTGCCGCCAGCCGTCGAGCAGCTCGGCCGGGCGCAGGGCGGGGCCGCCGGCCCGCCGGGGGCGCTCCTCGCGGCCGCCGATCGAGACGATCCCGAGCGCCGACAGCAGGTAGCTGGCGGCGTCGGCGATCACGGTGGTGACCGGCCCGAAGAACCCGATCGCCGCCCCGCCCAGCGGCGGGCCGACCGCGATGGAGCTCCACAGCGTCGACTCGAACCGGGCGTTCGCCGCGAGCAGCTCGCCGGGGCCGGCGACCGCCTTCAGGTAGGCCCCGCTCGCCGCGTTGAACGCGATCTTCGCGGCCGCGATGACCGCCGACACGACCAGGAGCTGGACGAAGGTGAGGCGGCCGATGGCGTACGCCACCGGAACCGTCATCATCGCGGCGAACCGGGCCAGGTCCATGCCGATCATCACCGGCCGCTTGCGCCGGAACTCCACCCACGGCCCGAGCGGCACCGCGATCAGCGCCCCGACGGCCGGCCCGACCGCGGACAGCACCGCCACCTGATCCGCTCCGGCGTGCAGCACGAGCACGGCGATGAGCGGGAACGCGCCGAAGCCGAGGCCGGAGCCGTAGGCACTGATCGCGTACGACGCCCACAGCCGGCCGATTTCCCGTTTCACGCCCGCAGATACAAGCAGCGCGACGCTTCGCGGGCAAACAACGCCGCCGGCGGCGCGCCACAACCGCCGGTTGTGGCGCTAGGGTGCGCTACGTGGACCTCGACGCCGTGCGCACCTTCGTCGCCGTCGCCGAGACCGGCCAGTTCCAGCAGGCCGCCGCCGCGCTGGCCGTGACGCAGCAGGCGGTCTCCAAGCGCATCGCCGCGCTGGAGAAGGGCCTCGCCGTGCGCCTGTTCACGCGCACACCCCGCGGCGCCCAGCTCACCATCGACGGCCAGGCGTTCCTGCCGCACGCCCGCGAGCTGCTGCGCGTCGCCGAGCGCGCCGACGCCTCGGTGCGCCCGGGCCGGCGCGCCCTGCGCGTGGACGTGCTCAGCCGGCGCGTCGCCCCGGCGGTACTGCTGCAGGACTTCTATCGCGCGCACCCGGGCGTCGACCTGGACGTGGTCACGTACGTCGCCGACGTCGACGGCGCGATCGCTGCGATCGAGGCCGGCTCCATCGACGCGACCTTCCACGCCGTGCCGGCGCCGGCCCGGCGCCTGCCGGACGCGCTGCGGGCGGCCCCGGTCATCGACGAGCGGCACGAGCTGCTCGTCGGCCCCCGCCACCCGCTGGCCGGCGCGGCGTCGGTCACGCCCGCCCAGCTCGCCGGCCACCGCATCTGGATGCCCGGCGTGGTCCCCGGCACCGAGTGGTCCGACTACTACATCGAGCTGGCCGCCGCGTTCGGCCTGACGATCGACGTGCTCGGCCCGGTCTTCGGCTACGAGGCCCAGCTGGCCGAGCTCGCCGGCTCCGCCGAGCTGGCGACGCTGGTGGGCGAGCGGTCGCGGTACCTGTGGCCGGACAGCTACGACCTGCGCCGCATCCCGGTGCGCGACCCGGCCCCGATCTATCCGATGTCCATCATCTGGCGCGCCGACAACCCGCACCCGGAGCTGGCCCGCCTCCTCGCCTACCTGCAGGCGCGCCGCACCCCGCCGCCCGCGGCCGGCATCTGGCTTCCGGCCTGGGCCTCAGCCGGTGATGAACCGGCGCTCGTGGTAGATCAGGTGGCCGTCCGGCGGGGCGACCGTGGCCCCGGTCACCTCGGCGACGATGACCGTTGAGGCGCCGACCGGCACGCGGTGCAGCGGGACGCAGCGCAGGGCCGCCTGGGCCGTGTCCAGCACCGGCTCGCCCGTCGGCAGGATCGTCCAGCCCTGCTCCGGCGTGAACCGCGGCGCCCCGGGCCGGGCGAAGTCGCGGGCCAGGTCGGCGTGCGAGGCGCCGAGGAGGTTCACCACGAGGCGGTCGGCGCCGGCGATCAGGCGCGCCGACGGGGAGTCCATCACCGAGAACGACAGCGCGGGCGGGGCGAGCGACACCGAGGCCACGCTGGAGGCGGTCAGCCCGGCCGGACCCTCGGGCCCCATCACCGTGATGATCGCCACTCCGGTCGGGTACCCCCGGAAGGCGGCCTTGAACTGCTCCACCACGAAGGTGCCGATCTCCACGCTCACCGCCTGAACGGTAGAACCTCAACCTGGGTTGAGGTCAAGGGGGTCAGTCCGGTGTGAAAAGTCCCTGCAGCCCGACCAGGATCGCGATGATCCCGAAGACGGCCAGCAGCAGCGCCGCCCCGGCCGGCGCGTCCGTCCCCTCGGCCGCGGGCACCCGCCGCCCGGTGAGCCGCTCCCACAGCAGCGCCACGCCGACCCCGATGCCGACGATTTCGAAGTGGTACACCCGGCCGCTGGACAGCAGGTGCATGAGCAGGTACGCCCCGCCCGCGGCCAGCGCGACGATGCCGACGATCCACCCGAACGGCGCGGCCCGCTCGGCGAAGCGCCCCAGGTCGTCCCCGACCCGGGGCAGCCGCCGCAGCAGGGCGATCGCGAGCAGGAACCCGCCGGCGATGTTGGCCAGGTCGAGCAGCAGCGCCAGGATCACGGTCGGCAGCGTAGCCGAGCCCGCTCGGGCCCGCCTCTCGGCGTGAAATTTACGCGGCCTCATGGCCCTGCAGCGTGCACCGCCGCCGCGCCGCGCGGCGCTATGCTTGGACCGACCTTGCCGTCGTCGATGGCTCGCGTGCGCCGACAAGCACGCCCCTCGTGAACGAGCACTCCCACGCGGTCAGCCCGGCCATCCGGGTCCGGACCCGCCGTGAGCTGAAGACCGCCCGCCGTCCCCGCCGGCATCGATGCTGGGGGCATCTCATCGCCGCGCCGCTGTGGCCGCTGCACGGCGCCAACCTCGGAACGCTGCTGCGCACCTGCGACGCCGTCGGGGCGTGCCTCGCGGCGCCGCCGTTCCCGTGGGTCGACGAGGCCCTCGCCCGGGGCAACACGCTGCGCCGGCCCGCCTGCGTGCACCGCACCGGCGACCCGCTGCGGTGGCTGGCGGCCGAGCGCGCCGCCGGGGCGCGGGTCCTCGGGGTGGAGCTGGCCGACGAGGCCGTGCGCCTCGCCGACCTTCCCGCCGCCCGCCGCCGCACCGTCGTCGTCCTCGGCCACGAGCAGACCGGCATCCCGCCCGAGGCGCTCGACCTGCTCGACGGCGCCGTCGAGATCCCCATGGTCGGCACCGGGATGAGCCTCAACGTGGCGGTGGCGGGCTCGCTGGTGCTGTACAAGCTGGCGGGGCTGCTGTGACGTGCGGGGCGAGCGCGTCCAGGAACTCCCGGGCGTCGAACATCGCGCCGGCCGACGCCACACCGGCGGTCTTCGTGCGGCCGGCGAGGATCCGGTCGACGGCCTCGACGGCGAGGGGCGCGCTGACCGCATAGATGTCGCGGCCGTACGCCACCTGCTGCCGCCGCTCGGCTCCCCGATGGACGACGACGTGGACGGCCCACGCCTGGGCCGAGCGCCCGCGCCCGTCGGCCGGGGCCGGCGGCGGCGTCTCCGGCGAGGCCAGGTCCGCGGCCGCCTCGACCGTCATGTGCGAGCGCACCTCGGCGACCTCCAGGTGGCTCGGCAGGGTCACGATGTCGGCCATCGAGAACTCGGCGATGACGTCGCGCCCGCCGATCGGGGCCGGGAAGTCCCACCGGCGGCGGGGCGGGGCGTCGTCGCGGTACTCCAGGCGGCCGTCGACGAAGCGGACCCGGCGCCCGTCCCGGCGCTCGCGGGAGACCCGCCCGGCGGCGCGGGTGCCGGCCGTCGGGTGCCAGCTGTCGAGCCCGTACGCCACGTCGACCCGATCGGCGCCGGCCCAGTCGCCCATCGCCGCGGTCGCCAGCAGGTCCGCGAGCCCGCCGAAGAACGCCATCGCCGGTACCACCACGGCCCCTTCGGCCCGGGCCCGCTCGCCGTAGCGGCGGAACGTGTCGGCGTTCGCCTCGATCTCGGCGGCCAGGTCCACGTAGGGGATCCCGGCGCGCAGCGCGGCCTCGATGACCGGCCCCGCCGTCGTGGCGAAGGGCCCGGCGCAGTTGATGACGGCGGCGGACCCCTCGAGCGCCCGGTCCAGCGCCGCCGGGTCGTCGACCGACGCCGCCCGCCCGTCCCCGCCGAGCTTCCCGGGGTCCCGCCCGGCGCGCACGGCCGTGTACCCGCGCTCGAGAAGCTCCGCCACGACGAACCGCCCCGTGTGCCCGTACGCCCCGTAGACCGTCACCTGTTCGCTCACGCACTCATCGTGGCCGCGGCCGCTTGTTCGGGTAAGGGTCGGAAACGACAGGCTCCGTACAATTTCGGACGTGAGCACAGTGGCGGTGGCCGTCGCCGACGGGATCCTCAACTTCGAGCTGGCGCTGGCCTACGAGCTGTTCAGCTCCGCGCCGCCGGCCCCGGTCGCCGACTGGTACGACGTCGTCGTCTGCGGCGCCGGCCCGGTCCGCGCCGACGGACGCTTCCTGCTCGAGCCCGACTGCGGCCTCGACCGCCTGGCGACGGCCGGCACGGTCATCGTCCCCGGCTGGGCCGACGTCGATGCCGACCCGCCGCCCGGCCTGGTCGCCGCGGTGCGCGCCGCCCACGAGGCCGGCGCGCGGGTGGCGTCGCTGTGCACGGGCGCGTTCGTGCTCGCCGCCGCCGGTCTGCTGGACGGCCGCCGCGCCACCACGCACTGGCTGCACGCCGAGGCCCTGGCCGCCCGCTACCCGTCGGTCGAGGTCGACCCGGACGTGCTCTACGTCGACAACGGCAGCGTGCTCACCTCGGCCGGCAAGGCGGCGGCGCTCGACCTGTGCCTGCACCTGGTCCGCCGCGACCACGGCTCGGCGGTCGCCAACGCGGTCGCCCGCCGCCTCGTCGTGCCGCCGCACCGCGCCGGCGGCCAGGCCCAGTTCGTCGCCACGCCGGTCGCCGAGCCGCGCGAGCGCCCGCTGAGCGAGATCCTGGCCTGGGCGGCCGCCCGCCTGGACCGGCCGCTGACGGTCGAGGACCTGGCCCGCCGCGCGAACGTGAGCTCCCGCCACCTGACCCGGCAGTTCCGCGCGGCGATGGGCACGACCCCGCTGCAGTGGCTGCTGACCCAGCGCATCCGGCGGGCCCAGGAGCTCCTCGAGAGCACGGACGAGCCCGTCGACGCCATCGCCGCGGCCACGGGCATGGGCACGGCGACAACGCTGCGCCGCCACTTCGGCCGCACGGTAGGCGTCTCCCCCGCCGAGTACCGCCGCACGTTCCGCATCGCCCGCCCGGACGGCGCATAACCGATAAATCCGACATGTCCGTCACGAAGTGGCGGACATGTCGGCTCACATCACGGCGGCACACGGCACATACCTGCTCGCGCTTCACACCGCGGCGGCACACGACGCGGGGCCGCCCTCCGCGACGCGGCTCAGCCTGCATCACGACGCGGCGGCGTGCGACACGGACCGGCCCGCTACGACGCGGCGGACATACCGCATCACGACGGGGCGGTGTGCGGCGCGACGAAGGGGGCGCACATCGTGCGCCCCCTTCTCTGACGATCCGATCAGCCCGCCGGCGGGTAACCCTGCGGCGCGGGCGGGGCGTAACCGGGCTGGACCGGCGGGGCGTAACCCTGCTGCGGAGCCGGCGGCGCCGACTGCGGCGCGGGGTAGCCACCCTGGGCGGGCGGCGCCGACTGCGGCGCGGGGTAACCGCCCTGGGCCGGCGGCGCGTACCCGGCCGGCGAGCCCGGGTAGGCCGGCTGCGCCGGCGCACCGTAACCCGGCGCCGGGTAACCACCCTGCGGCTGCGGCGCATAACCGGGTTGAGCCTGCGGAGCCGGGTAGCCACCCTGCATCGGCGGCGCGGACTGCGGGGCCGGGTAACCACCCTGCGCGGCCGGTGCGGGGTAGCCGCCCTGCACGGGCGGCGCGGACTGCGGCGCCGGGTAACCACCCTGCGCAGGCTGCGCCGGGTAACCACCCTGCGCGGGCTGCGCCGGGTAACCGCCCTGCGGCGCGGGCGGGAAGCCCTGAGGCGGCGGCGGGAACCCCTGCTGCCCGAACGCCGCCTGCCCCGGAGCGCCCGCGCCCTGGAACTGCGGCTGCGTGGAGTCATTGCGCTTCTTCACCGCGTCGCGAATGCCGCGGATGATGAGCAGCACCGGCATGGCGAGGATCTTGAAGCTGATGATGATCCAGCCGCCGAACATGAGCACGTACGCGGCCCAGACGGTCATGACGGCGCCGGCGATGATGCTGAAGATTCGCCAGCCCTTCGAGCTGCCGGGCAGCAGGCCGCTGCCTATGGTGGCGAGGCCGCCTACTATGTAGAATAGGAGTACTACATCGCCGCCCGTGCCGTTGAGATTCACGCCGCTCTTCCTCCCCTGGGGTTCCTGCGACGTGACAGCGTACGCGGTCAGGCCGCTTCTGGCTGTCCCGATACCGGGGCGATTCCCATCGACCGGCGGGCCGACCTGACGACCGGGACGGCCGACGCGACCAGCAGGGCGGCCACGCCCAGCGTCGACAGGAAGCGCACGCCGTAGAAGAGGTAGTCGCCCCACAGCGCCGGCGGGGTGATCGTGTCCGGGAGCGCCAGCGGGGCGTAGAGCAGGCTGCCCGTGGTCAGGATCGTGCCGGGCAGCCCAGCCAGGCGCCGAGCGCGGCCAGCAGCGGCGCCACCGTGAGGGCGCCGACGATCCGAGCGAACAGCGCCATCGGCGGCCTCCCCCGAAGCAGCGGCCGGCACCGGAGCCCGGTGCCGGCCGCGGATCATCGATGGGTCAGGAGCTTAGCCGGAAGTAGTCGAGGTTGAAGCCCCCGGTTTCGCAGTACACCGTGACGAGCTGGTCGCCGGCCGGCAGCGTCACCGTGGCGTGCACCGACTGGTACGCGCCCCAGCCGCCCGTGTCCGGCACCGACGCCGTGGCCAGGACCTGGCCCGACGGGTCGCGCAGCGAGACCGCGTTCGCCGCGACCGCGCCCGTGCCGTTGGCCACCCGCAGCTCCAGGTCGTAGGTGCCGGCCTGGGCCACGTCGAGGCGGTACTGCAGCCAGTTCCCCGCCGCCGTCCAGCCCACATTCCTGCCGCCGCTGGCCGCCGGGTTGTTCTCGATGAAGTTCGCGCCGCCGTCGGTCCAGCCGTGCTCGGCGACGTACGCCTCCGCCTCCACCTTCTCACCGACCGGCGCCCCGTGCGGGTTGACGGTGACGTGCACGGAGACCTCGTCGCTCGCCGCGCCGTCGGTCACCCGGAACTTGAGGTCCAGGTTGCCGGGGACCGTCGGGTGCAGGCTGACCTGGCCGGTCGCCGCGTCGACGGTCACGCCGTCGGGCAGATCCACGGCGTAGTACGCGAGCGCGTCGCGGTCCCGGTCGATCGCCGAGAGCTGGAACGTCGTCGTCGTGTACTGGTCCGCGGTCACGGCCGGCACCGCGGCCAGCTTCGGCGCGTGGTTGCGGTGGTCGCGCGGCAGGTCGGCGTGCCAGCGCAGCGTCGCGTACGCGCCGGCCGGAATGCTCTGCACGAACTGCCGGCCGGCCAGCACGACCCGCACCTTCTTCGCGGTCGCGTTGGCGTTGCCGACCACGGCGACGAAGTCGTCGCCGTCGCGGAACACCACGTTGCTCACCCCGCCCGACGTCGCGCTGGACTCGACGCGGGTGTGGCGCGGCGTGAGGTACTTCGCGAACTGCCCCATCGGGTAGAGCTCGTCGCGCACCGAGAAGGTGCGGGCGTTGGTGTCCACCTTGACGAGCCGGTCGGGCCACTTGGTGGTGGCCGCGATCTGGTCCCAGTCGACGTTGTTGTCCCGCAGCGGCGTCCAGTGCAGGGTGCCGCCGTCCTGGTCGGTGGTCTGCGCCCACATGACGTACGAGGACGCGTCCAGGCGGAAGTACGACAGGATCGTGGCCGGCGACAGGTCGCTGGTCTCGGTCATGTGCACGGGCTTGCCGTACTGCTCGTAGGCGTCCCGCATGACCGTGGGGTCGCCCCAGTACGGGTGGAACGCGATCGCGTCGGCCGCCTTGTTCGCCGCCGGGTCGTTCAGGATGCGGTAGTAGTTCTTCGTCGCCGTGCTGTTCGGGTCCCTCCAGTCCCAGAAGTTGAAGTCGTGGACGTAGACGTCGACGTCGCGCGGCAGGTAGCGGGCCATGGCGACGGCGAGCTTCTGCTGCTGCTCGACGCTGATGTCCATGGCCGGGTACACCACGTCCATGCCCGGCTCGTTGAGCAGCGTCAGCGCGTCGACGCGGATCCCCTTGCGGGCGTACGCCTCGACGTACTTGGCGTAGTAGCGGGCGAAGACGTCGATGCAGTCGTCGCGCAGCTTGCCGACCTGGTAGTAGTCGGTGCTGCTGCCGGGCTTCAGGGCGACCTCGCCGAGGAACTTGTTGTTCGTCTTCATCCACGCCGGCGCGCTCCAGGCGGAAGCGAAGAACGTGGCGTTCGGGTTGTACTTCTGGATCAGCTTGATGGTGTCGACGATGTGCAGGTCGATGTCGCGCTGGATGGAGAAGTACTTCAGCCCGAAGTCGTCGGCCACGCCGGGCGGCAGGTCGT
This sequence comes from Dactylosporangium sp. CA-139066, assembly GCF_050936175.1. Classification (NCBI taxonomy): domain Bacteria; kingdom Bacillati; phylum Actinomycetota; class Actinomycetes; order Micromonosporales; family Micromonosporaceae; genus Dactylosporangium; species Dactylosporangium sp. CA-139066. Next base: position 2,041,473 of record NZ_JBNJNH010000001.1, on the reverse strand, counting down.
CCTCGGACCAGAACGGCAGGTGCTCGATGAGGTCGGGGCTGCCGATGGTGAGCCGGAAGCGGCTCAGCCCGGCCCCCGTGCGCGGGTCGACGAGCCGCCGGATCGCGTCCTCGCGCTGCTGGGGCGTGAGCTTCCACAGATTCGACACGCTGGTCTCGTCCAGCGAGAAGCCGATCCCGGAGTACCGCTGCCGGGCCTGGCTCGGGTCGACGACCACGGTGGCGTCGGCCGCGGACCCGGGGTTGTCACCGACCCGGACCGACGGCAGCGGCTGCCAGGCCGCCGCCGCGCCGGTCGAGTAGGTGCCCGTGACGACCTCGCCGCGGTGGTGCTCCGGCGCCGCGGTGGCCTGGTCCAAACCAACAGGCGAAACAGAACCGACCACAAGGGACAGTGCCGCGGTCGATGCGATGGTCATGATGCGTCGCATGTTCCCTCCCCCGGTCACGGGCCGCTGACCAGGTACTCGACCTGGTGGCCGCTGTTGACGGCCGCGCCCGTGTTGTTGATGACGTGCGAGATGGTGCCGGTGCCGCCGAGCGAGACGGTCACCATGTCGTGGAACTTGACGCCGGACTTCACCGGCACCTCGAAGGCGTGCGCGTTGACGACCGACGAGTTGACGTTGAAGTAGCAGTAGCTGCCCAGGCCCCAGGCCTCGTGGCTGGTGACCGAGTCGGCGACCTTGTAGGCGGCCCAGCCCTGCGTGGAGCCGTTCATGTAGGCGGCCTGGTTCGGCGGGTCGTAGGGCATCTCGTTCTGGTAGAAGTACGTGCGCCCGTTGTTGCCGTTCCAGATGGTCTGGTACTGCTGGAAGTGCTCGACGAACAGGCCGTAGAACGTCACGTTGCCGCCGTTGACGATGAGCCCGTTCTGCGCGGTGTTCGTGGTCCAGCCGACGCCGGAGCCGTGGTCGGCCCGCCAGATCCACGAGTGGTCGCCGATGACGTCGTTGCTGTTGATCCGCAGGCTCACGGTGGCCTTGCCGACGCCGGCGCCGCCGATGCGGAAGAACACGTCGGACAGCGAGGTCGGGTTGCCGGCGTGGCTGGCGCTCGAGCCCGACGGCCCGATCTCGGCCAGGACCGCCGAGTTGGTGGTGCCGGCGTCGAACAGCAGGCCGGCGATCTTGATCCCGTCGACGTCGGCGGTCGTGAGCGCGGTGATGCCGCCGTCGGGCACCAGGGTGGCCAGGCCGAGGCCGAGCACCACGGTGTCGGCGCGGGTCACGTTCAGCGTCTGGTTGAGGTGGTACACCCCGGGCGTGACGAGCAGGTTCTTGCCCGCGGCCAGGGCGGCGTTCATCGTCGCGGCGGTGTCGCCGGGCTTGATGACCGCGAACTGGCTGATCGGCAGGCTCGTGCCGGCCGGCGAGCCGCTCGCCCAGCTGGTGCCGGACGAGTTGGTCCGCAGCGCCGGGACGAAGACCTGGTAGGCGCCGGCGGAGTCGACGTAGAGGAACGGCTTCTCGCGCACGACGGGCGAGGCGCCGACGGTGGTGTACGGCGGCGACGGGAAGCTGTTGCCCGGGGCGCCGGTGTCGCCGACGAAGACCTGGTTCCAGTTCGAGCCGGTCCAGCTGCCCATGGCCGAGTTGCGGGTGAGCCACTGCTGCTGGGTGCCCGACTGGATCTGCCCGTCGATCTTGCTGTCGGCGATGAAGCCGCCGGAGGACCAGCCGCCGTCGGACAGCGCCAGGTTGCCGCGCACGTGCATGCGGCGGTACGGCGCGGCCTGCGACACCGCCCACCTGTCGGTGCCGCCGCTCGGGGTGACCGACAGATTTTCCGCTGAGCGCCAGAAGTTCTGGGTCGCGTTCTGCGTGCCGTCCGGCCACCAGTCGGCCTCGGCGTGCACGGCACCGTTGATGACGACCGCGTCCGGGGTCAGGCCGAGCCCGGCGACCTGGGTGTAGAAGCCGACGTTGGCGTCGACGTTGTACGTGCCCGGCTTGAACAGCAGCGCGTAGCGCTGGCTGCCGAACTGGTTGCTCACCTGGCCGTTGAAGACGGAGTTGAGCTTGTTCTGGATGGTGGCCTGCGACATCGACGGGTCGAAGACCGTCACGTTCGGGCCGAGGTCGGGGTTGTTCGGGTTGTTCGGCACGCCGGTGGCGGTCGCGGTGGGCTGGCTGGTCGCGCCGCTGAAGTTCCACTTCTGGTTGGCGGTGCCGGCGCAGGTCCAGATCTGCAGCTTGGCGCCGTCGGCGAGGTTGTTGTCCTTGATGTCCAGGCACTTGCCGGACTTGGTGTTGACCAGGTCGTGGCTGGCGTTGAGCGTCCACTTCTGACTGGCGACCGAGTCGTAGCAGGTCCACAGGTGCACGACCGCGCCGTCGTTGGTGGCGCCGTTGACGACGTCGAGGCACTTGCCGAGGCCCTGCACCGACCCGTTGTCGGCCAGCGTCCACGTCTGGTTGGCGCTGCCGGCGTAGCAGGTCCACATCTGCGGCTGGTTGCCGTCGGCGGTGGAGCCGTTGGTGACGTCGAGGCACTTGTTGTTGGCGAAGCTCGTGATCTGGCCGCTGCTCGCGGCCGAGGCGGCGTGCATCGCGACGACGCCCACCGTGCCCACGACGGCGGCCGTGACCGCGGTCGAGAGCAGGGCGAAGCGCCGGACGCGTCGTCCGGTTCTGGGCATTGGGATCCTGTCCGGTTCCACTGGCGGGTGGTGGGGGTACCGCCAGAAAACACGCCACGGACCCGGCATGTCAATGAATCGCTGTAACTTTCTTCAACTCTTGGCCGAAGTGTTTATGAAACACGCGTCAAGCCGGCCCCGTCGATCCGCGAATCACCAGCTCGGTGGCCAGCTCGACGTGCAGGGCGTCCAGCTCGTGCCCGGTGAGCATCCGCTGCAGCAGGCTCACCGCCATCCGCCCCATCTCCCCCAGCGGCTGGCGCACGGTGGTCAGCTGCGGATGCGTCGCCCGGCTCACGTCGATGTCGTCGAAGCCGGCCACCGACAGGTCCTCGGGCACCCGCAGCCCCCGCTCGGCCGCGGCCTGCAGCGCGCCGACGGCCATCTTGTCGTTGAACGCGACCAGCGCGGTCGGGCGCTCGGCCAGGTCGAGCAGCTCGCCCGCGGTGGCCCGGCCGGCCTCCACCGTCGGGTCGGTGACCGTGCGCAGCAGCTCCGGCGCCGGGTACACCCCCACGGCGACCAGCGGCGCGGTGTACCCGGCCATGCGGTCGCTCATCGCCGTCCAGTCCGGCGGCCCGCCCAGCACCCCGACGCGGCGGTGCCCGAGCTCGACCAGGTGCGCCATGAGCCGCCGGGCGCCGGCGAAGTTGGCCGCCGACACGGCCGCGATGTTGCGCGGCGGCGCGGTGCGCGGGTCGACCACGACGAACGGGAACCCCTGGTCGCGCAGCCGCTCCAGGTCGGCCTCGGGCTCCGGGGGCAGGATGAGGATCGCGCCGGTGACCTGCGGCCAGCCGGTGAGCGTCGGCAGCACCTCGGTGCGCCGCCAGGCCGACTCGCCGGCGTCGACGACCGCGTGCATGCCGTGCAGGTCCAGGGACTCGGTGATCGCCGAGACGATGAGCCCGAAGTAGTCGGTGAGGACATACGGGCAGCGCACGTACACCCCGTTGTCCGCCTTCGGCACCCCGGCCCCGCGGCGGCGGGGCGCGCGCCGGCCGAGCCCGCCCATCGCCTGCAGGACCCGGTCGCGGGTCTCCGGCGCGACGTTGGCCCGCCCGTTGAGCACCCTCGACACGGTGGCGATCGACAACCCCGTCTGGGCGGCCACGTCCCGGATGGTGACCCGCGCGTCCTGCTCTGTTTCACTCCCCTGTTTCATCGCCTGACAGCCTAACCCGCGCATGCCGTTGAACCGTTCCGCCGTTTTGGCAGTACATAGGGGTGTGACCGCGACACACGCCGAGGCCGTCCGCCGCTACTACGACCGCAACACCGCCGCGTTCGACCGGCTGGGCCAGGGCGGGGCGTCGATCCACCGGGCCGTGTGGGGCCCGGGCGTGACGACCCGCGCCGAGGCGTTCCACCACGTCGACGAGCTGATCCTGGCCGCGCTGCCCAAGGGCGTGCCGGACCCGACCGTCGTCGACCTGGGCTGCGGGCTGGGGGCCAGCCTGATGTACCTGGCCGGGCGGGCGCCGATCCGGGGCGAGGGGCTCACGATCAGCCCCCGCCAGGCCGAGGGCGCGACGCGGCTGCTCGCCGGCGCCGGGCTCGCCGGCCGGGTCCGCTGCCGGGAAGGCAACTACCTGGCGGTCCCCGGCGACCTCGCCGCCGTCGCCGACGTGACCTTCTCGATCGAGGCGTTCCTGCACAGCCCGGACGCCGGCGGGTACTTCCGCGAGGCCGCCCGCACGCTGCGCCCCGGCGGCCGGCTGCTGGTCTGCGACGACTTCCTCACCCCGGCGGCCGCCGCCCCCGGCCTCGCGCCGCGGCGGGCCCGCCGCCTGGCCGAGTTCCGCGACGGCTGGCGGGTCGGCTCGCTGCTGAGCGTCGAGCAGGTCGCCGCGGCCGCGGCCGAGCACGGCCTGGTGCTCGAGGACGACCTCGACCTCACCCCGCATCTGGAGCTGCGCCGCCCGCGGGACCGGTTCATCGCCGCCCTCGTCGCCGCCGGCCGCCCGCTGCCGCTGCGCGGGGAGTACTGGCGGATGCTGTCCGGCGGCGACGCCCTGCAGTGGTGCCTGCTCAACGGCCTGCTCAACTACCGGGTGCTGCGGTTCAGGACGCGGTCGTGATCCGGCGCGGCGACCCGCGTCCGGTCCGCACCGCCTGACCGATCGGGTGGCCCCCCGATCGAGCCACGGGTAGGCGTACGGGCACCCACCGTGTCGTCTCGGCCGATAGCACACCGGCTACGGCGGGAATACGGTGCGTGAGACCCCGACGAGGGAGGGCCGCGATGCGCCCGCTCAACGCGACCGACCCGCAGTACATCGCCGACCACCGCCTGCTGCGCCGCCTCGACCCGGGCGAGACCTTCCTCGCCCAGGCCCCCGGCGGCTCGATCGTCGTCGTCAGGGCCGCCCGCGTGGCCGAGGCGGCGGCCCGGGTCCGCGGCCGGTACGTCGCCCAGATCCGCGGCCAGGACCCGCACGCCTCCCCGCCGTGGCTGGCCACCGACTACCACCCCGGCCCGGCGCTGCTGCACGCCGTCGCCGGCACCGGCCCGCTGCCGCCGGCGTCGGTCCTCGCGCTGGCCGCCGGACTGTGCCACGCCCTGCTGGCGATCCACCGCGCCGGCCTCGCGCACGGCGACCTCAACCCGGCCAACGTGCTGCTGCTCGCCGACGGCCCGCGGGTGACCGGCTACGGCTTCGCCGGCAGCCCCGCGGCCGACGTGCACGACCTCGGCGCCGTGCTGTACTTCGCCCTCACCGGCGCCGCCCCGGGCACCGCGGTCGACGCCGCCGCGCTGGCCCACGTCCCGGAGCCGCTGCGCGGGATCGTGCTGGCCTGCACCGACGCCGACCCGGACCGGCGGCCGTCGCCGGAGGGCCTGCTCGAGGTGCTGCTGCCGCACGGCCGCCCGGTGCAGAGCGTTTACGGCCCGGGATGGCTGCCGGCCGACGTGCTCGCCGGGATCGCGTTCGGCACGGCCGAGCTGACCCGCCTGGCCGCCGACCCGGCCCCGCACGTGCTGCTCCCGCCGCCCCTGCCGCCCCCGCCGCCGCCGGTGCGCATCCCCTCGCTGAGCCCGGCCGGCCGGATCGCCCTGGTGGTGTCGGTGATCGCCGCCGTGGTCGCCGTCGGCACGGTCGCCGCGCTCGGCGACACGTTCTCGTCCCGGCCGGCCGCCACGGCAACCGCCGGCCCCGCCCGCCCCGCGGCGGCCCGGTCCGTGACGCCGGCGGCCGACACCCCCGGCGCCGACACCCCGGGCGCCCTCGCCACCGGCCCCGGCGACGGTGTCGTGGGGCACGACCGCGACCAGGCCCCGTGCGCGTGGACCGATCGGCCGGCCGGCAAGCGGGGGCTGCCGTACCGCTGCCCGCTGCTCTGGGACGCCCCGCGCACCGCCGGCCTGGACCAGATCCCGGTGTTCGCGACGTTCACCTCGCAGGGGCTGACGCCCGACGCCGCCGTGAACCACCTCTACCGCTCGGCCGGCGCGCAGTACTTCAGGTGCCACGTCCAGGGGGCCGGCTACGACTTCGTCCCGCAGTACAACTGGCCGCGGGCTCATCATGTGTGGTGGGCGCTCACCCAGGGCGACGAGCACCCCGGCGGGTGGGGTTTCGTGCCCGAGGTGTACTTCCTGGGCGGACCCGATGACGAACCGGACCCCGGTCTGACCGTGTGCAGCGACGCGGACCTTGCTCTCGCGATATAGAGAAGGCATGCGACTTTCGATCTGGCCCGGCGCGGTGCAGCCCTACGACGACATCCTCGAGGTGGCCCGGCACGCGGAGGCGACCGGGTGGGACGGCGTCTACGTCGCCGACCACTTCATGCCCAACGCCACCCCCGGCCGCGACCCGTCCGGCCCGATGCTCGAGTGCGGCACCCTCATCGCCGCGCTCGGCGCCGCCGTGCCCCGGGTGCGCTTCGGCACGCTGGTGTACGGCAACACGTACCGCCACCCGGCGGTGCTGGCCAACATGGCGGCGACCGCCGACCACGTGACCGGCGGCCGGTTCACCCTCGGCATCGGCGCCGGCTGGCAGGTCAACGAGCACGAGCAGTACGGCATCGAGCTGCCCCCGGTGAAGCAGCGCCTGGACCGCTTCGTCGAGGCCCTCGAGGTGCTGCACGGCCTGCTGCGCCGCCCGACCACGACGTTCGACGGCGAGTACTACCGCCTGACCGGCGCCTGGTGCGAGCCCAAGCCGGTGCAGGACCCCCTGCCGATCCTCATCGGCGGCGGGGGCGAGCGGCGCATGCTCGGCATCGTCGCCCGCTACGCCGACGCGTGGAACACCTGGGGCCACCCGGACCTCATCGCCCGCAAGTCGGCGATCCTCGACGACTTCTGCGCCGCACAGGGCCGCGACCCGAAGGCGATCGCCCGCACCGCCCAGTCCCTGGTCGTCGTCGACGGCCCGCTGCCGCAGGACGCCCCCATGCCGGTCATCGGCGGCTCGCCGGAGCGGCTGGCCGACACGATCGCGCAGTACCGCGAGATCGGCCTCGACGAGCTCATCGTCCCCGACCGCCTGCTCGGCCGCGGCGCCGACCGCCTCAAGGCCATGGACACCGTCCGGTCGCTGGTCTCCGGCTAGTGCTGTGACCACTGACGTTCGCCGGGTGGGGCGGATGTTGGTGGTTCCTCGCCGCGTGGTTGCGGTCGAGCGACTCCCCATCGTGGTGGTGGGGCGGGCCTCAGCCGGCCATCCGACCCTCCACCGCCCACGCCAGCCTTCATCCCCGCCGTGGTTGGTGGGGGTGGTGGTTGGTGTGGTCGGCGTGGGTCACGCCGGGACGGTCCGGCACCGGGCAGGTGCCGTCCCGCTCGACGGTGCGTGACCACACACGGCAGCACCGCCGCCGTCATGGTGTTCCCGCCAGCCGCCCCGTGCGGGGTGCGGGTGGCGATGGTGGCCGCCGCGAACAGGTCACGGTGCCCGACAATCCGGCATGCGGTGCAGGTCATCGTGCGGCCCGCCGGTTTGCCGATCCGCCGCCGGCAGACCGGGCAGGTTGACGACGTGCCCCGCTCGTCGACCAGGTGCAGGGTGATCCCGGCGAGTTCGGCCTTGTCCCGCAGCACTGCGATGGCCCGGCCGAGCTGCCATTGCCGCAGTCGTAGGTTGTGCCGCCGCCCGGCCTGCACGGCGAGGACGCCGCGTGGGTCGCCGACGGTGAGGGGTACCGATGCGGTGCTGGACCGCCCAGGCGATCACGGTCTTCGCGGCTTCGTGCTGGGCTTGACGGATGCGGCGGCGGTGCCGGCCCTCCACCAGCCGGGCCCGGCGCCGGCACTTGCGCCAACGCCGGGAGCCGCGCTGCCCCGGCTTCGGCGCGTGCGCGGCGACGGCCCGGCGACGGGCTTTGGTGTCGGCCAGGTGCATGCGATGTTCGGCGCGGACCGCCCGTGCGGACACCAACAGCCCGTGTCCGTCCGGGCCGGCGACCGCGTACGGGTGGATGACGCCGACATCCACGCCGGCGGCCCGGTCGGGGTCCGGGCCGGTCCCGCCGGGATAGACGGTGACCGGCACTTCGGCGGTGACCTCGACCCACAACCGGCCACCCTCGGCCAGCAGCGTCACCGACCGCACCTGACCGGCCGGATACGGCACCGACCGGTCCAGACGCAGCCACAACGGCGGCGCACCGGCCGCGGTCGGGAGCCGTAGCCGCCGCTGGTCCAGCGCGAAGGTGCCGTGATACCAGCGCACCGGCACCAGCGCACGCCGCCGCCGCGGGAACCGGGCCGTGGTCTCGCCGGCCTTGCGGCGTTTCGCCGCCGCGAACCACGCATCCGCGTAGCGGCGCAGCACCGACCGGGCCCCGGTGGTGTCCAGATCGCCGAAGGTGCCGGGACCGGACGCGGCCAATTCGCGGCACAACGCCTGGTACGACACCAGCGGGCTGTCCCGCCGCTGCCGCCGCCACGCATTGATCTCCAGCACACACGACCACACATCCCCGGCCGAACGCAGCAACCCGAAACAGCGGCCCCGCTGGGCCCGGGTCAGGCGCAGCCCGACCCGGGCGGTGCGATGCACCACCCGCGGCGCATCCGGGTCACGACGGCGAGGCACACCGATGGTTTAGCACACAGGTACGACAACAATCTGCCCCAACGCCGACCCGGCGAACGTTAGGGGTCACCGCGCTAGTGGCTCAGCGGGTCAGAAGGTGTAGCGGTTCTGCGAGTACGGGTCCTTGCCGAAGGCGTAGACCACGCGCGGGGCCACGCGGTACACGTCCGCGCGGCCCCCGTGGTGGTGGAACGCCCCGTCGCGGACCTCGAACCGCCACGCCTCGCCGTACTTGCCCAGCCACGCCGCGGCCGCCCGGGCCAGCGCCTCCTCGTCGCGCACGACGACCGCGTCGCCCTCCACGACGAGGTCGATGCCCCGGTCGAGCGCGTCGTTGCCGGTCGTCAGCGCGACGGCCGGATGGGCGGCGAGGTTGCGCGCCTTCTGCTCGCCCGCGCCGGTGCAGAACCACATCGCGTCGTCGAGCCAGACCCCGATGAGCGGCGTCACGTGCGGCCGGTTGTCCGCCCGCACGGTCGTGAGCCAGTAGACCCCGGCCCGCTCGAGCCCTTCCGCGACCACGCCCCAGGGGACGGCTTCGGCGGCGGGGTCGCTGTACCGTGGGTCGAGCACGCTGTCCGGCACGAGGGCCTCCTCAAAGGTGGTGTACGCCCGATGCTCGCACGTTCGCCCCGAATCCTCTCGATATCGTGGGGCACGATCGAGGTCGAAGCCCTGGGCGAGATGAAGGACGCGAAGTGCTGGCCCGGCGGCGCCCGCGAGTGGGACTGGTCCGAGACCGGCACCCGCCACTCCCCCGGCATCCAGCCCGCCGACGTCGAGGAGCTGCTGGACGCCGGCGCCACGACGCTGGTGCTCTCGCGCGGCATGGAGGAGCGCCTCGGCGTGGCCGAGGAGACCCTCGCGATGCTGCGCGAGCGCGGCATCGAGGTCCACACCGCCGAGACCGGGGAGGCCATGGACCTCTACAACGAGCTGGCGGCCACCACCCCGGTCGGCGGCCTGTTCCACTCCACCTGCTGACCGCAGCCGGTCCTTCCCCGGGCCCCCGGGCGGCGCTCAGCCGGGCTTGCCGCCGCCGACGATCGTCCGGGCCAGGTCGGCGATGGCCGCCTCCCGCTCGGTCCGGCCGGTGATCTCGTTCAGCAGCAGCCGGGCGGAGAGAATCCGCGACAGCTCGAACGGCTCGGCGAAGTACGCCTGCAGGCGCGCGGACGTGCTCTCCTGCGCGCTCACGAACGTCCGCCCGATGTATGCGGCCAGCACGCTGCCGGTGATCCCGAGTGAGCCGGCGGCGATGGCACCGGTCGTCGAGTGGGTGAACACGGCGGCGACGGTGGCGATACAGAGGACCGCGAATCCGGCGGCCGTCGCCATCTGCGCGTTTCTGAAGCTGACCCGCGCCTGGTCGGTGGCGATCTGGTGGTAGCGCTCGATGCGCGTCTGGGTGCTCCGGTAGAGCTGACGCAGCTCGTACGTCACCGGCAGCTGCTCGGCCTCAGTCTTGATCGACTTCTGCCGCGGCACCCGCACCGGGCCGTCGCCGCCGCGCGGCGCGCTCCCGCCGTCGCCCGCGCCCGGCGCGCTCGCGCCGGCGCGGTGGGCCGCACCGTCCGGCGCGGCCGCGGGCGGGCGCTGCCCGTCGATGAACCGGCAGAAGAACAGGCGGCGCCGGCCCCGGGCCACCCGGGTCATGAGCCAGCCGGTCGCCAGGGCGAGCACACCGACGGACCACACCACCAGGGCGCGGCCCATGCCCGGGGTGATCGTCAGCTCGGAGGTCACCCGCACCGGCGTCAGCGACACGCTGACCCAGACGAGGGCGGACACCAGCGCGGCGAGATTGATCACGACCGAGACGACGATCCAGCCGATCAGCCGGGTGCGCTCACGCGACGAGTGCCAGGCGAGCTCCTCGCGGATCCGATCGCGGATCGGCAGCCCGTCCGCGACGGCGGAGGGGTCGTACAGCGGCGGCGTCCATCCGCCCGATGCGCCGCCGGCGGGATCGGCGTAGGGGTCGGCGTACGGGCTGGCGTAGCCGTAGGGCGGCCCATACGGGTCGGCGTACGCCGCCGGCGAGGGCTGGTATCCCCCGGGCGGATACGGCGCCCCCGGCGGACCCTCCCCGGTGATCAGTTCACCGTCCTCGATCAGTTGGGCATCGCCCGGATCCGCGCCACCGACCGGCTCGTGTTCGCGGCTCGTCGATATGCCTTCGCCGGATGCTCCGACACTCACGTGCGCTCCCGAATCCGATCGATCGGCGGCGCGTTCCGCGCTGTCACATATTCACGGACGCGCCTGGCTCCGCCGGCATTCCTACCACACGGCGTCCGGGTCGGCGGGCGCAACCGCGGTCTCCAGGACGTCGAGCAGGCGGCGCTCCTCAAACCGGAAGTGCGACTCCATGATCGCCGCGATGCCGTCCAGGTGCCGCGCCAGGTGCTCGGGCGGCGCCGCCGGCAGCTCGGCGAGCAGGCGCGCGATCATCGCGTGGTCCTCGCGCAGGGCGCGCAGCGTGTCGCGCAGCTCCGGGTGGCGCTCGGCGATGCGCGGGAACACGTCGCGGTCCTCGCCCTCGTGATGCTCGCTCAGCGCGGCGCAGAACCCGTGACAGAACAGCCGGAGGTCGTCGGCGGACGACCGCCCCTGCCGGGCTTCGGTCAATGCCTGGCGCAGGCGCTGGTGCACGCCGCGCAGTTCTCTGGTCCAGGCCGCGAGCCTGGCCCGCTCGCCCTCACCCACGGGTGACGGGCGAAGGGACGACGATCATCATCGTCGCGCTCCCCTCGGTCCGGCGCCTCCATGCCTGACACGACCTGCCACCGGCACGCGACGCTGGCGCCCACCCTACCGCCTCCGCGGCGAAGGCCCCCGGACCCGCGGTCCGAGGGCCTTGCGCGTCAGTTGCCGAGGGCCCGGTACCGGCGGGCGGCGAGCGGCAGGAAGACGACCGTGAGCACGGCGGGCCAGATCAGGGCGAGCATGATCGAGTGCTGTCCGGCCCAGTCGCCGGCGTTCCAGCCCGGGTTGCCGAACAGCTCCCGGATCGCGGCGGCCGTGGCCGAGAGCGGGTTCCAGGTGCCGATGGCGTCGAGCCAGCCGGGCATGGTGTCGGGTGACACGAACGCGCTCGAGAGGAACCCGACCGGCCAGACCACGACCTGGACAGCGACCGCCGACTCCGGTGTCCTCAGCAGGAGCCCGAGGTAGATGCCGACCCAGGTGAAGGCGAACCGCAGCCACAGGAGCAGCCCGACGGCGGCCAGGGCCGGGGCGGGCCCGCGGTTGGGCGCCCAGCCGACCAGCAGGCCGGTGGCAACCATGATCGCCAGGCCGGCCACGCCGTTGAGCATGTCGGCGCCGCTGCGCCCGGCGAGCACGGGCGCGGTGCCGATCGGCATGGAGCGAATGCGTTCGGTGATGCCCTTGGCGGTGTCGTTCGTGACCGACACGACCAGGGATTCGAGGCCGAACAGCATGGTCATGGCGAGCATGCCCGGGATGAGGTAGTCCATGTACTCGCCGCCCGGCAGGGCCATCGCCCCGCCGAAGAGGTAGCCGAACATCAGCACCATGAGGACCGGGAAGAGCAAGCCGAGCAGGATCGACACGGGGCGTTGCCGCCAGTGCGTCAGGATGCGGCCCGCCAGCGTGGCGGCGTCCCGCAGGGCGATGGTCGCGCTCATGCCGCGGGCTCCTTGCGTTGGGTGGTCGTGGTGGTCGCGCGGTGCCCGGTGAGGGAGAGGAACACCTCGTCGAGGGTGGGTTTGCGCACGACGGTCTCGATCCGGTCGGGACCCACTCGCGCCTTCAGCTCGTCCGGGGTCCCCTCGGCGACGACGCGGCCGGCGTCGATGAGGGCGATGTGATCGGCCAGCTGGTCGGCCTCCTCCAGGTACTGGGTGGTGAGCAGCGCGGTGGTGCCGGTTGCCACGACCGCCTTGATCATGGCCCAGACCTCGCTGCGAGCCCTCGGGTCCAGCCCGGTGGTCGGCTCGTCCAGGAAGAGCACCGGCGGCGAGAGGATGAGACTGGCGGCGAGGTCGAGCCGGCGCCGCATTCCGCCGGAGTAGCCGGCCACCGGCCGGTTCGCGGCCTCCGTCAGCTCGAACCGTTCGAGCAGCCGGTCGGCCCGCCGCCGCGAGTCCGCGGCCGTCAGGTGGTAGAGCTTCCCGAGCATGACCAGGTTCTGCCGCCCGGTGAGGACCTCGTCCACCGAGGTGTTCTGACCGACCAGCCCGATCCGGTAGCGCGCCCGGCGGGGATCGGCGCGGACATCGCATCCGCCGACCCGGACCGCACCGGCGTCGGGCCGCAGCAGGGTGGTGAGGATGCGCACGGCCGTGGTCTTGCCCGCCCCGTTGGGCCCGAGGAGCCCGCACACCGTGCCCGCGCGGACGCGCAGGCCGAAGTCGTCCAGCGCCGTCTTCTCGCCGAAGCGCTTCCGGACACCGGCCGCCTCGATCGCCCAGCCGTCCGGCGGCGACACCGCCCTCGATTCTCCGTATGCCATACGGAGAAAGATAGCACAACATCGTACGCCGTACGGAGCGGATGGTAGGCTCCGGTCATGGCCCCGGCCGAGGACAAGGGGGCGGCGGACCCCGCCCGGACAATCGCCGCCCTTTGGGGCACCCAGCCGCCACCGCGGCGCGGTCCCCGGCACACCCTGACCACCGCGCAGGTCGTCGCGGCCGCGATCGAGATCGCCGACCGCGACCAGGACCTCGACTCGCTGTCGATGCGACGCGTCGCCGAGGCGCTCGGGGTGGGCACGATGTCGCTGTACACCTACATCGCGTCCCGCGACGAACTGCTCGAGGTCATGCTCGACGCCGTCTACGCCGAGGCGGTGAACGAGCTGCGGACCCGCCCGGACGCCGAGGACTGGCAGGACGGCCTGCGCCGCGTGGCGCGGGTGAACTGGGAGCTTGTGCTGCGCCATCCCTGGATGCTGCAGGTCTTCACCGGCCGGCCCCCGCTGGGGCCCAACACCGTCGCGAAGTACGACCTCGAGCTCAGCGTCATCGACGGCATCGGCCTCGGCGACGTCGAGATGGACGCGGTGATCACGCTGGTGCAGACCCACGTCGAGGGGCTCGCGCGCCGGCGGGTCGAGGCGGACCGGACCGTGCGGCGCACCGGCCTCACCGACGAGCAGTGGTGGGAGCTCGCCGCGCCGCCGCTCTCCGAGGTCCTCGATCCTTCCCGGTTCCCGATCGGCGCACGGGTCGGCCAGGCCGCCGGGGAGGCCCACCAATCCGCACACAACCCCGAGCACGCCTACGCGTTCGGGCTCGAGCGACTGATCGCCGGCATCGCCGTGCTCGTCGCCGGCCGCGGCCGGGCGACCGCGTAGAGCGTCCTGGCCCCCGCTAGGCGGAGGCGCGCAGGACCAGCTCCGGGTTGAAGATGACCGAGCGGGGCGAGCGCCCGGGCTCGCGGATGCGGGTCAGCAGCAGTTCGGCCATCTCGCCGGCCATCTCCTCGACCGGCTGGCGGACCGTCGACAGCGGCGGGTGGCACTCCAGCGCCGCCGTGCTGTCGTCGAAGCCGATCACCGCGATGTCGTCCGGCACGCGCCGGCCCGCCTCCTGCAGCACGCGCAGGGCGCCGTCGGCCATGAGGTCGTTGGCGACGAAGACGCCGTCGACTTCGGGGAGCTCGGTGAGCAGGCGGGCCGCCGCGCGCTCGCCGCCGTTGCGGGTGAAGTCGCCCTCCACATGGGACGGGGTCAGGCCGTGGGCGCGGGCGGCCTCCTCGAAGGCGGCCAGGCGGTCCTGGGCGGCCGGCATGTCGAGCGGGCCGGTGATGGTGGCGATGGACCGGCGGCCCAGGGCGGCCAGGCGGTCGACGGCCAGGCGCACGCCGGCGCGCTGGTCGACGTCAACGTAGCTGATCGTGACCGGGTGGCCGGGGCGGCAGGACAGCACGACCGGCACGCCCAGCTCGACGAGCTGCGCCGGGAGCGGGTCGTCGACGTGCGAGGAGATCAGCAGGGCGCCGTCGACGTGGCCCTGCCTGAGGTACCGCAGCAGATGCGGCCGCGCGGGCGGGTCGGCCAGGAAGATGACCAGGTGGATGCCGAGCGGGCGGAGGACCTCCTGCGCGCCGGCGGTCACGCGGCCCAGGAACGGGTCGGTGAACATGCGGGTCAGGAACGGCGTGGAGTAGCCGCGGTTCTCCGGCTCCGACACCACGAGCGCGATCGAGTCGGTGCGCCGCGTGACCAGGGAGCGGGCGGCCAGGTTCGGCACGTATCCGGTCGCGGCGATGGCGCGCTCCACCGTGCGGCGGAGCTCCGGATCCACGGTCTGCACGCCGTTGATGACCCTGGAGACCGTGGCCCGGGACACCCCGGCGTAGTTGGCGACCTGCTCGAGGGTGGGCGGTCGCGAGTCGCTGCCCGTCATGGATGCCACGGTAGATCGTGCCCCGATGCGATGAGGAGCCGCGGGTGGACGGAATCGGCGTGTCACGTCCACCCGCGGCTGGATCAGAGGGTTTTTCCGGCTACTTGCTACTTGCAGACCCGGATTACTTGTAGACCCGGACGTAGTCGACGTACATCCGCGACGGGAACGGCGTGGAGGCGTCGATCGGGCCGGGGAAGTCACCGCCCACGGCCAGGTTGAGGATGATGTAGAACTGGTGGTCGTACACCCACGGGCCCCTGGTCGTCTCCACGGTGTCCTTGTTGGCCACGAGGATCACCTGGTTGTCGACGCGGAACGTCATGTGCTTGCTGTCCCACTCGACCGAGTACACGTGGTAGTCCTGCGACAGGTCGACGGTCGTGAGCTTCTGGCCGTAGCCGCCGCCGCCGTTGTACGCGGGGGCGTGCAGCGTGGAGTACACATCCGTCGTGCTCTTGCCGAGGATCTCCATGATGTCGATCTCGCCGTTGTACGGCCACGGGCGGCCCTGCAGGAAGTCGGCGCCCATCATCCAGAACGCGGGCCAGAGGCCGTTGCCCTTGGGCACCTTGATCCGGGCCTCGACCCGGCCGTACTGCGTGGTGAAGCTCGTGCTGGTGTTGATGCGGCCCGAGGTGTAGTCGCGGCCGCCGGCCGTCTCCTTGCGGGCCTCGATGACCAGCGAGCCACCCTGGATGCTGGTGTTGGCGAGGTTGCTGTAGTACTGGATCTCGCCGTTCTGGCCCGTGCCCGGGTCGACGTGCCACTTGGACGTGTCGACGTTGGTGCCGGTGTTGAACTCGTCGCTCCAGACCAGGTTGGTGGCCGGGAAGATCGGGTCGGCCGGCGGGGCCGGGGGCTGCACCGGGTTGCCGCCGGTGCCGTACACCTTGAACTCCCACAGCGAGTAGCCGTAGCCGTTGGAGCGCTGGGTGCCGTACATCCGCACGTAGCGGCCGTTGCCGTTGACGTTCAGGGTCTCCTTGAAGCCCTTGCCCGTCGTGGTCGAGTAGATGCTCGTCCAGTTGGTGGCGTCGTTGGAGGTCTGGATCTGGTACGCCACGGCGTAGGCCGGGTCCCACTGCAGGATCACCTGGGTGATGTGGGCCTGGGCGCCGAGGTCGACGTAGATCCAGCCCGGGTCGACCCAGCCGTTGGTCGGGCTGGTCGCCCAGCGGCTGGCCGGGTCGTTGTCGAAGGCCTTGTCCGCCGTGCACGGGTTGCAGTTCGAGTCGTTCTGGAACGTCGAGGCGACGGCCGGCTTGTTGTACGACAGCAGCACCGCGTTGCCGGGGTTGGACGGCGACTGGCTCGGGCTGCTCGGGGTGTCGTTGGTGGTCGACGGCACGCCGGTGACGCGGACCTGGAACTCCCACAGCGAGTAGCCCCACTGCGTGGCCCGGGCGGTGCCGTTCATCCGCACGTAGCGGCCGTTGCCGGTCACGTTGAGGTTCTGCGTGCCGCCGGTGCCGGCGGCCGTCGTGTAGATCGTCGCCCAGTTGGTGCCGTCGGTCGACGTCTGGATCGAGAAGGCCGTCGCGTAGGCGGCCTCCCAGTTCAGCGTCACGCCGCAGATGGTCTGCACCGACTGCAGGTCGACCTGCAGCCACTGCGGGTCACTGGCCGCGCTGGACCAGCGGGTGCCGTTGTTGCCGTCGAACGCCGAGGACGCCGGGGTGCCCGCGTTCTCGGTCGAGGAGGCGCTGGCCGGCTTGCCCTGGGCGGCGTTGGCGGTGCCGCAGCTGCCGGGCGTGGTCGGGCTGCCGCCGAAGACCTGGAACTCCCACAGCGAGATGCCGTACTGCGTGGCCTTCGCCGTGGCGTTGAGCCGCACGTAACGGCCGTTGCCGGTGACGCTGAGGCTGACGTTGCCGCCCGCGCCCGACGTCGTGGAGTAGATGCTGGTCCAGTTGGCGGCGTCGTTGGACGTCTGGATGGTGAAGGCGGTCGCGTACGCGGCCTCCCAGTTCAGCGCGACCCGGGAGATCTGCTGGGCGGAGCCGAGGTCGACCTGCAGCCACTGCGGCACCGCGAAGGCGCTCGACCAGCGGGTGCCGGTGTTGCCGTCCGTGGCGCTCGAGGCGGGGGTGGCCGCGCTCTCGGCCGACGAGGCGGTCGTCGGTTTGCCCTGCGACAGCAGGGTCTCGGCGGCGTTGGCGCGGGTCACGACCGTGACGATGTACGCCAGCAGCATGGCGGCCACCGCGAGCGCGATGATGCCGTAGCGGAAGGTGCGGCGACTCGTCAGGGATCTGGTGGATCGATGGCCGGGGGCGGAGACCGACCAGTCCATTGGATGACTCCTTCGTGGCGGGGGTGTTACGGCGGTGTGAGAGAGCGCTCTCTCAGAAAGCCACAATGAGCCCTTGGTCAGACCCTGTCAATGCCAGTCAACAAATTGGAGAGCGCTCTCCAAGGCTGGGGAGCGCTCTCCGTCACGAGTTACGAGCAGCTGAGCGACGGCACCGGGTTGGATCCGGAGTACGTCGCCTGGAAGCCGAACGTCGTCGATCCACCCGGCGGGATGGTGCCGTTGTACGACAGGTTCTTCGCGGTGACGCCGGTGCCCGACTGGGTCACGGCGGCGCTCCACGAGTTCGTGATGTGCTGGTTACCGGAGAAGTTCCACGCGACCGTCCACGCGCTCAGCGCCGACGAGCCGGTGTTGGTGACCTTCACGTCGGCGGTGAAGCCGTTGCCCCAGTCGTTCTTGGTGTACGTGACGCTGCACTTGCCGACGCCCCCGCCACCGGGAGTCGACGGGCTCGTGGAGACCGGGGGCGTCGAGACGGGCGGCTGCCCGCCGGTGGTGACGCTGAAGTTGTTGACGGCCAGGCCCTGACCGCCGGTCCAGGGCTCGAAGCCGGCCTGGATGCTGGTGAGGTACCAACTCGTCTGCGCGTAACCGCGGGACACCGCGTCGTTGAAGAACGACGCCGGCGCGAAGCTCACCGAGCTCGTGCCCGGGTTGCGCACGTAGGAGATGACGTTCCAGCCGATGTTGCCCTCCCACACGTCCCAGGTACCGCCGGCGATGTTCGCCGTGCCGACCTTGGACCCGACCGGCTGGGGCGCGCCGGCGTGGTTGACCCACACCATGATCTCCGCGCCGGTGTTCTGCCCGTCGGTGCGGGCCGTGGGGTCGAACCAGATGTCGTACGCCGCGTCCCACTGCCCCGAGCCCGGGAAGCTCATGCTGACCGAGGTCTGGATCCCGGCGAACCGCGAGTCGCTGACCCGCAGCGGCAGGATGCTGCCGGTGCTGCAGTTGGCGTAGTGGCAGCCGTAGTACACCGCCGGGTACGACGCCGGCGCCCCGTTGGTCGGCACGTTGTGGTTGGCCTGCGAGATGCTGAATCCGGTGCTCGTGACGTTGATGCACTGCGGCTGGTCGGTGCCCCAGACGTTGTTCATCACGACGTACCGTCCACCCTGGATGGTCGTCGACCCGTACTTCTCGCAGATCTGGGTGTCGGCGTGCGCCGAACCCGTGGTGAGCACGATGGCGGCACCGGTCGCCACCATCAGCCCGGCGGCGGCCAGCGCGGCCCTGACTCTTCCTCGCATAGGTTGTCTCCCTTCCATCGAGCACCATGAGCGCCGATGGCAGGGATGGCGCGGGACGCCGCCGATTTGGAGGGTTTTGTACGGTAAGAACCCGGAAACTTACAGCGATGGATACACTGCGCGCACGCCCGTCGACGCAGCACAGGTGCGGATCGAGGCGGCCCTGGCCCGGGTCCTGCCCGCGTCCCTGGAGCGCCTGGCGCCCCCGGCCGGCGCGGCCGCCGTCGAGGCGCCGGCGTTGCACCCCCTCGAGGTGGCCGCGGTCGCGGCCCCGGAAGGGGGTCAACATCTCGCACAGACGCGAGGCGGCGCTATGGCGCGGCCGGTGGGCGGCTGGAGAGCGCCAGCTGGAGCGCCACCTCGCGGCTGTCGGCCGCCGGGGCCGGGACGTCCGGGCGGACGCCGGTGCCTTCCCAGTTGTCGCCGGAGAGGTGGCTGACGCCGCGGGCGACCGGGATGGTCGCTTCCAGGTTCGGGTGGACCCGGAAGCCTTCGCGGGGGTGAGCGCCGCCGCCGGTGCGCTCGCCGACGATCGTGGCCCGCCCCAGCTGCTGCAGCGCATAGCTCAGGGATTCGCCGCCGGAGAATGTGGCCGGGCCGGTCAGCACGTACAGCGGCTTGTCCGGGCCGAAGCGCGGGCCGGGCACGTACGGGAGGGTCCAGTACTGGCGGACGTCGCCGTCGCGGGTGACGAAGTCCTCGACGTGGACCGGCTCGTCGCCCAGCAGGTAGGTGCACACCAGCATCACCATGTCCGGCGCGCCGCCGCGGCACTCGCGCAGGTCGATGATCAGGGTGTCCGCGTCGGCGACGAGGCGCAGGGCGGCGACCATCGCGTCGCCGGCGATCTGGGGCGGGTACAGCAGCGGGCGCACACACAGCAGCGCAACGTTGCCGGGCAGGCGCTCGACCCGCGCGATGCCGGACCCGTTCGCGATCGCGTCCCGGGCGAACCGGGCCAGCTGCGCCTCATCGGTGTCGGCGGGCACGTCGTCGGCGCTGTACAGCAGCCGCAGGTGCCTGTCCCCGTTGGCTGACTGGAGATCCTCGGTCACCAGCGCGGCCAGCGCCGGAGCCTCGTCCGCGCGGTCGTAGCGGCCGTCAGCGGCCCGCCCGGCCAGCAACCGGGCCAGGTCGGCGCCGACCTCGGCGAAGACGTAGTGCTCGGCGACGAGCCGCCCGACGTGCGCGACGATCGAGCGTGCGGTGGCGGGATCCATGGCGGCCAGTAGATCAGCGGGTGGACAAAGCGTCAAGCATCCTTGACGCTTGACTGGTGTCCGTACCCGACGCACCGCCCCCCGACGAGGTCATGCGAGTCGCCACGCCCGAGCAGTTCAAGGCGATGGCCCATCCGCTGCGCCAGCGGCTGCTGTTCGCGCTGATCCACCCCGCGACCATCAGTCAGCTCGCGACGGCCGTCGGCAGCCGGAAGGGCAACATCGCCCATCACTTGAAGGTGTTGCGCGAGGCGGGCATGGTGCGGGTGGTGGCGACCCGGACGGTCCGGGGCGGCACCGAGCAGTACTACCAGCGCACCGTGCACCGCTACGAACTCGGCGGGGAGCAGGCCACGGCCCATACGCCGCTGCTCGTGCGGGCGGTCGCCGACGAACTGGCGGACGCGGCACCCGAGCCGTTTCTGGTGCTGCGCAACGTCCGGTTGACCGCCGACCAGGTCGCGCGCCTGACCGACGAGCTCACCAGGCTCAGCACGGAGCTGACCGACGCCGGACCCGGCGAGCACCGCTACGGGCTCCTGCTCACCCTCTACCGGCCCGCTCAGCCCGAACCTAGCTCTGCTGGTAGTTGACCGCCGCGAAACCGCACGGCGCGTGCAGGTGGATGTAGTAGGCGCCCTCGCCGTACTCGTCGAGGTCGGCGCCGCCGATCAGCCCGACGTAGTCCATCGCCCGCCCGCACTCCGGGCAGTCGGGGTGCTCGGCGTCCTGGATCCAGTCGGGATGCCCGCCGAGCGTGGAGCCGCCCGTGCCCCAGGCGCTGGCCTGGTACGGCCCGGGCCGCCTCGGCCCCGCAACGGCGACACGGTTCGGCGGCTCCTCGGCCTCGCCGTCACCGAGATAATCCGGCCGCGCGTTCCCGTCCCACCAGGCCGCCCCGCCGTCGGGCTGCACGCGGCTGTACAGCGTGGTGTAGCACGAGCAGAACGCGCAGGTCTCGACCGTGAGCCGCCCGCTCCACCCGGTGTGGCGCAGTGCGTCGGTCTCCCCGGCGTCGAGCTCGGCCGCGCGCCACAGCGGCGACCGGCACCACGGGCAGCCCGGCCGGTCGGCCCGCGGCGCGGCATCGCGGATCAGCCACTCGTACGCCACGCCGGCACACAGCTCCCGCCGCCGCCCGTCGGCGTCCACGCTCCACCCGCCTTCGCGCGCGTACGCGAGCGGCCCGACGTGCAGCGCCTCGAACCCGGGCGCCGGCGCCTCGGCCCACCGCCGCAGCGCCCCCTCGGCCAGCGGGTGCCCGCTGTGCGCGAGGACGAGCAGCAGATGGTTGAGCCGCCCGAGCTCCTGCCCCGCCTCGACCTGCGCGATGACGTCGCTGACGACGCCTTCGCCGGCCCCGCGGTACAGCTTGCCCGGCCAGAGCACGTCGAGCTGGAGCATTCTTGCGTGGTACTGCCCCAGCCGCCCCGGCTCGGAGTCCGCAATCGCGACGAGCTCCTCGATCGCGTCCTCGTCGTCCCCGCCCGCCCGCTCGACCAGCCCCTCAATCACGGCCGCGATGATACTGGCCCGCAATCGGTACATCTGCATCAATGGGATGGACCTGGTTCGCGATCACGAGCCCGTCCTTACGCCGGGGGCTGGGCGAGCCGGCGCAGGACCTGTTCGGTGGCGTTGCGCAGGGCCCGGCGCCCGGCGATGACCAGCAGGACCGACACCAGGCGCCCGCGCAGCGTCGCCGGGCGGCGGTCGACCGTCACGCGGATGCGGCTGCCGGTGCCGGCCGGTTCCACGCGGTACAGCCACGAGCTCCCCGGCCGCCACGTGTTGGAGTCCGTGGTCTCGACGCGGACCGTGCCCGGCGTCGACCAGTCGTAGCGGTTGCGCTCCCACACGCCGCCGGCGAACGACGAGCCCTCGGTGACGTCCGCCCAGTCCGGGCCGGCGTCGTGGACCTTCAGGTGCTGCTCGTCCACGTTGGGCCAGACCTCGGCGCGCGACGGGGAGAAGTCGGTCAGGGCCTCGACGAACCGGGCCGGGGGCACCGACGTTGTGAGATCGAACTCGATTCGCGGCATGACCGATCGTGCGCGCCGGCACGGCCCGCGCGCAAGAATGGCAATGTGAGCGATTGGAATGACAAGATCATCGAAGAGTTCCGCGCCAACGAGGGCAAGGTCGGCGGGCCGTTCGAGGGGGCGCCGCTGCTCCTGCTGCACACCGTCGGCGCCCGCAGCGGGCAGAACCGCGTCAACCCGATGATGTACCAGGCGGTCGAGGGCGGCTACGCCGTGTTCGCCTCCAAGGGCGGCGCGCCGACCAACCCCGACTGGTACCACAACCTGCTGGCCAACCCGCGGGCCCGCGCCGAGATCGGGACCGGCGAGGTCGACGTCGTCGCGCGGGTGGCCGAGGGCGACGAGCGGGAGCGGATCTGGAGCGCGCAGAAGGCGGCCTACCCGGGCTTCGCCGACTACGAGAGCAAGACGACCCGCCAGATTCCGGTCGTCATCCTGCAGCCGGCCTAGCGAGGACGCACGGGGTGCCGGCGCCGATCCCGTCGCCGGCCCGCGTGCGCGGTTGCCTCCCGCGGCTACTGTGACGCCGACGGCGGGAGGTTGCCCGTGATGCGGATTGCCCGCAACTGGTGGAGCCGGCTGCGTGGATGGTGGCTCCTGACCGTTGCCGCCGGTGGGATGGCCGCTCTCGCGGCGGCGGGCCGCATTTACACCGGGACGGTGGCGGTGGTCGGACCGGGAGCTCGAGCGGGCCGGCCGGCTCGCGCACGACATCCGCATCGCGCACGCTCTGCGCAGCGCCGACACCCACGGCCTGGCCGAGGTCATGGCGGCCGGGCCGCAGCTGCTGACCGATTGGCAGGACGCCTTCTCGGCCGGCCCCCGCACGCCCGGCCCGGACCGGCGAGGTCCGGGCCGGACGGCGAGGGCTACAGCAGGCCGCCCATCAGGGGGTCGCTGATCGAGGGCGATCCGTCCTCGAGGTGGCCGGCGTACTCCACGGCGAAGCGGTCGTCGCCCGCAAGGGTGAGCGTCACGCCGTACCATCCATGGCTCTTGGCAAGCGGGAAGCCCACCGGGTGCGTCTGCCCCGGGCGCAGGGCGACGTGCGAAGTGCGGCCGGAGTAGCGGTCGGCGATCGTGAGCTCGGCGCGGGCCCGGCCGCGGTTGGTGAGCTCCAGCGTCAGCGACGCATGGTCGTAGCCGGCGTGCACGATCACGCCCGGGTCGGCGGGGCCGGCGGCGAAGCGGCGGTAGAAGCCGTTCGGGCCGTGCACGGACAGGTCGTAGCCCTGGTCGGCCGGCCACACGTCGGTGACCTGCTTCGCCGGCTCGACCGTGTAGGAGCGCGGGGGCTGGGCGGGGTCGGCCGAGCGGACGTGGAAGACGCCCGTCGCCGCGCCGGAGTTGCGCAGGTCCAGGGCCAGGGCGCCGGCCGACGGGCGGGCGTCGGTGTGCAAGGTGTACGGCAGCGCGCGGGCCGGGCGCACCCCGCGCTCCTGGACGGGAAGCCGGCCCTCGGCCGGCGGGACGGGGACCTGGTCCGGCTGCCGGGTGAGATCGGCCGGTTTGAGGTCGCCGGTGCCGGGCAGGTCGACGCGGCGGGAGGCGTTCGGGGTCTTGAAGTCGAACGCCGAGGTCAGGTCGCCGACGACGGCGCGGCGCCACGGGGTGATGTTCGACTCGACGAGGTCGGCGCGGCCGTGGGCGAAGCGGCGCTCGAGGAAGCGGATGAGCGAGGTGTGGTCGAACAGCTCCGAGTTGACCCAGCCGCCGCGGGTCCACGGGGACACGATGATCATCGGTACGCGGACGCCCAGGCCGTAGGGGCCGGCGGGGTGGTCGGCGGAGCCGGGGTAGATCTCGTTCGTCACCGGGACCGTCGACAGGCCCTCGGCCCGGGTCGCGGGCGGGGTCGGCGGCACGAGGTGGTCGAAGAAGCCGCCCTCCTCGTCGTACGTGACGAACAACGCCATCCTGCTCCACACCTGCGGGTTGGCGGCGAGGATGTCGATGACCTGGGACACGTACCAGGTGCCGTAGTCGGGCTCCCAGTTCGGGTGCTCGGTGTAGGCCTCGGGGGCGACGATCCACGACACCTGCGGCAGGCGGCCGGCGCGCACGTCGGCGCGGAAGTCGGCGAGCAGCCGGTCGGGGCTGCGGTCCTGCTTGTTGATCTCGGTGCCGAGCTTCGCCTTCGCCAGCGGCGAACCGGCGGCGGCGTTCTGGTACTGGTGGAAGTACAGCAGCGAATTGTCGCCGTAGTTGCCGATGAACGGGTCCGCGGTCCAGCCCCAGTAGCCCTCGGCGGTGAGGCCGAGGCCCACGTCCTGGTACACCTTCCAGGAGATCCCGGCCCGCTCGAGCCGCTCCGGGTAGGTCGACCAGTCGTAGCCCGCCTCGGCGTTGGTGATCACCGGGCCGCCCGCCCGGCCGTCGTTGCCGACCCATCCGGTCCACATGTGGTACCGGTTGGGGTCCGTCGGCCCGAGCAGCGAACAGTGGTAGTTGTCGCAGACCGTGAACGCGTCGGCGAGGGCGTGCTGGTAGGGCAGGTCGGCCCGGGTGTGGTGGGTCATCGTGGTGACGCCCTTGTTCGGCACCCAGCCGTCGTAGCGCCCGCCGTTCCAGGCCGCGTGGGTGTCGTTCCAGCCGTGCGGCGGGTCGGGCAGAAACGTCTTGCCCATGTCGCGCACCTCGGGCCGGAACGGCATGACCTCGCCGGCGCCGCCGGGCTGGTGGAACACGCTCTTGCCGGACGGCAGCCGCACCGGGTGCGGGTCGGCGTAGCCGCGCACGCCGCGCATGGTCCCGAAGTAGTGGTCGAAGGAGCGGTTCTCCTGCATCAGGAAGATGACGTGCTCGACGTCCTCGATCGACCCGTGCTTGTCGTGTGCGGGAATCGACAGCGCCTGCTCGAAGGAGAGGGGGACGGCGGCGGCCGCCGCCATCTGCAGAAATGTACGACGATCGACGTTGGCCATGCCCCGGGACGCTAGGGGCGCAAGGTGTACAGAGGGCGCCCACCCGGGGCGCCCTTGTCATGCGATGCGAAAACTGTGAGGTGTGCTACCGCCCGATGGAACGGCGCCCCCAGAAGCCCGCGACGGCCCACACGCCGACCGCGGCGAGCACCACCTGGATGAGCAGCTGGAGCCAGCTGAAACCGGAAGTGGACACACCGACCGCGCGGGCGATCGCGGTGCCGATGAGGGCCGCGATGATACCGATCACGATGGTGAGCCAGATGGGGATGTGCTGCTTGCCGGGCACGACGAGCCGTCCGAGCGCGCCGATGATGAGCCCGACCACGATCGCGGAGATGATGCCACCGACGGTCACCTTGGACCTCCTGCGGATGAGAACGTGGGGACACCCCGCCACTGCCCAGATCGGCGCAGCTCAAAACCCGCAGCCGTCACCTGGATGACGCCACCCGGCCATCGCGCGCGGCAGGCTGCGCAGATGGATCGCCGTCGACTGCTGATCAGCGCCGCCCGGGCCGGCGCCGCGGCCGGGATCGCCGGTGGGGCCGTCGTGCTCGACGCCGCCGGCGCGGGCGACCGGGCGTGGTCCCGCCTGGTACCGCGGCGACATGCACCTGCACACCGTGCAGGCCGACGGCCGCCGCGAGCCGGCCGGGCTCGCCGCCGCCGCGCGCGCCGCGAAGCTCGGCTTCATCGTCTCCACCGAGCACAACACGTCCAGTGCGGCCGGCGTCCGGGGCCGGTTCGCCGGTCCGGACCTGCTCATGGCGCTACCGCGCGGTCGACGGCGCCCTGGCCCGGTTGCTAGGCGCCTTCCCACTCGCTGCGCAGGAGCGCGGCCGCGCCGTAGATGTCGGCGTCGGCGCCGAGCTCGCCGACCAGCACGGTGGCCGTCGCCGACATCGCGGGGCTGGCGTGGCGCTCGATGGTCTCGGCGAGGCCGTGCACGATGTGCGCGCCCGCCGGGCCGACCGAGCCGTCGAGCACCACGGCGTCGGGGTTGAGCATCGTGCACAGGTCGGCCAGGGGCCGCCCGGCGATCCGCCCCACGTCGGTGAGCAGGCGCTGCAGCCCGATGTCGCCGGCCGCGGCCAGCCGCAGGACGGTGGCGAACGTGAGCCGCTCGTCGTAGGCGGGCTGGGCCAGCTCGAGCAGCTCGGTGGAGATGGTGTGCCGCAGGCAGCCGCGGCCGCCGCACGAGCAGATCGGGCCGTCGGGGCGGACCTGGACGTGGGCGAGCTCGCCGGCCAGGCCGGTGCTGCCGCGCACGAGCCGGCCGCCGAGGATCAGGCCGGCGCCGAGGGCCTGCTGGCCGAGCTTGAGGTACACGACGTCGGTGCGCCCGCGGGCGGCGCCGAAGCGGTGCTCGCCGAGGGCGGCGAGGTTGGCGTCGTTCTCCACGAACGTGTCCACGCCGGTGCGCTCGCGCACGGCGGTGGCGAGGCCGCCGTCGAGCCAGGCCGGGATCCAGTCCCAGCGGCGGGCGGCGGCCGGTGGGAGCGCGCCGGCGGGCGGGACGGGCGCGCCGACGCCGAGGACGAGCGCCGCCAGGCCGCGCCCGCCCGCCGCCCGCTCGACGAGCCGCCCGGCGACGTCGACGGCCTCGCCCGGCTCGGCCGTGGGTGCGAGGGGCGCGTCGGCGTCGGCGAGCACCTCGCCGCCGAGCGTGGCGACGCGGGCCCGCAGCCGCCCGCCGGCGGCGGTGAGCACGCCCATGGCGGCCGCCGGCCCCTCGAGCGCGACGACCCGGGCCGGGCGGCCGGCGCCCTGCTCGCCGGTGCGGCGCGGCGCTCGCTCGACGACGAGGCCGAGGTCGGCGAGCCCGGTGACGAGCCCCGCCGCGGTGGCCTTGGGCAGCCCGAGCGCGGCGGCGAGCTCCGCGCGGCTGCTCTCCCCCGCGCGGCCCAGATAGGCGAGCACGCGCCGCTGTGCCGGTTTCAGCATGCCCCCACGCTATCAATTCGATCGAATCGAGCCAAATAAAGGGTCTGCTATCGTCATCCCCCGTGGCAAGTACCGTTAATTCGATCGGATCCGCTCAAAAGCCGGACGGCAACCGGCTCGTCCGGGCGTTCGAGTCGCTGCGCGATCCGCGGTACCGCTGGTGGTTCTTCGCCCAGGTCTTCTCCGCCTCCGGCACGATGACGTCCGGGGTCGCCCAGGCCTGGCTGGTGCTGAGGATGACCGGCAGCGCGATCGACATCGCCCTCATCACGGCCCTGATGTTCCTGCCGACCCTGCTCGGCGGCGCGTGGGCGGGCTCCCTGGTCGACCGGATCGACGTGCGGCGGCTCCTGATCGCCACCAACGCCGCGTTCGCCGTGCTGGCCGGCGCCCAGGCCGCGCTCATCGGGGCCGGCGGCATCCGGCTCTGGATGCTGTTCGCCTTCGCCGCGCTCAACGGCGCCGTCTTCGCCATCGACCAGCCGGCGCGGCAGGTGTACGTCTTCGAGCTCGTCGGCCCGGCCCGGCTGACCAGCGCCGTCGGCCTGTACGAGGTCATCCTCAACGCCTCGCGGGCGCTCGGCCCGGCGGTCGGCGGGGTGCTGCTGGCCACCACCGGCATCGCGTCCTGCCTGGTGTTCAACGGGCTCACGTACCTGCCGACCATCGCGCTGCTGCTGCGGCTGCGCCCGGTGGCCGCCGCGCCGCCGGCCCCGCCCGCCCGCGCGCCGGGCCGCATCCGCGCCGGCCTGGCGGTCGTGCGCCGCGACCCGGTGATCGTGTCGTGCGTCGCGCTGGCCGCCGTGAGCGGCATGGTGTTCAACCTGGCCACCACCACGCCGCTGTTCGCCACGCGGGTGCTGCACCTGGGCGGCGGCGGGTACGGCGCGCTCACCGCCTGCTTCGGCGTCGGCGCCCTGCCGGGCGCGTTCATGGCCGCGAGCACCCACGGCGCTCCCGGCCCGCGCCTGGTCCGCAACCTGGCCCTGGCGACGTCGCTGTCGGTCCTGGCGACGTGCCTGACGCCGATCGCCGCGGGCGCGTTCGCCGGCCTGGTCGCCGTCGGCTTCTGCTCGATCTGGCTGGTCGCGACCGCGAACACCCTCGTCCAGCTGGCCGCCCCCGCGGGCATGCGCGGCCTGATCATGGGCATCTGGGCGATGGCGCTGCCCGGCTCCAACCCGGTGACGGGCCTGCTGGCGGGCGCCGCGGCCGAGCTCTCGCCGCGGGCCGGCGTCGGCCTGAGCGGCGCGCTGATGCTCGTGGTGGTCGCCGCGACCTGGCCTGCGCTCAGCCGGCGACCAGCCGCAGCGGCGGCCGCGGCGGCGCCGTGAGCCGGGCCAGGGCGTCCTCGGTGGCCGCGTCGGCCGGGAGGTACACGACGAGGCGCTGGTCGTCGTCGGCCGGCAGGTCCAGGGTCTCGTAGGCCAGCCGCAGCCCGCCCGCGCCCGGGTGGGCCAGGCGCAGCACGCCGGAGGCGCGGGGCAGCCCCGGCACCGCCTCGACGCGGCGGGTGAAGTCCGGCCCGGCGATTACGGTCAGCTCGTCGGCGAGCGCGGCGACCTGCGGGTCGGCGCGGAACGGCCCGTGCTTGAGCGCCGCGACCTGCTCGTCGGCGACGTGGTCCCAGTCGGGGAACGCCTCCCGCGCGCGGGCGTCGGCCAGGACGAACCGCAGCAGGTTGGGCCGCGCCGCGTCGAGCAGCCCGAGCGGCCGGACGAGCACCTCGAACGCGGCCGTGGCCGCGACGACGTCGCCGAGGCGGTTGAGGACCGCGGCCGGGGTCGCCCCGAGCCGGTCGAGCAGCGCGCGCACCGTCGGCCGGACCGTGCGCGGCACCTCGGCGCCCGGCCCGCGGCAGGTGAAGCCGGGGTCGGCGCCCTTGGCCAGGCGGTACAGGTACACCCGCTGCGACGTCGTCAGGCGCAGCGCGTCGGCGAGGGCGGACAGCACCTGCGCCGACGGGTGCCGGTCGCGCCCCTGCTCGAGCCGGGTCACGTACTCGATGCTCACCCCGGACAGCCCGGCCAGCTCCGAGCGGCGCAGCCCCGGCGTGCGGCGGCGCGGCCCGGCCGCCAGGCCCACCTCGGCCGGCGTGACCGCCTCGCGGCGCGTACGCAGGAACAGCCCCAGCTCGCTCACGACCCGACCGTAACAGGGTCGCGAGGCTTGCCCCTCACGCGACGTGAGGTCGTAGCGTCAACCGCGTGAACGACGGCAAGACCTGGCGGGTCGGCGAACTCGCCGGCAGCACCGGGCTCACGGTCCGCGCGCTGCACCACTACGACGAGATCGGCCTGCTGCGGCCGTCGTCGCGCAACGCCTCCGGGCACCGGCGGTACACCGCGGACGACGTGCGGCGGCTGCACCGCATCCTCGCGCTGCGCGGCTTCGGCATGTCGCTGGGCGAGATCGCCGCGGTGCTCGACGGCGGCGGCGGCGACCCGCGGGAGGTGGTCCGCCGCCAGCTCGTCCAGGTCGCCGAGCGCATCGCGGTGGCCGAGCGGCTGCAGCGGGACCTGGGCGAAGTGCTGCGGGCGCTGGACCGCTCCGCCGAGCCGTCGGCCGCGACGCTCATCGACGTCATCGAAGGGATGGTCACCATGAACAGTCCGCTCACCCCCGAACAGCTGGAGCAGATGAACGAGCACCGCCGCCGGATGACGGAGGGGCTCACGCCCGAGCAGCTGGAGGAGATGAACGAGCGGCGCCGCCAGGCCATGGCGGCGCTCACCCCCGAGGAGCGGGCGGAGATGCAACGCAGGCGCGCCGCGATGCTCCCCGCCGGCTCCTGACCGTCAGCCCTGCAGGGCCCGCTCGAGCTCGGCCTTGGTCATGCTCGAGCGGCCCTTGATCTTGCGGGACTTGGCCTCGTTGTACAGCTGCGACTTGGACTTGGCCTTGTCCGACGACTTCCTGCCGGCGGAGGGCTTGCCCAGGTCCTGCCAGCGGTCCGCGGTCATCTCGACGCCGTAGCGGCCCGCGGCCCGCCGGATGCGCCGGAACGCCTCACGCCGCTCCTCGTCGGAGACGTCGCGCACCTGGTCGAAGCGCGCGATGGCGTTGCGGACGTGCGACGCGTCGTTGAGCGGCTCCTTGCGCACCCGCGGGAACGCATACTCGCGCTCCGGCATCGCGTTGCGCTCGGCCGCATCCAGCTCGTTCGAACTTCGTCGTGTTCTGCCTGCCATACAGCAGGGTTACCCGGCCGAACGCGGCCCAACCGCCGGCTGCACGCCGCCGCCGACCGGCAGGACGGTGCCGGCCACGTAGGCGTTGGTGGCCAGCGCGGCGATCGCGTCGGCGACCTCCCCGGGCGCCCGGCCCGGCCCGTGGGTACCGGCGGCTCACCGAGGGGCTCTTACTTCAGATCGAAAAATAACGTTGCGGTCGCGATCCCCCTTTGCCAGGCTCGGCCCGATGGCACTGGTGGAGGCACGAGAACTGACCAAGGTCTTCCGCAGGCCGGACAAGGATCCGGGGCTTGGGGGGGCCGTCAAACATCTGTTCACCCGCCGCTTCACCGACAAGGTGGCGGTGGACAACGTGAACCTGTCGATCGAGGCCGGCGAGGCCGTGGCCTATGTGGGGCCCAACGGCGCCGGCAAGTCAACGACCGTCAAGCTGCTCAGCGGCATCCTGGTACCCACCTCCGGCGAGGTGCGCATCGACGGGCTGTCGCCGCGCAAGGACCGCATCGCCGTGTCGCACCGCATCGGCGTGCTCTTCGGGCAGCGCACGCAGCTGTGGTGGGACCTGCCGGTGTCGGAGTCGCTCGCGGTGCTGCGCGACGTCTACGGCATCGACCACGGCACCTACCGGCGACGCCTGGCCCGCTTCGACGAGGTGCTCGACCTCGGCGACGTGCTGCCGGTGCTCGGGCGCAAGCTGTCGCTGGGCCAGCGCATGCGCGCCGACCTCGCGGCCGCGCTGCTGCACGCGCCGCCCGTGGTGTACCTCGACGAGCCGACCATCGGCCTGGACCTCGCCGTGAAGGACCGGGTGCGCGAGTTCTTCCGGACCGTGCGCGACGAGGGCACGACGGTGATGCTCACCAGCCACGACCTCGGCGACATCGAGGGCTTCTGCCGGCGGCTGGTCATCATCGACTCCGGCCGCATCATCTTCGACGGCGACCTCGAGGCCGTGAAGGACGCCTTCGCGCGCGAGCGGATCCTCAACATCGAGACCGAGTCCGCGGTACCGCTGGATCGGCTGCGGGAGGCCCTGCCCGGCGCCGCCGTCGAGCCCGGCGAGGACCCGACCCGCTTCGCGGTGCGCTTCGACCGTTTCGCGATGACGGCCGGGCAGGCGGTGACGGCGCTCGCCCCGCTGACGAACCTCGTCGACTTCCACGTCGACGAGCCGTCCATCGAGGACGTGATCCGCCGGGTGTACTCCGGGGAACTCGAACTGGACGCGGTATGAGGGCGTATCGCGCGTACGCCCGGGCCACCGCGCTGTCGGCCCTGGCCTACCGCGGCAACTTCCTGCTGTCCATCGGCGGCACGGCGTTCCAGCTCGTCGCGATGCTCGCGGTCTGGCGGGTGCTGCTCGGCGGCGGCGCGACCCAGGTCGGCGGCTTCGACTGGCCGCACATGCGCAGCTACCTGCTCGTCGCGTTCGCCTCCGGCGCGCTCGTCGGCTCGTTCGTCGACTTCCGCATGTCGCATCGCATCCGCTCCGGGCTCGTCGCGCTCGACCTGGTCAAGCCGGTGGACTTCCAGCGGGCCCGGCTGTGGGAGACGATCGGCGGCGTCTGGATCGAGGTCGCCGTGATCGTGCTCGTGGGCGGGGTCGCCGCGCTCGTCTCCGGCCCGCCGGACCTTCCGGCCGGCCCCGAGCTCGCGCTGTTCGGGCTGTCGATGGTGCTGCTGGTGCCGCTCAAGTTCGTGGTGTCGTACGTCAGCACGCTCGCCTGCTTCTGGACCGAGAACTTCATCGGGGTGCTGTGGGCCCGCCAGGCGCTCACCGGCCTGCTCTCCGGCGCGCTGGTGCCGCTGGCGTTCTTCCCGGGCTGGCTCGCCACCGCGGCCGAGTGGTCGCCGTTCGCGGGCCTCACGTCCACGCCGGCGCTCATCTTCGTCGGCCAGGCCACCGGCCGGCACGCGCTGCTGCTCGTCGCGGTCCAGCTCGGCTGGCTCGCGCTGCTGTGGTTCGCGGCGCGCGCACTGTTCGGCCGGGCGCTGCGCCGGCTCACCGTCCACGGGGGATGAATACGATGCGGTTGCTGCGGCTCTACGTCCGCCTGCTCGGGGCGCACCTGCGCTCGCTGCTGGAGTACGAGGGCGACTTCTGGGTCATGATGATCGGCACGATCCTCATGCAGGTCGTCAACGTCGTCTTCCTGGCCGCCCTGTTCGCCAAGGTGCCGGCCATCAACGGCTGGTCGTTCTGGGCGGTGGTGGCCATGTTCGCGATGGTCGCCGTCGCCGAGGGCGTCGGCTCGCTGTTCTTCGAGGGCATGTGGAACATCGCCTGGCTGATCAACCAGGCCGACCTCGACTACATGCTCGTGCGCCCGTACCCGGTGGTGCTGCAGGTCAGCAGCATCACCATCGGCATCAACGGCCTGTCCAACATCCTCACCGGCGGCATCATGCTCGGCGCCGCACTGTCCCATGTGGACGTGAACTGGACGCCCGCCCGGGTGCTGCTCGGCATCGTGGTGCTGCTGTCGGCGATCGTCATCAAGGTCGCCATCAACCTCGCCACCAACGCGGCGTCCTTCTGGATGCAAAGCCCGAGCCCGATGTTCGCCTTTGCGGTACACCAGGCCGGCGACCTGGCCCGCTTCCCCCTCTCCGTCTACCCGCTCGCACTGAAGGCGGCCCTGGGCTTCGTCCTGCCGTTCGCGTTCGTGAGCTTCTTCCCGGTGAGCTTCGTGCTGGGCCACGGCAGCGCCTGGGTGGGCCTGCTGACGCCGCTCGTCGCGGTGTACTGCGTGGCGATCGCCGCCTGGGTCTTCTCCCGCGGCCTGCGCCGCTACGAGAGCGCCGGGAGCTGAGCTGTTCGCCGGCCCCTTCGCCCGGGCCCGGTGTCACGGCGCCCTACACGTCGTGGCACTGGACGGCCCGGGCATCGCCGCGGCAATCGGCGCCACCGCCGCCGGGGCGGTCGCTGCGCTCCGGTGATACCGAACGGACGCGAAGGGACGCGCAGGCATTCATCGCCCGAACAGCAGGTCGAACAGAGCCCGCGTGACGCCGCTGACCACGCCGGATATCGCGGCAACGGCCACTCGCCCCGCGGCCGGACGGACAATGTCGCGCCGATTCCGTCGGGCCGGCCGAGTGCCAGAAGTCCCTCGCTTACGCTGTCGGTCTCCGCTCAACGCAATCGCCTCCCTAGAACACTTTCGCACCATTCGATTCGTGCGCGAAATCCTTGACATAAGGAAGCCGGATCGCACGGATGTCCGGTAGCCACCCGGACGAGTTATGCGAAAGACGGCTTGTCCGCCGACGATCGAGGCGCCGGTCGGCGACAGATCCGCGGCCGGCCCGCCCCTCCGTTGACGCAACACCTCCTGCCGTCGGACACTGTCTGCCAATGTCTGCCAATGTCGGACGATCCAGGACGGCCCGTGAGCCCAGACGACGATCTCAGTTCCGTGGAGACGATCGAGCAGTTCGCCCAACTGCTCAACCGGCTCCACGTCCGGTCAGGCAAGAAGTCGTATCGAGACCTCGAACGGTGGGCCGACGCGCAGCGGCGAGCCGGCAAAGAGACAGCACCGCTCAGCCGATCCACGATCACCGACGCCCTGCGCGGCACCCGAATGCCGAAGAAGGACTTCCTGCGCGCATTCATCGAGGCCTGCGACGTTCCGGAGGTGGATCGGCCGGCCTGGATCAGCACCTGGGAACGGCTGGCCGAACGTCGGCACGTCGCCCCGGTCGACGATGCAACCAAGGGCCGCGCTACATCAGACGAGTCGGCCGAGATCGCCGAACTCCGGGAGCAGGTCCGTCGGTTGACGGAGACCGTGCAGGGCTTGTCAGCCGACCTGTCGCGGCTCAGTGCCGCCTTCAACGCCGGACGGCCGACACTCCAGCCTGCTCAAAGCCGCCCCAAGACGGCCGCCGTCACATCGACCAGCTTTTCTCAGGGGCAACGGAAACTGACCCTCGCCATGATCCACGCACTAGATAATTGCCAATTCATTCACATCCTCACCAGCAGAGATCTTTTTATGGAAATACTGGCGCAACGACTAGGTCCGGGTGTCCAGTTGCGTGAGCACAAGATGCTTCGACCTCAGCTGGTGGAGTTGGTTACCAAGTGCTCGTCTATCGACGGGGCTATTCTCGCGATTGCCGAGCTGGTTGAACTACTGGAACCAGGCTCGTCGGGCACCCGGGACGTTTACCTGGTTGCGAATGAGTGGGCGGCCCAGCAGTTGAGTCGCGGGCACAACCTCGAGAACGTTCGGGCGATTCTGCAGCGCACGGACGTCCCTCACGACAGGAGGGTGTTGGAAAGCCCGGACCAGCGAGCACCGTGGTACTGCAGTTCCGGGTGGGAAATATTCTGTTTCCTCGCCACGCTCCCCGCGGACGTGGACGGGCCCCCGACTGCCCTCGCGTTCTTGGCCAGGACCGCCTCGACCGTATCAGCGGCGGAACGGAAACAGCTTTCCGAGTTCATGGCGCCCTTTGACGTACCAGCACCAACGGACGAACCAACATGAAGTCCCGATCGTGCCGCAGCCGTCGCGGGAGCCTCCGCCGCTATGTGAGCGCCGGGAGCTGACCGGCCGGGTGCGGTCCGGCCGGGCTGCCCATGCGCCGCGGCGACCTCGTCGGGGCGCGCCCCGCGGAAGGCATTGACGCGCACCGCGTCGCCCGCGGCGAGGGGGTCGCGAAGCCGGTCGACGGTGGCGGCGTTGCCGGCCGGCGCCTTCGCCCGCTCCCCCGCGCCGGCCGCGATATGTGCCCGCCGCCCACATATCGCCGGCGTATCCAAAAGCGGATACGGGTCGGCAACACCGTGCTGGCTTGACTTGCGAGCATGACCAACAGCGAAACGGCACGATCGCCGGCGTCGCCGACGCTTCCGGCCGGCCCGGCGACGGGCGTCACCATCTACGGATGCGGCCGGGACGAGGCCGCCCTGTTCCGCGAGATGGCGCCTCGCTTCGGCGTGCGGCCGACGATCACCGAGGCGGCGGTGGCCGACGCCAACGTCGGGCTGGCATCCGGCAACCGGTGCATCAGCGTCAGCCACAAGGCCCGCGTCACGAATGCCACGCTCCTGGCGCTCGGCCGGGCCGGCGTCGAGTACATCTCCACCAGAAGCGTCGGATACAACCACATCGACGTCGAATATGCGCGGAGCATCGGCATCCACGTGGGAAACGTCGCCTATTCGCCCGACAGCGTCGCCGACTTCACGCTGATGCTGATGCTGATGGCGCTGCGCGACGCGAAGTCCATCGTCCGCCGTACCGACGCCCACGACTACCGGCTGAGCGATGCACGCGGCAAGGAGCTGCGCGACCTGACCGTCGGGGTGGTCGGGACGGGGCGCATCGGCACGGCGGTGATGCAGCGGCTGCGCGGCTTCGGCGGCCGGGTCCTGGCCCACGACAACCGGCCCGCGGCGGCGGCCGAATACGTTGCGCTCGACGAGCTGATCCGGCGCAGCGACATCGTCACGCTGCACACCCCGCTCAACGCGGACACGCACCATCTGCTGAGTCGTGAACGGATCGCGCGGATGAAACTCGGTGCGTTCGTCATCAACACCGGGCGCGGTGCGCTGCTCGACACCGAGGCCCTCGTGCCCGCGTTGGAAAGCGGCCGGCTGGGCGGCGCGGCGCTGGACGTCGTCGAGGGCGAGGAGGGCATCTTCTACGCCGACCGCGGCCGCCGGCCCGTCGCCGGCGAACTGCTGGCGCGCCTGCAGCGACTGCCGAACGTGCTCATCAGTCCGCACACGGCCTACTACACCGAGCACGCCCTGAGCGACACCGTCGCCAACAGTCTCCTCAACTGCGTGAACTTCGAAGGCGGGAAGCGGCATGGATAGGTTGAAGGTCGGGATCGTGTTCGGGGGCGCCTCCGAGGAGCACCCCGTCTCCGTCAAGTCCGCGCGAGAGGTCGCCAGGAACCTCGATCCCGGCAAGTACGAACCGTTCTGGATCGGGATCACCACGAGCGGGGCGTGGATGCTGTGCGACGGCCCGGACGCGGACTGGGAGCGCGGCGGTTGCCGACCGGCCGTGCTGTCACCGGACAGCAGCGTCCGCGGGTTGCTCGTGCTGGAGCGGGGGCGGTACGAGACGATCGGCCTGGACCTCGTGCTGCCGGTGCTGCACGGCAAGCTCGGCGAGGACGGCGCGATGCAGGGCCTGCTGGAGCTTTCGGGCATCCCCTACGTCGGCTGCGACATCCAGAGCTCCGCGCTGTGCATGGACAAGTCCCTCGCCTACATCGTCGCCGGCAGCGCGGGCATCGCCACCCCGAACTTCCGGGTCGTCGCCGCCGACGAGCGGCTCGATCCCGGCGAGCTCGTCTACCCCGTCTTCGTGAAGCCGGCCCGTTCGGGTTCGTCGTTCGGCGTCAGCAAGGTGTCGGGCAGCGACGAACTTCCGGACGCGATGCGGACCGCGGGACGCTACGACTCGAAGGTGCTGATCGAAGAGGCCGTCGCCGGCCGCGAGGTCGGCTGCGCCGTGCTGGGCAACGGCCCCGACCTCGTGGTCGGCGAGGTGGATCGGATCGCCCTGTCCCACGGCTTCTTCCGCATTCATCAGGAGAGCGCGCCCGAGAGCGGTTCCGAGAACTCGACGCCGATCGTGCCGGCCGACATCCCGGCGGCTTCGCGCTCGCTCGTACAGGAGACGGCGAAGGCCGTATATCGCGCCCTGGGATGCCGGGGACTGGCGCGGGTGGACCTGTTCCTGCAGGAGGACGGAACCGTGGTCCTCAACGAGGTCAACACGCTGCCCGGCCTGACCTCGTACAGCCGCTACCCGAGGATGATGGCGGCCGCCGGGCTGCCGCTCGCCGAGGTGATCGACCGGATCGTGTCGCTGGCGCTGACGGGGACCGCCCGATGAACGACGGGTTCGTCTTCGTCGACGAGCTCGTGCGCGGGGTCCGCTGGGATGCCAAGTACGCCACCTGGGACAACTTCACCGGCAAGCCGGTGGACGGGTACCAGGCGAACCGCATCGTCGGCACGAGGGCCCTGTGCGCGGCCCTGGCCAGGGCGCGGGAGCGGGCGGCGTCCCTCGGCTTCGGGCTGCTGCTCTGGGACGGCTACCGCCCGCAGCGCGCCGTGGACTGCTTTCTGCGCTGGTCGCAACAGCCGGAGGACGGCCGGACGAAGCCGCGGCACTACCCGAACATCGAGCGGCCCGAGATGTTCGAGCGGGGGTACGTGGCCGCCCGGTCCGGCCACAGCCGGGGCAGCACCGTCGACCTGACGCTCTATCACCTGGCCACCGGTGAGCTCGCGGCCATGGGCGGCAACCACGACCTGATGGATCCGGTCTCGCACCACGGCGCCGGTGGCATCACGCCGGTCGCGGCGCGCAACCGCCAGTACCTGTGCTCCATCATGGAGGACTGCGGCTTCGACCGGTACGACTGCGAGTGGTGGCACTACACGCTGCACGGCGAGCCCTACCCGGACACCTACTTCGACTTCCCCATCATGTAGGCGGGCAGCCGCACCACGACGCGGAGCCCGCCGGCGGGCCGGGGCGTGAGCGTGAGGGTCCCGTCGTGCGCTTCGGTGATGCTCTTGACGATGGCGAGCCCGAGGCCGACACCCGCATGGTCGGTGTGGATGCGTTCGGTGCCCCGCTGGAACGGTTCGGTGAGGGTCGCGACCAGCTGTGCGCTCAGCTCGCCGCCGGTGTTCTCGACCGTGAGCAGGACGGACCCGGGGCGCACGGCGGTGCTGACCTGCACGGTGCCGCGTCCCGGGAGGTTGTGGACGATGGCGTTGTGCACGAGGTTCATGGTCATCTGGAGCAGGAGCGCGCGTGAGCCGACGGTGGGGGTGACGTCCCCGGCGGTCTCGACGGTGACGCCGTACTTCCCGGCGAGGGGCACGAGCGTTTCGGCGGCCTCCTCGGCCAGGAGCGACAGGTCGACGCGTTCCCGGCGGAAGGAGCGCCGGCCGGAGCGGCTGAGCAGGAGCAGCGCTTCGGTGAGTTCGATCGCCCGGGCGTTGATCGCGTGGAGGCGCCGGTTGAGCTCCCCGGTGTCGCGGTCCGGATCGTTGCGGGCGGCGTCGAGCAATGTCTGCGTGATCGCCAGCGGGGTGCGCAGCTCGTGAGAGGCGTTCGCCGCGAACCGGCGCTGTTCGGCGTCGTGCGCCTCGAGCCGGGCGAGCATGGCGTCGAAGCTGTCGGCGAGCTCACGGAACTCGTCGCGCCGGCCCGGCAGCCGGATCCGGTGGGAGAGCGACCCGTTCGCGACCATGCGGGTGGCGTCGGTGATCCGGCCCAGGGGTGCGAGCATGCGCCCGGCGAGGATCCAGCCGCCCAGCAGGCCGAACATGAGCAGGAACGCCAGCACCCCGACCGCCCGCGGAGCGAACACGCGCAGGAGGTTGGACCGCACGGGAAACACCCCGGGCGTGGAGGGGTCGGCGGAGACCATGAGCGCCCGGTCGGGGACGTAGCGCAGCAGGAACACCCACACGGCACCGAGCAGCAGGGCACCGGCGAGCATCAGGAACGCGGCGTAGCTGAGGGTGAGCTTGAGGCGAACGCTCAACCCGGGACCCCGGTGTCGATGCGGTAGCCGACGCCGGCCACCGTGGCGATCAGCCACGGCGTCCCGAGCCGTTTACGCAGGGCCGAGACCGTGATGCGCACGGCGTTGGTCAGCGGGTCGGCGTTCTCGTCCCAGGCCCGTTCCAGCAGCTCCTCGGCGCTGATGACGCCCCCCTCGGCGGCGACGAGGACCTCGAGGACCGCGAACTGCTTCCTGGTCAGCGCGACGTACCGGCCCTCGCGGTAGACCTCGCGGCGGAACGGGTCCAGGCGCAGGCCCGCGATCTCCCGCACGGGCGGCCGGTTGTGTGCGCGCCGGCGGTCGAGCGCCCTGAGCCGCAGCACGAGCTCCTGCAGCTCGAACGGCTTGGTGAGGTAGTCGTCGGCGCCGAGCTCGAACCCCGAGGCCTTGTCGTCGAGCCGGTCGGCGGCGGTGAGCATCAGGATCGGCATGCCGCTGCCGGAGGCGACGATGCTCTCGGCGACCTCGTCACCGGAGGGCCCGGGAATGTCGCGGTCGAGGACGGCGATGTCGTAGGCGTTGATGCTCAGCAGCTCCAGCGCGGTGTCGCCGTCACCGGCGATGTCGGCCGCGATCGCTTCGAGGCGCAGCCCGTCCCGGATGGCCTGCGCCATGTAGGGCTCGTCCTCGACCACCAGCACACGCATGCGCCCGATGCTAGGAGCGGGCACATATGGGCGGCGTAGGGAAAAGCCGCATTCGGGGCGGCGCGGCGCGGCGAACCGGGCAGTCGGAGCGCGGGGACCGTCCGCGGTCGATGCGTGAACGTTCGGGTGAGATCGGGCAAACCGGCGGCGGGTTATTGTCGGGCGGTGACGCGGGAGGCGCTGCACCCGACGGGGAACCCCGCGGTCGACAGGCCTGCCCGGCGCTACGTGCTGGGCACCGTGGCGGTCACCGGGCTCGGCGTGGCCTGGTGGGTGGGCTACCTGGTCACCGGGGTCGGGGGCGAGGCCTTCGCCTACACGTTCGTCCCGGTCGCCGGGGTCATCGCCACCGCGGCCGTCTTGCACATGTACCGCACCAGCGACCTCGAACCGGTCGCCCGGCGGTTCTGGCGGGCGATGATCGTCTCGCCCGGGCTCATGACCGCCGGGTACGCGTGGCTGGCGGTCGACATGCTCGCCCACGCCGCCGAGGCGCACAACCGCACCATGCCGGTGCCGGCCGCCGGGCTGGTGGCGGCCGGGTTCGTGATCGCCATCTGGGCCGTGGGGCGGGTCCCCGTCGTGGCGGCCGGCGGCATCGAGTGGTGGCGGATGCTGCTGGACCGCACGATCGCGTTCCTCGGCTGCGCGGCCGTGCTGTGGTACGCCGGCCTGGCCCCCATGCTCTCCGCGGCCGAGCCGTGGAGCCGCCAGGCGATGGTGCTCGTCGGGCTCGCGTTCCTGGTCGCGGTCGGTGCCGCGACCAAGGTGTCCTACGTGGCCGGCGGGCCGGTCGACCGGGCCGCGATCCGGCTCATCGCGGCGGCCGGCGGCGTCACCGCGGGGCTGGTCGCCGTGCTCGCCGTGCGGTTCGGGTTCGCGGCCACCGTGCCGGTCCAGGCGTTCGTGATGCCGCTGGCGCCGGTGCTGACCTCCTTCGGCGTCGCCGCGCAGTGGCGGGCGAGCGCCGGGCCGCGCGGGAGCTCCGGGCGCGCCGGGGTGCTGCTGCCCTACCTGGCCGTGGCGGCGGTCGACGGGCCGCTCATCGCGCTCGCGTTCGGGGCGCCGCTGCGCTGGCCGGCGCGGATCGTGCTCATCGCCGCCGTGGTGGTGACCGGGCTCGTCACGGCGCGGCAGTACCTCGCGTTCCGGGAGAACGCGCGGCTGCTGCGCAACACGCGCGAGCAGGAGGAGCGGCTGCAGTACGAGGTCAGCCACGACGGGCTCACCGGGCTGGCCAACCGGGCGCTGTTTCGCGACCGGCTCGCGGCGGCGCTGAGCGGGCCCGAGAAGGCCGCGGTGCTGCTCGTCGACCTCGACGACTTCAAGGCCGTCAACGACCTGCTCGGGCACGCCGTCGGCGACCAGCTCCTCGTCGCCGCGGCGCGGCTGCTGCGGGCCGAGGTCGGCGACGCCGGGCTGCCGGTGCGGATCGGCGGAGACGAGTTCGCGGTGCTCCTCACGGGGCCCGGTACCGAACCGGAGGAGCTCGCCGGGCGGCTCCTCGCCGCGCTGGACCGGCCGATCAGCGAGCACCGGCTGCTGGTCGGGGCCAGCATCGGCATCGCCGACGCCGGGCCGGGCGCGAGCGTCGACTCGGTGCTGCGCGACGCGGACGTCGCGATGTACACGGCCAAGCAGCGCGGCAAGGCGGGCTTCGTGCGCTACGTCGACGGCATGGGCGAGCCGGTGCTCGCGCACATGCAGCTCGGCGGCGAGCTGCGCCGGGCGCTGGACGGCGACGAGCTGCGGGTGGTGTACCAGCCGATCGTGCGCCTCGCCGACGGCCTCGCGATCGGGGTCGAGGCCCTGGTCCGCTGGCACCATCCGGTCCGCGGCGTCGTGTCGCCGGCCGAGTTCATCCCGGCCGCCGAGCAGACCGGGCTCATCGTGCCGCTGGGCCGGTTCGTGCTGCGCGAGACGTGCCGCCAGGCCGCCGCGTGGCTGGCCGAGTTCGGCCCGGACGCGCTGCTGGAGGCCGGGCTGAACGTGTCCGCGCGCCAGCTGCACGACCCCGACTTCGTCTCCGACGTGACCGCCGCGCTCGCCGACAGCGGGCTGCCGTGCGAGCGGCTCGTGCTCGAGGTGACCGAGTCGGCGGTGCTGCGCGGGCAGCAGGTGTCGCGGGCGCTGTACGAGCTGAACCGCATGGGCATCCGCCTGGCGCTGGACGACTTCGGCACCGGCGAGTCCTCGCTGAGCCTGCTGCGCGCGTTCCCGGCGGCGATCGTCAAGCTCGACCGCTCCTTCGTCGAGGGCATCGAGATCGACGACGGGATGCCGGCCGCGGCCGACGCCCGGCAGGCGGTGGCCCGGGCCGTGATCCAGCTGGCCAACGCGCTCGACCTGGACACCGTGGCCGAGGGCGTGGAGAGCGCCGAGCAGGCGGCGGTGCTGCGCGAGCTGGGGTACACCCGCGGCCAGGGCTACCACCTCGCCCGGCCGATGACCGCCGACGCCGTGTCCGTGCTGCTGGCCGGCCAGCAGCGGCCTCACGACCGGGCGCTCGGCCGGATGTTGTGATTGAGGTGGAAGACGTTCCCGGGGTCGTAGACGTCCTTCACCGCGGTTAGCCGGGCCAGCTGGGCGGCCGGGTAGGCCCGGCGCACGCCGGCCTCGCCCTCGTCGTTGAGCATGTTGACGTAGACGCCGCCGGCGAACGGGGCCAGGGCCGCGGCCGTCGCGCGGGCGTCCGCCATGCGCTCGGCGTCCTGCGCCGGGTCGGTCCAGCGCATCCCGGTGGTGAACTCGAAGCGCGTGTCGCGGTGGGCGAACGCCGTGTCCTCCGGGGCCACGTCGGCGATCGCGCCGCCGTACGCCTGCAGGCTGCGCGAACCGGCGCTCGGGGCCAGGAACGCCTCGATGGCGGCATCGGGCAGGGCCCGCAGGTAGTGGCCCTTGGAGTAGCGGCGGTACGTGTGGCCGCCCGTCGTGTCGTCGCGGGTCTGCAGGGCGAGATACGACATCCGCCGCACCCGCGGCCGGGGCAGCTCGGCCAGCAGGCGGGCCGGGTCGCCGGCGCCGACCCACACGAAGCCCAGCTTCACCGAGCCGTCGCCGGGCGAGGACGCCTCGAAGGTGGCCTGGCGCGGCGCGGCGGCGGCGAGGTCGCGCCAGTGGCGCAGGGCGGCGGGCGCGTGGGCGGCGTCGGCCTCGTACTCGGCGACCAGCGCCCGCGTGCCGGCCTCGTGCAGCCGGAACTCGAACTCGGTGACCACGCCGAAGTTCCCGCCGCCGCCGCGCAGGGCCCAGAACAGGTCCGGGTGCTCGGCGGCGGTCGCGCTCAGCACGTCGCCGTCCGCCGTGACGATCCGGTAGGCGGTCACGTTGTCGCAGGCCAGGCCGTACTGGCGGGCGAGCCAGCCCATGCCGCCGCCGAGGGTGAGCCCGCCGACGCCGGTGTGCGAGACGTTGCCGGCGGTGGTGGCCAGGCCGTGGCGCTGGGCCGCGGCGTCGAGCGCGCCGAGCAGCGCCCCGCCCTGCACCCACGCGGTGCGCCGGCCCGGGGCGACGCGCACGGCGCCCATCGGGGTCAGGTCGATCATGAGGCCGCCGTCGGGGACCGCGAAGCCGGCCGCGTTGTGCCCGCCGCACCGCACGCCGATCTCCAGGCCGCGCTCCCGGGCCAGGCGCACCGCCGCGACCACGTCGTGGGTGCCCGTCGCGCGCACGATCGCCTCGGGCCGGCGGTCCACCATCGCGTTCCAGACCGTGCGGGCCTCGTCGTAGCCGGGGTCGCCCGCGCGCAACAGGTTGAGGTTCTGCGCCGTCGTCGTCATAGTCAAAGCATCATTGGATTTGGTACTGCATGAGAGGTCCGATTCCGTGCCCAAGGTAAGGACCAATCCGGGCGGGGCGGCGACCGACCTGCACCTCGGCGCGCTCGACCGGGAGGCCGGCGGCCCCCTGCACCGCCAGATCGAGCGCTCGATCCGGGCCGCCGTGCGCGAGGGCCGCCTGGCCGTGGGCAGCTCCCTGCCGCCGAGCCGGGTCCTCGCCGCCTCGCTCGGGGTGTCGCGGGGCGTGGTCGTGGCCGCCTACGAGCAGCTCGTCGCCGAGGGGTACCTGACCAGCCAGGCCGGCGGGTACACGCGGGTGAGCGCCGGCCCGCAGGCCGCCCCGGCCGCGGCGCCGGCCCCGCCGCCGCGGCGCCCGGCGGCCGTCGTGGACTTCGGCTACGGGCGCACCGACGTGTCGCAGTTCCCGCGGGCGGCCTGGCTGCGCTCCCTGCGCAGGGTGCTCACCGAGGCGCCGTCGGAGCACCTGGGGTACACCAGCGGCCAGGGCGACCCACGGCTGCGCGCGGCGCTCGCCGCGTACCTCAACCGGGTCCGCGGCACGGTTGCCGACCCCGACGACATCGTGGTCTGCGCCGGGTACGCGCAGGCGGTCAACCTGATCATCAGCGTCCTCGCCGCCGATCCCGGCCCCCGCCGCCCGATCGCCGTCGAGGACCCCTCCGGCAACGACGACGTGTGGCCCCTGGCCCGCGCGGCCGGGTTCGCCCTGGCCGGCGTCCCCGTCGGCGAGCACGGCATCGACGTGCCGGCGCTCGGCACCCTGGACGCCGAGGCGCTCGTGCTCACTCCTTCCCATCAGTGGCCGACCGGCGGCGTGCTGTCGGCCGAGGCCCGGGCCGCCGTCGTCCGCTGGGCGCAGCGCACCGCGGCGCTGGTCGTCGAGGACGACTACGACGCCGAGTACCGCTACGACCGCGCCGCGATCGGGGCGATGCAGGGCCTGGCGCCGGACCGGGTGGCGT
Organism: Dactylosporangium sp. CA-139066; assembly: GCF_050936175.1. Lineage (NCBI taxonomy): Bacteria > Bacillati > Actinomycetota > Actinomycetes > Micromonosporales > Micromonosporaceae > Dactylosporangium > Dactylosporangium sp. CA-139066. Next base: position 1,997,532 of record NZ_JBNJNH010000001.1, on the reverse strand, counting down.
ACCTGGGCTCGGCCAGCAAGACCCTGGCGCCCGGCCTGCGGCTGGGCTGGATGCTGCTGCCGCGGCGCCTGGTCGCCCCGGTCACCGCCGCGAAGGTGCTCGCCGACCGCGGCTCCCCCGCGATCGACCAGCTCGCCCTCGCCGACTTCCTGGACGCCGGCGAGCTCGACCGGCACCTGCGGCGGATGCGCCCGCTGTACCGCCGCCGGCGCGACGCCCTGCTCTCGGCGCTCGCCCGCCACCTTCCCGACTTCCGTCCGGCGGGCGTGGCCGCCGGGCAGCACCTCGTCGCCTGGCTCCCGCCCGGCCTGACCGAGGAGGCGGCGGAGCGGGCCGCCGCGCGGGTGGGGGTCGGGGTGTACGGCATCCGGCAGTACCGCCTGAACGCCCCCGGCCCGCAGGGCCTGATCTTCGGCTACGCCTCGCTGAGCGAGCGCACGATCGCCGAGGGCGTGGCCCTGCTGGCCGGCGCGCTGCCGTAGGGTTCCGGGTATGGCCAGCATCTTCTCGAAGATCCTCGCGGGTGAGCTCCCGGCCCGCTTCGTGTGGCAGGACGAGCAGGTGGCGGCGTTCCTGAGCATCGCGCCGCTGCGCCCCGGCCACACCCTGGTCGTGCCGCGCCAGGAGGTCGACCAGTGGACGGCCGCGGAGGACGGCCTGTTCACCCGCTGCATGACGGTCGCCCAGCACGTGGGCCGCGCCGTCCAGCGCGCGTGGGACGCCCCGCGGGTGGGCCTGGTGCTCGCCGGTTTCGAGGTGCCCCACCTGCACATCCACGTCTTCCCGACGTGGGGCATGGACGACTTCGACTTCGCCCGCGCCGACCACCACCCGGACCCGGCGGCCCTCGACGACGCCGCGTCCCGCATCCGCGCGGCCCTGGACGGCCAGGACAGCGCCTGATTCCTCCAACCTCGGCAGCAGGTGTGGATGCGTTGCCCACGGTCGGGTCCGTGGCACCTGGCCGGCATAGCCGGACACGCCGATAGCCGTCGATCTGCTAGACCAGCTCGCCGACGCGCTGGGCGGTGTCGAAGTTCTGGGTCTGGAGGTTCTTGGCCACCGCCACCGCCGTGGCCGTGCCGCGGTCGGCCCAGGCCCAGGTGCCGCCGGAGCCGGCCAGGCCGAACGAGCCGGGGGTGTCCGCGCCGGGCCGGCCGGCGGCGAAGCCCAGGCACCAGCTCGCGTCGTTGCCCATCACCTCGTCGCGGGCGGTCAGCGCGACCGCGCTCACCTCGTCCAGCTGGGCCGGCGGGAGCAGGGTGCCGTCGATGAGCGCCGAGTACAGCGCGGCGAGCGCCCGGGCCGTGTTCTTGCCCTCGGACGGGATGTCGGCGGCGAGGACGGGGGCGCCGTCGCGGTACACGGCCACCTGCACCGCCCGCTCGGCGCCCGACGCCGTCAGCTCGTCGAGCCGGCCCTGAATGTCCTCGATGCCCACGGTTGCGAGCATAGGTTCAGTTGATGACCCACGCCGGGTGGCGATCGGCGAACTCGGCCAGCCGGTCGGCGCGGGCCGCGGCGAAGAGCTCGCCGGTGGCGTCGTCGAGGTTCTCGTAGTCGCGGCCGTCGCGCTGCTCGGTGTGGAACTGCCCGCCGTTGGTGCGCAGCAGCGTAAGGTCGGACGGGCCGATCGCCCGCAGCCGGACGAGCCAGTCGGTCAGCGAGGCGCCGTTGCCGTCGAACGTGAGGGAGTCGCCGACCGCGCGCAGCGCGCGGTCGAGGGCGATCGGGTTGGCCAGCACGCCGAGCGACGTGATCTTCTCGGCCAGCGCGCGCAGGAGCTGCTGCTGGTGGCGCTGCCGGCCGTAGTCGCCATCGGGGATGAGCTCGCGCTGGCGTACGTAGTCGAGGGCCTCCCAGCCGGCGAAGTGCCGGCAGCCGACGTGGTACACCTGCGCCCGCACCCCGCCGATCTTCTCCGGCCGGAACGAGGGCGGGATCAGCCTGTACGGCGGGGTCTCGCGCCCGCTCGCGTCCCAGCCCACGTGCACCGAGGTGGTCTCCTCGTCGACGCACAGCTGCACCCCGCCGACCGCGTCGACGACCTTGCGCAGGCCCGCGAAGTCGATGATCGCGCCCGCGTCGAACACGAGGCCGGTGACCTGCTGCACGGTGCGGGCGAGCAGCTCGAACCCGCCGAGGGCGTACGCGGCGTTGAGCTTGTCCGTGCCGTGCCCGGGTATCGCGACGCGGGTGTCGCGGGGCAGCGAGATGAGGTACGCCCGGTCGCCCGCCTCGGTCAGATGCACGACGATCACGGTGTCGGCGCGGGCGGTGGCCCGGTCCTCCTCGGGCCGGGCGTCGAGCCCGGCGAGCAGGATGTTGCGCCCCGGCTCGGCGTCGAGCGCGACGCCGGGCACCCGCGGCAGGCCGGCGCTGGGCACGGCCCCGCCGCCGGACGGGCGCGGCGCGGTCTCGATCGTGATCTGCCGGGGGGCGCCGATCCGGTCGCGGCCGGCGTCGCCGAGCAGGTCCTCCTGGTCGACCGCGCCGACGTAGTGATGCCAGGCCAGCGTGGCGCCGAGGGCGACGGACAGCACGACGGCGGCCGCGATGAGCCACGCCTTCACACCGGTCACATCGGCGGTTCCCGGCGGCGCTTTAGCCGTCTTTGTACCCGTCCCGGTGCCGCAGCGCAGCGGTGACCGCGCCGGTGAGGTACCGGTGGCGGGTCGCCATCCCGGTGGTCCAGCACCGCCGGTTCCGCAGCAGCCCGCGCTCCCACAGGAACTTGATCTCCCCGACGCCGACCAGCCCCGGCACCCGGTCGAGCAGGCTCTCGGCCAGCGTCCTGCCGCTGCGCCCCCAGCCGGCCAGGTACAAGACGCGGGTGCCGAGGTCGGGGGCGCTTCGCAACGTTCCCCTAACGTGCGACATGTCCGATTAGTTCCTGATATTTCCTGGTCAGCGCGATCCACAACACATGTGTTCTGCAAAGTTCGACATAGAAGTGGACCGCGCGCGGGCGGATGATCGAGGTTCGCAACGCAGTCCCCGGCCGGCGGGACGGCCCCATCCGCCAAGACCGAGCCGCCCCGCTGCTCCCGACCGCGCTGAGCGTCAGTGAGGAGCCCGTCCATCATGTCGCATGAAACGCTCGTCAGGTCCGTCGTTTTCGCCGTGGTCCTGGGCGCGCTGTTCGTCGGGCACTCGCTCGGCGACCACATCGCCCAGACCGACCACCAGGCGGGCCTGAAGGCCGCCCCGGGCGCCGCCGCGTGGCGGGCCCTGGGCGGGCACCTGCTCACCTATCACCTCACCCTGGCCGCCGTGCTCCTGGTCACCGCGCTGGCCCTGCGGCTGCCGCTCTCCCCGCTGGGCGTGTGCGCCGGCCTGGCGTTCTCGGCGGTGACCCACGGCCTGCTGGACCGCCGATGGCCGGTGCGGGCGGTGCTGCGCGCCACCCGCTCTCCCGAGTTCGCCGAGACGACCACCCCGGTCAACGGCATGTACGTCGCCGACCAGGCCCTGCACCACCTGGCCCTGCTCGGCACGGCCCTGCTCATCGCCGCCCTCTAGCTCGTCCCCGGGATACGTTGAGGGGGTGCGGATCTGGACCGTCGGGCACGGGGCGCGGGCGATCGAGGCGTTCCTCGGGATCCTGACCGACGCCGGGGTCGGCACCCTCGTCGACGTGCGGCGGTTCCCCGGGTCGCGGCGGCATCCGCAGTTCGGGCGGGAGGCGCTCGCCGAGGCGGTGCGTGCGGCCGGCATCGAGTACAGCTGGCAGGGCGAAACCCTCGGCGGCCGGCGGCACGGGCGCCCCGGCTCCCGGCACACCGAGCTGCGCACCGCCGCCTTCGCCGCCTACGCCGACCACATGGACACCCCGCAGTTCCGGGCCGCCGCCGACGAGCTGATCGAGCGGGCCGCGACCGGGCGGCCGGCCGTGATGTGTGCCGAGACGCTGTGGTGGCACTGCCACCGGATGCTGATCGCCGACGCGTTGACGATGCGCGGCGCGGCGGTCGAGCACCTGCTCGACGCCGGCTCCCGCCAGCCGCACCGGCTCACCACCGGGGTACGGCGGGGTGAGGACGGCTGGCCCGTGTACGACGCCCAGCCGGTGCTGCCCGGGCTCTGAATGTTTGACGCATCACCCGGAGCGGGTAATGCGCCGCGCATGGGAATCGATCTGCTGGGCTCCGGCCCGGATCGGCCAGGCCGTCTGGTCAACAAACCGGTCGTCGATCTTGTCGGGCTGCCCATCGGCACGGTCGACGGCGTGGAGACCGCGCCCGGCCGCGACGGGGCGCCCGAGATCGTGGCGCTGCTCGTCGAGCCCAAGCGGTGGTTCGGGCGAGGACACAAGGAGCAGCTGCGCATCTCCTGGGACCTGGTCGCCTTCTGCGACCGGACCATCACCCTCATGGTACGGAAGTACCGCGTCTGCCCATCCTGATGGCTGGAACCGCCCGCATGCGCGGTGCGGTGGCGGGACAGTAGGCGGGTAGCCTGGTCCGACGCGCGCTTCGCACCGTGGTCACGAGGTCGTGGCCGTCGGTCCGGAGCGGATCAAGCGCGACTGGGATCAGCTCGACTGGATGAGGTGCATCGCTGATGTCCGACCTGGCGCAGATCGGCGTGACCGGCCTGGCCGTGATGGGTCGCAACCTGGCCCGCAACCTGGCCCGTAACGGTTACACCGTCGCCGTGCACAACCGCTCGTACGAGCGCACCCGCCGCCTCGTTGACGAGTTCGGGCACGAGGGCACGTTCGTGCCCAGCGAGGCCATGGCCGACTTCGTCGCCTCGCTGGCCCGCCCGCGGGCCGTCATCATCATGGTCAAGGCCGGCGCCCCGACCGACGCCGTCATCGACGAGCTCGTGCCCCTCCTGGAGGAGGGCGACATCGTCATCGACGCCGGCAACGCGCACTTCGCCGACACCCGCCGCCGCGAGCAGGCGCTGCGCGAGCAGGGGCTGCACTTCGTCGGCACCGGCGTGTCCGGCGGCGAGGAGGGCGCGCTGCTCGGGCCGAGCATCATGCCGGGCGGGTCCAAGGAGTCGTACCAGACCCTCGGCCCCATGTTCGAGAAGATCTCGGCGAAGGTCGACGGCACCCCGTGCTGCACGCACATCGGCCCCGACGGCGCCGGGCACTTCGTCAAGATGGTCCACAACGGCATCGAGTACGCCGACATGCAGCTCATCGCCGAGGCGTACGACCTGCTGCGGGCCGGCCTCGGCGCCACCCCGGCCGAGATCGCCGACATCTTCCGCACCTGGAACACCGGCGACCTCGAGTCGTTCCTCATCGAGATCACCGCCGACGTCCTCGCGCACATCGACGGCGACACCGGCAAGGCGTTCGTCGACATCGTGCTGGACCAGGCCGAGCAGAAGGGCACCGGCCGCTGGACGGTGCAGAGCGCCCTCGACCTGGGCGTGCCGATCACCGGCATCGCCGAGGCCACGTTCGCCCGCTCGCTGTCCGGCCACGCCGACCAGCGCGAGGCGGCCCGCGAGGCGTTCGGCACCGAGGTCGCCGCCCTGGACGTGCCCGACCGCGACCGGTTCATCGAGGACGTGCGCGCCGCGCTGTACGCCTCGAAGATCGTCGCCTACGCGCAGGGCTTCGACCACATCCAGGCCGGCAGCGAGGAGTTCGGCTGGGACATCGACCGCGGCCGGGTCTCCACGATCTGGCGCGGCGGCTGCATCATCCGGGCCCGGTTCCTCAACCGCATCCGCGAGGCCTACGACGAGAACCCGGGCCTCAAGAGCCTCATGGTGGCCCCGTACTTCGCCGAGGCCGTCAACGCCGGCGTCCCCAGCTGGCGGCGGGTCGTCGCGGCGGCCGCCGCGGCCGGCATCCCGACCCCGGCGTTCTCGTCGTCGCTGGCGTACTTCGACGGCCTGCGCGCCGAGCGCCTGCCCGCGTCGCTGATCCAGGGCCTGCGCGACAACTTCGGCGCCCACACCTACAAGCGGATCGACCGCGACGGCACCTTCCACGTGGAGTGGGCCGGCGACAAGAAGGAGCACACCGCCTAATCCCCGGCCGGCCGCCGGAGCGCGACGAGTGCTCCGGCGGCCGCCGCGGCGGCGGTGGCCCAGAACGCCGGCCCGTACGCGCCGTGCCGCAGCGGCAGCGTGAGCGCGGCGACCGCGACGGCCCCGGCGAGGTACTGCGCCGTCGTCATCACCGCCCCGGCCGAGGACTGCTGCGCCGCCGGCACATCCCGCGACCCGACGTTGAACATCGACGTGTAGACGATCCCGTGCGCCAGCCCGCTGATGAGCAGCGCCGGCTGCGCCGTGACGGCCAGCCACGCGAGCCCGAGCGCGGCCAGCGCGAACCCGCCGGCGAGCGTGCGCGGCGCGCCGAAGCGCCGCACGAGCCGGCCGGTGAGCGAGCTGCCGAGCGTGACCATCGCGGCCAGGGGCACGAACGCCAGGCCGGCGCGCAGCGGGGAGTACCCGTCGCGGTCCTGCAGCATGAGCGTGACCACGTAGAACTCCGAGCCGACGCTGGCCATGTAGAGCGCCGCGGCGGCCGCCCCGACGCGCAGCGAGCGCGGGCCCGGCGGCCGGGTCAGCGCCAGCAGCACCGCGGCGAGCGCGACCAGGGCCCAGCCGGGCGGGCCGCCCAGCGTCAGGCCGAGCGAGGCGCCGAGGGCCGCGCCGGTGCCGAGCAGCGCGGGCGCGAGCGGGCCGGGTTCGGCGCGCCCGGCCCGGGTCGCGGACAGCAGCCAGGCGGCGGCGCCGGCCGTGCAGGCCAGCGTCACCGGGACGTTCACGAGGAAGGTCCAGCGCCAGGTGTACCGCGTGAGGACCCCGCCCAGGATCACGCCCGCCGCCAGCCCAGACGCCCCGACCGCGCCCCACACCGACAGCGCCCGCGTGCGGGCCGGGCCGGCCGGGAACCGCGACCCGAGCAGCCCGAGGATCGCCGGCTGCAGCAGCGCCGCCGCCACACCCTGGACGCCCCGGGCGGCGAGGAGGACGGCGCCGCCGGCGGCCAGGCCGCCGGCCGCGCTCGCGGCGCCGAAGAGCAGGGTCGCGCCGAGGAACAGCCGCCCCGGGCCGAGCCGGTCGGCCAGGCGCCCGCCGAGCAGCAGGAAGCCGGCGAAGGGCACCGCGTAGGCGCTGACCACCCACTGCGCGGCGGCGAGGTCCAGGTCGAGGTCGCGCGCGATGCCGGGCAGCGCGACGTACACGATCGAATAGTCCAGGGCGAGCAGGAACTGCGCCGCGGACAGCAGGGTGAGGATCACCTCGCCATGCTCCGACCCTCACACTAGTGTGAAGGTCAATGCGAATCGGGCAACTCTCGGCGCGGACCGGCATCCCGGCCCGCCTGTTGCGCTACTACGAGGAGCAGGGCCTGCTGACCCCGGCCCGGCTCGCCAACGGCTACCGCGACTACGGCGAGCACCTCGTCGACCGCGTGCAGCAGATCCGCGGGCTGCTCGAGGCCGGCCTGCCCACCCGGCTCATCAAAAACGTGCTGCCCTGCCTGGACAGCCCTTGTAGCATCACGATCTCCGAACCCGGGCCCGACGTCGTCGCGCAGCTGCGCCACGAGCGCGACCGCATGGACGCCCGGATCGCATGCCTGTCCCGCAACCGCGACGCCATCGATGCGTACCTGTCGAAAGTGACCAGCGCCGTGCCAGAGATTGCCGTGGCCACCCCGGCCGACCGCGCCGCCGCCGTGGCCACCTTCGTGGCCGCGTTCGCCAAGGACCCGGCCGTGCGGTGGTTCCTGCCCGACGACGCGGCCTACCCGGCCGACGCGGCCGCGATGGCCGGCAGCCTGTTCGACGCGCGGGTCGGGCATGGCACGGTCTGGATTGCCGACGGCGGCGCCGCGATCGCGATGTGGGACCCGCCGCGCTCCCCGGCCGGCGACGGCGTCGAGCACGCGCCGCAGACCGGGCGGTTCGCCCGCTACCAGGCCGTCGTGCACGGCAGGATGCCGAAGATCCCGCATTGGTACCTCGGGGTGCTCGCGACCCATCCCGACCACTGGGGCCGGCGCCTGGGCCGGTCCGTCATGGCCGCCGGCCTGCAGCGCGCGGCGGCCGACGGCCTGCCCGCCTACCTGGAGACGTCGAACCCGAACAACGTCGACGTGTACCGCTCGGCGGGCTTCGACGTGGCCGAGCACCTCATGGTCGACGAGCTGCCCGTCTGGATCATGACTACCGGCCCCCGTTGAGCAGGTCCTCGAACGACGCGGAGGGGGCGAACGGGTCCGGCACCACGATCGGTGCGCGGGCCGCGACCAGCGCCGCGAAGTCGGCCCCCGCGCGCTCGATCCGCTCGCCGTTCCCGCCGGCCGCCCAGTCCTCCGTCGCCGCGAAGACGGCGGTCGGCGCGACCACGGCGTGCAGGTAGACGAACATCGGCCGCAGCGAGTGCTCCAGGGCGAGCGAGTGCCGCGCCGTGCCGCCGGTCGCGCCGAGCAGGACCGGCTTGTCGCGCAGCACGTCGTCGCCGAGGACGTCGAAGAACGACTTGAACAGGCCGCTGTAGGACGCGTTGAAGATCGGCGACACGGCGATCAGCCCGTCGGCCCGCTCCACGGCGTCCACGACCTCCTTGAGCGCCGGCGACGGGAAGCCCGTCAGCAGGTTGTCGGTGATGTCGTGGGCCACGTCGCGCAGCTCGAAGGTCCGCGCCTCGGCGTCGAGCTTCTCGAGGGTGGCGGCGACCAGCCGGTCGGCCAGCAGCCGGGTGGACGACGGCTGGCTCAGCCCGGCCGAGATCGCCACGATGGAGCGGGTCATCAGGCCTCCACCTTCTCCTCTTCCTGGGCCGCCTTCAGCTCCTGGGCGGCCTTCAGCTCCTGGGCCGCCTTCAGCGACTCGTGGGTCGGGGCGTCCGGCACGTGCGCCGGCCGGCCGATCGCGAACTCCCTGCGCAGCACCGGCACGACCTCCTCGCCGAGGATGTCGAGCTGCTCCAGCACCGTCTTGAGCGGCAGGCCCGCGTGGTCGACGAGGAACAGCTGGCGCTGGTAGTCCCCGACGTACTCCCGGAAGCCCAGCGTCCGGTCGATGACCTCCTGCGGGCTGCCCACGGTCAGCGGGGTCTGCGCGCTGAAGTCCTCCAGCGAGGGGCCGTGCCCGTAGACGGGCGCGTTGTCGAAGTACGGCCGGAACTCGCTCTTCGCGTCCTGCGAGTTCTTGCGCATGAACACCTGCCCGCCGAGGCCCACGATGGCCTGGTCGGCGGAGCCGTGCCCGTAGCGCTCGAACAGCCGGCGGTACAGGTCGACCATCCGCTGGGTGTGCTCCTTGGGCCAGAAGATGTGGTTGGCGAAGAAGCCGTCGCCGTAGTACGCGGCCTGCTGCGCGATCTCCGGCGTGCGGATCGACCCGTGCCAGACGAACGGGGGCACCCCGTCCAGCGGCCGCGGCGTCGCCGTGAAGCCCTGCAGCGGCGTGCGGAACTGCCCCTCCCAGTCCACGACGTCCTCGCGCCACAGCCGGCGCAGCAATGCGTAGTTCTCCACGGCCAGCGCCAGCCCGTTGCGGATGTCCTGCCCGAACCACGGGTACACCGGCCCGGTGTTGCCCCGCCCGAGCATGAGGTCCACCCGCCCGTCGGCCAGGTGCTGCAGCATCGCGTAGTCCTCGGCGATCTTCACCGGGTCGTTGGTGGTGATCAGCGTGGTCGCGGTGGACAGCAGCAGCCGGCTGGTCTTCGCCGCGATCCACCCGAGCATGGTGGTCGGCGACGAGGGCACGAACGGCGGGTTGTGGTGCTCGCCCATCGCGAAGACGTCGAGCCCGACCTCTTCGGCCTTGAGCGCGATGGCCGTCATCGCCTTCACGCGCTCGGCATCGGTCGGCACCTTGCCGTTCGTCGGGTCCTGCGTGACATCCCCGACGGTGAAGATTCCGAACTGCATCTCAAACGCCTCGCCTTGCCCGTCCCGGATCCCTGCTGGATCCGGCGTCTTCGCGGCGTACAACATAGCTGACGCCTCAAACATTCCGCCAGTGAACGGTCACTATTCATTACTAATGCGGGTCTATAGTCAGGGCATGATGACGCTGCGGCGATTCCGGGACGGCGATGCGCCGACGCTGTGGGCACTCAACGCGCTGCCGAACACCGGCGCCACCGCCGACCCGACGGTGCCGCTGCCCCTGCCGCCCGGCGACCGGCCGCCCGCGGGCTTCCCCGACCTCGCCGACGTGCGGGCCGGCTTCCTGGAGGCCGGCGGCGAGTTCCTGGTGATCGAGCTCGACTCGCACCTCGTCGGCATGGGCGGCATCCGCCCCGACGAGCACGGCCGCGCCAACGTCCTGCGCGTGCGCGTGCACCCCGCCACGCGCCGGCGCGGGATCGGCCGGGCGCTCATGGGCGCGCTCGAGCAGCGCGCCTGGGACCTCGGCCTGCGCACCATGTTCCTGGACACCGCCACCAACCAGCCGGAGGCGATGGCGTTCTACGAGGCCCTGCACTACGAGGAGATCGGCCGCGAGACCCGCCCCGAATGGACCTGGACCCTGGTGTACTACGCCAAGTCCCTCTGATCAGGACCACCAGTGGGCGTCGCCGAGGGGCTCGAAGCCCAGCGACTCGTACAGCGGCCGCCCCAGCCGCGACGCGGTGAGCGTGACCGGCCGGTCGCCGAACCGGCGCAGCAGCGCGTGCATGAGCGCCCGGCCCATGCCCCGCGACCGGAACCGCGGCATGGTGGTCACCCAGTACACGCCGACGACCTCGTCCTCGGGCACCGCCCCCCGAACGCGTCCTCGACGACGAACCGGCCGGAATGTGGCCGCGTTCCCGGCCGCGAGCGCAAGGGCGTCCATGGCCCGAGCCTAAGAACAAGGCCGCGGTGGTACCACCCTGGGCCCGGCCTCCCGGCCGGCGCTCCCGCGCGGCAGCGTTGCGGGCATGACCGACACCGTGCTCTTCGGGCTGGGCCTGCCCGAGACGACGGCCCTGCTCCCGCTCGCCGAACGGGCCGACCGCGACGGGCTCGACCTGGTGACCGTCTCCGACCACCCGTACCTGGCGGGCCACCTCGACGCGTACGCCACCCTGGGCGTCGTCCTCGGCCGCACCCGGCGCGTCTCGGTCGCCGCCAACGTCACCAACCTGCCGGTCCGGCCCGCTCCGATGCTCGCCCGCACCGTCGCCGGCCTGTCCGCGCTCTCCGGCGGCCGCATCGTGCTCGGCGTCGGCGCCGGCGGGCGCTGGGCCGACATCGTCCGGCTCGGCGTCGCCCCGCGCACCCCGGCCGAGGCGGTCCGCGCGATGGAGGAGGGCATCGTGGTGATCCGCGCGCTGTTCGGCGGCGGCCCGCCGGTGACCTTCGAGGGCGAGTTCCACCGTGTCGACGCCCTGGAGCCGGCGCCCGTACCGGCCCCGCCGATCTGGACCGGCGCCAACGGCCCGAAGTCCCTGGCGGTGACCGGCCGGCGGGCCGACGGCTGGATTCCCGGGCACGCCGCGGACTGGCTCAGCCGGCGGTACGGCGAGTCCCGCCCGATCATCGACGCGGCCGCGGTCTCGGCGGGCCGCGACCCGTCCGCGGTCGCCACCGTGTACAACTTCCCGGGCCGCATCAGCGCCGCCCCCGCGCGCCGCCCGCGCGACGAGGCCGGCCGCTGGATCGGCGGCTCCGCCGGGCAGTGGGTCGAGGAGCTCACGGGAGCCGTCGTGGAGCACGGCGCCGCCGGGTTCATCCTGTTCCCGGCGGACGACGCGACGATCGCCCGCTGGTCGGCGGAGGTCGTCCCGGCGGTCCGGGAGGCCCTGCTAAACTGGAGGAGTACCTCCGATTCCAACCCAGGGTGATACAGCAGGATGCAGACCCAGCCGGGCGTGCGCCGGCCGCAGCGGGCCGACGCGAGGCGCAACTTCGACGCGCTGCTCGCGGCCGCGCGCGACGCGTTCGCCGAGCACGGCTCCGGCGCGTCCCTGGAGGACATCGCCCGCCGGGCCGGGGTCGGCATCGGCACGCTGTACCGCAACTTCCCCACCCGCCAGGACCTCTTCGACGCGGTGTACCTCGAGGAGATCGAGGCCCTGTGCCGCACCGCCGACGAGGCCGCCGGCCTCGACCCGTGGGACGCCCTCGCGACCTGGCTGCGCCGCTTCGTCGGCTACACCGCGACGAAGCGCGCCATCTACGAGGAGATCAACCGCGACTCGGAGATGATGCGCGGCGCGCGCGAGGCCATCTACGCCGCCGCCGAGCCGCTGCTCACCCGCGCCCAGCAGTCGGGGGCGGCCCGCGCGGACATGAGCAGCGACGACCTGCTGCGCCTGGTGTCGGGCCTGACCGCGGCCGGCTACGTCGATGACGCCCAGCGCGAGCGCGTCCTGGCCATCGCCCTGGACGGCGTCCGCGCCCGCTGACCCCGCCCCCGGCCGGGAACGCGGCAGGCTGCTGGAAATACGGTGCAGCGATCCGGCACGCTGGCGCGTGACATGGACATGCCGGAGCCACCGTTCACCGAGTTCTACGGGGCGCACTTCCAGCGCATCGCCGTGCAGCTCTACGCATACCTCGGCGACCACGCCGAGGCGCAGGACCTCGCACAGGAGGCGTTCTGCCGGGCCCTGCAGCAGTGGCCACGGATCTCGCGGTACGACGACCCCTCCGCCTGGGTGCGCCGCGTCGCCTGGAACCTCGCCACCAGCCGGCTGCGGCGGCTGCAGACCGCGCTCGGGTTCCTGGCCCGGCAGCGGGAGCAGCACGTCGAGGGGCCGGGGCCGGACCGGGTCGCGCTCGTGGCCGCGCTCGGCACGCTCCCGGCGAACCAGCGGCGGGCGCTCGTGCTGCACCACCTGGCGGAGCTCGGGGTGGCCGAGATCGCCCGGCAGGAGGGGGTCGCCGAGGGAACGGTGCGCTCCTGGCTCGCCCGCGGCCGCGCGAAGCTCGCCGCCCAGCTGACCCCGGAGGTGTGGCATGCCTGACACGATCGTCGAGGACGAGTTCGCGCGCTTCGCCGAGGAGTACACCGGCAGCTTCCGGCCCGTGCCCGTCGAGGCCATGCCGCGGTGGCGGCGGGCGCGGCGGCGCGGGGCGCTGTGGGCGGGCGGGCTCCTCGCCGCGCTGGTCGCGGCCCTCACCGCCAACGCGCTGCAGCCCGCCGCGCCCGGGCCGGCCGACCAGGTGACCGAGCGCACCGTCCGGCTCGCCGGGGCCCGCGGGACGATGAGCCTCGACTTCACCGACGCGGCGCACGGGTGGGTGATGTTCAGCGACTGCCCGGCCGGGCAGCGCTGCGCCGTGACGCTCGGGCGCACCACCGACGGCGGCCGGAGCTGGGAGCGGATCGCCACCCCGGACCTGCCCGAGGGTCAGCCGGCGGGGATGATCGTCACCGGGGCGAAGTCGGCGCTGGTCGGGACCATGACCGACCCGCGCTGGTTCGAGACCGATGACGGCGGGCGATCGTTCCGGGCCGTGACGTCCGACCAGGCGCAGGCCATCATCGACGCCTACGTCGCCCGGCGCTTCGTGCCCGGCCCGGCCCCGAGCGGGGAGACGGTGGTCCCGGGTGCGTACCCGCAACGGTGGAAGGTCGTCCACGAGGGTCTGACCACCCGCGTCTCCTACTCCCCCGACGGCGGCACGTGGCGGGAGCTGCCCGCCGAGCTGCCGGCCGGCGCGGAGCTCAAGGTGTCCGGCGACGGGCGCGACGCGTGGCTGGTCGCCGAGATGCCGAACCGGCTGTGGCGGCTCACCCCGGGCGACGCCGTCGAGGTGCCGGACTTCCCGCCCGGCACGCCGATCCGGGCGGCGCAGGCGATCGGCGGCGACGGGCTGCTCATCACCGTGCCGGGCGAGGGCGCCGGCGTGTGGCGCGAGGGGCGGTTCACCCCGTTCCCGGGCCCGATGGCGCGGGCCTTGGGCGGGTTGGTGCTCGGCGACGGGACGCTCTCGCTGTACCTGCAGCAGGAGGGCGTCATCCTCGGGCGCGAGGGCGGCTCCTGGACGTGGTACCGGCCGCCGCCGGCGTGAGCGGGCGCACAGTTGAACGTGTTCAGATCGAGGGTTACCTTGTTGTTGAACACGTTCAACCGGCGCTCTCTCCCGGAGGCGGAGATGGACCTCAAGCTCGGCACCTACCTGGTGTACCTGGCGGTCAGCATCGTGCTGACCGTCTGGGTCGCCCGGACCCTCCTGCGCAACGGCCAGGTGTTCCTCGACGACGCGTTCGAGGACGGGCGCCTCGCCCACTCGGTGAACCACCTGCTGGTCGTCGGGTTCTACCTGCTCAACCTCGGCTACGTCGCGGTCGCGCTGAAGATCAGCGGGCAGATCCTGGACGGCAGCGGGGCGATGGAGGCCCTCGCGATGAAGCTGGGCCTCGTCCTGCTGGTGCTCGGCGGCCTGCACTTCTTCAACCTGTTCGTGCTCAGCCGCTTCCGCCGGCGGCGGATGCTGGAGCGCTCGGCCCCGCCCGTCTCGCCCGCGCGGCTGATGGCGCCCGCCGGCCTGCCGCTGATGCAGCCCATTCCCGTGCCGCCGTTCCCGCCGGCGCCGCCGCGCGGACCGGTGCCTCCGGCTTATCGGCCCCCCGCCACGGCCGACCCGGAGGCCGAGGGACCGATTCCCCCGCGATGATCACGCGGCTGACCGTGCTGTACGACGCGAGCTGTGGACTGTGCCGCACGGCGCGGTCCTGGCTCGCGGGCCGGTCCCAGCTCGTCCCGCTGGAGTTCGTGGCGGCGGGTTCGGACGAGGCGCGCCGCCGGTATCCGGCGCTCGAGGTGGAGCAGACCCTGGCCGACATCACGGTGGTCGCCGACGACGGGGGCGTCTACACCGGCGACGCGGCCTGGATCATGTGCCTCTGGGCGCTGGAGGGATATCGGGGGCTGGCGGCGCGCCTCGCCCAGCCGCACCTGCGACCGCTCGCGAGGCAGGTGGCCCGGTCCGCCGGCTCCCTGCGCGAGGCCCTGAAACGGCGGGACGGATATGGTCGGGACTGTGGCGGAACCTGCGACATCTGAGACGGGCCGGGGCGAGCAGACCAAGCGGCTCATCGTGCAGACGGCCGTGCGGCTGTTCCGCGACCAGGGGTACGACAAGACCACCATGCGCGGCATCGCCCAGGCCGCCGGGCTGTCGGTCGGCAACGCCTACTACTACTTCCCCTCCAAGGATCACCTCGTCCAGGAGTTCTACGGCACGATCCAGGAGGAGGCCGTCGCGGCGTGCGCCGACCGGCTCGCCGCGGCGGGGCCGTTCGACGAGCGGCTCCGGGTGGCGTGGACGTCGCTGGTGCAGGTCATGCGGCCGTACCACGCCTTCGCCGGGAGGTTCATCAAGACGGCGGTGGAGCCCGGCTCGCCGCTCAGCCCGTTCAGCGCCGAGTCGGCGCCGGCCCGGGAGCGGGCGATGGGCATCCTGCGCGACGTGGTGGAGGGCTCCACCACGAAGATCGACCCCGAGCTGCGGGTGGACCTGCCGGAGCTGCTGTGGCTGTGCCAGATGGGGCTGACGCTGTACTGGGTGCATGACATGTCCCCCGATCAGGCGAAGACCGACCTGCTCGTCGACCGGGCCGTGCCCCTCATCGACCGGCTGGTCGCACTGGCCAGGGTGCCCGGTCTGCGCTCGGTGAACCGCGAGGCGCTGAAGCTGTACCGCATGCTCCGGTAGCGCGCGCCGTAGCCGTACGGTAATCATTTGTTCAATCTCTGCGTTCGCCGATCCCCGATTCCCGGGGTAGCGTCGGGTCGCATGGCGACCTTGCAGGGTATCCGCACGGCCGCCGACCACGACGCGGTCATCACCGAGATCGAGCAGGCCGAGGGCTATATTGCATCGATCTGCTTCAAAACCGGGCCTCCCGCGGCGGTCGGTGTAGAACTCGAGTTCACGGTTCATCAACGCGACGATCCCGCAGCATTTCTGGATCGCGATCGGCTCTGCCGGGCGCTCGGTGACCACGCACCGGTGACCCTGCGGGCCGACAGTCCCGCGCTCCCGCTGCGCCACGGCGGCAGCGTCACCCTCGAACCCGGCGGCCAGGTGGAGATCTCCAGCCGGCCGCACGCATCTCTGGCCGAGCTCCACGCGGCCGTCAGCGCCGAGATCGAGCAGCTCACCGCCCTTCTGGCGGCGCACGGGCTGGTCCTCGGCGAGACCGGCGTCGACCCGCATCGATCGCCGCGGCGGCTGCTCTCCACCCCCCGGTACGACGCCATGGAGGCGGCCTTCGACCGCCGGGGCAGGTCCGGAAAAATCATGATGTGCTCGACGGCGGGCCTGCAGGTCTGCCTCGACCCCGGCCCCGCGCCCGAGCTCGCCGAGCGCTGGGCCGCGGTGCACGCCCTCGGGCCGCCGCTGCTGGCGCTGTTCGCCAACTCGGGGCGGTTCGCCGGGCACGAGACCGGCTGGGTCTCCGCCCGTCAGCAGGCCTGGCGCGGCATCGACCCGTCCCGCACCCGCCAGGTCGGCACGGGCGCCGAGCCGGCCGCCGAGTGGGCCCGCTACGCGCTCGAGGCGGCCCTGCTCTGCGTCCGCCGGCCCGGCGGCGCCTGGCACGTCCCCACCGGGGTGACGTTCGCGGACTGGATCCGCGGCGCCCTGGGGCCGCCGCCGACGTACGGCGACCTCGACTACCACCTCAGCACGCTGTTCCCGCCGGTGCGCCCGCGCGGGTACCTCGAGATCCGCTACCTCGACACCCAGCCCGGGCGCGCCTGGTTCGCGCCCGCCGCGCTGCTGACCGCCCTGCTCGCCGACCCCGGCACCGTGTCGCAGGTCCTCGAGCTGTGCGAGCCGGCGGCCGGGCGCTGGGTGGCGGCGGCCCGCCACGGCATGGCCGACCCGGTCCTGGCCGGCGCCGCCCGGGCCGTGCGCGAGCTCGCCCTGGCGCGGCTGGACCTGCCGCCGCACCTGCTCGACGACGTCATCGAAGGGAGCACAAGGAATGACTGATCCGACGAGTCGTGGCACGGTGTGGCCGATCGACCTGAGAGACCGCGTCGCGCGGGAATTGGAACGCACGCGGCGGCGCTCCGCGGTGCTGACCGAGGCCGTCGACGACGACGACCTGGTGCGGCAGCACTCGCCGCTCATGTCGCCGCTGGTGTGGGACCTCGCCCACATCGGCAACCAGGAGGAGCTGTGGCTGGTGCGCGACGTCGGCGGCCGCGAGCCGGTCCGCGCCGACATCGACCACCTCTACGACGCCTTCAAGCACGCGCGCCGGGACCGGCCGGCGCTGCCGCTGCTCGGGCCGAAGGAGGCCCGCGCCTACGTGGCGGCCGTGCGCGACAAGGCGCTCGACGTGCTGGATCGCGTACCGCTGGAGGGAAGAAGGCTCACCGAGGACGGCTTCGCCTTCGGGATGATCCTGCAGCACGAGCAGCAGCACGACGAGACCATGCTGGCCACGCACCAGCTGCGCGCGGGCGGGCCGGTGCTCTCCGCGCCGCCGCCCCCGCCGTCCACTGTGGAGGTCCGCGGCGAGGTGCTGGTGCCGGCCGGCCCGTTCACCATGGGCACGTCGACCGAGGCCTGGGCGCTGGACAACGAGCGGCCGGCGCACGTGGTCGACGTCCCGGCGTACTTCATCGACGCCGCCCCGGTCACGAACGCCCAGTACGCCGAGTTCGTCGACGCCGGCGGCGCCCCGCCGCTGCACTGGTCCCGCGACCCCGGCGGCTGGCTGGCCACCGAGTTCGGCCGCACCGCGCCGATCGTGCCCGATGCGCCGGTCGTGCACGTGTCGTTCCACGAGGCGAGCGCCTACGCCGCGTGGGCCGGCCGGCGCCTGCCGAGCGAGGCGGAGTGGGAGAAGGCGGCGCGGTGGGACCCGGCGACGGGCCGCTCGCGGCGCTACCCGTGGGGCGACGAGGACCCGGGCCCGCAGCACGCCAACCTCGGCCAGCGCCACCTCACGCCGGCCCCGGTCGGCGCCTACCCGGCGGGCGCGTCCCCGCTGGGCGTGCACCAGCTCATCGGCGACGTGTGGGAGTGGGTCGGCAGCGACTTCGCCGGCTACCCCGGGTTCACCGCGTTCCCGTACCGGGAGTACTCCGAGGTGTTCTTCGGCCCGGAGTACAAGGTGCTGCGCGGCGGCTCGTTCGGCACCGACGCGTCGGCCTGCCGGGGGACGTTCCGCAACTGGGACTATCCGATCCGGCGGCAGATCTTCAGCGGGTTCCGCACCGCTCGCGACGCGCAGGCCGAGGGGTCACAGTCCTGGGAAACCGCCTAGTGTGCCGACATCTGGCGTACCTGGGGCCGCCGATCCTCCTGGCGGACCTGCTGTTCGCGCCGCCGCACTCGCTGAGCCGCCAGTCCTGGGCGCCCGGCGACATGCGCGGCGGCGGGACCATCAACGCCGACGGCTTCGGCGTCGGGTGGTTCGACGGGCCGCCGGAGCCCATACGGTACCGCCGAAGCTGTCCACTGTGGAGCGACGCCGGGCTGCCGGCGCTGGCCGCGGCGACCCGCTCCGGCGCGATCCTGGCCGCGGTGCGCTCGGCGACGGAGGGGATGCCGGTCACCGAGACGGCGGCCGCCCCGTTCGGCGAGGGCCGCTGGCTGTTCAGCCACAACGGCCGGGTGGCCGGCTGGCCCGACAGCGTCACCGTCGCCGCCGGCACCCTGCCGGTGCGCGACCTGCTGACGCTGGACGCGCCGACCGACAGCGCCCTGCTGTGGGCGCTGACCCGGGCCCGCCTGCGCGCCGGCGAGCCCCCGGGCGCGGCGCTGGCCGCGGTCGTGGCGCAGGTCGCCGCGGCCGCGCCCGGCTCCCGCCTCAACCTGCTGCTCACCGACGGCGAGAGCATCGCCGCGACGGCGTGCGGCCACTCCCTGTCCGTCCGCGCGGCGCCGGGCGAGAGCGTGCTCGTCGCCTCGGAGCCGCTCGGCCCCGACCCCGGCTGGATCCCCGTCCCCGACCGCTCCCTGCTCGTCGCCACCCCGCAGACGGCGACGATCACCGCGCTGGAAGGTGCTGCATCGTGACTGTGCCGGATCTCGACCTCGACGTATATCTGACCGACGAAGACCTCGCCGCCGCCCTGCGCGCCGACGCCCGGGCCGGCCTGACCGCCTCGCCGAAGTGGCTCCCCCCGAAGTACTTCTACGACGCCCGCGGCAGCGCCCTGTTCGAGGAGATCACGCGCCTGCCCGAGTACTACCCGACCCGCGCCGAGCGGGAGATCCTCGCCGAGCGCGCCGGCGCCATCGCGCGCATCACCGGCGCCAAGGTGCTGGTCGAGCTCGGCTCGGGCTCGTCGGAGAAGACCCGCCTGCTGCTGGACGCCCTGCGCGACCACGGCACGCTCGGCTCCTTCATCCCGCTCGACGTCTCCGGCGCGGCCCTGCGCGACGCCCTGTCCGCGCTGCGCCGCGACTACCCCGACCTGCACCTGCACGGCATCGTCGCCGACTTCGTCAACCACCTGGAGGTCCTGCCGGAGTCCGGCACCCGCCTGGTGGCGTTCCTGGGCGGCACGATCGGCAACTTCACCCCGGCGGAGCGGGCCCCGTTCCTGTCCGCGCTGCGCCACCGCCTCGCCCCCGGCGAGTGGCTGCTGCTGGGCGCGGACCTGGTGAAGGACGAGCGCGTGCTCGTCCCCGCCTACGACGACCGCGCCGGCGTCACCGCCGAGTTCAACCGCAACGTCCTGCACGTGCTCAACCGCGAGCTGCACGCGAACTTCGACCCGTCGGCGTTCGAGCACGTGGCACTGTGGGATCCCGGCAACGAGTGGATCGAGATGCGCCTGCGCGCGCAGCGCCCGATGACGGTGCGGGTGCGGGACCTGTCCCTGGACGTGACCTTCGCCGCCGGCGAGGAGCTGCGCACGGAGGTCTCGGCGAAGTTCCGCCCGGCGCGCCTGGACGAGGAGCTGTCGGCGGCGGGCTTCTCGGTACGCTCGCGCTGGCTGGACAGCGGTTCCCGCTTCTCCTTGACGCTGGCGTCGGCGGCGTGACTGCAGCGGGCGGCGGCGCACCCGCGTCGCCGCCCCGTTGCACGGATAAATCCGGACGCTGGCGCGTCCAGATTTATCCGATATTTCGTGTTATTGCGCGAACCTCAGCGGCGAGTATCGATCGGCGCCCGCCCGAGCCGTAAGCCGGTTTCAGGCCCGCGTCAGCGCCACCGGCCATGGTGTACCTCAGCGGACCGTTCCAACCCCAAGCACACGGCCGCGCGATACAGAGACCACGAGAGGATGTACGAACCATGCGCAACGCCTGGGCCGGCCCGACCCGCGGCTGACGACGTCAGGCCGGCGGCTCGACCGGGCGGCGGTGCCGGGCTGCCACCGGCGGCGCCGCCTCGGGCACGTCCAGCTCGCGGCGCGAGTGGGCAAGGAACGCGGCGGCCTCGCGGCGCGACGGCACGAACCCGGGATCGGCCGAGTACTCGTAGTGCACATTGGCGTAACCCGACTGGTACTGCCGCGGCACCGACGGCCCGTAGGCGTACGCCTGCGGCAGGTGCGGCTGGTAGGAGCCGAGCTGGCGCGCCGCCGGGTGCGGGCGGTTGACCCGGGCCGGCGGCCGGTTGACGATGCTGCGCACCATGCCGGCGCCGCCCCAGATGAGCAGCACGACCGGGCCGAGCAGGACCAGGGCGTTGACGAAGATCAGGCCGCCGAACATCATGACCTTGGTCGCCCACGCCGCCATCACCGCGCCCAGCATCAGGCAGATCACGCGGTACAGCGGCATGTTCCCCGGCAGGAACGCCGCCGCGAACGTGGCGATGCCGGCGATCAGGTAGGCGACGAGGAGTACCTCCGCGCTCTCACCGTCAACGAACATCAAGCTGTGCAACACCTGGTTCCTCCGCTTACGCAACCGAACTGCAACCACGGTATGCGCGCGGATCGTCGCCCTTTGTCATGAGATCGGGCGGATCGGCGGCACGAGCGGGGGACGCGTCGGATTTCTGTCGCGCGCCTCACCACGGCGTGGGCCATGCGTGGCGAGCGAAGGCATCGGGTACACAATGGTGCATGCCCGAGGCGCCCCCCGTCATCGCCGATCGCTACCGCCTGCTCGAGCCCCTGGGCGTCGGCGGCATGGGTCGGGTGTGGCGCGCCCGAGACGAGACGCTGCACCGCGACGTCGCCGTCAAGCAGATCGTCCTCCCGCCCGAGCTGCTCGACAGCGCCCGGGACGTGGCCATGGAGCGGACCCTGCGCGAGGCCCGCGCCGCGGCCCGGCTGAGCCACCCCAACGTCGTGCGCGTCTACGACGTCCTGGCGGCCGAGGGGTCGCCGTGGCTCGTGATGGAGTACGTCCCGTCGCGCTCCCTCGACCAGGTGATGCGCCAGGACGGCCCGCTCGAGCCGCGCCGGGTCGCGGAGATCGGCCTGGCGGTCCTCGACGCCCTGCGCGCCGCCCACCGGGCCGGCGTCGACCACCGCGACATCAAGCCCGGCAACGTCCTGCTCGCCGACGACGGCCGGGTCGTGCTCACCGACTTCGGCATCGCCCGCGTCGAGGGCGAGGGCCACGTCACGCGGACCGGCCTGGTGCTCGGCTCGCCGGAGTTCATCGCCCCGGAGCGCGCCCGCGAGGGCATCGCCGGGCCGGCGAGCGATCTGTGGTCGCTCGGCGCCACCCTGTACGCCGCCGTCGAGGGCCGCTCCCCCTTCGGGCGCGGCTCGGCCATCGAGACGCTGACGGCCCTGGCCACGGACGAGGCCGACCCGCCGCAGCGGGCGGGGGCGCTCGCTCCCGTGCTGCGCGCGCTGCTGCGCAAGGATCCGCGCTCGCGGGCCAACTTCGCGCAGACCGAGGAGCTGCTGCGCAAGGCGCTGCTGCAACGCGACCCGCCGAAGCGGAAGCGGTCGTGGCTGAGCGGCTGGGGCCGCGGCGGGGCGGAGGCGGTGACGCCGGTGCTGCCCGCGCAGCGCACTCCCCCGGCACGCCCGCAGCGGGCCGCCGCGACCACGCCGCCGGCCGCAGCGCCCGCTTCGCCGCCCGCCGCAGCGCCCGCCGCCGCATCGCCCGCTTCGCCGCCCGCCGCAGCGGGCGCGGCCGGGGCGGCTCTGGCCGGAGCGGCCGCGGCCGACGAGGTCGCCGAGGCGTCGACGCCGCGGGTCGATCCCCCGACGGCCATCGTGCCCGCCCAGGCGGCCGAGCCCCCGACGACCGTCGTGCCATCGATTCCGGCCGATGACGAAATGTCCGTTGAATCGGACATGAGCTGGACGCTGGCTCCGGAGCCTGAACCCGAGCCTGACCCCGAGCCCGAAACCGCGCCGGACGAGCCAGAGCCCAAGGCGACGGTCGAGGAAGAGCCCGAGCCCGAGCCCGAGCCCGAGCCCGAGCCGGAACCGGAACCGGAACCGGAACCGGAGCCGGAGCCGGAGCCGGAGCCTGAGGCGGAGCCGGAGCCTGAGGCGGAGCCGGAGCCTGAGGCGGAGCCGGAGCCGGAACCTGAGGCGACGGTCGAGGAGGAGTCAGGGGCGCAAGCAGCTGCCGAACCGGCCGGCGCACACGACGAGCGCGAAGCAGAGCGCGCCGCGGCGGCGACCGCCGTCGTGGCGAGGCCGCTCGCCGCTGCGCCGCGGCCCGACGTCATCGAGTCGGCGCCGCCCGGTGAAGGCGGCGGGCGCAACCGGACCGGGCTGCTCGTCGGCGCAGTGGCCGCGGCCCTCGTCGTCGCGCTGCTCGTCTGGCTCGCCGTGAGCTCCGACGACCGGGACGAACCGAAGCCGCCGCAGGCCGGCCCCGCGCAGACGACCGCGGCCGCGGCCGTGCCGCCGCCCTCGAGCGCCGCCGCGGCACCGTCCAGCGCGGCGCCGAGCTCCCCCTCCGGCGGCGGGGCGGCCAGCCCGTCGGCGCCGCAGACGCAGGGGTCGCTGCCGCCGCTGCCGGAAGGGTGGATCGACTACCACGATCCGAGCGGGTTCTCCGTGTACGTGCCGGCGGGGTGGCGGCAGTCCAAGGAGGACGGGATCGTGTACTTCCGCGGCGACGGGCGCACGCTCGGCATCGACCAGTCCGACGACCCGCGGCCCGACCCGGTCGCGGACTGGACGGCCCAGGAGCAGTCGCGGGTCAGCAGCGGCGACTTCCGCAACTACCACCGGGTCCGGCTCGAGCCCGCCGACTACTTCATCAAGGCGGCCGACTGGGAGTTCACGTTCGACGGCAGCTCGACCCGCCAGCACGTGAACAACCGGGGCGTGGTCGCGACGCCGAAGAAGGCGTACGGGTTCTGGTGGCAGACCGCGGACTCCGACTGGGACAAGGCGAAGCCGGATCTCGAGCTGGTGTTCGCCAGCTTCAGGCCGAAGCAGTAACCGACGCCGCCGGGCCCAGCAGCGACGGCTGGAGGCGGCGGGCCGCGTCCAGGTGGCCGCCCGTCCACACCAGGCGGGGTGTCGCCCCGGGCGGGTCCGCCGGCGCGGTGTCCGGGGGCAGCGGGTCCGGGACCGCCGAGGTGCCGGTGAGGGCGGCGGCGAGGGCGTCGTACCAGCCGGCGACCTCCGAGCCGGTCTCGCGCAGGCGGGCGCGGTCCTCGGCCTGGGCGGCGGCGCCGTCGCGGGCGCCGTCGGCGCGCGACCACAGGTCGACGATCGCGTCGGCGGCCAGGCGCAGGCCGACCACCCCGCCGACCAGGCGGCTCACGTCGGTCATCGGGACGGGCTTGGCGCCGCGCTCGCCGAGGTACGTGCGGAAGGCGTCGTCCATGCGCCGCCCGGCCGCGGCGGCGCGCACCGCGGACGGGCGCGGGGGCGGCCCCCCGGCGACGCCGTAGTCCACGGCGGCGCGCAGGTAGTCGGCGCTGCCGGCGTACGCCTCGGCGAGGGCGACGTTGAGGGCCCGGCCGGCGCCGCGCGGCCACAGCAGCAGGCCGACGGCGAGGCTGACGGCGCAGCCGAGGGCGACGTCCTCGAGCCTGACGAGGCCGACCCGCCAGCCGGTCGGGTCGATGAGGTTGAACAGCACGAACAGCACGACGGTGAACGCAGCCTGGCCGGCGGCGAAGGAGACGACCGCGGGCGCGAGGCCGGCCAGGAGGATCGCCGGGGGCAGCAGGGCCCAGGCGATGAGGCGGTTGGGGCCCATCACTGCGATGAGCGCGCCGCCGGCGATGATGCCGGCGAACGTGCCGAGCACGGCCCGCAGCACGGTCTGGCCGGTGTTGAGGGCGTTGGAGCGCAGCACGGCGAGGGCGCCGAGCACGACCCAGAACGCGTGCTCGACGCCGGTGAGCCGGGCGGCGAGCACGGCCAGGGCGAGGCCGGCGGCGGCGCGGATGCTGTTGTGCAGCCAGACCGAGTGGGCCTCGAGGTGGGCGGCGGCGCGCTCGCGGGCGGCGGCGAGCGGGCCGCCGATGCCGCTGGGCTGCCATCCGAGGAGCCGCTGCGGCAGGGTGCGCCGCTCGGCCAGCGCGGCCACCTCGATGTTCGCGGCGATCGCCCCCGCCGCGAAGCCGATCTCCTGGGCCCGGAAGCCGGCCCGGACGCCGCCGTCGGAGACCGTGCCGTCCTCCACCGCGTGCGCCTCCGCGCGCAGAGACTCCAGGGCGGCGTGCAGCGTGGCCGGGTCGCCGGAACGGGACTCCAGCAGCTCCGCGCCCTCGCGCAGGGCCAACGCGGCGCCGAAGCGGACCCGGCACGGGCCGGTCGGGCCGGGGGCGCCGCCGGCCGCGATGACCGCGGACAGCCAGGTGAGCTCGTCGACCAGGCGGACCAGGGCGCGGTCGCCGGTGCTGAGGCCGGTCGGGCGGTACGGGGAGCCGTAGAAGTCGTGCTTCAGCGCGGCGATCACCGAGGCGGCCCGCGCGCAGGCGGCGTCCACCTCGTCCGGTGTGCCGCCGGGCAGGTCCAGCGCCGCGGCCACCTCGTTGCGCAGCCGGTCGGCCAGGGCGTGGCAGGCCTCGACGATCCGGGCCCGCAGCGGCGAGCGCACCGGCGCCGGCCAGAGCACCAGGATCGCCACGATGCTGGCCGCGGTGGCCAGGCCCCAGCCGGCCAGGCGCGTCGGGATCGCCGACGGCGGGGCGGGCAGGGAGGAGGACAGGATGAAGGGCAGCAGGAGGGCGGTCGTGGCGCCGGCCAGCACCGAGCTCACGACGCCGGCGAAGAAGACGGCGAAGGCCAGCACCGCGGTGGTGAGGGCGGCCAGCCAGGTGATCGGGGCGACCAGCGTGCCCAGGGCGATGAAGGCCGCGCCGGCGACGCCGAGGCCGGCCTGGGCCCGGACGCGGTCGGCCATCGGGCCGGTGAAGTCGGCGAACAGCAGCAGGGCGAAGCAGCCGAAGGCGGCGTACGTGGCCACCGTCGGGTTGCCGATCACCCCGATGGCCACCCCGAAGACGACGGGGGTGACGACGGCCGTGCGGGCCGCGCGGCGCAGGACGGTCAGGCCGGCGTCGCGGCGCCGGAGCCATTCGAGGGGAGCCACCGCTGCATCCGATCACGCCGGGCGGCCGGCCGCATCGCTATCGTGATCGGATGTGGAATGCCGACGAGCCCGGCGTGCTGCGGCTGCCGTCCGGACGCCTCATCCGCGGTCGCGGCCTGCGTAACCCGCCGCCGGACACGGACCCGCAGTTCGGCCTGTACCTGCTGGGCCGGGACCGGGCCTTCGAGTGGCCCTCCCGGTGGGTGCGCTGGCCCGACTTCTGGCTGCCGGCCGACAAGGCGGCGGCCGCCGCGGCGTTCGCCGAGGCGCTGCGGCGGGCCGGGGACGAGCGGGTGGAGGTGGCCTGCGGCGGGGGCCGGGGCCGCACGGGCACGGCCCTGGCCTGCATCGCCGTGCTCGACGGCGTGCGGGCGGGCGAGGCGGTCGCGTACGTGCGCCGGCACTACCACCCGCACGCCGTCGAGACGCCGTGGCAACGGCGCTACGTCGAACGGTTCAGTTCGCGGCCTTGATCAGCTCGGCGAGGGCGTCGGGGCCGAACGCCTCGCCCGCGAAGGCGATCACCCGCTCCAGCGGCATGCTCGCCATGAGGCTGAACATCGACGGGTCGACGACCGTGCGGGCCATGACGCCGCCGTCCCCGCCGGAGCCGGCGAGCGCGGCGAACGCCTCGGTCAGCACCTGCGAGCCGCGCGGGTCGGCGAACCACTCCGCGATCGTGGACTCGGCGGTGAGGGCCCGGCGCTCGTCGTCGCCGGCGACGGCGACCGTCGCCGTCGCCCGGATGTCGCGCGAGGAGGCGCCGACGGCGACCGTGTACTCGCCGGCCTCGACGACCCAGCGCCTCAGCTCGATGTCCCAGTACGCCAGGTCGCCGTCCTCGACGCGCAGCACCACCTCGGCCGAGGCGCCCGCGGCGACCGGCACGCTCGCGAACGCCTTGAGCTCCCGCGGTGCGCGGCGCACCCGCGAGACGGGCAGGGCGGTGTACACCTGCACGACCTCGCGACCGTCCCGCGCACCGGTGTTGGTCACGGTGACCCGCACCTCGAGCCCGCCGTCCACGGTGGACACCGCGAGGCCGGAGTACTCGAACGTGGTGTACGACAGCCCGAACCCGAACGGGTAGGCCACGTCCTGCTCCCGGGCGTCGAAGCCGCGGTACCCCACGTGGATCCCCTCCCCGTAGCGCACGTGCCCCTGCTCGCCCGGGAAGTCCAGGTGCGACGGGTGGTCGGCGAGGCGCAGCGGGATCGTCTCGGCCAGCCGCCCCGACGGGTTCACGACGCCGAAGAGCACGTCGGCGATCGCCCCGCCGCCGGCCTGGCCGAGCAGCCAGCCCTCGACGAGCGCGGGCACGGCCGCGTCCCACGGGCCGGTGCGCACGACCGCGCCGTTGGACAGCACGACGACGGTGCGCGGATTCGCCGCCGCGACCCGCTCGATCAGCGCGAGGTGGGCCGCCGGCAGCTCCAGGCCGGTGCGGTCCGAGCCCTCGGTCTCCTCCTCGGAGCCGGCGAACACGATCGCCACCGAGCACGCGCGGGCCAGCGTCGCGGCCGCCTCGGGGTCGTCGTATCCGGGCGCGAAGCGCACGTCGCCGCGGGCGAGGGCGGTGATCTCGTCGAGCGCGTTGTCCAGCTTCGTGGGGTTGATGAGCGAAGAGCCGCCGCCCTGGTACCGCGGGTTGCGCGCCTGCTCGCCGATGACCGCGACGGCGGGCTCGTCCGGCGACAGCGGGAGCAGCCCGCCCTCGTTCTTCAGCAGCACGATCCCCCGCCCGGCCGCCTCGCGGGCGAGCGCGTGGTGGGCCTCGACGTCGTAGGTGGCGCCCGGCGTCGCCGCGGTCACGGCCCGGCGTACCAGGGACGCCACGCGAGCGGCGGCGGTCTGCAGCGCCGGCGCGGGCAGCGACCCGTCACGGACGGCGGCGGCCAGCGCCCGGTCCCCGGGGTCGTCCGGTCCCGGCATCGTCAGGTCGAGCCCGGCCCGCACCGCCTCGACGCGGTCGACCACGGCGCCCCAGTCGGACACGAGCACGCCCTCGTAGCCCCACTCGCCGCGCAGCACCTCGGTGAGCAGCCAGTGGTGCTGGCTGGCGTACACCCCGTTGATCCGGTTGTACGAGCACATGACCGTCCACGGCCGCGCCCGCTGCACGACCCGCTGGAACGCGCGCAGGTACAGCTCCCGCAGCGTGCGCTCGTCGACGTCGGCGCTGACCCGCATGCGGTCGGTCTCCTGGCTGTTGATCGCGAAGTGCTTGAGCGACGCGCCCACGCCGCGGCTCTGCAGGCCGGCGACCCACTCGGTGGCCAGCACGCCGGTGAGGATCGGGTCCTCGGAGAAGTACTCGAAGTTGCGCCCGCCCAGCGGGGTGCGCTTGAGGTTGATGCCGGGGCCGAGCAGCACGGCGACGTCCATCGCCCGGCACTCCTCGCCCAGCGCCTCGCCGACGCGCCGCAGGAGGTCCGGGTCCCAGGTCGAGCCCATCGCGACCGCCGGCGGGAAGCAGGTGGACGGCTCGCTGTCCAGCAGGCCGTGGCCCTCGCCGGCGACCTGCTTGCGCACGCCGTGCGGGCCGTCGGTGACCATCACCGCGGGCACGTCGCCGACGGCCCGGGTGTGCCAGAAGTCGGCGCCGCTGGTGAGCGCGGCCTGCTCCTCGATGTCCATCGCACGGCCCCTTACTGAGTACCTAGTAAGTAATAGATAGCCGGTAACATAGACCCGCCCGCGTCGGGGCGACAAGGGGAAGGGGCGCGGATGGCACGGCGCGAACGCTCGCGGCTGCCGGCCGAGCAACGGCGCCGGCAGATCATCGAGGCCGCCACCGCCCTGGTCGCCGAGCGCGGCTTCTGGGGCCTGTCGATGCAGGACGTCGCCGACGCGTGCGGGCTGACCGTGCCGGGGCTGCTGCACCACGTCGGCTCCAAGGACGGGCTGCTCATCGCCGTGCTCGAGCACCGCGACGCGGAGGACCGCCGGGCGGTCGGCGACCCGCCGCCGGCGGACGTGCGGGCGCTGTGCGCGGCCCTGGTGCGCCGCAACGCCACCCAGCCGGAGATCGTGCGCCTGTTCGCGGTGCTCGCCGCGGAGTCGCTCGCGCCCGACCACCCGGCCCACGACTACTTCGCGCGGCGGCAGCGGACGGTGCTCGAGTCGCTGACCGAGCTGGCCCGGCCCGTCGCCGCGCGCCCGGAGGCGCTCGCCCGGCAGATCGTCGCCACGATGGACGGGCTGCAGCTGCAGTGGCTGCGCGCCCCGGACGAGACCGACCTCGTCGCTATGTGGGAGGCGGCGGCGGAGTCGCTCTTCGGCGCAGCGGGGTGAACAGGGCGGCCAGCGCCGTCGCGGTGATGATCGCGCCGGCCACGGCGAGCGTGTCGCGCACGCCGGCGTGCTTGGCGGCGAACGTCAGCACCGTGTCGCCGGCCGGGGCGAGCACGAGCTGCAGCGTCCAGAACGCCGCGGTGACCCGGCCGAGCAGGTGCGCGGGCGTCACCTCCTGGCGCAGCGACATCGAGGCGATGCCGGCGACGCCGGTGCACAGCGTGACCCCGGCGGCGAGCGCGGCGACGGCCGGCACGTGGGTCGCCAGGCCGATGCCGGCGACGATGCACCCGCACAGCGTGTAGGCGCCGATCCAGGTCGCGCCGAAGCCGACGCGGCGGCGCAGCGGGGCGACGGCGGCCGCGGCGACGGTACTGCCGACCACGCCGGCGGTGAGGACGAGGCCGATGACCGAGTCCGGCTGCCGCAGGCCGTAGATGAGGTGGTACACGATCACGTCGTTCAGGCTCGACGTGAAGAAGATCAGGATGGCGAGCAGCACCGTCAGCGTGAGGATCACCGGGTGCCCGCGGATGAAGCGCACGCCGGCGCCCAGGCCCCGCTCGACGCCGCCGGGCGGGTTGCGCAGGCGCACGAGGTACAGGCCGATGGCGGAGAACGCGAAGGACACCGCGTCGATGCCGATGGCCGCGGCGGGGCCGGCGGCCTGCGAGATGAACCCGGCGAGGGCCGGTCCGGCCAGCCACGCGACGGAGTAGGTGCCGTAGAGCAGGCCGTTGGCGTCGTTGATGCGGTCCTTCGGCACGAGCGCGGGCACCACGGTGACGTAGGTGACCTGGAAGACCATGGAGAACACGGCGGCGGCGGGCAGCACGACGTACAGCAGCCAGGGCTGCGGCCCGGCCAGCCACGCCAGCGGCACGGAGCCGAGCAGCACGAACCGCGCGGCGTCGCAGATGCGCAGCACGGTGCGCCGGTCGAAGCGGTCGGCGATCATCCCCGCGGCGATCCCGGTCAGCAGCGTCGCGATCGCCTCGAGCGCGCGGATCCAGCCCACGCCGGTGATGGAGATCGCGCCGGTACGCATGATCAGCGGCACGGCGGCGAAGGTGCACGCGTCGCCGAACGCCGACAGCGTCTGCACGCCGAGGAAGATCGCAACGTCGCGGTCGCGCCAGAGCGCCTTCCGCTTCGGCGTCTCGCTCACGCGTTCAGCAGGCGGGCGATCGCGTGGCGGGGCAGGTCGATGAGGCGGGCCTGGGCGTGGTCGGACCCGGTGAGGGCGGCCGCGCGGGCCTCGGCCTCGTCGCGCGACAGCCCCGGATCGGCCTGCTGCAGTGCTCCCCGTAGCACGTTGGCGACCTTACCGTGGGCGTGCGTCAGGAGCCACCCCGCGACGTCGGGCCGCTCGGGGGCGCGCAGGGTCGCCTCGACGGTCGCCCGGGTTGGGCCGGGGGTGCTTCGGCGCAGGCGGAGGTCGTACTTCGCGCCGACGAGCGCCCGCAGCGCGCGCTGGGACTGCTCGTCGCGCAGGTCGGGGTGGTTGTTCGGCACGAGCAGCGTCGCCCTCGGCACGTTGAGCGCGAGCAGCACCCGGGCCAGCCACGGGCCCGGGTCGGCGCCGAGGTCGACGGTGACCTCGTCGGCGCGCAGCGGCCCGCCGCCGAGGATGCGGGCCGGGCCCCGGACGGATTCCATTGCTTTGGGGTCAGCCTCCAGGGACTGCTCGCCGTGGGTGTAGATGTTGGCCGAGCCGGCCAGGCGGTCGAGGCGGCGGTCCAGGACCTGCCAGGTGTGCGGGGTGGGGCGGCAGACGTAGAGGTCGCTGGCGCTGCCGACGGCCTGGGCGCCGTGGTAGCGGTTGAACGCCGGCAGCATCGCCTCGATGACCAGGTCGAGGTCGAGCACGGCCCGCTGCACCTTCAGGCCGAGGGCCGGGGCCAGGGGGCTGAAGCCGTACGCCATGACCAGCCGCCCGTTGCCGCGGTCGCGCAGCGCCTGGGCGCCCCGGCCGAGGAACAGCTGCACGCCCTCGGGGGTGTAGGGCGGGTCGGTGAAGACGAGGTCGCCGCTGCCTGCGACCACCGGGGGCAGGCCGAAGCGCAGGTCCGCGTGGTAGCAGGCGATGCCGGCCCGCTGGTCGTCGATGTAGGCGAGCAGCCGCTCGTCGACGTCGACGACGGTGATCGCGACGTCGGGGCTGGCCTTGCGCACGGCGAGCGAGGTCAGGTCGTGGTCGCCGATGCAGATCAGCCGGGCGCCGGCGAGGTCGTACGTGCCGGCCAGCCACTGGGCGCGGCGGCGGGCGGTGCCGGCGGTCGCCGAGACGTGGTCGAGGGAGCGGTCGGCGGCGGGGGCGGCCGCGATGAGCTCGGCCATGCCGTCGACCGCGGGCACGTCGTGGAGGCGGTGCAGGGCGAAGCGTTCGGCGTACCGCGGCCGGACCGGCTCCGCCAGCACGAGCCCGCCGGCGCCGGAGGCGAGATCGGGCCCGGCGGCGCGCAGGAGCGCCTCGACGGTGCGGCGCGGGACGGCGAAGTCGCGGACGAGGTCGTCCAGGGTTGCCGGGGACTCGCTCAGGCGGGCGATCATCTCGCGCAGCCGGCGGCCGGCGATCCCGGAATCCGAGACGACGCCGGCGACCGCATCGATCGGCTCGGGATCCACCCCGGAACCCTAACATCAGTTAAAAGTTAACGAGGAGTAGCGGTACTCCTGGAGATCCGCTACTGAGCGCAAGATTTCCGGGTTGTTTCGCACCCCGAAGTACAGGGTGGGAGCGAGGGTGGGCGTAGGGCATCGACTCTTGTCCAACTCTCGCCGGATGTGTGATCGTCCTGACATCGCTGCAAGTCGATGAGGACGGCAGGCCGGCGCAAGTGACGCGCACCCCGGCCATCCAGACGCCTCGACGTGCGCGTGTCTCTCCATTGGTTCCGGCACACCCCGTCAACATTCCCCGGTGGGGTGGTCGTTGCTGAAAGAAGGCACCCTTGAAGCTCTCACCACGGTTCGCTACAGCGGCCGGAGTGTTCGCGGTGGCGCTGGTAACAACCGGCACCGCCGTGGCCGTGCAAGCCTCGCCCCCATCGCCGTCCGCCGAAGGCGTTGAGGTCTCCAACGCCGCCGCCGCCCAGTCCGTCGACTCGTTCGTCAAGAGCAAGCCGAGCGTCCTGCAGCCCAGCACCGACGACGCCTACGTGCAGAGGTCGGTCACGGCGTCGGGCAACGCCAAGTACATCGCGTACGACCGGACCTACAAGGGCCTGCGCGTCGTGGGCGGCGACTTCGTCGTCGTCACCGACAAGAGCGGCGCGACGCAGTACACGTCGGTCGCGCAGACCAAGGCGATCGGCAACCTCTCCACGACTGCGAAGATCAGCGCCAAGGACGCCGAGGCCGTCGCCCGCAAGCAGCTCACGACGGTGAACAACGTCGAGGGCACCTCGCTCGTGGTCTACGCCCTCGACGGCGCCGCCAAGCTCGCGTACGAGACCACGCTGTCGGGCACCGGCGCCGAGGGCGCCAGCCGGCTCAGCGTGGACGTCGACGCGGCCACCGGCGCGGTCCTGAACTCCACCGAGCACGTGATGAAGGGCACCGGCACGGGCTGGATCAACGGCTCGGTGACGATCAACACCACGCTGTCGGGCAGCACGTACAGCATGAAGGACCCGTCCATCACGAGCCTGGCCTGCCAGGACGCGGCGAACAACACCACGTTCACCAAGTCCAGCGACGTGTGGGGCAACGGGGTCGGCACCAACCGGGAGACCGGCTGCGTCGACGCGCTCTACGTTGCGCAGAAGGAAGCCCAGATGCTCTCGCAGTGGCTGGGCCGCAACGGCATGGACGGCGCCGGCGGTGCGTGGCCGATCCGGGTCGGCCTGAACGACCAGAACGCCTACTACGACGGCACCCAGGTCCAGATCGGCAAGAACACCGCCGGTCAGTGGATCAGCTCGGCCGACGTCGTCGGCCACGAGATGGGCCACGGCATCGACGACCACACGCCGGGCGGCATCTCCAAGAGCGGCACCCAGGAGTTCGTCGCGGACACGTTCGGCGCGGCCACCGAGTGGTTCGCCAACAACCCGAACGACCCGCCGGACTACCTGGTCGGCGAGGAGATCAACCTGGTCGGCAGCGGCCCGATCCGCAACATGTACAACCCGTCGGCCGTGGGTGACTCGAACTGCTACTCCAGCAGCACGCCGTCGCAGGAGGTCCACGCGGCCGCCGGCCCCGGCAACCACTGGTTCTACCTGATGGCCCAGGGCTCCGCCGGCAACGGCCAGCCCGCCAGCCCGACCTGCAACAGCTCGACGGTCAGCAACCCGCTGGGCATCCAGAACGCCATCAAGGTCATGTACAACGCGATGTTGATGAAGACCTCGTCGTCGTCGTACCTGAAGTACCGCACCTGGACGCTGACCGCGGCCAAGAACCTGTTCCCGGGCAGCTGCACCCAGTTCAACACGGTCAAGGCCGCCTGGGACGCGGTGTCCGTCCCGGCGCAGTCCGGCGACCCGACCTGCACCGGCGGCACCACGCCGCCGCCCACCTCGACCCCGCCGTCGTCGCCGCCGCCCACCGGTGGCTGCTCCGGCCAGAAGCTGGCCAACCCCGGCTTCGAGTCCGGCGCGACGTCGTGGTCCGGAACGACCGGCTCCATCGGCCAGTGGGCCAGCTCCGGCCAGGCCGCGCACGGCGGCACCTGGAGCTCGTGGCTCGACGGCTACGGCTCGACCCACACCGAGGCGATCCAGCAATCGGTGACCATCCCGGCCGGATGCACGGCGACACTCACGTTCTACGTGCACATCGACTCGGCCGAGACGACCACCACGACCCAGTACGACAAGCTGACCATCTCGGCGAACTCGACCACGCTGGGCACGCTGTCCAACCTCAACAAGGCCTCGGGCTACGCGCTCAAGTCCTTCAGCCTGAACTCGTTCGCGGGTCAGACGGTGACCATCAAGTTCAGCGGCACCGAGGACTCCTCGCTTCAGACGTCGTTCGTCATCGACGACACGGCCGTCACGCTGAGCTAGCTCGTTCACGCTGAGATCGGGGCCCGGGCCGCGCGTCGCCCGGGCCCCTTTCTCATGCGCTCAGGTGGCTCATGCCGGCGCTCAGGCCAGCTTGATCGCGATGCCGATGGCCGGCGGCCGGCGCAGGCGCAGCAGGCGCTGGAAGAAGAAGCCGATCCGCGCGGTCACGTACTTGCGCCGCAGCTGGGCCCGGGCCGTCTCGGTGCCGGCCGCGTCGAGCAGCCGCGCGGTGCCCTCGGCGGTGACCGCCCCCGGCTTGATGCGCCCGCGGATGTCGCACACCGTCACCGTCACCCGCGGGTTGTTGCGGATGCGCTTGACCTTCCAGGCCCGCTCCTCCGACACGGTCACGACCTCGCCGTCGTACACCACGTGCCACACCGGCGTGGCGCGCGGCGTGCCGTCGCGGCGGAACGAGACGAGGCTGATGTACTGGCCGCGGGCGATGTCCTCGAGGACGCTCATACCGACAGCGTACGGACCTCGGCCCTTTCGGCCGACTCCAGCGGTTGACGCGCCGCCTTAGGCTCGTCGCGGCGCCGACTACGCGGCCCGGTCGAGCGGTGGGGAGGGTCCGGCATCCTGCAGTTCCGCATCCTCGGCCCCCTCGAGGCGACCGGCCCGGACGGCCCCGTCGACACCGGCACGCCGAAGCAGCGGGCCGTGCTCGCCATGCTCGCCACCCAGCCCGGCCGGATCGTCTCCGTGCAGCGGCTCATCGACGAGCTGTGGGCCGACGAGCCGCCGGAGCGGGCGATCTCGTCGCTGCAGGCCTACGTCTCGCGCCTGCGCCGCGCCCTGGAGCCCGGCCGCACCGCGCGGGACCGCTCGGCCGTCCTGGTCAGCCGCGCGCCCGGCTACCTGCTGCAGGTCCCGCCCGAGTCCGTCGACGCGGCCGTGTTCGCCGCCGCCGTCGAGCGCTCCTCCGCCCTGCCCCCCGCGGCCGCCCTGGACACCCTGGCCTCGGCGCTCGAGCTCTGGCGCGGCGACCCGCTGCCGGAGCTCGGCGAGTCGGCCCTGGCCCGGGCCGAGCGGGCCCGGCTGGTCGAGCTGCGCCTGACCGCGGTCGAGCAGCACTCGGAGGCGCTGCTGGCCCTCGGCCGGGATTCCGAGGTGGTGTACCGCAGCGAGCGCGCCCTCGCCGAGGCCCCCTACCGGGAGCGGCTGTGGGGTCAGCTCATGCTCGCCCTGTACCGCGGCGGCCGCCAGGCCGACGCCATGGCCGCCTACTCGCGGGCGCGCGCGGGGCTGATCGAGGAGCTGGGCATCGAGCCCGGCCCGGCGCTGCAGCAGCTCGCCCAGGACATCCTGCGCCAGTCACCGAGCCTGGGATCGCCGCCGGCCGCGGACACCGCGAAGGCGTCCACCGCACCGTCGCCTGGGCCCACCACGACGACCTCGCCGTCGTCCGCCACGGCCTCGCCCGCGTCCGCCACGGCCTCGCCCGCGTCCGCCACGGCCTCGCCGGGGCCTGCCGCGGTCTCGGCGGCGGCCGCAAGCTCCGCGGTCCCCTTCGCTTCCGGGGCCGGCTTCGCCGCAGCGCCCACCTCGGCCGACATTTCCGAAATTTCGGAAATGTCCGGCGCGGCCGCCCCCGAACAGGACGACGCGCTCGTGGGGCGCGACGACGAGCTGCGGACCGTCGACCGGCTGCTCGCCGAGGCCGCCGCGGGTCGCGGGCGGCTGCTGCTCGTGTCCGGCAGCCCCGGGATCGGCAAGTCGGCGCTGCTGCGCGAGGTCGCCGCCCGCGCCCGCGGGCTCGTCGGGACCGGGACCGGGGTCGACGGGGAGGCGCCGCCGGTCTTCCTGCCGTGGGCGCAGATCCTGCGCGAGATCGCCACCGCCGACGCCGGGGCGGCGGCCGCGCTCACCGCGGCGTTCGCGCCCTACGGCAACCTGCCGGCCGTGCTCGACCCGACGCTCGGCGAGGTGCTCACGCTGCCGGCCGCCGAGCGGATGGCCGATCCCGAGATGGCGCGGTCCCGGCTGTACCAGGGGATCGTCGACGGGCTCGGGCGCCTCGCCGCGCACGCGCCGCTCGTGCTCGTCGTCGACGACGCGCACTGGCTCGACGCGCCCTCGACCGTGCTGCTGACGATGTTCGCGCGGGCGCTGCGGCGCAGCCGGGTGCTGCTCGCCGTCGGGTACCGCGAGGCCGAGCTCGCCCCCGACGCGCCCCTGGCCGGCGTGCTCGCCGAGCTCGTCGCCGATCCGGCCGCGGTACGGCTGCCGCTGCACGGGCTCGAGCCCGCCGCCATCGCCGCTCTCGCCCGGTCGGTCACCGGCGACGACGTGCCGCCCGCGACGGTGGCGATGCTGGCCGACCGCACCGGCGGCAACCCGTTCTTCGTCGTCGAGCTGCTGCGCGTGCTCGTCGCCGAGCACACCCTGTCCCCCGAGCACGTGCCGGTCCGCGTCCAGGAGGTCGTACGCCGGCGCCTGGCCAAGCTCCCCGGGCAGGTCAACGCGGTGCTCGCGGTCGCCTCGGTGCTGGGGCGCGACGTCGCCGTACCGGTGCTGCGCGAGGTCGTGCAGATCGACGAGCTGGCGCTGTTCGACACGCTGGACACCGCCGTGGTCGCCGGGCTGCTCACCGCCACCGACGACCCCGGGCTGCTGCGCTTCTCGCACGACCTGGTGCGCCAGACCGCGTACCAGGACCAGGGGCCGCTGCGGCGGGCCCGGCTGCACGCGCGGGCCGCGCAGGCGCTGCGCGACATCGGGCTGGGCACGCGGGCGCAGCTGGCCGGCCACCTGCGCGAGGCGCTGCCGGTCCTCACCCCGTACGACGTGGTGCCGGCGCTGGCCGAGGCGGCCGGCGAGGCGTACGAGCGGACCGCGCACGAGCAGGCCTCGGCGCTGCTGCGGGAGGCCCTGGCGATCCTGCACCGGGCGCCGGCGAGCGAGCGGCGCGACGTCGCCGAGCTCGACCTGCGGATCCGCATCGCGTACATGCACCAGGCGAGCGAGGGCTATCTGGCGCCGGTCGTCGCCGAGGAGTACGCCGCCATGGAGCCCCTGCTGCTGCGCCTGCGCGGCCGGCCGGTGCTCGACGTGCTGCCCGCGCTGTGGGGGTACGCCTCGTTCCACACGGCCGCCGGCGACGTGCAACGGGCCGTCTCCATCGCCCGGTACCCGGCCGAGCAGGGCGGCGACGACCCGTGGGCGGCGCTGGTCGCCGAGGTCCACGCGGGCCACGCCGCCTTCTCCGAGCTCGACCTGCCCCGCGCGCACCGGTCCCTCACCACCGCGCTGGCCGCGCTGCCCAACGGCGACCTGCCCGTCTTCCCGATCGTCAACTGGGACCCGATCGTCGGCGCGCACGCGCCGGCGGCGATCGCCTGCGGGCTGCTCGGCGACCACGACGCCGCCCAGGCCCACCTGCGCACGGCGCGCGCCCGCGCGGCCCGGGTCGGCGAGCTGTTCCTGGACATGTACGTCGCGCACTACGTCGCCGTCGTCGCCGCCGACCGCGACGACCCGGCCGCGGCCCTCATCGCCGCCCGCGAGACGCTGGCGCTGGCGGAGCGGGGCGGGCACCCGGAGTACCGAAGCCTGGCGGGTCTGGTTCTGGGCTGGGCGGAGGTGCGCACGGGCGCCGCGGACGGCCTGGCCCGGATGGCCGCCGCCCGCCAGCACCTGGGCGAGGCGATGCGGCGGTTCGGCCGCCTCGAGGCGCTCTACGCCGAGGCGCTGCTCACGCTGGGGCGCCGGGCCGAGGCCGCCGAGGTGGCCGGCGCGGCGCTGGAGCGCGGGCTGCCCGGCCAGAGCGGCTTCGCGGAGCCCGACCTGCGCCGCATCCGCGCCCTGGCCGGCTCCGACGCGGCCGGCGCCCGCGACGCCCTGAAGCTGGCCCGGGAGCTGGGCCACGCCCCCGCCGCCGCCCGCGCGGAGGCGGCCCTCAGCGCGCTGGAGTGAGCACGCGCTCGTAGCAGACCGAGAGCTGCGAGCCGGCATAGACGCCGAAGAGCGGGATCTGGCGGTACCCCTCCCGCTCGTAGAACCGCCGGGCGTCGGGCTGCTCGGTGCCGGTCTCGAGGCGCACCAGCGGCCAGCCGCGCCCGGCCGCGGCCGCCTCGAGCGCGCGCAGCACGGCGGTGGCGACGCCGGTGCCGCGCCGGGCCGGCACCACGTACATCCGCTTGATCTCCGCCGACGCCACGTCGAGCCGCCGCAGGGCGCCGCAGCCGACCGGCTCGCCGTCGAGCGTGGCCACCAGGAACAGGTCCACGTCGCCGGCGGACGGCGCGGCGCCGGGCTCGTGGTCGTCGGTGCCGTACCGCGCGTCGAGC
The DNA here is from genome assembly GCF_050936175.1 of Dactylosporangium sp. CA-139066. NCBI lineage: Bacteria > Bacillati > Actinomycetota > Actinomycetes > Micromonosporales > Micromonosporaceae > Dactylosporangium > Dactylosporangium sp. CA-139066. The sequence continues at coordinate 1,959,592 of NZ_JBNJNH010000001.1, read as the reverse complement.
TCGGCCCGCTGGGCCGCCCGCAGCGCCGCCCCCTCCGGGTCGTCCCACGACCGCTCCTCGATCCTCAGCCCCATGCGCCCTCCCGTACTTCCCTCGTAACAAGCGTTACCGTAACATCTGTTACGTGAGACGCAACGAGGACCACGGGGAGCGGCTGTCGCGGGCGGTCTGGGACGTGCTGGCCCGCGACGGCCTCGAACGGCTCACCATCCGGGCGGTGGCCGCGGCCGCCGGCTGCACCACGGGCCTGGTCATGCACCGCTTCCCCAACCGCGCGGCGCTGCTGGCCCACGCCCGGCAGCTGCTGCACGAGGTGACCGGCGCCCGCGTCGAGGCGCTGGAGGCGGTCGCCGGCTCGCCGCGGGCGGCGCTGCGCGACGTGCTGCACCAGGGCCTCGCCCTCGACGCCCAGCGCGCCGCCGAGAGCCGGGTCTGGCTGGGGTTCCTGGCCGCCGCGTTCACCGACGACGACCTCATCGGCATGCACCGCGCCAACAACCGGGCCTGGCGCACGCGGATCGAGCGGCTCGTCGCCGCCGCCGCGCCGCAGTGGCCGGCGCCGCGGGTGCAGGCCGCCGCGCTGGGGCTGCTGGCGATGGCGGAGGGCGCGGCGGCGCTGGCCGCGGCCGATCCGCAGGCGTATCCGCCGGCCGCGCAGGAGGCGATGCTCGACCTGGCGATGGAGGCGTACGGGCTCGGAATCTCCACCCCGTGATGGAGCCGTTTCCACCCGTGGGTGGCGGTGCCGAGGGCCGCCGGTCCATAGCGTCTACGGCATGAACCCGACCACCCTGCTGATCGCCGTCGCCGTCATCGCCCTGCTCATGGTCCGCCGGTTCATGGGCGAGCCGCTCGAGGCCCGCCGCCTGGTGGTGCCGCCGCTGATCCTCATCGTCATGGGCGGATACGCACTGTCGAAGGTCGACTTCGCCGCCACCGTGCACCACGCGATGCTGGACGGGGCCGTCCTCGGCGCCGGGGCCGTCGTCGCGGTGCTGGGCGGGGTGCTGCGCGGCCTGACCGTGCGGGTCTACGTGCGGAACGGCCATGTGTGGTACCGCTACACGCTCGTCACCATCGCCGTCTGGGCCGGCCTGATCGTGCTGCGGCTCGGGCAGTCCTTCGCCGGCCACGCGCTCGGCGCCGACCAGGGCATCCTGACCGCCGGCCTGCTGCTGGTACTCGGGCTGAGCTTCCTCGGCGAGGCCGCGATCGTCGCCCGCCGGGCGATCGCCACCGGCGCGCCGTTCGCCCCGCGGGGCGCGCGCCGGGCCGCCCGCTCGGGCTCCGGTCTCCTGCGGTGAACCCGGTCCCAGCCGCCGGGCCCTCGGGCCCGGCGGCCGCCTGTCCGGTGCGGCCCGCCGGAACGGCCGCGAAGGGCTGGGTGGAGCAGACTGATGCCGTGCTCAACGTCACCGACCGTCACATCGCGCGCTGGCGACAGATCCGCAGCCTGATCTTCCTGGTGCTGCTGACCGTCGCCATGTTCCAGGACGACGTCCGCCCGGGGATCACCGGCCGGGCCCTGGTCGTGACGCTCGGCGTGGTCGTGGGCGGGCTGACCTGGATCGCGATGACGTTCCGGGCCGGCGGCGAGCGGCTCCAGCCGTACACCATCGGCATCTGCATGGCGACGGGCATCGTGCTGACCGCGGTCCGCCCCGGCGACTTCGGCCCCTGCTACAGCATCGCCGCCGTGACCTTCGCCGCCACCACGCTGCCGCTGGTCCGGGCCGCGATCATGTCCGGCGCCACGGCCGCGGTCATCGCGGCGGTGCACCTCGCCGTCGGCGCATCGATCGAGTCGACCACGATCTGGGCCGGCGCCATGGTGGTCGTGCTGCTACTCGGCATCGTGCGGCGCGAGCGCGAGGCCCGCGCCGAGCAGGACGAGCAGCTGGCCGGCGAGCAGGCCCGCAACGCGGCGCTGGCCGAGCGGGCCCGGCTGGCCCGCGAGATCCACGACGTGCTCGCTCACTCATTGTCGGCGCTGTCGCTGCAGCTGGAGACCGCGGCGGCGCTGCTGGAGCGCGACCGCGCGGCGGACGCCGCCGTGATCGTCGACCGGGCCGGCCGCCTGGCCCGCGACGGGCTCACCGAGACCCGCCGGGCGGTCAGCGCGCTGCGCGGCGACCCGGTGCCGCTGCCGGAGCTGGTCCGGGAGCTCGCCGCCGGCGACGGCGCCTCGTTCACGCTGGAGGGCGAGCCGCGCGACCTGAGCCCGGAGACCGGCCTGGCGCTGTTCCGCGGCGCGCAGGAGGCTTTGACGAACGTGCGCAAGCACGCGCCCGGCAGCACCGTGTCGATCCGCCTGGCGTACCTCGACGACGCCGTCCGCCTGACCGTGCACAACCGCGACCCGGCCGGCCCGCCGGTGACCGGCCTGTCCCCCGGCTACGGCCTGACCGGCCTGCGCGAGCGCGCCGAGCTGGCCGGCGGCACCCTGGAGGCCGGGCCGGGCGACGGCGGGTGGGTCGTGGATGTGAAGATGCCTGGATGAGCGGTTCGGAGCGAAGCGGAGAGGCCGCTCTGCATAGGCACGATTGCATCCGCGTGGTCGTGGCCGATGACCAGACGGCGGTGCGCGAGGGCCTCGCCGTCATGCTGGGCCTCCTCGACGACGTCGAGGTGGTCGGCGAGGCGGCCGACGGCGAGCAGGCGATCGAGCTCGTCGAGCGGCACCGCCCGGACGTGGTGCTCATGGACCTGCGCATGCCGCGCCGCGACGGCGTCGAGGCGACCGGCGTCATCCGCGCGAAGCACCCGGAGACCCGGGTCGTGGTGCTCACCACGTTCGCCGACGACGAGCACATCCTGGCGGCGCTGCAGGCGGGCGCGCTGGGCTACCTGACGAAGGACGCCGGCCGCGTCCAGATCGCCCAGGCGGTCCGGGCCGCCGCGGCCGGCCAGTCGGTGCTCGACCCGCACGTGCAGCAGCGGCTGCTGGCCGCCGCCGTGCAGGGCGGCCGCCCGCCGTCCACGGTGGACGCGCCGGCCGCGCCCCGGACCGGCCCGCTGCCCGACGGCCTGACCGCCCGCGAGGCGGAGGTGCTGGGCCTGATCGCCGCGGGCCTGTCCAACCGCGAGATCGCCGAGCGCCTCTACGTCACCGAGGTGACGGTCAAGTCGCACGTCAACCGCCTGTTCGCCAAGGCCGGCGTCCGCGACCGCGCGCAGGCCGTCCGCTACGCCTACGAGCACGGCCTCGCGTCCTAGCCCTAGGCTTGGCCGCCCCGCCTTTTAAGCCTTCGCCGCCAGGCCGGCCAGGGCGGCCCGGGCCGCGCCCGGCCGGGCGTGCCGGAACCGCTTGCCCGCCCACAGGTTGACCCGCTCGACGTCCCCCGCCGCCGCGGCCGCCCGGCGCAGCGGCGTGGTGAGGTGGTGTACCGCCGGATAGCCCAGCGGCGCCAGCCCGTCGAAGCGCTCCACGAACCCGTTGCGCAGCGCCCGCGCCGGCCGCCCGCTGAACGCCCGCGTCACCACGGTCTCCACATTGGACAGCTCGACGAGGGCGGCCTTGTGTACCGCCGAGGCCCCGCTCTCGTCCGTGCGCAGCAGCGCGGTGCCGGCCATCGCCGCCTCGGCCCCGGCCCCGAGCACGGCCACGACGTCGTCCGGGGTCGCCACCCCGCCGGCCCCGACGAGCGGCAGCCGCACGGCCGCCCGCACCGCCCGCAGGAGCTCCGGCAGCGGTACGTCATCCGGCAACACGCCGGGCGTGAAGGTCCCCGAGTGCGCCCCGGCCGCGGCGGCCTGCACGACGAGCCCGTCCACCCCGATCTCCTCGGCCGCCCGCGCCTCCGCCACGGAGGTGACGGTCTGCAGCACCACCACACCGGCCCGCCGCAGCGCCAGAAGATCCGCGCGCGGCGGCAGCCCGAACGTGAACGACACCACCGGCACGGGATCCGCGACGAGCAGCGCGATCTTGTCGCCCCAGTGGTCGTCGTTCTCGACCGCGGCCCCCTCGGCCAGCCGCAGCCCGTACACGTCCCCGTCGCTCTGCAGCGCCTCCGCATAGGCCCGGAACTCCCCCGGATCGACCGGGACGGGGTTGGGCGCGAACACGTTGACCCCGAACGCCCCGGTCCCGGCCCTGCGCACCGCCCCGATCTGCGCGGAGACGTCCTCCGGCGTCCGGTACCCGGCGGCGAGGAACCCGAGCGCCCCCGCCCGCCCGGCCGCGGCGACAAGGGCCGGCGTGGTGGGCCCCCCGGCCATGGGCGCCGCGACCACGGGCGAGCTGACCCCGAGCCCGTCGAACAGTCCACTCATGCGTCCGATCCTCCCTCGCCGCCGCGGGTCTCACGATAAGTCGGGCGCTGCGCGCCACGACTTATCGGATTTATACCCTGACCGGCGGAAAGTCCGATTCAGCGCGTCAGCCGGCGCGCAGGGCCTCCTCGACGCCGGTCTCGTGCTGGCCCAGGTAGATGGGGTCGCGGCCGGAGACGACGTCGTACGCGGCCTTGTCGGCGGCCCCGAACTCGCGGACCTCGCCGGTGATCCACGGCTTGTGGAACTGCGACATCGTGTGGTCGCCCACCCCGTCGGCGTCGAGGCCGAGGCGGCGGCAGAGGGCGACCGCGCGCGGGATGTGGTACGCCTGCGTGACCACGATCGCCCGCGTCACCCCGAACACGCGCACCGCCCGCGCGCACGAGTCGTAGGTGTCGAAGCCGGCGTAGTCGCGCACGATCTTCACCGGCGGGACGCCGTGGTCGATCAGCCATTGGCGCATCGCGGAGGGCTCGTCGTACTCGTGCCGGCTGTTGTCGCCGGAGACCAGGATCGCCCGGACCTTGCCCGACTCGTAGAGGCGCCGGGCGATCTCCAGGCGGGCGGCCAGGAACGGCGACGGGGAGGCGTCGGCGTACACCTGGGCGCCCAGCACCAGCGCGACCGGCGCCGCCGGGACGTCCTGCTCGGTGAAGACGTGGCCGCGCGCGCAGAAACGCAGCCACTCGACGGCGCCGAGCGTCCCGACGCTCACGAGGAACACCGCGACGCAGAACAGCATGGCCGCGCGGCGCACCAGGCCGGGCCACCGCGGTGCGAACCACCGGGCCGCGCGGATCATCGGATCGACGAGCTTCGGCATACCTGAAGAGGATGGGGCCGCCCGGCACCGGCGCAACGCATCGGCGCCAAGCCGACAGTTGCGGTCAGGCGCCGACCGCGGCCGCCCAGGTGGCCCGCACCCGGTCGACGCCGGCGGCGAGCTCGTCCTCGGTGATGAGCTCCTCGTGGGTGCCGTGCGCGCCGCACGCGAAGGCGCCGGACACCGCCCCCGCCAGGGCGCACTCCGGCAGCGGCGCGCCGCGCAGCCAGCGGCTCATGAACGCGGTGCTGTACGCGTCGCCGGCGCCGTTGCTGTCCACCACCGGGCGCTGCGGCCGGGCCACCGGGAAGCGCAGCACCTCGCCGGACTCGCGGTCCAGCACGCGGCTGCCGGACGCGCCCTCGGTCGCGACGACGAGCTGCGCGCGGCCCTCGGCCCGGATGCGGCGCATGATGACCTCGATGCGGTCCGGCGCCGCGGCCGAGGAGAGGAAGACGATGTCGGCCTCCCGGGCCATCGACGCGCCCCACGGGTCGGCGCCGTCCCAGGCGTGGATGTCGGTCGAGGTGGTGGCGCCGCGCTCCCGGGCGGCGGCCCACACGGCCGGCGTGTACGAGGTGGCGACGTGCACGTGGGCGGCCCGCTCGACCAGCGGCAGGTAGAACTCCTCCGGCAGCACGGTGCCGGGCGGGTGACGGCCGTCGAAGAACGAGAAGCGGCGGCCCTCGGCGTCGACGAGGTTGACGCTGCGCGGCGTGCCGTTCGGCGCCGGGTGCCCGCTGTAGTCGAGGCCGACGGCGGCGTAGCGGGCCCGGATCAGCTCGCCCATCGGGTCGTCGCCGGCGAAGTCGGCGAACCTGGTGCGCAGGCCCAGCGCGTGGAAGCCGAGCGCCACGCCGTTGCCCGAATGGGCGACGTAGTCCCGGACGGGCGGCACCGTCAGGAAGTCGCCCGGCGGCACGCTCAGCTCGGGCACCCGCACGATCGTGTCGATGCCGGCTCCACAGAGGACCAGCGCGTCGAGGTCGGCCATGGGCGCTTAGCTTAGACGGCGGAACTGGACATTGAGGGGCATGATAAGAAGGGACATCCAACCGCCAGGGGGTGCGCCGCCGGCATGGCTGAATCGGGGGACAACGGGAACGGCCGGAAATCCGCGCGGTCGCTCGTCTCGACGCTCGTGGCCATCTTCACCGCGCTCGGCATCGCCCTGGAGCAGCTGTCGACCGGGCAACCGGCGTCGCTCGCGCGCTGGGTCATGCTCGGCGTCGGCGCGGGCATCGGCGGCATCGGCGGGCTGATCGCCGCCGGCCGCTTCGAGGGCGCGCTGCAGTGGTCGGGCAGCGCGGTGTCGCGGCTGCTCTGGCTGCTGCGGCCGCGGGTGCTCACGCTGGTCGGCGGGTTCTGCATCGTCGCCCTCGCCGCCGGATACACCGTGCCCACCGCGATCGACGCCGTGCGGCGCTGGCGCGACGGCTGCCCGCGGCCGGCGGCGGTGCGGGTGCTGACGTCGGCCGAGCAGCTCGGCGCGGCCCGCCAGCTGGCCGACGACTACGAGGCCTTCACCGCCGCCGCGCACCACGGCTGCCCCACTTCCGAGTTGTACGTCTACCCGTCCCGCCCCGCCGACGCCCGCGACGCGATCGGCAGCGGCTGGACCAACGACGCGCTGCGGCGCATCGGCCCGCGGCCCGACGTGTGGCTGCCCGACTCCACCGCCGACGTCGACGGCGCCCGCGACGCCGCCGCACGCTTCGCCGTGGCCGTGCCCTTCGCCGACCAGCGCTCGCTCGGCGCGTCCCCGATCGTGCTGGGCGTGCCGGCGATCGCCGTGCCGCCGGACCTCGCCGACCGCACCCGCGAGCTCACGTGGGCCCAGCTGTGGGACGAGGTCGGCCGCCGCGGGTGGGACGTGCTGCGCCCGGACCCGGCGGTGTCGGGCGCGGGGTCGCTGGCCACCATCGCGCTGTACAACGGCATCCACGCCGACCCGGCCGGCGCCCGCGCGGCCGAGCAGCGCCTCGAGCGTTCTCTCGACGCCGGCGGGTTCCCGCTCGCCGACGCCGCCGAGCTGCTGTGCCGCAAGCGGATCGGCGACCCGCACCGGGCCGCGGTCATCGCCACCGAGCAGGCGCTGGTGCGGTTCAACCAGGGCCTCGGCTGCGGCCTGGACCAGGGCCCGCCCGACTCGGAACAGACCCTCGTCGCCTTCTACCCGACCGACACCATCGGCGCCGACCACCCCTTCGTGCGCATCGGCTGGGACGGTACCGCGGCCACGACGACGGCCGCCGCCAAGGACTTCGGCGCGTGGCTCGGCGGCGACGACGGCAAGCGCGCGCTGGTTCGCACCGCGCTGCGGCCGCCGCCGCTGTTCGAGGTGGCCGACCCGCTGACCGAGCGCTTCGGCGCGCACGCCGGCATCGCATTCGACCGCCGCCCGCCGGCCCGCGACGCCGTCGCCGCCGCGCTGAAGCGCTACGGCGAGGCCCGCCGCCCCGGCCGGATCCTGCTGGCGCTGGACGCCTCCGGCTCGATGCAGACCGCGGTCGACCACACGGGCACCACCCGCTTCCAGCTCGCCTCGACCGGCGTGGGCAAGGCGCTGGAGCTCATGAGCGGCCGCGACGAGTTCGGGCTGCGGGTGTTCCCGGCCGACGGCCGCGGCGCCGGCGCCCGCGAGATCGTGCCGCTGGGCAAGGCCGACGTGCCGATCGGCGGCGTGCCGCGGGCCAGGGCGGCCACCGACGGGCTGGCCCGGGTGCGCCCGGCCGGCAGCACGCCGCTGCTGCAGACCATCGCCGACGGCGTGCGCGACGCCGGCGCCGGCGGCACGCCGGACGAGCGCATCGCGAGCCTCGTGGTGCTCACCGACGGCAACGACACCACCGGCCGCCCGCCGTCCGAAGTGGACACCGAGGTACGCGGCAAGGGCGTGCGGGTGTTCGTCATCGCCGTCGGCGAGGCGAGCTGCGGCACGTTCGGCCTGCGCGACATCGCCACGCACACCGGCGGCGCCTGCTACGACGCCGCCCCCGGCTCCATCGGCGACGTCCTGCAGGACCTGTTCGCGCTGTTGTGGGGAGGCGAGGCCTAGCCATGCGGATACCGACGCCCAAGCTGCGCCCGTGGCAGTGGTGCCTGCTCGCCGGCCTCGCCGCCGGCGTCGCGCTGACCCTGCTGAGCGAGCGCCTGGTGCTGCCGCTGTTCGCCGGCGACGGCGGCCCCGAGCCCGGCGAGCTGGTCATCCTGAGCGGGCGCGACGACGGGTACGGCAACCAGCGCCAGGCCCTCGTCGACCAGTGGAACGCGCTGCACCCGCGCAACCCCGCCCGCATCGAGGAGATCGCCGCCGTCGCCGACGCCCAGCGCAGCGAGATGGTCGCCCGGGCGCAGGGCAAGGGCCAGGGCGACGCCGACATCTACAACCTCGACGTCACCTGGACCGCGGAGTTCGCTTCCCAGGGGTACATCCGCGAGCTGGACGGCGCCGAGACCTCCGGCTTCCTGCCGGCCCCGCTGCAGACCTGCCGCTACGGCGGGCACCTGTGGGCGCTGCCGTTCAACACGGACGCCGGCCTGCTGTATTACCGCGAGAAGGTCGTCGGCGACCGCGCCCCGACGAGCTGGCCCCAGCTGGTCGCCGCCGTACAGAAGGCGGACGGCGCCACCGCCGGCTACGCGGGCCAGCTCGCCGACTACGAGGGCCTCACGGTCAACGCCCTGGAGGCGATCTGGGCGGCGGGCGGCGATGTCGTGGACGGCGAAGGCCACGTCGTCATCGACTCCCCCGAGGCCCAGCGCGGCCTGACCAACCTCGCCACCGGCCTGCAGCCCGGCCCGCCGCAGGTGATCCTCCCCGACTCGCTGAACTTCGACGAGCAGGCCGCGACGCAGGCGTTCGCCGAGGGCAAGGTGCTGTTCATGCGCAACTGGCCGGTCGCCCACCGCACCCTCGACCCCCCGGCGAGCGCCGACAGCACGGCCGTGCTCGACTTCGCGGTCGCCCGCCTCCCCGGCCCGAGCGCGCTGGGCGGCCAGAACCTCGCCATCTCGGCCCACAGCAAGCGCCCGCGGGCGGCGCGCGAGCTCATCGAGTTCCTCACGTCGGAGCGCAGCCAGCAGATCCTGTTCGAGCGCGGCGGCTTCGCGGCCACCCGCGAGATCGTCTACCGCGACGCGGCGGTCACGTCGCGGTACCGCTACGCCCCCACGCTGCTGGAGTCCATCCGTTCCGCCCGGACCCGCCCGGTGACCCCGCACTATGCCCAGTTCTCGGAGACGTTCCGCGCCGTCGTACGCCAGGCCCTGTCCGACGGCGGCCGCCTCCCCGCCGACGCGAAGCCCCGCCTGGAGGCCGCGCTGAAGGGTTACAAGCGCTGAGCGATCGGCACCATGCCCAGTTCTCGGAGACGTACGCCAGGCCCTGTCCGACGGCGGCCGCCTCCCCGCGGACGCGAAGCCCCGCCTGGAGGCCGCGCTGAAGGGTTACAAACGCTGAGCGAGCGGCACCATGCCCAGTTCTCGGAGACGTACGCCAGGCCCTGTCCGACGGCGGCCGCCTCCCCGCGGACTGCGCTCCGTCCGACGGCGGCCGCCTCCCCGCGGACCGCGCCGAAGGGTTACAAGCGCTGAGCGAGCGGCACGTTTCCGAGGGCGATGTCGGCGATGGCGGCGAGGCTCTGGGTCCCCGGAACGAAGTACCCGTCGTGCCCCTCGACCCCGCCCACGGGCAGCGGTTCCGCCCCGAACGACGGCTCGTACGGGTGCACCCCGTGCCCCGCCCCGACGATCTGCACCCCCGGGATGCGCCGCGTCCAGTCGCCGGCCGCGGTACCGGCCCACACGTGCGCGGCGGTGTGCAGCTCCCGGGCCGAGTCCACTCCCATCCCCGGGCTGCCGAGCGCGACGATGTCGGTGACGCGCTTGTCGAGCTTCGGCGCCGCCAGCCCCGCCACCGTCGACCCGTAGCTGTGCCCGACCACGACGATGCGCTGCCCGGGAAGCCGCGAGACGAACTCGCGCAGGGCTGCGGCCCCCGCCGAGGCGAGGTCCTCGCGGGCGGCATCGATCCCGACGCCGTGCGGTGTGCGATACCCCAGCCACGCGACCACGGCGACGTCGCCGTTCGGGTCGCGGGCGGCGATCTCGTCGGCCAGCCGGTGCGCCTGCCAGGCGGGCGCCCGTCGCTCGACCCCGCCCAACCCTCGGTCAAAGTTGCCGGCGGTGGTGTCGACCCCCGGCACGAGCACGACGATCGTTCGGGCCGCGAACGGATCGCCTACGACTTCGAGCGCCCGCCCGTCGTCGTACCGTGCGCTGTGGATCGCGAGCGGCGCTTCGACGACGGCCGGGTGGGTGGGCCCGAAGAGGGTGAGGGCGGCAGCGGCGAGGGGAACGAGCAGCAGGCTTCGCATGCCGTGGAAGCTAGGAACGAGCCGGTCCCTCACTCGTCATACCGCAGAGCGGTCATTGCCCTACCTCCCCGGTATCCCACGCCGCGCTCCCGTCACCTCTCGCTTCGCGTTGTAAGTATGTGTGCACTCACTTACAACACCCGCTGCGCGGGCCGCTCAACAATGACACCTGGGGCCGCGAGCCCCCTGACCAGGCATTCGCCGCCCGCAGGTTTGTTTGTGTGCACTCACTTACAAGCCGCGCGCGCAGCAACCGGCGACGTCGGCCGCCGCCCCGACCGCTGCGGCGACCACCATAAGGACAGCCGCACGGCCGCCAGCCGCTAGTTTGTTTGTGCGCACTCACTTACAAGCCGCCGCCGCGACAAAGACAACGGCGGCCGCCGCCGCCGCGACTGATGCGGCGATCGTCATGAGGACAGCTGCGTGATTGCCGGGCGGCGGTTTTGTTTGTGTGCACTCACTTACAAGCCGCCACGGCAAAGACAACGGCGGCCGCCGTCACCGCGACCGCTGCGGCGCCCAACGACGACGCCGCCCTGCCGCGACTGCTGCGGCGACCGCCATGAGGAAGCTGCGTGATTGCCGGGCGCTGGTTAGTTTGTGCGCACTCACTTACAAGCCGCACGCCCGCGGCAAACGACAACGACGGCGCTGCCAGCGGCCGGCCGCCGTAGCGACCGTCGCGGCGGCCGCCGTCAGAACAGCTGTGAGGCTTCCGGCCGGTGGTTTGTTTGTGGGGACTCACTTACAAGCCGCACGTCCGCGGCGAACCACGACAGCGGGGGCGGGCGCCGCGGTCGCTGCGGCGGGCGCCATGAAGGAGCTGCGTGGTCGGCGGCCGACGAGTTTGTTTGTGGGGACTTACTTACAACTGGTCCAAGGCGAAGAAGGCCATCGGGTCGTGGGCGCCGTTGTGGACGGGGGCCGAGATGTGCAGGCGGCGCTTGACGCTCAGCAGGTGGTCGCGCAGGTCCGGGTCGGCGTTGCGCGCGGCTGTCAGGTAGCGCAGGCCGCGCGAGCGGAGCCAGCGCAGCAGCACCGTGCCCTCGCTGTTGGGCCATGGGCGCCGGGCGTGGAAGACGTCGTGGACCGCCACGGCGGTGGCGGGCTTCAGGCGGTCCAGGATCGCGGAGGTGTACCAGCGGGCGAAGCCGGCCGTGTGGCGGGCGTCGATCAGGACGAAGCCGGCGTTGTCCGGGAGTTCGGCGTCGCGGACGTCGCCGTGGGTGAAGTGCCACCGGGTGCGGGTCAGGGCGTCGGGCAGGTTGCGGCGGGCGTGGTCGATCCGGTCGTACGTGTGCAGGACGCCGTCGCCGTTGTCGCGCAGTGCGCGCAGGAGCCAGGACGTGGACCAGCCGTGGAACGAGCCGATCTCGATGACCGTGTGGGGGCGCAGAGCGCGCAGCGACAGGTAGCAGATCTCGGCCTCGATGTCGTCCAGCTTCGGGCGCATGGCGCGCTGGGCCAGCAGTTCTCGCTGCTCCTCGCGAGCCACGCGCAGATCGGGGGCGTACTCGCGGTACCAGTCGATGAGCGTGTCCACGGTGTACATGGGCGCGAAGCTAGGTTGGCGCCCGGCGCGGGCACGTCACTCCGGAGAGCCATGCCGATGTCGTACCGCGGTACTACTCCCCCGCAGTGACCACGCCCGTCTCGTAGGCGAAGACGACGGCCTGGGCGCGGTCGCGCAGGTCGAGCTTCTGCAGGACGCGGCTCACGTGGGTCTTCACCGTCTGCTCGGCCACGACCAGGGACTCGGCGATCTCGGCGTTGGACTGGCCGCGCGCGATCAGGCGCAGTACCTCGACCTCGCGCGGGGTCAGGTCGCGCAGGCGGTCGGGGCGGTGCGCGACGGCGCGCGGGCGGGCGGCGAACTGCTCGATGAGCTTGCGGGTGATCGACGGGGCCAGCAGGCCCTCGCCCGCCGCCACGACCCGCACGGCGTTGACGAGCTCGGCGGCGGGGGCGTCCTTGAGCAGGAAGCCCGAGGCGCCGGCCCGCAGGGCCTCGAACACGTAGTCGTCGAGGTCGAACGTTGTGAGCATGAGCACGCGCGGGCGGTACAGGCCGGGCGCGACGTCGAGGAGGCGGCGGGTCGCCTGCAGGCCGTCCAGGACCGGCATGCGGATGTCCATGAGGACCACGTCGGGCGCGCGCTCGCGGGCCAGCGACACGCCCTGCTCGCCGTCGGCGGCGTCGCCGACGACGGTGAAGTCGGGCTGGGCGGCCAGCAGGGCGGCGAAGCCCTGGCGGACCATCGCCTGGTCGTCGACGATCAGGACCTTGATCATGCGTCTCCGTTCCGCGGGGGCGGGTCGCCGGCGATCGGCAGCAGGGCCTCGACGTCGTAGCCGCCGTCGGCGGACGGGCCGGTGCGCAGGGTGCCGCCGAGGGCGGCGGCGCGTTCGCGCATGCCGAGCAGGCCGTGGCCCTTGCCCTCGGGCGCGGGCGGGGCGCCCGTCGGCTCGTTGCGCACGAAGATGCGCAGCTGCGACTCGTCGCGGGAGATGGCGATGGCGACCGGCGCGCCGGCGGCGTGACGGCGGGCGTTGGACAGCGCCTCCTGCACGATGCGGAACGCGGCCAGGCCGACGCCGTCGGGGACCTCGGCGCCCGGCAGCGGGGAGTACTCGATGCGCACCCCGGCCTCGCGCGCCTCGCGCACCAGGCCGGACAGGTCGTCGAGGGTCGGCTGGGGCTCGGTCAGCGGTACGGAGTCGTTGCGCAGCACGCCGAGGAGGCGCCGCATCTCGGTGAGCGCCTCTCGTGAGGTACCGGCGATGGCTTGAAGCTCTTCGGCAACGGCCGGCGGCACGCCCTCGATGCGGTAGACGGCCGTCTCGGCCCGCACCGCGATGAGCGACATGTGGTGGGCGACGACGTCGTGCATCTCGCGGGCGATCCGGTTGCGCTCCTCGGCGATGGCCCGGCGGGCCTGCGCGAGCTCGGAGCGCTCCTCCTCCTCGGCCAGCGCGCGCTGGACCTCGCGGCGGCGGCGGATCTGGTCGCCGATGACCAGGACGGCCGCCACGAGCAGCAGGAGCCCGGGGACGTTGGGCGGCTGGACGTACGCCACGATGAGCAGGAACGCCGACAGGCCGGTCCAGACGACCACCCCGCGGGGATGGCGGATCGCCACGACGGCGAGGATCACCGGGTAGCTGAGGATCTGCACCGGCTGGAACGGCCACGGCGTGCCCTGGTTGATGTGCAGGCGCATGCTCGTGAGGATCGCCGTGAGGAATGCGACCCGCCAGGCCAGCAGCGGCCGGGTGGGGATCAGCGCGATCGTGCCGCCGATGAGGATCGAGCCGATGGTGACCGGCAGCCAGTTCCAGCCGGCGACGTTGCCCAGGTAGTACTGGTAGGCCATCAGGCCGCAGAGGAAGCCGAGCACGACGCCGATGAGCGGCAGCGCCCGGCCCAGGCGCGTCCTGGGGTGGACCGCCGGATCACGGCCGAAGAGAAACCGGCCCAGGTCCTTGGCGATCCACCCCACGACGGCCATGTTATGCCAGCTGCGGTACCACCTCGTCGAGCGCCTTGTCGACGGTCGCGACCGTGATCCCCTTCTGCTGGATCAGCTTCAGCTCGGCCTCGAGGTTGGCCGGCGTGACGGCGTAGGTCGGGTCCTCGGCGGTCGCGGACACCTCGTGGTACACCAGGACGAGCCAGCTCTTGTCCCGGATCGCCTGGTCGATCCACTGGCCGACCTGCGCCGGCGTCGTGGTGTCGAGGATGTTCTGCACCTTGATGTTGTTCACATCGGTGCTGTCCTTGGTGTTGTACCCCTCGTCGGTGGACCGGTGCGAGCGGTAGTACTTCTTGCTCGTGCTCAGGACGGTGGCGTTGTACTCGCCGTACGGGGTGGCGAAGTTCTTGGCCACGCCCGCGCCGTACCACTGCCGAAGCGTGGCCTGGCTGTCCTTGAGCTCGCTGTCGATCTGCGCCGCGCTCAGCGTCGGCAGGTGCGGGTGGTCGACGGTGTGCGAGGCGATCTCGACGCCGTGGGCGGCCAGGTCGCCCATCTGGGCCTTGGTCATGTAGTCCGGGTAGTCGATGGTGCTGGTGAGCAGGTAGTACGTCGCCGGCATGTGGTACTTGTCGAGCAGCGGAAGCCCGGCCGTGTACTGCGAACGCCATCCGTCGTCGAACGTGAGGCTGACCAGTGCGCGGTTGAACTGCGCCGGGGTGTACTCCGACAGCGAGAAGTCGTCGGTGGTGACCCAGCCGACCTTGGCGAGCACCTGGAAGACGGTGATCTTCGTGGCGCCGGTCGGGGCGATGTACTGCGCGGAGACCTTCGCCCACGCCGAGGACGCCGGCGCGGTGGCGAGGTAGGCGTACTGCTGCGAGCCGTCGGCCATCGTGACCTCGACGTCGATCTCGCTGTCGACATTGGACTGGTACCAGTTGGCGTACTGGTAGGTCTTGCCGGGCGTGACGGACACCGCGGACGGGCTCCACTTGGCGTCGCCGCTGGTGTACTTCGAGATCTGCGTCTTCACGCTGCGGCTGCCGGTGCGCCCGGTCGTGAGGTAACTGAACGCGGTGGTGTTGGTGCCCCAGCTCGAACTGCTCCAGCCGGCCGGCGCGCTGCCCGAGGCGGTCTCCACCGACGGGTTCGCGATCAGGTTGCCCGGCGTGGCCGGGGGCGGGGGCGGCGGCGTGGTCGTGGTGTTGTTGACCGTCACCGTGACCTTGGTCGTCGCCGCCGTGGCGCTGGTGGCGGTACGGGCGGTGGCCGTCACGGTGTGCGCGGCGTTGGTCGCCTTCGTGGTGTCCCAGCTCGCGGTGAACGGCGCCGTGGTGTCCTCGGCGCCGAGGTCGACCCCGTCGACGGCGAACTTCACGCCGACGACGTCGGCGCTCGCGGTGGCGGCGATCTGCTGCGTGCCGGACACGGTCGCCCCGTTGGCCGGCGAGGTGAGCGTCACCGAGGCCGGCGTCGGCGTCGGGTCCGGCGCGCCGGACTCGGCCAGGAAGTACAGGTCGGTCTGCAGGCTGCCCTTCTTGGCCAGCACGTGGTACACCGACGCCTTCACCACGTTCGCGGGCGTGGTGAACTCGATGGACAGCTGCTTCCACGAGGCCGACGCGGCCGCGTCGGTCAGCCAGGTGAAGGTCTGCTTGCCCGCGGCGTCGGTGTAGACGACCTCGAGGCTGGTCTGGACGTCGCTGATGTACCAGTCGGAGACGACGTACTTCGTCTTCGGCTTCACCGTGACGGGCGCGGCCATCCACTTGGCGTCGCCGGACGTGCGCGCGGTCATGGTGACGGCGAGGCTCTTCTGCCCGTCCTTGCCGCCGGCCTTCCAGCTCGACGTCGCCGTGTTGGTGCCCCACTTGTCGAACGTCCAGCTGGCCGGCGCGGACCCGGCCGCGGTCTCGGCCGACGGGTTGCCGATGAGGTTGGCCCCGATCGCGTACGCCGTCACGCTGGGTAGCAGCGTTGAGATCAGGGCCGCCAGAACCCCGCCGATGAGCAATTTGAACAGGCGCACGTGTCGGTACCCCTTCGTCACCGTGACCAACTTGAGGACGGGGTATCAGACCAATCCGCCATATATCGCGTCAACGCAACGTAAGGACGTCGTCACGACAGTTGCTGGCTCGTTCCCCCCGACCTGGGATTATTCCGCGATCCGGGACGATTTCGTGCACGTTTGGACTAACTCCCACGCGCCGGTGGTGTTACGTCGCATCACCCGCACGAGGGCGTGTCCGCAAAAGTCGCTCGTCAATGACTCTGTGTGACCGCCTGATGACGTTAGGCAATCATCGGCGCCGCTTCGTTGCCGGCGACGCACCGCCCGCTTGTAAGTGAGTCCACACATACAAACTCGGCCGGGACCCGGGGCGGCCGACGCCATGGGGTGGTTTGTCAGTCCGCACTCACAAACAAGCGCCGCCGCCCCGCCGCGCGCCACAGACGACGGCCCGGCACGGTTTGTCAGTCCACACTTACAAACAAACGGCCGCCGCCCCCAGCACGCCGCGCACGACGGGCCGGCACGGTTTGCCAGTCCACACTCACAAACAAACGGCCGCCGCCCGCAGCACGCCGCGCACGACGGGGCGGCATGGTTTGTCAGTCCACACTTACAAACAAACGGCCGCTGCCCGCGGCACGCCGCGCACGACGGGCCGGCACGGTTTGTCAGTCCACACTTACAAACAAACGGCCGCCGCGCGCAATGTGCGGCAGACGACGGGGCGGCGCGGTTTGTCAGGCCGGGGCTCACAAACACAAAGGCGACGCGGCGGGCTTCGTCGGCGCGCTCGCGGGCGTCACGGGCGGCGCTCGACCGGCAGCCGCGCGCGCGTGAACAAGGCGCCCGCCGCCACCGCGATCAACGGCACCGCCAGCAACGCGATCCCGATGCTCGTCCACGGCACGGCAATCGGCGCCGGCGGCGACGACGGCCACGTCATAACGCTGCGGCGGTTAAGGCGGCGATGAGAGCGGCCCCGGCGCCGAACCCACCCGCGACGCCGAGCACAGAGCCCAGCCCGGCGACCAGCCCGGCCCGGCTGAGGGCAAGGCGCCGCCGCAGCCCGGGCGACGCCCCGATCGCCCCGAGCGTGGCGTGGTCGGGCCGGCTGTCCACGGCGGACAACGCGGTGGCGATGGCGGCCGCCCCGAGCGCCACGGCCCCGGCGGCGAGGGCGAGCACCAGCGAGATGAGCCCGCTGTTGTAGTGGTACGGCGTCGCCACCTCGCCGCCGTAGCCGTGGCCGAGCCGGGCCAGGGACTCGTAGTAGGCGTCCCGCTCGGCGATCGTCGGGGGACGGGTTGTGGCGACGACCAGGCCGATGACCGCGCTGTCGTACCCGGCCCGGCGCACCGCGTCCGGCGAGATCGCCCAGAACTCGGCGCTGTAGGCGGTCGCGGCGTAGTAGCCGGGGACGCTCAGCGGCGAGTCGTCGGGGCGGGTGCCGGTACGCCGCAGCAGGACCCGGCCGTCGTGGACGAGCAGCGGGTCGGCGACGACGGCGCCGCCGGCCTGCAGGGTGGCGCGGGCGCGGTCGAGGTCGGCGCCGGACAGGCCGCCGATCGGGGCGAGCGCGGCGCCGTCGTCGACGATGTGCAGTACCGTCGCGTCGCCGAGCATGATGTGGTCCAGCTCGTCGCAGCGCGGGTCGGCGGCCGCGGCGCGCTGCTGGGGCGGGGTGAGGGTGCCCGCGACGTACGGGCACGACTGCTCGCGCGCCCGCGTCGGCTCCAGGCCGCAGCCGGTCGCCCGGTCGGCGCAGACGACGGCGCGAACCTCGGTCGACTCGCGCACCGGCAGCGGGGACAGCGCCGCGCGCAGCTGCTCGGTCGGCAGCCGCGGCGGCGGCTCGTCCGTGTGCGGCGAGGGCTGGTAGACGCTGGCGTACCCGGGCGGCAGCGTCGGCACCGCCATCCGCTCGGCGCGGGCGTCGATGCTGGTGCCGTACACGCCGACGGTGATGCTGCCGATGACCGCGGCCATCACGGCGCAGACGGCGGGCGCGGCGGCGGTGCGGTTGCGGGCGGCGTCGCGCAGCGCGATCCGGGGTGCGAGCGGGAGGCCGCCGCCGAGGCGGGCGAGGAGGGCCAGCAGCGCGGGCGTGGACAGCACCAGGCCGGCCTCGGCGACGAGCACGCCGGCCAGCACGACCCGGCTGTTGAAGCCGGCGACGCCCCACGCCGCGACCGCCGCGCCGAGGCCGACGGCGGCGAGCCCGGTCACCGCCAGGCGCCGGCCGGTCCGGGCGGCGGGGCGGCGGCCGGTGAGCCCGGCCAGCACCTCCGCGCGCCCGGCCGCGATCGCCGGCGCCAGGGCCGCGGCCGCGCCGGTCACGACCGCCAGCGCGGCCAGGCCGGCGAGGGCCGGGAGATTGATGCGGTACGCCCCGGCCCGCGCCGCCAGCACGTGCGCCTCGACCAGGGGGCGCGCGAGCATGGCCGCGGCGACGCCGAGCGCGACGCCCGCGACCGCGGCCGCCGCCCCGAGCACGACGCCGTCGGCGAGCACGATGCGGCGCAGGTGCGCGGGCGTCGCGCCGTTCGCGGCGACGAGGGCGAGCTCGCGGCGACGGCGGCGGGCGCCGACGGCGAAGGCGGGGCCGGCCAGGAGTACCACTTCCAGGAATGCCATGCCGAGCAGCAGGGGCGCCAGCTCGCGCCGCCGGTCCGGGGTCGGGTCGGTGAGGGCCGGCAGCATCCCGGCGCGGTCCGGGCCGAGCCGCAGTTCGCGGGCGGAGGCGGCCATGCCGCGCGCGTTGAGCGCCTGCACCTGGGGCCAGGTCAGGGGCTGGGGCGTGTCGGCGTACCAGGTGCCGGGGCGCGGCGGCAGCGCGCCCGGGCGCAGCACGAGCGCCGCACCCAGGTCGCCCGGGCGCTCGAACTCGCCGACGACGGTGAGCGTGCGGCCGGTGTCGGGCAGGATGAGCGCCCCGCCGATGCGCGTGCCCGTGCGGGCGAGGGCGGCCGCGTCGAGCGCCACCTCGTCGTCCGCGCCCGGCGCGCGGCCGCGCACGAGGCCGATGTGGCCGCGGTACCGCGAGTCCGCCAGGTCCAGCAGCAGCGCCGGCAAAACGGTGCGCCCGGCCGGCGTGCGCACGGCGACGAGGTGGTCCTCCTCGGCGCGCGTGACGGTGCTGCCCGGCGGCAGCGCGGCGAGCACGGCCCGCTCGGCGTCGGCGGCGTCACCGGCCGGCGCCGGCAGCGGCTTCCCGTCGCGCGGCACCACCTGCCCGCCCTCGCGGTCCTGGAGCACCGGCCCGTCGTACGGCCAGACCACCGTCGCGTCGAACCGCCCCAGGTCCCGGTCGGCGCGTTCGGCCGGGGTGAGCGTGAACATGGCGTCGGTCGCGGCGAGGAACGCGAGCGCCACCACGGGCAGGGCGATGAGCGCGACGACGAGCGCGGTACGCCCCCGCGCCCGCGCCGCCTCACGCCGCGCGATGCGCAGGGCATTGCCCCACAGGCGCAGCGCGGTCATCGGGCCGCGCCGTGAAGGAGCGTGAACACGGCGTCGGTCGTGGCAGCAAACGCGAGCGTCACCACCAGCAGCGCGATCAGCGCGATGCGCAGGGCATTGCCCCACAGCCGCAGCGCGGTCATCGGGTGGCGCCGTCGAGGAGCTGCTCGGCCGTCGCGAGGGGGCCGGAAGCGTCGACGACGAGGCCGTCGCGCAGGAACACCACGCGGTCGGCCCAGGCGGCGTGGCGGTGCTCGTGCGTCACCAGCACGGCGGCCGCGCCCGCGTCGACCTTGGCCCGCATGAGGCGCAGCACCGCCTCGCCGGTCAGCGAGTCCAGCGCCCCGGTCGGCTCGTCGGCGAGCAGCAGCCGGCGCCGCCCGACGAGGGCCCGCGCGATCGCCACCCGCTGCTGCTGGCCGCCCGACAGCTCGTCGGGGAACCGCCGGGCGCAGCCGTCCAGCTCCACGTCCGCGAGCGCGGCCAGGGCGTCGCGGCGGGCCTTGCGCAGCGGTACGCCGTCCAGCTCCAGCGGCAGCGCCACGTTCTCGGCCGCGGTGAGGGCCGGCAGGAGGTTGAGGTCCTGGAAGACGTACCCGATGGACCGCCGCCGCAGCGCCGCCAGCTCGCGCCGGCTCAGCGTCTCCAGCCGCCGCCCCTCGACGGCGACCCCGCCGGCGGTCGGCCGGTCCAGTCCGCCGGCGAGGTTCAGCAGCGTCGACTTGCCCGAGCCCGACGGCCCCATCACCGCCACCAGCTCCCCCGCCGCCACGGCCAGCGACACGCCGCGCAGCGCCGGCACCGCGGTCTCCCCCGCGCCGTGCGTGCGGCACACGTCGAACAGCTCAAGCACACTCACGCGCCACCTCCGGAGTCGCCGGAGCGACGGCGAGGGAACCGGCCGCGTGGCGCAACAGCGTGGGCTCACAGTGGTCGAGCCAGCGCAGCGCCGGCACCGCGGTCTCCCCCGCGCCGTGCGTGCGGCACGCGTCGAACAGCTCAAGCACGCTCACGCGCCACCTCCGGAGTCGCCGGGGCGACGGCGAGGGAACCGGCCGCGTGGCGCAACAGCGTGGGCTCACAGTGGTCGAGCCAGCGCAGCGCCGGCACCGCGGTCTCCCCCGCGCCGTGCGTGCGGCACACGTCGAACAGCTCAAGCACGCTCACGCGCCACCTCCGGAGTCGCCGGGGCGACGGCGAGGGAACCGGCCGCGTGGCGCAGCAGCGTGGACTCGCAGTGGTCGAGCCAGCGCAGCTCCGCCTCGGCCTGGAACACCATCGCGTCCAGCACGAGCCGCCACGGCAGCTCGCCGTCCGCGCCGCGCTTCAGCCGGGTGTACTCCTGCATCGCCCGCATCGTCGCCGTCCGCTGGCCCTGCACCACGGCCGCGACGTCGACGCCGGGCGTGGTGATCGCGAGCGCCAGCTTCACCGCGAGCTCGTCACGGGGCCGCTCGCCGCGCTCGACCGGGGTGGCGAACCACGCGCCGACCTCGGCCCGCCCGGCCTCGGTGATCTCGTACGGGCGCTGGCCCTCGGACTCGGGCAGCGCCCGCACGAGCGCGTCGCGCTCCAGCCTCGTCAGCGTCGTGTAGACTTGGCCGATGTTGAGCGGCCAGGTTCCCCCGGTCGACGCCACGAAGGTGGCGCGCAGCTGGTAACCGTGCATCGGCCCGCGCTGCAGCAGCGCGAGCAGTCCATGCCTGATCGACATGCATACCAAGTATGCATACCGAGTATCTACGTGTAAAGCGCCAGCGCGGCCGAGATCGCCGCGGGGTCGCCGCCGTCGAGGCCGAGCGCGCGGCGGCGCGGATACGGCCGGACCGTGGCCCCGGCGCCCTCCAGCGCGATGATCAGGCCGAGCACGCGCCCCTCGAGGTCGTTGCCGGACAGCGGCACCAGGCGATCGTGCCGCGCGGGGGCCGGGCGGCCGTGCAGCGCGTCGTCGACGAGGCGGGCGGTGGAGCGGGTCATCGTGCGGGTGGTGTTCACGCCGGGCGGCGTCGGCGAGTACACCGGCCAGTAGGCGTGCCGGTCCCCGGAGCGCGGGCGGCGCGGGTGCCCGGCGCAGTGGCGCAGGAAGCCGTCGAGGTCCGCCGCGTTGTGCCGCAGGGCCTCGGCCGCGAGGACCGCCCACGTGAACCCGCCGACCAGGCCCCAGGCGGCGCCGTCGAGCTCCCGCTCGCGCGACCACGCGCGGACCTGGGCGAGCAGGGCCCGCAGCGCGGCCGGGTCGAGGCCCTCCAGCAGCGCGTCGGCGTCGCGCACCGCGAGCACCGCGCGCCGGCCGGCGTCGTCGAGGCCGGGGTCGCCCGGGTCCAGGCGGTCCACGTCGGCGACGGCCACGTGCTGCACGTCGACGCTGACCCCGGCCACGCTCGCGCGCAACACCGGCACGATCGCGCCGGCCCGCCGCGCGCCCTCCAGCTGCCCGGCCAGCTCGCCGAGCGGGTCGCCGCCGCCACCGGCCCGAGGCGTGGCCCAGACCAGGTCGAGGTCGGTGGACGGGGTGGCGACGCCGAGGCGTACCGAACCCACCACATGCACGCGGGAACCGGGCCGCAGCGCGGCGCACGCCTCCTCCACCAGCCCGCGGGCGACGTCGTGGCCGGACGCGAACGGCACGCTCGCGCGCACCGCGAACGGCTCGTCGCCGCGGCGGGCGATGAGATCGACGGCGGTCGCGGTGAACTCGACCGGGCACCAGTCGCGCTGCAGCGCGGCGAACCGCTCGGCGACCCGCTCCGGCGGGCCGGTGAGCTTCGCGACCGTGAGGTGCGGCGTGAAGCCGCCCGCGCCGCGGGTGTCCTGCTCCGTGCAGCCGGGGAAGCGGGCGGCGAGCGCGGCCTGCAGGCGGCGCAGCGCATCGGGCGGCGAGGGCTCCGGCTCGGCCCACACCGTGGTGCTGCCGCGGTGGTCGAAGCGCCGCAGCCGGGCCAGCCGCACCCGGATCGGGCCGGCGCCGCCGGCCGACGCCACCACCCGGGCGGCGGCGTCGAAGTCGGCCTCGGGCACGAAGCCGTAGAGGAGGTTGATGTGCGGCATCCAGCGGCGGTACGCCGGGTCGTGCCCGGCCCGCACCGCCTGGATCTGCGCCCACACCCGTTCGGGCGGGCGGATCACGAGTGCGGAGGTGTGCACCGACGCCGAGCCGAGGGTCTCGGGCACCGGCTGCAGCAGCGCGGTGACGCCGAAGTGGTCCGAGGTGTACCGCGGGACGCCGTCCGCCACCGCGAACGGCCGGTCGCCGAAGCGCTCGGCCACGACCGGCGTGAGCGGGCCCCGCACGAGGATGCGGTCCAGCCGGGCGGCGCGCCCGGTGCGGGAGGCGACGGCGGCGAGCGGGTTGACGGCCGGGTCGAAGGTGAACCCGGCGTCGTGCGGGCGCAGCGCCCGCCACGCGTCGACGTAGCCGGCCACGGCCGGCGCGGCGTCGTCGCCGGCGTTGAGGTCGGCGAGCACCACGGCGGCGTCGAGGTCGCCGCGGCCGAGCCGCTCGGCGAGGACCCGCAGCTGGTGCTCCCGCCGCTGCTCCGCCCCCTCGGTGTGGTCGCTGGTGAGGTGGGCGGCGACGAAGCCGGTCGGGCGGCCGTTGAGCTCGGTGCGCCCCAGGATCAGCCGCTTGTACGCCGAGAGGCGGTGCACCTCCAGCGCCAGCGGCCAGCGCGCGATGAGTGTGGTGCCGTAGCCGGTCTCGGGGTCCGGCCCGGCGGAGACGCAGTACCCCTGCCGCAGCCACGGCGCCGCGAGCAGGGCCGCCCAGAGCTCGTGCGTCACCTCGTGCAGCGCGACCACGTCGGCGCCGAGCCCCTCGAGCAGCTCGACGCAGGCCGGCACCCGCAGCTCGGGGTAGGTGAGCTCCCGGTCGTAGGCGTCGGAGAGCACGTTGTACGTGGCCACCTGCACCGCGTCGGCGGACACCGGTCCGGGCGGCCCGGCCGGCACCCACTGCCCCGCCGCCGGGTCGAAGCGCAGGCACGCCGCCTCGTCGAAGGCGGACAGGGCGCGGGTCGCGGGGCGGCCCGGCCGTTCGGGGCGGGGCGGCGGCGCGGCGAGGGCGGCCAGGTCGGCGGGCGGGCCGTCGCCGGAGCCGAACACGAGGTCGACGCGGGCCTGCCGGTCCCACACGGTGCGGGCGCCGGCCTTGACGTACCGGACCCGGTGCCACGGCACGTCGCCGCCGCTGACGAACGCGAGCAGCGGCGTCTCGCGGACGCCGGCCCCGCGCTCCTCGTAGCCGACGACGAACCGGGACGCGTCGAGCGTGGCGTCGTAGCGGATGCGGGCGACGACGTCCTGGACGGGCCGCAGCCCGCCGCCTCGCGCCTTCGCCATGCCAGCAGCGTAGGTGCGCGCGGACGGGCCCGGCGAACGATTTCCTGGCGCCCACCCGCCGGGGCGGACGGGCGCCAGGACACCCCCGGGTCAGGACCAGTGCACGTCCGTGTCCGGGTTGTACAGGCAGTTGGTGCTGTCGGGGCCGCTGCCCACGTGGGTGGGCTCGCTGCCCTTCGGCACCCCGTTGTACTTGTCGCAGATGATCGTCTTGTGCGACGAGTCGCCGATCACGGTGATGTTGCTGAACGTCGCCGTGTCGCCCCAGTTGACGTTGATGCCGGCGACGACCTTGGTGGAGGTCACCCGGACGTTGTCGACGGTGACGTGGCGGGTGTAGCTGGTGCTGCAGTTGCCGCAGGCGCGGTACAGCTTGCCGGCGTCCTCGGCGTAGAAATTGCTGATGTGCACGGTGCCGGGGCCGTTGTGCTGGAAGATCTTGTCGCTGGCGTGGCGGGCGCCGCCGCCCTGGACGTAGTAGTTGGAGCCCACACTCGTTGATGAACTTTCGAAGGTGGCGGCATCCTCGCCGACGTCCTCCCACCACACGTTGATCAGGTGGCAGTCGCCGGTGCAGTGCACGCCGTCACCGGCCGGCGCGCCGAGGATGACGTTCTGCAGGGTGGCGCCGGGCGCCAGCTCGAACGCCGGGTCCTGGCTCTCGCTCTGGCCGCCGTCGCCGATGCAGCAGTACCGCTTCATCCCCCCGTCGAACGTGCCGGAGACCTTGACCGTGCCGCTGAGCGAGGCCTGCCCGGTCGGCGTCGGCCAGCCGGAGGAGCCGCCCGTCGGGGTCGGCGTCGGCGACTTCGTGGGGGTCGGCGACCTGGTCGGGGTCGGGCCCGTGGTGGTCGGGCCGGGCCCGGCCGCGTCGCTGACCGTGACGTCGTCGAACTCGGCGCCGGCGTACAGGGTCTGCACGCCGATGCGCCCGGTCCCGGCCACCGAGGAGCTGGCGGAGCCGACCGAGGCCCCGTCCACCGAGCCGGAGACCGTGCTGCCGGAGACGGTGAGGCCGAGGGTGTACCACGTGCCGGTGCTCACCGACCGCGAGGCCGACGCCAGCACGGTGACCGAGCCGCTGCTGACGGCCTGCAGCTGGACGGCGCCGGGCAGCAGGGCCAGCCGGTAGAACGTGGTCGAGGTCTTGGCCCGGGCCAGCAGCGCGGCCTGCCCGCCGCTGCCGAACGACAGCGGCTTGACCCGGGCGGTCACGGTGTAGTTCGTCCAGCCGCTGTCGCCGGCGAACTCGCGGGCGTTCTCGCTGCCCGCGTTGCTCTGCTGCAGCACCTTCGAGCCGTCGCTGACGACGGCCCACGTGCCGCCCGACTTCGACCAGCCGCTGGTGTCGCCGTCCTCGAAGTTGTCGCTGTAGAGGGTGGCCGCGAACGCGATCTGGGCGGAGATCGCGGCGGCGGCGGTGAAGGCGACGGCGCCGGCGGCCACGATGGGCCATCTGCGCCGCCGTTGGCGGGTTGCCATGCTTCCTCCGGGAGGGGGATGGAAGAGGGCGCATGGGGTGTGCGGCCGGAGACTGGGCGGGTCTGCCGCATGCGGTGAGGAAAGCGGTTTCCTCAGGTGCAAACTAGACCGATGTCGATCCGCCGTCAATCAGCTCGCCGGCGACAGGTGCATCCAGGTGAAGACCAGCGGCACGTCGCCGTCGCTGACGAGATGGTGGTTCTCGCCGGGTTCGATGACCAGGATGTCACCGGCGGCGAAGCGCGGGCCCGCGACGCCGTCGAGCTCCAGCACCCCGGCGCCCTGCACGATCGTGAAAATTTCGGGGACGTCGTGGACGTGGTGGTCGCTCTCGGGGTGGGTGCGGTGCCCCGGGGCGTCGTAGCGGCTGATCCCGCCGCGCTGCACCGGCCCCCAGCCGGCGCCGATCGCGGCGAGGGTGGCCGGGGTGCCGCCGTCGGGCAGGTCGGCCACTGAAAGTTTCCTCATTGGAAGGCTCCGATCTCGCGGAAGTGGGCGCGCCCGGCCGCGGCGCGGCGCACCAGGCCGGCGGCGCCGGGGATCTCGACGCCGTCGTCGCGCGCGGCCAGCCGGTCCGCGGCGAGCAGCGCGGGCGGGGCCTCGGCGAGGATCGCCTCGGCCAGAACGGTGAAGGGCTCGGTCCGCGACAGCGGCACGAGCAGGTCGGTGCCGCGGTCGCGGTGGTCGAGCAGGTTCTCCAGCAGGCCGATGCGCCCCGGCAGGACCTCCCCGTCGAGGCGGTCCTGGGCGTAGCCGACCTCGCAGGCGCCCTGCGTGCCGGTGACCGTGATGTCGCCGGGCACGAACTCGGTCGAGCACAGGGTGACGGCGACGAAGACGGACCGGCCGTCGGGGACCTCGAGGCGCAGCGTGGCCGTGTCCTCGACCTCGACGGTGGGGCGGGTGCGGTACCGGTCGAGGCTGAGCGTCCATGGTGGACGGATGCCGGTGATGGCCAGGGCCTGCATGAGCGCGTGGGCGAACGCGTTGACGAGCGCACCGTCCCGACCGCGCCGGCCGGACCAGGACGAGCGCGTCCAGTAGGTGTCCGGCCGCCACCAGGCCCCGGCGACCGAGGCCGACACGGCCTCGCCCACCAGCCCCGGCAGGCGGCCCATCGTCGGCGAGCCGAGCGCCTGGAAGCCGACCTGCAGCGCCCGGCCGGCGGCCGCGGCGGCGAGCGTGCGGTGGTCGGCCAGCGACAGCACCGGCGGCTTCTCCAGGAGCAGGTCGGCGCCGGCCGCGAGCGCGTCGAGGGCGATCGGCAGATGGGTGTGCGGCGGGGTGCAGACCACGACGACCTCGGGCCGCCGCTCGCGCAGCATGAGCCGGTGGTCGGTGTAGTCGTAGCCGGGCTGGACGTCGCAGGTGGCGACCAGCCGGGCCCGCGGGCCGAGCGCCTCGATGGCGCGCAGGTGCCAGGCGCCGTGGCCGGCGGCGCCGACCAGCGCGACCGTCGTGCCGGTCACGGCAGCGCCGCCAGGGTGCCGGCGACGCCGTGGCGCTCCAGCGCGCGGGACCACCCGTCGAGCTCGGCGCGCAGCTCGGCGTCCTCGGCGAAGCCGGGCGGGAACACGGCGCCGAGGCGCAGCAGGTCGGGCGCCGCGCGGAGCCGGTCGGCGAGGGGGTCGTCCAGCGGCAGCGGGGTGCCGTCGTCGGCCGTGCCGCGCACGAAGCGCATCCAGGCGGCGAGCACGAGGGCGGCGTAGCGCGGGGTCGCGCCGGCCGCCCGCCGGTCGGCGATCGTGCCGAGCAGCCGCTGCGGGAGCTTCTGCGATCCGTCCATCGCCACCTGCAGGGTGCGGTGGCGAAGGGCCGGGTTCCCGATGCGTTCGAGGACGCTCTCGCCGTACACCTGGAGGGAAAGCCCCTCGGGCGGGCGCAGCGTCGGCGCGATGTCCGTGGCGATGAGGCGCTCCATGGCCGCCCGCATGCCGGGCAGCGCGAGGGCCCGGTCGATGGTGGGGGCGCCGGCCAGCGCGCCGAGGTACGCCAGCGCCGAGTGCACGCCGTTGAGCATCCGCAGCTTCAGCCGCTCCCACGGCGCCACGTCGTCGGTGAGGATCGCGCCGGCGAGGTCCCACGCCGGCCGGCCGCCGGGGAAGTCGTCCTCGATGACCCACTGGTTGAACGGCTCGGCGGCGACGGCGGCGCGGTCGACCACGCCGAGCGCGGCCTGCGCCATGGCGTACGTGGCCTCGGTGCTCGCCGGCACGATCCGGTCGACCATCGAGCACGGGAACGCCACACAGTCCTCGATGGACTCCCCCAGCTCGGCGACGACCAGCTCGCGCAGGTGGCGTCCGTTGGACGGGAGGTTGTCACAGCTGAGCAGGGTCAGCGGGGCGCCGCCGCGGGCCCGCAGCCCGCGGATGAGCAGCTGGAAGATGGCGGAGTCGCGGCTGTACGCCTTCTCGGTCACGGTGAGCGTGACGACCCGCACGGCCGGGTCGGCCAGGCGGGCCGCGACGGCGTCCGGGGCGCTCGCGGCGTGCAGGGCCTCGGCGTGCACGCCGAGGACCCGTGGCGTGACCCGCTCGGCGTCCAGCGTCAGCACGCTGTAGCGCAGGTCCTGCTCCAGCATCGGGTCGAGAACGGACCGGGACCGGGGCGCGACCGCGGCGATGGCCCAGTCGCCGCCGCCCTTGACGATCGCGTCCTCGGTGAAGACGGCCTGGTGGGCCCGGTGGAAGGCGCCGAGTCCAAGGTGGACGATGCCGACGCCGGCGTCGATCGTGGCCGGGTGGGTCGCGCGGCTCAGGCGGTCCATGCGGGCCCCGCCGGGAAGCCGTAGTGGGCGATCGACTCGGGCTTGAGCTCGACGCTGTAGCCGGGCCGCTCGGGCAGCAGATAGCGGCCGCCGGCGACCCGGACCGGGTCGGTGAAGTGCTCGTGCAGGTGGTCCACGTACTCGATCATCCGCCCCTCCATCGATCGCCCGACGCGAAGGTAGTCGAAGAAGGACAGGTGCTGCACGTACTCGCACAGCCCCACCCCGCCCGCGTGCGGGCACACGGTGACCCCGAAGCGGGCGGCCAGCAGCAGCTCGGCGAGCACCTCGCCGACGCCGGCGACCCGGCACGCGTCGACCTGCATGATGCCGATCGCGCCGGCCTGCAGCAGCTGCTTGAAGATGACCCGGTTGGCGCCGACCTCGCCGGTGGCGACCTTGCACCGCTCGCCGAGCGCCCGCTGGATCGCGGCGTGGCCGAGCACGTCGTCGGCGTGCGTGGGCTCCTCGATCCAGTACGGCTCGAAGGCGACGAGCCGCTCCATGTTGGCGATCGCCTCGCCGACGTCCCAGACCTGGTTGGCGTCCATCATGAGCAGCGCGCCGGGGCCGATCTCGGCCCGGATGATGCCCGCGCGGCGCACGTCGTCCTCGATCGGGCCGCCGACCTTCATCTTCACCGCGGTCCAGCCGTCCTTGACGGCCCGGCGGGTGAGCGAGCGGACCTTCTCGTCGTCGTAGCCCAGCCAGCCGACGGAGGTGGTGTACGCCGGGAAGCCGTCCGCCCGCGCGATCGCGAGCCGCTCGGCGTAGCCGTCGAGGCCGGCGTCGAGCAGGGCGGCCGCCTCGGCGGGCGTGATGGCGTCGCTGATGTGCCGGAAGTCCACGGCGGCGACGAGGTCCGCGGTCGGCAGCTCGGCCAGCAGCCGCCACATCGGCGCGCCGGCGAGCCGGGCCCGCAGGTCCCACACGGCGTTGAGCAGTGCGCCGGCCGCCATGTGGATGACGCCCTTCTCGGGGCCGAGCCAGCGCAGCTGCACGTCGGCGGTCAGGGTGCGGGCGCCCTCGGCGGTGCACAGCGCCTCCACGTCGTGGCCGACCACGTGGTGGCCGAGCGCCTCGACGGCGGCGCAGGTGAGCTCGTTGCCACGGCCGTTGGTGAACGTCAACCCGAACCCGGGCACTCCCTCCGCGGTTTCCAGGACCACGTAGGTGGCCGAGTAGTCGCCGCGGTTGATGGCGTCGGAGCCGTCGCCGGCCGCTGCGGTCGGGAACCGCACGTCGTGCACGGTGAGGCCGGTGATCACGGTCACGAGTTCGCTCCAGTGCGTTGGTAGACCCGCTTGGGCAGGTGGTAGGCCAGGTCGGCGATGGTCTCGGCCGCCTCGTCGAGCGGGAGGCGGTGCTCGGCGACGAGGCGGGCGAGAAAGCCGGCGTCGACGCGGCGGGCCACGTCGTGGCGGACCGGGATCGAGCAGAACGCCCGGGTGTCGTCGACGAAGCCGGCGGTGTTGTAGAAGCCGGCGGTCTCGGTGACGGCCTCACGGTAGCGCCGCAGCCCCTCCGGGCTGTCCAGGAACCACCAGGGCGCGCCGAGGAAGACGGCCGGGTAGCCGCCGGCGAGCGGGGCCAGCTCGCGGGTGAACACGGTCTCGTCGAGGGTGTAGAGCACGATCCGGAACCGCGGGTCGGTGCCGAACGCGTCGAGCAGCGGCTTGAGCGCCCGCACGTACTCGGTCGGGGCCGGGATGTCGCCGCCGACGTCGCGGCCGTGCCGGGCGTGCAGCGCGGTGTCGTGGTTGCGCACGGCGCCCGGGTGCAGCTGCATGACGAGCCCGTCGTCGACGGACATGCGGGCGAACTCGACGAGCATGTGGGCCCGGAACCGCTCGGCGTCGCCCGGCTCCGCCCGGCCGCGCCGCGCCCGGTCGAACAGCGCGGCGGCCTCGTCCGGCGGCAGCGCGAGGGTGGCGGCGGTCGGGTGGCCGTGGTCGCTGGACGTGGCGCCGGCGGCGATGAACGCGGCGCGGCGCTCCCGCAGCCGGTCCAGGAACCCGGCGAACGTCTCGGCGCCGAGCCGCTCGACCCGCCCGGCCCAGCCGGGCCAGTCGAGGTCGACGACGTCGTCGGGCCGGAACGTGGTGACCACCCGGCCGCCGGGGCCGCCCCAGCCGTCGGCCGCGAGCTTGGCGTGTGCGGCCAGGTCGTCCAGCGGGGACTCGGTGGTGGCCAGGACCTCGAGGTTGAACCGCTCGAACAGGGCCCGCGGCCGGAACCCGGGGTCGGCCAGGCGGGCGGCGATCGCGTCGTAGACCTCGTCGGCGGTCTCCTTGCGCAGCGCCGTCGGCACGCCGAACACTTCGTGCAGGACGCGCTCGGTCCACAGCCGCGACGGGGTACCGCGGAACAGGTGCCAGTTGCTCGCCAGCAGCCGCCAGATGGCGCGGCCGTCGGTCTCGGTCGGCGAACCGTCCACTGTGGGCACACCGAGCGCGGTCTGCGGGATGCCCTGGCTGGCCAGCATCCGGGTGACGTAGTGGTCCGGCACCACGATGAGCCGGGCGGGGTCGGGAAACGGCCGGTCGTCGGCGAGGATCGCCGGGTCGACGTGGCCGTGCGGGCTGATCAGCGGCAGGTCCTTCGCGTGCCGGTAGAGCTCGCGCGCGATGGCGCGGACCCCCGGCTCGGCGGGCAGCAACTGGTCCTCATGCATGGGCGATCCCGGATTCGAGCTCGGCGGTGCGGACGGGCCGACCGGTGGCGACGGACTCGTTGGCGGCCAGGCCGACGAGCAGCGCGCGGGCGCCGTCCTCGGCGTCGGCGCCGCGGCCCAGGGGGTCGGGACGGCCCAAAGCATCAGGCCCAGCGGGGTCCAGCAGCGCGGCGAGCATGCGCCCGTCGGCGCCGCCGTGGCCCTTGCGCTCGTAGCCGCTCACCTCGACGTCGCGCGGCCTCGCCCAGTAGGGGTGGACGCGCAGCGAGACCATGCCCTGCTCGACCGGCGTGCCGAAGCCCTTCACCGCCGCGGCGGAGACCGGCGCGACGTGGTCGCTCTCCACGACCTCCAGCTCCAGGCGGCCGCGGCTGCCGTTGAACATGACGCGGTACCCCTCCCAGGGCGCATAGGCCGTGAGGTGGTACGTCATCGTGGCGCCCCGGGCGTAGCGCACCAGCACCGCGATGTCGTCCTCGATGGTCACGCCGGGGGCGAAGACGTCCTGGTCGCGCCGGTAGCCGTCGACCTGCACGGCGGCCGGGCCGTAGAGCGCGCCGAGCTCGGGATCGTCCATGTCGACGGCGAACCTGCCGGCGCCGTGCCCGGCGCCGTCGGTGCCGTAGAAGAAGAGCCGGCCGTCGGCGTACACCCGCTCGGGCTCGTCGGCCAGCCACCAGTTGACCAGGTCGAAGTGGTGGCCCGACTTGTGCACGAGCAGCCCGCCGGAGTCGGCCTTGTCGCGGTGCCAGCGGCGGAAGTAGTCCGCGCCGTGGCGCACGTCGAGCAGCCACTCGAAGTGCACCGAGCCGACCTCGCCGATCTCGCCGGATGCGAGGATGCGCTTCACCTCCTCGTGCAGCGGGTTGTAGCGGTAGTTGAAGGTGACCCGGACCCGGCGGCCGGTGCGGCGCACGGCGTCGAGGATCCGCGCGCAGCGCCGCGCGTCGATGGTCATCGGCTTCTCGGTGAGCACGTCGCACCCGGCCTCGAGCGCGGCGACGATGTACTCGTCGTGGTAGCGGTCCACGGTGCACACGACCACCGTGCCGACCCGTTCGCGCTCGATCATGGCGGTGAACTCGGCGGCCGGGTAGGCAGGCACGGGCGTTGGGAGCCGGGCGTTGTGCACGGCGATGCGGACCGGGTTGGGATCGGCCAGGGCGACCAGCTCGCAGGTGTCGCGGTGCTCGACGGTGAGCGCGCGCACGAACATGGCCGCCCGCGATCCCGTGCCGACGATCGCGTAGCGGGTTCTCAAAGATCCCCCTCGGGCGGAGGCTGCAAAGGTTTGCAGAAAACTATGCGCAAGACCCCCTGGTCCGGTCAATACCGCCAGGAAATCCCATCGAGGACCGTTGACAGGGGGAACAACCGTTTGCATCATTGGCTGCACCCAAGCACGGCCCGCCGAGAGGATCACCCAGTGCCCGCCACGATCCGGGATGTCGCCCGCGCCTCCGGCGTTCATGTCTCCACCGTGTCCCGCACCTTCTCGGCGCCGCACCTGGTCAACCCCGACACGCGCAGCCGGGTGCTGTCCACCGCGGAGAGCCTCGGCTACCGCCCCAACCGCGCGGCCCGCGCCCTCATCACCGGCCGGACGCACAACATCGGCCTGATCGTCGCGGACATCGCCAACCCGTTCTTCCCGCCGCTGATCAAGGCGGCGGAGTCACAGTCGCGCCAGCGCGACTACCACCTCTTCGTGGCCGACACCAACGAGGACCCCGTGGTCGAGGAGCAGCTGGTCTACGCCCTCGCCAAGCAGGTCGACGGCGTGCTGCTGTGCAGCCCGCGCATGAGCAACGACCTCATCGAGAAGCTCCGCAAGGAGGTGCCCCTGGTTGTGGTCAACCGGCCCGTCGAGGGGCTCCCCGCGGTCGTCATGGACGTCGCCAGCGGCGCCCGGGCCGCGATCGAACACCTGGTGGGCCTCGGCCACCGCGGCATCGCCCTGCTGGGCGGGCCGCGCGGGTCGTGGACCAACCGGGAGATCCGCCGCTCCGCCACCGCCGCGGCCAGGGCGGCGGGCGCCACACTGACGGTCCTCGGCCCGTTCCAGCCCACCGAGCAGGCCGGCTGGTCCGCCTGCGACGCGGTGCTGGCCACCGGGGCCACGGCCGTGCTCGCCTACAACGACCTCATGGCGATCGGCCTGCTCGAAGGCCTGCACGAGCGCAACGTGGACGTGCCGGGGGACATCAGCGTCGTCGGCATCGACGACATCATGCTCAGCCGGCTCGTGCGCCCGAAGCTGACCACCGTGGCGACACCGACCGCGGCCGCCGGCCGTGCGGCCGTGGACATGCTGCTGCAACACGACGAAGCACACCGCGCCACCGCTCTCGTCACGCTCCAGACCCAACTGGTCATCCGCGACTCCACCGGCCCCGCGCCGGTGTCACCCCATCCGGTCGCGGCCAATGCCTAGGAGTGACATCCATGTCCGGAATCTCCCGCCGCGGTCTGCTGCTCGGCGCAGCCGCCGCGGCCGCTTCGATCCCCCTCGCCGCATGCGGTGACGACGGCGGGTCCAGCCCGTCCGCGGACTCCACGAAGCCGGTCGAGCTGAGCTTCTTCTGGTGGGGCGGCGACGCCCGGGCCAAGCTCACCGAGGACGCGCTGAAGCTCTACACGGCCAAGCACCCCAACGTCACGTTCAAGACGACGTGGCAGGCCAACCAGGGGTACTTCGACAAGCTCGCGACCCTCACCGCCGGCAACGCGGCCCCCGACATCTTCCAGATCGACGACAACTACCTGACCGAGTACGCGTCGCGCAACGTCACGCTCGACCTGACGTCGTACCAGAAGTCGGGCAGGCTCGACACGACGAAGTTCCCCGAGAGCCTGTGGAAGTACGGCGTCGTGGACGGCAAGCTCGCCGGCCTCGCGTTCGGCGAGAACACGCAGGGCCTGGTGTACAACCAGACGAAAATCAAGGCTGCTGGATTGGAGCCGCCGAAGGCCGGCATGAGCTGGGAGCAGTTCATCAGCTGGGCCACGGCGGCCGGCACCGCCGCCAAGGTGCCCGGCACGCAGGACCCGAGCGCCGACTACAAGGCGTTCTGGATCTGGCTGCGCCAGCAGAGCAAGGACCTGTACAAGGGCAAGGAGCTCGGCTTCGCCCCGCAGGACGTGACGGCGTGGTTCGACCTGTGGAAGGGCGCGCGGGCGGCCGCCGGCACCACGCCCACGCCGGACGTCATCCGCGAGGGCAACCAGACCGACATCACCAAGCAGCTCGTGGTGACGGGCAAGGCGCTCACCTCGTGGGTGTGGGTCAACCAGCTGCCCGAGCTGCAGAAGAACACCAAGGACGAGCTCGGCGTCATGCCGTACCCCGGCGACCCGAAGGCCCAGTGGGCGCGCGCCGCGCTGTACTTCTCCGTCTACCGCGGCAGCGACAAGAAGGACGTCGCCGTCGACGTCATCAACTTCCTGGCCAACGACCCGGAGGCCGGCAAGGTCCTCGGCACCGACCGCGGCCTGCCGTCCAACCTGGACATCCGCTCGCAGGTCGAGTCGTCCGTCACCGACCCCGCGATGAAGACCTCCATCGACGTGGAGACCACGCTCGGCAAGACCTTCGGCCCGCCGCCGCAGGTGCCCCTCAAGGGCCACAGCACGCTGCGCTCGGAGCTCATCAAGGCCGCCGAGTCGGTCCAGGCGGGCAAGGCGAGCTCCGCACAGGCCGCCGACACCTTCATCGCCGCCGTGAAGACGGCCATCTCCAAGTAGGGAAACCCTTCCAGTGGCGCTCACGACCACGGAACGGCCAACGCGACACTCCGCCCGGGTCCCCTCGCGACCCGGGCGGGGGGTCCGCCGCGAGGGCCGCGCCGGCTACCTCTTCCTCTCACCCTGGCTGCTCGGCTTCGCGGGCTTCACCGCCCTGCCGATGCTGGGCTCGCTCCTGCTGAGCTTCACCGACTACGACATCCTGTCCGACTGGTCGCAGCTGCACTTCGTCGGGTTCGACAACTACCGGCGCATGTTCACCGAGGACCCCGCGTTCTGGCACGCGGTGCGGGTGACGGTGCTCTTCGGCGTCATCGCCGTGCCGCTGAAGCTCGCCGCCGCGCTCGGGGTGGCCCTGCTGCTCAACCGCGAGACGCGCGGCGTCGGGTTCTTCCGCAGCCTGTTCTACCTGCCGTCGCTGCTCGGCGGCAGCGTGGCGCTGGGCTACGTGTGGTACTCGATGTTCAACCGCGACGGCTCGTTCAACCAGCTGCTGGGGCTGTTCGGCGTCAAGGGCGAGGGCTGGGTCAACGACCCGGACTGGGCCCTCGGCACGCTGATCCTGCTGGCCGTGTGGCAGTTCGGCGCGCCGATGGTCATCTTCCTGGCCGGGCTCAAGCAGGTGCCGGCGGAGCTCTACGAGGCCGCCGAGGTCGACGGCGCGGGCGCGTGGCGCAAGTTCCGGTCGGTGACGATGCCCATGATGTCGCCGGTCATCTTCTTCAACCTGGTGCTGGAGACCATCCACGGCTTCCAGGGCTTCACGGGCGCGTTCGTCATCTCCGGCGGCACCGGCGGCCCGGTCGACTCCACCCTCATGTACACGCTGTACCTGTACATCAAGGCCTTCACCGACTACGAGATGGGCTACGCCTCGGCGCTGGCCTGGGTGTTCCTCGCCGCCGTCGGTGTGCTCACGGTCGTGCTGTTCAGCACCGGCCGGTTCTGGGTGCATTACTCCGACGGGGAGGACCGATGAAGTGGGTTCGGCTCGCCGTCGTGCTGGCGGTGCTGGCGATCATCCTGTACCCGCTCGTGTGGCTGCTCGGCACCTCGTTCAAGAGCCGGCCGGAGATCCTCAACAACGCCTCGATCTGGCCCGAGCAGTGGACGCCGTCCAACTACCCCGACGGCTGGACGCATTTCAATGAGGCCACCTTCACCCGGTTCTTCCTCAACAGCATCCTCGTCGCCGGGCTGGTCGTGATCGGCAACGCGCTGTCGTGCCTGCTGGCCGCCTACGCCTTCGCGCGGCTGCGCTTCCGCGGGCGGAAGCTGTTCTTCGCCGTCATGATCGGCACGCTGCTGCTGCCCGGCCACGTGCTCATCGTCCCGCAGTTCATCCTGTTCCGGCAGCTGGGCCTGGTTGGCGGCGACTTCCCGTACCTGCCGCTGGTCGTGCCGCACTTCCTGGCCACCGAGGCGTTCTTCGTCTTCCTCATGGTCCAGTTCATGCGCGGCATCCCGCGCGAGCTGGACGAGGCGGCCAAGATCGACGGCTGCTCGCCGATCGGGGTGTTCCGCAGCGTCATCTTCCCGCTGAGCCGCCCGGCGCTGGTCACCACCGCGATCTTCTCGTTCATCTGGACCTGGAACGACTTCTTCCGGCAGCTGGTGTACGTGTCGGAGACCGAGAAGAACACGGTCCCGGTCGCCCTGCGGGCCTTCATCGACTCCTCGGGGCAGGCCACCGTCGGGCCGATGTTCGCCATGTCCGTGCTGTCGCTGGTGCCGGTCTTCCTGTTCTTCCTCGCCTTCCAGCGGATGCTCGTGCAGGGCATCAACACGTCGGGGCTGAAGGGATGAAACGCGACTGGCGGGACACGTTCTCGGTCGCGGCGGACGTGGCCCTCGTCGGCATCGTCGTCACCGCCGCATCGGTACCCCTCGTCACGGCCGGCGCCGCCCTGCGCACCGGCTCGGCGGCGATCCGCGCGATCGTCGACGGCGAGGGGGTGGACGCCGGCGCGATGTGGCGGCTGTTCCGCGCCTCGATCCTCAAGGGCGCCGTGGCCGTGGCGGTCGCCGCGGCGTGCGGGCTGCTGCTGGTGTTCAACGTCGGCGTCGTCGCCTCCGGCCGGGTCCCGGGCGGGTCACCCGCGCTGGCCGGCACCGGCGTCGTCGCCGCCGCGCTGCTCGCGGTCGCCGGGCTGGGCATCGTGCGGCTGGGCCGGGACACGTCCCGGTCCGGCTGGCTCGACGCGCTGCGCTGGGCCGGCCGCACGGCGTGGCGGCAACCGGGTGCGGCGGCGGCGGTGGCCGGGGTGTCGGCCGTCGCCGCCGCGCTCGCGGTGTTCGTACCGCTGACCGCTCCCCTGATGGTCGGCTACGCCCTCTACGGCGCGCACGCCGTCACG
The DNA here is from genome assembly GCF_050936175.1 of Dactylosporangium sp. CA-139066. Taxonomy (NCBI): domain Bacteria; kingdom Bacillati; phylum Actinomycetota; class Actinomycetes; order Micromonosporales; family Micromonosporaceae; genus Dactylosporangium; species Dactylosporangium sp. CA-139066. The sequence goes on along the minus strand of NZ_JBNJNH010000001.1, from coordinate 1,922,794 downwards.
GCCCGGCTGGTCGGCCCGGCCGTCACGCCCGCTGCGCCCCCGCCGGCCAAATGACGATCGTCTCCACGCCCCGGCGGCGGGCGTGGAGCACCACCTCCGCCGTGCCGCCCGGGTGGTCGCGCTCCTCGCCGTCCCACACGGCGATGAGCCGGTCCACCCGGTCGAGCATGATGCGGTTGGCCGCGACGTAGGCCCGCACGCCGGCGGCCGGCTCGCCGGTCGGCACGACGGCGCGGGCGCCGGCCAGCAGCTCGTCGAAGTCGGCGCGGCGCTCGGCGGCGAGCACGTCGCGGTAGTCCGGCGCCGGCAGCACGACCTCGTAGGCGCCGCCGACCTCCCGCACCGCGTGGGCGAAGAGCTGGTCGGCGCCGTCGGCCAGGCAGGTGACGCCGACGATCCCGGCCCCGTCGAGGGCGCGCAGGAACTGCACCAGCGCCCGGTAGATGACCTCGGCCGCTCCCTCGGTGAGATTGGTGTGCCCCGTGATGCCGATGCGCATGAGGTCCCCCGGGGGTCGACTAGACGGCGGTCGCGCCGATCGGTTCTTCGTTCAGCCGCACGATCGTAAAGCCCTCGTCGGCCAGCATCTCGGACATGTAGCGCACGGCGTCGCGCGCCTTGTCCCGGCTCGCCTCGCCGAGCTCGGACCAGTCCACCAGGTCGGGGTGGGTCCGGCGGCGGTCGTCGCGCCGCTCGCCGTGGCGCCAGCCCCGGCCGCGCCGCTCCGCGCACCAGCGGCGGTGCTCGAGCTCGGCCAGCAGCTCCAGCTCCCGCTCGGTGATCAGCCCGTCCTCGCCGTTGCGGACCGCGATGACGCAGCCGAGCGCCTGCATCTTGGCCGCGATCCCCTGGACCTGGGCGCGGTTGGCGTTGCGCATCGACTCCGGCAGCTGCGACCAGGCGACCCCGCTGACCGAGCCGGGCGCGGCCGGCACGACGTCGAGGTAGCGCTGATGGAAGCGGCGGGCGAGCCGCTCGGTGAGGTCGTCGGCGATGAGGTTGGCGTCGCACGCGCGGGTGATGATGGGGTACATCACCAGCTTCCCGCCCACCTCGTCGAGCAGGTCGTTGTGCTCGCCGCCGTGGAACGCCTCGGCCAGCGCCGAGGCCTGGTAGGTCGCGACGAAGACGGCCTCGCCGACCGCCTGCCACAGCTGCGGGCTCTCCAGCGCCAGGTCCAGCATCCGCTGCTCGTCGCGGTGGCACAGGTAGATGCGCTCGTACCGCGCCGGCCGGGTGATGCGCGGCAGCCACGTGTCGAGCAGCTCGTTGTGGGCGCGCACCCGGCACGCCGACTCCAGGAACGGGAAGCGCGCCTGCAGCGTGGCCACGGTGCGCCCGGCGTCGGCGCCGATGACGTCCACGTGCAGCTGGTCGCGGGCGCCGCCGACCGCTCGCCAGTACCGCGCCGTCTCCACCAGCAGCACCCGCGCGAACGAGCCCTCGCCGCTGATGAGCAGCCGCACGGGGGCGGCGCCGCTCGACGGCGGATCGAGCGGGTGGCGCAGGTAGAGCGTCCGCGCGGCGATGTCGTCGACGTGGAAGTAGTCGAGCCGGAACCGGTTGGTGCCGGCCGCGCCGAGCCGGCGGGCCTGCAGCGAGTGGCACGTCTGCTGCCGGTTGAGCTGCACGTAGATGCGCGGCGAGGAGCGGCGCAGCTGCAGCTCGGTGCCGGCGGTGACCGAGACGCGGTGGTTGACCTGGTCGTCGTCGCCGCAGACGTACAGGTATCGCGCCCTTCGCAGGCCCGCCGCCCGCAGCACCGCGGCCGTGCGGGCGTCCCCGGCCACGCCGAGCAGGCGGCGGTGGCGCAGCTCGAGCGGCCCGAACGGCGCCGAGCGCACCACCACGACCCGGTGGCCGGTGGCGAAGAGCTGGTCGGCGAGCGCCTGCGCGAACGGGGTGTCGCCGCAGACGACGGCGTGGCGCCGGGCGGTGCGCGAGCGGAACTTGCGCAGCTCCCCGGCGAGCAGCAGGCGGCCGGTCTCCACGACGGTGGCGAGGGTGAACAGCGGCGCCATGAACCGGGCCGCCTGCAGCGGCGCGGAGACCTCCCCGTGCGGCGGTTGCAGCGGGTCGGAGCCCAGCACGTACAGCTGCAGGGTGTAGTAGATCGTGTCGCCCCAGCTGCCCGCGGCGTCGTCGAGGCGGCGCAGGCCGACGAGGCCGAGCACGAAGGCGACGACGCCCATCACGCCGAACAACGTGCGCAGGATGGTCCAGCCCGACCGCGAACCACCCGGCTCCGCCATCGCCACGATCCGCACCCCCGGAAAAACGGCTGGATTTCCAGTGTGCGGTAACCGAAGCGTTACTGACAGGTGCCAATGCCCGATATTTTTCGCCGATCGCTTTGGCGGCCCGCGCTTCTTCGGGGACGATCGATGGGTGCCGCAGCCAGGTGAGGGACGCATCGTCACGTTTCACTCTTTCGCCGGCGGAACCGGGCGCACGATGGCGATCGCCAACGTGGCGTGGATCCTCGCCGCGGCCGGGCGCCGGGTGCTCGTGGCCGACTGGGATCTCGAGTCGCCGGGCCTGCATCGGTACGTCCACCCGTTCCTCGACGCCGCCGAGCTGGAGAAGTCCGGCGGCGTCACCGACCTGCTGCGCCGCTTCGAGCAGGCCACCGGCGACCCGTTCGCGATCACCCCGCCGGTGCGCGTGCAGTGGGGCCACTTCCCGGGCGGTCGCATCGACTACCTGCCGGCCGGGCGCCAGGAGGAGTCCTACGCGGCGGCGCTGGCCGGCCGGGACTGGGACGAGTTCTACGACGCCGGCGGCGGCGCCTTCCTCGACGGGCTGCGCCGCGCGATGCGCGCCGGCTACGACTACACGCTCGTGGACAGCCCGCCCGGCCTCGGCGACCTGGCCCAGATCTGCCTGGCCCACCTGCCCGACGTCGTGCTGGCCTGCTTCACGCTGAGCGCCAAGAGCATCGAGGGTGCGGCCCGGGCCGCGGCGGCCACCCGCGACGCCGAGCACTCTCCCCGCGTGCTGCCGGTGCCGATGCGGGTCGACCCGGCCGACGGCGCGCGGGTCGAGGCCGGCCGCCGCGTGGCCCGGGAGCGCCTGGCCGGGCTGCCCGCCGGAATGCGCGACGACGAGCTGGCCGTCTACTGGCGCGACGTGCTGGTGCCGTACCAGTCGGCCTACGCCTACGAGGAGATCCTGGCGACGCTGACCGACCTGCCGGGGCAGCCGGACTCGCTGCTGTCGGCGTACGAGCGCCTGGCCTGGTACATCACCGACGGCGCCGTGAAGTCCCTGCCGCCGCTGGAGGACGGGCTGCGGTACCGGGCGGCCGGGAAGTTCCTGCGCCTGACCGCCGCCCGCGAGGACCGGGTGCTGCTGCGCCACGCCGCCGAGGACCGGGTGTGGGCCGAGTGGATCGCCGCGACGCTCGCCGCCGCCCAGGTGACGGTCGTCGACGGCGGCCTCACCGGCCCCGCGCCGGGCCCGGCGATCACCGCGGCCCGCGAGCTGAACGTCATCTCGGCCGGGCGGGCCGCCGCCGAGGCCCAGCAGCGCCCGGCGAGCCCCGACGGCCGGCCGCCGCTGGCCGTCTACACCGACCCGATCCCCGCGGTGCCGGCCTATCCCGAGCGGTCCTCGGCCCGGCTGCACGGCTTGGACGAGACCGAGGCCGCGCGGGCGCTGCTGCGCCTCGTCGGGCACGCCGAGGAGCCCCGCCCGCCGGGCACGCTGCGCTACCCCGGCGTGGAGCCGGCCTGCTTCCGCGCCCCGCCCCGCCCGGCCGGGTTCATCGGGCGGGAAGCCGACCTGGTCCGGCTGCGCGCGCGGCTGCGCCCGGAGGAGCACGCCGGCCCACGCTCGGCCGCCCCGCCGGTGGTGCTGCACGGGCTGGGCGGGGCCGGGAAGTCGGCCCTCGCCGCCGAGTACGCCCACCGCTTCGGCGCCGCCTACGACCTCGTGTGGTGGCTGGACTGCGGCGCGCTGGACGAGGGCATCGCGGCGCTGGCGGCGGCGCTGGGGCTTGCCGCCCGGTCCTCGGCCCGCGAGACGGCCGGGGCCGTGCTCGGTGCGCTGCGCCGGGGCGAGCCGCACCGCCGCTGGCTCATCGTGCTCGACGACGCCGACGAGTACGAGCAGGTGCGCCACTTCCTGCCGCAGGGCGCCGGGCAGGTGCTCATCACGTCGCGGAACCTGTCGTGGGGCGGCGGGTTCGCCTCGCTGCCGGTCGGGGTCTTCGGGCGCGACGAGAGCATCGTGTACCTCCGCCGGCACGTGCCGGGCCTGCGCACCGCGGACGCCGACGCCGTCGCCGAGGCCCTCGGCGACCTGCCGCTGGCCGTGGCCGAGGCGGCCGTGACCCTGCAGCGCTCGGGCGTGGCGGCGCCCGAGTTCCTGGCCGCGCTGGAGCGGGACCGCCGCGAGCTGCCCGCGGTCGAGGAGGTGTGGGACCGCTCGCTCGCCCGGCTGCGGACCCAGTCCCCGGGGGCCTACCGCCTGCTGCAGCTCTTCTCGGTGCTGGCCCACGACACCGCGACCGACGTGGTGTACAGCGACGTGATGGCCGAGGTCCTCAAGCCCTACGACGAGTCGGTCGCCGACCGGCTCATGCCGGCCACGCTGGTGCAGCAGATCAGCCGGCTCGGCCTGCTGCGCCCCGACCTGCCCGGCGGCCGGGTCCACGTCCACCCGCTGCTGCAGCGGGTCGTGCGGGAGCGGATGACCGCCGAGGACCGGCGCGAGGCCCGCCACCAGGTGCACCTTGTGCTCGCCGGCCTCGCGAAGGGCCACGACGTCGACGACCCCCGCTCCTGGCCGCAGTTCGACCTGGTCTGGCCGCACCTGGCGGTGTCCGGCGCCGAACAGTGCCGGGAGGAGGCGGTGCGGGCGCTCGTCGTCGACCGCGCCCGCCGCCTGCGCCACGCCGGCGCCGGGGCCGAAGGGGAGCGGCTGGCCCTGGGCGCCGAGGCGGAGTGGGCCGGCCGCGCGACCCATCGGGGGCAGCTGCTGCAGCTGCGCGGGGTGCGCGCGGCGATCCTGCGCGACCAGGGCCGCTACGGCGAGGCGATGCGCCTCGACGAGGAGATCCGGGCCGAGCAGGAGCAGCTGCTGGGCCGCCACCACCCGGCCACGCTGGCCACCCGGGACCGGCAGGCGGCCGACCTGCGGGCGCTCGGGCGTTACGAGGACGCGCTGCGGCTGGCCCGCTCGACGTACCGGGCGTGGGCCCGGGTCGTCGGCGCCGAGCACGCCCAGACCCTCAACGCGCTGAGCGGGCTCGCCACCACCTACCGGGCGGCCGGGCACTACCGGGCGGCGCTGCGCTGCGACGAGCGGGTGCGCGGGTTCCGGCCCTTCCCGGGCCCGGACCGGCACCCGGCCGTGCTGCGCGCCGCCGCCAACCTGGGCCGCGACCTGCGCGACGCCGGCCGCTACGCGGACTCCGCCGAGCTGCTGCGCCGGCTCGAGCCCGCCGTCGCCGAGGCGTTCGGCGCCGCGTCCCGGGCCGCGCTGGGCGTGCGGACCAGCCTCGCGGTGTCGCTGCGGCTGGCCGGGCGGGCGGGCGAGTCGGCGCCGCTGCTGGAGCAGGCCTACGAGCAGCTCGCCGGCGCGTGCGGCCCGGCCGGCCCGGACACCCTGGCCTGCCGGCACAGCTGGGCCCTCACCCTCCTGGCGACCGGGCACGTCGAGCGGGCCCGGGCCGAGCTGACCGGGGTGGAGCTGCGCTACGGCGACCTGCTCGGCGCCGGGCACCCGCGCACGATCGTGGTCGGCGCCAACCTCGCGCTGGTCGCGTGGGCCGCGGGTGAGCGCGAGCCGGCGCACCGCCTCGCCGCGCAGACGTCGCAGCGGCTGGCCGCCGCGCTGCCCCCGCACCACCCGCTCGCCCTGACGGCGGAGGTGAACCTGGCGCTGCTCGACGCCGGGCGCAACGACCGCGACGCCGCCGCCCGGCGCCTGGCCGAGCTCGCCGACGAGCTGCGCCGGGTGCTCGGCGAGGACCACCCGGAGACCCTGCGCGCGGAGGCGGGCCCATCCGATGTCGTATATCCGACATCGGATGCACTGCGGTCGATCGACCCCTACTGAGGCGCTCAGGCCGCCGCGCTGGGCGGCTCGCGGTCGGCGAGCCAGCGGATCATCCGGGGCATCACCCGCAGCGCGCCGAAGTGGGCCGCCCCGTGCTCGACCTCGACCTGGGCGCCGGGGATGTGCTCGGCCAGCCAGCGGGTGTGGCTCACCGGGGCGAACCGGTCGTCGGCGCCGTGCCAGAGCCGCACCGGCGCGGTGATGGCGTCGAGGCGGAAGCCCCAGTCGGCGCGCAGGGCGAGGAGGTCGTCGATCCAGCCGTACGGCCCGTCGCCGAGCCCCAGCGCGTAGGTGCGCAGCAGCAGCCGCTCGATGGCGATGTCCTCGACCACGCGCAGGTCCGCCGGCGGCATCTCCTCGCGCAGCGTGCGCAGCAGGTGGGCGGGGTCGGCGCGGACCCGGTCGGCCCGCAGCCGCAGCTGCTCGGTGATCAGCTCCTCGTCGATCGCCGCCGCGCGGTAGGCGCGCTGGTTGGACGGGACCATGTCGTTGTACCAGTCCAGGCCGATCGCGTCGTGCGGGGCGAGGCTGACCAGGGCGGCGACCCGAGTGACCCGGCCGGGCAGCAGCGCGGCGCAGGCCAGCGCGTGCGGTCCGCCGCCGGAGCGGCCGAGCACCGCGAACGTGTCCAGGCCGAGGGCGTCGGCCAGGGCCTCGACGTCGCGGACCGCGTCGGCGACGGTCCGGCCGCGGCGGCGGGTGCTGCCGCCGTAGCCCGGGCGGCAGTACGAGATGAGCCGCACGCCGTGCCGGTACAGCATCGAGTGGCGCGGCTTCGGGCCGTCGCCGCTGCCCGGCGTGCCGTGGTGCAGGAACACCGGGCGGCCGCCGCGCTTGCCCGAGTCCTCGTAGACGATGCGCCGGCCGCCGGGCAGGTCGAGCACCTCGAGCAAGGCCGCCTCCCCGTCTTGCATCACTGCCGGATCGTCAGAATACGAGCCGCCCGGGCCGCGGCGCATCACGCGAACTCGCCACTGTTCCCCCGGTCCTGATATGGAGGAGTAACCTGAATGGATCCGCTGGACAACCCGATGCGCCAGCTCCAAGATTGGTGCCCGTGGGCACGCCGATGCGCCAGATAGTTCTCAAGATTCACAGTCGATGCAATCTCAGCTGCGATTACTGCTACGTCTACGAAAGCATCGACCAGAGCTGGCGCACCCAGCCGACGACGATGACCATGGCGACGCTCGAGCGGGTCGCCCATCGCATTGACGAGCATGCGCGCGATCATGAAATGCGCGAGCTGCGCGTCGTGCTGCACGGCGGCGAGCCGCTGCTGGCCGGCCACGACGGCGTGGAGGCCGCGCTGCGGATCATCAAGGGCGCCTTTCCGGCGACGCGTTTCTCGATCCAGACCAACGGCATCCTGATCGACGACAGGTTCCTGGAGCTCTTCCACGAGTACGGCGTCAGCGTCGGGGTGAGCGTCGACGGCGGCGCCGCGGAGACCGACCGGCACCGCCGCTACGCCAGCGGCCGCGGCTCGTACGACCGCATCGCCGCCGGGATCGCCCGGCTCATGCGGCCCGAGCACGCCGCCGTCTACGGCGGCCTGCTGTGCACGATCGACGTCGACAACGACCCCGACGAGGTGTACGACTCCCTCCTGGCCTTCCGCCCGCCGCGGGTGGACCTGCTGCTGCCGCACGGCAACTGGACCACGCCGCCGCCGCATCGCGACCGCCCGCTGGCCTACGCCGACTGGCTGATCCGCGTCTTCGACCGCTGGTACGAGCACCGCCCCGTCGAGTCCGGCACCCGCATCCGGCTGTTCGAGTCGATCATCGCGCGGCTCTTCGGCCTGCCGAGCGAGACCGAGACGATCGGCGGCGAGGCGCCCGGCATCGTCACCGTGGAGACCGACGGCTCCTACGAGCAGTCCGACGCGCTCAAGACGACGGCGGAGGGCGGTCCGGCCACCGGCCTGAGCCTCGCCGACCACGCCTTCGCCGATGTGCTGTCGCACCTGGCCGTCACCGCGCCGTACAAACTCGGCTCGAAATGCCTTTCCTGCCCGGTCGTCAAGGTCTGCGGCGGCGGCCTGCGGGCCCACCGCTACGACGCCGCCAACGGCTTCGAAAACCCGTCGGCCTACTGCGACGACCTGTTCGCCCTCATCAACCACATCGGCGACCGCGTGCGCGCCGACCTCACCCAGCCAGCGGTGGTCACGCAGTGAGCAATGAACGGATGCTGCTCAGCGCCGAGCAGTTCTCGGGGGTCGCCGCCGGCTACGGCGACGCGGGGGCGATGGCCGTGCTCGCCGCCGGCCAGCTCGCCAAGCGCCGGACCCTCATCACCATGGTCGTCCACGCCGTGCGCGGCACCCCGTTCGCGGCCCCGGTGGTGGCCGCGGCGCAGCTCATCGCCCGGGCCGAGGCCGCCGGCGGTCCCGCGGTCGCCGAGGTCCTGTCCCACCCCCACCTGGACGCCTGGGCCAATGCCGCCCTGCACCGACTCACCGACTACGCCGAGACCGGCGACGCCCCAGGCGTGCCGGAGGTGCTCGGGCACCTCGCCTCCTACGCCGGCGCCGCGGCGATCGCCGCCGGGCTGCCGTTCGCCGTCGAGGTGCCCACCGTCGACGGCGTCGCCGGCCTGCCCGGCCTCGGCACCGCCCACGGCCTCGGCGCCGGGTGGGCGCGCGTCGACGGCGACGGCTCCGCCGTGCGCGTCACGGGCGCCGGCGGGACGGTGGTCGAGCTCGGCGGCCCCGGCTGGCAGCCGCGCCGCACGGTCGCCCTCGGCGGCTTCCGGCTGGCGATCGAGGACCAGGACCCGTACCGCCACTGCTACAACTGGCGGCCGCTGCCGGCGCTGAGCGAGTCCCGGGCCGGCCACCTCGCCAAGCTGCTCGCCGACGCGTGGCAGCTCATCGAGCAGGACCACCCCGCCCACGCGGTGGGCCTGCGGCACAGCCTGCGCTCGCTGGTGCCCCTGGCCACGCCGGACACCGGCGTCATGATCAGCGCGGCGTCGCGCCGGGCCTGCGGCTCGATCGCCGTCTCGATCCCCGACAGCGCCGCGGACCTGGCCCTGCTGCTCATCCACGAGTACATGCACGCGAAGCTCGGCGCGCTGCTGGACCTCTGCGAGCTGCACACCCCGGCGGGCCCGGCCCGCCTGCAGGCACCCTGGCGGCTCGACCCCCGCCCGGCCGGCGCGCTGCTGCAGGGCATCTACGCCCACACCGGCGTCACCGACTACTGGCGCCGGCGCCGGCACAGTCCTGATGCCGACACGCGCCGGGCGGCCGCCCAGTTCGCGTACTGGCGGGCGATGAATCGCATCGCGATCGAGGACCTGATCAATAGCGGTGAAATGACCCCATTGGGCGACCATTTCGCGAGGGTCCTTCGAGCCACTCTCGAGCGCTGGGAGACCGAGGACATCCCGTCCGACATCGTTGCCCGGACACAATTGTTCGTGACGGCACAAACGGTGCGCTGGCTGTTACTCAACGCGCACGCGGACGCCCTCGAGACTGAACGACTATTCAACTCGCTGCGTTTCGGCACGCCGGTGGGAACCATCGCCGAACGCGGCATGATCGACGGCGGCGCCCCCGCCGCCCCGGCCGACGCCCCCGGCCTGCTCGCCGAGCTGCACCGCTGGCTCGACGGCCACACCGAGCCGGTTCGGCCGTCTGGCCCTGACCCGCTCACAACAGGGGCGATGCTGCTCGCCGACGACGCCGAGGGCGCCCAGCGGGCCGCGCTGGCGCGCCTGGACGCCGACGCCCGCGACGACGAGGCCTGGATCGCCCTGGCCGTGGCGAGGGGCCTCCAGGCGCCTCCGGCCACTCGTTCGGACCCAACCGAGGCGCTGGTACATCGGCTGCTCTTGACCCGGCCTGAGTTGCTCCGCGAGGCCGTATCAAAACTGCAATCCACGGGTCATCCAAGAGCCGCTTCTGAGCTGCTGAAACTCGAGAGTGCGCAGGTCGGCAACGGATAACGCCACGGGAGTGTTTGTGTAATACTCCTGGCGGGGGTCTTTGCGTGTCGACGCCCGCCCGGCGCCGGTCCTCAGGAGCCACATGCTTATCATCCTTGCTGGCTCTTTCATCCGGTGCCGGTGAGGTCCGTGAGCTTGCATCTAGGTCATCTTGAAGAGAACTTCACACGCCGTGTGGAGACTCAGAGAGGGGGCCACAGCACCATCCTTTCTGTCACTCGATCACTTAGGTGGAAGCATGGACAAGCCACGCGAGAGCGTCGCGGCCGACGAGGTCCAGGACGGGTTACTCGATCTTGCACACGTGAGGCTGCAGGCGCTGCTCTTCGAGCCCGACGCGGAAACGACCTCGACCCTGGACAGCGTGATGAAGCGGCTCTTCGACCCTCGCGAGCGCGACCTGCTCACCGTCTCGGCCTTTTCGTCCGCGCTGTAACCTCTCCGACCCTCTGTCGCCCGGCGAGCGCTCCAGGAGCGCATCCGCCGGGCGTCGGTCTTTTCCGGGGCATTGATCACCATCACGATCCCTGCGCCGAATATTCAGCCAGTCGACAGAAATTGACAGTCGTCACTGTCAAAAGATCATCCTACAACCGGTATTGCGGCTGTCACCCAACGCTCGCATCGGCACTCTAAAGGCTGAACGAATCCTCAGCCCCTTGCGTTTCGGCGCCCGCCGTCATGGGCCCAGAAGGCTGAACCTGCTGGTCAGCCCGTCCCGAACCGTTCGGGGACGCTGTTTTCAAACTGCAACCTGGCGGCTATCCGAATGCCGCTTCTGAGCTACTGAAACCCCACTGCACACAGGCCGACAACAGATAACGTCGGCGCGGCGGTTGTGCAATACTCCAGCCGTGGCTTTCAGTGTTGCCGCGTCTCCCTCGTTCTATTCGCCGCCGCGCCGGCGTGCTTCATTGATCACTTAGGTCCACGCGGGCTTCTGCAAAATGCGGGCCGCCGGTCTTGCCCACCGACGGCCCGCCACAGAGTCCACATCAAGCTGCGACTGCCAGAAAGAGGTCTCTGCCAGTGACAAACTTACAGGGTGGCGATGCCGCCACCGACGAGCCCGCCCCCTCCCAACCCGGAAAAACGCCGGGCGGCAAGGACTCGGGGCGCACGACGGCGCTGGTCGCCGTCCTTGCCTTCATCCTCCTGATCGCCCTGATCGTGGTGCTGCTCTTCGCCGGCGGCGCCATCAACAACCTCACCGCGGCGCTCATCGGCCTAGCCTCGGTCATTGCCGCCCTGCCGCCGCTGATCCGGGCGATCAACCACCGCAACCGAAACTCGTAGCATCGAGGCCCGGCCAACGGCCGGCGAACGAGGGCCCGGGGCGGCGACGCCCCGGGCCCTCGCCGTGCACGGCTACGTCGGGGGCGGGGAGATGTCGCAGTTGAGGCGGCGGCCCTCCTTCAGGGCCAGCGTGTTCGGGTGGCTCTCCCCCAGCGTGCGGCGGCTGCGCTCCAGCGTGAGCATGTACAGCTCCTCCGCCCCCGCCGCATCCTGGGTCGCCCGCCGGCTCACCACCAGGTTGGCCGCCGCCGCGAGGGTGTCCGGGTTCTCGTCGCCCAGCACCTTCTCCAGCGCCGTGCGCACGCTCTCGTCGATCTCGCGGGCGCCGTGGACGTCGCCGTCGTCGAACATCACGTTCGCCAGGTTGATGCGGCTGGACAGGGTGTACGGGTGCTCGGGGCCGAGGGCCTGCTCGAAGCGGTCGCACGCCTGCTGGGAGAAGGCGCGGGCGTCCTGTGTGCGGCCGTTGAGGCGGGCGAAGATCGCGAGGTTGTTCAGGGCGGCCAGGCGGAACGGGTGCTTCTCGTCGTACAGGCTCTCGTAGCCCGACAGCACCTGCCGGGCGATGCGCTCGGCGGCCTCGTTGTTGCCCAGCGCCGACTCCTCGAACGCCGCGTTCATGAGGCACGACAGGGTGTCCGGGTGTTCCTCGCCGTGCAGGTCGCGGTACCGCTGCAGGGTGTCGTTCGTGAGCTGCCGGGCGGCCCGGATGTCGCCGAGCTTGCGCAGGGTCACGGCCATGTTCTTGGCCGCGCGCAGGATGGCGGGGGCGGAGGCGCTGTCGAGCACGCCGCGGTAGGTCTGCAGCGTCGACTCCAGCAGTTCCCGCGACTCCTCGAACCGGCCGATGGCCCGCAGGTCGTGCGCGTAGTTGTTGGCCGCCAGCAGCGTCTCGAGGTTGCGCTCGCCGAAGATGCGGCGGCGGCGCTCGAGGGTGTCCTCGTCGTAGCTCGCGGCGCCCTTGAAGTCGCCGACCAGGCGCAGGGACACGGCCACGTTGTTAGCCGCCTTGAGGGTGCGGTCGTGATCCTCGCCGAAGGTCCGCTGCGCGCGGGCGTAGACGTCCTCGGCCAGCGCCCGGGCCTCCTCGAACCGGCCGAGGGCGCGCAGGTCCGCGGCCACGCCGCCGGCGGTCATGACGATGTAGGGGTCGTCCTCCTCGTCGACTGTCTCGCGCAGGCGCTCCAGGGCCAGCTGGTCGATCTCCAGCGCGCGGTCGAAGATCGCCTGCGAGCGCAGGGCGTTGCCGAGGTGGAAGTCGAGCAGGAGCGTGACCGGGTCCTCGCCGATGCGGGGGTCGGCGCGCCAGAGCTCGACCGTCTCCTCGGCCAGCTCCTGGGAGCTCGAGAAGTCGCCCCGCGACCAGAGGTACCGCACGACGTCCACGACGAAGAGGCGCACCTGCATGTCGGAGGAGTGGTTGGCCTTGGAGCCGCGCACGTGCGGCAGCAGCCGGGCGTACGCCGGCCAGCTCTGCACCTCGTCGGGGTCGGACCGCTCGGCCGTGGCCAGCACCTGGTACACGTGCTTGCGGTTCTCCTCCCGCTCCTGCGGCGAGAGGCTGTCCTGGATGACGGCCTGGACCAGGCGGTGGATCTGCATCATGGTCTGGCCGGTGTCGATCGAGGCGAGCGCGTACCGGCCGATCTGGCGCATCAGCCGGCCCTGGCGGATGGGGTCGTGCAGCGCCGGGTCGTACTCCAGCAGCGGCTGGGTGAAGCGCGGGGTGTACAGCAGCCGCGTCGGAATCGGCTCGGGGGCGAAGAACGCGCAGATCTCCAGCAGCTTGGCCGCGGCCGGGGACTGCCGGCGCAGCTGGGCCAGCGACAGCTGCCAGGTCGCGGCGGTGGAGCGGTCGTAGCCGATCGGCGCGTTCTCGTCGAGGATGCGCAGCGGCTGGGTGTCGAGCAGCTCGAGGTACCGGCTCACGGGCATGCCGGTCTCCGACAGCCAGGCCGCGGCCTGCTCGATCGCCAGCGGCAGGTCGCCGAGGCGGTTGGCCACCGCGTCGGCGTCGGCGAGCGCGAGGCCGGTGACGCGGCGGGTCAGGAACGTGACGCTCTCCGCGCGGCTGAACGTGTTGATCTCGACGACCTCGGCGTCCTGCGACCATTCCTGGTTGCGCGAGGTGAGCAGCACGTGGCCCGGGCCCTGCGGGATGAACTCGCGGATGGACTCCGGCTCGCCGACGTTGTCGAAGATCAGGAGCCAGCGTCGGTACGGCCTGCCCTGCCGCAGTGCGTCACGGACCATCCGCACGCTCTCGCCCAGGGACTCCGCCTCCTGCAGCTTGAGCTCCCGGGCCAGCTCGCCCAGGGCCGAGCGGACCTGGGAGACCTGCTCGGCGGAGATCCACCACACGAGGTCGTAGTCGGCGGCGAAGCGGTGGGCGTACTCGATGGCCACCTGGGTCTTGCCGACGCCGCCCAGGCCGTAGAGGGCCTGCGGGGACACGACGTTGGCGCTGGCCGACAGGCGGTCGCGCAGCTGCTCGAGGGTGTCGCGGCGGCCCGTGAAGGCCGGGTTGCGCTGCGGGACGTTCCACACCGGCGGCGGCGCGCCCGGGAAGCGCGGGCCCTCGTCGTCGGGCTCCTGGGCGGCGGTGTGCAGCGGGGCGCCCAGCGCGGCCAGCAGCGCCTCGTGGGCGCGCTCGCGGGGCTGGTTGGCGAGGTCGGCCGGCAGCCGCTCGGTGAACGGCGGGGTGATGCGCGTGGTGTCGAGCCGGATCGGCACGACGGCCGCCGCGCCCGCCGAGGTGCGGCTGTCCAGCAGCTGCCACAGCGGCGCCGCCTGCGGCGAGGACACGTAGTCCTTGCTCAGCAGCACGAGCGTGCGCCCGACGGTGGCGAGGCGCCGCTCGATCTCGGTGACGAAGTGCGGGCCGGTGACGGAGTCGATGTCGAGCAGCGCCACCCGCATGTCGATGTCGACCAGCCGCTGCTTGATCCACTCGGCCCACATGCGGTCGACGGCGGCGTAGCTGATGAGCACGTCGGAGGCGCTGGTCGGGCGGGGGCGCTCGAACTCGTACAGCCACCGCCGCCGCTCGGACTCGTCCATGGCCGGCATCTCGCGCACGGCGCCCTCGGTGAGCACGCCGACGAGCCGCTCGAACGCGGCCAGCAGCGAGGTCTCCAGGCGCGGCCGCTCGGCGAAGGTCGCGAGGATCTCCTCGTAGGCGAAGTACGGCTTGTACGGCACCTCGACGTCGCCCCAGTACCGGTTGGCCTCGTCGGGGCTGGCGTGGTCCAGGAACGGCCGGAAGCGGCGCCGGGCGTGGTCGCGGCCGATCTCGAGCTTGACCTGCTCGGCGTCCTCGACCCGCATGAGCACCGGCAGGAAGCGCAGCGCCCTGCCGCGGCGCTGGTGGCGGATCGACTCGCTGACCGCGACGGCGCCGTCGACGCTCTGGATGCTCAGGGTGAAGCAGTTCACGACGACGTCGGGCAGCAGGACGGTGCACACGCCGGCGGCGTCGCTCAGGCCGGTGCGGCTGTCGACGAGCACGTAGTCGTAGTGCTGGCGCATGTTGCGCGCGAGCGCGTCGATGAAGGCCGCGCCGGGGAGCCGGTCGTAGAACTTCGGCCAGTCGAAGGTGCTGACGGCGGCGGCGTACGAGCGGGTCTGCCGGCCCGAGGGCAGCAGGTCGACGCCGCCGTTGCCGGGGAAGCGCCACTCCAGCGACACGGCGTGGTCGAGGACCTGGGCCTGCGCGTCGATCCAGCCGAGGTCGTCGTCGCGGTCGGGCTGCAGCGCGGCGGTGACGAAGTCGGTGAGCATCTCGATGACGCCCGGGGAGTTGCGCAGCTCCTTGTCCAGCAGGAACGGGTGGAAGTACCGGTGCAGGCCGGGCGACTCCAGGTCCCAGTCGACGACGAGCACGCGGTAGCCGTTGCTGGCGAGGATCCAGGCCACGTTGGCCATGGTCATCGTGCGGCCGGAGCCGCCCTTGTACGAGTAGAAGGTCACGATCCGGCCGGGCGCCGACGGTGCCTCGTCTGTCGCGGTCATCGTGCCTCCTACGGTCCTTCGAGAATGGGGCGCGGGGCGTAGTCGCCGGGGGGCGGCCGGCGGAAGACCCGGCCGTCGGCGACGAGGCGGTTGCGCGCCTCGGCCAGCACGACGGCCAGGTCGGCCTCGAACGAGGGCCAGGTGATGACGCTGCGGCGCAGCATCACCTCGTCGAGGCGGCGCTCGCTGTTGCCGAGCGTGTGGTGCATGAGCTCGGCCAGGCGGGCGCTGTGGGCCTGGGTCTGCGCGTCGCCGGCGCTCATCACGACGAGCATCGCGGAGACGTGGTCGCGATGATGGTCGTACTCCAGCAGCCGCTCCCGGTAGGCGTCGACGTCGGCGCTCCAGGGGTCCACGAGCAGGATGACGATGTGGTTGTACTGCTGGGCGAGCTTGACCCGGTCGGCCAGCCGGTCGAGCCCGGTGAACAGCGACTCGAACCCGAAGTCGGAGGCGACCTTCTGGGCGTACTCCCGCAGTGGCCGTGGTCGTTCGGGCGCGAACGGTGCCCACTGCAGGGCGTCGGCACCGTAGTAGTCGGCGTCGCGGCGGATGCCGTCGGCCTCGTCGCGGGTCGGCGCGGCGACGACGAAGTGGATGGTCTGCCCGGTGCCGAAGCGGGCCGGCAGCTCGCTGCCGTCCTCGGGCCCCGCCTTGACCGGGTGGAAGGCGCTCTCCACCTGGTCGAAGTCGAGGTCGGTCGGGCCGTGCGGCGGCGGGGTGCGCGCCGCGGAGACGATGTGCTCGGCCATGGTGGCCAGGAAGTCGATGTAGGCGTCGTGCATGCGCTGTAATCGCAGCAGCTGCCGCAGCCCGCGCCGCCGGTAGTCGTCCTCCTCGACGTCGAGGTCGTAGTGCACGGACCTCGCCACCTCGGGCAGCTCGCGAGGCGGGAGCCACACGATCGGGATCAGGCCGGGGATCGGAGTGCTGTCATCGCGGGCCGCGGGTCGCGAGCGCAGCTCGAACAGCTTCCATTCCTTGCCGCAGGGGCGGCTCAGGAAGTATGCCGGTGAATAGAGCGCCAGAAAACACGAGCATTCGGCGATCGCATTGACCAGGGCCTGCGGCCAGTGCTGACCGGGCTCGATGTTGTGATTGTCGAGGAAGCCGACCTCGTCGTCGTGACCGGCACCGGCGTGCGCGCGGACCTCGCTGCAGAGGTCGTTGTAGAACTTGCGCACGAACAGGTCGTCGGGCCCACGGGCGTAGCTGAGAAAAAAGTACAGCATACGTCCTCCGCGGGCATGACGGATTCGACCCCCAAGGCACTCATTATATAGATCAACATGCAACGGCAGCACCCCCGCCGAATCGAATCCGGCGGGGGTGCCGCGTCAATCGTCCTAACCGACGAGCCGTTCCGGCCACGTCGAGGGGTTTCGCCCGTCGCCCCGCATGCTCAGCCCGTGGCCGACGGACAGTGTCAGTTCGCGGCCGTAGCCCTTCGAGATGCCGTCCACGTTGTAGCCGTCGACGTTGAACGTATGGTGGTAGTCCGCGAGGTCGTCGGTCGGCAGGACGGTGACGCCCGGCGGCAGCTGCGGAAGGCTCTTCGGGCCGCCGGCCGGCAGCGACGGCGTTTCCCGGTCCTCCCGTTCCGGCCCCGCCGGAACCGCCGCCAGGAAATCGAAGACGGCCCATTTGGCGCCGTCGGCGATGGTGATCTGCGCCCGGTTGACGCGGTTCGGCCGCCGCTGCGAGTCGTTCCCGTCGTAGCCGCGCAGGACCAGCAGGCAGCCGGTCACGTGCGAGCCGGCCGGCAGGCTCTTGAGGTGCAGCGGCAGCACGCACCGGTAGGCCGTGTCGTAACGCACCCCGGCCGCGACCCGGGCGGCGCCGGCCGCGTCGGGATGCTGGCCGGAGCCGATCACCTGCGCCCACAGGCCGTCGACAGGCTGCCAGCGCAGTTGGATGAGCGACCCGAGCACGCTCAGGGTGGCGGGGCGCCCGGCCACGGTCGTGGCCGAGACGGCGGCCTTCGACCAGTCCTTCGTCACGCCGAGATCGGAGTCGCGCACGGTGTCGAGAACCGTGGCGGACTGGGCGAAACTGACCTCGTACGACGAGTCCTCGGCGTCTGTCAGCTGCACGCCCTCGGCGCCGTCGCCGGTCTACCACAGCATGAACGCGGTCCGGGTGAGCGCCGGGTCGAGGCCGAAGTGGAACACCTCCGGGTCGCCAGCGACCGCTCCCGGGTCGGCGATCCGTCCACCAACAGACGCCGCGAGGGCCGCGATGTGTTCTGGTCTTTTCGGGGTACCGGCTAGGCCTGGTCGGCGGCGGCGAACGGCACCGTGTCGATGCCGAGGGCCAGGGCCACGGCGCCGAGCGACGCGGCGCGCAGCGACAGGGCGCTCTGGGCCACGTCGACGGCCTCGGCGGCGGCCGCGAGGGCCGTCTCGGCGAGGCCGCGCTGCAGCGGCTCGCGCAGCAGGTCGGTGGCGGCACCGAGCTCGTCGCCGAGCAGCACCCGCTGCGGGTTGATGATGTTGACGAGGTTGCCCAGCGCGTACCCCAGCTGCGTGCCCGCGTCGATGATGAGCCGCCGGCAGCCGGGGTCGCCGGCGTGCGCGTACTCGATGAGGCCCTTCAGGTCGTGCAGCTCGGGGTGGGTCTGGCGGGCGTGGGCGAGCAGGGCGCGGCCGCCGACGGCGAGCTCGACGCAGCCGCGGTTGCCGCAGCGGCACACCGCGCCGCGGGCGTCGAGCGTGACGTGGCCGATCTCGCCCGCGGTGCCGGCGGCGCCGCGGTAGAGCCGGCCGTCCATGACGATGCCGGCGCCGATCCCGGTGGCGAGCTTGACGTAGACGAGGTCGGTGCAGCCGCGGCCGGCGCCCCAGACGTACTCGCCCAGCGCCGCCAGGTTGGCGTCGTTGTCGACCCGGACCGGCAGCCCGAGGCGGGCGTTGAGCTCGTCGGCCGGGCGCAGGTCGGCCCAGCCGGGCAGCATCGGCGGCGAGCCGATGCGCCAGTCGCGGGTGATCGGGGCGGGCACGCCGAGCCCGACGCCGACGACCTCGTCGCGGGTGGCGCCGATGTCGCCCAGCGCGGCGTCGACGAGGCCGACGGCGAGCTCGAGGGCGTCCTGCGGCCGGTCGTCGATGTCGAAGTCGGTGCGCGCCTCGCGCTCGGCGATCACGGCGTGGCCGAGGTCGGCGACGGCGACGCGCACGTGCCGGCGGCCGATGTCGGCGCCGACGGCGATGCCGGCCCGGCGGGTCAGCTGGACCACGGAGGCGGGGCGGCCCCCGACGGGGCGGGCGGCGGCGCCGACCTTCTCGCTCACGAGCCCGGCGCCGCCGAGGTCGGTGAGCACGGCCGAGACGGTGGGCCGCGAAAGGCCGCTGAGCGTGACCAGCTCGGCGCGGGTGCGGGGGCCGTACAGGCGCAAGGTCTCCGCGACCCGCCTGGCGGTCCCGCCCAGATCGCGGCGCCACAGGTCGCGGGGATGCGTCTGCTGCGCCGCCACGGCGCGTAATCTTCCTGGCTGCAAATGGGTTATGTCAAGTCCTGACCGAACCCCTGCCCGCACCGGGTGACCCCGGTGCGGGCAGAGAGGCCGGGAACTAGACGTTCCAGACCTGGAACTCGGACAGCTGACCGGCCGGCCAGCCGCTGTTCGCCGTGAAGTTCAGCCGGAAGTACCGCTGGCTGGTCGCGGTGAACGTGATGGTGACGGTGTTGTTGGACCCGGGCGCGAAGGTGTAGTCGGCCGCGGCCTTGACCTCGGTGAACGACGACCCGGTGGTGCTGCCCTGGACCTGGATGTGCTGGACGCGCTGGCCCCAGCCGGCGGGCAGCTGCAGCACGATGCGCGACGCGCTCTGCGTGGAGCCGAGGTCGACCTGGACCCACTGCGGGAAGGCGTTGTTGGCGCTCTCCCAGTAGGTGGCCTGGTTGTTGTCGGTCACGTTGCCGGAGCCGTACGTCTGCGTGTGGCTCGACTCGGACGTGGGCTTGCCGGCGGCCAGGTTGGTCGACGTCGTGCCCTGCCCGGTGCCGCTCAGCGCGACCGTGGTCGGGCTGTTGTTGGCGTTGCTGGTGACGGTGAGCGTGCCGGTGCGGCTGCCGGACGCCGTCGGCCGGAACGTCACGTTGACCGCGCACGAGGCGCCGACCGCGATCGAGCCGCAGTTGTTGGTCTGGGCGAAGTCGCCCGTGACGCTGACGCCGGAGACGGTGGCCGCCGCGGTGCCGGTGTTGGTGATGGTGACCGCCTGCGACGCGCTGGTGGTGTTGAGCGCCTGCGAGGCGAAGGTGAGCGAGGACGGGCTGGCGCTGAGCACCGGCGCGTTCGGGGTGCCGCCGCCGCTGGGGTACACCTCGAGCTCGGCCACCTGGGCGGCCGGCCAGCCGGTGTTGGCGGTGACGTTGATCCGGACGTACCGGACGTTGCTCGCCGGCACCGTGATCGCCACGGTGTTGCCGGTCGCCGGGTTGAAGGTGCGCCCGGCCGAGGCCGACAGGGTGGTGTTGAAGTTGGTGCCGTCGGTGCTGCCGAGGACGGACAGCGTCTGCGTGCGGGTCGCCCACGCGGAGTCCGGCGGGAGCTTCAGCGTGACCTTGCCGATGCTGGTGACCGCGCCCAGGTCGACCTGGATCCACTGCGGGAAGGCGTTGTTGGCGCTCTCCCAGTAGGTGGCGGCGTTGCCGTCGGTCGCGGTGGCCGGGGCCTGCGTGCCGTTGACCGAGCTGCTGGCGGTGACCGTCTTGTTGAGCGCGATGTTCGTGTCGGTGCCGATGCCGCTGCCGGTGAGGCCGACCACGGTCGGGCTGTTGTTGGCGTTGCTGGTGACCGTCAGCGAGCCGGTGCGCGAGCCCGAGGCCGTCGGGGTGAACGTCACCGTGACGGTGCAGGAGGCGCCGACGGCGATGCTGCTGCCGCAGGTGTTGGTCTGGCTGAAGTCACCCGACGCCGCGATGCTCGACACGGTGGCGGCGGTGGTGCCCGAGTTGTTCAGCGTGACCGTCTGGGTGGCCGCGGAGGTCCCGACGACGGTACCGCCGAAGCTCAGGCTGCCCGGGTTGGCGTTCACGATCGGGCCGGGAGCCACGCCGGTGCCGGACAGCGGCACGGTGTTGGTGATGCCCGAGGCGGTGACCGTGAGGGTACCCGTGCGGGAACCCGCCGCCGTGGGGCGGAACGTCACGCTGATCGTGCACGACGCGCCGGCGGCGATGCTGCTGCCGCAGGTGTTGGTCTGGGCGAAGTCGCCCGTGACCGCGATCGTGCCGACCGGTGCGGCGCCGGTGCCGGAGTTGGTGACCGTGACCGCCTGGGCGGCGCTGGTCGAGCCGGTGACGACCGAGCCGAAGCCGAGCGCGCTCGGGCTGATGTTGATGCTCGAGCCGTTGTCCGGCAGGTACGGCGGGAACGTGGGGTTCTGGATGTTCGAGCAGGCCGTACCGGACAGGCCGCTGTTGCCGCCGCCGTCGGTGAGCGTGAACCCGACGCCGCAGTTGTAGATCGCGGCCGGGGCCTGCACGCCGGTGGCGGTGGAGTTGCTGATCGTCGCGGCGCCGCCGACCTGCTCCTGGATCGCCCAGGTGCCGGTGTTCTGGATCGTCGCGTTGTTGATCTTCACGTTGGAGATGTTCGAGCCGGAGACGAACTGGATGGCCTCGAACGGGCTCTGCTGGATCAGGATGTTGTCGACGTTGGTCAGGCCGGTCATGCCGCCGTCACGGGCGTCGAACCACAGCGCGCCGACGCCGAACTGCCAGTTCGGGTCGAGGCTGCCGGAGCGGATGATGGTGTTGCGCAGCACGTCGGTGCGGCCCAGCGTCGTGGAGGCGAAGCGCTGCGCGACGTGGATGCCGCCGCCCTGGCTGAGGCCCGCGTCGATGACCCGGTTGTCGGTCACGAAGTTGTCGTGCCCGCCGTAGATCGCGATGCCGTTGGCCAGGATCGGGTACTGCACCGTGTTGTGGTCGAAGGAGTCGTTGGCGTCCGCGTTCTGGTCCGACCACGTGGCCAGGCCGTCGTCGCCGGCGTTGCGGATGTCGCTGTTGGTGACCTTCGAGTTGGTGACGCCGTTGTGGAAGTTGACGCCGTCGGCGGTGAAGTTGCGCAGCCGCATCTGGCTGAAGACCAGGTTGTTCATCGGCCCGTCCATCCAGGCGCCGACCTTGGTGTGCTCGATCCACACCCGGTCCACGGTGGAGTTGCTCAGCGAGCCGCCGATGCCGTTGACCTGGTCACCGTCGTTGCGCTCCTGGACGTTGCCGAAGATCGCGAAGTCGGAGAGGTGGACGTTGCTGCCACCGTTGGGCGCCCACCCGCCGTAGAGGCCGGGCGCATTGCCGACGATCCGCGAGCGCCACATGCCGGCGCCCTTGATGGTGACGTTGTTCAGGATGATGTGGCTGCACCCCATGCCACAGCCGGGGTTGCTGCCGGGGATCCGGAAGGTGCCCTCCGGGATCCACACGGTGCCACCGGCACCCGCGGCGGCGATCGCCGAGTTGAACGCGGCCGTCGAGTCGGCCACACCGGACGGGTCGGCACCCGTGCTGGTCACCGAGACCGAGCCGCTGGGCTGCGACAGCGCCGGCCCGACGGTCTCGAAGTCGGCGAAGTCGATCGTGTACGACGACGCGGTCGAGTCCGAGTCGACCTGCAGCTTGAACTTCGTCCCGGCCGGGTACGTGGTCGGGAAGAGCCGGTTGACCTCGTCGTAGAAGTGGTGGGGGTTGCTGCCCGGCGAGTTGGTGAAGGGGTACCCGCCGTAGTACCAGCTGTACGCGTTGGTCAGCGTGAAGTTGGTACTGCGCGTGCCGTTGATGTACAGCGACAGCGGCGCGGTGTACACCGAGCCGTTCCCGGTGTCCGGGATGCTGTAGCGGAACACGAGGGAGTTCGTCGCCACCGGGGTGGTGAACTCGACGTACTTGCCGGACCCCTGCAGCGTCACCGCCTTGCGGTAGGACGCCTCGGACGGCAGGGTGTTGTAGGCCGCGCTGGGCCCGATGACGGTGCCGTTGGTGGCCGAGTTCTCGGCCTGGACCTCGGCGTAGGGCAGGGTCGCACCGACGCCGCCGCTCGCGGCCGCGAGGGCCGGTGTCGCCACGGCGACGATGACGCCGGCCGCGGCCAGCGTCGCGCCGGCGACGAGGGCGGCGGTTCGCGCCCGAGGTCGCTTCGTTCGGATGTGCCGGAGCATCGTTGGGTTGCTCGCTTTCGACGTGCCGGGCACGCGACCCATCGCCCCGGCACCCCCGCAGTCGGCGGTTTGCGGGTTGCCTTGCGTTTGGGGCCCACAGGGTCGGTACGGCGGGGTGAGAGCCTCTGTCGCGGTCGACATCGGCCGTTTGGGGGAGCACCGGTCGGCGGATGGTCGGTGCAAGAGGGACGGTAACGCCGCCGACACCGGGGCGCAATATCCAGACGCATCCCTGTTTGATTCTTGCTCCGTTTCGCAAGAGCATGACGACGCGCCGCCATCGCCCCCGTCACGGTCCGCAGCGCACGGGTTTATGGTGTTTCGGTGAGACTCGTGCCGGTGGTGGAGATGGCGACGTCCCAGCCGTCGCTGCTCAACGTCGAGCACGCGACGCTGATCGCGCCGATCCACCTGGACACGAAGTCCCGCCTGCTGCGCAAGGACCAACAGACGTGGGCGGTGACGTTCGTGGTCACGGTCGGCGACTCGGCCACGGTCTACGCGACGCGGCGCTCCTTCGCCGGCGAGCAGGAGGCCCTGGCCTGGATAGCATCGTTCGCCGACGTCGTGGCCTGACCTCCTTTCCCCGTCGCGGGGTTGTCCGGCCAGCCTCGACGTAGTTGATCTGCGGCGCAAGACCTCCCCGGCCCCCGGCTCGCCCCCGACCGGCAGCCCAACTTCCCCCGCGCGTCCACTGCCGCACGACACCCCGTTTTCAGGATTCGGGCCGGACGAGCCCCGTGCCGTGGTCTGCCGCCACGCGCCCCTGCCGACGAGGGCCGCCGTCGGCCATCCGCCCGTCGGCCGCGGCCACGCCGGGCTCGGCCCGCAGCGCGTCCACCGTGGACGGCGCGATCCGGGCGCCCCCGCGCGCGGTGAGCGCGACGCCGACGTTGCGGGCGCCGCGGGCGTACTCGTCGTAGAGCGCGGCCTCGGCCGTGTCGCGATAGATGAGCGTGCCGGCGACGAACGCGACGGCGAGCACCACGGCGACGAGGGTCGGCCCGAGGCGGCGCCGGCGCAGCCCGGCCAGCGCGATACGCAGGTTCGTCACGCTGAGCGACGCTATGGCCGAGCGCCGCCGCCGTCGTCCGCGCCGGGTCGTACTACCTGGGTAGGAGGTCCGCGACCGCGGACGGGGACGGCATCGCGGCGATCTCGGCGGCCAGCGCGGCGGCGCGGGCGCGGTAGCCGTCGTCGGAGAGCAGCTTCGCGGCCTCGATGCGCACCGCCGCGGCCGAGCGCTCCGCGAACGGCACGCTGCGCGCGGCGCCGGCCTCGCTCAGGCGGGCGGCGATCGCGAACTGGTCGCACATCTGCGGCATGAGCAGCTGCGGGCGGCCGATCGTCAGGGCCGCCATGGAGCTGCCGGAGCCGCCGTGGTGCACGAACAGCGCGCAGCCGGGCAGGACCTGGTTGTGCGGGATCCAGCCGATGCGGCGCACGTCCGGCGGAAGGTCAGCCAGGCCGTGCACGCCGGCGCCGGAGACCACGATCTCCACGTCGAGGTCGCGCAGCCCGTGCACGGCGGCGGTCAGGCCGTCGACGCCCTCCGGGATCGGCACGGTGCCCATCGAGACGCACACCCGGGGCCGGTCCGGTGGCTCCAGCAACCAGTCGGGGATGGTGCAGGCGGCGTTGTACGGGACGTACCGCATCGGGGTGCCCCCGGGCAGGGAGCCCAGGCTCGGCGGGCAGGTGTCGATCGTGAGCGCCGGCGGGTCGACGTCCGTCCCGCCGTACAGCTGCGAAAGGCGCCCGGCGACGCGGTCCAGCGCCCGCCGGTGGACCGGCTCGGGGACCGGCAGGCCCCAGTGCTGCAGCACCCACGGGATGCCGGCGCGGGTGGCGGCGAGCGGGCCGGAGTACTCGACGGGCTCGGTGACGACGAGGTCCGGCCGCCACGCCCGCACGAGCGCGGCCACGTCGTCGCGGGTGCGCTCGGACAGGGCGACGAACACGTCGAGGTCGAGCTCCTCGTTGCCGCCGAGGCCGACGCCGGCCGGCCACAGCTCGAAGAACGACGCGTCGCCGCCGACGACGGCCGCGGTCAGGCCGGCCCGGCGGACCTGCTGGTGCAGCGGCTGCGGTACCGCCACCAGCACCTGGTCGCCGCGCAGGTGCAGCGCCCAGGCCAGCGGCACCATCGAGAACAGGTGGCCGGGGGCCGGGTTCATGGTGAAGAGCACGCGCACGGTCAGGCTCCCAGGGCGACGGGCAGGTCCTCGATGCCGCGCAGCATGGTGCCGGGGCCGCGCAAGCGCACGGGGCCGGCGATGCGCAGCGTCGGGAACCGGCGCAGCAGGCGGGGGAAGAGCACCTGGGCGTGCATGCGGGCCAGCGCCGCGCCCGGGCAGAAGTGCCGGCCGGCGCCGAAGCTCAGCGACGGCCGGACCGGCCGCCGGAGCACGTCGAAGCGCTCCGGATCGGCCGTGTACGCCGGGTCGCGGTTCGCCGCCGCGACCAGCCCGAGCACGGCCATCCCGGGCTCGACGGGCACGTCGCCGAAGCGCGCCGGCACCGTGGCGATGCGCACCGCGACCTGCACCGGCGGCTCGTACCGCAGGATCTCCTCGACGAAGGGGGCGCCGGAGCTCACCAGCAGCGCCTGGTCGGGATGCGACAGCAGCAGCCGCGCGCCGAGCGTCACGAGGCTCGCCGGCGAGTCGTACGCGGCGCCGAAGAGCAGGGCGAGGTCGCCGAGGTACTGCTCCCCGAGGTCGGGCCGCAGCCCCCGCACGACGCCGAACAGCCCGTCGGGCCGGTCGGCGGCCAGGGCCTCGAGCGCGTCGAGGATCTCGTCGCCGGCGGTGGCCATCGCGGCCCGCTGCCGGGTGGTCATGAACGGCTCGAACGCCGCCGAGGCGACCCGGGCCGCCTCGCCCAGGCGCAGCGCGTCGGCGTCGGGCAGGTCGAGGAGCCGGCCGACGACCAGCGACGCGAACGGCACGGCGAGGACCTCGGCGAGGTTCACCGGTTCGCCGCCGGCCAGCCGGGCGCCGAAGCGGTCCAGGCACTCCTCGGCCGTGGCCTCGGTGCTCGCGCGCAGCTGCTCGGCCCGCCGCGGCACGAGCCGGCGCGCGAGGGCGGCGCGCAGCTCGGTGTGCGCGGTGCCCTCGCGCCAGCCGAACGACTGGTAGAGGCAGCGCACGATCCGCACGTCGCGCCAGTTGGCGGTGAGGCGGGCCGGGTCCTCCCCCGGGCTGACGAACCCGGGCTCCTGCAGCAGCCGGGCCACGTCGGCGTGGCGGCTGAGCACGACCGCGGCCGCCTTGCCGGGCAGCTCGATGCGCAGGACCGGGGTGCGCTCGCGCAGCGCGCGGTAGGACGCGTACGGGTCGCTCAGCGCCCGGGGCCGCAGCAGGTCGAGGAAGATCCGCTCGGCCTGGCGCCGTTCGGCGGCGGCGCAGAAGCGCAGCAGCGCGGCGACCGTGCGCTCGGGCTGCTCGAGGTTGGGGCTGTGCGACGCGTCCGGGATGATCTCGAGCTCGGCGCCGAGCCGGTCGGCGTAGGCCGCGAAGTCCCGGGCCGACCACAGGCGCTGGTCGCGGTGGCCGTGCATGAGCAGCACAGGCAGGCGGGTGGCCCGAAGGTCGGCGCCGCGGTCGCCCTCGGCGGTGAGCGAGCGCAGGGCCCCGTGCAGGAACGCCAGGCGCATCCCGTCGAGGCGGCGGCGCCAGAACTCGCGGCGGTCGACGTCGCGCTCGGGCACGAGCCGGCGCACCACGGGCCACATCACGTCGGGGCCCTGGCGGGCGAGGGTGGCGTCGAAGCCCGTGAGCAGCGTGCGGTGCTTGACGCCGTCCATGCCCGGCCCGGCGCCGATGAGCGTCACCGACAACAGCAGGTCGGGGCGGGCGAGGGCGGCCGCGCGGGCGACGAAGCCGCCGTAGGAGTGCCCGACGAGGTGCGCCGGGCGGCCGGCGGCGGCCAGGACGGCGACGAGGTCCTCGGCGTGGCGGGCGATGGTGTGCCGGTCCGGGGACTCGCCGGGCAGTTCGGCGTAGTGGCCGTGGTAGTCGTATGCGTACGCGTGGTATCCGGCCTCCGCCAGGCCGGGCAGCACGGCCTCGAAGTCCTCCTTGGACCCGATCACGCCGGCGCAGAACACGACGGCGACCCCGCGGTCCGCCTCGGCGGGCGGCCGGGCCCGCAGCGCGGCGACGGGCCCGCGGGCGGTGTCAAGCAGGAGCATTCGGCCATATTAGTCCGATTTAGACGGTTTATTAGCCTTGGTACCGCAAGTGTCGCTCCACGGCGACACGGACGTACCCGCCGGCGCCGTCCAGGGCCGCCCGCGCCGCCCCGGCCGGCGCCCCGGTCAGCAGCATCACGAGCGCGGTCTTCAGCTCACCCCCGGCCTCGGCGAGGGCGGCCGCGCACTCCCCGGGCGCGGCGCCGCTCGCCTCGGCCAGCATCGCCAGGCTCCGGCCGCGCAGCTTCGCGTTGGTCGCCCGCAGGCCGATCATGAGGTTCGAGTAGGTGTGGCCGAGCCGGACCGCCACCGCCGTCGAGAACGTGTGCAGCACCAGCTTCTGTGCGGTGCCGGCCTTGAGCCGCGTCGAGCCCGTCAGCACCTCCGGCCCGGTGTCGGCGACGATGACCACGTCTCGCCCGGCGGCCAGCGGCGCGGCCGGGTTGGAGGTGACGAGCACGGTCGCGGCGCCGAGCTCCACCGCCGCGGCGAACGCCCCGGCCAGGTACGGCGTGCGCCCGCTCGCGGCCAGCCCCAGCAGCAGGTCACCGGCCGCGAGGGCGGCGGCGAACTCGGCCCGGGCGGCGGCCTCGTCGTCCTCGACGGACTCGAGGGCCCGGCGCAGCGCCGCCTCCCCGCCGGCGATGTGGGCCACGAACCGGTCGTCCGGCACGCCGAACGTCGGCGGGATCTCGGCCGCGTCCAGCACGGCCAGGCGCCCCGACGAGCCCGCGCCCGCGTAGTGGACCCGCCGCCCGGCCCGCAGCGCGGCCACGGCAAGGTCGACGGCCCGCGCGATGTCCGGCAGCGCGGCGGCGACCGCGCCGGGCACGGTGGCGTCCGCGGCGTGGATGCGGGCCACCAGGGCGGGCGTGTCGAGCAGGTCCAGGTCCGCGTTCCTCGGATCCCGCGCCTCAGTGGGCAAGCTCATGCCGGCACCTCCGCTTCGCTCCGGCGCCCGCATGAGTTGAGCAGTCCATGATGAGCGGCCACTCCGCTTCGCTCCGTACCGCTCATGCGCCGAGGAGCTTCCAGGCGCGGGAGCCGCCGAGGACGCCGGCGGTGTTGGGCACGATCGTGACGTCCTCGCCGAGCCGCGCGACCGACTCGGCGTCGATGAGCGCGGAGTTCCCGCCGCCGATGTAGAGCCGGTCCCAGCGGAACACCGGCCGCAGCCCGTCGACCACCCGCCGCACCCGCCGCGACCAGCGCGCGTTGCCGACCTCGCGGCGCTGGATCTCGCCGATGTACGTGTCGTAGGTGCGCTTGCGCCGGACGGGCCCGTGCGACAGCTCGAGGTGCGGGGCGAGCACGCCGTCGTCGAACAATGCGCTGCCCAGGCCCGTGCCGAGGGTGAGGACGAGCTCGAGGCCGGTGCCGACGACGAGGGCGGCGCCGTGCACCTCGGCGTCGTTGAGCACCAGCGTGGGGCGGCCGAAGGCGCGGTTGAGCGCGGCCCGGGCGTCGTAGCCGGTCCACGCCCGGTACAGCGCCGGGTCGACGGCGGTGTGCGGGCCCGCCTTCGTCACGTAGTGCGGGGTGGCGACGACGACGCCGTGGCGGATCATGCCGGGCAGGCCGATCGTGGCGCGGTCGGCGGCGGGCAGGTCGGCGGCGATGTCCTGCATGGCGCGCACGAAGCGCTCGGGCGGGAACGGGTAGGGCGTCGGGACCCGGATCGGCCCGCCGGCCAACGCGTCGGAGTCGTCGACCACGGCCGCCTTCAGGCCGCCGCCGCCACAGTCGATCGTCAGCGTGTACACCACCCGCTGGATTGTGCGCCAACCGGCCGCCGAACGGCCAACCAGCACACAAAAAACCACTCGGCGCACGGTCGGGGGCGCTCGCCGCGCCGCGCGGTCCGCCCGGCTGCCAGCCCCGATGACATCGCCCAGAATCGATGCCGCCGGCAGCCTCGAACAGCTCCTGCGCGCCGCCCCCGCCAGGGCGGCGCGCAGGTCGACCACGGGAGGACCGACATATGCGTTCCATCGTGCGCCGGCTCGCCGCCGGCGCCCTCGGCGTGGCCCTGGCCGCCGGCTTCACGCTGGCCCTGCAGGCCCCGGCCAGCGCCGAGTCGAACGGGGGCGTGAAGATCATGCCGCTGGGCGACTCCATCACCGACGGCTACAACGTGCCCGGCGGCTACCGCATCCAGCTGTGGCAGCGCCTGGCCGCCGGCGGCTACCTCACCGACTTCGTCGGCTCCGGCTCCAACGGCCCGTCGAACCTCGGCGACCACGACCACGAGGGCCACTCCGGCTGGCGCATCGACCAGATCGACGCCAACATCGTCGGCTGGCTGCAGGCGTACGCCCCGCGCACCATCCTGCTGCACATCGGCACCAACGACATGAACCAGAACTACGACATCGCCAACGCCCCCGCGCGGCTGTCGGCGCTGATCGACAAGATCCGCGCGAACGACCCGACGGTCGAGCTGTTCGTCGCCCAGATCACCCCGGAGAGCGACCCGACGCTGGAGTCGCGCGTCCAGGCGTACAACGCGGCGATCCCCGGCATCGTGGCCCAGAAGGGCTCGCACACCCACCTGGTCGACATGCACTCGGCGATCACCACCGCCGACCTGGCCGACGGCGTGCACCCGAACGCGGGCGGCTACAACAAGATGGGCGACCGCTGGTTCTCCGCCCTGCAGTCGTTCCCGGCCAGCCTCGCCTACGTGGGTGTACCCCCGGTGGGCTCCGGCGTCGGCGTCGTGAACCCGCAGTCGGGCCGCTGCCTGGACGTCTACGGCGCGGGCACCGCCGCCGGCACGCAGATCATCATCTGGGACTGTCACGGCGGGGCCAACCAGACGTGGACCCGCACGGCCGCGGGCGAGCTGCGCGTCTACGGCAGCATGTGCCTGGACATCAACGGCAACGGCACCGCCAACGGCACGAAGGTGCAGATCTGGGGCTGCAACGGCACGAGCGCCCAGAAGTTCACCTTCAACGCCGACGGCAGCATCGTCGGCGCCGGCTCGGGCAAGTGCGTGGACGTGACGTCGAGCGGCACCGCGAACGGCACGATCGTGCAGCTGTACCAGTGCAACGGCACCGGCGCCCAGAAGTGGACGACGCGCTAGCCGAGCAGGCCACGCAGGAGGCCCCTGATCGTCCGGGCGAACAGGTCGGACACGCGGTCGGGGGCCACCTGTGCGCCGGACGCCGCCGTGGCCAGGGCGGCGGCCAGGTTCGGGTAGGCGGACCAGTCGATGCCCGCGAACGCGAGCCCGCCCGGCTGCGGCCGGGCCCAGACCGAGGCGATGCCCGGCAGCATCGTGATCACGTCGAGCTTGACCAGCGCCGGGGCCGGCAGGGAGGCCATCGCGGCGAGGCAGCGCTCGAAGTAGCCCAGGCCGTTGGGCCCGAAGTTGTTGATGTTCTGGGCCGCCTCGATCAGCCAGGTGTGCCGCTTGAACAGCAGCCGCAGGCTCTCGGCGATCTCCACGAGCGCGTCGAACGGGTCGCCGGGGCGGGTCACGGCCGGCAGCTCGCCGATGACCGCGTCCGCCATGAGGTTGAGCAGGTCGGCGCGGGAGTCGAGGTAGCGGTACAGCGACGCGGCGGCGGTGCCGAGCCGGGTGGCGACCGCGCGCATGGAGACGGCGGCCAGCCCCTCCGCGTCGGCGATCGCGACCGCGGCCGCGACGATCTCGTCCCGCGTGTGCGCGGGCGCCGGCCCGCGCCGCCCCGACCGCTGGTGCTGCGCCACCCGGCTACTCTAAACTGCTAACGCCGTTCGCAGTTAATCGCGGCCGGTACAACGGGGGCCGACGGGTCCGGCGAGGGCCGGACCCGTCGGGGGCGTCAGCGCGTCCAGCGCTGGTTCGCCCCGCCGTTGCACGTCCAGATCTCGACCAGCGTGCCGTTGGCCGTGCCCTGGCCGGTCACGTCCAGGCAGAGCCCGGACTGCACGCCGACGACCGTGCCGTCGGAGTTGACCCGCCACTGCTGGTTGGTCCCGCCGTTGCAGTCCCAGATCGCAACCGGCGAGCCCGCGGCCGTGGCGTTGTTGAGCACGTCGAGGCACTTGTTGGTGTACACCCGCAATGCCCCGTTCGACAGCTGCGTCCACTGCTGGTTGCCGCCGCCGTTGCAGTCCCAGATCTCGACCTGGGTGCCGTTGGTCTGCGCCTGGCCGGGCACGTCGAGGCAGCGGCCCGACTGCGCCGACACCAGCGGCCCGCTCACCGGCGGGGGCGGGCCGGCGACCGCGGTCACCGACAGGTTGTCGAACTCGGCGGTCTCGCCCTGGCTGGTGCCGATGCCGACCTGCCCGGTGCTCCAGGTCGAGTCGCTCAGCGTCGCCACCGTCGCGCCGTCGATCTGGGCGGTGAGGTTGGTGCCCGAGAACGTCAGCGCGATGTTGTGCCAGGTGCCGGTCCCGGGCGCGGCCACGGTGCCGCTGCGCAGCGCCGTCATGGCGTTGCCGGTGTCGTTGCGCAGCAGCGTCCACGCCCCGGTGTTCGACAGCCGCAGGTAGTACGCGTTGAGCCCGGCCGGGCCGAACGCGTGCTGGGTGCCGGCCCGGCCGATCACCTCGGCGTAGCCGGCCTGCTCGAGCAGCACGTCGGTGGCGACCTTGTAGTTGGACCACCCCAGGTCGCCCAGGAGCGCATAGGGGTCGCTGAGGTCGTCCCAGGTGATCGGGGCCCGCGGCGACATCTGCCGCACGCACTTCGTCCCGCCGCACTGGGCGATCTCGAACGCGCCCTGCATGTCGGCGAGGTACTTCGCCTCCCGCCCGATCGTGTAGCCGTTGAAGTCGTCGGTGTAGGGCAGCGCGAGGCTGCCGGCCGCCGGCGAGGCCGCGGTGCCCTTGCCCTGGCCGGTGGTGGTGCTCAGGGTGTACACCCGGCCGGGCTGCAGCGTGACGGTGTAGGCGCCGCCGGACGGGGTGACGTCGGCGGTGTGCGCGAAGTAGTCCCCGGCCGCCGACGAGCTCAGCAGCGACGACCACACGTGCACGGCGCCGGTGGACAGCCCGCCGGTGACGGTCGCGGTGAACGTCTGCGCGGCGGTCGCGTCCATCGTCTCGATGACGACGCTGTAGTTGCCGCTGTTCGGGTCGCGCAGGGTGACGTAGCTGCCGTTGTTCCGGTTGCCGCCGAGGAACCCCGACGCCGAGTCGAGGTAGCGCCAGCCGGGGGCGGTGAACTGCGTCGTGTGCGCCATCACCCAGGCGTTCTTGCCGACCGAGTAGCTGCCCGACCACGGCTGCGCGGCCAGCGCGACGCCCATCGTCGGGAACGGGATGTTGGGGGTGATGGCGGCGATGACGGGCCAGTTGATGTACGCGGTCATCTTGCCGTCGATGTAGCCGCGGTTGATGCCGCGGGCCAGCGCGACGGCGCCGAGGTTGTAGTCGTCGGAGCCGTTCTCGCTGGCCCAGACCTTCTTGCCCGAGTTGATCGCGTTGGTACTGCTGGGGCAGGTCGACTGCGAACCGCGGTACCCGCAGACGTAGTGCGAGCCGAGCACGTCCACGGCCGCCGCGAACGCCGGGTCGCTGACCACGTCGTTGGCCGGGTCGAAGCTGGTGTCGTCGGCGACGACCTGCACGTTGCCGTAGCCGTGGCTGCCCAGCGCGGACTTGAGCTGCTCGTACCAGCCCTTGTTGTAGCCGCGCTCGTTCCAGCCGCCGATGTAGTCGAACGTGAGCCCGTGGCTGTTCTTCGCGCAGTCCAGGAAGCTCAAGTAGTAGTTGACCATGTCGGTCGACCAGAAGTTGCCGTTGCCGATCCAGCCCGGGGCGCCCCAGGCCAGGGCGTAGAGCTTGATCTGCGGGTTGCGGGCGCGGGCCTGCTCGGCGAGCCACCACTCGTAGCCGCGGTTGCAGTTGAGGTCGGTCGCGGTGTGCTGGTGGCTGGGCTCGGCGCCGCTGGTCGAGTTGGTGTCGCCGCCGACCTCGACCTTGAGCATCTGCATCGCCGCGCCGTAGCCCGGCTTGAACAGGTAGTCGAGGATCTGGCTGCGCTGCGGCTCCGGGTAGTCGTACAGCAGGCGGCTGTTCCCGCCGCCCCCGGAGATCGCGCCGACGCCGTCGAAGGTGCGCCCGGCGGCGGTGCCGTTGATCGTGACGGTCGTCGCCGCGGCGGCGGGCCGGACCGCGACCAGCATCGCGGCGACGAGACAGAGGATGGCGGACACGGCCAAACGAAGTTTCATGTGCGGTCCTCCCTGGCGGTGGTGTGAACCACGACCAGATTCGCACAGGAATCGACAAAGTTCTACACGCTACTGTGCGGCGGTGTGGAAACGTTGGCGATCGACATCGGCGGCACGTGGACCCGCGTCGCGACCGCGAGGTTTGCGACCGACCCGGTCTACGAGCGGCAGATAGAACGGGTCATCGAGGCAGCGCCGCCCGGCGACGGCCCGGCCGGGGTGTCCTTCGGCGGCCGGGTGACCCCCGAGGGCGCGGTGCGGGTCGCCCTCAACCTTCGTGCCTACGAGGGCCGGCCGCTGGGCGCCGACCTGGCCGCGGCGCTGGGCCGCCCGGTGCGGGTCGCCCACGACGCGACCTGCGGCCTGCTCGGCGAGGCGACCGCGGGCGCCCTGCGCGGCTACGACCGCTGCGGCTACCTGACCCTGTCCACGGGCGTCGGCGCCGCCGTGCGCCTCGGCGAAACCTTCCTCACGACCGAGGCCGGCCATCAGCTCGTCGCCGGCAACGAGCTGCCCTGCGACTGCGGCCAGACCGGCTGCCTGCAGACGCTGACCGGCGGCGCGGCGCTGTCCCGGCGCCTGGGCCGGCCGCTGGAATCCGTGGACGATCCGGCGTTCTGGCGCCGGTACGCCGCGGACCTGGCCCTCGGCGTCGCCAACTTCGCCCTGGCGGCCGGCCTGTCTGCGGTGGCCGTCGGCGGCTCGATCGCGCTGCGCCGGGCCGAGCTGTGGCCGTCGCTGCGGGCGGCGCTGGCGCGGATCCTCACCTACCAGCCCGTGGCGGTCCTCCCGGCCGCGCTGGGCGAGTCGGCCCCGCTCATCGGCGCCGCGGCCCTGCCGGCCGCGACCGTCCTGCACTAGCTGGTAGTGCCGGCGTTACCCCGGGACTCAATCCTGCGCCATGGCCCGCCCGGTCCGCGGGCCCTTAGCGTCGGCGCATGAAACGCACCGCCCTCGCCGTGGCCCTCGTCGTCGCCTTCTTCTTCGCTCCGAACCTCCTCGCCGGCGGCGGCTACGGCGACGCCGACCGCCTCGGCGCGGCCGTGCGCGGCGCCTTCGTCGGCTACTGGGGCTCCGGCGAGCGGGACCTGTCCCCCGAGATGCAGCGGCTCGTCGACTACTGGTTCCGCTACCACCTGGCCAAGGGCGCCATCGCCGGGCTGCTGCTGGTCGTCCTCGCGGCGCTCGGCATCAGCGCCTGGCGGGCCTACGCGCGCACCGGCCGGCTCCGGCACGCGGGCGCGGGCACCGCGGCCACGGCGCTCGGGCTGCTGGCGCTGGCCACGGTGATGGCCAACGCCCAGGGCGCGGTGGCCCCGTTCGCCTCACTGCTGCCCATGCTCGTGGACGGGCCCGCCGACGCCTCCCTGGCCGGCGCGCTGGGCCAGGTCCGGCAGCGGCTCGGCGCCGGCGAGCACACCCCGGCGATCGACGCGATGATCGGGGACTTCGCCCGCTACCACGAGGCCATGGTCGTGATCGCCACCGTCGTCGCGGCCGGGCTCGTCGCGGCGAGCGTGCTGCTGTGGCGGCGGTTCGCGGCCGCCGGCCCGGCCGGGCGCCGGGCGCGGGCCGTGCTGGCGTCGTTCGGGGGGCTGACGGCGGCCCTCGCCCTGGCCGTCGGCGCCGTGGTGGTGGCCAACACGACCGTCGCCGCCGACCCGGCCCCGGCGCTGCTCGCCTTCTTCAACGGCGGCTGGTGAGCCCTACTCGACGCAGAACTCGTTGCCCTCGGGGTCGGCCATGACGGTCAGGTCGTCCCCGCGGCGCAGCACCGAGGCGCCGAGCGCCTCCAGCCGCGCGACCTCCGCGGCGACGGTGCCCGGGGCCCGCAGGTCGAAGTGCATGCGGTTCTTCGCGGTCTTCGGCTCGGGCACCCGGGCGAACCAGATGTTGGGCCCGCCCCAGCCGGCCGCCTCGACGAACGCCTTGTCCGGCGTGGAGTCCTCGTCGAGGTCGGAGCCGAGGGCGGCGGCCCAGAAGCGGCCGAGGACGAGGGCGTCGGCGCAGTCGAAGGTGACGCTCTTGATGTAGGCACCCGTCATGGGGCCACCGTATCGGCCGCCGCGATGAGCCGCCGCCCCAGCGCGGCGACCTCGGCCCGCAGCGCGTCGGGGCGCACGACGTCGAAGTCCCAGCCGAGTCCGGCGAGCATCTGGGCCATGCCGTCGAGGCGCTCGGCCCGGCAGGTGAGCGTCGCGCCCCAGCCCTCGGCATCCCCGGGCCGCACCGCGCCGGCGGCGGGCGGCACCCGGCGGCGCACCTCCTCGGGCGTGGCGCGGAGGCGGACCTCGACCTCGTGGTGGTACGGCACCGCGGCGAGGGCGTCGACGACGTGCCCGACCGGGTCGAACTCCTGCGGCGGCGGCTCGAACCGCTCGTCGGTCGCCACGGCGGCGCCGATGCGGTCCAGCCGCAGCGTGCGGTGCTCGCCGCTGCGGTGGTCCAGGCCGGTGGTGTACCAGCGGCCGGCGTGGAAGACGACGCCGTACGGGTCGAAGGCCCGCTCGGTCTCCTCGCCGCGCCACGAGCGGTAGGCGAGCCTGACCCGGCGGCGGTCCCGCGCGGCCTCGCCGATGGTGAGCAGGTGCCGGGCGTCGAAGGCGGCCGCGGGCTCGCGGGCCGGCCCGGTGAACCCGAGCGTCTCGCGCACGGCCCGGACCCGCTCGCGCAGCGCCGGCGGCAGCACCCGCTCGATCTTCGCCAGCGCCGACTCGCGGGCGGCGACCCCGACGCCGAGCCCGAGCCGGGCCGCGGCGAGCAGGCCGAGCACGACCGCGACGGCCTCGTCGTCGCCGAGCATGAGCGGCGGCAGCCGGTAGCCGGGCGCGAGGCTGTAGCCGCCGTACCGACCCCGCCCGGCCCGCACCGGCAGGCCGAGGTCCGCCAGCCCGGCCGCGTAGCGGCGCACGGTGCGCTCGTCGACGCCGAGCCGCTCGGCGAGCTGCGGGCCGGTCAGCCCGGGCCGCGCCTGCAGTACCTCCAGCAGGGCCAGGATCTTGCCGGTGGACTGTGACACAGGCCACTCTCCTTATCAGGGCGGGATCCGCCCGGATTCGACCATAGCGTTCCCGGCATGACGAACTTCATCCTGGTTCCCGGCATGTGGCTCGGCGCGTGGGCGTGGGACGCGGTGGCGCAGGTGCTGCGCCGCGACGGCCACACGGTGCGGGCGGTGACGCTCGGCGGGGTGGCCGAGCGGGCCGCCGAGGCGGCCGCGGCGACCCTCGAGTCGCACATCGCGGACATCGTGGCCGCCATGAACGACCTCGACGACCTCGACGACCTCGGCGACGTGGTGCTGGTCGGGCACAGCTACGGCGGGCTGCCGGTGCGCGGCGCCGTCGAGCGGCTGGACGGCCGGGTGCGCCGCGCGGTGTACGTCGACAGCGGCCCCGTCCCCGACGGCGTCGCCCAGGCCGACTTCACCCCCGGCCCGCCCGGCACCGGGGACGTGCCGCCGCCGTCGTTCGACCCGGCCGACGACCCGGCGCTGTTCGCCGGCCTGGAGGGGCGCTCGGCGTGGATCCGCGAGCGGGCCACCGCGCACCCGATCGGCTCGGTCGTGCAGCCGCTGCGGCTGCGCTCGACCGGGCAGCCGCCGACGGACCTGATCTGCAGCACGCTCGCCAAGGCCGACGTCGAGGGCATGATCGCGGCCGGGCACCCGTTCTTCGCCGGCCTGGACCGCCGCGACTACCGGGTGCTGGAGCTGCCGACGGGCCACTGGCCGATGTTCAGCCGCCCCGCCGACCTGGCCGCGCTGCTCGCCGGGGCGTGAAAGGTTCACCCGGGCGCCCAGGTGGCATGCCCCGGGACAGCGATCCACATTGCTGCCGACGGGCCACTGGCCGATGTTCAGCCGCCCCCTCGACCCGGCGGCGCTGCTCGCCGCCGATCAGCAGCCGGCCGTGTGAACCGCCGCCTGCACACGGTTGGCGGCGCTGGGCCGGCGGCGCCGCTCGCCGCCGATCAGCGGCCGGTGGCGTAGACGGCCAGCTGCACACGGTTGGCGGCGCCGGTCTTGCTCATCAGGTTGGCCACGTGGGTCTTCACCGTCGTGACGCCGACCTGCAGCCGGGCGGCGATCTCCGGGTTGGACAGGCCCGCGCCGACCAGCGCGAGGATCTCGGCCTCGCGCGCGGTCAGCCCGGGCGGAGGCGCCGGCGGCGGCCCGGCCGGGCGCCGGGCCCGCACTGCCTGATCCACCAGCCGGCGCAGCACGGCCGGGCTGAACGGGCTGTCGCCGGCCGCGGCCCGGCGCACGCCGTCGAGCAGCTCGGCGGGGGTCGCGTCCTTGACCAGGAAGCCGCACGCGCCGGCGTCGAGCGCCGGATACAGGTGCTCGTCGTCGTCGAACGTGGTCAGCACGACGACGCGGATCGCGGGCCGGCGGGCGAGGATGCGCGCGGTCGCGGCGGTGCCGTCGACGCCGGGCATCCGCAGGTCCATGAGCACGACGTCGGGGTGCAGTTGCTCGGCGAGGCGGACCGCGGCGGCGCCGTCGTGCGCCTCGCCCACGACCTGCATGTCGGGCGCGGACTCGCACAGCATGCGCAGCCCGGCCCGCACGAGCCGCTGGTCGTCCACGAGCAGGACCCGGATCATGCCGCCCCCTCGCCCAGGCGCCGGCCGGGCTCGTCCGGCGCGGACTCGCGCAGCAGGCGCGGTCCGGCCCGCGATGGCCGCCGGTCTTGGACGGGCAGGGTGCGGATCATGTCGGCTCCTTCTCCAGCGGTACCGTGGCGCTCAGGCGCCAGCCGTGCTCGTCCGGGCCGGCGGCGAGCGTGCCGCCCAGCACGTCGACGCGCTCCCGCAGGCCGATCAGGCCCACCCCGGAGCCGGCCACCAGGCGGGCCGGCGCGCGCCGGCCGGCCGAGCGCAGGTCGAACTCCAGCCGGTCCCCCGTCACGCGGACGGTCAGGGCCGCGCGGGCGTCCGCCCCGGCGTGCCGGGCGGCGTTGGCGAGGCCCTCCTGGGTCAGGCGCAGCACCGCGAGCGCCGTGCGGGCGTCGAGCGTCGCGACGGCCGGGTCGACGTCGGCCTCGACGGCCAGCCCGACCTGCCGGCCGCGGTCGACCGCGGCGGCGATCGCGGTCGGCAGCCCGGCCGGGTCGGCCAGCGCGGCCTGCTGCGCGCCGTCCGGGTCGCGCAGGAGCGCGACGAGCCGGCGCAGGTCGGCCAGGGCGCCGGCGCCGGTGGCGTGCACGTCGTCGAGGACCTGGCGGACCCGCGGGTCGGCCAGCGGCAGCACGTTGCGGGCCACCCCGACCCGCAGCACGATCGAGGCGACGTGATGGGCGACGAGGTCGTGCAGCTCGCGGGCGATCGCGGTGCGCTCCTCGGCCCGCACCCGGGCGACGTCCTGCGCGGCGGCCCGCCGGCCGAGCTCGCCGACCGCCCGCACGTGCACGCCGAGCAGCAGCGCCGCCCCGGTCACGGTGAGTGCGCCGAACAGGACCATGACCGGGTCGGCGAGCAGGTCGCCGACGTCGGACAGCACCGTCCCGGCGAGGCCCGCGGCGAACCCGGCCGGCACCTGCGGGCCGTGGCGGCGGGCGCCGAGCTCAAACAGCGCCCACGCCTGCCCGACGGTGGGCACGGCGTCGTTGTCGGCGCCGATGAGGTAGCCGGCGGCGCACAACACCGCGATCCCGGTGGCGGCCGCGAACGGCCACCGCACCCCCACGAAGCCCCATGCCATCACGCCCGCCGACAGCCAGTGGTCCACGTTGGACATCGAGCGCCCCTCGGGCACCAGGGTGAGGTAGCCGACCCCGGCCAGGGTGACGACGAGGAGGCGCACCGCGGTGTACCGCTCCTCGAACAGCCGCCCGACCCACAGCATCCCGGTCAGCCTAGAGACGGCGTCAACGCCGGGACGCGGCGCCACACGAGCACGACGGCGGCCGCGGCCCCGGCGACCAGCACCGCGAGGGCGCTGAGGGTGACGGCGTCGGGCCGCAGCAGCGGCTGGCCGCGCAGCGCCTGCCAGGTGACGAGCGCGACCAGCCCCGTGTACGTCCCGGCGAACACGAAGACCAGCCGGAGCCGCCGCGCGGCGTCGCCGACCAGCCAGCCGGCCAGCATCGCGAACAGCAGCGTGGCCTGCAGCCCGTGCATGCCGGTGAAGTGCCCGATGCGCAGGTCGCCGCCGGTGGTGCTCCATCCGGTCAGCGGCAGGCCCGGGCCGCCGTCGGGCACCCCGACGGCGTGGGCGCCGAGCAGGGTGTCGGCACCGCGCTCGTCGAGCGCCTGCTGGGCCGCGGTCGGCACCACCATGAGGAAGCCCTCGAGCAGCCCGAGCAGCAGGATCACCAGGCCGAGGCGGGCGCTCCAGAGCAGCGCGCGGTCGCCGAACCCGCGGTCGCGCCACAGCAGGACCGTGATGAGCAGGGTGCCCGCCCACAGCACCATGATGAGCCCGCCCATCGAGCGCCACAGCCACTCGTCCAGCGGGGTGGCGGAGTTGAAGTGGCTGGGCCGCCCGCGCGCGGCCTGCAGCGCGATGATGCCGATCTCGAGCGCGGAGACGACGGCGATGACGGCCGCCGCGGCCCGGGCCGCCCGCCACCCGCGGCGCAGCCGGCCGAGCAGCCAGGCGAGGGTGAGGCCGTAGACGACGAAGGACAGGGCGAACTTCGCGGGCTTGAGCCAGGTCGGCTGGCCGAGCACGGTGCGATCGTCGGCGACGAGCCCGACGACGCAGACGGCAAGCAGGACGACCATGGTCCCGGCGAGCGCGGTGAGTGGCGCGCTGCCGCGCCAGGCGTCCCGCAGCGGCGGGACGGCGATCGATCGAATCGCGTTCATGCCCCCGACAATCCCGCCGCGGCGCGGGCCGCACCTCCTGCCACCGGCCGCGGCCGCCTCCTGCCATCGCAGGAGGCACCGGCCGCTCAGGCGTCGCACGAATGCCATCGCAGGAGGCACCGGCCCGCTCAGGCGTCGCGCGAATGCCATCGCAGGAGGCACCGGCCCGCTCAGGCGTCGCGCGAATGCCACCGTAGGAGGCACCGGCCCGCTCAGGCGTCGCGCGAATGCCACCGTAGGAGGCCGCAGCGCTCAGGCGTCGCTGAGCGCGAAGGCCCCGCGGGCCAGCAGCGCCTCGAACGCCTCGGCCGGCACGGCCCGCGAGAAGTGGAAGCCCTGCCCGGTCGGGCAGCCGAGGCGCCGCAGCTCGCGGGCCTGGCCGGCGTCCTCGATGCCCTCGGCGACGACCTGCAGGTCCAGCGCCTGGGCGAGGTCGAGGATCGCGCGGGCCAGGGCCGAGTGCTCGGGGCCGCGGGCCACGCCGTCGACGAACGGCTTCGGGATCTTCAGGATGTCGATCGGGAACGCGTGCAGGCGCGACAGCGACGAGTATCCGGTGCCGAAGTCGTCGACGGCCAGGCGTACACCCAGGGCCTTGAGCTCGGCGAGGCGGCTCGCGGCGACCTCGGCGTCCTCGCTGAGCAGCGACTCGGTGATCTCCAGGGTCAGCCGGTGCGGCGCCAGGCCGCTGTGCAGCAGGGTCTGCTGCACGTAGAGGATGACGGCCGGGTCTTGGACCTGCCGGGGCGACAGGTTGACGCTGATGCGCGGCTCGCCCGGCCACGACGCGGCCGCGCGGCAGGCGGCGCCGAGGACTTCGTAGCCCAGCGGCAGGATCAGGCCGGTCTCCTCGGCGAGCGGAATGAACCGGTCCGGCGGGATCGGGCCGCGCCGCGGGTGCATCCAGCGCACGAGGGCCTCGGCGCCGACGACCGCGCCGTCGCGCAGGTCGACGAACGGCTGGTAGTGCACGACGAGCTCGTGGCGCTCGACGGCGCCGCGCAGGTCCTCCGCGAGGTCGAGCTTCTCCAGCAGGCCGGCGTGCATGCTCGGGGCGAAGTAGGCGTACCGGTTGCGGCCCTGGCGCTTGGCCATGTGCATGGCGACGTCGGCGTCGCGCAGCAGCTCGTCGGCGTCGGCCGGGCGGTCCGGGTCGGGCAGCGCGATGCCGACGCTGGCCTGGGGCTGGATCTCGCGGCCGCCGACGGTGAGCGGGCGGCGCACACTGGCCAGGACGCGCTCGGCGATGCGGGCGGCCTCGGCGGCGTCGTCGAGGTGCTCCAGCAGCATCGCGAACTCGTCGCCGCCGAGGCGGGCGGCGGTGTCGGCGGAGCGCAGGCAGGAGCGCAGCCGGTCGGCGGTGGCGCGCAGCAGGGCGTCGCCGGCCGCCCGGCCCAGCGAGTCGTTGACCGTCTTGAAGTCGTCGAGGTCCACGATGAGCAGGGCGATGTGGCGGTACGGCGTGCCGCGCCGCTCGAGCGCGTGGTGCACCCGGTCGGCGAGCAGGGCCCGGTTGGCCAGGCCCGTGAGCTCGTCGTGGAACACCTGGTGGGTGAGCTGCTCCTCCAGCGCCTTGCGTTCGGTGATGTCGCGGGTGGTGAACAGGTAGCCGCTGACGTCGGCGTCGTCGACGGCCCGCCCGATGGTCTCGGTGACGACGTAGGCGCCGTCGATGCGCCGCAGCCGGCACTCGACCGGCCCGACGAGCCCGCCCTCCTCCTGCGTGCCCAGCAGGACGGCGACGCGGTCGCGGTCGTCGGGGTGTACCAGATCGGTGATGGAACGGCCGAGCACGGCGGCGGGCGGGACGCCGAGCAGGGACTCGACGGACGGCGTCACGTACTCGATGACGCCGTCGCGCCGGCAGATCGACAGCAGGTCGGTGACCTGGCCGGTGAGGCGCTGGAAGCGGTCCTCGGCGCGGTGGCGCTGGACCTCGCGCAGCACGTTGACGACGTCGGCGAGGCGCACGAGGACGAGCACGAACAGCACGCAGGAGGCGGTCAGGAACACCGCGAGCTCGGTGGCGGCGGCCGACTTCACGGTGATGACGACGGGGATGAGCAGCGCGGCGACGGCCAGCAGCACGGCGACGCGGCCGCTGGACAGCCGGGGCGCGGCCGCCGGGAGCCGCTCGTCGACGGCCCGCATGCCGGGGTGCAGCGCGGCGCCGCCGATGCACAGGTAGAACGCGATCCAGCCGACGTCGACCCAGCTGCCGGCGTGGAAGGAGCCGTGCAGCGACTGCCAGGTGTAGACGGCGTCGGTGGCGAGCAGGCAGCCGAGGCCGGCGAACAGCAGCCGCAGCGGGACGCCCCGCGCGCTGCGCCCGCCCCCGAGCCGGGCCAGGACCGCGAGCACGAGCACGTCGCCGAAAGGGTAGCTGATCGCCGTGATGCGCTCGGCGGCGGAGATGGTCGAGCGGGTGAGGTACGGCTCGATGAGGAACACCCACGTCAGCAGGGCGCCGCCGACCGTGACGATGGTGCCGTCCAGCAGCGCCGCCCGGTCGCCGCCGGGGCTCTGCCGGCGCACGACGACGGCGAGGGCGACGGCCAGGCACGGGTACATCGCCAGGTAGAACACGTCGGCGAGGCCCGGCGTCGGCGGCTCCCGGCCGTCGACGAGCTGCGGCCAGTAGAACAGCCCCTCGCCGACCGTGTACGAGGCGAGCCCGGCCGCGGCGATCAGCCACGGCAGCGGCCGGGCGGGCCGGTGCACGGCGACGCCGACGCCGATCGCGGCCACGGACGACGCCGCGATCGCGATCCACAGGAGGGTCCGCAGCGGCGAGTCGGGCGTCAGGTAGTACACGACGCTCAGCGCCACGCCCGCGACGACGTACGCCCGCACCAGCAACGAGACCCCCTTCGACAAACCCGGGAGCCCCATCGGCCGCCAACGGCCTCGGTTTAACCCTTTGCCCCTTTTGCGATCACTCCCGGACGGCGGCCATCCGGGCGGCCGGCGTGCGCAGGGCGAGGGCGGCCGGGACCAGCGCGGCGACGAGGGCGACGGCGGCGCAGATGCCGGCGACGCCGAGCACCCGGTCCCACGGGACCACGATGTGCGGCGCGGCCCCGGCGGCCCGCAGGCCCGGCAGCAGGCCGAGCAGCATGCCGCCGGCGACCGCCCACGCGAGGACGATCCCGGCCGCGGCGGCCAGCAGCGCCTCGAGGCCGACGATGGCCAGCACGCGCCGCGGGGTGGTGCCGGCGAGCCGGAGCACGGCGAGGTCCCGGGACCGGTCCGCGGTCGCCATGACGAGCGTGTTGGCGATGCCGATGGTGGTGTACACCAACGCCATGCCCAGCACCGCCAGCAGCGCGAAGTCGTTCTCCCGGCGCTGGCCGGCGTCGAGGGCGGCGAAGTACTGCTCGGGGGTCAGCACGGTGCCGGGCGGGTTCGCGACGGGCGCGGTGAGGTAGACGGCGTCGGGCGTGCCGGGGCCGAGCGCCCAGGGC
Source organism: Dactylosporangium sp. CA-139066 (assembly GCF_050936175.1). NCBI lineage: Bacteria > Bacillati > Actinomycetota > Actinomycetes > Micromonosporales > Micromonosporaceae > Dactylosporangium > Dactylosporangium sp. CA-139066. The sequence goes on along the minus strand of NZ_JBNJNH010000001.1, from coordinate 1,879,650 downwards.
AGCAGGACGCTGTCGTCCAGGTCGGCGGACGGGTCGAGGACGGCGGCGACGCGCAGGTGCACCGGCGTGGAGTCGTCGAGCCAGAAGTCGGCGGTGCCGCCCGGCTCCCAGCGCATCGACGCGGCGAGGTCGTGCCCGACGACGACGGTGCCGTCGGCCGGCTCGGCGGGCACCCGCATGACCCGGGCGAGGCCGGGGCCGGCGAAGACGGCGTCGAACTCCTCGGGGTAGTCGGACTGGTTGACGTACACCACGGAATGGGCGACCGGGACGCCACCGTCCGGGACCGCGGACGGCGAGGTGACGATCGCCGCGGCGGTGACCCGGGCGGCGGCCGCGCTCTCCTGGGCGTGCCACAGGGTGGCGGTGCCGGCGAACGTGGACGCGGCGATGCCGGCGGTGACGAGGATCGGCGCGACGGTCGACGCGGTGCGGCGCACGGAGGTGCGGGCGCCGTCGCGGGCCAGGGCCGCGGTGACGCCGGGGATGAGCCGCCCGGCGAGCCAGGCCGTGCCGGGCGCCAGCAGCGGGGCGAAGAGGGCGACGGCGGTGATGGCCAGCTGCGCCTCCAGCAGCACCAGGGCCATGGCCTCGGCACCCTGCATCGGCACGGCGAGGATCATGGCGATCGCGCCGCCGAGGAAGAGCAGCCCGAACACCCACCGCCCGGCGGTCATGACCCGCCGCTCCAGCGACGCCTCACGCAGCGCCTCGACGGGCCGGACCTTCCCGGCCCGGCGGGCGGCGACGGCGGCGCCGGACAGCGCCACGAGCAGCCCGGCCCCGAACGCGGCCAGCAGCGGCCACAGCACGAACCCGGCGGTGAAGCCGGGCGGGGCGAACCCGGCGCGGGCGAGCCCGTGCGCGAACGGCGGCGCGGCGAGCAGCCCGGCGCCGCACCCGGCGAGCCCGGCCAGGACGCCGACGACGACGGCCTCGCCGAGCACGAGCCGGCGCACCTGCGCGGGCGTGGCCCCGGCCGCGCGCAGCAGGGCGAGCTCGCGGCGGCGCTGCGCCACCGCGAAGGCGAACGTGCCGGCGACGACGAACACGGCGACGAACGCGGCCAGCCCCGCCGTGGTCCCCATGAGCGAGGCGGCGACGGCGAGCAGCTCGCCGTCGTTGTCGGGCTCGGCGTCGGCGCGGGCGTCGCCGGTGAGCACCCGCGGCCCGTCGCCGACCGCGGCCCGCACCTGCTCGGCGCTCATCCCGTCGACCGCCAGGGCGTCGATGCGCCCGCCGCCGAGCTCGGCGGCGGCGCGGTCGGTGAGGTAGACGGCGTCGGGCCCGCCGACGATCCCGGCGACGGTGAACGTCCGCCCGGCGATCTCGATCCGCTCGCCGGCCGCGTGCCCGCGCCCGGCGACGACGGCCTGGTCGTCGCTTGCCGGGCCGGCGCCGGGCGGCAGCCCGTGCAGCGCGGCGGCCGACCACGGGTGGGCGCCGCCGGGCAGCCACCGGTCGACGACGGCCCCGGGCAGCCTCCCGGCGAGCTCCGCGGGCAGCGAGCGGGCGCGCCGGGTGGTGGTGCTGCTGGTGTACTCCTCCTCGCTGCCCGCATCGACGACGACCGTGACACTGTTCTGCCCGGCGACGACGACGTCGGCGCGGTCGTACCAGACGGGCTTGCGGTGCCCGCCGACGCTGGAGGCCAGGGTGAGCCCGGTGGTGGCCAGCAGGCACACGCCGAGCCCGAGCGCGATGAACACCCCGGCGAAGGAGGCCCAGCGGGCCCGGACGGTCTGCAGCGCGATGCCGGTCATCATCGCGGCACCCCCGCCGACTCCAGCCCGGTCATGCGCTCGGCGACGCCCTGCGGGGTGGGCGCGGCCATCTCCCCCGCGACCCGCCCGTCGGCGAGGAACACGACGCGGTCGGCGTGCGCCGCGGCGAACGGGTCGTGGGTCACCATCACGATCGTCTGCCCCTGACCGTCCACCATGGAGCGCAGCAGCGCGAGCACCTCGCGCCCCGTCGTGGAGTCGAGCGCCCCCGTTGGCTCGTCGGCGAAGAGCACGTCGGGCCGCGTGATGATGGCCCGCGCGATCGCGACCCGCTGCTGCTGCCCGCCGGAGAGCTCGGCGGGCCGGTGCCGCGCCCGGTCGGCCAGCCCCACGGCGGCCAGCACCGCCCGGACCTCCCGGCGCGCCGGCCGCCGCCCGGCCAGCCGCAGCGGCAGCGCGACGTTCTGCTCGGCGCTGAGCGACGACAGCAGGTTGAAGGACTGGAACACGAACCCGATCCGCTCGCGCCGCAGCAGCGTCAGCCGGGTCTCGCTGAGCGTGCCGAGGTCGGTCCCGGCGATGCGGACGGTGCCGGCGGTGGGCCGCTCGAGCCCGGCCGCGGCCTGCAACAGCGTGGACTTGCCGGACCCGGAGGGCCCCATCACCGCGGTGAACGTCCCCCGCGCGAACCCCAGCGTCACCGCGTCGAGCGCGGTGACGCTGCCGAACCGCTTCTGCACACGGTCGAGCTCGACGACGTCTTCGGTCATGCCCCGATACAACCGCCCGCCGGGGGTCGCCCACACGCCCGCACACCGGTCTCATCGAGGTAGGGCTGTCCCTACCGCCCCTCGCTCGCGCCGGGCAGCCGGGCTCGGTGTACTGGCGGCTAGGGCAGGGCGATGCTGACCTCGGTCGACTTCACCAGCGCGGTCACCTCGGCGCCGGCGGCCAGGCCGAGGTCGTCGGCGGCGTCCTTGGTGATGGCCGCGGTGAGGGTGTCGCCGCTGTCGATCGCGACCCGCACGGTCGTCATCACGGCGCCGTGCTCGACGTCGGTGACCCGCCCCGGGAGCCGGTTGCGGATGCTCATCCGCGGCACCTCGCCGGTGCCCAGGGCGACCTCGGTCGACTTCACCAGGGCGACGACGACGCTGCCGGGCGCGAGGCCCAGGTCGCGCACGGCGTCGAGAGTGATGGCGGCGGTCACCTCCAGCTCGCCGGAGAGCCGGACCCGCACCGTGCTCATGACCTCGCCGGTCTCGACGGCGACGACCTCGCCGGCCAGCCGGTTGCGAATGCTCAGTGGCACACCACCGACCCTACGCCGGGTACACCTTCCACGGCTGGGTCTTCAGGCCACCGCGGCCGTCGATTCCGGTCTTGAGCCGCTCGCCGGTCTCGTGGGAGATGCCCGGCGACTCCCACGTCGGCACCTCGACGGCCGAGGCGCGGAAGTTCTTGTCGTCGGTGCCGTCGTAGTCCACCCGGACCACGGCCGGGCCGGTGGAGGTCTCCAGCAGCAGGAACACGTGCCCGGCGGCCGGCAGCGGCGGGGTGCGCCGGCCCAGGTCGATGCAGCTGGTCACCTCGCCGAACGGGGACTGGCGGGCGACCAGCCCGCAGGCCTTCGGCTCCTGGCCGGCCAGGAACGCCGAGCGCTGCGGGAACGTCACCGCGAACGGCCCGCCGCCGCAGACCAGCAAGACCGCTGCCGCGGCGCCGAGCGTCACCCCGAGACGATTCATGCGGACATTGTTAGCAGAAGCGCGCCGATCACCAATATCCCGGGCGCCGTGACGGCCTGGGAGGAGCTCACGTTCGAAACCCCCATGCTGTCCTGGTTGCCGTCGCGCTGAGGTCAGGGTGCGGGCAGCAGGCCCCCCGTCGGGTCGGCGGCGCCCAGGAGCACCTCGACGGGGACCTCGAGGTCGCCGGCGGCCTCGATGGTGGCCAGGATGGCGCCCACGACCCGGGGGTCGAGCCGGGTGGCGCCGCGCAGGTCGATGACGATCGGGTCGGGCCGGTGGTCCAGGAGCGCTTCGACGAGGCGGTGCTGGGCCTGGCTCGCCCACGATGCATCGATCTCGCCGCTGAACTGGATCTCTACGGGGCTGCTCGGGTCGTGCAGCAGGGTGACTGCTCCGGGCACGCTCGCCTCCGAGGTGTCGGTGGATGGAGCACCGCGGTCACCGTAACCAATGGGACACCGGGATGTGAACAGCTCATCTCCGATCGGCGGGTCGCTCTTGGCCCAACGGCCGATCACCGGACGTCACCAATGGGAGCGTTACCGGGAGATAAGGTCTGACAACACGCGCCGCTACGCTTCCATTACGCCGTGATGGAAGGTCCCCCATTCGGAGGATGTAAGTGACCGATCGACGCTGGGTAACGACCTAAGGTTCAATCACCAACCGGTATGTGCACGCAATACGGTCCCAAGCACGACATGCGCGCGCCGCCCCGCCGGATGGAGAGTTGGAGTCGCCGCCGCGTCCTGCCCCTGGAGGATTGGCGTGTGGAAAGGCCGCTTGGCGATCGTGGCGATCCTGGTCGTCTCCGTGCTCGCCGGGTTGTCGATGTTCACCGTGCGTGGCGCGAGCAACGACCAGCTCGAGGTGTACTCGTGGTGGACCGGCCCCGGTGAGGAGGAGGGCCTGGCCGCCATGGCCAAGTCCTACGAGGGCGCCAACCCCGGCGTGCGGTTCGTCAACGCGGCCGTCTCCGGCGGCGCCGGCTCCAACGCCAAGGCGATCCTCGCCAGCCGGCTGCTGGCCAACGACCCGCCCGACTCCTACCAGCGCCACGCCGGGCTCGAGCTGCTCGACGACGTGCGCTCGGGCAAGGTCCAGGACCTCTCCGACCTGTACCGGCAGCAGGACTGGGCCAAGGTGTTCCCGAAGGGCCTGGTCAACGACCTGACCATCGACGGCAAGATCTACGCGGTGCCGGTCAACATCCACCGGGCCAACCTCATGTGGTACTCCCCCAAGGCCCTGCGCGAGCTCGGCCTGGCCGCGCCGCCGAAGACCTGGGAGGAGTTCCTGCAGCAGGCCGAGGTGATCAAGGCCAAGGGGAGGACCCCGCTCGCCGTCGGGCCGGAGTGGACCCAGAAGCACCTGCTGGAGACGGTACTGCTGGGCGAGCTCGGCGCCGACAAGTACGAGCGCCTCTTCGCCGGCGGCATCAGCTGGCTCTCCCCCGACGTCACCTCCGCGCTGGAGACCTACGCCAAGGTCCTCGCCGTGTCCGACGTCAAGTCCGCCGCGGGCGACTGGCAGCCGCAGCTGGACAAGGTGTTCTCCGGTTCGGCCGTGTACGCCGTGATGGGCGACTGGTCGTCGTCCTACCTCGAGCAGACGAAGAAGCTCGCGTACAAGAGCGACTACGACGTGGTCGCCTCGCCCGGCTCCAACGGGGTGTACGACTTCCTGTCGGACTCCTTCACGCTGCCGACCGGCGCCCGCCGCCCGGACCTGGCCCGCAAGTGGCTCGTCGAGTGCGGCTCGACCGCCGGGCAGAACCTGTTCAACCCGCTGAAGGGCTCGATTCCGGCGCGCACCGACGCCGACGCGGCCCTCTACCATGGGTACCTCGAGTGGGCGCTGCAACAGTGGCGCGACCCGAAGATGCGCATCGTCGGCTCGCTGACCCACGGGGTGGTGGCGAACAACGCGTACAACGCGGAGATCGACTCGGCGCTCGGCCTGTTCGTACAGCACGGTGACCAGGGCAAGTTCGCCCGGACCGTCGAGCAGCAGTTCCGGGAGACACAGTGAGCGGTCCGCAGCGAAGCGGAGGTGCCGGCGTGAGCGCGCTCGATCAGCAAGGCGGCCCCACACACGTGGCGCGACACTCCTCCGAGCCGGCCCGGCCGAATTTCGCGATGCCGCGACGGCGGCCCCGCCGCCAGCGCGGCCCCCGCTGGCTGCCGGGCCTCGTGCTGGTGTCGCCGTCGCTGATCCTCATCGGGGTCTTCGTCTACGGCTTCCTCGGCTGGAACGTGCGCGTGTCGTTCACGAACTGGCGCGGGCTCTCCCCGAAGTACCACTTCGTCGGCCTCGACAACTACACCTCGCTGCTGAAGGACGAGCGGTTCCGCGCCGACGTGCGCAACCTGATCATCTTCACCGTCGTGTTCGTCGCCGGCGCGCTGCTGCTCGGGTTCTTCATGGCGATGCTGCTGGACCGGGGCGTGCGCGGCGAGGGCTTCCTGCGCGGCGTGTTCCTGTTCCCGATGGCCATCTCGTTCATCGCCACCGCGATCGTGTGGCGCTGGCTGCTGGACAACGGCGAGGGCGCCGACACGGCCGGCATCAACAAGCTGCTCGCCGGCGTCGGGCTTGACTTCCTGCGCAGCGACTGGCACAAGTCGGACTCGATCTGGGCCATCGCCGCGGTCGCGCTGCCGGCCGGGTGGGCGCTGTCGGGGTACGTGATGGCGCTGTTCCTGGCCGGGATGCGCGGCGTGAACGAGACGCTGCGGGAGTCCGCGCGCATGGACGGCGCCAGCGAGACGCAGATCTTCTGGCACGTGGTGCGGCCCGCGCTGCGCCCGGTCACGTTCAGCGCGCTGCTCATCATGGTGCACATCTCGCTCAAGACGTTCGACCTGCTGTACGCGCTCGACCAGGGCAACCTGCGCATCGACACGCCGTCGCTGTACATGTGGTTCACCACGTTCGACGGCGGCTTCTACGACCGCGGCGCCACCATCGCCACGGTCCTGCTCCTCGGGGTGGCCATCGTCGTCGGCCCCTACGTCTGGTACAGCCTGCGCACGGAACGGCGGTGAGTCGTCAGATGGTCCGCGCAACCGCCCCGGTCGTACCGCGGCAGCCGGCCCCGCAACAACGGCCGGGTGCGTTGCCGACGCCGCCGCCGTCGAACCCGAGCGAGGTGCCGCGCTGGCAGCGCCCGAGCCCGCTGCGCACCACGATGCGGTACCTCATCCTGTGGGCCCTCGCGGCGTTCTTCCTCATGCCGGTGTACGTGCTCATCGTGACGTCGTTCAAGAACCCGGCCGATGTCAGCGTGACCCGCATCTGGGAGCTGCCGACCAGCCTGTCCTTCGAGAACTTCGCGGCGGTGCTGCCGAAGCTGTCGTCGGGCTTCCGCAACTCCCTGGCGCTGTCGATCCCGGCGAGCCTCATCTCCGCGCTGCTGGGCTGCGCCAACGGGTTCGTGCTGTCGAAGTTCCGCTTCCCGTTCTCCAACATCGTGTTCCCGCTGATCCTGTTCGGGATCTTCGTGCCGTACCAGGCCGTCATCATCCCGGTCTCGCAGACGATGACCGCCGTCGGCCTGCGCGGCAGCGGCGACGCGACCGGCGGCCTGCTCGGCCTGATGCTCATCCACATCATCTACGGCCTGCCGATCACGACCCTGATCTTCCGCAACCACTTCGTGTCGATGCCCGATGCGCTGCTGGAGTCGGCCCGCCTCGACGGCGCGGGCGTGCTGCGAACGTGGGTGGACCTGGCGGTACCCCTGTCGAAGCCCGCCTTCGCCGTGGCCGTGATCTGGCAGTTCACGTCGTCGTGGAACGACTTCATGTTCGGCGCGATGATGACCAGCCGCGACTCGTGGCCGGTGACGATCGCCCTGAACAACGTCGCCGGCGGCCAGTCGGTCCCGTTCGGCCAGGCCATGGCCGGCGCCCTGCTGGTCAGCCTGCCGACGCTGGTGATCTACGTGCTGCTGGGCCGCTTCTTCATGCGGGGCCTGCTCGCCGGCACCCTGCAGGAGCACTAGGGTTTCGTCGGGTCGCCGTAGCCGACGTCGTTGGTCGCCTCGAACGGCCCGGCGACGATGCCGCGCTGGAACCGCCCGCCGCCCGGCAGCGTCGCCAGGTCCGGCCGCCCGCTCGCGCCACACGGTAGCGGTCCGCGCTATGTCGTGCGCCCCCGCGCCACCTCGGCCGGCGGCCGGTACGACTCCCCGTGCGAGTCCGCGCAGTGCTCGTCGCCCCGCTCCCGGGCGTGGTCGACCTGCAGCGTGCTGTGCGTGATCCGGTACTCCAGCCGCAGCAGCCCTTCGATCGCCCGGCGCACTCCGTGGCAGTCCCGCCCCTCGGCCACGAGCACGTGCGCAGACAGCGCCGGCTCCCCCGAGGTGATCTGCCAGACGTGCAGGTCGTGCACCTCGACGACGTCCGCCACCCCCGCCAGCCGGGACCCGAGCGCCGGCGGGTCGATCCCGCTGGGCGCCGCCTCGAGAAAGATGCGCCCGGACGCCCGCACCAGCCCGACCCCCGCCCGCACCATCAACACCACGACCAGCAGCGTCGCGATCGCGTCGGCCCGGGTGAACCCGGTGAGGATCATGACCAGCCCCGCGGCCGCCGTGGCGATGAACGCGAACAGGTCGTTGAGAATGTGCAGGAACGCCCCCTGCACGTTGAGACTCGTCCGGTTGGCCCGGCTGAGCGCCCACGCCGCCGCCAGGTTGACGGCGATCCCCGCCAGCGCGGTGACGAGCACCGGCCCTCCGACCACGTGGCCCGGCTCGACCAGCCGCCGGATCGCCTCCACGGCCAGCACACCCCCCAGGATCAGCATGGTGATCCCGTTGGCCTGCGCCGAGAGGATTTCCGCCCGCTTCAGCCCGAAGGTGTACCCCCCTTTCGGCGGCCGCGCCGCCAGCCGCATGGCGAACAGCGCCAGCACGATGGCCCCGGCGTCGGTGAGCATGTGCGCGGCGTCGGAGATCAGCGCCAGCGACCCGGCGAAAACCCCGACGACGACCTCGCCGGCCATGTAGGCCGTGATGAGCGCGAGCGCTACCCCCAGCCACCGCCGATCGGCGTCGCGGGCAACCCCGTGCTGATGCGAGTGCCCTTCGCCGCCGTGCCCATGCCCGTGCTCTTGCTCGCGTCCGCGCCCTGGCTTGGGCCCGTGCTCGTGCTCGTGTCCGCGCCCTTGCTTGGGTCCATGCTCTTGCTCGTGTCCGTGCCCTTGCTTGGCTCCGTGCTCGTGCTCATGCCCGGTTCCGTGCTCGTGGTGCCGCTGCGCCTGGTCTTCGTCGGCGAGCTCGGTCTCTGCGTGGACGTGCGCACTGTCGTACCCATGACCAGGCCCATGACCATGCTCATGAAGGTGAGCCCGGCTGTTCCGGCGCTCGTCGTGCTGGTGCTCCGTCACAACTCAAGACTCTCCCATCCGCGCGAGACCGCAGCACTATCCGGTTGTTGCACCACCCTCGCCCCGTCACACCCGCCGCGCCTGACGGAACACGTTCCCCCCAAACATGTTCGTCACGAACACGTTCGTCGGACCGCCACAGCACAGGGCTACCCAGCAGGCCGCCGCCCCAGAGCAGGCCACAACGAACGCGTTCGTCACGAACGGCATCGCGCGGGCTCATGGGCCGCGCCCACGAACGCGTTCGTCGCGAACACGGCCGCCGCGAGCGCCGCGACGCAAACCCCACCTGGCGCATGCCACCGGACGAACACGGCCGTGACGAACGCGTTCGTCGCGAACAGGGTCGGCGCGCGGCCTCACAAACGCGGGCTTAACGAACGCGTTCGTTACGAACGTGGTTGCGAGAGCCTCGCGACGTCCGTTCTGGCGAACACGTTCGTTACGAACGGGTTCCACGGTTGTGCAGGCATCCAGACGTGGCCGGCGCACATCAGCGGGGCCGCCGCGGCCGCGTCGAGGGTGGCGGGCAACGGGTAGGCGAAGCGTTCCCGCAGCACGTACTCGCGGCTGTACCCACCCTTGGTCACGGTGCCGTCGAGGCGATCGGTCCCGCCGTACGTGCTGACGGCGCCCTGGTTAGCAGTAGTTCTCCTGGCCGGCCTCGCACATCGGGCAGGCGCCGCACGAGTCGACCAGTGTCCCGACCGCGACCCGGTCGCCCGGGGCGAGGGTCGTCACGGCGGAGCCGACCGACGTCACGGTGCCGGTGAACTCGTGGCCGGGGACCAGCGCGTCCGCGGGCTTGGCCAGCCGGCCGTGGATCGCGTGCAGGTCGCTGTGGCAGACGCCGCAGTAGTCGACGCGTACGGCGATGTCGTCGGCGCGCAGGTCGCGGCGCTCGATCGGGACTCGCTGCAGGCCAGCAGCGCCGGCGCCGTGCCGTTCGACGCCGAGGATCTGGCCGCGTGGGCCGTGGCGATGTTCGACGAGAACCTCCGCCGGCCCGACCTGGCCCGGCTCATGGGCTGGATCCGCCTGGAGCAGCGCCGGACGGGGCTGCTGTTCGACAGCCTCGATCTGCAGCCGAAGCTCGCCGCGGTCGCCGCGGCGCAGGCGGCCGGCCGGGTCCGCGCCGGCGACCCCGCCGACCTGCTGGCCCTGGTGGTCGCCATGGCCTCGGCCTGGTCCCCGACCAGCGGCGCATACGCGGCCACCGCCGACGAGCCGGCAGCCGACCACGACCGCCGCCGCACCATGCTGCGCGAATCCGTGCAACGCGCCGTGACGCCACAAGACGAGCCGACCACGACCACCGCCGCACCATACTGCGCGAATCCGTACAACGCGCCGTGACGCCATAAGACGAGCCGACCACGACCACCGCCGCACCATGCTGCGCGAATCCGTGCAACGCACCGTGAAGCCATAAGACGAGCCGACCACGACCACCGCCGCACCATGCTGCGCGAATCCGTGCAACGCACCGTGAAGCCATAAGACGAGCCGACCACGACCACCGCCGCAGCATGCTGCGCGAATCCGTACAACGCGCCGTGACGCCGTAGAAAGAACCGATGAGCCCGGGCGGCCAGCACGTCGGTACAGGAAACGGAGGAGACCGACATGTTGTTGCAGGGCAAGACGGCCGTCGTCTACGGCGGTGGCGGAGCGGTCGGCGGCGCCATCGCGAGGGCCTTCGCCCGATACGGGGCCACCGTGCACCTCGCCGGGCGGACCGAGCGGACGCTGCGGGCCGTCGCCGATGACATCGAAGCGGCCGGCGGCGCCGCCCACGTCGACGTCGTCGACGCGCTCGACGGACAGTCCGTGGACGCCCACATGGAGCGCGTCGTGCGCCGGGACGGGCGGCTCGACGCGTCCGTCAACGTCATCAGCGACCAGGACGTGCAGGGCACGCCGATGGTGGAGATGGACGTCGAGGACTACCTGCGGCCCGTCGCCACGGCCGTGCGGTCCAAGTTTCTCACCGCCCGGGCCGCGGCGCGGGTCATGGTGCCGCGGCGGCAGGGCGTCATCCTGTACTTCGGCGGCCGCTTCGACTGGACCGTCGCCCGCAAGCTCAGCGTCGGCGGGATCGGGGTGACGTTCGACGCCGTCGAGTCGATGCGGCGGCAGCTCGCCGGCGAGCTCGGGCGGCACGGGATCCGCGTGGTGACCCTGCACACGGGCGGGCTGCCGGAGACGATCCCGGCGGACTACCCGGGGCGGGACGAGATCGTCGAGCTGCTCAACGGCAACACCCTGACCGGGCAGGCGGCCACGCTGCGCGACGTCGGGGAGATGGCCGCGTTCGCCGTGTCGGACCTCGCCCGCACGGTCAGCGGGGCGTCGATCAACATGTCGGCCGGCGCCGCCGTGGACTAGTTGATCATTGCAAGATCTTGCGGGGCTTGCCGGTCAACCGTGCAGCTCAGCGGGTGTGCAGGCCCGGGAGCTGCGCGGATTCCTGCAAGAAGCTTGACAAGCTTGAATGGGTCGATCACTCTTCCCAGCACGCGTTGCAACGCCTTGTGTCTCGGATGAGAGAGCAAGGAGCACCCCGCCATGTCACGCCGACACCGCCATGTCGTCTTCATCGTCCTGTCCCTGCTCGCCGCGCTGTTGCCGGCCCGCGCGCTCGCCGCGGCCGGCAACGCGCTGACCGTGTTCTACAAGCCGCCGAGCGCCTGGAGCACGGTCAACGTGCACTGGGCGCCCACCGGGGGCGCCTGGACCGCCGTGCCCGGCGTCGCCATGTCCGCCGCGAGCTGCTCCGGGTGGTACACCAAGGTCCTCGACCTCGGCTCCGCCACCGGCGCGCAGCTCACGTTCAACAACGGCAGCGGCGTCTGGGACAACCATTCGGGCGCCAACTACTCCGTCGGCACCGGGGTCGTCGCCATCACCGGCAACGCCGTCGCCGGGACGAGCGATCCGTGTGCCACCGCGCCGCCGTCCTCGCCGCCCGGCGGCAACACCGCGACCGTCTTCTACGGCACCGCGGGCACCGGGTGGACCACCGTGAACATCCACTACGCGCCGGACGGCGAGGCGTGGACGGCGGTGCCGGGCGTGGCCATGAACGAGACCGCGTGCGCCGGCTGGGTCAAGAAGACCGTCCAGCTCGGGGCGGCCACGGGCATGCAGGCCGTGTTCAACAACGGATCCGGCGTGTGGGACAACAACCGCGGCGCCAACTACCGCATCGGGGCCGGCACCACCCGGGTCAGCGGGGGCGTCGTCACCGCCGGCGCGAGCGACCCGTGCACCGCCGTCCCGCCGGACACCACGCCGCCGACCGCGCCCGCCGGCCTCACGGCCGCCGTCGACCACGTCACCGTCACCCTCGGGTGGAGCGCGTCCAGCGACGACCGGGCCGTCACGGGGTACCAGATCACGCGGAACCCCGGCGGGAACGTCCTCACCACCGCGTACAACACCTACATCGACGGCAGCCTCGCGCCGCGCACCACGTACACGTACAGCGTCCGCGCGGTCGACGCGGCCGGGAACCTCTCGGCGGCCAGCGGGACCGTCACGGCCACGACCGGGGACGCGCCGCCGCTGCCGGCGGGCGGGGCGATGCTCGGCGGGGACCCGCGCAAGGAGAGCATCTACTTCGTGCTCACCGCGCGGTTCTACGACGGCGACACGTCCAACGACCGGGGCGGCAGCCAGAACGTGCGCTCCGGCAACGCCGCCAACAACGACCCGATGTTCCGCGGCGACTTCAAGGGGCTCGTCGACCGCCTCGACTACATCAAGGGGCTCGGGTTCTCCGCCATCTGGATCACGCCCGTGGTGCTCAACCGGTCGGACTACGACTACCACGGGTACCACGGCTGGGACTTCTACCGCGTCGACCCGCGCCTGGAGTCCCCCGGCGCGTCCTACCAGGACCTGATCAACGCCGCGCACGCCAAGGGCCTGAAGATCTACCAGGACGTCGTGTACAACCACAGCTCCCGCTGGGGCGCCAACGGCCTGTTCGTCCCGACCGTCTGGGGCGCGCGCGACGGGCAGTGGGACTGGATGTACAGCGAGAAGGTCCCCGGCGCCGTGTACGACCCGATGCAGGAGAACTCGCTCGGCCGCGCCTACAACGGCGACCTGTGGTCCACGACGGCCCCGCCCGGCAACACCTGCCCCGGCTACGGCACGCCCAACGGCCAGTTCAGCCCGGAGGGGTACACCATCCACAACTGCCAGTGGCCGAGCCCGACGGCGAAGATGTTCCCGGCGAACCTCTACCACCAGTGCTGGATCGGCAACTGGGAGGGCGAGGACTCCCGCTCCTGCTGGCTCGCCGACGACCTCGCCGACTTCAACACCGAGAACCCGGTGGTCCAGCAGTACCTCATCGGGGCGTACAACTCCTACATCGACATGGGGGTCGACGGCTTCCGGGTCGACACCGCCGTGCACATCCCCCGCGTGACGTGGAACCGCCGCTTCCTGCCCGCGCTGCAGCAGCACCTGGTGCAGAAGTACGGCGCGGACAAGGCCAAGGACTTCTACGTCTTCGGCGAGGTCGCCGCGTTCGTCAACGACAAGTGGAACCGCGGCTCGGTCAACCACTCCGCGCAGTTCTACACGTGGAAGGAGCGGCGCTCCTATGTGGACGACGACGTCCAGGCGGCGCTGGACCAGTACAACTACGAGGAGCAGCTGGGCACCGGCAACCAGCCGGCGAGCACGAACGCGTTCCTCAACGGCAACGACTACCACACCCCGGATCACTCCCAGTTCTCCGGCATGAACATCATCGACATGCGGATGCACATGAACTTCGGCGACGCCCCGAACGCGTTCCGCAACGGCGCCGACTCCGACGACTCGACCAACGACGCCACGTACAACGCCGTCTACGTCGACTCGCACGACTACGGCCCGAACAAGAGCTCGACGCGGTACGCCGGCGGCACCGACGCCTGGGCCGAGAACATGGCGCTGATGTGGACGTTCCGCGGCGTGCCGGTGCTGTACTACGGCTCGGAGATCGAGTTCCAGGCCGGCCGGCAGATCGACTGCGGCCCCACCTGCCCGCTGGCCACGACCGGGCGTGCCTACTACGGCGACCACATCACCGGCACCGTCGTGGCGTCCGGCTACGGCACGGTGTCCTCGGCCTCGGGCGCCGTGGCCACGACGCTGAACCAGCCGCTCGTGAAGCACCTGCAGCGGCTCAACCAGATCCGCCGCGCGATCCCGGCGCTGCAGATGGGGCAGTACTCCACGGCCGGCGTCTCGGGCGGCCAGATCGCCTTCAAGCGCCGCTACACCAGCGGCTCGGTCGACAGCTTCGTGCTGGTCGCGATCTCGTCGACGGCGACGTTCACGGGCATCCCGAACGGCACCTACACCGACGCGGTCACCGGCGACGTCAAGACCGTCACCAACGGCACCCTGACGGCGACGGTCAACGCCAAGGGCGACCTGCGCGCGTACGTCCTGTCGCTGCCCGGCAACCCGGCGCCGGGCAAGGTCGGCGCGGACGGGCCGTACCTGCGCTAGCCGTGGTACTCGACGAGCCGGCGCAGCAGGCCCGTCAGCTGGCTCCGCTCCTCGGGCGTGAGCGGGGCCAGCAGCTCGTCCTGGACCCGGCCGATCTGCTTCTCCAGCCGGCGCAGGTGCCGGCGGCCCGCCGCGGTGATGGTGATGACGTTGCGGCGGCGGTCGGCCGGGTCGGGGGCGCGCTCGACGTAGCCGCCCCCGGCCAGCTCGTTGATCGTCGCCACGAGGTCGCTGAGGTGGATGCCGCAGCGCCGGCCGAGGTCCGCCTGGCTGGCCGGGCCGTCCTGGTCGAGGGCGGTCAGCGCCCGGTAGTGGTAGCCGCGCGCGCCGACCGCGCCGAGGCCGTCCGACACCAGGCGGTGGGCGTGCTGGGCGCTCTGGGTCAGCAGCCAGCTCGGCAGTCCGGTCAGCATGGGCGCAGCCTATCGCCGGAACCGTTCGGCGGTCTAACGTTCGGCGCGCAAACCTAGTCGGTGCGCAGGGTCAGGCGCAGGATGCGGTCGTCGTCGGGGGCCGGGCCGCCGGGCAGGCGGCCGTCCTGGTTCGACGTCGTGACCCAGACGCTGCCGTCCGGGGCGGTGAGCGCCGCCCGCAGGCGGCCGTACTTCGAGGCCAGGGCCTCCACCGGCGGCCCCGCGACGCCCGCGCCCGGGCGCCAGCGGACGCTGTCGGTGGCGCCCGCCGGGCCGGCGGACAGCGCGCCGACCGTGGCGCCCGGCCCCGGGCTGGCCGACGCGACATCCTTGGGGATCGAAGACTTACCCAGGGGTACCAGATAGATACGCTGGCCGCGCAGGCACGTCACGACCGCGACGGAGCCGGTCACCGCCACGCCGGAGGCGACGCCCACCTCGGGGTGCCACGCGACGACCGGGTCGATGTACTTGCTCTTGCCGCCGATGCCCTCGACGTCGGGCCAGCCGTAGTCGCCGCCGGGGCGGATGATGTTGAGCTCGTCCCAGACCGCCTGGCCGATCTCGGAGACGTACATGTTGCCGGCGGCGTCCCAGGCCATGCCCTCGGGGTTGCGGTGGCCGTACGACCACACCAGCGAGTGCGGGAACGGGTTGCCGGGCGGGGGCTTGCCGTCGGTGGTCATGCGCAGGATCTTGCCGCCGAGGACGCCGATGTTCTGGGCCGCCTCGGTGCGCGAGGCCTCGCCGGTGCTGGCGTACAGGTACCCGTCGGGGCCGAACGCGAGCCGGCCGCCGTCGTGGATGCCGCCCCTCGGGATGCCGGTGACGATCGGGTGCGGGCGGGAGCGGCCGTCCAGGCGCAGGCTCGCGATGCGGTTGTCGGTCTTGGTGGTGTAGTAGATGTACACCGTCTGGTCCGTCTTGTAGTTCGGCGACACCGCGATGCCGAGCAGCCCGCCCTCGTTGTCGGCGGTGGACTCCCCGATGCGGGCCAGCGGGGTGACCCGGCCCTCGGGCGTGACGCGCAGGATGCGCAGCGTGCTGCGCTCGGTGACGAGCGCGTCCCCGCCCGGCAGGAACGACAGGCCCCACGGGATGTCGAGGTGCTTGGCGATGGTGGTGACCGAGACCCGCCCGTCGGCGCCGCTGGACGGGTCGGCGGCGCCGTGGTGGAAGTCCGTCGGGTTGATGGGAGTCAACTGCCGCCCGCTGGCGCTGGCCGGCGAGGAGCACCCGGCGAGCAGCCCGGCGGCGAGCAACACCGCGATCCTGGTGCGACGCACCGGACCACCGTCGCCCGCCGCCGGGTGACGCGCCCTCCCCCGGCTAGGCGGAGTACACCTCCAGCTCCGACAGCTGCCCGGCGGGCCAGCCGGTGTTGGCGGTGAAGGTGATGCGCAGGTTGCGCACGTTCGTCGCGGCGAACGTGATGGTGCACGCGTTGCCCGTCGCCGGGTCGAACGCGCACTGCCGGTTGCCGACGAGCACGGCGCCGGTGGAGGCGTCGGTGATCGTGACGGTCTGGGTGCGCGCCGCCCACGCCGTCGCCGGCGGCAGCTTCAGCACGACCCGTCCGACGCTCAGCGACGAGCCGAGGTCGACCTGGATCCACTGCGGGAACGCGTTGTTGGCGCTCTCCCAGTAGGTGCTGGCGTTGCCGTCGACGGCGTTGCCCGAGCCGTAGTTCTGGGTGTTCGACGACTGCGTCGTCGGCCGTTGCAACGCCAGGTTCGTGGTGGCGCCGGGGAGCCCGGTGCCGCTGAGGGCCGCCGTCGCCTCGGCATTGGATGCGGTACTGCGGATGCTGAGCGTCCCGGTCCGCGCCCCCGCCGCGCTGGGGTGGAACGTGACCGTGGCCGTGCAGTTGGCCCCCGGCGCGAGCGAGGCGCCGCACGTGGTGGTGACGGTGAAGTCGCCCGATGCGGTGACCGACTGGATGGTGGCGGCGGCCGTGCCGGTGTTGGTGACGGTCACCGTCTTCCAGTCGCTGTTGGTGTTGACGTTCGTGTCCGCGAACGCCAGGCTCGTCGGGCTGAGGGCCAGGGTGGCCGTGCCGCCGCTCGTGCCGTACACCTCGAAGGACGACAGCTGCCCGGCCGGCCATCCGGTGTTGGCCGTGATGTTCAGCCGCACGTAGCGGGCCGTGACCGCCGGGAACGAGATGCTGACGGTGTTGCCGGTGGCCGGGTCGAACACGTAGTCGGTCGAGCCGACGACGGTCGCCCAGTTGGCACCGTCCACACTGGACAGCACCGACAGCGTCTCCCGGCGGGTGGCCCAGGCGGTCTGCGGCGGCAGGCGCAGGGTCAGCTTGCCGACGCTCGCCGACGAGCCGAGGTCGACCTGGACCCACTGCGGGAAGGCGTTGTTGGCGCTCTCCCAGTAGGAGTTGGCGTCGGCGTCGGTGACGTTGCTCGCCGGGTAGCCGCCCTGGG
Organism: Dactylosporangium sp. CA-139066; assembly: GCF_050936175.1. NCBI lineage: Bacteria > Bacillati > Actinomycetota > Actinomycetes > Micromonosporales > Micromonosporaceae > Dactylosporangium > Dactylosporangium sp. CA-139066. The sequence continues at coordinate 1,862,413 of NZ_JBNJNH010000001.1, read as the reverse complement.
TGGACTGCGCGCTGGCGGGCTTGCCGGCGGCCAGGTTGGTGTTGTTCACCGGCGGGACGCCGGTGCCGGTGAGCTGCACGAGCACCGCGCCCTGGCCGTCGTCGCCGGTGATGGAGTACACCGCGGACTGGGCGCCCTGTGTGCTCGGCGTGAACGTGACGGTCTGGTGGATGACGTCGCCGGGCGAGAGCTGCTGGCCCTCGGAGACCGGCGTGGTGGTGTTGAACGCGCCGACCGGCGGGGCCGCCTTCGTGAGCGTCAGCGTGATGTTGCCGGTGTTGGCGATGTCGAACGTCTGCGTCGCGGTGGTGCCGACCGCCACGGAGCCGAACTGCACCGGGTTGGGCGTGATGCTCAGGTGCGCCGCGCCGGTGACCGCGGTCCCGCTCAGCGGCACGGTGACGGAGCCCGCGCTGCTGGCCACGGCGAGCGAGCCGGTCTGGTTGCCGGCGGCCGTCGGGGCGTACTTCACGGTGACCGACACCGAGGCGCCGGCCGCGAGGGTCGTGCCGTTGGCCGGGAACCCGGTCGCGGTGAACGGCGCCGCCGGCGCGGTCGAGCTGGTGATGGTCACCGCGCTCGTGCCGGTGTTGGTGATGCTGACGCCGAGGGTCTTGCTCGCCCCGGTCGGCACGGTGCCGAACGCGAGCGCCGACGGCGTGGCGCCGAGCCCGGCCTGGGTGCCGTTGCCGTGCAGGTCGAGCGCGACGTTGCCGGCGTCGGTGGTGAACGTGAGGCTGCCGGCGGCGCCGCCGGGCGCGGTCGGGCTGAAGCGGACCGGCACCGCGAGGGTCTGGCCGGTGTTGAGGCTGACCGGCAGCGCCGGCGGGGTGGCGCCGAACGGCGCGGCGGCGGCGATGGCGGTGATGCGCACCGCGCGGGTCGCGGTGACGGTGACGGTCGCGTTGGCGGTGCTGCCGACGGCGACGTTGCCGAAGTCGGTCGGCGGCGCGCTCAGCGCGGCCGTGGTCGGCCGGCCGAAGCCGTAGATCTTGCCGTCGCGGTTGCCGACGTAGACGCGGCCGCCGTCGGTGGCGGGCACGGCGAACTTGGTCGCGGTGCCGATCGGCGCGGAGTAGCGCAGGTGCAGCTGGTTGCCGGAGGGCAGGGCGTCGTACGCGCGCAGCTGGCCGTTGGCGCCGTTGGACCCGTCGCTGTAGACCGCCCAGACGATGGCGGAGCCGGACGTGGTACCGCTGGACGTGACGACCGGCGAGCCCGACGTGTAACCGAACGTGGACGGGCTGGTGGCCGCCGACGTGAGCGTGGGCAGGCCGGAGCCGTTCACGCCGTACTTGAAGGCGCGCAGGAAGCCCTGGTTCTCGACCTGGTACACGTACCCGCCGTCGCCGCCCCACACCGCCGGGTGGCCCCAGACGCCGTTGTAGGGCCCGGCTGCCGGCACGAGGGAGGCGTCGGACCCGCCCGGGCCCTGGCCCATGCCGCCGAGGTTGTCGCGGTCGAGCAGGAACACGCGGCCGTCCTTGCCGGTCTGCACCAGCAGGTGCGGGTGCGCCGCGGTGCCGAACGACGAGGGCAGCGCGACCGGGCCGCCCGAGCCGAAGTCGGTGTCGTCCTGGTCGAGCTTGCCGTTGTTGGCCGGGCTGAAGAAGTCCCGGGCGGTGAGCGAGCCGTCGCCGTTGACCTGCAGGCGGACCACCGACTCGGCGAGCGTGCCGGGCGGGTTGGAGCCGGGGCCGGGCGCCGGGGAGACGCCGTTGCCCGTGGCCACGATGATCCGGCCGGAGCCGTCGGAGACGAGGCCGCCGCCGGACTGCCAGATGCCGCCCATGCCGGTCGAGCGGCCGGCCTCGGTGGACCACAGCGTCGACATCGCGGGCGTGGTCGTCTTGACGCCGGCGATGTACCCGACGTACGGGCCGTAGTCGCAGTGGCTGGCGAACCCGGCGTACACGACGCCGTCGAGCAGCAGCAGCCCCGGCCGCTGGGCGGCGGTCTTGGGGTTGAACGTGTTCGCCGGGTCGTTCGTCGGCGAGCCCTGGATCGTCACCGGCCAGCCGGAGCGCTCGGCGCCGGTCGCCGGGTTGATCGAGTGCATGTAGAAGTGCGGGTGGCTGGTGTCGGAGCCGTCGTTCACCTTCGCGGTGAAGAAGACGGACTGCGTCGCCGGGTCGTAGACCGGCGTGCTCGTGACACCGATGTTCGGTACCAGATCACCACAGCCGATCGCCGAGGCGGGCCAGGCCGGACCGACGTTGCGCGACCAGGCGATCACGCCGGTCTGTGGGTTGATCCCGTACACCCAGTTGTTCTCGGTGGCGGCGATGAGCGTGCCGTTCACGACGATCGGCTGGGCGTAGATCTGCCCGTCGAGCTGGGTGCTGAACAGCTGCCCGAAGTCGGCGGCGGAGACGGCGGAGGGCCCGAGCGCGGGCTCGTTCGGGTCCCAACCGGTACGGAGGGTGTCGACGGACGCGGTGGTCTCGTCGGCGGCGGCGGTGTGGGTCAGCGCCACGGCGGCGCCGAGCGCTAGGAGGGGTGGCAGGAGGGCGGCGACCAGCCGGCGTGCGGCCATGACGGCTCCAGGGATCGGCCCGGCATGCGGGCGCGGAGGGGTGACGGCGGACTCCGGAGGTTGGCGGCGGCTCCAGGGCTTGACCGGCACCGTAACCTGCCCGACATCAGCGCGCAAGATACCGATGTCAATGCGGAAATACTTGCACGCTTCATTGCAAGCAGCGGTCGCGGCCACCCGGGCGGCTCATTGATCGTTATGAGCCCGTGCCCGATGGGTACCACACTCGAACCCACCAGGGGTTTCTCGGCGCCAACACGGGAGGGGCGGACCGATGACCGAACCGGGATGGCGGCGCGCCGTCGGCCGCGACAACCGCACGGCCGCCGCGGCCGGGGGTGCCGCGCTGATCGTCATGCTGCTGGCGCTGCTCGCCTACTGCCAGTACAACGGCTCGGGCACGAACGACAACGGCGCCGGGCCGGACGCCTCTGCGCTTCCCGCCCGCTCGGCTTCGGTCTCCGCCTCGGTTTCGGCGTCCGTGTCCGCCTCCGTGTCCGCTTCGGCGTCGGCTTCGGCCAACCGCTCGGCGGCGGCCGGCGGCGGCGCTTCGGCCGATGGCCGTTCCGCGAGTGCCGGTCTCGGCGCCGCGGGCACAGCGACCGCGACGCGGACGCCGCCCGCGGCCACGCCCAGCGGGGCTCCGCACACCGGCGGTGGCGACGGTCTCGGCATGCGCAGCCCGCTGCTGGCCGGGGCGGGCATCGCGCTGCTGCTCGGCGCGGCCGCGCTGTTCGTGTTCCGCCTGCGGGCGCGGGACAGCGAGGCCTGATGCGGCGCCTGGTCGTCGACGGGGTCACGGCGCTGCTCGCCGCCGGCGGGCTGACGCTGCTCGTGATCGGCGGGTCGCCCGCTCCCCCGCCGGCGCCGCCGCAGCGCCCGGCCGCGGCGCCTTCCGCGCCGGGAACGCCGCCGGCGGCCGCGTCCCGGGCTTTGGCGGCGTCCGTGCCGGTGCGGTTGCAGATCCCGGTGATCGGCGTCGACACCACGCTCATGTCGCTCGGGCTCAACGCCGACGGCACCGTGGAGGTGCCGCCGCTGCGGGCGGGCGCGCCGGCCGGGTGGTACCGCAATCTCCGGACGCCCGGCGAGGTCGGCCCCGCCGTCATCCTCGGGCACGTGGACACCGCGCACGACGGGCCGGCCGTGTTCTACCGGCTGCGTGAGCTGCGCCCGGGCGACCGGGCCACGGTGACGCGCTCCGACGGCGGGGCGGTGGTGTTCGTGGTGGAGCGGGTGGTGGAGGTACCGAAGAACGACTTCCCGACCGATGAGGTCTACGGCCCGGTGGACTATCCGGCGCTGCGACTGGTCACGTGCGGCGGGACGTTCGATCACACGCGCCACGAGTACCGCGGCAACATCCTCGTCTATGCCCGGCTGCAGCCGTCAGACTGACCGCATGAACTGGAGCCCCAGAACGTTCCTGGGCGGCCTGCCGGACGCGACCGCGGCGGAGCTCGTCGCCCTGAGCGTGCAGCGGCAGTTCGCGCCCGGCCGGGTCATGCTGCGCGAGGGCGACCGCGACACACATCTGGAGCTGCTCATCAGCGGCTTCGTGAAGGTGACGACGTCGGTCGACGGGTTCGAGACGCTGCTGGGCATCCGCGCCCCCGGCGAGCTCGTCGGCGAGGTCGGCGCCCTGACCGGCGCCCCGCGCAACGCCACCGTGACGGCCTGCGGCCGGGTCACGGCGGGCGTGCTCACGCGGGCCGAGTTCGAGTCGTTCCTGCGCCGCCACCCGGGCGCCGCGGCGCGCGTGACCGCCTCGCTCGCCGACCAGCTGCGGTGGGCCAACCGCCGGCGGACGGACTTCGCGGTGTACCCGGCCCACGTCCGCCTCGCCCGCCTCCTGGTCGAGATCGCCGAGCTGTGCGGCCGCCCGATCGCCGGCGGCGCCGTCGAGATCGGCGTGCCGCTCAGCCAGCCCGAGCTGGCCACGATGATCGCGATCGCCCAGGCCACGGTGCAGAAGGCCGTCCAGGAGCTGCGCCGGCGCAAGCTGCTGAGCACCGGCTACCGCCGCCTGACGATCGTCGACCCGGCCGGCATGCGCGCCCTGGCCGAACTGGACCCCGAAACCCCCTAGTTCTACCGGGTCTCGGCCGGCCGGCCGCGACACCATCAACTCCATGCAGAACACGGTCGCGGCGTGCATCGGCGCACTGTCCGCCCCCGCCCGTCGCCTCCTGCAGGTCGCGTCGGCCATCGGCCCCCGGTTCGACGTGCTGGAACTGGCCCGCCTGATGCGCTGCGGCACCGCCCAGCTGCTGCCGGCCCTGGAGGAGGCGCTCGCCTCGTCCCTGCTCGTGACCGACGACGAGCGGCTCTCCTTCAGCCACGACCTGGTCCACGCCGCCGTGGCCGCCACCGTCTGCCCCCCGGCCGCCGCGGCGCTGCGCGCGGAGCTGTCCGCGATGCGCGCCGCGGCCCCTGGACCGCGCTCGATGCCGACGCGGCCGGCCCGCACCCGCACCCACTCCGTGGCCACCATCGAGCCGGCGCCCGGCCCGGCCGGGCCGCCGGGGTGGGAGTCGCTGACGGAGCAGGAGCTGCACATCGCCCGCCTGGTCGGCCGCGCCCTGACGAACCAGCAGATCGCGACGCGGATCGGCCGGTCGCGGCACACGGTGAACTACCACCTGCGCCGCATCTTCCACAAGCTCGGCATCACCTCGCGCGTCGAGCTGGCGTCCCTGGCCCGCGCCCCCCGCTGACGGCACGTCAGGTGTCGTCTGCGGCATGCACGCAAATGCCGGCGATGCATCGACGTTTCGCTGAGCGCAATGGCTTGGCACCTCGGCGTCGCCGCCGTTCAGTGCGTCTGCACGGCTGTTTGGATGAGCCGCGGAGGGTGAGCGGCATCAGCGCGAGCCGGTGCCGGACAGCCACGCGAGGACGCGGGCGGTCGTGGGGGTGGCGGCGCAGCTGCGGGAGGCGAAGTCCAGGGCCATCGCGTGGTCCTCCGGGGTGAAGTCGGCCATGGCGTCGGAGACCAGGAAGGGCTCGATGTCGTGGGCGTACGCGTCGCAGGCGGTCAGCAGGCAGCCCAGGTGGGCGAAGACCCCGCACACGATCAGCTGGTCCCGCGACAGCGCGCGCATCGTGGACGCCAGGTCCGTGCGGTGGAAGGCGCTGTACCGGTACTTCGTCACCACCAGCGACGGCGATGCCGGGGCGAGCGCGGGGACGATGCCGCGGCTCTCCTCGTCGTCCGTCATGCCCGGGCCCCACACGTCATGCAGGAGGCCGCGGTCCGCGCGCGACATCCGGCCGGGCTGCGCCGTGTAGCGGATCGGGACGCCACGGGCCAGGCACGCCGCGCGCAGGGCGGCGACGTTCGCCAGCAGCTCGCGGCCGGGCGAGTGCTGCGGCGGGAAGCGGTCGACGAAGTACCGCTGCATGTCGTGGATGAGCAGCACGCTGCGCGCGGGGTCGGCGCGCCACGGGGCCGGGCCCTCGCGGGGCGGGGCGGGGATCGCGTACGGGGCGATGGTCGGGATCATGCGAAGAGCCAATCCTGGTCGGGCAGGCCGGACGCGGCGATCCGTTCGTCGCGGCGGCGCTGGGCGGGGCCGTCGGGCAGGTGGTAATCGTGGGCGCCGACCGCGCTCGCGGCGGCGACCCGTTCGGCTCGCGGGCGTCGGGCGGCCTCGTAGGCGGCGAGGTCCGGGCCGGCGGCGACGAGCGCCGCGGCGTCCTCGACGGCCTGCGCGGCGCCCTGGGCCAGGAACGGCGGCATCGGATGGGCGGCGTCGCCGAGGATCACGAGCCGGCCCCGATGCCAGGCCGGCAGCCGGTCCCGCGTGAAGAGGGCGTGCTGCATCGCCGGGGCGGCGGCGCGCGCGAGCGAGCGCACCGGGTCGTGCCAGTCGTCGAAGACGCCCTCGAGCGGGCCGGCGGTCACCAGGACCACGTTGCGGGCGCCGGGAACGGGGTACGTCACCACGTGCCGGCCGGGGCCGAGCCACACCGTGACGACCGGCGCGAGGCCGTCACCGGGCAGCAGGGCGCGATAGGCGGTGTACCCGATGAAGCGGGGCTCGTCGGCCGACAGCGCCGCGCGGACCGCCGAGTGCAGGCCGTCCGCGCCGACGAGCAGGCCGGGCGGGCGCAACGCAAGGTCGACGGGCGAGCCGAAGCGGACCACGCCGGGCGGCAGCGCGCCGAGCAGGATGCGCAGCAGGTCGGCGCGGCGCAGGGTCAGGTACGGGGCGCCGTAGCGGGCCTCGGCCTCCTCGCCCAGGGGAAGGCGGCCCAGCAGGGCGCCGTCGGACCAGCGGCGGATCTCGCGGGCGACCGGGCGTACCGACGCCTTGTCCAGGGCGGGGCCGAGGCCCATGGAGAACAGGATGCGGGTCGCGTTGGGCGGGAGCTGGATGCCGAAGCCGCCCGAGGGCAGCGACGGGCGGCGCTCCAGCACCGTGCACGGCACGCCGGCGGCGAGGAAGCCCAGCGCCGCGGTGAGGCCGCCGATGCCGCCGCCGGCGATGGCGACCGGGGACGTCAGGAGTGGGGACATCAGTAGTACCGCAACGCCGAGTCCCAGTCCTCACCGGCGCCGAACAGGCCGCGCGGCTTCATGACCTCGGCCTGGGCGGTCAGCAGGGAGAACGGGACCAGGCCGCCGGTCGGCACGGCGGCGAGCGCCACCTGCAGGTCCGGGAACGCCGTGCGAAGCGACGCGGTCAGGTCGTGCACCGCGGCGCCGCGCCAGCGGTCGGCGACCTCGATCTCGACGCGCAGCCGCGAGCCGTCGGCGCGGGCGCGCCAGAACCACACGCCGTACTCCTCGGGCAGCGTGAACACGAGCTCCTCCAACCCGAGCTGGGTGAGGCCGCCGACGGCGAAGGCGGCGCGGCCCAGCAGGCGGACCGAGGGCAGGTGCCAGCCGCACGGGCACTGGACGTACGACACCTCGACCTCGTCCTCGATGGCGTAGCGCAGCAGGGGCATCGCCTCGCGGTACAGCGGCGTCACGACCAGCTGCCCGCGGCCGTCCGGGCGCAGCTCGCCCGTCGCCGGGTCGTGGACCTCGAAGACGGCCCGGTCGGCCCACAGGTGCATGGTGCCGTGCTCGCACTCGCCGGCCAGGCTGCCGGTCTCGGTGGCGCCGTACTCCTCGACGACCGGCGCGCCCCAGACGCGCGCGATGCGGGCCTTGCGGGCCGGGCCGACGGGCTCGCCGCCGACGAACAGGGCCCGCAGCGCCGGGAAGTCCCGGTAGCCGCCGGCGCGCGCGGCCGCGGCCCACAGCAGCGTGTCGGTCGGCAGCGACCAGGTGAGCGTGACGCCGAGGTCGTGCAGCAGGCGCACGACCCGCGAGTACGGGGTGGCCAGCGAGCGGTTGTCGGCGGGCACGACGGTGGCGCCGTGGCGGCGCGCGGCCGCGTGGGCCAGGTGCCCGGTGATCATGAGGGCGTAGGGGGTGCGGACCATCATCGTGTCCTCGGCCGTGATGCCGGTCCACTTGCGGGCGAAGCGCTCGGCGAGGTCGTCCCAGTCGGACTCGGTGTAGTACGACGCCGTCGGCTCGCCGCTGCTGCCGCTGGACTCGTGGTAGGTGGCGAGGTCCGCGCGGTCGCAGGCCAGCAGGCCGAACGGGTAGGCGTCGCGCAGGTCCTGCTTCGTCGTGAGCGGCTGCTGCGCCAGGTCGCAGACGCCGCGCTTGCGGTAGAAGGGCGAGCGCTCGGCGGCGGCCAGGACGGCCGGGAGCCGCTCCTGCTGCAGCCGGGCGAGGCCGTCGAAGTCCTGCCAGTCACCGATCATGATTCCCCCAGAAGACGCAACGCATTGCCGGCCGCGACCAGCGCAAGGTCCGCGGGCGGAAGGCCGAGGGCCCGCAGCTTCGCGACCTCGACCGACGGGTGCTGCAGCGGATGCTCGGTGCCGAACAGCACCCGCGAGGCGCCCAGGCGCGACACGGCCAGGCGCGCGACGGCGGTGTAGCAGCCGGAGATCTCGACGCAGGTGTTGGGCACGTCGGCCAGCACCCGCAGGCCGGACGCGTCGAGGCCGGTGTATCCACAATGGCCGGACACGAAGGTCACCGCGGGATGGCGGCGGGCGAGGGCGGCCAGATCGGCCGCGCGGGTGCCCGGGCGGCCGAGGCAGACGACATACACCGGGTGACGGACCGCCGCGGCGGCGTCAGCGAGCGCGTCGACGCCCGGATGGTCGAGCCGGAACCCGTGCACCGCCGGCGAGATCTCCAGGCCCCGGTACCGCGAGGCCGCCGGAAAGTAGTCACCGGGGCACAGCGGATCGGCGAAGAAGAAGGGCACGAGCCGGCCCCCGGACGCCGAGCAGGCCCGCAGGACCTCCTCGTTGTCGGCCCGCGCCTCGCTCCGCCCGCCGCCGTCGATCTGCTCCGACAGCCGGTCCAGGTCGACCAGGCCACCGGCGCAGACCGCGGCCCGGTCGATGCCGGCCTCGTCCAGAACAGGCAGCAGACCCGGTGTGTGACGGGCGTGGAAGTCGAACATCATTGCTCGTAGCACAGCTCGTCGATCGGGTAGCCGACGTGGCGCTCGCGCTGGGGCAGGTAGCCGAGGATGCGGTCGCCGGGGCGCAGCTCGGTGGAGTTGAGCACCTTGCCGCCGGGCCCGAGGATCCGCACGTGCCAGTCGTCCTGGACGATGAGGTTGACCGGCTCGCCGGTGCCGGCGACGGCGTCGATGGACAGCAGCGGCCGCGTCTCGATCTTCACCCGGCCGACGACGGTACGCCGGGTCCGCCCGTCGGCCCCCACGGCCAGCACCACGGAGCCGGCCCGCAGCTCGCTCAGGTACCGCGTGTGCCCGCCGTCGGCCAGCGTGTACGACATGATGGCCCCGGCGTTGACGCGGAACGGCCGGGTCGGCATGTACGGCAGCGGGTGCGTCTCGCTCACGCACAGCACGAGCCCCTTGGCCCGCGACCCGACGAGGATCCCCTCGTCCTGCGCCAGGTAGGTGCACGTGTCGACGCAGGCCCGCTCCCCCATCCCGGCGTGCGTGACCGCGGTGACGGTCAGCTCGGTGAGCTCGAGCTCGCCGGTGCGCTCCTCGACGGCGTCCTTGAGCCGGCCCGCCTCGCCGGGCGCGGCCGGGGCGAGCATCACGCCGTCGGGGCCGTGCTCGAGGACGCCGAGGAACACCGGCGCCTCCTCGGCCCGCTCGACGGTGGTGATGATGAGCCCGTGGGCGTCGGCCGCGGCGGCCAGGACGATCTCGAGCGGGATGTTGGTCGGGTCGGCGAAGCGCAGCACCGTGCAGGGGTCCCGGCAGACGCTGTCGCAGGCGGCGGCGAGGCTCTCGGCGTCGGTGACCTCCACGTAGCGGCCGAAGCGGGTGCCGGGGTGGCGCTGGGCGAGGCGGGCCGGCTCAAGGGCGCTGTCGAGGACGACGAGGTCGGCGTCGCCGAAGCTCTCGGGCAGCTCGGCGCCGGGCAGCAGCACCCGGGTGACGGTCGGGGGCAGGCCGGCGAGGTCGGCCGGGTCGGCGGCGACGATCGCGTCGAAGCCGCGGTGGATCGCCTCCTGGCACAGGGCGGCCTTGAGCCCGTTGGCGGCGCGGATGTCGAGCCAGCACTGTTTCACTGCGGGATCCCTTTCAGGGGTCGGGTCAGGGCGCGGTCGTGGACGATGGCCGCGAGGCGGCGCAGCATCGCGCCGGGGTCGGCGGCGTTGAACACCAGGCGGCCGGCGGCGATCCCGCCGGCGCCGGCCCGCATGGCGTCGGCGAGGTGGGCCAGGGCGGCGGGGCCGTCGGCCGCGTCGCCGCCGGCGGCGAGCATCGGGATGGGGCAGCCGGCGGTGAGCGCCTCCAGGTCGGCGGCCGAGCGCGGCATCGCGGTCTTCACGAGGTCGGCGCCGAGCTCGGCGGCGATGGCCGCGGCGTGGGCGACGAGCCGCGGGGCGCGGCCGTCGGCGATGGCGGGCCCGCGGGCGTACACCATGGCCAGCAGCGGCACGCCCCACCGCTCGCACTCGCCGGCGACGGCGCCGAGGTCGTGCAGCTGCCGGTCCTCGCTCGCCGCGCCCGCGTTGACGTGGACGCTGACCGCGTCGGCGCCCAGCCGCAGCGCCTCCTGCACGCCGCAGACGAGGACCTTGGCGTCCGGGTCGCCGGACAGGCCGGTGCCGGCGGAGAGGTGCACAATGAGCGACAGCCCGCGGAAGCGGCGGGCCGACACATGCCGCAGCGCGCCCTTGTGCAGCACGACGGCGTCGGCGCCGTTGCCGGCGAGCTCCCCCACCAGCCGGTCCAGGCCACTGTGGACGATGGGTACGCCGCTGACGGGATGGTCCAGCGGTACCACGAGCAGGCCGCCGGATCCGTTGCGGTACAGCCGGTCCAGCCGTACCCGGCGGGCGAAGGTGTCGTTGTGAGCCACGCCTCGGACGCTAGTCACGCCGTGGTGCACGGCCCACTACCTCAATGGGTAGTGGCCCGCCGCGCGCGGGCGCTGGCAGCGTGGCCGCCATGATGCTGGACCGGATCGCGCACGCCGAGGCGTTCGCGCTGCTGTGCCGCGGCGACCGCGTGGAACTGCTCGCCGGCCCCCCGCTGCCGGACCTGCCCGCCGCGGGCGCTGTCGCACCGGCGTCGGCCGAGCGGGCCGGCGAAGTCGTGGCGGCGCTGCCGTACCGGGCGATCGCCGAGCGCGGGCTGCCGTGCGTCGACGACGGCGCGCCGCTGCTGGCCTTCGCCGTCGCCGAGCGGGCCGACGTGCCGCTGGCCGAGGCGCTGGCGGCGCTGCCGCGCGAGGAGGTCCGGGTCGTGGACGGCGGGTTCGAGGTCGACGACGACGAGTACGCCGGCATCGTGCGCCGGGTGATCGCCGAGGACATCGGCCGCGGTACCGGATCCAACTTCGTCATCCGCCGGGCCTACCGCGCCCGAATCCCGGGCTTCTCCCGGCGCACGGCCCTGGCGGTGTTCCGGCGTCTGCTGCTGGCCGAGCGCGGCGCCTACTGGACGTTCCTCGTGCACTGCCACGGCCGGACGCTGATCGGCGCCACGCCGGAGGCCCAGGCCCGGCTCGCGGGCGGCGTCGCGGCGATGAACCCGATCAGCGGCACCTACCGCTACCCGCCCGGCGGCCCGACCGCCCGCGGGCTGCGCCGGTTCCTGGCCGACCGCAAGGAGACCGAGGAGCTGTTCATGGTCGCCGACGAGGAGCTCAAGACGATGGCCGCGTTCTGCGACGGCGGGGCCCGGCTGCGCGGCCCGTGGCTGCGGGCGATGTCGCGGCTGGCGCACACCGAGTACGTGATCGACGGCCCGACCGGCCTCGGCCCGCGCGAGGTGCTGCGGGCCACGATGCCGGCCCCGACGGTCACCGGCAGCCCGCTCACCGCCGCCTGCCGCACGATCGCCGCCCGCGAGGGCACCGGCCGCGGCTTCTACGGCGGCGCGGTCGCGCTCATCGGCCCCGGCACGCTCGACTCCGCGCTCATCATCCGCACCGCCGAGATCGACGCGGACGGCGGCGTGGTCGTCGGCGTCGGCGGCACGCTCGTGCGGCACTCCGACCCGGCCGGGGAGGCCGCCGAGACCCGGGCCAAGGCCGCGGCCCTGCTCACCGCCCTGGGCGCCGATCAAACCCCGGATGCGGTACGCCATGAGCCCCGCCTGCCGGCCTCGGCCCGCGCGCTGCGGCGCCGCAACGCGGGCCTGTCGCCGTTCTGGCTCGGCCGCCCCGTCGACCTGCCGCCGCTGGCCGGGCGGGTGCTCATCGTCGACGCCGAGGACGCGTTCACCGCGATGCTGGCCCGGCTGACCGAGGCGATCGGCCTGTCCGTCGACGTCGACACCAAGCTGCGCGACGGCTACGACGCCGTGGTCGTCGGGCCCGGCCCCGGCGACCCCCGCGACCGGGCCGACCCGCGCATCGACAACCTGCACGCGATCGTGCGGCGGCTGCTGGCCGAGCGGACCCCGGCGCTCGCCGTGTGCCTCGGCCACCAGGTCCTCGCCGACGAGTGCGGGCTGACGATCCGCCGGCTGGCGGAACCGGCCCAGGGCGTCCCGCGGCGCATTCCCGGATTCGGCCGGGTCGGGTTCTACAACACGTTCGTCGCGGTGAGCGACGCACCGGGACATCGAATGAATACTATTCACGTGACAACCGTCCGTGACGGCTCGCCGGAGCGGATCCGGATATTGCGGGATGCGCGCACCGGCGCCGTGCACGCAATGCGCATGGCACGAGTTCGGTCAATACAGTTCCACGTCGAATCCGTGCTGACCGAGCGTGGACCGGCGATTCTGCGGCGGCTGCTGGCCGAAATCCTCGACACTCCGACGGGTGGCCCGTCAGCTGGACGATATCGGCCCTCCGGCTGATGCCGTCCGGGTTCGTCCGGGTCCGCCGAAAGGTTGTTCAAGTCGATCTTCAACGGGCGACAGAATGCACGGCATACCGCCGAACCGCATCTCGATCGCAAGGGTGATTCTGCTGACTCCCTCGGACACCTTCGGGCGCGACCTCGAGCTCGCCGTGCTGCGCCGGGCGGTCTCCGGCGCGGCGGACGGGTTCGGCGGCTGCACGATCGTGACCGGCTCGGCCGGCATCGGCAAGTCGCACCTCATGCGGGTCACCATCCAGTGCGCGCAGCGCCGCGGCGTCGCGGTCGCCGCCCGGGGGGCGTTCGAGCTCGACCGGGCGGCGCCGCTGATCACCCTCGCGTCGGCGCTGCAGCAGCTGCGCCCGCCGGAGCCGCCGATCGGCTGGCTGCGCGAGGACGACGCGCAGTACCGCACCCTGGAGCGGCTCGGCGCGGCGCTGGAGGACTACGCCGCCGTACGCCCCCTGGTCATCGCCATCGACGACGCGCAGTGGATGGACGAGCTGTCCGCCCTCGCCGTCGCCGAGCTCGTCCCGGCGCTGGCGTCCTCGCCGGTGCGGTGGCTGTTCGCGCACCGGCCCGCGCCGGCCGGCACCCCCGGGCAGCACCTCATGGAGCGGCTCGTGCGCGACGGGCACGAGCACGTGGCCCTCGGCACGCTCGACGACGACGCCGTACGCCGGCTGTGCGCCCAGGTCGTCGGCGCCGACGTCGACAACACCGTGCTGGCCCTCGCGGGCGGCTGCGACGGCAACCCGCTGCAGGTCGAGCAGCTGGTCCGGACCCTGCACCTGACCGGCCAGCTCGTCGTCGCCGACGGCATCGCCACCGTCGTCGGCGAGGAGCTGCCCTCGAGCTTCATCACGATCGTCGACCAGATGCTGCACGGGCTGTCCAGCGACACCCAGGAGCTGCTGCAGGCCGCCTCCGTCTTCGGCCGCCCCTTCAGCGTCGAGGGCGTCGCCCAGCTGCTCGAGGTGCGCCCGGCGACGCTGCTCAAGCAGATCAAGGAGGCGACCACCGCCCGGGTGCTGGTCCCGGACGGCGACGAGCTCGCGTTCGTGCACGACCTCGTCCGCCTCGCCGTCTACGGCACGCTCAACGGCGCCGTCGCCACCATGCTGCACCGGCTGGCCGCGACCGTCACCCGCGCCGAGGGCCGCTCCCCCGTCGAGGTCGCCGAGCACCTGCTCAAGACCGGCCGCTCCGGCAGCCGCGAGGCCGTCACCATGCTGCACGAGGCCGCGCTGGAGGTCGCCCCGGCCGCGCCCAGCACCGCCGCCGACCTCATCGTCCACGCCCTCGACGTCATCGGCGAGCACGACCCCGGCCGCACCCCCCTCGTCGCCGACGCCGTCGGGCTGCTCGCCTCCGCCGGCCGCCTCGAACAGGCCCACAACCTCGGCGAGAACGCGCTGCGGGCCGGGCTCGACCCGCGCACCGAGGCGATGCTGCTGCTCGGGCTGGCCGAGGCGTTCAAGCACGCCGGTCAGAACCGTACCGGCGTGCTGTACGCCGACCGCGGCCTGGCCAACCCCGACGTCCCCGAGCCGGTGCGGGCGAAGCTGTGCGCGATCCGCGCCCACGCCCGCTTCTACAGCGACGACCTGGCCGGCGCCGACACCGACGGCGAGGTCGCGATGGGCACCGGCCTGGAGACCGGCGAGTACGCCGCCGCCGTCTTCGGCCTGACCGCGCGCAGCCTCGTCGCCCACGCGCAGGGCCGCCTCGACGACGCCCACGCCCACGCCGAGCGGGCGACCGGCATCGCCGACCGGGTCCGCGGCGAGGCCGCCCACCGCCACCCCCGCATCTGGCTCGGCAACGCCCAGTCGGCCCTGGACCGCCTCGACGACGCCGAGGAGACCTACCGCCGCGGCCGCAAGGAGTCCGAGCGGCTCGGCACCGCCTGGTCCACGCCCCTGTGGCACTACTACCACGCCGCCGTCATGGCCGCCCGCGGGCGCCTCGACGAGGCGGCCGCCGAGGCCGAGGCCGGGGTGGCCGTCGCGCTGAACCTGACCGCCTACGCACTGGCCGTACCACTGCTGGGAACGCTGACGAGAATCGCCGTGCAGCAGGGCGACCTGCCCCAGGCGCAGGCCCACCTGGCGCACATGCACCGCCGCACGGCCGCCGGCATCACCGCCGCGCCCGAGGACGTCGTGTGGGCCGAGGCCGTGCTGCAGGAGGCGATCGCCGGCCCCGACGCGGCCCTGGCCACGCTCGCCGGCATGTTCGACGCCCTGCCGGAGCGGCCGGCGCTCATCGTGCAGGACCCGGCCGCGGCCGCGACCCTCGTGCACATCGCCGCCCGCGCCGGCGACCCCGCCCGGGCCCGGCTCGCCGTCGCCGCCGCCCGCGGCCTCGCCGAGCGCAACCCGGGCGTGATCTCCCTCGCCGCCGCGGCCGACCACGCCGAGGGGGTGCTGACCGGCGACCCGTGGATGCTGCGCGGCGCGGTCGAGCGCTTCCGGCGAACGCCGCGCCGCCTCGCCCTGGCCGCCGCCCTCGAGGACGCCGCGCTCGGCGCCGACGACGTCGAGCAGGGCCGCCTGTGGGCGGGCGAGGCGATCACGATCGTCACCGACTGCCGGGCCGAGCGGGCCCGCCGCCGCCTCGAGTTCGCCCTCGGCGGCCCGCGGGCCTCCTCCGAGGAGCCGGCGCTGCGGCCCGGCTCGCCGCTGCAGCAGCTCACCCCGGCCGAGCGGGGCGTGGCGCTGCGGGTCGCCGACGGGCTCACCAACCGGCAGGTCGCGACCGCGCTGCACCTGTCCCGGCACACCGTCGACAGCCACCTGCGCAAGATCTTCGCCAAGCTCGACATCCGCGGCCGGGTGGAGCTGGCGAACCTCGTCATGCGGGACCGCTTGAACACGTGATGTACACCGGCGCCGCCGGCCCCCAGCATCGTGTGTGGCGACGAGGACGTCGCCGACGACGACGAAACATGGGGGAACCGGTGACGACGCCGACGCAGGTACTCGTGGTCGGGGCCGGCCCGACCGGCGCGCTCCTCGCGCTGGAGCTGGCCCATCACGGCGTGGCCTGCCTCGTCGTCGAGCGCGCCGTCGCGCCGCCCCGCCACCCGGGCGTGGATCGGCTGACCGGCCAGGCGATGGACCTGCTGCGCCGGCTCGGCCTGGCCGACCTGGTCCGCCGCCACGGCGCCGCCGACGGCCCGGACGGCGTCGAGTGGCGCACCCGCCTCGACGAGGAGCCGGTCCTGGTCTCGGGCCGCCCGGCCGGCGGCGGGCCGGAGTACCGCATCGCCGCCGCCGAGCTGACCCGCCGGCTGCGCGAGGAGCTGCGCCACCACCCCCTCGTCGAGCTGCGCGAGGGCTGGACGTTCACCGGCCTGCGCATCGAGCCCGGCGGCGCGGTCGCGAACCTGCTCGAGGTCGGCACCGGCGCCCGCCACGTGGTCGCGGCCCGGCACGTCGTCGGCTGCGACGGCGCGCAGAGCACGGTCCGGCGCTGCCTCGAGATACCGATGGAGGGGCTGGGCCGGCCGGACCAGCACTGCTCCGTGTTCTTCCGCAGCGCCGACCCGCGGCTGCCGCGCCGCACCACCCTCGTCGTCGGCGGCCCGACGTGCCTGGCCCCCGGCGACGGCGACAGCTGGGTCGCGCACCTCCCACTGGCCGCCGACGAGCCGGTGACGATCGACCCGGTGGCGATGCTGCGCTCCCGGCTCGGCGGCGGGCTCGACGTGCCGGAGGTCCTCGCCGTCGCACAGTGGGACGACGGGCTGGCCGTGGCCGCCGTGTACCGCCGCGGCCCCGTCTTCCTGGCCGGCGAGGCCGCGCACCGCTTCCAGCCGGCCGGGGTCGCCGACACGAGCCTCGCCGACGCCGTCGACCTGGGCTGGAAGCTCGGCGCCGCGATCAACGGCTGGGGCGGCCCGGGCCTGCTGGACAGCTACGAGTCCGAACGGCGCCCGCGCGCCCTGCTCGACCGGGAACTGCTGGCCCGGTCGCTGGAGACCCGCCGCCGGTTCGGCCGGCTCAGCGCCGCCGGCGCCGCGCCCGAGCTGCTCGCCGGGCTGCTGCGGCAGGAGGCGCACCGCCCCGACGCGGGCGCGCTGCCGGCCCGGCACGCCACGTCGGCCGTGGTGTGGCACGACGGCGCGGCCGGCCGGGCGGTCCCGGCCGCGGTGCGCCCCGGCGGGCGCGCCCCGGACGTGCGCCTCGACGGCGGCGACCCGCTCGCCGACCGGTTCGGCCCCGAGCTGACCCTCGTCGACCTCACCGGCGACGCCGCCGGCGCCCCGCTCGCGGCCGCGGCCGCCGTGCGCGGCATCCCGGTGCGGCACCTGCCGGTTGCCGACGCGGCGGTGCGGGCCGGCTGGGACCGGCCCCTCGCGCTGGTGCGCCCGGACCGGCACGTCGCGTGGTGCGCCGACGCCGCCCCGGGCGACTGGGACGCCGTCCTCGACCTGGTCAGGGGCAAGACCACGTGAATACGTGATATCGGCCGATGCCCCCGGGCGGCGAGGCTCATAGGACCCACCACCGTCCCCCCGACAGGCAGGACAGGACCGATGAGCATGACGACCCTGAAGCCCCTGACGGCCACCCCGGACCTGAGCAACTCCGTCGTCAGCCGGTGGCACCGGCGGCTGTCGGCCAACCCGGCGGCCAAGCGCAGCCACTGGCGGACCAAGACCGTGTACTTCCGCGCGGTCACCGCCCTCGTCGCCGGCGCCCCCGCGGCCCAGCTGACGTGGAAGAGCATCGTGGACGCCGCCGCGCCGAACGGCAGCCGCAGCACGTTCTACGAGGTCGCCGGCGCCCACGCCCGGCACGCGCTGCGAGAGGCGTTCATCGACGACGGGCGCATGGACTCGATCCAGCTGGCCCTGTACTACCGCCGCCCCGACGCCGTCGCCCAGCTGCTCGACGAGGCGAAGGTGTGGTCGTACTGGCCGTTCCGGGAGCGGATGCTCGCCGCCGTCAACGCCGCCGGCCCGATGTCCGCCGAGGCCCTCGAGGCCGAGGTGACCGAGTCGCTGACCAAGTGGGCGCGGGCCAACCCGCAGCTGGCCGCGGCCCTGGACTTCGCCCCGCCGGCGTGCGCGGTCGAGGACCTCATGCTGATCTGGAACGGCCGGCTCGCCGCGGTCCGGGCCGCGAACCTGCTCACCGAGCGCCTGCGCCGCGCGCTGCTGTAACCGGGGCCCGCTAGTCTGGCCGCGTGCGACTGCGACGGCTGGAGCGGGAGTGCCGGCGGCTGATCGCGGACGTCGAGGTGCCGGAGCCGTTCGACCTGTCGGCGTTCCTGTCCTACGTCGCCGCGCGCCGCGGCCGCGACCTGCACCTGCATCCACAGCCCGCACCGGCCGGCGCGCCGTGCGGGGTGTGGCTGGCCACCGACACCGCCGACCACGTGTTCTTCGCCGCCGGCACCGACCCGATGCACCGCCGGCACATCATCCTGCACGAGATCGGCCACATCCTCTGCGACCACCGCGCGCCCGGGCTGGTGCTGCCGGACCTCGACCCGGCCACCGTCGCCCGGGTGCTGCTGCGCTCGACGTACTCGGCGCCCCAGGAGCAGGTCGCCGAGATGATCGCGACGATGATCAGCGAGCGCGCGCTGCGGGCTCCCGAGCCGCGCTCCGCCGACCCGCTGCTGCAGGGCCTGCACGAGGCGCTCATCCCGGGGCCGGCGCATGGCCTTCGCTGACACGCTCGAGTTCCTGGTGCTGGCCGCGTTCTGGGCGTTCACGATCTGGCGGTTCGCGACGCCGCAGACCCCGCGCGGCCGGGCGGTGCGCCTGGTCGCGCTGCTCGTGACGCTCTCGTTCACGTTCAACCGGCGGGAGATCTCGTTCGGCACGGACCGTCTGCTGCAGGTGGCCGATGTTTCGGTACCGCTGAAGAATCTGGCGGCCGTGGCGGCTTCCGCGGCCATGGTGCACCTGACCGGCCTCCTGCCGGGACCGGCCGCCGATCGTCCGCGGCTGCGCCGGTGGGCCTACGCGCTGCTGGCCGCGGCCGGCGCGGCGATGGCCGTGCTGTTCGTGCTGGTGCCGCGCAGCCCCGAGCGGGGCGACTTCGTGGCCGAGCGGGCCGGCACGCCGCTGGTGACCGCGTACTCGGTGCTGACCCAGTTCGGCCTCTTCGTCGGCCTGGCCTGTTGCCTGGTGCTGTTCCACCCCGCGGCCGGGCGGGCGCAGCGCGGCCCGCTGCGGGTGGGGCTGCGCCTGCTGACCGCCGGCGCCCTGGTGGGCCTGCTGTTCATCGCGAACCGGGTGGCGTTCCAGGTCAGCAACGCGCTGGGCAGCGACGCCCTGAACGGCCCGGGCGCCGAGAACGTGTCGCGGAGCCTGCTCGCGGCGATGCTGCTGCTGTTCGCGGCCGGGGCGGCACTGCCGGCGATGGGCGGGCTGCGGCGGTGGGCGGGCCGATATGTGGCGCTGCAGCGGCTGCGTCCGCGGTGGGCGTCGCTGGTTTCGTCGGTACCGCACGTGGTGCTGGGCGACCCGCCCGGGCGCCTGGCCGACCTGCTGACCGTGCGCGGGGTCGACCTGCGCCTCTACCGCCGGATCATCGAGATCCGCGATGCGCAGTGGGAGCTCGGCCTGGCGGCCGCGGCACCGTCGACGGAGGCGACGCTGGACGAGCAGGCACGGGTCTTGCTGGCGGAAGGAAGCGTTGTGGCCACCCCCGAGGTAGCGCCCCTTGGCCACGACGATCCTGGCCACAACGATCCGCCCGACGGCGCCCCCCAGCGATCAACCTGAGTTGATGGCTCGCCGTAGCCCATAAATCTGAGCTTATGATGGAGATTTCCACCGAGCGGGTGGGATTGTCAAGGGTTGATGCGATGAGTGAACCGTCACTGGCGGGCAAGCTGGACCGGCTGTTTCGCACCGTGCACCCGGCCGGCCGCGGCGAGTACACGTACGAGGAGGTCGCCGCGGCCATCCGCGCGCGCGGCGTGATGATCTCGCACACGTACGTGTGGCAGCTGCGCAAGGGCCAGCGCGACAACCCGACGAAGCGCCACCTCGAGGCGCTGGCCGAGTTCTTCGGCGTCAACGCCGCGTACTTCCTGGACGACGACCCCGCGACGGTGCGGCGCATCGAGGAGCAGCTGGACCTGCTGGCCGCCCTGCGCGACAGCGCGGTGCGCGCCGTGGCCCTGCGCGCCGCGGGCCTGTCGGCCCCCAGCCTGGAGGCCATCCACGGCATGATCGAGCACGCCCGGCGCATCGAGGGCCTGTCAGAGTAGTCGTTCGGGCTGGCGTTGACATCAGCGTCAAGGTTTACCGTCGTTGACATGCGGATCGGCGAGCTGGCGGAGCGGGCGGGCACGAGCACGCGGGCGCTTCGCTACTACGAGCAGCACGGCCTCCTCGCGGCCCGGCGCACGTCCAACGGCTACCGCGAGTACGACGAGGCCGATCTCCGCCTGGTCCGCGAGATCCGCTCTCTGCTCGACATCGGCTTCAACCTCGAGGACACCCGCCCCTTCGTCGAGTGCCTGCGCTCGGGCCGGGCGACGGGGGCGGAGTGCCCCGCGTCGATCGAGGTGCTGGGCCGCAAGCTGGCCGACCTGGACGGCTGCATCGCCCGCCTGCAGGCCGCCCGCCGGCTGGTCGAGCGGGAGCTGTCGCACGCCATCGAACACGACTTGGAGGAGCTTGCATGACGACCGAGGTGACGGACGAGACCTTCGCCGCGGAGGTCCTGTCCAGCGAGGTTCCGGTGCTGGTGGACTTCTGGGCGGAGTGGTGCCCGCCGTGCCACCGCATTGCCCCGATGCTGGACGAGCTGGCCACGGAGTACGAGGGCCGGGCCCGCATCGTGAAGCTCAACGCCGACGACAACCCGGTGACGGCCCGCACGTACGGCGTGATGGCCATGCCAACGCTGGCCGTGTTCCGCGCCGGCGAGGTGGTGTCGCAGCACGTCGGCGCCCGCCCGAAGGCCAAGCTCCGCGAACAGCTCGACGCCGCCCTCTGAGCTGCGCCCGCTCCCCTGCTGACCGATAAGTCGGGCGCTGGCGCGCCACGACTTATCGGATTTATCCCCTGACAGGCGAAAAATGCGATAAGTCATGACCGCGGTAGCGGGTTCTGGCTTCGCGGATGAGGCACGCAGGGTGACGATGGCGGCTGGGTGGCGGTCGGTGTGTCGAACGCAGTTTGCCGTAGCCGTTCGTCCAGGCGTGGACCCAGCGTTGCCCCGGCCGGATGGCGTCGAGGTGCACGGTGACCTGCGCCGGCCGGCCGGGGCCGGTCTGGCGGACGGCGGCGTTGAGGGTAGGTTCCAGCGGCGGGAAGTCGTGCCGGTTGGCGCCGGCCGTGACAATGCCCAGGGGTATCCCGCCGCCGTCGACGGCGACCGACCGTTTCCGGCCGCCTTTGCCCCGGTCGACCGGGGACCGGCCGACGTGGGCGCCCCGGCGACGGCTTGGTGGTGCACAGCGGGTGCGCCGGGTGGAAGTCACCACGAACGGGTAACAGCGCGGCGAATTGCGCCCACAAGTGACCCACCAGCCGGCGGTCGTGACTTATCGGGCACTGCAGGGCGTTGATTGATTGGTATCCCGTTGACCTGCGCACCGTGACCAACGTGACCTGGGCCGGCGGGGCAGGACCGGACTACCCTGATCTCTGTGTCCGTCCCGCAGATCCACACCGGCCGCGTCCTGCGCACCGAGCGGCTGACGCCCAACATGCACCGCGTCGTGCTCGGCGGCGAGGGGCTCGAGCGGTTCGCCGCCGGTGAGCATACCGACCACTACGTGAAGCTCATGTTTCCGCGGCCCGGCGTGCAGTACGGCGAACCCTTCGACCCCGCCGCCGCCCGCGAGACGATGC
Source organism: Dactylosporangium sp. CA-139066 (assembly GCF_050936175.1). Taxonomy (NCBI): domain Bacteria; kingdom Bacillati; phylum Actinomycetota; class Actinomycetes; order Micromonosporales; family Micromonosporaceae; genus Dactylosporangium; species Dactylosporangium sp. CA-139066. The sequence goes on along the minus strand of NZ_JBNJNH010000001.1, from coordinate 1,840,711 downwards.
CGCGCGAGCAGTGGCCGGTCACCCGGACCTATACCGTGCGCGCGTGGGACGCCGACGCGCGCGAGCTCACCCTCGACTTCGTCCTGCACGGCGACTCCGGGCTCGCCGCGCGCTGGGCCGTGCGCGCCCGGCCCGGCGACCCGCTGCACTTCGGCGGGCCGGGCGGCGCCTACTCGCCCGACCCCGCGGCCACCTGGCACCTGCTCGCCGGCGACGAGAGCGCCCTGCCGGCCATCGCCGCCGCCATGTCGAGGGTGCCGGCCGGCGCCGAGTGCGCGGCGTTCGTCGAGCTGGGCGATCCGGCCGATCGGCAGGACATCCCGGGCATCACGTGGCTGTACCGCGCAGAAGGCCCGATCGGCGCCAAGCTCGTCCCGGCGGTGCTGGCCCACCCCTTCCCGGCCGGCGCCGCCCCGGCGACCGTGCACGCCTTCGTCCACGGCGAGGCCACGTTCGTCAAGGAGCTGCGGCGATACCTGCGCATCGAACGCGGCCTGCCCCGCGAGCGCATGTCGGTGTCCGGCTACTGGCGGCTCGGGCACGACGAGGACGGCTGGCAGGCCTCCAAGCGCGCCTGGAACGCCCAGATCGAGGCCGAGCAGGAGCTGGCCCTGCGGTGACTACAGGGTCGGGCTCGTGATGGTGAACCGGGCCTCGACGGCGGCGTACACCCGCTGCCGCTGCGGATCGAGCTCCAGGTCGGCCGCCGAGGACTTGCTCATGATGCCCGGCCGGCCGTAGCCGGCCTGGTAGGTCGCCACCTCCACACGGCCGCCCAAGCCCGGGTCGGCCAGCTCGATCAGCTCGAGGACCTCGGCGCCCAGCGCGGCGGCGTACTCGCGGGCCCGCGCGATCGCGTCGGCGACCGCGGCCGCCCGCGACTCCCGGTGCACCGGGCTGTCCGGGCGCAGCGACCAGGTCGGCCCGTGGACCTGCGTCTGGTCCTGCCCGGCGGCGGCGAGCATCATCTCGCCCAGCGCCGCAAAGTCCTTGACGATGACCGTCGTCGAGACGCTGCCCTGGTACGCCGTGACGCGCTCACCCCGCCGCCCGCTCTCCGGGAAGACGTGCAGCCCGCCCGTCTCCCGCCGCTCGATCGCCTCCCCGTAGCGGTCGAGGAACTGCCGGAGGGCGTCGGCGCGGTCCCGCAGCCGGGCGAGCGTGGCCTGCCGGTCCTTGTCCCGGGCGGTGGTGACCACCGTGAACTGGGCCTGCTCGGGCTCGACCTCGCGTACCGACTCGCCTCGCACCGCCACCGTCGTCATGGGGCAAGCCTAGGAGTCGCTGGGGCGCTGCTCGACGGCGCGTCGCTTCCGGCGGCGGCGCCTGACGTCGACGCCGCCCACATCGTGAAGTCGGCGGCACCCCGTCCATGGGCACCGGCACCCTCGGCCGTGCGAACAGCCTAGGGGGCGAAACATTCCCATGGCTCAGCCGCGACACGGCCGGATAAATACGGATAAAACGGACCCAAGACGTATCCTACCTGAAACCGACCACTTGCCGAACCGGAGACTTGCGCAAGGGGCTCGGTAGCGTTTTGGATGTCCTGGCGGACGCCACCGTCCGTGAGCGTCGGCGTGACAAGCTTCCCGATCGTATGGAGGATCAACCATGACCCACGGCGGGGACCTGTTGACGCAGCGCGACGACGCGGGCACGCGACCAAACTTCACGCAGCAGGTCCGCGGGTACGACAAGCGCCAGGTCGACCAGTACCTCAACCAGCTGGACCGCCAGATCAACAACCTCACCGCCGAGCGCAAGCGCGCCGCCGGTCAGGCCCAGGATCTGACCAACCAGGTCCAGGACCTGACGTCGCAGCTCAAGCAGCTGCAGGCGGAGATCGCCGAGGTACGCCAGCGCCCCGCCCGCGTCGACCGCGCCTCGTTCCGCCACCTCGGCCCGATGGTCGACCAGATCCTCGCGCTGGCCGAGAAGCAGGCCGGCGTCATCATCGACAACACCGAGCAGAAGGCGGCCGAGCACCAGGCCAACGCCGAGAAGGCGCTCGCCGAGACCAAGGAGCGGGCCGAGAAGCTCATCGCCGACGGCGAGGCCGCGCACGAGCGCGCCGAGGCCGAGGCCAAGCGGATCAACCAGGAGAGCGCGGAGCACCTCGAGAAGACCCGTGCCGAGGCCGAGGCGCTCGCCGAGGCCGCCCGCCAGCAGGTGCTGCAGGAGGTCAAGGCCGGCCGCGCCCAGGCCCAGCAGGAGCTGGCCCAGTGGAAGGCCTCCGCGCAGCGCGAGATCGAGGAGCTCAAGGCCGCCTGCGACCGGGAGCTGACCGAGAAGCGCGCCGGCGCCGAGCGCGACCTGACCGCACAGCGCCAGGCCGCGGACCAGAAGAACGCCGCGCTGCACGCGGACGCGCAGAAGTACGCCGCCGACGTGCGCAAGCGCGCCGACGAGGAGAACGCCCGCCACCAGCAGCAGCTCGCCGTGGTACAGCAGGACATCCAGGCCCGGCAGAAGGCCCTCGCCCAACTGCAGACCGAGCTGGAGGCGACCCAGACGCAGCTCGGCGAGGCCCGCCGCGAGTCCACGACGCTGGGCCGCGAGGTCAACCAGCTCCAGCAGCGCCTGGCCGACACCAAGCAGAGCCTGACGAGCGAGCTGACCCGCCTCGAGCACGCCCGCCAGGCCGCCGACTCGGCCGAGCGGCACGCCAAGGAGGTCCGCGCCCGCGTCCAGCGCGAGGCGAAGCGCGTGGCCGACCTGGCCGCCGCGGCCGTCATGGCGGCGGCCGCCGGCGGCGCCGACACGGGCGAGTACCCGAAGGTCCCGGTCCGCCAGATCCCCGAGTCGCTGCCGACCCAGCCCGACAGCGCCAGCGCCCCCGACGCCGACCTGCGCACCGCCGCCGCCGTGCGCCGCGAGGAGTCCGAGCAGGCCTGACCCGCCGCCCGTCCGTTCGGCCCGCACCCGGAATGCATCGCCATTCCGGCTGCGGGCCGACGCCGTCCGGGCGCCATAACGGCACCCACGGGCCGGTGCCGGTGTACCGCCGATTCCCCTAGCGTCCTGCGTGGTATGAGACCGCGGAGGTGCGCGTGAGGATCGTGGCCGTCGTCAACAACAAGGGCGGCGTGGGCAAGACGACCGTCACCGCCAATCTCGGCGCGGGCCTGGCCGCCCGCGGGATGCGCGTGCTCATGGTCGATCTCGACCCGCAGGCGAGCCTCACGAAGTCGTTCTTCACCGTCGACGAGTCCCAGGAGTTCCTGACCGGCAAGCGCACCATCGGCGCCTGGTTCCGCAGCGGCGACCGGGGCCGCGCGCAGGCGCTGGCCGGCCTGGTCGTGACGCCGCCGCGGTACAACTCGCTGCTTCGCGACGGCGGCCGGCTGGACCTGGTCCCGTCGGACCCGATCATCGTCAACTCCGAGGTGCTGATCCCGGGCGCGGTCGACCAGACCGGCAACATCCGCGCGGCGAAGTTCGTGGCCCTGCACCGCCGCCTCGCCGACGACCTCGCCGACCCGATCTTCTCCAAGTACGACGTGATCCTCATCGACTGCGCGCCGGCGTTCTCGCTGACGACGAAGATGGCGTCGATCGCCAGCGACATGATGATCATGCCGGCCCGCCCCGACTTCCTGTCCACGGAGGCGATCCAGGACATGGGCCGGCGGCTGCTGGCCCTCATCGGGGAGTTCAACGATCATCTGCAGGCCGCGCCCGCCGAGGCCCCGCCGATGCGGATGCCGCGCATCGCGGTGCTGTTCACGATGGTGCAGATGCACGGCGGCCGCCCGATCGAGGTGCAGAGCCAGTTCATCAACGAGGTGACGGCGCTGGGCGTGCCGGTGTTCCGCACCCTCATCCGGGACCGCAGCAGCGCCTACGCGGCGCCCGGCCGGCACGGCGTGCCGACCATCATGGCGCACGGCGTGCCCCCGGAGGTCCGCGGCGACCTGCACGACTGCGCCGACGAGCTGCTCAAGACGTTCGAGAGGTTGTAACCGTGACCCAGTCCCCTCGCCTGGCCGCGCTCGCGCTCAACGAGATCGGCAAGCTCCTCGGCAAGCTCACCGAGGACCAGCTCACCGACCTCGCGGAGGGCCGCGCCCACGTCGAGTTCCGCGCCGCCTCCGGCGAGGCCGTCGCGCCGGCCCGCGCCGCGAAGCCGGCGAAGGCGCCGCTCGACCTCGACGCCGTCATCGCCGACATCAAGGCGCTGACCGAGGAGGACGCCGTCGAGCGGTACCTCATCGAGCGCGACCGCGACCTCTCCCTGCCGCTGATGCGCGAGCTCGCCGACCGCATCGGCCCGCCGGTGACGTCGAAGGGCGCCAAGTCCAAGGCCCAGCTGCGCAAGAACATCGCCGCCGGCACCGCGGGCCTGCTCAACCGCCCCGCATCGGTGTTCTCCGGCGGCTGGGACCGCTAGCCGTCTCCGCCCCTGCCGGGGGCGCCGAGTCTCAGTCGGTGCTGCCGGCGGGCAGCGGGATCCGCTCGCCGGCCCACGGCTTGTCCCCCACCGCCGGCATCCGCCCCGGCGCCTGCATCACCGCCCGCTCCCGCGCGATGATGTCGGCCCACTCCTGAGCGGTCCCCGACACCACGAACGGCCCGATCGGCACCTCGATCGCGTCCTCGACAACCTGCACCGGCACGGTCTCCCCGTTGACCTTGATATCGCTGCCGAGGCCGTTCGTCGCCTCCCCGATCGCGGTGACGAACTCGTGCATGTCAGTCGAGCCGGACCAGTCCACACCGGCGCCGCTCGCCTTGAACACCAGCTGCTCGGCGATCCAGGCGCTGCCGTACAGCACCATGTTGAGCTTGTACCCGTCGCTGGTCGTCGCGGCCGCACTCGGCACCGCGTCGAGCCACTTGGGCCGGAACGCCGTGAGGACGCCGGTCATCGCGTCGGCGAGCAGCTGCCGCCGCGCGGCCAGGAAACGGGGGAACGCCGCGGCAGCGCGCAGGTCCTCGTCGAGCGGGATGTAGTGCGCGGTCAGCGCGGGCTCGCCGACGCTCGGGAAGTACTCGACGGGCGAGCGGTCGCTGATCTTCAGGTTGGCCCGGCGGGAGATGAACGCGAGGTTGGCCAGGTCGTTGATCTCCGCCTTGTCGTAGCCGGTGAGCGTGGCCACCGGGTGCACGTGGTGGTACTGCAGCTGGTGATCGTCCGTGTCGCCCGGCATGACACCGGTCTTGAACCACCAGTCGCGGGCCCCGCTGCGCTGCACGGCGAGGAGGCTGAGGAAGAAGTAGGGGCTCTCCTTCGAACGCCCGACGATGGATTCGGCCGTGATGGTCGGCAGCGCCTGGAGCACCCCGAGGTTGCGCAGCAGCTCCCGGGCCGGGCGGGGCTTGCGCACCGCCTGGATGTCGCGGACGAGGTTGGTGTCCGTGGCACTCGAGTACCGGGCCCGGATCGTGGCGATCAGCAGCCAGTACAGGATGGCGTCCTCGTCCTCCACCGGCTCGTCGGGACGCTCGCCGAGCAGCACGATCAGCGGGATCAGCGGCGTGAGCGACGGCAGCGGCTCCGAGCGGGGCAGCCCGAGGTTCTTCTTCAGCAGCGGCACCAGGTCCCGCAGACCCCGCCGCACCGTCTCCCACGCCTTCGCCAGCTCCGCGTCGCCGACCCGGCTGAGGTCGTTGACGGACCACGACGACATGCCGCCGCCGAACAGGGCACCCGCGAAGGCCCGGGCGAGGAACTCGACGTCCAGATCGCCGTAGCCGACGCGGCGCCAGTGGGCGGCCTCGTCCTGGAACTTCTGCACGACGCCGGGCCAGCGCGCCGACAGCGTCGACATCGCCAGGTCGGCCCGGCTGAGGTGGCGCCCGGCGCTGTTGACGCGCACAAAGATCTCGGCGACGTCCTGGTAGCCGCACTCGCGCAGAATCTCGACGTGAAAGGTCCGGATCTCCAGCGACCGGACGGCGCCCAGACGCCGCTCGATGTCTGCCTCCGACAGCTCACACCCGGCCCGGCGCAGCTTGCGCACGATCGGACCGAGCGCCGTGTTCCGGTCGAGCAGCGTGTGGACCTTGATCCAGTTCGGGTCGGCCTGCGTGGCGGCGCTCTGGTTCTGGAAGCGCTCCTTCTCCACGTGGAAGACGATCTGGGCGTCCTCGTGGTCGTGGAAGACGCGGTGCAGCGAGGTGAGGCGCTGCTGGCCGTCGAGGAGGTACAGCGGCGGCTTGAACGGGGCCTCGGCCGCGGAGACCGCCATCGGGCGGGTGACCGGGGCCTCGTCCGACTGCCAGAAGAGCAGCGAGCCGAAGGGGAATCCGCGGTACAGCGAGTCGACCAGCTTCGCCACCTGCGTCGGGCGCCACACGTAGCTGCGCTGCAGCTCCGGCAGCCGGATCTCGGTGCGCGAGATCTGCCGCATCAGCTCGCCGACCTGCAGCGTGGCCTGGTCGATGTGCATGCTCCATCACCCCGGGTGGTCGCAGTCGCCGCCCATCCTTCCGGCGCGCGGGTCGGCCCGGTACCGCCCGCACGCGCGGCCGTCGCGACCCTGATGACCGATGCATTCCGGCAGTGCGGCGGCCGCTACTCGTTGCGGGCGGTCTCCGGGCCCGTGACGCGCTCGAGCAGGGGCAGGGTCGACGCGATGATCGCCAGGGAGATCGCCAGGCCGGCCGCGGTCAGGGCGTAGAACGACCACGGCGGCGGGCTCAGGTCGTAGTCCATCTGGGCCCGCAGGAACAGCTGCGCCGCGGCGAACCCGGTGACCGAGGCCAGGACCGCGACCGCCAGCAGCGGCACGGCGCTCTCCAGGGCCACCACACGCCGGAGCATCTTCAGCGGTACCCCGGTCAGGCGCAGCAGGCTGAACGGGCGGCGGCGGTCGGTGATGCCGGCGGCGACGCTCACGGCCAGGCTGCAGCCGGCGATCGGCAGGCTGAACAGCATCACCGCGTCCGCCAGCTGCTGGTACAGGTTGAGCTGGCCGCGCTGGTCGTTGGAGAAGTCGACCTCGGTGGCCGGGCCGACCTCGAAGTCGGGGAACTCGACCTCCAGGGCCGTGCGGGCGCGCTCGTGCGCGGCCGCCGTGCCGTCCAGGCCGACGACGAGGGTGTCGACCGGGATGGCGGCGACCTGCGCCGCCGTGAGCGGCGACGTGGGCCAGACCGTCGACTCGCCGGTGTCGGGCCAGTCGTGGCGGGTGCCGACCAGGTCGTACCAGATCGCGGCCGTCTCGGCGCCGGGGGCGCACCTGCCGTACTGCGGAATGCTCGCCAGCTCGGAGCACGTGATCAGGCTCGAGGGCACGCCGGCGCGGCGCGCGTCGGGGTTGCGGTGCACGGGGACGGCGAACGTGACGCCCGGCGTGGCGCGCACGCGGTCCACGGCGCCGTCCGGCAGGCGGCCGCCCTCGTTGCCGAACTGCTGCAGCATGGTCACCTCCGACAGCGGGTCGTCGTGCACCGTGCGCCGCTCGACGAGCGTGGTGATGACGCCGGTCGCGACGCTGACCACGAACACGCCGAGCACGACGCCGCTGATCGCCCGGAACGCGGCCTGCGGGTTGTCGGCGAGACGGCGGGCGGCGACCAGCGTCGGCAGCCGCCGCGCACGGCCGGCCAGCAGGCGGGCGCCGACCATGGTGAGCCAGGGCCCGGCGATCACGAGGCCGGCCATGATGACGAGGAACCCGGGCAGGAACGCGGCGACCTGCCCGTTGGAGCTGTGTGGTGTACGGCCGATGAAGTACGCCAGCTCCGCCAGCCCCGCGAGCACGGGGATCAGCCGCCACGCGCTCGGCGGCTTCGGGGAGACCCGGCGGGCGACGCCGAGCGGCGAGATCCGCACCCGGCGCATCGCCAGGCGGGACGCGGCGGCGGCGGCGAGCGGGATGCCGACGGCGACGAGCAGCATCGCGGGCCAGCCCGGCGACAGGTCCTCCGGGAACGGTCGCAGGCCCGTGATGGGGTACTGCGCCATCGCCGCCTGCAGCGCCGGCAACAGCGCGAACCCGGCGGCGGTGCCGGCCACGGCGGCGGCCGCGGACTCGACGGCGGCCAGCATCGTGACCTGCCTCGGCGTCGCGCCGACCAGGCGCATCGCGGCGAAGCGCTGCTCGCGGCGGGCGGCGCTGAGTCTGGTTGCGGTACCGATGAAGATGAGCACGGGGAAGAGCAGCCCGCCGGCGATCACGGACAGCACCAGGTCCAGCGCCGCGGTCGGGATCTTCGCGCCGGTGGTGGAGACCGACGTGACCGTGACCGCGCCGGGTATGCCGCCGACCTCGCCCGGGGTGCGCCCGACGACGGCGACGAGGGCGTCGGGCGAGGCGAGGCCGCGGTCGGCGATGAGGCCGGCCTCGTGACCCGGGAAGCGGGCACCGAGCCGGTCCACCGGGTTGGCGGCGATGAGGTCGTGCAGGGCGGGCGAGACGAAGTACTCCCCCGGGCGCGGCAGCCGCGGCAGGCCCGGCACGGCCGGCGGGTTGGGTCCGGTGACGCCGACCTCGAGGCGCTCGATCCAGCGGTCGCCGAAGTTGTCGTACCGGTGCGCCCACACGACGGGATCGACCGGCGCGCCGCCGGCGACCGTCTGATCGCCGGGGAACGGCTGGGACCGCAGCCAGCCGGCCCGGGCGAACTGCGCGTCGAGCCCCCGGACGCCGCCGATCGTGGCGAGCAGCAGCCCGGCGCCGAGCGCGACGGCGGCGGCGATGACCACGAACCGCACCGCGGCCTCGCGCCCGCCGGCGAGGGCGAGGCGCAGCCCGAAGCGGATCACGAGCCGCTCCGCCCGGCGAGGGCGTGCACCCGCCCGTCGCGGACGATGACCTCGCGATCGGCGTAGACGGCGACCCGCGGCTCGTGGGTGACGAGCACGACGGTCGTACCCTGCTCCCGCGCCGCGCCGACCATGAGGTCCATGACCTGCTCGCCGGTGAGCGAGTCCAGCGACCCGGTCGGCTCGTCGGCGAACAGCACCCGCGGCTTGTTGATCATCCCGCGGGCGAGCGCCACCCGCTGCGCCTGCCCGCCCGACAGCTCGCCCGAGCGGCGCCGCTCCATGCCGCCGATGCCGAGCCGCTCCAGCCAGTCGCGCGCCTGCCGCAGCGCCTCGCCGCGCCGCACGCCACCCAGCAGCAGCGGCAGCGCCACGTTCTCCTCCACGGTCAGCTCCGGCACCAGCTGCCCGAACTGGAACACGAACCCGAACCGCTCCCGCCGCAGCGCGCTGCGCGCCTGCTCGTCGAGGGTGTCGATGCGCCGCCCCTCGAAGCGGATCTCGCCTTCGGCCGGCGTGAGGATGCCGGCCAGGCAGTGCAGCAGCGTCGTCTTGCCGGACCCGCTGGGCCCCATGACGGCGACGATCTCCCCCGCGTCGGCGTCGAACACCGCCCCGCGCAGCGCCGGCGTCTCCCCGAACGACAGCACGGCGTCGCGCGCCTCGATGATCGGGCTCATCGCTTGACCAGCCCCGCGAGATGATCCAGCCGGGCCACGGTGAGCTCGATCCAGCGCAGGTCCGCCTCGAGGTGGAACAGCCCGTGGTCGGCGAGCATCGCCTCGATGAGGTCGTCGCCCTTCTTGATCTCGTGCAGCTCGCGCATCCGCTGCAGGTGCGCGGAGCGCTGCATGTCGAGGTACTCGTGCGCGGGCCGGTCCAGCATCAGCGACAGCACCACTTTGGAGAACAGCACCGTCTGCAGGTGCGGCTCGGGCTCGACGGGCTGGGTGAGCCACGCGTCGACCTCGGTGGCGCCGAGCTCGGTGATGACATAGCGCTTGCGGTCCGGCCCCTCGCCCGCCTCGACCTCACTGATGACGACCTTGCCGTCGCGGGCGAGGCGCCCGAGCGTCGAATACACCTGCCCGAACGGCAGCGGCCGCCCGCGCCCGAAGAACGTGTCGTAGTCGCGCTTGAGGTCGTAGCCGTGGCTGGGCTCGCGCTCAAGCAGCCCGAGAAGGGTGAGGGGAACGCTCATGTCCCGACCATACACCACGGATATACACCCGGTATATACCCGCGAGGAGTACCCCTCCGCCGTGACAGGAATCGTCGACGGCCACGTCCGCCCGCAACTCCGAGCCCGTCGAGTGCACGCGGAAGCTCGAGATGCCAGGCAACCGGGCGCCCCGCAGCTCGTGCGGCACGTTCGCCAGGAGCCGACCCTTGGCCCCCGTTGGCCTCTGCACGCGGAAGACCGGGCGTCCCCCAGCTCGTGCGGCACGTTCGCCAGGAGGCGGCTCTTGGCCTCGCCGGCCTCTGCACGCAGAAGGACGTCCCCCAGCTCGTGCGGCACGTTCGCCAGGAGCCAGCTCTTGGCCTTGCTGGCCGCTGCACGCGGAGACCGGGCGCCCCGCGGCTCATGCGGCACGCCCGCCAGGAGGCGGCTCTTGGCCCCGTCGGCCTCCCGGAGCTGCACTCGGGCTTTGCCGACAAGTCGGGCACTCCGTGCCACGACTTGTCGGATTTATACCCCGCCTGGCGAAAAATGCGGATATGTCGTGGCGCGCCAGCGCCCGACATATCCGAAGCTCACCCGTGACGTCCGGAACGCACCCGTGCGATGGGGTCGCGAAGCCGCTGTGTCCTCTTTGCCTCGGCGCGCCTTCGCGAACGATCGGCACGCGCGGTCCGGCGCGCCCGGCAGGTGCGCGGACGACGAACGATCAGCTGATGCGAGCGACGGCGCCGTAACAGGCCACGTCCTCCGCGGAAGGGCGCGGCCCCGGCACGTCCTCGGCGTGCCAGTGCGCGACCGACACGATCCCCGGCTCGACCAGCTCGAACTTCGACAGCAGCTCCGCGAAGCGCGTCCCCGAACGGGCCTGGAAGCGGCCGTCCGGGTTGTTGGCCGTCAGCTTCTCGATGGCCTCGGCAGGCAGGAACTCCCAGGTCGCGTGGGACGCCACGACGTAGCTGCCGGGGGCCAGGGCCGAGGTCAGCGTGTCGATGATCTCCTGGGGGTACTCGTCCTCGCGGACGAAGTGCAGCACCGCGACCAGCAGCAGGCCGACCGGCTGCGACAGGTCGAGGGTCGCCCGCAGGTCCTCGTGAGTCAGGATCGACTTGGGCTCGCGGATGTCGGCGTCCAGGTACGCGTTGGTGCCGCCGGGGGCGCTCGTCAGCAGGGCGCGGGCGTGGGTGAGCACGATCGGGTCGTTGTCGACGTAGACGACGCGGGTGGCCGGGTCGACGGCCTGGGCCACCTCGTGCGTGTTGTTCGGGGCCGGGATGCCGGTGCCGATGTCCAGGAACTGGCGGATGCCCTGCTCGGCCAGGTAGCGCACGGCCCGGCCCATGAAGGCGCGGTTCTCCACGGCCATGAGTTTCACGCCCGGCATCGCGGCGGCGATCGCGTCGCCGGAGGCTCGGTCGGCGGCGAAGTGGTCCTTGCCGCCGAGCCAGTAGTTGTACCGCCGCGCGGGGTGGGCGACGGTCGTATCGATGCGGGCGAGTGCGTCGTCGGTGTTGTCCATCAGTGCCACATCGTAGCCATCGGCCGCCACGATTGGCAGGCGGCGCGGCTGGGTACCGTGGCGATCGTGAGGGTGGCGGTGGTGGCACACCGGAAGAAGACGCTGGGCGGCGGCCTGACCGAGCTGCGCAACGAGCTGGAGCGCGCGGGGGCCGGCAAGGTCGACTGGCATGAGGTACCGAAGAGCAAGAAGGCGCCCAAGCGGGCCCTCAAGGCCGTGCGGGGCGGGGCCGACGTGGTGTTCGTGTGGGGCGGCGACGGCATGGTGCAGCGCTGCGTCGACGCGCTGGCGGGCACCGACGTCACCGTGGCGATCATCCCGGCCGGCACGGCGAACCTGTTCGCGACGTCGCTGGAGATCCCGCGCGACATCCGCGCCGCCGTGGGCATCGGGCTGACGGGCGAGCGGCGGCGGTACGACCTCGGGCGCATCGAGGGTGAGCACTTCGCCGTGATGGCGGGCGCGGGCTTCGACGCGGCGATGATCGAGGACGCCGACCGCCGGATGAAGCGCCGCTCCGGGCGCTTCGCCTACGTGCGCACCGCGCTGCGGCACGTGCGCGACGCGCCGGTCGACACGATCGTGCACCTCGACGACCGCCCGTGGTTCGAGGGCCCGTCGACGTGCCTGCTGCTGGGCAACATCGGCACGATGTCCGGCGGCCTGAAGGCCTTCGACGACGCCAGCCCGTTCGACGGCCGCCTGGCGGTGGGCGTGGCCACCGCGCACGGCGCCCTGCAGTGGGCACGCACGCTGGGCAGCATGGCGACGGGCCGCACCGACAAGTCACCGTTCGTGCAGATCGGGAGCGCCCGCAAGGTGTACGCCGAGTTCGCCGAGCCCGTCCTCCTGGAGCTCGACGGCGGCGCCCGCAAGCGGGTCAAGCGCCTGGAGGCCGAGGCGGTGCCCGCCGCCGTCACGATCGCGGTGCCCCGCTAGCCATCTACCGCGGCGGCCAGGTGCCGGGATGTGCCCGCCGCCGCCCGCGCGCAGCACCGGGACGGGCCTGTGTGCGGCCGTCACGGGGACAGGCGAAATCGCATCCGGCAGACGATCGCCGTGGTGTGGCGGCGCAACGCGCGGTCGATGACGGCGCCGCGGTGGTTGCGCAGCAGGCGCTCCCAGGCGTGGCCGGGCTCGATCTCGGCGATGAGCGCGAACGTGCGCCGGCCGGCGCAGTGGGCGTTGACGCGAGCTTCGACGCCGTCGTGACCACCGCCGCGGTCGCGGTGAGCACGGCCCCGACGGCGTTGAGCGCGAGGCGGCCGCGGGCGGGCCGGCCGTACCGCCGCCAGTGCTTCACCATGCCGACCTGGGCGATCGTGAAGCCGACGAAGACGCCGATGGCGAACAGCGGCACGAGGGCGTTCATGCTGCCGCGGGCGGCGACGAGCAGCAGCGCGGAGGCGCCGGCGAGGACGAGGACGCCGTAGCGGTACACCTGCCGATCGGCGCGCAGGGCGAACACGTGCGGCAGGTAGTGGTCGGCGGCCAGCAGCCGGGCCAGGACCGGCAGGCCGCCGAAGGAGGTGTTGGCCGCCAGCGCCAGCAGGACCGCGGTGGCGACCTGCACCAGGTAGAACCCGGCGCCGTGGCCCAGGGCCCGCTCGGTGATCTGCGCGAGCACGGTGCTGCCCGGCCGGGGCTGGATGTGGTACTTCGCGATGAGCGCCGCGATCCCGAGCAGCATCACGGCCAGCAGGACCCCGAGCGCGACCTCGGTGCGCTGGGCCCGGCGCACGGCCGGGGCCCGGAAGGACGGCACGGCGTTGGCGATCGCCTCCACGCCGGTGAGCGCCGCGCACCCGTTGGAGAACGCCTTGAGCAGCAGCAGCGGCCCCACCGCCCCCGTTGTCTGCGGTGGGGCCGCGCCGCCGTCGGTGAACGCCAGACCGACCGCGACCACGACCACGATCGAGCCGACGAACACGGCGGTCGGCAGCATGAACGCGCGGGCGCTGTGCGCGACGCCGCGCAGGTTGACGGCGGTGATCGCGGCCAGGACGGCGAGGCAGAGCTCCACGGTGTACGGCAGCAGCGCCGGGAACGCCGCGGTGAGCGCCGCGACGCCGGCGGCGACGGAGACGGCGACGTTGAGCACGTAGTCCACGACGAGCGCGGCGGCCGCGACGAGGCTCGCCCGGCGGCCGAGGCGGGCCTTGGCGACCGCGTACGCGCCGCCGCCGTCGGGGAAGGCGGCGATGACCTGCCGGTACGACAGCGTGAGCACCGCCAGCAGCAGCGCGATGGCGCCGGTGACCGGCAGCGCGTACCCGAGCCCGGCGGTTCCCGCGGCGGCGAGCACGAGGACCACCGCCTCCGGGCCGTAGGCGACCGACGCCATCGCGTCGAGCGACAGCGCCGCCAGCCCGCCCAGCACCGTCAACCGGTGTCGATCCCCTGCGCCCACGACGGCATCACAGCGCCGGCCGGGCGTCGTCGCCATGATCTTGACGGAAAAGCTACGCGGCTGTGCGCCGCATCACCGCCCGGTCACGTGCGGGTCGCGTCCGGTAGCCTTCGACACATGGTGCTGAGGACCCCGGAGTCGGCGGCCGGTGCCGCCGGGCTGACCGCGATCCTGGACCGCCCGCAGGAGGCGTCCCTGGCGTTCGACTTCGACGGCGTGCTGTCGCCGATCGTCGCCGATCCGGTGCAGTCCCGGCCCTATCCGGGCATGGTGGCCGCGCTGGGGCGCCTGGCCGAGCTGGTCGGGTCGGTCTCGATCATCACCGGCCGGCCGGTCGACGCCGTGCTGCGCCTCGGCGACCTCGGCGAGCTGGCCGCGCTCGAGCACTTCTCGATCTTCGGGCTGTATGGCATGCAGCGCTGGGACTGGGCGAGCCGCTCGGTGGTCTCCGAGCCGGTGCCGGCCGGGGTGGAGGCGGCCCGCGACGAGCTGCCGGCGCTGCTGGACCGGCCGGAGCTGCGGGGCGTGGCCATCGAGGACAAGGCGATGTCGGTGGCGGTGCACACCCGCCGGGCCGACGAGCCCTACCAGGCGTTCGAGGCGCTGCGGGCCCCGCTGCGGGCGCTGGCCGAGCGGTACGGGCTCGCCCTGGAGCCGGGCCGGATGGTGCTGGAGCTGCGCCCGCCGGGCGTCGACAAGGGCCACGCGCTGGAGGCGATCGTCGAGCGGCACGGGGCCCGGTCGGTCGCCTACTTCGGCGATGACCTGGGCGACCTGGCCGCGTTCGACGCGGTGGAGCGGCTGCGGGAGACCGGCGTGCCCGGGCTGAAGGTGTGCAGCGGCTCCGACGAGGTGCCGCAGCTGGCGGCCCGCGCCGATCTCATCGTCGACGGGCCGCCGGGCGTGCTCGAGTTCGTCGAGGGGCTCAACGAGCGCCTGAAATAGCGTCTCTGAGAAACTACGAAAGGCTGTGTCGGGCGGCTGGCCGGCGGTGTGGCGGGGTTGCCGTCACGTGCCGGTGGAATCCTCGACTCAGCCGCCGGTCGCGGGTGCGGCCGGCTCGTGTTCTCGTTGTAGTTGTAGCTGCCGGCACCTGGCCCACGATGCTGCTGTGGGCCTGGGGTGGCCGCCCCGCCGGACGCTGGCCAGCACCGGGTGTAGGTACTGGGGCGGGGGTCTCGCGTTGTATGGGCGCGAGGGGTGTGGTGGTAGTAGCCGCCGCGGTTCTGCTGCGGCAAGCCTTCGGCAGCCGCCGGACCGGCCCGTCGATCGCGGTGACGGTACGGATCCGGCCGGTGAAGCGGTCACGGTGGGCGCGAGTCTGGCCGAGCAGGCCGCGGGCGAGGATGCGTTCGGCCGCGGCGTGGTCGCGGTCGCAGGACAGGCCGCAGCCGCAGATCGTCCATTTGTGACCCGTCGTGTGCGGCCGGTCCGGGGCCTTGACGTGCTTGAGACCGAGCCGCAGCGGTTGGCAGGCTCGCGGTTGGGAGGATGCTGCCACGGCGTGCGGGGCGTGCCGGCCGCAGCGCGGGCAGCCCGCGGAGGTTCCGCGGGCGGGCACGGTGACCACGGCGATGCCCTCCATCACGGCGAGGTGCCGCAGGGCGTCGAAGACCAAGCCGCGCACGTGCGCGCCGAGCCGCCGGTTCAGTGACCGGCCCAGTCCCCGAGCCTCCAACGTGGCCAGATCCTCGATGTAGATGACGGTACACCGGTTGGCGAGGGCGTGGTCCACGGCCCAGCGGGCCGCCGCCCAAGCCAGGCTCTTGTTCAGGCCACGAAACCGCGCGTCGATCCGCCCGGCCTCAACAGCCAGGACCGAACGTTTGGCGGCGAGAGCCTCGTCATGCCGGCCGGCGAGCAGCCGCTCGTAGTGGTCCAGGCGTACGCGGACGCGCTCGCGATGGGTGCGCAGCCGGTCCAGTTTCGCCGACACCCCGGTCGCGTCAAACGTAAGCGGGCGGCCCGTCGACAGCACCCGGACACGGCCGCGCCGGTCCTCGCCCAGCCGGCCGACAACGCCGGTGAGCAGCATGTTCAACCCCCAGTCCAAGCCCAACGCCCGCCCGTGGCCTATCGCCTGCGCTACCGGCGCGTGACGAACGAACGGCAGGTCCACGCGGACCCGGCCGTCCACGATCCGCAGCGTGGGCGTGGCCAGGACGGCATCGACCGGCACGGTCGCTGGTATCGCCGCGTCGAGGGCGACCCATGCCCAGTCCCGGTACGACACCGGATGCTCGGTCGCGGGCAACAACACCCGTAACACCATCCGGGCTGGGTCGTCGACGTCGCGGGCCAGCGTGACCTGCTGACGGTCCGCGGCGGCCAACAACACCTGCCCGGACACGGACGGAACGGGTTCGGCTTCGACGATCGCAGCGGGCAGCCGACCATGCGCGGCGAGGAACGTTGCCGCCTGCCGGGTGCGGTTGCGGACCTCCGCCTTCGTCACGCCCTGCCCTACAGCGGCCGACACGGCGGCCCACAGGGCGGCCCACTCGTCCGGGGTGCGCCGGGCCGGGTTGACCGGCCACGTGGCCACGACCGCGCGCAGCAGCCCATCGCGGTGCACCGCCAGCCGCAACAGCCGAGCGGCGTACTCCTCCGCCATCCTGCGCACCCGATCCGAGACGACCACACCCTCCGGACCCTCCGGCGCCACGGCGGTGTATCCCAGCCGGCGCAACGCCATCCAGCCACTAGCCGGCAACACGCGACCGTCCGGGCCGACACCGCCGGCCAGCCCCGCCAACGCGGCCGGGGTCCAATGCCGCTCGAGCAGCCGCCGAGTCATCCCCTGCACCAGACCCGACATCCACCCCACCCGCTGCACCAGCGCGGTGGCGTTCAACAGCCGGCCGGTCGACTCCACCACCCTCGATACGCGGTGCACGTCGCGGTCGCGGTCACCGGGATCATGCCCGGCTCGCGGGCGCGCCGCTTCGCCATTCCCCGCTCACGCTCCACAGGGCTCGTGCAGCCAGTCACCGGCGTCACGCAGGAGGCGTTGTCTGGCCTCACGGGAACGGATGCCGTACATACGGCCGGCGAACGTGGCGACCAGGCTCATGAAATCGGCGACCGTGACACCGTCACGAGCCAGGATCTCCCGCAGCCAGCCTGCCCCGTACCGGGCCAGACGGTCCTCATGGGTCACCCGCACGACCGTGAACGCGCCGGCTCGCGCGGCCTCCAGCAGCCGCCGCAACCCTGGCCGGTCCTCCCGCAGCCCGCTGGCCCGGTCCCGGTACACCGCCACAACCTCACCCGACGCAGTGTCCCGCAACGCTTGCTCCTGCGTGGCGAGGCTCGTCTCCTGCCCACTCGTGCCGGACACCCGCACGTACAACACTTCCCGCCGCGTCGACGGCGTCGCTACAGCGCCGAGGAACGCGTCCAGATCAGCCTCTCGGAACCGGCGCTCGGAACCCACCCAGACCACCGGCACACGACCGGAATCGGCCCACAACCGCAGTGTCTGCGGATGAATCCCCAGACGCTGCGCCGCCACCGACAACCGAAGCATGACCCACATCGTAGATTGTCGGCGGTTTCTGTAGGTTCCTTAGGGATTCCGATCCGCAGCTACCGACCCTCCGCGATCACGGCGAGCTTGTCCTCGACGAACGTCTCGTCGGCGTCGAGAGCGGCCGCGACGGCCTCGCGGGACGGCTCGAAGCCGGCCGCCTCGCCCCAGGCGACGAGCGCATCGACGGCCTCGTCGCCGTCGAGCAGCTCCTCGTCGTCCGGCGGCCCGTAGTCCTCCAGCACCTCCGGGTTGACGGCGATCTGGCGGGTCTGCGATCCGGACACGACGGCGAGGACGGCGCAGTCGCTGTCGAGCACGAACGCCGCGAGCGCCGGCGACCCGGTCCGCTCCGCCAGCGTCCGGCTCAGGCGCGCCGGGTCGCCCTTGCCTGCGGCCTTACCGATGGCGGCGCCGCGCGCCTCGACCTGGAAGAGCCGCCAGCCGTCGCCGAGATCGTCGTCGTTGAGCACCGCACCGACGCCGAGCGCGGCCGGGTCGGACGTGCGGCCGCGGCGACGAAACCCCAAAATCCCATGCGCCGGACTATACGATCAAGCCCCGGTCCCCATGAGTGGGGAGCCGGGGCTCGGTTCGGGTGCGGGCCGGCGGCCAGCGCCGATGCGACATTGGTCGGTTACTTTGCTTGAACGGCAAATCCCTCATTACCCCGATGTGGAATCGGAGGGGCTGTCGCCGGGCCTGACTCAGTCCCGCATGTCTTCCATTCAACCGCCGGGATTCCTTGCGGTCAAACGCTTTTACGCCGCCGTGGCGAACAGCGAGGCGTACACCAGCCGCTCCCCGTCGGTCACGTACTGGCCGGCGACCCCGCCACTGTCCACGGTGGACAGGCGCAGGCCGAGGTAGCGCTCCTCCTCGACCGGCTCCCCCGGCTGCCACGCGGCGCGGGCGAGCCACTCGGCGACCTCGTCGGCCACCCTGCGGCGGCGGGCGGCGAGCTCGGCCCGCAGCCCGTCGACGCTGGCCGCGGTGAGCGGCGCACCGTCCGGCGCCGCGCCGGTCGTGAACCAGGCCGCCGGGCCGTAGGCGAAGCAGGCCAGGGCCGTCCAGACGTCGGCGAAGTACGCCGGGTCGGGCGCGATCTCCACCCCGGCGAGCGCCCCGCCGACGAAGAACAGCGCGCCCAGCTGCCCGTCGAGCGGCTCGAGGCGGCTCCGGAACTGGGTGAGCCCGGCCCGCTGCCGCGTGAGCACCTGCTCGAGGTGCCCGCGCGCCGGCAGGCCGTAGCGGCCGTTGAACGTGCGGATCTGCGGCCAGAGCTTGCTGTACTGCGCGCGGCCCCGCTGGCGCAGCGCCTCCGCCCGCAGCTCGACCGGCAGCACGAAGAACCACTGGTCGTCGCGGCCGGCGAGGTAGCCGCCCTGCGACTCCTGCACGCAGCAGGCGTCGTCGAAGCGCAGCGTCTGGCCGGCGGCGATGAACGCCGACCGGCACAGCGCGTGGTTCTGCGCCGCGTCCTGGATGTAGCCGAGGTGCAGCGGCACGATGGCCACCCCGGCCGGCGCCGGGTTGGTGAGCTCGACCTGGCCGTAGGCGACGACCCGGCTGAGCTTCAGCCCGCTGCGCGGCGGCACGATCCCCGGGTAGGCGGGCCCGAACACGGGCACCATGGTGAGCGCGCCCGCGCGCTGCGGCGTGCCGAGCCGGTAGCCGGACGCGTCGACCGCGCGCGGGAGCATGGCGAGCTGGTTCATCGCAGCATCCCCTCCAGAGTGGACAGTCGGCGCCGGAGCTCCAGGCCGACCCACCGCTTCGCCTCGGCGCCGTCCACGTGGGACAGCATCCAGAGCACGAGCGCGGCGAGCTCGGCCGAGTGCCAGAACGTGCGCACCGGCAGCCCGTCGCCGGCCCGGCGCAGCGTCAGGTCGTCGGCCCGGCCGAAGTTGGCCTGGCAGAACACGACCGGCGCGCGCACCCCGGCGCACGGCAGCGCGGCGACCACCCGGGCCAGGTCGCCCGGGTACACGTTCTCGTAGCCGTCGGAGGCGACGGCCACGACGTCGGGCTCGTGCGCAACGGCGTCGAGCACGGCCCCGGCGAGGTCGGTGGCCCCGCCCGGGCGCCCGGCAGCGCCGAGGCCGCCGCCCGCCTGGACGACGACGAGGCCCGGGCACACCCGCTGCAGCACCATCCGCAGCGCCGCGACCTGCGACATGACCGCCCACTCGCGGTTGCCGTAGCCGCGCATCGACGCGGAGGCGTCCACGACGAGCGCGACCCGCCCGTCGTAGCGCGGCACGCCGCCGGTGAGCGCACGCACGTAGCCGTCGGCGGCGGCCTCGAGCTCGGCGCTCGGCCCGCCGCGCAGGGCGTGCACGAGCGTCGCGGCCAGGTCGCCGCGGTTGGTGACGGTCACGGTGTCCGGCCGCTCACCGGTGAGGTCGAGGTCGACCGCGGCCGGCGGCGGCGCGAGCACCGCGGGGCCGGCCGGCTCGTAGAGCGCGGCGACGCCGCCGGCCGCATACCGCCCGCGCGCCGTCGCCTTGCCCAGCGCGTGCTCGAAGCAGTCCACGGCCATGCCGCGGCGGGCCCGGATCAGCTCGGCCGCGTGCGGGTGCTCGAAGAGCACGGCGAGCGTGGTGCGGGTGACGTGCCGGTGGTTGGCCCGGCGCCGGCGCACCGCGAGCAGCACGGTGAGCACGTCGGCGGGCGGCAGCCCGAGCGCGAGGACCCGGGTCACCCGGGCCAGCGTGTCGCGCGCGCCCGGCTCGAGCCCGGCCCAGGAGGCCGTCAGCAGCCGCAGCAGCACGCGGGCGCGCTGCCCGGTGCGCACGCCCGGCATGAGCGCGCCGAGCGCGTAGGTCTCGGGGTCGGCGCGGTGCGCCGCGACGTGCAGCTCCTCGTCGTCCCAGACGACGGCGCCGGCCCGCGGCACCCGCAGCACCCCGTCATGGTGCTGGAGGTGATGCACGAAGGTGTTGGTCACGACACGACGGTAAGAACGCAAAAACCGGTGGAGCGAACGGATTTCGATGTGTTGTTCTTGGATGGACTCGGGTCCGTGCAACGCACGACCGTTGTTCCCACCAGGAATCCCGGCGTCCGCGGTGCCAAGGACAAACCCCTCAGCGGGGCAGCTGCTGCAGGATGATGCGGGCCATCGACGCGACGAGCGCGCGGTCCTCGGTGTGCGCGAAGCCGAGCGTGTCGTGGCCGCCCCGCCCGCACAACGCCGCCGTGTAGCGCGGCGCCACCACCACGGCGGCGCACTCCTCGACCGCCGCATCGTCCACATCGGACCGTGCGAAGTGGACGTCGGGGCCGACCGCGGCGGGGTCCAGCGGCGCGACCAGGCCGACGAACGCCGCCCGCCCGGCCAGGCGCTGCAGCGACGGCAGCCACGAGCGCGCCGTCGCCGCGTCGGTGCAGGACGCCAGCACGACCGCGCCCGAGCCGGCCCGCCGCAGCAGGTGCTCGAGGTGCGCCGCAAAGGCCTCCGGGGTGCCGCTGCGCGCCTTGCCCCGCGCCGCGGCCGCCTCGAACGGCGTGCCGCCCGGCAGGTGCAGGCCCGGCCGCGACGGCCGCAGCGCGGCGGAGGCGCCGGCGTCGCCCGGCTCGACGAGCTCGATCGGGGCCGGCCCGCCGAACAGCAGCCCCTGCCCCCAGTGCGCGCCGAGCGCCCGCGCGTTGGCGAGGTCCTCGGGGGTCTCGATCCCCTCGGCGACGATGACGGCCCCGCTCTGCTCGGCGACCGCGCTCACGGCGGCGACCACCTCGACGGTCCGCGGCGCGTGCGGCGCCCGCAGCAGCTGCAGGTCGAGCTTGACGACCTCGGGCTCGAGCAGCGGCAGGAACGCCAGCGACATCGGGTCGGCGCCGACGTCGTCGAGCGCCAGCCCGTGCCCGTGCGCCTGGATCGCGGCGGCGAGCTGCAGCAGCGCCGCCGGCCGGGCCGACAGGGCGCGCTCGGTGTACTCGAGGACCATCCGGAACGGCGGCCCCTGCGTCATGAGCTCCAGCAGCCGCGGCGACAGCGCCTGGTCGACCACGGCGGGCTCGGCGTTGACGAACACGAGCGGCACCGCGGCCGCGCGGGCCGCCTCGAGGGCCCGCTCGGCGCACAGCGTGTCGAGCTCGGCCAGCCGCCCGGCCGCGACGGCCGCCGCGAACAGCTCCCGGGCGTGCCACATGCCGCTGCCGGCCGGGCCGCGGGCGAGCGCCTCGACCCCGACGGGCCGCAGCGAGCGCAGCTCGACGATCGGCTGGAACAGCGGCGCGACCGCGCGCTGCGCGAGCACCCGCTCGATGGTCCAGCCGCGGGCGCCGGCCGGCGCCGCGCCGGACAGGACCTCCTGCGTGATCTCCTCGAGGTCCCGCCGGACGTCCTGCGTGATGTCGTCGTCGAGGGCGGCCAGGGCGAAGGCGGAGCGCGAGGAGCCGCGGCGCGAGCGCGGGGCCAGCGTGCGGCCCATCCGGGAGACGCGGGAGCGGAACGACGAGGGAAGCAGCGCCGCTGGTGCCGGCACGGACACGGAGGGTGACGTCGCGGTGGCCGCGAGCGGAACATTCGGCCGGTCCTGGGCCTGCATGCCAACCTCCCGGCTCGACACCGCCGCGTGCCCCGCTGCTGAAAACCCTAGACCCTGACCCGCCCGGCTAACCAGCCGAGCAGGTCAGGGCCCGAATAGCGAGATCGTCAGCGATGCGTCAGGAGGTGGCGGCGATCAGCTCCACGGACTGGGTGTCGGCGCTGATGGCGGAGTCCGAGTACCGGCAGTCGCGCAGCTTCTTCTGGGAGTACAGCTGCGTCTGATCGATGTAGTGCGACGAGGTGCGGTCGCCGGACTCGCTGAAGGTCAGGATGCACTTGGCCGACGGGCCGCTGGAGGTGTAGGCCAGCGTGAGCAGGAAGCTGGTCCCGTAGTTCACGACGTAGCCCTTGTCCGTGAGGTCGCTGCCCGGCACGAACGTGCCCGGGTCCATGAACGGCTCGAGCGAGGAGCCCGGCAGCGGCTGGTACTGCGCCATGTTGGCGATGCCGATGTTCTCCGTCGACCCGGGGACCGGGATCTTCTGGCCGTTCTTCACGGTGTACTGCACCTGGGACAGCGGCACGTTGAGCGCGAGCCCCACGGCCCGCATCCGCAGCATGCCCCGGGCCAGCCCGGCCAGCAGCTCGCCGCTCGACGCCGGGCCGCCGCGCGGCGTGCGGGTCGGGTCGGCCGGGTTGAACGGCACGCCGAACAGCGCGCCGGCCTCGTTGAGGGCGTCGGGGTTGTTGGCGACGACGGCCCCGACGGTCTCCCGCCACAGCACCGCGCCGCGGCTGGCCAGCTCGAACTGCTTGTCCCAGGTGGCCAGGACCGTGCAGCCGGGGCTGACGTCGACGCTCGTGCCGTCCACGACCACGGGCGTGGTGCCGCGGGCCCGGCAGGCGGTGACGGTGGCCGCGGCGACCTGGGCCGCGGTGTAGGTGTCACCGGACAGGATCGTGGTGGCCAGGCCCGCGAGGTCGAACTTGGCGACGCTGTTGACGAGCTTGAAGTTCTGCCGGGTGCGGACCGTCAGCGGCGCGCCCTCCGGGCCCTGCAGCGGCGTGAACCCGGTCAGGAACTGGTTGGCGTTGGGCACCCAGTGGCTGTCGTTGGAGTTGAGCACGTAGTCGCGGCGCACCAGCTGCGGCTGCTGGGCGAAGGGCACCAGGCCGGGCGAACGGGCGCCGGGCGCGACCACCCAGGCGTTGGCGCTGTTGCTGCCGTCGAGCAGGCCGAGCGGGTTGCTGGACCACTCGGCGATGGCGGACGGCGAGAGGTTGGGCGTCGGCGAGGAGTCGAGGTAGAGCGCGTTGCCGGCCGAGTCGGTGGCCATCGTGTTGACCCACGGGATGCCCTGGTCGCGGCCGATCGAGGCGCGCAGGCCGTTGACGTCGGTGGCGCGGGCCATGTTCCACCAGACCCGGGTCAGCCGGTCGTTGTCGATGTTGGCGTCGCGGTAGCTGATCGCGGTCTGCCCGTTCCAGCCCAGCGACGGGTCGATGGCCGAGAGGTCGAGGACCGGGCCGTAGCGCGTCGACCACATGGTGCGGGTGACGCTCTGCAGCGAGCCGTCGGCCTGCTTGACCTTGACGGTGACGGACTTGCCGGTCATCGACTCGGACCGGCCGTCGACGACGTACTTCGTCGGCGACGACGGGTCGAGGGTCATCAGGTAGAACGTGTACCGCGAGCCGGCGGCGATCGTGTGCGTCCACGCGACCTTGTCGGTGAAGCCGATCTGCACGCCCGGCAGGCCGCCGAGGCTGGCGCCGTAGACGTTGACGTTGCCGGCGACCGTCAGCTGCGACTCCCAGAAGCGCAGCTCGCCCTCCCACGGGAAGTGCGGGTTGCCGATGAGCATGCCCTTGCCGGTCTGGGTCTTGTCGGCACCGAGCGCCCAGCCGTTGCTGGAGAGCTTCTTGTCCTGCTGGGTCAGCTGCTCGACGCCCGAGCGGACCTGCGCCGCAGAAACCGGGGGCGCCACCGTGGAGGGCGGCGTGGCCGCGGCGATCGGGGCGAGCAGCGCGCCGCCGCTGGCCAGCAGGGCGATGTCGCGCTCGTACGCGAGCAGGTCCACGTTGGTGATCGGCCCGATCCACGGCTGCCCGGCGCACCAGCCCGGCACGCGGGCGGCGCCCTTGGTGGCCAGGAAGGCGTTGTAGCCGCGCACGTAGCCGTTGACGATCTGCAGCTCCTCCGGCTGCAGCTGGGCCAGCTGCGCGCGGGCGCGGTCGTAGAGGCCGAGCGAGCCGTAGGCGAAGTCGGTGGCGAGGTTGGCGTTGTCGGCGCCGGGGCCGAACCAGCGGGAGCGCTCGCCGCGCACCTTCACGATCTGGTCGGAGAGGTCGCAGAAGCGGTCCTCGGCGTAGGCCCACGCCTGGCCGAAGGCGACGCTGCCGATGTTGGCGGCGCTGATGTGCGGCACGCCGTAGGAGGTGCGCTTGATGACGGCGGAGTATCCGCCGGCGGCGACCGCGTCGGCGGCCGCGGCGGCCGGCCCGGCCGTGGCGAGGACGACGGCGGGGGCTAAGAGGGCCGCAGCGGCGACCGCGCTGGCAACACGGCGGATTCCGGACACAGTTCCTCCGTCGGAAGGTGGCTAGGGAAGCGTTACGGAACTGAGCGCATCAACCACAGTACGCAGCGTCATCACTGGTTTCAATGGCCACTCCAGTCACACAGCGCACGACCGGAGGCTCGAACCCGTTGAATCGCGATGCATAGACAGTGGTGTATGCTCCGGTGCCGTCGAGGTACACCCGGTCCCCGGTGCGCAGGTCCGCGGAGAGCTCGACGTCGTACATGATCGTGTCCTGGCTGTCGCACGTCGGCCCGGTGAGGTGGAACCGGTCGCGGGTGAGGCTGCCGCGCGAGTCGGAGGCGGGAAACCGCAGCTGGTTGCCGGTTTCGAGGCTTTCCATGAGCCCGTTGAAGGCGCCCACGTCGAGGTGCGCCCAGCGCCGCCCGCCGCGCACGGCGGTGCCGATCACGGTCGTGGCGAGCCGGCCGGCGTCGGCGACGAGGGCGCGGCCGGGCTCGCAGACGGCGGTGACCGGATACGGCAGCTGGGCCAGCCCGGCGCCGATCGTGGCCCCGTATTCGGCCATCGGCGGCGTCCGCCCGCCGTAGCGGGCCGGAAATCCACCACCGACGTTCACCATGTGCAAAAACAGATCTTCGGCCGCCAATTTGTTCATGAGGTGCCCGACCGCGCGCAGCGGGGCCCGCCACGCGTGCGGCAGGAGCATCTGCGAGCCGACGTGGAAGGCGGCGCCGTAGGGGCGCAGGCCGCGCTCGCGGGCGGCCAGCATGAGCGACACCGCGGTGTCGACGTCGACGCCGAACTTGCCCTCGCTCGGCACGCCGCTGCGGATCTGGTGCGCGGCCAGGCGCACGATCACCGCCGCGCCGGGCGCCGCGACGGCGAGCTTGTCCAGCTCGTCCTCGGAGTCGAAGGCGAAGCGCCACACCCCGGCCGCGTGCTGGCGCTCGATGTGGTCCATCGGCTTGACCGGATTGCTGGACAGCACCAGCGCCGGGTCGACGCCGACGGCCAGCAGCGCGTCGAGCTCGGTCGCCGAGGCGATCTCGAAGCGGCCGCCGAGGGCGTGCAGCCGCGAAAGGATCTCCGGGTGGGGGTTGCACTTCATGGCATAGTGCACATGGACGTCGGGCAAAGTGGCCGCAATCAACACATATGCGGCCGCCACTCTGTCCAGGTCGACGACGAGTTCGGGGGCTTGAGGGCGGTCCATGGACCCTCCGAGATCGCAAATGGCGACGGATTACGGGTCACCATATTGCACTCGGTGACGATTGGACTACTCTCAAGGAACTATCGATCGAATAACGTTGATCGACCTGTCGGGAAACTGTGCCTAGCCCAACGGGGATCGGAGTGCTGGACATGAACGTCAAGATTGTCGAGCAGTTGCAGGGCGATCAACGCGAAGAGGCGTGGACGCTCTACTCTGAGGCGTTCGCCGAGCTCAACGCGCTGGCCGTGCAGCGTCACCTGATGTACCGCCACGAGTTCGACGACGTGATGGACGACCCTCGCATCCACAAGTATCTGTGCCTGGACACCGACGACACGATCCGCGGAGTGTCGATCTACACCAACGACCTCGACGCCGTGCCCCTGATCTCGCCGCCGTACTTCGCGCGGCGCTGGCCGGAGCACTACGCCGAGCGCCGGATCTGGTACTGCGGCTTCGTGGCGACCCAGGCCGACGCCCGCGCCGCCACGGCCTTCGGCGAGCTCGTGACGCAGATGTACCTCACCGCGGCGGCACAGAACGGCCTGATCGCACTCGACTTCTGCAATCGAACCGACGAGGTGCGGCACATGGCACGCGTTGTCCGGCTGATGCTGCACCGCCTCTCCGGCGACGTGAAGGCGCAGCGCATCGACGAGCAGCAGTACTGGCTCTACGAGTTCCCCACCGCCGCCTAGCGACCGGCCTTCCCTTCTAGAGCAACGGTTCGCGCCACATAGGCCACACCGGCGGGCCGTCGGGCAGCAGCACCGGCGACCGGCTCGTGTAGCCGTGGCGCAGATACAGCTCGCGGTTGCGCGGGTCGTTGGCCTCCAGGTACGCCGGCAGGCCGGCCCGGTCCAGCCGCGCGTGGTGGCGCATCAGCAGCGCGCTGCCGATGCCCAGGTTCTGCCGGTCGGGCCGCACCGCTACGAACGCCAGGTAGTGGTGCGGCACGAGCGGGTGCTCCGCCTCCAGCGCGGCGTCGAGCACGCAGATGCGGTCGAACGCGGGGCCGGTGACCTCCTTGAGCCGGCGGTCGTAGTCCAGCGGCGGCGGTAGCGCCCGGGTGAGCGGGAACCACAGCGCCACCCCGGAGAGCTTGCCGTCGATCGGGTCGACGCTGGCGTACACCTCGCCGTGGCGGACCGCGTGCTCGGCGAAGATCTCGAAGTACTCCGGGCTGGACTCGCGCCGCAGCCCCGCGTCGGGCATCAGCCAGCGCGCGACGGCGCCGTCGCTCATCGCGGCGACCAGCACCTCGGTGATCTCCTCGGTGCCGACCGGATCGATGTCGCGAACGACCACGTCCTGGATGGCGTGCGTCATGGAGCATCCTCTCCCGTGACTTGGGCGGCTAGGCCCGCCGATGTTCAGGCTGCATGGTGCGCGACGTCGGCGGTGACCCGGTGCGGGCGGGCGGGGCGGCCGAAGACGCTCTCCGGCACCACGAAGCCCTCGGTGCCGCGGCCGATGCCGGCGTAGGCGTCCGGCCGGGCGCCGCGCATGATCGCGGCCCACCCGATGCCGAAGGTCGCGCAGACGGCGTAGACGGTCGGGAACAGCCAGTTGAAGGGCGAGTCCGCCGGGACCTGCAGCAGCTGCCCCAGGCCGATGACGGTCGCCGCGAGCACGACGCTGAGCAGCAGGAAGGCGAGCATCGGGGCGATGCGGGCGCGCCAGACGTTCTCCCGGCGCCGGTTGCGCAGGAAGAAGCCGATCACCGCGGCCGAGGTGGCCCACATCAGGATCAGCACGCCGAGGCCGCCGACGACCGTCATCCACGCGAACAGGTGCACGAGCGGGTCGGTGTGCGTCACGACGTACACGATCAGGACGCCCAGGGCGAGGGCGCTCTGGGTGAGCGAGCCCGCGATCGGCGCCCCCGTGCGCGGGTGCGCGACGCCGAAGATCCGCGGCAGCACCCGCTCGCGGCCGAGCGCGAACTGGTAGCGGGTCACGGACGTGTGGAAGGCCAGCATCGCGGCGAACACGCTGGTGAGGAACAGGATGTAGCCGATGTTGACCAGCGCCTCCGGCACGTACGAGGCCACGAGGTTGAACACCAGGTCGGTCTGGTCGGCCCGGGCCCGCCCGACGATGTCGCCGGCGTTGACCGACATCGCCCACGCCGAGATCCCGCACAGCAGGCCGGGCAGGAGCACGGCCC
Source organism: Dactylosporangium sp. CA-139066 (assembly GCF_050936175.1). Taxonomy (NCBI): domain Bacteria; kingdom Bacillati; phylum Actinomycetota; class Actinomycetes; order Micromonosporales; family Micromonosporaceae; genus Dactylosporangium; species Dactylosporangium sp. CA-139066. Next base: position 1,812,930 of record NZ_JBNJNH010000001.1, on the reverse strand, counting down.
AGTGGGTGGCCCGGCCGATGGTCTTCTTCGGGTCCTTCGCCTCCTCCGACAGCACGACGGTCGCCTCGAAGCCGACGAAGCCGGCGATCGCCAGCACCAGCATCGCGACCACCTCGGGGGTGGCCAGCTGCTGCGGGTTGAGCGGGCCGAAGTCGACCCTGCCGCCGTGCGGGTGGGCGAGCATCACGAAGTCGTAGACGAGCACGATCGTGATCTCGACCGTGAGCAGGACCGCGAGCACCTTGCCGCTGAGGTCGACCCACAGCACGCCGAGGATCGCCACGAGGAACCAGCCCACGAGCGCGCACACGAACCAGCTGGCCTTCACCCCGCTGGCCGCGAGGATGCCCGACGCCACGACGCCGAAGAGGCCGAGCAGGCCGATCTGCATGGCGGCGTAGGCGGGCAGGGCGATGAAGGCCGCGGCCACGCCGATCATCCGGCCCAGCCCGTGGCTGATGTAGCTGTAGAAGGCCCCGGAGTTGACGATGTGCCGGCTCATGGCCACGAAGCCGACGGTGAACAGGGACAGGATGAGCGCGGCCACGAAGTACACCAGGGGGACCGCGGTGTTGCCGACGACGGCGTAGATCGTCGAGATCGCGCCCAGGATCACCGTCAGCGGTGCGGCGCCGGCGACGCCGAAGAACACCACCGACGGCACGCCGAGCCGGTTGCTGGCCAGCCCGCGCGCGACGATGTCGGGCCCGGTCAGGGTCGTACGCGCCATAGTTGTCGTCTCTCCTTGCGGGGCTCTAGCGGCGGCCGGCGGCCAGGGCGGAGCCCACCGCGGCCTCGGTGTACTGCACCAGCTGGACGAGGTCGTCGGGCAGGGAGCTCATGATCCCCGGCATGTTCTGCATGCAGTCGCGCTGCTGCTGGGGGCTGAAGAAGACGTACCGCGTCAGGCCCGTGGCCACGACCAGAGCCACGAGCACGCGGTCGGAGAGGTTCATCGACCGGCGCCGGCCGAGCGCCTCGGCGAGCCGGATCGACTCCCAGGCGGCGGCGTTGCGCTGGTCCGGGCTGACCGGCATGTACAGCGTCTGGGCCCCGAGCAGCTTGCGCTTCGTCACCGGCTCGACCACGCCGGCCCGCAGCAGCCGCTCGCCGACCTGGTCCGCCGCGTCCTGCGACAGATAGGCCAGCCAGGTGCGGATCTCCTTGTGCTGGGGCTGGGCCACGAGCAGGTCGAGCAGAGTGTGGGCGAGCGAGTCGCCCGGCGGTTCCTGGCTGACCACATACAGGTCGCCCGTCATCGCCCGCAGCCGGCCGAAGAGCATGAGCTCGCCCAGCAGGCCCGCCGCCAGGCCGAGCCCGGTCGCCCTCGGGTGCAGTCGGGAACGGCCCGTCCGGTCGTCGTGCGCAATCAGGTAGTAGCTGTTGGCAAGCACCGTGAATCACGCTCCTCGGCACGTGGCAAAAGGAGATCATGAATGAATGAAGGATCGTCCTCGATGTCTCAAGCATCATGTACCAAGCACTGCGCGTAGTGCAACGAGTACTAGACTCCGAGTATCGGACAACGTCGAAATCCCGCACCGACTATGGTCATCGGCGTGCAGACACCCGAGGAGGTACCGGTGGCTGTCGACGAGGGGCCGACCCTGCGCCGCCGTCGCCTGGCCGCCGAGCTGAAGAAGTGCCGCGAGGACGCCGGTTACACGCAGGAGCAGGTCTCCCGGCATTTCGAGTGGCATTCGGCGAAGGTCACCCGCATCGAGAACGCGCGGGTCCCGGTGACCCCGCGGGACGTCAACGACCTGCTGACGCTGTACGGCGTGGCCGACAGCGACTACCGCGACGCGCTCATGACCCTGGCCCGGCTGGCCCGCCATCGAGGCTGGTGGACGGACTACAAGGACGTCATGCGCCCCGGCAACTTCGTCGGGATGGAGGCCGACGCCTCCTCGGCCAAGGTGTGGGAGCCCATCGTGCTGCCCGGGCTGCTGCAGAGCGAGCGATACATGCGCGCGCTCATCGGCAGCGGCCGCAGCCACGACCCGCAGGAGGCCAACGACCGCCGCGTCGAGCTGCGGATGACCAGGCAGCGGCGGCTGACCGGCCCGTCACCGCTGGAGTTCTGGGCCATCGTCGACGAGTCGGTGGTCCGCCGGCAGGTCGGCGGCCCGCAGGTCATGGCCGATCAGTACCGCCGCCTCATCGACCTCGCCGCGCTGCCCAACGTCACGTTCCAGGTGCTGCCGTTCGACGCCGGCGAGCATGCGTTTCTGGGCGGTTCGGTCGCGCTCCTGGAGTTCCCTGACGTCGCCCACCTGGATGTCGTGTACCTCGAAGGGCTTGCCGGGGACTACTACGAGGAGCAGCCTTCAGAGGTCAAGCGTTATCGGCTCGAGTTCGAGCGCCTCAGCACCAGAGCACTCACGCCGGAGGCGTCGACCGGCATGATCCAGCGCCTGCTCGACGACCTCTGACCGCTGAGGAGTCCGCAGGGAAGGGAGGTGTGCTATGCATGGCGAATTTTGACCAGGCCGCCTGGCGTAAGAGCAGCCGGAGCAACGGCAACGGCGGCGCAAATTGTGTCGAAGTCGCGGTCGCCGACACAAGAATCGGCGTCCGGGACAGCAAGGACCCCCATGGGCCCGTTTTACAATTTACGCCCATGGATTGGGAATCGTTTGTGAGCGGCACGAAGCAAGGCAGCTTCGAGCCCGCCCACGAAACGAGGTGATGGATCAACGGCGGTGCTGCCGACACCGTCGGTGAATTGTGTGACGGCACATCACCGTGCCGCGTTGGAACCGATGACGCCTGACGGCGTGTAACGGAGGGCCGGTGCGCCAGCATCGGTCCTCCACAATTGGACGCATCGATGCTATTGCGTATCTTGGCGGAAGCCCAGGGCGCCGTTTTGCAGCATCTGCAATTTACCGCAACCCCGGCGTCACCCACCGTATCGGCAGCCGTCCGCCGCCGCGCCATGTCCCGGGACCGGATCCGTCAGGGCCCCCGCACGCCGGCCCGGCGATCGTTGGAAAGTCACCGAAGGCACCCGTCAACGGCGCTTTCCGCCATACGGGACAGTCCCGGCCGAGGCGATACATTTGCCGGCGTGAGCGACGCGGACGGGCTGCAGCTGGACGGGTTACGCCGGCGCAACGCGGCCGCCGTCCTGCGCGCGGTGCGCACCCGCGGCCCGCTGTCGCGAACCGAGATCGCCCTCGCCGTCGGGCTGAGCCCCACGGCGGTCACGAAGATCACCGCCGATCTGGTCCGGGCCGGGTTCATCGGCGAGACCCGCGACCCCGTGCCGGCCGCCCGTGAGCCCGGCCGGCCGCGCGTGCCGGTGGAGCTCGACCGCACCCGGCACCGCTTCGTCGGCGTGCACATCGGGCTGCGGCGCGTCACCGTCGGCCTGGTCGACCTCGGCGGCGAGGTCGTCGCGCAGCGGGCCCGCGCGCACGGCGCCGCGACCCGCCCCGGTTCCGTCATCGCCCGCGCCCGCCGGCTCGTCGAGGAGGTCCTCGCCCAGGACGGCGCCGGCCCCGGCCAGGTGCTCGGCTACGGCGCCTGCAGCGGCGGCTGGGTGCTGCCGGAGACGGGCGTGGTCCGCGAGCTGCCCGGCCTCGGCTGGCGCGACGTGGCGCTGCGCGACGGGCTGCGCATCGACGGGCTGCCGGAGCCGGCGGTGGACTCGAGCGTGCGCGCCCTCGCCCTCGCCGAGGCCCGCGGCGGCGCCGCGCAGGGCGTCGACGACGTGCTGTACGTCTTCGCCGGCAACGTCATCGGCTGCGCCCACGTGCTGGGCGGCCGGGTCGCGCGCGGCCGCAACGCCGCGGCCGGCACGATCGACCACCTCGCCGGCTTCGGCGGCGCCCGGGCCGGCGACCCGTGCTCCTGCGGTCGCGGCGGCTGCCTCCGGGCGGTGGCCGGCGACGCCGCCGTCCTCGCCGCCGCCCAGGAGGCCGGCCTGGTGCCCGCCGGCGCGCTCATCGAGGACCTCGCCGCCGTGGCCCGCGGCGACTCCGCCCACGCGGCCGCGGCCGACGCGCTGCTGGCCGAGCGGGCCCGCCGCATCGGCGCCGCGATCGGCGCCCTGCTGGACCTGTTCGACCCCGAGGTCGTGGTCGTCGGCGGCGGCGTGCGCCTCGCCCTCGAGCACTTCGACGGCCTCGTCGCCGCCGCCCGCGAACACTGCACCCTGCCCCACGAGGAGACCCCGGTGCGCCCGGCCGCGCTCGTCGGCCCGTCGTCGCTGATCCGCGGCGCGGCCGCACCGGCGCTCGACGCCTTCTATTCCGATCCGCTCGCGGCCGTTCGCGCCCGTGTCGATGCCGCCAACGACCGGATGGCGGACTCTGCCGGGTGACGGGCGAGGCGCCCCGCTACGACATTCCCTGGTCGATGGGTCGGCGCCCGCTATATAGGGCTCGATCGGGCGTCGACAACCATCGCTTCGATCCAGAAGACTCCACCGCATGCAGTCGCAGATCGCGTTCGCCGGGCTCCGCTCCGGCACCGGCCCGGCCACCTGGGGACAGAGCGCGATCTGGGACGTGGTGCGCCGGCTCGGCGACGACGCGGCGCGGTACAACGTCAGCGGCGGGCTGGCGCCGGACCCGGCCCTGCCGCTGGACCGCCTGGGCGACGTGATCCGGGCGCTGCTGGCGCGGCACGACTCGCTGCACACCACGCTGCGCGCCGACGGCGACCGGCTCGAGCAGGTCGCCCACCCGGCCGGCGCGGTCGAGCTGCACACGCGCGGGTGCGAGCCCGCGGACGTCACCGCGACCGCGTACGCGTTGCGGGACGAGCTGATGGCGGTCCCGTTCGACGCCGAGCGCGAGCTGCCGCTGCGGGTCGGCGCCGTCCTCGCCGGCGGCCGCGCCGCCTACGTGATCCTGTTCCTGTCGCACACCGCCTCCGACGGATGGGGCCTGCGCAACCTGCTCGCCGACGCCGCCGCCCTGTGCGCGGGTGAGGATCCGGGCGGCGAGGAGCGGCAGCAGCCGCTGGAGGAGGCGGCGTACCAGGTCTCGGAGAAGGGCCGCCGCCGCGACGCCGCCGCCCGCCGCTCCTGGCTGCAGAAGCTGGCCTCCGGGCCGGCCAGCCAGTTTCCGGGCCGGGCCGGGCGCGCGCCGGCCGCGGCGTTCCCCAACGCGGTGCTCAACTCCCCCGCGCTGGCCCTGGCGCTGGACCGGGTCGCCGCCGGCCTGGCCGTCAACCCGCACTCGGTGCTGCTGGCCGCGGCGGCGGCCGCCGCGGCCCGGCTGGGCGGCGCCCCCGACGCGGTGTTCCAGATCGTGGTGAACAACCGGTTCCTGCCCGGCATGGCCGGCGCGGTCAACACCATCGCCCAGGAGGGCCTGCTGCACCTGCCGGCCACCGCCGGCGACTTCGCCGACCTCGTGCGCCGCACGTTCGGCGCCGCGCTGTCGGCCCAGCGCCACGCGTACTACGACAAGCTCGCCCTGGACCGCGACATCGCCGCCCTGCGCGACGCCTGCGACCACTCGTGCTTCGTCAACGACACCCGCGGGCTGATGTCGATGCTCGGCTACGGCCGCCCGGAGGCCGAGCCGCTGGAGCGCGCCCGCTCGCGCACCACGCTGACGTGGCCGGTCGAGCACGCCCCGCGCCGCAACACCACGTTCGCCCTCGACGCGCAGGACGCGCCCGGCAGCCTGGAGCTCGCGATGACCGCCGACGCCGCCGTGCTGCCCCGCTCCGACATGGAGCGCTTCCTGCTCGGCATCGAGGACCTGGTCGTCGCCCAGGCGCAGTCGCTCGGATAATTTTTCCGCGCGGACCGATGAGTTCCGCCGGAGGGTGGCGTTACACCTCGCGTCCACGGCACACGGCCGGGGTCGACGACGAGGAGTTCCCAGCAATGAACGTCATCATCTACGGCGCGGCGGGCGGCATCGGCACGGCGGTGGCGGAGGAGTTCGCGCGCCGCGGGGCGACGGTGCACCTGGCCGGCCGCACGGCCGGCACGCTCGAGGCGCTCGCCGCCCGCATCCGCGAGGCCGGCGGCAAGGCCGAGCCCGCGGTCGTCGACGCCTACGACGAGGCCGCCGTCGAGGCCCACGCCGAGTCCGTCGGCCGCATCGACGTCTCGCTCAACCTGGTTCCGCGCGGCGACATGCAGGGCGTCCCGCTGGTCGACATGGCGGCGGCCGACTTCACCCGCGCCGTCACCAACGGCCTCACCACCAACTTCATCACGGCCCGCGCCGCCGCCCGGCGCATGACCGTACAGGGCGCGGGCCTGATCCTGGCCCTGGACAGCGGCTCGGCGCACGGCAGCCCGATGATGGGCAGCACCGGTCCGGCCGACGCGGCGCTGGACACGTTCGTGCGCAACCTGGCGATGGAGGTCGGCCCGAGCGGCGTGCGGGTCATGGGCATCTGGGTCGCCGGCCTGCTGGAGACCCTGACGCTGGAGAAGCTGCAGGCGGTGAACGCCGCGATCGACGCGAACGCCCTGTCGGGCATCCACGCGGGCCTCGACGCCGCCCGGATGCTGCGCCGCTCCCCCACCCTGGCCGAGATCGCCGGGACGATCGCGTTCCTGGCCTCGCCGGCCGCGGGCGGCATCACCGGCACCTGGCTCAACGCGACCGGGATGTTCGCCAGCTGAGCCGTCAGCGGTGGCCGGCGGCGGCCACCTCGGGGCTCATCGCCGGGGCCACGTAGTAGCGCAGCCAGTTGTCCAGCAGCATGCGCATGCGGGCGCGAATCTCGTGGTCGGCCCAGTCGAGCTCCTCGAGGAACGCGGCGTAGTCGGCCTCCGACGGGCCCAGCTGGCCCTCGGCGATGAGCTGGGGGCGGCGGACCCGGGCCAGGGCGGCGGCGATGCCCGAGGTCAGCTCCGGGTGGACCTGCAGCGTGCGGGCCGTCGGGCCGATCGCCAGGGACTCGTTGCGGTACACCTCGCCGTACGCGAGCTCGGTCGCCGCGCCCAGCGGGGAGGAGGGCGGCACGTCGTACACCGCGTCGACGTGCGAGGTGAAGACGTCGAAGCTGTCCGGCAGGCCGTGGAACAGCGGGTCCTGCCGGCCCGCGGGCGTCAGGGTGAGGCGCTCGATGCCGAAGCGGCGGCCGCGGTGCCCGACCTTGCACACCGCGCCGGCCGTCTCCGCCTTCGCCTGGTGCGACCAGCAGATGTGCAGCTCGGGCACGCCCTGGCGCTGCGCCTCGCTCAGAAACTGCTTCACCCGCCGGATCCACGGCAGCTCCTCGTAGGAGGAGTGGCCGGAGCCGCCGCCGATGATGCCGTGCGCCTCGATCGTGGCCGGCAGGGGCTCGCCGTCGGCGACGTGCACGACCTGGATCTGGTCCGGGTCGAGGCGGGTCACCTCGGCGATCCAGTCGCGGTACGGCGTCAGGCCCAGGTCCCGGATCGGGCCCTGCTCCTGCATGTTGAGGAAGAGCAGCCGGCAGCGCTGGCGCACGTGCAGCGGCCGGCGCAGCCCGCTCACGCGGGTGGCCCCGGGATCGAGGGTGACGGCCGACGGCGGGCGGGCGGTCATGCGGCGCTTCGCTCCCGGGAACGGGCGGACAAGGGACCGGCCGATTGTGCGCCTCACTACCGGTCCGGGTCGCCCGATCCCACAAATTCCCGATAACGGATCAATCAATGTTTGCCGCATCAAGGGCGGCCTGCAGGGACCGGCGGTACCCGTCGCTGGTCACGGTGGCGCCGGAGACGGTGTCGATGTCGGCGCTCTGGGCCTGCAGGACCTCGGTGCGCAGCCGCGGCAGCGCGTACTGGTTGATCTCCCGGTCGCGCCGGTTGTTCGTCGGGTAGGTGACCGCCGTCACGTCGGTGATCCTGCCGTTGTCGACGGTGATCCGCACCTGCACCGGGCCCCAGCGGGTCGGGGCGACGGAGCCGTCGTAGGTCTTGCCCGAGCCGGTGCCCGTCGCCGGGGGCGCCGCCGCGGCGGCCGGCGGCGGCGTCGCGCCGCCCGGTCCCATGGTGCTCGTGCGGTACCCGAACAGCAGCACCAGCGCGGCCACGGTCGAGGCCAGCCACAGCACGATCCGTCGCATCAGGGAGTCCTCCGGGTCACCAGGCGAATCGTTCGGTGTGCAGGCGGTCGGGCGCGACGCCGGCGGCGCGGGCCTCCCGCAGTACGACATCGGTCCAGGCCTCGGGGCCGCAGACGTAGACGTGATGGCCGGCCACGCCCGGCACGACCGCGGGCAGCGCCGCCCCGGCGAGGCCCCGCGGCAGCCACGAGCCCTCGGCGCGCGGGCCGAGCAGGGTCACGATCCGCACCCCGCGGTGCCGGGCCAGCCAGGCCAGCTCGTCGCGGAAGGCGAGGTCGGCCTCGGTGCGGGCGCGGTAGACGAGGGTCGCCTGGCCCGCGGTGTACGGCAGGTCCCACAGCAGGGCCAGCAGCGGCGTGACGCCCACGCCGCAGGCGAACATGGTCACCGGGCCGCCGCGGTACGTCTCGCCGGTGAGCCGCCCGTACGGGCCCTCGATGAGCACCCGGGTGCCCGGGCGCAGCGCCGCCACCCGCGCGCTGCCGTCGCCGAGATCCTTGACGGTGATGCGCAGCAGGTCGTCGCGGGGCGGGCCGGACAGCGAGTACGGGTGGGCGCGCGACCAGCCGGGGCCGTCGAGGAAGCGCCACAGGAAGAACTGCCCGGCCCGCACCGGCAGCCGGTCGAGGCGGCGCCCGCGCAGGTACACCGAGACCAGCCCGGGCCCCTCGGCGCGCACCTCGCCCACGCGCAGCGCGTGGCGGCGGCTGCGCCACAGCGGCAGCCCGACCCGGAAGACGAGCACGGCGCCGGCCGCGGCGGCGTAGAGCGTCCACCAGTAGGCGCGCGCGGCCACGGAGCCGATGAAGTCCGCGCCCGTCCACAGCTGGTGCGGCAGGGCCAGGCCGACGCCGAGGTACGCGTACAGATGCAGCAAATGCCACGACTCGTAGCGCAGCCGCCGCCGCGCGGCCCGCAGGGACGTGACGGTGACCATGATCAGCGCGGCGACGCCGGCCGCGGCGAGCAGCATGCCCGGATAGTCGGTGACGAGGTCCCACAGCTCGTCGAGCACGCCCGCGTGCGCCTGCCCGGCGTAGCCCAGGACGACGAGCAGCACGTGCGCGGCCATGAGATGGAACGAGGTGAACCCGGTCCAGCGGTGCCAGCGGGCGAGCCGGTCCTGCCCGAAGGCGCGCTCCACGGCCGGGATCCGGGCCAGCAGCAGGACCTGCAGGAGCATGAGGTCGGCGGCGAACAGCCCGGCCAGCCGCCCGGCCGCGGTGACCCCCGCCCACCCGCCGCCGGCGACCTCGCCCGCCCCGCCGCCGTGCACCCACAGCGCGGCGACGACGAGCAGCGACGCCCCGGCCGCGATCCCGGCGGCGTCGGCCCACCACCAGGGCGTGTCGTGGCGCCGCACCGGCACCGCCGCTGTAGTCATGCGCTCAACGATCGGCGAGCCGGTTCCCGGCGTGCTGTGCGGACCCTGGGAGTTCGCTGGGAAACGGCGGCCCCCCGACCGCCGCGGAGATCCCGGGCGCGGCCAGCCGCTGGTACATCAGCGCCATCCGCTGCGGCGGCTGCCGGAACCCGTCGTCGATCCACCACACCAGCAGCCCGATCGCGCCGCTGGTGGCGAACTCGACCACCCCGTCGACCGGCAGGTCCGACCCGGCCGCCGCCAGGTGCGGGGCGAGATGCGGCCGCAGGAGCCCGGCGAGCAGGTCGTGCAGGCGTCCCTCTACGAGGAATGGACGTCGGAACGCGGGCCCGCCGCGGCGGCCGAACAGCGCGGCGTAGAGGGTGCGGTTGCGGTACGCGTGCGCGAACAGCCCGACGACCGGCTGCCCCGGCTCGGGCGGCGCACCCGGCCCGAGCGCGTCGAGGTCGGCCCGCAGCCGCTCGACGAGGTCCTCGAACCCGGCCATGAGCAACGCGTCCTTGTCGCGGAAGTGCGCGTAGAAGGTGGAGCGCCCGACGTCGGCCCGGTCGAGCACGTCCTGGACGGTCGTGGCCTCGTACCCCTGCTCGATGATCAGCTCGACCAGCGCCTCGCCGAGAATCCGGCGCGTGCGGCGCACCCGGCGGTCCACCCCCGCCCTCCGTTTCCGGACGAAATGCGACTTCCGTTCGGTACCGCACGCCGCCCCCGCAGCGTAACCGAACATCGTGTTCGGAAACCTGTGCGCACGAACCGATGAGGGGTCTGTTCACGATGAAGCTGCATGAGCGCATGTTCGGTCTCGCCGGCCACGCCCGCATCTACCACGGCCTGGTCCGCCCCTTCTTCTCACCCATGTACCGCCGGATCGCCGCCGACGTCGCGGGCGCCGGCCTGCCCCCGGGCGCCCGGATCCTCGACGCCGGCACCGGCCCGGGCACCGTGCCGCTCGCGCTCGCCCGGGCGGTCCCGGGCGCCCGCATCGACGGCGTCGACCTGTCGGCGGAGATGATCGAGGAGGCCCGCCGCAGCGCCGATGCGGCCGGGGTGGCCGACCGGGTGACGTTCATGGTCGCCGACGTGGCCGCGCTGCCGTTCATGGACGGCGAGTTCGACCTGATCGTGTCGTCGATGAGCCTGCACCACTGGACCGAGCCGGCGGCGGGCGTGCGCGAGCTGCGCCGCGTCCTGCGGCCGGGCGGGCGCATGTGGATCTATGACGCGCGGGTGGCGCTGGGGCGCGGGGAGGTGCCGGGCATTGCGTCGCGCCGCGAGATGGTGCGCACGGGGCGCCTGCCGTTCCGGCTCGTCGGGCGCCTGGTCTTCCAGCCGGCGCCCTGACCGAGGGGGGCGCGGGCCAGGCTGCTCGTTTTGGCCGTGTCTCGACCGCGCCGCGCGGCGATACGGTGGCGCCGTGGATCACTGCGACGAATGTGGATACGGCTACGAGGACGTCGCGGCGGGCGAGGTTCCCGCGCGGCTCGAGGCGTTCGCCGGGCGCTACGCGGAGGCCCTCGCCGGCGTCGAGGACATCCGGCGGCGGCCGGCGGACGGTGTGTGGTCGGCGCTCGAGTACACCTGCCACGTCCGTGACGTGTTCGCCGTGCAACGCGAGCGGCTCGAGCTCGCGCTGCGCGTGGACGCGCCCGAGTTCGTGCCGATGGGGCGGGACGAGCTCGTGGTGAGCCGGGCCTACAACGAGCAGGAACCGGGCCGGGTCGTCGCCGATCTCGGGGCGAACGCGTCCATGCTGGCGGCGGCGTTCGGGGCGCTCGACGCCGCCCAGCTCGACCGGGTCGGGCTCTACCCGTGGCCGGAGCCGGTCCCGCGGACGCTGCTGTGGCTCGGGCGGCACACCGTCCACGAGGGCGAGCACCACCTCATGGACATCGGGCGCGGCGTCAGGCCTCGATGATCTCGTCGGAGGCGTGCTCGGCGAACTCGGCGACGCGGACCTCGGCCATGCGCTCGTACCGGGCCGTGCGGTCCGTCCACTCGTGCTCCACGCCGAACGCCGCGCCGATCGCGACCGTCATCGGCGGGACGAACAGCTCCGGCGCGACCCAGGCGCTCGGATCGATGCTCGGCTCGGCGCCCCGGTGACGAATCCGCATCTCCGTATTACACCAGCACGGACCCCAGGCCGGCCTCGTCGAACGCGACCCGGACGTCGTCGTGGCCCTCGGTGAAGTGGGCCCACGAGTCGACGTGCACGACGGCGACCTCGCGGGCGCCGAGGATGCGGGCGGCCTCGACCAGGCCGGCGGCGTCGAGGGTCAGGTTCGCCGCGCCGAGCAGCGCGGTGCGGGCCGCGCCGCCGAAGAGCACGGCGACCTCGATGTCGGGGAAGCGGTCCGCGACCTGCCGCACGACGGGGAGCGAGGCGTTGTCGCCGCTGACGTACACCGTCGGCGCCCCGGAGGCGGCCAGCACGAACCCGGTGACGGGCCCGGTGAGGTGCTCGGTGCCGTCCGGCCCGTGCTGCGCGGGCACGGCCGTGACGGTGACGCCGCCCTGGTGCGCCGACGCCCACGGCTCCAGCCCGCGCACGCCGCCACCGAGGCGTCCGGCGGCGGTGGGGGTGGACAGCACCAGGGGTACCGACGAAAGGAAATCGCGACCGGAGCGGTCCAGGTTGTCGGGGTGCTGGTCGTGGGACAGCAGCACGACGTCGGCCGCGTCCGGGGCCGGCGCGAGCGGCGGGGCCGTCTTGACCAGCGTGCGGTCGCCGATCGGGTACTCGCCCGGCTCGTCGAAGGTCGGGTCGGTCACGAAGCGCAGGCCGCCGTAGGTGAACGAGACGGTCGGCCCGCCGAAGCGCTGGAATCTCATGACCCCAGCCTGGCCGCGCGGTGGCGGGCGCGACAGTGGCGCAAAAGCCCATGTCCGATACATTCAAGCCATGAGCCGCAGCCGTACCGTGATCGGCGTCGTCATCGGCGACGGCGCCCCGATGCTGGAGGTCGCCGTCGCGCCCCGGGTGTTCGGCGTCGCCGGCTTCGAGGTGCGCACCGCCGGCGAGGTGCCCGGGCCGCTGACGACCACCGCCGGCATCGCGATCACCCCGCCCCACCCGCTGGCCGCGCTCGACGAGGCCGGCGTCGTGATCGTCCCCGGCTGGCGCATCCCCGGCGGCGCGCCGGTCGCGCCGGAGGTGCTGGCGACGGTGCGCCGCGCCCACGCCGAGGGCGCCACGGTCGTGGGCCTGTGCCTGGGCTCGTTCGTCCTGGCCGAGGCCGGCGTGCTCGACGGCCGCCGGGCCACCACCCACTGGCGCCACCTCGACACGTTCGCCGCGCGCTTCCCCGAGGTGAGCGTCGTCGGCGACGTCCTGTACGTCGACGAGGGCCCGATCGTCACCAGCGCCGGCAGCGCGGCCGGCCTCGACGCCTGCCTGCATCTGCTGCGCCGCGACCACGGGCCCGAGGTGGCCAACGCGGCCGCGCGCACGCTCGTCGTCGCACCGCAGCGCGCCGGCGGCCAGGCCCAGTTCGTCGAGCACCCGGTCCCCCGCCTGCCGGCCGGCGACGCCGTCGCCGACGCCATGCGCTTCGCCCTGGACCGCCTCGGCGAGCCCGGGCTGGACGTGAACGCGCTGGCCGCCGCCGTACACCTGAGCCGCCGCACGTTCGACCGCCGCTTCCGGCAGGCCACCGGCTGCTCCCCGTTGCAGTGGCTGCTCACCCAGCGCGTGCTGCGCGCCCAGCACCTGCTGAGCACCACGGACGCCGGCATCGACGCGGTGGCCCGGGCGAGCGGCTTCGCCGACGGCGTCGCGCTGCGGCCCCACTTCCGGCGCGCGGTGGGCGTGCCTCCGCAGACGTACCGCGCCGGCTTCCGCGCGGCCTGAGCGCACGCGGCCGCGGTTAGAGTGGTGTGCGTGAGTACCCAGGCCGCGCAGTCCGTCGGGGCGGGCATCCGCCGGCTGCGGACCGCCCGCGGGCTCACCCAGCGCGACCTCGCCCAGCCGGAGTACAGCCGCGCCCTGCTCGCCGCCGTCGAGGCCGGGATCCGTTCGCCCACCGACGATCTGCTGCGGCACGTGGCCCGCCGCCTCGACGTGGAGCTCGACGACCTGCGCCACGGCCGCCCGCCGGGCGCCGCCGACGAGCTGGCCGCGGCGCTGCGCGAGGCCCGCATCGCCCTGGCCCGCGGCGAGGCCGAGGCCGCCGAGGACGTGTTCGGGCGGGTGCGCCGCGACGCCACGCGATACGCGCTCACCGACCTCGCCACCTGGGCCGGGTACCTCGTCGGCGAGGCCCGCCTGCAGCGCGGCGACCTGAATGCGGCGATGGCCGCCTTCGACGACCTCGGCGACCTCATGGCCGCGGCCGGCCCGGCGCCGAGGGCGGCGGTGCTCGCCCGGCGCGCGTACTGCCAGTTCGCGGGCGGGGACGCGGCCGGCGCGGTCGCGAGCATCGAGGCGGCGCTCACCGCCGAGCGGCGCCGGCCCGACGGCGACGCGGACGCGCAGCTGCGGCTGTCGAGCGCCCTGATGTACGCCTACCTGGAGCTCGACTGGCGCGACCGCGCCCGGCAGGTCGAGGCGCAGGCCCAGCCGCTGCTGGCGGGGACCACCAACCGCGAGTGGCTGGGCCAGTTCCTCACCATCGCCGGCCAGCTGCGCCGCACCGAGGCGGAGCTGCCCGCGGCCGAGCGGATGTTCACCGAGGCCGGCCGGCTCTACGAGGAGCTCGGCCTGACCCGCGAGGTCGGGCTGTGCCACTGGGCCCACGGCTACGTGCTGCGCCGCGTCGGCCGGCTCGACGGCGCGGCCGAGGCGTTCGGCGCCGCCTGCCAGGTGCTCGAACGGGTCGGCGCCGCGCAGGATCTCGCCGGCGCCGCGCTCGAGCTGGCCGAGGTACGCCGCCGGCAGGGCGACCTCGCCGAGGCCGCGCGCCTGGCCCGCGAGGCGGCCGAGGTGTGCGCGCGCTCGCAGCACCTGGAGTGCATGGCCGAGGCCGACCGGCTGCTCGGGCTCGTCGCCGCGGCGCGTGGGGAGGCCGGCGCCGAGGACCTGCTCGGCCGGGCCGCCGACCGCTACGCCCGGATCGGGCTCATGGCCGAGGTCATGGCGACCTGCCGGGCGCTCGGCGAGCTGCAGCTGGCCCGGGGCGGCACGGCCGACGCCGCCGCCACGTTCCGCCGCGGCCTCGAGGCCGCCCGGGTCCTGCGATGAACGCCATCACCAGTCGCTGCGGGGGCCTGCGGTGAGCGACATCGGACTGCGCGCTTCCGCGCCGCGGACAGTCAGCGGCGGCACCGCCAGGTTTGGTCGCGGCCTTGCCGGGGGCCTGCGGTGAGCGACATCGGGGGGCGCGTGCACGCGCTGCGCACGGCGCGGGGGCTCACGCAGCGGCAGCTGGCCGAGCCGCGCTACACCGCCGCGTACGTCTCCTCCGTCGAGGCCGGCCGCCGCACCCCGAGCACCGACGCGCTCGCCCACTTCGCCCACCGCCTGGGCGTGAGCCGCCAGCAGCTGCTCACCGGCCGGGAGGACGCCGCGGGTGTACTCCTCGTGCGCGCCCTGACCGAAGCCGACCTCGCCGCTTTGTCCGATGTGGACGGTGCTCGGTCGGCGTACCAGAGCCTGACCGCGGATCCCGAGGTGGCCGCCGGCGCGCACGAGGGCCTCGGCCGGCTCGCCCTCGACGCCGGCGACACGGCGGCCGCCCTCGAGTGCTTCGCGGCGGCCGAGGAGGCCGGCGCCGGACGCCCGCCGCACCTGCGGGCCGGGGCGGTGGCCGGCCGGGCCGCGTGCGTGCGGGCCCAGGGCGACGTGCGCTACGCCGCCTACCTGCTGTCGCGGGCCGTCGAGGAGCTGCACGCGGCCGGCCTGCCCGACCCGGCGGCGCTGCTGATGCTCAATGCGGACCTTGCGGTGTACCACGCGCAGGCCGGCGAATGGGACGCGGCCGCGCGATCGGCGGAGGCCGCGTTGGCGCTCGCCGGCCCGGACGACCCGGTCGCGGCGGCCCGCGGGCACCTCGCCGTGGCCGGTACGCTCCTGGCCGCCGGCGACGAGCGGGGCGCGGAGCCGGCCCTCGCCCAGGCGCGGGCGGCGATCGGCGCGGCCCGGCTGCGCCCGGCGCTCGCGCGGTGCCGCTGGCTGCGCGGCCGCGCCCTGGCCGCGGCCGGCGCCGAACACGCGGTCGCCCAGGCGGACCTGGCCTCGGCCGAGGCCGACCTGGCGGAGGCTCACCGGCGGCTGCCCGGCGACGGCGCGGTCGCGGCCGATCTCGCACTGGTGCTCCGGGCCCTGGGCCGCGGCGCCGAGGCCGCTCGCCTCCTTGAGTCCACAGTGGACGGGCCGGCGGTCGCGCACGCGCGGGCGCGGCTGGCGCTCGACGGCGGCGACGCGGCGGGCGCCGAGGGGCACCTGCGCGCCGCCGCCGACGGCTACCGCGCCGCCGGCGACGGCCGCGAGCTCGCGACCGTCGTGCTGGCGCTGGGCGACCTCCTCGACGCGGGTGGGCGCGCCGAGGAGGCCGCCAACCTGCTCCACGCCGGGCTACGCGACGTGGAGCAGATCTCCGCGGCGCGGGCACCGGCCGCCACCGGTACTGCGCCCGCACCGCACCGCTGACTCCCCGGGGTCAGCGGTACCCGGCACCGTGCCCCCGGCGCCGGTGGAGCCTCGGGCGGCGCGGGCACCGGTCGGGGTGCCCGCGCCACGCTGCCTCAGGATCAGCAGCTACCGGCGTCGGTCCAGACCGCCCACGAGCCGGGCGCGCCGGGCTCGGCGCCGGTGGAGTACCAGGTCGAGTTCCACAGGTGGCCGTTGTACGACACCCTGTCCCCCGGCACGTAGGGCTTCGTCGCGCTCCACGCCGCCACGCCGCCGCAGCCGGGCGGGGTGCCGCCGGACACGGTGAGCGTGAACGTCGCCGCCTGCGTCGCCGTGGTGCCGGCGCCGGTGACGGTCAGCGTGTACGTCCCGGCGGTGGCGGTCGAGGCGACCGACACGCTCAGCGTGGCCGAGCCGCCGGAGGTGACCGACGCGGGGCTGACCGTCGCCGTCACGCCGGCCGGGGCGCCGCTCACCGACAGGTTCACCGGCTGCGGGCTGCCCTGCGTCGTCGCGGTCGACACCGTCGAGGTCGTCGAGGCGCCCGGGGCCACCGTGGCCGCGTTCGGCGACAGCGACAGCGAGAAGCCGTTGCCCGGGTTGGTGTTGGTGACCGTGAGCGTGTACGTCGCGGTGTGGCTGCCGGACGCGCCGGTGCCGGTCACCGTGACCGTGCGGGTGCCCGCGGTCGCGGACGAGGTCGCCGTGAACGTCAGCGTCGACGAGCCGCCCGCCGTGACCGAGGCCGGGCTGAACGTCGCGGTGACGCCGGTCCCGAGCCCGGACGCGCTCAGGCTCACCGTCTGGGCGGTGCCCGAGGTGACCTGCGTGGCGACCGTGGCGCTCACGGTGCCGCCCTGCTGCACGGAGCCGGACGACGGGCTGAGGCTCAGCGAGAAGTCGTTCTGCTGTGCGGTACCGCAGGCCGGCTCCCCCGACTGCGCGGGCACGCTGATGGCGGACCACGCCGCCTTGACCGTGTTGCACTCCTGGGAGTTGGCGCCGAAGAGGTTGACGGCGGCGCGCAGGGTCGCCCCGCGGTACTTGGCGTAGGACCAGCCGGACGTCTTCATGTTCATCGCGCCGAGGAAGATCTGCCCGGCCTTCTGGATGCCCACGCCCGAGACGGTCGTGCCGTTGCAGGTGGGGCTGGTCGGCTGCCCGTCGGTCGGGTTCGTGCCCTCGGCGACGAGGTAGAACCAGTGGTTGAGCGGGCCGGCGGCGCTGTGCACCTCGGTGCGCGGGATCGCCGAGGAGTAGCAGTCGGGGTCGCCGTTGGTCGAGGGCCGGTACATGTACCGGATCGGGCCGGAGCCGACGAGGTTGACCTCCTCGCCGACCGTGTAGTCCGGCGGGTCGTTCGGGTTGTTGGCGTACCACTCGGTGAGCGCCCCGAAGATGTCGCCGGTGCCCTCCCCGAGCCCGTTCTCCGCCGCCGTGCCCGCGCCCGTGTACTGGTCGATGGCGTGGCCCATCTCGTGCCCGACGACGTCGAGGTTCGTGGCCTGCTGGTTGCCGGCCTGGTTGTGCCCGAACGTGCCGGACGAGCCGTCCCAGTACGCGTTGACGTCGTTGAGCCCGACGTACAGCGGGAAGGCGCGCCCGTTGCCGTCGATCCCGCTGCGGCCGAGCCAGTTGCGCAGCATGTCCCACTCGCGCTCGACGGCGTAGTACGCGTCGACGCAAGCGGTCTGCAGGTCCGTCCCCGCCCCCGTGCCGCCGTTGGTGTACACCTGGTGGCTGCTGTTGTTGCCGCACGACAGCCCGGGCCGGCTCGGGTCGCGCAGCGTGCCGCTCGTCGTGTCAATCTGGATGTTGCCGTTGTAGTAGCCGCGCGCCGCCTCGTACACGACGTCGTCCTTTGTGGACAGCACGCCACCGGTCTGCGCGTCGACGTACACGTGCAGCCGGCTCGGCCGGTTCTCGCTCGTGCCGCTCAGCAGCACCTCCCACGCCAGCCGCGGCGTGGCGGTCAGCGCGTGAACCACGAGCTGGGCCTGCCCGACGGTCTGCACCTTGTCGAGCTCGGCGCGGGCGGTGGCGGTGGCCCGCTCGGCGCTCACCTTGGGCTTGAGGTCGCCGAGCCCGCTGATGCGCCCGTGGTCGGCGGCGAGGGTGTCGCGCACCCGCCCGGCCGAGTCGGTGACGACGACCGCGTCGCCGCCAACGACGGGCAGCCCGCGGTACGTGCGGTCGTACGTGACGTACTGGAATCCGCCGGACCCGCCGACGACAGCGCGCCGCACGAACGTCTCGTCGGCACCCTTCGCGAGCGCGTCGACACCGCTGGTGGCGACCTTGTCGGCGGCGACCGCGGCGAGCGCGGCGGGACTTGCGGTGACGGCCTGGGCGGGCGGCCGCCGGTCTTCCTGGGCACTGGCGTTCGGCACGACGGCCAGCGCCACGGTGGCGGCGCCGGCGGTCACCACCGTCAGCGCCGCGAGCAGGGTTCTGCCTCGCACTGCTTACTCCTTGGGGGTGTGTGTTTCAGGAGCAGTAACGGCAGTTAACTCTGATGTATCACGCCGAAACAGTCAAGACTCTTATCAATAAGCGCAGGCACTCGGCCCCGCCCACACCCACGTCCGCCCGCCCCGAGAAGCCGCCATCACCTGGGGCAACATCGCCGGCATCCTCTTCCTGCGCGGCGACTACGCTACGGCCGCCGAGCTCCAGCGACAGCGCCTCGAGACCAACGAACGGCTCGGCGACCTCGACGGCATCGCTGCCGCCAACTGGGACTTGCCGTCGTCGGGTTGGCCGGCAGCGCGCAGAAGTTGGCCGAGGCGGTTGCCGACGATGGCAATGCCGTCGGGTCGTTGGAGCTGCTTGACGAGGTTGAATGCGGTGACGAGTCGTGGTGCGGCGGCGGCGTAGTCCTTTCGGGCCAGGTCGATTTGCGCGAGGACCGTCCTACAGGCCAGCCTCGACGCCGCCACCAAAGTCGGCATGAACGACCTCGCCCAACACCTCACCTCGCTCCTCAACGCCCCACCCAATCCGCACGACGCCGGCTAACCCGCACTGCACCGAGCGTCGCCCCTCGGCAGCCGACCAGTCCGGAACCCAGCAACGCCGCATCAGCCGCTCAGCGTGCTGCACCGATCCGTTACGCCGAGACCAAGATCAGATGCCCTGTCATGGCCGCCGTTGGTGAGCAGCGGCCGGCCAGCGCTAGTCAGTTGGACGCTCGCTCCTTGAAGGAGGGCCAGGGCTGCAGATCGGGCTCATCGCCGTCGTCGAGCTTGTCCCACCAGCCGGTGCGGCTGACGTAGCCTTCGAACCACGCTTCGAGGCTCGGCGCGTCGACGTACCACGCCAGGTCGGGATCGCCAGGGTTCGGCTCGAAGAGCAGCACGGTGCCCTGATCGCTTCTGCAGTCGACGCACGCGTACATACCGCAACCCCAGGTCAAGATGGGGAGTACGCCTTCCGGCCATGCCCATTCGGTGCCGGCCGCGCGGCTTCGGTTCACGAGGTACAGGTCCACGGCCTGCTCTGATGTCGGCCCATCCATCAGGCTGAGCAGCTGATAGTCGGGGCCGAACCCACCGTTTGCGTAGTCCCGGTACACCGCGGCCAGAAGCGGATGCAGTGCGAATCCCAGCCGCCGCTCGGCACGGTCGATCTCGTCAGCAGGCAATGCAGCGGGCAGGTCGGCCAGCGGCAGCATCGGCTCGTCCTCGAGGGCCCTTGCCGCGATCCGAGCCAGCAGTGGTCCGTAGTCGGTCATGGCGAAATCATCTCCGACTCGCTTCACCACCGATCACGGGACACCGCATCCTCATCTCCGCGGGGCGCGCTTGATCTGCGGTCGACTACCGTGCGCTCGTGGGCTTCTGGGGAACGTTCGTACTGGCCCGGTCGGCGGCGCTGCTGGCGAATGTCGAGGCGGTACGCGGCTTCGGGTATCAGCACGAGCACCTGTACGAACTCGGCGATGGATGGCAGCTCCTCGAGACCCGTGCGCCACTGTCGTTGGGGCTGCCTCAGGCGAGCGAGCGGTTCGTCGCGGCGACCGCGACCTCCGTGCTCGCCATGCTCGAGGCCGAACTCTGGGCAGCACGGTTCCGGGTAGAGGCCGACACGGCCGCGCATCGTGGTCGCGTTGCTGCATGAGCGGGTCAACGCCAACGACGGCCTGCGGCCGTGCGCGGTGGCCGAGGTGAGCGATACGCGCGGCAGCATCGTCGGCCGTGTCGTGGGGATGCGAGGCACGATGACCGGCGATCGGCGCTTGGCGATCACCTGCATCGGTCGGGTGGACGACGGCGGGAATGCGGACTTCCGCCCGTGTACGGCACCGCACACCGGCGAGTTCGTCGGTGTCGCGACCGATGCAGAACAATCGGAGGCGAGTTGCGGCGAAGCTGCCGGGCGCTACATCGGCGACGGGTTCGCGTCCCGCACCGACCTCGGGCTGCGCTGGCTGAAACGCGGCCGGACGTTGTGCTTCGCCGTAGACACCACGGGCGTGGACCTGCTGCAGGCGAGTATCAAGGGTCTCGGCAACGCCCCGCTGCCGCGTTAGTCACGTCCGCCTGGCCCGTTCGGATTGTCGAGCAACGGTCCTCGGCATCCCACGATCGTCACGCTGTACACCCGCACGCTATTGCCGCCGTTGGTGCGTGTGGGAATCAGTCGTCGAATTCGAACCCGCGATCCGTTGCGAGGGCGGCGAGCTGTCGGAGCCGCTCGGCGTCGGTCGCGGCGGCGGTCACCCGGCAAGATGCGGCGCCTCGGCGTCGACCAGGAGCTGGGCGATGCCCTCCGATGAACGACCACTACGGTCGCCCGAACAGCGGCACGCGCGACTGCGCGAAGGGCGTCGCCTACACCGACATCGGCCGGGCGTTGGCGCCGTACCCCGGTCTGCAGGTCAAGCTGGGCTGACCGGCCCCGCGGCACGTGTGGCGCCGGCTCAGCGGGTCGGCGCCACACCACTCGGAGCGGTGGTCGCACCCTCCGAGAACACGCCGGGGCCGCCCGGCGCGACGACGATCGGGGCGTCCGGACCGTAGCGCGCCGCGATCTCCCGCCGGCCGGCCTCGATATCCTGCGTGTGCAGCTCGAGATGGCCGTCCTCGGTGATCGCGATCGAGGCGAACCGCACGCCGGCGGCCCGCAGTGCGTCAGCGTCGCCGAAGACGCGGTCGCGCAGCGCCTCAAGCTCGCGCCTCGAGTGCGCGGCGCCGACGATCTCGACGCACTGCGGGCCGGCCTGCCCGGTGACCCAGGCGTCGAAGGCCGGGGACGGTCGGCGGTACACCCGCACCAGGTCCGCGGGCAGGTCCAGCTCCACCCCGGTGTAGACGTCGGCGAACCGCTGCTGGCCGCCGTCGCCGATCCGGTTCAGCAGCTCGTTGAGGCTCTCCTGGTTGGCCGGGAACGGTGTCGGCCCGGGGGTGTCGGGCGTGACTCGGTTGTTCGCGCCGCAGCCAAGCGTGCGCACCACCGGCGAGGCCACGGATCCGCCGTCCGGCCCGCGGGCCACCGCCCAGGTCACGGTGACCGCGGCGCCGATGGCGACCGCGGCGCCCAGCCCGGCCGCGAGCACGCGGCGGGCCCGGATCCGGCGGGCGCGGCGCAACTCGGCCGGATACGCCTCCGCGGTGCCGGTCGCCGTCCCGGCCAGGTCGCGCAGGTCCGCGCGGATGTCTTCGACGTCGCTCACCGGTTCGCCTCCTATCCGCCCAGGGCCCGCCGCACGGCGCGCACCTCCCCGTAGTCCGCCCACTGCCGAACATACGCAGCGGCGGCGCGAAAGGTTGCCCTGCTTGCTTGCGGACGCTGCGTCGGGGCGGGCGGCCGAGTGGCGGCCTCGGACGGGGCGCAGCTCACGCTGCCGTCGTCTATTGCCACAAACAACGTAGGGACGCACCGGCCGCTGGCGGAAATCGGATGGGCCTCGGCGTTCTGGCTGAGTAGGGTCGGGCAATGCCCGAGCTCGAGCGGCTGCAAGCCGGTCACGCCCCGGCGGTCCTGGCCTTCGAGCTGGCGAACCGCGCCTACTTCGCCGCCTCGATCTCCGACCGCGGCGACGACTTCTTCGACCAGTTCACCGACCGGTACAACGCCTTGCTGGCCGAGCAGGAGGCCGGCGCTTGCGCCTACTACGTGCTCGTCGACGAGGACGGCTCGGTACTCGGCAGGTTCAACCTGTACGACATCGAAGACCACGCTGCGACGCTCGGCTACCGGGTCGCGCAGCATGTCTCCGGCCGCGGCGTGGCGACCGCGACCGTCCGGGAGCTGTGCCGGCTGGCAGCGGCCCAGTACGGGCTGCGTACGCTGCGGGCGGCCACCACCCGCCGGAATGCCGCGTCCCAGAAGGTGCTGACCAAGGCGGGGTTCGTCCCTGTCGGCCCGGCCGATCCGGCCCACCTCGGCGGCAAGCCAGGCACCCGGTATGAGCGCGACCTGGCGCTCTAGCGGCCGACCTACTGAACGGGGTGTGCACGCCGACGCCGGCGCATGGCGAGCCGAGGGCACCTCATGGTTTGTCAGTGCACGCTGACAAACCTCAAAACGGCGAGCGCCGGCGAGACGGCGCGGTCAGGCGGTGGCCGGCTCCTCCTCGGCCGACCTTGTCGACCGAGATCCCGTCGTGCAGCAGATGGGCCAGCTGCGCCACGGCGGCGACGATGACGAGGTCGAAGAACAGCTCAAGCCAGGTGGCGTGACGCTCCTCGGCGGCTTCGGGGGTGGCCATGATCGCCACCTTAATCGACGGCGATCGGCTCCGCGGCGCGTACCGGCTCCGGCTCCGGCAGGGCGTGCTCGCGCAGCCCAATGCGCTCGTGCAGGCGGCGCAGCGGCCCGGGCGCCCACCAGTTCCAGCGGCCGAGCAGCGTCATCGTCGCCGGGACGAGCAGGCAGCGCACCACGGTGGCGTCGATGACCACGGCGGTGAGCAGCCCGACCCCGACCTGCTCGATCGTGCCGAGGTCGGCGGCGGCGAAGCAGCCGAAGACGACGACCATGAGCAGCGCGGCCGACGTGATGATCCGGCCCGTGTGCTGCAGCCCGCGGCGAACGGCGGCGTCGGTGTCGTCGCCCCGCTCGACGTACTCCTTGATCCGGCCCAGCAGGAACACCTCGTAGTCCATCGACAGCCCGAACGCGAAGGCGAACACGATGACGACGACGAACGGGTCCAGCCCGCCGACGGTGAGCGTGTGCAGGACCCCGGCACCCCAGCCGTGCTCGAACACGGCGACCATCACGCCGAACGTGGCGCCGAGGGAGACGACGTTGGCCAGGACGGCCTTCACCGGTACGACCAGCGAGCCCGTCATCGCGAACAGCAGCAGCACCATCGCCACCAGCGTCACGGTGACGGCCGCGGGCAGGTCGTCGGTGATCAGCCCGACGAGGTCGATGAGCGTGGCGGCGTCGCCGACGACCCACGACTGCACCCCGGCGGGCCGGTCGGCGCGCAGCCGGTGCACCAGCTCCTGCGCGGCGTCGTCCTGCGACCCGCCGCGCAGCACGAGGTCGACGGTGGCCACGCCGTTGCCGGCCGCCTTGGCCGGCTGCAGCCCGGCGACCGCCGGATCCGAGGCCCATTTCGCCGCGTACGCGTCCAGGCTCGCCGCATCCGTCCGCGCCACGACGGTGACGACAGGCCGGTACGAGCGGCCGAACCGCGCGGCGAGTTCGTCGGCGACCCGGGCCGACTCGATCGTGCGCGGCACGCCCTCGAGGTGCGGCAGCTTGATCGTGGCCCCCAGCAGCGGCGACCCGGCGGCCAGCAGCACCGCGGCGGTCGCGGCGGCGATGAGCACCGGCCGCCGCTGCACGGCCCGCGACAGCCCGGCGAAGAACCCGCGCTCGTCGCCGCCGGTCGCCTTCCGCGACGGGCGGATCCGCTTGTGCAGCAGCCCGATCAGCGCGCTGGTGAACGTCAGCGCGGCGAGCATGGCGACGACCGCGATGGACACGCCGCCGGCCCCGAGCGCCCCGAGCTGGTGGATCGAGAACATCATGAGCCCCGACAGCGCGGCGGCGACGGTGAGCGCGCTGAAGAAGATCGTCCGCCCCGCCGTCGCCCAGGCCCGCCCGACCGCCTCCTCGGGCTCGAATCCGGCGGCGACCTCCTCGCGGTACCGCGCGACGAGCAGCAGCCCGTAGTCGATCGACAGGCCGAGGCCGAGCAGCGTGCAGACGGTGACGACGTTCTGGTCGAGGTCCGTGACCCGCGAGAACACCCACAGCAGCGGCATGGCCGCGGCGACGGACACGAACGCGGCCAGCACCGGCAGCCCCGCCGCGATCAGGCCGCCGAACACGAACACGAGCACGACGAGGGTGAGCGGCAACGAGATCAGCTCGGCCCGCCCGAGGTCTTCCTTCTGCGCCCCGCGGATCTGCGCGTTGAGCACCGGGTTGCCGCCGACCTCGACCGTGGCCTGCGGTACACCGGCGGAGGAAAGCGCGTCGTCGAGGTGGTGCAGCCGGTCGCGCACGTCGTTGACCACGGGGTCGCGTTCGTTGCGCTCCAGCTTGGCCAGCGTGACGACCACGAGCAGCCCGTGCCCGTCGGTGGCGAGGTAGGCCGGCGCCTGGGCCTGGGGCACCGAGTACGGCGTGGCGACGGCCCGCACGCCGCCGGCCCGGCTCGCGTCCTCGGCCGCCGCCGTCACCGCGGCCCGCACCGCGGCGGCGTTGGGGTCCACGTTGTTGATCAGTCCGATGACGGTACCGCTGGAGTCGTTCCCGGTCGCCACCGCATCGACGCCGTCGATGGCCTCGATGTGCTTGGGGTTGCTGGCGTCGGCGATCGCGGAGAAGACGGGCCCGAAGGTGAGCCCGCCGAGCACGACCACGACCAGCCAGAGGCCCAACACCGACCAGCGGTGCCGGAAGCAGAACCGCCCGATCTTCGCCACCACGCCCAGCGCCATGCCGCACAGCTTCTCAGGCCCGCACACGCCCGCGCCGCCCGGCCTTACCCACCAACAGATAGCCGCATAACCGAAAAATCCGACATGTCCGTCACAAAGTGGCGGACATGTCGGATCCCGACCAGCACTCGATGTCCGTCACGGAGTGGCGGACATGTCGGATTCCGGGAAGATCCCGGTCAGCACTCGATGACCGTCACCGCCAGGCCGCCGCGAGCCGTTTCCTTGTACTTGACCGACATGTCGCGGCCGGTCTCGCGCATCGTCCGGACCGCCTTGTCGAGCGTGACGTGGTGTGCGCCGTCGCCGTTCAGCGCGAGCCGCGCCGCGTTGATGGCCTTCACGCTCGCGATCGCGTTGCGCTCGATGCACGGGATCTGCACCAGGCCGCCGACCGGGTCGCAGGTCAGCCCCAGGTTGTGCTCCAGACCGATCTCGGCGGCGTTCTCGACCTGCCGCGGGTCGCCGCCCAGCACCTCGCACAGGCCGGCCGCGGCCATCGCGCAGGCCGAACCGACCTCGCCCTGGCAGCCGACCTCGGCGCCCGAGATGGAGGCGTTGCCCTTGATGATGATGCCGACCGCCGCGGCGGCGAGCAGGAAGCGCACCACCCCGTCGTCGTCCGCGCCGGGCACGAAGCGGGTGTAGTAGTGCAGGACCGCGGGGATGATGCCGGCCGCGCCGTTGGTGGGTGCGGTGACGACCCGGCCGCCGGAGGCGTTCTCCTCGTTGACCGCCAGCGCGTACAGGTTGACCCAGTCGAGGACGTGCAGCGGGTCCGCGTCGGCGCCGGCGGACAGGTCGCGCAGCAGCGCGGGGGCGCGGCGGCGGACCTTCAGGCCGCCGGGCAGCACGCCCTCGGGGCGGGTGCAGCCGCGGGTCACGCACTCCTGCATGACCGACCAGATGTGCAGCAGGCCGGCGCGGACCTCAGGCTCCGAGCGCCACGACAGCTCGTTGGCCAGCATGACGTCGGCGATCGAGCGGCCCTCGCAGTGGGCGAGCAGTTCGGCGCCCGTGCCGAACGGGAACTTCAGCACGGCCTCGTCCGCCGCGACCGTGCCGCCGGGGCCGACCACGAAGCCGCCGCCGACCGAGAAGTACGTGCGCTCGGACAGGATCGAGCCGGCGGCGTCCCAGGCGTGGAAGCGCATGCCGTTCGGGTGCTCGGGCAGGGAGCGGCGGCGGTGCAGTACCAGATCGGCGTCCAGAGAAAACGGGATCGTCCTCGCGCCGTCGAGCAGCGCGATCCGGCCCGACTCGCGCACCTGCGCGAAGCGGGTCCCGGTCCGGTCGGTGTCCACGGTGGACGGTTCGGCGCCCTCCAGGCCCAGCACGACCGCGGGGGCCGAGCCGTGGCCGTGGCCGGTGGCGCCCAGGGAGCCGAACAGCTCGGCCCGGATGCGCTCGACCCGCGGGAGCAGGCCGTCCGAGTCGAGGGCGGCGACGAAGCGGCGGGCGGCGCGCATCGGGCCGACGGTGTGCGAGGAGGAGGGGCCGATGCCGACCGAGTACAGGTCGAACGCGCTCAGCGCCATCACGCGCCGCCGGTCAGGTCTTGATACGCGGCGGCGTCGAGCAGGTCCGGGGTACCGGTGAGGCGGAGACTGAACAGCCAGTTGGCGTAGGGGTCGGCGTTGACCAGGGCGGGATCCTCGGTGACGGCCGGGTTGACCGCCTCGATCACGCCGTCGGCCGGGGCGAGCAGGTCGCTGACCGACTTCGTGGACTCGACCTCGCCGCAGGGCTCGCCGGCGCGGACCTCGCGGCCGGGCTCGGGCAGGTCGAGGTACACGATGTCGCCGAGCGCGTCGGCGGCGAAGCGGGTGATCCCGACCCGCGGCACCGCGTCGCCGATCGCGATCCATTCGTGGTCCGAGGTGTACCGCAGGTGCGACGGAACGGTCACAAGAGGCTCCCTAAGAACGACCTGAGGGTGGGCCTCCCCGCTCTGTCATCGAATGCCTGAGAGCTTCACCGCCGGCGTGCGGCGGTTTGCACCGTGGGCGCGGGACGCGGCGTCCCGGCTTTTCAGAGTTGCCTGACCGCGGCGGTACATGGGCCTGAGAGATTCCCGGGGAGGAGTTGCTCCTTCGGCGTCCCAGAACGGGAGCTCTCCCGTCGCGGTTCGTGCGGCGATATGCGGTTGTCGCGGCGACGGTACCACGCTCAGGGCGCCCAGGGGCCGCGCCGGGCGCGGCCGCGCGGACGTGGTCGATTATGTGCGATCCTGGGGCGGCGGTGCGAGGTAGACG
Organism: Dactylosporangium sp. CA-139066; assembly: GCF_050936175.1. NCBI lineage: Bacteria > Bacillati > Actinomycetota > Actinomycetes > Micromonosporales > Micromonosporaceae > Dactylosporangium > Dactylosporangium sp. CA-139066. The sequence continues at coordinate 1,785,798 of NZ_JBNJNH010000001.1, read as the reverse complement.
TGCAGCGCCGAGCCCGGCTCGGCGCCGGGGACGATGCCGTGGCCGGGCTCGTACGGCACGAGGGCGGCGGCGGCCGGCGAGACGAGCGAGTCGCGCGGGTCGATGCGCAGCTCGATGCGCGGGCCGGGCTCGTTCCAGCGGTGCGCGGTGACGACCAGCGGCATCCCCCGGCGGGCCATGACGCGCACGACGTCGTAGGCGTCGTCGTGCTCGCGCAGCCGGTCGGTGCCGTCGACGACGAGGAGCACGCCGCCGGGGTCGTCGGCGGCGAGGCGGGCGGCCTGGCGTACCGCATCCCGGTCACGCCCGCCGGCCACGGCCGCGACGTGCGGTCGCGACGCCAGGTCGGCGAGGTGGCCGGCCAGGTCGAGCACGGCGACCCGCACGCCGGCCGGGGCGAGTGCGGTGACCAGGTTGCGCACCGCGGTCGTCTTGCCCGACCGGGGCCCGCCGACGATGGCGAGGCCCTCCCCCAGGTCGACGACGAGGGGGTCGCGGCGGTGCTCGAAGGGCCGGTCCACGATGCCGAGCCGCACCCGCCGCCCGCCGTCGGGCCCGGCGTCCGGGATCGGCGGCTCGCCGGGCGGCGGCGTCCACAGCGGCGGCGCCCCGGCGGCCTCGAGCTGGATCTCCTCATAACAGGGGGTGGGCCGCAGCCACACGGGCGGCGCGTCGCCGGCGCGCAGCAGCGCCTCGCCGACGACGCCGAGCCGGTAGGCGTCGGGCACGCCGAGGAGGTCGCGCGACTGGCGTTCGCTGAAGGAGCGCATCGACGCGCGCAGGGTCAGATACGGGTCGACCGGGATCGGCACGTACCGGTTGTCGCCCACCAGCAGGTGCACGCCGAGCGGGGCGCCGTCGCGGGCGATCCGCGCGACGGCGGGGGCGAGCTCGGTGGCGCCGGCCAGCGTCCACAGCGCGACGAGCAGCCGGGGCCGCCGGGCTCCGGGGTCGCGGGTGCGGCGGGCGAGCTCGCCGAGCAGGACCTGGTTGAGGCGGCCGAGGAGGTACGGCGTGTCCGCCACGACGGTCGGCCCCAGGCGCCCGAACTGGTGCCCGTGCGGATCGGCGAGCAGGATCCGCAGCTCCTCCGGCGGGTGCTCGTCGCGCAGCGCGGCGATGAAGCCCCGCACGGACGCTTCGAGCCCGGCCCCGTCCGTGCCGCCGATCAGGACATGTGGTGTCGCGTCCAGATCGACGCGCACGGTTCCCCAGGTCGCCTGCATCTCACCGTTGTACGCGAGCGCCCGCCCCGGCCACCAGCGAGCTGCTTCTCCGGCCGAGCTCCTGCGGCCCGGGCTCAGCCGGCCAGCAGGGCCGAGACCTGGGGCGAGAACGTCGAGTGCAGCACGAGCGCCGCGCCGCCCACCACCGCGGCGTCGTCCCCGAGCGGCGACAGGGCCACGTCCACGTGGCGGATCCGGCGCGCGATCGCCCGCTCCTCCAGCGCCTCGACCACCGCCCGCCGGAAGTGCTCCTCCACCCGCCGGATGCCGTGGCCGCCGAGAATGATCAGCTCCACATCGACGATGTTGACCACGTTCACGGCGACCGTCGCGAGGCGGCCGGCGGCGCGGTCGATCACTCCGGCGGCGAGCTCGTCGCCCGCCGCGGCGGCCCGGCAGAGGGCCGCGTGGTCCACAGTGGACGGACGCCTCCGGAAGGCCGTCGTGAGAGCGCTCTCACCGCCGGCGGACAGCAGACGGTGAGCGTCGGCGACGAGCGCGGCGGGGTTGATGAGGCTCTCGAGGCAGCCGTGGTTGCCGCAGTAGCAGATTGGGCCACTCTCCGTAACCGAGGTGTGCCCGAACTCCGCGGCGTTCATCGAACCGCCTCGGTACACCTGATGACCGAGCACCAGGCCGCCGCCCACGCCGGTGCCGAGGAAGAAGTACGCGAAGTTGGCCACCCCCCGGCCCGCACCCGCCCAGCGCTCGCCGATCGCCGCCGCCGTGGCGTCGTTGTCCAGCGTGACCGGCAGGCCGGTGGCGTCGGCGACCATCTGCTTGAGCGGCACCCGGGTCCAGTCCGACAGCTGCGGCGGCGAGATGACCTCGCCGAGCGCCTGGTCGATCGGGCCGGGCGCGGCCAGCCCGACACCCAGCACCTGGTCACGTGGCACGCCGGCCTCGGCCAGGACCTCGTCGACCAGGCCGGCCATCGCCGCGGTGACCTTCGCCGGGTCCATGTCCGCCGGGGTCGGGCGGCGCGCGGTGACCAGCGGCCGGCCCTGCAGGTCGACGACCACACAGGTCAGCTCGACCGGGTCGAAGTGCAGGCCGACGGCCCGCCCGGCGTCGGGGTTGATGCGCAGGACGGTGCGGGGCTTGCCGCCGCTGGACGAGCGGGCGCCGTCCTCGCGCACGATCCCCTCGTCGATGAGCCGGCGCACGATGCCGGAGACCGTCTGCGGCGTGAGGCCGGTGTGCTCAGCGATCTCCACGCGGCTGGTGCCGTCGGTCAGCTGGATCTGATCCAGCACCACGGCCCGGTTGTATTGCCCGACCTTGGGGAGATTTGTCCCGACCTGCCGCACCCAGCCTCCCGCCTACGTACCGTTACCTACATGATGCCCTGCGCCGTTGACTTAGTAAAGCAATTGGATTTAGAGTCCGACACGCGCAGCTAACACCCTGGACACGTGAGAGCGCTTCCCCGGGAGCTGCAGTGACCTTCCAGGTGCTAGATCATTGCCGGATTGTTACCAAGAAACGGCGGCCGGCTCTGGGCAGGATCGTCACACTGGAATAAGTTGGTCGTCACAACAAAACTGGCTGGCGGCAATGCCCCTCGGAGGCAACATGATGTCGGTGACAAGGCGGCTCGCCTCATGAGCAGCGCACCGATCCTGCTCGAGATGCGGTCGATCACCAAGGAGTTCCCGGGCGTCAAGGCGCTCAGCGACGTCAACCTGGTGGTGCGGCAGGGCGAGATCCACGCGATCTGCGGCGAGAACGGCGCGGGCAAGTCGACGCTGATGAAGGTCCTCAGCGGCGTCTACCCGTATGGCTCGTATGAGGGCCAGATCTTCTACCAGGGCACGGAGAGCCGCTTCAGCGACATCCGGTCCAGCGAGAAGGCCGGCATCGTGATCATCCACCAGGAGCTCGCCCTGGTGCCGCACATGTCGATCACGGAGAACCTGTTCCTGGGCAACGAGCCCAGGCGCAACGGCGCCTACGACTGGAAGGGCGCCAACCGCAAGGCGATCGAGCTGCTGGCCCAGGTCGGCCTGCGCGACGACCCCGACACCCTCATCAAGGACATCGGCGTCGGCAAGCAGCAGCTGGTCGAGATCGCCAAGGCGTTCGCCAAGGACGTCAAGCTGCTGATCCTCGACGAGCCGACCGCCGCGCTCAACGAGAACGACTCGCGCCACCTGCTCGACCTGCTGCGCGAGTTCAAGTCGCGCGGCATCACCTCGATCATGATCTCGCACAAGCTCAACGAGATCGAGGCCATCGCCGACTCGATCACGATCCTGCGCGACGGCAAGACGGTGGAGACCCTCGAGGTCGGCACCGAGGGCGTCAACGAGGACCGGATCGTGCGCGGGATGGTCGGCCGCGACCTGGAGAGCCGCTTCCCGGAGCACACGCCGAAGATCGGCGAGGTGTTCTTCGAGGTGCGCAACTGGACGGTCCGCCACCCGATCTCGGCCGAGCGGCTGGTCTGCAAGAACTCGAGCTTCAACGTCCGCCGCGGCGAGATCGTCGGCTTCGCCGGTCTCATGGGCGCCGGGCGCACCGAGCTGGCGATGAGCCTGTTCGGCCGCTCCTACGGGGTGTACCTCTCGGGCCAGGTCTTCAAGGACGGCCGCGAGATCCAGCTGCGGTCCGTGTCGGAGGCCATCAAGCACGGCCTGGCCTACGTCAGCGAGGACCGCAAGGCGATCGGCCTCAACCTGCTCGACGACATCAAGACGTCGACGGTCTCGGCGAAGCTCTCGAAGATCACGCACCACGGCGTCGTCAGCCCGGTCGAGGAGCACAAGGTCGCCGAGGAGTACCGGCAGCTGCTGCGGGTCAAGGCGCCGACCGTCGACGAGGGCGTCAACAAGCTCTCCGGCGGCAACCAGCAGAAGGTCGTCCTGGCCAAGTGGATGTTCACGGACCCCGACCTGCTGATCCTCGACGAGCCGACGCGCGGCATCGACGTCGGCGCGAAGTACGAGATCTACGGCATCATCCAGAAGCTCGCCGACGAGGGTAAGGGCGTCATCGTCATCTCCTCGGAGCTGCCCGAGCTGCTGGGTCTGTGCGATCGCATTTACACGGTGTTCGAAGGCAACATCACCGGCGAGGTCCCGCGCGCGCAGGCCAACCCGGAACTCCTCATGAAGCAGATGACCTCTACGAAGAAGATGCTGACGCGATGAGCCGATTCAAAGACTTGCAGAAGAACCTCTTCGGGGGCACCACCTCCAACGCCCGCCAGTTCAGCATGATCTTCACGCTCGTGGCGATCATCATCTTCTTCCAGGTGTGGACTGACGGGCTGACGCTGAACTCGACCAACCTGATCGCCCTGACCCAGCAGTACGCCTACATCTCGGTGCTGTCGGTGGGCATGCTCATGGTCATCGTGGCCGGCCACATCGACCTGTCCGTCGGATCGGTCGCCGCGTTCACGGGCATCATCGTCGCCAAGACGATGCGGGACTGGGACCTGCCCTGGGAGGTCGGCATCCTGGTCGGGCTGGTCGTCGGCGCGATCATCGGTGCCTGGCAGGGCTTCTGGGTCGCCTACATCGGGGTGCCGGCGTTCATCGTCACCCTGGCCGGCATGCTGCTCTTCCGCGGCGGCAACCAGTTCATCGGCGACGCCGAGACCATCCCGGTGCCGCACGGCTTCACCAACATCGGCGCCGGTTACCTCCCGGAGTGGGGCCCGAACACCGGCTACAACAACTCCACGCTGCTGCTCGGTGTGGTCGCCTGTCTCGCCGTGATCTGGCGTGAGCTGCGCGCTCGCAAGACCCGCCGCGACATGGGCGCGGAGCCGGTCCCGGTCTGGATCGCCGGGCTGCGCCTGGCCATCATGCTCGCCGTCATCGTCTTCGCCACGCTGCGCTTCGCCGGCGGCCGCGTCGGCACCAGCTTCCCGATCTCGGGCTGCATCCTGGCCGCGCTGGTGATCCTGTACTCCTTCTACACCCGCAACACCGCGGGCGGCCGCCACATCTACGCGGTCGGCGGCAACGCCCGCGCCGCGGAGCTGTCCGGCGTCAAGCTGCGCCGCGTCAACTTCCTGGTCATGATGAACATGTCGATCCTGGCCGCGCTGGCCGGCATGATCTTCGTGGCCCGCTCCGGCGCCTCCGGCCCCCAGGACGGCATCGGCTGGGAGCTCGACGCGATCGCCGCCGTGTTCGTCGGTGGCGCCGCGGTCTCCGGCGGCATCGGCACCGTGTCCGGCGCCATCGTCGGTGGTCTGGTCATGGCCGTGCTCAACAACGGCCTGCAGCTCAAGGGCATCGGCACCGACACCCAGCAGATCGTCAAGGGCTTCTTCCTCCTCGCCGCGGTCGCGCTGGACGTCTACAACAAGAGCCAGGGCCGCTTCTCGATCATCGGATCGATCACGAGGCCCTTCCGCCGGCAGGAAGCCAACCCGCCGGACGCGCCCAACCAAGCCGGACAAGAATCGATCAAGACCCCGGTCGCCGGCTGATCCACCCTCCGCCGCTACCGCGGCAGACGCCCCTATCCCCAGTAACATCCCGAAAGAAAGGGCTTTCCCAGCCATGCGCAAGTTCCTCACCCGGAGCCTCGCGGTCAGCGCCGTAGCGCTGGTGGCGCTGAGCACCGCCGCGTGCGGCAGCAGCGACCGCGACACCTCCTCCAACCCGACGGGCGGCGCCGCCGCCAAGGGCTTCGCCAAGGACGCGCTCATCGGCGTCGCCCTGCCGTCGAAGACCTCGGAGAACTGGGTCCTGGCCGGTGACCTCTTCACCAACGGCCTCAAGGACGCCGGTTTCAAGTCGGACGTGCAGTACGCCGGCGCGTCGACCACGGTCGCCGACCAGCAGTCGCAGATCTCCTCCATGATCACCAAGGGCGCGAAGGTCATCGTCATCGGCGCGACCGACGCCGCGCAGCTGGGCACCCAGGTCAAGCAGGCCAAGGACGCCGGCGCCGTGGTCATCGCCTACGACCGCCTCATCACCGGCACCAAGGACCTCGACTACTACGTCGCGTTCGACAACTTCAAGGTCGGCCAGCTGCAGGGCCAGGCCCTGCTGGACGGCATGAAGGCCAAGAAGCCGACCGGCCCGTACACCATCGAGCTGTTCTCCGGCTCGCCGGACGACAACAACGCCGGTGTCTTCTTCAAGGGCGCGATGGACGTGCTCCAGCCCGAGATCGACAAGGGCAACGTCATCGTCGGCTCCGGCCAGAAGGACGTCAAGCAGACCGCCATCCAGGGCTGGAAGGCCGAGGGTGCGCAGGCCCGCATGGACTCGATCATGACCTCGACCTACGCCACGGGCGGCAAGACGCTGGACGGCGTGCTGTCCCCGAACGACACCCTGGCCCGCGCGATCATCACCTCGGTGAAGGCCGCCGGCAAGCCGGTCCCGGTCGTCACCGGCCAGGACTCCGAGGTTGAGTCGGTCAAGAGCATCATGGCCGGCGAGCAGTACTCGACGATCAACAAGGACACCCGCAAGCTGGTTGCCCAGACCATCAAGATGGTTCAGGCCCTGCAGGCCGGTGGCGAGCCGGAGATCAACGACACCAAGTCGTACGACAACGGCGTCAAGGTCGTCCCGTCGTACCTCCTCGCCCCGGTCATCGTGACCAAGGCGAACGCGGCCGAGGCCTACGCGAACGACCCGAAGCTCGCCCCGCTGACCAAGGGCTGAGTTTCCCGGTAACACCAACATCGTGGGTCCCCGGAGCGGTCTTTCCGGGGACCCACGCTCGTTCTCCAGGCGGAAGGGACGCGCGTGTCCACGAGCCCGCAGGAGTCGGTGCGCAGGCAGAACCTCGGGGCCCTGCTCCGCTACGTCCACGTTCGCGGCGCGACGTCGCGCGCCGAGCTGACCAGCCGGCTCGGCCTCAACCGCAGCACCATCGGCGCCCTCACCGCCGACCTGGCCACCGCCGGGCTCATCGACGAGGGTGTACCGCAGGAGACCGGCCGCGCCGGCCGCCCCTCGATCGTCGTCAGTCCCCGGTCGTCGCGCGTGTACGGGTACGCGATGAGCCTGGAGCTCAACCGGCTCCGGGCCGCCCGGATCGGCCTGGGCGGCAAGGTCCTGGCCGACCGCTCCGCCGAGCGCCCGCCCGGCGCCGAGGCCGCCCCCGCCGTCGCCGCCCTCGCCGCGCTCGTCGCCGACATGCAGCGCACCGCCCCCGCCGGCGGCGTCTTCATCGGCTCGGCCCTGGCCGTCTCGGCCTCGGTCCGCCACCACCTCGGCTGGACCGACGAGGCCATCGGCCCCGCGCTCGCCGCCGCCCTCGACGCGCTGGACCTGCAGCCGCGCCCCGGCCCCGCCAACCGCCCCATCATCGGCGGCTCCGCCGACCTGGCCGCCCTCGCCGAGCACACCCGCGGCGCCGCGGCCGGCCTCGACAACGTCATCTACCTGCACGGCGACGCCGGCATCAGCGCGGGCATCATCGCCGGCGGCCGGCGCATCACCGGCTACGGCGGCCACGGCGGCGAGGTCGGCCACATGGTCGTCAACCCCTCCGGCCGCCTGTGCGGCTGCGGCTCCCGCGGCTGCTGGGAGACCGAGATCGGCGAGCGCGCCCTGCTGTACCTGGCCGGCCGCGCGGTCCCGACCCCCGGCGCCGCGGTGACGGCCGCGGTGCGCGCCGCCCGCGAGGGCGACCCGGACGCCCGCTCCGCCGTCGCGCACGCCGCCGCCTGGCTCGGCTTCGGCGTGGCCAACCTGGTGAACATCTTCAACCCCACCGCGGTCGTCTTCGGCGGCACGCTGCGGGAGCTGTACCTCGCCGGCGCCGACACGGTGCGCGACCGCCTCGCCACGATGGCTTTGCCGGCCTGCCGCGACCACGTCGCGCTGCACACCCCCGCCCTGGGCGACGACGCCCCCCTGGTCGGCGCGGCCGAACTCGCCTTCGAGCGCCTCCTGGCCGACCCCCTCGACACCATTCCATAGCTCGCTGCGCACGCAGCGGGGTGCCGCTGGGCACACCACCGCGGCTGGAGCTCGGCCGGCCGAGTTCCGCTCGTGGCCGCGCACGCCGCCGGCAGCGGGGAGTTCGCCGGATAACCGGCGCTCAACCTTTTCCGCGCCCGGGGCGTGCATGCTGTGACGGCCCCGAGCGGAAGGCGACAGCGTGGCGGGTGAGGGCTTCGAGCAGTTCGTACGGGTGCGGTACACCGAGCTGCTGCACACCGCATACCTGCTGACGGGCTCGGTCGTCTCGGCCGAGGACCTCGTGCAGACGTGCCTGCTCAAGGTTATGCCGAGGTTCGAGCGGATCGCCGAGCCGATGCCGTACCTGCGGCGGGCGATGGTGAACCAGCGCACGAGCTGGTGGCGTTCGGTGCGGCGGGAGCTGCTCAGCGCCGAGCCGCCGGAGCCGGACGGGCCCGGGCCGGCGTACGAGTTCGCCGAGCGCTCGGCGCTCATGGCCGAGCTCGCGCGGCTGCCGCAGCGGATGCGGGCGGTGCTCGTGCTGCGGTACTGGGAGGACCTCTCCGAGGCCGACACGGCCGAGATCCTGGGCTGCTCGGTCGGCACGGTCAAGAGCCAGGCCTCGCGCGGCCTGACCCGCCTGCGCGCGGTCCTGGAGCCGTCGGGTGAATCGCAGAGGAGCGCACAATGAGCACGCTGGAGGAGCGCCTCCGCGACGAGATGGCGCAGGCGGTGGCGGCGGTGCGGCCCGTGCCCGACCCGTACGCCCGCCTGCTGCGCCGGCGCCGCCGGCGGTCCTGGCGGTGGGGCGGCACGTCGCTGGGCGCGGCGCTCGTCGCCGGCGTGGTCGGCCTGCAGCTCCTGCTCGCGCCGGCCGGGCCGTCGCCGAGCCCCGACCCCCGCCCGACGGTCCTGTTCGACCAGCCGCAGGACGGTCCGCTGGACCGCTGGGGGCGCGACCTCATCGCCGCGGCGACCCGCGGCGACGCGGCGAAGGCCGACCCGGCGCTGGCCGAGGCGCTGGCGCGCGCCCTGGACAACGCCCGCGGGCAGTGGTCGATCCGGCCCGCCCTCGACCGGATCAAGGTGCTGTACATCGTCGATGTCGGCGGCTCCCGCGCGTTCGCCGCGGCGTACTACAACGACGACCGGGCGCAGTTCGTCGCCGCGAACGGCCCGGCCGGCAGCAGCGCCGAGGACCTCGTGTCGGGCCGCTACGGCCTGCAGAGCGGCCCCCTGGAGCCGTTCACGCTCGGCGGGGATGCCGAGAAGTACACGGTCGCCATGGCCCCGCCCGGCTGCCTCGCCGCGCCGTCGCTGGCGACCAGGGTGGGCCCCGACTCGGCGCTGCAGCAGACGTGGGCCACCGGCGCCGAGTTCACGGTCGACCCGAAGCCGGCCCTCAACCGCTGGTGGAAGGTCAGCTGCGACGGCGTCGTGCGCGAGCTGCTGGCCGCGGGCGGCAGCGGTGCCCCGCCGGCCGGCCCTCCCCCGCCGGCCGCCGAACGCGGCCAGGCCGACCCCGCCCTCGTCGAGCAGCTGCTGCAGTCCTGGCCGGAGCTGCCCGGGCTCGAGGTGACCAACAAGCGGATCGTGTACGGCGGCACGCCCGAGTACGAGCACCGCCCGACGGTCGTCGGCATCGGCGATCTCGGCGACGGCTCGGTGATGGTGGTCGCCGACACCGGCGAGGGCGCGAGCTACCTCGTCACCGCGGTCAAGCCGGACCCGTCGCTGGAGGCGGCGAAGGCGCAGCTGCCGCCGGCGCGCATCACCACCGCCGTCTCGCCCCGCGCCGACATCGTGGCGGTGCGCCTGCCCGCCGACGACCACGTCTCGCTGTCCGACCGGTTCCTCGTCATCGCGCCGCGCAACGCCACCGAACTGCTGTCGCCGGTCGGCACGGACGGGCAGGCCGAGATCCGCGTCACGCTGCACGACGGCGTCGGCGTCCTGCACACGAAGCCGGCGCCGGGCAAGGTGAGCATCCGCGCCTACGACGCGCAGCACCACGAGGTGGCCGCGCTGACGGTCGCCGAGCCGCGCGACGCCCCGCAGCTGCTCGCCGGCCAGGCCCTCGTCCGCAACTGGGGCTAGGCAATCGCTCAGCTTTGCGGAGTACAACCGTTGGCATGGACGAGTTCCGGGCCTGGCGCATCCTGCTCGCCGACGATCACCTCGTGGTGCGGGCCGGGCTGCGGGCGCTGCTGGCGGCCGACCCGCGGTGCCGGGTCGAGGGCGAGGCGGCCGGCCTCGACGAGCTGTGCACGGTCGCGCACCGGCTGCGGCCCGACCTCATCGTGCTCGACCTCAGCTTCGGGCCGGACAGCGCGCTGCCGGTCCTGCCGCGGCTGCTGGCGAACGAGCCGCCGCCGCGGATCGTGGTGCTCACGATGCACGACGACGTGTCGTTCGCCCGGGAGGCGTTCGCCGCGGGGGTGCACGCCTACGTGCTCAAGGAGGCGGCCGCCGACGAGCTGCTGCGGGCCGTGGAGACGGTGATGGGCGGCTCCGTGTACGTCGACACCGAGCTCGGCGCCCGCCTGGCCCGCAGCCGCCCGGCCCCGGCCGATGCGCTCAGCCCGCGGGAGCGCGACGTGCTGACGCTGCTGGCCGGCGGGCACACCAACGCCGAGATCGCGCAGCGCCTCTCGATCAGCCTGCGCACCGTCGAGACGCACCGGGCCAACCTGCGGGCCCGCCTCGGCACCACCAGCCGGGCCGAGCTGGTCGCCGCCGCTCGCCGGATCGGCCTGCTGCCGTGAGGCGCGGCGAGCGGGCCGCCGGCCTCGCCGCGCTGGCGCTCACCGGGGCCGGCGCGGTCCTGCTGGCGGCGGCGATCCTGCTCGAGCTCGGCGGGATCAGCCTGCAGGCCGAGCTGTGGACCGCGGCCGGCGCGGGCGCGGCGTTCCTGCTGGCGCTGGCGGGCCCGGCGGCGACGGGCGCTCGCCGCTTCGCCGGGCGCGGGCGCCTGCTGGCGGCCGCGGGCATCTCCGCGCTCATCGCCGTGGCCGCGCTCTGGCAGGGCAGCGTCCGGCCGGATCCCGAGGTACTGCTGCTGCTCATCCCGGTCGCCCTGCTGTTCGCGACGGCGGGGCTGGCCCTGCGCGAGGCGGCCGTGGAGCGGCGCCGGGCCTGGATCGACCAGGCCCGGTGGCGCCTCGACGGGGCCGAGGCCGAGCGCCGCCGGTGGGCCCGCGACCTGCACGACGACACCCTGCAGGCGCTCGCCGCCGTCCAGGTGCTGCTCGCCACGCCCGGGGGCGCGGAGGCGGCGCGGGAGATCGTCGGCGGGCAGATCCAGTCGCTGCGGCGGATCATCGCGCAGATGCGCCCGCTCGCCCTCGACGCGCTCGGGCTCGCCGCGGCCCTGGAGGACCTGGCCCGGCACGCGCGGGACCGCGACGGGCTGGACGTCGAGGCGGCGGTCGACGGGCTGCCGCGGCTGCCGGCGGCGGCGGAGTCGGCGGTGTACCGCATCGTCCAGGAGGCCCTGACCAACGCCGTGCGGCACGCGGGCGCCGCGCGGGTGCGCATCGAGGCCGGGCCGCGCGGCCCGGACCTGCGGGTCGTGGTGCGCGACGACGGCTGCGGCCCGCCCGCTGGCGGCTTCACCGCCGGGCACGGCCTGCACGGCATGCGGGAGCGCGCCGAGCTGCTGGGCGCGCAGCTGCACGTGGCGGCGGCCGGGTCCCGCGGTACCGAGGTGCGGCTGGATCTTCCGGTTCCGGGGATCTGATCCCGGCGGGTTCAGGCGATGTAGTCCTCGAGGCGCGCGGGGGTGAGCCCGGCCTGGGAGATCGCCTGCAGCACGGCCAGGAAGTCGTCGACGAACGCGGGCCGGAAGTGCATCAGGATGATGTCGCCGGCCTTGACCGCGTGCCCGGCCTGGTACCGCACGATGCCCTTGTCCGTGGTCTCCTTCCAGAAGAACGCGGCCTTCATCCCGCAGTCGTGCACGACCTTGAGCGTGGTGGCGTCCTTGTCGCCGAACGGCGGCCGGAAGAGCACGGGCCGGCGGCCGTAGAGCTTCCCGAGCTGGTCGGCGGAGCCGCAGATCTCGTTGTGCTGGAACGCGTACGACTTGCCCTTGAGCTCGGGGTGGCTGATCGTGTGCGCCTCGATGGTGGCGCCCGCCTGCTCAAGCGCGGTGAAGTACCCGGGGTCGGACTTGATCGCGTTGATCTCGAGGAACAGCGTCACCGGCACGTTCGCCGCCTTCAGCAGCGCGGCCGCCTCCGGCACCTTCGTCCAGCCGTCGTCGATGGTGATGAACGCGATCGGCTGGGTGGTCGGGATCGCGCTGTACCACCCGGCCGACGGCCCGTCCGGCACGGTGACCGGCTGCGGCGCGGGCGCGGCCGGGAAGTGTGGGATCCGGGCCAGCTGCGGTGTGCTGGGCCCGGATCCGCTCGTCGCCACCGGCCCGGATGCCATCGCCGATGCACCCGGCGCCCCTGCCCCGCCCGCCGCTGGGGCGCCGCACCCGGTGAGCGGCGCGCAGACCAGCGGCGCCACCAAGAGGGCGCGGAGGCGTTTCCACATGTGCGTCCCGGCTCCGGTCGATAGGGGTTCGGTACTGCGACGGGCCCAGCCTGCCGCCCCCGCGCCCCGCCCGGTTCGGTACGGCCCCGTAGCCCGGTTGCGGGTTTCCCGCAACTAATGGTGATGGGCGTAGTCGGGCTGGGCCGGGTCGCCCGGGTGCTCGAAGCCGGGCTCGAGGCGGACCAGCGCCGCGCACCGCTCGTCCAGCCACCGCCCGAACGCCCGCTCCCGCGCCGCCTCCAGCAGCACCGGCGCCACCTCGGCGGGGGTGAACGGGCCCGGATACCGGTCCCGGTTGCGCTCGTAGTAGGACCGGAGCTCGTCCTGCGGTACTGCCACATCCGCCGTGACCGCGGACCGCACCGCCGCCGCGAGGGGGTGCACGGCCAGCACGGCGGCGGTGACCCCGCCCATCCGCAGGGCCGCGCCGAGGCTCGCCGGCGGCGGGTCGGCCGCGGCGGCGCTCAGCCCGCGCCGCCGGGCCTCGTCCTCGAGCACCGCCTCGGTGACGAGCACCTGCACCAGCCACCGCCGCAGGTTGCGTCCCTCGGCGGTCGCCGGGTGCGGCAGCCGCGCCGCGTACGGTCCGGCCCGCAGCGCCGCCAGCCGCGCCTCGACGTCGGCGACGAGCACGGCCCGCTCCCCGACGTGCGCGGCGACCGGCCCGGTCACGGCAGCACCGTCACCGGCACGGGCGCGGTGTAGTGCAGCTGCCCGGCGTGGGCGATCCGGGCGAGGACCCACCAGCGCCCCGGCGGGTGCCAGGCCGGCGCGCGCACCGGGAACTCCACTGTGGACGATCCGTGCAGCGCCACCGTGCGCGCGGGCGCGGGCAGCAGCTCCCACGTGTGCCAGGGCCCGATGAGGTGTACGTCCACGAGCACCTCCCCGGGCGCATCGCCGGACAGCTCGAGGCGCAGCGCCGCCGTGTCCCCGCGGCGCAGCGCGAGCTCGCCCGGGCTCAGCGCGGCCGTGACGGTCTCCGGCCTGTCGACGCCGACGAGCAGCCGGGCGACGTCGTAGGCGCCGTGCGGGATCGTGGCCCGCAGCCAGTGTGCGCCGGGCGCCGCGTCGGCCGGCGGGGTGACGGTGACGGTCGCGGCGAGGTGGTCGCCGGGCCCGAGGTCGTACGGGATCGAACGAGGCTCGGCGGTCCAGCCGTCCGGGGCGTCGAGGCGCACCGCGCCCGCCGCCCGGGCGCCGGTGAGGTCGGAGGCGACGGTGGCGGTGAGCGTCACCGGGCCGGTCGCGGCGGCGTGCGGCGGGTCCAGGTGTACCGACACCGGCATGTTGCCCAGCGGCGCGGGCCCGGTGTTGTGCAGCCAGTAGCGCGCGTAGGCGGCCTCGGCGGCCCGGAACGCGGCCGGCAGCGGCCGGGCGACCCGCAGCAGCGCCTGCCCGGTCGCGGCCGCCGGCAGGGCCGCGTCGCCGGGCGCGGGCCGTTCGAGGAGGTCGGCGGCGCGCCGCTCGAGCACCGGCACCGGCAGCCCGATGTGGACGTCGGCGGGGCGGCCGGCCGTCTCGTAGTACCGGGCGGTCACCTCCGTCACCGGTTCGGGCGCGCCGCCGGAGGCGATCGGGTCGCCGGCCGGCTTCAGCGCGGTGAGGACCACAGTGGACGGTTCGATGTGGACGAGCCGCGCCGAGGCCGGCGGCCCGGGCGGCAGCGGCCGCGCGTGCAGCGGGTGGTTGACGGCGAACCCGGCGGCGACGAGCCCGGCGTCGCGCCAGTCGCCGTCGCCGCCCACGAGCGCGTAGTCGAACGCGTGGGTCCAGTGCTGCTGCTGGAAGTTGGACCCGTCCGGGGCGGTGCGCCGCGGTGGGTCGATCCAGACGCCGGACGGCCAGCCGGTGCAGGAGCGCACGAGCGACAGGTGCAGCGCGCCCGAGGTGTCCACGGCGAAGCCGGGCAGTCCGCGGTTCAGGATCCCGAAGGTGTACTCGTCGAGGCCCGCGTCCGGGTCGTCGAGCCCGGGCGCGGCGCGCACGTCGCCGGCCTCGAGGTCGGCGCAGAGCCGCCCGACGGCCTCGACGGCGACGACGAGGACCGGCAGCGCCCGCGCCCCGGTGAGGTCGGCGTTGGGCACCCACACGTCCGCGAGCGGCCGCTCGGCCGGGACCCAGGCCCGCCCGTCCGCGGCGAGCCGGGCCCGCACGGCGTCGGCGTCCGTCCCGAGCGCGTCGAGCAGGGCGGCGGTGAACGCGTTGTCGTCGGGCCCGCCGATGGCGATCCGCACGTCGGGCAGGTTGGAGTCGACGGCGAGCGAGCCGTACCGCGGCCCGGACGGGTCGGCGCAGGTGCTGGTGACGCCCTGGCGCACGAGGGCCAGGGCGAGGTCGCGCGCCTCGGGCCCGCCGCCGACGATCTCGGCGACGCCGATCGCGCGGGTGTGCCCGCCGATGCGGATGCGGGCGGTGGAGGACAGCGCGAACCAGTGCTGGGCCGGGTTGTCCAGCGTCCAGGGCGCGCCTTCGGCGTCGGCGTCGATCAGGCCGAAGCCGCGCCCGACGACGGCGCTGCCGACCTCGCTGACCGGCAGCGCGCCCGGGATGGCGGCGGGCCAGCGGACCCGGACGAGGTGGTCGGCGCCGTCGAACTCGGTGAGCACGGTGCGGGCCTCGACGCGGGGGACGCCGTGCCAGAGGGTGAGCGTCTGGACGTACCGGGCCGGGCCGACCGAGCCGGTGACGGTCACCCGCTCGCCGAGCGCGCACGACTCGACCACGACGGACTCCGCCGGCCCGTCCGCCGAGCCGGCCGCCGCCGGGCCCTTCGGCAGCAGGTGCCACGGGCCCTCGTGGACCTGCGGGTGGGCGGGGTACTCGTCGTACACGAGCAGCTCGTTGCCGGCCCGGCCGGCGGCGAGCAGCTCGCGCCCCGTGCGCCGGTCGACCAGGGACGCCACCGCGCCGCCGCGGCCCGGGTCGACGACGAGCCGGAACGTCTCGTTCTCCACGGCCGTCTCGCCGGGCCTCGGCCGCCAGCCGTCGCCGGCGGCCGGGGCGACCTCGACGGTGCGGTACCCCACGCCGGGCACGTCGCGGGCGAGGAACACCAGCTGCCCGTCCTCGACGAGCGCGGGCTCGCCGTCGACGACGGCCCCGCCGCCCCGCGGGTACGGCATCCGGACCACGTCGGTGCGGGTCCACGACGACGGGTTGAACACGACCGCCCGCGCCGGCCCCTCGCCGGACGGCAGCCGGGCGGCCAGCGCCGCGAGGGCGCCGTCGAGCACCCCGGCCGCCAGGTCGTGGGCCTGGCGCCAGCCGGTGAGCAGGTCGAGGTACACCTGATCGGACTCCGACCCGGTGATGCCGTCGTGGTGCGCCCCGAAGACGAGCTGCCGCCAGGCGAGGTCGACCTCCTCGTGCGGGTAGGGCGCGCCGCCGAGCGCGGCCAGGGTCGCGAACGTCTCGGCGTCGGCGAGCAGCGCCTCCGTGTGCCGCTGGGCCTGCTTGGTGTCGATGAACGACACGTCCTTGCCGGTGTAGATCGGGTTCATGTCGCGCGTCTGCACGCTGACGGTCCGGCTCTGCGCGCGCACGGCGGCGAAGAACTCGCGCGGCAGCCCGCACACGAACCGCGGCCAGGTGTAGCGGGCGTTCCAGTCGCGGTGGATGTCGACGACCCACTTCGCCGGCGGGCTGTAGTCGGTGCCGACGGGCAGCAGCACGTTGCGGGTGCTCGCCACCTTCTTGAGCAGCAGGAAGAGGCGGTACACGCTCTCCTCGGCCCCGTGCAGGGTCGGCTGGGCGTCGATGTGCCACCCGGCTCCGTAGTGCGCCGGCATGTAGTGCGTGAGCACGCCCAGCCCGTTGGGCGAGAGCCACTCGAACTCGGCCGGGAACTGCATCGTCGAGGGGTCGCCCCAGCCGCGCTCCCCCGGCTGGTACGTGGTGAGCATCGGCCCCCACTGGTGATGCGGCCCGCGCGCCCACGACGACGAGTCAAGCCCCGCCGCCGCGGCCAGCCCCGGGAAGTTGGGGTCGTGCCCGAACGCGTCGAGCTGCCAGGCGGTGCGCGGGTCGCCGCCGACGACGTCGCGCTGGAAGCCGATGCCGTAGCGGAAGTTGCGGATGGTGGTCTCGGCGAGGGTGAGGTTGGTGTTCGGCTCGTTGTAGGTGCCGCCGACGAGCTCGAGCCGCCCCTCGGCGAGCAGGCTGCGGATGTAGGCGCGGTCCTGCGGGCGGGCGTCCCAGTAGGGCTTGAGGTAGTCGAGCTCGGCCAGGACGAACTTGTACTCGGGGTACAGCCGCGCGGTCTCCAGATGCAGCCGGACCAGCTCGAACCCGGTCTTCTGGAAGTCGCCGCGGAACTCGCCGCCGGTCTGGCCGGGCGCGCCCCAGGTGGCGGTGTAGGCGGCCTGGGTGTTCCACCACACGGGGTCGTAGTGGAAGTGCGAGACCATCCACACGGTCCATCCCGGCTCGGCGGTGTGCATTTCGGCCTGCTGCGTCACCCCGCCGGCCGTGACCTCGATCGGCACGAACGTCCCGGGCGGATGGTCGACGGCGACGGGCACCTCGACGGTTCCCTGGCCCTCCGCCGTACCGGATATGCCCGGCCCGCGGACCTGAACCTCCCCGGCCACGTCGGAAACCCGGATGACCTGCCGCTCGCCGATGAACAGCTCGGTGCTCTCGATGCGCATGGCACCATTTTCCCACGCCACGTTTCTAGACGATCTTCTATATTGACCGGTACGATTGCCAAGCGCTCAATCACGGCCGCCTCGGCGGGCGGTCACACCCCACCGGCCCTTGCCGGCATCACCCCGCGCTCGGCGCGCCACATCGCGGTGGCCGCGTCGCGCCCCGTGCACGGGCCGCCGTCCGAAGGGAACATCGTGGCAACCAACGAAGACCCGGCGCAACCATCGGCGTGGTGCGCGAACCGACGGGTTCTCCTGGCCGCATTCGGCGGTGCCGGCGCCGCCGCCGTGCTGTCGGCCTGCGGCTCAGACGCCACCGCGCAAGCCCCCGCCTCCGCCCCCTCGTCCGCACCGGCCTCGCTGGCGGACACCGCCCAGGTCCCCGTGGGCGGCGGCATCGTCACGAACGGGCTGCTCATCGTGCAGCCGGTGAGTGGAAGTTACAAGGCGTACGACGCGGCCTGCCCGCACAAGGGCATCCTGGTCGCCGCACCGCAGAACGGCATCGCGACGTGTCCCGCCCACGCGTCGACGTTCAGCATCACCGACGGCTCCCGGATCAGCGGCCCGACGCCCACGGGCCTGAAGGAAGTCAAGATCCGCGTCGACGGCACGAAGATCCTGCGCGACGAGTAGGACCCTTCAGGGTGGCCGTTCCCCGGCGGCCACCTCCCGCCGTTGACGAAAGCTTGATCACGTACCGAAGCCGCGCAACCGGGCGGCGTCCTGACTCGGCGGCGCGCCGAACAGGCGCCGGTACTCCCGGCTGAACTGCGACGGGCTCTCGTAGCCCACGCGCAGGCCGACCCCGGTGACGTCATTGGGGTGCGAGGCGAGCATCAGCCGCGCCTGCTGCAGGCGGATCTGCTTCTGGAACTGGATCGGGCTCATCGCGGTGACGGCCTGGAAGTTGCGGTAGAACGCGGACACGCTCATGCCGGCCCGCTGCGCCACCTCCTCGACCCGGAACGCCTGCGCGTAGTGCTCGCGGATCCAGCGCACGGCCCGGGCGACGTGGGTCAGGCCGCTATCGGGCAGGCAGAGCTGGCGCACGACGGCGCCCTGCTCGCCGGCGATGACCCGCCAGAGGATCTCCCGCTTGACCAGCGGTGCGAGCACCGCCATGTCGCGCGGCTGCTCAAGCAGGCGCACCAGCCGGACCACCGCGTCGAGCAGCTCGCCGGGCGCGTCGCTGACGGCCATGCCGGACGGCGCGGCGCCGACGGGCGGAAGGACTCCGGGAGCCGCCTGGAGCAGCACCTCGGCGACCATGGCCGGGTTGAGGACCAGGCCGAACCCGAGCGCGGGCCGCGCCGGGGAGGCTTCGATGAAGTGGCCGGTGATCGGCAGGTCGACCGAGGCGACGAGATACTGCCCGGCGCCGTACTCGTACACGCGGTCGCCGAGCGCGATCCGCTTCGCGCCCTGGGCGATCACCGCCAGCACGGTGCCCGACATCTCCGGCGCCGGCGGGCCCGCCTGCTCGACCTTCGAGAGCAGGACGCCGTCGATGGCGGTGGTCATGTCCGGCCGCGCATGGCGAGCGACCAGGGCACGCAGAGCGTCGAGAGACATGACCAGATACTCGCTCGAACGAGAGCATTGTGCAAGTCAAGGCGGCGATCATTCTAACATTTCAGCAGTTCAAGATGGTTCTCTTAGGTGGTCGACGTTCCAAGGCTCGCGACCGAGCCGCGATAAGTGGAGGACTCGATGACCCCCGGACACGGATTTCACGCCACGATGACCGCCCACCCCGGCAAGGGGGACGACGTCGTCGCGTTGTTGCTGGACGCGCCGTCGCTGCCGCACCCGGACTGCGTCGTGTTCCTGGTCGGCCGCTCGGCCGCCGACCCGGACGTCGTGCACGTCACCGAGGGCTGGACCAGCCCGGAGGCCCACGCCGCGTTCTTCGCCACCGAACCGGCCCAGGCGCTGGTCGCCAGGCTCCAGCCGCTGCTGACCGGCGACTCGCAGTACACCGACGAAATCCCGGTCGGCGGCAAGGCCGACTTCTGACGATCCCTTCGAAGGAGCTTTCACCATGAACCGCGCCCGACCCGGCCTCGACCCCGAGCTGCGCACCCTCCTCGCCGACATGCCGCTCAACTCCGAGCTCAACCCCGAGCTGCTCGCCCAGCTCCGCCAGTTCCCCGCCACACCGGTCGCGACCCTGCTCGACGGCCGCGCCGCCAGCCACCGCGACGTCACCGTCACCGGCCCCGACGGCGCCCCGATCCCCTTGTCGATCTTCACGCCCGCGCGCACCGACCCCGCCGCCCCGGCCCCCTGCATCTACTGGATCCACGGCGGCGGCATGGTGATGGGCGACCGGTACTCCCAGATCGACATTCCGCTCGAGTGGCTCGACCGCTTCGGCGCCGTCGTCGTCACCGTCGACTACCGCCTGGCCCCCGAGGCCACCGGCACCACTCTCGTCGAGGACTGCTACCACGGCCTGCTCTGGACCGCCGACCACGCCGCCGACCTGGGCATCGACCCGGCCCGCATCATCGTTGCCGGCGCCAGCGCCGGGGGCGGCCTCGCCGCCGGCGTGACGCTCATGGCCCGCGACCGCGCCACCCCGGCCATCGCCGCCCAGGTGCTGATCTACCCCATGCTCGACCATCGCAACACCACCACGTCCAGCCACCAGTACGCCGGCGAGCCCGGCGTCTGGACGCGCGAGATGAACGCCTTCGGCTGGCAGTCGGTCCTCGGCGACCTGGCCCCCGACGCCGTGCCCGACTACCTCTCTCCCGCCCTCGCCACCGACCTCGCCGGCCTGCCGACGACGTACATCGACGCCGGCACCGCAGAGGTCTTCCGCGACGAGGACGTCGCCTACGCCACCGGCATCTGGGCCGCCGGCGGCCAGGCCGAGCTGCACGTCTGGGCCGGCGGCTTTCACGGCTTCGACGCGCTCTACCCACACGCCCGGGTCTCGGCCGCCGCGCGGCGCACCCGCGCCGACTGGCTGGCGCGACTGCTGTCGCAGCCCGGTTCGGCAGGTTCGGGCAAGAGGTCGCCCGGATCGGTCTACCCGCAGCACCCGGACCAGCGGTCTGCTTGAGTCATGACACTGGACCATTACGTGACCCTCGGCCGCTCCGGCCTCCGCGTCAGCCCATTCGCCCTCGGCGCGATGACGTTCGGCGAGGACGCGGGCGGCGCCGGCTGCAGCGTCGAGGAGTCCGAGAAGATCCTGACCGCGTACCTCGACCGCGGCGGCAACTTCGTCGACACCGCGAACTTCTACACCAACGGCCACTCGGAGCGCATCCTCGGCGACTACTTCGCGGCCCGCCCCGGCGCCCGCGACCGCGTGGTGCTCGCGTCGAAGTTCTTCACGAACATGCACCCGGGCAACCCGAACGCGGGCGGCGCCGGGCGCTCCGCGATCCGGTTCCAGCTTCAGGAGTCCCTGCGCCGGCTGCAGACGGATCACATCGACCTCTACTGGCTGCACAACTGGGACCGCAACACCCCGATCGAGGAGACCATGCGCGCGCTGGACGACCTGGTGCGCGAGGGGCGCATCCGGTACGTCGGCTTCTCCAACACCCCCGCCTGGGTCACGGCGCAGGCCCACACGATGGCGCTGCTGCGGGGCTGGACGCCCCTGGTCGCGCTGCAGGTGGAGTACTCGCTGCTGGCCCGCACGGTCGAGGGCGAGCTGGCCCCGTTCGCGCTGGACCAGGGGCTCGCGCTGGTGCCGTGGAGCCCGCTGCGCAACGGATTTCTGTCGGGCAAGTACCGCCGCGACGCCGCCGTCACCGACTCGGCCCGCACCGCCTTCGTCGGCCGGCCGACGGACGCGGACTACGTGGTGATCGACGCGGTCGACCGGGTCGCGGACGAGCTGGGCACCACGACGGCCGCGGTCGCCCTCGCCTGGCTGCGCCAGCGCCCCGGCACCGTCGTCCCGATCGTCGGCGCCCGCCGCCTCGAGCACCTCGAGGGCAACCTGGCCGCCCTGGACGTGACCCTGACGCCGGAGCAGCTCGCGGCGCTCGACGCGGCCTCGGCCCCCACGCTGAACTACCCGGCCCCGTTGCACGGCCCGCTGCGCGCGATGCTCCAGTTCGGCGGATCCACTGTGGACGGCGAGCCGTCGCAGGTGTATCCGCCGCTGCTGCAGAGTGCCGTGCGCTACTGACCCCGATGCCCCAGCGCGACCTCCGCAACGAGAGCAACGAGAACCACGGCGAGCACGGCGCACACATGCGCGCGTGTGTCAGGGGCGTTCAAGGCGATGTGACTGCGCCGGAGGGGGCACAAACGCTCAGGAGGAGCTTGCGCTGCAACGAGCCGGCGTGGCGCTCGGAGTTACCACCAGCCTACACCACTCATCCAAGTTGATCAGGCCCCGCGTTGCTCGGCGTAATCGGACCAGTACGCCAGGCGCGGGGCCAGGTCGGAGGCCGGGGCGGGGCGGCCGTAGTGGTAGCCCTGCGCGTAACGATAACCGAGGCGGCGCAGCGCCTCCGCCTGTTCGGCGGTCTCCACACCTTCCGCCACCGCGCGCAGGCGCAGGCCGTTGCTGATGCCGATCAGCGCCTCCGCGATCACCGAGTGCTCGCCGGCGGCCGTCACGTTGTCGACGAAGGACTTGTCCACCTTCAGCACGTCGACCGGGCAGGTCCGGAGCAGGCCCAAGGATGAGTGGCCGGTGCCGAAGTCGTCCAGGGCGACCTGCACGCCGTACCGCTGGATCTCCCGCAGCTCGTCGAGCGCCGAGCCGCCGTCGAACACCGCGGTCTCCGTGACCTCGACGAGCAGCTGCGCCGGGGCCAGGCCGGCCGTGCGCAGCTCGTCGCGCAGCGAGGCCGCGAAGCCCGTCTCGCGCAGCTGGCGCGGCGACACGTTGACCGAGACGTACTGCAGCGCCGACGGGCCGAACTCGCGGCGCCACTCGGCGGCCTGGCGGCAGGCCTGCGCCAGGACCCATTGGCCGACCGGGACGATGAGGCCGGTGCGCTCGGCGGCCGGGATGAACAGGTCCGGGCGGATCATCCCGCGCTCCGGGTGCATCCACCGCACCAGCGCCTCGACCCCGACCGTGCGGCCGTCGTCGAGGCGGACGATCGGCTGGTAGTAGACGCGCAGCTGGCCGGCGTCGAGCGCGATGCGCAGCTCGGCGGCGATGCGGGACTGCTCGGCGCTGCGCTGGTCCATCGCCGGGTCGTAGAGCACCTGCCGGCCCTTGCCCTGCTCCTTCGCCACGTACATCGCGACGTCCGCGCGGCGCAGCAGCTCGTCGGGGTCGAGGTCGCCGACCGCCACGCCGATGCTGGCCTCGACGACCAGCGTGTGCTCCGCGGCGCGCAGAGGCCGGCGCAGGCCGGCGGCGATCGCGGCCACGAGCCGCAGGGCCTCGACGTCGTCCGAGGCCGGCAGGACGAGCGCGTACTCGTCGCCGCCGAGGCGCGCGACGAGGCCGCCGTCGTGCAGCTCGCAGAGGCGGGCGGCGACGGCCGTCAGCAGCGCGTCACCCGCGGTGTGGCCGAGGTCGTCGTTGATGGCCTTGAAGTCGTCGATGTCGACCAGGGCGACCGCCGAGCGGATGTACTGCGTGAGCAGCCGCCGGTTGCCCAGGTGCGTGAGCGCGTCGTGGGTGGCCTGCCAGGCGAGCGTCTCCTGGTACTCGACGACCTCGCGCAGCGCGATCGCCTGCCGGGCGGCGACGAGGAGCACGAGCACGACGGTGCCGATGGCGACGCCGACGATGTCGTCGCCGTCGGAGCGGGCGTCGGCGAGCAGCAGCGCGCACGTGGCGGACACGGCCACGTACGGCATCAGGCCCGGCCGCGTGCGGCGCACCGGCGGCGGGGCGACGACGCCGGCGGCGCGGCGCTGGCGGTCGGCGGCGAAGCACAGCACGAGGCAGGTGACGGGCAGGACGACCGGCGTGCCGTTGAGGTACGGCCGGTCGACCAGCAGCGGGGCGAGGGCGCCGCCCGTGGCCCCGGCGCCGCCGGCCAGCGCGAGCAGGTACATGGCCCACCGGTCCAGCGGTCCGGTGCCGGTGAACGCGACCTTCACGAACGCGAAGACGCACACCCCGCCGCAGGCGACCAGGGCCATGACCGCCCTCGTGCCGGCCGCGTTGCCGCCGGACCACACCGCCCAGTGGCGGAACAGGAAGTGCCAGGCGAAGGTGAGGACGGTGACGAGTACCGTCGCGGAGTCCAGGCCGAAGCGCAGCCATTCGGCGCGGGAGCGCCGCGACGCGGGGACGCGCAGCAGGCCCCACAGCATGACGGCCAGCCCGGCCAGGTAGATGCCCGCGGTCAGGGGGCCGACGTGCTGGGGCAGGACGATCCCGCGGTACATGTCGACGGCGTTGCTGAGCCCGCCCAGGCCGATGAACACCATGCCGAGCGCGACGTGCCGCCAGAAACGGGCCGCGCCGGGCGCGATGCCGGGCGCGGTGGTCGTGGCGAGGCAGGCGGCGACGGCGAAGCCGACGGCGAAGGGCACGGCGATCCAGCTGGGCATCGCCGGGGTCGGCCGGGCCAGCCCGACGGCGAACCAGATCTCGGCCGCCACGGCCAGCAGCATCGACGCGGCCAGCAGCCGTGTCAGCCGCCAGGGCGCCACCGTCTCCACACCGCCGGAATCGGCACGCCGGCGTCATTCATGAACGAAACCTCGGGGTCACCGGTTCGGCCGGGGCCGAACGGTCCGCCGCCTACGGTCGCCGGCATGGAAACTCCCGTTACCGACGTCATCGACGCCGCCGTCGCCGAGGTGCTCGAGCTCGCCGCCGGCTGGCTGGGCTGGGACGGCCGGCCGGTCGCCCGCGACGGCAACGCGTGGACGCCGCACAAGGCGCTGCGCCGGGTCGCCGACCACCTCCTCGACCACCTCGCCGAGCTCGAGTGCCGCCTCGCCGGGCTGGCCCCGCTGCCCGACGCCTGGCACGGGCGGACCGTGACCACGCACGCCGACTTCGCCCGGTTCACCGAGACCGACCTCGACGAGGCCCGCAGCCGGCTGACCCGGCTCGCCGCCTGCTACCGGGCCCGGCTCGCGGGCGTGGGCGCCGACGTCCTGGACGCGCGGCCCGACCCGGGCACGTGGACGCTGCGCGAAGTCGTCAACCACGTCGCGGGAGTGACGTATTACGCCCGGGCGATGACATGATGTAACCACCGGGGGGCGAGCGCTTGGAGGAGGCGCCATGGGCTACCTGGACCCGCAGACCGAGGGCCCGAGCCGGCCGGACCCGGACCGGCTGGCCGACCCCGACGCCGGCGTGCTGTATCTGCGCTCCTACCTGCTCATGCGGGCCGTCATCGGCTTCATCGGGCTGGCGCTGCCGTTCCTGCTCGTCCTCGGGGACCTGGCCCTGGAGAACGGCAAGATCCGGGGCTCCCTCAGCGAGTACTTCTACACCGGCATGCGCGACGTCTTCGTCGGCTCCCTGTTCGTGACCGGGCTGTTCCTGGTGACGTACAAGGTGTTCGAGCACAACCTGGACAACCTGCTCAGCATCGTGGCCGGCGTCGGCGCGCTCGGGGTCGCGCTGTTCAGCACCGACCGGCCCAAGGGCGCCACGTTGGCGCTCACCCCACTGCAGGAGCGGCTGGGCGAGGGGCCGGTGGCGACCGTGCACTACGTCAGCGCCGCCGTCTTCATCATCTGCCTCGGGATCATCAGCCTGTACTTCGGGATCCGCGAGGGCAGGCGCACCCAGCTGCGCGGCCGGCTGTCGCCGCAGTTCTGGCGCCGCTTCCACTTCACGTGCGCGGCCGGCGTCGGCGTGGCCGTCGTGTTCATCGCCGTCGCGGAGCTCACCGGCTGGCTCGACGCCTACGCGCTCATCATCGGCGAGACCCTGGCGACGATCAGTTTCGGCGCGTCGTGGCTGATGAAGGGCCTGGAGCTGCGCGTGCTGCTCGGCCCGAAGCCGGCCGCGGATCCGCTGCAGGCGCAGGAGGCCGCCACCGCCGGCTGAGCCGCCCGGCGGGGACGAACCTAGAATTGGGTCATGGTGACGGCCAAACCGGCCGCCGGCGGCGGGCGATGGGTGGAGATCTCGCCGGAGCGGCTGCGCGGCTGGCTCGACGGGTTCTACGGGCGCCACCAGGGCGCCGACGAAAGCGGCCTGGTGCTCACGGGGGCCAACAACGGCGACACGGCGACGCTGCACCCGCCGCCCGGCCTCGACGGCGCCGCGGACATCGACGCGCTGCTCGCGGGGGTCGCCGCCCCGCCCCGCATCGCGCTGCTGCTGGCCCGCAAGGGCGCCGTGGCGGCCGGGATCGTCGCCGGGACCGCGCTGGAGGCGTCGAAGGTGGAGCGCTTCCACGTCCACGGGCGCACGGCCGCCGGCGGCTGGTCCCAGCAGCGCTACGCCCGCCGCCGCGACAACCAGGCCGACGCCGTGGCCGAGAAGGCCGCCGACATCGCCGCCCGCGTGCTGCTGCCGGGTCTGGACGGGATCGCCGCGCTCGTCTGCGGCGGCGACCGCGGGCTCGTCGACGCGATCCTCGCCGACCGGCGCCTCGCCGACCTCGCCGCGCTGCGCCATCCCCGGCTGCTCGAGGTCGCCGAGCCGCGGCTCACCGTGCTCGAGGAGGCCGCCGTCGCCGCGCGCAAGGTGCGCATCCACCTGGTGCCGTAACGGCGCGGGCCGACCGGCGATCGCCGGTCGGCCCGCTGTACTACAGATGCTGGATCAGGGGTAGCTGATCACGTTGGACGGCGTGACGTTCGAGGCCTGGGCCGCGGCACCCGTGTCGTTGATGACGTGGGTGATGGAGCCCTTGCCCAGCGACACCGTGAGGATGTCGTGGAACTTCACGTTGGCGTTGTTCGGCGCCTCGTAGGAGTGGTAGGCGGCGATGGACGGGTCGGTGGTGAAGACGCAGTAGCTGCCCATGCCCCACGCTTCGTGGGAGGTGACGTTGTTGGACACCTTGTAGGCGGCGTAGCCGGTGATGCCGTCGTGGGACCAGGCGGCGGCGGACGGCGGGTCGTACGGCAGCTCGTTCTGGAAGAAGATGGTCTTGCCGCCGTTGCCGTTCCAGATCACGTTGTACTTCTCGAAGTGCTCGACGAACAGGCCGTAGGCGGTGACGTTCTGGCCGTTGACGATGAGGCCGGTGTCGGCCGGGTTCGACGTCCAGCCCGCCCCGTCGCCGTGGTCGGCCCGCCACGACCAGATGTGGTCGATGATGGTGTTGTTGTTGTTGACCACGAGGGCGTTGGTGACCTTCGCCGCGCCCGCACCACCGACGCGCAGGAACACGTCGGAGATCAGGTTCGGGGCACCCGCGTGGTTCGCGGAGGCGCCGGCCGGGCCGACCTGCAGCAGGGCCGGGGAGTTCGTCGCGCCGGCGTCGAAGAGCAGACCGGCGATCTTGACACCGTCGACGTCACCGACGGCCATCGGCAGCGCGCCGTTGTCCGCGACGATGGTGGCGTAGCCGAGGCCGAGGACCACGGTGCCGGCCCGGTTGATGTTCACCGTCTGGTTGAGGTGGTACACGCCCGGGGTGAACAGCAGGTTCAGGCCCTGCGCCACGGCCTGGTTCAGCGTCGCCGCGCTCACGCCCGGCTTCGCCACGTAGAACTGGTTGATCGACAGCGCCTGACCGGGGGTCTGGCCGTTGATCCAGGTCGCACCCGAGGAGTTCGTCCGCAGCGACGGCACGAACACCTTGTAGCCCGACGCGTCGGCGTACAGGTACGGCTTCTCCTGCGTCACCGGCGAGGTGGCGAGGGTGGTGTACGGCGGGTTCGGGAAGCTGTTCGCCGGGGCGCCCTGCACGCCGGAGAACACCATGTTCCAGACCGAGCCGTTCCAGGACCCGATGGTCGAGTCACGGGTGAACCACTGCTGCTGCGAGCAGGGGTTGATGTTGCCCGAGACGCGCGAGTCGGCGATGTAACCGCCCGACGCCCAGCCGCAGTTCGGCGAGGCGAGGGTCATGCCGCCGTGCACGTCGATGCGGCGGAACGGGGCGGCCTGGGCGACGGCCCAGCGGTCCACGCCCGACACCGGGTAGATCGACAGGTTCTCCGCCGAGCGCCAGAAGTTCTGGGTGGCGTTGCCCTGCATCCAGCCCGCGTCGACGGTGATGTCGCCGTGGATCTGGACGTCCTGCGGGTTCTGGCCGAGGCCGTTGATCGACGTGTAGAAGCCGATCTGCGCGTTCAGGCCGCTGTAGGAGCCCGGCTTGAACAGGAACTGGTAGCGCTCGGTGCCGAACTGGTTCGTCTCCTGCTGGGTGAAGATCTGGTCCAGCTTGGCCTGGATCGTGGCCGAGGACTGCGACGGGTCGAACACGATGACGTTCGAGCCGAGGTCGCCGCCGCCGGGCAACTGCGGGCCGGAGGGGGTGGTGCTCGGGGTCGGGCTGGTGCTCGGCGTCGACGACGTCGTGGAGCCGCCGCCGGTGTTGACGATGAGCTCCCAGATCGAGTAGCCGTAGCCGGTGCCGCGGGCGGTGCCGTAGACGCGGATGTACCGCCCGGAGCCGGTCAGCCCGCTCAGCGTCTGGTTGCCGCCGGTGCCGCCGGTGACCGTCTTGATGGTCGTCCAGTTGGCGTTGTCGGTCGAGGTCTGGATCTGGAAGTCCTTGCCGTACGCGGTCTCCCAGTTGATCGTGACCTGGCAGATCGACTGGACCGAGCCGAGGTCGACGCGCAGCCACTGCGGGTCGCTCGCCGCGCTCGACCAGCGGGTGCCGCCGTTGCCGTCCACCGCGGCCGAGGCCGGCGTGCCGGCGTTCTCGGTGCTGGACGCGTCGGCCGGCTTGCCCTGGGCGACGTTGGCGGCGGTGTTGCACGGGCCCGAGGACGGGTTCGTGCCGCCGAAGGAGCCGTAGACCTGGAACTCCCACAGCGAGTAGCCGTAGCCGGTGGCGCGGACCGTGCCGTACATGCGCACGTAGCGGCCGCTGCCGGAGACGGTCAGCGTCTGCGTGCCGCCGGTCCCGGTCGTGGTCGAGTAGACGTTGGTCCAGGTGTTGGCGTCCGGCGACGTCTGGATCTGGAAGGACTTCGCGTACGCGGCCTCCCAGTACAGCTTCACCTGCGAGATGGTCGCCGTCTGGCCCAGGTCGATCTGGATCCACTGCGGGTCGCTGAAGGCGCTGGACCAGCGGGTGCCGGTGGTGTTGCCGTCAACGGCGGCCGACGCGGGCGAGCCGGCGTTCTCGGTCGACGACGCGGTCGCCGTCTTGCCCTGCGAGATGAGGGTGTCGGCGGCGGAGGCCGTCAGGGTCGTGGTGATCGCGTACGTCGCCAGAACCACGAGCGCGGCAATGGCGGCGAGGATCAGATTTCGGCGGCGGCGGTTCGCCGTTGGCGGTGCGGCGGTGTGCATTCTCTGCTCCTGATCCAGGGCATGGTCGACAGCCGGAAAGTGCCACCGCTGGCGGTGGGTGCACTTGTGTTCCGGCCGACGGGGTGTCAGGCTCACGAGACCGGGTACGGGCGGCCCGGGAACCGGGGGTGGGGTTGGGAGAGCGCTCTCCCACCGACGAGAGTTATCCGCCAAGCCGTCGCTGTCAAGAGGTTCACGGTTCCGGAACTGAAATTTAGAGAGCGCTCTCCAGCAGAGCTCCCTCGTATCGAACCCTGTACTCGATCCCGGCGTCCCGCGCGAACCGGGACACTGCCTCCGCAAACGCCCTCGACCGACCGTCCGCGACGCCGTCCGGCGGGGCCAGTTCGGGGTCGGCGATCAGCGCCGTGAACGGCAGGGCGGCGAGCAGGTCCAGGCGCACCGTCCCGGTGCCGCTGTGGTCCAGCGCCAGCCCGACCCCGGCCGCCCGCAGCTCCCGCATCGCGCGCGCCACGGCGCCGTCGCCGGACAGCTGCGCGGCCGGCAGGGCGAGGGTGAGCCCGCCGGGGGCCAGGCCGGCCTCGGCGAGCAGCCCGGTCAGCTCCGCGGCGAAGCCGGGCGAGACGAGCGCGGCCCGGCCGACCTCGAGCACGAACGGCGGCCGCGCCCGCTCCACGGCCCGGCGCAGGTCGGCCAGGCGCGACTCGGGGGTCATGAGCAGGCCGCTGAGGTCCGGGGTGTACCGCGCATGGGTGCCCTTGCCCCGCTTCTTCGCCGCATACATCGCGATGTCGGCGTGCCGCAGCAGGTCCTGCGCGCCGTCGCCGGGCTCCCGATCGGCGACCCCGACGCTCGCGGTCACCGCGAGGACATGCCCGTGCGTGCGCACCGGCTCGCCGAGCCGCTCAAGGATCCGCTCCGCGAGCGCGTCCAGCCGCCGGCCGGCCGGGGCCACCTCGTCGCCGTCGACGTCGGTGACCAGGACGGCGAACTCGTCACCGCCCAGCCGCGCAACCAGGTCGGACGGGCGCACAGCCGCCCGCAGCCGGCGGCCGACCTCGACCAGCAGCCCGTCGCCGACGGGATGACCGAGCGTGTCGTTGACCGCCTTGAAGTCGTCCAGGTCGATCAGGATCGCCGCCGCCGCACGCTCCAGCCGCTCGTTGAACAGCGCCCGGTTGGGCAGGCCGGTCAGCGCATCATGGGTGGCCTGCTCGTGCAGCAGCCGCTGATGCTCGCGCAGGGACCTGAGCAGCCCGTCGTTGTCGCGGAAGGCCAGCAGCTGGCGGGCCACCACGGCGCCGGTCGCGACGACGGCGCCGACCAGCACCGGCACGGTACCGACATCGCTCAGGGTGACGGCGACGAGCAGCAGGTTGACCGCGGCGACGGCGAAGTACGGCAGGATCGAGTACGACCGGCGCGGCCGCCGCGCCGGCGCGACCGGGCCGACCCGGCGCCGCTGCAGCACACCGGCCACGGCGACCATGACCGCCTCGGACATCGTGATCAGGTCGGAGACGCCGGCCAGCCGGGGGCTCTGCAGCACCGGCACCAGCGCCGAGCCCGCCGCGCCGATGAACACCACCAGCGCCAGGGCCTGCAGCGCGCGCACGTCGACGACCTCGGTGCCGACCAGGATCAGCTTCACCACCGCGAGGACCGCGAGCAGGCACAGCACCGACAGGACGAGCAGGCCGAGGACCTTCGGCAGCTCGGCGTGGACCTCGACGAGCGGGCGCAGCACGAAGTGCCACAGGAACGACGCCGAACACACCAGCACCGTGGCCGCGTCCAGACCCAGGCGCAGCCAGTCGCCGCCGCTGCGGGGCCGGGTCGGCAGGCTCAGCAGGGCCCAGAGCACGAGGAGCAGGGCGATGCTCAGCAGTACCACGGCGCCGGTGAGCACCGGTCCCGCCTTCTCCCCGCCGAGGCTCGCCTCCGTGAGCGGCTTCGTCGCCGGCGCGATCAGCAGGGCGGCGACGGCCAGGTAGCGCCAGAACCGGCGCCCGGCCGGGTCGAGGCCCGGCGTTCGGGCCGCCTGCAGCAGATACAGCCCGCCGACGGCGATCCCGACCGCCCCGGGCAGCCAGCCGAGCACGGTGAGGTGGTCGAACCCGGCGAACCGGGCCAGCCCCCAGCCGGCGGCCACAGCGAACAGCGGTGCGTACACGGCGAACAGTCGGCTCGATTTCACCGCCTGTCATCACCGCCTTCGACCGTTCCCGGCCTACTCCCGGCCGCCTTACCTTCGGCTGATCCAGTGCAGAGATGAGCGGTACCGCCCCGCTTTCGCGGGCGGTGGGCACAGGGTAGCGCCCTGTACGCGGCACGATCCAGTATGCCGGAATAGTGGATCATTACTCAGTTTGCCGCCTGTACAGCCGATACCGCAGACATGACCCGTCCGTTCGGGCCCTTACGTCCACCGAAGGCCCTCGGCGGGCGGATCCGCTGGCTGTTCCTGGGCTTCGGGCTGTTCAACCTGGCCGCCGTCGTGCCACGGTCCCTGGCCGGGCACGCCGCACCGCCCCTCGCCCGCGCCGGGGCCGTCGCCGCCGCGATCGTCCTCGGCCTTTACTGGCTGCAGCGGTACCGCCGGCAGACCTTCCCCCCGTGGGCCATCCCGCTCGAAGGCGCCGCGGTCGGCATCGTCGCCGTCGGGCTGCACGACTGGCTCGGCACGATCGGACGTTCGCGTGCGTGTCGTTCCGCGGCCTGTACGGCGCCTGGCGGCACGTACTCGCCTTCACGCTGATCGTGTTCGCCGCGGCGCTCGGCGGGGTCGCCCTGACCCAGCCCGACCAGATCCGGGCGATGCTGACGCAGGCGCCCGGGTACCGATGCTGGCACCGCCGAGGCGGCCACCGAACTGCTCGCCGGGGTACCCGGCGCCTGGGCGGAGGTCGGGCCGCGTCGCGATCGTCACCGACGGCGCGGCCCGCGTCCTCGACCCGCCACCGTCACCACTGGAAGCTGCGGTCTAGATCCGTGCCCGTATTCGGGTCCACCGGCGTCGGATGCACCCGCAGCAGCGCCTGCACACTGCCGAGCAGCGCATCGAGGCTGAACGGCTTCACCATGTGGTGCACCGCACCGGCGATGACCCCGCTGCGCACGACGTCGGGCTGCGCCAGCGCCGACAGCAGCATCACCGGGATCCGCGCCGTCTCGGGATCGGCCTGCAGTTGCTCGCACGCGGTGAGCCCATCCTGCCCCGGCATCATGATGTCGAGAATGATGAGGTTCGGCAGGCACGCCACGGCCGCGTCCACCGCCGACACCCCGTTGTCGGTCTCGATGACCTCGAAGCCGGCCTTCACCAGCCTGTACGCCACCATGCCCCGCAGATCCGCATCGTCGTCGACGATCAGGATGCGAGCGGTCTGCTTGTCGGATGCGAGCGCCGTGCTCATTGGCTGCCTCCAGGCCGGGGAACGTCCACCCCAGATTCGGCCGCCGGGCAAGCATTCCCAGTGCCGCCCGGTTGCCAGATCGTTCGTTTCAGCGCCCTGATCTGCCGCGCCTGATCCCTGAGCAGCTCCTCCCCCGCCTCTTCCACGGCGGCCCCTCCGGCCCCCGGCTGGATGTGAACCCGCCACTGCCGCATGCCAACGGTTTCCACGGCGACGCTGCCGTCCCTCGACCGCCCGCGGGCCACGATGCCTGCCCGCCCGGCGACGTAGGCCTCGGCCCGCCACCCCAGCGCCGCCGGCTCGCTCGCGGCGCCGGCGGCATCGAGCACCGCTCGCGTTCGCCCCGCCCACAGCGCCCGGGCGAGACGTTCGAGGCATGTTGGATTTATCGGCATTCCCCGGCATATAGCCACCTGGATCCGCCGGCCGTCGGCGCTGAGCGTGGCGGTCACCGCGCCGACGGTCCTGGTTATCGTTTCCACCCGAACAGCTCCGGCCGGTCCGCCACCAACTGCCCGGTCTTCCGCAGCGCCTCCGCGACCGCCGCGCGCCGCTCGTGCACATGCCCCAGCAGCTGGCGGATCGCCTCCCGCACCCGCTCCACGACCTCGCCCGGATCGTCGGCGCTGAACGAGGTCCGCGGCGGATCATCCGGCCCGGCCACGGCCATCACCTGCCCGACCGCCGCGACCCCGCCGAGCACGACGCCCGGCACACCGCCGAGCGGAACGGCCACCACCGCGGCCACGGACGCCATGACGGTGAAGGTGACCGTCCACTCGGTGCGCGTACAGTCGGTGCAGGCCGCCACCGCCGCCAGCCCCTGCTCGGCGATCCGGTCGGCGTCCTGCCGCGCCCGCGCCCAGATCTCCCGCTCCGCCACGAGCGCGGAGTGCAGCACCGCCGCGACCGTGTACTGGTTGCGCACGAACGCCGGCCAGGGCGCGAGAAACCCGTCCCGGAACCGCTCCGCCGCCTCCCCGCTCCACCCACCGAGCATCGCGACCGCCGCCCCGATCCGCGCCAGCCCCGGTTCGGCCGGCCGGTCCTCCCCTGTGGACAGTCCATCGAGGACGCTGCCCATCCCGTCGATCGGCCCGCCGAGACTCTGCGGATCGGGGAAGTGCGCCACCGCCCGGAACTCGTCGGGCACATCGGCGAACGCCCGCTCCACCCCGCGCCGCCGCAGCGGGTCGTGCTCGACGATCGCCATGGCGACGTCGACCGCCAGCCGCCGCAGATCCTCGGCATGCTCCATCAGCCGTTCGTACGTCACCCCGGCACCCGCCCCGACTCGCCCCGCCGCCGATCGAGCTCGACCCGCGCGGCGTCGTCGGCCCGCGCGTACCCTTCGACGGCCACGCACACCGCCTCGGCGGTCTCCTCGACGACCCGCCCCGCGTCGTCGAGGACACCCCCGAACTGATCCCGCAGCGCGCACCAGTCGGCGTTGTCGGCGCGGATGGCGTACAACTGCGAACCGGCTCTTCGATAAACCCCCGCGAGCGCGGGCAGCTCCACACGCCCGGCCCGCCACAACAGGTACAGATCAACCCCCAGCACGCCGGGCACGCTAGGCAAGCCACGCCACCGTCGGCGAGTCCGTTATGACTGTTATATGCGGATTCTAGGCGGGTCCGAGCAGGTCCCACCGATTCCCGGCAATGTCGCGAAAGACGACGATCTTGCCGTACTCCTCCACGCGCGGTAACCCTTCGAACACCACCCCGTGCCGGACCATCCGCTCGTAGCGCTCGTCGAAGTCCTCGACCCGCAGGAAGAACCCGACCCGCCCCGCGGCCTGCTCCCCCACCCCCGCCGCCTGCCGCTCCCCGTCGGCCTTGGCCAGCAGCAGCCCCGTCCCCCCACCGGGCGGCCGCACGACCACCCACCGCTTCGCTTTACGCTCGACGGAGGTGAGCGAGGGCGAGTCCTCGACCAGCTCGAACCCGAGCACCCCGACGAAGAACGCAATGGCCGGGTCGTACTCGTCAACCACGATCGTGACGTACTCAAGCCGCATCGCCGGAGCGTAACGGCCCGCCCCGCTTGAGGAGGTAACTAACTGA
The DNA here is from genome assembly GCF_050936175.1 of Dactylosporangium sp. CA-139066. Classification (NCBI taxonomy): domain Bacteria; kingdom Bacillati; phylum Actinomycetota; class Actinomycetes; order Micromonosporales; family Micromonosporaceae; genus Dactylosporangium; species Dactylosporangium sp. CA-139066. The sequence continues at coordinate 1,751,698 of NZ_JBNJNH010000001.1, read as the reverse complement.
TGGGATGCCAAGCGTCTTCGCACTATGGAACGCTATAAATGCTCAGGTGAACGTAGGAATGGGCGGCGTCGCAAAGCATCGCTCGGGTGAACGGGCCGGGCGCCCGGTCGGGTTCCCCCGGTTGAAGTCCCGCCACCGAAGCACGCCGAGCGTGCGGTTCACCACCGGCGCGATCCGGGTCGAGCCCGACCGCAAACATGTGGTGCTGCCCCGTCTGGGCCGGTTGAAGCTGCACGAGTCCGCGCGGAAACTCGCCCACCGCCTGGAGGCCGGCACGGCCCGGATCATGTCGGCGACGGTGCGCCGCGACGGCGGACGCTGGCACGTGGCGTTCTGCGTCGAGGTCGACCGCGTCCAGCGGCTGCCGGCCCGGACGGACGCCACCGTCGGTATCGACGTCGGGATCAAGCACCTGGCGGTGCTGTCGACCGGCACATACGAGCCCAACCCGCGCCACCTCGACGCCGCACAGCAGCGCCTGCGCCGTCTCGGACGTCGCCTGTCCCGGCGGCAAGGCCCGGACCGGCGCACCGGGCAGCGCCCGTCGAACCGGTGGCGGCGCGCGCAGACCCAGCTCGGGCGGGCGCACGCGCGGGTGGCGAACCTGCGCCGCGACGGTCTGCACCAACTCACCACCCGCCTGGCCGGAACCTACGGCACGCTGGTGGTGGAAGACCTCAACGTGGCCGGGATGCTGCGCAACCGCAGGCTGGCCCGGCACATCGCTGACGCCGGGTTCGGCGAACTGCGCCGGCAACTGGCATACAAGACCTTGTGGTCCGGCGGGCGGCTGATCGTGGCCGACCGCTGGTATCCGTCCTCCAAGACCTGCTCCGGCTGCGGCGCGGTGAAAACCAAACTGCCCCTGGCCGAGCGCACCTACACCTGCACCAGCTGCGGCCTCGTCCTCGACCGCGACGTCAACGCCGCCTGCAACCTTGCCGCACTCGTGCGTGAGGTGACCACCGCCGGGAGTGGCCCGGTGGCAGGACGTGGAGCCGACCAGAAGACCCGCCCCGACGGGCCGGTGGCTGTGAAACGTCAACCCGGCACCGCCACAGCGGATCAGACCGGGACCGTCCCACCGCAAGGCGGGACTACCCATCAGACGCTCGCCAGAGCTCACTGAGAGGTAACGGGATACCTCGTGGCCGGGGCGGGAGGGGATGCGCTAGGCTGTAGCGGCTGTCGACGGAAGCCGGCGGCACCGGGACATAGCGCAGCTTGGTAGCGCACTTGACTGGGGGTCAAGGGGTCGTGGGTTCAAATCCCGCTGTCCCGACCGGCTAGGGGTTTCCGCAGGTCAGCGACTTGCGGAAGCCCCTATTGCATTGCTCGGCATCACTGCCAGGTCCAGCACGCCGCTGCTAGACCCCTTGACTAGGCAGGTTTCAGATGCCGCTCCTGAAGATCGACAACCTCGCCGAAGGCCTCGCCCGTGACTGGTCCGGATTTCTCCGCGACTGGGACCGAACGCTGCGCGCCGGCAACTACCCGGAGACCACCCGGTACAACTACCTCCTCGCCGCCGCGCAGCTCGCCCGGTACCTCGCCGAGCACTCCCCGACCCGGACGCCGACGACGCCGCCGAAGACCCAACCGAGGTCACGAAGAAGCACATCGAGTCCTTCCAGGCGTGGATGATCGAGACCCGGTCCGCGTCCACCGCGCTGAACAAGCACAAGGGGCTGCAGCAGTTTTTCCGGTGGCTGCTCGACGAGGACGAGATCACCCGCTCCCCGATCGCCGGCCGGCCGGTCTGCGGCAGTTGCCGTGGCTCGTTGCGGTCATCACCACCAGGCCGAGGCACATCTCGTGCCGTCGCCCCAGACCACGCACCGCGGCGGCGTGCCCTTGAGCTGCGGCAGGAGCCCGCGCAGAGCGGGCGTTGTGCGTGCAGGTCACCCGCAGCGTGTCGCCCGGGTGCAGGGCGCCCCCGAACCGAGTCTGTGCGGCGGCGGCCACGGACGGCCCGGACCACCCCGGCGCGGCCGTGCCCGCGACGGCCCGGAACCAGCTGAAGACGCCCACCGCCCCGGCCACCAGCGCGAGCACGCTGGCCACGCGGTTGCCGAAGACGCCGAGGAGGACCGCGATCCCGAGCCCGGTCCAGGCAGCAACCTTCCAGCGCATGCCGGCGAAGCTGAGCGCGACGACTTGCAGCCCGATGGCGGCCCGTGGCGGTGACCGACCGGCGGAAAGCGTCGCCGTGGCACGCTCAGCCGGCCACGGTCTCCGTGGCGAAGAGCTGCTCCAGGAACGCTCCGTGCTCGAGCAGCGTGCCCGGCGGGACCGCGCGGAAGCTGCCGATCTGGTCGGACTGATCATCGCCGACGAGGATGCCGGAGGTGGGCGTTGCCTCGAACGCCATGCCCACGGGCCAGCCGTTGTAGCCGTCGCGGAGCATGTGCGGATACTCGATGTATCCGAGGAACCGCCCGACGTTCACGGTCACGCCGAGCTCGGCGCGCGCCACCCGCACGACGGCGTCCCGCAGGTGCTCGCCGAAGTACACGGTTCCGCCGGGCAGGTGCCACTGCCCCTTGCACGGCTCGATCGCCCGCCGGGTGAGCACGAAACCGTCGTCCGTCGAGCACACCACCTCGACGGTCAGCCGCGGCACCTTGCCGTAGATGTCGGCGAACTCAGCGGCCGAGAACGGCTGCGCGCCCATGTCTTCGATCCTATCGCCAGTTGGACCACCCGGTGACGCATGCTACCGGCCGGCGGCGAACAGGCCGCCCGAAATCCACCGGTTGATTGGTCACCCGGGCAGCACACGAGAGGTTCTTCGTCAGTGGGTGGCGGTGTTGGTCTTGGCGCCCCAGATGTCGAGTGCTTCGTAGGCGGCGCGCCATTCGTTCTCGTAGGCGCTGCGCAGGGGCTCGGGCATGTTGCCGATGAACGCGGCGAGCTTGGCGGCGGGCATGTCGTCGAGGAGCCAGGGCAGGTAGGTCGAGGTGTCGTCGACGTGGCGGCCGCTCTGCTCCTTGCCGAACGCGCCCCACTGCTCCTTGGTCAAGGTGCTGTCCATGAGGTTCAGGGCCTCGCTCTCCTCGTGTGCGAGGTGGTGGCGCAGCTTGGTGTAGAGGGCGTCGGTCAGGCCGGTGAGGCGTTCGAGGCCGGAGTCCCGGTCGGCGAGGGCCGCGTCGATGTCGGCGAGGAGGGGATCGATGACGGCGTGCTCGGCCTCCATCGCGTCCAGCAGGGCGAGGTCGTCGGGCCGGCCGGCCAGCGCCTGCTGCATCACGGGCCAGAGCGTGAGGTCCTCGGAGGTGTGGTGGATCGTGAGGTTCTTCTTGAACATCTCCCAGCCGACGGCCGTGCTCAGCACGTGACGGGGGTCCTCGTCGACCCGGGCCGTGATGCGCGCGATCCGCTCGAGCTCACGCCGCAGGGCGTCATGGATCGTGAACATCATCGTCATGTCGAGGTTCTTGAATTCCTGGCTCATCCTTGTTCCCCTCGGCGCCTCATCGCTACGTATTCGTACGCAACGCTATCATCAACATGCTTATCCATCAAACGACTGATCTAATTTCGTGGTCCGGTGTGGTTCCGGGCGATCAGGCCGTTGGCCACGTGGGCAGCGGCCGCGAAACGGGGGTCGGGGGAAATCGCGTCGTGGCGCACCGCGACCTCGGCGAGCTTGATTGCGTGCTCGTCGCCGAGGTCGACCGAACGGGCCGCGATCTCGGTCAGCGGCGGCAGGTCGTCGATCCCCGCGAGGGGGTCGTCCTGCGGCTGACCGCTGAAGTAGCCGCGGATCGAGGCGGTGGCGGCGACGGCCACCCGGTAGGACGGCGCGTGGTACTCCGGCGGCAGGTACTCGCACGCCAGCCGGACCGCGGCGGGAGCGGTGACAGCATGGATGAGCGGGATGGCGAAGCGCGGCCGGGCCCGGGCGTAGAAGTCCGCGCTGTCGAGAACCAGCCGGTGCAGCGCGGTGAGCACGTCGCCCTCGGGGTCGGGCGTGGACGGGAGCGGCTCGGGCTGGTACCGCGAGGCCCAGTACCCGAGCCCCTGCGCCAGCTCCCGCCGCTGACGCCGGTCGTCGCCGTGGGTCTCGGCCTCGGCCAGCGCCCGCATGGCATGCGATGTCCTGATCACGCCGTGGGTGAGGGCCACGCTGAGGCCCGGCAACAGCCGGGGCCACCACCGGGCCACCACCTCGCGCCACGGATCCGCCGCGAGCTCCCGCTCGAACAGGGCCGCCCAGTCGGCGACCCGGCTGAAGTCGCCGAGGGCGGACGACCAGTCACCCCCGGCCGACGTCAGTTCGATCTTGCGCTCCGGCGCGTCATGGTACGGGCGACGCAGGATGCGGGTGGTCCACTCCGGCAGATGCTCGCCGTGACCCAGCCGGGCCATGGCCTCGGCGGCCATGGGGGCGTGGTTGATGAAGGAGGCGCTGCCCCACTCGTAACCGAGCCCCTCCAGACGGTCGAGCGCGTCGGAGACGGCCTCGTAGTAGTCCAACTGATCCCTCCGTCTGACGAGCCGAATCGGTCAGACGACCGGCGCGGCGTCCTGCGGCTGAGCTTCCGGCTGGGGCGAGCGTCCGCTGAGCGTGGTGAAAGCGACCAGGCTCGAGAGCAGGAAGATGCCCGCGACGACGAGGAAGCCGACGCTGAAGCCGTGAGTCGTCGCCACGGCGACGCTGTGCCCCGGCTGATAGGACTTCGTCGCCGCCAGCACCACCGCCACCAGCGCCGAAAGGCCGATCGCGGAGCCGAGCTGGGTGCTGATGTTGATGAGGCCGGATGCGATGCCGGTGTCCTGCGGGTCCACACCGCGGACCCCGACGACGGTGAGGACCACGAAGGTCAGGCCGAGACCCAGACCCACCACCAACTGCGCCGGCAACAGCGCGAAGAACGGGTTGAGGGACGGGGTCAGCAGCGCCAGCCAGAGCGTGCCGACGATGCCGATCGCCACGCCCGTGGCCACGACGGCCCGCTCGGAGATACGGGTCAGCAGCTTCGGGCCTATGACAGCGGCCCCGAGAGCGATGCCGAACGTGATCGGCAGATAGCCCGTGCCGGTGACCATCGGGCTGTAGGACTTCACCGTCTGCATGTACAGCGTGAGGAAGTAGAACGTGGCCCCCATGCCGCCGCCGTTCAAGGCCATCACCAGGACGGCGCCCCGCCGGGCGCGGTCACGCAGCAGCGCCGGGGGCAGCATTGGCGACGAGCTGGAGCGCTGGATCACCACGAACGCGGCAATGAACAGCACCGCGGCACCCAGGCTGGCCTGCGTCCAGATGTTGCCCCAGCCCGCACTGTTGCCGTGGTTGATGCCGTAGACCACGGCCACCGCGCCGAGCATCGCGGTCAGCGCGCCGGGGACGTCGATCCGGCCGCGCTCACGGTTGCCTTCGACCAGCACGCCGGTGCCGAGCAGCACCAGCACGGCGATGGGGACGTTGATGAAGAGGACCCAGCGCCAGTTCAGGTACTCCGTGAGCAGACCGCCGAGCAGCAGGCCCACGACGGAGCCGAGGCCGCCCACCGCGCCGTAGACGCCCAGCGCCTTGTTGCGCGCCGGGCCCGGCGGGAAGGTGTTGGTCAGCAGGGACAGCGCCGTCGGCGTGGCGATGGCGGCGCCCACGCCCTGCAGCGCGCGGGCGGCGATCAGCGTGCCGGTCGAACCGGCGAACCCGCCGAGCAGCGAGGCGGCCGTGAAGAGCACCAGGCCGGCGCGGAAGACCACCTTGCCACCGAAGATGTCGCCGGCGCGCCCACCGACGAGCAGCAGACCGCCGAAGGTCAGCGAATATGCGGTGACCACCCAGTTCAGGTCGCCGCTGGCCGTGTTCAGGGCGCGCTGGATGCTGGGCAGCGCCACCGAGACGATGGTCGCGTCGAGCACCAGCATCAGCTGCACGGCCGCGATGACGAGCAGCGCCAGACCGGACCGGTTCGGCGCACCTGCCTGCTCACCCACGCCGCCGGAATCGGCTCTGGCTTCGGCTTCGTGGTTCACGGCCATGGACGTCCCCTTTCGATGTTTGTTCGTTCTGACGAGGGCGCGACTCCGCCGCCACGTCGACCACGCCGGAGAATCTCACACCAGGCCAACTATCCACCTGGCCAACTATCAGAGTAGTGAACCTACTTGGCCCTGTCCACCACTTGGCGGAGCCCGCTCGTCATGTCGCGTCGAGGGCTCGTTGACACAGCGCCCGTCGACCTGTCACGCTTTTTGGCGGAGCCCCATACGCGAAGCAACACGATCGAGGCGACATCCACCGGATGTCGCCTTTTCTGTTGCCCTTCGCCACCGAGCGCGGTCGTGCGCGGGCTCGCCGTTGGAAGTCCCAACCCCTCACGAAGGATGGACGGTCATGCCCGAGACCAGGAACCCCGAACAGTTTCCGAACGCCTCACGGATCATGGACCATTTCCTGGGCGGCTCCGAAAACTTCGCCGTGGACCGCGCCGCGGCGGAGGGCATCGTGAAGGTGCTGCCCGGCGCCCCGATCGGAGCGCGCTCAAACCGGCGCTTCCTCGCCCGGGCGGTGCGCACCGCCACCCGGCGCGGTATCAAGCAGTTCCTGGACCTCGGCAGCGGCATCCCGGCCGCCGACGCCCCGCACGAGGTCGCGCCCGAGGCCAAGGTCGTCTACGTCGATAACGACCCGGTCGTCAGGGACATCGCGCTGCGCATCCTGGGCGGGTCCGCGAGCGGCCGCACGGCGTACGTCGACGCGGACTTCCGCGACGTCGAGGCCGTGCTGTCGGCCCCGGCCACCAAGGAGCTGCTGGACTTCTCCCAGCCGATGGCGGTGCTGTTGAGCGCGGTACTGCACTTCGTCGGCGACGCCGGCGATCCGTACGGCATCATCGAGCGCTACAAGGCGCCGCTGGCGCCCGGCAGCCTCGTCATCCTCACCCACACCAGCTACGACTACGTCTCCGCGCCGGTGCAGGTCGCGACCGACGAGTTGTACGGCAGGTTCCGGGTCGAGCTCGCCCCGCGTTCCCGCGCGGAGATCACCCGGTTCGTCGACACCGAGGGCTGGACGGTGCTGGAGCCCGGTGTGGTGTCCACCAACGAGTGGGGATCGCCGGAGGAGCCGCCGTCCGACGCGGACCACCAGACCAACCGGCAGGACGCCGCCGGGTTCGCCGCCGTCGCCGTCAAGCACTGATCCACCCGGTCGTGGCCGGCCCGCACCGCGGGCCGGCCGCGCATCAGGCGTCGACAAGCATCAGGCCTCGACAAGCATCAGGCGTCGACGGGCATCGGCGCGACCGCGGAGATCCGGTCTTGGTGGGCCCGGCGTGCGCGCTCCTGCTCGCTCTGCTCAATCCGCGCCGTCGTCAGGCGCAGCAGCGGTGGTGCCATCAACGAGGTCATGACGGCCACCAGGATGACGATGGTGTACGTCGCCGTGTTGAGGATGCCCAGCCGCAGACCGGTCGTCGCCACGATCACCTCGATGACCCCCCGCGCGTTCATGCCCGCCCCGATGGCCAGCGCCTCCCAGTTGCCGAGCCGGCTGAGCCGGGCACCGGCGTAGGCCCCGGCGAACTTGCCGAGAACGGCGACGGCGAGGATGACCACGGCGGCGATGGCGACCGCGGGGTCACGCAGCGCCGTGAGGTCCATGCGCAGCCCGGCGGTCGCCAGGAACAGCGGCGCGAAGACCGACAGCACGACGGTCCGAAGGGGCGCCAGGCGCGCCAGATCGCGCGCGCGGGCGGTGCCGATGAGGATGCCGACGATGAAGGCGCCGAAGACCGGTTCCAGCTTGAGGCCATGCGCCGCCACGGCGCCGAGCAACACGAGCAGGACCGACACCGCGATCGTCGTGCCCGGCTCCGGCGACCTTGAACTGATCCGCAGCACGCCCCGCACCACCGGGCCGCCGGCCACCATGACGACGATCGAGAAACCGAGCAGGGAAAGCACCGAGACCAGCGTGCCGCCGAGCGTCACCCCGACCGTCGCGGCCGCGGACACCAGCGAGAGCAGGAACCAGCCGACCGCGTCGTCGACCATGCCGGCGGCCAGCGTGAGCTGGCCGACGTCGCGGTGCAGCAGGCGCATGTCGGTCAGCGTCTTCGCGATCACGGGTATCGCCGAGACACACATGGCGACGCCGAGGAACAGCACGAAGACGCCCCGGTCGGACGCGGTGCCGACCACCGCGCGCGGCAGGAGGAACCCGGCCGCGATGCCCAGGCCGAGCGGGACCACCAGGCCGAAGACGCTGATGTACGCCGCGGTCGAGCGGCGCCGGCGCACCGCCCGCAGGTCCACGTGGCTGCCGGTGACCGCGACCAGCAGCAGTACGCCGAGCTGGCCGATCGCGTCGAGCAGACCGATCTGCCCGGGCCCGCCGGGCATCAGCCAGGCGGCGTAGCGCGGCATGAGGTGGCCCAGCAGTGACGGCCCGAGCAACACGCCGGTCAGCAGCTCACCCGCCACCGCCGGCATGCCGCACCGCTCGGCCAGCCACCCGAACAGCCGGGCGACGCCGAGCAGCAGGGCGAGCTGCAGCAGGAAGATCAGGACAGTGTGACTGGGCAGCGGCGCGGGCGGCGCGGTAAGGATGTTCATCCGTGGTTTCCTTCCGGCGAATCCGGGAGCAGTTCGCCCAGCAACGACGTGCTGTGCGCGGCCGAGCGGAAGCTGGGGTGCCGCAGTACACGGGCGAGGAAGTCAACGGTGGTCCGCACGTTCCCGCCGGTCACGGCAACCTCGTCCAGGGCGCGCCGCATCCGGGCGAGCGCCGCGGGGCGGTCCGGCGCCCAGGCGACGACCTTGGCGATGAGCGAGTCGTACTCGGGCGCGATGACGTCGCCCGGGCGCAGGTGCGTGTCCACCCGGACGAACGGCCCGGCCGGCACGGCAAACGTGTCCACCCGCCCGGGCGTCGGCGCGAACTCCCGGTCGGGGTCCTCGGCATTGATCCGGCACTCGATCGCCACCCCGTGGTGGCGTACGTCCGCCTGCCCGAAACCGAGCGGCTCGCCGGCCGCCACCCGCAGCTGCGCGGCGACCAGGTCGATGCCGGTGACCATCTCGGTGACCGGATGCTCGACCTGGATCCGGCAGTTCACCTCCATGAAGTAGTAGCCGTCGGGTGCGAGCAGGAACTCGAACGTACCCGCGCCGGTGTAGCCGGCGGCCCTGGCGGCACGGCAGGACGCGGCGCCCATCTCCTCGATCAGCTCCGCCGGCAGGCCCGGCGCGGGTGCCTCCTCGATCAGCTTCTGATGGCGACGCTGGACGCTGCAGTCGCGGGTGCCCAGGTGTACGGTATTGCCGTAGCCGTCGGCCAGAATCTGCACCTCGACGTGGCGCGCGCCGGTCAGGTAACGCTCCACGTAGACCGCGCCGTCACCGAACAGCATGCGGGCGGTCGCCTGGGTGTCACGGTAGGCGGCCGGGAACTCGTCCGGTTCATGGATCACACGCATGCCGCGACCGCCGCCGCCGGCCGAGGCCTTGACGATCACCGGAAAGCCGATCCGCCGCGCGTACTCGTACGCCGCGTCCGGGGTGAGCGCCTCCAGCGTTCCCGGCAGCAGCGGCAGCCCGAGGTCGGCCATCAAGTTCCGCGCGGACTGCTTGCTGCCCAGCAACTTCATCGTCTCCGGCGGCGGGCCGACGAACGTGATGCCCTCGGCCTGGCACGCCTCGGCGAAGTCGGGATCCTCGGAGAGGAAGCCGTACCCGGGATGGATGGCGTCGGCGCCCGTGCGCAGCGCCGCCTCGAGCACGGCCGCCGCGTTCAGGTAGCTCTTCTTCGGCGGCGGCGGTCCGATGTGGACCGGTACGTCGCAGAGCCGGACGGCGGCCGAATCCCGGTCGCGGGTGGAGTGGACCACCACGGACTCGATGCCGAGCTCGCGACAGGCCCGTACCACTCGCAGTGCGATCTCGCCCCGGTTGGCGACCAGAACTCTGGTGAACATGCGTCGCCCGCCTACTCGGGCCCGGCCGGGGCGAGCGCCAACAGCCGCTCGCCGTAGTCGACCGCCTGCCCGTCCTTGGCCAGCACCGCGACCACCTGGCCGGGCCGGTCGGCCTCGACCGGCATCATCAGCTTCATCGCCTCCACGATGCCGACCTGCTGCCCCGGGCGGACCTCGTCGCCCTCGGTGACGAACGGTGCCGCGCCGGGCTCCGGGGCCCGATAGAAGGTGCCGATGCTCGGCGCGCACACATAGTGCTCGTCCGCCGGCGGCGCCGGTACGGCCACGAGCGGCTCGACCACCGGCAGCACGGTCTGCTCGGCGTGCACGGCGGCCACCGCCATCGACGGGCCGGACGCCGCGGCCCGGTCGGGCGGTGTACGCCAGTCGAGATCGACGACCACGTCGGCGACCCGCAGCCGCAGCCGCTGCGGCCGCTCGGGCAGTGCGCCCAGCAGGTCCAGCGCCGCCCGCCGCACCGCGTCCACGGGCGGCTCCGTCACCACCTCGGCGCCGTGCGACACGCCAATTCCCAGCTCGGTCATGACGCCACCTGTTCCAGGTCGGCCACGGCCGGCGGGGCGGGCTCCCGGGTCACCCGGCCGAACCGGGCGAACCGCTCCCGCCGGTCCTCGATCAGCTGCTCCCCGCTCATCGCGGCCAGCTCGGCGAGCGTGGCCACCAGCACCCGGCGCAGCAGGCCGGCCGCGTCGGCCGGGGCCGCGCCCGCGCCCTCCTCAGGTTCCGGCAGCACGCCGTCGACGACGCCGAGCCTCAGCAGCTCGCGCGAACTGAGCCCGAGAGCGGCGGCGGCGCGGGGCCCGAGCGCCGCGTCGTTGAACAGGATCGAGGCGCAGCCCTCGGGGCTGATCACCGAGTACACGGCGTGCTCCCAGATGAGCACGCGGTTCGCCACCGCGATGCCGAGCGCCCCGCCGCTGCCGCCCTCACCGGTCACCACACTGACGATGGGCACCGGCAGCGACGTCATCAGCCGCAGGTTCTCCGCGATCGCCCAGGCCTGGCCCTGGTCCTCGGCCTGCTCGCCGGGGAACGCGCCGGGCGTGTCGACCAGCGTGATGATCGGGATCGAGAGCTTGGCGGCGAGCCGCATCACCCGGGCCGCCTTGCGGTAACCGGCCGGATTCGGCATGCCGAAGTTGTGCCGCGCCAGCTGCTCCGGCGTGTGCCCCTTCTGCTGGCCGATCACCGCGACGGCGGCGCCGTCGAGCCGAGCCAGGCCGGCCACCATCGCCGGGCATTCCCCGGACACCCGGTCGCCGTGCAGTTCGACGAAGTCGTCGAAGGTGAGGCCGGCGTAGTCCAGCGTGGTGGGCCGGTTGATGTCGCGCGCCCGGCGTACCTGCTGCCACGGCTCGGCGTCGGCCAGCAGCCTGGGGTCGCGGACCACCGGCGGGGCGGCCGGAACGGGCCGCGGCCGGTGATCGGTCGGCCGGCCGGCGCGCAGCAGCTTCGCCAGCTCGCCGCGCAGTGAGCCGCGCGGGCTCACCAGGTCGACGAACCCGCGCTTTTTGAGGAACTCGACGGTCTGGAACTCCCGCGGCAGCTTCTGCCGGATCGTCTGCTCGATCACCCGCCGGCCGGCGAACCCGAGCCGGGCGCCGGTCTCCGCGATGATCACGTCGGACAGCGTGGCGAACGACGCCGCCACACCGCCGTAGGTCGGGTCGGTGACGATCGAGACGGTCAGCAGCCCGGCCTCGTCCATCTCGGCCCACGCGCTGCTGGTCTTGGCCATCTGCATGAGCGAGATGGCGCCCTCCTGCATGCGCGCCCCGCCCGACGCGGTCACCGCGATCAGCGGCACCCGGCGTTCCAGCGCGGCACGGACGGCGCCGACCATGATCTCGCCGGCCAGCGCGCCCATGCTGCCGCCCAGGAAGGCGAAGTCCATGGCAGCCACCACGACCGGTAGGCCTTCGATGGTCATGGCGCCGCAGAGCACCGCCGAGTCCAGGCCGGTGCGGGCCCGGGCCTCGGCGATGCGCTGCGTGTAGGGCTTGGTGTCGACGAAGCGGAGCACGTCGACGACGACGCCGCCGGGCGGCTCGATCAGCTCGAGGCTCCCCGGGTCGGCGAGGCTCTCCAGGCGCGACCGCGCGGCGAGCGGCGAGTGGTGCCCGCACTCCGGGCAGACCTTCAGATTCCGCAGCCATCGCTTGCCGTAGATCATCGCGCGGCAGCGCTTGCAAAGGACCCAGTCAGACATCGGATCTCCCTTCGGGTACCCCTGGGCGCAGCGCCAGATAGGTGGTCGAGTGCAGCCTGGTCATCGCCAGCCGGACCAGCCGAGGGATCGGCGTGCTCCCGTCGTCGGCGAAGAGAACGGGCGCGGTCAGCTGGAGCCGGCGGCCCCGGGTGCTCAGCGCGCAGCCGCCGGCGGCCAGCACGTTGCGCACCCAGTCCGCGTCCGGCCCGTACGGCAGGGTGATGATGTAGTCGTCGCCGCGCCGGAAATACTTGACCGGCGTGCGGTAGGCCCGGCGTGAGCGGCGTCCACGATGGTGAATGGCGCCGAAGCCGGGCATCCGGGTGAACAGCGGGCCGACGACGTGGTTGGCGAAGAGCCGGTTGAAGCGGGCGACTCGCCGGCTGAGCGGCATCGGATGGGTCTCCTTCCTTCCCCGCCGGGGTGGCTCAGCCGTCCCACACGGGATGTACGGGCGGGAACTCGTCCTCCAGCACGCCGAACGTGCCCTGGAAGAAGATCAGGGGGTCTCGGCGGCGGGGCCAGCCCACCTCCAGCACCTCACCGAGGACGATCACGTGGTCGCCGCCCGGGAAGCGGTTGACGATACGGCACGCGAGGTACGCCATGGCGTCGGCCAGCACGGGCACGCCCTCGGCGCAGCGCCGGTAGCTCGGCGTGAAGCCGGCCGGCGTGCGGCCGGCGAACGCCCAGGCGACCGGCTCCTGTTGGCCGGTCAGCAGATTTACCCCGAACGTCCCGGTGGACTCCAGCGTCGCGTTCAGCCGGGAGTTCAGGTGCAGGCAGAACAGCACCAGCGGGGGTTCCAGCGAGACCGAGGTGAAGGAGTTCACCGTGGTGCCCGTCGCCTGGTCCCCGTCACCGCTGGTGATTACGGCCACCCCGGTCACGAAGAGGCCGCATACCCGCCGCAGCACGTTCGCCTCGATGGGCTCCGTCTGATGGACCAGCGGACGCCCGAGCACCCGCGTCACAGCAGCTTCCTCGCACGGGTACCGGCCTTCAGGATGCCCTTGAGGAACTCGCGGCCGAGATGGTTCATCTCCGGCGGCCCCTGCACGGAGGCCCAGTACATGAACCGGGCCATGGTGAACGTGCTGGGCGCGATGAACCGCTTCCGCTCGTCCTTCCAGCCGAACGTCGGGTTCACGATGTCGGAGTCGCGCAGCAGGCCGAACACGATGTCCGCCGCCTCGTCCCCGGTCAGGTCGCCGACCTCGTACTTCTCGCAGGTCTCGGCGGTGGCCTCCAGGATGCGCTTGAACTTGTCGCTCTCTGGCCACCACAGACCCGGGAACGGCGTGTCCTCCAACTCCTTGAAGTGCCGGTCGTCGCGGTCGCGCACGTACAGCAGGCGGGCCCGGGTCAGCCGCATGACGCCCGGGCTGATGAAGCAGCCCCAGACCCGGAACACCGCGTTCCACAGGCGGAAATGCGAGAAGGCGATGTATGAGCTGTTGACGATGTCGTCGTTGTACTGCAGCAGTCCCCGCTCGAGTTGTTCGACGTACGCGAACCGCTCGGCCGAGAAGTCGCCGTCGCGCAATGCGCCGAGCAGCCGCGAGGTCAGCGCGTCGACCACCTCGAAGGTGTTGGACAGCCCGCGGGAGAACAGCGGGTCGAGGAATCCGGCCGCGTGCGACATGAGGCACCAGCGGTCGCCGACGGACTGCGAGGACGAGTACTGCATGCGATCGGTGGAAACCCATTCCCGGACCCGCCGTGCGCCTTCGAACTGGCGCTTCACCGCCGGGTAGCGGTCGAGGTAGAAGTTGAACTCCTCGTCCGGCGTCATGTCCTTCGGCTTCGGGTACAGCCGCTCGTCGAAGGTGAGGCCGACGCTGCACAGCGGGTTCTTCGACTTGGGGTGGCTGTCGAACGGAATGATCCAGAACCAGCCCCGGTCGATCAGGTGATGCATGGTCCCGTTGTGCCATGGCACCGGCGGGCGCAGGTTCTTCGGGTGCCCGCTGACGTCGTCGAACGGCTTGACGCCGATGTAGTGCGTGAACAGGCCCCGGGCGTGGTGCTTGAAGCGGGCCGGCGTCTCCCGCAGGTTGAACTTCTCGGCGAGCGGCGAGCGGAAGCCGCTGGCGTCGATCAGGTACTTGCCGCGGAACGCCTCGCCGTTCTGGCCCGTGACCGTGACCCCGTCGTCGTCGATGTCCACGTCGGTGGCGCGCCAGTTCTGCCGGGGCTCGCTGCCGTACCGGATCGCGACATGGAACATGAAGGCGTCACTGTCCTGGCGAAACAGGTGACCGTTCTTCGTGAAGATCTTCGGCAGGCCCAGCTGCGTGGCTTCCCGCGGGTCCGGCTCCCCGCCCGCCGGGTGGCGCATGAAGCCGAAGTGCGCCTTGGTGCCGAACGACGGCCCGATGTCCCGCGTGCTGGCATCGACGCTGGCCAGGCTCTTGATCTCGGGTACGTCGTAGCGCTCGGAGAGGATGTGGAGCCACTCCACCAGCTGCGGCGTCATCGACTCCCCGACCGCGAAGCGGGGATGCGACGCCGCGTCGATGAGCACGACGTCCGCACCGTGTCGGGCCAGGATCGCCGCGGTGACCGAGCCGGCGAGGCCCGAGCCGAGGATGATGACGTCGCATTGCCGGGTCGCGCCGGGCTTCGGTACGGCTCCGGAGTGGTTCCTGATTGTCGTGGACATGCTGTTGTTCTCCCGTCGGTCTCGTGGTTCGCCTCAGCGCGCGGGGGCGCCGAACCAGCGGCGCAGCGCCGGCCGCGGATCACCGTGGTGATCGCCGGTCCAGGCGATGTGCCCGTCCGGTCGCAGCAGGACGGCCGGCGGCCGAGCCGGGTCCGGGGGCACGGGTGCTAGCCGCACCCGGTCGATCCACCCGGACAGCGCCGCCGCCGGGCCGGAACGGCGGCTGCGGTCGTCGGCAGAGCAGAGCAGTGCGCCGCGGCCGGCGCGAAGCGGCGCGGTCCAGTCGGCGTCCGGGGCGGCGGGCATCCGCCGCCCGACGAGCGGGTCCGGGTCGTCGCCGTAGCGCACGTCGAGGCCGCTGATCATGCCGCCGAGCCGGTCCCGCACCTGCGGATACGCGATCAGCTCGGTCAGCAGCATCCGGGCCGCCTCCACCTGCGGACCTCCGAGCAACAGGTGGCTCTGTGCCCGGATGTTGCCCAGCACGCGCGCGCCGGTCGCGTACCGCTCGGCGTGATAGGTGTCGAGCAGGTCGGCGGCAGCCCGGCCGGCCACCGTGGCGGCCAGCTTCCAGCCAAGGTTGACCGCGTCCTGCAGGCCCAGGTTCATGGCCTGGCCGCCCACCGGCATCTGCTGGTGCGCGGCGTCGCCGGCCAGCAGGACGCGGCCGGAGCGGTACCGCCGCGCCTGGCGGCTGGCGTCGTCGAACCCGTTGACCCACAGCGGCCGGCCGGACGCGAGATCCTCCCCGGTGAGCCGGCGCCACACCGCGACGACGTCGACGAACGACGGCGGAGGGCCGTCGTTCGCCCCGTCGTGCTCGGCCATCATGACCCGGGTGACACCGTCCGGGGTCCGCGCGGCGATGGCCAGGCCACCGGGCAGTCGCTGGAACCGGCGGTTCGGGATGTCCACCCCGGCGACGTCTGCACGGATGAGCCGCCGGGTGGGCCCGACGCCGTCGAGCGGGATGCCGGCCAGATCCCGTACGGTGCTCCGCTCGCCGTCGCAGCCGACGACGTAGTCGGCCACAACCTTGACGACCCCGGCCGGGCCGGCGACGGTCAGCCGTACCTCTCCGGCCGAGGCGTCCAGGCCGGTCACCCGGTGCGCGCGGCGAAGGTCCGCCCCGAGGCCACCGGCCCATTTGGCGAGCAGCCGTTCGAGGCGGGCCTGGGGCACCTTCCACAAGCCGGCGTACCGGCTCGGCAGCTCGCCGAGGTCCAGAGGGATGCCGCCGAAGTGCCCCCGCCGCTCGTGCGGCGGCCGGCCGAGCGGATCCAGCAGGCCGCGCTCGTCGAAGATCTCCATGGTGCGGGCGTGGACGGTGCTGGCCCGGGACTCGGTGACCGGCTCGTCGAGGGCCTCCAGCACCAGGACGTCGGCGCCACCGAGCCGTAGCTCCCCGGCGAGCATCAGGCCGACCGGCCCGGCCCCGACCACCGCGACCTGGGTGCGCCGGCGGGGGCCGCCGGCGGTCATCGGCGCAGCGATTCGGCGTAGTCCTTGGCGAGCCCGAGGGTCGCCGTGCTGTTCGTGCTGAGCGCGGTGCGCACGAACGCCCGCGCCTCGCCGATCCCCGCCTCGGGGCCGAGCACGGCGGTGATCGTCGCCGGGTTCAGCACCACCGTGTGCTCGGACGAGGCGGTCACTCCCGACTCGTGTTCGGTGATGTCCCAGCATCCGGTGTGCAGGCTCATCAGGGCCGGCAATGTCGTCTGCTTGTAGACGATCCGGTGGTGCGGGAAGCAGACCCGGATCGACTTGGTGGTGTGTGCCGCGCCGTCCTTGGTGACCGTCACCATCTCGAGGGTCTGCACGCCGGGGGTGTCCTCGGTGAGCACGACGCGGGACACGTGCGGCAGCCGGTGCTGCCAGTGCTGGGCCTGGTCGAGGAACTCGTACACGTCCTTGGCGGCGCCGTCGATGTCGACCGAGTCGGTGAACGAGAAGACCAGCTCTTCGCCCGCACCGACGGCCCGCTCTACGTTGGCCTTGAGCGCGGCCAGCTCGGCCTTGCTGTTGCGGTCCACCGCCTCGTCGATCCACGCGAGGTCCGCCGGGTCGTCGTCGATCGCGCGATAGTCGTGCAGGAGCCGGATCCGGGCGGTCGCCGCGCCGGCCGGCTCGATCACCCAGGCACCGCCCATCGCCGCCACCGGCGCGGCGGAGACCTCCTGACGGAAGTCGACGCGCAGGCCGTCGGGGTCCAGTTCCCGGCGCGAGGTCCAGTGCTTCACCGCGCCGTTGGCGGTCGCCCAGATCCGGATCCGTTCGCTGCGATCGGCCCGCTCGACCTGCTCGGCGTACACCGTGGGCGGGAAGATCCGCGGCCAGTGCCGGACATCGGCGATCAACCGGTAGACCTCCGCGGCCGGGGCGCCGACGTCGATCGTGTGCTCCACCTGGCGGTGGCCGTTGTCGTGCACAGCGTCCTCCTAGAAGTTCCCGAGTCCGCCGCAGACGTTGAGAGCCTGGGCGGTGATCGATGCGGCCGTGTCCGAGGCGAGGTAGCCGACGAGGCCGGCGACCTCCTCCGGCGTCGAGTAGCGCCCGAGCGGGATCTTCGCCGTGAACCGGTCCAGGATCACGTCCTCGCTGGTGCCGTACGCCTGCGCATATCCCTGGCGCACGCGCTGGGCCATCGGCGTCTCGACGTATCCCGGGCAGACCGCGTTGACCGTGATCCCGGCGGGTGCCAGCTCGTTGCCCAGGGCCTTGGTGAAGCCCACGACGCCGTGCTTCGACGCCGAGTAGGGCGCGCCCAGGACGACGCCCTGCTTGCCCGCCGTCGAGGCGATGTTGATGATCCGGCCGCTGCCCCGCGCACGCATGCCGCCGGCGTTGAGCACCTCCCGGGTCATCCGGAAGACGCTGTTGAGGTTGGTGTCCATCACGGCGAGCCACAGCTCGTCGTCAAGGTCGGCGGTGACTCCCCCGCCGCTGCGACCGGCGTTGTTGACCAGCACGTCGATCGGGCCCATGCGGTCCACCGCGGCGCGGACGCAGGCGCGGATGTCGTCGGGCGACGTGACGTCACACGTGGTCCCGTCCACGTCGAGTCCCTCGTCGCGCAGTTGCTTGACGGTCATCGTCACCGACTCGGCGGTACGGGCACACAGGAACACCCGGTCGCCGCTTCCGGCCATGAGCCGGACGACGGCGAGCCCGATCCCACTGGTGCCGCCGGTGACCAGGACGGTGCGCTTCGGTGTCGACGGCATCGTCGTCTCCTTCCGCGCCGGGTCAGCCGGCGAGCAGAGCGGCGAGCCGCTCATTGATGGCCTCGACCAGCACCCGGGGCGTGCGGGCGTCAGCGACGAAGGAGTCGGGCAGCTGGATCCCGAGCTCGCGCTCGATCCGGCCGGTGGTCTCGAGCAGGGCCACCGAGTCGTACCCGAGGTCCTCGAACGCGGCGTCCAGGATGTCGCCGTCCAGCGTGGTGGCGTCCTCCTCCCCGGCGGCTACGCGCAGGACGGCCTTAAGGTCCTCGACGGTGAAAGGCTGCGTTGCCATGGTGATGGGTCCCTTCGTGGTGGGTGGTGGTCAGGACTCGGGCCGGCGCACGACGAGCGCCGAGTTGAAGCCGCCGTGGCCGCGGGCCAGCACCAGGGCGGCGCGGCCGGGCATCGGCCGGGGCGCGTCGAGGACCAGATCGAGGCGGTACGCCTCGTCCGGCGTGATGTTGGTGGTCGCCGGGATGACGGCGTCGCGCAGGGCGAGCAGTGCCGTCGCCACGTCCAGCGGCGCGCCACCGGAGTACAGCCGGCCGGTGTTCGTCTTGGGCGCGGTGACCGGCACGCCGTACGGCCCGAAGAGGGCGGTGATCGCCTCCGCTTCGATGCGGTCGAGCACGGGCACGGCGGCCGCGTCGGCGAAGACGACGTCGACGTCGGCGGGCCGGATGCCGGCGTCGGCCAGCGCGATCTCGGCCGCCCGGCGCAGGCCCGGCTCGCGCCCGTCGCCGGGTCGCGGGTCGAAGGTCGCGCCATAGCCGGAGATCTCGCCGTAGACCCTCGCCCCGCGCTCCCGGGCGCCGGCCGCGTCCTCGAGCACCAGCAGCGCGCCGCCCTCGCCGGGCACGTGACCGTTGGCCCGGGTGTCGAAGGGCAGGAAAGCCCGCGCGGGGTCGTCGCTGCCGCTGAGCCGGTCGCTGGCCAGCTGGGCCACCCAGCCCCAGGGACAGAGTGAGCCGTCGACCCCGCCCGAGACGACCAGCCGGGTGCCCTTGCGGATCTGCCGGCGCGCCTGGGCGATCGCGTCGAGCCCGCCGGCCTGGTCGGACACGACCACGCCGCTAGGACCCCGCATGCCGTTGCGGATCGAGATCTGACCCGTGTTGACGGCGTAGAACCAGGCGAACGACTGGTACGCGCTGACGTGCTGCCCGCCGTGCCGCCAGAGTTTGCGCAGCTCGTTCTGGCCGAACTCGAAGCCGCCGGACGAGCTGGCGGTGATCACCCCCATCCCGTACTCGGGCCACTCCCGCGGGTCCACCCCGGCGTCGTCCAGCGCCCAGTCGGCGGCGGCCAGCGCGAGCTGGGTCATCCTGTCGGTCTGCGCGAGAAGGCGCCCGGGCAGGTGGTCGGCAGCGACGAAACCGGGCACCTCCCCGGCGAGACGGGCCGGGTAACCGGACGGGTCGAAGCGGGTGATGCGCTCGATCCCGCTCGTGCCGGCGCGGGTGGCGGCCCAGTAGTCGGCCGTGCCGAGGCCGTTCGGCGCGACGACCCCGAGCCCGGTCACGGCCGCCGCGGTCACGTGACGCTCCGCAGCACCATGGCGCTCTGGAAGCCGCCGAATCCGCTGCCGACCGTCAGGACGGTGTCGGTACGCACCTCGCGGGCCTGCCGCGGCACGTAGTCGAGGTCGCATTCGGGATCGGGCTCGGTGAGGTTGGCCGTCGGGGGCACCAGGTCGTGCTCGATGGCCAGCACCGAGGCGGCGATCTCGATCGAGCCGATGGCGCCGAGCGAGTGTCCGACCATCGACTTGATCGAGCTGACCGGCGTCCGGTACGCGTGCTCGCCCAGGCTCCGCTTGAAGGCCGCGGTCTCGTGCCGGTCGTTCTGCTTGGTGCCGGAGCCGTGGGCGTTGATGTAGTCGATCTCCGTAGGCGCCGTGCGTGCCTCGCGCAGCGCGGCGCCGATGGCCTCGGCCATCTCGCGGCCGTCGGGGCGCAGCCCGGTCATGTGGAAGGCGTTGCACCGGGTGGCGAACCCGGCGATCTCGGCGTAGACGTGCGCCCCACGGCGACGCGCGTGCTCGTACTCCTCCAGGACGAACACCGCCGCGCCCTCGCCGAGGACGAACCCGTTGCGGGACCGGTCGAACGGCCGCGACGCATGCTCGGCGTCGTCGTTGCGCGGTGTGGTCGCCTTGATGGCGTCGAAGCAGGCAACCGTGATCGGGCTGATCGGCGCGTCCGTGGCGCCGGCCACCATCAGGTCGGCGCTGCCCTCCCGGATCAGGTCGGTGGCATAGCCGACGGTGTCCAATCCCGAGGTGCATCCCGTGGACACGACCGTGGCCGGTCCTTCGGTACTTAGCGAGTGCGCCACCTCGCGGGCGAACGAGCTCGGCACGAAGTAGTCGTAGAGGTGCCGGACGGCGTAAGCGTGATCGACAAGGTCCAGCCGGCCACCGTCGCTGACCACGCGGTACTCCCGGTCGAGGCCCATGGTGGCGCCGACCGCGCTGCCGATGGCGACGCCGGTGCGCTGGGCCGGCAAGCCGGTGAGCGTCAGTCCGCTGTCCGCGACCGCCTCCGCGGCGGCCACGACGGCGAACTGCGCGGCCCGGTCCATCCGGCGAACCTCCTGGGGGCTCAGCCCGTGCTGTTCGGGGTCGAAGTCGATCTCGGCCGCCACCTGGGACCGGAACGGAGCCGGGTCGAAGAACGAGATGCGCCTGGTGGCCGTGCGCCCGTCGCTGAGCAGGTTCCAGAACGCCTTGGCGCCCACACCGCCGGGCGCGAGCACGCCCATTCCAGTGATCACCACTCTGCGGGTCATCGGCACCTCCCTTCGTCTCGGACGGCGGTCAGGCCGCCGACCACTCGTAGAAGCGGCTGGCAATGGCGTCGGCCGGCGAGCGCCAGGTCGCCGGGTCGTACGCGCCGATGTACGGCTTGAGGTCCTCGCTCACCCGCACGAACAAGGGATGCGTCCTGACCTGCTCGATGGCGGCGCCGCCGTCGTCGGTGTCGAAGTCCTGCAGGTGGAAGTACAGGTCGCGGTAGCGGAACAGTTGCCGGCGGCGGGTACCCATGAGACCGGGCATCTCGGTCTTGTCGAACGCGGCGAAGAGGTCCGCCACGGGCGCGGTATCGGCGAGCAGGCGCGCGACAATAAGGGTCGAGTGCATGGGGATCTCCTCGGCACAGTGGAGGGATAAAACATTTCGGCAATGCGTCCGCACGCCCTTGCGCGTGCAGGAGAAAGCCGGCCTCGGAAGTCGTCTTGAAGACGATTGAGGCGATGGCCCAGAAAAGGCAGCTCTTTGCGGAGGCTCACCCGGAAATAGTCACGGTGCGGCCGCCGAACCAAGCGTGACAGGACGAATTCACAGTGTCAAGGCCCCCGTCGATTCGGCGGGGAAGGGCCGGCCCCGGTACCGCCGGCCGCCGCCGAGCCTTGCCGACGCCCGGCCGGCGACCGCCACCGCCGCGCGGCGCCGACCGAGTTCAAGGCTATTTAATGACGTGGTTAACACCGGCGAAACCAAATGCGGAGTCCGTAACATACGGCAGCTCATCCGGACTACAACTTTCGATATTCGATCGTCTACCTTCGATCACTATCGGTCGCTTACCGAGCAATGTTCCACTATCTGCGGATCGGCCGGGGTGCCAATGTGGGCACCTATCGGCCGTTTTCACCGAATGGCTCGTCCCCGACGGCCGCCCACCTGATCCGCCGGCACCGACGAAGCGCCCGGGCATGTTAGGTGGCCCGCCTGCCGCATGCCCGGGCGGACCAGGAAGGAACCCTCAGATGACGCAGGACGAATGTGTGGTGGAACGCTGCCGTGTCGCAGCGGGCCGGTCGGCCACCTGGACGGGCGCCGCACGCGGAAGCCGGATCTGTCCGGACTGCCGCCGGCGGCTCAGCGCGGCGGTGGCGCGCCTGCCCGGCCTATACCAGGACTGCGAGGACCTGTTGACCGGTCCGCGCCGGTCCGGACCCGAACGGGCACGCGGGGCGCTGCCGACCGGAGTGTCGCTGAACCCGGCCCTGGTGTCCGCGCGCGCCGCGATGCTGAGCGTGACGTCGTCCTGGGCGGCGTACGTCGCCGACCGGCGGACGATCGCGCAACGCCCCCGGCGAGCCGTGCCCGACCTGGCGCGGTTTCTGCTCGCCCACATGGAGTGGCTGGCCGGCCAGGATGCCGCCCGGGACGCGTTCGCCGAGCTGACGGCCGTAGCCCGCGCCGCCGAAGAGGCCATCGACCCGCCCGCGGCCGGCCGCATCGAGGTCGGCGCGTGCGATCGCTCGGGATGCGACGGAACCGTCTACGCCATGCCGCGCCGCAACGCGGTGCCGGGCGACGTGGCCTGCGACCGTGGACACCGCTGGTCACCCAGCGAGTGGCTGCTGCTGATCCGGCGGCTCGGCCACACCAAGGCCGGCGCGGCGGCGACCCGATGACCGCGCGGCGCCGGCTGGTGCCCACCGACCTGGCCGCACTGGCGGCCGGGGTGACGGAGGCGACCATCCGCAAGTGGGCGAGCCGCGGCAAGCTCACCCGCTACGGCGCTCCGGGCCGGGCCGAGTACGACCTCGACGAGGTCCTGGTGCTCCTGGAGGACTCGGCCCGCCGGGCGCGGGTCGCCTGAGATCCAGTCGGGGCACGGGGACGCCGTCAGGCGTCCCGCTTCGATTTCGCCTCGTGGTGACTGAGCAGCCGGCCGAGCAGCCGCCGCAGCTCTGCGCGCTCGTCCTCGGACAGCGGCGCCAGCAGGGCGTCCTGGACGCCGCGCACATGCCCGTCGAGCCGGGCCAGCCGCTCGCCGCCCAGCGGCGTGATGGTGATGACGTTGCGCCGCCGGTCGACCGGGTCGGGCGCCCGCCCCACCAGCTCCGTCGTCGCCAGCTCGTTCACCGTCGCCACGATGTCGCTGACGTGAATGCCGCTGCGCCGGCCCAGGGTGGCCTGGCTGGCCGGCCCGAACTCGTCGAGGGCGGCGAGGACCCGGTAGTGGTAGCCCCGCGCCCCGGCACGCGCGAATCCGTCCGCGACGAGCCGTCCAGCGTGCTCGGCCGCCTGCGTCAGCAACCAACTGGTGAGCCCGCCGAGCCGGGCCGGCGTCGAGTCCGCGTGGGGAACTTCCATAAATCGATCCCACGGATCTGTTAGTACGACGAATGGTTTGTTATTGTTGGTCGTCCCAACGGTTGCCGAACACATCAATATGAGCACCACATGACGACGGCCCCACCCGGGCCGGAGGCCGGAGCCACCGGAGCGGCGTACGCCACCGAACGGGGCACCGCGCAGCTCGATCTTCACCTCTGCAACGCCGGCAACCGCCAGGCCACGAGTCCGGTGAACGGGAGCAGCCATGTCCGTCCGCGCAGCACGGAAGATCGCGGCAGCGATGAGCTCACCGGATGCCTTCGGGAGGCGGCCGCGTGCTCGCGGCCTTTCCCTCCCTCACGCATTACCCGCAGGCGGTCGACGGTTGCTCGCCGGCGCGGCCCGGGCCGTGGCCCTCGGCGTGGCTGACGCGGCGGCCCGGGCCCCGGAGGCGCTGAGCCGCGAGGTACGTCGCCGGACTCCCGCACGGCAGAGCGGACGTTCCGATGGCGGCGGCAGTCGCCGCTGCGGGCTGCCCGGTCCGAGCGCTGCGCGGATCATTCGGATGCGACCGTGGTGCCGTGTGGCGGCGGGGGCAGCAGGGCCGCCGCAACCGCCTTGTTGACCGCGTCTATGCGGGACACCGCGCCCAGCTTGGTGAAGATGTTGCGCAGGTGGCGCTTCACCGTGGCCTCGGACAGGAACGTCTGCCGCGCGATCTGCGTGTTGCTCAGCGCCTGACTGGTCAGCGAGAGGATCTCCAGCTCGCGCGGCGTCAGCGTTGGCCGCGCCGACGGGACCGCGGGCATTTGGTTGAGCGCCTCCCGGGAAACCGACAACAATACGGAGTTGTCGCTTTCTACGACGCATCGAATGGCGGCGACAAGACCGTGTCTGGTAATATTGGTCAAGTATCCGCTGATGTCGAGACTCGACAGGCAATAAATCACCCCAGGGCAATCGTCCATGCCCAGTATGATGATCCGCGAATCGGAAAATGACGCGCGCAGCTGCCGCACGGCGGCCGTCGGCACGCCATCCGATGATCGCACCTGCAGGAGGATGACGTCGGGCTTTTCGTCGCGCATGATGTCCGCCGCATGATCGACGTCGTCCGCCTGCCCGATGACCGCGAAGTCGTCGATTGCGACGAGAATCTCCTTGAGTCCCTCGCGGTACAGCGGCCGGTCGTCGATCAAACCAATCCGCAACATCTCGGTCGATGTGCTCATCACCG
This sequence comes from Dactylosporangium sp. CA-139066, assembly GCF_050936175.1. Taxonomy (NCBI): domain Bacteria; kingdom Bacillati; phylum Actinomycetota; class Actinomycetes; order Micromonosporales; family Micromonosporaceae; genus Dactylosporangium; species Dactylosporangium sp. CA-139066. The sequence goes on along the minus strand of NZ_JBNJNH010000001.1, from coordinate 1,727,336 downwards.
CAGGTCCACATTTGTCGTGGACGGCCTGACGGGCGCCCGCAGCGTGACCGAATTTCGGCGTGTTCTCAAGACCAGCATGCGTACCCCCCGCGACCGGACCAAGATAATTATCCCCGACGATCCATCGGCAAGCAAGAGATTGCCGGAAGATCGCCGATTCTTGGCAAAGGTGAAACCCGGCAGCCCGGAGCTTCGGAACCGTTCCGAGTACGTGTAGCCGATCGGCACCGGTAGCACGCCGACTCAAGGGTACTCGGCGCGGCCGGATCACCACGGCCCGCCGCGGATCAACCGGCCCCGATGCCGCCAATGCCCAGATCAAGTGCCATAGGGATGCCTGACCTTGGCATCACGCAGCGCGTTCGCCCACCACGCGAGCTGGTCAAGCATGATCTTGGCCGCCGCCCCGGCCGCCGGATCGGGGCTGAAACGATGCTCGACGAAGTGCTCGGAAATCCTTGGAAATATCACAACGTCCTTCATGCCGACCGAGTTGAATTCCGCGAAAATCTGTCGCAGGTGTTCCACGGCCCGCACTCCGCCGGCCATGCTCAGACCGTAACTGACGAAGCCGACCGGCTTGGCCTCCCACTCCTTGTTGCCAAAGTCGATCACCGTTTTGAATGGCCCGGGGATGCTTCTATTGTACTCGGGAACGACGAGCACGAACGCGTCCGCGGCGAGCAGCCGGGGACGCAGTTGGACCGACATCGGATGATTTTCGTCGAGGCTGTTCGGCAGCGGATAGTCCACGATGTCGATGACGTCCAGGACCATGTCCGCACGCTGGCCTGCCTGTTCGACGAACCAGCCGGCGACCTGCGGAGCCAGCCGTCCTTCGCGCATGCTGCCGACCAGAATCGCGACCTTCAGAGGTTCGAGGACCATTGCTTCGTTCCTTTCTCTTTACTGACTAGGACGCCCGCAAGAGCTACCGAGAAGCCCGCCACGGCAACCGCGAGAATCAGCGTCAGCGTCGAGGCGAAACGCGCTCCGGTCACCAGCGCGGCGAGGACGAGCATCGTCGCGCCGCCGACTTGCACGGCGGTCTGGAAGACGCCGCCGAATCGCTGCTGCGCTCCCGGCGGGCATTGCGCCATCGCCTGGGCGTTGAGCGCGGCGAACGACGCGGCGAACGCGACACCGACCAGCACGGCGGCCGGCAGCAGAGCCGTACCGAACCCGGCCCGGCCGCCGGCCACGAAATACCAGGCGTAACCGGCACACGCCGCGGCGCTGCCGGCCGCGATCAGCGGACCCGGTCCGAACCGGCCGAGCAGGCGGGTCGCGTAGGGCGTGCAGAACACGACCGGAAGGCTGGAAGGCAGCAACGCGAGGCCGGTTCTGGCCGGGGACCACCCCTGCACCGTCTGGGCCTGGAACGTGACGACGAGCAGGAACGTCCAGAACGTGCCGTTGAGGATCGCCCCGCCGGCCGCGGAGCGCCAGAGCGAGGGGGGAAAGGCGGCCGGCACGGCGCGGGACGCGGCGGCCAGGGACGGTCCGTCCGGCGGGATCAACCGCGCCGCGAAGGCGAGCAGGATCAGCGCCACCGGGCCGCTGCACGCCAGCGCCCACCGCCAGCTCACCTCCGTGAGCAGGCCGGCCAGCACCAGGCCGGCGGAGAAGCCGCTGGCTGCGAAGAGCGAGTAGACCGCCACCGCGCGGGCGCGACCCGGCCCCTCGCGGAAGACGGCGGCGATGATGGCCAGGCCGGTCGGTGCGGTCAGCGCCACGCAGATGCCCTTGACCACCCGCGTCGCGAGCAGCGTCGGCAGGTCGGGGGCCAGTCCCCCGGCGAACGAGGCGAGGACGAAGGCCACCATCGCCCACAGGTATGCGGGGCGGCGCCCGAAGCGAGCGATCAGGTGTCCACCCGCGACAATGGAACCGCCGAAGCCCAAAGCGAAGGCGATCATCACGGCGCCGGAGGCGCCCGGCGACAGCCGGAATTCGCCGGCGACCGACGGCAGCGCGACGACGCTCGTCGACACCTCCAGCGCGTCGATCAACATGTTGCCGGAGAGCACGAGCACCAGCGCCCAAAGACGCGGGGTCCACCCGGTCGTCTGCATGTCCGCTCCCTCAAACCGTCAAGGCGGGTCGGCCGGGCGGAGGGCTTCCGCCCGGCCGGTCCTGTCGTACCGGTCAGCCCAGCAGCGTGCCGCCGGTGGCGTCGACGAAGGCGCCGGTGATCCAGCGGGCCTCGTCGGACGCCAGGAACGCGACAACGTCGGCCACGTCGCCCGGCTCACCGACCCGTCCGAACGTCGACAGCTGCGCCATCTGCTCGACCGCGGCCGGGATACCGAACACCGGGTTGTCGTTACGCGTGATCCCCGGCGCAACGCTGTTCACGGTGATGCCCCGGGGGCCGAGGTGCCGGGCCAGGTGCAGGGCGAGCATCTCCACGCCGCCCTTGCTCACCGCGTACGCGAGCTCGCCGGGGTTAGCGAACTTGGTCAGGCCCGTGGAGATGTTGATGATGCGGCCACCGTCCGGCATGAGCGTCAGCGCCCGCTGAATGATGAAGAACGGCGCCTTGGTGTTCACCGCGATCAGCCGGTCGAACTGCTCCGGGGTGGTCTCCTCGGGCGGCACGCCACCCATCACGCCGGCGTTGTTGATCAGGATGTCGAGGTGGACGTCGCCACCGTTGTGCGTCTTCAGCCCGGCCTCCAGGCCGGCGAAGAGCGTGTCCACGTCCCCCGGCACGCCGAGCTCCGCCTGCACGGCGAAGGCGCGGCCGCCGTTGCCGAGGATGGTGTCCACCACCTCCTGCGCGGCGTCGCCGTTGGTGGCGTAGTGGACGGCCACGAGCGCGCCGCCCGCGCCGAGCCGCTCCGCCGTGGCCCGGCCGATGCCCCGGCTGGACCCGGTCACCAACGCCGTACGGTTGTCGAATCTGCTCATCGTCTCGCCTTTCTCTGCGGGATACGGATCAACCGGCGCGCTGGGCGGCGGTCATGGTGGCGACGATGGCCGGCGCGCCGGAACCGACGGTCCAGGTGACGCGCAACGCCAGCCGATTCAGGCGCCAGCCGGACGGGGTGCGCACGGCCGTGCCGGAGAACCAGCCGCCGAGGCGGAACAGGTTGGCCGGCGCCGGTGGCGGCGGCGAGCCCGGATGGACGTGCGTGGCGATGACCGGGCAGGTGAACGCCGCTTGGTCGCCGTCCAGATCAATGAGGTAGTTGCCGGTGTGATGGTGCGTCCGGGCCCACGGCCCCATGAACGTCGCCGTGAACGCGTCGAGGCCGGCCAGCCCGTGGTGGGTGCCCGGCGGAAAGGCAAGCTCGACGTCGTCGGTGAAGACACCGGCGGCCCACGACTCGTCGAACCGGCCCTCGTCGAGGACGAGCAGGTACCTGTCGCACAGTTCGCCGACCGCCAACCGGTCGGCGAGCGCGCGGATCTCGTCGCCGCCCACGCTCATCCGCCGGCGACGGGCGTCAGTGGCTCGCCGAACCAGCGCCGCAGGGCCGTCGTCAGGTCGCCACCGTCCGGCGCCGCCCAGACCACGTACCCGTCCGGGCGGATCAGGACGGCGGCGGCGCCGTCGAGCACGCCGTCCTCGCCGTCGCCGTTCAGCCGGGCCGGGACCACCTCCACCCGATCGGCCCACGCCGCGGCCGGTGCCGAGGTCGCCGGGTCGCCGCTGACGTCGAGCAGCAGCCCGCGGCCCCGGTGCAGAAGCCGGTACACCTGCTCCACGCCCGAATCGGTGATGACCTTCTCGTTCGGCATCCGCAGACCGAGCAGCGGATGCGTCCCCGCACCGACGTCGTAGCGGATTTCCAGGCCGCTGACCATGCCGATCAGGTGCCGGCGGACGACGTCGTACTGCATCAGCTCGCTCATCAGATCGCGCAGCGGCTGCAGCTCGCTGCCGGTGAGGAAGAGCAGCCCCTGTGCCTGTGTGTTCATCAGCAGTCGCGCGCCGACCGCGTGCCGCTCGCTGTGGTAGGTGTCGAGCAGTTCGGATGGCGCCCACCCGTTGATCACGGCGGCCAGCTTCCAGCCCAGGTTCACCGCGTCCTGGATGCTGACGTTCATCCCCTGGCCCCCGGCCGGCAGGTGGATGTGGGCGGCGTCGCCGGCCAGCAGAACCCGGCCGCGGCGGTACTGCGAAACCTGCCGGGTGGCGTCGCCGAACGAGCTCAGCCACACCGGCTCGGCGTGGCTGATGTCCTCCCCGGTCAACCGCTGCCAGGCGGCGGCGACCTCGGGGAACTGCACCGGCTCGGTCCGCTTCCGCGGCGGCGTGCCGCGCTCGCAGACGATGATGCGCTCCACCCCGTCGCCGAGGTGGCCGGCCATCACCATGCCGCCGGGCACGGTCTCGCCGATCATCCGCGGCCGCAGCTCTACACCGCGGATGTCGGCCAGGAACATCTCCATCGTGGCCGGCGAGCCGGGAAAATCGAATCCGGCGACCTTGCGTACGGTGCTGCGGCCGCCGTCGCAGCCGACGACGTACGCGGCACGGTAGGTGCCTGGGCCGTCCGGGCCGTCCGCCGTCACCACGACGACGTCGCCGTCCTCGCGCACGGCCGTCACCTCGTGGCCGCGGCGGATCTCGACGCCGAGGTCGGTGACCCACTCCTGCAGCATCTGTTCGGTGCGCGCCTGGGGCACGTTCTTGGCCCCGAAGTTGGCCCCCCTGACCAGCCCGAAGTCGAGCGGCAGGCCGCCGAAGTGGCCCTGGTTGGACACCTCCACCTCGCCGAAGCGGTCGAGCAGCCCGCGCTGGTCGAACACCTCCATCGTGCGAGCGGTGAAGCCCAGGCCGCGGGACTGCCCGGTCGGCTCGGCCAGTTTCTCCAGGATGGTCACGCGGATGCCGGCGAGCCGCAGTTCACCGGCGAGCGTCAGCCCGGCCGGGCCGGCGCCGACGACGATCACGTCCCAATCCATAGCGTTCTCCAGTCGTCGTATGGTCGGGTGACTCAGCTGGTGGGCACCTGCTGGGCAACGGTCTGGACCGTGGCGGAGTGGATGAGCCGGCCGTCCTTGGTGCGGATCGAGGCGGTGCCGGATCCGGTGAACGTGCCGCCGTCGCGCCGGGCGGTGATGTCGATCTGCACGTATGCGGCGCCCGGGATCACCTTCTCCGGCGGGGCACCGGAGGCGTCCATGGTGAACATCTCCCGCACGCTGTACCGGAACTCGTCATCGCCGGTCACCCACCAGCTCCCGACGCCGGTGCTCTCGCTGCTGCGCAGCTCGACCGCGCCGTTCTCGTTGAAGCCGATGGTGTACTCGTCCCGCTTGCCCTCGTAGGTCGCCGTGCCCGACCACAGGCCCACCGGCGCGCTGCCGAACGGGCCGGCCGGTCCGGCCCCGGCCGACCGGGGCGGCGCGGCGGCCACGCCCGGGCCACCGGGACCACCCGGGCCACCGGGTCGCGTGCCGCGCAGGAAGTTCAGCAGGGCGAAGTTGTCGACGATTCCCCAGCGCTCGGCGACCTTCTCGCCCTCGAACCGCAGGATCAGGATCGCGTGGTGCTCGACGATCTTGCCGGTCGGCGGCACGCCGAGGAACATCCCGGTGTGCCGGCCGTGCATCACCCACCGCACACAGGCCCGGTCTCCCTCGGAGAGGAAGTCGAGGATCTCGTAGCGGATGTCGCTGAACCCGCTGCGCTGCTTACGGATCGTCAGCTTGAACGCCTCGGGTCCGGTGAGCGAGTCGTCGTGGCTGCCGTGGTTGCGGAAGTCGGGCGTCAGGTGCTTGTCCGCGATGGACAGGTCGCCCTGGTTCAGCCCGACCAGCCAGATCTGGTCGACGACCTCCCGTTGCTTCTCGGCCGAGGCGACCGTGGTGGTGTCGGTCATGCCGGTTCCTTCTTCCTGTCAGGCCGACTGCGCCCCCGCGTGCGGGCGCCGCCGAACACATGGATGTATGCGGTGTTGCCGTCGGCGATCTGCGCCGAGGCCCGGAAAGAGCACGAAAGAGCCCCGCGGCCGTCCGGCGCCGGGGCTTGCTGGATGGGTCGGCGCACGAGAGGGCCGGGCCGTCAGCGTTCGGCGGCGGCCTCCCACATGTCCCGCAACGACTGCCGGACAGAGGTCGTCGGCGCCCAGCCCAGGAGGCGGTTGGCGAGCCGGACGTCGGCCCGTGTCCAATCCCCGCCCTTCGAATCGACCGGTCCGCTGAACAGCTCGAGTGCGCCAGGGTCGCGCCCGGCCTCGACGACGAGCAGCTCGAGCATCCGGCGCATGTCGAGGGCTTCGCCCCGCCCAATGTTGACGGCCCGGCCGGTGACCGCGGATTCCGTCGCCCGCACGACCGCATCGGCCAGATCCCGCACATCGACGAAGTCCCGCTCCGACCGGCTCACCTTGAGCCGCAGCCGGTCACCGGCCGGAAGCTCGCGAAGCCGGCGCACCACCGAGCCGAGAAAGCTGCCGCCCGCCGCGCCCGGGCCGAACACGTTCACCGCGCGCAACACGACGCCGTGCACATGCCCGGCCCGGGTCGCCCGCAGCACGGCATTGGAACCGGCCAGCTTCGTCAGTCCGTACGGGGTCTGTGGTTTCGGCTCGAACGACTCGTCGATCACCGCCCCGTGCGGCACCGGCCCGTATTCGTGGATGGACCCGATCTGGACGAACCGCGGTGGAGCCGGCATCAGCGCGGCGGCGCCCAGCAGGCGCTCGACAACCTCGACGTGAGCGAGCCGGTTCTCCTCCAGCGACGCCAGCCAGCCGCCCGCGGCATTCACCATGAGCGGGGCATCGGCCGCGGTCAGGATCCGCGCGATCTCCGCGCTCGGGGTCGCCGAAAGATCCAGCTCGATGAATTCGCACCCGGCGACCAGCGGCGAACGCTTCCGGGCTACCGCGAGGACGCGGTAGCCCCTCGCCTCGAAGGCCGAAACCAGATGCATGCCGATGGAGCCGGTGGCGCCCAGGACCGCGACGACCGGCCGCCGGGTCAGCACCGTCCCGTCTCCTGCCACCAGGCGGCATGCTCGGCATACCAGCGAACGGTGTCGGCCAGCCCCTCCTCGAACGAGATCCGGGGCGCGTAGCCGAGCGCCCGCAGCCTCGCGTCGGTCAGGGAGTAGCGCCGATCGTGGCCGAGGCGATCCGGCACCCGCTCAACCTTGTCCCAGCCCACGCCGCACGCGGCCAGGAGCCGGTCCGTCAGCTCCAGATTGGTCAGCTCGCAGGTACCCGCGATGTGGTAGACCTCGCCGACGGCACCACGCTCGGCCGCGACCTGGATTCCGCGGCAGTGGTCGGTGACGTGGATCCAGTCCCGCACGTTGCCGCCGTCGCCGTACAGCGGCACCGTGCCTCCGGTGAGCAGCCGGGTCACGAAGAGCGGGATGACCTTCTCCGGGTACTGGTAAGGCCCGTAGTTGTTGCCGCACCGGGTGATGACGACCGGCAGCCCGTGGGTGACGTGATAGGCGCGCGCGAGCAGATCGCCGCCGGCCTTCGAGGCGGCGTACGGCGAGTTCGGCGCCAGCGGCGCGGTCTCGTCCCACGAGCCGGAGCCGATGGAGCCGTACACCTCGTCGGTCGAGACGTGCACGACGCGCCCGACCCCGGCCCTCAGGCAGGCGTCGAAGAGCCGCTGCACCCCGAGGACGTTGGTGCGCACGAAGTCGGCGGCCCCCGCGATCGAACGGTCCACATGGGACTCCGCCGCGAAGTTGATCACCACGTCGTGCCCCGGGACCACCCGGTTCAGCAGCGCGGGATCGCCGATGTCGCCGTGCACGAAGGTGAACTGCCCGTCCACCGCGGCCAGGTTCGCGCGGTTACCCGCGTAGGTGAGCAGGTCGAGCACGGTCACCTCGGCGCCCTTCCAGGCCGGGTAGGCACCGGTGAGCAGCTCCCGCACGTAGGCCGATCCGATGAAACCCGCGGCACCGGTTACGAGTACGCGCATATCTGCACCTTGCTGTGATCGCCGAGCACCAGCCGGTGGGCGCGGGGCATCCGCGGCGCCGGGGTCACCTCGACCTCGTGGCCGATGAGGGACGCCTCGATGCGCCGCACGCCGTGGATCGCGGCTCCCCGAAGGACGACGGAGTACTCCAGCTCGCTGTCGATGATCCGGCAGTCCTCGGCAACCGAGGTGAACGGCCCGAGGTACGAGCCCTCCACGACGCAGCCCGCCCCGATGATGACCGGGCCCACGATGCGCGAACCCCGCACCACCGCGCCCGGCGCGACGGTCACCCGGCCGATCAGCTCCGAGTCATGCACCACGCCGGCGAGCTCGGGCTCCATCCCCTCCAGGACGAGCCGGTTGACCTCCAGCATGTCGGCGACGTTGCCGGTGTCCTTCCAGTAGCCCTCGGTGATCGTCGCGGCTACCGGGTGGCCTGCGTCGATCAGCCCGGAGATGGCGTGGGTGATCTCCAGCTCGCCCCGGTCGGAGGGGCTGAGGTCCGCCACGATCGGGTGCACCGCCGCGGTGAACAGAAAGACGCCGACCAGCGCCAAATCGCTCTTGGGTTGCTCGGGCTTCTCCTCGAGGCCGATCAGCCGCCCCTCGATGTCCAGCTCCGCCACGCCGAAGGCGCGCGGGTCGGCCACCTTCGTCAGCACGACCTGGGCGGCGGGGCGCTCCCGGCGGAACCGCTCCACCAGCTCAGCGATGCCGCCGATCAGGAAGTTGTCCCCGAGGTACATGACGAAGTCGTCGTCGCCCAGGAAATCGCGTGCGATCAGCACCGTGTGCGCCAGGCCGAGCGGGGCCGTCTGCGGCAGGTAGGTGACGTTCAGCCCGAAGGCCGATCCGTCGCCCACGGCCCGCTGGATCTCCTGCGCCGTGTCGCCCACCACGATGCCGACCTCGGTGATCCCGGCCTCGGCGATCGCCTCCAGTCCGTAGAAGAGCACGGGTTTGTTCGCCACCGGTACGAGTTGCTTTGCCGAGGTGTGCGTGATCGGCCGTAGCCGGGTTCCCGCACCTCCTGAAGGAACTAGGGCCTTCACGTCATCTCCTGTGCGTCCAGTTGGGTCGGCCGATCGTCAGATTGCGGTCGGGGCCCGGTCGTCGTGCCGTACCCCGTCGGCCGCGGCCCGTACTGCGTCCAGCAACCGCGCCTGCCGCAGGCAGTCGGGATCGTGGTAATTGCCGGCCCGCACCGCCTGCGCGAACGCGTCCACGGTGTTACCGACCTGGTCGTCGGGGGCGAGCCGGACCTCCTCCGTCACGGACCCGCGCGTCACCAGCAGCACCGCAACGTCGTCCGCGGGAGGAGTGAAGGCCCGGTCCACGGTGATGTGGCCCGCGCTGCCGCGCACCTGGTACGCCGACACGTATGCGTGCTCGAGACCGAAGCTGAGCTGCGCGGTCACCCCCGACGGGGTCGCCAGCAGGGCGGCACCCGAGATGTCCACCCGACGGGCGGAACCCGCCGACAGCACGGCGCCGGCCACCCGCAGGTCCGGACCGAAGATGTGCAGGGCCGCGCGGACGGGATAGACGCCCACATCCCACAGGGCGCCGCCGCCGAGCTCGGGCCGGTAGCGGATGTTGTCATCGGGCAGCTTGGGGATGGCGAACGTGGCATGCAGGGACCTCGGCTCGCCGATGGCGCCCGCGGCCATCAGCCGCCGCACCGCGCCGTGCTGCGCGTGGTGCACGAACATGACGTTCTCCATCAGCACCAGGCCGCGCGCGGCGGCCTCGGCGAGCAGCCGCTCGGTCCGCGCCGCGTCCGTGGTGAGCGGTTTCTCCGCCAGCACGTGCTTGCCGGCCCGCAGCGCCGCCGCCACCCACTCGGCGTGCAGCCCGGTCGGCAGCGGCACGTACACCGCGTCCACGTCGTCGCGGTCCAGCAGCTCTGCGTAGCCGCTCACCGCGCGGCAGCCGTACCTGCGGGCGTGCTCCGCGGCCTTGGCCGGGTCGCGGCTGGCGATCGCCGCGACCGCGACGCCGGGCCGCGCGGCGATCGCGGGCAGCATCCGGCGAAGCGCGATGTCGGCGCAGCCGAGCACGCCGATGCGCACGGTCGCCGCGTGACCCGGGCTCACTGCGCCCTCGCCAGCATCCCGTTCAGGCACGCGAGCAGGCTGCGGGCCTGCACATTGACGTAGTTGCTGTGGCATACCAGAGAGGTCAGCTGGCCCACGGTGACCCAGAAGTACCCGGGCGGCGGGTCGAGGGGAACCTGGTCCTCCCCGGGCTCCAGCACCATGTATCGGCTCTCGGCGTTCAGGAAGCGGCCCCCCTCCTCGGAGTGCACCGCCTCGTACCGCACGACCGACGGGTCGGCGGACAGCACCAGGTCGAGGAAGGCCGGGCGCTCTTCGGCCGGCAGCTCGTCATGGTTGCCCGGCACGCATTGCACGGTGGGTCCCAGCTCCAGCTTGTCCTGGAAGCCGGCCTCCGCCCTGGCCCGCATGAGCACGTGCAGCACCCCGTCGAACCGCCGGGTGACGAATGCCACGATGCCCAGCCCGCGTGGCTCGATCAAGGGCTGGGTCCACCGGCTCACCTCCCGACTGCCGGCCTGCACCGACAGCGCCACCACCCGGAAGAACCGACCGTCGGGCCGGTCGATCGAGTGCGTGCCCTTGACCCAGCCGGGCAGTCCGGCCAGCGGCACCCGTTCGGCTCGCACGTTCTGCCGCGCCCGCTCGGCCGTGAACCACGACAACAGCTCGACGTCGGAGTGCAACGCCCCGCCGTGACGGGACCGGCGCAGCGCCGCCGCGAACGGGTCGCGCGCCCGCTCGGGGTCCAATGCCCCGATCGGGGCGCACGCCAGCACCGTACGGGCGTCCATGTTGACCACGTTGTCCCGGTGCAGCAGTTCGCCGATCTGTCCAAGGGTGAGCCAGCAGAAGTCGTCGTGCGGCTCGATGTCGTCGTCGACCTCGACGATCATGTTCCGGTTGTTCTTGCGGTCGAACCAGGCGCCGTGCTCCGACTGCAGCACGTCGGCAAGGACCCGGCCCCGGCCCGGCTGCAGGAAATAGTCCAGGTACCGCACCGGGGAGCCTTCGTGCACCCTGGTGTAGTTGCTCCGGGTCGCCTGCACCGTCGGGGACAGCTGCAGCAGGTTGGGGTTGCCCGGCTCCATCTTGGCCTGCATGAGGCAGTGCAGGACCCCGCCGATCTCCTTGACCAGGATCCCGAGGATGCCGACCTCGGCCTGCTTGATGATCGGCTGGTACCACTCCGTGCGCGGCCCGACCTCGGTGGCGACGTGCAGCCCCTCGACGGTGAAGAAGCGACCGCTGTCGTGGACCAGGTTGCCGGTGCCGGGCTGGAAGGACCACTTGTCCAGCTCCGTGAAGGGGATGCGGTCGACGCGGAACGCGTGCGCCCGCCGGTTCTCGGCCAGCCAGCCGAGGAAGTCCTCGGTGCGCAGCATCGCGCCCTGCGAGGTAATGAGCGAATTCGCCAGCCGGCCAGGCAGCTCGACGTCGGCGCGGGGACGCAGCACGGTGTTCTGGGACATGGAAGGACTCCCTAACGTGGGCAGCGCAACATCGCGGGACCGGCGCACTCAGCCACGGGCGCCGACGAACTGCTGGATCGAGGCGATGACGTAGTCGAGCATCTCCTCGGTGAGCGCGGGGTAGACGCCGACCCAGAATGTTTGATGCGTGATGATGTCGCTGTTGGTGAGCTCTCCGACCACCCGGTGCGGCTGGTCGAGATAGGCCGGGTGCCTGGTCAGGTTCCCGGCGAAGAGCAGCCGGGTGCCGATCCTGCGCTCCTCGAGAAACGCGACGAGCTCGCCCCGGGTGAAGCGCGCCTGCGGGTCCACCGTGATGACGAACCCGAACCAGCTCGGGTCACTGCCCGCGGTCGGCTCGGGCAGGATCAGGCCGGGGATGCCGTCCAGGCCGTTGCGCAGCCGCCGCCAGTTGCGGCGGCGCGCGTCACCGAACTGCTCCAGCTTGGTAAGTTGCGTCAGGCCCAGCGCGGCCTGCAGGTCGGTCGCCTTCAGGTTGTATCCGACGTGGGAGAAGATGTACTTGTGGTCGTAGCCCTTCGGCAGCGAGCCCATCTGGTAGGTGAACCGCTTGAGGCACTTGTCGCTCTCCCCCGGCTCGCACCAGCAGTCCCGCCCCCAGTCGCGCATCGACTCCACAATGCGGGCCAGGGCCAGGCTCGAGGTGAGCACGCAGCCGCCCTCGCCCATCGTGAGGTGGTGCGCGGGATAGAAGCTCACCGTGCTCAGATCGCCGAAGGTGCCGGTGAGCCGCCCGTCGTACAGCGAACCGACGGCGTCGCAGTTGTCCTCCACGAAGAACAGCTCGTGCTCCGCGGCGAGTTCGGCGATCTGCGCGGCGGGAAACGGGTTGCCCAGCGCGTGAGCGATCATCACGGCCCGGGTCCGCGGCCCGATCGCCGCGGCGACCCGATCAACCGTGGTGTTGTACGTGCCCAGCTCCACATCGACGAAGACCGGCACCAGCCTGTTCTGCAGGATCGGGTTGACGGTGGTCGGAAAGCCGGCGGCCACCGTGATCACCTCGTCGCCGGGCCGCAGCCGCCGGTCCTCCAGCGCGGGGGATGTGAGGGCCGACAGCGCCAGCAGGTTGGCCGAGGACCCCGAGTTGGTGAGGTGCGCCTTGCGCCGCTGCAGCCGGCGGGCGAACTGCGACTCGAACTTGCGGGCGCTGGGCCCGGCGGCGATGCGCATGTCGAGCGCGGCCTCGACCAGCGCCGCGCGGTCGTCCTCGTCCAGCACCGCGCCGGACGGCCAGATCTCCGTGACGCCGGGGACGAAGCCGGCGCCGGCCGTGGCTTCCCGGTGGTACTTGCGGACCATCTCCAGCAGTTGCTGCTTTTCCTGCTCCATCTGCATGTCTGCCTGCCCCACTTCCATCTCAGTGCCTGCCGTAGGTGCTCTGCAGCTCGGCGTCCCGCCAGTTCGCAAGCAGTCCTGCGGCGAGCGCCTCGCGCATCCCCGGCGCCCGCGCGTCCTTCTCCGAGATCAGTGGTGGCTCGGTGAAGCCCCACGGGAGCGCCAGGTCGGGGTCGACGGGGTTGATGTCGATCTGGGTGCCCGGCACGTACCGCGTGGAGACCACATAGCAGATGCAGGCGTCGTCGGTGAGCGTCAGGAATCCGTGCCCCACCCCCTCGGGCACGTACACGGACCGGCCGGACTCGGCGTCGAGGTGGGTCACGTGGTACGCACCGAAGGCGGGCGAGCCCACGCGCAGGTCCACGACGATGTCGCGGAGCGCCCCGCGCACGCACGTGACGTACTTGGCCTGCCCCGGCGGTACGGCCACGCCATGGATGCCGCGGAGCGTGTTGCGCCGCGACACCGAATAGTTGATCTGCTCGGGCCGGAATTGACGCCCGATGACGGCCTCGACCCGGTCGCAGCGGAGCGCTTCGAAGAACGCGCCCCGCTCATCGCGGATCAGCTGTGGAGTGAAGACGAACGCGCCGGGCACCCGGGTCTCGACCACGTCCATTCCGGTCAGTCCCGGGTTCGGTACTGCGCCGTCAGCCGCTCCAGAATCGGGACGATCTCGGTCGGGCTGGGTGCGCCGGCCAGGTCCGCCTGCACCCTGGCGGCCCCCTGCTGAAACTCAGGCTCGGTCAGCAGCCGTGACAGCTCGTGGTGCACCTTCTCCGCGGTCAGGCCGTCAGCGTGGATGGTCACGCCCGCACCCCGGGCCTCCAGGTAAGGCGTGACGCACAGGGCACTGCCCCACTCCTCCATGACGGTCAGCTGGGGCACCCGGTGCGCACCGGCGGTGAAGGCCGTGCCGTAGCCGCCGTGGTGGATGACCGCCGAGCAGCTCGGGATGACCTGCGTCAGCGGGACGTAGTCGAGGATCCGCACGTTGTCCGGGACCTTCGAGTCGTCCCCCAGCTGGTCGGCGTTGACCGTGGCCACCACCTCGACGTCCATGTCGGCCACCGCGTCGAACACGGCCGCGACCCGCTCGTCCCGGCCGGCGAAGAACGTCCGCGCGGTGACGCCCAGCGACAGGCAGACCCGGGGTCGCGACGGCGGCTGCAACAGCCACTCCTGCACCGGAGCGGAGCTGGTGTACGGCACCCACTGCATCGGCACCGCGTGGTGCCCCGCCGGCCTGGGCAGCTGCATGGGGTTCGGGTCCACGGTGAAGTCGCCGAGCAACAGGTCCTCCGAGTAGTCGTAGTCGAACCGCTCGAAGACCGGCGCCAGGATCTCGGCGAGCGGGTTCGTCTGCAACTCGCCCCGCGCGATCCGCTCGGTGAGCCGCCAGTGGACCCAGCCGAAGTAGTCGGGGCCCCACATGAGCCGGGCGGACGCGGCCCCGGCCTCCCGCGTCGCGATCGCCCCGATGGGACTGGCCTGATCCCAGACCACCAGGTCCGGGCGCCACTGCCGGGCGAACGCGACCAGGTTGTCGGCGAGCAGCGCCCGTCCGTCGGCGTCCGGGTGCACCCGCGTGCAACTGCCCATGGTGTAGAAGCCGGTCGCCTGCCAGATTCGGTCGAACCAGGAACCGGGCTCGAATCCGAGCGCCTCGGTGAACCGGTCGAGATCCTCCTTGGAGACGTTCGGCGGCGCCGGCGTGTCGTCACCGATGCCGACCGCGGTGAGGCCGGCCCCACTGATCCGGTCGCCCATGGACGTGTTGCTGGCCACGCGCACCTCGTGCCCCGCGCTCTGCAGCGCCTGCGCCAACGGAACGCTGGGGAACAGATGGGCGGTTACCGGGGCAACCACGATGAGCACCCGCATGGTGATCTCCTCCTGATCGTCTGTCGTCGCTGTGATCGACAGTCGGATTTCGGCCTACGCCGTCGCGGGCGGGCGTCGGCGCCGGAACGCACCGCGACGAAGAACAGGGCACAAAAAAACCCCGCGGCCCTCAGGCCCGGGGTTTGCTGCGTTGGTTTCAGCGCACAGACTGCGCTACGCAGCCCTAGCGTGACACACCGTCTTCGCGACCGTCAACCCGCTTACCGAAAATGACCTCAACCACCTCCTCGGGCTCACTGACCACCGCGGCCGATCCTCCATCACCTGTCGGGGCGAACATGGCGGGAAGCCCGGGGGCCCACGGTCGAGAACCGAAATGCTGACCGGCGTGCTCAAGGCAACAGTGCGTGACCCGTCAGGGTCGGGCCCCGACGTCAAACTTGTCCACGGGCCCATTTCACGCCTGCGAGGCGTTGCCGGAAGGGATGGGAAAACGTATTCGTGACATCCGTTGATGGCTTGCCGCCTGTTCCGGCAGAAACCCGGCGGCCGGCGCCCGCCGCCGGACCTCCCGCGCGAAATTCGTCGGCGTGGGCGGCGGCCGCAGGGGATTTATACTTTGGCGGGAGGTGCTGTCTTGCCGCGTAGACGCTACGAGGTCCGCGAACCGGCGAACCGAGCCGAGCCGACGGTTGCCGTGACGCCGACCGAGCGGACCACCGAGCTTTCGCAAGCGCTCCCCGAGCCGCTCGCGGGCAATGTCTTCTTCGTCCTGCGCGGCGTCCGCGCGAAGTTCTCCTCCGACGCCGCCGACTGCGCCGCCGCCGACTCCCGGGACTTCCTCATCCTCGACGCCCTCGGCGGCCAGGACTGGGCGTCGCAGGTCGACCTCGCCGAACGTCTCGGCATCAACCGGACCATCATGGTCCAGGTCATCGACCGTCTGGAGGAGCGCGGCGAGGTCCGGCGCACCCGCGACCCGGGCAACCGCCGCCAGTACGTGCTGTCCCTCACCGACCGGGGCCGGGCCGTCCTGGAGGACCGACGCCTCACCGTCGAGGAGCGCGGCGCGCGCCTGACATCCGCGCTCACCCGCGAGGAGACCGCCCGGCTCGACGCGCTGCTCGCCCGGCTGCTGCCCGAGTCGGCCCGCCCGCTGGTGCAGGGAACCGAGAACCTCGTGGCACAGGCCGACCTCCGGCTGCGCCGCCAGGGCGACGACAAGCTCGCCGGCACCGGACTTCGCCTGCGCTTCTACCGGCCCCTGTCGGCGCTCGTCGCCGCCGGCCCCTGCGCGCAGCAGGAACTGGCGGAGGTCCTCGCCATCACCGGCCCGGCCGCCTCGCAGCTCGTGGACGAACTGGTCAAGGCGGGCCTGGTACGCCGCGGCCGCGACCCGCACGACCGCCGCCGCTACGCCCTGGAGGTCACCGACCCCGGCCGCAAAGCGCTCACGGTCATAGCCGTGGCCGTCCAGGAACTCGCCAACGAGGTCGCCACCTTACTAGGCCCCGGCGGCGAGGACGCCCTGAGGACGCTGCTGCTGAAGATCGAGCCCACGGCCGCCGCCTACTGACACGCCACTTCCCAGAACCCTGCGACGCCGATCCAGGCGCCGAGACCGGCGCGGTCACGGGCGCGGCACCGTTGGAGGTAATCGACGCCGGCACGATCGGGTCGGTGTGGCTCCTCGAGCAGCTATGGCAGCGCCTCGACGTCGCCACCGCCGTGCGCACCGCCACCGACGCGCGACGGTTCACCACGAACATGGAACGGGTCCTGTTCGCCCTCGTGGCGAACCGGGCGGTCGCCCCGATGAGCAAGCTGTCCGCCGCCGAATGGGTCCGGAAGGACGCCGCGATCCCCGGGACTGTCCACGATGGACGACGACCAGGCCTCAAGGAGCCGCTGGCCTGCGGAGCGCCGGGTGCGTCGGGCGACGACCATGCGCCGCACGAGTTCCGCGGCGGCGAACGCGGCGCGTGGATCGGCCAGTACCGCGGCGACGTGGTGGGCCCAGCGCGCCTCGTCATCGCTGTCGCGCAGGCTGACCGGCAGGACGGCGCGGTCCGCGAGCGCGGGCGGCAGCAGTTCGCAAAGCAGCGCGCCGAGACCGCTGCGCGTACTGACCAGCGTTGGCGTTCCTGCCGTACACGATCGGCACACCGGCACGTTCGGCTTCGCCGGCGTCGACGGGCGGGCGCTCGCCGACAACGCGCCCGAGACGATGTTCTCCCTTGTCCTCGGCACGGCACCACCGGCCTGAAGCCGTCGACCAACGCGTCGCTTCGGACCGACAAGTTCCCGTACGTCGTCGCGGCAACGCCGGACCGGCACTGACCCATTTCACCCCGGGTGAGGGACGCACCATGGCCTCCCCGCCATCAGCATTGCAGCGAGAGCGAGGGGGACGACGATGGACGAGCGGGCACTCGCCACGGTGGTGGCGGACCAGGCCGGTCTGGCCAAGGAAGAGGCCACGGACCTCATCCGCGCCACGCTGGCGGAAGTGGGCAAACAGCTCAGCGGCGGCGAACTCCGCGAGCTTGCGATCGACCTTCCGGAGGATCTGGCCGGCAACCTCCCCCCGCGGCACGACGGCGGGGCGCATCCGGTGCCGCTGGGCGACTTCGTCCGCGAGCTGAGCCGGCGCACGGGCCTCAAGAAAGAGGAGGTCACACGCGGTGTCCGGGCGGTGCTGACCACGCTCAGCCAGGCGACCGACGGCGCGCACCTGCGGCACGCGCTGTCCCAGCTGCCCGCCGAGTACCGTGAGCTGACCACGACGGCGGCCTGAACGGCGTCACGTCCAGGTCATCCCGCCGCCGCTCAGGTCCCCACGAGCCGCTGCACGGCGCCGTCGATAAAGGACCCGACGATCCGTCTGTCGTCCTCGGCCCTGGTCGCGAGCACGACGCGGCGGGGCTCGATCCCTTTGTGCCGTGGTGACGAGTGGTCCGCTTCGGTGCGGTTGGTGGCGCCGATCTTGGCGAGGATGTTCGACACGTGGACGCTTGCCGTTTTCGGGCTGATGTACAGCGTGGCCGCGATCTGTCCGTTCGAGCGGCCCTCGGCCGACAGGGCCAGTACCTCGTCTCGACCTTCATGTCCAGCTGGCTGCTGGCGAACTTGTAACGCGGGCAGTCGGTCGTCGCCGCGTGGGCCGCGGTTGCGCCGGCGCCGAGGAGCGTCGCGGCGATGGCGGTGACGGCGAGAATGGCGCCGGTCAGCGGTCGCTTGAGGATGGTACGCATGTCGTTGTCCCTTCGTCGATTGGTCCGCGTGGCGAACCCCGTTGACACACCACGGTGCCGCTAAGCGTCGTGACCGGGCATCGGGCGACATCCTTATTCCTGTCGTTCGATGCGAGCTGGCGACGACCGCGCGGCACCTGAGGTGTCGGGTTCCCGTCGACGTGGGTAGGGCAATCTGCTTAGCCTCGATCCACCGACCGGCGGTGACGTCGTGAGATGCGAGGGTACGGGAAATGCCCCCTGACCTGGAAAGATAGGAGTGATGGGCCTGGCCGAGCAGGTCGATCTGGCCCGGCTGGTCGCAGCGCGGGTGCGTCCGGACCTGTCCACGGGGTCGAACCCGGGCGGCAAGGCTGCCGGCGCGGACAGCATCGACGACGTGGACGTGTTGCGGCACGGCGGGATGGCCACGCTGTTCGACCGGGTGTACGCGCCCTCGACACTGGGGTCGTTCCTGCGGTTCTTCACCTGGGGCCACGCCCTGCAGCTGGAGGCCGCCGCCCGGGACCTGCTGACCGCCCTCGCTGCGGCCACGCCGCTGCTACCCGGCGCGGCGAGGCAAGGTCGGCGGTTACAGCGTGCGGCTACGCGGCTTGTCCCCGCTGGTGGCCACGATCAGCACCGGCAGCAGCGCTGTTCCCGGGTGGTCGGGAAGACCTCGCGTAGCGCATTCCGGAACCCTCTTGCTTTCGCCCAGGGCCCGGGGACGGCGCCCCCGGGCCCTGGGCGACGGGGTGTCGGACTAGCTGCCCGCGCACGAGAGGTCGGTCGGCGCGGTGTTGGTGCTGCCGTTGACCAGGAACCCGAAGGTGGTCGTGGCGTTCGCGCCGACCGAGCCGTTGTACGAGGCGTTGCGGACGGCGATCGTGCCGCTGGTGCCGGAGTTGACGCCGTTCCAGATGTTCGCGAGGGACTGGCCGCCGGCCAGCGTCAGCCGGACGGTCCAGCCGCTGATGGGCGCCGAGCCGTTGGCCACGGTGACCTCGCCCTGGAAGCCGCCGCCCCAGCCGTTGACCAGGCGGTACGTCGCGGTGCAGCCGGCTGGCGGGCCGCTCGACGGCGGCGGGCTGCTCGCCGTGCTCGGCGACGGGCTGCTCGGCGCGGGGCTGCTCGGCGCGGGGCTGCTCGGCGGTGTGCTCGTGCCCGGCACCGTGGTGGGTGCGGAGTTGAGGGCGTTGAGCACGGAGGTGTACGCGGCCTTCGGGCTGCTGTTGCTGTTGAACAGCAGCGGGCTCTCGCTGCCGCGCCACGAGTCGCTGTCGCGGATGCCCCACGTCGTGATGCCGACGCAGCGAGGTACGGCCATGCAGGCCTGGGTGAGCCCGGCGTACTGCGACGTCGACGCGTTGGTTACGTCGACCTCGGTCAGCGCCACGTCCACGCCCAGGGCCGCGAAGCTCGCCAGGGTCTGCTGGAAGTTGCTCGGCAGCGAGCTACCGCCGGTGAAGTGGGTCTGGAAGCCGACGCAGTCGACCGGGACGCCGCGGGACTTGAAGTCCTGGATCATTCGGTACACGCCCTGGGTCTTGCCGTAGGACCAGTTCTCGATGTTGTAGTCGTTGTAGCAGAGCTTGACGGAGGGGTCGGCGTTGCGGGCGGTCTTGAACGCGACCTCGATCCAGTCGTTGCCGGTGGCCTGCAGGTTGGACTGGCGGCGGCTGCCGTCCTCGTTGAAGGCCTCGTTGACGACGTCCCAGTAGGCGAGCTTGCCCTTGTAGTGGGTCATCACGCCGTTGATGTGCTCGATCATCGCGGCGCGCAGGCCGCTGCCGCTGAGGCTGGCCCAGAACCGGGGCTGCTGGCCGTGCCAGGCCAGGGTGTGGCCGCGGACCCGCATGCCGTGCTGGGTGGCCCAGTTGTAGATCGCGTCGCCGGAGGTGAAGGTGAACTGGCCGCTGTAGGGCTCGGTCGCGTCGGGCTTCATCTCGTTGACGGCGGTCATCATGTCGAACTCGCGGTTGGCGATCGTGAGGAAGCCCGAGTCGCTGAGGCGGTCCGCGCCCATGGCGGCGCCGAAGTACCGGCCGCTGCGCTCGGCGGCCGACTTCAGCGTGGTGCCCGTGGGGCCGCTGAGGTCGGCGTGGGCGAATGTGGCGAGGGCGACCGACGTCACGGCGCGCGCCGCGGCGAGGGCGCCGCCGAGCAGGAGCCTGGCGCGGCCGCCGGTTCGGCGTCTCGGGCGAGCGGGCACGGCATTCATCGGCTTTGTCCTCTCCTGACGAAGTCGTCGGAAAGTATTTCGTATGATGTTTGCCGGTCAACGCCAAGAGATTGAAAGACGTGGATTCCGCTTGAATGGCGTGTAAGTTCCACGCGCGCCGCGGGCCTGGCCGGACGCGCACATCGTGCGCACGATGGTGGACCTGGCGAAGGGGCTGCACCTGCGGGTCGTCGCCGAGGGCATCGAGTCCGAGCGCGCGATGGCGGCGCTGCGGGCGCTCGGCTGCGACGAGGCGCCGGGCTACCACAGCGGCATAGGGTCAGGCGGGCGTCACGGCGTCGGGGCCGGGGCGGTCGAGTCGCGCACGCTCAGGGTCGTCGCCAGCTCGAGGTGGCGGGACACGGGCTGGACGCCGTCAGCCATGTCGAGGACCGTCTCGACGGCCATCCGGCCCATGCCGGCCAGCGGCTGCCGCACCGACGTCAGCCGGGGCGTCGTCCACTCCGCCTGCGCTGTGTCGTCGAACCCGGTCACCGACAGCCCGGCCGGGACCGCGATGCCGAGCTCCTTGGCCGCGGCGAACACCCCGATGGCGATCTCGTCGTTCCCGGCCACGATCGCGGTCGGGGGCTGCTCCAGCGTCAGCACGTGCCGGCCGTGCTTGAGGCCCGCGTCCACGGAGAACGCGTCGTGCCAGACCAGCGCGCGGTCGGCGGTGAGGCCCGCCGAGTGCATTGCGGCCTGGTACCCGTGGAAGCGCTCCGCCGACGGAGCCGAGCCCGGCGGCCCGCCGATCCAGGCGATGCGGCGGTGGCCGAGCCGGATGACGTGCTCGGTGGCGGAGCGCCCGCCGGCCCAGTTCGTGGCGCCGATGCTGACGACGCGCGAGTCCGTCGTGTCGATCGGGTCGATGGCCACCATCGGCAGCTGCGCGTCCTCCCCGGCGCGCAGCACCGCGTCGGGCACGGCGGTGGCGAGCGCGATGAGGCCGACGACGCCGGACTCCCGCAGCTGCGCGACCCAGGCGTGGGCCGCGGTGCGCCCGGTGGCCGTCCACTCGGCGGGCGGCAGGTGCAGCACGAGGTCGGCCTGCACGGCGGTGGCGGCCACGAGGATCGACTGCAGCACGGTGCCGGCGTAGCGCGACTCGACGTGGTCCACCACCGTGACCAGGCTCCGGCCGCGCCGGGCGTCCCGCCGCGCCGCGGTCGGCCGGTAGCCGAGCTCGGCGATGACGCCGAGGACCACCTCGCGCGTGCTCGGCGACACGTCGCTGCGCCCGTTGAGCACCTTCGATGCGGTCGCCGGCGAGACGCCGGCCAGCCGGGCGACGTCGGCCAAGGTGGCGCGCCGCAAGGGGGACTCCCCGTCCATCGGGCCTCCGCTCGCGATCGAAAGTATTTCGAAGGTACCACCCCACTCCGTGCGGGCGATCTTCGGGTGCTTGACGGGGTTTGACGGCCGCGCGTAGCGTACGCGGCACCGAATAAGTTGCGAAAATGTTTCGATCCATTGCGCTGGAGGCGGAAGGGGACGGCACATGCGGCTTTCCAAGCAGGCTCGGTTGCTCTCCACGGCGGTCGTGGCGGTCCTGGCCCTGGCGGCCTGCAGCGGCGGTGACGGCGGGAGCGGCGACAGCGACAAGGGACCGGTGAGCCTCACCGTCTGGAGCTGGGACGGCACCGTGGCGAAGTCGGTGGCCGGCTTCCAGGCGGCCAACCCGAACATCACGGTCAAGGTCGTCAACGCCGGCTCGTCCTTCGACGAGTACACGGCGCTGGACAACGCGATCCAGGCCGGCTCCGGGGTGCCCGACCTGGCCATGTTCGAGTACTTCGCGGTGCCCTACTTCGCCATCCCCGGCAAGCTCGAGGACCTCGGGAGGTTCGGCGCGGGGGACCTCAAGAAGGACTACGTCGAGGCCGCGTGGAACGACGTGACCGTCAACGGCAAGGCGTACGCCCTGCCGTCCGACTACGGCCCGTCGGCGATGTTCTACAACCAGGCCACGCTCAAGAAGGCCGGCATCGACCAGCCGCCCGCAACCTGGGACGAGTACCACGCGGACGCCCAGAAGATCCACGCGCTCGGCCCCAACTACTACATCGCCCAGGACACCGGCGACCTGTTCTTCCTGCTCTCGCTCATGTGGCAGGCCGGTGGCCGGCCGTTCAAGGTCGACGGGACCAAGGTGCACATCGACTTCACCGACCCGGGCTCGGCCAAGGCCGTGGCGTTCTGGCAGAAGATGCTCGACGAGGGCCTGCTCAACACGAAGGTCAACGCCTGGTCCGACGACTGGAACCGCACGCTCAACGACGGCAGCCTCGCCTCGCAGATCATGGGCGGGTGGCTGCAGTCCACACTGCCGGAGCGCGCGCCGCAGGCCGCCGGCCAGTTCCGGGTCGCGCTGATGCCGCAGTGGAACGCGGGCGAGAAGGTCGGCGCCGAGAACGGCGGCAGCTCCTTCGGCATCCCGGCGGCGTCCAAGCACAAGGACGCGGCGTTCAAGTTCCTCGAGTACTTCACCCACGGCGCCGGGCTCGCCCCGCGGGTCGAGGCCGGTGCGTTCGTGCCCAACAAGGCCGTGCTGGAGGGCAAGGACGCCCAGACCAAGCCCAACCAGTACTTCGGCGGCCAGCCGGTCGGCGCCGTGCTGGCCGAGGCGTCCACGAGCGTCGCGACCGGCTGGCAGTACCCGCCGTTCTTCGAGTGGGCCCGCTCCATCTACAGCGACATCGCCGCCAAGGTGTACACCACCGGCAAGGGCTCGCTGGCGGGGATCCTCGACGAGTGGAAGCAACGCATGGTCAAGTACGGCAACGAGCAGGGCTTCAAGGTCGACTGACGGAAGAGGTGGACTGACGGAGAAGGGGGACTGACGGACATGGCCAAACGCCGCCGAAGCCAGGCCGGCCTGGCGTTCATCGCACCCTTCGGCCTGCTGTTCCTGCTCGTGTACGTGGTGCCGATCGGGTACGCCGCCTACCTCAGCTTCTTCCGGCAGCGGCTCATCGGCGGCAACACGTTCGCCGGGCTCGACAACTACCGCAACCTGGTCCAGGACCCGCAGTTCTGGGAGGGCGTGGGCCGGGTCTTCCGGTTCACGCTCGTCCAGGTGCCGGTCATGCTGGTCCTGGCCATGGCGCTCGCGCTGGCGCTGGACTCCCGGCGCCTGCACGGCCTGCGGTTCATGCGGGTGTCGATCTTCCTGCCCTACGCGGTGCCGGCGGTCGTGTCGACGCTCATGTGGGGCTTCATGCTGGGCGTCAAGTACGGCCTGTTCGGCAGCCTCAACTCCGCCGCCGGCACCGACCTGAACCCGTTCACCCCCGACACCACCCTGATCTCCATCGGCGTGATGGTCACGTGGGCGTTCACCGGCTTCAACATGCTCATCTTCTACGCGGTGCTCAAGGCCGTCCCGCACGAGCTGTACGAGGCGGCCGCGCTGGACGGGGCGAGCGAGCTGCAGGTGGTCCGCCGGATCAAGCTGCCGGCGCTGCGCGGCTCGCTCGTCATCGTGATCATCTTCTCGATCATCGGCACCTTCCAGATGTTCAACGAGCCCCAGATCCTGCCCTCGATGGTCGCCAACAGCGGCATCACCACCTACTACACGCCGAACCTGTACGCGTACCACCTCGCGTTCACCGGATCCCAGCAGGGCTACGCGGCCGCCCTCGCGCTCGTCATGGCGGCCATCACCATCGTCGTGGCCTACGCCGTGCAGCTCAGAGGACTGCGCCATGCCTTCGATCGCTAGCACCCGACCCGCGTCGGCGCCGACCGCCGCCGCGCCGACCGCCCGCCGCGACCGGCTGCACACCGTGGACAACCCGCGCAAGAGCGTGCCGCTGACCGTGGTGACGGGCCTGTTCACGCTGTACTGCCTGCTGCCGCTCGGCTGGCTGCTCGTCAACGCCACCAAGTCGCAGCCCGACTTCGCCTCCACGTTCGGGCTCGCGCCCGGCCGCAGCTTCGCGCTCTGGGACAACATCGGGGCGGTGTTCCGCTACCAGGACGGCATCTTCTCCCGGTGGCTGCTCAACACCCTGCTCTACGTCGTGGTGGGCGCGACCGTCTCGACGTTCCTGGCCGCGCTCGGCGGCTACGCCCTCGCCAAGCTGCGGTTCAGCGGCAAGCGCCTGTTCCTCTTCGTCGTCCTCGGCTCGATCGCCGTGCCGGGCATCGCCCTGGCCATCCCGCAGTTCCTGCTGTTCGCCCGGCTCGGCATCACCAACACCCCGCTCGCCGTGCTCCTGCCGTGCTTCGTCAACCCCTTCGGCCTGTACCTCATGTGGGTGTTCGCCGCCGAGGCCGTGCCGACGGACCTGCTCGAGGCGGCGAAGGTCGACGGCGCCGGGGAGCTGCGGACGTTCCTGCGCATCGCGCTGCCGATGCTCGCACCGGCCAGCGTCACGGTCCTGTTGTTCTCCTTCGTGTCGATCTGGAACAACTACTTCCTGCCGCTGATCATGCTGAAGGACCCCGACTGGTATCCGCTGACCATCGGGCTCAACGAGTGGAACAAGCTGGGCTCGACCGCCGGCAACGGCGCGCTCATCCAGAACCTGGTCGTCACCGCGGCGCTGCTGACCATCGTTCCGCTGATCGTCGCGTTCCTCAGCCTGCAGCGGTACTGGCAGTCGGGCCTGTCGCTCGGCGCGGTCAAGGGCTGACCCCGATCCGGACCCGGCAAGGAAAACGAGGCCATGACGAACGACGCTGTGTTTGAGTCCCCGTTCCGGGTCGACGGCGAGGCGCGCGAGGAGAGCCCGTTCCCGCACGTCTGGGCCGCCTGCGTCGGCGCGGGGCGGGCGAACGAGGCGCTGCGCGCGGACTGGCAGGCGCAGTTCGCCGAGGCCGTCGACACCTGCGGGTTTCGCTACGTCCGCTTCCACGGCGTCTTCCACGACGATATGTTCGTGTACCGGGAGAGCTACGGCCACGGATTCGGCCCGAACACGCCGCTGCCGGCGCCGCTGTACACCTTCAGCTACGTCGACAAGGTGTTCGACTTCATCCTCGAACGCGGCGCGCGGCCCTTCGTCGAGCTGGGCTTCATGCCGCGCGAGCTGGCCACGGTGCCGGAGACGGTGTTCTGGTGGGGCGCGCACGGCAGCCCGCCCAAGGACATGGGCCGCTGGGTGGAGCTGGTCACCGCCGCCGTCGAGCACTGGATCGACCGGTACGGGCCGGCCGAGGTCCGCCAGTGGCGGTTCGAGGTGTGGAACGAGCCGAACCTGGTGCCGCACTTCTGGACGGGCACGAAGACGCAGTACTTCGAGCTGTACGAGCAGACCGTGCGGGCGGTCAAGAAGATCGACCCCGAGCTGAAGGTCGGCGGCCCGGCGACGAGCGTCTTCGTGCCCGACGACCGGTACAAGGGCGAGGTCGAGGACCGCTCGGCGATGCGCCTGACGGCGACCACGCGCGACGTGGACGCGCTGAACTGGCGCCCGGTCTGGATCGACGACTTCCTCGCCTACTGCGTCGCGCGCGACCTGCCCGTCGACTTCGTCTCCACGCACCTGTACCCGACCGACTTCGCCTACGGCGCCGACGGCCGCGGCGTGCACATCGCCCGGTACGCCGACGCGACGATCGACGACCTGACCCTCCTGCGCGGCCTCGTCGCCGGCAGCGCCTACCCGGACGCGGAGATCCACATCACCGAGTGGTCGACCTCGCCGTCGGCCCGGGACTTCATGCACGACACGCTGTTCGCGGCCACCTTCATCACCCGCTCGTACCTCATGTCGGCCACGCTCGCCGACTCCATCTCCTACTGGACGTTCACCGACGTGTTCGAGGAGGGCGGGGCGGGCATCGGCCCGTTCCACGGCGGGTTCGGGCTGATGAACGAGGCCGGCATCCACAAGCCCACGTTCCACGCGTTCGCCATGCTCGGGCGGCTCGGCGACCGGCTCCTGCTCGCGGCGCCCGACGGCGTCGTGACCCGCGACAGCCGCACGTCGGCCGTGTCCGCGCTGTTCTTCAACTACCCCGACGAGATGGCGCTGCGGTCGATCGGCACCGCCGGCACCTACGCGGCGACGCGCGAGCTCGCCGGCCTGGGTCCGGCACGCCGGGTCCGGCACTCGGTCGGCGGGCTCGAGCCGGGCACCGCCTTCCTCGTCGAGGTGCTGGACTGGGAGCACGGCAACGTCGCCGAGGCGTGGCACCGGCTCGGCGCCGCCCTCAACCCGTCCCGCGAGCAGACCGCGTACCTGCGCGTGGTCGCCGACTCGCTGCGCCGCTTCACCCTCACCGTGCCCGCGGACGGCGTGCTCGCGATCGACGTCGACCTGCCGCCGTGGGCGGTGATGTCGGTGCGCCAGGCGGCGTGAGGCTTTATTGCGGTGCCGCGGTGCCGAGCAGCAGCCACGCGGCAACGGCGCACGCGGCGCTGAGCGGCAGGGCGGCGAGGACGAGCGCCGCCGGTGACCACCACGCGACGCGGCGGCTCACCCGGGCCGGCAGGCCCTGCACGCGCAGCGGGGCCAGCTCGCCGCGCGGCGCGGCGATCGTCGTGACCGCCAGCCCGGCGACGCCGAGCAGCACCGACAGCACGCCGGCGAGCACGAAGAAGCGCAGCGCCAGCGCCGAGCCGGCGCGCGCCAGGACGGCGCGCTGGTCGGCGACGGCGCGCCGGCCCACGATGCTCAGCCCGGCGGCGGTGAGCGCCGCGGCGATCGCCGGCGGCGCGTCGCGGGCCAGCCACACCTCGCCGAAGTCGGTGCGGTCCGAGCCGGTCGCCGCCCGGTCGGCGGCCTCCAGGTCGACGAGCGAGCCGCGGCGGCCGAGGCGAGGGAGCCGCTCGGCGTGGCCGACGACGGCGGCGCCGACCGGGCCGTCGAAGGAGGCGTACGCGCCGTCGGGCGGCAGCGGGCCGGTCGACACGAGGGGAAGGGCGGCCGGGACGTCGGGCGGCAGGAGGCTGCCGGCCTCGCGGCGCGGCGACGGCGGCAGCGTGACCCCGAGCCCGTCGCCGGTGGCGGCGGCGGTCGCGCCCGCCGGCATCCGCCAGTCGGCGCCGAACGGCTGACCCTGGATCGCGTGCAGCGTGAGCCGGACCGGCGGCCCGACGTAGTTCGGCAGCCCGAACTGCAGCGAGACGAGCCGGCAGCCGGCGGCGCAGCCCGGCGCCGGCGCGGTGTACCAGTGCCGGCCGATCGACAGGGGCCCGAAGTCGACCTCGACCCGCCGGACGCCGCCGACCGGCGCGACGAGCGCCGTCACGGTCGCCGGCTTGCCCGCGAGGTCCACGGCGGTCAGGTCGAGGCCCACGGTGGCGCCGGTCAGCGTCACGCCGGCGCCGGCGGCCGGCCGCAGGCGCGCGGCGAGCGCCGACACGGGCTCGGGCGAGTAGTCGGCGCGCCAGTACGCCACGGCCGCGAGCCTCGTCGAGTCGACGGCGAGCGACGAGGGCAGGTTCGCGCTCACGGCCGGGATCGGGACGGCCGCCATGGCGTAGCGGCCCTGCGGGTCGGCCGCCCGGGTCGCCTGCAGCAGCTCGGCGCGGGTGGTCGGGCCGATCGAGAGCACGGTCGGCGCGCCGACGGCCAGCTCGGCCTGGTCCTGCTGGTCGCGGTCGGCGACCACGGTCTCCAGGCCGGCGAACCCGAGCGTGCCGAACGCCACGACCAGCAGCGCCAGCAGCCGCTGCGAGGCGGGCCGCCGGGCCAGCCGCAGCGCGGTGAGCGAGCGGACGAGGGCGCCGCGGCGCAGGCCGCGGGCGGCGATCCGGGCCGCCAGCGGCCGCAGCAGCCGGGCCGCGAGCAGCGCGAGCCCGGCGATGACCAGCGCCGGCGCGACCAGCGTCACCCCGGTCAGCACGCCGCTGCGGCGCTGGAGCACCGCGGCCGCGGCGAGCAGCACGGCGAGCGTCTCCAGGACCAGCGCCGGCCGCCGGGCGGCGCCGCGGTCGACCTCGCGCAGCAGCGCGACGACGGGCGCGCCGACCGTGCGCAGCTGCACGACGAGGCCGGCGAGCAGCGCCCCGAGCACGGCGATCCCGGCGTAGGGCAGCGCGGTCGCGTCCAGGTTGGCGGGGGCGGGCGCGGCCGCGCCGACCAGGAGCCGGCCCACGAGCAGGCCGGCCGGGGCGCCGGCGAGCACGGCCAGAACCGGCTCACCGGCCGCGAGCCACCACAGGACCGGCCTCGGTACCCCGCGCAGCGCGACGACGCCGTACTCGTACCGCCGGGCCCGGGCGGCGTTGGCGACCGCGAACAGGATCACGGCCCAGGCGAGGGCAACGACGGGGATCGCGGCCAGCGGCATGACGCGGTGGGCCTGCTCGCGGCTGCGGTCGATGCGGTCGAGCAGGTTCGGCAGGGCGGTGCTGACGCTGACCCGGCCCTGCTCGTCGTCCTCGGCCGCGGCGGCGAGCCATCCGCGCAGCGCGGCCAGCCGGTCCAGGGTGATCGCGCCGTCGGTCGCGTACGCCTCGAACGACTGCAGCTCGCGCGGGTGGTCGGCGCCTTCGAGGGTGTTGCGGGCGACGTACAGCGGGTCGTTCTGGTAGTCCTGCTCGCTGCCGACGCTCCGGCCCCAGTACAGCTCGCCGGGGTCGCGGGCCGCGACCAGCCCGACGATCGTCAGCGTCCACGGCCGGCCGGCGGGGACGAACCTGTTGCGCGCGCTGTCGAAGGTGGTGGCCTGGCTGCTCACCCGATCGCCGACGGCGAGCCCGAGCCGCTTGGCGAGCGCCGCCGTGAGGACCGTCTCGCCGCCGCCCATCAGGCACCGCCCGGCCACGACGACGACGTGGGCGCACAGGTCCTCGCGGAACGCGACGCGGCGGACCTGGTCGCTGCCGGCCGTGTCCCGGCCCGCCGGCATGGCGAGGAACTCCGTGCCGAACACGCTGACGAACCCGCTCAGCTGCACCTTCTCGGCGGCGAGCCGCTCGAACTCGTCGGGCATCGCGCCGCCCGCGGCCCGCTCGACCGGCGCCGAGACCCACAGCGTGCGCTCGGCGGTGCCGGCGTGCCCGACCTCGCCGGCGACGACCGCCCGGTCGATCGCGGTGAGGTAGATCGGCGCCGCCACCGCGGCGGCCGTGGCCAGCACCGCGAGCAGCCACAGGGTCAGGGCCGGGCCGCGCCGGGCGCGCAGCATGGCCAGCATCAGCGCCGCCATGGCCACCCGATGCCGCGGTACTGCGGGGCCAGCGCGCCCGCCGCGAACACCCCGGCGACGACCAGCGCGCCGACGAGCAGCGCGAGCGCGGACCCGCCGCCCGGGTCCGGCCACCCGTCGGTGAACACCGGTACCGCAGAACGGTTCCACGCCCGGGCCACGGCCGCGACGAGCGCCGCCGCCAGCCCGGCCAGCCCGATCGGGGCGAGCGCGGCCCAGCGCCCGGCGGCGCCCAGCATCCGGGCCGGCAGACCCTGACGGCGCAGCGCCGCGAGCTCGTCGCGGCGCGCACGGCGCTGGACGGCGGCGATGACCGCGAGCGCGATGCCGGCGGCGAGCAGCCCGAGCAGGCCCATGAGCAGGCCGTAGCGGGCCGCGGCGGCCGGGCCGAACCGCTCCTGCCGGGCGTCGGCCGCGCCGACCGAGTCCTCGGCGACGATGGTCAGCCCCGCGGCGCGGAGCCGGTCGGTCAGGTCGGCCGGCGCACCGGGGGCGAGCCACACCTGCTGTCGCTCGGCGCTCGTGGCGCCGCCGGCGACCCGGTCGGCGTACTCGAGGTCGACGAGGACGCCGCGCCGGCCGATGCCCGGCAGCAGCGGCGCGGCGACCGGTTCGACGGGCACGGCCCGGCTGCCGAACGGGTCGAGCGTGCCGGTGCCCCGCCCGTCGATCCCAGGTAGGCGTCCGGCCACGGCCACCGGCAGCGGCAGCGGCGCGTCGACGACGTAGAGCCGGCCGTCGACCGGCAGCTTCGACAGGCCGGGCGGGACGGCGGCCAGGGCGAGCCGCCCGTCGTACGGGCGCATGCTGACCGTCGCGGCGATGTTGCCCGCCCCGGTGCGCCAGCGGCCGGGGTCGGCGAAGACGGCCGGGGTGATCACGGTCCGCCCATCGGCGTCGAGCCGGCGCAGCTCGACGGCGCGGCCGCCGACGAGCTCGAACGAGACGAGCCGGCAGCCGGCCCGGCAGTCCGGCGCGCTGGCGCTGACCGTGCCGCCGGCGCCGTCGACGGGCGTGAACCGGGCGGTCACCGGGGCGCCGGTGGCGGCGACGACGAGCGAGGCCAGCAGCACCGGTGGTCCGGCCGGCGGCTGGTCGCCGGCGTCGGGCAGCGTGTCGGCGGCCGGCACGCTCGCCGTCAGCGTGAGGCTGCCGCCGGCGACCATGATCGGCGGCGGGGCCGGCGGCCGCAGCCGGCGGCTGTCCAGCGCGGCCGGGGCGGCGAGCACGTCGCGCAGGCGGGGCGAGTCGACCGCGAGCACATGCTCGCCGCCCGGCCCGACCCCGGCGACGACGGCCATCGCCTCGTGGCCGCCCGGGTCGGCCGCGCGGACCGCGTTGAGCAGCCGCACCCGGTCTCCGGCGGCGACGGTGAGGACCCGCTGGCCGCCGGTCTCGACCTGGGAGCGCTGGTGCCGGGCCTCGCGTGCCCCGGCCCAGTCCTGCGCGGCGAGCAGGAACAGGCAGGCGGCCGCGGCGAGCAGGGGCAGGATGCGGTACGCCGAGGAGCGCCGGGCCAGCAGCAGCGCGCCGAGGCCGGCCGCGAGCCGTCCGGAGCCGAGCGCCGAGCGCCCCACGGCCGTCGCGGCGGGCACCACCAGCCGACCCGCGAGGATCGCCACGGACGCGGCCAGCAGCGCCGGGGCGGGCAACTGCACGCCGATCGCGTCGTCGG
This sequence comes from Dactylosporangium sp. CA-139066, assembly GCF_050936175.1. NCBI lineage: Bacteria > Bacillati > Actinomycetota > Actinomycetes > Micromonosporales > Micromonosporaceae > Dactylosporangium > Dactylosporangium sp. CA-139066. The sequence continues at coordinate 1,696,452 of NZ_JBNJNH010000001.1, read as the reverse complement.
ACGCGAGGCTCTGGTAGGTGCTCGCCCCGGCGAGCGCGAGCACGCACACCTCGACGACCGCGGCACCCAGCCGGGGCGGTTTCGGGGCGGCGGCGTGCAGGAGCCGCTCGACCGGCAGCCGGGTGGTCCGCCAGTCGGCCAGCACCGCGCCGGCCAGCACGGCGGCCAGGCCCGCGCCGGCGATCCACAGCCGGTCCACGCCGCCGGTGACCGCCCCGGCGAGCCCGCCGGCCACGACCCCGGCCGCGGCCGGCACGCCGCTCTGCCCGCTGGTCGCCACGACCACCCGCCAGCGCCGGGCCCCGCGCAGCGCGAGCTGCGCGGCGTCGAACCGGCGCTCCTCGGCGGCGTACCGGGCCGCGACCGCCATCGCCAGCCACCCGATGACGGCCAGCTGCACCGCGGCGAGCAGGACCCCGCGCTCGACGACCCGCCGATCGGCGCGATCCGCGCGGCGAGCTCGGCGCCGGTCGTGTTGACGTCGAGCGGCACGCGCCGGACCCGGTCGACCGCGTCGGCGAGTTCGCCGCGGGCGAACACGGCCGGGCTGACGACGGCGTCGAAGGTGGCCCGGACGGTGGCCTCGGCGCCGGCCACCGTGTCGAACGTGGTCCAGGCGGCGTCGGGGGCCGTGGCCCAGTACCACGACAGCGGCGAGGCCGGGCGGTAGATCCCGACCAGCCGGAGCGCCCGCGCCGCCGCGCCCGGCCCGGCCGCCACCTCGAGCCGGCCCCCGACGCGGACGCCGAGCCGCTCGGCCCGCTGAGGAGCACCTCACCGGCCGCCTGTGGACAGCGGCCGTCGATGACCGCGTTGGCGCAGAGCTCGTCGCGGTACCGGATCTCGGCAGCCGTGCCGAAAGTAATTCGTATGATGTTCACTGTCAACGCCCAGGGACCGAACCGAACCGTGCCTGGCCGGCAGCGTCGGCCGGCCCACGCACCGTCGCTGTCCTGTCGAACTACCGCCGTGTCGAGATGTCGGACGTCGGCGGCGGCCGGCCCAGCGGCCGGCGCCTACGGGACGACGCGGTCGCGGATGCTGTCGAGCACCGCCTCGGCTGCCCATGCGGCTGCGTCGGCGATGTCACGCCGGTCCATGCCGAACTCGCGGCGAAACGTCACCCAGGTCGCGGCGGAGTCGAGGTGGGACAGCGCCACGATGACCGCTCTGCGCTGCGCCGCGTCGAGGGACGGCACCTCGGCGTCCAGCAGCCGCTCGAGGTGTGCCCGGCCGAGCGACGGCGCCGCGCCGCTCACGCCGCGCATGGCCGTCTCGGCGACGACGTGCGCGAGCTCGGGCCGCGCGTCGTACCGCTGCATCGCGTCGCGGATCGCGAGGGGGATGTCGAAGATCGAGTGTGACTCCTCGCGGACGAACACCGTCGCCTCGATCCACGCTGCGGTCGCCAGCAGCAGATCGACCCGCGTAGGGTAGTTGCGGAACACCGTGCGCTCGGCGATGCCGGCCCGGCGGGCGACGAGCCGGTAGGACACGTCGTCGCTGCCGACTTCCTCGATCAGCTCGGCGTAGGCGGCGAGGATCGCCGCTTGCGTGCCGGTCAGCGCCGGGACGGCCATCGACCGGCTCCCGGCTCCGCCCACGTCGCGTCGGGCAGCCTCGCGAGCACTGTGCCCACGGCGCGATCGAACGCGTCGCAGATCTCGGCGGCATCCAGGTCGAAGCCCGTGCGCAGTCGCGCCCAGAACATCGCCGACGAGAAGTAACGCAGGGATGCCGCGACCCGCCGCCGATCCCGCCGGTTGAGCGTCGAAGCCGACACGTCGAGCATCGCCTCGATCGCACGCGTGAAGTAGGCGGGCCCGGCGTCGAGCGTCAGCGAGATCGTGGACGCCCGTGCGCCGACGAATGCGTAGGCGGGCGACGCGTCGAAGGCGCGGAAGCGCTCGTGCACGGCAGCGCGGAAATCGGCAACGGTCACGAACGGCGGCAGCGGGAAATGGGTCTGCTCGATCCAGTTCGACAGCGCGGCGAGCAGGTGTGCACGCGTGGGGTACTGGCGATAGACCGTGCGCTCCGAGATGCCGACCTCGTCGGCGAGGGCGCGATAGGAGATGTCGTCGAACGTGTGCTCACGCAGCAGAACCGCCGCGCTCGCCAGAATCGCGGTCGCGGTGTCGGCCGGCTCCTCCATCACGTTCCCCTGCCTCGGTCGATCGCCCAGTGCGGGGGGCCGGTGACCTCCGGCGGAAGCACGTAGCGATCGGAGTCGTCGAGCGTGAGCGCCAGCGACGAGACGTACTGCACCTGGCCGTGCGCCCCTCGCTGGGCCGAGGCCAGCATATCCGGTCGCTCGAACATGTACCCGGTGACATGGCAGCGGAGCCGCTCGCCCGAGGGGTTGCCGTGCTCGTCGAACAGGGGAGAGTCGATGCCGTCGGAGCGGCGGCGGAGGTAGTAGCGCCCTCGCGTGGCGAGGGCCATGACCGGCGTGGTGACGAACGCGACGCCGATCGCGATGAGCACCGAGAACGGCTTGACGGCGGTGCCGAGCAGCCCGGCGAACGCGAGCAGCGAAAGCACCGAGGCGAGCCCCACCGACACGAGCCCCACCGGGTTCCAGTCGTGCAGCATGCCGCGGCGGAATTCCGGGAAGCGCGGCGAGATGCGCAGCACCAGCTTGTTGATCGCGATGTCGGTGGCGATCGTCACGAGCCACGCCATGACGACGTTCGCGTACAGGCTCAGGACGAAGGAGATGAGGGTGAACACGTCCAGCATCATCAGCGCGTACGCGATCACGAGGTTGAGCAGCACGAAGATCGTGCGACCCGGGTAGTGCTTGGCCACCCGGGTGAAGACGTTCGACCAGGCGAGCGAGCCCGAATACGCGTTCGTCACGTTGATCTTCACCTGCGCGACCACGATGAGCATGAGGGCGAGGGCGACGGCGAGCCAGTCGGGGAACAGGGTCTGGTACATGCCGACGAACTGCTTGACCGGTTCCGTCGCGGAGTGCCCGAGGGCGGGATCGACCTTCACGAGGACGTAGACGGCGAGAAACACCCCGATCATCTGCTTGGTGCTGCTGAAGATGACCCAGCCCGGGCCGGACAATGCGAACGACGTCCACCACGAGCGGGCGTTCGACGGCGTGCGCGGCGGCATGGCGCGGATGTAGTCAATTTGTTCTGCCAGCTGCGGGGTAAGGGCGAAGCACACGGCCGCGCTCGAGACAACGGCGCCGAAACTGATCGAGCCGTCGGAGTTGCCGGTGAACGACGTGAAGGCGCGCACTGACCCGGGGTCGGAGACGATGATCCACAGCAGCGGCAGCAGGGCGAGGACGAGCCACAGGGGCGTGGTCCAGAAATGCAGGCGCTCCAGCGCACGCATGCCGTAGATGACGATCGGGATCACGACCACGGTCGAGATGAGATAGCCGAGCCACAGCGGCGTCCCCGTCGCCACCTGCAGCCCCTGCGCCATGATGGCGCCCTCCAAGGCAAAGAAGATGCAGGTGAAGCCGGCGAAGACCACGGTTGTGATGATCGAGCCGTAGTAGCCGAATCCCGAGCCACGGGCGATGAGGTCGAGGTCGAGGTTGTAGCGGGCAGCGTAGTAGGCGACGGGTACGCCCACGATGACGATGATGACCGACGCGAACAGGATGCCGAGCATGGCATTGGCGGTACCGTGGTCGATGCCGATGGTCGCGCCGATCGAGAAATCGGCGAGGAACGCGATGGACCCGAGGGCGGTCGCGCCGACGGTGGCCGCGCTCCAGCGCCGGAAGGTGCGCGGCACATATCGGAAGGCATAGTCCTCGAGGCTGTCCTCCGCGGCCGCGCGCGCGTTGCCTGTCCTGCTCACAGTGGCATCCCCTCACGCGCCGGGCGTGGGGCATCCTCCGGGTTCGTTGTTACAAACCCATTGCCGGCCCGAAAACCGGCAGTGTCGGCTCAGATCGGTCGGACTCAGATCGGTCGGACTCAGATCGGTCGAGCTCAGATCGCCATGGCGGCTCGCACGGTGGAGACGGCTGCCGAGCCCCCCTCGTCGGTCTGGGTGACGAAGCCCGAGGCGAGCACGACGTAACGCTCGGCGGCCTCGAGGGCGAAGCCGATGTGCTGCTCGACGAGCAGCACGTTGATGCCCTCGCCGGCCAGCTGTACGATCGTGCGCTCGATCTCGGCGACGATCGTGGGCTGGATGCCCTCGGTCGGCTCGTCGAGGATGAGCAGCTTCGGCTCGGTGATGAGGGCGCGGGCGATGGCGAGCTGCTGGCGCTGCCCGCCCGAGAGCAGGCCGGCCTTCCGGGCTGCGAACTGCTCCAACGCGGGGAAACGCGCCATCTGCGCGTCGATGAGGGCCTTGCCGCGCCGGCGTCCGTCGGCGACGAGCTGCAGATTCTCGAGCGTGGTGAGCTGCCCGAACGCCTGCTGGCCCTGCGGCACGTACGCCATGCCGCGAGCGACGCGCTTGTTGGGGGCGAGCGACGCGATGTCTTCGCCGTCGAAGAACACGCGGCCCTTCGTCGGCTTGATGAGCCCGATCGCGACCCGCAGCAGCGTCGTCTTGCCGGCGCCGTTGTGGCCGAGCACGGCCACGACCTTCCCGGCCGGCACCGTCACCCCGTGCAGCACCCGCGTGCGCCCGTAGCCGGCCTCGATGTCGGTGAGCTCAAGCATGTGAGTCCTCCTCCTGCTGCGTCACGGCTACTGCTTCGGGCACGACCGACATCGCGGCCGTGGTCGCGGCGCCCGCCGTGCCGAGGTAGACCTCCTGGACCTTGGGGTCGGCCTGCACCTCGGCCACCGAGCCGTGCGAGAGCACCTTGCCCTGGTGCAGCACCGTCACGCGCGTGGCGAAGCGGCGCATGAAGTCCATGTCGTGCTCGACCACCAGCACGATGCGCTTCGCCGCAACGCGCTGCAGGAGCTCGCCGGTCGCGGTCCGCTCGTCCTGGCTCATGCCGGCGACCGGTTCGTCGAGCAGCAGCACCCTCGCGTCCTGCACGAGCAGCATCGCGATCTCCAGCCACTGCTTCTGGCCGTGCGACAGGATGCCGGCCGGCGTGGCGAGCTCGCCGGCGAGTCCCGTCTCCTCCACCGCCTGCTCGATCGACGGGTCGACGCCGCGCCGGGCCCGCAACAGCGAGGCCCAGTGGCGGTGGCGCCCGGCGGCGATGTCGAGATTCTGCAGCACCGAGAGCTCGTTGAAGACGCTGGCGGTCTGGAACGTGCGGCCGACCCCGAGCCGGACGATCTTGTGCACCGGCCGGCCGAGCAGCTCCTGGTCGCCGAGCCGCGCCGACCCGGTCGCCGGCGAGAGCCCCGTGATGGCGTCGATACAGGTCGTCTTGCCGGCGCCGTTCGGGCCGATGAGGAACCGGACCTCGCCCGGGTGCGCGTCGAAGGAGACGCCGCCGACCGCGACGAAGCCCGAGAACTCGACGTGGAGGTCGGTGACGACGAGCGAGGCGTCGGTCACGACTTCGCCTCCTCGAGCTGCAGGGCGGCGGCGGTCGCAGCTGCGGGCCGTTCACCGGGGCTCCGGCGCGCTGCCGTGAACCTGGCGAACACCGACGACAGGCCCTTCGGCAGGAAGAGGATGACGACGATGAACAGCAGGCCGATGATGTACGTCCAGCCGTCGGGCCAGGTGGAGCCGAGGCTCGACTGTCCCCATCCGACCGCCATCGCACCGAGCGCTGGGCCGAAGAGCGAGGCGCGGCCGCCGAAGGCAACGCCCGCGATCATGAGGATCGAGGCGGCGGCGCCGATCTCGGCCGGCGTGATGATGCCGACGATCGGCACGAACATCGCCCCGCCGATGCTGGCCATCAGCGCCGCGACGACGAAGGTGACGAGCTTGATGTTGGCCGGGTCGTAGCCGAGGAAGCGCACGCGCTCCTCGGCGTCGCGGGTGGCGACGAGAAGCTCACCGAAGCGGCTGCGGTAGAGCTGCCACACCACGAGCAGGCACACCACGAGCAGCGCGGCCGCGATGAGGTACACCATATTCCTGTTCGCCGGGTCCTTCAGCACGAAACCGAAGAAGTACTTGAAGTCGCTGAGCCCGGTGTCGCCGCCGGTCTCGCGGATCGTGGAGCTGATCAGGGTGGCGAGCGCGACGGCGAGCGCCTGCGTCAGGATCGCGAAGTACGCGCCCTTCACGCGGCGCTTGAACAGCGCGTAGCCGAGGATGCCGGCCACGACCACCGGGAGCAGCACGATCGCCAGCAGGGTGAACGCCGTGCTGCGGAACGGCTCCCAGAACGCCGGGAGCGGCGCGAGCGGGTCGTAGAGCACCATGAACCCCGGGACCCCGTCACCGGCGGTCTCCAGCGTGAGGTGCATGGCCATCGAGTAGGCGCCAAGGGCGAAGAACACCCCCTGCCCCATCACGAGCATCCCGCCCCGGCCCCACGCCAGGCCGATGCCGACGGCGGCCATCGCCCAGCAGCAGTACTTGCCGAGGTTGCCGAGCCAGTGATCGGTGAGCACGAGGGGAGCGACCGCGAGGAGCAGGACGGCGAACACCCCGATCCCGCTGAGGGAGAGCCATGGCTTCAGTTTGGTCATACCAGACTCCTGGTTCGCACCGTGAACAGGCCCTGCGGGCGCACCTGCAGGAAGACGATCACGAGGATGAAGGCGAACACCTGCGCGAGGCTGCCGGTCGTCCAGTAGGCGAAGCACGACAGGACGACGCCCACCGCCAGCGCGGCGACGATGGTGCCCTTGAGCTGGCCGATGCCGCCGGCGGCGACGACGAGAAAGGCCGGGATGATGTACTGCGCGCCCATCTGCGAGTTCGTGCCGCCGACGAGCGACGCGGCCACTCCGGCGATCCCGGCCAGCCCCGACCCGACGAAGAACGTCAGGCGGTCGACGGTGCGGGTGGAGATCCCCGCGGTCTCGGCGAGGTCCCGGTTCTGCACGGTCGCCCGGATGCGGCGGCCGAACGAGGTGTACTTGAGCCAGGCCGCCAGCGCGGCGACGCAGACGGTCGCGAGCACGATGGTGAACACCTGCCGCAGCGGCCAGTCGTAGCCGAGGATGTTCAGCTGCCCGTCGAGCCAGCCCGGCTTCTCCACCGGGACGCCCTGGGACGGGAAGATCTGCAGCGCCGCCTGTTGCAGGATCAGGCTGACACCCACCGTGACGAGCAGGGTGTCGAGGGGCCGGCGGTACATCCATTGGATGATGCTGGCCTCCAGCAGAAGGCCGAACAGTCCGGCGACGACGAACGCGACCGGCAGCGCGACCGGGATCGACAGATCGCTGGAGTCGATCACCTGCTGGACGAGGTAGGCGGTAAAGGCGCCGATCATGAGGAACTCGCCGTGGGCCATGTTGATCACGCCCATCTGACCGAACGTGAGCGAGAGGCCGAGCGCGGCGAGCAGGAGCAGCGCACCCTGTGCGCTGCCGTTCAGCAGCGGTGGGATCAATGCGTCCACGTGCTCTCGCTCTCTGTGTGTTTCTCCGATTTTTTGGGGATACGCGGGGTTGCCCGCCGCAGCGACACGCAACCCCGCGTCCGTGCAAGGAGTGGGGCGATCAGCCCGCGGCCTTCACGAGCTGGTCGCGGACGTTCGCCGGGAACCAGTCGTAGCCGTTGAGGAACGGGTCGGGCTTGATGAACTTGTCGGAGGACCAGACGATGTCGAACTGGTTGCTGGCGTTGATCCGGCCGATGTGGCCCGGCTTCGAGATGTGGTGGTTCTCGCCGTCGAGCGTGACGGTGCCCTCCGGCGCGGCGAACGTGATGGTGTTCTTCTTCGCGGCGGCGTTGATCGCGTTGACGTCGAACGAGCCGGCCGCCTCGACGAGGGCCTTGTACAGGTACAGCGAGATGTAGGCGGCCTCCATCGGGTCGGAGGTGACGCCGCTGCTCTTCGGGTAGGCCTTCCAGCTGTCGATGAACTTCGGGTTGGTGTCGGTCTTGAGCGACTGGAAGTAGTTCCAGGACGCGTAGTGGCCGGTGACCTCGTGGCCCATGGCCGGCGCCTCCTCCTCGGCGATCGACACCGAGATGATCGGCGTCGTCGCCGCGGTGAGGCCGGCGTCGTAGTAGGCCTTGATGAAGCCGACGTTCGACGAGCCGTTGATGGTGTTGAAGATGAAGTCGGGCTTGGCCGCCTTGATCTTCGCCACCTGGGTGGTCCAGTCGTCCTTGTCGAGGGGCACGTACTCCTCACCGACGATCTGGATGCCGAGCTTGGCCGCGTAGAGCTTGATGATCGCGTTCGCGGTGCGCGGGAAGACGTAGTCGCTGCCGGCGAGGAACAGCTTCTTCACCCCCTTGGAGGCGAGGAAGTCCATCGCCGGGATGATCTGCTGGTTCGTAGTCGCACCGGTGTAGTAGATGTTCGGCGACGCCTCGAGGCCCTCGTACTGCACCGGGTAGAAGAAGAGGCCGTTGTTCTTCTCGACGACCGGTTTGACGGCCTTGCGGGAGGACGAGGTCCAGCCGCCGAAGATCGCGCCGACGCAGTCCTGGGTGAGCAGCTTCTCGGTCTTCTCCGCGAAGGTGGGCCAGTCGGTGGCGCCGTCTTCCTGGACGTACTGGATCTTCTTCCCGAGGATGCCGCCGCCGGCGTTGATCTCGTCGGCGGCCATGTGCAGCACGTTGGAGACGGTCTTCTCGGAGATCGCCATGCCGCCGGTGAGGGAGTTGAGGAAGCCGAGCTTGATGGTGCTGCCGGAGGTGTCGACGCAACTGGGTCCGGCCGACTTGCTGGCGGACGTTTCGTCGCCGGCGCGCGCGCCACAGCCGGCGAGCACGAGGGCGACGGCCGTCGCGAAGGCGCCCGTGGCGACAAGCGTGCGCAGCCGCTTGCTGGTGGTGGACATATGCGGGAACTCCGTTCCTGGACAAGGAGGCGTGACGCCGGGCTCGCGGCACAGCGGATGGTGCGGATGTTCATGTCCCGGGCCGAGCCGCCGGCGTCCCAAGCGCCCAGCCCGGTTCTGGCCAAACGAGGTGCAGCCCGCTGCTGCAGGTGAGAGCAGATTGGCCCCGTGTCATTACTCTGACATTTCTCGACCGTTCCAACTATGTAACCGCTGCCCAACAAAGCTGCACTGGCCTCGGAAAAGCACGGAAAAGCGCCGAATGGCGATGTCAGAGTTCTGTCGCGCCCGAGATGGAGGGCGGAATGATGGCACACTTCTGACATCCGGAGGGGCCGATGCGCCGCACCCCGCCGAGACGGTGCTGCGCGCCTACTGCGCATCCCGCGAGGCGACCGAACCGCGGCGCCGACGCAGTCGGCTACGAGCGGGCCTTCTGCAGCAAATCAACGGCTGACCCTCATGCCCGCGTGTTGCCGCAGGTGGGGAGGCGAGGGGCGGCGGGCACGACGGGCTCGGGCCTACGATCTTGGGAGTCAACCCCGGTTCGAGCGGTACGGCACCATGGATGCAGCCGGTGCGGCACCCGCACGGGCAGCAACGGACGAAGGAGGATCGACGAGACGTTGGAGTTCCGGTTGCTCGGCAGTATCGAGGCACACAGGGGCGCAACGCCGATCGAGGTTGGACATGCCCGGCAGCGCGGGGTGCTGGCGGCGCTGCTGGTCGACGCCGGCGAGGTCGTGCGGGCCGACCAGCTCGTCGAGCGGGTGTGGGGGGCCCGGCCGCCGCAGCGGGCGCAGCCGACGCTGTACAGCTACCTGTCGCGTCTGCGCCGTACCCTGACCGCGGCGTCCGGCCGGCCGTTGCTGCACCGCCGCTCAGGCGGTTACCTGCTCGAGATCGACCGCCTGACCGTGGACCTGCATCTGTTCCGGCACCTGTGCACGCAGGGCCGCTCCGCGCCCGACGACGATACGGCCTCGGCCCTGCTCAGCGAGGCGCTCGGCCTCTGGCACGGCGACGCCTTCGCCGGCCTCGACACCCCGTACTTCAACCTGCAGCGCGACGCCACCGACCAGGAGCGGCTCGCCGCCGAACTGGACCGTTGCGACATCCGGCTGCGGCTGGGGCACCACGGTGAGCTGCTGGCCGAGCTGCTCACCAAGACCGAGGCGTATCCGTTGGACGAGCGAGCGGCCGGCCAGTTCATGCTCGCGTTGTTCCGCAGCGGCCGCGTCGCCGACGCGCTGGCCCACTACCGGCTGACTCGGCGGCGGCTGAAGGAGGAGCTGGGCAGCGACCCGGGCACGGCACTGCAGCAGCTGCACGAGCGGATCATCGCCGCCGACCCGGCGCTCGACGCGGCGAACGCGCCGGCGGCGCAGGCCCGGCGCCAGGTGCAGACCCCGCGTCAGCTGCCGGCGCCACCGGCCGTCTTCGTCGGCCGGGCCGGGGAGATCGCCGAGCTGGACCGGGTCGCCGGCACCGGTGACGTCATGGGAATCGCGGTCATCGGCGGCACCGGCGGGATCGGCAAGACGTCGCTCGCGCTGCACTGGGCGCACCGCAACATCGACCGCTTCCCGGCCGGGCAGCTGTACGTCGACCTCCGCGGCTTCGATCCGGCCGGGAACCCGGTACCCGCGTCGGTCGCCCTCCGCGGCTTCCTCGAGGCGCTGGGGATCGCGCCGGCCGAGATCCCGGCGGACCTGCCGAGCCGGACAGCGCTGTACCGCAGCCTCGTCGTGGGCCAGCGGATGCTGATCCTGCTCGACAACGCCCAGAGCACGGCGCAGGTCGAGCCGCTGCTGCCCGGCAGCCCGGCCTGCATGGTCCTGGTCACCGGGCGCCGGCAGTTCGCCGGGCTGGTCACCGCGTACGGCGCCCGGCCGCTGGCCCTGGACATGCTGCCCAGGCACGAGGGGCAGGAACTGCTCGTGCACCACCTCGGCCGGCATCGGGCGACGCGCGAGCCCCAGGCCGTCGCTGCGCTCGTGGCGCACTGCGCGGGGCTGCCGCTGGCCACGAGCATCGTGGCGGCCCGGGCGCGCATCCAGTCCGGCCTCCCGCTGGCCGCGCTGGCCGAGGAGCTCGCCGACCGCTCGGCGCGGCTCGACGCCCTGGACGCCGACGACCTCAACGCAGACCTGCGGGCGGTGTTCTCCGCCTCGTACCATGCTCTCGATTCCGACCTGGCGCGAACGTTCGGGCTGCTCGGCACCGCGCCGGGACCGGACATCAGCCTCTGCGCCGCGGCGGCGCTGACCGGCCGGTCCGCCGCCCGGACGCGGGTCGCGCTGCGCAGGCTGGCGGCCGCGTATCTGCTGCAGGAGCACACTGCGGGCCGCTACCGGATGCACGACCTCGTGCATCTGTACGCCGCCGAGCGTTGCGCATCCGATCAGGCCGCCGCCGTCGTGGAAGCTGCGCGGCACCGGCTGACGTCGTTCTACACCAGCACCGCCCTCGCCGCCGACCGGCTGCTGTCGCCGCGGCGCACCCCGATCACGCCGGGCCCCGGGCCGGCACCGCCATCCGGCCCTCTCACCGACGCCGCCACGGCGATGGTCTGGTTCGAGGCGGAACACGAGTGCCTGCTGGCCGTGCACCAGGACGCCGTGGAGCACGGCCGGCACGCCGAGGTGTGGCGGCTGGCTTGGGCACTCGACACCTTCCAGTGGCGGCGAGGGTACCTGCACGTCCGCGTCGCCATGCTCCAGGCCACGATCACCGCCACCCAGGCGCTCGCAAACCCGACGGACCTCGCCCTCAACCACCGGCTACTGGGTCGCGCGTACGTCCCACTCGGCCAGCACGCACGCGCGCTGCACCATCTCCGGCAGGCGGCGGCCGGATACGAGGAGGCCGGCGATGCCGACGGCCAGGCACAGACCCAGCTGAACCTCGCGCTCGCATGCGAACACGTCGGCGACTACCGGCAGGCCCTCGTCCATGCCTCCGCGAACCTGCGCATCCGGTCCACCCTCGCCAACCCCGCCCGCGAGGCCGAGGCACTCAACGCGCTCGGCTGGTACCACGCCCGCCTGCAGGACTACGAGGAGGCCACCCGCTACTGCCACCGGGCCCTGGCCCTCTGCCGCGAGCAGGGGTTCCGCGAGGGTGAGGCGTACACCTCCGACAGCCTCGGCTACATCGCCCACCACAGCGGCCGGCACGCGCCCGCACTGCGGCACTATCTCCACGCCCTGACGCTGCGCCGCGAGCTGGGCGACACCTACGAGGAGGCGGACACCCTGGTCCACCTCGGCGACGTGTACCGTGCCGTCGGCCGCACCGCCGACGCCGTGGGCGCCTGGCAGGAGGCGCGCGCCCTCTACGACCTGCAGCACCGTGCCCGCCAGGCCGCGAATGTGGCGGACAGAATCCTCGGCGTGCAGGCCGGCCGAGCGCACGGGGAGACGGCCTGACTCACCCCGGTGCACCCGCCCGGAAGGCCGACATCTCCGCGAACAGCTGCCGGTTGAACAGTTGCTCGGACTCGATGATGCCGGCGCCCACCGCGAAGTAGCGTTCGACGAGTTCGGGCCGGGTGCTCAGGAACCGCAGCACCTCCAGCCGGTACGGCGACACGTCCAGCGACCCGGCGAGCCGGGCCATCTTGTACAGCGGGGTGAAGCGGGCCCTGCGTTGCTCGGCGAATCGGCGCAGCCCGTCACGCAACCGCACCGCGTCGTGCAGACCGTCAGCCACGCAGTCGGCGAGCATCGCGGCCTGTTCGAACGCGTCGGTGATACCGCGTGCGGTGATGGAGTCCTTGTGGTGGCCGGCGTCGCCGACGAGAACCCAGCCCGGTCCGCATGCCTGACGAAAGAAGTTCCGCTGGTCGTTGGTCCCGCGCAACCGTTCGGTACGGGTACCGGCGGCAACCCGTTCGAACAGACCGGGCGCGGTGGCGCGGATGTTGTCCAGGTAGGAGTCCCAGGCGCGCCCGCGGACCTGCGCGAACTCGGCGCTGGGGAAGTAGGCGCAGACCAGCGTCTGGTCGCCGTGCGTGGGCATCGCGCCGACGAGCCGGCGCGGCTGCTCGTAGAGCTCGAAGTCCGCTCCGATACCCGTCCAGTACGTGTAGTAGATGCAGGTCAGCCGCGCGTCCTCGGACTCGGCGGGTGCGCCGACCAGGTCCGCCACGGTCGAGCGCATGCCGTCCGCGCCGACGACGAGCCCGGCGACGACCGTGTCCCGGGCGCCGGCCCGGGTGCGGTAGGTGACGCCGGTCGCCCGTCCTCGGTCGAAGGTCACGTCGAGCACCTCGCACCCGTCGCGCAGTTCGGCGCCCGCGGCGACCGCGGCATCCGCCAGCACCGCGTCGAGCACCTGGCGGCGCGGCGCGCAGCTGAAGCCGACCCCGTCCACCGCCGGCGCCACCGCCTCGAGCCGCACGTCGCCGACCTGGTGTGAGATCCGCCGGATCGGGGGACAGCCGGTGGCCATCAAGGCATCCAGGAGCCCCCACCGGGCCAGCAGCGCCAGCCCGCCCGGGTGGATGTAGTGCGTCGACAGCGTGTCGCTCGGCAGGCTCGCCCGGTCCAGCAGCAGCACACGATAGCCGCGACGGGCCAGCAGCAGGGCGGTCGAAGCCCCGGCGCAGCGAGCCCCGACGACCACGACGTCGTACCGTTCTCCCGTCACGGCGCGCCGGCAAGACGCTGCCCGGCCGCGCTCGCATCGACCGACACAGGCGCCTCCAGACGTTGGCCGGAACATGACACCGGTCGCCCGCCCAGCCCCGCCCCGTCGTCCGCGGTGGCCGGCTGAGCGCCGATGCCGACCAAGTGTGTCCCTCGGGCCCTGCGCGAATCTTGTAGGAAGCTTGAATCCGCTGCTCACACCGGCGTCACGGGTCCGGCGGGAGGGTCAGCTCGACACGCCGGGCGCCGGTCACGTCGACGCTGCGGCAGGCGCCGACCGGCGTCGCGGCTCTTCGCTACGGCGCCGTCGGGGCGATCCGCGCAATGTGCTCCGCGGCGAGCATGAGATAGGCGCTCGCCGTCCAGGTGTAGGCGCGGTCGCGCAGGCCGGCGCCGGTCTGCGCGTCGAAGTTCTCGGCGAACCCGGACCGCTCGCACAGTGCCCGGAAGCGGGCGCTGATGTCGTCGGCGAGGCCGGTGTGCCCGGCGCGGCGCAGTCCGTCCTCGATCAGGACCGTGGACGGGGCCCAGATCGGTCCGCGCCAGTATCCGTCGGCCTCGTAGTGCGGCGAGGCCGGCAGCTCGGTGGCGGGCCCGAATGCGGTCAGGTGACGGCGGATCCGGCCGGCCACCACGGTCCGCACCGGGGCGGGGAGGTCGTCGCCCAGGGTGATCGCCATGAGATCGAGGAGGCTGTCGCTGGTCCACGTGTTGCCCGTGGCGGCGCCGCGCGCGACGAACCGTTCGCCGTTCCACAGCTGCTCGAGCATGGCGGCGCGGATCCGGTCGGCGGTCGCCGTCCAGCGGGCGGCGTCGTCGCCGCGGCCGAGGCGGTGTGCCAGGTCGGCGAGCTCGCGCAGCTGCTGGACGAGGAAGGCGGCGAGGTCGGCGCTCTGCACCACGCGTTCGGGGTCGAAGGTGGTCGCGTTGTCCCAGCCGCTGTCGTTGCCGTGCTGGTAGTGCGGTAGGTCTTCGCCCGGTGCGCGGCGGGCGTCGAGCCAGAACGTGCTCCAGCGCGCGAGCGCCTCGTAGGTGGCGGTCAGCTCGGCGTCGTCGAGATGGCCGAGTCGGCGGCGGAGCCGGCTCAGCGCCCAGCCGTGGATGGGTGGCTTGACGAAGTTGTAGAGCACTTCGGAGTGGGTGATCGAGTCGGGCAGGGCGCCGGCGGCGTCCTGGTGGTCGAAGACGACACGGAACTGGCCCCAGGCCAGTTCGGGCAGGCCGTCGGCCAGCGCGAGCGCGTTGAAGCAGTGGTCCCAGCTCCAGACCTTGTCCATCCAGTGCTTGGACATCAGCACCGTGGGGCGGGTGACGAACCCGGCCGGGCGGACGGTGGCCGACCACAGCACGTAGGCGGCGAGCTCGGCCGCCGGCGTCTGCGGGCCGCGCCACGGCGCCACGGCGTCGACGAAGGCGGTGAACTCGGCCTCGGCGGCCTTGACGACCTCGTCGAAGGTCCGGCCGGCGCGGTAGGGCGGGCGGGCGCTGTCGTACTCCTCGACCGCGATCTCCCACATCGCGCCGCCGTCGACGATCAGGGCCCGCTCGGCGGCGCCCAGCGCCTGCATGCCGAGGGTCTCGGCGGTGCCGGCCAGGACGGTGACGCGGTAGCGGCGGCCGGTGCCGTAGTCGGTGAAGACGTGGGCGCCGTCGACGGGGTCGCGGTAGAAGTACGTCCCGCTGAACGGCGTCAGCGTCGCGTGCGCCGCGCGAATGGCCAGGCCCAGTCCCTCGCCGCGCAGCCGGACCGTGTCCACGGACTCGTAGGCCAGCTCCACCCGCCCGGCGGTGCCGGTCCCCGTCCACACCAGGCGGGCCGGTGAGGCGGACACGGTCGTGACCGCCTCCGCGCCGGCCGACGTCGGGACCAGCCGCAGCACCGCGTGCAGCCCGGACTGGTGCGACACCAGGTGCAGATGCTCGGCGTAGGTCTTCTCGGCCACGACGGGCGAGATGCCGAACCAGGACCCGGCGTAGCTGAACGGGATGTGCCGCACGGAGAAGGCGGGGCCGGTGGTGCTGCTCATGGGGCGGCTCACTTTCTGGGGCTGGTCAGTCCTTGATCGCGCCGGCGGTGACTCCGGCGGCGACGTAGCGCTGCGCGACGACGAGCAGCACCGCGGCCGGGATGGACGCGACCACGGCGGTGGCCATGATGGCGTTCCATTGCTGGTTGTTGTTGCCGATGTACTGATAGATGCCGAGGGTGATGGGGCGCGCACGGCCGCCGCCGTCCAGGGTGCTGGCGAAGACGAAGTCGGACCACGCCCACAGGAAGGCGAACAGGGATACGGTCACGATGGCGTTGCGGCTGACCGGCAGCACGATCGACCAGAACGTGCGCAGCGGGCCGGCTCCGTCGGTGCGTGCGGCCTGCAGCAGGTCGTCGGGGATGCCGGACATGAAGGCGGTGAAGACCAGCACCGCGAACGGCACGGCGATGGTGGAGTCGGCCAGGACGAGGCCCGGCCAGCTGTTGAGCACGCCGAGGTTGAGGTAGATGGCGTAGAAGCCCATCGCCATGATGATGCCCGGGATCATCTGCGCGGCCAGGAGTACGAAGTCGAGCACGCCCGCACCGCGTGGCCTCAGTTTGGCCAGTGCGTAGCCGGCCGGGGCGGCGAGCACCACGGTCAGCACGACGTTGCCCAGGCCGATGGCCAGGCTGGTGCCGAGGTACGGCAGCTGCTGGTGGAGCACCGCGCGGTACCCGTCGAACGTCGCATCGACCGGGAAAAGGTTCGGCGGCTGCTTGCGCATGTCGTGCTCGCGGGTCAGCGAGACGTTGACCATCCAGTACACGGGGAACAGCATCACGGCGGTGAACAGCAGCCCGAGGAGCGTGAGCCACCGGCTGTTCGCGCGCCTCATGGGCGTGCCTGCCGGCGCTGGAGGCGGATGTACAGCAGCCCGAACGCCAGCGCCATGACGATCAGCAGGTTGCCCACCGCCGCCCCCGGTCCGAACTGGGGCAGCAGGTTGCCGAAGCCGAGCCGGTAGGACCAGGTGGCGAAGGTGGTCGAGGAGTCCACCGGCCCGCCCTTCGTCATGATCCAGATGATGTCGAAGACCTTCAGCGTGTACACCAGGCCGAGCAGCAGCGTGATCGCGGAGACCGGGCGCAGCAGGGGGAATGTGATGCGCCAGAACTGCTGCCACTCGCTCGCCCCGTCCAGGCCGGCGGCCTCGTACAGCTCGGCCGGGATGGCCTGCAGGCCGCTGTACAGCACGACCAGGTTGAACGGGATGCCGATCCAGATGTTGGCGATGATCACGGAGACGAGCGACCAGTCCGGCGAGGTGAGCCAGTTGACCGGTCCGAGACCGAAGGTCGACAGCGCGGCGTTGACGATGCCCGAGTCGCTGTTGAGCATCCAGGACCAGGTCGACGCCGACACGATCAGCGGCAGCAGCCACGGCACCAGGAACAGTGCCCGCAACGTCGCCGAGAGCCGGAAGTGACGGTTGAAGAACACCGCCAGGGCCAGCCCGGCGGCGAACTGGAACGCCAGCGACGCCACGGTGAACACGACCGTGTGGGCCAGCGCCGGGACGAAGGTCGGGTCGTCGAACACCGCACGGTAGTTGTCCAGGCCGCTGAACGGCGCGCCGCCCTGCACGAACGAGCGCACCGTGTAGTGCCGGACGCTGAGGTCGATGTTGCGGTACAGCGGATAGGCGTAGCAGGCGGCGAGATAGACCACGACCGGCGCCAGAAACGCCCACCGCACCGAGTCGCCGCGCCGCCGGCGACCCGCGGGCGGGACGGCCGGAGCCGCCCCACCCGGGACCCGCACGGCCACCGTCGTGCTCGTAGTCGACGTGTCGTTCAACGCGGTCGGCCTATTTCGTCGCTGCCGCGGCCGCCGTCTGTGCGGCTGCGAGGGCGTCGGCCGGGGACTTCGAGCCGCTCAACGCCGCCTGGACCGCGGTCCACATCGGCTGCGAGATCTTCGGGTACTTCGTGCCGAGGTTGTCGCTCGTGCGGCCCTTGGCCGCCTTGACCGCCTCGACCCACACCTTCAGCTCGGCGTTGGCCGCCACCTGCTTCTCCTGCACCGCCGTGGTCGGCGCCACGTAGTTCAACGTGCTCACGGTGGTGTAGGAGTTGTCGGTGTTGGTCAGGCACTGCACCAGCTTCTTGCTCACCTCGTAGCGGCCGGTGTTCTTCTGCACAGGGACGCTGACGAACTCGCCGCCCGTCGGTGCCGGCGCGGTGCCGCCGTTCTTGGCCGGCACCGGGATGATGCCGTACTCGAAGCCGGCCTTTTTCGCGTTGCCCAGCTGCCAGGTGCCGTTCTCCGCGAACGCGTACTCGCCGGTGGCGAACTCCTGCCAGCTCGTGGTCTGGGTGTTGTTGATGACCGAGTTGGGCGCGTAGCCCTGCTTGAGCCAGTCGTTCCACAGCTGCAGCGCCGAGATCGCCTCCGGCGAGTCGAGCTTGCGCAGGTCCGCCCCGGACCCCCAGTACCACGGCAGGAACTGGAAGCTGCCCTCCTCGGTACCGATGGCGGAGAAGGTGATGCCCTTCTTCCCGGCGGCCTTCACCCTGCCCAGTGCCGCGGTCAGCGACGGCCAGTCCTTGACGATGGCGACGTCCACGCCCGCCGCCTGCAGCACCGCCTTGTTGTAGTACAGCGCCAGCGTGTTCGCGCCGATCGGCACCCCGTAGGACTTGCCGGCGATCGTGCCGGCGGCGATGAGGTTCGGCGAGATCGCGCTGGTGTCGAGCTTGTTCTCCTCGGTGGTGGTCAGCACGCCGGCCTCGGCGAGCGTGGAGACGACCGGGTTGTCGACGATGAGCACGTCCGGGGAGTTGCCCTGCTGTGCCGCCAGCAGCGCCTTGTTCGTCAGGTCGCTGGTGTCGTAGCCGGAGCGTTTGACGGTCACGCCGGCGTCGGTGCCGCACTTGCCGAGCAGCTGCACCCACGCGGAACTGTCGTCGTACTGCGGGTACGGGTCCCAGATCGTGTAGGTGCCCCCGCCGGGGGAACCGGTCCCGCCGTCGTCCGACGAGGAGCAGGCGGTCTGGGTGCCGACGACGGCGAGCGGGACCAGGATGGCGCCGAGCAGGCGGCGCCTGAGCGTTGACATGGGCATGATGAACCTCTGCGGTTGGGGTGTCCGGCTGGTCGCAGCCGTTCGGGGTGTACCGGACAGGTCGCATGAGCAGGTGCCGTCGGGTCTTCGCGGGCGGAGACGGGAACGGCCAGTTCTGGAGCGAATCGGTTCGACCCGAAACATAGGGGCCGCCCGCGCCGTCGGTCAAGAGCGGCCCGCCGCCGGTGCCGGCCCGCGCGACCGGATGCCTGGTCGGCGCATCGCCCGGGGCGATCGGATCTTGACGAATCGGTTCGACGCGCCGATTGCGCATCGGACGTGGCTCCGGCAAGCTGCTCGCGTACCGCAGGACCCGCCGGGCTGTTGCGAGGAGCACCATGAACATCGGAGAGATCGCCCGACGGGCCGGCGTGTCGCGCAGCACGGTGTCGTACGCGCTCACCGGCAACCGGCCGGTCTCCGAGGCAACCCGCCGGCGCATCCAGACCGTCATCGACGAGCTGAACTACCGGCCGAACGCCAGCGCCCGCGCGCTCAAGGAGGGCCGGACCCGCACGCTCGGGCTCGTCATCCCGCCGGCGGGCCGACGGCTCACCGACATGCAGCTGGGCTTCGTCGCCACCGTCGTGGAGGCCGCCGCCGGCGCCGACTTCGACGTGCTGCTGTCACCGTCCGGCGGCGACCACGACCGCTCGTTCGAGCGGATCATCGCCGGCCGCCGCGTCGACGGGGTCATCCTGATGG
Organism: Dactylosporangium sp. CA-139066; assembly: GCF_050936175.1. Classification (NCBI taxonomy): domain Bacteria; kingdom Bacillati; phylum Actinomycetota; class Actinomycetes; order Micromonosporales; family Micromonosporaceae; genus Dactylosporangium; species Dactylosporangium sp. CA-139066. Next base: position 1,677,170 of record NZ_JBNJNH010000001.1, on the reverse strand, counting down.
AGATCCGGCTCGAGGACGACCGGGTCTCCCGCCTGCAGCGCAGCGGCCTGCCGTTCGTCGCCATCGGCCGCACCCGCGAGGCCGGGGACCTGTGGTCCGTCGACATCGACTACACCGCGCTCGTCTCGCGGTGCGTCCATCACCTCGCCGACCTCGGCCACCGGCACGTCGCCCTCGTCAACCGCTCCGCCGAGCTCGTCGCCGCCGGTTACGGACCGGGCCACCGCGCGCTCGCCGGCTTCACCGAGGCCGTCGCGGCACGCGGCGTCGCCGGCACGGACGTGTGCTGCGGCGACGACGCGCCGGCCGGCGAGGCGTGCATCGAGCGGCTGCGCGCCGAGCACCCCGAGGTCACCGCGCTCGTGACCATCAACGAGCCGGCGCTGCCGGGCATCCAGCGCGGCCTGGAGCGGGCCGGCCTGCAGGTGCCGCGCGACTTCTCGGTCACCGGCGTGGCCGCCCGGCACTGGGCCGAGGACTTCCGCCCGCCGATGACCGCCGCCGACGTCCCGACCCACGACATGGGCGCCCAGGCCGTCGAGCTGCTGCTGGAACAGCTGCACGCGCCGACGGCGCATCCGCGGCACCTGCTGCACACCCCGCCGATCTCCCTGCGCGCCAGCACCGGACCCGCCCCGGCCAGGTGACGTGATGGCCCGCGTTGCCGGCGGCCGGGCCGCTGCAGCCGTCGGCCGGACCCGCATGGCCGACGGCTGCGTTGCGGCCGGTCGGCCGATCAGGTGCGCAGGCTCCACTTCTGGTTGGCGCCGTTGAGGCATTGCCAGAGCTGGATCTTGGTGCCGTTGGCGGTGCCGAGGCCGCTGGCGTCCAGGCACAGGCCGGACTGCACGCCGGTGATGGTGCCGTCGGTGTTGACGTTCCATTGCTGGTTGGTCTGGCCGTTGCAGTCCCAGATGATCACGGCGGTGCCGTTGCTGGTGCCCTGGGCGTTGGCGTCCAGGCACTTGCTGCCGTACACCTGCAGCTGCTTGCCGGCGGTGTAGGTGAAACGCTGGTTCGTGCCGCCGTGGCAGTCCCACAGCTGCACCTGCGTGCCGTTGGTGGTCGTCGCGCCCGGCACGTCGACGCACCGGCCCGACTGGCCGCCCACGATGAGCTGACCCTGCGGGACCGTGCCCGTCGGGGGCAGCAGCGTGATCGTGGACGTGTCATTGACATTGCTGTGCGAGACGTTCACCGTCGCGGCGTTGCCGGACAGCGTCACGACGCTGTCGCGTACCGTGACCGGGCCGCTCACCGCGCCGCCGTTGTTGTACGGGACGTTCTGCACGAGCACGCGGACCTGGTTGTTCTGCACGATGCCACTCGTGGTGTCCAGGCGCTGCAGGTTTACCGCGACGTTCCCGGTCGTGCTGCCGCCGCCGACGAGGATCTTCGCGGATCCGTCGGTCTTCGTGGCGAACGCGTCGTAGTTCCCGCTCGGCGTGACCGCCGCGATCTGCCCCGCCTGCGAGGCGTAGAAGTTGTACACCCACCACTCGCCCTTGGTCTGGTACTGACCGGAGGAGTTGCGGGTGAGCAGGTTGGCCAGGTCGTTGTGCAGGTTCTGCCCGCCGGCCCAGTTGGCTCGCAGGCCGTCGGCGCCGGCGCGCTCCAGGCGGGCGATGTACCACGCCCCGTCGCCGGGGTTCTGCTCGTTGGACGCCCCGTACTCGTTGATCTGATAGGGGCGCGGGTGCGCGATGCCCCGCGAGTCCAGGGTCTGGTTGGCCGTGGCGACGTTGGACACCGGGTCGCCGGGCAGCGAGTGCCAGCTGATGATGTCCGGCACGACGTTGTTGGCCTTGACGTAGTCGAGGTACTGCGTCCACCAGCCGCTGGTCGACGGCACGCCGGCGAGGCTCGGCCCGACGATGGGCATGTTGGGGAACGTGGCCCGGATGCGCTGGTACGTGCGCTTCCACAGCTCGAAGTACTGCGACTGGGGCCGGTTCCAGAAGAGGGTGATGTTCGGCTCGTTCCAGATGTCCCACTCGACGGCGATCCCCGCCGCCTGCACGTCGGCGAACAGCCGGTTGAGGTAGTTGTCGTAGTCGGTCCAGTTGCCGTTGTCGCCCGGGAACCGGCTGATCGCGGCGCCGTCGGCACCCCAGAGGTCGTGGTTGAGCAGGACGAACTTGCCGCCGAGCGCGGCGGTGCGCTGCGCCTGCAGCCGCGTGGCGTTCCACCGGCGGTCGTAGCCGCCGCCGACCCAGCCGCCGCCCGGGAGCTGTGCGCCGCCGGCGCGCATCGCCTGGAACTTGACGTCGCGGAAGTAGTTGTCCGGCGGGTTCTTGCCGTCCTCGGTCATACCGTAGATCCAGCCGGACGCCCGGTACGTCGGCGTCCCGTTCGTCACGGAAAAGTTGACGGTGATGGACTCGTCGGCGGCGAGCGCCGGCCGCGCGCCCACCAGGGCCAGCGCGGCGGCGAAGGCGAGCGAACCGGCGAGAGCACCGCGGGCGCGCCATCGACGCATTCGTGGAAGTTGCACTGACATCTCCTCGGTCAGTCGGCGGGGGGCGGACAGCCCACACCGATCGCGACACGAGCCGGCGACGGGGAACGGCGGCGCCGTCGGGCGGCTGGCGGACTGTCCAACATGCACGGTCGGGCGGCCAGGTGACTCCGGGTTCTTCCTGTGTCACACCGGGTCGACGCGGGTCGAATCGATTCGGATCGAATCGATTCGTGTGCACGGTAAGCCAGGCGGTGTGGCCTGTCAACAGCAGCCCGGCCGCGCTCGCGAGCCGGCCGGAACCGGTTCGCCGCAGACGTTGACGTCCGCGATTGCGCGCTCCTATCGTATTACGTCTTATGAATACGATCGCACTCTTCCGAACGGCTCCTCATGTCCCGGTACCGCCGCCGGGCCCTTCCGCAGGACTCCGGCGTGTCACGTCTGGAGGCTCGATGTACCGCAGCATCGTTCGTTCGCTGGCCACGCTCGCCGTGCTGGCCGCCGTCACCGCGATCAGCCCGCACGCCGCGTCCGCGGCCACGGTGACCGTCTACCCCGGTACGGCGTGGACCGACACGGCCGGCAACCGGCTGCAGGCCCACGGTGCCGGCATCTTCACCGTCGGATCCACCTACTACATGGTTGGCGAGGACAAGACCGCCGGGTCCACGTTCACCGCCGTCGCCTGCTACTCCTCGACCGACCTGGTCCACTGGACCCGGCAGAGCGACGCGCTGTCCCGCCAGGCCACCGGCGACCTGTCCGCCGGCCGGATCGTGGAGCGGCCGAAGGTGCTCCACAACAGCACCACCGGCAAGTACGTGATGTGGATGCACATCGACAACACCTCATACAACGACCAGCGGGCCGGCGTCGCGGTCAGCGACACACCGTGCGGGCCGTACACCTATCTCGGGGCAACCCGACCGCTCGGCCATCCGAGCCGGGACCTCGGACTGTTCAAGGACGACGACGGCACGGCGTACATGATCCATGAGGATCCGGCCGCGGGGATGCGGATCGAGCGCCTTTCCGCTGACTACACCAGCGCGCAGAGCACCGTCGCAACGTTCCCATCGCTGGAGTCGCCGGCCATGGTCAAGGTCTCCGGCCGCTACTTCCTGCTCGCCTCGCACCTCACCGGGTGGTCCACCAACGACAACGTGTACGCAACCGCCACCTCCCTCGCGGGGCCATGGAGCGCGTTCAACAACTTCGCGCCGGCGGGCACCCGCACCTACGACTCGCAGACCTCGTTCCTGCTGCCGGTGACCGGCAGCGCGACCACCAGCTACGTGTACGTCGGCGATCGATGGAACGCCTCGAACCTGAACGCGTCGCTGCCGGTATGGCTGCCGATCACCCTCACCGGCTCGGGTACGGCCACATTGAACTGGTACGACTCCTGGGGCATCGACACGAGCACCGGCGCCGTGACGCTTCCCACGACGAGCGGGAGCCGGTTCGTCGGCGTCCAGTCCGGCCGGTGCCTCGACATCACCGGCGCCTCCCAGGCCAACGGCACCGCCGCCGAACTATGGGACTGCAACGGCGGCGCCAACCAGACGTTCACCCCGACCGCCGCCGGTGAGCTGCGGGTGTACGGCAACAAGTGCCTGGAGGCGCGCGGCGGCGGAACCGGCGCGGGCACCGCGGTGGACATCTCCGACTGCACCGGCGGCAACCACCAGAAGTGGACGCTCGCCAACGACGGCACCGTCGTGGGCGTCCAGTCGGGATTGTGCCTCGATGCGTACGGCGCCGGCACCGCCAACGGCACGAAGATCATCATCTGGACGTGCAACGGCGGCGCCAACCAGAAGTGGGCCCGCTCCTAGCCGGACCCGCACCAGACCCACGTCAGGAGATCCGATGTTCGCGTCCTCGTCCTCCGCCCTGCGGAGGCTGGTAACGGCCGGAGCGGCCACCGCGGCAGTGGCCGCCGGCGCCGTGGTGGCCGCCCCGCCGCCGGCCCTCGCCGCGACCACGACCGTCTTTGTTTCCCCGTCCGGTACCGGCACGAGCTGCTCCTCCGCCCAGCCGTGCTCGCTCCCGGCCGCACAGACCGCGGTGCGCTCGATGGTCGCCGGCATGTCCGGCGACATCGTCGTGCAGCTGGCCGACGGCACCTATCGGCTCTCGTCGCCGTTGCGGCTGACCGCGGCCGACTCCGGCACCAACGGCCACACCGTGATCTGGCAGGCCGCCGCGTCCGCGCATCCGACGATCACCGGTGCGCGGCAGGTCACCGGCTGGTCGCTCGCCGACTCCGGCAGGAACATCTGGCGGGCCGCCGTCGGCACCGGCATCGACGCCCGGCAGCTCTACGTCGACGGGGTGCCGGCACCGCGGGCCCGCACGCAGGTGAACCGGTCGGACTTCACCGCCGGCGCCACCGGACTGCGGTTCTCCAACAGCGCCCTTGGCTACCTGAACAACGTGGCCAACCAGAACCGGGTCGAGTTCGAGGCGATCAACTCCTTCACCGACCGGTACTCGCCCGTGCAGAGCATCAGCGGAAACGTCGTCACGATGCAGCAGCCGGCGTGGAACAACAACAACTTCGGATACGACACCTTCAGCAGCCCGTTCCGGGCGGCGGCGCTGTACGTCGAGAACGCCTACGAGTTCCTCGACTCGGCCGGCGAGTGGTACCTCGACACCGCCACCGGCACCCTCTACTACATCCCGCGGTCCGGCCAGAACATGAGCAGCGCCGACGTGGAGCTGCCGGCGCTGCAGTCCCTGGTCGACATCGGCGGCACCTACGACGCGCCGGCGCACAACATCTCGTTCACCGGGGTCACGTTCACCGGCACGAGCTGGCTCGGGCCCAGCAGCAGCCAGGGCTTCGTGGACCAGCAGACCGGCGCGTACATCGCCGGGAACTGGTCGTGGCCGTCGTTCGGTGCCTGCAGCTCGGGCTGCACGCAGTTCGAGGCGACCCGGCCGAGCTGGTCGCAGATGCCCGCGGCGGTCCAGGTGTCGGCGGCGAACACCATCACGTTCGACGGCGTCCAGTTCGTCAACCTGGGCCAGACGGCGCTGGGCATCGGCAACGACGCCAACGCGCACGCCTCCGGCGTCGGGCTGGGCGCCAGCTCCGTCACGGTGACCCGCTCGACGTTCGCCCGCGGTTCGGCCGGCGCGGTCGTGGCCGGCGGCGTGCGCGCCGACGCGCACCACCCGAGCGACTCCCGTATGGTCAACCGGGACATCACGTTCAGCAACAACGTCGTGCACGACATGGGCCTGGACTACCGCGGCATCTCCTCGTTCCTGCCCACGTACGTCACCAACGCCACCGTCTCGCACAACGAGATCTACAACATGCCGTACTCGGGCCTGACGATCGGCTACGGCTGGGGCGCCAACGACGCGGGCGGCAGCAACGACTACGCCAACCGCGGCCTGTACAACTACCAGCCGCGCTACGGCACCGCGACCACCGCCTCCAACAACCGGATCACCGGCAACTACATCCACGACGTCATGCAGTCGATGAACGACGGCGGCTGCATCTACACCCTGTCGGCCAACCCCAACGCCACCATCGACGGCAACTACTGCCTGCGGACGAACAACTTCTTCGGCCTGTACTTCGACGAGGGCTCCCGCTACTTCACCGCCACCGGCAACGTGTTCTCCGCGGTCGGCACCTGGTCCACCGCCAACGCCAACGCCGACAACAACACCGGCAACCTGACGGTGACCGGGAACTGGACCACCAACGGCACCACCTGGATCCCCAACGGTTCCCGGGGCAACAACGTCAGCAACAACACCACCGTCACCAACGGCAACTGGCCGGCGGCCGCGCAGGCGGTGATGGCCTCGGCCGGCGTGCAGTCCGCCACCAACAACCAGGGCCAGCAGATCGTGGGTGGCCAGTCGGGCCGGTGCGTCGACGTGCCCGGGTCCACCACGACCAACGGCACGCAGGTGCAGCTTTGGGACTGCAGCGGCCAGGCGAACCAGCGGTGGACGTACACGTCGGGCAAACAGTTCCAGGTGTACGGCAACAAGTGCCTGGACGCCAACGCGCACGGCACGACCAACGGAACCCTGGTGATCATCTGGGACTGCACCGGCCAGAGCAACCAGCAGTGGAACGTCAACGCCAACGGCACCATCACCGGGGTGCAGTCCGGGCTGTGCCTGGATGCCAACGGCGGCGCGACGGCGAACGGCACGAAGCTCATCCTGTGGTCCTGCAACGGCGGCACCAACCAGCAATGGACCCTGCGCAGCTGATGCGGTGACGACTCGTCGGCGGCCGGCGCTCCCCGCGGGGCGAAGGCCGCCGACTGAGGGCTGTCCATGAACTAGGCCAGGATGCGCCGGTAGAACTGCTCATGCAGCGCGGCCGCCGCAGACCAGGTGTGGGCGGCGGCCAGCTCTCGGCCACTCTTCCGGCTTGCCTCGTCCGGGGCGTCGGCCGCCCTCAGCAGGGCCGTGGCCAGGGACGGCGGGTCGGTGCCGTAGAGGACGGCCGAGCCGAAGACCTCGCGCAGCACCGGCAGGTCGCGTACCACCACCGGGACGCCGGCGGCCAATGCCTCCATCGCGGCCAGACCGAAGCCCTCCTTCGTGGACGGGAACGCGAACACCGCGGCGCCGGCCACCCAGCGGGGCAGTTCGTCGTGGGCGACCGGGCCCAGCACCTCCGGGTGGACGTCCAGCGAGAGCGCCAGCCGGTCCCATTCGGCTCGGTAGGCGCGGTAGTCGAAGAGGGTCTCGCCGCCGGCGATGACCAGGCGCAGATCCGGCCGCGAGCGGCGGGCCAGGGCGTAGGCGCGCAGGAGGTCGAGAGAGCCCTTGCGGGGCTCGATGCCGCCGACTGCGAGCACGTACGGGTACCGCTGCGGGATCGGCTCGGCGGCGGCGAATCGCGCGGCGTCCACGCCGTTCGGGATGACGGTCGGGGCCAAGCCCCAGCCCGCGCGGAGTTCGGCGGCGACCGCGGCCGACACGGTGATGTGTGCGAACGGGCGGACGATCGCGCGCTCGTGGCAGGCGGCCAGCTCGGGCGTGGTGAAGCGGTCGAGGTGGTGGACCGTGCGGATGCAGCGGTCGACCGCGTTGGCGCTGATGCAGTCCTGGGCGTGGACGACGTCGTAGTCGTCCGGGCGGAAGGCGGCGCGCAGCAGCGCGATCGAGCGCAGGATGCGAGGGCCCACCTCCTCGCCGGGTACGTCGGGGAACGGCACCAGCTCCAGCCGTACACCCTCATCCACTGCACGGAAGAAGCCTCCTCCGCGGGCCAGGGTCCAGACCGTCACCTCGTGGCCGCGGGTTGACAGGGCCTCGGCGAGGGCGAGGGTGTGGACCACGCCGCCGCGGGGGCGCGTCGAGTAGGTGAGCAGCGCGATCCTCACCGGCCGGTCCGATACAGCGCCGGGCGCAGCTCGTCGAGGTGGCGCAGCACGCGGCGGGCGGTGGCGATCTCGCCGGCCACGTCCAGCTCGGCCACCGCCAGGCCGGCCTTGGCCCAGGTGCGGGCGAGGATGTTGCCGGCCGGGCCGACCACCTTGGCCTGGCCCAGGAAGCGCATGCCACCGGCCACGCCGGTCTGGTTCGACGACACGACGACGATCTGGTTCTCGGCCGCCCGCGCGCAGTCGTAGAGGTCGAACAGGCGCGACTGGCGGTCCTGGGAGAGTTTCGGCGCGGCGTTGGTGACGCTGGCCGGCCAGGCCGACAGGCAGGCGAGGATCTCGGCGCCGTCCAGCGCCAGGGTGCGGGCCGACTCCGGGAACGTCTTGTCGTAGTCGATGAGCATCCCGATCCGCCCGACCGGCGTGTCGAAGGCGGTGAACGCGTCGCCGGGGCGGTAGGCGATGTGCTCGGCGGCGGGCAGGTGCACCTTGCGGTGCCGGCCGAGGACGCCGGAGCCGGTCAGGCACACCGCCGCGTTGTACCGCTCGTCGCCGTCGGCCTCGCAGAAGCCCACGCAGACGACCATCTCCCCGGCCATGGCGGCGACCTGCTCGAAGATCGGGTCGTCGGGCTTCAGCGCCGGGGGAAGGGCGTCGGGGTCGGGGCGGCGCAGGTCGGCCAGGTAGCCGCCGATCGCCGCGTCCGGCAGCACCAGCAGCGCGGCCCCCTCGGCCCGCGCGTCGGCGATGAGCTTGCCGATGCGCCCGAGGTCGTGGTCGAGGTCGCGGCCGAACTGGGCCGCCGCGGCGGCGATCCGGGTGACTGCCATGGGTCACATCATCGACGGCGCGAGGGCCCGGTACGCGTCGGGGCGCCGGTCGCGCAGGTGGGCCATCGAGCGGCGGGCCGCGGCGAGCGCGCCGGCGACGTCAACGTCGGCGACCGCCACGCCGGGCGCCACGCCGGTCGTGGCGAGCACGTCGCCGCCCGGGTCGACGACCTTGGCGCTGCATACGAAGCGCAGCGAGCCGAAGCGCCCGGACTGGTTGGCCGACACCCACACCACCTGGTTCTCCAGCGCCCGCGCGCGGTCGAACAGGTCGAACCGGCGCGTCCAACGATCCTCGGCGAGGTCGTCCGGGGCGTTGGTCCGGCTGCCCGGCCAGGCCGACACGCAGACGATGATCTCCGCGCCGTCCAGCGCCAGCGACCGCGCGGCCTCCGGGAACGCCTTGTCGTAGCAGATCAGCAGCCCGATCCGGCCGATCGGGGTGTCGAATGCGGTGAACGAGTCGCCCGAGTCGTAGCTGGCGCTTTCGCGCAGGGGCTGGTGCACCTTGCGGTGGTTGCCGAGCACCCGGCCCGCGCCCACACAGACGACGGAGTTGTACCGCGTGTCGCCGCCGCCGTCCTCGCAGTACCCGGCGCAGACGACCATGTCCCCGGCGATCGCGGTGAGCCGCGCGATCTCCGGCCCGTCCAGGCGCAGCGCCGGCGGCTGGTCGGCGCCGCCGTCGAGGTGCGCCAGATAGCCCCCGAGACACGCCTCCGGAAAAGCCAGCAGGTGTACGCCGTCGGCGCGGGCCGCCGCCACGATCCGCTCGATGCGTGCGAAGTCCGCCTCGAGGTCCCGGTCGAACGCTTCCGCGGCCGCCGCGATCCTGATCATGCTGCCGCCCCCAATCCCGTCACGACGCCGTCGACCGCCTCCGTCAGCTCCCCGTCCGGCCAGCGCAGGCGTACCCCCGCCCCGGGCACGAGCTCGCCGCAGGCGGCCGTGACCGCCGGCCCGGCCGACGCCGGGGCCGCCGGCCCGGCGGTGAGCATCGCGAAGCCGGGGAAGCAGGTCAGCCAGTCGCCCATGGCCGCGCCCGCCGGCCGCGGCACCGCGGCGACGTCGAGTACGGCCGCGCAGCCGCCGGCCTCGGCCAGCATGCCGAGCGTCCCGGCGATGCCGGCCATGGACACGTCCTTGGCGGCGGCCGGCCGGGCCGCCGCCACATACCCGAGCAGCGCGCGCAGCTCCGCCGCGGTGCGCCGGCTCGTCGAGTCCCACTGCCGACCGTGGTAGCCGGGGCGCCAGCCGCCGCCGAGGTCGGCGGTGAGCCGGACGGTGTGGCCGGGCCGGCCGCCCCCGCCGGGCACCGGCCGCTCGGCCCGGCCCAGCGCGGTCGCCGACAGCGCGGCCGGCACGCCGAGTTGGGTGTGGCCGCCGAGGACGGGCACGCCGTAGGCGGCCGCGGCGCGGCGCAGCCCGCCGAGGATCCGGGCGGCCGCCGCGGCGTCGCGCGCGCCGACCGCGTTGAGCAGCCCGACCGGTGTCGCACCCATCGCGGCCAGGTCGTTCACGTTGACCAGAACGGCGCACCAGCCGGCCCAGTCCGGGTCGCGCTCCACCATCGAGGGCAGGATCGCGTCGCAGGCGGCGATGAGGTCGGAGCCGGGGACCGGGGCGCCGTCGTCGCCGACGTACGCCGGGCCGCCGGGGTTCATGCCGCGCAGCAGCCCGCCGAGGGGGCGCTTGGTTGCCTCGACGAGCGCCGCGATCCGCCCGATCGGCCAGCGCATCAGCACGTGCGGCCGGTCCGCGATCGTCACCGGTCGGATCGCCCGCCAGCCGAGCCGCTCGAACATCCGCTGCCAGCGGGCCTGCACGGTGGCGTCGAAGCGCAGCGCGCCGGCCTGCTCGGCGTAGGCGCAGGCGGCTCGTACCAGCGCCGGGCCGATCCGCTGGGCGCCGCGGGCGGCCGGGTCGACGGCCAGCCGGCCGCCCACCCACCAGCCGAGGTCCGGGCCGTCGGCGGCCGGGCCGACGCGGACGCCGCCGAGCAGCGTGCCGTCGGCCGCGCGGGCCTCCAGCACGACCGTGCGCGGGTCGTCGTCGCGGTCGTCGCGGTCGCTGCCGGCGAAGAGGCCCTGCTCCTCGACGAACACCCGGGTCCGCAGCCGGTGGTAGTCGCCGAGCGCCTCGGCCGGCCGGATCAGCAACCGCGGCGCGCCGAGCAGCGCGGGGACGAGGTCGGTCATCCGCCGGCCGCCTGAAGCACGCCGCAGGCACCGCACGCGGCGCAGCCGGCCCTCTGGTCCGCGCCGTACATCCCGGCCGCCCGCAGCAGCGCGGCCACCCGCGCGGTGACGTCCCGTACCAGCGACGGTGCCGGAGCCGGCCATCCGTCGCGGCGGGCCAGCGTGCCCGCCATCGGCCGGAACGGCACCACGAACGGGTAGACGCCCCGCGCGATCAGCCGGGCCGCGCCCTCAACCAGCTCGTAGGGGTCCTCCCCCAGCCCGATCAGCAGGTACGTCGACACCTGGTTGCGCCCGAACACCTCGACCGCGACATCCCAGGCGGCCTCGTACTCGGCCAGTGGCACCGCGCCCTTGCCGGGCATCCACCGCCGCCGGACCTCGTCGTCGAGCGACTCGACGTGGATGCCGATCGACGCCGCGCCCGCCTCGCGCAGCTCCCGGATCGCGGCCAGTTCGCGCGGCGGCTCGATCTGCACCTGGATCGGCAGGCCGGGGACGGCGGCCAGCACCGCCCGCACCGCGCGGACCAGGTTGCGGGCGCCGCGGTCGGGCCCCGCCGTGGTGCCGGTGGTCATCACCATCTGCCGGACGCCGTCGAGCCGGACCGCGGCTGCGGCCACCTCGGCCAGCTGGGCCGGGGTCTTCACCGCCACCGTGGCCTCCGAGCGCAGCGACTCCTCGATCGTGCAGAAGCGGCAGCGCTGGTCCTCGCCGTACCGGATGCAGGTCTGGACCACGGTGGTGGCGAGCACGTCCCGGCCGTGCAGCCGGGCGATCCGCTCGTAGGGCACGCCGTCGGCGGTGGTCAGCTCGTAGAAGCGCGGCCGGCGCACCACCTCGAGCGAGAGCCCGGTGTCGGTGTCGCCGAGCCAGACCCGGTCGCCGCGGATCTCGTACGGGCTGGCCGGGTCGATCGGCAGGGCGGCGTTGCGCCCGTCGATCACCAGGTGCCCGTCGTCGCTGGGGCCGGCCCCGGCCGGGCGGCGCACGGGTGTCGCCACCCGCACGCCGCGCACGGCCAGGTCGGCGCGAACGTCAATGCTCATCGCGGTGCACCGGTCAGAACATGTACGTCGAGTTGATGATCGCGCCCTTGCGCGCGTAGTGGATCAGCGCGTCCTGAACGTCCAGCGGGTGCGTCGGGATGACCCCCTCGATGAGGTCCTCCTCCCGGGCCCCGTGCAGGGACAGGCCGAAGCGGCAGCAGTACACCTTCCCGCCCTCGGCCATGAAGGTCTTCAGCGAGTTGTTGATGTTGTGTTCGCCCGGGAAGGCCGAGTTGCCGGTCGTCGGGAACCCGCGCGTGGCCAGGCAGTTCAGCGACCCCGGCCCGTAGAAGTAGATCGCCGATTCGAAGCCCTTGCGCAGTGCCCGGGTGGCCTGCAGCACGGCGACGAAGCTCACCGACGACTCGTGCGCGATGCCGTGGACGAGGGTGAAGTACACCTCACCCTCCTCGGCCTTGTAGTCGGGGAACACCTTCGTGCCGCCGTAGATGCTGGACCCCTCGGCGAGGGCCGGGTGCGGGATCTCGGAGAGGCTCTTCTGCTCGAGCTCGGTGAGGTCGGACATGACGATTCCCTTCAGCCGTAGAGCTTGTCGAACGTGGAGGTGAAGACGAGGTCGGACAGCTCGGAGCCGGCGACGGCCGCGCGCAGCCGGGCGGATTCCCCGGCGTGATCGCCCCACGGCTCGTCGCTGGCGAACAGCACCCGGTCGTGGCCGAGGCCGCGCCGGTCGATCTCGGCGGCGAGCCAGCGCGGGGCGAACCCGATGGCCCAGGACAGGTCGGTGTAGACCTGCTTGCCCGCGGCGATCCAGTCGAAGAAGCGGCCGCCGACGAGCTTGATATGGCCGCTCATCCCGCCGCCGAAGTGCACCAGGTGAATGCGGACCTCGTCGCCGAAGCGCTCGACCAGCTCGCCGACGCGGTCGATGTCGGACGCCGCGCCGGGCGAGGTGTGCACGTGGACGGTGAGGTCGTGCGCCCGGGCCGCGGCGAAGATCGGCTCCAGTCCGGGGTCGTCCGCGCCGCCGCCGAGCAGGAAACTCAGCTTGAGCGCGCGGACCCCGGGCTCGCCGGCCAGCCGCAGCGCCCTCGCGGTGCGCTCCCCGTCGCCGGGCTTGGCCGACACCCACAGGCCGGCCCGGATGCGCTCGTCGCGCTGGGCCGCCTCGACGACCAGCTCGTTGAGGCCGAAGGCGACGTCCGGGTCGGGGACGCCGTAGTTGGGCAGGACCAGGGCCCGCTCGGTGCCCTCGCGGTCGAGGTCGGCCATGAGCTCTTCGACGGTGGCGCGGGCGGTGGTGTCGGGGTTGACCGGCGGGCCGCCATAGAACGGGTACGCCGGGAGCTTGCCGAGGTGGCGGTGGGCGTCGTGCATCACGCGGCCCACTCCAGGTCCGGGTACGTCTCCGTCGGGGTGCCGGCGAGCCAGCTCACGCCCTCGGTGACCTGGCGGCGCCGCGCCGCGGTGATCTGGACGGCCAGGTGGGCGGCGTCGCGGGCCACGCCGGCGAAGCGGCCCGAGCCCCAGGTGTGCTGCCAGGGTAGGCCGAGGAAGTACAGGCCCGGACAGCTGGTGACCCCACGGTCGTGCGTCGGGTAGCCGCGGCCGTCGAAGACCGGCACCTCGATCCAGCGGTGGTCGCGGTGGAAGCCGGTGCCCCACACGACAGCGGCGACGTCCTCGAGCCGCAGTTCGTCCGCGTGCACCGCCGGTGGCCGCCACATCGGCACATACCGAGCCTCATCGGGCGCGTCGAGGCCGGCCCGCACGATGTACGCGTCGATCGCGTCCTTGATGCCCTCGGCGACGGCGTCGGCCCCGTCGAGGTTCACCGCGAGATCGTCGGCGAACGTCGCGCGGGCGGCGTCGATCCCCTTGAGCCGGCCGTACAGCCGCATCCCTTCGACCGCGAAGCGCCGCAGATCGATGTCGCGCCCGCCGTCGCGGCCGGTCATGTAGTGGTTGGCCCGCAGCCGCACCGCGTCGGCGTCGGCGAACTCGTCGATGCCCTTGTCGTAGTGACCCATCTCCTCGAGCCAGGCGAGCGTGTCGCGCCCGCGATAGCGCCGGGCCGCCCGCGGCGCCCCGCCGACCGCGAGGTGGACCGCCCGGCCGGCGAGGTGGAGATCCTCGGCGATCTGGCACCCGGACTGGCCGGTGCCCACGACCAGGACCGCGCCCTCCGGCAGCTGGTCCGGGTTGCGGTACTGCGACGAGTGCAGCTGCACGATCCGCTCGGGAAGGCGTTCGGCCAGGCGCGGTACGGCCGGCCGGTGGTAGGGCCCGGTCGCGACGACGACCTGGTCCGCGGTGACCATCCCGGCGCTGGTGACCAGCTCGAACATCCCTCCCACGCGGCGCCGCAGCCGGTGCACGGCCACGCCCTCGCGCAGCGGCGGGTCGAAGCCCGCGGCGTACTTCTCGAGGAAGGTGACGACCTCGACGCCGCTCATGAACCCGTCCGGGTCGTCGCCGCCGTAGGCATAACCGGGAAGCCGGCACTGCCAATTCGGCGTGACCAGGCAGAACGAGTCCCAGCGGCGCTCACGCCACTCGTGCCCGACCCGGTCGCGCTCGAAGACGACGTGGTCGACGCCGTTCGAGCGCAGGTGCCAGCTCATCGACAACCCGGCCTGGCCACCTCCGACCACGGCTACCGCGAAGTGCTCGCTCACGCGACGACCTCCGCTTCGCTCCGGCCGCCGCGCGAGTCAAAACTGTGCTTATGGTGAGCGGCTCCTCCGCTTCGCTCCGGACCGCTCACGCCTCGACCCCTTCCACCAGGACGTCCCCGCGGTGGGCCTGGGCGGCGGCGCGCGCCTCGACCTCACGGATCGACCGGGCCGCGTGCGCGCACGGGTGCCCGTAGGCGACCCGCACCCGCTCGCTGGCTTCCGCGAGCGCGCGGCGGCTCTGCTCGACGAACTCGTCGACCGCGAACCGCTGCCCCGCAGCGAAGAATTCTTCGACAACTGTCGATGGTGAGTAGATCCGTTGCGCGGCACCGTCGGGCCAGCGCACCAACACGAACCGTTCCGGCATGGCGATCCCTCCACCGGCCCGTCCGCCCAGCTAGGGCGGCCGGTGATGCGGACCAGTGAAGAAATCCGGTGTTTCGGCGAGGTTTCATCCGGAACAACTGCTCGTGAGATGGACCTCACCACGGCGCCCGATTTCCCCCCTATTTCGAACGTGCTGCCGCCGTGGACGATGTCGGCGATGGACACCACTCGGGCGGACTGCGATCGCCCCGGTCTCCGGCCACGTGCCGCAGGTCGCTGGGGCCTGCGACCAACCGCGCCCCGATCGCGAAGCTCACCGCGGCCGAACCCGCTCACGGGAAGGTCGAGATCGCCGGGCGAACCGTCGAAACCGGCGGTGAACGACGCCGGCCCTACGCCGTCAGCCGGCGTCCCGCGTCCGCGGCGCGGAGGGCTTCCGGGGTCGTCCCGGTCAGGCTCGGAAGGCGCGGTAGAAGGAGTTGGTGTCCTCGTATCCGAGCAGGTAGGCGATCTCGGCGCTACGCATGGCACTGTGGCCGAGATAGTGACGGGCCAGATCCTCGCGGGTGCTGGCCAGGAGCGCCTGAAAGGTAGTGCCTTCCAGGTGCAGCTGACGCTGGAGGGTACGGGAGCTGACGGCCAGGTGCCTGCTGACCGCGGTCATCGAGGGATCGCCGCCGGGGATGGTCTCGTGCAGCGCGGCGCGAACGCCATCGGCGACGGTAGCCGCGGCCTGCAGGTCCGAAAGGCGTCTACGGAGGTCGGGGGCGAAGAACCGCCACATGTGTTCGTTCTCGGTGACGAAGGCTCGAGTGGCGTCTGCACGAGAGAAGGTGATGGCGTGTGCGGCGCCCCGGCGTACGCGGGTGCCGAGGAAGTGGCCGCCTCGCCGATGCGTACCGGCAGGTTCGGGTCTGCGCCCTCGGCGTCGAGCGCGTCCCAGAACCGGAAGTACTCCTCCGGCAGCAGCGCCACCGGGCCGCGGGCGAACAGATCGCCCGGTAGCGAGGCGCGGCGCAGGACGCGGCCCGGCGGGTTCAGCGCATGCAACACCTCACCGAGCGGGGCATCCGGCCGCTCGCGATGGACGTCACCGACGATGCGTCGATGCAGGCCGGAGTACACGAGATCATCGCCGCCGAGGGCCGTATCGACGTTCTGGTCAACAACGCCGGCTACGGCTCCTACGGTGCCCTCGAGGACGTACCGATGGACGAGGCCCGCTATCAGTTCGAGGTCAACGTATTCGGCGCCGCACGGCTGACCCAGGAGACCGGCCGTGACGGCGCCTCGGTGCGACCAGACACACGGCCGCGCATCTGCTTGGCCGCCGCCGGAGGTGACTGCGCTGGCTGGTAGCCCCGTCACCGTCCACGCAGGCGGGGACGGGGCCAGTGCAAATGGTCAGCCGCCCGACCGCAGCGCGGACGCATTCGCCGACTGGCTGCGCCGACATCCTTGTGCGCGTCATCTGCCGCGACCGCGGCGGCAACTACGCGATCGGCGCCCGAGCCGGCGCCCCGAACGCGATCCAGGTCGCCGACCGCTACCACCTGTGGGCCAGCCTCGGCGAGGCCGTCGAGAAGACGGTACTGGCCCACCGGGCCTGCTTGCACCCGGGGTCAGCCGTTCAGACGGTCACGAGTCCGGCGTGGGGTCAGCACAGCGATCGGAATAGTGCGGCCAGTCATCTGCTCGTATCGCCGTCGCCAGGGCGCTTGCACCAAGATGACATCGCGCCATAAGCGGTCCCGCTCTACAAGATCCACAATCCGGATGTCGACATCGATGTGTGCGGCGCCGATTTGGATCTGAGCGTGGTTGGCGGCGCGGAGATTGCGGAACCATTGCGGCTCGTATCGCGATCCGCTGCCGGTGCCCGCAACGAGGTAGCCATCGCCATGATTGTGTAGACCGATCGCCACTGTTCGGGCGATGCCGGTGCGGCGGCCGGCGACGGTGAGTAGGCCAACGATGGTTCCCTTGGCCGGGCCCACGAGCCGTCCCCGGGAGCGGCGGTACAGCCACACCCCGATCGCATTGGCCCAACGGGTCATTTGGCGCGCGTCGGAGGTCATGGCACCAGGCCGGATTCGTGAGCAGGCTGACCCGTTTCGTGGATGTGGGCGGGCCTGGTCGCATCAGCGGTGTTGGTCAGGGCTCGCCCGAGCAGCAGAAGCCAGATCGGGGTACCAAGGATGGCGATGCCGAACAACATTCCACCGGTGGCGAACACGGCCAGTCGCGGCCAGGACATCGCGGGCGGCAGGGCGCCCAGGCCCGCGATGGCCGCCCCGGCGATCGCCGCGGCGCCGAGGTATTGACCCAGGCGGAACGGGCCTCGCAGCGCCTGCGACTGCCGCAACCATCGGTTGACCAGGAGAAGCCAGGCGGCGAAAAGCAGGTATGCGATCAGCGAGATCGGTGTTGCGACGGTGAACGGCACGGCGCCGAACACCAGCAGCAGGCTGGTGAGTGTCAATACCGCGCCGGCGGTGACCCCGATCGCCTGGGTGAGGTTGACGGTTCGACGTCGTGGGAGGTGGCGGCGCAGCCCGAGCGTGACCGGGATGAGCAGGGCTGACCCGAACGCTCCGATGAGATCGTTCGCCACGCCGAGGGAGTCTCCCCGCTCCGGGTGGTTGGCCTGCAGCGCGTAGAACGCGATGAGGGCCAGGTTGGCGGTCGCGCCGACCGCCCCGGCCGCGTAGGCGAGCAAGGCGTCGCGGCCGGCGCCCCATGGCTTATCCAACGACGCCTCCAACTGTGTGGTGTCACTCGACTGTCGCTATTGGACGGTGTCGCCTACGACGCTCGCCGTCGCGAACAGCCGGTCGTGGTAATGGTCGGCGAAGAGCGCAGCGACGAGTTCGCTGCGGCTGCTGACGCCGACCTTGGCGAAGAGCCCTTTGAGGTAGCCACGCACCGTGTGCGGCGACAGGACCAGTTCGTGCGCGATCTGTTCGGTGCTCAGCCCGCGGCACACCAGGCGCAGGACATCCTGCTCGCGCTCGGTGAGCTGCCACGCCGCGACGATGACCGGCGCGATCTCCGCCGGCCGGGCCGGCTCAATGACCACGGCGACCCGACCGTCCGGCCCGTTGGCCCCACGCAGAGCTGAGCCATGCACGATCAGCCATTGGCCGGTGCGGGTGCGTACCCGGGCGCTGGGCACCCCGTCGTCACGGCCGGCCAGCGCCGCCCGCGCCCGGGCGGCGACGATGTACACCGTCGGCGGGACGACCGGCTGCTGCGGGTATCCGGTTCGTTCGGTCAACGCGATCAGTTCGGCCATCCACTGCTCGGCCTCCGGCGTGACAGCCTCGATCCGGCCGTTCGCATCGACCACGACGGTGCCAGGCGCGCCGACGTGGCCTTGCGCCGCGGTGGCGAGCAGCGCCGTGCGCAAACCGTGCCCGATGTGTGCCGACACGCCGGCGACGAAGCTCGCCTCGCGGCCGCTGTACGCCCCATGTCGGCGCAGCAGCGCGGCGAAGCCCCAGCACAAGCCATTCGCGACAAACACCACCCGCAGCTCATCCTCGATGCCGAGCGGCTCGCCGATCACCCGGTACCGCGCACTTTGCCGAAGGTCTCCGCTCGTGGCCTGACTGAGCACGCCGACGGTGCGGGTCGCGCCGACCAACTCGACGAACTTGTTGACGTCCGGCACGAGCAGCTCGTGCGCGTAGTAGGGCTCGCAGATGTCCGCCGGCAGGTTGTGCACGAGTCCCCCGGTCGGCAGCAAGGCCGCCGGGTCCGTGATCGCCCAGAACGAAGCGTCGAACCCGACCGCAGCGCGCACGCAGGCAAACACCTGCCCGAGCAACTGCCCGGCTGGCAGGCCCTGGTGGCACAGGCGTACCACATCGCGACGGGCGCGGCCGGCGACGGTCGAACCAGACATGCCACCAGCCTAGGGCGTCGCCAGCCCCGGCCAACCCCTCAAACGGGGGGTCGATTCCTCTGACTCTTGACCGCTACAAACGCACCTGACTGTCACCGATTTGCGGATTCGAGGAGATCAGCGATGGACGAACATCCCAACGTCGCATTGGTTCGCCGGGCCTACCAGGCGTTTGCGGTCGGAGATCTGGCCACCGTCGGCGAACTTTTGCATGACGAGATCGTCTACCACTTCGGCGGCCGTAGCCCCTTGGCCGCCGACTACCAGGGCAAGCAGCAGGTGTTCGGGTTCTGGGCCCGCCAGTACGAGCTCACCGGTGGCACCCTGCGCATCGTCCCATCGGTCATCACCGCGACTGACGAGTACGCGTTCGTGCGGCTGCAGGCCACGGCCGAGCGGGACGGCAAGACGCTGACCGCACCCGGCGTGAACGTGATCCGGCTACGTGACGGTAAGGCGCTGGAGTTCTGGAGCTACACCGACGACCAGTACGCGCTGGACGAATTCTGGTCCTGAACCGGCCACAGCGGCGTTGGGGAGGCATCGATGAGCAAGGCCGGCGACCACGCTGTCGTGCTGGGCGCGAGCATGGCCGGGCTGTTGTCGGCCCGGGGTGCTCGCCGACGCCTATCAGCGGGTCACGATCGTCGAGCGTGACCCGCTGCCGACCGGCGAGCCGGACCGCAAGGGCGTACCACAGGGGCGGCACGCCCACGCGCTGCTCCCGCGGGGCGCGCAGATCCTCGACGACCTGTTCCCCGGGCTGCTGCACGAGTTGGTGGCCGACGGCGTTCCCATCACCAGCAGCCCCGAACATTGGTGGTTCTGCTTCAGCGGCCACGTGCTGTGCCGCACCGGTGCTTCCGACGACCCGGGCTACCAACCCAGCCCCCCCCTACCTGGAAGCCCAACTTCGCCGGCGGGTCCGCGGCTTGGGCAACGTCGGAAGAGCAATACCCCTTGGTCGATCGGTTACTTCCCGTCCCACTGGCGCGTGCGGTACGTTACCGTCGGGCATCGACGTGGGGGTGGGCATTGGATCCAGTCACGGTCGGCGTGGCAGCCGCAGCCCTGCTTGGCCAGACGGCCGGTGAGGAGTTCGCCAAGCAGGCCGGATCTGCGGCATGGCAGGTCGTCCGGAGCCTCGCTGAGGCAATCCGTGCGAAGTTGTCGCCGCGCGGGGTGGCCGCACTGGAGCAGATTGACGGCGCCGGGGCCGAGGCGATCGTCGCGGACGAGGTCCGCTCGGCGGCCGAGACCGACCCGGCTTTCCGCAACCTGGTCGAGGACCTCCTCGCCCAGGCCAAGGCGACCATCGGAGTGGCCGCGGTCGCCCGGGACAACGCCAAACAGGTGAATTTCGGCGGCGACAACCACGGCACGATCAACCTGTAGGCGGCCGGATGCACGCCGAGGCCGCCGGCCACGCCACCCAGGTGAACTTCGCCGGCGACAATTACGGCGCTGTGTACCTCGCCGGCGAGCGGCGCACCCTGCGGGCCGTCCACCAGCTGCCGCTACGCCCGGCCGGCTTCACGGGCCGCGCCGAGCTGATGGCGTCGCTCGCCGAGCTACTCACCGACAGGTGGGGACCTAAAATCGTCAACATCTACGGCATACCCGGCGTCGGCAAGTCGGCGCTGGCGATCAGCCTCGGGCATCGGCTGAGCGAACGGCGCTACCAGGACTGCCAACTGTACGCAAATCTGCGCCGAGTCCGACGGGCGCCCGGCGTCCGTCGACGACGTACTCGGCGGCCTGCTCGTGGCGCTGGGTTGGCCTGCCGCGGAGGTACCGAGCGGCCTCGGGCTGCGGTCGAGCGCCTATCGGTCGGCGCTCGCAGCGATGAGCACCGTTGTCATCATCGACAACGCCTCCAGCGCCGCCCAGGTCGAGCCGCTGCTGCCCGGGCAGACCGACGCCGCCGTGATCATCACCAGCTGGGCGCCCCTGGGTGATCTCCCCGGCGAACTTGTGGCGCTGCCGACGCTGAACGGCAGCGAGGCTGTCGACCTCCTCCGCGCAGTGGCCCAGCGTGATGTCTCCGCCTCGGACGAGCCGGCGGTGCGTGAGGTCGCCCGGCTCGCCGGGAACCTGCCGCTCGCCCTGACAATCGCTGCCGGCCTGCTCAAGACCCGCCGCCACTGGACCTGGACCGACCTGAAACAGCGGTTGGGCCGCGCCGACGGCGGCGTGCAGCTGGACAAGCTCGTCACCGCCGGGCGGGCGGTCAAAGCGGCCATCGACCTCGCCTACCGTGACCTCGACCCCGCCGCCGCGCGCGGCTACCGGCTCCTCGGCCTTGCACCGGCGGCGACGGCAAGCACCGGGCTCGTGCGGGCCCTGCTGGACGGCGACGACGACGTGCTCGACGAGCTCCTCGGCCGGGAGCTGCTGCAGCGCGACTCCCAGCACACGCTGCGCATGCACGACCTGCTGTGGCAGCGCGCCCGGGATCTGGTCCGGGACGAGGACCCGGCCGTGGTGGCGGCCGCTGTCGCCCGGATGACCTCATGGTCGCTCGCCCAGCTCGAGGCGGACTATCTGTCCCAGTTCCAGGTGAGCCTGAGCCTGACGTCCCCGTTCGAGGAGGCGGACTCCGCGCGCGTCTACATCGAGAGCCCACTCGACGTCGGTTCGCTCACCGAGTTGTTCCCGGCGCAGCGCCGGGTGGTGCTGGTCGCCCCAGGCGGGACGGGCAAGACCACGATGGTCGGCCATCTGTGCCACCTCGCGGCGCTCCGCCACGCCGCCGACCCGGAGACACCAAAGCCCATCATGGCGCTGCTGCGCGATGCCGGCCCGGATGACATCGGCGGCGACCTCACGTCGCTGCTACGCAGGACGCTGCGGCAACGATTCGGCCGGGAGCTCACCCCGGACGCCCTGCAGGTCGCGCTGGGCCGCGGCAAGGTATTCGTCGTCCTCGACGGCCTCGACGAGGTCATCGACCCGACGCTGCGACCGGCCCTGCTCGCCGCGATCCGCCGCTTCGCCGACACGTACCCCGGTGCTTCGCTGCTGGTGACGACCCGGCCCTACGCCTCCATCGACGCCGACCTAGCCGCCTTCCGCCGCGTCGCGATCGCCCCATGGACCGAGACCATGGCCCACCGCTACCTCTCGACCCTGACTTCATACACTCCGTTCGATACCCAGCAGCTGTGGGAGTGGGTTTCGCAGGCGACCGAGCGCCCCGCTCTCTTCGGGACACCCTTCGGACTTCAGCTGCTCGCGGCATTCGCCTACCGTTTCGGCCGGATGCCGCAGAATTTCACGATGATGCTGGATGAGACGATCACCGCGACAATCAGCCGTGAGGGCCAGAGGGGCACCGTCAGCGTCCCGTTCATAGAACTACGGCAAGCCCTGGAGAGCATTGCGTTCGCGATGCAGTCGCGGCCGGACAACCGAGTATCGATAACTCACGACGAGTTGCTTCGACAGGTGAGCAGCCTCGTCGCCGGCCAGTCAGCGCCGGAAATCGTGTCGAACCTGGTATCGCGTTCCCTCGTCCTGCGCGAGATCGAAGCGACAACCTACGCATTCACGCATACGGCGTTCCGGGAACACCTTGCCGCCGCATATCTGGCCCAACTGGACCCACCGGAGTTCGTCGACATCGTGGCACAGCACGTCACGGACCCGTCGTGGGAGGCCGTATTCCGGGCGGCGCTCGAACTGGCCGAGCATGGCCGTGGCCCGGCCTTCAAGCGGCGCATCCTGGGCGAGGCCGCGCAGACTGCCGATCCCGGCGTGCTCAAGATCCTCGGAGATTAGCCCGATACCTGGCGCGTCCCATAAGCCGCCCGGCGGTGCCGTTATGGTGTACCAGCGCGACCACCGCCGACCGCCCAGGACCCTCCGGGCGGCCGGCAGCACGGCTACCGCCAGCCGGGCGGCGCCGCCTTACGCGAGATCGACTTCTGGGTCGGGGCGCAACTTCGCCTACTGCGGCGGCATACCCTGTGGCGGCATGTTCGGTGGTGGCGGGGTCGGTTGGCCGCCGTAGGGAAGCTGCTGCGGGCTGCCGTACGGTGACGGCGCCGCGTAGGACTGCGGCGGGAACGGCTGGACGGTGGCCTGCGGATTGCCGCGGCGGACGACCAGAGCCGGGACCACCAGCGCCACGCCGAACGTGATGAGCACCGCGTCGGCGATCGTGTAGGCGTTGTTGGCCGTGTTCAGCGTGTCGATGTCGCTGTCGGTGTTCGTCGCGATCGACGACAGGTGCAGCACCCACACGATGGTGACGATCTGGTCGACGGCAATGAACAGGCTGCCCAGCGCGCCGAGCACCGCCGCGCCGACGCCCAGCCGGCGGATGCCGACGAGTGCCAGCACGACGCCGGCCAGTGCGATCAGGATCACCGGCACCCGGATGCCGGTCTGCACGCCGTTGGACAGCGGCGCCATCGCGTCGATCATCGCGCACCCCTCCCGTTCAGGCTGGAGCGAACTCTACGGTGTCGTGGACGCATCCAGCAGTACCGCCGCCGCTTTCAAGGCCATGCCGTCCAGCGGCTCCGGCCGGCGCAACCCTGATGTCCTGGGAGGCCGGCGTACAGCCGCCGGACCCGAAGTAGCAGGGCCCTTCGTGGCCGCTACGCTTCACCACACCTGCGACTGGAGGACCACTTCATAATGAGCGAAGAGTACGTCACCCTCGACGACAAGGACCTCAACGGCGACGGCGTCGTCGACCAGGCCAAGATCTACACTCTCGACGACGGCGCCAACGTGCTGGAGGCCGACACGGACGGCGACGGCGAGGTCGACCTCATCGCGATCGACGCCGACGGCGACGGCGTCTACGAGGAGACCGTCGACCCCGCCACCGGCGAGTCCACGGACCTCACCAACTCCTGAACCGAGGGCCGCGCGACCCCGAGTCCCCGGCCGCCAGTCACGGCCGGGGCTCTTGTCAATCGGGACGAGCCGGATGGATGGAGGGTCAGGCGACCCGACCGTAGCCCGTACGGCGTGCCGGGGAGTTGATGGAGTCGTACCGCACGGGCGTCCCCGGTCTGCAGTCCTCGATGATCTGGCCGTTGCCGACGTAGATGGCCACGTGCCGACGGCAGATCCCGTCGCAGCCGAACGCGCCGGAGCGCAACAGGTCGTCGACGACTCGACAAGATCAGACGTAGGGACATGCCACGGTCCGAGTGGCTCCGTCTGGTGGAGCACGACCGTCGGGCCTCATGGCGCCCGGGTACCAGCGCACCGCGGACGGCTTCGAGACCCGGCTCGGTACCGACCAGGAGGAGCATCAAGCCGCATCATCGCGTTTGCGGCATGTACAGGGTGGCCCGGATCGGGGCCGGGCCACCCTGTACTACAGGTACGAGCTGGCTGTACGGCAGCCGACCGTCAGCGCCGGCCTCTGCCCAGGACGAGCAGGGTGATGGAGTTCGCCGGGTACGTCGCGTCGACCTTGCCCGAGCGCACCGCGAGATCGTCGCCGCGCACGATTGCGTTGAGGTTGGCCGGGCTGTAGGTGAACCGCTGCGCAGTACTGTTGCCCTTGAATCCGGTCACCGACAGCGGCGATGTCAGATCGCTGCCGGTCTTGTTGACGATCATGACCGTCAGCGCGTTGTCGCACGAGCGCTGCGCGGCGTACACCGCAAGCTGCCCCTGGTCGCTGCTGGTGGCCGACACACTCACGTCACCGAACCGGCTCCCCGCGCCGTCGTAGTTGCGGTACATCCGGAAGGAGTAGGCGCCGGGTTGCGTCGGCTGGGGCTCGCCCCACATGGTGGCGAGGTCGAGTCCCTCGCGCCCGAAGATGCCGAGAACGTCGGCCTGGGCCAGCGCGCCGTTGATGTTGTCCAGCGCGCCCCAGTTGTACTCGGTGATGGCGACCTTCGTGCCCGGATAGTACTGGGCGACCCATGCCTTCATCGTGCGGATGAACTGCAACGGCGGCGCGTTCACGCCGCTGGGGCCGATCCACGACTCCTCGACGTACGTCGGGTCCCACAGCGAACGCGTCGACCGCAGCCGCAACGCGTTGGCGTCCGGGTCTTCGCCGCCGCTGATCTGCGGGTAGTAGTGCTGGTCGAAGTAGTTGAGGAAGCGCCTCCCGCCGTGGGCGTCGCTGTAGTCTTTCATGTTCTTCAGGAACCATTGGGAGAGGTTGAGCCCGCCGTGCGCGGCCGCGTCGGCACCCGGCGCGCACCCGTCCAGCCCGGACGCCACCCATTCGCAGTAACCCCAGCCCGAGGGGCCGAGGACCGCCGCGCTCGGGTCAGCGGCCTTGATGGCCGCGGCGGTCGCCGTACTCTTGTTGGCCAGTTCGTCGTCCGTCACCGCGTCGGGGTGTACGTCGCGGTGTGTGGAGCTCCACAGCACGGGCTCGTTGTCGAGTTCGTAGATCGATACGCCGCCCCGCGCGGCCGTGCCGAACTGGCGCACCAGATGCGACACCATGTCGCCGTCGAACGAGGCGTCGGCCGGGATCGAGGTGTCCGTCGGGACGGCCCCGATGAGGTTCGTGCCGTTGAGCTTGCCGTTACCGCAGTTGGCGTCCCACTGGTCGAACGAGTCCTGACTCGGGAAGCGGGTCGCCGGGAACCCGCAGGCGAATGGGTGGGCAGCCGGTGAATCCTTTGCCACCCACCCGCTCATCGGTACGGTGACGATCTGCTTGGTGCCGCGGTTCCTGTTGGTCTGGACGAACGCCTCGACCGTGTTGTCAGGCCCGGCCACGATGTTCTCGAAGTACCAGTCGCTGCCGGTGTTGTAGGTGTGGTTCTTGAAGTTGTACCGGGTGCTTGCGTTGCCGCCCCAGCGCGCCACCGGCATGCCGATCTCGGCGGCGAACGCCGGGTCGGCTCCGTTCAGCCCGTAGATGTCGGGACTGATCACATGCCGCGCAGCGGACACGTCCACGGACAGCGTCAGCCCGGTAGCCGCCTCGGCCGGGGAAGCGGCCTGGGCGCTCAACACCGCCGCCACGAGCGACACCACCACCCCGCTCGTCGTGGTTATTCGCAGTTTCCGCCGCCGTTGACCACCCATCGCCGGCCCCCTCATCAATCAAGCAATTGACATTGATCGATTACTGTGACCGCATGCTGCACGCGAGTCAAGCCGCCAGCACGGCAAAGAGACCGGCGTCCGGCGAGGCACGCCCTCCAACCCACCCGTACCCCGGCACAACCCCCAGACGCGGCGTGAACGTTACAAGGCCGCTCCCCCAGGAGCGGTACAAATGACGGCGTAGCGCGGCTTGGTGGTCGTCCGCCGGGGCACGATCCTGGCGCCCGCACGAGGTCCCACGCACTTGATCATGGCTTGCACAAGAAGCCGATGTCAGCCTGCAAGGAAAAGCCCCCGGCCGGGTGGCCGGGGGCGGGTGGTCAGGGCCGTCGGAGCGGCCGGGTTACTCCTCGGCCAACAGGCGGGCCGTCGGCAGTCGGCGCAGGGAGCGGACCGGCAGCAGCGCCGCCGCTATGGCCAGCAGTGCGCCGCCCACGGCCGCGGCGGCCGCCACGATGTACGAGGTTGCGGTGAGGTTCGAGTCGAGCAGGGCGGCCGTGCCGAGGGCGGTGCCCGCGCCCGCCGCGGCGCCGAGGGTGCCGATGGCCAGCGCCTCGTAGACGGCCAGGCGCGACAGTGGCGAGTCGGCCCAGCCCACGGCGCCGAGAAGGGCGAACTCGGCAGCGCGCTCGCGGATGTTGACGTAGAGCACGTCGGCGACCGTTACCGCGCCCAGCAGGGTGGTCAGGACGGCCGCGATGTAGTCGGTGGCCTGCACCTGCACGGTGATCGCGTCGCCGAGGACGGAGCCGGAGACGCTGCCGCGGAACGTGAGGTTGATGATCACCAACAGGGTCAGGGCGGCGACGCCGAGGGCCAGGCTCGCGGCGCCCAGGGCGGTGCGGCCCGGTGCGCGCAGGACGTTGCGCATGGCCAGGCCGCAGATGCGGTGCGGCACCCGACGGCGGCGCAGGAGGGCGACGGCGGGGCGCACGGCGGCGCCCGGATCGGCGCGGGTGGCCCGCCAGGCGGGTGGCAGGGCCGAGAGCACGCTCAGCAGTACCGCCGCCGGAATGGCCAACAGGGCATAGTCGGCGCCCAGCGCGACGCCGAGCACGCGGGACAGCGCCAGCGCCAGGATGGTGCCGAGCAGGCCGGCGACCGCGCCGACGGCCACCGACTCCCCCGCGACCAGCGTGAACAACCGCCAGCGGGCCCAGCCGAGGCAGGCGAGCACGCCGAGTTCGGTGGCCCGGGTACGCACCGCCGCGCCGGTCGCGTTGCCGACTGCCAGCGCGCACGCGATCAGGACCAGGATGGCTAGGACCAGCGACTTGCCGTCCAGCGCCGACACGATCGTCGTGGCCACGCCGAGCTTCAGCCAGTCCTGGCGCAGGGTCGACGCCGGGCGGCCGAACTTGCCGGGCGGCACGTTCAGCGCGACGGCCGACGGCGAGGAGCCCACGGTGAGGTCGACCCGCAGGCCGGTAGCCAGGTGGATCTGGTCGGCGATGGCGCGGACCCGCTCCTGGGACGTGTCGTCCGGGCCGACGGCGCCGGCCACGCGGACCCGCACCATCGAGATCGGGGCGTCCTTGTTGACACCGTGCGCCGCGTCGACGTTGGTGTAGGGGTCGCGCTGCAGCGCCGGGAGCGCCGAGAGGGTGGTGAGCAGGTGCGCGCGCTGGCCGAGCGGGCCGGCGAAGTCCGTGGTGGGCGACGAGCCCCGGCGGTACAGGTCGAAGGGCATCGTCGACAGCTGCGGGCCGAGCTGGACCTTGGCCGGGTCGAACACCCCGACGCCGCGCAGGAACGCGTCCTTGGTCTTGGAGGTCGAGTCCGGCACGTGCCGGACGATCGAGCGGACCGGGTCGTCGGCCATGCCCATCGGCACCGGGTTCGTCGCCGGTTGGCCGTGCACGGCCCGGCCCCACTCGCCGCCGGTGTAGGGCACGACCGCGACGGACCGGTCCGCGCCCGTCAGCGCCATCGGGCTGGTCGTCCACCACTGCTGGACGTACGAGGTGCCGGTCGTGGAGAGGCCGATGCCGGCGTCCGCGGCCGGCGGGTGCGCGATGGTGTCGACGATGGACGGGTACAGGTCCTGGGCGGTGACCTCCTTCGCGCCGATCTGCGTGGCGGGCTGGGCCGCGTAGTACTCGGCCGCGTTGTCCAGCCGCATGCCGGCGGCGGTGTGCTCGGCCGCGTCGCCGCCGACGCGGTCGATCTGCAGCCGCACCTGCTGGTCGAGGTCCAGGCTGCCGGCGGTGAGCACGGGGATGCCGCCGGCCCGGTCGTCGGCCGCGAGGTACTGCCCGGAGGTCACGGCGCCATCGAGCCCGTCGAGCTTGGCCTCCTGCGCCGGGTCGATCGCCGCCATCAGCAGCGGGATCGGGAAGAGCACGTGCACCTGCGCCTTGGCGGACTGGTTCGCGCTGGATGTGGGGTCGCTCGACCAGCAGCGGGCCTCCGTGCGGTCGCTCACCGACAGTGGGTTCGTGCCGACGCTGCCCGTGGCCGGCTCGCAGACCGGGGTCACCCCGCCCGGGGCGTGCTCGCGGATCTCGGGCATCTTCGGCGCGTTCGAGCTGTCGTACTGCTGGCCGATGACGAACGGGTCACCCGGCACGTACTCGAGCTGGTTGCGGGTCACGTAGAGGTACTTCGGCCCATCGGCGATCTTCGACAGCCCACCGTCGCCGACGAAGGTCGGGCTCACCCGCAGGACCTGCCGGTCGCCGCCGGCCGCGAGATAGTCCGACAGGTCGACCGTGACCGTCGCGGTCTGCATCACGTAGCCGACCATCGCCACGGGCGCGGCGACGGAGACCCCCGGGATGTCGAGGACCCTCCGCCACTGGGCCTCGGTGATGCCGCCATAGGTGGACGCGACCCGGTCGGTGCTGATCAGGCCCTGCCCCTGCTCGCCGGCGTCGACGGCCGCGGGCGGGCGGACCAGGATGTCGTAGACGGGCCGGTAGTTCGCCTGCACGGTGCCCTCGACCCGCACCTGGGACCCGCGGGACGCCGAAGCGAGCAGCGCGAAGCTCGCCACGGCGATGGCCACCGCGGCGATCGTGGCCGCCAGCCGACCCCGCCGGAAGAACAACTGGGCGCGGATGAGCGAGATCAACTGATACCCCCCGAGGAAACATCGGCAGCGAACCGGTAAGGAATCGTTAGCGCGGCCTCGCAGACTCCGATCAGCCGCCGGCACGGGGCCGGCGGACAGCGGAGGAGACCTTCATGGTGAACAAGCTCAGGGCGGTGGGTGACCGGATGCTCGGCGCGCTGCTGCCCAAGGCCACGGCGCGGGCCTACAACTGCTGGGACGCGTACGACTCCAACTGCAGGAACGGTGCCGAGACGTGCTGCTGGTACGAGGGCCAGGGCACCCGCTGCTGGTGCACGTACGGCCCCGCGTAACCGCTTCGACGCGCCCCGGGCCGGTCCACGGTTCCGGGGCGCGTTCATGCCAGCCTCCCGGCCATCACGCCGACGATGTCCGTGACCGCGGCGAAGCCCCAGTTGCGCGAGTCGGCGCTGGCCGCGGGCGCGTCGCCGAGCACCACCACCCGCCGCTCGGGGACCCGGTCGCCGGGCCGGCCACCCACCGCCGCCAGCACCGAGGCGGGCACCGGGTCCCCGGGCAGGGCCGCGACCCGCTTCACCAGCAGGTCGCCGCCCGGGACCTTCTGACCGGCGACCGGGTGCAGCACCACGATCCGGCCCACGCGCAGGCGCCGGATCCGCAGCACCAGCAGCCGGCTGCCGGGCCGCAGCGTCGGCTCCATGCTCGGCCCGAACACCGTCACCACGACCAGCAGCCGGCGGGCCGCCAGCAGGGCCCCGGCAAGCGCCGCCGTCATCAGGACCCACGTCATCGCAGCCGCCCGTCCAGCAGGTCGACGACCCGCTCGCACTGCGCGGCGATGGACGTGTCATGCGTGCTCAGCACGATCGTGATCGGGTAGCGCTCGCGCAGCCCCAGCAACAGGTCGAGGATGGCCCGGCCGGTGTGCGAGTCGAGGTTGCCGGTCGGCTCGTCGGCCAGCAGCAGGCGGGGGCGGTTGATGAGCGCGCGGGCGATGGCCACCCGCTGCTGCTGCCCGCCGGACAGCCGCGAGGGCAGCGCGCCCTCGCGACCGGCCAGCCCGACGGCGTCGAGCAGCTCGCGGGCCCGTTCGCCGCGGTCGAAGCCCAGGTTGCGGTGGGGCAGCACGGGCACCAGCACGTTGTCCAGGGCGGTCAGCGCCGGCAGCAGGTGAAAACGCTGAAAAACAAAGCCAATGCCGCGTCGGTACTGCGCGAGCCTCCCACGGCCGGCAGCGGTCAGCTCCTGCCCGTCGACGGCGATGGAGCCGGAGTCGGGCCGTTCGATCGCGCCGATGAGGTGTAGCAGCGTGGACTTGCCGGAGCCGGACGGCCCGGTGAGCGCCGTCAGGCCGCCGGGCTCCAGCGTGAGGCTGACCCCGTCTACGGCGGCGAGCCGTTCGCCGTCGCCCAGGGGGAACGTCTTCACCACGTCGGTGAGGACGACGCGGGCGCCGCCGTCCGTGGCGGGCGCCGCGGTCGCGGTGTCTGGTCGGCTGGATGGCACGGTGCGACGACCTCCCGGGGTCATGAGTGGTATCCGATCGATGCGGCCAGGCGGCGCAGCCGGCCGCACGGCTCCACGCCGAGCTCGCGGCTCAGCAGCGTGCGGCAGCGCTGGTAGGAGGCGATGGCCTCTATCGGCCGCTCCATCCGGATCAGGGCGAGCATGTGCAGCTCGCGCAGCCGGTCGCGGAACGGGTGCTCCTCCAGCAGCGGCCCGAGCTGCTCCAGCGCCTGCCGGTGGCGGCCGAGGCGCAGTTCGATGTCGGCGCGGTCCTCGGCGGCGGCGAGGTAGCGGTCGTTGAGCCGGGCCGCGGCGGCCCGGATGGCGGGCGCGGCCACGTCGGCGAACGCCGGCCCGCGCCACAGCGCCAGCCCGGCGCCGAGCAGCCGCGCGCCGGCCGACGGGTCGGCGCGCGCCCGGGTGGTGGCCTCGGCGACCAGCCGGTCGAAGGCGGCCAGGTCGGTGCGCAGGTCGGTGGTCCGCAGCTGGTACCCGGGCGCCCGGGTGACCAGCACGTCGGCCGGGCCCGGATGGCCCGACCCGGCGAGCGCCTTGCGCAGCGCGGAGACGTGCCCCTGCACCTTGGTCACCGCGCTCGTCGGCGGGTCGTCCGCCCACAGCACGTCGACGAGGTGCTCGACGGAGACGACCCGCCCCTCGGCCAGTAACAGTGCGGCCAGCACGGCCCGCTGCTTCGGGCCGCCCAGCTGGACGGGCCGTTCGCCGATCGTGGCCTCCAGCGGCCCGAGTACCTCGATCCTGATGTCGTTCATGCGTTTCCCCCGTCGGTGGTCGTCGCCACGTCGGCGAAGCCCTCGGCCTGTAGCCGGAACAGCTCCGCGTACGTGCCGTCGGCGTGCATCAGTGCGTCGTGGTCGCCCTCCTCGGCGATCCGGCCGTCGCGGAGCACCACGATGTGGTCGGCGCCGCGCAGGGTGTTGAGGCGGTGCGAGATGAGCAGGCTGGTCCGGCCGGTGCGCAGCTCTCGCAGCGTGCGGTGCACCTCGGCCTCGGCGCGCGCGTCCAGGCCCGAGGACGGCTCGTCGAGGATGAGCAGGTCGGCGTCGGTCCTGATGAGGGCGCGGGCGAGCGCGACCCGCTGCCACTGGCCGCCGGAGAGCACGACTCCGCTTTGTTGTCCGCCACGTCTCGTGCTGCTGTCGCCGCTTTGGCTTTCGCCGCTTCGGTGTCGGCGGCGTCTCTCACCGTCGGCGAAGGTGCGGGTCAGCATCGTGTCGTAGCCGTCCGGCAGCGCGGCCAGCGTCTCGTGCATACCGGCCCGCACGGCCGCGGCCGTAACGTCCCCGTCGCCGAGGGCACCGAGCGCGATGTTGTCGCGGGCGGAGAGCTCGTAGCACACGAAGTCCTGGAACACGGTGGCGATCCGGGCCCGCAGCGCGGCGATGTCCAGGTCGGCGAGGTCGACGCCGTCCCACGTGATCCGGCCGCGGACCGGCTCGTAGAAGCGGCACAGCAGCTTGACGATCGTCGACTTGCCGGCGCCGTTGAGCCCGACCAACGCCGTCGACTGTCCTTGCCGGAAGTGGAGGTGGACGCCTTGCAGTACCCACGGCTGATCGACGCCGTAGCGAAACCACACGTCCTCGAATCGGATGCCCTGCCGCAGCGACGGGACCGCCGCGCCGGCCGCGAGCGGGACGCGGCCGGCCGGGACGACGGCCAGGTAGTGCTCGAACAGCGCCAGCGCGGAGTCGGCCGTCGCGATCTGGGTGACCAGGCCCGCGACGGCGGCCTGAACCGCGCCCAGCGCGGCGATGAGCACCGCGAGGTCGCCGACATGGCCCTGTCCCGTGGCGAGCCGCGCGACCGTCACCACCAGGACGACCGCCGAGACGGCCGCGGTCAGCAGCGACAGCAGGGCGTCGGTGCGCGCCGTCGCGAGGTCGACCCGCCGCTCGCCGCGCTGCTGCTCGCCGATCTCGACGAGCATGCGGTCGCGGAAGTACCGCCCCAGGCCGAACAGCCGGATCTCCTTGGCCGCCCGCAGGTCCAGCAGCAGCGCCGCGTAGAACATCTGCCGCCGCTGCCGCGGGCTGTTGCCGGTCGTCGTGGCCGTGCGCATCCGGCTCAGCCGCAGCTGAGCCGCGAGCGTCGGCCCCATCGAGGCGGTCACCAGCAGCGCGGCCAGCGGCGACAGCGCGAGCAGCGAGGCCAGGAACCCGCCCAGCGTGAAGGTCGCCTGGGCGATGGTGAGCAGCGAGCCGGTGAGCAGTACCGGCCCGGACTGGCTGGACTGACGGGCCAGCTGGACCCGGTCGTGGAAGGTCGGGTCCTCCAGCTCGGTCAGGCCGGGCGCGCGGACCACGGCGGCGAACAGCTCCGCCTGGGTGTGCAGGCCGACCTTCCGGCCCACCTCCTGGTCGAGGTACCGCCCCAGGTGCTGCAGCAGCGCCCCGACCGCCCCGACGACGGCGAGCGCCAGGGCGACCAGCCCCAGCCGCGCGGGCGCGCCGCCGGGCCGGGCGAGCCCGTCGAGCAACAGCTTCGTCAGCCACGCGACGGCGACCGGCACCAGCCCGGTGACGACCGCGACCAGCAGCCGCAGCCAGGCCACGACGGGCGCCGCGCGATGGTAGGTGCGCAGCGCCCCGACGAGCGTCGCCATTCGGCGCCGTTTCATGCAGCGGCGAGTTGCAGGCAGTCCTCGAAGGCGCCCTTCGCGGCCACCCGCCCGTCGGGGTCCACCAGTACGTAGCTCGGCGTGGCCCGCGTGCCGAACGCTGTGCTCACGGGCCCGCCCGGCGCCTCGGTGACGACGGTACCCACGGCGGCCAGCACGGTTCGCAGCCCGTTGGGGTCCTCCTCGCCATGCTGGGTCAGCACCGGCACCACGGCGATGCCGGCGGCCGTCAACCTCCCCTCGCGCCGCACCAGCTCGGCGGCCTCGGTGACGCACGGCTTGCAGGTGGTCGAGAAGAACCCGACCAGCGTCCGGCGCCCGTCGGCGTCGGCGAACTCGGGCACCTCGGCGCCGACCGCGATCCTGATCGTCTCCGGGGGCGCCCCCGCGGCGCTCCTGGAGTCCTCGTAGGTCCGCAGCCGCCGGATGACGGCGGTGGTCAGGACAAGGTCAAGCACGACGAGCACGGTCAACACGACGACCGCAGCGACAAGCATCGGCACGTCTCGAGCCTCCTGTTCGGGCGTTTGTTCCGGGCGTTGTTCCAATTCCTCACTGGGTTCTCGATCACGGCTTCGCCGGTCGCAGCAGCGCGGCGAGGTCGTCGAGCAGCGCGACCGCCCCCACGCACACGCCGGCCACCAGCGCACACAGCGCCAGTCCGGCCGGTTCCCGGGCGCCTTCGGTGGACGGCCCCATCACCACCCCGGCGGCGCAGCCGCCGAGCAGCACGAGGTTTCGCACGACATGCCGGGGCGCGACGGCGTCCCCGTCGCCCCCGAAGCAGTGGCAGGCCGGCCCCGGCGCCCGCCGCAGCGCCCGGACCAGCACGACGGTGAACGCGACCAGCAGCCCGGCGGCCAGCGTCAGCCCGGCAATGGTGGTGATCGCCGCGGGCAGCGCCACGAGCACCGCCGCCGCCGCCTCGAGCACCACGACGAACGCGGCCGCCGCCCGCACCCATCGGACCGGGATGCCGCCAAGGTCGCGAACCGCCCCGACGAATGCGTGAAATGCGGCCCGGCTACGCACCTTGCCGACGACGGAAGCGAGAAAGATCCCGACGATGGTCATGTCGAGAAAGACCCTCAGATAGCTCACGGCCACCCCCGTCGCGTCTACGCGCAGGCGCGGCCGATCCCGGGCCCCCGCTCCGTCAAGCAGAACCATTCCCGCCCGCAACTCTTATGTCAAGACTCAAAATAACGGTCGGGGTTACTTGCGCGAGCAATAGACCGCGATCGCTTCTTGATCATTCCCTGAGCGGTGTGCCGCCTCGGGCGGCTATCGCTGCGGCAGGGTTCTGGCCGTGCCTGTACGCGGTCGCGCAGTGTCTTGGCCTGGCTGGCGCTCACGGGTTTGCCGGCGGAGGTGCGTGCCCGCAGACAGCCACCTTTTGTCCAGCGGCAGACGTTGGACCGACCGGACCGGGTGTCAAACATATGGGCCCGGACCTTGTTGCGTCCGGGCCCATAGTTTCCTGGCGATCAGCCGTTCACGGTCACCGAGAACGAGTGGTACCACGAGATGGCGCCGTCGGTGTAGCGAACCTTCACCCAGAAGTAGGTCCAGCCGGACTGGGTGGGCGTCCAGTGGATGCGTGCCTTGCCGTCGGTGTCGATCGGAACCGTCACGTCGGTGGAGTCCGCCGTGGTGAAGTACTGCACGTCCTGCACCCCCACGCCAAGGTAGGGCGTGACCGTGAAGACGCCCTCCACCCCGACGCCACCGCCCGAGCCGTCGATCGGGTAGACGCCGTCGGACGTCACCGCCGGCTCGTCGCTCGCGTAGAAGGTGGTGGAGGAGTCGAAGTGCGATGTACCGGCACCATCGAGCCCGCTGTACGTCAGCGTGTGCTCGCCGGCGGCCAGGGGCGTTGTCACGGCGTCGACGACGCCGTCGGCGCCCACCGAAGCGAACTGCTGGGCACCCCCGTCGATCGCATACGCGATCTTCGTGAGCCCGTTGCCCACCTGCGTGGTGAAGTGCAACGTGACCACAACGCCCCGGGACCCGGCCGGATCGGGCGCCTGCCCGGTCGGCCATACCGTCACCCCGTAGGTGCGGACGTTGAACTTGTACTGCCGCACAGGCGACAGGTTGTGGGCCCGGTCGAGGCTCGCCACGTACAGCGACTGCTCACCGGAGCCCCACGGCCGCCACTGGATGGTGGCTGCCCCACCGAGCTGGTCGGCGGGCACGCGGTTGTAGAGGCTGGAGGGCGACGTGCCGTAGAGGAATTCCTTCACGTCGTCCGACCCGTTTGCCGTGAACAGGAACGTTCCCTCGTGGCCGGCCTCACCCGTGGGTGCCGGAGGGTTCTCCGGATATTCCGGCGACGAGACCGTCGGCGCGTTCGGCTTGGTCTTGTCCACTGTGAAGGGACACGACGCGCTCCAGCCGGAGTATGCCCGCTGGTCGTATGTGCGCGCGTGCCAGGCGTACGCGCCCTCCGCGACCTGGCTCACCGGGAGGTAGGCGGAGCCGAAGACGCCGTCGCCTCCGCTTCCCTGGTTCGTGGGGAGCGAGGTGACGTTACCCGGATTGCTCAGCGGCCAATATTCGATCTCGCTCTTGAGGGCGTCCGGGGGGTTGCGGTCGGCGTCGGTCTGGTCGGCGTTGAAGGAGAGGTCGTAGCCGGTGTAGTACGTGCCGGCGGAGCACGCCGTCCCGTCGCCGTAGGTCAGCCTCGTCGGTGTCTTCGGCGGCGTGTTGGTGAGCGTCACCTCGAGGTTGTACGAGTTCTGATACAGGTAGCGGCCGAAGGCCGGCTTGTTCTCGTCGCCGCCGGCCACACGCAGCTCGATCCACAGCCGGGACTTGCCGCCCTTCAGGGCGGTGTCGAGCGCCTGCGTCAGATCGAACCTGATGCGGGAAGCACAGTCCGCCGAGTCAGCGACCGCCGCCACGGCTTTTCCGCTCGTGGCGGGTGGGTTGGCCCAGGTGTTCGCAGCGGTGAACTCCGCGACCGGCCTCGCGCTCAACGCACGTGGCTTGGTGCAGTCGGTGGCCGAGAGTTCCCTGACGACGAGCTGTGCTGTCGTCAGGCGTACGCGCTGCACGTTCCCGATGTCGAAGCCGAAGTAGACGCGGGTCTTGTGCGTGACCCCGTCGACCACGTTCGCCCCGACCGGCAGGTTGCCGCTGGGGTAGAAGCTCGTCGTGCCGGGCGTCGCCGAGTCGGTGTACGCGAGGAAGGAAGGGGTGAAGGAGAAGTGCGGCTCGGCTGCGTTCGCCGGCGCCGCCGCCAGGATGGCCGCAGCAGCGACCGCCGTGACGACGAGAGCCTTCGCCGCGATCTGCCCGCGCCCCCGAAACTCGCGGGTCCCAGTGATCAAGTTGTATCCCCTCTGCCGGAACGGGTGGTGACCTGGACCGCATGGTATCGATCTCTCGCACCTGCCGCCGACCGCATTCCCGGTGGACCACAAGGGAAGCGCGCGTGGAGTAGCCTCCATGCCGGATCGACATTCGCAACAGAACGGGGAACACATGAGCAATAAAGGGCGCACCTGGGGTGCAGCCTTGATCGTCGCGGCCCTGGCCGTCTCGATGACCATGGCCCCCAGCGCATACGCCGAGGAAGCCGCGGCGACGATCACCGGCCACGTCACCAAGGAAGCCACCGGTGCGGTGACGGTCAATCTCTTCACCACCGGCGGGATCGCGGCCGGGCAGGCGATCTCGACAGCAGACGGTGACTACGCCTTCCCCGGCGTGGCGCCCGGGACCTACAAGATGCAATTCGGCTTCGCCGGACGATTCCAGTGGGCGCACCAGAAGCTGGGGTTCTCCTCGGCAACGGTGGTCAGCGTCGCGGCGGGCGACCACGTCGTGGTCGACGAGACCATGCTGCTGCCCGGTTACGTCGAGATCCACGCGAAGGACGCCGTGACCGGCCAGCCCGTCGACACGTTCTGCGCCGGTGTGTACCAGGACCCGTACCAGTGCGGCGCGACGGGGGGCGTCATGCGCCTGACCGACTTTGACGGCGGGCCGCGGACGGTCTACATCAAGTCCTCCGACGGGCTGCACGCCAGGCAGGCAATCGAAAACGTCTCGATCACGCTGGGCCAGGTCACGCGGCTGGATGTCACCCTGAAGCCGACCGCCGCGATCACGACGACGGTGGTGGACCGCGCAACGGGCGATCCCGTCCCGTACGTTTGCGTCGCGGCCCTGACCCTCACCTTCGGCGGCGTCGACGACCAGACGTGCCAGTACGGCGTGAACTACACCGACGAGCTCGGTCGCGTCACCCTGGCCGAGCTGCCCGCCGCCGACTACACGCTGCTGGTCGTGCCCGAAGACGGCGTGCACGGAATCCAGTGGGCCGGCGCGACGGGCGGCACCGGCAGCCAGTACCAGGCGCAGATCCTGCACACGATCGCCGGAGCGCCGACGGTCGCGCCGCAGGTGCGTCTTGACCCTGCGGCGTCCATCACAGGAACCGTCCGGGACGCGGACACGGGCGCGCCGATCAGCGACGGTTGTGCCCAGGTCCTGCCGAGCAAGACGGCCTACGGGATCGGCAAGGCGTGCGGGTACTCCGGCGACGGGACGTACACGCTGTCCAACCTCGGCCCCTACAAGTGGCCGGTGCTGTTCTCCAACTTCTACACCTGGGCCGGCAACCCGTACGTGGGCAAATGGTCAGGCAACGCGACCGATCGCAAGGCGGCGACGCTGATCCAGGCGGGCAAGAACCAGCCGACAGTTCTGGACGCGACGCTGACCCACGCGGACGCGCCCTTCACGCTGAAGGTCACGAGCGCGGACGGGCAGGCGTACACCGGCTGGTTCTCGGTGGACGTGTACAACGCGCGCACCGGCGACTTCGTCCAGAGCTCCGACACATCTCAGGGCTGGACCATCCACGGCGTCGGCATGCAGAACGTGCACATCCACTACGTCCCGAACTCGCCCTGGCGGGCAGGCTGGGTCGGCGGCGCGGACTACGCCTCGGCGGACACCATCAAGCTGAGAAGCGACCGCACCGTCACGGTAAAGATCGTCTTGCCCGATCCCGCCTGACGCACCGCACCACATCGCGGCCCGCACCCGGAGAGGGCGCGGGCCGCGAGTCGTCATACGTTGCCTGCGGAGACAACCTCCGTATCGGGAGGCGGCGCTGGCGGTCGGATCGCCTGGCCGCGTCAGGTGCGGTTGCGAAGGACGGCGACGCCGTCGCCCGTGAGCTCGTCGAGGGCCTGCGCGCGCCCGGTCATGGCCATGACCAGCGCGATCATCGGTCCGGCGACCTCCGGTCCGGTGCCGCGGCTCCATTCGGCGTCGGTCGCGCGCAGTGTGAAGACCGTGCTGCGTGCCCGACGCCAGCTGCGGCAACCCGCCTTCGCTCGGGCAGTTGCCGCCGATTTGCCGTGGTCGGCCCAGATGGCCAGCCACGCGCTTTGCCGGCCGGTGACTATGGGTGGACCCCGCCGCCTTCGCCGTCCGACTGTCCGTACCCTGCACGGCCTCACTCGTCGCCTTTTACCACCACGACTACCGGAAACAACCGGTCGGGCACCCCTGAGTCGTCCGACAGAATCCATCCGTTGGGCAGGATTGTCCGCCGTGTTGCTGAGGCGTGAGTCAGGTCGACCAAACCATTAAACTGCGCCAAGCCCAGTTCGACATCGCCGTGTAACTGTGCTCCGTCAAAGCGGGCGTCGCCATGGAACTGCGCACCGCTAAGGTAGGCGGAGCTGTGGAAGTTTACCTCGCTTAGGAATGCGTCATCGTGAATCTGCGCGTCTAGCAGATAGGCGTCGCCGTGGAAATTCGCGCCGCTCGCATAGAATGTGCTGTAGAACTGCGCTTCGTGCAGGTCGACATTGTCGTGGAACACCACCCCGCCCAAATTGGCAGCGTCGTGGAACTTCGCCTCGTGTAGGCTGGCGTCGCCGCGGAACTGCGCGACGTGAAAGCTGCTGACGCTGTGGAACTGCGCCGCGTCCAGGTTGGTGATGCTGTGGAACTGCGCCGCGCCGAGGTTGGCGTCGCCGTAAAACTGCACACCGCGTAAGTCGGCTTCGCCGTAGAACTGCACACCACGCAAGTTGGCTTCGCGGTGGAACTGCACACCGCGTAGGTTGGCGTTCGCGTGGAACTGCGTCCTGTACAGGTAGGCGTTGCCATGAAACTGCGCCGTGTTCAGGTTGGTGACGCTGTGGAACTGCGCCTCGTCGAGGTTGGCGTCCCCATGGAACTGCGCCTCGTCGAGGTTGGCGTCCCCGTGGAACTGTGCTCTGCTCAGGTTGGTGACGCTGTGGAACTGCGCTCTGCCCACGCTCAAACGTCCGATCTCACACGCGGCCAGGCTGAAATCGACAAGCACAGCACCAACGAGATCGAGCACCATCCAGGCGCCTTTGGCGTCAATCCAGTACGCATCGCCCAGCATCGGATCGAGATGCGCCGCGAGTAGACGTTGTGCCGTCATTCGGACTTGCAGTTCCTGATGCCGTTCGGCCTCCGCCGCAGCGTCCGGCAGCTCACCCTCAGCGTCCGGCTGCGCCGGCGACCCGGCAGCGTTGCCTCGCAGTACCTCCACCGGCAGCGTGTACGGCATCCGCAGATATGCACACCACACATCCACCACCGTCTGCCGCAGCTTCACATTGTCCTGACCAAGCCGCTCCAAGGCATACAAGCCAGCCAACCGGACCGCCGCCTTGTCACTACCCAGCTGATCCGCCGCCGCCACGTATAACGCTGTCGAACGCTGCTCTAGCGCCTCGCTCTCGGCAAAACGCTGAGTCCGCTCGCTGAGAATCTGCCGGCGCAACGTCATCAGCAGCGTCGCACCGGCCGCCAGCCCGGCGGCCACCGTCAGCGCCGTCTTGATCCGGTCAAGGCGCAGCTTGTCTGCCTCCGTCGGGATACTCGGCACCGACCACACGCCCAGTAGCAACATCGCCACGACGCCGCCAGCAACGACAGCCGCCACAATGACGACCGCCCACCACCACGGCAACACCCGCAACGACGTATCCGCAGATCGCACAGGCTTGTCACCTCGCCGGTCTGCCCACCAACGCTTCGGCATACGCACGTCCGTCATTGTGACCAGCGATGGCAACGGGACCACGGTGCGAACCAGCCATCCCACGCGCCTGAGCGGCCGGAAGACGACGACTGCCACACGTCTTTCGACCCGGGCGGTACGAGAGCGGGCCGCAACGGACCATGACCGCTTGCCCTGAAGCCATCGCGCATGAAACCCGACCTGTGGTGAGCGCGGTGTGTTACGCGCCGGCCATGGCCCCGGGCTGGGGGTCGTGGCCGACGCGTCAGCTGGCCCTCCGGGGTCTCCGGTAGTGGACACGGCCCGGCGCGGATGGTGCCGCAGCCGAGCAGCTGTCTCGTGTACAGAAACATTCTCTTCTTGTGGAGAGACAGAGGTCACCCTAGCATCAATGCGTCAGTGCATCCCTCGACCGAGCGGTGGACCCGAAGCTCTGAGGCTGGAGCAAACTGGTGCGGCCGGAGCGATCACCCGGCGGGCGGAGCGGCGCACCTGGCGGTCAGCCGGGGGGCTGTGTCTCACGGGGAAGTAGCCGTGCTGTGTTGGGAAACAGGCGCGGGTGGGCTACCCTCCAATCCTGGCGTTCGTTTCCTTGGGAGAAACAATGGCTGAGACTGAACCGGACTACATCGTCAAGCCGGTGTTCAAGGCGTTGGCAGTCCTGCGGTGCATAGGCGAGGCCGACCGGCCGTTGACGCTCGGCGATGTCTGCCGACGGGCCGAGCTGCCCAAGAGCACCGCGTTCAAGTACCTGCGCACCCTGCGGGACAGCGGATTCGTGGCGCACGATCCCGACACCGACACCTACCGGATCGGTCTGCTGGTCTGGCAGCTGGGTCAGTTGTCCGGCGAGCAGAACCGGATCCGGGAGGTGGCCCTGCCGGCGATGCGCCGCCTGCACGAGCGGTTCGACGAGACCATCAACCTCGGGCTGCCGGACGGTCGCGAGATCGTCTACCTGGAGATGATCGAGAGTAGCCGGGCCCTGCGCATGCAGGCGCGGCTGGGCTCGCGCGATCCGCTTTACAGCACGGCGCTGGGCAAGGCCTACCTGTCCGCGTTGGATGAGGATGACTGGCGCAACCTGGTGCCGGGCCGGCTGACCCCGCGTACGGACCACACCGTCACGGCACTGGCGGCGCTTCGGTCCGAGCTCGACCAGGCCCGGGCGCGTGGCTACGCGACCGAGATCGAGGAGAACGAGGAGGGCTCCTCCTGCGTGGCCGCGGCCATCCATGATGTGCGCGGTGTGCCGGTGGCCGCGATCAGCGTCTCGGCCCCGGACAGACGGATGAATGCCGAGCTGCGCGCCGAGATCGGCAAGCACGTCGCGGCCGCGGCGGCGGACTGCTCGCAGCGCCTGGGGTACCGAGGGGCGCGATAGCGGCCGCGGTCCGGTATCAGCGCAGCGGCGTCACCGGGTTCAAGGGGTAGCCGATGAGCCGGTGGGCGAAGTCGAGCGCGCGGGCGAGCGTCACCTCCACGATCTTCTCGCCGGCCGCGGGGGTGGCCAGCCGCGGATCGCCCAGGGCGCCGTTCGGGCTCCACTCATCCAGCCGGATCGGCACGTCCACGCCGGTGAACGGCGGGCCGGCCAGCGGCTCAAGCGCCGGCGCCGGTGCCGGTCCGGGGACCCGGTCGGCCCGCAAACCGTCCGGGTTCACGACCATTACGACGGAGGTCTCGGCCTCGCACGCGTGCCCCCAGCCGAGATCGCCCACGTGCTTGCCGGCCTCGTCGCGCGCGACATCCGACCACATCATGTGCGCCATCAGCGCGCCGGTGTCCCGCCGCACCTCGCGGGCGGCGAGCCGCACCGCGTCGGTGTTGCCGCCGTGGCCGTTGACGACCAGGATGCGCGGTACGCCCCAGTGCACCAGGCTTTCTGCGATGTCCTTGAGCAGCGCGATGAGGGTGGCCGGTCGCAGCGTCAGTGAGCCGGGGAAGGCGAAGTGGTGCTCGGACAGTCCGTAGGGCATGAGCGGGCACAGCAGCGCCTGGTCGCCCAGTTCGGTGGCCAGGCGGTGCGCCAAGCCGTTTGCCACGGCGGCGTCGGTTTCCAGGCTCAGATGCGGGCCGTGCTGCTCGGTGGAGCCGATGGGCACGATGGCCAGCTTCACCGACGGGAGCGCCGCGCGGACGTCGGGCCAGGTCATCGAGGTCAGTTCGAGCATCAGGTTCCTTTGGTTGGGCAGGTCGATGGTCAGGTGCGCGCGTGCAGGGGGCTGGTGAGGGCGGCCAGTCGCGCCGGGTCGACGGTGACGCCGAGGCCGGGGCCGTCGGGTACGAGGGCGTGGCCGTCGCGGTACTGGACCGGGTGGGCGGTGACATCGTCGCGGTAGACCATCGGTCCGACGGTGTCGCCGGCGAAGTCGAGGTTGTCCACGGCTGCGGCCAGATGCAGCGCGGCCGCCGATCCGATGGACAACTCCTGGGTGCCGCCGATGAGCGTGCCCACGTCGGCGTGCCGGGCCAGCGCGAAGACCTCCAGTGCGGCGCTGAACCCGCCGAGCGCGGCAAGCGAGATGTTGAGGATGTCCACGGCGTCCGCGTCCAGCAGCCGCCGGGCCTCGCCGTGGCTCCACACGTGTTCGCTGACCGGGACCGGAAGCTGGCGCCGCACCGCGGCCAGGGCGTCGGGGTTGCCCCGCCGTACCGGACTCTCCACGGACAGCGCCCCGGATCGCGGCAGCAGCCGGCGCAGGATGTGCAGTGCGGAGGAGGGCGGGAAGCGGGCGGACAGGTCGAGGCACTTGACGGTGAAGGCGTCGCCGAACCGGTCCCGCGCCTCGTCGAAGAACCACTCCTCGACCTCGAGGTTGCCGCACACGTACACCTTGAACAGGGTGAAGCCCTGGCCGATCCGGCGCTGCGCCTCGGCCAGGTTGGCCTGCGCGATCGAGCGGTCGTACATCGGGAACATCGGGTACCCGACGGGCATGGCGTCGCGCTTGCGCCCGCCCAGCAGGTCACACACGGAGGTACCGAACGCGCGGCCGAGCAGGTCGTAGAGGGCGATCTCGACGGCCCAGCGCACGACGGGGTCGGCTGTACCGAACCGGCCGTCGAGCCGGGCGAGCAGGTCCACCCGGTCGGCGGGGTCGGCGCCGACCAGGATGGCGTTCAGTTCGGCGGTCAGGATGCC
Organism: Dactylosporangium sp. CA-139066; assembly: GCF_050936175.1. Classification (NCBI taxonomy): domain Bacteria; kingdom Bacillati; phylum Actinomycetota; class Actinomycetes; order Micromonosporales; family Micromonosporaceae; genus Dactylosporangium; species Dactylosporangium sp. CA-139066. The sequence goes on along the minus strand of NZ_JBNJNH010000001.1, from coordinate 1,633,978 downwards.
GAGGTCGGGCAGCCAGGCCATCTCCTCGGCGTCGGACAGTTCGCCGTATCCGGTGATTTCGTGGTCGGTGGCCAGTTCCACGATCAGGTGCCGGCTCGTTATGCCGGTGTGGCGGGCTGTGGCGACCGGTGTCACGCAGACCCTGACGATGCGCATGGCCGCCGCCCCCTTTCATCCACGTGTTTCTTGGAAAGGCACGTGCGTTTCCCGAGTGGGAGGATGGCAGCGGGCACTGTGATTGTCAACGCTGCCCAGGCATCTCCGACGTGCAGGATTGCCCGGTAACGTCGGCTTTCGAGCCGCCGGCGTCCGATACGGGCTGTCCCTTGACAAGAGACGGGCAGTTCTTGACGAGAACTTCGGGTGATCCTAGTCTCGGTCCATGCAACGGCGCGCAGGTGTGCCGCCCGAATTCGCTTGGGAGTAACCATGGACGACCCGACGTCCCGACCACTTTCCCGCCGTAGCATCTTCAGGCTCGCCGGAGGCGGCATCGCCGCGCTCGCCGGCGGCGGCCTGCTTTCCGCCTGTACGAGCGCCACGTCGCCGAAGACCAGCCCGACGACGGCCGGCCCGGCCGGCGGCCCGATCACCGTCGCCGACATCGCCGACGACACCGACAAGCCCAGCGTCGCGGCCGCCGCCGCGGCGGTCACCGCGTTCAAGGCCAAGCAGCCGAACATCACCGTCACCACCAAGCTGCAGCCGTCCGGCGCCGACGAGGTGGCGGCCTTCATCGCCAGCCGCAGCGCCCCGACCGCATACGTGATCAGCAGCAACGACGTGAGCCCGATGATCGCCGCCAAGCAGGTGCCCGACATCACCGCGATCATCAAGAAGTGGGAGCACTACGACGAGCTCGCGCCCGCCCTGCTGGACACCTTCGGCCTCAACGGCGTCTATTACGGGCTGCCGCAGTACAGCGGCTCGACCGGGCTGGTGATCTCCAAGCCGTTGTTCCAGAGCGCCGGGCTCGACCCCGCCGACTGGCAGAAGGGCGGCAAGACGTTCGCCGACTTCCGGGCCGCGGCCAAGGCCATCTCGGACAAGAACCCGGGTGTGGCCGGATTCCAGGCCACCCTCAAAGGGCCCCGGCAGGGCGGCCTGTCGCTGTTGACGCTCATGTACGCCAACGGCCAGCTCACCTACAGCCAGGACACCGCGACCAAGAAGTACACGGCGACCTGCAACACCCCGCAGGCCGTCGCGGCGCTGCAGTTGCTGCAGCAGATGCGCTGGCAGGACAAGAGCCTGGGCAGCAACCCTATCGTCGCGTACCTCGACGGCTTCAAGGCGCTCGCCTCCGGCAAGGCCGCGATGTGCATGTCCGCGTTCGACGGCCCCGGTCAGGTCGCCGCGGCGGGCGCGGAGCACTCGGACGACTTCATCATGGTGCCGTTCCCCATCAACGACGCGGCCAACGGCTCGCTGATCGGCAGCGGCTCGGGCTACGTGTTCAGCAACTCCGCCGGCCCGTCCGAGCTGCAGGCCGCATTCGACTACACGGTCTTCGAGAACCTCAGCGTCGAGGGTGTCTCGGCCTACTACAAGGCGTGGTCCGAGGCCGGCAAGGCGGACGGATCCGGGGAGACGCCCCAGGCCGTACCGTTCGCCACGCTGCTGCTGAAGTCGGGTTCCGCGCTGCGCGCCCAGATCGAGGCGGCGGTCAAGCCCTACGTGCCCGCCTACTCGCTGTCCCTGTACGGCGACTACTTCGCCACCACGGCGAAGATGAAGCTGGCCCCCGAGCCGGTCTTCAAGGGCAAGGAGATCAAGACAGCGCTGCAGACCCCGGTCGAGGTCATCATGACCAACGCCAACGCCAACGCCCAGACCGAGATGGACAAGGCCAACACGGTCATCCAGCAGGCACTGAACGCCTGACGCCATGGATGTGACAGCGCAGCGATCGGTCGAGGCGGGCACGCCGCCGCCGGCTCGCCCGGCCGGGGTCTCCCCCGCCGGGCGGGCTCCAGCGCGCCGTGCCGGCGGGTCCGCGGGCGGGCTCCGCCGCCGGGTCGGGCGCAATCTGACCGGGTGGGCCTACGTCGCGCCGGCCTTCCTGCTGTTCGCGCTGTTCGCCTGGTACCCGATCGTGCTCGGCCTCGAGATGAGCCTGCAGCGGGTGACCCTGGCGGACCCGTCGAGCTGGACCGGCGTCGAGAACTTCCGGCTCATCTTCGACGATCCGGTGTTCTTCACGGCGTGGGGCAACACCCTGAAGTTCTCTGCGCTGTCGCTGCTGTTCGGCTTCGTGGTGCCGGTCGGGCTGGCCATCTGCGTCAACGAGATGCGCCACGGCCAGTGGTACTTCCGGCTGGCCTTCTACCTGCCGGCGATCCTCCCGCCGATCGTCACCGCGTTCATGTGGAACTGGTTCCTGGACCCCGGCCAGGGCGGGTTCATCAACTCGTTGCTGGGACACCTGGGCATCGGCCCGCAGCCGTGGCTCAACTCGCAGACCCAGGCGCTGTACGCCATCCTGGCCATCACGATCTGGGCCGGCTCCGGCGCGACCATGCTCATCTACCTGGCCGCGCTGCAGGACATCCCCGGCGAGCTCTACGAGGCGGCCGAGCTGGACGGCGCCAACCTTTGGCAGCGGGTCCGCAACGTGACGCTGCCGCAGATCCGCACCGTCATGGCCGCCATGTTCGTGCTGTCGTTCATCAACTCGATGCAGCTGTTCGTCGAGCCGTACGCGCTGACCGCGGGCGGACCCAACCATGCCACGGAGACCGTCGTGACCCTCATGTACGAGTACGGCTTCCAGGAGCAGCAGTACGGCAAGGCGGCGGCGGTCGGGGTGACCCTGTTCGTCGTCATCGTCCTGCTCACCGTCGGCCTGGTCTGGCTGCCCCGCCGGATCGCCGCCCGTACCGCGAAAGGGCTGCCCGGATGAGCGCGAAACCCCGCCGCCGCAACGAGTCGGCGCCCGCCCGCACCCTCGTGTCCGGGATGGCCGCCCGCCGCCCGTGGGCCCGGGTCGTCTACTGGGCCACCTGGACCCTGCTCGTGCTCGCCACACTGTCCACAATGGTCCCGCTGTGGTGGCTCATCACCGGGGCGTTGAAGACGCCGCACGACCTCAACCAGACGCCGCCGAGCTGGGTCCCGCACCCGTGGACCCTCGACGGCGTGGTGCTCACCTGGAAGCGGCTGGATCTGCTCCAGTACTTCCGCAACTCGGCTCTGCTGGCCGCCGGAACGCTCGCGCTGCGGGTGACCGTGTCGGTGCTGGCCGCGTACGGGCTGTCCAAGCTGCGCCCGGCCGGGCACAAGCTGTTGCTGGGCGCCTTCCTGACCACGCTGATGATCCCGGCGATCATCTACTTCATCCCGCAGTACGTGACCGTGATCAACCTGCCGCTGGGCGGCATGAGCCTCAAGGGCTCGTGGTGGGGGGTGTGGCTGCCCGGCGCGGTGAGCGGGTTCGCCATCTTCGTACTCAAGATCTTCTTCGACAAGCTGCCGCCGGAGCTGTCCGAGGCGGCCTACGTGGACGGCGCCAGCTCGTGGCGGATCCTGACCCGGATCATCCTGCCGCTGTCCAAGGGCCCGATCGCGGTCGTGTCCATCTTCACCGTCATCGCGTCGTGGCAGGACTTCCTGTGGCCGAAGCTGATCCTCGGCGACAACGCCGAGATGCGCCCGCTGTCGGTGGCGCTCTACCTGGTCAACTCGCCCGGCTCGCGGGCGCCGTTGAACGTGCAGATCGGCTCGCTGGCGATCGCGTCGATACCGATGATCATCCTGTTCCTCGTCTTCCAGCGGCAGATCATGCGCGGGGTCACCTTCACCGGGTCGAAAGGCTAAAGGAGAAACCTTGAACATCAGCGGCATCAGCCTTCATCCGGTCAAGGCACACCGGCACAGCGGGGAGAACAGCCAGCACGTCATCGTCAAGCTCCACACCGACGCCGGCATCACCGGTCTCGGCGAGATCTCGGACCTGCAGGAACTGGGGTACCTGCCCGACCTGACGATCCTGAGCGACGAGCTCAACCGGCTCCTGATCGGGCGGGAGGTAATCAACCGCACCGAGATCCTGGGACTGCTCGACAAGCGGTACGGCACCGTCGAGCCGGCCTTCCGCTGGGGCGTCGAGATCGCCCTCTACGACGCGCTCGGCAAGCTGCTGAACCAGCCGATGTACAACCTGCTCGGCGGGCGGGTGCGCGACCGGCTGCGCATCTGCTACCCGCTGTTCCCGATGTACGAGCGCTCCATCGCCGAGGCCGGTCTCGTCGAGGTGGACAAGCGGCTGGGCCAGGGCTTCGACATGTTCCGCGTGTACATCTGCGGCAACCTCGAGGTCGAGGAGTGGTTCTTCCGGGAGCTGCGCGAGCGGCACGGCGACACTCCGAAGATCAAGTCGCTGGACTTCTCGGCGCGCTTCGACCGCAAGACCGCGCTGCGGATCGCCGAGCGGCTGGTCGACCTGTCCGGTACCGAACTGGTGGAGAGCCCGGTGCGGCGGGCCGATCCGCGGGCGCTGGCCGAGGTGCGCCGGGCACTGCGGGTGCCGGTCAGCGAGCACGTGTGGAGCTACGCGGAGGCGCTGCGGCTGCTGGACGCCGAGGCGCTGGACGTGCTCAACATCTCGCTGGCCGCGCTCGGCGGGGTCACCGCCGCGGTCGAACTGTTCACACTCGCCAGGCACACGGCCACGCCGACCCTGCTCGGCACCACGCAGGAGCTGTCCATCGGTACCGCGGCAGTCATGCACGTCGCGATGGCCACACCCAACATCGAGCACCCCGGCGACGCGGTCGGCCCGCTGCTGTACATCGACGACGTCACCACCGAGCCGGTGCCCTACGCCGACGGGTACGCCTGGGCGCCGGACGGCCCGGGCCTGGGCGTGACGCTCGACGAGGACAAGCTCGCCGCGCTGTCCCACCCGCTGTACGCGAGGGACTGACCGCGATGCGTCTCCTCATCACCGGCGGGCTGGGCAACGTGGGCCGCGCCACCGCCGAACATCTCACCGCGGCCGGCCACGACGTGGTGACCTTCGACCGGGTCACCTCGCACGATCTCGCCTGGGAGCACGTCACCGGCGACCTGCGCGACGCGATCGGGGTGCGCCAGGCGATGCGGGGCATCGAGGCGGTCGTGCACGCGGGCACCTATCCGGGCGACGGGGAGCCCGGCGAGGAGGACGCGGTGCTGAGCATCGCGGTCGGCGGTACCTGGAACGTGATGACGGCCGCGGTGGAGGCGGGCGTGTCCCGGGTCGTCTACGTGTCCAGCGTCAACGCGCTGGGCGCCATCAAGCACGAGCACAAGCCCGACTTCCTGCCGCTGAGCGACCGGCACCCCCGCAACCCGGTCTCCATCTACCAGCTCGGCAAGCACCTGTCCGAGGACGTCTGCCGCTCCTACACCCGCCGGTGCGGCATCCCCACCATCTGCCTGCGTCCCACGCTGGTCGCCGTCGCGGCGCGCACGTACCAGGTGTGGCGGGGCGAGAGCGGCGACGACTCGTACCTGCACGAGCGGCTGGCCGCGAACTTCGGCGCCTACATCGACATGCGCGACCTGGTGTCGGCGATCGACCTCGCACTGTCCGTCGACGGCATCGACCACGACGGCTTCCTGCTGGCCGCGCGCGACACGTCGACCGATCGGCTGACCACCGCCGAGATCATCCAGCGGTACGCGCCGGCGGTGCCCTGGCCGCACACCAGCCTCGCCGAATGGACCCGCGACGACCCGTACCGCACCCCGTTCGACTGCTCGCACGCCGCCGACCGGCTCGGCTGGACACCCCGATACAGCTGGCGCGACACCCCCCTCGGCTGACAAGCCGCCGCTCCCCCATCCACGGAGGCTCCCGGATGAACCGCCGTCGAGGCATCCTCTCCTGCGTCTGTGCGGCCCTGATCGCCGCCTTCTGCCTGGTCGCAACCGACACCCCCGCCGTTGCCGCCCAGCCGACCGTCGTGGCCTACCCCAAGCTCGCCACCGACGTCGACGACCCCAACTACCAGGTCAGCGTCAACGGTACGCCGATCTACGTGCACGGCCTGCACTGGCACTACACCGACGGGGAGACCAGCGACTTCCCGATGAACGACAACGGCTGGGCCTACGCACACTTCGCCTTCTCCGGTGTGGCCCATGTGGTGGTCACCTACAAGGACAAGGTCCAGTCGTACGACATCAGCCCGGCGAGCTACGGCATCACCTCCCGGGCGAGCGGCAACCGGATCAGCTTCGATCTCACCGAGCCGCTCAAGATCGAGCTGCACAACGTGAACTCGGTCGACAGCAACGTGATCGGCAGCAACGACCAGGCCGGCACGCACTTCGGCAAGAACGACGACCCGGACAACCTGCTGATCTGGGCCGATCCGCTGGAGGCGAACCCCGCTTCGCCGCACGGCCGTGGCGTGGTCAGCGCGCTCGCCGGCGGGGCCGACAACACCGGGCACACGGACGCGTCCGGCGCCATCAACGCGGCCATCGCCCGGGTGCCGGCCGGCGGCACGCTCTACCTCGACCCGGGCAGCTACCTGATCGAGCACTCGATCAACCTGAAGAGCAACATGCGCTTCTACCTCGCGCCCGGCTCGGAACTGGTGCAGGCCAAGCAGCACTACGTCGCCGGCGAGCCGCAACTGACCTCGGCCAACAACATGGTCAACGTCGTCAACGCCGACCACGTGACCATCGACGGCCGGGGACGGCTCAACGGTCAGGGCCAGTACAACCGCTGGCACGACTTCGGCTGGTGGACGATGATCATGATGCACAATGCGAACGACATCGCCGTCAACGACATCGTCTCCTTCAACGCCGCGGGTGGCAACGTGTGGCAGGAGAACGGCAGCAACGTTCGGTTCAGCAACTTCAAGGAAGACACCAACAGCGGCGCCGCCGAGTCGGATCTGGTCAACTTCTGGAACTGCTGGCACTGCGGCGTGGACAACTCGTTCGGCAAGACCACCGACGACTCCAGCAACTTCGGCTCCGGCCCGACCACCTCCGGCGCGCTGACCGGCTTTGACGGCGCACCCGACCCGGCCAACGACGCCCGCTACCCGAGCGGCGACTACTGGTTCACCAACAGCGTCATCATCAACAACGGCACCGGCGCCGGCTACGCCGCAGGCACGTCGGCCGGCACGGACATCAACGGTGCCCGCTGGGAGAACAACGTCATCATCTCCGCGCCGCAGGTGTGGCGGGCGCTGGCGGTGTTCGGCGGGACGTACCGCAACTTCCGGGTCAACAACCTCGTTGTCGAGCAGGTCGTGCCGGACATGAACAACTTCAACCCGTACATCACCGGCTCCACCAGCAACCCGTCGCTGGGCACACCGATCACCCTCAAGTCGAAGATCCCCTACTGGAACTACTCGGCCTGGCAGGCCGCGGGCGGCAGGGTCGGCGGCATCGACGGGGTCAGCTTCAGCAACGTGCGCATCGGCACCTCGAGCGACTGCGCGAACTTCGCGCCCAACGAGCTGGTCAGCCACAGCGACTACCAGGGTGCCGGGCAGACCGTCCGCAACGTCACCTTCAACGACGTGACGTTCGCCGGCCGGCCGCTGACCGGGATCGCACACCCCGCCGAGAACCACAGCCCGTACCGGTACGAGGCCCAGTGCAAGGCCAACCCGGCGTATCCCGATCCGAACCGGATGAACGCGGCCGATCCCGGCGCCGGATGGAAGACCATCGACTGGGCCGACGGAGGCAACGTCGACCGCAACGGCAACCTGCCCTCGCTGCTGGACGAGCCGAAGGTGGCGGGGCAGTATCCGGTGAACCCGGCCTACGAACCGGGACACGTGCCGGACTGGACCGACTGGTCGACGATCCACTTCTCGAACACCGCGGCACAGCTGGTCAACCTGACCGCCTCCGGTACCACGGTGACCTTCACCCGCTCATCCAGCCACGGGGGCCCGGTGGACACCAGCGCCCCGTTGACCGTCGCGTACGTCGCCGGTGGCCGCGCCGCGCAGGTCACCATCCCGGCCGGAGCCGGCTCCAGCAGCGTGCACGTGCCGCCGGGCGGGCCGAACCCGGTGCTGGTGGAGCTCAGGCCGGGCAACGGGTACCAGATGGACCACGCATTCCTCGCCACCGTGACGCCAGGGGGTCGGGCGTGACCGGTTCGGAGCGAAGCGGAGAGGCCGGTCACCATGGACACAGGGCGGAGGGCGCGCGGCCGGAGCGAAGCGGAGGGCGCGTGACCGATCAGCGGCTCACCGCCTGGAGCATCGACCGCCGCCTGGAAGGGCACCCGACCCGGACCAACATCAACGTGGCCTTCGTCGACGGCGCTTATGCCATGCGGATTGCGCAGCTGCGCGACACCTTCCCGCCGCACCGGCACGACAGCGACGAATCGTGGTTCGTCTACAAAGGACGGATGAGGGTCGACTCGGAGATCGGCTCGGTGGAGGTCGGCGCGGGCGAGGGCGTGGTGATCCCGGCCGGCGTGCGGCACAGTCCGACCTGCCTGGAGCCGGACACCACCGTGCTCATCATCAACCGCAAGGGCCAGCGCACGCTGCCCGACGACCACGCCGAGTTCGTCGCGGCCGGAGCGACCGACATCGATGACCCCGAGGTGTACCGGTGACGTCACTGCGCGGGCTGGCCGTCACGGAGGTGGAGCGGATCCTGCTCGACGTGCCGTTCAGCCCGCGCGCCCGGCCGTGGAACGAACTGCTCATCGGGCAGTGGCGGCTCATCGAGCTGATCCGGGTCGCCACCAATGATCCGGACGTGGTCGGCTGGGGCGAGACCATCCTGGACTACTGCTACGCACCGGTACCGGACGAGGCCGTCGCCCACGTGCGTGGCCGCAACCCGGCCGAGTGCCTGTCCCGCGACGATTTCGGGCCGGGCCTGCAGATGGCGCTCTACGACGCGGTCGGCAACGCCCTCGGCGTGCCGGTGCGGTCCCTGTTGCCGCTGCCGCAGGTGCGTGACGAGTGCCCGATCTCGTGGTGGAACACCAAGATGCCGCCCGCAGTGCTGGCGCAGGAGGCGCGCGACGCGGTGGCCGCCGGGTACCGCACGCACAAGTTCAAGGCCCGGCCCTGGTTCGACGTCTACGAGCAGGTCGACGCGGTGTCCGCGGTGACCCCGCCGGACTACCTGCTGGACCTGGACTGGAACGAGATGCTGCGCGACGCGGCCACCGCCGCCCCGGTACTGTCCACGTTGGAGCGCACCGGCCGGGTCGGCATCTTCGAGACTCCGCTGCCGCACCACGACCTTGCCGGGTATCGCGCCCTGCGCGGCAAGCTGAACCTCCCGGTCGCGGATCACTTCCTGGACACGCCGTTCGCGGCGAACGTGTCGCAGGAGGCGTTCGACGGGTACGTGGTGACCTGGCAGGGCGTCGGCGGGCTGCTGGCCTCGGGTACGCAGGCGGCCGGCGTGCACCGGCCGTTCTTTCTGCAGATGTGCGGCACCGGCCTGACCACCGCACTGGCGCTGCAGTTGGGCGCGGTGTTGAGCCACGCCGTGTGGCCGCACGTCACGGCGATGAACACGTGGTCGGAGTACCTCCTGCGCTCGCCGATCGAGATCCGGCACGGGTACGCCCGGGTGCCGGACGGGCCGGGACTGGGTGTGCGGGTGGACGAGGAGGCGGTGCACCGGCTGTCGGTGCCCGGCGCCGCGCCGATCCGCTACCCGCGGCGGATCCTGACCATCTCCTGGCCGGGCGGCCGGCGCCGCAGCTACGCCGGCGCCGAGCAGATGTGGACGGACTGCCGGGCCGGCAACGTGCCGGCCCAGCAGCCCGGTGCGGACCTCGAGGTGCGCGACGACGACGGCAGCAGCGACTTCGCCGACCTGTACCGGCGCTGCGCCCTCGCGCCGGTCACGCGCTAGATCCCGGGATCCAGTGGCCACAGTGGACGGCGCCGGTGCCGGTACGGCAGGCTCGACAGGTCGGCCGTGGCCTGGCCTGGGGTGTCGACCCGCAGCACCCGCGCCACGACCGGGCCGTAGCCGGCCAGCGGCGACTGCACCCCCTTGGCGGTGATCGCGCGGTAGGCGCCGGGGTCAAGCTCCAGGCACCGCAGCTGCTGCCGGCTCGACTGCATGATGGCGTGGCTGACCAGGATGAGCGTGGTACCGCCGGCCAGGTCGAGCACTGCCGTCGGGCCGACGTTGAAATGGCGGTACCCGGCGTGGGTCGGCGTCGGATCCTCGAACACGCCGTCGTGCAGGCGGCGCACTGTGCCGAGGACGGAGACGACCGGCCCCGTCTCCGGCTCGCCGAGCGTCACCTCGACCTCGGCGCCCGGCCCGGCGCCGGCGTAGGCCCGCGCGCACCGCGCCACCATCTCGGGCGCGACGACGAGGCTCAGCAGCCCGGTGAAACCACGCTCCAGCGCCGTGGCGAGGATGGCGGCGCTGCGCCCGGTGGTGCCGGCACCGATGTTGTCCCCGACGTCGAGCAGCAGCACGGGTGTCGCGCCGGCACCGACGGCGTCGAGGGCGTCGCCGATCGGCAGGGCGTCGCCCCGCATGGCCTCGCGGCGGCGCCAGACCTCATCGGCCAGTTCGTCGGCGTACGACGCGGCCAGTGCCTCGTCGTCGTCGGTGGTTACCAGGACGGACATTCCCACGTGCGGCACGTCGGCGTACGGGAAGCCCTGCAGCACCGAGGCGGTCAGCACGCCGGGGCGCCGCCGGACCTGCTCGGCGGCGTCGAGGATCGAGCGCATCGGCTCGTCATCCGTGTTCTGGCGCAGGATGTTCAGCAGGATCGGCACGGGCCGCCACGCCTCGCGCGGCCGTATCCGGCCCCGGGCCGCGCGAGCCACCAGGCCGCCCAGTTCCTGGGCCCGGACGCGGGCGTCGACGTGCGGGTTGGTCCGGTAGCTGACGATGACGTCGACGGCGCCGGCGAGCCGGGCGCTGACGTTGCCGTGCAGGTCACATGCGACGCCGATGGGCACGTCCGGCCCCACCGCGGCCCGCACCCGGGAGGCGATCTCGCCGTCGGCGTCCGGATGCGCGTCGGCGACCGCCGCGCCGTGCAGCGCGAGCAGCACACCGTCCCAGGCCCCGTCGGCCAGCGCGGCGATCATCTCCTCGACGATCGCGTCGAACGCCTCCACGGTGATCGGCCCGGCCGGCTGGGGTCCGCAGTACAGCAGCGGCACCACCGCGACGTCCGGACCGCCGGCCGCGAGCAGGCCGGCCATCGTGCTGTCCGCGTCGCCGTGGACGGCCCGGATCTGCTCACCGCGCAGGATCCCGATCAGCTCACAGGCGGGCAGATCGGTAGGCGTGGGGCAGAACGAGTTGGATTCGTGGAACAGGCCCAGCGCCGCCAGTCGAAGCATGTCGTCTCCCGTCAACCCGCGAACATCGGCTCGGGAACGCCCGGGGTGTCCACCGTCACCGCGAGCACGGTGCCGGCGGCCGGGTCGGCCGCCAGTTGCGCGGCGTCCAGGCCGATACTGGCCGTGGTGATGAACAGCGTACGCAGGTCCGGCCCGCCGAGCGCGACGCTGGTGGCCAGCCGGGTGGGCACCGGGATCGTGCCCACCACCCGGCCCGCCGGGTCGTACCGCACCACCTGAGCGCCGCCCCACTGTGCACTGTAGACACAGCCCTCGCTGTCGACGCAGAGCCCGTCCGGATCGGCCGGCGGGGTCACCGACGCGAAGACCCGTGCATTGCCGATCCGCCCCGACTCGGCGTCGAAGTCGAACGCGAAGATGGTGTACCGCCGGGAGTCGGTGAAGTACATGGTGCGCGCGTCCGGGCTCCAGCCCAGCCCGTTGGGGCAGATCACCCCGCGTCGCATGGGATGGCAGCCGTGGTCGGCGTCCAGTCGCCACAGGGTCCCGGTAGCGGTCGGCGGCCCGTCATTGAGCGTGCCGGCCCAGAACCGCCCGGCCGGGTCGACCTTGCCGTCGTTGAAGTAGTGCTCCGGCCGATCCGGCTCGGGATCGTGCAGGTAGGACAGCTCGCCGGTGGCGGGTTGCAGCGCCGCGAAGCCGTTGCGGGTGGCGGCGACCAGCCCGCCGGTCGCGCGCAGCCCGATGCTGCCGACCACGTCGGGCAGCGACCGGCCCTCGGTGGCACCGGTCGCCGGGTCGAGCCACCGCAGCCGCTGCTCGGGAATGTCCAGCCAGTACAGCAGTCCGTCGCGTACCGACCACAGTGGACCCTCGCCGACGACGCATCGCCGGGCGACGACAACGTCGGTCATGCCGCGGCCCCCACCAGGCCGTGGCTGCGGCCGGGGGTCGCCACGCGTGCCGCCTCGATGCAGCCGGTGTCCGCGACGGTCACGTACAGCGTGCGCCCGTCCGGGCCGGCGAAGACGACGTTCGTGCAGTCCCGGCCGTGCAGCCGAAGGTCCGTGCCCAGGCGACCGTCCGGGTGGACCCGGGCCACCACGCCGCCGCCGGTACGGGTCACGTACAGCACGCCGTCCGCGTCGGCACGCATGCCGTCGAGCAGGTGATCGTCGAACTGCACCAGCAGCCGCTTGTCGATCGGCCGGTACCCGGCGTCCAGGTCGTACACCCAGATGCGCCGCTGCACCGTCTCGTTGACGTACAGCCGCCGTTCGTCCGGGGAGACCTCGACGCCGTTGGTGGTGCCCATACCGGACTCGACCAGCGTGCTCCCGCCGTCCGGATCGATCCGCCACAGCCGGCCGGTGCCGGTCGCCCAGTCCGGATCACTGGCGAACAGCGTGCCGTCGGCCAGCACCGCGAGGTCGTTGGGCTGGTGCATCGCCGGCTGGTGGGCGTGCACCCGCCGCTCGCCGGTCGTCGTGTCGATGGCGAAGACGGTGTGGGTACGCCAGTCGGCGACGTAGAGCCACCCGTCGGGCCCGCACACCGCACCGCAGCCGGCGCTGCCCTCGGGCAGCTCATGCCAGCACGCGACCGAGCCGTCCGGGTCCAGTCGCCCGATGGTGCCCTCGCGACCGAAATTCATCGCGTACACCTGCCCCGCCCGGTCGGCCACCGGCCCCTCGATGGCTTCGGTGAAGCCGCACGCGACCACCGTTGTGTCCGCCACGTCAGACCACCGTGGCGGGTACCGGCACCGCACCGGCCCGGCTCAACGCGTCCAGCGCGTCGTCCAGGGCGGCGACGGTCTGCGTGACATCGGCCGCGGAGTGTTCGGTCGACAGGTACCACCGGCCACCCGGCAGCAGGAACACCCCGCGCCGCAGCGCCTGCACCACCAGTTCGTTGTAGAAAGCCCAGTCCGCGGCCAGCACCTCCCGCACCGTACGTACCTCGGTGACGCCCGGGCTCACCTGCAGTACCGGGCCGACGTGGTGCACCGCGGCGGTCACGCCGTGCCGGGCGAAGGCCGCCCGCAGCCCCTCAGCCAGCTGCGCGGTGACGGCCTCCAGGCGCGGGTACACCTCGGGGCCGCCGAGCAGGTCGAGGGTTGCCGCGGCGGCGGCCAGCGCGATGGGGTTGCCGTTGTACGTACCGGCGTGCACCACCCCGGACGTCACCTGCTGCACGATGTCGGCCCGGCCGGTGACCGCGCTGAGGCTGAACCCGCCCGCCAACGCCTTGGCCAGCACGGTGAGATCGGGCGTGACACCGTACCGCTCGGCCGCGCCGCCGGACGCCATCCGCAGCCCGGTGATGACCTCGTCGAAGACCAGGACGGTACCGGTGCGGTCGCACAGGGCCCGCAGGTCCTCCAGGAATCCCGGGGCGGGCGGCAGCACGCCGGTGTTGCACAGCACCGGCTCGACCAGTACCGCGGCGATGTCGCTGTCCGGCCGGGCCAGCAGCTCGGCGACGGCCGCGGAGTCGTTGAACGGCAGCACCGACACGTCCGCCAGCACGCCCGGGTGCTGCCCGGCGCTGCCCAGCGCCGGTCGCCCGTCCTCGGCGAGGTTGCGGTAGCTGACCAGTACCTGATCGGTCCAGCCGTGATAATGCCCCTCGAACTTGACGAAGCGGTGCCGGCCGGTGTGCGCGCGGGCCAGCCGCAGCGCGACCTGCACAGCCTCCGAGCCGGTGTTGCTCCACAGCACCCGCTGCGCGCCGGGTACCCGGGCGCACAGCCGCTCGGCCACCTCGTACTCCAGCGCGTGCCCGGAGCCGAAGGTCTGCCCGCGGTGCAGTTGCTCGCCGACGGCGGTGACCACGGCCGGGTGCGAATGGCCGACGATGATCGGCCCCCACCCGAGCACGTAGTCCAGATAGCTGTTGCCGTCGACGTCCCACAGCCGGCTGCCCGCGCCGCGGTCGAAGAACAGCGGGTGGGGCGGCATCGACGCCCGCAGGCCGGTGCTCACCCCGCCGGCGAGGCTGGCCCGGGCCCGCCGCCAAGCGGCCTGCGATCCCGGCCACGCCGCGATCGTCCGCGTGGCAGGCTCGCCGAGGTGCTCGGCGCTCACGTGCCGCTCCGGCGCAGGGCGACGAAGTCGATCTCGACCAGGATCCCGGTCAGGTCGGCACCGACCGTGGTGCGTGCGGGCCATGGCTTGGGCATCAGCTCGGCATATGCCCGGTTGAACTCGTCGTAGTCACGGTCGAGATCCTGCAGGTACACCGTGACCTTCACGACGTCGGTCAGGTCGAGCCCGTCGGCGGCCAGCAGGGCCCGCAAATTGGCCACGGTCAGTTGCGTCTGCTCGGTCACGCCGGTGCCGACGATCTGTCCGCTCGTCGCGTCGATGGGGCCGCAGCCCGAGGTGAACAGGAAGGGCCCCGCGGTCCTGGCCTGCGAGTACGCCGCGCCCGGTGCGGGCGCCTTCGTGGTGTGGATGACCGTCGACTGCAACGGGAGGCTCCTTCTGCGCTATGCTGCCGTCTCCGAGAGGGAGACTTTCGTTTCTCCAGACGATATTGTAGGAACCGCTGATGTCAACCCTCCACCCCACCGCTACCGGCCGCGAGGAGTGAGACCGCATGCTCGACCGACCACTGCGCGGAATCCTGCCGGTGATGGCGACCGCCTTCACCGCCCAGGACTCGCTCGATGAAGCGGCCTGCCGCCGGATCGTCGCCTACAACGTCGAGGCGGGAGCCGCCGCGATCGTCACGCTCGGCGTCGCCAGCGAGTTCTGGTCGCTGACCGAAGCCGAACGGGTCGACCTGGCCCGCCTCACCGTCGACCAGGTCGCCGGCGCCGTGCCGGTCATCGTCGGGGCCTCCGGTACCAGCGCCGCCACAGCTGCGGTGGCCGCCCGCAACGCCGCCGCCGCCGGCGCCGACGCGCTGATGGTGATGCCGCCCTACCTGCACCGGGCGCGGCCGGACCTGCTCGACGACTACTTCCGCGCGGTCACCACCGCCGCCGATCTGCCCATCGTGCTGCAGAACTCCTCGCCGCCCTTCGGCCACGACCTGGACGTGGCCACGATCGAGGCGCTGGTGCACCGGTACCCGGCGATCCGCTACGTCAAGGAGGAGACTCGGACCAGTACGCACCTGACCAGCGCGCTCCTGGACCGGCTGGGCGACTCGCTGGACGGGGTGATCGGCGGGGAGGGTGGCCGGTACATGATTCAACAACACGCGCGTGGCGCATCTGCGATCATGCCGACGTCAATCGCGACGGAACGCTACGTCGAGATCTGGCGTGCCCTGGAGCGGGAGGAGCAGGGCGAGGCCAGGCGGGCGCACGCCGGCCTGCTCCCGCTGATCAACTTCTTCGGCCTGCACGGCATCGAGGCGTACAAAGAGGTGCTCGCGATGCGTGGCGTGGTGGACTGGACGCGGACCAGAGGCACGCCGTTCCTCGCCCTCGACGACCTCGACCGGGCCGAACTGCGCCGGCTGGTGACCGATGCCGGCCTGGGACCCGTCACGATCGGGGTCGCCTGATGCGACTCCTCGTCGTCGGTGGCGCGGGAGCGGTCGGCACGATGACGCTGCCGCACCTGGCCGCCCAGCACGCCGTCACCGTTCTGGACCCCAGGCCCCCCGCGCCCGGACCCTGGTCGCACCGGCCGGGCAGTGCCCTGGACATGGAGGCGGTCGCCGATGCCGCGCGCGACGCCGACGCGTTGGTGTACATGGCGATGGGGCCGGTCGACGGCTGGGGAAGTCCGCAGAACGTACGCAGCCACTTTGACATCAGCGTGACGGGGGCACACCTGGCGCTGTGGGCGGCTGCCTCGGCCGGGGTACGCCGGGCGGTGCTGACCAGCTCCATGTCGGTGTACCGCGACCCCGACCGCGCGCCCTACCCCGATGAGTCGGTACCGCCGGACGCCTCGGACTTCTACGGCGTGACCAAACGCTGCGCAGAGGTCGTCGCCTCAGCCGCCGCTGCCGAGTGGGGCATGGACATCGTCGTGCTGCGCCTGTGCCTGCCCACGCCCGACGACCAGTACCCGCTGCAGAACCGCAGCGAGAACGACCGGACCATCGCCACCTCGGCGCGCGATACGGCGCGGGCGATCCTGGCCGCCCTGCGGTACCAGGGTGCGGGCTTCGACGCGTTCACGATCAGCGGCGACCACCGCCAGCGCATCGCACCCATCGACAAGGCCCGGCGCCTGCTCGGCTGGGAACCACTCGACCACTCGACCGACCCCGAAGAGGACAGCCATGACCCCGCTCTCTGAACTCGCGGCCGCCGGCCCGTCGCCGCTCGGCGGCCCTCGGCCCGGCATCCTTGCGACCCGCGAGGACAACGGAGTACTGACCGTGTCCGGGCAGATCGCGGCGGCGGAGGGGGTGCTGCTCCACAGTGGACAGGTCGGTGCTGCGGTAAGCCTCGCCCAGGCCCGCGAGTGCGCGTGGCGGTGCGCGCGCAACCTGCTCACCGTCGTCGAGCGGGAACTGGGCAGCCTGGAGCGGGTCGTCCAGATCGACCGGGTGACGGTCTACGTGGCCAGCGCGCCGGACTTCACCGACCAGCACCTCGTCGCCGATGCCGCCACCGAGGCGTTCATCCTGGCGCTCGGCGAACGCGGCCGCCACGCCCGTACCGCACTGGGCGTCGCCGCACTACCAGCCGGTTCGCCGACCGAGGTCGACGCGGTCATCCGCATCCAATCAAGGTGACGCCGGCGATGACCACGGGCACCAGACTCACCGGGGCGATGTTCCTCGGCTCTCGTCGCGTCCACGGAGGTGAGCCGACGCTGCGGGGCCGCGACCCACGCAGCGGGACAGCGCTCGAACCCGAATACGGCACCAGCCAACCCGATCAGGTCGACGAGGCGGCCGAACTCGCCGGCACGGCGTTTCGCAGCTTCCGCGAAACGACCGGAAGTCGTCGCGCGGCCCTGCTCGAGACGATCGCCTGGCGCCTGGACCACCTCTGCGAGGTGCTGCTGCCCAGAGCCGTCGCGGAGACAGGAATCCCCGAGCAGCGCTTGCGTGCGGAGCTGGCACGAACCACCGGCCAACTGCGAATGTTCGCCGACCTGATCCGCGACGACGCTCACCTCGGCCTGCACGTTGAGCATGCGCAACCGGCACGGCTCCCGCTCCCCCGGCCGGACCTGCGCCGCCGGAACGTTCCCATCGGGCCGGTCGCCGTCTTCGGAGCCAGCAACTTCCCGCTGGCCTTCTCCGTCGCCGGAGGCGACACCGCATCGGCCCTCGCGGCGGGCTGCCCCGTCGTGGTGAAGGCGCACCCGAGCCACCCCGGAACCTCCGAGATCGTCGCCGGCGCCGTCGCGGCCGCCGTCCGCGACCTCGGCCTGGCCGACGGCGTCTTCTCGATGGTCTACGGCACCGCGAACACCGGACAACGGCTCGTGGCGCATCCCGCCATGAAGGCGGTCGCGTTCACCGGATCGCGGGCCGGCGGCCTCGCGATCGCGGCCGCGGCTGACGCCCGGCCGGTGCCGATTCCCGTCTACGCCGAGATGTCGAGCGTGAACCCCGTCTTCCTGCTGCGCGGAGCGCTCGACGAGCGGGGGCAGCTCGCCGGAGACGAGTTCGTGCAGTCGCTGACAACCGGCACCGGTCAGCTCTGCACCAATCCGGGCCTGATCTTCGCGCTCGAAACACCCGGCTTGGAGCGGTTCCTGCAGGCGGTCAGCGCCGCGGTCACCGCCGTATTGGCGGCACCGATGCTCAGCGAGCACATCCGCGCAGCGTACGAGCTCGGCATCCGGTCGCTTCGCGAGCATCCGCAGACCACGGAGCTCGCCGCCGGCACCGCGGCGCCCGCCATCGTCGAGAGCGGAGTCGCGCACGTCTTCACCACCACCGCCGATGCGTGGCTTCGCGACCCGGTGCTGGCCCACGAGGTCTTCGGCCCCGCGTCGCTCGTGGTCCGGGTCCCGGACCGGTCTGCGCTGCCGGCCATCATCGAGCGCCTCGAGGGTCAGCTGACCGCCACGATCCACATCGGTCCCGGCGACAGCGACGACGCCCGTGCCCTACTGCCACTGCTCGAGGAGAAAGCCGGCAGAATCGTCGTCAATGGCTGGCCGACGGGCGTCGAGGTCGGCCCGGCAACCGTGCACGGCGGGCCGTTTCCGGCAACCTCAGACGGCCGAACGACCTCCGTCGGCACCCTCGCCATCGAACGGTTCCTCCGCCCAGTTGCCTATCAGAACGTCCCGCAGGAACTCCTCCCGGAGGTGCTGCGCGACCGCTTCAACGCCAATTAGCCGCGTGTCTCGTCCGCGTTCGATCATGTTCCACATCGGACAGTCGCCGCACCGCTGCGGTGGACCCGGTCCGAAAGAGCGCTGAAAACTTTCGAAGGTTCGTATGCCACCCGGCTCCATCTCGAAGCATTCCAAGGGCGGGCGAGCGCGCGGAACACCTTCTACCTGGCACTCTGCTCGTCGAAGCGATTCAATTCGTCCGATAATCCTCCGAAAGTCTTCCGGAAAATCTTGCCAGCGCGGCGACGGCGTGCCCATAATCTCGCTAGCTCGGCGTTTGACGGACATCGATCCGTGAAGCCGACCGTCGACATCGATCCGCCAAACCGACCGTCGACGCATGGACGGCCACCCGGTGCCCCGTAACCGTCGAGCCACCTCGCCCGCCCTATCGAGGAGGACCGCGTGCACGACACACCAGCTCAACCGAGCGCTCCCCCGCGCCGGCTCCGGCGCCTGCGGCTGCTCGTCAGCCTGGCCAGCGCAGTCGCTCTGACGACCGTCTCGCTGATTGCCGCCAACCCGGCCCATGCCGAGGCGGACCGGACCATCACGTCGAACCAGACGGGCACCCACAACGGGTACTTCTTCTCGTACTGGAAAGACAGCGGCAACGTCACCATGAACCTCGGCTCCGGTGGCAGCTACAGCGTGCAGATGAACAGCATAAACAACTCCGTGGTCGGCAAGGGCTGGAACCCCGGCTCCACCACCCACACGGTCAACTACTCCGGCTCGTTCAACTGCGGTGGCAACTGCTACCTCGCCCTGTACGGCTGGACGACCAACCCGCTCATCGAGTACTACGTCGTCGAGAACTTCGGCAACTACAACCCGAGCACCGGCGCCCAGCGCCTCGGCTCGGTGACGACCGACGGCAGCACCTACGACATCTACCGCACGCAGCGGGTCAACCAGCCCTCGATCATCGGCACCGCGACGTTCTACCAGTACTGGAGCGTCCGGCAGAGCAAGCGCACCGGCGGCACCATCTCCGTGGGCAACCACTTCAACGCATGGCGCAGCGCCGGCCTGCAGATCGGCACCCCGAACTACCAGATCATGGCCACCGAGGGTTACCAGAGCAACGTGAGTTCGAACATCACCGTAAGTGAGGGCTCCGGCGGCGGTGGCGGCGGCGGTGGCGGTGGCGGTGGCGGCGGTGGCGGCGGTTGCACGGCCACCCTGTCCGCGGGGCAGAAGTGGGGCGACCGCTACAACCTCAACGTCGCGGTGTCCGGCTCCAACAACTGGACCGTGACGATGAACGTCCCGGCGCCGGCGACGATCAGCTCGACCTGGAACGTCAACGCAACCTGGCCGAGCCAGTACGTGATGGTCGGCAAGCCGAACGGCAGCGGCAACAACTTCGGGGTCACAATCATGGCCAACGGGCAATGGACGTGGCCAACGGTGTCCTGCAGCGCCGGCTGACGCCGGCACCTGCACAACGCCAGGGGTGAGGTGCGGCGACCCGCCGCACCTCACCCGTGCACAGCCAGGTCAACCGGCCGCCTCCCACGCGCCAAGCTCAACGTCGTGGCAGCCGCTCGCGCCGGAGCAGTTCATCGAGCAGACCAGGGTGTGGTCGCGGACGACGGCACCGTGACAATGGCCGGGGCCGGTGGCACAGGCCACCGGCCCCGGTTCCTGCCTGTCGGTCAGCTCTGGTGTGCTGCGAGGACCAGGTCCGGCAGCAGTACCGCGGCGTTCGGCGTGCCGAGACCGGTCACCGGGTCCCAGCCGCTGGTGGCCGGGTAACCGGGAACGGTCGGGTCCGCCTGGTTGTTGCCCGTCGTCACGTCGTAGAACGCGGCGGCATAGCGGGCGGGGTCAGTACCGATGCGGTACAGCGCCGGGTTGATGAGCCCCAGGCCACCGCCGTTGATCTGATCGGCGATCGACACCAGGCCGGCCCACTGCGGGCACGCCAGCGACGTGCCGCCGATGTCGTACCAACCGGTGCTGCACGGCGTCGCGCCGCAGATCAGGCCACTCTGGCCGTCCGGCGGGAGCGAGAGGTACACCAGCGCCCCCGTGGTCGCGCTGGCCTGCAACGCGATGTCCGGGACGCCCCGCATCGAACCGATCGGGGTGCTGCCGGCCGGCAACTGGTTCTGGTACGCCGGCTTGCCGAACACGTGGCTGAAGCCGCCGCCGGACCCGACCCAGCCGACCTCGGCCACGCCGGGGTTGGCCCGGCAGCGGGTGGGCGGGTCGTTACTGTCGGCCACCCGCGTGGTCGTGTTGTTGGGGTCGGTGCACAGGTACGTGCCGCCGACACCGGTCACCAGCGGGTCGGACGCCGGCCACTCGACGGTCGGGTACGGGAAGGTCGAGCCGCCCTTACCGACCGGCGTCTTGCCGCCGTTGGCCGAGCCACCGTCACCGGACGAACCGAGGACGGTGACGCCGTTGGCCGCCGCGGCCTTGTACGCGTCCCGCAGCTGCTCGATCGAGGCACTGCTGCCGAACGCGTCCTCCGCCGAGGCGAACGACTGGGAAATGACATTCGCCAAGTGGTGGTCGACGACGTACTGCTCGGCATTCATCATCGTCGGGAAGCCCTGGACGCCCAGGGTCTCCGCCGTCGGCGTGGTGACGAGCAGGATGTTCGCCATCGGAGCGATCGCGTGAGCGGTCTCGACGTCCAGGGCGACCTCGAGCGCCCAAGCGCTGCGATCCTCCTGGCCCGGGCTGTGGTTCTTCGCCGGCGGCGCCTTGGTGTCCGGCGACCCCTGCACGTGCAGCACGTCGAACGTCGGCATGCCGGGAGCGCAGACCACGCCCTCTTCACCACACATCGGCTGCAGGCCGAAGGCGGTGTCGAAGACATGCAGGTCGTGGGCCATCGTGTCGCTGCCGAAGCTGTCGACGATCGCGATGGTCTGGCCTCGACCGTTCCAGCCGGCGTCGTAGAGCGGCTGGAGGTGGTACGCCGCCCGGGTCGCCTGCGGGCTGAAGCAGCGCCGGCCGACAGACGCGCACTGTGCCTGCGTCGGCGGTGTGTCAGAGGTCGTGACCTGCACGAAGTCGGCGACCGTCGGGTGGAAGACCGCGACGCTCGCCGGGTGCGCCGACGCGGCCGCGGTGAGGCCGGCGAACACCAGGGTCGCGCTCGTGGCGCAGCTCAGGAGTCGACGGTGATGTTGGTTCATGCAACCTCCCGGAGGCATGGTGTGAACGGAACGCCACCGTGGCCGGTTGCGGAACCAGGGACACACCTCGATCGGCTGCCGGTCGCCAATGACGCATCACAAGCAGCGGTACA
The DNA here is from genome assembly GCF_050936175.1 of Dactylosporangium sp. CA-139066. Classification (NCBI taxonomy): domain Bacteria; kingdom Bacillati; phylum Actinomycetota; class Actinomycetes; order Micromonosporales; family Micromonosporaceae; genus Dactylosporangium; species Dactylosporangium sp. CA-139066. Next base: position 1,612,139 of record NZ_JBNJNH010000001.1, on the reverse strand, counting down.
TGATCTGAATTCGTCACACATTCGTCATATTCGCTGGTCACGGCCATCGCAGATTATGACGTCGCTCGTCACAGGCCAGTCCGCGTGGTCGCAACCGAGCTTGGGACCCCACAGGGCAGGGGTCCGGGGGCGCCGCGGACGGCGCCCCCGGACCCGCACACCGGGCCATGATCAGCGGCAGCGGATCAGGGCACGACCAGCGAGGCCGTCGGGATGTTGTAGCCGCGAACCCGCAGGTACGCGGGCAGCCCACCCAGATCCGCGGTGGCGTACGCCGCGGTGATCTGCCTCGACTCACCCGGGAACAGGGAGAGGTAGTTGTCGGTGTAGGAGACCGGTACGACCTCGGTGCCGCCGTTGCCGGCCGTCACCTCCGGGCGCAGGAAGAAGGCGATGTTCGTCGGGCTGGTGTTGGTCAGCGTGATCGTGACCGTCTCCTGGCCGCCGGAGACCGACCGGGACACGGCCGTGGTGACGCCCGTGTTGGTGGGCAGGCTGTTCAGCCCGGACAGGTTGGCGTAGGTCTTGACGGCGGTGGAGTACCAGTTGCTCTTGTTGCCCAGCGCGTCGGGCGTGGTGGAGTACCAGTAGAGGTTGTCGCTGACGGTCGCGCCGCCGGCGTCCTTGAGCTGGAGGCGGACGAAGTACGTCGGTGTCAGGCCGGTGACGGCCGGCAGGGTCAGCACCGAGGCCGACGCGTTCGCGGGCGCGCTGACCGCGACGGTCGTGGTGTACTTCTGGGACAGGTCCGGAATGTTGAGCACCGTGGCCGTGGCCGTGAGGCCCGTCTGGGCGGCGAGCGTGGAATTCACCACGTAGACGTTGCGGGTGAAGTAGTCATAGGCGATGTGCAGCGGCTCGGTCGCCTTCCTGGTGCCGTAGAAGGAGCCACCGGGCTTGAAGTAGTAGTCGTAGAGGTTCCAGTGCAGTGAGGGCCAGGCGTTGTTCTGCATCCACCAGATGGCCCCGAAGGACTGGGTGTACTCCCGGGCGCTCCACGCCTCGAAGAACGACCGGGTGTTCTCGTAGTTCATCACCTCGGACTTCTTCGAGTAGTCCGCGGCGCTCGTCGTGGTGCCGTACCGCGCGCTGAGCGCCTTGCTGTAGACGTCGGTGTTGTCGAAGACGCTCCCGGCCCGCCCGACGTGGTAGTTCCAGGTCGCGTTGCCGACCGGCCAGGTCTGCGCCGGGGTGAGGAACCGCGACAGGCTCTCCAGCGGCGGCGGCGCCTCGGTGCCCTCCTCGCCGGTGGCGCCGAACGCGGAGCCCGCCCGGCTCAGGTCCCACCACAGCACCGGTGGCTCCCACTTGTACGGGCCGTCCATCTTCATGCCCGCGTTCGCGTTCGACCACGTCGCCACGTTGTCCACGGTCGGGTTCTGCCAGTGCAGGCCGGTGGCGATGTTCTTGTACGCCGTGAGGTGCGCGGCCGTCGGCGGCTGGTCGCTGCCGTACGCCCACATGAACGCGCCGGCATGGGCGCGCAGGGCCCGCATCTGGGTGTTCAGCGACGCCTGCGCGACGGTGGTCTGCTCCGCCGTCCAGCCGCTGTCGTTCTCCCACGCGCTGCAGCAGACGAACCCCGGCATGATCATGATGCCGGCCGCGTCGGCCAGGTCGTACAGCTCCTGGTTGCCCAGCGTCCCCTCGAGGCGGATCGTGTTGAGCCCCATGGCCTTCACGTAGTCGACGTGGGCCTTGTTCGTCTTGGTGTTCCACCGTTGCAGCAGATCCCAGACGTAGCCGCCGCCGCGGAACAGGATCGGCTGCCCGTTGACCTTGTACCCGACGAACGAGGTGCCCTGCACGGTGGTGCGGTAGTCGGTGAACTGGCGGATCCCGAAGTTGATCGTCTTGCTGTCCGAAGGCGCCCCGGCGACGCTCGCCGCCGTCGTGAGCTGGTAGAGCTCGGGGCGGCCGAACTGGTACGGCCACCACAGCAGCGGGTTGGCGACGTGCAGCTGCGGGAAGCCGGCCGGGTCGAAGACGACCTCGCGCCGCTCCCCGGCCGCGAGCGTGACGGTCTGGCTGGCGGTGATCGTCGGCTGGCCGGGCTTGCTGATGGTCGCGGTGACGGTCGTGGTGGCCGGCGCGGCGGTGGCGTTGATCGCGTCGGCGTAGACGGTCAGGTCGGCGGCGTTGGTCGCGGGCAGCGGCAGGACGGTCTTCACGTACGGGTCCCGGACGGCGACCGCGCCGGTCGTGTCGAGCAGCGTGCGGCCCCAGATCCCGGCGTTCATGTCGGGGGCCTCGGGGTTCCAGTCGACGGTGCACACCGACAGGTCGTTGCAGCCGTGCCGCGGCGGGGTGACCCGGATCGCGATGGCGTTGAGGGCGCCGGGCAGGATGGAGCCGGTGACGTTGTACTCGTGCTCGACGAACGTGCCGACGGCGTTCGCGTCGAGCTGGATGCCGTTGAGCCAGACCTGGGCACGGTAGCTCACGCCCTGCAGCCGCAGCCAGTACACCTGCCCGGGCGTCGTGGCCGCGGCCGTGAACTGGCCGCGGTACCACCAGTCCTGTCCGGTCAGGTCCGGCACGGACTGCAGGTTGGTGCCGGCGTAGATGTTGGTGTAGACGTTGTTGGCCACCAGCCCGGCCAGCACGGTGGAGGGCAGGGCGACCGGGTTCCAGCCGGCGGTCGGGTAGCCGACCCGCGAAATCGTGGCGCCGGTGTCGGCCAGCCCGGTCGCGGTGTGCAGGGCCCAGCCCGAGGACAGCTCGGTGGAGCCGACGGTGGCGGCCGAGGCGCCGCCCGGGCCGAGCCCGCCGACGGTCAGCACGGCGGTCACGGTGAGCAGCAGCGCGGTCAGAGCCCGCGGGTAAGGACGGTTGATTCGGGACAATTCGCACCTCCGGAGGGTGTGCGCAGCCGCAACGCGTTCGCGTCGCGGCTGCGCCGGCGGTTACGAACCGCTCGGCCAGGTGACCTGGGTCGAGTGGTAGTAGTTGATGCCCATCACGTGCCAGCGCGGCCCCTGTGCGCCGAGGCGGCTCGTGAACGCGGTGGCGTTGTGGGTGCTCCAGGGCGACCAGCCGAGCTCGGCGATCGCGGGCAGGCGCGGGAATGCCATGTACTCGATGTCGGCCGAGGTGACGATGGTCTCGGTCCACAATGGAGCTTCGACGCCGAGCACGGCGGTCTCGCCGACACCGCTGAGGTAGGCGCCGGGATTCCAGTCGTACGCGGTGTTCACGTCGATGAGGCCGGCCCACTTCTGCCCCAGCCGGGTGTTGTTGCGGTACTTCATGTCCAGGTAGGCCTTGTTCGCCGGGGACATGACGACCTTGGTGCCGTTCGCGGCCGCGGCGGCCACGGGCGCGTTGCTGGTGGTGGTGCCCCAGAACTGGGCGACCGTGGACGGCAGCAGCGTCGTGTTGGCCACGTCGTGCCAGCCCATGACGGTCTTGCCGTGCGCGGCGACGATCGGCTGGACTCGGCCGATGAAGGTGGCGTAGTCCGACGCCGTGGTCGAGGACGCCTCGTCGCCGCCGATGTGCATGTACGGGCCCGGGGTCAGCGCGGCGATCTCCCCGAGAACCTGGTCGATGAAGGTGTACGTCAGTTCCATCGACACGCACAGCGAGCTGAAGCCGACCTGCGTGCCCGTGTAGCGGGCCGGGGCCACGCCGTTGCAGTTGAGCTGGGCGTACGAGGCCAGCGCGGCGTTGGTGTGCCCCGGCATGTCGATCTCGGGGACGATCGTGACGTACCGGGCGGCGGCGTAGTTGACGATCGCGGTGTAGTCGGCCTGCGTGTAGTACCCGCCCGGTCCGCCGCCGACCTGCGTGCCACCGCCGTACGCCGCCAGGTTGGGCCACGAGTTGATGGCGATGCGCCAGCCCTGGTCGTCGGACAGGTGCAGGTGCAGCGTATTGATCTTATAGAGGGCGATCTGGTCGATGTACCGCTCGACCTGCGCCACGGTGAAGAAGTGCCGCGCGACGTCCAGCATCGCGCCGCGGTAGGCGAACCGCGGGTAGTCGATGATCCGCCCGCCCGGCACCGGCCACGGCCCCGCCTGCGCGGTCGTGGCGTCGGCGGTCACCGGCAGCAGCTGGCGCAGGGTCTGCACGCCGCGGAACAGCCCGGCCGGCTGGCTCGCCCGCACGGTGATCGCGCCGGCGGTGATGTCGAGCTGGTAGCCCTCGGCGCCGACGCCGGACGGCGCGCCGGTGAGCAGCAGGGCGATCCCGTCGGCGGGGGCGGCGACGGTGGTGACGACCGGCAGCGGCAGCCCGGTCGAGACCCGCAGCCGCGCCGCGAACTGGTCGGCGATGGCCGCCGCCGGCGCGGAGCCCGGCGCGGCGTAGACGGTGGTGGCCGAGGTGATGGCGTAGCTGACCCCGGGCGCAGCGGTGGCGGAGACTGGAGCCGGGACCACCGTGGAGAACGCGACCGCGGTGGCCGCGACGGCGGGGGCTGCGGTGCCGGACACCAGCCCGGCGGTCACGACGAGGCCGGCAAGAGCGGCGATGAGACGGGTTCGACGGGATGCGGTGGTCATGGCGGCCCCTTCGCAGCACGCGCCACCCTGACGACGGGCTCTCGCCAACCATCAGGCATCTACATATCACGATCCCCAGTCACGTCAGGATGGCACGGCCCGTTCTGAATGGCAACCTCCTTTACAAATGCGGAGCCGGGCCGGCACTGGCGTCCGGCCGGTCGGCGAACGCCACCGGCCGGACGCGCGCGTATGCCGCTCCAGGGTCATCTGCCGTAGGTATTGGTCGCCCAGAGCACGTACCGGTCGGTGTTGCGGTACTGGACCAGGTTGCCGTCGTCCTGCAGGACCAGCGTGCCAGCGCCCTTGCCGTAGACGTTCGTGGCCCAGGCCACGCCGCCCTCGGACTTGTAGGCGACCAGGTTGCCGTCGGGCTGGTTGATGAACCAGGAGTCCTGGCGAATGCCGAACGCCCACAGCGCCTTGGTGCCGTTCTTGTACAGCACCAGGTTGCCGTCGAAGTCCTGCAGTACCAGGGTGTAGACGCCGTTCGGCGAGGTGATCTTGTCGCCCAGCACCAGGGCCTGGCCGGTGTTCAACCGGTCCGAGCCGGCCGCGGGCCGCGGTGGCGCCGACGCGTGGCAGCAGGTGTTGCTCGCCCACAGCGCCCGGTGGTCGCTGTCGCGGTACATGACCACGTTGCCGTCGTTCTGTACCACCAGGGTCGCCGGGCCGGCTGGAGAGGCGTTGACGGTGGTCGACCAGCCGACGGGTCGATTCTGCCCGTCCCGCAGCTGGAGAAGACCGCTCTGGTTGATCGCCCGCTGGGCGTCGGCGCGCGGGCCGCTGGCCCATAGGGCGCGTTTGCCGTACTCGTACAGCACCAGGTTGCCATCGAGATCCTGCAGGACGAGCGTGAAGCGGCCGTCCGGCGAGATGATCCGGTCGGAGCCCACCACGCCACGAAGCAGCGACTCGCCGTCGCGCAGGCTGTCCCGGGCCGGCGCGCCGGCGTTGTACGCGGCCGTGTACGTCGTCGCCGTCGTCGGCGCGGTGATGACGTGGGTCTGCGCCCCGCCGTCGGACCAGGAGGCGAACGTGTACGGTGCGGCGCCCAACGCCTGCGGTGTCGGCGCCGATACCGAGTTCGTCGAGCCCTGGATGACCGTCATGGTGAACGGCGTCGTCTGGCTCGTCGAGCCGACCACCAGTTGCAGCCCGTTCGGGCTGCTGTTGAACTGGAGGTTCACCGTTTTCGGCTGCACCACGAGGCTGGACGTGCTGGCGAGCCCGGCCGCGTTGGTCGCGGTGAGGCGGAACTCCAGATACGACGGGTACTCGTGGTCCGGCCCTTTGATCGTGCCGCCGGCCACCCCGGTGAACGTGTTCATCGGGTGCTCGTGGCAGCTGTCCAGCGTGACGCAGTGGTGCAGGATCACCTGCCAGGTCAGTGCCGAGGCCGGCAGGGTGCCCTGCTGCGGGTCGGTCGCGTGGCCGGAGAAGCTGATCGTGTTGCCCACGGCCCACGTCAGCGACGCCGCCGGCGTGTCGATGAACGCGGTCGGCCCTTCGTTGCCGACCGTGATGGTCATCGTCTTCGTGCCGGTCGCGCCGGCCGTGTCGGTCACCTTGAGCCTGGCCGTGTACGTCCCGGTCGTGCTGTAGGTGAAGCTCGCCGTCGGACCGGTCGCGTCCGTGGTGCCGTCGTTGGTGAAGTCCCAGGCGTACTGCAGCAGTCCTTGGTCGGCCGGGTCGGCGTCCCACGACGCACTGCCGTCGAAATTGACCGTCAGTGGTGCTTTGCCCGCCGTCGGGGTGGCCGCGAACTGGGCCACCGGCGGCTGGTTGTTCGGGTAGTACCGGATGCGCCGGATCGTGCCGTCGAGACTCGCGTAGTACAGCTCGCCGCTGGGGCCGATGGCCAGGTCGACCGGGGTGCTGGCGCCGGGGTCGAAGGTGACGATGTTGGCCGGGTTGGGCAGACCGTTGGTGCCGGGCATCATCGCCCAGATGCAGTTGCGGCTGTAGTCGGAGAAGAACAGCGCGCCGGAGTATGCGGCCGGGTAGGAGCCGCCGGAGGTCGGGGCGAAGGCCAGGCCGGAGATCGAGGAGCCGCCGGACGGGCAACTCTCGTTGGCCACGACCTTGGCGGCGTGGTTGTAGGTGTAGTACGGCGCGGTCTGCCCGGCGCCCGCGTAGAGGCTTTCGCACAGCGTCAGGTCGGCGCTGTCGTAGCCGCTCTGCCGGGCGTTGCCCTCGTAGCAGGGCCAGCCGAAGTTGGTCGGCCCGGTGGTCGGCGTGACCACCCGGTCGATCTCCTCCCAGGTGTTCCAGCCGACGTCGCCGGCCCAGATCTCGTTGGTGCCCGGGCGGACCGTCATGCGGAACGGGTTGCGCAGGCCGTGCGCGACGATCCGCCGGGCGTTGGCGTCGGGCGAGGCGGCCAGCGGGTTGGTCGGCAGGGCGGCGCCGGTGGCCGGGTCGAGGCGCAGGATCGAGCCGTTGAGGCCGGTCGGGTCGCCCGTGGAGCGCACGTCCTGGGCGCGCAGTGCGCCGCCCTCGGCGGTCGGCGGGGTCATGGCGTCGTTCGGCGGGTCGCCGCACGGGTTCTTCGGTGTGCCGGTCTGGCCGTAGTCGACGCCGTTGAAGCTGGCGCCGTCGCCGCCGGAGACGTAGAGCGCGCCGTCGGCGCCGAACTTCAGGTCGCCGATGGAGTGGCTCGGATACTGCTGGCACCAGTCGGAGATGAGCGGCTGCTCGGCGCCGGTCGTGTGGTTGCCGGAGGCGGTCAGCTTGGACAGCCGGGCGGAGACCACACACGCGCCGCCGTTGGCGTCGGCGCACACGTCGTTGTAGACGGGCGCCGTCTGCCCGGGCGGCGCGTCGTAGGTGTAGAGCACGTAGACCGAAGGGTCGGTCGGGAAGTTGGGGGCCAGCGCGAGACCGAGCAGGCCACGGTCCCATTGGTTGTGTACCGCCACGGACAGGTCCGCGAACACGTCCGGGACGGGGTCGGAGATGCTGTCGAAGACCTTGATCTTGCCGCCCTTTTCAGCGACGAAGATGCGGCCGTCGGGGGCGAACTCGATGTTCGTCGGGTCGGTTAGCCCGCTGAACACCACCTGTTCCTGAAACCCGGTCGGTAACGACGCCGCGGTGGCGGCCTGAGTGCCGGGGATCGGCATGACGACCGCGGCCAGCAGGCACGTGACCGACGCCGACCGTAACGCGCGTTGCGTCCGCGACATTGCGGTCCTCCATGATGGAGCGAAAACGAGGGGAAATGCGGCTTTTAAGGCAGGGACCGCAACAGCGGTTGAGCCACAATAGCCGCTAGGTAGCTGGCCGTTCTACCGCCGACCGGCCCGCGACGGCCGCCCGCCGGACATATTGCCCGTAACGCAAATGGGTGATGTTCAGCCGGCGGCGTAGCGAATTCCGGCCGGCCGGCGTAATTACCTGACCACGTCACAAGCCCGCACAAAGGTGCGCTCCGCGCTCTGACGCGCTGGCGGCAAGCCGGTCCATTGACAGATGGCTATCAATGCGGTCGACTGGCGACGCTCGCATCTTCCACCCCTCGAGCGGGAGGCTCCTGTTGCGTAAGCTCCTGACCTCCGCCGTCGCAGCCGTCAGCGCCGTCGGCGCGCTGGCGATCGCCGGACCGGCGGCGCAGGCCGCCGCCAGCGCCTGCGTCGGCACCATCCAGATCACGTCATTCGGGTTCAACCCGGCGCAGGTGACACCGGGCCAGAGCAGCACCGCCACGGTCGTCGCGCGGAACTGCACCGCCAGGTCCCAGCAGGTATCGGTCATGACCGTCGCGCGGTTCGTCGGCGCGACGACCGGCATCCCAGCCGGCTGCCCGGTCATCGACCCACTGCCGCCCGCGCGGGTCACGATCGCCCCCCGCGCCTCCTACTCGTCGAGCACCACCTATGTGGTGTTCGCCGGTTGCACCGCGACCGCGCTGGAGGCCACGGTTCGGATCACCGACTCCACCTCCGGCACCCTGCTGGCCACGCAGACCGCCAGGCTGACGATCAACCAGCCGGCGCCACCACCGGCACCTCGGTGACGGCCGGCGCCCCAGGCGGAGGCGGAGGCCGTCAGTTGCCGCGGCTCGCCGCGGTCATCACCACCAGGCCGAGGCACATCTCATCGCTGGTGCCGTCGCCCCAGACCACGTAGCGCGGCGCGCTGCCCTTCAGCTGCGGCAGGAGCCCGCGCAGCGCGGCGTCGTGCGTGCAGGTCACCCGCAGCGTGTCGCCCGGGTGCAGCGCGACCGGCGGGTCGAGCGGGTGGATCGCCTGGTCGTCGAAGTTGTAGTTGGGCACGTCGAGCAGCGTCCGGGCGCTCGACGTGCCCGGATTCAGCTCGATCTTGATGGAGCGGCCGAGCAGGTGCATGTGCCCGGCGACCGCATAGACCGTGGCGGCCTGCGGGACCTCGTGGTCGCAGTGCTGCGTGACGCCGGCCACGGGCGGGTTCCCCTGGTAGCACTGCTCGACCAACTGGTCCTCCGTTGCGCCGATCTCGGCGCCGAAGCGCTTGCCGACGTCGGCCACGGCGGCCGTGCGGTCGCACAGCGGGCCCGACTCGCTCGCCGTGCAGGGCAGCTCGATCGGCGCGGGCAGCAGGCGGGTCTGCAGCGGGGTCATCGCGGCCGCGTCGTCGTTGATGCGCAGCCGGATGCTCGACTGGTCCGAGCCGCCGGCACGACCGCCGGTGGCGAGCAGGTTGTAGTGGACCTGCATCACCATCAGGCTGCCGGGCGGCATCGGGTAGCCGAGGTTCGGCGCGAGCAGCGTCTCGTTGGCGCCGGGAGCCCACGACGCGACCCAGGCATCGCCGTTCACGCCCGAGTCGCCGAAGCAGGTCCAGCCTTCGCCCGGCGAGTCGGCGTCGAGCTTGCGTGCCTGCTCCGCGGCCTCCGGGGCGATCCGGAAGAAGATCGCGTGGTGCACGATGGCGGCATTCTGCGGCAGGAACTGGCTTCCGGTCAGGTACGCCGTCCGGGTGAGCTTCGGATCGATCAGGAAGCAGCGGTACTCGTCGGTGCCGCCGTTCGGCGCCTTCGGCGTATAGGCGGCCGGCATGCTCAGACTCTGGAAGCGCTCGCCGGCGCGCAGCGGAGCGGCCGGCGGCGCCGAGACATGCCCGGCGTGCGGGTCCGACGCGGCGGGGGCGCCGCCGGGCTCGGCGTTGTTCGACGGCGATCCGCACGCTGCGACGGACATCGCCACCGCCAGAGCAACCGCTGCTCGCCTGGCTCGACCGGCAACGCTCATCACGACCTCCCCCGATGGACGCTGGCAAGGATCGATGATTTCAGGCGGCCGGAGCACTCACCTCCGGGTTTCCCCCTAATCAGTGGCCACCGTCCGTACCTTCCGCATCACCACGGCAAGACGCGTTGTAAGAAGTGGGCATGGCCGCGCATTACCTGCAGACGAGACACCTCCGGTACGAAGGAGTGCAGGGCCTGTGACCCATCTTGACGACGGTCGCCGGTTCACCGCCATCTACGACGCGTATCACCGCCAGGTGTACGCGTACGCGGTGACCCGGGCCGGCCGCGACCTCGCCGACGACGTCGTCGGCGACACCTTCCTCAGAACGTGGCGCCGGCTCGGTGTGGTGCCGGCGGAGCCGCTGCCGTGGCTGCTCGGCATCGCGCGCAACGTGATCCGCGAGCAGTACCGCGCCGAGGTCCGCCAGGCGAGCCTCGCCGCCGAGCTGCGGGCCTGGGCCGACGACGCACGGGCCGATGTCGCCGACGGCATCACTGAGAAGGCCGCGATGCTGGCCGCGCTCGCGCAGCTCGGCGAGGACGACCGCGAGCTGCTGACCCTGGTCGCCTGGCACGGGCTCGGGCCGCGGGACGCGGCCCGGGTGGTCGGCTGTTCGACCGCCACGTACTTCGTGCGCCTGCACCGCGCTCGCAAACGGCTGGAACGGGCGCTGGACCAGGCCCCCGCCGGCCCACCGCGAGCGGCTCGTCGCGCCCCCGTTTCCCTTCCGACCCAGGAGTACAGCCGATGAGCACCCACCGTGACACCATGCGCGCGCTGGCCCAGGCCCGTCCGAACCGGCTCACCCCCGATTCGCCGCTGCCCGACCCGTCGACGCTGATGACGTACACCCCGCAACGGTTGCCACAGGCCACCGCGCCGCGGGGACGAGCGCCGCGGCGTCTCGTGCTCGCCGGCGCCGGGCTCGCCGTCGCCGCCGCAGCAGCCGCGGCGGTGGCCCTGCCGGCCGACCGGACCAACCCCGCCGGCAAGGGGACCCGGCCGGCCGACACCACCGCCGCGCAGGGCCCGGTCACCGCCATCGACCTGCTCCTGGTGGCCGCGCAGCGCTACGACGCGACGCTGAACGGCGGCGGCCGGTACTGGGTGCAGCGCGCCACACACGGCGACGGAACCCGCCAGGTCACCGACGAACAGTGGCTCGCGACGCGCGACGGGGATCCGAGCGTCGGCTTCTTCCGCGATCCGTCCGGCGCCTGGTCGGCGCGGCCACTGCAGGGTCACACCGCCGCGAACAACTTCCTGCTCGCCGGCCAGCCGAGGTCCGCCGCCGATCTGTCCGCGCTGCCCTCCCAGCCCGACCAGCTCAAGGCCAAACTGCTGCAGTGGTACACGGGGGAAGGCGAGATGTCGGGCACAGAACTGTTCCTGTTCTACTGCGGCACAGCGATCGTGCTGGACCTGCCCGTTGCCGCACCGGTGCGGGCGGCGGCGTACCGAATGCTGGCCGGGCTGCCCGGCGTCACCTCGCTCGGCCGCGTCACCGACGCCCTCGGCCGTGACGGCATGGCGGTCGGCTTCACCCGCCGCGGCGACAGCGGCACCGACTCGCAGTTGCGACTCATCGTCGCTGCGGGAACCGGTCAGGCGCTGGCCGAGGAGTCCTGGAACGGCGGCCGACGCCTGAGCTACACCGCCGTGCTCAAGGCGGAATGGTCGGACACGGCCCTGCCCAACGCCGCTGACATCCGCTGACACCCACGCCGGGCGGTGCGGGCGGCCCACGGAGCCGCCCGCACCGCCCGGCGGACATCATCGGCCACCGGCGGCGAGGCGCAGCCCGTGCGCGGCGGCATACTCGGCCGGCCCGCCGTCGAGGACCGTCACGTCCGTGCGGCCGGCGCGTTCCAGGATGCTCGCCGCGGTCATCGCGCGCTCGCCGCGCCCGCACGCCACGACCACGCCGTCGGGCGCCTCGAGCGCGTGCTCGGCGAGGGCGCCGAGCTCGAGGCTGACCGCGCCCGGCACGTGCCCGGCCCCGAACTCGCCGCGCTGCCGCACGTCCAGATACCGGCCGGGTGTCGTCTGTGCCGCGTGGACGAACGGCGTGGTGCGCTGCGGGTGCCCGGCGGCGAGCCAGGCGTCCATGCCGCCGGCGAGGTGTCCGGCAAGCCGCTCGTAGCCGATCTTCGCCGCCTGCCACACGAGGTCGTGCAGGTCCTGGCCGGGGCCGGCGATGACCGCGATCGGGGCGTCGCCGGGGACCAGCCAGCCCAGCCAGGTGGCGAACTGCGCGCGCAGCGGGATCGACAGCGCACCGGGGATGTGCCCGGCGGCGAAGGCGGCCGCGGGCCGCGCGTCGACGACCCAGCCGCCGCCCGCGAGCAGCGCCCGCACCGCCGCCGGGTCGAGGGCGGGCAGGGGCGGGGCGCCGGTCAGGACGGCGGGGCCGCGCCGGTTGCGTTCGGCGAGCCGGTCGAAGTACGCCGGGTAGGTGCCGAGGCCGGCCAGGAACTGCCGGACGAACGCGTCCTCGTCGGCGGCGGCGAGCAGCGGGTTGGCGGCCCGCTCCGCGCGGATGGTGCTCGTGCGCTCGGCGCCGGGCGGGGCGGAGCAGAACGACCCGGCCCCGTGCGTCGGCCACACCTCGGTCGCGTCCGGGAGCCCGGTGAGGCGTTGCAGCGAGCGGTACTGCGCGCGGGCCAGCTCCTCGGTGCGGCCGGCGCCGAGCAGGTCCGTGCGGGCGGCCGAGCCGACGATGAGGGACCCGCCGGTGAACACCCCGAGCTCCCGGTCGCCGTCGAGGAGCAGGTAGGCCAGGTGCTCGTCGGTGTGGCCCGGCGTGGCCAGGGCCCGCAGCCGCAGGCCGCCCAGGTCGACCTCGTCACCGTCGCCGAGGCCCAGATGCGGGTACGTGCGGCCGCCCGCCGCGGCGGCGAGGAGCGTGGCGCCGTGGTCGTGGCCGAGCTGCACGGCGCCGGAGAGGAAGTCGGCGTGCAGGTGCGTGTCGGCCGCGAACGCCACCGCCAGCCGTCGCCGCCGCACGGCGGCGTGCAGGGCACGCAGGTCCCGGCACGGGTCGACGGCGAGGGCGCGGCGGTCGCCGAGGTCGACAAGGTACGCGCTGTTGCCCAGCCCCTCGTCGACGAGCGGGATCAGATGGTCTTCGGCGAACCCCACGACACTCCTCCAGGATCCGGCGGCTCGCGGCACCCCCTCCAAGGTCCTACACTATTCCACTGATTTATGGAGGAACTCATGACGGTGCACGACGCCGGCGCGAAGGCGGCGCTGTACGAGGCGTTCGCGGCCAGCGGGAAGCCGTGACCGGCGGCCCCCCGCCGCATCCCGGCCTCGCCGGCGGCCCGGTCTACCTGGACTACAACGCCACCACCCCGGTCGACCCGCGGGTCGCCGCCGCCATGGCGCCCTACCTGACCGCCCTGTTCGGCAACCCCTCCAGCGCTCACCCGTACGGCGCGCAGCCCCGCGCCGCGCTGCAGCGCGCCCGCACCCAGGTCGCCGCGCTCGTCGGCGCCCGCCCGGCCGAGATCGTGTTCACCGGCTCCGGGTCCGAGGCGAACCTCCTCGCCATCCGCGGCGCCGCCCTGGCCGCCGGCCCCGCCCGCCCGCACGTGATCACGCAGGCCACCGAGCACCCGGCCGTACTGGAGACCTGCCGCGCCCTGCAGCGCCTGCACGGCCTCCGGGTCACCGTCCTGCCGGTCGGCGCCGACGGCCTCCTCGACCCGGACGCGGTCGCCGCCGTCGCCGGGCTCGACACGGCGCTCGTGTCGGTGATGGCGGCCAACAACGAGACCGGCGCGCTGCAGCCCATCGCCGAGCTCGCCGCCGTCGCCCGCCGGGCCGGGGCGCTGTTCCACTGCGACGCCGCGCAGGCCGCCGGGAAGATCCCGCTCGACGTCGACGCGCTGGGCGTAGACCTGCTCACTGTCGTCGGACACAAGATGTACGCCCCGAAAGGCATCGCCGCCCTCTACCTCCGCGACGGCGTCCGCCTCGAACCGGTCGTCTACGGCGGCGGCCAGGAGCACGGCCTGCGGGCCGGCACCGAGAACGTCGCCCTCGCCGTCGCCCTCGGCTCGGCCGCCGACCTCGCCGCCGCGGACCTCGCCGGCGGTACCCCCGCGCGGATCGCGGCGCTGCGCGACGACCTGTACCACCGTCTCGCCGCCGGGCTGCCCGGCCGGGTGTACCGCAACGGGCCCGCCGAGCGGTGCCTGCCCAACACGCTCAACGTCAGCATCGACGGCGTCCTCGGCCACGACGTGCTCGCCGCCGCCCCCGCGATCGCGGCCTCCACCGGCTCGGCCTGCCACAGCGGTACCCACACCCCGTCCCCGGTCCTGACCGCGATGGGCGTGCACCCCGACCGGGCCCTCGGCGCGCTGCGCCTGTCCCTGGGCCGCTGGACCACCGACCACGACGTCGAAACGGCCGCGTCCGAGGTCCTCGCCGCCGCCCGGCGCTACTTGTAGCCCCGCTTCAGCAGGTACTTCGCGCCGGCCTCGAAACCCTCCGGGCTGAGCACCTCGAACCCGAACGCGTCCGCGAGGCGGGCGGTGGTGTCGAACGCGGCGCAGACCGCCAGCGCATCCTCGACCTGCATGCGCAGCGTCGCGCGCAGCGGCTCCCGGTCGGCCACCGACCACGCCGACGGGCCGCGCATCGCCGCGTGGGTGAACGCCTTGACGACAGCCTGCCAAATTTCTTCGTACCGGCCCGGCCGAGACGCGAGATGGAACGGCATGGAACGCCGAATCAGGTGACGACGCGAAGGGAGGTGAACGTCATGAACACGACCCTCAAGCCCACCGGCATGAAGAAGATCGTTGTCCGCAAGCCGGGTTCCGTCCGGCTCACGACGATGTGCAACCAGTACGGGTACTGCAACTGTTCCTGCCCTGGGCTCTTCTAGGCCGTAGCGGCCCGCGCCGCCGTCCGCCGCAGGGCGGCGGCGTGCAGAGTGTTGCGTCAGAAAGGTGACTTCCGTGCTGTCAGTCGACTCCGCCGCACCGATCCGGCTCTATCCCTTGCGCTATCTGCCCGAGGGCGACGAGGTCGTTGTGGGCCGCACCGACACCGACTCCTACGGACTGTTTCCCGCCGACGGAGCCGAACTGCTGCAGGAGCTGGCCGGCGGGCGCTCGCCCGCGCAGGCGGCGGCCTGGTACGAACAGCGCCACGGCGTGCCGGTCGACATCGACGAGTTCATCGACACGCTGCGCGAGCTCGCCTTCGTGCGGCCCGACGGCGAAACCGCGGCCGATACCGCCCGCCCGGTGCGCTGGCAGCGGCTCGGGCGCGCGGCCTTCTCACCGATCGCCGTCGTCGGCTACGTCCTGCTGATCGCGGCCACCATCGCCATCTGCGTTCAGGACACCCGGTTCGTGCCGACGCGCGGCAACGTGTTCTTCACGCACTACCTCGTCGTCATCGAGGTGTGCCTGTTCTTCCTTCAGGTGCCGTTCGTGCTGTTCCACGAATGGTTCCACGTGCTGGCCGGTCGGCGTCTCGGGCTGCGATCGTCGCTTCGGATCAGCCGCCGGATGTACTTCCTGACGTTCGAGACCGTGCTGGACGGTCTCGTGGTCGTCCCGCGTCGCCAGCGCTACCTGCCCATGCTCGCCGGGCTGCTGGCCGATCTGCTGAGCATGTGCGCGCTGACGGTCGCCGCCTGGCTGATGGCGACCCCCGGTGAGCCCCTGTCCTGGCCGGCCGGCCTGTGCCTGGCGCTGGCGTTCATGACGCTCCCCCGCGTGTTCGTACAGTTCTACTTCTTCCTGCAGACCGACATCTACCACCTCGTCACCACCGTCATGAACTGCGTCGACCTGCACACCACGGCCCGGCAGATGCTGGCCAACCGCATCTGGACCCTCCGGGGCCGGCCCGAGCGCGTGGTCGACGGCTCGCGGTGGCACCCGCGAGATGTCGCGGTCGCCCGGTGGTACGCGCCGATGTACGCGATCGGCTATGTATTGCTCATCGTGAGTCTCGTGCTCATCACGGTCCCCGTCGCCTGGCGGTTCTTCAGCACCGCCGTCCGCACGGTCCTCAATGGATCCTCATCCCCCGCCCATTTCTGGGACGCGGCGCTGCTGCTGGCGATGACCGCGCTCCAACTCGGCCTGGCCGGCATCATCGCCCTCCGGGACCGCCGTCGCCTTCGTAGGAGGACATCGTGACCGCATCCCGTCATCTGTGGCTGCACGGCATCGGTCCCGCCGAGCGGGTCAGGCGGCTGGCCGAACTCGACGCGCCGCTGGTCGTCAGCGCCCATCGGCGGCTGCGCGGCCCGTACACCGCCGCCGGAGCGGTACTGCGTGAGGTCGTTCCCGGCCTCGTCGCGAGCCGGCCTCGCCTGGTCCAGGCCCACGACGTCGAGGTGCTCGCCGCCGCGCCGGAACTCGGCCGCCTCGTGACCTCGCGCCGGGAGACCCAGACTTCGCTGGCCGACCCGAAGAGCCGGACGCGCTACTACCCGCACGCGTACACGACCCGGATCGCCCACGGCATCACCACGCTGCTGAAGCAGGGGATGTCCGGGCCGCGGACGCTGGTGATCGAGCAGGCCGAGCACGCCGACCGCACCGATGCCGACTGGCTCTCGATCATGCTGCGCCGCATCGATCCGTCCCGGCTGAACATCGTCGTGTGCTCCGCCGCGGACTCCGAGCTGGCGCCGCCGCTGTCCAGTGCCCTCCAGCTGTACGCCGATGAGGTCGCCGGCGCCGGATCCTCGCTGACGCCGGCTCTGCCGGACGACCCGCACCAGGTCCGCGCCCTCGCCCGGGCCTATGTGGCCGGCGACTGCACCGACGACGACCCGTTGCTCGTCGCCGCCTACCTGGCCCTGCCCGTGCCGGACCGTTCGATGTTGCACGACGCCCGGGCCGACGCGCTCGATGCCCGCGACGAGGTTTCGCTGCGCATCGGGGCGATCGTCCACCATCGTCTCCATGGGACAGACCCGCTCGGCGTCGGCCTCGATGTGCTCGACGCCGCGCTGGAGCACTGCATGATGAAGGGCTACTACGATGCGGTGCTGGAGTACGGAGCCCGCGTGCTCGAGCTGTCCAGCTGGGACACCGAGCCGGAGCGGTGCTGGCTGGCCACCACGAAGATGGCGACCGCGATGTCGGTGATGGCGCGGGCCGGGGAGGCGCTGGCGTTGTTCGACGCGGCGTGCGCCGCCTCGCCGTCGGTGGCCGTGCACATGCAGGCCGCCTACGGGCGGGCGATGCTGTACACCCGCTACTTCGAGCCCGAGCGGCGCGACCTGCTGCTGGCCAAGATGTGGGTCAACAACGCCATCGCGATCGCGGCCGGCATCGCCGACGAGAAGCGCAAGGCCTACAACGTCACGTTCAACGAGAACGGCCTGGCCCTCATCGAGATGCACCTGGGGGATCCCGAGAAGGCGCTGCAGATCGTCGATGCGGGCCTGGCCCGGCTCGACGCGCAGCTGTCCGAGGAGGAGCAGGGGCAGCATCGTTGGGTGCTGCGCTACAACCGGGCCCAGCTCATCGCGCGTCTCGGCCAGGTGGAGCAGGCCGTTCGCGACTATGACGACGTCATCGCGACCGACCCGAACCACTCCGACTACTACCTCGAACGGGCCGCGCTGCTGCGGCAGCTGGGCGACAACGAGCGGGCGCTGGCCGACTACGACGAGCTGTGCCGCCTCGCGCTGCCCTACCCCGAGTCGTTCTACAACCGGGGCGACACCAAGGCGGAGCTGGGCGACATCGAGGGGGCGCTGGCCGACTTCGACTACGTGCTCGAGCTGGACCCGGAGTTCCTCGACGGGTACGTCAACCGGGCCGCGCTGCGCTACGAATCGGGTGACGTGGCCGGCGCCGCCGCCGACGTGGCCACCGGGCTCGCGTTGTCGCCGGCCGAGCCGCACCTGCTGTGCACCCAGGCCCTGCTGGCCGCCGACGACGGACGCCCACACGATGCGGCCGCACACTACGAGCAGGCGCTGGCCCTGGACCCGGCCATGGTCGGCGCGTGGGTGAACCTGGCCGTGCTCCACTACGAACAGGGTCGGCTCGACGAGGCGGTGCGATGCTTCGACCGCGCGCTCGAACTGACCGACGATCCCGATGTCGCCGCCAACCGGAGCCTCGCCCATGCGGAACTGGTCGGAGCGCGGCCGTGAGCTCCCGTGACCCGCTGCGGGACGTCCTGGCGCAGGTGGCGATGCCGGTGGCCATCGTCACCGCGCTGGACCGCGCGGGGAACGCGCACGGGCTCACCGTCGGCTCGCTGTGCTCGCTGTCGGCCTCGCCACCCCTGCTGCTGGTCTGCATCGACCGACGGGGACACTCAGGCCGGCACATCGTCGCCGCCGACCGGTTCGGGGTCAGCGTGCTCGCCGCGGAACACGAGCACCTCGCCCGGGCGTTCGCCGCGCACGGTTCGCACAGCTTCGGCCCGGCGTTCACGTTCGAGGACGGGCTGCCGGCCGTACGCAACGCCCTGGCCTGGCTGGCCTGCGATCGGAGCGAGGTCGTCGACGGCGGCGACCACCACATCCTCATCGGCCGGATCAACGCCGCGCGGCACGGCCTGGCATCGCCGTTGATGTACCACAACCGGCGGTACGGCCACCTCGACACCGCCTGCCTGTCCATTGCCTGACGCGGTAGGTTGCGGGTGTCGCTCACAACCCCCTAAGACCGCGTCTCATTTGGGTTGCAGGCCGGGTAAGGTGTTCGGTCGATGGCTGTGACCGATGTAGATAAATATTGTCCGGAATCGTTGTGGCTGCTGGCTCGTGAGTTGCTGCCGGCTGCGCCGCAAAGGCACCAGGGCGGTGGACGCCGCCGGGGTGATGACCGGGCGTTGCTGGCGGCAATGTTGTATGTGCTGCAGAGCGGGTGTTCCTGGCGTGCGTTGCCGGCGTCGTTCGGGGTGTCGCGGGCGACCACGCACCGGCGGTTCACCGAGTGGGTCGAGGCGGGGGTGTTCGTCGCGCTGCACCGGGCGGTGCTGGACATCCTCGGCGCTGCCGGGCGGATCGACTGGTCACGGGCGTCGGTTGACGCGATGCACGTACGGGCGTTGAAAAGGGGGATCTGACCGGTCCCAGCCCGGTGGACCGCGGCAAGCCGGGTTCCAAGATCCATGCGTGCAGCGACCGGGCCGGGATACCGCTGACCGTGTGCGTATCGGCGGCCAACGTCAACGACCACCGGATGCTCGAAGCGGTGGTCGATTCGATCGCCCCGATCCGTCAGCCGGTCGGCCGGCCTCGCCGCCGCCCACGCAAACTGCATGGCGACAAAGGCTACGACTACTCCTCCTGCCGCAGGGCCCTGGCCAAGCGGGGCATCATCGCCCGGATCGCCCGCAAGGGCATCGAATCCTCCACCCGCCTCGGCCGGCACCGCTACGTCATCGAACGCACCCTCGAGTGGGTTTCCCGGTTCCGGCGCCTGACCCGCCGCTACGAACGCAAAGCCGCCCACTTCACTGCTTTCCTGCACCTCGCCTGCGCCGTCATCTGCTTTCGCCGCGCCACACGACTCCACCTTATTGCGACAAACAACCCCAAATGAGACGCGGTCTAAACCGCATGCGTCAGACCGTACGTGTCGGACCACGCCCGTTTCAGGTCGTCCTCGCTCCAGTGCCCGAACATGTAGGCGGGCGAGTCCACCGGCAGCGCCCGTTCAACCCGGAT
Source organism: Dactylosporangium sp. CA-139066 (assembly GCF_050936175.1). NCBI lineage: Bacteria > Bacillati > Actinomycetota > Actinomycetes > Micromonosporales > Micromonosporaceae > Dactylosporangium > Dactylosporangium sp. CA-139066. The sequence goes on along the minus strand of NZ_JBNJNH010000001.1, from coordinate 1,592,721 downwards.
CAGCACCGCCTCGTGACACGGGTAGGCGGGGCCGTGGGTTTCCAGCACCCACTGGCGGGACCAGGCGTACACGGGGTCGCCGTCGCCGCGCAGCTCGGCGTGTCCCCTGAAGCGATAGCCGCGCCTGAGGAGAAAGTCGACCACATTCACCTCGAGCCGGGGGTCGCGTCGCAGGTTCGCCACCGTCGTGGGCGAGGCCATGTTCATGAAGACCAGATGATCGTCGTCGTAGACGCGCAGGGAACCTTTCGGAGAGAGGTTCGGGAAGCCGTCCTCGCAGACCGTCGCCACGAATGAGAGCCTCGCGCTGTCGACGATCTTCCGCATGTCCTCCGTGATGATTCCCACCGCTTCCCCGCCCTTCATGCCGCGCCGAGTTCAGGCTTCGCTACCCGGCCAGCCCTGGTCCCTCTCACCCGGGCAGTGTGAGAAGGACCAGGGCTCTCAGCCTTTGCGCGGGTGAGCGCTGAAGAACTGCCAGATCGTGTCGGTCGCGTTCAGCGCCGTCGACGGCGGCGGCAGCCCGAGCAGCTTCTCCACCGCCGGCATCGGCGTGCCGCCCGGCCACTGGTGCCCGGCTCCCGCGATGCTGATCAGCTCGACGTCGCGCCCGTCGGGGCAGTGCGCCAGCGACGTGGTGACCGAGCCCGCGGTGTGTGTCTGCGGTGCGGCACACCGCGCGACCTTCCGCCAGTTGGCGATCTGGTCGGGCACCGAGCCGCCGTCGATCTTGACCGGAATCAGCCCCACGCCGTCGTTGTTCATCTTTCCCGGCTGGCCGTCGTACGGGACGATGTCGTCGCCGGTGCCGTGTACGTGGATCACGGAGATCGGTGCCGGCGACGGGCAATCCCCGAGCAGCTTGCCGGCCACCACCCCGACCGCGGCGAACGTGGTGGTGTCGCAGGCCAGCCGGTAGGCGAGCATCCCGCCGTTGGAGATTCCCGTGGCGTAGGTCCGGGCCGCATCGATCGGCAGGTCGTTCGAGACCTCCCCCACCATGGCCTTGATGAACGCCACGTCGTCGACGCCGCCGTTGACCGAGGGCCCGCAGCAGTCGGCGCTCACGACCCAGGATCGCAGGAGCCCGTCCGGGTATGCGACCACGAAACCCTTGCGGTCGGCCTCGGCATTCCAGCCGTAGGCCATCTCCGCCTGCGTGCCGTCACCGAGGGCGCCGTGCAGCATCACGACCAGCGGTACCGGCTTCGACATCGACAGGTTCGCCGGCCGGTACAGACGATACGTGCGCTTCCTGCCGTCGACGGTAATGGTGTGGTCGGTCGAGCCCGTGGCGACGGCCGGGCTGCGGGGCTTGGCCGCGCCGGCCTTGGGCGTGCTCGCAGCGGTCGGCGTGGCCGTGCCCTGCCCCTGCTGCTGTGCGGCATCGCAGGCGATGAGCATGATGAGCACGCCCACGGCCGCCACCGCCCACGCGGCCCGCCCGACGGACGCGCCACTGCTGGTTCGCCATTTCATGAAGCCTCCCCCTCGCTCTCGTCGGTGGTGACCGCCGGCCGGCCGGCGTCGTGCGCCGGCCGGCCCGCGGGGTTGGCGTTACCGGCGGTAGGTGGTGGCACGCAGCCGGAGCAGCTCCCAGCCGCCCTCGGGGACGTTGTCACCCTTGTCGGTCCGCAGGTTCATCGGATTGGCCATGCCGAGGTAGATCGACGATCCGTCGGTCACCATGTTGCGCACGCCGTAGTTGAAGTAGTTGCCGAGCCCGGTGGTGTTCACCGGCCGGGCCGCCCTCTGCGGGCCGTCGAACACCCACAGGTCGGCGCCGTACGACTTCGGGTCGGGAGTGCCGAACGCGGCCCGGACCCCCGGCAGCGCCTTCGCCGGCGCGTACTGGCTGATGTAGCCCCAGTCCATCGTGCCGACGTACAGCGAGCCGCCGGCGACCACCATCGACCAGGTGTAGTTGTTGTAGGGGTTGCCGAATCCGGCCGAGCCCCACTTGGGCTTGTACCCGGTCGAGGCGAGCCGCCAGGCGCCGGCGCCGTTGTTCGCCTTCGGGTCGTACGCGGGCAGCTGCGACGCCCCGTAGAGCAGGTCGACCGCCGGGCGGCCCTTGTCGAAGTTGGCGGCGCGGAAGATGCTCGCCGTGCGCTGCGTGTTCTTCACCGCGAGCCCGCCCTGCTGGTCGTTCGCCGGCGGGTACTGCTTCACCATCGCCGCCGTGGCCTGCACCGGCACGTGCATCGTGCCCCAGTACAGGTAGCCGCCGTACGAGGCCAGCGAGCCGAGGCCGTACGTCTTGGCCACGACCGGGTCCGGCTCGTACTGGCTCACGCTCCACACCTCCCGCCAGCTCGCGGCGTCGTCCTTGGTCAGGCCGGGCTGGCCCTTGGCCAGAGGCGCGCTCATCCACACGCCGGCCTCGGTCGCCTTGGTGTTCCCCCCGGCGCTGGGCCACGTGGTGACGAAGATCCGGCCCTGGTGCACGACGAGGTCCGCGACCTGCGACGGCAGGTAGCCCACCGCGTTGAACTTGAACGGGTCGGACTTGTTGCCGGCCCAGCGCAGCACCGCGCCGCCGCCCTGGCCCTCGGGGCCGATGCCGACGCCGGCGTAGAGCGCACCGTCGGCCACGACGAAGTGCCGGATGTTGCCGTACTGCTGGAGGCTCGTCGACCCGAGGTACTTGCCCGAATTGCTGTCGAACGCGAAGAGGTTGATGCCGAGCAGGCCCGGCCCGCCGAGCAGCACCACGCCGTTGTACGTGCCGGCGGCACGCATGCCGACGGTCGTGTTGAGCCGCAGGCGGTCGTTGGTGGACGCCTTGTTGATGTCGTCGGTCTTGTCGATCAGCCGGCGCGACGACGTCTGGTAGACGTACACCTTCGGCGCCCGCCAGTCGCCCAGCGCCGCCGCCATGTTGCCCAGGCCGCCCAGGTTGCCCAGGCCGCTGGTCTTCTTGGCCAGCTGGCTGGAGCCGTACTCACACGCGTAGTCGTCGTTCTGGGTGGGCGTCGTCTGCGCGAGGCTCGTGCCGAGCGTGAGGCACTGGACGTTGGCGCCCGTTCCGAACCAGACCTTGTCGCCCGCCTGGGCCAGGCCCCACACGTACGACTGGTTCACCTTGGCCTTTCCGGTCTTGCAGGGCGGCCCCGGCGGGTACGGCTGGCCGATCCCGGCGAAGCACTCGTCCGGCGCGGCCTTCGCCAGCAGTTCCGGCACCGAGGCCGGCCGCGCCGTCTGGGCCGTGACGGCGCCGTTGGCGGCCGGCGCGGCGACGAGCACGGGGATGACCGCCATGACCGCGGCAGGTAGCAGAGATCGGGCGAAGAACCGGATCCTGTGCATGCTTGTCCTTTCATCAGGTACAGGTCCGTCGGCGGCAGCCGCGGACGTCGAAAAGGCTGAAGAGAGCAGGGATCTACCGGCGGCAGGGCGGCTGCCGCCTCGGGCGGATGACGTGCACTGCGAACACAGCGATGCCCGCGCCCTGGGCGGAGCGGGCGGGAAAGGCGCCGGCAGGCGGTACAGCATTCGAAGTCCGGCTGGAAACCCAGCGGAGCGGACGGACTGTGCCATGCGTGCGTCTCGCCGTGGCGCGGAAGGGTCCGCAGCGGCTCAGCCCGAGGCATCTACAACCAGGTTTGTATCAGACCGCCGACGCGCGAACCGGACGATCGGCGAAGAGAGTCCTGAATAACCTGGGACAAACCTCATGGCCGTGTTGTACGAATAACGTGTCGCGGCCACAACCTGCTGGAAAGCGCCGCGGACGAGCCGGCTGCGGACGCCGGCGGCGCGCACGCCGGACGTGAGCATCCTTCGGCCCTTCGGCCGGTAGTTCCCTCTGGCGGTACCCGACTGACACGGCGCACAAGGCTGCGTCGCGGGGTCAGTGTGCGCCTGCGCAATCGAACGCCGCACATCTGACCCATCGACGGGAGCCTGATGAAGACTGCATTCGGCGGCAACGACCTGGTTGTCGCCATCAATCCGTGTGGAACCGTGGAGCCGGGTCCGCGGCTCGTTGCGGCCGCCGGGGCCGGTGGCGGACGCGGGGTCTTCGACCTGGCTCAGGGCGACGGCGGGACCCTGCAGGCGCTGGAGCGGGCGGCGTCGTGGTCGGCGGAGTCGATCGGGGTACGGGTCCCGGCCGGCTGTCGCGCCACCCTCGCCGACGTGGAGCGCGCCGCCGGGGATCGGGTGAGCCTGGTGGTGTTGCCGGCGAACGGATCCGGGTGGTCGCCGGGGGAAGTGGCACAGCGGTATCGGGTGCTTGTTGAGGTGACAAGCCGGGAGGAGGCCCGCGCCGCGGCCGAGGCCGGCGCGCACGGGCTGATCGCGCGCGGCTGCGAGGCCGGCGGGCGGGTCGGCGACCTGAGCTCGTTCGTACTGCTGCAGCAGCTGCTGGCCGATGAGTCGCTCGCGCTGCCGGTGTGGGTGGCCGGCGGCATCGGGCCGCGCACGGCCGTCGCGTGCGTGGTCGGTGGCGCCGCCGGTGTGGTGCTCGACAGCCAGCTCGCGCTCATGCCGGAGTCGGACCTGCCGGAGGACGTGCGGGCCGTGATCGGACGGATGGACGGCTCGGAGACCGTGCTGTGCGACGGCGTGCGGGGCCTGCGCCGCGACGGCCGCCCGGACGGCACCGGCGAGCTGCTGCCGGTGGGCCAGGACGGCTGGATGGCGGCCGTGTTCCGGCGCCGCTGGCGCACCACCGCCGCGGCGGTGCGCGGCGTCCGCGCGGCGATCGAGGCCGCGGCCGGCGACGACGCGGCGGGTGCGCTGCTGGCGCCGGGCGCGCCGCTGGCGCAGGCGCTGGGCGTGCGGATCCCGGTGGCGCAGGGGCCGATGACGCGGGTCAGCGACGTGGCCGGGTTCGCGGCCGCGGTCGCCGACGACGGGGCGCTGCCCTTCATCGCGCTCGCGCTGGCCACCGGCGAGCAGTCCCGGCGGATGCTGCGGGAGGCCGCGCAGCAACTGGGCGGGCGCCCGTGGGGGGTGGGTGTCCTCGGCTTCGCCCCGGAGGAGGTCCGGGCGGCGCAGCTCGCCGCGGTGATGGAGGTCCGGCCCCCGGTGGTGATCATCGCCGGTGGACGGCCGGCACAGGCCAAGGCCCTCGAGGCCGACGGCCTCAACGCGTTCCTGCACGTGCCGTCGCCCGGGCTGCTGCGGCAGTTCCTGCGGGCCGGTGCGCGGCGGTTCATCTTCGAGGGCGCCGAGTGCGGCGGCCACATCGGGCCGCGCACGAGCTTTGCGCTGTGGGAGGCGCAGGCGCTGGCTCTGGAGGAGTTCCTCGACGAGGCGCCGCCCGGCACCGCCGCGCAGGTGCAGGTGTTCTTCGCCGGCGGTATCCACGACGCACGTTCCGCGGCGATGGTGGCGGCGATGGCCGGCCCGCTGGCGCAGCGCGGTGTGCAGGTCGGGGTGTTGATGGGCACCGCATACCTGTTCACCCGCGAGGCGGTCGAGTGCGGGGCGATCCAGCCGCTGTTCCAGCGCGAGGTGCTGGATGCGACGGTCACCGCGCTGCTGGAGACCGCGCCGGGGCACGTGACGCGGTGCCTGCACACGCCGTACGTCGACGACTTCCACCTGATGCGGCAGGAACTGGACGCGGCGGGGGTGGACGCCCGGCAGGTGTGGGAGCAGCTGGAGACGCTCAACGTCGGCCGGCTGCGCATCGCCAGCAAGGGTCTGCGCCGCGAGGGTGACGCCCTGGTCGCCGTGGACGAGCCGGGCCAGCGCGCCGAGGGCATGTTCATGGCCGGCCAGATCGCGGTCCTGCGCGACGAGCAGACCACCGTGGCCGACCTGCACGCCGACGTGACCGTGGGGGCGCGGCGCTTCCACGCCGGGCGGATCGCCGCGCTGGCGGTGGTGCTGGGGCCGGACACCGCGGCGGCCGAGCCGGCGCCGGCGCCCCTGGACGTCGCCATCGTCGGCATGTCGTGCATCCTTCCCGGCTCCCCTGACCTGGCCGCGTTCTGGCAGACGATCCTCGGCGGCCGCGACGCGGTGACCGAGGTGCCCGCCGAGCGCTGGGACACGGACACGTACTACGCGCCCGAGGTGGAGCCGGGGCAGACGGGCCGCATCAGCGTGTCGAAGTGGGGCGGCTTCATCGCGCCGGTGCCGTTCGACGCGATCGGCTACGGCATCCCGCCATCGGCGCTGGCCAGCATCGACCCGTCCCAGCTGCTGGCCCTGGAAGCGGCGCAGCGGGCGCTGGCCGACGCCGGGTACCACCCCGGCTCCCCCGCGGTCGACCACTCGCGGACCGGGGTCGTGTTCGGCGCCGAGGCGGGCAGCGACCTGAGCAACGCGAAGGTGGTTCGCACCTCGCTGCCCGCGTACCTGGGCGACGTGCCGGCGGAGCTGGCCGAGCAGCTGCCCGCGATCACCGAGGACTCGTTCCCGGGCGTCCTGGCGAACGTGATCGCCGGGCGGGTGGCGAACCGCCTGGATCTGGGCGGGCCGAACTTCGCCGTGGACGCCGCCTGCGCCTCCTCGCTGGCGGCGATGGACGCCGCCTGCAAGGAGCTGACCACCGGCGGCAGCGACCTGATGCTCTGCGGCGCGGTGGACCTGCACAACGGCATCCACGACTACCTCATGTTCAGCTCCGCGCATGCGCTGTCGCCGACCGGGCGGTGCCGCACGTTCGACTCCACCGGCGACGGGATCGCACTCGGCGAGGGGGTCGCGTGCGTCGTGCTCAAGCGGCTGGCCGACGCGCGGCGCGACGGCGACCGCGTCTACGCGGTGATCAAGGGCGTGGGCGCGGCCAGCGACGGGCGGGCGCTGGGGCTCACCGCGCCGCGCGCCGAGGGGCAGCGCCGGGCGCTGGACCGGGCCTACGCGCAGAGCGGCGTCTCACCGCGGCAGGTCGGCCTGCTCGAGGCGCACGGCACCGGCACGGTGGTCGGCGACCGCACCGAGCTGCAGACCCTGACCCGGCTGTTCGCCGACGCCGGCACGCCGCCGGGCAGCTGCGTCCTGGGTTCGGTCAAGTCGCAGATCGGGCACACCAAGTGCACCGCCGGCCTGGCCGGGGTGATCAAGGCGGCGCTGGCGCTGCACACCGGCGTCCGGCCGCCGACGATCAACCTGACCCGGCCGAACCCGGCCTGGGATGCGCAGACCAGCCCGTTCGCCTTCTGTACCGAGGCGCGCCCCTGGGCGGCGCCGGCGCGGGAGCGCATCGCCGGCGTCAGCGCGTTCGGCTTCGGCGGCACCAACTTCCACGTCGTGCTCGCCGCGGACCCGCGCACGCCCGAACCGCGCCACGCTCGCGACGAGTGGCCGGCGGAGCTGTTCTGCTTCCGCGGCCGGGACCGTGCGGCGGCGCACCAGGCCGTGAGCAGGCTCGCCGAGCTGGTGCGCAGCGTCGACCGGTACGACCGGCCGTGGCGGCTGCGGGACCTGGCCGCCACCGCCGCCGCGCAGGCCGACCCGCGCTCGGGACCGGTCCAGGTCGCGATCGTCGCCCGCAACGCCGCCGAGCTGGACGAGCTGCTGCGCCGCGCGCTCGCGGGCGAGCACGACCCCGGCCGGGGGCTGGTCCAGCCGCCGCCGGGCCCCGCCGACGGCCGGGTGGCGTTCCTGTTCCCCGGGCAGGGCAGCCAGCGCCCGGGGGCCCTGGCCGAGCTGTTCGTGACCTTCCCCGAGCTGCGGGAGTACCTCGACCTCGGCCCGGAGCTCGCGGACCGGCTGTTCCCGCCGGCCGCGTTCGACCCGGCCACGCAACGCGAGCAGCAGCAGCGGCTCACCGACACCCGGGTCGCGCAGCCGGTGCTCGGCATCGGCGGGCTCGCCGTCGCCCACCTGCTGCGCCGCCTCGGCGTCCGTCCCGACCTCGCCGCGGGGCACAGCTACGGCGAGCTGGTCGCGCTGAGCGTGGCCGGCGCCCTCGACCCGCCGACCCTGCTGCGGCTGAGCCGGCAGCGCGCCGAGGCGATCGTCGGCGCCGCCGGCGACGATCCGGGCACCATGGCCGCGGTCAGCGCCACGGCCGAGCGGACCCTCGCGGTCCTGGCCGACGCGGGTCTCGCCGACCGGGTCGTGCTGGCCAACCGCAACGGCCCCGCCCAGCAGGTGATCTCCGGCCCCACCACCGCGGTGCAGTCGGCGGTCGCCGCCCTCAAGGCCGCCGGCCTGACGACGCACCGGCTCAACGTCGCCTGCGCCTTCCACAGCCCGCTCGTCGCCGGCGCGGTGGACCGCTTCGCGCGGGTGCTCGCCACCGAACCGGTCACGGCGCCGCACGTCGAGGTCTGGTCCAACCGGACCGCCGCCGTGTATCCCACGAGCGCCGACGAGATCCGGCGCGAGCTGGCCGCCCAGGTCGGCGCGCCGGTCCGCTTCGTCGAACAGATCGAGGCCATGTACGCCGCCGGCGCCCGGACCTTCGTCGAGACCGGCCCGGGCGAGGTCCTCACCCGTCTCGTGCGGGCCATCCTCGCCGATCGGCCGCACCTCGCCGTCGCCTGCGACCGGAACACCGGCGAAGGGCTCCGCGACCTGCTCACCGCCGTGGCCCAGCTGGCCTGCGCCGGGGTACCCGTGCAGACCGGCTGGCTGTTCCACGGCCGCGACACCGCAGAGGCCGTCCCGGCCGGGCCGTCCGACCGTCCCTTCTGGACAGTGGACGGCCAGCTCGTCCGCGACCGGGAGGGCGCCTACATCCGCGGTGGGTTGACGCCCCCGCGACGCATCAAGGAGCTGTCCATGACCCCAACCATCCGACCCGCTACCGGCGGCCACGACAACGGGACCCGGCGACCGGGCCAGGACGAACTGCTTGCCGAGTACCTGCAGGCGAATCGCGAGCTGATCGCCTCCCAGCGCGACGTCATGCTCGCCTACCTCGGCCGCGACGCCGGCGGCGAACACAGCCCGGCGCCCGCCGCCGCGAGGCCACCGCTGCCGGCGCCGGCCCTGACGATCGCGCCGGTGTCCGCCGTACCCGTGTCCGCCGTGTCCCTGCCCATGCCGATGCCGGTGTACACGCCGTCCAGCAACGGCGGCGCCGGCAACGGCAAGGTGAACAGCGTGACCGCGGCCGCCACGCTGGCGGTGGCGGCGCCGAAGCACGACTTCCGGGGCGCGGTGCTGGCGGTGCTCAGCGAGCGCACCGGCTACCCGGTCGACCTCATCGACTTCGACCTGGACCTGGAGGCGGACCTCAGCATCGACTCCATCAAGCGGGCCGAGGTGGCCGGAGACGTCGTGGCCCGGCTCGGCCTGTCCGCCGACGGCGACGAGTCGGAACTGGAAGAACTCGTCAAGGCCCGGACCGTGCGGGCCATGGTCGACTGGCTCACCGCCCGGCTCAGCGACACCCCCGCGGCGCCGCCCGCATCCCAGCCGAAGCCCGCCCCGAGCCGCACCGAGGCGCCGGCCGCGCCGGACTTCCGGGGCGCGGTGCTGGCGGTGCTCAGCGAGCGCACCGGCTACCCGGTCGACCTCATCGACTTCGACCTGGACCTGGAGGCGGACCTCAGCATCGACTCCATCAAGCGGGCCGAGGTGGCCGGAGACGTCGTGGCCCGGCTCGGCCTGTCCGCCGACGGCGACGAGTCGGAACTGGAGGAACTCGTCAAGGCCCGGACCGTGCGGGCCATGGTCGACTGGCTCACCGCCCGGCTCAGCGACACCCCCGCGGCGCCGCCCGCATCCCAGCCGATACCCGCCCAGAGCCGCACCGGGGCGCCGACCGGCGCCGCGGGCACGCGGCCGGGCGTCGCGCCGGCGCGCCTGCTCCCCACGCTGGTTCCCGTCGCTGACGAGCCGGCCCGGCCGGCGACGGCGCTCGCGGGGGCCACCCTGGTGGTCACCGGGAACGGCCCGGTGGCCGACCATGTCGTCGAGCTGCTCCGCCGGCACGCAGCGACCGTGCGCACCGGCACGCTCGCCGAGCCGGGCCCGGTCGAGGGGGCCGACGGGCTCATCCTGCTCGACGGGCTCGACGCGCCGGCCGACGGACCGGCGCCGCTGCTGCCCGGCGCGTTCGGGCTGGTCAAGCAGGTGCTCGCGGGCGGGCCGCGCTACGTGCTGGCGGCCGCGGACGCGAACGCCGGCGACCGCACCGACGGCCTGCGGGGGCTGCTGCGCACCGCCGCCCGGGAGTACCCCGCGACCGCCGTGCGGCTCGCCGTCGTGGACGGCACCGGACCCGCGGACACGCTCGCCCGGCAGATCGTCGACGAGTTGCTCGCCGGGGGCGACGCCGCGGTGGTGCAGCACAGCGACGGCGTGCGGCACACGTACGAGATGGTGCCGTCGAGCCTCGGCCCGCTCGCGGCCGGCGGTGCCGGTCCGGCCGGAGACGGCGTGGCGGAGGTGCGGGCGGCCGGCCTGGACCGCGACTCGGTGGTGGTGCTCGTCGGCGGCGCGCGCGGCATCACCTCCTGGTTCGCTCGCGCGCTCGCCGGGGCGGCCGGGTGCCGCATCGAGCTGATCGGCCGGACCCCGAGGCCGCAGGGCCCGGAGGAGCCGGCGCTGGCGGCGGCCACGGACGAGGTCTCGCTGCGGGCCGCGCTCGCGCGCCAGGGCGGCACCGCTCCGGCGGAGATCGCCCGCAAGGCCCAGGCGATCCTGGCCGGCCGGGAGGTCGAGGGCACCCTGCGGGAGCTGGGCGACCTCGGGGCGCAGGTGCGCTACCACGCCCTCGACGTCCGCGACGCGGAGGCGACCGACCGGCTCATCGCGGCGATCCACCGCGAGCACGGCCGCATCGACGGGCTGGTCTACGCGGCAGGGGTGATCGAGGACAAGCTCATCGCCGACAAGGACCCGCAGTCGTTCGCCCGGGTCTTCGACACCAAGGTGGCCGGCGCCCGGGCGGTCCTCGACGCGCTGGACCGGCTCGCCTGCGCGCCGAAGTTCGTCGTGTTCTTCGGCAGCGTCGCGGCCACCTACGGCAACCGCGGTCAGGCCGACTACGCGGCCGCCAACGACGCGCTGGAGGCGATCGGCGCGCGCTGGGCGGCCCGCTCCGGCAACCGCTGCCTGACTGTCCACTGGGGACCGTGGGCGCCCGCCGAGGGCCGCACCGGCATGGTCAGCATGGAGCTCAGCCGGGAGTACGCCCGGCGCGGCATCGCGCTCATCGACCCGGAGGAGGGCGCGCTGAGCCTGCTGAGCGAGCTGGCCTGGGGGGATCCGGCGCTCACCGCCGTCGTCTACACCGCCGCGGCCCGATGACCGCGCCGCACGGCGACGAGATCGCCATCGTGGGCATGGCGGCGCTGCTACCCGGCGCCGCCGACCTGGACGGCTACTGGCGCAACCTGGTCGAGGGCACCGACGCCATCAGCGAGGTGCCGGCGGCCAGGATCGATCCCGAGTTCTACGACCCGGCGCAGGCGCACCGGCCGGACCGCCTGTACTGCCGGCGCGGCGGGTTCGTCGACGAGCTGGCCACGTTCGATCCGCTGCGGTTCGGCATCATGCCCGCGTCGATCACCGACATCGAGCCGGATCAGCTCATCGCGCTGCAGGTGGCCGCGGCCGCCATCGACGACGCGGGCGGGCCGGACCGGATGCCGGCCGGCGACCGGATCGGCGTGATCCTCGGCCGGGGCGGCTTTCTCAGCCCGGGCCAGGTCCGGTACAACCAGCGCGTCCGGATGTCCAACCAGGTGATCGAGGTGCTCCGGGAGCTGATCCCCGACCTGCCGGAGGGGCGGCTCGAGGCGGTACGGCGCACGTTCGAGGAGCGGCTCGGCAAGCACCAGCCGGAGGGCGCCATCGGGGTGGTCCCGAACCTGGCCGCGTCCCGGATCGCCAACCGCCTCGACCTGCGCGGCCCGGTGTACACGCTGGACGCCGCCTGCGCCTCGTCGCTGGTCGCGGTCGACCAGGCGATCGCCGAGCTCAGCCGGGGGCGGCTCGACGCGGTGCTGGCCGGCGGCGTCCACCACGTGCACGACGTCGGCCTCTGGTCGGTCTTCAGCCAGCTCGGCGCGCTGTCCCGGCGCGGCGAGATCCGGCCGTTCGACCGCGCGGCCGACGGGCTGCTCATCGGCGAGGGCACCGGCATCATCGTGCTCAAACGGCTGGCCGACGCGCGGCGCGACGGCGATCGGATCTATGCGGTGATCCGGGGCAGCGGGGTGTCCAGCGACGGGCGCGCCGTCAGCATGGTCAACCCGGCCACCGCCGGGCAGGTCCTGGCGATCCGGCGGGCCTGGGCGGCCGCCGGCCTCGACCCGGCCGCGCCGGACGCGCTGGGCATGCTGGAGGCGCACGGCACCGCCACGCCGACGGGCGACGCCGCCGAACTGGACACCCTCCGTGAGGTGTTCGGCCCGCCCGGAGAGGGCCCGGCGCCGGTCGTCGGCTCGGTCAAGTCGATGATCGGCCACGCCATGCCCGCGGCCGGCATCGCCGGGCTGATCAAGGCGGCCCTGGCCGTGTACCGCGGCGTGCAGCTGCCGACCCTGCACTGCGACGACCCCCGCCCCGAGCTGGCCAGCACCCGGTTCGCCCCGATCAGCTCCGCCCGTCCGTGGGAGAGCGACGGGCCGCGCCGCGCCGGCGTCAACGCGTTCGGCTTCGGCGGCATCAACGCCCACGTGATCCTGGAGGAGACGCCGGAGGCGTTCGCGGCCCGCCGCGCCGACACGGGCGCGACCGGCCCCCTGAGGTTGTCCGCGGCGAGCGTCGCCGAGCCGGACGAGGTGCTGTGGCTCGCCGCGCCCGACCCGGCCGCGCTGGCCGGCGTCCTCGACGCCGACGACACCACGGTCCGCGGCCTCGGCACCGCCCGGGCCCGGCAGGGCGGCGGCGCCGACGGGCGGGACGAGGGCTGCCGGATCGGCATCGTCGATCCCGACGCCAAGCGCCTCGCCACCGCCCGCCACGCCGTCGCGAGGGGGCAGGCCTGGCGCGGCGCCCGCGACATCTGGTTCAGCCCGGCCCCGCTGCTCGCCGGTGCGGCCCCCGGGCGGCTCGCCTTCGTGTTTCCCGGGCCGGAGGCCGAGTTCGGCCCGCGCACCGCGGACGTCGCGGCGCACTTCGGCCTGCCCGACCGGCAGTGGTCCGCCGCCGACCTGGGCCGCCACTGCGCCGGCCTGATCGAGCTGGGCAAGCTGCTCAACGACGCCCTGCACCGCATCGGGATCACCCCGGACGCCGTCGCCGGGTACAGCATCGGCGAATGGACCGCCGCGCTGACGAGCGGGCAGGTCAGCGTGTCCTCCATCGACGATGTCATCGCCACGCTCAACCCGGCGTCGGTCGACGTCCCCGGCCAGGCGTTCGCCGTCGTCGGCTGCGCCGCCCGGGAGCTGGCGCCGCGGCTCGCGCAGTTCCCGGGCGCCGTCCTGTCCCACGACAACGCGCCCGCGCAATGCATCGTCAACGGGCCGGAGCGCGAGATCGACCGGCTCGTCGAGGCGCTGCGCGGCGAAGGCTTCGTCTGCCAGCAGCTGCCGTTCCGCTCCGCCTTCCACACCCCGCTGTTCGCCTCCGGGCTGGAGTCGATCGGGGCCGCGCTGCGCCGCTGGCAGGTCCACCCCGCCCGCGTACCCGTCTGGTCGGCGACCCTCAAGGCGCCGGTCCCGAGCGACCCGGAGATCGTCCGCGAGGTCTCCGTGCGGCACATGCTCGAACCGGTCTGGTTCCGCGAGACCGTCCAGGCCATGTACGACGCCGGGTTCCGGGCGTTCCTGCAGGTCGGCGTCGGGCAGCTGGCCTCGGTCATCGACGACAACCTGCGCGGTCGCGACCACCTCGCCATGCCGGTCAACGTCAGCCGGCGCAGCGGCCTGAGCCAGCTGCGCCGCGTCGCCACCGCGCTGTGGGTCGAGGGCGCCGCGCCGGACCTGCGCAGGCTGGACACGGCGGCCACCCGCCACGCGAGCGCGGCGGCGCCCGCCACCGCCCGAACCGCCCGTCGCGGCCCGGCCGTGCGGCTCGACCTCGGCGTGCCGCTGGTCCGCCTCGGCGAGGGGGCCGGCGACCTGCTCGGCGCGCCGGCGCCCGCCGCGGCGCCGGCGGCCGCCCCCGGCGTCGTCACCGCCGCGGTCGCGACCCACGCCGTGCCGGCCCCCCGATCGCCGGCCACGCCGGCCCTGGCCGCGCTGGGCCGGCTCGCCGGCCGGTCCAGCGCCGCCGCCGAGCTGGCCTCGCTGCTGGGCGGCGCGGACAACGGCGGCAGCGGGCCCGGTGCGCCGCCGCCACCGCCGCCCGAGGTCCACCGCACGACCCTGCGGGTCAGCCTGGACACGATGCCGTACCTGCACGACCACTGCTTCTTCGCCCAGCCCGACGACTGGCCCGATCCACAGGACCGCTTTCCCGTGGTGCCGGCGACCACCGTCATGCAGCACATGATGGACGCCGCCCGGCAGGCGGTTCCCGGCGCGCGGGTGGTGGCCGTGCGCGACGCCCGGTTCAACCGCTGGTGCGTCGCGGAGCCGCCGCAGGACGTCGAAATCACCGTCAAGCCCGCCGGGCCCGGCGTGCTCTCGGTGACCTTCGGCGGCTTCTCCCGCTCCACGGTCGAGGTGGCGCCCGACTACCCGGCCGAGCGCCCCGCGGTGTGGCGGCACGACCCGGCCACGGAACGGCCTGCGCAGATCAGCGCCGAGCAGATGTACGCCGAACGGTTCGTGTTCCACGGGCCCTCCTACCGCGGCCTGACCGCGGTCCACGCCATCGGCGCCGCGCACGTGCGCGGCGTGCTGACCGCAACGCCCCCGCCCGGCGCGCTGCTCGACAACGCGTCCCAGCTCATGGGCGACTGGCTGTTCACGACGCAGCCGTTCGCGGCGCTGCCGGTCGGGATCGGGCACGCACGGTTCTTCGGCCCCGAGCCCGCCACCGGTACCGCGGTCGACTGCATCGTGCGCATCCGCTCGGTCGACGCCGCGCAGGTCGTCTTCGACTCGCAGCTCGCCGTCGACGGCCGGGTCTGGGCGCAGCTCGACGGATGCGTCCACCGGCAGTTCCCCAGCCACCCGGCGATGCGGGCGGCCGAGCGCTTCCCGGGGCGCAACGCAATGTCGCAGCGCCAGCCGGAGGGCTGGACCGTCGCCTTCGACCGCTGGCCCGACCTGGTCACCCGCGGGCTGGCCGCGCGCGGCATCCTCGGCGCCGCCGGCGCGGCGGAGTACGAGCGGCGGCCGCCGAAGGCGCGCAAGCAGTGGCTGCTCGGCCGGATCGCGGTACAGGACGCCGTGCGCTTCCAGATGTGGGACGACGGCCACGCCGACGTGTACCCGATCGAGCTGCCGGTGCGCAACGACCCGAACGGGCGGCCCCGGGTCCACCCGCGCGCCGGCCGCGGCTACCGCGACTGCGACGTCTCGCTCGCCCACGTCGCCGAGATCGCGGTCGCGATCGCCAGGCCGCGCGTTCCGGGCACGCCACCGGACGCGCCCGGCCCGGGCATCGACGTCGCCGAGATCACCGAATGCTCGGACAGCACCATCGCCGTCGCCATGTCCCACGCCGAGCGGCGACTGCTGCTCGAATCGGCGGCGGCGACCGGCGAGGACCGGCACGTGTGGTTCGCCCGCTTCTGGACCGCGAAGGAGGCCGCCGCGAAGGCGGAGGGCACCGGCCTGGCCGGCGATCCCAAGCGGTTCACCGTCGTGGACGCCACGCCGGGGGCGCTGACCGTTGCGGTGGCCGGCCGCGTCTACCTGGTCGCCCATCGAGAGATCACCAACCCCGAGGACCTGCCGCCGCGGCGTTACGTCGTCGGCTGGACCTGGGGACCGGAGCCCGTCAACCCAGCCGGCCGCCCGGAGCGGCCCGAACCACGAGAAGGGACATCCCATGCCCGCTGACCAGAACGCGATCCTCGCCGAGGTCGCCGAAATGCTGTACGCGATCCGTGACCACTCCGGCGTCGACGGCGAGATCACGATGTCGACCACCTTCCAGGACGACCTGGAGATGGAGAGCATCGACGTGGTGTCGCTCGCCGGCCGCCTGCAGGCCCGGTTCGGCGACACCGTGAACTTCGCCCAGTTCATCGCCGGCCTCGACCTGGAATCGGCCCGGCGCCTGCGGGTCGGCCAGCTCGTCGAGCACATCGCCGCCTCGCTGGACGGCACAGAGACCGACCCCGGCATGGTGGGCACGCCCGCATGAGCATGGTGCTGGCCAACGGCCTGTCCGTCCACGTGGAGCGGATCGCCCCGCCGGAGCCGGCGTCCGGCGCGCGCCGCACCGCACCGACCGCGGTGCTGATCCACGGCCTGGCCATGGACACCCTGGCCAGCTGGTACCTCACCCTGGCCAACCCGCTCGCGGCCGCCGGCCTCGACGTGGTCATGTACGACCTGCGCGGGCACGGACACACCGAACGCCCGGCGGAAGGCTACGCACTGGACGACTTCGTGGACGACCTGGCGGCGCTGCTGGCCGCGCTCGACATCACCGGCCCGGTCCACCTGATCGGCAACTCGTTCGGCGGCACGATCGCGTTCGGCTACGCGGCGCGCCACCCCGAGCGGGTCGCCGCCATCGTCGCGGTCGAGGCGGTGCCGCCCATCACGGCGTGGCGCGAGCGGATGCCGCGGTGGCTGTCCAACGCCGGGGCGTACCTGCCCGACCCCACGCTCGCCGGGATCGACGGGCGTGACGGCCGGCGGGCCCGGACCGTTCGCGAGGTGATCACCGCCACCAGCCTCCTGCGCGACGTGCCGGCCAGCGCGATTCCGGCGCAGGAGCGCATCGCCGCGATCGGATGCCCGGTGCTGTGCGTGTACGGCGGCGAGGCGACCGTGGGCGAGCTCGCGCCCGACGTGCGCCGGCTGCTGCCGCAGGCCCGGATCGTCACCGTTCCCGGGCAGCGGCACACCGTCCTCGTCGACCAGCCGGACTGCGTCCGCGACATCGTCCTGCCCTGGCTGCTGCAATCCGGCGGCCTCAGCTCCGACCATCACCTCCTGGCGTGCATTGACCAATAGGAGAACTCATGAACCCGGCAACCGATAACCACACCATCATCATCAACACGGGCCGGTGCGGCTCGACGCTGCTCTCCGACCTGATCGCCGAGCAGCCCGACACCCTGTCGGTCCAGGAGTTCCTCATGTGGGTGGCGCCTGGGATCTCCGGCGAGAAGGTGCTCACCGGCCCGGCGTACTGGTCGGCCCTGAGCGCGCCGAACACCCAGCTGGCCACCCTGTCCCGGATCGGCCTTCTGCCGCCCGAGATGCGCTATCCGGCGCACGGCCGCTGGGCCGGCGACCTCGCGCAGCTGCCGCAGATCCTCGCGACCACGCTGCCGAAGATCTCGGCCGACCCCGACCGCCTGTTCGACCTGCTCGCCGGGCTGGTGCCGGCGTTCCCGGAGCAGCCGCTGGCGCGGCACCACCGGATGTTCCTGGACCTGCTCACCTCGCTCGCCGGACGGCGGCGCTGGGTCGAGCGCTCCGGCGGCTCGAGCAACATCGCGCCGTACCTGCTGAAGGACTTTCCCGACGCGAGGATCGTCTTCCTGACGCGCAACTGGGCGGACACCGCCCGGTCGATGAGCCGGCACTCCTGCTTCCAGCTCATGCAGCTGCGGGTGGAGTCGGTCGGCCGGTACGGCGTCGACCCGTTCGAGACCGTCCCCGGGCAGCGGGTGCCGGCGGCGGTGGAACGCTGGCTGCCCGACCGGCTCAGCGCCGAGACCCTGCGCGAACGCGGCCGGGACGTCCGGCGCTACCAGGCACTCTGCGCGTTCCTCGCCAGCCAGGCCGAGCAGGCCATCGCCGACGCGCGACCGCGCCATCTGCTGAGGATGTCGTACGAGGACCTCGTCGACGACCCGCTGACGCAGCTCGAGCGGCTGGGCCGGTTCCTCGGCTTCGAGGACTGGCATCCGTGGGCGGTGCGCGTGGTCGGATCGGTGAAGACCCGCTCCGGCGCTGCGGCGACGGCGGTGACCGCATGAGCGACTTCGCGGACAAGGCGGCGCTCGTCACGGGGGCCGGCTCGGGCATCGGCGAGGCGTGCGCGTCGATGCTGGCCGATCGCGGGGCCAGCGTGCTGGTCGCCGACCTGGACCTCGACGCGGCGACGCGCGTCGCCGAGGCCATCGGCAGATCCGCCGTGGCGCACGAGGTCGACGTGCGGGACCCCAAGGCGTGCGAGGCGATGGTGGCCGCCGCGGTGGACGCGTTCGGCCGGCTCGACGTCGCCGTGAACAACGCCGGCATCGGCGGGGCGCGGGCCCTCACCGGGGAGTATCCGCTCGACGGCTGGGACGACGTGGTCGCGGTCAACCTCAACGGGGTGTTCTACTCGATGCGGGCCGAGATCCCCGCCATGCTCGGCAACGGGAGCGGGTCCATCGTCAACGTGGCATCGGTCCTGGGGTCGGTCGGCTTCCCGCGGTCGGTGGCCTACGTGGCGGCCAAGCACGGCGTCGTCGGCATGACCAAGACCGCCGCCCTCGAGTACGCCAGGCGTGGCATCCGGGTCAACAGCGTCGGGCCGGGCTTCATCCAGGCGCCGATGCTGAGCCAGGAGGGGGCCGCCGGCGTGGCCTACCTGCACCCGACGTGCCGGCTGGGGCGCCGTGAGGAGGTCGCCGAGCTGATCGCGTTCCTCGCCTCGGACCGCGCGTCCAACACCACCGGGTCCTACTTCCTCACCGACGGCGGGTTCAGCGCACAGTGACGTCGATGCCGTACGCCGACCTGGTCGTGCCCGACCAGCCGTCGCCGAACGCGGCCCTGGTGCGGCAGATGCTGCAGGCCGCCGCCCTGCGGCGGCCCGGCACGATCGCGCAGCGGCGTATCGCGTACGAGCGGGCCGCCGAGGCGTTCACGGCGGCCCGCTCGGCCGGTCTGGAGGCGGTACCGGTCGGGGCGGCGTCCGGGACCTGGATCCGTCCGCCCGCCGCGGGCCGGCCCGTCCTGCTCTATCTGCACGGCGGCTACTACTGCCTCGGCTCGGCCCGGACCCACCTGCACCTGGCGGGTCTGCTGGCCGATCTCGCCGGGGCCGCCTGCCTCGTGCTGGACTACCGCCGGGGCCCCGAGGATCCGTTCCCGGCCGCGGTCGACGACGGCCTCGCCGCGCTGGAGGCGATCCGTGCCGCGGCGCCGGACAGCCCGCTCGTCGTCGCCGGGGACTCGGCCGGCGCGGGCCTGGCCCTGTCGGTGGCGATGCGCGTGCGCGACGGCGGTGGCCGGCCGCCGGACCTGCTGGTCCTGCTCTCGCCGTGGGCCGATCTGACCTGCTCCTCCCCCAGCCACCGGGAGCTGGCGGCGGCCGACCCGGTGCTGGCCACCGACGACCTGCGGGCGATGGCGGTCCGGTACGCCGGCGGCGCCGACCCGCGGCGGCCGGGGATCTCGCCCCTCTTCGGCGACCTCGCAAACCTGCCACCGGTGCTGGTCCAGGCCGGCGGCCAGGAGGTGCTGCTCGACGACGCGATGATGCTCGTCGACGGCATCCGGGCCGCCGGCGGGCAGGCCGTCCGGCACCACTGGCCGCACATGTTCCACGTCTGGCAGTGGTACCACCCGATTCTGCCGGAGGGCGTCCGCGCGCTGCGCGACGCCGCCGCCGTCATCCGGGCGGCTACGGCAGGTGCAGGTACTCTGCCGGATCGAACCGCCGGGTGCGCCGCCAGTACTCCTGCGGCGGGAACGGCCAGTTCTGCGCCGAGCGGCCGGCGGGGTTGACGTACCAGCCGCCGACCTTCGAGAAGCCCCAGGCGCGCTCGGCGTTGGCCGCGTCCACCTCGGCGTTGAAGGCGTCGCAGACCTCGCGCCGCACCTCGACCGCCCGGTGCGCCGCGCCGAGCAGGTGCCGCACCGCGTCGAGCAGGTAGGTGACGGCGCACTCGGACATGTGGATGATGCTGCCGCCGTGCCCCGCGAGGTTCGTGTTGGGCCCGTAGAGGCAGAACAGGTTGGGGAAGCCGGGCACGGTCAGGCCGAGATAGGCGCGGGCGTCGCCGTTCCAGGACCGGTGCAGGTCGGCGCCGCCGCGGCCGGTGACCGACATCGGCGCGAGGAACTGCGAGGCGGCGAAGCCGGTGCCGTAGACGATGACGTCGGCGGGGTGCTCCGCGCCGTTCGCGGTCCGGATGCCGCTCGGCGTGATCCGCTCGATCCGCTCGCCCACCAGCCGGACGTTGTGGCGCTTGAGCGTGGCGATCCAGGCGCCGTCGTCGCGCAGGATCCGCTTGGCGCCGACCGGGTAGGCGGGGATCACCAGCGGCTCGAGGTCGGGGCGGCCGGTGAGCTGGCCCCGCATGTAGCCGGCCAGCGTCGCGCGCAGCGTCTCGTTCATCGCCGAGACGGCCCGCTCGCTCGGCGGGTAGTCCCGGTCGACGACCCAGCCCTGCAGTATTCGGTGCAGCCCCGGCGCGAGCAGCCAGAAGCGGTGCCAGGCCAGGTAGTACGGCAGGTGCTCGTACAACCAGCGCAGCCCCTCGGCGATCGGCTGGTGGTAGTTGAGGGTGGGCCGCAGCCACGGCGGCGTGCGCTGGAAGATGCGCACCTCGCCGGCCGTCCTGGCGATCTCGGGGACGAACTGGATGGCGCTGGCGCCCGTGCCGACGACCGCGACCCGCCGCCCGGCGAGCTCGACGCCGTGGTCCCAGCGGGCGGAGTGGAACGCCGCGCCCGTGAACTCGTCGCGGCCCGGGATGTCGGGCAGGCAGGGGCGGTTGAGCTGCCCGACGGCCGTCACGAGCACGGTGCTGGTCACCGTGCGCTCGCCGTCGGGCGTGGCCAGGGTGAGCCGCCACCGGCCCGCCGGCTCGTCCCAGGCGGCCGCGCGGACCTCGGTGTCGAACTGGATGTGCTCGTAGAGGCCGTGCTGCTTGGCGAATTCGATGAAGTACTGCCGCAGGCTCTCGTGGGTGCTGAAGTGGTACGGCCAGTCGGCCCGCTGTTCGAAGGAGTAGCTGTACAGCTGGCTGGCCACGTCGACCCGGCAGCCCGGGTAGGTGTTCTCAAGCCAGGTGCCGCCGACGTCGCCGTTCTTCTCGTACACGGTGACGGGCACCCCGGCCTGGATCAGCCGGTGCGCGGCGAGCAGTCCGCTCATGCCGGCGCCCACGATGGCGACCTCGACGTCCCGCGCGCCGGGCAGGTCGTCGCGGCTCCAGCCGGGCGCCTTGGGATCCGCGCCGGGCGGCACGATCTCCTCGGCCAGCATCGGTATCAGATCGGCCGTGTCCACGCCCAGGGCCCAGCTGGTGATCCGGTGCAGCGTCTCCTCGTCCGGCGGCAGCACCGGCGCACCGGCGCGCAGCTCGGCGAGCACGCCGGCCGCGAGCCCGCGGGCCTCCTCCCGGTGCCGGGCGGTCAACCCGCCCTGGGGCAGGAACAGCCAGCCGTCACTGCGGACGTCGTCGCGCAGGATCGAGGTGTCGTCGGTCAGGTGTGCCACCGTCATCAGGAGCGCGGGCACCTCGGCGTCGCGGAGGTGGCCGCGCACTTGAGCGTCGTCGGCATGCATCGTCATCGCAGATGTCTCCGGTCGATCGGCGCAGCCGGCGGCGGATCAACCGTCCGATGTGGACACCCGCACGCGGCAAGAACCTCGCCGAGCACCGTCGTTGCGCCGTCCGCGCGCTGAACAGCGCCTACGCCCGCGGTGCGCGCCGATCGTAACACCGTCGTCACGCCGGCCGCCGGTGATCGAGCGGGGACGTGGCAGTGCGCACCGCGGCGAGCCGACCAGCGGCGGGTGCCGGCCGAGCCGGGCGCCGCGGCCCGGGATCCCCCGAGTTTGGCGGGCCGGGCAGGGGGTAGCGCGCGCGGGTGACCACGTCTCATGAGGAACCCGGCAGAGCCCCCGACGCAGCCCCCGAGGAAGCCGCGCCGGAGAGCTACTTCGCGAGTTCCGGAATCCGCAGCTCCGGCTACGCCCCACCCGCGAGCGGCCCCCGCAGCCCGGAACGGCTCAGTCCGCCCGGCGGTCCGAGCGGTTACGAGGGCGTCGACATCGGAGCGGTACACGCGTTCAGGCGCGGGCGGCTCGAGTCCTCACGCGAGGCCGTCCTGGCCGACCAGGTCGCGGCCGTGCTCGGACAGCCGGAGCCGCCGTGCACCCCGATCGCCTCCGCCATGCGTCAGGTGATGCAGCACGTCGGCGGCGACGCCGAGCTGCTGGCCTGGCTGGACAGGTTCCCGGGCCGGCCGCAGCTGATCACCCGGGTGCTCACGCTGGTGGCCCTGCTGGACCGGTTCGGCGACTGCTGGCCCATCGTCGGGGCGCTGCGCGAGCTGCGGGCGCGGGCGCCGGACTCGCCGCTGCTGGTCGACCACCTGCCGCCGGTGGAGACCGATGACTCGGCGCTGGCCTGCCTCGGCGGCGAGATCAAGATGCTGCTCGCCGAGGACGACCTGGCCCCGGCCGGCCGGCTCGCCCTGGCCGCCGCGGACCTGCTCGCCGACCTCGCGCCGCACGTCGCGAAGGTGCCCGGCGCCGGGGAACTGGGCGCGCTCGCCGAGCGGTCCCGGACCGGCCTTCGCGAGGCCTTGGCCGCGGTGGAGGCGCCGGCGAAGGAGCCGGCAGGGCGCTGATCACCGCCCGGCACACGACCGCCATCCGGCATCCGCGACCGCCATCCGGTGTCGGCGACCGCCATCCGTTGTCCGCGACGGCCATCGGGTGTCAAGGGGCCGGCGCGCGGTCGGTGTCGGCCGGCAGCGTGGCGTGCAGTGTCGTTCCGGCACCGGCCGGGCTTGAGATCCGCAGATGTCCACCGAGCGCCTCGACCCGGTCGACGAGGCCCGCGAGCCCCGACCCGAGGGCCGGGTCGGCGCCGCCGACGCCGTCGTCGCGGACCGCGAGCACGAGGACCGCACGCTCCGTGTGCTCGTCGACGGCGAAATCGACGTGCACGTCGATCTGGGAGGCGTGGGCGTGCTTGGCCACGTTCGTGAGCGCCTCGGACACGATGTAGTAGGCGGCGATCTCGACCCCGCTGGGCAGCCGGCGTCTGGGCCCGAGGTGGACTGCGACCGGGACGGGGGCGCGGCGGGCGAGCGCCTTCAGCGCGGGCATGAGGCCGCCCTGCGACAGGATGGCCGGGTGGAGGCCCCGCGAGATCTCCTGCAGGTCCTGGAACGCGCCGGCCATGCCTTCGGCTGTCCGGCCGAGCCGTGCCTTGGCCTCGTCGGGCTCGCCCGGCAGCAGCGCCTCGGCGGCGCGCAGCTCGAGGCCGAGCGACACGAGCCGCTGCTGGACGCCGTCGTGCAGGTTGCGTTCGATACGGCGGCGGGCCTCGTCGGCGGCCAGGACGATCCTGGTCCGCGACGCGTTGAGCTGGGCCCGGCTCTCGGTGTTCGCGACCGCGGTGCCGACGAGCTCCGTGAACTGGGCCAGCCGCGCCTCGGTGCCGGGCGGCGCCGCTTCGCCTCCGGCCCACGACACGACGAGGGCGCCCCACACCCGGCCCTCGACCATGATCGGTGCCGCGACCGAACGGAGCCCTTCCTTGCGCGCTATGTCGGCCACCGCAGCGGTGGAGTACTGGTAGCTGTCCACGCGGGCCGGGCGGCCCGTGCGCAGCACCGCCTGCATGATGCCGCCTTCCACGGCGAACCGCCGCCCCAGCAGGGGCTCGATGCCGGCCTTGGCGTACTCGGCGATGACGTTGAAGGAGTCGGGCTCGTCGTACCGCAGCAGCCTTGTGGCATCCGCGTCCAGCAGCGACGCCGTCTCCGCGGCGACCGCGGCGACGACGTCGCCCGGCGGGGCGGCGTGGGCGACGAGCTCCGCCACCCGCCGCAGGCTCGCCTGTTCCGCCGCGAGCGCGCGCAGGGCGTCGGCCATGGCATCGCGCTCGGTCGCGGTATGCAGCAGTACCTCCAGCTGGGGCACCACCCGTGCGTTGAGCCGGTGCAGCAGCGGTTCCGGCAGGTCGGCGGGGACGATGAAGGTGCCGGCCCGCGGTCCGTACCGCAGCGGGGTCGCCATCTGCCCCTCCCGCACCGGGACGCTGTCGGCTTCGATCGTCGCGAACGGCAGCTGCAGCGTCTGGGCGACGCGGCGCGAAGCCTCCAGCAGCACCGAGCACAGATCGGGTGCGGCCAGCGCGAAGCGGGCCAGCCCGGCGAAGAGGTCGGCCTCCTCGCGGCGCTGGACCGCGTCGACCGCTCGGACCCGCGCCAGCGCTCCCATCAGGCCGGCCAGTATCGCCGCGACGAGGAACGCCCCGAATTCCGCCCACTCCTGCCTGCTGGTGGTGTCGAGGTTTCGGACGGGCTCGACGTAGCCGATGTTGTAGGCCGCCACGCTCACGACCGCCATCGCCACCGCCAGGCGCAGACCCCAGATCGTGGAGATGGTCAGCACACCGAGCAGGAAGAACCCCTCCAGGACTTCCCGCGACACCACGCGGTCGCACGCAAGGATCAGCAGCATCTCGACCACGATGAGCAGCGCGCCGACCACGATCCCCAACCAGAGCGGCGGCGGCGTCGGGGGCACCAGCCGGGCCGCCAGGCGTGCCAACATCACCGAGCCCCTCTCCTCAGCACCTGCCACCCACACCGCAGGTCCCGCTATGCCCTCTCGCACAGCGGGAGCGGGCGAGGCGAAGGGTGACAGCCGGCCGCCGGATGGCGACGCCATGCCCAAACCGGCCGTGTTCCCCGATCAACTCTATGCGGTCGCGGGGCCGTCCGGGGCCGCCGCGATACCGGGCGCACGGCCCCCGGGCCGCTGGGCATCGGGAAAGCCGCCGGTGAGTGAGCCGTGGTCACGGCCCGCCCACCGGCGGCTTCGACTATCTCCGGTCAGTCCTACTCGGTGACCGTGAAGGGCAGTTCAACCTTCGTCTTCGAGTCCCCGCCCGCCAGCGTGAGGCTGGTCGAACCCGGCACCGCCGCCCCCGGAACGCTGATGACCGCGCCGGAGATGACGCCGTCGCCGTTCGCGCGGACGGTCATGGAGTGCAGGTTGTCGCCGAAGGTGATGGTGACCGCCTCGTTCCGGGCGAACCCGGAACCGTCGACGGTGATCGCCGTGCCGCGCGGGCCCTCGGTGTCCGACAGGGTCACCTCCGGCTGGTACGCCGGCTGGCCCGGCCCGGTCATCTCGACCGTGGCCGTCGCCGGGGCCTGCGAGGATGCGCCCTCGGCGGTGACGGCGTACAGGCCGGGCGCCGCGTCACGCGGTGCCGCGAGCGACGCGTGCACCGAGCCCGCCGCGGACGCCTTGACCGTCACGTTGCCCGCCCCGTTGAGCGTGACGCTCACCTGCTCGCCGGCGGCGAACCCGGTGCCGTTGACGGTGATGGTGTCACCGGCGCCGACGGACGGCGAAGCCGAGATCGCCGGCTGCGCCCCGGGGCCGCCCACCGTCACGGTGAACGTGACGGTGCTGCTCGCCAGCGTGTCCCACACGGTCACGTGCACCGTGTAGGTGCCGGTCTGCGCGTAGGTGTGCTGACCGCTGATCGCACCGGACGCGTTGACCGTGGCGTCCTGGGGAACCGTGCCGTCACCCCACTGGACGCTGGCGTGGTAGCCGGTCGAGTCGGTGACGCCACCGGTCACCGAACCGAGCGCGGCGCTCAGCGCCTGCCCGGCGGTGGCCGTCTGGTCCTTCGGGGCCGTGGCCGCCAGGGCCGCGGCCGGCGTGCCGTCGCTGGCGATGGCGAACACGTGGATCCGGCCCGCCGAGCCGGGGTCACCGGTCTGCGCGGGCAGCTTCACCGAGACGAGCGTCTTGCCCGCCGGGATCTGGTACGGCGCGGTGGAGAACAGGAACGGCTGGGCGCCGTCCCGGCTCGTGCCGAGCAGCCGGTACCCGGCCTTGGCAACGATGATGTTGCCGTACGACGGCGTGCCGTTGGGGTTGCCGCCGAGCGTCCAGTCGCTCATCTGGATCGGGATGTTGGCGGTGGTGCCGTCGCTGAACGTCGCCATGCCGGTCGTGCTCTGGTTGCCCTGCGTGCCGGCGCCGATGAACGAGATGCTCTTGGCGTCGGACGGCAGGTTGAGCACGATCGTGTTGGCGTTGCCCGTCGCGTTGTCCAGCGACCCGGCCGGGACCGCGGGCAGCGTGAAGTTCAGCGCCGTGCCGGGGACCCCGTGCGACTGGCCCTGGGTGACGCCCGCCGCCGCGAGTGCGGCCCGGTCGTACGCCCAGTTCTTGGCGTCGCAGTTCGCGGCCAGGACGCCCTCGTCACCGATGCAGACGTTGTCGAATGCGGCGGTGAGGCTGGAGTTCGGCGTGTAGGCCACGTCGACGCCCACCGTCGCCGTGCCCTGGCTGCTGCCGTCGGTCACCGTGACCGAGGCCTGGTAGTAGCCGGGCTTGGCGTAGGTGTGCGAGCCGCTGACGTTGTACACCGCCCGCGAGCTCAGCGTCGTGGTGCCGGGGGTGGCCGGCGTGCCGTCACCCCAGTTGATCGTGGCCTGGTACCCGGTCCCGGCGCCCCCGGTGACGGAGGCCAGCGGCACGGACACCGAGGCTCCGGACAGCGCGTGGACGGTGCCCACGGTGGTGACCGTGATGGCGCCGCCACCGAGCTGCACGTCGCCGCCGGCCAGCAGCTCGATCTCGGCGAGGTTCGCCTGCGCGGCGCCGCTGGTCTTCGTCACGACCAGGCGGAACTGCGTGAACTGCCCCGGGTTGCTGATCCGGAAGGGCCGGGTCTGGTTGCGCCACGGGAACGTCTGGCCGGTGCGGGAGTCGACGGTGGTCCAGGTGATCCCGTCGGTGGAGCCCTGCAGCTGCCAGTCCGCCGGGTCGCCCGCCTTCGCACCCGAGGTGAGGGTGTAGTACGTCGGCGCCTGGCCTCCGCCGCGGTACACCCAGTTGATCTGCGGCGTGCCGGTGGCGAACGTCATCTGCGTGGTCGACGAGTCGTCGAACAGCTTCGACGCGTCCTGCCCGCCGGTCGCGGTCGCGGTGCCGAGACCGGGGCCGGTGGTGTCCTGCAACGGCTTGGGCACCGCGTTGCCCTTGGTCAGCGACGGCGGTGCTTCGTTGTTGGCGGTCCCCCACGTCGACGGCTTCGGCCCCATCTGGAAGTCGATGGTGCCGCCGTTCGCGAGAACGGACGAGTCGATGGACGTGACCTTCTGCTTCTTGCCGTTGACGTTCACGCTCTGCACGTAGACGTTCTTGGTGCTGTTGTTCGCCGCGTTGACGACGATGTCGCCGCTCTTGCGGTGCACGGTCATCTGGCTGAACTGCGGCGAACCGATGGCCCAGTTCGACGAGCCGGCCTGCAGCGGGTAGAGGCCCAGCGAGCTCAGGACGTACCACGACGACATCTCGCCGTTGTCCTCGTCACCCAGGTAGCCCTGGCCGATCTCGCTGCCGACGTAGACGCGCTGCAGGAGCTCCCGCACGATCGCCTGCGTCTTCTGCGGCGCACCCGCGTAGTCGTACATGTAGGGGATGTGGTGCGAGGGCTGGTTGCTCATGCCGAGCTGGCCCATGCGGACCGCGCGCGCCTCCAGCATCTCGTGGATCGTGCCGCCGTACCCACCGGGGTGGTCGGCGTTCTCCGGCGTGGCGAAGAACTGGTCGAGCTTCTGCTCCAGCGCCTTCGTCCCGCCGTACAGGTTGGCCAGGCCCTGGCCGTCCTGCTGCGCGGTGAACGCGAAGTTCCAGCCGTCGGTCTCGGTGTAGACGCCGCCCCAGTCCAGCGGGTTGCCGTTGAGGAACTTGCCGGAGGCGTCACGCCCCTGGAAGAACTTCGTGCTCGGGTCGAAGAGGTTGACGTAGTTGCGGGCCCGCTGCAGGAAGTAGTCCGACTCCTCCTTGAGGCGGTCGCGCTCCTCCTTCGGCGTGGCCTTGTCCTTGGCCAGGGCGGCGGCCATGTTGCCGATGCCGTAGTCGTTGATGAACCCTTCCAGCGCCCACGACACCGACTCGCCGGTGGAGGTCGGCGTGTAGCCGAGGAACAGCGACGTCTCGATGCCCTTGCGGCCGACCCCGCTGCGCCCGGACGCGACCGTCGCGTCCTTGACCGCCGCGTTGTAGGCGGCCATCGGGTCGGGCAGCGCCACGCCGTTGAGGTACGTCTCGGCGAGCGCGACGTCCGCGCTGGTGCCGGTCATCAGGTCGGCGTAGCCGGGCGACGACCAGCGGGCGATCCACCCGCCGTCGCGGTACTGCTGGACGAAGCCGTCGGCGATCTTCGCCGCGACGTCCGGGTACAGCAGCGAGTACGCCGGCCAGACGGTCCGGTAGGTGTCCCAGAACCCGTTGTTGACGTAGATCTGCCCGTCGACGATCTTCGCGCCGGTGGTGGTGGCGGTCGACGTGCCGGTCGCCGCGGAGACCGGGCTCGCGTACTGCCAGTGCGGCGCGTCCGCGGTGCCGGTGTTCTCCGACTGCGAGTTCGGGTACAGGTTGAGGCGGTACAGGTTCGAGTAGAGCGAAACCAGCTGCGTCTCGGTTGCGCCGCGCACGTCGATCCGGCCGAGCCGGTCGTTCCACGCCGCCTTCGCGGCGGCGCGGATCTCGTCGAAGCTGCGGCCGGTGACCTCGAGGTCGAGGTTCTTGCGGGCCTGGTCGACGGAGATGAACGACGTCGCGAGCTTCAGCGTCACCTGCTGGTTCGCCGAGGTGTCGAACGTGGCGGACGTGGCCGAGGCCGTCTTCGGCGCCCGGTCGAACGTGCCGGACACGAACATCCGGCTGCGACCGGCGGACAGGCCGCTGCCGTTGTCGACCCAGCCGGTGAAGGTGCCGTCCGTGCCGATGGTGAACGTGCCGTTGTAGAAGACGAGGCTTCCGGTGCTCCCCGTGGGGAACGTGAACTGCATGATGCCGCCGTGGTCCGTTGGCGACATCTGCGCGATCAGGCCGTTGGTCGTCTTGACCCGGTAGAAGTCGGGCTGCGCGGTCTCGTCGTTGTGGCTGAACGCGAGGGCGCGGCTGCTCGGGGTCCCGGTGAGGGAGCCGCCGGCCAGGACCGGCATGACCGACATCTGGTTGCGGTCGCCCATCCACGGGCTGGGCTCGTGCGAGATCGCGAGGCCCTGCAGCGTGGGCAGGTTGGCCGAGTTGTTGGCCTTCTGGTACTCGTACTCCCACGAGTTCGAGGTGGCGTTGGTGACCGGCGTGAGGAAGTTGAAGCCGTTCGGCACCGCCGAGAGCGGCAGGTTGTTGCCGCGCGAGAACGAGCCGGAGGCGTTGGTCCCCCGCCGGGTGTCGACGTAGTTCGTCAGGCTGGAGCCGTCGATCGAGGCCGGCGCGCCCGCGACGGTGACGTCGTCGAGCCAGCCCTGGAACCGGGTCGCGGCGGTGGCCTGCGGGTCGTCGTAGGCGAGCAGGATGCGGTCGATCGTCTTGCCGCCGGCGACTGCGCCGATGTCGGACTGCACCGCGTTCCACTGGTCGGCGTAGAGCACCTTCGAGGCGCCCTGACCGGCGGCGGTGAGTGCATACCCGTGCTGGTCGAGCGCCGGGAGCCCGCTGAGGTAGCTGCCGTCGGTGAAGTGCAGGTCGACGGCGGCGTACGTGGACGGGTACTGGGCGTCCTGCCCGGTGTACTCGGGGAAGATCTTGTAGGACAGCCGGCTCTTCGGCCCGACCGGGATGTTCACGTCGAAGAGCTTGTTGGTCGCGTACGAGCGGCCGTCGGCCTCGGCGCCGCCGGAGTACCGCAGCGAAGCCACCCCGGTGAATCCGGCGCTCGGCTTCATGTTGTAGCCGCTGACCGGGCCGGAGCCCACGACGCTGACCATCGGGGTCGCCGGCGGCTTGGTGTTCGAGCCGTCGCTGATGTCCCAGTCCGCGAGCTGGACCAGCGAGTCACCGGAGTTCGCGGTGACGTTGAGCCGGTAGTAGCTGTACGCGGTGGTGTTGGTGAAGCTGTAGGTGTTGGTGGCGAACCGTCCGCTGAAGGACTGGCCCGTCCGCCGGTCGAGGTCGGTCCACTGGCTGCCGTCGTTCGACCCCTGCACGGTGAAGTCCTTGGGGTCGCGCGACGCCGCGTCGTTCGCGGAGGTCAGCGAGTACTTCACGACCGCCGCGGGGTTGGTGAGCCGGTAGGCCACCCAGCCGGTCGGGTTGAAGGCGAGCCACTTGGTGGACGGATTGCCGTCCTTGAGCATGACCGCGGTCTCGTTCGGCGGGTTCTCCGCGCTCGCGGTCACCGCGCTGACCTGGTTGAGCAGGCTGCCGGGCAGCCCGGTGGGGCTCGATCCGCTCAGGTTGCCCTGAACCGGTTGGCCGTTCGCGCCGACCTCGACGGTGCTCGCCGGCGGTCGCTGGTCGCTGGTCTCGAATGAGGAGCTGAAGTCGCCGCCGGTCGGCGCGGCGCTCGCGGTGGTTGCGGCGATGAGCAGTCCGACCGGCAGCAGGAGTGCGGTTGCTCCGGCTAACCGTCGGCGGGACAAGGGGGGACCTACTGGGGCGCCGATGGGCACCTTCATGCGGAACTCCAGGGGGTGATCACGGGCGCACAGCACGCGCCCAATGGAGATCGCCAGCTTTTCGCCGCCTGACAACGTTGTCAAGATACAACCGTGTAATCATCCGGAAACGACAATGACCCCGCAGGTCATCGCCCCGGGATTGGGGCGAATTGTCCGGGCGGAAGCCGCGAAATCGACCAAAAGGCGCGCACTGTTGTTGTCAACGTTGTCAAGGACTGGCCCCGCGCCGCTATCGTCTGTCCCGTGACGAGCGACCTGGTCCGCACGAGGCGGCCCACGATGGCGGACGTTGCCGCCCGGGCCGGAGTGAGCCTGAAGACCGTGTCGCGCGTCGTGAACGACGCGCCGCACGTGCAGCCCGAGCTGGCCGAGCGGGTGCTCGCCGCCGTGGCCGAGCTCGGCTTCCGGCGCAACCACCTGGCCAGCTCCCTGCGCTCCGGGCAGGCGACCGCCACGATCGGGCTGCTCATCGAGGAGATCGCCAACCCGTTCTACGCGACCATCGCGGGAGCGGCCGCCGAGATGGCCCGGCAGCGCGACACGATGCTCATCATCGCCAGCTCCGAGGAGGACCCGGCGCGCGAGCAGCAGCTGCTGCGGGACATGTGCGCCCGCCGGGTCGACGGGCTGCTCGTGGTGCCGGCCGGCCACGACCACTCGTTCCTGCGCGCCGAGGTCGAGCTCGGCACGCCCGTGGTGTTTCTCGACCGCCCGGCCGGAAAGCTGCGGGCCGACACGGTGCTGCTCGACAACCGCGGGGGCGCGCGGGCCGGGGTACGCCGGCTCGTCGAGGCGGGCCATCGCCGGGTCGCCGTGCTGCTCGACTCGATCGGCGTCTACACGATGCGCGAGCGGCTCGACGGCGCGCAGGACGCGCTGGTGGAGGCCGGCGCGCCGTACGACAACCGGCTGGTCCGCGACGGCGTGCGCGACCCGGCGGCGGCCGGCCGCGTCGTCGCGGAGCTCCTCGACCAGCCGGACCCGCCGACGGCCTTCTTCAGCCTCAACAACCGGATCACGCTCGGCGTGATCGAGGAGCTGTACCGCCGCGGCAGCGACGCCGCGCTGCTCGCATTCGACGACTTCGACCTGGCCCGCCTGGTGCCGTACCCGCTGACGGTGATCGCCTACGACGCCGGCGAACTGGCCCGCGCCGCCACCGAGCTGCTGTTCCGCCGGATCGACGGCGACCGGTCCTGGCCGCACACGGTGGTACTCCCCACCGAGCTGGTGGCCCGCGGCCAGCCGAATCGCTGAACCGGCCGGACTTTCCAAAGTGGTCGAAATTCAAAAGTAAGTTTTGTTTACGACTAACTTCTGCTCAGTTGAGCAGAAGTTAATGCTATGTGCCGTTAAGCCATGTGGCTTTCCGGCTCGATCGATGCGGCGGCATGACCGGACCGCAGCAGCACCCCGCGTTTTGGGGTCACCGGGGGACGCGTAACGCCGGGCGCTGCCATCGCGCCACTTCAAGTGCACACCACTGTCCCGCGACGCGCCGCCGCGTATGACGAACTTTTGACAGTGTGAACAGAAGTTACGTCGTTCAGGACCAAACTTTTGTCGGTGCAACTCTATCTTTCGATAGTTCCGGCGGATAAGGTCGCGACTATGCGTTGACCGAGCCAGTCGCTCGCCCCGCCGAAAGGCACCCCGGTGAGCACTGGGCGCAGCTCGGTATGACGTCGCCGTATTCGCCACGCCAGGAGATCGACTCTGGCCGTACGCCTTCCCTCCGGGCGTACTGCAACCCACACACCGAACCCGTTCCCCCGATCGGACGTCCCCGCCAACGGCTGCCACCCCGGCTCCGCGGCGGCCCGAACGTCCGGCAACACCCTGCGGAGGAGCTTCATGTTCAACGCCCCAGGCCGCCGCCGAACTGCGATCGGCGGCCTGCTCGCCCTCAGCGCTTCATTGCTGACCACAACGGCGTCCGCGCCGGTGCTCGCCGCGCCCAACCCGGAGAGCAACGGCAGTCAGTTCAAGGTGCTGGTCTTCACCAAGTCCATCGGCCAGCAGAGCTCGTCGACCGCGGCGGGTGTCGCCGCGATCAAGCAGCTCGGCAACGACTTGCGGTTCACGGTCGTCGACACCAACGACGCCGGCAAGTTCGACCAGGCCCACCTCAAGCAGTACCGCGTCGTCGTCTTCCTCAACACCTACGGCGACGTGCTCAACACGTCGCAGCAGGCCGCGTTCGAGGACTACTACCGCGACGGCGGCGGCTTCGTCGGCATCCACTCGGCGATCGAGACCCAGAAGGACTGGACGTTCCTCACCGACGTCCTCGGCACCCGCGCGTCCGGCTCGTCGGCCGTCACGCAGGCCAGGATCAAGGTCGCCGACCGGGTCCACCCGGCGTCGAAGGATCTGCCGGAGTCCTGGAACCGCACCGACCAGTGGTACAACTTCACCTCCAATGTGCGCGGCTTCTCGCACGTGCTCGCGACCGTCGACGAGACCACCTACGCCGGCGGCACGATGGGCAGCGACCACCCGATCACCTGGTGCAAGGACTACAAGGGCGGTCGCTCGTTCTACACCGGCCTGGGCGACACCGCCGCCAGCTTCGCCACGCCGGACCTGCGTTCGCACCTCGGTGGTGCGATTCAGTGGGCCGCCGGCACGACCAACGGCGACTGCGGCGCGACCGTGCTGGCCAACTACCAGATGGAAACCATCGCGGCCCCGCCGAACATCGGCGAGCCGATCGGCTTTGACGTGCTGCCCGACGGCCGGGTCCTGCAGACCGACCGCAAGGGCGTCCTGCGACTGCACGACCCGGCGGCCAACGCCAGCCACGTGCTGGCCGAGATCCCGGTGTACACGGCGAGCGAGGACGGCCTGTACGGGCCGGCCATCGACAACGACTTCGCCAACAACCACTGGGTCTACCTGTACTACGCGCCGCTGACCCAGGACGCGCCGTACCCGCCGACGACGCCGACCGCGAACTCCCCGACGACCGGGGCCGACCCGAGCGTCTGGGACCCGTGGAACGGCTACTTCCAGCTGTCGCGGTTCAAGTTCGTCGACGGGCCCAGCCCGAAGATCGACCTGACGACCGAGCAGAAGATCCTGAAGGTGCCGGTCAACCGGGGCGCCTGCTGCCACGTCGCGGGTGACATCACCTTCGACAAGGACAACAACCTGTGGATGGTGACCGGCGACGACACCCCCGCGGGTGGCGGCAACTCCGGTGGCTTCGCGCCGTTCAACGACATGCTCACGACGAGCGGGCAGTACAACGCCCCGTACGTCGACGCCCGTCGCTCGGCGATGAACACCAACGACCTGCGCGGCAAGATCCTGCGCATCAAGGTCCAGGACGACGGCTCGTACACCGTCCCGGCGGGCAACCTGTTCACCGGCAAGGAGGAGGGCGGCGGCAAGACCCGGCCCGAGATCTATGCCATGGGCTTCCGCAACCCGTTCCGCATCACGGTGGACAACGCCGGCGTCGCCTACGTCACCGACTACTCGCCCGACTCGTCGACGCCGCAGGTGTTCCGCGGCCCGGCCGGCACCGGGCGGATGGAGATCGTGCGCAAGCCGTCCAACTACGGCTGGCCGCTGTGCTACTCGCCGAACCTGCCGTACTACCAGTGGAACTTCAACACCTCGACGCCGCTGGACAACCCCCCGAAGCCGTTCGAGTGCAACAACCCGGAGCACGGCCCGGCCAACACCTCGCGGTGGAACACCGGCCTGACCTACGCTCCGCCGATCGCGCAGCCTGACATGTGGTACTCGTTCCAGGACAACAACGCGGCCAACCCGCTCGGCACGCCCTGCGCGGCCTACTACATGCAGAGCCCGCCCGGCAAGTGCCCGCAGCTGTTCCCGGAGCTCGGCACCGGCGGCGTCGGCCCGCACGGCGCGGCCAAGTACGACTACGACGCGAACAACCCCAACCCGACGAAGTTCCCGGCGTACTACGACCAGTCCATCTTCTTCGGTGAGTTCACCCGCGACTACCTGCGGGAGATCCGAC
This sequence comes from Dactylosporangium sp. CA-139066, assembly GCF_050936175.1. Classification (NCBI taxonomy): domain Bacteria; kingdom Bacillati; phylum Actinomycetota; class Actinomycetes; order Micromonosporales; family Micromonosporaceae; genus Dactylosporangium; species Dactylosporangium sp. CA-139066. Next base: position 1,558,431 of record NZ_JBNJNH010000001.1, on the reverse strand, counting down.
TGGACTCGTCCGGGCAGGTCTTCAAGATCAACGACCTGCTCAGCTGCGGCGACGGACCGCCGACGCCGGCCCGCCCGTTCCTGTGCGACAACCCCATGGACATGAAGTGGGGCAAGGACGGCAACTTCTACCTGCTGACGTACGGCGACGGCTTCTTCACGGCCAACCCGGACGCCATGCTGGTGAAGTTCAGCTACGTCAAGGGCACCCGGGCACCGGTCGCGAAGCTCGCCGCGACGCCGACCGACGGCGTGGCACCGCTGACCGTCGCGTTCTCCAGTGAAGGCTCGAACGACCCGGACCCCGGTGACTCCATCAAGTTCGCCTGGGACTTCGACGGCAACGGCACGACCGACTCCGTCGACCCGAACCCGACCTTCACGTACACCACGAACGGCGTCTACACGGCGCGGCTCACCGTGACCGACTCCAGCGGCAAGACGGCGTCGGCGAACACGACCATCACCGTCGGCAACACCTCACCGACCGTGAAGGTCAACGTGCCGCTCGAGGGCGGGATGTTCGCCTTCGGCGACACGATCCCGTTCAACGTGACGGTCACCGACCCGCAGGACGGCCCGATCGACTGCTCCCGCGTCCAGGTGACGTTCGTGCTCGGGCACGACAGCCACGGCCACGCCGAGTCGACCGCGACCGGCTGCTCCGGAACGCTGCCCACGCTCGCCGAGGACGAATCCCACGGCGGCAACGTGTTCGGCGTGATCAGCGCCTCCTACACGGACAAGGGCGGCCCCGGCGGCATCCCGGCGCTGACCACGGTCGCGCAGACGACGATCCGCCAGAAGAAGCAGGAGGTCGAGTGGGCCATCGACCAGTTCGGCACCAACACCGCGGCGACCGCGGACGTCGGTGGCGGCCTGCAACGCGGCAGCCTCGGCAACGGTGACTGGATCGCGCTCAACGGCACGATCAACCTGCAGAACATCAACTCGCTGACGTTCCGCACGTCGGGTGGCAGCGGCGCGGCCGGTACCGGATCCGTCGAGGTCCACCTGGACGCGGTCGACGGGCCGATCCTGACCACGGTCACGATCGCGCCCACCGCGAACGCGACGACCTACGCCAGCCAGACCTTCCCGATCACCGACCCCGGCGGCGCGCACCGGCTCTACCTGGTGTTCAAACCCGTCGCGGGCGGGCCGACGAACAACTACTTCAACCTCAACTGGGTGGAGTTCGGCGGCCAGGGCGTGAGCACGCCCTAGCACCACCACCCGGGGCGGGGTGCGACACCCCGCAGGAACGCCGCACCCCGCCCCGGTCTGAACCGCAGGTACATCAGCAGAGGAGCAACAGTGTCCAAACACATCAGCCGTCGTCGGTTACTGGCCGGCGCGGGTATCACGGCGGCGGCCGCGTTCACCCCGCTCGGTCCGGCCTCTGTCTTCTCACCCACGGCGGCGAGCGCGGCCAACGGCCGGCTCATCCCGGACGGCAAGGTCGGCACCATCACGTACACCCAGCGCGACGTGCCGACCCGCATCGGCATCGCCGCGAGCGCCGCGCTCGGCGTGGCCCCGACGATGGGCTACCTGGGTGGGCCCGACTTCCCGCACGACCCGACCGACCTCGGCCCGCTGGTGCCGCTGCCGGGCGGCTGGCTTGAGCTGTTCCAGTTCCTGGCCGCGGCCGGTTTCAAGCAGATCGAGTTCGCCGGCTACGGCCAGCACGCCTCCAACCCGGGCGGCGCCGCCCCCAACCCGGCGCCGGGCGGGGTGACCACCGCGGAGTCGCGCGCGGCCTACCTGGCCTACGCCCGCACCCTGCGCGGCTTCCTCGACGCGTACGGCCTGCAGGCGATCGGCAACCACGGGTACGTCCCGAACACCTGGAACGGCCCGGGCAGCGCCGGCGGCAAGATGGCCACCGAGGACTACAACCGGCTGCAGACCGAGCTGGAGTTCGCGTCGATCCTCGGCATGCCGTACATGGGCACGGGCAACGACCCGACGAGCGCCAACAACCGCAACATCGAGCCGTGGACCCTCGCGGGCGAGAAGTGGCAGGCACTGAACGAGATCGCCGTCGGGCAGTGGGGCATCCACATGTACACCCACAACCACTCCCCGGCGTACAACTTCCTGCAGGACGGCCCGATGGTCACCGTCACGCAGGACCGCATCACCGGCGCCCCGATCGCGCCGACCCAGGTCCGCGGCGAGTCCGGCAAGCGGCTCATGCAGCACTACCTCGACGTGACCGACCCCGACCTGGTCGTCATCGAGATGGACGTCTACTGGGCCCACGTGGCGCAGCACCAGCACCGCTGGCGGTACGACTGGAACGGCAACCGCGTCGAGGACATCTTCGACCCGACCGCCCAGGTCGCCAAGCAGACCAAGCGGTACGCCCTGTTCCACGCCAAGGACGGCGACGCCACCACCCAGGCCAACGGCGTGGGCGACGGCTACACGATGATCCCCTTCGGCGACCCCCGCAGTGACATCAACTACAAGGGGTTCTACGGCAACATCGGCGCCAAGGGGTACCACAACTCGAACTACGAGCAGGACAACGCCCCCGGCGGCAACGCCGACCCGGGCCAGTCCCTCCGGTTCTCGAAGATCAGCGCGGCCGGCATGAAGGGCCTGCGCGGCTGACCGCGCAGATCTCCGCATAGCACGTAGCGCAACGGCCCGGGGCGGACGCCCTGGGCCGTTGCCGTCTGCCGTGCGCCGGTCAGGGCCAGACGAACACGGACGGGTGAGCACTGGAGGTGTCCTGACGCACGGCCGGCTCAGCGGCGGGTTCCCAGCGCCCGGCGCAGCGTTTCGACCCGCCGCGCGAACGGCGCGAACCCGAACTCCGCACAGACGCGCTCGGCCCGGTCGAGCTCCGCCGCCGCGGCCGGGTCGCCGAGCAGCGCCAGCACGCCGCCGCGGTACAGCGACGCCGGTCCGAGGATCGTCGTGCCCGCCCAGAGCACGATCACCGTGTCGCCGTAGGAGCGCAGCGCGGGCAGCAGCGCCGCGGCCCGTTGCGCGTCCCCCAGCTCCAGGTACACGTCGGCGAGCAGGATGGTGCGGACCGGTTCGCGCACGCCGCCGCCGGGGTGGTCGGTGAGGCGGTCGATCGCCGCGTAGGCATCGTCCCGCCGGCCGGCCTGCGCATACGCCTGGGCCAGCACGCTGAGCCAGTCCGGGTCGACCGTGACCGCCAGGTCCACCACCTCGGGCACCACCTCGAACAGCCGGTGCTCGTGCCAGGCGATGATGCCCTCGACGGTCTGGCGCGACATCCGGGTCACGTCGGCGGCGGCCGGCGAGTGCGTCGGCGCCGCGGCGACCGCCCCGTCGCCGAGCCGGCGGGCCGTGGCGTAGTCCCCCTGCGCCAGCGCCAGGCCCGCCCGCCACCAGGTGTCGAGCAGGAGCAGGTCGCCGTCGCCGTGCCGGTCGGCCAGCTCGGCGTACCGGCGCGACACCGCCGCCGCCTCCGCGAACCGGCCGGTCTCGGTCAGGGCGCAGCGCAGCAGGTGCAGCGCCGTCGCCCGGTAGGCGTGGTCCGCCCCGGAGCCGGCCAGCATCGCGCGCGCCAGCCCGGCCCGTTCGTTCGCGCGGTCCGGCGTCCAGCGGGCGACGAACTCGGCGACCGCCGCCCGGGCCCGTGCGGCACCGGCGTCCGCCACCGCGCGGGTGCCGTCCGCGCCGTCCACCGCGCGGGTGGCGGCCGCGGCGAGGTCAAGGCCGTCGTCGTACCCCGCGGAGGCGCGCTGCACGGCCAGCGCGGCGAGCACCGCGGAGCGCAGCACGGGCGGCAGGTCACCGGCGCGGCTCACCGCCTCGTCCAGCAGCGGCACGTCGGTGGCGGCCGGCGCCCCGATGCACGCCCAGTACCCGCCGACGCCGCCCCCGGCCGAGGCCAGCGCCGCCCGGGCCAGCCGCTGCGGGTCGTCGTGCCGGCGGGCCAGCTCCGCCGCCGCCCGCAGTTCGCCGCTGCTCTCCTCCAGCCGGCCCAGCCGGCGCAGGGCCGCGCCGCGTACCTCGTGCAGGTCGGCCCGCAGGCCCGGCTCGCCCTCGGGGACGTGCCGCAGCCCGTTCGCGGCCAGCTCCTCCGCCTCGGCGTCACCGGCGCGGGCCAGCGCCTCCCTCGCCGCGCGGAGGACGGCCACCGCGGCCGGGACGTCCGGGGCGCCGGCCGCCGCGGCGCAGTGGTGCATGGCGATCGCGGCCGCCGAGGTCGCCGCCGCCGGCCCGGCGGCCAGGGCCTCGGCCCACGACCGGTGCAGCACCGACCGGCGCGCCGGGTCGAGGTCGGCGAGCACCACCTCGCGCACCAGGTCGTGCGCCACCCGCACCCGGCCGGGCGCCGGCTCGACCAGCAGTGCCGCGCGCAGCGCGACCTGGACGTCCGCGCCGAGGGCGCCGGCCGGCCGGTCGAGGACCGAGGCGACCGTGGCCAGCGGAACACTGCCGCCGGCCACCGCGACGGCGGCGAGCACGTCGGTCCCGGCCGGGGACAGCGCGGCCAGCCGCAGCCGCAGCACGTCGCGGATGCTGCCCGGCAGCTCACCGGGCGGCAGGGCCGCGAGCTCGGTCACGAAGAAGGGGTTGCCGCCGGAGCGGGCGGCCAGCGCGGCCACCGCCGCCGGGTCCCGCCCGGGCGCGCCGAGGGCGCCGGCCAGGTGCCCGACCTCCTCCGCCGAGAGCCCGGTGAGCGCCAGCCGGCGGGCGCCGTCCGACCGGGCGGCCACCGCGAGGACCCGCACCGGATCGCCCGCGGCGTCGGGGCGGCAGGTGAGCACCAGGAGCAGCGGCAGGTCACGCAGCTCACCCAGCACGATCTCCAGCACGTGCGACGAGTCCGGATCGGCCCACTGCAGGTCGTCGATCACGACCAGCAGCGGCGCCGCGCCGGCGAGGACACGCAGCCGCCGTACCACCTCCAGGCCCAGCGCGAACCGGGCGCCGGCGTCGCTGCGCGAGGCCCCCTCCGGCAGGCCGTGCAGGATCTGCTGCCAGGGCCAGTACGGCGGTGCGCCGCCGGACGGCGAGCACCGGCCCCAGCGGGCCGCGGCGCCGACCCGCCCGGCGAAGACCTCGACCAGCCGCGTCTTGCCGATGCCCGGCTCGCCGGTGACGACGACGGCCGTGCCGCGGCCGGCGGCGGCGCCCGCCCACGCCGCCTCGAGCGCCGCGAGCTCGGCCTGCCGGCCCACGAAGCCGCCCTCGGCCGCCGCCGGCGCCGGCCGTACGACATCCGGCGTGGCATCGGGCCGCGGCGGGGTCAGCGCGGGATCGCGCCGCAGGATCGCCGACTCCAGCTCGGCCAGCTGGGCCGAGGCGTCCAGACCCAGCTCGTCGGCGAGGCGGCCCCGCACCCGCCGCAGCACCTCGAGGGCATCGGCCTGGCGGCCCGCCTGATACAGGGCGCGGGCCAGCAGCGCCTGCGCACCTTCGCGCAACGGGTGGGCCGCCGCGATCCGGGTCAGCTCCGGAACCAGGCCGGCGCCCTGCCCCGCGGCGAGCCGGATCTCGGCCAGTTCGTCGACGGCGGCCAGCCGCAGCTCCTCGAGGCGTACCACCAGAGGCTGGACGTCCATCACGTCCGCCACATCGGCGTACGGGGTTCCGGACCAGAGGTCCAGCGCATCGGCGTACCGGGACGCCGCATCCGCCGCGCGGCCGGTCGCCGCCGCGGCGCGGGCCGAGCCGACGAGGTCGGCGAACCGATCGGCGTCGACGGCGCCGGGCGGCAGCTCCAGCGCGTACCCGGCGCCCCGGGTGACCAGAATGCCCGCCTCCCGGGCCGATCGCCCGGGCTCCAGCAGGCGGCGCAGCCGGGCGACGAAGCCCTGGAGGGTGGTGAGGGCGGTTCCGGGCGGGTGCCCCCGCCACAGCCGGTCGACCAGGACCTCGGCCGGCACCGGGGCGCCGTGGGCGGCGGCCAGCAGCGTGAGGACCTCGGCGGGCCGGCGGCCGCCGAGGTCCAGTTCGACGTCGTCGAGCACGGCCCGGGTCGGGCCCAGCACCCTGATCCGCACCGGCACGGGCCGCAGCTTATCCGGCCCGGGCGTGAAACGGGCAGGTCAGGGCCGAGCCGCATGTTCAGCGCCGGCGGGTCGCCGCGGCGGTGCCGCCCTCGGGGGTACGGGCCAGCGGGGCGAAGCGCCACCAGAGCAGCGCCCCGAGGACCGCGACGATCGCCGGGATCAGGCCGGTCTCGCCGCTGAACCAGCCGGTGAGCGACTTCTCGCGGGTCAGCGGCTCCAGCACGTGGTACATCGTCGCGTTGCCGACCGCGTGCGCCACGACCCCGGGCCACAGGCCCCAGCGCAGCTGCATGTTCGCCAGCACGGCGCCGAGCCCCAGCGTGAAGCCGGTGAAGACGGTCACCGACCACCACACGGGCACGCCGGCCGGCGTGCCGCCGAGGAAGATCATCAGCGGCCAGTGGAACACCGCCCAGGCCAGGCTGCTGATCAGCACGACGGTGCGCGGACCGGCGATCGTGGCCAGCCGGGCGACGAGCAGGCCGCGCCAGCCGACGTCCTCCCCGATGGCGAGCACGAGGTAGGGAAGGACCAGGACGGTGAGCCCGAGCGGCAGCATGGCCCCGATCCCGTCGCCGGCGAAGCCGGCCAGTCCGGCGGCCCAGAGGAGGCCGGCGCCGAGCAGCGTGGTGCCGAGCAGGTACGCCCAGGCGATGCCGATGCTGCGCCACGAGGTACGCCGGAAGCCCCAGTCCGGGCGGCGCAGGGTGCCCGTCGCGACCAGGCGGGCGAGCACCGCCGCCACGAGCGGGAAGAACGCCTGGCCGTACATCACCGACTGGCCGAGCGGGCTGGCGTCCTCGATGTGGCTGACGTCGACGTGCTGGGACAGGCCGATGATGGTGCTCGCGGTCATCAGCGCGGCCACCGTGGTAAGGAAGACAATGATCTCCCGGCGCGCCGAGGCGGGTCGCACGACCCGGGCCGCCGCGGCGGGAGACTCTTGGATGCTGGTCATGGTGTACTCCGTCAGTTCCGGTTGCTAACGGCACCACGTTCGCTGACCCGGCTGGTCCGGCACTGGTTCCCCGCTGGTCCGCCACTGGTCGGTGGCCTCGCGGCGACGACCGGTCGTGGTGTTCCTCGATGATCTGCAGTGGGCGGGACGCACGCCGGTCGGCTTCGTCGACCTCATGCTCTGTGACACACGGATCGACGGCCTGCTGCTGGTGGGAGCGTTGCGCGAAGAGGCCGTGGACGCGGCCCATCCGCTCGCGACGCCCCTGTCCCGGTGGCGTGAGCAGCCCGGCGTACGGCAGCTGCGGCTGGCCAACCTGCCGGCGCCGGCCACGGTCACCATGGTCGCGGAGATGCTGCATGCGGCCCCGGCCGTGGTGGCGCCTCTGGCCGAGGCGATCAGTCCGTACACGTCCGGCAATCCGTACGAGACGGTGGAGCTGCTCAACGCGCTGCACCATGACGGCGTCCTGACGGCGACGGCCACGGGGTGGCAGTGGGACCCGGCGGCCGTGCGCGCTTACCTGGACCGGTCCGAATTGGCCGGGCTGCTGATGGCGCGGATGAAGGCCATGCCGGCCCGCTCGCAGCGGGCGCCGCGGCCATCGCCTTCGACGCCGCCCGCCGCGAGGTCGCCCAGCGCCGGCGTCCATGGCATCGGGCCCTGATCGCCGAACGCGCGGCCCGCTTCCATCTCGCCAACGGCGGCGAACACGCCGGTCACGACCTCCTTGTCGAAGCGCGCCGCGAGTATCTTGCCTGGGGCGCAACCGCGAAGGTCGCCCAACTCGACTGGGCGTACCCCCGCCTGCGGCCCGACGCGACCGCCGAGCCGGGCGACGACCGGCCCCGTGGTGACCCCCACCAGCCGCCCCCCGTGACGACCGGGACGGGACCTGCACGACGGCGCCCAGCAACGGCTGGTCGTGCTGGCGCTGCAGCTGCGCACGGCGCAGGAGACCGTCGCGCCCGAGCTGGGCGCGCAGCTCCAGGGCGCCGTCGCCACGGCCACCAGCGCGCTCGAGGAGCTGCGCGAGATCTCACGCGGCATCCACCCGGCCATCCTCTCCAAGGGCGGCCTCCGTGCGGCGCTGCGCGCGCTCGCTCGCCGCTCGCCGCTCCCGGTCGAGCTCGACACCCGCATCGAGGGGCGACCGCCCGAGCACATCGAGGTCAGCGCGTACTACGTCGTCGCCGAGGCGCTGACCAACGCGGTCAAGCACGCGCGCGCCTCGGCCGTCACCGTGACCGTCGCGGCCCCCGCCGCGGACGGCGTCCTGCGAATCGAGGTCACCGACGACGGCGTCGGGGGCGCCGACTTCACCCGCGGCACCGGCCTGGTCGGCCTCAGGGACCGCGTAGAGGCCCTCGGCGGCCGGATCGCCGTCGACAGCCCGGATGGGGCAGGTACCGCCCTGCGCGCGGAGATCCCGATCCCCGCCACGAACGACGGCGACGCCTCCCGCGGCGAGTAGCCGCCTCGGCATCGCGTTCAGGGTCGTTGCGCGGGCGAGGTTGGCGCGGGCCGACGAAGACGTCAGGCCCGGTGGTCCTTCGCGCCGCCGGCGCAGCCCGCCTGCGCCGCGGGGTGCCCCGGCGCCCGCCGCCGCATGAGCATGTCCACGTCCGCGTGCTCGAGCTCGCCGTACTCCAGCGGGATCTCGGCCGTCAGGGCCGTTCCGAGCCCGGGCGGGCTGACGACCATCAGCCGGCCGCCCAGCGCCTCGACCCGGTCCCGCAGGCCGACGAGCCCGGTGCCCCGGCTCGCGTCGGCGCCCCCGATCCCGTCGTCGCGGACCGACAACCGGATCCTCGCGGTGTCCGCCGTCGCGCTGACCAGGACGACCGACGCCCGCGAGTGCTTGGCCGCGTTGGCCAGCGCCTCCGACACGACGAAGTACGCGGCCACCTCGACGCGCTCCGACGGGCGCTGCCCGATGTCGAGGCTGAGCTCGACCGGCAGGCTGCTGCGGCGGGCGAGCGACTTGAGCGCCGGAGCCAGGCCACCCTGCGACGCCAACGCCGGGTGGATGCCCCGGCCCAGCTCGCGCAGGCTGTTGTGCATGTCGTTCAGGCCCTGCACGCCCTGGCGCAGCAGGCTGCGGACCGCCGGCAGCTCGTCCGGTACCGAGTCCGCGGCCATGCGCAGCTCAAGTGCCAGCGACACGAGCCGCTGCTGGGCGCCGTCGTGCAGGTCCCGCTCGATCTTGCGGCGCGCCTCGTCGGCGGTGGTGACGAGGCGGGCGCGGGATGCGATGAGCTGAGCCCGGTTGTCGGCGTTGGCGATAGCGGTGGCGACGAGGTCGGTGAAGCCGAGCACGCGATCCTCGGCGTCGCCCGGTATCGGTTCCGGCCGCGACGACATGATCACGGTGACGCCCCACAGCTCGCCCTCGACGACGACGGGCACGCCGACCGCGGAGCGGATGCCCAGGGCGCGCGCGGCCGCCGCGAGCGAGCCACTCGCCGTCTCGAAGTCGTCCAGCCGGGCGTTGCGCCTCGTCCGGATGATGGTACTGACGAGGTTGTTGCCCTCGATCCGGAAGTCCGCCGGCGGGAGCGGGTGTCCGGACTCGTCGCAGCCGGAGAGCCGGCGGACGATGCCGTCGGCCTCGTACCGCATCAGCGCCGCGCCGATTCCGTCGAAGAGCCGGCACAGCTCCAGCGTCACCGCGGCGAACACCTCCGCCGGTGGGGCGCCGGCGGCAACGAGCGTCGCCACTCGGCGCAGGGCGGCCTGCTGCACCAGCAGCTTGGTGGCCTCCCGCTCACTCGCCCGCAGCGAGGTCAGGATTCGCTCGCGGTCCCGCGCGGCCCGCAGGACGGCCTCCAGCGACGGCACCATCCGCTCCCGGACCCGCTGGAGCGTCGCCGGCGGCGTGCTGGCCGGCAGCCGCAGCACCCCCAGCTCGGCTCCCTGATCGAACAGGGGCAGGACGGTGTCGCCCTCGCCGGCCGGCGAGTCGCCGAACTCGATCGACGCGTACGGCAGCCGGAGCAGCTCCGCCAGGCGCTGCGACGCCACCGTCAGCGCGCCCGGCACGTCGTCGGCGCTGAGCGTCCGGCGCGCCAGCTCCGCGCCGAAGTCGGCGTCGATCTTGCGCTGGGACGCCTCGACGGCGCGCGATCTGGCCAGGCTGGCGATGCCGCTCACGATGATCGCGGCGATCATGAAGATGGCGGCCTGCTCCAGGTCACGACGGACCGTCAGATGGAGCCCGGCCGGCGGGATCAGGAAATAGTTGAAGACGAGGGTGCTGACCGCCGCCGTCGCGACGCCCGCCGCCACGCCCCAGACGCTGGCCATGATGAGGACGCCGAGCAGGTAGATCTCGCCGTCCTGGCCGGCGCCCGAGACGCCGCGCAGCGTGTACAGCACCACCGTCTCGGCCGCGATGAGCAGCGCCGCGACCACGACGGCAAACGCGGCCGGCGGCGGGACGGCCGGCAGCAGCCGCGGCAGCAACGCCCACGCCCTTCGGGCCAGATCGGGAATCCGGCGCAACGCCGTCGGCGCCGAAGAACGCTTGCCGCGGCGGCCCGAATCGTCCCGCCGGCCTGATACTCGAAACACCGCATCGATCCCTTATCGCGCTAATCCCAGCGTACGCCGCACAAACGGCGCTCAGCCCCCGCAAATACCTCGTTCGGGCGGTGTCGGGAACGGCAGCGCCTGGCGTTCGGCGAGTTCGCGCTGTGCCGCGGGACGGTTCGCGAGGGGGCCGCGGCGGGCGGCGGCCTCACGTACGCTGCGGCTGTGCTCATGAGGATCCACGACGAGACGGCCACCGGCCGGCTCGTCGGCACGATGGAGCTGGACGTGCCCGGCGTCGTGACGCTGCGCGAGCTGATCCGCCTGCGAGTGCGCGAGGAGGTGGCGCGCTACAACGCCCGCCCGGTCGAGCGCTTCCACGGGCTGGTCCGCCCGACCGCGGCCGAGGCGGACCTCAACGGGTACCTCATGCCCACCCCGACCCGGATCGACTGGGAGCGCCAGGCCGACGCGGCGGTGGCCGCCTTCGAGCGCAACGGGTTCTTCGTGCTCGTCGGCGACCGCCAGGTCGAGGAGCTCGACGCCGAGCTGACGCTCGACGAGGCCTCCCGGGTCGCCTTCGTCCGCCTCGTGCCGCTGGTGGGCGGATGAGCACCGGGCAACTGGCCGCACACCGGGATCGGGCCGCGCGGGTGCTTCCCGACGCGCCGGGCCTGAACGCCGACGCCGTCGAGCACTTCCACCACCGCGTGCTGCCGGACCTGGACGACGAGCTGGTCCGCTCGGTCACCATCGCGCTCGCCGAGCGGGCGGCGGGGTACGGCGGCTGGGCCTGGGAGGCGGCCCGCCTCTTCCCCGCGCTGCTGCTGCGGCGGGCGGCCTGGACGGCGGCCGACGTCGAGCTGCTCTTCGACCTCGCCCACCGGGCGTCGGAGCACTCGGTGGTGACCGTGCTGCGCATCGCGACCGGCGCGGCCGAGGGGCTCGGCCCGGCCGGCCGGATCCCGCTCGCCGAGCGCTTCCGGGAGGCGCAGAAGCTCGTCGACGCGTCCTCGTCACGCGAGGCCGGCGAGCGGGCGCAGCTGCGGCGGCGGCTGCTCGTGCTCGCGGACACCACGCCCGCCGGCGCGCCCGCCTGGCAGCGGCGGATCGTCGTCGAGGACGGCTGGAGCCGGGCGGCGGTCGAGCGGCTGGCGGCGGTGCCCGCAGCCGAGGCCGAGGCCGCCGTCGCGCTGCTCGACCACGCCCTGGAGGTGACCTCCGGCCCGCGCCCGACCAAAACGTGGCTGCGCCGGGCGGGCGAGCTGCTGGACGGCCGGCCCGGGCTGGTCGCCCTGCTGCACGACCTGCTCACGCTCGCCCACGCCTGCCCGCCCGCGCCGGTCGAGCAGTGGCACGGGAGCTTCCGCACGCGGGTCGGGCCGGACAACGCGGACATCGTGCGCGGGCTGCTGTGGGCCGCGCAGGTGTCCGGCGAGCCGTGGCTGGTCCCGCTCGTGCTGGACCTGGAGCCGACGCTGTACGAGCCCAAGCCGCTCAACGCGTGCTATGCGGTGCTCGGGCGGCGGGCCGACGCCGACGCGATCGCCGCGCTCGTGCGGCTGCAGCGCGCCACCCGGCACCGCGGGAAGCTCAAGCAGATCGCCGCCGCCCTCGACGAGGCCGCGGTGGCCGCCGGCGTCAGCCGCGGAGAGCTCACCGAGCTGACCATCCCCGACGCCGGGCTCGACGGGCAGCGGCAGCGGCGCATCGAGGCCGGCGGCGTAACCGCCGTGCTCTGCGTCGACGACCGCCGGCGGGCCGGCGTGACCTGGGAGCACGGCGGCGCGAGCACGGCGAAGCCGCCGGCCGCGGCCGGGGCGGAGCTGATCGCCGAGGTGCGCCGCGCGAGCGCCGAGCTGAAGAAGGCCCTCGCCGGCGAGCGGGAGCGGCTCGAGGACCTGCTGGCCGAGGACCGCGACTGGCCGCTGGAGATCTGGCGGCAGCGGTACCTCGAACACCCGGTCACCGGCAGCCTCGCCGATCGCCTGCTGTGGACGGTCAGCGAGGACGGCCGCCGGTATGCCGGCCGCCCGGACGCGGACGGCCGCTTCACGCTGGCCGCCGGCGACACGGTCGTGCCGGGGCCCGGTGCGCGGGTGCGGCTCTGGCACCCGGTCGACGCGGACCCGGAGGAGGTGCGGGCCTGGCGCTCGCACATCCTCACCCACGAGCTGGCCCAGCCGTTCAAGCAGGCGTTCCGCGAGGTCTACCTGCTCACCCCGGCGGAGGAGGAGACCGGCACCTACTCCAACCGGTTCGCGGCGCACGTGCTGCGCTACCAGCAGGCCTATGCGCTGATGAAGGAGCGCCGGTGGGGGCAGCAACTATCTGGGCGCCTGGGACGGCGGCTATTGCGGCGAGGCGAAGCGGCAGTTCCCCGCGGCCGGGCTGACCGCCGTGTTCCACCACGAGCAGGCCGGTGACGAGGGCCGCGGCGACGCGGTGCGGTTCTGCACGACCGACCGGGTCCGGTTCGAGCGCGGCCGCGGCCGGGCGCGCCGGGACGTGCCGCTGGCCGAGGTGCCCGCGCGGGTCTTCTCCGAGGCGATGCGCGACGTCGACCTGTTCGTCGGGGTCACCTCCATCGGCACCGACCCGACGTGGGCCGACCACGGGCCCGACGACGCGCGCTTCGGCTACTGGCGGGCGTTCGCGTTCGGCGACCTGACCGCCAACGGCCAGATCCGCCGGCAGGTGCTCGAACACCTGCTGCCCAAGCTGAAGATCCGCGACCGGGCCCGGCTCGACGGGCACTACCTCGTCGTGGACGGCCGCCGGCACACCTACCGCATCCACATCGGCAGCGGCAACATCCTGATGTCGCCGAACGACCGCTACCTGTGCATCGTGCCGTCCGGCACCGCGAGGCCGGCCGGCGTGCGCTTCCTGCCGTTCGAGGGCGACATGATGCTGTCCGTGGTGCTGTCCAAGGCGATGCTGCTGGCCGACGACCACCGCATCACCGACCCGTCGATCCTGCGCCAGCTCGGCTGAGACCGGGCGGCTACCAGTGCTGGGGCGGCGGGACGGCCGAGCCGTCGTCGTCCCAGACGTTGCCGGTCCACACGTCGCCGGGGCTGGTGTCGTCGAAGTCGGTCACCGGCCCGTAGCCGCCGCACAGGCCGTTGCTGCCGCGCGCCGATGTCGACCTCGGAGTCGGTCATCGTCTGCGACCAGGCATCGATGGGACGAATATCGGATTGCGGACTCAGAGGCGGCTGCCGATGACGGACAGCAGCTGCAGCTTCTCGTGGCTCTCGCTGCCGGGGACCGCGGTGTACACCAGCAGCGAATGCGACTGGTCGGGGTCCAGCAGCGCCTGGCAGGTGAGCTCGAGCAGGCCGACCTCGGGGTGGATGAAGCGCTTGACGTGCTGATAGCGGACGCCGACCTCGTGCTCGTTCCAGACGGCCCGGAACTCCTCGCTGCGGGCGAGCAGGAGGCGCTGCAGGTGCGCCGCCCACGAGTCGGGCCCGCGCAGCGTGACCGTGTGGCGCAGCCCGGAGGCGAAGACGCGGGAGTGCAGCGCGTGGTCGTCCGGGTGGTACCTCGCGCGGCAGGCCGGGTCGGTGAACCAGCGGTAGCCGATGCTGCGCTCCGGCCCGGTGTACTTCGTGTTGTCCCCGGTGAGCGCGACGCCGAGCGGGGTCTGCCGCAGCGTCTCGCCGAGCTCGGTGATGACCTCGGCCGGGGTGTCGGTGAGCCGGTCGAGGATGCGCAGCACCCCGGGGCTGATGTGGGCGCTGGTCGTGCCCCGCACGGGCGGGTGGTGCCCGGCGAGCCGGAACAGGTGGTCGCGCTCGTCGAGCGACAGGTGCAGGCCCTGCGCGATCGAGGCGATCATCTGCTCGGAGGGGTACGGCCCGCGCTCCCGCTCGAGCCGGCTGTAGTAGTCGGCGGAGATGTGGCAGAGCGTCGCGACCTCCTCGCGGCGCAGTCCGGTCGTCCGGCGCCGCTGGCCGCGCGGCAGGCCGACGTCCTCGGGCTGCAGCGACTCGCGGCGCCGGCGCAGGAACTCGGCGAGGCCGGCACGGTCGATCATGTCTCGGTTCTACCACCGCCGCCGCGGCGCAGCCTGGGATTGACAGGCCGTGGATACGGCCGCGGAGCGGGGGCACCGTGAGGTCATGGCACGCAAACAACCGGACATCACCGTTCCCGGCCTCTCCGGGAAGCTCGCCGTCGTCACGGGCGCCAGCGACGGCGTCGGGCTGGGCCTGGCCGCCCGGCTCGCCGCGGCCGGGGCCGAGGTCCTCATGCCCGTGCGCAACCCGGCCAAGGGCGCGGCCGCGGTCGCGAAGATCAGGCAGCGGTACCCCCGCGCCGCCCTCTCCCTGCGGGAGCTGGATCTGTCCTCGCTGGACTCGGTCGCCGCGCTGGGCGCCACGCTGCGCGGCGAGAACCGCCCGATCCACATCCTCGTCAACAACGCCGGCGTCATGACGCCGCCGGACCGGCAGAGCACCGCCGACGGGTTCGAGCTGCAGTTCGGCACCAACCACCTGGGCCACTTCGCCCTCGTCGGCCACCTGCTGCCCCTGCTGCGGGCGGGACGGGCGCGCGTGACGTCGCAGATCAGCATCGCGGCGAACCGGAACGCGATCAACTGGGACGACCTGAACTGGGAACGGGCCTACGACGGGATGCGGGCGTACAGCCAGTCGAAGATCGCGTTCGGCCTGACCGGGCTGGAGCTGGACCGGCGCAGCCGGGCCGGCGGCTGGGGCATCACGAGCAACCTCGCGCACCCCGGCGTCGCCGCCACCAGCCTCCTGCAGGCCCGGCCCGAGGTCGGCCGGGCCCGGGCCACCGCCGGCGGGCGGCTCATCCGCGCGCTCGGGGGCCGCGGGATCCTCTTCGGCACCGTCGAGACCGCGCTGCTGCCGGCCCTGTACGCGGCCACCTCCCCCGAGGCCCGCGGCGGCCGCCTCTACGGCCCCAGCGGGTTCCAGCACATCGCCGGCCCGCCGGCCGAGCAGGAGCTCTACTCCCGGCTGCGCGGCGAGGACGACACCGCGCGCATCTGGCGAATCTCCGAGGAGCTGAGCCACACGGCCTTCCCGGAGCCCGTCGCATCCTGAGGTGCTCCGGCCGCCTGCCACGAGCGGCCGGAGCACCGCGGGACTCAGCTGAGCGTGATGGCGGGTGCCGTCACCGTGGCGGCGGTACGACGGGAATCCAGACCCGCATCGGCCCGGGCTCCCGGTTGGCCCACAGGTGGTAGGGAACGGCGTGCACGGTCGCGCTCGTGCGCGCCGGCGGGGCCGCGCCGAGCGGCCGGTAGAGCGCCTCGTCCGCCGCGTCGGCGACCTGGACGAGGGCGGCCAGCGCGACCGGCGCGGCGGGGTGGTCGCGCACGACGCCGATCGGCGCCGACGCGTCGAGCGTGAGGTCCTCGAAGACGACCCCGGCCAGCTCCCCGGGCAGGCCGGCCTGCTCGAGGCAGTAGACGACGGGGCCGCGGGCCAGCGCCGCGGCGCCGCGCACGGCGTCGACGCGCGGGTGGGCGGCGACGAGCCGCGGCGGCATGGCCAGGGTCAGCTCGACCCGGTCGCCGGCCTTCCAGGCGCGGCGGATCCGGGCGTAGCCGCCGGCGATGACGGCGTCCGGGTCGCTGACGCGCGCGTCGGCGCACCAGGCGGGGATGCGCAGGGCCAGCGTCCACGGCTCGGCGGTCGACTCGGTGACCGTGACCGTTACCGTGCCGTCCCACGGGTACTGCGTCGCCACGTCGACCGCGCGGCCGGCGGCGGCGAAGGAGCCCTGGGCGTACAACTGCAGCTGGAGGCCCCCGGAATCGCCGGTGGCGGCGTAGGCGTGCAGGGACGCCATCAGCCGGGCGAGGTTCGGCGGGCAGCACGCGCACTTGTACCACGGCAGCCGGGCCCCGGGCGCGTCCTCGTCGGAGCCGTCGTGGCCGGTGCGCAGCTGCAGCGGGTTGGAGTAGAAGAACGCGGTGCCGCCGAGCGCGGTGCTGGCGGCGATGCCGTTGTACAGCAGGCGCTCCATCTCGTCGGCGTAGCGCGACCGGCCGGTGGCCAGCAGCAGCCGCCACGCCAGGTGGAAGCCGCCGATCGCGGCGCACGTCTCGGCGTAGGCGCGGTCCGGCGGCAGCTCGTAGGCGTCGCCGAATGCCTCGTCGCGGTGCCGGGAGCCCTGCCCGCCGGTGATGTAGGTCTTCGAGGCCAGCGCCGAGCCCCACAGCCGCTCGGCGGCCGCGAGCAGCTCGGCGTCGCCCGTCTCGACGGCCACGTCGACGGCGCCGGCGAGCAGGTACACCTGCCGCACCACGTGCCCGGTGGCCTCCGCGGCGTCGCGGACCGGCGTGTGGTCCTGGTAGTAGGCGCGCTGCCCGAAGCGGCTCTCGGGGCCCAGCAGCCCGCGGCCGCGCAGGTCCACCAGGCGGGCGGCGAGGTCGAGGTACGGCCGGTGCCCGGTCACCCGGAACAGCTCGACGAGCGCCGTCTCGATCTCCGGGTGCCCGTCGACCGCGTCCTCGCCGCCGGCGCCGAAGCGGCGCACGAGCAGGTCGGCGAAGCGCCGCGCGACCTCGACGAGCGGCTGCGCGCCCGGGTCGCCGGACGCGGCGCGGGCGGCGGCGACGGCGGCCTGGATGAGGTGCCCGGCGCAGTACATCTCGTGGCTGGAGGGCAGCTCGGCCCACTGCCGGTCGCGGTTGGCGGCCATCTGGAAGTACGACACCAGGTACCCGTCCGGGTCCTGCACCTTCGCGAGCAGCTCGACGGTGTCGGCGACGAATTCCCGCTCGCTGCCGTGCCACAGCGCCGCCTCGAGGGTCTTGTACACGTCGGTGTCGGCGAACCAGTAGCCGGCGTAGGACGCGGCCGCGCCGCCGGTGTCCCCGGTGACCCGGCGCAGGTTGTCGAGGTTGCCGTGCGCGTGCAGCTGCTCGATGCAGTGCGGCAGCGTCGCGGCGCGGTTGCGCTCCTGCCACTGGCCGAGCAGTCCGCCGGGGTCGAGGCGCGCGGTCGTCAGCGGCCGGAGGGCACCGTTGGTGGGCACGACGGGGCCATGGGAGTTGTGCATGGGTTGTTCCTTCAATCCTTGACGGCGCCGGCGGTCACGCCGGCGGCGACGTACCGCTGAGCCACGATGAGCAGCAGCGTCGCGGGGATCGAGGCCACCACGGCGGTGGCCATGATGGCGTTCCACTGCTGGTTGTTGTTGCCGATGTAGTGGTAGATGCCGAGCGTGATCGGCTGCTGCGTGCCGCCCCCGTCGAGGGTGGTGGCGAAGACGAAGTCGGACCACGCCCACAGGAACGCGAACAGGCTGACGGTGACCACGGCGTTGCGGCTCACCGGCAGGACCACCGACCAGAACGTGCGCAGCTGGCTTGCGCCGTCGATGCGGGCCGCGGCGGTCAGCTCGGCCGGGATGCCGGACATGAACGCGGTGAAGATGAGCACGCCGAACGGCACGGCGATGGTCGAGTCGGCGACGATCAGCCCGCGGGTGCTGTTGAGCACGCCGAGGCGCAGGTAGATGGCGTAGAAGCCCATCGCCATGATGATGCTGGGGATCATCTGCGCAACCAGGAGCACGAAGCTGAGCACGCCGCCGCCGCGCGGGCGCAGCCGGGCCAGCGAGTAGCCGGCCGGCGCGGACAGCACGACCGTGAGCAGCACCGTGCCGAGCCCGATCACCAGGCTGTTGCCGAGGTACGGCAGCTGCTGGTCCAGCACCGCGCGGTACCCCTCGAGCGTGCCGTGCAGGGGGAACAGGTGCGGCGGATCGTCGCGCATGTCGGTGTCCCGCGTCAGGGACACGTTGATCATCCAGTAGATCGGGAACAGCATGACCGCGGTCAGCACGACGCCCACGGCGGTCCTCAGCGGCCGGCTCATGACCGCACCCGGCGCTGGGTGCGGATGTAGATCAGGCCGAAGATCATGGCGGCGACGATGAGCAGGTTGCCCACGGCCGCGCCGGGGCCGAACGCCGGCAGGAGGTTGCCGAAGCCGAGGCGGTACGACCAGGTGGCCAGGGTCGTGGACGCGTCCGCCGGCCCGCCCTTCGTCATGATCCAGATGATGTCGAAGACCTTGAGCGTGTAGATGAGCCCGAGCAGCAGGGTGATCGCGGAGACCGGCCGCAGCAGCGGGAACGTGATGCGCCAGAAGGTGCTCCACGGCGGGGCCCCGTCCAGCGCCGCGGCCTCGTAGATCTCGGCCGGGATGGCCTGCAGGCCGCTGTAGACCACGACGAGGTTGAACGGGATGCCGATCCAGATGTTGGCGATCGTCACCGACGCCAGCGACCAGGCGGGCGACGTCAGCCAGTTGACCGGGTCGACGCCGACGAGGCGCAGGGCCGCGTTGACGATGCCGGAGTCGCTGTTGAGCATCCACGACCACGTGGAGGCCGACACGATCAGCGGCAGCAGCCACGGCACCAGGAACAGCGCCCGCAGCGTCGCCGAGAGCCGGAAGTTGGCGTGGAAGAACACCGCCAGGGCCATGCCGATGGAGAACTGGAAGGCCAGCGAGACGCCCGTGAAGACCGCGGTGTGCCACACGGCCGGCCAGAACGTCGGGTCGCTCACGACCGTGTCGTAGTTCGACAGGCCGGTGAACGGCGCGTCGCCCTGCACGAACGAGCGGACCGTGTAGTGGCGCAGGCTCAGGTCGAGGTTGCGGTACAGCGGGAAGGCGTAGAAGGCGAGCAGGTAGACCGCGACGGGCGCGACGAACGCCCACGCGGTCCACTGCCCGGCGCGCTTGCGCTGCATCTATTTGGTGGCCGCGGCCGCGGCGCTCTGTGCGGCGGCGAACGCGTCCTGCGGCGACTTGCCACCGGACAGCGCCGCCTGGAAGCCGGTCCACATCGGCTGGGAGATCTTCGGGTACTTCGTGCCGAGGTTGTCGCTCGTGCGGCCCTTGGCCGCCTTGACCGCCTCGACCCACACGGTCAGCTCGGCGTTGGCCGCCACCTGCTTGGTCTGCACGGCGTCGGTCGCCGCGATGTACGACAGCGTCGTGTCGGTGGCCAGCGCGTTGTCGGCGCTGCTGAGGCACGCGATGAGCTTCTGCGTCGTTGGGTACCGCTTGGTGTCCTTCTGCACCGGCGCGGTCACGAACTCGCCGCCCGTCGGGGCCGGGGCCGTGCCGCCCGCCTTCGAGGGGATGGGGATGATGCCGTACTCGAAGCCCGCCTTCTTGGCGTTGCCCAGCTGCCACGTGCCGTTCTCGGCGAACGCGAACTGGCCGGTCGCGAACTCCTGCCAGCTCGTCGTCTGGGTGTTGTTGATGACCGAGTTGGGCGCGTAGCCGTTCTTCAGCCAGTCGGTCCACAGCTGCAGCGCGGAGACGCCCTCGGCCGAGTCGAGCTTGGTGAGGTTCGCCCCGGCGCCCCAGAACCACGGCAGGAACTGGAAACTGCCCTCCTCGGTGCCGATGGCCGAGAAGGTGATGCCCTTCTTGCCGGCCGCCTTCACCTTGGCCAGGGCCGCCGTCAGCGACGCCCAGTCCTTCACGCCGGCCGGATCGACGCCGGCCGCGGTCAGGACCGCCTTGTTGTAGTACAGGGCCAGGGTGTTGGCGCCGATCGGGATGCCGTAGGTCTTGCCGCCGATCTGGCCGGCCGCGAGCAGGTTCGGCGAGACCGCCGACGTGTCGACCTTCATCTCGTCGGTGGTGGTCAGCACGCCGGCGTCGGCGAGCGTGGACACCACCGGGTTGTCCACGATGAGCACGTCGGGCGAGTTGCTCTGCTGCGCCGCGAGCAGCGCCTTGTTGGTCAGGTCGCTGGTGTCGTACGCCGTGCGCTTGACGGTCACGCCGGCGTCGGTGCCGCACTGCTGCAGCAGCTTGACCCAGGCGGCGCTGTCGTCGAACTGCGGGTACGGGTCCCAGATCGTGTAGGTGCCGCCGCCGCTCGCGGAGCCGGTCGAGCCGGAGTCCGTGCCGCCGGACGTGGAACAGCCGGCGGCCAGGCAGGCGGACAGGACGACGGCGGCCGCGGCGCGGGCGCGGTGCCGGGTGGAAACTGTCATGGCGGTTTCCTTGGTCGGGGGTGGGGTGTCCCGCCTCCCGGGCCCGGTTTAGGAAAGGCTCGGAAAACGATTGCCTTGAAGCTAAAAGCGGGCTTGTACGCCTGTCAAGGCGCCGTTACAGTCACACGGCAAGGAAACTAGGAAACTTCTGCCGAGGTCCTTGGAGGATGCTCTGAGCAACGTCGTCCGGCCGGCCACGATCAGCGAGGTGGCGGCCTTAGCCGGGGTCTCGACCGGAACCGCCTCCAAGGCGCTCAACGGCCGGGGGTCGCTGCGGGCCGAGACCCGGCTGCGCGTGCAGCAGGCGGCCGAGCAGCTGGGCTTCGTGGCCAACGCCGCCGCGCGCGGCCTGCAGGCCGGGCGCACCTACACCGTCGGCATGATCACCACCGACAGCATCGGCCGGTTCAGCATCCCGCTGATGATCGGCGCCGAGGACGCCCTCGGCGCGGGCCAGGTCTCGGTCCTGCTCGCCGACGCCCGCGACGACCCGATCCGGGAGCAGTACTACCTGCGCACCCTGCTGAGCCGGAAGGTCGACGGCATCATCGTCACCGGCCGGCGCACCCAGGCCCGGCTGCCGATCGCCGCCGAGCTGCCGGTGCCGGTGGTCTACGCGTTCATCAGCTCGTCCAACCCGGCCGACTGCTCGGTCGTGCCCGACGAGGCCGACGGCGCCCGCCGCGCCGTGCGCCACCTGCTGGCCGTCGGCCGGCGCCGCATCGCCCACGTCACCGGCCCCGAGCACCACCACTCGGCCCGGGTGCGGGCCGTCGCCTACGCCGAGACCCTCGCCGCCGAGGGCCTCGAGCCGGCCCCGGCGCTCTTCGGCGAGTGGACGGAGGCGTGGGGCCGCCAGGCGGCCGGGATGCTGCTGTCCACCGGCGCCGAGATCGACGCCGTCTTCTGCGGCAGCGACCAGATCGCCCGCGGCGTCGCCGAGGCGCTGCGCGACGCCGGCCGCGCCGTCCCGGGCGACGTCGCCCTCGTCGGCTTCGACAACTGGGACGTGATGGTCGAGGGCTGCCGCCCCCAGCTGACGAGCATCGACATGGACCTCGAGGGCATCGGCCGCACCGCCGCCGAGCTCCTGCTGTCGGCCATCAACGGCGACGCCGTGCACGGCCTGCGGGCGGTGCCGTGCCGCCTCGTCCCCCGCGCGTCGACGGCCGTGTGAGCCCCTGACGCCGCGGCGGCCCGCCGGATCCGGGTGGGATGCCGGACCCGGCGGGCTCGGGAGCCGCTCAGCGGCAGGCGGTGCCGTTGAGCGTGAAGCCGCTCGGCGCGGCGGTGTTGCCGGTGTGGTTGGCCTGGAAGCCGATGGTCGTCGAGCCGCCCGGCGGGATCGCGCCGTTGTAGCTGACGTTGGTCGCGGTCACCGTCCCGCTGGAGGGCGAGTACGTGGCGTTCCAGCCGGAGGTGATGGTCTGCCCGGCCGCGAGGTTGAACTTCAGCGACCAGCCGTTGATCGGGGCCGTGCCCGTGTTGGTGATGGTGATGTTGTCGGTCAGCCCGGTGTTCCAGGCGTTGACGGCGTTGGTCACCTGGCACGTCCCGCTGCCGCCGCCCGGCGAGGTGGACGGGCCCGGCGAGGACGGCCCGGGCGAGGACGGGCGCGGCGACGACGTGACCGTGGGGCCGCCGCCCTCGCTCACGGTGATGCTGGAGCTGCCGCTGCTCTGGTACCCCTCGGTGGCCAGGATCTGGTAGTCGTGGCTGCCGAGGTTCAGGCCGAGCGCCGCCCAGGCGTTGAAGTGGTTGGCGGTGGTGATGGTGCCGCTCGTCCGCTTCTGCTGCCGAACGCTCCAGTACTGGTAGAACGTCGCGGTGCCGATGATGGAGGGCTGGTTCACCCGCTGGGTGCGGTAGATGTCGTACGTGCTGCCGTCAGTGGTGACGGAGCCGAGACGCTGCGCGCCGGTGCTCGGGTTGTAGCTGCCGTAGGTCTCGACGATGTAGTACTCGATGAGCGGGTTCGTGGTCCAGCCGTACAGCGACAGGTAGCCGTTGCCGTTGACGTTGAACGTGCCGGAGTAGTTGACCGTGTGGCTCGAGCCGGGCTTCCAGCCCTTGCCCACGACGGTGTTGTTCATGTTGCTCCACTGGACGCTGTACGAGCCGCCGGCGCCCAGGGTCATCGTGACGTTGCCGCTGTCCTTCCAGTACGAGAAGAAGTAGCCGTTGTGGGTGCCGGTCGTGTTCGACGTGATCGTCCGGTCGGCCTCGGCGTGGGCGGTGCCGGCCAGGACCACGGAGGTGACGGCGATCGCGGCGGCGCAGATGCCGCCGACGAGCAGTCTCGCGCGGTGCATGTGGGGGGTCCTTTCAGCGCTTTGTCAGCGATCAATTCTCGCCGAGCACCGATGTTGCGCCGAATTCGCGTCAACGGCGAGCCGAGAGTCGATCGGGCGCCGCCCGTGAATTTTCGATAATTCACGCCCGCGGATAACCCCTGCTCAGAGCGGGCGGAAAAGATGTTACGCCCAAGGTTGATCGAGAGTCGCGACAATCCGATGAATGAAAGTTTCAGCGGCCGGCTCAAGCATCCGGAGAATGCGATCACGCGAGGCCTTGACCCGTTTATTTGTGAGCGCTAACACTCGCGGGGTCTCTGCTCCTGCGCCTACGGAGGATTCATGAAGGTCCCTCGCACCCGGTCCCGGGTGGTGGCCGCCGCCGGTGCGGCCGCCCTCACCGTGGCCTGGGCCGCCGCGGTGCTGACCGCGAACACCGCCCAGGCGGCCGCCGGCTGCCGCGTCGACTACACCGTCGCCAGCTCCTGGCCGGGCGGCTTCACCGCCAACGTCACCGTCACCAACTTCGGCGAGGCCGTCAACGGCTGGCGGCTCACCTGGTCGTTCGGCGCCGGGCAGAGCGTCACGCAGCTCTGGAGCGGCTCGGTCGCCCAGTCCGGCGCCCAGGTCACGGTCACCAACGCCGACTACAACGCCGCCATCCCCACCAACGGCACCGCCGCCTTCGGGTTCAACGGCTCCTGGAACGGTGCGAACCCGGTGCCCCCCGACTTCGCGCTCAACGGCACCGCGTGCAACGGCCCGATCGGCGGCTCGTCGAGCGCGCCCAGCAGCCCGTCCAGCAGCCCTCCCAGCAGCCCGTCCAGCTCACCGAGCAGCTCCTCGCCCACGTGCACGCTGCCGTCGACGTACCGCTGGTCGTCCACCGGCGCGCTGGCCAACCCGCAGTCGGGCTGGGTGTCGCTGAAGGACTTCACGAACGTCGTGTACAACGGCAAGCACCTGGTCTACGCGACCACGCACGACACCGGCTCGACGTGGGGCTCGATGAACTTCGGCACCTTCACCAACTGGTCCGACATGGCCTCGGCCAGCCAGAACCGCATGTCGTTCGCCACGGTCGCGCCGACGCTGTTCTACTTCGCCCCGAAGAACACCTGGGTGCTGGCCTACCAGTGGGGCGGCACGGCGTTCTCCTACCGCACGTCGAGCGACCCCACGAACGCCAACGGCTGGTCGTCGCAGCAGACGCTGTTCTCCGGCAGCATCTCCGGCTCCGGCACGGGCCCGATCGACCAGACGGTCATCGGCGACAGCTCGAACATGTACCTGTTCTTCGCCGGCGACAACGGCAAGATCTACCGGGCCAGCATGCCCATCGGCAACTTCCCGGGCAGCTTCGGCTCGGCCTCCACGGTGGTCCTGAGCGACTCGACGAACAACCTGTTCGAGGGCGTCCAGGTCTACAAGGTCAAGGGCCAGAACCAGTACCTCATGCTCGTCGAGGCGATCGGCGCGAACGGCCGCTACTTCCGCTCGTTCACCGCTTCCAGCCTGGGCGGCTCCTGGACGCCGCAGGCCGCGACGGAGAGCAACCCGTTCGCCGGCAAGGCCAACAGCGGCGCCACCTGGACCAACGACATCAGCCACGGCGATCTGGTCCGCAGCAACCCCGACCAGACCATGACCGTCGACCCCTGCAACCTGCAACTGCTCTACCAGGGCCGCGCCACCAACTCCGGCGGCGACTACGGCCTGCTGCCCTACCGCCCGGGCGTGCTGACCCTGCAGCGCTGACCGGGCGATGCCCTTGGCGCGGTGGTCCGGGCCGGCGAACCGGCCCGGACCACCGGCCTCAGGCCCCCGTCAGCAGGTCGATCATCTCCAGCGCCGCGTCGGGCCGGCCGACGACCACGACGACGTCGCCCGGGCGCAGCCGCCCGTCCGGCGGCACGACCACCTCGTCCTCGCGGACGACGGCGGCGACGACCGCGCCGTCGACCGCCGCGTCCGCCGAGGACCGCCCGGCCGACGCGGCGGCGCCGATGAGGACCTGCAGCACCGCCAGCCGGTCGGCGTACCGGTCGAGGCGCGCGCAGTGCAGCGTCGGGCCGTCCACGCCGAGCACGCCGGCGAGGACCCGCGCCTCCGCGGCGGTGAGCAGCACCCCCGTCCGGCGGGTGTCCGGGTCGGCCGGGTCGTAGACCACGAGCTCCCGCCGGTCGTCGGCGTGCTGCAGGATGCCGACGTGATGGCCGTCCGCCGCGTGCAGCACGTGCAGGGTGCCCACGCCGGGAAGACGATGCTGATCCGTACGCATGATGCCTCCCTCGGCGGTCATGAGAAGTACCGCAGCCAGACGTAGCCCCACGCGATGACCGTGGTCATGAGCGTGGTGACGATGCCGTACCGGGTGAACTGCCAGAAACTGATCGGCTCGCCGGCCCGGGCCGCGATGCCGAGCACGACCACGTTGGCGCTGGCCGCCACCGCCGTGCCGTTGCCGCCGAAGTCGGCGCCGAGGGCGAACGCCCACCACAGCGCCTGCCCCGTCCCCGGGTCGGGCGTGGTGGCGACGAGGTCCTCGACGATCGGGGCCATGGTCGCGACGTACGGGATGTTGTCGAAGAACGCCCCGAGGACCGCCGAGCCGAACAGCAGCCCGGAGCCGGCGACGAAGTAGTTGTCGCCGACCTGCTCGGACGCCCACCCGCCGATGCGGTGGATGACACCGGTCTCGACCAGGCCGCCGACCATGACGAACAGGCCCATGAAGAAGACCAGCGTCGACCACTCGACCTCCTCCAGGTAGGCCTCGGTGCCGACCCGCGACACCAGCACCATCAGCCCGGCCCCGAGCAGCGCGATGATCGACGGCTCGACGTGGATGACCGCGTGCAGCGCGAACCCGGTGACGACCAGCGCCAGCACGGCCAGGCAGCGCACCAGCAGCCCCCGGTCCGCGATGGACGCCCGCTCGTCGAGGGCCATGACCTCGGCGGCGCGCTGCGGGTGGTACTCGAAGCGCTTGCGGAACATCACCCAGCCCAGCAGCACGAACAGGGCGAACAGCACCACGACGATCGGCGCCATGTGCACGACGAAGTCGTTGAAGGTGAGCCCGGCCCGGCTGCCGATGATGATGTTCGGCGGGTCGCCGATGAGCGTCGCGGCGCCGCCGATGTTGGACGCGAGCGCCTCCGCGATCAGGTACGGCACCGCGGAGATGCCCAGCTTCCGGCAGACCAGCACGGTCACCGGGGCCACCAGCATGATGGTGGTGACGTTGTCCAGGAACGGCGACGCGACGGCCGTGATGACCATCAGCAGCACGAAGAGCCGGTAGGGCCGGCCCCTGGACCGTTTCGCCGCCCAGATCGCGAGGAACTCGAAGAGCCCGGTCTGCTTGACGACCCCGACGATGATCATCATGCCGAGCAGCAGGAAGATGACATTCCAGTCGATGCCGGCGTGCTCGGAGAAGAACACGTCCTGCCCCGGCACGAGGCCCAGCAGCGCCATCAGCCCGGCCGCGAAGAGCACGACCGCGACGCGATGGACTTTCTCGGTGGCGATGAGCACGAACGCGACCGTGAAAATCACGATCGCGGCGACCGCGCTCATCGCCGACCCGGCGGCCCGTGGACCGTGACGAGCGGACGGGGACACAGTGGTACGCGAACCATGGGAATCCTCCTGAGGAGCAACACAACGAGGCCGTCGACCCGGCCGGGTCACGGCTTGACGTCTGGTGCCTCAGGAGATGGGCGGCCCGCGGCAGCCGGGCGTGCCGACGCACCGTCCATCGTGGACGGTGCCGGCGAACCCGGCCGCCGGCGCCGGGCCCGGTCGTGGATCGACCGTCACCGGGTCCGGCAGCGTGACGAGCCACGCCGGCCCGTCGGGCGGCGTGTCGTGCGACTTGAGCGGCTTGAGCGGCTTGCGCCCCGCCGGCGCGTCCGCGCCCGGCACGGCGGCGGCCGCGACCGCGGTGCGCGCGACCTGGAACGTGTCCCCCGGCAGGGCATCGTGCGCGTGGGACAGGCCGAGCAGCAGCGCGCACACGGTCAGCGCGAGCCCGACGGCGGCGGTCCGCAGCGCGGAACCTGTTCTCATTCCGCACCTCCCGCCGGCCGCTGAACGAAGGAGTCTACCAGCGCACGGCCTCCGGACCCGGTTCTTGCGGGGCAGGCTAGGCCAGCGCGGGACGGACCCGGAACGTGCTGTCGGTCCGAAACGCCGCGGTGCCGTCCGTCTCGCGCACCCACCACTGGTCGCCCTCGCGGCGGATGAAGTAGCCGCGGTAGTTCGACGACTCCAGCTGCACCTCGCCGGGGCCGATCGGGCAGAACGTGGCGTCGGCGCGGAACAGCGGCGTGCCCTCGTCGCGGCCCAGGCGCAGGCGCCAGGACGAATGCCGCAGGTACTGCCCGTCGTCCGCCCGCAGCGAGTAGCAGCTCGCGTAGGCCAGCCCCGGCACGACCTCGAAGGTGGCCCGGCGGCGGGTGAGCGCGGTTTCCGGGGTGACGAGCACCCCGAACTGCCCGTCGGTGCCGAGGTAGCGACCGGGGGCGGCGACGAGCTCCAGCGATACCGGCCCGAGGGGCAACGGTGCCGGCGCGACCAACGACGCAGCCGCGGAATCGGCCGGCAGCGGCTGCTGATCGCCGCGCGGCCAGGCCACGGCGGTGACCGCGACCCCGGCGACGAGGGCGCCGGCGGCGAGCTTCGCGACCGGCCAGCCGGCCTTCGCGGCGCCCGCCGTCACCGCGCTCGCGGCGCCGCCGGCCACCGTCCTGGCCGCGCTCACGGTCGTCGTGGCGCCGCCGGGGGCGCCGAAGGCGGCGGCGAGCGAGGCCGGCACGGGCAGCAGCGCGAAGCCGGTCAGCAGGCGCTCGGTGTCGAGCATGCCCTCGCCGGCCCGGGCGCAGGCCACGCAGGAGCGCACGTGCCGGCCGATCCGCTTGCGCCACAGCGGGCTCGGGATGCCGTCCCAGCCGGCGACCACGCTGTCCAGCCACGCGCAGCGGGGCCGCGCGTCCAGCGCCGCCACGAGCGCGCGGGCCCGCTCGATCCGGGCGCGCAGCCGCTGGATTCGCACGCCGGCGTAGGCGGCGCCGGTGCCCAGGGCCGCGGCGAGCTCGGCCCGGGTCAGCTCCTCGCCGATCTCCAGCCACCACAGGGACCACAGCACGCGGTCCTCCGGGTCCAGCCAGCCGACCGCCCGCCCCACCTGGCGGCGCTGGGCGGACAGCTCGAGGCGCAGCGCGGTGAGATCCTCGAAGTCGTCGGCGTCCGGGGCGTCCGCAAGGCCGGCCGGCGAGGCGCGCCGGCGCGCGGCCGTGCGCTCCCGCCGCAGGTATGCGCCGGCCTGCCGGACCGCGATCCAGCCGAGCCAGACGCGCAGGCGGCCCGGCTCGCGCAGCGTCGGCAGCCGGCGCAGCGCCAGCAGCATCGTCTCCTGGACCACGTCGTCGACGGCGCCGGGGTGCCCGGCCAACGCGCGCCGCACGATCGTGTACACCAGCGGCAGGTGCGCCGCCACCCGGTCATCGAGCGACGCCCGGCTGGTTCCCGTCGTTCCCACTGCCATCACCGGCCCGTTGAGCGTCCCGGCGGAAAAGCCGGGGATCAATCTCGACACGCCGCCCGGGACGTTGTCAAGGGCTCGGCCGGGCGATGCCCACGGGACCGTTCACATATCACTAATTTCCAGGTCAATGCCGCCTCCTCGTGCATTGCACGCCGGTCCGGCGTGCGCTATGTTAGCGCTCACATCCATCGATGACGCCGACTCCGCCAGCACACCGGCCGCCGTCGATCGGGTCCTGGCATCGCTCGACCGTCGGCGTCATCGCGCCGGCGGACCGCCGCCGCGCACGCGCCGACACCCCGGGGCGCCGCACCCGCGCCCAACAGCGGTCCGCCCGGCGACACCCCCGTCCAGCAGAGAGGCTCACCATGGCACAACGGCTCCGAAGCCGGCGCCTGCGCACGGCCGTCCTGGCCGTCGCGGCGACGGCCGCACTGGTCACGGGCGTCTTCGTCAGCGCCGGCACGTCCCAGGCGGCGACGTCCGGTCCGTGTGACATCTACGCGAACGGCGGCACGCCGTGCGTCGCGGCGCACAGCACGACCCGGGCGCTGTACGGAAGTTACAGCGGCCCGCTGTACCAGGTCCGCCGCGCATCCGACAACACCACCAAGGACATCGCGCCGGTCAGCGCCGGCAGCTACGCCAACGCGGCCACGCAGGACAGCTTCTGCGCCAACACGTCCTGCGTGATCACGATCATCTATGACCAGACCGGCCGCAACAACCGCCTCACGCAGGCCCCGCCCGGCGGGTTCAACGGCCCGGCCGCCGGCGGCTACGACAACCTCGCCAACGCGACCGCGGCGCCGGTGACGATCGGCGGGCACAAGGTGTACGGCGTCTTCGTCGCGCCGGGCACCGGCTACCGCAACAACAACACCAACGGCATCGCCACCGGCGACCAGCCCGAGGGCATGTACGCCATCTTCGACGGCACCCACTACAACGGCGGTTGCTGCTTCGACTACGGCAACGCCGAGCGCAACAGCCGCGACAACGGCAACGGCACCATGGAGGCCATCTACTTCGGCAACATCAAGGTCTGGGGCTACGGGGCCGGCAACGGCCCCTGGATCATGGCGGACCTCGAGAACGGCCTCTACTCCGGCGTCAACGCCGGCTACAACGCGGGCGACCCCAGCATCAGCAACCGGTTCGTCACCGCGATCATCAAGGGCGAGCCCAACCACTGGTCGATCCGGGGCGGCAACGCCCAGTCCGGCAACCTCTCCACCTTCTACAACGGGGCCCGGCCCAACGTCGCCGGGTACAACCCGATGAAGAAGGAGGGCGCCATCATCCTCGGCATCGGCGGCGACAACAGCAACGGCTCCGCCGGCACCTTCTACGAGGGCGTCATGACGTCGGGCTACCCCAGCGACGCCACCGAGAACTCCGTGCAGGCCAACATCGTCGCGGCCAACTACAACACCTCGGGCCAGGGCACGGGCACGCCGCTGACGGTGGGCTCGACGATCTCGCTGCGGGCCACGACGGCGTGCTGCACCACGCGGTACATCAACCACTCCGGCAGCGCCGTGAACACCGCGGTGGTGAGCTCGTCGAGCTCCGCCACCGACAAGGCCAACGCCTCCTGGATCGTGCGGGCCGGCCTGGGCAACAGCTCGTGCTACTCCTTCGAGTCCAAGAACACGTCGGGGCAGTACCTGCGCCACCAGAACTACCAGATCTCGCTGCAGTCCAACGACGGCAGCTCGCTGTTCGCCGCGGACGCCACCTTCTGCTCCGAGGGCGGCAAGAACGGCCAGGGCAACTCGTTCCGGTCGGTGAACTTCTCCGACCGCTACATCCGCCACTACAGCAACCTGCTCTACATCGCCAGCAACGGCGGCACGAACACGTGGGACAGCGCCAACCTGTGGTCCGACGACGTCAGCTGGGTCGTCACCGCCCCCTGGACGCCGTAACCCGCCCCGCCCCGACGGCCGTCCCGCTCCGGCGGGGCGGCCGTCCCCGCGCGCGGTGACGGGTTGTGCCGGGCGGACCGGGAGTGTTAAACCCGGTAGTCGTGTCGATGGCCACGGTACTTCTACGCACAGTGACGGCCGGCAGCCTCGCGGTGGCGCTGGCCGGGTGCTCCGGCGGCGACCCGGCGCCCGACGCCGGCCGGTACACGATCGCCATGCTGCAGGCCGGCGTGCTCCAGCCGGCCGACGCGGGGCCGACGTGGAAGCGACCCGAGCAGTCGCCGCCGGCGACGAGCCTGATGCCGCTCTGCCCGGGGCTCGCGAGCCGGCCGCCGGTGCCCGGCTCGCCGAAGGCGATCGCCGCGTCGATGGCCGACGAGGGCGAGCAGGGCGCCCAGGCGTTCGACCAGCTCGGGCTCGTGTACGCGGACCCGGCGGCGATGGACGCGGCGTTCACGGCGCTGGAGAACGCGATGGAGGCCTGCCCGCCGAGCGCGTCCAGGAGCGCCGGGCCGCGCGACGGTACGGCCGAGGCCGGGTACACCGAGACGAGCACGATCGAGCCGCTGACCTCGGGCGGATGGAAGGGCTTCGTGACGGTGCGGCACAAGGTGTACGAACCGGGGAACCCCGGCACCGCGGACGTCGCCGTCGCCGTGGTCGGCCAGGGCAACGCGATCGTCGTGGCCGCCTATGCGGTCTACTGGGTCGGCCGGCACAGCACCGGCCCGGACTTCTCGGCGGACTGGAACCGCCTCGTCGGCACCGTCCTGCGCCGGGTCGACGCCGAGCACCACAACTGACGCCGGGCGCGCCGCCGAAATTTCTCGCCGCGGCGTTGAACCCTGCGGCCCGCGCGCCCGAACAACCTGGCGTGGAGTGCATGCAGGCGAAGCCGCGGTGGTGCGCCCGCGCGGCCGTCCTCGGTGCCGGTCTCGTGGTCGCCCTCGGCCTGGCCGCGCCCGCCTCGGCCGACGTGTCCGTCACGCCGGGCGAGGCGGCCCAGGGCGACGCCGCCGACCTGACCTTCCGGATCACGAACGAGAGCCGGACCGCCTCCATCACCGCGGTCGAGGTGCAGCTGCCCGCCGACACGCCGATCGCCGAGGTGTACCCCGTGTCGGTCGCCGACTGGGCGCCGGCCATGACCAACACGAAGATCGACAAGCCGGTCGAGTCGCTGCACGGCTACCAGGTCACCGACGTCACGACCGCGGTCAAGTGGGTCGCCATGCCGGACAGGGCGCTGGCGCCGGGCGACACGACGGAGCTGTACCTCGCGATCGGCCCGCTGCCGGCGGTGGCGCAACTGTCGTTCGGCGTGGTGCTCTCCAACTCCGACGGCACGCAGGTGCGCTGGACCGCGGCGAGCGGCACGCCCGGCGAGCACCCCGCCCCGGTGCTCGTGCTGAAGGCCGCGCCCGCGGGCCAGGGCGGCCACGCGGCCGGGCACGGCGGCGCGACCCCCGAGGCGACGGCGGCCGCGGAGGCCGGCGACGGCGGCGGCGACGCCACGGGCGGCGGCTCGTACCTCGGCTGGAGCCTGCTCGCGCTGCTCCTCGTCGCCGCGATCTGCGTGGTCGGCCTGGCGCTCGACCGCCGGCGGACGGCCGCGCCGAAACCAGTTGCGGAAACGCCCGCGGAAGACCAGGAAATGGCGTTTTCAAAGCGCCTTTAAAGAGTCTTTGATGTTCTTTATTTTATGCTCGTTACCTTGACGTTTGTCGATGAAAAATCCTACGTTGAAATCCGGGAAAGCCAGGTCGAGCCGCCTTCCGGCGCCGAAGGATCCGGCGCCTGATTGGAATGAGAGAGGTTCCGTCATGCAGCGAAGGTTCGCCGCGCCGCGGCGCTGGTCGCAAGAGCCGGACGACGATTTGCAGGAAGAGCGGCCCGGCGTTTTCCGCCGCCTGCGGCTGGTTTCCGTCGGCGCCGCGGTGCTCGCCTTCGCCGCGGGTCTCATGATCACCCAGATCTCGGACGCGGCCACGTCCCGGTGGCCCCAGCGCGGCGGCGGGAGCCAGGCGTGCCCGACCATCACCCAGCGGGCGCCGGCGACCGGCGGCGCGGCCGGGCGCTCCCAGTCGGCGAAGCCGTCCGCGAGCGCGGCGGCCGGCAACGAGGCCGCCGACCCCGCCGCGGGCGACGTCGCCAAGCCCGGCCAGACCGCCGGCGACGTGAACGGCGGCCAGCAGAACGGCCGCCAGGTCACCAACCACGTCGGCGACGGCCAGGTCGCGGGCCGGCCGACCTGGCGCCGCGTCAACCCGCACTGCCCGACCCCGCCCGCCCAGCCGCCCACCGGCGGCGGCACCGGCACCGCCGTGCCCAGCGCCGGCAGCAGCACCGGCGTCACGCTGGACACGCTCGGCAACGACTGCAGCCAGAGCAAGCTGCTGGCCCACGACGGCTTCCAGAACGCGCCGCGGTGCGTGAGCACGGCGTTCGGCGAGGTCAGCAGCCAGGACAAGAACCCGACGCTGCTCATCACCCAGGCGCCGCAGCGGGTCCGGGTGGGCCAGACCTTCACGATCCAGGTCAGCACCCGAAACCTGGTGCGCGACCGGTTCCTCGGCGCCGCGGCCGGCGGCTACTACCTCGAGAGCGCCTTCCTCACCGCCGACGGCCTGACCCGGGGGCACTTCCACACCGCGTGCCGCATGCTCGCCAGCACCCGCGTCGCCCCGGACCCGAGCGTGGCGCCGGCGTTCTTCGTCGCCACCGAGGACAAGGGCGGCGGCGCCCAGCCGGACGTCGTCACCATCAACATCACGGGCATGCCCACCGCCGGCACCGCCCAGTGCGCCGCGTGGGCCGGCGACGGCTCGCACCGCATCCCGATGATGCAGAAGGCCAACGAGACCCCGGCCTTCGACGCGGTCCGGATCACGGTCACCAACTAGCGCTCGCGCGAGGCCTCGGCCCCGGCGCCGGGACGGGTTCCCGTTCCGCGTCGGGGCCGAGGCCGCGCAGCCGGGTGGCGTCCTGGCTCGGCGGGGCGCCGAACTGGCGGCGGTACTCCCGGCTGAACTGCGAAAGGCTGCCGTAGCCGACCCGGCGCCCGACGGCGGCGACGTCGCCCGCGTCGGCGGCGAGCTGCAGCCGCGCCTGCTGGAGCCGGATCTGCTTCTGGAACTGGATCGGGCTCATCGCGGTGACGGCCTGGAAATTGCGGTGGAAGGCCGAGACGCTCATGCCGGCCTGCTGCGCCACCTCCTCGACGCGGAAGCGCCGCATGTAGTTGTCGCGGATCCAGCGCACCGCCCGGGCGATGTGGCTGAGGCTGCTGTCGGGCAGCCCGAACTGGCGCACCATTGCGCCCTGCTCGCCGGTGACGAGCCGCCAGAGGATCTCGCGCTTGACCATCGGCGCCAGCACCGGGATGTCGCGCGGGTGGTCGAGCAGGCGCACGAGGCGGACGACGGCGTCGAGCAGCTCGGCCGGCGCGGCGCTGACGGCGAGGCCGGTCGGCGCGTCGGCGCCGTCGTCCGGCAGATCGCCCGGCGCCGCCTGCAGCAGCACGTCGGCGACGGCGGCCGGGTCCAGGTTCAGGCCGACCCCGAGGCCCGGGCGCTCGGGACTCGCCTCGATGAAGTGGCCGGTCACGGGCAGGTCGACGGACGCGATGAGGTACGACCCGGCGCCGTAGTCGTAGACCCGGTCCCCCAGCGCCACCCGCTTGGTGCCCTGGGCCACCACCGCGAGCACCCGGCCGTAGACGGCCGGCGCCGGCGGGTACGGCCGGTCCGCCCGGAAGATCAGCACGTCGTCGATCCCGGTCTTCAGGTCGGGCCGGGCGTGCCGGGCCAGGAGGCGGCGGAGCTCGTCGAGGGCCATGCGTGGCATTAAACCCGCCCAGGCCCGGCCCGGATCAAGCAGGATCCGGCCAGAGGTCGCGACTTCTGGGCAACCCGCCGCCGGTTGCGGGCTGGTTACATTCAGGGGTGAACGAACTCTTCGGCCGCCGGGCCGAGCTCGAGCAACTGGCCGCCTTCGTGCGACGCGCGGGCGAGCGCGGCGACGCTCGGCTGATCTGGGGTGAGCCCGGGGTCGGCAAGTCCGCCCTGCTGGCCGCCGCCGCGCGGCTCGCCCGCACGGCCGGGATGCGGCCGCTGCGCGCGTCCGGATCGGAGTTCGAGGCCGACGTCAGCTACGCCTGCCTCAACCAGCTGCTCCTGCCGGTCCTCGCCGACCTGGAGCGCCTTCCGGCCGGCCCGCGGGAGGCCCTGGCGGTGGCGCTCGGCTTCGGGGCCGGCCCGGCGCCGGACGCGCTGCTGGTCTGCAACGCCGCGCTGCTGTTGATCCGGGCGGTCGCCGCCGAGGCGCCGGTGGTCCTGCTCGTCGACGACATCCAGTGGATCGACCGGGCCAGCGCCGTCGTGCTCAGCTTCGTCGCCCGCCGCCTGGACGGCTGCCGGGCCGGCCTGCTGGCGTCGGCCCGGACCGGAACCGGCAGCCGGCTGGACCCGCGCGGGCTGGCCGAGCTCGTCGTGCCGCCGCTCGACGACGAGGCGGCCGGCCGGCTCGTCGACGCCGGCTTTCCGGGGCTGGCGCCCGGCGTCCGCCGGCGGCTGCTGGACCTGGCCCAGGGCAACCCGCTGGCGCTGATGGAGCTGCCGGCGACCCTGGCGTGCATTGGCCCCCCGACGGCCGCCCGGCCGGAGGTGGTGCCGCTCAGCGACCGGCTGCAGGCGATGTTCGCCGCCCGCATCGCCGAGCTGCCGACCGCGGCCCGCCGGCTGCTGCTGCTCGCGACGTTCGAGGGAACCGGCGACGTCGGCGTGCTGCGGGCGGCCGCCGGCGACGGCTCCGGCCTGGCCGACCTCGCCCCGGCGGAGCGGGCGCAGCTCGTGCGGGTCGACGACGCCACCGGCCGCATCGCCTTCCGGCACCCGCTGATCCGCTCGGCGATCGTGGCGATGTCCACGCACGAGGAGCGCCGCCGCGCGCACGCCGCCCTGGCCGAGGCGCTGTGCGAGGACCGGGAACGCCGGGCCTGGCACCTGGCGGCGGCCGCCGCCGGGCCGGACGAGGCGGTGGCCGAGCTGCTCGAGGACGCGGCGCATCGCGTGATGCTGCGCGGCGACGCGCTCGCCGCCGTGGCCGCGCTGATCCGCGCCGCCGAGCTGAGCGAGACGAGCTCCGGCCGGGGCCGGCGGCTCGCCGAGGCGGCCTACATCGGCGCCGAGGCCAGCGGCGCCAACGACGACGCGAAGACGCTGCTGACCGACGCCCGCCGGGCCGCGCCCGACGGCGCCGGCTCGCTGCACGCGGCCAACGCGGCCGCCTTCCTGATGCTCAACGGCGACGGGGACGTCAATACCGCGCACCGCCTGCTCGTCGGCGCCATCCAGACCGGGGGGCACGGGTACCGCAGCGACGATCCGGCGCTGATCGAGGCCCTGCACACGCTGCTGCTGCTGTGCTGGTACGGCGGCAGCCCGCAGTACTGGGAACCGTTCTACGAGGCGCTTGGCCGCCTGCGCCCGCAACCGCCGGACGTCCTCGCCCTGGCCGGCCTGACCTTCCCCGATCCAGTGCGCACCGGCGCGTCGGCGCTGCCTCGAATCGATCCGATCCTCGACTCGCTGGCCGGCGAGGTCGACCCGGCCCGCATCATGCGGATCGGTACGGCGTCGGTGTACCTGGACCGCCTGGCCGACTGCCGTGAGCCGTCCTGGCGGCTCGTGCGGCACGGACGCGAGGGCGGGCCGCCCCGCCGCCATCTCGGCGCCCTGATGCACCTGTGCCTGGACGGCTACCTCACCGGCCGCTGGGACGACGCGGAGCAGCTCGCGCTCGAGGGGCAGCGGGTCTGCGCGGACAGCGGCTTCTCGTTCTTCGCGTGGTACTTCCAGTACAACCGGGCACTCATCGCCGCCGGCCGGGGCCGCTTCGACGAGGCCGGCGCCCTGGCCGACGAGATGACCCACTGGGCGCTGCCCCGCGGCGTGGCGTCCGCCGCCCTGTTCGCCCACCATCCGCGCACGCTGGCCGCCCTGGGCCGGGGCGACTGGGACGCCGCCTTCCGCCACGCCGCCGCGATGAGCCCGCCCGGCGTGCTCGCCTCGCACGCGCCGCACTGCACCTGGGTGATGTTCGACCTCGTCGAGGCGGCGGTGCGCACCGGGCGCACGCTCGAGGCCCGGGCGCACGCCGAGGCGATGCGGGCCGCCGGCATCGCCGGCTTGTCGAGCCGGATGACGCTCATCCAGGCGGGCGTCGACGTCCTCGTGGAGGACGGCGACGAGGCCACGGCGCGGCTGGAGGCACTGCTGGCCGGCCCGGCGGCCGAGCGGTGGCTGTTCGAGGCGTCTCGGATCCGGCTCGCCCTCGGCGAGCGGCTGCGCCGGACCCGCTCGGCGGCCGGCGCCCGCCGGCACCTGCTCGCCGCGCGCGACGGGTTCGCCGCCATGGCCGCCGAGCCGTGGCTGGAACGCACGCACGCCGAGCTGCGCGCCACCAAGTACCGGCTCCCCGACGTACCGCCGGACGGCCCGGCCGCCCTGACGGCGCAGGAACTCCAGATCGCCGAGCTGGCGGCCGGCGGCCTGACCAACAAGCAGATCGCCGAGCGGCTGTACCTCTCGCACCGCACCGTGGGCGCGCACCTCTACCGCATCTTCCCCAAGCTCGGCGTCGCCTCGCGGGCCGGGCTGCGGGATGCGCTGTCGTCGGGCCCCGTCATGGACTAGACGATCGCGCACCGATCGCCGCCGCACATCTGTCAAACGACCTAACCGCCGCGGCGCCGTCGTCGCCGTTACGTCGCCGGGCGCGGCGGCCCGCGAAGTCGCAGACAGATGACTGATGAGCGCGGACCGGCCGCGCCCGACAGTTGTGCCATGTCTGTCAACCACGGTTTCCACGCCGTCATGACCGCCCGGCCGGGCTGCGGCGACGAGCTGGTCGCGCTGCTGCTCGACGCGCCGTCGCTGCCGCACCCCGACTGTGTCGTCTTCCTCGTCAGCCGCTGCGGCGCCGACCCCGACGTCGTCTCCGTCGCCGAGGGCTGGACCAGCCGGGAGGCGCACGCCGCGTTCTTCGCCTCCGAGCCGGCGCAGGCGTTCGTCGCAAAGCTCCAGCCGCTGCTGGCGGGCGAGTCGCAGTACAGCGACGCGATCCCCGTCGGCGGCAAGCCCGCGTTTGAAACCACCGTGACCACCGAAAGGAGCCGAGCATGAGTCCGGCCCGACCCGACCTCGATCCCGAGCTGCGCGCGCTGCTCGCCGACCTGCCCCTGTCGTCCGAGCTCAGCGCGGAGCTGCTCGCGCAGGTCCGCCAGATCCCCTCTCCCCCGATCGAGACCGTCATCGGCGGTCGCGCGATCGAGCGGTACGACATCGCCGCCCCCGGCCCGGACGGCGCCCGGATCCCGTTGACCGTGTTCAGCCCACAACGGGCCGGGCGCTCCGGCGCGGCGCCGTGCGTCTACTGGCTCCACGGCGGCGGGATGGTCATGGGCGACCGCTTCTCCCAGATCGACATCCCACTGGAGTGGCTCGACCGGTTCGGCGCGGTCGTGGTCACGGCGGACTACCGGCTGGCGCCCGAGGCCACCGGCACGACCCTGGTCGACGACGGCTACCACGGCCTGCTCTGGACCGCCCGCCACGCCGCCGAGCTGGGCATCGCCCCCGCCCGCATCATCGTCGCCGGGATCAGCGCCGGCGGCGGCCTCGCGGCCGGGGTCACCCTCATGGCCCGCGACCGCGGCACCCCGGCGATCGCCGCCCAGATGCTCATCTGCCCCATGCTGGACCACCGCAACGCCACCACGTCGAGCCGGCAGTACTCCGGCGAGCCGGGCGTGTGGACCCGCGAGATGAACGAGTTCGGGTGGCGCTCGGTCCTGGGCGAGCGCCGCGACGCCGACGTGCCCGGCTACGTCTCGCCGGCCGTCGCCGCGGACCTCTCCGGCCTGCCGGCCACCTACATCGACGCGGGCACGGCGGAGGTGTTCCGCGACGAGGACGTCGCCTACGCCACCCGCATCTGGGCCGCCGGCGGCCAGGCCGAGCTGCACGTCTGGGCGGGCGGCTGCCACGGCTTCGACGCCCTCTTCCCGCACGCCCGCGTCTCGGCCGCGGCCCGCCGCACCCGCAACAACTGGCTCGCCCGCGTGCTGCACGGGCTGCCGGCCGACGAGCGCGGGGCCGTCGTGACGGGCGCGGCATCATGAGCGCGTACACCGCCGTCCGGCCCGACGACCGCGCCGAGTTCCTGCGCGAGTTCCTCCGCGACCCGTTCATCGTCGCCGCCGTCACGCCCAGCGGCCGGTCGCTGTCGGAGGCGGTCACCTCGACCGTCCCGCACGCCGGCGAACCGCTGGTCGTGGAGCTCGGCCCCGGCACGGGCGCGTTCACCGCGGCCATCCAGCGCCGGCTGTCCGGCCGGGGGCGGCACCTGGCCATCGAGATCAACCCGCGCTTCGCCGGGCGCCTGGCCGCCCGCTACCCCGGGGTCGACCTCGCCGTCGCCGACGCCCGCGACCTGCGCGGCATCCTGGCCCATCGCGGGCACGGCCGCGCGGACGTGATCGTGAGCGGGCTGCCGTGGGCGGCGTTCGCGCCGGGGCTGCAGGACGACCTGCTCGACGCGGTGACCGCCGGCCTCGCGCCGGACGGGTCGTTCACCACCTTCGCGTACACCCTCACCCGCTGGACCCCGCCGGCCCTGCGGCTGCGGCGCCTGCTGCGCGAGCGGTTCGAGGAGGTCGTGCCCGGCCGGACCGTGTGGGCGAACACGCCGCCGGCCTTCGTCTACTACTGCCGGCGCCCCCGCCGGCGGATCGGAGCGGAGTCGTGAGGACCGCCATCGTCACCGGGGCCAGCTCGGGCATCGGGCAGAGCACCGCCGTCCAGCTCGCCCGGCGCGGCACCGGCGTGATCCTGACGTACCACGGCAACCAGGCCGGCGCCCGGGACACGGTCGCCGCGATCGAGAAGGACGGCGGCACGGCCGTCGCCCTGCCGCTGGACGTCGGCGACAGCGCGGCGTTCCCGGCCTTCCGCGCGAGCGTCGCGGCGGCGCTGCGCGACACGTGGGGGCGCGACCGCTTCGACTTCCTCGTCAACAACGCCGGGTTCGGCCACATGTCGCTGTTCCAGGACACCACCGAGGAGGCGTTCGACACGCTCATGCGGGTCCTGCTCAAGGGGCCGTACTTCCTGACCCAGACCCTGCTGCCGCTGCTGGCCGACGGCGGCGCGATCGTCAACACCACGAGCAGCTCGGCGCGGCACTCCGGCCTGGAGCCGGGCTACTCCGCCTACGGCGCCATGAAGGGCGGCCTGGTGGTGCTGACCCGGTACCTCGCCAAGGAGCTCGGCCCGCGCGGCATCCGGGTCAACTCCGTCTCGCCCGGCACCACCCGCACGCGCATCGGCGGCGACGCCTTCGAGCGCTTCCCCGAGGTGATCCCGGGCCTGGCGGCGAAGACCGCCCTCGGCCGGCTCGGCGAGCCCGACGACATCGGCATGGCCGTCGCGGCGCTGCTGTCCGAGGACTGCCGCTGGATCACCGCGCAGGACATCGAGGTCTCCGGCGGCTTCAACCTCTGAACACCCGCGGGGCGGGGGCGGGCGCGCGTCGCCCGGCCCCGGCCCGCGTGGGTTTCGTCGGGCGGCCACGGGATGTTCACACCATGCCGGTCGCGCTACATACTCGTGTTCATCGATATTCTGGGGGTCGCTCATTCAGGAAGGTGCGCGTTGGAACACTCGTCATCAAGGCGTCGCCGGGCAACGTCGGTGGTCGCGGCCGTGGTCGCGGCCACGCTCGGCGTCGTGCTGCCCGCGACGGCGGCCTTCGCCGACTCGCTGCCCAATCTGCCGCAGAACGCCGGGGGCTACGAGCAGTCGTTCTCGCCGGCGTACGACTACGACACCGACGGCTGCTACGCGGTCGCGGCCATCAGCCCCACCGGCACGCTCAACCCGGGCCTCAACCCGACCGGGGCCCTCAACGGCAACTGCCGCGACCAGTCCGACCTGGACCGCTCGCAGACCTACGCCCGGTCCCGCTGCAACAACGGCTGGTGCGCCATCGTGTACGCCAGCTACTTCGAGAAGGACCAGGCGCTGCCCGGCATCAGCCTCGGCGGGCACCGCCACGACTGGGAGCACGTCATCTCCTGGGTCAACCAGGCGAGCAACCAGGTCGAGTACGTGACCACGACGCAGCACAGCAGCCAGGTGACGTACCCGCGCTCGCAGGTGCGCTTCGACGGCACCCACCCGAAGACCGTCTACCACAAGGACGGCGCCTCGACCCACTTCTTCCGGCTCGCCAACAGCAACGACGAGCCGCCGGAGAACCACTACCACAACTGGCGCTACCCGCCGCTGGTCGACTGGAACGGCTGGCCGACCACCGCGCTGCGGGACCGGCTGATGACCGCCGACTTCGGCGCGGCCACCATCAAGATCAGCGATGGCCGCTTCGAGTCGCTGCTCACCGCGTCCAAGCCCGCCGGGATTCCCTTCAACCCGCAGGGCTGACGGGGCGCTACACGGTCGCGGCCGCCTCCCACATCGCCATCGCCAGGCCCAGCCAGCGCGTGTCGGCGACCTCGCCGGCCATCTTGTTGGGCACGTAGCAGAAGGTGCTGCGGGCGTCGAGGTCGATGACGGCCAGCGAGCCGCCGTAGCCGCCCCAGTACAGCGTGTTCGGGTTGGGCATCAGCTGGTCGCCCAGCGCGAAGCCCAGCCCGAACCGCAGCGGCAGGCCGAGCACCAGGTCGCGGCCGGCGACCTGCAGCTCGAGGGCGCGCCGGCAGCCGGCCTCGGACATGAACCGCCGCCCGCGGGCGACCCCGCCGTTGGCGAGGACAGCGTGCAGCTCGGCCACCGAGCGGGCGTTGCCGGTCCCGCCCCCGGCCGGGATCTGCGCGGCCCGCCACGCGCGGGAGTTGACCTCGGCCACCGGCGGCGCCGGGTTGTTGGCCACCCGCCGCTGCAGGTCGGTCTCCAGCAGCTCGGCCGGCGGCCCGTCCGGCGGCGCGATCAGCTCGGCGACGCGCGGCTCCTCGGACGCCGGCAGCCCGATGTGGAAGTCGGCCCCCAGCGGCCCGGCCAGCTCGTCGCGCAGCACGGTGCCGAGCGAGCGCCCGGTGATGCGCCGCACCACCTCGCCGATCAGGTACCCCTGGGTGAAGGCGTGGTAGCCGCTCACCGTGCCCGGCTCCCACTCGGGCGCCTGCGCGGCCAGCAGCGTGGTGGCCTTCTCCCAGTCGTAGAGGTCCTCGGTGCGCATCGGCTCCCGCCAGGCGGGCAGCCCGGCCGAGTGGCTCATCACGTGGCCGACCGTGACGCCCGCCTTGCCGTTGGCCGCGAACTCGGGCCAGTAGCGGGCGACCGGTGCGTCGAAGTCGAGCTCGCCGCGGTCGGCCAGCAGCAGGGCCACGAGCGCGGTCACCGTCTTGGTCGTGGAGTAGACGTTGATGATGGTGTCGCGCTCCCACGGCCGGGTGCCGGCCGCGTCGGCGGGGCCGCCCCACAGGTCGAGGACCGTCTCCCCGTCGACCGTCACGCACAGCGAGGCGCCCGCGTCCACGCCGGTGGCCAGGTTCTCCGCGAACGCCGCTCGCACCGGGGCGTACTGATCCCGGGCATACCCTTGCACCAGACCGTCGTCCATGCCGCCGAATGTAGGCGCGGCGGCGGCCCGGTCCCACCGATTTATCGCCGGTCGTCCGGCCCGCGGGGCGTTACCGTTGGCCATGGCCGTCGATCCGTTCGCCGGGGACGCGCAGATCGCGTCGCCGCGGGCCGCGGTGACCCGCTCGCCCGGGCTGCTGCACGACCTCGCCCGCGCGCTGTACGTCCGCCTCGCGGAGACCGGCGACCCGGCGACGCTCGACGACTGCATCGCCGTCGCCCGGCGGGCCCCCGCCGACGATCCGCGGGCCTGGGCGACGTTCGCGTTGCTCGCCGCCGCGCTGCGGGACCGGTTCCGGCGCCGCGGCGACCCCGCCGACCTCGACGACGCGCTCGCGGCGGCCCGGGCCGCGCTCGACGCACTTCCGGCCGCCGCCGCGCCGCCGGTGCGCACCATGTGCCTGCTCAACCTGGGCGATGCCGCCCGGGCCCGGTTCATGCTGCGCGGCGAACGGGCCGACATCGACGCCGCGATCGCCGCGGCGCGCTCCGCCCAGGCCGCAAGCCCCGACGATCCGACGGCCCCGGCGAGCCTGGGCACCGCGCTCAGCGTGCGGTTCGAGCGCCTCGGCGACCCCGCCGACCTCGACGCGGCGGTCGAGGCCCTGCGCCGGGCGGCGGCCGGCGCCGGGCACCCCGGCCGGATGGAGATCCTCGGCAACCTGAGCAACGCACTGCATCTGCGGTACCTCCTGCGCGGCGAGCTCGCGGACCTCGACGACGCGATCGAGGCCGCCCGGGCCACCGCCGCCATCGCCGTCACCCCGGCCGGGTCGCCCGACGCGGCGGTCGATGCGCTGACCGCGCTCACCATCGCGCTGCGGACGCGGTTCGAGCGCCTCGGCGAGCGCCGCGACATCGACGGCGCCGTCGCCGCGGCCCGAATGGCGGTCGACGCCCTCCCGGCGGGCCACACGGCCGCCGCCGGTTCGTGGTCGAACCTCTCATCCGCGCTGAACACCCGGTTCGCGCAGCTG
Organism: Dactylosporangium sp. CA-139066; assembly: GCF_050936175.1. Taxonomy (NCBI): domain Bacteria; kingdom Bacillati; phylum Actinomycetota; class Actinomycetes; order Micromonosporales; family Micromonosporaceae; genus Dactylosporangium; species Dactylosporangium sp. CA-139066. The sequence goes on along the minus strand of NZ_JBNJNH010000001.1, from coordinate 1,515,498 downwards.
CACGACGACGCGGACCTCGACGCGGCCGTCGACGCGGGCCGGGCGGCCGCCGCCGCGCTGCCGGCCGGCGCCCCGGAGGCCGGCGGCATCCTGTCGAACCTGGCCGCCACGCTGTCGCTGCGGTTCGACCGGTCGGCGGCCGCCGCCGACCTCGACGAGGCGGCGCGCGCCGGCCGGGCGGCGCTCGGCGCGACGCCGCCGGGCGAGACCGACCGGCCCAACCGGCTCGGCAACCTCGGCATCGTGCTCGCCAAGCGGGCGGAAGTGCACGGGACGCCGGCCGGCTTCGACGAGGCCCTCGCGGTGCTTGAGGAGGCGGTCACGGCCACCTCGGCGGCCGGCGCGGACGACGGGCAGCTCCGGCTGAACCTCGCCCTCGCGCGCCTGCGCCGGTTCCGGGTCTCCGGCGACCCCGCCGACCGCGCGGGCGCGGTCGCCGACATGGAGGCCACGACGGCCTCGCCGCGGGCGCCGGCGTCGGTCCGGCTCCAGGCCGCGCGGTGGTGGGCGGTGGAGGAGGCCGAGCGGGCCGACTGGCCGCGGGCCGCCGCCGCGTACACGTCGGCGGTCGGGGCGCTGCCCCAGCTCGCCTGGTGGGGACTCGGCCGCCGCAGCCAGGAGCGGCGGCTCGAGGCGACCGCCGGGCTGGCCGGCGACGCGACGGCGGCGGCGCTGGCCGCCGGGCGGGCGGCGGACGCGGTCGGGCTGGCCGAGGCGGGCCGCGCGGTGCTGTGGTCGCAGCTGATCGAGCGGCAGGTACCGCAGCTGGCCGCGCTGCGCGAGGTCGCGCCCGCGTGGGCGGCGCGCCTGGGCGAGATCCGCGCCGAGCTGGACGAGCCCGGCCTCGGCGACTAACGCGGCGCCGGGAAGTCGACAGTGATCCGCAGGCCGCCGCCCGGGCGGGGGTGGGCGGCGAGCGCGGCGCGGTGGGCGTGCGCGATGGCGGCAACGATGGCGAGGCCCAGGCCGTGGCCGTCGGTCTGGTCGGTGCGGTCGGTGCCGAGGCGCTGGAACGGCTGGAACAGGCGGCCGATCTCGGCCGGCGGGATCGGCGCGCCGGTGTTGGCGACCGTGAGGCGGGCGCAGGGGCCGGACGTGGTCGTGGCGATCTCGACCGTGCCGCCGGCGACGTTGTGCCGCACGGCGTTCTCGACGAGGTTGCTCACGAGGATGGCGGCCAGCCGCGGATCGCCGGTCGCGACGGCCGGGCCGAGCGCGGTCTCGACGCGTATGCCGCGCTCCCGCGCAGGAGCCGATTGATCCGGTACCACCCGCCGGGCGAGATCGGCGAGGTCGAACGGCTCCCACCCGTCGATCGGCCGGTAGCCGCCGGCCAGCGTGAGAAGCGCGTCGATCAGGCGCTCCTGCTGCCGCCCGAGGTCGAGCAGCTCCTGACACGTCGCGCGGTACGCCTCGGCCGTCACCGCGGGATCGGCCAGCGTGAGCTGCAACAGGGTCCGCTGCACGGTCAGCGGGGTGCGCAGCTCGTGGGAGGCGTTGGCGATGAACTGCCGCTGCGCGGTGAACGACTCGCGCAGCCGCCACAGCAGGCCGTCCAGCGTGTCGGCGACGTCGGTGAACTCCTGGTAGGCGGCCGGCACCCGCAGCCGCGCGTTCAGGTTGTCCGCGGACATGCCGCGGGCGGCGTCGGTGATCACGCGCAGGGGGCGCAGCGCCCGGCCGGCGATCAGCCAGCCGAACACCATCGACACGCCGGCGATGACGACCAGCGCGACGGCGGACAGCGGCAGCACCGCGGCGAGGTTGCTCGTGGACTCGGCGGTCGTCCGCCCGACGCTGAGCAGCGGCACGTCGACGAACACGACCAGCAGCACGCCGCAGCCGAACGCCAGCCCGGCGTGCAGCAGCGCCAGCCGGGTCCGCAGACGGGGGCGGGTCACGGTTCGCCGATCCGGTAGCCACCCTCGCGTACCGTATGAATCGCCGCGGGGCCGCCCAGCTTGGCCCGCAGGCGGCCGATCGTGGTCTTCACGGTGGTGGTGAACGGGTCCGTGGCGTCGTCCCAGACGCGTTCGAGGAGCTCCTCCGCGGGCACGACGCGGCCGGCGGCGGCGAGCAGGTACTCCAGCACCGCAAACTCCTTCGGGCTCAGCTCCAGCCGGCGCCCGGCGCGCATGGCGACCCGGCGGTTGGGGTCCACGGTCAGGTCGCCGTTGTCGAGCACCGGCGGCAGCGCCGGCGTGCTGCGCCGGCCCAGCGCCCGCACGCGCGCCACCAGCTCGGCGAAGTCGAACGGCTTGGGCAGGTAGTCGTCGGCGCCCAGGCCGAGGCCCTCGACCCGGTCGCGGACGGTGCCGGCCGCGGTGAGCATCAGCACGCGGGGCCCCGCGCCGCCGGCCACGATCCGGCGGCACACCTCGTCGCCGTGCACGCCGGGCAGGTCGCGGTCCAGGACCACGACGTCGTAGCGGGTGGCGGCCACCTGCGCCAGCGCGGCGTGGCCGTCGAGGGCGGCGTCCACGGCCATCGCCTCGCGCCGCAGGCCGGACGCGATCAGCGCGTTCAGCGTCCGGTGATCCTCCACCACCAGCACCCTCATGGGCTCCACCATGCCACCCGGCCGGTGACAGCCCGGTCACAGCCGCACGCACCGGCCTGTCACCGCCGCCGGCGTACAACACACGGCCATGAGTGATGCCACGATCGAGGTCTCCGGGCTGCGTAAGCGGTACGGCGCCACGGCCGCGCTGGACGGGATGACGTTCACGGCCGCCCCGGGGCGGGTGACGGGGTTCGTCGGCCCCAACGGCGCCGGCAAGTCCACCACCATGCGGATCATCCTGGGCCTGCACAGCGCCGACGCCGGGCGCGCGCTGGTCGGCGGCCGGTCGTACCGCTCGCTGCGCCGCCCGCTGCGGCACTTGGGCGCGCTGCTGGACGCCTCCGCGCTGCACCCGGCGCGCACCGGCCGCAACCACCTGCTGTGGCTGGCGCGGTCCCAGGGCCTGGGCCGCCCCCGCGTCGAGGAGGTCCTCGAGCTGGTCGGCCTGGCCGCCGCGGCCCGCCGCCCGGCCGGCGGGTACTCCCTCGGCATGCGCCAGCGCCTCGGCCTCGCCTCCGCGCTGCTCGCCGACCCGCCGGCGATCATGCTCGACGAGCCGTTCAACGGCATGGACCCCGAGGGCATCGTGTGGCTGCGCGGCTTCCTGCGGGCCCTCGCCGCGCAGCGCCGGGCCGTGCTCGTCTCCAGCCACCTCATGGGCGAACTGCAGGGCATGGCCGACCACGTGGTGGTGGTCGGCCGCGGCCGGGTCATCGCCGACACCGGCGTCGCCGACCTCATCGCGGCCGCCTCCGGCGACCGGGTCCGCGTGCGCACCGCCGCGGCGCGGCCGGCCGCCGACGCCCTCGCCGCCGCGGGCGCCGAGGTGGCCCTTGCCGACGCGGACGTGCTCACCGTGCGGGGCCTGCCCGCCGAGCGGATCGTGGCCGCGCTCACCGCTGCCGGCCTGCCGTTCTCCGAGCTCGCGCCGCACCGCGCCACCCTCGAGGAGGCGTACTTCGACCTGACCCGCGAGGCCGTCGAGTACCGCGCCGGGGCGGCGTCGTGACCGCGCGCCTGCTGCACGCGGAGTGGACGAAGTTCGCATCGGTACCCGCCTGGGTCCGCGCCACCGCCCTCGCCGCCCTGATGATCCTGCTGTTGCCCGTCACCGGCCTCGGCGGCGCCCCGCCGGACCCGTCGCGCCCGGTCCCCATCGGCCCGGACGGCGAGCCGGTCAGCGCCGGCCTGTACTTCGTGCACCGCCCGCTCGCCGGGGACGGCAGCATCACCGTGGCCGTGCGCTCCCTGCGCTCCGAGCACGCCGCGGCGTGGTCGAAGGCCGGCCTCATCGTCACCGCCGGCTCGCAGCCGGGCGCCCGCTACGCCGCGCTCATGGTCACCGGCGGGCACGGGGTGCGGATGCAGTACGACTATGTCCACGACCGCGCCGGATCCGCCGCCACGGCCGGATGGCTGCGCCTGACCCGCGCCGGCGACACCATCACCGGCGAGGAGTCGCCCGACGGCACGACCTGGAGCCCGGTCGCCACGGTCCGGCTGCCCGGCCTGCCGGGCACCGTCGAGGCCGGCCTGTTCGTCGCCTGCCCGCAGCACGTGGACGGCGTCGGCACCGACACCGACGCGGCCACCGCCGGCTTCGGCACCCCGCTGGTGACGGGCGCCTGGCCCGCGGCGGACTGGACCGGCGAGCAGCGCGGGGACCGCACCGCCACGTTCGCCGGCTACCCGCGCGGCGTGGCGGGCGGGTTCGCCCCGTCCGGCGACGGGTTCACCGTGACCGGCGCCGGCGACCTGGCCCCCGCCACCCGCGGCGACCTCGCGACCGGCGCCGCCGCCGGCGACCTGCTCTTCGGGTCGTTCCCGGCGCTGATCGTGGTCGTGGTCGTGGCCGTGCTGATGATGACGACCGAGTACCGGTACGGCATGATCCGCAGCACGCTGAGCGCCGCCACGGGACGCGTGCGCGTGCTCGCCGCCAAGGCCGTCGTGCTCGGCGGCGTCACGTTCGCCACCACCCTGGCCGCCGCGGCCGTCGCGCTGCCGCTGTGGCTGCGCCTGGTGCGCGGCCTCGGCGTCTACGTGTTCCCGGCCCCGCCGGGCGCCCTGCTGCGCGCCGAGGCCGGCACCGCCGCGTTCCTGGCCGTCACCGCCGTCCTCGCCCTCGCCGTCGGCACCGTCCTGCGCCGCAGCGCCGCCGCCGTCACCACGGTCGTCGCCGCCGTCGTGCTGCCGTACCTGCTGGCGCTGACCCCCTTCATGCCGCCGCCCGTCGCGCTGTGGCTGACGCGCGTCACGCCGGCCGCCGCCCTGGCCGTGCAGCAGACCGCGATCCGGTACCCCCAGGTCGACGGCCTCTACACCCCCGCCGCCGGCTACTACCCCCTGCCGCCGTGGGCCGGCTTCGCGGTGCTGTGCGGCTACACCGCCGCGGCGCTCGTCCTCGCCGCCGTCGCGCTGCGCCGGAGGGACGCGTGAACGCCGTGCGCGCGGAGTGGACGAAGCTGCGCACCACGCCCGGCCCCGCATGGCTGCTCCTGGCCGCCGCGGCCGCCACCGTGTCCCTGGACGTGACGCAGTCGCTCGTCCGCGGCGTGTACCTGGGCCAGATCCCGGTCGCGGTGCTGGGCGTGCTGGTGATCGGCGGCGAGTACGGCACCGCGCTGATCGGCACCACCCTGACCGCGATCCCGCGCCGCCCGGCGGTGATGGCGGCCAAGGCGGCGGTGCTCGCGGCCGCGATGTGCGCCGCCGCGGTCCCGATCCTGGCGGCCGCCCCGCTGGCCGCCCGGCTGACGCTGCGCGCCGCCGCCGGCTCGGCCGCGCACCTGGTGCTGATCGCGCTGCTGGCCCTCGGCACCGCCGCCGCGGCCCGCGACTCGGCGGCCGCGATCGGCACGGTGCTGGGCCTGCTGTACCTCCCGCCGATCCTCACGCAGCTCGTGACCGACCCGGACCTGCACCGCCGGCTGGCGCGGATCGCCCCGATGACCGGCGGCCCGGTCGCCCTCGCCGCGTGGTCCGCCGGCGCGCTGCTGACCGGCACGCTCCTGCTCCAGCTCCGCGACACCTGACCGGAGCCCTACCGTCCGTCCAGCGCCACCCTGATCTCGTCCAGCCTCCGCGCCAGATCGGGCGGCACCCCTGCAGGTCGACGCGCCGGTCGAGCAGTTGTGTCCAGAGCACGCCGCGGCCCGCCTCGAGCGCCTCGACGGCGGCACCCGGCCGGCCGGCTCCAGGGGTCACCCGCCCCTCGGAACACGCGTACGCCGATATCATCCAGGGGTTCCACAGCGACAACGTGGTGGTCCACCAAAACCTGTTCAACGGGTACAACGACCTGACGTCGTCGATCATCACCGACCCGAACTACACCACCAACTGGACGGTGACCGACAACTTCATGATGGCGGGCGCCTACACGATCTACTGCCCGCACGGCACGACGAGCGGCTTCGTCGTGCAGAACAACCGCTTCTACCCCAAGGCCGAGGACGCCACGGACCGCCGCTCCCCCGCCTACGGGCTCACGGAGCGCTGCGACACCCCGGGCGTCACGTTCACCGGCAACCGCACCGACGACACCGGCGCGACGATCAACGCCGACGGCTCGCTGAGCTGACCCGCCCGGCCGGTGAGCCCGGGCCGCACCATGCCCGCGGGCTCACCGGCCCACGGCGGCGTCATTCAGAAGGGCCAGCGGGCGTCCTCGCCGGACTCGATGAGGGGGATCATCGCGAAGGCGCCATCCGACAGGCCGCCGAACGTGTGGCGGTGGCGGGACGCCGGGGCGTGGGCCGTGCGGTAGCCGGCGAGATTCCAGGTGTACACCGGAATGCTCGAAGGCACCGAGACCGTCACGTCGGCCTGGCGGTGGTAGTGGGCCTGCTCGTCGGTGAGGATGACGACGCGGTCGTGCGCGGCGTAGTGGGTGCGCACCGCGTGCTCGGTCTGCGTGCCGCCGCGGAAGCAGTAACCCGCGTCGAAGAAGCGGCGCACGGCGGCCAGCACCGGCTCGCCGTCGACCGGCGGGAAGACCGTGCTGGCGTGGGAGAACGACACGACCGTCGGGTCCGCGGCGCGGGCGGCCAGCGCGAGGCCGAAGACGATCGCGGCGTCGAAGCGGCGCAGCGTGCCGTCGCGGCTGAAGGGGTTGTCCATCGAGCCGGACGTGTCGATGAGGATCAGGGTCCGGCCGTCGAGCGCCGGCACGTTGGACAGCGCGTGCTGCAGCGCCCGCTCCAGCGGGGCCGACCAGCGCGGGTCCGGCGCGGCGCGATGCGCGGAGAGGTATCGCATCGGCAGCACCCGCGACGCGGCGACCTCGGCCGGGTCGGACAGGCGGGCCGCGACCGCTGCGGCGGTTTCGTCGCCGACGCCGGCCTCGTCGAAGTTGCGCAGGTTGCGCAGCAGCGCGAAGTACCCCATCGACGGGACGACGGCGGCCCAGGCGGCGGCGTCCATCGGGCCCTGCCGCCAGCCGGCCAGCGCCTCCCAGGTCATGCCGGCGGCGCCGAGCACGGCCGGGTCGGTGATCGCGCGGCGCCGCTCGACCGGCAGCGCCATGAGCCGGGCGCGGGCGGCGAGCACGCCCAGCGCGGCCGGCGGTGCGCTGTCGCGGCGGTGGCGCCGGTCGAGCGCGTGCCGGAAGAGCTCGCCCTGCCGCTCGTCGCGCGCCACCGGGTGGGTCAGCTCGATGACGTCGCCGAAGCGGACCTTGCGGTGTTCGCTGTCGTACTTGAGCAGGCTCCGCTGCGAATACAGCCGCACGGCGGCGTCGGCGATGCCGCGCTTGACGGGCTTCGGGAGCGCGCGGCCGTGGCGGTCCAGCCAGTAGGCGAGCGCCTCGCCCGGCTCGTCGGCCCGTTGCAGCGCCGCGGCCACGACCGCGCGGGAGCCCGGGATGCCGGCGGCGACCTGCGCGCGGGCGCCCTCCAGGGCCGCCACGACCGACGCCGAGCGCAGCATCGCGCCGGTGCGCAGCCAGGGCACGAACCGCGCGAACCACTCCGGGTCGGCGACCGCGACCCGGGCGACCAGCGCGCGGAAGCGGTCGTCGCGCTCGCCGGCGGCCTCGTAGAACGCGTCCTCGCCGACCATGTTGGACACGGCGAGCAGGAACAGCTCGGCCTTCGGCTCGCGCACGAACCCGGGCGCGCCCTCAGCGGTGGTGATCCGGTAGTGCAGCCGCCCGTCCTGCGGGACGACGTCGTAGTCGGCCGCCTCGTGGCGGTTTTCGCGCAGCTTGAAGTTGAACCTGGGCACGGCGAACTCCCCCGCATCCCGAGATCAGTACGGCGACGGTGTTTGTCGTCTGAAGGAACCGTCACCAGCGCACCGGGAAGCGCGCCGCCAATCTAGACAGGCCGATGCCGCGCCGCAACGCGTTTTTCAGGACTTGTGGCGGACCTGGAGGATGACGAAGTCGTGCTCGCGGGCGCACGTCAGGGTCGTCAGCCAGGCGACGCACGTGGCCGGGCGGACGTCGCCGACCTTGACCGTGGTGCGCCGGTCGCGCTCGACGTCGATGCCGGTCATCGTGTAGCCGGGCACGACCTCGCGCGCGTCGCTGTCGCCGACGAGGACGGCGTCCTGGAACACCGGCAGCGCATACCCCTCGTACCTGCCCAGGATCTTGCCGTCGGAGACGCGCAGCACGGCGGCGCCGGCCGTCCCCGGGCCCGTCTGCAGCAGCAGCTCCTCCTCGCCGACGGGCACCTGTTCGGTGAGCGTCACCGGCGGCGAGCCCAGCACCAGCAGGCCCGGGATCTGGACCTCGTAGCGCGACGTCAGGCCGATCTCGCTCGGGAACACGTTGAGCACGGGCGTGCCCAGGTCGTCGGTGGTGACCGAGCACAGCCAGTGCGCGCAGTGGCCGAGCCACACCGCGCCGCGCTTGCCCGGCCAGCCCAGCGCCGACACGTCGGCGCGGCCGATGCCGGTGTCGCCGAGGGTGAACAGGTCGCCGCGCTGCCCGAAGACCGTGGCCCGGGCGTGGAAGGCCTGGGACTGCGCCTGGGCGACCTTGTACGGGGTCGTCTTCGCGCCCTTCGGGTCGTAGACGCTGACGTCGCCGTTGCCCGCGATGAGAAAGGTCGGCCGCACCGGCTCGGTGGGCTCGTTGAGGATCTTCTCGCCGTGCGACAGGTGGACCCGGGTGCTCTCGATCGGCGTGCCCTTGTCGACGTCGACCACCACGATGTCGCCCTTGGCGAGGTCCCGCCAGACCAGGCCCGCGGCGGTCTCGTGCGGGTCGATCATCAGCTGGTCGTCCTTGCCGATGGCCAGCGTCCAGTTCTTGTTGGTGGTCGGGTTGGCCCACACGGCCTGCCGCTTGCCGGCGCCGTCCGGCGCCGAGAAGGCCAGCAGGTTGCCCGAGACCTCCTGGGCCCGCTCCCAGCGCTCGGCGTCGCCGAGGCGCCGGCGGTCGCGGATCCGGCCGTCGACGTCGGCGAAGACGGCCTCGATCTGGCGGCCCACCTGGGCGACGAGGATCACGGTCGAGGCGCCGCCGGCCCACATGAACTGGTCCTTGCCCGCGCCCTGGACCGTCACCGTGGCGAGGGTCTTCGGATCCTGGTCGAACGTGACGACGTTGTGCTCGTACACCTTGAAGGTCACCACACCGAGGCCGGCCAGCAGGGCGAGCAGGACCGGGCCGATGATCAGCCAGGCCCGGCCGCGCTTGCGCCGGGGCGGCCGCACCACCGGCGGCCGCGGCGGCGGCGCCCAGGCGGCCGGCGAGACCGGCGAGACGGCCGCCGGTGGGACGGACATGGGCAGGGGAGCCGGTGCCGTCCGCACGGGCACCGGGGCTGCGGGCACCGGGGCTGCGGGCACCGGGGCCGGTTGCACGGGAATGCCGGACGTGACCCGCTCGGCGTGGGCGAGGTCGGCCAGGGCGCCCTCGGCGACGGGCAGCTCCGGCTGCTCGAGGACGGTCGGGGCCACGCCGAGCTCGGCGTGCAGGGCGCGCGCGACGAGCGGCACCCGGCTGGCCCCGCCGACGAGGAAGATGCCGTGCAGCTCGGCCGGGCGCACGCCGGCGGTGCGCAGCAGCTTGGTGACCTCCGCGGCGGCGCGGCGCACGAGCTGGCCGGCGAGCGCCTCCAGCTCCTCGCGGGTGACGTGCAGGGAGCTCGAGACGCCCGGGATCGGCACCGGCGCGGTCGCGGAGCGTGACAGCATCTCCTTGGCCGCGCGCACGTCGTCCCAGAATGCCTTGCGGTGGCGGCGCTCGAGGTCGTCGGCGGGGGCGGAGATCTGCCGCCAGGCCTGCGGGTGCTCGCGGGAGAGCAGGGCGCCGAGGTGGCCGACGAGGGCCTCGTCGATGTCGAGGCCGCCGAGGTCGTCGGCGCCGCCGGCCGCGACGATCGCGAAGCCGCCGGGCTGGGCGCGCACGAGCGCGACGTCGAGGGTGCCGCCGCCGAAGTCGAAGACCGCGAGGGTGCCGCCGGGCGGGACGGGATGGCGGACGACCTCGGTGAAGTACCGCGCGGCGGCGATCGGCTCGGGCACCAGCCGGACCGTCGCGAACCCGGCCCGCTGCGCGGCGAGGGTGAGCGTCTGGCGGCGGGCGGTGCCCCACGCCGCGGGGTAGGTGAGCGCGACCGCGGGCACGAACCCGAACGCCTCGCGGGCGGTCAGCGCGACCCGGCCGAGCAGGGCGGCGAGCATGTCGACGACCGGCACCTCGCGGCCCCCGAGCAGCACAACCCCGTCGTCGATGCGCCGTTTCGGGTTAGGCTCGTATCGGGCCGGGTCGGCCTGCGCCATCCGGTCGGCGTCGCGGCCCGTGACCAGGTTGCCGGACGGGTCGAGGTACACCGCCGACTGCAGGAGCGGTTGCCCGTCGAACATCAGCGGCCTGGTCCGGCCGTCGGCCCAACGCCCGACCGCGACCGTATTGGATGTGCCGAGATCGACGCCGACGCCGAAGCCGTTCCATCGCACCATCGTGCGCACCCCTCCCCCGTGGCACAGCCGATGGTACGGGAAACGGCCGTAACGCCCGTAACATCCAGTTCAGCGTCATGGTCTACCCTCCACGGCATGTCTGTCGTCGACGTCGAGCGCGTTACCAACGAACCGACGCCGGGGAAGCCCCTCTCCGAGCAACCGACCAAACCGTCCCGATTCGCCCGCATCACCGGCTATCGCGCCGATCTCATCGTGTTTGCCGGGTATCTACTGTTCTCCGGGTACCTCTTCGGCCACCTGTGGATGTCACCGGCCGGCCGCCGCCTGGCGGGCAGCTACGCGGACCAGAACCAGGGCGAGTGGTTCCTCGCCGTCGACACGCACAACATCCTCGGCCTGCACAATCCGTTCTTCACCGACCTGCAGAACGCCTCGGTCGGCGTCAACATGATGGCCAACACGAGCATCCTCGGGCTCGCGCTGCCGCTGCTGCCGATCACCCTGCTGCTCGGCGCGCCCATGAGCTACGTGATCGGCATGACGCTCGCGCTCACCGGCACCGCCTTCGGCTGGTACTACCTGATGCGCCGCGACCTGCACCTGAGCCGGTTCGCGGCCGTGCTCGGCGGCGCCTTCGCCGCGTTCGCGCCGCCGATGATCTCGCACGCCAACGGGCACCTGAACCTGATCTCGCAGTTCCTGATCCCGTTCATCGTCCGGCTGTCGCTGCGGCTGTTCCGCTCGCAGCGCCCGGTCCGTGACGGTCTGTGGCTGGGCGGGCTGATCGTCTACCAGGTCTTCATCACCGAGGAAAACCTGCTCATGACGGCGCTGGCCCTGGCCATCTTCGTCGTCTGCTACGGGTTCTCGGTGCGCTCGGAGATCCGCGCGATGATCCGGCCGTTCCTGAAGGGCATCGCCGCGGCGCTGGCCATCTCGGTGCCGCTGCTGGCGTTCCCGCTCTACGAGCAGTTCTTCGGCCGCCAGCACTACGTCGGCTTCGGGGACATGGCCTACGTGGTCAACGGCATCGAGGCCTTCACGGCGTACTCCACCGGCTCGCTCGGCAACCAGGGCGGCCCGCTGCTGTCGTTCAACTGGGTCGAGGCCAACGCCTACTTCGGCTGGCCGCTGCTGATCCTCGCCGTCGCGATCACCGTGTGGCTGTGGAAGGACCGGCTGGTGCGCTCCACCGCGCTGGTCGGCGCCATCTGCGCGATCTTCTCCCTCGGCTCCGAGCCCGCGGTCAGCGCCTTCAAGCACCCGCACCCGACGCTCGGCGTGCCCGGCCCGTGGGCGCTGTTCTCACGCCTGCCCGTGTTCGAGGCGATGAACGTGGGCCGGCTCACGTTCGTCACCGTCGTGTGCCTCGCGGTGCTGCTCGCCGTGGCCACCGACCGGGTGCTCGAGCAGACGCGGGAGGCGCCGGCGAAGAAGGTCCGGATCCTCTTCGCCGCCGCCATGGCCTCCGCCCTGGTGCCGCTGTTCCCGCTCCCCCTGCCGGCCCACGGCCGCCAGCCGGTGCCCGCGTTCTTCACCAGCGGCACCTACAAGTCCTACGTGGCGAAGAACCACACCGTCGTCCCGGTGCCGCCGCTCATGGCGACCGGCGACGTGCACGCGCTGGACTGGCAGGTCGCCTCGGACCTCGCGTTCCGGCTGCCCGGCGGGTACTTCATGGGCCCGGTCGCGCCGAACAACGCGCCCAACAACCAGCCCGACCCGGGCCCCTCGACCAAGCTGTTCGCCCAGATCATCAAGGAGGGCAAGCCGGTCAAGGTGACGGACCAGCAGAAGGCGGACATCATCGCCGAACTGCGCCGCTGGCAGGCCGACGCCGTGGTGGCGTACCGGGTGCCGGAGGTCCTGCCGCAGCTCAAGGAGTCACTGGACCCGGTCTTCGGCCCGGGCCAGCAGGTCGACGACGTCTGGATGTGGGACGTCCGCTCCCTCACCCGCGGCTGACGACGGACGCTGCTAGCGTGCCGGCATGGCGATCGAAGAGCTCACGCGGCTCGTCCCGACGCCGGCACGCCCCGTCGAGGCGGGCGGCGACTGGGCCCGCGTCGAGGCGGAGCTGGGGCTGACCCTGCCCGGCGATTTCAAGGAACTCCTGCGCACCTACGGCAACGGCCAGTTCGTGGACCACGTGTCGCTCCTGCCGGCCGTCGGGCCGGACCCCCGCCTCCTCGTCCGCGCCCGCTCCTTCGGCGAGCGCGAACGAACGACCGTCGAGCGCTACCCGGACCTGGTCCCGGAGGGCTTTCACCCGGCGCCCGGCGGCTTGCTCGGGTGGGCGGCCGACGACGACGGCGTCTCCTACTGCTGGTCGACCGGCGCCTGGCGGGTTGTGATCTGGGACAACCGCAACCGCCGGGTGGAGCGGTTCGACACGGACGCGACCGGCTTCCTCGCACGCTGGCTGAGCGGGGCACTGCGCCCACGCTCGATCACCACGCCGCCGGCCGTGGCCCCATGGTTCCAGCCGTTCCGCGACCGCCGCCACGCCTACGTCGTGCTGTCCGACAGTGACCTGCCCTACGAGGAGCGACTGCGGGTGCTCAAGGACGCCCTCGCCCCGGTCCAGGAGCGCGGCAGCACGCTCGAGGACGACGAGGCCGAGGACGAGGATCCGGACGAGGACCGGCAGGACTTCTTCGCCGCCGTCGAGCGCGACTGGATCATCACCTACGAGACTTCGTACAACCACCAGATCCGCTTCGCCTACCCGCCGGAGGATGACGACGGCGTCCGCGCGCTCGCCACGGCGGTTGCGCCGGCCATGGGCTCGCGGATCGTACGCACCACGGACCAGCGGGGCGCGCCGATCTGGTCCTGACCGGCCCGCGGCCGCCGAGCCGGATGGCTCGGCGGCCGCGAGGTCAGAGTTCGTCCGGGAAGCCGAACATGCCGGCCGGGTTCGGCAAGACCCACGTCTGGTTGAAGTTGACCGGGTCCTTGTAGATGCGCCCCGTGTACGAGCCGTCGGCGTTCTGGAAGACGTCGGCCTTCGCGTTGCTCATCGACGCGACGCGCTTGCTGGTCGCCGCGTCGAAGCCCTTGCGCGCCGGCCCGGTGCTCTTGCTCTTCACCTCGGGCGTGAACGCTTCGTATCGCGAGACCTCGCCCGGCGCCTTGACCTTCGACTCGCTGTCGCGGGCCTTCGCTGCGCCGACGTAGTGGCCGTCCACGCCCTTGCCGCGCTGCTGCGGCGGCTTGCCGGGGCCCTCGTGTGCCCACGACGGTGACGACGGCCACCCGACGCACCATCCGACCGAACCCAGGCACAGTTCGACGACCGCGCGATCACAAGATGTTCTTCAATGGAATCCACGTTGATCCGTCAATGTCCGTTTCGGGCTCTATCGGTCTATATTGGTGCGTATCGAGCATGGACGGCCACCACATCCAGCGGCCGGCGTCGAGCGTGAGCGCGGTCACGAGCACCGAGCGCACGACGATCGTGTCCAGCAGCACGCCGAACGCCACCGCGAAGCCGAGCTCGGCGGCGAACACCAGCGGCAGCGAGCCCATCGCGGCGAACGTGCCGGCCAGCACCAGGCCGGCCGAGGTGATGACGCCGCCGGTGGCCGACAGGCCGGTCAGCGCGCCGCGGCGGGTGCCGTGCCGCTGGGCCTCCTCCCGCACCCGGGTGACCAGGAAGATGTTGTAGTCGATGCCCAGGGCGACGAGGAACACGAACGCGAGCAGCGGGAACGAGGCCTCCGCCCCGGCGAAGCCGAAGACATGGCCGAAGACGAGTGCGCTCACGCCGAGCGCCGCCCCGAACGACAGCACCACGGTCGCCATGAGCAGCAGCGGCGCGACGATCGCCCGCAGCAGCAGCGCGAGGATGAGCAGCACCGCGACGAGCACGATCGGGATGATGACCCGGGAGTCGCGCTCGGCCGCCAGCTGCGTGTCGAGCAGCACGGCCGTGCTGCCGCCGACCTCGGCGCCGGCGCCCGCGATGCCGTGCAGCGCGGCCCGCACCCGATCCACGGTGCGCATCGCGGCCGGGCCGCTCGGGTCCTCGGCGAGCTCGCCGAGCAGCAGCGCCTCGCCGTCCTTGACGATCGGCGGCGAGACGGCGGTGACGCCCGGCACGCCGGCCAGCGCGGCCCGCACCCGGTCGGCCGCGTCCGCCCGGGTCACGACGTAGACGGGGTCGCCCCGGCCGGCCGGGAAGTGCACCGCCTGGATCTCCTCGCCGACGACGGTCGGCGGCCGGCCGGTGAACTGGTCGCGGCCGGCCAGCCCGTCGGCCCGCAGGTCGAGCACCCCCAGCGCGAGGACGCCCAGGGCGAGCGCGGTGCCGATCCACACGGCCCGGGGCCGGCGGGCGACGGCGGCGCCGACCCGCGCCCAGAGCCCGCCCGGGTCCGCGTCCGGCGGTGGGACCGGGTCGTAGGCGGGGCGCGCCGGCCAGAAGATCCAGCGGCCGCAGATGACCAGCAGCGCGGGCATGAGCGTGAGCATGGCCAGCAGCCCGACGAGGATGCCGATGGCGCAGGCCGGGCCGAGGCCCTTCGTCGAGTTGAGCGACGCGAGGGCGAGCAGCATCAGGCTCGCCGCGACCGTGGCGGCGCTGGCGATGATCGCCGGGCCGCAGCGGCGCAGGGCCTGCGCCATCGCCTCGTGGCGGTCCTCGTGGCGGCGGAGCTCTTCGCGGTACCGCGAGATGAGCAGCAACGCGTAGTCGGTCGCGGCGCCGAAGACGAGCACGGTCAGGATGAAGCTGG
Organism: Dactylosporangium sp. CA-139066; assembly: GCF_050936175.1. Classification (NCBI taxonomy): domain Bacteria; kingdom Bacillati; phylum Actinomycetota; class Actinomycetes; order Micromonosporales; family Micromonosporaceae; genus Dactylosporangium; species Dactylosporangium sp. CA-139066. Next base: position 1,500,312 of record NZ_JBNJNH010000001.1, on the reverse strand, counting down.
TCTGCTTGTTCACGACCAGCCCGGCGTGCCGGGCCAGCAGGTAGATCACCGCCTCCGACGCCACCAGCGCGCCGCCGGCGCTGAGCAGGGGCAGCAGGGGCAGCACCGGGCTGCGGTACGTCAGCAGCAGGATCGCCAGCACCACCAGCGCGGTGACGGTGGTCAGCCCGCCCGTCCCGTCTGATTGGCCCCGGCCGAACGCGTCGATCGAGTCGGCGGCGAGCCCGGCCGGGCCGGTGACGTGGAAGCCGAGGCCGTCGGCGTTCGCGGCGCCGATCGCGGTGAGCGCGTCGACGACCCGGCCGAGCCCCTCCCAGCCGTCCCGGCTCTTGCGCAGCGGTACCACGGTCTGGATCGCCCGGCCGTCGGCCGACGCCTCCGGCCCCTGCGGCGCGCCCGCGACCTCGGGCAGGCGCGCGAAGGCCTCGGCGTCGGCGCGGGCCTTGGCGAGGTCGGCGGCGGTGATCCCGGCGGCCCGGTCGTAGACGACGATCGCCGGTACGGTGTCGGCGGCCTGCAGCCGCGCGGCCCGCTCGACGACCCGGGTGGACTCGGCTCCGCCCGGCAGCCAGGCCGCGTTGTCGTTCTGCTCGACGCCGCCGAGGCGCCCGGCCAGCATGAGCACCGGCACGAGGACCGCGACCCAGACGGCGACGACGACCCACTTCGTCACGCGGCCGCCCGGAACGCGGATCAGGTTGTACAGCATGTCGGGTTCCGGCCCTTCAGTCGACGCGGGAGAGCTTGTCGGGGTTGGCCACGACGTAGATGCCGCGCACCTGGCGCCCGTCCGGGGTCAGGTCGAGGTTGACGACCGCGTAGGCGCGGCCCCCGGCGAGCAGGACGGCCGACGGTTCGCCGTTCACGCTGCGGTACACGATGTCGAGCCCCGGCCCGGGACGCTGCGCGATCGCGGCGATGAGGCGGGCGACCTTGTCGCGGCCCGCCAACGGCCGCACGCCGCCGGCCGAGGTGACCCCGCCGCCGTCGCCCCACAGCGTCACGTCGGGCGCCAGCAACTGCAGCAGCGCCTCGAGGTCGCCGCCGGTCGCCGCGGCCAGGAACCGCTCGGTCACCGCCTGCCGCACGCTCGGCTCGGGCTCGTAGCGGGGCCGCCGGGCGTGGACGTGCTCGCGGGCGCGGTGGGCGATCTGGCGGACCGCGGCGTCGCTGCGGCCGAGGATGCCGGCGATCTCGGTGTGGGCGTAGCCGAACACCTCGTGCAGCACGAACACCGCCCGCTCCAGCGGCGTCAGCGTCTCCAGGACGACCAGCAGCGCCATCGACACCGACTCGGCGCGCACGGTGGCGTCGGCGGCCTCGTCGCCGAGCGGCCCGACGAGCGGCTCGGGCAGCCACGGCCCGACGTAGGTCTCCCGGCGCCGGCTGACCGCGGCCCGCTCGGCGAGGGCCCGGTTGACCGCGATGCGCACCAGGTAGGCGCGCGGGTGCTCGACCGGCGCCCCGCCGCGGCCGGACCAGGCCAGCCACGTCTCCTGCAGCACGTCCTCGGTGTCGGCGACGGTGCCGAGCATGTTGTAGACGATCGAGAACAGCAGCTCCCGATGGTCGTTGAAGGTCTGCGTCGTCGGGTCGGACATCGTTCCTCCTGTCGAATCGCACCCTGAGAGCGATCCGGCGGGCGGGAACGTGATGCGCGACGCGGAACTGTGACCGGTGTCTCAGCCCTCTACGGCGTGCGATAGCAGGGGGTGCCGATGGTCACCGCGAGGCGGGGGGCGTCCCGATCCCGAACCGGTCCTCCGGCGCGCCGGCGCCGTCCCCGCACGGCACGTCCGTGACGTCGGCCGGCTGGGCCCGCCTGGCGCCGGGGCCGATCAGGTCCAGCACCTTCGCGAGGTGGTCGCCGACGAGCGTAGTGCGCGGTACACCCGGGCCGTAGTAGCCCGGGCAGGCGACCGATGACGAACCCGGCGCGCATCGCGTCGTCGTACAGGTCGCCGGCCTGCCCGCACAGGTCGTACATGGCGTCGGCGTGATGCTGCAGCGCCTCGCCGATGCGCCGGCCGGCAGGCAGGTGTTGCTCACCTCGACCCGCACCTCGCCGGTGCGCCGCGCGGCGGCCTCGGCGGCCTCGCCCTCCGGCCACGCCTCGGGCAGGTCGCGCGTGCCGCGGATGACGTCCTCGGCCGCGCCGTCGAGCTCCCCGGCGAGCTGCTTCCAGGCCCGCGCGACCGCCGAGAACGGCGCCGGGTCGCCGGCCAGCAGCTCGGCGAACCCGGGCTCAGCCACGCTTCGTCCACGGGTGCCCGCGCATCGCGTCCCGGTCGGCGGCGTTGTAGCCGGCGGCCGCCGCCGCGTAGCCGTCGGCGAGCCGCGTCACCTCGCCGGCGAGGTGGTCGAGGTAGCGCTGCCAGGCGTCGATCGCGCCGCGCGCCTGCGCGGTCGCCGACCACGCCTCGGCGCCGTCCCCGGCCGGCACCATCGCGTCCCGGTGCGCCCCGGCGCCCCCGCGGGCTGTACCGGTCCGCCGTGCTGGCCGCGCTCACCGCGCCGCTGCCCGTCACCGGCGTGACGGTCGGGATCTTCGGGTCGCGGTTCGCGCGCGGCTGGACCCACGGCCCGTCGGCGCCGCTCGCCCTGCGCATCCTCGCCTACGCCGGCGAGGCGCTCGCCGTGATCGTGTGGGTCGCCGCGGCGCTGTGGATGGTGCACGCGCTCACCAGCCGGCCGCTCAGCGGGGTCGCGCGGCGCTGCGCCCGGCGGTGGCTCGGGCTGGACCTGGCCGTCGAGTACGCCCCGGTCGCGCCCGTCACGCGGATGTCGACCGGGTTCTGGTGGGACGGCAAGGAGTACCACGGCTCGCAGCGGGAGGCCCGGCGCCGGACCCGGATGAACGCCCGCTTCCACGACCCGCAGGTGAGCTGGGACGGTCTCTGGGCGCTGGCCGCCGGGGTCACCGTGTGCCCGGTCGCGCTGCTGCCGTGGCTCGGGATCGCCGGCGGGGCGGTGCTGGCCGCGACGCCGGGCCTGGCGTGGTACGGCGCCGCCGCCGTCGTCGCCGGCCTGGCCGCGGCGCCGTTCGCCTGGCGCGTCCTCGGGCCCGTCGCCCGGCGGCTGCTCGGGCCGGGCCAGCGCCGGCGGGTGGCCGAGCTCGAGGCCATCCGGGCCGACATGACCCAGACGCAGGCGGCCGAGCTGGAGCGCATCGAGCGCGGGCTGCACGACGGGGCGCAGTCGCGGCTCGTCGCCCTGGGGCTGTCGATGCAGGCGGCCGAGCGGCTGCTGGAGTCCGACCCGGCGACGGCGCGGGAGATCCTCGCCGAGGCGCGGGCCGCTTCGGTGGCCGCGCTCGCCGAGCTGCGCTCGCTGGTGCGCGGGATCAACCCGCCGGTGCTCGCCGAGCGCGGCCTCGTCGAGGCCGTGCGGGCCCTCGCGCTCGACGCGGCGGTCGAGGTCGACGTGCGCAGCACGGTGGCGGGGCGGGCCGAGCGGCCGGTCGAGGCGGCGGTGTACTTCGCCGTCGCCGAGCTGCTCACCAACGTGGCCAAGCACGCGCGCGCCCGCCGCGCGGCTGTCGATCTCGCGCACGCCGGCGGCACGCTCACCGCGGCTCGACCGCGTCGCCGGCGGGGGCCACCGCCCTGGACCCGGCCGTGATCGCCAAGCTGCTCGGCCGGCCCGCGCACGCCGACCCGCTCGCCGCGCTGACCGACCGCGAGCGCTCCGTGCTGGAGCTGATGGCCCAGGGCCTGTCCAACGCCGCGATCGCCGGCCGGCTGTTCCTCAGCGAGGGCGCCATCAGCAAGTACACGACGACGATCTTCGCCAAGCTCGGCATCGCCGCCGACGACGACACCAACCGGCGGGTCCGGGCGGTGCTGACGTACCTCGGGGCGAGCGGGCGGCACGGGACAGACAGCGCGCACTGAGCTGCGCATAATGTGGTCCACTCACACTCACGAGGGACCGGACACACATGAAGACGACGATCCGAGCGGCGATCTCCGTCGCGCTGCTCGCCGGGTTCTACCTGCTCGCCGTGGCGCTGATCGCCGTCCTCGGATGGCTCACGTTCTGGCTGGCCCAGTCGCACCCGGGCGCCGCCGCCGGCAAGCTTGCCTACCTCACCGTCGCCGCCGCGGGCGGCATCGTCGTCGCCTTCTGGAAGATCCTGCGGGCCAAGCCGGGCGAGCCCGAGGGCCTGCCCCTCTCGCCGCAGGAGGCGCCCGGCCTGTGGCAGGCCGCGGCCGAGCTGGCGCACCAGGTGGGCACGCGCGCACCCGACGAGATCCGGCTCATCCCCGACGTCAACGCCGCCGTCTCCGAGCACACGACGCTGCTCGGCCTGGCCGGCGGGCGCCGCTTCATGTACGTCGGGCTGCCCCTCCTGCAGGCCTTCACCGTCTCCCAGCTGCGCTCCGTGCTGGCCCACGAGCTGGGCCACTACTCCGGCAGCCACACCAAGCTCGGCGCCCTCGCCCACCGCGGCCGGATGGCCATCGTGCAGACGATCGTGCAGATCGGCCCCAGCTCCGTCCTCGGCGGCCTCTTCCAGCTGTACGCGCGGCTCTACGTCCTCGTCGAGCAGGCCGTCAGCCGGCGGATGGAGTACGAGGCCGACGAGTTCTCGGTCCGCATCGCCGGCCGCGCCGTCGCGATCAGCTCGATGCGCGACCTGCCGGTCGTCGCCGCCGCGTGGAACTTCTTCGTCGGGCGGTACGTCACCATCGGCTGGGAGGCCAAGCTCGCCCCGCGCGACGTCTTCGGCGGCTTCGGCCTGCTGCTGCAGGGGCGCCAGGGCGAGCTCGCGAAGCTGCGCGACGACGCGCCGCCCTCGAAGAGCTCCAGGTGGGACTCGCACCCGCCGATCGCCGACCGCATCCGCGCGATGGAGGCCATGCCCGACTCGGGCGTGCCCGCCGACGCCCGCCCCGCGGTGACGCTGCTGGCCGACCCGGCGGCGCTGGCCCTGCGCCTGCAGCACCACGCGCTGGCCATCGAGGGCAGGCAGCTGCTGCCCTGGGAGGAGCTGACCGACGCCGGCATCGCGGCCGGCGCCCAGCGCGGCGCCGACGGCCTCTTCCGCGCCGCGGCCCGCCTGGCCGGCGCCCCGTCCGGCGACCTTTCCCTGGTGCTCCACCTGGTCGAGCAGCGCCGCGCCGGCGAGCTGGCCCGCACCCTGGAGCCGCACGGCGACGCCGAAGCCCGGCGCGCGGGCCTGACGGAGCGCGTCGCCGCCGCGGTGGCGCTGGCCGCCCGGGCCGGCGGCGTGGGCCGCTGGCAGCACTCGTGGAGCGGCGGCGCCCGCTTCGCCCGCCCGGACGGCACCGAGATCCCGACCCGCGAGCTGGCCCGCCTGGCCACGAGCCCGGACACGGTCGCACAGGCCCGCGGGCGCCTGGCCGAGCTGGGCATCAACGTGACCGCCGTCCGCCAGGAGTCCGCGCGGGCGAGCGCCGCCGGCTCGGAGATCCTCGGCGGCCTGGCCAGCCTGCGCGCCCCCGGCAAGCTGTACTTCGACCTGTTCATCCTGGACAACGGCCTGATGCTGATGCCCGGCCCGAAGGAGACCGACGACGGCCGCGACCGCCTGATCCGCGTGGCCCGCTCGGCCCCGGTGTCGGAGCTGGCGAAGCGCTACCGGTTCGTGCCGTTCGAGGACATCCGCGCCGCCGTCATCCACAAGCCGACCCCGATCCGGCTGTCGATCACGCTGCACAGCGGGGAGAGCATCGAGCTGACGGAGCCGTGGAGCGGCGAGCTGATGGACCGCAAGGACCGCGACCTGCTGCGCGAGGCCCTGCGCCCCTTCATCGCCGAGCCCCAGCCCTCCGCCTGACCCCGCCGCGCCCAACGCGAACAGCCTCCCGATCGATCGATGTCGATGTGCGGCGTTCGTATCGCCGGCGACGCCGGACCCCAACGCCGGGGCAACGTGCCGGGCCTAGCGTCGCGCGCGACGGCACCGGCAACGCCCCTCGGCGGCGGGCACGACACGGAGGCGACGTGAGCATCTACGACAGCATCGGCGGGGCGGGGGCCGTGCAGGCCGCCGTCGAGCTCTTCTACACCCGGGTCCTGGCCGACCCGCGGCTGGAGCACTTCTTCGCGGGCGTGGACCTCCAGCGCCTGAAGTCGCACCAGCGGGCGTTCATCGCCGCGGCACTGGGCGGCCCGCAGCTGTTCGACGGGCGGGACATGGCCACCGCCCACGCCGGGCTGAACATCACCGGCGACGACTTCGACGCCGTCGTCGGCCATCTGGCCGGCACCCTGGCCGAACTCGGAGTGCCGGCCGAGGAGATCGGCCGGATCGCAGCGGTGCTGACGCCGCTGCGATCCCAGATCGTCTCGGCCCGCGAGCTCGCCGGCTGACGAGCGTCAGCCCGCCGCGGCGGTCCCCGGCGCGGCTGGCCGTTTCTCGTCCACTGTGGACCCCGGTCGGCGCCGGAGGCGGGCGATCAGGGACAGCGCCGGGCCCGTGGCCATGGTGGACACCAGGGTCATCACGACGAGCATCGAGAAGACCGTCGGGCTGATGACGCCCAGCTGCAGGCCGATGTTCAGCACCACCAGCTCCGTCAGCCCGCGGCAGTTCATCAGCGCGCCGAGCGACAGCGACTCCCGCCAGCCCGTGCCCGTCAGGCGCGCCGCCAGGGACGTGCCGCCCCACTTGCTCACCATCGCCACGACCACGATCAGGGCGCACCACGCCCAGCGGCGCCCGTCCGTGCCGAGCAGGCCGAAGCGGGTGTGCAGGCCGGTGTACACGAAGAACAGCGGCAGCAGCAGGGTGACCGTGACGCTCTGCATGCGGTGCGCCGCCTCGGTCACCGCGGGGACCTTGCGCGGGGCGATCGCGCCGAACAGGAACGCGCCGAAGATCGGGTGGATGCCGATCTCGTTGGTGGCCAGCGCGCTCAGCATGACGCCGCCGAGGATCAGCGGCAGCACCGCGGCCGGCGGGCGGCCCGGAAGCCAGCGCGCCAGCAGCGGGCGGACCGCGAAGACCATCACGGCGACGAACGCCAGCGTCAGGGCGATCGTGACGAGCACCGAGGCGGTCGAGCGGTCGCGGGCGACGGCGGTCACGAACGTGAGCACGCACCAGGCGACGACGTCGCCGATCGCCGCGCACGTCAGCGCCAGCGCGCCGAGCGGCGTGTCGGTGATGCCGCGGTCGGCGAGGATCCGGGCCAGGACCGGGAACGCGGTCACGCTCAGCGACACCGCCAGAAACAGGCCGAAGGGCAGGAAGCCGACGCCCTCGCCGAAGGTCGGGTACATCCCGAGGGCCAGCACGATCCCGCACAGCGCCGGCAGGGCGAGGTTGACCTGGCTGACCGTCGCCGCCACGAGGCCCCGGCGGCGTACCGACTCCAGGTTCATCTCGGCGCCGACGAGGTACATGAAGAAGACGAGACCGAGCTGGGCGAGCGTGTTGACGGCGGTCACCACGGGGGCGGGGAACAGCCAGGCGAAGCCGGCCGGCCACACAAGGCCGAGCAGCGACGGGCCGAGCAGCACGCCGGCCAGGATCTCGCCGATGACCTCCGGCTGGCCGGTGCGGCGGGCCAGGCGGCCGGCGAGGTAGCACGCGGCGAGCACGACCGGCAGCGCGACCAGCAGCCGCGCGAACGGGTCGGCGGCCACGGCCGGCGCGGCACCCGAGGGGGCCGCGCCGCCGTCCGGGGCCAGGCCGAGCAGCGGCACGATGAGCGCGAGCGGGACGACGACGAGCGCCGCCCCGACCAGGATGGCCCGGACGGCGGGCCGGGGACGCGGCGGCAGCTCCCGCCGCGCGGCCCCGGCGCCGACGTCAAGCATGGCGCAGCTCCAGGGTGCAGCATTTGACGCTGCCGCCGGCCTTCAGCAGCTCGGACACGTCGGCGCCGATCGGCTCGAAGCCGCGCTCGCGCAGCTGGCCGATGAGGCCGGTGGCGGCCTGGGGCAGCACCACGTGCCGGCCGTCGGAGACGGCGTTGAGGCCGAACGCGGCCGCGTCGTCGTCCGAGGCCGTGATGGCGTCGGGGTACAGCTCCCGCAGCACCTCGAGGCTCTCGGGGGCGAACGCGGGCGGGTAGTACATGACCTCGTCGGTGTCGAGGACCGCCAGGGCGGTGTCGAGGTGGTAGTACCGCGGGTCGACCAGCCGCAGCCCGACGACCGGCACGCCGAAGTACGCGGCGGACTCGTCGTGGGCGCGCGGGTTGGTGCGGAAGCCGGTACCGGCCAGCAGGCGGCCGCCGACGGCGAGGTAGTCGCCCTCGCCCTCGTTCACCCACTGGGCCTGGCGCACATCGGTGTAGCCGCGGGCGCCGAACCAGTCGAGGTACGCGTCGGCCTCCGCGGTGCGCTGGGTGTAGCGGAACCGCGCGACGAGCACCCGCCCGCCCAGCACCGTGGCGCCGTTGGCGGCGAAGACCATGTCGGGCAGGCCCGCGCGGGGCTCGAGCAGCTCGACGCGGTGGCCGAGGTCGGCGTAGAGGTCGTGCAGCCAGCCCCACTGGGCGATGGCGAGCTCGGTCGAGGTGGGCTTGCCGGGGTCCATCCAGGGGTTGATCGAGTACTCGACGTCGAAGTACGTCGGCCGGACCATCAGGTAGTGCCGCGGCGTTGCGGTGCGAGACAACACGAACCTCCTAAAGGAACTGAACTTCGACCTTGCCGGCCAGATCGGTGGCGGTCTTCATGGCGTCGTCGAGCGAGGTGCCGGTCGCGCCGATGCCGCCGATGATGTTGTTGCCGTGGGGCGGGCGGCGGATGACGTCGCCGGGGCGGGCCATGATCTTGAGGTAGAACAGCGACGGCGCCTCGGCGACCTCCGGCGGCACGCCGACGGACTCGACGGTCCCGGCCGGGCTGATGATGCACATCGCCGCGGTGTGCACGTCGGTCGGCGTGAAGTGCCGCACGTCGGGCTTGACGCCGCGGGCGACGTCCATGACGGCGCGGATCGGGTCGTAGCCGGCCGACAGGCGGGCCATGTGGTCCAGGCCGCCGCCGCCCGGGCGCACCGCGATCTCCAGCAGGTACGGCCGGCCCTCGTGGAAGCGCACCTCGGCGTGCAGCGCGCTGCGGCGCAGGCCCTGCGCGCGCACGCCGGCCGCGACGACCGCGTGCACGTCGGCGACCTGCTGCGGGGTGAGCGCGGTGGGCGCGTGGTGGACGTCGTCGTCGAAGGTGTCGCCCTCGATGGTGACACGGTCGACGATCGAGCCGAGGTACACCTCGTCGTCCCAGACGAGCGCCTCGATGAGGTGCTCGTGCCCGTCGAGGAACGACTCGACGAGCAGGCCGTGCGGGCCGAGGTCCAGGCCGCCGGCCTCCATGGTGTACCACGACATGCCCTCGATGCCCTCGCGCGCCTGGGCGAAGCGCGTGCGCAGCTGCTCGGCGTCGTCGATGCGGAAGACGAAGTTGCTCGCCGCGCCCAGGGTCGGCTTGAGGATGACCGGGTAGCCGAACTCCTCGGCGGCGCGCAGCGCGGCGTCGACGTCGGGCACGTGCCGGAATGCCGGGTGGGCCGCGGCGCCCCGCTCGTGGGCCTGCCGCATGAGCAGCTTGTTGCGGCTGGTGACGGCGGCCTCGACGCCGATGCCGGGCAGGCCGAGCGCGGCGGCCACGGCGGCCACCGCGACGACGCCGGACTCGGAGAACGTGAGCACGCCGTCGAAGTGCTCCTGCTCGTGCCACGCCCGGGCGTGGCGGATCAGCTCGTCGATGTGCGCGCTGCCGGCGACGCGGTAGTGGTCGGCCGGCCACAGGTCGTCGGTGCCGACGCCGTTGAGCACGAAGAGGTCCCCGCCGAAGTCGGTGATCTGGCGGTACCGCGACTGGTAGTAGTAGGCGTTCTGGGTGGCCTCGATGGCGAGCAGTTTCATGACACACCTCGCAGTGCGGTCGGGCGGGCCGCGCCGGTCAGGCGAGCGGCGAGGGACTGGGCGATGAGCGGGGCGAACTTGAACGACGAGCCGCCGCAGGCGGCGTGGGCCAGCACGCGCTCGCCGATCGGGACCGTCAGCGGGCCGCCGGTCGGCGCGTGCGTGAGGTAGTAGGAGTCGCGGGCCTCGAGGACCCAGTCCTCGGACAGGCCCGGTATGGCCGGCGCGTGCAGGTCGAGCAGGCGGCGCCGCCACGGCTCGGGCGTCTCCTGACCATCCAATGTGGACACGACCCGGCACGCGGCGGACGCGCTGAGCTTGAGCGGGGTGCCGGCGACGGGCACGACGAGCCAGGCGCCGCCGACGGTGCCGAGCGACGGCACGGTGGGCGTCGACGCCCACGCCGGCGCGTCGGCCGGCGGGACCCGGCAGTGCAGCTGGCTCTGCCGGTGCAGCACGAGCTCGGCGGCCAGCTTCGGCGGCAGCAGCGGGCGGGACCAGGCCCCGGCGGCGACCAGCACGGCGTCCGCGCGCAGGACCTCCCCGCCGGCGAGGTGGACGGCGGTGCCGCGCACGGCATCGACCCGCCGGTGCGGGAGCAGCTCGGCGAACGGGTGGGCGCGCAGCCGGTCCGCGAAGGCGGCCAGCGCCCGGTCGGCGAGCACGATCCCCGCGCCGGCCTCGAGGACCGCGCTCGCCCCCTCCGGGAACCGCAGATGGGCAAAGCGCGCCGCCAGCTCGGCCGGGCCGAGCACCGCCGACGCCGCCCCGACCCCGGCCAGCGCGGCCTGCGCCCGCGGCAGATCGGCGTCCGGCAGCACGGTCAGCGCGCCCGTGCGCCGGAACAACCCGGCACCGGCGCCCGGCCACAGCGCGAGCGCGCGCGCCGCGGCCGCGGTCGCCGCCGCGTCGCCGAGGTGCAGGGCCCGCACCACGCGCTGCCGGTCGAAGGAGCCCGCGGCCGGGTTCGGGATGTCGCCCTGGTCGACGACGGTCACCTCGTGGCCGGCCGACACGCACTGCACGGCGGTCAGCAGGGCGATGACCCCGCCGCCGACCATGACGATCCGCACCGTACGCCTCCCCGCCGTCGCTTGCGAGGAGGCCGAAACCGTTACGCCGTCTCGGTCCGCTCCATCGCGCCGAACGCTCGCTGCGTTCTGGGCTCATTCAAGGGGCGGGCCGCGTTGACCGGAAGCACCGGCGGTACCGAACAATCAACGCCGGCGGTCTCGCGCTGGGCGCGGCGGTCGCGCAGCGGCGAACCGAGCTGCGCGGCCTCGTGGCGCACGTGTTCGGCGAACGCACCGACCAATGTGGACACCCGGTAGCGCCCGGCGACCGACGCCCGGGTGAGCAGTCCCGCGTCGACGAGCGACTCGAGCGCGTCGTCGGCCTCGTCGACGGCCACGCCGAGCGCCGCCGCGAGCGCGACCGCGCTCGTCCACCCGGCGCCGCCGAGGCCGAGCTGGTGCACCGCCTGCCGCCCGGGCGGCGACAGCCGCTCGTACGCCGCGCTGAAGCGGTCCCGCACGTTGACGTCGCCGACGCTGAGGCTGTCGATGAGCCGGTCGCGGTCGGCGAGCAGCCCGGCCGTGTGCGCGAGGGCCCACTCGGGCCGGGCCGCGATCCGCCGGCCCACGATGTTGATGGCCAGGGGCAGGTCGCCGCAGATCTCGGCGACGGCGGAGGCGGCCGCGTACTCCGCCTCGACCCGCTCGGCGCCGACGATCCGGCCGACCAGCTCCAGGGACTCGTGGCGGGCGAAGGCGTCCAGGTCGACGCGGTGGGCGTCGTCGAGCCCGAGCAGGCGGGCGCGGCTGGTGAGCACGACCTGGCTGTGCGCGGCCCGGGCCAGCAGGGGCCGCACCTGACCCTCGTCGCCGACGTTCTCCAGCAGGACGAAGACGCGCCGCTGGGCGAGCAGCGAGCGGTACATCCCGATGCGCTGGATCGGGTCGTCGGGCACGAGCGGGGCGGGCACGCCCAGCGCCCGCAGGAAGCCGCGCATCACCTGGTACGTCGAGCGGATCCCCGGTTCGCAGCCGCCCATGTCGGCGTACAGCTGCCCGTCGGGGAACTCCGAGGACACGACGTCGGCCAGCCGCAGCGCGAACGCGGTCTTGCCGACGCCGATCGGGCCGCTGACCATCAGCGGCAGGCGCACCGGGCCCGGCCGCCCGACGAGCATCGCGGCCCCGGCGAGGGCCTGGCCGCGCCCGACGAACGTGCTCGAGCCCATGGGTAACTGGGCCGGCCGCGCCAGGTTGGACATCACCCGCGACAGCGGCCACGGGTCGGCCGGGTCCGCCTCGGGCGGCGGCTCCTCGCGGGCCTCGGGCGCCCCGCCCGGCCCGGCGGCCGCCCCGACCTCGCCGGCGACGCGGCGCCAGCGGCGCTCCCACGCGGGCCGGTCGCCCCCGCAGGCGGCCACGAACGCGAGGGTCACGGGCAGGGTCGGCAGGCGGTGCCCGCTCGCGGCGGTCGAGAGCACCGACGGCGCGAAGAGCGCGGTGCGGGCGAGCTCGCGATAGCTGGGGTTGCCGGCCCGCCGGCGCAGGGCGCGTAAGTCCCGCGCGAACTCGGTGATCGGCCCGCTGGAACCGTCCAGCGGCCGCTCCGGCCTACCCATCCCGCCGCCCCGCGGCCGCGGCGGCGCTGCTCCGGCTGACGCCCGGGTCGAGCGGTGCGAGGTATGCGGCTTGTGGTCGCATGCTGGCCTCCTGTCGTCGACGTTGTGCTCGCTGCGGGGGTCGCCCGCACCGGGCACGGCTTGGTGCGCGGCGCCCGCCACGGTCCCGCTAGTCATTCGGACACGAATGACTGTCCGCGGCGGCGTCCCCGGGTTATCGGTTTATGAACGAACAGTTGCGCCGCGACAACCGCTGGGACGGTGCGCAGCGCAAAGCCTCGCCACTTCCGCGGCGCGCGCCTCCCACAACGCCGCGGAAATGCCGGTCAGGATTTCGATCAGACCCGGGCTGAACATAGATGATGATCATCGCCGGCGAAAGGGGTCAGTCGGGATGTAGCACTTCGGCACGCATCCGGCAGCGCACCGAACCATCCGATCAAACATCATCTGCGGTTGAGTTCGTCAATACGACCACCGTCGATGGAATTCCGCGCCCACCCCGGCCCTACCCGGCACCCCGGTTCGAACGTATGTACTGCTCAGCAGGTGAACCGGGGATTCGCGGGCCGCCGCGGCAGGGGCGTCCGGGGGCCGTGGCGGTTACCGCGCGGCCGGCCGACGACGGGCCGATTGATCGGGCCACTGACCGATTTCGATCAGTCCCCGGCAGCCGCAAAAAGTTGCCACCGTCCCAAATCCGGCACCGAACCGTGGGATCGGTCGATTGCCCCCGAACGAACGCGTATCGCGCCATTGTGGATACCCAGCGTTGCCGGGTTGTTGCGGGCCGGTCACATCGCGCTAAGATTCGGACCCGTGCCCATCGACGCGCCCGGCCTGACCGATCTGCAGCGGACCGCGGCGGTGTTCAATGGCTTCCCCAACGTCGACCGGAGCTGGCTGCGGCTGGTCGACCAGACGGCGCCGGCGGTCGACCTGTCCCGGGCCGAGCATCGGGCGCTCCTGCTGCGCTGGCTGAACTCCTGGGGCTGCCGCATCCGCTACCCGCGCGAGGGCGAGCCCGCCCCCTTCGACGACGGCGTCGCCGACTGGTGGGACCGCTGGGGCCCGGCGCTGCCGGCGGCGGACCTCGCCGCGCTCGACGACGACGAGATCGCGCTGCTCGGCGACGCCTACGCGGGCCTCGCCGCGGTCGCCGTCTCGGCCGGCCCGGTGCGCCGCTCGCTCGGCCCGACCGCGGCCGCCAAGGCCCTGTACGCTCTGCGACCGAACGCGATCATGCCCTGGGACGCCGCGATCGCGGCCGCCCTGCACGGCGGCCGCGACGGCCCGGCGTTCGCCGCCCACCAGCGGCTCGGCCGGCAGTGGGCGCTGGCGGTGCTGGCCGAGACCGGGATCGAGGAGCGGCGGCTGGCCGCGCTGGTCGGGCGCCCGCAGATCTCGCTGGCGAAAATCCTCGATGAATACCTCTACGTGCGAGTCACCATGTCCGCCGCCGCGACGCCGAAGGGGTAATTCATGGCCGTCACCGTCCACGATGTCCGCCGAATCGCATTGTCGCTCCCCCGCGCATACGAGGCGCTGGTCCGCGACCGCGTCAAATTCCGGGTCGGGCGGCTGGTGTTCCTGTCATTGTCGCCGGATGAGACCGAGATGGGATTCGGATATCCCAAGGAGGGCCGCGAGGCGCTCATCGCGAGCGAGCCGGACAAGTTCCACCTGCCGATCCCGTCCGACATGCGCTACAACTGGGTCCGCGTCTGGCTGCACGCCCTCGACCACGATGAGCTCGAGGAGCTCATCGTGGAGTCGTGGCGGATGTCGGTGCCGAAGCGGGTCTACGCCGAGTACGTGGGCGAGCGCGTCCCCTAGGCCGCCACCTCCTCGATCGTCGAGGTGCCGCTGTCGGCGTTGGCCCCGAAGCGCTCCCACCGCTCGTTGAGCCGGATCCGGCCGTCGGGCAGGAACTCGGGGGTGTTCACGCTGTGGCCCGAGACCACGCGGCCGTCGGCGAGCACCATGCAGTACGCGAAGGAAATGGTGCCGTCGGGGGCGCACAGCCCGGCGAGGGAGCCGCGCCGCACGTCGCCGCCGCTCCACTCCGACCACACCACCTCGCCGTCCTGCCGGTACGTGGCCACGGGCGCGTCCGGGGCGTGCCCCCGGAACCGCCGGCCGTCATAGTCGATCACGGTCACTCCCCTCGCTCGGGAACCACAGGTCCTCGGCGCCCAGGTCGGGCACCGCGTACTTGCCCAGCGCGCTCATGAGCAGCCGCAGCTCCAGCTCGAGGCAGCGCACCAGCCGCACCAGGCCGCCGGCGGCGTCCTCGTCCGCGGCGAGCAGCGCCGCCCGGCCGAGCCCGACCGCCGTCGCGCCCATCGCCAGGCACTTCAGCGCCCGGCCCCCTTCCCAGACCCGCCCGGAGGCCAGCAGCGAAGCCTCGTGCTTGTCGATGCGGCGCAGGCACTCGGCCAGCGGCAGCCCGACCTGGCCGAGGAACACCGGCGGCGCCCATCCGGTGCCGCCCTCGGCGCCGTCGACCGTCACGGCGTCGGCGCCGGCCGCCCAGGCGACCTCGGCGGCCTGGCCCACGTCCCGGCCCGGGTGCAGCTTCACCCAGGTGCGGGCGCGCGGGTAGTTGTTGCGCATGAGGTGGACCTGCTGGCGCAGGATCTCCTCGGTGAACGTGCCCGGGCTGCTGCTGCGCAGCACCGTCGGGGCGTCCGCGCCGAACGCGTCGTCGACGAGGAACTGCCCGGCGACCGAGGCGCCGGCCGCGCGCGGCATCACCGTCATGCCGCCCAGCCCCGGCTTGGCGCCCTGGCCGATCTTCAGCTCGAACGCGAGCCGGCCGGTGTTGAGCAGCTCGGTCGCCACCGGGTCGCTGTAGACGAGGTTCCACACCTCGGCGTCGGCGTCCTCGGTGCTCTGCTGCACCACCACGCCGCCGAGGCCGTCGGGCACGGCGGCGGCGTAGGCGCGGATCCGGCTGAGGAGGCCGGTTTCGCGGTACCCGTGCATGGGCACAGTGCTTTTCCCCAGCACCACCGGGCCGTCGTCAACCCTCCGGCCGTAGCCGTGCATGGGCACGACGTTCTCGCCGATCACCATCGGAATGCCCAGCCGGCCGGCCTGTTCGCTGACCGCCCGCCCGAGGTCGCCGGCCCCGGCCACCTGGGTCGAGCCGAACGCGCAGACGAACAACGGCAGCGGCGAGGCGAATCCGCCGATGGCCGTGGTCAGGTCGACGTCGCCGTACAGGGGCTCGCGGCCGAGCTCGTAGAGCTTCTCGAGGCGCAGCGGCACGAACACGGGCGGGACGACCCGCGCCCGGTCCAGCTCGTCGCCGCCCCCCGCCGCGGGGGATGCCCCGTAGAGGCGCCTGCCGTAGCCGTCAAGGGCCGGAAACACCGCGGCGGTACCGTCGAGGGCCCGCCGGCGGATCAGGTCCTCCGGCAGGCCGTCAGCCGACAGTCCGCTCATGGCGCGAGGACCCCGGGCAGCTTCGGGTACGCCGTCGCCTGCCACACCGTCTCCAGACCGCCCAGGTAGCGGGTCACGCGCTCGATGCCCAGCCCGAAGCCGGCGCTGGCCGGCAGGCCGCCGTCGCGGGCCAGTTCGAGGTACCAGGCGTACTTCGACGGGTTCTCGCCGGACTCGCGCATCCGCTCGATGAGCCGCCGGTACTCGTGCGTGCGCTCGCCCCCGCTGGCCAGCTCGCCGTAGCCGTCGGCCGCGATGAGGTCGAAGTTGCGCAGCGTGCCCGGCTCGGTGCGCGACTCGCCGTCGGTGAAGCCGCGCGAGCCCTTGGGGTAGTCGGTGATGAAGAAGGGGCGGTCGGTCTGCTCGGAGATGAGCTTCTCGCCGTACCAGTCGATCTCGGCGTCCGGGCTCTGGCCGTGCAGCAGCCCCTGCAGCCGCCGGACCGCCTCGGCGTGGGTCATCCGCTCGAAGTCGTCGCGCAGCAGCGCCGCGAAGGCGGCCGGGTCGCGGCCGAGGAAGGCCAGCTCCGCGGTGCACTCGCGCAGGACGTGGGCGACGATGTGCCGCATCAGGCCCTGCAGCAGGGCCAGCACGTCGTCGCGGGTGGCGTCGCGCATCTCGACGTCGAGCTGGTGGAACTCGACCAGGTGCCGGCCCGTCGTCGCGGTCTCCAGCGGCTCCAGCCGCACGTTCGGGGCCAGGTAGAAGATGCGGTCGAAGGCGAGCAGCGACGCCTGCTTGTACAGGATCACGCTCGTCATGAGCTTGTAGCGGTGGCCGTAGAAGTCGACGTCGAGCTGCTTGGCGCCGCGCACGCCGGGGTCGGTCACCGGGCCGAGCATCGGCGGCAGCAGCTCGACGAAGCCGTTGGCGGCCAGGAACTCGCGGCTGGCGATGGAGATCGCGTTCTGCAGCCGCAGCGCCGCGTGGGTCACCGGCGACAGCAGATGCTCGCGGGTGGCCGGCGGCAGCGGCGCCTTCAGCACGGGGGCGACGGTCATGTCAGACTCCTCGGTTCGTTGTCAAAGGTCCGTTCGACGAAGCGCAGAGCATCGAGCAGGCCGGCCGCGGTCATGCGGACCGCGGGCGGCGGGTCGACCAGACCGCCGAGCGGCAGCGCGCCGATGCGCTCCCACTCCAGCCGCCCGGCCGGGTCCAGGCAGCCGCGGGCGCGGCCGGCGTTGTCCGGGTGCAGGCAGAAGGGCACGTCGAGGTAGCCGCGGGCGAACGCGGCCACCAGCGCCCGGCCGACGTCGGCGTCCAGCGTGAGCACGTTGTCGACGAGCGCCTTCGCCTGCCGGTAGATGCCGGTGTCGGCGACCGGCGCGCGCCGGGCGACCCCGCGGGCGGCCGCGGCCGCGTGCTCCAGGGCGGCGACGTTCTCGCCGACGGTCGGGATGCGGTGGGCCTCCGCCGTCGTCTTCACGATGAGCCGGGCCGCGCCGCTGCGGGCCGCGATCCGGGCCGACTCGGCCAGCAGCCGCCGCGCACCGGCGGGGGTGCGGGGATAGACGCCCATGTAGGTGTACACCACGATGTGCGTCCGCGCGGCGGGCAGATGGCGGCGGGCGAGCTCGCCCAGGGCGTTGATCGCCTCCTCGTCCTGCCCGGCGTGGGTCTGCTGGGCGTAGCTGAGCGATATGCACCTGATGCCGTGCTGCCAGAAGAACACGCCTTCGAGCACGCTCAGCGCGACCAGCATCGCCGGCGGGCACAGCTGGCCCATCATGCAGCCGCCGAAGGTCTCCAGGTGCGGCTCGACGGCGCCGGTGCGGGCCGCGGCGAGCAGCTCGCAGCAGTGCCGCCAGTGGTCGACGGCGACGGCCAGCGGCATCCGGCTGTACGGCAGGCAGTACGACACCGGACCGCCCTCGGTGGCGTGCAGCCCACACTCCAGCAGGGTCCGCACGATCCGGCGCGGGTCGGCCGAGCCGTGCCGGACCTGGACCGGGAAGCGGGCCGACGCGACGCCGTCGAGCATCGCCGCGGTCACCGCCGCGCCCCGGTCCACGAGCGGGTAGCCGTTGAGCTCGTCCCCGGCGGCCAGGGCCCGCCGGACCGCCTCGTGGTCGCCGAGGCGGGTGTAGCTGTCCAGGGTGATGGTGCCGACGGTGGTGGCCGCCGCGTCCCGGGTGGCGAGCAGCCCCTGGCGCATGAGGACCGGGTCGGCGAAGCCCATCCGCGGCTGCACGACGAGCTCCCCGGCGGCGCGGTGGGCGGCGACGACCTCCCCGAAGGAGGCCGGCCGCGCCACCACGGCCGTCACGGCGCCCCGATCGCCGCGTCCGCGCGGGCCGGGAGGGCCCGCACGAACGAACGGAACGACGTCAGCCCCGCCGCGTCGTCGAAGACCGCGTCGAAGCCCGCGGCCAGCAGGGCGGCGGCGGTACTGCCGGCGCCGCCGCCCGCCACGTCGAGCTTGCCGCCGATTACCACCGGCGTGGCGACCAGCTCGGGCCGGCCGCGCAGCGCCTCGATGAGCCGCAGGCCCTCCTGCCCGCCGTGCCCGTTGACGCTGCTCACGACGAGCAGGTCGGGGCGGCGCAGCCGGCACTCGCGCAGGATCGTCTCGTCCGGCGTGCACGCGCCCAGGTTCGTCACCCGGCACCCGAGCTCCTCGAGCAGCAGCTGCAGGTACACCAGGTTCCAGGTGTGCGCGTCCGACGACACGGTCGTCACGACCACCTCGAGGCGACGGCGGGGCTCGACGGCAGACTCGTTCACTTCGCCGCGACCGCCATCCGGTCGGAGGCGACCGTCTCGATGCGGATCAGGGCCGCGGCCGCCTCGGCCCGGCGCAGCGCCTCGGCCGGGGAGTCCGCGGTCACCATGACGTCGCCGGCGCGGTCCCACGAGCTGCGCAGCCCCGCGAACGTGTCCCCGGCCGACACCGACACGTCGCAGGCGAAGACGCCCGGCGCCGCGGCCGCCGCCTCGGCGCCCTCGACGCTGAGCACGACGCCCGGCTCGACCGTCAGGAAGCGCACGGCGGCGCCGCCGGCGGCCTTCGACGGCATCGGCCGCGGGTTCTCGCCCCGCATCACCGCGAAGTACGCGCGGTTGAGCTCCACCGGGTAGGCCCGCTGGATCAGCTCGATGATGCCGTCGCCGGCGAAGCGGCCCGCGCACTCGACGAGGTACGGCACGCCGTCCTCGACGATCCACTCGCAGTGCACGATGCCGTCGCGGAACCCGGCCGCCCGCACCACCCGGCCGGTCTCGGAGACCAGCCGGGCGGCCAGGGCGGAGGGGATGTCGGCCGGCACGATGTGGGCCAGCTCGACCGGCCGGGGCCCGGGGTACAGCTGCTTGCCGGTGACGTTGACGAACAGCGCGCCGCCGTCCTGCACCAGCATCTCGACGCTGAACTCCGGCCCCTCGACGCACCGCTCGACGAGCATCCGCAGCTCCATCGGCCGGTCCGGGACGAAGATGCCCTCGTCCTGGACCACGCACTCGGCCCAGGCCCGCTCCACCTCGTCCGGGTGGTGCAGCACCTGCGTGCCGACCGCGGCCTGCCGGTTGGCGGGCTTCAGCACGACCGGGCTCCGCCCGCGAGATTCGGCCAGCCGAGCCATGAACGCCCGCACGTCGGCCGGGCCGTGCACCGTCTCCGACTCCGGGTTGGCGATCCCGGCGCCCCGCGCGACCTGGCGCAGCAGCGCCTTGTCCCGCAGGATCTGCGCCGCGCCGAGGCTGGAGCCGGGCCGGCCGTAGCGTTCGGCGAGCCGGGCGGCGAACGGCGTCGCGTACTCGACCAGCGGCACGATCGCCGCCGGGTCGAGGTCGCGGTGGGCGTTGTAGAACTCGTCGGCCTTGCCGGCGAGGTGGAACTCCCACTCGATGAGCTCGCGCACCAGCTCCGAGCCGGCGATCTTGTCGCGCACCTGCCGCTTGCGCACGACGTCGGGCTCCTCGATGAAGATCACCGAGCCGGGCGGCTGCAGCTGCGCCAGCGACGGCAGGGCCGCGCCCACGAACCCGACGAGGACCAGCGGTTTCACGACGCCTCCTCCTCCACGTAGTACCAGTTCTCCGGGTTGATCAGCCCGTACGGGTTGACCGGCGTGAAGCCGCGCAGGTTGGCCGCGACCTCGAACAGCCGCCGGGGGAAGTTCGGCGTGAGCAGCACCGGGGCCTGCTCGGCGATGTACTCCTGGTACTCGTACAGCGCCGAGAGGTCGTCGGTGAGCACCGTGCGCGCGATGAGCTCGTCGGCCCGCGCGTCCTGGTAGTTGCTGAAGTTGCAGCTGGCCTCGCTCTGGAACAGGTTCTCGCCGGTCGGGTAGTTGTAGACCCAGCCGCCGTTCCAGCAGGACAGCTCCCACGTGCGCGGGTACTGCTCGGTCGGCCCGCCGGGCCCGTCCTCGGCGACGAGGACGGAGGCGAAGACCTCCTGCGGGCGCAGCTCGATGCCGGCCTTCGCGGCGTCGGCGACGAACTGCGTCATGAGCCTGGTCAGCGCGGGGCGGCCCTCGATGTACCGCAGCGAAAGGCTCAGCTGCGTCCCGGCCGGGATGCCCTCGCCCGCCTCGCCGGGCCCGGTGCCGGGCCGCACGCACACCGCGGGCGAGACGCTGACGTCCCAGCCGTTGTCGGACAGCAGCTGCCGCGCCCGTTCGGGGTCGAACGGCCACCGGCCCTCGGGGCCGAGTTCCGGCGAGAGCAGGTCGCTGTGCGGCAGCACCGGCACCGGGCCGGTCTGCACCCAGCCGTAGCCCTGGTAGATCTCCCGGGCGCCGTACTCCTGGTCCATGCAGCTCTGCAGGGCCTGCCGGATGTACGGCTGGCGGATCAGGTGCCCGCCGATGCCCCGGTTGAGGAAGTTCAGGGCCATGAAGTGGATGGTGTACAGCCGCTGCGGATGCAGCTCGTAGTGCGGCGCGAGCGGGTTGGGCCCGCCGGCCGCCCCGAGGCCCATCGGCAGGAAGCCCACCTGGATCGCGCCCGGCCCGTGCGGGCCCTGGCGCAGCAGCTCGTACTCCTGCTCGTCGGTGGTGATCGGCACCTGCCGGAACTCGTCGAGCTGCGCCGGGTTGGGGCCGCTGTAGTGCTCGTTCGGCACGAACGTGACCGAGCCGTCGGCGGCGAACTCGCGCAGCCGCCAGGGCCCGTTCACGACGCTCCAGATCGGGCTGTCGGGCCACCGCATGCGGTGGGAGTTGTCCTCCGCGGTCGGGTCGCCGTTCTGCGCCATGAGGTACTCGAAGACGGCCTCCGCCTGCTCCGGGTCGTGCGTGGCGTCGGCCGGCCCGTCGGCGGTGCGGTCCCACGCCTTCGGCATCGGGTTGATCATCGTGAGCTGGTTGAGCAGCACCCAGTTGCGCGAGTACGCCCGGTCGAACGTGAAGCTCACGGTGTCCTCGGCGACCTTGGCGAAGGACACCAGGTTGTCGGGGAAGAACCCCTTGACGTAGGCGCCGAAGCGCGGGCCCTTGCGCTGCAGCATGTGCATCCAGAACATCACGTTGTCGGCGCACACCGTCTCGCCGTTGGACCACTTCCACGGCTTGATGCGCACGGTGCAGGTGCGCCCGTCGGCGTCCCACACCGGCTCCTCGCCGAGGCTGAGGTCCCAGTCGATGCCCGTCCCGCCGTCGCGGCCCAGCCAGTACAGCGGCCGGTACATGAGCATCTGGAACTCGTACAGGCTGCGCATGCCGTAGCGCTCGGGCGGGGTGAACGGGAAGATGACGGCCGGCGGGAAGCCCGGCAGGCAGGCCCAGGTGGCCACCCCGCCGGTCTTCTTCACGAGTTTCTGCATGGCGTTGCTCCCTTATGCGGCGGTGGCTTCGAGGACCTCGGGCGCGCGCTGCAGGCGCGCCAGCGGCCGGGCGAGGCTCACGTACGTGCCGAGCACGATGGCGACGACGAGCGCGACGAGCCCCCAGAACGCCCACGGCACCCCGTAGCGGTCGGCGACCGACGACAGCGCGACGGTGGCCGCGATGCCCAGCGCCAGCCCGAACGCCTGCGCGCCGCCGAAGATGCGCCCGACGCGGTCCTCGGGGCTGGCCCGCATCAGCAGCGTGCGGGCGGCGATGCGGCCGTTGGCGAAGCAGAACGCGGCGACCGGAATGACGGCCATGAGCACCCCGTAGTGCGTCGGCTCAAGGGCCACCATCGTCATGCAGCCGAGCGTGCCCAGCACGGCCAGGCGCAGGCCGCTGATCCGCTCGGAGACCCAGCCGTAGCAGGCCGCCCCGGCGATGAACCCGGCGCCGGCCAGCGCGTCGACGACGCCGATCATCCAGGCGCCCTGGTGGAACGTGTCCAGGATCAGCGCGGTCAGGATCGTGTTGCTCACCATGAGGTTGGCGTTGCCGCTGGTGAACAGCAGCGCCAGCCGCTTGATCGGCGGCCGCCCGTTGACGACGGGCCGCGCCGGCGCGCCGTCCCCGGCCTCCTGCTCAACCGCCGGGTTCGGTACGGCGGGCGGCTTCGGCCCGCACAGCCACGTGAGCAGCCCCGAGGCGACGAAGGTGAGCGAGTTGAACACGAACAGCGGCGTCGGCCCGAACCACACGACCAGGAACCCGGCCGTCGAGGAGGCCATCAGCATGCCGGTGTTGGTCGCGACCTCGAAGTGGCTGTTGAATTTGCCCAGCCGGGCGTCGAGGACGCGCTCCTTCACGAAGGCGTTGCTGGCCGGCATGAACAGGGCGGCCGAGACGGCCAGCAGCAGGTTGGCCAGGTACGAGCCGAGGCTCGTCGGGCCGCCGATCCACAGCCAGACCGGCAGCGCGAACGCGGTGACGGCGCTGACGAGGTCCGCGACGACGGAGAGCCGCCGACGGTCGACCCGGTCGACGAGCTTGCCGAACAGGAAGGCCAGGGCCACCTGCGGGATGGAGACGGCGATGAACAGCCAGCCGACGGACAGCGTGGTGTTCTCCGCCCGGAACACGAGGATCGCGGCGGCGGTGATCTGGAAGGCGTTGCCGGCGGTGGTGAGGAAGCCGGCGGGGATCAGCAGCCGCTCGGCCCGCCGGGATTTCCGCTCGGCGCTCGCATCCGGCGCCTTGGCGGGGTCGAGGGTGGTCGTCACGTGGTGCTCCAGGTGTCGAGGGTCGGCACGGCGAAGGCCGTGGTGTGGTGCAGCGCGAACGCGTCCGGCGTCATCCGCGGCTCGAAGCCGCCGGCCCGCGCCGCGCGCTCGGCGAGGTCGACGAGGATCGGCGAGAAGCACCCGACCAGCGCGCGCAGCTCCAGGAACAGGTCGCCGACGCGCTCCTTGGCGGTGTCGGCGGCCGCCGCCACCCGCAGGCGCTCGACGTGCTGCACGATGAGGTCGGCCGCGCGGGTCAGGCTGAAGCTGTCGAGCTCGAAGCACTGGCCGAAGCGCTCGCACATGATCGCCGCCCGGGCGCGGGCGCCGTCGGAGACGGGCAGCGCCTCGGTCTCGCCGCCGATCTCGGCGGTGAGCTTGCCCAGCGAGCCGGCCAGCTCGTTCCACGGGTTGACCAGCCGCTCCATGGCGATCTTGTCCAGCACCGCGCGGCTGAAGTTGGTGCGGGCGTGCTCGGGCGCGGAGAGGTTGAGGTAGAAGCGGGCGATGTCGCGGGGCACCTCGGCGACGAGGTCCCGCGCCCACACCACGTGGCCCTTGCTGGTGGAGAACTTCTCGTTGTCCAGCTCGTAGAACTCGTTGGTGAGGATCTGGCTGGGCAGCACGTAGCGCCCGTCGTGGGCCATCAGCTCGGCGACGTGCACCAGGGCCCAGATGAACAGGTTGTCGAAGCCGACGAAGAAGACCAGCTCGGCGTCGTGCTCGGCCCGCCACGCGTCGTCGCCGGTGGGCGTCTCGATGCCCATCTGACGCTGGGCGAAGGCGCTGCAGTACATCGAGGCCGGCATGCCCTCGGTCCAGGCGTTGATGGTCTGGCCCGGCGTCTCCGGGAACTTCGCCGGCATGCCCCAGTCGACCGGGTAGGTGATCGGGTAGTCGGGCAGCGGCTTGGACAGCAGCTCGCGCATCAGGGTGACCAGGTGCGGCCGCCACGTCGAGGCCTTCTCGGCGTGGAAGGCGATGAGCCGCTCGCGGTACTCCTCCAGCGGGAACACCAGGATCTCGGCCTCGCGGTAGGTGACCGGGTCGGCCGGGTCGAGGATCGACCAGGGGTTGATGAGGCCGTCGAAGTCGATCCAGTGCCCGCAGGTCTCGCAGATCCCGCCGCGGCTGTCGGCCAGGCAGGTCGGGCAGTCGCCGCCGACGAGCCCCTCGACGAGGTACTTGCCGGTGGCCTCGCTGTAGGGCAGCCGGACGGTGCGCAGCCGCAGCTTGCCGTTCTCGTGCAGGCGGCCGACGTAGTTGTAGACGTTCTCGCGGTAGCCGTCGTCGGTCGGCGCGAAGCCGTCGACCGCGATGCCCATCGCCTCGAACGTGCCCTTGATGAGGCCCCAGCAGCGGGTGGTGAGCTCCTCGGGCGTGGTGCCGAGGCGCTTGGCGGTGGTGACGCAGTACGTCTGGCTGTCGTCGCCGCCCGAGGCGTAGACGACCTCGCCGCCGATGGCCCGGCGGTAGCGGGCGTGCACGTCCGCGGCGACGTAGGGGCCGGCGACGTGGCCGACGTGCAGGTCGCCGTTGGTGGTCGGCGGCCCGCCGATGATGAGCTCCCGGCGCATGGCGCTCAGGCCTGCTGCTCGTGGCGGCCGACGAAGCGCTCGGACATCTCGGCGTCCCACCACACGCAGTACATCTCGAAGGCGGCCGAGCTCTCGTTGAGCACCCGGTGCGGGGTGTGCGGCGGGAAGTGCACGATGTCGCCGGCCTTGAACTCGCGGCGCT
Organism: Dactylosporangium sp. CA-139066; assembly: GCF_050936175.1. Taxonomy (NCBI): domain Bacteria; kingdom Bacillati; phylum Actinomycetota; class Actinomycetes; order Micromonosporales; family Micromonosporaceae; genus Dactylosporangium; species Dactylosporangium sp. CA-139066. The sequence continues at coordinate 1,475,594 of NZ_JBNJNH010000001.1, read as the reverse complement.
CGCCCTGCGAGTCGAGCACGGCCTCGCCGGTGACGGCGATGAAGATCTCGTACTCGTGGTGGGCGTGCATGCCGGTGGCGCCGCCCGCCTCCACCACGCACCAGGACCCCTCGAACGGGGCGTTCAGCGCCGGCCACGGCACCAGCCGCTGGGCGTCCGCGCCGTTCTCGCGCTTCATCGTGTCGCGCTGCAGCTGCCGAATCTCCATGATGGACGGTCCCTTCTCGTTGTTACGCGGCGGCCAGGGGCGCCTGCACCTGGGTCAGGTGCGCGGCGCGGTGGGTGAGGATGTCCTGCAGGATGTCGTTGGCCCGCGGGGCGAGGACACTCAGCAGCGAGTCGGCGATGCCGTGCGTGGCCTCGTTGACGCCCTGCAGGTAGACCGCGGCGGTGGCGGGCCGGTCGATGACCAGCCGGTAGTCGCGGGTCACGGCGACGTCGTCGACGCCGACGGCGTCGGCGATGTGACGCACCATCCGCGGCATCTCCGGCGAGAAGCCGGTGCCGAGCAGCACCAGGTCGGTGCGCAGCTCCTGCACCGTGCCCGAGCGCCAGTCGGTGAGCTCCAGGACGAGCTCGTCGCCCTCGTCGCGGGCCGCGGTCAGGTCGTGCATGGTGATCATGCGCAGCCGGGAGCGGCCCGAGAGCCGGTCCAGGTAGACCTGCCGGTAGAGCGAGTCCATGGTGCCGGGCGCGAGGCCGGCGTAGTTGGTGTGGTGCATCTGGGCGAGAATCCGCGCGCGGGCCTCGGGCACGGCGGCGTGGAACTCGTCGACGAACGAGGGGAAGAACAGCTCGTTGGTGAACTTGCTCGTCTCGTAGGTGTTGAGCCCGATGGAGCGCATGACCAGGGTCGGCCGGCACTCGGGCAGCTCGGCCTGCACCGACGTGAACAGCTCGGCGGCGCTCTGCCCGGCCCCGATGACGGTGACCCGGTAGGGCAGGTCCTTGCGCAGCTTCGCGACCCGCGGCAGGTACTGCGTGCTGTGGATGACGCGCTCCTGCGCGACGCCGCGCAGCGGCTCGGGGATGCGGGCGTCGCGGCCGGCCCCGACGACGAGGTAGCGGCTGCGGATCGTGGCGCCGTCCGTCGTGCGGGCCGCCCAGCCGGTCAGCACGCCGTTGGTCCACAGTGGATCGACGGACACGCACTCCCGGCCCCGCTGCACGCCGACGAGCTTCAGCTGCTCCGCCGTCCACTTGAGGTACGCGGCGAGCTCCAGGCGGTACGGCACGAAGCTGCCCATGTTGACGAAGTCGTTGAGCCGGCCGGTGGCGTGCAGGTAGTTGAGGAACGAGAAGCGGCTGCGCGGGTTGCGCAGGGTCACCAGGTCCTTGAGGAACGAGACCTGGCTCAGCGCCTCCGGCAGCAGCATGCCGCGCTGCCAGGACACCTCCTCGTCGCGCTCGATGACGAGCGAGTCGCGCGCCAGGCCCGGAGCCATCTCCTCCAGGGCGACGGCGAGCGCGAGGTTCGAGGGCCCGGCGCCGATGGCCAGGAGCTCGACGTCGTGGTCTGACATAGGGTTCTCCTTTGCGGGGTCAGCCACCGCTCGCCGCCGTCAGGGTGAGGGCGCGGGCGGTGAGCCGGATCTGCGCCTGCGCGGCGTCGAGCGCGGCCGCGCACTGCCGCGGGTCGCTCCCTTCGCCGATGACGTAGGCGTAGCGGGAGATGAACTCGGCCGGCGGCAGCTGCATCCGGTCGCCGGGCTTGACGAGGGCCACCGCGGCCAGCACACCGCGCGCCGGGTCCACCGCGGGCAGCGTCACCGAGTCGACGACGCAGTCCTCGGGCGGGTAGGCGAAGCGCACGCCGACGCAGCGGCGTGCGCCCGCGGGCCGGATCCACGGCTCGACGCCGAGCGCGACGTCGACCGCGACCGCCCCGGGCTCGATGCCGGTGGCGTAGCGGCCCAGCAGCGGGATGAGGTCGCCGCCGAGCCGGCCGTTGATCTCGACGATGACCGGGCCGCGGGCGGTCAGCTTCAGCTCGGCATGGGTCATGCCGTAGCGGAAGTCGATCGCGGTGTGGGCGGCGGCGAGGGTGTCGAGCAGTTCCCGGTCGCCGAGCAGGTCGTCGCCGCCGTCGACGGCGTGGCCGAGCTCCTCGAAGTACGGGTCCATGCCGACGGTCTTGTGGGCCACGAACAGCGCCCGGTACCGCCCGTCGACGACGGCGCCGTCGACGCTGATCTCGGGCCCGTCGAGGTACTCCTCGACGAGCGCGCCGCCCTGGTACGCCACGGCGCCGATGAGGCTGACGGCCTCGGCCGCATTGAACGCGTCGCGCACGGCCGCGGCGTCCGCCGCCCGCACGACGCCGATGCTGGCGCCCAGGCCGCGCGGCTTGACCACGACCGGGTAGCCGATGCGCTCCGCGGCGGCGACGGCGTGCGCCTCGTCGCGGACGAACTCGAACTTCGGCTGGGCCACGCCGGCGGCGGTGAGCACCTCGCGGCTGTGGTACTTGTCGCGGCAGCCCTCGATCGCGTCGATGCCCGGGCCCGGCAGGCCGAGCGCGTGCGCCGTGTGCGCGGCGACGGTGATCAGCGCCTCGTCCCACGTCAGCACGCCGAGCACCGGCCGCTGTTCGGCCAGCTCCCGCGCCGCCGCGATCACCGCGTCGCGGTCCAGCACGTCCACGACGGTGCCGCCGCGGACGTACCCGCGCTGCCAGCTCAGCTCGGCCGCGTTGAACATCCACAGTGGATGGCGCCCGGCCGCCGATGCAAGGAGATACTCCCGGTACGGCTGCATCCCGCACCCGATGACGAGGACAACGCCCTCTGCTGCAGTCATCTCATGTCCCATCCCTTCCCGGAGCGACGTGGCAACTACAACGTGGCGCCGGGTTGACCGGAACCTTTGGTCAGCGCAGAACAATCAACGGCCGATTTTGGTTTCGTTGACCCGTAAGGCGGGCGGCTCGTTTACTGGCCAACGACGAAAGAGACCCCTCGATGGATGGGACGGAACATGAGCGTCGACGTCAATGAGCGGGCCGCCATGGATGGCGTGGCGCCGCCCACCTACGCCGAGATCGTGCTCGACGACGAGACCCGCGACGCGATCGGCGCCGCGCTGCTGGACCTGCCGAACCCGGTCGAGGACATCGACCGGTCCCTGGCGCGGCTGCGCGTGGTCTTCGCGGGCCTGCCGATCGGGCAGCTGCAGGCCGTGCTCGACTTCGGCCGGCACGTCGACACCCCGGGCGTGGCCATGGTGCGCAACCTGCCGGTCGACCCGGTCCTGCCGCCCACGCCGGTCGACGGGCGCCCGAGCCCGGACAAGCGGACGTTCGTGGCCGAGGGCGTGCTGCTGGGCCTGTCCCAGCTGCTCGGCGAGCCGGTCGGCTTCACCACCGAGAAGAGCGGCGGGCTGATCCACGACGTCGTGCCGGTCTCCGCCGGCGCGATGACCCAGACCAACCAGAGCTCAACGGTCTTCCTCAACTTCCACAACGACATCGTCCACGACGAGATCGGCCGCTACGACGTGTCGAACCCCGACTTCCTGGTGCTGCACTGCCTGCGCCAGGACGCCGGCAAGCAGGCGGTCACGTACTACGCCGACGCCCGCGACGTCGCCCGCGCGATCGACCCGGCCGTCCTTTCGACCCTGCGCGCGCCGCTGTTCCGCCTCAACGCCCCCGGCAGCTACGTGCGCGACGTGGCCGGCGGCGCCGAGACCCTCGCCGAGCCCGCCCCGATCATCTCCGGACCGGACGCCTGCCCGGAGATCGCGGTGTCGGCCAACGGCGTGCACCCGCTCACCGGCGAGGCCGGGCACGCCCTGGCCGAGCTGCAGCGGGTCTGCCGCGAGGTCGCGCACCAGGCGCTGCTGGAGCCCGGCACCGCGCTGCTCATCAACAACCGCAAGGGCCTGCACGCCCGCTCCCAGTTCGCCGCGCAGCACGACGGCCGGGACCGCTGGCTGCAGCGCACCTACCTGCGCCGCAGCCTGTGGACGATCCGCTACCGGGCCCTGCCCGACGGCCGCCGGGTGCACTAGATGAACCCCACGGTCCTGGTCATCGGCCTCGGCGGGACGATCACCATGACGCCGGGCGCGGGCGGCGGCGTGGCGCCCGCGCTCTCGGCCGAGCAGCTGCTGTCCTCCGTGCCCGGCCTGCCCGGCCTCCCGGTGACGATCGAGACGGTCGACTTCCGCCGCGTCGCCAGCGGCTCGCTCGGCATCGAGGACATCACCGCGGTCGCCGAGCTGATCCGCGCCCGCGCGGAGGGCGTCGCCGGGGTCGTGGTGGTGCAGGGCACCGACACGATCGAGGAGACGGCGTACCTGCTGGACCTGTACCACACGGGAGCGCAGCCGGTCGTCGTCACCGGCGCCATGCGCCACCCGGAGCAGGCCGGCGCCGACGGCCCGGCGAACCTGCTGGCCGCGGTGCTGACGGCGGCGAGCGAGGCCGCCCGCGACCTGGGGTGCCTGGTGGTCCTGGCCGACGAGATCCACGCCGCCCGCCGCGTGCGCAAGACCCACACGACGGCCGGCTCGACGTTCCGCTCCCCCGACGGCGGCCCGCTCGGCTACGTCGTGGAGGACCGCCCGCGGCTGCTCAACCGAGTCCCGCGCCGCCCCGCGCTCGCCCCGCCGGCGACGCCCCGCCCGCCGCGGGTCCCCGTGCTGACGATGGCCCTCGGCGACGACGGCGTGCTCCTCGACGACCTGGGCGCCCGCGTGGACGGCGCCGTCATCGCCGGCTTCGGCGGCGGCCACGTCCCGCGCACGATCGTCGAGAAGGTCCAGAAGCTGGCCGAGGAGGTCCCGGTGGTCCTGGCCAGCCGCGCGGGTTCGGGCCCGGTGCTGACGCAGACGTACGGCTACCCGGGCTCGGAACTCGACCTGATCGCCCGGGGCCTGGTCCCGGCCGGCTTCCTCGACCCGCTGAAGGCCCGCCTGCTGCTGTGCGCGCTGCTGTCCGGCGGCGCCGGGCCGGAGGCGATCGCGGCCGCCTTCGCGGGCGCCTAACCGAAGGGGCCCTCGGCGATGACCCGGGGGTCGTGGCTGGGGATGACGTGGCAGTCCAGCGCCTCCATGCGACGCAACGTCTGCTCGTACACCGCCAGGTCGTAGTGGACGGCGTTCGGGATGCGCTCGCGCCAGTGGTGGTACGTCGGGACGGTGTCGCCGGCGATCAGGGCGCGGCCGCGGCCGGTGTCGACGACGATGCCCTGGGAGCCGGGGGTGTGGCCCGGCAGCGGCACCACCCGCACGCCCTCGGCGACCCGGGCCTCGCCGTCGACCGCGGCGATCCGCTCGATCTGGGCCAGCCACACCGGGGCGCCGAGGCCGAGCATGTCGTAGAAGAGGCGGTCGTCGCCGGCCCCGGGGGCGATCGCGTAGCGCAGCTCCTCGCGCTGGACGACGAACTCCGCGTTGGGGAACAGGTCGTTGTTGCCGCAGTGGTCCCAGTGCAGGTGGGTCAGCACCACCTGGCGCACGTCGGCGGGGTCGACACCGGCCGCGGCCAGCGCCGCGGCCGGCTCCTGCGCCGGCGGGCGGACCAGGACGCCGTGCTTGCGCCCGGCCACCGTGACGGCGTCGTAGGTCGCGGTGTCCACGACGATCGGGTGCGGCCCGCCGGTGATGACGTACATGAGGAACGTCAGGTCGGTGCAGGTGCCCGGGATCGGCTCGTCCGGCATCGCGCCGACCAGCAGCGGCGTAACTGAAAGACCCACATCGATACCCTAGCCCAGCGGGACGGGCGGCGGGATCGTGCAGGTGCTGGCGACCGTCGCCGCGGCGCCCGTCTCGGCCGCCGTGTGCAGGCACTCCATGACGTCCAGGACGTGGTACGCGAGCTCCGCGCTCGCCCGCGGGGCCGTGCCCGCGCGCAGGGCGTCGGCGAGGTCCGCCAGGCCGGTGCCGCGGCCCGCGCCGCGGTAGCCGGCGAGCTCCGGCAGCGCCGACCACTCCTGCGTGGCGCCGCTGAACCGGTGGACCGGCCCGTCGAAGTGGTTGGGGTCGGGGACGCTCAGGGTGCCGTCCGCGCCGTACACCTCGATGCGCGGCAGCCGCCCCGCCCACACGTCGAAGCTCATCATCAGCGTGGTCAGCGCCCCGGAGGCGTGCTCCAGGATGCCGGTCTGGTGGGTCGGGACCGAGACCGGGAAGACGGTGCCGGCGCGCGGGCCGTCGCCGATCGTGCGGGTCGCCCGCGGGGTCGAGGCCAGGCCGGCCACGCGCACGACCGGGCCGAGCAGGGTGACCAGGGCCGTCAGGTAGTACGGGCCCATGTCGAACATCGGGCCGCCGCCGGGCTGGTAGTAGAACTCCGGGTCCGGGTGCCAGCGCTCGTGACCCGGCGTGACCATGAACGCGGTCGCGGCGACCGGCACGCCGATGTCGCCCGCCTCCAGTGCGGCGCGGGCCGTCTGCACGCCGGTGCCGAGCACGGTGTCGGGCGCGCAGCCGACCAGGCGGCCGGCCGACGCCGCCGCGGCCAGGATCGCGCGGGCCTCGGCACTGCTGGCCGCGAGGGGCTTCTCGTTGTAGACGTGCCGGCCGGCCTCCAGCGCGGCCACCGCCACGGCGGCGTGGGCCTGCGGCACGGTCAGGTTGAGCACCAGATCGACCGAGTCCATCAGCTCGCCGACCGGCACGGCGCGCACGTCGCTCAGCCCTGCGGCGAGCGCGAGGGCGCGAGCCGGGTCCAGGTCGGCGACCCGGGTCAGGGCGACCTGGGGCAGCCGGGCGAGCGTCGTGACGTACTGCTGGCTGATCTTCCCCGCACCGACCAGGCCGACGCTCAGCGGCTCGCCCATGACAGCCCCCGCATGATGATCTCGTCGTGCTCGGGGACCTCGAGGTCCTTGAGCTCGTGGCCGACGGTGGTGACGAAGACGCGGCCGGCGCCGAAGCGGGTCGTCCACACGACCGGCACGGCGTGCCCGTCGACGGCGGTGACGGCGTGGACCTCGATCGCCGGGTCGACGTGGACCTGGTACCGCTCGGTGTGCACGGTGAACGGCCCGATCCCGGCGACGACCGGGTGGCTGCCGATCGGCGTGACGTCGTAGGTGACGAACTCGGCCGGGTGGTGCACGAACTGCCCGCCGGTGATGCGCTGGTAGTCGGGCGAGGCGCGGAAGGAGTCGATGAGGCCGCCGTGCCAGCCGCCGAGGCCGGTGCCGGCCCGCACCGCGGCGGCGAGGCCGGCGATCTGCTCGGCGGTGGCGGTGCCCATCGTCCAGCAGTGCACGATCAGGTCGGCGCGGCGCAGCAGCTCGGCGTCGAGGTAGGTGTCGAGGGTCTCGGACGTGACGACCTCATGGCCCTGCTCGCGCAGTTTGGCCACGTAGCGGTCGGTGGCCTCGACGGGGCGGTGCCCCTCCCAGCCCCCGCGGACCGCCACCACGACGCTCACGGGTTTCGCCAGGTGTGGACGGGGCTGAAGCCGAGCAGGTCCCGGCACAGACGGGTGGAGACAGGCACGGCGTATCCCTCCAGCGCCTCGGCGATCTCGGCCTCCGGATGGTACTCGGCAAGCAGCCGCGCCGTCTCCACCGTCGCCGTGGTGTCGGGCGCGGCGACGTTGACGACGGCGTGCCCGGCGAGCGGCCGGGTGAGCGCGGCGGCGACGGCCGCGACCGCGTCGCGGGTGTCGAGCCAGCTCCACAGGTCGCCGCGGTGGCCGCCGAGGTCGGCGGCCACGTGGTCGAGGTGGTGGCGCAGCCGCGCGCCGGTGCCGATGAACGGCAGCCGCAGGCTCACGGCGGGGATGCCGCCGCGGTTGCTCACGGTCGCGGTGACGAGCTCGCCGACCCGTTTCGAAAGGCCGTAGGGGTCGTCGCCGACGTACGGGTGGTCCTCGGTGAGCGGCAGGCGCAGCGGCGACGCCCCGCGGGCCGACCAGGCCAGGCCGACCGCGGAAAGGCTGGAGACGTAGACGATGCGCCGCACGCCGATCGCGGCCGCCGCCTCGAGGAGGTGGTACGCCGAGCCGACGTTGTTGGCGAACACGTCGGGCTCGACCGGGGCCGGGATCGCGGCGGCGTGCACCACCGCGTCGATCCCGGCCAGCAGCCCGTCCAGGCCGCCGGGGTCGCACAGGTCCCCGGTGACCGCCTCGTCCGCGGCCCCGGACGGCGGCGGCGTGCGGTCGTGGGCGCGCACGGCGTGCCCGCCGGCCCGCAGGGCGGCCACGACGGCCGAGCCGAGCATCCCGGCGGCGCCGGTCACGAGGATCTTCACGTGGCCTCCGCGACGAAGGTGGCGGTCAGGGTGAGCGGGCCGGTGACGGTGAACGCGTACGTCGGCGCGGTCGAGACCACGGCCCCGCCGCCGCTCCAGCCGGCGAACCGGTAGCCGCGGGCCGGCCGGGCCACCGCCGTGACCGGGGTCCCCGGCTCGTAGTAGCCGGGCCGGCTCGCGTTGCCGGAGAGCCGGACGGTGCCGGCGCCCTCCGGGACGGCGGCCACGGCCACGGCGTGCTCGACGACGTTGATGACCATGGTGTTGTACAGCGTGACGGGGCCCGTGCTCGTCGCGCCGTTGTAGCGCATGAGGTTCGCGACGACGGCCCGGCCGCCCTCGACCCGCACGGTGAAGCCGTCCCCGCCGAGGTTGTCGGTGCCGACGTTGACGGCCCGCACGTCCCCGGAGCGCACGACGATGCCGTTGTGCAGCCCGTAGCCGAACACGCCGTGGACGCTGAGGCGCCGGGCGCCGTCGACGGTGACAAGGTCGGCGTTGGTGCGCGTCCAGGCGTCGATCACCTGCGGGAAGAGGTTGGCCCCGAGCACCCAGTTGGGGATCGCGAACCCGGTGCGCACGAACGTGTTGCCGTTGGACAGCACGCCCTCGATGCGCCCGTCGGCGCCGCGCGCCGTGACGCCGTGCCGCACGAACGTGCCCTTGATCTTGCGAACCAGGAACCGGTCGCCGGCCATGTCGAGCGCGTTCCAGGCGTTGGGCAGCCCCAGGTTGACGGCGTAGTTCCCGTCGCCGAGACCGCGCACGGTGTACGGGTAGGGCACCAGGCCGCCCTGCGCCGCCGGGTTGTTCTCCGGGTAGAAGACGCGCAGCCCGGCGACACCGGCCCGGTCACCCCGTAGCGTGATCGCGGCCGGGTCGGTGTCGGCGGTGGCGCTCGCCCGCCCGGCGTACGCCATGAGCACCGTGCCGCCGCTGCGGCCGTCCTCATCGCGGTTGGGCAGCGGCGAGGCGCCGAGCAGCTGCACGCCGGCCGGCACGCTCAGGCGCCCGGCGAGGCGGTACCAGCCGGCCGGGAGGTACACCACGCCACCGCCGTCGCGCCCGGCCCGGTCGAGGGCCCGCTGGATCGCCGGGGTGGCGTCCGCGGCGGGCAGGTAGCCGTTGCCGTGCGGCGCGTCCGGCGCGTACAGCGCCCGCCGGCCCGGCCGGGTGGCCGTACGGCTCGCGTCGTCGCCGGGCACGGCGCCGTCCATCTGGTACACCGTCCCGCGCACGGCGCCGGAGACCCGCACGCCGGTGAGCTTCACGTAGCCGCCGCCGTTGTTGGCCACGGCCGCGTCGTCGCCCTGCAGCTCGCTCGCGGCGAGGGCCAGCCCCCACCGCTCGTCGAACTTGTCCACCTGCAGCGCGACGCCGGTCCGCTCGATGCGCACCCGGTCGAACACGCCGGTGAACTCGGCCCGCTGCCCGGCCACGACGTGGATGCCGATGCGGTAGTCGGCCGCGGCGAGGCCGGCGAACTGGTCCCACTCGAGGTCGCCGAGGACGAAGCCGGTGCCGTTGGCCCGCGTCCACGCGTCCACAGTGGACCGCTTCGGCGGCTGGTACGCGGCCGGGGCCTGCGCCCAGTAGGCGTTGCTGAACCGGATGTCCTCCCAGGTGCCGACGTCGGCGCCGTTGTACGCCTCGACGCCCTCGTAGAGCGCGGTGCCGCGCACGTTGCGCACGGTCGCCGACTCGTGGGTCTGGCCGTTGCCGGGCGGGCGGCCGCGCTCGTCGCGCATGGTGCTGATGCCGATGCCGCGGTACGAGTTGAGCATCGTCACGTCGGCGACGGTGCTCATCATGTAGTTCTCGTCGCTGCCCCAGGCGCTGCCCGGGATCTCGAACGTGAAGTTGTAGGGCACGGGCGCGGTCGCGCTCTGCCGCGGGTAGTAGGTGGTGAGCCCGACGACGCCGGCACTGCCGCCGATGCGGAACAGCACGGGCCCGTCGTCGCCGGACGGCAGGTCGGCGCTGATCACGGTGCCGTACGAGCCGCCGCCGGTGTCCGGGTCGCGGCGGTCGCCGCGCAGGGTGCAGAACGCCGGCACCTCGACCGTGCCGGTGACCCGGTAGGAGCCCTCGGCCAGCCACACCGTGCCGCCGCCGGCGTCGTAGCAGTCCCAGAGCGCGGACTGCAGGGCGGCGGTCGCGTCGCGGCGGCCGGTGCGGTCGGCGCCGTAGGCGGTCGCGTCGAAGTCGGCGACGACGGCGTCCTCGGTCGGGTAGCGCGTCTCGACGAGCCGCGGCGACGGCGTGACCGTGCGCCGGTCGCGGATCTCGAGCGAGGCGATGTCGGCGTGGTCGAGCCCGGCGGCGTGGCCGGCCACGCTCACCCGCACGTAGCGCGCGTTCGTCTCGGCGAACCGGGTCCGCACGGCCTGGCCGCCGTTTCGCCCGGCCTGGGTGTAGGTCACGCCGTCGGCCGACAGCTCGACGCGGTAGTCCGGAGAGTAGGCGCTCCCCCACTGCACGAACACCTCGTTCACCGGGCGGGCGGCGCCGAGGTCGGCCTGAAGCCACTCGCCGGTGCCGGCGCCGGTCCACACGGTGCCCGGGTCGCCGTCGTTCGCGTTGCCGGGCGACGACCCGGCGGCGGTGCCGCTCGCGCTCAGCCGCGCCGCGCGGGCCAGGTCGGTGTTGACGGCGGCGGCGCGGAAGGCGCCGAGGACGTCGTACAGGTCGCGCAGCGCGGCGCCGACCCGGTCCTCGGTCGCCGCGGCGTCGTCGAGGACGGCCTGAGCGCGGCCGATCGCGGCGGCGAGGGTGGCCTTGGAGCCGGGCGGGTACTGGCCCTCGCGGCCGCCCTCGCGCGCCCCGTAGAGGGCCAGGCCGGCGGCGGCGACGAGGTCGCGCAGGCCGGCCTTCGCGTCCAGCTGCCGCGGTACCACGGTGACGCGCACGGCCGCGATCGTGAGCTCGGCCGGGGAGCCGTCGTGCGTGAGGCGGAAGTCGGCGCCGTTGGTGCGGTTGGTGAGCACGGCGTCGTCGAGGACGAAGTCGTGGGTGCGCCACTGGCCGGTGTCGCCGTAGGTGACGGCCGCCGAGGGCTTGAACCGGTACGGCAGGTCCTCGCCGGGCGAGTCGTAGTGCAGGAAGAGCGTGCCGTTGCCGGCGTCGAGGTAGTCGACGCTCACCAGGACGATGTCGCGGGTGTCGTAGGCGTAGGCGTCGGCGACGTTGAAGTACAGATAGTTGGTGCCCGGCGCGGGTGCGGCGGCGTTGGTACGCCAGAAGCCCCGCCCGGCGGCCGTGCCGGTGACGAGCCCGGCCTCGTTGTCGCCGGCCCGCGGCGAGAGCCCGGTGTCCGACGCCGTGGGGCCGAGGATCGCCTGCGGCCCGCTCGCGGTGATGCGCACCTGGGCGACGGTGATGTCGCCGTCGCCGCTCAGCCGCAGCTCCCCGCGCAGGTCGGCGCCGGCGAGCCCGACGGCGGCCAGCCTCCACGCGCCGGTGCCGGCGAGCTCGGCGACGGTCGTCGCCGCCCCGGCCGGGGTGCGCAGCGTCAGGGCGCCGGCCCCGTCGTCGTGGTAGGTCACGACCACGACCACCGGCGCGCCCGACACCGAGTCCGCGTAGCCGGCGTCGGCGGTCAGGCCGATGGACGTGGTCTGCCAGTAGCCCTTCCCGTCGAGGGTCCCGGTGCGCAGGCCGGCGTCGGGGCGCACGCTCAGACCGAGCGTGACCGGGGCCGGTCCGAGGTCGGCGCCGACCCCGCGCGGGTACATGACCGGCCCGGGCGCGGCGTAGGCAACTGTGCCGGGGGCAACGAGCGCCACCACGGACAGGAAGATGAGCAGGAGTCTGCGGGTTGTCATGCCTTCACCGCTCCCATCAGGCCGTTGACGACATAGCGCTGCGCGGCGGCGAACAGCACGATCACCGGGATGACCACGATCAGGGCCCCGGCCATGAGCACGTTGTAGTGCTGCACCGCGCCCGACTGCAGGTTCTGCAGGGCGATGGGCAGCGTGTACGTGTCCGGGTCGTTGAGCGAGACGCGGGTGAGCAGGTACTCGTTCCACGTCGAGATCGCGGTGAGCACGGCGATCGTGATGAGCACGGACCGGGCCAGCGGAAGGTAGATGGTGGCGAAGATGCGCAGCTCGCTCGCGCCGTCGACGCGGGCGGCCTCGCGCAGCTCCGCCGGGATCGCCTCGAAGGCGTTGGTCAGCATGAGGATCGACAACGGGGCCGAGCCGTTGACGAACGGCAGGATCAGGCCCCAGTGGGTGCCGAGCAGCCCGAGGTTGTTTTCGAGCAGCACGATCGGCAGCAGCACGGACACGCCGGGCACGAAGAGCAGGGCCATGAACATGCGGTACAGCGCCTTGCGGCCCGGGAAGCGCAGCACCGCGAACGCGTAGCCGGCCGCGCCGTAGATGGCCAGGACCAGCAGCACGGTCAGGCCGGTCACCTTGACGCTGTTGAAGAAGTAGTCGAAGAAGTGCAGCTCGTTCCAGGTGTCGACGATGGTCTTCAGCGTCGGGTGGTGCGGTACCAGGTGGCCGCCGGCGACGACCTCGTACTGGTCCTTGAACGCGGCCGAGACCATCCACAGGAACGGGTACAGGCTGATGGTGGCGTAGAGCAGCAGCAGCGCGCCGACGATGATCCGCGCCGCCCACGTCCGAGCGGCGCTCATGTCGCCCTCCGCATCACGCGCAGGTTGACCGCGGCCAGGATGAGCGCGGCGATGAACAGCAGCCAGCCCAGCGCGCTGGACAGGCCGAGCGTCGGGTCGAGCTGGGAGAGGAAGGCGAGGCGGTACGTCTCCAGGCCCAGCACGTTGGTGTGGTTGCCCGGCCCGCCGTTGGTCATGATGAGGAACGTCTGGAAGCCCTGCAGCGAGTCGCGCAGCGAGAGCAGCACGATGATCGCCGTGATGGGGCGCACCAGCGGCCACACGACGTCGCGCGTGATGCGCCACGGTCCGGCCCCGTCGATCTGCGCCGCCTCGATCAGCGCCGGGTCGACCGCCTGGAGGCCCGCGAGGTACAGCATCATCGAAACCGGGACCGACGACCACACGGTGATGACGATCAGGGTGGGCAGCGCGGTGGTGGTGTTGCCCAGGAACCCCTGCGGCTGGCGCAGGCTGCCGAGGCCGAGCGCGCCGAGCAGCGCGTTGACGGCGCCGTCGGGCTGCAGGATGTACTGCCACGCGAAGTACACGGCGATGCCGGCGGTCACCTGGGGCACGAAGTACACCGAGCGCAGCAGCGTGCGCAGCCGGCGCACCGAGTTGAGCAGCACCGCGAGCGGGAAGCTGACCACGACGGTGAGCACCGGCACGGCGAGCATGACCCAGAACGTGTTGAGGGCGGCCTGGTGCACCCGCGGTGCGTACCGCGGGCTGGCCCACAGCAGGTCGGCGTAGTTCTGCAGGCCGACCCAGATCCAGTGCGGCTGGAAGCCGTTCCAGGTGGCGAAGCTCAGCGAGAAGCCGTAGCCGATGGTGTACGCGCCCATGACCGCGAACAGCGCGACCGCCGGGAGGACGAAGGCGTAGCCCCAGGCCGCCTCGCCGGCGCGCGTGCGCCGTCGGGAGCGGCCCGGGCCGTCCGCGCCGGCGCCGGTGCGCTGGCGAGGACGGCCCGGGGCCTCGGTCGGCACCGCCATTACTGCTTGGCCCAGTAGGAGTCGATGACCTTCGTCATGTCGGCGCCGGCCTGCTCCGCGGACTTCTTGGCCAGCGGCGTGTAGTCCATCAGCGCCGACGCCACGGTCGGGCCGTCGTAGTTGTTGGGCCGGTACGTGGTGTCGCCCGGGTTGTACGCCGACGGGCCGGAGCCGAACGCCTTGATCATGGCGCCCAGGGCGGGGCCGACGGCGGCGGTCGGGTCGGAGCCGAGGTCGGTCGGCGGGATGTCCAGGGCCTCCTTGGCGAACGTGGCGGAGACGTCGGCCTTGGCGAGGTACTTGAGCCACTGGATGGCCCCGGCCCGGTTCTTCGTGGTCGCGGACACCGACACGCCGGTGAGCGTGAACGGCGCCAGCGTGAGGTTCTTGACGGCGCCGGCGGCCGGCGAGGGCACCGGGAACGTGATGACGTTGCCGGCGTCGAACCCGTTCTGGGCCAGGAAGGCCAGGGTGAACGTGCCGCCGATGTCGAACGTGGACTTGCCCTGCGCGAAGGCCAGGTCGGCGGCGTCGATGTCGAGGCTCTGGGTGCCCGGCAGCCAGTACGGCTGGACCTGGCCGTAGGTCTGCAGCATCTGCACGCCGGTCGGCGAGGAGAACGTGCCGGACTTGTCCTTGCCGAACAGGGCGTGGAACTTGTCCGGGCCGAGCATGCCGTAGGCCATCGGCTGCAGGAACCACTCGAGCCCGGTCGTCGGCGACTTCAGGCCGATGCTGACGCCGCCGTTGTCGGGGTACTTCGCCTTGACCTTGCCCAGGTCGGCGACGAACTCCTCCCACGTCGTCGGCGCGGCGGTGATCCCGGCGTCGGCGAGGCGCTGCTTGTTGGCGTAGACGATGCCGAAGGTGCCGACGGTCAGCGGGACGCTGAAGCGCTGGCCGAGCTGGATGCCGTGGGTCTTGGCGTCCTGGGCGAGGGACTGCTTGTAGTACTGGTCGGTGACGCTGCCGTCCTGACGGACCGCGGGCAGATAGTTGGCCAGCCACGCGTCGTCGGCGTCCTTGGCCAGGTCGCTGAGCAGCCCGGCGCCGCCGAAGGTCAGGTCGTCGCCGTTGGTGTGCACCTCGAGCAGGTCGGGGAGGTTCTTGGTCTGCGCGGCGGCCTGGACCTTGGTGACGAAGGCGTCGTCCGGCCCGTACGCCTCGACCTTCACGGTGATGCCGGTCTCCTTGGCGAAGGAGTCGGCGACCTTCTGCAGCGCCTTGACGTGCGACTGCTTGAAGGTCCACATCGTCAGCGTCTTGCTGTCGCCGCCGGACTTGTCGTCGCCGCCGCCGCACGCGGCCGCGCTCGCGCCGAGGGCCAGGGTTATCAGGACGGCCAGAGCCGGCCGCCACGCGCTTCGTTGGGGTGTCATCGCGGGGCCTTCGCGTCTGGGGCGCCATCGACATGCGCCGCTTTGGAGTTCGAAACTAAATCGAATCGATGTACTCTGTCAATCGATGGACAAAGATCGGCAACAGACGCACGAAAGTCCGCTGGCTTCGGCACCGTGGCCGCGCAGCGGCGCGCGGATCACTCACGTCCGCACGTTCCTCTGTGGACCGCAGGGGTGCCCCTACCTGATCGTTCGGGTCGAGACGGACCAGCCGGGGTTGTACGGCCTGGGCTGCGCCAGCGACCCGCAACGCACCCTGGCCGTGCGTTCCGTGCTCGACGACTACCTCGGCCCCCTGCTGGTCGGCCGCGACGCCGGCGACATCGAGGACGTCCACCGGCTGCTGCTCAACTCGGGCTACTGGCGGGGCGGGTCGATCGCGAACAACGCCCTCGGCGCCGTCGACGTGGCGCTGTGGGACATCAAGGGCAAGGTGGCCGGCCTGCCGCTGCACGCGCTGCTCGGCGGCCGGGCCCGGCACGGCGCCGCGGCCTACACGCACGTCGACGGCGACGACCCGGCCCGCATCGCCGAGGACGTGCTGGCCGCCGCCGAGGCCGGCTACCGGCACGTGCGGGTCCAGGTCGCGGTGCCCGGCGTGCAGAACTACGGCACGGCGTCGACCGGCACCGCCTGGGACCCCCTGGCCTACCTGCGGCACGTGCCCCCCGCCCTGGCCGAGGTGCGCCGCCGGGTCGGCGACGGCGTCGAGCTGCTGCACGACGCCCACGAGCGGCTCACCCCCGCCCAGGCCGTCCGGCTGGTCGCCGCGCTCGCCGACGCGCGGCTGTTCTTCCTCGAGGACGCCCTGGCCCCCGAGGACGGCGCGCACTTCCCGCGGCTGGCCGGGCCGGTGCCGCTGGCCGTCGGCGAGCTCTTCGACGACGTCACGCAGTTCCTGCCGTTGCTCACGGCCCGGGCGATCGACTTTGTGCGGCTGCGCATCCCCACGCTCGGCGGGCTCACCCCGGCGCGCAAGCTGACGGCGGCGTGCGAGCTGTTCGGGGCCCGGATCGCGCCGCACGGCCCGGGCGACGTGAGCCCGGTGGCGCAGGCGGCCAACGTCGCCCTCGACGTGTCGACGCCCGCGTTCGGCGTGCAGGAGGCGGCCCGCTTCCGGGACGCGACGCTCGAGGTCTTCCCGGGGGCGCCGGTGCCGGTCGGCGGGGTGCTGTACCCGTCGGAGGCCCCCGGCCTGGGCGTGGACTTCGACGAGGCGGCGGCGCGGCGTCACCCCGCTCCCCCGCCGCTGGCCCACGACCGCTGGGCCCTGGTCCGCGGCGTCGACGGCGCCGCCGAACGACCCTGATCCTGGTGGGGATCGGCCTCCGCTGAGCCCTTTGGGCCGCGGCGTGAACGACCCTGATCCTGGTGGGGATCGGCCTCCGCTGAAGCCCTTTGGGCCGCGGCGTCGACGGCGCCGCCGAACGACCCTAGCCGAGCAGCAGCGACTGGGGCTGGGCCGACAGGAACTGCTCGAGCACCAGGCAGGCGGCGCCGATCGCGCCGACGTCGATGCCCAGCCCGGTCGTCGTCACCACCGTCGGGTGGATGCGCTCCACGAACGGCGAGCTCTCCACGATGCCCGGGATCACGGCCATGAACCGGTCGGCCAGCAGCGGCCAGATCGGCCCGCCGAACACGATCATCTCGGCGTCCACCAGCGTCGCCGCCGCGCTGACGCCCCGCCCGACGCGCACCGCCCAGCGGTCGATGATCTCGCCGGCCGTCACGTTGCCGGCCGCCGCGCGCCGGCACAGCCCGCGCAGGCTCTGCTCGGCGTCGCGCGGCCCGGCCGGCTTGAACTCCGGCCCGAGCACGCCCTCCTCGATCGCCTCGGCGACCAGCGCGTTCGTGGTGCAGGCGGCGTACAGCCCGCCGACCTCGCCGGCGTTGCCGGACAACCCGCGCAGCACCACGTCGTCGACGACGAGCCCCATGCCGGAGCCCGTGCCCAGGTAGAAGAACAGGAAGTTGCCGGTGTCGGTGGCCGCGCCGGCCCAGCGCTCGGCCACGGCCGCGGCGATCACGTCCTTGTCCAGCAGCACCGGCAGCCCCGTCGCCTCGGCGAGGTGGTCGCGCAGCGGCACCCGCCCCCAGCCGACGAGCTCGGGCGGCGCGATGACCAGCCCCGCCTCCACGTCGACCGGCCCCGGCGCGGCGATGCCGAGCCCGAGCATCGCCTCCCGCGGCACCCCGGACTCGGCCATGAGCTCGTTGATCGAGTCGCCCATCTCCGCGAGGGTGTGATCCGGGTCGGCGGCGGCCGGCGTCGGCCGCTGCGCCCGGGCCACGACCCGCCCGAGCAGGTCGAGCACGACCATCGTCACGACGGCCGGGTCGAGGTGCACCCCGACCGCATACCGCGCCTCGGCGTTCACCTGCAGCAACCGCCGCGGCTTGCCGCTGCCCGTGCTGCGCGTCCCGGCCTCGCGGGCCAGCCCGGTGTCCAGCAGCCGGCGGCAGATGTTCGACACGGTCTGCGCCGACAGGCCCGTCAGTTCGATGAGCTCGACCCGGCTGAGCCCGTCGGGCACCCGCCGGATCGCGTCGAGCACCACCGACTCGTTGAAGTCGCCCATGCGCGGCAGGTTGGTGCCGCGCCGCATCGGCAACTGTTTGCCCATCGCCACCCTCTGGTCCCGGCCCGGTTTTCCGCTCGGCGGCGAGGCTCGCCCCGGCGACATTTATCCATCGAATTGATTTAGGGTAGCATCGATCTCCCTAACGCTGCGACGAGGTTATCGCCACCGTGCGACAGAGCGCCGCATGCCGGCCGAGCCACGCCCAGGACGACTCGCTTTGAGATACTTGGATGCGGGGCGCCGGGTCGGCCCGCCGCTCATTCACGTGGAGGGTGCATGCGCAAGTGGATTGCCGCCGTCGCGACGGTCGCGGCCATCGCCGGCACGGCCGGCTGCAATGGCGGCGGCGGTGCCAAGGAGCCGAAGGACGAGGCCCTCGCGTGCGCGAAGGCCGTCAAGGACTCCAGCGGCCTGGGCGGCAACCTGAGCACCGCGATCACGGTTGCCCGCAACAACGCCGGCATGCAGCCCCTGTCCCTTCAGCACGACCAGGCCATGGCCGACGCGCAGCAGTACGCGAAAGACCTTCTGGCCAGCCTGAAGGAGCTGCAGAGCAGGGACATCAGCCCCGAGCTGCGCAAGACGCTCGCCGAGAGCCAGACGACCGTCGAGCAGATCCAGACCACGCTCGGCGACGCCACCGCCAAGCCCCCGGACGCCACCGGCAAGCTGGCGGTCATCGACGACGAGATCAATCGGGTGTGCAAGGGCAAGTAGCCGCGCCGACTGCATCGTGCGCACGCCCCAAGCAGGCGGCGGCCCTCGCGCCGCCTGGCACGCCGGGCGTCGACGACAACGTCAACCGGGTGTGCAAGGGGAAGTACTGAGGCTCAGCGCGTCGCGTTGATCAGGTCGTCGAGCACCAGGGTGCGCAGGTCGTCGCGGCTCGGGACCCGGCCCAGGCCGCGCAGGCGGGTCGACTGCATCTTGCGCATGCCCTCGAGCAGGCGCCGGGCCTCGCGGGCGTTACCGAAGTTCTGGTCGCGCTCGACCTGGTGGAACCACTCGAGCAGGCCGTCGGACAGCCCCGGGGCGAGCATGTAGTCGTCGTTCTCGGCGATGCGATGGACGATGAGTACCAGCTGCTCGGGCTCGTAGTTCTCGAACTCCATCGTCTTGGCGAAGCGGGAGGCCAGGCCCGCGTTGGCGTCGAGGAAGTCGGCCATGTCCTTCGTGTAGCCGGCCACGATCACGGCGATCTCGTCGCGGTGGTCCTCCATCAGCTTCACCAGCGTGTCGACGGCCTCGCGACCGAAGTCGCTGCCGCCGGTGGAGCGGGTGAGCGTGTAGGCCTCGTCGATGAACAGCACGCCGCCGATGGCGCTGGTGAAGACCTCGGTGGTCTTCTCCGCGGTGTGGCCGATGTACTGCCCGACGAGGTCGCGCCGGCTGACCTCGCGGAAGGCGCCGTTGGGCAGCACGCCGAGCGCCTTGAGCAGCTCGCCGTAGATGCGGGCCACGGTCGTCTTGCCGGTGCCGGGGGCGCCGGTGAAGATCAGGTGGTGGCTGACCGCGCCCACGGACAGGCCGGCCGCGCGCCGCCACTCGTTGACCTGGATCTCGTCGATGAGCGTGCGGACCTCGTTCTTGACGCCGGCGAGGCCGATCATGCCGTCGAGGTCGGCCAGCAGCTTCTCGACCCGGTCCGGGTCCTTCTGGATGGCGCGGTCGATCGGCTGGTGCCCGGCGTTGACGCGGGGCCGGTCGGCGCGCGCGGCGATGACGGTCGGGTGCGCGCCCTCGTCGATCTGCAGCGCCGGCGACGCCGTCGACTCGAGCGTGTTGCCCTCGATGAGCCCGCCGCAGCCGCGGCCGACGAAGATGCCGACGCCGCTCGCGTCGTGGATCCACGACTCGCGGATCGTCGGCGAGCTGTGGTGCGCCACCGAGATCCCGGCGTCGCCGGTACGGCTGACCTCGCAGCGCTCGATCGTCGGGTTGCTCGCCTGGTACACGTAGATGCCCCGGTACCGGCACCCGGCGATCGTCGTGTCCCGGATGATCGGGTCGGCCCCGAGCCGGGCGATCACGCCGTCGGCCGTGACATCGCTGATCTCGCTGCGCTCGATGACCCCGGTGGAGTCCTCAATCAGCACGCCGAACTCGGCGCCCTTCACCACCAGCTCCGACGCCTGCACGGTGCCCCGGTCCGTCACCGCGAGGCCGGCGCCGTAGCGGGCCCGGACCTCGCAGTTCTCGATCGTCAGCCGGCCGCCGACGATCTCGACCGCGTTGGCGTCGCCGGCCTGCAGGACCAGTCCCCGCAGGGTCAGCTCCGCGCCGCGGGCGCGCACGGCCGGCTGGTCGACCGAGACGACGTCGATCGTCACGGTGCCCGGCTCGGCGGCGACCAGCGTCAGGCGGCGACCGTCGAGCCGCAGGGCCTCGTTGTAGGTGCCGGCGGCGATGGTGATGACGGTGTCGTCGTCGGCCACCTCCAGCGCGTCGCGCAGCGTCGGAAACCCGCCGGGCCGCCCGGGGGTGACTGTCAGGACCTGGGACATCGCTTCACCTGTTCGGTCGGGGACCCGGCCACTCTACCGACCCGCCGCTCGGCTTTGCCGACCCGCCGCTTGCCGTCGGCTCCCGGTCCGCCGCCGCTGTCCGCCGGCGGACCGGGTCGGTCTCCGATGACGTCCGCCGCACCCACCGGCGTTCGTCGGTGGATCGGCGCTAGCCGTTGGCGGCCCGTCGCTGCAGCGCCTCCGGCGTCTCGTGCTCCTGCTCCCCGCGCGGGCCGCCGCCGAGGACGGCGCCGCCCGGCGTGCCGACGCCGAACGCCTGCTCGTCGGTGACCACGCCCGGATGCCCCGCGGCGGCCGCGGCCGCCGCCTCGCGTTCGTGATCGGTGGTGAAGCGCCGGTGCTCCATGCCCCGCTCGGTCCGGCGCCTCAGCGCGGCGGCGCCCTGCTGGTCCGATGCGCTCGGCCGGCCGAGCACGGGCGCGGTGGCGCCGGCCGTCGTCGGCGGCAGCATCGGCATGAACGGCTGATCCTGGTGCTCCAGCCGCGCGGCCCGCATGCTGCCGTCGATCACAGGCGCGGCCACAGACGGCGCGTCCTGCTCGTTGCCGGTCACCCAGTCGCCCGGCTGCTCCGGCGTGGAGTGTCCGGACCCCGGTCCGTGCTTCCGCCCGGCCTGGCGGCCGGCCGGCGCGCCGCCCGGCGGCAGGCCCGGCAGCCCGGGGTCTCCCATGCCGCCGATGCGCGGGGCGCGCAGCACCGACGGCCCGCCGTCGGCGTCGATGCCGCCGGTCAGGGCCGGGTCGCCGACCGGCCGGCCGTAACGGTCGAGCGCCGGCTGGCCGTCCTTGCGGGTCGGCCGGCCCAGCACCGGCCGGGTGCTCGGCGGCATGGCGCCGTCGGTCAGCCCGTCCGACGGCAGCCCCTGGGGCGGGATGCCGCCGCTCGCCGACTGCAGCCCGCGGCGCTCGAGGCCGGCGCGCGACTGCGACGGCATGCCGGGCTCCCCCGGCGCGTTGACGTTCTTGCGGTTGTTGCCCAGCACGCCGCGGCGCATCGACGGCGCGCCCGGCGGACGGGCGCGCAGGCCGGGCGAGCCGGGCGGCCCCTCCATGCCTCCCATCCCAGGGCCGAGCCCCTGGGCGTTGACGCCGGTCGGCCCGGAGATGAGCCCCTTGTTGGCGTTGAGCCCGGTGAGCCCGTCGGTCAGCGACTGGTTCAGACCCTGCGGGAGGTTGGCGTTGAGGCCGCTGGTGCCGGGCAGCCCGTTGGGCGAGAGCCCGGGCGGCAGGACGGCCAGGCCCGGCACGAGGCCCGGGTTGGGCAGGCCGCCGGGGTTCGGCGCCAAACCAGGGTCGGGGAGCGCGCCGGGGTCCGGGGCGCCGCCGAGTTCCGGGGGCGCGCCCGGGTCCGGGGCGCCGCCCGGGTCGGGCGCGCCCGGGTCGGGAATGTCGACCTGGGGAACCGTGATGTTGATCGGCGGCAGCACCGGCGGCACCAGGGACGGCGGGGAGCCGACGTTCGGCACCCCCGACATGAAGTACTTCGACATGGCGTCGGCGATGACCTTGGGGTCGACCGTCACCGCGTCCATGGGGCCCTCGTAGCGCTGCGCCCGCGCGCCGGACAGCTGACCGATCGGTCCGGTGAACTGCCCGCCCATCTCGTACTCGAGCTGGAACGCCTCCATCGAGAAGTTGCGGAAGCCTGTGGCCGCGGCGACGTTGGTGGCGAGGGCCGGGTCGTACTCCTTCGCGTAGTGGTCCAGCGTCCCGTCGCGGAAGTCCTTCACCAGGTCGATGTAGGAGTTGCGGTTCCACTGGTCCTGTTTCGCCAGCGAGTCCCCGGTCTTGTACTTGCGCAGGTCGTGTGCCTGGTCCATGTAGTGGTTGTAGGCATTGTCGAGCGCGACCAACGCCTGCTTGTACTCGTCGTACAGCGTCTGCATCCGGCCCTGGTAGTGGGAGATGATGCCGGCGATGGAGTTGAGGGCGGACCAGTTCTCGTCGGCGGCCTGGGCCCAGTCGGCGAGCGACTTCATCGCCGCGCCCGGGCCCTTGGCGTAGAACGCGTCGGCCGCGGGCGACTGCCACTGCTTCACCGCATCGCCGCTGGGGGTCTTGCCGCCGTTCACGAGCGCGTCGGTCGTGCCGGAGATTGCACGGGACATCTCCTGCAGCAGCGTCTGCATGCGGCCCCAGGCCAGTGCGGCGTGGGTGGCCTCAATGGCGGACAACGCCATGATCCGCTTATACGTGATCTCGATGTTGTCTTTCTTGATCCGGGTGCCCATGTCGTCTTTCGACAGCTTGGACGGATCGGCGGTCCAGCCGCCGCCCCCGGAGTAGCCGTTGCTGTAGTTGAACGGGCTGCCTTGCTCGCCGGTCTGGTGCCAGAGGTGGACCTCCTTCGCACGCGCGGCGTAGTCGGTCGTGTATCCGTAGTTGTCCGGCGCCCCGTGCTGGCCTGCCATCGTCCTGTCCCCTCAGTCGTTCGACGGTGCGCCGCTCAGTTCTCGCCGTGGATCGCCTTGCCGCTGTCGCTGCCGTGGCTTCCGTACTGCCGCTCGCGCTCCTCGGTCGGGGTGAGCCCGGTGTCGGGCTTGTCGTCCTGCTTGGCCGGCACGACCGTCTGCTCGGTGGTCTGGACCTTGCCGTCCAGGCCCACGGAGGTGCTGCTGACGTGCACGCCGCCGCCGCTGAGCTGGGTGGTCGACGAGGTGCTCGTGGTGTACTTCCCGTCAGCCCCGAGTGTCTGGACGGTCTTGCTCTTCGTCTGCTGCCCGGAATAGTCGTAGGACTCACCGGTCGTGACGATCGAGGAGGGCTGCTTCGCTCCCGGCTTGTAGACACTCGTGGTCGTCGTGTTGTTGCTGATGAACATCGACCCACTGTTGGCCGTGGTGACCATCAGCATGGAGCCGTCGGGGAACGTGTACTTGAAGCCGCCCTCGACCGGCTGCTTGTCCGCGTACTGGAGCAGGTCGGGGTCGTCGATGGCCTGGTTGGCCTCGGTGTAGCGGCCCGACTCGGCGTCGGCCTTGGCCTGGTCCGCGGACATCGTCGAGTAGCCGTTCTTCGGGAAGCCGGCCGGGGCACCACTCGTCCCGGCAAAGGCGAAGTCGACCGCGTTGATGCCGAGGGCCGACTCGTCGTCGGTGGTGGCGTAGGCCACGCCGATCGCCAGGGCCGCCGACTGGATGGCCTGGATGCCGGTGCCGACGTCGCGGAGGAAGGCGCCGAAGTCCTGCAGGTTGCGCTGGACGATCGCCATCGCCGTGCGACCCTCGGCGAACTGCGGCGTCCCCGGGACGATCTTCATGAACGCGCCGGCCGAGTGCGTCGAAATCGCGGTGACGGGCTCGGAGATCTGGCTCTGCTGGTCGGCCATCACGGCGACCAGATCCCTGGCGTAAGTCAGCAGGTCGGGTGGATTGACCTTGACCGATCCGTCGCCCATGCTGCTACCTCCCCGTATCGCGCCACCGCCCGGCCGAAGCCGCCTTCAGTGACCAGCCTAATTGAACGCGCCAACCGTTGCCGACCGCAAATGTGCCCAGGCTAGGCTGTGCCTCACAAGTTACGGCGTGGGCTGCGGTTTCGGCGAGCGTGAATGGAGGCAACGGCGTTGAGTGACCCGGAGGTGGACGAACAGGGACGTCCGGGCAGGTGGGTGCTCACCGACGATCCGCCCGTCGTCCGGCTCGCACCTGTGGAGCAACCGGGCGAAATGGACGGGTTCCGGCTGGCCCGGGTGTTCGAGACGCCGCTGGCCGACGGCCGGCCGCGCGTGGATGCGGCCCGCGGGCGGATGACCGACGTGCAGGAGCGCCGCCGGGTCCTGAACTACCTCGAGTCCGCCACGGTCATCGCCGACTTCCGCACCCGCTCCGGCGACCTGCTCGAGCCGCGCCGCCTGGGCGCGATCCCCAACGTCTTCCGCACCGACGGGCGCTGGATCTGGCACGACTCGGTCGCCTACTACCTGCGCTGGCACCTCGTGCCGCCGGAGCCGGACTTTCTCGCCCATATCGCCGCCGCCGGATACCGGCCGGCACCCGCCGGCCCCGACACGGTGGCCGCGGCCGTCCAGGCGGCCTCGAAGGCCGACGCGATCTACTCGGCCCAGCGCGACCGCTGGACGGTCGAGCAGCGGCTGGTCGCCGACCCGGCCCGCTTCCCCCGGGAGCTGCAGGGCCGGCTGTTCGCGATCGGCTGGCGCCCGGACCGGGACGTCTCCGCCGAGGTCGAGCCGTGGCTGGCCGGCGAGATGGAGCGGCTGCGCGAGCTGCACGGGCGCATCGGCCGGTTCGCGCTGCCGGAGCCGTTCGAGGCGGCCCGTAAGGTTTTCGCCGAGTTCGGCGGGCTGCAATCGCGCGACAACGCCGGCGGGATCACGTCCGCCCGCGTGCCCTTCGTAATCTTCCCGCCGCCGCTCGGCGACCCCAAGAGCCTGCTCTCCGACGCCTTCGACGTGATGTTCCTGGGCAGCCGGCTGCATCAGCCGGTGTTCCAGCTCGGCTACGTCGAGGACGGCGAGACGGTGCTCGTCATGGCCGAGGACGGCTCGGTTCACCTGACCGGCGCGGTCGAGCGGCTCGCCGGCGCGACGTTCGACGAGGCGATCGCCGCGCTCATGAACGGCGACCTGCCCGAGGAGCCGCCCGGGCCCGGCGGATCCGGATCGGCCCCGTGACCGCGCCCGATCCGATCCAGCCCGCCTGGCTTCCCGGCAACGAGACGGAGGCGCAGCTGGTCACGGCGCTCGCCGGCGACGACCGCGAGGCATTCTGCCGCATCGTCCGCGACGCGCTGTGGTTCCTCCCGGCATTCCCGGACGAGCCCGAGGGCCAGCGCTTCCTCACCCACGACCTGCTCGGCGAGACCTATCTGCTCGTGTTCACGTCGGTGCAGTCCCTGGTCGGCGCGGTCGGCGCGCTCGTCGACTCCTACACCGTCACCGGCTACGACGAGCTGGCCGGCCGCTGGCCCAATCCGGCGTGGCGGCTGGCCGTCAACGCGGGCACCCCGATCGACGCGTGGGTGACGCTGTCCGCGCTCGCCGAGGCGGCCCGCGGCGAGCGGGTGGTGCCAACCCTCGCCACGATCGCCGCGCAGTCGGACCCCGACCCGGCCGATCCCCAGATGGACGGGGTGCTCGACGACTTCCTGGCCGAGCTCAACCGGGCCGATTTTCTGGTACCCGTGACGGTGGGGCCGCCGCCGCGGTACGCGGTCGCCCGGCACGAGGACGGTCCCGCAGTCGAGGTCTTCACCTCCGAGCGCGAGCTCGCCGCGCGCCACCCGGAGGGCGTCGCGTGGACCCGGGCCGGCCTGGAGGAGCTGCTGGCCGCGTGGCCCGGCGATGACTGTGCGCTGCTCATCGACCCCGGCTCCGACGCCCCGTTCCGCGTCGAGGGCGCCGACGTGCCCGGGCTGCTGCTGTGGGGCCCGTCCGGCGCCGACCGGCCGGCGCCGGAAGATATCGACGGCGACGAGCAGGTGAACGGGCTCACCTCGCCACGGATTGCCGATGTTGAGTACATTGAGGGACAACAACGCGACGGGGAGCGAGGTGAGACGCGGGATGAGTCCGGTGGAACGTCCGGATTGGGCGAGTCTGTATTCCGTCGTCGATGACCTCAAGCGCGCCATCGGCGGCCTCGACGAGACCCAGAAGCGCATCTCCCGCATCACCGGGACCGGCTACTCACCGGACCGGATGGTGAAGGCGGTCGTGGGGCCACGCGGGCAGCTCGTCGACCTCGAGATCGACCCGAGGGTGTTCCGCAACCCCGACGCGCGAGGACTGGCGGACGCGATTTTGATCGCCGCGCGCAACGCCGTCAACGACGCCAACGGCAAGACGACGACGATCGTCGACGAGGCCGTCCCGGTGCACCTGCGCCGCGGCCCGTTCGGCGGGGAGGATCAGCTCGAGGGCGTGATCGCCCGGCACGATGCAGACCTGAACAAGGATGACGACGAGGGGAGCCGGCGCAGATGAGCAACTACTTCAGCATTCAGGGCTCGCCCGCCGAGATCATCGGCGTGGCCACCAACATCACCGCAAAGGCCCACGCCCTCGAGTCGGACCTGCGGGGGCTCCTGGCCACCATCAAG
The DNA here is from genome assembly GCF_050936175.1 of Dactylosporangium sp. CA-139066. Lineage (NCBI taxonomy): Bacteria > Bacillati > Actinomycetota > Actinomycetes > Micromonosporales > Micromonosporaceae > Dactylosporangium > Dactylosporangium sp. CA-139066. The sequence goes on along the minus strand of NZ_JBNJNH010000001.1, from coordinate 1,449,180 downwards.
TCCCTGGAGAGCGACGGCGTCATCGGCACCGACGACTTCGCCGCGGAGTTCGTCAAGACCTACCGCCAGGACACCCCGGTGGCCACCGGCACCGCGTGGGCGACGGACGCAACCAAGGACGCGTCGGTCAGCCTGGCCACCTCGTCCGGCCAGCTCGGCGACGCGGTCAGTTCGACGATGCAGGACTACCTGGTCACCGACGGTCAGGGTGCGGCGGACATCAACTCCGTCCAGACGACCCAGACCTGATCCACGAGCGCGGCCCGCGAGGCCGGCAGCTGAGGGCGCGGCAAAACCGGGGGAGGCAGCGCGTTGCCGCAGGACCATTTGTTCGCGGAGATTCTCAACGCCTTCGCCCAGCTCGAGAAGTGGATCCCGGGCTGCGGCACGTGGCCGATCGATCTCATGATCGGCAAGCTGCCCGAGGCCAACCCGGCCGACATCTACCGGCTCGCGGACGCGTGGGGCGACGCCGCGAAACGCCTCGAGACGTACTACTACGACGTCCAGCACGCCGCCGACCCGATCGTGGAGAGCTGGCAGGGCGACGGCGCACCACTGGCGTTCAGCGAAGCGTGGAACCAGCACCTGCTCGACGTCGGCGACGTCATCCAGTCCATGGCCGCGATGCAGATGATCGTGCAGAACTACGGTCTGGAGCTGGAGACCGAAGAGTTCTTCATCGCCTTCACGCTCATCATGCTGCTCGTCCAGGCGATCGTCGCGATCGTCAGCGCGTTCTTCACCGGCGGCGTCTCCCTCGGCGAACTCGGCCTGGCGTATGCGGCCGCGAGAACCGGCATCGCCAACGCCTTCAAGGCGTGCCTCGCGGCGCTTCGCCGGCTGGTCGAGATGCTCGTCACCGGCGAGCTGAAGAAGGTGCTCGCGAAGGCGGCCACCAAGGACTTCCTCAAGGCCGTCGCCAAGGATGCGGCCAAGGGCGGCGCGAAGGCGCTGGGCGACGGGGTGAAGGCCCTCGGTCGCGGGGGGCTGGACGCCCTGAAGGACCTGGGCCCGCGCCGGATCCTCTCGCGAGCGGCCAGCGAGCGGGCCGCCGCCCAGTTCCGCAAGGACCTCATGCGCTCGGCGCTGCGTCGCGAGCTGCGCCGGGAGCTGCGGCGCGCGGGCGTCAAGGGGGCCGAGCGACGGGCGGCGAACCGTGCGCTGAACCGGGCCGCCAACCAGCTCAGCCAACGCATGGCCGCCGACCTGCGCAACAAGCTCATGCAGAAGTGGACGACGAGGGCCGCCGGCAACGAGCTGGGCCGCCTGGGCGAAAGGGAGCTGGGCCGCCTGGGCGAACGCGAGCTCGGCCGCCTCGGCGAACGCGGGCTGAACGACGCGACCCAGCGGATGCTCGACCGCTACGTCGAACAGCAGCTCGGGCGCACCACGATGATGGGCACCGCGGGGCGCTACGTCGGGCAGCTCGCCTGGCACGGCGCCCGGTTCATGGGCGGCGTCGACTTCCTCGCCCAGGGCTTCGAGCTCGCCACCGGCGAGCGCAGCTCCATCAACATGGAGGAGGTCGCGTTCTCCCTCGGCCAGGGCGCGATCATCGGCGGCGGCATGTTCGGCCACGGCCTGCTCGGCAAGATGGCCACCGGCGCCTTCGCCGGCGGGGCCGCCGCCATGGCGACCGACGGCGTCCAGCTGGCGATGGGCCGCACCCCGGAGGGCGGCTTCAACTGGTCGGGCGACCTCTGGCACGGCATGCGCGACGGCGTGCGCATGGGCCTCGTGTTCAGCGCGCCGCACGCGCTGGCCGGCGCGGCCAGCCACGTCGTGCCGAGCTTCGGCGAGCGCCCCGGCCACCAGACCTTCTCGATCGACAACGAGCACTACGGCCTCCACGTCTTCACCGGCGACCCACACACGGGCGCCGGTGGCTACACCAGCGAGCACGGCATCGGCTGGCGCCTGACCGACGGCACCATGGTCCAGATCCACGCCGCCCCCGAGGGCGGCGTCTCCGCCACCCGCAGCATCGGAGGGGAACCGGGCGGCACCGGCCCGGGTGGCCGCGAAGCGGGCGGCACGCGCACGTCGGTGATGGATCGGCCGGCGACCAGCACGCGCGACGGCGGCAGCGGCGGCGGCCCGCGGGACAACCAGCGCGGCCTGCCGCCCAGCCGCGGCGAGACCGGCGGCGACCCCACGCGGCTCACCGACCATGGCGGAACCGACCACACGCGAACGGTCGAGGGCGAGACGACGACGACCGATCACCATCGGACCATCGACGGCCGGACGGTCGACCACACCAGCACGACCGACCACACTCAGACCAAGGACCACACTCAGACCAACGACCACACTCAGACCAACGACCACACTCAGACCAACGACCACACCCAGACCAACGATCATGGCCGAACCGAGCAGACGCAACCGGACCGGCCCCAGACGGGTCATGGACGGACGCTCGAAGGCACGGTGATCGACCACGGCCGGACCATCGAGGGCCAGACGGTCGACCATGCCCAGACGACCGACCGCAATAACGACGGCGACCGCAGCGATCGCGCGGGCGGCTCCGACGACCGCGACCGGACCATCGACCATCCGGCGACCACGCAACACGGGCGACCGGAGCACACCCAGGGCGAGCGGCCACCCATCGAGCAGCCGCGCACCGAGGTGCAGCCGGAGCAGATGGCCGCGCGCCACCCGCAGGTGACGGTCGACCGGCCGACCGGGCTCACGCATGCCGAGAACGTGCTGTCGCACAGCAACGACACCCGCGCCCCCGAGGCGCTGCGGGCCGAGCACCGGACGCACCTGGGCGATCCGCCGGCCGGGCGCCCGACGCACGCGGCGCAGCACGTCGAACACCAGCTCGGCGATCTCGCGGCTCAGGGCCGCGAAGCCACGCTCGTCGGCGGCCAATCCGAGCCGGGCGCAGCGCACCCGGAGGCGGGTCGGACGCATCCCGAGCCGCACCTGCCGGAGCGTGGCGACGGCGACGGCACGCACTGGGTCAGCGCCTCCGCCGGGCCGCCCAAGGATCCGACCGAGTTCCCGAGGCGGCTCTTCGCCGACGTGCTGGACGCCCGCGTGCCCGGCGGCCTGACCGGTGCCGACCCGCAAGTGGTGCGGCAGCACGCGCATGAGCTCGCCCGCCAGGTCCTCAGCTCCACGGCGCCGGACAACATCGCGACCGCCAGGCGGCTGCACGAGTACGTCCGCACGGAGATGGGCGACGCCTCGGGCACCCGGCCGGACCGCGCCCGGGTCGACCGCGTCGCCGCCGAGGCCGCCGAGCGCACCCAGAACCGCCGGGCGGAGACCGAGCGCGGCTCGGATCGCTCCGGCGCGCCCGAGCACGAACGGCCCCTCGAACACGACAGCCGGACGGAACACGAGCCGCCGCAGGAACGCGAACCGCAGGAACACCAACCGCAGGAACACGAACCGCGCCAGGACCGGGTGGCGCGCCAAGAGCACGACGGGCAGCCGGAGCATCGTGAGGCCGAACCGGCGGTGCCAGAGCCCGCTCATGCGCCCGTCCACGAGCCGGTGGAGCTACGGCTGGAGGAGCAGCCGACGCCGCGGGAGAACGTGGTCGAGCGCCGGTTCCTGGTGTACGACAAGCAGGGCTCCGGGCACTGGCAGCTCGTCACCGAACGCTCCACCCTGCACTGGAGCGAGGCGACGTTCGAGCGGCTGCCGCTCGAACACATGGAGGGCGGCATCGACGGCCCCGCGGCCCGCGAGGCCGCGCACCGCGCAGCGCAGCAGCTCGCCGAACACGAGTACACCCGCCTGGTCGACACGACCGACCGGTGGCTCGAGGGCGAGCTGCCGCCCGAGGAGGTCGGCAAGATCGGCGGTATGTCGGCCGCCGTCGTGCTCCCCGACGGGCGGATCGTGGCCGCCACGAGCATGCGTGAGATCGGCGTCGACCGGACCGTGCACGACACCGGCCTGGACAATGCCGCCTGGGAAGCCAAGCCCACGAGCGAGCGCAACGCAGTCCGGGGCGACTTCGCCATGACTCGCGACGCCGCGAATGCGGCCGCGATGCGTGCGCACCCCGAGAGCGGCCCCCGCCACGACATCGTGATGAACGAGCTCGACGGGATCCCGAGGTCGCTGCAGTCGTTGACCCACGGCAAGTGCGCCGAGCCGACCACGCTGAGCAAGGTCGCGCGGATGGTCGAGGCGGACCTGCGCGCCGAGATGCGGGGACGGGGCGAGACGCCGCCCGTGCGCGACCCCGGCCACCCCGACTACCGCCCCAATTCCCCCGAGCACCGCGAATACATGCGCGAGCTCGAGACCCGGGTCCGGGACACCCTCCGCGGCGGCCAGATGGCCAGCCACCGCAACGAGGGTGAGCCGATCGACCACTCCGAGCAGTTCCCCTGTGCCAGCGACGACGTCCTGCTGGACCGCTTCGGGCTGCGCTCCGACTACGTCGACCACGCGATCGCCGAGGCGCACATCGACCCGCAGCGCCGGCTCGTCGTCCTGGCCGGGCACGGCGACCGGCTGCGCGACTACGGCATGCGGGTGCCGGAGATGGGCCCGGACACCGTGGTCGTGGTCATGCACGGCCACGTCGACGGCAACGCGATCGGCGCGCGGATCGGCAGCCTGGACGTCACCGGCGCCGAGGTCGGCCGCGTGCTCAACCGCATCGTCGCCGACCACCCCGAAATGGGCCCGATCAAGAAGGTCGTGCTGGTCACCTGCGAAGCCGGGGTGCAGGCCCACGGCGGCGGCTTCCGGGGCCAGGACACCTCGCTGGCCGTACAGGTGGCCGAGCGGACCGGCCTCACCGTGGTCGCCGCGCGAGGCGAGGTGTTCGTCAGCGAGCACGGCGGCGTCGAGGCCTTCGAGACCGGCCCGGTCCCGGGCCACGTGGTCGACCCGCAGCCCGGCTTCGGCAACCCGCACCAGGTGCAGCCCGAGCGGGCCGGCTGGACGCAGGTGGAGCCGAGAATTCGCCGCGGCGAGGTCATCGGCACCCGCAGCACCGACCTGGAGCCCGAGCACTACCCGTTTGCGGACCGTCCGGTCGAGGGTCACCGGGTGCGCGCCGACCAGCCCGCGCCGCCATCGCACGGCGGCGGCGCGCATCCCGCGCACGACGGGGGGCCGCCCGGGCACCCCCGGGCCAACACGGCGATCGAGGGCACCCGGCACGTGCCCGACGGCACGCGCCTGCGCATGAACTCCGACACGGCGTACATCATCGGGGCCGAGGAGACCCACCCCGGCGACTTCGGCGGCGGCGTGGTCGGGATGGAGCGCGACGGCGGGCTCCTGCGCGTCGACCTGCGCGGCGAGCGCCCGCACTACTTCCGCGTCGAGGTCGGCGACGACATGCGCAACGTCTCCGACAGCGCCGTGCACACGGGCCGGTCCGACGACCCGCACGTGATCAAGATCAGCTCGACGACGGACGGCTACGAGGTACCGCGCGTCTGGCTCCACGAGGTCACCAAGACACTCGATCAGGCCGCGCCGTGGTGGCGCGCCGAGGTGCCGCAGCACGAGGCGCCGCACCAGAGCGGCGACCCGTACGTCAACGCCCGCCTCAACGAGCGCAACCACGTGCTGCGTCAGCTGGCCGACGAGCGGCAGGCCTGGCAGCACGACGAGCTGCGCCAGGACCTGCGCGGCCTGGACCGCGACCTGGCCGAGCACGGCTACGACCCGGGCCGGCTCGAGCAGGTCGCGGACCCGACCGGCCCCGCGCACGACCCGCACGACGAGGTCTGGACCGAGCCGAAGTGGGTCCGCGAGCACCGTGCGCCGTCGATCGACGAGGTGATTCCGCAGACGAAGGCCGAGGCGACGCGCTGGCACGACGCGATCGTCGAGACCGTGCGCTCCCTGTTCGAGCCCTATCAGTTCGGCGGCCTCCGCATGCGGCTGGAGCACGACCTGCCGATCGTCGCGCACGCCGACTCGCTGCAGATCCGCCTCGAGGCCGTGCGCCCGGACGGGACCAAGGCCGGCCACATGTCGTTCACGATGCGCCGGACGGAGGACGGCCGGCTCGTCGTGCACCACGACCACCTCGGCCTGACCGACACCGGCGGCGAGCGCGGCCGCGGCTTCTACCGCCAGCTCAACCAGCACCTCGAGGGCTGGTACCGCTACTCCGGCGTCGACCGCGTCGAGCTGCACGCGGCCGAGTCGGCCGGCGGCTACGTCCACGCCCGCGAGGGCGTCGACTGGGCCAACCCGCACGCCGCCCGCGGCATGCTCGACCGCCTGCAGCTGCAGGTGAACCGCCTGGCCCGCGAGGCCGAGGCCGTACAGCGCTACATCTACGCGGATCGCTCGATCCCGGTCGAGCACCTGGCCCACGAGTACCGCGCCGCCGACGCCCACCAGCTGTACTACGAGATCGAGCGCCAGCGGTTCGCCGGCCAGGAGGTCCTGAACCGGGCGCAGCACAACCCATACGGCTCCCACGACTTCCCGACCCCGAAGGACATCGCCGACGCCGGCCGCCCGCTCGACGGCGACACCGGGCCGGACCGGATGTGGGCCGGCAAGCGGGCCCTGCTCGGCGGCGCCTGGCACGGCGTGAAACACATCAGCTCCGACGGCCCCCGCCTGGCCCGCGACGGCCACCAGGTCACCGCCGACTCGGTACCGCGGTCGCCGACGTTCCACAGCCACGCCATGCCTGAGCCCGCGCCCGCGCACGTCGAGCACTACGGCCGCCAGGCCCTGGCCGACGCGGGGCGGCATCTGCCCGCCGACGCGCCGCTGCGCGACACCCGGGTCGAGCTCACCAGCGTGTCGCCGGACCGGCCGGGCTGGCCCGGCAACGCCGTCGCGCGCAGCGTCCCGTTCGACGCCGCCGGCCGCGACCTGCCGCCCGGCACCGTCCCGCCGGAGGGCGGCGGCTACCGCATCGAGGTCTCCGACCGCGCACACAGCTGGGCGGTTCCCCGCGCGGTGGTCCACGAGGTCGCCGAGACCAACGAGATCCTGACCCGCCACCGCAACGGCGACCCGATCGACATCCCGGATGCGCTGCACCCGGGCGCCCACGAACCCGGCGCCCGCCTCAGCCCCCACGATGTCGGCCGCCTCGCCGAGCGGCGCCTGCTGCAGCAGTGGGCCGCGGACCGGTCCCTGTCGGAGGCCGACCGCGCCTGGGTGCACCACGAGCTCGGCCTGCTCGACGAACATCTCGGCCTCAGCGGCCACGACGAGGCCACGGCCGCCCGGCACGCGTTGATCGACGAACATGCGCACGGCGCCGCACGGCCCGATCACGACGCCGGGGCCCGCGCCGCCGAGCCTGAGCATCCTCGGGCCAACACCCCGATCGAGGGCACCCGGCACGTGGTCGACCCGGACTCCAGGTACGGCCTGACCGTCGGGGAGGCTCGTGCGATCGCCGAGACGGAGGTCCACCCGGCCGACTTCCGCGGCGGGGTGGTCCGCCTGGCGAGCGACGGCCACCTCGTGCGGGTCGATCTCCACACGCAGCGTCCGCACTATTTCGAGGTCAGGGTCGTCGACCACACCAGCGCGGTGTCCGAAAGCGCCGTGCACACCGGGCATCAGGGCGACCCGCACGTCATCACCGTCGGCCGGACGACGCACGGCGACCTGATGCAACGCGTCTGGCTGCACGAGATCACCAAGACCCTCGACCAGGCGGCGCCCGGCTGGCACGCCGAGCCGCACGGCTCGACCCATGAGCTCGGCGACCGGATGGCCGGCGCCAACCGCAGCCACGACCCGTACATCGACGGACGCCTGTCCGAGCGCGCCAGCCTGCTGCGCCGGCTGGCCGACGAGCGTCAGGCCTGGCAGCACGACGAGCTGCGGCAGGACCTGCGCGGTATCGACCGCGACCTGGCCGAGCACGGATACGACCCGGCCCGGCTCGAGCGGGCGGCCGAGCCGACCGGACCGCAGCACGACCCGCACGACGAGGTCTGGTCGGATCCGCGCTGGGTGCGTGAGCAGCGCGCCCCCTCGATCGACGAAGTCATCCCACAGACCTGGGAGGAGGCGGCCCGCTGGCACGACAAGATCGTCGAAGCGATCCGGCCGCTCTTCGAGGGGCGCCGGTTCGGCGGCTTCGACATTCGCCTGCAGCCGGACCACCCGATCGACGCCAGGCCGGACTCGCTGCACATCAAGCTGCAGGCCGCCGGGCCCGACGGCAAAGCAGCGGGCCGCATGACGTTCACCCTGCAGAGGAATTCCGGGCGCCTGATCGTCCAGCACGTCAGCATCGGGCTTGATGAGGGCGTGCGCGGGCGGGGCTTCTACCGCGAGCTGAACCAGCATCTCGAAGGCTGGTACCGGTACTCGGGCGTCGAACACGTCGAGTTGCACGCCGCCAGTGACGCCGGCGGCTACGTCCACGCGCGCGAGGGCATGGACTGGGCCAACGTCGGCCACGCACGGAACATGTTCGAGCGGCTGCACCGGGCGATGGACCGGCTCGGCGAGCATGCCGACATGGCGCGCCGGTTCGCCGGCGGGGACCACTCGGTCAAGATCGACGAACTGAGGCGCGAGTACCGCGTCACCGACGACGCTCTCGCGGCCGAGATCGAACGGCAGCGCCAGGCCGCCAAGGCGGTCCTCGACCGCGCGTACGAGCCCAAGCTCGATGAACACGGCCGGCGGCTGCAGAAGGGCGTGGAGGACTACCCACGGCCGATCGAGATCGCCGACGCCGGGCGCCCGGAGGGCCCCACTGATCCGGATCGGATGTGGGTCGGCAAGCGCGCGCTGCTGGGCGGCGCCTGGAGCGGCGAGAAGCCGATCAGCTCCGAGGGCCCGCGATTCCCGCGCGGCGGCGAGCAGGTCACGGCGTCCGCGGTCCCCAAGTCGCCGACGTTCCACGGCTACGCCCGGCCGGAGCCCGCGCCGGCCGAGGTCGCGCACCAGGGCCGGCAGGTGCTCCACGACACGCTGTACCGCCAGCCGGCGGACGCGCCGCTGCGCGACTTGCGGGTCGAGCTCACCAGCACCACGCCGGAGCGCACGGACTGGCCGGGTGACGCCGTCGCGCGCAGCATCCCGATCGACGCGGCCGGGCACGACCTGCCGCACGGCACCGTGCCGCCCGAGGGCGGTGGGTACCGCATCGAGATCTCCGACCGCGCCGCCGACGCGGCGATCCCGCGGGCGGTGGTGCACGAGGTCGCCGAGACCAACGAGATCCTGCGCCGGCACCGCAACGGCGAGCCGGTCGACATACCCGACGCCCTGCGGCCCGGTACCCACGAGCCCGGGGCCAGGCTCAGCCCGCACGACGTCGGGCGGCTCGCCGAACGGCGACTGCTGCAGGAGCAGGCCGGCGACCACTCCCTGTCGCGGACCGAGCGCCGGACGGCGCAGGAGGAGCTGGACCGGCTCGACGAGCACCTCGGGCTCAGCGGGCACGACGAGGCCACGACGGCCCGGCGGGCGCTCGTCGAGGAGCACCTGCGCGACGCGCCGCCCGAGGGCGACCGGCCCCCGATGCCGGAACGGCTGCCGGCGCCGTTCAGGTTCGAGGAGATGTACGGCGACCGGCACTGGCACGACGACGCCACGCGCTTCGAGCAGGAGGTCGGAGCGCACTTCTTCAACGACCCGCGGACCTTGGACGCGACCCGGGCCGCGGTGACCCGGCTGCGCGACGTCCTGACCGGCCTGGCCGCCGCGGCGGAACCGCACGCGGACCCCGCCGTGCTGCGCGCGCGGGTGGAGTCGGCGTTCTTCCGCGACGACGTGCCCGACAGCGCCGGGCAGGTCGGCACCCGCGTAACCCTCGACGAGCTGCTCGAGCACGGCAACGTCCGCGAGCTGATGACCTCGTTCTACAACGCGGCGTACTTCAACCGCGACCACCCCGGGACCCTCGCCCACTCGCTGATGGGCGTGATCGACCACGACCGCTGGGCGGCGGCCCGCGAGGCCGGCGTCAACGTCGCCGAGCTGCGCGACGTCCAGCGGCAGCTGGACAGCCGGGTGCGCAGCGCCTTCGCGTCGGTGATGAAGTACCAGTTCGACCGCGACCCGTTCGGCACCGGCAACGTCTCCCTGCGCGCCCCCAAACCCGTGCGCGACCTCGGCGAGATCACCGTCAGCCAGAAGGCCCGCGTCAACCGCACCCCGGAGGAGCAGGAGCGGCTCGGGCTGATCCACACGGCCGACGACTACGCGGAGCTCGGAGTGCCCCTGGGCGTGTACGAGCGGGCGTACGTCGAGTCGCGGGTCGACGGGCCCTTCACCGACCACACCCCGCTGCCGTGGCGGGAGGGCCTGACCGCGCACGACACGACCGACAGCAGGTGGGCCCGGTCGGTCGCCGAGCGGGGGCTGCTGCCCGTCGACGGCGTCTCGGGCACCACCGCCCGGATGCTCACCGCGTCCAAGCTCATCGGGCTCGACCACGCCCAGAACGAGCGCTTCCTGAACGCCCTCATGGGCTGGATGCTGCCCGGCCGGGACCACTCGCTGTACGAGATGCTGCGCGGCGCCGAGATGGCCGGGATTCTGCCCGAGTCGGCCCGGGCCGAGCGCTTCGAGCCCGCGTACATGTACCGCGAAATCCCCAACCTCGACCTGGCCACGCTGCGCGCGGACGTCGCGCCGGACGGCCTGGTGCCGCACGAGGCCCGCTACTACGCCCATGCCGTCGACCCGGCCGGCTTCAGCGAGACCCAGCACAAGGTCCAGGACATCGCGCAGCGCGTGTGGCCGCAGCTGCGCAGCGGGAACGTCCACGAACCGCAGCTGCAGCACTGGCTGCGCGAGAACGGGATCGACCCGAACGACCGCGCGGCGGTGCAGGCGCTGGCCGACCGGCTCACCGAACCCCACGTGATGGCGATCGCGGTGTACACCCGGCACAGCCACTACCTGATCAACAATGTGGTGCGGTCGGAGATGTTCACCCACAGCGACCTCGCGGTCCGCAAGGTGTTCGACCGCAAGGTCGACCAGCTCGTGGACAACTACCTGGACAACCTCGCCCGGGAGGTGCGGCCGCTGCCGCTGCCCCTGAAGCTGCGCGAGGTCGTGCACGCCGACACCGGCCACCTCACCTCCGAGTCCCCGCTCTCCCCGGACGCGCAGCGGTGGGTCGACGCCCGCCGGGAACAGTACGAGTGGACCCGGCGGGCCCAGGAGCTGCGCCGCGACCTGCGGATCGTCGACGCGGAGGAGGCCAAGCTCAAGGCCTACGACGCCGCCAAGGCCCGCGGGCTGGCCGAGCTCGCGCTGCGCCGGCAGCTGCGTGCCGTCGGCCCGGAGCTGCTGCGCGAGATGCGCTGGCACGCCGACATGGTCCAGGACGCGATGATGCAGCTGCCGACGGTCGGAAGCCCGGACCGCCCGGTGCTGGTGTACCGCGGCGACTGGCGCACTCCGGTGCACTCCCCCATCTACGGCAGCCGGTTGTTCCCGCACGGCATGGCGCGCGAGGTGCTCAGCACCAGCCGCCAGCTCGACGTCGGGGTACGGTTCATGAGCGAGAACCCGGCGGCCGGCCAGAAGGTGCTGGTCGTGTTCAAGCTCACGGGCCAGAACGCGCGCGACATCTCGGTCTTCTCGTCGTTCAACACCGACGGCGAGGTGGTCCTGCCGCCCGGCTCGCGGATCGACCGCGTCGACGACCCCGGCCTCGCGGCCCAGGTACGGTCGGAACTGCCGGAATACTGGCAGGATCGTTGCGAGATCATCATCATGACGGAGAGGTGAGATGGCCGGCGAGCCCACCGACGAGGCCTGGCCGGTGTTCTCCGGTCTGCACCGGGTCCTGCTGCACCTGGCCGGCCGCATGCCCGACGACTGGATGATCGAGGCCCGCGCGTGGCTGGGCCGGGCCGAGCTCGAGTACATGCCGGACCTGATCAGCGGCGGCGTGGCCGGCGCGGGTGTCTCGCTGCCGGCCGCGGACGTCGAGCTGCTGCGCCGGCTGCAGGCGCAGTACGCCGGCCCCGAGGCGCCGGCCGGGATCGATCTCATCCCGACCGCCGAGGAGATCCCGCCGACCGCGCACCGCTTCGCCCCGGCCCGGCCGGGCCAGACGCCCGAGCGCGACGAGCACGACTACTCGGCCGCGGCGATCAACGTCGACCCGTTCGTGGTCACGGTCGCCCGCGCCTGGCGCACCGGCCCGGACGGCGACGCGCCCACGCGCGTCTTCCTCGTCGAGGTGGACCCCGGCGCCGAGGCCTGGACCGTCGCCGCCGACCTGGCCAGGCTGCTCGACTGGTCCGACGAGCGGCCGGCCCCGCAGATCGAGGTGTACTGGACCGGGGAGCCCCTGCCGCCGTACCACACCGCCGCACTCGCCGGCGCGCTGCCGCTCTGGCACCGCGAGGGCGGCCCCGACCTGTCCCGCCTGTCGCTCCCGCTGGTCGAGCGCTTCGTCGACGCCACCCTGCGGGGCGACCTCAACGGCATGCGGCGCGCCATCGACTGGCCCCTCACCGGCGCCCCGCGGGTCGCGGCCCGCCTCGCCGCGCTCGACCCCGCCGAGCTGGAGGACTGGGCCGGCGACATGGTCCCCCGCCTGTTCACCGCGGGCGACACCATCGAGGGCGTGATGCCGGTGCTGCGCCAGGTCACGGGCCTCCTCGGCGACAGCGCGACGATCCACCGCCCGGACGCCGAGGAGGCCCGCGAGATCCTCGACCGCCTGCGCATACCGCCCGTCCCCGGCCTGTCCGAGGGCCACGCCGCCCGCCTGGCCGAGCTCTCCCGGCGCGCCGAGTCCCTGTCCGAGGTGTACCTGGTCCACGGCGGCTCCGCATGGCTGCCGCTGGTCTGGGCCCCCGACACCGATCGGCTGGTGCTGGTCTATGAGTGATCCGGAGCGGCGGCGCATGATGGCCGCCCTGCAGGCCTGGCACATGGAATGGGCCGCCAAGTGGAAGATCGACGAGTGGGAGGGCAACATCCCGCCGGAGGCGGAGGCCGAGTATCAGCGCCGCGCCGACGAGATCCGCGGCATCGCCCGGCCCGCCCCCGCGCCGTTCAGGATTCCCGACGGCATGGCGCCGATCCCGATCGAGCCGCGGCCGCGCACGGAGCCGGAGCCCGAGCCCGAGCCGGAGCCCGATGCGCCGGCCACGCCGCCGTTGGCTCGCACCTCGTACGAGTCGCTGTTCTACGTCGACACGGAGCCCTGCCCGCGCTGCGGCGTCGCCATGCGGACCAGGTGGTCCTCGGCGATGATCCAGCTCGGCGACGGCCTGGGCGACCGGTACTCCGGCGACTGCGGCAACTGCGGCCAGCACCGCGAGTACGTCTTCCGCCTCCCGGAGCGCCATCTGCCCCGCCCGAGCGACCGCACGGTCTTCTTCGGCGGCCCCGACCCCTCGCAGCTGGTCGACGCCGGCCGGTGGCTGAACCTGTGGGACGAGATGGTCGCGCGGGCGAAGGATGCCCTCGCCGCCGGCGACGCCGAGGCCGTGCGGCGGAACACCGAACTGGCGTGGACGGCCGTTGATGAGGCCCTGAAGTTCATCCCGGACGGCGCCGACGCCATCCCGGAGACCGCCTTCTGGTCTCCGGCCGGCCGCCGGCGGTACGAACGCGAACCTCGCCGCTTCACCCGGCGCCGGCTGCGACTGCTGCACGACGTGCTCCGCGAGGAGTTCGGCCCGCCGGACTGGGCAACCCCGGCCGGCGGCCCCGCCCGCCCTCCGCTGGCGCGCAGCAGCGCCGAGGCGCACCTGTATCTCGACCGGCAGGCATGCGTCTGCGGCGCGGCCCGGGCGAACTGGTCCAGCTCGATCCGCGATCTCGACGGCGACCTGGCCGGCGAGTACCGGGCCGCCTGCCCCCAGTGCGGCCGCGACCGCCGATTCGTCTTCCGCCTGCCGCCCGAACCGCCCCCGATCCCCGTCGAGGGCGCCGGCTTCAGCTACGGCGACGCAACCCGCTCCGAACTGGTCGACCCCGGCGAATGGCTCGCCGAGTCCGACCGGCTCTCCCGATCGGTCCCCATGCTGCCGGCCGCCGCGAGCGCCGCCGAACGCGAACGGTTCCGCTTCGCCATCGGGCGGGCCGCGGCCGCGCTCGCCGAAGTGGCCCGCTTCGCGCCGCCGGGCGCGACGGCGGTGCCCGAGGAGGCGTGCTTCACCGAGGCCGGCCGCGCGGTGCACCGGGCCGAACCGGGGCGGTTCCGGCTCGACCGGCTCGCCGCGGTGCGGCAGAGCTATCTACACCTGCTGGAGTTGGCCGAATGAGCGAGACCTCGCCGCAGCGGCGGCGGATCACGGCCGCGCTCCAGGCCTGGCACACCGAGTGGGCCGAGAAGTGGGGCATCGACGACTTCCCGTACGAGGGCATGACCGTCGAACAGTGGAGCGCCAACATCCCGCCCGAGGCGGAGGCCGACTACCGGCGCGGGACCGATGCGATCCTCAGCGGCGTCCCGGCCGCCCCCGATCCGGCCTCGGCGCCGCCGGGCATGGCGCCGATGCCGGTCGAGCCGCCACTGGCGCGCACGCCGGCCGAGGCGCGGCTCTTCGTCGACATGCGGCTGTGCCCGCGCTGCGGTGCGCGGCGAACCGCCTGGAACTCGGTGCTGGAGCACCTCGGCGAGGGCATGGCCGAGCGGTACACGGGCGACTGCAGCAACTGCGGCGAGCACCAGGAGCACCTCTTTCGCCTCCCCGAGCGGCACCTGCGGCGCCCGGAGGGCGTGACCGTGTTCTACGGCGGCGCGGAGCCCTCGCAGCTGTTCGACGCAGGCGAGTGGCTGGCGATGACGTACCCGGTGATCGACCAGGTCAAGCGCGACCTCGCGGCGGGCGACGCCGCGGGCGCGCGACTGCACACCGAGCTGGCCTGGGTGTTCATCGACGAGGCGATGAAGTTCCTGCCGGACGGCGCCGACGCGGTCCCGCCGACCGCCCTGTGGACCCGGCGCGGGCGGGGAGAGTACGACGCCGACCCCCGGCGCTTCACCCGGCGCCGGCTGCTGCTGTTGCAGGACATGCTGCGCGAGGACTTCGGCGCGCCCGACTGGGCGTCGGCTGAGCCCGCGCGGCCGCGTCTGGCCCGTTCCAGCCCCGAGGCACACCTCTTCCTCGACCTGCAGGCGTGCGTCTGCGGCGCCACCCGGGCGAACTGGACCAGCGTCGTGCGCACGCTCGACAACGGCGAGCCGGCCAGCGAGTACACGGCCCAGTGCCCACGGTGCGGCCGCGAGCGCCGCTTCATCTTCCGGCTGCCGCCGGAGCCACCAGCATCCACCCCCGAGGGGGCCGACTTCAGCTACGGCGACGGACCGCACTCCGAGCTGATCGACCCCGGCCAGTGGCTGGCCGAGTCCGACCGGCTCTCCCGATCCGTGCCCATGCTGTCGGCCCATGCCGACGCCGCCGAACGCGAACGGTTCCGCTTCGCCATCGGGCGGGCCGCGGCGGCGCTCACCGAGGTGGCCCGGTTCGCGCCCGCGGGAGCGGACGCCGTGCCCGAGGAGGCATGCTTCACCGAGGCGGGGCGCGCGGTCTACCGGGCCGAGCCCGGGCGGTTCCGGCTCGACCGGCTCGCCGCCGTACGAACGAGCTACCTGCAGCTGCTGCAGATGGCGCAACGCTGAGCAGACGGAGGCACCGATGGAGCGCGTGTGGCCGGCGGCGCAGTATGCGCTGCGGCTGGTGAGCTTCGGCTCGCCGCTGGTGCGCGAGCGCCACGACCGCGGCGTGCTGATCAACCCGCAGGGGTTTCCGGACTGGGAGTTCCACGCGCGCGCGGTGGTGCGGCTCGGCGAGGTGCCGGCCGGGCTCACCGTCGACGAGATCCGGGTGGTGGACGTGCTGGCGGCCAACGCCGTGCTGCGCCGCGACGGCACCGATCCGCTGTGGGACGGCGACGACGGCGACGTGCCGCGCACGCCGCAGGGGTGGACGTGGGCGCACCTCGGCGCGCGGCGGGAGGTCGCGCTGGTGCCGATCGAGCTGCACGCGTCGTTCCGGCACGCCGGCGGGGTCAGCGCGCTGCCCGTCGACCGGTCGGTGCGCGGGCTGCGGGTCGACCTGGAGCCGGTGTGGGCGGGCGTCGGGGGCGAGCTGCAGCAGGTGCCGGCCGACGTGCTGGACGAGCTGGAGCGGCGCCTCGGTTACGCGCTGCCGCCGCGGTACCGCGGGTTCCTCGCCCAGACCAACGGCGCCGCGCCGCGCGAGCCGGGCGTCATGCCGGGCTTCGGGTTCGTGGCCGACCAGCGCTTCTTCGGGCTGTCGCGGGACGATCAGGCGCAGGACCTCATCGTCGCCAACCAGTTCACCGGCGACCGCTTCACCGAGGACTTCCTCGCCATCGGGTGGGTGCAGGGCGGGACGATCGCGGTCAAGGTCCGCGGCGAGGATCCGGACTCCATCTGGTACCTCGACGACGACGACGACCGGGCCGACGCGCGCGACGACGCGGCCGAGGTGACCGCGCGCCTGCTGCACCGGTGCGCCGATTCGATCGAGCAGTTCTGGAACCGGCTGGACCGGCCGGCCGCGCAGCTGCTGACCACGGCGGCCGCGCTCGTCAACGCCGGGGACGCGGCCCAGGTGCGGCCCGACGGGCTGGGCGAGTCGCTGCCGCCGAGCCACCGGGCGCCGTGGCAGCCGCCGCGCAGCAGCGACGAGGAGTACTTCGCCGATCCCGCGATCCAGATCATGCTCCTGCGCCAAGACGAACCGGCCTGATCGCGGGCCATGCAAACCACGTATCGTCGCAGCGGAGGCGACGCGAAGGACGGTGGCGTGAACATCCAGCGGTATCGGCGGCTCGGTGCGGCGCTGGCGGCCCTGGCGGTGCTGGGCGCGCCGGCGGCGGCCACGCTCGCCCGGCCGGGTACCGCCGCCGCGGCCCCCAACTGCGCCGAGCCGGGCAGCACGGGCAAGCAGGCCAACTGGGCCCGCCCCGCGCTCGCCCTCGACCGCGTCGCGCCGCTCAGCGGCGGCTCCGGCCAGCGCGTCGCCGTGCTCAGCACCGGCGTCGACGGCAACCACGCCCAGCTCAAGGGCCGGGTCGAGGCCGGCAGCAGCGTCCTGCCGGGCGCGCCCGGCGCCGGCAACACCGACTGCAGCGGCCTCGGCACCCAGGTCGCCGGCGTCATCGCGGGCGGCCAGCTCGGCGACACCGGCGTCATCGGGGTGGCCCCCAACGCGCGCATCGTCCCCATCCGGGTCGCCGACCAGCGGGCCGGCGGCGAGGTCGCCCCGGCCGTGCTCGCCGCCGGCATCAACGCCGCGGTGACCGCGAAGGTCGACGTCATCTGCGTGCCGCTGGTCGCCTACACCGACAGCGAGGAGCTCGAGGCGGCGGTGCGGGCCGCGCTGGCCGCCGGCATCCCCGTGGTCGCCTCGGCCGGCGACCCGCCCGGCCAGGACAACCCGAAGCCGTATCCGGCCTCGTCGCCCGGCGTGATCGCGGTGACGGCGCTGAACGTCTCCGGCGCCGTGGTCCAGCGATCCGGCTCCGGCGACTACGTCTCGCTCGGCGCGCCCGGCGCCGGCGTCGTCACCCTGCAGACCGGCAGCGGCCTGGTCGTCGTGGACGGCACCGGCCTCGCCGCCGGGTACGTCGCCGGGGCGGTCGCGCTGGTGCGCAGCCGCAGCGCCAAGCTCTCGCCGGACGCGATCGAGCGCCAGCTGACCGCCACGGCCACGCCGACCCAGCCGACGTCGCGCAACAAGGCGCTGGCCGGGATGGTCAACCCGTACCGCGCGCTGACGGAGACGCTGGTGCAGACGTCCGGCGTGCCGGTGCCCGGCTACGATCCGCCGCCGGCGCCGGCGGTCGACGCGGCCAAGGCCCGGGCCCGCGACCGGGCGCTGCTGCTGGCGGCCGGCGCCCTCGGGCTCGCCGTGCTCGTCGGCATGGTCGCGGTCGGGATCCGCACGCGGCGGCGCCACTCGTGGCGGCCCATGCTGGCCCCGCCGCCGATGGAGCCGAACGACTCGCCCGAGCCGTTGCCGCCGGTGCTGCTCTTCGAGGACCAGAAGTGAGCGAGCCTGCGGTACCAGCGCAGTCCTCCGTCCGGGCGGTGCGGGATCTGCCGATTCCGGGCGCCCGCTACGCGCTCACCGTCTTCCACCCGCCCGCCCCGATCATGCGCATCCGGTACCGCGACGGCGTCGTCGTCGGCGGCCTCGGCTTCCCCGTGTGGGCGCCGTACGCGCGGGCCGTCGTCGAGCTGCCCGACCCGCCGCCCGGGCGCGGCGTCGACGAGATGCGCGTGCTGGACGTCGTCGCGGCCAACGCGGCGCTCGCCGCCGCGGGCTCGCCGATGGCCGCGCCGGACCTGGCCACGCCGCACGGCTGGACGTGGGCGCACGTGGGCCTGACCCGGCGGATCGCGCTCGTCCCGGCCGACCTGCACGCGAGCTTCGCCCACCTCGGCGGGGTATCGACCATGCGCGCCGACCGGGGGCGCCGCGGCGTCGACGTGGCGGGCGCGCCGGGCATCGGGGCGATGAGCCGGGTGCGGCTGCCGGAGAGCGGGCTGGCCCGGGTCGAGGAGTCCATCGGCTATCGGCTGCCCGAGGCGTACCGCGAGTTCCTCCTCGAGACCAACGGCGGCCGGCCGGACGTTCCCGCGGTACACCCGGGATTCGGCTTTGTGGCGGACCAGTACTTCTTCGGCTTCGCCCGCGAGGACTGGATGCAGGACCCCGTCTACGTCGGCGGCTGGTTCGCCGATCGGCTGACGCGGGAGTTCATGGTGGCCGGGCACGTGCAGGGCGGCCAGATCGCGGTGAAGGTCCGCGGCGGCGACGTGGGCTCCGTGTGGTACCTCGACGACGACGATCCCCGCGACGCCGACACGTTCGACGCGGAGTACCGCTGCCGGCACCTCCTGCACCGGGTGGCCGACGACTTCCGGCAGTTCTGGTCGCAGCTGCGGACCGTGCCCTACTGGCTGCAGCGCCTCGCCGCCGACCTCGTCGCCGACGGCCGCGCGCGGCTGGTCGCCGAGGAGGGCGACGGCGCCTCGCTGCCGCGAAACCTGCGCCCGCCGGAGCGCTCGCACGAGCCGCCGGCGCTCGTTCCCACCCCGTCGTCCAAGGCCTGAAACGGCACTCGGCCGGCGCCCACCGCAGTCGGGTGAGTGCCGGCCAAGTGCGACGAACCGGTCGGTCGAACCCGGGGGCTCAGAACCGCGCGGCGGCAGCGGCGTCGGCCGCCTGCATGTTGACGGCGGCGTTGCCGACCTTCTGCGACAGCGTCTGCAGCGTCTGGGCCATCTGGTCGGCGTTGCTGTGCCACTTCGCGCTGCAGCCCTGGAACGCGTCCGCACCGGCACCCTGCCAGCCGTTGGCCAGCAGGTTGTTGAAGGTGCGGTCCACCTCGGCGAGGTGCTCGTTCATCTGGGTCACGAACGCCGTGATCGAGCCCGACAGCGAGTTGATGCCGTTGAAGTCGTACACCAGGTCGTCAGACATCTCGTTCTCCTCTCCGTCGTCCCGCTCAGCCGCGCAGGGCGTTTGCGACAGGACCCAGGCCCGGGTTGTACTCGCTGGCCACCTTGGTGATCTCCGCCGCCGCGTCGGCGTCGGTGCTGCCGAACGCCGCGTTGGACTGGCTGACGTTGTTCGCCATGGTGTTGAGTGCCTCGAGGATTCCGCGCAGCTCCTGGCCCAGCTGGGCCGACACGTTCTGGAAGCTGTTGCCCGCGCCACCCTGGAAGACCGCCGCCTGCGTCTCGATCTCGTTCAGCAGCCGCGTCAGGTTCAGGGCGATGCCCTCGCCCGTCTGCGTCGCGACGTTCGCCGCGTTGTTCAGCATCTCGGGCGTTACCCGAGTTGGTCCTGCCACTGCTCTCACCCCGTCTCTCGGTTGCGACCGGCCAGTGGTCCCGGCTGCGTCGGACCGTGTCTCACAGAGTGTCCGGGCAACGTATGGCCGACCGTCGTTTTCACGGCCTGAACCCGAGGCTATCAAGCAGCGCAAGTTTCTGCGCTACCACGATCTTCGATGAACATCACTTGGCATGGTGCTCGATGCGGGCACCATGCCTCACTTCGCGTTGAGCGGCGCCGCCGTCGCCGCCGCGCCCCGGTTGAGCGCCGGGCCGACGGGGATGCGCACGAGGAGCGCGGCCGGCACCGGCGACGCGGCCTCCGGGTTGTAGCCGAGGAACGTCACGTCGTCGCGGGAGGCCACCGGGAAGCGGATGCCGGTGTCCGTGACCAGCGACCAGCCGCCGATCGGGAAGCCCGGCGTCGGCTCGCTGACCACCAGCGCCGCCTTGGCCGACGGGACCGCGACCAGGTCGGCGAGGGCGCCGCCGGACGCGGTGCGCCCGCGGGTGGGCACGCCCTCGAAGTCGCCGGCCGGGCCGACGGAGATGCTGGCGTTGCCCGAGTCGCCGTACTCCGCGCAGACCTGATCGCCGGCGCCCGGCGCGGTCAGGTGCGGCGGCCTCACCGGCGGCGCCTGCGCGCCCTGGACGGCCGGCAGGGCGTTGGACTTCCTCGCCTTCTCCGCCGAGCCGAGGTCGACCTGGACCGGGTTGCCGCCGGCCTTCACCGCGATGTCCTTCTGCAGCTCGGTGAGCTGGGCCAGGCCGTCGTCGAACACAAGGTAGTACAGCGGGCCGCCGCCGGTCTGCGCGACCAGCACCTCGCCGTTGTTGTGGGCCGGGATCGCGGTGCTCTTCGCGCCCGCGTTGGGCACCTGGATGTCCTTGATGTCCGCGCCGGACGGCAGGCTCTCCAGCAGCGCGCTGCCGACCGGGGTGCTGGGCGCGGCGGCGAAGAGGGAGGCGAGCACGGACTTGTCCATGCGGTACCGATAACCGTGCCAAATAAGCGCAAGTGCCCCGGAGCTGTCGGTGGCCAGGATGCCGTCGTCGGCGGGGAGCGCCTTGGTCCCGGCGGCCGCGCGGCCGGCTGAAAGCTGCACGACGGTGGCCCCGAGCCCGTTGCCGGTGTTGCGGTTCTGCGCCGAGCAGATCGTCCACGGCAGCCCGGTCAGGTGCTTGGCGTCCGGCACCGAGTTGGGCGCGCCGGCGATGCCGACGGGCGCGGTGCGGGGCGTGTCGCCGAGGGAGTTGGCGGCCACGCTCTTCACCACCGGCGGCGCGTGCCCGGCGGCCAGCAGCGCGGAGGCGTAGTTGAGCGTCGGGTGCAGCACCCCGTCGGAGTACACGAAGGTCGCGCCGCTCTCCTTCTCGACCACGACCGTCCCGTCGACCCGCCAGCTGTTGCCGCCGGTCTTCGTCAGGATGCCGATGACGCCGAACGCGGCGGCCACCAGCACGGTGACCATGCCGCCGATGAGCAGCGCGCCGCCGCCGCGGCGGGCCGGCGACTGGGCCGGGTCGGTCTCGCGCATCACGAACGCGCTGACCACGCGCTGGCTGCGGAACTGGTACGACTGCAGCTGGTCGCGGCGGGATGCCATGTCAGCCCACCGAGGAGAACAGGCCCTGGATCGTCTGGAAGACGCCCAGCACCCAGCAGGCGAGCGGGATCAGCGACATCAGGGTGAGCACGTCCAGCAGGTCGGCGATGCGCCCGAGATAGGGCGAGGGACTGCGGCGGCTGTACCGCAGCGTCGCCCCCAGCACCACCGCCGCCACCGCGAGCACCACGGACAGCAGCAGCACGCGGCCCGAGCCCGGGTCGGTGTGCCGCATCCAGCCGTACCCGGCGACGGCGACGATGCTCACCGCGCCGATCAGCAGCGGCAGGCGCTGGGCGGCGGTCGGGAACAGCCGGCCGCGCAGCAGCAGCGCGGCCGCGCCGACCAGGGCCAGCACGATACCGCCGATGCCCGCGCCGGAGAGCAGGATGACCCCGCAGGCCACGCCGACCACCGCGGTGGCCACGAGGGCGCCGGTGAGCAGCTCGGTGGCCCGGGCCACGGCGGCGAAGACGCCGGCCCGCTCGGGCAGCGGCGCGTCCTCGAGGATCTCCTCCGGGCGCTGCGGCAGCGCCGGCAGCGGGATGCGCCCCATGGAGCTGGCCAGCAGCGGCTGCGCGGGCAGCAGGCCGAGCGTCACGGTGAGCACGGCCGCGGCGGAGCTGCCGGCCGAGGCGCCGGCCAGGCAGATCAGGCCGCCGACGACGGCACCGAGCCCGACGCCGAGGCCGGCCACGAAGATGCGGGCGAGCGCGGCCACGCCGACCATCGCGATCGCGCTGGCCAGGATGAGCGCGGCGCCGCCGGCGACGACCTGGGCACTGTCGAGGTGCCCGGGCGCCTGCCCGGCCGGCGCGGTGACGAGGGCGCCGCCGAGGGCGGCGTAGAGCAGGGCGTAACCGCCGACGACGGCCCCCGCGACCGCGTCGCCGCCGACCCGGGCGAGGAACACCCCGGACAGGATCAGCACGCCCGCGGCGCCGAGGCCGATGCCGCCGGGCAGCTGCCACGGCGAGCCGGCGATCGCGAGCAGGAACGCGCCGAGCACGAGAATCGCGCCGACGATCGCCAGGCCGAAGCGGCGGGTCGCCGCGCCGCCCCACGAGCGCCCGGCGCGCCGCGCGGAGCTGGCGATCACCTCGACCACGTCGTCGTAGGCCGGCTCCGGCCAGTTCAGCCGGCGCGGGGCCAGGTGCAGCAGCTCGCCGTCGCGAACCGACTGACTGGCCAGATCGCTGTCGGCGTCGAGCTCGCCGCCGGACGTGCGCCGCAGGGTCCAGCCGCCGTGCGCCTCGCCGGCGTCGGCGATCTCCACGCCGGCGTGGCGCAGCAGGTGCGGCAGCAGGTCCGCGACGAGGATGTGGTCCGGGAGCGCGACATCGACGCGGCGATGCGGGGTCGACACGGTCACCCGGGTCAGGCCCACTCCCACCGGGGCAGTCACCAGCTCCACCTCTCCACGGTCGGTCGACCTTCGATGCCGCCGCCGGCGACAAGCGTCCGCGCAACCCGGGGTGCCCGGTGGTGCCGGGTGGCCGGCGGATGAGGCGCCCAACCTAACATGGCCCTGGTCTAGCATAGGCGCCGGCGTATATCGGGGGAGGCGAGGAGCGGGTGGGTCAGATCGTTGTCCGGCGGCTGCCGCGCCGCCCCGCGCCGGCGATGCCGACCGGTGAGATCGTCCTCGACTCGCCCCCGGAGCTGCCCACCGGCGGCAGCAAGGCGTGGGGCCGGATCATCATGCTCATGCCGATGGCGGCCGGCGGCGCGGCCATGGGCCTGATGATGGGCGCCCAGCGCGGCGGCCCGCTGTCGTACGTGGCCGGCGGCATGTACGGCGTATCGATGCTCGGCATGATCGCCAGCCAGATCTCGAGCATGGGCGGCGGGCAGAGCAAGCAGGACATGGCCGAGTCCCGGCGGCAGTACCTTCGCCGGCTCAGCCAGCAGCGCGCCCAGGTGCTCAGCTCGATCCGCCGGCAGCGCGAGGCGCTCGGATACCGCCACCCCGACCCGGAGTCGCTGTGGTCGACGGCGTCCAGCGGCCGGCTGTGGGAGCGCCGCCGCCGCGACTCCGACTTCGGCGTGGTCCGCGTCGGCCGCGGCCCGCAGGAGCTCGCGACCCCGCTCGTGCCGCCGCAGACCCGCCCGGTCGACGAGCTCGAGCCGCTGTGCGCGGCCGCGCTGCGCAAGTTCGTCGCGACGTACTCCGTCGTCCCCGACCTCCCGGTCGCCATCGCCCTGCGTGACTTCGCCCACGTCTACGTCCGCGGGCAGGGCCGCCGCACGCGCGCCAACGTCCGCGCGATGCTCGCCCAGCTCGCCACCTTCCACGCCCCCGACGACCTCGTCATCGCCTTCTGCCTCGGCGACGGCGTGCGCACGGAGTGGGACTGGGCGAAGTGGCTGCCACACGCGCAGCACTCGGCCAAGACCGACGCCGTCGGCGCGCTGCGGCTGTTCTCGCCGAGCGTCACCGCGCTGGAGGCCATGCTCGACGACGTCCTGGGCGACCGGGGCCGGTTCAACCCCTCCGCCGCGGGCGGCTCGCGCCAGCACGTGGTCGTCGTCATCGACGGCGGCTCCACGAGCGGCTCCGACCACCTGATGACCGACGGCGGCATGGAGGGCGTGACCCTCATCGACCTGTCCAACCCGCCGCCGCGGCTGCTCGACGACGCCTCCGTGGTGCTCGACATCGCCGAGGACGGCACGGTCACCGGCACCACCCTCGACGGCAGCACCCAGGTCGGCGTCGCCGACGAGCTGAGCCGCCCGCGGGCCGAGACGCTCGGCCGCGAGCTGTCGCCGCTGCGCCTGTCGGCCGCCTCGGTCGCCGAGCAGACCGGCGTCGCCACCGACCTCGGCCTGGCCGAGCTGCTCGAGCTCGGCGACCCGTTCGAGGTCAACCTGGACGACACGTGGATCGGCCGGCCGACCCGCGACCGGCTGCGGGTGCCGATCGGCGTCAACGAGCAGGGCCGCCCGATCGAGCTGGACCTCAAGGAGTCGGCGCTGGACGGCATGGGCCCGCACGGCCTGCTCGTCGGCGCCACCGGCTCCGGCAAGTCGGAGCTGCTGCGCACGCTCGTGCTCGCCCTGGCGGTCACGCACAGCCCCGAGATCCTCAACTTCGTCCTCGTCGACTTCAAGGGCGGCGCGACCTTCGCCACGCTCGACCGGCTCCCGCACACCAGCGCGATGATCACCAACCTGGAGGAGGAGCTCTCGCTGGTCGACCGCATGCTCGGCGCGATCTCGGGCGAGCTGACCCGCCGCCAGGAGCTGCTGCGCCGGGCCGGCAACTTCGCATCCCAGCGCGACTACGAGCGCGCGCGGCTGTCGGGCGTCCCGCTCGCCCCGCTGCCGAGCCTGCTGCTCATCGTCGACGAGTTCAGCGAGATGCTGGCGGTGCGCCCCGACTTCATCGAGATGTTCGTCCAGATCGGCCGCGTCGGCCGGTCGCTCGGCATCCACCTGCTGCTGGCCTCGCAGCGCCTCGAGGAGGGGCGGCTGCGGGGGCTGGAGACGCACCTGTCGTACCGGATCGGCCTGCGGACGTTCTCGTCCATGGAGAGCCGCGCGGTGCTCGGCGTGGCCGACGCCTACGAGCTGCCGCGGCTGCCCGGCCACGGGTACATCAAGGCCGGCGTGGAGGGCCTGATCCGCTTCAAGGCGGCGTACGTCTCCGGCCGCTACCGCAAGGGCGGCCGCGCCCGCCTGGCCGACAGCCCGAGCGTCGACCCGGTGCGGGCGTTCTCCACCTGGTACGCCACGCCCGCCGGCGAGGCCGCCCAGCAGGAGGCCCAGGCCGCCGAGGCCGCGGAGGCGGCCAAGCTGGCCCAGGAGCAGGCGGAGGAGGTCGCGCGCGGCGACAGCCTGCTCGACATCCTCGTCGACCGGATGGAGGGCCAGGGCGTCCCGGCCCACCAGGTGTGGCTCCCCCCGCTGTCCGACTCGAGCACCCTCGACGAGCTCATCACCGGCCTGCACCAGTCCCCCGAGCGCGGCCTCACCTCCGGCGACCCGGCCCAGCACGGCAACCTGCACGCCGTCGTCGGTGTCGTCGACCGCCCGTTCGAGCAGCGCCGCGACCCGATGTGGCTGGACTTTTCGGCCGGCGCCGGCAACCTGCTCGTCGTCGGCGGCCCGCAGAGCGGCAAGAGCACCCTGCTGCGCGCGATGATGGGTTCGCTGTCGCTGACCCACACCCCGCGCGAGGCCCAGTTCTACTGCCTCGACTTCGGCGGCGGCTCGCTCGCCACCATGCGCGACCTGCCCCACGTCGGCGGCGTGGCCCTGCGGCGCGAGGTGGACAAGGTCCGCCGTACCGTCGCCGAGCTCTACCAGCTGCTCCAGCAGCGCGAGACCCAGTTCGCCGACTGGGGCGTCGACGGCGTCGCCTCCTACCGCCGCATGAAGCGCGAGGGCCGCCTCCCCGACGAGCTGCTCGGCGACGTGTTCCTGGTCGTCGACGGCTGGAGCACCATCCGCAGCGACTTCGAGGAGCTCGAGCCCCAGCTGACCGAGCTCGCCGGCCGCGGCCTGGGCTTCGGCATCCACGTGGTGGCCGCCGCCACCCGCTGGATGGAGGTCCGCCCCGCGATCCGCGACCTGTTCGGCACCAAGGTGGAGCTGCGCCTCGGCGAGCCGGGCGACTCGGTCATCAACCGCCGCGCCGCGGTCAACGTCCCCGAGCCCCCCGGCCACGGTCTGACCCCCGAGGGCCTGCACTTCCTGGGCGCCCTGCCGCGCATCGACGGCCGCTCGACGAGCGAGGACCTGCTCATCGGCCAGGCGGCGCTGGTGACCGCCGTGCGCGACTGCTGGCCCGGCCAGCCGACCCCGCCGGTGCGCCTGCTGCCCGACCAGCTGCCGTACGAGGCCCTCCCGCAGCGCCCCCACTCGGGCCGCGGCGCCTTCACGATCGGCCTGGCCGAGGCGGACCTGTCGCCGGTCGTCCTGGACTTCGACGCCGAGCCCCACGCCCTGCTCTTCGGCGACGTAGAGTGCGGCAAGAGCTCGTTCCTGCGCGGCCTGGCCCGCAGCGTCGCCACGACGTACGACCCGAGCCAGGCCCGCCTCATGATCATCGACTACCGCCGCAGCCTCCTCGGCGTGGCCAGCCCCGAGCACCTGCTCGGCTACGGCACCTCGGCCCAGGTCACCCAGGGCCTGATCGACCAGGTCGTGGCGGTGATGAAGGAGCGCCTCCCCGGCCCCGACGTCACGCCGGAGCAGCTGCGCACGCGCAGCTGGTGGCGCGGCCCGCAGCTGTACGTCCTGGTCGACGACTACGACCTGGTCTCCTCCGCCCAGCCCAACCCGCTGCTGCCGCTGCTGGACTTCCTGGCCCAGGGCCGCGACATCGGCCTGCACCTCGTCGTCGCCCGCCGCGCGGGCGGGGCGGCCCGGGCGGTGTTCGATCCGGTGGTGGCGCGGATTCGCGAGCTGGCGTCGCCGGGCATCCTGATGTCGGGGCCGCGGGAGGAGGGCGCGCTGTTCGGCAACGTGAAGCCGCGGCCGCAGCCGCCGGGTCGCGCTCAGCTGATCACGCGGCGCGAGGGCAACCGCTTGGTCCAACTGGCCTGGGTCCCGCCCGCCGCCTGACTTCCGCCGCTCCATTCCGCCGCGCGGTTACCCCGCCGCGCGGTTACCCCGCCGCGCGGTTACCCCGCCGCCCGTTTATCCCCGCCGCCCGGTTTATCCCCGCCGCGCGGTCTGCCCCGCCGCGCAGTTTATCCCGCTGCGCGATTGCCCCGCCGCGCGGTTTAGGCCGCCGCGCGGTCCCACTCCGCCGCAGTCCCACTCCGCCGCAGTCCCACACGGCCCGCGCAGTCCCACACGGCTCGTCCTGTGCCGCCGCACCGGTCCCAGGGCTCAGCGCGGTCCCACACGCCTCAGGTCCCGCACCGCCGCGCGGTCGGGCCCCGGTAGGTCGCACGACTGACGGTGCGAATCGCCTGTCGGGCGAAAAATCCGGCATGTCCGTTGAGCGAGACGCACAAGAAGATGCTGCGCAGCCAAGGGCGGGACACTCCGTGTCCGACTTTTCGCCCGACAGGCGATTTGCCCCCGGAAGGTTCGCCGCCCACAGGCAAGGTCGAGGGCGGTCGCGCGGCTCAGCGGCCGGCCTCGAGCAGTGCCGTGCCGCAGCTGCAGCCCGCCTTCGCCGCCCGGCCCAGCGTGGTGGGGGTCAGCGTTGCGGGGCGCCCAGCAGGTAGTTTTCGATCGCCGTGCGGTGCAGCCAGACGTACCGGTGGGAGCCTTCCCCCAGCACCGCCAGCATCTCCGGCTCCAGTTGCTGCATCAGCCGCGCCGTCGCGGCGTTGAGGCCGAGCACGTGCGCGGCGATCTGCGCCTCGCCGGGCTGCAGCCGCTGGAACAGCACGAGGTCCGCCGAACCCAGGGCGCTCATCGCGTTGTGGTCCAGGTGATGTACCACCGTGACGCGGGTCTGCCAGGACGACAGTGCCGCCACGGCGCCGCCGGGGGCCGTGTCGCGCACGACGAGCATCGGGCGGTAGGCGCTGCCGGGCGGCAGGTCGAACTCCGCCGGCGCCATCTGCACCCGCTCACGCTGGCCGACGGCGTGCGCCCCGAGCCCGTCCCACGCCGACGGCTGGCCGGTGATGGCGTAGACCTGGGCGCCCATGGCCAGAGCCCGGAACGTGATGAGCCGGGCCGCCCAGACGCCGCCGACGAGGACGATGTTGGTGGGCTTGCGGCGGAACAGGCGCACGACGACCGGGGTGCGGTCGCGGTCGGCGCCGACGAGCAGGCCGGGGCCGAGCGCGGGGCCCGAGAGCTGCTCGAGCGCCGAGGCGTTGACTACGTGGCTGCCGATGTGCAGGCCCGTGAGCCGCTGCGAGGAGGCCTCGGGCGCGCGCTCCCCCGGGCGGTACACCGTGCCGGGCGGCGCCGGTGGCGGGCTCGGCGCGGCGGTGGCGCCGGCCGACGGGCGGGTCAGGACGGCGCTGGAGCCCCACTGCTGGGCCCGGGCCTGGGCCGTGGCGTCGGCGGTCTCGCCCGCCTGGCCGGCGCCCTGCACGGTCGGCGCGGCCGCGGTCTGGCCGGACGCCCAGGTGGTCGGCGCGGCACCCTGCGCCGGCACGGCGGCGCCGCCCTGCGCGGGCGCCGGCTGGGCCTGCGCGGGCCCGGGCCCGTAGGCGGCGTGGGCCGCCTGGTGCACCTGCGCATAGGGCTGGGCCGGGCGGGAGAGGGCATTGCCCTGGTACTGCTGCTGCGGATCGACCGGCTGCTGCCCCGGCCGGCGCAGGGTGGCCTCGGGGTCCACGGGCCGGCCGGCGTGCGGATCGTACGGCGGCTGGCTCACCAGCGACCCCCTCCCGTCGGTGCGGTCGCGTAGACCGCCGGAGCCTGCTCGCCGTCGAGGCGCTGGACCTGCGCGCCGAGGTCTGCGGCGGAGCGGACGACCTGCGACTGCGCGTCCGACAGCCGGTCGCTCGTGGTCGCCACGCGGACCAGGCAGCGCAGCTCGGCGTCGCCCAGGGGCGCGTCGAGGACGTCGTCGCCGAGCTCGGCCGGCGGTACCGCCACAATGGTCGCCACCGTGGTCTGCAGCGCCGGTAGGCCCGCGAGGGTGTGCAGGAGCGCGGGCACCTTGGCCGGCGCCGGCCACTCGCTGATCCAGAACGTGCTGTGCACCAGGTGGCCGCTCTGCCACCCGTTCCACTCCTCCCGCGGCGGCTCCTGGCCGGCCTGCAGGCCGCAGCCCTGGCGCAGGGCGGCGAGCAGGGCCGGGCGGTCCAGCGGGGTGGCGCCGAGGCCGACCCGCTGCAGCGTGTGCACGGCGCGGCGCAGCAGGGCGGCGACCACGACCGGGGCGCGCTCGGTGACGTCGCCGTCGGCCCCGGCGACCGCCAGGCGGTGCTCCTCCAGGCGCACGACCAGCCACGACACCCGGTTGACGGGCGCGGGGCCGGAGCCGATCTCCTTGAGCAGGTCCTGGTACGAGCGGGCGGCCTGCGGTTGCTGCGAGGTCAGCGGGGTGGCCGGGCTGGCCTGCGTGACGACCTGCAGCAGCACGCCGGCCTGGCCGGTGGCGGCCAGGGTGCGGGCCAGCATGGGCAGCGGCACGGCGGGCGCGGGCCCCTCGGCGAGCACGGCGACGGGCTCGAGCTCGGCCACCGCATACCAACCGGCGGGGTCGCGGGCGACCGCGACCACGGTGTGGGCGTCGGCCGGCTCGTCGGCGTCGCGGGTCAGCGCGCCGAGGTCGGTGGTCTCGGTCGAGTCGGGCACGGCGCCGCCCCGGCCGAGCTCGGTGACGCTCAGCCCGGGCGCGAGCAGGTGCAGGTCGGCGAGCTCGTCGGCGGGGCCGCCGGCCGGGCGCGCGCCCCGGCGGCGCCGGAACGTGCGGGTGATGCGCCACTGCTCGAGCCACCAGCGGCCGCGGCTGCGGGCGAGCACGGCGACGCACAGCAGGGCGGCGATGACGGCGACCGGCAGCGCGACCAGCAGGCCCTGGCCGAGCAGCGCGACGGCGGTGAGCACCAGCGCCTCGACGATGAGCACCTGCAGGATGTGCACCGGCCCCAGCTGCCCGCTGCGCTTGGCCGGGCGCATCTCGGGCGGGCCCGGCGGAGGCTGGGACGTCGCCGCGACCCTCGCCACGGCCCGAACCCCGGTCCCCGTGTCCGTCACGATGCTGGTCCTCCCCCGCCGTGTCGTTGCGTGCTGCTAGCCATCATAGGTAGCCGTGCCGACGAGCGTAGACGGCGCTCAGTCCGCATCGGTGGCCGCCAGGATCGCAACCGTGCAACGGTCGGGGCGCAGACCCGCGATGTCGTAGTCCATCGACAGGCCTGGCGCTTCCAGCCGTAAGAATCAGGCCACGGGGAAGTCGTAGTACGTGTCCGGGAACGGCTCGTTCCGCAGCGTGTAGTGCCACCACTCCTTCGGATAGTTGGTGAACCCGCCGCCGGCCATGAGCCCCGTCAGCAGCTCGCGGTTGGCGCGCTGGGCCGGGCCCACCCCGCCGGCGGCGGTATGCGCGAGCGGGTCGAAGCAGTCGAACCCGGTACCCATGTCGACGGTGTTGTCGGGGAACCGCTCCCCCGCCGGCGAGGTGCACGGCACGAGCGGCGTCGCCGGGTCGTACGCCGGCTGGGAGCGGGCGGGCAGCGCCACGATCGTGAGGTCCATGGTGCTGCCGCGGCTGTGCGCGGTCGGCCCGCCGATGTACCCGTCGTCGAAGAGCCGCGACTTGGCCTCCTGCGGGTAGAACTCCCCCTTCATCCGCTGGTCGGCGTCGTGCGACCAGCGGACGAAGTCGTCGACGGCCCGCTGCGGCCGGTAGCAGTCGTAGACCTTGAGGCTGTACCCCTTCTCCAGCGCCTTCTGCTGCACGCCCTTCAACGCCTCGGCCGCCTTGCGCGCGAGCAGGCACCGCGGCCGCTCATACCCGGTGACGGGCCGCCCGACGAAGTTGTGCGCGGTCGCGTACCGGATGTCCTGCAGGATGGTCGGGTCCACATCGGACAGTGCCACGAACCCGTCCGGCAGCGGGGGGCTCGAGACGGACGGGCTCGCCGACGCGGCGGGCGGGGACGAGACCCCGGCCGGCGACGCGGACGGCGACGTGACCGGCGGACCGGACGGCGAGGGCGAGGGCGAGGGCGCTCCCCCGCAGGCGGCCAGCGCACCGAGGGTCACGAGCACCCCGGCGGCCGCGTTCAGCAGGCGCATGCCCGGATTCTCCCGTTCTCGCGGCGGTCGATGGCGAGCCGCCCGCCGCGGCCGACACTCGGCCGGTCGCTCACTGTCTCACGGCTGCTGTGCCGGGGGCCACAGCCGCCGGGCGGGAGTGCCGTGCCCGGCGATGCGCTCCGCGAGGACCCCCACCAGCGCCCGGCCGGGGCTAGACGCGACTAGTGCAGGGCCGCCTTGAGGACGACGAGGGCGACGCCGAAGCTGCCGGCGACGACCGTCGACACCACCCGCTCGGCGGCGCTGAGCCGGCCGCGGCCGCCGATCTCCCAGCCGGCCAGGCACAGCAGGCCGGTACTGCAGCCCAGCGCCGCGAGCACCGCCGGATACTGGCCGACACCGAGGAGGTCGAGGACGACGAGCACGGCGAGCGGCAGCGCCGAGGCGGTCACGATCTCCCAGCCGCGGGACAGCTCCCGCCGCACCACCGACCACGCCGGCCGCCGCCCGTCGTGGATGCGCTCGGCGACGAGGCGCGCGTAGCGCTCGGCGCTCCAGTAGACGACGAGCGCGAACAGCACCGCGACCGCCGTCGCCGCCGCCGAGTGCGCGTGCGAGGTCGCCATGACGGCGGCGCTGACGATGACGCCGTAGATGCCGGCGGCGGTGCCCTCCTCGGTGGGCTGCAGGATCAGCCGGCCCGGCACTGCCCGGCCACCCCCGCCGTCGCGCGGAGGCGGGCCTTGCGCGCCTCCGTGAGGACGATGACGGACAGGGATGCGACGAGGCACACCAGCCACTGGCCCAGGCTCAGGCCGACCGTGTGCAGCAGCCGCTGGAACAGGCCGAGCTCGGTGGCCAGCACGATCGCGAGCAGCGACAGGCCGCTGGTGAGCAGGAAGCGGTGGTCCTCGAACGTGTCGAGGCTGAACACCGAGCGGGTCTCGCTGCGCACGGTCAGCGCCAGGAACAGGTTCAGCAGCGAGAACGTGGTCAGGCCCATGGTGCGGGCGACCGCGATGCCGTAGGCGGCGTCGGCCGCGGCGATGACGGCCAGGGTGGTGGCGCCGAGCACCACGCCGACGACGGCCAGCCAGCCCAGGGTCCGGCCGGGCAGCAGGGCCTCGTCGCCGCGGCGCGGCGGGCGGTCCATGAGATCCGGCTCGGGGCGGCCGTAGCCGAGGCCGATCGCCTGGAACACCTGGGTCGTGAAGTTCACCCACAGCGTCTGCAGCGGCAGGAACGGCACGCCGGCGGCGATGCCGAGCACGCTCGCACCGAGGAACGTGGCGATGAACCCGATGAGGGCGCCCATCTGGAAGAAGACGTACCGCTTGAGGTTGTCGTACAGCGCCCGCCCGATGGCGACGGCCTTGACGATGGTGGCGAAGTCGTCGTCGGTGAGGATCATCGCGGCGGCCTCCTTGGAGACCTCCGTGCCGGTGATGCCCATCGCGATGCCGATGTCGGCCCGCTTGAGCGCCGGCGCGTCGTTGACCCCGTCGCCGGTCATCGCCACGATGTGGCCCTTGCGGCGCAGGATCTCCACGAGCCGCACCTTGTGCTCGGGCGTG
Organism: Dactylosporangium sp. CA-139066; assembly: GCF_050936175.1. Classification (NCBI taxonomy): domain Bacteria; kingdom Bacillati; phylum Actinomycetota; class Actinomycetes; order Micromonosporales; family Micromonosporaceae; genus Dactylosporangium; species Dactylosporangium sp. CA-139066. The sequence goes on along the minus strand of NZ_JBNJNH010000001.1, from coordinate 1,416,625 downwards.
ACGCGGGCGATCACGCCGATGTCGTCGATCTCGGCGAGCGCCTCCTCGTCGCTCATCGCGCCGAACTCGGCGCCGGTGATGGCGCGCCCGTCGATGCCGAGCTGGCCGGCGATCGCACCGGCCGTGACCGCGTGGTCGCCGGTGATCATGCGCACCTGGATGCCGGCCGCCTTGGCCGTCGCGATCGCGTCGCGGGCCTGGGGTCGCGGCGGGTCGACGATGCCGGCCAGCGCGAGCAGCGTGAGCCGGTCGAGGGCGCCGAGCAGGTCGGCGCGCGGGTCGAACGTCCGCGCGTCGAAGTCCTGCCGGGCGGTCGCCATCACGCGCAGCCCCCGGCCGGCCATGCGTTCGTTCTCGTCGAGGTACCGCCGGCGCAGCTCGTCGTCGAGCGGCGTCGTCCCGCCGTCGGGCGTCACGACCGATTCCGCGCGGGCGAGCAGCTGGTCCGGGGCGCCCTTGACGTAGCAGCGCACGACGTCGTCGTCGATCCGGTGGAACGTCGCCATCAGCTTGTACGCCGCGTCGAACGGCACCTCCGCGAGCCGGGGGTAGCGCTGCCGCGTCTCCGCCACGTCGAGGTGGCCCTTCTCGGCGAGCACCACGAGCGCGCCCTCGGTCGGGTCGCCGACGAGCTGCCCGCCGGTGACGACGGCGTCGCCGGCGAGGGCCATCGGCAGCAGGAAGGGCTCCAGCGGTATGTCGGGATCGCCCGCCGTGTGCCGGACGTCCCCCTCGGTGCCGTAGCCGGTACCGGTGACGGTGTAGCGGCGGCCGGGGATCGCCAGCTCCGTCACCGTCATCTGGTTGAGCGTCAGCGTCCCCGTCTTGTCCGAGTTGATGGCCGAGGTCGAGCCGAGCGTCTCGGTGGAGCGCAGCCGCTTGACGATCGCGTCGGCGCGGGCCAGCAGCTGCGTGCCCAGCGACAGGATCGTCGTCACCACGGCCGGCAGGCCGGTCGGGATGGCCGAGATCGCGAACGCGATCGCCGCCAGGAACACGACGTCGAAGCTGTTGCCGCGGTACAGGTTCAGCCCCACCGACACCAGCAGCGCGACGCCGGCGACGAGCAGGATCTGGTTGGTCAGCTTCGACAGCTGCCGGGTCAGCGGCGTCGGCGCCTCCCCGCCCGCCTGCAGCAGCCCGGAGATCCGCCCGACCTCGGTCGCCATCCCGGTCGCGGTGACGACGAGCGCGCCGGTGCCGCGGGTGACGTTCGTGTGCATGTACGCCATGTCGACCCGGTCGCCGAGCGCCGCCGCGACCGCGGCGAGCTGGTCGGCGTCCTTGGCCACCGGCAGGCTCTCCCCGGTCAGCGCAGACTCGTCGATCTCGAGCCGGGTGCTGCGCACGAGCCGCCCGTCGGCCGGCACGCGGTCGCCGGCCTCGACGAGCACGACGTCGCCGGGGACGAGCTCCTCGGCCGGCACGGAGGCGAGCTCGCCGCCGCGGCGCACCCGGGCCCGCGTGACCATGGCCTGCTGCAGTGCGGAGACGGCGGCCGCCGCCTTGCCCTCCTGCCGCAGGCCGAGCACGGCGTTGAGCAGGGTGAGCGCGATGAGCAGCAGGCCGGTGCCGTACTGATGCAGCGGGTACAGGCTGCCCAGGCCCGCGCACAGCAGCACGATCTGCATCGGGTCGGCGTACTGGCGCAGGAACGCCCGCCAGCGCCGCTCGCTGCGGGCCGCGGTGAAGCGGTTCGGCCCGTAGCGTTCGCGGCGGGTCTCGACCTCGCCCGCGGGCAGCCCGGCGGGCTCCTCGACGCGTTCGGCGGCGAGCGCCTCGGCGGCGGACATCGCGTGAAAGGGCCGGTCGTCGGCCTCGGGGAGCACTGAGGTGGCCATCGGCGGACGCCTCCAGTCGGGGGAACGGGGCTCGCGGCGGCGAGATATACCCGGCCGCCGCGGATCAACCGCGCGCAGGCCCCGGCTCACCCGGATCCTCACCAGCCGGATTTTGCATCGGTACGCCATGATCGAGGCGTGATTCGCTTCGTCCTGAATGTGCTGTGGTTCATCTTCGGCGGCGGCCTGGTGCTGTTCCTCGGCTACGCACTGGCCGCGCTCATCTGCTTCGTGCTGGTGGTGACGATCCCCTTCGCGATCGCCTCGTGGCGCCTGGCCGTGTACTCGCTGTGGCCCTTCGGCCGGACCGTGCGCGCCAAGCCGGGCGGCGCCGGTGTCGCCAGCGGCATCGGCAACGTCCTGTGGGTCGTGCTGGCCGGCTGGTGGCTCGCGCTCACGCACATCAGCGCCGGCATCACGCTGTGCGTGACCATCATCGGCATCCCGTTCGGCATCGCCCACTTCAAGCTGGTGCCGGTCGCCTTCTGGCCCCTCGGCCGGGAGATCGTCGACCTGGACTGACGACGGGCTCATCCGGGGCAGAGGAAGGCACCCGGAGTACACCCGCGCAATCTCGGATCCGAGGACGTCACGCGTCGGAAGGATCTGAGACCCATGGCCAGGGCAGTAGGCATCGATCTCGGAACGACCAACTCGGTGATCGCCGCGTTCGAGGGCGGCCACCCGACCGTGATCACCAATGCGGAGGGCAGCCGGACCACGCCCTCCGTCGTCGCGTACACACCCTCGGGCGAACGGCTCGTCGGGCACCTCGCCCGGCGCCAGGCGGCGCTCAACCCCGACGGCACCATCACCTCCGCCAAGCGCTTCATCGGCCGGCGCTTCGACGAGATCGAGGAAGAGGCGAAGACCGTCACCTACCAGGTCGTGCCCGGGCCCGAGGGCGCGGTCCGGTTCGACGTGCGGGGCAAGCAGATCTCGCCGGAGGAGGTCTCCGCGCAGGTACTGCGAAAGCTCGCCGACGACGCCGCGAAGTACCTCGGCGAGAAGGTGACCGAGGCCGTCGTCACCGTGCCCGCGTACTTCAACGACGCCCAGCGCCAGGCCACCAAGGACGCCGGGCGCATCGCCGGGCTCGAGGTGCTGCGCATCATCAACGAGCCGACCGCGGCCGCCCTCGCCTACGGCCTGGACAAGGCCGGCCACGAGACGGTGCTCGTGTTCGACCTCGGCGGCGGCACGTTCGACGTGAGCATCCTCGACGTCGGCGACGGCGTCGTGGAGGTGCGCGCGACCGCCGGCGACACGCACCTGGGCGGCGACAACTTCGACCACCGCCTCGTCGACCACCTCGCCGAGGAGTTCAAGCGGGCCGAGGGCATCGACCTGCGCAAGGACCCGCAGGCGCTGCAGCGGCTCACCGAGGCGGCCGAGCGGGCCAAGATCGAGCTGTCGACGGTGCCGCAGGCGCAGGTCAACCTGCCGTTCATCACCGCCGACGCCAACGGGCCCAAGCACCTCACCACGACCGTTACGCGCGCGGTGTTCGAGGAGCTCACGCACGACCTGCTCGAGCGGACGATGGGCCCGGTGCAGCAGGCGATGAGCGACGCGCGCATCAGCGAGGGCGACCTCGACGAGGTGATCCTCGTCGGCGGCGCGACCCGCATGCCGGCCGTGCAGGCGCTGGTGCGCCGGCTCACCGGCGGCAAGGACCCGAACATGAGCGTCAACCCGGACGAGGTCGTCGCGCTCGGCGCCGCGATCCAGGCCGGCGTGCTCAAGGGCGACGTGCGCGACGTCGTGCTGCTCGACGTCACCCCGCTGTCGCTGGGCGTGGAGACCCTCGGCGGCCTGATGACGAGGATCATCGAGCGCAACACCACCATCCCGACGCGGCGCACCGAGACGTTCACCACGGCCGAGGACAACCAGCCCGCGGTGGAGGTGGTCGTGCTGCAGGGCGAGCGCGAGCGCGCCGCCGACAACCGGGTGCTCGGCCGGCTGCGGCTGGAGAACATCCGGCCCGCCCCGCGGGGCGGCCCGCAGATCGAGGTCACCTACGACATCGACGCCAACGGCATCCTGAACGTCTCGGCCAAGGACCGCGACACCGGCGGCGAGCAGCAGATCACCGTCACCGAGAGCGGCACGCTGGACAAGGCCGACGTCGAGCGGATGGTTCGCGAGGCCGAGCAGCACCGCGCCGACGACGAGCGGGTGCGCCGGGCGGTCGAGTCGCGCAACGAGCTCGACAGCGCCGCGTACCAGGTGCAGCGCGTCCTCGACGAGCGCGGCGATCGGGTGCCGGAGCACGAGCGCGCCCGGGCCGAGCTGCTCATTCAGCAGGCCCGCGATGCGGTCAAGGACCCCGACGCCGACCAGGCCCGGATGCAGAGCATCACCGCGGACCTGCGCCAGGTCTCCTTCGGCCTGGCCGGCGCCGCGACGGCGCAGCAGCCGTCGCAGCAGCAACGGGCGCCGAGCGCCGACGAGGACATCGTGGACGCCGACTTCACGGGCGGCTGAGATGTCGGCGGAGCCACAGGAGCCGGTCGAGGCGATCGACTGGGAGGAGCGGTGGCGCCGCGCCGCCGCCGACGCCGACAACGCCCGCAAGCGCTGCGAGCGGCTCGTCGCCGAGCGGACCACGGCCGAGCGGCAACGGGTGGCGGCGGCGTGGCTGCCGGTGCTCGACCACCTGGAACTGGCGCTGCAGCACGCCGAGGCGGACCCGCAGGCGATCGTGCAGGGCGTCGCCCACGTGCGGCAGGAGGCCCGAGACGTGCTCGAGCGGCTCGGCTTCGAGCCGCTCGGCATGCCGGGCGAGCAGTTCGACCCGGCCCTGCACGAGGCGGCCGAGGCGGTGATCGACCCGCAGTCGCCGCCCGGCACGGTGGTGCGCGTGGTCCGCCCGGGCTATGGCGGCCCCGGCGGCCTGCTGCGCCCGGCCGTCGTCGCCGTGTCGAAGGAGAGCGGCGATGGAGGTTGACTACTACGACGTCCTCGGCGTGCCGGAGACGGCGAGCGCCGATGAGATCCAGCGGGCGTACCGGATGCTGGCCCGCCGCGCGCACCCGGACGTCGACAAGGAGCCGGGCGCCGAGGAGCGCTTCAAGCAGATCACCGAGGCGTACCACGTGCTGTCGGACCCGCAGCGCCGGGCCGAGTACGACCAGCCGGCCCCGACGTTTCGCGACTTCGACCTCACCGACCTGTTCGGCCGCATGGGTTCGGTGCCGGGCGCGGACACCGAGGCCCAGGTCACGATCTCGCTGGAGGACTCCTACCGCGGCGGCAAGCGCACCGTGACGCTGCCCGACGTGGGCCGCTACGAGGTCACCATCCCGCGCGGGATCACCGACGGGCAGCGCATCCGCCTGCCCGGGCGGGGCTCACAGGGGTTCGGCGGCGGTCCGCCCGGCGACCTGTACCTCGTGATCCGGCTGCGGCCCGACCCGCGCTACCAGCTCTCCGGCCGCGACGTCACCGTGCGGCTGCCCGTCACCCCGTGGGAGGCCGAGCTCGGCGCGAAGGTGCCGCTGACCACGCCGGGCGGCGAGATCCGCGTCGACGTGCCGCCGGGCTCATCCACCGGCCGCCGGCTGCGGCTGCGCGGGCAGGGCCTGCCGAACCCGCGCGGCAACCCCGGCGACCTCTACGCCGAGATCAGGATCATGGTCCCGCCGCACCCGGACGCCACCGAACGGCGGCTGTTCGAGGAGCTGGCGCGGGTCTCCACCTACAACCCCCGGAGCAACGGATGAGCCTCGCCATCGTGTACCGCGAGTCGATGTCGCTCGACGCGTTCGCCGCGGCGGCGGGCGTGCACCCGCAGCTCGTCATGCGCTTCGTCGCGCTCGGCCTGCTAGAGCCGGTCCGGGGCGAGCGGGGCGAGCCGCTGTTCCCGGGTGGGCAGCTGGCCCGCCTGGCCCGCATCCGGCGGCTGCGGGCCGCCCTCCCGCTCAACTACGCCGCGGTCGGCGTGGTGCTCGACCTGCTCGCCCGCATCGACGATCTCGAGGAAGAACTGCGGAGGCGGCCGTCGGCCTGAACCGGCTCACCGAGACTAGGTCGTGTCTCGTGGATCTTTGGTGAGGTCGCGTAGCCAGATCTTCATCGTGGCGATGTCGACGGTGGCCCGGAACATGTAGTCGCGTTTGTCGTACCTGGTCGCCACGGCGCGGAACTGCTTGAGTTTGTTGATGCAGCGTTCGACGGTGTTGCGCTGTTTGTAGCGTTCGCGATCGAAGTTGGGTGGCCGGCCGCCGTGGGAGCCTTTCTTGCGGCGGTTGGCCGCCTGGTCGGCCTTGACCGGGATGGTCGCGGTGATGCCCCGTCGGCGCAGGTGCGTCCGGATCGCCTTGGACGAATATGCCTTGTCGGCCAGGACGTGCCCGGGCCGGGTCCGGGGACGCCCGCGCCGGCGCTGCACTCGGATACCGGTCATCACCTGCGCGAAGCCGGTGCAGTCGGCGCGTTGCCCCGGCGTGGTGTGCCGGGAGATCGGCCGGCAGCGCCGGTCCGCGGCGAGGTGCAGCTTCGTCGTCAGCCCGCCCCGGGACCGTCCGAGGCACTCCCGGCCGCCCGATTCGTCCTTTGCTGCTTCCCCTTTTTCGGATGGTCGACGGCTGGGGCATGGCGGGCGCCGGCGGCGTGCGGGTGCGCCCGGATCGAGGAACTGTCCACGGACACGGTCCAGTCCTCGCCTTCCTCGGCGTCGCAGTCGATGCGCAGCGTGTCGCAGATCCGCATCCAGGTGCCGTCGATAGCCCAGCGACGTTTTCGCTGGTAGACCGTCTTCCACGGGCCGAACCGCTCGGGGAGGTCCCGCCAGGTGATCCCAGTGCGTTCCCGGAACAGGATCGCCGAGACCACCGTGCGGTGGTCCCGCCAGCGACCACCACGCGGTGGATCAGGCGGCAGCAGCGGCTGCAGCAACGCCCATTCCTCATCAGTCAGCTCATGCCGTCGAGACACAGCCGTCTATTTACCGCATCCGACACCGATGATCCACGAGACACGCCCTAGCAGTGAGCGAGACCGGCGCGGATCTTGCTCTGCACGACCCGGGTCGCCGACTCCTTGACCCGGGCGGCGAACGCCGGGTCGGCCTTGGCCGCAGCGACCAGGGCGTCGGACATCGGGCCGGCGTCCTGCGGCCGCACGCTGAGCACGACGTCGCCGCCGGCCTTGACGAACTTGACGGCCCGCTGGCCGACCGGCGTCGCGCCGACCGCCTCGGCCGCGCCGAGGTCGTCGGAGAGCACCAGCCCGGTGAAGCCCATCTTGCCGCGCAGCAGGTCCGTGACGATCGCGGACGAGAACGCGGCGACGTTGTCCTTGTCGAGCTTCGGGTACGTCGCCGAGGAGATCATCACCGCGGCCGACCCGGCCGCGATGCCGCTGGCGAACGGCTTCAATGACGCGTCGTCGGCGGTGGTGAGGTCGTCGCGGGCCCCGGTCGAGGTGTCGGTGTTGACCCGCACCCGGCCCAGGCCGGGGAAGTGTTTGAGGGTGGTGAGCACGCCGGCGCCCTGGATCGCGCCGACCACGACCGCCACGTCGGCGGCGACGGGGTCGGCCGTGGCGCCGTACTGCCGCTCGAACCCGCCGATCGGCGGGTTGGCCTTGCCGACGCTCGCCGGCACCACGTCGGCCACCGGCGCCAGGTCGATCGTGACGCCGATGTCCTTGAGCCGGGCGGCCCACTCGGCGGTGCGGGCCTTGAGCGTCGCCTCGTCGAGCTTGCCCTGCTCGACCCCGGACGGGATGGCCGGGAAGTCGGCCCCCTTGAGGGTCTGGACCTGGCCGCCCTCCTGGTCGATGCCGATCTGCAGGGCCAGCCCGGTCGCCTTCTGCGACGCGTCCTGCAGCTGCCCGATCGCCTGGCGCATCGAGGCGGCCGTCGCCGAGCTGCGGCCGGCCAGGAAGATGCCGCCCAGGTGGTACTTCTGGATGGTCTGCGTCGCGTTCAACGCCGAACCGATCGGGGTGCCGATCATGAGCAGCTGACCGGCCTGCTGCTCGATCGGCAGCCTGGCGACCAGCGTGGTGGCGCAGTCACCCCCGCTCGCCGACGGCGCCGGCGCCGGCCCGGGGTTGGCCTGGCTGGTCGAGCTGGCGGCGTTCGGCGCGGCCTCGTCGCCCGAGCCGCTGAACCCGGCGACCGCCACGACGACGCCCGCCGCGACGAGTGCCGCCGCGACGGTGATGACGGCCCACATCGGAAACGGGCCGATGCCTGCACGGCGTGATCCTCCCGGCATCCGTTGAGCATACGGACCACGGGTTACTGGTACGCGGTCAGGAATCTGTCGCGGAAGGCGTTCATCGGCCACACGGCGGCCTTCGGGTCGGGCCGCAGGCCGGGCTGCCATCCCCAGCCGTCGATGCGCTGCAGCACCTTCGGGTCCTTGGCCACGATCGTGATCGGCACGTCGTGGCTGGCCTGGTCGCCGACGATGATCGGGGAGGGCTGGTGGTCGCCGAGAAACACCACGACGAGGTTGTCGTCGCCGTACGTCTGGATGTACGAGATGAGGCTGCTCAGCGAGTACACGATCGAGTTGCGGTACGCGGTGCGGATCTTCTCCGACGTGCGCCAGGCGACGTCCGGCGGGTCGCCGGCGGTGCTCATCGAGCTGTACACCGTCCCGTCCCCGACCTCGTCCCAGCCGACCAGCTGCGGGATCGGCGTCCACGGCGCGTGGCTGGACACCAGCGGCATCTCGGTGAACGTCGGCGGGTGGCCCGGCCCGCGCTCCAGCCGCTGGTACGCCGCGAGCGTGAACTGGTCCGGCACCGGCACGTAGCTGAACTTCGGGCCCTTGTAGCCGATGGTCCGGGAGTCGTACAGCTCGTGGTACTGGAAGAACTTGCCCTCCGGCCAGTCCCGGTCGTTGGCCGGCATGATCCCGGCCACGTGCCAGCCGGCCCGCCGGAACGCGGCGTTGAGCGTGAACCGGTCACTGGCCAGCAGCGTCTCGGAGCGCTGCGCGTTGTCGACCCACAGGCCCGACAGGATCGTCTCGTGCGCCATCCAGCTGCCGCCGCCGGTGATCGGCGAGGTCAGGAACGCGCTGCGGGCCTCGAAGCCCTTGGCCGCCAGCGCCTGCGTGCCCTGGTCGAGCGTCGCGTCGACCTGCGGCGCGTACTGCGGGTTCTCCACCGCGTCGCGCCCGTAGCTCTCCACGAACGTGAACAGCACGTCCTTGCCGCGCAGGGCGGTGAGCAGCTGCGAGCCCGGCACGTCGCGGAACGCGTCGACGGCGGCCTGCGAGCCGAACTTCTTGCCGTCGTTGATGTCGCGCCGCACGAGCGCGACCTGGTCGCCGAGCGTGCCGGTGGCGCCGTCGGAGGCGACCGGCAGCCCCTGCGCGGCCTGCACGTTGAACAGCGCGAGCACGGCCCACGCGCCGGCCAGGATCGCGGTGGCGCGGGTGGTGCCCTTCCGGTACCGCAGCGCGAGGCGCCCGAGCCGGCGCAGCGCCAGTGTCATGACGACCGGGACGGCGAGCACGATGAGCCCGAGCACCACGGCGACGGCGATCGCCGCGGGCCGCCCGAGCGAGGAGCTGACGAGCCCGAACGCCGGCCCGAACAGCACCCAGTCGAGCACGGGGTCGAACGGCCGCGACAGCGCGGTGTAGAACCCGAGGTTGAACAGCCGCACGATGACCAGCACGCCGAGGATGACGCCGGCCACGCTCAGCACGGCGGTTCGCCAGTGCCCCCGCGCGGCCAGGAACAGCGCGACGAGCAGCAGCCCCTCGATCGGGATGCGGATGAACGCGCCGAGGCTGAACTCGGTCAGGCGGTCGGGGCTGACCAGGGTGAAGTACACGACCGCGGCCCCGAGGACCGTCCCGATCCATCGCAGGACGCTTCCGGCACGGGCTCGCGCGCGGGACTTCTTCTCGGGCGCGGCCGGTTCCGGCTCGGTGGTTTCGAGTGCGGTGTCGATGGCCATCAGGATGACACCGCCACCCGCAGCGACTGCCGGCGCCAGCGCCACAGCACCTCGGAGCCGAACGACTCGACGAGGAACAGCAGCGCGACGGCCACGGCGGCGGTCGCGACCGCCGGCGGCAGGAGGCCCGACGCCGCGATCGCCAGCGTCACGCCCTGCATCGCCGCGACCACCTTCCGCCAGTACCGCGGCGGGACCGGCCCGCGCAGCCACGGCACCAGCGACGTCGCGAGCCAGATCACGTAGCGCATCGCCCCGATCGCCAGGACCCAGGCCCCGACCGACTCGGCGACGAACGCGCTGAGCACCAGGATCAGCCAGGCGTCGGTCTCCATGTCGAAGCGCGCCCCGAGTTGCGTGACGCCGCCGGTACGCCGCGCGACGTTGCCGTCCACCGCGTCGAGGGCCAGCGCGATCGCACTGAGCGTGCACAGCACCGTCACCGGCGCGGGCCGGGTGAAGGAGTCCGCGGTCAGCGCGGCGACGCCGCCGACGAGCCCGGCCCGGGTGGCCGTCACCCAGTTCGCCGCCCCGAACGTCTGCGCGCCGGAGCGTTGCAGCCCGTGACCGAGCGCCACGAACGTGACGAGCCCGCTGCTCAGGCCGACCACCCAACCGGCCGTGCCGAGCCCGGCACTCGCCGCCAGGACGGCCAGCACCGCGACGTGGAAGATCAGGCCTGTGACCGGACCGGTTCGAACCCTCGGCATCATCGCTCCGTGTACGTGGTGTGGTTGCTGACCATGGACCCGACAATGCATACGCGTACGGTGCCGTGACGGTTCGATCTCGCCGGAGTCCCCGGTTGAGGGACAGTTGTCTGAAGGGAGGCCGCGGTGCGTGAGGCCCGGGCCTTTTGGGCCACCGGTTCCGGTGGCGACATCCGGTCGGCTCCGCTGGCCGCGCCCGGCGAGGGCGAGGTCCTGGTGCGCACGCTCTACTCGGGTGTGAGCCGCGGCACCGAGACGCTGGTGTTCGCGGGCCGGGTCCCGGCCGACCAGCACGACGCCATGCGCGCGCCGTTCCAGGAGGGCGACTTCCCGTTCCCGGTGAAGTACGGCTACCTCAACGTGGGCGTGGTCGAGGCCGGCCCGCCCGCCCTCCTGGGCCGCGCGGTGTTCTGCCTCTATCCGCATCAGAGCGCTTATGTGGTACCGCAGGAATCGGTCATCCCCGTCCCGGACGGCGTGCCACCGCGCCGCGCGGTCCTCGCCGGGACCGTGGAGACGGCGGTCAACGCCCTGTGGGACGCCGCCCCGCTGATCGGCGACCGGGTGACGGTGCTCGGCGCCGGCATGGTCGGCTGCTGCGTGGCGGCCCTGCTGCGCAGCGTGCCCGGCGCCGAGGTCGAGCTGGTCGACACCGACCCGTCGCGCCGCGCGATCGCCGAGGCACTGGGCGTGACGTTCGCCTCGCCGGACACCGCTTCCGGCTCCCGCGACCTGGTCGTCCACGCGAGCGCCACCCAGGCCGGCCTGCAGCGCTCGCTGGAGCTGCTGCGCCCGGAGGCAACGGTGATCGAGCTCAGCTGGTACGGCGACCGCCCCGTCGCGGTCTCCCTCGGCGGCGCCTTCCACTCGGGCCGCCTCACGATCCGCAGCAGCCAGGTCGGCACCGTCTCGCCCGCCCGCGCGTCCACCCGCACGTACGCCGACCGCCTGGCCCTCGCCCTGCGCCTGCTGCGCGACGAGGCCTTCGACGCCCTCATCACCGGCGAGTCGCCGTTCGAGGATCTGCCGAGCGTCCTGTCACGACTGGCGGACGGAACGCTGCCGGCCCTGTGCCACGTCATCACCTACACCTGAGGAGCCCGTAAGCGTGTACAGCCTCACCGTCCGTGACCACATGATGATCGCCCACAGCTTCCGCGGCGAGGTCTTCGGCCCGGCCCAACGCCTCCACGGCGCCACGTACGTCGTGGACGTGACGTTCTTCCGCTCCGAGCTCGACGCCGACAACCTGGTGGTCGACATCGGCCTCGCGGCGGAGGAGCTGAAGGGGGTCCTGTCGGCCCTGAACTACCGCAACCTGGACGACGACCCGGACTTCGCCGGCGTGAACACGTCGACGGAGATGCTCGCCGCCGTGGTCGCCGACCGCCTGGCCGCCCGGGTCGCGGCCGGCGCGCTGGGCACCGGCGCCGGCGGCCTGGAGCGCATCTCGGTCACGCTGCGCGAGTCCCACATCGCCTGGGCCACGTACGAGCGCCCTCTGTGACTGCCGCAGCGTCGTCCGTCGACGTGGCCGCCACACCGTGGTCCGTCGATGTCGTGCTGCCCAACGACATCGACGACCCCACCGGCCCGAGCGGCGGCAACCGGTACGACCGCGAGGTCTGCACCGGCCTGGCCGCCCTCGGCTGGTCGGTCCGCGAGCACCCCGCCCGCGGCGCGTGGCCCGCCCCGTCGCCGGACGACCTGGCGGCGCTCGGCCGGCGGCTGACGACGATGCCCACGGGCTCGCCGGTGCTGGTCGACGGCCTGGTCGCCTCGGCCGCGCCCGACACGATGGCGGCCCACGCCGGGCGGCTGCGCCTGGTCGTGCTCGTGCACATGCCCTTCGGCGACACCGACGCGGCGGCCCGCCCCGGCGAGCGCCGCGCGCTGGGCGCCGCGACCGCGGTCATCGCCACCTCCGAGTGGACCCGGCGGCGCCTCATCGAGCTGTACCCCCTCCCGCCCGTCACGGTGGCCACCCCCGGCGTCGCCGCCGCCGCGGTCGCGCCGGGCACGGGGACCGGCGGCGCGCTGCTGAGCGTCGCCGTGCTCGGCCCCCACAAGGGCCAGGACGTCCTGGTCGAGGCCCTGACCCGCATCGCCGGCCGGGCACGTGGTCGTCCGCCGGGATGGGCTCGGGACTGGACCTGGGTCTGCGCCGGCGCGCTGGACCGCGACCCGGCCTTCGTCCGCGCCCTGCGCTCCCGCGTGGACGCCGCGGCCCTCACCGGCCGCGTCCACTTCCCCGGCCCGCGGACCGGCGCCTCGCTGGACGCGCTGTACGCCGCCGCCGACCTGCTCGTCCACCCGTCGCGCGGCGAAACGTACGGCATGGTCGCCGCCGAGGCCCTGGCCCGCGGCATCCCGGTCCTGGCGACCACGGCGAAGGGCCTGCCGGACGCCGTCGGCCGCGCAGAGACCGGGATCGTCCCCGGCCTGCTGGTCCCGCCGGACGACCCGGAGGCGCTGGCCGCCGCCCTCGAACGCTGGCTCGGCGACCACACCCTGCGACAGACCCTGCGCGCCGCGGCACTTTCCCGCCGCTCGACCCTTACCGACTGGTCCGTTACGGCAGGCATCATCGCCGACACGCTGCGCAATCTTCCGGCTTCCATGATTGCTTTCTGACATTCGGCGGCGCGGCGGACGCGGATCTGAACCCGGCGGCCCATCTCGGCGTATGACAAGAGAGATCCCTCGAACGCGATCCCCGTTGAACGCGATCCCCGTTGAAGGAGCCCGCCGATGCAGCGCCCCGACGTCGCTACGCGCCCCGAGCTCGCGGGCGCCACGACGGCGGCCACGCCCGCGGGCCGGGATCGACCGCCGACTCCGTTCGGCAGCGACGACCGGGCGGCGGACGGGGTGGACGGCGACGCCCGGGTCGGCGCTGCGGGTGGTGGGCGGACGCGGGTGCGGGTGCCGTGGGGGCTGGTGCGCACGATCGGCGGCGTTGCGGTGCTCGGGCTGCTTGTGTGGCGGCTCGGGAGCGGGCCGTTCCTGGCCGGGCTGCGGATGATCGACGCGTGGGCGCTCGGCGTGGCGCTGGCCGTCGGGGCGGCCACCATCGTGGCGTGCGCCTGGCGGTGGCGGATCGTCGCGCGCGGGCTCGGGCTGCAGCTGCCGCTGCGCACCGCGGTCGCGGACTGTTACCGCGCCGTCCTGATCAACTCCACGCTGCCGGGCGGGGTCCTCGGCGACGTCGACCGGGCCGTCGGGCACGGGCGGGAGCGCGGGGATCTCGGGCGCGGGATCCGGGCCGTCGTGTGGGAGCGCAGCGCGGGGCAGGTCGTGCAGTGCGCGCTCGCGCTCGGGCTGCTCTGGGCGCTGCCGTCGCCGGTGCGGGCGTACGTGCCCCGCATCGCCCTCGTGCTCGGCGCCGCCGCGGCCGTGTTCGCGCTGCTCGCCCTCGTCGCTGGGCGTCGAGGCCCGGCCGGCTGGCGGCGGGCGGTACGGACCGTGCGCACCGATGTACGCCGCGTGCTGCTCACCCGGCACGTCTGGCCCGGCGTCGTGTTCTTCTCCGCCGTTGCGGTCGGTGGTCACCTCGTCACGTTCCTGGTCGCCGCGCGCACCGCCGGCCTGACCGCCCCCGCGACCCAGCTGCTGCCGCTGACGCTGCTGGCGCTGCTGGCGATGGGCGTGCCGGCGAACATCGGCGGTTTCGGCCCCCGCGAGGGCGTCGCCGCCTGGGCGTTCGGCGCCGCCGGACTGAGCGCCGCCGATGGAGTCGCAACGGCGACCGTCTACGGGGTACTGGTGTTGGTGTCGAGCCTTCCCGGCGTCGCGGTCCTGCTCTTCCGCCGACGCGCCGTGGCCAGCTGAAGGAGAAGGATGTTCGAAACTCTGCCCGGGGCAACGATGCGCACGCAGGTGACCGTGCCGCTGCGCCTCCTCGACGGGTACACCACCACCGCCCGCCTGTTCTCGTTCAACGGCCTCGTCGACGGGCGCGAGCACGTCGCGTTCGGGCTCGGTGACTGGGCCGCCGCGCTGCGCCGCAGCGCCGACGGGGGCGCCGCCCCACTGGTCCGCCTGCACAGCGAATGCCTGACCGGTGACATCTTCGGCAGCCAGCGCTGCGACTGCGGCCCGCAGCTGCGCGAGGCGATCGAGCGGATCACCGACAAGGGCGGCTTTCTGCTGTACTTGCGCCAGGAGGGCCGCGGCATCGGCCTGTACTCGAAGCTCGACGCGTACGCGCTGCAGGACACCGGCCTGGACACGTACGAAGCGAACATCGCCCTCGGTCACGCGGAGGACGAGCGCGACTACTCGGCGGCGGCCCAGATGCTCGACGCGCTGGGCGTCCCGCGGATCGCGCTGCTCACCAACAACCCCGACAAGGCCGACCAGCTCGACCGCCTCGGCGTCAAGGTGGCGAGCGTGGTGCCGACCGGCGTGTTCCTGAGCCCGGCGAACGCCGGGTACCTGGCGGCAAAGGCGAACCGTGCCGCGGCAAGGTGAGTCAGCGCCGCCGCGCAACGTGGCGGCGACTCCCCGCAAGGAGCGGGCACCCGGCATGGTCGCGCTCCGCGATGCAGCGACCACTTTCGGTCGCCACGACCCGGCCGGCCGCGACGCCGACGCTCCCGCGCGCGACCCGGACGCCGGCCGCGAACCCGCCGGACTTGTCCGCGAGCACGGCGAGCCACGGCCAGAACGCGGCGCCGCGGGGGACGAAGACGGCGGGGCGGGGCGCGAGCGTGGCGTGGCCGAGCGTGCGCGTCGCGGCGCTGAGCGTGTGCGCGGCGATGGCGATGACGAATGGGGCGCCGCGGTAGCACAACGTGTCGCTGCGACTGCTCCGCGCGAGCGGCCGTACGTGCTGCTGAGCTGCGCGATGTCGCTCGACGGCTACCTCGACGACGCGACCGACGAGCGGCTCGTGCTGTCCAACAGCGAGGATCTCGACCGGGTCGATGCCATGCGGGCCGAGTGCGACGCGATTCTCGTCGGGGCCAACACGATCCGGCGCGACAATCCGCGGCTCATGGTGCGCGCCGCCGAGCGGCGGGAGCGGCGGGCCGAGAACGGGCTGCCGCCGCTGCCGGCCAAGGTCGCCATCGTCGGTCACGGCGATGTCGACCCGCAGTCACGGTTCTTCACCGACGGCGAGACGGACAAGATCGTGTACTGCGCGACGACCACGGCGTGCCATCACCGTGAGCGGCTGGGCGGGCGGGCCACGGTGGTCGACGGCGGCGAGCCGGTCGATCTCGGGCTCGCGCTCGAGGACCTGGCCGCGCGCGGGGTACGCCGGCTGCTGGTCGAGGGCGGGAGCACGATCCACACGACCTTCCTGACCGCCGGGCTCGTCGACGAGCTGCAGCTGGTGGTCGCGCCGTTCTTCGTCGGCGACGCGCGGGCGCCGCGCTTCGTCGGGGACGGGCGTTTTCCCTGGAACGCCGGGCATCGTGCGACGATGGTCGAGGTCCGCCAGATGGACGATGTAGTGCTGTTGCGGTACGCGCTGTCCGACCGATTCGAGGCCACATGACCACCGTCACGCCGCAGCACGCCGGGGCCGCCCGCGGCCGATTAGGGACCGGGCCCCAGCGGGCCACCGCGGCGATACTCGCCGTCGCCCTCGCCAATGCCGTCGTCGTCGAGATCCTGTTCTTCACCGCGGCCGGCACGCCGGAGCCGATGCTCTCGGCCGGGCGGTTCCTCGGCCTGCACGCCGCGGTGGCCCTGGCGTTACAGCTCGTGCTCGTCGCGCGGGTGCCGTGGCTGGACCGGCGGCTCGGCCTGGGGCAGCTCACCGCCTGGCACCGCTGGGTCGGGATCACGCTGGCGTGGACGGTGACGGTGCACGCGACGCTGGCCTCGTGGGCGTACGCGCGGATCCGCAACTGGTCCTTCGCCACCCTGGTGGACAAGTGGCTCGGCTCGCTGGGCACGCTCGCCGGCGTCATCGCGGGCACCCTGCTGTTGCTCGTCGTGCTCGCCTCGACACGGGCCGTGCGCCGCCGCCTGCCGTACGAGCTCTGGCACGCGCTGCACCTGGGCACCTACGCCGTGGTCGGGTTCGCGATCGTGCACCAGAGCGTGGAGAACCCGATCTCCCAGCCGGCCACGTGGGCGAAGGTCTACTGGGTGCTGCTGTGGACGGTCGCGATCGGCGCGTTCCTGTTCGGCCGCATCGCGCTGCCGCTGTGGCGCAACGCCCGGCACGGCCTGCGCGTGGCGGCGGTCGTGCCGGAGTCCGGCGACGCCGTGTCGGTGCACGTCACCGGGCGTGACCTGGACCGGATGCCGGCGGAGGCCGGGCAGTTCATGCTGTGGCGGTTCCTGACCCCGAGCCGCTGGTGGCAGGTCAACCCGTTCTCGCTGTCCAAGGCCCCGGACGGGCGCAGCCTGCGGCTCACCGCGAAGGCGGTCGGCTCGGGCAGCGCCGGGCTGCGCCACCTGCGGGTCGGCACGCGCGTCTTCGTCGAGGGCCCGTACGGTGCGTTCACGAGCCGGCACCGCACGCAACCGGCGACCCTGCTGATCGCCGGCGGCGTCGGGGTCACGCCGATCCGGTCGCTCCTGGAGGAGCTCGAGGGCTCGATCATCGTGCTGTACCGCGCACGCTCCGAAACCGACGCACCGCTGCTCGGTGAGCTTCGTCAGCTGGCCGCGGCCAAGGGCGCCGAGCTGCACCTGGTCACGGGCCGTACGCGCGACACCACGCCCACCCCGCTCGGCCCGGAGCACCTCCGGGCGCTGGTCCCCGACCTGATGCGGCGCGACGTCTACATCTGCGGCCCGGCGGCGATGACGAACGCGGTCCTGGCGACCCTGCGCGGCCTCGGCGTCCCCCGCACCCAGCTGCACGCCGAGATCTTCGCCCTGGCCGACTGAGCCCGCGAAGGCCCACGTGTCAGCACATCGGGCATGCGAGGGCGGCGAACGAGGGGCACGGCGGGTTCAGGGTGGGACGGGCCGGGTGCCTTTCGGTGTCAGGCGCTTACGGACGGTACCCAAGCGCCGAACTCAGCCGCGACGGCCGCCGGCGCCGGAGGGGGTACACCTTGGGACTCACCGTGTTCGTGGTGCTGGTGGTGCTGGGCGTGTTCGCCGAGGCGTTCACGCCGCGCAAGCGGCCCATCGCGACGGCGGCGCCCGACGTGCACGAGGCGCCGGAGGATCTCTCGTTCGTGCTGCGGTCGGGGCTGGCGCCGATCCGCGGGTACGCGGAGATGCTCGGGGACCGCGTCGCCGACGTCAACGACCGGCGGATGGCCCGCGCGATCGAGCAGCAAGCCGAACGACTCACCCTGCTGGCGGACCGGCTCGGCACCAAACGCGCGTAGCGACCAACGCGCGTAGCGACCAACGCGCGTAGCGACCAACGCGCGTAGCGACCAACGCGCGTAGCGACCAACGCGCGTAGCGAGCGAACGCGCGTAGCGAGCGAACGCGCGTAGCGAGCGAACGCGCGTAGCGAGCGAACGCGCGTAGCGAGCGAACGCGCGTAGCGAGCGAACGCCAAGCGACTCACCGTGCTCGCGGACCGGCTCGGCACCGAACGCGCGTAGCGGGCGAACGCGCGTAGCGGGCGAACGCGCGTAGGCGCGCTACTTCTTGTTCTTCTTGCGCGGCTTGACCGTGATGTGGATCGGGGTGCCCGTGAACTCGAACTCCTCGCGCAGGCGGCGCTCGACGAACCGGACGTAACCCGGGTCCAGCGCGCCCGTGGTGAAGAGCACGAACTTCGGCGGGGCGACGCCGGCCTGGGTGGCGAAGAGCACGCGCGGGGCGCGGCCGCCGCGGACCGGGTGCGGGGTGGCCTGCACGAGCGCGGTGAGCCACTGGTTGAGCTGGCCGGTCGGGACGCGGCGCTCCCAGTTCTCCAGGGCGGTGCGCAGGGCGGGGGCGAGCTTGTCGACCGCGCGGCCGGTCTGGGCCGAGACGTTGACGCGGACCGCCCACGGGACGCGGCGCAGCTCGCGGTCGATCTCCTTGCCGAGCTGGTAGCGGCGGTCCTCGTCGACGAGGTCCCACTTGTTGAAGGCGATGACCAGCGCGCGGCCCGCTTCGATGACCATCGAGATGATGCGCTGGTCCTGCTCGGAGATGACCTCGCTCGCGTCGAGGAGCACGATCGCGACCTCGGCGGCCTCGATCGCGGCGTTGGTGCGCAGGGAGGCGTAGTACTCGGTGCCGCTCGCGTGCGACACCCGCTTGCGCAGGCCGGCGGTGTCGACCATGTGCCACGTCTCGCCGCCGAAGTCGACCAGGCTGTCGACGGGGTCGACGGTCGTGCCGGCGACGGAGTCGACGACCGCCCGCTCCTCCTTCGCCAGCTTGTTGAGCAGGCTGGACTTGCCGACGTTGGGGCGGCCGACGAGGGCGATGCGGCGAGGGCCGGCCTCACGACGTACAGCAGGACGGGCTTCTGGAAGGTTTTCCAGGATCTTGTCGAGGAGGTCTCCGGCGCCGCGGCCGTGCAGGGCCGAGATCGGGAACGGTTCGCCCAGGCCCAGGCCCCACAGGCTGGCGATCTCGCCCTCGATGCGGTCGTTGTCGACCTTGTTCGCGACGAGGATGACCTTGCGGCCGCCGCGGCGCAGCATGCGCACGGCCGCCTCGTCGTCGGAGGTCGGCGGGATCGTGGCGTCGACCACGAACAGCACGAGGTCGGCGGTCTGCGTGGCGATCTCGGCCTGCGTGGCGATGGCCTTGGCGCGCTCGCGGGCGTCGGGCAGCCAGCCGCCGGTGTCGACGATCGTGAACGACTGCCCGGACCACTCGGCGTCGTAGGCGACCCGGTCGCGGGTGACCCCGGCGACGTCCTCGACGACCGCCTGCCGGCGCCCGAGGACGCGGTTGACCAGGGTGGACTTGCCGACGTTGGGTCGGCCGACGACGGCCACGATGGGCAGGCTCAGCTCGATCTCCGGCTCGGCGTCGACGGCCTCGTGGGAGACCTCCGCGGGCATCGGGTTCACGCCGTCACCTTGTCGAGCATGCGTCGCACGCGCTCGACGACCTCGTCGATGCCGAGCGCGGTGGTGTCGAGCACGACGGCGTCCTCGGCCTGACGCAGCGGGTCGGCGGCGCGGGTCGAGTCGAGGCGGTCGCGCCGCTCGAGGTCGGCGGCGGTGGCGGCCTGGTTGGTCGCGTTCTCGCTGCTGCGTCGGCGGGCGCGCTCGGCGGCGTCGGCGGTGAGGTACACCTTCAGGTCGGCCTCCGGGGCCACGACCGTGCCGATGTCGCGGCCCTCGACCACGATGCGCTCGGCCTCGGCGATGATCGCCCGCTGGCGGGCGACGAGCAGGGCGCGCACGGCGGGCACGGCCGAGACCGCGGAGACCGCCTGCGTCACCTCGGGCCCGCGGATCTCCCGGTCGACGCCGGTCCCGTCGACGCTGATGTGCGGCGCCGCGGGGTCGGTGCCGATCGTGAGCTGGACGTCCTCGGCCACGGCGGCGATCTTGACGGCGTCGCTCAGGTCGACGTTGTCACGCAGGACCGCGTATGTCACCGCGCGGTACATCGCGCCGGTGTCCAGGTAGCGGGCGTTGAGCGCCTGGGCGACCCGGCGCGAGATCGTGGACTTGCCTGAGCCGGACGGCCCGTCGACGGCAACCACCAGTTGCCGGCCCTCGTCGTGCACGCCGTCTCCTCCGACTCGATATAAGCCCTTTGACTCGATGAAGCCCTTCAAAACAGTACTTGACCCTACGATGACCACCCTTCACGGGAGGCCGTCGTCACACCCCGTCGGCGCCGGATCACAGGCCTCGGTCGGCGTCAGGTCGACCGCCTCGATCAGCCCCGGCCCGCACGCTCCGGCGTCCTCGTGGCACGGCTCGCCCATCACGCGGTCGGCCTCGGGCAGCCGCGCCAGCACCGTGCGCGAGATCTCGATCAGGGCGTCGACCTGATCCGGCTGCAGGGCGTCGAAGAACCAGTGCCGGACGTGCGCGACGTGGCGCGGCGCCGCGTTGTTGACCGCGTCCCAGCCGGCCTCGGTCAGCACCACGAAGGCGCCGCGCGGGTCGTCGACGCACGGCTCGCGGGCCACCAGGCCGCGGGCCGCCATGCGCGTGATCTGGTGCGTGAGCCGCGTCTTCTCCCACTCCGCGGCCGCGCGCAGCTGGAACACACGCAGGCGGCCGCCGGGGGCCTCGGACAGGCTGACCAGCACCGCGTACTCGGCGGCGGTGAGGCCGGTCTCGCGCAGGAGCTGCCGCGCCACGCGGCGCTGGATCTCGGCGTGAAGGGCGAGGTACCCGCGCCAGGCTCGCTGCTCGCGCTCGTCGAGCCAGTCCGGTTCCGTCACAGCACACAGTCTACGGTCATGGGTGACATGTCACCTTGATCTCACGCCATGATGGGTGACATGTCACCGTCATCGTGCGCTATGGTCCACGGTGACACGTCACCCTTACGCGGGTGGCCTTCCCCCTTCGGGGTCTCAACCCCTTCAGGAAGAGGAACGACGGACATGACCAAGGTCGGAATCATCCTCGGCAGCACTCGCCCGGGCCGTAACGGCGAGGCCGTGGCCAAGTGGGTGTACGACATCGCGAGCCGCCGCGGCGACGCGGAGTTCGAGCTGGTCGACCTGCTCGACTACAACCTGCCGCACCTGGACGAGGCCATCCCGCCGTCCCAGGGCCGGTACGCCAACGAGCACACCAAGCAGTGGTCGGCCAAGATCGCCGAGTTCGACGCCTACATCTTCGTGACGCCGGAGTACAACCACTCGACCAGCGGCGCCCTGAAGAACGCCATCGACTTTCTCTATACCGAATGGAACAACAAGGCGGCCGGCTTCGTCAGCTACGGCTCCGCTGGCGGCACGCGGGCGGTCGAGCACCTGCGCCTGATCGCGGCCGAGCTGCAGATCGCCGACGTGCGGGCCCAGGTCGCGCTGTCGCTGTTCACCGACTTCGAGAACTTCAGCGTGTTCAAGCCGGGCCCGCAGCACGAGGCCACGCTCGGCACGGTCATCGACCAGACGGTCGCGTGGGGCAAGGCGCTGGCCACGGTGCGCAACCAGGCCTGACCGGTTCGACCCGGCCGGAGGGCAAGAGGGAGGTCTCTCCGGCTAGGTCGCGGGCCGGGTGGAGCGGGCGAAGCGGTCCGCCAGGCCGGCCGCGGCCGCGAGCAGCTCGGGCGGGCCGACGAGCTCGAAGTCGACGTCGAACATGCCGAAGAACGCGGCGAGGCCGGTCCACGACCAGGAGCCGGCGCTCACCCGGCACCGGTCCGGCCCGATGTCCTCGACGATGGCCTGGCCGCGGCTCCAGTCGTTCACGGCCGCGGCGGGTGCCATGAATATCGCGGTACCGCGGCACGGCAGCGGGTCCTGCCGCTCGAACCGCTCCGCGATGAACTCGGTCACGCCCGCCGCCGGCAGCTCCCGCGGGGCGAACCGGGGCCCGTTGGGCGCACGCGGCGTCATGCGGTCGACGCGGTACGTGCGCCAGTCCCGGCGGTCCAGATCCCAGCCCACCAGGTACCAGCGCCCGCCCCACGTGACGAGATGGTGCGGCTCCGTGCGCCGCGGCGGGCCGGCCTCGCCCGGGCCCGCGGCCATCTCCCGCCGCCCGGCGTAGTCGAACCGCAGCACCTCGCGGGCGCGGACCGCGGAGCCGATCGTCAGCAGGTGCTCGGCGTCGATGTCGGCCTCGCGCCAGCTGTTCTTCACGATGCGGGTGACCTGCAGCGCGTCGACGCGGTGCCGCAGCCGGGCCGGCATCACCTGGCGCACGGTGGCCAGCGCCCGCAGCGCGGCCTCCTCGACGCCCTGCACGGCCACCGTCGCCGTCTGCAGCGCCACCGCCACGGCCACGGCCTGGTCGTCGTCGAAGAGCAGCGGCGGCAGCTCGGAGCCGGCGTCCAGCCGGTACCCGCCGTCGGGCCCGCGGGTCGCCTGCACCGGGTAGCCGAGCTCGCGCAGGCGGTCGACGTCGCGCCGTACCGTGCGCGGGCTCACCTCGAGCCGGTCGGCGAGCGTGCGGCCGGGCCAGTCGCGGCGGGCCTGCAGCAGCGACAGCAGGGCGAGCAGCCGGGCCGAGGTCTCCAACATGGCGTCCAGTATCGCCGCAGAACCGGACAGCTCCTGTCCGCAACCTCGGGTACGGATAAGTCCGGCCGCTGGCGCGGCCGGACTTATCCGACTTTTCGTATATGCGCGTTTACTTGTGGCGGTTGTACATCCGCGGGGCCTGCGGGTTGGCGCCCTTGCCGCCGCCGCCACGGCCGCCACGACCACCCCCGGTGGGCGGCAGCGAGCGGTTGGCCTGGGCGCGGCGGATGGCCTCGAGCGGGTTGGCCGGCTTGGTCTCTTCGGTCGCCTCGGACTCCGCCTCCGCGACCGCCTCGGTCTCGGCCTCGGCGGACGGTGCGGAATTGTCGTCGGCGGACTTACCGGAACGGTTTACGGCAGGCATGGCGAGCGTCTCCTTCGCGGGACGTGCATGGGCGGCAAACGGACAGGTTGCGGCCGCGCGGAACGCGAAGCGGGGAGTGATGAACCCACAACGGGGGCCGGCCGGTTGCACCGCAAGAGCGGTCAGCGGCGGCGCGCGCGGCGTCGATGGGCTCAGAAACGCATGCGGAGACGGTAGCAGCCCACCGGCCGCCCGCGCACGTACCTTTTCCGGCAAGGCCCGCGGCACGGCCGGTCGCCGTGCCACGGGCGGGCGGGCTTGCGCTAGGGGAACACCTTGACCGCGGCCGGCCAGGCCGACGTGTCGTCGGGGTTCTGGGGCTTGACGCCCAGCGAGATCTGGCTGAGCTGGAACGCCGTCGTGAGCTTGATGCCGCTGATGCCGACGCTGATGTACGTCCCGCCGCCGGGCAGAATCCGCGTGCAGCTGGTCACGTCGGGGCAGCTGGTGCCGGCCGCCTTCGTGCCGGCGTCGGCGCGGCCGACCGTGATCGTGAGCGCGGGCACGGCGTCGAAGTCGTACGGGGCGAGCAGCGTCCCCTTCGGCACCTTCGGGGTGAGGCGGACGGCCGAGTAGATGCTGTTGCCGTAGCCGAACTCGACGCCGTAGCTCACGGAGAGCAGCTGGTAGCCGGGCGGGAGGGACCCGTGCTGGAAGCCGACCGGGAACTCGCGCGGCGCGGCCGGCATGAGACCGTCGGCGATCGCCACCAGCGTGTCCTGCTGGGGGACCGTCTCCCACGAGGACCAGTAGATGGCCGCCCAGGAGTCGGCGGCGTACTGCCACGCGAGCGCCGGCACCTCGGGCTGCATCTGCTTCTCGATGCGCGCCCTGTCGTTGGCCGACATCGTGGGCGCGCTGTTGGCGCCCGAGTACATGAGCAGGGCCGGGCCGAAGCGGGTCGAGACCCGCTGCTGCGCCTTGAGGAACATCGTCGGTTCGAAGACGCCCGGGCGGTACACCACCAGGCTCCCCCCGCGCAGCAGGCCCGCCGGGTCCCGGCTCACCAGCGGGTCGGCCGCCGGCTGCGAGGGCCGCGCGCCGGCGGGCGACGGCGCGGGGCGCGCCGCGATCGACGACTGCTGGTAGGCGTTGGTCACCAGATCGGGGTCGCTCACGACGAAGGAGCCGGCGGTGTACCCGCGATAGGTCGTGACGAACGGCGGCGCCTCGGCGAACGCGGTCGGGACCGGGGACGCGGCCATCTTCGCCAGGCTGCTCGGGTCGACCGCCGGCGTCAGCGGCGCGCCCGGCGAGCCGGTGAGCACGAAGGCGGCGGCGAGGGCCGCGACCGCGACGACCGCGCCGCCGCCGACCGAGGACAGCAGGGCGAGACGCCGGCGGCGCCGGACCAGACCACGGCCGGCGGCCGTGATGTCGTCAACGCTGAGCCGCGGTGGCGGCGCGTCGTCCCGAACCGACGTCAGCAGCGTGCGCAGATCCTGGTCCATGCCCTTCCCTCCCGTCCTTGTCGTAACCGAGAGCGACCCCGACGCCACTCGCTGCAGCGCCGTCCGGAGGGTCGTCCGCGACACGGAGCTCCTCCGAACCGAGGAGGGCGCGCAGTGCGGCGAGCCCCCTCGCGGTCTGGCTCTTGACGGTGCCTGGCTGGCGGCCGAGCACCTCGGCGGTCTCCTCAACGCTCAGTCCCTCGTAGTACCGCAGTACCAGCACGGCGCGCTGGCCGGGTGCCATGCGGGCGAGCGCGGCGCGGATCCGCAGCCGCTCGTCGACCTGGTCGGCGTGGTCGGGGCCGGGCAGTTCCGGCAGCGCGTACCCCGCCGAGCGCTCGCGCCGCCGCCAGGGCCGACGGCTCTCGTCGACCAGCGCGTGCACGATCGCCCGCCGCACGTACGCCAGCGGGGTGTCGACCTTCTTCCAGCGCACGTACAGCTTGGCCAGGGACGCGGCGACCGCGTCCTCGGCGGCGTGCCAGTCCCCGCACGTCAGGTAGGCGAGCGAGCGCAGACCGTCGAATCGCGCGGTGACGAATTCGCGGAAATGCGCCTCGTCGTCTTGGTTCACCCGTCCGGGCTCCCTTCGTTCCGGGGTAGACGTCACGGCCGAGCGAAGGGTTGCACACGGTTTTCGGCTTTATTTCCGGCAAAAGGCATCGAGGCGCCCTCGAACGGGCATTTACGGCACAAAGTTGGTACTTCCGGTGGACTTCAGCGCCGTCACGCACAGTTATCGCGGCAGCGTGCGGCGCATTGCGCTAGGCCGATCGGCGATCGGTGTCGGAATTACCACCGGATGCAATCGCACTCGGGTCCGACGCGAATTCCGACCGTGGCTGGCGGAGTGCGTCGACGTCAATACCGAACGCAATCGCGCGACGGCCCTGCGGGAAGTCCGATTCGGATTACGCGGCGTGTTGAAGTCGCCACTGTCGATCACGTCCGGGCACGCCCGGCCCGGCGACGATCGCACGGGTGGCGCGGTCCCGGCGACGATCGCACGGGTGGCGCGGTCAGCCGACGGTGCCGCCCTTGACCGTGGCCTCCACCGACGTCGGGGGCTGGGTCGGGCCCTGCGTCGTCGGGTCGGGAGTGGGCTGGCCCGTGGTCGGCGGGGGCTGCGACGACGGCGGCGGGTTGCCCGGAGCCTCCGACGACGCGGACGCGCTCGGCGCCGCCGAGGTCGAACTCGGCGGCGCCGTGCGGGTCGACGTGTGCGTCTCCGCCGGGACCTCCGGGGCCTTCACCGAAGGCGAGGCGGTCACCGCGGGCGGCGGCTGGCTGTCGGAGTCGGGCGGGTGGATGACCTGCCGGGTCAGGGCGACCACGGCCAGGATGACGCCGGTGGCCAGCGCGACGACGGCCACGCTGGCGGCGATCGGCACCCACAGCGGGCGACCGGGCGGCAACTCGGGGTCGTCGTCGGGGTCGTCGCGGAAAGGTCGCGCCGAGGTTACTGCCGGTACCGCTCCGACCACTGCGGGTACCGAATCATCTTCCTGGGTCGGGTCGGCGGCGCTACGGGCCGCGGCGGCCATGGCGGCGGCGGTCGGAAAGCGTTCTTCCGGGTCTTTGGCCATGGCCCGTTCCACCAGCGCGCGCGTGGCGGCCGGCAGGTCCTCGGGCAGCGGCGGGGGCTCGTCCTGCAGGTGCTTGATGGCGATCTCGAGCGGCGAGTTGCCGTTGAAGGGCGGGGCGCCGGTGAGGCAGTGGTACGCCACGACGCCGAGCGCATAGATGTCCGCCGACGGGGAGATCGGGTCGCCGGACGCCTGTTCGGGTGACATGTACAGGGCCGTGCCGATGACGGCATTGACCTTCGTGACGGACGTCACGGACTCCGAGCGGGCGACGCCGAAGTCGACGAGCGTCACCGCGCCGCCCTCGCCGACGAGGAGGTTCCCGGGCTTGACGTCGCGGTGGATGATGCCCTTCTCGTGGGCGGCGTGCAGCGCGTCGGCGGCCTGGGCGACGATGGCCAGCGTCTCCTCGACCGACAGGGTGCCCTCGGCGGCGATCAGCTCGCCCAGCGGCCGGCCGTCGACGTAGGCCATGACCAGGAACAACGTGCCCTCGGGGGTCTCGCCGTAGTCATACACCCCGACGACGCCGGGGTGGCCGATCGACGCCATGAGGCGCGCCTCGGAGCGGAACCGGCGGCCGAACTCGACGTTGCTGACGTGGCCGGGCAGCAGCACCTTGACGGCGACGGTGCGGCCGAGCGTCTTGTCGGTGGCGCGGAACACCTGCCCCATGCCGCCGCTGGCGACGAACTCATCGAGGCGGTACCGGTCGCCGAGAACGTCCCCTGGTCCCAACACGTGCATGACCGTACCCAACGATCCGGCGCGCGACACGCCGGGCGCGCAGTGCGATATGTACCCTGCAGTGACGTACAGTCGGGCAACGGCTGACCCGCTTCCCCCTTTCAGGCCGACGACGGTGCGGTCCCGGGTGGAGACGAAAGCCGCCGGGAGGGGCGAAGACAGCGATGACAGGCATGGGCGACCAGGCGGAGTCGTGGACCACCACGATGCGCGCCGAGCAGGCCTCGCTTGACCTCGGTGCGGAGCTCGGGCCGGCGGACCCGACCGCGTACACGATGCGCAAGCCGATCCCCGAGCCGATGCCGATGGACCGGCACGGCCCGGCCCGGATCATCGCCATGGCCAACCAGAAGGGTGGCGTCGGAAAGACGACGTCGACCATCAACCTGGGGGCGGCGCTGGCGGAGTACGGGCGGCGGGTGCTGCTCGTCGACTTCGACCCGCAGGGCGCCCTCTCGGTCGGCCTCGGCGTCAACCCCCACAACCTCGATCTCACGATTTACAACATCCTGATGGACTCGGACGTAACGGTCGAGGACATCCGCATCAAGACGGACATCGCCGGCCTGCACCTGCTGCCGGCCAACATCGACCTGTCGGCGGCGGAGATCCAGCTCGTCACCGAGGTCGCGCGCGAGATGGCCCTGGCGCGGGTGCTGCGCCCGGTGCTCAAGGAGTACGACTTCATCCTGATCGACTGCCAGCCCTCGCTGGGCCTGCTGGCGATCAACGCGCTGACCGTGGCGCACGGCGTGATGATCCCGCTGGAATGTGAGTTTTTCTCACTTCGTGGCGTCGCGCTGCTGCTCGACACGATCGACAAGGTGCGCGAGCGGCTCAACTTCGATCTGGAGCTCGAGGGCATCCTCGCGACGATGTACGACAGCCGCACCACCCACTGCCGCCAGGTGCTGCAGCGGGTCGTGGAGGCGTTCGGGGACAAGGTGTACCAGACCGTCATCACCAAGACGGTGAAGTTCCCGGAGTCGACGGTCGCCGGCGCGCCCATCACCACGCTCGACCCGGCCTCGTCGGGCGCGCGCAACTACCGGCAGCTCGCCCGCGAGGTCATCGCCCAGCAGGCCGAGCGGCGGCTTTAAGGGTTTTCGCTGTTCGTGCGCTAGGTTCTTCGCGTGACTGAGCCGGTTCTGTCGTCGGCCTCCGTGTCCCCACCGGCCGCTGCCGCCGGCGGGCCGCTTCCGGACGCCGCCGAGTCGCCGGTCGCTGCAGATTTGTCCGGTACTTCGGACATCGCCGCCTCGCCCGAAAAGCCCGACGAGCTGGCGGCCCTGACCGAGGCCGCGGCGCCGGCAGCCTCGGGGTTCCAGGTCAAGCTGGCCAACTTCACCGGCCCGTTCGACCTGCTGCTGCAGCTCATCGGCAAGCACAAGCTCGATGTCACCGAGGTGGCGCTGCACACGGTCACGGACGACTTCATCGCGTACATCCGCGCGATGGGCGACGACTGGGACCTCGACGAGGCATCGGAGTTCCTGGTCGTCGCGGCGACCCTGCTCGACCTCAAGGCCGCGCGCCTGCTGCCGTCGGCGACGGTCGAGAACGAGGAGGACCTGGCGCTGCTCGAGGCGCGGGACCTGCTGTTCGCGCGGCTGTTGCAGTACAAGGCGTTCAAGGAGGCCGCGGCCCACATCGCCGGCCTGGAGGCGGTGGGCTCGCGGCGGTACCCGCGCTCGGTCACGCTCGAACCCCGCTTCGCCGAGGCGCTGCCGGACCTGGTGCTCGGCGTCGGCCCGCAGCGGCTGCTGAAACTCGCGCTGAAGGCCTTCACCCCGAAGGTGCCGCCGGTCGTGTCGATCGCGCACATCCACCAGGTGCGGGTGAGCGTGCGCGAGCACGCGAACATCATGAAGGACCGCCTGATGCGCCTGCGGGTGGCGACCTTCACGGACCTGTGCAACGACTGCGAGTCGACGCTGGAGGTGGTTGCCCGCTTCCTGGCCCTGCTCGAGCTGTACCGCGAAAACCTCGTCAGCTTCGAACAGGTCCAGGCCCTCGGCGAGCTCGTGGTCCGCTGGACGGCCGCCGACGACGCGGACGTGAACATCGACGTCGAGGAGTACGACGGCCGCCCCGCCCCCGCGGATGCGCCTCCCCCTTCGGACGGCACCACTCCCCCGGACGAGGCTCTCGACGCGGATTCGGCCGGCGCCTCGCAGTCGTCCCTTGATCCTGCCGAGTCGTCCCTTGATCCTGCCGAGGCAGATGGCCTGGAGCCGGACGCGGCCGCCGAGGCAGAGTTGGAAGCGAGCGCGGAGACAGCCTCGGCCCCCGACGGCGACCTCGATCCGGATTCCCCGCCGGATCCGGACCTGGCGGATTCTCCGGATGCATTGGATGCTTCTCAGCCGTCGAGGGATGGGAATGCTGCGATCGACGCGGTGAACGCGGACAACGAGGTGGACGAGTGAACCAGGACGACAAGCCAGCGGGGTCGCTCGCCGACCAGGCCGCGAACTGGATTCCACCGTGGGCCCGCCCGAAGCCGGAGCCGCAGCCCCAGTCCTTCCCCGACCTGCAGTGGCAGTCCGACTCCGACGAAGAGCCCGCCGCCGCAACGCCGCCGGAGGACCCGCCCGCCGAGGAATCCGCCGACGACCACGCGGTCGCGGAGGAACCGGCCACCGACGACCACCCGATCGTGGAAGAGCCGGCCGCGGAAGAGCAGCCGACCGCGGACCTTGAACCAAGCGCGGAAGAGCAGGAAGTCGCGGAGAAGCAGCTGGCAGCGGACGAACCCGGCACCGAGGAGCAGCCGGTCGCGGAGCAGGCCACTGACGAGCCCGACGCCGATCTGGCGACCGATGAGCCGGCCGCCGCGGAGGAAGCTCCCGACGAAGAGGCGATCGTCACCGAGCAGCCCGCCGACGAGCCCGACACCGATCTAGCGACCGATGAGCCGGAGCCCGCCGCCGCGGAGGAAGCTCCCGACGAAGAGGCGACCGCGAGGGACGTTTCGGACGACGACGCTCCCGGCATGGCGGAGGCCGCCGACGAGCAGCCGCGACCCGAAGCGGTGCCGGACGCTGACGATCAGTCGGCGGCCGGGGGCGAGCAGGTTGTGGTGCAGACGCTGCCCGGTGTTGGGGGCGACACGGTCGGTAACCAGGAACCGGCCGCCGAGAACGTGCGGCCGGAGATGACCGACAGTGAGCTTCGCGGTGCGGTTGAGGCCATTCTGCTGGTCGTCGACGAGCCGACCAGCGAAGTGACGCTGGCGCAGGTGCTGGAGCAGCCCGTCGATCGGGTGCTGGCGGCGCTGGAGGCGGCTTCCGTGCAGTACAGCCAATTGGGCTTTGGGTTTGATCTTCGGCGCGTGGCCGGGGGGTGGCGGCTCTACACCCGGCCCGAATACGCGGCGTACGTCGAGAAGTTCGTGCTCGACGGGCAGCAGATCCGGCTCACGCAGGCGGCGCTGGAGACACTTGCTGTAATTGCCTATAAGCAGCCGGTCACGCGGTCGCGCATCTCGGCCATCCGCGGTGTGAACTGTGACGGTGTGGTCCGTACGCTGGTTACTCGGGGTCTGATCGAGGAGACCGGGAGTGAGCCCGAAAGCGGCGCGTTCCTGTACCGGACGACCACGTTGTTCCTCGAGAAGCTCGGGCTCGACAGCGTCGACCAGCTGCCGCCGCTCGCCCCGTTCCTGCCCGACGACATAGATGAGATCGCCGATGCCCAGCGTTGACCCGTCCGTTGAGTCCGAGTCCGTGCCCGATTTCGAAGGGTCCGCCTTCGACTCGCCGCCGGATGCCGAGCCGCCGCGCCGCGAGGAGCGGCTGCAGAAGATCCTGGCCGCCGCGGGGCTCGGGTCGCGGCGCACCTGTGAGCGCATGATCGACGAGGGGCGTGTCACCGTCAACGGCAAGGAGGCCACGCTCGGCGACAAGGCCGACGCCGTGCGTGACGCCATCCACGTCGACGGGCAGCGGCTCGTGACGGACTCGCGGCTCGTGTACCTCGCGCTGAACAAGCCGCGCGGCGTGGTCTCGACGATGGACGACGAGAAGGGCCGCGACGCGATCGCGGACTTCCTGCCGAACATCAACGAGCGCGTGTTCCACGTCGGCCGGCTCGACCAGGACAGCGAGGGCCTGCTGCTGCTCACCAACGACGGCGGGCTGGCGCACAAGCTGATGCACCCGTCGTACGAGGTGGCGAAGACCTACCAGGTCGAGATCCCCGGCCCGGTGCCGCGCGCGATGGGCCGGGAGCTCAAGGCCGGCGTCACGCTCGAGGACGGGCCGGTGAAGGTGGACTCGTTCCGGGTCGTGGACGCGTACGGGAAGGTCGCCCTCGTCGAGGTCGTGCTCCACGAGGGGCGCAACCACATCGTGCGGCGCATGTTCGACAAGGTGGGGTTCCCGGTGCAGCGCCTGATCCGCACGCAGATCGGCCCGATCCGGCTGGGCGACCTGCGGCCGGGCCGGACTCGTCACCTCTCCCAGGCCGAGGTGGGCGCCTTGTTCAAGGCCGTCGGCGAGTAGCCCACGACCGGGGACGCCTTGTGCAAAGGCCGCTGGCAAACGGCGGCGAGCAGCCCGCCGCGCCAGGGACTCCCCCGCTCAAGGCCGCAGACAAACGACGGCGAGCAGGCCGCGGCGCCAGAGGCTTCCCCCGCTCAAGGCCGCTGGCAACGGCGGCGAGCAGGCCGCGGCGCCGGGGGGATTATCGATTATTGGATTACCGCAATCCGTAATTCGATAATTCCCCAGCGGTGATCATGAGGTGCCGGTCAGATAGCGCTGCACCGTCGGGCCGATCCGCTCGACGACGGTCTCGGCCGGCATCGCGGCAACCGGCGGCAGCCGCAGGATGTGGCGACACATCGCCAGACCGAGCATCTGGGTGGCAAGCAGGCCGGCCCGCTCGCCGGCCTCATGCTCGTCGCCGGCCACCCGCCGGACGATGGGCAGGATCTGGTCGCGGAAGATGCCGCGTACGCGCTCGGCGGCCGTCTCGTCCGTCGCCGCCGAGCGCAGCAGCGTCAGCAGCGCGTCCGCGGTCGGGTCCTCCTCCCAGCGGTGGAGGAAGTGGCGCACCAGGGCGGCGCCCAGGCCCTCGGCCGGCAGGCCGGCGACGTCGGGCAGGCGCAGGTCGATGTCGACGGCCGCGGCGAACAAGCGCTCCTTGTTGCCGAAATACCGCATCACCATCGACGGGTCGATCTCGGCGTCCGCGGCGATCGCCCGGATCGTGGCCCGCTGGTAGCCGTCCCGGGAGAACCGGATGCGGGCGGCCCGGAGGATGGCGGCGCGGCTGGCGTCGGAGCGTCTCGGGGCGTCGGTCACGTCAACAACTGTAGGCCAACGACCGTTGACCGGCCAAGAACGACGAATAACCGGGAAAACCCACCAAGAACGACTGCCAGCCCGGGAACGGCCAGCCATCGGCTCCACGCAGCCGGGAACCCGCCAGGGGACAGCCGTCGGCTCGATTGCAACGAACGACCCCGCATCGATGAGACCGGCAGCAGCGGCGCCGGCGCAGGCCATTCACGTCGTTCGGGTCGTGCGGCTTCCCACCGCCGGGGTGCCGGACGTGGTCACCCTCCGCGACCGCCACGACGCCCGGGCCAACTGCCTGGGGCTGCCACGTTCCGCCTGGTCGCTGAGCCGCTTGCCGCAGACCTCGCCGTACGAGCGCGCTGGCGCAGGGTGGAGCGGACGCTCCCCCGACAGCTGGAAACGCAGGCTAGCGAGCCCGGGGATGAGCCGTGGCGTACACCTCACGGAGGCGGTCGACGGTCACCAGCGTGTACACCTGCGTCGTCGTCACCGAGGCGTGCCCCAGCAACTCCTGCACAACCCGGATGTCCGCCCCGCCGTCCAGCAGATGCGTGGCGAAGGAGTGCCGCAGCGTGTGCGGAGACACGCCCGCCGGCCCGTCGACCGGTAGGCCCGCGCGTTGAGCGGCCTTGCGCAGAATCGTCCAGGCGCTCTGACGCGACAACGGCCCGCCGCGCGCGTTCAGGAACACATTCGGGACGCCCGTGCCGTTGGCGGCCAGGGCCGGGCGGGCCCGCACCAGGTACGAGTCCAGGGACGACCGCGCGTAGCTGCCCATCGGCACGAGGCGCGTCTTGCCGCCCTTGCCGCGCAGCACCGCCATCCCCGGCCGGGCGTCGAGGTCGAGGTCGTCCACGGCGATCCCGACGGCCTCGGAGATCCGGGCGCCGGTCCCGTAGAGGAACTCCAGCAGCGCGGCATCGCGCAGCTCCAGCGGGCCGGCCGCGGACTGGGCCGGCACCGCGAGCAGCCGACCGACCTGGTCGACGTCGAGGGCCTTGGGCAGCCGCTTGGGCAGCGACGGCGGCTTGACCTCGCGCGACGGGTCGGTGGGGGCCAGGCCCTCGAGCAGGGCGAAGCGGTGCAGGCCGCGCACGGCGCTCGCGGCCCGGGCGGCCGAGGAGGCCGACAGGGGCGGCACGTCGCCGTCGGGCGAGCGCAGAGCGGCGACGTGGGCGGCGATGTCCCGGGCGGAGACGGCCGACAGGTCGGTGACGCCGGAGACGACGAGCCAGTCGACGTATCGCGAGAGGTCGCGGCGGTAGGAGGCGAGCGTGTTCGCGGCCAGCGCGCGCTCGACGGTCAGGTGGTCGAGGTACGTGTCGACGGCGCGGCGCAAACGAGCGCCCGCATCCGCACCGCCGACATCCACCATGGTGTTCTATGCCAGGACGTCGCCCAGGGCAACGTGGCTCATGCCGTGCGCGTCGGCGACCGGGCCGTAGGTGACGTGGCCGTCGTGGGTGTTCAGGCCGAGCGCCAGCGCGGGGTCGCGGCGCAGGGCCTCGCGCCAGCCGCGGTTGGCCAACTCCAGGGCGTACGGCAGGGTGACGTTGGTCAGCGCGTAGGTGCTGGTGTGCGGCACCGCGCCGGGCATGTTGGCGACGCAGTAGAAGATCGAGTCGTGGACCTTGTACGTCGGGTCGTCGTGCGTGGTCGGGCGGGAGTCCTCGAAGCAGCCGCCCTGGTCGATGGAGATGTCGACCAGCACGCTGCCGGGCTTCATGCGCTTGACCAGGTCGTTGCTGATGAGCTTCGGGGCCTTGGCGCCGGGGACCAGGACCGCGCCGATGACCAGGTCGGCGTCGAGGACGGCGCGCTCGATCTCGTACCCGTTCGACGCGATCGTCTGCAGGTGCCCCTGGTAGATGGCGTCGGCGCCGCGCAGGCGGGAGATGTTCTTGTCCAGCAGCAGCACCTCGCCCTGCATGCCCAGCGCGATCGCGGCCGCGTTGAGGCCCGAGACGCCGGCGCCGATGACGACGACCTTGGCCGCGTACACGCCGGAGACGCCGCCCAGCAGGACGCCGCGGCCGCCGCCGGCGCGCATGAGGTGGTACGCCCCGACCTGCGGCGCCAGCCGCCCGGCGACCTCCGACATGGGTGCGAGCAGCGGCAGCGACCGGTCGGGCAGCTCGACGGTCTCGTAGGCGATGCCGGTGACCTGGCGGTCGACGAGGGCCTGCGTGCACTCGCGGGACGCGGCCAGGTGCAGGTAGGTGAAGAGGACCTGGCCGGGGCGCATCCGCGGGTACTCCTCGGCGATCGGCTCCTTGACCTTCAGCACCAGGTCGCCCTCGGCCCAGACGTCGTCCGCGGTCGGCAGGATGACGGCGCCGGCCTCGCGGTACTCCTGGTCGGTGATCGACGATCCCTCGCCGGCGCCGGCCTGCACGAAGACCTCGTGCCCGGTCGCGACGAACTCGTGGACGCCGGCGGGCGTGATCGCCACGCGGTACTCGTGGTTCTTGACCTCGCGCGGAATTGCGACCTTCACGTTGGGACCCCTCTCCACTCAGCGCACCGTTACGCTGTGTGCATAAGCGGGAGTTTATGTCCGATGTACACCCGCTGCGGGCTGCACAGTGTGAACTCCTGCAGGGGCAGATTGACACAGTGTCGCCCGCAGGGCTGATCTATGCTGTGCGGCCATGACCGTCTACGGCGGGCCCCGCCCCACGCCCCCCGCGCCGAAGCCCGACAAGGTGCTGCTCGGGGCGATCGGCTTCACGGTTCTGGCGGTCATTCTCGGCGTCATCTTCGGCTTCCAGGCGTTCACGTCCGGCTCGCCGAAGGGCTCCAGCAACGCCCAGCGGCAGGAGCAGTCCGTCGACGTGCCGTCGGCGGCGCCGCCGTCGGCCGCCCAGTCCTCGGCCCCTCCCCCGCCGTCGCCGACCCCGTCGCCCACGCCGGCGAAGCAGGCGATCCTGGCCGCGAAGCCGACGCTGATGCGCCCCGACCACTCCGGCCTGTGCATGCAGGCCAACGCCGGCAACGGCGGCAACGCCTCGCAGCAGCCCTGCGATGCCAACAATGCCACGATGTTGTGGGTACCCAGGGCGATGAACAACACGCAGGACACCTTCGAATTCGTCAACGCCGCCGACAACCGGTGCATGGACGTCAACGGCGCCTCGAAGGACAACGGCGCGCAGATCGTGCTGTGGGACTGCCACGGCGGGGCCAACCAGCTGTGGAAGATGGTCCGCGACGGCGACGGCTACCGGTTCGTGAGCCTCAACAGCGGCCGCTGCATCGGCATCGACTCCGGCAATCCGGCGCCGGGCGCGGTGGCCCGCCAGTGGGACTGCGACGGCTCGACCAACCAGCGCTGGCAGTTCCAGCAGCTGGGCTAGGCGCACGAACGAGGATCAGAAGCGCGGCGCCGCGTGCAAACGGGCCGCGGGGTGTCGCCCCGCGGCCATCGGGAACAATGCACACATGAACACCTGCCCGTGTGGCCTCGGCGAGCCGTACGACGCCTGCTGCGGCCGGTACCACCGCGGCGCCGAGCCGCCGAGCGCCGAGCTGCTCATGCGGGCCCGCTACAGCGCGTACGTGCTCGGCGACCGCGCCTTCCTGCTGCGCACCTGGCACGAGAAGACCCGGCCGCGGGCGCTCACGCTGGAGGCCAACCAGGACTGGCAGGGGCTCACGATCATGGCCCGCGAGGGCGGCGGGCTGTTCGACACCGAGGGCATCGTGGAGTTCCGGGCCCGCTACGTCGCCGACGGGCGGCCGGGCGCGATGCACGACCGCAGCCGCTTCGTGAAGGTCGACGGGGCCTGGCGCTACCTGGACGAGATCGCCTGACGGGCGCGCCACTCGCGGGCGAGGACGGCGTAGATGTACTGGTCGCCGAACTCGCCCTTGAACAGCTCGTCCTCGACGAAGTGGGCCTCGCGGCGCATCCCGAGCCGCTCGAGGAGCCGCCAGGAGCCCTCGTTGCGGGTGTCGCAGGCGCCGTAGACGCGGTGCAGGCCGAGGCCCTCGAAGGCCAGCCGCAGCATCGCCTCGGCGGCCTCGCGGGCGTAGCCGCGGCCGTGGAACGCCGGGTTGAGCACGAACCCGAGCTCGCCCTGGCGGTGCACCCGGCTGGCCCACTTCAGCACGACCTGGCCGATCACCCGCCCGTCGAGGTCCATCGCCAGCACGAGCCACTGGCCCTCCTCGGTGAGGGCGTCCTGGCCCATGCGCCGGGCCAGGGCCTCGCGGGTCTCCTCCGGCGTGTGGACCTCCCAGTAGAGGTACCGCACGACCTGCGGATCCCCGGTGAGCGCGTGCAGGTCGTCGAGGTCGCCGGCGGCGAAGGGGCGCAGCGTGAGCCGCTCGGTGCGGATCGGGTAGTCGGGTCGCAGCACGCGCCGAATGCTAGACCCTGAGGGCGCTGCTCAGCCGCACAATTGTTCCGTCCTGCCCGGTGCTCACGGCGACGTCGTCGACGAGGTGGCGGGCCAGCCACAGCCCGCGCCCGCTGACCGCGTGGCTGGGCGGCAGCGCGGCGCCGCCCAGCCGCTCGCGCGGTATGCCGTCGCCGCGGTCGGTGACCTCGCAGATCAGCATGCCGCCGGCCAGCCACAGGCGCAGTGTGCCGCCGCCGCCGGCGTGCCGGACGGCGTTGGTGACGATCTCGTTGACGGCCAGGACGAAGTCCTCCAGCCGCTGCCCGACCAGTCCGGCCGCGCCGGCGAGCCGGCTCACGGCGTGCCGCACCGGCGTGATCTGCGCGACGCCGAACTCCTCGAGCAGCAGCGCCGTCGTCTGAGCGGCTTCAGCCACGGCGCTGAGAGTACTCCGTGCCGCGGCCGCGCCGTCGCGAAGTCACCCCCACGGTGCAAGATGCATTCCGGGCCACGCATGCTGAGCGGGTGGATGACGACCTGCGGGTGACCGACGACATCGCCCTGCCCCGGGCGGAGCTGATGTGGCGCTTCAGCCGCTCCGGCGGGCCGGGCGGGCAGTCGGTGAACACCACCGACTCGCGGGTCGAGCTGCGCTTCGACCTGGCCGGCACGGCCGCGCTGCCCGAGCCGCTCAAGGATCGGGCGCTGCAGCGGCTGGCCGGCCGGCTCGTCGACGGGGTGCTGTCGATCGTGGCCGCCGAGCAGCGCTCGCAGCTGCAGAACCGCCGCGCCGCCGAGGAGCGCCTGGCCGCGACCATCGCGGCCGCGATCGCCCCGCCGCCCCGGCCGCGTAAACGCACAAAACCCTCGAAGGGTGCGGTCGAGCGCCGCCTGGAGTCGAAGCGCCGCACGGCCTTGCGCAAGCAACAGCGCCGCAAGCCCGAAGAATAAGAGCAAAATGCACATATGGTACTCCGGGTGCTCCCACTGCTCGCAGTTCTCCTGCTGGGGGCCTGCGCCCACACCGAGCACCCGGTGACGCTGGCCAGTGAGACCCCCGGCCATCCGCCCGAGACCGGCGCGTACCCGGGCGAGCCGTCGCAGACCCCCGTGCCCCAGGTCTCGGGCCGGCCGGTCGAGCTGGCCGGCTGGGAGGTCACCGTCTACTACACGGCGGTCGAGCGCCTGCACAACGGCAACGCGACCGAGGTCACCGGCTGCCCGACCATCGACTGCGACAAACACCGCAACCAGCAGCGCCTCGGCAGCTTCCCGGCCTCGTTCGTCAAGGCCGTCAAGGACGAGGGCACCGGGCGCACCGCCGACGGCCGCTACCTCAACTGGTCGTACGACACCGGCTACTGGATGGACACCGCGCCCCGCGACACCGCGGGCCGCCCGCTGCGCCCCTGGGTCTCGGCCGCCGCCGACGCGTCCGCGCTCAGGGCCGGATCCCGGTTCACCATCGTGCGCTGCGGCACCGCCGAGGTCACCGCGGAGGTGTGCACGAAGCTCAAGTCCCCGACCTGGACGATCGTCGACGAGTTCACGCCGGGCCTCGGCGGCGACAAGCACGTCGACGTGTACATCGGCGAGGAGACCGGGCCGAACTTCACCGACTCCGATCTGTACACGACCCTGCAGAACGCCACGCTGAGCGCGATCCGGGCATCATGAACACCATGAAGGTCATCGTGTTCGGCGCGACCGGCATGGTCGGCCATGGGGTCCTGCGCGAGTGCCTGCTGGCCGCCGACGTCGACGAGGTGCTGGTCGTGACCCGCGCGCCGACGGGCGTGCGCCACCCGAAGCTGCGCGAGGTCACCCACGACGACTTCACCGACTTCACGGCCGTCGACTTCTCCGGGTACGACGCCTGCTTCTTCTGCCTGGGCGTTTCCTCGGTGGGCATGGACGAGGCCGCGTACCGCCGCGTCACCTACGACTTCACCATGGCCGCGGCCCGGCGGATGGCCGAGCAGAGCCCCGGCATGGTCTTCGTCTACGTGTCCGGCGCGGGCACCGACACGAACGGCCGCCAGATGTGGGCCCGGGTCAAGGGCCGGACCGAGGACGACGTCGCCGCCCTCGACCTGAGGGCGTACGCGTTCCGCCCCGGCTTCATCCGCCCCGAGCACGGCGCCCGCTCCAAGGTCCGCCTCTTCCGGATCATCTACGCCGCCCTGACCCCGCTGTCGGCCCTGCTGGTGCGCTTCGCCCCCGGCTTCGCCACCAGCACGTCCCAGCTCGGCCGGGCCATGCTGATCGTCGCCCGCACCCGCCCCGAGCGGCGCGTCTGGGCTTCCCGGGACATCGCGGCCGCGCGGGAGCCGGGTACGCGCGACCTGTGACGTGTGTGACGCCCGGTGCGTCTTCTGCACCGCCGTTTACCTGGTGTTAGGCTGGACTCCCGTGGATCGCTGACTCGGCAGCGTGACGGACCCCACGGGAGCAGGCTTTGTCCTCATCAGCACGGACCGGTGCCAGCCGGCAGGCTAAGCACATCTTCGTCACCGGGGGCGTCGCCTCCTCACTCGGCAAGGGCCTGACCGGCTCGAGCCTGGGCAGCCTGTTGAGCGCGCGCGGGCTCAAGGTCGTCATGCAGAAGCTCGACCCCTACCTCAACGTGGACCCCGGGACGATGAACCCGTTCCAGCACGGCGAGGTGTTCGTCACCGAAGACGGGGCCGAGACCGACCTCGACATCGGCCACTACGAGCGGTTCCTCGACCAGGACCTGTCCCGCAACGCCAACGTGACGACCGGCCAGATCTACTCGGCCGTCATCGCCAAGGAGCGGCGCGGCGAGTATCTCGGCGACACCGTCCAGGTCATCCCGCACGTCACCAACGAGATCAAGGCCCGCATCCGGGCGATGTCGGCCCCGGACGCCGACGGCGTCGCCCCCGACGTGGTCATCACCGAGGTCGGCGGGACCGTCGGCGACATCGAGTCGCTGCCGTTCCTCGAGGCGATCCGGCAGGTCCGCCACGACATCGGCCGCGACAACTGCTTCTTCCTGCACGTCTCGCTCGTGCCCTACCTGGCCCCGAGCGGCGAGCTCAAGACGAAGCCGACCCAGCACTCGGTGGCCGCGCTGCGCAGCATCGGCATCCAGCCCGACGCGCTGGTCTGCCGCTCCGACCGGGAGATCCCGGACAAGACCAAGCACAAGCTCGCCCTGTACTGCGACGTCGACTCCGAGGCCGTCGTCTCCGCCCCCGACGCCCCGTCGATCTACGACATCCCGCGCGTGCTGCACGAGGAGGGCCTCGACGCCTACGTCGTGCGCCGCCTGGGCCTGTCGTTCCGCGACGTCGCGTGGAAGAAGTGGGACGACCTGCTCGACCGGGTCCACCACCCGCGGCAGACGGTCACCGTCGCGATCGTCGGCAAGTACGTCGACCTGCCCGACGCCTACCTGTCGGTCACCGAGGCCGTGCGCGCCGCCGGGTTCGCCCACCGCGCCCGGGTCGAGATCCGCTGGGTGCCCAGCGACGCCTGCACCACCCCGTCCGGGGCGGCCCAGGCACTCGCCGGCGTCGACGGCGTGATCATCCCCGGCGGCTTCGGCGTGCGGGGCATCGAGGGCAAGATCGGCGCGTCGCAGTACACCCGCGAGCGCGGCATCCCGACCCTCGGCCTGTGCCTGGGCCTGCAGTGCATGACGATCGAGGTGCTGCGCCACGTCGGCGGCATCGCCGGCGCCAACTCCCTCGAGTTCGACGCGGAGACGCCGGACCCGGTCATCTCCACGATGGCCGACCAGCAGGACATCGTCGCCGGCAAGGGCGACCTCGGCGGCACGATGCGGCTGGGCGCCTACCCGGCCTCGCTCACGCCGGGCACGCTGACCGCCGAGGCCTACGGCGAGACCGAGGTCTCCGAGCGCCACCGGCACCGCTACGAGGTCAACAACGCGTACCGCGACGCGATGCAGCAGGCCGGCCTGCGCATCTCCGGCACGTCGCCCGACGGCCGCCTGGTCGAGTTCGTCGAGCTCGACCGCGAGCAGCACCCGTTCTTCGTGGCCACCCAGGCGCACCCGGAGCTCAAGAGCCGCCCGACCCGCGCCCACCCGCTCTTCGCCGCGTTCGTCGGCGCCGCGGTCGCCTACAACGCCGCCGACCGCCTGCCCGTCGAGCTGGAGACGGTCGACGCATGAGCGGTCCGGAGCGCAGCGGAGGAGCCGCGAACCATATGCACAGCGTTGACTCGCGCCGTCGCCGGAGCGAAGAGGAGGTGGCGGCGTGAGCAATTACGAGGTCCGCTCGCATACCGAGCGGCTGCGCAACCGGGTGTTCTCGATCGTCACCGATGCGATCGAGATGCCCGGCGGCGACGTCGTCGACCGTGACTACATGGTCCACATCGGCGCCGTCGGCGTGGTGGCCCTCGACGCGCAGGAGCGGGTCGCGCTCGTGCGGCAGTACCGCCCGGCGGTCCGCCAGGTCCTGTGGGAGCTGCCGGCCGGCCTCATCGACGTGCCCGGCGAGCCCCTCGTCGACGCCGCCGCCCGCGAGCTCGCCGAGGAGGCCGACCTGGTCGCCGCCCGGTGGGACCTGCTCGCCGAGGTCCACACCAGCCCCGGCTGCTCCAACGAGAAGATCCGCCTCTTCCTGGCCCGCGAGATCGGCCCGGTCCCCGACGGCGAGCGCCACGAGCGCACGCACGAGGAGGCCGACATCGAGCTGCACTGGATCGACCTCGACGACGCGGTCACGATGGCCCTGGCCGGCGAGATCACCAACGCCGCCTGCGTCATCGGCGTGCTGGCCGCGGCCCAGTCGAGGGCCCGCGACTGGAAGAGCCTGCGCCCCGCCACCGACGCGGCGTGACCCCTCAGCACCTGGCCGAGGCGTGTGCGGCCGCGATGTACGCGGCCGACACCGCCTCCCGGGCCCTGGGCATCGTCATCGACGGCGTCGCACCGGGCCGGGCCACGGCGACGATGACCGTGGCCCCGTCGATGCTCAACGGCCACGCCATCGGCCACGGCGGCTACGTCTTCCTGCTCGCCGACACCGCGTTCGCGTTCGCCTGCAACACCTACGACCGCGTGACGGTGGCCGCCGGCGCCGACGTGAGCTTCCTCGAGCCGGCCCGGGCCGGCGACGAGCTGACCGCGACCGCGGTGGAGCGGTCCCGCCGCGGCCGGTCGGGCCTCTACGACGTCACCGTGACCCGCGCCGACGGCACCGTCCTGGCCGAGTTCCGCGGCCGCTCCCGCACCCTGGACACCCCGATCCTGTAGGCCGCGCAACATTGCGGCGGCGCGGCTCCATGAGGGAGGGGGCCCAACCGGAGTCCCGCATCCGCGCCCCGCGGTGGCCGGCGCCCGACGATGAGGCGCCCGGCCCGCGCACGCGACTTCCCGGCCGTCGCCGCGGGCCCGGCGGTGAGCGGCGTTGCGGGGCTCAGCTGGTCAGCTCGGCCTCGGGGACGCGCGGTGCGGGCTGGCTGCGGTCGTCGGCGTGGTCGAGCACGCGCAGGCAGGACAGCACGACCAGGGGCAGCGCGGTGGCGACGGCGGCGCCGAGGA
Organism: Dactylosporangium sp. CA-139066; assembly: GCF_050936175.1. Lineage (NCBI taxonomy): Bacteria > Bacillati > Actinomycetota > Actinomycetes > Micromonosporales > Micromonosporaceae > Dactylosporangium > Dactylosporangium sp. CA-139066. Next base: position 1,374,765 of record NZ_JBNJNH010000001.1, on the reverse strand, counting down.
CGTTGAACGACACGCCCTCGATGACACCGGCGAGCAGCCCGGCGACGACGAGGCCGGACACCGCGCCGCGGACCGGCGGGAACACGCTCAGCAGCCGCCGGGCGCCGCCCCAGTCGCGGATGAGCACGAAGGTGGTGTACACCAGGGCGCCCAGGACGAGCACCGTGAGCGGGCTCGTCACCGTGGTCACGACGTTGGCCTCGCCGATGCGCCGCGCGATGAACCCGGCGGTGCCGTCCTGGGTGCGCACGAGCAGCCGGCCGACGCTGCTGCGCTGCTCCTCGGGGCGGAACAGGTCGAGCACGGCAAACCCGGCCATGACGAACAGCGCGGCCCCGCCCGCCCACAGCAGCCGGGTGACGGTGAGCCAGCCGCCGACCGCCATCGCCGCCGCGATGCACACGCCGGCGGTGAGGGCGACCGCGCCGGAGGCGTCGGCGCCGAGGTAAGGGCTGCCGATCACGACCATGCCGACGGCGCCGATGACGGACACCACGAACGGGCGCCACCGCCGCTCGAAGCGCTGGGCGAGCGCCGCCCCGCCGAGCAGCGCGCCGGTGACGAGCAGGCCGAGGCCGATGACGCCGACGCCGGCGTAGCGGCCGCCGCCGACGGTGGAGTAGCCGGCGACGCCGTTGAGCTGCAGCCGCGACCCGGTGAGCACGTCGAACGCGACGGCCAGGGCGGCGATCGCGGCCACACCGCCGAGGGGCGCGATGGCGCGGCTGCGGCGGGTGGCGTACGCGATGAGGAACGTGGCCACGAACAGCACCCCGAGGGTCACGCCCCCGAAGCCGAGCCCGGGCCGCGTCCACCGCCACCACGGCAGCAGGTCGGCGACGAGCGCGGCCGGCACGGCCAGGGACGCGGCGATGAGCAGCACCTCGGCGGCGCGCACGATCGGCCGCGGCACGGGCCGGTGGGTGAGCGGACCGGGCGGGCGCCGGGCCCGGCGCAGCAGCGGCACGCACAGGACGAACAGCAGCAGCTCGACGACGACGAGGGTGGTGAAGAAGTTGGTGCCGACCCGCCGCTGGACGGTGGCCTCGCGGTCGGCGTCGGCGAGGCGGCTGACGGCGGCGGTGACGTCGGCCGGGCGGCCGCTGTTGGTGGCCGAGGCGGCGCCGCCGGCGAAGAGCTTGCCCGGCACGGGCCGGTCCAGCGCGGCCAGGGCGGTCGGGGCGAGGTCGACGACCTGGACGTAGCCGGGCCGCGAGGTCGACGGGGACGTGAGCCAGCCGCCGGTGTACCCGGGGCCCTGCGCGATCGCCACGTGCAGCCGGCTGGTCGAGTCGAGGTCGGACAGGCCGGCGAGGACGACGACGGAGCGCGGGGGCCGCGCGGCGAGGATCGAGGCGAGGGCGGCGTCGGCGCGGCGGGCGTCGGCGGCCCGGGAGACGGGGTCGTCGCCGGCGATCTCGCCCAGGTCGACAAGCGTCAGCGCGCAGGCGGAGAGCAGGCTGTCGTCGAGGGTCTCGGAGTACACGTCGATGCGGCCGTAGGGGCGGGCGGCGGCGAGCGCGGCGCCGGGCCCGATGGCGGTGGCGCAGCGCACGCCCTCGGCGAGCGCGCCGGGCTGGGCGCCCCAGTGCAGGGCGCGGTTGCGGGCGACGAGGTCGCCCTGGTCGGGCAGCGACGCCCCGGACTGGCCTTCGGTGATGGGCACGGCGAGGTCGGGGCACACGGGCGTGACGGCGCCCGGGGTGTACACCGCGAAGTTCCCCGAACCCAGCGTGAGCCACCCGTCGCCGGCGCAGGTGATCCGGCGGGCGGAGCGCACCGACAGGGCGCCGATCGCGCCGCCCTGGGCCATCTGCCACATGGCCGGCGTGTCGGCGGCGTTGATGTCGTCCCAGCGCAGCCCGGCGACGCCGACGAGCAGGACGTAGTCGGCGGTCGGGGCGGCCGGCGCGGCGGCCGGCTGCGGGATGAGCGCGACGAGGCCGAGGAGCCCGGCGAGCAGCGCGGCGAGGGCCGGCGAGAACCGATGCAGCCAGTGCCGCATCAGCCCTCCCCGCGGCCGCGCAGCTGCGCGTACACCGCCTCGACCTGGTCAATGGCGTCGGCCTCGGTCGGCCAGGTGGCCGAGCGCACCCGCCCCTGCCGGCCCAGCTCCGCGCGGGCGGCCGGGTCGTCCAGCAGGGCCACGACGGCGTCGTCCACGGCGTCGACGTCGTGCGGGGCGACGAGCCGGGCCGCGTCCCCGACGACGTCGGGTACTCCGCCGACGGCGGTCGACACCAGCGGTACACCGGCGGCCAGAGTCTCCTGGACGAACAGCGGCTGGCCCTCCCACACGCTGGTCGCCACGACGAGGTCGGCCGCGGCGAGCAGGTCGGGCACGTCGTCGCGGTAGCCGAGCAGGTGCACCGGCGCGTGCTCGACGGAGATCCGCTGGGCCAGCGACATGTACGACGGCCCGCTACCGGCGATCGCCACGAACGGCTCGGGCTCCCGGTCGCGCCACCGGGCGGCGGCGGAGACGAGCGTCTCGAAGCCCTTCTGCGGGTGCAGCCGCCCGACGGCGAGGACCAGCGGCTGCCCGGCCTCGGCGCCGAGCTCCTCGCGCACCGCGTCGCGGTCGCGCCCGACCGGCCGCGGCACGGGCGCCGGCACCTTGGCCAGCCGCACGTCGCGGGCGCCGAGCTCCCGGGCGCGGTCGGCGAGGTCGCCGGAGACGGCGAGGGTCACGTCGGCGGCGCGGGCGACCCGCCGCTCGAGCGGGTGGTACAGCCGGGCCCGCAGCCCGTTGGCCAGGACGAGGTTGTGCCAGGTGACGACGAGCGGGGTGCCGGCCGGGCGGGCGAGGGCCGCGACGAGCCCGGCCCGCAGGCTGTGGGCGTGGATCACGTCGGCGCCGCGGACCGAGCGCCGCAGCGCCCGCACGGCGAGCACGTCGCCGGGCTGCGGGCTGGCCGGGATCTCGACGGGCACGAACCGCGCGCCCTTGGCGGCGAACCCGAACTGCTCCCCGGTGGCCGCCGGCCCGTGCACGCTGACCTCGTGGCCGCGGGCGACGAGGCCCTCGGCGAGCATGCCGACGTGCCGGCCGATGCCGCCCGTGCTCGACGCCAGGACCAACGCGATGCGGGCGCCCACTTACCCGTCCCCTTTCCCGATGAGTCTTCTCAGGGTCGGCCGGTCCCCGACCGCCACTCCCGCGAGGTACACCGCCGCCACCACGACTCCGCACAGCATGCCTTGCGCGAAGGCCCCCCAGACACCCGGGGTTGCCAGCTGCGACCGCACGAGCAGCCCCACGCACACGGCCGCCGCCGCGGACAACACCGAGACGGATGCCGTACGCCAGGTGCCGCTCAACGCCTCGCGCCCGGCCCGCCGCCCGACGGCCGCCAGCAGCGCCGCCCCCAGCACGAGCATGCCGACCGAGTTCGCGGCCGCGACCGCGGCCACCCGGTCGCCGACGGGCAGGGTGACGGCGAGCCCCAGCGCGGCGCCGGCGGCCGCCGTCCACCCGACCGCGGTCGCAACCGCCGCCGGATAGGCGTTGCCGCCGGCGTAGAGCGCCCGCGACAGCAGAGCGAAGAGCCCGTACCCGAGTAGCCCCGGCGCGAACCACACCATGCCGGCGGCCAGCTGGTGCACGTCCGGTGGCCGCGACGAGGCGGCGGCGAGCAGCACGGCGACGGGCCGCGCGAGCACGATGAGCCCGGCGGCCCCGAGGCAGCTCAGCAGCACGACGGACCGCACGGACGGCGCGAGCGCGGCCGCGAACCCCGCCCGGTCCCGGGCCGCCCCCCGCTCGGCGAGCGCCGGGTACGCGGTGGTGGCCAGCGGCACGGCCAGCACCGCCCAGGGCAGCAGGAACATCGTCTGCGCGAGCGAGTAGGTGACGATGACCCCGTCGCCGGGCGCGTAGCTGACGAGCCGGATGGCCAGGCCGAGCACGAGCTGCTGCGTCCCCACGGTGACGATCCCGGCGACGGCGAGCGGCTTGAGCGTCGCGATCGCGTGCACGTCGAGCTTCGTCGTCGGCCTGACGCGCAACTTGAGCCCGCTGACCGGCGCGACCAGGCACAGCGACAGCACGGCGACGGCGAGCGTGGTCCCGCCGGAGAGCACGAGCAGGGTCCGGTCGGAGACGCTCTCGAGCGCGGCCCCGTTCCCGGCCAGGACCCCGAACAGGACGTACACGCCCATGACGGTGAGGCTGGACAGCAGCGGCGCGATGACGGGCCACGCGAAGCGCCGGTACGTCTGCAGCGTCCCCGTCAGCACGATCCCCACCCCGTAGAGCGGCAGCTGCGGCGCGAACACCCGCAGCATGCCGGCCCCCGCGTCGATGACCGGGGCCGGCTTGCCGCTGGTGAGCAGCGAGACGAGCGGATGGGCGAAGAGGGCGACGAGCAGGGCGACGGGGGTGAGGATGAGGACCACCCAGGTGAGCAGCGCGCCGACGATCCGCCCGACGTCCTCGCGCTGTTTCCCGGCCAGCAGCGGTACGACAAGACTGGCGAGCGCGCCCCCGGCCACAAGCTCGAAGATGATGTTCGGCACCGTGTTGGCGGCCTGGTAGGCACTCCCGAGCCCGGTCGCCCCCACGGTCGAGTTGAACACCATGATGCGGGCAAATCCGGCAATTCGGCTCAGAATGGTGAGCCCCGCGACGAGTGCCGCCGCCCCGAAGAGTCTGCTCTTCGTCACCCGCGCGGATACGGCGACGGTTTACGCGCCCGCGACTGCTCGTCCGGCCCTTGCTGCGCCGCGTCGACGCCGCCCCGCTCGCCTGGCGACCCGACGGCGCCGGGCCCGCCCGGCGACTCACCGCCACCCTCGGCCGGCGACCCCACGGTGCCGGGCCCGCCCGGCGACTCACCGCCACCCTCGGCCGGCGACCCAACGGTGCCGAGCCCGCCCGGCGACTCACCGCCGCCCTCGGGCGGCGACCCAACGGCGCCCGACTCGTCAGCCCAGGTTTCGCCCCGCGGCTTCGCGGCGCCTCCACCCTCCGCGGACATTTCCGACATTTCCGATTTATCGTCTACGTCCGGAGTGTCCGCGGCGCGGCGCCCCCACTGGTCCAGGCGGTTCAGCAGCGGGTGGTCCTCGATCACCCGGGTGAAGCTCACCCTCTCGCTCGCCGCGGTCAGCGCCACGATCCCGGCCAGCGCGGCCAGGCGGCCGAACGTGCCGGTGCGGGCCGTGTACGCGGTGCCGAGCAGGGCGCCCAGCGCGTTGGCCCCGGCGTCGCCGAGCATGATCTCCTCGCCGAGGTCGGCCGGCAGCAGCGCGCTCGCGGCGCCGATCGGGCCGGAGGCGCCCAGCGGCGTACCGACGGCGAGACCGGCCTTGAGCGCGCGGCCCGGGCGCAGGTCCAGGAGGTTGAACAGGTTGGCCGAGCCGGCGATCACGCCGGCCCCGAGCAGCACGTCGACCGCCTCGCGGCCGCGCCGGCGCTTACCGGCGGGGCGCCGCCGCGGCAGCAGCGATGCGGCGACCAGCCCGGCCGCGCCGACCCCGGCGATCTTCACCAGGCCGCTGGTCACCCGGCCCTGGCGCAGCGCGCCGAGGTGGCCGCGGAAGCCCTTGGCGGCGTGCTCGGGGCGGCCGCCGACGAGGTCGTCGTAGAGCCCGACGGCCCCCGAGCCCAGGCCGGCGACGACGGTCGCGGCGGCGTGCTCGGGCCGGTGCACGACGGCCCCGGCGGTCGCGCCGAGGGCGAGCGCGGGCCCGCCGGCGAGCGAGACGCGGCGGCCGCGGAAGTTGGTGCGCTCCAGCGCCGGGCTGTCGTTCAGCGCGCGCACGGCGGCGCGCGCCACCCCGCCGGCGACCGGGCCGGCCAGCGCGCCGGTGACGAAGCGCAGCAGGCGGCTACGAGCCATTGGTCACGCTCGCCGTCTTCGGCAGCAGGCTGCTCGCCCCATCGCCGATGCCGTAGTGGCCGGTCTTGCCGCCGAGCCGCTCGACGAGGGCCATGACGGCCGCCACCTGCCCGTAGGCGGTCACGGCGTTGTCGACCGTGGAGATGGACTTGGCGATGGAGGCGTCGCCGCGGACCGACGAGACCAGGCCGTTGGCCGAGAGCCCGGCCACCACGACGCGCCCGGCCAGATCGAAGCGGCTGGCCAGGGTGAGCGCGGCGGTGTTGCGATCCTTGGCGTCCTTGCCGGTCGCGGGCGCCCCGGCGACGATGACGACCGCCTCGGCGGGCGTCTTGAAGTCCCCGTCGACGCCGATGAACCCGCCGGACTCGTAGGCGGTGAGCACCGTGCGGGTGCCCTCGACCTGCGGCGTGCCGGACTTGCCGACCAGCACCGCGGCGAGCAGCGCGGCCGTGGTGTCCACGCCGTTGGCCTGGTTGGGCAGGGCGCCCTTCACGCCGAGCGGGGCGGAGGACTCGGCCAGCTCGAGCAGCATCGCGCTGCTGGCCGCGGCCGTGAACTTCTCCTTCACGGTGATGGTCCCGACGACCTTCGCACCGGCGGTACCGAGCATGGTCGCGATCCCGTCGGTGGCGGTGTTCACGTCGCTGCTGTCGCTGCCGTCGAGCTTGATGAGCAGCACGTTCTTGCCGGGCAGCCGGTTGGTCAGCAGCATCGGCGCCACCTCGGTGGCGAAGTCCGCGTTCTTCTTCAGCTCGGCCCGGGACTGCTCGAGGTCGTCGCGCAGCTGCTGCTTCTCGTCGGTGATCTTGGTGACCTGGTCGTTGAGGTTCTCGGCGAGCGGCCCGTTCGCCGCCGCGGTCCCCACGACCAGGCCGATGGCCAGCGCCAGGAAGACGGCAGCCAGCGACACGACGTGGTACCGGAAGTTGATCACAGCAAAGACGGCCTTCTACGAAAACAGCGTGAAGATCAGGTTGTCCCACCACTCGGCGATGACGCTGAGGTAGGCCCGGCCGATCGTGGTGACCGCGAGCGCGGCGGCCATCGCGGCGATCGCCGAGGCGAGCAGCAGGATCAGCGACGACCCCGACAGGCTCTGCCGGTACAGCCTACTGACCCCCTTGGCGTCGACGAGCTTGCCGCCGAGCTTGAGCCGGGTCAGGAACGTCGAGGCCATGCCGCCCCGGCCCTTGTCGAGGAACTCGATCAGCGTGTTGTGGGTGCCGACGGCCACCAGGAGCGACGCGCCCTTCTCGTCGGCCAGCAGCATCGCGATGTCCTCGCTGGTCGCCGCGGCCGGGAAGGTGATCGCCTCGACGCCGAGCCGCTGCACGCGGGCCAGCCCCGGCGCTCGCCCGTCCGGGTAGGCGTGCACGACGATCTCGGCACCGCAGCGCAGCACGTCGTCGCTGACGGAGTCCATGTCGCCGATGATCATGTCCGGGGTGTATCCGGCCTCGACCAGCGCGTCGGCCCCGCCGTCGACGCCGATGAGGACCGGCTTGTACTCCCGGATGTAGGGCCGCAGCACGTCGATGTCGGCCTTGTAGTCGTAGCCGCGCACCACGATCAGGCAGTGCCGCCCGGCGATCTGCGTCTGCACCTCGGGCACGCCGACGCCGTCGAGCAGCAGGCCACGCTCCTGCTTGAGGTACTCCATCGTGTTGGCCGCGAACGCCTCGAGCTGCACCGACAGCCCCTCGCGGGCGTCGGCCATGGCCTCGGCCACGGAGTCGGCGTCCTGCCGGACGCCCTTGGCCACGGCCTCCTCGCCGACCCAGACGGTGTCGCCCTCGATGCGGACCGAGTCACCCTCGCGCAGCCGGTCGAACAGTTCCTCGCCCAGGTCGTCGACGAGCGGGATGCCGGCCTTGACCAGGCCCTCCGGCCCAAGGTTGGGATACCGCCCGGACACCGACGGCTTCGCGTTGAGCACCGCCGCCACGCCCGATGCGGCCAGCGAGTCGGCCGCCACCCGGTCGAGGTCCACGTGGTCGATGACCGCGATGTCCCCCGGCCGCAGCCGCCCCACGAGGCGCTTCGTCCGCCGATCGAGCCGCACGACGCCAGCGATGACACCCGGCTCGGCGGGCCGGGTGCGGCGCAAGGTTGGAAGTCGCATCACAACCATCCTGGCATGGACGGACGCCGAAAGCTGTGCGCGACATGTCCACCACCAGGTGGAACGCCCTATTTCACGTTTCGGCGTGACGGCGGTCACCCCGATGGCCTTACACGTGCTGTCGCGCACCCGACACTCAGCGAGCGTATTTACGACGCGGGTCGCCGCCTCAGGTCAGCACGGAGTTCCATCGTGAGGAGTCGCCTGATGGAAACATTATCGTCGATCCGCCTGACCCGCGTGCCGAACCTCGCCGGACAGACCCCGGCCGAGGCGACCGCCGCCCTACGCGCTGCCGGACTCGAGCTCGGAGTGATCCGCGAGGTCGGCCCGGCCGGCCCCATGATCGTCCTCGAGCAGTCCACCCTGGCCACGACGGTCGCCCCCGTGGGCACGCGGGTCAACCTCCTGGTCGGCCGGCGCTGAGAACCGCCGCCCGACCTCGGCCGCGAACAGCAGCGCCCCGGCCCCCACGTAGGCGAGCAGCAGCGCCTTCCACAGCTCACCCTCGAAGTACATGCCGCAGAGGTACCCGATCAGCCCCACCATCGACGCCCAGAGGCTGACCCCGAGCGCCGTCCAGGCCTGAAAGCGCCCCGCCGGGTACCCGACCACCCCGGCGGCGAGCGCCGAGGCCGAGCGCCCGCCGGGGAGGTACCGCGCGAAGATGAGCACCTGTCCCCCGCGCGTGTCCAGCGTCCGCCGCGCCCAGTGGTAGGCGGCGAGCCCGCGCGTCTTGCCCTGCAGCCGCCGCAGCACCCCGGCCCCCGCGCGCACCCCGATCCGGTACGACAACACGTCCCCGCAGAACGCCCCCGCCGCGGCCGCGGCCATCACCAGGACGATGAACGGCTCCCCGGTGCTCCCGGCCAGCACGGAAACGGCGATCAGGGTCGACTCGCTGGGCGAAAGCGGCACGATCGCGTCCAGCCCGGCCACGACGAACACCACCAGCAGCACCCACGGCGACCCCGCAACCGCATCCACCACCCTCACAACGTAGAGCGATGGATCAAACACTCCGTGAACCGTGAGGGGCTCTTAGCGCGCCTTCTCCCGATCAGCGACGGACAGCAGCTCCTCGGCGTGCGCGATCCCCAGGTCCGAGTCCGGCAGGCCGGCCAGCATCCGCGCCAGCTCCCGGGCCCGATCCGTGTGCTCCACGACCCGGACCCCGCTGGTCGTCACCGCCCCGCCGGTGTCCTTGGCCACGACCAGATGCCGGTCCGCGAACGCCGCCACCTGCGGCAGGTGCGTCACCACCAGCACCTGGTGCTCCCGGGCCAGCCGCGCCAGCCGCTTGCCGATCTCCACCGCGGCCGTCCCGCCCACCCCGGAGTCGACCTCGTCGAACACCAGCGTCGGCGGCCCACCGGCCCCCGCGAACACGACCTCGATCGCCAGCATGACCCGCGACAGCTCGCCGCCGGACGCGCCCTTCTGCAGCGGCTGCGCGGGCGCCCCGGGGTGGGGCAGCAGCCGCAGCTCGATGTCGTCCCCGCCGTCGGGCCCGACCCCGCTGTCCGCCCCCGACGCCGTCGGGATCGTCGGCCCGTTGCCCGCGGGCTTGGGCAGCACGACGACCTCGATCCGCGCGTGCGGCATGGCCAGGCCGGCCAGCTCCACGGTGACGTCGGCGGCGAACCGCCCCGCCGCCTCCTGCCGCGCCGCCGACAGCACGGCGGCGAGCTCGGCGACCTCGCCGTGCAGCCGCTTGCGCTCCCGGTCGAGCTCTTCGAGCAGCTCGTCGGACGTGTCGAGCTCGGCCAGCTTCGTCCGGGCGTGCTCGGCCCAGGCCACGACGCCGTCGACGTCCTCCGCATACTTGCGGGTCAGCGCCCGCAGCGCCGCTCGCCGCTCGTAGACCTCCTCGAGCCGGCCCGGGTCCGCGTCCAGCGACGCCAGATAGGTCCCCAGCTCCGTCGACACGTCCCCGGCCAGGGTGGCGACCTCGTCCAGGCGGGCGGCGAGCTCGCCGAGGACCCGGTCGACGCCGGACTGGCTCTCCAGGGTGCGCCGCGCGGTCGCGATGAGGCTCAGCACGTCGGCGACGTCGTCGCCCCCGTCGCCGGTGCCGGCCAGGGCCACGTGCGCCAGCTGGGCGGCCGAGCGCAGCCCCTCGACGTGCTCGAGGCGCTGGGCCTCCTCCCGCAGCAGCTCGTCCTCGCCCGGCTGCGGGTCGACGCGGGTGATCTCGTCCAGGCCGAGCCGCAGCAGGTCGGCCTCCTGAGAGCGCTGCCGCGCGTTGGCCCGCCGGTCGGCCAGGTCGTCCTCGACGGCCCGCCAGCGGCCATACAGCTCGGCGAACTGCCCGAGCAGCTTCTCGTGCTCCGGCCCGGCGTAGCGGTCCAGCGCCCCGCGCTGCTCGGCCGGGCGCAGCAGCCGCAGCTGATCGGACTGCCCGTGCAGCGCGAACACCCGCTCGCCGACCTCGGACAGCAGCGCAACCGGCACGGTGCGCCCGCCGACGTGTGCGCGGGAGCGGCCCTCGGCGGTCAGCGTGCGGCTCATGAGCAGCGTGCCGTCGTCGTCGACCTCGGCGCCGGCGTCGGAGATGCGGCTCTCCACCGCGGCCCGCACGTGCTTCGGCAGCGTCAACCGCCCGTCGACGGTGGCGCGGCCGGGGTCGGCGCGCACCCGCCCCGCGTCGGCGCGGCCGCCGAACAGCAGGTTGAGGCTCGTCACGACCATGGTCTTGCCCGCGCCGGTCTCGCCCGTGATGACCGTCAGGCCCGGGCCGAGGGGCAGGGTGGCGTCTTCGATCACGCCCAGTCCGGTGATGCGGAGTTCCTCCAGCACGTGAGGAACACTAGCTGCGGGGTACGACAGTTCTCCACTCGGCCGTTTGGATTTACGCGCTCGTGGCGCCCTCAGCTGTGCCGTTTGTTGTGGCGCCACCCCTCGACGGGCAGGCCGAACTTCGCCACGAGACGGTCCGTGAACGGGCGCTCACGCAGGCGGACCACGCGGACCGGGAGGGCTCCCCGCCGTACCGTAACCGTGGAGCCCGGAGCGAGATCCATCACTCGCCGCCCGTCACACGACAGCAGCGCGAAGCTCGTGAAGGGCTCCACGTTGACCGTGATCGTCGACGTCGGCGCGATCACCAGGGGCCGGCTGAACAGGGCGTGCGCCGAGATCGGCACCAGCAGCAGGGCCTCCAGCTCCGGCCACACGACCGGCCCGCCGGCCGAGAAGGCGTAGGCGGTCGATCCCGTCGGCGTGGCGCACACCACGCCGTCGCACCCGTACCGCGACAGGGGCCGCCCGTCGACCTCGACGAGCAGCTCCAGCATCTTCTCGCGGGCGCCCTTCTCGACGGTGACCTCGTTGAGCGCCCAGGAGTTGCCGACCAGCCGCCCGCCGTGCTCGGCGGTGACGTCGATCGTGAGGCGCTCGTCCACCGTGTACGCGCCGTCGACGATCTCCCGGACCGCCTTGTCGACGTCGCCGATCTCGGCCTCGGCGAGGAACCCGACCTTGCCCAGGTTGATGCCGAGCAGCGGCGCCTTCGCCGGCCGGGCGAGCTCGGCGGCGCGCAGCAGCGTGCCGTCGCCGCCGAGGGCGAACACGATCTCCACGCCCTGCGCGGCCGCCTCGCCGCTGACCGGCACCGCCCGCGGGATGTTGAGCTCGGCGGCCTCCTCGGCCAGCACGCGCACCGTGAAGCCATTGTCCAGCAGGTCCGCCGCCACGGTCCTGGCATGGTCGTTGTTGCTGGCCTTTCCCGTGTGAGTGACCAGCAACGCCTCGCGTCCGTTCACGCCGCCACCTCCGCTTCGCTCCGGCGACGGCGCGAGTCAACGCTGTGCATATGGTTCGCGGCTCCTCCGCTGCGCTCCGGACCGTTCACGCCGCCACCTCCGCTTCGCTCCGGCGACGGCGCGAGTCAACGCTGTGCATATGGTTCGCGGCTCCTCCGCTGCGCTCCGGACCGCTCACGCCGCCACCTCCGCTTCGCTCCGGCGACGGCGCGAGTCAACGCTGTGCATATGGTTCGCGGCTCCTCCGCTGCGCTCCGGACCGCTCACGCCGCCACCTCCGCTTCGCTCCGGCGACGGCGCGAGTCAACGCTGTGCATATGGCTCGCGGCTCCTCCGCTGCGCTCCGGACCGCTCACGCCGCCACCTCCGCTTCGCTCCGGCGACGGCGCGAATCAAAGCTGCACATATGGCTCGCGGCTCCTCCGCTGCGCTCCGGACCGCTCACGCCGGAACCACTCCCTCGAGTACGACCTCGTGCACGACCGCGGGATCGACCGGCGGCGCGCCGCGGCGCAGCCACAGGAAGAACTCGACGTTGCCCTGCGGCCCCGGCAGCGGGCTGCGCGCCACGCCGGCCACGCCCAGGCCGAGCCCGGCGGCCGCCGCGGCGACGTCCAGCACCGCCGCGGCGCGCAATTCGGTCGATCGCACCACGCCGCGCTCGCCCAGCGCCTCCCGGCCCACCTCGAACTGCGGCTTCACCATCGGCACGAGGTCGCCGTCCTCGGTCGTGCAGGCGGCCAGCGCCGGCAGCACGAGCCGCAGCGAGATGAAGGACAGGTCGGCCACGGTGAGCTCGCACGCGCCGCCGATCTGCTCCGGCGTCAGCGTGCGCACGTTCGTGCGCTCGATCACCCGCACCCGTTCGTCGGTGCGCAGGGACCAGGCGATCTGGCCGTACCCGACGTCGACCGCCGCCACCGAAGCCGCACCCCGGCGCAGCAGCACGTCGGTGAACCCGCCGGTCGAGGCGCCCGCGTCGAGGCAGCGCCGGCCCGCGACGGGCAGCGCGGCGAACGCGTCCAGGGCGCCGGCAAGCTTGTGCCCGCCCCGCGAGACGTACTCGTCCTCGGCCGACTCCACCACCCGCACCGGGTCCGCCGGGTCGATCTGGGCGGCGGCCTTCCCCGCGGTGGTACCCCGGACCTCCACCCGGCCCGCGGCGATCAGCGCGGCCGCCTGCTCCCGCGAGCGGGCCAGCCCACGGCGCACCAGCTCGGCGTCGAGACGGTTCCGGCGCGCCATCTGCCAGCAGCTCCCAGAGTCCTCAGCGTTCCTCGATCGTGCTCAGCGTCTCCTGCAGTGTCCGGTGCGCATCGGCGTACACCGAAACCTGCTGCCGTAGCGGAAGCGACGCTACCTCGCCGAGCGCCGCAACCGCCGCTTCGACTCGGCCGAGCACGGCCGCGCCGGGCGGCCCGGGCATCGGCCCCGGGGCCGGCGCAGGCCCGGGACCAGGCACGGGGCCGGTCATGACGCCGTCTTCCGGGGCGCGCGAGTGGCCTTCTTCACGGGCAGCTTGGCGGAGGCCGGCCCGACCTCGGACGCGGCCGCGACGGTCTCGATGGCGGCCTTGGCGGCGGCCTTCTTGCCCGCGGGCGTCCGCTTCGGCGCGGCCGTCTTCACCGGCGCGGCCGCGGTCTTGGCCGGCGCCGTCTTCGCGGGCGCCACGGCCTTCTTGGCGACCGCCTTGCGCGCCGGCGCGGCCTTGACCGCGGCCGGCTCCTCGGCGATCGCCTCGGCCCCGACGGGCGGCGCGGGCTCGTGCGCCGGCGCCACGGCGTTCACAGTCGCCTCCTTGAGCTGCGCCTCGAGCTCGTGCACGCGGCTGGTGAGCGACGCCACCTCGTCCGCGGTCGCCAGCCCGACGGCGCCGAGCGCCCGGTCCAGCTCGTACCGCACCAGCTTCGTCAGCGCCTCACGGTTCGTCGATCCGGCCTTGAGCAGGTCCTCGGCCATCGACTGGAGCTGCTCGGCCGTCGCGCCGCCCTTGCCCACCAGGCGCCGGACCGTCTTGGTCGCCTTCTTCGTGGTGGCCTCGGTCATGCCGTAGGCGAGCTCCAGATAGGCCCGCCATGCTTCCTGCGCCATATTGCGTCTCTCCTCCAGGTGGTGTACGCCATTCACGCTACCGGGCAAGCCGCGACGCCGTACGGTACCGTCACAGTTCGACGGGTCCGGACAATGACGGGGAATCGCACAATGGCAACGGTTGAAGAGTGTCGGGCCGCACTGCAGAAGCTCGCCGAGCACCTGGCGTCCAAGGCCGCGGAGACTCGCGAGAAGCTCGACTTCGACCGCACGCTCGCCTGCCGCGTCACCGACCTCGACGTGGCCTTCCACGGCCGCCTCGCCGGCGGCCAGATCCTGGACCTGACCGACGGCGACGACCCGCGCGCCAAGATCAAGCTGACGTCGTCCAGCGACGACCTCGTCGACCTGGTCAACGGCCGCCTCAACGTCATGCCGGCGTGGACGAGCGGCCGCATCAAGATCGAGGCCGGCGTGCTGGACCTGCTGAAGCTGCGCAAGCTGCTCTGACACCGGCCTCGTCTCAGGCCGGCTCCAGCGCCTTCAACGCCGCCTCAGTGCCCCCGCCGGCCTCGTCTCAGGCCAGCTTCAGCGCCTTCAACGCCGCCTCGGCGCCCTCGCCGGCCTCGTCTCAGGCCAGCTTCAGCGCCTTCAACGCCGCCTCGGCGCCCTCGCTGGACGCGACGATGGGCCGGACCTCGCCCGCCGCCCACGCGACCCGGCAGAGGGCCATGAGGGCATCGACCGGACGTCCGTCCCCCGCCAGCTCCCACCGTCCGTCGCGGTCGGTGATTTCCCATTGCCCCTGATGCGGTACCGCATGAGCAGGCTCAAAAAGCCCACCGAGGTCCTCGGCCACGAACGTGGGCCGCCGCTCGACGGGCGCCGCGAGCAGCTCGGCGGCGTCGGAGACCCCGGTGAGCACGAGCAGGCTGTCCATCCCGGCCCGGTACGCGCCCTCGATGTCCGTGTCGAGCCGATCCCCCACGACGAGCGCCCGCTGGGCCCCCCGCTCCCGGGCGGCCTCGAGGAACAGGCTCGGATCGGGCTTGCCCACGATCGTGTCCGGCTGCCGTCCGAGCGCCGTGGCCAGCGCCACGACCAGCGACCCGTTGCCGGGCAGCGGCCCGAGCGGCGAGGGCAGCGTCTTGTCCGCGTTGGTCGCGATCCAGGCCGCCCCGCCGCGGATGGCCACGGCGGCGTCGCCGAGGTCCCGCATGGTCACCTCCGGCCAGTACCCCTGCACGACGACCCGCGCCTCGGACGCTTCCGTCACGGGCTTGAGCCCGACGCCGGCGATCTCCTCGCGCAGCGCCGGCGCCCCGAGGATGAACACCGGCGTACCGGCCGGAAACCGCTCCCCCATCAGCAGCGCCGTGGCGTGCGCCGAGGTCACGACCTCGCGCGACGCGGCCGGAATCCCGATCCGCGTGAGCAGCGTCGCGACGTCGCCGGGCAGCCGCGAGGCGTTGTTGGTCGCGTACGCGCTGGGAATCCCCCGCTCGCGCAACCGCGCACACGCCTCGGCGGCCCCCGGGATGACCTGATCGACGAGGTACAGCACCCCGTCCAGATCGAAGATCACCAGGTCGTAGTGCCCGACCAGATCCGCGCCTTCCGCGCCCCGGCCCGAGACTCCCGCGTCCCGGCCCGGGGTCTCCACGGCTTCGCTCATGCCGTTCCCGTCTCGTCGGGCTTCGCGGCCGCCGGGTCCCCGGCCGGCTTCGCCTCGCCCTGGCCACTCACGCGCCCGGCGTCGGCTCCCGCACTCCCGGTCTCGGCTCCGGCGCTCCCGGCCTCGGCGGCCGCCGGCTCGGTCTCGCCGAAGTCCCCGTCCCGCTCGTCGTCGGCGTCGCCCTTGCCGCCCTCGTCACCAGCACTGTCGTCGTCCGCAGGACCGTCGTCCTTGCGGTCGTCGTCCGGCGCCGCGGCGTCCCCGTCGCGCTCGTCGTCTACGTCGTCATCCTCGTCGTCGTAGTCGTCGTCATCACGATCGTCTTCGTCGTCGTAGTCGTCATCTTCGTCGTCTACGTCGTCGTCATCCTCGTCGTCGTAGTCGTCGTCATCACGACCGTCGCGCTCGTCGTCCTCGTCGTCTTCGTCTTCGTCTTCGTCGTAGTCGTCGTCCTCGTCGTCTACGTCGTCGTCATCTTCGTCGTCGTCATCTTCGTCGTCGTAGTCGTCGTCATCACGATCGTCTTCGTCGTCGTAGTCGTCGTCCTCGTCGTCTACGTCGTCTTCATCGTCGTAGTCGTCGCGGTCCTCGTCCTCGTCCTCGTCGCCGCGCTCGTCGTCCGGTCCCGCCTCGGCGTTCTCCCGCGACTCCTCGTCCTCGGCGTCCTCGGTGTCGCCGTCGAGCGTGATCCCGTCGAGCTCCAGCAGCCGCTCCGCCGCGTCCGTGCGCAGGTCCTCGTCGAGGTCGGCGGCCCGGGCGAACCACTCCCGCGCCTCTTCCCGGCGCCCCGCCCGCAGCAGCGCATCGGCGTACGCGTACCGCAGCCGCGCCGCCCACGGAGCCTCGGGCGCCGACGTGAGCTCCCGCACCTGCAGCATCGCCACGGCCGCGTCCTGCTGCCCCATGTCACCGCGGGCCCCCGCGGCGACGATCAGCAGCTCGACGATCTCCTCGGCCGACAGCTGCTCCCGGTCCGCGGTCCGGAAGAGGTCGATCGCCTTCTCCGGCCGCCCGAGCGCCCGCTCACAGTCCGCGATGACCGCGATGTGCGTCTGCTTGCCGGTCATCCGGTGGTACGTCCGCAGCTCTCCCAGCGCCGTCTGCCACTCCCCCGCGTGGTACGCCGCGAGCCCGGCCGCCTCCCGCACCACCGCGATCCGCGACGCCTTCCGCCGCGCCACGAGCGCATGCGCCAGCGCCAGCTCGGGGTCTTCGTCGAGGAGCTGCCCCGCCGCCACCAGCCGCCGGGCAACCTCCTCCGCCACGGGCCGCGCGAGCGAGCTGAGCTCCGCGCGCACCTCGCGATCGAGCTCCGACGCGACGATGTCGTCCGCCAGCACCGGATCGGCGACCCGGCTGACGGTCTCCTCACCGCCCTCGTCACTGCTGACGAAGCCCGGGTCGCTCACCCGCGGCCGGTACCCGCCTTCGTCGCTGCGCCGCAGCCCCTCGGCCCGCTGGAACCCGCCGCCACGCGCCCCGGTGTCCCGATCCCGGAACCCGCCGGCGCGCCCGCCTTCACCGTCGCGATCGCGGTACCCGGGCCGGTTCCCGCCCCGGTCCCGGTCACGGTCGCGCTGCCACGCGGGCCGGTCGCCGCGGTCCCGGTCCCGGAAGCCACCTTCACGCTGCCGGAAGCCGCCTTCACGGTCCCGGTACCCGCCGGAACGCTCACCGCGCGCCCCGCCATCGCGGTCACGGAAGCCCGAGGGACGGTCGCCACGCGGCGCACCGTCACGGTCACGGAACCCGGACGGCCGCTCCCCACGCGGGGCGCCATCACGGTCACGGAACCCGGAGGGACGGTCGCCACGCGGCGCACCGTCGCGGTCGCGGAAGCCCGAGGGACGGTCGCCACGCGGCGCGCCGTCACGGTCGCGGAACCCCGATGGACGGTCCCCGCGCGGGGCACCGTCACGGTCGCGGAACCCCGATGGACGGTCCCCGCGCGGGGCACCGTCACGGTCACGGAACCCCGATGGACGGTCCCCGCGCGGGGCACCATCGCGGTCACGGAACCCGCCGGACGGCCGCTCCCCGCGGTACCCGCCCTCGCGGTCCCGGTCGCGGAAGCCACCCTCGCGGTCACGGAAGCCCGTCGGACGGTCCCCACGCGGCGCGCCGTCGCGGTCACGGAACCCGGACGGCCGCTCCCCGCGGGGGCCGCCATCCCGATCCCGGAAGCCTCCACCCTCACGGTCGCGCCCACGGAACCCGCCTTCGCGGTCCCGGTCGCGGAAGCCGCCTTCGCGGTCACGGAACCCGCCGCCTTCGCGCCCGCGGTACCCGCCGCCGTCCCGATCGCGCGAACCACCCGAGGACCCGCCCCGGTACCCGCCGCGCTCCGGCCGATCACCCCGGAATTCACCCCGAGGCCCGCCGTCACGGAAGTTCCCGCGCGGCCGATCGTCACGCGAACGGTCGTCCCGCGGCCGGTCGTCACGCGCCGGACGCTCACCACGGGGCCGGTCATCGCGGAACCGGTCCCCGCGCGGCCGGTCGAATCCCGGCCGGTCATCCCGGGAGCGGTCACGCCCACGGTCGAACCCGGGCCGGTCGCCGCGCGAGCGGTCGGATCCGGACTGCCCATCGCGGTACCGGTCCCCGCGCGGCCGGTCGAAGCCGCCCCGGTCGTCACGAGACCCGAACGCCGGCCGATCGCCACGGTCGTACCCTGGCCGATCGCCACGCGAGCGATCGAACCCAGGCCGGTCACCGCGGGAGCGGTCGAACCCGGGCCGGTCACCGCGCGAGCGGTCGAACCCGGGCCGGTCACCGCGGGAACGGTCGGACCCGGGCCGATCATCGCGCGAACGGTCCCCGCCCGAGCGGTCGTATCCGGGCCGATCGCCGCGCGAACGGTCGTATCCGGGCCGGTCGCCACGGGAACGGTCGTATCCCGGCCGGTCCCCGCCCGAGCGGTCGTAACCAGGCCGGTCGCCACGCGAGCGGTCGTATCCGGGCCGGTCCCCGCGGGAACGGTCGTACGTCGGCCGATCCCCACGGTCGGACCCCGGCCGATCGCCACGCGAGCGGTCGTACCCAGGCCGGTCCCCGCGAGCTCGGTCGAAACCGCCCCGGTCATCGCGGGAACGGTCCCCGCGCGGCCGGTCATCGCCGTACCGCCCGCCGCGCCCCCGGTCCTCCCGCGGCCGATCGTCCCCGCCGCGAGCCGGCGACCGATCGTCATCTTTGCGCGGCCGCCCTGGGCCGTCCTGGCCATTGCCGTCGTGTGGCATCGCGTTCACGACTTCATCCTTCCCGACCGGGGTGCGCCGGATGCGCTCGACCCGGTAAACGACTCGAGGGCCGCCCAACGGGGCGGCCCTCGATCGAAAGTTTGTCCGGCGGCGTCCTACTCTCCCACACTCTCTCGGGTGCAGTACCATCGGCGCTGGAGGGCTTAGCTTCCGGGTTCGGAATGGGACCGGGCGTTTCCCCTCCGCTATGGCCGCCGTAACACTATGAACCTATCAACCCCGCACACCCACAGCCTTCCGGCCTGCGGGGTGCGATCTGGTGTTGGTTCAGAATCACACAGTGGATGCAAAAACTTCTTTCATGCTTGTGTTGTAGGTCAAGTCCTCGGCCTATTAGTACCGGTCAGCTCAAACCTGTTACCAGGCTTCCACTTCCGGCCTATCAACCCAGTGGTCTCGCTGGGGGCCTTAACCCTCAAGGGGTGGGATACCTCATCTCGAAGCGAGCTTCCCGCTTAGATGCTTTCAGCGGTTATCCCTTCCGAACGTAGCCAACCAGCCGTGCTCTTGGCAGAACAACTGGCACACCAGAGGTTCGTCCGTCCCGGTCCTCTCGTACTAGGGACAGCCCTTCTCAAGTATCCTACGCGCGCGGCGGATAGGGACCGAACTGTCTCACGACGTTCTAAACCCAGCTCGCGTACCGCTTTAATGGGCGAACAGCCCAACCCTTGGGACCTACTCCAGCCCCAGGATGCGACGAGCCGACATCGAGGTGCCAAACCATCCCGTCGATATGGACTCTTGGGGAAGATCAGCCTGTTATCCCCGGGGTACCTTTTATCCGTTGAGCGACACCGCTTCCACCTGCCAGTGCCGGATCACTAGTCCCGACTTTCGTCCCTGCTCGACCTGTCAGTCTCACAGTCAAGCCCCCTTGTGCACTTGCACTCAACACCTGATTGCCAACCAGGCTGAGGGAACCTTTGGGCGCCTCCGTTACATTTTAGGAGGCAACCGCCCCAGTTAAACTACCCACCAGACACTGTCCCTGAACCGGCTCACGGCCCAAGGTTAGATACCCAAATCCAACAGAGTGGTATTTCAAGCTTGCCTCCACCCCCACTGGCGTGAGGACTTCACCGGCTCCCACCTATCCTACACAATCGAATTCGAGTACCAATGTCAAGCTATAGTGAAGGTCCCGGGGTCTTTCCGTCCTGCCGCGCGTAACGAGCATCTTTACTCGTAGTGCAATTTCGCCGGGCCTGTGGTTGAGACAGTGGGGAAGTCGTTACGCCATTCGTGCAGGTCGGAACTTACCCGACAAGGAATTTCGCTACCTTAGGATGGTTATAGTTACCACCGCCGTTTACTGGCGCTTAAGTTCTCCGCTTCGCCCCGAAGGACTAACAGGTCCCCTTAACGTTCCAGCACCGGGCAGGCGTCAGTCCATATACGTCGTCTTACGACTTAGCATGGACCTGTGTTTTTAGTAAACAGTCGCTTCCCCCTGGTCTCTGCGGCCACCAACCGCTCCACCAGCATGTGGTCTCACCATCGGTGGCCCCCCTTCTCCCGAAGTTACGGGGGCAATTTGCCGAGTTCCTTAACCACAGTTCGCCCGATCGCCTCGGTATTCTCTACCTGACCACCTGTGTCGGTTTCGGGTACGGGCCGCTCGAAACTCGCTAGAGGCTTTTCTCGGCAGCATGGGATCACTGACTTCACCTGAACGGCTCCGCTTCACGTCTCACCCTCAATGCAGCACGGATTTGCCTATGCTGCGGGCTACACGCTTGCCCCGGCACAACCACCGGCCGGGTCCAGCTACCCTCCTGCGTCACCCCATCGCTTGCCTACTACCCACCAAGATCCCAACATTGATCCCTCCGCCCGAAGGCTTCAGAATCTCCGGAGGTTAGTACAGTGAGGTTCAGCATGGACGCTTCTACGCGGGTACGGGAATATCAACCCGTTGTCCATCGACTACGCCTCTCGGCCTCGCCTTAGGCCCCGACTCACCCAGGGCGGATTAGCCTGGCCCTGGAACCCTTGGTCATCCGGCGGCAGGGTTTCTCACCCTGCTTTCGCTACTCATGCCTGCATTCTCACTCGCGTCACCTCCACGGCTGGATCACTCCGCCGCTTCACCGGTGACACGACGCTCCCCTACCCATCCACACACCTGGACCAATAAAGGCCGGGTACATGTGTGAATGCCACAGCTTCGGCGGTGTGCTTGAGCCCCGCTACATTGTCGGCGCGGAACCACTTGACCAGTGAGCTATTACGCACTCTTTCAAGGGTGGCTGCTTCTAAGCCAACCTCCTGGTTGTCTATGCGACCCCACATCCTTTACCACTTAGCACACGCTTAGGGGCCTTAGCTGGTGATCTGGGCTGTTTCCCTCTCGACTACGAAGCTTATCCCCCGCAGTCTCACTGCCACGCTCTCACTTACCGGCATTCGGAGTTTAGTTGACTTCAGTAAGCTTGTAGGCCCCCTAGGCCATCCAGTGCTCTACCTCCGGCAAGAAACGCGTAACGCTGCACCTAAATGCATTTCGGGGAGAACCAGCTATCACGGAGTTTGATTGGCCTTTCACCCCTAACCACAGGTCATCCCCCAACTTTTCAACGTTGGTGGGTTCGGCCCTCCACGCGGTCTTACCCGCGCTTCAGCCTGCCCATGGCTAGATCACTCCGCTTCGGGTCTAGGACACGCGACTCAAACGCCCTCTTCAGACTCGCTTTCGCTACGGCTCCCCCACACGGGTTAACCTCGCCACGTACCACTAACTCGCAGGCTCATTCTTCAAAAGGCACGCCGTCACCCCCACCAAAGGTGGGACGCTCCGACGGATTGTAGGCGCACGGTTTCAGGTACTATTTCACTCCCCTCCCGGGGTACTTTTCACCTTTCCCTCACGGTACTTGTCCGCTATCGGTCACCAGGGAGTATTTAGGCTTACCAGGTGGTCCTGGCAGATTCACGGCAGATTACAGGAGTCCGCCGCTACTCGGGAACACACACCAACAGATCGCAGATTTTCGCCTACAGGACTGTCACCCGCTACGGTGCCGCTTTCCAGCGAACTTCGACTAACCCACGATTTTCTGACTGTCACCCAGGCCGGCAGACCCGAAACGGTGCGTCCCACAACCCCTACCATGCAACCCCTGCCGGGTATCACACATGCCAGGTTTAGCCTCATCCGCTTTCGCTCGCCACTACTCACGGAATCACAATTGTTTTCTCTTCCTGCGGGTACTGAGATGTTTCACTTCCCCGCGTTCCCCCTCACTGCCCTATGTGTTCAGGCAGGAGTGACACCACATGACTGGTGCCGGGTTCCCCCATTCGGACACCCTGGGATCACAGCTCGGTTGACAGCTCCCCCAGGCCTATCGCGGCCTCCCACGTCCTTCATCGGCTCCTGGTGCCAAGGCATCCACCGTACGCCCTCAGCAACTTGACCACAAAGCAAAAAAGATGCTCGCATCCACTGTGCAATTCTCAACCAACACCAAACCCAAAACCTGCGCGCACAAGCCTTCAGCTACCAGAACCACGGTTCCTGTGCAGTCTTGGATTCCGTCCGAAACAAACCGTTGGTTGGTTGTT